>OZ240667.1:0-4829885 GCA_965198625.1 uncultured Granulicella sp.
GGTGTTTCTGAACAAGTGCGATGCGGTGGAGGATGAGGAGCTGATCGAGCTGGTGGAGATGGAAGTCCGCGAGCTGCTTTCGAAGTACGACTATCCGGGGGACGATACGCCGATCATCCGCGGCTCGGCGCTGGGCGCGCTGAACGGGGAAGCGCAGTGGGAGGCGAAGATCGACGAGCTGATGGATGCGGTGGACAAGTACATACCGCAGCCGGAGCGCGCGGTGGATCTGCCGTTCCTGATGCCGATTGAAGATATCTTCTCGATCTCGGGCCGCGGCACGGTGGTGACGGGGCGGATCGAGCGGGGCAAGATCAAGGTGGGCGAGGCGTGCTCGATCGTCGGGTTCCGGGACACGCAGCAGACGGTGTGTACGGGCGTGGAGATGTTCAAGAAGCAGCTGGACGAGGGCCTGGCGGGCGATAACGCGGGGCTGCTGCTGCGCGGTATTGCGAAGGAAGACGTGGAGCGCGGGATGGTGCTGGCCAAGCCGGGCTCGATTACGCCGCACACGCAGTTCAAGGGCAGCGTGTATGTGTTGAGCAAGGAAGAGGGCGGGCGGCATACGCCGTTCTTCAACGGGTATCGGCCGCAGTTTTACTTCCGGACCACGGACGTGACGGGCTCGGCGAAGCTGCCGGCGGGCACGGAGATGTGCATGCCGGGAGACAACATCGAGCTCGAGATCACGCTGCATACGCCGGTGGCGATGGAGAAGGGTCTGCGGTTCGCGATTCGCGAGGGCGGCAGGACTGTGGGCGCGGGGACGATCTCGGAGATTATCAAGTAGCGGTAAGAGGCAGGGAAGGGCAGTAAGAGGGCTGGCGGTAGGTCGAGAGGCTTGATCGCCGCCAGCTACTCCAAACGATCTTTGAGCAGCGAGAAAGAGTTGTGACATGGCAGGACAGAGAATCAGGATTCGCTTGAAGGCGTATGACTACCGGGTGCTGGACACATCGACGGGTGAAATCGTCGAGACGGCGAAGCGCACCGGTGCGCAGGTTGCGGGTCCGATTCCGCTGCCGACGATGAAGAACAAATATTGCGTGCTGCGTTCGCCGCACGTGGACAAGAAGAGCCGTGAGGCATTCGAAATTCGCACGCACAAGCGGCTGATCGACATCCTCGAGCCCACACAGCAAACCGTGGACGCGCTAATGAAGCTCGACCTGCCGGCGGGTGTTGATGTCGAGATCAAGACGGTGCAGAAGTAGTTCAACGAAGGTTTTAGACCGGCAGTGCCGCGCTGAGCGCAGGCATGATGAGGAAAGGAAGCGACGATGTCAGTAGCAGGGATTCTGGGTAAGAAGATTGGAATGACGCAGATCTTCGACGATCGCGGGGATGTTCACCCGGTGACCGTTCTGAAGGCCGGTCCGTGCGTGATTACACAGCTGAAGACGAAGGCCAGGGACGGATACGACGCGGCGCAGATCGGCTATGTGGACTTTGTAAAATCCAGCAAGGTGAACAAGGCGATGACTGGCCACTTCGCCAAGGCCAACGTGCCGCCGGTGAAGGTAATCCGCGAGGTTCCCTTTGAGACCTTTGCGGAGGGAACCGACGCGATGAAGGCCGGCGACCGTGTACTGGTCGACATCTTCGAGAACGAGCGCTTTGTAGATGTCATCGGGACGTCAAAGGGGCGCGGCTTCGCTGGTGTTGTACGGCGCCACGGTTTCGGCGGCGGCCCCAAGTCCCACGGACACATGTTCCAGGTGCAGGGTTCGATCGGTGCATCTTCGTTCCCCTCGCGCGTGTTTCCTGGGCAGAGGATGCCGGGACACATGGGGACTGACCAGGTAACGGTACGCAACCTGCGGATTCGGGGGATCGATCTGGAGGACAACTTGCTGCTGGTCGAGGGTGCGGTTCCCGGCCATCGTGATGCGTATGTGCTGATCTCCAAGGCCAAGGCTCCACCGCGTGAGCGTCGCGGATTTGCGGGCGCGGCGACGAAGGACGCGCTGAAGGCTTCAAAGAAGGCTGCGCCTGCGAAAAAGAAGTAGAGAGATAGCCTTGTAGAGGCACAAGGCAGTGAAGCTGCAGTAAGAGGCAGGACAGGCAAGAGTAGCCGCGATCAGGCGGACAAACAAGCGAAGGGCGCGCGGCAACGATCGCGAGCAAAGAGAGACGAGAGATGGCGAACATCAACGTAGTTAGCCTGGGCGGCGCCAAGGTCGGGGAGTTTGAACTCCTGGATGAGGTGTTTGCTGCAGGGATCAATGATGCGCTGCTGTGGGAGGCCGTGAAGCACTACCGTGCGGCGCTGCGGCAAGGGACTGCGGCCACGAAGGTTCGCAAGAATGTTTCTGGTGCGGGGCGCAAGCTGTGGAAGCAGAAGGGTACCGGGCGTGCGCGTGTCGGTTCCATCCGCTCGCCGCTATGGCGGGGCGGCGGCACCGTTCACGGACCGCAGCCACGCAGCTACGAATACGCTTTTCCGCGCAAGAAGCTGATGGGGGCGCTGCGCTCTGCAATAGCGGCGAAGATTGCAGACGGAACGTTCACGATTGTGGACACGTTTGAGCTGGCCGAAGGAAAGACCAAGCTTTACCGGCAGGCGCTGGATAAGCTTCAGACAGGCAAGACGACGCTGCTGGTGGAATCGAGCCAGAGACTGGACGAGAAGCTGTACCTGGGCAGCCGAAATCTGCAGGGTGTGGAGTTGGTGTTGTCGTCCGAAGTTCACCCCTATGATCTGCTGCGCTATGAGCACGCCGTCTTTTCGAAGGATGCTATTGAGGCGTTGCAGGAGACGCTGAAGAAGTCCGTCTCGAAACGGCAGCAGACTCAGAGTGAGACTGCCGAGAAGGAGGTTGCATAATGCCAACACTTTATACCGTAATCCGGCGTCCGCTTATCACCGAGAAGGGGATGACCGTCAAGGAGACGCAGAATACGCTTGTCTTTGAGGTAGCCGAGAAGGCAACGAAGACTGAGGTAAAACAAGCGGTTGAGACGCTGTTCAAGATCAAGGTCGCCAGCGTCCGAACCGCGATTGTCGAAGGCAAAGAGCGCCGCCGGGGCAAGTTTACCGGCTATCGCCCGGACTGGAAGAAGGCGTACGTAAGGCTGAAGGACGGCGAAAAGATGCCGGATTATCTGAACAGTATCTAAACAGACGGTAAGTTATCACGGAATTATCACCTTTCATACTTTGCACTACCTAGCTGGCCGATAGTAAGTAGCCAGGAGATTAGGAACTATTATGCCGATTCAGTCGTTCCGACCTATTACTCCGTCGCTGCGCTTCGAGACGAAGCTGACTAACGACGAGATTACGACCGACAAGCCGTACAAGCCGCTACTGTCTGTGAAGCCGCGCACAGGTGGACGTAACAGTGCCGGCAAGATGACCATCCGCCATCAAGGTGGTGGTCATAAACAGAAGCTTCGCCTGATCGACTTCAAGCGCGACAAGTTCGGCATTCCGGGAACGGTGCAGACGGTTGAGTACGATCCCAACCGCAACGCTCTGATCTGCCTGGTTTGCTACGCCGACGGGGAGAAGCGCTACATCATTCAGCCCGTCGGGTTGAAGGTGGGCCAGCAGGTGATGTCTGGCCCAGAGGCAGATATTCTCGTGGGCAATGCGCTGCCTCTCAAGAATATCCCTCTGGGAACAATCGTGCACAACATCGAGTTGAGACCGGGCAAGGGCGCACAGATGGCACGCTCGGCGGGAGCGCAGGTCGGACTGGTTGCGAAGGAGGGCGATTACGCTCTCTTGAAACTGCCTTCAGGCGAGACCCGTCGCGTGCTTGTTGAATGCATGGCGACGATCGGGCAGGTGGGCAACACGGACCACGAGAATGTGACGATCGGCAAGGCTGGACGCAATCGCTGGAAAGGCATCCGGCCAGCAAATCGCGGTGTCTCGATGAACCCCGTTGACCACCCGCATGGTGGAGGTGAAGGCAAGACTTCGGGCGGGCGGCACCCCGTGACTCCGTGGGGTCAACCGACGCGAGGGTACAAGACGCGCAACAACAAGCGTACCGATACGTTCATCGTGCAGCGCCGAAACAAGGGTAAGTAAGATCAAGAAGCAAGAGGGAAGTAAAGCTACACCTAGTCTCGCGGCGGTACTTCGAAAGAAAAGACGGCCAACAGATTCGTCGTATCCAGCATGCAGAACCGGAGTGAGTTATGTCGCGTTCCACAAAGAAAGGCCCGTTTATTGATGGGCATCTGATGAATAAGATCACGGTGATGAACCAGACCAACGATAAGAAGGTGCTACGCACCTGGTCGCGACGGTCCACTATCTTTCCCGAGTTTGTGGGGCACACGATCGCGGTGCATAACGGCCGCAAGTTCATCCCGGTGTATGTCACCGAGAACATGGTTGGACATAAACTGGGGGAGTTTTCGGCGACCCGCACGTTCAAGGGTCACTCGGCACGTGCTGGCGAGACCTCCGCGAAACCGAAATAAGCAGAGCTGCTGCTAAGGCGTAAGGCATACGAGTTTGGGGAAGAGATCATGGCGAAGTTCGTTGAGAAAGTCCGAGAGTTCCGCGCTGAGGCGAAGTTTCAGCGCACCAGTCCGCAGAAGGCCAAGCTGGTCCTTGACATGATCAAGGGTCTGAGGGTTGAGCAGGCGATCAATACGATCCACTTCTCCACCAAGCGCATGGCTCCGGTGGTGGAGAAGGTACTGCAGTCAGCGATCGCCAATGCGGCGTATGTATCGGACGAGCAGGGCCTGGACGTTGATGTGGACAACCTGTACGTGCGCACCGCGATCGCGAACGAAGGGCCGCGTTTGAAGCGTATCCGTCCGGCACCAATGGGACGGGCCTTCCGGTACCAGCGGCGGCTCTGCCACATTATTGTGACAGTGGCGGAGAAGGGTAAAGCGGGAGAGGCTGCGGCAACGCCCAACGGGACGAATGTTGCGACGAAGCCGGCGGGCAGCAAAAAGGCTCCCGCCAAGAAGACCGTGGTCAAGAAGGCTTCGGTGAAGGCGTCCAAGACGAAGGCGTAGAGACCAGAACGTTTCAGCTGTGTCTGGCACGTGGTGCGCAGGAGTTTCAGCTGTAGAAGTTCAGCCAGAACGCTCTGCCGGCTCAACCGGGCTGGAGCGATGAGTGAAAGGAAGTTATGGGACAGAAGGTCCATCCGTACGGGTTTCGCCTCGGCATCAACAAGCCGTGGAAGTCACGCTGGTTTGTGGAGCGCGGCTACGACAAGTTGCTGGTCGAGGACGTAAAGCTCAAGGCTGAGTTGCGCGAAAAGCTGAAAGCGGCGGGTGTGAGCTCGGTTGAAGTCGAGAGGCCGGGCAACAAGCTGCGGCTGATCATCCGCACGGCACGCCCAGGTATCATCATCGGGCGAAAAGGCGCGGAGATAGACAAGCTGAAGGCTGACATCCAGAAGCGCTCTTCGCGCGAGGTGTTCATCGACATCCTTGAGGTGAACAAGCCGGAGCTTGATGCGCAACTGGTAAGCGAGAGCATAGCGCTGCAGCTGGAGAAGCGTGTAAGCTTCCGCCGGGCGATGCGCAAGAGCGTGGATTCAGCCTTGCGCTTCGGCTGCAAGGGCATCAAGGTGAGGGTGTCCGGCCGGCTGAATGGTAACGAGATCGCACGTTCGGAGTGGTACCTGCAGGGACGTCTTCCTCTGCACACCCTGCGCGCGGACATCGACTACGGCTTCTCCGAGGCCCACACGACGTACGGGATCATCGGCGTGAAGACGTGGGTGTACCGAGGCGACATCTACGAACAGAAGAAGCGCCGGGATCAAGGTGCCTCGACTGCGGCGACCGCTGGTGCGTTTACGGCTTAGCAGCAGAGCAAGAGCAAGAGATTTTCTAAAGGATTTCGACTATGTTGATGCCGAAGAAAGTGAAGTTCCGCAAGCAGCAGCGCGGACGGATGAAGGGGAAGGCTTGGCGCGGGAGCGATCTTTCGTTCGGCGACTTTGGCCTGAAGGTGATGGAGTGCGGATACATCACGGATCGGCAGATTGAAGCGAGCCGGATTGCGATGACTCGCTTCATCAAGCGGGGAGGCAAGGTGTGGCTGCGTCTGTTCCCGGATAAGCCGATCACAAAGAAGCCGGCTGAGACGCGTATGGGCAAGGGCAAGGGCGCTCCAGATCACTGGGTCTGTGTCGTTCGTCCAGGCAGGATCCTGTTTGAGATGGAAGGTGTGGCGCCGGAGCTGGCCAAAGAGGCGATGCGCCTGGCCGCCCACAAGCTGCCCCTGAAGACGAGTTTTGTGATGCGCCACGACGTGAAGGTTGTGGCTGCCGCCAAGTAGGTTTCATAACTGCTGTTTGCAATGCCGTTCAGGCGAAAGGAAGAAGAGATGGAGCTGGACAAGATTCGTAACCTCAGCGACGAAGAGCTGATTACGACCGAGAGGTCTGCAGCGGAGCAGTTGTTTCGATTGCGTTTTCAAAAGAGCCTGGGCAATCAGGAGGGCGTGAAGAGGCTGCGTGTACTGAAGCTGGACATCGCACGCGCGAAGACAGTTGCGCGCGAACGCGCTATTGCCGCTGAGAAGACCGCGAACCCGACGGTGAAGAACAGCGCGCCGGCCAAGAGCACACGCACTGAGCGGAAAGCTAAGAGGGCATAACCATGGCAGAGACGAACAACATTCCTGTTGAGCCGACCAGGACCACCGCAGCTGCGGAGCAGGCCGCAGGGCGCCGCAATGAGAAGATCGGCATCGTGGTCTCGACCAAGATGCAGAAGACGATCGTAGTTGAGATCGAAATGCGCAAGGCTCATCCCAAGTACAAGCGCGTCATGAAGTCCAACAAGAAGTTCTATGCGCATGACGAGCAGAATTCGGCCCGCATGGGCGACGTAGTACGTATTCGCGAGATGCGCCCACTTTCAAAGCTAAAGCGCTGGACACTGGAAGAGATCGTGCGGCGTTCAAGCCTGTCGGAGCCGGCGCTGAACAAGTCGGATGCCGTGGTCGCGGGCAAGTAAGAGTAGTCAGCAGACAGGTTTGAAATACAGGATTGATCCTAGATAGGTCGATCCGGGAGAGACTCGAATGTCAGTACAGATGCGTACGATGCTGGAAGTGGCGGATAATTCCGGCGCCCGAAAGCTCCAGGTGATCCTGCCGTTGGGCGGCGGACTGGGCAAGAAAGCTGGCCTAGGTGACGTCGTGACTGCGGCCGTGAAGGAAGCCTCGCCCGACGGCACGGTGAAGAAGGGCAAGGTCGTCAAAGCGGTGATCGTGCGGACGCGCAAGGAATACCGTCGCCGCGACGGTACGTATATCCGCTTCGACTCGAACGCGGCGGTGGTGATCAACGACGGCAACGAGCCGGTAGGTACGCGCGTCTTCGGGCCGGTTGCGCGCGAGCTGCGCGAGAAGAAGTTCCTGAAGATCGCCTCACTGGCGCCTGAAGTTATCTAGTAGCCAAACGCGGGTTCCGGCTCCGACAGATCGCCGAGGAAGGGATGATGATGCCAGTACGTGTGCACGAAAAGCCGAAGTTCAAGATCAAGATCAAGCGCAACGACCAGGTGGTAGTGATCGCGGGTAAGGACGCGGGCAAGAAGGGACGCGTGCTGCGCGTGCTGGCGGACAAGAATCGCGTGCTTGTCGAGGGGGTGATGATGATGAAGAAACACATCAAGCCCAACCCGCAGAAAAACATCAAGGGCGGTATCGCAGAGCAGGAAGCAACGATTCATCTCTCGAACGTTATGTTATTGGATTCAGAAGGAAACAAGACCAAAGTGGGCACGCGGCTTGAAGGCGAGAAGCGGGTACGGTTCGCGAAAACAAATGCGGCCGTAGTTCCGGACAAGGGCAAGAAGAAGTAGAGGTTTCTAGTCACACAGTGACTTTTGCGTGAAAAACCCGGTATACTAACAAACGGTTCACCCCACGAAACGGTACACACGGAACGCTACTTCCCGAGTAGGCCGCGTCACCCCGAAGCCGTGGAGAAAGCGACGTAGATCATGGCTGCACGTTTCCGCGAGAAGTATGACAGAGAAATCAAAGAGAGCCTAAAAAAGGAACTCGGTATCAGCAACCCGATGGCGGTGCCGCGTCTGGAGAAGATTGTGATCAACATGGGGCTGGGCGAGGCGACCCAGAACGTGAAGATCATGGATCCGCTTGTGGCGGACCTGGCCTCGATCGCCGGACAAAAGCCCATCATCACCAAGGCGAAGAAGTCGATTGCGCAGTTCAAGCTGCGCGAGGGCATGCCGATCGGCGCGATGGTGACGTTGCGCGGGGATAAGATGTACGAGTTTCTTGATCGCCTGGTGTCGATTGCGCTGCCGCGCGTGCGGGACTTCCGAGGGGTGTCGTCCAAGAGCTTTGACGGCCGAGGAAATTACACGCTGGGCCTTCGCGACCAGCTGATCTTCGCCGAGATCGATTATGCGAAGGTCGACAAGCTCAAAGGGATGAACGTGACGATCGTGACCACGGCGAAGGACGACAACGGCGCGCGATCGCTGTTGAAGGCGTTCGGCATGCCGTTCCGGGTGGGCGCGTAACGCAAAGGCTAGAGAGCAAACCCTCCGCGTCGCAACGGAGTGAAACCAAGATTGGGAAGACAGGAATCGATTATGTCAACGACCGCAAAGCGCGTGAAAGATGCAAGGAAACCGAAGTTCAAGTCCCGCCAGCACAACCGCTGTCAGCTCTGCGGGCGCCCGCGCGCGTTCCTGCGTAAGTTCGGTGTATGCCGCCTATGCTTCCGTTCGCTGGCGCTGAAGGGCGAGATCCCAGGCGTGGTCAAGTCCAGCTGGTAACGGCCGCGTTGTTGCTTGGTGTTTGTTGTCGTGGTGCCGCTGTAAACATTTCCGCTGGTTCCCGAAGAGACGCTTCGGGCGAACGGGGAATGAAGGAGAATGATGAACCTGACCGATCCAGTAGCCGATTTTTTGACCCGTATCCGCAATGCGATGCGTGCCCGTCACCAGAAGCTCGACGTTCCTGCCTCAAAGCTCAAGGCCGAGATAGCCCGGATTCTCAAAGAAGAGGGCTACATCGCGAACTTCAAGCCGACCGAAGAGGCCGGCATAAAGGTGATTCGCGTGTACTTGAAGTATGGCGCGAATAATGAAAGTGTGATTCGGGAGCTCAAGCGCGTTTCCCGGCCGGGCTGCCGCGTGTACCAGGGCAAGAACGACATTCGCCGGGTACAGGGCGGGCTAGGAATTGCCATCCTGACGACGCCCAAAGGCGTGATGACTGGACGGCAGGCTCGCCGCGAAGGTGTTGGCGGCGAACTGCTCTGCGAAGTCTGGTAGCAACGATTGTCAGCTCAAAGGAACTGCAAGTGCGGCTGCAGTGGAATGTTGGACCAAGGCTCTGACAGGACTCGCAAGCCATAAGGATTTGAAATGTCTCGTATAGGTAAGAAGCCGATTCCCATGCCCGCCAACGTGAAGTACACGGTGGACGGCAACACTGTGCTGGTCGAAGGTCCGAAGGGTAAGGTCAGCGCGCTGATCCCCAAAGGGATCTCGCTGGTAAAGAAAGACAATGAACTCCTGGTGGAGCGCGAGAACGATTCGCAGGCTGGGTTTCATGGGCTGGCGCGCGCGCTGGTCTTCAATGCGGTGACTGGAGTGACGACCGGCTGGACGAAAGAGCTGGATATCGTCGGCATTGGGTATCGCGCCGAGATGAAGGGAAAGGGAATGGTCGTGTTTACCCTGGGCTATTCGCATCCGATCGAATTTCCTCTGCCATCCGGGATTGAAGTGGCCATCGACCCGAAACAGCTGCACCTGACGATCTCGGGTATTGACCGGCAGAAGGTTGGACAGGTTGCCGCTGATATGCGTTCTCTGCGAAAGCCTGACCCGTACAAGAACAAGGGCGTTCGCTACATGGGCGAGAGGCTGAAGAAGAAGGTTGGAAAGACGGGCGCGAAGTAAACGCGCAATAACCGAACGTCGCCGGTACTCTGGCGACGCCACTAGGAAGGAAGAGAAGAGCATGATTAGTCCACGCCAGCGCAATGTGATTCGGAAGAGGGTGCACACTCGCATCCGGGAAAAGATGTCAGGCACCGCGGAGCGTCCGCGCCTCAATGTTTACCGCTCGCTGAACCACATCTACACGCAGTTGATTGATGACGTAGCAGGGGTGACGATTGTGGCGGCGTCGTCTGCGGGCAAGAAGGGTGAAGACAAGCCTTACGGCGGCAACGTGGATGCGGCGAAACTGGTGGGCAAGCTGATTGCAGAGCGCGCGCAGGAAAAGGGCATTAAGAAGGTCGTCTTCGACCGCGGCGGTTATCTGTACCACGGGCGCGTCAAGGCATTAGCGGACGCGGCGCGCGAAGCGGGATTGGATTTCTAACAAGGGTTCGAGTCCGTCGACCTGGCTTTATCAGCATGACGGCTCTTGAGTGATGACGCGGATCGGGAATAGGAAAACACTATGGCAATGCGCAAGAAGATAGACGCGAACCGCCTCAATCTGAAGGATGAGGTTGTGTCGATCAACCGGGTGACCAAGGTCGTCAAGGGCGGCAAGAACATGTCGTTCGCCGCCCTGGTGGTGATCGGAGATCCGGGCGAAGGTGTAGTTGGTTACGGCTCCGGCAAGGCGAAGGAGGTTCCGCAGGCGATCCGGAAGGGCATCGAGGCGGCGAAGAAGAACCTCTTCAAGATCAATCTAACGGCGACGACCATACCGCACCAGGTCCTTGGGCACTTCGGCGCCGGTGAGGTCATGTTGAAGCCGGCTCCGGAAGGAACGGGCGTGATCGCGGGCAAGACGGTGCGCGCGGTGATGACGTCCTGCGGGATCCAGAACGTGCTGACGAAATCACTTGGCACGGCGAACCCGCACAACGTGGTGAAGGCGACCTTTGATGCGTTAATCCAGTTGCGGGATCGCGCCGAAGTTGCGGCAGGGCGCGGCAAGAGCGTCGACGAACTCTAAGATAGGAACCAGGCGCGGAGCCTGGCGGAGAAGAGATATGGCAACGGCAATAATCAAGCTTCAGTATTTTCGTTCGATGATCTGTGCTCCGGAGAAGCAGAAGCTGACCATCAAGGGTCTGGGCTTCACTAGGCTGAACCAGATTATCGAGCGCGAAGATACCCCGTCGATCCACGGCATGGTGAAGAAGGTTCCTCACTTGGTCCGGGTGATCGAGTAGCAGCCACGCAACCCCCACATGCGAGTCGTTCCGGCGAGGCTAGTAGAGCTTGACCGGTCCGGCGTTTAGCGAGGAAAAGATAATGGCAATACGTAATCTCTCCAATCTCCGCGCGCCCAAGAAGGCGAACGAGAACAAGAAGCGCATCGGCCGCGGCATGGGGTCGGGCATGGGTAAGACCTCGACCCGCGGGCACAAGGGACAGGGATCGCGTTCGGGTTCGTCGCTCATGCGCGGTTTCGAAGGCGGCCAGATGCCGCTGCATCGCCGGCTGCCGAAGCGCGGCTTCACGAACATCTTCCGCGTGGAGTACACGGTGGTTGGGCTGGATCGGCTGGCGGAGTTGAACGCCACCAGCAACGAGACGGAGTTCACGCTCGAGAAGATCGCGGAGCTCGGTTTGCACCGCCGGCAGAAGTCGCTGGTGAAGGTGTTGAACAACGGGGCGATCAGCGCTGCGATCACTGTGCATGCGCACAAGTTCTCAAAGGCCGCGAAGGAAGCCATCGAGAAGGCCGGTGGCAAGGCGGTCCTGGTTGGCGGCGAGCCAGCGGCTGCGTAAGATCGGTTTGCTGCCGACGTACCGGCAGTCGCACTTGGTGGACCGGACGCAGTAGAATAGCTCTAAACCTCAGGCTGATTCGCACAGGACTGGCAGAAGGACGCATCGATGTTCGAGAAATTCACCAATATCTTCAAGATTCCTGATCTTCGAACTCGCGTGCTGTTTACGCTCGGGCTGCTGGCTGTGTATCGTATCGGCGCCCACATCCCTACGCCGGGCATCGACGCCAAGCAACTGGCGCAGTTCTTCAGCAACAACGCTCAGTCCGCGCTGGGTCTGGTGGATCTGTTCTCGGGCGGCAACCTGCGCAAGCTTACGATCTTCGCGCTGGGGATCATGCCCTACATCACCGCGTCGATCATCTTCCAGCTGCTGACGGTTATCTATGAGCCGTTGTCGAAGCTGCAGAAGGAAGGCGAGATGGGCCGCCGCAAGATCACGCAGTGGACCCGCTACGTGACCGTGCTGCTGGGTATCATCCAGTCGACGGCGATCGCGCTGACCTTGACCAACACGGGTACCGGCCAGGCGATGGTCACAATGTCGAAGTGGGGCTTCATTCCGCTGTGTGTGCTTACGCTGACCTCCGGGACGGCGTTTATTATGTGGCTGGGCGAGCAGATTACGGAGCGCGGGATCGGCAACGGCATGTCGCTGCTGATCTTTACGGGCATCGTGGACGGGCTGCCGCGGGGTATCGCGGATCTTTATACGAAGGCGACGACGGGAGCGTGGGGACCTTTTACGCCGATCGCGATCCTGATCCTGATCGCGTTGATGGTAGCGGTGGTGGCTTTCATCATCTTCGTGGAGCGGTCGGAGCGGCGCATTCCGGTGCAGTATGCGAAGCGGATTGTGGGACGCAAGATGATGGGCGGGCAGTCGACGCACCTGCCGCTGAAGGTAAACTCGGGCGGTGTGATGCCGGTGATCTTCGCGAGCTCGATCCTTTCGGCTCCGCTGCTGTTCTCGGGTATGAGCTTTTTCGGATCGCCCAAGCTCTCCGACACGACTTTCTTCGGGCCCATTCTGCGGGCCATCGCGCCGGGTGAGCCGTTGTATGAACTGGCGATCATCGTGGCGATCATCTTCTTTGCGTACTTCTACATCTCCATCGTGTTCAGGCCGGACGACATCGCGGATAACATGCGCAAGTACGGCGGATTCATCCCGGGCATCCGGCCGGGGCGCAGGACATCTGATTTCATCAACGACGTGCTGACGCGGATCACGCTGGTAGGCGCGCTGTACCTCGTGATCATCATGCTGATCCCTACGCTGATGATCAGCGGTATACACTTCAACCATATTCCGCTGATCGGCGGGGCGTTTGAGCACCTGCCGGTGTGGGTGACGAATGGTCTGGGCGTGAACTTCTACTTCGGCGGCACGTCGCTGCTGATCGTGGTGGGCGTGGCGATGGATACGATTCAGCAGATTGAGTCGCAGCTGATCATGCGGCACTACGACGGCTTCTCGCCGAAATCCGGTCGCATCCGCGGCCGCCGCAGCTGGTAGGCGTCGCGGACGGTGGCGGAGACGACCTCAACGACTGATTCAAGGACAGGCACGGGAGCCCCGGACGTGAAGCAGTTTACGCCGGGACCGGTGCTGTTGCTGGGGGCGCCCGGGGTCGGCAAGGGCACGCAGGCGAAGGTGCTGATGTCGGAGTTCGGGATACCGCAGATCTCGACGGGCGACCTGTTCCGGCAGCATCGGCGGGAGCATACGGAGCTAGGGCTGCTGGCGGATGAGCTGATGCAGCGCGGCGAGCTGGTCCCGGACGACCTGGTGAACCGGATGGTGGCCAAGCGGCTGACCGAGCAGGATTGCGCCCGGGGCTACATCCTGGACGGTTTCCCGAGGACGCTGGCCCAGGCCGACTGGCTGGACGGCTTTCTGAAGGAGAGCGCGGCAACTTATCCGGTGGTCGCGATCAGCATTGAGGTGGACCACAACGAGCTGCTGCGGCGGATTACGGGGCGGCGCATCTGCCCGGCGGGGCATATCTACAACGTGTACAGCCAGCCGCCGCGGGTTGAGGGTGTGTGCGACGTGGACGGGCAGAGGCTGGAGCAGCGCTCCGACGATTCGGAGACGGTGTTTGAGCAGCGGATGAAGAGCTTTCGCGACCAGACGGCGCCGGTAGTGGAGCACTACCGGGCACAGGGGCGGTTCGCGGATGTGGATGGGGCGGAGGAGATCGGGCGGGTGAGCGGCGCGATCGAGGCTGCGCTGCGGCGCCTGCGGGCACAGGCGGGAGCGTAAAACCGTGGCGATCATGATCAAGACGCCGCAGGAGATCGAGAAGATGCGGCGGTCCGGGCAGGTGCTGCGGCAGGTTCACGAGGCGATTCGGCCGCTGGTGGTGGCGGGCGCTTCGACGATGGACCTGGAGGTGGCGGCCAACACGATGATCGATTCGTTTGGCGCGCGGGCGGCGTTCAAGGGGTACCACGGGTTTCCGGCGGCGCTGTGCACGTCGTTGAACGAGCAGGTGGTGCACGGGATACCGAATGCGAAGACGATCCTGAAGGACGGGGATATTCTTTCAATCGACTGCGGGGTTGTGGTGGATGGGTTCTACTCGGACGCGGCGGTGACGTATGCGATCGGGCGGCAGAGCCCGAAGGTGACGAGGCTGTTAGAGGTGACGCAGGCGTCGCTGGAGGCGGCGATCCTGCAGGCGGTGCCCGGGGGGCGGCTGTACGACATCTCCGCGACCGTGCAGGAAATGTGCGAGGGCGAGGGTTTTGGTGTGGTTCGGGAGTTCGTGGGGCACGGGATCGGCAAGGCGATGCACGAGGATCCGCAGCTGCCGAACTTCGGGGCCAGGGGCAAGGGACCGCGGCTGAAGGCCGGGATGGTGCTGGCGATCGAGCCGATGATCAATGCGGGCGGAGCCGAGGTAAAGGTGCTGCGCGACGGGTGGACGGCAGTGACGGTGGACGGCAGCTACAGCGCGCATTTCGAGCATACGGTGGCGGTTACGAAGGATGGGCCGCTGGTGCTGACGCGGTAGGGGCTGAGACTTATACCTGGGTACCCCCCCCTCCCTCCTCAAGTATCCAAAGTATTCAAAACAGGCAAGTTAAGTCTGGACCTCGATGTGCTAAGTCCAGCTGCGGGATCTGCCGCTGAGGCCGTGGCGGGCCCCCTCTGGGGTCGGTATGCGTTGGGCTATTTATCAGGCTATGGGTTAATTGTAGGCCACTGCGCGGGGTGAATATGTCAGGAACATCTGGCTTCGAATGTGTGACTTAGGCGCTTAGGGGGCTTGACAGCGGAGATTGCTGTGCTTCTGTCACTCGGCCGCGATCCGGTCCAGCCATTCGGCCATCAGGGTGCGTTCGGCCGGGGTGATGGAGGTGGAGTCGCCGAGGACGGCGCGCAGGGCGACAGCAGCGGGCGCGGGGCCGCGGACTTCAACCAGGGGTGTCTGGGTGGTGATGGCGGAGAGGATGAGGTCGCGGGCGGTGTCTGCGATGGCCATGTCGCGGCCAGGCTCGGGAGTGGCGAGCAGGGTGAGTACGATGCCGCAGGCGGCGGCGTGGAAGAGCGCGGCGGCACGCTCTTCGCTGAGGCGCAGGCGGCCGGCGACAGCGACGCGATGAATATGCTCGCGGAGGAGAGCGTAGGAGCGTGCTGCGGCGGGAGACGGAAGGCCGGGCTGAGGGTCGCAGTACATGAGCTTGTAGAGGGCGGGATTGGCAAGGCCGAATCCGATGTGCAAGGACCAGCCGGCGCGCAGGTAATCAACCGGGTCGTCGATGGGAGTGGATGACTTCTTTTCGGCGATGTAGGCGGCGAAGCCATGCTCGGCGACGGCGTGGAGCAGGCCGCTCATGTCGGTGAAGAGGCGATAGATGGCGGGCGCCTGAAGACCGGCGGCTTCGGCGACGGCGCGAGTGGTGACGGCTTCTCGGCCAGCGGTGTTGAGTAGCGTGATTGCGGCGGTGATGATGCGGGCGCGTGCGTCGTCGCGGGAGTGGCTGGGCGCGGAGTGGCTGGGCGCGGAGTGGCTGGGCGAGATGGCTGCGGATGTAGATTGCGGAAGCATGAGGAGAGCTCCGAAGGGAAGAAGTCGCGGATTGTTTGCGACCTTGTTATCGATGATATCATCTTAGCAATAACAATGGAAAGAAACACGGGACCACGAGACGGGGGTAAGAACATGAACGAGGGAAAGAAAGTGGCGCTGATCACGGGCGCGAACAAGGGCATCGGCTTTGAAGTTGCGCGGCAGATGGGCAAGGCGGGCTGGACGGTACTGGCGGGAGCGCGCCAGGAGGAGCTGGGCAGGCAGGCTGTGGCGAAGCTGCAGGCGGAGGGTCTGGATGTGCGCTTCGTTCACCTGGATGTGAACGCGCCAGAGATGGCCACGACGGCAGCGGAGACCATCCGCAATGAGTTCGGCAAGCTGGATGTCTTGATCAACAACGCCGGCGTGACGAGCCAAGGGGACGGTCCGCCGAGCAAGGTAAGCCTCAATGCTTTGGAGAACGCGATGCGCACCAACTTCGTGGGCAGTGTGGCGGTGACGCAGGCGATGCTGCCGCTGTTGCGCGAGGCGGGAAGGGCTCAGATTATCAACGTGTCGAGCGAGCTGGGCTCGGTGAGCCTGCAGACGGATCCAGGATGGAAGTATGCCCAAGTGAAGGTGCTTGCGTACTGCGCGTCGAAGGCGGCGCTGAATATGTTCAGCGTGCAGCTGGCGTGGGAGTTGCGCGACGACGGCATCGCGGTTAACTCGGTGAACCCCGGGTACACGGCGACTGACCTGAACAGGCATAGCGGTCCGCAGAGTGTGGAAGAGGGCGCGGCGGAGATCGTGCGGGTGGCGCTTCTGGACGAGCCGCCGACAGGCAAGTTTCTGGAGACAGGTGCGGAGATTGCCTGGTAGATCCGAAGGACAACGCAGCGGAACCGACAGCGCTCAGAGGAGGGCACATGATCGTTGTAACGACACCAACTGGAAAGATCGGGTCGCAGGTGATTCCGCACCTTGTTGCGGCGGAGAAGAGGGTGCGGGTCGTGGTGCGCGATCCGTCCAAGCTCGCAGGCTTGATCCGGGACGCGGTCGACGTGGTCGCAGGCTCGCTGGATGATGAGGCGGTGATGACGAAGGCGTTGCAGGGCGCGGAGAGCGTGTTCCTGGTCGTGCCGCCTTCATTCAAAGACAACAACGATGAGGCGTACTACCTGCGATTTACGCAGCCGGCCGTGATGGCGATGAAGAGCCAGGGGGTGACGCGGGCGGTGGGTGTCTCGGTGCTGGGACGCGGCACGACGCTTGCGAGGCATGCTGGTCCGATCACGGCGTCCCTGGCGAAGGATGTGGAGATCGAGGAGAGTGGCGTTGCTTATCATGCGTTGTGGTGTCCGGCGCTGATGGAGAACATGCTTGCCAATGCGCAGAGCATCAAGCAGCAGGGGATGTTCTACTCGTGCCTTCGACCGGAGGTGAAGACACCGCAGGTGGCGACGAAAGACGTGGCGGCGGTGGCAGCCAGGAGGCTCCTGGACAGGACGTGGACGGGTCAAGGCGGCAGTGCTGTACTGGGGGCGGAAGACCTTTCCTTCGCGGAGATGGCGGCGATCATGTCGGACGTGGTTGGGAAGACTATCCGGTACCAGCAGGTACCGGCTGAGGCTTATAAGGCTCAGCTGATGCAGTACGGAGCGAACGAGGTGTTTGCGCAGGGGATTGTCGACATGCTCGCCGCGAAGGATCAGGGGTTGGACAACGTGGAGGCACGCACGTCTGAGAATACGACTCCGACCAGCTTTCGGCAGTGGTGCGAAGAAGTTTTGAAGCCGGCTCTGTCCGGTTTACTCTGAAAAAACATGCCTGTTGCCGGCAGTTGCCGGTCTAAAGTCAGGAGAGCACGAGAAGGTGGAGGGGTACATGATTCAGCTCAGGAATGAAGGTCCGATCCAGCCGCCGCCTACGCTATGGGGGCTTGCGCAAGAGGTCTCAGCTGAGGTGCAGGCGTGGCCGAAGATGATCTCGGTAACCCACTGGCAGCTGGGCGATCCGACGCGAGTGGATGGAGTGGAGTTCCACGTGGACGGGGGCGGAGAGCTTGGTCATATTCATTTGAATGGCGAGCTGCATCTGGCCCTGAGCAGAGCGCTGCGGGATGAGCTGGTGGCGCAGGAGCTTGCAGAGCCGTTTCGCTGGCACAGGGATTGGGTGACGGCTCCGATCACGAAGCCGGACGAGGCGGCGCAGGCAGCCTGGCTGTTCAGGCTGGGCTATGACCGCCTCTGTTCGACTCCGGAAGAGGTGCTCCTGCGCAGGATCCAGGTGCGCGCGCAGGAGTCAGCTTAGCGTTGGTTCGACTGCGCGCCGGGGTTGGGTGTGTGGCGGTCAATGAAGCCGCTGACGACGTGGAAGAACTTTTCATCCTGTTCGAGTTCAATGAGTTCGCCGCCCTGCTCGAAGACGACGAGCTCGGCTCCGGGGATGGTACGGGCGAGTTCCTCAGAGAGCGGGAGGGGCGTGCAGAAGTTGTGGTCGCCGCAGGTGACCAGAGTTGGCTGAGTGATTTCGTGCAAGCGGGGAAGCGCGTCGTGGTTGGAGATCATGTCGATGCGCTGGAGAGCGATGGCGCGGTCTTCGGCTTGCTCCGGGTGAGCTGCGGCGCGGTCGATCCAGGACTGGACGAGCTCGGGATGGGTGCGAGTGTAGCGGGGCGAGAACAGGAAGAGCGAGTAGGCGGCGAGGAGGTCGGGGCGATCCCATTCGGCCGCCATTTTTCTACGCACCTGGAACTCGCGATGGGTGAAGGGATCGAAGCGAGCGAAGGTGGATGAGAGGGTGAGGGAGCGGACGACGTGGGGGTGTTGCAGGGCCATGTGCTGCGCGATGGCGCCGCCGGTGGAGGCGCCGACGACGTGGACGGGGCCGAGGGCGAGGTGCTCGGCGAGTGAGGCCATGTCCCGGGCGAGCTGCTGGGTGGTGTGACCATCGAGCGAGTGGGTGCTGCGGCCGGTGCCGCGATGATCGGGCAGGATGAGGTGATAGCGCTGGGCGAAGCGCTGGACCTGCGGTCCCCAGCTGGCGCCGACTCCGCCGAGGCCGCTGATCATCATGACGGGGGCGTTCGACGGATCGCCGAGAAGCTCGTAGAACTGTGCAATTCCCTGGGTTGAGACGGAGGGCATGGTGTTGACTCCTGGTGCGTGTTTACAGTCCAGATTGATACTTCGACAATCTAACTATTAGATTGGAGTATTATTTCTGTTATGTCAATGTCGAGGATGGATGTTTATGTTCCGCTGATCCGGAAGTTTGCTGCGCGGTTGGTCTTCTTCCATTCCGCTGTGGCGTCCATGTTTGGGTTGAACGCGACGGACCTGCATAGTCTGCGTCTGCTGGGAGAGCGTTCGATGTCCGCGGGGGAGCTGAGCGAGCAGCTTGGGCTGACTGGAGCGGCGGTGACGGCGCTGGTGGACAGGCTGGAGGAGGCGGGGTTTGTGGAGCGGGAACGCGGGACGAGCGATCGGCGGAGGATCACGGTGCATGCGAATCCAGCGAGGCTGCGCGAGGTCGACGACCTGTATGCGACGCAAGGAGCGCGGATGAAGAAGCTGCTTTCGAGATATACGGCGGACGAGTTCCGGGTGATCGTGGATTTTCTGGAGCAGACGACGCGCGTGCTTAGCGAGGAAGCGGAGGTGCTGAAGCAGCAAGTTTGACGATGGAAGGCGGTGATTAGAAGAAGCCAGTCAAGTGGGTGAGGCGCCCTTCGCTGTTGAAGCGGCCATAGGTGTGCGCGGTTCGCAGGGCGGTGTGATCGCTTTTGTAGAGGGTCCACTCGGAGAGGACCTGGCCGTGATGGACGAAGAGCCGGTTTAGTTTGAAGTATGCTCCGGGCAGGCGCTGCTGGAACTGCTCGATGTGCGCGCGCAGGCTTTCGAGGCCGTGGATTTCTTCGCTGGGGTTGGTGGAGACGATGTCGTCGCTGACGGTTTGTCTGAGCAGACGTTTCCGCTTCTCGATTGACACGTTGCTGTAGGCGTCGAGGTAAGAGGTCCATATTTGTTCGGCTGTGGCGTTGGTCATCTTCGGGTCTCCCTGCTCGCTTGTCTGTTTGCGTAATGTTGGCGGAGCGGCGTGCGTCTCTTCAAGGTAGGAGGAAGCGCGTTGATCGTCCGATAGGGCGGAATCCGAGAGTGTTTACCTGGCGTCCAATCTTTCGTGGATCCATTGCTGGATGTGATCGGGCTGCTGCGGCCGCGGGCTATGGTGTGGGCGGGCATCCGCGCGAGTGGGAATTGGGCAGTGTCGTTTCGCGAGAGGGACGATGTACTGTTCTGCTGGGTGGAAGCGGGTGAGTGCCTGTTGATGCGCGCTGGAAGCGAGCCGCTACGTTTGCGTCCGGGGGACTTTGTGCTGATTCGCACGTGCTCGCCATTCAGGCTTAGCTCGGATGTGTGGGTGGAGGCCGAAGACAGCGAGGCTCTGGTTGCAGCAAGCGGTGATCCGGTGCTCAGGCTGGGGGCAGGGAAGCAGAGGAAGGCGATGCTGCGAGGGGGCAGGTTCGCGTTCGACGCCACGAACGAACAGCTGCTGACAGGGCTGCTGCCGCCGCTGATTCATGTTCGCGGCGACGACACAGCTTCATGGCGTCTGCAGGGGTTGTTGAAGTTGAACGAGAGCGAATCGGCGCGGCCGGGTGTGGGAAGCGAGTTCATTGTGACGCGACTGGTGGAGATTGTGCTGGTCGAGGTACTGAGACGTGAAGCTCTGCGGGTTGGTATGAAGGAAGTTGATGAGATAGGCAAGGGTCTGCTCGCGGGGCTGAGTGATGCGGTGACGTCACGCGCGCTTGAGGCGATGCATGCGCAGGTTGCCCGCACGTGGACGGTCGGGAGCCTGGCGAGGCTGTGTGGCGTTTCGCGGTCGGGTTTCGCGGCGCGCTTTCGCACGATTATGGGAGTGGGACCGATCGAGTATCTGCTGCGTTGGAGGATGTCGCTTGCCAAGGACAAGCTGCGCGCTGGGGGACGGAGTGTGGGAGAGATTGCGCTAGCGGTAGGGTTCCAGTCATCGAGCGCGTTTAGTAGGGCGTTCTCGAAGGCGGTGGGTTGTTCTCCGAGAGAGTTCGTGCGCCGAGGCGATGGCTAGCGCCGCGAGCAACCACGGTCGACGACCAGTTCCGCGGCGGTTGCGCAGGTTATGTTCTGCAGGTGGTGCGTGAGCTCGCAACGCGTGACGCCGGATGAATCGATCAACGAACAACTGGTTCATGTGGGGAAGAGACCTAGCCGGGTAGAGTTTCACGTTGAGGCGGCAGCTAAAATCACCTGCGAGCAGCTTCATGAGGACTGATCCGCCGAGCGAGTACGCATGTGCTTGCGCGGAGAGCTACCCCAGTGTCGTTTGAACGCCGCGCTGAAGGCGCTCTCGGACTTGTAGCCAACTGCAGGAGCGATCGAAGAGATAGTCTCCTTCGAGCTGCTTAGCCGTGTTGCAGCTATCGTCATGCGCCAACGCGTGAGATAGTCCATGGGCGACTGGCCTACGGTTCTCTTGAATGTCTTTGCAAACGCGGTTCTAGACATCCCTGCGGATCGAGCGAGCTCTTCGAGAGTCCAGGCGCGTGATGGTTTCAGATGCATGGACGAGAGTGCCGCCCGCATGTGATTGTCTGCAAGAGCCGAGAGCCAACCGGCACCGCGCTGAACATGATCTGCGAGATGCAGCCGCAGAGCTTCCACGAGGATGGTGTAGGCGACCTGTTGGGCGATCAGCACGCCTCCAGGCTGCGGATCACGCATCTCGCGCAGCATTCGTTCGATTGCCCAGCGCAACGACTCTCGTTGTGACGCAGCTTCCGATATAACCGCGGGTGGCAGGACATCAAGTAAGAAGCGGGCGTCGCCGTCGAGACCGAAGTGACTGCCGAGAAGCAAGAAGTCCTCACCCGGGCTGATCGAGAGAACGCCCTTGTACCTCACTGAGGTCGAGGCAAGTTCGAGTGCGTCCGGGGCCGGCATCGCGAGGTCGCTCGCAAGTACGAAAGACCGTCCTCGCGGAAGAAGCACACAACTTCCTGACTGCAGGCGGAGCGTCTCGTTGACGCCCTCCATCGACAGCCAGCATTCTCCTTTCGCGACGCAGTAGCACTTGATTCCCTGGTGGGCAGCGAAGCGGACGGACCATCGACCTCCGGCAGCGAGGCCGCCCGTCACAAAGGTACGTGGTCGAAGAAGAGAAAGGAGGTCTGAAAGTGGATCCATAAAGAAGAAAGCGGCTTGTACGATTGCGACGATTTCGTGTACCCAGGAGCATTGATGGTACAGCTTACCGCCGGTAGCCTCAACTAAGGGCGAGAGTCCTCAAGGAGACCGAACATGCATATCTTTGTTACTGGCGGTTCCGGACAGACTGGTCCGTCGGTTGTAACTGAGCTCATTGCGGGCGGCCACACCGTCACGGGACTGGCGCGGTCCGAGGTATCGGCTGCGCGGCTCCGCGAACTTGGAGCGGATAGTATCAAGGGCTCACTGGACGACCACGAAGTCCTGACGAAGGGCGCGCAGAGTGCCGGAGGCGTGATCCACATGGCGTTCGGTGGAGACTTCTCGAACCCTGAGGATATGGCAAGGCGTGATTGCGCGGCGATCAAGGCGCTTGGGCAAGCGCTGACCGGTTCTGGTAAGCCGCTTGTAAGCACTTCGGGCACGTTGGTGATGACCGCCGACCGTGTTAGCACGGAGCTTGATGCGCCCGATCCGGGATCGCTGGGCAGCCTTCGAATACCAGGCGAGCAGGCGTGTCTCGGCTTTGCGGATCAAGGCGTTCGCGCTATCGTCCTGCGGTTGGCTCCGACGGTGCATGGACCGGGTGACTACGGCTTCATCCCATTTCTCATCTCAGCCGGCCGACGAACAGGCGTCTCTGCCTACATCGGCGACGGCGCCAACCGTTGGCCGGCAGTACATCGCCAGGATGCGGCCACTCTGTTTCGCCTAGCCGTGGAGAAAGCGCCGGCTGCCAGCACCTTGCATGGCGCAGGGGAAAGTGCGGTCACGTTGGAAACGATCGCGCACGTGATCGCGCGTCATCTCCATCTACCCACAGTTTCTTTGACTCCAGAGGAGGCAGTCGCTCACTTCCAGAATCCGTTCTTCGCCAAGGCGTTCGCCACGGATGCGCCTGTCTCCAGCGCTTACAGCCGCAAAATGCTTGGTTGGACGCCGACGAACCCGACCCTTCTTGAGGACATGGAGACAGGCGATTACTTCTCTCCTCGGGCTACCTCGGCCTTCGACCAGACGGGACACTGAAATAAAGCAAATCCGAGTATTTGTGACCTGCTGTGGAGTTGCATTCTTTATGTAGTCGTTGGCGGTTCAAACCACGCGTCTATTTCTAGAAGACTCCGTGCTCCTTCTCGCGGCTTTCCTCCGGCGCTTGTTTGGTTCCGCCGCTGCATTGACGTGAGGAAACGGATTACAACTGGCACCAGAAGCGGCGACGCGAATGCGAGCGTAAAGAGGCTTTGAGAGGTTCGAGACCCTCCTTGTTATTTGGGTTCTTAGGTATTTGGTGCCCGGGGGAGGCGAGGTCCCGGGCGGCGGATTTTGAGTCAGCTTTTTGCGTTTTTGCAGGCTCTTGCACTGGATCGCAGAAAGTCGCATAAGCCTATTCATTGCAATAGATATGCTTATAGATCTGCTTGCACGGAGTAGCAGCCAAACGCAGAAAAGTTGGAAACCAACAGCCACCAAAACAGCCACCAAGCGGTATCGGCGGATTTCCTGCGGACTTCAACGGCCACCAGCACTATATTTAGTGCATTTGGTGGCTGTTTGGTGGCTGTTCTGCCCCGCAAGCTGTTCATAATTAGGCCCTTAGCGAGCCGCCATTTTTGCGGGCTAGAAAGGTTCTCCGTGAGTGCCGGCTCTCCTGAGCCATACTCTCATAAGTCTCCAGATCAGCACATTCCGGAGTCTCAGCTTCGTCGCGAGTTGTTGGTCTCAAATGCCTGCGCTTGCCTTAGATCCTCATGCTCGAAGGCGGATGCCATCGTATTGATCTCGGCCGCCGCAATGCCGAGAGCCGAGGCTTCTTCACGCCAACGCGAGACGGCTCTCCCCACCTCGTAGGCTGCCTGTCGCGCCTGGGCCGTCGTGAGGCGGAAGTATTCCGCGACACTCAAAGCAAGATCCAGCGAAGCGTCTCCGTTCTGCTCATCAATGAGCGTGGAGAGGATGCGCGGTCGGAATTGCACGGGGACTGGATTCAGGTCGTACGCAGGCGACACTCTCCAACCTTGATTGCCTTCATAGAGGAAGCCATGGTTGCGCAGGTGGTCATCCGTGTTCGAGATGAGAACCGAGAAGACGATTCTTCGCCAAAGCTCATGCAGGTCTTGGGTAGGAGCCGCGCCATATCTCTGGATCGCATCAGCGATCTCAAGATAGCTTCGTGTTTCATGGTCCGTGGCTCCGAGCATGCTCATCGCTGACAGGAAGGGCCGCCTCTTCGTGCCATCTCGGTCGAATCGTTGCAAGAGAAAGACCGGCCTCCCCGCAACTCTCTCCACTCTCCCGGTGGCTGCATTGATCCCTGCCGCTGAGGCTAACCGTAATGCCAGAGCCTCCCACAAGACCGTGCTGATCCGGTCCGCGTGGTGGGGGAATTTGGCAATGGCGAGCGATCCGTCGCGGTCCCTCACAGAAGCCTTAGGACGTGCCCCGCCGAGTGATGACCCCGGCGCGAGCAAAAGACGCAGGTCGTCGGCGGTTTCCACTTCGTCGTAGACGTGTTCACTCGCTGCAAGTAGCGCAGGAAGCTCGATCAACGGGGGCGTTCGATGATCGACAACCTGATGCAGGAACGGACCGTCTTCCTTTTCGGCGAATCGAAGTGCGCCTTGGCGCGTTTCGTCGTCCACTAACAGCAGGTAGTCACTCTCCCAGAGAGTGCGTTGGGGCTCAACGGCTTTCCTTTCGCGTCTTGCTTCAGCCCGCATCATTAAGGCTCGGCCCCAACGATCTGGCGCTGAGTCGCCCATGGCCCCAAACAACCGCTTGCCCGCTGCGGTGTGATAAGGGGCAGCATCCATTTGCAATGCGGGCTCCAGTGCAAAACGCTCGGGATTCTGGAGCCACGCTGCGTCGTACTGGAATGTGGCGCTCTCTGTTCGATTGCGGACGCGAAGCCACAGACGCCCCACGAGGTGGGGCGAGTTGTCGAGATCGACGTAGACGAAGATTTGGCGGTCCATTACTTCTGCTTTCTTGCCTCTGACTTCGTTGTGCGCCTGGGACGGATTTCGATACGCTTAGGCAAGCGTTCCTCGTCTAGTGCAAGCCCGATCTCATCCGAACTGGCTTCCGCAAGTTCGCGAAGCCTGTCGAGCATGCCGAGTGCAAACAGGACAGCGGCATACGTTCCAATGGCTACACCTGGATAGCCCTTTTCTAATTTGACCAGCGTAGTGCGGGAAATGAACGCACGTTGGGCCATAACTGCTACGGGAATGCGGCGGCGAAGCCTAGCATCTCGGATGTCCCCTCCGAGTTTTCGAAGGGCGCTTTTCACTGTAATTGGTAAAGTTTCCATAGCTTGTCTACGTTCACTATTATGAACGCAATAAATCATTGTGTCTACAATGGTGAACGCAGTCACCTACCTCCCTTACCCGGCAATTCGCTCAGGATGGTCGAAGCGGGCGTACTGCCGCAAGTCCGAGACTGGGATCAGGACCCTCCCGCCTATTCTCCGGGCGGCCAATCGCTTCGTTGCCACTAAGTAGTCAAGCGCACGCTGGCTGATAGACAGCATCTGCGATGCTTCCTCGCGGCTCACGAGAATCTTGTTTTCCGGCGCAACCGTAACCCGTTGTGGGGGCTTCCTGCGATCAGGCTTGAACCCTGCTCCCGAATGCTCCCTCTTTGGTGACTTCAAAGTATCGTTGTCGAAATCGATGAATCGCTGTGCCGACATATTCCTATCCCCTCGTTGCAGATTCCCGTACCCATTTATTAAGCTTTGCTGCACTCAACTCAGCTTCCTTGTTGCCACAACCCTGTTTTCCCGCTCGCGCGGTATTCCACCCTTGCTCAGAGACTCAAACCAAAACCCATACTCAAATCCTTGTCATGCGCTGGCGACGGCACGATCTTCTGCTGAGCCAAGCCAATAGCTTGCTCAGGCTTATAGGCACTCTGGTGCGAGACATCATGCCCTAAAGCCTGTGGCAACTTCTCCCGGTTGTCCGTAAATATCTGCGCGTCGAATTGACCGCGCGAGATCGAGACATAGGCCATGCGGCTGTTGAGCAGATCCTTTGCACCAAGCTCCGTATCTACGTTGACCAAAACACGCTCCGCCGTCTGGCCTTGGCTTGAATAGCTGGTGACGGCATACCCATAATCGACATGCGGATGCTGTTGCGGATTGAATTCGACTTTGCGCTCGTCATCCAACCGCAACCGCATCGTTCCATCTCGTCCAATACTCTCTACGGTTCCCAAGTCACGATTCGCAATCTTCATCTCATGGCTGGGTCCAGTGAACTGTACTCGATCACCCACCGAGAACTTCCTTTCCTGCTCCCGGTAGACGGAGACTCCAACCTGACGACGCGGGTCATAGTTGGTCTGCTCCCCATTCGCCCTTGCCACGGTCAGAGTGTTCTCCTGGGCATTCACAGCGAGGACGCGGGTGTATTCACCTTTCTCGATACCGGTTTCCTTCGATGAGCGCGAGTACCGCAAGATGTCATCGACCTTGTACTGCTGGGCCCAACTGCGGTCCGCGCCGGTTAACTCCTGACGCGGAACAAGCGTCCGCACGGAATGCTCTTGCTTGCTCACAAGTCCGCGCGATTGCAACTCATCATGTATGCGCTGATTGATCTCGCTGCGGGAACGGTTGTCGGGCGAAACAACCAATGTTCCGGCAGGAGACTTTGCATACTCTCGCGCAATGGCCGCGATGCGTTCCTCTTGTCCCTGTACCTGATGTACACGACCCTGTTGGTCAAGACTTTCGACTGCGGCTCTAACCTGCCCGCTCGCTAGCTGCTCGACGACCTGTTTCAACTCTGGATCGCGCTGGCGAACGATGTCATTCAACGTCGCCGTCCGCATACCGGCTTCCTGTAGTTGCGCAAACGGACGGCCAGCTTCAACGGCCTCATGTTGGCGGCTATCTCCCACCAACAGCACACGATCATTCTGATGGAGGCGCTCGATGAACTCATGCATCTGGCGCGTAGACGCAAGCGAGGATTCGTCGAGGACATACAAGCGCCTTTCTCCCGTGTCGGGCTGCGCTCCTTTCGCAAGGTGACGTTGGAGAGTCGAGGTCTCCATGCCGGCCTCAGCGAGCTTGTGTGCCGCGCGAGATGTCGGCGCGAATCCTTCAACTTTGTAACCCTGAGCTTCAGCACCCTCGCGGACAACGGAGAGCGTCGTTGTCTTGCCTGCACCAGCGACACCATCCAAGCCGACAATCTTCTCGCGACTTATGAAGATCTCATCCACCGCTTTGCGCTGCGAACGGTTCAACTCAGGATGGCGATCTTCTGTCCAGATTCGCAACTGTGACGACACCAACATCGGATCGCTATAGCTCCACTGATTGCCGCGCTGCATATGGCCAACGATCTCTCGCTCCATCCGCATCATCTCGGCAGTCGTATACAGGGGCGCTGCTCGGCCATCTGTCCGTGTAATCTCCCGAAACTCTCCACGCGCCACCCGCTGTTCAAACTCCTGTCGCACCTGGCTGTAGGAAGCCTGTCCCATGCTGCGGTCTATAGCCGCTTGCAGGATCTCACGTTCATCCTGAACGGCGGAGCGTTCAAAGACATGGTTGCGCGAATATGTCACTGACTGTTGCGCCGTCTTCTCCGGCTGCACAACGTGCCGCCGTTCGTGTGCCTTTGCAACGACACGATCTGCTTGATGGCCGAACCGAGCAGCAAGCTCGCGGTGCTGCTGCAAGACTTCTTCAGGCGAATGGAGTTCCTTGCTGTCGCGGGTGCGATGAGCAGCAACTTGCGCCGCGCCTGCACCTTCTCTTCCGATCTCCTGCAGGTGTTCTTTGATCTGCACACGGCGCGGACTCGATGCCTCCAAATACTCCTTCGAATATCCCTTGACCTCAGGCTGCCCATGCTTACCGCGTTCGATCTCGTAGCCGAGGCCTTGCAGCCGCATCGCAAGCTCGGATCGGTAAACGGTAGTCGCATACTGTTGCGACTGGAATAGGCTGCGCTCTTGCAATGCTCGCGTCTGCCCATTGTCTCGCTCAGTCACATTGAAGACGACTGCATGAGTATGAAGCTGCGGCGCAGCATAGCCGTCTACTGGACGAGCGGTGTCATGCTCGAAGGTAGCGGCGACAAACTTGCCTGTTGTCTCGGGCGCATGGACATTGCCGATGCGAGCCTGTGTGTACCGCTCCAACTCCTGCAACGCCACGCGTACGCTTTCGCGGTGCGCCTCGCGCACGCGATCATCGCCACCGACAAGGGCCGTGAGCGAAACAGACTTCGGTGCAGAGAACGTCGCATCCCACCCTGCTCGATGTTCTGAACTGGTGATTTGCTTGCCGTATTGATTCTCGTAGGTCCTTGCGGGCTGATGCTTGACGAGCTGTGCGTCGTTCGCTGGGTGCTGACCTTCGCTCAATCGAGCAAACTCTTCAGCCCCTACGTTGCCATGCAAACCCCACTCCTTTGCGAGGCTGCCTTGCCACTCGCTATGCCCTTGCTGATCGCGGCTCCAGTAGTTCTGTCGTTCAGACGTGAACTCACGCGCGTGATACGTTCGTGCTTGTCCAGCAGATAGCGATTTAGAGATAGTCAACATACCTTGGCCCGTGAGACAGCAGATAGTTACTGCCTTGATTCCCATCGTAGCCGAGATCTGTGGATAAGTGGGTCGTTATTGCAAACTATTTTTCAGCTCATGATCGCTAAAAACCCTATGGATATTGGTTATTTCTATTTTCTGCAAAGCTATTAGTGGAGTAATAGACCAGTGATTTGAGTGGCAGTTACTCGACCAAGGGAAGAGTTATAGCTAACTTAATAGAGGCTTGAGAACACTCTCAAAGAACACCATTCGTCGTGAGTTTCAACTGCTGTATTCCATGCTGAATGCGGGACATTCAGACTCTCAAATAGCTTCTCGTCAAGCAGCCCTTTGAAGCGAGTTAGAGGAAGACTAGCAGGAAGGCTATCTATGCTGTTTCAAGCTGAGTAAAGAGATGCGAAGTTGGTCGGCGATACAACCGCGATGACTGCGGGACATCAGAGGTCTCACTGCTACTCAATCCACTTCGATTCGTCCCACGGTTCTGACGGCGACTGTGCCGCATCCGATGCTGACAATCCAGGGAAGATAGTCCGTCGCTGGGACAGTGGCTTCGCAGAGTTCGAAGCGAGTGGAGTGGCAAGTCCCCGTTCAGTAGAAACCTTGTCTTGAACTTCCTTCGATACTGGTCGAGAACTCCCACGAAGAGTCTCTGGAATCGCGGACTTGTTGAGACTGGATCGACGGCTGATTGCAGCGCTGAAGTTCGCCCATATGAGCTGGATCTTTCTCTCATCAATCCAATGGGTAAATCGCGACCGAATTCGAGCGACAATCCCGTCTCGATTGTCGGGCCAATCGTCTCCGTATTGCGAGGACCATTTTGGCTCCGAAACCTCTCGTCGAAGTTGTCTCCATTCTTCCCCAATATCGCCTCTCATCATGAATGCCAGATACGCAACGACTACCCAGGCCGCAACACCATAGACCAACGGTTCATTCATCAGTTGACGAAACGTCTTGCCACCATAGAAATCTTCACGCAGGAGCTTTTCGAGCTCGGTGGAATCCATGCTCTCTGCGGGAGTTCTCTCTATACCCGTCCATCCTTGTTCGACCGCCGCAAACGAGAGGGTTAACGGGAGATCATTCTGGCTTCCTTCGGTGACATCGAAGGCGAACAGCCAATGTCTCTTACGGCCCGGAGCCGTCTCCATGAGCCATCGGATTTGAGTCTGAGCATGAGGTTGATTTGCAGTCTCGGAACTGTGCCAATATGCCGCCAGGTAATACCGCTGAAGTGGCGGAAGTTCCGACTCAAACCATGCCAAGAAGCCGAGCAATGGGAGACACGGAAGGAAGGCCAAGATCAACGCGATCCGCCAAGGAAATGCAAACCGAATGCGGGACAGTTTCATTACGGCTTGTCCGTAGTTTTGGGACTGGTCCGGCGACGCCTCTGCGCCATGTAATCTTGCGCTCTCTGCTCCTTAATGGAGTCAGAATAGGCTGACATCTTGCGTAAGTCTTCGGTCGTCAATGGGCCTTCCGACGCTCTCGCAAACAGATTCAGCATGAGCGAACGCATCCCCATGATCTCCGCCAGCAAGATCGGATCGGTTTGCTCCTCTGCACCAGCACTCGCGCGGGCGTGGGCAAGTGCCGCCTCGCGTAGCCATTCCGCCACCTTCTTACCGGCGTTCACGGCTGCCGCCTCAACCTCACCGAACTCCGCGTCGGTAAGGCGCGTGGCAATGGATCTTGCGCGGGAGGTCTCATTTCCTGAGACGGTCGACGCCGACGGCGAAGCAGCTTCTTGCGGCTTGTCGTTAACGGAGGACATCGATATGCCACCTGGAACAGGTAGTCCCTTGAAGCGCTTGGATGCCTCCACGGCGTTACAGGTTTCTGCAAACCACAGCCGCTGATACGGGAGGTATCCATTTTATCGGCGTTTACAGTCGGAAACGCCAATACGCAAGCTACTGAAAGCAAACACGTTATCAATCGTGAACTTTGGGTAGCTTCACAGTTCCCTAGTGGGGATGACGTGTCAGCTTATAACCCGCTGCAAAGCAGCGTGCCCTTCGTTTTTGGCTATAGGGAAGCAGACGACGCGCACGGAAGAAGCTTGCGCCGATATTGTGCGTGGAGGATTAGTCACATGACGCCAAGAATCCACTCCTCGATCTGAGCAGACACTCGGTCTGCTTCAGAAAGGGGCGGACTGGCAAAGATCGCTAGCGAGCCGCTGCTGTCTGCCTGTCTCATCCATGCTGCGATGGAGTAGGCGTCGTGCTGATGACTGTCGCGGCTCCCCTGGGCAAAGCTCCGACTCCAAAGCGCTGGATACACCTCCGCCACAACCGATTTCCCAACTGGCAACTGCCATCCATCGAAGGGCCAGAAGTGAATACGACCGGCTGCCTTCAAATCGATATACCGCAGCCAAGGGAGACCGCTGTGAGTAGACTTCGCAACTGACCCCTGCACGTCAAAATGAAAGACCGACTTTGCACCCCGAGCGCGGATTTCGGTCACACGCCTCCATCTCGCATTGCCGGATCGCGCGGTCGCATTGCCGCAGGCTCCCTCGCGAACAAAGTCGACGTATGTATGGTCCTCATCTGTCGGCCAGTGACGTTGAAAGTCCTCGAGAAATGCTCTCCAATCGAGCGGCAAACCGTGCTCTGTAAAGTACCTGTGAGGGAAGGAAAAGCCGTGGTCGATACCGACAAGGGTCGGCGTCTCTTCGAACAGCATTTCCACTAACCATTCCGCGATCCCACGTCGTGTCCAATACTTCTTCGCACTTGCTGGAGGTTGGACTTCTACCGGCGGAGTGTCCCTGTCCGCAACATAAACGCGCAAACCTTTGAGGCTCGCCACAGGGGTTTCCGCACCGGAGTAGTCCACTCCGACGTACCGTTCGAATGCCAATGGAGCGTCCAATCAATCACCTCTGACAACTCTGGGCGTGACTCACCCTAAATCAAATCTCCAGGTCCACGATCTCCGGCTCAGACACCAACATGTAATGTTCATTGAGCACAGAAGCATTCACGAATTCACATCCATTGCTACCATGCACACGCCCCTGACCGCCATGTATATGTCCGAACAGATGGAGCCTGGGTGCGATCTTTTCGACAACTTCGGCCAACTCTTCGCAACCTAGATGGTCGGTCATCGGACGGGATTGATCGAGAATCCCGAAAGGCGGTCCGTGTGTCACCAGTACATCTGTCCCCGTCGGAATCTTGTCCCAATACTGGCGTATCGGCTGGCCACGCTGTACGTTGAACGCCCAGTTATTGAACGGCGGCTGCACTGGTGAACCCCAAAACTTCAGGCCTTCCACTTCGACGCCCGAGTCCTCCAGGTAGCTAGCGCTTGTGATGAGGGCACGAGCCGGTATGGGGTGTGACTCGAACAACCGATCATGGTTTCCAGCGATGACAACCTTGTGTGCATGAGGCTGACGACCAAGCCATGTGTTGAAGTCGATGATCTCGCGCGGCGCGTTCCCATAGGTCATGAAGTCGCCTGCATGGATCAGAATGTCGCCATCGGGGACACGGAGACCGGCGTGTTGTCCGTGCGTGTCGCTGATACAGACGATTCGCACCTTTGCCATCTTCAGTAAATCTCCCCTCCCTACGACATCAACTTCCTCGGAAGAATCGCTTCGCACGCTCGCACCGTTCGACGACTAGACGCGCTATCGCCTCTGTGGTTCCATTCCGGTACTCCAATGCTGGAAGCGCGCAGAGCATCTGTTCAGCCACTTCCGTCACGCGCTTCTGCACCATCGGCTTGGCGAGCCCAGCATCCTCCGCGAACTGCTCACAGTTGCGTGCCATCACCTTCTCAGATGAGTATTCTCCACCAAGTTTCATCGCCATGGTTCGGCTAATCTCGGGATAGTAGACGGTGCTGAGGCTGTCGTAAAGGGGCGACAAACTGACCTGCACTTCGTCCGTTCCCAAGCCGCGATAGAGCAAGGAGAAGTTCTTGCCGTGGGCATCGTTGTTTCCAACGAGATAGTTGAAGATCACCGCGTCGAGCAAATGGTTGAGGTCGGTGTCGGGTGTGCTCGACACCTCGCGGAGCAAAGCAAAGCATCGCTTGAGCGACGGGCCGCCTTCTTTCTGATACTTCATCTCAGAGACGATTCCTACCGCCTGACAGAAGTCCTCCTGATGAAGGCGCTCAAGAACCGGCTCCTTTCCGGGGGCCGTGCGGTAGACGCGGTCGTACCGTTCCACCAGCAGGTAGTCCATACCTTCAACGGTGCGCGCTTCCACCTTGGCTGTCGGAATGCCAATGGCGGCAGCCAGCCGCATACAGAGCGCCTCGTTAGCAACCACTCCCTCAAATCGATCTCCTCCTGGCTTCAGGATGTGAGTGCTTGGCGCTCCATCCAGTGGAAGCGAGATCCCATCATCGACCCGTACCGCGACCTTGTCCTGCGCTCCAGCAAGCGTGAGGCGGATTCCTTGCTCGCCGGCGAGCAGCGGCCGCTCGGGAAGCTCTCTTAGTACGCCGGCAAGTTGTTCGCTGGAGAGCATGCGGTAGCGGTGCGTGGTGTCCGGTAGCGGTTCACCCGTTGGAACGAAGGTGACAGCTCCGGCGCACTCGCCGCCAATTCGCTCCAGCATCGCGTAGTCGTTACGAGCGCTGATGCTGAGATTTCGAGCCACGATTTCGCGTTTGCTCTCTTCAGGCAGAATGCCACCGAAGTATCCGCGACACTCATTGCGGGAAAAGCGTTCTCTCCGCAGGGGCAGTGACTGGGACAGCGGAGACGCCGCGAGTTTGTCCAGCCAACTCTCTGCATACTGGAAGACCATCTGGCCGCCATCGTCCTGGATGAGGTGGCCAACGAACTCGGTGTGCAGGTAAACATCGAGACTTTTCGCCATACGCTATTGTCCTCTCCTTGTGGCTGAAGGCGGTACTTGCGCCAACTTGATTTCGAGAGTTTGGGGAGAGACGCTTATGTTCCCGAACGGTAACGCGCCGGGAATTCGAGCGCGGAACTGGCGATTCATTCCCGTTCGGGAACATCCATACAGGCGCTGTCGCTTTTTGACCGTCGGGTGGGCAGAAAAATGCCACTCTCACTTGGTGAGAGCAGCTTTCAGGGTGGGAAGACGGGCCTCTTTAAGAAGCGCCGAGCCCGCCAAAAGCGGGCTCGGCGGCCCTTGAATCAACTTGCCTCCGCCAACGAAGACTCAGATGAGGAGGCTGACGCGGCCGATTCCAACGCGGACAGTATGACTGCCGATGTCCTCTGGATAACCTCAAGGCTCTCGGTGAGAAGAGTTGCGTCGCCGTGGTACAGGTGGATGTAATCGGCTGACGCGCGGCCCGTGCTGAGTCCGATGGTCGTCCCCACGACAAACGCGATGGCCTCGGCCTCAGTCTCCCGCACTGTCTTAGTGGTCGCGGTGCGCCGCTCGGCCTTATGAAGCATCTCGTGGGCCAGCTCATGGACTAGCGTGCTGAACTCCTCGGCTGCGCCTTGCCCGGGAAGAATGGCGATTCTGCCGCCATAGCTCATCCCCAACGCTGGCGCAATGCTCTCTTTGAACTCCAGCCGAATGCCCTGCGCAGCGATGAAGTCGAGCAACCGTTCCCGGTACTCTCCGACATCTCCGGTCACGCGCTCGGACAGTTCGGGAAGCTCTTTGCCTTCGGTCTGGGAGACATCGAACACGTATGCGGAACGGAACCCAACCAGCACGGCTTGATTCTGGGTGCGGATGTCCTTTTCTGCCTCGGCATCCTTTTTCCGGCGAACTCCGATGACAGGGGCAAGGATGCGGATGCCGCGCTCTCCTTTCTTCACCTTGCGGCCAAGCTGATTCCACGCATACAGTCCCGCAACGCGGGTTGCGTTTGGCCGCTGTCGGGCGATCTCAAGGATGTTGCCAAATGAGTAGTTGTGAAATCGGCCCATAGCGGTGAGGTAGGCAGTCAATCCCTCTGAGTAGCCCTGCTCCAGTTGCTTTATAAGAGCTTGGACATTGGCGGCGATGGCCTCTTTCGCTGTCTGCTGCTTTGGCTGCTGCACTTTGAGGTTTTGGACAAAGGGGGTGACGTTGGACGGGGTGGCGATGGTGGCGGTGTTCATGGGGGCTTCTCTCCTTGGGCTGTTGCCGTTGCTTTTCATGCCATGCGTGGCATGTACCTACATGCCGAACGCCTCCTGGCGAAGGCGGGGTAGCAAGGTGCAAGGGAGGGGTCTCCCCACCCTTGGAGAGGGAGCCGAAGGCGGAACGGAAAGGGCGGAGCGTAGCGGAGGTCTGCACAAGCGAAGCGCGGAAGATTGGGGAAGCCCTTGCGCCGCGCGAGGGTAGCGCCCTTAGGAAGGTTTGGTTTCCTTATTCGCGCTCGTCAGAGCGCAGGAATTGCAGGGTCGACGTTGCGGGCAGCAGCGGGCCTCCAGAGGCGGGAAGCGGAGAACCGCAGGATCGAAACACGGGAGGAGGCTTACTCCAAGCGTGACCTCCGATCAATCAATCAATCCGGGAGCAAGGCACCGTCGGTGGGGGAGACTATACAGCTCTTGTCTATGATGAATGGTAAGCGTAGCCGTTTGGCCGTCTGGACTTTGATGTGTTTTGTTTGCACTCTGGAGTGGCGACTCGGGCTTTGTCCTGGGTTGGCGAGGAGTGTGGATGGACAGTGTGGATGGGGTAGCTGGACGGAGGAAGGCGCATCGGTTTCGCGATGTGGTGGAGAAGCGCCGGATCGTTGAGGAGACTTTGCTGAAGGGCGCTTCGGTATCGTCGGTGGCGCGTGCGCATGGAGTCAACGCGAACCAGGTGTTTCAGTGGCGCAGGCTTTATCGGGACGGTCTTCTTGAGGTCGCACCGAGCGGGGACGAGATGCGGTTGTTGCCGGTCGCTGTGTCGGATGAGGCCCGAGTTGAGAGTGCGGGTCTGTCGGCGGCGGGTCTGCTCGATGAGGCGGTGGAAGCTGGTCCTTCTGTCGGCACGATTGAGTTGACGTTTGCGTGGGGCAAGTTGCGGATAGCGGGCGCGGCGGACGCTGTGACGCTGCGGACGGTGCTGGGATGCCTGCTGACATGATCGCTCCGATCTCTCCTCCGGCGAACACGCAGATATGGATCGCGGCGGGCGTGACGGACATGCGCCGCGGATTTCAGGGTTTGAGTGCGCAGGTGCAGACGGTGCTCGAACAGCAGCCGCTCTCCGGCCACGTCTTTTGTTTTCGTGGCCGCAGAGGCGATGTGGTCAAGCTGCTTTGGCACGATGGCGATGGACTGTGTCTGTTCCAGAAGCGGCTGGAGCGGGGCCGGTTTGTGTGGCCGCAGGCGACTGAGGGCAAGGTGTCGCTCACTCGCGCTCAACTGTCGATGTTGCTTGAGGGGATCGATTGGCGCAAGCCGGATCGCACCTGGCAGCCGCTTATGACGGGATGAAGCAGTGCGCGTAAATCGCCAGTATTCATAGGGGTTTTGTGCGTGACGCGAGTCCGTCCGTATGGCATACTTGGGCATGGTCGACACGCCGCTCGCGATCAAGGACCTGGATGCTCTCGATCCCGCGACGCTGAAGGCGATGTTCCTTCTCCAGCAGAGCGAGCTGTTGTCGCACAAGGCTCAGATCGAGCATCTTCAACTGCTGATCGCCAAGCTCCGGCGGATGCAGTTCGGGCGCAGTTCGGAGAAGATCGGCCACCGGATCGAGCAGCTCGAACTTCAACTGGAAGAACTCGAAGCCGCCGCCACGCCGGAGCCTGCCAGCGCCGAAGCTCCGACCGAGCCGACCTCTATCGCGGAGTCGGTGGCAGAAGATAAAACGCCTCGCAGACGGAAGCCGTTGCCCTCTCATCTGCCGCGCGTGACGCACACGCATCTGCCGAAGGAAGAGAACTGCACGAAGTGCGGCGGCGCCTTCCGCAAGCTGGGCGAAGATGTGTCGGAGTTGCTGGAATACATCCCGGCCAGCTTCAAGGTCATCCGCCACGTTCGCCCGCGACTGTGCTGCCCCGGTTGCGAGCGTGTCGTTCAGGCTCCGGCACCGACGCGGCCGATCGAGCACTCCTATGCCGGTGCGGGCCTGCTGGCGCATGTGTTGACCGCGAAGTTCTGCAATCATCTTCCGCTCTATCGCCAGTCGGAGATCTACGCCCGCGAAGGCGTCGAACTCGACCGCTCGACTCTTGCCAAGTGGGTCGGCGGGGCGAGTGCTTTGCTCCAACCGCTGGTCGAAGCCTTGCGCCGTTACGTGATCTCGGCAGGCAAGCTGCACGGCGACGACACGCCGGTTCCGGTGCTCGCTCCAGGCACCGGCAAGACGAAGACCGGAAGGCTCTGGACCTACGTTCGCGATGATCCACCCTCGGGCTCGACCCAGCCGCCGGCGGTCTGGTTCGCCTACTCGCCCGACCGCCGGGGAGAGCATCCGCAACAGCATCTGAAGAACTTCAAGGGCGTTCTTCAGGCCGATGCCTACGCCGGGTTCAACAAGCTCTACGAGGATGGCGCGATCCAACAGGCACCTTGCCTGGCTCATATCCGGCGCAAGTTCTACGACCTGATCGAGGCGCAACGATCGCCGGTCGCCACCGAAGCCGTTCGCCGCATCGGAGAGTTATATGCGATCGAACGCGAGATACGAGGCCGTTCTCCGGATCTCCGGCAGCAGGTCCGTCAGGCACGCGCACGGCCGCTGCTCGATTCGATGCGCAACTGGATGCAGCAATCGCTGGCCAGCCTCTCCCGCAAGTCCGATGTGGCGGCGGCGATCCGCTACGCGCTTACGCTGTGGGACGCGCTCTCCCGCTACGTCGACGACGGCGTTATCGAGATCGATAACTCAGCCGCCGAACGATCCCTGCGCGTCGTCGCCCTTGGAAGAAAAAACTATCTCTTCGCCGGTTCCGACCGTGGCAGCGAACGCGCTGCCGCCTTCTATGCACTGATCGGTTCCGCCACGCTCAACGGCCTCGATCCCGAGGCATACCTGCGGCACGTACTGACCCATATCGCCGAGCACCCCATCTCAAGCATCGAGGAACTTCTGCCGTGGCACCTCGCTCCAAACCTGCAAACAACAAGCCAACTCGCGGCATAAGCAAAAGCGTCGCCATCGATGCCGACCTGCTGCCGCACCTCGCGGAACTGATCGACTACGGAGAGATCACCATCGGCACGCTCGAACCGGTGGGCGGCGTCGCCACCGCAGTCGACGGATCAAACTGTCTCGCCATGCTCGTCCGTCGAGACGGCGAAACCTTCCTGCAATTGCTCCAACGCCTCGATCTTGCCGTGGCCCTCGCCTTCACCGAGGACATCTTCACCGACGAGGTCAATACCCCGACCAGAAGCTCTCGCTCCAGAAAATAGATTCCACCGTTCATCCATTCCACTCATACAGGTTGTGTCCACAATGAAAATCGTGGACACAACCACACATACGACCGATCAGCAATCCGGCAACGCCGCCACGCTTACGATGAATGGTGGAAACGAGCGATGCCCTCAAACGCCCATCACCCAAGTTGAATACGGTAACAAAAGACCAAGCGACCTTCTCGGAATTGGCTAATCTGATTGCCGCCTCTAGGGAGAAGGCATTCCAGGCGGTCAACACAACACTGATCGATCTTTATTGGAATATCGGTTCCACGATTAGAAGAAAGATCGAAACGGCGGAATGGGGAGATGGGTTGTCGAGCGGCTGGCTCAGTTCACCGCAAGGCCGGAACCAGGACTGCGCGGATTCACCGGCCAGAATCTGTCCCGCATGCGGCAGTTCAACGAGGCCTACAAAGAAGACTCAATTGTGTCACCACTGGTGACAGAACTGCCGTGGTCGCATCACCTCATCATCCTGGGGCAGAGTAAGCGCTCCAAGAACGCTAGTCCTACCTGCAAAATGCAGTCAATTCAAAACCTCGTCTTGGAAAGCGTCAGGCGTGGTAAGCCTCGTATTATCGGCTTCTATGCTCGTTGCGAGAATGTCCCGCACTAACAGGCAGACCGCTACGGTGTTCCGGGTGTCGCGGAGGCGAACACAGATGTGATCGCCTGGTCGGGCGTAACAACGACTGGCCACCAGAACGGCAAGTCCCGCCATCCATCCGCTTCCTTGCCGTTCTGACGGAGCAGCATCAGAACGGGGACCTGCGTCGCGTGCAGGCGAGCCAAGTCTGTCTGTTGCTTTGTGTCCGGCGCGTTGGAGAAACGGCCTTCTTCTCTGTATCTGCGGACGTTACGATCAGTTGCTGTCAGGAGCAGAACCTTACCTTGGTGTCCCGTGTCCATGCTCGTCCGCGACAGGTGTTCGAGGGCTGCGATGTGAGCCTTACGCTCGTCCTCGCCATCAATCTCAAACTCTAGAAGCGAATAGGCGATGGTGAGCAACTCGACAGCGGCTTCTACCGGTATGTAGATAGGCTTCGCTGCACTATCCCCCAGGTGCTCGATGAGACCATCGAGCTTCTGAAGCGTTTTCGCACCATTCGTTTTGGAGATGGTCTGAAACCCGATTGGAAGCAGCCGTCGGCCCGGCCTGATGCTCACGATCTGAGAGAACATTAACTTGTTTGGGGAACACGATACCACCCGATTAGCCGGGTCCTTCTGGATGAAATAGACGCCGCGCTCGTGCGCTCCGCTTTCGAAAGCATCCCGGAGTGCCGCGTCAAACCCGTGGATGTTGCGCATGATTTGATAAACGTTTTGAGGAGCATAGAAGCGGGTAACGGCAAGCTGATTCATCGAGCGTGCGCCGTACATGCGGGAGTGCTGCAAAACGGTGTCTTGCTGGAACTTCTTGGGGTTGCGCCCATAGTAGAAGCCGATCAGATTGTTAATCGTGATCCCGCGGTCAAGAATCTGGCCGCCGATGAAAAGGTTATACGGCGTTCGCAACTTGAGCTGGCCATCTTGGTCGAGCAGTTGCTCAATATCACCCTCGGAGTTGACCTTCGTGATCATGAGCTGCCCGCCCGTCAATGCTGCCGCGAGCTCCGCCTTCACCTCTTCGAGGCTGGGTAGCGGACTGCCTTCCAGAGTTACTGAGCGCTTCAAATCGGAGTAGGAACGGTGAAGGAGCTCGTTAAAGCGCGGGGTGTCCTCTTGCGCTTCTGCGATGAGTGAATCTCGAACCGCGACAGCGACCCTCTCCTGCCAATCGTGCGACTTCCTGGCCTGCTCCGTATGGAACAGAAACGCATACTTCTCAGGGGAATCCTTCCTGGCCTTGGCCTGTAACCTCAGGATCGCGCCGCCGACCAGAAAGGTGAAGATGGCGTCGCACAGCACGGCGGTTCTCTTCTCGCTAAGCACGTGCTCGATCTTGACTCGCCGACGGTCTTCAGTCTTAAGTGCCTCCCTCTCCTCTAACGGAACCTCCCGATAGAAATAGTAGGCGGGTGAATCAGGATCGGTGCTCTTCTCGAAGTAGTAGTCGCCACCAACGTAGCGGCCGTGCGTCGGAAGCACGACTGTGAACGCGGGCCGGCGGGGTTTGAAGAGGAGGTGTCCAGCTTCGAAGACGTCGTCCTCCGGCTGCAGATAGAGGGAGTAGGGGGTCGCCGTGACCTGGAGGAAGTCAGAGTCTTTTGACAGCTCACGGAGGCGGTCGATCTGCTGGGAGATGACGCCGGGCACCGCGCTTCCATCCTTCGTTTTGCGAAAGCTGACTGAGGCAAGGTCCGCCTCATCGTCCACGATCAGAATCCTCTTCTGCTGGAGCACCGGGAAATCGGTCTCAAACGCCTTGAGCAGCCTGTCGAGGTTGTCGTCCTCCTTCTTCACAATAAGGATCAGTTTCTGGTTCAGCTCATACGGAGTCAGGGACGGTACCGACATGATGTCGTAGACCTGAACCTGGTCGCGCTGGATGAATTCGCTGAAGTCGTCCCGCACGCGCATCACGGTCTGCTTGGCAAGCGACTTCGTGCCTTTGGTCAGGATGATGGCAACGTCATAGCCACGATCGAAGCACCGGGCAATGACCCCGAGGAACGCGCGCGTTTTGCCGCTCTGGATCTTTCCCAAGAGCATCCCTGGTCGCTTCGTTGAGGTCGATTCCGCCTCCAGCTTTGCGACCGTCTCTTCAACCTTAGCGATGAGTTCGCTGGAATCCCCTCGCTTGGCGGATAACTGGTCGTAGAAGGAGTTGGCATCCGTCAGCTCCTTGCCGAGGCGTTTGGCCAGCCACGCTTTGACCTGATCTTCTCGGAAAACGGGTCCTGATTTTAGGTCAGCGACAGGTGTAGGAAAGTCCTCGAAGCGCTTCCGCCAGTTGGCGACGGCTGAGGAGCCGACATCCCCAAGAACTGCGATCTCGTGAATGCCAATAAGTGAAAGCGGTTCCGAAAGATTAGAGTTGCTCACAAACAAATTGTGAACTACACTCACATCTGTGTCAAATTAGTTCACGTTTTTGGAGCTGAACGCTACCCGCATCGTCCATGCTGAGCGTTCATTAGTCGTCCTTTACCCCGCAGTTTAGAGTGGAGGAGTTCCAGCCTTCCATACAAGAGAGCACATGGAGTAGCGAATCCTTATGGCCACACGCACCAAGCGTCCGCAGGTAAGCCGAGTTGCCGAGCCGTATCAACACACGCAGGAGACGCCGGCGCGTCCAGAAGTCGGAACACAGGCACAGTTTCGGAAGCGGAAAGCACCTAAGACCTACCGGTACGACAGCTCGCTCGACCCGGCCCTGAGTTGGGACGACAATGCCACCCGTGTTCTGGGGGAATGGCTCCTGGCATCGATTGTCGAGGCTTCAAAGCTGGCGGTTCCGCATCGCTTTACGGAGCCGCGTCAGTTTGTCGGTGCAGGAAACGTCGCGTTGATGACGGTGAGGGGCTTGGAAGACGCAGTTGCGGCTCTACAGCGGCTGGGTAAGCCATTCTTGGATTGGGCAGGCAAGGCCGAGCGGCTCTCAATGGACGTGCCAACGATGCCCTTGTTCATCCACGAACGGCTCTCGACCCAGGCGATCCTTGCGACCTTGAGAGGGCACAAGAAGGAGGGGGTCGATGAACAGGCAAACCTCTTCGGCGATCAGCAGCGCCCGCTAGCGGAACGCATGAGGCCGTATGAGCACCAGGACAAGTGGGTGAACCGGATGATTCTGGGTGACTCGCTAGTCGTGATGAACTCGCTGCTGGAATATGAGGGACTGGGCGGACAGGTCCAGATGATTTATATGGACCCGCCATACGGAGTGAAGTTCGGGTCAAACTTCCAGCCGTTCGTACGGAAACGGGACGTAAAGAATAACGACGACGCCGATCTGACTCGCGAGCCAGAGATGGTGCAGGCTTACCGGGACACATGGGAGCTAGGACTTCATAGCTACCTTACCTACCTAAGAGACCGGTTGATAGTCGCGCGCGATTTGCTTGCGCAAAGTGGCAGCTGTTTTATGCAGATTAGCGACGATAACCTGCATCATGTAAGAGAGTTGATGGACGAGGTCTTCGGCCCGGAGAACTTTGTTGCGATAATCACCTACTCCAAGACTACCTCGACAACAGGCGACGACTTGTCAGTTGTCAACGATTACATCGTTTGGTTTTTCAAAGATGCAGAGCCGCGCGGACCGGCGGAATCTTTATAAAACTAAGCGTGCTGGCGAGGTTGGAGGGACTGGTTATACGAAGGTTCTGCTAGAGGACGGAAGCACAACGACAATCAAGAAACTCGGGGGACAAATACCACCAGGGGCTAAGGTTTTCGCTACGGACAACCTAACCTCGTCCAAGCCCCCCGGCGATTTTCCAATCCAGTTCAAAGGCAAGACCTGGAGACCGACAAAGGGATACTGGAAAACTGGCGAAGACGGCATGAAGCGTCTGATCAACGCGGGCCGCATCTATGCGGGTCAAGAGACACTCGGGTACATCCGCTTCTTGGAGGACTTTCCAGCCTTTGAGCTCAGCAACATCTGGACAGATACGGTAGGGCAGAACCAGTTCGGTGCGGCTGGCAAGGTTTACGCGGTTCAAACGGCAAATATCGCTATTCAACGCTGTATGCTACTTTCCACAAAGCCAGGTGACTTGGTGCTCGATCCGACCTGTGGCTCGGGTACTACAGCGTTTGTTGCCGAGCAGTGGGGACGCCGATGGATAACCTGTGATGCCTCCCGCGTACCCCTGGCACTATCTAGACAAAGACTCCTGACCGCCACCTTCCCTTGGTACAAGCTTCATGACGGTGGCCAAGCGCCGTCGGTCGGTTTCGATTACAAGCGCCGCGTCAACGAAAAAGGTGAAGAAGTCGGCGGCATTATCCCTCACTTGAAATTAGAGTCCATCGCTAACAATGAACCCGCTGCAGAAGAAGTTTTAGTTGATCGGCCGGAAGAAGACGAAAATATCACCCGGATCGCCGGTCCCTTCTGTTTCGAAGCCACCATCCCGACTCCGCTGGATGTGCAAGGCATGGAGAAGCCTGAGACAGAGCGCGCGGCTGTAGAGACTGCAAGCCAACAGGCCGGCACGTACCTCGATCGCATGCTCGACATTTTGAAGCGGAGCCCGCTGCTTCGTCTCGAAGGCAATCGTACGGTGCAGTTGCACAATATCCGCCCGCTCACGAGGACACTTGCCGGTCTTGTCGAAGCTAGCGTGGATGCAACCGCTGAAGGACAGAACCCCACGCTGGTTGACGTGGTCGGTGAAGCAGCCGAAGCCAACGGCCTTTTGCTGCAGGGAATGAGTCGCAAACCAGTCGCCATCGTCTTCGGGCCCGAGAATGGCAGCATCTCGGAGGGACTGGTCTACAGTGCAGCGAAAGAGGCGACAGCCAAGGACTATACGCACCTCTACTGCATCGGCTTCGCTATTGAGCCGAATGCTCGCCAGCTGATTCAGAGTTGCGAAGACGTAATGGGCATCGCAGCCACTTACGTACAGGCCACGATGGACCTGAACATGGGCGACTTGTTGAAGAACATGCGTTCTAGTCAGATATTTTCGGTCTGCGGTCTGCCCGACGTGCGCCTAAGCAAACTGCCGGAGGGGCGCTATCAGGTGGAGCTGCTCGGCCTCGACGTCTTCGATCCCATCTCCATGGAGAATCACCACGCCAAGGGTGACGACGTGCCGGCATGGTTCCTGGACACCGATTACAACGGCATGTGCTTCCATGTGACGCAGGCATTCTTCCCACGCACCAGCGCCTGGGACGCGTTAAAAAAGGCTTTGAAGGCTGACTATGAAGCAAGTCTATGGGATCACCTGGCGGGTGCTGTCAGTGCACCGTTTGATGTCGATGTGAAGGCTGGTCGCGTCGCCCAGATTGCGGTGAAAGTCATCGACGATCGCGGCAATGAGTTGATGGTCGTGAAGAAGCTGAGCGAGGCGCTATGAACGGCTTCAGCCCGGAATTTGAAACTAAGCTAGCCTCGATCGGTCTTCGGCCAAACCGCATGGGAATCGCTATGGCTGCGAACATCTCCGGTGTGGAGGTGACTGCGTCGGAGAGTCCGCTGGCAATCCATCTGACTTTCACCCGGATCACTGAGCGGACGGCAACTCAATACGAGGTGGAGGTCCCGACTGAATCCACCGCCCAGCAGATTGCTTCCGTCATTGTCGAGAATATCGAGTCGAACTTCTCCGACGTAATCAAGGAGACATCGCGATGAGTGGCACAGGTAATGAGGTCAGCCAACCAATCCTGAATAGCCCGTTCCGGGAGCCGGAGCACTTCTGGTATCTGCGTGAGGGCCACATGCCCGAAAAGCGTGAGGCCCGCCGGCCATCATTCGTCTTTGAGCCTCGCGATCAGAGGACGCCCTGGTCAACCGAAAATCGCATCCTGCGGAGAAGCGAGCTCTACCAGAATGCTTACGAGCTCGTCATGGTGAACCTCATTCGTGAGCGCCTGAAGGCTTGGGAGCAGTCAGGATACGCTGGAGCAACACGTACGACTCAGGAACTCCTGGCGTATTGGCAGGATGAAGGGCGCGAAAAGCGACTCTTCTTCGCACAACTCGAAGCCGCTAAAACGATTATCTTCCTGACGGAAGCTCGGCAAGATCTACTGCAAGGAATTACGCTTCCACGAGACGAACCAAGCGCAGAACGGAAGGAACTTGGTTACTCAGGATTTCTGCGCTATGCCTGCAAAATGGCGACGGGCGCCGGCAAGACGACCGTGATGGGAATGCTGACTGCGTTGAGCATTCTCAACAAGGTTGCGAATCGGGGTGACAAGCGGTTCTCGGATGTTGTCGTCGCAGTGTGCCCCAACGTTACCATTCGCGATCGCCTCACTGAGCTACAGCCCGAGCGCGGAGATGCGAGCATCTACCGGACACGCAACCTGGTTCCCGAACGACTGATGCCGCAGCTCGCCCAGGGGCGAGTGCTGGTGACGAACTGGCATGTGTTTGAGCCGCAGAGCGTGCAGACCGACGGGGCAAAGGTAGAGAAGCGCGGTGTGCTGGTCCGAACTCGCGAAGCCATCCGCATCGGATCGAAGACAACGACGGCGCGTAACAAGCGCTATCTGACTCTGGAAGAATATGAGCGACAGGTGTCGAGGGGCCTCCTGACTGTGCTTGATGCTCAGATCGATCCGAAGACGGGCGCATTGAAGCAGGTGTTCGTAGAGTCGCCCCGCTATGTTGAGAGCGATACGGCTCTGTTGCAACGTGTTCTGGGGCGCGATATCGGCGGCAAGAAAAACATTCTGATCCTTAATGACGAAGCGCACCACGCCTATCGGATCGCTGAGGAGCTGCCGGATGAGGAAGAACTAGAGCTCGGCGATGAAGAAGACGCCGATGACGAACTCCTCGGAGACAAGAAAGAGGCGACGGTCTGGGTCGAAGGGCTCGACCGTCTTCAAAAGATGCGGGGTATCAACTTCTGCGTTGATCTCTCTGCAACTCCTTACTTCGTCGGACGTGTGGGTCAGGAGACGAACAAACCCTTTCCTTGGGTCGTCAGCGATTTCGGCCTGATCGATGCAATCGAATCGGGGTTGGTCAAAGTTCCGCAACTTGCCGCACGCGATAATACCGGCGCACCGATCGCCGGCTATCGAAACATTTGGGAATGGATCATGGAGCCCGGTCGCCTAACCTCACGCGAACGCGGCGGTACACGTGCAAACCCACAGCCAGAAGCTGTCCTGAAGTGGGCACAACAGCCCATCACCATGCTCGGGAGCCTATGGCAGAGAGAGTTCGCGGAGTGGAAGGGTGAGAGTCGCGAAGCGAAGCAAGGCAGAGAGCCGGTTTACATCCTCGTTGTGAAGAACACAAAACTGGCGAAGGTAATTCACGAGTGGATTGCCGAAGATAAGACTCCAGCCGGTTTGCCGGCCGCAAGAATGGAAGAGTTGCGTAACCGAGATGGGCGAATCGTAACGATCCGTGTGGACTCGAAGGTTGTGACGGAGTCTGACGGAGGAGCCAAGGGCGATGAACAGCGCTGGATGCGGTTCACCCTGGATACTGTCGGAAAAACTGATTGGACTCGCGACGGACAAGGTCAGCCGATCTATCCCGAAAAGTTTGTAGAGACGGCAGAAAAGCTGAAGCGCCCGTTGCACCCGCCTGGTCGCGACGTGCGTTGCATCGTGAGCGTCGGCATGTTGACGGAAGGATGGGACTGCAATACGGTCACGCACATCATCGGTCTGCGTCCGTTTATGTCTCAGCTTCTCTGTGAGCAAGTCGTAGGTCGCGGACTCCGGCGAGCCAGCTATGAACTCGGGAAGGATGACCGCTTCTCCGAAGAGATTGCAACCGTACTAGGTGTGCCATTTGAAGTAGTCCCATTCAAGGCAAATCCTCAGGTTGCTCCTGATGCGAAAGTGAAGCGGCATCATGTACATGCGCTCCCCGAGCGAGCTGACCTCAAGATTACTTTTCCCCGTGTAGACGGCTACACCCAAGCAATTCGCAATCGCATCGTCTTTGACTGGGAGAACGTCCCTCCTCTGCTAATCGATCCGCTTCATATTCCGACAGAGATCGAAATGCGCGGTTTGAACGTGACTGCAACTGGATGGCCGGTCTTGAATGGTCCTGGTGCCGCATCGACCGTTGACCTGGAAGAGTTCCGCCGCAAGCATCGCATGCAGCAACTCGTCTTCGAGTGTGCTCAGAGGCTAACGAGAGAATACTGTTCACAACCGGGTGCGACGATCGCTCCGCATACCCTCTTCCCTCAGCTGGTGCCTGTCGTGGAACGATACCTGCGCGAAAAGGTAGAGGTCCTGCATGGAGGCGATAGCAAGGATGCTTTTCTGTCTCCTTACTTCGGTTGGCTGATCGAAACGCTCCGTGAACATATCCGACCAGATCAGGCACAGGGCGAGGCACCGGAGATTCCACGCTACGAAGAGAATCGAATGGAGGGTTCTACTGCCGATGTGGACACTTGGACCAGCAAGGACGTTCGGGAAGTGACTCGCAGCCATGTGAACTACGTCATCGCTGATACACAGCAGTGGGAACAGGCTGCCGCGTTCATCTTGGACACGCATCATCGCGTCGATGCGTTTGTGAAGAACGCTGGGCTGGGTTTCGGAATTCCTTACCTGCACAACGGGCAAATGCACGACTACATCCCTGACTTCCTGATACGTCTGAAAGACGTGGCCGACACGACGATCATCCTGGAAACGAAAGGCTTTGACCCCTTGGCTGATGTGAAAGCGAGCGCCGCTGCTCGGTGGGTGAGTGCGGTTAATGCTGAGGGAAGCCATGGCCACTGGAGCTATGAGTTGGCTCGGAACGTTTCTCAAGTCGGCGAGAAGATAAGCGCGATTGCGGTCTGATAGCCAATTACAGAATACGATTTGGAAGACAAACAATTACAGGGCTAAACCATGACATTGCACTCGGTACAATTCGTTCCTGCCAGCCTCACTTCCGTGGGGGTTCTTTCGGAGTGGTTTCACACTTCTGTGAAGCCGGTATTGGAAGAGCATGCCTCAGACCGCATCGCCGAGTTTGAACGGCAGCTTGCCGAGCTCGACGCTCTTGGACGCACCATGGCAGAGCCCTTTGATGCCTGCTTCCTCGGGCAATCTCAGATTGGGAAGAGTACCCTCATCAATGCCTTAGTTGCGGAGGATCGCGTTCTGTTGCCCTCAGGTGGTGTCGGTCCTCTCACTGCTCAAGCTATTGAGGTCAATTACGCGGCCATTCCCTCATTAGAGGTCTGGTATCACAAGAAAAGAAAGGTTCTTGACCTCCTTTTCGCACTTGAGCGCCAGCTGGACCGTGAAATCGCAAATGCCAAGGAGAGCCTGAACCCGGACTTCTCGGAATTCGGGTTAACTCTGGACGATCAAGAGGATCTTGTCTCGTTAGATGGTGCGACTTCACCCACGGAGACACTCGAACGTGTAAAGACAGCCGCGCTGCTCATCGCGGGAGATCAAAATGAAAATCGGCCATTAACTTATCTGTGCGATGGTCTGCGTTTCGCGTGCGCCATGCCAGGCAAATGGAATACAGAGTTTCGTGAATCTGACTGCCCAATCATGGAACGTCTTGCCTCCGTCATTCAGGGTAACGGTGAGAAGTCTCACAAGGCGTCGGGGGCTATGAATGACCCAATATTCATGCGGGAAAGCCACGCCCACGCTGCCGGGCCACTGGCTCCGATGGTGAACAGGTTAACAGTCGGCTGGCCATCTCCTCTTCTAGCAAAGAGCATCCGGCTTGTCGATCTGCCAGGGCTAGGCATCTCTAATGATGTACATGGTGCTGTTACCCGCTCCTGGATTAAAGAAAAGGCAAAAGCTATCTGTCTCGTTGTGACTAACGCAGGGATAGATGCAGCCTCTGCCGAGTTGCTGAGGAGCAGCGACTTTCTGACCCGGTTGCTCTACAGCATTGACGATCCAGAGGCTGACCCTGTCGTGCTCCTGGTCGCTGTAGTCCGGATGGACTCCCTTGCGGATGCGAGTTACCAGCAAGAGAGAGCTCTCTCGCCAACTGCCTTTCGGAAGAGGTGGGAACACTTCCTTGATCTGTGCGAGAAGATGAAGAGCATCATCAGTTACCAGATGAAAAATGAGCTCGAAAGGCTGGCGGCAGAAAACGATGGTGTAGCTCGTGAAGCAGCGCTCAGCGCTGGCGAACGGGTAGTGGGGACTCTACAGGTGTTTCCCGTCTCCGCACCCGAATACTGCAAGGTGCTCCGAAACGATGAAGAAGAGCGCTCGTTTCTTCGTACAGCCGAGGATAGCGGAATTTCAACTCTACAGAGAGCCCTCCAAGATTTGGCATCCGACATGCACACTAGCCGAATCCAAAAGTTCGCACGGCAAAGTACGGACTTCAGAGATCGTGTGCTTGCGCTGCTTCACACGATCAAGACGCAATGGACCGAGGACACCGAAGAGGCCGAGGCCGAGCGTATTCGGGGGTTGCTTCATCCATTCCTTGAGCCCAAAAAGCGGGAACTCGCTGCCCGCCAAGGCAAGTTTCATGAGTTTTTGGAAACGTCGGTTCCGCAGCAAATAGATCTCTTAGTAGGAAAAGCATCACGCGAAGCGGAGGGTGCGATGCGGCGCGATCTTCGACGACTGGAAGATGCGAGCTGGTCAACATTGAAGGCTGTGATCGTTCGCGGAGGTGCGTTTTACGGCAGAAGACCCGTTGATCTCCCCCGTGATATGGCATCACGTTATGAGGAGCATGTCGCGCCAATCTGGAGCACGAGCGTGATCGGAGAAGTCAGGAAACGTACTGCCCAGTTAGCGGATGACTATGTTTCATTGGTTAGCAAGACCGTGGCGTGGGCTGAAGAGAACGGTGCCCGGAGCCGCAGCACGGTGGTCCAGTCGCTCGCGGATAATATTCGTCAGGAAGGCAAACGGATGGTTCAAGTCGGAAGGAATGGTGCAGATGAGCTTAGAGAAGCTGTGAAGCGTGAGCTTCAAGACAAGATTCAAGAGTCCATCCGACGCAAGTGCAAAAAGTTTGCTGAGAGCGAAGAAGCTCGAGGTCCGGGGGTCAAACGGCGAATGCTGCGGTTTTTCGAAGAGGAGCTTTTGGAAATTGCAATCACCGCAGCGCAGCCGCCAACGTCACAGATATTGAAGAACAATTATGCACAGGTTCGGGATGAGATCGTTGAATGTTTTCAGCAATTCAGTAATCCTCTGGAGGACGCAGAGCAGAAGATCGTGGGAACACACCTTGATGCCGAAAAACGCAGCAAGGCACAAAGGCGGGGACGCGTGTTGGCTGGTATCGACTCGGCTCTTAGCTCTCCGAAGTTGTTTCTTACGAGCCAAGCTATAAATAATGAGGTGACAAATGGCTGAAGTCGTAATGTTGCCGGGTTCCCCTTTTTTATATGGAGTGGCTCGCGAATCCGAACAGTTTGGAATTCCGGAACTTGATCTGATCTCCCCACCTAGCCGCTTTTTCTCTGGCCTAGACAATCCGCCTCCCCCTACGCTCCGATCGGTCGATCCACATGATCTGGCGTGTCCCGCGGGCCCTGCTTCGCTGCTTGCGACTCCTAACGACAACTGGCAGCCGATGAGTCGCAGGAGCGTCGCTCGACTATTCGCGTGGTTCTTGGTTGCTGAAGACCCTCAGCGACGGTTGGAATCACGCGAAGTACAAACGCTTGCCCACCAAGCAAGTCTGGTGCGTTACGTGCTTGAGAATCCGAATTTGTCTCGGGTGCTGATTGGAGACGAGGTTGGCCTCGGGAAAACGATTGAAGCCGCTTTGATCGTGAAAGAGCTCATCAATGCTCGCCCCGGTATGAGGATTCTCTACCTCGCGCCGGCACGCCTAGTAGCTAATGTGTCACATGAGTTCAGTCGAATGAACCTTGGATTTCGCCGCTGGGTCGCAGGGGAAGAGAGTGACGGAAATCTTGCGACGGACGGAAGGGTAATTGCAAGCATTCACAAAGCTGCTTTCCCAACAAACCTCAAAGAAGTAGTTGCCACCAAGCCGTGGGATCTGCTGATCGTGGACGAATGTCACCATCTGTCCGCGTATGGCGACGACGATGCCAAGAAAAAGGTCAAGCAATACGCACTTGTCGATGAGCTCGTGAGAAAACTTCCTGACGGAGGTCGGCTTATCCTTATGAGCGGCACTCCGCACCAAGGGAACGCGTCTCGTTTTAAGAATCTTCTGGAATTGCTTCGAAGTCCATCAGAAAGCCAAGAGGCAGTGTCAGGTCGCGTCATTTACAGAACGAAGGAGGATGTTCGAGGTTGGCATGATGAGCCTCTTTTCCCGCTCCGCGAAGTCAAGGCGGCGAAGGTCATACCTCCTAATGCCGAATACCAAGCATGGTTATCGGAGATTCACCAGTTCTATTCCTCTGGCGGAAGCGATGGGCTGGAGTCACTACAGCGTGCAGCAGATTGGCGATGCGGTCAGGCGCTACAGTGGGCTGCTTCGAGCGTTCAAGCGGGACTGGGGTACCTCATTAGACAAGCGATCCGGGCAGGTTGGACCGTGACAAGCCCGGCGCTTCTTTCAGCGCTCTCGGTCGTGCGGCCGTACCGCCGGGGGAAGCCTGATGAAGACCTCCAGTCGCTCTACGAAAGGATGAAAAAGGAGACGGGTGCCGGCAGAGCAGCCACGATGGAGGATGTTGAAGAAGAGGAAGAGGTAACGGGTTGGAAACCAGATCCTGATCGGCTCGCCCATTTGCTTGAGCATGGCGTCTCTCTGCTGCAGACAGTCGGCGATAGTAAGTGGCTTTTTGTATCGGAAAAGATACTAAATGAATCACCTGACGATCAATTCGTCCTCTTCGCTCAACCGATCGAAACCGTCACCGCGCTGGCTTCCTTCCTTAAAAGAACATACGGGTCGGAGCCTGCGCTTGTCTTAGGAGGCCAATCGGACGAAGAGCGAAGTGCAGAGGTACAACGCTTCTGGAGTGGTGAAACACGGTTCCTAGTTTCTTCTAGAGCAGGAAACGAAGGCATCAATCTTCAGTGCGCGCACCGCCTAATACATGTTGATGTCCCTTGGAATCCAATGGATTTGGAGCAACGAGTCGGTCGCGTGCACCGGTTCGGCTCCAAGAATACGATCGTCGTAGACACAGTGATTCTTCAGGGAAGCCGCGAAGAACATGTCTATAACACGGCCAAGGAAAAGCTCCGGGCTATCACCAGTGATATGACGCCTGATCCCGCAAAGTTCGAAGAGCTCTTCGCTCGAGTGATGAATCTTGTGCCTCCGGCGGAACTACATACGATCCTGTCCGACGAGGGCTACGGGCCTCTCAACGACTCAGATTCACTGAAGCTTGCTGCCATGATTGAGGCGGGCCTCAATAGTTGGAATAACTTTCATAAGAAGTTCCACGGCGAGCACAAGATCGCTCAGGCAGACCCCGGACAAGTGACTTGGGATGATCTTCGCCAATTTGCCGGGCAGTATGCCAAGGGGAAACAAATATCCGGTTATCGAGGGTTGAGCTTTGAGCGCCTCGACAAGAAAGCCATCGTTTCCCGTGAGCGAGACCTGGAGGTGCTGGAATTCAGTGATGGAACGATCATGGCGTGTGGTGATGTGGGCGGCATGCCAATCCAAGGAAAATTGGGATCCAAGGTCGTGGCTGGTGGCCTGAACGTCCCGATAATCGCAGAAGCACTGCGTTCCACCGCGTTTCCCGAACTTCCTGCGGGTGCGGCTCATCTTCGCTACTCGGACGAATTGAAGAGTGAATCATGGCCGAGACCAAGCGGTCCGCTTGGTGTATTTGTGGGTGCGCGCCTATCTTTACGGCAGTCCCAGGCAGCAGGTTGGCAGGAAGGCCTAACTGAGCTTCACGTCTGGACAATTGACGAACATGGGACAGTCACCAAACTGCCATCGCGACCAGCGGCAAATCTTTTACGAGAAATCTTCTCCGCAACCCTTCGCACGAAGGATATTGTAGCTCCCCAAATGGTCGACGCCATGGTTCGGCTGGAGACGGACGAGTTGCCAAGTTTGAAGCGCCCTAGTCTAATTGAGCGGACCACCAGATACTCTTTCGCTGTGGTCCCGCTCTTTGCCGGAATCATCGCGGCCTGAACCTGGTCAAGAGTCCGTTGCTTCCGTAGACCACTCTTTCTTTTCTCCGTCCGTCTCCCGTTGTTCAACTGATCTTGCCACGTTGACGGATAGTGCCTATTCATAATCACTATGGTGGCTGTAAAATAGGACTTGCAGATTGTGACAGTCCGCAACGTTGAAAATCGGGTCCAATATATGCCAAGAGGCGTTTACGAGAAACCGGACGGCAGTGGGATTTGGTGGATCAACTACTACGCCGCAGGCAAGCGTCACCGCGAGAAGGTTGGTCGGAAGTCTGATGCCATCAAGCTGTACCAACTGCGTAAAGCCGACGTAATTGCTGGAAGAAAGCTGCCCGAGCTTAGAGATAGCAAGGTCGTGCGTTTTTCAGAGCTGATCGACGATGTCCTGGAATACGTGGCCGATCACAAAGACGTTCGCAGCTATGTCAGCAAGGCTGAGATCGTCCGCAAGGCATTCGGCTCAAGACCAGCCGCAGAGATCACTCCACAGGAACTCGAAAGGTGGCTTCGCTCACATTGCAAGACACCAGCAACGACCAACCGCTACAAGGCCTTCATCTCGCTTTGCTACCGGGAGGGCGTCCACAATAACAAGACGACGATCAATCCAGCAAGACAGGTTCGTCATCGGCGCGAGGGAGTCGGTCGGCTGCGCTTCCTAAGCCGCGAGGAGTACGACAAATTATATAAGGTCATCGAGCGGCGGTTCCCGGAGCACCTCGCGGAGTTCATCATTTCAGTTAGCACGGGCATGCGCCTGTCGGAGCAATACTCCCTCACATGGGGACAGGTCCAGCTCGACCGTCGCACCATCGACCTGACAAAGACTAAGAATGGATCGGCGCGGACCGTCCATCTCAATGCTGATTCGGTCGCGGCATTCCAAACCTTGAAGCACAAGCTGCACAAGCCGAGTGACCCGGTGTTCGTTCGCCAAGGGCCGCGCTTCGATACTCGTTCGTGGTTCGTTCCGTGCCTGCAGGAGGCTGAGATTGAAGGCTATGTCTGGCACTGCAATCGCCACACATTCTGCTCTTGGCTGGCAATGGCAGGTGCGTCAATCAAAGAAATTCAGGAACTTGCTGGGCACAAGACGATTACGATGTCTGCTCGGTACAGCCATCTCTCTCCTGAGCATCGACTTTCAGTAATAGATAGGATCACCCTTCAGACAGTTTTATGAACACTTGGAAGTCAAGCATCTGCTGCGGGTTCCTTTGTAATTCTAAGCTTCAACACACTAGAAGCAGTACACTCTGCCAATACTCATCTCCAAGCCCAAGCCGCAACATCCAATATATTTTCAAGGATTACTTCCACAGTGTCGCCGGAGGTAATGGCATTTAACAGTGGGAGCGTCGCTTTAAGATATCTAACTAACGAAATCCTGCCTGAGCTTGTAGACCACTCTAGCCCCGTTGACCAAAAATGCCTAACGAGATCGGGGCGAGTTGAGGAGAGCGTGGTCAGAGCCAATACCAATTCCATCCTGCTTGGACCCGAAACTTCCGGACTCCTAATGGCCTGGTGCCAAGAGTGCTCAAGCAGAGAGATCCCTTGGCTGGAAAAAAGCGGCCCCACTGGTAGACCTTGCGTTCGTTGCCTAAGTTTCCTCACGCTGTCCAGCAACTCTAGGTGTTTCTCTTGGATCGAAGGTTCAGAAGCAATCTCTGAGCGTTCCGACGGAAGAAGATGCAAGACTATACGAAGTTCACCGTACCTCTCTTGACGATCCGACCTCGAATCATTCATCGCAACTAACGCAGCAATCGCCAGCCTTCGTGCTTTGACTCCGGAAACGGAAACGGCAAGTGACGCAAACGCGAGTGCTCGATCAGGTGGATTTGTTATCTCTGGAACTATGGCTTCGATCTGAGAGGCGGCCTCCTCGCCGAGTGTTCCGCAAAGCACAGGAGCAAGTGTCTCGATGAGCTCTGCCCAGGATAAACTGTGGTCGCGATTGCCAGCCCATCCCTCTGCCGATCCCGTAATGCGTTGCATAACATTGAATGCAAGCTGTACACTCTCACTTTTCGGTAAAGTCTTAACCAGGAAGACCAAAGCTTCAAGTGTTTCGATATCGATGTAGTTTTGGTCCAGGACCCTAGAGAGCAATTCAGTTCTTTCCTCCCTCATGAAGCGAGAAGAAAGAGCAAGTAGGGTGATGTTTTGGCTAGATGACCTCTTTCGCACGTCCTCAAGACAAATGTCAGAAACCTCTTTACCAATCGTGGCAACGGTGCGCCAATTCCAGGGCGAAGGATAGTTCAACTGCTGAGCGAGACGATCCGCAAGGACAGATCTATGATTGTCCGGGATAAACTGCATCGCTTGAGCTCCCAATTCATTGATGTCCTCGGAATCAGGTATTTGGGATAGGGATCGCCAAGCACCTCTTATGAACTCAATTCGAAGAGAGGAAGGGCAATAGGGTACTGTGGTCGTCAAGTCGTTCCAGTGCTTTGCAAGTAGCTTTGGTGATGATTGTGCCTGTGACATAAGCGAGAGCACCAAGCTTAGTCGAGTTCCGTCATCTATCATGGTAAAGAAGGGCACAGCCGCCCACTGCTCGTTCTCATCTATGGCTTCGAATAAATCGGTAAGATTGTCGGTGCCCCCCAAAACCTTTGCTCTAGCGACTAAAAGCAATTTGCCTAGACCAGCAGGAGTGGAAGACTCGCTCAACAGCCTTTGTAGTCTGAGAACGCTGTCCAAAGATGCGTGTTCTCCGACGGTGCGAATCAGCGTTTGGACGCGATCCAGCTCTTTCCATTTGTACTCCCGGTGATTTGTGGCGTTCACAACAACTTCTGTAAAAGTGTCCCTATCTGATGGATGCAAGACTGACATGATCTCTTCAATAAGCACAATGAAAACGTCTATTTTTGACCAAATCTGTTGACTGAAGTACCCGTCCAGCGTGACGACTCCCTTTTGATCTATTGGCGGAAGAACCACTCCAGTGGCTTTCATGATGCAGGTACGAGCCAAAAGACATAACAGGGGCGATCCACCTGCCATGACCTCACGCATCTCACAAAGTAACTCCTCCTTTGCGGAGTCAGGCAGAAATCCCGCGAGTCCTGCAAAGGCGATGGAGCGAATCTCTTGATCGTCAATCTGTTGTGCAATCTCCAGGAGGCGCGCTACATTTACTTCGTCGAGGCGCGGGGCAAGCAAACCGATGGTGATCGCTCGGGCTCGAACATCGGACATTTCTCGCGTTATCTCGACTGCCTCTTGATGAGTAACCAACTCTTCAGTAACCGCCAAACTTAGCAGAGCTGGTGGTACGGCGCTTAGGCTGATTACAGTAGCGATCCTCAAAGCACACCCTACTTCAACCTTTACTGCTGCAGAACGGCGCGCTTCGTCTCGAACTCGTTTAATGTCGTTGAGATAATTGGCGTAGTGTCCATCAAGAGTGCGTCTAGTCAACATCCAGCCTTGCCCCAACAATCCCTCGTAGTAATCGATGGGGGCCACTATACGTCGAAAGTGGTCTATCGAGAAGGAAAGGACGTACAACGACGAGTTTATCGAAGGCCCAGTCTTATTGCCTACTCCTTGGGATACACGACGGCAGTATTCGGACAGTATGTGGTCTACGTCTGAGCGACGCGTTTCGGTCATAAACTCTTCGGCGAAGAAATATCCTATTCGAGGATGGCTAAAAGTGTACCCTCGCGTTTTACCGTCGCCCACGAGAAGTCTCCTTAGGGAGCGACGTGCGGGCTGTACATCAAGAGGATGGATCCCGGCCGCATCTGAGAGATCTTTCGTTGTGATTGGGCCGAGGGCGCACGCAAGGAGGCAAAGAAAGTTGCTTACCTTGTCGGATAGCGCTTCTCCTGCCTCATGCTCCACTTGCTCCCACCACATACGCATGTATCGTGCGAGGCCCGAGTCTGTGCTTGTCTTCGCAAGAAGGTCGAGCTGCGGAGCGGGTTCGAAATGGTCGGAGAGCCAATCGAGGTACAGTCGCACCAAGAGTGGATCACCCAACGTTAGCTCCCACAGCTGCTTTGTCGTACTGCTGAGTGCGCCTTCCAAAAGTTCCTCAATCTCGCTCAGTTCCGATTTAGAGAGTGGAGGGAGGAGAATACTCTGTGCTTTGCTAAGTCCAAGTCTGTGGAGTGCATCTTGGCTATCGATTTCACCGCCTAGGATTCTGCTTGACACGATAATCTTGACTCGGCTTCCCAAGGTCACTGGGAATCGAAACCAGTCCGGCTGAGTTGCTTCATCGACCCCATCGACGACTACAACTAAGGTGGCTGCCGAGCTTGGCCTATCGCACATCAGGTGATAGTGAATCTCATCTATCCATGCTTCCGGTGATTCTGCGAGCGGTCCGCTTACCTTGAGTATGTACCTCAGGCGTTGGAGCCAGAGCCTTGCAAGTTCATCCTTACCGGTCAGGCCAAATCGAATACTAATGGGGAGGAAGACAACGGCAAATCTGCTGAGCTCTCCGATCTTGGCTGCCCAGTCGACGAGTAGAGCAGACTTACCTCTTCCGGCCGACCCGAGGACAACAAAATACTGGGAAGAGTTCCAATCATCGAGCCAACTGGTGAGTACATCAAGCTCTTTGACCCTCCCGAGAAACTTGAGAGGTGCGTTGGGGCGGACCAAGTATTCCGCCAGGAAGGCTTCAAGGCTCGCCAGACGGTTGCCTGTGACACCCGTTGTTAGAGACGGAAAAGAGCTGCGGGTCTTGTCAGCGTAGTAATGTGCTGCCCCTGGTTCGTCCTGGTCCGGGGTAAAAGTCTGTAATGCTGGAAGTGCGCCAATTGCTGCCGCAAGTTCGGTTCGGAAAGCGGCCACCTCGAAGGCCTTCGAGAGTCGCGCCACCTCAAGCTGCCCATGAGAAAAACTTGCGGGAACTTGCTGAACAACTCCGAACAAGAGCAGTGAGCCGTGGCGAGTCAAGTGGCAAACTGCAGCTCCCGACATGCCTTTCCACCCCTCAGGGTTGTCGGGACTTGCTCCAACCGTCCATGCGTATGGGCCATCACGACTAGGGATCCATAGACTTCCAGATACGCTGAAGTCGGTCGTCTTCTTTTCGTAACGTCGAGCTTCAGGAAAGCCTGTAGCGTAAACCTCGCCAATGGAGTTTAAGCGGTCATGGGAGGAAAACTGTGGGATCAGATGGGGAGTCAACACCTCAGATGTGCGTTCGTCGATAATGATGCGGAGAAGCGCTAAATCGAGATCTCCTTCACCAACCCACACAACTGAAGCATGCCGTGGCCTGTCCCAGATTCCGTCTTGTTTCAATTCTCCGAGGAGAAGTATGTTCCAGAGTGAGCCTACAGGCGAGATGCCGGTGTCTGTGTCTACTACATGGCGTGCGGTAAGGATGAGACCCGGAGCGATCAGCCGACCGGACCCAAAACCAGGTGTCCGCGCGTCGCTATATACGATACTGACATCGGCGACAAAATCGCTTTGCTTGATTTGCACGTGACCTTACTTCGGCAGGTCAAGTGGAGCGATATCTGACCTTACTTTGAGCGGATTGCCTGCTCGGTCAGCAACTGATAAGGACAGTTTGAGCTTATGTTGGCTTTCTCGGCTTAGCTTTCCTTCAAGCGAAAGGTCGAGAACAGCAAGTAACTTGAATCCTCCCCCCGCCTTCGCCTCGGCTGTAAAGGTAACACCAAGCTCAATCTCAACGCCGGTCGGGGTGAAGACGATATCCTGATCTTTACCTTGTAGAACTGCTTCATGCAGATCGGCGCGGAGTTGATGGATCGCTTCAGAGATTGGAATTTGCATCACGCACCTCTTGCTGTCAACCGCGAGTACATCGGATGTCCAAAATCTACCACTAGCGGGCGGGATCGGCAACGCAACAATTCACATTTCAGCTGGCGCTGGGCCTGCCAAAATCCTCGCTCATTCGAGAAGCCTCTATTAACCAGACTCCCGTGTGCGCTTGACATCATCGTGACAAAGATAAACCAGAGTGGGGGCTTTAAGCTCATGCTCGCCTCCGTTCAGGAACATTGTCTCTCCTTTACCCATGACGGTCGGGATCCTCATTTGTGGTCATTGCGAGAACACTCGCACTCATACTGGGAATACTAGGCGAAAGGTGATGGTCAGAATCGCGCAACCGAATTTGCGCTGTTGCAAGCTAAGGTTGCGCGACTCGGAGAGCGCGAGAAGCTGCTGTCCGAAGAGCTCGCAAGAAGGAGCCAGGCCCGAGGGGCATGCAGGCGGGCGGCGAAAAAGCCTCTGCCGCGATATACCAACAGCCACCAAAACAGCCACTGACGAAAATGGCCTCTCGCTTTGGAGAGGCCATTTATCTCGTAAGTCTCTTAGAATCTTGGTGCCGGGAGGGGGGGTCGAACCCCCACGAGGTTGCCCTCGGCGGATTTTGAGTCCGCTGCGTCTGCCAGTTCCGCCATCCCGGCTTATGGCTTAGACAAGTATCGCATAGGGGGCTACGGCGGAGGAGATGGCGGGGGAGCGTCGCCGCCGCCGAATAGGCGTTTGAAGAAGTTCTTTTTGCGGGGCGGAGAGTTGGGGTCGTTGGGGTTGGAGGGCTCGTATTGGGATTCGGGATGAGGGGTGCCGCCGTTCAGCATCTGCTCGACGATGGACTGGCCGGAGTCGGCCATGCGGGAGCAGGTTCCGGGAGGAATGGTTCCGTCAAGGAAGGCGGCGATGTAGTCGTTGGGGCAGGTTTCGTCCGCGGGCAGGTTGGAGACCTTGTCGATGCGTACGTTGGTGAGGCCGTCAGGTTTGGGGAACTCGTGGACATCGGAGTATTGCGGGAGTTGGATGGCGCGCTTCATGAACTCGGCCCAGATGGGGGCGGCGGCGAGGGCTCCCTGGAGCTTGACGTCGGTGTAGTCGTCGTTGCCGACCCAGATGATGCAGATGAGGTTGGAAGTGTAGCCGGCGAACCAGGCGTCGTGGGAGGTACCGGTCTTACCAGCGGCGGGTGCCGTGAAGCCGTGGGCGCGAACGGTAGAGGCGGTGCCGCGAGCGATGACACCCTGCAGCAGCGACTGGGTGAGGTAGGCGACGCGGGTGTCGAGGACCTGGCTGGCGACCGGGGCGTAGTCGGCGACGATGTCTCCGCTGCTGTTGCGGACGCTGGCGAGCATCCAGGGGTTGAGGCGGACGCCGTTGTTCGCGAAGACGGTATAGGCGCCGGCCATGTCGATGGGCGTGGCCTCATAGGTGCCGATGGCGACTGAGGGTGTGGGGCGGGCGGAGGCGATGCCGGCGGCGCGGGCGAGCGCGGCGACGTTCTCGTAGCCGACCTTCTGGGCGAGGGCGATGGTGGCGATGTTGAGCGAGTGCGCGATGGCGTCGGCGGCGGTGACCATGCCGGGGAACTCGCCCTTCTCGAAGTTGCCGGGGATGTAGGACTGGCCGTTGGTGCCGAAGTCCTGGGGATCGTCGTTGATGCGGGTAAGGGCGGTGAAGACGCCGTCCTCGCCGAGCGAGGTGCCCTGGAGCGAGGTGTTGTAGGCGGTGGCGTAAACGAAGGGCTTGAAGATGGAGCCGGTGGGGCGCTGGGCGGTGGCGTGGTTGAGCTGGGAGGTGCCGTAGTTGCGGCCGCCGACCAGGGCCAGGATCTGGCCGGTGTGTGGGTTGAGGGCGACGAGCGCGACCTGGGGGAAGGTCAACGGGCCGGGGTGCTTACCGTGCGCCTTGCGCACCATGTCATCGACGTTGTGCATGCCTAGATCGACGGCCTCGGAGGCGACGCGCTGCAGTTGCGGGTCGAGCGAGGTGTAGATGCGCAGGCTGGCGTGGCCGAGCTCCTGCTCGGGGATGCGCTGGGCAAGCTGCTCGTGGACGAGGTCGACGAAGTAGGGCGCTTCGCCGGCGTCGACGTTGGATTGCGCGAGGCCGAGAGGTTCGGCTTTGGCGCTGGCGGCCTGGGTGGAGGTGATGGCGCCTGTCTCGACCATGGAATCGAGAACGAGGTTGCGGCGCTCGAGGGCGCGGTCGGGGTGGCGGTAGGGGTTGCGGTAGCTGGGGTTCTGGAAGAGGGCGGCGAGCGTGGCGTCCTGGGCAAGGGAGAGCTGGTGGAGGTCCTTGCCGAAGAGGGTCTGGGAGGCTTCGCCGACGCCGTTGATCTCGTAGCTGCCGCGGTGCACGAGGTTCATCTCGTTGGCGTACATCTCGAAGATCTGCTGCTTGGAGAAGCGCGCTTCGAGCTGCAGGGTGATCATGAGCTCGGCGAGCTTGCGTTTCACGGTCTTGTCGGGGGAGAGGAAGAAGTTCTTGGCGAGCTGCTGGGTAAGGGTGGAGCCTCCACAGTCCTTGCGGGCGGAGAGGATGTCGTGGACGGCGCACTTGGCGGTGCGTAGATAGTTGATGCCGCCGTGCTCGAAGAAGCGTCGGTCTTCGATGGCGGTGATGGCCTGGACGAGGTGGGGCGGGATTTCGTTGAAGGTGACGAGGCGGCGCTTGGTCCGGTTCTTGTCTTCAGAGAGCGCGGTGATGAGCTGGGGCTCGAGTTCGTAGCCGGCAAGCGGGGCTCCGTCCTCGGCGGTAATGGCGGTGATTTCGCCGTCGGCTGCGGTGATGGTGGCGCCGTCGGTGTTGTGGAAGGACTGGGGGCCGGGCTTGATGAGAATGGCGCTGGGGCGGAGGTCGAAGGTGCCGAGGTCGGGGTTGATGTTGTAGCCGGCGGAGCGCAGGCCGGTGGCGATGCTGGCGATGGTGAGATGCTGGCCGACGCGGACTTCCTGCGGGGCGGCGTAGATCTGGGCGACGGAGGCGAAGAGCGGACCGGCGGCGAGGCGCTGCTCCACGACCGTCTGGTAGCGCTGGTAGTAGTAGAAGAACATGGCCGCGCCGACCAGCGCGCAGAAGAGCGCCGTGACGACGAGGAGACGGAAGAGGCTCGAGAAGAAGCCTCGGGGGTGAGGGTTGGGGCCGAGTTTTAGCTTGACGGGCATGAGCGGTGGCGCGGTCTTATGTTCTAACGGTGTACGCGGCTGGGGCGAGTTGGTTCAGCGGCTACCCCCCCCGGCAGAAACGTGCAAATATTTCAAAACAAAGGGGTTACCTGTCGATGGAGAGCTAAATATGTCAAAGCAAAGGAGTTAGAGGCAAAATATTCACAGGAAAGGGCTTATGGACGAAGTCGAGGGTTTGGTGGTGGCCTACTTCTATTATAGGGAAAAGACGCGAGGGAGTATGACAGGTTTATTTGGATTGGAATGTTGGGTTTAGGAGGGGTAGGGGGTTGACAGGTTTTGTGGGGGATTGCCTTGGGGCGACGGGGGAATACTTCGCCTGCGGCTCAGAATGACGCGGTGGCGCTCGAAGACGGCGGTAGGGCTGCGGGGAGATGGGGGTCCTTGACTTCGCTCAAGATGACAGCGGGGGGGGGGTTGGAATTGTTGGAGGGTTGGAGCGCTGGGGAGGGAGTCGGGGTCCTTCGGCTCGGCGCGATGCGCCTTCGCTCAGGATGGCAGCTTGGTTGGCGAAGGCATACCCCAGGGGCTAAGGCCCGGATTCGTGGGGGAGCATCAGAGACCCAAGGCTAAAGCCTTGGGCCACCTTCAGGCAGAGACAAGGGCAGATACAGGTCCTTCGGCGCTTTGCTCAGGATGACTGCGGGGTTGGGAAGTGTTGGAGGGTTGAGGCGCTGGGGAGGGACACTCGGGGTCCTTCGGCTGCGGCGCGAGCGCCTTCGCTCAGGATGACGGATTGTGGGGTATTGCTCAGGATGGCAGCTTGGTTGGCGAAGGCATACCCCAGGGGCTAAGGCCCGGATTCGTGGGAGAGCATCAGAGACCCAAGGCTAAAGCCTTGGGGTACCTTCAGGCAGAGACAGGTCCTTCGGCGCTTTGCTCAGGATGACTGCGGGGTTGGGAAGTGTTGGAGGGTTGGGGCGCTGTGGAGGGACTCGGGGTCCTTCGGCTGCGGCGCGAAGCGCCTGCGCTCAGGATGACGGAGTGTGGGGTATTGCTCAGGATGGCAGCTTGGTTGGCGAAGGCACACCCCAGGGGCTAAAGCCCGGATTGTGGGGGAGCCTGAGAGACCCAAGGCTAAAGCCTTGGGGTACCTTCAGGCAGAGACAGGTCCTTCGGCGCTTTGCTCAGGATGACTGCGGGGTTGGGAAGTGTTGGAGGGTTGGGGCGGTGTGGAGGGACTCGGGGTCCTTCGGCTGCGGCGCGAAGCGCCTTCGCTCAGGATGACGGAGTGTAGGGGCAGGATGGGAGATGCAGGTCCTTCGGCTGCGGCGCGATGCGCCTTCGCTCAGGATGACGGATTGTGGGGCAGGATGGCAGCTTGGTTGGCGAAGGCATACACCGGGGGCTAAAGCCCGGATTCGTGGGAGCATCAGAGACCCAAGCTAAAGCCTTGGGGTACCTTCAGGCAGAGACGAGGGCGAGACGCGGATCATTGGATTTCGCCGCGATTTGCTCAGAATGACATTAGGGAATTCTCATGCGGGATGACGCGAAGTGTGCATGTTGGGCGGGTGCAAGCGTGCAGGTGGAAGTGTAGACTGGGGTCGAACGCAGGCGCTGACTAGACGGGAAGCGGTTAGGCTGCGTTGGATATGGAAGAGGGATTCTGAGTGCTGCTGCAACCCAAGCTCAACCTGAAGGTATCGCAACGGCAGGTGCTGACGCCCGGCCTGGTGCAGATGGTGAGCGTGCTGGCGCTGAACAAGCTCGAGTTGAAGGAGATGATCAACTCGGAGATGATCGAGAACCCGGTGCTCGAGGAACTGGAAGAGTCGGGGGCGACGCTGGAGGAGCGGTCGGGGATCGAGGGGGATCGGGAGCGCTCGGCCGAGGCGGCGGCGGAAGAGAGCAAGCGCGAGGAGAAAGATCCGTTCGACGAGATCGACTTCGGGAGCTACTTCCAGGATTATCTTGACCCGGGGTTCAAGATTGCTTCGAACTTCGAAGAGTATGACAAGCCCTCGTTTGAACATTTCCTGGCGCAGCCGAGCACGCTGAGCGATCACCTGCTGTGGCAGCTGGGGTCGTTGACGCTGAGCGACGAGGTGCGGGCGGCGGCGGAGCTGATCGTTGGCAACCTGGACGCGAATGGGTACCTGACCGCGACGGACGAGGAGCTGGCGATGGCGCTGGAGGCGGCGCTGCTGGCGGAGGCGCAGGCGCGGCTGCGGTCGGAGCCGATCCCATTTGAGCGGGCGCTGAAAGGCCGCGCCGGCGCGCAGGCCGGAGCGTGGGATGAGGTGGGTGTGGGGCGGACGCTGGAGAGCGTGGCGGCCGGGGGCGACGAGACTGACGGAGCGCAGAGCGCAAACCATGGCGGCGGCGGCGGCCGGTTGCAGGTGGTGGTGGAGGCGCGGCGGCTGATGCATCAGCTGGATCCGGCGGGGGTGGGTGCGCGGGACCTTCGCGAGTGCCTGCTGATCCAGATCGCGGGGCAGCGGCGGGAGGCCGCGATGGCCTGGCGGCGCGGGATGAACGGAGATGGAGATGGTCCGCTGGGCATGAGCGTGATGACTGTGGCGGCGGAGATCGTCGACAAGCGGCTGGGGCTGCTGCAGAAGAAAGACATGCGTGAGCTGACCAAGAGCTGCGGGCGGACGGCGGAGGAGGTGCAGGCGGCGGTGGAGTATATCCGGACGCTGGATCCGCGGCCGGGCCAGCGATATAACGTGGCCGAGACGCGGTTGATCGAGCCGGATGTGGCGTTTGTGAAGCGCGGCGATGAGTACGTGGTGGTGATGAACGAAGAGGATATGCCGACGCTGCGGCTGAGCGGGAACTATCGGCGGATGCTGCGCGAGAAGAATACGGAAAAGGAAGTTCGGGATTACGTGAAGGAGCGCTACAAGAGCGCGATTCAACTGCTGCGCAATATCGAGCAGAGGAAGAATACGATTGTGCGGACGTGCGAGGCGATCGTGCGCAGACAGGGCGAGTTCCTGGAACGGGGCGAACAGTCGCTGAAGCCGATGATGATTAAAGAGGTGGCGGAGGAGATCGGGGTGCATCCTTCGACGGTGAGCCGGGCGGTGGCAAACAAGTATGTGCACACGGCGCAGGGCGTGTATGAACTGCGGTTCTTCTTCTCAGAGGGAGTGAACGGGCCGGAGGGCGGGGACCTGCCGCTGGTGCTGTTGAAGCGTAAGGTGAAGAAGCTGATCGAGGAGGAAGATCCGCGCAAGCCGCTGACCGACGATCACCTGGCAGCCGCGCTGAAGGCGCAGGGGATCAACGTGACGCGGAGGACGGTGGCGAAGTACAGAGAAGATATGCAGATACCGAGTACGCATCAGCGGCGGGTCCGGTAAGCAACGGCAAGGGCAACAGCAACACCTAACGCGGATCAAGGCGGATGAGACGGATTATGACAGATTAGGTGAGGGCGGCATCCTGAGTTTGGGGCGGTCGCATCGTACCGAGAGAAGCACACAACGAGGTGAACGCATGATCGTGGAATACACAGGACGTGGAACGACGGTGACGGCGAAACAGAAGCGGCTCGGGGATGTTGAGCTGGCGCGGATCAACGAGATGCTCTCCGGACGGACGGTGAGCGCGCACGTGATCCTGACGGAAGACAAGTACCGGATGATAGCCGAGGTAACGCTGAACACGGCCCACGAGACGCTGGTCGCGACGTGCGAAGGGACGGATATGCTGGTGCAGCTGCACGATGCGCTGAAGAAAATCGAGCAGCAGGCGCTGAAGCACAAGGAACGGAAGATCACAGTGGAACGGCATGCGAAGCCGAACTCGAACGAGCCGCTGATCGAGGTGAGGACGCCGGCAGCGGGTTGAGGGTTGAGTTCAAGGAGCGCCCCGGTGTTGCCGGGGCTTTTCTGTTTTCGTGCAGCGATTTGGTTCGGGCTCTGTGGCGGGGGTAGCTTGACAGAGAGGCAAGGCAGATGCGGGTCCTTCGACTGCGCGCCTGCGGCGCTTCGCTCAGGATGACAGGGTTGGGTAGGGAGAGCATACCCCAGGGGCTGAAGCCCGGATGTTTGGCGGTCCGTTGAGAGACCCAAGGCTGAAGCCTTGGGGTACCTTCGGGCAAAGGCAAAGGCAAAGGCAGAGGCAAGGCAAGGCAGATGCGTGTCCTTCGACCGCGCGCCTGCGGCGCTTCGCTCAGGATGACAGGGTTCAGCGCGCGGAAAGGTTGCGTACGAGGAAAATGCGGGGATTGGTGAGGACGGGTATACGCCTATGGGTGCTTTGCCATAGGATTTCTGCATGACTGCGAAGAAGGCGGGCAGCAAGAAGGCTGTGGGGCGGGCTGACGCGAAGGCCGTTGCGGCGGGGACAGGGGCCAAGGGACCGAAGCTGGCGGGATCGCATGGCGAACTGGTGATCCTGACGGGGATGAGCGGGGCGGGGAAGGCGTCGGCGCTGAAGACGTTTGAGGATCTAGGTTATTACTCGGTGGACAACCTGCCGCTGGAGCTGATTCCGCGGTTTGCGGACCTGGTGAGACAGTCGGCGGAGATCGACCGGGCGGCGCTGGTGATCGATGTGCGCGAGGGGATCAGACTGGAGCGGTTCCCGGCGATCTTGAAGAAGGTTCGCAAGGTACTGAACACGCGGGTGCTGTTTCTGGAGGCCTCGGAGGAGGCGCTGATCCGGCGATTTTCCGAGACGCGGCGGCCGCACCCGATGGGCCGCGAAGAGACAGTGGTGGAGTCAATCCGGGCGGAGCGGCGGAGGCTGGATCCGGTAAGGAATGTGGCAGACATCATTCTGGAGACGACGAAGTTCAATGTGCATGAACTGCGGGCGCATATCAATGCGCAGTTTGAGGAGCGCGAGGAGAAGGACCGCAACCTGACGATCTCGGCAATGAGCTTCGGGTTCAAGAACGGGGTGCCGACGGATGCGGACCTGGTGTTCGATGTGCGGTTTCTGCCGAACCCGCATTTTGTGCCGGAGTTTAGAGAGTTGACGGGCAAGGACAAGAAGGTGGCGGCGTATGTGCAGGGGTTTCCGCAGACGGGGGAGTTCCTGGAGAAGACGACGGAGATGCTGGAGTTTCTGCTGCCGCACTACATCAAGGAAGGCAAGAGCTATCTGACGGTGGCGTTTGGGTGCACGGGCGGGCAGCACCGGAGCGTGTTCATTGCGGAAGAGATGAAGCGGCGGCTGGAAGGTGCGGGGTACCGCGTGAAGACGACGCATCGGGATATGCCGCGATAGTCGCTAAAGACTTGATCTGTGGATGTTGGGTCTGCGGGTTTGTGGGTTGCGGGTCAGGCGTTAGCGGCTTTGCAGGGGTTTGGAGACGGATTCCAGGCTGCGGCCGGCGGCTTCGACTCCGATGAAGCCCTCGCAGAGGGCGCCGGCGAGCATGAGGGTGGCGCCGAGGGCGTAGCCCCAGGCGAGATGGGTGCGGGAGTTCGAGGCGATGAGGAAGCCGAAGAGCAACGGGGCGCCGACGCCGCCGATGAGGGTTCCGAGCGAATAGAAGATGGCGATGGCGAAGGCGCGGATCTCGAGCGGGAAGATCTCGCTGACGGTGAGGTACGCGGCAGAGGCGGCGGAGGAGGCGACGAAGAAGATGATGGCGAAGCAGATGCTCATACCATGCAGGGCGATGCTGCCGCGGGCGAAGAGGAAAGCAGTGATGAGGAGCAACGTGCCGGATATGGCGTAGGTGATGGTGATCATGGGCTTGCGGCCGATCTTGTCGAAGAGGCGGCCAAGCAGGACCGGGCCGAGGAAGCTGGCGACGGCGAAGGGCAGGAGCTGGAGCGGGAGATCTTTGTCTGAGGTGTGGAAGAACTTCTTGGCGATGAGGCCGTAGGTGAAGAAGATGGCGTTGAAGAAGAAGGACTGGCCGACCATGAGGACGAGGCCGAGGATGGAGCGCTGGCGGTTGTCGAAGAGCATGTTGCGGAAGATGTCGCCCCAGGGAGTGTGATCGCGCGGGGTGATCTCGAGCTTGTCGCCCTCGACGGGAGGGATCTTTTTGCCAGTGCGGGCGATCTTGGCTTCGATGTCGTCGATGATTTTGGAGGCGTCTTCTTCCTTGCCGCGGAGCATGAGCCAGCGGGGGCTCTCGGGGACGGCGAGGCGGAGGAGCAGGACGATGAAGCCGAGCGAGCCGCCGATGCCAAAGGCGAAGCGCCAGCCACTGTGAAGCGGGAAGATGCGGCCGGAGAGCAGGAGCAGCGAGGCGAGGGAGCCGATGGTGGCGCCGAGCCAGAAGGTGGCGTTGACGACCAGGTCTACGGTGCCGCGAACCTTGCCGGGGATGAGTTCGTCGACGGCGGAGTTGATGGCGGCGTACTCGCCGCCGATGCCAAGACCGGTGAAGAAGCGGCAGAAGGAGAAGAAGAGGAGGTTGGGCGAGAAGGCGGTGCAGATGGTGGCGATGGAGTAGGTGGCCAGGGTGACGAGGAAGAGCTTTTTGCGGCCGAGACGATCCGTAAGGTGGCCGAAGAGCAGCGCGCCGATGACGGCGCCGGCGAGGTAGGTGGTGGCTGCCCCGGTGACCTGGGGGTCCGTCAGGGAGAGGCCGTTCTTGGATTCGAGGATGCCGGAGAGCGAGCCGACGAGGGTGACTTCGAGGCCGTCGAGGATCCAGGAGGTGCCGAGGGCAATGAGGATGCGGGTGTGCCAGGAGGACCAGGGCAGGCCATCCATGCGCAGTGGGATGTCGGTGAGGATGCTTCGGTCGTTGGGTTCGGAGCTGGTCTGGGCGGCGGTTTGGGTCTCGGCTGCGGGCATGGGCGCTGCTTTCGAAGGCAGAGGTGTGAGCTGGCTTTAGTCGTCCGATTCGTTCTCGATGATGGAGATGGTGCCGTTGCGTTCGAGGATGGCGTACTTGACGTCGAAGATGGATTTGAGGCCTTTGAGGCGAGCCGCGGCCATGACGTCTTCGGGGGCGAGCTTCATGCCGCGCATGATCTCGTTCTGCCAGGCGCCGTCGCGGAGGACGACGAGCGGGGTGCCGTCGACGATGGCGCCGATGCGGGGTGAAAACGATTTGGCGAAGGCGACGAGGCGATGCATAAGGCCGACGGTGAGGATGGCGGTCACGCAGTTGGTGCAGGAGCGGTCTGGGCCGACGGTGGCGAGGATGATGACGCCGCCGATGAGGAAGACGATGACGAACTCGAAGAGCGTCATCTGACCACCGGGGCGCCGGGTGAGGATGCGCACGGTGAGAAGCAGGAAGAAGTAGCCGGCGATGGCGTGAAGGATAGTTGACATAGGGCTTCAGGGCATGACGATGACGCGGCGTGTGATCGGCCCGTCACCGGGGGTCTGGACGGTGAAGTTGCCGACGCTGGGGGCGGCGGGTTGAAGGGCGAAGGCGACGGTGGCGGGCGACTCGGTGGCGGGAAAGGTGTAGGTGATGCCGCCGTTGCCGACGGCAGAGGTGAGGGGCGCGGGGATGATGCGCTGGGCGCCGAGCTGATTGACAACGGACTCGCTGACGAAGAGCTGGATCTGGCCGTTGTGGATGGAAGAGGGCTGAAAGGAGACGCGCAACATGGACGGTGTGTTGGTGCGTTCCACGCGCTCATACTCGAGGCGCATGGCGGAGTTGCCGGCGCGTGCCTTGGCGAGAGGACCGCGGCCGAATACGCCGGCGAGGGTGAGAATGATGATGATGGTGAAGGTGGCCCAGGCGATGTGCTCGAAGCGCCACCAGCGGCGCTGGAACTCGAGGTCTTCGCCGACGGCGACCTCTTCGATCTTGGATACCGAATCTTCTACTGGTTTCTCGAAGGCAACTTGGCTCACGTGGTGATCCTCCAGGCCGGGGCTCGATGGTGTTGGGCTAGTCGCTCTCGGCCTTGATGATGCTGATCTGGCCGTTGCGTTCGAGGATGGCCTGATCGATCTGGTCGAGGGTGGCGAGGGATTGGTCGCGGGCGGTGGCCATGACGTCGTCGTCCTGGATGCCCATGTTGGCCATGGTGTTGGAACGCCAGTGATGGTTCTCGAGCAGAACGAGCGGCGTGCCATCGAAGAGGCGGGCGATGCGCGGGGAGCGGGCGCGGAGCTGCGCAACGATGTAGTGAGCGGTGGCGATAGTGATGATCTGGATGAAGGCGTTGGTCAGTGACGCCTCGTCGCTGACCATGGCGGTGAGCGCGAGGCCGCCCATGAAGAAGACGAGCACGAACTCGAAGGGAGTGATCTGCTTGCCGGGACGGCGGCCGACGATGCGGACGACGAAGACGAGGAAGAGATAGAACAAGAAGGCGCGGATGACGGCTGCCATGAAAGATCCCTTGTGAGTGGGTGGCGGTCGTGCTGCCTCTGCACATCTCAGAGGGCGGGAGCGCGAAATTGGTTTGTTCCGAAGAATGCGGCGGGCGCCAGCTCAGCGGTAGGGGCTGAGAGACGCGGGTGCAAAAGATGCGGTGCCCACACGCCGACCGATGTGGGCACCGCGACTTGCATGGAGTGGGCGATTGCGGCGTAGCAGGATGCGCGCCGTTGCGGTTGGGGGAGAGAGACCCCGTCCGCGGAGGGAGGGTCAGGCAGAGACCCGGAAGCGGCGACGAACCGCTCCGGCGACTCCGGTGAGGCCAGTCGCGAGGAGGGCGAGCGAGCCTGGTTCCGGGGTTGTTGCGACTGAACCACCACCGCCGCCGCCGCCGCCGAAGTCAATGGCAGCGGAGCCGCCGCCGATGCTGGCGCTGAAGTCGACGTTGGCGACATCGCCGCTGACGTTGGCGCTGGCGGTGCCGAGCGCATCGACGACCGAGGCGTTGTTGAAGGAGAGATCGGAGAAGGAGAAGGCGAGGGCCTGGCAAGGCACTCCCTGTCCAAGGACGGTTACCTGAGCACAGAGGTCGGTGATGTTGAGGACACCAACACCGCCAACGTCGGAGTAGGTTGCGAGGAAGGTCGTGGTGCGAGAGTTGAGGCCGACGACGGTGGTGTTGTCGTAGGCGTACTGCTCGACGCCGGCGACCGTGGTGTTGACCAGGACAGCGGAGGTGAGATTCGCGGTGAGTGATTCGGTAAGGGGATCGGCGAGGAGGGCGGGTGTGGACGTGAGGACCAAGGCACAGGAAAGGACTGCAAGGTAACGCTTCATTTGCTTCATTGGAGTACTCCTCTGGGTGTGTTTCTGTCGGCTCCGACTTGAACCTAGCCCGTGGTCGGAGAGGGCAGACATCACACGAAAGCAGCAGAAGCGAGACCTCTTCGGGGGAGCGGCTATGCCCCGTCGGTGTGCGGATGGAGGTGACCATAGTTCTGGTTTGCGGGAACAATTGCGCCGACGGTGTGAACCGGGCGAATCTGGTCCGTTCCAGTTCGGGACTGGCCTGCAGGGCAGCACGCGGGACGTAGCTGCATGGGCCGCCGGGTGGCCGGGGGCGACGCAAATGGTAAGTTTCTCGACGCTGGCGAAGGTAACGGCTTGCGTCAGGATGAGTTACCAATGTTTTTCTAGGCCTGGCTAGATTTGATTGTGTCGGCGGAGGCCAAGGTAATGGCTGGTGGTGACGGTTGAGGGTAGCTGAGCCACTACGCAGGGAGATCAGCAGCGGATGTGCTGTATGTTGACGAACGAAGCGTCATTTTCGAAGTTTTCTGGAGCGAGACGGCGGCGGCTGCGGGGTTACGGCGGGGTACGCAGGTTACCTGTCGATGGCGAACTAAGCGGCGAGGCCGGCCCGGCGCCGCGGGGGTGAGAGGCGGGTGCGAGGACCAGTTTGTTCCAAAACGACACGACTGCCGGTCGAAGAAGCGATTGGTGCGGACAGAAAGCGCCAGAGTTTCATGAGCAAGATAGGCGTAGCCAAGGTAGCGTGAGTGCCCACTGGACCTGGAGAGCCGGCGGGCTGGCATAAGGCGAGCCTTAGGACGATCGTGCGCCCCACCCTCTTCGTTTGGCTGCGAAGGTGCGGCTTTTCTTTGGGATTTGAGGGAGTTACAACTCAATAGCGAACTGGTTGAAGGAGCTGACGGCTGCGGGTTTGGGATCGGTGCAAAGGGCGAGGACAAGGCGTTCGAGGACGAGGCGTTTGTCGGGCGGGGAGCTGCGGATTTGGAGGTCGGCGCGGGCGATGAGGCGGAGGGCGCGGGTGAGTTCGGAGCGGGATTTGTAGCGGCGAGCCTGGCGGATGAGGTCGTCGGCGGCGAAGGGAGGCATGCGGAAGCCCTGCCAGAGGACTTGCCAGATGGCGCGGGAGTCGCGCACGTTCTTCTCGAGAATGATGAGCATCTGGCGGAAGGTGCGGGCGAGCATGTAGAGGTGGCCGATGGCGGAGTCCTCGCCGCCGTCGGAGGCGTTGAGGAGGCCGTGGAGCAGGGCGAGGGCGGCGGGGCGGTCGCGGCGCGAAATGGCATCAGTGAGCTCGTAAAGGGAGCGCTGCTTGGCGGCGAGGACCATGGTTTCTACATCGCCCAGGGTGATGGTGGGGAGATGCAGGGGCTCGGGAGGGCCTTGCGTCGGTTCCATCCCATCTCTCAGAGGCGAGACATGGGGCGCACGGTCCTGAGGCGGGGCGAGGAGGAGTTGTTTGCCCTGGGCGTAGAGGGCGAGTTTTTCGAAGTCGCTGGCGATGAGCATCATGTCGGCACCTAGGGCGTCGACGAGCTCGCGGGCGGCGTCGGGGTCGATGCGGACGCCGCGGCGGGGAGCTTCTTCGGTGAGCCAGCGGGCGGCGTCGGACTCGGAGACGCGAGCGAGTTCGACGAGGGAGCACCACTCGCCGAGGGTGGCCTGGATGCGTTCGAACTTTTCCTTGTCCTGATAGTCCATGCGGCGGAGGTCGGCGGGGATGGAGATGTGGTCGGCGACGAAGAGGAGGAGCGCGGCGGGATTGGGACGGCGGAAGTAGGCGTCGACGGCTGCGAACTCTTCCTTCTTGGCGCCGCGGGTGTAGAGATTTTTGAGGCCGCGGACGAAGATGACCTGGAAGGGCGCCATGAGGGAGGGAGTCTGAGCGAGGTCGAGCGCGTCGAAGATGGTGGTGTCGGCGAGGTCGAGATCGTGGAGGGAGAAGTCGCGCTGGTCGGGCGGGCAGAGGGCGGCGAGGACGCCGGCGCGGCAACGCTGGTAGAGGAAGGCTTCGTCGCCAACGAGGACGTAGCCGGGGCGCAGAGTGGAGGATTGGAGTTCGGCGAGGAAGCGGTCGGTGGCGGCGAAGGATTTCAGGGGAGGCGCCATCTAGAAGGACTCCAACATGGCGGAGACGATGGATTCGGCGAAGTCGCGGGCGAGGCGCTGGACGGCGGGAGCGTCTTCCTGGATGAAGGAGGCGATGTCCTGGGTGGACTGGTACTGCTCGCGGAAGGGGAGCGCGTCGTTCTCGTAGAGGATTCGGCCGTCGCGGGCGGTGAGGACGACCTTGGCGGTGATGGTGATGAGGTAGCTGGAGGTCTGGCCGGAGGAGGAATCGTAGGTGAGCGGGGCGGCGGACTGGGAGATGATAGTGCCGCGCAGAGTGGCGTCGGCGTCGCCCTCGCGGTTGAGAACCTGGTAGCGGGTGCGGGCGTTGAGCTCGCGGACGATGGCCTGGGTGAAGGCAAACTCAGTATGGAAGGCCTGCGCGCGGGTGGTGAAGACAGGGACGGCGATAGTGCGGATGCCGGGCGGCAGGTGGGTGGCCGAGCCTACGGAGTGATAGCCGCAGCCGGTGAAGGCGAGAGTGAAGAGGAGGATCAGGCGGCGCATGGGTTCGAACGGTACTCTGAGAGTATTGTCGCATTCCCGCGCGGCAGCTCGCGCAGCCGAGTGGGGACCCGGCGGTATCGAGTGGTATCCCGAAGGTTGGGGACAGCATCCTACCGCATACCCGCAGGGCGGGCGTACGCCAATTTGGAATGGGATCGAGGGTTGCATGTATCACCACGTGAAGAAGCTGATGTACACGGTAAACATCGGGGAACCCGATGTGCGGTTCGGGAACATGCTGCTGGAGCAGTTCGGCGGTGCGAACGGCGAACTGGCAGCGGCCATGCAATATACGATCCAGGGTTGGAACTGTATCGACGACCTGGCGCGGCGGGATCTGCTGCTGGATATCGGGACCGAGGAGCTAAGCCACCTGGAAGTGGTGGGCGCGTTGATCCGGATGCACTTGAAGCCGTTGAAGACGAACCGCGAGGCGGCCGAGGCCGATCCGCTGGTGACGATTGCGGGCGGGGGCGGGGTCGCGCTGTTCGATTCGATGGGCAATGCCTGGACGGCGAACTACCTGAAGATCACGGGCGAACTTGATGTGGACCTGCGCAGCAACATTGCGGCAGAGGCGCGCGCGAAGATCGTGTATGAGCGGCTGATCGACCATACGAGCGATCCAGGCACGATCGATACGCTGCAGTTCCTGATGACGCGCGAGATCACGCACATGAAGGCGTTTACGGCGGCGCTCGAGAGCCTGGAGAAGAACCCGTTCTCCGTGGGCATGCTGAAGCCCACGCCGGGGATCGTGGACGAATACTTCAACGGGTCGACAGGGCAGGGCAGCGAGGGCGAGCAGGATATGCGCGGACCGTGGCAGACTTCCTTCGGGCTGCATCCGGTAGAGGCGAACCTGTCTGCGCCTGGTGGTGGGTTGTCGGTGCAGGACGTCAACGGCAAGCTGCCGGGCGAGGATCGCGGGCGGCAGGATATGGGGCAGAAGGCGACGACCTCTCCGGGCAAGGACGCGCTGCAGTTCCAGTCGGGCGACGGCAAGACGGGAGAGCCGAAGGGCACGCTTGAGGCGGCCGCGGACACGGTGAAGGAGAAGGTGAAGGAGCTGGTCAGTTAGGCAGGCCGGCTTCGGCAACTGCAGGTTCCCACGTACGAGAAACAAAAGAAGTGGCGACCTATATGGGTCGCCACCTTTGCTTGGGGTTGGAAAAGGTGTTTGGAGTTGGATAAGGGTTATGCGGGGCTGGGCTGGCCCTCGGTAAAGCCGGGCTTGCCGTTTTCCGGCTTGAGGATCTTCTGGACTTTCTGCGACTCACCGCCTGAGCCGGGATCGACCGCCGAAAGCGAGGAGCGAACCTCCGGCAGCGGCTTGCCTTCGATGATGAGCTTGATTTCGGCGGCGTCGAGAGTTTCGCGCTCGAGCAGAGCCTCGGCCATGCGGTGCATGATGTCGTGGTTGCCGTCGAGGATCGAGTACGCGGACTGGTAGCCGGCATCGACGAACTTGCGGACCTCGTCGTCGATCTGCCGGGCGGTGTCGTCGGAGAAGTCGCGGGCCTGGCCGATCTCGCGGCCGAGAAAGACTTCCTGCTCTTTCTTGCCGAAGGTAAGGGGCCCGAGGGTGGACATACCGTACTCGCAGACCATGGCGCGGGCGAGCGCGGTGGAGCGCTGAATGTCGTTGCCTGCGCCGGTGGTCATCTGCTTGAGGAAGATCTCTTCGGCGCAGCGTCCGCCCATGAATACGGCCATCTGGGTTTCGAGATAGTCCTTGGTGACGGTGTGGCGATCTTCCTCGGGCAGGTGCATGGTGACGCCGAGGGCCATGCCGCGAGGGATGATGGTGACCTTGTGGAGGGGATCGGAGTGAGAGCGCATGGCCGCGACCAGGACGTGGCCGGCCTCGTGGTAGGCAGTGACCTTCTTCTCCTCGTCGGAGAGCAGCATGGACTTGCGTTCCGCGCCCATGAGGACCTTGTCCTTGGCGGTCTCGAAGTCAAACATGTGGACCGACTTGCGGTTGAAGCGGGCGGCGGTGAGGGCCGCCTCGTTGACCATGTTGGCGAGGTCGGCTCCGGAGAAGCCCGGTGTGCCGCGGGCGAGGACGTTGAGGTTCACGTCTTCGGCCATTGGAACCTTCTTCGAGTGAACGCGGAGGACCTCTTCGCGGCCCTTGATGTCGGGGCGGTCGACGATGACGCGGCGGTCAAAGCGGCCGGGACGAAGGAGCGCGGGGTCGAGCACGTCGGGGCGGTTGGTGGCAGCGATGAGGATGACGCCATCGTTGGCTTCGAACCCGTCCATCTCGACCAGCAGCTGGTTAAGGGTCTGCTCGCGCTCGTCGTGTCCGCCGCCGAGGCCGGCGCCGCGATGACGGCCGACCGCGTCGATCTCGTCGATGAAGATGATGCAGGGAGCGTTCTTCTTGCCCTGCTCAAAAAGGTCGCGGACGCGGGAGGCGCCGACGCCCACGAACATCTCGACGAAGTCAGAGCCGGAGATGGAGAAGAAGGGAACGTTGGCCTCGCCGGCGACGGCGCGGGCGAGCAGGGTCTTGCCGGTACCGGGAGGTCCGACGAGCAGGACGCCCTTGGGGATGCGGCCGCCGAGGCGCTGGAACTTCTGGGCCTCGCGCAGGAACTCGATGATCTCCTTGAGCTCTTCCTTGGCTTCATCAACGCCCGCGACATCCTTGAAGGTGATTTTCTTCTGCTGCATGGAGAGCAGGCGCGCGCGGGACTTGCCGAAGCTCATGGCCTTGTTCCCGCCGGACTGCATCTGGCGCATCATGAAGAGGAAGAGGCCGAGCAGGAGGGCGACAGGCAGGAGCGAGACGACCGCGTTCATCCAGATGCTGGGGGTCTGGTCCTTGTTGGAGATGTCGACGCCGTGCTCGCGCAGGCTCTTATAGAGGTCGGGATAGTTGGCCGCGGTGAGGTTCCCGGTAATGACGGTGTGGAAGGTCTGCTTGTTGTCCTTGTAGTGGGCCGTTACCTCGGTGCCACTGACGGTGAGATCCTTGACTTTTCCGGCATCGACGTCGTTCTGGAACGAGGAGAGGCTGATGGACTCGTCTTTGCCAGCGCCGGCAGTGCGCGCGACATAGTTGAACAGGATGACGACACCCGCGATCAGCGAGACCCAAAGGATGATTTGTTTAACCGTCGAATTCAAGCGAATTTCCTCGTGTGGAGCGGAGACCGGAGACGAAAATGGAGCGGAGCAGAGCGGGTTGAGTCTGCTTCGCTTTGCTGCGGTTTAGACGTGTGAGCGCCGGGAAGGTTGACGCGGAGCGCACGCTGCATCACACATCAGATTCTACTCCCAGCCAAACGGATTCAGGTGGGGGAATCGTGATGCTTTCGCGGAAGATCAACGTTGAGCCAGCCGGCGCGCTGGCGCAGGCGCCTGGTTCCCGGGCCCTCGAGCGATTGCACCGCCACGCAGTACCATCGTTTCAGCCAGATGCTCACTCTCCCGCCTACTCCTCTCCGCCCTGGCGACCGCGCCTGCGTCGCCATCTCGGGCGGCGCTGACTCGACCGCCCTGCTGCTGCTGCTGCAGGGCGCCAACGCGCTGCCGCGAAACTCGCTGGGCGTGGGCCTGTCCGCCATCCACATCAACCACTCCCTGCGCGGCCCGGAGTCCGACGCCGACCAGGCGTTCGTCGAAGAACTCTGCGCGCGGCTTGGGATTCCGCTGCATGTCGAGCGCGTGGACACCCTGGCCCGCGCCGCCAGCCAGCGCGAAAGCCTGGAAGAAGCCGCCCGCAACCTGCGCTACGAAGCCTTCCAGTCGCTGCTTTCCAATCGCCAGGCTACGCACATCCTTACCGCCCACACGCTCGACGACCAGGCGGAGACGGTTCTGATGAAGCTTCTGCGCGGAGCCTGGCTGGAGGGCCTCTCCGCCATCGCGCCCGCGCTGACGCTGGCACAGGGCAGCATAGTGCGCCCGCTGCTCCGCACCCGGCGCGACGAGCTTCGTGCATTCCTGACCGCTCGCGGCCAGCCCTGGCGAGAGGACTCCTCCAACTCCGACGAGTCCTTCACCCGCAACCGCCTTCGCCACACGATCCTTCCGGTGCTGCGGCAGGAGAATCCTGGCATCGACATGACGCTGGCCAACCTGGCCGAGCTTGCCCGCGAGGACGAGGCCCGCTGGCAGCCGGAGGTTGACAAGCTGCTGCCGCAGCTCGTGCTGCCCGGCACGCCGGTTCGCGGGGGCGGCCGCGCCAACTCTACTGCGCCGGGAGCACGCACGCTCGGCATCGAACTCGAGCGCCTGCGCGCGCTTGACCCCGCGCTGCGCCGCCGGGTTGTGCGCGCCGCCGCTCGTCAGCTTGATGCGCGGCTCGACTTTGGAGAGACCAGCCGGATCCTGACGCTGGCCGGTCTGCCGCCGTCGTTTCCACCGGACCCCACCGTCCCCAGCAAGCCGGGCAGCAAGCTCCAGCTGACGCGGAACCTGGTCGCCGAACGTACGGTGCGCGAGCTTCGCCTGTCGGTGCTTCCGTCCGCCTGAGCGCTTGGCCTGGCGCGGAGGTCGTTCGGTTGAGGTGCCGGGTGAGTTGGCGGAGAGCAGTTGTTATACTTCGTGAGCTATGCGTGTATTCGTGATTTTACCGGCAGCGGGAATCGGTACAAGGATGTCTGCCGGGGTGGTGGCGGGTGGCGAGAGGCCGGCGGCGGCGAAGCAGTTTCTGACCATTAGCGGGGTGCCGGTGCTGGTGCACTGTCTGCGGACGTTTGCAGCGGTGGGGCGGGTGGCGGAGGTGCTGGTGGCGGTGCGCGCGGCGGAGATGGAGCGGGTGACGGAGCTCGTGGCGCAGTCGGGGCTGGGGGGCCGGGTGCGGGTGGTGGAGGGCGGCGAGAACCGGCAGGGTTCGGTGGCGAACGGGCTGGCGGCGCTGGACTGCGAGGACGACGACGTGGTGCTGGTGCATGATGCGGTGCGGCCGCTGATCGACGTGGCGACGATCGAGCGGACGATTGACGCGGTGGAGAAGCATGGGGCGGCGATTGTGGGGCTGCCGGCGGTGGATACGATCAAGCAGGTGGAACGCACGGCGGATGGGGCCATTGTGACGGCGACGATACCGCGGGAGCGGGTGGTGCAGGCGCAGACGCCGCAGGGGGCGAAGTGCGGGTTGATGAAGCGGGCGTTCGCGGAGGCGGCTGCGGATGAGTTTGCGGGGACCGACGAGGCGAGCCTGCTGGAGCGGGCGGGGATTGTAGTGTGGGTGGTAGCGGGTTCGGCGCGGAATCTGAAGATTACGCAGCCGGGGGATCTGGAGCTGGCGGAGTTCTACCTGGCGAGGAAGGCTTAACACCGATCAAGGCGGATGCACACCGATCAAGGCGGAAGGACAAAGACAAGGATGGAATGATGCATGGGAAGCACGATGAGGTAACGGAACGGATCATCAGGGTTTCTATGATGTTTACAAAGAGCTTGGGCATGGTTTTCTGGAGTCGATTTATCGTGAAGCGATGAGACGTGCGCTGCTGGAGGCGGGTCTGAGCGTGCGCGCAGAGATGCCGATCCAAGTCAGGTTTCGCGGAGAGGTGATCGGGACGTTTCGAGCTGACCTGGTGGTGAACGATTCCGTACTTGTTGAGCTGAAAACCTGCGAGGCCCTGATTGCAGAACATGCTTCGCAGACGTTGAACTACCTGAAGGCGACGGCGCTCGAAGTAGCGCTGCTGATGAACTTTGGACAGCAGCCAAGGTTCAAACGGCTTGCGATGGACAATGAGACGAAGAGATCGGCGCAAAAGGGCATCGATCCGCATCGGCTTTCTTAGGAGATGGCATGGGGATGAGGATTGGGTTTGGGTTTGATTCGCATGCGTTCAAGGCGGGTGTTCCGCTGGTGATCGGCGGGTTGGCGATTGAGCATACGGAGGGCCTGGCAGGGCACTCGGATGGGGATGTGCTGCTGCATGCGATTACGGATGCGCTGCTGGGCGCGGTGAGTGCGGGCGATATCGGCACGTTTTTTCCGCCGACGGATCCGCGCTGGAAGGGCGCGGCGTCGACGCTGTTTCTGCTGACGGCGCTCGAAGAGATCAAGACGGCGGGATACAGGATCGTGAACGTGGACACGTGCCTGGTGATGATGCGTCCGAAGATTGTGCCGATTGCGGGCGAGCTGCGGGAGCGCGTGGCGGAGCTGCTGGGGGTGAGTCCGGGCGAGGTGGGGATCAAGGCCAAGACGCCGGAGGGCCTGAGCCAGGACGGGGTGGCGGTGGCGTACGCGACGGTGCTGCTGGAGAGCCTGGAGCCGGAGGGAGGGACGCAGGTGCTGGCGGCGGAAGAGGATGTGGACGATGTGGACGAGGTGGTGGAGAGCCTGGTGGTGGGGGTGCGGGATACGCGGGCGCTGGGGCGGAAGGTGCCGGCGTTCGACACGGACGATCTGACGTAAGGTGGGGCGTGCGGGGCGGGTTTGTGCGGGGCGGGTTTGTGCGGGGGTGGGCTTGCGCGGCTTGCAGGTTGGGGAGCAGGCAGGGTTCAGCGGCTTGGGCTAGGCGGGCTTCGTCTTCGGCTTCGCGCTGGGCATCGCGCTCCCATTGCTCCATGAGGATCTGTTCAAGGGATTTTTCACCGGGAGCTTTGTGGAGCTCGGATTGAGGGGCGAGCGGGCCGTAGGTCTCGTCGAGGGTGATTTCGTCGACGGTGTCGGCGGGCGGGGCGGATTTGGCGGCTTTGGGGAGGTTGGAGGAGGCGATCTGGAGGGCGTAGAGGAGGAGGCCGGCGCGGCGGGGGTCGAGTTCGTTGGCGGCGACGCGGCGCATGAGGATGCCGATGGCGGCCTGGATGGCGGAGCGGTCCTCGGGGAGGGGGAGGTGGAAGCCTGAGTTCAGGCCGGATTGCTGGCTGCGGCGCTCGCGGAGGTTTTCCACAGGGCGGCGGGTCTGGTGGTGGTAGTAACAGAAATATTCTCCGCGCAGGGAGCGGGAACCGCAGCGATGGCCGTCGGTGAAGATGTGGCGGCACTGGAAGACGGGTGCTTCTGGTGTGAGTTCGAGTGGCATGTGTGGGGACCCCCATCCCCGGTGTAAGTATGTAAAGTATTCAAACGATGTCGCTTAAGTCTGGACTTCGGTTTGGAGCCGGAGCGGAAAGTGTGCGGCGGCGTGGGGGCCGGCATCTGCTTTTTGGCTCTAGCTTAATTGTACAGGGTGTGTCAAGGGGGATGGCGTGTTGGGGCGGGGAGAGGAAGGCATACCCCAGGGGCTAAAGCCCCGCTTTGTCGCTGATGCTTTGAGAGACCCAAGGCTAAAGCCTTGGGGTACCTTCGGGCGGGGACGGGCAACGGCAAAGGCAGGGGCAACAGCAAAGGCAGGGGCAAAGACAAAGGCAACAGCAAAGGCAGGGGCCAGCAAAGACAAGAACAACAGCAAGGGCAGGGGCAACAGCCAAGACAAGGGCATACCCCAGAGGCTAAAGCCCGCCTTCTTCTTAGCGCCCTTAGAGACCCAAGGCTAAAGCCTTAGGGTACCTTCGGGCAGGGGCGGGCAACGGCAAAGGCAGGGGCAAGGGCAACAGCAAAGGCAGGGGCAAAGACAAAGGCAACAGCAAAGGCAGGGGCCAGCAAAGACAAGAACAACAGCAAGGGCAGGGGCAACAGCCAAGACAAGGGCATACCCCAGAGGCTAAAGCCCGCCTTCTTCTTAGCGCCCTTAGAGACCCAAGGCTAAAGCCTTGGGCTACCTTCGAGCAGGGGCAGGCAAGGGCAAGGGCGAAAGCCAAGACAAGAGCATACCCCAGGGGCTAAAGCCCCCCTTCTTCTTCCCGCTCTTAGAGACCCAAGGCTAAAGCCTTGGGCTACCTTCCAGCAGGGGCAGGCAACGGCAAGGGCAACAGCAAAGACAAGGGCATAGGGCATACCCCGGGGGCTAAAGCCTCGATTCGTTGCCGTTGATTAGAGACCCAAGGCTAAAGCCTTGGGCTACCTTCAAGCAGGGGCAGGCAAGGGCAAGGGCAACAGCAAAGACAAGGACAGGCAACTGCCATGGAGGGCAGGAGCGACGGCATCAGGAAAGATGGGGTGGGCGGGGGTCGAGGAGAGACGCGTAGGCGGTGTGGACGCGGGGGAAGTGTTCGTAGTGCTTGCGGGTGGGGTTGTTGGCGATGTAGGTGAGTTGCGTGGTGTAGTCGGCGGCGTCGCGGATGCGGTGTTCGTGATGGCCGGTGTGCCAGATGGATGCGGCTCCGTGGGCGTGGGAGTAGCCGCCTTTGAGGAGTTGGACGGAGCGGGCGGTGGGTTGGTTGAGGGCGGGCGTGAGGAGGACGTGGACGTGGTCGGGCATGACAACGAAGCCGTGGAGTTGGAAACGGCCTGCGTCTCTGTAACGGAAGAGCGTCGCGATGAAGAGTTCGGCGTTTTCCGTCTTTTGGAAGTGGCGATGCTGTTGGAATGTCGAGATCGTCAGGGCGTATGTGTTTGGCTTCTGGCGTTCGTAGGCCATGACGAGGAAGGCATACCCCAGGGGCTAAAGCCCCGATTCTTGCTGTTGATGAGAGGCCCAAGGCTAAAGCCTTAGGGTACCTTCGGGCAAAGACAAACAAGGACAACAGCAGGAGCTAAGGCATACCCCAGGGGCTAAAGCCCGTTCTTTGCTGATACTGAGAGACCCAAGGCTAAAGCCTTGGGGTACCTTCGGGCAAGGGCGGGCAAGGACGACAGCAGGAGCTAAGGCATACCCCAGGGGCTAAAGCCCGGTTTTGTGGGGGAGCCTGAGAGACCCAAGGCTAAAGCCTTGGGGTACCTTCGGGCAAGGGCCAGGCAAGGGCAAGGGCGAAAGCGAAGGGCGAAGGCATACCCCAGGGGCTAAAGCCCGGTTTTGTGGGGGAGCCTGAGAGAGACCCAAGGCTAAAGCCTTGGGGTACCTTCGGGCAAGGACGGGCAAGGACAACAGCAAGAGCTAAGGCATACCCCAGGGGCTAAAGCCCCTTTTTGTTAGGCAGAGAGTTTGAGAGACCCAAGGCTAAAGCCTTGAGCTACCTTCGGGCAAGGACAGGCAACGGCAAGGCCAGGAACAAGAGCAAGAGCTAAGGCATACCCCAGGGGCTAAAGCCCGTTCTTTGCTGATTCTGAGAGACCCAAGGCTAAAGCCTTGGGGTACCTTCGGGCAAGGAGGGGCTGCGGCGAGGGCTGCTACCTGGCGGTCTCTTTGTTGTTGTTGCAGCCTTGGGGGTGGGGACGCCGGTTTTCTTTTCGGGGGCGGTGAACTTCTTTTTAGGTTGCTTGGGGGCGTCGGGGGCGGCGGTGTGGAGGGGTTGGGGGCCGGCGTTGGGGTTGGGGATCGAAGAGGCAGAAGAGGAGGCAGATTCCCCGGCTGCGGCTTGGAAGGACAAGCCAACCTTTGAAGACGAGGGGAAGTGGGGGCGGAGGAAGTGCGCGGTGTGGCTGGTGGGGACTGTGGCGACCTGGGCGGGGGTGCCGTGGGCGATGACGCGGCCGCCGTATTCGCCGCCCTCGGGGCCCATGTCGATGAGGTAGTCGGCGTTGCGGATGATGTCGAGGTTGTGCTCGATGATGATGACGGTGTTGCCGAGGTCGGTGAGGCGGTGGAGGACGTCGAGGAGGCGGCGGACGTCGTCGAAGTGGAGGCCGGTGGTGGGCTCGTCGAGGAGGTAGAGGGTGCGTCCGGTCTGGCGCTTGGAGAGTTCGCGGGCGAGCTTCATGCGCTGTGCTTCGCCGCCGGAAAGGGTGGTGGCGGACTGGCCGAGGTGGATATAGCCGAGGCCGACGTCGACGAGGGTCTGGAGCTTGATGCCAACGGCGGGGATGTCCTTGAGGATGGGGAGGGCGTCGGCGATGGGAAGGTCGAGCAGGTCGGCGATGTTGTAGCCGTTGAAGCGGACGGCGAGGGTTTCCTGGTTGTAGCGGCGGCCGTTGCAGACGTCGCAGAGGACGTAGACGTCGGGGAGGAAGTTCATCTCGATGCGGCGCTGGCCTTCGCCCTGGCAGGCTTCGCAGCGTCCGCCCTGGACGTTGAAGGAGAAACGGCCGGGCTTGTAGCCGCGCTCGCGGGATTCGGGGAGCTGGGCGAAGAGGTCGCGGATGGCGGTGAAGACGCCGGTGTACGTGGCTGGATTTGAACGTGGAGTGCGGCCGATGGGGGACTGGTCGATCTGGATGACTTTGTCGAGCTGGTCGACGCCGATGACGGCGCCGTGGGTGCCGGGTTCTTCGCGGGAGCCGTAGAGTTCTTTGGCGAGGGCGCGGTAGAGGATGTCGTTGACGAGGGAGGATTTGCCGGAGCCGGAGACGCCGGTGACGACGGTCATGACGCCGAGGGGGAAGTGGGCGGTGACGTTCTGGAGGTTGTGGGAGCGGGCGTCCCGGACGGTGATCCAGTTGCCGGTGAGGGGGCGGGGGGAGAGGTCGGGCTCGCCGTCGGGGCCAGTGCGGGGGGGGCGGGTGACGATGGGGATGTTGCCGGCGAGGTACTGGCCGGTGACGGAGGCGGGATTGGCCATGATTTCGGCGGGGGTTCCGGAGGCGATGAGGAAGCCGCCGTTTTTGCCGGCGCCGGGGCCGAGGTCGAGGACGAAGTCGGCTTTGCGGATGGTGTCTTCGTCGTGTTCGACGACGAGGACGGTGTTGCCGAGGTCGCGGAGGCGTTCGAGGGCGGCGATGAGGCGCTGGTTGTCGCGTTGGTGGAGGCCGATGGAGGGCTCGTCGAGGACGTAGAGGACGCCGCGGAGGCGGGAGCCGATCTGGGTGGCGAGGCGGATGCGCTGGCCTTCGCCGCCGGAGAGGGTGGCGGCGGAGCGGTCGAGGGAGAGGTAGCCGAGGCCGACGGCGTTGAGGAATTCGAGGCGCTCGATGATCTCGCGCTGGAGGCGGTCGGCGATGATGCGCTCGCGACCGGTGAAGTTCATGGCGCGGGCGGCGGTGAGGGCGCGGTGGAGGGAGAGGGCGGTGTAGTCGGCGATGGAGAGGTTGATGGTGGACGGAGGGGGATTCTGGGTCTGGGTTGGAAGGGTGCGAGGGGCGGTGGCGGGGCGGAATGTTTCGGGGTCCTTCGACTGCGGCGCTGACGCGCCTCCGCTCAGGATGACGGAGTCGGCGGAGCGGATGGGGATGGTGACGGCGAGCGATTCGGGGCGAAGACGGCGGCCGTGGCAGCGGGGGCAGGTGGTGGCGGACATGTACTGCATCATGTACTCGCGGTAGCCGTCGGATTTGGTTTCGTCGAGGTTGGCGCGGAGGAAGGCGAAGATGCCGTGGAAGCCGGTGCGTCCCTGCTCGCCGGGGGGCGGGCCGTAGAGGAGGAGATCCTGCTGGGGCTTGGGGAGGTCGGCGAAGGGGAGCTTGAGGTTGATCTTGTATTTTTCGGCGGCGAGCTTGATGAGTTTCAGAAGATATTGGGAGCCGGAGCCGGGGCCCATGGCGCCGTCGAGGAGAGGCTTGGACCAGTCGGTGATGGTCTTGGCGGGGTCGAAATCGTAGATGGAGCCGAGGCCGTGGCATTCGGGGCAGGCGCCGTAGGTGGAGTTGAAGGAGAAGCTGCGGGGCTCGAGCTTGGCGACGTTGATGCCGCAGTCGGGGCAGGCCATGGTGGAGGAGTAGAGGGTTTCCTCGTGGGCGCGGGGCTGGCCGGAGCCGGGCGGGTGCTGGATGGCGATGAGGACGAGGCCATTGGCCATCTGGAGGGCTTTGAGGACGGAGGCCTGGAGGCGGCGGGTGTCGTATCCGGAGGCGGAGGGTTCGGGGGTGGACCCACTCATCGACGATGAGGCTGTCGATGAATGGGGCACGGAGTGAGGCAGGGGGTTGGAGTCGAGTGAGGCGAGGGTGGCGTTGACGGCGGGGCCGTCGGGGTCGGGGGGGAGGGGTTTGAGGATGATGCGGTCGACGACGGCTTCGATGGTGTGGTTTTTGCGTTTTTCGAGGCGCATGCCCTCGGTGAGTTCGGTCATCTCGCCGTCGATGCGAGCGCGGAAGCCCTGCTGGTCGAGGGCTTCGAGTTCTTCGCGGAACTCGCCTTTGCGGCCGCGGACGATGGGTGCGAAGACAGTGATGCGCTCGCCGGGGGCGAGGGCGGTGATTCGCTCGACGATCTGGTCGGCGGTCTGCCTGGAGATGGGTTTGCCGCAGGAGGGGCAGTGGGGCTGGCCGACGGAGGCGTAGAGGAGGCGGAGATAGTCGTAGATCTCGGTGATGGTGCCGACGGTGGAGCGGGGGGAGCGGGAGGTGGTTTTCTGCTCGATGGAGATGGCGGGGGAGAGGCCGTCGATGGCGTCGACGTCGGGGCGCTCCATCTGGTCGAGGAACTGGCGGGCGTAGGCGGAAAGGGTTTCGACGTAGCGGCGCTGGCCTTCGGCGTAGATGGTGTCGAACGCGAGGGAGGATTTGCCGGAGCCGGAGAGGCCGGTGACGACGGTGAGGGTGTTGCGGGGGATGGAGACGTCGACGTTGCGGAGGTTGTGCTGGCGGGCGCCGCGGACGGTAATGTGGGTGATGCCGGGGCGATGGGTGCGGACGAGAGGGTCGATGACAGCGCTCATGAGTGAAGGCGGCCGGGGTTCGGGCCAATAGTCAGGATACTAGATTTTGAGGGGGCGAATCTTGGCGGGTAACAGGGCGTGATGATTATTCACATGCGGCCGATGAAGAGTTTGCGAGAATGGGTGTGGCCGTTGAGGCGCAAGGGGGTTGCAGGCTTGGTTTCGTCGATGATGCTGGTGTGCGCGGTGGCTGCATCGCTGGGAGTTGGGGTGCTGGCGGCGCAGGGGATTTGCGTGGGGATGTTCCGAATGTTCAAGATGCATGCGGTGCGGGTGAGGGCGCGGGCGCCGGAGGCGAGGGTTCGGCTGGGGGTGGTGAAGGGGTAAGGGTTGTTTAGGAGCTAGTTAAAGGGCCGGGGCGACGAGCGTTCGCAGTAGGACGACATCAGGCGGATGCGAATGCAGGTACTTCGCTCAAGATGACAGTTTGGTGGGGAGAAGGCATACCCCAGGGGCTAAAGCCTACTCTTCTTATGTAGAGGGTTTGAGAGCCCCAAGGCTAAAGCCTTGGGGTACCTTCGGACGAAGGACAAGCAACAGCAGAGGCCAAGGCATAGCCCAGGGGCTAAAGCCTACTTTCCTTGTGTAGAGGGTTTGAGAGACCCAAGGCTAAAGCCTTGGGGTACCTTCGGGCGAAGGACGAGCACCAGCAGAGGCCAAGGCATAGCCCAAGGGGCTAAAGCCTACTTTTTCTTGTGTAGAGAGTTTGAGAGACCCAAGTCTAAAGCCTTGGGGTACCTTCGGGCGAAGGACAAGCAAGAGCAGAGGCCAAGGCATACCCCAGGGGCTAAAGCCGTTCAGGGTTGGCAGTTGGCAGTGGGGTCTTCGTGCTGGCCGGCCATCCAGCGGTCCATCATGGTGCCGGCGCAGAGAGCTCCGCAGAGATGGCTGACCTCGGGGGAGCGGGCGTGGTCGACCTGCCAGCGGGTGAGCTTGATGAGCGGCTGCGTGGCGTCCGTGCCGGGGATGGGCAGGCAGTCCTTCCAGGCGAGGAACCACTGGCCGCCATGGCCCTTCTTGTCGCCGCAGATGTCGCAGGTGTAGCTCTCGCTCAGGGACATGAGGACAAGCATACCGCAGGCAGCTGAGGGCGTATGTGCGCTAACGGCGCGCGCCTAAGCCGAGGGCGAGGACGGCCTCGGTGACGCGGTCGTGGTCGTGGCGGAGTACCTCGCCCTCGTGGACGAAGTTGCCGGTGACGGGTTCGACGCCGAGGGCGCGGACGCGGTCGAGATCGGCTTCGATGGGGGCCTGGCCCTCGCGGGCGTAGCGCTCGAGCGCCTGGGCGGAGATGGGCGCGGTGTTGATGAGGGCGAAGTCGAAGATGGGGCGGTGGGCGGAGGGGCAGTGGGCAAGGATCTTCTCAATGTGCTGGGAGGCGCTGAGGCCGATGGACTCGTTGGCCTGGGTCATGAGGTTGCAGACGAAGACGCGGGTGGCTTTGGATTCGGCCAGGGCTTCGGGGATGTTACGGACGAGCAGGTTGGTGATGAGCGAGGTGTAGAGCGAGCCGGGGCCGAGGGTGATGAGGTCGGCGTTGGCAATGGCGTCGAGGGTGCCGGGCAGTGGGTCGGCGCCGGCGGGATGGAGCATGAGCTCGACGATGCGGCGCGGGCTGGCGGTGATGCTGGTTTCGCCGTGAACGGTGGACCCATCGTCCATGAGAGCGGAGAGGGTGACGTTGACGTTGGTGGCGGGGAAGATGTGGCCGCGGGTGGCGAGGATTTGCGACGACATCTGGACGGCCTGGGCGAAGTCGCCGGTGATGTGGGAGAGCGCGGCGACGAAGAGATTGCCGAAGCTGTGGCCGCCGAGATCGCCCTGGCTGAAGCGGTACTGGAAGAGGCGGGCGAGGAGATGCTCATCCTCAGAGAGCGCGACCATGCAGTTGCGGACGTCGCCGGGGGGAAGCATCTTGAAGTCTTCGCGGAGGCGGCCGGAGGAGCCTCCGTCGTCGGTGACGGTGACGACGGCGGCGAGGTCGGCGATGAGGGTGGGAGGCTGGCTGGGGGGTGCGTCGGCTGGGGGAAGGGCGCCGGGAGGCGTGGCGACGTAGCGCTTGAGACCGCGCAGGAGGGTGGAGAGGCCGGTGCCACCGCCGATGGCGACGACGCGCAGGCCGCGAGACGAGGCAGGCGTGGCGGCGGGAGCGGGCTGATCGGCTGTGGAGGTGGACATCGAGACCTTTCCGCGCGGCGAGAAGCAACGCTGTTGGCGGCGAGAGGCTCTAGACCTCGGGATAGAGCAGGTCGGTGAAGCGGGGGTCGTCGGCCATGTCCTGGAAGTCGGAGTCGGCTCGGGCCTGGATGCGATTGCGCGGGTTGTGGCGAATGGCTTCGGTGAGGTGCTCGAGGCAGGTGTGGGCGTCGCCGGTCATGCTGGCGAGCAGGGCGAGGCCGTAGAAGGCGTAGTCGGCCGAGGGCTTTTCTTCAAGGATCTTCCGGAGGTGGGCGCGGGCGTCCTCGAAGTGGCCCATGTTGAGGAGCGAGATGGCGTAGTCGTACTGCTCCTCGTGGCTGGCGAACGAGGTGTTGCCTTTGGCGTTCTGCAAGAGGCAGGCATTGATGTACATGCGGATGCGATCGCCGAGGTCGCCGGGGCTGTTGAGCAGCATCTTGTCGAAGGCGGCGTGGGCCTTGTCGTACTTGCCTTCCTGCATGAGCTGCAGGGCGGCTTCATAGTTGGCGATGATCTGGGCGCGGTTGCCGTCGTGCGCGGAGGGAACGACTCCGGCGAGGGTGCGGGGATGACGCCGGGAAGGGAGCGGAGTGACTGTTTTGGTTTGCGACATGGCGTTCCTGTTCTGGAGCGGCGATGCGTGGGAGTTGAGTCGTGTTTCTGGTGCGGGATAACTCTCCTCCCGGTTTATACGCAGAAGGCGATTGGAGGTCAATCCCCCGAGCGGTGTGGAAGGCGGAAGGATGGCTGTGGGAACAGGGATGCCGGGAGCGGTATGGCAACGGCAAGGGCAACGGCGTAACGCGGATCAAGGCGGATTGAGACGGAGAAGACGGAGAAGACGGAACGAGGATTTGGACTTGGTGTTAGAAAGAGCGATCTCTGAGGTGGCGCAGGATTCTTCGGGGTCCTTCGACTGCGTTTGTCGCGAGAGCGCGGCAAACCTCGCTCAGGATGAGGATTGAGCGGCACGGATTTGGAAGCATGACGCTAGGGAGAGCGGCTGTAGACTTCGGGGTTGAGCTCGGGGTCGTTGTACATCTTCATCTGGCGGTAGAGCTTGAAGCGGCGCTCGCCGCGGAGGATCTGATCCCAGAGCTGGTCGAGGCAGGTGGCGAGGTCGGCGCGCTGCTCCTCGAGGATGCGGAGGCGGTCCTGATTGCGGGCGCGATGGTCGGCAGAGGCGGAGGAGCGGCGGGCTTCCTCGGCGGTGTGGTAGATCTTCAGCGAGAGGATGGAGAGGCGGTCGATGATGAGGCCGGGGGTCTCGGAGTGGAGGGGCGCGCTGGCGTTCTGGGGCGTGGCTTCGGCGACGAGGAGGGAGTCGATGAGCTCGACGCGGTCGTTGCGATCCTGGTTGAGGCGGTCGATGTCGTGCTTGACTTCGACGATGGTGGCGTCGGAGGCCTGGGGAATGCGGGCGAGGTCTTCGCGGTGCCAGAGGTCGAAGTTCGCACGGTGCTGGGCGAGGATGAGGCGGGTGAGCTCGTCGGGGACGGGCGGGTCGGCATGCCGGTAGAGATGCCAGGCGCGGTTGGCGTCGTCGTGCATGCGGATCATCGGCTGGGCCTTGAGCATAAGCGAAGCGAGAGGCTGCAAGTAAAAGTTTAGCCGATTGGGCGAATCTTATGTGGCGGGCGGCGTGCGCTTGCGGGGGTGGGCGGGAGACCGCAGAATAACGGAATGCAGAGAACGATCAAGCGGGTGCTCATTTACCGGCTGGGCAGCCTGGGGGACACCGTGGTGGCGTTGCCGGCTCTGCACCTGGTGGCGCGGGCGTTTCCCGAGGCGGAAAGGCGGATGCTGACCAATTTTCCGGTGAGCGTGAAAGCTCCGGCGGCGGCGGCGATCCTGGCAGAGAACGGGCTGGTGCATGGGTACTTTCGCTACACGGTGGCGACACGGAGCCCGAAGGCGCTGCTGGCGCTGTGGTGGCAGTTGCTGCGCTGGCGGCCGGACGTGCTGGTGTACATGGGGCCGGTGCGGGGGGTGGAGGCGGCGCGGCGGGACGCGAAGTTCTTCCGGCTATGCGGCGTTCGGGAACAGATTGGCGTGCCACTGACGGAGGCGATGCAGGAGCACCAGGTGCAGGCGGAGGATGGGGCGCTGGAGCCGGAGTGCGAGCGGCTGGCGCGGAACCTGGCGGCGCTGGGCGATGCGCGGATGGACTCTGCGGAGGCGTGGGATTTGCGGTTGACGGAGGCGGAGAAGGCGCGGGCGAGCGAGGTGTTGCGGCCGGCCGCGGGGCGCGCGGTGCTGGCGGTGAGCGTGGGGACGAAGGTGCAGTCGAAGGATTGGGGGCGGGAGAATTGGCGGGCGCTGCTGGCGCGGCTGGGTGAGCGCTATCGCGGGTTTGCGCTGGCGCTGATGGGTGCGCCTGAGGAGAGCGAGGCGAGCGAGTTTGCGGCCGAGGGCTGGCGCGAGGGCGCGGGTGCCGGGAGCGTGGTGATGAACCTGTGCGGAGCGCTGACGCCGCGGGAGAGCGCGGCTTGCTTCGCGCAGGCGAGGCTGTTTCTAGGGCATGATTCGGGGCCGATGCACCTGGCGGCGACGGTGGGGACGACGTGCGTGGCGATCTTCGCGGCGCGCAATATTCCGCGGGTGTGGTATCCGTATGGCGCGCAGCATCGGGTGGTGTACCACCGGGTGGAGTGCATGGGGTGCGGGCTGGAGACGTGCATCGTGGAGCGGAAGCGGTGCCTGACGACGGTGACGGTGGAGGAGGTTGCGGCGGAGGTTGGGGCGGTGCTGGGTTGAGGGAGGACGGGCGGGTGGAGGCGCTCTGATATTGTCAGAGTGGGAATTTCGACCATGCTGCCTCAACTTCATTCCGTGTTGAATCTTCTGGAGAGCGGCTTCGGGCAGTTGCGCGTGCTCGTGGTAGGCGACATCATGCTGGACCGCTACATTCTGGGCGAGGTGGAGCGCATCTCGCCTGAGGCGCCGGTGCCGGTGCTGCGGCATGCGCAACGGTACGAGCGGCCGGGCGGCGCGGCCAATGTGGCGATGAACCTGGCGGGGCTGGGCTGCCAGGCGTATCTGTGCGGGTTCTGGGGCGCGGATGGCGAGAAGGCGGAGCTGCTGAAGCTGCTGGATGCGGCGCGAGTGGACACGCTGGGGGTAGTGAGCTGTTCGCTGCCGACGATCTCAAAGACGCGGATCGTGGCGCGGACGCAGCAGCTGCTGCGGCTGGATATCGAGAGCCGTGAGGCGGTTCCGCAGGTAGAGCTGGACCGGCTGGAGAGCCGGGCGCTGGAGCTGGTGAAGAAGGTGCACGCGGTGATTCTTTCGGACTATGCGAAGGGCGCGCTGACGGATGACATCTGCGCGTCGATCATTCGCGCGGCGCGGAGTGCAGGGATTCCGGTGCTGGTGGATCCGAAGACGAAGGATTTGAGCAAGTATTCGGGGGCGACCACGGTGTGTCCGAACCTGAATGAGCTGGCGCTGGCGACGGGTGTGCAGGCCCAGGATACGGATCGGCTGCTGGCGGCAGCGCGGGTGCAGATGCAGGAGCATGACTTCAAGTTTCTGACGGTGACGATGAGCGAGAAGGGCATCCGGATTTTGGGGCCGGAGGGCGATTACCACTCACCGGCGCGGGCGCGCGAGGTATATGACGTTTCCGGCGCGGGCGACACGGTGATCGCGACGCTGGCGGCTTCGCTGGCCGGGGGGCTGCACATCTACACGGCGGTGGAGCTGGCGAACCTGGCGGCGGGGATCGTGGTGGGCAAGATCGGGACGGTGCCGATCGCGCAGCATGAGCTGATCTCTGCGCTGACGCCGAGCAGCGGTTTTATTTCGGGGGAGAAGATTCTGGACTTCGAGCGGGTGCAGGTGCGGGTGGCGGAGTGGCGCGCGGCGGGCGAGACGGTGGTGTTTACCAACGGCTGTTTCGACCTGCTTCACGTGGGGCACATTACGCTGCTGGAGGACTGCCGCAGGTTTGGGTCGAAGCTGGTGCTGGGGTTGAATACGGATGAGTCGGTAAGCCGGCTGAAAGGGCCGAACCGGCCGATTGTGGGCGAGCATGAGCGCGCGCGGGTGATGGCGGCGCTGGCGTCGGTGGATGCGGTGGTGCTGTTCGACGAGGAGACGCCGTTGAACCTGATCCGGGCGCTGAAGCCGAACGTGCTGGTGAAGGGCGGAGACTATACGGTCGAGACGGTGGTGGGGCATGAGGATGTGCTGGCCAGCGGCGGGCGGGTGGAGATTGTGCCGACGGTGGAAGGGTTTTCGACGACCAACATTGTGAAGAAGATGAGCCTGGGAGTGGTTGCAGGGGAACCAGCGGAGGAGATTCACCGGTGATTATCGTTACGGGCGGCGCGGGGTTCATCGGCAGCAACCTGGTGCAGGAGCTGAATCGTATTGGCGAGCGTGACATCCTGGTGGTGGACAACCTGGCGCCGGCGGCGAATCTGTCGGGGCCGAAGTTTCTGAACCTGTGGGGCGCCGAGTATGCGGACTACATGGACAAGACGGAGTTCCGGCGGGCGCTGGCGGCGGGGGAGTTTCAGCATGTGAAGGTGCGGGCGATCCTGCACCAGGGCGCGTGCTCGAACACGCTTGAAGACGATGGGCGCTACATGATGGACAACAACTACACCTACTCGAAGGAGATACTGGCGTTTGCGACGGCGCGCAGGATTCCGCTGGTGTATGCGTCGACGGCGGCGGTGTACGGGCTCAGCCAGGAGTTCTCGCCGAGGCCTGAGAATGAGCGTCCGCTGAATGTGTATGGGTACTCGAAGCTGGTGTTCGATAACTTTGTGAGGCGGCGTTTTGCGGATGGGTCGCAGCCGCTGAAGAGCACGGTGGTGGGGCTGCGCTACTTCAACGTGTACGGGCCGAGGGAGCGGCACAAGGGCCGCATGGCGAGCGTGATCCACCACTTTACGAAGCAGTTGAAGGAGAGCGGGACGATCCGGATGTTTGTGGGTTCAGGTGGGTATGGGGACGGCGAACAGCGGCGCGACTTCGTGTTTGTGAAAGACCTGTGCCGCATCAACCTGTTCTTTGCGGGGCTGCTGACGGAGAAGCCGAGCGCGCCGGTGCATGCGATTGTGAACGCGGGCACGGGGCAGGCGCAGACGTTCAAGGCGGTGGCCGAGGCGCTGATGAAGGTGCACGGGCCGGGCACGATCGAGTTCATTCCGTTCCCGGGCGACCTGATGAATCGCTACCAGCACTTTACCGAGGCGGATGTCGCGGGGCTGCGGGAGGCGGGGTACACGGCGGCTTTCATGGGGATTGAAGAAGGCGTGCGGGAGACGTTTGCGGACGCTTCCATGGCGTAGGTCGGCTTCGGGGCCAGGTTGGGTGGGGAGTGTGTGCATGTCCGAAGCGAAGCGGCGGCCGTCGATCTTCTGTATCAGCACGTATGAGAAGGGGCAGGCGTTTCTGCGCGAGGCGGCGCGGCTGGGCGCGCATGTGACGCTGCTGACGGTGGAGAAGCTGCGCGAGGCGGACTGGCCGAAGGAGGTGGTGGACGAGTTCCTGACGATGCCGGAGGAGATGTCACCGGAGCAGGTGCTGAACACGGTGTGTTACTTGGGGCGCACGCGGCACATCGACCGCATTGTGGCGCTGGATGAGTTCGACCTGGAGGCTGCGGCGCTGCTGCGGGAGCACATGCGGCTGCCGGGAATGGGGCAGACGGTGACGCGGTTCTTTCGCGACAAGCTGGCGATGCGGACGCAGGCGAGCCGTGCGGGCATTGCGGTGCCGGAGTTTACGGGCGTGTTTCACCATGGCGAGTTGAGTGCGTTCCTGCGCGAGGTGCCGGGGCCGTGGCTGCTGAAGCCGAGGATGAACGCGTCGGCGATCGGGATCAAGCCGGTGGCGGAGGCGGAGCAGCTCTGGCCGATGCTGGAGGCGCTGGGCGACCTGCAGAGCCACTACGTGCTGGAGCGGTTTGTGCGGGGCGAGGTGTTCCACGTGGAGGGCGTGAGCTGGGGCGGTAAGGTGCTGTGGAACCAGCCATGCCAGTATGGCAAGCCGCCGATCGAGACGATGCACCAGGGCGGGATCTTCAGCACGCGGACGCTGGCGCAGGAGGCGCCCGATGCGGTGGCGCTGAGCGAGGTTCACGAGCGGGTGCTGGGTGCGCTGCAGCTCGAGGCAGGGGTGACGCACTCGGAATTTATACGGGCTGAGGAGGATGGGCGGTTTTACTTTCTTGAGACCGCGGCGCGGGTAGGAGGGGCGTACATCGCGGAGACGGTGGAGTTTGCGACGGGAGTGAATCCGTGGGTGGAGTGGGCGCGGATTGAAGTGGCGGCGGCGGAGGGCAGGGAGTACGCGCTGCCCGCGCTGCGGCGGGAGTTTGCGGGCAGCGTGATCTCGCTCGCGAGGCAGGAGACGCCGGATCTGAGCGGATATACGGATCCGGAGATCGCGCAGCGGCTCGAGAAGAAGCACCATGCGGGGATCATTCTGCGGTCGACGTCGGAGCAGCGGGTGAAGGCGCTGGTGGAGAGCTACGCGGCGCGGTTCCAGGTGGACTTCAACGCGGTGATGGCCGCGCCGGATAAGCCGACGGCCTGACGGACGCGTGGGCCTGGGCGGGTTATTGCACGGTCACCTGCAGCTGGACCGTGGCCGCAGTGCCGGTGGTTGGCGTGACGATGACGGGCACGGTGTAGGTGCCCTTCGCGGCGTTGTTGTTGCTGCCGCAGCCGGTTGCGGTAAAGATGCCGGCGGAGAGCAGGAGCGCGAAGAGCAGGAGACGGGGCAGGCGGCTGGCGGGGTGACCACGGCGGCGCAGGGTTGCGAAGAGGACTCCGCCGAGGCCGGGCCAGAAGAGCATCGCGACCATGATGCGACTTGCGGAGGCGGGGCGGAGCGGAGGGTAGGAGAGCGCGGCGGAGGCGTTGGTCAAGATGGTGAGGGTGGAGGTCTGGCTGGTGGTGGTGGCGCTAAGGGAGAGCGACGCGGGGGCGAAGGTGCAGGCCAGGTGCGCGGGCAGGGTGCCGCAGCTGAGGGTGAGGGTGCCGGAGTAGCCGCCGGTGGCCGAGGCGGTAATGGTGGTGGTGCCGGAGGAGCCGTCGGAGATGGTGAGGGTGGTGGGTGAGGCGGAGGCGGCGAAGTTTGGCGAAGCGATGATCTGCGAGATAGAGGGCGAGGTGGACGCGGCGAAGACCCCGGTGGCGGCGAAGCTGGCTGTGATGACGTGGGTGCCGGAGAGCAGGGAGGTGGTGGTGTAGGTGGCGGAGCCGTTGGTGAGGGTTCCGCTGCCGAGCATGTTGGTTCCTTCGAAGAAGTTGACGGTGCCGGTGGGCGTGCCGTAGGTGGTGACGGAGGGCGTGACGGTGGCGGTGAAGGTGACGGAGGCGCCGGGGTTGGCGGTGAGGCTGGAGGAGACGACAGCGGTGGCGGTGGGGATGGCGGCGGGCAGGATGGTGAGCGGCTGGGCGGAGGAGGTGCTGATGTTGAAGGTGGTGTCGCCGGCGTAGACCGCGGTGATGGTGTTGGCGCCGGCGGTAGAGGCGGAGAAGGTGGCGGTGCCGGTGCCGGTGGTGTCGAGGGCGGCGGAGCCGATGACGGCGCCGGCGCTGAAGAAGGTGACGAGGCCGGTGGGTTTCGCGGTGGAGGCGGTGGAGGTGACGACGGCTTTGAGGGTGACGGTCTGGCTGGAGATAGCGGCGGCGGGGATGGTGAGGGCGGTGCTGCTGGCGACCAGCGGCGTGAGCAGATTGGCCGCGGCGGCGGCGACGAAGTGATGGCCGGTGGTGGTGGGGTGGAGGCCGTCCCAGATGAGGTAGGTGTCGGGGCTGGCGGAGATGTTCTGGGCGTCGGAGGTGACGTTGCCGAGGCCGACGCTCATGGGGCTGGCGACGGCGTTGGCGAAGAGGGTGTAGATGTCGGGCTGGTAGATGGTGATGATGTGGCCCTGGGCGGCGGCGCTGATTTTGAGCGCGTTGAGGCTTTGCGCAAGCTGGGCGGCGAAGCTCTGGGCGGCGGTGTTGAGGGCGGCGGCGGAGGATGTGCCGGCGTAGTTGGGGACGGTGCCGAGCGGCGGGAGGTTGGGCACGACGAAGCTGGTGGCGCCGGCGTTGATGAGCAGCTGGATGAGCGCGGTTTCGCGCTGCACGGTGGCGGTGACGCTGGCGGCGCTTGAATCTGCGTAGAGGTCGTTGGCGCCGCCCCAGACGAGGTAGAGCGTCTGAGCGGTGGGGGTGGGGTTGGTGGCGAGGTAGCTGGCGACCTGCTGGCCCATGTTGTTGATGGTGATGGAGACAGGTACGAGGTCGAAGGTGCGGGAGATGGTGGTGGTGCCGTTCTGCGTGGTGGCTTCGCCGTAGGCATAGTTGGTGCCGCCGTCGAGCGAATCGACGAGGGGCGGCCTGGCGGGGAAGGAGGCGGCGAGCTGCTCGGCCCAGACGCCGAAGTAGGCCTGGGCGGCGGGCTGGGTGTCGGCGCCGTCGGTGAAGCGGCCGCTGGTGTAGTCGAAGCCGAGGAGCTGGTTATCGGCGGGGTAGCGGATGAGGTACGTGCTTTGGGTGATGTGCGCGATGTTGCCGGTATCGGTGAGCGAGTCTCCGAAGGCGACGACGGAGGTGAAGGTATTTTGAGCGTGCAGGCCGAGGGTTAACGAAAGCAGCGACACGAGGCAGAGCAGGCGGCGGCCAGATAGCACGTGGATTCTCCTGGGGAGGCGTAAGCAGATACGTTCCCCGTCACGTTAACACCGAGCGGGCATCAGGCTCAAGCTTTCTACGCGGGCCGACGCTACGGCCAGGTGAAGGGGGTGCCGTAGCAGCTAGTGGTGACGCCGAGCGGGGGCCCGTCCTGAGGGTTCCGGCCAGGGGGACATGATGGCCAGATCGTGGTCGGATGTACCGAATACTTTCATGGGGAGGGAACGGAGGGTCAACCATTTTGTTGAAAGATCAACAAGATTCCAGACGAGAGCCGCGAGGGTTCTTCAAGTCTGGTTCGGCAGGTTGTGGCGGAGTAGGAAGGGAATGGTGAGCCCGCTGGGGCTCGAACCCAGGACCAACGCCTTAAAAGGGCGATGCTCTACCAACTGAGCTACAGGCTCCGATCACGACTTCCTTATAGAAAATAGCACATTCGCGGCGTGTGAACGCGGCGGCTGAGGCAGGGCGTGCAGAGGCCGCGGCATGAGATTTTAGTAACCACCTTTAACCAGGCCGGGAGGATTCGTGCGATTACCTTCTGATTACCCCCTGGGGATTGATCCGGGGAGGCCTGCGGACTGTTCTACAGTGACACTATTGATGCATTGACGGTAGATAGGGCGGACAGTAGCCTCAGGACATTGCATGAGAATCTGTGCAGGCCCTGTGTGCAACAGCGGACTTGAGTGTTACTAACGTTCAGGCGCAGCAGGGATGGATTGGAAGATCAGGTATGAATTCAGAACTGACCGGAACGTCCGAAGAGCCGCTGGCGGAGACGCCGGAGGATGTAGCGATCCTGTATTCCTGGGCCAACTTGCATGGGGCGAAGTACCGGGATTTTTCGGCATCTCGCCGGGAGTACCGGGCGCAGGTGCGGCACAGGGTAGCCGAGGAGATGCGGCAGAGCGAACTGGCGGCGAAGGAAGAAGCCGAGGCCGCGGCCGCGGAGGCCGAGCGGGTGGCGCGCGAGGCGGAGCGGGCGGCGCGTTCACCACAGAATTATGAGAGCGGGGCGGACCGCGACCGGGCGCTGCGGGAGGCGGAAGATGCCGCTCGGCGCGCGGCGGCGGAGCGGGTGGAGGCGGCGCGGCGGGCTGAGGCGGCAGCGATCGCGGAAGCAGTGGCGCGGCGGGAAGAGCGCGAGATCGCAGAGGCGCATGCCTCCGCGCAGCGCCAGGCGGCGAGCTACACGAACTCCGAGATGCGCCGGCGCATGCTGGCGGGACCGCAACCGGCGCCGGTGCCGAGCCGCAGCGGCGATCCGTACCAGTCGGCGGAGCACCCGGGGTTCGACGCGGATTTTTCGTCGCCGGTGCGCAAGGTGGATTATGGCTCGCATATCCGTTATCGCGAGGAGTATGCGCAGCGCAGCTCGGGCGAGCGGCGGGCGTATCGGCCGGAGCTGGAGATTCGCCGGCGGCCGCAGGGCTACCGGCCGGATGATGCGTCGGGATTCCGTTCGCCGTTTCCGCCTGCGGGGGTGACGGAGCACACACCGGCTCCGCTGCGGGCGCGGATTGCGACGTCGCAAGATGATCTGCGGCGCACGATTCCGGCGTCTGAACGGCAGCGGTCGTCGCAGGAGTATTACGGGCCGGAGCGCCGGCGTGACGAGCGCGGGCGCGGCTCGGACGCATCCGCGCCGGCGTGGCTTTACTCGAGCGGCTCGCAGCCGGCCCAGGCGGCGCGTGCGCCGTTCGCGGCGCAGGCGCAGGCGACGGCGCAAGCCGCAGCCCAGCCGGCAGCCCAAGCCGCACCACAGCCGGTGCCGCTGCCGGTGGCGCGGGAGCAGGTGGCCTCGCGCTGGTTTGCGCTGAAGGGCTTTGAGCCGGCGCTGGAGAGTGGCCGGGAAGGTGGAACGGAGCAGCGGGCGGGGCAGCCGACGGTACCGCCGGTGCTCGCGGTATTCTCGCTGGCGGGCGGCGTGGGCAAGACCAGCCTGGTTGCGACGCTGGGCCGCGCACTCTCGTCGTTGGGCGAGAAGGTGCTGCTGGCGGATACGACGTCGCATGGACTGCTGCCGTACTACTTCGGGGCGAGCGAGCTGCGGCCGGGGTTAGTGCGGACGTTTTCGCCGCCGAGTGGAAGCTCGGACGCGCCGATCTACCTGGTGTCGTACGACGTGGAAAAGCGCCCCAACGACGTGGAGGGGCAGGATGAGATGCTGGAAGGCCTGGGCCGGAGCGCGAGCGGGACGGGACGCATCCTGCTGGATCTGAATGCGGCTTCCGGGTGGATGATCCGGCGGCTGGCGCGGATGAACCCGGCCATCCTGGTGCCGGTGGCGCCGGACATGAATTCGGTGATCAGCCTGCAGAGTGTGGAGCGCTACTTCCAGGGCATCACGGACACCGAGGGCCGCGGCATTCTGCCGTACTACGTGCTGAACCAGTTCGATGCGTCGCTGCCACTGCACCTGGATGTGCGGGAGGTGCTGCGGCGCCAACTGGGCGATCGGCTGCTGCCGTTTGTGGTGCGGCGGGCGCCGACGGTGAGCGAGGCGCTGGCCGAGGGGATGACGGTGGTGGACTATGCGCCGGAAGCGGCGGTTGCCGGGGATTACATGAACATCGCGGGCTGGATTCGCAGGCTCTCCGCGCCGGCGACCCAGGGCCTGCGCACGATCCGATGGAGTGAACGATGACCAGGTCGCCGCTATGGAGGGAGTTTGAGTCGGGAGACAGTATCCTGCTCATCGCCATTCGATTTTTTGTTCTCGGAGGCGGGTTTCTCTTTCTCATCTTCACGGGCATTCTTGAACTGACCTGGCCGCAACAGTCGGTGCTTGGACTGCTGACGGTGCTGATCGCGTTGTGGATGGACAAGAGCTCGAGCTCGTACCTGATTACGCTGACGCTGATGCTGGTGTCGTGCTTCTCGACGTTCCGGTATGGGTACTGGCGTATCTCGACGACGTTCCGCTTTTTTCTCGATCCGGGCACGGACTGGCACCTGCTGGATGCGTTCTTCATCTGGCTGCTGGTGTTCGCGGAGAGCTATGCGTTCATCATCCTGTTCCTGGGCTACCTGCAGACGTTATGGCCGCTGCGGCGCACGCCCGTGCCGCTGCCCGAAGATCCGGAGAACTGGCCGGCGGTCGATCTGCTGATTCCGACGTATAACGAACCGCTCTCGGTGGTGCGGTACACGGCACTGGCGGCGATGAATATCGACTGGCCGGCGGACAAGCTGAACGTGTACATCCTGGACGACGGCAAGCGGGAAGAGATGCGCAAGTTCGCCGAGGACGCGGGCATCGGGTACATGACGCGGGATGATAACAAGCATGCCAAGGCGGGCAACATCAATCGCGCGCTGGAGCGGCTGGATGCGCCGTTCGTGGCGATCTTCGATTCGGACCACGTGCCGACGCGCAGCTTCATGCAGGTGACGGTGGGCTGGTTCCTGCGCGATCGCAAGCTGGCCATGCTGCAGACGCCGCACCACTTCTATTCGCCTGATCCGTTCGAGCGCAACCTGGGCCAGTTCCGCATTATTCCCAACGAGGGCGAGCTGTTCTACGGCATTGTGCAGGATGGCAACGACTTCTGGAATGCGACGTTCTTCTGCGGCTCGTGCGCAGTGATCCGGCGGACGGCGCTCGATGAGATCGGCGGCATTGCGGTGGAGACGGTGACCGAAGACGCGCATACCTCGCTGCGCATGCAGATGAACGGCTGGAATACGGCGTACATCAACATTCCGCAGGCGGCGGGGCTGGCGACGGAGCGGCTGAGCGGCCACGTGAAGCAGCGGATCCGCTGGGCGCGCGGCATGATCCAGATTCTGCGGGTGGATAACCCGCTGTTCGCCAAGGGGCTTTCGGCGGCGCAGCGGCTGTGCTATTTCAACGCGATGACGCACTTTCTTTATGCGCTGCCGCGGCTGATCTTCCTGACCGCGCCGCTGATCTACCTGGTGCTGGGCAAGACCAATGTGCCGGGCTACTGGGCGGCGATCCTGGCGTACGCCTTCCCGCACCTGGTGCTGTCGGCGGTGACAAACTCGCGGATCCAGGGGCAGCATCGGCATTCGTTCTGGAACGAGATCTACGAGACGGTGCTGGCGCCGTATATCTTCCTGCCGACGATGCTGGCGCTGATCAACCCGAAGCTGGGCAGCTTCAACGTGACGGCCAAGGGCGGCGTGGTGAACCGAAGCTTCTTCGACGGGCGAATCGCGCAGCCGTTCCTGCTGATGATCGGGTTGAACTGCGTGGGTATCCTGATGGCGATTCCGCGCTACTTCTATGTTCCGGTGTGGCCGTTGAATATTGCGTATGACGGCAGCCATCCGGGAACGATTGTGATGAACCTGATCTGGACGGTGTTCAACATCGTGGTGCTGGGCGTGGCGACGGCGGTGGCGTGGGAGAGCCAGCAGCGACGGCAGACGGTGCGCGTGACGATGAACGTGCCGGCGGATGTGGTGCTGGCGGACGGAACGGTGGTGCAGGGTTCGACTGCCGATCTGTCCGTGGGCGGCGTGAAGGTGAATATCGACCGCAGCTTTACGGCGCTGCCGGGCGAACAGGTGAAGCTGGTGTTCCCGGTCCTGGACGGGGACGCGACGTTGCCGGCAACGGTGGTGAGCGCGGATGGACGAAGCATCCGGGCGCAGTTCGACCCGCTGACGCTGCAGGAAGAGGAAGCGCTGACGATGGTGCTTTACTCGCGCGCCGACACCTGGCTGGGCTGGGGAGAGTCGCGCGAAGTGGACCGGCCGATGACCAGCCTGGGACGGATTTTGAAGATCTCGATGCATGGGCTTGCGATTACCGCTAGAGGGTTGATGACGACGAAGAAGAAGACGCCAAAAGGCAGGCTCGCCGCGAGCGTTGCGCCGCTGCTGCTGTTCGCCTTGCTTGCCGGCGCGGCACGGCCGGTGCATGCCGCACAGATGCAGACGACACCTCCGACGATTGCGCCGGCCAAGCCATCGGGCGGCACGGCGGCTGATCTGCAGACGGCGCCGGTGGCCGCGGGTGTGGATGGTGGCGTGAGCGCGCGGCCGGTGGCGCCGGGCAACTTCGACAACATCTTTACGCTGGCCGATGTGGGCGTGCAGGATACGATCGTGCTGCGCGGGGTGGATGCGTATCACAGCGTGTTCTTTTCGGTGCCGCAGACGCAGGTGGTGAAGACGGCGACGATGCACATTCGCTACCACTTCTCGCCGGGCCTGCTGCCGGATATCAGCCACCTGAAGGTGTCGCTGAACGGGACGCTGTTTGCGACGCTGCCGGTGACGACGCGGCCGATGACGACGAGCGCGGACATGACGCCGGATCAGAAGCTGGCGGAGTCGCAGGTGCTGAACGTGACGCGCAACGAGACCAACGCGCTGCTGGAAGCGACGCTGACGATGCCGGCGGATATGCTGGTTCACCAGAACGAGCTGACGTTCGAGTTTATCGGGCACTACACGTACCAGTGCGAAGATCCTTCGCATTCGACGTTATGGAGCCACGTGGATTCGAGCTCGACGATCGAGATCGCAGGCACGCTGCTGCCGCTGCAGAACGACCTGAGCCTGCTGCCGCTGCCGTTTTATGACTCGTCGGTGAACCTGCACCCCAGCATTTCGATCGTGTTCCTGGCGCCGCCTTCGCCCAAGGCGCTGCGCGCGGCGGGGATTGTGGCGAGCTACTTCGGCATCCTGACGGACTACCGCCCGGTGCACTTCCAGGTGACGTTCGGCTCGACAATCCCGGCGGGCAACGCGATTGTGCTGGGGGAGAACGCGGCGGAGCTGCCGGCGTCGTTGAACGTGACGTCGAGCTCCGGCCCGACGATCGCGATGCGGACCAATCCAGCGGACCCGTACTCGAAGCTGCTGGTTCTTACCGGGGATAATCCCGAAGACCTGGTGATGGCCGCGGAGACGCTGGTGCTGCAGAAGGACATGCTGCAGGGGGACCAGGAGCGCGGGCAGTTGACGAAGAAGCTGGTGGACCGCCAGCCGGATGACGCGCCGCGCTGGCTGAGCACGGAGCACATCACGAGGCTGGGCGACATCGCGCAGACGGGCGATATAGAAGGCGACGGAAGCGTGCCGGTGGGCGCGTACATGCGCGTGCCGCCGGATCTTTGCCTGCTGGATTGTTCGTCGCGACAGAACCTCAGCTACCACATGGGCTATCGCTATAACGGCATTCCGCTGGCCAACGAAAGCACGCTGCAGGTGTATATGAACTCGGCGTACGTGAGCTCGACGCCGATGCCACATACGGAGAAGGCCACGGCCGTTTCGGATACGGTGGTGCCGGTGCCGGTGGTGGACATGCGGCCGTTCTCGAACTCGCTGATGATGCGCTTCGTGTTCCAGATTGCGAAGGGGGGCAAGTGCCAGGATACGGCTCCGCTGAATCTGCGCGGATCGATCCTGAAGGATTCGTACCTGGATATCCAGGACATCCCGCACCTGGCGGTGATGCCGAATCTTGAGCTCTTCGCGAACGCGGGTTATCCCTTCACGCGCAAGGCCGACCTGGCCGATACGACGGTGGTGCTGCCGGATAATCCGCAGGTGGACGAGATTGAGCTGTACCTCACGTTCATGGGGCACTTCGGCGCGCAGACGGGCTATCCGGTGCTGAACGTCGGCATCACCAATGCGGCGGGCATGAACAAGAGCAGCGGCAAGGATTACATTATCCTTGGCACGGTGGACGACCAGCCGGCGATCGCCGCGCTGAATCCGTCGCTGCCGGTGCGGGTGGATGGCAGCGGGCTGCACATCCAGGATACGCAGGGCTTCTTCGCGCCGCTGCAACATGCGTGGTGGAAGGTGCGCAGTTCGGATCACATTCAGTCCGGGCAACTGGAGACGGCGGGCGGTCTGCCGGACGCGCTGATTGAAGGCATCGAGTGGCCGAGCGGCTCGAGCAGGTCGGTGGTGCTGGTGGCGCTGCGGGACCACAGCGTGGTGCCGAACTTCGTCAACGTGTTCCTGCAGTATTCGCAGTATTCAGACATCTCGCAGTCGGTAAGCGTGCTGCATGGCAAGCGCTTCGTCTCCTATCGCATCGGGGACGATGTGTACAAGGTCGGCTCGCTCTCAATCTGGATCCGGCTGAACCTGCTGTTCTCGGAGTTCCCGTGGATCGTGGTGATCACGACGGGGGTCTTCTGCATCCTGATGGCTGTGCTGATCCGCTCGTTCCTGCGCCGCAAGGCGAGGCAGCGGCTGCAAGGCAACGACTAACGACACTCAAAACTTATACTGGAGCACTCTCCTGCCAGCCTCTACCAATTGCCTTCGCAAGATGGCCCGGGCCCTCCGTCTGGCTCGGGTTGCCGCGCTGCCTCTTGTACTGACCCTAGGGGCGGCGGGCTGCGATGCGCAGCAGCCGTGGCCGCTGTGGGAGGCGTACACGCAGCACTTCGTCGATCCGCAGGGGCGAGTGATCGACCGCTCGGCGGGGGATCGCACGACCAGTGAAGGCCAGTCGTACGCGATGTTCTTCGCACTGGTGGATAACGACAAGGCGCACTTCGATCGGCTGCTGCGCTGGACCGAGGCGAACCTGGCGGGCGGCGACCTGACGCTGCGTTTGCCGGCGTGGTGCTGGGGGCGCTCGGCGAGCGGCGAGTGGAAGACGCTGGACGATAACTCGGCGTCGGACGCGGACGTGTGGATGGCGTACACGCTGATGGAGGCGGGGCGGCTGTGGCACGATCCGCGCTATGAGAAGCTGGGCCGCTTTCTGGCGGAGCGCATTGCGCGCGAGGAGGTGGTGCTGATACCGGACTTCGGCAGTGCGCTGGCTCCGGGGCCGCGCGGCTTTCACCTGGACTCGGACGCGTACATCCTGAACCCCAGCTATCTGCCGCTGCCGCTGCTGACTGGTCTCTCGAAGACGATGCCGCAAGGCCCATGGGCAGCGGTGCTGGGCTCGATGCCGCAGCTGCTGGCACCGGAGGTGGGTCACGGTTTTGCGATGGACTGGGTGCTGGCGGGGCCGACGGGTGTGCATCCGGCGCCGCCGCCGGCGCAGACCTCGGCGGGGGCGCGTGAGCCGCAGGCGGCGGGCAGCTACGACGCCATTCGGGTGTACCTGTGGCTGGGGATGGCGGACCCGGGAACACCCGGCGAGCGGACGCTGCTGGCGCAGGTGCCGGGCATGGCGGCGTCGATGCACAGGTCGATGACGCCGCCGCTCGAGGTCGACGCGCAGGGCACGGTGCTGCACTCGGAGTCGCCGGTGGGTTTCTCGGCTTCGGTGGTGCCGTACCTGATGGCGGTGGGGATGCGAGCCGAGGCGAAGGCGCAGCAGGATCGCATGACCGCGGCCAAGGATCCGGCGACGGGACTCTACGGAAGGCCGGGCGAGTACTACGATGAAAATCTTGCCCTTTTTTCCACCGGTTGGAGCGAACAAAGATTCCGTTTCGACCGCGATGGAAGGCTTCATGTGAAATGGAAATAGCCTCGTCGTTACAGGCGATTTGCATTGTTCGACGACCCATCAGCAAGGGTCAGGAAAAAGCATTACAAGGCGGTCGAAAGACGGTACCCTGATGAGGGTAGCGAGAGTATCCATTTGGATAACAGCTACCGCGCAGCGCTTTCGATTTGCCTATGAAGATCACATCCGCATTCCGATTTTGGGCGCCGGCGATTCTGCTGGGTGCGGTCTCGATCGCACCTCAGGATCATCGCGCGGCCGCGCAGGCTCCTCCCGCGGCAACACAATCGCTGCTCGACAAGGCACATGCGCTGGAGGTTCGCGGACGCATGGACATGGCCGCGCAGACGTGGCAGCAAGTGCTGCTGGCGGACCCGAATAACACGGAGGCGCTGGGCGGCCTGGCGCGCGCCGCCAAGCTGGCGGGCAACCAGGCGTTGGCCAGCACGTACATCGACCGGCTGCGGGCGATCAACCCCAACGACCCGGGGATCGCACGCGCGGAGAACCTGGGTACGCAGCTGGACCAGAACGTGCAGCTGCAGCTGGCGGGCAAGCTGGCGCAGCAGGGCAAGTACGCCGAGGCCATGACGATCTACAGGCAGGTGTACGGCGGAAATCCGCCGGCGGGCAATCTTGCGCTGGCCTACTACGAGACCGAGGCGGCGACCGAAGAGGGACGTCCGCATGCGATTGCCGGGCTGCGCGGGCTGGTGGAGAAGAATCCGGGCGACTCGCGCTATCAGGTGGCGCTGGGGCGGATTTTGACTTACAACCCGAAGACGCGCGCCGAGGGCCGCAAGCTGCTGGCGGCGCACCCGGCCGATCCGCAGGCGGTGGAGGCGCTGCGGCAGTCGCTGCTGTGGGACGCGCAGAACCCGGCGTCGTCGGCGGACATACGCGAGTACCTGGCGCACCACAACGATGCGCAGCTGGCGGACGCACTGAAGGCGATGCCGAAGCCGGCGCCGCCCGCGGCGAAGATCGTGCCTTTGACGGCGGAGCAGCGTGAGGCAGCGGCGGCGCTGGCGCAGCGCTCGGCCGAGGACAATGCGGCCTACAAGGCACTGAACGCCAAGCACCTGGATGATGCGGAGGCGCGCTTCAACGCGATCCTGCTGAAGAGCCCGGAGGACGCGAACGCGCTGGCGGGCATGGGCTACGTGCGGATGCAGCAGGCCAACTTCGGCGGGGCGATCAACTTCCTGGCGCAGGCCAAGCAGAATGGCTCGAAGGATCCGGGCCTCGATGCCGCGCTGACCACGTCGCGCTTCTGGTACACGATGGGCGAAGGCGCAACGGCGCTGAACCAGAACGATCTGCCGACGGCGGAGAAGCAGTATCGCGCGGCGCTGGCGCTGCGGCCGGAGAGCACGGAGGCCCTGGAGGCGCTGGGCGGCACGCTATTGAAGGCGCAGCAGCCGGAGGCGGCGATCCCGTACTTCGCGCAGTTCGTGAAGCTGAAGCCGAGCGCGGCGCATGCGTGGCGCGGCTACTTCCTGGCGGAGTACGGCGCGGGCAATGCGGCGCAGGCGCTGGCGACAGAGAAGGCGATGCCGGTGGTGGTGAGAGCGGAACTGGCCAAGGACCCGCTTTACCTGCGCACGCTTTCGTCGGCTTACTCGGCGGTGGGCCGCGATGCGGATGCACAGCGCGTGCTGCGGGCGGCGCTCGACCTGCCGTTCCCGACGGATGCGCGTGGGCTTGAAGCTGAGACTCAGCTGCAGTATGCGGGGCTGTTGCAGGCGGCCAATCATCTGGAGCAGGCGGCGGGGCTGTATCGGCAGGTGCTGGCGAAGGACCAGAACAATACCGATGCGTGGCAGGGCCTGGTGCGGGCGGAGCATGCGATGGAGCAGGATCCGCAGGCGCTGCAGACGCTGGAGAGCATGCCGCCGGCGAGCTATGCCAAGGCCATGCGCGACCCGGGGTTTGAAGCCACGGTGGCTTCGCTCTACCAGGGGCAGAAGCGGCTGGATGTGGCGCAGGACATTTTGGAGAAGTCGATCGCGCAGCAGGTGTCATCGGGCCAGAAGCCTTCGGTGCCGGTGCAGCTGCAGCTGGCGAGCCTGTATCTTGAACGCAACAATCCGCAGCAGGCGTACCCGATCTACCGGCAGATTTTGAACGAGTACCCGGACCGCGTGGATGCGTGGAAGGGATTGCTCTCTGCGCTGCATAACACGGGCCGAGACCAGGAGGCGCTGGCGCAGGTGCAGCAGGTGCCGCCGATCGTTCGTGCGCAGCTGGAGAATGACGTGGAGTACCTGCAGACGATCGGGTCGGTGTACAACGCGCTTGGCCAGTCGCAGCAGGCGCAGAACTTCCTGCGGCGCGTGCAGCAGCACTATGCGCTCGAACACGCACAGCCGCCCGCGGATATCGACATCCAGAACGCCTGGCTGCTTTACAACGGGTCGAACGATGCCGGGCTGTACAAGCAGCTGCTGACGATTGGCGGACGGACGGACCTGACGGACGCGCAGCGGCGCACGGTGCAGACGATCTGGGCGAACTGGGCGGTGCGGCGCGCGAACCAGGCGGCGGCGAGCGGCAACAATCAGCGTGCGCTCTCGATCCTGAATGCGACCGCGCGGGCGTTTCCTGACAACCCCGGAGTGATCAAGGCGCTGGCGGGCGGCTATGCGCGCGCTGGTCTTTCGAAGCAGGCGGTGATGATCTGGAAGGCGCAGGACCTGACCTCGGCGCCGGCGTCGGATTACAAGGCGGCGGTGGGCGCGGCGCTGGCTGCGGGAGACACCAAGGACGCGGAGGCGTGGCTGCGCTTTGGGCTGGACCAGTACCCGAAGGATCCGGATCTGCTGATCCTGGCGGCCAGGTTTGAACAGGCACGCGGCGACAACAACCGCGCGGCGGACTACTTCCGTGCGTCGCTCGATGCGATGCCTCCGCCGGACCCGGGCGCTGAGCTGGCGAACGAATTGAGCCGTCCGGTGCCGGCGGCGCGCACACAGCTTCCAAGTGCGAAGTCGGGGCAGGATCTGGCCACGCTGCTGGCCCCCACGAGCAACGATACGGCGGCCACGCCGCAGGCTCCGGCCACGGAGGCCGCGCCGGCACAGCCGTATCTGCCCAGCTATGGCTCCGCGTATGGACAGGCGCCGGTGCAGGTGGGGCAGCCGGTGGTGCCTTCGTACATGACGCCGCCGCCGGGGACAGCGGCGCCGGCCCCGGGCAATCCTCCGCCGAGCGCCACGAAGCCGCAGTCGACGCCCAAGACGCGGCTGCGCGATTATGTGCCGCAGGCCTCGGTGGATGAGGGTCTGCCGCCCGATGCGACGCAGCTGCCGGCCAGCGTCGCGAGTGGGAACTTCGGTGGATCCCCGCTGGTTCTGACGCCGGCGATGTACCAGCAGCAGCAGGTGGATCGCGCGACGCAACAGGCTCAGCAGCAGCAGGCTCAGCAACAGGCTCGGCAGACGATGCGGCCGGGCCCGCTGACGGCCGAGCCGGTCTCGAACGCGTCGTCGACACCGGGCGCGCAGACTCCGCCTCCTGGGGCCACGGCTCCGGCCGTGGTGGACCCCGTGACGGGCGAGACCTATGGGCCGTACGTGCCGTACAAGCCGCCGACGCCGGTTCCGGTGCAGTTGGGCAGCACGCCGCCGGTGCATACGGCGCCGCAGCCGCAGGTGACGGACGTGCTGCCGACGGCGCGCTATGTTCCGAATGCCAGAAGCAGGTCCACTACGTCGTCGCATCCGGATATCAATGCTGCGAACGCAGCCGCGATCCGGCGCCAGCAGTCGAATCCGCCGCCGCCTGTGACGGGCGAGAGCCGCCCGCCGGTGGAGGAGTACAACGTGGCGCCAACGCAGGGCGCGGGCTATAACGGACAGGCGCAGGGGGCGCAGATTGCGCAGCCGAATGGGCGTACGCCGCTGCCTGCCTCGAGCAGCAGCGTGCAGCCGCCGCAGCAGACAGGCGACAGCTATGGGCAGCAGTACCCGCAGCCGAATACGGGCTACAGCGCGCCGACGCGCGGCCGCGCCCGGGCGGCTCGTCCGGCGCCGGCACCGGTGACCTTGAACGACAACCCACCTGCGCCCGAGGCCGCGCCTGTGACGCCGGGGCTCAGCTATCCGGGCATCGGCCAGCCGCTCACCTATCAGCCGTATCCCAGCATCGGGCCGGCGTACCCGTTGGGGCAGGCGCCCAGCGACGCGGACCTGATCGCGCGGCATCTGCCGCCGCTGCGCGGGCAGTATTACACCGGCGAGGCACTGGCGCCGGCGCTGCCGCTGACGCCGCGACAGCAGACGGAGCGCGACCTGGCGACGCTTGAGGCTTCCTATAGCGGCTGGATCGGCGGGACGGGTTCGGCGCGGTACCGCAGCGGTACGACGGGGCTCGATCGCCTGACCGATCTGGAAGCCACGATGGAGGCTTCCGCCACAGTTGCGAACAATGTTCGGCTCACCATCGTTCCGCGTTCGGTCTTCCTCAACTCGGGTACGGTCGACCCGACGCAATATGCGGGCGTGACCACGGGCGTTCCGGTGATCGGATCGTTCCCGCTGAACTCCGCCAATGCGCCGACTCAGCAGGTGACGAGCGGTATTGGCGGTGAGCTGCAGGTCGCGGGCCGAAACTTCGCCGCGGCGGTTGGCTACACGCCCTACGAGTTCCTGGTGCAGAATTACACCGGGCGCGTGCTGGTGAAGCCGACGCAACACATTACGCTCTATGCCAACCGCGACTCGGTGACGGAGACGCAACTCTCCTACGCCGGGCTGCGCGATCCGGGTACGGCGACCGCGGTCTTTCCGGGCAACATCTGGGGAGGCGTGATCGCGACCGGAGGCGGGCTGCGCTTCGACCTTGGCGATGAGCGCGCGGGCTTCTATATCACGGCGGATGGCTCGGACATCACCGGGTACCACGTGCTCGAGAACAACAAGTTTGAGGGGTCGGCCGGCGCGTACTTCCTCGCGCATACCTTCCCCGGCTACGGCCGGGTGAATGTCGGCGCATCGATCTTCGGCATGCACTACGCCTATAACGAGCGTGGGCTGAGCTATGGGCTGGGTGGATATTTCAGTCCCGCCGCCTACTTCCTGGCGTCGGTTCCGGTGACGTTCATCGGGCGTTATGGAAGCAACTTCCACTACACGGTGGCGGCGAGCGCGGGTCTGCAGACGTTCCAGGAAGACAGCCAACTGTTCTTCCCGCTGGATCGCGGCCTGCAGAGCAGCTTCGCCTCCACGGCGAACGGGGGAGCACCGTGTACCGCCGCCCAGACCGCGGCGCATACCTGCGCGCAGTACCCGGTGAACAGCAACACGGGCGCCAACTACGGGCTCAACGCGGAGGGGGCGTACCGCATCGCGGAACACTGGTTCGCGGGCGGGTTCATCTCGGCGAACAACACCAACAACTACAACACGGTGACGGGCGGCTTCTTCGTGCGGTATCTCTTCCGTCCGCAGTACGGCAACGACGACTATCCGACGGGCCTGTTCCCAGTGGAGGGCTTCCGTCCGCTGCGCGTTCCGTAGACAGCTCTCACAAATCGTGGCGCTACTGGCGGCCATGGGATCATGTCGCCTCGGGTAAGCGCGTGCGGTTGTCAATCCCTCGTGTCCAAAACGGAATGAGTCTTTCGTCTGGGCGAAATTGGTTGCAATCCCCAGGGTGACGTCCGTATAACCTTGAGATACTTCACGTAGACGGGCTCCGGGTTCGCTTACCGTCACCTCTTCGAGCGGCTCGATCTTCACGGTGCCGTGCGCCGGGAATGTCGCTCCGATCGCTTTGCTGCCAACGCCTGGGTCTGATCGACGGACGTGTTGCTGAAAGGCCCGTATGCTTGTCTGTCGTTCTCTGCCTTGCCGTTGGTTTGCGAGCATCGCTCTTATGCCGCTTGTGCTCCTCTGCCCGTCCGCCCTGGCCTTCAAAGCAGACTCGGTACCGGACTGGGTGCGGGCCGCGATGGCGCAGCCGCAGGGCAGCTACACGCCCGAGACCAACGCGGTCGTGCTGCTGGATGAGACTACCCTTAGCGTGGGTTCGGATGGCAAGGCGGTCGAACGGCACCGGCACGTAGTGAAGATCCTGCGTCCGACGGGCCGCGACGAAGGCATTGTGGTGGTTCCCTACGACAAGGACACGAAGCTGCTTGCGCTGCACGTGTGGAGCGTTGCGCCGGACGGCCACGAGTACGCGATGAAGGACAATGAGATTGTCGATAACGGCTATGCCGGCTCGGGCAATTTCTACGAGGACGACCGGCGCAAGGTTGCGCTGGCGCCGGGCCGCGATCCGGGCGGGGTGGTGGCCTATGAGTATGAGCAGCGTGCCGCCCCCTACGTGCATGAGGACACCTGGTTCTTCCAGACCGACATTCCGCACCTGCAGCAGAGCTACACGCTGGAGCTGCCGGCGGGTTACACCTACAGCACCACCTGGGCGCATCATGAGACCTCGAAGGCGATCGACCTGGAGCATCAGCGCTATCGCTGGGAGATGAACGAGACGCCGGCGATTGAACTCGACCGGGTGCCGATGCGGCCGTCGGAGTACGCGCTGGCGGGCCGGATGACGGTGCAGTACGCGCCGCCGGGTGAGGCTGCCGCGGCACTGGGAAGCTGGCAGGGCATCGGCATCTGGTACGACGGGATCTCGCGCGACCGCCTGGCGGCGACGCCGGAGATCGCCGCCAAGGCGGCCGAGTTAACCGCGGGGAAGACGGACTTCTTCGACAAGACCGAAGCCATCGCCGAGTTCGTGCAGCAGCAGGTGCGCTACTTCGTGATCGAGATGGGCATCGGCGGCTACCAGCCGCATCCGGCCGGGGATATCTTCCGCAATCGCTATGGCGACTGCAAGGACAAGGCGACGCTGCTCTCGGCCATGCTGTCGACGGTGGGGATTCATTCCGCGCTGATGATGGTGGATCATCGCCGCGGCGTGATCGATCCCGCCGCGCCCTCGCTGGTGGGCGACCACATGATCGGCGCGATCGAGATTCCCAAGGGGTATGAGTCGCCGCGCCTGCGCAGCGTCATCACGGCGAAGACCGGGCGACGGTATCTCATCTTCGATCCGACGTGGGAGAAGACTGCGTTCGGGCAGCTGGAGCACAATCTGCAGGGCGGGTATGGAGTGCTGATGGAGGGCAAGGACTCGCAGATCGTGCAACTGCCGGTGCTGAGCCCGGAGCTCAATACAGTGAAGCGGACGGCGAGCTTCCAGCTGGCGGCCGACGGCTCGCTGAAGGGCTCGATCACGGAGAAGCGGTTTGGCGACCTCTCGGAGGGTATCCGCGAGCTCTACACCAGTGGCGATGAGAAAGAGCAGAAGAAGGTGCTGGACCGCAGGTTGAGCGGGGACTTCACGTCGTTCACGGTCTCCGACCTGAAGGTGGAGAACGTGACGGCGCTGAACAAGGACCTGACGACTACCTTCAACATTGCAGCCGAACGCTACGGCCGCAACATGGGAGCGCTGCTGATGGTGCGGCCGCGCGTGCTCGGCTCGGAGGGGTTGCCGGTCGACCGCAAGCTGCGGAAGGTGCCGATCGACATGCGCGAGACGATGGTAGCGAAGGACGACTTCACGATCGAGCTGCCGGCTGGCTACGCGCTGGATGAGATGCCCGAGCCGGTGAAGCTCGACCTCGGCTTTGCGTCGTACGAGAGCGCGACATCGCTCACCGGCAACTCGCTGCATTACACGCGCACCTACACGGTTCGCGAGGTGACGCTGCCGCCGGAACGCTATCCCGACCTCCAGAAACTTGCCGCGACGATTGAGGCGGACGAGCAGAACCACGCTGTGTTCAAGAAGAAGTAGAGGTTAGAAGCAACAGGCGAAGGACGATCTCCGTGACCAACTCACTCCGCATCGCATCGTTACTCTCTGCAGCACTCCTGCTCGCTGCTCCGGCCCTCAACGGCCAGCAGTGGACCGCGCCGACAGCGGAAGAGCTGTCCACGACATCGATCTCCGAGGTGCCCGGCGCGCCGGCCTTCTACCTTTACCTGGAGCGGACTACGGACGATTCGATGCGGACCTACACCTACTACACACGGGTGAAGATCCTGACGGACGGCGGCAAGGACCAGGCGAATATTGAGATTCCATTTTCCGGCACACTTGGCATGAGCGTCGACAGCGTGGTGGGCCGTACGATCCACGCCGACGGGACGATCGTTCCATTTACCGGAAAACCCTACGAGAAGCTGGTCGAGAAATCGCAGGGCGAGAAGCTGAAGGTGAAGGTGTTCACGATGCCTTCTGTAGAAGTGGGAAGCATTCTGGAGTACCGGTACAAATTGCACTATGACGACTACTACTTTCTCAGCCCGGATTGGTACATCCAGAACGAGCTTTTCATTCGAAGCGCGCACTACAGCTGGAGGCCGAGCGGTTACTTTACCAGCGGCGACGGGACCGAGGTGTCGATCGCATGGACGCCAATCCTGCCCGTGGGTGTGACGCTCACCCAGAACCACTTGATCAAGGCGAGCTCGGAGAGCACATCGAAGGCCAATACCGAGATCACACTGGACATGCACAACGTCCCGCCGCTGCCGAAGGAAGATAACATGCCGCCGATCGGCAGCCTCAGCTACCGCGTGCTGTTCTATTACACGCGTTACAGGAGCGGCACTGAATTCTGGAACAAGGAAGGAAAGCTGTGGTCGAAAGACCGCGACAAGTTCATCGGTCCGGGCTCGGCCGTGCAGGCTGCGGTGAAGGAGGCGATCAGTCCCGGTGACTCGCAAGACCAGAAGCTGCGCAAACTGTACGCGCTGGTGATGACGTTTGAGAATACGGATTTTACCCGCGAACGGAGTACTCGCGAGGAACATGCGAATGGACTGAAAGATGTAAGCAACGCCGACGATATTCTGAAGCGCAAGCGCGGCACCGGCGATCAGCTTACGGAGCTCTTTGTGTCGATGGCGCGGGCCGCCGGTTTCAAGGCCTACGTCATGGCGGTGTCGAACCGGGACGAGCGCATCTTTCTTCCGGCGTATCTCAGCCTGCGCCAGCTTGACGACCTGATTGCGATCGTCAACATCGACGGCAAGGAACAGACGTTTGATCCGGGCCAGCGCTACTGTGCTTACAATCAACTCGCCTGGAAGCATACCTATGCCGGCGGGCTGCGCCAGACGGAGAATGGCACGGAGATTACTGGAACCGGAAGCGCGAAGTTCAAGGACGAACATACCAGCCGCGTTGCCGACCTGGTGCTTGACGAGCACGGTGAAGCGACCGGCACGGTTACGCTCGCCTACACGGGTGATGCCGCTCTGCGCTGGCGGCAGGAGGGCCTGCGGGGAGACGACACGAGCCTGAACGCCGATCTGAAGACCAACCTGGAGCACATGCTTCCGGGGGGCATGGAAGTGCGCGTTACCAAGGTTGAGAATCTTACCGACCCTGAGAAGCCTCTGCAGGTTGTCTACGAGATCAAAGGCGCCGTGGGTTCGTCGACAGGCAAGCGGCTGCTAGTGCCGGGAAGCCTCTTTGAGGTGAACTCCGAGACTCGGTTCCCGGCCGCGAAACGCGAACTGGCGGTCGACATGCATTATCCCCACATGGTGCAGGACGCAGTCCGCTTCAAGCTGCCGGCCTCGATTACGATCGAGTCCGCGCCCCCAGGTGACAAAGGCGTCATCACCGGATCGGCGGCGTATACCACGTCGACGAAGCTTGCTGCGGATTCGATTACGCTCTACCGCAACGTGACCATTGCGAACACGATCTATCTTCCGACCGAGTATCCGGATTTGAAGAACTTCTACGGCAAGCTGGAAGCGAAAGACAAGGAAACGCTGGTGCTGACGCGGGCTCCGCTGGTGGCCACGAAGGCGGGCAGCGGAAGCAATTGAAGACCGCGCCGCTGCTATCGCTATGGCAGCCGGCAGACCTTGACGATGGCGTTGGCGTAGGGGCATGGCCAGGCGGTCGCGCTGCGCGTCTCAAGGACAGCCCAGGTTGCACCCAGCGGCTTGACCCGCGCGGCGCGTTCGGCGTCGCTCGCCTGGTCGAAGTCAGCCTGCGCATACTGGCCGCGGACCCAGGCGCCGGTCAGGCCGGGTGCGATCGCAGCCTCGCCGCCGTCCTTCGAGTAGTCGGGCAGCGCGTCGCGCTCGGCGATCGCCCGGAAGCACTGCGCGTCTTCGGCGGTGCTGAGCGTGATGTAACGGGCGTCGAGTGCGAACACTGCGTCAGCCGGCGTGTGATCCCGCGCCCACAGGAAGGCCTGTTCCCACGGATTGCGCGGGGCGATCCAAGGCAGCTCCAGGTGCGCGGATGCCGGGTAGGTCTGCCGTTGGACGAAGAACATGACGCCGCCGCAGAGCGCCAGCATGGCTGCCCAGCGCCAGGCGTAGGCTCGCAGCCAGCGCTCGCCGAGCCAGGCGCCGAGCAGCAGGATCATGACCTCATACACGATCTGGAAAGAGCGCAGCGGCTGCAGGCGCGCGACCATGTGGGTCGCAAACCGGGCCTGGGCAAAGAGCGCGGCGACGAGGAGCGCGATGACGCCAAGCTCGACCGCGGCCCGGGCGAGGGCGCGCCACTGCGGGCCGCCGCGGCGATAGAGCCAGAGCAGGACTGCAAGCGGAGCAAACAAGCCGAGCTGCTCATACCACTGCCAGCGGAAGGGGAACCAGTAGTAGCGGGTCATGGCGATGCGGATGTAGTCTGCGCTCTCAAGCGGCGCCCCGGCCTGCACCATGAGCGCTGTGAGCAGAGCCAGCTCGCAAAGCACTCGTGCGCCCCAGAGCCGCGCTGCGCGCCATCTTGCGCCCGCGCAGGCCAGCACCAGCGTCGCGCCCAATCCGTAGCCAGCCATTAGGGGATGCAGGGCCGCCGCCGCGGCCAGTGCCGCTGCGCACAGCAGCCACGCGAGAGCCCTGCCGCGCAACCCGTCGCAAGTCCAGGCCAGCGCGAGCAGGACCAGCGGCGTGGAGAGACTGCGCGCGGTCACGTAGGGATCCATCAACATCAGCGAGGTTCCGGCGATGGGGAGCGTGAGCCAACAGGCCAGCAGCGCGACCGCGCCGAACCGCCCGGAGAACGCTTCCACGCAGCGGGACGCCAGCATCCAGCCGGCGTAGAGGGTGAGCCAGGCGCTCAGGCAATAAACCAGGAGCAGCACCCAGGGCAGCGGCAGATGGGAGCTTCGCGCGGTGGCTGCAAGCAGCGGCGCGAAGAGCGAGAAGCGCATCGGGGCAGTGACGAAGTCCGCGTGGGGCCCGTACATGGCGGGATCGAGCAGCCGCTTTATGCCAGCGACGTAGAGGCCGCCATCTTCGGCACAGGGATGGAAACCGTGTACCGCGAGCGCGAACAGGCTCAGCAGCGAGACCACCAGAACCCTACGCCATGCGGCATCTTCTCCGGGCTTCACGCTCCAAGTCTATCGTCCGCATGCGGGTGCACGCGGGCGGCTCAAGTAAACTGACTATGACCTTCAAAATCTCGCAACTCAGCGGTGTTCTTACGTGTATCGGACCATTCAGCAGACGCTTCTTGCCCGCATCCGGGCCATTCTTCTTGCCAAGTACGAGCTCACGCTTGCGGGTCCAATCGCTATCGAGCAGCCGCCCTCGACCGCGCTTGGCGAGCTTGCGCTGCCGATCGCATTCGAGCTGGCGAAGCGGCTGCGCAAGGCGCCGCGGGTGATCGCCGCCGAACTGCAGCAGGCGCTTACGGATGATCTTGCGGAGCTGCCCGGGGTGGCCTCCATCGAGATCGCCGGGGCGGGCTACCTGAACATCCGGCTGGATCGCGCGGCTACTGTTCTCGCCATCGCGAGCGATCGTCACGCTGATATCGGCGGCCCTGGTTTCCGCCTGATCGAGCACACCAGCATCAACCCCAACAAGGCCGCGCATATCGGCCATCTGCGCAATGCCATCCTCGGCGATACGTTTGCCCGCCTGCTGCGCCGCGATGCCTTCAAGTCCGGCTGGGAGATCGGGGTGCAGAACTACATCGACAACACGGGCGTGCAGGTAGCGGATGTGGTGGTCGGGTTCACGCACCTGCTGGGGCTCTCGCTGGCCGGCGTGAATCAGCTGATCGTCGAGATCATGGAGACCAACCGGCTCATCGATTTTTACTGCTGGGATCTTTATGCGCGCGTGAGCCAGTGGTATGTCGAGCCCGGGGTCTCGGCGGAGACGCTTGCGCGCCGCAAGCAGATCCGCCTGGACACGCTGCATGCGCTCGAGACCGGCGGCAACGAGACGGCCGAGATCGCGGAGATCATCTCCACGCTGGTACTGCGGCGCCATTTGGAAACAATGCTGCGCCTGGGGATCGAGTACGATTTTCTGCCGCGTGAATCGGAGATCCTCTCGCTGCACTTCTGGGATGCAGCGCGCAAGCTGATGATCGAGCGCGGCGTGCTCTACCTGGAGACGGAGGGCAAGAACAAGGGCTGCTGGGTGATGCGCCGGGCGGGCACAGACGGCAACGCGGAGGAGACTGGACCCGACGAGGAAGCCAAGGTGATCGTGCGTTCGAACGGCACCGTGACCTACGTGGGCAAGGACATCGCGTACCACCTGTGGAAGTTCGGGCTGCTTGGCTCGGGCGCGGAGGCGAAGGACTTCTACTACGAAAAGTTCTATGAATATGCTTCGCACACCTGCTGGGCCTCAACCGGCGACGCCGCCGCGAACGACCCCACGCACCCGATCTTCGCCAAGGCGGACGCCATCTATAACGTCATCGACTCGTCGCAGTCCGACCCGCAGAACAACGTGATTGCCGCACTGCGCGGCATGGGCTTCATCGATGCCGCGGATCGCTACACGCATTTCTCCTACGAGAAGGTGGCGCTGACGCCGCGCTGCGCCATGGAGCTTGGCTATGTCATCTCTGAGGAAGACAAGGCACGGCCGTTCATCGAGGTCTCCGGGCGCAAGGGCCTGGGTGTCAAGGCCGACGATCTGCTCGACAAGCTGATTGCGGCGGCGCAGGCGCAGGTCGATGCACGCAATCCGGATCTGCCCGAACTGGAACGGTTACACATTGCGTGGCAGATCGCGGTGGGCGCGCTGCGCTACTTCATGCTGCGCTTCAACCGCAACACTATCATCGCTTTCGACTTCAACGACGCGCTGAGCTTTGAGGGCGAGACCGGCCCCTATGTGCAGTACGCCATCGTGCGCGCGGCCAACATCTTTCGCAAGGCCAACATCACGGAAGCGGAGGCGCTGGCGCAGGTGCCCGGGCGTGAAGCGCTCGAACAGCTGCTCGCGACGGACGAGGGTACGAGCTTGTGGGAGACGTGGCTAGCGGCCTCGCGCCTGACACTGCTCATCGAACAGACGATCAGCTCAGCCGAGCCAGCGCTGCTGACCAAGTATGCGTTTCAGCTCGCGCAGCAGTTCAACAACTTCTACCATCGGCACCATATCCTGACCGAGCAGGATGCGACGCGCCGCGCGTTGCTGCTGGCGACGGCCGCGGTGGCGCGACGCGAGATGGTGCGGGCGCTGGGCTACATGGGCATTGAAGCGCCAGCCGTGATGTGAGTAGGCCGCCTGCCTTATCGGAGGCTGATGCGCTCCGCGACGGTGGCCGGCGGCAGCGCGGTCAGGTGTTCCTCGAGTGGCCCCACCTGCGGCTCGAGGTAGTCGAGGAAGAGGCGGTTCACCGGGATGGCGCCGCTCTGAAGCCAGTCGGCGGGGATGTTGCGGACGTGGCCGGCGACGTGCGCCAGCGGCACCAGCCGATAGCCCGGTTCGATGCCGGCGGCCAGCGGCTCGAGCGCCACCATGGTATCGCGCGCGCCCGAGAGCAGCGCATGAACCCCGGCGCGGCCTACCAGCGTCGCGTCAGCGCGATCCTGCTCCGAAGCCAGCGCGATGGACGATCGCCCCAGCAGTCCCGGCTTCTCATGCCGGCAGCGGAAGTGAAGACGTTCGCTGACGATACCCGCCAGGTGATGCGCCACACCGCCAATCATGGGGCGCTTCAGCCCGTCGGTTTGCGTGGGGGAGAGGTTCTGGTAGACATAGCGCCCATCGGCATGCACGATGCCCTCCGCCACTACGACGACGGCCCAGCCTTCGGACTGCACGAGCTTGTCCAGCTGATCGAGAAACGCGTGCGTTTCAAACGGCACTTCGGGCACGCAGATCATGTGTGGCGCGCCGCTGCCATCGCCCATGGCGAGCGCGGCGGCGCCGGCCAGCCAGCCGACGTTTCGGCCCATGCTTTCGAGGATCGTGACCGGCTGGGGCAGGGAACGGAGGTCCGCGCCGAGCTCGCGGGCGGAGGTGGCGAGATAGCGGGCGGCGCTGCCGAAGCCGGGGCAGCGATCGGTCTGCATGATGTCGTTGTCGACGGTCTTCGGGACGCCCACCACGGAGACGTCGATATCGAGCGATTGCAGGTAAAGGCTGATCAGCTCGGCGCCGCGCATGGTGCCGTTGCCGCCAAGAAAGATCAGGTATTCGACATCGTAAAATTTGAGCGCCGCGGCCAGCTGTTCGAGCTCCGACTCCGACGGCTGATAGCGGGAGGAGCCAAGCGCCGCCCCGGGAGTGCGGCGGAGCCGGTGGATTTCAGCCGGCGTGAGGTAGGTCAGTTCGGCGATGTCGTTGCGCAGGAGACCGCGGATGCCGGCGCGCGAGCCCAGGATTCTGCCGATGGCGGGCTGCGTCTGGGCTTCGGCTACGATCTCCGCGAGGCTCGCGTTGAAGACCGCTGTGGGGCCGCCGCCCTGAACAAGCATGAGGTTTCCGGAACGCATTCGCACTGCCCTCCTTGCGCGCCGTCGCAGCAAGCGCTGCTGCCGTGTGCGCGGCTCGCAGCGTTGCCCTGAGGGCATCTGGCCATCAGTTCAAGTATTGCGCCGGGCCGCGGTCCTGTCCATCCTGCAGCCGCTTTTTCCGCAGCTCTGCCGGGCTGGCAGGTTACCTTCTCTGTACCTTTGGACTGCAGCAGTGTGGAAACGGCATGGGTCCGCGCAACGCGGTGAGGGGCTAAGTGGAGTAGCTGCGGACCCACTCCACGATCGAGCGCACCGCGATGCCTGTGGGTCCCTTGGGCAGCCACGGCTTGTTCTCCTCGTTCCACGCGCAGCCTGCGATGTCGAGGTGGATCCAGGGGGTCTCGCCGGCGAACTCCTTCAGGAACATCGCCGCGGTGATGGCGCCGCCGGCACGTCCGCCGGTGTTCATGATGTCGCCGATCTGGCTTTTGATCAGCTCGCGGTAGTCGTCGGTGCAGGGCAGCCGCCAGAACTTTTCGCCTGACTTGACCGTGCCCGCGGTGAAGGCTTCGTACGCAGCCTCGTCGTTGGAGAAGAGCCCCACGTTGAGGTGGCCCAGCGCCACGACGCAGGCACCGGTCAAGGTCGCGGCGTCGATCAGGTGCGTGCAGCCGAGCGTCTTGGCATAGTGCAAGCCATCGGCCAGCACCAGCCGGCCCTCCGCGTCGGTGTTGATGATCTCGATGGTCTTGCCGCTCATGGCGGTGACAACATCGCCGGGCTTGAACGCCTTGCCATCGGGCATGTTTTCGGCCGAACAGACGACGCCGATCACCTTGACGTTGGGCTTCAGCGAGGCTATGGCCTTCATCGCGCCGATCATCGCAGCCGAGCCCGCCATGTCGTACTTCATCTTCTCCATGTTGTCCGCGGGCTTGATGGAGATGCCGCCGGTGTCGAACGTGATGCCCTTGCCGACCAGGCCGAGTACCGGGGCGGCGGCTGTGTCCGACCCGGGCGATGCGGAGGAGTCTCTCGGGGTGTAGGTCATGACGATGAGCGCGGGCGGCTCTTCCGAACCCTGTGCGACCGCGGCAAACGCGCCCATCTTCAGCTCGGCTAGCTTGGCGGTGGAGAAGACTTCGCACTCCAGCCCGGCTTCATCGCACATGGCCTTGGCGCGCGCACCCAGCACCGTGGGTGTGAGCACGTTGCCCGGCTCGTTGACCAGGGAACGCGCGAAGTTCTGTGCCGCCGCAATGATCGATCCCTCCTCAACGCCGGCCTGGATCTCCGTTCGGGTGGACGGTTCCTCGTCCTTGGCCACGATCGTGAGCCGGTGTACGGACAGGTCCTTGCGATCGCTGCGATAGGTATCCCAGTCAGCCTCGGCGACCTCCGCACCTTCGGTCAGCGCGCGCGCGGTGAGTATGCAGGGCAGGTTGTCCAGGTGCTCATCCGAGAGGGCATGATCTTCCGGAAACGCGATCGCGACGTCGCGAATGCCACGTGGCTTGGCCATCCGGACGGCGGCGCCGGCGCCTTTGCGCACCTCGTCGACGGACAGGGTTTTGGCTTTGCCGAGGCCGACGATGAGCAGGCGCTCGGCCTTGAGGCCGCCCGGCGCGTGCAGCAGCATGGTCTCGCAGGAGGCCGCTTTGAACTCGCCTGAGCGCACGAATCTGCCGGCCGCGTTGGTCACCGCGTCGGAGGTTGTCAGCAGCACCGGAATCGGCTCGGAATCCTTGCCTGTCGCGATGTCGACCGCAAACACCGCCAGCATCGGCGCCGCTACAGCGGCGACATCCTGAAACACCACCCTCGTATCCATGCCTTTATCCTAACCCGCGGCTGGTTGCAGAGAGGAGAGCCTGGCGCTGATCAGAAGGATCTCAGTGATTTGATCTGGGTAAGGTGCAATGAAGCGTCTTATCAGTTCTTGTCAGGCTTTTCGGGGCATGCGGCTAGCGCCGCTGACTGCGAGCGACCGCCGCCTTGGCCTCATTATCAGCTTCGCGCTTCCTCTCGGTGGCTCGCTTGTCGTACTCCATCTTGCCCTTGGCGAGCGCGATCTCGCACTTGACCCGGCCGTTTCTGAAGTAGAGCCGCACCGGGATGAGCGTGAAGCCCTTCTGCCTGGTCGCCGCGACGAGCCGGTCGATCTCGCTGCGGTGCAGCAGCAGCTTGCGCGTCCTCAACTCCTCGTGGTTCATCGCGTTGCCGTGGCTGAAGGGGCCGATGTGCGCGTTCAGCAGGAAGCATTCGCCGTCCTTCAGCAGGCCGTACGCGTCCTTCAGGTTGGCTTTGCCCTCGCGAATGGACTTGACCTCAGTTCCGCGCAGAGCCAGGCCGGCCTCGAACTTGTCGGTCAAAAAGTAGTTGAAGCTCGCGGAGCGATTGAACGCGGCGTCGCGCTTGCCCGCTGCTACCGGGTCCCTGTCCTTCTCCTTCACTACCGGCTTCACCGCCGTGGAAGGGGTCGTTGTTTGCATTCCGCGAGCCATCGAATCTTCAATTTTAACATGCGCTGAATTGTTCTCACCCAATTCCCGGCGCCACGTCTAACCCTCAATCGCGCCGGACTGAAATGCGCGGCAGACTTTACCGCAGCCACGTCGCCCCCGGGGCTCTGCGCGCCAACATCCATCCACCCCAGCCGCGAGGCCGAAGCTACAGCCCGCGGACTTTACAGCCATACCTAACCAGACTTGAAGCCATCTGCCTCCGGCCCCGAACTGATGCATCACCAAAGCGGGACTGGGCCCCTGGTCAGGCGGGCAAACAGCTTCACCCCTACGAGGCCGAACGTGATACGAATGTTATACTTCGCAGAGCCAAAGGCTCTCGCACGCAGCCGTGGAACAGCACTCCTGCAGGTCTTCTCCGGGCACGTCTCCTTCGGGCACGTCCCTTCCGGCCACGTACCGGGCGAGACCAGAGAGACCACTGGCGGGCGTTCGTGACTCACCGTGCAAAGAAAGCGAACACATCCAGCATGAGCCGCGGGCTTCTCCTCACGATCCGGACACATCTCCAGGGCGTCGTTCCCTTCGCTCTTCCTCTTCTCTGTCTGGCGTGTTTGCTCAGTCCGCGGGCCGCGCATGCGCAGTCGGCCAGCAGCTGGAGCAAGCGCGGCCAGAACGCCGAGGTCCGCGAGGACTACGACACGGCGTACGTGGACTACAAGCACGCCCATGACAAATCGCCCAAGGACCTGCGCTACCTGGCGCACCTGGACCGCATGCGCTTCCTCGCCGCCACACAGCACATTGAGCGTGGCCGCCTGCTGCGGCAGCAGGGCGACTATACGGGCGCCATCACCAACTTCATGCGCGCCGCCGAGATCGACCCCTCCAACCAGGCCGCGCAGCAGGAGATTGAGCGCACCCAGCGCGAACAGCCGCCGCCGGGCCTCACCGGGCCGGCAGCCGCGGCGGCCGTGGAACAGATGTCGCAGCAGCATGCGGCGCTTGAGAGTATCAACTCCATCGCGGGCCCGGTCGAACTCAAGCCGGTGTCGAACGATCCGATCACGCTGCACATGATCGAGGACGTCAAGGTCATCTACCAGGCTATCGGCAAGCTCGCGGGCCTCAACGTGCTCTTCGATCCTGACTACACCTCGAAGCGCATCCCCGTGGACCTGACCAACGTTTCGCTGTCGGAGGCGCTGCGCATCGTCGGCACCATCGCCGGCACTTTCTATAAGCCGGTCACGCCCAACACGATCTTCGTTGCGCAGAACACGCGCACCAAACGCACCGATCTGGACGAGCTCGCGGTGCAGACCTTCTATCTCTCGAACTCCTCGCAGCCCAACGACGGCAACGAGATCCTCACCGGGCTTCGCCTGCTGCTCGATCCCTCAGTCAAGCTCTACCTGGTGCCTTCGCAGAACGCCATCGTGATGCGCGCCACGGTCGACCAGCTGCTGCTGGCGCAGAAGCTGATCAACGACTTCGACCGCGCGCGTCCGGAGGTGGTGGTCGACGTTGCCGTGCTGGAGGTGAACCGCGACAAGATCCGCACGCTGGGCCTGACACTTCCGACGTCCATCGGCCTAACTCCCACGCTGCCCACGACGACCTCTTCGACCACGGGCACGACCACCAACAACACCAACACCAACAACACCACGTCGCTCAACCTGAATAACCTGGCGCACCTGAACGCGACGGACTTCGCGGTGTCGATCTCGGGCGGCACGCTGAACGCGCTGCTCACCGACACGGACACGCGGGTGCTGCAGAACCCGCGCATCCGCGCCACCGACGGCCAGCGCGCCACGCTGAAGATCGGGCAGAAGATCCCGATCGCGACCGGCAGCTACAACGCCGGCGTCTCGACCGGCGTGGCCAGCATCGGGGTCCAGACGCAGTTCACCTATCTCGACGTGGGCGTTAACATCGACATCACGCCGACCGTCCACTACGACCGCGAAGTCACGCTCAAGACGTCCGTCGAGGTTTCGCAGCAGAACGGCTCGGTCACGATCAGCGGAGTCACCGAACCCATCATCGCGCAGCGCAAGCTCGACCAGGTGATTCAGCTGCGCGACGGCGAGCCTTCGATCCTGGCCGGGCTGCTGACCAAGCAGGACAACAAGAGCGTCTCCGGCACACCGGGCCTGGGCGAGATCCCGTTCTTCAAGTTCTTCTTCAGCACCCAGAGCAAGGAGGTGCAGACGGACGAGATCGTCTTCCTGCTGATTCCGCACATCGTGCGCGAGTCGGTGCTGACGCGCGTGAACATGGCGCAGATCGACACCGGCACCGGCTCGTCGATCGAGCTGCGCCGCGATGAGAACCCGCGCCCGGCGCTCACCTCGCAGCTTCCGGCCAACGGAGTCGCGCCGCCGGTTCCGTCGCAGACGACTGCCGCCTCCGCCGCTTCGGCCGCCATCCAGCAGATGAACCAGCAGGCGCAGCCGCCGCAGCCGCCCGCCCTGGGCAGAGCCATGCCCCCGAATCCGAACGCCGTTCCGCCCCAACCGAACGCAGCCGGGTCCGCGCCGATCATGCTCTCCATCGTTCCGCCCGAGTCCGCGCAGACGATCGGCAGTACCTTCCAGGTCGCGGTCATGCTGCAGAACGGCCGCGACGTCTTTTCCGTGCCGCTGCAGGTGCAATACGATCCACACCTGCTGCAGCTGGTCAACGTGGACGCGGGCGACTTCCTGACTCGCGACGGCAAGCCGGTCGCCATCGTGCACCGCGACGAGGGGAACGGCCTGACCACCATCTCCACCACGCGTCCGCCGTCGGCCAACGGCATCAGCGGCCAGGGCAGCGTCTGCAGCCTCACCTTCAAGGCCATCGCGGCCGGCGATTCCACCGTCGCGCTGGTCCGCGTGGGGGCCAAGGACGCGCTCCAGAACAACCTTCCCGCCACCGGCAGCGCGGGAGTCGTCCACATCAAATGATGGCGAACCACATATCCCGGCCGGGCGGTCCGAGGACCGGTATCAGGACCGGTCCAGAGACCCGTCCGGACCCGGCCCCCGTCGCGCGGCGCGACTGCGGCCTGACGCTGGTCGAGCTCATCATTACCGTTGCGATCGTGTCTATCCTGGCCACGGCCGCGCTGCCCGTGGCCCGCTTCCAGGTAAAGCGCGAAAAGGAGAAGCAGCTGCGCCGCGACCTGTGGGAGATGCGCGACGCGATCGACCACTACTACGACGCGGCCAGCAAGGGCGGCATCCAGACCAAGGCCGACTCCTTCAACTATCCGCCCGATCTCCAGACGCTGGTGGACGGGGTGGACGTGCAGACCAAGAAAGTCCGCTTCCTGCGCCGCATCCCGGTCGACCCGATGACTAACAGCACGGACTGGGGGCTTCGCTCCATGCAGGATGACGCCGACTCGGATTCCTGGGGCGGCCAGAACGTCTTCGACGTGCACAGCAAATCCACTGGCACGGCGCTCGACGGCACAAAGTACAACACATGGTGAGCTCTTTCCAGAACGGACTCTTCAAGCCGCGCCAGGCTGCGCAACACGCAGGGCGCTATGCTAAGCGCCCGGCTGGGCGCCAGGCGGGCTTCACCCTGCTCGAACTGATGATCGTCATGGTCATCATCGGGATCCTGGCGGCTATCGCCGTGCCGGCTTACACGGCCAACGTGAAGCACGCCCGCGAAGCCGTGCTGCGGGAGGATCTGCACACCATCCGCTCGGCCATCGACTCCTACACCTACGACAAGCAGAAGGCGCCGCAGTCGCTTGAAGACCTGGTCCAGGCCGGATACCTGCGCGAGATGCCCAAGGACCCCTTCACCCAGCGCAACGACACCTGGACTCCATCGCAGTCGTCCATGCTGACGTCGATCGACGAGACCGACCAGGGTGGCATCGACGACGTGCATTCCGGCTCGCAGCAGGTCTCGACTGAGGGCACCACCTACAACACCTGGTGAGCTGGCCGCCGCCAGCGTGCAAGTTCCGCGGCAATCTTCCGGGTGCGATAAAAGGTCCAGAGCGGCAAACGAGCGTTGTGCCACTTTCCGGCGTACTATGCGTCTAAACTAGTGTTGAGCTGCGTCCAAAGGCAGGGAAGCGGCTCACCGATTCATAGGAGCCACCATGCGTCATCTCCCTCACTTCGGCCTCGCAGCCCTCCTCGCGCTTCCCGCCGCTGGCTTTTCGCAGGCGACGCCTGGGGCGCAGACTCCTCCCCCGGCCGCATCCCCGGCACCGACTCCTGCGCCGACGACCGCGCCGAATAAGACCACGCCAGACACGACCGCGCCCGACACGACCGCGCCCGCCGCGAATACCCCGGATACCACCGCCCAGGACAATCCCACGGGACCCAAGCCGCTGCCCAAGCCTGATCCAGGCACCACGCCGGCGGACAAGAAGGCCGCTGCGAAAGCTGCCGCGGACGCGGCCAAGGCCGACTCGGTGCCTTCGCCGGGAGAGAATCTGGATCCGCACATTAAGCCGGGCTCGGAGGCGGACGTGAACGCCATCGGCACGCGCAACATCGGCGGCCGCGGGCTCGGCAACTGGTACTCCACCGATTGGGAGATCCGGGTCGGCAAGCAGTACTCCATGGAGATCGAGAAGTCCGCCCACCTGGTCACGGACCCGGTGATCGTCGAGTACGTGAATCGCATTGGGCAGAATCTGGTCAAGAACTCGGACGCCAAGGTGCCCTTTACCATCAAGGTCATCGACTCAGACGAGATCAACGCGATGGCTCTGCCGGGCGGCTTCTTCTACGTCAACTCCGGCCTGATCATGAACTGCGACGAGGAGGCGGAGCTTGCCGGCGTCATGGCGCATGAGATCTCGCACGTGATCGCGCATCACGCCGCGCGCCAGCAGACCAAGCTGAACTACGCCCAGATCGGCTCCATTCCGCTGATCATCATGACCCAGGGCAGCTGGACCGGCTACGGCATCTACGAGGCCTCGCAGCTCGCCATCCCGCTGACCTTCCTCAAGTTCTCCCGCGCGGACGAGGCCGAGGCGGACTATCTCGGCGTGCAGTACATGTACAAGGCCGGCTACGATCCGCAGAGTTTCGTGACGTTGTTCGAAAAGCTGGATGCGCTCGAGAAGCACAAGCCCGGCACGCTGGCGAAGGCGTTCTCGGACCATCCGCAGACGCCCGACCGGATCAACAACTCCGAGGATGAGATCGCCACGATCCTGCCGCCGCGGCCGGAGTACATTGTGACCACCAGCGAGTTCGATGACGTGAAGGCACGGCTGGCCAGGCTCGAGAACAAGCGCAAGATCAACGACAAGTCCAACGGGTCGAAGCCCACGCTGCGCCGCGCCGGGGCAGGGAACAACGATCCTAACAACCCGAACTCCACCCAGACCGGCGACGATCGCCCTACGCTCGGCCGCCGCAACTGACGACACACGCGGCGGTAGACCGCATGATCAGGGCCCGGGCAAGATTCCGGGCCCTTGGCGTCTCACCACTCCCGCGAAAGACCCGCAATCCGGGATAGACTAACCGCATACATGATTCGTTCACTGCGTCTCCCGCTCGCCGTCCTGGCACTCGCTCTTGGTTCGTTTTCTCCGGAGGCGCAAGCCCAGTTCAGCGTCTATGCCGATCTCACGGTGGAGCAGCTCAGCGGCATCCGTTCCTCGTCCGTCCTCCAGACCCTCACGCCGCCGCCCTGCACCGGCTCCGCCACCACGAACTGCACGGCGTACAACAACAGCGTGCATCCCATCGGACTGACCGCGGGCGGATCGTACGATTGGAAGACCGTCGGACCGGCGGTCATCGGCTTCGATCTTCGCGCCATCATCGAGAGCGACCGGCGCGGCGCGCAGACCAACGCCGTCGGCTCCGGCACGCGCATCTACTCCGGCCTGGGCGGCGTCAAGGCGACCTTCAACACCCCGTTCCGCTCCCTGAACTTGCACCCCTACGTGGAAGGCGCCGTCGGCTACGCGCGCAGCAACTACGGCGTGCTCACCAATGCGATGGTCACAAACGGCTCGCCCACCCTGCCCGGCATACCCACGCAGAATAACCTTGAATATCACGGTTACGTCGGGGTCGATCTGCGCTTCCTGCCGGTGGCCGACTGGCGCGTCTTTGAGGCCGGCTATGGCGGCCTGCAGGAGTTCGGGAACTACTCCCACACCTATCCGCTCTACTCCATTTCAACCGGCATCGTCTTCCACATCCCACCACGCCCGTAGTCGGCAGTCCGTGTCCCAGCCGGTAAAATGGAGTCTATGCGCACCCAGAACACCGGCTACACCGACACCCACGCCGCCTCCGGCCTGGACCATAATTTTCCGCCCATCGACGTGTGGGAGAACCAGTTTGCCGGCTACGAGATCCTGATCGACGACCCCGAATTTACCTCCATCTGTCCCAAGACCGGGCTGCCCGACTTCGGCATTCTCACCATCCGGTACATGCCCCGCAAGGACTGCCTGGAGCTTAAATCACTGAAAGAGTACCTCTTCCACTACCGCAATCTCGGCATCTTCCAGGAGAACGTCGTCAACCAGGTGCTGAACGACATTGTGAAAGCCACCGACCCGCAATGGGCCATCGTGAAGGGAGACTTCCGCCCGCGCGGCGGCATCTCGACCACCGTGACCGCAACCTACCCCCGACCCGAAGACGCCACCCCGCCGCTCGCCTGACGCTGCCTACAACCCCATCCCGGTCAATCCCGGCCAGCCCTGCGGCCTCGGCCCTAACTCCCAGCGGAACTTTCGTTCGCCGTCGGAGATGGCGAGATCGTTGATGCTCGCCTCTCGCCGGCGCATCAAGCCATGCTCATCGAACTCCCAAAGCTCGTTGCCGAAGCTTTGCCACCACTGTCCCTCGGCATCGTGGCTCTCATAGACAAACCGCACCGCCATGCGGTTCTCCTTGAAACCCCAAAGCTCCTTGCACAGCCTGTACTCCAACTCCCGCGCCCATTTGCGCCGCAACAGTGCAACGATGGCCTCACGCCCCGTCACGAACTCGGTACGATTGCGCCAGCGGCTGTCCGGCGTGTAGGCGAGCGAAACCCGCTCAGGATCGCGCGTGTTCCATGCGTCCTCGGCCAGGCGTACCTTTTCTGTGGCCGTCTCCAATACAAATGGCGGAACCGGTGGTCTCGAGTCAGGATTCATCCCAACACCCTACCACCGGCGTTGCCTTGGCAGGCTGGCAGCCTAAAAGCGGTAGTAGACGTGGTCCGCAGAATAAACAAAGTCAAGTCGCCGCGCTGTCTGCACAGGCGAGACGGCTACACTCTCAAGAAAAAGATGCAAGCTTTCTATCGCCCGTCCAGAGCCCCTGGCGTTTGTCTCACGGCGACGAATCCCGTCCTGCTATCCTTCACCACAATGGCCTCGCCCACTACGACCACCTCCCGGCCCGGCCGCGCTCCCGCGGTTGCCGGCGCCACGCTCGCGCTCACGCTGCTCACCGCGCTGAATTTCGTCAACTACATCGATCGCTACGTGATCGCCGGGGTGCAGGAGCAGATCAAGGGCGAGTTCCACGTCTCCGACGCGCAGATCGGCTCGCTGGCCTTCTTCTTTCTCATCACCTACATGGCCGCCTCGCCCTTCACCGGGTGGCTGGGCGACCGCTTTCCCCGCAAGCCCATGATCGTGGTCGCGGCCATCTTCTGGTCGACGATCAACCTGCTCACTGCGTACGTGCACAGCTTCCGAGACCTCAACTTCCGCCACGCCGCGCTTGGCCTGGGCGAGGCCACCTTCGGCATCTTCGCGCCCGCCATGCTGGCCGACTTCTACCCCGAAGATCAGCGCAATCGCGTGCTCACCATCTTCAACATCGCCGTTCCGGTCGGCGCCGCCCTGGGCTTTCTCACCGGCGGCTACGTGGGGCAGCACTTCGGCTGGCGAGCCAGCTTCCAGGTCTCGGCGATACCGGGGATTATCATCGCGCTGCTCATCGCGTTCTTCATGCGCGAGCCGGAGCGCGGCGCCAGCCAAAAGGAGAAAGCCAAGACGGATAAAGGGACCGTTCTCTCACTGGTCCGCAACCCCGCCTACCTTTGCGCCATCGGCGGCTATGCCATGGTCACCTTCACCGTCGGCGGTCTCTCGTACTGGATGCCGGCCTTCCTGCAGCGCGTGGACGGCCGCTCGCAGGAGCAGGCCGGGTTCCTGATGGGAGCGCTCACCGTGGTGGGCGGGCTGCTTGGAACAGTCGCCGGCGGCGTGATTGCGCAGCGCTGGTCACGGCGCAACGCCGGCGCGCTCTACCTGGTGCCTGCGTGGAGCGCCGCGCTGGCCTTCATTCCCGCTTCCGTGCTCTTCTTTGGCCCGCTTGTGCTCCACACCCACGCGCTGACTTTGCCGTCGCTCGGCCTCGCTCTCTTCCTGGTCTTCCTCGGTTCGGGCCCGGTCAATGCAGCGACTGTCAACGCCGTGCAGCCCGGCGTGCGCGCTACCGCCCTGGCCGGACAGATCCTCTTTATCCACCTCATCGGCGACGCACCCGCGCCAACGCTCATCGGCGCGGTCAGCGATCGCACGAACCTCTCTACCGGCCTGGGCGCCACGCTCATCGCGCTCCTCATCGGCGCCATCATCTTCTTCATCGGCGCCCGCTACGCTCCACCGCTGCAGCACGAGAGCCCGGGCGCCGCGACGGCCTGAGGTGGCTGCAGGCTTGTCTCTGTTGAACGCATTGCACTTAGCTCTCCCACACCATTTTTCTTCCGCCAAATCTTTACGTCTTCCTTATCGCCCCCTTGCTAGGATTGCGGCTGTTTGTCATACGGCCGGACTCACGGCTGAGCGACGAACACGGAGAAGGTGAGAAGGACAGTGAAGAAAACCAAAAAGCTACATTCCAAGGAGCTCCGACGCATGGGGTTCCTCGTTGCAGTGGGACTGATTGTCGGTGCCGCAGCTATTCGTGGGCAGGCCCAGGAGCCCGCTCCGCAAACCACCGGGGACGACGCCAGAAAGGCCCAGGACCAGAAGATCCAGCAGCTGCAGGACCAGCTGGAGCAGATTCAGAAGCAGCTGCTGGAGCTGAAGCAGGCCAACGGAGCGCAACCCGAGACCCATCACACCACCACTGCCAAGGCTTCAGTGGCCGCGCCCAATCTGACCGAAGCGGAGCCGGAGGTGACTGACCCCGCCAGCCCGCATTCGGAGCCGTTCGCGTTCGCGGACTTCACCTGGCTCAACGGCAACGCGCGAACCAAGGACACGCCCTACGCAACCAAGTTCTTTACGCCGGAGATCCGTTCCGACGTCAGTTACACCTACGACTTCCGCCATCCACAGGACGACACCATCGTAGGCTCGAGCGAGGTCTTTCGCTCCAGCGAAGTTACCTTGACGGACCTGGGCATCGGCGGCGACTTCCACCTGAACAACGTGCGCGCCCGCGTCCTTAGCCAGATCGGACTTTACTCCACCGCCACGCCACGCAACGACGCCAGCCCCTCGCGCGGGCAGTGGGATCTCGCCGACGCGTACCGCTATGTGGGTGAGGCGAACGCAGGTTACCACTTCAACGTCCAGCACGGCCTCAACGTCGATGCCGGTATCTTCCTCTCCTACGTCGGCCTGTTCTCGTTCTACCAGTTCGACAACTGGGCCTACCAGCCGTCGTACGTCTCGTCGAACACACCCTGGTTCTTCAACGGGGTGCGCGTCCAATACTTTCCGTCGGCCAAGCTGAAGATCGAGCCGTGGTTCATCAACGGCTGGCAGTCCTACGGCCGCTACAACGGCCGCCCCGGGCTCGGCGGGCAGATTCTCTACCGGCCCAACGGCAAGCTTGAAATCCTCGGCAACCAGTACGGCTTCGGCGAGGATGCGCTCGGCGTACCCAGCCGCACCCGCCTGCACACCGACGACAGCATCGAGTACAAGTACTACGACCGGCCCCTGTCCACCATCAGCAAGGCTGCCTTCACCCTGACCGGCGACGCGGGCTGCGAGAGCGGCGGCGGCGTAAGCTGCCACGGCAACACCAAGCAAGGTCCCAAGCAGAGCTTCCTCGGCTTCATGTTCTACAACCGCCTCTGGTTCGATCGCGACAAGTACGGCCTGACCATAGGCGGCGGCCGCATCAACAACCCCGGACGCTATCTCGTTCTGCTGCCGCCCATCAACGGCGCCACAGCGGCCTCCGGAACGCCCTACTTCACCGAAAATCCAGGCGACCCGTTCAAGGCCTGGGACGCGTCGGTGACCGCGGACTACATGCCCAGCCAGTACTTCACCTACCGCCTGGAGTACAACCACCGTTCGGCCAACGTCCCGTACTTCGCCGGGCCGGGTGGTGTCACACCGCCGGGTGGCAACACCGGCGCAGCAGGCTCGCTGGTCCCCGGATGGTCTCCCGATCTCCGTAACAGCGAGAATCGCATGACCTTCGCCTTCCTGGTGAAGTTCTAAACCCGTGTGGCGGGCAAGGCTGCACACGCCTTGCCCGCCACGTTCGTCATTCTAATCCGAAGGTAAAGAATCTCAGTCCTGCGCTTCGTGCGTGGCACCGCGTCACTTTGCTACCTTCGCCTCTTTCGCGGACCAGTAAGCAAGCGGCCGCATGGTCCAGCCCACGATCACCCCTGCGGCCACGAAGGGATCGTCTTTGACGATCTGCTCGGCGGCCTCAGCGTTCTCGGCATCGAGCACCCACAGCGCTCCGCCATCGTCTCTGAAGGGACCCGCAGCGCGCAGCACTCCATTGGCGAGAAAGCTGCGCAGGTACTCGCGATGTGCTTTATGCCCGACCATGACTTTGTCGTGATCCCCGGCGTACTCGATGATCGCTGCATATTTCATCTTCTTCTCCTGCACTCTGTCTGTTGGCCAGGCGAACTCTAGCAGCCACCGGGGCTAGCCGTCATCCCTGAACATCCATCTTCGAACAGCACGAAGTAAAGCAATTCGCCCAGCGACATACGATCCAGTCGCCTTTCCGCGATCCCTTGTGCGGCTGCATCCTGTACTGCGAATTGCGTCTGTCCAAAGTGACGTTCCGCCATCTGCCGAAGCCTCTCCATGTGGTTCTCTCCTTGTCCGCTCATCGCGCTGTCTCCTCCTGCCTCGCTCCCTGCACCCGGTCCCATCCGCACACGCGGCTGCCGCGCAGCCCGGCACGAAACTGTTCGCGTTCTTCCGCACTCATGCCTGCCCAACGATCTCTCATGCCGCGCCGCCAGCCTCCGCCTCTGCCATGCCGGTGCAAGCCGCCAAACAGGATCTTGCTCAGCACCAGCAGCCCCAGCGCCTGCACGAAGCTGATCGATCTCCAGCCGAACACCGCGGGCACAAGCCAGTTCCACAGACGCTCCACCAGGAACCCGAACACAACCACGCCCAGCGCCACAATCGCGATCATCTGGAAGCCCCGCAACAGCCTGTTTCTTCTCATCGGTACACCTCAGTGACTTCCTTCATACTGTTCCTTGATCTCCTTCAGCCGTTCGCGCAGATGCAGCACGGCATAGCGTTTCCGCGACAGCAGCGTATTCACACTCGTTCCCGTCTCTTCCGACATCTCCTTGAAGCTGCGGCCTTCCAGCTCATGCGCCACAAACACCTCCCGCTGGCTCGCGGGCAACTCATCCAGTGCGTCGTCCAGGGCCTCCAGCAGCAGGTTCCGCGCGAACACCGCGTCCGGGCCCGCGTCGGGCGAGGGCAGCAGGTCGCCCAGCGTCATGTCGCCCTCGCCACTCGTAGCCGACTCATCCAGCGACGTGGTCCGCTTACGCCGAAACAGATCGACGATTCGATTGCGCGCCACCCGGTAGAGCCAGGCCGTTACTTGCTCCGCCGGCTTCAGCAGCCGGTACGCCTCTATCAGCTCGAAGAAGACGTCCTGCAGGATGTCTTCCACGTCCTCAGTCTCGAACACCCGGCTGCGGATGAAGCGTCGCAGGCGCGGCTCATCGCGCTCCAGCGCCTCCACGATGGCTCGGTCCTGCCCTGCGACGATCGAGTGTTGCGCCACCATCAGGTCCTTAAACTTACGCAGCAATGTAACGCTTGATGGAATAACGGATCAGGCTGCGCAATATTGTGCATTTCGGCACAGATTCTTCACCTGTAACTCGTTCCGGGATCGCCCGCTCTTCAAACACCCGCCGAACGCACGCCAAGCACCACCGCCACCACCAACAACAAGCAGAGCGCATACGTCAGCAGTTGTTGCGGGCTGAAGCCCAGCGGACGCTTGCTGTTGTCCTTGAACTCCGGATCGTACCAGGCGGTCCCGGGGAAGAGCGGCGCCAGCACCATCGACAGCCAGTAGAGCGACGCCACGCCCGCGGCAATCAGCAGCAGCGGCAGGGTCAGCGGATGAAAGTAGAACAGGATGAACAGCGCGAGCGCGCCGCCTAGAATCCCGATCGACATCGTCTGCCCGTTATGAAACTTGGCGTGCGGCGGCCACCTCGGGTTCCACAAATGTTGCTTCGCTGTTGCCGGAACGATGGCATCGGCGACGAATCCGCCGAAGCAGTACAACGCGACAAAGGCGACAATCCACTTCGCGATCAGCATAGACTTCCTCCTGATCAACCAAGGTATGCGCCGCGGGCGCCCTAGCGGTATCACAAAAGACCGCTCTTTCAGATCCGCCGCCGAGTCATTGCCAGACCGCATCTCTCAACGCGCCCGGAGTCACTCCCAGTTGCCTGCGAAAGACGCTGACGAAGTGGGCCGGTGAAGAAAAACCCGCCTCGTGCGAAGCCGCATCGACCCGGGCATTGCTCCTGAGCAGCAGCTCCAGCGCATACTCAAGCCGAACCCCCAGCAGCCGCGCGTGCGGCGTCTGCCCTTCCGTCAGCCGGAACGCCTTGGCGAAGTGGTGCAGGCTGAGCCCCGCTGCGGATGCCAACTCGCGAAGCTTCGGTGACGGCCGCGAAGAATCTCCAATACGGGCTTCCACCAGCGCCCACACACGTCGCCGTGCGCCCGGCGAGAGTCCTCCAGTGGCTCGCTTCTTCACGAAAGCCGCCGGCGCCGCAAAGCCCTGCGCGATGGCGCGAACGATGCGTTCGAGCTCACGTTCATTCCTCTTGCCCGGCTGCTCCAGCGCCACCAGTGCCTGTGCCGCGGCCGCCCGCAGCTCCGCTTCACGGCAGGCGAGTTGCGCCCCGCCTCGCGCTGCGTCGCCGCCGCTCACCGCATCGATCCACCGCGGCGTCATCATGATGTGCAGCGTGTCCGCATGGCCGCTCACGTTGATCCTCGTGTGCTGACCGGGAACATTCAAGGCCACCGAGCCTGCCCGCACCTCGCGGCGAACCACCTCTGCATCGCCGGCCGCGAACTCGATGAACTGTCCTCCGGAGAGATTGAACACCACCTGGTACGTGTCCGAGCCTCGCAGGTCGATGTCCGCGCCCTCATGGCTCCAGCGCGCGATCGCCGCGACCGACTGCGCGTCGCTACCAATGATGCGCAGCGCCCGGGGCTGGCCAACCGCAGACGTAATCTGACTGACCGTTCTCATCTCCAGCCGCCTTCGACTCAGCTGTTCTATCGTCCCATACTTCCCGCCGTCGCCACCATCGCGCAGTAGGTTCAGACGTGGTCTCCGCCTGCAAGCGACCGCCTGGTTGAAAACTTTTGCGACCGCGGAGCAGGCCTGTTATCTCATGCTTACCAGCGACTCTCAAACCGAAAGAGGAAGAAGCTGGAGTGTCAGTTTCGACCGGCATGATCGCAGGCTTGCACCACCCACAACAGGAGAAGGAACGATGCGCGTCTTCATCACCGGAGCAACAGGATTCATTGGCACCGAGCTCGTCAAGGAGCTGATCGAAGCCGGACATGAGGTGCGCGGGCTCGTCCGCAGTGATGCCGGCGCGCAGCAACTGAGGGCTGCAGGTGCCGAAGTTCATCGCGGCGACCTCAAGGACCTCGCCAGCCTCTCCAGCGGTGCCAGGGGGATGGATGCCGTCGTGAACCTCGCGTTCAACCATGACTTTTCGACCTTCGCGCAGAATGCCGAGGATGAGAAGCAAGCCATCGAGACGCTGGGTTCGGCGTTGGAGCCGGGCAAGCTGCTGGTCGTCACAGCCGGGCTCATGCGCGGCGCACCGGGCCGGGTGCGGACGGAGAACGATCCTCCCGCGGAATCGACCACCGTTCCACGCAAGCCGGAACAGGCAGCCCAGGCCGTGGCAGCCAGGGGAGTGCATGTGGCCATTGTGCGGCTGCCCCAGGTCCATGACACGCGCAAGCAGGGCCTGGTGACGATGTTGATTCAGACTGCGCGCGACAAAGGCGTTTCGGCCTTTGTGGGCGATGGCGCCAGCCGCTGGGCTGCCGCTCCGCTCGACGACGTGAAGCACCTGTATCGGCTCGTGCTCGAGAAGACAGGCCCGGGCATCGCGACCTATCACGCGGTACAGGAAGAAGGCGTACCGCTTCGGGATATCGCCGAGAGCATCGGCAAAGGCCTGAAGCTGCCCGTGGTTTCGATCGCGGCTGCCGAGGCCATTGCGCACTTCGGACCCTTCGTCGGACACGTTGCCGGAATGGACATGCCGGCCTCAAGCGAATGGACGCGGAAGACGCTTGGTTGGGCGGCGAACGGGCCTAGGCTCATCGAGGATCTGACGAACATGCACCATTGACGATCTTCGCTGCCCGATGGGTCAACCCCTCGTGCTGCCCGTCATGCGGAGGAAGTGAAACGCTCGACCAGCACTCGCACCCGCTCCTTCTGACGCTTGCGCGGGAAGCGCCTGGTTCGCGTCAGATCGGCGACGCCGTGCAGGCTCGCCCAGAACACTTCCGCGAGAGCCTCGGGCTTCGCGGTCTGCCCCTCAAACAACTCCAGAACCTGGGAGAAGGCAAACCGCATCTCCGCAGGAGTAGCCGGGTCATCGAATGGAATGCTCAGGCTGAGCGAAAACATCACCTCATACAGTGCCGGTGACGACGCAGCGAACTCGAGATAGGCAGCGGCCACCGAGGCCAGGGCACTTCCACCCTGCGGCCGTTGCCGGGCCTTCTCCAGAGCCAGGCCCAGCTCTTCGAAACCCTCCACGGCAACGGCGCTCAGAATCCCGTCACGGCTTCCGAAATGAGCGTACAAGACTGGTTGGCTGTAGGAGATTTCGTCCGACAGCCGCCGAACCGTCACGCTGGACCAGCCCTCAAGCTCTGCGATGCGCCGCGCGGCAGTGATGATCTGCGCCCGGCGGCGCTGATTGTCGCGCAGTTTTCTTTCCGTAATGCGGCTTGCTGCCGGTGTCGCTACCATAGATAGTAAGTATAACGCCGCTACTTATCCGTGCGAACTTTGCAACTTAGGCTGAGACACCGCATCATATCTAGCATTGCTACAATAAATAGCTAACTAATGAGGTTCCGCGCAGAACACGCTGCCACGAACGCACAAGGAGTATCTTTTATGTCTACCGCCATCTCGTCTTCGCCCGCTGCTCTGGTTGCCGCTCTCCTGGCCGCGGCCATCATTGTGATCGGCTTTTTGTATGTCGTCTCTCCGCAAAGGATGACAGCGTCGTTCGGTCTCAAGCTCCCTGCACCCGATAGTGACACGCGCAGCTGGCTGCGCCTCAAGGGCATCCGCGACCTCGTCTCCGGTCTGGTCGTGCTCACGCTGATGGCCACGACGAACACCCGGACGGTGGGCATCGCGCTGCTCGTTCTCGCTGTCACGCCCCTGGCCGACATGTCAAACGTGCTGGCCTCGGGCGGGTCGAAGTCGACCGCCTTCTCCGTTCATGGCGCCACCTGCGCGGTGATGCTTGTCGCCGGCCTCTTCCTGATCCATGTCTTCTGAGAGAGCGTGCCTCGATGTTCTTTCAAGGCCCGGAGAGGAACGAAGCTTTGCCCGTCAGCGTCAGCTTGGCGGCGCCACGTCTGGTGAGCCTGCTACGCACCCCGTCGGAAGGCCGCGAACGTTCGCCGCAGCCCCTCATCGGTTGAGACCTGCGGCTTCCAGCCGATCGCCTTCAGCTTGGCATTCGAGAACCGGTTGCCGCCCCACATCGCCCGCGTCTTGTAGGGCGTGAAGATCGCGGGAAGCTGTCCCTTCGAGCTGCGGCTGTACCGCTCCACCAGCCGCGAGCCCCATAGCAGCAGCCAGTAGGGAACCGGCACCGACCGCATCGGCTTCACCTCGCGTTTGTACCGCCGCAGATACTCCCGCGACGTGACCAGCCCGTCATCCACCACGTTGTAGACCTGCCCGTCGGCTCCGGGCGCGAGCGCCGCCACCACGATCGCCTCCGCGCAGTTGTCCATATACGTCAGCGGCAGCAGGTTTCTCCCGCCCAGGTGCATGAACACGCCGAACATGCTCAGCCCCACACGGTTCGAGAACTGCCCGCCCCCCGGCCCGTAGATCACGCCCGGCCGCAGCACCACCAGCGGAAACCCGTACCTCTCCCGGTACTCCCAGAAGAGCTGCTCCTGCCTCAGCTTCGAGTAGCTGTACACATCCCGTTGCTGCGGCTGCCGTTCCATCGGCGTGGCCTCATCCACCATTGCGCCGCGCCCCAGCTCCGACACGCCCATCGCGCCGAACGAGCTCACCAGCACCACGCGGGGCTTCGGGTCGGCCTTCGCGACGGCGTCAAGCAGGTTCCGGCTCGCGACCACCGAATCCATGAACATCTCCGCCGGCGAGCCCTTCAGCGCCGCCGCCGCGTGAATGACCAGGTCACATCCCGCGATTGCCGCACCAATCTCAACGTTGTTCCGCAAATTTACCGTCACCAACTCGAGGTTCGCAACCGGATAGCGCCCCGCGAGCTCCTGGAGCGCGCCACCTTTGCGCGTATCCCGCAGCATGCAGCGTAGATCGGTCTGCCCATGTTCGAGCAGCCGCTCCACGATTGCCTTACCCAGAAAACCACCTGCACCCGTAACAAGGATCTTCAATCGGCACCGCCATTTACGGGATATACCTGTGCGTTTACTTCATCCATCACCCGCGCCACGCTCAGCATCTCTGCATACGAGATCGGCAGCTCGCCGCCGGTCCGCAGCGCCTCGTAAAACAGCTCCAGCAGCGTCGTCATGCCGCGAAAATACTGGAACTCCCCTCGCCGAAACAGCCCTAAGTTCTTTGCTCCCTGTGACATATACCGAGACGCCACCTGGAACGCGGGGATCAGCCGGCCCACGGCGCTGGGGTATTTCTGCGCTCCCGCCAACACCACCGTCCGATTGTTGAAGTCCAACTCAACCGTGTTCCTTGTCCCGTAGACCTTCAGCGTGTTCGCCACCGGCCGCGCATGGCTGCACAGGCTCCCGTAAGCCGATACTCCTCTGCAACTTAGCACGACCCTCAACTCATCGAGCAAGGCATCTGTGCCGTCGCCCCGCACCTCTGGCCGCCGTTTGTACGCGAGCGCGCTCACCTCGGGCTTGCCCGCCGGCAGCAGCGGGAGAATGCGGTTGAGGATGTGGTCCATCATGTTCTGAAACAACTTGCCCGGCAGCCGGTGCACCCAGTGGCTCGCGTCGCCCATCAACGCCTGGCCGTAGGCTCCGGCCAGGTCGTAGCCGATAAATGCTTCTACATGAACGACTTCGCCGAGCAGACCAGCAGCCATCTGCTGCTTGAATTCCATGGCCGGCGGGTCGAAGTTGGGCCAGTAGTTGATTGACATCCGCCGCCCGCCGCGCTCGACCGCAGCCACCAGCGCGGCTGCCTCGGGTTCGGTGAGCGCTAGCGGTTTTTCCAGGAAGACATGCGCGCCGGCGTCGACGCATTGCCGGGTCAGCGCCAGGTGCGCCCCTGGCGGCGTGGTGATGTGGACGACGTCCAGCTTCGATTCGGCGAGCATGGCGCCTACGTCTCCATACCAGGCGGACACCCCGAAGCGGACCGCAAGCTGTTCTGCCAGCAGGACTTCGCGGTCGCAAACTGCCATCAGCCTGGCTCCGGGCAGGTGTTCGAGCACCTCGGCGTGTCCGTCGGCGATCTTGCCGCAGCCTACGATGCCCACCCGCAGTTCGCGGCCACTCTGCTGCACGTTCACGCCACCCATCTTCTCCATGCAGCCTTACTATCTCACGCTCGCGTGCTTCCACCCATGCCACCAAAGTGAGACCCTGAAGCTGCATGGGCTGGTGGCATTTCATCCCGAAGGTAGTTGCGTGGCTGGTGGCCGCCGCCTGGGTGGAGCGCGCCGCCGGAGCGTTGGTGGGTCTGCGTTCACTGGATAATCTGAGTCTGGCCGCGCACGACATCGATCCTGCACGCCAGGTGACACTGACGGTGATCGTTCCTGCACGCAACGAGGCCGCGGATGTCGGCGCCTGCCTGGAGTCGCTGCTGGCGCAGGATTATGCGGGTGTCACGATCATCGCGGTGGACGATCGCTCGACGGACGCGACGGGCGCCATCATGGATTCGCTCGCCGGGCCGCGACTGAGGGTGCTCCATGTGGAGACGCTGCCCGCGGGATGGCTGGGCAAGACGCATGCGATGGCGCTGGCCGCGGCGCAATCCACTTCCGATTTCCTGCTCTTCACGGATGCCGATGTCTTCTTCCAGCCGGATGCGCTGCGGCGCGCGCTGGCGTACGCGGTGGGCACGCGCGCGGACCATCTGGTGCTCGCGCCGACCACCATCATCCGGCGCTGGGACGAAGCGGCTCTGATCACGTTCTTCCAGGTGCTTGGGTTCTGGGCGGCACGGCCCTGGAAAATCGCGGACCCAAAGGCTCGCGACGCGATGGGGATCGGCGCGTTCAACCTGGTGCGGCGCGAAGCGTACCAGAAGATCGGCGGCTTTGAGGCGCTGCGCATGGAGATCGTCGAAGACCTGGGTCTGGGCCGGAGGATCAAGCGGGCCGGGCTTGCGCAGCGATTTGCGTTTGGACCGGGACTGGTCAACCTGCACTGGGCGGCCGGCGTATCTGGTCTGATCAACGTGATGACCAAGAACGTCTTTGCAGTCTTCCGCTACTCAATCCCGTTGCTCGTCGTGGCCTCCGGCTGGCTGGCAATCTCCTGCGTTCTGCCGTTCGTTGCGGTGTTTTCGCCGTGGCTTGGAGTGCCAGCCGCGGTGACCATCTGCGCACTCGTCCTTTCGTATTTCCTGATGGGCAGACACACGGGCCTTTCGGGATGGAACGCGTTTCTTGCGCCTTTGGCGGCGATGGCGTTCATCTACGCGCTGCTGCGGTCGATGTACCTCACGCTCCGGCAGGGCGGGGTCCTGTGGCGGGGCACGTTCTACCCGCTGGCGGAGCTTCGGCGCGCTGTGCCACCGTTGCGCGGCTCACGGTAGCGGAGATCGCGGTGGGTGGGGCGCGGAGACCAGGTGGGCCTGAGATAATTTCAGGGCTTGGCTTGTGAGGCGCGGGTGACGATGGCAGAGGGTGCGCCGCCGGCCGGGAGGATGGTCAGCAGCGCGGGGCCGAATTTGCTCCCGGTGGTTCGAATGAGGGCTACGTCGCCGGAGCGGGTGTCTGCGGCGAGGAGAAGATGCTCGTCGGCGGAGAAGGCGAGGGCGGCGGGCGAGGAGCCGGTGTGCAGGCTGGAGAGGAACTTGCCGTCGTCAATCGAGTAGAGCGAGATGGAGTCGGCGCCGGAGTTCGAGACCCAGAGCGCGCCATTATCGCCGCTGACGATGCCGCGTGTGGGGTGGTTGCCGATGGCGTAGGTCGAGCCGACCTCGTTGGTCTGGGTGGAGATCTCGGAGATGGAGTCGGAGCCGGAGTTGGAGACGAAGATCTCACCGCCATCGGGTTTCAGCGCGAGAAAGGTGGGGTTGACTCCGACATCGAGCAGGGCGAGCACGTGGTCTGTGAGGAGGCCTGAATCCTGTTTCGCGGCCCAGGAGTCCGGCGCGGCGGCGAGTGAGACGGCCATCACCTGGTTGCGCGTGGAGCAGGCGATGAAGGCCTTTGAGGAGTCAGGGAGGATGACCGAGGCCGTTGCGCCGGGGCAGCCGGGAATGGTGCTGCGAAGCGTGAGCGGCGGGCCGAAGCCGACCTTGGTGGTGGATGTGGCGGCATTCGAGAGCGGCGGGATGGCGGGGCTGTAGAGGGTGATGGTCCCGGTTGACGGGCTGGTGACGAGCAGCGTGCGGCCATCGTGGGAGATGAGGGCGCTGTTCGGGTGCTCGGCGGTGGCTTCAACGGCGATCTGGCGATGACTCGCGAGGTCGAGCACGGAGATGGTGCTGGAGCCGAAGTTGGCAACGAACGCGCGCTGGCCGGTGGTGTCGACCGAGATGGATTGGGGATTGCGCTGGACTTCAATGGTTGCCGAGATGGTGTTGGTGTCCGTGGCGATGACGGATACCGAGCCCGAGGACTGGGTCGGCTGGGAGTTTACGACGTACACCTCCGGCCGCGTGGGGCTGACAGCGAGAGCCACGGGTGAGTTGCCGACCTGGAGGGTGCGGTCCGGGCGCAGGTAGACGAGATCGAGAACAGTGACGCTGTTGCCCGCGAGGTTGGCGACGTAGGCGAATTCGCGGTAGCCGTCGGGATAGTCTGGAAAGCCTGCGCGGCGGCAGCCGGCAAGAAGGGCGAGAGCGAGCAGGGGTGCGGCAAGCAGGAGATTGCGAGGTGCGGTCACTTCTCGGAGTCTAGAGCAAACAAGCCGCTTTATGGAGTGTCGAGGGCGGGTTTGGTGAGCGAGGCAGTTGCGGCGGGCGCGGACGGTTGCGGCCTGGGAGCCTGGGTGGCGGGGGCGTTGGGCCGGGAACCAGGAGCGGGCGCGTACTTGGAGGCGCACTTGGCCTGAAGCTGGGTGGCGTGGAAGACGCCGTCCCGGCCGTAGGTGCCGATGGCGAGGGCCTGGGCGTCGTCCTTGAAGGTGTCGGGGGGCGGTTCGGAGCCCTGGTAGACAACGTTGAGGGTCTTGCCTTGCTCGAGCAAGGTGAAGTTGGCATTGGCGCCAGCGCGATGGATGCTACCCGGCGCTACGTTGCCGGCCACGCGGAGATGGCGTGTGTAAGCCTTGCCGCCCATCCCCTGCAGTTCCGTGATGGTGACGTAGTAGCTCTTGTTCTGGCTGACGCCGGTGATGGCGAGCCAGGCGACCGAGGCGATGATGACGACCGTGGCGACGGCGATTTTGATGTGACCTTTTTGCATGAAGAGCTTCTGATCGCGGCAAGCTTGCGTGTACGGGCAAAGCAGCTTGTTCCTATTCTAGCCTGATCCGCAGGGATAGACTCGGAGACAGATGCCGACCAAGTGGATTCCATACGTGAAAGTGCTGGTGCATGGGGTTTGCCTGGCGCCATTTGTTTATTTGCTGGAACAGTACCGGTCCGGAGCGCTGGCGCTCGAGGCTGATCCGGTGAACTGGATGACGCACTTCACGGGCAACTGGGCGCTGTGGCTGCTGCTGGTGTCGCTGGCTGTGACGCCGGTGCGGCGGATTCATGCGCGGCTGTCGAACCTGATTCGATTTCGGCGGATGCTCGGGCTTTATGCGTTCTTCTACGCTTCGCTGCACCTGGCGACGTATGTTTTCCTCTTTTCCGGCTACGACATTCAGACTGCATGGGCGGGATTGAAGCAGGGGCGAGTGGGCCAGGTGTGGACGCAATGGACGGCGGTATGGCCGACGGTGCTCGATGATCTGAAGAAGCGCCGGTTCATCCAGGTGGGGCTGCTGGCGTGGGTGATTCTGCTGGCGTTGGCGGGGACTTCGCCGATGTTTATGCTGCGGAAGCTGGGCGGGAAGAACTGGCAGAGGCTGCACCGGCTGGTCTACGTGGCGGCTCTGGCCGCCTGCATTCACTACTGGTGGCTGGTGAAGGCGGGTGTGAGGACGCCGCTCAAAGACACGCTGGCGCTGGCGATCCTGCTGGGGGCGCGGGTGGTTTGGGTGTGGTGGAAGGCGCGACGGGTCGTTCCTCTGGCGAGGACGGCGTCGTGATCAGCTTGACAGAGAAGCGCCAGCAGCGGGCCACGCAACTTCACCTGGACAGCGGGGGTTCTAACCTGGTACGAGGTGTTGCGATGCGAAGAGCTTTGCTGGCCGGGGTGGTTGCGGCACTGTGCGCGGCAGCGGCTTCGGCCCAGGAGGAGCAGGCGCTTCCCGAGCCGACGCAGAAGGCTACGGCGCAGTTGAAGCTGCCGCCGCCGAAGATCGCGCCGAATGTGCCCTTGAGCGCGCGGGAGCGGGCCCTCCAGATGTTGAATCGGTTTACGTACGGGCCGCGGCCGGGAGATGTGGAGCGGGTGCTGACGATGGGGCCGGATGCGTGGTTTGCTCAGCAGTTATCGCCCGCCACGATTGCCGATGGGGCGCTCGAAAAGCGTCTGCAGGATTATCCGACGCTGAACATGAGCGCGGAGCAGATCCTGAGTGTGTTCCCGGACCGCGGGGCGGTGCAGCAGGTAGCGGAGGGCAAGCGGCCGTATCCTGCGGACCCGCTGCTGGCCAGCGTGTACGAAGTGCAGGTGTATAAGCTGCTGGGGGAACAGCAGGACAAGGCGCACCCGCATGCAGAGCTGACGGACGAGCAGAAGGCGGCGCAGAAGAAGCTGGACCAGGCGACCGCGGCGAGGATCGCGGGAGAGCTGTTTGCGCTGCCCAAGAACCAGCGTATGGCCGCGTTGAATGCCATGGCGGTTCCGGACCGGATCGCGTTTGCGAACAACGTGCCCGGCGATCAGCGCAATACGCTGATGGCGGATTTGACGCCGCGCGAGCGCGAGACGATCTACGCGATGCAGGGTGGCGTGGGGTCGAGCGGCCGCATTGTGGATGAGCTCGCCCAAGCCAGGGTGTTGCGCGAGGTGATGAGCGAACGCCAGCTGCAGGAGGTGATGACGGACTTCTGGTTCAACCACTTCAACATCTTCATCAACAAGGATTCAGACCAGTGGTACACGACCGCGTATGAGCGCGAGACGATTCGCCCGCATGTGCTGGGCAAGTTCCGCGACCTGCTGCTGGCGACGGCTGAATCACCCGCGATGATGATCTATCTCGATAACTGGCTTTCGATCGGGCCGGACTCGCTTGCGAACGGAGTGGACCCCAGGAACCCGAACTCCAAGCCCGGCAAGCGCGGCTTGAACGAGAACTACGGGCGCGAGGTGATGGAGCTGCACACGGTGGGCGTGCAGGGTGGGTACACGCAGGCCGATGTGACTCACCTGGCGGCGATCCTGACCGGGTGGAGCGTGGATCGGCCCGGGCAAGGCGGCCCATTCATCTTCGACCCGAAGAAGCATGAGCCGGGCACGAAGCAATGGTTCGGGTACACGATCGATGAGCAGGGACGCGTGCTCGCCGGGCCGCCGGTGAGTCCCGCGGTGGCGCAGGCGATCGCCGCCGCGAACGCGCCGGAAGGCATGAAGCAGGGTTTGACGGCGCTGGCGGTCCTGGCTGGCTCGCCGAAGACGGCACACTTCATCAGCTATCTGCTGGCGCAGCGGTTTGTGGCGGATGTGCCGCCGCCGGCGCTGGTGGACAGGATGACGGCCACCTACCTGGAGAGCGATGGCGACATGAAGGCGGTGCTGGGAACACTGGTGAAGTCGCCGGAGTTCAACTCGCACCGCTACTTCAGGAACAAGGTGAAGATGCCGACCGAGTTTGTGGCGTCGGCGTTCCGCGCGACGGCGACCGATGTGCAAAACCCGGGAGCGCTGGTGAATCTGCTGGGGCAGGCGCTGGGGCAGCCGCTTTACCGGGCGCTGCCGCCCACCGGCTACTACGTGACGGCGGATGTCTGGATGAACACGCAGTCGCTGCTGGCGCGGCTGAACTTTGCCGACCAGCTGACACACAATCGGTTTGCCAACCAGAAGTTCGACGCGCCCAAGGTGCTGGCGTTGAGCCTGATGAGCGACCGGAGCGCGTTGAACACGGTGGCGGATAGCGGCGCGGGCAAGCCCCGGGCTTTGCCGGTCTCGACCAGCCTTGCGACGAGCGGCTTGATGGGCCAGGATGTGGCGCTGCGGGTGCTCGAAGGCAGTTTGATCGGCGGCGAGATCTCGCCCAACACGGAGCGGTTCATCCATACGCAATTGAACGGGCAGGTGGGGCAGCAGGGAAGTGGAGGCAGCGCAACGGACACGCTGAACATGCTGACGGCGCTGCTGCTCGGCAGCCCTGAGTTTCAGTTGCGCTGAGCGCCGCGCAGGCCGCGTGGATTGACCCATACAGGTGTGCATGCTCTAATGAGCGCTTTGAGGCGCAGGACAAAACCTGCGCTCTATTTGCGTTCAGGAGATGCTGTCTATGCATGTGATTTGCCTTTTCGCCCTTTCGCTTCAGGATGCCGGTGCCGGACTTACGCCGCAGGGTGTCGGCGGGAACGATGGGCGGATCTACCTGTGGATTGCGATCGCGGTGGCACTGGTGGCGTTGGGCCTGGCGCTGGGGCTGGCGCGGGCGGTGATTGCATCAGACTCGGGAACGCTGGAGATGCAGGCGATCTCGAACGCTATCCGCGAGGGCGCGGAGGCCTTTCTGAAGCGGCAATACCAGACCATCGGGCTGATTGCGGTGGTGCTGGCGGTGGTGGTCTTTGTGGGCTATCACCTGTCGCCGCGAACGGCGCCCTATGCCTTGAAGACGGTGATCAGCTTCCTGGTGGGTGCGGTGTGCTCGGGCCTGGCGGGGTTCACGGGCATGTACTGTTCCATCCGGGCGAACATTCGCGCGGCGAGTGCGGCGCGCAGCAGCCTGGACCGCGCGCTGAAGCTGGCACTGCGCGGCGGCGCGGTAACGGGGCTGGTGGTGGTGGCGCTCTCGCTGCTGGGTGTGGCTTCGCTCTTCCTGGTCTTCGGCGGGTTGAACGATCCTCAAGGCGTGCCGTTCCAGTTGGTGGGCTTCGGCTTCGGCGCATCGCTGGTCGCGTTGTTCGCGCAGCTTGGCGGAGGAATATATACCAAGGCCGCCGATGTTGGCGCGGACCTGGTAGGCAAGGTTGAGGCAGGTATCCCGGAGGACGATCCGCGGAACCCGGCGGTGATCGCCGACCTGGTAGGCGACAACGTGGGCGATTGCGCCGGCCGCGGAGCGGACATCTTTGAATCGACCGCGGCCGAGAACGTGGGCGCGATGATCCTGGGCGCGGCACTCTATCCGGTCTTCGGACTGAAGGGGATACTGTTCCCGCTGATCGTGCTGGCGATCAACCTGATTGCAAGCATTGTCGGCGTCTTCGTGGTGAGCACGAATGAGACGGAAGATCCCATGCGGGCGTTGAACCGCGGGTTCTACGTGACGTCTGTGCTGGCGCTGATCGGGTTCGCGGCGGCAGTCTACGGGATGTTAAATGGCGTGGGCGTGCGGCCCGGATACCTGCTGGCCTGCGGCGTGGTGGGACTGGTGACGGCGTTCATGTTTGTGTGGATCACGCAGTACTACACGGAGAGCCAGTACCGGCCGGTGCAGTCGATCGTCAAGGCCAGCCTGACCGGGCCGGCGACGAACATCATCAGCGGCCTGGCGGTGGGCATGGAGACGCCGGCGATGCCCGTGATCGTCATCTCGGCGGCGCTGCTGCTGAGCTACTACTTTGGCGTGCAGGCGCTGGGCGATGTGGCGACCGTGAGCAACTATGCCAAGGGCATCTATGGCACGGCTATCGCCACCATGGGCATGTTGAGCTGCGCGGCGTACATCCTGGCCATGGATACCTTCGGGCCGATCACGGACAACGCCGGCGGCATCATCGAGATGTCGAACCAGCCGGAGAGCGTACGCGATCGGACGGACAAGCTGGATTCAGCCGGCAACACGACCAAGGCGTTGACCAAGGGGTATGCCGTGGGGTCGGCTTCGCTGGCGGCGTTCCTGCTGTTCTCGGCCTATCTCGAAGAGATCAGGACGCTGGTGGAGCAGAAGGTGCATGTCGCGAACCTGGCCGGCATTACGACGTTCATGCCGCGCAACTGGAGCTTCACGAACATCAACCTGGCGCAGATACCGGTGTTCGCGGGCGCGCTGCTCGGCGCGATGTTGACCTACCTGTTCAGCTCGCTGGCCATCAAGGCGGTGGGCCGCACGGCGCAGATGGTGGTGCAGGATGTGCGCAACCAGTTCAAGGAAAACCCCGGCATTATGGAGGGGACGTCCAAGCCGAACTACGCGCGCTGCGTGAACATCGTCACGACCGCCGCGCTCAAGGAGATGGTGCTGCCCGGGCTGCTGGCGGTTGGGCTGCCGGTTGCCGTCGGCCTGATCTTCAAGCACTTCAGCCAGAGCTTCCAGGCCAATGCTTCCATTGATTCGGTAGGCGGCCCGCTGGTTCCGATGATCGGCGGCCACACGGTGAACCTGGGCGGAGCGGAGGCTGTGGCCGGGCTGCTGATGGTCGGGACTATCTCTGGCGTGCTGCTGGCCATGCTGATGAACAACGGCGGCGGCGCTTGGGACAATGCGAAGAAGTACATCGAGACCGGACAGTACGGAGGCAAGAAGTCCGATGCGCACAAGGCGGCGGTCGTGGGCGACACGGTCGGCGACCCGTTCAAGGATACGGCGGGGCCGAGCCTGCACGTGCTGATCAAGCTGCTGGCGACGATCACGCTGGTGCTGGCGCCGCTGTTCGTGTAGCGATTACGCAGGATCCGCTTTAGGACTGTCATAGAAAGGTTGAGTTCCTGGCCACGCCAGAGAGGCAGGCTGCTCACGAAGCTTGTGCTGCCTTCGTTGTTTGTCTAGTGTCGAGGTATGGCGGAAGACATGGTGACGATAGACGAGGCGGTTGATCCAATCGCGCTGTTCAACACGTGGATGGATGAGGCGAAGCAGACCGAGGTGAATGACCCGAATGCGATGGCGCTGGCGACGGCTACGCCGGACGGAGTGCCTTCCGTACGGATCGTGCTTCTGAAGCGGGTGGATGAGCGGGGATTTGCGTTCTACACCAACGGCGAGAGCCGCAAGGGCAGGGAACTGCGCGCCAACGCACATGTGGCATTGTGCCTGCATTGGAAGTCGCTGCAGCGCCAAGTGCGCGTGGAAGGAAACGTCACGGAGTTGCCCGGCGCGGATGTGGACGAGTACTTCAGGCGGCGGCATCGCATGAGCCAGATCGGTGCCTGGGCATCGCAGCAAAGCCGGCCGCTTGCCAGCCGCCAGGAGCTGGTCGAACGCACGCAGGAATACGAGCACGAGTTTCCGGGCGAGGTGGCGCGCCCGCCTTACTGGACCGGCTTCGTGTGTGCGCCGAAGAGCATCGAACTCTGGCAAGAGCGGGAATACCGGCTGCATGACCGGGCCGTATTCACCAGCGACGGAGCGGGTGGTTGGACGAAGCAGAGGTTATACCCATGATCGAAGGCGAGTTGCTGAGCGGGATGACGCCGCGGGATACGGAAGATCTGCGGACCGCGGCGGCCAAGCTCGAAGGCAAGAGCTTTGCCATGACCATCGCCACCAAGGTGGGGATGCCGGTGGAGGCGCTTCTGAAGTTCCTTCCCGCCAAGGCGCAGGACTCGATCGGGAACGCCGTGAACAAGGCGCTTGAACAGTGTCTGAAGGTTGCGCTGGCTTCGGGCAAGAGCGATGGATCGGTGGCGAGCCGGCGCGGACACACGCTAATCACAGCCGCGACCGGCGCCATGGGCGGGTTCTTCGGTCTGCCGGGATTGGTGGTCGAGCTGCCGGTGACAACCACGGTGATGCTGCACTCGATCGCAGGGATTGCGCGCAGCCAGGGTGAGGATCTGTCGCAGCCGGAGTCTGCGCTGGCGTGCCTGGAGGTGCTGGCGCTGGGTCCTGAGGGCGCTCGCGGCGAGGCGATGGAGAGCGCGTACTACGCTACTCGCGCGGCCCTGGCGCAGGTGACGCGTGATGCGGCCGCCTACGTGGCACAGAAGGGCGTGGCCAAGGAGGGCGCGCCGGCGCTGGTGTCGTTTCTGGCGAGGATCGCGGCGCGCTTCGGGCTGGAGGTAAGCGAGAAGGCTGCGGCGCAGATGATCCCGATCGCCGGCGCCGCCGGCGGGCTGACGCTGAACGTGCTGTTTACGGCACATTTTCAGCGCATTGCGGAAGGGCACTTTACGGTGCGGCGGCTGGAGCGTAAGTACGGTGCGGATGTGATCCGGCAGGAGTACGAGGTGATGCGGGCCGGTGTCGCGCGGTGAGCTTTTTCGCCCGTGATATGCGTCGCCCTGTGATGCTCAGTTGGGGACCGACCAGCCTACGCCGGTGAGGGCCAGGGTGATCTTGTCAGTGGCGTCGCCGGTGGCTTCTTGGGCCATCTTGGGGTACGCGGCGAGGACCTCCGGAGTCTTCGCCCAGATGGGCAGATCCTCGATCTTGTAGCGGTAGACGACCTGCGTCTCGGTGAAGCCGTTCGCCAGTGCCGGCGGCGTGGAGCTGACGATGCCGGTGACCTCGCGATGCCCGTAGCAAAGGTGGCTGCCGGCGCGCGTGCCGGTGGCCGACAACGTGTAGCGCGCGACGTGGATGGCCGGTTCGCGGCTCACATCCAGCACCTGCGCGGCGACCAGGGCGTCCATCTGTTTCGTGACCGCCGGATTGCTGGTCTCGAAAGGAAAGGTGACGGAACTGTCGAGGAGGCAGTCGGAGTGGTCGGGGAAGTAGGCGTTGAGGGTGGCGATGTAGTTTTCCGGCGTCGGCTTCGTTTTGGTGTTGCAGGCGGTCAGGGTCAAGACCAGCGCGGCGAGCATGGACAGCTTCTTCATATTTGAGGATGGTACGGGAAACCCTCCTTGGAGGACAACGCAAACGGCGCTGCGCGAGCCTCAGGGCCGGGTGAAGTCGATGAAGGCATGGACCGGGTCGGTGTGCGCCAAGGTGACGCCGGCCGTGTCGCCGACGTCGAGGCCTTGCTCGCCGCGAACGATCTTGCCTTCAACGGGCGGGTCGAAGATGCGGATGAAGGTTCCTTTGTCATTGGCGCCGGTGACCACGCCCTGGAAGTGCTTGCCGATGTCCCCGGCCAGCGCCACGGCGGCGACGCGCTTCTGCATGGCGCGTTCGACCTTGCGGGCGGCGGAGTCGCGCTCGTTCAGGTGCTGCGCGATCGCGGCAAGCTGGTCGTGGGGATAGGGTGGAGGCTGGTTGGCGATCATGGCCTTCACGATCCGCTGGGTCACGAGGTCCGCGAATCGCCGGTTGGGTGCGGTGGAGTGCGTATAGTCGAGCGCCGCGAGGCCGAAGTGGCCGGGCTGGTTTTCGTCGCCGCCGAGAGCGAGGACGTACTCGCCTGGCCCCATGAGCTTGATGATCGCGAGCGAGAGGTCCGGGTAGTGGATGGGGTCGGCGGCGCGCTGCGCCTGGAGGAAGTTGTTCAGCGCGGCGGAGTCGGGCTGGGCGGGCAGCGTGGTGCCTTTGCCGGCGACCAGGGCGACGATGCGGGACCAGCGCTCCGGCGAACGAACGACGCGGCGGATGGAGGAGCGGCCGGATTGCCGGAGGGTAACGGCCATGGTCTCGTTGGCGGCGATCATGAAGTCGGCGATGAGGTCGGAGGCGCGGTTCTGGGCGACGGCCTGGATGGACTGTACCTTGCCGTCGATGACCACGGGGTCGGCTTCGACGCGGTTGAAGTCCAGCGCGCCGAGGGCGATGCGCTGTGCGTGGAGGCGCTGCGCGGCCTCGTCCTGCAGGCGAAGCTGGGCGGCCAAGGCGGCGTTCCCTGCCAGACGCGGCTCGGTACGCCCGTCCGGCCTTGGCTTGTTGTTGAGCCAGGCGCCGGTGGTGGAATAGGCAAGTTGCGCCTGGTTGCGCACCAGCGCGGGGTAGATCGCGGGCGCGGTAAGGCGGCCAGAGGGGTCCACGGTGAACTCGCAGACGATGGCGGCGCGGTTCTGATCCTGGTTCAGGCTGGTGAGGTCGGTCGAGAGCTCGACCGGCAACATGGGAAAGTTGTGGACGGCAGTGTAGACGGTCTGGGTCTGGGCGGCGGCGGAGTGGTCAAGCGGCGTGCCAGGCGCGACCGCGGCGGCCACGTCGGCGATGGCCACCAGCACACGGATGCCCTGGCCATCCGGAGTGCGTTCGGCGTACTCAATCTGGTCGAGATCGCGCGAGGTGTCGTTGTCGATGGAGGACCAGAGGAGCGCGGTAAGGTCCTTGAGGGCGGGATCGGGTTCAGCGAGCGCCTGCCGGATCTGGGCGAGCTGCGCCTGGCTGGCGGGGGTTTGGACGGGTAGCTGGAAGCCGTCGCGAACCATTTCGGCGCGGGCGGCTTCGGCAAGGTCAAAGGGGGCGTTCACCGGATAGGTCATGCGCTATGCAGGGTAGCATCCTACTGTTCAAACAGGGTTTACTCTCTTGTATGGCCGGCAGCGTGGTTTCGGTAAGCCTGAATCCGAAGCACGAGTTTTCGAAGCATGTGTTGAGTGAGGTCCGCTTGATTGCCGGGTGCGGCGTTGAGGGCGACGCGCACGCGGGAGCCACGGTGAAGCACAGGTACAGGGTCCGAAAAGATGCGCGCATGCCGAACCTGTGCCAGGTGCACCTGATTCACGCGGAGTTGTTCGACGAGCTTGCGGCCGCCGGGATTGCGGTCGGCCCGGGAGAGATGGGGGAAAACATCACGACCCGCGGACTCGACCTGCTGGGCATGGGCGTGGGTACGCTGCTGCACGTGGGCGCAGAGGCGGTGATCGAAGTGACGGGGCTGCGCGATCCCTGTGCGCAGATGAATGGCTTCAGGCCCGGGTTGATGAAGGCGTGCCTGGCGCGGGATGCGGCCGGGAGGCTGGTGCGGAAGGCGGGCATCATGGGCGTCGTGGTGAGCGGGGGCCTGGTACGGCCGGGGGATGCGATACGCATGGAGGCAGCAGCGGGTGGGTGGGTCGAGATGGGGCCGGTCTAGACGGGGCCGGTCAGGACGGGGCCGGTCAGGACGGAGCCGGTCTGGACGGGGCCGGTCAGGACGGGCCGGTTTAGGCGAGCGGCAGTGGTATGGCGACCGGGTTCGCGCTCCGGTAGACTTGCGCACAGGATGGGGTTGCGCCGGATAACATTTGCTGCGTTGGCGTGGTTGCTGGCACTGGCGTGCGCGCCGGTAGCCGCGCCGGGGCAGGATACACGCACGGTACTCGAGCCGCAGTATCCGCCCATCTGCAAGGTGCTCTACGCTCAGCTGTCCCCGGTGAACGGAGAGCTGCCGGAAGACACGGTGGAGCGGCACTATCGCGATAACGACAGGATCCAGAAGGCCATGGCGGGCTGCCAGCCGGGCAAGAGCGTCGTGCTGCACTCGAACAAGAACGGGCGGACAGTGTTCCTGATCGGACCGCTCAAGCTGAAGGCGGGCGTGACGCTGGTCGTTGACCGGAGTGCGGCTTTGTGGGGGTCACGCGACCCGCGCAACTACGACGTGGCGCCGGGCAGCTGCGGCATTGTGGCGGCGCGCGGGCCGGGATGCCTGCCGCTGATCCTGGCGGAGGATGCGCCGCATAGCGGCATCATGGGCGAGGGCGTGATCGATGCGCGGGGCGGCGCGCGGCTGCTGGGCCAGGCCGAGACCTGGTGGGAGCTCGCCCATCGCGCCAAGGTGGAGGATCAGACGCAGGCGGTGCCGCGGCTGCTGGTGGTGCGGCGATCGAACGACTTTACGCTGTACGAAGTAACGCTCAGGAACTCGCCCAACTGTCACGTGACGACGGAGGCGGTGGATGGATTTACCGCCTGGGGAGTGCGGATCGACACGCCGAAGTGGGCGCGGAACACTGATGGCATCGATCCGCAGGCGGGCAGCACGAACGTCTCGATCATCGACTCGTACATTCGCGCGGGCGATGACAACATCTCGCCCAAATCGAATGCGGGCGGGGCGGTAACCCACATGACGGTGCGCAATGTGCATTTTTATAACGGCCATGGCCTGGGGATCGGGAGCCAGGTGTCGGGCGGAATCGGCGCTATCCGGGTGGAGGGGCTGACCATCGATGGCTCCGATAACGGGCTGCGGATCAAGAGCGACAAGAGCCGCGGCGGGCTGGTTGAGGATGTGCGATTCGAGAACGTCTGCATGCGCGGGGTAGGGAACCCCATCGTGCTGAATCCCTTCTATACGACCTTCGACGGAACCAAGATCCCGGTGTACCGGGACATCGTACTGCGCAACGTGCACAGCCTGGGCAGCGGGCCGGTGACGCTGGCGGGACTGGATGCGGCGCACCGGCTGGAGGCGACGCTGGATAACGTGGTCGTCGATGGCGAGAAGAGCGCCGAGGTGACGGCGCGGCACGCGATCTTGATGGTGAGGCATGGGAACCTCGAGCCGGCGGGCGAGGATGTGCGGGTGACGGGCGGTCCGGGCGGCGGGGCGGCCTACGCGTGCGACGGCAAGTTCGTGCCGTTTCCGGAGAACACGTTCCTGCCGCCGTCGGCTGAGTTGGTGCCGCCTCCGGATCTGACGTTCTACGTGGCGGCAGATGGCACGGGCGACTACTACTCGGTGCAGGCGGCGCTGAACCGGGTGCCGGCGACCGGCGGCCTGGTGCTGGTTGCGCCGGGAATCTACCGCGAGCGAGTGTTTGTGCGGCAAGCGCATGTGACGCTGAAGAGCGCGAACCCGGACGCGCGCAAGACGGTGATCATCTCGGATGCGATGCGCGGCAGCCGCAACGAATCCGGCACGGTGACGGTGCGGGGCGATGACTTTGTCGCCGAGAACCTGACGTTTGAGAATGACGTGGTTCGTCCTGACCGGCCGGAGAAGAAGGATGCGGCCGGCGGTGAGGGGCAGGCGTTCAACATCGCCAACGACCGAAACGTGCTGAGAAACGTGCGGCTGGTGGGGAACGCGCATACGGCATACTTCGGAGCGAAGAACTGTAACCGCGGCACGGGAAATCCCTGCGAGGCGGGGCGAACGCTGGTCGCGAACTCCTACATCGCGGGGAACATCGACTTCATCTACGGCGATGGCGAAGTGTTCTTCGACCAGTGTGAGCTGCACTCCACCGAGCATGCGATGGATCATGGCGCGATGGGTTTCATTACCGCGCAAGGCAAGCACTACCCTGGCCAACCGAGCGAGTTCGTCTTTCGCAATGCGCGGCTGACAGCCGACCCGGGGGTGACGAACGTCTTCCTGGGGCAGCCCTCGCGCGACATGTCGACGGTAGTGTTCGTGAACCCGCAGCTCGGCCCCCACATTGCCACAGCGGGCTTTCGCGAGCGAAATCCGGCGGGTGCGAGCCGGATGGCGACCGCGTTCTTCCGGGTCTATAAGCCCGTCGGCGGCGCTGTCACGAGCAAACAGTTGACCGCGCAAGAGGCGGCGGAGTACGGGCTGCGGCAGGTGCTCGGCGGCAAAGATGGCTGGGACCCGGCGGCGGTGAAGTAGCCGCGAGAGAGTAGCTGCGGTAAAACGTCCGGCTTTTCCAGAGGTCCAAGCGTTGCTAGCCAGGGTAAGAGGCCTGTGCCGCGCCGCTGCCGGCGTTAGACTAACCAAGTGATGCTGTTCCGTTTTCCCAATCCGGCCGCGAAGCTCGCCATGCTGAAGCAGGTTGTCTGCTCGGATGCTCCCGAGCAGGCCATTCGCTATCGGTGTGGCGCCACGACGATCGCCGGGGTAGATGAGGTAGGTCGAGGCGCGCTGTTCGGGCCGGTAGTGGCGGCGGCGGTGATTCTACCGGCGCGGTGCGCGGCGCTGGCCCGCGCGGGGCTCACCGATTCCAAGCAGCTGGACCGCGCCGCCCGGGAGCGGCTGGATCGCCGCATCCGCCGCTGCGCCGTGGCGATCTCGGTGGCGGCGATCGACTCCGAAACCATCGACCGGATCAACATCTACCAGGCGACGCGGATCGCCATGCTGACCGCGGTCAACGGCCTTTCGGTCGCGCCCGATCATCTGCTGATCGACGCGTTGCGGATCGACCATCCCTGTCCGCAGACCAAGCTCTTCTACGGCGATTCGCTGTCGCTTTCGATCGCCGCGGCCTCGGTGGTGGCAAAGGTCTACCGCGACGCGATGATGCGCGAGCTGGACCGGGTGCATCCGCAGTATGGGCTGGCGTCGCACAAGGGGTACGCTACGCCCGAACATCGGCGTGCACTGCGCGAACATGGGCCATGTGCGATGCACCGGCGGACGTTTGCGCCGGTTCGAGCCGCCGATCCAAACGCCGCGCTCGAGGCCGAGATCGAATCCGGCGAGCTGCTCTTTGACGACGGCGAGCTTGAGGGCGCGCTGCCGGTCGACGAACTGGCGGTCGACCAGATGGCGATCGACGCGCTGGCGATCGACGCGCTGACGATTGACGAGGCTGCAGCCTGGGCTTGAACGATTCGCCGCGGCGCGGTGGCCCGTCTTGATCGCTCGTGGAACGACCGCTTGCCCCGCATGCTTCACCGCAGAATTAGCATCCTTTACAATTTCATCCCACTGATCCATCCGGCCCGTGCGTCTTCTCCCGTGCACTGTCCGTATACTCCTCATCACCCTGCTCCAGGAGAACCAACCTATGCCGCTCCGGCTCAAATCGCATCTGTGCATGCTTCTGTCCGTCCTTGTAGGCTGCTTCGGGTTTACGGGTTTGCTCCGGGCGCAGGTCGCCCCGCGGCCCACCGAGCCGAAGCCGAACATGTCCACGGACCCGCTGCTGAAGAACTTCAGCTTCCGCTCCATCGGGCCGGCCGTTATGATGGGCCGCCTGGACGATATCCAGGGCTCGGAGAAGGATCCGATGCTGCTCTACATCGGCTTCGCCACGGGCGGCGTGTGGAAGTCCACCGACGGCGGCAACCACTGGCACTCGCAGTTCGATAACTTCGCCAACGAGTCTGTCGGCGCCATCGCCATCGCGCCATCCGATCCTAACGTCGTCTACGTCGGCACGGGCGAAGCTAATAATCGCCAGAGCTCGTCCATCGGCGACGGCGTCTGGGGCACGACCGACGGCGGCAAGACCTGGAAGCATCTTGGCCTTGAGAACACCCAATCGATCAACCGCATCGCGGTCGATCCCACTAACCCGCGCATTGTCTTTGTCGCCTCTCCCGGCCACCTCTTCGGCCCCAATCCCGACCGCGGTCTCTATCGCTCCACCGACGGCGGCGCCACCTGGAAGAACGTCAAGTTCATCGACAACGACACCGGCTTCAACGATGTCGCCATCGATCCTTCCAACCCCCGGATTATCTACGCCACCTCGTTCGAACGCCGCCGCAACGGCTGGGGCTACAACGGCGGCGGACCCAACGGCGGACTCTGGAAATCAACCGACGGCGGCAACAACTGGACCAAGCTCGACGGTCCCGGCTGGCCCAAGCCCAAGGACGGCCTCTACGGCCGCATCGCCATCACGATCTTCCGCGCCAAGCCCACCACCATCTACGCGCAGATTGAGGCTGGCGCCAGCGCCGGCACGGGCGGCGGCACGCTCGCCACCGGCGGCCCCGCGCCTCCCGGCTCCGGCTTCGGACCTGGCGGCGAAACCGATGCACCCGAGGCCGCTCCGGGCACCGGCGCAGGCGCTCGCCCCGCTACGCCGGCGGCCGGAACAAAGCCCCCTGCCGGAGCCCAGGCCGCAGCGCCGGCCCCGAACCAGCCCGGCACCCCAGCGGCTACCACACCCGGCGGTCCGCGTCCGCCGGCACCGCCTAACCCCAACGGCAACGGTGTCTTCCGCTCCGACGATGGCGGCAAGACCTGGACCTTCCTCAGCAATCAGAATCAGCGCCCCACCTACTTCAGCCAGATCCGCGTCGACCCCAAGAACGTCAACAAGCTCTTCGTCGGCGGCACGCCCGGCCAGATGTCTCTCGACGGCGGCAGGACCTGGAAAGGCCTTACCGGCTCGCACACCGACTACCATTCGATCTGGATCAATCCCAACGACACCCGCATCGTGGCCGTAGGTCATGACGGCGGCCTCGATATCTCGAACGATGGCGGCTTCACCTGGGACTACCACAACGATATCGCCGTCGGGCAGTTCTACCAGGTCTCGGCAGACATGCGTCACCCCTACACCGTGTGCGGCGGCCTGCAGGATAACAACGCCTGGTGCGCTCCCTCGGCCCTGCGCAGCACCACCGGCCCGGTCAACACCGACTGGTTCACCGTAGCCGGCGGCGACGGCTTCTACACCCGCCAGGACCCCACCGACTGGACCATCATCTACGCCGAGTCGCAGGACGGCAATATGTCGCGGCACGATCTGCGCAACGCTACGCAGAAGTCCATCAAGCCCACGATCCCGGCGCCGCCGGCGGCCGCACGAGCTACGCCACCAGCGGGCGCCGGCACTCCCGCGGGAGCGCCAGCCAATGAAAATCCAACCCCCGCGAACCCCGTAGCCACCAACCCGACGGCTGGCTCCGCGCCCGCTGAGGCCGCGGCCGGAGGCCAGAATCCCCCCGCCACACCGCCCGCCGCTGGCGAAGGCGGAGGCCGCGGACGGCGCGGAGCAGGAGGAGCAGGAGGCGCCCAGGCCGGCGCCGCAGCCTCAGGCGCCCCCGCCGCCGAAGCTGCCGGCCCCTTCGGCCGACCCGCCAACCCCAACGTCTCGAACGCGCCCAAGGACGTCGCGCCCTTCCGCTTCTACTGGAACGCGCCCTTCGAGATCAGCCCGCACAATCCCGCCGTGCTCTACATGGCCGCACAGTTCTTCTTCAAGAGCACAAACCGCGGCGACTCCTGGACCATGAACACCCAGGACCTCACCAAGAATCTGCCGCGCTGGTCTGCCGAGCGCTCCATTATGGGTGTCACGGCGGACAAGCCGATGGTCGCCAAGCACGACGGCTACTCCTCGTCGTCGCTCGCGACCCAGGTCCGCGAGTCTCCCTCCAAGCCGGGCATCATCTGGATCGGCACCGACGACGGGAATCTCCAGGTCTCGCAGGATGGCGGCGACACCTTCACCAACGTCTACGCGAACATCACCGGAGCGCCGCAGGGCTACATCCAGATCTCGCGCATCGAGCCCTCACACTTCGATCCCGCCACCGCCTACGTCGCGCTCGACGCGCACCGCGAAGACAACTGGGCGCCCTACCTCTACAAGACCACCGACTACGGCCGCACCTGGACCAACGTCACGGCGAACCTGCCTCCCAACGGCAACATCAACGCGCTGCGTGAAGACCTCGAGAATCCCGACCTGCTCTTCGTCGGAACCGAGTTCGGCATGTTCATCTCGCTCGACGGTGCTAAATCCTGGCAGCGCTTTATGAATGGCATGCCCAGCGTCCGCGTGGACGACATCCTCATCCATCCCCGCGACCGCGACCTCATCGTCGGCACCCACGGCCGCTCCATCTGGATCATGGACGACATCAGCCCGCTCGAGCGGCTCAACCGTGCGGACCAGGCCCTCACCCTCTTCGAGCCGCGTCCCGCCATCCTGTGGAAGAACGACGTGCTTGCCCAGCGCCACGTCGCCAACCGCGAGTTTGTGGGCGTCAACCCGCAGGGCGGCACCGCCATTCACATCCTAGCCAAAGCCGACATGCCCAAGGCCAAGATCGAGTTTCTTCAGGGGACCCGCGTCGTCAGCACCATGAACGTGGACATCAAGGCAGGCCTCAACAGCTTCCAATGGAACATGCGCGGCCCGGCCCCACCGCCGAACCCCAACGCGCGCCAGAACAACTTCCCCATACCCGAGCTTGTTCCGCTCGATCCCAACGCACCGCCCACTCCGCCCACACCTCCCGGCGCCACACCTCCTGAACCTACTGAGGTTCCGTTCGTCGCGGCCGGCGGCTTCGGCGGTGGCGGAGGCGGAGGGTTCTTCCGTCGCGCCCCGCAAGGCCCGCTCCTCGAGCCCGGCACGTACATGATCCGGCTCACAGCCGGGGGCGAGACTCGCACATCATCGGTCGATATCCTGGAGGACGCCTGGCTGCGCGCGCAGTAAGCTGCGTGCGGAATACGCGCGCGAAAAGTGGATCATCTTCTCTGTGGCAACATCCGATCCCTATCCAGTATCATCGGACCGTTGCAGCGCAGCTGCACATCTCATGAGGTGAAAAGTGAACATCGTTCCGAAGCTACGCTCCTCTGTCGTGCTCGCCGGCCTGGTCCTCAGCGCCCTGGCCGGCTCCGCGCAGACCTCCACCTGGAAGATCGACCCGGCTCACTCGGGTATCGAGTTCAAGATCCGCCATCTTGGCGTCTCGAACGTTCGCGGCACCTTTTCCAATCCAACCGGCATGATCACGCTCGACGAGAAGGACATCACCCGTTCCTCCGTCGAGGCCACCATCAAGACCGCCACCGTCAACACCAACACCGAAGCCCGCGATAACCACCTTAAGAGTCCTGAGTTTTTCGACGTGGCGAAGTTCCCCACCATGACCTTCAAGTCGACGTCCATCACCCGCTCCGGCGGCAAGCTCCAGATGACTGGCGACCTTACCCTCGCGGGCGTCACCAAGCCCGTCACGCTCACGGTCGACGGTCCCGCGGCGCCTCAGACGGATGCCAAGGGCGTCACACGCAGCGGCTTCTCCGCCACCGGCACCATCCACCGCACCGACTTCAACTTCGGCCCCAAGTACTCCCCGCCGGCGCTCGGCAATGACGTCGACTTCACCATCGACATCGAGATGGACAAGCAGCCTTAAACGCGAAGGCCTCGGAGTTCACACACTCCGAGGCCAGCTGCGGATCTCTTCCACCTACCCCTTGGCACGCATCGGAACCGCGGGCAGCACCTCACCCGCTCCCGCTGCCAGCGCCTCTTCATCCTGGTTGTACTTCTTCAGCAGCTGATGATGCAGGCAGTAGAGCGCGAGCTCCAGCCGGTCCGACACGCCCAGCTTGTCATACACCTTGCGTAGATAATTCTTGATCACCTGTTCGGTCGTCCCGATCTGGTAAGCGATCTCCTTGTTGCGCATGCCGCGCGTAATGCAGTTAATGATCGCCAGCTCCTTCTTCGAGAGCTTGGGCTGCGTCCGGGGGTTGGTCAGGGTCGTCGCCTGCGCCCGATAGGCTTCGATCACCCAGTGAATCGACTGGTTGTCGATCCACGTCTCGCCGTCGGCGATCTTGCGCACGCACTTGATCAGCAAGTCCGGCGAGATGGACCGCGGCACCACGCCGCGCACGCCGCGCCGGTAAAGCTCCACCGTGTTGGCCTCGTCCGCCTCGCTCACCTGCACGATCAGCTTGGCCTCCGGCGCGCGCCGTACCAGCTCCGGAATCGCATCCACCGTGCCTGAGATCAGCGCGCCCTCCAGGAACACCACGTCGGTAGGGAAGCGGTGCAGCGCCGCGTACAGGTTGTCGAGCGTCTCGGCCTGCGCTACCACGCGGATATCGTCTTCCAGCGCAAAAACCTTGCGCATTCCGACGCGGTAAATCGCCTGCGAATCCGCCAGAATAATGCGGATCGCAACGTTGCCCTCACGCTCTCCTTCGAGAGTATCGACAGGTTCGTTCGAATTGATTTCAACCACGGCCATAACCTTCAACCCCTCAGGAAGTACTCATCGATGATTGCGGCTGCCTGGTACTCACCATCATGGATCTGGTGTCGCACTACGCGCCCGATGCATTGAATCAAAACATCTTCCGGTGTTCCCATTACGGTTCCCGGCATCTTGATCGTAAATTCGATTCTGCTGTCTACCACCGGTAGGTTCTCCCCGGTAAACAGGATGCCGTTCGCGGAGATGTTCTCCGTCGTGGCCTGGACCGTGCCGTCCGCTGTCGTGATTTGCAGCGCCAGCTTCATCGGAAAACGAACCGCCGTCCGTACCTGGTCCGTGGCTAATGCGCCGCTCTTGGTTGGCATGAAGATCCTCTTCAAGTTCGTAGGACTATTCGTTGGACGTGCCTCGTTACGTGAAGAAGTCTATCTCAGCATAGGCTTCCTTTAGTGCGCAAATCGTGGTACTAAAGTACCACTGGCCCTTACACTTCAAGGCAAAAGTGGAAAAAGAGCTGCCGAACCGCCGACCCACTGCTGGTTCCGATTGTGGTCCACACCCATCATCAGGCCGCGCCCCAGCCGCACCAGGCTGATGATCGGTTGCATCTCCTTATCGTCATCCGGCCACACATACATGATCCGCACCTCGGCCTGCGTCAGACCATGCGGCGTCTCGATCGTAGGTGCGAAAAGCATACGCTCCTGCAGCAGGTAAAGCTTTCGTTCCGAGCGAGGAATCGCATTCAACTCCGCATCCGTTGGCCCAAATTGGATTCCCTTTCCCGCAAAGGAGTAGAGCGGCTTCAACAGCACTCGCTCACGGTCTTCCGGGATGCCCTCGCGTTTACCCTCGAACCACTCATCCAGAAAGACGCACGCCGGCACCGACTTGTGTTTAAGCCACGGCAGCGAGAACTTGCTCACTCTGAAGTACCAGTTCGGCTGCCCGGCCCACTCCACCTGCAGCTCATCCCGGTAATCGAACGCGGGTGTAATCTGCCTGCGCTCCAGCTCGTCGACGATCGCCCGGTTGTAGATCCGCTCGATCGGCACCCACCGCCCGCGCCGCTCGTAAAATAACCGGTTACCTTCTTTCTTTAGGCGTGCGATGTCCACGGTCGCCACACCCAGCCGGTCTTCGTACACGTGGAAGTCTGGCAGCGTCTTTTGCGTATCCGGCTCCACCTCCATCAGCACCACGTTCTCCGCGTCGTGCTCGCCCACGATGGTGCGGCGCAGAAGCTCCCAGTAGCTCTCGCCACTCAGGCCGCCAAAGCGCCACTCGAGCTCGCGATCGAGCCCGTAGGCCCGCACATACTCTTCACACAAGACATCCTGGTAGCCGTAGATGGAGGGAAAGGCCTGCAACTCGACCAGCATCGGCTCCAGTTCGCCATCCTCCCCGCGTACCAGGCCGAAATCCACCTGTACGAAATTTGGCCTGGGATTGTCATTCGGCACCCGATACTTCTCCGGGATCGCCGCCTCCGACGCCCGCATGTACTCCGGGTTGTCGATCAGCTGGTGGGTCAGCTCGCGCCCATCGTCCGCCATCCGCTCCAGCAGTTCGCGGCGAAAGAAACAAGGCGTCTCGCACACTCGGAAGTCGATCGTCGTGCGTGTCCGTTGATCCAGCCTCGCCAGCAATCCCTGGTAGCGCTCGTTTGAAAACTGCCGCTCGTTGAAGTTCCGCCTGTATGGCTGCAGCATGATCAGTTGGCGGCTACGGCAGCCACGCACTTCGCACCAAGCTTGTTCATCGAAAGCAGCAGACCTTCCACCTCAGCTTCGGGCACCTGCAGCGTCACCGTTCCATGATCGAGTAGCCTGTCTGTCATCCCTTTGGCCTCGGATAGAGAGTAATTCAACGAATCCTGCAGGAGTCTTGTGAACTTGACTTTTTCGAAGCCGACCTTCCATCCAGACAGCAAAATAGTCGTCATCATCTCACCTTGACACGAATCGGAGTGGGGAACGGTTCCTGCACGTTTACCGGAGGTACGCCTCCCGCCTTGAACAATGACCTCCACTACATCCTCAACCTCGCCCATCACTTTCGCAAACCTTCGTATCAGCGACAGGTCAAGTCCTTCCCCCTCGACATGGGCTCGGTCGATGACAAGCCGATCTTCAATCCGCGCGACGTCGGCCATCACGACCACAGTGCCGCCGCCGGAATCGAGCTCGATCCAAACTGTCTCGCCATCGCGTTCAATGATCCTGATGCCAGCTTGCGAGTAGGTATCTTGGCTGTCGTTCCTCAAGCGCCTACCCCTGCTCAGAACCCGATCAAAAACTCCCCATCGCGCATGATCTGTTCCTCACCTGCCGCATTGCCCAGCCAGATGTTGAAGCGCAGCCCCACCACGTCGATGTGCGTCGACGACTTCCACTTCGCGCCCGTGTGCGCGCCATACGGATCGCCGAACGCGATGTGCACCCCCGGGAACTTCTCGTCCTGCAGGATGTTCCCGATCACCCGCTCCACGCCGATGTTGGTGCCGATCGCAAACTCGCCAACCCGGTCGGAATTCTCATCGGTATGCGTGTACGCCCAGAAATCCTGCTCCAGCTTCTTGTTCGGCGAGGTCGCCCGCACAATGCGGTTACCCTCAATCGAGATCGTCAGCGGCTGATCCACCAGCAGCCCGTACTCCTTGCACAGGAAGTCGCCGACCACGCCATCGACGACAAACACGCCGTTCACCTCGTCCGGCGCCGTAAAGCACTCACCGCCGGGAAGGTTTCCCCACTTCTCCGGGCTGATGATTCCGCTCGTCTTGAACCAGCGATATTCCGGATTCATCTGCGCGTGGATGTCGGTCCCCGCGGGCGTGGTCGCACGCACGTAGGTCGCCTTGCGCACCTTGTCGAGCACCGCCTGGCTCAGCTTGTCGATGGCGGAAAAATCCGCACGCATGCCCTGCGTCATGATCTCGGGCGTGATGTTGACCATGTGCGCATGGCGCATCCGCCGCCGGTTCACCACATCCGTCATCTGCATGCGGCTGCGCAGCTCGTTGGCCTGCACCTCCACCGCGAAGATGCTCACCTGCGAGCTCTCCATGTCTTCGAGCACTGGCTCCGGCATCCCGGCCAGCGGCCGCACGGCCTGCTCTTCCAGCACAAAGCCGTTCCACGTGCAGCCCAGCGCCTCAAGCTCCGCCGCCACCGAGGCCGCGATCGCCAGGCAGCTCCGGTCCGTGATCAGCGTCACCTTCTCTTCCGGCTGAATGCGCAGGCAGGTCGTCACCGCGTTGCGCGCGCCCTCCGCGAACTCCGCCGGAAACGCAACCGTACGCAGATCGGTATAAGCGTTCCTCAGGTCCGCGTCGGGGGCCGTGTGTGTCAGCAGCGCGATGTTATCCAGATCATTCATAGCGTCTCAAGGATATCGTGTTTCGCCTGTCAATTTTCGGGCAATAATTGCCTATTCCGGGTCATCCCCCGTACAACCCGCCAACCCTCCCCTGGATCGGCAGGCGGCAGGTTGCAGCTCGCGGGTTGCAGTTCGCAGCTGACGCTACAGGTCCGCCTTCGTCTCCGCCGCCATATAGTCCACCACCGCCCGCAGGCTATTCGTCTCCTTGAAGACTGCCAGCTGCCGGTCCGCGCCCGATCCGCGCTCCATCATCGTGCGGATGTACTCAATCTGCTCTCGGCTGCCCAGCTCATCCACCACGTCGTCGATAAACGCCAGGTACTCCACCAGCAGGTCGCGCGTGGGCACCTCGCACTGCTTGCCGAAGTCGATCATCTTGCCGTCCAGCCCATAGCGGATCGCGCGGAATTTGTTCTCCATCAGCAGCGCCCGCGAGTACTGCCGGTAGTCCATATTCCTGGCGTGCAGATGCCACAATTTGCAGGCCGTCGCCTGGATCAGCGCCGCCAGCGCGATCGACTCCTTGGCCCGCAGCGGAATATCGCACGCCCGCACCTCTACCGTGTCGAAAAACGGATGCGGCCGCACATCCCACCAGATCTTCTTCGCGTTATCGATGCAGTTGGTCCGGATCAGCAGATTCACGTAGCTCTCAAACTCCGAGTAGTCCGCAAAACCATCGGGGATGTTCGTCCGCGGAAAGCCCTCGAACACCTTCGCCCGATAGCTCTTGTAGCCCGAATCCATCCCCAGCCAGAACGGCGAGTTGGTGGCCAGCGCTACGATGTGCGGCAGGAAGTAGCGCAGGGTATTCATGATGCGGATCGCCGACTCCTTGTCCTCGATCCCCACGTGCACATGCAGTCCGAAGATCAGATTTGACCGCGCCGCCAGCTGCAGATCTTCCACCACCTGCTCGTACCGCGGGTCCGGATAGATCTCCTGCGCGCGCCAGTCCGCGAACGGATGCGTCGCGCCCGCGACCAGCATGAGCCCGTTCTCCTCGGCCAGCTGGATCATGTTGCGCCGCAGATCGAACAGGTCCTCCTGCGCCTCCTGGATGTTGTGGCAGATGCGCGTTCCCACCTCGATCACCGATTGATGCATCTCGGCCTTCACGCGCTCTTCGAGCCTGATCTTTCCCTGCGCCAGCATCTCGGTCGCAATGTGCGAGCGCAGATCGCGCGTGTGCGGATCAACCGTCTGAAACTCTTCTTCAATGCCCAACGTAAAGCTTGGTCGCACCCCAGCCCTCCCTGCAGTTCTCCCCGCTCACGAACACGACAGCACGTCATGCTGAGCGAAGCGAAGAATCTCAGTATCTCTTTGCCGCGCGCTTACTCCGTTTGAGCCTTCTTCGCCGCTGTTCTTTTCTCCGCAACCTTCTTTGCCGCTGCAATCTTCTTTGCTGCAACCTTCTTCGCCGCGACTTTCTTCCCGGTAACCTTCTGCAACGGAGCGTCAATCTCCGCCGCAGCCGCCGTTCCGTTCAACAACGCCGCCCAGCGCAGCTCCGGCGTGACTGGATTTTGCGCCTTCTTCACCGCCAGCCGCGCCACCGCATCCACGATCCAATCGAAGTTCTCTCTCCCCACCGAGTGCACATCCGCATCCGGCGCCGGGTTCATGAAGTCGATGGCATAGGGCACGCCATCCTCGACGGCAAACTCTACCGTGTTCAGGTCATAGCCCAGCGCGCGGCAGAGCGTCAGTGCATCCTTCTCCACCCGCGCCAGCAATCCCTCCGGGTACTCCTGCGGCTCGCGCACATAGCGCTGCTCGTGCGGCCGGCGCGGATCGTACGCCATGATGTGCACCTCCTCCTGCCCCACCACGTAGCAGCGGAAGTACTCCTTGAAGTTCACCGCGGCCTGCAGCGTCATGCACAAATCGCGCGTCTGATCGTACGCGCCGAAGAACTGCTCCGCATCGTGCACGTGGTACACATCGCGCCACCCGCCGCCATCGTGCGGCTTCAGGAACGCAGGGAATTTCACATAGTCGAAGATCGCCTCCCAGTTCAGCGGAAACTCCATGTTGCGGCAGCTCTGCGCGTTGATCTGCGGCGGGAAATACTTGTGCGGGATCAACGCTGTCCGCGGCACGGCCACGCCAAGCTTCGACGCCAGCGCGTAGTTGAAGAACTTGTCATCCGCCGACCACCAGAACGGATTGTTGATCACCTGCGTCCCGGTCAGGACTGCGTTTTTAAGATACGCACGGTAGAACGGCATATCATGGGAAATGCGGTCCACGATCACGGCGTAAGGACACGGCACCGCCATCTCGACCGCGCCCACCTGCACAAACTCCGCCCGGATTCCGTCGATCTCCATCGAGTTCACCTTCTCGACGAACGCCCCCGGAAACGTATTCTCCTGCCCAAACAGTATCCCAATCATCTTCATCGACTCTCCCGTCCTCTCATGCCTCACCGCCTTTCCATGCCCGTCACAGATACTGCTGGATCATGCTCTGCCACCACGGCCAGTCATGCCCTGTACTGTCTCGCCACACATCCAGCCGCACCGGAATCCCTTTCCACCGCATGATGCCGGCCAGCTCCTCATTGGCGTTCCAGCACTGATCGTGCTCGCCCGTCGCCAGCACGTACGTGTTCCGGCGGTAACGCTCGAAGAACCAGGGATCGCTCATGTTCCCCAGGTAGTGCGTGGGCAGGTTGAAGTAGCAGTCCTGGTCGTAGTACCCGTCCAGAAAATTGGTCAGGTTGAACGCCCCGCTCATCGTCAGAAAGCCCGTAAACACGTCGGGATGCCGCAGCGCGATATTGGCGGCATGGTATCCGCCGAAGCTGCAGCCCACCGCGGCCAGCAGCGGGTTGTGGTTCACCTGCCGCACGTAGGGCAGCACCTCGTTCATCACGTAGTCTTCGTACTGCATCTGCCGCGCGATCCGCCAGCGCGGCGGTACGCTGCGGTTGTACCAGCTCTCGGCATCCACTGAGTCCACGCAGAAGAGCTGCAGCTGCCCGTGCTCGAGCTTGTGCCCCACCGCGCCTACCATGCCGCGGTCCTCAAACTCGAAGAACCGTCCGCACGAGGTCGGAAAGACCACCGCGGGCAGCCCGTCATGCCCGAACACCAGCATCTCCATGTCGCGCCCCAGCCTTGGCGACCACCACCTGTGATATTCCCGCTTCATCCCACCGCCTCTACGCGCCGTTTCACTCTGCTAGTCTGTTTCAATCGTAGCGCAATGGAGCCAGCCGCCCCGCCTTGATGACACTCCCCGATTCAGCCCCTGCCGGTCAATCGCCCCACTCTGACGACACCACCGCGCACAACTCCGCTCCTCCCGACACCTCCCCTCCCGCCGCGGCCCGCGCACCCTACTTCGAGCCTCTCCCGCCCCCCGGCATACCCCGCCTGCACAACTTCCACTTCCACTCCGCCATTCTTCCCGACGATCGCACCATCTCCGTCTACCTCCCGCCCCAGTACGAATCCGAAGCCTCCCGCCACTTTCCCGTCTTCTATCTGCACGACGGCCAGAACCTCTTCGACCCCTCCACGTCCTACATCCCCGGCCACACCTGGCGCGCCGGCGAAACAGCCGACCGCCTGAACGCGGAGAATCGCGCCCAGCCACTTATTCTGGTCGGCATCGCCAACACCGGCCTGCGGCGTATGGCCGAGTACACCCCCACCCGCGACTACCGCATGGGCGGAGGCGAAGGCCGCGCCTACGGCCGCCTGCTCATCGAAGAGCTCAAGCCCTGGATCGACCATACCTTCCGCACCAACCCCGAACCCACCCAGACCGGCCTGGGCGGCTCTTCGCTCGGCGGCCTCATCACCCTCTACCTCGGTCTCCGTTACCCCGATGTCTTTACCCGCCTCGCCGTCATGTCGCCGTCCATCTGGTGGGATCAGCGCTCCATCCTCTCCTTCGTCGCCGCCGCGAAACCCAAGCCGCCGCTGCGCATCTGGCTGGACATCGGCACCGCCGAAGGCCCGCGCCACGTCCGCGACACCGAACTGCTGGAGCGCCGCCTCATGATGCAGGGCTGGGTTCCGGGCCAGGACCTCGAGCTCATGAAGGCCCGCAACGCGGTTCACACCGAAGACGCCTGGGCGGACCGCTTTGACCAGGTCCTGAACTACCTCTTTCCACCCGCTTTCTGAGTGTTCCTCGAACCGCGACAAGCTGTTCCGGTCATCTTCTGCTGTCTGTCCGTCTCGCGCCCCGCGCGCTGCCAGTCCAATCCCGCCCTGCGCCCTACCAATCCTTTCGCCTTATCCGCCTTTATCCATCCAACCGGCATTCATCGGCGGTAAGCCTTCCTCGCCCAGCCGCACCCATTGCAATATCCCCCCTGATCCCCCATACTTGAGAGATTGGGTGCCGTGTCCACCTGTGCCCGCGTGCCGATCGCCGTTGGCCAGCCTGTTTCGTCCCCCCAATCATTTTTCTGCACCTTGAGAGGTTTCCCGTGTTGATGATTCGTCTGGCGCGCGTAGGCGCACGCAAGCAGCCCCACTATCGCGTCGTTGTTATTGAGAAGGATCGCGCCCGCAACGGCCGCTCCATCGAGGTGGTCGGCACCTACAATCCGCGTACCTCGCCCGCCACCGTGCTGCTCAAGCGCGATCGCATCTCGTACTGGACCGGCAACGGAGCCCAGCTCTCCGAGCGCGTAGGCAAGCTGCTCGCCAGCTCCCCCGCGCCTGCCGCGGATGCCGAGCTAGCGCCCGCAGCCGCCTAAGCGGCTATCTCGCCTCACCCCTCCGCTTGGCTATCGCGAGCTACTATTGGTAGTTCGAACCACCCGCCTCACCCCTAGACTCATAGACACTTCTCATCCGAAGGCCAAAAGCCAGGCAAACTCTTTCTCCGCCCGGCCGTGTCTCACTTTGGCCCTTGTTGTTGGACTCTCAAGCTCCGCAGCATCGCCCGTTTCATAAGGTAGTAACCACCTCTTTTACTTTTGAGTTACTCCCCCGATGTGCCTAAAGATGTGTGAAAACGCACCTTTTTGCGCAATGGCTTCGCTTATCTCCTCACGTACACTCAACCCAGGATTGCACCGCTGACTGGTGCGCGTCCTGCGATGATCGGCCCCTGATCGAGGTTCCGAAACTCACGTCGGCATCGGGACGCTCATCGTTCGGTTCAAAGTTCCATCAGCCAAACTCCCGTACAGGCCCGCGCGAGACGGTCCATCGGAGTGCAGCGGAACGGCGATATCGGAACTCTCTTGAGGTGTGTGGATGACTGACGCGACAACGCGCGAAGCTCTCGCTCGTTCCATGATGGATCTTGTGCTCGGGATGGCCAAAGCCCTGGTAGACAACCCCGAAGAAGTTTCGGTGCAATCGGTTATGGAGCAGGATGGCACCGCGCTCCTGCTGAAGGTCGCTCCCGCCGACCTGGGCAAGGTGATCGGAAAGCAGGGACGCACCGCGCGCTCCATGCGTACCATCCTGGGCGCCGCGAGCATGAAAGCCCAGCATCGGTTCTCGCTTGACATTCAGCGCGTCGGCGGCGCTCCCGGCGGCGAGCTCGAAGCTCTCCAGTCTGACGACGAGCAGCCCGCCGACAGCGCTTCATGACCGCCACGCCCAGGCCCTCGCCGTCTCCGCATATCCCAACGGCCCCGCGTATCCTTACATCATGACCAACGGCACCACCACTCCCACGGAGTGGACCGCTCTCGCTCACCTTCTGCGTCCCCAGGGCCGCAAAGGCGAGATCCTGGCCGAACTCCTCACTGACTTCCCGGAGCGCTTCGCCCCCGGCGCTCGCGTCTTCCTCGCCGCGCCCGGTTTCTCCGGGCCTGAGTCTGCCGCCCGCGCCATCACGGTAGCCGGCCACTGGCTCCCGGTCGGCCGCAATCACGGCCGTATCGTCCTGGCCCTCGAGACCATCGCCTCCATTGAAGCCGCCGAGACCCTCGCCGGCCTGGACGTCCTCGTCCCCGCCGCCGAGCGCCTGCCCCTCGACGAGGACGCCGAGTACATCTCCGACCTCATCGGCTGCACGGTCTTCGACGGCCCCTTACCCATCGGCAGCGTCACCGCGGTCGACTTCGCCATGACCCCCGACGGCGCCCGCCGCCTGCCCGATACCGCCCCCCTGCTCACTGTCCTCACGCCCACCGGCGACGAGGTCCTCATCCCCTTCGTTCAGGCTTTCCTCGTCAAGGTCTCGGCTCTTGAAAAACGTATCGACATGGCCCTCCCCCCCGGCCTCCTCGACCTCAATCGGCCCTGACCCAACCATCCTCATGCGCTTCGACATCCTCACCATCTTTCCCGGCTTCTTCACCTCCCCGTTCGACCACGGCATCCTGAGCCGCGCCGTCGAGACCGGCACCGTCTCCATCGAGGCTCATGACCTCCGCGCCTTCACCCACGACCGCCACCGCACGGTCGACGACCGGCCCTTCGGCGGCGGCGAAGGCATGGTCCTCAAGCCCGAACCTATCTGGGATTGCTTCGCCACCCTGGGCGTCGCCCCCAAGCCTAGCCGCGACCCCGCCCGCGAGACCGTTATCCTGCTCTCCGCGCAGGGCCGCGCCTTTACCCAGGCCGCCGCTCACGAGCTCGCCAGGCTCGACCGAGTCGTCTTCATCTGCGGCCGTTACGAGGGTGTCGACGAACGCATCAACGACCTGCTCTGCGATCGCGAGCTCTCGATCGGCGATTATGTCCTCTCCGGCGGTGAGCTCGCCGCCGCGGTCATGATCGACTCGGTCGTCCGCCTGCTGCCCGGCGTCCTGGGCAACGCTGACTCGTCGGTCCACGAGAGCTTCGGCGCGCCTGACCTCGGTGCCGCTCACGCCCCCGGCACCAGCTCCAGCGCCGTTCCACGCAGCACGCACGGCGCCGGCGGCCTGCTCGACTACCCCCACTACACCCGCCCTGCCGACTTCCTCGGCCACCCGATCCCCCCCGTCCTCGCCCAGGGCGACCACGCCCAGATCCGCCTCTGGCGCCGCCGTCAATCGCTCGCCAAGACCTTCCGCAATCGCCCCGACCTGCTCGCCCGCGCCTTTTTGACCGACGAGGATCGCGCTTACCTCGCCACCCTGGTTGCCCCGTGATCCGTTCGAGCGAGGTCTGAGAGATTCTCGCGCTCACTTGCGTTGATCGTTCCCAGTGACTCGAGGCCGCAGCGTCGACCAGCTAAGTTGTTTTCGTGTAAACTGAAGACTCGATTTCTGAACAGGAAAGCAGTCATGTCAATCCATCCCATCATGCAGAAACTGGCCGCCAAACACGCGCGGACCGATCTCCCCGCCTTCGCCCCCGGCGACACCGTTCGCGTTCAGGTCAAGATCAAGGAAGGCGATAAAGAGCGTCTTCAGGCCTTTGAGGGCATGGTCATTGCCTGCCGCCGCGGCCCGCAGGGCAGCTTTACGGTACGCAAGATGAGCTTCGGTCAAGGCGTCGAGCGCATCTTTCCCTTCAACTCCCGCGTTGTCGACAAGGTCGAGAAGGTCCGCTCCTACGAAGTCCGCCGCTCCAAGCTCTTCTACCTCCGTGGGCTGCGCGGCAAGGCCGCTCGCCTCACCGAGGTCGCGCGCCCCGTCTCTAAGTAGCTCAAACCCTCTCTACACAAGAAAGCCGCGGGCTAGCCCGCGGCTTTCTTTGTTCGTCCTACCCAGGTGTGCACCTTCACCGCCGTTCGGCAACGCCGCATCTCGCCGTCCGCATCACTTGGGAGTACTTGTGATTGGTGGGTACGGAGGAAAGGTCACCGTGCCATCCGTGCATTTTGCGTTCGCTTCAGTCGGATGAATGGTCACCGTGTAGCTCGTGATCTTCGGATCATGGAACGTACAGAAGGGTTGGTTCTGATTGACCACGCTTGGAGTGGTGGTGCTTTCGTTGCACACTTGTGACGCCGGAGACGTGAAGGTGATTGTCCACGGATTGAGGTTGCGATGAAAGAAAACACCGGTGGTAGGCTCAGCGAGCCAATAGAGCGAGGCGGGTTGACCTGCCAGGCAAACGATTTGAGCATCGCCGTCCACTGTTGTCGTATCTTGCACTGCCTTTGCCTTCTGTTCGATATCGCTGCCGTCCGAACCCGGGTCACCGCCCACAACACAGCCGCCGCACGTTCTGGGACCGCTACTGTCTTTCTCCTTTTTCTTCGGTTGGATCGTATAAGGATACTCGGAGCCCTTCGGCAGCTTACCTACCTTACAACGAGCTACTCCGGAAACGCTTAGGAGAGAGGTCTCGCCATTCTTGCAGGGAGACTCGACGGGAAAGACCACAGTGAACTCTGTGCTGCCGGCCGTTCCTCTCCACTCCAGTGTGTCTCCGCGCTTTACTTCCTGCACGACGACTTGGTTGTGCGACATCACAACCCGGTGCGTATAGCATCCACTCAACACGCCAAGGCAAACCGCAAGGAAACCGTACCGCACCATATTCCGCCGCATAGAAGCTCCTGATCAATCCGCAATCTCTACGTGCCTGGGCCGGTTTCACCGATAATAGCGCGATATGGCGCATCTGCACGCATTTTTTCAAGCTCCGGCATCGCCTGCAGCTGATATACCGTCCCGCCCCTCTTCAGCACATCCGCAATTGTCGTCAGCCCTTCCTCGTTCCGCCGCAGCAGAAAAAGAATCCGGATCCTCGTCAGCTCCGAATCCACATCGTCTCCGCCCAATGTGCCGGCTCTCTCCATCGCTGCGTCGGCGGCGCGGGCGTCATTGGTCTTCGCGTCGCAAAGCGCCATGCTCATCCACTCCGGACCGTTCTTCGGCTCGTTCTTCACCTTCTCTGCCTGGACGTTTCTCGCTCGTGCAAACGCCGCTGCCGCCTGCCGCTGCCCGTTGGGCAGACGTGCATAGCAGTCCCCCAGCTCGACCCAGTCCGACGACCAGGCCGGATTTAGCTTCACTGCATCCTCGGCAAACCCCACCGCTGCTGCCACATTGCCCAGCACACGGTTCGCCACCGCCAGCCCGATCGCTGCTTCATCATCCGCCTTCAGCTGGTAGCTTTTGTTGAAGCTCTCCATCGCTTCCTGCCACTTCCCCAGCGCCAGGCAAACACCCCCTACGTTGGCCAGCGCCAACGCATTCTTCGGCGCGGCCACGCTCGCCGCCCGGAACTCCTTCAGCGCCTCCTCATATTTCCCCTGCTGGTTGTAAAGCATCCCCAGGTCGTTATAGGCCAGCCAGTAGTTCGGCCGCATGGAGATCACCTGCTGCAGCTTGCTCTCCGCCTGCGGCCACTTGCCGTTCGCCGCTAGAAGCCGCGACTGGTAGATCAGCGTATGCGAGTCTGCCGGATCGAGCGCCAGAGCCTTCTTGTACTCCAGCGCCGCACGGTCGCTGTCCCCCCGCTGCTGGTACACGGAGCCCAGCGCCACATGCGCATCCACCAGGTCGGGATTGGTCCGGATCGCCGCCCTCGCGTTGGCCTCCGCCAGAGACAGCTCCCCCGCATTGCTATGCAGCGCATAGGACCGCAGGTAAGCCCACGCAAGCCGCGTCTGCGCCACCGCAAACTGCGGATCGAGCTCGATTGCCTCCTTGTACTTTTTCACTGCCTCGTCCAGCCCCGTGTCATTCTCCTGCGCCTTCAATCCTTCGCCCGCTTGGAAGGCCGCGTACGCCGCCGGATTGTTCGTGCCGACCTTGCTGCGCCCGGTATCCGCCCGGTAGCTGGTGATATCCAGCAGCCGCGCTGCTACCTGTACCGCTTCGCCCGGCAGGGTGAGCGCCGCACTCCGCGCCGCGTTGATCGCCCGCTCGCGCAGCGTCCGCCCGTTCGCATCCAGCACCCGCAGCTCTACCCGAATGACATCCCTTTGCGCCCATGCGCTTGCCGAAAGCACCAGGTTTGCCCCCAGCGACTCCCGCACCTCCGTCAACTGAGCCAGCGTCGTCACTTGTTCTCCATTCGGCGGCGGGCTGATAAACAGGTTGCGGTCAAACGCCTCGGCGCGCGCCAGCTCGTTGCCAATCGTATCCACCACCCCCGCGATCGTCGCCTGCAGAGCTGCATCCGTGGCCGGCGGCCAACCCAGCAGCGCGACAAACCGCTTGGCCGGCAGCGGATGCAGCACGTCTTCCATCCGCTCCCACACCCAACCCCGCTTCCAAACGGCTAAGCCCCCGGCCGCGCACGCCGCTGCCGCCGAACCGGCAACGAAGCTCCTCCGGCTCAACCACCGCAGGCGCTCTTGCTCCGGCCGCAAAGCAGTTACACCGCTGCCCACCGCCGTCCGCCCCTCCCGTACCTGCGCAAAGGCACGGCGGCGCCGCTCCGGATCGTCCGCCAGAAACTCTCGCACCGCCGCGATCGCCTCCGGTGCCGCATCCGCGCGATCCAGCACATCCTTGCCGCCGGTTCCTCCGCCCGTGGAGTGCCACGCCGGGTGCTCCCCCGTAAACACCTGGTGCAGCAGCACACCCAGCGCATAGATGTCGCTCGCCTCCGACGCCGCAGCCTGGTGGTAGAGCTCCGGCGCAAGATACCCCGGCGTACCCCCGATCCCCAGCGTGGATAACGTCACATCCGGCTGCTGCACCCGCGCCAGGCCGAAATCCATAATCGAGAGGCACAGCTCGCTTTCCCGCCCGCTCAGCATCACGTTGTTCGGCTTGATGTCGCGGTGGATCACCCCTTGCGCATGGATTGCCGCCAGCCCCGCGACCATCTGCCGGAAGATGATCTCCTTCTCCGCCCGCGACAGCTCCGGCTCTCTCTTCAGCCGGGCCGAGAGCGTCTCGCCCTCCAGCAGCTTCATGGTGAAAAATGCGAACGGCGGCGCTGGTGTGTCGCAGCGGCCGATGTCATAAATCGGACAAAGATGCGGATGAACCAGCTTCCGCGCCACCAGAACTTCCTGCTCAAACCGGCGCAGCGAACCCACGTCACCGGAGATCTGCGGCAGAATCATCTTCAGGGCCACGTGAACGCCTTGCAGAAAGCGGTCCTGGACCTCGTACACCTCGCCCATGCCCCCACGGTCGATGTACCGCACGACGGTGAACCGCTGCGCGATTACCGTGCCGGGCCCAAACCGCCCACCCTCCCGCGACACAGCCGAAGGCTTCGCACCCGCTGTGGGTCCGGCATCTTCCTGCTCCGGCTGCGGATGCTTTTCGATCGGAACCCCTCATTCTGCCGAGTTCCATCGGCACGGACTTCGTCGGCACGGACCTGTGCCCAAAACTATAAAGGATTGCGGCCGTCGGCGCATTCCTTTTGCCCGCCACAGACCGTCGGCCCACCGCGTGTACCGCTTGTACCGTTTGCCTCCGAACAGCTCTGGCTGCCGGAGCCTGAAGTCTTCGACTGCGGCTTCCTCGAGTAAGGATGACCAGACGACCATGTCGACCAGCCCGCTCCTGAGAAGTCTGCCACTTAAAGCTCTTCTATCTCTCTGTCAGGCGAGGTATTCCCTGAGCCAGGGGTCTTCGGAGTGGACGAGATCGTGGGTGTTGCCGTGGAAGACGATGGAGCCTTCGTTGAGCACGAGGAAGCGCGTGGTGTCTTCAATCCCGCCGTCCGGGATCGGCTCCATCTTGTTAGCCTCGCTGTTCCAGCGGTGCGTGGCAAGAGTGAAGGCGTCCTGGATGCGGTGAGTGATCAGCAGCGAGGTGGTGTGCGAGACATCGCGCTGCTTGACCACCAGCTCGATGATTGTGGTGGACGTGATGGGATCGAGGCCGCCGGTGGGTGAGTCGTAAAGGATCAGGTCCGGCGCCGTGATGATGGCGCGGGCAATCGACACGCGCCGGCGCATGCCCCCGGAAAGCTCAGACGGGAACTTGGAAATGGCCTGCTCAAGCTCCACGAACTTCAGAGCCTCGACCACCTTGGCGTGGGCCTCCTCGTCGGGCATACGCTCTTCGTGAAGACGGTACGCGACGTTGTCTTCGACCGACAACGAGTCGAACAGGGCCGACTCCTGGAAGACCATGCCGATGCGTTCGCGGAGCTTGAAGAGATCACGCTCCGGCAGCCGGGTAATCTCCTGGCCGAAGATGCAGATGGTGCCCGAGTCCGGCTTGAGCAGGCCGTTGGCCAGCTTCATGAGTACGGACTTGCCGGTGCCCGCAGGTCCCAGGATGATGAGCGTCTGGCCGCGATCGACCTCGAAGGAGATGTCCTGCAGCACGGGAGTGCGGTCGAAGCGGATGGAAACCTTGTCGAAGACGACGACCGGCCCCTGGTAGACGGGTTCGTTGTTGGTGGGTGCATTATCGTTGGGTGCATTGTCGTCGGGCGTGTTGTCAGGAGCCGCGGGCGTGGAATTCGTCATAAGCGTCAGCTGCCGAAGATGCCGATCATCAGCCGTGTGACCAGCAGGTCCACGATGATGATGAAGACGGAGGAGACGACGACCGCCTGGGTGGTGGCGCGGCCGACGCCCTGCGTGCCGCCGGTCGTGTTCATGCCGAAGTAACAGCCGACCGACGCGATGATGAAGCCCGAAAACAGCGGCTTGGTCAGGCCCTGCACGACGTCCCCGTAGGCCAGGCCCTGGTAAGAGGTAGTGAGATAGCTCGTGGCGTTGAGCCCGATGAGCGTCACGCTGACCAGGGCGCCGCCGGCAATACCGAAGGCGTCCGAAAGAATGGTCAGGAAGAAGAGCATGAAGATGGTCGCGACAATGCGCGGCGTGACGAGCTTGCGCACGGGATCGGTGCCCAGGGCGCGCATCGCATCCAGCTGCTCGGTGACGCGCATGGAGCCGAGCTCTGACGCCATCCCGCTGGCATTGCGCCCGGAGACCATGAGGCCGGTGAGGACGGGCCCGAGCTCCTTCACCATGGAGAGCGCGACCAGCGAGCCGGTCTTCGAGACCGCGCCGAACTCCTTCAGCGCAACCGCCGACTGCAGTGCCAGCACGCAGCCGGTGAAGAAGCCCGTGAGCACCACGATCGGCAGCGAGCCGATCCCGATCGAGTCCATCTGGGTGTAGATATCGGACCAGTAGCGAGGCGCGGAAAAGAGGTTGGCGACGGCCCTTCCGGCGAGCAGAGAGTACGCCTGCACGGACGAGATCCTGGATTTGATGAAGCTGTCGAAGGTGGCGAAAGGCATCGCTTGGCTAAGGCTCACTTTATCAGATGCGACATGAGTGGCTTCGGCTGCGGAAGGCTGCGCCAGGCGTGGCAGCACGGGAAGATGAGAAGATAGGAAGGACGATGCAGAGGGAAAGCACCATGGATGCGGCGGTACTCTACGGCAGGGAAGACCTGCGGGTAGAACGGGTGCAGATACCGCTCGCGGGCCCGGGAGAGATCGTCGTCAAGGTAGAGGCGGCGCTAACCTGCGGAACAGACCTGAAGGTCTACCGGCGCGGATACCACGCGCGCATGCTCAAGCCGCCGATTCCGTTCGGGCACGAGCTTGCCGGGACCGTCGCCGAGGTTGGTGCCGGGGTCGACAAATTCGTACTTGGCGATCGCGTGGTGCCGTTGAACTCCGCGCCCTGCGACGTGTGTTACTGGTGCCGTCGAGGGCAGCAGAATCTGTGTGAGGATCTGCTCTTCAACAACGGCGCCTATGCCGGCTACCTGCGGGTGCCGGCGCGGATCGTCGCCAAAAACACCCTGCTCGTGCCGCATGACGTGCCGCTCGAGCACGCGGCCTTGACGGAGCCCCTGGCGTGCGTGCTGCGCGGGCTCGAGGAGAGCGGTGCGCAACCCGAAGATTCCATGATCGTGATCGGTGCGGGCCCGATCGGGCTCATGTTCATGCATGCCGCGGAGCTCGCGGGAGTGCACGTGATCGCGGTCGTCAAGCGCGCGGACCAGGTCCGGACGGCGAAGCTCTTTGGAGCGGCGAAGGTGCTGCAGATCGAAGAGGGCGTGAACATGGTGGAGGCCGCCCGCGCGCTGACGCCGGAAGCTCGCGGCGCCGACGTCGTCATCGAGGCAGTCGCGACGCCCGTGACCTGGGAGTGGGCCGTTGGCATGGTGCGGAAGGGTGGCGTGGTGAACTTCTTCGGCGGTCCGCCCAGCGGCACTGTCGTCGCACTCGATACCAACCGCCTGCACTATGGCGACATCACCTTGAAGGCCAGCTTTCATCACACGCCGGCCACGTGCCGCAGAGCGTTCACGCTGATCGCGGACGGCGGCTCTAAGTGCGCCGCGATGATCACCGGGCGCGCCCCGCTTGATGAGGTGCCGGAGGTGTTTCGGCGAATGTTGACCCGTTCGGCAGATGGCGTGACGGATATCAAGACCGCGATCTTTCCGGGGATGACGCAATGAACGCCACGCGCGTGAGGCTGGAGGGAGCGCCGGCGGAGTACCTGCTGCCGGCGGCGAGGCCGACGCTCGCAGAGGCCCAGGCGTGGTGCAGGCATCTGGCGACCACGCACTATGAGAACTTTCATGTCGCCACCTGGTTTCTACCCCAGCGAGTGAGGCCATACTTCGAGAGCATCTATGCCTTCAGCCGGGCGGCCGACGACCTGGGCGATGAGGTTCCGGATCGCGCCGTGGCCACGCGGCTGCTGGGTGAGTGGCGCGAGCTGCTCGACGAATGTTATGCCGCGCCCGCGCAATCCATGCACCCCGTCTTCGTCGCGCTGCATGAGACGATCGCAGCCACCGGCGCGCCCAAGGCGCTCTTCGACGACCTGATCAAGGCGTTTGAGATGGACCAGGTGAAGACGAGCTTCGCGTCGCTGAAAGAGCTTGGCGACTACTCGCGGCTCAGTGCCAATCCCGTGGGGCGGCTGGTGCTTTGGGCCTCTGGCTACAGGGATGAGGAGCGGGCGCAGCTCTCGGACAAGGTCTGCACGGCGCTGCAGCTGGCCAACTTCTGGCAGGATGTGGTCGAGGACTGGGAGCGCGGACGGCGGTATCTGCCCGGTGCGGAGATGCAGCGGTTCGGCGTTACCGATGCTGACATCGCACAGCGCAGGTTCACGCCGGAGTTCGCAGCCATGATGCAGTCGCTGGTGGCGTACACGCGCGCCATGATGGACGACGGCGCCGCGGTGGCCGCAAGCGTGGATCATGAGCTTGGCGTGACCCTGCGGCTGTTTGCGGCCGGCGGCCGCGCGGCGCTGGGAGGCGTGGTGGCGCAGGGCTACGACGTGCTGTCGCGGCGGCCGCAGGTGAGCAAGGCGACCAAGGCGAAGCTGCTCGCGGGGGCGCTGCTGGACAAGGCGGCCGGCTTGTTCAGCGCGAAGGGTCCACAGGGATGAACGCCGGCACGCTCGAAGACGCTTACCAATATTGCCGGCGCATCGCAAGGACCGAGGCCAAGAACTTCTACTATGCCTTTCGTGTGCTGCCCAAAGCGAAGAGCGACGCCATGTGCGCGGTGTATGCCTTCATGCGGCGCGCCGACGATATCGCCGATGACGAGACCCGCACCTTGCAGCAGCGGCGCGAGTTGATGGCCGCCTGGGTCGAGCGTTGGCGATCAGGGCTCGATCGCGCCGTTGATGAAAACATGGTCTTCCAGGCCTTGGACGACACGCAGCGCCGCTTCGCGATCCCGCGTGAGCTACTCGAGCAGCTGGTCGAGGGCACGACGATGGATCTGGCCGAGACCGCTCCCGGCATCACCAAGGTGCAGCTGGGCGGTGGCGGAGAGCTGCAGGCCTTTGCGACCTTCGGTGACCTCTATCGCTACTGTTTTCTGGTGGCGTCCGTGGTGGGACTGGTGTGCATCCGGATCTTCGGCTACAAGGACCCGGCGGCGGAGCTGCTGGCCGAGAAGACCGGTGTGGCGTTCCAGCTCACCAACATCCTGCGCGATGTGAAAGAGGATGCCGAGCGAGGTAGGATCTATCTGCCCCAGGACATGCTGCACGAATTCGCCGTCAGCAACGAAGATGTCTTGGCGCTGGCCGCCGGGCGCGAGCTGAAGGCCAACGAACGCACGCTGCTCGTTGCGCTGTCCGTGCAGGCGTGGGAGTACTACGAGGCCGCGCGGCAGCTGCTGCCGCTCATCGATGCGGACAGCCGCGGCGCCCTGTGGGTGATGGTCGAGATCTATAGCGGCCTGCTGGGCAAGATCGATCGCCGGCAGGGCGATGTGTTTTCGTCGCGCGTGAGCCTGTCGGCCGCCGAAAAGGTGCTGGCCCTGGTGCGCGGTGCGGCGATGTCACTGAGGGCGCGCAGAGGATGAGCGGCTACAGCAGTCGCGGAGTGATCGTGGTGGGCGCGGGAGTCGCCGGTCTGAATGCAGCCGATGCCCTGACCCGTGATGGGGCAAAGGTGACGGTGCTGGAGCGCCGGCCCTATATCGGCGGACGGGCTTACTCGTATCTGCATCCTGCGCTGGATGAGGTGGTCGATTCGCAGCATGTAATGGTGGGCTGCTGCACCAATCTCATCGACTTCTGCCAGCGCGCAGGGCTCGCCGACAAGATTCGCTGGTATGAGCGGCAGACCTTTCTGCAGCCCGCGACTGGCAGCCGCGGCGTCATCGCTAGCACCATCGAGGCCGGCGCTCTGCCGGCACCCATGCAATACACGACAAGCTTTCTGCGCGCGGGGATGTTGTCGGCCGCGGATAAGTTTTCCGTGGCGCGTGGCCTGAGCGAATTCCTGCGCGGGTTTCCGGCAGAGGACGGTGAGAGCGTGGCGCACTGGTACGTGCGCTCGCGGCAGACGGCCGGCGCGGTGCGGCACTTCTGGGAACCGATCGTGCTCGCGACCCTGAACGATAGCGCCCAGAACTGCTCCCTGAAGTACGCGGGAAAGGTCTTCCATGAGTTATTCCTCAAGAGCGCGACCGGTGGGCGGCTGGGAATCCCAACCGTGCCGCTGAGTGACTTCTACGCCTCCGGCGCCGAAATGGTGCAGCGGGATGGGGCGCAGGTCCATCTGCGCGCCGGCGTCGACGAGCTGGTGCAGGAGCGGGGCGGCTGGACGGTGCGATGCGGGGATGAAAGCTTCCGGGCCGATGATGTGATCCTGGCCCTGCCGTTCGAGCAGACCCAACGCCTGATTGCCGGTATGACGGTGCAGGGAACGGAGGCCGGGCAGGTGAAGCAGGAGCTGCTTCAGAAAATGGCGCGATTTGTGCACGCGCCGTTCATTTCGATCCTGCTCTGGTTCGACCGGGAGATCTCCGAGCTGGATCACGCCTGGCTGCTCGATACGACGATCCAGTGGTTCTTCCACAAGTCGCGGATACGCCGTTATAGACCCGAACGCGGCAGCTATGTGGAGCTGGTGATTGCGGGGTCCAGGGCGGAACTGCCGCTGAGGCGTGCGGAGATTCTCGGGCCGGCGCTTCGGGAGCTGGAGCGCTTTTTCCCCGAGGCCGGACGGGCGAAGCTGTTGAAGAGCGGCATACTCAAGGAGGCTCGGGCGACCTTCTCGGTGCTGCCGGGCATGGATGCATATCGGCCGGAGCAGAAGACCGGGCTACCGGGGCTGTATCTGGCGGGCGATTGGACGCGGACCGAATGGCCGTCTACCATGGAGGGCGCGGCGCGCAGCGGCCGGCTGGCGGCGGGAGCCGTGCGCGGTGATCTGCTGCGCTTCATGGCGCCGGAGCTCGCGCCTGCGGGGCTGATGCGCTATCTTGAGGCACGCCGGTCTCCGCTCGCTGGCGCGTGAGTTTGCAGCGAAGACGCTTTTGACGCAGCATCAATAAGAAAGTTTCATCATCCCGCAACTTTACCTGCGGGCACAGGTTGATAGGGGTGAGTCCTATCAAACAGCTAAGCCGACCTCTGGCGGCCTGGCGTTCGTCCGCTCGATTCCGGGTCAGGCAGGAGGCAGCTGTGTCCAAGTTGGTTGGTGTCGCGCGCGAAGTTTGGTGGCAAGGCTGGACGGCAGGCGCAACGACCGCACTGGTTGTGGCGGGGCTGGGTTGCGGTTCGGGGGCAACGGCGGGTTCAGGTGCGGCGCCAAGTCCAGCGGTCGTGACGGTGACGGTGAACGGGTCGGCGCAGACGCGGCTGGGGACGACGACCCAATTCACGGCGACCGTCACGAACGCCGCCAGCCAGACCGTAACCTGGCAGGTCAATGGTGTGACGGGTGGCTCCGCCGCCACCGGGACGATCTCTACCGCGGGTCTCTATACGCCGCCTGCGGCTATTCCGGCGGCTGGCACGGTGACCGTTGGGGCGGTGAGTCAGGCCGCGCCCACAGTGACAGGGTCGATCTCTGAGGCCATCTGGAATCCAGTGCCCGCGCTGACCAGCGAGGCGGCGACCCAGAGCGGGACCTCGACCAACTTCCTGGTGGACGTCAAGGGCACGGGCTTTGTGCAGGGCGCGCAAATCCAGGTGGGCGGCGTCTCGCTGACGACGACCTATGTCTCCTCAACCGAGCTGCAGGCGACCTATGCGGCGAGCGGAGGCAGCGCGACCGTGGCGGTCGACGTGGCGAATCCGAACCCCGGTGCGACCGCTTCGGCTACGGCCAACCTGCAGTTCACGGTGTACAAGGCCAGCGTGGCTGCGGCGTCGCGGCTGCTCGATCAGGCAACCTTTGGCCCCACCCTCACCGACATCCAGCATGTGCAGGCGATCGGACTCGACGCGTACATCACCGAGCAGTTCGCGACCGCGCCAACGGTGCTGCCGGACCTGCCGAATCCGCTGCCCACGCAGTGCGCGCCCAGCAATCCCAAGCCCTGCGAGCAGTCCGAGTGGTGGATCGCAGCCATGACCGGACCGGATCAGCTGCGGCAGCGTGTAGCGTTCGCGCTCAGCGAGATCTTCGTCGTCTCCACCAATTCGATCAGCCCCTACGCCGTTATCCCGTACCAGAACATTCTGACCAAGGATGCCTTCACAAACTACCTCACCGTCATGAAGGACGTTTCGCTCTCGACCGCGATGGGCGGCTACCTGAACATGCTGAACAGCGCCAAGCCGGCTGCGGGTCAGATCGCGAATGAGAACTATCCGCGTGAGCTGATGCAGCTCTTCACCATCGGGCTGGACGAGTTGAACCAGGATGGGACGCCCATGCTGGATGCCTCGGGCAACATGATCCCGACCTACACCGAGGCGCAGGTGCAGGCGTTCGCTCGCGCCTACACCGGCTGGACCTATGCGACCGCAACCGGCGGATCGCCCACCAAGTATCCAAATCCGACGGCCAACTACGACTCGCCCATGGCGCAGGTGGAGAGCGCACACGATACGACGGCCAAGGTTCTGCTCAGTGGAACCACTCTCCCCGCCGGGCAGACCGCCGCTGCCGACTTGAACGGAGCACTGGCCAACATCTTCGCCCAGCCCAACGTAGGCCCCTTCGTCTGCCGGCAGCTCATCCAGCACCTGGTCGCGAGCAATCCCAGCCCCGCCTACGTCGGCCGCGTCTCGGCGGTCTTCGCGGATAACGGCAAGGGTGTACGCGGCGACCTGCAGGCCGTGATCCGCGCGATTCTTGAAGACACCGAAGCGCGCGCCGGGGATACGGACCCGACTCAGGATGCGGGGCATCTGCGCGAGCCGATCTTCTACCTGACGGCCGTGATGCGGGGCCTCGGCGCGGTCAATACCGACCCGACGGGGTACTACGGGACTCTGAGTAACTACTCGGGTGCATTGAGCGAGTCGCCTTACAGCTCCGGCAGCGTGTTCAACTTCTTCCCGCCCAGCTATGTGATCCCCGGCACGGCGGTGAACGCACCGGAGTTCGCGCAGGAAAACACCGCCAGCACGATTCTGAAGCTCACCCTGGCGAACCAACTGGTCTACGGCCAGATCAGCGGATTCAAGATCGATCTGAGCGCGACCAGCGCGCTGGGCATGATGGCGTCCACTCCGGCTAACCTGGTCGACTCGCTCGGCCTGATGTTCATGCATGGGCAGATGCCTGCGAACATGCGCACGGCGATCATCAACAACATCACACCGCTGACCGACATGGGAGAACGGGCGCGGGTCGCGACTTACCTGGTGATCACGAGCTCCCAGTACAAGATCGAGCACTAGAAGGCGGCGTGCAGCCCCGGTGAAGCAGGAACGGGGATTGTTGGGATACAAACGGGATTAGATTCACGATCGAACCGTAGTTCAACTGGAGCTTCAAACATGGCGACGAATCGGCGGAGTTTTATCAAGTACGCATCTCTGGCGGCAGCAGGAAATGCGGCCGGCCTCAGGCCGTTTGGCCTGCTGAACTCGCTGGCCCAGACGCCCACGGATTACAAGGCGCTGGTATGCATCTTCCTCTTCGGCGGAAACGATGCGAACAACACCCTGATCCAGTTCGACACCCACGGCTACGCCAACTACGCCACCGTGCGTGGGCCGCTCGCGATTCCCCAGGCGCAGCTGCTGCAGCTGGGCGGATCGGCGACGAACTTCGCGCTGAACCCCAACCTGCCTGACGTTCAGACCCTGTTCAACAACAAGAACGTGGCGCTGGTGACGAACGTCGGCACGCTCATGGAGCCCACCACGCGCGCGCAGTATCTGGCGGGCGCGACCGTGCCCACCAACCTCTTCTCGCACACCGACCAGCAACTGGAGTGGCAGAATGCCGCACAGTCCGGCGCCACCCCCACCGGATGGGCGGGCCGCATCGCGGACGTGGCCGGCACGAACTTCAATCCCAACGGCAAGATCCCGCTCATTACGTCGGTGGCCGGCGATACGCTCTTCTGCAACGGCTCCAGCAGCACGCCCGTCTCTGTGAGCCCGGGCAACTTGGGCGGCGCGTCGTGCTCTGAAGGCACGACCGAGTGCGCGGCGCAGCAGGCCACGGCGCAGGCGCTGCTCAGCTTCAGCTCCGGGCTGTCGCTGGTGCAAGCAGATAACTCCATCACCACCAACGCCTACACCTATGCCAAAACCTTGAGCGATGCGGCGCAGTCGGTGAGCCCGCTGCAGACCGCGTTCCCCACCGTCGGGCTGGGTCCGCAGCTGAAACAGATCGCTCAGATCATCCAGATTCGCGCCGCGCTCGGCGTTTCACGGCAGATCTTCTTCGCCGGCATCGGCAACTTCGACACCCACTCCGACCAGCTGACCTTGCAGGGCTCGCTCCTCGCGCAGCTCAGCCCCGCGCTGGCCGCCTTCTACGCCGCCACCCAGGAGCTGGGAGTGCAGAACAACGTCACCTCCTTCACCATGTCGGACTTCAGCCGCACCTTCCAGCCGAACTCGAACACGGGCTCCGATCACGCCTGGGGATCGCACCACATCGTCATGGGCGGCGCCGTCAAGGGAGGGCAGCTCTACGGAACCTTCCCCAACCTCACGCTGAACGGCCCCGACGATTCAGGCTCGAACGGTCGCTGGGTGCCCAGCACGGCCAGCGTGCAGTATGCGGCCACCCTGGCGAGTTGGTTTGGCGTCAGCGCGGCGCAGCTTCCAACCGTCTTCCCCAACATCGGAAGCTTCTCAACGGCCAACCTGGGCTTCGTGTAGCGCTAACCTCTTAGCAGCGAGCGTTCCAGGGCTTCTACCAGCGCCGGGATCGTCGCCTCCGCGGCTTCTACAGTCGGTTCCAGGCCCAGCTTGCGCATCGCCTGCGACGTGATGGGGCCGATGGACGCCAGGATCACGTTCGCGGGCAGAGCCAGTCCCGCAGCGTCCAGCAGTGCCTTCAAGTTTTCCGCGGTGCTGGCGCTGGTGAACGTGATGGCGTCAGGCGGCGCGTTGCTGAACAGCATCTGGAGCCGCGCGGCTGACTGCGTCGGGATCACACTGCGGTAGGCGTCGGCAACGATCACTTTGGCGCCGGCCGCGGTAAGCGCCTCCGGCAGCGCGTCGCGCGCAACGGCCGCGCGCACCAACAGCATGCTGGCGCCCGGCGCATGCGGCAGCAGCGCCTGCGCAAGCGATTCAGCCACATACTGCACGGGCATCAGATCGGCCTCGGCAGCTAACCCGCAGGCGCGGACCGCGGCCGCGGTAGCAGGCCCGATGACCGCGACGCGCCGTGGTCTTAGCGTCCTGTCGATCTCTCGGGCTCGAGCGACAAGCGCCTGGACCGCATTCGCGCTGGTAAAGATAAGCCAGTCAAAGCTCTCCAGCGAGGCAAGCGCAGCGTCCAGCGCGGCGAAGGACGCGGGCGGTGCAAGCTCAATGGTCGGGATCTCGATGGGCGAGGCGCCCAGAGCCTCAAGCCGCGCAGCCAGCGCCGACGGCTGGGCAGCGGGCTGTGTGACTGGCCGTGCGACTGGCCGCGTGATGAGAATGCGCCGGTTAGCGAGCGGGAGCATCGGCTAGGCGGGAAGCCGCGGCACGTCCAGGCCCACCTCGGCGGCCAGCGCGTCCACGACCAGCGCGTGGTCCTCGCGCTGGTTCAGGCCGCTGGCCACAACCGTGCCGATGCATCCCGTGCCCCGCAGCACGATGGGAAAGCCGCCCCCATGCATCGCGTAGTCGGCGAGCGTCAGGCCATGGCGCTGCTCAATCGTCTTGCCGGTGGCTTCGAGCTCCAGGCCCACCGCGTAGGAGCTCTTGCCGAACCGCATCACGACATTGCGCTTGCGCCGGATCCAGTCGGCCTGGCCCGCGGGCGCACCGTTGGTCGCCGCCAGGAAAATCGTTCGCCCGGCCAACTGGATCTCGAACGTCATGGCGGCGGAGCGTGCGTTAGCCTCCGCGCGCAGGCGGCTTCCGATCGCCCAGGCCATCTCGGCGCTGAAGCTGGCAAACTGCAACAGGCGTTCCTGCTCGGCGATGGTTTCAAGATCGGTGGCGATACTCACAGCGGCGGCTCCCGTCTGGGTCATAATAACGCTTCATGTGTTCAGTCAGAGCAGACTCCGCAGGCGCGGTCGGAATCGACTTCGGCACGACCAACAGCTCCGTGGCGCGGCTGACGCCCGGTGGCGTCGACCTGGTCACCTTCGCACACGGCGGCCCGAGCTCCAGGTCGATCCTCTACCTCGAAAAGGCACGCCGCGGCATCCTCTCAAGCAGCGGGCCGGCAGCGATCGAGCGCTATCTCTCCGCGCATCGTGAGGGGCTGCCGCCGGGCCGGCTCATCCAGTCGCTCAAAAGCTATCTCACCGCGCGCACTCTTACCGGCACCGAGGTCTTCGGGCGAAACTACACGCTCGAAGACCTGATCTCGCGCATGCTCGGCGATCTCCGACTTCGCGCCGAGCAGCAGTTCCGGGTGCCGGTGCGGCATGCCGTTGTCGGGCGGCCGGTGCGGTTTGTCGGCGCGGAGAGCGATGCCGACGACGAGTACGCGCTGGAGCGACTCAGCGCCGCATTTCACCGGGCCGGCTTCGAGTCGGTGCGCTTTGAGCTCGAGCCGCTCGCCGCCGCCGCGGCCTACGAGAGCCGGCTTGACCACGCCGAGACCATCCTCATCGGGGACTTCGGCGGAGGCACAAGCGACTTCTCGCTGCTGCGCGTCGGCGGCGAAAAAACTCGCAAGGTTCTCGGCAACTCCGGGCTGGGCTTCGCCGGCGACGCTTTCGACGCCAGGATCGTGCGCCGGCTGGTATCGCCCTCGCTCGGCTCGGAGTCGCTCGAGCGCGGCGACAAGGCCATCCCCGCGGTGCCTGCCTGGATCTACGCCAACCTGGAGCGCTGGCATTACCTCTCTTTTCTGCGCACGCGCAATGTGCTGGAGATACTGAGCGCGGCGCGCAAGCGGGCACAGGAGCCGGAGAAGATCGACGCGCTGCTGGCGCTCATCAACGAAGATCTCGGCTACCAGCTTCACCAGGCGGTGCAGCGCACCAAGCTCGCGCTCTCGGCCGGCGAAGAGGCGGCATTCGTCTTCGCGGGGCCCGATGCCGGCACGCTGGAGCTTCGTACCAGCGTTCGCCGCGCGGACTTCGAACGCTGGATTGCACCCGAGCTGGACAGGATCGCCGAGGCCGTGGACTCGCTGCTGGCCAGCGCCGGCACCCATCGCACGGACGTCGACCGCGTCTTCCTCACCGGCGGCACCAGCTTCGTCCCCGCCGTGCGCCGCATCTTCGAGTCCCGCTTTCCCGGGCGAGTAGTCGCGGGCAACGAGTTCACCTCCGTGGCGGAGGGCCTGGCGAGAGTCGCGGCGCGTTCATTCACGAACCTGTAACGCGCGTGCGAGCGCCTCGTCCCTATACTTCCGAAATGGCCAACGAACCTTTCTCTTACGCCTCCGCCAGGGGGCAGCGGGCCGACACGCTGATCGTCAAGCTCAGCGGTCCGCTCACGCTGACCACAATGTTCTCCTTCCAGGACGAGTTCCGCGCCATGAAGCCGCCGGTGTTGATCCTCGACCTGAGCAACAGCCCCTACATGGATTCGGCGGGCATGGGCCTGATCGTTAACCAGTACGTGTCCTGCGAGAACGGCGGCCGCAAGTTCCTCGTGTGCGGCGTGAACTACCGCATCGCCGCGCTCTTCGAACTGACCAAGATAAACCGTATCCTCAAGGTCTTCGCCACCGCGGAGGAAGCGGAGGCAAGCCTGCATCCCGGCGTCTAGCTCCAGCTCACACAGCCGCGAGCAGTTCGAGCGCTCCCCGCGCGATGAGCATTTCCGCGGCGCGCCGGCCCAGGTCTTCGGCCGGCTCCTCGCACTCCGAGTCGCAGGCCAGCTCCACCGATTGTTCGCCGTCCGGCGTCAGCACCTGCGCGATCAGCTGCCAGCCGCCCGCCGTCGGCAGGCAGTGCGCGCCCAGCGGCAGTTCGCAGCCGCCGCCCATGGCGGAGAGGAAGGCCCGCTCGACATCGGTGGCAAACCGCGTCGGCTGGTGGTCCAGCAGCCGGATCGCCGCCAGGATCGCCGGGTCCCGGCTGGGGTCATCGCTGTCCAGCGCGTGCGCCGGGCTGCGAGTCTCGAGCGCCAGCGCCCCCTGCCCCGGAGCCGGGGTAAGCTCGTCGAGCGGGAAGCGCTGGTGTACGGATTCGTTCCGGCCGATGCGGTCCAGCCCCGCGCAGGCCAGCACCAGCGCGTCGCACTCGCCGGCCTCCAGCTTGCGCAGCCGCGTGTCGATATTGCCGCGCAGCTCGACAAACCCCAGGTCCGGGCGCAGCGAGAGGATCTGCGCGCGCCGCCGCGGGCTCGTGGTGCCGATCACCGCGCCCTGCGGCAGCGTGTGCAGCGCCCAGTACGGCTCGCAGACGAAGGCGTCGCGGGCGTCCGCGCGCGGCGGAATCGCGGCCAGGGTAAATCGCCCATCGAGCTGCGTCGGCAGGTCCTTCAGCGAGTGCACCGCGAGGTCGATGCGCCCGTCCGCCAGCGCATCTTCGATCTCCTTGATGAAGATGCCCTTGCCATCCACAGCCGAGGCCGTCCCCGCGCCGCCGCCCGCGTGCGCAACAAAGCCGGGCTGCTGCATGCGGTCCCCGGTAGTCCGAATGATCTCAATTGCAACACTGTGGCCCTGCGTGCGCAGTGCTTCCGCGATGTGGTTAGCCTGCCAGAGCGCCAGCTGCGAGCCGCGCGAGCCGATACGGATAGTCATGGTGACGTTAGGATACTTGAGCCGGCGGCCTGCGAGTGCTGGCCCGGAGCGTCGTCCCGGTATCGCTGCCCGGTAAGATAGGCGCATGCCCCTTCACGTCTCTCGCGCCACCGGGCGCAGGTCCCGGATTCCGGCGCTGCTGGCGGCCGTGCTGCTGCCCCCGCTCGTCTTCTATGGGTACCTGTTCCACATGGCTCTGGACGTCCCCTGGCTCGACGATTATGACGCCGGCCTGAACTTCGCCAGCCAGCTCGTCAGGCTGCCCAGCTTCTCCCAGCGGCTGCTTTACTTCGCCGCCGCCCAGCATAACGAGTACAAGATCTACCTCGGACACGCGCTCGTATGGCTGGAACTCGCGATCACCGGCCGGGTGCACTTCGCGCTACTCTCCGGCCTGGGCAACCTGTCGCTCCTGCTGCTCGCTGGCGTGCTTTGGACCATGTTTCTGCCCGGCACGCCGCTCCAGCGCCGGCTGGCCCTGTTCGTTCCTGTCTCGCTGCTGCTGTTTCAATACCAGTACGTCGAGACCCTGAACTGGCCTTTGCCCGCCGTTCAAAATCTGCCCGTCGTCGGCCTCGCCTTCGCCGCCATCGTCCTGCTCGACCGCGGCGGCCGGCGCGCCTTTACCTGGGCCGTGCTGGCGATGGTGCTGGGTATCGCCTCCTCCGGCAACGGCTTCCTGATCGTGGCCGTCGGCTTGTTGCTGCTTGCGCTGCGCCGGAGCTATCTGCGGCTGACGCTTTGGCTGGTCGTAGCAGCCGCCTGCGCCTGGGTTTACCGCTTTCACTATCGTCCCACCCCCAAGCCGATCGGCGTGCAACCATCCCCACTGCATCTCAACCCCGTCTACCTGCTCGGCTTCTTCGGTGCGGCGGGCAGGTACCCTGTCCTGCCCGGAGCCATCCTGCTGGGCGTCGCTCTGTGCGTCTTCTTCGTCTGGATGGCTCGCCGCGGCGAGCTGCGGCGCCAGCCCGCGGTGGCCTACTGCCTGCTCTTCGTGCTGCTCACCGGCATCGGCGTCATGGTGATCCGCGCCGACCTCGGCCTTGCCCAGAGCGTCTCCTCGCGCTATCGCATCTACTCCGATCTGCTGCTCATCTTTGCCTGGTTCATGCTGGTCAGCCGGTTCGGCCTGGCGCGGATCGAAACCCTGCGGCGCAGCCGGCTCTACCTGTCCGGACTGGTCGCAGCGGCTCTCTTCTGCGTCTCCATGGACGCGGTCGGCGTCCGCAGCCTGCGCATCCGCGATCAGCGCCTCAAGATCGGCATGGCCAACTTCGAGCACTCCGCCGGCAGGCTGCCGCCCACCTACGAGCCGGAAGACACCTCGGCCCTCGGCGCTTACTTCGCCGAGCACACTCGCCAGGTGCTGCTGCAGGCGGAAAAAGACGGCGTCTACCAACCGCCCCCATACTGAGAGCGCGGCCTGAGAACCAGTTCCGTGCCAGCGCGAATCTTGTCTCACGCGGGCGGCACACTCCGAATGTATTGCATACCTTGCCTACAAGCGTGTGTCTAACAAAGGACAGGTTCAAGAACCGAACGAGCAGGGGAGAATCAGGCTCGAACCACCAACGGCACCGGGGCGTGAAACCGCCCGGAACCCGCCACGACCCGAAGCAGAATGGTAAAATCAGAGACACCCATGACGACAACACCCAAGCCTTTGAAGACGCTGCTGTTGAATCCTCCTTCCTTTGAGAACTTCGACGGCGGCGCAAGCTCGCGCTGGCCCGCTGTGCGCGAGATCGAGTCGTATTGGTACCCCGTCTGGCTCGCCTATCCCGCCGGACTGCTTGAGGGTTCACGCCTGCTCGATGCTCCGCCGCACCACGTCTCCGCCGACGAGACTATCGAGATCGCCAAAAGCTACGAGTTTCTTGTCCTCTTCACCTCCACCGTCGGCTGGTCCGGCGACCACGCCCTCGCCCAGGCCATCAAGCGCGCCAACCCTTCCATCAAGATTGCCTTCGTCGGCCCGCCCGTTACCACTGACCCTGATCGCGCGCTGAACGAGTGCTCCGCCATCGACTTCGTCTGCCGCCGCGAGTTCGACTTCTCCGTCGTCGAGTTCGCCAACTACAAGCCCTTGAACGAGATCCTCGGCATCAGCTATCGTGGCGCTGACGGAACCCACATCCACAATCCTGACCGGCCGCAGGTCGAGAAGCTCGACGCTCCCGACATGCCCTGGGTTACCGACATCTACGCCCGCGACATGGATGTCACGCGGTACAACGTTCCGTTCCTGCTGCATCCCTACGTGTCGCTCTACTCCACCCGCGGCTGCCCCGCGCAGTGCACCTTCTGCCTCTGGCCGCAGACGCTCTCCGGCCACGCCTGGCGCAAGCGCTCCACCGACGACGTCGCCGCCGAGATGGCCCACGCCAAGAAGCTCTTCCCCCACGTCAAGGAGTTCTTCTTCGATGACGACACCTTCAACATCCAGAAGGCGCGCACCATCGAGCTCTGTGCCAAGCTGAAGCCGCTCGGCCTCACCTGGTCCTGCACCTCGCGCGTCACCACCGACCGCGACACGCTCAAGGCCATGAAGGACGCCGGCTGCCGCCTGCTCATCGTCGGCTTCGAGTCCGGCGATCCGCAGATACTCAAGAACATCAAGAAGGGCGCCACCGTCGAACGCGCGCGCGACTTCGTCAAGGATTGCCACGACCTCGGCCTCATCATCCACGCCGACTTCATCCTCGGCCTTCCCGGCGAGACCCGGCAGTCCATCCGCAACACCATCGACTTCGCCAAGTCGCTCGACTGCGAGACCATCCAGGTCTCCATCGCGCATGCCTATCCGGGAACCGAGTTCTACGACTTCGCCGAGAAGAACGGCTTCATCACCAACCAAAAGATGGAAGACGACATGGGCCACCAGATGGCCCACATCGAATACCCCGGCCTGCCCGTCGAGTACGTCATGGAGATGGTGCACCGCTTCTACGACGAGTACTACTTCCGGCCCAAGGCTGCCTTCCGCGTCGTCTGGAAGGCCATCGTCAACCGCGACGTACCGCGTCTTTACGTCGAGGCCAAGTCCTTCATGAAGCTTCGTTCGCAGCGCAACAAGGCCTCTCGCAAGATGAAGGAAGAGAACGCGCTCAAGGCCCAGGAATCCATCAGCATGAACGCCTGATGCAGCGGCAGCCGTAGCAGGGCAGGTCTCGGCACTCTCTGCTCTGCGCTCTTCCGTCTGTCGATCTGTCGTTCTGTCGGCCAGCAAAGTACGGCGCACATGCACGCTCGAAGCGACGTCCCGAAACGTCTCTCCCTGTGTGCCCAACCTGCTCGCCGTAACTCCGTGTCATATCCGTCTTCCGGATAACCTCGTACGCATCACGGTCATCCGACCTATCTGTACGCGTCCTACCCCTGCACGCTCTGTTCTCCACCCGACACAAGCACGCGCCGCATCGCACTTGGTCGTTGCCCATTGATGAAGCACAGACTCTCCATCCAGCAGTACCTCGTGCTCCTCGTCATCATGCTCACGGCCTCGGTCGGGGACACGATGCTCTCGCACGGTATGCACCAGGTGGGCACCATCAGCATTCATCATCTGGGCATGCTGATCATCGCGCTCAAAAATCCCTGGGTCATCGGCGGCATCGTTCTGCTCATCGGCTTCTTCGCCAGCTACCTCTCTGCCCTGAGCTGGGCGGACCTCACCTTCGTCCTCCCCGCCACTGCCTTCGGCTACGTGGTGGTCGCGTTCCTCTCCCACTTCTGGCTGCATGAGCAGATCTCGCTCGCCCGCTGGACCGGCATCGTCATGATCGTTTGCGGCGTGGGATTCGTCGCCAACGGCCCCGCGCTCACCGAGCACCCGGCCCCGGGACCCGCGCTCGCCTCCAATCCGCTGCCCACCCAGCTGCCTACCGAGACCTTCCGCGCATGATGAATCCGCTCACGCTGCGCATCTGGGTATCAATTCTTGCCGTCGCCGGCACCGCTATCGCCGGCGACGTGCTCACCGCGCGCGCCATGCGCAAGATCGGCGATCTCGACAGCATCCGCGCAGTGTCCGGAATCTCCGGAGCCATTCGCGCCGTCGTCACCGAACCCATCTTCCTGCTCGGCGTCGGCGCCATGGCGCTCAGCTTCTTCTCATTGCTCTTCGCGCTGAGCCCACCCGCGCCCGTGTCGCTCATCGCCCCCGCGACCGCCTCTATCACCTACATCGGCAACGCCCTGGTCGCCAGCATCTTCCTGCACGAGAATGTCGATCGCCGCCGCTGGTTTGCCGCCATCTTCGTCTGCGTCGGCGTCTTCCTGCTCACCAAGTAAGCTCCCGTTAGACCGTCATCTCCTAACCCCAAGACCCTAAATCCACAGACCATGCTGTTCAGTGTGACGACCAGGTCTTATCCGCTGAATTGCACAGCGTCTCCAGCGTGCAGTCGGCGCATCGCGGCGTCCGGGACACGCAGATCTGCCGTCCATGGTGGATCATCTCGTGCGAAAACGCGATCCATCGATCCTGCGGGATCACCATCATCAGGTCCTGCTCCACCTTCACCGGATCATCGTTCTTCGTCAGCTCCAGCCGCCGCGAAAGCCGCAGCACATGCGTGTCCACCACCACGCCCACCGCGATCTCGTACCAGCTTCCCAGCACCACGTTGGCGGTCTTGCGCGCGACGCCCGGCAGACGCAGGATCTCCTCCATCGTCTGTGGAACCGTCCCGCCAAACTCTTCGACCACCGCCTTCGCCGCGCCCTGGATCGACTTCGACTTATTGCGAAAGAACCCCGTCGGCTTGATGATCTCCTCAAGCTCGGGCAGGGAAGCGGACGCCATCGCCTGGGGCGTCGGAAAGCGCTTGAAGAGCAGCGGCGTCACCAGGTTCACGCGCGCATCCGTACATTGCGCCGAAAGAACCGTCGCCACCGTGAGCTCCCACGCCGAGCTGTGGTTCAGCGCGCACACCACCCCCGGGTAGGTCTTGGCCAGCGCATCCAGGATGGCCGCCACGCGCTCCGGCGCCAGCGGCTTCTTCGTTTTGCCCGCGCGCTTCTTTGCGGCGACCGGCTCGCTCGCCGCGATCGCCCCCGCCTTCGCCCCCACCGGCGAAGCTCCCACCGTCCGAACCACCGCGCCCACCCTGGCCTTCATGGCACGAGCCTCGCCATGCCCCGATCAGCCTTCATCACCCTGATCATCGTTGTGCCTTTACTCCCGAAGCCACGCCTACCCCAGCCGGTCCAGCATCTCCAGCGGCTGCATCCGCACGCAGCTGAAGATCGGCGTATCGTCCAGCGTGTAGAGGCTGATCTCCGTCTCCCGCAGCTGCTGCACGAGGTCGAGAAAATCCTCCGGAAAGTTCGTCTCGAACGCCACCACGAACTCCTGGTCGTCGATCCCGAACGAGTAGGTCGTATTCAGCTTCACCCGCGGATACATCAGCCCGATCCGGATATGCTCATCCATCAGCCGCTTCCGCTCCGCCGCGCTCAGCAGATACCATGGCCGCGTCTTCCAGAACGGATAGATGAAGATGTACTTCTGTCCGCCCGGACGAATCGCCCCGCGGCCTTCGCCTTCGCTCTCATCCGGCCGGTCGATCTGGTACTGCGATCGCTTGGTCATCGCCAGAAAGTTATGCGGCGACGTCAGATACCCGCCCAGCGGCGTCCGAATCAGTTCGCCTCGCATTCGATTCAGCTCGTCGATGCTGTAGCCGATCGACCATACGCACATATCCACATCGCCCCGCGTCCCCACCGTCGAGTACGTCAGCGACAGGAACTCTCCCGGCCGATTCCAGCGCGCCAGCACGTCCGCGAAATCCGCCTTGTGCGAGGCCTTTTCCGCCGCGGGCAGGCGCCGCCACTCCGGCATCACCTTGTAGAAGCTGAAGCACACAATCTGCCGCTTCACCGCCGGCGCACCCGCCTCCGCCGGCGCGTACGCGCTGGCTGGCCGCGCCGGGGGCTGTGCCGGCGCATCCATCACCGCCGTGCCGCCGCCTTCCTCGGCCGCCGCCGCACGCTGGCCCGAGACCGTCTGCGGCCTCACGCCCGAAAGCTGCGCCGCCTTCCACTCGCCGGACACCGACGAGATCGCCGCCGCCGATACCTTCGGCTCCGGAACCTCGTTCTTGGGGGGGATGAACTCTGCCATGATTAATCCTCGCAAAGCCCATCCTAACAAAGCATGCCCGGCGCGCGCGCCGCGCAGCAGTCGCAGCCGCCGCTATACTTGAATCGAATGTCCGAAAAAGTCATAGCAGCAATCATCGCCTTCATCTCCGCCACCGGCTACGCGGGCGTCGCGCTCCTCATGGCGATCCAGTCTGCCTGCATCCCGCTTCCTTCGGAAGTCATCATGCCCTTCGCCGGCGCGGTCCTCGCCCACGGCCAGGCCCAGCTCATCATGCTCGCCACCGTCGCCTCGCTGGCCTCGAACCTCGGCTCCATCCCGGCCTATTGGGTGGGCGCGCGCGGCGGCCGCCCCATGGTCGAGCGCTACGGCAGCTTCCTTCTACTCAGCCGCCGCGACCTGGACCTTGTCGACCGCTTCTTCGACAGGTTCGGCGCTATCACCGTACTTGCCGGGCGCATGCTGCCCATCGTACGCACCTTCATCGCCTTCCCCGCGGGCGTCGCCAAGATGAACCTGTGGAAGTTCCACCTCTACACCTTCATCGGCTCCTGGCCCTGGTGCTACGCGCTGGCCTACGTGGGCATGAAGCTCGGCAACCGCTTCCGCACCGACCCGCGCTTCGAGTCCGTCTTCCACCGCTTCCACCTCGGCGTCGAAGCGGTCATCCTCGCCGCCATCATCTGGTTCGTCGCCTCCCACTGGAAGAACCGCATCCGCACCACGCCTGCCTGATCAGGGTGTTGTGCTGACGCCACCCGCGCAAGCTCGCTCGACCGGCCTGTGGTGCGACTTCGCTACGAGAGCCAGAAAGTCCGCGCGCAAGGTCTTGTAGTCAGGTTCGCCATTCTCATACGATTTCAGCACCGCAGTAGAGCTTGCGCTTGCGTGCATCGTAAGCACAAAGGTTCGGCCTGCGCCGTTCACCTGGCTGAGCTCCACATACGGCGTGAAGCCTGTGCACCTATCTTTTTCCTCGTAGAACAGAAAGTGTTCCCGCGTGAAGTTCTTCTCGCTCAACACAGGAAACTCCATGACCCTGACGTACTCGTCGGTCAGATCGAGTGTATCGATCAGATAGCCGTCTTTGACTGGAAGACATTGATCGCCCGCGAGCGATGCTTTCCGCGTGTCTATTCGCAGGTCTTCAAACTCCGGCCAGCGCCCAAGCGTGAGGTATACCTTCATCAAGCTAACCCTGTCCGACCAGGAGCATCGGCCACCCATCGCAAGCAAACGTCGAAAAAGCGGTACCGAATCTTGCAGACGTTCCGCTTGAACGGCAGCCTGGGCCGTGATCATCAGCACACGCCCGTCCTGCGGATACGAATCCATCACCTGCAAATAAAGCTGATAGGCACGGTCATACTGATGGCAAGCTTCAGCATAATTTGCAGGTCCCAACGCATTCTCGCGATTTGCCACATATTCCGGCATGTCTGCACCAGGAACAAAGGGCGCACGCTGCTCAACCTTGCACATTTCCGCTTGCGCAGGCTGCGGCGCATCCCTTTGTTGACCGTCGGCGAACCCGATGGCTAGCGCAAATAGTAGGAGCTTCACCACGCGCGCAGATTATCACAAGCGCCACTACCATATAGAATCTAAGGGTTGTGCGCTGAAGTCGAAAGCGCCAGACAGAAGGGTCGTACACCGGCAATGTCCAACACCCCCGCCGCCACCTCTGAAGCGGCCAGCATCACCCCCCACACCGGCAAACTCGGCGTCATGATCCCCGGCATGGGAGCCGTCGCCACCACGCTCATCGCCGGCGTCGAAGCCATCCGCCAGAACATGGCCAAGCCCATCGGATCGCTCTCCCAGATGGGCACCATCCGCCTCGGCAAGCGCACCGAAGGCAACTCGCCGCTGATCAAAGACTTCGCCCCTATCGCTCCGCTCGAAGACCTCGTCTTCACCGGCTGGGACATCTTCGGCGGCAACCTCTACGACGCCGCCCGCAGCGCGCAGGTCCTCGACCGCGACACCCTCGAAGCCATCCGGCCCTTCCTCGAATCCATCGAGCCCCTGCCCGCCGCCTTCAACCAGCATTACGTCAAGCGCCTCACCGCGAAGAACGCCAAGACCGGCAAGAACAAGTGCGATCTCGCCAACCAGATCCGCAACGACATCGCCGAGTTCAAGACCCGCACCGACCGCCAGGTCATGATCTGGTGCGGCTCCACCGAGATCTTTCTCGAGCAGACCGCCGTCCACCAGTCTCTCGCCGCCTTCGAAAAAGGTCTCGTCGACGATGACCCCGGCATCTCCCCATCCATGCTCTACGCTTGGGCCGCGCTCAAGGAAGGCATCCCCTTCGCCAACGGCGCCCCCAACCTCACCGTCGACATCCCCGCCCTCAACGAACTCTCGCGCAAGATGAACGCGCCCATCTGCGGCAAGGACTTCAAGACCGGCCAGACCTTCCTCAAGACGGTCCTCGCGCCCGCCTTCAAGACGCGCATGCTCGGCGTCTCCGGCTGGTACTCCACCAACATCCTGGGCAATCGCGACGGCGAAGTCCTCGACGACCCCGAGTCCTTCAAGACCAAGGAGGTCTCGAAGCTCGGGGTGCTCGAGCACATCTTCCAGCCTCACCTCCACCCCGATCTCTACAAGGACCTTTATCACAAGGTCCGGATCAACTATTACCCGCCCCGTGGTGACAACAAAGAGGGTTGGGATAACATCGACATCTTCGGCTGGCTCGGCTACCCCATGCAGATCAAGGTCGACTTCCTCTGCCGCGACTCCATCCTCGCCGCGCCGCTCGCGCTCGACCTTGTCCTCTTCATGGACCTCGCCGCGCGAACCCCGGCCCTCAAAGGCCTCGGCATCCAGGAGTGGCTCAGCTTCTACTTCAAGGACCCCGACTCCGCCCCCGGCGTCTACCCTGAGCACGACCTCTTCATCCAATCCATGAAGCTCAAAAACACCCTCCGCCACATCATGGGCCAGGACCTCATCACCCACCTCGGCCTCGACTACTACGGCGAATAGCAGACCTCCGGGTGCCCCATGATCACGCTTCGGCGCAGCCGAGCGTGATCGTGGGGTTACTCACTTCTGGCTGAAGCGTTCGCAGCTGTTCAAGTCGTGACTTACCGCTCCCCATTCGCTAAACCTGTTCCCATGCAAGTGACGGTCGACATTCCGGACCACTTTCTCGCCAGCCTGTTACTCGGAACCGTGAGCCGTCGCGTGCACTGCTTGAGGAAGCCGTTGCCGGCGCCTCTCGTAGCATCGCCTCACGATGGAGCAATTCCGCAAGTTGCTTTGCTTGCCGGCTCGCATGCAGGTCGACGCGTTCTTGCAGCAGTATCAGATCTATGACTACACCGACGACGATCTTTCCGTGATCTGGCGCTGCTGGATCTCATGACTCCGCCAAAACCCGCTGCCTCAAAAACGGTGCAAATTTCCCGAGACTTCGCCACACCTAAGTCCAGACCTAACCCACCTGCATTGAATACTTTCCATACTTCGAGCGGGGGAGGGGGGTGTGTGCCTGCCCCTCCCTCGATCTTCCCGCACAGCCCAGACTAGAAGTGGAAAGCCAGCTCCGCCGTCAACGCCCGCGGCGTCACGTAGTGCGTGCCCGAGAACGTAGAAAGGAAGTTATACAGCGCCACCTTGTTCGTCAGGTTCACCGCCGTAAGCTGCAGGCTCCACTTGTGCTCGCTGCCGTGGAACAGGTTATCCTGCCCAACCGACAGGTCGAACAGATCGCGCTGCTTGATCCGCGGTGGGTTCCGGTCGTCGTCCTCCGTGCCCGGCGCCGGGATCGACAGCAGGCTTGACGTCAGCTGCGACGCCAGGCACTGCCCGCCCGGAATCCCTGCCGAAGGCGTCGCCTTGACCCCGTTGCACGCCAGCCCCGCCTCGAACTGCTGGTCCGGCGTCAGCGACGCCAGGCTGATCCCCGGCTGCCCGTTGATGCTGATCGATCCCCCCTGGCACAAGCTGTTGGGGTCGGTGACGTCATAGCATGGTGCCGACCCCGCAACCAGCCCCGAGTCGAAGCGCCAGTTCACCCCGAACCAGGGCGAGTGCCGCCCCGGAATCTGGTACTGCGCATGCGTCGTCTGGTTGAACTTCTCGTCGTGGTCGATCCGGAATGGATAGAGGCTGCCCTGCGCCACCGTAGCCCCGGCCCCCGCCGTCTGTGGCGGAAAGAACCGCGCCGCTACCGATGACATCACCACGAACGCCGAGAAGTTATGGTAGTTCGGCACATCCAGCCGCAGCGCAAAGCCCGGAATCTTGGAGTTGTGCCAGTCGATCGGAAACGTGATCGGCGTATTCCCCAGCACCGAGAAGTCGAACGCGTTGTGCGTGTACTTCCAGATGTAATCTCCGCTGAACACCAGGTGCTTGCCGAACGATTGCTGCAGACCCGCGTGGAACTCGTTGCGGAACCCCGGCTCGAGCGTCGTCGACACGCCCGGCGTGCACGCCAGCAGCGGCGCCAGCACCGCCGAGCCGCAGCCCTGGCTCGACAGAACCAGGTTCTCGTTGAACGGTGATTCGAGCGTCCGCGCATACGAGGCCCGCAGCACCGTGCCTGTCCGCTTCACGGTATACGAAAGCCCCAGCCGCGGCTCCACCTGGTGCGCAATCGCCAGCCCGTTGTACCCGTCATAGCGCAGGCCAACGTTCGCCAGCCAGTTACCTTTCTTGATCTGGTCCTGCGCGTACAGCGCCAGTTCCTTGATGTCCGTATGGCCGGCATAGCCGAAAATGCGCCCGCCGCGAGTCAGGTCGTACGGCAGCAGCACGGGATTGAAGGTGCCGCCCACGCTCGGGTCATTCGACACATAACCCGCCGCCGCGCATTGCGCCGTGCTCATAAAGCCCGGCTGCGGGTTCCCATTCGCATCCACACAGGGCGAATTGTAGGTCGGATTCACCAGCGCCAGCTTATCGTTCTCCCGCAGAAACGTCTGCGTATACTGCGTGCCGATCTTCACGTTGTGGATACCCTTCACCCACGAATAATCCGAGTGCAGCCCGGCATTGGTCAGCGACCGCTGCTGCGCAATCGACTCGTTCTGGATCGGCCCCAGGTCGGCCAGCGGATTGTTGCTCGGGTAGTAGTTATACCCGTCGCGCCGCACAAACGTGCCGAAGGTAAACACCGCGTAGGCCCCGATGGTGCGGGTGTAGGTCGGCGCCACATTGAACGTCAGGATCTTCGACCGCTGGTCGGTGTTCCCCACGTTCGCGAAGACCGGCGTCTGCGTAGTCCCGGCCGAAACCACATTCTGCACGCCGACGTTATCGAAGGTATTCGGCGTCTGGAACCACGACCGGCTCACCCCCAGGTTCAGCCTGACAGCATCGTTCGGCGTCAGGGTGCGGTCCACGCGGTCGAACACGTTGAACTCGTTGCCCTTGTCGTGGAACACCGTAAACTCTGGCGGGTCCAGGAAGCGTCCCGTGTTCAGTCCGTCCACCTCGACAAAGTTGCCCCACTTGTCCCCCCCGTAGCTCAGGTCCACCGAGCCCGTCTCCGACCCGAACGTGCCGTACGAGGTAGAAACCGATCCCGTCGGCTTCTTCACCCCCTGTCCGGAGCGTGTCGTCACCTGGATCACCACGCTCGTCTTCCCGCCGTACTCGGCCGGAGGCGCGCCCGCGATCACCTCCAGCGACTGCACCGAATTGGAGGGAATCTGGTTCGAGAAGACCTTGCTCTGCTGGTCCGTGATCGACTGCCCGTCGATCGAGAAGGAGTTCGAGGCATGGTCGCCCAGCCCGTGGAAGAGACCGTTCGAGTCCGCCGCAATCCCCGGGCTCGCAAGCGTTACCAGCGAGCTAAGCGACGACGACTGGCTCTCGAGCGGAAGCTTTTCAAACGAGCTGCGATCGATGTCCGTGTGGAACGTCGAGTCGCTTTCCACCGACGGAGCCGCCTCCACATCAATCTCCGTCGAGGTGCCCGCAACGTTCAGCGCAGTCGCCAGCGTAAGCGGCACTGTAGAGCGGAGCTCCACATTCTTGGACGTCGCGCTGAAGCCCGTGGCCGCGATAGTCAGGCTGTAGGGATTGAAGGGCAGGTTCGTGAACTGGTAATGCCCGGCTGCATCGCTTATCGTCTGCCGGTTCAGGCCGCTCACCGCATTCCGCACCGTAACGGTCGCACCCGCTATGGCGGCGCCCGAGGGATCTGTCACCGTTCCGTAAATGGTGCCTGAGCTTCCCGCGGTCTGCGAGAAGAGGGCGGGAGCGATCGCGAATAGGAAAGCCGCGACCAGCAGCGGCAGATGTGCTAGAGCTTTGCGCTCGACGATGCGCATTCGAAACCTCCAATGTTGTAGTAGGACTGCCAGGACTCTGGGAACTCAGGCGTGAGGAGTCGAGGCAGGTGGAGGGCGAACGTAAAGCGAGAAGGAGAAGAATCGACTCGGAGCACTGACCGGACGCGCCGCGCGAACCGGCAGGATGAACTCGGCCACCACCGGCCGCGCCAGCACCGGGGTAGGCAGTGCGCTCAGGTGCGCGACCGCGCAAAGCCCGCAGCCGGGGTTGCTCGCTTCGTCTGCGGCATGGGTATGCAGCAGTTGCGCGGCGCCCACAAAGAGAACCAGCACGACGCACAGGAACGCGACGAAGACCCGGAGTGTCTGCGTGCTGCCCGCGCGCCCTTTGCTGAGAGAACTCATTCGTCGGTTATTTCCAGGTCGAGCTTGGATTCGTCTGCGAAGTAAATCATGTGGCGGGACGGGTTCATCGCCCCCAACGACAGCGCTCTCGTTTCAGGATGAAGGCCGTCCATGCGCCTGGCGCGAGCCGATTGGCAACACGATTTACTCACCATCATACCCTGCGGCCTGAACCCTTCACCGGCGCGAGCGGCCAGAATGGTTGGACGAAGCCGGCCGGAGAGGGTGAGAGCCAAAGTGTCCCCGCTCGCCTTAGCCCACAGCTCGCAAACCCAAAACCCGCAAACGCAAGACTCTAAGTTCATGGCCTTTCACCCGCAGGCACAACGAGGACTCGAGGAGTCATCGCGTACAGTGCTGGCCCGGATTTCGCCGCAACTGACACCCAAGGGGGATTTGCGGGAAGATACCCCCGGTTCAGAGTTGGAGACATCACCGCCGCACCTTCAGGGGTCGAATGAACACGACACAAACAGCGCAAACACACATGGAAGTAGCTGAAGACCAGGTCGAGCCATCACTGGGCGCGATCTTCGCTCAGGTGTGCCAGCAGCATCGGGATCGCACCGCCGTAACGCATGGCGACCACTCCGTCAGCTATGCCGAAGTGGATATGATGGCCGAGCGCATCGCCGCAGCGCTGCTGGATCGAGGAGCAGGACCGGGAACGATCGTAGCGATCTGCCTGGAACGCTCCATCGAGATGATCGCAGCAGTATTAGCCGTGGTGAAGACCGGCGCCGCCTACCTGCCCATCGACGCCTCCTGCCCCGCCGTCCGCGTGGCGGAGACGATCGATGATGCCCGGCCCATCGTAGTCATCAGCGCGCCTGAAATAGCTAGTCGCTTTGGAGCGATCGCTGCGGGTTGGATGACCGTCTCCGAGCCGGCGCCACATACTCTGCCATCTCCCGTCCGCGTGAGCGTCAGGGAGGATGCGCCCGCCTACGTGATCTATACGTCGGGCTCGACCGGAACGCCGAAAGGCGTAGTCGTGTCGCATAGGAACGTGATCCGCCTGCTGCGCGAGACTCAGAAGCTGTTCGCGTTCTCTGTAGCCGATGTCTGGACGATGTCGCACTCCTTCGCCTTCGACTTCTCCGTCTGGGAGTTCTGGGGTTGTCTGCTCAGCGGTGGACGCCTGGTCATCGTGCCCTCCGCCGTCACCCGCGCTCCGGGGGAATTCCGCAGGCTGCTGGTCCGCGAACAGGTCACCGTGCTGAACCAGACTCCTTCTGCGTTCGCCCTTCTCGAGTATGCCGACGCCCGCTCGGACTCGAACGGCCTGGCGCTGCGGCTCGTCATCTTGGGGGGCGAGGCCCTCGCGCCCGCCTCCTTGCGCGTCTGGTTCGAGCGTCATGGCGACGCCCACCCGCACATCGTAAACATGTACGGCATCACCGAGACCACCGTGCATACGACCTGGCGCCGCATGCGCCAGCGCGACGTGAAGGATCGCGAGAGCCTCATCGGAGAGCCGCTGGGCGATGTGCAGCTGTATCTGCTCGATGACCAGATGCGGCCCGTGCCGGACGGCGACCAGGGCGAGTTGTGGGTCGGCGGAGGCGGAGTTGCGTCAGGCTACCTCAATCGCGGCCGACTGACCGGGGAGTGTTTCCGTGCCAACCCATTCGGCCAGCCCGGCGACCGGCTGTACCGATCGGGAGACCGGGGCCGCCGCCGCGCCGATGGAGAACTGGTCTATCTCGGCCGGCGCGACGAACAGGTCAAGGTGAACGGCTTCCGCGTGGAGACCGGCGAAGTAGAGGCGCTCCTGACCCAGCATCCGGCAGTTGCCCAGGCATGCGTGGTGGCTCATGCATCCGCCGGCGAGGCCACGCGGCTCGCAGCGTACTTTGTGGTCAAGCCCGGCCATGCGGTTGAGAGTATCGAGTTGCGCAGCTTCCTGGCCGAGAGGCTGCCCAGCCACTTCATCCCGGCGCTCTGCAGGCGATTGACAGCTCTGCCCCTGACCGGCAACGGCAAAGTCAATCGAGGCGCGCTGACGGCCGCCCTCGCGGAGGTCCCGGACTCGAAGCCCCCGGTGGCCTGGGAATCCTCCATTGAGAGCAAAGTCGCGGCAGTCTGGAGTACGGTGCTCAAGGGCCGAGACTTTACCTTCGAGGATGATTTCTTTGACGTTGGCGGCGCGTCCCTGCTGCTGAACTCTGTGAGGACTCGTCTGCAGGAGCAGCTCCACCGCGAGATCCCCGCCGCCTGGATCTTCGAGCACACGACCGTCCAATCGTTGGCGCGCCGGCTTACCGAACCCGAAGCTGCCGTGGCGTTAGCCCAAGTCGCCGGCCCTTTGACCCTGCAGCATCTAGGCCCGGGAAGCCTGCCGCTGAGAGCGACCGTTAGCAGCTAGGGCTGAACGGATGCACGACGTGCTGTAACTCTCCACGACATCCGCACAGGCTTCCACGTAACGACCACAGAACCACCATCGCAACCGATACGCTTTTCCGTTCCTTCCGCCCCGCTCTGTCACCGGATCGCCAAAACCCCAGCAAATACGTATGTTCCACGTGGAACACTCTCCGCAACACCGGGCCAACTTTTTCTCAGCCTCTTCGACGAAAAAGAGAAGATTGTGCCCGGGACCACGAAGGGTAATGGTCCATAAGGCGTAGCGGCTTGGTGCATTTGTCGCAGGGAAAGCCCGGTCGCGCGTTCGTATACTGGGCCGAAGTGGAGCACCTCGACCAAATCCGCGCCGCACCTCCGAACGAAAGGCGTCAAGAGGATCTCAGGCCCAGTTCCGCGGCTCGCCGCGCCGCAGGACCGGCACTGCGAGTGGCTTACCTCCTGAGCCAGTACCCCGTGGTCTCGCAGCCGTTCTTCTTGCACGAGGTGGTGGGCCTGCGCGCCCGCGGCATTCACATCGAGACCGCCGCGATCAAAGGCGCGGACCGCCCGACCGCCGAACTGCCGGAGGCCGAAGCCGCCGAAGCGGCAGCCACCCACTACATCCGGCCCAAGTTCAGCCTGGCCGTGGCCACGGCAGTGTTAGCCACCATGTTTGCCTACCCGGTCGCCCTGCTGCGCGGCCTCCGAACTCTGTTCGCCATCCGCGGGCTTACGCTCAGCCAACGCGCCACCTGGTTGAGCTACCTCGGGCAGGCAATGCTGATCGGGCGCTGGATGAAGGAGCGCAGGCTTACCCATCTGCACGTGCATTTCGGCGGTGCTGTTGCTTCGGTCGGCATGTTGACAGCAGCCTCCTGGCGGATCCCGTTCTCGCTGACCATCCATGGGCCAGAGGAGCTTCTGAATGCCGACGCCTACCACCTGCGTGAGAAGATCGCTCACGCGCGCTTTGTGTGCTGCATCAGCGACTTCTGCCGGAGCCAGCTCTACCAGCTCACCGCGCCCTCGGAGTGGGGCAAGTTCCATGTCATCCGGCTCGGTGTTGATCCGCTTCTGCTGACGCCGCATTCCCGCTCACCCACAGTCACGGGATTCAGCGCTCGTCCACTGGAGCTGGTTTGCACCGGCAGGCTGGTGCCTGCCAAGGGCCATCGCATCTTGCTTGAAGCCGTGCGTCTGCTGCGCGACCGTGATGTTGACCTGCGCGTCACCCTGATCGGCGGTGGGCCCGAGCGCGCGGGGCTCGAAGCCTTCGTGGAGCGGCATGGCCTGGGTGCGCGCGTCACGTTCACCTCTGCGTTGTCGCACGAGCAAACGTTGAGTTATCTGCGTCGTGCGGACATGTTCGCGCTGGCAAGCTTCGCCGAAGGCATACCGGTCGCGTTGATGGAGGCTATGTCGCTCAGTCTGCCCTGCGTCGCGACCTCCGTTGCAGGCATTCCGGAGTTGATCCGCGGTGGCGTCGATGGGCTGCTTGTACCCCCGGCCAATCATCGCGCGCTGGCCGAGGCGCTGGAATCGCTCGTAAAAGACGCCGCGCTCAGACGCGGGCTGGGCTTGTCCGCCCGGCAAAGGATCATCAGCCAGTACAACCTGCCCCTCAATCAGGAGCTGCTGGCGCACACGTTTGAGATGCTGCTGCGGCAGGAAGTGAAAGAGCCCGCACGAACCTCAGCGGCCCGCGTCCCGGTCTTCTGATAGCCGCTACGCCGGCTTAGCCCTGACGTTTGCCCAGGGGTGGCTTCGCCTTCGCCTGCTCGCGGGTGGCGCTGTCCTGGTCCGAGGGGTTGCTCTGCTTCCGAACGGGAGCAAGTCCCTGGGCCTGTTGAAAGCGGCTGAGCAGGGCCCACTGCCGGCTGAGGATGGGTTCGTCCTCCCCAGCAGGTGGGGCTGGCGGGGGCTGCTGCGCCGGCGGCCGGTTGTCGGCCCATGAATCAGAGCGCTGCTCTTGAGTTCGCTGAGCCTGAGCTCCGAACTCCGGATTCCGGTAATCCGCGCTGCGCTGATTCTGGTCGAGAGAGGTTTCGGGGCTGGCGTCCTTGGCCCAGTTCCAGGGGTCCTGGGCGGCGCGGCGCAGCGCTGCCGCTGCCGCTGCTCGCGCGCCTGAGCTGTCGCGCCATGCAGACTCTGAGGGACGCAAAGGCAGGATTGGGTCCCAGCGGCCCGCTGAGGATGCCGGTCCGCCCTCCATGGACTGCTCAGCCTCCGCCTCAGACCGTGCATTGTTGGAAATGTTCCGGACGTCATCCATTGCAGCTTCCGGTGTAAAGAAGGCGGCGTCTGCCTCTTCCCGGCCGCTGCCCGCCTGGGCCGCGCGAGCGGCTGCCGCATCCGAGCCGTGCACAATGGAGATCGGCGTCACAGCCGCAGGCCAGTCAGGGCGCGACTGCGGCACGAAGTTGCGGGTGAGCTCGGAGTCTAACGGAGCGTCTTCCGGCGCCGCCGGTTGAGGCTGGCTGGCGGAGCGTGCTGCGAGCTCCTGGTAAGAGGTGGGACGCGGAGGGCGCGCGCGTTCGCGGCCGTAGGCGGAGACCAAGTGCGAGGGTAGCTCCGGAATCTCTATGGGTTCGTCTTCTGCTAGCGCTTCTTGTTGCGGAAACCCAGCGGGTTCGATCCACGGCTCAAGAACCTTCCCGGAACCCTCGTCTACCTTCGCCTTCTCACTTGGGAAATAGGCGGTGACGGGTTCGGATGTAGGCAAAGGTTGCGCCTCCCAAGTGGGAGCGGCATCGGAGACCGACGTTGCTTCTTCGCCTGACTCGGATATCAACTCGGCATGAGCGGGCTCTGGCTCGATCACAGAAGCAGGCTGCTGGCTCGCGTCCTCCTGATCAGACCGACCCGAAGCCAATGTGGACTCGATAGACTCGGTGGAAGTCAAGGCCGCGCCGGCCCAAGCCTCATCGATCGGCTCAGCATGATGCAGCGCATCGCCGGACCCGCCGTCGTCATAACTCTCTTCAAGTTGTTCATCGCCGGTGGGAACACTAGGATCGGGCACGCTTACTGGAGGGTCTTGTGAAAGATCGTCCAGGCGAACCAGCATCGGAACTCCGAAACTCTCTTCGTCAGGATGGTTTTCCCCAGGCGATTCCTGCACCTGCGACTCGACTGTCGAACGCGGCTCTTCCTCGGCCTCGGCCTCCTCGGCCGGGATTACACTCAGCTTCGCGTCGGCGTTTCGATTCAGGAGCCTCTGCAACCAGTTCCCGGACATGGGCATAGATGAATCTCCATCGGTCCCTTGGCTCCCATCGGAAGTTGGGCTCTTTGCAGCAATCTTCTCACGTACACCTGAAGGTTTAGCGGAGATTGCCGTTTCTTTCTTAGACGCCGCGCAGCGCCGCGGAGCAATCCGGGCCGCGGAAAAGCCGCGGATCCGGCGCCAGATGGCAGCTTTCTTGACCTCGGCGACCCCGCAACACGGGAAAAGAAGGGCGCAACCTACCTGCAAAGAAACGCTGACCCAAGGGCGGCCACGACGCGCCTCAGGGCCAGGCGGCGCGGCATCCTCACAGATTGTCATCAACTCGCCCTTGCGATCAGCGCAGCATTCGCCGCGGGCGACACAGGCGATCCGGCCTCGGCGTGCACACGTTGGACACCTAGATGAGACGCGTTCGTGGCCTCGATCGCAACAGAGTTGGTGGAGGCCATGCGGAAGAGCGTGGACAAGGACGAGAACTGAAGCACCCGCCGGACCGGGTTCGACATGCCCGTGAGCCAGATCCAGAGGTGCTCGGCGAGAAGGATGCGCCGGGCGTGGAGCAAGCATTCAAGTCCGTCGGCTTCTACTATCTCAGTAGCTGACAGATCCACAACCATACTCTGCCCGGCCACAGTGGCAGCACGCGCCTCGCGTTTGAGCCAGGCGCAGGCGCGCCGGCCGCTGAGCCGCCGCGGAGCCGAGATGACCCGAACTGTTCCAAACACCTCTACCTTACGGTCATGGCCGCCCAGGCGTTCACGCTGCAAGCGCCTGCCGGCCCATGCGACTGGGAGTTGAGTCAGTAAGGCCAAGATGTTCAAAGCAAAATGAGAAAAGAGGCGCAGATGATGAATCCGGCCTGGACCGCCGCCTTTTGTCCGTGCAGATGCGGCAGGATAGGAGTCGCCAGCCATGTGTTCAAGCACTCCGCCAATACCGATGGAGACCGGCACCTTGAGGCGATCGCGGTGACGATGAATCCATATCTCTTCGCCCGGGCTGCCAAACGTGACAAGCAGGACAGCTGGGTGTGCCGCTTCAATGACGCGCAGCAGACCTTCGTTGTCCATTGCGTGCATTGGCTGGCTTGGATGTGAAGCGTGTCCGGCGATCCGGACGCCGGGATGCGCACGGCGTAACGCCCGGATGCCGCACCTGGTCATCTGCGGGTCTGAACCAAGCACGAAGACGCCGTGACCGCGTAGGGCGGAGAGCGCGGCGACCGCGGAGATCAGATTGCCGGCGTCGAGATCTCGCTCGCCCGCCAGTCCCGCGGCCGCCGCAGCCCACCGCATGGGCGCGCCTTCCGCCAGCAGCAGGCTGCATTCACCGGCAATCTGATGCAGGTATCGATCCTTAAGCGATAGGCGAAGAAAGTCCAGACTCGCCACAACGATCTGATGAGTTCGCCCAGAGAGGATTTGCTCCTCTATCTTTGCCGCCAACTTACCTGGCGTAGTGCTACTCATCGGCAGCCCGAACAGGGCCACCGGGTCGTGCGTGGTGTCAGACATGGAAGAGTTCCTCAACGGGGAGGTCGTATCCCCAAAGTAAAGCAAAGTGTTCAGCGTATCTATCGTCGTATCCTGTTGCAAGCCTAAGACGCGTGGCCGCGGCCTTCCATCCCACAATCCTCCCAGGCGCATACCCAATCGGTAATGGAGCGTACATTACCCTTCTTCGAACAAATGACTCAGAGGCCATGCCCGGCGACGGCAACTCACATCAACAATCATGCAGTCGTACGGTCCCGGTTCTTCAGAGGCCGGGTGGGCAAAGGTCATCCGCTTCATTGCGTTCAAGGAGTTCAATCAGCCCCTGATCCTCGCCCATGAGCCAGCAGATCCGGCGCGACTGAAACGCTGAAGCAGGCTTCGGCTCGGATATAAGGCGCATCCCGGTCTCTTCGAGGCGCGCGACTTCGGCCTGCAGAGCGCCGGCCACGTAGCAGACGTGATGGAGCGCGCCGCCTCGCCTAACGGCGTTGACCAGTTTGCTGTGCGGCGAATCAGGGGCGACAAGCTCCAGGTAGCAAGGCTCATCGGGTAGGCGCAGGAACTGTACGAACGCGGTCTGAAGCGCGTCGTGGATGATCGGAGTCGCAACCGTGTATCCAAATCGATCACGCAGGCGAGCAGCCGCAGGAGCGATCTCCGGCACGGCCTGGCCAATGTGATGAAGACGGAGCGAAGCTGGTGGCGAACGCCTGGATCTATCCGTCACAATCCGTCGCCCGCCAACACCAGCCGAGGCACACGGATATGACCATTGCGTGGTTCGTAGCCGGCAACTTGAAGCATGTACACCGTGGTGCCGTCGGGCTCCGCTGAGATCTTCTCGAAGCCCAGGCGAATGTAATGATCGGCGACCAGGGCGTTCTTACGGCTGGGGATGTAGCTGCCACGTAGCTGCCGCACTTCGGCCGCGCGAGCGCGCTCCACAAGTTCATCCAGCATCGCGAACTCCAGGTCACGTTTGATCACGCGGCAACTCATGAGCCATAGTTCGATGTCGAAGATGCCTTGGTGGATGTGGCCCAGCACCACCGAAACGAGCCCATTGTCGCCAAAACGGTCACTGAGACGGCCGTAGATGCCGATGGCCGTCGAGTCCGCCAGAACATCCTGCATCTCGGCCAGCGTATACCGTCGCGTGGTGAGATTGAACTGGTTGGTCTTGTTGGTGAGCTGAGTAATACGCTCCAGATAAAGAGGCTTGAAGAGCTCGATCTCGGCAGTCATGTCGAGCGCGTCGAGATACTCAGCGTGGTCCAAGGCGCGCGATGCGAGGCTGCTTCGGTCCAGATCCTCCTGATAGAACGCCGCACGAGCTATGTCCTCGCGCGAAAGCAGGACCGGCTCGAAGTACCGTCCAGCCTGGATGATGGCCGGAAAAGCGGCAACATCGGAGCCGATGTCCGGAACGGCTACCTCAGGTAGCTGCTCCGCTACCAGGGCTCGCTCGGCGGGGCTGTCGTCGACGAAGACGAAGCTGTCGAGCGAGAAGTTGAGCTCGCGGGCTATCGCCACAAGGTTCTCCGCCTTGGGCTTCCAGTTGACCCTGAAGCTGGCGAAGTGCTCGCGGCGAAGGATGGAATCCGGATGCGAAAGGCCCTCGAGCGCCGCCGATTCCTCGTTCTTGGAGCTGACAGCGAGCAGCACACCCCGATCGCGCAGATCAAGGCAGTATTGCTGGAAGGCGCTGAACGCTTCAGCCAGCGGCGTCTCGCGGCCGATTTGGATACTTTCCACACCGTCATCGCCGATGACGCCGCCCCACAAAGTGTTGTCGAGGTCAAGCACGAGGACCTTGCGAGAGCGCCCGAACATCCCGCGGATGATCGCCGCGAGTGAAAGCGCCAGGGCGTTTGAGCCGGCCGGCGTGGTAACGATCTTGTAGTTGAACCAGCGCTGGGGATCGAACCACTGGTCGAGCCCCAGACGCGCTGAGATGCTGAAGACGTCCTGCAGATGCAGGCGCGGGTCAGCGCCGGCGGCCTGTGCGAAGAGCCGGTTGAGTTCCGTGACGAAACTCGTATGTCCGGCGGGCGAGACCGCGTCGAGGTTGCCGAGCATCGCATGCCGGGGGAGCTCGAAGTTGTTCTGGATGATGCTGCACCCGAGGGTGCTTCCGAGCGCCGTCCATACCTCCCGAAAGCGGTTGAACTCGGCTTGGGTGGATGTTTCGAAGTCGGCGTGGGTGGCATGGACAGGGGCGAACGCCTGGATGTTGAGGACCGAGGTGTGAATGTAGACCAGGTCGGGCGCGAAGTCGCGCAGGGCGTTGCTGTCGTGCACGGCCTCGGTGTAGAAGCGTCCGAACTCCGACTGGTAGAAGACCGGGAGGAAGCCGCTGGCGAGCAGGTGGAGCTCGAGCAGGTCGACTACCTCCTGAGTGGTGCTGCCGCCTAGGACCGCGATGCGAATGGGATCGAGGTCACGGCTTGCGGAGAGCTGACGCTTCAGGGACTTGCGGCGCGCCAGGAGTTCGGCGGCAGTGAGGCTCGCGAGCGCAATGCCGTCCGGCTTGCTCATATGCTGATGATATCGCAGCGCCGCAGGCGAAGGCTTGTGGGCGAGGCCGCTCTGCGCGAGCTCCGGAGGCTTAGAATCACACACGGGAATTTCTTCCTCAGCGGAGGCTGGAGCACGTGACGAAGACATTTGCGCATGCGATGCTGCGCGAGATTTATGAGCAGCCGGAGGCGCTGGCCGAGACCCTGGCAGCTTTCACGGAACGGGGCGGCCTGCGCGAGGACTCGTTCGCGGCGGCACTGCACTCGCTGGCCGGGCAGCACAGCATGCTGATCGCCGCCAGCGGGTCGAGCCGGCACGCGGGGCTGGTGGGCAAGTTCCTGTTTGAGGAACTGGCCGGGCTGCCGGTGGATGTCGAATACGCCAGCGAGTACATCTGCCGCACCACGCACACACCGTCGGCGCGCTGCGTGCTGGTGCTGTCGCAGTCTGGCGAGACGGCGGACACGCTGGAGGCTTTGCGCGAGGCGCGGATGCGTGACGCGGCGACGATCGCCGTGACCAACCACGCGGGATCGACCATGGCGCAGCTGGCGGACTGCTCGTTGACGACGCGCGCCGGTGTGGAGCAGGCGGTGCCCGCGACCAAGAGCTTTACCACGCAGCTGCTGATCCTGCACCTGCTCGCGCTGTTTACGGCCCGGGCCCGCGGGCGGATCACCTCCGCGGCGATTGAGGCGCGCATTGACGTGCTACGCACGCTGCCGGAGCAGGTGGAGGCCTGGCTGCCGGTGTGGCAGCAGGCGATCGAGCAGGTGACCGCGACGATGCAGCATGGCGAGACGTATCTGTATCTTGGCCGCGCCATTCACCTTCCGATCGCCTGGGAGGGCGCGCTGAAGCTGAAGGAGTCGGCCTACGTACACGCGGAGGGCTACCCAACCGGCGAGCTGAAGCATGGGCCGGCCGCGCTGGTGAGCGAGAACGTTCCGCTGATCGCCCTGGCGACCCAGGATGCGCACTCGCCGGATTCGCTGTTTCGCTATCGCAAGACGGTGAACCTGCTGCGCGACATGGAGGCGCAGGGAGCGGAGATCCTCGCGATTGCTACCGAAGGCGATGAGGTGGTGCCGGACATCTGCCGTAACACGATCTTCGTGCCGGCGGCCCTGGAGCACGTAGCTCCGATCTTTGAGGTGATTCCGCTGCAGCTGTTCGCTTACTCGACGGCAGTCCGGCGGGGTGTGGACGTGGATCAGCCGCGCAACCTGGTGAAGGCTGTGCTGCGCGAGTAGTTATGCGCCAGAGACTTTCCGGGGAGGCCCCCCATCGAAAGTATCTAAAGTATTCAAAACAGGCCGCTTAGGTCTGGACCAGGTATACCTGCACGTCTGGAGGCAGATGAACGGCTCCAAGGTTCCTGCTTCTATTATAGAGTTCCAGCCGGGGCATGTATGACAACTCTAATGCGCTTGCTTTGTTAGCGTTAGCTGCTCTGGGGGCTTGACAGGCGGTTTTGGGGGGTTTGTGAGTGATGTTCGCTCCGATTGCTGCGGATAGACTGGGGAGATGCGACTTACACCTGTGTTCATGCTCTCGGCGACGCATCCGGACCAGTTCCCTGCCGAGGCGAAGACGTTCAACGTGCCGGAGGTGGCGTTCCTGGGGCGGTCGAACGTGGGCAAGAGCTCGCTGATCAACGCGCTGGTGGGCGAGGAGATTGCGAAGACCTCGTCGACGCCGGGGCGGACGCGGGCGATCAACTTCTTTGCGCTGCACGAGGGGGCGGGCGCGCGGATGAAGACGCGGCCGAGCCTGATCCTGGCCGACCTGCCGGGCTACGGGTACGCGAAGATCTCGAAGGCGATCTCGGCGGAGTGGCCGAAGTTCATCGAGCCCTACCTGGCGGAGCGGGAGACGCTGGCGCTGGCGGTGTGCCTGGTGGACACGAACATTCCTCCGCAGGCCAGCGACACAACGCTGATCAACTTCTTCAAGCAGATGCAGCGGCCGTACCTGGTGGTGGGGACGAAGGCGGACCGGGTGGGGCAGAGCGCGCTGCAGAAGTCGCTGAAGGCGCTAAGCGAGGCGCATGAGGTGGCGGAGGTGCTGCCGGTGAGCGCGGAGAAGGGGATGGGGGTGCAGGAGTTGTGGCGGCGGTTGGAAGCGGTAGGGGAGGATTAGGAACAGTGTTCCCAGTCGGTATCCGTGTAGAACTGCACTGTGTACCAATTCTTTTCAAGGCGACGCACACGATAGACGTCGCAAGGCAAGCCGCTGAATCTGCCACTCGCACCTGTCCTGGAAGGTAGTTCTAGAGCATTCCGAGGATCAAGGACGAGGTAGACGGTGGTATCGCCAGCGCCCGCAAAGCCCCACCCTTCCCACTCGGCATGCCGTAGTTGATCGTTCGATGGCGAGGACTGTGTCAGGACCTTAGCCTTGTAGTAGTGCGCGTGGACGAACCATCGGATGGTGTTCCGTGTCGCGGAGAAGTTCATAAGACAAACTGCGGAGAAACCGATGAACGTCACGAACAACGACAGTGCATTCACGCGCTGCTGGCCGCGTACTCTATAGCCCGTTGGTAGTAAGAGCAAGCTGACTGCGGGCAAAGCAACAAAGATATATAGCAGTGCGGCTAGATCAGGGCTCCAAAGTGTGAGAGGCAACAAAGCCACCACAACACACAGTATGGTGTAGAACGAAAGCCACCGTCGAGACCGACCTTGTCTTGCTACTTCCGCAACATTCGCCCAGGTTCCTAACGAAAACGATGAATTCCTAGTTATATCAAAGCTCGTTAGGTCAGCTTCTAAGCGACGGAGTGAACTACTACGACGGGAACTCGTTGCACTCGGATCTGCTTTTCGCGTTTGCGGGTTTGGGCTATGTCGTAGGCGGTCTGCATGCGCATGAGAGTGTCCATTTTGACGCCGAAGGCCTTTTCTATGCGGAGAGCCATCTCGCCCGAGAGGTCGGATTTTGCGTTTAGCAGGCTAGAAAGAGCCGGGCGTGAAACGCCGAGGGCGGCAGCGGCCGCGGTCACTGTCAGGGGCCAGGCATCTACGATTTCGGTACGGATAAATTCGCCAGGGTGAGGTGGGTTTTTCATCGGCATGGTCGCTCCTAGTGGTAGTCCTCAAGGTTTACGTCGCAGATTTCGTCTGCTACGACACGGAAGGTGAGACGGCGGCTGGCGGTGACGCTCAAGCTCCAAGTGCCTCTGCGGTCGCCTGTCAGGGTGTGGACACGCCAGGATGGAACGTCGCGGAGCTCCTGCATGTCTTCCATGGTATCGAGGAAGGAGAACATCTTCCTCAGTTTGTCCACAGACTCGCGTGAGACGCCCTTGGGACTATCGTCTTCGTAGAGGAGGCGGAGACCTTTATGAATGAAGTTGCGGATCGTCACTGGAGGTACTGTAGCCCGTTACCTTACACCTGTCAAAACGAAATTCGGGGGTCTCTCCACTGCGCTTCACGATGAAGCCGTGATGCTTCTGGCGGTCAGGGCAGGAAGAAAGGCCCACTCATCGCGAGAGACTTTCTGGAGCGACCTGTCCACCTGAAGAGAGGTCCGGGATGTTGAGGTGGTGCAGGCTTCTTCGGGATCCTTCGACTACGTTTGTCGCGAGTACGCGACAAACTCCGCTCAGGATGACGGTTTGTTTGTCGTTCGTTGTCACACAAGACTTCGACCGGGCGGGTCAGGAGGTGATTTGTTCGGTGGCTTTGGACATGGTGGCGGTGCGTTCGAGCTTGTCCCAGGCAAAGGGCTTGCCGTCGATGGCGCGCTTGATGGTGCGGAAGAGGACGACGGAGAAGACCTGGCGGTAGGTGAAGCGCTGGATCCAGATGTGGAAGAGGAGCCAGCCGTCGCCCTTGCTGGCGGGGTGTTTGCGCTCGAGGGTGAAGGCGAGGGCGGAGGCGGTGAAGTCGATGATGAGGAAGGCGAGGAAGAAGGTGAGGAGCTTGAGGAGGGAGTCGGCGGAGGCGGTCTCGGGGTGGAAGTGCTTGTCGATGAGGTAGTGGATGATGCCGGCGACGAACATGAGGTCGATGAAGGGGCTGACGAGCGGGAGGAGGATCTGGAAGATGAGGATGTTGGGCAGGGCGAAGAGGCCCATGGCGCGGCGGTTGCGGATGGCGCCCTTGTGCTTGTAGATGGCCTGGAGGATGCCGAAAGACCAGCGGAAGCGCTGGCGCATGAGTCCGTTGGCGTTGACGGGCGCTTCGGTGAAGGCGAGGGCGCGGTCTTCGTAGATGACCCAGAGGCCCTGTTCGAGGAGGTTCATGGTGAGGTCGGCGTCCTCGGCGACGGTGTCGACGGCGTAGCCGCCGCCGGCCTTGACGGCTGAGGTGCGCCAGGCGCCGATGGCTCCGGGGACGACCATGACGACGTCGAAGAGGTCGAGGGCGCGGCGCTCGAAGTTCTGGCTGGTGATGTATTCGAGCGCCTGCCAGCGGGTCCAGAGGTTGACGCGGTTGCCCACCTTGGCGTTGCCGGCGACGGCGCCGATGCGGGGGTCGGCGAAGTGGCAGATGAGGTTGGAGACGGCGTCGTGGGCGATGACGCCGTCGGCGTCGATGCCGATGTAGATCTCCTCGTCGATGCGGTCGAGGGCGTAGTTGAGGGCGTCGGCCTTGCCGCCGTTGGGCTTGGTGAGGACGGTGAGGCGGCCGGAGGCGATGGCCTCGGCGTAGGTGTCGCGGGCGACGCGGAAGGTGTTGTCGGAGGAGCCGTCGTCGATGACCACGATGCGGAGGTTCTTGTAGTTGGACATCATGACGGAGCGGATGGTGCGGGCGATGACCTTCTCCTCGTTGTAGGCGGGGATGAGGACGGCGACGCTGGGGCAGTAGTCGGGGGTGGCGAAGTTCTTGCGTTTGCGGAAGCGGTCGATGATGGCGAAGAGACCGATGATGATGAGGCGGGCGGACATGAGGATGTCGCCGACGTAGAAGACGTAGATGACGAAGTGGTTGAAGAAGCTGATGAGGAAGAAGGCGATGGAGTCGACGCGGGCCTGCCAGCGCTGATGGGCGGTGAGGGGCGGCATGACGTCGGCGCGGGTGCGGCCGAGGAGCTCGGAGGTGGGCACGATCTCATAGCCGCGGGCGCGGAGAGCCTGGATGAGGACGGGCAGCGCGGCCACGGTGGCGGAGCGGTCGCCGCCGCCATCGTGCATGAGGATGATGGAGCCGCGGCGGTCGGGGTGGACCTCCATGTCGGCGATCTGCTGGAAGACGGAATCGGTGATCTCCTGCGGGGTCTTGCGGGGATGCTCGTCCCAGTCGCTGGTGTCGATCTTGTTGCCGATGATGGTGTAGCCGAGGCCCTGGATGCGGTCGACGGGCGCGGCTTGGTCGTTGGTGTCGGGCTCCTGGTCGATGGAGTAGGGCGGCCGGAAGTAGAGGGGGTGGACGCCGATCTTGGAGCCGAAGAGGGATTCGGTGAGGTTGAGCTGGAGATCGACCTGGGTGTTGGAGATTTCGGAGATGTCGGGGTGGGTGAAGGTGTGGTTGCCGATCTCGTGGCCTTCACGATAGACCCGCTGCATGATGGAGACGTTGTCCTGGGCGACCTCGCCGATCATGAAGAAGGTTCCCTTGACGTTGTATCGCTTGAGGATGTCGAGGATGCGCGGAGTCCAGACGGGGTCGGGACCGTCGTCGAAGGTGATGGAGACCTGGCGGGGATGGTAGCCGTATTGCTCTACGGTGTAGGGCAGGGGGTAGGAGTCCATGAACTCCTTGACGATCATCTTCTGGGGGACGGGGACCTGGTCGTCGTCGTCGAGGGTGATGGAGCGGTGGCCGTTCTGGGGCTTGCGGGTGACGCGGAGGATGTCGCCGTCGCCCTCGGTGTCGACGGAGTAGCCGGGCTCGATGACGGCGAGATCTTTATTGGGGACGGCGTGGATGGGAGTGTCCCAGATCTTCCAGAGGGAGTTGTCCTCAGAGCCCAGGCGCCACAGGGAGAAGGTCTGGATGCCGAGCAGGCGCGCGGCGCGCATCTGGTTGAGGACGGTGACGGCGTCGAGGAACCAGATCTGGTGGCGGAGGTGAGTGTCGTTGTCGTCGAAGGCGAAGTGAGCGTTGAGGGAGTCGGGATCAATCTCGACCTGGGCGCCGGAGTCAGAGGCGGCCTGCCAGGCGTCCTGGGTGGAGATGGCGATGGCGCTGACGACCTTGGGATCGGGCTGGGGTGCGGGGTTGGCGGGCTTGTGGGGGAGCTTGAGATGGGTGACGGGGGCGGGCGAGGGCGCGGAGGGCTGTGCGGTGGACCAGTCGTAGCCGTAGCTGCCGATGGCGAGGATGATCTTGTCTTTGGGGACGAGTTTGAGGGCCTGCTGGAGGTTATCGGTGAACCAGTCCTGGCCGGCGACGGGGCCGGGCGCGCCCTCGCTTTCGTGCTGGTCGTAATCCATGAGGATGAGGCCGTCGGAGTGGGCGGCGAGGAAGGCGAGGTCGAACTCGGGGTCGTCGACGGGCGTGTTGATGTAGAGGCGGAGCTTGCGGGGGTTGAAGTCGGCGTAGAGCTGGGCGATGAGGGTGCGGTAGCCGGGCTGACTGGCTTCAGGGATGTCCTGAAAATCGAGGGTGAGGCCGCCGTAGCCGGGGTTGGCCGCGAGGAAGCGGTCGGCCTGCCGGATGAAGTTGGCGCGGGACTGATCGCTGGCGAGGAGGCCGACGATGGAGTCGGAATACTTGGTGTTGATGATGTCGTAGTTGTCGATGAGCGGAAAGACTTCGGTATCGACGCGGTTGGCGACGATGGCGCGGGCGACTTTGTTCTCCTGGTCGACGGAGTGGACGCCGGCTTTGTCGACGACGTCGAAGGGGCGGTTGTCGCCGGCGGAGTAGGCGATGATGGTGCCGTCGGGGGAGAGAACGTGAAGCCAGCTGGGGAAGAGGAGGTCGATCTGCTTGATGTGCTGCTTGAGCGAGGAGTAGCTGGCGGCATCCCAATCGACGTAGTAGGCGGCGCGAAGGCCTTCGCCGGAGTTGAGGGGGATGTCGGAGGGGCGCGACCGGCTTTTGCGATGGGCGGAGAGCACGGCGCGCTGGCCGGGTTTGAGGACCGGCTTGGGCGGCGTGGTCAGGGCGCGGTAGTTGCGGCTCTGGGCGCTGAGACGGAGCTCAGGGAGAGGCTTCATCCGGACGAGGCCCACGACGAAGATGGCGCCGAGGAGGACGCCGACCAGCGCGAGCACGTCGAAGATGCGGCGCAGGCGCTTCCAGCGCTTTCGCTGGGGATCGTAGAAGACCGGTTTGTTCATCGAGTGGAGTGAATGATCGCTGGCAATGCCTCAGGCGAGCCTGCCGGTTGGCGAGCCAGCCTAGACGCAATCGTATGGGGTGAGGTGGCGGGCGTCAATGCAAGTGGCGGAAAGGGCGCGGGATGGGGACGGCGGAGCTAGTTTTCGGACGGGCGCTCGATGTGGTCGATGATGTAGTACTCGACGGGTCCTTTCTGGGGGGTGAGGGTGAGGCCGAGCTGCTCGCGGAGGGCGTTGAAGATGGAAGGGCGGTCGAGGAGGCCGGGCGGGAGGCTGTCTTTGGGGACGTCGGGCGGGAGTGGGGGGAGGAAGGACAAGGTGAAGTCGTAGAACTTGTCGAGGCCGGTGCGGTCGATGACGGGGCGGGCGTCGTTGTCGAGGACCTGGCCGAGCACCCAGCAGAAGTAGGGAATGGGCACGCGGACGCCGCTCATGGAGCCGGGGCCGGTGAAGTTGATGGGGATGTCGAAATTCTGAGGGCTGGTGTTGAGCTTGAGTTTGGAGCCGGATTTATCGACGGCGAGGGAGTAGACGTTACCTTCGCGGACCTCCTTATGGAAGCGGAGCTGGAAGCGATCGGCGAGGAGGTTCTGGAACATGATGTGGAGGTCGTCGATGGAGTAGGAGCCGTGGTCGGCCTTGGCCTCGATGTCGTAGGTCTGGGAGGTAATCCAGTCGGGGCCGCCGGAGATCTGGCGCAAGGGCACGCGGTACATGAGGCTGATGATGAGCTTGATGGGGATGTTCTGGGAGGTGTACTCCTGGCCGCCGGGAAGCGCTTTGATGAAGCCGCTTTCGCTGGGTTTGGCGAGGTGGATGGAGACGACGTCGAAGTTGAGGGCGGGGTTGGCGGAGGGCGGTGTGCCGGGCGGGGCAGACTGGAAGCCGGTGGCGGCAAGGAGTGTGGCGGCGGTGAGAGAGGCGAGGATGAGCTTCATGGTGAGATGCTCCGCGGGGTGGCTGACCGGGGCTACAGGTGCGATTGAAGCAGCTATCGCAGGGAAATGCCACGGGAAAGTGGGGATGGCTGGTGTGCCTAAGGGACGGGCGCCGGCGCGCGGTATGATGCTTGGACGGCGCAGGCGATCTTTCGAGAATGGAAAGCTGGAGGATTAAAGCTGGACGATCAAAAAGGGACGATGAGAAAAGGAGAGGGAGGCGCGGGCTTGCTGCGCGGGGGCGGATCGGGTGTCTGGGTGGCCGCGGCAATGGGTGCGGGGCTGCTGCTGCGGCTGTTGTTCCTGGTGCGGTACGCGCATATCGCGGGGGACGCGCTGGTGTATGGAGATATTGCGCGGAACGTGTTGGAGCACCATGTGTATGGGTTTACGGCCACGCTGAACGGGGTGCCGACGGCGCCGCGGCCGACGCTGATCCGGCTGCCGGGGTACCCACTGTTCCTGGCGCTGTGTTTTCGAGTGTTCGGGATGGGGCGGTATGGAGCGGCGCTGGGAGTGCAGATCGGGGTGGATCTGTGGACGTGCCTGCTGCTGGGTGGGGTGGCAAGGCGGCTGATGGATGGGCGCGCGGGAGTGGCGGCGGTGTGGCTGGGAGCGATGTGTCCGTTCATGGCGAACTACACGGCGGCTCCGCTGACCGAGACGCTGACGCTGTGGTGCATGGGGCTGGCGTTCTACGCCGTGGTGCGGTGGCGGGAGGATGGGCGAGGGATGAACCGGTGCGCGTGGGTGCTGGGCGGGGCGCTGGCGTACGCGATCCTGCTGCGGCCGGAGCAGGGACTGCTGGCGGCGGCGGTGCTGCCGGGTATGTTGCGGATGGCGGTGCGCGGCCGCGGGTTGAGTGTGCGGGCGGTGGGACCGGTGCTGCTGGTGGCGGGTCTAACACTGGCTCCGCTGGCGCCGTGGGCGGCGAGGAACTGGCACACGTTGCATGTGTTTCAGCCGCTGGCGCCGAGGTACGCGAACGACCCGGGAGAGCTGAATCCGTATGGGTTCCAGAGGTGGTACCGGACGTGGGGAATCGAGTTCGCGTCGACTGACGAGGTTTATTGGAACTATGACGGGGCTCCGATTGCGATTGCGAATCTGCCTGACCGGGCGTTCGATTCGCAGGCGCAGTATGAGCGGACGGCGCGAGTGCTGGAGGAGTACAACCAGAACAACGTAGCGACGCGGCAGCTGGATGATGAGTTCAACGCGATCGCCGGGGAGCGGGTTCGGGCTTCCGCGCTGCGGTACTATGTGGCGCTGCCGGTTGCCAAGGTGCTGAACATGGCGCTGCGGCCACGGACGGAGATGCTGCCGGTGCCGCTGGAGTGGTGGAGGTTTGCGCGGGCGCGGGGTTGGTGCGCGTTTGCGGCGGGATATGCGGGGCTGAACCTGCTTTATTTCGGGCTCGCGGGTTTGATGCTGTGGCGGCGCGGGCTTTGGGAAGCGATGGTCTGGTCGATGGTGGGGACGATCGTGCTGCGGGCGGCTTTGCTGTTGACGATCGACAATTCAGAGCCGAGATACACGCTGGAGTTTTTCCCGGTTCTGATTGTGCTGGGGGCGGGGGTATGGGGAGTGAAGCGGAAAGGTTCTGTTTGAAAGAACTTTACCCAGAGGCAAAGACGGAGACGGCGAATGGCTTGGTACAAGGCGTGGACGGAAATGCTCTCTTTGGGAGCTGTAAGCTGAGGAGCTCTAAGTCGATAGCTTTGTGTTTCTTCGGCATAGAGGAAAGGCCAGGGACGGCTATTTGCCGCAGGGTTTTCCTTTGATGTCGAACGGCTTGGTGTCTATTTTGGTGTTGAGGCGGATGTTGGTGTAGGTGGCGGTCTGGAGGTCGTTCGAGGGGGCGAGGAGGACCTGCTTGAGGGAGACGCCGCGGCTGAGGTCGATCCAGAGCGTGAATTTAGTGACGCTGCCGCGCACGTTCGGGTCCTTGGGGATGAGGTCGAGTTTCTCGGTCTTGACGCCATCGATGGTTTCGGGGCCGAGGTCGTTGATTTCCCAGGCGCGGGCGAGGTCTTTGCCGCTGCCGCCGAAGCCGAGGGTGAGGTAGGTCTCGATCCCGGGCTTGGTGACGGTGTCGAAGCAGTTGAGGCCGGGGTTGTAGACGCGGACGGTGCCGGCTTTGTACTCGACGGTGCGGGCGCCCGGACCGGTGGTCTTCAGGCCCATCTGGGTGGCGCCGGCCTTGTCGCGGATGAAGTAGATGGTGCCGTCCTGCTTGTCTTCCTCATCCTTGATGAGGGCGTTATAGAAGACCTTGTGGACGTCGGCCTGGGCGGAGGTGAAGCGGGCGCTGGCGGCGTCGAGCTTGTCGAGGGTGGCCTTGAGCTGGGGGGATTGCTGGGCAGAAGCTGAGGCGGCGATGAGAGCGGCGGTGAGGAGCAGGGCAGGGATGCGGATCATTCGTAGCCTCGGATGCTGTGGGTTAGACGCTCGCGGCGGGGTAGGCGGGCAACTGCAAGTGCAGAAGCAGGTTCCTCGCCGGGCTCGGAATGACGACCGGGGTGGGTTAGCGGAGGAGCCAGGCGTTGTAGGCGATGATGTGGCCGCTCGAGTCCTTGACGGGCTCGTAACGCTCCAGGCTGACTTCGCCGGAGATGGGTTCGACGACGCGGAGGATGGCGGCGCGTCGCTCGGCGTCGGTGGCGGCGTTGCCCATGTCGTCGGCACGGATCTGGTAGAGGAAGCGGGAGGAGCCGCCGGACATTCCGGCTTCGCGGACGAGGACTTCGCTGGAATGGAGGGCGACGGTTTCGACGGGGCGGTCTTTGTAGTCGATGAGGCGGGGGCTGAGGAACATGAAGAGCAGGATGGCGGTGACCATGACGTCGTAGTGGAGGCTGCCGCGCTCGTAGGTCCAGAAGAGGTAGCTTTTGACGAGGTTGGGCATCAGGCGTTCTCTTTTCCAGCGCGGCTGCCGCGCATCCATGGACCGGACTGTACGCCGATGGAGGTCTGACCGTCCATGTAGGGGATGAGCGCGGGCGGGATGCGGACGGTGCCGTCGGGCTGCTGGTAGTTCTCGAGGATAGCGAGGTAGGTGCGGCCGATGGCGAGGCCGGAGCCGTTGAGGGTGTGGACGAAGTCAGGCTTCTTCATGCCGGGGGCGCGGAAGCGGATGTTGGCGCGGCGGGCCTGAAAGGCTTCGAAGTTGGAGCAGGAGGAGATCTCGCGGTAGAGGCCCTGGCCGGGGAGCCAGACTTCGAGGTCGTAGGTTTTGGCGGAGGAGAAGCCCATGTCTGCGCTGCAGAGGAGCATGCGGCGGTAGGGCAGGCCGAGGGCTTCGAGGACGGATTCGGCGTGGCGGGTGAGGGCTTCGTGGGCGGCTTCGGAGTCTTCGGGGCGTGTGAATTTGACGAGCTCAACCTTTTGGAACTGGTGCTGGCGGATGAGACCGCGAACGTCCTTGCCGTAGGAGCCGGCCTCGGAGCGGAAGCAGGAGGTGAAGGCGCAGAAGGAGATAGGAAGGTCGGCTTCGTCGAGGATCTCGTCGCGGAAGATGTTGGTGACGGGGACCTCGGCGGTGGGGATGAGCCAGTGGTCGTTGTCTTTGTAGACGCCGGGTTCGGGCTTGGGCTGGTCGTCGCAGTGGAAGAGGTCTTCGCCGAACTTGGGAAGGTTGCCGGTGCCGAAGAGGGATCGGCTGTTGACCATGGCGGGCGGCAGGACTTCGGTGTAGCCGTGGTGTTGGGTGTGGAGGTCGAGCATGAAGGCGGCGAGGGCGCGTTCGAGGCGGGCGCCCTGGGCGAAGTGGATGGTGAAGCGGGAGCCGGATATCTTGGCGGCGCGGTTGAAGTCGAGGATGCCGAGGGCTTCGCCGATCTCCCAGTGGGGGCGCGGGAAGTCGAAGGCGGGCTTTTCGCCCCAGGTGGAGACGATCCGGTTGTCGTGCTCGGAGGCGCCGACGGGAACGGAGTCGGCGGGGAGGTTGGGGAGGGTTTGCATGAGGGCGCGGAGGCGCTCGTCGGCTACGGCGGCGGATTGCTCGAGGGCCTCGGCGCGGGATTTGAGTTGACGGGTCTGCTCGGTGAGGGCGCCTGCGTCGCGGCCGGACCTGCGCAGCGACTGGATCTCGGTGGTGAGGCGGTTGCGGTCCGCGTTGAGGGTTTCAAGCTGGGTGATGGCGTCGCGCCGCTCGCGGTCGATGCGGTCGAAGTCGCCGAGGATGGCGTCGGGGTTCAGGCCGCGGGAGCGTAATTTCACTTCTACCGCGGGTTGGTTGTTGCGTACGAAAGCGAGATCAAGCATCGTTGATGATTTTAGCGGGTCGGGGCGAAAAGCCGGGTATGCGGGCGCGCGACGCATGAGAAACGAAGATGCCACGGAGAGGAACGGGGCTTTGTGGGGGGGCGATAACCGTAACGAAGCCGCGTCTTACAATTCAGGCATGGAAGATGGTGACAAGAAGAAGCCCACGCGGGGGCCGGACATGCGGGTGACGGTGGCGGGGGTGGAGCTGGCGTCGCCGGTAATTGCGGCGGGCGGAACGTTCGGCTACGGGGTGGAGTTCGAGGAGATCGTGCGGCTGGACCGGATTGGGGCGTTTGTGACGAAGGGCCTGTCTCGGGAGCCGATGAAGGGCAATGCGGCGCCGCGGATCGTGGAGACGGCGTCCGGGATGCTGAATGCGATTGGGCTGCAGAATATGGGGGCGCGGGCGTTTGTTCAAGAGAAGATGCCGCGGCTGCGGCAGATTCGCGGGGCGGTGGTGATTGCGAATATCTTCGGGTTCACGGTGGAGGATTGCCTGGAGGTGATTGAGATACTGAACGATGCGCCGGGCATCGCGATGTACGAGTTGAACGCGTCGTGCCCGAACACGTCGCATGGGGGGATGGTGTTTGGGACGGACCCGAAGATGCTCGAAGAACTGGTGCATCGGACGGAGCGGGTCTCGGGGCGGCCGCTGATGGTGAAGCTGTCGCCGAATGTGACCTCGATTGCGCAGATGGCGAAGGTTGCGGAGGGGGCGGGCGCGCAGGCGCTTTCGCTGGTGAATACGTTTGTGGCGATGGCGATCGATGTGGAGACGCGGCGGCCCAGGATCGCGAATGTGACGGCGGGGTTGAGCGGGCCGGCGATCAAGCCGATCGCGCTGAGGATGGTGTACGAGACGGCGAAGGCGGTGAAGATCCCGGTGGTAGGGATGGGTGGGATCTTGAGCGCGGACGATGCGGTGGAGTTCATGCTGGCGGGAGCGGCGGCGGTGCAGGTGGGGACGGCGAGCTATGCGGATCCGCGGGCGGCGGAGAACGTCGCGAATGGGCTGCGGCGCTGGTGCGCGGCGCATGACGTGGCGAAGGCGGCGGGGCTGACGGGGGGGCTGCTGGTCTGAGGATGCGGGCCGGTGCGATGCGCTGGCAGGATGCGGGCCGCGGGGGATATGGATCGGCGCTGCATCATGATCACGACAGGCGAGGTGAGCGATGCCGACTTCTACGACCGGTCCCCTTCCACCGTCTGCACCTTGGCCTCCGGCTGCAGAAAACCCTGCCGGGGGAGATGTTTGCGGCGTTTGCGGATCGGCTAAGCGGCGGCAGGCGGGGCTCAGGCGCGGATGAGGCGGGGGCGGCGCTTGATCTGGGCGTATTGCAGGAGGATGTAGGCGTCGGTCATGCCGGCGATGTAGTCGGCGACGACGCGAGGCAGGCCTTCGGCGGGGACGTCGTCGATGTAGCCCTCGGGGAGCTCGTTGGGGTTCTCCATCCAGAAGGTGAAGAGGGCGGTGACGACCTCCTCGGCTTTGTCGTGCTCGAGGGTGAGCTCTGGGCAGGTGTAGAGCTGGTCGTAGAGGTACTGCTTTTCCTGGACGCGCTCGGCTTCAACCTGGGGGGAGAAGGTGGCGACGCGCTGGGGGTGGCTGCGGATTTCGTCGAGGTCGTGGAGCGAGTGGGCCGCTAGCTGGGCGCGGGTGTTGGCGATGAGGTCGGCGGTGAGGAGGTTCTGCATGAGCTGCAGGGCCTCGTGGAAGAGGAACCTCTCGTCGACGCCGGGATGTTCGCGCTCCACGGCGGCGAAGCAGCGGGAGAGGATGCGGACGTGCTGACGGATGTGGGCGATGTCGAGGAGACCGGATTCGACGCCGTCGTCGAGGTCAGCGGTGAGGTAGGCGATCTCGTCGGCGAGGTCGATGATCTGGGCTTCGAGCGGCGGGGAGTGGTGGAGGAAGTAGGCGGCGAGCTCGGGGTGTAGATCCGCGCGGTAGTCGCGGGAGTGCTTGATGATGCCTTCGCGGACGGCAAGGGTGAGGTTGAGGCCGCGGTGGGCGGCGTAGCGCTGCTCGAAGTGCTCGACGATGCGGAGGGCGTGGAGGTTGTGGTCGAAGCGGAGGCCGTGACGCTGGAGGCAGCGGTCAAGGGCGCGCTCGCCGGCGTGACCGAACGGCGGATGGCCGATATCGTGAACGAGGGCAAGGGTCTCGGCGAGGTCCTCGTTGAGGGCGAGGGCGGAGGCTACGCCGCGGGCGATCTGGGCGACCTCAATAGTGTGGGTGAGACGCGAGCGGAAGTGGTCCGAGGCGCGGGAGGTGAAGACCTGGGTCTTGCCGGCCAGGCGGCGAAAGGCGCGGGCCTGGACGATGCGCTCGCGGTCGCGCTGGAAGGGGGTGCGATCGGTGTGGGAGGGTGCGGGATGGGCGCGGGTGAAGAGCGCGTCGGGACGTGTGTCGGGACGCGGGTCGGCAGGGCTCGACTCGCGGACGGCGCGCGGGTTGGAGTTGAAGGACATCCCATGCCAGTTTAGCGAATGATGTTAAGCAAGTAACCCCACGATCACCTCGCCCGCGGCTCGGTGATCATGGGGCGCCCGATGGAGCGACTAGGATTTCTTGTTGGAGGTGGACTGCACGCGGGCGAGCTTGATGCGGGCGTCGTCGAGCTTGCGCTTTACCTTGGCGACGTCTTCGGGCTCAGCATCGGCGGGCAGGGAGTGGGCGTACTCGGTCATGGAGCGCTCCCACTGGGCAACGGCGAGCTTGAGGCGCCCGGTCTTCTCATAGACTTCGCCGAGGTGGTCGTGGATGCTGGCGTCAGTCGCGGTGCGCTCGATGGCTTTGTGCAGGTTTTCTTCGGCGGGGCCGTACTGGCCGAGCTTGAAATAGACCCAACCGAGCGAGTCGAGGTAGGCGCCGTTCTGGGGATCGAGCTCGACTGCCTTCTTGATCATGGTGAGGGCTTCGTCGAGATGCATGCCGCGGTCGGCGTACATGTAGCCGAGGTCGTTGAGGACGGTGGCGGAGTTGGGGTCGATGGCCAGGGCTTTGCGGTACTCGGTCTCGGCCTGGTCGTACTGCTTGTCGTGATCGTAGACGGTGGCGCGGAGGAGATCGACGTACATCTTCTCTTCGGGCTTGGAGGCGAGCGAGTCGGCGCGGTTCAGGTGATTGAGGGCGTCGGGCGAGCGATGGAGGCGGAGATCGATGTTGGCGATGGCGATCTCGGTGTCGCGCTCCTGATCCGGCGTCTCGCTGGCCGCCTTGAGCTGGGCGTTGGCGAGCGCGAGGCCCTGGTCGGGCTGGCCGGTGTCGGCGAGCTGGAAGGCGTACATGAGCTGCACGCTCTGGTCGTTGGGCAGGGCCTTGGCGGCCTCGGCTGCTACGGCGACGGCCTCCTTCCACTGGTGCGCTTCGCGGTAGGTGTCGACCTCGCCCTGGTAGCCGCGGATGGCGAAGTCGCCGTTGAGCGCGACCATCTGCTTGTAGACGTCGATGGCTTCGGCGGTCTTGTTCTGCTCGCGGTAGACGACGCCAAGACGATCGAGGAAGATGGCGCGGTTGGATTTCTCGGGGTCGGAGTAGGCCGACTTCTGGGTGGCGGCGAGGACCTTCTGCAGGGTCGCTACAGATTCGTCGTATCTGCCGAGAGAGTCGTAAAGGACGGCTTCATTGAAGGCGAGCTCGAGGTTGTCGGAACCGGCGCCGGCGGCGGCTTTGGCCTTGTTGAGGGTGGCGAGAGCTTCCTCGTAGTGGCCCTGCCGGCGCTGGATCTCGGAGACCTTGATCTGCGATTCGACGTCGGAGGGATCGGAGGCTACGAGCTGCTGGTAGACGGGAAGGGCGCCGGCGAGGTCGTTATCGGCGAGCAGGGCGGCGGCTAGCGCGCGCTGGGCGTCGGGGTTATCGGGCTCGTCGTCGAGCGCGTCGCGATAGGCCTGGGCGGCGAGCTTCGGCTTGTGGAGCTGATCGTAGGCGGCGCCGAGGGCGAAGGAGATGCGCGCGCCGCGATCATCCTTGGGGATGGCGGTGAGGGCGTCGACGGCCTCCTGGGGCTGGCCCTGGTCGGTGTAGAGGCGCGCCATGGAGAGGACCGCGTCCTCGGAGTTGCCGTCGAGTTCACGGGCGAGCTTGAACTGCGCTTCGGCTTTGGCGGTGTCCTTGTTTAGGCCGTAGAGCTGACCGAGGAGGAGATGGGTTTCGACGTCTTTGGGCTTGAGCTCGGCGAGCTTCTCGTACTCGGCGATGGCAAGCTGCAGCATTTCGCCGCTCTGCGGGCCCTGCATGTCGCCCAGCGAGCGGAGATACACCTTACCGAGAAGGGAGTGGGCATCGACGTCGGAAGGGTCTTTGCGGACCTGATCCTGGGCCGCCGTTACGGCTTCGCGGATGCGGCCGAGCTTGAAGTAGAGGTCGGCGAGACCGTCCTGGAGGTACTTCGAGGTTGGGTCGGCGTTGAGGGCGAGCTTGTACTCTTCGATGGCCTGGGCGGCGTAGTCGGGGCGGCCGTTGTTGACGGCCAGTTCTTCATAGAGGTGGGCGAGGCCGGTGTGGTAGTACGCGGCGGAGCGGTCGGGGACATTGGCAGGAGGCGGCGTGAGCTGGATGGTTTTATCCCGCGCCTTGAGCGGTGCTGAAGCCTGCGGGTAGGCGGAGACGGCGTTGGCGGCGAGCAAAACAGCGCCAGCGAGGGGGAGATGTTTCAATGCGGAGGAGCGCAGGGTCATGCGTTAGCCGTTTCCTGGGTGAGACTTTCGCTCAGCCTCGAGCGTTGAGGCGGGAAGACAACTGGTTAGACGACCGGGCGTGCGGTTTGGATGCGGACCGCCCAGTGCTCGTCAGCGCCCAGTGCGCTTGTCAGGAAGTGTACATGCTGAGAGAGATGAGGCAATGCCACATTTGCGGAGCGCTGCGGATCGGGTTGCGGAAATGCGAGAGTAAGGCAGGCGAGCAGGAACGCGGTCAACCGTGGCGGAAGTGGCGTATGCCGGTGAAGAGCATGGCGAGGTTCAGGCGGTCTGCGGCGGCGATGACTTCGGGGTCGCGCACGGAGCCGCCGGGCTGGATGACGGCGGTGGCGCCGGACTGGGCGACGAGTTCTAGGCCGTCGGGGAAGGGGAAGAAGGCGTCGGAGGCGGCGACAGAGCCGGCGAGGGGCAGGACGGCCTTCATGGCGCCGAAGCGGGCGGCGTCGACGCGGGACATCTGGCCGGCGCCGATGCCGACGGTTTGCGGAAAGGCGGAGGGGCCGGAGCCATCCAGCCGGGCGTAGACGATGGCGTTGGATTTGACGTGTTTCGAGACGGTCCAGGCGAAGAGCAGGGCGCGAAGCTCGCCGGAGGTGGGCTGGCGGGCGGTGACGGTGGAAAGGTCGGCTTCGGTGATGGTGTGGTGGTCGGCGGTCTGGAGGAGCAGGCCGCCGGAGATCTGTTTGAGGATGCGCGGGGTGTGGGCGGGGGCGATCTGGATGAGGCGCAGGTTCTTCTTCTGCGCGAAGCGTTCGAGGGCTTCGGAGGTGAAGGAGGGAGCGACGATGGCTTCGACGAAGAGCCTGGCGATCTGTTCGGCGGCGGGGCCGTCGACCTCGCGGTTGACGCCGATGACGCCTCCGAAGGCGGAGACTGGGTCGGCGGCGAGGGCGCGTTCGTAGGCTTCGCGGACCGAGGCGCCGATGGCCGCGCCGCAGGGATTGGTGTGCTTGATGATGGCGACGGCGGTCTCTGGGAATTCGCTGACGAGCTCCCAGCAGGCGTCGAGGTCGACGAGGTTGTTATAGGAGAGCTCTTTACCCTGAAGCTGGCGGGCCGCGGCGACGCCGGTGTTGGTGCCATCGGTGTAGAGGGCGGCGTGCTGGTGGGGGTTTTCGCCGTAGCGAAGGATGGCGGAGCGGGACTGGATGATGCGGAGGGTGGGAGGCAGGGCAGGGGGATCTACGCTGGCCGCTGCCGGTTGCGGGCCGTCGGGCAGAGATTCCAAGGTGGTGGCGATGGCGGAGTCGTAGGCGGCGGTAGTGGCGAAGGCCTGGCGGGCGAGCGACCAGCGGGTGGCGCGAGAAAGGGCGCCGGAGTTTTCGGCGAGTTCAGCGATGAGGACGGGGTAGGTTGCGGGCGAGGTGACGACGGCGACGTCTTCAAAGTTTTTGGCGGCGGAGCGAAGCATGGAGGGGCCGCCGATGTCGATGTTCTCGATGAGTTCGGCGGGGGTGACTCCGGGCTCCTGGGCGGTCTGCTCGAAGGCGTAGAGGTTGACGACGACCATGTCGATGGGCTCGATGGCGTGGGCTTCGACGGCCGAGGCGTGTTCAGGATTGCCGCGGATGTGGAGGATGCCGGCATGGACGCGGGGATGAAGGGTCTTGACGCGGCCATCGAGCATCTCGGGGAAGCCGGTGAGGTCGGCGATGTCGCGGACGGTGAGACCGGCTTCGCGGAGGGCGCGGGCGGTGCCGCCGGTGGAGACGAGGTCCGCGCCGTGGGCGGCGAGGGCGCGCGCAAGGTCGATGAGGCCGGTCTTGTCGGTGACGGAGAGCAGCGCGCGGCGGACGGGCTTGAGTCCGAGCTCGGCTGGATCGTGCTGGGCGTCAGTGATGCATTCGATGTCCACGCAAGGATTTTAGAGCACGCGGCGCGGTGGCGCTTGGCGGGGCGAGGGTCGGGGGACTGAGGGGAAGAGCGAAGCGCGGGAGCTGAGAGCTGGAGGCGGCTGTAAGCTGATAGCCTCTGACGGGTTGCGTGACCTGGCGGGAGGAGTATTCGGGTATAGGAGACTTGTTGCGGCGCTGAAACTGCCGATGAAGTGAGTGGGAGAGCACGACCATGGATGCGGAGATGAAGCGGCTAGTTTGCGGCTTGATGTTGGTGATGGGCATGACGGGGGCGGTGTGGGCCCAGGAGCCTGTGGCGCCGGCTGCGGCGTCGTCTCCGGCGAAGGGCAAGAAGGCTCCTTACACGGGGCCGACGACGGTGGTGGAGCTGCCGCCTACGCCGATGCTGGACGAGGAGGGCAAGCAGCGGCTCGATCCGGAGGGCAAGCCGATGTTCAATCCGCCGGTGAAGCAGCAGCGGGATAAGTATGGGCATCCGCTGTTCGACGAGAAGGGGCAGCCGGTGATGCAGACGGCGACGGAGCTGGGATATGACGAACATGGCAAGAGGCTGAAGGCGAAGAAGGAGAAGCCGCCCCGGACGGTGTCGGTGGAGGTGAGCCGCGGAACGCTGACGGTGGACGGGATGATCGGGAAGGCGGCGCTGAACTACGACATCAGCGACCTGAAGTACATCTACTTTTACGCGCCGTGGGTGGGGACGGTGGTGGTGTCCAACGTGATGTTTCCGGGAGCGAAGGAGCAGCCGCATGCGTTCGAGCAGAAGACGTTGACGGTGACGGTGGACGAGCATACGTTTCAGCTTTATTCCGACAAGATGCTGCTTGGCAAGAAGCCGGAGGCGGCGTTTGTCGCGGTGGACCGGGAGTTTCGCCTGCCCACGGCCGTGCCGGTGATGGGTTATGGGGCGACGCCTCGGGCGCCGTATGTGTGGCCGGGCGCCAAGGAGAATCCCGTGTCGAAGGGAGCTGTACAGGCGCCGCCGGTGCCGGCCAGCCTGCGGCCGATGGCGATGTTGCCGCCCTGTCCGGCGGGGCAGATGCGTGGACCGGTGCTGCCGGGAGAGACGGCGGCGCCGGCGTGCGTGGCGATTGTAACGGGGAAGCCGGCGGAGGGTGCGGCGGCGCCGCCGCCGAGGTGAGCACGGGTGAGTTCGTTGGTGAACGGCAGCCGGGCGCTTCTGCCGGTTACTGCGGCGGCTTCTGCTGTTGCTGCTGCTGGAGCTTCATGAGCTGATCGTAGATCTGGGCGGGAGTTTTCACGCCGTTGGGGGATTGCTGGGTGGTGTCGCCTGCGGCTGGATTGGGGGCGGTCCCGCTGGGGTTGGCGGCCGCGGGATCAGCGGGGGGCGGCATGGCTTCGGGCAGAGCACCGTTGGGCTGGGTGCCCGGCGGTTGAGGCACCGGTTGGGCAGGCGGCGGGTTCTGGCGGGGCAGGCGGGGCGTGAGCTGCGGGGGAAGGTCGACCTCTCCGCCGGCGTCGCGGGCGGCGTTGGGGTTGGGCGGGGTGGGACCGCCGTGGCGTGGAGTGAGGACGAGCTCCTGGGGGGATTGGCGCGAGTCCTCAACCAGGAGCATGTTGCTGCCGGTGCCGTTGAGCAGGCCGGTGAGGACGGCGGCGGTGTCGGCGGGGCCGTAGGTGCCGAAGACGCGCTCGTCGTTGACGCCGCCGGTGATCTTCATGCCGGTGACGCGGGAGATGTCACGGAGGATCTGGTTGAGGGAGGAGTTGTCGGCGGTGACGAGGAGGCGGCCGGCGGCGAAGTCGACGCGGGCGCGCTGGGGAGCTTGCGGGGAGGTGCTGGCCGCCTGGCGCGGAGCTGCAGCGGGCGAAGTGGGCGGGATAGCGGGCAGGGTCTGAGCGGGACTGCGAAGAGCGAAGCAGCAGGCGGCGAGCAGGACGGCGGCAGGGAAGAGGGCGCCGAGCGTCCACCGGCGCGCAGGGGAGGAGGGCCGGGTTGAGCGGGCTGAGGGCATGGCGGGACAGTTCCTGGCGGTTAGACGACGCGGGGGCGCTTGAGTCAGTCTAATGCTGGAGGGCCGGTGCTGCGCGGGATGAACTACACTGGCCAAGATTTGCGCGAGGTATCGGGATGAAGTGGCTGGGTGTCTGTTTGGTTGCAGGGGCGCTCCTGAGCGGTGAAGGCTGGGCGGCGGAGGTGTGTACGACGCAGTCGCAGATGCAGGCGGCGGACAGGGATGCACTGGCGGGCGCGGCGCGGGCGCTGGCGGCGCAGGTGGCGGCGAATGACGAGGCGGGGTTGAAGGCGGCGACGATCGCGGAGTTTCAGAAGAATTTCAGCGGGCTGGCGGACGTGGTGGCGGCTACCGCTCCGAAGGTGAGGGGGACGACGCCGGAGGTGGAGCAGGTGTACCTGCTGGATGCCTCGACGATGGCGAAGACGGCGAGCGGCGGCAATCCGGATGCGCAGTTCTTCTGCACGCTGAACCAGTCGGCGAACGAGGCGGAGTTTTCGATCCCGCAGCTGCCGCCGGGCAAGTATGGGTTTGCGATGGTGGATATGAACGGGAGTGGAGGGTCGGCGGGGTGGCGGGTGTCGATGCTGCTGCGACAGGAGCAGGGGCGCTGGCTGCTGGCGGGGCTTTATCCGAAGGCCGTGACGGCGGGCGGGCATGACGGGCTGTGGTACTGGCGGCAGGCGCGCAGCTTGAACCAGACCGGAGTGAAGGAGCCCTGGAACTCGTGGCTTTACTACCAGGAGGCGCAGGCGCTGCTGATGCCGGCGAACTTCGTTTCGAGCACGCATCTGGACAAGCTGCAGACAGAGTTGAGCGCGGCGGCGCCGCCGGCGGTGGCGAGCGGGGTAAGCGCGGATGCGCCGCTGGTGGTGAAGGGAGCGGACGGCGCGGAGTACCGGTTGACCGCGGTGACTGTGGACGACTCGCTGGGAGCCGACAAGGTGGATGTGGCAGTGCACCTGAAGGTGGACGCGCTGGGTGATGCGGCGGCGGCGCGGAAGCGGAATGTGGATGCGATGGCGGCGCTGGTGGCGGCGCATCCGGAGCTGAAGAAGGCGTTTCATGGGGTGTGGGTGTTCAGCGAGGCGCCGGGGCAGAGCCCGTACGCGACGGAGTTGGCGATGGCGGATATCCATTGATCTGGCGGATGGGGCGGAGAAGTGTGGGTGGTATGGTAGGAGTCGCCGGGGAGGCCGGCGGCGGCTGCTGGGCAGTGGCCCGGCGTAGCGGACGAGGGCCGCGGGTGGTACGAGACCGGGTGGAACGAGACCGGGTGGAACGAGACCGGGTGGAACGAGAGCGGGTGGTACGAAAGAAGGAACGATGACCAAGACGGTGAAGAGCCTGAGCGAAGCGATCCAGGGACGACGCTCGACGCCGAGTTTCGACGGAACGCCGATCCCGGCGGAGGATCTGCAGCAGATCATAGAGGCCGGGCTGAGCGCGCCGAGCGGATACAACATGCAGCCATGGCGGTTCGTGGTGGTGCAGTCGGCGGAGGGCAAACGAAAGCTGCGCGCGGCGAGCTATAACCAGGCGAAGGTGGAAGAGGCTTCGGCCGTGATTGTGGCCTGCGGGGACATGGATGGCTGGCGCAAAGACCTGGAAAGAATGCTGGAGCAAGGGCGCGCGGGCGGGATGCCGGAGAGCTATGCGGCGCAGGCGGCGAGCAGCGTTCCGAATTACATGCTGAGCTTTACGACCGACCAGATGAAGCTGTGGCTGACCAAGCAGGTGACGCTGGCGTTCTCGCACATGCTGCTGATGGCCGAGGTGCTGGGCTACGATACGGCGCCGATGGAGGGCTTCGAGCAGGAGAAGGTGCACGAGGCGCTGCGGCTGCCAATGAGCTACTGGGCGGTTGCGCTGCTGGGCGTGGGGCATCTGAAGGGGCCGGACAAGTTTAATGGCGGCCGCTTCGAGATGCGGCACACGGTGTTTGGGGAAGAGTATGGGAAGGCTTTGAAGCTGAAGTAGAGCCGCTTCCAGAAGTTGGAATAGTTGTCGCCCAGGGCGAGCTCCTTCTTCTAGAACTGCTGGATGGAGCCAGAGAAGCTGCGGGCAGGAGAAACCAGGCGAGTACAGAACTCGACGACGTTCCACGAGCGTCGCAGCCAGTCACGTTAACTGGGAGGTTCTATTGCGAAAATTACCCTGGGTTATAGCGTGCTTACTTTTGCTCGCCGTCCTATTTATTCCCTTTTCAAGTGAGTCCGCGGCGCAAGCTAACACTGCGCAGAGCGCTGTCTATGAAGTCGCTTCAGTGACGCCCAGCGCCCCCGACGTGTCGGGTGTTGGACAGACTGATATAAGTGGAAACCGGTTTGTTGGGAAGAATCTAAGCGTGCGGCAAATGGTGTATACGGCCTATGGCATTTACGGCGTAGGCATAGATGATTTTACTTCCAACGTGCCGGAGTGGGCTTCTTCTGCCCGGTTTGATATACAGGCCAGGTTGGAGAATGAAACGGTACATCAGTCGGAGCTTGTTCGTTCGCGAGAGATCATGAGGGCGCTACTTGCGGATCGTTTTCAGTTCAAGAGTCATTATGAGAAACAAGACCGCCGCGTCTATGTTCTGGTGGTAGACAAGCACGGATCGAAGGTGCAGCAAGCAACGGGGGCGGACCAGCCTGAAATGAGCGTCATGAGGGGTAATATTCATCTGCGCGCAGCCACCATGGCGCCGTTCGCACAAGGCATTTCGCTTCTGCTGGGACGTCCCGTCATCGATGAAACCGGGCTGGCCGGTAAATACAATATTGACTTCAAGTGCGCAGTGGATGAGCTAGGCGATCCGGGCGATGAAAGTGCGTCCTTACCTACCCTGCTTCGGGAGCAGCTTGGCCTGCGCTTGCTGCCTACAAAGAGGCCAGTTGATGTACTGGTTATCGATCGTCTGGAAAGGCCCTCCTCGAATTAGCGGAAGCAGCGTTACACGGGGACTACAAGCCGGGTTGGCGGCCGGCTGGTAGACTCCGGGGATGGCGGAGCGGCAGTTTGGGCTGATCGAGAGGCGGGAGCAGGGGCTGCGGCGGGGGTTGACGCCTGGGCAGCTTTCGATGATCGCGATCGGCGGAGCGATTGGCACGGGGCTGTTCCTGGGCAGCGGGTTTGCGATTGGGTTCGCGGGGCCGGCGGTGCTGGTGAGCTATGCGGTGGGCGCGGTGATTGCGCTGCTGCTGATGGGCTGCCTGGCGGAGATGACGGTGGTGCATCCGGTGGCGGGGTCGTTCGGGGCGTGGGCGGAGTACTACATCGGGCCGCGGGCTGGATTCCTGGTGCGGTATGCGTACTGGTCGTGCATCGTGTTCGCGGTGGGCACGGAGGTGACGGCCATCGCAATGTACATGCGCTACTGGACTCCGGGGGTGCCGGGGTGGGTGTGGATTGTGGGATTCTCGACGCTGCTGATCGGGGTGAACGCGGCGAACGTGCGGGTGTTCGGTTGGATCGAGTATGGATTTTCAGCGTTGAAGGTGACGGCGATCGTGGTGTTCATCGGGCTGGCGGCGTGGTTTGTGCATGCGGCGGGGGCGGGGACGGGCGTGGGGCTGGCGAACTACCGGACGCATGGCGGGTTCTTTCCGAAGGGCGTTTGGGGTGCGTGGACGGGCGTGATCGTGGCGCTGTTCAGCTACTTCTCGATTGAGATGATCGCAGTGGCGGCGGGCGAGGCCAAGGACCCGCAGCGGGCGGTGACGCGGGCGTTTCGGGTGACGATTGCGCGGCTGGTGCTGTTCTACCTGGCGACGCTGGCGCTGATGCTGGCGGTGGTGCCGTGGCCGGCGCTGGCGAGCAATACGGCGGAGAGCCCGTTTGTGAAGGTGATGGCGGCGACGCGGGTGCCGCATGCGGCGGGGGTGGTGAACTTCGTGATCCTGGTGGCGGCGCTGAGCGCGATGAACAGCCAGCTTTACATTACGACGCGGATGATGTTCTCGCTGGCGCGGGCCGGGTTTGCGCCGGAGCGGTTCGGGCGGCTGAGCGGGCGCGGCGTGCCGGCGGGAGCGCTGGGCTTGTCGACGGTGGGGATCGCGCTGGCGACGGTGCTGAACGTGTTTTATCCGGACGCGAGCTTCACGCTGATGATGGCGATCTCGATGTTCGGCGCGATGTTTACGTGGATGATGATCTTCGTGACGCACCTGTATTTTCGCCGCGCGCATGCGGGAGAGACGATGGCGTTCCGGATGTGGGGTGCGCCGGCGACGACGGTGGCGGGGCTGGCGCTGATGGGGGGAGCGTTGCTGACGACGGCGTTCACGCGGGAGTTTCGCATGACGCTGGTGTATGGAGTGCCGTTTCTAATTGGGCTGGTGGTGGTGTACGAGGTGCGCTTCAGGGGCAAGGCTGGTTTGGAAGTCACTATCGCTGACAGTGCAGGGAGTAGGGTTTAGGGAGTAGGGAGTAGGGCAGATGGACGAGTTGTTGAAGTGGCGGGGAGAGTTTCCGATCCTGGAGCATACGACGTACATGATCAGCCACTCGCTCGCGCCCATGCCGCGGGGGGTAAGGACGTCGCTGGCGGAGTTTGCGGAGACGTGGGCGACGCGGGGAATCCGGGCGTGGGAGGAGGGCTGGTGGGAGATGCCGGTGACGGTGGGGGACCTGGTGGGCGGGATCATCGGGGCAAAGCCAGGCACGGTGGTGATGCACCAGAATGTGTCGGTGTGCCAGACGATCGTGATGTCGTGCTTTGGCTGGAGCGGGCGCAGGAACAAGCTCGTGACGGATGGGCTGAACTTTCCTTCGAACGACTACATCTATGGCGAGTTTGCGGCGCGGGCGGGCGGGCCGCGGGTGGTGAGCGTGGAGGCGGCGGATGGGATGACGATCGCGCTCGAGGAGATGCTGGCGGCGATCGATGAGGAGACGCTGCTGGTGTCGGTGTCGCAGGTGGCGTTCCGAAGCTCGTATCTGCACGACCTGGGCGCGATTACGCGGCGGGCGCACGAGGTGGGGGCGTATGTGTGCGCGGATCTCTACCAGTCGGCGGGGATTGTGCCGGTGGATGTGACGGCGCTGGGAGTGGATTTTGCGGTGGGTGGGAGTGTGAAGTGGCTGCTGGGTGGGCCGGGGAATGGTTATCTGTATGTGCGGGAGGACCTGATCGAGACGCTGCGGCCGGCGGCTACGGGTTGGGCGGCGCACGAGGAGCCATTTGCGTTTGCGGGAGCGCCGATCCGGTTCGACGCGGGGATACGGCGGTTTCTGAACGGGACGCCGAATGTGCCGGCGCTCTACTCGGCAAGGCCGGGGTATGAGATGGTGGCGGAGATCGGGGTGGAGGCGATCCGGGCAAAGTCGGTGCGGCAGACGCAGCGGATGATCGCGCTGGCGGATGAGCTGGGGCTGACGGTGAGGACGGTTCGGGAGCCGGAGCGGCGGGGCGGGGTGGTGATCCTGGATGTGCCGGATGGGAAGGCCGTGACGGCGGAGCTGGGGCGGCGGGATGTGCTGGTGGACTTCAGGCCGGGTGCGGGGGTGCGGATCGCTCCGCATTTTTACACGACGGATGAGGAGGTGGAGCGGACGGTAGAGCTGGTGGCGGAGATTGTGGATGGTGGGAGAAAGGCATAACGCAGAAAAGGCGGATTGACACGGATAAGAACGCGCAACGCCACGGAACCAATGGTCGGGATCAAGGGTGGGGAGATGCAGGTCCTTCGACTCGGCTTTGCCTCGCTCAGGATGACAACAGTGCTCGCTCAGGTGACACGAGTGCTCGCTCAGGATGACGGGATTTGGGGCGGTTTAGTAGACGACCCCGGCGCCGGAGGCGAAGTCGTGGAGGTCATTTTGCTGGACGTGGTAGCGGCGGTTCTGGTCGAAGGCGACGCGGGCGAGTGAGTCGCGGTAGTTGATCTCGATGTCGAAGTAGCTGAGGAGCGCGAAGCCGAGCAGGCCGGAGACTTCGGTGTTGACCTGGTGGCTGAGGGGGGAGAGATCGAAGGAGACGGCAGTGGGGTCGGGGATTTCGCTGAGGGCGTAGCGCAGGACGGGCAATTTTACAGGGCGAGTGACCTTGAGGAGCGTGCCGTCGGGGCCGTGGACATCGGTGATGTTGGTTTCGCCGCCGCCGTCGCGGGGTACGACCTTGACGAAGGAGGTGGAGCTGCCGATGAGGTTGAGGGTGGCGTCGGTGCTGTCAGAGAGCTGCGCCCGGGTGACCGCCGGCGAGTAGATCGACCGGCCGATGCCTGTGTCCATGGCGAAGAGGAAGGGCCCCTTTTTGTTGATGAGGGTGGGGAGCAGGACGGTGGGTCCGGAGACGTAGACGGGGACCCAGTCCTTTGCGGCGGAGCTGGGGGTGGAGTCGGTGAGGCCGAGCGGGCCGGGGGTGAGGGCGGGCAGCGGGTTGAGGGTGACGAGGTGCGCGACGTAGTCGATGTGGATGAGGTGATCGCGGAAGAAGTCGGAGCCAATGAGGCTGTTGCCGCCGGCGAGGTAGGAGGCGGGGACGACGGTGACGGGACAATCGGTGAAGTCCAGGTTGCCGATGCGGATGTGGTCGGCGACGGCGGTGGAGGTGCCGGTGAGGCGGGCTTTGACGCCGTCGAGGGGATGTACTCCGGCCTTGTTGGCGTCGTCGGGATTGAGCACGATGCCGGAGACGGTAGTGTCGAGCTCGAGCAGGGGCAAGGTGTTGTTGTTCATGGAGGTTTTGAGCCCCCAGCTGCGGGTGTAGCGGCCGTTGATGAGGATGGGCTGGAGATCGAGCCTGGCGGTGGTGAAGGCGGAGGAGGCGGTGCAGGATTTGTGCTGCTCAAGGACGGCGAGCTGAGTGTTGAGGGTTTCGAGCTGATCGGCCGGGAGCAGCGGGTGGGTGGCGAGGAAGGCGGAGAGCGGGGCGGCGCGCTGCGGCGGAGGCAGGGCCTGCAGGTAGGCGGCGGTGATGACGGGGTCGCGGGGCGCGAGGCGATGGGCGAAGCTGAACTCGCGGTAGGCGGTGGCGTGGCGGCCGACGAGGTCGTAGAGGCGGGCGATGCCGGCGTGGGCGCGGGAGGAGCAACGGTCGAGGGAGATGGCCTGGTTGTAGGCGGTGGAGGCTTCAGGGATCTGGCCGGAGCGGAGGAGGACGTCGCCGACGAGGGCCTGGGCGTCGGCGGAGGCGGGCAGCGCGGCTTTGGCGCGCTGGGCAGAGGCGAGGGCGTCGGGCAGGTGGTTCTGATCGAGCTGGGAGTCGACGATGCCGGAGTAGGTGGCGATGGTGGGGGCGGTGGTCAGCTGGGCGGTGAAGAGCTCTTCGGCGAGCGCGGGTTTGCCCTGGGCGAGCGCGGTGTCAGCGGATGTGGCGCGGGCGGGCGGGATGGTGCAGTGAAGTTCCTGAGCGGGGGCGGCGGAGGTGGCGGGCTGGGCTGCGAGGGTCAGCGGGAGGGCGAGAAGGCAGGAGAAGCAGACGGAGATGTGGGCTGTGCGCATGGTGCTCCGATCGCAGTGCTGTGCTGTCGAGCAAGACTAGCACTTGCGCGCGGTGCTCATTCAGGAGCTAAGAGGAAAATCAGCTTCTGAGGGAGTAAACGGAAAGGCAGGACGACAGCAGTTCCTTTGGCTATGACCAAGGGCGGCGCCCGGTTATGCGCCGAAGGGCTCGTCGGCGGACGGGCCGAAGGTGCCGGGGACCTTGGCGTTGAGCAGGCGGAGGTAGATGCCGAGCTGGGCGCGGTGGTGGATCATGTGGTTGAGGCCCATGGTGCGGTAGGCGTTGTAGCGGCTTCCTGAGAAGACATCGTGGCCTTTGTAGGAGAACTTCCACTTCTGGTCCAGGCTCTCATCGGACGCGTTCTTGAGCGCGGTGATGGCGGTGTCGGCCTGTTCGTTGAAGGCGGCGAGGAGCTGTGGTTTGGTCTCGTACACGAGCCGGACGCGGGACGCTGAACCGGCTTCCATCTCGGTGCTGGTGAGGATGAGGGTGATGAAGCCGGCGAGCTCAGCGGTGTGTCCGGCGAGGCGGGTGAGGGTGAAGGATTTTTCATGCGGCTTGAAGTCGAGTGGGCCATCGGGCAGGTGCTCGATCATTTTGCGAGTCTTGTCGAACTCCTGCTGGAGCTCGGGCCGGAGGAGGTCGCTGAGGTGATTGGATTCGGTCATGGGAGGAGTGTCCTTTGGAGTTTCGCAAGGGCTTGGTGATCGCCGTGAGAAGAACTATACAGCGGGCGTGCGGGCGAAGAGTGTGGTCAGATGCCGGTGATGTTGAAGCCGCAGTCGACGAAGGTGATCTCGCCGGTGATGCCGCTGGCGAGGGAGCTGGAGAGGAAGGCGGCGGTGTTGCCGACTTCGAGCGCGTCGACGTTGCGATGGAGCGGGCTGCGGAGCTCGACGGTGTCGAGGATTTTGGAGAAGTCGCCGATGCCGCGGGCGGCAAGGGTTTTGATGGGGCCGGCGGAGATGGCGTTGACGCGGATGTTGCGGGGGCCGAGGGAGGCGGCGAGGTAGCGGACGGCGGCCTCGAGCGAGGCCTTGGCGCAGCCCATGACGTTGTAGTTGGGAAAGACCTTGTCGGAGCCGAAGTAGGTGAGGGTGAGGATGGAGCCGCCATCGGACATGAGGGGGGCGGCGGCGCGGGCGAGCGCGATGAGGGAGTAGACGCTGACGTCGTGGGCGATGCGGAAGTCGTCACGTTTGGTGAGGAGGAAGTCGTTCTTGATGGCGTCGGCGGGGGCGAAGCCGATGGCGTGGACGAGGATGTGGATGGTGCCGAAGGCGCCCTGGATGTGGGTGAAGACGGCGTCGATCTGGTCGTCGAAGGCGACGTCGCACTGGAAGGTGCGGGCGGAGGGAAGCTCTGCGGCGAGGGCTTCGGCGTCGCGCTGGAGGCGCTCGGACTGGTAGCAGATGGCGAGCGAGGCGCCGGCTTCAGAGAGCTTCTGGCAGATGGCCCAGGCGATGCTGCGCTTGTTGGCGAGGCCGAAGACGACGGCGACCTGGCCCTTGAGATCGATCATGCGGAGTGCTCCTTTTGCCGTTGATCAGGATAGCAGCGGACGGGCGGGAGAGAAGATCGAGGCAGACTCCCCCCTCCCCCCTGAAAGTATCTAAAGTCTCGATCTGCAAGGGTTAGGTCTGGACTTGAGTCTGAAAAAGTCTTGCAAATGCTGAACCGTTTTTGGTGCAGCGGGTTTTTGCAAAGGCTGGGTCAGGCGGTGAGGAAGTCGTACTGGGCGTCGGTGAGGGGGACGACGGAGAGGCGGAACTGGCGGAAGAGGATGGAGTCGGCGAAGACGGCGGCGGCGCGGATGTCAGCCAGGGGTTTTTCCTGTTTGAGGCGTTTGCCGGCCTTGACCAGGACCTGCGGATTTCTGGGGTCGGCGGCGTCGACGGAGACGACCTTGGCAGTGCCCACGACAGCTTTGCCGATGTTGGAGTGGTAGATGACGAGCTTCTCGCCTTTCTTCATGCCGCGGAGGTAAAGGAGGGCCTGGTTGTTGGAGATGCCGTTCCAGATGGTGGTGCCGTCGCGGAGGAGGTCGTCGAAGGAGTACTTCTGGGGCTCGGTTTTGAGGAGATAGGGCATGGGGTGAGGGTATACCGGGGAGGGGGGATGGAGGAGGGAGGAGGGAAGAGAAGGCCGGCCGGGATGAGGCAGGGTCCAGGGAGCAGGAATGCAGGAAGAGGGAAGAGAAGGCGGGATACGGAACAAGGCAGGGTTTAGGGAGTAGGGGGTAGGGAGTGGGGTTAGCCGCCAGTAGGGTTAGCCGCCGAGGTCGATGAGATGGACGGTGGGGAGGGGCTGGCCGAGGAAGGCGGAGCCGAGGCGCTGGAATTTTTCGATGGAGTCGGTGGCGTAGAAGGTGCAGTTGAGCGGTGATGCTGGAGGTAAGACGCGCTCAGGATGGTGAGCAGAGACAGATGCGGGTTCTTCGGCTGCGCGCTGCGCGCTGCGCTCAGGATGACAGGCGTTGGAGGTTGGTTCGACTGGTCGCGACTGAGGGTGGCAAAGGCGGGCGACGGCCTGGGCGGTGGCGTGGGCGGAGTCGATGATGAGGGCGGGGGAGTCGAGGTTGCGGAGGGTTTGTTCGAGGAGCGGCTGAATGAGGGGGTAGTGGGTGCAGCCGAGGAGGACGGCCGAGGGAGAGCAGCGGGCGAGGGCCTGGGCGAGGTAGATGCGGGCGACTTCGCGGGTGACGGGATGATCGATCCAGCCCTCTTCGACGAGCGGGACGAGGAGCGGGCAGGCTTTCTCGACGGCGTGCAGATGGTGGCGGAGGCAGGCGTGGTAGTAGGCGTGGGAGTCGACGGTGGCCTGGGTGGCGAGGACGAGGACCTGGCTGCCCTGGCGGCCGTGGTGGGCGAGTTCTACGACGGGCTCGATGACGCCGATGACGGGGATGGAGACGGCGGCGGTGATCTCGGGCAGGGCGAGGGCGGTGGCGGTGTTGCAGGCGATGACGAGGATGTCGGCGCCTTGCGCGGCGAGGAAGTGGGCGCTTTCGACGGCGTAGCGGGCGACGGTGTGGCGGGATTTTGCGCCGTAGGGGAGTCGGGCGGTGTCGCCGAGGTAGAGAAAGCGGGCGCCGGGGATGAGCGGCAGCAGGGCACGGAGGACGGTGAGGCCGCCGAAGCCGGAGTCGAAGACGGCGATAGTCATGAAGGACAGTTAACTACAGTTAGGGGCAGTTAAGGGCAGTTAAAGGCAGGAGGAGTGAGGGGCAGTGAGAGGCAGTGTGGAGCAGTGCTGTCGTTAACTGCCGTCAACTGTCTTCAACTGCTTTAAAGGCTTGATCCGTCGGCGGCGAGGACGTGGATGGATTGGGTGGGGTCGGTGACGGCATAGGGACGGCTGAGGTCGGAGTGACCGCTGAGGGTGTCGCGCGGCTGGCCGTCGACGAGAAAGCGGACCTCGCGGATGTCGGGGAAGTTGGCGTGGAGAGTGGCGATGATGACGCGGAGGGTGAGGTCTTCAGACTCGATGCCGGAGGGATGGGCGTCGGCAAAGGCTTTGGTGAGGTTGACGACGGCGAGTTGCGAGCCGGCCGCGGGGTAGGAGATGCCGGCGGGGTTGCCGATGGGAAGCGAGAGCAGGAAGACGTCGGTGACGGCGGGGCCGGGAGGTACGGGGTGGGTGGAGGCGGGGAGCGAGAGGTCGGTGAGGGCGCGGTCGAGCAGGACGCGGGCGCGGAGGGAGGGTTCTTCGGGGAGGGGAAGGTTGACTTCGTCGAGCGAGATGGAGCCGTCGGCGTCGTTGGCGGAGGCGATGGAGACCTGCTCGCTGGGGATGTCAGAGGGAGCGGCGATGGGGCTCTGGTCGCGCATGGCGGCGATGCGCTCGTGCTTGGTGACGCAGCCGCGGACGAGGAGCAGGGCCATGAGGGCGATGCCGCCGACGAGGCACCAGTAGAGGATGCGCTGGTAGCGGGGGATCAACGGGTGGCTCCGGGTTTCGTCGATGGTTCAGTAGAAGGCGGAGTCGATGGGGGGATGGTGCCGGGGTCGCGGCGAATGATGGGCGCGGGGCGGTGCGGGGGCGGCGGGGTGGAGGTGTCGGGGGCCAGAGGCGATTCGCTGGGGATGGGGACGGGTTTGGGCCTGGGCTTGGGTTTAGGCGGGAGAGCAGGGCTGGTGGGAGAGGAGGCTGGCTGCTGGGACTGCTGCTGGGCTTGCTGCTGAGCTGCCAGACGGGCCTGGAACTGGGAGGCCTGGCGATTGCGCCAGAGATCGAGCGCGGTAGCGATGGCCTGGGCGACGCGCTGCTGGTAGGCGGTGTCGGAGGCAGGGGTGCCGGAGCTGCCGGTGCCGAGCGGAGCGAGCTCGATGACGACGGCGGGGCAGGTGAGGGAGTCGATGGGGCGCATGGAGTCGCGGCCGACGACGGTGGGGATGCGGATGCCGGCGAGGGCGGCGGCGAGATCGCTGGCGAGCTGGGTGGATTGAGCGAGGGAGGGCGCCTGGGCGGTGTCCCAGGGGATGATGGGGCGGTTGGCGGGATCGGGGTCGGGGGTGTAACTGGAGGCGGGGGTGAGAGCGGAGGTGTAGAGGTGGACGCCGTGGCCGCCGTTCGAGGCGTGGATGAGGAGGCAGGCGACGGGGCGGGAGCGGTTGGCCTGCTCGACGCGCTGCTCGGGGGTGGGATTGTTGGCGTTGGGACTGGGCGGGGGCGGGGGAGGCGGGGCGGGAGTGTCGGGGTTGTCGGGGTCGGGCTCGGGCGGTTTCGGGGGCGGCGCGGGGATGGCGGCGGACTCGTGGGTGAGGACGACAGTGATGCCCCTGGGGGTGAGGAGCTCGCGGAGAGATTTGGCGAAGGCGAGGGTGGCGTCTTTCTCGAGGGCGTCGGCGGTGAGATGGGCGCCGGGATCGGTGCCGCCGTGGGCGGGGTCGAGGACGATGAGGTTGAAGTTGTAGGGGGGCTGGAGGGGGCGCGGGGCTTTGCGGGCGGGCCTGGGGGTGGTGGCGGGCCTGGGGGACGGGGCGGTGGGGGTCTGGGCGCTGACCGGGAAGGCGGCGAGGAGGAGGACAAGCGTGCGGATTGGGGGTCGGGCGATAGGCACGGGCGGGTACGGGATGATTGTACTGGGTGGGGTGGGCTCGGGTGCTCTGTGCGCCTCTAGTCGAGGGCGTAGATGGCGAGGCCGCTGAGGAGCTTGGGGTAGAAGTCGGTGGACTTCTGGGGCATGACGTCGCCAGAGAGTGAGATGTCGCGGAGCTGATCGAGCGTGACGGGCTTGATGAGGAAGGCGACGTCGGCCTGGCCGGAGTGGACCTGCTGCACGGCTTCGGCGGGGTCGCGGAGGTAGCGGATGTTTTCGCCGCGGGTGATGGATTCGGGAGTGAGCTTGAGGAGGACTTCGAGGACGATGTTGTGGAGCTGGACGACGTCGAGCGAGGCCTGGCGGGGGGAGATGTGGGGCTGGAGGAGGAGCAGGGCGTCGCGGATGGGCTGGGGTTTGGCGGTGAGGAGATAGTTGCCGGTGCGGGTGACGGCGATGAAGGCGACGCCGGGGGAGCGGGTGAGTTCCTCGGTGTAGGGCTCGTGACGGCCGGCGGGCAGGGGGAGGATGTCGAAGAAGTCCTCGGCGGCGGTGAGGAAGTCGTCGGGCGAAAAGGCGGGGAGGCCGAAGACGACGCGGTGGGTGGGGAGGATGGTGATGCCGGGTGCGTCCATGTTGACGAAGGTCATCATCATGGCGGCTTCGGGGAAGGGTGGGGCGGGGAGGAGGGTGTGGGGTTCGTTCCACCCCAGCGAGCCAAGACCGCTCGCCGGGGACCCCGGTTCGTCAGCCAGGTTGGAAGGGGATGCGTCAGGGTCGGTGGTGGTGAGGGGGAGATGCAGGTCCTTCGACTCGGCTTCGCCTTGGCTCAGGATGACGGGGGTGGGGGTCAGGTGGAGTTGGGCGGCGCGCTCGTGCATGTAGGTGACGGAGGTTTCGTAGCGATGGTGGCCGTCGGCGATGATGAGCTTTTTGTCGGCCATGGTGGTGGAGATGAGGTTGATGAGGTGGGGGTCGGTGAGCTTCCAGACGCGGTGGACGACTGAGTACTCGTCGGTGATTTCGAGGTCGGCGGGGGCGCCGGTGAAGATGAGGGATTCGGCGGTGAAGGCGGGGTCGGAGTAGAGCATGTAGATCTGCTCGCAGTAGGCGCGGGTGGCTTTGAAGAGGGCGAGGCGGTCGGATTTGTGCTTGGGGAAGGTTTGCTCGTGGCGGTAGACGACGTGGTCGGCGTAGTCGTAGAGGTGGCCAAGGGCGATGAAGCCGCGGCGCTCCTGGATGCTCATCGTGCCTGGCACGACGTAGGTTTGGGAGTAGCCGTAGAGGGCGGGCTGAGGCTCTTCGCGGAGGATGCCCTTGCGGCGCCAGGAGGCGAGAGATTCGGCAGCGCGGGTGTAGACGTTGTGCTGGGGGATTTCGGCGGCGTCGGGGGCGAAGGGATCGGTGTCGCCGGGCTCCTTTCTGCCGAGGATGACGCGGACGAGATTGTATTTGGAGCGCTCGTAGTAGGCCTGCTGCATCTCGGGGGTGATCTTGTCGTAGGGCTGGGTGACGACGTCCTCCATGCGGACTTTCTGGGTGTCGTAGCGGAGGGCGCGGAAGGGGTAGATGCGGGCCATGCGTGGAGGTTCTCCTGGGGAGATTGTACCGGGGGGCTGGGGTCGGCTCTGAGAGCGTTGGGGGTGCGTTCAGGCAAAAAGCAGATGCAGGTCCTTCGGCTCGGCTGCGCCTCGCTCAGGATGACAAGGTGTGCGGGGGAGGTTTCAGCTGGGGATGTAGGCGTCGTAGGGGCCGGAGCGGCGGAGGAGGTGGTAGCGGGCGAAGATGGCGGCGAAGGCGGGGTCGCGGAGGAAGAAGGCGAGGAGGTCGTCGTGGCGGTCTTCGAGGACCTGGCAGTGGACGGCGGGGTCCTGGCAGCGCTCGACGAGGATGAGGGCGGGATGCCAGCGGTTGAGGTCCTGGAGCATGTAGGCCTGCTGGAGGCGGTCGAGTGCGGCGAGGCGGGCGGCCGAGAGGAGATGCGGGGGTCTGGGGCCGGTGTGGGCGTAGAAGGATTCGGTGCGGAGGAGGGCGGGGAGGAGGAAGAAGTGGGGGTAGCGCTGGCCGAGGGTGAGGTGGAACTGGTAGACGGGCGGGATGGTGTCGTCGACGGTGGGAGAGAGGGTGAGGACGGCGGCGCCGGGGGGAAGGCCGGCGTAGAAGGTGGGGTCGGGCTGGATTGGGTCCACTTGAGTGCTGGGGAAGGCGCGGGCGAGGGTGAAGGGATAGTTCATGAAGTGCGCGGTGAGGAAGAGGGCAAGGAGGCTGAGGGCAAGGGCGGCGGGGACGGTGCGGCGGGGAACAGGAAGGGGATGGCGTTGAGCGAGGGCAAGAAGCTGCAGGGCGAGGGTGAAGGTGAGGAAGGTGAGGGCAGGGAGCTGCTGGTAGTACCAGCCGGTTCCCTGGAGGTAGAAGGCAAGGGTGGCGGCAAGGCCGGCGATGAAGAAAGTGAGGCTGAGGGTAGAGGTTCGGCGGAGATAGAGGATGAGGGCGGCGTCGAGGACGAGGAGGATGTGGAGCTGGATGGAGGCAGCGAGGAGCTGGGGGAGGGTGAGAGAGCCGTAGGCCCAGTAGGTGTCGCGGGCGAGGGGGACGATGGTGGAGAGGTAGAGCGGGCTGAAGTGGTGGACGGCGGCGAGGAAGACGAGGCCGGAGAGAAGGAGGGCGATGAGTTCGGGGCGGAGGAGGGTGCGTAGAAGCCTATGCCGACGCTGGGCGTTCTTCTGCTGCAGGCCGGAATGACAAAGAAGAGCGAGTGGAATGAGGAGCTGGTGGGGTTTGAGGGCGAGGCCGAGGAGGGCGAGGATGCCGCTGATGGTGGCGAGGGGGATGGAGACGGGCAGGTTCTGCAGGCGGAGGGCGGCGGCGCAGAGGTAGGGGAGCAGGAGGAGGGTGAGGAGGTGGTCGCGCTGGCCGAAATCCCGGGCGGGCATGACGGCGACGGCGCTGATGTAGATGAAGGCGAGGAAATGGAGCGTCGCGCGGGAGGGCTTGGGGAAGGCGGGCCGGTAGAGGCGGAGGCAGAGGGCGGCGATGAGGAGTTCGAGGAGGATGACGCAGAGCTTGCCGAGGGCGGTGTCGGGGATGTGGGTGAGCGCACGAGAAGGCGGCGGGGATGGTGGAGAGCCAGAGGATGAGGGGCGGGTTGGTTTCGAAGATCTCAGGGCCGTAGAGGGGCGCGCCATGGAGGTGGAGGCGAGCGGCGTAGAGGAGCCACATCTGGTCGTGGCCGGCGGCGGGCAGGAGGGCGAGCAGAGCGGCCATGCCGAGGGCGGCGGCGATGAGGATGAGGAAGGTGAGGGAGGCGGGGCCGGAGGGGAGGGCGGGTCTTGCTGGTTGGGGGCGCCGGGCTCCGGGCGAGGGCGGGTGCGGCATGGTTTGTTGATTATCGATCAGAGCGGGTGGGGAAGGAGAGTTAGGGATCAAGACAGGGTGTAGGGAGTAGGGTCACGGAGTAGGGTGCGGTAGGCTGGTGGGGTGGACGACGTGGCTTTGCAGTTGAGTGTGGTGGTGCCGACTTTTAACGAAAGCGGCAACGTTCTGGTGTTGATTGAAAAGCTCAAGCGGGTGCTTGGGGGGGTGGCCTGGGAGGTGGTGTTTGTGGACGACCACTCGCCGGATGGGACGGCGGGGGCGTTGCGGCAGGTAGCGCGGCGGGATGAGCGGGTGCGGGTGATTGAGCGGGTGGGGCGGCGGGGGCTGGCGTCAGCGTGCATCGAGGGGATGATGAGCTCGGCGGCGCCGTTTATCGCGGTGATGGATGCGGATCTGCAGCACGACGAGACGATTCTTCCGGAGATGCTGGGGCTGATGGAGGGCGGCGGGCTGGACCTGGTGGTGGCGAGCCGGAATATGGCGGGCGGCGGGATGGGCGACTTCGGGCGGCAGCGCGAGCAGATGAGCGAGATGGGGCGGAGGATCAGCCGGCTGGTGCTGAAGTGCGAGGTGACCGACGCGATGAGCGGGTTCTTCATGGTGGAGGCGGGGTTCTTCCGGGCGCAGGTGCCGCGGCTGAGCGGGACGGGGTTCAAGATCCTTGTGGACATCCTGGCGAGCAGCCGGAGCGAGCCGCGGGTGCGGGAGGTGCCGTACCGCTTCAGGATGAGGCAGGCGGGGGAGAGCAAGCTGGACGCGAATGTGCAGCTGGAGTTCCTGTTCCTGATCCTGGACAAGATGATCGGGCGCTGGGTTCCGACGCGGTTTGCGCTGTTTTTGTGCGTGGGCGGGCTGGGGCTCGGAGTGCATCTGGCGGTGCTGTGGGTGCTGTATGGGCGGGGGCTGCTGCCGTTTGTGCAGGCGCAGGTGGCGGCGACGCTGGTGGCGATGACGTCGAATTTCCTGCTGAACAACATCGCTACGTTTCGGGATGAGCGGCTGCGCGGGATGGGGCTGGTGAGGGGCTTGCTGAGTTTTTACCTGGCCTGCTCGATGGGTGCGCTGATCAATGTGGCGTTCGCGAGCCTGCTGATGCGGCGGGGTCTGCCATGGGCCCTGGCGGGAGTGCTGGGGACGGCGATCAGCTCGGTGTGGAACTACGGTGTGAATACGGTGTTGACGTGGCGGCGCAGTGTGCGTTGAGAACAGTGGTGCTGCTGGCGAGGCGGCGTCTTCGTCTCATGTGCGTCTAATGCAAGAAGACGGCCGGGTGTAAGCTGCCTGCTGACGGAGCTCTAGGAGAAGTGTGGAGCGGAGCGCAGGGCGTATGACGTGGTGTGGTGGCGCAATGAAGATGAGCGGTATGGCCGGGATGGCCCGGATAGCAGCACGATGGACGTATGTGGTTTTGTTCCTGGCGCTGATTGGACCGGGTGCGGGGCGGGCGCAGGAGAACCCGCTGGGCGAGGTGCATACGCCGGTGGCGGCGCCAAAGGCCCCGGCGCCGGAGAAGACGGAAGGTACGGCTGAGGCTCCGGGAGCGGTGGCGGCGCCGAGGTCGAATGTGCCCAGGCTGCATGTGACGGCGAACCTGGTGCTGGTGCCGATGACGGTGACGGACCCGCTGAACCGGCTGGTGACGGGACTGGAGGCGCCGAACTTCGAGATCTTCGACAACAACGTGGGGCAGGTGATCAAGAGCTTCTCGACCGAAGATGCGCCGGTGACGATCGGGATCGTGTTCGATCTGAGCGGGAGCATGAACTCGAAGTTTGCGCGGGCGCGGCGGGCGTTGAGCGAGTTTTTGCGGACATCAAATCCGGCGGACGAATTTTTTGTCATCGGGTTCAACGACCGGCCGGCGGTGATCGTGGATTACACGTCGGATGTGGATGACGTGGAGGCGCGGATGGTGATGCTGCATCCGGAGAACCGGACGGCGCTGATCGACGCGGTGTACCTGGGCGTGAACAAGCTGAAGGACGCGAAGTACGAGCGCAAGGCGCTGCTGATCATCTCGGATGGCGGGGACAACCGGAGCCGGTATACGCAGGGAGAGCTGCGGCGGGTGGTTCGGGAGAGCGACGTGCAGATCTACTCGATCGGCATCTTCGATGTGTACGCGTCGACGAGCGAGGAGGAGCTGGGGCCGGTGCTGCTGACGGACATTTCGGAGATGACGGGCGGGCGGATGTTCAAGGTTTCGGATGTGGGGGATATGGCGGATATCGCGGCGCGGATTTCGGCGGAGCTGCGCAACCAGTATGTTGTGGGTTATCGTCCGTCGGATATGAAGAAGGACGGGAACTGGCGTAAATTGAAGGTGAGATTGGTGCCGCCGCCGGGTCTTCCTCCGCTGACGGTGCACTTTCGGCAGGGGTATTATGCACCTTCGCAGTAGAGTGGCGACGATTTGGGTTCTGGGGATTGCGGGGCTGGTTGGGGTGGGATCGGGGCTGGGTGCCGCTGCGGGCGCCGGGGTGGGGGCGCAGCAGGCTCCTCCACGGACTCCACTGCCGCTGACGGTGGATCGCGATCCGGCGCCGTCGCCTGATCCGGATACGGCACCGGCGGGAGCGGCGGGGCAGGGTGCGGCGGCGGGCGGCGGCCAGGCGGCTGGACAGACGGCTGGGCAGGTAGCCAAGGGCGCGAACGGGCGGTATACGCTGAGCGCGGATGCGTTCGAGGTGCGGCTGAACGCGTCGGTGATCGACCAGAGTGGACGGACGATCCAGACGCTGGACCAGAGTGCCTTCCATGTGTACGAGGACGGGGTGCCGCAGACGATTACGAGCTTCCGGCATGAGGACCTGCCGGTGTCGATCGGACTGCTGATCGACAGCTCGGGCTCGATGTACGACAAGCGCGCGGCGGTGGATAAGGCGTCGCTGGATTTGATCCGGCTGTCGAACCCGAAGGATGAAGAGTTCCTGGTGGACTTCAGCTCGGAGGCGTTTATCGACCAGGATTTTACGTCGAGCCTGGATAAGCTGCAGCAAGGGCTGGGGTATATCAAGTCGAGCGGCGGGACGGCGGCGTACGACGCGCTGGTGGCGAGCGCGGACTATCTGGCGAAGAATGCGAAGAACCCGAAGCAGGTGCTGATCATTATTACGGACGGCGAGGATAATGCTTCGACGGCGACGCTGGAGCAGGCGATCCGGAGGATCCAGGACCTGGATGGGCCGGTTATTTACTCGGTGGGGCTGCTGTTTGGCGAGGATACGGACAAGCGTGAGTCGCGGCACGCGCGGAAGGTGCTGGAGAGTATCAGCGAGCAGACGGGCGGGGCGGCGTATTTCCCGAAGTCGCTGAAGGAAGTGGACTCGATTGCGGCGACGGTGGCGGCGGATATCCGGACGCAGTACACGATTGCGTATCACTCGACCAACCCGCCAAGTCATGGGGGCTATCGGCAGGTGCATGTGGAGGCCAAGGAGAAGGGCTTCGGGCGGCTGGATGTGCGGACGCGCAGCGGGTATTTCCCGCGGACGAGCGCGGGGACCGCGGCTAGTAATGGCGGGGCGCGGTAGTTCGGCGGGGCATTGTGCCGCGATAAGGAAGGCTGAACGCCGACAGGTACGGATTGGAACGATCAGGACGCGAGGACAGGAGACGCGGGTGCGTTCTTGTGCTCAGGGGCGAGCTTCGTAGACGAGGTTGAAGGGGGTCTCGGCGGCGCGGCGAAAGCGGGTGAAGCCGGCTTGCATGACCACGTCGCGGATGCGGGCTTCTCCGGCTTGTGCTCCGAGGCAAAGAGCGACCTCCTGCGAGCGCGAGCAGGGGGTACAGAGCAGGGTCGAGAAGGAGTAGTAGACGCGGCCTACCGGGTTGAGGTTGTCGGTCAGCTCGTCGTTGGCGAAGGGCTCGACGATCATCCACGTGCCGTCCTGCTTGAGCGCGCCGAGGGCGTGCTTTGCGGCTCCGACGGGGTCTCCCATGTCGTGCAGGCAATCGAAGACGGTCAGCAGATCGTAGTCCTTGCCTGGGAATTCCTTGGCTGCAGCCACTTCGAACGTTACGCGGTCTGCGAGGCCCTGGCGCTCGGCCGAGGCCTGCGCCGCGAGGATCGATTCCTGGTGATAGTCGAAGCCCTGGAAGTGAGATTTTTCGAAGGCTTTGGCCATCAGGATGGTGGAGGCTCCCTTGCCGCAGCCGACATCGGCGACGCGGGCGCCGGCCTGGAGTTTCTGCTGGACGCCGTCGAGCGCGGGGATCCAGGTGCTGACGAGGTTGGCCGCGTAGCCGGGACGAAAGAACTTCTCGCATCCGTGGAAGACCGCGGGGTCATGTTCACCCCAGCCCATGCCGGCGCCGGAGCGAAAGGACTCCGTGATGCGCGGTACGGCGGCGAGCGCGCCTAGAGCGAGCTCAAACGCGCCGGGAAGGTAGGCGGGGCTGTCTTCATTGGCGAGGGTGAAGGCCTGCTCTTCAGTGAGGCTGAAGCATTCGCGCTGCTTGTCGAAGGTGACGTAGCCGCCGGCAGCCTGGGAGGCGAGCCACTCGCTCACATAACGCTCGTCGGTGCCGGTTCTGGCGGCCAGTTCGGCTGCCGTTGCGGGGCCCTGGGCGAGCGCTTTATAGAGCCCGAGGCGCTCACCGATGACGACCATTCCCGCATGCACCGCGGAACCCAGGTCGCCCACGAAGCGGCCTACGAAGTCATTCAACTTGACCATATCCAGTGCCATTTCGCTCCTCCTGTAGTTGAGGAGCATGATTCTAGCGGAGACTGGGGGCGCTGACTAGATAATCGTCTGGGGCCTGGGCTGGGTGAGCCAAAGGATGGGCTGGCGGATGGGAAAGGTGCGGAGGATCTCGGGGCTGGCGGGCTCGGGTGTAAGGGTGCGCCAGAGGGTGACGTAGTCGGGCTGGGTGAAGGCGCGGCCGGCGAAGACGAGGGCGGGGCGGCGGCAGGGGAGGTCCTTGAAGTGGGTCTGGTCGGCGGGGAAGGGCCACTTGTTGCGGTTGGCGATGTAGGGGGCGAAGCGGGCGATGACCGCGCGCATCCCGGGGCCGTCCTGGAGCTCGTAGTCCCAGACGCTTTCGAAGCGGGTAGAGAGGAGGACGCAGGCGGCGGAGAGGAGATCGAGGTTGAAGAGGGAGTCGCGGTAGGGGTTGGGGCTGGGGAGCTCGTGGGGGAAGAGGCCGTCGGCGTTGATCTGGGCGCGGATGGTGACGGTTTTGAAGCGGTGGCGGGCTTCGACGAGAACGGGCTCGTTGGCGGTGAGGCGGGCGAAGGCGGCGACCTGGAGGAGCCAGGAGCTGCCGTTGTGGTCTTTCTGATCGCGGGCGAGCAGGGCGAGGCGGGACTGGGTGAGGAAGGTGAGGTAGTCGGCGAACCACTGCCTGAGCGGGGTGAGGAGATCGGGCTGGAGCGCGAGGAAGGGGATGGCCTGGGCGGTTTCGGCGAGGGCGACGAGGTCGGTGATGCCGTTGAAGAGCGGGAAGGCGGGGGTGGTGGGGAGGCGGGTGGCGGGAGTGACGAACCAGGCGCGGAGGTGGTCGGCGGCGTGGCTGGAGTAGCGCGCGGCGTTGGGGATGTCGGGCTGTGAGGAGGACAGGAGCGCGGCCGCGGCGAGGGCGGGAATGTTGAGGGTGAAGGCGAGGAAGGCGTCGGACTGGAGGTCGGGGGTGGGCGCGGGGGGCTGGTCGAGGGCTTTGGCGGCGGCGGCGAGGATGCGGTCATGGTCGATGAGGGCGATGTTGGGGCGGGTAGTGGGGGCGGGCGGAAGCGGCTGGGCCGGAGGAGGTGCCTGGGCGAACAGCGCAGCGGGGCGGAGGAGGGTGAGTGCAGAGGAGGCGAGAAAGGTGCGGCGGGTGGGCATGGGGAGTTGAGCGGTATCAGCCGGGGCGGGCGCTGACTGCAAAGTTTACACCGCCTGCTGCATGGGGCGCGGGGCGCGGGCTTGTAGGATCGGAGACGATGATTCCGGCAACGCATTTACCTCTGCTGCTGCTCGCGTTGCCGGTGGCGGCGACGCTGCTGGGCGGGCTGCTGGCGCTGAAGCTGGAACGATTTCGTCCGGTGCTGGTGGCTCTGGGTGCGGGGTTGCTGCTGGGCGCGGCGTTTCTTGATCTGCTGCCGGAGGCGCTGGCGCTGGGTGGGAGCGCGAGGATCTCGGCCGGGGAGGTGCTGGGGCTGACATTGCTGTTCTTCCTGGGGTTTACGGGGCTGGAGAGCGGGCTGGCGTCGCTAGGGGATGGTGCGGGGTCGGTGCTGGATGGACGGCGCCGGAGGAAGCACCTGGGGCGGGTGGCGGGCGGGTTGATGATCTTTCACAGCTTTCGGGATGGGATGGCGATCGGGGCGGCGTTCGCGGCGTCGCATGCGGCGGGCGTGGCGGTGGCGGCGGGGATTGCGGCGCATGATTTCGGGGACGGCATGAACACGGTGATCGTGACGACGGCGGGCGAAAAGGCGCGCGGATCGGATTATGCGTTCCTGGGGGCGGATGCGCTGGCGCCGTTTCTAGGCGGGCTGCTGACGGTGTGGTGGCTATTGTCGTCGCGCGGCGCAGTGGTGCTGCTGGCGCTGGCGGCAGGGTTCTTTTTGCAGATGGCGACGAGCGACTTTCTGCCGCAGCTGCGCAACGATGGGCGGGGTCGGCGGTGGCTGGTGGTTGCGGTGATGGGAGGCGCGGGGATGATCTGGGGAGCGAACCGGTTGCTGGGGGTTTGATGGAGGAGGGTGGAGGTTGGATGATCTGAGGGTTCAGGGTTTTTCGGGTTTTGAGCTTTGGTTTTAAAGGCGAGGCGGTGGGTGAGCGGATTGGTTGCTGAGGGTTGTTCACTGGTCTTGGCTAGGGTAAGGGTGAAAGAATTGTGGGAACCGGGGGATGGGGGAGCGCGTAGGTGATAGTGACGCCCGGGACTGGTGACGTGTTCGCGGAGGGCGAGAAGAGGTTCCATGAAGACGAGGTTATTGAGTGCCGCGGGGGCGGCGCTGCTGCTCCCCTGCGCCATGGCGCAGACAGCGTGCACGGCGTTGACGGGGACGGTGCGTGACAAGACGCTGGCGGTGATTCCGGGGGCGGCGGTGACGCTGGACGGGACACAGGAGGCGGTGAGCGGGGCGGACGGGCGCTACCGGTTCGCGTGCGTGAACGACGGAGCGCACGAGGTGGGTGCGCTGGCGGCGGGGTTTGCGCGGCGGGTGGCGACGGTGACTGCTCCGCATGGAGCTGCGCTGGATGTGCTGCTGGAGCCGGAGACGGTGACGACGCAGGTGGACGTGGACGGGGAGGATGCGCCGGCGGCGGTGGATGCGACGGCCAGCGGGCCGACACAGACGATCGCGGGGAGCCGGCTGCAGTCGCTGGCGGACGATCCGGACGACCTGCTGAAGGAGCTGCAGCAGCTGGCGGCGGCGGGCGGCGGGAATCCAGCCAACGTGACGATCTCGGTGGATGGATTTCAGGGCGACAGCAAGCTGCCGCCGAAGAGCTCGATTGCGTATATCAAGGTGAATCCGGACCAGTTTGCGGCGGAGTATCGCGAGCCGCCGTTCGATGGAGCGCGGGTAGAGGTGTACACGAAGCCGGGGCAGAAGACGTATCACGGGGCGCTGTTCCTGACCAACGGAAGCAGCTGGATGAATGCGCGGGATCCGTTTTCGGTAAGCAAGGGCGCGCTGGGCAAGCAGCGCTATGGGTTTGAGCTGCAGGGGCCGGTGCGGAGGACGGGGAGCGACTTTGCGCTGACGCTGGAGCATCGGTCGATCAACAACGTTGCGGCGGTGGATGCGGTGACGCTGGATAGCAGCGGGAACGAAGTGAGCACGCTGGCGACGGTGCCGGCGCCGCAGCGTTTGTGGCTGGGAACGGCGCGGCTGGACTGGCAGGTGGGCGCGAAGAATACGTTGATCTCGACGTACAGCGCGAATGTGAACGATGCGCAGAATGTGGGTGTGGGCGGGTCGACGCTGGCGCAGGCGGGGTATGAGTCGACGGGGTATGAGCACATGTTTCGGGTGAGCGATATTACGACGGCGTCGCCGCACCTGATGCATGAGGCGCGGGTGAGCTTTCGCTGGTCGGGCGAGACGGACGCGCCGGGATCGACGGCCGCGCAGGTGCAGGTGGCGGGGGCGTTTACGGGCGGAGGCGCGACGATCGGGCCGGCGCGGCAGCGAGAGTTCGAGATCGAGGCGGACGACGACGCGATCCTGACGACGAAGCGGCACACGATGAAGTTCGGGACGCAGTTCCTCTCGCGGCAGCTGCACTGGAGGATGCCTACGAACTTCAACGGGACGTATGTGTTTGGCGGTGGAACGGCGCCGGTGCTGGACGGCAATGGCAACCCGGTGAATGGGCAGACGACCACGATTACGGGGCTGGAGCAGTATCGGCGTTCGCTGCTGGGGCTTGCCGGGGGAACACCGACGGCGTACAGCAACGTGGCGGGAAATCCGGAGGTGGAATTCTTGCAGGTGCGGGATGCGCTGTTCTTTGAAGACGAGTGGAATGTGGGGCACGGGGTGAAGGTGGCGTATGGGCTGCGGTACTTTCTGCAGAACGATCCGGAGGTGTACAACGGCGCGGTGCCGCGGCTGGGGTTGCTTTGGTCTCCGACCAAGGATGGGCGCTGGACGGTGCATGCGCACTGGGGCCTGTTCAGCGGACGGTTTGGAACGGGGGACTATGCGGAGGTGCTGCGGGAGGATGGAGTGCAGCGGGTGACCAGCACGGTCTACAACCCGGTGTATGGCGACCCGCTGACGAACGCGACGGCGATCCACAGCGAACGGCGGTTTGCGCCGCACATTGGACTGCTGACGTGGAGCGCGGAGAACGTGGGAGGCACGCGGACGCTGGCGCTGGGGATGAACCTCTCGGTGGATTACTACGTGGGGCGGATCTGGAACGACACGCGGTCAGTGAACGTGAATGCGCCGCTGAACGGGCAGCCGTACGGGCCGCGGGCGCTGGGGATAGCGAACGTGGACATCCTGCAGGTGCAGAACAGCGGGCAGGGAAGGGTGAACGCGGTGTTCGCGGGAGTGGAGAACCACAAGTACAAACGGCTGCAGTTCTTTGTCGGCGGGGTTCGGGTGAACCTGGTGGACGATACGGACGACAACATCTTCTTCACGCCGCAGAGCACGTTTACGGATGCCGGCGAGTTTGCGCATCGCTCGAACCAGGGGACGTGGAACGTGTTTGGGAATGCGACGCTGACCCTGCCGAAGAAGGTGCAGGTGAGCACGAACTTCAATGGGAGCGGAGACAAGCACTACAACATCACGACGGGCTTCGATAACAACGGCGACGGTGATTTCAACGATCGGCCGCAGTATGCGTCGCCGGGGACGGCAGGGGCGCTCGCGACCAGGTTCGGGCTGCTGACGGCGAGTGGTGGGACGGGGTTGGCGCCGGGCAATGTGTTTTCCAGGAACAAGGGGGTGATGCCCTGGACGACGTACCTGGATATGAATGTGCAGCGGGCGTTTGTGCTGACGCGGAACAAGAAGGCGGAGCATCAGCAGACGCTGCAGCTGAACGTGCGGTCGTCGAATGTGCTGAACCACATGAACGTGACGCAGGTGGGTGGGGTGCTGGGGTCGCCGCTGTTCGGCCTGCCGTATGCGGCGGATAACGGCAGACGGGTGGAGGGTGGGGTGCGGTACAGTTTTTGAAAACGGTAAGAGGCAGCAAGAGGCAGTGAGGGGCAGTGAGGGGCAGTAAGGGGCAGGGTGCTTTGATCTGCGGGTTGCGGGTTGGTGGGTTTCGGGGCTTGGTTTTTCTACGGGATGGTGGGCCCGTGCTTTTTCTCTTGGCGATTTGCGGGAGTTTGGTTACAGTTAGGTCAATCACCTAAAAGCGGGATCGGCAGTGAGCCGAACCTCTGACGAATGTTGTGCTTAAGCCGGACTGCTCAGTCACAGCTGCACCCTCGTATGGCATTGCTCTGCGGCACTTCTGTGCTGAATCGACGTTGAACCAGACCCACGTGTCTTGCAGTTGAAAGGATGTTGATGAGCTTCACCAAGCGCATTGGGCCGTGGTGTCTTTTGAGCGTGCTGATGGTTTCGACGATGTTCGTCAAGGCTCAGGTTCCGAGTCCGTCAGCGTTCCTGGGGCATACGCCGGGCGATGACTTCTACCTGGCTAACTATGAAGAGGCGGTGAAGTACTTTCATGCGATGGCGGCGGGGTCCGACCGCATGAAGATGTTCACGGTGGGGAAGACGACGGAGGGCCGGGACATCGAGGTGGGAGTGATCTCGTCGCCGCAGAATCTGGCGCGGCTGGATGAGTTCAAGAAGAACGCACGGCAGCTGGCGACGGCGGAGGGGCTGACGGACGAGCAGGCGCATGCGCTGGCGCGGCAGACGAAGGCGATCGTGCATATCGATGGCGGGCTGCACTCGTCGGAGGTGGCGGGCGGCCAGCACTCGATTGCGCTGGCGTACAAGCTGCTTTCGACGAAGGGCGATGCGGAGGTGGACGCGATCCTGGACAACGTGGTGCTGGTGCTATGGCCGACGTTGAACCCGGATGGGCAGGACATGATCGTGAGCTGGTACCGGCAGAACGTGGGGACGAAGTACGAGGTGGCGCCGCTGCCGTGGCTGTACCAGGAGTATGTGGGGCACGACAACAATCGGGACGGCTTCATGCTGAACATGAAGGAAGAGCAGGTGGTGGTGAAGGCGGAGCTGGAGTACAGCCCGGTGATCTTCTACTGCCAGCACCAGACGGCGCCGTTTCCGGCGCGGATCTGGATACCGCCGTTTGCGGATCCGATCTCGAGCAATGTGAGCCCGTATGTGCGGAGCTGGCTGAACGTGATCGGGACGAACATGGCGGCATACCTGGATGCGCATAACATGCCGGGCGCGATCCATGAGACGAGGTTCGACAACTGGTATGCGGGGTTCACGGACTGGGCGGGCGTGTTCCGAAACGAGATCTCGTTTTTTACGGAGACGGCGCTCTACCGGTATGCCACCCCGCGGTTTTACACGGTGGATGAGTTTCCGCGAGAGTATCAGGACCTGCGCTCGCTGGCGATGTACACGACGCCGTGGGAGGGCGGGTGGTGGCGGCTGAAGGACGCGGTGGACTACATGGTGGGCGCGTCGATGAGCGTGCTGGACCTGGCGGCGAAGAACCATGAGGCGCTGAACTACAACCGGTACCAGGCGGCACGAAACAACATTCATCGGACGGAGCCGCCGTTTGGGTACGTGATTTCGAGCCGCCAGGCGGATGTGCCGGAGGCGGGATCGCTGGCGCAGCTGATGATTCAGAACGGGCTGGATGTTTACCAGACGAGGGCGGGGTTCAAGGCGAACGGCATTGAGTATCCATCGGGATCATGGGTCGTGCCGATGGATCAGCCGTTCTCGGCGATGGCGAAGGAGCTGTTCGAGCGGCAAGTGTATCCGGCGGCGGCGACGGGCGAGACGGCGGCGGGAGCGCATCTGCCGTATGACATTACGGGGTGGACGCTGCCGCTGCAGATGGGCGTGAGCGTGGACGCGGTGAGCGATCCGTTGACGGCGGACGAGCGCGGGCAGATGACGAAGATCGCCGAGGTGAAGCTGCCCGAAGCGCAGGTGTCGGGCGAGGGCGCGGTGTTTGCGGTGAGCCACAAGCCGAACGCGGCGTTCAAGCTGGTGAACGCGGTGCTGGCGCAGGGCGGCACGGTGGAGATGGCGGCGGACCCGGTGAAGACAGCCGAGGGGATGGAGCGCGGGGCGTTTGTGGTGAGCGGAGTGAGCCGCGGCGACGTGGAGGGGATGGCGAAGAGGTTCGGCGTCGGGGCGGTGGGGAGTGCGAAGCCGGAGCATACGACTGCGCTGAAGAGGGCGAGGGTGGGGCTCTACCGGCCGTGGGCGGCGTCGATCGACGAGGGTTGGACGCGCTGGATTCTGGAGAACTACGACTACAAGCCGAAGAGCATTTACAACGCGGACATCCGGTCGGCGGGGCTGAGGAGCCGGTATGACGTGATCATCATCGCGGATATGAACGGCAACCAGATGATGAACGGGCTGCGGGTGGGCTCGGTGCCGGGGCAATATGCGGGCGGGATCGAGAAGAGCGGGCTGGCGAACCTGCAGGAGTTTGTGCAGAGCGGCGGGACGCTGATCGCGTTCAACCAGGCGGCGGCGGGGTTGATTCCGCTGATGAACCTGCCGGTGAAGAATGCGCTGCAGGGCATGACGACGGAGCAGTTCTACTGCGCGGGATCGCTGCTGCGGGTGGAGACCCAGCATGGGGAGCTGCCGGTGAACTATGGTGTGCCGGCCTCGCCGGTGGTGATGTTCGAGCGCGGGCCGGCGTTTGAGACGCTGCCGGGGTTCAAGGGCGCGGTGCTGGCGAAGTATGCAAAGCAGGAAGACCCGCTGGAGAGCGGAATGGTGATTCATTCGGAGGTGCTGCACGACAAGGATGCGGCGCTGGAAGTTTCGTATGGGCGCGGGCGGATTTTTCTGTATGGGTTCAAGCCGCAACACCGCGGCCAGGCGCACGGGACGTACCGGTACATGTTCAACGCGCTGTATGTGTATGACGATGCGCCGATGCCGGTCGAGCAGGTGGCGGGGGCGGCACCGGCCGGTGCAGGTGGTGGGGCGCCGCCAGCGGGCGCAGGGGCAGAGGCGGGCGCGCGGCGCCGGAGTGGCGGAGGAGCGGCACCGGATCGGTAACGAACGACAGAAGCAGGAAGGCAAGTACAGAAGCAGGCTGATCGAGGACGCACAAAAAAGCAGGCCGGGAAAGCTGCTCTTTACAACTTCAAGCACAGTGACTTCAGGAGGAATGACCCAATGATGCGCAGGCTAGTGATGACGGTTCTACCCATGGTGTTGGTGGTGTCGGGAATGGCGCAGACGGGCACGACCTCGGTGCGCGGGGTGGTGTCGGACCCGAGCGGGGCGGCGCTGTCGCAGGCGTCGGTGACGCTGACGAACACGGTGACGCAGGTGTCGGAGACGCGGCATGCGGGCAAGAACGGCGAGTACACGTTTGTGGACCTGCAGCCGGCAACGTACAAGATCACGGCGAGCGCGGGTGGGTTTGACACGGTGGAGAAGGATGCGGAGCTGCTGGTGAGCCAGCCGGCGACGATCAACTTCGCGCTGAAGGTGGGGTCGGCGAGCGAGACGGTGGAGGTGACGGCGAGCTCCACGCTGAATTTTACGGATGCGACGATCGGCAACGCGATCAGCAACGCACAGATCGAGACCATGCCGATCGACTCGCGCAACGTGGCGGACCTGCTGAGCCTGCAGCCGGGCGTGCTGTACTTCGGCGGTAATAACAGCGCGAGCAACCCGGCGGCGGTGACGGACAGCCGGTTGGGCGCGGTGGCGGGTGCACGGTCGGACCAGGGGAATATCACGCTCGATGGCATCGACGACAACGACCAGACGTTTGGCTATGCGTTCACGGGCGTTCTGCGGTCGACGATCGACTCGACGGAGGAGTATCGGGTGACCACTGCGAGTGCAAACGCAGACCAGGGGCGATCGTCGGGTGCGCAGGTGACGCTGATCACGAAGTCGGGCACGAACAAGTTTCACGGCAGCGCGTATGAGTACCTGCGCAACGCGGCGTTTGCCGCGGACGACTGGTTCACCAAAGAAGGCCAGGTGAACTCGGGGCTTCCTGTGAAGACGCCGCAGTTGACCCGAAATACGTTCGGGGGGACGATCGGCGGACCGATCAAGCGGGACAAGCTGTTTTTCTTTTTCAACTATGAGGGACAACGGACGCACGAGAGCACACCGGTGGTGCAGGAGGTGCCGACGGATTCTTATCGGGCTGGAATTTTGAAGTACAAGGACACGGGCGGGAATATCGTGTCGCTGACACCGGCGCAGGTGGCCACGCTGGATGCGCCGTGCGCGGCGAACGGCGTTTGTCCGAATGGTCCGGGGGACAATGCGTCAATTCTGGCGTACTTCGCGCAGCTTCCGCATGCGAATGGGCTGACGCTGGGGGACGGGCTGAACGAGGGTTCGTATGCCTTCTCGTCACCGACGCCGTACTCGCATAACACAAGTATCGTGAAGTTCGACTACACGCCGGGATCCAAGCACCGGATCTTCGTGCGCGGCAATCTGCAGAAGGATGTGATCAGCGCGGCGCAGCAGTTTCCGGGGCTGCCGGCATCCACGTCCACACGGGATAACACGAAGGGCGTAGCGGCTGGCGATACCTGGACGGTGAGCGCCAACCTGGTGAACGATGTGCGCTATGGCTACACGCGCCAGGGCTTCGGGCAATCGGGCGTGGGCGTGGGGAACTACACGGACGTGCGGTTTATCGCGTCTCCGACGGCTGAGACGCGGAGCAACATTCGCGAGGTGCCGATCAACACGATTTCGGATGTTCTGAACTACACGAAGGGAAACCACTCCATACAGGCAGGCGGAACGTGGCGGCTGATCCACAACAATTCGTTTACCAATGCGAACTCGTTCAATGTGGGGAGCACGAATCCGCAGGGGCTGACGACGAACGGTCTGCCGAGTCCGGCGTCATTGGGGCCGAGCTATTTGCCGGTGGCGGGCAGCTTCTCGAGCAACTACCTGAATGCGTACGGGAACCTGGTGGGGGCGGAGTCATCGCTGACGCAGAACCTGAACTACCAGGTGCAGCAGGGAGGCGCGACGGCAACTCTGCTGCCGGTGGGCGCTACGATTCCACGCTACTTCATTAACAACGAGTTTGAGTATTTCGTGCAGGATTCATGGCGCGCGACCCCGAAGCTGACGCTTACCTTCGGGCTGCGCCACAGCATACTGGGTGTGCCGTACGAGAGCCATGGGCAGTCCGCGGCGCCCACGATCGACACGCATGCATTCTTCCAGCAGCGGGCCGCGGCCGCGGCGGTGGGACAGGTGTATGAGCCGGCGCTGGCGTTTGCGCCCAACGGGCCGGTGTACGGCAAGCCCGGCTACTGGAACAAGCAGGATGCGAATATCGCGCCGCGGTTCGCCGTCGCGTATGCGCTGAACAGCAAGACGTCCATTCGCGCCGGTGCGGGTATGTACTACGACCACTTCGGGCAGGGCGTGATCAATGGCTTCAACGCGAAGGGTTCGTTCGGGCTGGCGAGCAGTATCCCGAGTCCGCTGGGCAAGCTGTCGTCGGAGGCCGCGCCACGGTTTGTGAATCGCAACACACTGCCGAACCTGCCAGTGACCGCACCGCCAACGACACAGGTGTTTCCGTATACGCCGCCGACGCAGAACTTCAGCATCAGCGCGGGTATCGACAACCAGCTCAAGACGCCGTACTCGGAGGTGTACAACCTGTCGGTGCAGCGGTCGCTGCCGGGCGGCTTTACGGTGGAGGCGGCGTATGTGGGCCGGTTCGGGCGCAGGCTGATCCAGCAGAACGATATCGCGACGCCGGTGAACCTGCTCGATCCCAAGTCGGGCACGACCTACTTCCAGGCCGGGGCGCAGCTGGCGGCGCTGGTGGACGCGAACTACGGCAACAGCAAGGCCGCGGTGCCGGCGATCCCTTACTTCGAGGACCTGTTTCCGCAGCTTGCCACGGGCGGTTTGTCGGCGACGCAGAACATCTTCACGAAGGAGTTTTACACGTACCGCAAGGTGCTGGGAGAGTCGACCGCGCTGGCGGATCTGGACTTCTATTGCGTGTACAGCTGCCCCGCCAACGCGCCCCAGGACCGGTTCTTCCAGGGGCAGTTTTCGTCGCTGTATGTGCAGTCGACTGTCGGATCGTCTTCGTATAACGCGGGACAGTTTGTCCTGCGGCATCCACTGAGCCACGGGTTCCAGGGGGACCTGAGTTATACGCTGGGCAACTCGATCGACGAGGGGTCGGATGCGGAACGAGACAGCTTTGCGGCGGGCGGGGTGAGCGGATATCTGACCAACTCGTTTATCCCGTCGCAGTCGCGGGGCGTTTCGGACTTTGATACGCGGCACTTGATCACGTTCACAGGCTCCTACTCGTTGCCGTTTGGCAAAGGTCAGGCGTTCCTGGGCAATGCTTCCCACCTGGTGGATCTGGCTGTGGGCGGGTGGCGGCTGGCTTCGATCGATCGCTGGACGAGCGGCCTGCCGTTTTCTCTGGGCGAGGGCGGCTACACGACGGACTGGGAGATCGGAAGCTACGGGGTAAAGGTGGGATCGTTCGCGGCGAAGACGGTAGGGAGCCCGACGCGGGTCCCAAATGCGTTCGGAAGCGCGCTGGCGACGGCGTTGAACAACTCGATCAACATTGGAGGCCCATTGGAGCGGCTGCCATACCCGGGCGAGGCGGGAGAGCGCAACAACTTCCGACGCGATGGGTACTTTGACGCGGATGCGAGTCTTACGAAGCCGTTCAACGTGACCGAGCACCAGAGATTGATCTTTTCGTGGGAGGTTTTCAACGTGAGCAATTCGGTGCGGTTCAACGCGCTCACCACGAATCTGACCAGCGGCACGTTGGGCAATTACAGCAGCACGCTGACCACGGCGAGGCGGATGGAATTCTCGCTGCGGTACAGTTTTTAGGCTGTCGTCTGAGCCAAGGAAACTTGCTGGCGCTTGAGGCCAGAACGAGCGCTGCGACTTGAGAAGGAGCGAGGTTGATGAGACGGTATCTGGGCGCGAGTTTGGGCGCGTGTCTGGGCGCAGCTCTCCTGTTGGCGGGGATGAGTGGAGGCGCGCATGGCCAGCAACACTTTCCGACGAATGAGGAGCTGCGGAACCTGCGGACGATCGGGGGGCCGCAGCTCTCGCCGGATTTGAAGCACGTGGTGGTGACGGTGACGGACAGCACGGCGGACGGCGGCAAGACGCACCTGTGGCTGCTGAGCACGGAGGGTGGGGCGTTCCGGCAGCTGACGTTCAACCAGGCGGAGAGCATGGGGGAGCGGTCGCCGGAGTACCTGAACGATGGCAGCGCGATCCTGTTCCTGGCGCGGCGGGATGCGAAGTCGAACCTCTACCGGCTGCCGCTTGATGGGGGCGAGGCGGTGCCGGTGAAGCTGGAGCGGAGGCCGAGCGAGAAGGAGCCGGCGGCGGCGGTTTCGGTGATGAGCTACGCGGTGTCGCCGGATGGGAGCACGCTGGCGGTGGTTGCGACGGACCCGGAGCCGGCGGCGCGGGCGCGGGACAGGCGGGATAAGAGAGACGTGATCTGGGTGGAGCATGAGGAGCTGGAGCACAGGCTCTACCTGGTGGATACGAAGAGCTGGATGGCGCGCGAGGTGCCGACGCTGGTGGATATGGATGGGGTGGCGTGGTCGGAGCAGTCGGACAGGCTGTTGGTGCTGACGCACGCGCGACTGCGGGACCTGGGGCCGAGTGCGGTGGGGACGATCGTTTCGGCTGCGAACCCGGCGGAGCAGAAAAAGGTGGCGGGGCTGCCGGAGTCTACGCGGCGGGTGGCGTTTACGCATAAGGGCGACGGGCTGGTGGTGGCGGCGAAGTGCGAGATCGACTCGCCGGAGGGGTGCGCGGATCTGTTCACGTTCGACATGGCGACGGGCAAGCTGCGGAATGTGACGGGCAAGATCAAGGACAGCACTTTAACCCCGGAGCAGATGAACGTGGCGGAGGACGATGCGAGCGTGCTGGTGGGTATGACGCACCGGATGCGGCGCGGCGTGGCGGAGGTAAGCCTCAAAGACGGGCAGGTGAAAATGCTCGACTTCGGGCTGCCGACGGTGACGGCGTTTCGGCAGCAGGGCAGGCAGAGCGCGTACGTGTATGTGGGCAGCTCGAGCACGCAGGAGGGCGCGGTGTACATGACGACGGCGCTGGGGCAGGCGGGCAGGAGGCTGGTACATCCTGAGACGATGCCGGCGGGTTGGATGACGGTGGCGCCGAGGGCGATGAGCTGGAAGCGCGCGGGGTTCACGGTGGAGGGACTGTTGTATCTGCCGCCGCAGGCGGCGGCGGGCGGCGCTGGAGGCAAGGTGCCGCTGGTGGTGAATGTGCATGGCGGGCCGAGGGGGCAGTTTACGGATACGTACTCACCGCTGACGAATTTGCTGCTGGGGCAGGGCTGGGCGGTGCTGATTACGAATCCGCGCGGAAGCACGGGATACGGCGTGGCGTTCGAGGCGGCGAACAAGGATGACATGGGCAACGGCGATTACCTGGACATCATGATGGGGGTGGATGAGGCGATCCGGACGGCGCCGATCGACGCGGACAAGATGGCGCTGATCGGGTACAGCTATGGGGGAGAGATGGCGGGGTTTGTGGAGGGGAAGACGACGCGGTTCAAGGCGATCATCTCGGGGGCGCCGGTGATCGATCAGTTTAGCGAGTACGGGACGGAGGCGGGGTCGTACGGGGACCGCTGGTATACGGGCCAGCCGTGGCGGCATTTTGAGAGCGCATGGCGGCAGAGTCCGCTGGCGTATGCCGAGCATGCGAAAACGCCGTTCCTGCTGCTGCAGGGACAGAGCGATACGACGGACCCGGAGGGGCAATCGAAGGAGTACTACCGGGCGCTGCGGCAGGAGGGCGTGCCGGTGCAGATGCTGCTGTTTCCGCGGGAAGATCACGGGGCGCTGGGGGCGAACTTTGCCGGACAGCCGAGCACGGAGCCGTGGGCCGGGGTGATCGCGCGGGAACACATGATCCAGTTCATGAAAGATGGGTTTGCGGGGAAGATTGAGGGAAACAAGCCCTGATGGGTGGGCGGGGAAGACAGTACAGAGGTTCTTTGCTTGGCTCAGAATGACGACGATCTCAGGATGAGACTATTTGGCGCAAGGCGTGGTTCAATAGCGGTACAAACTTTGGAAAGGTATTTCATGAGATTGGTTCGAGGGCTGACGTGGGTTGCGGCGGTACTGGGTGTTTCGGCTTCAGGCATGGCTTTGGCGCAGACGGTGGTGGACCAGAACTTTGCGCGTGACCCGAAGCAGGCGATCGATCAGCCGTATACGGATCACATCAAGAAGTACACGACGGAGCCGCGGTTCGGGTCGCCGCTGGTGGATTACCTGCCGGCCTCGACCACGGTGCCGACGCCGATGAAGGTGCTGGGCGATGTGGCCGGCGCGCCGGACATGCTGCCGTATGCTGAGGATGTGTACAAGTACATGCGGATGCTCGAGAAGGCGAGCGACCGGGTGAAGGTGGTGACGATCGGGCAGTCGGAAGAGGGCCGGGAGATGATCGCGGTGGCGATCGCGGACCCCGCGTTGCTGAAGGCGCAGAAGGAGAATGACGAGCGGCTGGCAAAGCTGGCCGATCCGCGGACGATTGGCCTGGATGACAAGCAGGCGCAGCCGCTGATCGACAAGTCATTTCCGGTGTACTACATCACGGGGACGATTCATTCGTCCGAGACGGGCGCGCCGACGGCATTGATGGAGCTGGCGTACCGGCTGGCGGTGGATGACGCGCCGTACATCAAGTACATCCGGTCGCACATGATCGTGCTGATCACGCCGGTGGTGGAGGTGGATGGACGCGACCGGATGGTGGATCTGTACAAGTGGCACAAGGCGCACCCGGGGGAGAACTATCCGCGGCTGACGTACTGGGGCCACTATGTGGCGCATGACAACAACCGCGATGCGATGGGGATGACGCTGAACCTGACGCGCAACGTGCTGGGCGCTTACCTGGACTGGCATGCGCAGGTGCTGCACGACCTGCATGAGTCGGTGCCGTTTCTGTATGACAACACGGTGGGGGATGGGCCGTACAACGCGTGGATCGACCCGACGCTGGCCGATGAGTGGGAGGAGCTGGGCTGGAACAACGTGGCGCAGATGCAGTCGCTGGGGATGCCGGGGGTGTTTACGCATGGGGACTTCGACACGTGGAGCCCGGGCTACCTGATGTTCCTGGCGGGGATGCACAACGGGATCAGCCGGCTGTACGAGACATTCGGCAATGGGGGCGCGGATACGCTGAAGCGCGAGCTAAGGCCGGAGGAGTACTCGCGGACGTGGTACCGGCAGAATCCTCCGCCGGCGACGGTGGTGTGGTCGCAGCGGGACAACAACAACTATGAAGAGAGCGCGCTGCTGACGACGATCTCGTACTTCTCGCACAACACACATCATTTTCTGGAGAACTACTACATCAAGAGCAAGCGGTCGGTGGAGAAGCCGACGCTCGAAGGGCCGGCGGCGTATGTTTTGCCGGCGAACGCGGCGGAGACAAACCGGCAGCTGCAGCTGTTGAACGTGCTGAAGCTGCAGCACGTGGAGATACAGCAGCTGACGGAGACGGCGACGGGCTCGGTGCCGGCGGCGAAGCGCGGAGGCGCGGGGACGAGTGTTAGCTTTCCGGCGGGGAGCTATGTGATCCGGCTGGATCAGCCTTACTCGCGGGTGGCGGATGCGCTGCTGGACAAGCAGTACTGGGCCCCTGACGATCCGCAGAAGCATCCCTACGACGATACGGGCTGGAGCTACAGCCAGCTGTTCAATGTGAAGGTGGTGCGGCTGACGGATGGCGGGATCCTGAAGGCGAAGATGGCGACGGTGACGGACCTGGAAGCGGCTACGGGTAAGATAACGGGGGCGGGGTCTGTGGTGGCGATTGCGAACACGGGGCAGACGTCGCTGCTGGCGCTGCTCTACCAGGTGAAGCAGGCGAAGGTGACGGTGGCGGATGCGGCGTTCGACGCGGAGGGCAAGCACTTTGAGGCGGGTTCGATGCTGATTGCGGATGCGGATGAAGCGACGCTGACGCCGGCGCTCAGGAAGCTGTCGCTCGATGCGGTGAAGCTGGGCGCCATGCCGACGGTGGCGGAGCATGCGGTGACGGCGCCGCGGATCGCGTTCATGCATAGCTGGCTGGGAACGCAGACCGAAGGCTGGTGGCGGCAGGCGTTCGACAAGCTGGGCATCCCGTTCACGTATATCAGCACGCAGACGGCGGGCGCGGATGCGGACCTGCGCGGCAAGTACGATGTGATCGTGTTTGCGCCGGTGGGGCGGGCCTCGTCGCAGGAGCTGATTGAAGGGTTGCCGATGTGGGGCAACGCGATGCCGTGGCAGAAGACGGAGCTGACGCCTAACATGGGATCGCTGGACCAGACGCCGGACACGCGGCCGGGCATGGGCTACGCGGGAGTGGAACACCTGAGGGCGTTCGTGGAAAAGGGCGGGCTGCTGATTACCTGCGAAGATACGGCGCAGTTTGCGATCGACGCGGGGCTGGCGCCGGGGGTCAGCATGGGCTCGCGCGGCGACAGCCGGGTGGTGGGCAGTGTGCTGGCGAGCACGTTTGTGGCGAAGACCAGCCCGATTGCGTATGGGTACGGTGCGAACCTGCCGGTGATGAGCGCGAACGGCATGATCTTCAACGTGAGCAACACGCTGGGCGGAGGAGGCGGCGGACGGCAGTTGATGGATCCGTATGCGCATCGTCCGACGGGACGCGGCGGGCCGGACGATGCGGACGTGCCGCAGGGGCGCATAAACGTGGAGCCGGAGACGCCGGCGAAGGTGCAGGCGTGGGAGCCGCGGGCGCTGACGGAAGAGCAGACGCGGAACAATCCGCAGGTAATTCCGCAGGCGATGCGGCCGCAGGTGATCCTGCGCTTCGACGATGCGAAGGGGCTGCTGCTGTCGGGGCTGCTGGATAAGGGCGCGTCGATTGCGGAGCATGCGATTGTGGTGGACGCGCACCTGGGGCAGGGCAATGTGCTGCTGTTCGGCAATAATCCGATCTATCGGGGAGAGACGATCGGCAGCTATGACCTGGTGTTCAACGGGATTATGAACTACGATCACCTGCAGGCGCCGGCGGGGACACCGGCGGGAAGGCGCGCGAGAGCGGCGGGAGACGAACAGTAGGGAATGGGGCGGCGCGGAAGACGAAGGGCCTGATACGCAGTGCTTGAGCCGGGCGCTTGACACGAAGGGCGGCGGCTGGTTTACTTTGCGTTGTAAAGCGAAAACACTGTGACCGAACTTCATAAGGCGCTGGGCGACATCAGCAGCATCCGCAGGCAGGTGGCAGAGAGCACGCAGTTTCACGGATACGGACCGGCTACGCTGGCGGCGACGGGCTTGCTGGCTGTGGCGGCGGCGGGGCTGCAGGCGGTGTGGGTGCCGGATCCGGCGAGGCAGGCAGGGGCATACCTTGGGCTCTGGATCACAACTGCGCTGCTGTGCGCCGCGCTGACCGGGGTGCAGATGTACACGCGCACACGGCAGATCCATTCGGGCTTGTCGGACGAGATGCTGCGGATGGCGGTGGAGCAGTTTCTGCCGGCGCTCGGAGCAGGCGTGCTGCTGACGTTTGCGGTGGTCCGCTTTGTTCCGGAGGTGGCGTGGATGCTGCCGGGGTTGTGGCAGGTGATCTTCAGCCTGGGCATCTTCTCGTCGTGCCGGTTCCTGCCGCGGCCGATGATGGTGGCGGCGGGGTGGTACCTGGTTGCGGGCATGGTCGCGATTGCGTTGGGTGAGGGCCGCGCGATGACGCCCTGGACGATGGGTGCGGGGTTTGGCGTTGGGCAGGTGCTGGTTGCGGGCATTCTGCTGTTGACCGCGCGGGAGGATAGGCATGAAGAGTAACGCGAGCGCGGGCAGCGCGGGTGAGGCGAGCGGAGGACGCTTCGCGTACGAAGGGCTGGACCGGGTGATCCATGAACGCGCGCGGTTGAGTGTGCTCACGTCGTTGATCACGAACCCCCGGGGCGTGGCGTTCAACGAACTGAAGCGGCTTTGCTCGTTGACGGACGGCAACCTGAGCCGGCATCTGCAGGTGCTGCAGGCGGAGAAGATGGTGGAGGTGTTGAAGGGGCACGAGAAGAATCGGCCGCAGACGATATGCCGGATCACGGCGGCGGGACGGAAGCGGTATCTCGAGTACCTGGCCACGCTGGAGCAGGTGGTGAAGGATGCGGCGAAGGGAAGCAAGGACAAGAGCGCGGCAGAGGGTCTGCGTGGTTTGACGCCCTCGCGGGCGTGATTTTTTCGGTCTGGGGACTTTGCGTTGCAAAGTCTCTTCATTGGTCTTGTTACTTTGTATTGCAAAGTTTACCCCGAATAGGAATGCGTACGAAAAGGAGATGAGATGAATCGAGGAGCGGGAGCGAAGCTGCTGGTGATCGGGATCGTGACAGGCGTGATCATGGTTGCACTGGCGATGGTGAACGGGACGATCTCGGAGCGGGCGAGCTATCGGGACGAGGCGGTGAAGAGCATCGAGGCGAGTTATGCGGGGCCGCAGACGCTGATCGGGCCGGTGCTGGTGCGGCCCTACACCGAGACTACGGTGACGATGGAGGATGGCGAGAAGGGGACCAAGCGGCGCGTCGAGCATGTGGCGCAGCTGGCGGCGACAGCGTTTCCCAGGGTGCTGGACGTGCGTGGAAGGCTGAAGCCGACGCAGCGGCGGCACGGGCTGTATGCGGTGACGGTGTACGAGTTTGCGGCGCAGGTGAAGGGCGGCGTGGAGATCGTGCCGCCGCCGACGAGCGGGACGGTGGTGTGGGGCGAGCCGTACCTCGCGATGTCTGTGGAGGACGTACGCGGGATTGTGGGGACGCCGGAGGTGGAGGTGAACGGAACGCGCGAGACGATGCTGCAGGGTGGGGAGTCGACGCTGGGCTGGCAACCGAACCTGCGCGTGCCGCTACATGGTGTGCGGGATCTGAGTGGGCGCGTGGAGTTCGCGATCGACATGGATCTTGCAGGTACGGAGCAGCTGAGTGTGGCGCCGGTGGGCGATTCCAATCATGTGGAGCTGAGTTCTTCCTGGCCTTCTCCTCTGTTCGCAGGGCAGTTTCTGCCGCGGATGCGGGAGGTAAGCGGCGAAGGTTTTCGCGCGTCGTGGGACGTGTCGTCGCTGGCGACTGGAACGCAGGTGCAGATGGAGGCGAAGCCGGTGAAGACGCTCGACATGATGAACGTGAGCCTGCTTACGCCGATCGACCCGTACAAGCTGAGCGACCGTGCGACCAAGTACGGGATACTGTTTGTGTTGCTGACGTCCGGGGGTTCTTTCTGTTCGAGATGATGAAGGAGCTTCCGATCCATCCCGTGCAGTACCTGCTGGTGGGCTTTGGGCTGGCGATCTTCTTTCTGCTGCTGGTCAGCTTCTCGGAACACATGGCGTTTGGGTTGGCGTATCTGATTGCGAGTGGCGCGTGCATCGGGCTGCTGACGTTTTACCTTTGTTATGTGCTGCGGAGCATGGGGCGCGGGCTGGGGTTCGGCGGGATGTTGATGGCGCTCTGTGGCGGTGTTTACGGGTTGCTGATCAGTGAGGACAACGCGCTGGTGCTGGGCTCGCTGATGCTGTTCGCGGTGCTGGCGGGAGTGATGGTGATGACGCGGAAGGTGGACTGGTACAAGGAAGCCGAGGTGTCGATGAAGGGTGAAGTCGCGCCGGCTGGGCCCCTGTGATGCCGGGCGGTGGCGCGGTGATGAGGGATGCGGTGAGCGATGACGGGGCTCATGCGTGAGGGCATCGAGATGATTTACTCTTGCTCCACCGTAAAGATCTGGAGCCTGAGATGCACGAAGTGACGGAGCTTGTTCTGCCGACGTACGAGACCCTGCTGCTGGCGTTTGAGGAGTCGATTGCGATCGTTACGCTGAATCGGCCTGAGGTTCTAAACGCGCTGAACTCGCAGGTGTTCAATGATTTGGAGAGCGTGTTTGCGCTGCTCGAGAAGAACCCGAGCATACGGGTGGTGTTGCTTACGGGCGCGGGGCCGAAGGCGTTTGCGGCGGGGGCGGATATTGCCGAGCTAGCGGCGACGGACGCGGCGTCGGCGGAGAGGCTCTCGCTGCGCGGGCAGGCGGTGATGCACCGCATGGAGACCTGCGGCAAGCCGGTGATCGCCTGCATCAACGGCTTCGCGCTGGGCGGCGGGTGCGAACTGGCGCTGGCGTGCACGCTGAGGATTGCCAGCGAGTCTGCGCGGCTGGGATTGCCGGAGGTGAAGCTGGGGCTGATGCCGGGGTATGGCGGCACGCAGCGGCTGCCGCGACTGGTGGGGCAGAGCGCGGCGCTGAAGCTGATCCTGACGGCGGAGATGATTGGAGCGGCTGAGGCGCTGCGGGTCGGGCTGGTGGACGAGGTGGTGCCGGCGGGCGAGCCGGACGCGCTGCTGGAGCGGGGTCGCAAGCTGGCGCTGCAGATGGCGGCGCAGGCACCGCTGGCGATGGCGGCGGCAATGGAGGCGGTGCATCGCGGTGCGAATCTTCCGCTGGACCAGGCGCTGACGCTGGAGGCGAGGATATTTGGGAGGCTCAGCCACTCGGCAGACAAGCAGGAGGGCGTGAAGGCGTTTATGGAAAAACGCGCGCCGATCTTCACTGGAAGGTGACCTGGTTTATCCTTGAGGGGTGCACTCTCCCGTGGTCTTCATGCCCGTTTTTGCCGTTGCTTTGCTCGCCGGCTGCAGCTCTTCCCCCGCCAACCCCGCCGCGGATACACGGCAGCAACAGGCGCGGCAGGTGGAGGTGGTTCGCAGCCAGCTGGAGCAGATTCCGCTGCCCTCGAAGACGCGCTACCTGGCGGTGAAGTCGCTGACGACCTGGCAGAATCCGTACCTGACGGTGCAAGGTTCGATGGTGACGCTGCACGTGACGCTGGCGGACGGAAATACCTCGTCGCTTGGCGTGGGCGGGATGCTTCGGCCGGTGGGCGCGCGGCGACAGGACCTGAATGTGCGCACGGCTGATCTGCCGGCGGCGTTGAATGCGATTCCGGAGAGCGCGTGGCCGTATGGCCGGGTGGTGGCGGTGGAGGAGGCGCACGATGCGCCGCCGGCGGCGCGGCCGGGGCTCCGGCGCAACATGGAGACGGCGATCAAGACGCTGAGCGACCTGGGGGTTGTGGTGTACGAGTGGCAGGATGCAGCGGCCGCTGTTCGTTAGGGATTTCGCAGGGCGCATGATGCGCTAACATTCCAGCAGCGTGCACATCATCGCCCTTACGATCTTCTGCATCTTCTTCGCGCTGGTGACGCTGGCCGGCTTTGCGGCGGCGCGCTGGCGGCGTCCGCTTGCGGGGCTGGCGTCGCTGGAAGAGTGGGGGCTGGCGGGCAGGACGTTCGGCACGTGGATTACGTGGTTCCTGCTGGGCGGCGATCTTTACACGGCGTACACGGTGATTGCGGTGCCGGCGGCGTTATATGGCGCGGGAGCGAACGGTTTTTTTGCCGTGCCGTACGCGATCCTGGCGTATCCGTACATGATGCTGGTGCTGCCGCGGCTCTGGACGGTGTGCCATCGCGAGGGCTACGTCACGTTTGCGGATTTCGTGCGCGGGCGATACGGGTTCAGGCCGCTGACGCTGGGGATTGCGTTGACGGGGATCCTGGCGGTGATGCCGTACATCGCGCTGCAGCTGGTGGGCATACGGGTGGTGCTGGCGGCGCTGGGGCTGAACGGGGAGTGGCCGCTGGCGCTGGCGTTTGTAATCCTGGCTGCGTATACGTACTCGAGCGGCCTGCGCGCGCCGGCGGTGATCGCGATCGTGAAGGACATCATGCTTTACATCATGGTGGTGGTGGCGATCGTGTGGCTGCCGATCAAGCTGGGCGGTTATGAGCATATCTTTGCCGCGGCCAACGCTGCGCTGGCGCGGCATACGCCGGCGGCGTCGGTGACGCTGGCGGGGAACCAGTTTATGGGGTACAGCACGCTGGCGATCGGGTCGGCGATTGCGTTGATGCTGTATCCGCATACGGCGACGGCGGTGCTGAGCGCGTCGTCAGCCAACACGATACGGCGCAACGCCGCGATGCTGCCGGCGTACAGCTTTCTGCTGGGGCTGATCGCCCTGCTGGGCTATGTTGCGCTGGCGGCGGGGATCGCGGTGCCGGCGGGCCAGACGAGCTCGATGGTGGTGCCGCTGCTGTTTCTGAAGATGTTTCCGGAGTGGTTTGCGGGGTTCTGTCTCTCGGCGATCGCGGTGGGGGCGCTGGTGCCGGCGGCGATCATGTCGATTGCGGCGTCGAACCTGTTCACGCGCAACATCTGGGGGGAGCTGAAACGCACGCCGATGACGCCGCTTGAGGAATCCGGGCTGGCCAAGATCGTGTCGCTGGTGGTGAAGTTCGGGGCGCTGCTGTTCGTGCTGAAGCTGCCGGCGCCGTACGCGATCGAGATGCAGTTGCTGGGCGGGATCTGGATTGCGCAGCTGTTTCCGGCGGTGGTGGTGGGGGTGTTTACGCGCTGGCTGCATCCGTGGGCGCTGTTCGCGGGGTGGGCGGTGGGGATGGCGTCGGGGACGTGGATGGCGTGGTCGCTGGGGCTGAAGTCGTCGGTGTATCCAGTGCCGCACGTAGGCGGGATGTACGCGGCGGTCCCGGCACTGGTGCTGAACCTGGGGGTGGCGGCGGTGCTTACGTTGCTGCTGCGGCCGAGCGGCGTCGCAGCAGGTGTGGACACGACCGACCCCGCGGCGTACGTCGGTTAGGGTTGTTGCACGACACCGGGGCTGTTTTGCGCATCTGAAGTGGCGAGGTACCTTCCATGAATGTTGTTGATACCGTCGTGAACAGCTTTGTGAATCGCAAGCTGTCCGCCCCCGCTGCGAGCAGCACGGCCGCAGAACCCGACGGCGAGCGCTCGGTGGTGAAAGGGCTTATCGCCGGGATGATCGCGGGCGCTGTGGCGACGGCGGCGAAGACGGCTGTGGAGAGGATCTACCCGCCGCGCGTGGAAGGCGAGCCTGAGCCGCCGGCGGTGCTCGCGGAGAAGTTGGCCGGCCACGAGCTTGCGGCAACCGACAAGTTCATAGCGACCGAGACGATTCACTGGGTGTTTGGGGTGACCGCGGGCGCGGCGTACGGGGCGCTGGCGGAGTATTATCCAGTCGCGACGGGACGGGAGGGCGTGAACTTCGGGATGACGCTGATGGCGCTGACGCATGAGTCGACGCTGCCGGCGTTTGGCCTGTCGGCCCAGGCGTCAGGGCAGAGCCAGCGTGAGAAGACCAGTGAACTGGCGTCGCATATTGTCTACGGAGTGGTGGCGGAGACGGTGCGGAGGCTGGTGCGAAAGATGCTGTGAGCGGAGAGCGAAGTCCGGGCCTGGAGCAGTGGCACGCTGAACAGCAGATTGCCTTCGGTTAGCTTGCCAGGCGCACAGGTTTGGTGAAGCGGAACTCGCCGGGGAGGTTGATTTCGCGGGCGGGGTAATGCCAGATTGCCTGGCCTGCGCAGTCGATCCCGGCTGATAGGTTGCAAGTTCCGCAGCGGATTGCTTTGAGTTCGCCGGCCTGAAGCATCAGTTCGAGGCCGTCAACCTCGCATTGCAGCTGGATTGTGAAGGGAATGGCACCGAGGCGCTTGCCGTCGAGAAGGACGTCAATGGCGGGCTGCATGGAGTAGCTGAAGTCGTGCTGGGTGAGGGCGACGGAAGAGGTGTCGGCGGGGTGGGCCTGGGATTCACTGGCACAGCGTAACAGTTCGGCGGACTTGCTCCACGCGCCAATAAAAATGCCGAGTGCGTCCTGCTGGAGGAAGCCCATGAGGTGACTGGCGATGACGTCCGGCATTCCACTCCAGCTCGCGGTCTTGGCCCAGGCGGCGAGTTCGGCTGAGTCGCTGCGCACGGCGTGCGCGAGTACCTTGTCGGTCAGGCCGGACGCGAGGGTTTGCTTGGTCGCTCCGAGGAGATGCGAGAGGCTCTGGCCTCCGGGCAGGGTCAGGTCGAGTTCACTCATCGTGGACGCCTCTCTGTCTGACCAGGGGTTCGCGGCCGAACTGGCAGGTGGCTGCGGGCTTGGTATTTTTCAGCGTCAGGACGAATCGCAGCGAGGGCGGAACGTTGGCCGTGAGCTTTGCGTGCGAGGCATTCGGATGCGCGGAGAGGGTCACGAGCGCGGCGGGCGGGGTAATGATGTGGCCCGGCGTTGCGGGCGGCGCTTCGTTGATCGGAGGGCGGGGCGACCGATGCAGCCATTGATAGCCGCCGGCGCCGGCGAGTGCGAGCGCTGCGGCTACGACCCCAATCCAGATCGAGGGCGCGGAGGACGGCGGGAGCTGCGTCGGGGTGTCGGGCTCCGGAAATTGCCAGGCTGTGCCGGTGGTGGTTTTGACGGGCTGGTTGGCTGCGCCGGCTTTGGTTTTGGCAGCGAGCGTGATGCTGATGACATCGCCTTCCGGGACCCGGGTGGAGGCCGCGGGCGATTGCTCGGTGACGATCCCGGTTGTGGCGCCTGACGCAGAGGTGAGGGTGAGGCCAACGCCTTCGAGGCGGTCGAGTGCGGCCGTGCGTGTGAGGCCTTTCAGGGGCGGCACGTAGACCATGACGACGGCAGGAGGCATGGACGCTTGCGCCAGCGTGACCTCAACGGGGCTGCCGGCCTGGACGGCGGAGCCGGGTGACGGATACTGCGAGGCGATTGGGTTCGTGGCGTCCGGTCCGGACGAGCCGGTGATCTGGCCGAGGGTGAGATGTGCCGCTTCGAGTCTCTGGCGGGCGGCTTGCAGGGTGAGCTTGGTCAGGGACGGTACGCCGACGAGCGGCACGGCGAGGGTCACCGAAACTTCTTGACCAGTCCTGAGGGCGGTTCCGGCGAGGGGCGATTGCTGTATGACCATACCGCTGGGGTCGCCGGTGAATCTGCCCTGGAGTTTGGCGGAGCTGAGCGCGGCCGCTGCGACAGCCTGGGTGTCGCCCTGGAGCGGCGGCACGGTGGTCTGCGCGGTCTGGTTGAGTGCGCCGCCGATGATCTGGCCTATCTGGCCCCAGTTCACGCCTGCCGTCGCCTGAAGAGTCAGGTTGAGCGTCTCTTGTCCAGGGGGAACCGGGGTGCCCGCAGCGGGGTATTGAGAGACGACCTTGCCGTTAGCGGCGCCTTGCGGCACGATCTTGATGAAGATGGGCCGTGCTCCGCCGGCGGCTGCGGCCGTGGTGTTGGCGGCGTTGGCCTGATCCAGGCTCATGCCATGGAAGTTTGGTGTCTTTACCTCTGGTGGCCGGTCGACGGCCATGGCCTCTTTGGTTTGGGCGGCAGCCGCCAGGCTCGAGCCAAGCGCAAGGATGGCGGCGGCGACTCGCAGACCGATGGTCATCGATGCTCTCCCTGGCCCGGTGAGAATTATACTGGCTGGCCGGTGAAGGCCAGTGTAACTGCAACTTGTGCCTCGGGTTGTATGCTGCAGCCTATCGCCAGCTTGCGCAGATTAAGTTGAGTGCAGCGAAGATGTTCCGGTAGAAGATTGACGAAACGAAGGGGGCTCGGGAGGTCATCTGTGCGGTCTCTATAATCGGGTAACGTGAGCGCGGCAAGAGGCAAAGTGTTAATGGAGAAACAAGCCCGTCGAGTAGTGATTGTAGGAGCGGGACCAGGTGGATTGGCAGCGGCAATCCTGTTAGCCAGGTCGGGGGTCCAGGTAACAGTGGTGGAGAAGCGCGGAGTGGTGGGCGGACGCACCTCCACGATGGAGCAGGATGGTTTCAAGTTCGACATCGGCCCAACGTTCTTTCTTTATCCGCAGGTGCTGCGCGAGATCTTCAGCGTGGCTGGCTATGACCTGAATCGCGAGGTGCCGATGACGCGGCTTGATCCGCAGTATCGGCTGGTGTTCGGCGCGGGCGGGGAGCTGCTGGCGACGCCGGATGTGCAGAGGATGGAGCAGGCGATCGCGGCGATCTCGCCCGAGGATGCGGCGAGGTTCCATCACTTCATCACGCATAACCGGCAGAAGCTGGCGAAGTTTCTGCCGTTTCTGCAAAGCCCGTTCCACAGCTGGCGCGACCTGGCAAAGCCGGAGATGATGAAGCTGCTTCGGCTGCTGGCTCCGTGGCGGTCGCTTGACCAGGATCTGCAGAGTCACTTCAAGGATGAGCGCATCCGCCTGGGTTTCAGCTTCCAGTCGAAGTACCTGGGGATGTCGCCGTTCCGGTGTCCGAGCCTGTTCTCGATCTTGTCGTTTCTGGAGTACGAGCATGGCGTGTTTCATCCGACGGGCGGATGCGGCTCGGTGACGAAGGCGATGGCGCGGATCGCGACCGAACTCGGGGTGGAGATCTCGCTGGATGAGCCAGTCGAGACCGTGGTGCTCGAGGGCGGCAGGGCGACGGGGATACGCACGGCCCGGCGCACGCTGATGGCCGATGCGGTGGTGGTGAACGCGGATTTCGCGGGAGCGATCCGGCAGCTGCTGCCGAACCACAAACGGCGCAAGTGGACGGACGAGCGATTGGCGAAGAAGAAGTACTCCTGCTCGACGTTCATGATGTACCTGGGTATCGATGGGCGGTACGACGATGTGTCGCACCACACGATCTACCTTGCCAAGGACTACAAGGAAAACCTGCGCGACATTGAGGAGCGGCACACGCTCTCGGCCAATCCATCGTTCTATGTGCAGAACGCGAGCGTGACGGACGACTCGCTGGCGCCGGCGGGACAGAGTACGCTGTACGTGTTGCTGCCGGTGACGCACGAGACGGGCTCGATCGACTGGAAGAAAGAGACGCCCAAGTACCGTTCGTTGGCGCTGGAGCAGATGAAGAAGATCGGTCTGGATGGTGTTGAGGGACGCATTCGGACGGAGAAGATTGTGACGCCGACGCTGTGGACGGAGGAGTTCGGGCTGTACAAGGGGGCGACGTTCTCGATGGCGCATTCGCTCGACCAGATGCTGCACCTGCGGCCGCATAATCGCTTTGAAGATGTGCCAGGCATGTACCTGGTCGGCGGAGGGACGCATCCGGGCAGCGGGCTGCCGGTGATCTTTGAGTCGGCGCGCATCACGTCGCGGCTGCTGCTGGAAGACCTGGAGATCGAACCCTCGTGGCAGACGGGGACGGCGGATGCCGGGATGGCGCAGGAGCTGGTTGGGGCTGCCTCGTAGCCATGCTTGCCACGGCGCCATTGGAGAAGGAGACGCTGACGGCTCCGCTTGCGGCTTGCCGGCTGGCTCAGCGGGCGTGGAGCAAAACGTCGATCGAAGCAAGGCTCGGCGTGATCAGGAGAGCTCGCCAGGAGATGGCACGGGCATCGGCTAAACTCGTCGATGCGATGCCAGCCGATCTGCCGCGAACGAGGGCGGACTCGCTGGTGGCCGAGGTGCTGCCCTTGCTCGCGGCGTGCAGGTTCCTGGAGCGGGAGGCGAAGAGAATCTTGCGGCCGCGCAGGCTTGGGGGGGGCGGGCGGCCGGTGTGGCTGAGCGGTGTCGACACGGTTGTGCAGCGGGTGCCGCTGGGCGTCGTGCTGGTGATCGCACCATCGAACTATCCATTGTTTCTGGGCGGTGTGCAGGCGCTGCAGGCTCTGGCAGCAGGCAATGCGGTGGTGTGGAAGCCGGGCGCGGACGGCCGACCGGTTGCGCTTCGCTTTGCGATGGCTCTTGAACGAGCCGGGCTGCCCGAGAATCTGCTGCTGGTGACTGGAGACTCGACGGCGGACGGGCGCGAGGCGATTCGTTCGGGGGTGGATAAGGTCATTTTCACCGGCTCGGCCGAGACGGGCAGGCAGGTGCTGGAGATGGCGGCGGATACGGCGACTCCGGTGGTTGCGGAATTGTCAGGATGCGACGCAGTGATTGTGCTTCCGAGCGCTGATGTTGCGCGGGTGCTGGATGCGATCGCGTTCGGGATGCGACTGAATGGATCGAGAACGTGTATGGCTCCGCGGCGGCTGTTCCTGGTCGGCGGTGGTCACGGCGAGCTGATCGCCAGGCTGCGGGAGCGGTTTGCCGGGATGGCTGGAGTACGGTTGGCGACGAGGACGAAGACGCTGCTGATCGAATTGATTGATGAGGCCCTGCGGCAGGGTGCGATGGTGCACGGGGATGTGGATGCCTGGAGCATGCGGCCGGTGCTGGTGGAGAACGGCGCGCCTGCGATGCGGATTGCGCAGGCTGACGTATTCGCGCCGGTGCTGACAGTGCTGGAAGCGCTGGATGCCGATGCTGTGGCCGGCATGGACAAGCTGTGCCCGTTCGGGCTTACCGCGGCTATCTTCGGGGATGTGGCGGAGGCGAAACGGCTGGCAACGCGGCTGGAGGTTGGGACTGTTCTGATCAACGATCTGATCGTGCCGACGGCGGACCCGCGGGTGCCTTTCGGGGGAAGACGGGGCAGCGGCTTCGGCTCTACGCGGGGAGCGGAAGGTCTGCTGGAGATGACGGCGCCCAGGGTGGTCGCGGTGAGACGAGGTCGAGAGAGCCGGCATTTCGAGCCGACGGGCGAAGCGCATGAGGCGCTGTTTGACGGCATGATCCGGTTGAGCCACGGAGATAGTTTCGGGGAGAGGCTGGCTGGTTTGAAGGCGATGTTGAAGGCCGTGCCGAAGTTGAAGGCGCGCGGCGCAAAGGACAGGGAGACGAGATGAAGGTTGGGGTGATTGGGAGTGGACTGGGTGGACTTACCGCGGCATGCACGCTGGCGGCGCGGGGCCACGAGGTTACGGTGTTTGAGAAGAACTCCTGGCTGGGCGGCAAGGCGGCACAGTTGAAGGCGGAGGGCTTCCGCTTCGACATGGGGCCGACGATTTTGATCCAGCCGTCGGTGTTGCGCAAGGTGTTTGCCGAAGCCGGCCGGCAGCTGGAAGACTACGTTCCGATGGTGCGGCTGGATCCGCAGTGGCGGTGCTTTTTTGAGGATGGCAGCAGGCTGGACTTGAAGGACAACGCGCAGGAGATGGCGGCGTCGCTGGAGGCGATCTGGCCGCGGATGGGTGCGGGATACCTGAAGTTCCTGGCCGAGTCCGAGCAGCTGCATTCGATCTCGGACCGGTTCTTCTTCTGGCGCTCGATCGGATCGATGCGCGACACTATGGATGTGAAGGGCGCGTTCGACCTGAAGGTGCTGCGCGACGTGATGCGGATGCGCCTGGGCAAGACCGTGTCCAGCGTGATCCGGGAGAACATTCCGGATACGAATGTCGCACAGATGCTGGATCACTTTGTGCAGTACGTTGGCTCGTCACCGGATGCGTCGCCGGCGATTCTATGCGCCATCGGGCACATGCAGATGGAGGAGGGCATCTGGTATCCCATGGGCGGCACGCGGGCGGTGCCTGATGGGCTGGTGAAGCTGGGACGAGAGCTGGGCGTTCGCTTCCATACGGATACGGATGTGGCGAGGATCGCGACCGGGGCGGCAGGCGGGCACGCGGCGGTCGCGGGGCTGGTGACGAGCGATGGGACGATGCACAGGTTTGAGGCGATTGTTTCGAACTCCGATGCGGTGCGGACTCACCGCGAGCTGCTGGGTGGAGCAGCGGCACGCAGCTTTGAACATCGCCGCGGGTATGAACCGGCTTGCTCGGGCGTGGTGCTGTACCTAGGGTTGAACAAGCGGTACGACCATCTGGCGCACCATGATTTCGTCTTCTCGCGCGATGCGCACGAGGAGTTCCACGCGATCTATGAAGAGGGGGTGCCGGCACCGGATCCGACTTGTTACCTGGCAGCGACAGCGGGGACTGATCCGACGACGGCGCCGGAGGGCGGCGAGGCGCTGTATGTGCTGGTGCATACGCCTTATCTACGTCCGGGACAGGATTGGACGAAGATGCTGCCGGAGTATCGGCAGGTGATTTTGAACAAGCTGAAGCGCACGGCGGGGCTGACCGATATCGAAGAGCGGATCGTGTTTGAGCAGCACCTGACGCCGCAGGATATCCATGAGCGCTACCGGGTGTTGAACGGGGCAATCTACGGGATCTCGAGCCATGGTGTGTTCCAGGGCGCGTTCAAGCCGGCCAACCGCTCGGAAGATCTTTCGGGGCTTTATCTTGCCGGGGGCGCGGCGCACCCGGGGCCGGGCATGCCGATGGTGATGATGTCCGGGTGGATCGCAGCGGACTCGCTGGACGCGGACGCAGAGAGCGGCGGGCGTGGAGGCGGTCGCAGGGCCCGGGTGTCTGGAAGCATGGATGCCGTGGCGAGCGCTGCAGCCGTCGCATGAGATAGGCTTCGAGTGATGGACGTACCGCACATCTCGAAGCCGATTCTTGCCTTTTTCCGGCGCATCGTGCACGGGTATTTCAGGCGCAGCTTTACGGCCGTGCGGCTGATGGCTGCGCCCGAACCTGCCGCGGCGGCGTCAGAGCGGCTGATCGTGTATGCGAACCACGGTTCGTGGTGGGATCCGATGGTGTGCGTGCTGCTGGCTGAAAAGCTGATGCCGGGCCGCCGGCACTACGCTCCTATGGATGCGGAGGCGCTGAGCCGGTACGCGATCCTGAGGCAGATCGGCATCTTCGGAGTGGATACCGGGAGTGCGCGCGGGGCGGTGAAGTTTCTGCGGACGGGGCAGGCGCTGGTGGAGGCGGGCGGCGTGGTGTGGGTGACGCCGCAGGGACGGTTTGTGGATGCACGCGAGCGGCCGCTGAGATTCAAGCCGGGGCTGGCGGCGCTGGCCAGCAGGGTCGGCGGCGGATGTACCGTGCTGCCGCTGGCGATCGAGTACGTGTTCTGGGACGAGCGGCTGCCGGAGGTGCTGCTGCACTTTGGGGAGCCGGTACGGGTTCAGGGGCAGGAGGCGGCCGAGGTTGAGAAGCAGATGGAGACGGCGCTGCTGCAGGCGATGGAGGAGTTGAAGGTTGCCGCGATGGCGCGGGATCCAGCGGCGTTCAAGGTGCTGGCGCGGGGCAGGGCCGGGACAGGCGGTTTCTACGGGCTGGGCCAGAGACTGCTGGCACTGTTGCGGGGGCGGACGTATCAGCCAGAGCACACAAGGCATCCGGGCGCGGCACGGGAAGAGCGACTGTGATGGAGGCGTGGGTCTGGGGCTGGCTTTGGGCGATGCTCGTGTGTGCGCTGGTTCCGGCAGTGATGTTTCTGCTGAACCTGCGTGTGTATGTGGAACCGCCGGCGCTCAAGGACGAGGTCGTGCCGGCGGTATCGGTACTGATTCCGGCGCGGGATGAGGCGCACGGGATCGGTGAGGCGCTGCGGTGTGCGCTGGCGAGCCGCGGTGTCGAGATGGAAGTGGTGGTGATGGACGACGGCTCGACCGACGGGACGGATGCGGTGGTGCTGGCGATGGCCAGCCAGGACGGGCGCGTGCGGCTGGAACGCGCGCCGCCGCTGCCGGGCGGGTGGAACGGCAAGCAACATGCGTGCTGGTCGCTGGCGCGGACTGCGCGGCACCCGGTGCTGTGCTTCGTGGATGCGGATGTGCGGCTGGGACCGGAGTGCGTGGCGCGCATGGCGATGCTGCTGGGCGAGCGCGGCAACCGGCTGGTGAGCGGGTTTCCGCGGCAGGTGACGGGCTCGTTTCTGGAGTGGATGCTGTTGCCTTTGATTCACTTCGTGCTGCTGGGCTTTCTGCCGATGGCGAAGATGCGGAAGAGCACGGGCCCGGGGTTTGCGGCGGGCTGCGGCCAATTCATGATGGTGGAGCGCGAGGCTTACTTTGCGTGCGGCGGACACAGCGGGATTAGGCTGACGATGCACGATGGGTTGCGGCTGCCGCGGTTGTTTCGCGAGCATGGCTACCAGACCGATCTTGCCGACCTGACCGGGTTGGCGAGCTGCCGGATGTATCGCAGTGCCGGCGAGGTTTGGAGCGGGCTGGCGAAGAATGCGACGGAGGGGCTTGGGGCTCCGGTAAGGATTGTGCCGGTCACGCTGCTGCTTCTGCTGGGGCAGGTTGTGCCGTTTGCTGTCGCTCTCCTTCTTTCTTTGCTTCTCCTTTTCTTGCTTCCCATCGTTGGGGTCTTGTTAGGGGCTTTCGGCGTGGACATCCATGTCACGCGGCTACTGCCAATGGTTCTTGGGGCCTTCATCCTCGGCGTTTGCGTAGTTAGTGCGTGGCTCGTTCGCGGGGTGGCCGCTCGGCGCTTCCTTCAGGATTGGAGATCGGCGGTGCTGCATCCGGTGGGCGTTTTGCTGCTGCTGGCGGTGCAGTGGTATGCGCTTGGGAAACGGGTGCTCGGGCGGCCGGTGAGTTGGAAGAGCCGGGCGTATGCAAAGGCTTCGGACTGAACAGGGAACAACCCTTGGTTCGCTGCGCTTGCTTGGTTGAAACAGGCAACGGCGAACTACTGGGATTTTTCGCTTTGCTCAGAATGACGGACCCGGGGGGTGCTAGATCGCTGCGCTAGACGCCTTTTTTCAGCGGCTCCCAGATGAACTTGTGTATCTGGAGGGAGAGGCGGGCGTCGACGCCGTCCTGCATCATCCACTCGACGAGGGTGCGGGGGTCGAGGGTGGCGTTGTCGGCGGTGCGGAGCGGGCTGGGGGCTTTTGAGAAAGCCGGGCTGAAGAGGATGTCCTTGACGCGTGGGCGAAGCGCGTGTTCGGCGATGAAGGCTTTGGCAAAGTCGTAGTCGGCGCGATTGGTGAGAACGAATTTGACTTCGTCGTTGAGGGTGAGGGCATCGAGATTTTCAAGCCGGAACGTGTTGGCGGCGGCGCCGGCGCCGGGGCACTTGACGTCGACGATCTTGTGGACGGCGCGAGGGACCTGGGCGAGGGGGCGCTCGCCGCTGGTCTCCATCATGAGGGTGTAGGGGGGACTGTTGCCGGGGGCGAGGAGCGCGTCCATGAGGGGCAGGAGCTCACGTGCCTGGAGCATGGGTTCGCCGCCGGTGAACTCTACAAGGCGGCAGGGGGCGAGGGCTTTGATCTGGGCGATGACTTCAGCCTGGGTGAAGGGCTGGCCGCCGGTGAAGGTGTATTCGGAGTCGCACCAGGCGCAGCGGAGGTTGCAGCCGGCAAAGCGGACGAAGATGCAGGGCAGGCCGGCGAAGGAGGACTCGCCCTGGACGGATTTGTAGAGTTCGATAAGGTGCATAGGGCGACTGCAAGTGCGTCCTAACGCCGGATGGGCGCCACTTCGTGGGGCGCGGGACGCTGCGCGTGCTCACTACTCGTAATAGCGGGCGAAGCTGGTGTCGGTTTCGTAGAGGGTGCAGTCCTTGACGCGGACGCGGCCGGATGTCATTTCGCGGAGCTGGTCGGCGGTTTGCTCGAAGAAGTAGCGGGCGAGGTTCTCGGCGGACGGGTTGACCTCGTCGAAGGGCTTGAGTTCGTTGATCATGCGGTGGTCGAGGTAGTCGACCGCGGGGCGGAGGACCTGCTTGAGCAGCTTGAAGTCGAGCAGGAGACCGGAAGCGTCGAGCTCGGGGCCGATGAGGGTGACGAAGACACGGTAGTTGTGGCCGTGCGGGTTCTCGCACTTGCCGTGATAGTTGCGGAGGAAGTGACCGGAGGAGAAGCCGGCCTCCACGGTGATCTCATACATGGGTTGCGAATGCCTTTCCGGAGTAGTCAGGTATACCCCCCCACCCCGGTCAACTAAGTCAAAATATTGAAAACGTGGTACTTAGGTCTGTATACACAGGGGCTTGGGTTTTAGGTGCAAGGAATGATCTGTGGGTCTTGGGTTGATGGGTTGAGAGCTTAGGGTCAACTGCTTGGAATGATCAAACCTTGCGCGTCAGTACCATTATACGGCGTGCGCAGGGGAGACTATGACAGGATTCGGCGGGCGGTAGAGGCCGTTGAATGAGTGAGTTGCAGGCTTCTTCAAGGTGCGGGGGCTTGACAACATTTCAGCGGCGGCGGCGTTCGCGGCGAGCTTGTTCGGCGCGGCGCTCGGCTTGTTCGAAGAGGGAGGAGAGGGTAGCGGCGAGGGCAACGACCATGGAGATGACGAAGAAGGCGATGGACATGGTGCGCCAGAGGGCGACGTCGCCGGGGGAGCCGGGCTGCTGGGCGACGTTGAGAAAGGACAACACAAAGGTGAGCAGGGCGAAGAAGAGCAGGGTGCCCGAGAGGATGTAGAGGTTGCGCGCCATGGCTGATGTGATTTTAGTTGCGCGGGCGAGGAATGGTGGAGGCGTCAGGCAATCCCGTTTGCGGGTGGCAAAATGATTGGGTATTCATTAGAGTTGCGGGACGGGTTGTTTGTGCCCGGGTGAGGGTTTTGCTGATGCGCAGGCAGGCCAGGGCGGCGGACGGCGGAGCGGGCGATACGGGCGCGGGCGGTACGGGTGCCGAGCCGGCGGAGGCGCACTCGGGGGCGCCCGGTGGCGGGGACAAGTATCAGCGGATCCTGGATGCGGCGGTGGAGGTTATTGCAGAACGGGGGTATTTCCACTCGCCGGTGAGCGCGATTGCGGCCCGGGCGGGGGTGGCGGACGGGACGGTGTATCTCTACTTCAAGAGCAAGGACGACGTGCTGCGGACGGCGATCGATACTACGTTCGGGCGGTTCCACAGGCAGGTGGCGGAGCGGTTCGAGACGATGCACGAGCCGCGGGAGCAGCTGGAGTACATTGCGCGGGTGCACCTGGAGAGCGTGAAGGTGAACCGGAGCATGGCGATCCTGATGCAGACGGAGATACGGCAGAGCGCGAGGTTTATTGCGGAGTTTTCGCATCATCACCTGGTGCGGTATATCCAGGTGGTGCGCGAGGTGATCCGGCGGGGGCAGCAGCAGGGGGTGTTCCGGCGGGACGTGTCGGACGGGGTGGTGGCGCATTGCATGTTCGGGGCGATCGACGAGCTGCTGAGCTCGGCTGTGTTTACGCTGCGGGAGTATGACGCGCAGGCGACGGCGGCGCAGGTGATGGATGTGCTTTTGCATGGGATTGGGACGGAGGAGAGACAGTTGAATGCAGTCAAGGAGAGTTAAGGGCAGTTAGAGGCAGGTAAGGGCAGGAATGGCGGAGACGGGATGCTTTGTCTTTGGGTCAGGATGGCGGCGCATAAAGAGGAAAGTGGGGATGATGGAGAGCTTCAATCTCAAGACGGTGAATGATGTGATGGGGGTGGCGCTGACACGCGGCAGCCGGGAGATGCTGCGCTGGCAGGATGCGGACGGGCAATGGAAGCCAATCAGCTCGGAAGAGGTGTATGGACGGGTGAGGGCGCTGGCGGAGGCGCTGCAGGGCTGGGGGGTGGGGAAGGGGGATCGGGTGGCGATCCTGAGCGAGAACCGGTGGGAGTGGGCAGTGACGGACTTTGCGGTGTTGGCGCTGGGAGGGGTGGATGTGCCGCTTTACTCGACGCTGGGGCCGGAGCAGGTGGGGTATTCGCTGCGGGATTCAGGGGCGAAGGTGGCGGTGGTGTCGACGAAGGAGCAGTACGAGAAGCTGGGGGCGGCGGGAGAGCTGCCGACGCTGGAGCGGGTGCTGGTGATGGACACCGGAGAGTTTCCGAATGCGGAGAGTTTTGCGCAGGTGATGGCGGGTGCGAAGGAACGGCAGGCGCCGGATGCGACGTTTGACGCGTTGGTGAGGCAGGTGACGCCGGAAGATCTGTGCACGATTATCTACACGTCAGGGACGACGGGCGAGCCGAAGGGCGTGATGCTGACGCATGGAAACCTGGCGAGCAATGTAAATGTGGCGCTGCCGGCGTTTGATGTGGCGGAGGGAGACAGCGGGATCTCGTATCTGCCGCTGTCGCATGTGTTTGAACGGCACGTGGACTATGCGTGGATGACGAGCGGGGCGGGACTGGCGTATTGCCCGAAGTTCGACCAGCTTCCGGCGGCGCTGAAGGCGGTACGGCCGACGATGTTTATCGGGGTGCCGCGGGTGTTTGAAAAAATACGCCAGGGAGTGGAGGCGAGGAGCGCGCACTCGCCGGTGAAGAAGCGGATTCTAAGCTGGGCGCTGGGGCTGGGAAGGAAGCATCGCGATGAGGTGCTGGCGGGCAAGCGGCCGACTGCGTTGAGCTGGAAGCTGGCGGACAAGCTGGTGTTCTCGAAGATACTGGAGGCGTTTGGGGGACGGGCGCGGGTGTTTATTTCGGGCAGCGCGCCGCTGGGGATGGATACGGCGGGGTGGTTTGCGGATGCGGGAATCTGCATTTACGAGGGGTATGGGCTGACGGAGACGTCGCCGGTGGTGAGCTTCAACAATCCGCGGGCGAACCGGATCGGGACGATCGGGCAGAAGCTTGAGAATGTGGAGGTGCGGTTTGCGGCGGATGGCGAGATTGAGGTGAAGGGCCCGTCGGTGTTTGTGGGGTACTGGGGCAAGGAGGACGCGACGAAGGAGGCGTTTGCGGAGGGGGGATGGTTCCGGACGGGCGATATCGGGCAGGTGGATGAGGCGGGGTTCCTCTCGATTACGGACCGGAAGAAGGAGATTCTGAAGACGAGCGGAGGCAAGATGATTGCGCCGCAGCCGATCGAAAACAAGCTGAAGGCGAATACGCTGGTGGCGCAGGCGGATGTGGTGGGGGAGGGTCACAAGTTTGCGTGCGTGCTGATTTCGCCGAACTTCGAGGCGCTGGAGGCGTGGGCGAAGAAGCAGGGCGTCGGGACGGGGGACCGGGCGGCGCTGGTGGAGGATGCGAAGGTTACTGCCGAATATGGGCGGATCGTGGAGGCGGTGAACAAGACGCTGGGACACCATGAGACGTTGAAGCGGCTGAAGGTGGTGCCGGATGAGTGGACGGTCGAGAGTGGGGAGCTGACGCCGAGCATGAAGCTGAAGCGGCGCGTGGTGGAGAAGAAGTATGAGAAAGAGATAGGGGAATTCTATAAGGATGAGGCGACGGCGAAGGCGAGCTAGGGGTAGGGTTGGAAGAGTGGTTATCGGTCGAGGGTTCAATGGTTAGTGGTTGAGGGTTAGGAGCTAAGGGTTAGAGCGAAGAGCGAAAGGCGGGGAGCTGTAAGCTTAAAGCTAAGGGCTGGGAGCTGAGGGTTGCGGGTGGAGAGGTGAGACCCGGGACATGCGGGCTTCGGTTCTGGTAGCTGTGGGCTGCGGGTGAATTATTCTGGTGGGAATGGTTAAGCTGGAACGGGCGAAGAGGGTGGGGCGGAAGTATCTGGCGCCGGTGCCGACTCAGGTAGGTGGCTTCGGGATGATCTTCAAGGTGCTGCCGCTGTACATGCAGAAGCCGAAAGATGCGTCGCCGGTGGGGGCGCTGGGGCCGTTTCGGACGGACGTGGCGAAGTATGCGCGGGCGCCCGAGAACGGGCTGCGGGTGACGTGGTTCGGGCACTCGTCGGCGCTGCTGGAGATCGATGGGGTGAGGCTGCTGATCGACCCGGTGTGGGATGAGCGGGCGGCGCCGGTGCAGTGGTTCGGACCGAAGCGCTTCTTTGAGCCGACGATGGGGCTGGAGGAGATGCCGCGGCTGGATGCGGTGTTGATCTCGCACGACCACTACGACCACCTGGGCGAGGGCACGGTACGGGAGCTGGCGCGGAGGATGCCGGGGGTGCAGTGGCTGACGTCGCTGGGGGTGGCGAAGGACCTGCGGCGATTCGGGGTGAAGGCGGAGCAGATCAGAGAGCTGGACTGGACGGACGGGGCGGTGGTGTGGGGGCGCGACCAGGAGGAGTTAAAGGTGACGGCGGTGCCGTCGCGGCACTTTTCGGGGCGCAGCCTGGCGAATCGTAATGAGACGTTGTGGAGCGCGTTTGTGCTGACCGGGGAGCGGCACACGGTGTACTACGGGGCGGACACGGGCTGGTGGGAGGGGTTTGAGGCGATCGCGGCGGAGTATGGGCCGTTCGACCTGACGATGCTCGAGGTAGGGGCGTTCAACGAGCTTTGGAAGGACATTCACCTGGGGCCGGATGGGGCGGTGAAGGCGTTTGAAGCGCTGGGTGGCGGGTTGATGATGCCGATCCACTGGGGGCTGTTCGACCTGGCGCTGCACGGGTGGCGGGAGCCGATTGAGCGGGTGATGGAGCTGGCGGAGGAGAAGGGGATCGGGCTGTTTGCACCGGTGCCGGGTGTGCCGACGGAGGTAGGGGAGGTGGTGTCGGAGTGGTGGCGGTAACGCTTTGGTAAGGCAGATGCGGGTCCTTCGGCGCGCCCCGCTTGCTCAGGATGACAACGGCAAGGGCAGATGCAGGTCCTTCGACGCGCTGCGCTTGCTCAGGATGACGGCGGGGTAGAGCGCTGCGTTTGCTCAGGATGACAACGGGTGGGGAGAGCAGAGGTGGAGGCGAGGGTGGCGAGGTGGTTATTGGAGGGGTGGGGGCGGGGCGTGCGAGGGGGGTTGTGCGGTGGTGGAAAAGAGGGTACAAAAAGGGGGACTGAGTTGGGCGGGGTTGGTTCGCCGGAGGATGGCTATGGGAAACGCGGTTCACACGATGCTGCGCGAGGTGATGGATATCCGGCAGGCTTCGGAGTACCTGGGGATCAGCGGGGATTCGCTGTACCGCTATGCCAGCGAGGGGTTCGTACCGGCGTTCAAGCTGGGCAATCGCTGGCGGTTCAAGCGCAGCCTGCTGGATGCGTGGATGGTGGAGCAGAGCGGCGTGCGGGATGGGGGAAAGATGCGGGTGGTTCCGGATGGAAAGAAGCCGGCCGGACGGGCGCGGTAAGGGGAAGCAGGGCTGATTGCTGGTGAATTTCGAGGAGGAAAGGTGCGGGCGTTCGAGTGGATGCCGGCATCTGCGGGGTCCTTCGACTGCGTTGCCGCAGAGGCGCGACAACTCCGCTCAGGATGACGTCTTGTTGCTGACGCGCAGGTTGGCTTCGGGGCGCTAGGCGAGGTTGGGGCGGAGGGTGATGAGGGTGATCTCGGGGGGGCAGTTGAGGCGGAAGGGGACGCCGACGGTGCCGATGCCGCGATTGACGTAGAGCTGGAAGTTGCCGATGGTGTAGTGGCCTTCGGGGTAGATTCGGCCGAGCGGCGGGAGGGCAAGGGGGCGGAAGCCGGGGATGCGGACCTGGCCGCCGTGGCTATGTCCGGAGAGGACGAGAGAGACGTTGCGGCCGCGGGGGTGGACGGCGACGCGGGTGGCGAAGTCGGGCTCGTGAGCCATGAGGATGACGGGTGCGTCGGGGTTTTCGGGGACGGCGAGGGAGAGGTTGGGGTGCCCGCCGGCGAAGTCGTCGATGCCGCCGAGGATGATGCGGGCGTTGCCACGCTCAATGGGGACGAACTGGTTGACGAGGATGGGGAGGCCGTTGTTTTCGAGGTGATCGCGGACGACGCGGGCGCCGACGAAGACGTCGTGGTTGCCGAGGATGCCGAAGCGGAGCGGGCAGTTGAGGCCGGAGAGAAGCTCGGCGCAGCGGCCGGCGGCGGCGAGGCCGACGCGGGCCGGCATGGGGCCGCGGGAGACGAAGTCGCCGGTGACGAGGACCATGTCGGGGTTGAGGGAGTTGACGATGGAGAGGACGCGGCGGAGGAAGAAGTCCTCGGTGTATTCCTCGAGGTGGATGTCGGAGAACTGGACGATGCGGAAGCCGTCGAAGGGGGCGGGAAGGTTGGGTATCTGGAAGGTGCGATGGGTGAGGTCGATCTCGTGGCGGGAGACGTCGTCGGCGTAGAAGGCGAGGGCGGCAGAGGAGAAGGAGCCGGCGATGAAGGTGCGGCGGGTGAGGGTGGCGGGCTTTGGCGGCAGAGGTTCGGGGGGAAAAGCACGCATAGTCCATGATAACGGGCCGGGAGCGGTGGAGGTGGTTCGGACTGGGCTGGTTCTATGGGGGTGTCGTCTTCTGAGGTGTGATCTTCGGGTTATGGGTTTGTGGGTTGAGAGCCTTTAGTAAAGGCTGGTGGGCGTGATTGGGTAGGATGAATGGATGTGGATTGCGGCTCGGCGGCGGAGGGTGGCGGCGGCGGTGAAGCGAGCAGGGGCGGACGCGCTGCTTGTGACGGACCCGGCGGACGTGCGGTACCTGTGCGGGTTTACGGGGTCGAATGCGGCGCTGATGATGGTGGGCGGCAGGATGACCATGTTTACAGATGGGCGCTATACCGAACAGGCGCGGGCTGAGGTGGAGGGCGCAGATTCGGGGGTAGGGGTGGTGATCGCGGAGGGTTCCGTGGTGCGGGCGGCGGTGGAGGCCGGGGTGGCGGGGGGGGCGACGGCGTGCGGGTTCGATGCCGGGCGGACGACGGTGGCGGGGCTCGAAGGGATGCGGGCGATGCTGCCGGGCAAGCTGCGGCGGAGATGGCTGGTGGCGACCAACGGGCTGGTGGCGGGGCTGCGGGAGGTGAAGGACGAGATCGAGCAGGAGCGGATGCGGGCGGCGGCGGCGCTGGGGTGCAGGCTGTTCGAGCAGGTGCTGGAGCATGTGGTGCCCGGGGCGACGGAGATGGAGGTGGCGATGGCGCTCGAGTACATGGCCAGGCTGGAGGGCGCGGAGCGGATGTCGTTTGAGACGATTGTGGCGGGCGGGGAGCGGAGCGCGCTGCCGCACGGACGAGCGACGACGGCGAAGCTGCCGCGGCGGGGGTTCGTGGTGATGGACTTCGGGGTGGTGCTGGAGGGATATTGCAGCGACATGACGCGGACGGTGCACATGGGTGCGGCGCGGCGCGGGGCGAAGGGAGCGCCAGGCGAGCGGGAGGTGTATGAAGCGGTGCTGGAGGCGCAGGAGGCGGGGGTTGGGGCGGTGCGGGCGGGCGTGACGGGAGCGGATGTGGATGCGGCGGCGCGTGGCGTGCTGGAGCGGGCGGGGCTGGCGGAGTGGTTTACGCACTCGACCGGGCACGGGGTGGGGCTCGAAATCCACGAGGGGCCGAGGCTGGGCAAAAGGGCTGCGGGATCGGGCGCGGTGACTGCGCAGAAGCTGAAGGCGGGAATGGTGGTTACAATTGAACCCGGCGTGTACATGCCAGGCAAGTTCGGTGTGAGGATTGAAGATACGGTTCTGGTGACGGCGGAGGGATGCGAGGTTTTGACGCCGAGCACGAAGGCCTGGATTGAGCTGTAGGACTGGTAGCGAGTACTTCCGGCGGCGCCGGAAGGGATGCAAGGATGATGAGCGTGGCTGAGGGAGTGAGAGATTGATGGATGGCAATGAGTTGAATGAGTTGCGGGAGTTGGTGGAGTTTCTGAAGGCCAACGAGATCGCCGAGTTCGCCTATGAGAAGGGCGATCTGAAGCTGGGGCTGAAGTTTGCGGGAGCGGCTGCGGGCGCGGGCCTGGACATGGGGCAGCTGGCGCGGTTGATGGCCGCGGCTCCGGCGGCGCCGGCGAGCGCTGCGGCGGCGGTTGAGACTGGCGCGGCGCCTGCAGTTGCGCCAGCGGTGGTGGAGGAGAAACACCATATCGTGAAGTCGCCGATTGTGGGGACGTTCTATGAGGCGCCGTCGCCGGGCTCGCCGCCGTTTGTCAAGGTGGGCGATGTGGTGGAGGTTGGGCAGGTGCTGGGGATCGTGGAGGCGATGAAGCTGATGAACGAGATCGAGTCGGACGCGGCGGGGGAGATTGTGGAGAAGATCGCGCAGACGGGGCAGCCGGTGGAGTATGGGCAGAGCTTGTTCAGTATTCGTGCGAGGTGAGAGGAAGGTACGCGGATCAGGGCGGATGGAGGGCGAGCGGAGAAGGTGCGAAATGCAGGTCCTTCGACTGCGTGAGTCGCAAAGAGCGCGACTCACTTCGCTCAGGATGACGAAGCGTTGGTAAGGGTCGCTCAGGATGACGAAGTGGTGGCAAGGATCGCGCACGATGACAAAGCGGTGGTAAGGGCTGGGAGAGTGGATGTTTCGTAAGGTGCTGATTGCTAATCGGGGGGAGATCGCGCTGCGGGTGATCTCGGCTTGCAAGGAGATGGGGATCCGGACGGTCGCGGTGTATAGCGAGGCGGACCGGAACAGCCTGCATGTGCGGTTTGCGGATGAGGCGATCTGCATTGGGCCGCCGCGGTCGGCGGACAGCTATCTGAATGTGCCGGCGGTGATCTCGGCGGCGGAGATTGCGGATGTGGACGCGATTCATCCGGGGTATGGGCTGCTGAGTGAGAACGCGAACTTCGCGGAGGTGTGCCGGGCGAGCAATATCAAGTTCATCGGGCCGCCGCCGGAGGTGACGCGGATGATGGGGGAGAAGTCGACGGCGCGGCAGACGATGAAGAAGGCGAAGGTGCCGATACTGCCAGGCAGCGACGGGGTGATCGAGAGCGAGGGCGCGGCGCTGGAGTGGGCGAAGAGCGTGGGGTACCCGGTGATCCTGAAGGCGGTGGCGGGGGGCGGCGGACGCGGGATGCGGATTGTACGCAGCGCGCAGGAGCTGCCGGCGATGTTTCAGCAGGCGAGCACGGAGGCGGCGAACGCGTTCGGCAACGGCGACATGTACATGGAGAAGTTCATCGAGCGGCCGCGGCATATCGAGTTCCAGGTGCTGGCGGATGAGCATGGCAACGTGATGAGCCTGGGCGAGCGGGAGTGCTCGATCCAGCGGCGGCACCAGAAGCTGATTGAAGAGGCTCCGAGCCTGCAGGTGACGCCGAAGATCCGCGAGGAGCTGGGCAGGGTGATCCAGCGGAGTTTGAAGGAGATCGGGTATTGGAACGCGGGGACGATCGAGTTCCTGATGGATGAGGATGGGAAGATCTACTTCATCGAGATGAATACGCGGATCCAGGTGGAGCACTGCGTGACCGAGATGGTAACGGGTGTGGACCTGGTGAAGGCGCAGCTGCGGATCGCGTCGGGCGAGAAGCTGGCGGAGATTGTGCCGCGGGTGCCGGAGATCCGCGGGCATGCGATCGAGTGCCGGATCAACGCGGAGCATCCGGAAAAGTTTACGCCGAGCGCGGGCAAGATTACGGCGTTCAACCTGCCGGGCGGCAACGGGGTGCGGGTGGACACGGCGCAGTATGCGGAGGGCGTGGTGCCGCCGTATTACGACTCGCTGATCGCGAAGCTGATCTGCCATGGCAAGGACCGGACGGAGGCGATGAACAAGATGCAGCGAGCGCTGAGCCAGTTTGTGGTGCAGGGGATTCATACGACGATTCCGCTGCACCAGAAGATCTTTGCGGATGAAGAGTTTCGCGCGGGCAGGTTCGATACGAAGTTCATGGAGCGGTTCTTCGAGCGCCAGGGATTGAAGGCGTAAGACGGGGTGGGGCGATGGACGTGGAGCTGCTGCCGTTGCTGAAGGTGCAGCGGGAGCTGCTTGATGAGCCGCGGGGATGGGGGCGGTTTCAGAGTTATCTGAAGTCCATGGTGGGTGGGGATGGGGAGCTGCGGCTGCCGCTGGCGGCGTTCAACCCGATGAGCAAGCCGCATGTGGCGAAGGTGCTGGACGGGCTGATCGCGATGGATGCGGAGGGGGTTGCGGCGGGGTCGATGGCGGAGAGCGGGGCGCGGCTGAAGGGGGTTGCGGCGCTGACCGGGATGGGGCGTTACCGCTGCGGGCTGGTGGTAGCGGACGATGCGCAGGGTGGTTGGACGAACCGGTACCAGTTCGACGCGAAGGAGCGGTTTGAGAACAGGTACGGGGTGACGCACGGGCTGATCGGGGTGCTGCTGTGGTCGAGCGAGGAGGCGAGCGCGGCGCGGGTGAGGGTCGAGACGATGGCGGCCGTTTACCGGACGGCGTGGATATGGCGGTGGGGTGCGGCAACGACGCTGGGGGAGATGCTGCGGCAGGAGGGGATGGCGGCTCGTTTTGCGGGGGTGGAGGCGGAGGGACTGGACGAAGGTGAGGCGGAGGTGCTGCGCGGGGCGCTGGAGTCGCGGCACTGTCCGGTGCAGATGGCTTGCCTGTATGGGGATGAGGCGGCGGCGTCGCTGGGGTACGACGGGGTGGGCGTGGGGGCCTGGGGCGGGCTGCGGTTTGCGGCTTCGCGGGAGTTCCTGGGGGATGTGGATGCGGTTGAGGCGTTGAGCTAGAGGCGCTTCTGCAGCCAGTGCTGGGAGGTGCCGCGGGGATGGTCCTGAAGCTCGCCGAAGACGGTGTAGCCGAGCTGGCGGTAGAAGTTGAGGGCCTGGGAGTCGAAGGTATCGAGCCAGAGGCCGGTGAGGCCGCGAGCGCGGGCGATGGATTCGGCCTGGCGCAGGAGGCGGGTACCCAGCCCCTGGCGGCGGAGGTGCTGGGGGACGAAGAGCAGCTCGACGAAGAGCCACTGGTAGGCGCTGCGGCCCCAGAGGCCGCCTATGGTGAGGGCGGATTCGTCTTGGAGGAGCAGACCGAGGAACTGAACGGCGGGATCGGGGGCAAAGGCGCGATTGTGATCGTTGACGGCCTGGAGGATGAGCTGGCGATCGTGTGGACGGTCTTCCTCGGTGTATACGATGGAGGTTGGCATGGCGGAGTGGTGAGATGATTTTGCCGGAGCTGTATGCGATTGTCGATGCGGAGACGCTGGCGCGGCGGGGGGTGGGGCTGCGGGAGTTTGCGGAGGGACTGCGGGCGGCGGAGGTGGAGATGGTGCAATGGAGGGCGAAGCGTTTGAGTCCGCAGGCGGTGCTGGAGGGTGCGGCGGTGTTGCGGGAGGTGCTGGGGGATGGGTGTTTGCTGGTGATGAATGACAGGGTAGATCTGGCGGTGATCGCGGGTTTCGACGGGGTGCATGTGGGGCAGGAGGATATGGGCGTGGAGGAGGTGAGGGCGGTCGGGGTGAGTCGGAGGGTCACGGGTGAGCGCGGGTTGATCGTGGGGGTGTCGACGCATGACGAGGAGCAGGTGCGGGCGGCGGAGGCGGGTGGGGCGGATTACGTCGCGATCGGACCGGTGTTTGGAACGGCGACGAAGACGGATGCGGAGGCGGTGGTGGGGCTGGAGGGGGTGAGGCGAGCGCGGCAGTTTACGAGCAAGCCGCTGGTGGCGATCGGGGGGATTACGCGGGAGAATGCGCGCGGCGTGAGGGAGGCGGGGGCGGATGCGGTGGCGGTGATCGGGGGGCTGATGGTGGACGGGGAGCGGGTGGAGGATGTGGCGCGGGGGTTTATGGGCGCGGGCTGGGGTTGAAGTTGACGACGATGGTGGTGTCCACTTCGGTGGGCTGGCCGTTAAGCAGGTAGGGGGAGTAGGTCCAGTTCTGGACGGCGTTCATGGCTGACTCGGTGAGGCTGTCGTCAGGAGAGCCGATGACTTCGAGGTACCTGATGTGGCCGTCGACGCCGATGATGGCGTGGAGAAGTACGGAGCCGAAGATGAGCTTCTGACGGGCGATAGTGGGGTAGACGGGTGTTTGTTTGGTGCGGATGCTTCCGGCGAGGATGCGGCCGGCGACGACGGCTGCCGGATTCTTTTCGCGGACGAGGCCGGTGCTGTCGGCGAGTTCGGGATATGGCGCGGCCTGGCCTTTGAGTTCGTCGACATGAAGATGGGCGACGGGTGTGCTGGTGAAGCTGGTGGCGAGCTGGATGGCGACGCGGTGATCGCGGAAGGTTCCTACGGTTTCGCGAATGGTGCTCTGGCCGTAGACGTCGAAGGTAACGCGGAGGTCGGACGAAGCGGGGTCGAGGCAGAACTTTCTGGGTTCGGCGAGGCCGGATGCTGGAGGCCTGGCGGCGAGAGAGGTAAGGGTGATGCAGTCGAGGTCAGTCTTGCCGAAGGTATGTTTCTGGAGAGCGGCTTCGTACTGAGCGGAATCAAGGCTCTGGGGGAGGGGATGGAGGGCTTGATCGAGGAGGTACTTCACGAGGTAGGGTGGAGGCGCGGCGCCGGGGGTTCGATAGTCGCCGTCGGGGGTGTGGAGGAAGGTGGCGTGATAGTCGGGGAGGTCGTAGGTGATGCGCCGGGAGCCCGCGCCGGCGGACCAGATCTGGACGGTGCCTTGCCGGACTGGACGGTGGTACTGGGCCTCGAGCAGGATGGTGGCTTTGAGGTGAAAGGGGAGGGAGTCGGGGGACTCGAGAGCGTCGGCCGCGGCGGTGAGGCGGAGGCGGTCGAGTAGCTGGTCGGTGGACTGTGCGGACAAGGGCGCAAAGACGAGGAGTGCGACGGCAACCAACGACCGGAGCGAACGCATGGTGTTGACGATGTTACACGGAGGGAGCGGGCGGCAGGGAAGTTTTGGGTGAGGCAGGACTTTCTCGGGTATTTGCGATAGCTTGGGGGGAACGTGAACGAACAGACACCGGCAGAGAACGAAGAGACAACGGCAAAGACAGATGCAGGTCCTTCGGCCGCGCTGCGCTCCGCTCAGGATGACGGGGTGGGGATCGCAAAGGCGAATGCAGGTCCTTCGGCTGCGCTGCGCTCCGCTCAGGATGACGGGGTGGGGGTGGGGGCGCCGCGGTTTGTGCAGGGCATGGGGCTATTTTCGGCGACGGCGATTGTGATGGGGTCGATGATCGGGTCGGGGATCTTCATTGTGTCGGCGGATATGAGCCGGACGCTGGGGTCGCCGGCGCTGCTGATTGGCGCGTGGCTGGTGACGGCGGCGATGACGATCATCGGGGCGCTGAGCTATGGGGAGCTGGCGGCGATGATGCCGAAGGCGGGCGGGCAGTATGTTTATCTGCGCGAGGCGCTGGGGCCGATCTGGGGGTTTCTGTATGGGTGGACGCTGTTCCTGGTGATCCAGACGGGTACGATTGCGGCGGTGGGGGTGGCGTTCGGGAAGTTCCTGGGAGTGTTTTTTCCGGGGGTGAGCGCGCAGCGGTGGCTGTGGCACGTGGGGTCGGGGAACGTGGGTTTGAATACGGCGAACCTGGCGGCGATTGCGGTGATCACGTTATTAACGGTGCTGAATACGTTTGGGGTGAGGCTGGGGGCGGCGGTTCAGAACGTGTTTACCAGCGCGAAGGTGCTGGCGCTGTTGGCGGTGGTGCTGGTGGGGTTGATTGCCAAGAACGTGGTGGCGGCGGCGGCAAATTTTGGGGCGGGTTGGGAACGGTTCTGGGCGGGCGCGGGGCTGGGCACGAGCCATGCGATCACGGTGGGTTCCTTCTGGCCGGGGACGCATGATTCGACGGCGGTGGTGGGCGCGCTGACGGTGGTGGCGGTGGTGCAGGTGGGGTCGCTATTTTCGAGCGATGCGTGGAACAACGTGACATTTACGGCTGGCGAGATCAAGAATCCGCGGCGAAATCTGCCATTGAGCCTGGCGGTGGGAACGGGCGTGGTGCTGCTGCTGTATGTGCTGTGCAACTTCGTTTACCTGAGCGTGCTGCCGCTGGCGGCGATCCAGAATGCGCCGCAGGACCGGGTGGCGACGGCGGTGATGGAGGTGGCGTTCGGGAGCGTGGGCGCGAAGCTGATGGCGGGAGCGATCCTGGTGTCGACGTTTGGGTGCGTGAACGGGATGCTGTTGGCGGGGGCGCGTGTGTACTACGCGATGAGCCGGGACGGGCTGTTCTTCAAGGGCGTGGGCAAGCTGAGCAGGACGGGGGTGCCGGTGAACTCGCTGGGGGTGCAATGGGCGTGGACGTGCCTGCTGTGCCTGAGCGGGAGCTATGGGCAGCTGCTGGATTACGTGATCTTCGCGGTGCTGATCTTCTACATCCTGACGATTGTGGGGCTGTTTGTGCTGCGGCGGACGCGGCCCGATGCGGAGCGGCCGTACAAGGCGTTTGGGTACCCGGTGCTGCCGGCGCTGTATATCGTGATGGCCGCGTGGATTTCTGTTGTACTCTTGCGGTACAAACCTCAATACACATGGCCGGGGCTGATCCTGGTGCTGCTGGGTGTTCCGGTGTATTGGGCGTGGAAGCGACGATTAGAGGCAGGAAAAAACAGTTAGAGGCAGTAAAGGCAGTGAACGATAGGGGTCGAATGGCGAATCTGTTTGCGAAGAAGTCGATGGACACGCTGATGGCTGAGGCGGAGGAGCATGGGTCACATTCGCTGGTGCGTTCGCTGGGGCCGTTCAGCCTGACGGCGCTGGGCATCGGCGCGGTGATTGGGGCGGGGATCTTCGTGCTGAGCGGGCTGGGGGCGAAGACGGCGGGGCCGGCGCTGATGCTGGCGTTCGTGCTGAGCGGGCTGGGATGCGCCTTTGCGGGGCTCTGCTATGCGGAGTTCGCGGCGATGATTCCCCTGGCGGGATCGGCGTATACGTACGCGTATGCGACGCTGGGCGAGCTGTTTGCGTGGATCATCGGCTGGGACCTGACGCTGGAATACGCGATGGGTGCGAGCACGGTGAGTTCGGGCTGGTCGAATACGTTCGTGGAGTTCCTGGCGATCTTCCACCTGAAGTTCCCGTTGTGGCTGGCGTACGACCACTGGACGGGGCTGAAGCGGGCGTTCGATGCGGTGGGGCGGCAGGCGGTGCTGGCGGCGCATCCTGACTTTGTGCCGGGAACCAAGGCGTTCAGCGACGCGCTGGCGGGCGTGCTGGCGAACCCGACGGCGCAGCTGACGTCGAGCGCGCATGCGCTGCTGAATGCGCCGACGATCGGCGGGGTGGAGCTGGGCTTCAACCTGCCGGCGTTCCTGATTGCGCTGGTGATTACGGCGGTGCTGGTGATCGGGATCAAGGAGTCGGCGAACTTCAACGCGGGGATCGTGGTGTTGAAGGTGGCGGTGGTGCTGTTTGTGCTGGGCTTGGGCTCGCACTATGTGAACAAGGCGAACTGGGGCAGCGACTGGCATACGTTTGCGCCGTTCGGAGTGGGCGGGATCGGGCTGGCGGCGGGGCTGGTGTTCTTCTCGTACATTGGGTTCGACGCTGTGTCGACGACGGCGCAGGAGGCGAAGAATCCGCAGCGGGATATGCCGATCGGGATCATCGCGTCGCTGGGGATCTGCACGGTGCTGTACATCGGCGTGGCGGCGGTGCTGACGGGGATGGTGTACTGGCCGGACATCAACGTGGAGGCGCCGCTGGTGCGGGCGTTTCTGGACCGGAACCTGAACTCGGCGGCCAACGTGATCACGATCGGGAGCCTGGCGGGTTTGACGAGCGTGATGCTGGTGATGCTGCTGGGACAGAGCCGGGTGCTCTACTCGATGGCCAAGGACGGGCTGCTGCCGCGAGGGTTCTTCGCGGACGTGCACCCGCGTTTTCGGACACCCTGGAAGGGCACCATCCTCGCGGGGCTGCTGGCGGCGATTGTGGGATCGGTGACGCCGATTGAGACGATCGGGAAGATGGTGAACATCGGCACGCTGTTCGCGTTCGTAATCGTGTGCATCGCCGTGATGATTCTGAGGAAGAGGGACCCGCTGCGGCATCGGCCTTTCCGTACGCCGCTGGTGCCGCTGGTGCCGATCCTGGGAATCCTGTTCAACGGCTACATGATGGTGGAGTTGGGGCTGGCGAACTGGATCCGGCTGGTGGTGTGGCTGCTGATCGGGCTGGTGGTTTACTTCCTGTACAGCAGGAAACATAGCCGGGTGCAGATTGCGCTGGAGGCAGGGAGAGTAGCGGCGGATTGAGCGGGGCTTTAGGCCGGCGAGAGGGGCGTGGCATTGGACTTCCGGGTAACTCTCGGGGCTAAAGCCCGTGTTGTTCGGTCCCCGGAGAGACCCAAGGCTAAGCCTTGGGCTAGCTTCAGGCAGAGGCGGGGGCAGATGCAGGTCCTTCGGCTTCGCTTCGCTCAGGATGACAGGTTTGGGCGAGTGACGGGGAGCGAGGGTGGGTGTTGAGGTCAGGTTCTTGATCTGGCTAGGGAGGCTTGTGGTGGGGGTGGGGTGGCGGGCTTGGGTTTGGGGGTGGGGTGGGGAGCGGGTGGGCCGTCGGTTTGGAGGGGCAGGGTTACGGCGTGGGGGGTGGTGGGGTCGTCGCGGAGACGGAGATAGAAGGTGACGGTTGTTAAGGCGGAGGCGGGGGTGGCGTTTGACGCGGCGCTGGGCGGTGCGGCGGGGTGGGGGATGGTGAGGGTGGAGTCGACGAAGCCCTCGGGGATGGAGGTGGGCGAGGTGAAGGCGGGGTTGGCGGAGAGGGAATCGATGAGGTAGAGGGAGGTGCCGGTGAGGGTGCAGTCGGCGGTTGGGGCCGAGGGGCAATGCAGGGCGGTGAGGGTGGGGAGGCGGAGGATGGTGGCGAGAGGGAGCCAGCCGCCGGGGGTTCCCGTGGGGTCGGACGGGCTGGGCGGGGCGACGGCGCGGACGCGGAAGGGGCCGAAGGTGGAGGGGCCGAAGGTCTTGAGGGGGTCGAACGTGGCGAGGACGGTATGGGAGTTCTCGAGGATGAGGGTGCCGGCGGCGATCGAGAGGGTGGTGTGGAGGGAATCGTCGGGGCTGGCGATCTCGACTTGCTCAGTGCGGGGGAAGCTGGAGGGGGATTTGAGGAAGAAGGTGAGCTGGGCGCCGAGGGGAAGGTCGGTGGGGCCGAGCTGGATGGGCGAAGGAGCGGGTTGGATGACGCGTTCGGAGAGAAGGGTGACGGTGGGACGCGGCGGCAGGACGGTGGCGGCGATGTCGAGGGTGCGGTCGTCGCGGAGCTGGACGGCGGCGGAGAGCTTTTCGCCGGGTTTGAGGGGAGCGGGTTTGGCGCCGTCGGGCAGGACGAGGGTGATGGAGGTGGGTGAGTCGGAGGCATCGGCGGGACGAGGTTCGGGAGTGTAGGTGAGCGGATTGTCGTGGACGGAAAAGGCGAGGGAGCGGACCTGGTCAAGGCTGGTGCCGGTGAGTTCGGCGGTGGTGTCTCCGGCGTGGATGCGTAGAGCTTCAATGCGGGCGGGCTCGGAGAAGATGCGGAGGGCGAGCTGGTCGGGTGTCTTCTGAGCGAACTGCTGGATGGCGAGGTGGATGGAGCCTGGGGTGGCGGCCTGCGGCGGGGTGAGGGTGAGGTCGATGGGCTCGATGGTTGGTTGGACGGGGTATTGCACCCTGGGTTCCGAGGACGGGATCGCTTTATCTGCTTCGGAATCAGCAGGTTTCTGTAAATAACCTGATTTACCGGTTGAGACTTCAGAAGTTTTAGATTGTGTGTGGGATTGGTCGGCAGCGGGTTGGGGTTCGGGGGTGGGTTCAGACTTGGCGAGCTTCCACTCGACCTTCTGATCGCCGGGCTGAAGGTCGATGGACTGGACGCAGGCTGTGCCGGTCGAGAGCAGCTGGAGGTGGTTGGGATGGCCGGCGATGAGGTCCGCGGGGGTGGGCTTGGTGCCGACGATATGCCAGCTTCCGGCGGGGGTCGATTGGAGGAAGACGGTGGGGCCGGAGAAGTGGTCGAAGCCCCACATGCCGGTGATGGTGCCGGAGACGGGCGCGCCGGGAATGGGCGGGACGGGAGTGGGCTGCGGGGCGGGGGTAGGTGATGATTTTGCGTTGACCGGGGCGGCAGGTGGGTTCAGAGGAAGCTCGTGCCGCTCTGAGGGATGGGGATCGAGGACGATGCCGCCGAGGAAGGCGTCGGGGAGGATGGGGATGTCGGTGCTAGGAGTGTTGAGGTGAAGGATGAGGTCGTGTGCAAAAGTTGTTGAGAACACAAGCGGAGCGCCCTCGATTGGGACAACCATAGAGGGGTCTTGGAGACAGGAGATGTGGGAGGGCTCGACGGGGCGAAGCGGGGGGAGCACAGAGGCCTGGACGGCGGGCAGGCCGATGACGATGACGGACTTTGGGTTGTTGAAGGAGGGCGCGGTGTTGAGGCGGAGGGAGAGGGATTGGGGGTTGCCGTCGGTGCCGGGGAAGGCGATGGCGGGGATGTACTGGTATTTGGCGGTGTGGAGGCCGCTGGTGAGGCGGACGAGGTCGACGATGGCGCCGACGTAGGCGGAGTAGACGCCGGCGCCGGCGAGCTGGGTGTAGGAAGCCTGGTTGATGAGGTCGGAGGACGGACCGTTGGAGAGGGCGGCGGCGAGGGACTGGGAGTGGCCGTCGTCGAGGAGGGATTGGGAGCCGGTCTGGGTGAGGCAGGAATATTGCTGGTCGAGGGGGCGCTTGAAGCAGTCGGGGTTGGGGCGGAGGCTGAGGGTGCGGGCGAGGAGATTGGAGTGGAGCTGGATGTCGGCGGGGTCGGCGGGGTTGGCGCGCTTCATCTCGGCGAGATACTTCTCGATGCGGGCCTGCTCGAAGCCGGCTTCGTTGAGGTCCTGGGAGGCGCGGACGAAGATGCCGGGGCGGCCTTTTACGGCGGAGCGGAGGGTGGTGAAGTCGCCGCCGGTTTCGGGGGCGAGGAAGAGGACGGCCTGCTGGGCTTCGGCGGGGACTGTGATGGTGACGCCCTCTTCGCGGACGTCTTTTTTCCAGGTTTCGATGCGGATGAACCAGTCGTCGGGGGGCGGGTTGGTGGTGCCGCGGAGGAAGGCGGCGATGAGGAGATAGTGGACGGACTGAGAGGGTGGGAGGTCGGGGTGCAGCCAGATCTGGTCGCCGGGCTGGAGGTTGGGGACGGCGGCGACGGGGAGCGAGACGCCGGCGCGGGTGACGCGGACGTCGATTTTGGGGCCGGGGAGGTCAAAGCGTGCCTGGGCCTGGGCGCGCGTTGAGAGCAATACCAAGAGCAGCAAGAAAATCAGGCGGCGCGGCAAAAAGGCCATAGTTCCAGTTTAGACGATGGGGACGAGAGAGACGGATAGGGCGCGACGGCGACGGACGGACCAGGGGGCGATCAGTTGAGCGCGGCGAATCTTTTTGATTGCTGCGAAAGAGGATGCGTGTTAGTTTGGCGCATCACCCGGGACCCCTTTTGGACAAGCCTATGGATCCGATCAGGATGCTGTCTCTGGACGCTCGCGGCTTTCTGTATGGGTTGGCGGCGCTGGTAGCGTACCGGCTGCTGACACGGCAGATCAATCTGAGCGGGCTGCTCTCGCGCAAGACGGATGGCGGGGCGGTGAGTCCGGAGCGTGTGCAGCTGCTGCTGGCGACGATGGCGCTGAGCGTTAAGTACCTGGTGGAGGTGGCGCATAACAGCAGCGGAGCCATGCCGGATGTGGATGCGAACTGGCTGTATGTGTTCGGCGGGAGCAGCGGGATTTACGCGTCGGTGAAGGCGTGGACGACTTTGAGGAACAAGTGAGCGAACGGAGGCTGGCGAAGAGATGAACACAGTGATCATGTTGTGCGGCTATGTGGTGGGTGTGTTTATGGCGGTGTTGGCGGCCTTGATCCTGTGGTTTATTTTCACCAACAAGATCGATCTGTCGGCGCTGGTCTCGGAGACGAACGGGGATGCGAGCATGTCGCGGTTTCAACTGCTGATCTTCACGTTCGTGATCGGGATCGGGCTGTTCATGCTGATCGAGAGGGGCTCGGTTTTCCCGGAGATTCCGCAGGGCGTGCTGACGCTGCTGGGAATCAGCGCGAGCACCTATGCGGTGGGCAAGGGAATTGCGTACAGCCGGAATGAAGGGGTGACGAGCGCGGATGAGCGGGCGGACATGCGGGCGACGGCGCAGGCGATCTCGGCGACGGGCGCGTCGTCGGTGGTGACGCCGGGGTCGACGACGTCGACGGGCGCGGCTCCGGGATCGCAGGCGGACGCTCCGGTTTCGCCGGCTCCGCTGGTGCCGCCGACGAGCTAAGCCGGGGTGGGCAAAGTTGTGCATGGGGACTGCGGAACGAAGGAGGCGAGATGCCGCCGAGGAAGACAGTTGCGGGCTCGGTTTTGAAGCCGGCGAGCGTTGCGCCTACGAGCGGCAGCGTGATGCGGACGGTGGCGCCGGTGATCCCGCTGGCGATAGCGCTGCTGCACGGGGTGGTGGCGGGGGTGGGAACGGGCAAGACCCCGGGGCCCGGGCCGGTGGCGCAGGGGCCGACCGTGATGGGCGGCGAGGTCTCAGGGAACACGCTGGCGGGGTTGAAGTGTGGCGGCGGGACGGCGGATTCGCCTCCCTGCGCGGCGCCGGTGCCGATGCTGGCGAAGGGGCATCCGGTGGACTGGTTCTTTGTGTTCAAGCTGAATACGCAGGCGTTTCCGGAGTGCGGGGGTGGCGATACGCGGACGTGTCCTTTTGGGGGTACCCCGACGCTGGCTTATGGGAAGCATTTCGGACAGCAGTTTGTGTATGCGAGCGCGGAGGCGCCGGCTCTGCAGGATGGCGGCAAGGAGTGCCTGGGGACGACGACGGCGGACCCGGTGGGAGCGACGTTCGACGAGGTGTACAACGGCAACTTCCATTACGTGGTGTGGAACGACCAGTTCAAGGGGTCGCCCACGCTGCCGTGCGGGGCGAACTGCGATGGGCCTTGGGGGCACTCGAAGGGGATACTGGCGTGGAACGACGCGGGCGAGGGGCTGGTGATGCAGGTGTCGACGCCGTCGTGGCCGGGATCGGGGAACGCGAAGAGTCCGCGGGTGAACGACGGCAATACGCTGGGCTGCGTGACGGATGATGATGTGGAGGTGAGCCAGCATTTCTTTGCGTTGCACCTGACGCCGAGCGACCTGCTGTCGGTGCTGGAGGGGTTGAGCCAGGCGAGCGTGGCGACGTCGCCGGAGCCGAAGTTTGCGTCGCTGGTGAGCAACGGCGGGCCGGAGAAGGTGCAGGATGCGGTGCGGGAGCTGGGGACGAAGTCGGCGAGCGCGACGCCGATGACGGTGATGCTGTCTACGGGGGTGGAGATGATCTCGAAGCCGAGCGCGCTGGCGGTGCCGCCGTGGCAGATGGTGTCGTCGCTGCTGGGCGGGGCGGGGCTGTATGTGGCGAACTGGTGGACGAACCCGGATCTGCTGGCGTCGACGACGGCGGAGAACCCGGTGGAGATGGGCTGCTGGGACGACAATGCGCTGCCGCAGAAGCCGGGGCCGGTGGTGAATGCGACGGCGGGAGTGTGGAACGGTGTGAGCTTCGGGCTGCTGGGCGGGCCGAATCCGAATGGGAACCATGCGAAGGTGGCGGTGACGACGACGGGGACGGACCGGTACGCGATCTTTGGGGATATGAACCAGGAGGGATCGTATGTGAAGCCGAACTGCGACGTGAGCCAGAACGGGCGGGGCGGGACGTTTTACGTGGTGAAGAACGCGCAGCTGGCGGCGAGCGTGGGGGCGCTGATTGGGGCGCCAGGGCGGTAGGGAGTCGGCGAGCTTTTCCGGGGTCCGAAGACTTCGCTCAGGAGGACGGAGGGTTGGGATGGGTCTTGCGAGGACGCCAGGGCTAAAGCGCCCTTTTGGGGTGATGGTTAGAGACCCAAGGCTAAAGCGTTGGGGTACCTTCGAGCGACGGCGGCGGCTATCGGGTCTTTCGGGAGCGGCTCGGCTCGCTTAGCGATTACAGGAGTCGTGGGGAGATGCAGGTCCTTCGACTGCGCGCCTGCGGCGCTGCGCTCAGGATGACAGGGGAGGTGGGCGGTATACTCGGGGGCACACAGGCCTATGGGGGATAAGAGGATGCGCTTTGCGATGAGGGATGGATTCGTGTGGCTGGTGATGATGGCGGGGGCGGCGGGTGGGGCGCAGACCGTTGCGAAGGCTCTGGCGGCTCCGACCATCGACCAGTCGCTGGAGATCCGGGCGGTGAACTCGCCGCAGATTTCGCCGGATGGGCGGCAGGTGGTGTACGAGGAGACGCGGACGAACTGGGAGGCGAATGCGTTCGAGACGGACCTTTGGCTGGCGGATGCGGGGACGGGCGACCGGCGGCAGTTGACGGTGGCGGCGAAGAGCTCGAATGAGGCGAGGTGGTCGCCGGACGGGCGCTGGATTGGCTTTCTGTCGGACCGGCCGGGAGCGCTGGCGAAGTCGCCTGCGGGCAAGCGGCAGGTGTACGTGATGCCGGCGGATGGAGGCGAGGCGCAGCAGGTGACGAAGATGGAGAACGGCGTGGAGGAGTTTGCGTGGGCGCCGGATTCGAAGCGGATGGTGCTGCGGGCGGAGGCTCCGGAGACCAAGGCGATGAAGGATCGGGAGGACACGTTTGGGACGTACCACGTGTTCCACGCGGACTACCAGATGCTGCACCTTTGGCTGCTGGAGCTGCCGGTGACGGATGCGGCGGGCGTGACGGCGAAGGCGGCGGAGCCGAAGCAGCTGACGGGCGCGAACAACGGTGGGGAGGCGTTCAGCGTGGAGTCGATGGCGTGGTCGCCGGATGGGACGCGGATCGCGTTCGGGGCGACGCGGGATCCGGACCTGATCTCGAGCTTCACAGGGGATATCTACACGGTGACGCTGGCGAATGATGCGGTGAAGAAGATTGTGAGTACGCCGGGGCCGGATGGCGACCCGAGGTGGTCGCCGGACGGGACGCAGATCGCCTATGTGACGTCGGATGCGGCGAAGTACTTCTTCTATATGAACCGGAAGATCGCGGTGGTGTCGAGCGATGGCGGGACGCCGCGGGTGGTGACGGCCGGCTTCGACGAGGACGCCGGCATACGCGAGTGGGGGCCGCAGGGGATTTTCTTTACGGGGTTTGAGAAGACGCGGCTGGGGCTGTACGTGGTGGACGCGAAGACGGCGGCGGTGACCAAGATTGCGATGCCGGGGTCGGAGATCGCGGGGGCGTTCACGTTCTCAAAGGACTTCAGGACAGTGGCGTATCGCGGCGCGGGTGCGAACCGGTACCGCGAGATCTATGTGGCGGTGATAGGGGCTGGGAGCAGCGCCTTCGCGGGCGAGCAGCCGAAGCAGATCACGCATGCGGGCGAGCAGTTGAAGGGGTTCGACACGGCGAAGCGGGAGGTGGTGCGGTGGAAGTCGGGCGACGGCGCAGAGGTGGAGGGTGTGCTGATCAAGCCGGTGGACTTCGATCCGCACAGGAAGTACCCGCTGCTGGTGGTGATTCACGGAGGGCCGACGGGGATCGACCAGCCGCTGATTACGGCGGACCGGTACTACCCGGTGGAGCGGTTCGTGGCCAAGGGCGCGCTGGTGCTGAAGCCGAACTATCGCGGGTCGGCGGGGTACGGAGAGAAGTTCCGCAGCCTGAATGTGAGGAACCTGGGGGTGGGCGATTACGCGGACGTGATCTCGGGGGTGGACTACCTGATTGCGCAGGGCTATGTGGATAAGGACCGGGTGGGCTCGATGGGGTGGAGCGAAGGCGGGTATATCTCGGCGTTCATTACGACGGCGAGCGACCGGTTCAAGGCGGTGAGCGTGGGCGCGGGGATCTCGGACTGGATGACGTATTACGCGAACACGGATATCACGCCGTTTGCGCCGCAGTATCTGCGTGCGACGCCGTGGGATGACCCGGAGATCTACAGGAAGACGTCGCCGATCAGCTACCTGAAGACGGCGAAGACGCCGACGCTGATCCAGCATGGCGGGGCGGACCGGCGGGTGCCGATCGCGAATGGGTTCGAGCTGCGGCAGGCGCTGGAGGACAAGGGCGTGCCGGTGAAGATGGTGATCTACGACGGGTTCGGGCACCCGATCAACAAGCCGAAGCAGCAGCGGGCGGTGATGGAGGAGAACGAGAACTGGTTCGCGCACTACATCTGGGGGGAGCCGCTGGCGGCGAGTCTGACGCCGGAGGTGAAGGCGGAAAAGTAGAGGCAGGCTGGGTGTGGCTTCAGGGCTGGCGGGCGAGGAGATCTTCGCGGAGGGCTTCCATCTCCGCGAGGGCGTGCTGGTTGCGGGTGCGGTTGGCGGCGGCAATGCCCTGGTGCAGGCGCTCGAGGGCGGCTTCGGGCTGGGAGTGCGCGGCCATGGTCTGGGCGGACATCTGGTAGGCGGGGACGTAGTCGGGGTTGTCGGCGATGCAGCGGTCGAACTCGGTGAGGGCGTCGGGGATACGGGACTGGGCGACGAGTTCCATGGCGAGGCCGTAGCGGGCGAAGGCGTCGGTGGGGGATTGGGTGAGGATGGCGGAGAGGGCGGCGAGTTTGTCCATAGGGCTATGCTAACGGCTCTTCGTGCCGGGTGATGGTGGGCTTCCCGGTAGAATGAGGGGATGAACGAAGAGGTATTTACGCGGAAGGTAAGGGAGTCGCAGTCGGAGCGGAGCGAGATTGTGTTTCCGGGTGATGCGAATGCGCTGGGGAACCTGTTCGGCGGACGGTTGATGCAGTTCATGGACCTGACGGGGGCGATGGCGGCGAGCCGGCACGCGCGTGCGATCACGGTGACGGCGAGCATGGACCACCTGGATTTCGTGGCGCCGGTGCACGTGGGAGATCTGCTGATCCTGAAGGCGAGCGTGAACCGGGCGTTCCGGACGTCGATGGAGGTGGGCGTGAAGGCGATGGTGGAGGACCTGAGGAAGAACGAGCTGCGCCACGTGAGCTCGGCGTACATCACGTTTGTGGCGGTGGACAGGGACGGGAACGGGGTGGTGGTGCCGCAGCTGGAGCTCGAGACGGATCACCAGAGGAGACGCTGGGAAGATGCGGGGCGGCGGCGCGAGATGCGGGCGGGAGAGACGCTGCGGCGGAAGCGGATCCGGGAGCAGTTGACGGCGGACTGGCATGTGTGAGGGACAGTGCAGGGCAGTGCAGGGCAGTGAGAGGCAGTGAAGGGCAGTGATTGGGGAGACGTGAGATGGCGGCTGGACAGGTTGGAAGCGGTGGAGTGCAGCAGGGGCCGATGCCTTTGCCGGGTGTGCAGTATGTGGTGGCGGTCGGCAGCGGCAAGGGCGGGGTGGGGAAGACGACGGTGGCGGTGAACCTGGCGGTGGCGCTGGGGAAGATGGGGCATCGGGTGGGGCTGATCGACGCCGATATCTACGGGCCGAATGTGCCGATGATGCTGGGCGTGACGCGGCAGCCGAACGTGGTGGGGGAGAACCGGATTGAGCCGGTGCTGGCGCATGGGGTGAGGTTTATCTCGGTGGGGCTGATCTCGCCGGGGGACAAACCGATGGTGATGAGAGGCCCGATGCTGCACCAGATCATCCGGCAGTTTCTGCAGCAGGTGGAGTGGGGGGAGCTTGACTTCCTGATTGTGGACCTGCCGCCGGGCACGGGCGATGTGGTGATCTCGCTGGTGCAGACGGTGCCGCTGACGGGCGCGGTGGTGGTGTCGACGGGGTCGAGCGTGGCGCTGCAGGATGCAAGGAAGGCGCTGGAGATGTTTCACCAGGTGAAGGTGGAGGTGCTGGGGATGGTGGAGAATATGTCGCAGATGCGGCTGCCGGATGGGACGTTGCTGGATGTGTTCGGCGCGGGCGGGACGGAGGCGACGGCGCGGCAGTTCGGACTGGAGTTTCTGGGGTCGGTGGATATGGACCCGAGCGTGCGAAAGGGCGGGGATACGGGCATGCCGGTGGCGCTCGCGGGCCAGGGCAGTGCGCTGGGTGGAGCGTTCTACGCGGTCGCGGAGAAGCTGGTGGCCGCGGCGGAGAAGGTGGGGAATGAGGATGTGCTGGAGATCAGTTAGACAGTGAGAGGCAGTGAGGGGCAGTAAGAGGCAGTGAGGGTGCGGTCGAGCGTAGACTTGAGGCAAGGGGGTCTTTGCGATGGCTGAGGTGACGGCGCGACAGCGGGCGATCCTGATGCTGGTGGTGGAGCGGTACATCGAGAGCGGGGAGCCGGTGGGGTCGGGGACGATTGCGGCGCAGATTGCTACACAGATGGGAGCGGCGAACGTGAGCCCGGCAACGGTGCGGAACGAGATGGCGGCGCTGGCGGAGGCGGGGCTGCTGGAGCAGCCGCATACGTCCGCGGGGAGGGTGCCGACGGGGCGGGCGTTCCGGATGTTTGTGGAGGGGTTTGAGGCGGGACGGGCGAAGACGCTGGCGGGTGCGGGCCTTTCGACCAGGACCAGGCACGAGATCGATGCGCGCTTTGCGGATGTAGCGGGGACGCAGGCGGTGCTGGAGCGGACGAGCCACGTGCTGGCGACGCTGTCGAGCGGGGTGGGGGTGGCGATCGCGTCGGTGCCGGGCGGAGATCAGCTGGAGCATGTGCACTTCTCGCGGCTGGGGCCGGCGCGAGTGCTGGCGGTGGTGGTGACGAAGGGCGGGATGGTGCGGGACCGGGTGCTGGCGCTTGATCGCGACCTGACGCTGGGTGAGCTGGAGACGGCGGCGAACTTCCTGAATGAGAATTTTCGCGGATGGGAGATCGAGCGGGTGCGGGCGGAGCTGCGGCTGCGGGTAGAGAGCGAGCGGGCCGAGGTGCACCGGATGGTGGATGCGGTGGAGCAGCTTTGGGCGAAGGCTGTGCCGGATGCCACGAGCGACAGAGTTGGGCAGGCGGTGTATGTGGAGGGCGTGGCGAACCTGGTGGGGGCGCAGCCACTGAGCGGGCGCGATGATCGGGAGCGCCTGCGGGAGATGCTGGGGGCGCTCGAGGCGAAGCAGCGGCTGGTGGAGCTGCTGAACGCGTATATCGATGCGCGGCAGGCGAGTGTGCGCGTGGTGTTCGACCTGGAGGAGCATGCGCCGGAGATGGCAGGGCTGGTGCTGATTGCGGCGCCGGCGCGGCTGGGCACGGAGAGCGTGGGGACGGTGGGGGTGATCGGGCCGAAGCGGATGCAGTATGAGCGGACGATGCAGGCGGTGGGGTATGTCGCGCAGGTGCTGGAGCGGCAAGGGATTTATCGAGGCTGAGAGCTGAGTCTAAAAAGCTGGGGTTTGGGGGTTACGGGTGACGGGTCTAAGAGCTAGAGTTCGAGAGCTGATAGCTGTAAGAGCTTATGCTGAGAGCTAAGAGTCGAGAGCTGATGGGTATAGGAGCTGAGAGCTTAGGATCGGGTTCAAGGGTTGCGGGTGACGGGTTAGGGACGTGGAGTTGGAGGGTGGTGCAGATGCGGAGCGGTTGGGACAGGGTGACGAAGTGGGCCGGTATCGGCAACAATGGAAGTGAACGCGAACATGAGAGCAGTGGAGATGAGATGGTGGATGAGATGAAAGATGGGCTTGCGCAGGAAGACGGAGTGGGCATCGTGGATCGCGTGGAAGCGGGGATGGAAAGCAACGCGGAGACCGGCGCCGGCGCGGAGCCGGCGGAGATCGAGCAGTTGAAGGGCGAGCGCGACCAGTTGAAGGACAGGCTGGCACGGCTGCAGGCGGAGTTTGACAATGCGCGCAAGCGCGAGGCCAAGGAGCGCGCCGACGCCCGGGAGTACACGGTGGGAAGCACCGTGGAGCCGTTCCTGGGGGTGATGGATAACTTCGGGCTGGCGTTGAAGTCGGAGGGGTCGGTGGAGCAGCTGCGGAGTGGCGTGGAGTTGATCCTGAAGCAGATGGAAGAGGCGCTGAAGGGGCTGCAGGTGACCCCGGTGGAGACGGTGGGGACGCAGTTCGACCCGCGAATCCACGAGGCGCTGGGGAGCATCGAAACTGCCGAGTTTCCCGATCACCAGGTAGTGGAAGAGATACGGCGCGGGTACAAAATTCGCGAGCGATTGCTGCGGCCGGCGATGGTGAAGATCGCGGTGAATGCGTCGCAGGTAAGCGACTAAGGAAGCAAGTCGAGCCCGTACTCTGTGGGGAGATAACGTAAGAGATTTGGAGAGAGATGGCTACCGCGAACGTGACCAAGACGGATTACTACGAGATCCTGAGTGTGAGCAAGACAGCCAGCGACCAGGAGCTGAAGACGTCGTATCGCAAGCTGGCGATGCAGTATCACCCGGACCGTAACCCGAACAATCCTGAGGCTGAGGCGAAGTTCAAGGAGTGTTCGGAGGCGTACTCGGTGCTGAGCGACCCGGAGAAGCGCGCTGCGTACGACCGCTATGGCCATGCGGCGTTTTCGGGCGGGGGCGGAGGAGGCAATCCGTTCCAGGGGGCGGGCTTCAGCGGTGACGTTGGGGACATCTTCGGCGATATCTTCGGCGATATGTTCAACATGGGCGGACAGAGGAAGGGTTCGCGAGTGCAGCGGGGACGCGACCTGCGCTATGACATGAGCCTGGAGTTTGAAGAGGCGGTGTTCGGGGTCGAGAAGGAGATCACGATCCGGCGCGCGGAGGTGTGCGAGGAGTGCAGGGGGACGGGCGCGGCCAAGGGCAAGCAGCCGGCGACGTGTCCGCAGTGCAAGGGCGCGGGGCAGATCCGGTATCAGCAGGGATTCTTCTCGGTGGCGAGGACGTGTTCGCAATGTAACGGAACGGGCACGATTGTGACGGACCCGTGCCGGATGTGCAGCGGCCAGACGACGGTGGAGCGCGAGCACAAGCTGCTGGTGAAGGTGCCGGCGGGGGTGGAGCAGGATACGCGGATCCGCTACCAGGGCGAGGGTGAGGCAGGGCGTTACGGCGGGCCTCCGGGCGATCTCTACGTGGTGCTGAGCGTGCAGAAGCACAAGTTCTTCGAGCGGGATGGCGACGACCTGCATTGCGTGATGCCGATCTCGTTTCCGCAGGCGGCGCTGGGAACGGAGCTGGAAATCGAGACGCTGGACGGGCCGGAGTCGATCAAGGTGCCGGAGGGCGTGCAGAGCGGGCGCGAGTTCCGGCTGCGCGGCAAGGGCGTGCCGCATTTGAACGAGCGGGGCAAGGGCGATCTGATCGTGGAGATACGGGTGTCGACGCCGACCAAGCTGACCAAGCAGCAGCGGGAGTTGATGAAGCAGCTGAGCGAGACGATGGTGGTGGAAAATGAGCCGCATTCGCGCGGGCTGTTTGGGAAGATGAAGGATATCTTCGGGTAAGCGAACCTCGATGCAGCGGCACGAGGCGCTGAGAAAGACAGCTGAAGTGAGTGACCCCACGATAACCTCCTCGACTTCGTCTTTGGAGGTGATCATGGGGCACCCAGACTAGCGATGTTGCTTACCGACGCGCTGAATGACCATGGGCGGTTCGCGAAGGGCACCGGGGTGCGAGCCCTGGCGGAGATCGCCGGCGGGTTTGGTGTGGGGCTTGCCGCCGGTATCGAGGTGAGCGGCGGCGGAGTTAGGATGGCCTCCGTTGTCGGCGGGTGGAACCGGGTCAACGGCGTCGCCTCTATCGGCGTGTTGATCGACGTCCTGCATGGCGGACTCGAGCGGGTCACCGTGCTTCTTGGCGGACTCGGGTGCGGGATGGGGGTTGGATTCTGACATCTTCGCGCTCCTTACAATTTGGCTGAGTGGATGTTTCCCGACGCTTAGGATCCGGAACGCTGGCGGTCTTCGACGACCTTGGTCTGGCGGGCGCTCTCCTCGGCGGGGTGGGGCGTGATGCCTTGCTGGCCGGGCTGGATGTGGGTTCCGCGCTCGTCGCCGGGCTGGTCGTGTTCGGGGGTGGATTTGTCGATCAGGGTGGGCTGTGCGTCGGGCATGGGGTTTACTCCTCCCGCTTAGGACGCGCGGGGCGGGGCGGGCGTTGCGCCGACTAGAAGGGCGCACCCGGGCAGATCAGGAGAGGAAGGTGCCGGCGATGGCGATGGCGGCGATGGCGGCGGTTTCGGCGCGGAGGATGCGCGGGCCGAGGGTGACGGGGGTCCAGGCGTGCTGGATGAAGAGGGACATCTCGTCGGGCGTCCAGCCGCCTTCCGGGCCGATGGCGAGGGCGTGGGTGGTCTGGAACGAGCGTGCTCTTGAAGTGGGTTCTTCCCACTCATCGCGATTCGGCTGCGATGCATGGGCCACGGGCTGGTTCAGGGCCGACGAGAGGGTGAGGGATTGCTCGGTCTCGCTGAGCAGGATGCGGATCGGAGCGGATTCGGCGGCGAGGACGGGTTTGAGGGTGGTGGGGTCGGGGATGGCGGGGATGGTGGTGCGGCGGGATTGCTGCGCGGCCTCGTGGGCAATGCGGCGCCAGCGTTGGACACGATTGGCAGAGGCCTGGGCGAGGTGCTTTTCGGTGCGGCGGGCAAGGATGGGGGTGATGCGCGCGACGCCGAGCTCGGTGGCTTTCTCGACGGCCCACTCGAAGTGGTCGAACTTGAAGATGGCGAGGTAGAGGTGGAGCGGAAGCCCGGAGTCGGACGCGAGCTCTTCGTGGAGGATGAAGTCGACGCGCTCGGGGCTGACGGAGGTGACTTCGGCGCGATGGAGGAAGCCGGCGGCGACGACGTCGAAGATCTGGCCGGGCTGGGCGCGCAGGACGCGGGCGAGATGGAGGGCCTGGTCGCCGGTGAGGGCGGCGTGGGTGGGATGGGCGTCAGCGGGAGTGAAGGTGTCGGCGATCCAGCGGCGGCGCATAGGTCAGTGAGCCAGGGGGATGGTGACGTAGACGGCGGGCTGATGGTAGAGGCCGACCTGGATGATGGCGGACTTGCGGGCGTCCCACATGGATTGCGGGATGTTGAGGGCGAAGAGCAGGGTTCCCTGGGCGGATTTGCCGGGCTCGATGGCGGTCTCGCGGAGCAGCGGCGTGGCCAGGAGCGGCTTGAGGGCCGGGAAGGTGACTTCGATGTTCGAGAGCTCGGGCCGGGTGGAGGCGGCGGCGGTGAGTTCGGCGCCGTCGGGGTTGGTGAAGGTGAGGTGGAAGTCGTCGAGGAAGACGGGGACGCGGAGCTGGTTGTCGACGCGGATGGTGGAGGCGATGTAGAGGACGTGCTCGGTCTGGTTGACGCCGGTGACGATGGAGTCGGACTTGAAGGCAACATCCTGGGGGAGGAGGTCGGTGTGGATGTGGGCTACGTTGACGCTGGTGGCGGGGTAGAAGTGAATGGCGATGGCGGCAGCGAGAGCGAGGGCGACGAGGGCGAGCAGGCCGGGAAGGAGGAAGGACCGGGGCTCGCGCTGGTCGGGGGTGGAGATGACGGAAGGTGGCACGGGTTCATGGTAGCAGCGTGGAGCGGCGGTCAGGTCTGGACGGCGTACTCCTCCAGCAGGACGGAGACGAGGGCGGCGGTGGGGACGGCGACCAGGGCGCCGACGATGCCGGCAAGCGCAGAGCCGAGCATAAGGGCGACCAGGACGGTGAGGCCCATAAGGTTGACGGAGGAACGCATGATGCGCGGAGTGAGGAAGGCGTTCTCGAGGTTGACGTAGATGACGTAGAAGATGAGGACGCCGAACATCTTGGGCCAGGAGTCGAGCGAGGCGACGATGAGGGCGAGCGCGATGGTGATAGCGTCGCCGGCGATGGGGATGATGTTGAACAGGCCCATCATGAAGCCGAGCAGCACGAAGTAGCGGACGTGCAGGAAGCCGAAGACGATGGTGGAGGTGATGCCGATGGTGAGCATCAGGAGGCCCTGACCGAAGAGCCACTTGCTCATCTTGAGCTCGGCCTTGCGGAGGGTGCCGTCGAGACGACGGCGCTCGCGGGAGGGGAAGAGCGAGAGGAAGAAGTTGTAGGCGAACTCGCCTTCGAGGATGAAGTAGATGCAGAGGAAGACGGCGGTGAGGATGTCGAAGAAGTGGGAGAGCCAGCGGGGGATGGAGTCGACGACGAAGGCACCGACGGCGGCGGCGAGGTTTTCGGCCTTGGCGGCGACCTGGTCGAGGCCAAACTTGTCGGCCATGGGGAGCCGCTTGATGTGGGCGACCGCGGCGGGGATGCGGGCGGGCAGCTCGGTGAGGAAGCCGCGCAGGTCACGCATGACGGGCGGAAGGGCGATGGTGAAGAAGACCGTCAGCACGATGGCGGAGCCGACGATGAGGATGAGGACCGCGATGGCGCGGGAGGGCTGGTAGCCGCGGATCTTGAGGGTGGTGAGTTTGGTGACCGCCGGCATGAGGACGACGGCGAAGAGCGCGCTGACGTAGAGGATTTCGAGCTCGCGGATGAGCTTCCAGGCGGTCATCAGCAGCAGGAAGACGCTGACCGCGAAGAGGATGTTGGCGCGAACGGCGGCCTGCTTCACGACGACGGCAGGGGTGTTGAGCTCGACCGTCGGAAGCGGGTAGGGGTTCGGGATGGGGGTGGGCGAAGACAGTGGCGGCTCCTGCGCTTCTGTGGCGTGACGTTACGAGTTTTTGCCGTGGCATGAGGTTGGATGCGAGTTTTGCGCCACGCAATCAGCGGGATGCCGTTTTGTAGGAGCTATTCCGGTGCCAGGAGGCGAAGGATGGCGAGAGCGGCGGCTTCGGCGGTGAGGTCGGCGGTGGCGATGGTGTGGTGCGCAAGGCGGAGGTAGAGCGGCTGGCGGAGGTTGAAGCGGGCCTCGGCCTCGGCGGGCGTGGTGAGGACGGGGCGCTGGTGCGCGGGGGAGGCGAAGCTCTGGAGCATGCAGCGATCGAAGAGGATGGGGAAGGGCGCGTCGAGGAAGAGGACGAGCGTGCCGGGAGTCTGCTCGAGGAGCAGGCGGTTGGTGAGCTGTTCGGGGGTGCCGCCGCCGAGAGCGAGGACGGTGGAGGTGCGGGCGAGGGCGTTGGCGAGGGCGGAGGACTCGAGGCGGCGGAAGTGGGGCTCGCCGTGGCGGGCGAAGAGCTCGGGGATGGAAGCCTGGGCACGGGCTTCGAGGTGGGTGTCGAGGTCGAGGAACTCCCAGTCGAGGGATTGGGCGAGCAGGCGGCCGACGGTGGACTTGCCGGCACCCATGAAGCCGACGAGGACAATGCGGCGGAGAGTGGAGCGGAGGGCGATCTTGGGGGCGGTTTTGACGGTGGACTCGGCGAGGGGTGCGGCGGCGGTCATGGCTGGCTCTCTTGAGTGGAGTTGCAGGTTAGAGGCAAAACGAAAGCCGCGACCTTGTGGGTCGCGGCTCAGTGGAGGAGGTGAATGCTCTTTGTTTACTGATTCAAGAGATGCACGTTCCAACCTGAGCCGCAGGGATAGCGCCAATAGCTTCCAAAGCTAAAGGGCACGGCGACGCAGGTGAGGGACGCGTTCATTCTGTGCATGAGAGTACCGCGACCAGGTGCGGGTTGCAAGGGGAATGTCGGGCGGGGTACCACCCCCTCCCCCCTTGAAGTATCCAAAGTATTCAAAAGAAGCGGGTTAAGTCTGGACTTGGCAGGCGAAGTCTGTTGAGGTGCTTTGCTCTTTGTTTTCTGCTGTTCTAAGTATAGGTCGTTGGGCGGGGGGAGTATGACAACATTCGGCGGGGAATAGTTGGTCTGGAATGAGGAGGTTGCAGCTTTGAGAGGGATTTTGGGGGTTGACAGGGGTCGGAGGGTGGAGTGTCGGCCGGTATGCCGGTTGTTGGTTGGGCGGAAAGAGAGTAACCCCACGATAACCCTCGACCAGGGTCGAGGGTGATCATGGGGCACCCCAGGATAGGGCGATTTGGACGGTGCCCTGGGTTTGCGTTCGATAGCTGTTGAAGCTGGACCAGGGATAGGCCTCGGCGGTGTCTGCGAGGCCTCGCGCGACAGGATTGCGATGGAGATAGCGAAGCTTCTCAATACGCTTTGCCGGCGTGAAGACGTTGAAGTGGTGGTAGCGCGGGAGTCAGAAAGGCGATTGCGGGAGTTGCTTGGAGACGGAGCGCTTGAGCGAGCCAAGGACGGTGGAGAGTGGGTGCGTGGGTGGCTCGGTGAGGAGGAGGTGGACGTGTTCGGGCATGATGACATAGCCGAGGATCTGGAAGAGGTACTTGAGGCGGATCGACTCGAGTGAATGCTCGAAGATAGAGGCGGCTCTTGCGGGAGCCAGGTACGGGTCGCGGTTATGGCAGCTAAACGTCAGGAGTGGAGGTTGCCGGTTTGCTGGCGGCGTTCCAGGCGTGGAGGCATGGCGTTCCGGGTGTTAATTGGGTTCGGTGGTTCTAGGTGGGTTCTAGGTGGGTTCAGGTAGGTTCAGGGTGGAAAGAGACTAACCCCACGATCACCCTCGACCAGGGTCGAGGGTGATCATGGGGCACCCGGGGTGCGGAGGAGGTCGGTTTCGCTGCCGATGAAGCCCCAGGAGTTCCAGGCCTGGCCCTGGACTACCTGGCGGAAGAGCGCGGAGGCGGCGGTGAGATTGTGGTGATAGAGGTTCCAGTTGCCGATGCCGTAGGTGATGGTGTTGAAGGAGAGCTCGGATTCGAGGTCGTCGGGGCGGGACGGCGGTGGGGGCTGGATCTGGGCGGCGGTGAGCTGGCCCTGGTAGAAGTGCAGGAGCTGGAGGTAGAAGAAGAGGTGGGGCTCGGTGTTTTTGACCTGCGGGGTGATGCGGGCGAGGGCGGCGGCTGCGGCGGGCTCGTTGCCGGCGCGGCGGAAGGAGACGTAGAGCCAGGCGGTGCAGTCGATGAGCGAGTCATCTGGAAGGGGTGTGCGGGGGGCGAGGTCGCGGGCGCGGGTGAAGGCGGCTGCGGCCTGGGCGAAGTTGGATTGTAAGTAGTGGGCGAGCCCGAGGTGGTAGAAGGATTCGAGGACGGTGGGATCGAGCTGGGCGGCGCGCTCGAGGTCGTGCTGGGCGGCGGCGAAGTGGCGCAGGCCGAGCTGACGGTGGCCGCGCTCGAGCAGCAGCGGAGCGTTGTCGGGATGGACGGCGAGGGCGGCGGTATCGGTGGCGACGGCTTCGGTGTACTGGCGGCGGGCGGCCTGGGCGAGCGAGAGCTTGAGGGCCAGGGCGGAATCCTGGGGGCTGGCTGCAAGGGCGGCACGGGCGGCGGTGAGGGCGGCGTCGTCCGGCAGGGCGTAAAGCTTGCGGCCGAGCGGCGAGGTGAGCTCGAGCGGGCCGTTGGCCTGTTGGGCGGCGAGGGCGGGAGCGGCGAGAGCAGCGGCGGCGGCGAGGAGCAGGAGGCGGCTGAGGAACGGAAGCGGGAGCCGGCTGGAGTTCGCTGGGTTGGCCATGTGGACGAGTGTAGACCAGGACGGGCCGGGGCGGATGCGTGGTGTCAGCAGGAGAGGTTTTAGAATATGGGTGTGAGGTGATGAGCCATGGGGTTGAGCGACGAGGCGTTCGAGGTGATGTGCCCGGAGTGCATGGGCGTGCTGAAGATTGATCCGGTGACGCGCAGCGTGATTGCGCATACGGCTGCTCCGCGGAAGAAGACGTTCGAAGACTTCGGCGAGGCGAAGGCGGCGTTGAAGCAGGCGGATGCGCGAAGGGAGAGCGTGTTTGCGCAGAGTGTGGCGGCACAGAAGAACGCGGAGGACGTGCTGGCGAAGAAGTTTGCGGAGGCGATGAAGAAGGCCAAGGAGAGCCCGGTGACGGAGCGGCCGCTGCGGGAGTTCGATCTGGATTGATGGTGGCCGGTACAAGGGGCGGGTGCGGTTTTGATGCCATGAAGAGCGGGTTCGGGTGGGGCAACGAATTGCGGGGAACTGTCACCCAATGGTCTGCACGAGTGAACGTGAGACTGGGTCAGGAGAGAACCGGATGACAGGCAAAGGCATGAGGACAATGATTCTGGCGGCGGCGGCGCTGAGTTTTGCAGGGGCCGGGCTGGCGCAGGATGCGGGCGGTATGGGCGCGAGCGGGACATCGGCAAGCGCGACGGCGGCGCAGGACAAGATGTTTGTGCAAAAGGCGGGGATGGGCAGCCTGGCTGAGATCCAGATGGCGAAGCTGGCGCTGCAGAAGTCGAAGAACCCGGATGTGAAGCAGTTTGCGCAGAAGATGGTGGACGACCACACGATGCTGATCTCGAACATGAAGCCGTTTGCGGACCGCATGGGTGTGCCGCCGCCGACCAGGGTGAGCCCGGAAGACAGACAGGAAGAGGCACGGCTACGCTCGATGTCCGGCGATGCGTTCGACAAGGAGTACATCACGACGATGGTGGCGGACCACCACAAGGACCTGGGCGAGTTCATCACGGAGCGGGACACGACGCAGAACCAGGAACTGAAGCAGACCGTGGCGCAAGGGACGGACGTGATCCGGCAGCATACGCAGATGGCGGACCAGCTGGCGCAGGCGAAGGGAATCGCAACGCCGCCGATGCCGACGACGGGCATGTAATGCAACGTGGCCGGATGGGTGGCCGGCCTTCTGTTGGGGTGGGACGTTAGAACGTCAGGACGGCTTTCGAGGCTTGAGGCGGCGCGCTGATTTGGCCACGTTGGGCCAGAGCGTGCCGCTCTTCGCGTCCGACGTGAGGGTGGACGCGAGAGTGGCGATGATGGTGGGGTTGGTGGTGGTCTGGCCGAGTTCCCGGTTGGCGGTGAGGGACGGCACGCTGAAGTTCTCTGAGCCGACGAAGGCTTTGCGGGTCGAGTTGGCGGAGTCGACCACGATGACCTTGGCGTGGATGTAGAGCGCCGCGGTGGGAGCGTAGGTGTAGACCTTGACGCCGGCGGCGGTGAGCGAGGTGAACTCGGTGGCGTAGGTGTTGCTGGTGTTGGTCATGATGAGAGTGACGGCGATGCCCGCCCTGGCGCGGGCAGCAAGCGCGGAGACGATGGTGGCGTCGCTCATCTCTTCGTTTTCGACGAGCAGGGTGTGCGTGGCGGAGGCGATGAGCGATGTAAGGGCGGCGGAGGCTTCGTTGGGGCTCCAAATGAGCGCGGCGGCGGGGGTGGGGTTGACGGCGGCGGAGGCGAAGTCGGCGTTGAAGACGGCCTCGATCTCGGCGACGTCGGCGGCGGTGGTGTCGGTAAGAGCGAAGTCGCGCGAGGTGGAGTAGTAGCGGGTGGTGAGGTTGGCGGTGAGGATCATGGATGTGGCGCCATCGACGGTAATGGTTTTCTGGTGGGTGGCGGGGTAGGCGGGGTTGGCCCAGACGGCGTGGCAGCCGTGCGAGTTGAGGAAGGTGTAGGCAGGCTGGTTGAAGGTTTTCTCGTCGTTCTGGTCGAGAATGACGCGGACGTTGACGCCGCGGGCGGCGAGGGTTGCGAGGGACTGCTCGGCGGTGGTGTCGACGAGCTCGTACATGGTCATGTCGAGGGTGCGGGTGGCGGAGGCGATGAAGTTGTAGACGGAGGTGAAGCCCTGGGCGGGCTCGGTGATGAGGGTCTGGGCGGCGAGGGGGGCGGCGGCCAGACAGACCAGGAGGCAGGGGAGGAGACGTGGCATGCGTGTGCGGGGAGGAGCCGATGCGGAAACGCGAACCTCAAAGCCGGTGGGTTTGAGGTTCGCGCGGGTGGTTGTGGCTGGTTAGTAGAGGGGCGCGCCGTAGGGGGCGAAGTAGCCGTAGGGCGGCGGCATCCGGGGCGGGCCGTAGTAGACGACCGGCGGCGCGTGCACGATGTAGGGCTGCGGGCGGACGGGCTGCTGGACGACGACGACCTGCTGCGGCTGCTGGGCGGGCGGGTAGTTGTTGTAGATGATGGTCTGGGGCGGAGGCTGCTGGGCGACATACTGCTGCGGCGGCGCGTAAGCCTGAGGCTGGTAGGCGGGCTGCGGCGCGTACTGCTGCGGGGGGTAGTTCTGGTCGTAGTTGCGCTGGATGAGCGCGGGCTGGCGCGGCTGATCGTACTGGGCGCGCTCCTGGAGCGGAATGCCTACGTCGTCCATGACCTTGAGGGTAATGCGGGTCTCAGGCTTGAGGATGACGCGGGGTCCGCGGCGGGGCAGGTTGATGAGGTCGAGCGGCCAGAGGACGGGGATGAACCACTCGACGGTGTCGCGGACGGCGTGGCCGCTGCCGTGGATGCGGCCGTCCTGGTCGACGGCGTATTTGGGCACGCTGACGACGCGGGCGTCGAGCGGGACGATGGAGTCGTTGACGACGATGCGATCGAAGCGGAGCTCGATCCAGCCCTTGCCGACGAAGTGGCCGGGATCCTTGTAGTCCTCAAAGTGGCCTACGAGGTAACTGCCGTAGGGGATGGTGGCGCGTCCGTAGAGCTCGGCGTGCGAGACCTGGCAGAGGACTGGATCGCCGATCTTATCGGTTTTGGAGGAGAGTTTGGGTTCGGAGATGGTGCATTGGATGAGCGAACCCGCGGGGAGGAGTGTGTCGCCGGCGAAGGCAGCTGGGATGGAGAGGGAGAGCAGAGAGAGGGCGAGGATGCACTTCATGAAGTCCTCCTCAAGGAGTCACGTGGTGGCGGAACGTGGCGCCTTGCCGTACGGTTGGCCCGGGTGGACGGGGTGATGACTTTCGTGCAGGTGGAAAGAGCGAATTCTGGTGCAGAGAGTATCACAGCGCCAGCAGCGCGGGATAGCAGCTTCAGACGGGCGGGGGGGCGTTGGTTTTATGACGGGAGGAGAAGCGCGGGAATGGGATTGATGGGGTGGAAGTTGGAGGCGGAGCAGAAGGGGCTACGTTGTTGTGCGGCGTGACGTGGGGGCGAAGTGAGTAACCCCACGATACCCCGCGACCTGGGTCGCGGGTGATCATGGGGCACCCGGTTGGTAGGATAGGGTATGCCTCCTATTTTGAACGCGCAGGGCGTTTCGAAGCGCTTTGGCGCGGTGCCGCTGTTTGATGAGATTTCGTTTACGGTTTCGGATGGGGACCGGATTGGGCTGATCGGGCCGAATGGCGCGGGGAAGTCGACGCTGCTGAAGGTGCTGGCGGGGGAAGAAGACGCGGACGCGGGCGAGGTGGCGCGGCGGAAGCGGGCGCGCGTGGGGTATGTGAGGCAGGAGTCGGCGTTCGGGGCGGGGTTGACGGTGCGGGATGTGCTGGAGGCGGCGCTGGCGGCGGGGGGCGTGCCGGAGGCGGAGCGCGAAGGGCGGCTGCGGGAGACCAGCGGACGGGTGGGGTTTGGCGATGACGGGGTGGCGGCGCTGGGGGCGGAGGCGGCGACGCTGAGCGGAGGCTGGCGGAAGCGGCTGGCGATCGCGGAGGCGATGGTGAGCGGGCCGGATGTGCTGCTGCTCGACGAGCCGACCAACCACCTGGACCTGGCGGGGATTGCGTGGCTGGAAGAGACGTTGAAGGCGGCGCCGTTCGCCTGCGTGATGGTGAGCCACGACCGTTATTTCCTGGAGAATGTGGCCAACGAGATCGTGGAGCTGAACCGGGTGTATGCGGATGGGCTGCTGCGGGTGAAAGGCGCGTACACGAAGTTCCTGGAGGGCAAGGCGCAGTATCTGGAGGCGCAGAGCAAGCTGCAGGATGCGCTGAAGAACCGGGTAAAGATCGAGACGGACTGGCTGCGGCGAGGGCCAAAGGCGCGGACGACGAAGTCGAAGGCGCGGATCGACAATGCGAACGAGCTGATTGGGCAGCTGAAGGAGGTGAACCAGCGGCAGCAGGTGTCGAGCGCGGGGATCGATTTCTCGGCGACGGAGCGGCAGACCAAGCGGCTGGTGGAGTTCGAGCATGTGACGTGTGTGCTGGGGGAGGGTGCGACGGCAAAGACGATCGTCGAGGACCTGAGCTTCCTGATTACAAATGGCGTGCGGGTGGGGCTGGTGGGGCCGAATGGAAGCGGCAAGACGACGATCCTGCGGATGCTGATGGAAGAGATTGCGCCGGTGGGCGGAGAGATCAAGAAGGCCGCATTTCTGAAGACGGTCTACTTTTCGCAGACGCGCGAACTGGACGAGGCGGTGACGCTGAGGAGGGCGCTGGCGCCGGACTCGGACTCGGTGGTGTACCAGGGCAGGGTGGTGCACGTGGCGAGCTACGCGGAGAAGTTTCTGTTTACGAGCGAGCAGCTGAACCAGCCGGTGGAGAGGCTGAGCGGAGGAGAGCGGGCGCGGGTGCTGATTGCCAAGCTGATGCTGGAGCCGGCGGACCTGCTGCTGCTGGATGAGCCGACGAACGACCTGGATATCCAGACACTGGAGATACTGGAGGCGAGCCTGCTGGAGTATACGGGCGCGCTGGTGCTGGTGACGCACGACCGTTTCATGCTGGACCGGGTGAGCACGGTGGTGCTGGGGCTGGATGGGAAGGGCGGATCGGAGCGGTTCGGGGATTACTCGCAGTGGGAGGAGTGGGCGAGGGGGAGGGAAGAGGGAGGAGGGAAGAGGGAAGATAAGGCGGCTCCGGCGCAGGGAGGAGACAAGGCCGGCGGGAAGAAGAAGCTGAGCTACCTGGAGGCGCGGGAGTACGCCGGGATTGAGGCGCTGGTGGATGCGGCGGAGGAGCGGCTGAACGCGGCGCGGGACGTGCTGGACGATCCGGAGGTGGCGACGAATGCGGCGGCGCTGACCAAGGCTCTGCACGAGATGGAGAAGGCGCAGGCGGAGGCGGATGAGCTGTATCGGCGGTGGGCGGAGTTGACGGAGAAGGCGGGATAGGGCGCGGGGCCGGGTTCCGGCCGAACGGGTGACGCGTCCGGCCGGACCGAGTGTCGCGTTGAGACGGGATCAGGCGTGTTTCAGGGTTCCGACGGTGACGTGAGGCCAGCTTAGGCCGGCGAAGTTGAGCAGGACGGTTTGCGAGTACTGCAGTTGCAGGAAGTCGGGAGAGCCTTTGACGGTCTCGATCCAGAAGGTGGCCTCGACTTCGACAGCGGCTGCGTTGGGGCCGTGGGCGTTGCCGGCGAGAAAGGCCGTGTTGGCGGTTCCTCCGCCGACCATGGGGGCGGTGGGGTTGGTGGAAACATGCAGGGTGGTTGTACTGAGGATGGTCTGGCCGGTGAGGGCGGTGTGCAGCACGCTGTTGGGGTTGTCGACCATGGATTGGACGATGCCGTTCATCTGCTGGCCGGAGGAGCGGAAGTTCGAGGCTGTCGTGAGAGTGGACTCCGGGAACTGGATGAGGCTGGTCGGCTGCCCGATGATGAAGGGCGTGATGTTGATGGCGGGGATGTTGGGCGCGCCGGCGGCGGTGGATGTGGTGCCTTGCGCGACGATCGTGGTGCCGTGCGGTATGGACGCCATGCGCACGACGGAGAGGGTTTCGGCGGGGTTGGTGGTGGCGGGGACAAGTGCCCAGATGCCGGGCTCGATGTGCAGGCCGGCCTTCAGGTTGAAGTCGGCGATCTGGTTGAGGTAGGTGATGCCGAACATCTGCATATCGGCCTGCAGCAAGCCGCGATTGGGGATGGCGCCGGGAATGAGGTCGAAGTTGGTGCTGTCGGCGGTGAGATTGAGTTCCAGGAAGTGGTCTGAACCGCCGCCGAAGAAGGGACGCCAGATGGTGTTAAAGCCATTGGGTTTGGTCGCATCCGCGGGCTGCCAGGCGCCGATGAGGCTGGCCAACGGTCCCAAGGGGCTGGGGAGCAGCGGGGGGTGGATGGGGATGGGGTCGTGGATGGGAAGAGGGATCGGGATAGGGGTGACAAGGTTCTCGGTGAGCGGCGCCATTGCGGGCTTGTCCTGGACGGGACTGGCGGGTGCTTCAATTGGGGGGAGTGGAACGAAGACGAAGCCGGGCTTGAGTTGCATGAAATCCTCCGAGACGTGCGTAGCGGTGCCGTCGACCCTGACGGAGCAGGTCGACGGCTGATGAGCATAGGGACACGTGAGCCGGGGCCCGGAGCGGGCCGATCACATGGAGGGCTGCGGAGCGAGGGGCCTGAAGAGCTGAGGAAGCGAAGGAGCTGAGGCTGGATGCCGTGCCGAGAGAGATCCCAAGAGATAAGTGTGTGCGAGAACGCTGTCCGCTGACTGCCGGATCGCTGACTAGGCCGGGCTGTTGAGCAGCCGATACGGGGCCCCGTAAAAGATCGCCACTACTTGGTTTCAGCGAGAGTACCGCACAAACGCACTTTTGCCAAGCTTTTCTGCAGAGCCGCTTACGCCGGGATGATCGTGCACGAATGCGGGTAGCGGGCGCCGCTCTGACGGGAGGGAGGGCTTACACCGATCAGTACGGATGGACACGCACTGGGGTTGAGGTGTTCCGAGGTTGCTGGTGTGGTCAGTGGTCGGAAGGGCTTTTGCGCCTTTGGTGGACTACGTTTTCGCTTTATTGGGAGTGTGGGGTTTGCTGCCGAGCTGGCTGGGTGAGGTCTCAGGCATGTCGACGCCGAACTTTTTAGCGGCCGCCTGGATGCGTTTGAAGGCGGCTTTGCGCTCAGCGGCGGAGACGTCCTTGACCTGGTCGAAGCGAGCGATGGCGTTGCGGACGTGGGAGGCGTCGTTGAGCGGCTCCTTGCGCTCTTTGGGGAAGGCGTACTCGTCGGCGGGGATCTCCTTGCGATCTTCAGTGGAGAGGGTGTGCGAACTGCTCTTCTTGGCGTGCATCGGGTTTCCTCCTGGTTGTGACTATGGCAGCCACGCTCAACGCGGGCGCGCGGTAGCCAACTCTTTCGCTATCTTTCTAAGGTGCGTTCGATGTGGGATATGCTGCTTGCAACATGAAAAAACTTGTGGTGGCTTGTCTGGTGGGGTGTGTGGCTCCTGTGCTGGCGCAGACGCAGACCGTTGTGCTGAAGGCGGCGCGGATGCTGGATGTACGGGCGGGGCGGGTGGTGGAGCCGGGGCTGGTAGAGGTGCAGGGAGAGCGGATTGTCGCCGTGGGCGGGACGGGCGGGCCGGCGGGGGCAGAGGTGATCGAGCTGGGTGACGTGACGCTGATGCCGGGGATGATCGACGCGCATGTGCACCTGTTTCTGCATCCGGGCGCGGAGGATCTGCAGACAGTGGAGGAGAGCGTGCCGCAGCGGACGCTGATCGCGATGGATGCGGCGCGGCGCGACCTGATGGCGGGGTTTACGGCGGAACGCGATATGGGGACCGAGGGTGCGGGCTGGGCGGATACGGCGGTGCGGGAGGCGATCGACGGAAGGCATGGCGAGAAGGGGCTGTTCCCGGGGCCGAGGATGAGGATGAGCGGGAACGCGATCGACCTGACGGGCGGGCATGAGGACGCGCTGGGGTATAACCCGGCGCAGCATGTGCTGTCGAATGCGGACTACGCGGATAACGCGGAGGAGATCGTGAAGGTGATTCGCGAGCAGCGCAAGCAGGGCGCGGACTTTACGAAGATGTATGAGACGGGGCGGGACCACTTTGCCAACGGCGTGTTGACGACGCCCTACCAGTACACGGAGGAGGAGCTGAAGGCGGCGGTAGCGGAGGCGGCGCGGCTTGATCCGAGGCCCGGGCACGGGGTGGCGGTGCATGCGACGGGTGAGCCGGGGACGGGATATGCGGTGGCGGCGGGGGTGATGAGCGTCGACCACGCGTACCTGCTGAGCGCGGCGACGATGAGGATGATGAAGGAGAAGGGGATTCCGGCGGTGCCGACGTTTGCGATCAGCGAGTATTTTGCGGATCATGCGGCGACACCGGCCGCCGCGGCGCACCGCAGGGAGGAACAGGCGTTTCATGCGGCGGAGTTCAAGAAGCAACTGGCGGCGGGGGTGCCGATGGCGGTGGGGAGCGACGTGGGGCCGTTTCCGCATGGCACGCAGGCGCGGGAGCTGGAGCTGATGGCAAAGTACGGGATGACGGCGGACGAGGTGCTGAAGGCCGACCTGCTGAACGGCGCGAGGCTGCTAGGGTGGGAGGGGCAGATCGGCGAGCTGAAGCCGGGGTTTTACGCGGATGTGATCGCGGTGAAGGGGGATCCGGTGAAGGATATTTCGGCGGTGACGCGGGTGGGGTTTGTGATGAAGGGTGGAGTGGTGTATCGGCGGGAGTAGGGGACGGCGGTCGGGGCGCAGTTGTTGGGCCGGGTGGCAGCTCGCTCCGGGAGCAGAGGGCGATGAGCGAGCCGCCTGGGGAGGTGATGGCTAGAGCTTCAGCAGGCGTGACGCGTTGCGCCAGGAGATCTTCTCGCGGGTCTGATCGGAGATGGGCGTCTTGTCGAACCACTGAGCGGCTTCCTGCATGAGTTCGAAGGGGTGATCGACCGAGTAGAGGATGTTGTCGTCGCCGATCTCAGCCAGGGAGCACAAGAGGGGCTGGTCGGCGAAGACGCCGGAGGTGGTAATGGCGATGTTCTTCCGGAAGATGTCGCTGGGGACGGGAGAGGGGCCGGCGGCGAAGGCCTTGGTGCGACGATCGATCCGCCACAGCAGGAAGGGCAGGGTCTCGCCCATGTGGCCGAGGATCAGTTTGACGTTGGGGTACTTGGTGAACGTGCCGTTGAAGATGAGGCGAAGCGCGTGGGCGGCGGTCTCGGCGGTCCAGCTCCAGACGGCGCCGGTGAGCTGCGGGCAGCCGGCATAGGTGACGGGCGGCACGACGGGATCGGCGGCGTGGAGATAGACGGGCACGTCAAGCGCCTGGACACGCTCCCAGAAGACGCTGTAGCGATCGTCGTCGAGATAATGGCCGTTGGTTTGACCATTGATCATGGCGCCTTTGAAGCCGAGCTGAGTGACGGCGCGCTCGAACTCACCGGCTCCGGCTTTGGGGTCGGCCAGGGGAACCGACGCGAAGCCGGCGAAGTGATCGGGATGCTGCTGGACGACTTTGGCCAGGAAGTCATTGGACTCCTTGGCGAGGCGGAGCGCGGGGGTTGGATCGAGGACGTTCTGAACGATGCCGGTGTCGGAGAGCACGGCGAGATCGATACCGGCCTCGGCCATGGCCTGGAGACGCCCTTCGCCGAGGTCGGTCAGCGGCTTGAGGATCTTGCCGGTAATCGCAGGGGGGACGTTGGGGATGAGTGTCAACCAGCGGTCTATGTGTTCTGGTTCATTCATGATGAAGTGCTCTTCAAGCGCGATACGACGCATCGTTCCTCCTTTGGCTTACGTAGCGTGCAGACTGTGATGCCGAGCCGGGTGAGTTTGTTGGGGCGATACGTGACGGCTTAACACGGAACAGACGGATTGGAGACGGATAAGAACGGGCAACGGATAAGAACGGGCGCGACGTGGGACGCAGGTCCGCTCGACGTGGCTGGCCTTGCTCGGGATGACGATTGATCGGAGATGCCGCTTTGCGCGGGACGACGAGGGTTATTTGTTGGCGCGGTAGCGCTCGATGAGGGCGTTGGTGGAGGTGTCGTGGGTGAGTGGGCCGGAGGACTCGAGTTCGCCCAGGATGCGGGTGGCGAGGACCTTGCCGAGTTCGACGCCCCACTGGTCGAAGGAGTCGATGTTCCAGATGGCGCCCTGGGTGAAGACGCTGTGCTCGTAGAGGGCGATGAGCGAGCCGAGGAGTTCGGGTGTGAGGAGGTCGGCGAGGAGGACGTTGGAGGGGCGATTGCCTTCGAAGACGCGATGCGGGACGAGAGCGTCGGCGGTGCCTTCGGCTTTGACCTGCTCGGCGGTCTTACCGAAGGCGAGAGCTTCGGCCTGGGCGAAGACGTTGGCGGTGAGTATGTCGTGGTGGCGGCCGAGGGGGTTGAGGGTCTTGTAGAAGCCGATGAAGTCGCAGGGGATGAGGTGGGTGCCCTGGTGGATGAGCTGGTAGAAGGAGTGCTGGCCGTTGGTGCCGGGCTCGCCCCAGTATACGGGGCCGGTCTGGCTGGTGACGCGCTCGCCGGTGAGAGTGACGTGCTTGCCGTTGGATTCCATGGTGAGCTGCTGGAGGTAGGCGGGGAAGCGCTTGAGGTACTGCTCGTAAGGCAGGATGGCGACGGTCTGGGCATCGAAGAAGTCGGTGTACCAGACGGTGAGCAGGCCCATGAGGACGGGGAGGTTCTGGGCGAAGGGCGTGGTGCGGAAGTGTACGTCCATGGCGTGGAAGCCGGCGAGCATGGCGCGAAAGTTTTCGGGGCCGATGGCGATCATGGTGGAGAGGCCGATGGCTGAATCCATGGAGTAGCGGCCGCCGACCCAATCCCAGAAGACGAACATGTTTTCGGTGTCGATGCCGAATTTGGCGACCTCTTTGGCGTTGGTGGAGATGGCGACGAAGTGGCGGGCGATGGCGGCGTCGTCGTGCAGGGCGTTGAGGGTCCACTCGCGGGCGGAGTGGGCGTTGGTCATGGTTTCTAGCGTGGTGAAGGTCTTGGAGGCGACGAGGAAGAGGGTCTCTTCGGGGGCGAGGTCGCGGACGGCTTCGGTGAAGTCGGTGGAGTCGACGTTGGAGACGAAGCGGAAGGTGAGGTCGCGATGGGTGTAGTGGCGGAGCGCCTCGTAGGCCATGACCGGGCCGAGGTCGGAGCCGCCGATGCCGATGTTGACGACGTTGCGGATGGGCTTGCCGGTGAAGCCCTTCCACTCACCGGAGCGGATTCTGTCGGAGAAGCCGGACATCTTGTCGAGCACGGCGTGAACCTGGGGAACGACGTCTTCGCCGTCGACGAGGATGGACTCGGAGGCGGGGGCGCGGAGGGCAACGTGGAGGACGGCGCGGTTCTCGGTGACATTGATCTTCTGGCCGGTAAACATGGCTTCGATCTTGTCTTTGAGGCCGGATTCTTCGGCGAGCTGGAGGAGGAGCTTGAGGGTCTCGTCGGTGATGCGGTTCTTGGAGTAGTCGAGGAAGAGGCCGGCGGCGGAGGCGGTGTAGCGCTGAGCGCGGCCGGGGTCGGAGGCGAAGAGATCGATGAGGCGCTGGGCGTAGACCTGGTTGTAGTGGGCCTGGAGGGCCTGGGCGGCGGGACGCTGGGTGAAGGGCAGGATGTTGTTCGGCATGGCGGGTGGGCTCCGGAGCTGGCTGCTGATCGAGGATAGATGGGCTGAAGGTGAGATGCGGGAAGAGGAGGGAAGTGGCGGCGGATTTGCGCCGAAGGCTTCTGTGCGTTTATCGTAGTAAGAGTCCGCCTATCGCACGGATGGATGGGCGGGAGAAGGAAGGTTCATGGCTAGTTCACACGTGATTTCGGCTCCTGCGAGCCAGGCCCCAACGACACCACCAGCGCGAGTGACGCCCGCCTCGACGCTTGATCAGTACCAGGGCGATCCAAACTTTATGACCTCGCTGGCGCGGGGGTTGATCGTGATCCAGGCGTTTACGCAATCGAATCCGCAGATGACGATCTCGCAGCTTTCGGTGAAGACCGGGCTGTCGCGTGCGGCGGTGCGGCGCTGCCTTTACACGTTGACGAAGCTGGGGTTTGCGGGCGCGGAGGATGGACAGAGGTATGCACTGCGGCCGCGGATGCTGTCGCTGTCGCACACGTATACGACGTCTTCGACGCTGTCGACGGCGGCGCAGCCGATCTTGGAGAGGATGTCGCAGACGTTTCGCGAATCGTTCTCGGTGGCGACGCTGGATGGGAACGAGATTGTGTATATCGCGCGGACGCAGGTGCCGTCGCGGGTGATGGCGGTGGATCTGCATATCGGGTCGCGGCTGCCGGCGTATTGCACGTCGATGGGCCGGGTGCTGCTGGCGTACCTGCCGCCGGAGCAGCTGGAGAGCTACCTGGCGAAGGTGGATCTGGTGCCGCATACCACGCGAACGATTACCAGCGTGGAGAAGCTGCGGGCGGCGCTACGGACGGTGCGGCGGCTAGGGTACGCGTTGGTGGACCAGGAGCTGGAAGTAGGGCTGCGGTCGCTGGCGGTGCCCGTGTACGCTCCATCGGGACGGGTGGTGGCTACGGTGAATCTGTCGGGAAATGCGCCGCGGATGCCGGTGTTCGATATGCAGACGCATTATTTGACGCCGCTGAGGAATGCGGCGGCGGAGCTGAGTGCGTTCTTGCGGTAAGGGCTGGGGCTATGGCCCTTCTCTATTGAGATGTGACGTAGAGACTCAAGGCTGAAGCCTTGGGGTACCTTCAGGCAGAGACAGGCAACGGCATACCCCAGGGGCTAAAGCCGCCCTGCGGATATGTTGAGATAGAGAACCCAAGGCTGAAGCCTTGGGGTACCTTCAGGCAGAGACAGGCAACAGGCAAAGACAGGCAAGAAGGCAGAGGCAGGCGACCGGCGAGAGCGCACGATAGGGGGTGTCGTTTTCGGAACGGGGATGGCTGCGGGTAACCCGATGGGGCGGTGGGCTCGTCCATATAGCAAGCAGCGACGAGCGCTCGCGTCGGGCCAGACGGCGCGTGGATGAGCTTTCTGTTCACGCAACCTTATGCACCACCTTGTGTTCGGGAGATGTGTAGCGCTTTTCATGAGCATAAACAGCCAATTGGAATCGGAGTCAGATGCAGGGGCGGCGACTGGCGCGAGACGCAGGTATCTGCTTTACTGCCTGTTGGTGGTGCTGCTGCCGCTGGTAGCGATCCCGAGCCTGATCGCGCTGGGGCAGTCGGACTTTTTTCTGCGGCATGGGGCGAGCGTGTGGGTGCGGTCGAATGATGCGGTGTTCGACATGCATGACCGGGACTGCGACGTGGTGGTGTTCGGGGACTCGACTGCGATGACGGGGATCGACCCGGACGTGGTGGAGGAGAAGACGGGCTTCAAGACGTGCAACATTGCGGTGACGAACGCGGTGCTGGCGGTGACGGGAAACCTGGCGCTGGATCGCTTTCTGACGCGGAATGCGCGGCCGAAGGTGTTGCTGGTGCAGCTTGCGCCGGATGGATTTCAGCCGGACAGCCAGAGTTGGCAGCAGACGATCTATGCGGAAGGGATGCTGGAGTTGCTGAGGCATGGGAGCACACAGGAGAGGCGGCGGCTGCTGCTGGAGCATCCGCGGGAGTCAGTGGCGTTCGCAGGGTATGCGGCGGGTTATTCGGCGTGGTACGGGATCAAGGATGCGTGGTTTCATGCGACGCGGCTGCGCGCGGATGAGGATACGGTGACGGTGCGGAACGGCTTCTTTACGCCGCCGATGCCGGCGCGGACGACCTGTGTGCCGGCGGCGGCGGTGGATGTGGGCAGGGATGGCGGCGATGCCTATACGCGGGCGTTCGTGAGCAACCTGCGGGCGCAGTACGCGGAGCGGGCGGGCGTGGTGCTGGTGAATGTGGCGCCGATCCCGGCGTGCGACCGCAACCTGGAGGCGTACGCGGCGGAGTTGGACGGAGTGACGTCGAATGCACTGCTGCCGCTGCCGATCGGGTTGTTCAACGATGGGAGGCACTATACGGCGCGCGGGTCGGCGGTGGTGTCGGCGCTGGTGGCGCGGGAGTTAAACGCGGTGGCGAGCGAGAACCCGGCGATCGATGACAGGTTGGGTCCGACGCGGGCGGTGGCGATGCTGCGGCCGGTGCGGCTTCGCGGCGCGCGTTGATGGCGACTGTGGACGGACGGCGGGGCGGCAGGTAACCGGATGCTGTTCAACTCCCACCGCTTTCTGTTTGTGTTTCTGCCGCTGACGATGGCGGGATTCCAGCTGCTGGGGAGGTATGGGCGGCGGGCGGTGATCGCGTGGCTGGCGCTGGCGTCGGTGCTGTTCTATGCCGCATGGAACCCGCGCTTCGTGGTGTTTCTGCTGGGGTCAATCGGGTTGAACTATGTGTGCGCGCGGGCCATTGCGGCGGCGGCGGAGGAGTCGGCGGCGAGGAAGCGGCTGGTGTTTCTGGGGGTGGCGCTGAACCTGGCGGCGCTGTTCTATTTCAAGTACCTGTTCAAGACGCTGCTGCTGCTGACCAGGCTGCACGTGGTGGATGCGCATCCGCATTCCGTGCTGCTGCCGCTGGGCATCTCGTTTTTCACGTTCACGCAGATCTCGTACCTGGTGGACCTGGCGCAGGGGCAGGCGGAGCGGCAGGATTTCCTGAGCTATCTGCTGTTCGTGACGTTCTTTCCGCACCTGATTGCGGGGCCGATTCTGCACCACAAGGAGATGATGCCGCAGTTTGGCAGCACGGGCGCGGGTGGGTGGCGGTTCGCGCTGAAGCCGGCGGATGTATCGCTGGGGTTGACATGGTTTTTGATGGGGCTGGCGAAGAAGGTGCTGATCGCGGATAGCCTGGCGCCGATGGCGGATGCGGCGTTCGCGCATGCGGGGTCATTGACGACGCTGAGCGCGGTGACGGGCGTGGTGGTGTATTCGATGCAGCTGTACTTCGATTTTTCGGGGTACAGCGATATGGCGCTGGGACTGGCGCGGATCTTCTCGATACGGTTTCCGCTGAACTTCGATTCGCCGTACAAAGCGACGAGCGTGACGGAATACTGGCAGCGCTGGCATATGACGCTGACGCGGTACGTGACGCTGTATCTGTATAACCCGATCCTGCTGGGGGTGCAGCGGCGAAGGATGGCGGCGGGCAGGAAGGTGTCGCGCAAGGCGCTGGCGACGCCGGCGGGGTTCACGGCGATGGTGGCGTACCCGACGATGGTGACGATGCTGCTGACCGGCCTGTGGCATGGGGCGGGTGTGCAGTTCCTGGTCTTCGGGCTGATCCACGGGGTGTACCTGACGGCGAACCAGGCGTGGCGTCACTTCCGGCAGCGGATTCACAATGCGCCGGCGCCGGTGCCGCCGGAGGGAGCGCGGCGGCTGGCGATGATGATCGGGGTGTATGTGCAGGTGACGTTTGCGCTGATCTTCTTCCGGTCGAGCTCGATGCATGCGGCGTTGGGGCTGCTGCGGGATATTGCCGGGGCGCATGGGCTGGGGAGCGTGGGCTCGGTGCTGGAGGGTGGGCTGGCGTTCGCGCTGTTTCCGGTGGTGTGGTTCATGCCGAACACGCAGCAGATCCTGGGGCAGGAGAGCGCGCAGGCGCGGGCGACGGAAGGGCCGCCGCGCGGGCCGGAGGCGGGGTCGACAATCGCGCATGAGCAGGCGCCGACGGTGTTTGCGCAGCTACGCTGGTCACCTACGTTGACCTGGGGAGTGGTGATGGCGCTGCTGTTTTTTGCGGTGCTGGTGCAGATGGATCATACGACTTCGTTCTTGTATTTTCAGTTTTGACGGGGAAGAAAATGATTTGTTGGTTTGGGGTTGCGGGTTCAGAGCTCAGGCTTAGTTAGGTGATGGGTTCGAAGCAGCGGAGGAAGATGGCGCCTTCGACGCTGCTCATGGTGACGGAGCCGGCGGGGATGACGACGGCCTCACCGGTGTTGAAGCGAACTTCGTTGGCGGCGGCCTTGCCCTGGATGCAGATGACGCAGCCTACGCCGTCCATGGGCATCTCGAAGGCGTAGCCGGCGGGTACCTCGAAGCGGTCGACGACGAAGTACTTGTGTTCGATGAGGCGGGAGAAGCCGAGGCGGGCGGTGCCGTCCATATCCTTGGCGGGGATTTTGCCTGCGCCGGTTTTGGTTTTGACGACTTTGAGGCCATCATCGAGGTGGAGCTCGCGGTCGCGGCCGTAGTCGAAGAGGCGGTAGGTGACGTCGCAGTTCTGCTGGATTTCGAGCAGGACAAGGCCCGGTCCGATGGCGTGCACGGTTCCGGCGTCGACCAGGACGAGGTCGCCGACGCTGACGGGGATGGTTTCGAGCAGGCTTTCCATGGAGCCATCGGCGGCGGCGGCGCGGAGCTCGTCGACGCCGACACCGTGGGTGAGGCCGACGGCTACGGTGGCGCCGGGAACAGCTTCAAGGACGTACCAGCACTCGGTCTTGCCGCGCTTGAGGCCGAGGGCGCGGGCTTCGTCGTCGTCGGGATGGACCTGCACGGAGAGCTTGTCGTCGGGGAAGAGGAATTTAACGAGCAGGGGGAACTCGCCGCCGCCGTTGACGCCGTCGAGGGTGCCGGTGCACTGCGCGGAGAGGTCGCCGAGGCTGCGGCCGTCGTTTTCACCGCCCGTAATCACGTTCGTGGCGGAGGTAAGCCAGACCTCCCCGATGGTGGCGCCGGGGTTCGGCTCCGAGTACCAAGGCGCGAGGCTGGTCTTGCCCCAGACTCGTTCCACGAAGAGCGGCTTGAGGAGGAATGGAGCAAGGTTGTAGTTATTTGTCGTCATCGTCATCCTTCTTCCTGGGGTGCTTCACGGTCAGCATGGCCGGGACCGGCTGGGCGCCCATGGCATCCTGCCACAGGATGACGTTGAGCTTGCGGGAGTCGGCGCGGTCGGCGTGGCTGAAATCCATCTTCGCAGATTGACGCGATCCGGGTGCGGAAGGCTTGTTGGCGGTGTAGATGAGGCCGTTGTCGCGGTTGGAGGTGTCGGCGGTGAAGGGCGGCTGATCGCCGGGTCCGGTGAAGACGGTGGAGATGAGCGAGCTGAAGGCGTCGTTGTTGTTCATGGGCGGGAGGTCGAGGACGGCTTCCATGGTGCGGACCATGCTGACGGTGGAGTAGAAGCGGGAGTCGACGAAGGGCGCGGCAGCGGCGGCGTGGGGGGCGTACTTGCTGACGATGAGGCCGATGGAGCGGTGGGCGTCGACGTGGTCGGCGCCGTTCTGGGCGTCGTCTTCAAGGAGGAAGAAGGCGGTGTCATCCCAGAAGGAGGAGTGGGAGATAGCTTCGACGGCGCGGCCGACGGCGAGGTCATTGTCGGCGACGGAGGATCTGGGGGTGGGGCCCCCGGGCGCGGTGCCGGCGGTGTGGTCGTTGGCCAGGCGAAGCATGATGAAGTTGGGCATGGTGTCGTGGCCGGCGTTGCGGTCGGCGACCCAGCCTTCGAGGTGTTTGAGGAAGATGGCGACGCGCACCTGGTCGGGGATGCGGAGGTTGAAGTCGGGCGCTTCGGGGGCGAAGTGGCCGCGGAGCTCGGGCTTGGTGGCGGTGTTGGAGGCGAGGAGCGGGATGTCCCAGGGCCAGAGATTTTTGCCGCCGCCCCAGACGGCGGGGAGTGTCTCGCCGGGTTTGACGGTGGTGCGGGAGCAGGCGGCGCCCTCGAGCATGGGGCCGAGGGTGGGGTCGGCCTGGCGGGCGGTGAGGCCTTTGTCGGTGCAGAAGGTGGAGCTGATGAACTCGCCGAAATGGTAGAGGGTGAGGTTGCGGCGGGCGAGGTTGCCCCAGAGGTAGCCGCTCTGCGGCTCGTTGACGTCGGCGATACCTTGTTCGAGGGGAATGCCTTCGGAGACGACGCCCTCGTAGTCGTAGCCGTGCTGGCGGCCGCGGTAGTTGAGCTGCCAGGTGCGCTCGAGGTAGTCGGTTCCGATGGCGGAGTTGGACCAGACGTGGCCATCGCCGGAGACTTCGGCGGAGTCGTAGAAGTTATCGAGGACGCCGAACTGCAGGGCGAGCTTGTGCAGATTGGGGGTGATGTCCTGGCCGTACATGGTGAGGGATGCATCGCCGTTGCCGACATGGACGCCGTTGGCGGTGAGGTCGCCGAGCTCCTGATCGTAGGTGCGGTTTTCGCGGATGATGTAGATGACGTGCTTGATGGCGGACGAGGGGGCGGGTGAGGGAAGTCCAGTGAAGGCGATCTTCTCGTCGGCGGCTTTCATGCGGTTGGAGGCGAGGACGGCCTGGGTGAGGGCGGGGAGGTCGGTGTCGAGGGCGCGCTCGTCGACGACGGCGAGGGAGCCGTGCAGGAGGGTGGGGATGTAGGTGAAGGGCCGGGCGAAGGCGCGGTTGGAGCGGGTCTCAGGGGTGAGCGGCTGGGGAACGTTGTTGGGCCCGGTGCCGGTGGCCTTGCCGGAGGTGATGTAGAGCTTGCCGGCGGAGGCGAGGACGCCCATGGGGAGCCACTCGGTGGGGATGAAGCCGATGGGTTCGACGAGGCCTTTCTCGACGGCGGCGTGGGTGAGTTTGCGGGTGTCGAGGACGGCGATGGCGTTGGAGCCCATGTTGGCGACGAAGAGGCGGGAGCCGTCGGAGTCGAGCGCGAGGGATTCGGGCTGCGCGCCGTAGAAGCTCTGGCCGGGGAGGCGGGTGTCGAAGTAGCCCTTGAGGGCGAAGCGGTTGCCGGAGAGGTCGACGGCGGCGACGGAGTCGCGGTTGCCGAGCGCGACGTAGAGGGTGCGGCCGTCGGGCGCGAGGGCGAGGGCGTCGGGGTGGGAGCCGGGGCGGACGGGGTCAGAGGGCTTGAGCAGGAGGAGCTTGCGGGCGACGATCTTTTTTACGAGGTCGAGCTCGACGATTTCGCTGGCGTTCCAGAGTGCGACGAAGGCGCGGGTGGAGTCCTTGGAGAGCGCTAGGGCGACGGGGTAGGTGCTGGGGACGGCATCATTTTCGCTGAGGTCGAAGCGGGTGAGGACGGCGCCGGACTGGGGGTCGAGCAAGACTGCGTCGTCGGAGAGGTTGCCGGCGACCAGGAGGCCCGCGGGGGTGACGGCGATGGCGGCGGGATAGGGGAGGCCGAGGTTGCCGGCAGCGGATTTGAAGAGCCGGGTGGTGCGGCCGGGAGCGAGCTTCTGCGGGGGGATTTTGAGAACGCGCTCGGCGGCGATGACGCCTTCTTTGAAGGAGTAGACCTGGACGCCGGAGCCGGTGCCGGTCTTTCCTTCGGGGTCGGTGGCGGAGGCGATGCTGCCGTAGAGGTGGGTGCCGTCGGCGGAGAAGGCGAGGCCGGAGAAGAGTACCTGGGTGGACTGCGGCAGGGTGCGGGGATCGGGAAAGTCGGTGAGGCTGGCGGAGCGGGCGCCGGTTTTGCTGTCCGCCTTTGTGTCGAGCACGGCGAGCGATTGCATGTAGCGCGAGTCCACGGAGCCATAGCCGGCGTTTACGGTGACGATGTAGCGGCCATCGGGGCTGACGGCGAGCGAGACGGGGAGCGAGCCGAGGCGCTGCGGGCCGCCGGGGACGAGGCCCAGGATCTGCTTGCTGGAGGGGAGATCGATGACGCCGCCGGACTTTTCGAGTGGGGCCTGGGCACGGAGGAGGGTGGCTGTGATGAGAGTTGCAGCGGCGAGGCGGGTGCTGATGTTCATGGCGAAAGCGTACCAAAGTTGTAGTAAGAGGCCGATTACAAAAGTCTTACAACGCGGAAGGAGCGAGCCTGATAGCGTCGTAGTCAAGAGCGTCGATAGACGTAAGAGCGGCAAACGAGGACGAACACGAATGAGCCCAGTAACACTGACCCCCGGAACCGACACGGCATCAGCGCCGAGCGGCTACGCAGAGTTCCAGCAGAGCGCGATTGAAACCGCCGAGACGCTTGAGAGCCGGCAGCAGGCGGAGCTGCAGAACATGTCCAATGCACGAGTGCAGCAGAGTGCGGAGGAGATCCGGGCGCAGGTGCGGCAGGATCTGAGACTGGGCCGCGAGTACCAGGAAGGGCGCGTGAACTGGATTACGACGATCTTCATGGGAGTGTTCCATATCGGCGCGGTCGCGGCGCTGATGCCGGTGTTCTGGTCGTGGAAGAACCTGACAGTGGCGGCGATTACGTACTTCTTTGCGATCAACGTGGGGATCGGGGTCGCGTATCACCGACTGCTGACGCATCGCGGGTTCAGGACGCCGAAGTGGGTGGAGTATTTCGTGACGGCGTGCGGGACGATGGCGCTTGAGGGCGGCCCGATCTTCTGGGTGGCGACGCACCGGGTGCACCATCAGAACTCGGACCAGGAAGGCGATCCGCATACACCGGTGGACGGCACGTTCTGGTCGCATGCGGGATGGATTCTTTCGGGGCGCGCGATGCACTCCGAGACGGCGCTGCTGGGGCGGTACGCTCCGGACCTGACCCGGGACAAGGGTCATGTGTGGCTGTCGAAGTACCACTGGCTGCTGCTGACGTTTTCGGGCGTGACGCAGATGGCGCTGGGCGCGGCATTGAGCCCGGGGCATCGCCTTGTTGGCGCGGTCGGGATGGTGCTTTGGGGGACGTTCCTGCGAGTAGTGCTGGGGCTGCACGCGACGTGGTTTGTGAACTCGGCGACGCACCTGTTTGGCAAGCGGCGGTTTGAGACGCGCGATGATTCGCGCAACAACTGGTGGGTGGCGCTGATCACGGGCGGCGAGGGATGGCATAACAACCATCATGCGCACCCGGTAAGCGCGCGGCACGGCCTGGCGTGGTACGAGTTCGACATCAACTACTACTGCATCTGGCTGCTGTCGAAGGTTGGGCTGGCAAAGAAGGTGCAGATTGCGAAGTTTGATCCGCGGAATCCGAAGCCGGCGGGAAGCAACTGAGCGAGTTGTCTCTGAAAGGAGAGGCCGCCGGCTCTGCTGGCGGCCTTCTTGTTTGTTGGCGATGATGGGGAGAGAAGCACGATCTGCGGGTTTTGGGTTGGTGGGTTAAGAGCTTGGGGGTAAAGGCGGGGAGCGTTGGCTATTCGGTGCCGGGTTGGCGGTAGTGGGCGCCGGCCATCATGCGGCGCTCGTTGCCACGGGGATCACTGACAGCGTGGGATTGCTTGTCGAAGATCATGGTTTCACGGTCCTTGAGATCGTAGACGGGCCATTGCGGAGCATGGGGCAGGTTGGGATCGCCGGTGGTGGCGAAGTGCACGAGCATGTTGCTGATGAGAGTCGCGAGGGGCTGGGCGGCTTTCAGGTCCGCGGCGGAGTCGCCGGCGACGCCGGGGGAGAGGCGCAGGTTGTCGAAGACGAAGGCGATGTCGATGGTGTGCGGGGCGCGGCCGTCGGCGGTTGGGGAGGGAAAGTCGAACTGGTAGACCCAGGTGTGTTTGGCGGCTTCGTCGTTGGAGGCGCGGCGCTCCGCCTCGATGACCTGTCCGGGCCAGGAGCGGAAGGCGGCGATGGAGGCGACGTAGACGTCGACGGGCGAATGGGCGGGGTACCAGGTGCGGTAGGCCTTGATGATCTCGGCGACGGTGTAGGTGCCCTGGAAGGCGGCAATGGCTTTGCCGAGCTCGGCGGGAAGGGTGTCCCAGGTAAGATTAGCGAGGCGCCAGGCGGTGGCGCCCATGATCTCGTCTTTGGTGTTGCCGAGGACCATGGGGATGGCGTTCGAGATGGGCGGGGCGTCGGGCTGGAAGGGATTGCGCTTGAGGACGACGTCGTCGAGGACGGGGAGCCAGTTGGGCGTGGTGCGGGCGCCGGCCTGGATCTGGGTGGTGGTGAGCGCGTTGAGTGCGGCGGGAGAGATGGCGCCGGAGAGGCCCATGGCGGCGAGAGCGGTGACGGCGCGCTCGGAGGAGATTTTCTTGGACGGCGCCCAGACCTGCTGGCCACTCATGGTCCAGACGCGATGAAAGAGGCCGTGGGCGGACTCCATGGCCATGAGCGTGGCGCACTTGGCTCCGCCGCCGGACTGGCCGAAGATAGTGACGCGGGAAGGGTCGCCGCCGAAGGAAGCGATGTTGTCTCGGACCCACTCAAGGGCGAGCACCAGGTCGAGCATGCCGGCGTTGCCGGAGTCGCGGTAAGTATCGGCGAGGCCGGGGAGGCCGGCGAGGTACATGTAGCCGAAGGCGTTGAGGCGATGGTTGACGGTGACGACGACGACATCGCCGCGCTGGGCGAGGCGGGTTCCGTCGTAGATGGGGGCGTTCACGGTGCCGTTGTTGTAGGCGCCGCCGTGGATGTAGAAGAGGACGGGCAGGCGCGCGGAGGAGTTGTTGACGGCGGAGGTCCAGATGTTGAGGTGCAGACAATCTTCGCTCTGCGCGCCTTCGTCCTCGGGCAGATGGTAGTGGATGGGCGCGCCCATGATGGCGTTGAAGCCGGCGTTGGTGGGGTCGGGTTTGGGGTGGTCGGGGGTTTGCTGCGGTGCGCGGGGCGCCCATTCGGTGCAGGCTTTTACGCCATCCCAGGAGGGCGCGGGTTTTGGCGCCTGGAAGCGGGTCTGGCGAGTGTCGGCGCCATAGGGAACGCCCTTGAAGGCGGCAACGGAGTGGATGGTGCTGCCGCCGGGATTGGATGCGTAGCCCTGAACGACTCCGCCGGTGGTCTTCACCTGGAGGGGCAGCGAGCGCGCAAACATTTTCGCGGGCAGCAGCATGCCGGCTGCGCCGAATCCGATGCCCTGCAAGAGTTGCCGCCGGTTGACCATCGCCTCTCCCTGTTGGAACGGTATATTCTCTGACCACCAGCTTAACAACTTACAAGCGTTCCTATGAACTTCACACGTCGCCGCGGAGCTATTGCCACCTTCATTACGCTGGGCGTGCTGCTGACGGGGCTGGCGATCTTCCTTTCCGTTCCCTGGATCATCCTGAACAAGGCGCGCGCGGCGTACATGGTGCTGGGCGTGATCTTCTTTGCGATCCTGGTGGCGGGACTGGTGCTGAACACGGTGTTCCTGGTGCGGGAGGTGCGCAGGAACGAGCGGCAGGACTCGTTTCTGAATGCGGTGACGCACGAGCTGAAGACGCCGATTGCGAGCATTCGGCTGTACCTGGAGACGCTGCAGAAACGGACGCTGGACGAGGAGCAGCGGAAGAAGTTTTACGCGATCATGCATGCGGACTCAGACCGGCTGCTGGCGACGGTAGAGCAGGTGCTGAAGGCGGGCGAGCTGGGGCAGCGGGAGCGGCAGCAGAACCGGGCGGTGGTGGAGCTGGCGCCGCTGGTGGCGGAGTGCATCGCGGTGACGCTGGCGAGGCATCATCTGCCGGCGGACGCAATTGTGCTGGAGCCGGTGCCGGGCAAGGTGCGGCTGCGGGTGGAGGGGATCGCCGAGGATCTGCGGACGGCGGTGCTGAACCTGCTGGACAACGCGGTGAAGTACTCGCCGCCGGGGATGACGACGTTGCACGTGCGCTGCACGTTGAAGATTACGGACTACCGGTTTGTTTCGCTGGCGATTGCGGACCAGGGGATCGGAATTCCGCGAGCGGAGTTGAAGCGAATTTTCAAGCGGTTCTACCGGATCCCGGGGCGATACGAGTTCAAGATCAAGGGGACGGGGCTGGGCTTGTTCCTGGTGAGGAACATCGCGCGGCAGCATGGGGGGACGATTGCGGCGGAGAGCGCGGGGGCGCAGCAGGGGACGACGTTTACATTGACGCTGCCGCTGGCGAGTCCGGCGGTGTGAGGCAGGCGGGTCAGGGCACGACAACGATGTCGTGGAAGTCGTTCATGCGGGCTGCAGTGAGGTGTTCAAAGGGGTGTGATTCGGGGTAATCCTTCATCTCGGCGAAGCGGCTGTAGCCAAGTTCGCGGAGCTGGGCGATGAGATCGGCGACCTTGTAGCCGGCGGCTGCGGCGCTGTCGGGGTTGATCTCCATGAGGATGAGCGGACGGCGCTCGCGGAGGGTGTCTTGAGCGCCGCGCAGGAAGGGCAACTCGCTGCCTTCCACGTCGAGCTTGATGAAGAGCTTGGCGGGCGCATGCAGTGTCTTGATGTGTTCATCGAGAGTGACGAGGGGTACGGCGAGCTCGCGATGCGCGCCTTTGCCGGAGAAGTCGCGGTAGACGCCGGCGCACCCGGAGTGGACGGGGATATAGAAGGTGGTGGTGCCGGCGTGGTCGGAGAGGGCGACCTGGTGGACGCCGGCGTTCCAGAAGCTGTTGGCCTGAAAGCAGGCCTGGAGGAGGCCGGCGAGCTCGGGCTGGGGCTCGAAGGCGTAGACGGCGCCTTCCGGGCCGACCAGGGAGCAGGCCATGAGAGCGAAGGCTCCGTGGTTGGCGCCGACGTCGAGGAAGGTGTCTCCGGGCGAGAGGGCGAGGCGCATGATGCGCAGCTCGTCGCTGGAGGCGATGAGTTCGTTGAGGGCGAAGGAGGCGACCTCGGAGTAGGGGTCGAGCACGATGGTGACGCCGTCGACCTGGAGGGATTGACGGTCGGCCGCGCCCCAGAGATGGCGATACTTCTGCAGGTTGCGAAGCAGGAAGGAACCGCCCTTGACCATGCCGGTGGGCTGGTCAAGCATGCGACGGCAGTAGGCGGAGTAGCACTTCAACGGCAAGGGCAGCTGGGCGCAGATGCGAGAGTCTTCATACCACTGCATGAGGTCCGTCCTGTCTGGTTGTGGCTTGGGATCGTGCGTCGCCCGGGCGGGCGCAGCGTGCAGAGGCGTGTCCGGATGGTGGAGAGACGACACGTCTATTGTTACGCTATGAACCGCCTAAGAGAAAGATGGATCGAGAAGAAAGTTGCGGGCGTCGAGATGATCAAGGCGCTTGAGCGAGCTTTGAACGGCGGTTAGAGGAGCGCGAGGAGGTCGGCGGGCTCGGGGCGGACACGGGCGTCGGCGAAGGCCTGGGCGAAGCGGATGGTGGAGGTCTGGTCGATGAGGAAGAGGCCGGGGAGCGGGATGCGCCAGGCGGAGTCGGGTGCGGTGTCGTAGGTGAGTCCGGAGTTGGCGAAAGGGATGTTGACGAGGATGGAGCGAAAGTAGCGGCGGGCTTCGAGGGGTAGGGTGTGCGCGAGACCGAAGAGTTCGGCGAGCTGGCAGGCGGGGTCGGAGAGGATGGGGAAAGGCAGGCCGTGCTGCTGGGCGGCAAAGTCGTTCTGGCGGCGGGTCTGGGGAGAGATGGCGACGAAGAGGGCGTTGCGGGCTCGAACGGTGGAGTAGAGATCGCGCCAGAGCTCGAGCTCGGTGACGCAGTATGGGTCCCAGCGGCCGCGGAAGAACTTGATGATGAGCGGCGCGACGGCGAGAAGATCGGAAGAGGCGACGGGGCGGCCGGAGAGCGAATCTTCAAGAGTAAAGGGCGGTGCGGGGGAGCCGGCGGCGAGGATGCGGTCTTCAATGCCGGTGGCGAAGAGCTCGGCGGCGACGCCCTCGGAGATGGCGAGGCGGTCGGGCTGGACGAGGGTGCGGGTGCGGGCGGTGATGGCGTCGAGCTGCGGCTGAAGGGCGGGGATGGCGGGCGGCATGCGAGCTCTATTTTCGCACTGCGGGGGAGTTTGGGATGCCAAAAGGGGCGCGGCGCTGGTATAGTTCGTGCCATGAACTTTCAGCGTGTTTCTTCGGACCGGCGCGGCTTTCTCAAGGCGGGTGCGCTTGCGGGCGCGGCAACGATGTTGAATGGACTGAACTGGGGCAGCGGCGGGGCGCAGGGGACCGATCCCGGCGCAATCCGGCTGGGTATGGCGAGCTATACGTTTCGCAGCTTTCCGCGGGCGCAGGTGATTACGTGGATGAAGCAGCTGCGGCTGGACACGATCAACCTGAAGGATGTGAAGGATCATCTGCCGTCGACGTCCGCGGAGGCGGAGATGGCGGCGGTGAACGATTACAAGGCAGCCGGGATCACGCCGACGGCGGTGGGGACGGTGTACTTCCCGAAGGACGAGGACTCGGACATTCGGGAGAAGTTCGAGTACGCCAAACGGGCGGGGGTCAAGGTAATCGTCGCAGGCGATCCGGAGGAAAAGGTGCTGCCGCGGATCGAGAAGTTCGTGAAGGAGTATGACATCCGGCTGGCGATTCACAACCATGGGCCGGAGGACAAGATATGGCACTCGCCACTGGATGTGCTGCGGGCGGTGAAGGGGATGGACGCGAGAGTGGGCTGCTGCATCGACGTGGGCCACACGATGCGGGCGGGGACGAACGTGGTGGAGGCAATCAAGGCCGCAGGGCCGCGGCTGTTCGACATTCACATGAAGGACCTGGCCAAGGCTGACAACAAGGAGAGCCAGGTGGCGGTGGGCGAGGGGATCATGCCGGTGAAGGCGATCTTCGAGACGCTGATGACTATGAGGTACGCCGGGTATGTGGACCTGGAGTACGAGATCCACGGGGACGACCCGATGCCGGGTGTGATCGAAAGCTTTGCGTATATGCGCGGGGTGCTGGCGGGGATGGGGCGAGCGTAGAGCAAATTACCTGTTGCCGTGGAGTCGAGAGCGCTGGGCAAAGCCGTTTTTCGTTAAGCGAGAGCGGCGTTTGTACCATAGCCTGCCCTCTATACCCACAGGTAATTTACCGCAGGGGCTTCAGGAGCGGAGGGTTTTGGCGGCCGATTCGGCGATGTCGGCCATCTTGCGGCGGAGCTTGCGGACGGCTCGGGTAGCGAGGGTTTTGGGCGGAGCTTTGGCGACGAGTTGATGGCTCTGCTTCCAGGATTCGACGCGGGTGCGGAGGGCGGCCGGGTCAGCCAGTGCGTTGAGGATGCGCGCGGTTTCGGCGAGGAAGGCGTAGCCGAAGTGGCGGTCGGGCTCGAGGTACGCGCCCTCGGCCCACTCGTTCCAGGCGTTGATGAAGACGATGCGCTCGTCGGCGCTGGGGCGCTCGAGCGCGGTGAGGCAGGCGGCGGCGAGCCAAGTTCCATAGAGCTCGGGTGTCGAGCCGAGGAAGCAGAAGCCGCGCCCGGGCTTTCGGGCTTCGTTATCCCAGCAGGGGACGACGGAGGGGAAGAGGGTGAAGTCGGTGGGCTGGTTTTCTACGGCGTTGCGCGCCATGTCGGCGTAGCGGACGACGTCGCCGATGTAGCGGGGGTCGAGGAGCTCGAGGGTGGAGTAGAGGCGGGGCCGATCCCAGCCGGCGTTGTGGGGGGCGAAGCCGGCGGCGGCGTCCATGCCGTAGGTGCGCGGATCGTTGTCGCCGAAGGCCTGGGCCATGACGATGTAAGGATCTTCCAGGCCGCGCTGAAGGAAGTACTGGCGCCAGCGCTCGACGGTGGCGAGCGCGTCGGGGAGGATGGCGGGGCGATAGAGCATGAGGAGCGGCCGGCCATCGATGCGGATGTAGCGGGGATCGGCGAAGAGGGGCTCGAGCGAGGCGGCGAAGTTATGGTCGTCTTCGATGGAGTGCTTCTGCTCCATGAGGATCTGGGCGTCTTTGCCGTCCCAGCGGCGAGACCAGCTCTCGTTGGCCCAGTTGATGCAGAAAGGCATGTCGAGATCGGGCATGGCGAGCAGGTTCTGGAGCGGGGTTTCAAGCAGGCGGCGGCCGTTGAACCAGTAGTGATGGAAGCAGAAGCCGTGGATGCCGTAGCGGCGGGCGAGGGCTGCCTGGCGGCGGAGCACGTCGGGCGAGCGGAGGTCGTAGAAGCCGAGCTCGCCGGGTAGGCGCGGCTGGTAGTGTCCGGCAAAGCGGGGCACAGCCTTGGTGACGTTGGTCCACTCGGTAAAACCCTTGCCCCACCAAGCGTCGTTTTCCGCGATGGCGTGGAACTGAGGGAGGTAATAGGCGATGAGCCGGACCTGGCTGGCGGCGGGCGAGAGGGGGATGGAAGAGTCATCCTCAAAGAAGGGGCCGGGCCTGGTATTGAGGCTGATCTGATCGAGTAAGTCCATGGTCACCGATGCCGTGCGCTGGCGGAGGATGGCTTCAGTGTAAGGCAAATTGTTGCTGGCGCGGGTGTTGGCGCGCGGGGAAGGCTTAGCGGTGATCGAATTGATCACGGCTGATCGAAACGAACAACGGCGAGCGCTATAACAGACAACGGCAGGGCAGTTCAGAGGGCGCTCTCAGAACTGAATGCGAGTTGAAAGGGGAGCTTGAGTTGAGTGGCTCGGGCGAGCTAGTTGAGGGTGGTGGCGGACTCGCCCCACTCGCTGTCGTTGTGGAGGAGGAGCCCGGTGCATTGCAGAAAGTGGATGGTGCACTTGGCTTCGCCGAAGAAGATGTAGCGACAGCCGCGCAGGTGAGTGCGTTCAAAGTGAACGGGGCGGCCGCTGTATTCGAGGATGCAGTTAACAAACGTGCAATCGATGAACCTCTTATCATCGATCTGCAAGGAGCCGTTGTGTAGTACCTGGCCTTCAATGGTCTGCATAGCCACCACCCTTCGTTTTGCACATGGCAGAGTAGGGTAGGAACACCGAACAGAACCAAATTCAGCATACTCCGCGTATGTCGTGTGTGCGACATAGAATGGCAAAGACACACAACTAATACTCACGATCGGTTCGTAAACGGGCTCCTACTGGTACGCAGCGAGGCTTGAATTGGATTAAGCTTGTCTGCGAAATATCAGCGGGTGGGATCGTCGTCGGGATCGGGAGTCTGCTGGAGCGGGCGCTGCGTTTCGGGGACGTTGCGGAGATTAATGCGGATGCGGTACCAGATGTAGGCTCGGCCGCGCATGCGATCGATGAGGATGTCGTCTTCGGCGAGAAGGGCTGCGGCTTCGGGGTGGGCGAGCTTCCAGCGGTCGAGGCCGGCGAGCGCGGCGGCTTTGTCGGGGGAGTTGGCGATGGTGATGAGAGGGTGTTTGGAGACGCGTTTGGCGGGGGCCTTGCGAGGGCTGGAGGGCCGAGAAGATGCAGGTCCTTCGACTCCGGCTTCGCCTTCGCTCAGAATGACGGCGGAAGGGGCGGCGTTGCCGTCGCTCTGGGTGACAGATGGCGGCTGGGCTTTGGCCCGTTTGCGGAAGCGTTGGGCGCCAAAGCCTTCGTTGAGCTGGTCGGCGAAGGGCTTGGCCTTGGACGGCTGAACGCGGCGGGGTTCGCCTTCGGCCTTGGCGAAGTGGGGCGGCCAGGGAGCGTCGCCGAGTCCTTCGGCTTCGTCGCGGGCGGCCAGGGCGAGGAGCTGGTCGAGAGAGCCGGGGTTGTCGAGGAAAGCGGAGTGCGGATCGCCGATGGCGGCGAAGCGGGCGGGCATGGTCAGGACGGTGAAGGCGGCGGGGTCGATGTCGGGGACTTCAGACCAGGCGAGCGGGGCGGAGACGCGGGCGTCGGGCAGCGGGCGAACGGAGTAGGCGGAGGCGGTGGTGCGGTCCTTGGCGTTCTGGTTGTAATCGAGGAAGACGCCGTGGCGCTCCTCCTTCCACCACTTGCTGGTGGCGAGGGTGGGGACGCGGCGCTCGACAGCGCGGGCCAGGGCGAGAGCGGCGCGGCGGACCTCAGTGAAGGTCCAGCGGGGGTGGATGGGGACGTTGATGTGGATGCCGCGGGAGCCGGAGGTCTTGGGCCAGCCGTGGAGGCCGGAGCCGGCGAGGACGGCCTGGACCTCAAGGGCAACGCGGCGGACGTCGGCGAAGTCTACTCCGGGCTGCGGGTCCAGGTCGATGCGGAGCTGGTCGGGGTGATCGAGCGTGGCGCTGCGAACGGGGTGCGGGTGGAGCTCGATGCAGCCGAGGTTGACGACCCAGGCCAGGCCAGCGGGGGAGTCGACGACGACCTCCTCCGCGGTGCGGCCGGAGGGGAAGGACAAGGTGACGGTGCGCAGGAAGCCGGGGAGGTTGTCGGGGGCGCGCTTCTGGTAGAAGGGCTCGGGCTGGACGGGTACGCCGGCTGCTGAGAGCATGCAGGCGCCGTTGACGAAGCGCTTGAGGACGATGGGGCGGTCGCGGATGCCGAGCAGAGCGCCGGGCGCGATGGCGAGGAAATATTGGACAAGCTCTAGCTTGGTGAGCTGCACCTGTTGCGAAAAGTAGAGCTTGCCGGGATGCGAGATGCGGACCTGGTGGCCGTCGATGGTGAGCAGTTCGGCGTCGTCTGGTTTGGGCATGTGGGGTATCTAAGGGTGCTTGAGGTACGCAGTTCAGGGTACACCGGTGGGTTAGAGTGGTGGGATGCAAGAGTGGCCTGTGGTGGACCTGGTGGGCGTGGGACTGAACGCGACGGATACGGTGATCCCGGTGGAAGAGTACCCGGCGCGGGGCTCGAAGGTGGAGTTCCGGGGCGGGGATGCGCTGCCCGGAGGACAGGTGGCGACGACGGTTGTGGCGTGCCAGAAGTGGGGGACGCGGACGAGGTACGTCGGCAAGCTGGGGGAGGACGATGCGGCGAGGCTGCACCGGGCGGCGTTTGCGCGGGCGGGAGTGGAGGCGCAGATCGTGACTGTGGCGGGCGGGGTGAGCGCGCAATCGCTGATCCTGGTGGATGCGGGCGGCGAGCGGACGGTGCTGTGCCGCAAGGACGAACGGATGGTGCTGAGGCCGGAGGACCTGCGGCGAGAGTGGATTGAGCATGCGCGGGTGCTGCACGTGGATGGGCACGACACGGCCGCGGCCACGCAGGCGGCGAGCTGGGCGAAAGCAGCCGGGCTGACGGTGGTGGCGGACCTGGACGATCTTTACCCAGGGGTGGAGGAGCTGCTGGCGAAGGTGGACTACCTGATCGTGAACCACGACTTTGCCTGCCGGCTGATGAACCAGCCGGAGCTGCTGGCGGCGCTGAAAGCAATGCACGAGCGCTTTCAATGCAGGTTGAGCGCGGCGACGCTGGGAGAGCACGGGGTGATTGCGTGGGACGGCGAGCGATACCGGACGGTGGCGGCGTACCGGGTGGAGGTGAAGGATTCGACCGGGGCGGGCGATGTGTTCCGGGCCGGCTTCATCTATGGGCTGCTGCGGGGCTGGGAGCTGGAACGGCAGCTGGAGTTTGCGTGTGCGGCGGCGGCGCTGAACTGTACGGGGGTGGGGGCGCGGGGAGCAATCGAGAGCGTGGAGGCGATCGAGGCACTGATGGCGGGTGGGGCGAAGTACCCGGTTTGGGACGGGAGTGCGGTTCTGGTTGGGTGAGGTGGTTGGATCGCTGGTGACTGGCTTCGTCCGGTCTCGTCTGTTTCGATGTGCGGGACTGATGCGACGCGATTGTTGGCTCCGGCTGAGAACAATGAACTATGGGTTCTAGATTTACGGGTTATAGCTGAGGGTTCAGCTCTATGAACCAGCGCTTCCTCTAGGGAGTGCGGCTGAGCGTCGGCGGGCGGCCTCGTAGGGGGACAATGAGGAATCCAAAGCGTGTCGATGGCCATCGATAAGGGATGAATTTCTTCAAGGTGGTTTGCGGTTGGTGGCTGCTGGGTTTGCTGCTGACAGGGGGTGCGCCGGCGAGAGCGGATGCGGTGCTGCTGGTGGGTGGTCCGATCAACCTGCTGGGACAGATAACGGCTTCGGGTCATGTGGCGCTGCTGCTGGACCGGCTGTGCTCGGACGATCACGTTCATATGCGGCTTTGCCGGGCAGGCGAGCCGGGTTCGGTGGTAAGCCGCTATCCGAATCTGAAGGGCAAGCTGGACTGGCTGGCGATCGCGCCGGGAGCGTACCTGTTTGCGGCGGATGAAGCGACAGAGATCCCCACGACGATGAGCAAGGCGGAGTTCGTGCGGGTGCAGGCCAGGTATGAGGCGGAGCATGCGAGCAGCTTTCTGGTGGATCCCGGGGCGAAGGGATGGGTGCAGCTTACGGGAGAGGCGTACCGGAGGCGATTGGTGCTGCTGCGGGTACATACGACCTCGGAGCAGGACGAGAGGCTGATGAACTGGCTGAATGAACGGCCGAATGTAAGCCACTTCAATGTGTTCTATGCAAACTGTGCGGACTTGATCGCCGAGATGCTGGATGTGCTGTTTCCGGGCGCGGTGCACCGGAGCTACCTGCTGGATGCGGGAATGATGACGCCGAAGCAGGTGGCGGCGGGGCTGCATGGATATGCGAAGCGGCATCCGGAGCTGGGCTGGGAGACGGCTGAGCTGCCGCAGGTGCCGGGCGACCTTAGAAGGTCAGGGCATTTGTATGGGGTGACCGAGGCTTATCTGAAGCGGTACTGGTTTCTGCTGCCACTGGACTATTTACTGCCGGTGGAGCTGGGCGCGGTGACGACGCTGGGTCTTTGCGATCATCGCTATGCGCCCAGGCCCGAGGTGCAGGCCGACGACGCGGAGTTCTTTGGGAGCAGCCTGGGCCAGGATGCCGGACAGGAGGGAGCACCGTGGTGAGGTGGTTTGGGTTAACGGGATGGAGACGATCACCTCCCGTTTTCTCGAGAGGTGATCGCGCGCGGAACAGCTAGTTAGAGAGGCATCTTGCCGCCGGTGGCTCCGAAGATCTCTCCGCTGACGTAGCTCGCGTCGTCCGAGGCGAGGAAGACGAAGATGGCGGCTTGCTCCACGGGTTGGGCGGGACGTTTGAAGACAGTGGACTGACCGAAGTTCTTGACCTCTTCTTCGGGCATGGTGGCAGGGATGAGCGGCGTCCAGACGGGGCCGGGCGCGACGCCGTTGACGCGCACGCCGTGCTCCATGCAGAGCTTGGAGAGGCTCTTGGTGAGAGATACGAGGGCAGCTTTGGTGGAGGCGTAGGGGGCGAGCTGGTCTTTGGGTTCGAAAGCTTCGATGGAGACGGTATTAAGGATGACGGCGCCGGGCTTCATCTGCGGGAGAGCCGCCTGGGCGAGGAAGAAGGGCGCGAAGACGTTGGTGCGGTAGGTGCGTTCGAACTCGTCCTCGGGGATGTGGGTGAGCTCGGAGTAGGTGCGCTGGAAGGCGGCGTTGTTGACGAGGATGTCGAGGTGGCCGAACTCTTCGACGGTCCGTCGGACGAGCTGTTCGCAGAACGACTTTTCGCGGATGTCTCCGGGATGGGCTACGGCGCGGACGCCGGCGGCCTCGAGGAGGCGGAGAGTTTCGTTGCTGTCCTCCTGCTCCTCGGGCAGGCAGGTGAAGAGGATGTCGGCGCCTTCCTTGGCGAAGCAGAGAGCGATGGCGCGGCCGATGCCGCTGTCGCCGCCGGTAATGAGGGCGACGCGGCCGGCGAGGCGTCCGTGGCCGGTGTAGGAGGTCTCGCCGTAGTCGGCCGGCGGATTGAGCTGCTGGGACGAGCCGGTGCCCTCCTGTTTGGACTGAGGGAAGGGCGGCTTGGGGAAGCGTTCGCGAGGATCCTGCAGGGGGAGGGTGGGGGCGTTGATGATGGCAGAGGCCATGGGGTTCTCCTGTGGGGCTGGGGGTGTGGCGAGCTGAATGGGCTTGCGGACTTATGGTTTGCGGGCGAGCGGCTTACGGGCTAACGGGCTAGCGATCTTGCCAGGGCCGGATGCGTGCGGGCACGCCGGGAGGACCGGGGATGAGCCGGTCGGCGACAGCTCCGGTGACGGCGGCGTAGACGCCTTTGCCCATGAGGTCGATGACCTGCTCGTCGACGGGCCAGGTCCAGGGTGGGGCGCCGACGCCGGTGAGGTTTTCGAGCGCCTGATCGTTGAGCAGGCGAGCGTTGAGATGGAGGAAGGAGCCGAAGGGACCGCGCAGGCCGCGCTCCGCCATGATGCCGCGAAGGGCGCCGAAGACGATGCCCTGGGTCCAGTGCATGACGTGGTTCATGACGAGGCGTTCGCTATCCGGTTTGTGGGGCTGGCGGAGCAGGCGCTCGAGGGTGTGAGCGGGAACGTAGGAGTTGGGCCGGCGGGTGAACTGCTGCTCGATCTTTTCGGCCAGGGTCATGGCGGCGACGCCTGCGAAGCCGGCGATCAGACCGTTGAAGAGTGCTCGGGACGACATGCGTTTACTCCATGCGTGCGGCGATGCATGGGAGATGGCGGGGGTTAGGGGCGGCGTTGCCTTCGCACCGGTGGGTGAGGGTCAGGCGTCGACGGCGTGGCGGCCGCCGGCGGGCGGCGCGTCGCGCTCGACGGGGGGAATGGCGGTGCCGTTGAGCTGGGCGCGGAGGTCGTCGTCGGACGTGCGGGCGAAGTAGGCGCGGAGATCCTCGCCGGGGTCGCGGGCGTAGAGGTAGCCGCGGAGCAGCCGTTCGATGGCGGCGGGGCAGTCGTCGGCGGCGGCGCGGTAGCCGAGCGGGCGGGCGGGGCGGGCGTACTTGCCCACGGCGCCGCCGACGCAGAAGTAGAAGGCGTCCTTGATGACGCCGTCGACCTTGAGCTTCTTGCCTTCGAGGCCGATGTCGGCGATCCAGTGCTGGCCGCAGGAGTTGGTGCAGCCGGTGACGTGAAGCTTGATCTGCTGGTCGAAGCCGGGCAGGCGGTCTTCCATCTCGGAGACGAGCCATTTGGCGAAGGCCTTGGTTTCAGCGATGGCGAGCTTGCAGAACTCGGTGCCGGTGCAGGCGATGGCGCCACGCCAGAAGGGCGAGACCTCGACCTGGAGGTCGATGGCGTGGAGGTCGGCGACGAGCTCGCGGACGCGCTCGTTGGGCACGTTGACGACGAGGATGTTCTGCATGATGGTGGCGCGGAGCTGGCCGTTGCCATGCTTGTCGGCGAGTTCGGCGAGGGCGTGCAGTTGGTCGCCGGAGAGACGGCCGCGGAGGACGCTGGCGCCCACGGCGGAGAGGCCGGGCTGCTTCTGCGGGGTGATGCCGATGTGGTCGCGGTAGACGTCGTCGGGGATGTGTTCGGAGGGGAGATGCGGCTGTTCGGCGAGATGCGGGTCGTTCGACTGCGGCGCTGAGGCGCCTTCGCTCAGGATGACAGGGAGCGGATCTAATTTGTAACCGAGCTTGTCCTCGATGGCGGCGAGCATGGACTCGGCGGTCCAGCCGTGGCGCATGAAGAGGTACTTGATGCGGGCGCGGGTGCGATTTTCGCGTAGCTCGGATTGCTCGCGGAAGATGCGCACGACGGCGGTGACGACGTCGACGGCCTGGGATGGAGAGATGAAGGCGGGGATGCGGACGGCGATGTGCGGCTCGGTGGAGAGGCCGCCGCCGACGCGGAGGGTGTAACCGACTTCGTCTACGCCGGCGACGGTGCGCTGGATGGCGGTGAGGGCGACGTCGTTGATCTCGGGGTAGCTGCACCAGAGAGGGCAACCGGTGACCGAGATTTTGAACTTGCGAGGGAGGTTGTAGAACTCGGGATTGGCGGTGAGGAGGTGCGCGATTTCGACCGCGAGGGGGCTGGCGTCGATGAGTTCGTGGTGGTCGAGGCCGGCGATGGGGCAGCCGGTGACGTTGCGCACGACGTCTCCGCAGGCGCCCTTAGGCGAGAGGCCGACGGCGGTGAGGGCGTCGGTGATCTCGACGAGGGAGGCGATGGTGAGCCAGTGCAGCTGAATGTTCTGGCGGGTGGTGATGTCGGCGAGGTTGCGGGCGTGCTTGCGGGTGAGATCGGCGATGACGCGCAGCTGATGGGAGGTGAGCAGGCCGTTGGGGAGGCCGATGCGCATCATGAAAAACTCGGTGGCTTTGCCTTCGCCGCCGACGCCGCCGGTGGCGCCGATGCCGTCGCCCTGGGTGTAGATGCCCCACCACTTGAAGTAGAGGCCGGCCCACTCGGGGAGGACGGATTCCCGGCCCTGGCGAGCGAACTCGCGGACTTCCTCCCAGGCTTCCCAGGGGTTTTTGGCGAGCTTGAGCCGCTCGGATTTCTGCGCCTTGGTTTCTTTGACGGGCTTGGCCGCAGGTTCGGGAGCAGCTTGCTCCTGGTCGGAAGAGAGTGTCTCGGCTGGCATCGGGATCCTTAAGTGTTAGACAAAAGAAAACGCCCACTGGATTCGTGGGCGGCTGGGCTTTGCGATGAGTCAGGCCGGGGAGGCCGGGGCGTCAGGCAAAGCAGCAGCGCGCAGACCGGGGACAACAGGTACAGGCGCGCTGCGTGACGGCAAAGATCATGCTTTGAGGGTAACGGCGCGGCAGTTTGGCGTCAAGGCGGGGGGGAGTTGTTGGGTGTGTGAGCGGTCAGGGTTGGGCGCGGGTCCTTGAAGATGCGCGGCGGTAGAATCGAGAGATGCGGATGGGAGTGTTGCGAATGGCGGCTTTGGTAACGGCGACAGTGATCGGGGTGGGTGCGGGTAACGCGCAGGAGACGAAGTTCGGGCCGGAGAACCCGTTTTACAAGCCGAGCACGCTGCCGTACGGGGTGCCGCCGTTTGACCGGATCAAGAACGAGGACTATGAGCCGGCGCTGATGGCGGGGATGGCGGAGCATGCGGCGGAGGTGCGGGCGATTGCGGACAACCCGGCGGCGCCGACCTTTGAGAACACGATTGTGGCGATCGAGAAGACCGGGCAGCTGCTGGATCGGGTGGAAGCGGCGATGAGCGCGATTGCGGGGGCGGATACGAATCCGGTGATCGAGCAGGTGCAGCAGACGATGGCACCGAAGATGGCGGCACATGAGGACGCGATCTACCTGGATGGCAAGCTGTTTGCGCGAGTGGAGGCGATCTACGAGAAGCGTGCGAGCCTGAAGCTGGATGCGGAGTCGGCGCGGCTGCTGGAGATCTACTACCGACGGTTCGTGCATGCGGGCGCGAAGCTGAGCGAGGCGGATAAGACCAGGCTGAAGGCGATGAACGCGGAGGAGTCTACGCTGAGCAACACGTTCCAACGGCGGCTGCTGGCGGCGACCAAGGCGGGGGCCTATGTGACGACCGACAAGGGCGCGCTGGCGGGGACGAGCGAGGCACAGGTCGCGAGCGCGGCGGCAGCGGCCAAGGCGCGCGGCGTGGAGGGGTACGTGATCCCGCTGCAGAATACGACGCAGCAGCCTGCGCTGGCGCAGCTTAGTTTCCGGCGGACGCGGCAGGCATTGTTCGAGAACTCGTGGACGCGGGCGGAGAAGGGTGGCGATACGGATACGCGGGCGACGATTGCGCGGCTGGCTCAGTTGAGGGCGCAGAAGGCCAAGCTGCTGGGGTTCGACACGTACGCGGCGTGGAAGCTGGAAAACCAGATGGCGAAGACGCCGGAGGCGGCGATCAGGTTTATGGACGCGCTGGTGCCGGCGGCTACGGCAAAGGCGAGGGCCGAGGGCAAGGATATTCAGGACGTAATCGATGCGCAGCAGGGCGGGTTCAAACTGGCGCCGTGGGACTGGGAGCTGTATGCGGAGCAGGTGAGGAAGGCGAAGTACGACCTGGATGAGGCGCAGGTGCGGCCGTACTTCGAGATCGACAACGTGCTGCAGAACGGCGTGTTCTATGCGGCGACGAAGCTGTACGGGATCACGTTCAAGGAGCGGCATGATATCCCGGTGTATGCGCCGGATGTGAGGGTGTTCGAGGTATTCAACGCGGATGGGTCGCACCTGGCGATCTTCTACTGCGACTACTGGAAGCGCGACAACAAGCGAGGCGGGGCGTGGATGTCGTCGTTCGTGGGGGAGTCGAAGCTGCTGGGCCAGCAGCCGGTGGTGTACAACGTGGCGAACTTCACCAAGCCGGCGGAGGGGCTGCCGGGGCTGATCACGTTCGACGACGTGACGACGATGTTTCACGAGTTCGGGCATGCGCTGCATGGGATGTTTTCGACAATCACGTACCCGTCGCTGGCGGCCACGCCGCGGGACTTCGTGGAGTTCCCGTCGCAGTTCAACGAGCATTGGGCGACGCAGCCGGAGATCTTCGCGCATTTTGCCAAGCACTATCAGACCGGCGCGGCGATGCCGGCGGAACTGGTGATGAAGCTGAAGAAGGCGGCGAAGTTCAATCAGGGATATGAGTTGACGGAGCTGCTGGCGGCAGCGGAGCTGGATATGCAGTGGCATACGCTGGCGGCGGATGCGCCGTTAGAAGAGCCGGATGAGTTTGAGGAGGCCGCGCTCGAAAAGAAGGCGATTGCGCTCGAGGCGGTGCCGCCGCGCTACCGGTCGAGCTACTTCGCGCACATCTGGGGATCGGGCTATTCGGCGGGCTACTACGCGTACCTGTGGAGCGAGATGCTGGACGATGCGGCGTTCCAGTGGTTTGTAGACAACGGCGGGATGACGCGGTCAAACGGCGACCGGTTCAGGACGATGGTGCTGTCGAAGGGCAACAGCGAAGACCTGGAGACGATGTACGACCGGTGGCTGGGCGGAGCTCCGAAGATCGAGCCGATGTTGCGGCAGCGAGGGCTGGTGGAGGATGGGGCGGTGAAGTAGGGTTGGCCCGACACCGCGGTTAGACGATGGGAAGGTTCTTGTCTTCGTTGGCGGTCATCATGGAGAACTTGTGGCGGACGTCGTTGCCGCGGACCCAGAAGATGACGTCTTCGGCGATATTGGTGGCGTGGTCGGCGGCGCGCTCCAGGTTGCGGCTGATGATGATGGCGTTGAGCGACTGCTCGGCGACGTGAGGATGCTGCTGCATGACTTCGACGAGCTCGGCCTGGATGGCGCGGTTCATGTCGTCGATTTCGGTGTCCATTTCGAGAACGGATTCGGCGAGCTTGGAGTCGCCTTCAAGCAGCGCCTGGATGGCTTTGCGGATCATGACGCCGACCTTGTCGCCCATGGTCTGGACGTCTACCGGGAGCGAGATGCCGGGCTGGGAGCCGAGGGCTACGGCGCGGGATGCGATGTTGGTGGCCTGGTCGCCGATGCGTTCGAGGTCGCCGTTGATCTTGATGACGGAGAGGATGAAGCGGAGGTCGATGGCCATGGGCTGCTCCTTGGCGAGGAGCTCGTAGGCCATCTCGTCGACGGAGGTTTCGGCGGCGTTGATGGCGGCTTCGATCTCCTGGACGTGGGAGGCGAGGCCGAGGTCGCGGTTGAGGTAGGCCTCGACGGAGAACTCGAGCGCCTGCTGGGAGAGCGCGGCCATGGCGAGGAGCTTGTCCTTGAGGGCTACGAGCTGCTGCTGGAAGTTGATGCGGGGCAAGGATCCCTCCTGAGGAAGCGCTGCTGGGGCGATTGTAGCGAGTTTATTTGCCGGGAAGGTTGGTGGGAAGAGAAAAGCTAACGTGAAGGCACGGAGGCCGAAGCGGCGGGTGCCGGAGCGACGGAGGCGGGGAAGTAGACGGGCCATCCCTGGGCGGCGCTGTGGGCGGCGAGGGCGGGGGTGGGGTTGACGGGGAAGGCGCGGCGCGCGATGGAGAGCATGGCGGCGTCGTGGACGGAGTTGCCGAAGACGGCGTCGGGGCGGGTGATGGAGACGCGGGCGAGGGCGGCTACCTTGCCTTCGTCGGTGGGGACGTCGAGGATGCGATGGCCGACGATGCCGTCGAGGGAGTCGACGCGAGCGGCGAGGACGCGGGTGGGGGGGATGTCGAAGCGGCGGACGCCCTCTTCGATGACCCAGTCGTTGGTGGAGCTGACGGCCCAGATATCGACGCCGCGGCGCTGGAGAGCGGCGATGAGGCGCTGGAGCTCGGGGAAGATGTGAGGTTCAATGTGGGTGCGGAAGAAGGTGGCGGCGGCGGTGCGGAGGTCGGCGAGGGAGAGGCCGCGATAGACCTGGACCATGTCGCCGCAGATAGCGAGCTCGGAGACTTCGCCGCGTTTGTAGGCCTGGTAGCGGGCGTCGAGCCAGGTCTGGGCGGCGGCGTCGAGGAGACCATTTTCGACGGTCCAGTGCATGAAGGCGGAGCCGGCGTCTCCGGACCAGAGGGTGCCGTCGCAGTCGAAGACGGCGGTGAGGGGGGAGAGGGAGTGGACCGAGGCTTCGAAGTCAGCGGCAGTGAGGATGCGGGGGCTGGTGGAGGTCATGCAGTGTCGATTCTATAGGGCAGGGTGTCGGGAGATGATCGATGAGCTATGGGTTTGCGGGTTTAGGGGTACGCACTCGGGCGGGTCCTAAGGCCGGTCAGAAATAGGATCAGCAGGGGAGCACATCGCAAGCGCATTTGCATCCAAGCGTACTGGAGGGTATGCGATGAGCCAGGAACACAAGGTGTTGAGCGGGCCCGAGGGTCTGAGGAAGATCGGCGAGCTGATCAAGGATGTGGACATCTGCATGATGACGACGGCTGCGGGCGATGGTTCGTTCGACAGCCGGCCGATGGCGACACAGAAGGCCGAGTTTGATGGAACGGTCTGGTTCCTGACGCGGGGCGAGTCGGGCAAGGTGAGGGAGATCCAGAACGACGACCACATATCGCTGCTCTACTCCAATCCGAGCGATCACAGCTATGTAAGCGTGAAGGGTCGTGCCCGGATCAGCCAGGATAAGACGAAGATCCACGAGTTGTGGAACCCGATGTACAAGGCGTGGTTCCCGAATGGCGAGGATGATCCTGCCATCACGGTGCTGCAGGTGGACGTGACGGGAGCCGAGTATTGGGAGGCGTCGTCGAGCAAGCTGGTGTTCGGGGTCAAGTACCTGGCGGCGGCGATGACAGGCGGCAACGTGGATGTGGGCGAGCAGGGGACGGTGACGGTCTAGTTCTCAGTGGGTCTCTCTTCGATGTGATCGAGGACGAGTACGGGAGCAGGACGGCGCTGCCTGACGAGCTTCAGGCCGAGTTGGCGGTTCAAGGCGTCGAAGATGGAGAGGGCTCCGGCGGGGTCAGAAGCGGTGGCGCTGCCGCCCGCCGGAGCGCCGACCGTGCCTCCGTTGCTGCTGTTGTACTGCCCTGCATCGGAGAAGCTCAGGGTAAAGTCGAAGGCGCCTTCGAGCGCGGTGGAATCGAGGACAGGGCCGAAGATATATCCATTGGCGGTGAGCTGTAACTCGTCCGCAAGTTGTGGCATGGTCATGCTCCGGCAGTTGACGAGGCGGCTGAGCAGGGGATTGGTGAGACGCGGGTCCTTGCCGTCGGGGCCGGGTCCCTCTTTACAAGAGGCTCGGACGCCGGGGTCGGCGCGTTTCATGTGCGGGGCCGAGGCGATCAGGGTGTAAGCCTCGGTTGGCCGCTCCTCCATGTGAGCCTTGATCTGAAAGCGTTCCACGATGAGCGCGCGCAGCATGTCCTGCACTTCGTAAATATCCATGGGGAGATCGCCGACGAGGGGCGACCCGGTGGATTCGGGTGAGACCTTGGCGTGGACGTCGAAGTGGCGATCGGAGAGCCATTTAGGGGCGTTCACGAGCTGATCGGGAGCGTTCTCGTTGAGGTCACAGGCGAGGTCGACGAGGTTCTTGAGGCTCATGCCCTGGAAGTTGACCTCTTCGCCGGTGATGCGGCCGCCGGGATGGACGTCAGGTTTGCTGGGCTTGATGGTTGCTACTTCGAACTGCGGGAGCACGGGCGGAGGCAGGAGATTGTTGAGGTCGGGGGCGTTGGGCGTGGGCTTCCGGTCGACGCTGTCGACAACGAGAACGGGGCGTGGCGCGGTCTCAAGGGCGAGCTTGAGGCCAAGCTGCCGGTTGACCGCGTCGAAGATGGAGATGCCGTCGGAGCCGGCGCGCGCGAGATTCGCATGGCCGGTCCAGGTAAGGTCCAGGTCGAAGGCGCCGGGCAGGCTGGTGGCGTTGACGACAGGGCTGCTCAGATAGCCGCCGGCCATGTCATGAAGGTTCTGGGCGAGTGCGTCCATGGTGAGGTTCTTGCAGGAGATGACGATGTCAGGCTGAGGTGCGGCGAAGACGCGGCGTTGCGTCTTGTCATCGCAGTGGGGATCACCGGAGCCGCTCGATACTTTCAGCTTTGGACCGGTCTTGCTTACGGAGAGGACGTAGGCGGGCAAAGGCCGCATGTCGTCGTGGAGGACGAGGTGGAAGCGCTGGGCGAGCAGGGCGCGGAGCATGAGGGCCTGGCTGGCTTTGGGGGTGCCATGGGGCAGGGCGGCGATGATGTCGAAGCGGTCGCGCTCGAGCCAGTTGGGACCGCCCTGGACGTTCTCGGGTGCGAGCTTCCAGGCGGTGGCGATGAGGTCGACCATGGTAGCGTCGCGAATGACGAAGCGGTCGCGATTGTGCTCCTGGGGCATGACGACGGCAAAGTAGAAGGGGTACGAACGCCGGGGGCTGGGATGGACGTCGGCGGCTGCAAAGGCGGGCGGCGGCGCGGAGGGTTGCGCGCCGGCAGATGCGGAGCAGAGGGCGAGGAGCGTGAGCAGGGCTGGGACTCTCGGCATACGGAACTCCCCTTCGTCAGCTTGTCTTTCGGCGCGTTGGAGCGAGACGGCGACGCAGCCAGAAGGACTTGAGGGAAAGTGTATATGCGTGATGCTGCGAAGCTATGCGGGTGGGGTGGCGTTGATGACGGCGACGCCGGGCGGCGGGACGAAGGTGAAGTCCGAGTCGCGGGTGGGAACGTTTTCCTGCTGCTCTGTAAAGGTGAACTCGGTGGTGGAGCCGTCGAGTTCTTCGATCTTCATGGCGGTGATGGAGCCGGCGGGGCTTACGAGCAGGGTGAGCTGGCGGACGCGGTTGGCCATGCCTTTGGGGATGCCGGCGATGCGGAAGCCGGCGGGGTCGGACGTGACGGAGATGTTGTCCAGTTCCTTGGCGAGCTGGGTGTGGCCGAGGAGGAAGCGCAGCGGGGTGCGGAGGTCGTCCATCTGCTTGGCGGAGATGCGCTGCGCCTGGGGTTCGCCGGGGGTGTAGAACCAGGCGAAGTGGCCGTCGAGGATGAAGAGCTTGCCGGCGGGAGTGTCGTAGGCCCAGCGCATGCGGCCGGGCTTTTTGAGCAGGAGCGTGCCAGACTCGGTGCGGGTGAGGCCCATACCGGCGTAGCGCTCGACGTAGCGGGTGCGGAGCGAGGCGAGGTGGTTGTAGTGGTCGTCGACGCGGCGGAGGATGGGGTCAGGCTGGGCTGAAAGACGTTGAGCGAGCAGGCAGGAACTCAGCGCGAGAACCCCGACGATGTTTGTGCGGACGGACAGGAGAGCCTACCCCAGGAGCTTGAGCCCCTATTCTGTTGCGGGTCTGGAGAGACCCAAGGCTGAAGCCCTGGGCTTCAGGCCAAAGCAGTGAGACCGCGTCAGCCGCAACTTACTGCAGCGGCTGGGTGCAGTTGGTGCCGCCGTTGGGGTCGAATTTGATGAGGTTGTTCTCGTCCATGCAGTAGCCGCGGTCGCCGGAGCGGCCGACCGAGGCGGGGACGGCGGTGACGTTGTAGCCGGTGAACATGTCGGTGTTGTTGACCGTGACCTTGGTGCAGTTGGAGACGGTGAAGATGTAGCCGGACTTGGTGCCGGTGGCGAGGCCGGGATCGAGCAGCTGCGCGGCCTGGGCGGTTGGGGCGCCGGAGCCGGGAGTACCGCCCAGCGGGGCCAGCGAGCAGGAGAAGCCGTTGGCGGGGTAGGCGGAGGCGTAGGAGGCCTCGGCCGAGCCAATGGCGCGCAGCGACTGGACGGCGGAGGTCTCGTGGGCCTGCTTGTAGACCTTCATGGCCTGGGGCATGGCGAGCGTCATGAGGATCAGGATGATGGACATGACGATGAGGAGCTCGATGAGGGTGAAGCCGGCATCGGTGCGGCGGCGTGCGGTTCGGCTGGTGTTCATGGCGGCTGTCTTCTCTCGCGAAATCGGTTGCTATGAAACTTTATCAGAGCGCGTTTGGGGTTTTGACGCTTGGGGGCGAGGGAGGTGTGCGGGCGTGAAGAGGAAATGCAAGATTCCGACGAGGCCAGGCTCGATTGAACAGAGGTCGAAGCAGAATCGCAGCCGGGACTGCAAAGGGCGGACGTCAGCAGTCCAGGCGGCTGCGATCGATCTTCATGGGGCCGAGGTTGCCGAGCAGGGTGAGGGCGATGAGCTCGGGGCGGAAGAGCTGGTTGGCGAGCTGCTGGATGTCGGCGGGGGTGACCTGGTCGATCTCGGCGACGATGTCGTCCACGCTGAAGAAGCGGCCGAAGTACATCTGCTGGCGGGCCAGGTTGGACATGCGGCTGGAGGAGCTTTCAAGGCCGAGAACGATGTTCGACTTCATCTGATCTTTGGCGCGCTTCAGCTCGGGTTCGGAGACAGCCTCCTGCTTGAGTGCGCGCAGCTCCGAAAGGGTGAGCTCGAGGACGCGGTCGGTCTTGTCGAGCGACATGCCGGCGTAGATGGAGAGGGAGCCGGAGTCGCGGAAGGGGCTGAGCTCCGAGTAGATGGAATAGGCCAGGCCTTCGTTCTCGCGGATGGACTCGAAGAGGCGCGAGCTCATGCCGCCGCCCAGCATGGAGCTGAGCAGATAGATGGCGTAGCGGGCGGGGTCGTTGACGGCGGCTGCGGGAACGCCGAGGCACATCTGCACCTGCTCGAGCGAACGCTTTTTCTTGAGCGTGATATGCGGGTGCGTGACGGGGCGAGGCGCGGCGTCGGCGTCGGCGGTTCCGGAGGCAGCGAGCGCGCCGAAGCGGGCTTCGACCTGCTCAAGGAAGGCGTCGTGATCGAGGTGCCCGGCGGCGGAGAAGACCATGTTCCCGGGAGTGAAGCGGCGGCGGTGGTGATCGAAGACGATGGCCTGGTCGAAGCTGGAGACAGTCTTGACGGTGCCCAGGATGGGGCGGCCGAGGGGATGGTTCTTCCAGAAGTTCTGGGTGAAGGTCTCGTGGACGAGGTAGTCGGGGTTGTCTTCGTCCATCTTGATCTCTTCGAGGATGACGCCCTGCTCGCGCTCGAGGTCGGCCTGGGAGAACTTGGGATGGAGGACCAGGTCGGAGAGGACGTCGAGGGCGGGCGCCATGTTCGCGTCCAGGACCTTGATGTTGAAGCAGACGGACTCCTTACCGGTGAAGGCGTCGAGGTTGCCGCCGATGGAGTCGACTTCGCGCGCGATGTCCTGCGCGGAGCGCGAGGTGGTGCCTTTGAAGACCATGTGCTCGACGAAGTGGGAGAGGCCGTTCTCTTCGGCAGGCTCGTCGCGCGAGCCGGAGTCGATCCACGCGCCCATAGAGACAGAACGCATATGCGGCATGGACTCGGTGAGGACCATGAGGCCGTTGGGAAGGATGGTCTTGCGGATGTTGCGGGTGGGATGAGCGGTGGCGGCGACAGCTGGCGAGTCGAGGATTGCAGTCTTGCTGGACATTATGGATATTGTTTCATATTGGCGGGCATCTATCGGCAGACGGGTTGGTGTGACGGAAGTTCCCGCCCACCGTTGAGCCGGGCCGGCCGAGCGAGTCAAGGCAAGCTGAGTTCCTGGATGAACGGCGGGCGCTGGTCGTAGTCGCTGAAGCGGATCCAGCGGGGTTCGATGACGAACCAGGCGATATCGGGCCAGGTGAGATGGGCGCGGCACTCGGGCCACACAGCGAAGTAGAGGTCAAGCAGGGATTCGAGGCGAGGTCCGGTGGGCTGGGTGGCGACGCCTTCGTACTGCAGGGTTTGTTCGCCGGCCCAGCCGATGACAAGGGAGCAGGCGGGGAGCGCGGTCAGGTTGAGGTATTTGCGCGAGGAGCTTACGGTGTCGAAGATGATCTGCAGCGATGGCGTGACCGCGATCCCGACGAGGGCAGACTGCGGTGTGCCGCCGGGCGAGCTGCTGGAGACGACACCGTAGCGATTTGCGGCCATGAAGCTGTACAGCGTGGGTAGGTCCATACGGGCTGCTCCACGGGTTTGCGGCAACTATACATCGGGGGGAGCAGTCACGGCGCGCGGAAGCAGGCCGGGGCCAAGGGCAGGCACGGCGCCGGGGCCCGCGCAGCGTAAACTGGTAGAGACAGCGATGGCAGCAGCGATCAGTGTGATCCAGCCGGATCTCGGCAAGGCGAAGGCCGCGAAGCCACTCTTCGGAGCGACAACGGCGGAGCTGCGCGCGCTGATGGAAGAGCTTGGGCAGCCGCGGTTTCGTGCCGCGCAGGTGGCGGACGCGTTGTACCGGCAGCGGGTGGCCAGCCTGGATGAGATTACGACGCTGCCGGCGGCGGTGCGGCAGGCGCTCGCCGATGACGGGTATGGCGTGGGGCTGCCGGAGCTGATGCAGACGGCGCGGTCGGTGGATGGGACCGAGCGCTACCTGGTGCGACTGGCCGATGGCGAGACGGTCGAGACGGTGTGGATGCCGGACGGGGACGGGGCCGAGGAGGATGAAGCAGATGCTTCCGCTTCGCCTCGGAATGACAAGCCGAAGGCGGAGAAGAACTTCCGGCGGGCCACAATCTGTGTGTCGAGCCAGGTGGGGTGCGCGGTGAACTGCCAGTTCTGCCTGACGGCGAGGCTGGGGATCAGGCGCAACTTGACGGCGGGCGAGATCGCCGGGCAGGTGGCCGCGGTGTTGAACCGGCACCAGGTGCAGGTAGGGAGCGGCAAGGGCAAGGGCGATCCGGACCGGATCAACCTGGTGTTCATGGGGATGGGCGAACCGTTCCTGAACTACGACGCGTTCATGGCGGCGGTGCGGCTGCTGGTGGGCGAGATCGGGATTCCGGCGACGCGGATGACGGTATCGACGAGCGGGATCGAGCCGGCCATCCGGAGATACGCCGCGGAGCCGGTGCGGCCCAGGCTGGCGCTGAGTCTGAATGCGTCGAACGACGCGATCCGCGCGGAGATCATGCCGATTACGCGCAAGTGGAATATCACCGCGCTGCTGGATGCGGTGAAGGCAATTCCGCTGGGTAAACGGGAGTATGTGACCTTCGAGTACGTGCTGCTGGGCGGCGTGAACGACCAGCCGGAGCATGCGCGCGAGGTGCTGGCGCTGCTGAAGGGGATGCGGGCCAAGGTGAATCTGATCGTGTGGAATCCGGGGCCAGGGGTCGCCTACCGGCAGCCGACCGAGCAGGACGCGAACCGCTTTCACAAGATGCTGGTGGAGGGTGGCATCCCGGCGTTCACGCGGCGGCCGCGGGGCAGGGACATTTACGCGGCGTGCGGGCAGTTGAAGCGCACGGTGGAGGATGAGGCAGAGCTGGTGAGTATCTCCGGGGCCGGCATCTAACGGTGCTGACACGAAAGTACAAGGGGTTCTATGGCCATCCGGGCTCGTCTTTTGTCTTTGTTGCTGCTGACGTGCGGCTGGGCCCTGGCTCAGCAGGAGCCACGCGCGTCAGCTAAGCCGGCAGCGCGAAGTGTGCAGCTGGATGTAGTGGTGTCGGGCAAGGGCGGAGCGCCTGTGGCTGGGCTGCAGCAGCAGGATTTTGGGCTGCTGGATAACGGGGCGGCGCGGCCGATCCGATCGTTCAAGGCGGTGAGCGCGGGCGAGGAGCCGGTGCAGGTTATCCTGCTGATCGATGGGGTGAACACTCGCTTCACCACGGTGGCGTATGAACGCAGCCAGATGGAGAAGTTCCTCAAGTCGGATGAGGGCAGGCTGGCGCATCCGACGACGATTGCGGTCCTGACCGACAAGGGCGTGCAGGTAAACAAGGGATTCAGTCAGGATGGCAACACGCTGAGCGCGACGCTGGACGAGACGGAGAACAGCCTGCGTGAGATTACGCGCAGCAGCGGCTTCTGGGGCGCGGACGAACGGCTGCAGATATCGCTGGGCGCCATGCGTCAGCTGGCCGCCTACGGGGCGACACTTCCGGGACGGAAGCTGGTGATCTGGATCTCACCGGGCTGGCCGCTGCTTTCGGGTCCCGATGTGCAGCTGTCCGGCAAGCAGCAGAAGCAGATCTTCAGCGACGTGGTGACGTATTCGACACAGCTACGCGAGGCGAAGGTGACGGTCTACGATGTGAATCCGAATGGCGCGGAGGAGTCGCTGAACCGGCTGGATTACTATCAGGTTTTCCTGAAAGGCGTGAGCAAGGCGGAGCAGGCGAACCTGGGTAACCTCGCGCTGCAGGTTCTGGCGGTGCAGAGCGGCGGGTTGACGCTGGATTCGAGCACGGACATTGCGGCGATGCTGAAGAAGTGCGTGGCGGATGCGGATACGTGGTACGAGGTAACGTTCGACATGGCTGGCGCGGAACAGCCGAACGAGTACCACAAGATTGAGATCAAGGTAGATAAGCCGGGGTTGACGGCTCGGACGCAGACGGGGTACTACGCGCAGCCATGACGCGTGTGGCGGATGGGGCGAAAGCTTGCCGGTTCATCATTCCCTCAAGATGACTTGCGATAATGGCGTATGAAGCGCCGTGTGATCAGCCACTATGAGTTTGTCCGCAAGATTGGCGCGGGCGGCTCGGGAGTCGTGTTTCTGGCGACCGACACGCTGCTGCAGCGGCCGGTGGTGATCAAGCTGCTGAAGCGCGGCGGGCTGACGCCGGAGCAGATCCGCACCACGCAGCTGCGCGAGGCGCGGCTGGCCTCGGCGATCGATCACCCCAACGTCTGCGCCATCTACGACGTGGGCGAGGCGCCGGCCGAAGGCGGCGAAGAGGCCGAAGCCTACATCGTGATGCAGTACATCCCGGGCAAGGCGCTGGACAAGATCATTTCGGAGGGCCCGGCGAGCCTGCAGCTGGTGCTCTCGGCCGGCATCCAGATCGCGGACGGGCTCTCGGCGGCGCACTCGCTCGGCATCTTCCATCGCGACCTGAAGCCGGCCAACGTAATGCTGACCGAGGGCGGCCTGATCAAGATCCTGGACTTTGGCCTGGCGCGCCGGTTGAACCTGGATGCGGTGGAGTTTGACCCCTCGCACCACGCGGCCAAGCGCCCGGTGCCGCCGCTGGGCGCAACCTACACGGCGCGCGGCGGAACGATCGCGTACATGGCGCCGGAACAGTTCGTGACCGGCCAGTCGTCGGTGCAGTCGGACCTGTTTGCGCTGGGCTTGATTCTGTATGAGCTGGCGACGGGACGGCACCCGTTCCACAGGCCGGATGCGCCGGAGTTCCAGTCGATTCGCGCGATCCAGTTTGCCGATCCGCCGCGCCTGCGGGAGATCAATCCGGCGCTGCCGGTGGAGCTCGAGTCGGCCATTCTGCGCTGCCTGGAGAAGCAGCCGAGCGCGCGCTTCGCGTCGGCGGCGGACCTGCGCGAGGCGCTGAAGACGATCATGATGGCGATGCATCTGGATTCGGTCGGGCTGCCGGGTGAGGCGATCGCGCTGCTGCCGTCGCAGCGTCCGCCGGCGCTCGAGACGCCTGAGGAAGAGAAGCGGACGACCGGCATTCTGTCGATGCTGGCGGAGCGTTTCAGCGAGTCCAGGACCGCGTCGCAGTCGCGGCAGAACACGATCGTGGTGCTGCCGTTCATCAACTTCGGCGCCTCCGGGCGCAGCAGCGACGTCGCCGAGGCCGCGGCGCATCCGGAGCCTTCGCCGCTTTACGGCTATGCGCTGGCGGATGCGATCGCGGCGCGGCTGGCGCGCATGCCGTCGCTGGTAGTGCGGCCTTCGTCAGCGCTGGTTACGGTGCCGACGCAGCAGCTCGATCCGCTGGCGATCGGGCGCAAGCTGCTGGTGCACTTCGTGCTGGCGGGAAATTTCCTCAGGTCGGAGAAGGGCTTCGATCTGAACTGGCAGCTGCTGGATGTGAACGCGCAATCGGTGCGCGCGGGCGGCTCCATCAACGTGGCGAGCTTCGACCTGGTGGCGGTGCAGGCAGAGATCTGCAACGAGGTCTTCAGCACGCTGCATGGGCTGGGCGGGCTGCAGTCAGCGGCCAACGGGAATCATCAGCCGCCGTCGCTCTCGCAGGATGTGTCCGAGGACTACCTGCAGGCGCGCGCGGTGCTGAGCTCGTTCATGTCGCGCACCGGCAGCCGCGAAGACCTGGACCGGGCGCGCGAGCTCTTTGAGACCGTGACGAGGGAGCATGTGGACTTCGCGCCGGGCTGGTCGGGCCTCGGCATCACGCACCTGCAATATGCATCGCATGGCCTGGGCGGGCAGATGCATGTGCTCGAGGCGAGGCGCGCGTTCGATAAGGCGCTGGTGCTCGATCCGGGGTCAGTGGAGTCGAACCTTTACCGCGTGTATATGCTGCTGAGCCGGGGTGAAAAAGAGTCCGCGCGGCACGGCATCGAGTCGCTGCTGCAGACCGCGCCCAACGACTGGAACGTGCACATGGTTGCGGGGCAGACGCTGCGCATCGACGGCATGTACAACGAGGCGCTGGACCAGTTCAACCAGGCGCTGCGGCTGAACCCGGCCAACGCGGCGCTGATCTACAACAATCGCGCGCGGGTGTTTCAGTACCAGAACCAGCTGGAGCTGGCGGCCGACGAGCTCGAGAAGGGCTTGACGCTGGAGCCGCGGCAGCCGCTGCTGCGCATCTCGCTCGGCTACCAGCAGATGCGGCAGGGCGACCTCGCCAAGGCGATCGAAACGCTCGAGACATTGACCCGGGAGGCGAGCAGCCTGCGCATTGTGTATCCGACGATCGCGCTGTGCTACGTGCAGCTTGGGGACCGCGAAAAGGCCGCGAGCTTTATCGTGGACGAGACGCTCTCCGCCGCCGAGGCCGACAGTGAGATGGCCTACCGGCTGGCGACCTACTTCGCGCTCGAGGGCGACGAGTCGGAGGCGCTGCACTGGCTGCGGCGCGCCATCTATTTGGGGAACGAGAACTATCCCTGGTTCGCCATCAACCCGGCGTGGCGCAAGCTGGGCGGACACGCGGACTTCGAGCGGATCCTTGAAGACCTGAAGAAGTCCTACCGGCGCAACCAGAAAAACTGGCGAAGACTGCTGGCGCAGCTGCCGGGCTAGCTTCCAGTTTGGCCCACGCCTACTGGACCGCGATCGGCGCGTTGAGCGAGAAGACGAGTTTGGTGCCCGCGGGCAGCTCTTCCTCGCGATCCTGCTTGAGCCAGACCACGGTGCCCACGCCCGCACCGATGGCTCCGCCGATGAGCGCGCCAGGGACACCGCCATAGACGCCGCCGGCTGCCACGCCCGCGCCGGTAGCAAGCCCGAGCGCCGCCGCCGTTTCGGCCTTGTGCTCGCGGCGCGTGATGGTGCCTTCGCTGTCAACTTTGGTCTGCCGGAAGAGGTCAGTGTCGATCACCTGGCCGATCATCTTGTAGCGAGTTCCATCGGGCAACGTGATGGACATAGGCTGCAGGTGGATGGCCGCCCCGCCCGCGATCCGGCGGCCGCCGTGGACTTCAGTCACCTTGCCCTCGACCACCGATCCCGCAGGCAGCAGGACGCGTCCGTCGCGCAACGCCGGCTCGGTAAGCTCGGCGGTGAAGGGCGTGCCGACAGCCGTGGCGCCGGTCTTGAGCGACTGGTGGATGCGCGCCTTCAGCACCGTTCCCACCGGCAACTCGTTGGCCGGGCCGGGTACGCGCGTGACGATGCCTGCGTCCAGATCGCGCGTGCCTTCAAGCGACGAACCCCTCTCCTCCGGCCGGGTTATAGGCGTGAACTCGTCGCCGACGATCATGGCATCAGGATCCAGCGGCACGCTGGACTCGCGCGGCGGGACGCTGGCGACGGGGGGCGCGGAGGCGTCTGTGCGAGATCTCAGCCCGGAGGCTGTGGCCGGCGCGGGCTGATAGGTCTGGTATACCGGGGTGGGCGTGTAGCCGGGTGTCGGCTGGTAGGCGGGCGTAGCCTGGTAGGCGGGAGCAGCCTGGTATGCGGGCTGAAGCGGCTCAGGCGAGGCCGTGATGGGCACGTTCTCCGGATGGCTGACGCCGGTCGTCTGCGCCACTCCGGGCGCTGTCATCGCCACTACTACCGCTGCCGCCAATCCAATCTTCATCGCATGTCTCCGGGCAGCCGCGTGTTGAAGCAACGGCGAGCTGCGCATGTCAAAGCGTACCCAGCCGCATTTCGGCGCGCCATGCAAATCTACGCGCGGGAACCGCTCGAGCCAACAGCGGCGGCTCGCGTCGCCTCGTTCGCTGGAGCAGGCACACGTCTTTGTTAGAATCGGCAGCGTGAGCCCTCCAAAAACCGAACTGGTGGAATCGATCGCCGGCGCGAGTGCCGGAGCCGCGCCCATCCGGGTCGATCGCCGTCCCAAGCTGAACGACCGGCTGCAACACCGCATCGCCGGAACCTCCTCATTGAAAAGGACATCTGCCTCCATGAATCAGACTGACATCCTCTCCATTACGGCTCGCGAGATATTGGATTCGCGGGGCAATCCCACGGTTGAAGCCGACGTGCTGCTTTCGGGCGGCGTGATGGGGCGGGCGGCGGTGCCGTCGGGCGCCTCCACCGGCGAGCACGAGGCGGTCGAGCTGCGCGATGGCGACCAGGCTCACTACCTGGGCAAGGGCGTCTTGTCCGCGGTCGACAATGTGGAGTCCATCCTTTCGCCCGAGCTGACCGGGCTGGACGCGACCAACCAGCGGCTGCTGGACGCGACCATGATCGCCATCGACGGCACGGAGAACAAGTCGCGGCTGGGCGCGAACGCGATCCTGGCGGTCTCCATGGCGGCTGCGCGGGCCAGCGCGACGGCGCTTGGGATCCCGCTCTACCGCTATCTGGGCGGCGTAAATGCCTGCCTGCTGCCGACGCCGATGATGAACATTCTGAACGGCGGCTCGCATGCAGACTCAAACGTCGACTTCCAGGAGTTCATGATCATGCCGGTGGGCGCGGAGAGCTTCTCGGACGCGCTGCGGCAGGGAACCGAGGTCTTTCACACGTTGAAGGGCGTGTTGAAGAAGAAGGGGTACTCCACCGCGGTAGGCGATGAGGGCGGATTTGCGCCGTCGCTCAAGTCAAATGCCGAGGCCGTCGAGCTGATCCTCGAAGCGATTGAGCTGCTGGGGTTGAAGGCCGGCGAAGACATCGCGATCGCGCTTGACCCGGCGACCAGCGAGTTCTACTCCCAGGACAGTGGCCAGTACACGTTCAGGAAGTCCGACAATCGCAAGCTGGACTCGATCCAGATGGCCGATTTCTGGATCGACTGGACGCGGCAGTATCCGATTGTTTCCATTGAAGACGGCCTCGCGGAGGACGACTGGGACGGCTGGCAGTACCTCACGGAGAAGATCGGCGACAAGATTCAGCTGGTGGGCGACGACCTCTTCGTCACCAACACGGCGCGGATCCGCATGGGCATCGAGCGCAAGTGCGGCAACTCGATCCTCATCAAGGTGAACCAGATCGGCACGATCTCTGAGACGCTCGAGGCGATTGAGCTGGGGCGGCGATTTGGGTTTACGAGCATCATCAGCCATCGCTCCGGCGAGACCGAAGATACGTTCATCGCCGACCTCGCGGTGGCCACGGGCGCGGGCCAGATCAAGACCGGTTCGGCGTCGCGGACGGATCGCATCGCCAAATACAACCAGCTTCTTCGGATCGAGGAACAGCTGGGCCAGTCGGCCGAGTTCCTGGGCATCGAGTCGCTCAACTACAGCGAGTAGTGCCGCGAAAGGTGTAGCGAATCGGCTTCCGAATCATCCCGTGAACAGAGGGTTCTGCTCAATTAGACTAGGGGGGATGCCGCGTTTCCCGCACGCCCTCATTTTTCTCCTGCTCCTCCCCGTCGCAGGCAGCCCGTTCGCACGCGGGCAGGCTCCCGTGGGCGCAGCAGGCAGCACCGCCGGCAACACGACCGACGCGGCTGCGAGCACCGCTCCGGCTGCCGGCACCATCACGGGCACCGTGACGGATACGGACGGAGCCGCCATCAGCGGGGCGCAGATCATCCTGACAGTTTCCACGGCTTCCGTGGGCGAGGACGCCGACGCTTCGGCCAGCTCCGGACGGAAGATCGTGACAGACAATGAGGGCCGGTTCGTCTTCGCCGATGTGCCCCTGGGCGACTACGTGCTGAGCGCAGCGTCGCCGGGCTTTGCTTCGGCGCAGATACCAGCACGGCTCGCCGGCGAGGCACTGGACCTGGCCACGATCGTACTGGTGGCGGGCGCGAACGAAGTGATCCAGGTGCGGCCGACACGCTTCGACATGGCTGAGCCCGACGTGATCAACGAAGAGCATCAGCGCATCGGCGGCCTGCTACCCAACTTCTACGTGGTGTACGACTGGCACGCGCCACCGCTGGCTACCAGGCAGAAGTTCACTCTGGCGTGGCGGAACATCACCGATCCGGTGAACATTGCGGCGAACGCGGCGATCGCCGGCATCGAGCAGGCAGACAACGGATTCAGCGGCTATGGCCAGGGTGCCCCGGGCTATTTCAAGCGCTTCGGCGCGGCGACCGGCGACTTCACCATTGGCACCGTGCTGGGCGGCGCGGTCTATCCCATCCTCTTTCACCAGGATCCGCGCTACTTCTACAAGGGTACCGGCAGCATCTGGTCGCGGGCGCTGTACGCGCTTTCAACCGCGGTGATCTGCCGCGGGGATAGCGGCCACTGGCAGCCCAACTACTCCAGTGTGCTCGGCGACCTCTCCACCGGCGCGATCTCAAACATCTACTACCCGGCAAGTAATCGCAACGGCGCCGCGCTTACGTTTGAAAATGGCCTGCTGAGCGCGCTCGAGGACGGTCTGGGCAACGTCGTACAGGAGTTTCTGCTGCGTCATCTTTCGCCCGGTCTGCCGCCCGCCAAGCCATGACCTCTGCTGCCCTAGAGCCGCAAAGCTGTACTCTGGTTCCTGCACCATGGATGGGCAGCCGCGCACCGTGCCGGCGCCGGAAACACCCACGCTACGCAACGAGTTTCGAGGAGAGTTATGACATTAGCTGACGCCCGCCGTGTGATCGCAGCAGCCGAAAAGAAGGCCGCCGAGATCGGCCAACCCATGAACATAGCCGTCGCCGATGAAGGCGGGAACATCGTCTCGCACGTCCGCATGGATGGCGCATGGATCGGCAGCATCGACATCTCGATGAAGAAGGCGTACACCTCGCGAGCCTTCGATATCGCGACCAGGGATCTAGCCACACACTCCCAGTCGGGCGGCCAATTCTTCGGCATTCATGCCTCGAACGACGGCAAGATCATGATCTTCGCGGGCGGCATCCCGCTTCAGCGCGAGGGCAAGGTGGTGGGTGCGATCGGCGTCAGCGGCGGCTCGGGCGAGCAGGATCATGCGGTCGCCGAAGCTGGTGTAGCCGCGTTCTAACCCTCGTCCGTCCAGTACGCGGCAGGGGCTGCAGACCGATGTCGAGCCAAGCTTTCAACAAAGCGCCATGGGGAGTGATGGACCGCAAGACGGCCTGATAAGATCATTGCGATCGTCAAACTAGACGCAGTGCTCATTGCAGGCAAGTTGCTTGACGAGCCCAGGAGAACTCCTCATGGTGGAACCCGGGATCGCCGACCAGAAGCGCGCTGAGTGGTCGGCCAGCTGGCATATACCGCTGATCTCAGCGTTGGGCATCGGCGTGTCGATGATCCCGGTTTACTCGCTGGGTGCGTTGATGCCCGCCATCCATGCGAGCACCGGGTGGACGCGCTCTGCGATCTCCGGCGGAGTGCCGTTCCTCAGCGCCGGCGCGATCCTGCTTTCGCCGCTGGCCGGGCTGCTTGTCGACCGCTTCGGATCGCGGCGCGTCGCCATCCCCGGCCTGGTCTTCTTCTGCGCTGCGCTGGCCTCGCTCGCGCTGACAAGCAACCGGATCGGCACCTGGTGGCTGTCGTGGGCGGCGATTGCGACCGCGGAAGTATTCGTGAAGGTGATGGTCTGGACGGCCGCTGTGGTCACGCGCTTCCAACATGCGCGCGGCACCGCGGTCGGCGTCGCGCTCACCGGCACGGGGCTGGCATCGATCTGCCTGCCCTATCTCACCACCATCTTGCAGGAGACCTACGGCTGGCGCGCCGCGTACGCCACTCTGGCCGGCGGCGGCTTCCTGATCGTCTTCCCGCTGGTCTGCTTTTTCTTCTTCGATGCCAACGACGCCCTGCGGCGGACCGCATCGGCCCAGGTCGATCGCAGCACCTTACCCGGGCTTTCCCTGCGTGAAACGCTCCCCTCCAGGCACTATCTGCAGATGGCGCTGGCGGCCCTGCTTTCGGCAACTGCGGGGACGGGCCTGACGGTCCATTTCGTCCCCATCCTGCGATCAGCGGGTCTTTCCGCGCATAGTGCGGCCGCAACTGCCGGCGGCATCGGCGTCGCGTTGATCGTGGGTGGACTCGGCGGCGGCTATCTGCTGGATAAGTTCAGTGGCCCCGCGGTGGGTTTTGTCGCACTGGCTGCGCCCATGCTGGCTTGTCCGATCCTGCTTCTGTGGCATACGCCGGCAGCGGGCTTCGCGGCCGCATTCCTCATTGGCGGCTCGGCGGGCGCGGAGATCAACGTGTACGCCTCCATCATCCCCAGGTACTTCGGCGTGCGCCACTTCGGTCTTCTCTTCAGCCTGATCGATGCCATCATCACGGTGGGGCTGGGCATCGGCCCGTTCACGGCCGGGTACCTGTTTGATCGCTTCGGCAACTACAACAATGTGCTGCTCCTGTCCGTACCTCTCTTCCTGGTGAGCGCCATCCTGCTGGGCACGCTGGGACACAGGACAAACGACCCGCGACTGGTGCCGGCGCCTGTCCCTCAGTCGTCGCTCTCTTAATCCCGGTGCTCGTGCCCTCGCCAGCCATGCCGCGCCAGAGACCCGGCGAGTTCATCGATCAGCGCAGGCAGCTGTTCCATGGTCGTTACTGAGCCGAAGACATAGTTGTCCGGCCTGATCAGGAACGCCTTGCGGCCGGTGTTGCGGTACCATAGGTCGTACTCCCCGTCGATGTCCCCATACTGGGCGCTGGCGCCGCGCGAGACGTGCGCGGTCTCGAGGTCCAGCTGCGACATCAACTCAAGCTGGCGCTGATCGAACAGGCTCGGCGGCACCGGATGACGAGACACGATCTTCCATCCCAGCCTCAGAAACTCGTCCAGCCGATCGACCTGCCGGCCCCGCGCTACGCGTCCCTGGATGGACGGTCGTCCGTCGCTCGGATGCGCGTCTGGCGAGTCGGCAGAACGAACCAGTCCGGCACCCAGCCCTGGAAAGACCGGCGCCCTCGGAACCAGGCCGGAGCGCAGCCTCTCATCCCGCGCGCGTGCCTCTTCGGGATCGGTGATCAGCACCATCTTCCCCATCCCCGACGACATCTCGATGACGCGCTGGACGTGCGGAGCGCGTTCACTCTCATACGTGTCGAGGAACTCTTCGCTGGCATCGCCCGCCAGAAACGCCGGGATCTTCCACGAGAGATTAAGCGCGTCGCGAATGCCCGAGCACAGGCCCTGACCCATGAACGGAGGCATCGTATGGGCCGCATCGCCCGCCAGCAGGACGCGCCCCACGCGCCACTTCTCGGCCAGCATGCTCTCAAAGGAATGCACCGCGTGCCGCCCGATCCTGCCGTCGCTGGGGAAGATGTTCCACTTGGCCAGGAGCTTCCAGGCCGTCTCTTCGCTGGAGAGATGCTGGCGGCTCTCTCCCTCGCGCGCGTGGAACTCCCAACGCGACCAGCGCGGTCCGCTCCAGCGGCCAGCCAGCTGCATCGCTTCGATGTCCAGCACCTGGTACACCTCCGGCAGTTGCGGCAGGTCGCGGTCAGGGTCGTTATGCTCGAAGTCGATCGCCAGTTGATCGTTCGCCTTGAAGCCGAGGTCACGCCGCTTCACGCCGATGCATTCTCGAACGAAGCTCTTGGCTCCGTCCGTACCGACGATCAAGGAGGCGTCGATGGTGCAGGTGTCCGTGCGGCTCTCGTCGGTCGGGCGAACCTCAAGATGGGCCCCATGCTCATCCTGAAGGATGCCGGTGGCGGTCAGGCCCATGAAGATGCGCACGCCCAGCTCTCTCACCTTGGCGTCGAAGACCACTTCGAACTCGGGCTGATAACTGAGGTAGCTGGACTTCCAGCCCGTGCCGCTCTCGCCCAGCTTCATCGTGGCGAGCACCTCGCGTTCCACCGTAACCATCTGCCACTGCAGCATGGGCCGGGCAAGCAGCTCCATCTCTTCGGCAATCCCCAGCCGTTGAAACGTCCGGAAGGTCTCGCCATCGAAGTGTCCCGCGCGCCCCAGGGCGTAACGCTTGGGAAAGCGCTCCACGACGATGATCCTCAGGCCGCGCTGCGCCAGCAGGGAAGACAGGATCATCCCCACAGGTCCGTAGCCCACGATCGCCACGTCGCACGCCATGCGCGCCGGCAGCCGCTCCAGATGGTCCATCTCGTTTTCCGGCGACACCGGCTTGATCTCCGGCAACTCACGGATCATACGCACTCTCTCCTTTGCTCAGGCACGCCCGGGGCTTTCAGCCGATATGCCGGTCCCAGCGTACGATCTCGACGCGTCCAAAGATGCCGCGCAGTGTGAAGGGGTCGTTGTTGTGAAAGGTTTCGACGTCCCCGATCGATGGAGCTTCCACGATCATGAAGCTACCCAAGTTCGTGTCGTCGCTATCGGAGACGCACATAGGCCCGGCCAGGATGATCCGGACTGCGCGTCCCTCCTCCACAAAGGGCTTCAGGTACTCGCGGTGCGACGAGCGATGTTCGTTGCGAAGCTCTCCCATGCCCGGCTTGTCGAAGCAAGTGCGCAGATAGTACATCTCTTCCTCCGTCGAAACTGCACTAGAAGAGTACCTTGAAGCTGAACTGCGCCTGTCGTGAGGTCCCCTCCGTGCTGGTGATGGAGCCCGCCAGACTGTTGGTGCCGCCGGGAACGAACAACGTCAGGTTCGGGAAGCCCAGGTTGGTGTGGTTGAGAATGTTGAACAGCTCGGCGCGCAGCTGCAGTTGAACGCTCTCGTGGATGGCGGTGTTCTTGACCAGTCCGAAATCGACGTCCTCAAACCCTTCGGTAAAGAGTTGATCGCGGCCTTCATTGCCGAACGTGCCCTGCGGCTGCAGGGCAAAGGCACACGGATTGTAGTAGTGCGTCGCGTTGTGGATGGCCGCGGGAGCGACGCAGCCGGGATTGCCCACGACGGGGCCCGGCTTGTTCGGGTTTCCGATGATGTTCGGACGCTCGTCAATCGAGTTGTTATTCACCTGCGCCTGGTCGAAGCCGTCCAGAACGTTGTAGGGAGTTCCGGTGCGGAACTGCGTAATCAGGGTCGTCTGCCACCCGCTCAGGAATGGGTTATGCCTCTTCTCCGGCAGCACGTAGATCACGTTGGCCGCGGCCACGTGCCGGGTATCGAAGGCCGCCGGCCCATAGTCGCCGCGAACATTGTGGAAGTTCTGGATCGCGTCGCTTCCGTTGATCGTCTCGGCGCCGCTTTGGATTGAGGCGAAGTCGAGCGTCTTGGCCCAGGTGTAGCTGATCTGGAACTGAACGCCGTGGGAGAGCTGCCGCACCAGGCTCGTCTGCAGCGAGTTGTAGTGCGAGTTCTGATTGGCCGGCGCCAGGGTAATAGCGCCGAACTTGGGATTGAGCCGCTTGTATCCCACCGGCTGGTACTGAGTTCCCGCCGGCAAGGACGCAGCCGCCGGATTGGCCGGATCGGAACACGGGCAGATCTGAAACTGGACCGGGTTGTTATCCACGCTGCCAAACAGGTGACGCCCCTGGTTGCCCACGTAAGACGCCGTGAAGACGGTGCTGCTGTCCAGCTGCTGCTGGATGCCGAGGCTGTACTGCATCTGCGTGGGTGTTCTGGTCGTGTTGTACGGGATGCCGACGATCAGTGTGGGAAGTCCCTGCGCGGGAGTCGAGAAGGGGTTCGGAAAGGTGGGAAAGATGGCCACGTTGAAGCTGTAGGGCGGGCTGATCTGATAGGCGTTCAGGTAGGTCTTGGCTTTGATCGTATCGGCAAAGATGCCAAAACCCCCGCGCAGCGCCGTCTTGCTGCTCCCACTGAAGGGAAGATAGGAGAAGCCAATGCGGGGCTCGATATTTTTAGTCGAAGGATTGGAGGCGAAGACATGGGGCACCCTGGTGAATCCATTAGCCGTCGCATAGTTCGAAATGGCGTACAGCTTGTCTCTCGTCTCCACCGGATTGCTCACCCACTCATAGCGCAGGCCCAGGTTCAGCGAGAGCCGCGAGCTCACTTTCCAGTCATCCTGGATGTAGGGGTAGATGTCGATCTCGCGCGCATCCCGCACCGGATCGGACCCTGGAAGTGCATCGATGGCAAGGAGCGGCATCCCGGCTAGGAACGCGGCAATCGTCGTGAACTGGTACTGAACACCCTGGTAAATAGGCAGCGACACGTTGCTTTGTATCCTGCTCACATCGATGCCGGTCTGGATCTGGTGCGACTTCACCGACGTGAAGACATCGTCCTGACCCGAGAACAGGTTCTGGTCGTTGTGCAGCGGCGAAGCCGTGCCTGCGCCCACGTTGGTCGTGACCGCGCCGGCAGGCACAAGCGACTGGATCACGATCGATCCATAGTTTTGGCCGGGCGAAAACTGCAGGAACGAGTAAGCCGGATTCTGCGTCGTCTGACGGGCGCCCTGGATGGTGCGGACAAGGTGAAAACGCGTGACGTTCAGGAATCGGTTCGACTTAACGTACTTGTTCTCGATCGTGGCATAGCGGTTTCGCTGCAAAGACGCTTCAGGGAAGCCAGGCAGAAGGCCGCCGGGCACGGGATCGATGAGGCTTCCGTTATCAGAGAGATAGCGCGCGGAGAGAGTGTCCTTGGCCGAGAGCACCTGGTCCAGCCGGCTGTTGACGTAGTCCTCGTTCGCAGGATTGTCGGCGACGAAGCGGTATTGCCCCACGCCGCTGCCTGGGTTGGAGTTGATATTCGGCACCGGAAAGAGCGCAAAGAAAGGCGCGATCACGGGGCTGACACCGACGTGCGTGTATCCGCCGACGCAGGTCGCCGAAGCCGGCGCACAGGGCACATTCCCCAGGTGAGCCTGGGCATCCGGCACAGTGGGAGTGTAGGAGGCGCCCAGTTGCTGGCGGAGACCCTCGTAGTTTGCGAACAGGAACGTCTTGTTCTTGACGATCGGCAAGCCTGCGCTGCCGCCGAACTGGTTGCGGCGGAAGCTGGGCACGCTGCCCAGGGCATCAAAGTAGTTGCGCGCGTCGAAGACGCTGTTGCGAACAAAGTCATACACGGTGCCATGTACCTTGTTGGTTCCGGACTTGGTGACCGCGTTGATGGCGCTGCCGTTGCCGCCGAACTGTGCGCCGTAGATGCCGGTGAGGACCTGGAACTCGGCGATCGCCTCGACGCCCAGCGAGGTACCGATGATGCTGGCGCCGGTGCCGCGATCGAAGAAGCCCTGGGTGTTGGCGCCGTCCAGCAGGATCGCGCCTCCGTCGGGCCGCGCTCCCGAGATCGAGAACGACGGCGCGCGGCCGATCACCGAGTTTTCCGGCTCTTCCGGCGCGGACTGAGCACCCGGCGCCAGCAGCACAAGCTGCTGGAAGTTGCGCCCATTCAGGGGCAGATCGCTGATCTGCTTGGGATCGATGAGCGTGCTCTGCTCACCCGATGTCGAGTTCACTTCAGACTGGCTGCTCGCCTGTACCTCAACCGTAGACGCGACCGCGCCGACCGAAAGGGCGAAGTCCACCGTGAGCTGCGCGCCCACCGAAATTTCAATGTTGTCCTTGATCTGCGGCCCGAAACCCGGCGCCGTGGCCGTCAGCTTATACCTGCCGATCGGAAGCTCCGGAACCGAGTAGCGCCCTGAGCTGCTTGCGTTGAAGGTCCGCGTGGCATTGCTGCCCGTGTTGATCAAGGTGAGCGAGGCGCCCGGAATAACGGCCCCAGCAGCGTCCGTCACCGTGCCGTTCAAGGTTCCGGTGCCCAGCTGGGCATGCGCATAGATAGTCGCAATAAACACGACGACCAGAAGAAACGATCGCTTCAGTTCCTGAAAGAACATGATTGCCTCCTGAGAGTAGATCGTTCTGAACCAATGGCTAAGGCACAATCCACATGCAAGTCTCTTTTCTGTGTATCGGTTATTGCACGCTTCCCTAAGTCGCACAGAATAATGCCACCTAAGAATAGACACTGTCAACAGAATGAAATTGGAGCTTGCGCAGTTTCGCTGCGCGCATCACAGCGGCAACCCACGATCGCCATGCCGTAGTGTCCAGGATGAAACACGAAGGCCAGCCGTTGATGGCTGGCCTTCGCTCTCTGAGTGGGGGGATTGGTGCGGAGGAGGGGACTTGAACCCCTATGCCTTGCGGCGCTAGCACCTCAAGCTAGTGCGTCTGCCAATTTCGCCACCTCCGCATGAGGAGCCCGCTCAACGCCAGTCAGACCGGCGGTGCAGGCAGTGACGTACAATCCGAGGGTTAGTATAGCATCCGGTTTACCCGCTCCCTTACATCGGAACCCGCCTAGAAATAGTCGAGCAACTCCGCGAACTTCGCCACCTCCAGGAGCACGCAGCCAGCGGGCGGCGCGGCAACCACCTCATGCTCCAGCACCCACGTATATCCATGCGGGATGAAGACGGCGTTCAGCCCGGCGGCCAGCGCGGGATTGATGTCCGACTTCGGACTGTTGCCGATCATCCAGCTCTCGCCCGCCGCGCAGCCGTGCTGCGCCGCAAGCCGCCGGTAGCCCGCTTCGTCTTTCTCCGCCAGCACCTCCACTTCGGCAAAGTGCATTCTCAGCCCGGACCGCTCCAGCTTATCGAGCTGCTCGTCGCGATCGCCCTTGGTCACGAGCAGCAGCCGGTGGCGCAGCCCCAGCTCCGTCAGCGTCTGCGCGACATCCGGAAGCACCTCCACCTCCTGCCCCGCGATCGAATCTACAAAGCTGACGATCCGGCGATGTATTTCCTCGGTCACCGGCGCCTCCGTCAGCTGCTCAAAGCACGCCACCAGCGAGCGGCGAAAGCTCTTCAGCCCATATCCATGCGCGGCGATCGTGGCTCGCTCCACCTTGTTCAGCTGCTCGCGAACCTGCTCCGGCGTGTGAACCCGGTGATCCAGGTAGGAGATGAACGCCGCGATCGCGCGCTCAAAGTAGATATTGTTCTCCCACAGCGTGTCGTCCGCGTCGAAGAGCAGCGTCTGCCGTTGGTGCCCGTACCGTGCCTTCACTTAGGCCCTCGCGTCGCCATCGTAACCTCGTAGAGCTCCGTATCGCGGTAGTTGTCTTGCGTTCGCGCCATCACGCGTATATTCGCCTGGTCCGCGCTCAGCTTGCGCAGCAGCCAGTCTTCCGCAAAGTCATATCGGCCCAGCACGTAGAAGTGCGGATGTCTCGCGACAAACTCGCCATAGCCCATCACGTGGCCGCCCAGGTGAAACGCCGCGATCACCTCGGCCATGCGCTCGAAGATGTTGGCGTGCGCGTACTCCGTGCTCCCCACCGGGTCCGTCAGGTAGTAGAGCCGGCCGACCGTCTTCGCGCTCTCATGGTGATTCATCTCAAGAAACGTAAGCCCGCTCGCGTCGACCAGCGGCAGCGCCTGCCCGCCGGCTCCCGGCGCTGCAGTCCGCTCGCATGCCTGGCAGACGGCAAGCTCCGGCTCCGGCGCGCGCAGCGGGTGCATCGCCGTGCCGGTCAGTACCTCTCCCACGGCACGAAACGGCAGCCCCGAGATCAGCAGCGCGATCACCGTGCCCAGCAGCGCCGCGCGTTGATCGCGCTGCCCCTGCCATCTCGTCCAGCGTGCCAGCAGCGCGGCCGTGAGCAAGGCGAAGCCGAACCCGGCCGGAGAGCCATAGCGCGGAAAGAACGCTGCATGCGTCGCCATTAGGTAAGCGATCAGCAGCAGCGGAGAGGCCAGCAGCACGATGATCGTCACCCACTCATGCTCGCGGAACCACCAGCCGGGCTGGTCCTGCGTCGAAGCTCCGCGCAGATGCGCCCCGCCCGCGCGCAGATGCTTTGGTCCCAACGCAAGCAGCACCGCCAGCGCGCTCAGCGCCAGCACGATCAGCTCGCGCTCGATCGACCCAACATAGAAGTCGAAGATGGTCTCGCCCGTGGGCTGAAACTCCACCGGGAAGATCGCCTTCCCGTGGCTGCGCAGCATTGGCACGTAGAGCAGCACCGCCCAGCAGGGAAGCAGCAGCGCCAGGCTCACCGGCAGGTCGAGCTTCTGCCTGCGCCACGCGCGCCAGGCCTCGCCCGCCAGCAGCGCCACCAGCGCCAGCACCGCGAAGATGTGGCTCAGCAGCAGCCCCGCCACGGCCGCCGCCAGCATCACCACACCCAGCAGACGCCCTCGTCCCAGCCCGTCCGTAGCCTCCTGCCAGCTCACCAGCGCCAGCGCGAAGAAGCCGATCAGCAACGTGTAAGGACGCGCTTCTAGCGCCAGTTCGCAGGTCTTGCCCATCATCAGCACCGCGGCCGCGAACCCGCCGTACACCGCGCCCATGCGCCGCGCCGTGAAGCGGTAGATCCCGCCCAGCGCGACCAGAAAAAAGACGATCTCCGGCAGCCGCGTGGCCTGGGTCGTCGCGCCGAAGAGCCGGAAGCTTGCGCGCGTCAGCAGGTAGATCATCGGCGGGTTCAGGTCCATCGACGTGAACTCGCGCCACATCGCCCGCAGCGACGGCGCCTGTGCAATGTAGTAGGTGAACAGCTCGTCGTGCCACAGCGCCTTATGCTGCGAGAGGAAGAAGATGCCAGGAATGTAGACCAGGATCAGAATCAGCGGCAGCACCCAGCGCCGCCGCTCCAGCGTCCTGACCGGCACATCGAGCAACTCGGCTGCCTGAACGCGCAGAGATCTTCTTTCAGGGCTGCTGGTCACCGTCGTCATCCTTCCGTGCCTCGGGCCAGGCTGCTGATGCGCGCCTTCGCCTGTGACCAGGAGAGCGGCGCAGGCGGCTCGCAACGCAGTATATCGTGCAGCCGGACCCCCAAGGCAGCGTCACGGCGATTCGCTGCATCTGCATGCACCAGTGACAGCAAACCACCATGACCTCCCTAGAGGTGCCGGCGCGCGCCAAAACGCCGTCGACAGCCTGAATCCGCGTCACGAGCGGTGGCGTACTTCGGTCGTGGTGCACTAAAGTCAATGCAGAGGGGGTTTATGATGTTGGACAAATCCTCTGTGCGAAAATTCTCCGCAGTCGAACTGTCGCAACGTTTTGAAAGGGTCCCCGATGGCTCCTGAGATCGGCCGGAAGTATGGACCCTACGAGGTCCTCAGCCGTCTCGGCGGCGGCGGCATGGGCCACGTCTACAAGGCCTGGGACGCGCGGCTGCATCGCGAAGTCGCCATCAAACTGCTGCACAATGAATACGCCATGCCCGGCATGCGCGAGCGCTTCCTGCGCGAGGCTCGCGCCGCCTCCGCCCTGAACCATCCCAACATCTGCACCATCTTCGACATCGGCGAGCAGAACGGCGATCCCTACCTCGTCATGGAGCTGCTGCAGGGCGAAACGCTGCGCGATCGCATCCAGTACCACACCCTCCAGGTGGACGATCTGATCTGCATCGCGCGTGAGGTCGCCGAGGCGCTCGGCGCGGCCCACGCCAAGGGCGTCATTCACCGCGATATCAAGCCCGCCAACATCTTCCTCGTCGACAAGGCCAACAAGGCCGTCCAGGCCAAGGTGCTGGACTTCGGCCTGGCCAAGTTCGAGGGCGGCACCTTCGGCGGCAGGGGCTCGCGCTCCCTGGACCTCACCGCTGCCGGCGCCACCGTCGGTACGCTGGCCTACATGTCTCCGGAGCAGGCTCGCGGCGAGTCGCTGGACTCCCGCTCCGACCTCTTTTCACTCGGCGTCGTGATGTACGAGATGGCTACCCGCCAGATCCCATTCCCCGGCGCCACCAGCGCGCTGGTCTTCGTCAAGCTGCTGAACCAGGCGCCCGAGCCGGTACGCGACTGGAACGAGGCCATTCCACGCGAGCTCGAAAAGATCATCCTGAAGCTCATGGCCAAGGAGCGCACGGCGCGCTTCCAGACCGCGCAGGAGCTCGACGACGCACTCGCCCGGCTCAACGAGAAAGGCGGAGGCTGGTTGCGCAAGGCCGTCTCCACCGTGCCGTTAGTGCGTGCTCCGGATCCCGTTGCCCGCGAGCGGCGGGTCTCGCGCCGGCGCAATACGGAGGCTGATCCAGACGCTCCCGGCGCCCCGCCGGTGCAGCTGGTGACGCCGCCGCCCAGCACGCCCGCGCAGATGCTGCGCCCCGTCGCCCGGGTGCCGCGCGACGAGTCCGCCATCAAGCCAGTCGCGGGCTCCGCCGCGGGCGAGAGCACACTCTCCGTCTCGCCCATCCCTGCCGCGCGGGCCGAATCTGCGGCTTCTCCAAACGGTGCTCCGTCCACTCATGCTTCAGCAGACGCTGCTCGGCCAGGGACAGAACCCGGCGTTCTGGGAGCCATCTCGGCCGCCGGCGAGGCGGAGCGCTTCCGCCCCACTGCCGGCTTTCAGGCCGCGTCGCCGCTGGCGAGCAATGGCTCGGCAACGGATCTGGCCGATCCAGCCAGCGACGCCTTCGACCCCGGCCTCAACGGCTTCGGCGAGCCCTCCGCCGTGTCCTCGCCCGCCGTCCGCGCCAGGCTCAACCGGCGCCGCCGGATCCTCGAAATCGCGCTGACTCTCGGCGCCATCGGAGGCGCGTGGCTGCTCTACTACGAGGGCCACTACGGCAGCACGCTGCTGGGCGAACACGATCCCATCGTCGTCACCGAAATCGAGAATCGAACCAGCGAGAAGGCCCTGGACGACACCGTCACCGAGGACCTGCAGATCGCGCTCTCCGAGTCGCCCTTCCTGCGCCTGCGCAGCTCCAGCGACTATCGCCTGCTGCGCCGGCAGATCGCACCCGACGCCGGCGTCATCTCCGCCCAGATCATCTCGCACAAGGTCGCTGAAAAGCTCGGAACCCGCGCCTATCTCTTCGGCTCCATCAGCGGCTCCGCCCCGCCCTACCTGCTGCATGTCGACCTGCTCAACACCTCCAACAACGACGTGCTGACCAGCGCCGACGAGCACATCGCCACCCTGGACGCCCTGCCCGCCACCGTCGATCACCTCGCGTCCACGCTGCGTTCCAGCTTCGGCGAACGCAGCGAATCGATCAACCGTAACTCCACCCCGCTGGCGCGCGAAGGTACCTCCAACCTCGCCGCGCTCGAGCAGTACATCCGCGGCGACCAGGCTACCGCCGATGGCGATCTCATTACGGCGATCGGCTCCTTCCGCCAGGCCGTCGCGCTCGACCCCAGGTTCGTTCGCGCCCATCTGCGTCTCGCGGTGCTCTACCGGCGGGAGCGCGCCGAAGCTGCAGCCTCCGACTCCGCGCAGGCTGCAAACGCGGCCGCCGGAGATGTCTCCACGCGTACCCGCACCATGGCCCAGTACGAGTACGAGATGAACGCCAGCGGCGACTACAGCAAGGCCGCAACGATCATCAAGAGTATCACCTCGGCCGATCCGCACGACTCCGAGGCGCTCGACGATCTCTCCCGCACCTTGCGTCTGCAGGGCCGTGTCGGCGAGGCGCTGCAACTCGCGCAGCAGGCCGCCTCCGAAGATCCCTACAACACCGACGCCTACACCCAGGCCCAGAACGCGCTCATCGGGCTGGACCGCTACGAGGCCGCCGCGCAGGTCGAGGTGCAGTTCGAGAAACTCGGCCTGGGCCGCCTGGGCGCCGGGCTCACCACCGCCTATCTCGAGGGCCGCCAGGATGCGCTGCAGGCCGCCATCAAAGATTTCGAGGCCGAGAAGGGGTTTCATCCCGACTGGAGCTACGGACTCTACCTCGACAACGTCGGGCATCTGGCCAAAGGCGCTGCCGTGTGGCGCACCCGCGCGCAGGATGCCCGCGCTGTCCCCGGACTTGACTCCGCCGCCGCCTTCCTGCTCTCCCAGGGAGCCGTGAACCGCGCGCTGCTGGGCGACTGCGCCGACTCGCTCGCCATGGCGCATGAGGCCGAGGCCCACCAGCTGGGCATCACGGCGCTCTTCAACACCGGCCTGAGCTACGCGCTGTGCGGCGACTCCGCCCGCGCCCAGCAGGCCATGAGCCTGCTCCAGCAGCGCTATCCGCAGAGCTTCGCCGTGCGCAGCTTCTACCTCGCCGACATTGGCGCGGCCCTTGCCCTGCACAACAACGATCCGGCCTCCGCGCTCGCGCTGCTCGGCCCCGCGCGGCAGTACGATCTCATCTCCGTCACCCCCGTGCTGCGCGGGCGCGCCAACGTCGCGCTCAAGCGCGTGCAGGTCGGCATCGTCGACTTCCAGACCGTGCTCTCGCACCGCGGCCTGCCCTTCATCGTCGGCAGCGTCGTCTACCCCGTCGCCCAGATCGGCGTCGCCCGCGCCTTCGCCGACACCGGCGACGCCGGCAACAGCGCCGAGGCCTACCGGCGCTTCCTGAACCTCTGGAAGGATGCCGACCCCCGCCAGCCGCTGCTGGTCGAGGCCCAGGCGCACAGCCGCTGACCACTCTTCCCGTCCGGAGACGTTGCACACTCTTTGGAGCAGTTCAGACCCGAAGTCCAGACTTAATCCACGCATTTTGAATACTTTGCATACTTCCAGGGGGGAGGGGGGTGCAAGCCTCGTTTTCGCGGCTGGTACAGCTCGCCGCCCCGCATTTCTGTCCCATCCGGATGCATCCTGAGTTATAGTCCGAAGAACACCACCACACCGCTCATCCGGAGTCAGCCTCATGTTGATGGCACCAGCCGGCGAACAAAGGCCAGCCGCCTCTTCGATCGCGCTCTTCCTCCTGCTCCTCCTGTCGCTGTCATCCGTGGCGTACGCGCAGGAGCCCGCGCCCGAAGCCGCGCCCGCCGCTGCCAGACCCGCCGCCGCGCCCACCCCGGCCCCCGACGCGGCCGGCCCGAACTTCGCCCTGGACCAGGTCTCGAAGAAGATTGATGACCTGCTCTGGTATCAGAAGATGGGCGACATCGCCGAGATCGACAAGGACGAATACACCGGACTGCCGCCCGCCCATGTGAGGAAGCCCAAGGAGCCCGGCGCCACCAACCCGCTGCTGCTGCACCTCTACACCTTCATCCCCAAAAGTCTGGATCGCACCCACAAACAGCCGCTCATCGTCTTTGTGCACCAGGGCGTGCACGCCAGCCTCGATACCTCCATTGACGCGCACCTCATCCGCGAGCTTGTGCAGCAGGGCTACTCTGTCGTCGCGAGCGACTACCGCGGCAGCACCGGCTACGGCCGCGGCCTCTACGAGAACATCGACTACGGCGGCCGCGAGACCGACGACGTGTACATGGGCATGCAGTGGATGCTCAACCGCTACAGCTTCCTTGACCCCAAACGCGTGGGCATCGTGGGCTGGAGCCACGGCGGCATGATCACCTTGATGAACATCTTCGCGCACCCGCACGATTACGCCGTGGCTTACGCCGGCGTGCCGGTCAGCGACCTGATCGCCCGCATGGGCTATGAGACCGATGCCTACCGCAAGATCTACTCTGCGCCGTATCACCTCGGCGAAACCGCGCACGACGACATCGCGGAGTATCGCAAGCGCTCGCCGGTGAACCACGTCAAGGAACTTGATACGCCGCTGCTCATCCACACCAACACCAACGACGAAGACGTGAACTACCTGGAGGTCGAACATCTGATCCAGGCGCTCAAAGCCGAGGGCAAGAGGTTCGACTACAAGGTCTACGAGAACGCCCCCGGGGGCCACTACTTCAACCGCACTGACACCCCGCTGGCGCTCGAGTCGCGCCACGACATCTACGTCTTCCTCGCAAAGTATCTGCACCCCGACTCGCCGGCCAGATAAAGCCCGCATGGGCGAAACTTCGCTCTACGCCGCCCCGTCTGCATCGCATCACCCCTCACCCGTCTTCGCATCATCCCCGAACAGACAGCCCCGCAAGGAGATTCGTCCGCATGAAACTGCCCGCCTCGCTCACGTCCCGTCTCCTCCCCGTCTTTGCCCTCGCCTGTCTGGCCGTCACCTCGGCGTCTGCGCAGGTGCCCGCCGCGCGCCGCGTCACCACGCCCAAGGAGTCTTTCGGCTTCAACATGGGCGACGACTACATGCTGGCCACGTACGACCAGATCACCACCTACCTGAAGAAGCTCGCCTCCGAGTCGGACCGTATGAAGCTGGTGGACATCGGTCCCACAGAGGAGGGCCGGCGGCAGTACATGGTCATCGTCTCCTCGCCCGAGAACATGAAGAAGCTCGACCACTACAAGGAAATTTCAGCGCGCCTGTCACACGCTGAGGGCCTGAACGACGAGCAGGCCCACGCCTTGGCCGAGGAGGGCAAGTCGATCGTGTGGATCGATGGCGGGCTGCACGCCTCCGAGACCGTCGGCTTCACACAGCTGGTTGAAACCATCTACGAGCTCAACGCCTTCACCGATCCCGAGACCATGCGCTTCCTCCACGACGACATAGCGCTGCTGGTCTTCTGCAATCCGGACGGAGACGACCTGGTGGCGAAGTGGTACATGCGCGAGCCGGACCCAACCAAGCGCGTCGACTCTAGCACGCCGCGGCTCTGGGCCAAGTACATCGGGCACGACAACAACCGTGACTTCTACATGAACAACATGAAGGAATCCACCAACATGAGCCGGGTGCTCTTCCGCGAGTGGTACCCGCAGTTGATGTACAACCACCATCAGACCGGGCCGGCCGGCGCCGTGATCTTCATGCCGCCCTTCCGCGACCCGTTCAACTTCCACTACGATCCGTTGATTCCGCTGAAGATCGAGAATCTCGGCTCCGCCATGCACGAGCGCTTGGTCGAAGAAGGCAAGCCCGGCTCTGGGATGCGCTCCACCGCGCCCTACTCCACCTGGTACAACGGCGGCCTGCGCACGGTCACCTACTTCCACAACATTACCGGCATCCTCACCGAAATTATTGGCTCGCCAACCCCCGCGCCCCTGCCGCTGATCGCCGCGCGCCAGCTGCCCACCGGCGACGAGCCATTTCCCGTCGCGCCGCAGATCTGGCACTACGCCCAGTCCATCGCTTACGAGCAGACCAACAACCGCGCCATGCTGGACTACGCCTCGCGCAATCGCAGCACGCTGCTATACGACGTCTACGTCATGGGCAAACGGTCCATCGCGCACGGCAACGAAGACTCCTGGACGATTACGCCCAAGCGGATCGACGCGCTCGAAGAGGCGGCCGCGAAGGAGACCTCCGCCGGCACTCAACGCCCCGGTGGGCGGACCCGCGGCAGCGCAGCCGCGGATGCCTCCACCTCTCCCACCGCGCTCGCGCCGCCGCCGACTCCTGCGCCTGCCGCTGCGGCGGGTGGCTTCGGCCGCCCGGCCGGATTGCCGGCAGCGCTCTATACCTCGGTGCTGCATGATCCCGCGCACCGCGACCCGCGCGGCTACATCCTTTCGGCGGATCAGCCGGACTTTCCCACAGCAGTCAAGTTCGTCAACACGCTCATGAAGTCGGGTGTCACCATCGAGCGGGCCACCTCCGCATTTGACGTTGAAGGCAAGCACTATCCCGCGGGCTCGCTCGTCATCTCCTGCGCGCAGGCCTATCGTCCTGAGATCCTGGACATGATGGAGCCACAGGATCACCCCAATGACTTTCCCTATCCCGGAGCGCCGCCGACGCGCCCCTACGACACCACCGGCTGGACGCTCGCTTACCAGATGGGCGTCACCTTCACGCGCATCTACTCCAGCTTCAACGGCCCCTTCGAGAAGATCACCACCGACCTCGCCGCGACGCCGGCAGGAACAATCGCAGGCCCGACAACGCCGGCGGGCTACCTCGTGTCGCACGAGTACAACGACGCATATACGCTGACCAATCGCCTGCTGAAGGCCGGTGTGCCCGTCTATTGGCTCAAGCAGCCTACGGCCGCGGGGGACAAGACTCTCGCAGCCGGAGCTCTTTACATCCCTTATTCGCCGCAGTCGCACGACCTGCTCGTGGCGGCGACGAAGAACCTCGGCATTAACGCCTTCGCCGTGACCGCGAAGCCAGCCGGCGACGCGCTTCTGCTTCATCCGGCGCGCATCGGCCTGGTGGATGTCTACGGCGGTTCCATGCCCTCAGGCTGGATCCGCTGGCTCATGGAGCAGTTTGAATTTCCGTTTACCGTCATCTATCCCCAGACACTCGATGCTGGCAATCTGAACGCCGCCTTCGATGACATCGTTTTCGCCGACGGAACCTTGCCCAACCTCTCCGGAGAAGCAAGCGGCGGGCGCGGCGGTGGCGGCGGGTTTGGCTTGGCCCAGCCGAAGCCGGAGGACATCCCAGCCGACTACCGGCCGTGGCTGGGCCGCATCACAGCCGAGAAGACGCTGCCGCAGCTCCGCACGTTTGTCGAGAACGGTGGAACTCTGCTAACCATCGGCAGCTCGTCGCGAATCTACGCAGCCATGAAGCTGCCCCTCACCGATGCGATCACGGAGGTTGTCCGAGGCAAGACTCAGCCGGTTCCGCCGGAGCGCTTCTACGTCCCAGGCTCGCTGCTTCGCGCACAGGTCGACAACACCTCACCCGTGGCCTATGGCGTGCCCTCTTCGGTTGACGTCTTCTTCGACTCGAGCCCGGCCTACCGCGCCGCTCCGGACGCCGCCGTACACGGCGTCAAGACGGTCGCGTGGTATGGCGAAGGTGACCTGCTCGACAGCGGATGGGCGTGGGGGCAGTCGTACCTGAACGACTCCATCGCAGTCGCAGAGGCTTCGGTGGGGAAGGGAAGAGTGCTGCTCTACGGCCCGGAGATCACGTTCCGCGGCCAGCCGCACGCCACCTTCAAGTTCCTCTTCAACGGCCTGCTCTACGGAGCTTCCACGGATGCAGTACTCAAGTAGACCCGGCTGAACTCGCAAGGGAACTGGGGATGCTGAGGCATCCCCAGTTTTTTGCGTGCGGGCCAGGAGCTTACTGCTTTGAGCCGCCACCCTCTTCAAGTTGCTCGTCCTCGCCGCTGGCCGGGGGAGTGGCGCTGGTACGGACGGTTGGATACTTGATGCCCAGCTGCTCCATATAGCTCGAGTACTTGCTTGCGTCGTAGTAGTACTTCCTAATCTCGGGCCGGTACTTGTCCATGGTGGCCTTGTTGAGGAAGATGGACGGCTTGTCTTCGGGCCTGAGGAAGGGCTTGTACTTCTCGTCCTTGGTCTGCACGTCGTTGAAGTAGGCTTTGGCGCTCGCGACCAGCGCCGGCTGGGTCATCAGGTCGAAGAGCGTGAGCGCCTGCACCTTGGCTCCCGTGACGGCGCCCTTGTGGGCAATCGGCGTGGCCATGGCAATACCGTTTGCCCAGTTATGACCTGGCAGGTTGGGGATGTTCGAGGGATACCGGAGGACGATTGTCGGCACGTTCCAGGAGATGTCTCCGATGTCGTCCGAGCCGCCGCCATAGTACTTCTCCGGCTCGTTGGGCTCCTTCAGCTCATCGAGCTTGGTGGCGAGCCCTTTCTCCGGCACTTTCAGCTCATGCTGCAGCGCCTTGGCCAGCGTCTGGTCCGCATCCGACCACACCGGCAGCCCGATGAGCTTTGCGTTCGCGGTCGTCTCTTCGGCGATGGGTTTGTTGAAGTACCCCGGCCACGCTGTGCCGATCAGCGTCGAATCCCACTTGGTGTCCGTCATCGACGACGCCCCATTGGCCATGTGATCGCCGGTCAGCCACAGGTCCTTGATGTGCTGGTAGTCAGTCTCGCGAAAGTAGTACCAGACCGAGGCGCTCTGCGGCACGACGTTGGGCTGGTCGCCGCCATTCGAAATGACGTAATGAGAACGCTGCTGAAGCCGCAGATGTTCGCGACGGAAGTTCCAGCCGACGTCCATCAACTCGACTGCATCGAGCGCGCTGCGCCCACGCCACGGCGCGCCGGCCGCATGGGCGCTCTCGCCATGGAAGTTGTACTGCACCGACACAAGCCCGTTGGTCGAGTTGCCTCCGTAGGATGCGCCAAGGTTATCTCCGACGTGCGAGAACAGCACCGCGTCAATTCCTTTAAAGTAGCCGTCGCGAATGTAATACGCCTTACTGCCAAGCAGCTCTTCCGCAACGCCAGGCCAGATCTTGATGGTGCCGGAGAGATGGTTCTTGATCATCACATCCTTCACAGCGAGCGCGGCGACGATGTTGACCGCCTGGCCAGAGTTGTGGCCTTCACCGTGACCGGGCGCGCCGGGGATGATCGGGTCGTGGTAAGCCACGCCGGGCTTTTGCGATGCCTGCGGGATGCAATCCAGGTCAGAGCCCAGGGCGATCACCGGCTCGCCGCTTCCCCAGGTCGCCATCCAGGCCGTGGGTATGCCTGCAATGCCATGCTCCACCTTGAAGCCGTTCTTTTCCAGCAGGTCGGTGAGGTACTTCGAGGTCTCAAACTCTTGGAAGCCAAGTTCGCCGAAGCTATACATGGTGTCGATCATCACCTGCACCAGCTTGGCGTTGCCGTCCACCTCCTTGATGATCTGCTGCTTCAGATCGGCACTGAGCTGCGGGCTTACCGCCGGGCCAGCCTGCGCGTGCACTGAGCAGTTAAAGAACGTGGAGGTGAAGAGTGTGGACAGGCCAAGAGCGACGATAAAGCTGCCGGAACGCATAGTGGAGACCTCCCCGTGTCTGCCGACGGCTCCGCCGGAACACGTTCGTGCTGCGGTGGAAGGGCGGCGCGGCTTGTTCTTAGCCCGCGCCGATCAAGTATTACTTCGTGTTGAGAGTTTGGGTCGCGGCTTTCAACAAGTCAGCTTCGCGTTCGATCGCCGCCGCCGTGCGCTTGACCTGCGCGTCGACGTCGTCCCACTGCTTTTGTTCTATCGTCTCGCGCACCGCGGGAAGAGTCTTCACGCCATAACCCGTAAAGAATCCCGGCGCGTAGATCATGTGTTCGAACCATGGACGGTTGGGCAGCCCGCCCGGATCAAGCAAGACCCGCTCGGACTTGATGAGCTGCGCGTTCACCGAGGATTGTCCGCTGGCTGCGTGCGCAGTAAATGCCTTATCGTACTCGGTAGCGGCCGCCGTCAGATCGTCCGAAGCCTGATCGAGCGGAGCGAAGTTGAGATAGGGCGGCAGCTTCTCCATCTGCGGCGGAACCATCGTCTTCTTCGGGTCGGCGAGCGCCGTGTAGACGCCATCGCTGATCTCGGTGTTGCGCTCCTTGATCTGAGCGCGCATCGTGTCGGCGAGTCGTTTTACCTCCACAACGTAGGTGTGGATGGTATCCGCAAAGTCGCCGAACTGGTAGGGAATTACGTCCGCGTCCGCCATGCGCATCATCATGGAGCCAGCTGTCTGGGCAAGCGCCTTGCCGTAGACAAAGTCGGTATCTTGAAAGTGCGTGTACCAGTAGAAGTCGTCGTAGATCGAGTGATATTGGCCGCCGCCCTGGTCTTCGCCACCGTAGCCTAGATTCATGCTGGCGATCCCCAGGTGATCGATGAACGCCGTGTAGTCGGAGCCTGAGCCCAGCGCCGCGATGCGCAGATCCGGCCTGCTGCGAAGCTCGGCGCGGGCTTCCGGAGTCGTACGCGCCATACCTGCGAGCCGCTCGCGCTTCCATACCGACATCTTGGTTTCGGGATCATCGATATCCTTGCTGACGCTGTTGACGAACGCTTCGAGCGAATGGGAGCCTTCAGCGCGGAAGTAGCCACGACCGTTGCCGTCGGAGTTGAAGTAGGCAACGGCGTGCCTGGTCAGATCGTCAGCGTGGTACTCCACCCACTCGGTCGAGCCCAGCAGGGCGGGCTCCTCACCATCCCAGAAGCAATAGATGATCGTCCGTTGCGGCTTCCATCCCTGCTTTAGCAGCTCTCCCAGGCCCCGGGCCTCCTCAAGCTCCGCCACGGCGCCACTCAGCGGATCGCCTGCGCCGTTCACCCAGGCATCATGGTGATTGCCGCGGATCACCCACTCATCGGGCATGGCCGCACCGGGGATGGTGGCGACGACATCGTAGAGCGGCTTGCGATCCCAGTTGAACTGAAGCTGCAAATGTGCCTTCGCTACGCTTGGCCCCGTCTTGTAGGTCAGCGGAAGGGCGCCGCGCCACTCGTCCGGCACGAGCGCACCCTGCAGCGATTCCAGCAGCGGTGTGGCATCGGCATAGGAAATCGGCATTACCGGGATCTTGGTGATCGTCTGCACATCGGCAAGCGGAATCAGCTTCATGTTGCCGCCAGGTGTTGCGCCCACTCCTGGGGACTGCGGATCACCCGGATAGACTGGCATATCCATGACGCTGCCGCGCTGCACGCCATCGGGCGGCCGCATGGGTCCTTCAGGATAAATCGTGCCGCGCGCGTACCCGTCATCGTGGGGGTCGGAGTAGATGAGGCAGCCGACGGCGCCGTGCTGGGCCGCCAGCTTGGGCTTGATGCCGCGCCACGTCTGGCCGTAGCGCGCGATCACGATAGCGCCCTTCACCGAGACGCCCATCGAGGCCAGCTTCTCGTAGTCGTCCGGCGCACCATAGTTCACGTAGACCAGTGGAGCGGTCACATCGCCATCGCGCGAGAAGGCATTGTAGGTGGGAAGCTGCTCGCTCTTCTGATCCGAAGTCGGGTCCACTTTCAGCACCGGTTCGTCCAGCTTGGCCACGAACTTCTTCTCGCCCAGAAGCTCCAGCTTGCGCAGCTTGGGCGTGGGGAACAGCGACTCGAAGACCTCAATCTTGGCGTCCAGCCCATAGGATTTCAACTGCGCGAGCAGCCACTCGGCGTTGTCCTTGTCGTAGGGCGAGCCCACGTGATGCGGACGCGCGCTCAGCCGGCGCATGTCTTCGCGGAGACGGGCGGGATCTGGCAGGGCGCGGAATTTCTGCTCCCACTGGACTTCGGCGGTTGAGTGTTCGGGCGTATAGCCCCGCAGGGGCGCCGCGGGCACTGCATCCACCGCGTAGGCGGTATTGGCGAAAAGGGCAAGGCAGGCTATGGCTTTACGCATTCCGGTTCCTCTTTCTATCCAATGTGAGTTACTGCAACAACGAAAGCACAATGAGCAGCGCGTTCTGCGGACCCTTCCAGGAGTCCGTCACATCATCTGTCTCGCCCAGGGAGTGTGCGCCCGTGTCGTGTCCGCCGCCGCCGATGGTAATCGCCGGAATGCCAAGGTGCATCGGGATGTTCGAGTCGCTTGAACCCGAGCCGTAGCCCGGCTCACCGAGGTTCAGCGCCCGAATGCATGCCGCGGCCGTGGTCACAATCGGCGAGTTTGGATCGGTCTGTCCGGCCGGACGAATCCCGATCTCCTTGATCGCCACGCTCAACTTGCCCTTGCCGTTCCAGCGCGCATTCTCTTCGTCCAGCCCTTGCTGCACGGCCTGCTTGAACTTGGCATCGAGCACGTCCAGCGACTTGGTGTCCGGGGAACGCTCGTCGAATTCAAACCAGGCCTCGAAAGGGATCGAGTTAACCGAAGTTCCGCCACCCACAAGCCCAACGTTGAACGTAGTTTTCGGCTCGGTTGGCACCTGAAGATCGCCGATATGCGCCACCACGCGGCCCAGCGCCCCGATGGGGTTTGCCAAACCGAACGCGCCGTAACTATGCCCACCCGGTCCGGTAAACGTCACCCGGTAGCGATAGCTGCCTACGCCGCCGTTGGTCAGCCGCTGCGGTTCCCCGGGCTCGATGGAGATGAAGTCGTCGATCTGTCCCTTCAGTGTCGTGCCGAAGAGCTCTTTCATCCCGCGCAGGTCGCCTGGACCTTCCTCTCCCACGTCCGCAACGAACGTCACCGTCCCGTGCGTCTTCAGGTGCGCGTCGTTCATCGCTTTGATGACCGCGAGCACCGCCGCCAGGCCGCGGCAGTCATCCCCAATGCCGGGGCCTTTCAGCACGTTTCCCTGCCGCGTCACACGCACGTCGGTCTCAGGCGGAAAAACCGTATCAAGATGGGCCGCCAGCACCAGATGTGGGTGCGCAGCCTCGCCCGGCCGGTCGCCGAGCACGTTGCCCGCGTGATCGATCCGGACATTCACCAGGCCGGCGGCTTTGAACAAGCGCGCCAGCTCAGCTCCGCGCTTGTCCTCATGGAACGGCGGCGAAGAGATCTCGCACAGCCTCACCTGTTCATCGACAAAGTGCGGTTCGTTGGCCTTGACGTCCTGCATCGCAGCCTGTACGTCGGCGCGCGCGAGTATCTGTGCCGGTGTGTCGGCAGCCAAGGCGGACGAGCACAGCATCGCTAAACCGAGCGCGGCCATGATGGGAGCGGGAACCCTGCTGAATCGTGTCATCTTCGAGATGGAATCCCGTCTGGCAAATTTGTGTCGCCGGCGCAGATAGAAAATGAGGACCGGCCGACGGAGATTCCGACGGAGCAGTCATCGACATGGTTCAAGGGGTGCTATGGCTAGATGTAATTCGAACTGACGCCTGTGTCAACAAGTCCGTCGGGCGCAGGCGTCTTCGCGATGAGCAAACGATAGCCAAGACATACCCGTTCGCCGCAACGGGAATACAGGACCGCGAACGCTCGCCATGTAGAACTCTACCCATAAGCCACGAATCAGGATATGCTTCCGGAAACGAGCCGATATGCAGCCTGGAAGTGAGCGTCACCCGGCGCTCCCGGTCCGGGAGCACTGCGCAACAAGGCAGCGGCTGCTAAACCTGTTCTTCGGAGCTACCCATGACCCACCGCCAGCAATCCTGTTTGCTCGGCCTGCTATCACTCAGCCTGGGCTTACTCCCAACGGGGCGAGCGCAGCAGACACCTGCTGAACAAGCCCGTATCGAGCAGCTGGTGGATGCCAGCGCCGGACAGTACAAGCAGGTGTCGAAGCAGATATGGGGCTTCGCCGAGCTGGGTTACCACGAAAATAAGAGCTCCCAGCTCCTGCAGGACCAGTTGAAAATGGCAGGTTTCACGGTGCAGGCAGGAGTCGCCGATGAGCCCACCGGCTTCATAGCCAGCTACGGCTCGGGCAAGCCGGTAATCGCCATCCTGGGCGAGTTCGACGCGCTGCCCGGATTGAGCCAAAAGGCCATTGCCACTCGCGAGGCCGTCGTGAGCGGCGCGCCAGGCCACGGCTGCGGACATAACCTGCTGGGCTCAGGGGCGGCGCTCGCGGCTGTCGCAGCGAAGAACTACATGGCCGAGAAGCACATTACCGGCACGCTGCGCTACTACGGCACGCCCGCCGAAGAGGGCGGCTCGGGCAAGGTGTACATGGTGCGCGCCGGGCTCTTCAAGGATGTGGATATCGTGCTGCACTGGCATCCCGCCGACCGCAACGCGGTGGCCAACGGCGGAGCGCTCGCCGTCACTTCTGCCAAGTTCACCTTCCATGGTGTGGCCGCGCACGCGGCGATGGCGCCCGACCGCGGCCGCTCCGCCCTGGACGCCGTGATGCTCATGGGCAACGGCATCGAGTTCATGCGCGAGCATGTGCCCGCGAGCACCCGCATCCACTACATCATCACGCAAGGCGGTGTCGCGCCCAACGTGGTTCCCGACCTGGCGCAGATGGATCTGATGGCGCGCAGCCCGCAGAACCCCACTCTTGATCTCATCTGGGCGCGCATTCTCAAGGTTGCGCAGGGCGCCGCTTTGATGACCGAGACCACGCTGGACGTCAAGATTATGTCGAGCGATGCGAACATCATTCCCAACGACGTGCTCGCGCCCGTGGCGCAGAAGAATCTGGAAGCAGTAGGCGGCTACCAGATGACAGCCGAGCAGCGGGCCTTCGCGCTCGACCTGCAGAAGACGCTGCCCGCGGGCGGTGCGGCAAGCCTTGACCTCACGAACACCATCCAGCCCCTCAAGCCCTTCGACCCCAACGCACCCGCCGCCTCGACTGACGTGGGCGACGTAAGCTGGAACGTACCTACCATCGGCTTTGGCGCCGCAACCTTTGTACCGGGAGTCGCCGCTCACACCTGGCAGGCGGCAGCTTCCGCGGGTACAAGCATCGGACAGGACGGGATGGTGATCGCCGCCAAGGCGCTGGCGCTCACCGCGGTTCAGCTCTTCGAAAGCCCGCAGGTCGTGCTCGCCGCGCAGCAGGAGTTCCATCGCCAGCTGCAGGGCAAGACCTACGAATCGCCCATACCCCTCAACCAAAAAGCCATGATCGACTATCGCGAGAACGAGTAGTAGCGCGCTCTCGACGCCGACCTGGACGAAACCGCCCGGAGAACCCTGCATGCGTTTCAAGTCGCAACCGCTCGTCCTGCTCGCCCTCGTGATCGCGCTACCGCTAAGTGCGCAAGTGGCGAGCCAGCCAATGGACCCCGAGTACGCCGCTCGCGTGAAGGAATGGACCACGCGCCCCGAGTTCCTCAGCCCCCTGATTGATCACCTGCCGAAGTCTGGCGCCGTGCCATCGCCCAAAGATGTTCTCGGTTACCACATCGGCGCGCCCAAGCAGCTCACCTACTACGCCGACGTCCTGCGCTACTACCGCACAGTGGAAGCGAAGTCCCCCCGAGTCAAGGTGGTCTCCATCGGCCAGACCGAGGAGGGCAGGGAATCGGTCATCGTCTTCGTGGGTTCTGAGGACTCGATGGCCAACCTTGAGACTGAACGGAAGAACCTTGCGCGGCTTGCCGATCCCCGCGGCCTGTCCGAGACTGAAGCTCACGCGATCATTGCGAAGACGAAGCCCATCTACACGCTCTCCGGCGGTCTGCACTCGGCCGAACTTGGCCCGCCTGAAATGCTGATGGAGCTAACCTATCGGCTGGTGACTGAGGACTCCGACCTCATCCGCAAGATCCGCGAAAACGTCATCGTCGCCATCATGCCGGTGGCCGATCCTGATGGCCGCGACCGCTCCATCGATTGGTACTTCCGCCACAACGTGGACGTCACCGACTACGAACAGATGTCCAGCGTGCCCTACTGGGGCAAGTACACCAAGCACGACGACAACCGCGACATCAACTACGCCGGCCTGGCCAACCAGAACTTCCTGAAGTGGTATCTGGACTGGCATCCGCCCATCATGCATGACCTGCACGAATCCGTGCCGTTTCTCTACGCGTACAGCGGGCAGTCCCCGCAGAACCCGCTCTGGGACCCGATTGTGTACGCCGAGCTGCCGATGTTCGCCAACTGGGACATGGCGCAGCTTACCAAGTACGGCATGCCCGGTGTCTGGAACCACGGCTACGTGGATGCCTGGTCGCCTGGCTACGTGGCCATCATGTCCACCAACCACAACGGCATGATGCGCTTCTACGAGATCTTCGGAAACGCCGGCGCCACGACCATGAAGCGCACCATCTCCGCTCCGCCCAACCCCGCCGTCTCTGGCCCCGGCGGCGGTGGTGCGGGCGGCATGGGAGACCTGACCAAGCGCCAGTGGTTCCGGCCCAACCCGCCGTACAAGGAAGTCGTGTGGTCGATGCGCAACAACACGAACTACGCCGAAACGGGCGTGCTCAGCTCGCTGCAGCTGACCTCCGACCTGCCGCAGGTCATCCTTGAGAACTTTTACGTCAAAAGCCGCAACTCCATCCGCTCCGGCTCCACCGAGCCACCGTACGCGTTCGTCCTGCCCTCGGACCAGGAGGACATGACCCGCGTAGCCTTTGTCATCCACATTCTGCGCATGCAGGGCATCGAAGTCGGTCGCACCAAGGCCGAACTGAAGCTGAAGGACGGCACCTATCCCGCCGGCTCGCTGCTGGTGAAATGCGATCAGCCGTACGGCCGTCTCGCCAAGACCCTGCTGATCAAGCAGGTGGATCCGGACCCCGAGCTCACCACCTACGACGACTCCGCCTGGACCATGGGCCTGATGACTCGCACCACGATCAAACCTACGACCGACATTGCCGCGCTCCAGGCTGCGGTTGATCCGGTGCCAGAGTTTCTGCCCACCGGCAAGGTCATGGGCGCGCCCAACGCCGCGTTCTACGCGGTACCCGATCACGGCTCACCCAACCTCGTTACGCTGCGCTACGCGCTGAAGGATGTGCCTATCCAGATCGTAGAGGCGCCCTTTCAGTCGGCCGGGCTTACACTGCCAGCCGGAACGTTCATTCTGCCCGCAAGCGCGCTTGACCGTGCGCGGCCAGCCGCCTCGCAGCTTGGCCTCGATCTCGTCGGCCTCGCGGCCAAACCCGCTGTCGCGGTACACGATGCCGGTTTGCCTCGCATTGCGATGTTTTCCACCTGGAATGGCACGCAGGACGTAGGCTGGGTTCGCTTTGCCTTCGACCAGTACAAGGTTCCGTACGACCTCATCTTCAAGGAACGTGTGCTCAAGGGCAACCTCCACGACGATTACGATCTGCTCCTCGTTCCAAATCAGGCGCGCAACTCGAAGGCCCTCGTCACCGATATCCCCAAGGGCAAAGTCCCGCTTGCTTACACCAAGACCGACAAGTTCAAGTTCCTCGGTGATTATGGCTCGTCTGAGGACATCACCGGCGGCATGGGCGCGCAGGGCGTGGCCGAGATCCAGAAGTTCGCCGAAGCCGGCGGTCTGCTGGTCACCCTTGGCACCTCCAGCGCCTTCCCGGCAGACTTCGGTCTCGCGCCCAAGATTGACGCTGCCACGACAACGCCACGCTTCTACGCTCCCGGTCCGATCGTCGAGGCGGAGATCCTTCAGCCCGCCAATCCAATCTTCTACGGCTACTCGGACAAGACGATCCCGGTGCGCTATGCGAACGGCCCGCTCCTCCGGATGGATGCCGCCATGGATAAGCAGCAGGTCCTCATGCGCTTTCCGGGCGGCGAGAAAGCAGTCCTGAGCGGCCTGATGAACTCACCCGATGAGATCAAGGGCCGAGCGGCCGTCGTGGTCACACCGATAGGGAAGGGCGAGGCGGTTCTGTTTACCACCAATCCCATCTGGCGCTGGCAGAACATTGGCGAGTTCCGCATGATGTTCAACACTCTGTTGAACTACCGCAACCTTGCTCCGACGGGCCCGCCAGCGAAGCCAAGCGAGCCCACCCCGACGCACGTGGCAGGAGAATAATCCGACCAACTCAGCCAAGGCCACGTTTGCGCGCGAGGCCACAAACAGGGGAGCGAAGCTGACCCGGATGAGTGATTGAGGGCCCCAAATACGGGTGCAAGGATGGCTCCCATGCGAGTCAATCTTATTACCCGGTCCTCAGGCCCCTACCGCCCAACGTTAGGCACCATTCCTCTTTCGCTCACCATCCGCCCCGCGTGCGGCCTGCCCGGCGATTACTCCTACTCCACCGACAGCGCATCGCTCCTGCGCCTGCTGAAGCGGTCCACGGACCTCGCCTCGCCGGTGCTCAAGCGATTCGAAGGCGATATGCACAGCTCCTCGACCGCCAAGCTCCTGGGCGTGGATCTGCACGAGAAGGTACTGACCGACATCGGCTACTTCGTCGATTGAAGCAAGTACGTTGGTTGAAGCGCGCCCGCTCCCCTTCGTCGCTTCGCCTAAAGATCCTTCAGCAGGTCGGAGAGCGAGACCTTCAGACCCAGCGCTAGCACCTGGAGAATCGGTAACGATGCCGCCTTTCGGCCACGCTCCATGTCGCTGATAAAGGTTCGATCAATCCCGAAGGCAACCGCCATACGGACCTGAGTCAGGTTTCGTTCGCGTCGAAGTTCGCGTAGTCTGAGCCCAAACCTGGCGCTCACGCTGGCTGGTGAATGGTAAAGATCGGGGTTCCGTCTTCGGGGTACAGACTGTTGGGGCATACACGGGCTCCTGGGAGAGCATATTGTCGTCCTGAGAGTCTCTGCCTCTTCGTACGTGGGCAAAGTGACTGACTGTAGGATGCGGATTTCGCGCTCTGCAGCTTCCCAAGACCCCTAGTGCCCGCAATGCAAACTTTTTGGGTACGAAGGTAGCTGCGAAGGCTCACACCGTGAACGCGGAGTGAGCTTACGAACGAGCGTCGTACATGCACCTGATTTTTTCGGTCAGTTTAATGTTAGCGCGAAGTACCGGGTGGGGCAAGCTCATAGTTGCTTGGGGCAAGGATGAAAAGCAAAGACGGTAAGCTAAACCTCAAGCTTGAACCGTGTCTCGGAGAGATGGAACAACGGCCGCCAGACCAGGCGGTTGATCGTAACGACCATCAGTGCCATCACAATCGTGGACATGAGCAGCAGGGCAAACTCTCCATGGTCGGTTGCAGAGCTTATCTGCGCTCCCAGCCCCAGGGTCTGCATCGTCTGATTGTTCAGGTGGAAGTACTCAGCGACGATACTCGCATTCCACGCTCCGCCCGATGCAGTCACCATCCCCGTGATCAGGAAGGGGAAGATTCCTGGAAGAATGACCGTGCGCCAGCGCTGCAGCCTGGAAAAGTGAAATAACTTGGATACCTCGCGCAGGTCAGAGGGGATCGCCATCGCGCCTGCGATGACGTTGAACAGAATGTACCACTGCGTACCGATCAGCATCAGCAGGATGGAGGCAGTGTTCATCCCGCCACCCACGCGGATCAATGCGAGCAGGATGATCGGGAACAATGCCGTCGCCGGTACCGATGCGGCAATCTGCGCCAGAGGCTGCGCGATTCGAGCCAGCCGCGGGTTGAAGCCGATCGCGACTCCCGCCGGGATCGTCCAGGCGGCGGCAATCAACAGCGAAAAGTTAACCCGCAGAAACGTTGCCGCAGCGCCGCGCAGAATGATCCCCAACTGCGGAGCATTGACGTGACGAAGCAGATTGAAAGCCTCCGACGCCATGTAGATCACTCCACCCACAACTAGCAGCAGTACGGTGCAGCGAAGCCATACAGCAGCATTGTTTGTTCTGCCGGCGGGACGGACCTGCTCCATGCGGCGCGTACGCTTTTCAGCCAGAGACAAGTAAATCTTCTCCGAGACCGGCTTGATGGTGTGCCGGCGCAGCGATCGCAGTGCCTCTGAATTCGTCATCAGGTGCAGAAGCCCCGAACGCACGTGGGCGTCGCTCTCTGTCTGTTCGAATTTGAACTTGTTGCTCCAGGCGATCGCGGGCCGCCAGACCAGTTGGTCGATCGCGACGATGATGCCGATCATCACGGCCACTCCCGTAATCACGGCGCTCGTATCGTTGTTGCTTGCCGCGGTCTGCAGATACGACCCAAGTCCCGGCAGGCGGAAGTCGCGCGAACCCAGGACGAACATCTCGCAGGCCATGAGGAAGAACCATCCGCCCGCCACGGAGACCATGGAGTTCCACACGAGCCCAATGGCTCCATACGGCAACTCCAGCTGCCACAGCCGCTGCCATCGCGAAAAGCCGAATATTGTTGCTGCCTCACTTAGCTCACGCGGAATGCTCTTGATGGACGAGTAGAAGCTGAACGCCATGTTCCAGACCTCGCCGGTGAAGATCAGCAGGATCGCTCCCATCTCCACGCCAATCTGCCTGGTGGGAAACAGGGCGACCATCGCCAGCATCACGCCGGGCAGGAAGCTCAGCACCGGAATGGACTGACAGATGTCGAGGCCGGCAACCATCAGCGGTTCGAGTCTCCGGCTATGCGCAGCAACGTATCCGTAACCCACCGCGAAGAGCAGGCTCAACACGTATGCGAGACCGACGCGCACGACCGAGTAGAACGCGTACAGCGGAAGCGCGCGCGGGCTCAGCGAGATGACGATGTCCGGTTCCGCATGCCCCATCCAGTAGTGCGCGACGCGCACCACGGCGTAGAAGCAGGCCAGGCCGATGGCTGCAATGCAGAGATCCATGACGAACGGCCAGGTCCGCCGCAGCGCCTGCGTGCGCGCCAGGGTCTCATGTCCGCGGATCGAACCCTGGTTGCCCGGGTTCCCGATTCTCACTCGTCATCCTCCATGCCGGCCGGTGTATAGAGATGCAGCTTCTCGGCGGGAATGAACCGCCGGCGTGACGCATCGAAGTCAAACAACTGCGCGTATCGGCCCCAGTTCACCGCCGTCTGCAGCTGCAAGATCGTCTCTTCCTCACTGAACTGCTCATCCAGCATGTCGTGAAAAAGCTCTTCAGACACAGTATGGTCACTGTTCGCCTGGATCGCGCGCACGATCTGACCAAGCAGCAGAACGCGTTCACTTGCCGCCTCGCGGAAGAGCTCCTGGCACCGGGCGATCTCCGAGTTTGCGTATTCGGTCCCGCTGGCCGTGATCATGGCCGTCCCCTCGGAGACGGTCAAGAACCCCAGCAACTGAGCTGCGTCGACAATAGGCAGGAGGTGATCAATCTCGAAGAGCAAATCGTCGGCCAAACGATACATGTCATATCGTCCGCCATGATCGCGCAGAAGCTCCAGCAGTCCAGCGATGCCGCCGGGCCGGGCGTGCGGCAGCATCTGGTACCGCCGGGGTGGATGTTGAGCCCCGCCAATTGCTCTTGGAAGCTCCGGCGGCTGAGCCTCGGGCCGCGTCAGCACCTTGTAGATGTAGTCCACCAGCTGATGGAACGCAGCACCCTTGCGATCGCGTGGATGTACAAGGTCCACCTTGAAGTCGGTTCGTACCCGGCCCGGGTCACGGCCCAGCACGATGATACGGTCGGCCAGCAGAACCGCCTCTTCAATGTTGTGCGTTACAAGGAAGATCGCTTTCGTGGGGATCGTCTTCTTCTGCCAGAGCTCTAGCAGTTCGTTGCGCAGGTTCTCCGCCGTCAGCACGTCGAGCGCGGAGAACGGCTCATCCATGAACAGCACCTCCGGCTCCACGACCAACGCTCGTGCAAAGCCGACCCGCTGCTTCATCCCGCCCGAGAGCTCCTTTGGGTACGCGCCTTGGAAACCATCGAGCCCGACCGTGTCGAGCATGGCAAGGGTGCGCCGCCTGCGCTCCGCCAGACCCACGCCGCGCGCCTTCAGTGGAGCCTCCACGTTCTCGAGCACCGTCAGCCAGGGGAACAAGGCGAAGCTCTGGAACACGATTGAGACGTTCACGTTGGCTGTCGTGACGGGTTTCTCATGCCAGTACACCTGCCCCGCTGATGGCTTGGACAGGCCCGTCAAAATGCGCAGCAGCGTTGATTTTCCCGAACCGGACGGCCCCAGCAGGGCGACGATCTGGCCTTCCACCACGGACAGATCGGTGGGTGCGATAACCTGTATACGGTTTTCGCTCGGTTGGGCATAGTACTTCTCAACCCCCTCCGCACGGATAATCGCTGTTTGCATGGTTTCGGCTCGCTTACTTGATCAGATGATTCTGAACGGCATTCCATTCCGCGGCGTAGAAAGCTCAGATAACCACGGACGTCCTCATCAGTCAGCGATTCCTTTCAGTGGCGTCAACCAGACCAGCGTTTAGCTCGCAGCACAGTACCCTTCGATAAGTCGTCTGCGCAGCCTGTGGAAGAGACAGTCACCGGGCTCCTGCTGGAGCCTTACGGTTGCGAACTGCATCAGCCTTCCGTGTGTAAAACGTTCCTTCCTGAAGCATAGATTCTCCGTTTTTAGGATGCAAGCAATCCCGTGAGGAAGGCATAACGGTCGCCTCACTCACCGCCTTCTCTCATCCATAACGAGCAGCGCCTCGGAGTCCTTATGCCTCTTTTATCGGCGCGACTGAATGCTTGAACCATGAGCCAGGACCTGGCACTTCCGTTGGCTCTGAAGCGCCGTGCAGGCGAGTGGGAGACGCGGAGCGTCTTCCACGGCAAGCAGCCATCTCCGCAACCGGACCACCACAGGTCGGAGCAGAGCGCGTTCTGCCGGTGGGCTCGCGCGATGGCCATCGGCCACTTCGAGGAAGCGTGGCGCATCAACGACTCGCACGATCGCCATTGGCCTTCAGCCCACAGGCTCTGCGATCGCCAGGATCTCCGCGACACGTCCGTCGTGATCCGGTCACTACACGGGCTCGGAGATGCTGTACAGATGCTGCGCTACGTGCCTCGCCTCACCGCGCTTGCCCGCAGCGTTGCCTTCGAGCTACCCGTCGCTCTGCTGCCGCTCCTGCCCTACTTTCGCGGCATGCCGAAGTACGGCGCGTCGCCCGGCGCGTATGCCTCCGCGAACGCTGCTCGCGCGGTCACATTGGAGGTCATGGAGCTGCCCTACATCCTGCGCACCTCTCTGCTGCATCTTCCCATGGAGACGAAGTACCTCGATCTCCCCTCGGTAACCAAAGCAGTGCAGGGAGAGGCCATGGGAGTAGTATCGAAACCTCGCATCGGTGTCGTCTGGGCCGGTAGCGGCTGGGACATTGATCGCTGGGTTCCGTTCCGCGCACTCTGGCCGTTGCTTGAGATCGACCGCTTCCAATGGTGGAATCTTCAGGGCGGAGAGCCGGCTGCCGAAGCTGCGAGCACGCCGCTGAGAAGCACACCTTGCATGTCGAACGGCGGCCTGCTCACTCTGGCCGCAACCATCGCCAACCTCGATCTCCTCATCACCATTGACACTCTTGCAGCGCATCTGGCGGGAGCCATGGGCACACCCGTCTGGTTGATGCTCAAACGCGATGCGGACTGGCGTTGGATGACGGAGCGTTCAGACAGTCCCTGGTATCCCTCCATGCGCCTCTTCAGGCAAACACATCCTGGAGATTGGGATGGAGTCATCGCCTCCGTCCGCAAGGAGTTGCTCAGTGTCTAGCCAGGGCAAGCCTTTGAGCAATGCGACTTCAGCTCCCGGCGAGTCACAGAACTCAGACGGCGCCAAGGCTGCGGAGCTTACCGCGTCCCGGCGGAGCTTGCCTCGCTTCCTGCTTCTGCTGCACACAAGACGCTCACCTGAAGCTCAAGACACGCAACCCGCACCGGCAGGGAGTGCGGTCGTACTCGCCGTCTGGAGTTTGATACTGCTCGTCTGCATAGCGGCGGTAACCATCGCCACGAAGATGTTGATGCCGTCTTAATTCATTGCTGATCACCGCTGTGTTCGCACAGCTGAGCTCCTCGCGAGAAGAGTGCTCTTCCAGCTAATTGTTCCGCCCGCACCTGCAGCAGTGCGCCTGCAGCAGCAACAGAGCTACTCGGCCCATCGAGCATGGTTGCGTGCTCTTCCAACTTCCAACATTGGCTTATGCCTCGCTTATGACTTCCGGACTTTACTCGAAGAGTCGTCTGTTTTCGACAAAAGGTGATTCTCACATGAAAAGTCTAAGCATTCTCCCTGCAGCTTTGAAGCTCACAACGAACCACAGTTCGTTGGATTCTGCGGCGGCGCTCCGGGAAGGGAAGCGGTTCGCATCTTCGTCAACGCGCCCACTCGAGCAGCGCCCGTGGCTCCTGCGTGCTCTCTGGAACAAGGGCATGGCTATCCTCTGCCTGGCCTTCTGCCTTGCTGCATCGCCCTTGTACGCCCAATCGACCTTCGGCAGTGTTCGCGGTACCGTGCAGGACTCCACCGGCGCCAGCATTCCAGGCACGCACGTAGTGCTGCACAGCACCGACGAAAACACTGACCGCACCGCGGACACTGATGCTTCGGGGAACTTCACCTTTGAGAATGTGAAGCCCGGCAAGTACAGCTTGTCGGCTCGTCATGAAGGTTTTGCGGACACGCTTCTCTCCGGCATCACTCTCGACGCACGGCAGGACCTGCGTGTCCCGGCCACGCTGAATGTGGCAGCGCAGACGACGACTGTCGAGGTAGACTCCGCAGCCGACCAGATCAACACCGAGAACGCAACCATCAGCAACTCCATGAGCAACAGCGAGATCACGCAGCTTCCGCTGAATAACCGCGCGACCACGACCAGCCCCCTTGGCGCGCTCGCGCTGTCGCCCAACGTGCAGACTGACAGCGCCGGAAACATCGCGCTGGGCGGAGCAACCTCCTCCATGGTCAACTTCTCCGTCGACGGAATCTCCACAGCCAACGTGCGCCAGAACGGCGCGCTGCAGGACGCCTATCCTTCGCAGGAGGGCATCGCCGCCGTCAAGGTGACCGCCTTCAACAACAGCGCGGAGTTCTCCCAGATTGGCGACGTCACCTTCACCACCAAGAACGGAACCAACAACTACCACGGCAGCGTCTTCGAGTACCTGCAGAACCAGGCACTCGATGCGGATCCCTATGGTTTCAGCGGCAAGGCGCCCAAGAAGTTCAACACGTTCGGCTTCTCGCTGGGCGGCCCAATCCAGATTCCGCATCTCTATGATGGTCACAACAAGACCTTCTTCTTCGCCGACTATGAGGGCAATCGCCGTAGCACCGCCGTGCTCGAGCAGTACGTCGTACCAACTGCCGCGGACCGTGTTGGCGACCTCAGAGATATCGGCGGCCCCATCATTCCGGCGACGAGCATCAGCCCCACGGCCAAGGCGCTCCTGGCCTACTATCCGCTCCCCAACGTCCCCGGTGTGCCTGTCCCTGGCAACATCAACTACGAGAACTTCCAGGCCACTCCCGCGCGCACCGACGGCGCCGACATCCGGGTCGACCAGACCATCAGCTCCAAGCAGTCGGTCTATGCTCGCTTCAGCCGCAAGAACATCACAGCGGATTACGCCAACCCGCTCCTGCCGAACGATGTCGACTCGATTCACAATCGCAGCTTCCTCGTCTCTCACACCTACACCATCACGCCCCGGCTGCTGAATGAGTTCCGGTACGGCTTCACCAACGTGACGACCGCAGTAAACTTCCCCATCCAGGGCTCGACCGCGTTGTCACAGCTGGACCTTGCCGGCGTCAACATCAGCCAGCACCCGCTTACCCATGCCTTCCCGACCTTCAACTTCAACGCTGCGGCGAACTTCACTCCCATCGGCCGCGATAAAGCCGGCATCACGCAATCCCGCACCACGCAGTTCAGCGACAACCTGACCTACACGATAGGCAAGCACACGCTCAAGGGCGGCGTAGACATCCGCCGCGTGCGCTACTTCGATCTGGAGAGCTTCGCCCCGGAGTTTGCCTCGGATGATTTCGGCGACTTCGTCTTCCAGTCCACCTTCACCGGGAACGCCTTTGGCGACTTCCTCGAAGGCGCGCCGACCACGCTCTACTTCGCCGTCTCAAGCCCGGACGTAGGTGGCACGGCCACGCAGTACAGCTTCTTTGGCCAGGATGACTTCCAACTCAGCAGCCGCCTCACGCTGAGCTATGGCCTGCGCTGGCAGGTGCTGCCCGGTTTCCAGGAGGACGGCGGGAACCTAGCCAATTTCGACCAGCGCAACAACTCCATCGTCGTCCCCAACGCGCTGGCCGGCTATCTCACCAGCCAGAACATCGTGTCGTCCAACCTTGCCTTCCAGCAGTCCTTCAACGCCTGCAACCTGAACTACACCGCGCTGCCTTGCACCAAATACGTCACCGCCAGCCAGGACGGGCTGCCGCAGAGCCTGCGCAACACGTACAAGGGTGACTTCCAGCCGCGTGTCTCGGTCGCCTATCGCCCCTTCAACGACACCAGGACCGTGGTGCGCGCGGGCTTTGGCATCTACACCATGACCAACCTCGGCCCGCTTTCCTTCAACAACAGCGGCAATCCGACGTCGAACCTGCACATCTACTCCAACACGGCAACCGGCGCTCCGGGGTCCAATACGCCGCAGATCGTGTTCCCCAACACCGCTCCTCCAAGCACCGGCGGCCCGACCTACGGCGGCGGCGGACTCGACCAGGGTGTCAACCCTAACTACCGCGATCCGCAATCCAATCAGTGGAACGTAACCGTCGAAAGAGAAGTGGGCGCGGCCACGTCGCTGCGCGCCAGCTACGTCGGCATGCACACTTATCGGCTCAGCATCACGGAGGACCTGAACCAGATACCGGCTAGCACCACGCCCTACGACGCCGGCCCCACCGCGGGTGTCTATGTCGATACGCGTGCGCCTTACCAGAACTGGACCGCGCTGCTCAGCACCTTCAACGCTGGAGAATCCAACTATCATGCCTTCGAGCTGGAGGCCACGCACCGCATGCAGCACGGCCTCTACTACGACGCCAACTATACCTTCGCCAAGAACGTTGCCGACAACCAGGGCGACGCTCCCAGCGCCTTCGCCGGCGAGGTGAACTATGGCTTGCCGATCGCAGATCGCTTCCACATCAAGCAGGATCTCGGCAATGTCGAGGGAACCCGCCGTCATCGCATGCTGTTAAGCGGCGAGTACCAGCTTCCGTTCGGCATCGGGCGGCATTATATGAATACCAGCCGTTTGACCGACGCTCTGCTCGGCGGCTGGGATCTAACCACGGTCACGCTGCTTGAAACCGGCCCCTGGCTCACCCCCAGCATCGCTGCCTCGGCCGATCAATCCAACACCAACGTCGAGAACCGCGGCGCGCTGCTTCGTCCCGACCAGGCCTCGCCGCATCTCTACGCGGGGCAGTCTCGCGCGCAGTACTTCAATCTTGCGGCGTTCGCCCCCACGCCTCCAGGCGCGGGACGCTTCGGCAACGCGGGTGTCGGCATCCTGCAAGGACCGGGAACCGCCGCGGTCAGCATGGGCGTTGCGAAGCGGTTCGCAATCACGGAGAAGGTGCATGCACGCTTTGAAACCACGTTCACCAACGTTCTGAACCATACAAACTTCGCCCCGCCGGTGACCAGCATCAACGTCGATGCGAACAACAACGTATTGCCCTCCAGCCAGCAACTCTTCGGCCAGCTCACCGCGCCGCAGACTGCTGAGAACGCCGGCAACCGCACCGGCCAGGCGGCACTCAGGATCGACTTCTAACCTGCTGCATCCTGCCAACCGAGGAGACGACGGGAAACCGCTCGTCTCCTCACCTTTTTAGTGCCTTGCTCTGCAGTAGGTCATGCATGAATCAGCTTCGCTAATCCGTCTCTCATCGGGCGGCCGTCCTTGCTGTTCTCGCCCTGGCCGCCTACCTTGAGGTTCAGGGCGACGCATACCTCCAGTCAGTTGTGTATCGCTCCACAGGTTGGAAGCGGCTCATCATGTTTTCAGTCGGTGCCATAGTTCTGGTGGCAACAGATTCCTACGCACATGAGATATAGGAAGAGCTTTACTCACACTCCAAAAGGTGAACCGAGTTCACAACGGCGTATCTAACTCAAGCAATTCAGAAGTCGCACTCGCGCGAGCAGCGTGACCCTCCTAGCTGCCTTGAAGGTGAGCCCGAATGAAGGCTTCGCTCGTCTTTCTTGCCCAGCGCTTCATGGAGGCCTTGCCCTTCAGGAAGGTAGGCATTGCCAAGTTTGAACGTAAGGCGAAACTGCCCATAAGTGCGCCAAGGAACTGCTCAGAGGCGAACTCGACATCCTCTGCACGCATCCGGTTCTGCTTTACCAGTTGCTTCAAATAAGCCTTCAGCAACGCGCGTGCGCGACCCGGTCCCTTGTCCCAGAAGGTCAAGGCAAGCTCAGGAAAATTCCTTCTCTCCGAAATCACAACATGGTGCAAACGTTGTGCTTCCTCGGTCATCATGATGAGAAGAACGCGCTCGCCAAAAGCGGACAGCGCCTCGTGCGGATCAGCTTTCACACGAAGTGCATCTGCCATGGAAGCAAGCAGCTTATCCGACATCCGCTCGATCAGTGCAGCGAAGAGCAAAGCCTTGGTGGGAAAACGCTGATACAGTGTCTCCTTGGAGGCGCCTGCCCGCTTCGCAATTTCACGAGTACTTGCTCCCGCAAAGCCGCGCTCTAAAATTGCTGCGGTCGCTGCGTCCAGGATGGCCGCTGTGCGCTCCTCTGGGTCGCCCGACCTGGGATGGCCCACACCCTTCGGCTTATTAGATTTCGATCTAGACTTCATCTCCCCAGCTTACATTTGCGTTCATTCGAGTGAAAGTCTCGGTTCCACAGACATGCCTGGCCGCAGCCGATCCATGTCATGTTGATTGCCGTTGAAGCGGATGCGGACGGGCAGCCTTTGCACGATTTTGACATAGTTGCCGGTCGCGTTCTCCGGAGGCAGAACGCTGGTTCTGTCCCCCGAAGCTGCGGGCATCGCCTCCACAAAAGCCGTCAAAATCCTCCCCGGGCGAATCAACATGAATGCGTACCTTCTGGCCCGGATGGATCTTCTTAAGCTGGGTCTCCCGAAAGTTGGCGGTCACCCAAAGATCGTCGACCTGGACCACCATCATGAGCTGCTGCCCCGTCGTCATTTGACCACCCACCTCTGCGCTGCGCTCGGTCACGACCCGAAACCGAAGCGTAAACGCGGGTATAGCTCAGACGAAGAGCCGCAGTCTCCGCCTGGGCCTTTGCGGACTTTGGGTTAGCCTGATTGGAAGCAACCGTTGCTTCACGAATCTGGATCTGCCGAGGAGCATCACGCAAACTCTGCTGCAGTTTAGCCTGGTGTTCATCGAGTTGTGCGCGGCTCTCATCCACTCTTTTCGCGGCCGAGCGCAAGGCGGCTTGCTGCTGCTCTACGGCGGCCGTCTGCGCCCGTGCCGTGGTGAGGTACTGGTCATATTCCGATTGCGCAACCTCCTGCCGTTGCAAAAGCCGGGTATACCGCTGCAGATCTGTTTGCGCCTTGTCGTTGTTGGCCTCTGCCTGCCGAAGCTGCGCGCCGGTGCTGGTTTCATCCTGCTGCGCCGCCGCGACTGCCGCCTCGGCGTTGGCGACTTGTGCCCGCCCAGTAGCCACATTGTTGGTGTTTGAAGAAGTCGCGATCGGGACATTCGGGCGGGAGCTTGCGGTCTGCGCCTCCGCCTGCTGGTAGGAAGCGTTGGCCTGGTCCAGAGCGACCTGGTAGTCCTTGGGGTCCAACTGCACCAGAAGTTCGCCCGCCTTCACCTGCTGGTTGTCTTCCGCGTACACCGCCATCACCGTGCCGTCAACACGCGACGACAACGGATGCAGGTGCCCGTCGATCTGCGCATCGTCGGTGTTCTCGTACGATCGCGCATGCAGCCACTAAAAGAAGCCGCCCACCAGCAGCAGCATCCCCACAGCAGCACCGAGAAGGATTGCTCTGCGCTTCTTGCGCGGGTCTGCCGGAGGCTTCTGTTCCTCGGCCTGCTGGTCCTTCTGCTTGGGATCATCAGCAGGCGGCTCTCCTGCGCTGTGGTCGTCGCTTTTCTGCGGCGAAGCACCCTGTTCTTGTTGTTCATCCTGGGCTTGCATCTGTTCGGCCATAACTATCGAACCTCTAAAAGGCTGCGTGCCACCTGTTCTAGTTGCCCCAGCGCACGGGCGACGCTGAGCCTCGCCACCTTGTGGGAGTAAAGGCTGCTGATGTAGTCACGCTCTGCGGCGGCGAGGCTTTCGGAGGACTGCACGACCTCGACAGAATCCGTGACACCCTCGGCGAAGCGATCCTGCGACTGTTTCAGCGCGTCAAGCGCGAGAGCCTGGTTATTCTCAGCGAGCTTCACCTGATTAGTCGCGACCTCAAGATCGATGTAGGCGTTGCGTACGTCCAGCTCGACCGCCTGCTGCTGGTCCTGGTACTCGGCCCGGCGCTGATCCACAACAGCAGTCGCCTGCTCGACGTCCGATCGCGTCCTGCCCCCATTGAAAATGGGGATATCCAGGTTTCCACTGACACTGAAAACCCCGTTCCCCGTGCTCGGGTTAGCGCCTTCAATGCCGTAATAGCCCGAGACGGAGGCGGATGGTAGGTGCTCGGCACGGTTCCAATAGACCCCGACGTTACGTCCCAGGTTGATGATGCCGGACACGTCATTGCTCTGTTTCCGGTCGCGTCCCCACATAGGCAAGCGTGGACACAGGAATAAAGAGGAAACTCAGACCGAGCGACTGGTAGAAGCGAGCTTTGGCCACCCAGGAAAAGCTGACACCGAGATAAATCTGTGCGGCGTAGAAGAGAGAAAAGCCCATCAGCAGATACCCGAATACGATCAGCTTGCGAGGGTCGACCTCGCCGATGAGAATGCCCACGACCGGCATCATCACGACGGTTGCGATTCCGCCGGTAGAAAGCGCTTCTCCGGCAGCCCCTGCGGTATATCCCATCAACTCCTGCAGGATCTGCGGCAGCGCAAAACTTGAACCGTACAAGGCAAACCCGACCAGCAACATCATGCAGAAGGCAAGAGCAAAGGTTCTGTTCTGAAAGAGGCGCAGATCGATCATGGGTCTTCGGCCCTTGCGGGATGTACAACTCCCAGAAAATCATGCCCGCAAAGCCGACAATCGAGAGCACGAGGAAGATCAGGATGAAGTCGGATTTGAGCCAGTCCTTCTCCTGTCCCTTGTCGAGAATCACCTCAAGGCACCCAATGGCGAGTGCGACAAAGCCGAAGCCTATGCCCTCCATGTGGAAGCCGTCGCGCTTCACCTTCGCCACCTCTTGCTTGATGTTCGGCGGATCTTCGACCAGCCGCGAGGTGAGAAACAGCGAAAGCAAGGTGACGGGAACATTGATGAAGAATCCAGCGCCAATCGTAGCTATCGGTGATCCAGCCTCCAAGCGTCGGGCCGAGCACCGGCGCGGTCACTACCGCCAGCCCGTATACCGCAAAGGCCTGCCCTCGCTTTTCTGCGGGAAACGTGTCGGCCAGGATCGCCTGTTCTGAAGGCGCTAAACTGCCGCCGCCGATCCCTTGGAGTACGCGAAAAAACAGAAGCAGCGGTAGCGAGGGCCACAAGCCACACAGCACGGAACTGATGCCAAACAAGGCAACGCAAGTCATATAAATGCGCTTGCGCCCGAACACCGAAGCGAAGTATGCCGCAACTGGAAGAATGACGGCGTTCGACACAAGGTACGAAGTGATAATCCAGGTGGCCTAATCCTGCGTGGCACCGAGACCCCCGGCAATGTGCGGCACGGCGACGTTTGCAATAGAGGAGTCCAGCACCTCCATGGTCGTGGCCAGGGTGACGGTAACCGCAATCGCCCATGGGTTGTGTTTCCGCTGTTCTGGGCTTGTAGCCATGCCATCCCCGTCAAGCACTTGATGAGTAAACAGATCTAATCGCCGACAGTCTTGAGGTCAGCGTCGGAACGCGGCTTGGCAACCGCGGTGCCAAGGCCGGCATGCGTCCTTCGCGAGCCCACAAAATCCTAGCGTACCACGCGTTAGGCTGGCTGCATCACGACTTTACCGTACCACGTGGTACGCGCGCCACGATAGCGGCTCCTGTCTTCAGAAGCATGTTCGTCGAGGACCGTTTCAACCTGCCCATGGACATGCCCAGGGAGCCGGCCCGGACTATGAGGAGAACGAAAGCTCCGTTGATGGAAGGTCCGTATTTAGGCCGGCAGGGAAGTGGCTGCAACAGTGTCCGCCTGCGACATGCCTACGGTCGTTGCACTCAGTCTCTTGAAGTACCGTCGCGGCGAGCATCCCATCTCTCGCTTAAAGGCAAATCCGAAGGCACTCTCGGAGTCATACCCGAGTGAGAGTGCAATGGACGCAACTGGCTCAGTTGAAGTAACGAGTCGCTCCGCTGCGAGAAGCATGCGCCAGCGGACAAGGTATCCCATCACCGAAGTCCCTGCCTTCTCCTTGAAGCGCTCCGCAAACGCGGATCGGGACATTCGAGCGCGTTGGGCCAACTCCTGTACCGTCCAGCGATGTCCCGGACGGTGGTGCATTGCGGTGATAGCGGCTCCTAGCTGCGGGTCGGCAAGCGTGGACAGCCAACCGACTTGAGAGCTCAAACCTGCTGTCGCGTGCAATCGAAGGATCTCAAGCAACATCAATTGCGCCAGGTATTCGCCCTGGAGCACACTGCCCGGCTGAGGGTCGCGAAGCACCGTCATCATGCGTTGCAAGCACCACTGCAAAGCGGTGCAATCAACAGAGTTGTCGAGAAGGAGCAGCGGTGGAAGCACTTCGAGTAAGACATTGGAGTGCTCGCTCGCAAACGTGAAGAGCGCACTGAGCAAAAGGCACTCTCCACCACCCTGCCATGTGACCACACCACCTCTTGGCCAATGCTCGATCGTCGATGAGAGGGAAACAGCAGGTACCGCAGGATCACTGCCGATGCAAAAACCCGGTGCTTTAGGAAGGACTGCAAACTCCCCAGCGTTCAAACGGACAGGTGCATCAGCCCCGTCCACGATGATCCAACATGTCCCCGATACCAGCGCAAGGCACATAAAGCCATCGGACTGTTCTAGCCGGAACGCCCAAGCACGGCCCGCATCAAGTCCAACGGACTTGAAGGCATGTGGCTTCAACAGAGACATGACGTCAGACAGTGGGTCCATAGTTGCCCTGGACGATCTCGATATAAATCCGGTGTCCATCACATAGATCATAAGTCGGGTTTGCGATAGCGTGTGGGAGGAGGTCAACGCAGAATGCGTGTTTTTGTAACAGGTGCAACAGGGCTGATCGGGTTTGCGGTTGTGAAGGAACTCTTAGCGGCGGGACACGAGGTGACTGGCCTTGCCCGGTCAGCTTCTTCTGCAAAGAAACTGACGGAAGCCGGCGCGCACACTCTGGTGGGCACGATGGAGGATCTGACCATCCTGCGCCAAGGCGCATCTGCCGCAGAGGGTGTCATTCACACGGCCTTCTACCACAAACTCTCGCACATGCCGCTGACGACACGTCTTCGCGTGTTAATGGGCGGGTCGCCTAAAGGCATCTTCAAGCAATTTATGGAAGCTGGGGTGGCCGCTGATCGCAAGGCTATCGTGGCCATTGGCGAAGCCTTGCAAAAGGGCAGCGCGTTCGTTGCGACGTTCGGCACCATGGGAATGAAATATGGACAGCTCGCGACGGAGGATGAACCCTACGACCATGATCCCGCCGCATTCAATATCTTGCGAGCCAGCACGGAAGACGTTCTCAAGAGCTTTGTCTCCCGTGGCGTCCGTACCTCCGCAATCAGGCTTGCGCCCGTAGTCCACGGACCAAGAGCCTTCGGCCTTGTCTCCCTGACCATTCCAACTGCCCGCAAGAAAAAGGAGTCTGCCTACGTTGGAGCCGGTCGGAATCGCTGGCCCGCGGTTCACTATCTAGACGCTGCTCGACTCTTTCGCCTGGCATTGGAAAATGGTCCTCCCGGAAGCGCCTATCACGGCGTCGCCGAAGAAGGCATTCCCTTACGGGAGATCGCTGAAGTTATTGGACGGCGCTTGAATGTACCGGTGACATCGAAGCAGCCCAGCCAAGTCCCGAAACATTTTGGGTTCGCTGCACCCCTTGTAGGCATAGACAATCCCGCGTCCAGCAAGCTAACGCAGGAACGCCTCGGCTGGTTGCCTACGCACCAGAAGCTCCTCGCACACCTCGAGCAAAGCGACGTGTTCGTTCATTAAGACGCGAGGCGCATCAATGATGTCTGGCCCCCAGCTGAGAATCGCGATCGCGCTCAGGCTCGCACAACCAATGCTCGATGGATCTCCCTCAAGGCTTACACGGGAGGAGCTCTTGTAAGCTCCTCCCCCCAGAAGTAGGTAGGCCTTTGGTGTCTTCATCCGGCAACAGGCTGTTCGACCGCCTGCTTATTTACGGTTTGCTGAGCGATTTTGGTCAGCTTTTCATCACCCGACTTGGCCTCGTCCAGGCTTAGCTGCAAATCGGCAATGGCATCTTCCTCGCCTATCAACTCTGCATACGTCTTGAGCGAGCCGTAGGAAGCGACACGGTATGCTTGCTGCTGATTGAAGGCCGCCACCAGAGCCGCATCGCGGAGGGGGCCAGGCTTTGTGCCGGAAATGAGGTCTTCGACCTCGCCCATCATGGCCTTAACGATGTTGTTCTTTCCAGTCTCAGGTGACTGACCAAGTTTCTGGAAAGCCGACTTCAACCGCTCAGCGTATTTCTCGCCCTGGGTTACGCTTTTTTCAAAGACTTCTTTCACTTGTGAGTCGTTAGAAGCATGTGCCATCTTGGCAGCTTCCTTGGATAACTGATTCTCCGCATCGAATGAATAGGTCATGCCAACGATGAGAAGATCCTCAAGAGACTTGATTTCCATAGCTCAAATCCTTAGTGGTATGTTGCGCAGCAGCTATGCCTCTTCTCCGGATGTACCAACATGAGATAAGGCCATCTCAGCTGCATTGTTAGGGTTCAAGGGTCGAAGCCATCTCGGAACTACAAACATCTTCTTCCCCAAAAACGAAGTACTCAGTGATGCGTCAATCTCCTCCAGTGGAGCGGTAAGGCATCGGCGGTTCGGCTGCTAGCTAAGGCGCTGACGATTCATGTGCTCAATGCCAGATGAGTTAACTCTGCAATGGCGCAATCAGTCCTGAAGTGCTTCGCGGCTTAGTTCGTCTGCTTCGCCTTCACATACCCGTGCCGGTGTCCCCCAACGATGTCAACGATCTGATAAAGCGAAATCCCTTCTTCGACAACGCCGTGGAAGTGCTGCCAGGAGGCCCTTCTCCGCTGATAACGGAAAAGGCGAGCAGCATCCGGATAGTGAACCGCCGGCAAGCGGTTATCACCAATGAAGAAATACTATCAACGGGTAGAGCATAGAATCTATAAGAAGGACGCCGCATTACTATCGAGATCGTCCAGTGTGGGGCAGCGGCACGTTGACTAGTGGCGGGGTCTATGACAACACAGTTCTGGTATCGAATCACCTTCTTCGCTGTGGGTGCAGCCATCAGGCGACACGCTTAGAAGGAGCCGGCTGGTTAGCCGAGTAGCCACAACCCCGAGGTCGACCGTTCGCTTGCGGCACGGTCTCCCAGCCTGGCTTGACGATCATGAACGCATGGCTCAAGCGCTTGTTTCGACAATCGCTGCATGGCTCACACGCTAGTCTTTTGATGAGACGCCAAAGGGAAGTGTGTGCCCTTTGCAGCGCACCTCGAGCGAGCGATCGGCGAAGTTCTAATGGGCGGGAACCTGTGATTTCTACCGGGCGTCTACAGCCGCTGTTGGAACCAGGTTGAACTGTCTCTACTTTTGCCAAGTAGAAATGTCAGTATAGAGCCGTCCTCGTGTTGGTGCAAAGCGATAACGTCGCTGGATCTGCAAAGCGGTTCTGTCATCATAGTGCGTCGTTGTCGCCCTGCGGTGCGTAATGTGGGGACCGCCGCACTTTGGCGGTTTCCAAGGAATGTGGGAAGAGAGGGAAACGGCTTCATGTTTTCCTCGCTTTCCGTCGGGCCGTCATTTCCACCGCGGGTGCCGGCGCGACTTTTGCTGAGTAATTTGGTCCGTAGACTCGACGTGGGTTCTTCTTGTAGCCGATGTTCTCGCTATTGGTCTGGATCTTTGGTTCATGCTTCAGATCCTGCTGTGCCTTCACGGTAGCGAGTGCGTGGCTGAACCGTTTGTTCTCGATGATGGCGGTGTGACTGACACGCTGGTCTTTGCTGAAGACGCGATAGGGAAGCAAGCGGTCTTGGAATCGAACCTCAAGCCTCCCATCAGGGAACTCGTACAAGTCGACGTACTTGCCGCCTAGACCTTCCGTGAGTTCGCTTCGCTCCAGGATGATCTGCTTCCTGTCATAAGACAGGGTGAGTCGATGGCTCACGTAGCGCTGTTCACAATGACACAGGATGTTATCTTCTCGACTTACGATTCGTTATCAGACGTGGCCTAAAGTGCCGCTGCTTCAGCGAATGCGCGGCCTCGAGTTCAACCTGCTTTATGCCGTCGACGCTTCGGCTGCCAGAACCGCCGGCTGGCCGGCGGACGTCGACTTGGTAGGTGCCGCTTTCTTCTTCGCGGCCAAGGTCTTCTTGGCCGACGTCTTGCTGCCAGCCGGTTTGCTGGTTTTTTTGGCCACCGCGGACCTGGAGGTAAGTACCGTCTTCTTCGGCGTGGCTGCGGCCCTCTTCTGTTTTGCCGATCGGCCCTTTTGGGCGGCCGCAATGCCTGCCTTTCCCTCCGGGCTGATGGTGCGCTTAACCGCTTTCTTCGCAACCGGGGTGGTAGGCACTTGCGGCTGATTCGTCGAGCCTTTCGGACGGCCTCGCCGCTTACCGGAAAGCTCCACACTTTTAATGCCGGCGAGCAAGGTCCGTGCACGTTGCAACTGCACAATCCCTTGATCAATGGAGTCCAGGATGTTTTGAATTGGCATAGTTCCCTCACCTGGAGCATAACGACTATGCGGCAAAGGTGCATGGGGTGCCACCCGCGCCCGAGTCAGTGAACCTATGGCCCTGTAGTCGTCTGAGAATCCAACTTACCTCACCTGAATGATCGGATCTTGAGCTGGCGCCAAGTCATAGAGCTATCCTTCGGCTCGAAGAAAGAAAATTGCAACCACGAGAGGAGCGCGAGCGTAAAGTTCTCTCAGCAAAGGCGCTGTAGACCTACGTTCTCCTGCGACAATTCCCGGACAGGCAACATACGAGGAGTTCTTGAGCGTAGCACAAGTGGCGCACGTAGCTGCCGCTGGACACGGACACTAACGTACGCGCTGTTGAGCGGGCGCCGGCTCCTACACTGCTGTCACTTGAAGATAATCTTTGTGGGAAACTTCCCATAATGAGGTTTGGTCAGTCATCTTTTTTGGTTTTCGCCATGCTTTCACAGACGCATCAAGTTGGGCCGGTATACCAACTCTAGACTTTCTTGTACTTCTCCGGGTTCAGGCGGTGCATCTGCCAACGCACGGCATCTATCCTTAGACCGATGGCGCTTTGTTCTGCCCTCCGGCTTCTACCATCAGGCACAGCTTTCAGTTCCAGCCGCAAAGCGCGTACTTGATCGGCGAGCCGTTCCGTCATAGTCGCCCGATCATCAAAGTTATCGGGAAGTCCCTGTAGCTCTTCCTGGTTGACCACTTCCGCCTCCGCTTACCGTTCTCGGCACTGCGCTCAACGCGCTTTGCTTTTTTCTTCGTGACAGCATCGCTACCCGCTGACACCGGCGCTGACTCGGTCTACCTTTGCGCTCTTCGCCATCTCTGCAAGCAAACTATTCTTGCGTCTGCATTGTTGGATTCTTCCTAACCGCTTCTACCTTTCGCTCGACCATGGCCGCGAACGGCGTCGGCTCTAACGTGTCCAGTTGTAGAAGCCGATGTGAGGCCGTCGTAGCAGTCCTCTGCCCGCCATCACCTTCTCCCACATTCGCTGCGCCAGTACGAGCATGATCACGAGGTACTCGCTCCAATTGAGTTGCATCGAAGAAGGTTCAGTTCATCCTGGATTTCTGCAGGATTTCGAGCAATGGCTCTCACGGCAGAGTATAGACTAGCAGCGCTGTGGCTGCTGTAGACAAACGTGAAGAGCTTTCTTGGCTGGGGCAATTGGCGATTGGAGGAGGCACGAAGACCGTAACCCATTCGATGCTCTTGGTAACCTTCTTCACCTCGCCCTCAAGCAACTTCGCTCCCTGCAATGCCAGCATCTATATTGCTTATGCAACCGGTGTTGACCTTCCATGCAACTCCTTGACTTCGCGCGAGATGCTCTCCTGTCGTTTTCGCAGACTATACCAAATCCTTGGCGGGCCGACGATAGCTCCATGCGATTCGAGGACGATGCGTTCCGGGTGCGTGTCGCCAGTTTCATGATGCTTCCGCGCCTTGGCTGCTTACCACTGGAGTTCTCGCTTGGTACTTAGCTGGATTGAAATTTGCGAAACGTTTTCAAAGGGAGTGAGGAGGGGGGCCGTGACCCATTGGGGTTATTGTGTTCACTTTGAGCCGAGGTGAATACTTGTAGTTGCGTTGCTGATCCGAGTCTCTGCGGCAACATGAAGGTCCCTATGGACGAGTCTAAGAAGCGGAAACAAAGTTTTCTACTCCGTCTGCCGATCTCAGTCAGAGAAAGAGCTACTCAGCTTGCTCATGAGGATGGTACATCGTTAAATCACTTTGTGACCCTCGCCATTGCTGAGAAAATCAGCCGCATGGATGAAGCATCCAATCATCAACACTCACCTGCTAGATCTCACCTGGATCTCCCATCCCGGGGCCTGATGCGCCTGCGTCACGCCAGCTGAGGTTAGAGCGTTCACAGCCGGACGCTACTTAGGGCTAGTACTCCTGTCTAGGCTGTAGTCACATGCGGGAACATCACCGGGTTCGCCAAGTAATCGGCTGACCCGCATTTATTGAGGGTAACGTCTAGGCCCAGTAGCAAGCGGGCGACTCAGCGTAGCACTTCAATCAGGTGTTGAAACGCCTAAACCTACCTTTGACTCCAGCTACTTACAGTTCAGATCAATTCCCCTTGGATGCAATCGATAGGATATTGCGGACGATATCGGAATAAGTTTTTATTTGGATCAGACCAGATCTGCGGCTTATCCGTCGGCGATAGTTGTACAGCGTAATCACCGTTAGTCACCCGAAGAACGGTTACTACGCCTGCTCTCGGAGACGTAAAGTGCAACGCTCTTTCACCTCACTAATCAGCCTTCATCAGCGATCTACTCACAGGCGCTCCTCGTTCGCCTTTCACTTCCCGTATGCCTGCTTCCTCTCCACCCTTCACGTGGTCAGGAGAATGATCACCTGTTTTGCAGCTAAGGAGCTTCCCATGATGAGTACGCCGCAACCGATTTCAGAAGCACCCCTTGCGTTTGCACCCTTCCTGTCCGCATTGGAAACGGCGGCAGCCTTCTCAAGAAGGCTGGGTGCCGTTGCTGTATTTGCTCTTCTGATGTTCGGGGTACTCGGAGCGCTCCCCGGTTGCGGAAACGGCGGCTACCCGGGTGGTGGCGCATTCAGCCTGTCGGCATCGACTTTGATCCTCGATGCTGGACAGTCCTTTGGCATTACCTCGACTGTTTCGGGTGGCTCCACCCTTTCCTGGTCGCTTGCGGGTGGAAGTTGCAATGGAGCAGGATGCGGAACGTTGTCGGCGAGCACCGGGGCCAGCGTGACTTACACGGCTCCTGCGGGTACCACTGCCCCGCTGCAACTCACCCTGACTGGAGGAATCGCCGGGACGCAAGCCAAGCAGACGGTATCGATTACTGTGAACCCTGACCCGACCATTCTAGGCACTCCTCCGGCTGGAGTCGTGGGCGTTGCCTACTCGACCACTTTGACCGCATCAGGCGGTACCGCACCTCTAGCGTGGAGCCTTGGCAGCGGTTCGCTGCCGACTGGCTTGTCCTTTAATTCAGCGACGGGTGTGATCTCGGGCACGCCGACTGCGACAGGCAGCTCGACCTTTTCCGTTCGTGCAGTCGACTCAAGCGCTGTTCCCTTTACGGCGGCCGCGAATGAAAACATCACTGTGACCGCAGGTGCGACAGCGCTCATGGTGAGCGGTGCCCCCCCGTCGGGAACACTTAGTGCCGCCTACACCACTGCCCTGAGTGCTTCGGGGGGAGCCGCGCCTTACACATGGAGCATTCTTTCCGGCGGCCTGCCCCCAGGGCTAACTCTCAATCCGGCAAGCGGCGTAATCGCGGGCACGCCGACGGCGCAAGGCAGCTTCAGCTTCACCGCACAGGCGCAGGACGCAAACGGAGCCAAGGCGAGCGCTACCTTCGTGATTGTTATCAATGCCGCACAGATCCCTCTCACCCTGAGCAACTCGACGCTCCCGAACGGCACCGTAGGGTCTCCGTACAGCGCTCCCATCGGGGTGAGCGGCGGCACGCCTCCATATAACTGCGTGATCACCTTGGGCACACTGCCCACCGGACTTACGACGAACGGCTGTGTGGTGAGCGGTACGCCGACGACAGCTGGCACCGCCACCGTCATGGTGAAGGCAACCGACTCCGGAAACCCGGCCAATACCGTCACCGGCCCGGAAAGCATTACGATCAACCCGGCACCAAGCCTGACTATCAGCTCCCCACCAGCAGCGACTGTCGGCACCCCATACGCCGGTGTTATCCCCGTCTCCGGTGGTACCGGTCCTTACAGCTGCGGTGTCACCGCGGGCACGCTGCCCGCCGGGTTGACTCTGACGGGATGCACCTTGAGTGGTACTCCAACAACGCCGGGTACCTTAACGGTCACAGTTAAGGCGACTGATTCGTCCAATCCCTTCCTTACCACATCGACCCCAATCAACATTGTGGTGAACCCGGCGCCGCTGACCCTCACGACGACTTCTCTGCCAAACGGCACGGTTGGATTGGCGTACAGCTCCACCATTGGCGTCTCGGGTGGTGTCTCCCCGTACAACTGCGTGTTTACGGCCGGAACTCTGCCGGCTGGACTGACAATGACGGGCTGCACGATCAGTGGCACTCCGACAACAGCGGGCACCGCAAACCTGACCGTGAAGGCTACGGACAGCAACAGTAACACGGTCAGCGGACCGGAGAGCATCACCATCAATGCGGGAGCCACGCTGGTGATCAGCTCGCCTCCTGCAGCTACCGTAGGCACACCTTATGCCGCCACTATTCCGGTAAGCGGCGGCAGCGGACCATACACCTGCACGTTGACCTCTGGGACCTTGCCTGCCGGCCTGACGCTTAGCGGTTGCAACGTGACCGGAACACCGACGGCGCCAAGCAGTGCGACGGTTACCGTCAAGGGAACCGATGCCTCGAACCCGCCCAACACGGGTACCGGCCCGGTCACCTTCACTGTGAACCCGGCACCGCTCGCGCTCAGCACGACGAACTTGCCAAATGGCACCGTAGGAGTGGCGTACAGCACAACCATTGGGGTGACGGGCGGCGATGCGCCTTACAACTGCGTCTTCACGGCCGGAACCTTGCCCGCCGGCTTGTCTCTCAGCGGCTGCACCGTCAGCGGCACGCCCATTGTTGCAGGCACGGCAAACCTTACGGTGAAGGCGATGGACAGCAACGGCAATACCGTCAGCGGTCCGGAGAGCATCACGATTAGCCCGGCACCGCTCGCATTGACAACAACATCCTTGCCGAATGGCACCGTAGGAGTTGCGTACGCCGCACCCATCGGAGCCACCGGCGGAACATCACCGTACAGCTGTGTCTTCACGGCCGGAACTTTGTCCGCCGGCTTGTCTCTGACTGGCTGCACCGTCAGCGGCACGCCCACTGTTGCAGGCACGGCGAACCTGACCGTGAAGGCGACGGATGGCAACGGCAATACCGTTAGCGGTCCGGAGAGCATCACCATTAGCCCGGCGCCGCTCGCACTGACGACAACCTCCTTACCCAGCGGCACCGTCGGTGTCACATACAGCTCCACCATCGGTGTCGCCGGCGGAACATCACCTTACAGCTGCGTCTTCACGGTTGGAACTTTGCCCGCCGGCTTGTCTCTGAGCGGCTGCACCGTCAGCGGCACACCCACTGTTGCAGGCACGGCGAACCTTACGGTGAAGGCGATGGACAGCAACGGCAATACCGTTAGCGGTCCGGAGAGCATCACCATCAGCCCGGCGCCTGCATCGCTCACCATCAGCTCGCCGCCGACGGCTACAGTTGGGGTTCCGTATACGGGAATTATTCCTGTATCCGGGGGCACGGGTCCTTACAGCTGCACTCTCACTGCGGGCACGGTGCCTGCCGGCCTGACAGTGATGGGTTGCAAGCTGAGCGGCACACCCACTACCGCAGGCAGCACTGTACTAACGGTGCAGGCCAGCGACAGCAGCATACCAGCCGCTACCTCCAGCGGACCGGTGACAGTGACCGTGAACCCTGCATCTGCCACTATCACCATTGCCTCCCCATCACCTGGAACAGTGGGTGTTCCCTATACTGGGCCCATTGGGATCACCGGCGGCACCGGACCCTATACCTGCACCCAGACTGGCGGCACGCTGCCAGCAGGCCTCACGCTGACCGGCTGCACAGTAACCGGAACACCGACGAAAGCCGGTTCTGGAGTGATTCCCGTCACCGTAACCGACTCCGCAAATCCCCAGGGCACAACATCCGGACCGGTAACCGTCACCATCAACCCGGTTCCGCCACTAACGTTCACGGGTTCGCTGCCAAATGCGGTGGTGAACCAGCCTTACACACAGACTCTTGCGGCCAGCGGCGGCGTGGGTCCGTACACCTACGCGGTGACTGCAGGCTCACTGCCGGCAGGGATCGCGCTATCGTCTAGCGGAGTAGTCAACGGAACCCCGACCGTCGTAGGCGCTTACAGCTTCACCGTGACGGCCCAGGACTCGGAAGGAACACCGCAGACCGCGAACCTGCCAGTCGTTCTCTTGGTTACCTACTCACCCACGGCCACAGACGCTGAACTCACCGGACCATATGCCTTCCTCTTCCAAGGCTATGACGACGTTGTGTTCGGTGTGCTCGCCTACAAGACCGCCACCATTGGCAGCTTTACCGCAGATGGGACGGGCGTGGTTTCATCCGGTGAGCTCGACAGCAACCATCAGAGCTCAGCCTCCGCCAGCGGAACGGTTGCGAGCAACCATTTCCTCGGCACCTACCAGATCAATGCTGACAATCGCGGCCTGCTGACGGTCACAACCTTGAACGCGAACGGCACGGTAGCCAACACACACACCTATGCTATCTCGCTCAAGGCTCCGGTATCGCCGGCAGCCACGGTCGCGCAGGGCAGCTTGATTGAATACGACGATAACAACGCAGTCGGCACGAAGGGATCAGGTACGCTGCTGCGACAGACCGCGGTATCCTTCACTGCCGGCCTCAACGGCTCGTATGCCTTCGGCCTGCAGGGTGACTCACCCTGCCTGCTGGCCTGCACCGTGAACCTCGCACCAGGGCCGGTCGCTTCAGTTGGAGCACTGACGGCAAGTGCAGGAGTCGTCACCGGTCAAAGCGACGCAAACATCGCGGCAACGACCTACGCCACGCAGTCACTCTCGGGATCGTACAGTTCGGCAGATAGTAATGGCCGTGTGCAGTTGAACATGGTCACGGCCAATCTGCCCCCGGGCTATCCAACGAACTACGCCTTGTACGTTGTGAATGCCAACCAGGTGCTCGTGATGTCGACGGACGTGCATTCAGCCAACGCACTGCTGGCCGGCAACGCCCAGTTACAAACGCAGAACGCTTTTTCGAATACTTCGATCTCCGGGCCGTTCATTGGGTATGAGAACTCTGCAACCAACCCTGGGATGGTTTCGGCAACCCTGCAAAATACTCTCGGCTTCTCCACGGCAACAATCTTCCGCGCAACGGGGACAGGCGATGGCGTGTGCAACGTCAGCAACGTGGATGTGGGTGGCGCAGACAGCCTCGTAACGGCCCTCACGAGCCTTGGCGGCAGCCTCACCGGCCTCAACAACATCCTTGGCGCCTACCGTGTCACGGGCGATACCACCTGCCCTGTCGCCGTGAATGGGCGAGGAGTGCTGGCGTATCCAAAACAGACGGTGCTCGGATCTCCGGTCGGAACACCGTCGGCGCCGCGCGTCTTCTACCTCGCCAGCCCGGAGCTCGGCTTCTTTCTCGAGACCGGATACGCAGGACTCGGCAATCTTGAACCCCAGATCGGAGCACCCTTCAGCCTGGCAGCATTCCACGGAACCTATGTCTATGCCTCCACCCCGGCGAGCACCCTAGCCAGCATCAACACATCCGGCCAGATCACGGCGGATGGAGCAGGCGATGAAACCTCTACCGTGGACATGAACATCGGCGTTGGTACCCTCAACGTTCTTCAAACTGGCACCACTAACTCCGGCACGTACGTTTATGCCTCTCCAAATGCGGCCGTCGGCCGCTACACCATCAACGGCACCACGGTCATCTACGCAATCACTCCCAACCTCTTCGTACTAGTCGATACGAATCCGCTGACGACCTCTCCGTCCATAACGCTGCTGTATTAGGCCGCTCGAGTAAGGCAACGCCGGGCGTTGAAGTCCCGGAAGGAGAACTGAAATGCACCAGTTGAAAGTGGTCTTGCTGCTTAGCTCTAGCTTCATCCCTGCTGCGGTCGCGCAGCAGGGCTCCAAAGAACCCTACGCCACACCGCACCGTGCCGACCTCTCACTCGGTTATAACTTCACCCGTGCGAATGCGCCTCCTGGTGCCTGTGTCTGCTTCCAAATGAGCGGCGGCATTGCATCCGGATCTTTCCACCTAACGCACGGGCTCAGTGCAGCGGCAGAGTTCAGCGGTGGCCATGCAAGTCACATCAGCACATTGGGCCAGGAACTTACCCTTACGACCTACACCTTCGGTCCGCGCTACACGTTTTCGCACAAGCGCCTTTCGCCGTTCGGCCAGGCGCTCCTCGGGGCCGCACATGCGAGCGATTCGTATTTTCCAATCGGCACTATTTATAGCACCACCGCGACAAGCTTCGCCCTTGATCTGGGAGGTGGCCTGGATCTGGAGGTGAATCGCCGCTTCGCTATACGTGCTCCGGAAGTACAGTATCTTCGAACAGGCTTCCCGAACGGCAGCACCAACGAGCAGAATCATGTCACGATCGGCGCGGGAATCGTCGTAAAGCTCGCCCTGCATCCGGCAGCCGCATCCTTGGCTTTCCCACCACCGCCGCCGCAGGCCCGCAACGACCTTGCGTTCTGGTGCAGCACCAACGTCATGAATGTTGAGCCCGGACAGCGGCTTGAGATCTTGGGAAACACCATGACTGAGCCGAATCACCTGGCCGTAGCCTACTCGTGGACAGTGACGGGAGGAAAGCTGGATGGTGCTGGCCGCGAGGTCTCGCTCGACACCACCAATATGGCTCCCGGCCGATACCAGATTGTTGGACATGCGGTCGCCACCGACATCCCCGGCCTGACCGCATCCTGCGATCTCGCGTTCCGCGTGATGCCCTCACCCGAAGCGGCCGGAATCGTTGTAGCCGCCACAGCACCGCCTGCCCCGCACATGGTTAGCGAGAAGGTCTTCCACGAGAACGTCAAGGATGCCCTTTTCGACTACGACAGATGGGACCTTCGCCCCGACACGAAACAAGCTATCGATCACGCAGCCGAGTATTTGAAAACTCACCCGGATCTGAACGTGCTCGTGGGTGGCTATTCCGACGAACGCGGGACGGAACAGTACAACCTTGCGCTTGGGGTGAAACGCGCTCGCGCTACGCGGGATGCGCTGGTTGCAGATGGCGTTGAGAGCGGTCGTGTGCAGATCGTCAGCTACGGAAAGGGTCAACAGGTCTGCACGGAGAAAGACGAAGTTTGTTTCCAGCAGAACCGACGAGCCGCGTTTATGCTACATCCTTAGACGTCCCAGTAAGCCGCTTGCTCGCGGTCGCCACGAAAATCACTCGTTCGGGATAGCCAGCACTGGATCGTGCCGATTACGCTGCTGCTTTTGCTGGGGCAGGTGATGCCGTTGGTGCCGTTGTACGCGCTGGTATCGGCTATCGCAACAGCTACTACCCAAGAGTTTCCATACAGGAATCCGGGCCAGCAGTCACCCTCTGTGCCGATTCGGACTGCAGACTGGTCTTAGACCAGTCTTCCAACGTGCGGGTCGCTGCGCCCTATTTGCGGCTAAGACGTACGCCGCTAAGAATCTAACGAACACGCTGCTAAAATCCACAAATTCCGCACTCAACAACCTGTTCCAGGCCAGAACGCGACAACCAGCTACGATAAGAACATCCGCTTGCTGTACCTCAGGCAACCGGCTTTCCACTGTGCTCCTTTTTCCCCTACGTTCTCGAACAGGTATATCAGCAGGCTCTAGCCAAGGACCTGGCCCATTCCTTACCCAAGGGGCTGAAGTTCCTGCTTCGCAGCTGGTTTGCAAGGGAACTGAAAGTGACCTGTCGAGCATCCAACGACGCGGAGCTCTCCTGACTTGATCGTTTACTTCCGTTTATCTACTACGATTTCTCCGCCTTTGATCACCAGGACGGGATGCAGAAAGTTCCAGTAGCCGTCAAGAGGATTTCCCCGGAGAACCACCAGGTCGGCAAGTTTGCCCGTTTCGACTGTGCCTAGATCCCGCCCGCGGTTGATGAAATCAGCCGAGTTTTGACCCATGATCCTGATCATGTCTGTAGGAGAGAAAACAAGGTTGAGCCCTTTGAGTTCCTGCTCGAAAACCGCGGATTGTTTGTAAGGGGTATGGGTGGTGTACGGGAAGGCATCGCAGGAGAGGGAGATCTCCACACCATTGTCATAGAGGGTGCGCAGATTGAGCACCATATAAGCTGCGGCACGACCCTGAGCTTCGCCGCCCTGGTCCCCTTCGGGCCAATGTTTTCCAGATCGGTAGTGGGGCTGGTTATCTGTTGAAAAAACGCCGAAGTTTGCTCCAGGAACGTTTGTGGAAGAGGCAACGATGGCCCCGGCGGCTTTGATCTGCGCAGCTTGCTCAGGAGTCATCCAATCGTAATGGGTGCTGTGAACGAAACGCGTCTCTCCCATGTTGGCAGCCGCTACCATCGCCTGAGGACTTACGGCATGGACCTGAAAGAGGATGCCGACTTTCTTGGCCTCGTCGACTCCCGCGGCGAAGTTTGTCTTTTCCTGCTCCGATGGATTGACGGGCCACGGGACCACGGGAAAAATGTCCTCGCAAATTGAATCGAAGTGCAGAGCCTTCGCCTGGTCGACCGCCGCACGCACCTGCGCTTCGTCTTTCATGCGGAAGGTAGGAACGGGAAAGCAGGTAAGCAGGCGCGGGCCTTTGATGGTGCCGGACTCAATCAGCTGCTTCAGACGGCCGATGCCTTGGGGATCGTCCCCGCCAGCCTGTACCGAGGTGAAGCCGGACTCGAGAAGGTCCTGCATGGCAGCCGCGGCGCCCCCCGAGGGAGCGAGGAAGTCCTCCAGCTTATCGACGCTGGCGGGACCGATGGGGCTGGGGCCGGAAGCCTGAATGAGGTGGCGATGATCGTCGATATAGCCGGCTATGATGGTCATACCGCTAACGTCAACCATGGAGCCCTGGGTACCGGCAGCCGCGGAACCCGGCATGACTGATGCGATTTTGCCGTGGGCGACAACCACCGTGCCGGAATCGATCACGCGGCCAGCGCCCGTGATGATCCGGGCACCGGTGAGCACGAGGTCTTGAGCAGCGACGGGCGGAACTCCAGCAAACAGAACGAACAGCGCAACTATAGGGAAAAGGAAGCGCACCTTCATAAACTGGACCCTCCGGACGTTTAGCTTTGTTAATAGTTGGCGCGCAGCGAGAACTGGAAACTGCGGGGATTATTCGCCTGTGAGGTGGGAACCCCGAAGGTGGAAGATCCTGCGGTCAGGCCTGGATCGCCGAACTGCACACGGTTGAACACGTTGAACGCTTCCGCGCGGAAAACCAGGTTGATGTCCTCGTGAATGGGAGTGGTCTTGCCCACCGAAAAGTCCCAGTTATCGACGCCCTGGGTCCTAAGGATGCCGCTGGTACGCGGCGCGTTCCCCAGCAGGCTGGCGGCCGAAACGCCGTCATAGGCCGTCGACACAAAGCAGGCGCGGTTGAAGGTAGACCCGGCTCCTTGCGCCGAGGCCACGAGGCCGACTCCCGACAGCAGCTTGCAGCCCGGAACGATGTTAGGTCGTGGCGTTCCGCCCCCGAATGCTGCGGAGAGCGCAGTGGGAGCGCCGACGATGGCCAGGGGAAATCCGCTCTGCAGCGAGTTGATGCCCGATATGTTCCATCCGGAAACCGCCGTGTTGACCGCGCCGCCGACATCGTTGAGGAAATGCTTACCCCGCCCTACCGGAAGGTCGAGGATGTAGCTCACGACCAGACGCTGCGGAACATCGAAGCTGAGGTAGGAGCGTTCCGCGCGAAGGTTCGTGAAGTCCTGGATCAAGCCCTGTTGGTGGCTTTCGACCGGTCCCGTGGTGGACTCCGCAGTGCTCAGGAACTTGGACCAGCTGTAGTTCCCCAACACCGTGCCGCCGCCCGTGAAACGTTTCGACACTGTGACCTGCGCGGACTGGTAATAGGAGTCGCCGATGAAGGGAGCCGACTCCAGCACATTCTGAAAGAGCGGGTATGGCCGGAGCGACTGGCTGGTCCCCCCAACAGGAGCGGTCGTCGAAAGTTGGTTGAGGTTGACGGTGCTGGCGATAGGCAGATGCTCGCCGCGGGCGCCAAGGTAAGCAAGCTGGAGAACCGTGCTGCCGCCAAATGCCTGCTGTACATTTGCATTCCATTGCTCGAGGTAAGGATACGAGCCGAACGGATTGCGTCCTTGAATGGAACTGCCCACAAACTCATTGGGGTTGGCGAGATAGCCTGCACGTCCGGAAGGTTGCAGAATCGTTGTTTTCGCGGCCGTCCCGGGCGTATTGCACCCGGCCTGCCCGCCCGCTGCGAAACCAAGAGGCGCGCACAGCAGTTGAGCTGCCGGCACAAAGGTCTGCGGGGTCGCGATTGAGTTGGAATTCGGTGTGTTGCTGGGCGCGCTGTCCTGCGGAAGATAGGACAAGCTATAACCAGCGCGGAAGGTGGTGCCCGCATATGGCGAGAACGAAAAACCAACGCGGGGCGAGAACAGTTCATGGTGCGCAACCAGATCGCCACGACCCGTATACGCCGGTGTATTCACAAGCACCAGTGGGTTGCTAAGCCCCGGAATCAGCACTGCGTTGTTGTCGTGCTTCTCTGTGTTGCTGCCCGGCAGCTCATACCGAACGCCCAGGGTCACGGTGAGCCGGGAATTCACGGTCCAGGAGTCATTCACAAAGACGCCCCCGTAGTGGCTGTAGCTATCGGACGATTTCGTGGTGACAAAGCCGCCCAAGGGCGTTGTTGTGAATTGACCCGAAACAAAGTCGGATACGGGCGTAATACCGGAACCCGGGATGGTCGGCGGGCCACCGCAGCTCTTGATCGAGGCTGGGCGAGTGATGTCGTTGTAAGTGACGGTGGTGGGCGTAGGACTCGGCACGCAGGCCGTATTGGTTCCGGCAAAGATGAACGCACCTGATAGGAACGGATTGTTGAACAGGTACTCTTCCGCCTGGCGGCCCTCGCCGCCGACGCTCAACGAATGCTTTCCCAGAACCTTCGAGTAGGTTCCGGAAGCGGTATACACATTAAAAGGCTGCTGCGCGGCGAAGTCGGTTCCCGTGTACGGAAATGGAATGTTGTTGCTAATGATGATGCCCGGAAAGTAAGACGGGATCTCACGCGAGGCGGCATTCCAGAACTGCGCCTGATCGCCGTTATCGAAAGCGGCAAGGTTGACGTTCGTGTTGGAGGGTCCCAGGTAGCTGAAGTAACGGAGGTAAGAAAGACGTACGTCCAGCACGGAGGTTGAGCTCAAGGTCACCGTGTCGCCCAGGATGTAATTGGACGCGGTCGCGCCGACATCGGTGTAGGCGCTCGGACCCACTGGATTGTTCAGGAACTGGGTGGGATCCTGAGTGCGATCGAAACGGGTATACCGGGCAAAAAGCTTGTTGCTTGAGTTCAGGTTGTAGTCGAGCCGGAAGGTCTCCTGATTGCTAAACGAGTTGGCCTTGCCGTTCGCCTGGTAGTTACGCGCGGCGTTCCCGGTCAGGTTCGGCGTGGGAAAGAAATGAAGCTGGTTTGCGAGGTACTGTGCCGTAGGATCGGCAACCGCGTCGCCCGCGTTGACGGGAGCGCCGATGCAGAACTTGTTCACCACGCCCCCGCACTTTGCCTGCAGCAGATAAGCCGGTCCATTGGGAACAAATGGCGTATAGACGCCTGGCGTACTGCTCGGCACAGGATTGAAGACCTTCGTCGCGAGATCTCCATTCTGCGTGAAGTCCCCGGCCAATTCAGCTGGAGTTGGCACGAGTCCGGTGTTGATTACACCCAGCGCCAACCGGTATCCCTCATACGATGCGAAGTAGAATGCTTTCTCCTTAACGATAGGGCCGCCCACTGTCGCCCCGAACTGGTTCTGTTTGAAACTTGGGCGAGCAATCCCCGCACTATTGTTGAAAAAATTGTTCGCGTTGAAGACAGTGTTGCGAAAGTATTCATACACACTGCCATGCATTTTGCCGCCGCCGGACTTCGTGCCGAACGAGATCACACCTCCGCCGAAGCGTCCGTACTGCGGGTTGACGACACTCGACTCAACCCTGAACTCCTGGACGGCATCCTGCGTGATGATGAACGCCGTGGCGTTGCCGAAGAAGGTCTGGATCGGCGCTCCGTCCACGAAGATGCCGGCCTGCGACGACAAGCCGCCGGCGATCGAATAATTATTAAAGCTATTCGCATTCGTAAATGCGCCGCCGTTCGCATTGTTACTCGCCGCGCCGTTGGTTCCACCCTGCGCCACGACACCAGGCGTTAACGCCACCAGGTTCATGGTATTGCGGCCGTTCAGGGGTGTGTCTTCCACTTGCCGGCCTTCGATCACCTGACTGACCGTAGGGGTGCTGCTTTCCAGAACGTTGGCGCTTGCGGTCACCTCCACAACCTCTGTAGTGGACCCAACTGTAAGCGTACAGCTAAGCGTAACTTGAGCTTCGATTTGTAAATCGATGTCGCTCCGCACCTCGGTTTTGAAGCCGCTCGCGCTCACCGAAGACTTGTATTCGCCGGCCAGAAGCCCGGGTATCCGGTACAGTCCTGCGTCGTTCGTAGTTGACGTCGTCACGACCCCGGTCGCCTGGTTGGTGAAGGTTACGGTCGCGTTCGGTACGATTGCCCCAGTCGAGTCAGTGATGAGGCCGGAGACTGTGGCGGTAGAACTCTGCGCGTGTATCGGCGCGTGGACACAGAGGAACGTGACTGCGAGCATGAGGAAAGAGCGGCAAAGAGCGCGAATGTAGTTAGGCATAGATACTCAGTTTCCTTCGCGCGGCGCGCGAACCTGAGGGAATGGTGATTGCCGCCGGCTTGGACGTCACGTGCACCGAAAGATTAACAGGAGCTTGCCGGCTTGCAAATTGAACCCGGCGATTGTTCCCTTGATCTTCTGCGACGTACAGTAATCCGCTTATGCAACTTCTGTCAAAGATTTCTCATAACTTGAGAAAACGTACAACAAGCTGTACTCTCTTTGCACTGGCAGTCTGCAGTCCCGATATCCTCAAGAGGGTCACTTTGTCGAATATCCATACGCGCCGCACGTTCGTATCCCAAGGTATGTTCACGTTCGGAGCTCTAGCGGTCGGCCGGAGCTTCGGGCAGACTGCCGGGAGTGTCGGGGCTGTCGAATCGATGGACGCCATGCGCGCCGCCGCTGCAAAAGCCGTCATTACGCCCCAGAGCTTGCGGGGCGGAGCGTCGCTGCTTCGTGGACCTTTCGGTAACATCCTGGTGCTGGTCCAGCCAGATGGCGTTATCGTCGTCGATTCCGGCTTACGCGAAGCGCGCCCGCAAATCCAAGGCGCACTGTCCACGCTGGCCCCGCAAGTTCCAGCCAGCCTGATCAATACACACTGGCATATCGACCATACCGACGGCAACCTGTGGATGCATGAGCGGGGGGCAACCGTCACCGCGCAGCGTAATACCGCAAAGCGGCTTTCCACGCCTCAGGAAACTGCGGCCATGCACCAGTCCGCACCGGCCGCACCCGTAGGTGCCCAGCCGACAGACGCCTTTGACACCGAAGCGCACAAGCGCCTCGGGAGTGTCAACATCGCTCTGAAGTACTATGAGCCCGCGCACACGGACGGAGACATCAGCGTGCATCTGCTTGAGCCGGATGTAGTCCACGTCGGAGACATCTGGTACAACGGCTTTTACCCGCTGATCGATTTCTCCAGCGGTGGCCGCATCGACGGAATGATCAAGGCAGTAGAGCTCACATTGAAGCGCGTGACCGCCACAACGATGATCGTGCCGGGGCACGGACCGCTGGGAACGCGGGAGCAGTTGGAAGGTTGGCTCGAAATGCTAACGGGTGTGCGGGAAATTGTGGCGACGTTGAAGCGGCAAGGGAAAACGCTGGACGAGGTCCTTCAGAGCAAGCCCACCGCCCGTTACGACGGCAAGTTCATCGCGCGTGCCATTCCGATTGACGTGTTTGTCGCTTGTGTTTATCAGACCGTGTAGCCGGCGGGCGGAGACCGTCGCCAAGTCCCCGCGGGAGTGACAACAAAGCAACGGCGCTCACCGAAGCCACCCCGGACGATTGTTCAGAGCCGGCTTCAGGCCTTTCGCAGTTGAATATGGATGTTCTTTTCGCGCGTGCAGGCGAGTAGTTCCGCCAGGCATTCCTCCTTGCCTATTCCCGATTGCTTGACCCCGCCAGAGGGTGCGCCCACGAAGTGCGTACTCACGGTATCGATCCATACGTAGCCGGCGTCCACTTGAGCGGCTGTCCCGTGGGACTGGTTCAGATCGTTGGAGAAGATGGCGCAGGTGAGACCGTATTCCACCATTCACCTGCTTCAGCATTTCAGTCTCGTCGGTCCAGCAATGAACGGATTGCACCGGGCCAAAAATTTCTTCGCGCGCAATGCGCATCTCAGGCGTGACGGCAAAGACCGTCGGCTCAACAAAGTCGCCATTCTTGCGCGCAGGGTCATCGGGCGGTCCGCCTCCGCAGATCAGTTCCGCCCCTTCCGAGTTTGCGGACGCGATAAAGCCCAGGATGCTATCGTACTGCGCCTTACTGACGATCGCACCGATGCTGGTGGCGGGGTCGGTCAGCAGTCCGGGCCTAAAGTGCTTGATCTTGACCTTCATCCGTTCCAGCACCGCATCGTAGATGGCGTCACGCAGGAAGACGCGACTCATGGAGCCTCAGGACTGCCCGCACCAGGTGTAGTTCATGCTCTTGACCGCGGCGTCCGCTACCTCGTCAGGATCGGCGTCCGAAAACGCGATGAGCGCATTCTTGCCCCTAATTCCAGAATGATCGGCTTCATGGAGGCGGCTGCCGACTGATACACCGTTCGGCCGGTTGGCACGCTTCCGATCAGCGTTGCCAAATCTATGCGGGGGTGCGTTGTCAGCTGGGCGCCAACTTCCCGCCCACCGGTCAGCACGGCCAGAACTCCGGGCGGCAGAAGATCGCGAGCAATTCCGCAAGCCGAACGCCGGACAGAGGTGTTTGTTGCGGGGGCTTGATGATGACCGCATTGCCAGCCGCGAGTGGAGCCGCCAGCTTGCCCGCGCTGAACATCAACGGATGATTGAAGCCCATGATGCGACCGCCACGCCGACCGACTCACGCACTGAAAAGTTGAACGCATCCGGCCCCATGGGGATCGACGCGCCCTTCATCTCTGTGACCAACCCGGCAAAAAAATCGAACATGGCCGCTGCAATGTGCGCGTCCGACCCATCTCGCTGACCGGATTCCCGCCGTTGGCCGCGTCCAACATGGCGATCTCTTGCGCACGCTCCCGGATTACGACGGCGATCCGCCGCAAGGTCCTAGCGCGCTCGAGGGGCGGAACGCGAGGCCAGGGCTGTAGCCGGCATGAGCAGCTTCGACGGCGGCATCGTCATCCTGCGCTGAGGCCTCGGACAGGCGGCCCAGTACCTCGCCGGTCGCAGGATTGTAGGTGTCCGCGGAGGTGGCTTGGATCGGCGGATGCCATCGACCTCCGTAGAACAGATCGACATGGGTCGGTAATAAAAGCTGCGTGGAGCTTTGAGAGGGGACCATGCTTTTCTCCTGCGTGCAGATAGGTGAGTGGAATCGTCGAGGCAAGCTCAACGGAAGATAGAAGTGGCGATGCGACGGGGCTGGTACGGCCTCGATTATCGCAGCGGCAGAACGTCCTACGCTTCGAACGTGGACGCCTGCCTAAGTGCGGTGGCGCGCCTCACTCTGGCCAGCATAATAAACGCGGTAGCCGCGATCAGCGGGGGGATGGCAATGAGCGAAAGACCGCTGGCAGCCCCAAGCCCATGGCGAAAAGACTGGCGCCGATCATGGAACCGAGGATGGAGCCCGTGGCCGACCCCTATAGCCCAACCGACTCCCGTCGCCCGATTGACGTGGGATAAAACGCAGCTGCCAAAGCGTCTGCGCCCGATTGCGAGCCGGAAACGAAATACCCCGCGCCGAAGATGGCCAGCACCAGCAGCAGGTATGTGTCGTGGCAAAGCCGACTGACGCTACAAAAGGCGCGCCATCGCTTAAAAGTCGTCGCGAGCACATACTGCGGATTGATCCTGTCCATGAATCGACCGAGGGTCAAGGCGCCTACGGTTCCGCCCACCTGGAACGCTGCGGTGATGAGGGAGGCCCTCTGCAAGGTGGCACCCGCGGTATGCAGTACTGTCGGCAGCCAGCTTTAAAGCAGATAAACGACGAGAAGACTCATGAAAGAGGCCAGCCAGAGCAGCAGTGTGCCTCCCAGCAGGTCCTTGCGAAAAAACTCGGAGACAGCAGAGTGAGCCACCCGCGCGCCGTTGTTGGGCACGGCAACCTCCAGGCCGGCATCCGGGTAAAGGCGCTGGAGCGTTCTTTGCATTTCGGGCGCGCGCCCGTCGAGCGCAAGGAAGCGGATCGATTCCGGTAAGGTCCAAGCCAGCAGCGGCGCCAACAAGAGGGGCAGGGTGCCGCCCACATCAGGACCGAGCGCCAACCGGAGCTGGCCAGCATCTGCACGCTGACGACGCCACCTAGGGCAGACCCCAGGGTAACCCGCACAGAATGAGCGTGACGAGCGTCGAGCGCCGGGCGACCGCGCAGTACTCGGACGTGAGAGTGATGGCGTTAGGCAGAGCGCCTCCAAGACCAAGCCCGGTAACGAAGCGCAACGCAATCAGGACCGCCAAAGTCGGGCTGAAACGCGGACGCGAGGCTCGCGAAGCCGAACAGAAGGATGGACCAGAGCAGACCAGTCTTGCGGCCATGCCGATCTGAAAATGGTCCACCAGAAAGGCTCCTACCGTAAGACCGAAAAGACCGGACCCGAACAATGATGCGAGTTGCGATGCCTTGAGCGCCCAGGTGGAGCGTATGGCGGCGCGATGAACACAATCGACGCAGTATCGAAGCCATCGATGGCGACCACTGCGAAGCATTGCGCCAGCAGCAGCCACTGCATAGGCGAGATCGGGTGGGCGTCGATGAACTGTTCAATGTCGAGCCCCGTGCGGCGGTTAGCACTTGCGGACGTCATCGGTCTCCTCACCCGCGGCATGCAGATCCCCGGCCTCTGCCTGGCGTTCCCACAGTTCCGGCATCGGTGACGAAGGACTTGCGGTCGGTGAGTTTACCTATTTCCCCGTCATCCCGAATCCGAACAGATTCTTTGCGTCAGCCTGATCTATCAGTGGATTTACGAGACTCACCACGGGCGAAGTCATCGCCACGGGAACTCTTGGAGGCGTAGGATTCAAGCGGGAACCACAGGATTATGGCGTCGAGGGACCGGGTCGAGGTGGTGGTAAAGGAACTGGCAAGCTCGTGAACACGATTGAAAATGAAGCGGTATGATCCAGACTCATGTCCGGACTTGATCGTTATCTTGCCGTTCTGGCGCTGTTTACAGAAGCAAAGAGTACGTGGAATGTCCAGGACATTTCCGCGGCGCTGAATGTACCGACCAGCACGGTATACCGCACGATTCGCGATCTGGCCCGCGCCAATATGGTCAGCCTGGCAACGGAGGGCGTTTATCGACTGGGTGCCGCGTTCGTCGAATTTGATCGCCGGGCGCGGCTGACCGATCCATTAATTCAGCTTGGAGTTACCGTTCTTTCCGAAGTGGTCCGCGAAGCCGACATACCGTGCGTCGCAGTGCTGGCACGACTGTACGGAGATACAGTGATGTGCGTTGCGGATATTCGAAGTGCAGACAGCACCGTCGAGACCAGCTATGAGAGAGGGCGGCCACGGCCGCTGGCACTCGGAGCTACCTCAAAAGCCATTCTGGCGCAGCTTTCCACTCACAGGCTGAAAAAACTGCTTGCCGGCACGCGGCACACTGTGAGACCAGAAGCGATTGTGGAACTGCGTGCCGAGCTGGCGCGCATCCGGAGATCCGGCTACTCCATCACGCATGGCGAGGTAGACCGCGGTCGGGTGGGGGTTGCCGTGCCGATCTCTGTCCCGGAACAGGGGATTGAGGCGAGCCTCAGCCTGGTGTTAGATGAGACCTCGTTTGACAAGGAGGTTGAAACCCGGATTCTGCACCTGCTTAAGTCCTCCGGGGCGCGTCTCCAGCAAGAACTCAGGCTTGGCTTGACGATCTTCGTCGCCGCCGCGTCCGGGATGGCATGATGCAATACGAACGCTACGACACAGGTCGGTGGCTGACGGCGGTCACTTTGCGGATGTGGCGATCGTGGGCTCCGGCCCCACCGGGCTGGTGTTGGCGATTTTCTGAGGCGCGCGGGCGTTCGCGTGTGCTTGGTGGAGCGCAACGAAAGCACGGTGAGGGCACCGCGAGCTGTTTCGATCGACGACGAATCGCTGCGGACCGCGCAGTCGATCGACCTTCTCGATGAGGTGATGCAGGGTGTTGCCGCGGATTACGGTCCGCACTACTTTGATGCTGCGGGACGGTCAGCTGTGACGGTGCGAAGAGCTTTTGCTGCAGGTACATCGGCTCCAATATGATCGGCGCGACTTACCCGCAGCGATGGCTGATCGTGGACCTTGCAGCACGCGGGAGCAGCTTTGGCAGACCCGCGTGGTATGCGACCGGGCGCGTCCGCTGATCACCTTGCTGGGGCCGTTTGGCATCCGCCGCTATGAGTGTGCCTTCCTTCAAGTTGAGCCGGTGACGCGCGAGTTTGGGTTCTCCCGCCGCAACGCCTTCACCCAGCCGCATCTGGAACAAGCGCTGCTTCATGGCCTAGCGAGATTTCAAGAGGTACGCCTACTCTTTCAACACACGTTGGAATCGCTCGATGAGGAGGCCGAAAGGTGACACTCGGCCTTCTCTCGGTTTGCGGCGGATCTGTGCGGCTGAGAGCCAGCTATGTGGACGATCTCTTCCGGACCGAACCGGACGCGCCGACCATCGGTCTTCTGCTCTGTGAGATCCATAACAGCGCTGTCGTCGAATACGCTCTTCGCGACGTAGCCAAGCCGATCGGCGTCTCGACCTTCCGGGTGACCCGCGAGCTGCCCGCGCCGGTTCGAAGTGAGCTGCCCACGGTAGAGGCGCTTCAGGGTGTGATCGCCAAATTGAAGGACGAGCTGGACCGGCGCCGGATGGAGCGCGGCGATGATGAGTGAGACCGCTCTTGCGTTGATCCATGATCAGGCAGAGTCGGTTCCGGCTTACGGTCGGTTCGACGAACTTCGCCGGGCGGGAGCTCGGGCAATTTGGCAATGGCCTCTTGCCAAATTGCAACTGGGTTGAATCGGCCGGCGGAGTGTTGATGTCACAGGTTAAGGCAGCGATAGCGAGGACAGCGCTCCAACGAGGCGTTCGGTGAGCACCGCCCTCGTATATGTGCCGTCGCGCCCAAACGTGTCCTCCCCTTCTGGACCGCTAGAAGGTTTAAGGACCGCGGTTCTGCACAGTGTTGTTTCTGTCCATTCCAAGCGGAACTATGCAAAGGCGCTGGACGAGCTGCAGGCGTTCTGCTTGGACAGGCAGGCTCCGCTTTCGCGCTCCCTGCTTCTGGAGTTCCGGGCAGCGATGCTGGAGCGGAACCTCAGCCCGTCGACCATCAATGTGAAGCTGTCGGCGATCCGCAGCCTGATCGGCGAAGCTCGGCGGGCCGGCGTTCTTCAAGCCGAGGAGGCGTCCCAGATGACCGACATCCCCAATGTCCGGCAGCAGGGAACCCGTCTCGGAAACTGGCTGACCCGGGAACAGGCCAAAGAGTTGCTGGCGGTTCCGGATCGTTCCACGCTGAGAGGGAAGCGCGATTACGTGCTCCTGTCGCTCCTGGTAGGCTGCGCCCTGCGCAGAAGGGAAGAGGACATCCAGATGCGAGAGGGCCGCTGGGTGGTCGCTGATCTGTGCGGCAAAGGCAATCGCATCCGGACGGTGGCCGTACCCGTATGGGTCAAGCAAGGCGTGAACGCCTGGCTCGCGGCCGCGAAGATCGAAGAAGGCCGGCTTCTACGGGCAGTCTCGAAGGGCGGAAAGCTGAGAGGCGAGGGCCTGAGCGACTGGGCTATCTGGTCGGTGGTCGAACAGACCGCCAAGCAGATCGGCATCGAACAATTCGGCGCCCATGACCTGCGCCGGACCTGCGCTAAGCTGTGCCGAAGGCTGGCGGCGATCTGGAGCAGATCAAGTTCCTTCTGGGGCATTCCTCGATCCAGACCACGGAACGGTATCTCGGGTCGGAGCAGGAGATCGCTATCGCTGTAAACGATAACCTGGGCTTCTGACCAAGCCCGGCAGGCCGTAATGTGAGCTAGCGGTATTGGCAGGAGCAACAGCAAGCTCACTAAGGAGTGCAGGCACGGTCAAGCGTCGACTCTGCTCGTATGACATGGCCGAGGTCCCGGAGCAGGGGTTCATTCTCGCCGATCAGGGTGGCGAGATGTTCTTCTGCAATCTCCCCTGCCTCTCTGTCTGGTCCGTTCAGCTAGCGAGCCGGCACAACTTTACTGACGAGCAGCGATCAGGCCGGTACACCTTGAATACTCAATCCGGTCAGGAGCACAGGTTTGAAGGAATCAACCAGGTGGCTCGCTGGGCAGTCGATCAGGCGTTGAGATCCCCCAAGTGCTGCTGAGGACCTGAACTCGACACGTTCTTTGAGAATTGAGATTCTCATTGCCGCCGTGGCGGTCGGACTAGCGGGCGTGCAATGAAGTTTCTCAAGACTCGCCGCACTCTGAGAAACCGTCCACCAATTCTGCAGAAGCCGACCACCCGCCCATAGCGCTCGATGAGTGCATCGGCCTGATATGGAGTGACCGTGTCAACTCCGCACAACTGTGGGGTTGTTTCTTGTCGTTGCCGTTGCTTTTGTCCTTTCCCGAAGACAGAGCGAGCAGCAGTCAGAGCAGTTTTGGGCGACGATTGATCAGTCTGATATTCGCGGGTCGAAACCGCATAATCATGATCCGTCGGGAGCTGCCTCTGACTGTTATCGCGAGTCCGGTTGAGCCTGTCGCATAGGCCGAGCGAGGGTTCTCCTTCGTGCTTGCCCTGGCTGCTGCTGGCTCTGTGTTCGAGATGGATGTCAGCGTTCATCGATAGTGTTCTTGTCTTTTTCCTTCTTAGTAGGCTTTTGCTTTGCGTTGTTGTCAGGCTGCAACTTGCTGCCTAGAGACAGTCTCTGCTCTGGTTCCAATAGCCCAGATAAAGCCGAGTAGCTCTCGAGCTACAGCTGTGACGACCTTCCTCTGGTCCTTGCCGGCCGCACCCAGGTTCACGTATCGCTTGTGCAGCCTGTGTTGCGCCTTCCATGCAATCTCCTTGGCCTCTTCGGAGATGCTCTCCTGTCGTCTTCGCAGACCGTACCAGATACCTGGCGGACGACGGTAGCTCCACGCGGCTTCGACAACGATGCGTCGCAGGTGCGCGTTGCCAGTCTTCGTGATGCCTCCGCGTCTCGTTCGTTTACCACTGGAATCCTCGCTTGGTACAACGCCGCAGTAACCCATCAGTTGCCGAGCGCTGTCGAAGCGAGATACCTGGCCCAACTCACTCGCAATGGTCACAGCTGAGATGTCTGCGATACCGCGTAGTGCCTGTAGATCGTTGATGACCTGTTGCAGCGCTGGTGATGCCAGCTTCACCGCCTCCAGGATGGCTTCCTGCAGCCGTGCCACCCGTCCCCGCATGTGCTCGACTTCGTGCAGATAATCCTGGCGCGTGGACTCTTGCGCGATCTGGGTGAAACGCAGCTGCGCGACCCAGATCAAATAAGGTCTTGTCCAAGGCCTGACTCCGGTCGGTGGCCGCTGACCGGAGCGGAGAAGGAACTTGCTCAAGCGATGCCGCGCTCGGGTCTGATCTTGCTTGGCTGCTTCGCGGGCTCGCACCAGATCGCGTAACGCTTCCGAACCCTCATCCGGAACCCACACCGCCGTCAGATCCCCGGACCGATAGCAACGTGCCAGCTTCTCGGCATCTCGCCGATCGGTCTTTACTCGATCGCCAGCCTTAACCGGTACCAGCGTGGGTGCCACAACTTCGCACTCGACGCCGAGCTCCGCCAGTTGCCAGTACACGACGCAGCCGGTTGGCCCAGCCTCGTAACATGCTTTAAGCTTGGCTGCCGGACCAAGCTTCTTGATCAACTTGCGAATAGACTCCGCGCGGTTCGGAATCGTTCCTAGACTCCGCACTTCACCTTCTGGCTCCGCGACCGCCACGGCGATCGTCTCAGCGTGGACATCCAAACCTAGAAATCGTACCTTCTCCTTCATGACCGGCTCCCTTCCGCTTGTGGCTCTGAACTGTGCGTCCGTAAGGACGCTCACAGCCTAACCCACGGTCGGCGCATCGGCGCCGGTCACTCCATACTGACTGTTCTCACCAGCTGAAATGTCCAGGCGATTGCTTTCGAGAAGCCGACTCATCAGGATCAATCGTCTGATGTTCAATGTTGCCGCCAGCCGATCTGGCGCACATGGTGTTCTGCCGCTCGTCGCTCTTCCAAAGATCCCGATTTCTATGTTTCCGCGTAGGATTGCTGCATGATGAGCTTAGAGGGCAAAGTAGCCGTTATCACGGGAGCGGGAACCGGCATCGGTCAGGGAATTGCGCTGGCGATGGCAAAAGCCGGAGCGTCCATCGTGGTGGACTACGTGGGCAAAGCCGAAATCGCACAGGGCACCATCGATCAGATCACCAGCATCTGTGGAAAGGTGATCGGCGTAGACGCCGATATCTCCAATCCGAACGATGTGGCCATGCTGGTAGAAAAGACGGTGGAATCCTTCGGCAAGCTGGACATTCTTGTAAACAACGCCGGCATCGAGAAGAAGTTTGCCTTCGTCGACTATCCGTTAGATGAATGGCAGAAGATCATAGCCGTGAATCTGACTGGACCTTTTCTCTGCTCTCAGGCTGCTGCGAAGCAGATGATCGCCCAAGGCAACGGCGGCCGCATTATCAACATATCTTCGATCCATGAGGATCTCCCTCTGCTGACTAATGCTCCCTATTGTGCGAGCAAAGGCGGCCTCCGGATGCTGATGCGAACAATAGCCGTCGAACTTGCTCCACACAAGATCACCGTGAACAATATCGGTCCGGGCGCCATCTATACGCCGATCGATAAGGATGTGGAAGAGAACAAAACGATGGATGATGCGATTTTGGCGGAGATACCGTTGGGCCGGTGGGGGCAGCCGGAGGAGATTGGCGATCTTGCCGTCTATCTAGCTTCCGACAAGGCATCCTATATCACCGGAAGCACCCACTTCATCGACGGTGGAATGCTGAGGAACGCAGGAAGCCTGTAGGGAGCTCGGAAGGTGGTTCGTGGAGACAATCGCTTGGATTTCAATTGCAGTTGCTTCCGCGTGCGCACTCTGGATCGCGCTGGACGAAGTGCGGCATCCACAAGCGATGGCGGTAATGAATGCCGCTTGGCCGATCACGGCGCTGTATTTCAGCATCTTCGCTGTCTGGGCATATTACCGTGTCGGCAGGAAGAAGACCAAAGCCGCGATGAGCGGTTTCAGCATGGGATCGATGGCTGGTCATCACTATCAGACCAACACGCATAAACCAACGGTTGAACAAGTAGCCGTCGGCGCAAGCCATTGCGGAGCTGGATGCATGGTCGCGGACGTTTTCTGCGAATTCGGCATCGCGGCCACCGGCATCACCCTTCTTGGATCGGTTCTGTGGGCAGAGTACGCAATGGATTTCGCTGCCGCCTGGGTGTTAGGCGTTGTCTTCCAGTACTTCGCAATCAAGCCTATGCGGAAGTTAAGTGCGGGACAAGCAATCCTGGCAGCCATCAAGGCGGATACGCTTTCCATCCTTGCATTCCAGATTGGAATGTACACCTGGATGGCGTTTGTCTTTTTCAAGCTCTTCCCGCATCCACATCTGACCCCTTTCCAGCCGCAGTATTGGTTGATGATGCAGGTCGCCATGGTGTTTGGATACGCGACGGCCCTTCCCATGAACTGGTGGCTTATCCGAATCGGTGTGAAAGAGGCCATGTGAATCTGCCAGCCATTCGCCTTACGGAAGACATCATGTGTTCTGCACCGTACACTTGTCCGCATGCCCTATTTCAAGCTGGTCGGCCCTGCGCATAATGTAGAACTCTTCGGAATCAGGCTTCTCGGGATCGACGCCCAGAACGGACGCAAACTGCTGTTTACTGCAGGGTTCTTCTTGCTCCTGTACCTGATCAGCAAGGGTTTGCGGGCGCTGGCGCACGCGGTTGGCGGCAAATCAGGACGACGGGCTGCGTTCTGGGCCCGGCAGGGCGTGAGCCTCATCACTTTCCTGCTTGGGCTTCTTGGGTTCGTCTCTATCTGGTTCGACAACCCGGCTCGGCTTGCGACAGGAATAGGACTGGTGGGCGCGGGGCTCGCCTTCGCCTTGCAAAAGGTCATCACCAGCTTTGCTGGGTATTTCGTCATCCTTCGCGGAAAGACCTTCAATGTCGGCGACAGGATCACTATGGGCGGAGTCCGTGGAGATGTGATTGCCCTGAACTTCATCCAAACCGTCATCATGGAGATGGGCCAGCCGCCGAGCGTACAGGACTCCGACCCGGGTATGTGGGTGCAGTCGAGGCAGTACTCCGGCCGGATTGTGACCGTCACCAACTCCAAGATTTTCGAAGAGCCCGTCTATAACTACACACGCGACTTTCCGTTCATCTGGGAAGAGATGCATCTTCCCATTTCCTACAACGACGACCGAGCGATGGCCGAGAAAATCCTGCTGGAGGCTGCCGGCAAGGAGACCGTCAAGATCGAAGAGATCGCTGCTCCGACGCTCCAGCTTCTGGAGGACAAGTTCTCGATTGAATCCGCGGACATTCACCCACGGGTTTACATGAGGTTGACCGACAACTGGGTTGAGCTCACCGTGCGTTTTCTCTGCAGAGACCACGACATCCGAGGTCTAAAAGACCGCATGAGCCGCGAGGTCATCAACAATCTCGACAAAGCCAAGATTGGCATTGCGTCCAGCACTTACGATATCGTCGGCCTGCCTCCCATTCGGGTACAGATGGAGCCTCCCGTTAAGCCAGACGGAGGCGGAGGTCATGTCCAGTGACGAGACACGACAGAGCGGACCTGCAGAAGTTCGAAGCGCCAAGACGACGCAGCTTCAGAAGTGGCTGAAGATCGATCCGGGGAACCGGCCGCGTGTCTATGCGCAGGTGTACGAAGGAACAGAGCTCTCCAGCCTGAGCTACTGGCTTGGGATTGTTTTCTCGGCGGGGATCGCGACCTTTGGGCTGATTCAAGACAGTCCAGCAGTGATCATCGGCGCCATGCTGATTTCGCCGCTCATGGGGCCAATCATGGCGACCGGGCTCGGCCTGGCTCTCGGCGACTTCTATCTCGCCTTCAAAGCCATTTCCAATCTGCTGGCGAGTATCGCCGTCTCGGTGGCGCTTTCCGCTGCGATCGTCTGGCTGCTTCCATTCCATTCGGCAACGGGAGAGATTCTGTCGCGCACCGATCCTACGTTGCTGGACCTCGGCATTGCGATCTTCTGCGGACTCGCAGGTTCGGTCGGCGTTGGGAGAGCCGGTGCGAGCGGGCTTGCGGCGTTGCCGGGCGTCGCTATCGCTGTGGCGCTGATGCCGCCGCTTTGAAGCGTAGGTTTCGGAGTGGGAAGCGGGCTGAACACACGCATAATCGGCGGCGCTGGCCTGCTCTTCCTTACCAATCTGGTTGCCATCATCAGCAGCGCGTTTGCAGTGTTTCTGCTCATCGGCATGAATGCTAAGGAACTCTCTTCACACATGGAACATTCCCGGGACGGCGAGTTCTTCGCACAGCGATTTGCCGGCGGGCGCGTAGCCCGGATGCTGACGCATACGGGCAGCATCGGCTGGCGCATTCTTGTGGTGGGCATTCTTCTCTGCGGAATCGCAATCCCGCTGAAAAGTGCGTTCGTCCAGCTCACCGAGGAGGCGGCTGCACGGAGCACCGTCCAACAAATCGTTAAGAAGCTGCTTCCTGCCGGCAGTCTCGTCTCACAGCAGGTCGATGTAGGACGACACAACATTGCGGTCCGATTGTTTTCCACCGAGGACGTCCCGAAAGAGAGACAACAGCAAGCCCAACAGACCATTCAGCAGAAGTCCGGTCGTCCGACACAGCTTTCCGTCCTGAGCGTCGCGAGCCAGAGCGATGTAGCAGAAATGGCGGACCGCCTTTCGACGGTGTCCGCTCCTCCGCCGCCTCCGCCCGCGCCCGCGCCTGCGCATCCCTCCCTTCAGGACGCACGGATGGAACTGCTCACGCGAACGACTCCGGTTTTGTCCGCCGTTTGGCCCCCGGAGGCGCCGCTCACAACCTTCGACATTGTTCTAAGCGCAAGCAGCGTCTCGCTGGATGTCACGTACCAAAGCGGGCGCGATCTCACTCCCATTGCAATGAGTCTCATCACACGTCAACTTCAAGAACAACTCAAGCTGCCGACGCTCACGCTCGCGGCTCATCGTCTGGCTACACCGCACATCGGAAGGAATGAACACGAGAGGCACAGACGTTAGATAGCGGCGCTTACTTAAGACGTTCCTGCAGCAGGTGGTCGGACACACGGATGGCATTCGCGATGATCGTTAGCGATGGATTAACCGCACTCGCAGACACAAAGCACGAAGCGTCGACCACGTAAAGATTGTCCAGGTCGTGCGCCTTGCAGAACGGGTCGAGCACACTGGTTGCAGGGTCGTTGCCCATGCGGCACGTGCCGTTTTGGTGCCCAACACCTTCCAGCGGGATGCGCTTCTTGAAATAAGCATGCAGCGGAACGTGTGTCGTTGCGTGACCAGACTTTTTCAGAACATCGACCCAGCGGTCCTTGAGGCGGTCAAACGACTCCACATTGTTCGGTATATACGAGAGCTGAATGCGATGGGGAGCATTGTCCGTCACGGGCTCCGATTCGTTCGTCCGGCCTGTGTCTCCGGACGGATGCGCGCCCACCAGCCCCGGCTGCAGGCTGTCGACCGAGAGCGGCGTGGTGTTATGCAGCGTGACGCGATTCTCCGACGCGGGCAGGTCTTCCGTGGTCAGCCACCACGGTACCGCATGGTGCTTCATGCCTTCGAGAACAAAGCCCGGTGTGAGCGGCGGTGCGTCGCCTGCCATCATCTCGTAGTGGAAGCTCCCAACCGGTTGGACCTGTCCAAGGGGGAACGGGTATGCGGGGTCGCTGTCCTTGAAGTAGAAGTCGTTCGTGCCCCAGGTCTTGGTGTACGAATCCTCGTTGCGCTCGGTCGAAAGAGCGAGCAGCGCATCAGCCTGGTGATACATGAAGTTCCGGCCAACCTGGTCGGAGCGGTTAGCAAGTCCGGTAGGATGCTTGTCATTCGCCGAAGCGAGGAGAAGGACGGCAGAGTTGATTGCGCCTGCACAAACAGCAAAGAAGCCCGCCGTGTACATTGCGGTATTTCCTTCCTTCGATGGCGCGGGCGCATTGGTCTGCGAAGGATCGACGGCACTGCCGTAAGGCTTGCCGGAGCCGGAGTGCAGCACCTCAACGGCGGTGACTGCCGTTCCCGATGCGTTAGTAAGCAAGCGTGTCACACGCGAGTTCGTCATCAATGTAACGTTCGGCAGATGCATGATCTCGCGAATGCAATCGATGTCCGCATCCGACTTCGCGTGGACAAGACATGGATACCCATCGCAGGTATCGCAACGCACACACTTGGAAGCCAGCGGGTCGGCTTCGTTTCGCTTCAAGCCAAGCGGAATGGGAAAAGTGTTGATGCCAAACTTGCGGACATCGTTCTCGATGCTCTGCATGCGCGGCTCGTTCGCGAATGCCGGGTACGGGTACTTCTTCGAATGGAAAGGCTCCGTGGGATCGAAGGAGGAGCCGAACCCGCCAGGCAGGGCCGGCGCTGTCCCCAAGTCGCCGTGCACATGAAACAGCTCTTCGGCCTGTGTGTAGTACGGCTCCATGTCCGCATAGGAGATCGGCCAGGCAGGCGAGGTGCCGCCCTTGTGCTGGATGACGCCGAAATCTTCTGCGCGCATGCGGAACATGGCGGCGCCATAGACCTTCGTCTGCCCGCCCACGTAGTACGCCTGTTGCGGATGGAGGTCTTTGCCGTCCTTGTCCTGCCAGGTTTCCTTCGTGTGATAGCGGTTATCGAGGAAGACTGCCTGCGTGTCCCAGTTGAACTTTTCCTGCGGCATGAAGGGGCCACGCTCCAGGATAAGAATGTTCTTGCCGGCCTTCGCCAGATGTAGCGCAAGTGTTCCTCCGCCAGCTCCCGTACCGATTACGATTGCGTCGTACTGCATGAAGTACCTCCAAGGCTGAGGGCGAGATCATCACGCCTCGCACGGCCGTGTTGCGTTACGTAGACGATGGGACATCAGCGAAGTCGAGGCCCGAGATAGTGGCTGCATGCCGATGAAACGGAAAGTGACAGAGGAACGGACAGGGATAACTCGGGTCAGGGTGAAGCTTCGCACAAAGGATGCGATCGGGGCCGTAGGAGCGGAGATAAAGCTCCGCGGCACCGAGCATTCCCAGCAATGGCGCGGTGAAGTACACCCATGCTGCCGTCCATAGGTGCGCAAACACAGCCGAGCCAAAGGTGCGTGCCGGATTGACGCTGAAGCCGGAAACGGGAGCGAACAGCAGGATGTAGAGCATGATCAGAATGCCAACGCAGTAGCCTGTGTACGGGGCGAGACGCGGACGATTGGACGTCAAAAGCACCACGACCATTAAGAGAGACGCCATGAACCATTCCGCAGCGAAGGCGGCGGCTGTCCCGTACTGTCCGGGGACCGTCACCGCGTAGTCGACTCCGGGATCGGCAAGCTGTCCGCCGAGCAACAGGGCGGAAACAGCTACGCCCACAACTCCCCCTGCAAACTGGAACGCGACGTAGAAGACTGCATCCCAGAAAGAGATTTTGCCCAGACGCAGGTATGTCAGCGTAATCGCGGGATTGAAGTGTGCTCCCGAACGCTTGCCCATCGGCGAATGAATGATGATCACCGCTGTCAGTCCCATGGCGGTGCCCATGAGAACCCTTCTGAAGGCGGCACTCGGAAACATGTGCAAGGCTGGGTAGCCCGGGTGGAACAGTACGACGGTAGCAACGCATGTGGAGATCATGAAGATGGCGAGTTCGGCACCTTCGTAAAAATACAGCAGCCAGTCCCGCGTGAACGCGGTGACAGCAGTTCGCTTCCCGATCGCTCCTTGGCGTTCTTTCGCAGTACGCAATGACTCTCCCTGTACTGCCCGGAACGCACCTTTTCAGACTACGAACGCACTTGGATCGAGAATGAATCAGACTTCAGCTCTCCGTCTTCTTCAATGGGAGCGATCTCCACATGGATCTTCGTTCCGCGAGACAAGCTCGAAAAAGCCAACATCGCCGAATGGAGATCGAAGCCGGTGTCGGAAGTCGTGACGGAATCTGTTTGCTCACCCGTAGTCCACTTCACGCTCGCAGGCGCATCGAGATCGATGCGAAGGTTCTTTCCGGGAACGAGCCAGGCCCGACGCTGCTTTGTGGTCCAGATCTGGAAGCCAGCGATTTGCCTCCGATGGAGATACCGTTCCACAGTCTGAGCGGGCATATCCCAAACAGCGCCGCCGTGCAATGAACGCAGCAGCTTGATGTATTCGCTATGGGCCCAAACCAGCGGCATGCCTGATCCCGCGGGATGTCCGTTAAACAGGAAGCGCTCAGGGATGTCGTCCGCATCCCATACCTGTTCCGGAATCATGCCGCCCTGGCTGGTCTGTCGCGCCATGGTGCGCAGGAGTTCAAGGGCATACTCGCGATTGCCGGCAGCGATTTCATAGTGAGCACGCTCACCCGCAAGCAAAGGCCATCCGCGACCGATACCAGTCTTATCGAAGGGGCTGCCATCCGCGTGTTCGCCATAGCCGTCCTTACTCGACCGCACCCAGACCGGGCCGGTTTTCGTTTCGCGTTTCAGTGTCGCGTCGATAACCTTAATCGTAGCGAGAATTCTTGGATCATCGGCGGAGCGCAAGCCATAGCGCACCAGAGCGAGCGCGTCGGGGCTCACAATGTTCACAGCCAACTGGTGCTTACTGCCGAACGGAAGGTTGAGCATCTTGATCATCAAGCTGCCCACCTCCTTGCGCTCGATGGTTTTCGGCGGCGCGACACGCATGTAGTAGCCGCTCACGCCATGTTCTTTTGCCAGTGACGTATCCTTGGCATATGTAAGCTCGTCGATCGCGTCGTACCAAGCATCGGCTGTGTCGCGCAGAAAGCTGGCTTTCGTGATTTCGCTCGCGGCTTCCGCGAAGTCTGCGGCTGCGAGCAGAGCGGCGATTTCGGTAGCAACGGTGTAGATGGAATACCCGGATGTTGCCTCCCAGCGTCCTTGTTGTGAGACCGGCCCATTTTTCAGCAGAAAACTCGCGGCCCCATGGACCATCGGCCCCGGGTCGTATCCGTCCAGCGCGTTCTCCTGCCTGATCTTGTCAGCTAAGAGGATCGGCAGCGCCATCCCGTCCATCTGGATGGCGCCCCAATGCATGGTGCCGTCAAGCCACATATTCTGGCTCCACCCGCCGTTGCCATCCTGGGTGCATGACAGATAGAAAAGTGTCGAACGGGCCGACCGGGCATCGCCGCTTGCGAGCTTACCCATAGCAGTCTCGACCATGTCTCTCGGCCACAGCACGTGGTATCCGCCGATATCAGCGTCGGATCGATCAAAGCCCCAGGGCAGCGACAGGCTCGCCACGAACGCACCCGGAAAGCGCTTGGACTGGTGCGTCTCAAGGACCGCCGTGCTGACGCGATACATATCCAGTGTGTGACCGGACAGGTCTTCGATGTCTGAGTACGCCGCCTGCTGCTCTTTCCACAGCTTTTCGAAAGAAGTCCAGGTCTTCTCACGGATTTCCAGAATGCCGGCCCGGGCTTGCTGCGCAGCCTCTGCCGGGTCTGCACCGCAAGCGAGCGAAACCGTGAAACTTCCGTCTGTAGTCTTCCAATCAATCTCTCCGGTCAAGGCGACATTGCCTTTGGGGGCGGAGTTCGCGTCCGGAAGATCGTCGAACTTCGAAAGCGCGGTATAGCCACTCGGACGAACCCATGTACCCGCAGCTTGTCTGTAGCATCGGAGGTTCAGAGGCCACAGCGAGGCACGTGCGGCCGCGCTGCGATAGCAGCATCGTGACACTCTTGTACTGCCCGATCCAAGCGTCATTGTCGGCACCGCGATCCCCCATCTGCGGCTCCGCAAAGAGGTAGAGCTTCAGGTCGGGCTCGGGCTGCGGGGTAGTAAAGCTCACCCGCATAAGCAGCGTGTCCCGCACCGGGTCCGTCACGATGTCCTTCACGAGGTGGTAACGGCCAGCCTTGCACCGCGATTCAATATGACAGCCGGGGACACCCGCAGCCAGCCACGTGACCGTGTGTTCCGCATCCCACTCTTCGTCGGAAAAGAAAGTCTTGCCATCCGTCACGAGAAACCGGACAGACCGAGTGTTCGCCTGATCTACATCGGGGAAATAAATCTCATTCAGGACACCGTTGCCGATTGTGTACCAGATGCGGCTGCGGGGGGATGCAGCCGTGCCAACCAGGGTCTTCGCACCCGAAGACCAGGTTGGCTTATCGCCCGGCTTGCCTTGGGCCTTGCGCACATCTTTGGGTCGTGTCGTGTCGTGCTTTTCAATTCCCTTATCCATCAGGCCCTCTCTTCGTAGGCAGACCTTACCGAGAAGACAGCATCGGACCAGCTTTCCCTAATGACGGTCCTCCCGGCGTAGGCCATTAGGCCAGCGGAGATCGCAGTCCCCGTGCACCAGGAGCAAAGCTTGCCGAAGCTCACGACCTGTCGTCCGGCGTTGAACGCACCTGCGCTTGCATCGATAGCCAACTTTGCTCCGAGAAGCTTCCGGGCTGCCGGGCTGCGCTTTGCGAGCAGGATCAGCGTGAGAGTGGCTCCGAAACTCGCGATTCCAAGAAGGGCGTCAGGCACTCCAAGCGGGTGAGCGGTTTTGGATGAAGTGATTCGCTCCGAATCGAAGATCGGAGCCGGTGGGTCAGGCAGGCTGGACAGCACGCCTGTCTGGTACAGCGCGACTGGAACGAGAGTTGCTATCGCACTATAGCAAGCTACGGTGAGAACCACGTCGCTGCCTGGTGATGAGGTGATCGATTCTGCAGAAGACATTAAGATAGTCTCCGCTTTGCGACGATCGCGCTACCCACGGCAGTCAGGATCACCGCAGCTCCCAAAGCGAACCAGTTCCGATGTGAAACGACGGCGACCTCGATGCTGGTCATCGTGGAGCGATCGGCGAACTTGCCGCGCGCGCTGTGCTTGCCCGGCACGTAGTCATAAAGGTTATTCGGCGCATTCGGGTCTTTCGGCTCATTGGGAATCTGCTGGGATTTGTATCCTGTTTTGCCGAGGTATAGATCCAGAAGCCCGGGGATGAACTTCTGACCGACAATTGCGGCCACGGTGGGGGTGCCAACCCAGTATTCGCGGCGAGGGTTCTTCGCCAGTCCGGCAGCCACGACCACTTCCGCCGCCAGCTCCGGTTCATAGATCGGCGGAACCGGCTGCGTATCGTTGGGCATCCGGTTCTTCACCCAATCGAACTGCGTCGTATTCATCGCGGGCATCTGCACCGCAGTCACTTTCACGTTGCTCTTGTCGTGGTGAAGTTCGCATCGGAGCGAATCTGTAAAGCCATTGATCGCATGCTTGCAGGCACAGTAAGCCGATTGCAGCGGAATCGAACGATAAGAAAGCGCAGAGCCTATCTGAATGATCGTGCCCCGGTCGCGCGGGAGCATTCGTTTCAGAGCGGCGAGGGTACCGTGCACGAATCCGAGGTACAGAACGTCCGTGACCCGCTTGTAATCGGAAGCCTCCATCTCCTTCACAGGAGAGAAGACGCTCACCATGGCGTCATTCACCCACACGTCCATAGGACCGAATTCTTCCTCCACTTTCCCCGCCGCAGTGTCGACCGCTTCGGAATCGGAGACATCCAGCGGGAGAACCAGTGCCTTGCCGCCAAGCGCCTCGCATTCTTCCTTGGCCGCCTGCAGTGCTTCGGGGTTGCGCGCGATGAGACCAAGACGAGCTCCACGCTTTGCAAATCCGTGGGCGATTGCACGGCCAAGGCCTGCCGATGAGCCGGTCACCACAACTACCAATGCTTTTGACATAGCGCCACCCGCGCTCGGCTAAGGAACGCGTCTTCCATATCCGTAGGATGCTTGGAAGCCTCTGCTCACCACTCCCCAGAAGAAAATATGGGCACCTCCCGCCTATTGTAAAATGTACATTCCACCAGGACGGCAGGCTCAACGTGGGGTTCAACGATGACCGAAGGCCTCTTGAATTTGAATCGCACTTTCCTCGTTTCCGCTCTGGCCGCTCGGACCCCTGTTCTTCACCCGGAATCTCATTACGCACGGTCTATCTTTGAGCTTTCCTCATGGGTTCTGTGGGTCTGCCTCGCCATCTTCCTGATGGTCGCGGGCTTGGTCAGTTATGCCGGCTGGAAGTTCCGTGCGCGGCCCGGCGAGGACGACCCCAAGCAGGTGTTCGGCAGTACGAAATGGGAGATGATCTACTTTATTCCCCCGACCATCCTGCTTGCGGTGATCTTCGGCTTCACCTTGCGTGTGATGCACACCTCTGATCCACCTGCCCAGGCAAGTGGCGATGACATCATAGTTGTCGGTCATCAGTGGTGGTGGGAAGTTCGGTATCCGAAACTTGGATTTACGACGGCCAATGAAGTTCACATTCCCGCAGGCAAGGACATTCAATTCGGCTTCGAATCGGCCGATGTAATTCACGACTTCTGGGTGCCGGAACTGGGCCGAAAAATCGACATGATTCCCGGACGGCATGCGAAGATCTGGCTTGCAGCCGATCATCCCGGCACCTATCTCGGAGCATGCGCAGAGTTCTGCGGGAAGGAGCACGCCTGGATGCGAATCCGTGTCGTTGCCGATGACCCTGTTGCGTTTCAGGCATGGACCGCGCAACAAAGAAAGACCGTGCCACCACCTCCGACGGAGGGGGAGCAACGCGGTCTCCAGTACTTCACGAGCATGCCGTGCGCCAACTGTCATACGGTCATGGGTACTTCTGCACGCGGAGCCATCGGTCCCGATCTGACGCACCTTGCCAGCCGAGAAACCCTCGCCGCCGGACGCATGAGCAACACGCCCGAACAGCTTTCCGCTTGGCTGCATGATCCCGACGCATTCAAGCCGGGCAGCCACATGCCCAATCTGAGGCTTACGGTCGATCAACGCAGCGACATCGTGCAATACCTGGAGACACTTAAGTGAGCATGAGCGAGATCGAAATTATTCCCGAGCAGATCGAGAGGCTGGAGCGATTCCAGAAGCATGCCGGCATGCTCAAGTGGGTCGCTTCAGTCGACCATAAGCAGATCGCCGTGATGTACATGCTCACCAGCCTGTTTTTCTTCTTGGTGGGCGGCCTCGAAGCCCTGCTGATGCGCTGGCAGCTTGCGCGGCCCAATAGCCACTTCATGGGACCCGAGGCGTACAACCAGCTCTTCACTCTGCATGGCACCACGATGATCTTCCTGGTGGCCGTGCCGGCGCTGCTGGCTTTTGGCAATTACTTCATCCCATTGCAAATCGGCGCAAGGGATATCGCCTTCCCGCGGCTGAACGCCATGAGCTATTGGCTCTTTCTCTTCGGCGGCGTGCTGCTCTACGGCAGCATCCTTGCCGGCAACGCGCCGGACATGGGTTGGTTCAGCTACGCCCCTCTCAGCGAGAAGCCCTACAGTTCGCTGGGAGGCGTTGACTATTGGGCGCTTGGCCTACTGGTTATCGGCATCGGCACTGTCGCCACGGCGATCAATTTTCTGATCACCATCGCTGCGCTTCGCGCTCCGGGCATGAGCTTTAAACGCCTGCCGCTGTTCACGTGGATGTCTGCAGTGAACAGCTTTCTGATTATTCTCGCGTTCCCCGCGCTGAACTCCGCGCTCTTCATGCTGTTGATTGACCGGAACCTGCATGGCCGCTTCTTCAACCCGACGGGCGGGGGCTCGCCAATTCTCTGGCAGCACATTTTCTGGAACTTCGGACATCCGGAGGTCTACATCATGATCCTGCCTGCATTCGGGATCATCTCGGAAGTTATTCCGGTGTTCTCGCGGCAGCCGATCTTCGGCTACGGCTTTGTAGCGGGCTCCACGGTCGCGATTGCGCTGCTCAGCTTCGCTGTGTGGGCGCACCATATGTTCGCCACTGGAATGGGCCATGATGTCGATGTCTTCTTTGCTGCCGGAAGCGCGCTGATTGCCGTGCCCACGGGTATCAAGATCTTCAACTGGATCGCGACCATGTGGGGCGGCAAGATACGCTTCACCACCGCCATGCAGTTCGCGTCCGCGTTCCTCATCGAGTTCACCATCGGCGGCCTGAGCGGTGTGATCTTCGCCGTGGTCCCGATGGACTGGCAGCTCACGGACACCTACGTGATCGTCGCGCATATTCACTACGTGCTGTTCGGGGGCACGCTCTTCGGCTTGTTCGCGGGGATTTATTACTGGTATCCGAAGATGACCGGGCGGATGCTCAATGAGCGACTCGGTCGATGGCACTTCTGGCTTACGGTCATTGGCTTCAACGCCACGTTCTTCGTTCAACATTTATTGGGCTTCCGGGGCATGACGCGCCGTGTCTGGACCTATCCCGATCTCCCCGGCTGGGGTCTGCTCAACATGATCTCCACCGTCGGCGCCTTCATTCTCGGTGGATCGATGTTGTTGCTGCTGTTCAACCTGTACCGCAGTCGCAACCATGGTGAGCCTTCCGGGGATAACCCGTGGCAGGCTTGGACCCTGGAATGGGCAACAACCTCTCCACCACCTGCGTATAACTTCGCGGAGGTGCCGCCCGTGCACAGCCGTCGTCCGCTGTGGGACATCCACCACCCGGATGAAGCCGACTGGATGCGCGAGGATCAGCCATGAACTTTCCTTCGCAGCCGCATCCTTCGGAGACACAGCCAGTGAGACTGGCTTCGCCCGGCACCCACGCCGCGCAAGGCAGCCCATCGCCGGACCGTCTGGACGTGTTCGCCCCGTCGGGCGTAGATGAATCGCATCCACTGCTGCATGAGAAAATACGTCTCGCAGTTCTGCTGTTTCTCGTATCTGAGTTTGTCTTTTTCGTATTTCTGATCGTGGCGTATATCTACTCGCAACCATCCGAAATCAGCGGGCCTACCGCGCACAGCAGCCTTGTCCCCTGGAAGACCGGCATCTACACCGTGCTTCTCTTACTCAGCAGCGGCACCATCTATCTTGCCGAACAATTTCTCGACAAGGATCGCAAGCAATTTGCTTTGTGGATGAGCGCCACGATCCTGCTTGGTGCCACGTTCCTGTTCGGCGAGTCCGGCGAATACCTCGATCTGCTGCACAAGGACATCACGATCAGCCGTAATCTTTTCGGCAGTACCTATTTTACGTTGACGGGTTTTCACGGCATCCACGTGACGCTCGGGCTGCTTATGCTGCTCACCATCTTCGGCCTGGTGATGACAGGCAAGCTCGGCCGCAAGCGCCACACCGCGTTTCGTGCCGTGAGCTACTACTGGCACTTTGTCGATCTCGTCTGGGTCATGGTCTTCAGCGTTGTGTATCTGTGGTCGGCCCGATGACTCCGCCACTCAACAACACGCGCGATCTCCTGCTGCACGGATGGGAGGTGCATCCTACGGTCGTCATCGGCTGCCTCGCGATGCTCGGGTGCTATTTCGTGAGTTGGCCACGGATTGCAAAGCGTGCGGTGTACTTCTGTCTCGGCGTGCTTGTGCTTTGCCTGTCGCTCGTCTCGCCGATAGATCCGCTGGGCGATGAGTACCTGTTTTCGGCACACATGCTGCAACATCTGCTGCTGATTCTCATTGTTCCACCGCTGCTCATTGCCGGGCTGACACCGGAGCGCGTGAGCTCATGGCTGCAGAACCGCCTCATTCACCACTCTGAGAAGGTCCTCACGCGGCCCTCCGTGGCGTGGAGTGCCAACATGCTGATGATGGCGGTATGGCACATCCCCGCACTGTATAACGCGGCCAACGCCGTGACTGCAGTTCATGTCTTCGAACATCTCACCTTCCTGGTGACCGGCTGCATGTTCTGGTGGCCTATCTTCTCGCCTCTCGAAGAGGAGCGTATGCAGCCCGGCAAAGCCATCGTGTATCTATTCGCGGCTGCGGTTATTAGCACTGTCCTGGGCATCCTGATCACATTCCTTCCCGTGGGTCACTACAAACCCTATCTACACCCGGAAGATGAGCTGGGGGCTCTCCACCTCGTCCGCGATGTGTGGGGTGTGTCTGCTGTTGAAGATGAAAAGCTCGCCGGGCTGTTGATGTGGGTGCCCGGTTGCAGCATGTACTTCGGCGTCATCCTGCTGGAACTCGGCCGATGGTATCGAACGCCGGATGCTGACAAGCAAGTGTTGTTGTCTTCTCTGAGGAAGAGTCAGGAGGGGGCAAGCCATGGCTGATCGGAATACCAGTGAAACGGGCTTCTTCGCCTCGCTCGCAAAGCTGGGCAGATCGCTCGTCGATCTTGGCCGCGCCTTCGAAGGCAAGAGCCCCGTTTCAGTGACAAATCTTCCGGCGCAGGCAGAATCCGAACTGGACGCGGGTATGCCGCTCGCCTTGCCCGCACCCGAGCAGCATTCGGAAGGCGCGCAATTGCTCACGCAGCACACCCCCGGCTGGCACATCCCGCACCCAACGCGACTGCCGGTTCCTACGTACGCGCCGGTGATGACGGCCTTTGGCATCGTCTTCATCGCGCTTGGAGCGGTCACCGTGTGGCCTCTCAGCATTGTCGGTGCGCTTATCTTTGTGACCGGGATCGCAAAGTGGATCGGAGAACTTCTGCATGACTGAACCGAACGAAATCCCCGACCCAAAAGTGGCTGATCGAGACACGGGGTCCCTGCTGTCCCGCCGCCATTTGCTCATGCTCGTCAGCGTGGCCGCAGGCGGTCTGGCGACGGCCATTGTCGGGCTTCCCGTTGTTGGTTTTCTCTTGGCGCCGCTGTTCCGCAAAGAGCCTGCCGTTTGGCGAGACGTCGGTGCTCTCGGCGACTTTCCAGTAGGCCTGACTTCCAAGGTCACGTTCGAGGACTCCTCGGCCATCGCCTGGGGAGGCAAGGATTCCGAGACCGCGGCATGGTTGCGACGGGTAGACGAGAACACCTTCGAAGCCTTCGCTGTCGATTGCACCCATCTAGGCTGCCCCGTGCGCTGGGAAGCGTCCGCAGAACTCTTTATGTGTCCGTGCCACGGTGGCGTGTACTACAAGAACGGTGAAGTGGCCGCTGGACCTCCTCCGCACGCGCTCCAGCAGTTTCCCGTTCGCATCCTCAACAATTCCGTGCAGGTGGAATGGCGCAAGCTCCCTCCCGTTGCCAAGAACTGCCCTGAGGAGATCGGGCCGCAGGATAGTAGGGTTGACGCATGACGGCCATGCTTCTCAAGATCTGGAACACGGTCGATGACCGGCTCGGCATCGTGAAGACGCTCAAGCCGATCCTGGATCATCGTGTGCCGAAGGAAAGCAAGTGGGCCTATGTCTTCGGCTCTGCAACGCTGTTTGCTTTCCTGCTGCAGGTGGTCACCGGCGTCGCCCTCGCTACTGTCTACGTTCCAGCCGCGAGCGGAGCGTACCAGAGTCTTGAATACATCAGCCGTCCCTCGACACTCGGCAGCTTCGTCCGCGGGCTGCACTACTTCGGTGCGTCTGCCATGGTCCTCTTCATTGGCATTCACATGCTTCGCGTATTCCTGTATGCCGCGTATAAGTTTCCGCGGGAAGGCAATTGGCTAACCGGCGTTGTGCTGCTCATGTTCACGCTCGGGATGGGCTTCACCGGGCAGCTGCTGCGATGGGACCAGACGGCAGTCTGGTCAGTGAACATCGCCGCGAGGCAGGCGGTTCGCGTGCCATTTATTGGCAAGTATCTGCAGCAGTTCGTGTACTCCGGTGATCGCCTCAACGGCATGACGTTGAACCACTTCTTCGACCTGCACGTCTTCATCATTCCAGGCCTGATGTTCGCCTTCATCGGCGTGCATTTGTATCTGGTGCTCTACAACGGTATTTCAGAACCGCCCGTCCAGGGAGTTCCCGTCAATCCACGCACGTACCGCCGGCAGTACAAAGAACTGGTCAAGAAGAACGGTGTGCCCTTCTGGCCTGATGCTGCCTGGCGGGATGCACTCTTCGGATGCCTGGTGGTGGCTGGCATCGTAACGCTCGGCTTCGTCTACGGCCCACCGCATCTCGCTCCCCCGCCCAATCCTACCCTCCTCGATGCGTCCCCCCGGCCCGACTGGTATCTCCTCTGGTATTTTGCGATTCTCGCCATGAGCCCACACCAGCTCGAATCGGGCATCATGATCCTCGCCCCGGCCGCCGTTTTCGGCTCCATGTTTGCACTGCCGTTCTTCTTCAACAGCGGTGAACGCAGCCTAAAGCGCCGTCCCTGGGCTGTTGCCTGGGTCACGATCGTGATTGTGGGCGTTTGCACCCTCTGGTACGAGGGCAAGGTGTCGCCTTGGTCGCCACGGTTCGATGCTCCTCCTCTACCAGCTTCCTTCACAGCTTCGCTGAGTCCAAGCGCACAGCACGGAGCTGTGCTGTTCCACGAGAAGCGCTGCGAATCCTGTCATATGGTTCAGGGATATGGCGGCCTTCGAGGCCCAAACTTGACCCGCGTTGCCGATCATATGAACACGCAGGAAATGGAGTGGCGCATCCTGAACGGTGGCCACAATATGCCCGCGTTTGCAGGCATTCTCAAGCCTGAAGAGACCAATGATCTTCTCAGCTTTCTGCAGATCCGCAACATCTCCCCGGATACGCGGGCTGTCAGTCCGCCCCACTAAGTTTGAAGAGCGGATGCCAGAGCGAGTGGGATTCAAGTACGCACACGACATTCTGTTGGGGCCGAAATGATCCAGCTGCGCATGTGGGCGAAAACCGCATGGGTCTGGCGCGTTCGAGAGTCGATACCGAGAAACCCACTTTCTTCGGGAACTCTTCTGGATCGGTGCTAAATCGCCAATGCCCTAATAGTGGAAGATCTTGTCTGGAAACGCGCATTGCCCTGAAAGCGTCAGTTGAGATTTGAATCGATGAACACCTGCGGCCCTCTCGGAAATTAATCACGTTGTTCTTTCAAGCGGGGCAGCCAGTCGGATAGAAGTACCGTTCCGGCGTCGCAGAGAACGCTAATGAGTGCACCTGCGTTTGTCAGCAGCGCCAAGTTCCGATTTGCTTCCGCGGCAATCGTGGCCGGTCGTACTGCAGCATGCCCGTTGCGGCCCTTGGGAAGCAGGCGGGCACGCTTTACTAAAATACGGTGGCGACCCCGCGCAGCCGCTGAACCAGACGACCGCCGGGGTGCTGAAACTTGCGTCGTTTACTCCGCCCGCGGCAGCGCCGTCCACGCCGGTTGTGGCCGGGGGCCGGCGGTAAGCACTGCGGGCGCTCCCGCGAGCACGGTGAATACCGTGGTGCCCGATACAAAGGCCCTTGTCTTCGAAAAGGTTTCAAGGAAGACCTTTGCTTTTCAATGAGCCGAGCGTAGTGAGCAGCGAGACCTCTCGCTGTCGAGCACGGCCCCAACCATATGCCTTGAGTGGCGCCACTACTCTCTTATTGGATTTCTGGCCTTGAGGATCAGGCGGGTCGTAAAGATGATGAGATGCTCTTCGACCAGGGGTAGACCGTGGCTTCGCCTACGTGGCGGATGGACGGTGCGGAATCGACCGGCTGGTTGAATACCACGCGTTCGAGATCGAAGGTGCCGATGCTAGCGGCGCGTCCAGAGCTTCGCTGTATCCATGAATATGTCTCTCAAGCCAGCACGCGCCCGGTGTCTACAGTTCACTTGCCCATTCCAGGCTCTGTTCGAGCAGCTAGGATTACGCTTCCTGAGGCCGGTTTGGCACCGGTCCCGGCCCGTGGGCTGGGCTTCTGACGCGCGCCTCTGCTTCGTGAGCACGGGTTCCCAGGCACACGACGCGTCCTCTAGGAAGCTAAATTTCAGTAAATTCAGCAGCGAGATAGAGGACGCCGCACGTATGAATGCCAGGATCTTCCGCTCGCGGGCTGCATGACGTCCTGCAAAGCGCGGCTGTCTTGCATGGGAAAAGCCTTGGCAGGGTTTGTACGGCGTGAGGGTTTGCCGGAACGGTGATGCCCGTTCCGGGGAAGGCCGCGCGAAGCCCATTCAGGAGTACCTATCAGGTCTGCGGGCCAGATTATTGGGCAGGATCTCCGGCCAGCCAGCAACGCAAGGAGAGCTCCTTACTGACGCGACTCGTCAGGGCGCCGACGAGTCCAAGGACTCCGGTTCCCAAGAGCAGGAAGCTGGATGGTTCGGGCGTGGTGGCGACTGCCGTTGGAGTGTAATTGTAGGTGAGTACGGCTGTGAAGCCGGATGAGGTGATCGGGGCGGCAGCCGAGTCTAACGTGAAAATCAAAGGCGCAGTCCCCGTCCCGGTGAGCAGGGCCAAGTCTGGACCGTAGGCGTCAATCCCCGATGAAACTGATTCTGGGAAAAATCCTCCGCCGACTGGATCATTGACGGCATAGGCTAACGTATCGGTTCCCAGCAAAAGAGTAAGGAGCTGCGCATTCGTGGTGGCGGAGTTTGCGTTTGAGCTGTAGGAACCTGAGAAGGATGCTGCAAAAGAGTTCAATGTTCCCTGGGCGGGATTGAACTGCTGCGGATTGAAGTTGAACTCAGCGCTCACATTTGTTTCCGGAAGGACACAGCACGCGATGCTGAAAGGGCCTGTGGAAAACGTCTGGGTGATCGTGGCGGCGCCAGCGGAGACAGTGCCGAAAGCGAGGGAGAGTGCAGGAAGCAGAAGCAAGAATAAACGCAAAGACATAGTGACCTCGGGTGGAGTAAGTGGAGGAAATGCAGCGACTGGAACTTGAAAGAACAGCGCTGGAGCGGACGGCGATGTGCTGTCGTCCGCTGGGGCGCCGGTTTTATTGCACCGTGACGGTGAGGTTGATGGTGGAAGCACTTGTTCCCGCCGTAACAACTACGGGAACCGTATAGCTGCCTGGGGGAGTTGTTGCCGGTGTGGACGAGGGAGTGGAACCCCCGCAGCCCGTCAGACCTGCTATCCCGATCGTGGCGGCAATCAGCAGCAGCGGCACTAGGTAAACTTTGCGCAAGCCGCTGAAGCGAAGGCGCATTGTGCCGAAAGGCAGAAGCATCAGCGCAAATGCCACGCCGGCCAGGGTCTTGCCCAATGGCCCTCGTTCGAGCTGAGCCGTTGTGCCGAGCGTCGAGAAGGTGAGTGTGCTGCTCTGCGCCGTGTTGGTCCCGTTGAAGGTGAGTGTGGCGGGTGCGAAGCTGCAGGATGCCGAGGCCGGCAGCACGCCGCATGCGAAGGTTACGTTGCCGGTGTAGCCGCCAACAGGGGTTCCTGTGATAGTCGCGGTACCAGATGTGCCGTGCGTGAGGGTAAGGGTTGTCGGATTGGCGGCGAAGGTGATGGCCGGCGCGACGGAGATGGTGAGGCTGACGGCGCTGGAGTTCGTGGCTGCGAAGGTTATGTCACCGCTGTAGCTTGCAGTGATGGTGTGAGTGCCGGCGGCGAGGCTGGTGGTCGTGTAGCTTGCGCTTCCGGAGGCCAACGTCGCCGTCGCGAGAATTGAGCTGCCGTCCTTGAAGGTGACTGTTCCAGTGGGTGTTCCGCTGCTGCCAGCGACTTTGACAGAGAGCGTGACGGAAGCGCCGGGTGCTGCTGTTGCGGGGGCGGTTAGGGCTACTGTAGCCGTGGCAGGCGCGACGACCAGGTTCTGGGTGGCCGAGACGCTGGAACTGAAGTTATTATCCCCGGGGTAGCTGGCGGTGACGGTGTAAGTCGTTGCGTTGAGCACGACGCTGGCGGTGGCGGCGCCGGTGGCATCGAGCGCGGCGGTACCGAGACTGGTGCTGCCGCTGAAGAAGGTAACGATGCCGGTGGGGATGGTGGAGGTTCCGGTTGGGCCGGTGACCTTGGCAGTGAGGATGGTGGATTGACCGGCGGTTACTGTGCCAGAGGGAAGCGTGAGGGTGGTCGCGGAGGTAAGGGTAGGAGCGACTTTGGCGATGAAACCGGTGGACGCGTTGCCGCCGACGGTCTTGTTGGTGGACTGGAACGCCCCAGGCGTGACGGGCAGCGTGAACCCGTTGGTCTGGCCGGCGACGTACATATTGCCTGCTGCGTCCACGGCGATTCCGGTGGCAAGATCAGAAGCCGCGTTCGTGCTGCCCAGTGTCGTCGAAAACAGCAGCGCACTGCCTGACGCGTTGAGTCGGGTGATCGCAGCCTTCGCGTTGTAGTCGGATTGCGTCTGGATTGGATTCAGCAATGGATAGCCACCGCCATTAACTTGCCCAGCGACATAGACCGAGTTATCGGAACCAAGCGCAAGCGCGTTCAGGCGAGTGTTGTTGTCATTTGGTGCGGTTGCGTTGCCGAGGAATGTGGACCATACCAGCGCACTGCCCGCAGCGTTGAGCTTGGTGACGAATCCTGCATTACAGACAGTGCTTGTGCCCGCCGGATGGGCCGCCTGCGTTTGGTAGGCTCCAGCGGTGGTAGGGAACGAACACTCGGTTGTGTAACCCGCGACATAGGCGCTGCCTGCACTATCCATCGCAATGCTGGTCGCTTGCTCGCCCACGTTGGAAGTAGCATCGTTTCCGGCAAGGAATGTGCTGTACACGAGGCTCTGGCCTACCGTGTCGAACTTAGCCACGAAGGCGTGCACACCGGCCAGACCATTCACCGTGGGCTGAAACGAACCAGCCGTGGTGAAGAAATATTGATCTGTAACTCCCGCGATCGTAGCGATGCCCGCATCGTTGGCGGTAATGGCATTGGCAACCGTTGAGCCATCGCTGTACGGGGTGGGACCTGTACCCAAAACGGATGAATACAAGAGGGCAGAACCTGCTGAGTTGAACTTGGTGACGAAGGTAAAGTTATTCCCGTTAGCCGCGACGCTACTTGGTGCAGAGGGCGTACTATTCGGGAAGTTGTCGAACGCCTGGCAGCTGTATCCATTCGGATTCACCGGATTTGCATTGCACAGCGCGTTGCTGCTTCCGGTGACATAGGCCTGGCCAGCGGAATCGACGGCGACGGCAGTGATTTCGTTGAAGTTGCTGCCGCCCAGAAACGTGGAGTACACCAAAGCTGAGCCCGTCGCATTGAGCTTGGTCAGCACGCCGCCCGTGGCGCCCACCCCGCATGCTGAGTTGCGCGTGAAACCACCGCCGGGTGACGGCGTGTAGCCCCCACCGCAATAGATCTGGTACGCACCCGCTGTGATGGGGTAGTTGTTCGTATTGGTGTACCCGGCGATGTAGGCGTTGCCGCCGCTGTCCACCGCAATCCCGTTGCCGAGTGCGCTTCCTGGGCTGCCGGCCAGATAGGTGGAATAAACCAGCCCTGTGCCCGCCGCATTGAACTTTGTCACAGCAATGGCTGAGTTTCGCGAATCGTCGGCCGTACCCAGGTTGGTGGATTGATAGGCGTTCTGTAGGGGGTAGTCGAGCGAGAATGAGCGCGCGATTGTGTAGGCGCTTCCCGTTCTGTCCACAGCAATTCCGTTGATGAGGTCATTGGTCGACCCACCGATGTAGGAGAGGAAACTCAGGACTGGATCAATCACGAGCGGCTTACTGTGGTCGTACGCACCAACGGCGAAGTGCACCTGATTGGAGGCCAGTGTGTAGCGTCCCTTGACGAATACCTTCCGTGCCCCGTCCATCTGGTAAACGATTGGCTTGTGGAACCGGGCATCCGCCAGCATGAGGTCGCCGGCCGCATCGATACGCGGAGAGGCTCCGCGGAAGCTTAGGGCTATCTTCCCGGCATCTGCTCCGGGGGCGAGGACAAAGTCGTACTCCAGTTCGCGTTGATGGCCGTAATAGACCAGGTCGATTCCAGGGTAAACCCCCTCATAGCTGACGCGGCCATACGTGGGCAGCCCCGTCTGCCAACCCGATGGATCGTTGCCGATGAAGTAGTTCGCTGTTCCGGGCAGGATGTCCTGCCCCTTGCCTGTTGGATTGTGCGCATTGAGCAGCTCCATGCTCAACGTTGACGGCGCGTGGGTCGGACGGTTTGTCGAAAGCACAGCACCTCGGCTGCTCAGGGCCAAGGCATACCCCTGCGCGTGCGCGACGAAGTCCGCTCCAGCAGGCGCCTGTCCACGATTGGGTTCGAAGCTCAGCGGGATGCGGCCGAATTTAGCCTGCAGCTGGGCTGCTGCAGAGTTTGCCCTGGGCTGAGAGATCTGCGCCGAAGCGGGCGTCAGCAGAACGCACAAACCGGCAACCAGGGACACATACCCGGGGCTGCGACGAAGGATCGAGAAAAGTCGTGAAGACAGTTTGAATGTCATTGGCATGCTCCTTGGATCTGTGCTGGTGTGCAGCCTTCGCCGCGAACGCGTTCTGCCGTCTACCTACAGCCGCGGAATCTGCGCAACAAATGACTCACGTCTCTGGGCTGGCGGTGGTAGCATCGGGCAATCAAGGGTTCCGGGCAATATCTGGTCAGCAAGAGAATGGAATCGAACCAGGGTGAGATCACGGGGCTGCTCCTGCGGTGGAGAGATGGAGATCCGCAGGCGTTCGAGGCGCTGATGCCGCTGGTGTATCCGCACCTGCGACAAGTGGCTGCGGCCTATATCCGGCGTGAACGCAACCCCGGCCTCCTGCAGGCTACAGTGCTGGTCCACGAGCTTTACCTTCGCCTGCTGCAGCAGAACCGCGCGGTGCTGCACGACCGCGGACACTTCTTCACTTTTGCGGCAAAGGTTATGCGCCTGATCCTGATCGACCACGCGCGCGAAATGCAGGCGCAGCGTCGCGGCGGAGGCCTGCAGCACGTGCCGCTCAGCAACGATTTGCCGTGGGTAGATGTAGGAAGCGTGGAAATCCTTGAGTTGAACCAGGCGCTCGATGAGCTGAACGGCATCGATCCGTACCGCGTGCAGTTGGTCGAATTGCGCTACTTTCTCGGGTGCACGGCGGAGGAAGCGGCTTCTCTGCTTGGCAAATCCAAGGCGACGGTCGACCGGGACCTGAAGTTTGTGCGCACCTGGCTTTATCGGCGGCTGTATCCCGAGACTCCCCTGAATCCCGCCACGTGAGTCATTCTGCCGCAGAATTGCGCCGCCTGTAACAGGACCAAACGAAGGAGCCTGATGAGCACCGCATCCGAAACCTGGCTACGCACAGAGGCGATCTTTTATGAGGCGCTGGCCTGCGATGAGCCGGAACGCACCGCAGTTCTGCAGGCGCGCTGCGCGGGCGACCAACCCCTGATGGCGGAGCTGCGTGCGCTGCTTTCCGCATGCGAAGCGGAAGAAGCACATCAACGCCTGTCCATCGGGCGAGCGGAGATCGAGGCCGGGAGGCACATCGGCGCGTACGCAGTAGACCGCTTGCTGGGCCGCGGTGGCATGGGCGCCGTTTATCTTGCTCAACGCGACGACGGTCAGTTTCATTACCAGGTCGCCGTAAAGATCATCGACATGCCGCTGGCGACCGACACCTTTCGCGATCGCTTCCGCACAGAACGGCAAATCCTTGCCGGCCTGACCCATCCCTACATCGCACGGCTGCTCGACGGCGGCGTCACCCAGACAGGCGAGCTGTTCCTCGTAATGGAGTATGTGGACGGAGTCTCGATCACCGCATTTTGCGAGCGGGAGGCACTTTCCCTTGCGGATCGTCTCAGGCTGTTTCTCAGAGTTCTTGAGGCGGTGCAGTATGCGCATGGAAACCTCGTTGTTCATCGCGATCTGAAGCCGGATAACATCCTCATCTCAGCCGATGGCGCGCCCCATCTGCTCGACTTCGGCACGGCCAAGATTCTGACGCCAGACACCCAAGGGGATCTGACCCAGGCGGGCATACAGGCCTACTCGCCGCGGTTCGCCAGTCCCGAACAGATCATGGGTAAGCCAGTCGGAATCACCTCGGACATCTACTCATTGGGAGTATTACTTTACGGTCTGTTGACCGGGCGGCCGCCGTACCAGTTGACTGAGCTCTCCGTGGAGGAGATAGTGCGGGTCGTCTGCAACGAACAGCCCCGCCGTCCCAGTGCAGGAGCCCTGCCCTGCGGCAAGGTCGGGGCCGACCTCGACAGCATTGTCATGAAAGCACTGCGCAAGGAACCCGAACAGCGTTACAGCACCGCGCAGCAATTCTGCGGGGACCTGCAGGCTTACCTGGAGCAGCGCCCCGTAAGGGCCCGCCGCGGCAACTTTCGCTACCTCGCCGGGAAGTTCCTGCTGCGTAACAAGCTCGCTGTGGTCGGGTCCGGCGTAATAGTGATTCTGATCCTTGCAGGTATCGCAGGCATCTTGAGGCAGTCCCGTCTTGTGGAGCAGCAGCGCTTGCGTGCAGAAGCACGCTCAGCAGATCTGCGCGAGCTCAGCAACAGTCTGCTGTCAGAGCTAAACGACGCGCTGAAGGATATCCCCGGCACAACTGGCGCGCAGCAACTACTGGTCACCCGCGTGCTGCAGCACCTGGACCACATGGCCGCCGACGCACGCGGGGACAAGCAAACAGAACTTGATCTCATTGCGGCGTACACTCGCCTCGGCAACGTGCAGGGAAACATCTATTATCAGAATCTTGCTGACACAAAGGGGGCCGTCGCGAGTTTCGACAAAGCACTTGCCCTCGCGCGACCGCTGGCAGGAGCCTATCCGCAGGATCGCGACGTCCTGCGTGCGCTCGCTGCCACACTTGAAGCCAAAGGCGAAGCCCTTGGTGACACAGCTGATGCACAAGCCTCAATCGACTCGCTGCAAGAGGCGGTCGCCGTCTGGGAGCGTGTTATCGCCCTGCCAGGTGTAACGCCGCCGCTGATCTTTGAAGCTGCCATCGCATACGAGACTTTGGGCAGCGAACTGAGCGAGGATACCGGCATGGCCGACATCCCTGCTGCCACCGCAGCATATCGTCGGGCGCTTGACATGGATATGAAGGCGCTGCAGCTGGACCCGGGCTACATGGCCGTGCGCCGCGGCGTTCCGCTGATGCACGTGCATCTAGGTGCGGTCGTGCTCGACACAGACCCGGAGCATGCTCTGCAAGAATTCACTCTCGCGGAGCACCTCGCCGAGATCCTTCCGAAAGATGAGCTCAAGAAGTTGCAACAGGTTCGTCTACATCTGGTCTATCTCCGCAAGCAAGCGCAAGCCGATGCCGAATTGGGCCGCTACCCAGCAGCGCGTGCGCTCTTCGCGCAGACAGAGGAAGGATTCCAGAAACTCGTCGGGGCGGATCCGAAGAACGTTAGTGCACTTCGTGATCTGGAGCGAACGCAAGATGACTGGGCTCAGTGTGAGGAGTATGCCTCCGATCCCGTTACAGCGGAACCATATGCAGGACTCGGTAAGATCCTCCAATCAGCCCGGCAGCACCTCCAGGAGGAAGCCTCCACCATCCGGCAGATCATCCGCAAGTCGCCAAGCGCCAAGCAGAGCGACCTACAGTTCCAAAGCGTGCAGGTCAGGCTTAGTGCGGTCCAGTTTCGCTTGCATGGACGCGCGGAATCCACTGGTACCGAAACCCTTCCTTCGGCACTCGCTCTCTTAGCCGCTGCCGCAAACAGGTCACAGGCAACGGCAAACGACCTTGGTAGCGCTGCTTTGGCCTTCCTTCAGGTTGGATCGCCATCACTGCGCCGCCCCGATCTAGCGGTTCAATGGGCTCAACGAGCTGTCACTCTGACCCATCGCCGATCCCCTGCTTTCCTGTTGCTTCTTGCTACGGCATACCAGGCCGACGGCGAAGTAAACCATGCCGCGGACACAGCCAGGGAGGGACTCGCTCGCTTGCCACAAGCACCAGCACCACGCCCCACGAGTCACCTGATCAAAATGCTGCAGTCTATTGCGGCCCACGGCACCGCCATGCCCAGTCAACACTCTGTCTCCAGGATGACGCACCGGTAACCCCGGTCTGGGCGGTATTCATTGGCCCTATCTGATGAGTGACAGGAGACGTCATTTCAAGTTCTCTCCCATCAGGCCCGGGTTCGACCCAGCGGATCGGTAGTGAGAAGCCCGCTTCTCGCCAGGACGTGTCTAGATGAGTGATAAATCTCTAGTGCAGTATCGGCAGTGCTCCGCTGCGAGAACTTTAGTTGCTCCGAGGCTGTCGATGCGGAGCGGTGCGGATACGGCGATTTGCAGTAAGCCGAGTGCGGTAAGAGTATGGCATTGAATGCTGTTCGGGGTGAGCCGATGCGGCCGATTGGGTACGGAACGGGAAGTAAGTAACCCGCGTGGGACCGTTGAGAGGTGCACCTGCGGTGGCATGGGAAGGATGCGGCAGGGGTGGAGGTTGTGCGGAACCGATTCGGACCATGGGGTAGCGTTGGCGGGATGAACGCCTGTCGATGCGACGGATCGTGTTGGCTTGCGTGTGAGCAACGTTTTTCTCAGGAGGAGTCGAAGTGCGCGCAGGCGGACGATGCGCGGGAGGTGGCCGTTCCATCGGGTAGCTGTCTTGCGACCACGTGCAGGGTGCCGCGTTTGCACTGGGGACAGGCTCGGTTGAGTGCGGGCTTCTGCGGTTCTGTCAGCAGTGTGCTGACGTCCGGGGTGGTGGCGTGGAGATGGAACCTGCACAGGACGAGGGCCTGATGTCGGTTGCGGGTGGCGAGCAGTCCGAAGTGGCGGATCTTGACGAAGCCTGCGGGCAGGACGTGGACCAGGAAGCGGCGGATGAACTCGACCGCGTCGAGCTTCATGATGCCGCTGCGGTTGTTGTGTCTGGAGTCTCGCCAGCGGAAGCGCACCTGTCCGCTGTCGAGGCCGAGCAGCCTCCGGTTGGAGATGGCGACGCGGTGGGAACAGTTTCCAGGGAGATGACATGATGGTCTCCTTCCAACAGCCAGCAATCGTCACCCCAGGGAACACGCTGCGCCTCACGGCTACTTCAACGCCGATGGAGACCCGTACGTTCGCGCACTGCGGCCGCAGGTCTTTGTCATACCGTCATGGGACTCCGCGCACCCCACGGTCAATGTCTTGAACACCCTCTTCTCCAAAGCTATCTATCCCGACAATCGCGACGTCTTTGCGACCCTAATCAAGCAGGAGAACCGCATCGCGAACAAGAAGACAGATGATCTCAAATCGCGGGCGGGCCACATCGTTATCCGCGTGGAACCAGGCTGGGATAGTTTCGCGGTACACATCCTCTCAAACGCTGACGAGAGCGGCACCGTGACGGCAAGCTTTGGACCCTACACATCGTAGATACGTTGCGCGAGTAATAAATGCGCTGCGCCCGCGCTCTTTGAGGCCGTGAGGTCCTTATGTACTGGAATCACCACAAGAGTGTGGATGAGGCGTCTGGCTCACCCACCTAGGGCCGGCGACTACTCGTCATCGGCCCCATCTGAAGGATCGTCGGCGGCCTCGACCTTGGAGAGCCGCTTCATGCTGATGGCGTGGATCTCAGCTGTCCGGTGCTTGAACGTGACGCCCTTGATCTCGTCTTCAACCTCGCGATACCGAAGAACTCCTTCCAAGGTGATGAGCTGGCCCTTCTGGAGAGTCCTGGCGAACTTCGAGAGATTCCTCCAGGCATAGACGCGATGCCATTCGGTGCGGTTCTCATAGTCGCTCTTGTCGTTCTTCCAGCTTTCCTGGGTTGCGATGTTGAGGACGACGTAGTCTTTGTTGTTCTGAGTGGTTTTCACTTCTGCGTTCTGTCCGAGGCGGCCGATGAGGATGACTTTGTTGAACATGGTGTTTGGCTCCGTTTCTTCTGGTTTGTCCGCTGTCTGCGGTACATGCTTGCCCAACGGGTGTGCCGTCCCGACCCACTCCCTCGGCGACTGGATGGGATCTGTGGAAGGGGACCCAGACTTGCTATGGGGAAGGAGCCCGCACCTCGCAGAGGCGCGCATCGGATTCAGCGAAGGAGAGCGTGCGTCCGAAGGGCGTAGGTATCCTGAGCGCGGCACGCTGAACGCAGACAGAAAAGCAAACCGGAAGGGAGCCGGCCTGTTCAACGGGTTTGTCCCTCACGGGTGGAGTTCGCAGAAGCCTACTCAGAGCAGGGAAGTAGTCCGATAAACCAGGGAAGTAGTCCGATAAACCCATGCCGGAAGGAAGAACAGTGACGAAAGCTGAGTGGCTTAGTGGATTGCCCAGTCTCTCGCCTTTGTCATGGTTCTCCGGATGTAGGAAGCTCGCTTGGAAGGACTGCGATCGCGGGAGAGGTAATCGTCCTCAAGGGCACGTTCAATCCTGACCTCATCCATGCCATTGGCGTAAGCGGCGACACAGAAGGCGATGTCTGCGGCGGCGGGGCGGTCCTGGTACTTGCTGGAGGTGCGGAAGCGTTCGAGCGACGGGCTGGATGACCTCGGTCCCCTTTGGGGAGAAAGGGAGGCCTGCAGACGCCTTGCTTCACGCTCCTGCTCCCGTGCCTTGTAGAGTTTGGTGATCTCCTGCACGAAGGCTTCGGCCATGGGGTACTGACCGCCGAAGTGGCTCCTAAGCTGAACGAAAGGGAAGAGGCCGTCTGGTTTCTTGTACTTGGGCTTGCAATTTGGGAAGCCTGGCAGCCTGCCGAAGCGCCTCCAGTCCGCCGCACTCGGGTCCGCGTCATAGCGACTCGCGAGAGTCCGAGCAGCGAAGGTGCCGATCAGCTTTGGAAGGATTGCCGGATGTTTGAGCCATGCCTGGAAGTTGCCGGCACTGGTCTCGACGATGGCGCACGGAGTGAAGCTGTCCGCCGTGAGCTTCGCGAGCGAGATCTCGGAGAGATCGTCGAGGGCAGTGTAGCGATGTTCGCCGGAAGGACGGATGTAGATGTGCGAGCCGCGGGCATTGCGGTACTTGAGAAGAGAAAGCTTCGATATCACCGTTGAGGCAGGTATCGCGTCGAGACCTGGAAGCATTTCCCTGTCACTCAGGACGCCTACATCGTAGAGCGGTGCTTCGATCGCTGAAAGCATGTTGCGAACTATGGCTTCGGTCCTGTCCATCGTCTTTGCCTTTGAGATGTCTTCGTGCCGGGGAGGGGTGCAGGGGCAGGGAACGGACCCTGCCGCCTGCCGTTGGCGGGCGCAATCAGAGGATCAGGCTGCCGCATCTGATTGGAGGCGTTCTGGGTATCCCACGCATTCACGCTCTTGGGCTTCGCGTGATCTGTGTGGCAGTCAAGACGGCTGGCGGCGTTGGGAGTTTCATGCAGGTACTCGGCAAGCATGGACATCTGGGCGATTTCTCGTGCGGAGTGGTCGGTGGGGTTGTTGGCCTGGCGGCGACGGTAATGAGCAAGAGCACGGTAGACGGCGGATATGGCAGCGGCTTGGTTCATGGCAAGGCTCCTTTCTGGTGTGAAGAAAAGGGGGCTGTTGCCAGCCCCCGGCAGGTTAGGCAGCGATCTTCTTTTTCGCGGCTTCTGACTTCTTAGGTTTGGTGCTGGATGTATCTGTCTTGATGGGCGTGGGCTGCTTCTGCTTCTTCGGTGCCTTGGCTTGCTTGGCTTCTGGCGCTGTGAAGACGGCTTCGGCCTCGGTTAAGAAGTCAAGTTCTCCTTCACGCGGGATGCCGAAGTGTCCCGAGAGTGCAAGCCGGATGGCGAAGCGGGTTAGCTTGTCGTCTGCCGTCGTGTCGATGGTGGCAAGCAACATCTCTTCGGCGCTGCGCGGTTCGTTCGCGTCGGCGATGTCTTCTGCCAGATCGTCGGCGAAGGTGTAGGGGTCAAGGTTGACGATGGCGCGTAGCAGGATGCGCAACTGAGCAGCACTCAGGGATTCGGGGGCGTTCTCAACGATGCGCTCGAAAGTAGCGGTGCGTGCTTTGCGCTGCTCTTCTCTGCGAGCTTGTGCTGCCTCGTAATCCTGTTCTTGCCGTTCCTGCTGATGGCGGTGCTCCTCGGCCCTGCGCTCCTGCTCTTCCTCGTACTCCTTTCTCTGCTGTTCGTGCTGGTGCCTCCGTGCCTCGGCCTCTTCCTCGATTTCGGTCGGCGGTGCTCGCGGCATAACGGGTTCGGGGTTCTCGGCCCTGTGTGCTACGCCGCGTGGGTCATGGACGGGGCAGTTGTTGTCGGTGCATACGGTAAGGGTGGTTCCTACACGCTTGCCGTAGACGATGATGGCTGGCTTGGCTGCTTCACACGGGGTAACCGGCTCGGCATCGGGGTTGTCGGTGTGCTCGATCTCGCGGAAGTGTCCGCGCTGCAAGGCTCCGGGGCGCTTTTCCTTCGGGCTGCGGTATCCGTTCTCGATCTGGACAAGCTCGGGACGGGCCGCAATCTCGCGGTCAAGATGGCTGTTTACCTTGATTTGGTAGCAGTTTCCATCAAGGCAGTGATCGCCATTGGTTACGTCAGAGAAGAGCGACGTGTTGTATCCGCTCCGGCGCGGGCATGTGACGCAAGCTCCGGCGGCGGGGTTGAGGGTAGGGTCTTCCTTGTCGAAAGGTGCATCCGCAAGGGCAAGATAAAGGTTGTTCTGAATCCACGCCGATACATGCTTGGCGGGGAGCAGGTGCGGTTCTTTGTCCTGCCAGTCTTTGCGCCAGCACTGCTCAAAAGCCTCGGCCTGTGACTCCTGGGGGAGTCGAGCGATGAGGTTGGCATGGCTGGCGGTGATGCGGTCCTGGGTGAACGCCTCGGCGACTGCGGGGATGAGTTGCAAGAGCGACAGACGGGCGTAGATATGGCTTGCGCTCTTGCCTGTCTTTTCGGCAAGAGTGGCAACGTCATAACCCGGCATGTCGAGCAACCGCTGATAGCCTTCGGCCTCTTCGTACGGGTGCACGTCTTCTCTTAAAGCGTTTTCGACTATCTGCCACTCGACCGATTGCGCGTCTGTGATGTCCACGATACGGGCGGGAAGAGAAAAGACTTCCGCTAGCAAGGCTGCACGGAAGCGCCGTGCCCCTGCCACGATCTCGAAGCCGTCTGCGTTGGGCCGTACCGTGATCGGCTGAATCAGGCCGTTCGCCCGGATGCTGTCGGCAAGCTCCTGGAGTTTGGCTTCATCGAAGGTGCGGCGCGGGTTGGTGGCGGACTCGCGGATGGTGTCGACGGCGATGTACTGGAATTCGCTGCTGTTCTGCATGGTGGCTCTCCGTGAGCGTGGTTAGGGTTGAAGGGTGGGAGCGAACGGATGAGCGTCCGCTCCTGGTTGGGGAACCGGACTATCCGCGTACAAGCTGTTCGGGGTCGTAGGCTTCAGCGAAGCCCTGGCAACGCAGGTGGTTGTCCCACGTCTTGGCGAAACGCTGGTGCTGCTGGTGCATGAGAACGAGGAAGACATACTGACCGCGTAGGTTGTTCCGGCTCCATTGCTCCACGCCTACGTAGTCATTGCGGTAGTACCAAGGGTCAAGCTCGCCGTCTCGGAGCTCGAAGCACATCTCCGGGTCGCGCATGAGGTCGCCGTTCTGCTCGCCGTAGTGAGTGACCGAAACGCTTGCAGGTCCTGACGGGCCTTCTTCAATGGCCTCGATGACGAGGTCCATGTAAGGGGCGTTAGCGATTTTGAGGAAGAGGCCGGGATCCAGCCTCCGGCCTTCTCGATGATTTGGAGTACGGTCCGCATTACGCCACCTCCGCAAGGGCTGCATCGGTGGTGCTCTCGGTTGTCGTCGGCTGCGCTTCGGTCTGCTCGGCTTCAACCTGCTTCGTCTCGATTGCGGAGAGGATGAGAGCTGAGGTTCGCTGAATGACCTCAAGGCTTTCAGTGAGAAGTGCGGCGTCACCGTGATACAGGTGGATGACCGGCGGGGTCATCAACACCAAAGCGATTCGCCTGCACTGGAACGAAATCCTGCGCCTCGCAACCTCAATCAAGCAGGGCACGGTGACCGCCTCGCTTATGCTCCGCAAGCTGGGCAGCTACCCTCGTCAGAATGGCCTCGCGGTCGCTCTGCGTGAATTGGGCCGTATCGAGAGGACTCTGTTCATCCTCTCCTGGCTACAGAGCGTCGATCTGCGCCGACGCGTCAACGCCGGTCTGAACAAGGGAGAGGCCCGCAACGCCCTTGCACGCGCGGTCTTTCTCTGCCGACTTAGAGAGATCAGAGACCGCAGCTTCGAGCAGCAGCGTTACCGTGCGAGCGGACTCACACTTGTCACAGGCGCAATCGCGCTGTGGAACACCGTCTATACCGATAGAGCAGTCCAGGCCTTAGCCACCAACGGCACCGACCTAGATCCCGAATTGCTCAAATACCTCTCTCCACTTGGCTGGGAGCACATCAACCTCACCGGCGATTACCAATGGAAAGGCAAAAGACCCGCTCAAGGCAGATTCAGGCCGCTTAGGGCTCAAAAACATCCTTAGCGTGCTTTATTTTCCGTTTTCTGACGCGACCCCCCTTCTGTCTTTTTTCGCAGCCGGCGCCAAGCGTTTCCACCAAACCGAGGCACAACACTGGCTTTTCGACCTTGTCTTCTTCGTTACCCTCATTTCTCTCTCGGCAGCCGTCTTCTCGCTCATAGAAGAGCCCGCCCGCCGCGCCATTCTCAAGCGCCTGCGACATCGCCGCGGGTTCGCCGCCCCCAACCCGGAAGCCCAGACCGCCAGCGCAGATCCCTTCTGATACCCCGACAGTCGCTTTGAAGAAAAGCACCGAACACGCGCTGGTAAGACCAGGATGTATGCACCGCCCCCCTCGACATAACGAAAGACGGTACTAAGCCTGGCGAAGGTCACCAAATGCTGATTCAATACCGTTTGGCTGCCGGTGGGGGTGGTAACCAGTCCCTCGACGCAACGTCCGGGTTACTCGGCCTTCGGTGATCGACTGCGAGACATTGCCTTTGATAACGACACCCGTCCCGGTGCTCCGCTTTGTCGTTTTCTCAACGGCGACCTGATGCTGGTTGTCATGTCAACCCAGGAGGGAGGACTCATTACGGAACCGATGGTGCGTTGGCTCTCATGGGCGCGGATGGGCGAAGTTTGGTTTCAACAACGATACGAGTGTTCTCCGGGAAACCGATCTTTTGCCCGCGGGCGACCCAGCGATTGAAAACTGCACGGGCGACACCCCAGTAGCCGATACCGGCTGCAACGTTGGGCGACCCTCCTGCTATCCCTACTATCGTGCCGACCAGGCCGAGACCGGCGGCTCCGCTGACTCCGCCGGCGCCGGGAGTATCACCTTTGCAGCCTCCGCTGTGACCGCAGTCCTGGTCCAGTGGCCGACTGGCGAGCGCAGCGAGGAAGAGTGGGACTGCCAATTTATCTTGCGGTTTGGATTGCGCCTGGCCCTCGGAGTTGAGGACGACCTGTGCGGAAGAATCCACGCCGGTCAGTTGCGTTTCAACATTCTGAGTCTCTGCGTTGGGAAGAGTCAACTGGTTGAAGTTGAAGCTGAGAACGCCGGTACGGCCAAAGCGACGGGCAGGTTTGGCGCGCGTGACAGTACCGGTGAGGGTGGCACCCTGCGGGACAGCGAGTGTGTGATCCTTGTCGTAGATTGGCTCGGCCAAAACAGCTTTGATCGCCTCGCCGGATTTAGAGGTTTCGGAACTAAGGGATTGGGATAGGTCTGCCTGGACGATCCATGCGCCATTGTCTCTAGTGGAAAGACCGGCCGCAGGAATGGGTTGCTCCCAGAAATGTTGCTTGCGTGGGACGACTGAGGAGGACGTGGGGACGGCTGGTTGAGCTGGAACAAAAAGGTCCGAGGTCGTTTCGATGGTCCAGCTGGTGCCTTTTTCTATGCGCTCAGGATGGTACGGCAAACGGCCGTAGATGAATTGCAGGAGCCGGTCTGCTTTACCGGGAGCGGTGAAGACAGTGACATTGCTGCCAAGAGCTGAGATGCCGGAGTCGAACTCGCGGTGGAGGAAACTGCCTTTTACAGGGGGCGGGGCTGTCGCGCGATAGAGTGGCGAGCCGTTGGTCGCCGGACCTGCTGCGAGCGGGAGGGTAACACCGTCAGCGAGAACGATGTGATCGAAGCGCACCTTAGGAATATGGAAGCGAGTGAAGTCGCCCCCGAGCGCAGCATTAACGCGGCGCTTGCGGTCAGGGAGCAGATCGAATACGCTCCCGGTTATAGTTGTGTCCTTACGCAAAATCAAAGCGTTGTTTGCGTAAACGGGATAGAGCAGGTGGGCACGGATTGGGACGCCGGTGCGCATCGGGTAGTGCGCGTCGACTTTGAGGGCGAGGGGTGTGCCCGACGGGATTATGCCTGGCATGGTCTGGCACAATAATGGCTGGGAAAGCGAGATTAGCACCGAGATCAAGCCGTATCGAATACTCATGTCACGAAGTTAGACGTTCAGTCAGTCGGTATCCAACTGATCTTAAGCCTGAACCTTGAAGCGAAGGGCCCGGTGAACAAATCGTCATGTCATCGCCAACGGTGGAACAGACTTCGAGACCTTCACACTTTATCCATTCACGAGGGCAAGTGTTTGAGCTTCCTCTTGCTTCTTAGCCGCGCATAGGGGAAGTGTGACGGTGAGGAGTGCCCCACCTTCCGGCCGATTTGCGGCAGTCACAATTCCACCGTGAACTCGGACCACCGCTTCAACAAACGAGAGACCTAAGCCGTAACCGCGCGATGCGCGTCCTTTGACTCTTCGTTCAAACAGGTGACGCTCAATCTCGGAGTCGAAACCTGGCCCATTGTCTTCCAAGGTAACGGTAGCCATGTGATCGTCTGCTCTAATCGAAACACAGAGGTCGCATGAAGCAGGAAGATGTTTCAATTCATTATCGAGCAGGTTTGCGATAACGCGATGGAAGAGAGCTGGGTCGGCAAATACTAAGACTGAGCCGGCACTTCGAATCTTGACGCCGAGCCCTTTGTCACTCATGCATGGTTCGTAGAGGTCAATCATTCCTCTCACAAGCTCGTCGAGATCCACCTCGGTCCGCGAAAGCCGGAGCGCGTCGGCTTGGGCTTCTGCCACGTCCAGCGACGTGTTAAGGAACTCGCTTAGACGATCGAGTTCCTCTATCGCCGAAATAATCGACTCAGCATGATCCTCCCCGACATCGCTGCTCAAAGCAGTCTCCAGCTTGCCCCGGATCGCTGTGATTGGACTTCTTAAGTCGTGCGCCAGAGAGTCCGTGATGGTGTGTAGTTGATGGACAGTGCTCTCGATCCGGTCGAGCATGTGATTCAGGGTGCGAGCGAGATGGCCGATCTCGTCGTTCCCCCTGGTGTCGGGTACTCGGCTACTGAGGTCGGACTGGCCAATGCGCGACGCTGCTTCGGTAATATCCCGGACGCTACATAACATCTTCCGAGTTGCGTAGAACACAATCGCAAATCCAAGCAAGACCATAGCAACCCAAAGGGTGAGGAACCGAACACGAAGACTTCTTAAGACATGAAGCTCATCCCGTTCAGATAAGCCGAGATAGATATTGCTGCCATCCTCGATCCGAACAGAGGCGACACGGAATGGGATACCGAATCCTTTAACCCGCACATCGAAGGGGATGTCAGGCTGTGACCGAACCGATCGGATGGCAACGAGGTTCGCGACTCCATCTCCCGAGCCGACCCAGAGCTTGGCGGGTCCATTTTCGGCTGCCTGAAGGAAAAAAACAGCGTCGTTCTCGTTTCCACTAGAGCGCTGGCGATTGGGAACCTCTCGGCTGGCAAGTTCCGCTACCTCGCCGACAACTCGGCGGTACAGGCGGTCTTTGGGAGTTCGTGCGGCAACGTCACCCAGCACTCCAACCTCGCCTGAGAGCCAGGCATCGCTCCGTCGCTGGATGTCGTTGGCTACAAGCCGATGAAGCATCGCGAACACCAGCATCGTTCCGATGGCGAACGCTACGCTCGCCCAGAGGGAGATGCGCCACGCGGCGCTTCGTATGATTGGATTAGCTGCCTTTGAGGACATATCCGATACCTCGCAATGTCTTGATCAGCGGCTCGCGCCCTTCGGTGTCGATTTTGCCGCGCAGACGATAAATGTGAACATCGACTACGTTCGTGTCGGGCTGAATGCGCATACCCCAAACTTCGGTCAAGAGCATGGAGCGAGTCACCACTCTGCCGGCATGGCGACAGAGGTACTCCAATAAGACGAACTCCTGGGGACTAAGGTTGAGGACTTCATCGCCTCGGGTCGCTCTTCGTTTGAGGACATCTAGCTCCAGGTCGCGGACCCTCAGCCGGGTCGCGTCCTCAGTCTGGGTTGAGTTTCGTCGGAGGAGATTTCGCAATCTGGCGAGCAGCTCGGCAATCGCGAAGGGCTTTGTAAGGTAATCATCCCCACCTAGTTCAAGGCCTTTTACCCGATCGTCGACCGACCGTCTCGCCGAAAGGATAAGGACGGGGCTGGTCACCCCCGACCTCCGCAACTGCAGAATAAGATCAATACCGTCCTGGTCGGGGAGGCCAAGGTCGACTATCAGTCCGTGATAGACGTGCTTCGATGCAAGGAGAGCCGCAGCATTCCCATCCTCGGCCGTATGTACTTCGTAGCCAGCGCCCGTCAACGATTGCTTGACGAAGCTTTGAATCTCGAGTTCATCCTCGACCAGCAGGATTCGCATGATTCCATCTTATTGCGCATCGATCGGCCCTGTCTTCCTTTCCAATCGGAGGGGACGAATCCTAAGAGACCAGGCACTTTCAGCAGGGCGCCATCGTCCGGTTTCAGAGCAGCAGCAGCAATGGGCAAGCTATGCCCGCTGTGATCACGCCTCCAACCATTGCTTTCCGCCGTGCATACTTCCAAGACTTGAAAAATCCTGTGCATGTCGACGTCACCAGGGCGAGAGCAGTGGCACCAAAGAATATCTTCATAGGGGTAGGCTGGAGGGAAGGAGGGGCAGGTGCTTGGGCGGGGGTCTTCGGCGCATCGGGCTTTGGCGCGTCGAGCTTCGGGCCGTCGGCCTTCACGTTTCCGGGCGCTCCCGTTTGCGGGGCGGAAGGTACAGGGTGCCCTTCTTATGTAACTGTAAAAGATGAACAAGGATTGCGGGAGGAACGTAGGAACTCCCACGGCTGGTCTCATGCAGGCCGAACATCTGAAGACATCCCGTGACGGCTAAAAAAGACGATAGTTGGGTCGAAGAAGACTCCAATGTAATGATGTGTCAGTCGGACGGCTTTGAGGCTGGACGCGGAGGTCATTTTGTCTGGTTATCTCACGTAACACCTGGGTTCCGCCGAAGCAAGCGGCAGACTACATCCCATTTCACCGCGCGGTTGGCCTACTGATCTGTAAACTTAGCATGTCGGCGTGCGGTTCCCGCCGGTGCCCCCGTTGATATGGCTACGCATGAACGAATCGTCATCCCCCTGCTGTCCGGGAGTGCTATCAAAGGAATGGAAGTCTCGTCTTAACGAGTAGCCGTTGTATTGAGAATGCCAAGCCTGTTCGCTCAAGTTTTCGACGGTCGCCAGATCGTCGTCTCTTCGTGGTACAGCTTTTCTCCCAAGACACGCGCGGCATTATTGATCCTGCTGAGGCTAATTGTGCATGACTACGGCTTACCTGAACCGCATCGCCACCGCCGTACCCGAGCACGATATTCATGATGCATTCGTCAGTTTCGCTGAGACGATGCTGGTGGACCCACGACTGCATAGTGTGTTCCGCCGCATGGCGAGCCGCTCCGAAATCTCGCATCGGTATTCGTTCCTCGATCCTCGAAGAGATCTGGACCGCTTCCCGGCGCATGACGCGCATGAGTTTTATAAGTTAGGCGGCTTCCCAAATACGGCTCGACGCATGGCTTTATTCGAGCAATGTGCTCCGACGCTGATGAGGAAGGCTCTGGACCAGCTGGCCGTCACCGAAGAGGAACGCTCCGGCATAACGCATGTGCTGGTTACTTGCTGCACAGGGCTGTATGCGCCTGGGCTGGACTTTGAAATCGCTGATCACCTTGGATTGTCGGCCGATGTGGAGCGCACGATGGTTGGCTTCATGGGCTGCTATGCCGCAATCAATGCTTTGAAACTGGCACGGCACATTGTGCGCTCCGACCAGAAGGCCGGTGTTCTGATGGTTAACCTTGAGCTCTGCACGCTGCACCTGCAGGAGACGCAGGAACTTGAGCAGGTGCTCTCGTTCCTGGTCTTTGCTGATGGCGCTGCGGCAAGCCTCATTACGGCTCGTAAGCAGGGGTTCGCGCTGGACAGCTTCAAAGCAATGATGGTGCCCAACACAAGGGAGCTGATTACCTGGAAAATCCGCGGTTTAGGTTTCGACATGCTGCTTTCGGGGCAGGTGCCGGGCGAGTTGGGTCGTGCACTGCATGGTGGTGAACTGATGGCTGAGCGGGACGACATTAATCTATGGGCGGTGCATCCTGGCGGCCGATCTGTTTTGGATGCAGTGGAGAAGGGGTTGCAACTGCCGACCGGCGCTCTCTCGGCGTCCCGTGAGGTGTTGTCGCGCTTCGGAAATATGTCCTCTGCAACCGTGATGTTTGTGCTGGAGCGAATGATGCAGCAAGCGAAATCCGGGCAGCGCGGTTGCGCGATGGCTTTTGGACCGGGCCTAACAGCGGAGACGATGCGATTCCATGTCGTCTAGTGCGCAGATCGACTTCAGCCGTCGGGCATCCCCGCGCGAGTTGCCGGAGCTGATGGACGGTGATTGCACTTACGAGGAGTTCCGTGACTGCCTTCAGAGTCTTGAAAAAGTAAATCGCTGGCTGTTAGGTTATCGGCCAACGCTGACCTGGCTGGAGCGGCTAACGCGAGGATTGACGGAGCCGCTGCACATCGTCGATGTTGGCAGTGGCGGAGGCGACTATCTGCGGGAGATCGCGCGGTGGGCTCAACGCCGGAGCCTCCGAGTGCACCTTACGGGAATCGACCTGAATCCTTTCGCGGCTCGTGCCGCATTGGAGTTTACGTCCAAGGAGCTTGGGATTAACTGGGTCACGCGGGATGCGTTGCTGTATCGACCGGACAAGCCGATCGACATCGTCGTGAGCTCGCTGCTGGCGCATCATCTTGAGGATGAGGAGATCGTCACGCTGCTGAGATGGATGGAAGCCACTGCGCAGTTTGGATGGTTTGTAAATGATTTGGAACGAGCGAGGTCGACTGCTCGGGCATTCAGTTGGGTGCGATGGCACCGAATCGTACGGCACGATGGGCCGGTGTCGTTCCGGCGCGCCTTTCTAAAAGAAGACTGGCTGCGGTTGCTTTCGGCGGCCGATCTGCTCGAGGATACGGTGACTGTGGAACGTTGGTGGCCGGGACGCTTGTGCGTTGGGCGCTGGAAGTGAGGTCAAGTGGGTATGAGTCGTCTCGTTAGACTAAGAAATATGGAGCTTCAACCCCAGTTCGCCGATGAACCTCATCACGCCTAACGAATGGAGAGGCGAGTAATGGCATCTTCGATTTTGCCGACACCGCGCCCCGCGCGCTCCCGATTCAAGACTTGGCTCTGGATATCTCTGGGCATCACCACGCTGTTCGTGTTCATCACGTCGGAAGTTCTTCTTGTTACAGACTACCCCATGTATCACGCCTACCGGCTACAGGTCATCGCCGACCGCGGACTCCTCATCCCGCACACGCTCTGCGGAATCTTCGCGCTGCTAGCTGGCCCGCTACAGTTCTCTACCCAATTTCGGCAGCGCCACCTCAAGCTCCATCGCGTTCTAGGCCGTATTTACTTCGGCTCTGTCGTCATCGGTACCTTGACTGGAGTCGCCCTCGCATGGGGACGACCTGGACTGCCGGGAACTTCCATGCAAGGCGCAGCATGGATTGTCTGCACGACCGCTGCTGTGATCGCGGCGCGGAATCGGCAAATCGCCGTTCATCGCCAGTGGATGGCCCGTTCTTACGCGGTGACGTTTACCTTCGTTTCTAGCCGTGTGCTGAATCTGGTGCCAGCCTACTGGAGCCATCTAGGGGACGTGTTGTCAGCGGTCGGCGTGATCGCCTTTACCCTCGCGTCCATTCTCCTGGTTGACCTTGGCCTCAGCTGGCATGAACTCACCACGCGCCGTACCTGAGGGGCTGCAGATCTTCTATCTAACGAAGCTGGTTCCCACCAGGTCGCAGCTCACTACAGGCCCATAGCCTCCGAGTTGTCCAACAATCAGCGCAACCGCTGGGTCGTCGCCCTCCAATACCCACACCATGACATCTTTCGGTTGAAGGCCGATCAGCCGTGCTATCACACTCGCGAAGCCACCCAAATCGGGATGAACACGAAACACCGTTGCTTCAAAGGTTTGTCCTGCCAACTGAACCTGATGCTCTTCCGCGGGTGAAACCCGGAGCCGAACCAACCGGCCACTCCCGAACGGCGCCAGCATCCCGACTTGGAACGGTCTGTATTGTGCGGCACATTCAGCAGCACGGACCCAACGAAACCATTCGCCAGGTCAGCCGGCAGGTCCATGTGCTTGCTCTCCACGTGTGTCTTTCCATTCTTGTCTGTCGTTCGACTGGTGACTGTACCGCTAGCGGCTTCTACCGTGAAGTCAATAGGCCTCGAAAAGAAGGGCCCTTTTTGTATGTGGTGGTTGCTCACCAACCGTAGCGTGCCCTGCTGCCGAAAGGTCGTCATTTCATCATCGATCGACCCATCCACAAAGCGAAAGGTCAGGCGCATGGTCACCTCTTCACCCTGCACAGTCTGCGTGAATTCGCCGCCAGCGATTGTCTTTCCATCCCCGCTGCGCACCGTCATGAAGCGATGCATCGGTCGTTGAATGTGTCTCACCGGGATCGGTTCACATAATCCTATGGTGCAAAGAATCATCGTTAGAGACACGGCTGTAGCGCAACTGCGTCGTTCCATCAAGACCTCAATACGAGATTCCACTTTGTCTGACGCAACAAGTTGCCCCGGGCAACATGCTTGATACAAATCTCAGATGACGATTCGGACAGAATAACGTTTCGAACTGTTTTCCGACCCGTCTATCAGGTTAGATAGCAAAGGGCCTTCCGTTTGACTTGGACAACAAATAAGTTAGGAGCACCGCATTGCAAGACGAAGTTCTCATCCTAGGTGGCGGAGTGGCGGGCTGTGCAGCCTCCATCTCGCTCGCTCGAAAGGGACGACGTGTCACGCTGATCGAACGCGAGCCCACGCCGCGTCATAAAGTTTGCGGGGAGTTCCTAAGCGGAGAGGCGCTGGAGGATCTTCATGCCCTTGGCGTCGACGTGGCTTCACTTGGTGCCGTGCCGATTAATTACGTTCGGCTGGCCGCAGCCAGGCGTGCCGCGGAAGCGCCGCTGCCCTTTCCGGCTGCCTCCCTCACTCGCAAGGCGCTCGATACCGCGTTCATCGCCGCAGCCATCGGAGCGGGAGTTCGCTTTAAGCGTGGCCGCAGTGTACAGTCGCTCAGCCGTTCGACGGCAGGCCTCTGGCAGGCGAGGCTCGACGATGGCTCAACGCACGAGGCTCCAACCGCTTTTCTCGCTACGGGTAAGCACGATCTGCGCGGCCACAGCCGCCCCAAGGACCCTCACCAATGGGTAGCCTTCAAGATGTATTACCGCATGACTGCCGCCCAGACCGCCGACTTGGGAGACGCCTCCGAGTTGACGCTCTACGCAGGCGGCTATGGCGGTATCCAACCGGTGGAAGACGGAGTCACGAATTTTTGCTGCGTCGTTCAACGGAAGTATTTCGCGCGTGCGGGCCTTCGTTGGGACGGCCTTCTCGCGAAGATGCAGCAGGATTGTCCCCATCTTGCGATGCGGCTCGAAGGTGCGACTCCCTTACTTGAGAAGCCGATTACTGTCACGCACATTCCTTATGGCTACCTCCGGCGCACAACCGAGGACGATCTCTACTGTATCGGCGATCAGGCAGCCGTCATCCCGTCCTTCACGGGCGATGGCATCTCCATCGCCTTGCATACTGCTCGCCGTGCCACCGCCGCCTATCTTGCCGCGGAGCCTGCCTCGGTGTTCCAACCAAAGCTGCGCTCCGCGATGATGCCCCAGATGCGGCTTGCTGAGCTTGCCGCCGACGGGCTCAATAACGCGCTTGCGCGGGCGGCACTGCCATTCTGCCTCAGAGTTTGGCCAGGCGCCATGCAAGTAACGGCTAGGCTCACGCGCGTCACCCAGCCTGCCCCTGTTGCTCCGCAGGCATTCGCCAATTGAAGTCGGCCCCGCGCCAGCGGTATTAGAGAATCATCTAGGGCGTTGAAATGAAAATCTTTGTGGCCTTAACTCTCGCTGTTACATTTTCTCCGGTCGCACTTGCACAACATCAGACCTTTGCCGTCAATCCCGATGCGAGCAAGGTCAAGATGAAGCTGAACACGACCCATGAGGTGGTCAACGGAACGTTCCATGTTCAGTCCGGGGCAATCGAGTTTGATCGTGGCTCACCGAAGATGTCTGGCACCGTTGTAGTCGCAGCCGGCAGCGGGAAGACCGGAAACGACAGCCGGGACAAGAAGATGAACAAGGACATCCTTAAGGTGGACCAGTACACGACCGTCTCCTTCGCGCCGAAAACATTCCAGGGCACGGTTCCCGCCTCGGGCGACACAATCATCCAGGTTAGTGGAGTATTCACATTACTCGGAACACCTCACGACATAACAATCCCGATGCAAATTCATATCGACGGATCGAAAGCGATCGCGAAGGCGCACTTCCTCGTACCATATGTGCAGTGGGGTCTGAAGAACCCTAGCTTTCTATTTTGGAAGGCTGAAAACGATGTGGCGATTGACCTCAATCTCGTCGGCCAGATCTAAAACTAAGGAGTTTCTCGCCAACAACGAATATGCGTGCGATGGGACTGGCCACTCTTTGCTTCGCCTTATTCCCCATGACGGCTTGGGCACAAACCGACGAGATGCAGGTCTACGACGGAGAGATCGCACACCGCGAATCTTCAATGTGATGGTTCATCAGAACTTCACGCCGAAGGGCGCAAGGGGGCCCGACTATCCCGGCGCGATCATCGCCAATCATTCGTATCAAGTCATTACCGAGTGGGCGTATGGCGTTGCGCCATGGTTTGAGCAGGGGCTTTATATGCCTGTAACGTCGCCACACTCCGAGAAGATGGCGCGACGATCATCCGCTACCTGCAGCATGGTCGCTCAAAGTGTACTTGCCGACACGCATTCGTTTCGCTTCGAGCTCCTCATCCTCTGTTCGGGTCGGATGGCTTGTGGCGGCTAGTCAGCAGCAGACTGCAGCAACATGGGATCGAGCTGGCGAATACCGGTCCACATTCACTGCGCCACGCCTGTGCCACTGGGTTGCTAAGACCGGGTTCTTCTCTTCAGGAGATCGCCGACTTCCTAGGACACCGCAACATCAAGGCCATCGGCATCTATGCACGATACGACAAACGTTTGCTTCGTCAAGTTGCGACCTTCAGTCTTGCGGGGGTGCGATGAACCTGAATCAAGCACACGAACAGCCAGCTTTCCTTCGTCAGAAGAGATGGCAAGGCCCTGGATGAACCCTACCTAAACCGCACTTTTCAGAAGCTGCGGCGCATAGCAGGCGGTCACACGACATGACGGCATCGCTCAGCCTACTCGCATGCATGACCTTCGATATACATTCGCGGTACACCGCCTGACTTCATGGCACAAACATGGCGCGGATCTGAACCGTATGATTCCCGCACTCTCGGTTTACATAGGCTAGGTAAGGCTTGGCGCCACGACCCGGGTCTCCGGCTGACGCCTGAAAGTTTCCGTTCGCAGCTCAACAAGCTTAGTCCTCGCCGAGGAAAGCGACGGTGGAAGGATAACCCGGTTCTGATGGAATTTCTCACAAAGTTGTGAATGGGCCTGACGCTCCTGCTGCACCTAGAGACTCTGAGCGTCTAGGGCCGGACCCACTGTCGTTCTGTTTGACTCTGAGTTGGCGCACGGCTCCTCTACTCCAGCTCGTCTGAAGATTACGTTGAAAGCCAGGAACACCGGCGTCATCTGGTTGTGAAGGGTATCGCCAGGTCCCGCTTTGAGGGTCTCCCAATAGCCCCTGTCTGCATCTGAAAGGCAGAGATCGAACAGGTCTTCATTGGATGGCCCCTGGAACAGATTGTCCAGTTGACTGCCCACGATGCCGGCGAGGTCAGTCTCTACCGACATTCGAGCGATCCGTCGCAATGCGCTCGGCCAGGCGCTGATTGCTTGAAGGAGATTAATCTGCTGAATAGTGAGGTCAGCGAGTCTACTTGGCTTGATCTGGACTTCGAAGTCGGCGAAGAGGCGGATGGTAACCGGCTGGGTAAAAGTGGGCAAGGAGAGTTCCATAGGCAGTCCTCCAAGTTAGAATTCACTCAGATTCTTTGATTCGTCCCCTGCACTCGTCGTCCACTTCCTCCCTTGCCCAGGCTGATCGTCGGCGAAGAGTCTTGCCTTCTTAGCAGCTACGCCTTCCCTTTTCCAAGTCCGCTAGCCTGCGTTTCCATTTCTCGACTAGCTTCATTGCCTGCCGGACAGAACTACCCATGTCTGATGGGACTAAAGCGTTGCGCCTACAACGCACCAGCCCATCATTCGTCAGAGCCGCGAGACCGGTGATAGGGAGTTGATCCTGGCCGCTGGGGGTTGCTGCCGTTCTTCACCAAAGATCTGAACGACATCAAGGGGTGTTGCTTTTCAAATTATGTGTCGAACTCTTGTGCTAACTATTTGGCCTACCGGTCGGGAAATCAGGCTTGCCCAATGACTAGATTCTCTCGAGCCGTTTCGACCACGTCCAACGACAGGGTCTCGAGACCGTTGATTCTCCTGACCCGTTCCATTTGAGTCAGCAAGCGAACGAGCAGACGGAAGTTGCCGCGGGTAAGCCGGATGACAGCGGCGATGACCTCTGAGTCGAAGGACGACTCGGGGAGATGAAGGCCGAACGGTGCCCACCGTTGTTCCAGGAGTACCCGTACGTCAGCGTCACTCAACGGTCTGTACTCGCGCACGAAGCCGATTCGGGAGAAGAATTGCGGGTACCGTGCGACGCGCTTTTCGATACCTGGCATGCCGATGAACACCATGCCCAAGCCGCTTTGATCGAATATGGAGCGGAGCTGCTCAAGGCAATTCATCGTCAAGCGATCGGCTTCATCGACAACGATGAGGGAAGTGGGATCAGGGATCGCCGCGATCCTGGCTTCGTATTCGTGCAGAGTGTCATAGTAGTTGGCTTCAGGGGCAGCGGTTGGTTGGTCCGGTAATCCGGGTCGTCGCGATGTGCAGCACGCCAGGCTTCATCCCGGTTGCGAAGGAGGTCGAGCGTTGTCCTTTGTTCGGAACGGGTTCCTCGTCGGGCTATGCCGCGAACGAGCTCGCGTGCTCGCCGAATATCGCCTGCTATTCCGGACGGTGTGTTGATAACTTCAGGTGTAAAGAGGATGGTATTGATCGGTTTGGAATCCGAAGTCTCCGCAGTCCATCGGTCAAGAGGTATGACCTTCTCGATGCGGCTGTGATGAATCGCCGAGAGCGTCTTGCCCACTCCGGGTGGTCCGTAGCATAGGCCGATATAGCGATCTCGCCGGCAAGCCTCGCAGAACTCCACGAACCTTTTGTACTCGACAGTCTCCACGAACACAGAGGGCTTGCTACTCGTTGATGTAGCGTTTGAGCTTGAAGCGCTTGGGTTCCGCTGCGATGATCGTGCTTGCATGGACGTCCTCTCTTTGCATGCCTCTCTGGAACTCGAGCAACGTGTCGACCGTCTTTAGCCGATCCCTGACGATGGTCCGCAGCTGCTCGCGCCGCCGCTTCCGAGCGTTCACAATCTCGCGAAGGGGCACTGTCTGGCCAGCGAGATCAGCAGAGATGGCTCGACAGAGGAAGCGATCCTGGAAGAAGACGCGAATCTCGCCCATGTCACGAGGATCGAAGCGAATCGTAACCTCTTCACCGACATACGCTGCCAGCGTGAGCGACAAGTAACGAAAGTTGTGGAAGTGAATCCCATCCGTTCGAACCTTGCGGGTTCGAACCTCGTGGATTAAGAGCAGGTCAAGCCGTTCTACACTGTCCGGCATGCGGGGCAGGAAGCTGCCCTCTTCCCATCGTTCTTTTGCGGATAGCTTTCCTTCTGAGCTTGGCCGGCGATGGTAGACCTCCAGCAAGAAGGTTTGGAACTGCTGTTCGAGCAGGTCGAGCGTAAGGGTCGGCTTACGGCCAGCTCTCGATGTGTAGCCTTCCAGGTCGCGCAGGAACATGTCGTTCACCGTACGAAAAATCGCTCGATGCGACCACGACCTTGTGGCTGGCCTGGGGTGGAGAATACGAGCCGGATCTTTAGGTCCGCCGCAACCTGCTCCATGCTTGGATCGGAAGTCGGTTCCGTTGTCCGTATAGAGGATGTCTGGAATGCCGCAGATCTCCCAGTGAGGATCACCCTTACGCCAGATAGCCTGGCGAAGAGCGAGAGTCGTTCGCAGCGAAGAAGGCGGTTCGAATCCCTGGAAGTAGCCCGCCACGCTTCGGCTGTAATCGTCGATGACGATCGTCAGCCAGGGCTTCGCGACGGACCCGTCGTCACGAAGCAGCTTGATGTCGAGCTGTGCATGATCTACCTGCCATATCGAGTTCGGCCTCAAAGCCTCGCGGCGATGAACAAGATCGAATTCTTCGCTATAAGCCTTGTTACCGCGATGAGCGAGCATGAGCAAGCCCGCTGGCAAGCTTCGAATGATCCGGCGAACGACCGCGTAGCTTGGCGTGCGTTCCTGAAGCGCCTCAGGAATCGCGCCGGCCTGCCGATGGAGATGGAACTCATCGGAAGCGGCGGCCGCTCCAGCGCAAGTCCTTCAATCGCTTCAATCAACCGTGTCGACGCGAGTCTCCTGGAGCCCTGATCAGTGCGACTCTTGCGTGCCAAAGCAGTCAGTCCGACCTTACGGTAGCTGCTAGCCCACCTCACAGCTGTGCGGTAGGGAATCGAGGCTTCGGAAGCCACCGCTCGAAGGGACCGTGTTCCTTCAAGGTGAGGCCTCAGCAGCTCAAAGCGCGCAAGGGCACTCTCGCGCAGGGCTGCCGGGATGGCGGAAAGCTCGTCCACAACTAGGAGTGTGCCATACAATTAGAACAGAAGTCGGCCACATAATTAGCAAAACGACATTCGTGTTTGAGCGTTTACGTCAAGGCACCGCTACCAATGGTGGAAGCTAACTCGCTGTTGCTTTCTCAAAGTCCAGCACCATCAAAGAACCTGTACACTGCCGCAATGCGTCCTTCGGGCTGCGGTAACGACATCCATACCGGTGACAGCAGGGGGGTCACCGGCGGTGGCGAACGCCCAGCGCATTCGCGCCGCATCAGGATTTTCATCGGTATCTCCCAACGGTGTAAAGTCGTACTCCAGACAGCTCGCAGTAGATTGCCGACCGCTTGATTGATCGCTCGATATCCACGTAGGTGCCTTCAGCGCTCCATAAAACGCCGTCCGGCACCCATAGCTTTTCAAAGCCTCCCTTCGATTGCGCCCGTCGCGCTGGTTGAAGATCAAAGTAAGTTCTGTTCCAGCAGATTCGAAAGATGTGTCATCGGGCCCCGGGGTCAGCTCAAGTAAATACACCTGTAAAGCTATGCAGTTGGATATTCTGCGAACTCGTTAGCACGAGCGAGCCGTTGGTTTCCTTCTAGACGAGAGCAGTGACGTCACCTTGTATTCCAAGTAAAGCCTTCCGTAGACCTCACTGCTGATTTCTGGAGAGACAACGGCGTGTCGCGAGCAGGTTTCTAGGTCCCTCCACATCCGCTGCAAAGGGCTCACCTCAGCAAACGAGGAAGCTCCGTGTGCAGACAGCAAAATGTCCATAGCCTCACGAGCCGTAGCCGCTGCGTATCCAGTGTCCATGCGAACACGGGCGCGCTCCGTGTAGCCAGGGGTGCGATTTTGGGCGGCCGCGCTCCATATGCCTTGAGCGGCTCGCAGTGTGTGCATCCAGACCGTGTCGACCAGCATGGCGGCTTTGGCGACGGAAAGCTGAAAGCTAGGCGACTCTACCTGTGTCTTGTAGAACGTGTAGGAAATACTTCGCTTCGGTGCCTTGTCGACCACAAACTCGAGAGCCTGTTTGCAGAGGCCCATCATAGGGCCGGCTAAGATAAGCGCGGCTACGGGGATGAACGCACATCGATACAACACCTCATCCTTAAATGGCGTGGGCGCGTTGCCCTGCATGAGTTGAGAGACCGACATCAGGCGATGATCCGGCACAAGACACTGTTCGCGACGATGGTATTGCTGCCCGAGCCTTTCATGCCGGCGACATACCAAGTGTCCTCAATCGTGCAGTCTGCCATCGGCATAAAGGCCATTCCTTGATCGACAGGCTCACCAGCCTCATTGACGACTGGTACTCCCATCATGGCCCAATCTGAATGTAGGCAGCCGCTGGACCAAGGCCATTTGCCAGTCACAACGAGGCCACCTTCAACACGCACGGTGGTCGCCAAGGGAGCGAAAACACCTGCTATACGAGCCTCTGGATTACCTCCCCAGATATCGTTCTGGCACTCCGCCGAGGACAGCCCGGCGAAGAACGAGCATACGTTCATCAAGGTTGTAACCCAGGCTGTTGACCCACAGCCACGCGCCAGAGCCGCCGATACTTCGAGCTTGATTTGAAGGTCAGTTTCTAAACCGCCAAAGCGCCGGGGAACCATAATCTTGAATAGGCCTGCTTCGCGGATGGCGGAGATGTTCTCTTCAACGACCCTGCGGTTTCGTTCGCACTCAGCCGCGTTTGCCTGGAGCAAAGGGCGCAGGGCATTTGCACGTTCGACCAAAGCCTCACGTAGAGCCGTTGCATCGAGCTTGTCGATGTCACTGACATCCACAATACCGGCCTGGACGATCGGTGTGAGAAGCGCGGGTTCTCCCGCAGATGTCTTCTGAGTTGGAATGTTACGGACGAAGGGAGCTGCAGCTGTCGCCATAAGATACTCCTGGTTAGTGGTTGATTTCATATAATCGTGAGAAGCGACGGATCTGAATTCATCAGTTGTACGAGACGCGCGACAGTGGCAGAGCGAAGGTGATAGCAGGCGCTCAAGCGAGTCGCGCAGCCAGGCTGGGGAAGAGCTTGAGTGCGTTCTCTTGCGCGATTAAACTCAAATCCTTTGCGGAAAGTTTGGGAATTTCTGGATCGCATCAAGTGCCGGGCCAATACTTGACGCCGGCATAAGTGGGATGTCGACACCGACAAGAAGTTGGGAGGTTGGGACAAGGTCCAGAAGCCCGGTTAGCTGCACTGAAGTAGTCGCCGCCGTCAGGTCATAGTAAAAGGAGGCAAGCGTGTCTCGGATCTCCTCGGGCGAAACCACATGGCGATCACGGCCCGGCCCAAAATGAACTTCAAGCGTCTGGAAGCGCTGAAGCAAAAAGAGAATAGTTCCGCCAGCGTGCGTGGAAATCATCTTCATCTTAGAAAAGCGCTTTTTCGCACCCGTCAAAACCATGTTGGCCAGCATGCGGGTGCTGTCGAACATGAACTCGAACACCCAGTGGTTCAAACCCAAATCCATTTGCGAAGCAGTGGTGAGGGTCCAGGGATGGATGAACAACGTGACTTCACGGATCGATCTTGTGCCCTCCGCGAATAATCAGCTCTTTCTTTCGGCCGGTAAGCCAGAAGTAACCGTCGTGATCCTGTCGTCCCGTGTCGCCAGTATTGAGCTATCGTTCGCCATTGATCTCAACCCAGAGATCCTGATTGTGAAACGATTCCAGGTAGCCGGCGAAAATGTTCGGTCCATGAATGAGGATCGTTCCAGGCACATCATCCTTCGCCACTGCTATGAAGTTGCCCGCGTTATCAAGGTGAGCGGCTAACATCTTTTGGTGAGCCAGCCGCAGGCCAATGGAGCCGACCCGTCGCTCTCCAGCGGGCGGATTGACGGAGGACACGCACGCTCCTTCGGTCAATCCGTAGCCTTCCAAAGTTTTTATTCCGGAAAGTTCCTCAAACTGACGGAAGAGTTCGACCGGCATGGGAGCCGCGCCACAAAGGGCGTACTCCAGACTAGAGATGTCGCCGTTCACGGGCTTTCGGAGCAGCGCCGCGCAGATTGTCGGCACACATGAAAAGAAGCTGACCTTGTAGTGCTCAACGATTAGCCAGAAGCGATCAAGAATGCCCTCCCCACGATAGCCTGCTTCTGCAGCCTCAGAAATACGTCGCCATAAGGAGGAAACATGCCAAGAATAGTTCGCTTGTACCAGTTCGGTGGCCCGGAGAACTTACAGCTGGAGGATGCCCCCTCTCAGCAGCCCGGCAGAGATGAGGTCAGGCTGCGTGTGCAAGCGACTGGCTTAAATCGTGCCGAGGCGATGTGTATGCGCGGGTCCTATTATGGAGACAAGCCAAACTTGCCGTCGCGCATCGGATTCGAAGCAGCGGGTAGGATAGAAGCCGTGGGTTCGGGCGTAGACCCCGTCCTGATCGGCAGGCAATTGTCCACGATGGGCGGCTTCTCACAAGGGCAGTACGGTGTGCTGGGAGAAGAGGCTATCGTGCCAGTTTCTGCGATTGCCGAATACCCTAGCAGTTTTTCACCTGAACAAGGTGCTTCAATCTGGATTCCGTACCTTACAGCATGGGGCGCTCTCATTCACGATGCGGCTGTCACGTCAGGCGACTTCGTTGTTATTCCGGCAGCTTCTAGCAGCGTGGATTTGGCAGCGATCCAGATTGCAAAAGATGCAGGCGCTGTGGCCATTGCCACAACCCGCATTGCTGAGAAGCGACAGGAAGTTCTCGCCCTCGGTGCAGACCATGTCATGGCAACCGAACAAGAAGATCTGCCCGCCCGTGTGCGCAAGATTACCGGTGGCTTAGGTAGCCGAGTCATCTTCGATCCCAATGGCGGACCATATATAGAAACTTGCCGAGGCGGCGGCGCCTGGCGCAACCATCTTTCTCTATGGCGGGCTCTCGGGACAACCCACGGTGTACCCCGTAGCGACGGGTCTCGCAAAAGGACTGAGCCTGCGCGGCTACACGATGTCGGAAGTTCGGGGTAAACATGCCGTGCTGGATCATGCACAGAGCTATATTCGCGAACGGCTGCAGGACGGTCGGTTCACACCAAAGATCGCAAAGACGTTTCCGCTTGAGCAGTCGGCTGACGCTTACCGGTTTCTTGAATCCAGCTCCCAGGTTGGCAAGGTAGTCATCACGGTATAAAGGTCCCTGATGAGGATGAGCCGGCGCTGAGCGGGTTTGCGGAGTGATGATTCATGAAGGAAAAGAAAACCCGAGGCCGCCAGCGTAGCAGCGAGTCGCAGGAGGCGATTCTGGCGGCGACCGCTGAACTGCTGACGCAAAAGCCTTTTAGGGATATCACCATCGAAGCCATAGCCGGCAAGGCCGGAGTCGGGAAGGTAACCATTTATAGGTGGAGGCCCACCAAAGCCTATGTAGCGCTGGACGCCTGTAGCAGCATCCTCGCCCGGAACATACCGGTATCGGATACGGGCGACATAAGAACGGATCTCACGACCTTGCTTCGCTACAGCCTGGATCTAGCGGCTATGCCGGAAGGAAAAATCGTCGGTCAATTCCTTGCTGAAACGCAAGATGATCCGCAATTCGCGCTGCTCTTTCGCGATAAGGTCGTTAGACCGCGACGTGATGCGATTGGGGAACTGCTCGATCGCGCTGCGAAGCGTGGAGAAATCAATCCCAAGATTGACAAAGACTTCATCATCGACCTTCTCTATGCTCCTCTCATCTTTAGAAATATGGTTGGTTCAGGCCCTCCTTCGATGAACGCAGAGGAGATGATCTGCGCGATCTTATATGGCATCGGCGGTCTGAATTCAGCTCAGGGTGCGCTCTCGTTTCGGCAAGGTCCGAAATCGAAGACCTTGAGGAGAAAGAAATCTTGACCACCGAGGCTGCGCAGGGGCGAACTGGATCGATCTGCGGCCAGAAGTTGCGCCGTCTGAAGCGGCTTGGTTTGATTGACAACCTGTATTTTGGGTCCGGCGAACGCTATCAGTACCGCGAAGTCGCACTGCGTGTAGTTGGGAAGGAGTCTGGGGAGGGAATGGCCTCAGCACACGCTTTGTGTGGAGCGTGTAAAGACCAGCGGGAAGAGGGATAGGGGAAATCCGCGGGGGATTCTCCCGCGCAATTTTCAGGCGCCCACCTATTCGAGAGCTTTGGAAGGCGTGCGGCGAATGTAGGCGGCGCCGGATGCTGTTCATCTGCCCACTGCAAGCGCTCTTGCTGGCGTGCAGGGGCTTGGGATCCCGTCAGTTTCTGTGAGTCTTGATGCGCTACCGTAGTTTAGGCCAACATGTCCGGGCACAAGGTCCTTGCGCGTTCTCGCGGTACGTTGTTCTGACGTGATCTCTCAACCTACTCCGTCTGCCCTCGTAATGGCTTTGAAATCTCACACCTAGATCTGGATTACCGATCGCTCACGCTGGGTGCGGACGATGACGCGTCCTTGCGAAGTCCACTACCTGCCCTGCCAGGAGCGAAAGCAGCTTCTGTAGCTCGGGTTTTGTAATGTTTCCGTCCTGGTTGAACAGCGGATCCACGGAGTTAACCGCAACCCCGAGTGGGGTGGGCCAACCACGCAAAGCGTAAACGACGCTTCGTAGCGCGCCGAGCGTGGTGACCGAAGCCTGCCAGCCTGCCGCCACGGCGCAACAACCAACCGCTCGACCGTCTAGGTAAGGACGCAGATCATTGCTAAGGTCCTCAATGTAGTCGAGAGCGTTTTTCATATGACCTGAGATCGTCCCGTGATAGCCGGGTGAAGCGAGGATCACGCCGTCGGCTGTTCGCACCGCTTCCACTAACGCACGTGCGGCGTCGGTGCGGTGTTCGAGGTGCGGAGCGTACAGGGGCAGATCGAGAGCTGTGCCATCCAGCATGATCGTCCGTGCCCCAGCTGCTTCGGCCTCAAGAAGCACCGCCTTGAGCAAACGCTCAGTCGAAGAGGATGGGCGCATCGTGCCCCCCAAACCAACGATAAGCGGAACACATGCGTCCCCATGAACCTTGTCTGTTGGCGCGTCCATCCGGTTCCTCCCGTCACTTTCCGACAACTAAATGCCTGCGTATCAATCGGTTCAAGGGACAAATGGCACGAGCGCTAAGAACGATTCTGGCTAGTTTCTCAGCGAAAAGTGGTCAGAGGTCTTCACTCACTTTCGATGAAGAACGAGATGTCAACACCCGAGAGCAAGCACTCAGATTCGTTTCGAGCGTTTACGTCAAGGCACCGCTACCAATGGTGGAAGGCAATTCGCTGTTGCTTCCTCAAAGTCCAGCACCATTAAGGAACCTGTACATTGCCGCGATGCGTCCTTCGGTTGCGGTAACGACATCCATACCGGTGACAGCAGGGGGGTCACCGGCGGTAGCGAACGACCAGCGCATTCGCGCTGCATCAGGAATTTCACCAATAACGACAGATTGCAAGGCCATGCTTAGGGGTGGACGCTCACGGTTAAGAGGTATTCGGCGACGCTTCTGCCGAGAGGAGTCGCTTTTTTGATCTGGTCGGATCCCTCAGAGTTCCCCCCCCGCGGCTGACGACCTTGGCTACGCTTTGGTGAAGTCGAATTCGTATTTCGTACCCCAAGCATTAAACTGAGTTGAGGACCAGACGCGCGGCCTTTGTGGGAGCTGCTCATGCCAGGGCCTGGGTTCGAAGTAACCGGCGTCTGCAAGGTAGATGTCCATGTCGGTGTAAAACTCGACCAGCGTGTGGTCCGGATCGTAGTGGTACGAGGCGTAATTGTGTCCTGCCGTGTGCCGCGAGGGTCCCCACACGATAGGCTTACCGGCTCTGGCGAGTTGATCAGAGGCATAGTATTGATGTCCGCCATCACGTAGTCCAAACGCGATGTGGTGCAACTTGGTGACTGGGGCGCCCACGACGTTAACGACGTGGTGGTTGTAGTTGCAGGTCAGAAAGGTGGCTCCCCTGCAAAGGCGTCGGTCACATAAAGCCCAGTGTCTTCTCAAAGAACTGGATCAGCGTACTCGCTTCCGACGTGATGTAAGCAACGTGGCCGAGGCGAATGGGCGCGATGCCGTGCGACCGGAAGCCCGGTGCTGGCTGGTCCATCGTCTGGAAGAAGTGAAATCTATGACCCGCAACCGAAACCTCGAGGAGCTTCCGAACGCCAAGCATGGCGTCTTCCCGGAGCTCGGACTTTATGCCCGCAGCGGAGAACTCCTGGTCTAGCTGCTCCATTTCGACGCCGGCGCTCAACTGGAATCCCGTCGCCAGCAGGCCCGCATCTGAACCCGGCCGGAGCACGATGTTGTGATGATCGAGGCCAAGGCTCAGGTACAGTGTGCCGTCGTCTGTGGTCTCCACCAGGGTTGCCCCGAGCAAATCCTTGTAGTAGTCCAGCTCTTTCTCCAGGTTCGGAGAAGAAAACTCGGAATAGGCGAGCCGAAAAGCCTTGGGCATCTCTTACCTTCCTGTCTTACCTTTCGCAATAAACCTTCGAATCAACAGACAAGAGGCCGTGGACCACGCTGTCCGCGAGCCACGGCCTCCAGGAGCACCCCCTATACCATCATGGTGACGCCGCCCTCGATGCCCCCCAGCGACTTACCATAGACCTCGGTGCTGATCTCCGGGTTAACCACGGCATGACGGCTGCAAGTTTCCAAGTCACGCCACATGCGTTGCAAGTGGCTCGCCTCCGCAAACGACGTAGCGCCGTGCGCGGACAAAAGGATGTCCATGGCTTCGCGGGCCGTCTTTGCTGCATAGCCGGTGTCCATAGGAACCCGAGCTCGCTCCTCGTAGGTCATCAGGCGGTTCTCGAGAGCGGCATTCCAGATGTTGTCGCAAGCCCGCATAACATGCATGCGCACGGTATCCACGATCATGCCTGCCTCGGCGACAGCCATCTGGAAGCTGGGAGATTCGGTCTGGTTCTTGTAGAACGTGTAGGAGATGGTGCGCTTGGTTGATTTTTCGAGAACAAACTCATGCGCCCGCTTGACTAAACCAATCATGGGACCGGCCAGGATTAATGCGGCGACAGGGATAAACGCGCAGCGGTAGAGAACCTCGTCCTTGTAGGGAGTCGGCGAGTTACCCGCAAACGTCTGCGACACGGAGATGATACGGTGATCGGGAACGAAAACATTCTCCGCGACGACCGTGTTGCTGCCCGAGCCCTTCAAGCCGATTGTGAACCAGGTGTCCTCGATGGTGCAGTCCGAGGTCGGTATCGAGGCGGCGCCCTGGTCCACCAACTCACCGGCTTCGTTCACAAGGGGAACGCCCATGTTTGACCAGTCCGAATGCAGGCAGCCACTCGCCAACGGCCACGTGCCATTGACCACATAGCCGCCGTCTACCTTGCGTGTCGTCGCTGATGGCGCGAATACTCCGGCAACGCGAGCATCGGGATTCTTGCCCCAAATATCATTTTGGGCCTGCTCCGAGGCCATGCCCGCGAAGAGGGAGCAAACGTTCATCAAGGTGCTTGCCCAGCCGGTGGAACCGCAACCTTTAGCCAAAGCCGCCGAAAGTTCGAGCTTCGTACGGAGGTCTGTTTGCAGTCCCCCGAAGCGTCGCGGACCATGATCCTGTACAACCCTGCCTGTTGGATGGCGGAAATGTTCTCCTCCACCACGCGGCGGTTCTTCTCCGTTCCGACAGCGTTGCTTTCAAGCAGAGGACGAAGAGCATTTGCTCGTTCGACCAGTGCCCTCCGAAGCTCGTCTGGAGCCAGGTCGGCGATGTCGCTTATATCTACCGTGCCGTTCTCCGTGAAAGGTGTAAGGAGTGCCGGTCCCGCGTGATCGGCGGTACCGGCATACTCGCGAGTGCGTGACAGAACTGCTTGTGCCATGAGGTTCTCCTAGACTGAATTTATTTCTGGTCCGTCATGCTGAAATCAATCTTGCGGGTACGTCGAAGCAACAATGACTGAGTTCGCCTGCGAACCGACTGATCGCAAACGAGATCTTAAGAAAGCTTGCTCCGCAGAGGAGAGAGTTGCCAAGATTTCGTCGGTTGTGACCGGGAAAGACGGTTTCAGACCACGGCCGGTGCTGGAGCCGTGACGTGCAAGGTATTCATCAGGGAGCAATTGGCGTCGAGCTGGGCGAACAACTTCTTCAACAACAACTTCATCGTGAATGGCGCGCCGATTCCACGACCCAAGTTCAACCAGAACAATTTTGGCGTCACGGTGGGTGGGCCCATCAGGAAAGACAAGGTGTTCTTCTATGCTTCCTACGAAGGATACCGGCTCGCCTCGGGCGTCATTAACAAAGGCCGCGTGCCCACGCCCGCGGAGTTGCAGGGCGATTTCACGGCGGATCCCAAAATCATCAATCCGGTACCCACCCTCGGTCCTCAGGTAGCTCCCGGGGTTGATCTCTACGCACAGTACAACCAGGTCCAGTGCGGGGGGTACTCAACAAATTTTGCATCGGCGCACCCGTCAACGCCGGCGATGCTGTTGCCGATCCTACGGCCATTTACCTGGCCAACACGTTGCACTACTTTCCGACGCCGAATGTCAGCAATCCCGGGTTGGCGATCAACTACATTGCCAACGGTAAGTCCAACTCCTTCACCAATCAGGAAACCTTTCGCGTCGACGATAACTTCAGCCAACGTCAGAAGATTTTCGCTCGATACACGCGCTTCGATCGCACGCAGGACCCGACACAATTTTTCAATAATCCCGGCGGACCACAGTCTTTTACCGGTGTCGGTGCCACGGCGTCGCAGTACGTCCTGGGAGACACGATTACCGCTAGCCCCACGTCCGTGATTGATCTCCGCCTCTCCTATCTGCGCTACTTCAGCTATCTCCAGCCCGCGAACACCAACGTCAACGTGGCGGCATTCGATGGCACCAGCCAAGCAGGCTTTTGGAACGCTGCGGCGCGAGAGATCCCGCCATACTTCCAGGACATCATCATCAGCAACAACGTCACCTTGCCATATCATTACGCGGGCGTCTTCCTGAATGACACATTCAGCCTGTCTCCGCAGTTCACTATTACGGCGGGCGTTCGCTATGAGCTGCCCGGCAGCTTCTATGAAAAAAGCGACAACAACGCTGTCATCATCCCCGGGCAGGCAAACCCGCTCGTCCTAGTAAATTCCGCCGGCTACGGAGAAGTCCCAGTTGTCCTCGCCTTGCGAGCGGAGAATGCCGCTGGTCGGAGGCTTGAATCTTGCGAACCGGGTACAGTTTGGGGACCCGGGTTTGACGGTCGGTACCGCGCAGTTTGGAGTTCCTCTCCTGACAGCCAACACACCCCGCGCCTTTCAGTTCTCGTTGCGCGTGGACTACTAATCCAAGGTGTCAACTGCGCCGCAAAGCGGACTATGCGGCTAGCACCTACGCACGCGTGATAGGCAAAGGACTACCACGCGCGCATGGCACTAAGGGCAGAGATCGCCCGTACTCGTAAAGCGAACACCGTTCCGACCAGAGGTTTGTGATGAGCAAGATCGTTGTGACCGCGGCACTAACCGGGCCTATCGCCATGAAGTCCGACAACCCTGGCCTCCCAGTCGCGCGGCAGGAGATCGCCGCGGCTGCGGCGGAGGCCTACGCGGTCGGAGCCACCGTCGCGCACGTTCATGTTCGGGACCCTCATGAGCAGCCGTCTGCGGACGTGGATATCGCCCGCGAAGCGATCGAGCGCATCCACGACACCTCTCCCATCCTGGTGCAGCTCTCAACTGGCGTCGGCCCGGGCGTTCCGCTAGAGCAGCGCGCGAGGCTCGTGGAGTTGCGGCCTCGCATGGCGTCCCTCAATCCCTGCTCGATGACCTTCGGCAATGTGGAATTTAGTAATCCTCCCGAAGGCGTGAAGCGGCTGGCCGCGCGGATGCAGGAGCTCGGCGTGAAGCGGAGCTGGAGGTGTATGATACCGGCCACGTCGAGTACGCGCTGCATCTGCAGCAAGAAGGCTTTCTGGTCGAGCCGCTGCAGTTCTCCATCGTCATGGGAGTGCGGGGCGGCATGACCGCCACATTGGAGAACCTTCTTATGATGGTGAAGCTGTTGCCGGCAAACGCCCATTGGCAGGCCATCGCAGTCGGCCGCACCAATCTCGATCTGACCACAGCGGCCATCACTCTGGGCGGCAATGTCCGCACCGGACTCGAGGACACGCTTTATCTGTCCAAGGGAGTGCTTGCGCCCAACAGCGCCGCGCTAGTATCTCGGCTGGTCTCGGTCGCAAAGCTGCTTAGGCGCGAGCCTACCTCGCTCGATGAGACAAAAAGTATGTTTGGCCTTGGGTGAACAATCGCGGCAGCGAACAAGGGTGTGACGCATGCGAGGGAGTGTCAGCGCTCAGAGTTTTTAGGAAACTCTGCGTAAACCCTGTTTGCCGCTGCACGAAGGAAACCCTGATCCGAGCCGATGACGAAAGCAGAGACTGGATTGCCGGCCATCGCCTTCGCATCGCCTACATCGCTTACATGAAGCACTACTGGTTTCCGGTGTGCTTTGCAGGCGCTGATTACTTGTGCCACGGCCTCCTGCAATCGTGGCGCGCTCAAGCTCGTTTCTCCCAACGCCACTGCCAAATCTCCACGTCCAATAAAGATGGCGTCAATACCTTCAACCGCAACAATGCCATCGATCGCATCGACCGCCGAAGGGTCTTCGATCATGGCGATGATGGCGGCCGAGTTGTCCCCCACATCCACATGCTCTTGTACGCTTCTAGCTCCATAGTTGCCGGCTCGGCCGGAAGGCGAAAAACCACGCTCGCCATTCTTGAACTTACACGCGCGAACTACCTCTTCCGCTGCCTGGACCGAGGAGACGTGGGGAACAACGACTCCGCTGAATCCCATGTCTAGAATGCCGTGCAGTCGGGACGGCTCTGCATCGGCAACACGTACCAGCGCAGCGAGATTGCCTCCCCGCGCCGCAAGGGCGAGACAATCGAGAGCATGCTGATCAAATGGAGCGTGCTCCTGGTCGACCAGGATGAAGTCGAATCCTGCGGCTGCCAGGATCTCCGTGTAGTGAAACGTAGGTATCTTCACGAACGAACCAAGCAGCATCTGACCGGCCCTCAGCCATTCGCGGAACCGTAGCGAGGCATCAGCTGAATCGCGCTTTGGAGTCTGTGTGGACGGCAAGATGCTCATTGGCTGGACCTCATGGCAGCCAGATAATCTTCGCGGCGCGGTTCGAAGACATCGATAAGAACAGCACCGGTATTACCGAGTGGCCGCGTCTTTCCATGCGGCACGCCAGCGTGGATGCGGCAAACATCTCCCGCGGCGAGAACGAGCAACTCGTCTCCCACCATTGTTTCCACAGAGCCTTCGATCACAATCGTGAACTGCTCGTGTTGCTCGTGAGAGTGAATGCCAGTTGCCGGCTGATCCGCTTCGACAGCCCAGCGCACCAGCGTCATCTGCTCGCCCTCGATCACCGTCCCGCTCAACTCCCGACGAATCTGATGCAGGCCTACTTCGTCGTGGCGCGACACAATCTTGCTCATTGTCATTGCTCCCTCTTACTTGCGGTCCTGACTGAAAATAGCGTTTACATGTGCGCTCTGCAGACGAACTACGTCTTTGACCATCTCGCTCGGGTACTCCGGGCCATGAAGGATCGCAAAGGGCGAGATGCCATTGATGCGGAAGACCACGACTCCGCCGAGTAGCATGAATACTTCCAAACGCACCTGAGTGCTTTCGACGGGCAGCTTGCGCAGACCAGCGATCAATTGTGACAGCGGCTCAATCGCATGAACGCTGATAAACCGGTTGATGGAAGCTCCTGCGTTCGAAGCATGGAGCTGCTCTTGCAAGAGCAATCTCGCCCACTCAGGTGGATTGGACAGGAGTGTTCGTGTGAGTGTGCTGAGAAGATGATCCAAAGCCTTCAATTTAGCCAGACGGGTTGTTCTTCCTGCTGCTGTCCGCAAAGCTGATGCTGAAGCAACGCAAACTCTTTCCTCCAGCTGTTTGGCAATATCCTCCACGACCGCCTCATAGAGTCCCTGCTTGGAGCCGAAGAAGTGAATGATGGAGGGAAGTGAGATGCCAACGGCTTCTGAGATGTCTCGCGTGGAGGTGCCTTCGAATCCTCGTTCGCTGAAGAGTTTCGTGGCTTCGTCGAGCATGCTCTTCCGCGTTTTCGCACCGCGCTTCGTCTTCGGAGTCATCATGCTTCTCTTATACGAGAAAGGCGAGTCAAGCTATAGCCAGGGCCTGTCAAGCTGACAGCTTCACGGCCGCCAAGCGCGCTCCTGCGGCACTGGTTACAAGCATATCGTCGACACTCGCGATGCGTGAGCGCCCTTTCGCCAGGGCACGGTAGAATTCGCCCTTTGAGACAGGAGCCGTCTCAAAGATCATCGTCCAGCGATCGCCGCCGTCTTCGCTCGCAAACACCTGACCGTCAGTGTCAACGGCGAAGACGATGAAGCCATGGTCGTGTACCTGAAGCGAAATGGCGCTGAACAAAGAGCGCTGTCCATCCGGCAGTCCCCCCAGCAGACGTTCCCAGGTCGCTCCTCCGTCCTTGCTGCGGGCGATCCGTCCCTGCGCGCGGTTGCGCTTGTACCAGGTGGGCGGCCAGCCGTATCCCGCGGCAAGAAACAAGGTTTCCGGCTTGTCCGGGTGCAGAACGAAAGCGTCCGGATACTCGAGACTCGGCATGATCGGGTCGCGCGTCCAGGTCTGCCCGCCGTCGATGCTCCGCATGAGGCCAACGAGACCTACGGCGGCATGCATCTTGTTTGGCTCGAGCGGATTGATCAGCACGCGATGGATGTCGCACTCTCGGACGTCGTTGTCAATCTTCAGGTCCTGGAAGGTCTGACCCATGTCGTCTGAAACGAGAAGAGCACCTACTTCAATGCCGACGTAGATGCGATCTGCGAAGAAGGTGATCTCCTTGATGTGTCCGAGCCGCGGCGGCGGAGGGAAGAACCACTGCGGGAAACTGGGGACGTCTCGAAGACCGGGAAGGTCACGCCAGGTAACGCCGTCATCTTCACTCAGCATGAGAGCTGCAGGCATGGAACCAACCAAGGCGACCTCGCGGCCGTGAACCCGGCCCGACCGTGCCGCCCAGAGATCGTATTGCACGAGGCCGGTGTTCGACCACTGCCAGGTTTCTCCCTCGTCGGTGCTTCGCGCAACACCAACGCCGTGGGTTGCGGCGAGCATTGTCCCGGACTCGAGTTGCGTGAGGGAACTGATCGAAATGCCTTCCAACGCCCGGCGCGTCAGAGTCCATTCCAGCTCACCACGGCTCAGAACAAAGATGCCGTCCGTTGTGCCGACCACCAGCCGATCGCAGGCGGCAGTGTTACGAAAGGTATTTGCTCCTCCATTGGACAACATCACTGTTGAAGCCATAGACCCTCCAGATTATTACTAGATCGAAAAGTGACGATCGCACGTCTATCTACAATTGGCGCGAAGTACCGGCGAACCATGCCTTCGTGCAACTCACTTTTGAGATAAGAGTGAAGCTGGTCGTCTGTCTCAAATGCAACGGTCATGGCGTAGGAGAACGTCTGATCGCGTTCGCTCACGTTCTTGCCAAACTCAAAATGTTTCATCGCGGGGAAATCAGACGGGAGTTGGCGAAGCTTCTCGAACAACAAGTCCTGGGCCTCTGGACTTACGTCAGACTTCAGCCGAAAAAGAAGCATGTGTCTAATCATCCGATCCCTGCCACGATCATTTTTTCATCGGCTGTTTGGAAGAACGCTGGAGTGCCTTCCCGGCCCCCCTGCGGTTCCTCGTAAGGTCCATATCTGTAGCGCATGCATCCACTCCGATGAGCTCTTGATCGACCAACGGGAATAATCTATCATTCGATAGAATTAGTGTCAAACGGTCCACGTGTTGGCTCCCGAACCGAGCTTCAGCAAAAGGATGTACATGGCAAACAATCTTACGATTCGTTCAATGGATTCAGACCCCAGCCCTCTCCGCCTCGTTAACGCAACAGTCGTCGATACGCGCACAGGGGAGTTAACTCGCGCCGCAGAGATCGTTTTGCGCAATGGCAAAATCGAAAGCGTTGCTTCGGGGAAGCTAATCCACTCTTCCGCGGATATGCGCACCATCAACGCGGCCGGCCGCTACGTGGTTCCCGGTTTCCTCGACATGCATGTTCACAGCGTGGAGCAGGAACACCCTGAAGACAACCTCGGCATTCTGCTGGCGTACGGCGTTACAGGCATCCGGCAGATGGCCGGCAGCCCCGAGCTGCTCCAGAAACGCGGGCAAGGGGGGTTTGCTTTCGGAACAGCCGGACCGGAGCTACTCGAGATGCCGGGAACCATCCTGACCGGCGGCAACGCTGCTACAGCCGAGCAGGCCGTTGAAGAGGTTAGAAAGCAGAAGGAACAGGGTGCGGACTTCATCAAAACCATCTCCGTCACCCCAAAAGCATTCTTTGCTTCCTTGGCCGAAGCGACTCGTCTTGGCATGAAGTATGGCGGACACATGTCACCGGGAGTCGACATGGCGGAAGCCTCAGATAAGGGTGTCGACTTTATCGAGCATCTTGGTGGTCCGTTTGAGATGCTGCTGATCAAGTGCTCCAAGATGGAGTGGCTCCTCCGCGTGCTGCTGAAGCTGCGGCCGCCTGCCGCAACCAAGATGTCCGACGCTGACCTCAAAAGCCTCACGGGCAAGTTGGTCGTCGCGAATCCTATTCTTTTCTTGCTGAAGTCGAATCCAAAGCTGATTGATCGCTCCCGCAAGCTGATCGACTCCTTCAGCGAGACGAAGGCTCGCGACATCGCTGCAACATTTGCCAGGAACCAGACTTGGCACTGTCCAACCCTGATTCGCGGCGAGACGATGCGCTTTGCGGATGAAAATCGCATCACCGATTCCCCTGACACTCGCTACCTGCCAAAGCAAATCCGCGATATGTATCTGGAGTTTTCGCGCCAGTACGCCGAACTTCTGACGCCGCAGATGCGAGAGACGCTCAAGCTTCATAAAGAACTTGCGTTACGCGTCACGAAGATTCTGGATGAAGCCGGTGTGCCCATGATGACCGGCTCCGATTACGGTGGCGGTTGGGTCATCCCGGGCGTCTCGATCCACCAGGAATTCGACTTGCTGGAGCAGGCCGGATTGACGCCGCTCCGTGTGCTCCAGATGACTACCATAGAGGGCGCGCGCTTCTTAAAGCGGGAGGCAACCATGGGGACGATTGATGTCGGCAAGGACGCAAACCTCGTTCTGATCGATGGCGACCCCACCGCGAGTGTGCAGAACCTCCACAAACTCGCAGCAGTCATACGGGCCGGCCGCTTCTACGACAGGGACGAAATGCTTGAGCTGCGAGAGAGGGTCGCGTCCAGGCTTGCAAATACCAGGGTTTGAGAGCCTGACCCATTTGGCGATGGCTGTTCTAATCCATGAGGGAGCAAGCAAAGGCCGATGTAGAATCTGGTGGTGGAAAAGAGATCCAGCAACAGTGATGCCTTGAAGCCAAAAGGAAGTAAGAAAGTTCGCGAGAGCGCGCGTGCGGACAGTCTCAACAGGATCGTCTCCGCAGCGCGGCACCTCTTTGTAAGTGTCGGCTACGACGGCGCAACCCTGCGTATGATTGCGGACAGGGCTGACATGGCGTTGGGCACTCTCTTCTACTATGCTCGCGATAAGAGAGACCTCATCTATCTCATCTTTAACGATGAGTTTGATGCTGCCACCACTCAGGGGGTCGAGACATGTCGGGATGCCCCAGGATTCAAGGCCAAGGTCCTGGCCATTACAGAGCCGTTCTATCGATTCTTCGCTCGCGAGCCAGAACTCTCACTCATTCTTCTGAGTGAAGTGCAACAGCACTCTCCTGGACTTCATCTTGCGCAGAACTTAGCCATTAGAGAACGATTCATCTCGGCTTTGGAAGAACTTGTTAAGGAAGCTCAAAATACAGGCGAGATCCAATATGCTGAAGAGTCGCGAATCATCACTCTAAATATCTTCTTCTGCTTTTCTTCGGCTGTTCGGTGGTGGATTGCAAGTCCCAATCCAAAGTGGCGCGCCGGACACAAAGAATTCGCAAGATTTCTCAATGTCATTACGCATGGCCTGATGCACTCCAACAGGCCGACCGATGTCCGCCAGACGCTGAACGGCAAACGCAAGAGACTCAGTCCAAAACCCTTGCTTGAGCTTCGGTGAAGGTTTTTCGAATACGAAGAAATCCTAAGTGCGTCCACCTCCTTACTACCGCGCCAACTCTTCCTCCTGCACCTCATTGCGAAACGCGTTCCGCTCCCTGGCGATCAGGGCTTCCAGTTTCCGGCGCACCCTTACCGCGCCTTTGTCGATTGCCAGCGGCACCGGCTTGTGCGCCCAGAAGTCGGACCCGTTCATCCGTTCCTGTTGGGCGCGAATCATCGGTTCGTCTTCTGTCGCAAATATCTCGTAACGCAGCTTGCGCGTCTGTTCATTGAGCTCAGCGTTCGCCAGATCATAGTCCCGCGTTGCGCCGAAGAAGTAGTGTGTCATCGCGTCCGACTCCGGCGTAAAAATATGCACGTTCCTCGAGTTCGGCGCGCCGTCCCGCGGAGTTCCCGTAGGAACCGCACCATTAATCAGCGAGATCACTCCGGGCGCCGACCACGAGAGCTCCGTCCACGCATCCACCCGTGTCCCCGTCGGGAGCCGCTTGGCAAGCAGCGGGATTGGCACCTCGTTCCAAGAGTGCCAAGCCACATCAACACGTCCGTCCTCACCATCCACGACTTCCGCCTTGGTCCGTGTAATGGAACCGCCGCCCAGCGTGTCAGGGTGCAAATAATCCGTATGCGACAAGTCCATCAGGTTATCCACGAACAGCTGATAGTTCCCATGACCGTAGATGTATCCCGAGCTAAAGGCGGTGTCGGGAGCCGCCCCCAGGAACGAGAGATCACGTATCAAGCCGGTATCCGCCAACTCTGGATCGCCCATCCAGATCCAGAGAATCCTGTGGGCCTCTGCCATAGGAAAGCTGCGTGCGGTCATACCGGACGTCACGCGTCCATGCGGATTTTCAACGCAGGCCCCGCTGCCGTCAAACCGGAGCCCATGGTAAGCGCACTGTATCGCGCCCTCGCATACACGACCCAGGCTCAGAGGAGCAAAGCGGTGCGGACACCGGTCCACCAGCGCGCCCGGTTTGCCTTGTGCGTTCCGGAAGATCACGATCGGTTCGTCGAGTAAAGTACGTGCCAGCTTGCCATTTGGTGCAAGCTCCGTCGACCACCCAGCCATATACCAGCAGTTCCGTAGGTAGTTCATGTCTTGTTCGCTTCCTTTCTCTTCCGATTTGCGCTTACTCCCGATCGTCTCGCTGCAGGCCTGTTGTGTCAGAGCCGAAACAAAGTCTCTGCGTTCTTGTAGGCGATTTTCTCCTGATCCTCGCGACTGATGGGCAAGCTCTCCAGGAACTCGCGCGCTCCATCGAGCGTTACGTAAGGGTAGTCCACGGAGTAGAGGATGCGATCCGCGCCTAGTACCTTGTAGATAAAGTCGAAGTGGGGTAGGTTCATCATGCCGCTCGGCGTAACATAAACGTGTTGCTTGTACACTTCGGTGAGGGTACGAGCGAACCCGGTTACCGGCCGCGTGATTGTGTCGTCCAGGCGCTGGAGGAAGAAGGGCACCATCTCTCCCCAGTGGCCGCTGATGATCTGGAGGTCGGCGAAGCGTTCGAAAACACCCGCGAGCATCATGCGCAGCACCTGGATGCCGGATTCATTGTGCCAGCCCCACGCGAATGTCGAGAGCCGGGCGCTGATTTCCTTGTCCAGTCCGCTGTAATACGGCTCGCGTACCTGGGTCAGGGGATACCCGGGATGCACATAAAGGGGCACCTTCAGCTCGTTCAGCTTGGCGAGGATGCCTTCATACCGAGCGTCGTCGAGGAACGTGTCGCCGGGCCGACCCTGGAGCAGAACGCCGACACACCCGAGTTCTTTGACACTCCGCTCCAGTTCTTCGACAGCAGCTTCCGGAACCTGCCACGGCAGGGCAGCGAACGCGCGAAAGCGAGCCGGATTGGCGTGCACGGCCTCGGCTAGTTTGTCGTTTGCCGCCCGGGTCAGCGCAAGCGCTTCGCCGGCCGGCGCGAGCTGCGCTGCGTTGCTGTAAGAGAGAACCTGCATGGCGATGCCGAACTCATCCATCGATGCAAGTCGGCCTGACGCCAGGTCTCGTGCTCGTTCGATGGCCACGCTCATCGCAACCTGGTGCGGCCGCGTGTAGTCCATCGGCTGGTCTTGAACACGGCTGCCCCAATCGGCCATGTAACCCGCTTCTGAGGCGAGGGCGGGCTGCGTTGCTTTCGCGATGTCGGCGTCCACAGTATGTTCTTCAACGCAAATAATCTTCAAGGTTCCCCTTAGGGCGCGCCCGCTTCTAAAGCACGCTTTGAGTTTCGATAGCAGAAAAGTCGTTAGACTCCTCGTGCATGACCGATACGACACTAGAGGTTGGCCTCTGTCGTTGTCAACACGCTTTTCTCTTTGCTTGTAAAGGGTGATAGGTTCAAAGCCGAATCGTGGTACAAGGTAATAAGTTCATCGGTTTTAACCGATTAGAAGTTGACAGTTCTACCTTGTACCTCCTACCATTCCCTTCGTAAACAATTGGTGTTGGCCAATACGTTTTGAAGGAGATTGAAATGGGTATGAACCGCATTGATCATGCAGCCATTCGAGTGAACGATATGGGTGAGGCGTTGGCTTGGTATGAAGGTGTGCTTGGCCTCACCGTACTGGAGCGCGGCGCGGACCGCGCAGTGCTCACCTGTCGAGGAGAGGCTGCAGATGTGACGCTCCACGCCGGCGGTCAAAGCCTTGTTAGCTTCGCATTCGGAGTCGACAATCCGGACGATCTAGATCAGCATGCTGAAAAGCTCAAGGCGCATGGTGTCGCGTTTGAGCGCAAACGGCTCACCGATCGTCCTGGCACCGACGAGGTTCTCAGCTTCATACTCCCCTCCGGCCAGCAGATGGAGCTTGCGGTCGGCTCTGGGGGCCGAGTGGCAGGCGAAACCGACAGGGTATCGGACGGCACATATCGGCTCACGGACTTAGATCACATCAATCTTCTCGGCAACCTTGATCCGAAGGAGTTCTCCGCATTCCTCCGCACCGTGCTCGGATTCAAGCAATCGCTTTCGCTCTCCATCCATGGAGCGTGGGTGGGCAGTTGGCTCCGCAGCACCAAGAGAGACCACGACATCGCCTACATGCATGCCGTGGTCCCCAGTGACCGGCTTCATCACATCGCGTTTGCCGTAGAAGATGGCAATCACTACTTCCGTCTTGCCGATCGTCTCGTGGAATGTGGCTTTCGCTTCGAGTATGGCCCGGGACGGCACATGGGTCTCCCGAAGAGCACGACCAGCTTTGGAACAAATAACTTTGCCTACGCGTTCGATCCTTCTGGGAACCGCAATGAATTCAGCTCGGGGATGAACGAATATCCTGATGACGCGAGCCTCAACATCGAGATCGATCCATCCGAAATGGCGGACAGGATGAATGGTTGGGCCCTCAATATGCCCGAAAGCTTCATGACTGTCGGCAGCTAAGGGTGTCAACTCCTGAACAAGGGATACTTCATGGCGGCACCTAGCGAAATGCGACTGGACGAACACGCACACCGAACAATCGAGAGGCTTGTCTACCAGACCTGGTGGGACGCTGATGTGGATGCCGGCATCAACGCAAGGGACCTCTTTACAGAGGATTCTGTCATCAAGATGCCGGCGAGGACGATGCAGGGACTGGCGGAACTCCTGGCGGGCTACAAGGCCCGGCAGGCCAGTGGACCACGACTTTCCCGACATCTTGTTCACAATCTACGTATCGACATGCCAGCGCCGGAACTGGCCGTTGCGAATTACACGGCGGTGCTCTATGCCAAAAACGGCGTTGCGCCCATGGAAGCCTCAACCTGCCAGGCGGTCTGTGATGTGCGCGACGAATGCGTTCCACAGCACGGCACATGGCGGATCAGCAAACGTCAGGTCACAACGATCTTCATTGCACCGGACCACGACTCTGTAATGCTGGTCTCACCCGGCCAAGTAGTCGCCGGTCCAGCGGCTCCAGCGGAGGGCGCAGCGTGATGCCGGCGCCCGAGGGCGCAGCCGCACAGAAAACTCCTCCGGTTGTGCTCGCGCACGGTTGGGGTGGGACGTATGAAACAACATGGAGCGGTGGTTTTCTCGAGAAAAGTCTCTTGGCGGAAGGCAGAACAATCAAGCGCCTTGACCTGCCGGGTCATGGAAGACGAGTGCAGCCTCATGATGCTGCCAGCTACACGAACATCGCAGACCAGTTGCTCGGCGAGTTCGACGACGAGCCGACCGTGGACGCCGTCGGCTTCTCACTCGGGGGCAAGCTGCTGCTCGATCTGGCAGCTCGGTATCCGTCCCGCTTTCGTCGGCTCGTGATCGCGGCGGTAGGTGCCAACCTGTTTCGGCGAGAGAACGGCCAGATGGTGACGAAGGCGATCACCGCCACCGATCCCCTAGAGATACCTGCAGGCCTGCAAAGCCTTGTCGCCGCGGTTTACGCCTCAGGCAATGACGTCAATGCACTTTCTGCGGTGATCTGCCGCCCAACGGCTCCCCTTCAGAGGCAGATGTTGGCCTCTATCAGGGTGCCCGTCCTCTTGGTGGTCGGCAAAGAGGACAGGATCGTCGGGGATGTTCACGAACTGTACTCGGCCTTGCCATCAGCGACGCTCAAAGTTCTTGACGGTGTCGATCACGTGGAAACCGTGTCCTCTACGCTCTTCCAGGAACTCGCGTTTCGCTTTCTTTCCCCGTGAGTGCTACGCTTGCGACCGCGAATCGTGTTCACAAATCCGTTCCATCGACAGCCTGCGGATGCGAGACACACAGCCGCAGAAGTTCGGATGTCGTTCCTCCCTAATGAAGAGCAGCAGTAGCAGGAGAACAAGCATGCGCAGTTCAATGACTACGGCCTTCGCCTTATTCGCAGCCGTGCTGCTGCTTAGCGATTCCGGCCGGGTTGCAGACGCACAAAACCCGGCGATGCAACCGATGCCTGCAAGCATCGTGTTGCGTGGAGTGACGATCGTCGACACTCACAACGGGGCTTTGACACCGAATCAGTCGGTGCGCATGGAGGGTGGGAAAATCACGCAAATCGGTCCCGCTGCGAAAGTGGTTCTGGTCCGTCAGACTCGTGTCGTCGACGCACATGGCAAGTACCTCGTTCCTGGCTTTTGGGACATGCACGCGCATGTCTTCGATGCGGATCAAACGAGGAATCATCTGAGCCTCATGCTGGCCAACGGCATTACGGGTTTTCGGCAGATGGCGGACACGGACGAGCAACTCAGGGCGCGAAAAGCGGGGACTCTGATGCCAGCGGAGGACGCGCCGGAACTCCTGGCCATGGCTGGCGTGGTGCTGACGCACGCGAACGCCGCGACGCCGGAACAAGCGATTGCCGAAATTAAACGCCAGAAGGCTGAGGGCGCTGATTTCATTAAGACTATTGATGTGACGCCTCTGACCTTCTATGCCGCAGCGGAGGAAGCGAAGCGAGAAGGACTCCCTTACGCGGGACATCTGTCGTTTGGCGTGGACGCGGTCAAGGCTTCCCAGATCGGCATGAGTTCGATCGAGCATATGGGACCACAGGAGTTGCTGTTCATCAGCTGCTCCAGCGCGGAACCCGCCATCCGCAAGATGATGGCAGACCACCCTCCTGGACTGGTCATCCCGCCTTCGCTTACGCCCAAAGATTTCAAGTCACTCGCAAGTGATCCTGTTCTTCTCCGCATGGAGATCGACCCCCAATTTCTGAACCGTTTGCCCAGATTGCTGGCGACGTACGACGAAGCGAAGTGCCGCAAGGTTGCGCAGGTATTCAGACCAAACAACACATGGCTTTGCCCCACCCTGATCCGCGATCGTGCCGCCCAGTACGCTGACGAAGGTCAGTACACAAGTGACCCCAACCTCAAGTACATGGATCCGGAGACACGGCAGCTTTGGGCTATGCTCGGCGAAAAGTTCGCAATCGAGGTGAAGCCGGAACAAAGAGATGCGCTCCAACAGTTCACGGAGATGCAAGCAAAGCTGGCGAAGCTCTTCAGCGACGAAGGTGTCGGCATGCTGGCGGGCGACGACATGCCTGGCATCTGGGTGGTTCCGGGCTTCGGCCTGCATCGCGAGTTTGACCTATTGGCGGATGCTGGATTGAGCCCGCTGAAAGTTTTGCAGATGTCGACGCTGGACGGAGCTGCTTACCTGGCCAAGCTGAATACAGCAGGCAGTGTGGAGATCGGGAAAGATGCAAATCTGGTTCTGTTGGACGGCAATCCTCTGGAAAGCGTCCAGAACCTGCACCGTATCAGCGGCGTCATCCGCAACGGGAAGTACTACTCCAAGGACGATCTCGAAAGCATAAAGCTGAAGGTAGCTCAAGACCAGGCCTCTCGGGCGGCGGCCGCAAAGCCGACAGAGAAAGCTTCGCCATAAGACAAGGGTCGTGGTCCAAGAGAAACACATCATCTACACAGCAAAGAAAGAAGGGAACAAGCAAATGAAGACCGGCTTTCCACCAGCCCTCACGCAGCTTAGCGAAGAAGAACAACTCCTTCAGTCCACCGTGCGAGACTTCGCGCTGGATCGGATCGCTCCGCTCGTCGCCAAAATGGACGAAGCGTAGTTGATGGATGCAACCATCATGAAGGCGCTCTTTGAGCTCGGGCTCATGGGCATCGAGATTCCCGAGGAGTACGGCGGTGTCGGAGGGACATTCTTTCAGTCGATTATCGCGGTAGAAGCACTGTCCTCAGTTGATCCTTCCGTCGGCGTGATGGTCGACGTTCAGAACACCTTATGCTTGAACGCGATCGTTCGGTGGGCTACGGATAAGCAAAAGACACGCTTCCTGCCAAAACTTGCCAAGGACACGATTGGTTCTTATGCGCTGAGTGAAGCTTCATCAGGTTCAGATGCGTTTGCCCTCAAGATGAGAGCCAGACGGATGGCGATAATTACGTGCTGAATGGGCAAAAGCTTTGGATCACCAACGCGTATGAAAGCGGTATCTTCATTGTGTTTGCAACCCTCGATCCGGCACTGGGCTACACTTTGGCTTTGCAGGGCTACGACATTATCGCTTTGCGCTTACAAAATCACCATACATAATATGTGTTATCGGACGTATTTGTAGTAGGCGGCCGCATTGTGGACCGAAAGCCCTACGACTTCAGAAGGTGCTAAGAGCGGACCTCTTGATCTGGTTCCCGGCCGAGACGCAGTGGTAGTGGTAATTGTCGTCATCCCAGCTGGCGTTCGGCGTACAGGGCCCACCTGAGGAGGCCGGAGTTCCCCTGCTGGTGACGATGGTGAGCGTCGGCAGGTTTGCCCCGTATACCTCGTCGCGACGTACAGCGTCCTCCGGCGCGGACGACTTCGGAAGCCCGCCCACAGGGATGCCAAAGAAGCCAGGACTTGAGTACCCGTTGGAGCGCGTTCCGATGCGGCCGGTTGCGGGGTCGAAGTTGAGGTAAAACTGGCTATTGTTCGCCTCAACGATCTTGAAGAGGTTGTAGCGCGCGACGTTGCCATGCGCGCAGGGGTGAGCCCGGTCGATGCAGGCGATCGAGATGACGGAACCTTCATCGCGGCCCGGGATGTCGCGCGGCGGGCTGTCGATGCGAATGTCGGTCAGCTGGGAGCCCTTGATGGCGACGCCGCTGGTGGGCGATGTGACTCCTTGCCCAGCGCCGTCCGGGGCGAAGCCGCTGGCCGGCGTGCCGTAGTAGGTGGAGGCCGGCTCATTGTTCTCCGCGGCAAGGATGGCGTTGCCCAGCCCGAAGCCGACCGCGTGGTGGATCTCGACATCCCCGTTCTCACCCGGGTTCATGACCCAACGCTGATGCCACACCTGCGAGGTCATGGTCTGGCGCCCGTTGTATGTGGCTTCGATCGGGTCACCGACCGCGAAGCCATCCGTAGCCGTGCCCGGCTGAGCGCCGCCAACCAGCATGTAGCCGTCGGTGGACGCGGTGATGATGGAGTTACTCTGCTGGTCGATGGCGGGGTTGTGGCCCGGAACAGTGACGAAGTCGGGATCGAGGTTGCTGCGTGCCCAGGCCATGGGATAAATGGCGTAGGGATTCGGGTAGACGCTTTGACTGGTGGTGACTAGGTGGGTGCAGCCGCTGCCGGGGTTCAGCGTCGCTGGCGTCCAGCCGGAGCCCTGGCGATTGACCACCGCGCGAGCGCTGGGGAGACTGCGGCAGGTGCTCCCTGCAAAACTGATCGCGGGTGGTGGAACCCGGTTGCTGCCGCCGAAGAAGTTGGGGGTAAGCGTGTCGGCAGAGCCATAGCTGGTGATCTTCCAGTCGGCGATGGAGCCGTTCGCGAGTACCGGCGTAGCGTCGAGCGTGGCCGCCGGGTGCGCGTTGGCAAGGGCCCGGGTCTGGAGTATGTTCTGCTGGTTCGCGGGGTTCATCCAGGTCACAATGATGTTGCCCGGCAGCACGGCGAGAATGGGAAACACCATGCGGTAGGTGGTCTGGTTGACGTTGCCGTTGCCCTCGAAGATCGCGCCGGGCGCCTTATCGTCCGCGGTAAAGCTGAAGGCGTGGCCCACGGCGGGGCCGGCCGTCATCATCTCTCCCGGGTAGTGGGGACGGTTGAAGCACGCGGTGATGGTGTTCGCTTCGCGGTCGACCGCAAGCGTCGTCGGTTGCTCAAAGCGATCTTCCGGCACAGAGATGGTGAACTGCTTCCCTGCACTGAAGATAGAGGCATCTCTTACGTTCACCTTGGCGCAGATCGGCCCCTTGGCAAAGGCGTCCGTGTTCTCGTTGTGGGGGTTGGCGGCCAGCGTGGAGAGCAGCGTGGTGACGCCCGTGGCGCCGTAGTTGCGGCTCCAGTTGGTAGCGCCGTCGCCGGTCACGCAAACGTAATGGGCGGTATCGGTGATGGGCGCCGGGCAAGCGCCGATGACCAACACGTTTCCGGCGGAGTAGGTCTTCGCCGGGTTGGTGTCGATGATGGGCGCGTTCTCAGCCGAGGCGGCGAGATCATGGTGAGGCGACGCGATCGGCGTCTTCCCAACGCGCTGCGCGGAGAACGCCACCTCGCCTTTGGCGTTGGTGGAGATCGCGGCGATGGTGATGCCCCACACGTTGGCGTGGAACCCGGCGAGCATTCGGAGCAGCTCGCAGCCTTCGTCGTTGCCGCGACTCGTGCCGGTGCACAAGTAGTTGTCAGAGTGCCCGACCAGGTCGCCGTGGCCGTAGTGGGTGGCGTTGACGTTGAAGACGCCGCCGATCTGCCCGTCAGTATTTGAGGTCAAATTGATGTCCAGCGCCGAGTAGTTCATCTGCTGAGTGTCCATATTCACCCCGCCGTGTTCCACCGAGCCGATGATGGACAGGCCGAAGAACTGATCGTTGAGCATCGTGCGGCCGGACATGCGGTGGATGAACTGGTAGGGGCGATGAAAGGGGTAGCCATTCGCCGCCGTATCCGGTCGAATGTAGTTCTCCAAGTAGCCCCCCTGGCGCTCAGCAGAGCTTGCGGCTGGTGTTTGCTGGCTCAGGCCGGAGCATGGCAGGAGCAGAACGAGCGGTATCAGAAAGCGTGTTGAACGGTTCATCAGTTCCCTCTTCATGGGTTTGCCGCAGGCGTTCGGCTGGTTCATGTCAATGGGCGCAGACGTAACGGCCTGAAGCCGATCTTAGCTTAGGCGTCTAAGCCCTTCGCGCGTGCCGCCGACGACTTAGGCACCTTGGGGCCAGCTTGAACGTCTCACCACCGTTAGGTAGGCTCTGATCGTAGGGGTAGCGTTTGCGAAGAAGTACACCGTTCTTTGGGTATAGGTGGCTGCGAATCTGCGCGATTGTGCTCGTCGTGATTTGCACGCGGACCGTTCTCGGACAGCAATCGCCGAACGCGGGACAGCCCTCAGCCGCCTCCACGTTGACAAGTGGCATCGGCTCCGCGGCTACCAGCACGACAGCCGTACTGCACACAGTGCGCGGGCAGGTGCTGAACGCGTTAACCGGGGCAGCCGTCCCAAGGGCGCTCGTAAACGTCAACGGGCGCCAGGTGCTGACGGATTCGCAGGGGCACTTCGAGTTCCCGCAGTATGCGGATCAGCAGGGATCACTGACCGTGACCAAGCCGGGGTACAGCCAGGATCCGGACGGTGCGGAGGGGGTGGTACAGCGGAAGATCGCGGACCTCGACTCACCAATCGAAGTAAAGCTGTACCCCAACGGGCTGATTACGGGAGTGGTGACAGGTTCCGATGGGCTGCCGGTGTCGCAGGTGCAGGTGTCTCTGCGCAAGGCCGTCTACGACCCGCAGGGAATGCACTGGATGAACACCGGGTTCTCAATGACTAACTCCGAGGGCGAGTTTAGATTTCGCACGCCCGCCGGGCAGTTTCGTATAGGCGTTGGCTTCAGTCCACGCACCAGAGAAACGGGAGAAGCCCTTCTACCTGTTTCTTTTCCGGAAGGGAGTTCAAGCGAACTTGGAGGATCTTTTACACTCCTCCCAGGAGAAGAAAAGCATGTCGACCTCCGCCCGCGGATGGGTCCTGCTTTTCCGTTCATGGTGCGCGTCGACCACGGAGAAGCGCGCTCTAACGTGCGCTTCTCCGTGCTCACGGGCAATGGCGACACCTTCTCGACCGGCGTCACCAACGGGAGCACTCCGGGTGAATATCGGCTTCAGCTTCCTTCTGGAACCTACACGTTGAGAGCACATCTGGATGCAAGGGATGAAGCTCTGGATGGCAGTGCGCGCGTCACAGTCACGGCGGCTGCCGGCCAGGAAGTTGCAATCCACCTCACGCCTGCCCCTTTCCTGCCGATTGAGGTGGCCCAGGATCCGCTGAGCACTACTCAGCCCGGAGGCAACGGGCTGCAGGTCAATCCTGTTTCAAGCGCTACAGTTAACCCGCAACAGCTCAACCTCCGCCTTAGGAATTTCGCAGGTGTCACAGACGGAATGAACCAGGACCTACCAATGCACCAGCGCGAGGATAAGAGCTTCGAGTTCAGGCCGGCACCAGGCAGGTATCGACTTGAAGGGGGCACAGGTGGACAGTGGTACGTCGAGTCGGCGACCTATGGAACGACGAATCTGCTGACCAGCGACATTGTCATCAGCCCTGGAAGCGCAGGCGCACCGATCCGCGTCGTGGTGGGAAATGTGAAGGGTACTGTACAGGGTCACGTGAGTCTGCCCGTTGGTATGACGAACGCGTGGGTCTACCTGCTGCCCAGGCAGCCGTCGCTGGTTCCAGCGACCTTCCTCTTGACGAACACGGACGGCAGCTTCTCGTCGCAGCTTCCCGCTGGCGAATATTTCGCCGTGGCGGTTCCGCGGCGGCTGCAGGAAGATCTGCGCGATGGCGAGGTCATCAAGCGGCTCGAATCGGCTGGGAAGACGCTGGAGGTCACGGCGAATGCGGACGCGCCGATCGACTTGGAGGTCACGCAGGGCACAGGGGTAACACCATGAGTGGCATCAAGTGGGCTCGCGCTGCGGCATGGCTGATAGCCTGCGCACTTCCCTGCTCGCCGCCAGGATCGCGCGCGGCAGCCCAGACCGTAGCGGCTACCAAGGACTACCGCATCTCCGGTGTGGTCGTCAGCGTACGCGACGGGTCGCCCGTCCCGTATGCGCGGGTGAGTGCCAACCTGAGTGGCCCCGCAACTGCCGCCCCCGGGACTCTACCCGGCGGTGCGGGGCCGCGCGGGAACGGCAATCCTGCCGAACGCTTTGGGCCCGGACGCGCAGGTGGTCAGTCACCGGGCAACCGTCCTGGCGGAAGGCCAGGGGGCATGGCCGCGGCTCCAGCGGCAAATCAGAACCCCGAGGTGCGCGCCGACACCGCCGGGCGGTTCACGCTCCAGCTTCCGCGTCGAGGCTCCTGGCGAGTGACCGCGGCGGCACGAGGGTTTCGCACGCAGGCCTATGACGAACATGAGGGCTACTTTTCTTCCGTCGTCTTGACTGACGCGGCCCCCACCTATGACTTGACCTTTCAGCTGACGCCGGATTCGACCATCAGCGGCCTGGTGCTGGACGAGGCGGGGGAGCCCGTGTTGAACGCGCAGGTGATCGCGGAGCTCGTGCCTCCGCTTGCGCCGGGTGAGAGTCGTGCTTCGCCCGCCGCGCGGCCCAGCCAGGTGGCGAATGCGCAGACCGACGATCGCGGCCGATACGAGCTGGCCGGTCTCCAGGATGGCGAGTACTACGTGAAGGTGCAGGCGCAGCCCTGGTACGCGGTAGGAGCGCGGGGCGGAAATCGCATGGGTATCGTCAATCTTGCCGGCGGAGCGGCGGCCGGCTCGGGCAGCGCGCCGGGACAGCTCGATCCTTCGCTCGATGTGGTCTACCCCATAACCTGGTTCCCCGGTGCAGACAGCGCGCAGGCAGCCGAGACAATCAAGCTGATCGGCGGCGAGCAGCGGCAGGCGGACTTTCATCTCACTGCGATTCCCGCGTTGCATCTGGTGGTCACGCGTCCGGATGAACCTGCGCCAGTACCGGTCGGCGGGCCGGGCACCAACGTGAGACGAGACCAGCCGCCGCAGCGGGGGATCTCGATCACCCGGGTGAGCTCGGATGGGCAATACGGGCAGATCAGCTTTATCGGCGGGAACGGTCGCGATTCGGACTTTGGCGGGCTCTCGCCGGGAACCTACGAGGTCAGGGTTCCAGGGCCCAACGGGGATGCGGACGCCGAGGTTCGGCAGGTCGAGTTGCGGCCCGGCGCTACCGGCCTGATCACCATGGATGGTTCAAAGCCCCTGACCAGGATAACCATTGCGCTCGACGCCGCGGAAGGCGACGGGGCCGCCGTGGAGTTCTTCGACACGGACTCCGGGCGGCGCATCCTGGCGAGCCGGCCCCCGCGAGGGCGGCGCGGACGTGGCGGCGATGAGACCGATGCGACCGATGATGAGCAGCCGAGAGCGATGACCGCGATGCTGCCGCCGAGCATGTATGAGGTAAGCGTCGCCGGGGGCGCTGGGTATATTACGGGCCTGTCCGCCACCGGCGCCAAGGTGGTGGGCCATACCGTGGTCATCGGCGAGAGTCCGGCTGCGCTGGCCGTGCAGGTCGGGTCGGGCCGCGGGGACGTTTCGGGGTTTGCAAAGATCAACGGCGCGCCGGAGTCGGGTGCGATGGTCCTTCTGGTGCCGGCCACGCTCGGGCAGCCGGGAGACGCGACGCCCGTGATGCGGGACCAGTCAAACACCGACGGGAGCTTCGAACTGAGCGGCGTCATTCCCGGGCGGTACATCCTCGTGGCGATCGACCACGGCTGGCGCGTCGACTGGCGGAAGCCGGACATTCTGGCCAGGTTCCTGGCGCAGGGTGTTCCCGTGGAGGTGAAGGCGTCGGCGAAGCTGAAGGAAGAGATTACGGGTGTGCTGCCGTAGAGCCGGACACGAAGCGCCCGGCAAGGGTGTGTTAGAGTCGAAAAGTCGCCTGTCGCGTCGAGCGCGGAGAGATGGCCGAGTGGCTGAAGGCGCACGCTTGGAAAGCGTGTATACCGCAAGGTATCCAGGGTTCGAATCCCTGTCTCTCCGCCATAGCTCAAGAAAACGAAAACTCCACCTCAGCAGAGCCCAACCCTCAACTGGATCACTATGTGCAGGCACCTGACTGGTTGCATCGTGCTGTTTGCCGGGGCAACGTTGCTGGCTCAGAACACGGCCAGTCCCCTGCCGGTCACACCAGTGCAGATCGAAAATACCAACGCGTCGTTTACTCCGACCGATACCGACGTTCCCCAGGCGAACCCGGCACGGCCAACCGTCACCATCCCGGCACATCTTCCCCCCACAGGCTATCTCCAGTTCGAGCAGGGGTTTGTCCATGCGGACTCCTCGCCGGCAGGTACGGCCAGGCAGACCGCGCTGAGCCAGACGACGAAGATCGCCTTGACCACTCGACTGCTCGTGCAGTTCATCACCGAGCCCCTCGCCCGCAGCACGGTGGACCTTCCCGGCCAGGCTGAGACGACGAGCAACGATCCCGGCGATCTCGACGTCGGCTTCGAGGCGGTAGCGGCTAAGTCAGTCGGGGCGCTCCCCACTGCGTCCGTGGGCTACATCCGGCGGGTGCGCAGCGGCACCTCCGCCAACCTGGACGTGGGCGAGTACTCGCAGTCCGGGCTGATCCTGCTCGGTGGTGATCTGCCCGGCGGCCTCCACTACGACTCCAACCTGCTCTTCAACGAACAGAACGATGGGCCCGCGCGCAGGGTGCAGTTTGGCCAGACGCTGGCTGTGTCGCGTCCCCTGTTTGCCGCGACGTTCAAGCAGCGGCTGGGCGGGATTGTCGAGTTGTCACACTTCACCCAGCCTTTCACCCAGCAGGCTTCGGACGGCAGCCGGGTGGCGCGTGCGAATGCGGTCGACCTCTTGTTCGTTTCCACCTACACTCCGCGGCCCAACATCATTCTGGACATGTCGGTGGACCGCGGACTCACCTCCACGTCGACGCAATGGCAGGGTGGCTTCGGCTTCACGTACCTGCTTCGTCATCGCCTTTGGCCGGACAGGCATCCGGTGGCGATACCCGTTCATCGCTACTGATCTCCACGCGCAGCGCGCCAGCGCCCTGACGAGCTTTATGTGTTCCTTATGCGGGTGCAGGCACCATGGTTGGGGTGTTATGTTTCTGGAGGAACAAAGTTGAGGATTGAGCATAGCCCTGAGTCCTTGCGCTCGAGCTCTCTGCAGCGTTTTTCAACCGCCAGCGAACAACTGCGCCGCGAGAACAGGTCAGCGAGGGTCAAGGCCACTCTTGTCGCGATAGCTGCAGCCTTGTTGCTGGCCGGCGGGCTGGCTGCGATGCGCGGGCTGTTCTAAGGCTTGAGCTTTTGAGAGCTGGGGGCTGCGGGCCACACGCTCCTCACCTTGCACTGAACTAAACCCACTGCCCTAAACTTGGTTCAACTTCATTGGAGACCAGGTCCAGACTTAACCCATGTGCTTTGAATACTTTGGATACTTTGAGGGGGGAGGGGGGTGGCATCCCCTGCCACTCTCTCCCCACGCCGTCTCAGGGTTGTGGGGGCGTAGCGGGAGGAGCACTCTGCCCCGACGCCGCGGCCGCAGCCGCCGCCTTCTCCGCAAGCTTGCGCTGGTGGCGCTGCCTCAGCTTCTCCGTCACGTCTGGCGAGAACTCCAGCAGCTGCCCTCCAATGCCGCCCTCGAGCGTCACCACACTCGCATTGGTGATGGCCAGCCCAATTCCCCGCTCGCTCGCGGGATAGTAAAGGTTCGAAATTGCGCCCGAGATGAAGTTGCCCAGCACGTTCGAGGTGTTGAACTGCCGCTTCCCATTGTCTCCGCGGCAGATGAAGCTCGAAAGCGCCGAGTAGATAATCCGCGACTTGATGCTTCCGGTACCCTTCCGGAAATACCGCGGATCCTGATGCAGAAGGATTGGCAGCAGTGCGTTGCCAATGAAGTTGCCGTCCACGTTGTCCGCGTAGCTCGCCCCCGTCCGCTTGAAGAAGCCAGCCGGGCCATGTCCGTAGCCCGTGTGGTCGTCCACCAGCTCGCCATAACCGCCACCAAATAGAAAGGCGATCGCGAAGGTGTACGGGTCGATGATGGTGTGGAACGAGAGATCCAGCTTCTGCTTCGGAGTCAGCGGCACGCCCTGGCCGTTCAGGGCCACGTTGAAGTTCGGAATGATGCCGCCGATACGCTGCGTTTCTTCGGTTTTTACCTCTCGTGCGGCTTCTTCGCGCTGCTCCCGCGCCTTGCGTTCTGCATCGGTCTCCTGCGGTGGCGGCGGAACCTGCGCAGGATCACTCTGTGCCGGAGCGCTCTGTGCCGGTGGTGCAGGCGACTGCTGCGAGGTCGAGTACGAGGGAGCGTCGGGCAACAAAGTCGCCACAGCCAGCGTCACCAAAGAGTCATTAGAACCGTGCGCGAACGAGCCCGACTGCGCCAGAGTGGGGTTTGCGCCCGCCAACGCCAGTAGAACAGTGGCGCCCGTAAGGTAGCGCAAAGAAGTTAAGATCACGTTATAAGTCTATCCGAGCTGTCGAGATGTGGCTGCGAAACCTTTGTTGTCTCACTAGATAGACGGGTTCCTCGAGGAAACGGACTCAACGCGCCCGCGCGAGCACTAAACTCACCATCCGATCCGCTCGCCCAACTAACCCGCTAGCCAAACATGAACTCCTTGTCCCGCAGCTCTCTCACCGAATCGCGCAGCTTGGCCGCCTTCTCGAACTCGAACTTCTTCGCCGCCTCACGCATATCCGATTCCAGCTTAGAGATGTGGACATCGAGCTCTGCCTGCGTCGCAAACTCGGGCATCTCATCCGCCGCCGCCGTCAGGTCCACATAGTCCGCCTTCAGGATGCCCGCCAGCCCCATGTCGATCGCGCTGATGATCGACGCCGGCGTAATCCCATGCTCCTCGTTGTATGCCTCCTGCTTCTCGCGCCGGCGATCCGTCTCATCAATCGCCCGCTGCATGGACTCCGTCATCTTGTCCGCGTACAAAATTGCCCGCCCCTCGAGATGCCGCGCCGCCCGTCCCATCGTCTGGATCAGCGACCCCTGCGAGCGCAGGAAACCCTCCTTATCCGCATCCAGGATCGCTACCAGCGACACCTCCGGCAGATCCAGTCCCTCGCGCAGCAGGTTGATCCCGATCAGCACGTCATACTCGCCCTTGCGCAGGTCTCTCAGCAGCCGGATCCGCTCCAGCGTCTCGATCTCCGAGTGCATGTATCTGCACCGCACCCCCACCTCCGTGTAGTAGTTCGCCAGGTCCTCGGACATCCGCTTCGTCAGCGTCGTCACCAGCACCCGCTGATTCAGCTTCACCCGCTCTCGAATCTCCGCTAGCAGGTCGTCGATCTGTCCCTTCACCGGCCGGATCTCGATCTGCGGGTCCACCAGCCCCGTCGGCCGGATAATCTGCTCCACCACCACGCCCGCCGACTTCGTCAGCTCATACGGCCCCGGCGTCGCCGAGACGTAGATGATCTGCCCCGTGCGTCCCTCGAACTCATCGAACTTCAGCGGCCGGTTGTCCATCGCGCTCGGCAGCCGGAACCCGTAATCCACCAGGTTCTGCTTGCGCGAACGGTCTCCGTGCCACATGCCATGCAGCTGCGGAACCGTCACATGCGATTCGTCGATAAACAGCACATAATCCCGCGGGAAGTAATCCAGCAGCGTGGGCGGCGGCTCGCCCGGCAGACGATTCGAGAAGTGCCGCGAGTAATTCTCGATCCCATGGCAATAGCCCACCGACTTGATCATCTCCAGGTCAAAGCGCGTCCGCTGATGGATACGCTGTGACTCCACCAGCCGCCCCTGGCTCTCCAGCTCTTTCTCCCACCACTCCATCTCCGCCAGGATCGACTCCGTGGCCGACTTCTTTCTCTCCGGCTGCACCACGTAGTGCGACTTCGGATAGATCGGCAGCCGCGAGTATCTCTGCCGCACCGTGCCGAACAGCGGATCGATCTGCGAAAGCGAGTCGATCTCGTCTCCGAACAGCTCGATCCGATAAGCGTTTTCGTCGTACGTCGGGAACACTTCGATAATGTCGCCACGCACCCGGAACGTCCCGCGCCGAAAGTCCACGTCGTTGCGGTCGTACAGTATCTCCACCAGCCGCCGCGTGATGTCTTCGCGCCTGATCTTCTGCCCCTTTTCAAGCAGCAGCAGCATCCCGTAGTACGCCTCGGGCGAGCCCAGTCCGTAAATGCATGACACCGACGACACGATGATCGCGTCCCGCCGCTCGAACAGCGAGCGTGTCGCGGAGAGCCGAAGCTTGTCCAGCTCCTCGTTGATCGTGGCTTCCTTCTCGATGAAGAGATCGCCAGACGGGATGTACGCCTCCGGCTGGTAGTAGTCGTAGTAGCTGACGAAGTATTCCACCGCGTTGTTCGGGAAGAAGTGTTTGAACTCGTGGTAGAGCTGCGCGGCCAGCGTCTTGTTATGCGCCAGGATCAGCGCCGGACGCTGCACCGTCTCGATAATCTTGGCCATGGTGAACGTCTTGCCTGAACCCGTGACCCCGAGCAGCACCTGGTCCTTCTCACCTGATGCCAGGCCCTCCACCAACTCGCCGATCGCGCGCGGCTGGTCTCCCTGCGGTTTGTACGGCGTACTGAGCTGAAACTCCATCTCTACAGGATAAGGGAGAAGCAGGATAAAGGATGAGCAACAAAAGAGAGACGTTGTGAAAGGATGGCGCGCTCCACGCCGCCCGGGCTATTCTTTTAGGGTGGACAAGAAGGGACACGGCGCAATGAAGAAGAGCTGGATTGTCGCGATCGCAGTGGTGCTCCTCGCAGGTGCGGGAGTCGCAGTCTGGCAGCACCAGTCCGCGAAAGCGGACGCAGCCTCCGCTGCCGCGCTTGTCGCTCCGGCCGCCGCTGAGCCCGCGCTGCCCCCACCCGCCGCGCCCGTCTTCAAAGACACATCCATGCTCCGCGCCCCGGCCGGCGCGCCGGTGGCCATCTACGAGTTTGATGACCTCGAGTGCCCCTCCTGCGCCCACGCCCTGCCCATCCTGCACACCGCGCAGGCCCGCTATCAGATTCCGCTCGTCCACCACGACTACCCGCTCACCGAAATCCATATCTGGAGCTTCGACGCCGCCGTCACCGCGCGGTATCTCCAGGACAAAGTCTCGCCCGCAGCCGGCGACGCCTTCCGCCGAGACGTCTTTGCCCACCAGACCGAGATCGCCGACAAGGATGACCTCGCCCGCTTCACCAAGGAGTGGTTCAAGGCCAACGGCCAGACCATGCCCTTCGTCATGGATCCGGGCGGCATCTTCAAGCGGGAAGTGCAGGCTGATCGCGCGCTCGGCGATCGCATCGGCATCAAGGGCACTCCTACGGTCTTCGTCGTGACCCAGCAGAACTGGCAGCAGGTCTCAGACCTCAATCAGCTTTCGCGAGCCATTGAAGGCGCGCTCGCCCAGCCCCGTAGCTAAGAGTGGCCTGGCCGCGGAAGACAAGGAGAACCCGGTGGGTGTTGAACTTTGGCTTGTGAGGCACGGTGAAACCGAGTGGAGCCTCAGCGGCGCGCACACCAGCCGCACCGACATCCCCTTGACCGATCACGGACGCCAGCGGGCCGAGGAGCTGCGCGACCACCTCAAGGACACGCACTTCGCCAAGGTCCTTGTGAGCCCCATGGGCCGCGCGCGCGAGACCTGTGATATCGCCGGCTTCGGCGCCCAGGCGGTGGTCGATCAAGACTTGCTCGAGTGGGACTACGGCGAGGCCGAAGGCAAAACCACCCAGGACATGCGCGCCCGGTACGGCCCCCAGTGGAGCGTCTGGACGAGTTCCCTGGCCGGCGGTGAAACCGTTGAGCACGTAGGCGAGCGAGCCGACGCCGTCATCAACCGCGCGTTGGACTCCGTGCCGCCCGACGGCAAAGTCGCGCTCTTCGCCCACGCCCACATCCTGCGCATCCTCGCCGCCCGCTGGATCGGCCTTGAGGCACGCGGCGGGCAGCACTTCGGGCTTGGCACAGGCAGCCTCAGCGTCCTCGGCTGGGAACGCGAGTCCCGCGTCATCAGCCACTGGAACCGCAGCTTCGAGAACGAGTAAGCCGCGCAGTCTAGACGACGCTTGCACCGGGTAAGGCCCGGTTCGCCTCCATGGCCAGCATCAGCCGGGAGACGCCGCTGATCAGGATGCTGATCCCCACCAGCGTGCCGATGATCCAAAGCGAGCTGAACGGCCACTGGCTCCAGATCATGACGGCCAGGACGATGTTCACGATGCCGTCCAGGATGAGCCAGGTGAGACCGCGGCGGGGATGTATCTGGAAGTACTGCACCAGCTCCAGCACACCCTTGAAGAGGAGGTAGCCGGCAAGCAGGAGGGTGAGCGTGGTGAGGCCGAGCAGCGGGTGGAAGATAAGGTAAACGCCGGCGACGAAGTACAGGACGCCGAGCAGCAGCTCCCAGAGGCGGGTCCGGGTGCTGCGCGCACCGAAGGCAAAGAACAGGTGCAGCAGCCCGACGATCATGAGCACCCAGCCGACCAGGACGGTAATGGCTAGGCCGCCGATCACGGGCAGGATGATGGCCAGCAGACCGGCGCAGATGACGAGTACAGCGATCCAGATCGACCAGCGGGCGGTTGAAGAAGTTTGCGTGGGTATCAACGATTGACGGGGCGTAGCCATTTCAATCCTCCCTTGTTCGTCAGCAGCGTGCTGGAGCTTCGTCGCGAGTGACAAGTGAGATGCTGACGGCGGGCCCCCGATACAGCGATTTAGTTGTCGGTTTGCGTTTTGGTGTAGGGGTGGGTCATGAGGTTACGAGCCTCGTTGACAGCTCCCTGGGTGTTGTCATTGGTCTGCACGGCGAGGCGATACTCGTTGACAGCGCGCTCGCGCTGGCCGGTGACGTCGAAGATGCGGCCGAGCTCGACGTGGGACCAGACTTCGGTCCACTTGGGATCGCCGTCGCCGCGGAGCGCATCGCGGAAGCTGTTGGCGGCGGACTGGTAGTTGTGCTGGGTGAAGAAGATCTCGCCGATGCGGTAGGCGGCGAGCGACGAGTTCTTATTGGCGTCGAGCGCCTTCTGGTATTCGACGAGCGCGCCGGTGAGATCGCCCTGGCCGACGAGCTGCTGGCCGCGCAGAACGGCGACACGGACGGCGAGGTCAGGCGTTGATTTGAGGACCCAGGACTGGGGATCGATGGTGATGCGCCGCGGACGGCCGAAGGTCTCAACGGAGTAGCTGGAGTCAGTGCCGGAGACGTCGACGCGGCGAATCTCGGTCTTGCCCTCGGTCTCGATACGCAGCTCGACCGGCATGCGGAAGAGGTCGAGGTCCTGGGAGATGGCGCCGACGGTGCGGAAGCCCTTGTTGTTGCCGAGGCGGTAGACGGTGTACTTGTCAGTGAACTGCGGGGCGCCGGTGCCATCGACCCACTGGGCGAAGAAGGGTGCGAGCTGGTAGCCGCCGGAGGGACCACCCTGGTCGTCGGCGATGGCTTCGAGGTCGCGGGTGCGGACTGGCTTGTCGGTATAGGTGGAGAGCAGGTTGCGCAGGAACTTCTGGAAGTTGTCGTCGCCCATCTCCCAGCGCAGCATGTGGAAAATCATCGCGCCCTTTTCAAGCGTCATGGACTGGAACTGCGGCGAGAAGGGATCGAGACGGCCGAGGGTGGAGAGCGGCTCGGTGTCATAAGCGAGCGCACCGGCGGAGACGTCGCCGACGGCGGTCTGGAAGGCGGTCTTGCCGGAGGCGTCTTCGACGTACATGAGCTCGGCGTAGCGGCTCATGCCGTTGGTGATCCAGGCGTCGTTGAGTGTGGCGGGAGAGATCTCGGAGCCGAACCACTGGTGGGCGAGGGTATTGGCGAGGAGGCGAGCGGAGTTGTGGTCGACGATGCGGTTGCCGGCGATGGCGGCAATGCCAGGACCCCAGGAGGCGGAGACGGAGTCGGTGGGCAGCTCGACGATGGTCATCTGGCCGGTCTCGGGCTGGCCGAAGGCGTTGGACATGAAGTCGAACTCCTTGGCGGCGGTCTGGCCGAAGTCCAGGGCGCCGGCCTTGTGCTCGGCGAGGGTGTAGATCTGGAAGTTGTCGACGTGCTGGGGCGCGATGAACTTGCCGGCAACTACGGTGCCGGGGAAGCCGGGCTTGGTCCAGTTGAAGCTGTACTCGACCTGCTTGCCGACGTTCTTGGGGGTGCCGGTGAGGCCGGAGGCGACGACCTTCTCGTCGGAGGGGACACGGATGTGCATTTCGGCGGTGAAGCGGTCGGTGTAGAGGCCGGTCTGGGACATGGGGAACCAGCGACCGGGATAGAGGAGTATGGAGATGGGGTCAGCGATAGCGGCGAGCTTGATGCCTTCGACGGGGCTGGTGTCCGCATCCTTGAGGACGCCAGTGTAGTTGAAGGTCCAGGTGGTGGTGGTGTTCTTGGGGATGGGCGTGGCGAGGGTGAAGCGGACGGCGTTCTGGGGCGAGAGGCGCTCGGAGGTGAGAGACTTGTTAGCGGCGTCGGTGGCGGAGGTAATGTTGAGGCCGTTATTCAGCTCAAAGGTAGGGGCGGTGAGGTCTTCGAGGGCGGTGAAGGTGACGATGGCGGTGGCGGTGAGCTTGTTGGCGGCGGGGTCGAGGTCGGCCATGATGTTGTAGGCGGTGACCTTGAGCTGGGGACGGGTGGGCGCGGCGAGGGCCGGAAGCGAAAGGGCGGCGACGAGGGTGAGGGCGGCCGCGCGGGGGAGTTTCAAAAGGGGATGCATGGCTAAGTCCTTGAGAAAATGTTGCGTCACAAGGTTAGACGCGGATGGTGCGGCTTCGGAACAGGGCCGGCGCGCGGGCGGCAGAGTGTGGATGCGCGTCATCGGCATAGCTAACCCCTCCCTATACTTATACCGCAAAGTATTCAAAACATGGATGTTAAGTCTGGACTTGGGTCCAGGTCCAGGTCCAGGTTCAGGGCGGCGGATGATGTCGTCTCTGCCCTTTCGGTCCTGGTTCTATTTTACAAGGCGTGTCAAGGGGTCCGGGGTCCGCAGGCGGCTGGAGGAACCTGGCGGCGGAGCATTGCGTAGAGCAGATAGTAGAGCAGATACAGGAGCTCGCCATGGAGATAGGCAGGTTGGGGCGGCTGGGGATGGCGCTGGTGTTGGCGGTGGTCGCGGGGTGGGGTGCGGCAGAGGGCCAGCCGGCACCGCACATGGCGGCGGATGCCCGGCCTTCGTTCGAGGTGGCGACGATCAAGCTGAGCGATCCAACCTCAAAGCAGCAGCGGATCGGTTCGGATGGAAACCGGATGCAACTGCGTGGGCAGACACTGACGAGCATGGTGATGTTCGCGTATGGAGTGCATAAGAACCAGATTCTGGAGGGTCCGGGATGGCGATCCGAGGATCGGTACGATGTGGACGGCATCGCGGACGCGGAGGGGGAGCCAAGCCTGAAGCAGATGCAGGAGATGCTGACGAAACTGCTGGTGGAGCGGTTCGGTCTGACGTTTCACCACGAGCGGCGCGAGATGGTGCATTATGCGCTCGCGGTGGAGAAAGGTGGCCCGAAGATGGTGAAGAGCACGTCCGACCCCGAGGCTCAGCCAGATCAGACGGGGAACGGGGACGGCAAGCAGATGATGATGAAGTTTACGAACAACTCCATGGATGACTTCGCGTTGGGGATGCTGTACTTCCTGGACCGGCCGGTGGTGAATGAGACGGGTTTGCCGGGGCGGTTTGATTTCGTGCTGCGATGGACGCCCGATGAGTGGAAGGTGGAGGACGGAAGCGGCGCGCCGGTGTTGTTTACCGCTCTCCGGGAAGAGCTGGGGTTGAAGCTGACGGGGGCTAAAGGACCGGTGGACGTGATGGTGATCGACCATGTGGAGCGGCCTTCGGCTAACTAGTGCGGTAGCTCGGGTTGGTGGCGGGAAGAGACTGAGCGGCGAGGGCGCTGCGAAAGGTTTCAGGGTTCTTCGACTGCGGCGCTGATGCGCCTTCGCTCAGGATGACGGGTGTTGGCGGCTGGGGGAGATGCAGGTCCTTCGACTGCGGCGCCGGCGCGCCTTCGCTCCGGATGACAAGCGGGTTGAGGGGCTGGTGGAGGTGCGAGTTTTTCGACTGCGGCACTGATGCGCCTTCGCTCAAGATGACAAGCGGGTTGGGGGAGGATGGGATGAAGTTTCCCGGTGCGGGTTGAGCGCATCCTAGTCTGCCAAGCGAGCGGGGTGGCCGGGAGTAAAAGCGCCCCGTCATCGCAGATTTTTGCAGGAAGCGGAGGGAGTCATGGGTCTATTTGGATGGGGCAAGGCGGGCAAGCTGAGTGGCAAGCGCATCGCGATCCTAGCGACGGAGGGCGTGGAGCAGGTGGAGTTGACGAGCCCGAGGAAGGCGCTCGAGAAGGCGGGGGCGCGGGTGGATCTGATCTCGCCGCACAAACTGATCAAGGGGGGGAAGATCAAGGCGTGGAACATGACCAACTGGGGCGACTCGTTCAAGGTGGACGTGAGCCTGAGCGATGCGAAGGTGTCGGCGTACGACGGGCTGCACCTGCCGGGAGGGGTAATCAACCCGGATCTGCTGAGGACGGATGCGGACGCGGTTGATTTCGTGCGCAGCTTCTTCGAGGCGGGCAAGCCGGTGTCGTCGATCTGCCACGGGCCGTGGATGCTGGTGGAGGGAGACGTGGTGCGAGGACGGACGTTGACCTCGTGGCCGTCGCTGAAGACGGACCTGCGCAATGCGGGAGCGAACTGGGTGAACGAAGAGGTGGTGGAGGATCGGGGCCTGGTGACGAGCCGCGGGCCGCAGGATCTGCCGGCGTTCAACAAACGGATCGTGGAGCTTTTTGGCAGGACGGCGCTGCGCCAGGCGGCCTGAGGCGGAGTAGTAGCAGGCTTCGCGGCGTCAGGCGCCGGCGCTGCGGAGCCACTGCTCCATCTGGTCGTGGCCGACGAGGCCGGCCTGCTGGAAGACGGTTTTGCCGCGCGATAAGACGGCGAAGTTGGGGATGCCACGAACCTGGAAGCGGGCGGAAAGCTGGGGGTGGGCTTCGGTGTCGACCTTGAGGACAAAGGCGTGGCCGGCCATGTCGGCGGCGGTGCGGGCGACAGCGGGCGCGGCCATGCGGCAGGGACCGCACCACTCGGCCCAGAAGTCAACGAGGATGGGCACGGGAGAGCTTTGGACGATCTCGTCGAAGAGGGCTGGGTCGACGGGGAGCGGTTCGGAGAGTGGGGGCAGGGGTGTTTTGCAGGCGCCGCAACGGCCGGTGTCGGCGAGGTGGGAGGCGGCGACGCGGTTTTTCTGCTGGCAGTTGGCGCAGGTTCGGATGATGGGCATTGGGTCCCTCCCAAGGGCTTGGATGCGGTCCGGATGATGAGCTGATGATGGTTAGAACTGAGCGTCGCGGGTGTTTCCGACCACGTCCAGCTGTTCAAGGCTGGGGATTAATGGACTTTCAACGGCGGTCGTCTTTCCCTCGAGCCTTGCGATGAGACGCCGGCCCAGGCGGATACCGGGCTGTTCGATGAACTTCCAGCTGAGCATGGAGACAGGGATGGACATGGCCATGACGAGCATAAGGCCCACGGGGAGACCGAGCGGACGAGCGAGGATGAACCTGCTGGCGGGATGGCCGGGCAGAGTATCGAGTTTTCGAAGTGAGAGGCCAGTCAGGATGAGCGCAAATGGATGAAGAAGGTAGAGGCTGTAGGAGATCTTGCCGAGGAAGCGTGTGACGGGATTGATAATGAACTTCCAGGGATGAAGGGAGAGTCCGAGGATGAGCGGCAGGAAGAGGTAGGAGGAGGGGTATAGGCGCCAGTCGTAGAACGGAAGGCTGGCGTAGTAGATGACGAAGCTGCTGACCAGCAGGAGTGCCGAGAGTTCCTTTTGCCTGGAAGAGGGAAGCTGCTGGCCCTTCAGGTAGTCCCGCCAGATGAAGTAGCAGAGGATGCCGAGGATGAAGACGGGAAATTCGACGGGAAACCAGTAGAACGAGAAGTAGTGCGCGCGGTCGGCGTCGCCGGTTCTGTCTGTAAGCCAGGCGCTCAGCTTCAACAACATGGGCGCAGAGATGAGGAACAACACGAGTGCCCGCCGCACGGTCGTGACATAGCGCCATAAGAGCGGAAGGATGAGGTAGAAGGTCGTTTCGACGGCGATGGACCAGCCGCCCATGACAACGGTGTTGATCGCCCTGGGACGTGTTCCGTTCAGAAAGAGGAAGCCCAACAGGATATCGAGGCGGGGAAGGTGACGGAGCGGGCTAAATTCCCCAAGCACGTTCTGCAACATCAGATTGAGGCAGATGAGGAGATAGAAGAGCGGCGCGATACGGAAGAAGCGACGGATGAAGTAGTTGCACAGAGGCCTCCGCTCGGGGCGCATCCCGTCGAACGAGAGGCAAAGGGTAAATGCGCTGATCATGTAAAAGAGCTGCACGCCACGTTGTCCGGTAAAGGCGAACTCGGACGCCGTTCCGGTCTGGTTCGTGACTACGCCAACGTGAACCGTCAAGACACCCAGAATGGCGACGCCGCGGAGAGCGTCGAGATATCCGAGATGCCGATCCAGCGTTGCTTCTTTCCTGAGGGTTGTGGTTTGAATGGCGGGCCGCTCTCCTGATGGAGCCTACAGTTTGACATCTAAGCTTACCGCCACGAACCTTCGCATGCTAAAAGCATGGAGCGGGTTTACTGGATGACCCGGACGGCGCCGCGGCCGACGAGTTCTTCGACGCGGTCGATGAAGAGGCGGTCGGCTGCGACGGTAACGCGGCTGGGTTCGAGGACGGCGCAGAACTCTCCGGGTTCTTCGAAGTCGAGCAGCAGCTTGCCGGTTCCGGGGGAATCGGCAAAGAGGCGTTTGAGTTTATCGAGGAGAGCGGCGTCGGGGGAGTGCAGCGGGACCTTGATGCGGAGGGCGTCGGGCAACTTGAGCTTGACGTCTTCGAGCGCCTGGATGGCGGAGACGGCGAGCTTGGGGGCGGAATCCTCTTCGCCGCGGAGCGCGCCGCGCACGACGACGGGTACGTCGATCTTCAGCTTTTCGGCGAGCTTCTCGTAGTCCTTGGGGAAGGCGATGAGCTCGATCTTGCCGACTGTGTCTTCGAGCGTGGCCTGGGCGTAGAACTCACCGCTGCGCTTGGATTTGGCGACCTTCAGGCCGGTGATGACACCGGCTACCTGGATCTCCGGGGGGCCCTGGTCGGGGCCGCCGCCGCGGCGGAAGACCTGCGGCTCAGGCTTCATCTCGCAGGCGGTGGCGGTGTCGACGACCTTCATGTTGCGGAGCTTCTCGCGGTACTTGTCCATGGGGTGGCCGCTGACGAAGAAGCCGAGGACGTCCTTCTCGTTCTGGAGGCGGGTGTGCTCATCCCACTCGGGCGCGTTCGGCAGGGGTTCGATGGTGCTGCCGCTGGCGGGCATGACGTCGCTGTCGAAGATGCCGAAGAGACCATGCTGGCCGGCGGCCTTATCTTTCTGCGCCTTCTGCGCGCGCTCGATGGCGGAGTCGAGCGCGGCCATGACGGAGGCGCGCTTGCCGAAACAGTCCATGGCGCCGGCCTTGATGAGCGACTCGAGGACGCGCTTGTTCAACAGGCGAAGATCGACAGACTCGCAGAACTCCCAGAGGCTGGCGAAGCCCGGCTTCCCTGCCCCGACGAGCTGGGCGCGGGCTTCGATGATGGAGACGATGGCGTTGTGGCCGACGTTTTTGATGGCGGCGAGGCCAAAGCCGATGGCCTCGCCCGCGGGCGTCTTGACGGGGGTGAAGTTGGCGTCCGAGACCTGCACGCTGGGCGGAACGACCGGGATGTTCATCTCGCGGCACTCGGAGATGTACTTGACGACGTTCTCTGGCTTGGAGGTTTCGCTGGTGAGCAGCGCGGCCATGAACTCGACCGGGTAGTGGGTTTTGAGATAGGCGGTGTGGTAGGCGAGCAGGGAGTACGCGGCGGAGTGCGACTTGTTGAAGCCATAGCCGGCGAACTTCTCCATGAGGTCGAAGAGCTCGCCTGCCTTGTCCCTGGCGAATTTGCGCTCGGCCGCGCCGGCCATGAAGATGACGCGCTGCTTGGCCATTTCGCCGGCGTCCTTCTTGCCCATGGCGCGGCGCAGCAGGTCGGCCGCACCGAGCGAGTAGCCGCCGATAGCGTTCGAGATCTGCATGACCTGTTCCTGGTAGACGATGACGCCGAGGGTTTCCTTGAGCAGCGGCTCGAGCTCGGGCAGCAGGTAGGCGACCTCTCGACGACCCCACTTGCGCTCGATGAAGTCGTCGATCATGTCCATGGGGCCGGGACGGTAGAGCGCGTTCAAGGCGGTGAGGTGTTCGATGGAGTTTGGCTTGTAGCGGCGAAGGACATCGCGCATGCCGCCGGACTCGAACTGGAAGACGCCGCTGGTGAGCGCGCGATGGAAGACCTGGGTGAAGGTGCGCTCGTCGTCGAGCGGCACGGTAGCCATGTCGAGGGTCTCGCCGCGGGTGGTGTGGATGAGCTTGAGGCAGTCGTCGATGACGGTGAGGGTGGTGAGCCCGAGGAAGTCCATTTTGAGCAGGCCCATCTTTTCGACGGCCTTCATGTCGTAGCTGGTGACGATGGCGTCGTCCTTGGTGCGGGTAACGGGAACGAGCTCGGTGAGCGGCTGCGGGGCGATGACGACGCCGGCCGCGTGGACGCCGGCGCCGCGCACGAGGCCCTCGAGGCGCATAGCGGTATCGATGAGCGATTTGACGGCGGGCTCGGCCTGGTAGGCCTGCTGCAGCGGACCGCGATCCTTGAGGGCCTGCTCGATGGTGATGCCGATGGTGCCGGGAATCATCTTGGCGATGCGGTCGACTTCGCCGTAGGGCATGTCCATGGCGCGGCCGACGTCTTTGATGGCGGCCTTGGCGGCCATTGTGTTGAAGGTGATGATCTGCGCGACCTGGTCGTTGCCGTACTTGCGGCGGACGTACTCGATGACCTCGCCGCGGCGGTTCATGCAGAAGTCGATATCGATGTCGGGCATGGAGATGCGTTCGGGATTGAGGAAGCGCTCGAAGAGGAGGTCGTTCTGGAGCGGATCGACGTCGGTGATCTCCATGCAGTAGGCGACCAGGCTGCCGGCGGCTGAGCCGCGGCCGGGGCCGACGGGGATGTTCTGCTCGCGGGCGTAGCGGATGAAGTCCCAGACGATCATGAAGTAGCCGGGGAACTTCATGGCCTTGATGCAGTCGATCTCGCGGTCGAGGCGGGCGTGGTACTCGTCGACGGTTTTACGCAGCAGGCCGCGGCTGCGGAGGTGCGCGATGTTGGTGTCGAGGCGCTTCTTCAGGCCCTCGCGGCAGACCTGCTCGAAGTAGCCATCGAGGTCGTAGCCCTCGGGGACGGGGAAGTCGGGAAAGGGATTGCTGACGGGGTTGAGCTTGAGGTTGCAGCGCTCGGGAAACTGCATGGTTCCGCTGAGGACATGAGGGTGATCGGGGAAGACGCGTGCCATCTCCTCGGCGGTTTTGATGTAGAACTCTTCGGAGCCGAAGCGGAAGCGCTTGGGATCGGTGACGGATGACGCGGTCTGGACGCAGAGCAGCACGTCGTGCGAACGCGCATCCTGGTCCTCAATGTAGTGCGAGTCGTTGGTGGCGATGAGGGGGATGGCGAGGTCCTGCTCCATCCTGAACATGGCTTCGATGACGGCCTTGTCGGGCTCGAGATGATGATCCTGCACTTCGAGGAAGTAGTTGCCGCGGCCGAAGATCTCCTGGTAGGCGCCGGCGGTGGCCTTGGCTTTGTCGTAGTCGCCGGCCATGATGTGCTGGGAGACCTCGCCGGCGAGGCAGCCGGAGAAGCCGATGAGACCTTTGCTGTGTTTCGCGAGGAAGGCCTTACTGACGCGCGGCTTGCGATAGAAGCCGTGGAGGGCGGCCTCGCTGGTGAGGCGAACGAGGTTGCGGTAGCCTTCTTCGTTCTCGGCGAGGACGAGCAGGTGGTTGTACTTGTCGCCGTCGCCTTTGGCGCGATGATCGCCGGCCTGGCAGATGTAGAGCTCGCAGCCGAGGATGGGCTTGATGCCCTTCTTTTTAGCGGCGTCGAAGAAGTGCACGGCGCCGAAGATGTTGCCGTGATCGGTCATGGCGACAGCTTTCTGCCCGATCTTGTCGACGTGCGCGACGAGCTTGTCGACGTCGCAGGCGCCGTCGAGCAGCGAGTAGTCGGTATGCAGATGAAGGTGGGTGAACTCCGGGGCCATCCATCCAGTTTAGAGGGCGTGTGCGCGGACCGCCACGTGTGCATAACGAGTCGGAAATTTGGGGCTTGGAGAAGAAGGCTGCCCCAGGGGCTAAGCCCGGATTCGTTGGTGGGCTTGAGAGACCCAAGGCTGAAGCCTTGGGGTACCTTCAGGCAAGGCAGATGCGGTCCTTCGACTGCGCGCCTGAGGCGCTTCGCTCAGGATGACAGTAGGGTCGCGGGGTGGGCGAGGGCATGCCCCAAGGGGCTGAAGCCTGGAATAGGCCCGCTTTGGAGTGCGTCGTCAACGAGGCAGAAATGTTTGTCCGTTATGATCTTGAGCATGATTGCCAGACACGTTGCTTTGCGGCTTCTGCCGTTTGCGGTTCTTCTTGCTTCCATGACGGCGCGGGGGCAGAGTCCGGACTCGGCGCCGACGTTCCGGGTTCCGGCTTCGGAGCTTTCGGCGAACCCCACCGTGATCGCATACGGGGATCAGCGGTTTCACGACCCGGCCAACTTCAAGGTGGCGAATCCGCGGATGCGCGCCGCGCTGGTGGAGAAGATTGCGCAGGAGAAGCCGGATGCCGTGCAGATGTCCGGCGACGTGCCGTACAAGGGCACCGATCCGGCGGACTATGAAATTTACCGCAGGGAGACCAAGGCCTGGCGTGATGCAAAGCTGCGAATTTATCCCGCGCTGGGCAATCATGAGCTCTCGGGCGGCGTCCAGCAGGGGTTGGAGGCGTGGTGGGGCGCTTTTCCCGAGCTGAAGGGCAGGCGCTACTACTCGGTACTGCTGGGCGATCGCATTTCGCTGATCCAGCTGGACAGCGACAGCGACCTGACAGCGGCCAGCGAGCAGCTGCTCTGGCTGAAGATGCAGCTGGCCGGACTGCCGCGGTCGGTTGACTTTGTACTGATCAGCCTGCACCACCCACCGGTGGCGGATATCCAGACCCATATCGAAGTCGACCACAATCCGCGTCCGAACGAGATCGCGCTGCGCGATGCGCTCTCGCAGATCGCGCCGGGCTTTCACGCGGCGATCGTGGTGATTGCGGGGCATATTCATAACTACGAGCGGGCGGCCGTGGACGGCGTGACGTACCTGGTGAGCGGCGGCGGCGGCGCGGTGCCGTACTTCGTGGAGCGTACGCCGGAGGACCTGTACCAGGATCCGAACTTCCCGGTGTTTCACTACGTCCGCTTTGAACTGCATGAGAAGGAACTAAGGGCCACGATGTTCAAGGTGCAGGACCCGACGGGCGAGACCATCGTATGGCAGGAGAAGGACCACTTCGTGATCAAAAAGAAGTGATGGTCAGGTTCGCGCCGGGATGAAGGGCGATGGCCTGTACCCGAACCAGCGGAGGAGTGTGGTGCCGACGGCCTCGTAGAGGTAGTAGGGCACGATCCTCTTCCGGGCGTACTCGGGAGGCCAGTGCGACGGGTGGGTTTGCCAGGCGAAGGGGTAGTGCTCGAGGATGAGCGCGGCGCGGGGGAGATGACTGGGTGAACTGACGACCTCGGCGCTGGTCCAGCCGTGCTGGCGCATGATTTGGTCGCTGTAGAAGATGTTCTGGATGGTGTTGCGGGCCTGCGGTTCGACGACGAGATCTCCGGCGGGGACACCGGCGCCCAAGGCGACACGGGCCATGGTGCCGGCCTCGTTCCACTGATTGTGCACGGCGCCGCCGGTGAGGATGATGTGTGCGGCTCGGCCGGTCTGGAACTCGCGGACGGCCTCCATGACGCGTTCGCGCTCTTCGGGGGAGGCTTTGCCGTCGGGGTCGACAGGGCAGCCGAGGACGATGATGGTGTCGAAGTGAGTGGCGTTGGTATTGTGCGAGGGGACTGTCTCGTAGGTGGTGACGACGGCGGCGAGCCCGACCACGAACAACGCGCCTACGATCGTCCCAAACCGCATTCGTACTTGCCTCATGTAAGTTAGCCGACAGTGGCAGTTTACCTTCGATCGCCGGACGAAGCCCGGGCGCGAGGTCACCAACCGGATTCCCTCGGTCGAGCATCTGAAGCTTGGCATGGGCGCTCTTTTTACGCCGATCAGCAACCTGCTGCGCCGGCGCAAGCGCGATGCGCTGCTGCGCCAGGCGGCCGAGTGGCCGACGGTGACGGCCCAGCTGCTGAAGTCGACGGTGGTCTCGAAGGATCCGCTGGTGGAGGGCGGGACTTCGTTCCAGGACATGCAGGTGGAGTCGGCGTTTTACTTCACGGTGTCGGGCTCGTACTACGGCGGACACCTGCGAAGCACGCCGATGTCCGACTCGGAGGCGCACCGGGCGCTGCGGCTGCTGGCGGAGGACATGCCGGTAGTGGTGCGCTACAACGCGCAAGATCCGGACCAGGCTGTGGTCTTTCCGGCTGATAATCCGGGGTTCCCAGTGCCGCTTTGGCCTGTCTAGCAACATTCCCCGGAGCGCGGGGTTAGGATCGGTGACCCCGCTTTGCCTTGTTGAGGCGCCGATTGGAACCGGCACTGCGTCTGCAACGTATCTCCAGCGACGGACGAACTTCTGACGGAAAGAAGGAACTTATGATGCTTCGCATTTTTCTTGCTGCCGCACTGCTGACGGTCACAGCGCACGCGGACTTCGATAGAACGCTGGCGGTGTCGAGCCAGGCGGACCTGTATGTGTCCACGGGGTCGGGACAGGTGCATATTACTCCGGGCTCAGACTCGCAGATGCACGTGCAGGCGCACGTACACGCGGGCTGGAATGCGGGCGGCGACATCGAGGAGCGCATCCGGCAGATCAACCAGAATCCTCCGATCCGCCAGGCGGGGAACGAGGTGCATATCGGCGATGTGCCGGCGCAGGATCGGCGACTCTACAACAACATCAGTATCGACTACGAGATCTCGGCTCCGCGGTCGGTCGCGCTGAATCTGCATACGGGTTCAGGCGACATCGAGGTGGATAACCTGGGCCGATACCTGAAGGCGGAAACGGGGTCGGGCTCGGTGCGGGCGCACGGCATTGCGGGGCCGGCCGATCTGCATACGGGTTCGGGAGACATTGAGCTGCAGCAGCAGGGCTCGGGCGAGGTGAAGGCCTCGACGGGGTCGGGCTCCATCCGGATCAACGGGCTCTCCGGGCCGCTGAACGCGCGTACGGGGTCGGGTGATATCGAGGCGAACGGGGCGATCACCGGGCCCTCGCGCCTGCAGAGTGGCTCGGGATCGATTCGCGCGCATATCGGGCGGGATGCGCACCTGAACGTGGATGCGTCGACGGGGTCGGGGTCGATCCGGGTGGCGGGCAATTCGAGCGCGGAGCATCATCACCTCTCGACGGCACTGAACGGCGGTGGGCCGACGCTCGAGGCGCATACGGGGTCGGGAGATATTGAGATCAACTAGGCCCGTGGCAGGAACCAACCGCCAGGAGAAACCCGCCGCGCGGTCGCGATAGGATCAGGAGCATGGATGTAGCGCCCAGGCTCTTGGTCTTTGATCTCGATGGCACGCTGATCGACTCCCGGATTGATCTCACGAACTCAGTGAATGCAATGCTCGAGCACTTCGGCAAGCCGATGCTTGCCGAGCCTACGGTTGCGTCGTATATCGGAGATGGCGCGGCGGCGCTGGTGCGACGGGCGCTGGCCCACGCGCACCTGATCAAGGACGAACCTGATCCGCACGACGATGGGTTTGTTGGCCAGGCGCTGGACTGGTTCATCGGCTACTACAGGGTGCACAAGCTGGACTATACGTATGTTTACCCGGGTGTGATGGAGTCGCTGAACGCGATCCGGGAGCGGCATCCTTCGCTGCCGATGGCGGTGCTGACCAATAAGCCGGTGCATCCGTCACGGGCGATCTGCAAGCATTTTGGCATGGACCGATTCTTCTTCGCGGTCTACGGAGGCAACTCGTTTGCCACCAAGAAGCCGGACCCGGCCGGCCTGCTAAGGCTGATCGCCGAGGCTCCGCACGCGGGCGCAGCGGTGACGGCAGCGGAGACGGTGATGATCGGCGACTCGCATGTGGATGTGGAGACGGCGCGGGCATGCGGGGCGCGATCGCTGGGATGCACGTTCGGGTTGTCGCCGGAGTCGCTGGCCGGGGCGAGCCCGGATGCTTCGGTGGACAAGGCCGAGGACTGGCCGGCGGCGCTAAGGCTCTAGGCGGTAGCTGTGCTGTGGGGTGGTCTCTACTCGCCTGCGAGATGAACTGGGGGACGATCTCAGCGCCAGCTTACGGCGAGGTGCCAGCGGAGGCCGCGCTCTTCGGTCTTGTTGAGGACGCGGGCGTATTGTTCGAGTTCTTCAAGCACCTGGGGGCCTTCGCTGCCGAGTTTCTGGGGCTGCGCGCGCAGGTCGTGGATGAGGGCGGTGACTGTAGCGAGGCCCTCGCTGCCGAAGTACCACTGGGGCGGGGGAAGGCGTTTTACGAGCTCCTGGTTCCCTGCTCCCTCCTCGATGAGGAGCGACATGGAGTTCTCGTCGGCGGAGAAGAACTCGATGAGCGGGCGGACACCGAGGGAGAGCGCCAGCTTTTCGACAGCATCCTCGTGCCGGGCGAGCGCCCTTCCGTTGACAAAGATGTCGAATCCGGGATCTTCGCCCTCGACGACGATGTACATGGAAGCAGCCATACGCTGAGTGTATCGCTGGCGACGGATGGGCTCAACGCGGGGGGCGTATCTCGGCTGATGCGGCGCGCAGAAGCACGAGGCTGCCGCCGCCGAGGAGCAGGACGGCGAAGGCGGTGGTCCAAGTGACGCCGGGGCGGAGGATGACGAGGCTTTCGACGATGGCGATGAGCGGCACCAGGAAGTAGCGGGTGGAGAAGGCGATGGGGGGCATCGCGCGCAGGAGCCAGACGGCGAGGAGCGCGAGCGGAAGCTGAAGGGTGAGCGAACGCAGGAGCTCGAGGGTGACTTGGCCGGGGCCGGCAAACGGGCCGAACCCGCCGAAGGGCAGGAGGATGGCGGCGGAGGCGCCGAAGAGAATGGCGGCAGCGGGCAGGAGGTCCAGGCCGGCGAGGAGACGGTGCAGATAGACGGCGGCCAGGGCGGCGAGGACGGCTGCGACGAGGACGAGGGCGAGGGAGAGCTGGCCGGGCATTGATGCAGGCCAGGTGAACGGAATGATGAGCGCGGCGCCGGCGAGGGCGGCGAGCGCGGGCAGCATCAGGCGGAGTGGATTGTCGTCGAGGCCGAAGGTGGTTTGGCGGTGGGCTACCGCAAAGACGACGACGAGGGGTACGAGCATGAAGAGGAGCGTTTCGGTGTAGCTGGTGACGCGACTGGCGGCTGCTGATACGGCGAGGCGAGGCAGGGCGAAGAGCAAGGCACCGCAGAGGCCAAGTTCGAGCACGGTGCGGGGGGCTGGGCGGCGGAGTTTAGAGTTGCGGAAGCGGCGAGCCATGCTCCAGAAGATAAGGAAGATGATGGCGAGCAGCGCGTCGAGGAGGCCGTCCCAGCGAGGACCGCGGGCGGGGTGCGGGAAGTATTCATCGAGGATCCAGGCAGAGCCGGAAAGCAGGCAGAGAGCACGGAAGCCGAGGCTGGCGCGGCGGGTCAAGACCGGGGACCGAGCGGCGAGGCCGCTGTGTGGAAACGGGGCCACGCTGAGGCGTGACCCCGAGGGGGTTCGATTTTCATTCGGTCTTTTCCGGGCCAGCCGTGGGGTGCGGAGAACAGGCAACGGCGAAATACTGAGATTCCTCGCCTACGGCTCAGAATGACGACCCTCCGGCATACGACGACCTTCCGGGGAGTGAAGACCTTCTGAGAACGAGGGGCGAGGACTTTCGCTGACCGAAGAAAGCGCCTTAGCTCTGCGGACGGCCTGGACCGCCGGGGTTGCCGCCGCCACCCTGGCCGGGACGGCGACCGCCACGGCGACGGCGTCCGCCGGGACGGCGATTGCCTCCGGGAGCTCCGCCGACGGGTGCGCCGGGGTTGCGGGGTGCGATGCCGGGCTGGCCGACGCCGACGGGCTGCGCGTCGTCAGCCCGGTTGAAATTGGGCTCTGCGTCATCCTCGCCGTCGGTGTCGGGACCGTCTTCGAGTTCGTCGTCATCGTCGAAGTCATCATCGACGATGGCGGCGGGTACGGGAGTAGCGGCCTGGATGTCACGGCCCGGCTCGCGGTTTGCATCGCGGCTACCGTCTCGGCTGGAGTCACGTCCGCCGCGGGAGAAGTCGCGGCCGCCGTCACGACCGCCACCCTGTCCGGCGTCTGGCGCTGGCGGCAGGCCGAGCTTTTCCCGCTGCTCGCGGAGAACGGCCTTGCGCGAGAGCTTGATGCGATTGCCCTCGATGGCGAGAACCTTGACCAGGATCTGATCGCCCTCGCGGAGCTCGTCCTTGACCTCTTTGACGCGGTGCTCGGCGATCTCGGAGACGTGGAGCAGGCCGTCGGTACCGGGGAAGATCTCGACGAAGGCGCCGAACTCGGCGAGCCGGACGACCTTGCCGAGGTAGGTCTTGCCGATCTCGGGGGTGGCGGTGAGGTCGGTGATCATCTGGATGGCGCGGGCGAGGCCGTCGGCGTCGGAGGAAGCTACGTTGACGCGGCCAGTGTCGTCGACATCGATCTTGACGCCGGTGGCGTCGATGATGCCGCGGATGACCTTTCCGCCGGGTCCGATGAGGTCGCGGATCTTGTCGGTCGGAATCTGCATGGTGTGGATGCGGGGCGCGAACTGCGACTTTTCCTTGCTGGCCATGGAGATAGTCGCGTCCATGGTGTCGAGGAGCTGGAGACGGCCACGGCGGGCCTGCTCGAGGGCCTCGCGCATGATCTGGGGTGTGATGCCCATGATCTTGATGTCCATCTGCAGGGCGGTGATGCCGTTACGGGTGCCGGCGACCTTGAAGTCCATGTCGCCGTAGTGGTCTTCGGCTCCGGCGATGTCGGTGAGGACCGCGTAGTTGTCGCCTTCCTTGACGAGGCCCATTGCGACGCCGGCGACGGCGCCCTTGAGCGGGATGCCGGCGGCCATGAGGGCGAGCGAGGCGCCGCAGACGGTGGCCATGGATGAGGATCCGTTCGATTCGAGGATGTCGGAGACGACGCGGAGAGTGTAGGGCGATTCTTCTTCGCCGGGCAGGACGGCCTCAATGGCGCGCCAGGCGAGGGCGCCGTGGCCGATCTCGCGGCGGCCGACGCCGGTCATGCGGCCGACTTCGCCGACGGAGAAGGGCGGGAAGTTGTAATGGAGCATAAACTTGCGCTTCTGTTCGCCTTCGTAGCTTTCCATGCGCTGGGCGTCATCGGTGGTGCCGAGGGTAGCGGTGACGAGCGCCTGGGTTTCGCCGCGGGTGAAGAGGGCAGACCCGTGTACGCGGGGCAGGACGCCAGTCTCGACGCTGACCTCGCGGATCTGGTCGAAGGCGCGGTGATCGGGACGGATGCGATCGTTGAGCACCTGGTCGCGGAAGATCTTCTCGCGCATGAGCTCGTAGTACTTGCTGAGCTTCTTGCCGGCGCCGGGATCGCCCTCGGGAAGATCCTTCTTTAGCTCGTCCTTGATGGTTTTGACGAGAGCGTAGCTGTCGAACTTGGGGTGTTTCTGGGTGTCGAGGGCATCGCGGAGGCGATCGCCGACCTTGGCGTTGAGCTCGGCCAGGAAGGCCTGATCAACTTCGACGTCGGAGACGGTGCGCTTGGGCTTGCCGGCGAGGGCGACGAGCTGCATGATGGCGGCGCAGATCTTCTTGATCTCGACGTGCGCGAACTCAATAGCGGAGACGACGTTCTCTTCCGAAACTTCCTTGGCGCCGGACTCGACCATGACGATGCCATCGGCGGTGCCGACGACCATGATGTTGAGCTGGCTGACGGCGCGCTCGGTGTAGGTGGGATTGACGATGAAGTTGCCGTCGATGAGGCCGATGCGGACCGCGCCGACGGGTCCGTGGAAGGGGATGTCAGAAAGGGCGAGGGCGCAGCTGGCGCCGTTGATGCCGAGGACGTCGGGATCGTTTTCCTTATCGGCGGAGTAGACGAAGGCTACGACCTGGGTCTCGTTGCGGAAGGCTTCGGGAAAGAGCGGACGGATGGGGCGGTCGATCTGGCGGCTGGTGAGGACTTCCTTTTCAGAGGGGCGGCCTTCGCGCTTGATGAAGCCGCCAGGGATGCGCCCGCCGGCGTAGGTGAATTCGCGGTACTCGACGGTGAGGGGGAAGAAGTCAATTCCCTCTTTGGGGTCGGGTGAAGCGGTGGCTGTGGCGAGGACGGCGTTGTCGCCGGAGGTGGTGAAGGCGGCGCCGGGGGCCTGCTTAGCCATGCGACCGGTCTCGAACTTGATCTGCTTGCCGCCGGCAAGCTCTACTGTCACGTCATGCTTCATGCTGTGCCTCTTCTCTATTGGCTCTTTGCTTCGGGTATTGGAACCTGATGGCCGGCTGGCTGCACGCCGCAGCCGGGGCCGGAAGCACGTTGGCGCAGGCTAGACGGATCGCGTGGAGCGACCGGCAAGCTGCGCCGCGTGCGGGATGGGTTGTGCGTGGGGGCTGCCCGGAAGAAGGCCGGCGGAGAGGCTCGAACAGGCTGCCTTCATGGTCAGCGGCTCCTGCCACAGGATTGCGAAAACTCCTGAGTGGGTGCGGCGCTGGGATGAAGGGCCGTGCATGATTCCATGAACCGGTTCCTGGGGGGAAGCTGCGCTTACTTGCGGATGCCGAGCTTGGCGATGACCTCGCGATAGCGGTCCGCGTCAACCTTCTTCAGATAGTCCAGCAGGCGGCGGCGCTTGCTCACCAGCATCAGCAAGCCGCGACGGGATCCGTGATCCTTCTTGTGCGTCTTGAAGTGCTCGGTCAGCTCGCCGATGCGTTCACTCAGAATGGCAATCTGTACCTCCGGACTGCCGGTGTCCGAGTCGTGCGTACGAAACTTCTCGATGATGTCTGTCTTCTTTGCGGTTGCCAACACAGCTTTTGCTACTCCTGATCTTCTATTCAAGTCTCAAAGTGTCTGCTAAAGTTTAGCATTCTTTTTCGCGTCGTCCGCGCAGCGGCACACGATTCCGGGAAAGGCGCGTGCTACGCAATGTGGGTGCGGAGGAACTCGAGGGTGCGGTCCCATGCGATGCGGGCCTGTTCGGGGTTGTAGGCGGAGCGCTGGGTGCCGGCGAAGGCGTGGTCGGCGCCCTCGTAGATGAAGATCTGTACTTCGGGGTGCGCCTTGCGGACGGCTTCGATCTGGTCGGGACCGATGTGCGAGTCGCTGGCGCCGAAGTGCAGCATGACGGGGCAGACGGGCTCCTCGGTAGCGACGGAGCCGATGCCGCCGGCGTAGTAGCCGACGGTGCAGTCGGGGCGCATCTCCAGGGTGTCGCCGCGGGTGGCGGCGAGCCAGCTCATGAGGCCGCCGAAGCAGAAGCCGACGACCGCGATACCCTTGTGGTCTTCCTTCTTGACCTCGGCGAAGGCGGCCGCGACGTCGAGCAGGGCGGTATCGGGCGAGAGTTTGGGGTAGAGCTCGCCGAAGGCTTTCTTGAGGTCTGCGCCCTGGTCGGTGAGCTCGACGCCGCGCTCGTAGCGGTCGAAGAGGGCGGGAGCAATGCCGACGTAGCCTTCTTTAGCGAGGTCATCGGCTACGGCGCGGATCTGGCCGTTGACGCCGAAGATCTCCTGCACGACGACGACAGCGCCCTTCGGGGCACCCTGCGGGCGTGCTACATATGCGCTCAGCTGGTGGCCGTCGCGCGCGGTCAGGTTGATGGATTCACCCATGTTTTTTCACTCTCGCAATCTTTAGTGTGCCGGTCTCAACGGAGATGATAAACGAAGCGTCAGGTTGGTGGACGAGTGGACGCCGGCTCGCTTTACAAGATCAAACGCGGCGGCGGTCGAAGGTGTCGCGCATGGCGAAGAAGGCGGGCTTGGGGAGGTCGTCGGCGTCGAAGGGGAGACATCGTTCAGGCAGCTGATCGGGACGGCCGTCCTTGCCTTTGAGCCAGGTGCGGCGGTCGGTGATGCCCCAGGTAAGGACGGCGCGGGTGGCAGGCTCTTTGAGAACGAGGTCGAGGTACTTGGCGAAAGTGTCGGCGACCATCTGATCGCGGGCGCTGATTTCGGCGGGAAGGTTGCGGTCGTTGACGTCGAGCTCAGTGATGAAGACCTGGAGGTTGAGGTCGCGGGCGGCGGCGATGAAGTCGCGCAGGCCGTCGGCGAAGACATCGCCGGCGGTGAGGTGAGACTGGATGCCGACGGCGTCGAGCGGGACGTGGCGGGCTTTGAGGCGGCGCAACAGGGTGAGGACGGCGGCGCGCTTGGCGCGGGCGGCGGGGTTCTCGGCTTCAATGCCGAAGTCGTTGTAGGTGAGGAGCGCCTGGGGGTCGGCGTTGCGCGCGGTCTTGAAGGCGAGCTCGATGTACTCCTCCCCGATAAGCGTGAGCCAGGGCGAGGGGCGAAGGCCGTCGGGGCGGCCGGCGGCGACGTCGATGGCCTCGTTGACGACGTCCCAGGAGTGCATTCTGCCGGCGTAGCGGCCGACTACGCGCTGGATGTGCTCGGTGAGAAGGCTGCGGGCGTTGGCCGGGGTGGCGTAGGAGGCGAACCAGGGAGGAAGCGCCTCATGCCAGCACAGATTGTGCCCGCGGACCTTCATGCGATGTTCTTCGGCAAAGGCGAGGAGGGCGTCGGCCTGCTCAAAGTCGAACTGGTCCGGCGCGGGACGGAGGGTGAGCCACTTCATGGCGTTTTCGGCGACGACGATGTTGCATTGATCGGCTATGAGGCGGGCGTAGGATTCGTCCTGTTTGAGGAAGAGTACGTCGACGGCACAGCCGTACAGGAAGCCGTGGGCGGCGGCATGAGCCTGGAGCGAATCAGGGCCGCGGAAGCCCTGGGCGGTTGAAGGCTGGGCCGCGCGGATGGCGCGCTGGTGGCCGCAGCCGGCGAGCGCAGGCAGCGCGGCGAGGCTGGCGCCCAGAAAGCGGCGGCGGGAGGTGGGGATCAAGGTCGCTTCCCCTGCGCGAGGCGCTCCAGGGCGCCGACCCAGCGGAAGAAGCGGAAAAGCTGCGATCGCTCAGCGACGGCGAGGGACCAGAAGTCGCGCAGACGGAGCGTTGCGGCGGGTTTGCCGGAGTAGGTTTCGAGACGCCAGCGGAGATAGGGACTCTTCCAGGGGCGGAGACGATAACCGGCGCTTGCTCTCCACCAGAACCGCACCGCGCTGAGCAGGCCGCTGAACATCAACCCAGTATAGGCAAGGCAAGCGAGTGCAAAACGGGGCAAAGCATTCGACGCGATTACTTCAGGAAGTCGAAGAGGTCTTCCTTGGAGAGGACGGCCTCGACACCAAGCAGGGCCTGATATTGCACCTCGCTGGATTTGAGGTCGGTGGCTACGGTGGCGGGGTCAGCGGAGAGGAGGGTGCTTTGCTGAGCTTTGAGGGCGGCCTCCTGGGTGCTGGCGTAGCCGGTGGTCGCGGTAAGGCGGCTGAGCGAGCTGTCGAGCGCGGCGCGCTGCGCGGTGACGTTGCCGAGCGCGGTGCCGAGAGCTGTGGAATCGGCCTGGATGGCGGAGGTATTGCCGGACTGGAGATCGCTGACGAGCTGGTTGAGGGAGCCGAGGAGATCGGCGCCGGGAGCGGTGAAGACGCTGGAGCCGGGGAGGTTTACCGGCAGCGGCTGGCCGGTGGGAGTCTGGATGGTCTGCAGGGCGGAGTCGCCGTTGTAGGTTGCGACGGCGGGGTCGGTGGAGGTGTCGAGGGTGAAGGGGCGGGTGCTGCCCTGGCTGCCGCTGAAGAGGTACTGGCCTTCGTAGCTGGTATTGGCGCTGGAGAGGACGTTGTTGCGGATGTCGGTGACCTGCTGCGCGATGGCGCTGAGGCCGGAGGCGGAGAGCGTGCCGTTGCCGGCGTTGACGCCCAGGCTGATGGCGGAGGTGACTTGGGAGACGACGTCGCCGAGGGTGGTGTCGGCTATCTGGAGGAGGTTCTGCTGGGAGGCGGAGCTTTGCACGAAGGAATCGACTTTGCTGATGGAGCTGGAGAGCTGGACGTTGGTGGCGGCTGCGACGGGGTCGACGGAGAGCGAGGAGGCGCGGAGGCCGCTCGAGAGTTCGGTGGTGAGGGTCTGCTCGGTGGAGGTGGCGAGGTTGATGGCCTGGGTGACCTGCACGTTGTAGTTGGGATCCATGCGCATGGGGTGCTCTGTGGGACCTCGGTTGGGGGGTGGGTGATTGTTAGCTGGGATCTCCGACTGTCCGGAACAACAACGGCGAACACTGAGATTCTTCGCCTTTGACTAAGAATGACGGCGGTGTCGGTTAAGAGAGTTCGTTATGTGACGGCGGTTTGGGTGCCGAGGTTGATGGCGTCGGCCATGATGGAGTCGAGGACGGTGAGGAGTTTTGCGGCGGCCTCGTAGGATTTTTGATATTGCGAGAGGTTGGCGGCCTGGTCGTCGAGCGAGACGGCGGAGAGGGAGTCGCGCTGCGTGGTGAGCTGGGTGAGCGATGCCTGCTGGGTAGTGTCCTGTTCCTGGAGCGAGGCGGAGCTGGTGCCGACGGCGCCGACCAGCGAGGCGAGGGCCTGCGACATGGTGAGGCCGGCGGCCCCGGTGGATTGAGCAAGGTTGGCAAGAGCGTTCGCATTGGTGTTGCCGGAGGCGCCCTCGCCGGGACCGGCGGGTGCGACGGTGGCGTTGGCCAGGACGGAGATGCCGGCGGCAGCGCCCGCAGAGGAGGCGGGCAGAGAAAAGATAGCCGCGCCGGGTGTGCCCGCGACGGTGCTGCCGGCCTGGTTCTGCGCGTTAACAGTAGAGCCGACCTGGAAGGCGAGGGCGTCGAGCGCGCTGGTGACCGCGGGCAGATCGGTGTATTGCGCGGCGAGCTGGCCGCCGATGCTGCCGCCGAGAATGCCCGCGGTAATGTCGGCTCCGCTGCTGTCGCGGATGATGGCGCCGGCGGGAGTGCCCGCGGCGCTGAGCGAGAAGGAGTTTGCGCCAGCCACGAGGACCGAACCGCCCTGCGTGGTGAGGGTGATGCCGTTGCCTTCGGTCTTGACCTGGTCGAGGCCGATGAGAGAGGAGAGCTGGGTGATGGCGAGCTGGCGCTGATCTTCGAGCGCGCCGGCGTCGGAGTTGGGGCTGTTGGCGGTGATCTGTGCGTTGAGGCCGGCGATGGAGGCGGTGAGCGCGTTGACCTGCGGGACGGAGGCGGCGATCTCGCCCGTGAGGCGGGAGCCGACCTGGGTAAGCTGCGCGGAGGCGGCGTTGAAGTCGCCGGCCAGGGTAGCGGCGGCGTCGATGACGCCCTGCTGGGTGGCAGGGTTGGTGGAGTTGCCGGCCAGCGCGGTGAAGGAGCTGAATAGCGAGTTGAGGTCGGTTCCGAGCTGGGTAGAGCCGGCGCTGGCGGAGCTGCCGCTGATGCTGAAGACGTTCTCGATCTGGGCGAGCGCGTCGGCGCGGGCGCTGGTCTCGGACTGGACTTGCGTCTGCTGCTGGAGGCGCTGCTCGAGGACGCGGTCGCGGGTGGAGGTGGTGGTCTCCTGGGGTCCGGAGGAGGAGACGGCGTTGATGCCGCCGGCGCTGAGGGTCACGGTGTCGCCGGACTGGAAGCTGACGATCTGCTGGGTGTAGCCGGCGGTGTTCTGATTGGCGACGTTGTTGGAGGTGGCGTTGAGGGCGGCCTGATCCGCGGAGAGGGCGCTGCGGGAGAGGTCGAAGAGCGCGGTTAGTGAGCCCATGGTGCACCTGCGCCGAAGCGATGCGGCGGACTGTAGGCTGCGGCGCGATCGCCGCGGAGGATGGCGAGGTTCTTGCCAGTGGCCTGGACGACGGAGGAGAACATGCGGAGGCGCGCGGCGATCTCGCGGGCGGCGTCCTCGGAGAGGGTGTGCATGGCTGCCTGACAGGCGAGCGCCTGCTGCTCGATGGCGGCGAGGCGGTCGGGATCGAGATGGGCCAGGGCGTCGGTGGCATCGCGGAGCAACTGCGCGAGCCCGGCCGCGACCGTAGTGCCGCTTAGGTCCTGGAACGCTAGCCGAGCAGGTTCTCGACCATCTTGTCCGCTACGGCCGAGGCGGGCACGTTGTAGGTTCCGCTGGAGATCGCCTGGCGCAGCTCCGCGACCTTGGTGAGGCGGACGTCCGAGTTGTCCGTTGCCTGGGCTGCCAGGCCGCCGGCCAGGCTGAGGCTGGTGCGGTCTGAGCTGGTGGCCTGAGTTGCCGAGGTCTGCGCGCCGGCCCGGGTCTGCGTGGCCGCCGATGCCGGTGCGGCCTCGTTCACGCTGAGCGAGCCGAGTGTCGTTTTGAGTGAACTGATGCCATCCAATGCTGTCATGGGTAGATCCTCCATCCTCCTGGATGTATCGGCGATCGCTCATTAGACTTTACTCCCGGCTGCCGGCTGCCGCTTCGCGTCCTGCGCGGCAACCTGCTGGATGATGTGCTGGGCGATGCCGAATCCGCCGCCGTCGGAGACGGCTTTGGCAAGCGCCTCGGTGCCGTAGCCCTGGATGGTGGAGCCGGCGCCGGAGCTTTCGGAGTCCTCGTCGGACCCGGGCGAGGCGCTGAAGTTGAGCGGCTTGAGGATCTCCTGGAGCATCATGGCCTCAAACTGGTGGGCGCTGTCAGCGAGCCGGGCGGAGCGGGCGCGGCTGGCGGCGGCCGGGTCGAGGCCGAGGCTGGCGGGATCGAGACTGGCTAACGCGTTTTCGATGATCATTGCACCTCTATCTCGGCCTCGAGGGCACCGGCCGATTTCATGGCTTGCAGGATGGAGATGACGTCGCGGGCGCTGGCGCCGATGGTCTGGAGGCTGCGCACGAGGTCGTCGACGGTGGCTCCTTGTTTGAGCTCGATGCGGCTGACGGGTTTGTCGCGGGCCTCGACCCGGGTGACGGGAGTGACCTGGATCTGGCCGGAGGAGAAGGAGGTGGGCTGGGAGACTTCGAACTGGGTGACGACGTTGACGGAGAGGCCGCCGTGGAGGATGGAGACGGGCTGCAGAACGACGGTGCCGCCGATAACGACGGTGCCGGTGCGCTCGTTGACGATGACGCGGGCGCGGGGATAGACGAGAACTTCGACGGCCTCGACGCGCGAGAGCAGTTCGGGGACGTCCTCGCCGGGGGTGACGGCGAGCTCGATGCGGCGGCTGTCGGCGACGTGGGCAGCGGGGCGGCGGAGCTCGAGGTTGATGGCGGAGGCGATGGCGCCGGCGCTCTTGAAGTCGGCGTCGTTGAGCAGGATGGAGAAGGCTCCGCGGGCGCCGATCTCGAGCGGGATGCCGCGCTCCACCATGGCGCCGAAGGGGATGCGGCCGACGGTGGGATGGTTGAACTGGCGGGTGTTGCCGTTGACGTTGACGGCGTAGCCGCCGACGACCAGCGGGCCCTGGGCCTGGGCGTAGATCCTGCCGTCGGTGCCGTAGAGCGGGGTCATGAGGAGCAGGCCGCCCTCGAGCGACCTGGCGTCGCCGGCGGAGCTGGCGGTGATGTCGAGCTTGGTGCCGGGACGGGCGAAGGGCGGCAGGGTGGCGGAGACGAAGACGGCGGCGAGATTCTGGACTTTGATGGAGCCGGCCGGGACGCTGACGCCCATGCGGAGGAGCATGGCGGCGAGGGTCTGGGTGGGGAAGGTGGTCTGCTGCGAGTCGCCGGTGCCGGCGAGGCCGACGACCAGGCCGTAGCCGACGAGCTGGTTGTCGCGGATGCCCTCGATGGAGGAGATGTCTTTGACGCGGGCGCGGCGCTCGGGGGACGGTGAAGAGGAAGATGTGGGTAAGACGGGTTGGCTGACGGCGATCTCTGCTGCGAAGACCAGGCCGAGCACCAGCAGAACGAGCAGCCAGAAGGGGCCGACATGGCGCTGGCGCATGGCGCGAATCTGCTGGTCGGAGAGGTGGCCGGTGTAGTGGAGGAACTTCATCAGAACACCAGCACTTTCTCGAGCAGGCGTACGAGCAGGTTCTGGCGGTGGGTGTAGTCGTTGATGATTCCCTTCCCTTTTACTTCGAGCTCGAGGCTGGAGATGGCGGTGGAGAGGACTTGATTCTGCTGCGAGATGTCCTCGGGGCGGACGAGGCCGCGGAGGATGATGGTCTGGGTCTGCTGAGAGAACTCGACCTGGCGCGCGGCCTCGATGACCAGCATGCCGTTGGGCAGGACGGCGACCACCTGGCCGCCCAGCGTGGTGGAGAGGCTGGAGTTGGTGGCGCTGGCGCCCTTGGCGTTGAGAGCGGCGGCGGAGGACGCGGTAAGGAGATTCTGTAGCGCGTTGCCCGCTTTGAGCGTGCCGATGAGACCGGAGACGGAGGAGTTGGCGCTGGAGGCGCGGGTGTTGGCGACGGTGCCGTCGGTTGAGGCGGCGAGACTCTCCTGCACGACGACGGAGATGAGGTCGTGGGGGCGCATGGCGCGAACGTCGGTGCTGAGGCGCGCAAGGCGTCCGTTGTCGGTCCAGATGGAGCCCGCTTCGGGGTGCGACTCGTTGGAGTCGGCCTTGACCCGCTCGAGGTAGGCGGCGAGCGAGCTCTGGGCCAGGTTGCCCTTGGCGGCGGGCGGGTGGGCGGGCGACTTGGGCGAACGGGTCTGCGCCTGGAGAGCTACGGCAAGCAGGAGGAGGAGCGTTCCTGCGGTCAACGCGGCAAGACTGCCTATACGTGCCGGGGTCCGAGATGGACGCATGGTCTTCTCCGCGATCTGAGTCTGGGGAATCGGCATCAGCGCACCAGTTCCAGGTGTCCCTGCGCGATGACACGTCCGGCGAGGTAGCGTTCTTCGCCGGTGCCGAGCAGCTTGACGCGGATGGTCTCGCCGAGGTGTCCGGCAGACTGGGCCGTGCCCTGGAGCTCGAGGCGGACGACGTCTTCAGCGGCGGTGATGGTGACGCTGGAGCCGGCCACTACTAGCGGCGGGGTGTTTGCGGGAGCGCTCAAGGCGGGAGTTGCAGAAGGCGGGAGTGATTCGGGCGTGGCAAGCGGGTGAAGGTGAGCGGGGACCACGATGGCGGGCCACTCGGGATGACCGCAGCGGCGGAGGGTGGCCCATTGGATAGGGCGCAGAGGGTCTTGAGACAGGGCGTCGAGGCGGAAGCCGGACCTGTCCTCGTCGCCGTTTTGCGCGGCGGCTTGCGCGGCGGTGCGATAGCAGACCGTCTCGGCCGAGGCAACGAGGCTGGCGGCGAAGGCGAGGACGAGAGTGCTCGATGCGATTCTCAATGGCGTGCTCCTGGTACCGGGATCATCTGGTTGCGGGATCGTCTGGCTAGCGGAATCTGGTTAGCGAATCATGTTGTTGATCTGGCCGTACATGTCGTCGGCGACGTGGACGACCTTGGAGTTGCTCTCGTAGGCGCGCTGGGCGAGGATCATCTGGACGAACTCGGAGACGACGTCGACGTTGGAGTTCTCAAGGTAGCCCTGCTGCAGGGTGCCGGCGCCGGAGCTTCCGCCGGGGGCGTCGGTGACGGGGTTGCCGGAGGAGGGCGTGACGGTGAAGAGGCTGCCGCCGAGCGCGTTGAGGCCGCCCGGGTTGGCGAAGTTGGCCAGCTGCAGAGTTCCGAGGGTAGCGGGCGTGGTCTGCCCGGGCAGCGTGGCGGTGACCACTCCGTAGGGCGAGATGGTGAGCGCGGTGGCGTTGGCCGGAACGGTAATGGCCGGGAGAAGCGTGTTGCCTTCAGCGGTGACGATGGTGCCCTGGTTGTTCATGTGGAAGCTTCCGGAGCGGGTGTAGGCGGTGGTGCCGTCGGGCTGCTGGACCTGGAAGAAGCCGTTGCCCTGGATGGCAAGGTCGAGCGGATTGGAGGTCTGGTTGAAGTCCCCCTGGGCCTGGATGACCTCGGTGGCCGAGGCGCGGGTGCCGAGTCCGATCTGCAGGCCGGCCGAGACGGTGGACTGGCTGGCGGGTGAGCCGGGGGTGATGAGGTTCTGGTACATCATGTCCTCAAACTGGAGTCGCATGCGGCGAAAGCCGGCGGTGGCGGAGTTGGCCAGGTTGTTGGCGACCGTGTCCAGGTTGGCCTGCTGCGCGCTCATCCCGCTTGCTGCTGTATAGAGTGCCCGTATCATCGTGTGTCTCCCTTACGTGCCTGTGGCTGGTGCGACTAGACCCTGGCGAGTTCCTCGACGGCGGTCTTGTCGAAGCCGCTGTCGAAGACGCCGAGCGCCTTCTGCATCATCTCGGCCTGGCGCTGGACGAGGATCAACTGCATGGTTCCGTGCACTGCGTCCTGATTGGCGCCTTCGAGCGCGCCCTGTCTGACCTGAGTGTCCGCGGCGGTGCGCGTGGCACCGGCTGCGGCTGCGAAGCGGTTGGTGCCTTCCTGCGAGAGGCTGGCGGGGAGGATGGCGAAGACACCGAGCTGCGCGACGACGCTGCCGCCAACCGAGATGGTTCCGCTCTGCGCGACCTCGACGCTGCCGCTGGGCATGGCGATGGGCTGCAGCTGGGCGTCGAGTACGGGCTCGCCGCTGCGGGTCTGGAGCTGGCCGGCTTCGGACTTCATGAAGGAGCCGTCGCGGGTGTAGCGGACGCCCTGCGGGGTCTGGATGGCGAACATGCCCGCGCCATCGAGCGCGAGGTCGAGCGGATTTGAGGTGGTGACGACGGGCCCCTGGCCGAGATCAACTGCGCTGCCGCCGAGGACGCCGAAGCCGTTGATGCTCTGGCCGACCTGTGAACCCTGGGTGCCGGGAGCGAGACCACTGGCCAGGACGCCGCGGAAGTAGTCGCGCTCGGCACGGAAGCCGTTGGTGCCGGCATTGGCGAGGTTGTTGGCGGCGGTGTCGAGCGCCTGGGTGCGCGCCAGCAACCCCGTATATGCCGCATACATTCCGCTGTCCATGGTGGTCCGCTGAGCCCTCGGCCTCAGCAGAGAGCACGTGCCGCGCCAAAGGTGCGGCGGGGATGGTTAGAACAGCTTCACGTGAAGTACTAAACCCTGCGGAGCAGAAGCCGATAAGGCAGTGAGCAGAGCAACACGAGGTCAATGTTCATGCGCGTTCTTATCGTCGACGACTCGGCAGTCATGCGAAAGGTGGTCGAGCGCGCCCTGCGCCACGCGGGCATCGAGGTTTCAGCGTTTCACCAGGCGGGCAATGGCCTGGAGGCGCTGGAGGTCTTGCGCAGCGGAGAGCCGCTGGACCTGGTGATTACGGACATCAACATGCCGGGCATGGACGGGATCCAGTTCCTGGAGCAGCGCTGCGCGGAGTCGCTGGCGGCGGGGGTTCCGATCGTGATCATCACCACCGAGACAAGCGAGCCGCTGGTGCGGCGGGCGATTGCGGCGGGGGCGAGGGGCTACATCTGCAAGCCGTTTACGACCGAGCAGATCAGGGCGCGGCTGGGGCCGCTGCTGAGCACGCCGTTGGCGGGAGCTTGATGGTGGTTTGCACGATGTGGGTGCGAGTGGACGCAAAGCGGTAAGGCCAATACTTAGATTCTTCGCCTTCGGCTCAGAATGACGATGGTGGAGCTCAGAATAACGACCGGGGGCAGGGAGTGACGACGGCTGGGACGAGAATGCCTGGGGGCTGGGTTGTGGAGGAGTGAGCATTCATGCATGACGAAACTATCCGGCAACTTGATGAAGCGGTTCTAGAGGTGTTTGCGATGATGCTGAACCGGGTCTGCCGACCGGGGGCGTCATGCGCAGCGGCGTTGAGCCCGGGCTCCGGTGCGGCGCAGCCGGCAGGGATCGACGCGCTGGTGACCTTCTCGGGATCGATACGCGGAGTGTGCAAGGTCTACCTGGGCACCAAGGCGGCGGAGACGCTGATGGAAGAGCTGGTGGGGAGCGTGGAGGTGAACCTCACGCCCGGCGAGGCGGCCATGCTGCGGGCCGATGCGGCGGGCGAACTGTGCAACATGATCGCCGGCAGCTGGAAGGGACGGCAGGCCGAAAGCGACGCGGAGTGTACGTTGTCGCCGCCGCTGATCACGGTGGACACGACTGGCACCGCGGACGTGGATGCGCGAAGCGCCTTCCGCCATTCGATCGTGCGGGTGTACCGGTTTGGAGAGAACTGTCTGCGGCTGGAGCTGAGTCTGGATGACGTTCCGGGAAGCACAGGCGCGGACGAGCCTCTGGCTCAGATCCTGATGACGGAGTAGTAGACGGCTATTCCCGAGAGCGTGGCGGCGACGACCCAGAGGAGGACTCCCTGCAGGAAGGGCCGGTAGCCGACCTTGCGAAGCGTGGCGCGTGAAAGGCCTGTGCCGATGAGGAAGAGCGTGGCGGTGAGGCCGGTGCGGCCGAGGTGCGAGAGCGCGTCGCAGAGCGTGGTGAGGTGGGGCGCGTAGGTACGGAAGACGCTGGCAAGACAGAAGAAGAGGATGAACCAGGGGAGCTTGACTGAGCTGCCCGCGTGGCCGGTCTCGGTGTCCTGTCCAGCCGCGGACCTTCCGGCCGCGCGAGAGCGGGCGGCGTGATACCAGGCCGCAACGGCGAGCGAGACGGGAATGATCCAGAGAGCGCGGGCAAGCTTGACAGTGGTGCCGATCATGAGGGCTTCGGTGCCAAACTTCGCGCTGGCGCCGACGACGGAGCTGGTGTCGTGGATGGCGAGCGCGGCCCAGAGACCGAACTGGCTCTGTGACAGGTGCAGCGCGGCGCCAATGGCGGGAAAGGCGAAGAGCGCGACCGAGTTGAGGACGAAGACGGTTCCCATGCCGACGCTGATCTCCTCTTCGGAGGCATCGACGATTGGGGCGATGGCGGCGATGGCGCTGCCGCCGCAGATGGCGGTTCCCGCTGCGATGAGCAGCGAAGCCTTCTGCTTGACGCGGAGGAGATGCCCGAGAAGGAGCCCGAGAGCCAGGCTGGCAAGGATGCTGACCGCGGTGTAGAGAAAGCCGGAGCGGCCGACTTTGAGGACCTCGAAGAGGTTCATGCCGAAGCCGAGCAGGACGACGGAGAGCTGCAGGAGCGTCTTGGCAAGGCGGCTGCTGTCGGCTTGTAAGGGATGGACGAAGAGAAGCCCGAAGCAGAGTCCGGCGGCGAGGGCGATGGGCGGAGAGATGATGCCGCTGGCCGCGGTGATCAGGGCGAGGAAGAAGATGGTGCGTGGATCGACACCTGCGAGGAAGCGTGGGGTACCCGGGGCGGGATTCAGGGCATGATTTGAGCGCGACCGCTGAGGCTCCGGCGGCGCTTGCAGGTTTGGATGGCTGCTGCTCATTTAGGGGCAACTATACACAGGCTTCAGCTTTATGACAACGGTGTCGGGAAGGAGCTTGGGGAGGTGTACAGCGCGCCCAAGGAGGGTGCGCACGGACGCAGGCTAGAATTGCGGCTATGCAGCCGAGAGCAGAGCCGCTGACTCGTGCCACGATCCGGGATGTCGCGCGGATCGCGGAGGTGTCGATCAAGACGGTGTCGCGGGTTCTGAATAATGAGAAGTACGTGGGTGAGGCGACGCGGATCAAGGTGGAGCAGGTGATGGCGCAGCTGTCGTTTCAGCCTAGCTCCGCGGCGCGGGCGCTGGCGGGGGCGAGGTCCCATCAGATTGCGATCATCTGCGACAACCCGAGCCCGTGGTACGTGTACGAGATCCAATATGGCACCCGGGTGCGATGCCAGCGGGACCACGTGCGGATGCTGGCGCAGCCTTATGACCGGGGCTCGCCGACGCTGCTCGAAGACATCATCAACCTGGTGGACCAGGTTCATCCCGACGGGCTGGTGCTGACGCCGCCGGCATGCGACGATATGCGCCTGGTTGAGGAGCTGCTGAGGCGGCAGGTGCCGGTGGTTCGGGTGCAGCCGGGCCTGCGGATGGAGCTTACGTGCTCCGTGTCGATCGACAATGAAGGGGCCGCGTATGAGATGACTCGGCATCTGCTCGGGCTTGGACACCGGCGGATCGGCTTCATTGTGGGCGACCGCGGCTATGCGGCGTCGGGGCATCGGCTGCAGGGGTTTACGCGAGCGCTGAGCGAGGCGGGACTGGCGATCGAGGGGGCGCTGGTGCAGGACGGGACGTTCAGCTTTGCGTCGGGCAGCGCCGCGGCGGACCGTCTGCTTTCGCTGGCTGAACCGCCCACGGCAATCTTCGCCTCGAATGACGAGATGGCGGCGGGTGCGCTGGCCATGGCGCATCGGCGAGGCGTCGAGGTACCGGGCCGGCTGTCGATCGCGGGGTTCGACGACACCTCCTTCGCGAGCATTGTGTGGCCGGCGCTGACGACCGTGCGGCAGCCGGTGCGAGCGTTGGCGGAGGCGGCGGCCGATCTGCTGCTGGCGCCGCCGGAGACGAACGAAGGACGGCAGATCGCGTATGAGCTGGTGCTGCGTGATTCGACCGGCTGGGTGAATGGAGTTGACAAGTCTCGTCGCGATGCATGACAACGGTATCTCACGGGAAACCTTATGGTGCAGACCGGAACCGTAGAAAGCTCGATCGATCGACGGCGCTGGGTCATCGTGGCGCTGGTCTTTGCGGCCATCATGTTGAATTATGTCGACCGGCAAATCATCGCGCTGCTCAAGCCGACGCTGCAGATTCAGTTTGGATGGAGTAACCGGGATTACAGCCACATGGCTTCGGCGTTCCAGTTTTCTGCCGCGGTAGCGTTTCTGGGCAGCGGCTGGTTCATTGACCGGGTGGGGCTGCGCCGAGGCTTTGCATTTGGAGTCGGGCTGTGGAGCCTGGCGGGGATGGCGCATGCGCTGGTGAGCAGCGTCAGCGGCTTTGTGGGCGCGAGGATGGTGCTGGGGGCGGCGGAGGCGATCGGCACGCCGGCGCAGGTGAAGACGGCGGCGACATATTTCCCGCCGGAGCAGCGGTCGATGATGCTGGGGATCGGAAACATGGCGGCAAACTTCGGGGCAGTGATTGCGCCGCTGGCGATTCCGCCGCTGGCGGTCTGGCTGGGCTGGCGTGCCGCCTTCCTGATTGCCGGCGGATTGGGGCTGGTCTGGGTGGTGGCGTGGCTGCTGGTGCGTCCGCCACGCGCGACGGAGGAGGAAGCGATCGAGGGAACGCGTGTACCCTGGGCGGCGATGCTGCGCGACCGCAGGCAGTGGGCGCTGGTGGCGGCCAAGACATTCAGCGACGAGGTGTGGTGGTTCCTGCTGTTCTTTACGCCTGACCTGTTTGCGCGGCGGTTTGGACTGGGCCAGGCGGCGCTGGGTCTGCCGGTGGCGTTCATTTATACGATGGCGGCGCTGGGATCGCTCTCGGGCGGGTGGCTTCCCTCCCGGCTGCTGAAGCGGGGCGTAAACCCGGATCGCGCGAGAAAGGGCTCGATGCTGCTGTATGCGCTGCTGATTCTGCCGGTGCCGTTGCTGGTGTTTACGCACAGTGTGTGGGCGGCAGCGGGAATGCTGGGGCTGGGATTGTTTGCGCACCAGGGGTTTTCGACCAATGTGTTCGGGATGGCAGCGGATATGTTCGAGCCGCGGATCGTCGGCACGGCGATCGGAATTGCGGCGTTCGCGGGTAATGTTGCGGGCATGGCGATGATCGAGGCGGCTGGCTGGTCGCTGGATAAGGGGTACGGCTACGCGCCGCTGCTGGCGCTGTGCGGCGTCTCTTACCTGATCGCGCTGCTGCTGGTGCAGCTTCTGGTTCCCAGGATCGTGGTGGCAGAGCCGGACACCGCGCGAGGACAGGTTGTGTTTCATTGAGTTCCGGCGCAGAAGAGATGCGGAAATCGTGTTCGAAATTGGTCCTTGTGGCATACTAGGACAACGGTGTCTTATATGAATTTGCCTTCTAAGAAACGGCTTCTGGGAACCAGTGGCATCGAGGTCAGTTCGATCGCGTGGGGGATGTGGCGGTTTGCGGGGACCGACGTCCACGCAGCCCGCGAGCGAGTAGAGGCGGCCTTCGCGGCAGGAGTCACGCTGTTCGACACTGCAGACATTTACGGCCCGGATAATGGCGAGGCCTTTGGCGCCGCGGAGGCGCTGCTGGGCAAGGTCTTTGCCGAGGCGCCCGGGCTGCGCAAGCAGATGGTGCTTGCGACCAAGGGCGGGATTCGCATGGGCGTGCCGTACGACTCAAGCGCCGAATACCTCAAAGACGCCATAGAGGCTTCGCTGAAGCGCATTGGGGTGGAGCGGGTGGAATTGTGGCAGATCCACAGGCCGGACCTGCTGGCGCATCCGCAGGAGGTGGCGCGGGCACTCGATGACGCGCGCAGCGCCGGAAAGATTGCCGCGGTGGGCGTGTCGAACTTCACGCCCGCACAGACGGCCGCGCTGGCGCACTTTCTGGCGGTTCCGCTTGCGAGCCAGCAGCCGGAGTTCTCGCCACTGGCTACGGCGCCGCTGTTCAACGGCTTGATCGACCAGGCGATGACTCATGACATGGCGGTGCTGGCGTGGTCGCCGCTGGGCGGGGGACGGCTGGGGAACCCGGCTGACGAGCGGACCAGGGCTGTGGCCGCGCTGCTGGACGGCAAGGCTAAGGCAGCGAGCGTGGATCGCGCGGCTGCGGCCTACAGCTGGATTATGGCGCATCCCGCGCAGCCGATACCGATCGTTGGGACGCAGAATCTGGCGCGCATTGCGACGATACCGGATGCGTACAAGGTCGAGTGGACACGGGCCGAGTGGTACGCGGTGCTGGAAGCGTCGCTGGGAGAGAGGTTGCCATGAGACAGGGCGAGTGCGAGGTGAGCTGGTTTTCGGCGCTGTGTGATGACGACTACGAGTTTCTGGGCGTTTCCGACCCGCTGCTGCGCTCGAGCTGGGAGCACTGCCGCGACATCGTGATGCAGGCCGATTCAGGCGGCTTCGATAATATCCTGCTTCCTTCGGGATATGCGCTTGGTATCGACACGACGGCTTTCGCGGCGGCGATTGCGACGCTGGTGAAGCGGATTCAGCTGCTGCTGGCGGTACGGGTGGGCGAGACGTGGCCGCCGCAACTGGCGCGGCAGATTGCCACGATCGACCGGATCCTGGGCGGGCGGCTGACGATCAACATCATCTCGTCGGAGATGCCGGGCGAGGTGATGGCGTCGGCGCCGCGCTACCGGCGGACGATTGAGGCGATGCAGATCCTGAAGACGATGCTGAACGGCGAGCCTCTGGATTTCGACGGGGAGTTCTGGAAGCTGAAGCTTGAGCCACCGCGGATCGGCACGGTGTCGGGCAAGGCGCCGCCGCTCTACTTCGGTGGGTTGTCGCCGGACGCTCGCGAGGCCGCGGCCCGGGGATGCGATGTGTACCTGATGTGGCCGGACAAGGCGGACGCGGTGAAGGCGATCATCGCCGACATGAAGGAGCGGGCGGCGAAGCATGGACGGACACTGCGCTTTGGGTACCGGGCGCACGTGATCGTACGGGATACGGAGACCGAGGCGCGCGCGGCGGCGGAGCGGCTGCTATCGAAGCTGGACGCGGCGCAGGGTCAGGCGATCCGGGCCAAGTCGCTGGATTCGGCGTCGGCGGGGGTAGCGGCACAGTCCGCGCTGCGCGAGAATGCGGCCGACGATGGGTACGCGGAGGAGAACCTGTGGACGGGAGTGGGACGGGCGCGTTCGGGGTGCGGCGCGGCGATCGTCGGCGACCCGGACCAGGTGCTGGCGAAGCTGGAAGGCTACCGCGCGATGGGGATTGAGGCGTTCATCCTGTCGGGGTATCCGCATGCGGCGGAGGCCGACCTGTTTGCGCGGCATGTGCTGCCGAAGCTGGAGCATGGGCCGCTGGGCCGGGACTAAGCGCGGCCGGCGCGATGACCGGGAGGCACGATGGAGGATTGGGCGGCGCCGTTGCGAGTTGAAGAGGTTGAGGACGGCTTCGACCTCAGCGTCGGCCCGGTGGTCGTGGTGCGGCAGCGGGCCGCGGCGCCGGCGTTCTTTGTGGGGCGCGGGCGGGCGGATGTGGCGATGTACCGCGGCAACTTCGAGATCGGCGACCGGCTGGACGAGCGCATAGCGTTGCGCGGGAGCGCGGTGCGTGGGGCGGAGATTGCGTTGAGCGCGGAGCCGGGCGGCCCGGTGTTGCTTAGGATTTCAGTGGAGGATTGCGGACTCAGTCTGGCAGCGGCTGATGGGGCGATGAATCGCTTCTGGATGCGGGTGATCGCGGAGGCGGGCGAGCGGGTGTGGGGTGGCGGGGAGCAGATGTCCTACGTCGATCTGGCGGGGCGGCGGTTTCCGCTGTGGACGTCGGAGCCGGGAGTGGGGCGGGACAAGACGACGCTGCTGACGTTTGAGGCGGATCTGGCGGGCAAGGCGGGTGGCGATTACTGGAACACGAACTATCCGCAGCCGACCTACCTCTCGTCGCGGCATTATGCGCTGCACGTGGAGACGACGGCGTATAGCTGCTTCGATCTTCGCGATGCAGGATTTCACGAGATCGAAGTATGGGAGGTGCCGGGGAGGGTGGAACTGTATGCGGCGGAGCGCTTTGCGGGGCTCGTGGGCATGCTGTCCAGCCGGTTCGGGCGGCCGCCGCGACTGCCGGAGTGGGCTTTCTCGGGGGCGATCCTGGGGCTTAAGGATGGGCTTCGCAGCTTCGAGCGGATGGAGGGGATGATCGCGGCCGGGGCGGCGGTGACGGGTCTGTGGTGCGAGGACTGGGCGGGGCTGCGGGTGACGAGCTTCGGCAAACGGCTGTTCTGGGACTGGAGGGCAAGCGACAGCCGCTACCCGGGACTGCGGGAGAAGATCGCAGAACTTGCGGCGCGCGGGATCCGCTTCTTGAACTACATCAACCCCTACCTTGCGGTGGATGGGGAGCTGTATGGCGAGGCGGTGGCTGGCGGGCACCTGGCGCGGCGGCTGGATGCGGACGAGCCGTACCTGGTGGACTTCGGCGAGTTCCACGCGGGGATCGTGGACTTCACCAGCGCGGCGGCGGCGGAGTGGTTTGCGGAGCGGGTGGTCGGGCAGGAGACGCTGGACCTCGGCGTCTCGGGCTGGATGGCCGACTTCGGCGAGTACCTGCCGATCGACGTGCGGCTGGCGGATGGGACGGACGGAATGCTGGCGCACAACGCTTGGCCCGTGCTATGGGCGGAGGTGAATGCGCAGGCGGTGGCGTCGCGGGGGCGGACAGGCGACGTGGTTTTCTTCATGCGGGCGGGGTACACGGGGGTGAGCCGGTACTGTCCGCTGCTGTGGGCGGGGGACCAGTCGGTGGACTTCTCGCGGCATGATGGGATCGGGACGGTGATCCGGGGAGCGCTGTCGTCGGGGCTGGTGGGCAATGCGTACCACCACAGTGACCTGGGGGGATACACGAGTCTGTTCGGCAACGTACGGACGCCGGAGCTGATGATGCGGTGGAGCGAGCTGGCGGCGTTCTCGCCGGTGATGCGCAGCCACGAGGGCAACCGGCCGGACGACAACCTGCAGCTGGACGGCGACGACGCGGTGCTGGCGCACTTCGTGCGCATGAGCCGGGTGCACGAGACGCTGGCGCCATACGTGGCGAGGCTGTGCGACGAGGCAGTTGCGACCGGACTGCCGCTGCAGCGGGCGATGTTCCTGGACTATGAGGACGATCGGGAGTGCTGGGAGATCGAGACTCAGTTCTGTTACGGGCGCGACCTGGTGGTGGCGCCGGTGATCGAGGCGGATGCGCGGGTGTGGCGGGTGTACCTGCCGCAAGGAGCGGAGTGGGTTCACCTCTGGTCGGGGGCGGGCTACGCAGCGGGCTGGATTTTAGTGGATGCTCCGGTCGGCGAGCCGCCGGTGTTCTACCGCGGGGATAGCGCGTTCGCTTGCCTGTTTGCGTTGCTGGCGGAGACCTACCCCCTCCCCCCCCAAAGTATCTAAAGTATTCAAAAGATGCGGGTTAAGTCTGGACTTGGGATTGGAGTCTTCTTTCGTCTTCTCTTTAAAGTATACGGGCGCGCGAGGGGGAAATATGCCAACTCTATTTGGCTTGGAATGAGGCAGTTGGAGCGATCGGGGCTTGACAGGATTTCTGGGCTGGAGGAGGAAGGCATACCCCAGGGGCTAAAGCCCGGCTCTCGGACGTGTGAAGTAGAGACCCAAGGCTGAAGCCTTGGGGTACCTTCAGGCAACGGCGAAGGATGGCCTCTGCCGGTTTGCCTCTACGGAGATGTAGGTAGAGACCCAAGGCTGAAGCCTTGGGTACCTTCAGGCAACGGCAAAGGATGGCCTCTGCCGGTTTGCGCCTCTACGGAGATGTAGGTAGAGGCCCAAGGCTGAAGCCTTGGGGTACCTTCAGGCGTCGGAGGTTAGAAGAGGATTTTGGCTCCGAACTGGAATACTCGGGGGCTGTTGGCGGTGGTGATCTGGCCGTTGTTGCCGGCGGAGACGGTGGAGACGGGGTTGGCGAGGTTGGTGTGGTTGAGGGCGTTGAAGACCTCGGCGCGGAACTGGCCGTGGATGCGGCTCTCGGTGAAGAGGTCCTTGAAGAGCGAGGCGTCGACGTCTTCGTAGCCGGGGCCGCGCAGGCTGTTGCGGTGCTCATTGCCGAAGGTGCCGGTGGCGGCGGGCACGAAGGCGAGGGTGTTGAAGTATTGCGAGATACGGGAGACGCCGGCGGGGCGCGCGGGGTTTACGTTGGGGACGACGTCGGCGTAGTCGTTGCCGACGCCGGAGAGGGAGCGGTCGGTGCCGCTGAGGACGGTGAAGGGCAGGCCGGTGTCGAGCGAGACGATGGCGTTACCCTGCCAGCCGTTGGCGAAGGCCTGGACGAGGCGGTTGCCCTGGTACTTGGGGAAGATGTAGTTGAGCGAGGCGTTGAAGCGGACCTTCTGGTCGTAGTCGGCGGGGCCTCGGGCGGAGTTGACGTTCAGGGGGTTGGGCGGTCCGGGGGAGAGTTCGGTGGCGTCGGAGCCGTCGTCGATGGTCTTGGCCCAGGTGACGTTGGCGAGCATGGTGAGGCCGTTGGCGATGCGCCGGGTGACGTTGACCTGGAGCGAGTTGTAGATGGCGTACTGGTAGGAGTCGGCGTAGACGACGGTGCCGAGGCCGGGATAGAGGCGGCGGGCGTTTTCGTTGGCGACGGTGGCGCCGGGGGCGTAGATAGCGGGGTTGAGGGCGCGGGAGGAGGTGACGTGCAGGGCGTGGTTGCCGATGTAGGCGAAGGAGGCGACGATCTTGCCGGGCATCTGCTGCTCGACGGTGAGGTTGTAGTCCTCGGTGTAGCTGACCTTGGTGTTGGGGTTGAGCACGCCGCCGGCGAAGGGCAGGATGAACTGGTAGTTGGCGAACTGGCTGCGGTTAAGGTGGGCGCGGGGGAAGGGATCGCCGCCGGCGTACCCGGCGTAGATGTTGTCCCAGGCGGGCGGGTTGAGGATGTTGAGATAGAGATTGATGGGCTGGTTCTGGTCGGTGCGCTGGTAGAGGAGCGCCTCGGGGAAGCCGTAGAAGATGCCGTAGGCGCCGCGGACGACGGTGGCGCCGCGACCGCCGACGTTATAGGCGAAGCCGATGCGGGGGGCGAAGTCCTTCCAGTTTTTGGGGAAGACCGAGGCCTGGAGACCCGGGTCGCCATTGAAGAGCAGGCCGGTGGGCGCGTTGGGGGCGACGGTGGACTTGGCGCCGGGGATGAAGCCTACGAGGGTCTGGTTGAGGTCGATGGGCGGGAGCCAGGGGTCCCAGCGGACGCCGGCGTTGAGGGTGAAGTCCTTGCGCAGCTTCCAGTCATCCTGGACGAAGAGGGAGGGACGGCTCTCGCGGAGGTAGAACTTGCGGCCATTGTCCTGGAAGAAGCTGGATTCGAGGCCGAGGTAGAAGTCGGCGACGGCGTTGCCGGTTTTGTAACCGGCGGGAACGGTGGCGCCGGTGGGGGCGGCGGTGCGCTGGCCGTTGAAGGTGTTGTCGCCGGGGGTGTAGGAGTAGTCGGTGGCGTCGACGCGGTCCCGCTCGTAGGTGCCGCCGAAGGAGAGGGTGTGGGCGCCGAGGACTTTGACGAGGACGCCCTTGTACTCGAAGCTGGTGGGGTCCTGGGTAAGGCCGCCGCCGGAGAAGATGTTGACGAAGCCGGAGATGTTGGCGCGGACGCCGGGGAAGATGGGGACGTTGGTGGTGCCGTAGGGGACCTGCTGACCGAGCGACTGCAGGTTCTGGAGGCCGGGCGCGACAGGCACCTGGGTGCGGGCGTAGCGGCCGCCGCTAACGGTGAAGGTGCCGGTGAGCGTGTTGGAAAAGATCTGGGTGTCGGCGATGGTGAGGTTCTGGTTGCGGAAGTTGTTGGCGGCATAGAAGCCGAGTGGCGCATTGAAGGCGCGCTGGAAGTTGTCCTCGTTGTAGAAGTAGCGGACGCTGAGGTGATTGCTCTGGCGAAGCTGGTGATCGACCTTGATGAGGTACTGGGTGCGGTCGATGTTGGAGTTGGAGCTGGAGACGAAGACGCCGGAGGTGGCGTTCGAGGCGAGCGGGGTGAGGAAGGCCTTTTCGACGGCGCCGGAGAGCGGGTCGATGGGTGTGAGGATCTTGTTGCCCGGGAAGGGCAGGCCGGTGGCCGGGTTATAGATGATGGTGGGCTGGCCGCTGGGCGGGGTGAGGAGCGCGGAGAAGTCGCCGTTGAGCTGGGCGAGGGTGGGGACGACGATGCTGATGGGATTGGGCGAGGAGCGCTGCTGGAGGTCTTCGGCGGAGAAGAAGAAGAAGGTCTTGTCGTGGCCGTTGTAGAGGTGGGGGATGACGATGGGGCCGCCGACGGTGCCGCCGAACTGGTTGAGCTTGAAGGGCGGGACGGTGGTCTGGAAGTAGTTGCGGGCGTTGAGAACGGTGTTGCGGAGGAACTCGAAGGCGGAGCCGTGGATGGAGTTGCCGCCAGAGCGGCTGGAGAGCTGGACGAGCGCGCCGGCGCCGGCGTACTGGGCGCTGAAGTTGGCGGACTGGATGGTGAATTCCTGGAGGCCGTCGGGGCTGGGCAGGATGGGGACGGAGTCGAAGAAGCGGTTGATGTAGACGGCGCCATCGAGCTCGTAGTTGTTCTGGGTGGGGCGGAGGCCGTTGACGGAGAGGCCTGTGTTGTCCTGCTGGCCGCTTTCGGTGCCGGTGTTGGTGAGGACGGCGCCGGGGGTGAGGGTGGTGAGCTGGAGGGCGTTGCGTCCGTTGAGGGGCAGGTCCTGCATCTGCTTCTCGTCGACGGAGGTGGAGACCTCGGAGGTGGCGGTCTGGATGCTGTCGCGCGCGGAGGAGACGGTGACGGACTCGGTCTGGGTGCCGACGGAGAGCGAGACGTCGAGGCCGAGGTTCTGGCCGGTGAGGAGGTCGGCGCCATCGAGACGCTGGGGCTTGAAGCCGGGCTGACTGACCTCGATGGAGTAGGAGCCGATGGGCAGATCGGTGAAGACGTAGAGGCCGCTGCCGTTGGTCTGCTCGATGCGCTTGAGGCCGGTGGCGCTGTTGGTGGCGGTGACGGTGGCGCCGGGGACGTTGGCGCCGGTGGTGTCGGTGACGGTGCCACGGATGCTGCCGGTGGACTGCGCGAGGAGATGCGGCGCGAAGAGGGACGGCGCGGCGAAGGTCGAGAGCAGGAAGACCAGGGCGAAGAGCAGCTTACGGGGAACGGAGAACATGAATTCCTTTCGGGAGCCTGGAGTGAGGCCTGAACCTGAGCTTGGAGTAGAGCTTGGATTGCCGCTTGGCGCGGGAAGATTCAAAGGCTGGGGCGGGGCGCCTGGAAGAGCCGGGCCGGAGCGTGAGGCGCGTGGATGGTGCGGGATGAGTGCGGCGGGGGCGGGCGCGGCGAGGATGAGCGCGGCTGGGGCGGGCGCGGCGAGGGTGGGGGGTAGAGTTGCATGTGTCTGGGCTGCGAGTGGCCGCATGGAACTCCCGGAAAAAGTGGTTTTAGAGTACGGCGGGGATTATAGGGAGGGTAAGACACCGTTGTCAATTGTGTTTTGTTCTTATCTTTCGGTGAAGCGTCGGGGGTGACAACGCTGTCGGAGGTGTGAGAGTCTTCTCGAAGAGTTTGTGTGGTGAAAGGCTGCTACGCGCGGTTGAGAGGCCAATTCCGGCATACTGTGGAGGCAGCGACGCTGTCTTGGCGGTAACAGCTGGAAACCGGTCAGGACGTTGGCAAAAAGCGCTGATAAGGAGGGCGTGTGACGGTGCGGATGAGACGGGTGCTGTTGGTTATGGCCTGGATGGTGGCGGGTGGATGCGCCGCGGGTGGGCAGCGGGCCGTGCCCGCACTGCCGGCTGGGCAGGCAAGACCGACGGCGCCGGTGCCACTGGTGCCGGCACCGCCGCCGAGTCCGACGGTGCATGGGGACGGCAGCGTGACGTTCGACCTGCTGATGCCGCATGCGGAGAAGGTGGAGCTGCAGGTGGAGGGTTTTGCGGCGCCGTTTGCGATGGAGCGGAGCACGAGCGAGACCGGGCACTGGACGTATACGCTGGCGAAGCTGGCGCCGGAGTTCTACAGCTATTCGTTCCTGGTGGACGGGACGAACGTGGTGGATCCACATAACGTGGTGACCAAGCCGAGCGCGTTCCGGGTGCAGAGCGTGTTCCTGGTGCCGGGGCATGAGCTTTGGGAGACCAGGGATGTGCCGCATGGGACGGTGCATCACCATGAGTACACGTCGGAGATCGTGAAGCGGCCGAGCAGCTACTACGTGTATACGCCGCCGGGGTTCGATGCGGGGGCGAAGAAGAGCTACCCGGTGCTCTACCTGCTGCACGGCTACAGCGACGAGGGATGGGCGTGGACGGATATGGGCAAGGCCAACGTGATCCTGGACAACCTGATCGCGGAGGGCAAGGCGCAGCCGATGATCGTGGTGATGCCGCTGGGGTATGGCGACATGGACATGATCAAGCGAGGGTGGATCGCGTGGCAGGATCCGGAGCTGGTGCGGCGGAACTTCACGCTGTTCGGGCAGGCGCTGTACCGGGAGGTGATGCCACGGGTCAATGCGGAATACCCGGTGTCGGCGAAGCGCGAGGACCACGCGATCGCGGGGCTTTCGATGGGCGGAGCGGAGACGCTGCTGATCGGGCTGAACCATACGGACGATTTTGCGTGGATCGGGGCGTTCAGCGCGGGCGGGATCGGGGCGACGAACTTTGCGCAGATCTTCCCGGCCATCACACCGGCGAGCGCGGCAAAGATCACGGCGGGCAACCGGCTGCTCTGGATCTCGTGCGGGACGGAGGACGGGTTGATCGATCCCAATCGCAAGCTGATTGCCTGGCTGAAGGAGCAGGGCATGCAGCCGAAGGCAGTCGAGACGCCGGGGATGCATGTGTGGATGGTGTGGCGGGATAACCTGGCGCACTTTGCGCCGCTGCTGTTTCAACCCAAGAGCTAGCCGATGAATCGCAATGAGGCGTTTGAATCGCTGGAGCAGCCGTTCGACGTGCTGGTGGTGGGGGGCGGGGCGACCGGTCTGGGCATCGCCGTCGACGCGGTGACGCGGGGGTTTCGGACGGCGCTGGTGGATGCGGGGGACTTTGCGCAGGCGACGTCGAGCCGGGCGACCAAGCTGGTGCACGGAGGCGTGCGGTACCTGGCCAGCGGGCAGATCCACCTGGTGTACGAGGCGCTGCGGGAGCGGGCGGTGATGCTGAGGAACGCGCCACACCTGGTGAAGGCTCAGGCATTTTTGCTGCCGACGTATAGCCGGCTGGAGCTGCCGTACTATGGCGCGGGACTGCTGGCGTACGACATGCTCTCGGGCAAGGCGACGATGGGACCGACGCGGATGCTGGGGCGGAAGGCGTCGCTGGAGCAGATACCGAACCTGCAGGCCGAGGGGCTGAGCGGGAGCGTGCTGTATCACGACGGGCAGTTCAACGACGCGCGGCTGGCGCTGGCGCTGGCGCGGACGGCGGCGGATCATGGCGGGACGGTGCTGAACTACGCGCGCTGCTCGCGGCTGGTGCATACGGGCGGGCGGGTGTCGGGCGCGGTGGTGACGGACGTGGAGAGCGGCACGGAGTACACGGTGCACGCTAAGACGGTGTTCAACGCGACGGGCATCTTTACCGATGAGTTGCGCCGGCAGGATGATGCGGGCGCGGCACCGCTGCTGACGGTGAGCCGCGGAACGCACATAGTGGTGGACAATGCGGTGCTGGGCGGGAGCGCGGGCATCATGGTGCCGAAAACGCGGGATGGACGGGTGATCTTCGCGATACCGTGGCAGGGGCGGGTGGTAATTGGGACGACCGACCTGCCGGCGGCGGAGCCGGTGATGGAGCCGGGGCATACGTCGGATGAGATTGAGTACCTGCTGGAGACGGTGAATCCGTTCCTGGCACGGCAGATTAGCGAGGCGGATGTCCTGTCGGTGTTTTCGGGACTGCGGCCGCTGGTGACGGGCAAGGAGGCGACGACCTCGAAGATCTCGCGCGAGCACCATATTGACGTGTCGGCGAAGGGGCTGATCACGGTGGCGGGCGGCAAGTGGACGACATACCGGCGGATGGCGGAGGATGCACTGAACTTCGCGACGGCGAAGGGCATGCTGGAGAAGCGGCGATGCGTGACGCTGACGACGGCGCTGCATGGCGGGGACCGGGCGCCGGATGAGGTCGGGACTCGTTCGGATGCGCATTTGCGTGAGTATGGGACGGATGTAGGGGCGATCGAAGAGCTGATTGCGGCCGAGCCGTGGCTGGGAGAGAAGCTCGATGCGGAGTTGCCCTATACGTTTGCGGAGGCGCTCTACGGGGTGCGTTTCGAGATGGCGCGGACGGTGGAGGATGTGCTGTCGCGGCGGACGCGGGGGCTGCTGCTGGACGAGCGGGCGGCGCTGCGGGCGGCGCCGGCGGTGGCGGCGATGATGGCGCGGGAGTTGGGGCGCGATGAGGCCTGGGTGGCCGGTCAGGTGGAGGAGTTTGGGGCGCTGGCGAGGAAGAACTATGGGCTGACGGTTTAGGGCTTAGGGGTGGGGTTGGGAAGGGATTTGATCTATGAGACTAGGGTTTGAGGGTTCAGCGTTTGAGGGTTTAGGGTATACGGTTAAGAGTTTTGGGATAAGGCTTGACTCTTGCGGTTGGGGTTTGAGGGTTGAGGGCTGTGGGTTAAGGGCTGGGCGGTGGGTCAGGTTTGGCGTTTCAGCTTGAAGAGGGGGTCGAGGCCGCGGACGGGGCCGAGGCGGCGGCGGTTGGGCTCAACTGCCGTGAGGGCGGCGGCGGGTTGGAGCGAGGTGCGGCTGCGTAGGGCGAGGTCCTGGTAGACGGCGGTGCCCGTGGTCTTCCAGGCGATCTCCTGGTCGGTGAGGGTGCGGATGATCTTGCCGGGAACGCCGGCGACGAGTGAACGCGGCGGGACCTGCATGTCGGCCTTGACGAAGGCGAGCGCGGCGACGATGCTTTCCGCGCCGATGACCGCGTTATCCATGATGACGGCGTTCATGCCGACCATGGCGTTGCGGCCGATGCGGCAGCCGTGGAGGATGGCGCCGTGGCCGACGTGGCCGTCCTCTTCGATGATGGTGTCGCACTCGGGGAAGCCGTGCATGACGCAGGTGTCCTGGAGGTTGCTGCCGGGGTGGAGGGTGAGGCGGCCAAAGTCGCCGCGCAGGACGGCGTGGGGGCCGATGTAGCAGCGGGCGCCGACGATGACGTCGCCGATGAGGACGGCGGTGGGATGGACGAAGGCTTCGGGATCGACGACAGGGATGAGGCCTTCGAAGGCGTAGATGTTCATGGGCTCCTGTAATGACCGAGAGAAGCGGGGTGACTAGACGCGTTCCTAGATGCGTTCCTAGATGCGTTCCTAGATGCGTTCCTAGACCCGTTCAAGGACGAGGGCGATTGCCTGGCCAACGCCGATGCACATGGTGCAGAGGGCGTAGCGGCCAGCGATGGCTTCAAGCTGGTTGACGGCGGTGGTGACGAGGCGGGCTCCGGATGCGCCGAGCGGATGGCCGAGGGCGATGGCGCCGCCGTTGGGGTTGATGCGGGGATCGTCGTCGGCGAGGCCGAGGTCGCGGGTGACGGCGAGGGCCTGAGCGGCGAAGGCTTCGTTGAGCTCGATCAAGTCCATCTGGTCGAGGGTGAGGCCGGCGCGGGCGAGGACCTTGCGGGTTGCGGGCGCGGGTGCGAAGCCCATGATGCGGGGCTCGATGCCGGCAGCGGCGGCGGCGACGACGCGGGCGCGGGGGGTGAGGCCGTGGGTCTTGAGGCCGACCTCGGAGGCGAGGAGGACGGCGGCGGCACCGTCGTTCAAGGGCGAGGCGTTGCCGGCGGTGACGGTGCCGTTGGGGCGGACGACGGGCTTGAGACGCGCGAGCGCTTCGAGATTGGTGTCGGGGCGCGGGGGTTCGTCGGTGGAGACGAGGCGCGGCTCGCCTTTGGGCTGGGGGACGGGCACAGGGACGAGCTGCGAGGCGAAGAAGCCGCGCTCGATGGCGGCGGCGCAGCGTTGCTGGCTGCGCAGGGCGAAGGCGTCCTGGTCGGGACGGCTGACGTTGAACTGCTGGGCGACGTTCTCGGCGGTTTCGGGCATGCTGTCGACGCCGCAGCGGGCCTTGAGCAGCGAGTTGATGAAGCGCCAGCCGAGGGTGGTGTCTTCGAGTTTAGCGGCGCGGGAGAAGGGGCTATCGGCCTTGCCCATGACGAAGGGTGCGCGGGTCATGCTCTCGACGCCGCCGGCGATGAGCAGGTCGCCCTCGCCGGACTTGATGGCGCGCGAGGCGATGGCGACGGCGTCGAGCGAGGAACCGCAAAGCCGGTTGATGGTGGCGGCGGGGACGTCGACGGGCAGGCCGGAGAGCAGGACAGCCATGCGAGCGACGTTGCGGTTGTCCTCGCCGGCCTGGTTGGCGCAGCCGTAGAGGAGGTCGTCGAGGGCGGACCAGTCGACGGAGGGATTGCGGGCGATGAGGGCCTGGATGGGGATGGCGGCGAGGTCGTCGGCGCGGATGGAGGCGAGGGCGCCGGCGTAGCGGCCGAAGGGGGTGCGGATGGCGTCGCAGATGAAGGCGGTGTTCATGAGGGTCTCGTGTGGGGATTGGGCTGAAGCCGAGGGCTGTTCGAGGCTAGCTGCCGTGGAAGATTGGCGGGCGCTTGTCCAGAAAGGCCTGGACGCCTTCCTGGAAGTCGCGGCTCTGGCCGAGGCGGCGCATGGCGTCGGCTTCGTGCTGGAGCTGCTGCGGGAGGGTGGCGTTGGCGCTGGCGTAAATGGCCTGCTTGGTGAGGGCGAGCGAGAGCGTGGGGGCGGCGGCGAGTTGGGCAAGGAGCGCTTCGGTTTCGGCGGCGAAGACGTCGTCGTCGACGCATCTCCAGACGAGGCCCCAGTCGGCGGCCTGCTGGGCGGAGATCTTATCCCCGAGCAGCGCGAGGCCCAGCGCGCGGGCGGTGCCGGCGAGGCGGGGCAGAAAGTAGGTGCCGCCGGTGTCGGGGAGCAGGCCGATCTTTGTGAAGGACTGGATGAAGCTGGCGGAGCGGGTGGCGAGGACGATGTCGCAGGCCAGAGCGAAGTTGGCGCCCGCGCCGGCGGCGACGCCGTTGACGGCGCAGACGACGGGCAGAGGCAGGCTGCGCAGGGCAAGGACGAGCGGAGCGTAGTTGCGCTCGACGGACTCGCCGAGGTCGACGGGCTGACCCGGCTGAGCCAGCGGTGTCGCGCCGAGATCCTGGCCGGCGCAGAAGCCGCGGCCGGCGCCGGTGATGAGCAGGACGCGGACGCCTTCGGTGCGCTGGAGGTGGTCGAGCGCGTCACGGATCTCTTCGTGCATGGCGTCGGTGAAGCTGTTGAGCCTGGCGGGGCGATTGAGGGTGAGGCGGGCGATGCCGCCGGAGATGTCGAAGAGGATGCTGGCGTAGGTCATGCGGGGATGCCTGCCTCTTCGAGTGTTGTGGAGGGGTCGTGCGCGGGGGTGCGCGGGAGTTTCTGGACCATGGTAAGGACATCGTACTGGGCGACGAGCTTGTCGTCCTGGTTGGTGACGACGGCGTCCCAGCGGACCTCGCCGTAGTCCTCGGTTTCGCGGGGGTTCTTCTGCTTGCAGGTGAGGATGACTTTGAGGGCATCGCCGGGGAAGACGGGGGTGAGGAAGCGGAGGTTGTCGACGCCGTAGTTGGCGAGGACGGGGCCCGGCGCGGGGTCGACGAAGAGGCCGGCAGCGAGGGAGACGATGAGGTAGCCGTGGGCGACGCGGCCGCCGAAGAAGGGATTGGCAGCGGCGGCGGCCTCATCCATGTGGGCGTAGAAGGTGTCGCCGGTGAAGTGCGCGAAGTGCTCAATGTCAGAGAGCGTGACGGTGCGGGCGGCGGAGACGACGCAGTCACCGAGCTCGAGCTCCTCAAGATGCTTGCGGAAGGGATGAATGTCCTGGTGGCGGGCGGCGCCGGTGATCCAGCGCTGGCCGATGCGGGTAAGTGTTTGCGGCGAGCCCTGGAGCGCGGTGCGCTGGAGATAGTGCATGACGCCGCGGATGCCGCCCATCTCTTCGCCGCCGCCGGCGCGGCCGGGCCCGCCGTGGACGAGGCCGGGCAGAGGCGAGCCGTGGCCGGTGGACTCGGCGGCGCAATCGCGGTTGACGATGAGGATGCGGCCGTGGAAGGCGGCGGTGGAGAGCACGAGGTCGCGCGCGAAGGCGTCGTCAAAGGTGAAGATGGAGCCGACGAGCGAGCCCTCGCCGAGCTTGACGAGCTCGATGGCGTCGTCGAGCGAATCGTAGGGCATGAGGGTGGCGACGGGGCCGAAGGCTTCGATGGAGTGAGCGGCGGCGTGCGTGCGGGGGTTGGGGCTGTGCAGGAGCATGGGGCCGAGGAAGGCGCCGGCGACGAAGTCCGCGCCGCGCACGTCGCAGGCGCCGGGATCGCCAAAGACGAGTTCGGCACCGCCGGAGCGGAGTTCGGCGACGCGCTCGCGGACTTCGTCGCGCTGGCCGAGGCTGGCGAGCGGACCCATGGTGACGCCGTCGACGGCGGGATCGCCGAGCACGACGCGGGAGAGGCGCTGGCCGATGGCTGCAATGAGGGCGGGGACCAACGCGCGGGGGGCGAAGGCTCGGCGGATGGCGGTGCACTTCTGGCCGGCCTTGGAGGTCATCTCACGGACGACCTCGCGGACGAAGAGATCGAACTCGGGCTGATCCGGGGTGGCGTCGGGACCGAGGAGTGAGAAGTTAAGCGAGTCGGCTTCGAGAGTGTAGCGGACGGAGTTGAGCTGGATGGCGGGAAGCTGGCGCAGCTTGCGGCCGGTGGAAGCGGAGCCGGTGAAGGTGACGGCGTCCTGCGCGGTGAGGTGGGTGAGCAGGTCGCCGGTGCTGCCGCAGATGAGCTGCAGCGAGCCTGCGGGAAAGATGCCGGAGGCGATGATGTCGCGGAAGATGGCTTCGGTGAGGAAGGCGGTCTGGCTGGCGGGCTTGACGATGGCAGCCATGCCGGCGAGCAGGGTGACGGATATCTTCTCGAGCATGCCCCAGCAGGGAAAGTTGTAGGCGTTGATATGGACGGCGACACCCTGCAGCGGAGTGCAGATGTGCTGGCCGACGAAGGTGCCGTTTTTCGAGAGCATCTCGGGGGAGCCGTCGACGAGGAAGGTCTGGTTGGGGAGCTCCTTGCGGCCTTTGCTGGAGTAGGCGAAGAGCGTCATGATGCCGCCGTCGATGTCGATCCAGGAGTCGCCGCGGGTGGCGCCGGTGGCGCGGGAGAGCTCGTAGTAGCTCTCTTTGCGTTCGAGCAGGTACTGGGCCAGCGCCTTGAGGCGCAGCGCGCGCTCGTGGAAGGTGAGGCGGCGGAGGGCGGGGCTGCCGATGCGGCGGCCGTATTCGAGCATGGCGGCGAAGTCGAGGCCGGCGCTGGAGACGACGGCGATGGGCTCGCCGGTGACGGCGTGGAGGATGGTGTCGCCGCCGGTGCCTGAGAACCACTGGCCGGAGGCGAAGCTTTGCAGCCGGGCGGGAGTTGCGGTTGGATGAGGCATATAAGCTCCTGAGTGTTCTCCGGCTTAACTTTCCTGGTCGAAGTCGAGCACGATTTCGTTGGTGAGTGGATAGCTTTGGCAGGTGAGGATGAAGCCGCGGGCGACCTCGTAGTCTTCGAGGGCGAAGTTGACGTCCATGTCCACCTCGCCGGTGGTCATCTTGCAGCGGCAGGTGGAACAGACGCCCCCTTTGCAGGAGTAGGGCAGCTCAATTCCCTGCTCCAGGGCGGATTCGAGCAGCGTGTGCTGGTTCTTGCCGGTGGTGAAGTGGCGGCTGCGGCCATCCTGGATGACGGTGACGCGGCATTGCCGGTCGCCGGGCGATGCGGCGGGTGAGGGCCGGCGTGGGGCGGCAGGGGCGCCGGCGAAGAAGAGCTCCATCTTGATGCGGTCACGTGCGATGCCGTGCTGCTCGAGGCTGTCCGAGACCTGCTGCATCATGGATTGCGGGCCGCAGATGTAGGCGACGTCGACGGTGGCGGGATCGATCCAATGCTGCAGAAGCTGATCGGTCTTCTCGCGGTCAATGCGTCCGTTGAAGAGCTCGATGTCCTGCTGCTCGCGGCTGAGGATGAAGACGAGGTTGAAGCGGTCGAGGTAGCGGTCTTTGAGGTTGGCGAGCTCCTCGCGGAAGATGACCGAGGAGGAGGCGCGATTGCCGTAGACGAGGGTGACGCGGCTGTGGGGTTCGCCAGCCAGGGTGGCCTTGATGATGGAGAGCACGGGCGTGATGCCGCTGCCGGCGGCGAAGGCCAGGTGGTGGCGCTCGGAGGCGGGGTCGAGCGGGACATTGAAGTGGCCGGCGGGCGGCATGCATTCGATCGTGTGGCCGGGCTGCATCTCGCGGTGGGCCCAGGAGGAGAAGAGGCCGCCGGGGACGCGCTTGATGGCGATGCGGAGCTGATTTTCGTGTGGCGCGGAGCAGATGGAGTACGAGCGGCGAATCTCCTCGCCGGCGAAGCGGGCGCGCAGCGTGAGGTGCTGGCCCTGGGTGAAGCGGAAGGCTTCGCGCTGGGCTTCGGGGACCTCTAAGGTGACGACGACCGCGTCGCGGGTCTCGCTGGTGAGGCTGGCTACGCGGAGTGGATGGAAGTCGGTCATGCGGTCAGTGGCATTTGAAGTGGTCAAAGGGCTCGAGGCAGTCGAGGCAGCGGTGCAGGGATTTGCAGGGGGTGGAGCCGAAGCGGCTGATCATCTCGGTGTTGGTGGAGGCGCAGCGAGGACATGCGAGCAGTGATGATTCGGGGCCTTGGCCGAGCACGACGAGGCTGGCGGAGAGTGCGTCGCCGGCAGCGACGGCGCGGCCGATGGGTGGGGCGATGCCGTAGTCGCGGAGGCTCTGGTGAGCTTTTTCGGTGAGCCAGTCAGTGGTCCAGGGGGGCGAGAGCTGGATGTCGAGCTGTACGCGCGGGACGCCATTCTGGGCGAGCGACTCGCGGATCATGCGGCCGATGACCTCGGTAGCGGGGCAGCCGGAGTAGGTGGGAGTGACGGTGACGAGGCAGAGGCCGGGATCTACGCTGCTCCACGCGACGTTGCGGATGATGCCGAGATCGACGACCGAGAGCACGGGGATCTCTGGGTCGGGCACCTCGGCGAGCCAGTCCCACAGCTGCGGGATGCTGGCGGGCGGTGCGTTGGCGGTTTCGGTCATGGCTGTGGTGTTCATGGCAGTGGTGTTCATGGCTGTCGCGGTAGTTGCTGAGGGCCTCACCAGGTGGCGCCCGGATGGGTGCGCTGGAGGTGCTGCATCTCGGCGAGGAGATAGCCGAGGTGCTCGGTGTGGATGCCCTGCTTGCCGCCCTTCTGCATCCAGGCTGCGGGCGATGGAAGCTGGATGGTGGCGGCGCGGAAGACTTGCGCGATGTAGTCGAGCCACGGGGCCTGGAGTGCGGCGGGATCGAAGGCTTCGGCTGCGGAGGCCATGTCGCGGTCGACGGAATCGGCGCAGGAACATCTCCCCGGTGTAGGGCCAGAGCGCGTCGGCTGCGGCCTGGACGAGGGTTCGGCTGTGGGCGGTGCCGTCGCCCATGCGGACGACGAGGTCGGAGCTGCGGCGCAGGTGGTAGGTGACTTCCTTCTGCGATTTGGCGGCGATGGCGGAGATGCGCGGATCGGAGGAGCGAGTCAACTGGTCAAGCGCGAGGGAATGCCAGGCGTCGAAGTAGAACTCGCGCACGATGGTGTCGGCGTAGTTGCCGTTGGGGAGCTCGACGAGCAGGAGATTGTGGAAGTCGCGCTCCTCGCGGAGGTAGGCGAGGGCGTCTTCGTCGCGGCCCGCGGCTTCGCACTCGGCGGCGTAGCTGAGCCAGAGGCGGGCCTGGCCGAGGAGGTCGAGCGCGGTGTTGGCGAGGGCCATGTCCTCTTCAAGCGCGGGGCCTTTGCCGCACCACTCCGACATGCGATGACTGAGGATCAGCGCGGTGTCGCCGAGGCGGAGGAGGAAGTCGAATTTGGCCTGGAGCTGGGTGGCTTGCATATAAGTCTCTGAGTGAGGCGCGGCTTAGATGTGCTTGACGTCCTCGGGCATGGGGAAGAAGGTGGGATGGCGATAGACCTTGCTGTTGGCGGGCTCGAAGAGCGGCTCTTTGTCGGCGGGGCTGCTGGCGACGATGGAGGCCGAGGGCACGACCCAGATGCTGACGCCTTCGTTGCGCCGGGTGTAGACGTCGCGAGCGTTGTTGATGGCCATCTCGGCGTCGGAGGCGTGGAGGCTGCCGACGTGCTTGTGAGCCAAGCCGTGCTGGCTGCGGATGAAGACTTCCCAGAGAGGAAAATCGTGATTCATGAGTTTGCCTCGATGCTGCGAACAGGTTGACGATCAGGCGGCGCGGGCGGCGCGCTTTTGGGCGTGAGCCATCAGGGCTTCGCGGAACCAGGCGCCGTCTTCGTGAGCTTTGACCCGGGTGCGGAGACGCTCCTTGTTGCAGGGCCCGTTGCCTTTGACGACGGCGTAGAACTCGTCCCAGTGGATGGGTCCGAAGTCATAGTGGCCGCGGACTTCGTTCCACTTCAGGTCGGGGTCGGGGATCTCGAGCCCGAGGTGATGAGCCTGCGGAACGATCTGATCGACCATTTTCTGGCGGAGTTCGTCGTTGGAAAAGAGCTTGATGCCCCACTGCGCGGATTGCGCGCTGTTGACGGATTCGGCGTCGCTGGGACCGAACATCATGAGGGACGGCCACCACCAGCGGTTGAGCGCGTCCTGCGCCATGGCCTTCTGGGCGGCGGTGCCGGAGGTGAGCGAGATCATGATGTCGTAGCCCTGGCGCTGGTGGAAGGATTCTTCCTTGCAGATGCGCACCATGGCGCGGGCGTAGGGGCCATAGGAGCAGCGGCAGAGCGGGATCTGGTTGATGATGGCGGCGCCATCGACGAGCCAGCCGATGGCGCCCATGTCGGCCCAGGTGAGCGTGGGGTAGTTGAAGATGCTGGAATACTTGGCCTTGCCGGCGTGCAGATCGTCGACCATCTGCTGGCGCGAGGTGCTTAGGGTTTCGGCGGCGCTGTAGAGATAGAGTCCGTGGCCGGCTTCGTCCTGCACCTTGGCGAGCAGGATGGCCTTGCGCTTGAGGGAGGGGGCACGGGTGATCCAGTTGCCCTCGGGCAGCTGGCCGACGATCTCGGAGTGGGCGTGCTGGCTGATCTGGCGGACGAGCGTCTTGCGGTAGCCCTCGGGCATCCAGTCCTTGGCTTCGATCTTGACGCCGGCATCGATGCGCTGCTGGAAGGCGCGCTCTTCGGAGCTCAACTCCTCAAGCGAGCGGACCTTTTTGACGCCAGTTTCAACGAGCTGAGCGTACATACCTGACCTCCAGCCTGGGAAGCACTACTCCCAAGGCAAGACAAGGTATATAGATACAGAAATAGCGTTGTCAAGAGAAAAAGTGTATCGCTTTTCGGGCGCGTTGCCGGGTTAGGATGAGGACTTGGGAGAAGGTGGGGGATGGTGGCAGCGGGGGCGCCTATCGACACGTGGATTGCGCGAACGCTCAAGCGCGAGCCGCCGCGCTCGAAGTCGCTGCTGGTGACGATCTTCGGCGACTCGATTGTGCCGTATGCGGATGGGATCTGGCTGAGCGATCTGATTGCGCTGCTGGATCCGTTTGGAGTGAACGAGCGGCTGGTGCGGACGAGCGGGTTCCGGCTGGTGGAAGAGGGCTGGCTGGAGGCGCAGCGGGAGGGGCGCAGGAGCCGCTACTCGCTGACGCCGGACGGGTTGAAGCGGGTGGAGCATGCCGGCCACCGGATCTACGAGGCTCCTCCGGCAGAGTGGGATGGGCGTTGGACGATGGTGATTTCGAGGCGCGCGGGGAGTCCGGTGAGCGACCGGGTGGAGCTGCGGCGCGAGCTTGGCTGGGAGGGCTTCGGGCTGCTGACGGCAGGGGTCTTTCTGCATCCTTGCGCGGACCTGGAGGCGACGCGCGAGGTGCTGGAACGGCTGGCGCTGACGGACAGCGTGGTGGTGCTGGAGGCACGGGAGCTGGGCGCGATCTCGACGGCCCCGGTGAGGTCGCTGGTGGAGGAGTGTTGGAACCTGGAGGCGATTGCGGGTGAGTACCGGAGGTTCCTGGAGGAGTTTGGGCGTGTGCCGGAGATGCTGGAGGCAGAGGTCGACGGGCAGCGGGAGTTCGTGGTGCAGACGCTGATGGTGCATGCGTTCCGGCGCGTGGTGCTGCACGATCCACGGCTGCCGGCGGAGCTGCTGCCGGCGGACTGGCCGGGGCATGCGGCGTATGCGCTGGCCGGCACGATCTATCGGGGGACGTTTGAGCGGGTGCAGAAGTATGTGGCAGGGCGCTTGGGGCCGGGCGGAAGGCTGCAGCCAAAGCGTGAGTTGCGGCAGCTGTTTGGCGGCCTGGAGCGGGGCGGCGCGGTGCCGGTCAACAGGGTGCGAGGGTAGACTTCAAGGAGGCCGCGGTCGATCGATTCGCGCTGTGTTGATCTGGCCGCGGTAGGGTTCCGTTATGACGACCAAAGAGGCAGGGGTAAAGAAGCCGGCGAGGAAGCGCGGCGTGAAGCGAGCGCCCGGCGCCAAGGCGGCAAGCACACCGGCCGACAGCGCGCAGGTGGAGCAAGCGGTGGCGGAGGGGCGCTACTTCAGTCGCGATGAGAGCTGGCTGAAGTTCAACGGGCGGGTGCTCGAAGAGGCGCAGGATGAGCGCAATCCGCTGCTGGAGCGGGTGAAGTTCCTGGCGATAACGGCCAGCAACCTGGATGAGTTTGTGGAGATCCGGGTGGCGGGTATGCTGCAGACGATCGAGGACGGGTACACGCAGCCGCAGGGGGCTGATGAAGGCGGGCTCACGCCGGAGGAGCGGCTGAAGCGGCTGAGCGAGACGATGTCCCAGTTTGTGGACGCGCAGTATCGCTGCTGGAACGAGCAGCTGCTGCCGGCGCTGGGCGAGGTGGGCGTGCGGGTGCTGCGCTGGCACGAGCTGGATGAAGGGGCACGCGAGTTTGCGGAGAAGTTCTATGCCGATGAGGTCGACCCGCTGCTGACGCCGGTGACGATTGATCCGTCGCATCCGTTTCCGAGAGTGCTGAACAAGGCGCTGTGCGTGGCGCTGCTGCTGAAGTACAAGCGCAGGGGCGGCAAGTCGGGCACGGTGCTGGGCGTGGTGACGGTGCCGCGCAGCCTGCCCCGGCTGATCTGCCTGGGAGGTGCGCCGGGGGCGGTCGAGGGCAGGACCGACTTCATCTTCCTGCATGAGCTGATCGAGGCGCAGGTGGAGAAGATGTTCCGGGGCTACGAGGTGCTGGACAAGGCGGCGTTCCGGCTGACGCGCAACAGCAACCTGTACATGCAGGAGGAGGAGTCACGCAGCGTGCTCGAGAGTGTGCGCGAGGAGCTTCACAACCGGCGGCGCGGGGACGCGGTTCGGCTGGAGATCGAGAGCTCGGCGGCCGAGGAGATCGTGGAGCGGCTGCGGATGAACTTCGAGATTGAGCAGTGGCAGGTGTTTCGAACCAACGGGCCGGTGAACCTGTCACGGCTGATGAACGTGTATTCGGAGACGAAGCTGCCGGGGTTGAAGTATGCGGCGTTTTCGGGCAGGCAGTACAAGCTGGATGCGAAGTCGGAGGACCTGTTTGCGGAGCTGCGGGCGCGGGACATCCTGCTGCATCATCCGTTCGACAGCTACCGGACGGTGGAGGAGTTTATCGGCCTGGGCGCGAAGGACGAGCACGTGATCTCGATGAAGCAGACGCTCTACCGGACGAGCAAGGATTCGCCGATCTTCCGGTCGCTGATCGAGGCGGCGCAGAGCAAGGATGTGACAGTGGTGGTGGAGCTGATGGCGCGGTTCGATGAGGACTCGAACATACGCTGGGCACGCGACCTGGAGGATGCGGGGGTGGGGGTGTTTCACGGCATCTTCGGGTTGAAGACGCATTGCAAGTTGTCGCTGCTGGTGCGGCGCGATCCGGATGGCGTGGTGCGGAGGTATGCCCACCTGGGTACGGGGAATTACAACCCGGTGACGGCGCGGTTTTACACGGACATCAGCCTGATGACTGCGCGGCCGCAGATGACCAAGGCGGTACAGGAGGTGTTCAACTACCTGACGGCAGAGGCGGAGGCGGATACCGACGCGTACCGGCCGCTGATGGTGGCGCCGCTGACGCTGGCCGAGGATCTGCTGACGTTGATCGACCGGGAGGCCGGCCATGCGCAGGCGGGACGGCCAGCGCGGATCGTGGCCAAGATGAACGGGCTGCTGGAGCAGAGGACGGTGGAGGCGCTGTATGCGGCGTCAAACGCGGGAGTGGAGATCGAGTTGATCGTGCGGGGTATGTGTTCGCTGCGGCCGGGAGTGAAGGGGCTGAGCGAGAGGATCAGGGTGCGCTCGGTGGTGGGTCGGTTCCTGGAGCACAGCCGGATCTTCCAGTTCGAGAACGGGGGCGAACGGGAGGTGTTCTGCGGCAGCGCGGACTGGATGGCGCGGAACCTGTATGAGCGCTGCGAGGTGGTGTTTCCGGTGGACGATGTTGCTCTAGCGCAGCGGCTGAACGAGATCCTGGAGGCGTATCTGAAGGACGATGTCAAAGCGCGCGAGCTGCAGGGTGACGGCCAGTATGTGCGCGTGAAGCGAAGGGGAGATGGGTTCAACGCGCAGGTGTGGCTGATGGGCGAGGCGGCGGAGAGTACGGTCGCACACGACTAGCTGCCGGGATGGCTGCTGGCTACTGGCTACTGGCTACTGGATTGTGACCTGGAAGATGTAGTTGTGAGTGATGGTGCTGGAGCCGCTGGTGCTGGCGGTGCCGATGGTCACGTTGGAGGTGCCGAGGGGCGAGCCGGCGTCGGTGATCGTGGCGGTGACGTTGCTGCTGCCGCAGCCGAGATTGAAGGTGAGACCGAGAGCGAAGAGCACGAGCAGCAGCGCGGGCATGCGGCGGCGGCGCGCGGGCAGGAAGATGCAGAGGAGTGCGGCGACGGAGATGCCGCCCAGGGTTCGCAGTGCTGCAAGCGGGCCGGGCTGCTCCGAGCGCGTAGAGGGCGCGGTGGTCTTGACGATGAGGGTGGTTGAGCCGCCGCCGGTGAGCGACGGGGGCGAGAAGGAGCAGGTGATCTCAGCGTTGGGCGGCGGGGTGCAGGTGAGGGTGACGGTGCCGGAGAAGCCGCCGATGGCGGTGAGGGCGGCGGTGACGCTGGCGGACTGGCCGCGCGAGAGGGTGGCGGCGGGCGGGAGGAAGGCGAGCCCGTAGTCCGCGACACCCACGGTGATGTTGGACGAGGTGACGGTGGCGAAGTTCGAGTCGCCCGAGTAGACGGCGTAGATGATGTTGGCGCCGGCGGGCAGGGTGCTGGTGGAGAAGGTGGCCAGCGAGACTCCGGCGCTCGATTTGCTGAGGGACGAGCTGCCGAGCAGGCGCGGGGTTCCGCCGGCGATGTAGAAGGCGACGGTGCCGGTGGGGTTGGCGCCGGATGCGCTGGTGCCGGAGAGCTGCGCGGTGAAGAGGACGTTCAGGCCGGAGAGGCCGGAGGTGGCGTTGGCGGAGAGCGTGATGGCCGCAGAGAGCGAGGTGACGACGGCGAGCGCGGGTGAGGTGCTGGTGACGTAGACGGGATCTCCGCTGTAGACGGCGGTGAGGGTGTGGGTGGTGGCGCCGGTGAGCGGGGCCATGGCGGTGGCGACGAAGTTGCCGCCAACGGTGGAGATGATGCCGGTGCCGATGAGGGTGGTGCCGTCGAAGAACTTGACCGTGCCGGTAATGGGATTGGCGGTGGTGGCCGCGGCGGCGGCGCTGACGGCGGCGGTGAGGGTGACGGGTTGGCTGCCGTTGGGCACGGCGGGGCTGATGGTGAGCAGGGTGGTGTCGGGGGTGTTGCCGGGCGGCGGCACGGCGGTGCTGGAGAGGGTGAGGCTTTGGGGGATGCAGGTGAAGTTGGAGTTGGCGCCACAGGTTATCTGGAGGGCGTAGGTTCCGGCGAGAGGTGCAGGAATGGTGACGGCGCCGGTGCCGGTATTGCCGCCGGTGTTAATGGAGAAGCTGCCGGTGTAGGTGGCGCCGGTGACGCCGACGATGGTGGCGATGAAGGTGCTGCCGGAGGGCAGTTGCGCGGTGCCGGGCAGGGTGACGGTAACGGTGAGGGTCGCGCTTGAACCAGTGACGAAGGAGGTGGTGGAGATGGAGGCGTTGAGCGAGGCGGTTGATTGAGTGACGGTGAGGACCAGCGTGTTGCCGGTGCTGGGGCTGTAGTTGTTGTCGCCCGAGTAGGCGGTGGTGACGGTGTAGGTGCCGACGGCGAGGTTGCTGAGGGTAACGTTGGCGGCGCCGCCCGAGACCTGTGCGGAGGAGATGATGCCCAGCCCGGTGAAGGTAAGGGTGCCGGTGGGGAGGGTGCCGTTGACGGTGGCCTTGGAGCCGACGGTGATGTTGAGGGTGATGTTCTGGCCGAAGGCGGCGCTGGCGGCGGAGGCGCTGATGGTGGTGGTGGTCGCGGCGGTGCCGACGGCGGTGTTGACGATGTTGGAGGTGGCTTTGGCGTAGTTGGCGTCGCCCTGGTAGACGGCGGAGATGGGGTGGTTGGCGCCGACGAGCAGGAGCCCGGAGTAGGTGGCGTTAGGCGCGGAGCCGAAGCCGATGGAGTTGACGCCGTCGAAGAACTGAACGCTGCCGGTGACGGGGATGCCGGCGATGCCGCTGACCGGAGCGGAGAGGGTGACGGGCGTTCCGGCGGTGGGCGAGGCGGGAGAGACGCTAAGCGAGATGGCGGGGGTGGCGAGCGGGACGTTGGTGGTGGCGGTCTGCGGGGTGTAGCAGGTGAAGCTCTGGTCATTGCTGGTGCAGCTGGCCTGGAGCGAGACGCTACCCGCCTTGTTGGTGGTGAAGGTGAACTGGGCGCTCTCGGTAGAGGCGCCAGTGGAGATGGTCTGCGTGAGCGGCGCGGCGGATGTGATGCCGGAGGGCGTGACGGTGACGGTGGCGTTGGGCGAGCCGAAGCCAGAGGCCGAGGTGAGGGTGACAGTGCCGGTGACGGTGGAGCCGAGCGTGACGGAGGCGGGCGCGGAGATGGTGAAGATGGCGGGCTCGGCCTGGACGGTGACGTTAGCGGTGGAGATGCCGGCGGAGTAGCTTGCATCGCCCGAGTAGCTGGCGGTGATGGGGTAGCTGCCGCCGGGCAGCATGAAGCTGGGGCTGACGGCCACTCCCTGCGGATTGATGGCGATGGAGGTATTGGGGAAGCTGGAGTTGGTGCTCGAAAAGGTGATGGTGCCGGTGGGCACGGCGCCGCCAGTGGCGGAGTTGATGGTGGCGGTGAGGATGAAGCTCTGGCCGTGCACGGGGTTGCTGATGGAGCTGGTGACGGAGAGGGCGCTGGAGCCGGTGCCGTGCGGGAAGGCTTTGACGAGCGCGGGCAGGTCCACCAGGCCGAGGCCGGTGGCGGGCTGCCAGGAGCCGGCGGAGGGTGCGCCGGATTGGGTGAAGAGGCCAGGGGTGGGGGCGAGCGAGTAGAGGATCGGCGCGATGTTGCCAAGGCGCGCGGAGGTCTGCAGCGCGATGGCGGAGATGGCCTGGGTGAAGGCGGCGAGCGACGGGACGGTAAGGTCGGGGGTGTGGCGGAAGCTGTCGGCTGGGAGGCCGGGGGCAGATTGCCACGTGGGGCGGAGGGCGATGGGCGCGGTGTCGGGGTCGGCGGGTTCGCCGGCGAGGGTGGCCGCGGTGAGGTCAGGCAGGCCGGCGGGAAAGCCGCTGGAGGTTACGCTACGGGCGACGATAGTGGTGATGCCCTGGGCGGCGGCCTGGCGGAAGAGCGCGGTATAGGCGGAGAGCTGGGAGGCGGAGAGGGTGCCGGCGGCCTGGGTGGCGTCGAGGGCGAGGATGGGAGCGGCGTTGGCGTCGATTGCCGCAGCGAGGCTGGAGACCGAGAGCTGGACGGGGGTGAGGTCGTCGAGGCCGTCGATGGAGGAGAAGAGCGCGGCGGCTTCGGCGGGGAGGCTGGGTTGCGCCTGGTTGGCGAAGGCGAGCGAGCCCTTGAGGTTATAGGTGTGGAGGCTGACGGCGAAGGCGAACTCGACCTGCGAGGCAAAGCCGGAGACGGTGATGCGGGTGGCGGAGGGTGAGACGGCGTCGACCGAGAGATTGTTGGCCTCGGCCCAGGCTGTGGCAGCGGCGAGTTGCGCGGGTGCGGCGCCGAAGCTGGCGGCGAACTGCTGGGGCGTCAGCCAATGGCGGTAGCTGGGTGAGGATGGGGTGGCGACGTCGGTGAGGAATTGGTCGAGGGCGGCGGCGCGGGCGGGGTCGGGCGCGAGGGTGAGGGTGAGGCTCAGGCGCTGCGAAGAGGGGATGGGGCCGGCGTCGTCGGCTGAGGTCAAGGCGGCGGCGGTGCGGGTGGCGAAGGAGACGCGGCCGGATGGTGCAGACTGCGCGTGGAGCGGCGAGGACGCGGAGACGAAGCCAGAGAGGGCGCCCAGCAGCGAGAGTGCCAGTGTGGCGAACGCGCGAAGCCTGGCCGGTCGGTTGAGCTGCATGATAGGTGAATGGTCGCACCGGGTCTGGTGGATGGCAATACCACCAACATCCCCCTTGGGTGGGAGCGGGGATATCTCTTTTGGTGCACTGGATTGTGTGCAGCGCAAGAAGTTCCGGAGAGACCCGGCCGCAGGTGGCGGCAAGATCTCTCCGGTGCTTGGTGTACGGGTTGGACGGGCCGGTTAGAGGGCGTACTTGCCGGCGTCGAGGATGTGCGCGGCGACCTGGCGGCGCAGCGCGATGGTGTCGGCTGGATCGTGCTTGGCGAGGCGGCGGAGGATGGCGAACTGGGTACGGGCCATGTCTCCTTCGGCCACGGCGGCGATGACCTTGCGAGCGGAGGACTCGATGGTCTGCATGGCTTCGACGGCGTAGATGCGGGTCATCAGCACGGGTATGGTAGCGTCGCTTCCCTTCCCGGCCGGCTGACCTGCGATCTTGTCCGCGCGCAGGATGGCGCCTTCGAGGGTGAAGACGGCCATGATCATGTCGGAGATGGCGCCCATGACCTCCTGCTCGTCAGCCAGCTTCTGCATGTACTTCTGGGTGGCGGAGCCGGCGACGAAGAGGGTGAGCTTCTTGGCCGCGGCGAGCAGATCGTACTCGGCCGCCAGCGGACCCTCACGCTCTTCCTTCTCGGACGGACCGCTCATCACCTCGTCCATGATCTGCTTGATGGCGGGCATGAGGGCGAGCTTGCCAGACATGGCCGACTTCATCAGCATGCCGGTGATGATGAGGCGATTGATCTCGTTGGTGCCTTCGAAGATGCGGTTGATGCGGGCGTCGCGGTAGGCGCGCTCGGCGGGAAATTCCTCGACGTAGCCGTAGCCGCCGAAGATCTGGACAGTCTCGTCGACGACCATGTCGAGCATCTCGGAGGACCAGACTTTGACGATAGAGCACTCGACAGCGTAGTCCTCGATGCGCTTCTGGATGGCGGCGGTGTCGTTTTGATCGACGCCCTGGAGCGCGCGGTCAATGAGGCCGACAGTGCGGTAGATGAGGGTTTCGCCCACGTAGATGGCGGTGGCCATCTCCGCGATCTTTTCCTGGATCATGCCGAACTCGGCGATGGACTTGCCGAAGGCCTTGCGATCCTTGGCGTAGGCAATAGCGTTCTTGGCGGCAGCCTTGGCGCCGCCCAGGACGGCGTTGCCCAGCTTGTAGCGGCCCACGTTCAGGATGTTGAAGGCGATCTGGTGGCCCTTGCCGACTTCGCCGAGGAGGTTTTCGGCTGGGATCTTGCAGTCGTTGAGGATGAGCGGCGTGGTGGAGGAGCCGCGGATGCCGAGCTTGTGCTCTTCGGGTCCATTCGAGAAGCCGGGCGTGCCGCGCTCGATGAGGAACGCGGTGAGGCGCTCCTTGCCGGCGTCCTTGCCCTCGGTGACCATGCACTTTGCGAAGACGGTGTAGAGGTCGGCGAAGCCGCCGTTGGTGATCCACATCTTCTCGCCGTTGAGGGTGTAGGTGGTGCCGTCTTCAGAGAGTACGGCGCGGGTCTTGGCGCTGAGAGCGTCGGAGCCGGAGGAGGATTCAGAGAGGGCGTAGGCGGCGATGATGCTGCCGTCGGCGATCCTGGGCAGGTACTTCTGCTTCTGGGCGTCGGTGCCGTACCAGACCAGCGGCAGGGTGCCGATGCCGGTGTGGGCGGAGAAGGAGGTGGAAAAGCTGCCGTTCTTCGAGAGATGTTCGGCGACGAGCGCGGAGGTGACCTTGTCCATCTCGAGACCGCCGTAGGCTTCGGGGATGTCGATGGCCGAGAGGCCGAGTTCAGCGGCCTTCTGGAAGAGCGAGCGGATGAAGCTGAAGTCCTTCTTCTCGATGATGTCGATGTGCGGGAGGATCTCGTTGGTGGCGAAGTCGGCGGTAGTTTCGGCGATCTGGATCTGCTCGTCGGTGAAGTCCTCGGGCGTGAAGCAGGAGGCGGGTGTGGGGTTGGTGATGAGGAACTCTCCGCCTGCGGGACGTGCGGGCATGGAGGAGACTTCGGGCGGCAGAGGGGCGGTGATTGTGGCCATGGTGTGTGACTCCTGAGGGTGCAGACTTAACTCATTGACTGAAAGATTCCGGCGGCGCCCATGCCTCCACCGACGCACATGGTGACCATGCCGTATTTGGCGTTTCTGCGCTGCATCTCGCGCAGGATGGTGGCGGTGAGCTTGGCGCCGGTGCAGCCCATGGGGTGGCCGAGGGCGATGGCGCCGCCGTTGGGGTTGAGCTTGGCGGGGTCGATGCCGAGGACCTTGATGACGGCGAGCGACTGCGCGGCGAAGGCTTCATTGAGCTCGAAGACGTCGATGTCCTCGAGCGAGAGGCCGGTCATCTTGAGCAGCTTCGGGATGGCGAAGATGGGGCCGATGCCCATCTCTTCGGGATCGCAGCCGGCGGTGGTGAAGGCAATGAAGCGCCCCAGCGGCTGGATGCCGAGAGCGTCGGCGCGGGAGCGGGACATGACGACCGTGGCGGCGGCGCCATCCGAGGTCTGGGACGAGTTGCCGGCGGTGACGGATCCCCTGGCGTGGAAGACGGGCTTGAGCTTCGCGAGCGCTTCGGGGCTGGTGTCGGCGCGCGGACCTTCGTCGCGGGTAAACATGGTGGTGGTTGGCGTGGTCTTCGACTTCCTGTCCGGGGTGGCCGTGGTGACTTCAACGGGGACGAGTTCGTCGTCGAAGCGGCCGGAGGTCTGGGCGTCGATGGCCTTCTGGTGGGACTGGTAGGAGAACTGGTCCTGCTCCTCGCGGCTGATGCCGTAGTGGGCGGCGACGCGCTCGGCGGTGAGGCCCATGGAGAGGTAGCTGCCGGGGTAGTTTTCGACCAGCCAGGGGTTGGCGGAGAGCTTGAGCCCGCCGGAGGGGACGTAGGACATGGACTCGGTGCCGCCGGCGATGATGACCTCGGCGCTGCCGCCGCGGATGCGGTCCGCGGCCAAGGCGATGGTCTGGAGCCCGGAGGAGCAGAAGCGGTTGACGGTCATGGCGGAGGCTTCGACGGGCAGGCCGGCGCGCAGGGCGGCGATCCGGGCCACGTTCATGCCCTGCTCGGCCTCGGGCATGGCGCAGCCGAGGATGACGTCCTCGATCTCGGACTTGTCGAGCTGCGGGATGCGGGCGAGCGCGCCGGTGATGGCGGTGGCGGCGAGATCGTCGGGGCGGGTGGTGCGGAGGGTGCCGCGCGGCGCTTTGCCGACGGGCGTACGAACTGCGGAGGCGATGACAACTTCATTCATGAAGGGGACCCTCAGGTTTCTGTGCTGCTGCAAGCGGAATGCAGGTCCTTCCACTTCGCTGCGCTTCGCTCAGGATGACAAGGTGGTTGTAGTTCATCAGTGGTGGCTAGTTCATCAGTGAAGGCTAGTTCCGCAGTGGTGGCTAATTCCTTAGCGGCTTGCCGGATTTCAGGGTGAAGGCGATGCGTTCCTGGGTCTTTTTTTCGCCGCAGAGGGAGAGGAAGGCCTCCCGTTCAAGGTCGAGCAGGTACTGCTCGGAGACGAGGGTGCCGGGGGTGACTTTGCCGCCGCAGAGCGCGTAGGCGATCCAGTTGGCGACCTTGGCGTCGTGGTCGGAGATGAACTGGCCTTCGCGCATGGTCCAGACGGCGAGTTTCAGGGTGGCGAGGGCGTTTTCGCCGGGCGCGGGAATGTCGGTGCGCGGCACGGGCGCGGTGTAGCCGGCCTCGGCGAGCGCTGCGGCGCGGGTGGCGGCGTCGGTGACCAGCCGCTCGCGGTTCATGGTGATCTGGTCGGAGGGGCGCAGGTAGCCGAGGCCGCGAGCCTCGACCGCGGAGGTGGAGACGGTGGCCTTGGCGATGGACTCGAAGTTCTTCTTGAGCGCTTCGAAGACCTCGATGCTCTCGCCGCGAGCGTCAGGGCGAATGGAGGAGCCGGCTTCGACCGAGCGGAGCAGCATCTCCTTGCATCCGCCGCCGCCGGGGATGAGGCCGACGCCGGCTTCGACGAGGCCCATGTAGAGCTCGGCGTGCGGCTGCCGGGCGGCGCCGTGGATGGAGATTTCGACTCCGCCGCCGAGGCACATGCCGTAGGGCGCGACGACGACCGGCCGCGGGCAGAACTTGATGGCCTGGGTCATGTTCTGGAACTGGCGGACGGCCAGGTCGACCTCATCCCACTCCTCTTCCTGCACCGAGAGCAGAAGCTGCATGAGGTTGGCGCCGACCGAGAAGTTCGAGGAGTCGCCCGTGATGATGAAGGAGGAAAAGTTCGCCACCGCGTCGGACGTGGGCTTCAGCATCTGGTTGATGAAGGTGACGATGTCGCCGCCGAGCGCGTTCATCTTGGAGTGCAGCTCGATGGCTCCGACGCCGTTGCCGAGATCGATGAGTGATGCGCCGGAGTTCTTTTTGACCACGCCGCGGGACTTCTTGATGGTGCCCAGCGAGGTGATGCCGGGGGCCGCGGGCACGGGCTTCCAGACGCCGGCGAGGGGATCGAAGAACTGCCGGCCGGAGGGCGTGGAGGGATCGTCCTTGTACCAGGTCTCGTTGCCCGCGGCGAGCAGCTTTTCGACGTTGGGCGAGATGGGCTCGCTGCGCGCGCGCATCTTCCCGGTGGTCTCGCGGACGCCGGCAGCGTCCATCATCTCGAAGGGACCAAGCTCCCAGTTGTAGCCGGTCTTCATCGCCTGGTCGATGGCGACGATGTCGGATGCGGGCTGCGAGCCGTCGGTGGATAGCCGGTTGGCGGCGTAGGTGAAGACTTCGGTGAGCTCGGGCCAGTAGAAGGCGGCAGCCTTGTCGGTGGCGGAGTCGGCGTGCAGCAGCTGCTTGATGCGCGCGGCGGTGGACTCGACGGGCTTGGCCATGTCGAGCGCGGGGAATTTGGGCCGGGCGCTGGGCTTGTAGTCGAGGGTTTGCCAGTCGAGCACGTGGCGGAGATCGCGGCCTTCGGCATCGCGGCCGGCTTTCTTGTAGAAGCCCTGGCCGACCTTGTCGCCGAGCCACTTGTTCTCAAGCATCGTGTCGATGAACGGGGCGGGCTGAACGTCCTGGCGCTCGTCGTTGATGCGTGGGGCCTGGGAGGCGAAGTTGCGCGCCACGTGGGTGAGCACGTCGACCCCGACCATGTCGCCGAGGCGGAAGGTGCCGGTCCGCGGCCAGCCGATGGGCGAGCCGGTGAGCGCGTCGATGTCCTCGATGGTCAGGCCCTGCTTCTGCATGAGGTGAATGGCATTACCCATGGAGAAGTTGCCGATGCGGTTGGCGATGAAGTTGGGCTGGTCGAAGGAGTGGACGATGGCCTTGCCCAGGCGCTGATCGCAGAAGTGGCTGACGACCGCGATGTCGGCAGGGTCGGCGGCAGCGGTAGGGATGATCTCAAGCAGCCGCATGTAGCGCGGCGGATTGAAGAAGTGGGTGCCGAACCAGTGCTTCTGCAGGTCGGCGGCGCCGGGGTGGTCGAGGCCGGCGACGATCTCCGCGATCGGCAGGCCGGAGGTGTTGGTAGTGGTGATGGTGCCGGACTTGCGATGTTGGAGGAGTTTGGCCAGAAGACCGCGCTTGATCTCGAGGTTCTCGGCGACGACTTCGATGATCCAGTCGCAGTTGGCGACGAGCGCCATGTCGTCGTCAAAGTTGCCGATGGTCAGCAGGCGGGCGGAGTCGGGCGAAAAGAAGGCGGCGGGCCTGGATTTCTTGAGCCCCTCGAGCGCGGCGAGGACAGACTTGTTGCGCTCGGACTTAGGAGCGTCCGGTGCGGTGCCGGGAGGCACGATATCGAGCAGGACGGCGGGGACCCCGGCGTTTGCGATGTGGGCGGCGATGCGCGAGCCCATGGTTCCCGCGCCAAGCACGGCGACGCGGTTGATCTGACGAGAGGCAGGGGTGGGGCTCGACATGAAGTAGCGGCTCCGAGAGGTGACCAGAGGAGCTTACTGAATGACCATTCATTTCGTCAAGCAACCTGCCGGAGAGCGGTTTGGCGCCGCTGGAGGGCAGAGGAAAGAGCAGATGAATTGCGGGCCGGGAGTGTTCCCGGGCTTGGCGCTTTATGATGGGTGAGGAGATCTCCGGAGGTTCGAGTTTGCGCAGAGGTTGGAGCAGAGGCTGGTTTGGCTTGGTGGCGGCGGGCGTGCTGGCGGCGGGGGCGGGGGCGCAGGATCTGGCCAGCTTCGAGAAACGGACTACCGTGAAGGTGCTGCCGAACGGCCTGACGCTGCTTGTCTGCGAGAGACCAGAGGCGCCGGTGTTCAGCTACTACACGCTGGTGGACGCGGGCTCGGCGAACGATCCGGGTGGGCAGAGCGGGCTGGCGCACATGTTCGAGCACATGGCGTTCAAGGGAACCAACGAGATCGGCACGACCAATTACGCGGCGGAGAAGGTGGCGCTGGCCAAGGTGGAAGAGGCCTATGCGGCGTATGACGCGGAGCTGCGCAAGCGCTTCGGGCAGGATAAGTCGAAGCTGGCGCAGCTGAAGCAGGCGTTCGACGATGCCCAGGAAGCGGCAGAGAAGTACGTCATTCCCAACGAGTTTCCGCAGATCGCAGAGCAGAACGGGGCGGAGGGCTTGAATGCGTCCACGCAGGAGGACTCGACCGAGTTCTTCTGGAGCATGCCGGAGAACCGGCTGGAGCTTTGGGCATACATGGAGAGCGGCCGCATCGGTCACCCGGTGGAGCGCGAGTTTTACAAGGAACGCGACGTGGTGCAGGAAGAGCGGCGCATGCGCATCGACTCTTCTCCTACAGGGCGGCTGGTGGAACAGATGCTGGCGACGGCGTATGTCGCTCATCCCTACGGACGCAGCGGGGTGGGCTGGGAGAGCGAGATCAGCCAGGTGACGGCGACCGAGGCCGAGGCGTTCCACAAGAAGTACTATGTGCCGGCGAACATTGTGATCGCGGTGGTTGGGGATGTGAAGGCAGCGACGGCGATGCCGGTGCTGGAACGCTACTTCGGGAAGATACCCGCCGGGCCGAAGCCGGAGCCGATGACGACGGTTGAGCCACCGCAGTTTGCGGAGAAGGTGGTTACGATCAAGGAGCAGACGCAGCCCTTTTATTTGGAGGGCTATCACAAGCCGGACTACCGCGATCCGGACGATTCGGTGTACGACGCGATCACCGACATCTTTTCCAATGGGCGAACGGCGCGGCTCTACCGCAGCATGGTCCAGGAGCAGAAGATCGCCGCGGCGGCTGCGGGCTTCAGCGGCTTTCCGGGGATCAAGTATCCGGGGCTGTTTGCGGTGTACGCGGTGCCGCTGCCGGGGCATACGACGGCCGAGATGCGGGACTCGATCCACAAGGAGCTGGAGAAGCTGAAGACGCAGGACGTGAGCGACGCGGAGCTCGAGAAGTTCAAGACGCGCGCCAAAGCGGATAAGCTGCGCGGTCTCGCGGATAACGAAGGATTGGCGGAGCAGATGGCCGAGGCGCAGACCTACTATGGCGACTGGCGCGAGATGTTCCGGGAGATTGCCAGGATTGACGCGGTGACGAAGGCGGACATCCGCCGGGTGGCTAACAAGATCTTCATCGAGAGCAATCGCACCGTGGCGCAGATCGAGTTTGCGGCGCCGGCGAGCGCGGCTCCGAAGGCCGCGGCCCCGAAGGACGCGGCTTCCGAGCCTGCGTCCGCGAAGACCGGCGGTGTCCAGTGAGTGTGCTGCCAAGGAGCGGAATGACGAAGTGCGGATGGTTGGTGGGGCTGGGTTCGATGGGGCTGGCGATGGCAGCCGGCATGGGCGTGCAGGCGCAGGATAGCAAGACGACTACGGCGGCTCCGCCCGCCAAGGCGAGCAGCGTGAAGTCCGCGGCGGGCGAACCATGGATGCGGATTCCGATTCCGCCGCTGCACGATTTCAAGCCAGAGCAGCCGAAGAAGATTGTGCTGGCCAATGGTTTGACGATCTTTCTTGAAGAAGATCATGAACTCCCGTTTGTGAATGGATCGATTGTGATCCGGGGTGGAAGCCGCGATGAGCCGGCCAACAAGACTGGGCTGGTGAGTCTCTACGGGCAGGCATGGCGGACGAGCGGCACGACGACCAAGGATGGCGACGCGCTCGACGAGATCCTGGCGCTGAAGGCGGCGACGGTCGAGACGAGCGGCGGACTGGCGACGACGTCAGTGCACTGGTCGAGCTTCAAACAGGATTTCGACCAGGTGTTCGGGATCACAATGGATGTGTTGCTGCATCCAGACTTCAAGGCGGACAAACTGGCGCTGGGTAAGCGTGAGCTCAGCGCGGGGATCGCGCGTCGCAATGACGACGCGAGCGGGATCGCGGGGCGCGAGGCAGCGATGATCGCGTATGGGAAGAACAGCCCGTATGCACGGGAGACCGAGTACGCGACCATAGCGGCGGTGCAGCTGAGCGATCTGGCCGCGTGGCATGACCGCACGGTGCTGCCGAACAACATGATCGTGGCGGTGTCCGGGGACTTCGACGCTCAGGAGATGGAGCGCAAGCTGCGGCGGGCGTTCGAGCCGCTGGCGCGCGGTGAGGTGATGCCGGTAGTCAAGGCGGAGTTCAAGGACCCCAAGCCGGGAGTCTACTTCGTGGACAAGACCGATGTGAACCAGTCGAACGTATATATCGTGGGGCTGGGCACGGAGCGGAACAATCCGGATTACTACGCGCTGAGCGTGATGAACGAGGTGTTTTCAGGCGGCTTCGGTTCGCGTGTGTTTCAAAGCGTGCGCACCAAGCTGGGGCTGGCGTACAGCGTCGGGGGCAGCTATGGCGCGTCGTACGATCACCCCGGGATGTTCACGGTGGGTGCCGCGACCAAGAGCGCGAGCACGGTTGCGGCGACGCAGGCCATGTTGTCGGAGATCGGCAGGCTGAAGACCGATCCGCCCACGCCGACGGAGTTGAAGAATGCCAAGGACGAGGTGTTGAATTCGTTCATCTTCAACTACGATTCACGCGAGAAGACGTTGAGTGAACAGGTGACGCTGGCGCTTTATGGCTATCCGCCGGATTTCCTGGAACGGTACAAGGAAGGCATTGAGAAGGTGACCGCGGCGGACGTGGTGCGCGTGGCGAACAAGTACGTGGATGTGTCGAAGCTGGCGATCGTGATCGTGGGCAACGGCGCAGAGTTTGGTGAGAAGATGACGGCGCTGGGCCCGGTGACGAACCTGGATATTACGATCCCGGGGCCGCCGGGGACGCCCGGTGGCGGAGGTCAGAGGTAGGTCACTCGTAGTCGTCGAGAACCTGGTCGATTATGCTACTGCCAGGTGATGGAGCCAGGCATTTCCACGTGAGACCATAGCGTTCTATGGAACTGGATGGGTTTGCAATTGCGATCATGGCGGCGGGCAAGGGCACGCGGCTGAAGTCGAAGCGGCCGAAGGTGCTGCATGAGATTGGCGGGCGGGCGCTGCTGCTGCACGTGATCGCCGCGGCGGAGACGGTGGTGCCGGCCGAAGATATCTACTGCATCGTCGGCCACGAAGCGGACCGGGTGAAGGCGGCGGTGGAGGCGACGGGAGTGAGGTTCGTCCTGCAGGCAGAACAGCGGGGCACGGGACACGCGCTGCAGATGCTGAAGGCGTACTTCGGGCTCTCGGGCGAGGCGTTGCCGGAAAACCTCCTCGTGCTGAGCGGGGATGTGCCGCTGATCCGTCCCGAGACGATCCGCGCGGTCTGCGAGGTGCACCTGGCCGAGCGCGCGGCCATGACGATCCTGACGGCGGTGCCGCCGGACCCTACCGGGTACGGGCGGGTGCTGCGCAAGACTGATGAAGGTGTCGAGGTTACCGCGATTGTGGAGCAGAAGTCGCTCCAACCCGAGCAGAGGAACGCGCCCGAGATCAACTCCGGGATCTATTGCTTCCGGACCGAGGCTCTGTTTGCCCGCCTTGATTCCCTTTCGACTAGTAACGCGCATGGCGAGTTCTACCTGACCGACGTGGCGGCCATGCTGGTCGAAGACGGCGAGCGGGTAGTGGCGGTGAGGGCGGAGAGCGTTGACGAGGTGCTCGGGGCAAATACGATCGCGGAGATGATGCACCTGGACCAGGCGATGCGGGCGGCCACGGCGCGGCGGTTGATGGCGCAGGGTGTCACGATCTTTCGTCCGGATACGTGCGTCATCGATGCCGGGGTGCAGGTGGGGCCGGACACGGTGATCGAACCCTATGTGCAGCTGCTGGGCGCGACGACGGTGGGCAGCGAGTGCCGCGTGCGATCGTACGCGGTGGTGCAGAATTCAGTGCTTGGCGATGCAGTGTTGGTCCGCAATGGATGTGTGCTCGATGGGGCGACGGTAGCCGATGGCGCGGTGCTGGGGCCGTATGCGCATCTGCGGCCGGAGAGCCGAATCGGCGAAGGAGCGCACGTGGGCAACTTCGTCGAGACCAAGAAGATCACGCTGGGCAAGGGCTCGAAGGCCAACCACCTGAACTACCTGGGTGACGCGGAGATCGGGGCCGGGGTGAACATCGGCGCGGGAGCGATTACTTGTAACTATGACGGGGTTCACAAGCACGTGACCCGGATCGGCGATGGCGCGTTTGTGGGCTCGGACTCCACCCTGGTGGCGCCGGTGACGATTGGAGCGGGCGCGTATGTGGCGGCGGGCTCGAGCATTACGAGGGATGTCCCGGATGGCGCGCTGGCGCTGGGGCGGACGCAGCAGGTGGTGAAGGAGGGCTGGGCGGCGGCCAAAAAGGCGCAGCGAACGAGGGAGCGCGAAAGTTCCTGAACTCGGTTCAAGGCGCATGGCGACGGGCCGATAACCACAACGAGGCTATCGGCATGTCGCTGGAACGGATCATGATCGTGGACGATGAGGCGTCGGTGCGGATGATCGTGGCGGTGCTGCTGGACCGGCAGGGTTATGCAACCGTAACCGCCGAGGGCGCCGAGCAGGCCCTCTCGATTCTGCAGCAGGACCCCAGTTACGACCTGGTGATGTCCGACGTGATGATGCCGGAGGTGGACGGATTGAGCCTGCTGGATCGGATGGGAACGGATCATCCGGCGATCCCGGTGGTGTTGTTTACCGCCGTGCACGACATCCACGTGGCGACGAATGCGTTCCGGCGCGGCGCAATCGACTATATGTTGAAGCCCTTCGATCGGGCACAGCTGATCAGCGTGGTGACGCGGGCGGTGGAGCACGGCCGGCTGCGCAGACAGAGCTCGACGTATCGTCAGAATCTTGAAGAGATGGTGCTGGCGCGGACCGGGCGGCTGCGCGCTGCGATGAAAGATCTGGAGCGCAGCTACGACATTACGCTTGAAGCGATGGGCGATGCGCTGGACCTGCGCGATGCGGAGACCGAGGGCCATTCCAAACGGGTGACGGCATACACCATCGCACTGGCGCGCGAGATTGGGCTGAACGCGGAGGAGCTGAAGGTGATCGCTCGCGGAGCGTTTCTGCACGACATCGGGAAAATCGCCACGCCCGACCGTGTGCTGCTGAAGCCCGGGCGGCTGGACGAATGCGAGACCGAGATTATGCGTGAACATTGCGAGCGCGGCTATGAGATGGTGCGCAAGATTCCCTTCCTGCGCGAGGCCAGCGAGATCGTCTATGCGCACCAGGAGAGCTTTGACGGCGGCGGCTACCCGCGCGGGTTGAAGGGCGAGGAGATCCCGCTGGGTGCGAGGATCTTTGCCATCGCGGACACGCTGGACGCGATCACGTCGGACCGTCCCTATCGCAAAGGCCGGAGCTTTGCCGAGGCGCGGGAGGAGATTGCGCGCTGCTCGGGCAGGCAATTCGACCCGGCGATCGTGGAGGTGTTTCTGGCTATGCCGATAGAGCGTTGGAGCAGGTTGCGGGCGGAGACGGTGCGGATGTCGCCGGCGTTGTTGTCGTCGACGCTGTGCCGTCCGCACGCGGCTGAAGATGGCGACCGGGAACATCCAGGAGAACTGCAGCGGGCGGGATAGCTGCGGGCGGATTTACAGGGGAAAGCGGAGGTCCACAGGATCGGATAGCATCGGCGCATGACTACACTGACCGCAACTGAGGTGGAGGAGGCGCTGAAGCGAGCGCCAGGCTGGACGCTCGACGCGGGAAAGCTGCAGCGCGGCTGGGTTTTTCCGAGCTTCGCCGCGGCGATGGTCTTTGTGAATGGGATCGCACGGATCGCCGAGCAGTCGAACCATCATCCCGACATCCACATTCGCTATAACAAGGTGCGGCTGGCGTTGATCTCGCACGATGCCGGCGGACTGACGAAGCGGGATGCGCGCATGGCGGAGCAGTTGAGCCGGGAATTTCCAGAGGAGTAATCTGGCGGTGGGCGTTTGGCGCCGCGCAACTTTTCTGGTGAAAAAGGGTATATCCAGATGTAAGAAATATGAATTGAAGTAGATTCTGGACGTGGTTCAATGGTATGCTTCACCTAACGAGTGAGTTCTGGCCTCGAAAAGTTCTCAGCAGCGACGGCTTTTACCTGCTGACCTAAGTTGCGTCACTGGCCTCCCGGCATGGACAATCAACCGTTCATGCCGCCTTTTTTTGCCATTTTTCAGCCATTTAAGGGCGGCCAGCGGAGATTGCAGATGGTTGTCGAGGCGACGAGACGGCGCGGGTGGGCGTGCGCGGGTGTGGCGGGGCTGGCAGTGGTGGTGATGCTGGGCCAGGCGGCTCTGAAACTTTTGTGGGTGGATGAGCTCATTACCTTTTACATTGCACGGCAGCCTGGATTAGCAGGAATATGGCGTGCGCTGGCGACGGGGGCCGATCCGAATCCGCCGCTGATGCACGTGCTGGTCAAGGCGTCGACGGCGATTTTTGGCGGAAATTCGGTGGGGATGCGGGTGCCGTCGATGGCTGCGGTGCTGCTGGCTGTGGCGGCGTTATGGTGGATGCTAAGCCGCTGGATTGGAACCACTTACGTCTGTGTTGGCGTGTTGGCGTTCATGGCGACGCGCGGTTTTGACTACGCGTACGACGCACGTTCCTACGGTCTGCTGATGGGTTTCGGTATGGCAAGCCTGGCTTGTTGGATGTATGCCAATCAGAGCGGTGGCGGGAAGCGCTCGGCGGCGCTCGGCGGGATGGCGTTCATGCTAGCGGCGGGGGTGTCGTCGAACTACTACGGTGTGCTGGCGTTCTTCCCGATTGCCGTGGGGGAGGTGGTGACGCGCAGGCGGCGGCCCGGAGTCTGGGTGGGGATGGCGGTCGCTTCCCTGCCCCTGCTGGCGTACCTGCCGCTGATCCGGCACAACATCGCGGAGTTCGGACCGCACGCGTGGAACCGGCCGCGGTTGAGCATGGTGGGTTGGAGCTACGTGGAGCTGGTGGAGGGAGTCTTCTGGCCGGTGCTTGCGCTGGGACTCTGGGCGGCGTGGAAGAGGCTTCGCCCGGAGGGGATTGCGCCGGCGGAGATGGCGGCGGTGGGGGTGTTGCTGGTCTACCCGGTGCTCGGATATGCGATCGCGGTGAGTGGGGCGGGGATGATCTCGCCCCGGTGCGTGACGCCGGTGTGCTGCGGCTTCGGGCTGGCGGCGGGTGTGCTGGCACAGCGGTTGCTGGGCCGGTATCGGCGGGCTGGTGTGGCCATGGTGGCTGTGCTGGTGCTCTGGGTGGTGGTGCGCGAGGGGGTTTGCGCCGGGTTGCTGCTGGAGCAGCGGCGGGCGTTCCTGGCGCTGCGGGATGACGTTGCGCGGCAGGCGGAGAGCGGGCAGATACTGGTGGCGGATACGTCGTTCGTGCTGCCGCTGGCTTTCTACTCGAAGGAAGATGTGCGGCGGCGGATCGTTGCGCCAATCGACTTCGCGGCGATCCATCGGATGGAAAAGGATGACTCCGGGGAGGAGAACCTGTGGGCGGGGCGGGAGGGTCTCTGGCCGATCAAGGTGGCGCGGTTTGGCGAGGTCCGGGTGGCGCCGGGCGATGTGGTGATCGCGCGGGAGGGTGGCTGGCTGGCGGAGTCTGTGCGCGGGCGGGGATTTCGGCTCGAGGAGGTGCCGGGCGGTGAGTGGGATCGCCTGGGCGGGGTGTTTACGCCGATGGGGCATGAGGGGACGAGGATGTTTCGAATGTGTCAGGAGAGCTGTTAGCCAAGAGCTGTAAGCTTTTAGCTTTTGGCTCTTAGCTCTTGGCGTGAACGGTGATGAGAGGCACCCGGTCGGGTATGATTTTGGGATGATGAGGAAGTTGCTTGGATGTGGTGTGCTGGGGCTGGTGGCGCTGGCGGCTTCGGCGCAGTGGTCTAGCCCCGGGGATGATCTGCCCGCGTACAACGCGACCACGCCAACCCGGCCGCTGCCGCCGGTGTTGAGCGGGAAAAACCTCAGCGGGCCATACTTTGCGCACTCTTACCAGGTGGTGGCGTACGAAATGGCGGCGAAGATACCGGCGGTGCTGCATCAGCAGCCGTGCTATTGCCGCTGCGACCGCGAGATGGGGCACAACAGCCTGCACTCCTGCTTTGAAGGGACGCATGGGGCGGGGTGCTCGACGTGCATGAAGGAAGCGGTGTACAGCTACCAGCAGACGAAGAAGGGCTGGACAGCGAAGCAGGTGCGGGCGGGGATCGAGCGCGGGGAGTGGATGAACGTGGATCTTGAGAACGCCAAGATGTAGGCGGCATCCCGGGCCGCTGAAAAGCTTCTGGGGATTGAGCGTGCGGACTTGAACGCGCGTGGGAGTGATCCCGGACGCCAGCATCGTGATAGCAGCGGAGCAAAGGCGGAACACGGGTAGGACGGATAAGAACGGATTCGCGGGAAGACGGGAGCATGTTTGAAGGAATTCCTCAGTGGCGCGGCAGTGGGGGCCGGGTTGGTGTTTGCGTCGCTCCAGGTGCGGCAAGGTGTGCCGGCGCAGCGGTTCCCGCAGTTTGAGAACGACGCGGTGAAGGTCTGGCGGACGGTGATCGCGCCAGGGTCGAGGACGGAGATGCATCGGCACGATCATCCGCGGGTGGTGGTGGCGCTGACTCCGGGAACGATGACCTTTGTGGATCAGAACGGCGCGAGGGAAGAGCACGGGTGGGAGGCGGGCAAGGCTTACTGGCTGCCGGCGATGGCGCCGGGGGCGATGCATGCGGATGTGAATGCCGGGGGTAAGGCGGTCGAGGTGATGGTGGTGGAGTTGGAGAGGGAGCGGTAGATCCACGGCCGAAGACAACCGAGGATAAGGGGCGAGTCAGCTTCTTCGGGGTCCTTCGACTGCGTGATTCGGCGATGCCGGATCACTTCGCTCAGGATGACGACGGGCTGAGGTTGAATGATCTACTGGTTTGGTGCTGGAGAGTCGCCGGCATGGACCTTGTTCCACGGGGCGAAGGCGTTGGCGACGCCTTGCAGGCTGGGTGCGAGGGCGGGCAGGTGGCGCAGCAGAACGGTCGACATGGTGTTGTCGCGGATCCAATCCATGCCCGCCTGGCTGTAGGTTTCGACGGTGAAGTCGTCGGTGAAGAAGCGGTCGCTGTTGAGGCGGCGCGACGCCATGAGCACGAAGATGCGGAAGGCCGTGTCGCTGAAGCCGAATCCTTTGGGCGGGGTTTCGGCGAAGAGGCCGACGATGAGATCGACGCGGTCGATATCGCCCTCGTAGACGGCGCGGATCTGCTCGCGCCAGACGGGGTTTTCGGTGAGCTCTTCAAAGGTGCGGACGGGGCGAAGGTGGAGCAGCTCGCGGAATCTGGTGTAGCGCGGCACGCCGAGCTCGCGACAGCGCATGATGTCGTGCGCCGCCAGATCGATGAGAACTCCGTCGGGGCGGGTGAACTGCTGCAGGGCGCGGGGATAGTTGTGCAGGCAGACGGCGCCGGGGTTCATGAGGCCGAAGGAGTAGAAGAGGTCGGTGAGGTCGACGTCGTCGCAGACGTTCTGGGCGGCGTCTCCGGCGATCTGCTGGAAGCCGAGTTGTTGCAGCTGGCGGCCGTCGGTGGCGGACCAGAAGGTGATGTCGTCGGGGATGAGCGGGTGCATGCGGTAGACGGCGACGAACTCCTCGGTGAGGGTGTAGGGGACGCCGAAGTGGTCGGTCTCGGAGCCGGGGATGCCGCTGACGAGCTCGGCTTTGCTGAGGCGGCCGAAGAGGTTCTTGATGGTCTCGCCGGCGAGACCCCACCAGTTGGCGCGCATGCCGATCTGGAGGGCGGGATGGCCGAGGATGGCGGTGGTCCACTCAACGGTGTGGATCTTGGCCAGCAGTGCTGCGTTGACCAGGCGGGCGTGCTCGAAGAGTTCGTCGTCGGTCCAGGCGGGGTTGGCGTGCTTGAGGGCGTCGCAGATGGAGTTGTGCTCGCGGGTGAAGAGGGTGAAGAGCATCTCAAGGCCGACCCACCAGCCGGCCAGCGCGGCGCTTTGCATCTGGACGAGCGCCTGAGCGTCGGGGTGGACGAGATGGTCTTTGCCGAGCTTGATCTTGCCGTCGACGCCAGAGCGGGCGTTGTCGCGGAAGGCGACGTTGCTGCCGTAGAGCTGGGAGGCATCCCACCAGTGGGATTCGGTGTTGATGTGGGTCCCCGGGTTGGCGGCATCGGCGGAGGTGCGGGTGGGGTCGGGCATGGTGCGCAGGACGGTCATGCTGGGCTGAGGCCAGGTGTCGTTCTCGGCCAGGGGGATGAGCCAGGGATCGTCTTTGACGCTCTGGCCGTGAGAGAACCAGTCGCGGATCTGGAACTGGAGCCAGCTGGCGGCGAGCAGGTTGAGCGTGGTCGCGGGGGTGAAGGTGTCGCGGGTCATGAGCTCGCGGCTGACGACGCGCGGGCTGGGCGACATGATGCCGGGTTGCGGCTCCTGGAAGGTTTCGGCGAGGGGCGCGTTGCGACCGAAGCGGGTGCCGGCAGAGCCCATGAAGGGGCACTTGAGGTCGTTGGAGGTGCCGTCGGGGGTGCGCCATTGCTCGACGTTGGGGTGCGACGGGAGCGGGTTGGCGGGGCTGACGGCGGGAACGCCGGTGTCGTAGAGATTCTGCGCGCGGAGGGTGTTGCGTACGCCGACCAGGGCGACGAGGCCGCCGAGGGTGGGCAGGGTGCTCCAGCCGACGGATTGATCGACGCGGGTGCAGGCGTCCTCGAAGGTCTGCGCGAGCTTCTGCTGGACGGCAGGGCGGCGAAGGTACTGGACGACCAGATAGGCCGCGGCGGCGGCGCCGGCGACCAGTGCGGAGACTTTGAGGGCCCTGGATTGCATAGACGCACCTCCGGGATTTTTGAGGATGACGAGAGGAGAGAATTCTAACCTGACTCGGCGCCGGCAGCGTGATGGAATCTTGACCTTTGCGGGGTAATTAGTGGAAGCTCGGAGGACTACTTACTTCATTTGAGGGTTCTTGATCCAAGGAGAGCTATGTCCGTGTTGACGAGTCAGCGTTTGCGTGTTGCCGTGGTGGTGCTTGGTGTGGCTGGTTGGCTGAGTGCGGTGCTAGTGCCGATGGCGGACGCGCAGGCGCAACGGCGGCCGATTACGGCCAAGGATTTCGACACGTGGAAGACGATCTCGGGGCCGGCGCTCTCGCACGACGGACACTGGCTGGCGTATGGGCTGTTTCCGGAAGAGGGCGACGGCGAGGTGGTGGTGCGGGATCTGAAGTCGGGCGCGGAGAAGCGCTTCCCTGCCGGGCAGCTGCCGCCTCCGCCGGCGCCGGACCCCAACGCGGAGGGGCCGGAGCCGCCGCGCGCGATCAAGCTGAGCTTCACCAACGATTCGAAGTCGCTGGTGTTCCTGGCGTACGCGACGCGGGCGTCGGTGGAGCAGGCGAAGAAGGATAAGAAGGGGCCGGCGCATGAGGAGCTGGTGGTGGTCGAGCTGGGGGCGGGAACGGCGGCGCGGGTGGCGGACGTGAAGAACTTCCAGGTGCCGGAGAAGGGCGACGGCTTTGTGGCGTATCAGAAGTATGGTCCGGCGGCAGCTGCGGGTGGGGCCGGGAGTGGGGCCGCAAGTGGTGATGAAGAGGCGGATCAGGCGCGTGGGGGGCGCGGCGCGGCAGGGACGGGCGGGGCGAACAATGCGCAGTATGGGTCGGTGATGGTGTTGCGGACGCTGGCCGGTGGAGGCGAGCGGGAGTTTGCGGATGTGCTGGAGTATCAGCTGGCCAAGGATGGCAGGACGCTGGCGTACTCGGTGGCGGCGGCCAAGGCGGAGACGGACGGGGTGTTCGCGGTGGCCACGGCGGGTGGTGAGGCGAAGGTGCTGATCAGCGGCAAGGGACGCTATGAGCACCTGGTGTGGGATGACAGGTTGAATGAGCTGGCGTTCGTGGGGAACCCGGGCGAGCAGGGCGGAGGCGCGGCCGGCGCGGAGGCTAAGAAGGCCGCGCCGTACAACGTCTATCTTTGGAAGACCAGCGAGGCCAAGGCGGCGGAGGTGGTGTCGGCTGGGTCGCCGGGGTTTCGGCAGGGGTATGTGGTGAACAGCCATGCGGGGTTGACGTTCAGCAAGGATGGGACGCGGCTGTTCTTCGGTGCGTCGCCGCCAGCGCCACCGGCGCACGCCACGGCGATCGATGAGGACAAGCCGTCGTTCGACCTGTGGAACTACAAGGACGACTACATCCAGTCGATCCAGAAGTCGCGCGCCGGGGCGGACATCAACCGGTCGTTTCGCGCGGTGTACCTGGTGCCGCAGAAGAAGATGGTGCAGCTGGCCGACGAGACGATGGCGGAGGTGACGCCGAACGAGCCGGGGCGCTACGGGCTGGGGTCGAACGACAAGGAATACCGGCCGATGCAGGACTACGGCGAGCGTTATGCGGATTACTTCCTGGTCGACCTGGAGGATGGGCACAGGACGCTGCTGGCGAAGAAGCATGAAGGCCGGATGACCTGGTCGGGCGATGGGAAGTATGTGCTGTACTTCGACGGCAAGGACTGGAGCACGATCACAGTGGCGAGCGGCAAGACGGTGAACCTGACGGCCCGGCTGCCCGCGAAGTTCTTCGACGAGGAGAACGACACGCCCTCGACGCCGGGCGCGTATGGGCAGGGCGGCTGGACGAAGGACGACAAGGCGGTGCTGCTCTACGACCACTACGACGTGTGGCAGGTGACGCCGGATGGCAGCTCGGCGGTGAACCTGACGCAGGGGGCGGGACGCGCGGGCAAGCTGGAGATGCGGGTGGTGACGCTTGATCGCGAGGCCAAGACGCTGGACCCGGCCAAGCCGCTGCTGCTGCGCGCGGAGAACAGCGAGACGCACGACAGCGGGTTCTTTACCACGAAGATCGATGCCAAAAGCGCGCCGCAGAAGCTGGTGTTGGAGGCCAAGGATTTCGGGCAACCCATGAAGGCCAAGGATGCGGACGTGTACGTGCTGACGGCACAGACGTATACGCAGTTCCCGGACCTGCTGGTGACGGACGCGAGCTTCAAGTCCATGACCCGGGTGAGCGATGCCGATCCGCAGGCGGCGGGGCTGGCGTGGGGCACGGATGAGATGGTCCACTTCGAGAACGTCGATGGCGTGCCGCTCGAAGGCATCCTGTACAAGCCGGAGGGGTTCGACCCGGCGAAGAAGTATCCGATGATCGTGTACCTGTACGAGAAGCTGTCGCAGAACATCAACCACTTCGTCGATCCGCGGCCGATGGACTCGATCAACATCAGCTACTACGTGAGCAATGGCTACCTGGTGTTTACGCCGGACATCGTTTACACGACGGGGTACCCGGGGCAGAGCGCGCTGAAGTGCGTGATGGCGGGCGTGAACGCGGTGACGGCGAAGGGCTTTGTGGATGAGAAGAACATCGGCATCCAGGGCCATAGCTGGGGTGGATACCAGATCGCGTACATGCTGACGCAGACGACGCGGTTCAAGGCGGCGGAGGACGGCGCGCCGGTGGCCAACATGATCAGCGCGTACGACGGAATCCGCTGGGGCGCGGGGATTCCGCGGCAGTTCCAGTATGAGCACACGCAGAGCCGCATCGGCGGTACGCCGTGGCAGTATCCGCTGCGCTTTATTGAGAACTCGCCCATCTTCATGGTGGACAAGATCCAGACGCCGCTGCTGATCATTGCCAACGACCAGGACGATGCGGTGCCGTGGTACCAGGGGATCGAGTTCTTCCTGGCGCTGCGGCGGCTGGGCAAAGAGGCGTACATGTACACCTACAACGGCGAGCCGCATCACCTGCGCCGGCGCGCCAACCAGAAGGATTATGCGATCCGGATGGAGCAGTTTTTCGACTACGAGTTGAAGGCGGGGCCGAAACCGATGTGGATGGAGAAAGGCGTGCCCTACCTGCATACCGCGGAGGAGTTCTCACCGGGCGATCATTAGGGCGGAAGCGTGGGCTTATAATGGAGATAGTTCTTTGACAGCGCTGCAATGTGCAACGCTCGAAGCTGCTCCACCAGGATGGGGGCGTCACGGCTTCGACGGGATTGCTTGCGGCAGAGAGGCATGCCGGGGTGTGGACACCCGTAATCGCTCACAAAACTATAAGTGCCGAACCTCAATTCGCGCTTGCTGCTTAATTAGTTAGGTAGCCGATCGCTCCCGCTTCGCCTACGGGCGGGTACCGATCGTCGCACAGTAGGCTGGTCCAATCTGCCCCGTCTGAGCGGAAAGGACGAGATCGATCAGGCTGGTCGTTGCCGTTTCTTCGCCCGTTCCTAGCGGCGACGACGAGACAAAGATGAACGTGGAAAAGCATGAATGCTCTCTGTTGACAGTAGTTTCGGACGTGGGTTCGACTCCCACCGCCTCCACCAATCCACATCTCACGAACGCCTGCGCCTAGCAGCGCGTCTTGAAGCCGGCTCGCTCGATCGCCGAGATCGCGCAGGTCTCATCATTGTCGGAGCTGTCTCCCGAGACCCCGACGGCTCCAAGTACGTTTTCTTCCGCATCCAGAAGGAGCACACCCCCGGGCACAGGAGCCATGCGCCCGCCCGAGATATCGCTCAGCGCCGCCACAAACGACGGATGGCTCGCCGCACGCGCCGCGAGTGACCGCCCGCCCATCCCCATGGCAAGCGAGCCCCAGGCCTTCGCCTGCGCGATCTGCGGACGCATGATGCTGCTGCCATCTTCGCGCTTGAGCACCAGCAGATGGCCACCCGCATCGAGCACCGCGACGGTCAGGGGCTTGAACTTGAGCTCGTGCGCCTTCTCGAGCACGGCGTCGGCAATGGCGCAGGATTGTTTGAGCGTTAGCGGTTGCATTTCGGGTTAGTCTCCCTGGTTTTCAGCGTAAGCGCATGTTACTCGGACTGGCTCCATCGCGGGAAGCGCTCTCCGGGTTCTTGACTGTATCGTCGAAACCGGGCAGCCTGCATAAGGGCGGTTCATCCTGCTCCATGGCCGGCCGGAAGGCTTTCTTTTGACGAAGCGATGCGGGATGAGGCCTTGCTGCGGACGCGGTATCGCCATCCGAGGGCACGCTGGTCCGGCGATGTGAAGGGTTTTGGTGAACAAGGTGGCAAGGGGCATGAGTCAAACAACCGTAGGGGCCGAGTCGCGCACAGACATGGCAATGCAAGCGTCGCAGGCGGAACCTCTGGAAGCGGGCTTCGACTGGCTTCGCGTGGCGAGGACGTTTCTGCTCTCTCGGGCGCTCGATGAGCTGGAAGAGACCAGGCTGCTGCCGGAGAAGAAGATACTCTACCAGTTCTCCGCCCGTGGTCATGAGCTGGGACAGATCCTGCTGGGCACACTTCTGACCGACAAGCACGATGCGGCGAGCGGGTACTATCGCTCCCGGCCTCTCCTGCTGACCCTGGGGCTGACGGTCGAGGACGCGCTGAAGAGCGGGATGGGCAAGGCCGGCGGCATCAGCGATGGACGCGACATCGGCGTGGTCTTCAACATGCCGAGCGCGGGCGGAGCGACGGTGCTCCCCATGGCGGGCGGCGTTGGCACGCAGTACACCACCACGGCCGGCTGGGCACACGCGATCCGCTACTACGCAGAGAGCCTGAACGATGCGGCGTACGCGCGATCGATCGCGGTCGTGCTGGGCGGCGACGGCTCGGTGGCCACCAACGGCTTCTGGGCTGCGCTCAACATCGCCACCACGCGCAAGCTGCCCATGCTTTTCCTGATCGAAGATAACGGCTATGGGCTTTCCGTTCCGTCGACCGTGCAGACGCCGGGCGGCGACATCACGAAGAATCTGGCCGCGTTCGGCGACCTGACGATCATCAATGCCGACACGATTAGGCCCGCCGAGACTGCGCGCGCCATCTTCGATGCGGTGAGCAGCGTGCGGGCCCGGGCCGGAGCCGTCCTGCTGCGGCTGGTGATGCCGCGGCTCAGCGGCCACTCCGGGCAGGACACACAGACGTACAAGACTCCTGACTTTATCGCGCGCGAGAAGCAGATCGATCCTCTGCTCCACCTGCGAGACTATCTCGTCCCGGGGACGATGTCCGGCGATCAGTGGTCCGAGCTGGAAGCAGAAGCAGCCAGGTTGGTCGAGGAGGGTTTCGCCGCAGCGCTGGCCGCTCCGGAGCCTGACGCCACGCCATCGAGTGTCGTGCGGCATCTGTTTGCGGACGATGAGCCGGTCGTCCAGGCGGCATCGCCTGCGCCACCAGAGCCGGCGCGGATGAATATGCTTACCGCGATCCGGCGAACGCTGGAATGCGAGCTGCAGAAGAACCCGAGGCTGCTGGTCTTCGGAGAGGACGTTGGTCTGAAGGGCGGAGTCCACGCCGCCACCATGGGTCTGCAGGCGGCTTTTGGTTCAGAGCGCGTCTTCGACACCAGCCTCTCCGAGGAGGGTATCATCGGCACCGCGGTGGGGATGGCGCAGGCGGGGCTGCGGCCGGTCGCCGAGATCCAGTTCCGCAAGTATGCCGACCCCGGCATGGAGCAGCTCAACGACTGCGGCTCGATGCGCTGGCGCACGGCTAACCGCTTCTCCGCACCCATTGTGGTGCGCATGCCGGGCGGCTTCGGCTCGCGTTGCGGCGACCCATGGCACAGCGTCTCGAGCGAGGTCACGTTCGCCCACGCGATCGGCTGGCAGGTCATCTATCCTTCGAACGCAGAGGATGCCACCGGGCTGCTGCGTACCGCCATGCGGAGCCAGAATCCCAGCATCTTCTTCGAGCATCGGGCGCAGCTTGATTCGTCCTGGGCGCGGCGGCCCTACCCCGGCGACGAGTTCGTTCTGCCGCTGGGCGTGGCGCGGCGTGTGCAGGCGGGCAGCGACCTCACCGTCGTCACCTGGGGCGCGATGGTCGAGCGCTGTCTCGGCGCCGCGGAGCAGACTGGAGCCTCGATCGAGGTGATCGACCTGCGTACGCTGATCCCCTGGGACCGCGCGACGGTCGTCGAGTCCGTGCGCCGAACGCATCGCTGCCTGATCGTTCACGAGGACACCATGACCGCGGGCTTCGGAGCGGAGATCGCCGCGGTGGTTGCGCGCGAGGCGTTCCTGAAGCTGGATGCGCCGGTGGAGCGCCTGGCGGTTCCGGACATTCCTCTGCCTTATAACGTCGCGTTGATGGATGCGGTGATGCCCGGGGTCGCAGCCATCACCGATCAGATGAAGCGGACGCTGGAGTTTTGAGGATGATCTCGTGCCCACAGTAGAAGTTCGCATGCCCGAAGAGGCCAACGAGGCACGGAGGCCTCGCTGGGCCGGTGGCTTAAGCAGGTTGGCGATAACGTTCAGGAACACGAACCGCTGATCGAGATCAACACCGACAAGGTGACCATGGAGGTACCGTCGCCGGCCAGCGGCGTGCTCGCCAAACTGACGCTCGCGCCGGGCGCAGCGGTGCAGTCCGGCGATCTTCTTGGGGTGATAGACACGGGCGATGCAAGGACAGGCGATGCAAGGACGGGCGGCGCACGGACCACCGTCGCAAGGACTGCCGTCGCAGACGAAACTCCGGCGGAAGAGTCGTACTCGCCCGCGGTTCGCCGCTTGTTGAAAGAGCACAGTCTCGATCCGCTCCGCATACCCCGGCGGGGCCGAGGCTCCCGGCTCAACATCGAAGACGTTGAGGCGTTTCTCGCAGCAGTCGAGCCGGCCCGGGATGTGGTCTCGCCGCCGCTTCCCGCCGGACCTAAGGCCGGACGTCTGGTTGCTCATACGCCGATGCGCAAGAGCATCGCCAGCCATATGGCGCGCAGCGTGCAGACTGCTCCTCACGTCACATCGGTCTTCGAGGCGGATCTTTCGGCGGTGCTCGCCGACCGCGCCCGGCGCAAGATGGCGGACCCAACCGCGGTGCCCAGTGTCACCGCCTACCTGATCAAGGCGGCGCTCGAGGCCATCGCGAAGTTCCCTGAGGTGAACAGCAAGTGGCATGATGCGCATCTCGAGCTCTTCGACTGGGTCCACTTCGGCGTAGGCACCGCGCTCGAGAGCGGGGGCCTCGTCGTTCCTGTCATCCGCGACGCGCACACCATGGACCTCATCGCGCTGTCGAACGCTCTGCGCGACCTGACCGCCAGGGCCCGCAGCGGCAGGCTCACACCAGCCGACATGCAGGATGGCACCTTCACGCTGTCGAACCACGGCGTAAGCGGCAGCCTGCTGGCTGCGCCCATCATCCTGCCGCACGGCCAGGCCGCCATCCTGGGCGCGGGAAAGATGCAGAAGCGAGTCATCGTCTGCGAGACCGGCGGACGCGAGCTGTTCCGCGTTCGTCCCATGATGTACGTCACGCTCACGGTAGATCATCGCGTTCTCGACGGGCAGCAGACCAACGGCTTTCTGACAGCGTTTGTGGCGGCGTTGGAGAGCCAGCCCGGCTTGCCGTAAGCGTTGTCACTCCTTTATTTTCATAGCAGATATCCGATCAGCAGCGAAGGCCATCCCAGACCCCCGACAATGAACCGGCACTGATTCGCCCGAGACCTCTGCATCTTCAGTCGAGGCGCAGCGTCCAATCTGTGACCACAAGCACATCATCGGATCGGGCCAGCACGGCCCCAAACCACAGACAGCACCGGAGCGAGACTACATGCCTCAAGCCAACGACTTGGAACACGTGAAACATGCCACCGCGGACGTCGCGGTCGAACAGCTGCTGCTGCAGCGCTGGAGCCCGCGGGCATTCGCGGACAAGCCGGTCAGCGACGCCGACCTGAAGTCGATCTTCACCGCCGCGGGATGGGCCGCCTCCTCGTACAACGAACAGCCCTGGCGTTTCATCGTCGGGCGTAAGGGCGATGCCGTGTGGCAGAAGATCTTCGATTGCCTGATGGCGCTGAACCAGGGATGGGCGGCCGCGGCTCCCGTGCTCTACGTGAGCTTCGCCAAGAAGACCTTCAGCCACAACAACGCGCCCAACGGCGTCTACGTGCACGATGTGGGAGCGGCTTCAGCCAACGCTTCCCTGGAAGCGACGGCGCTGGGTCTCCACACCCACGGCATGGCCGGCTTCGACCGCGACAAGATCCGCGCCGCCTTCAACGTGCCGGAAGAGTTCGATCCGGTCGCCTGCTGGGCAATCGGCTACCTGGGCGACCCGGGGCTGCTGCCCGACGCCTTGAAGAACATGGAGTTGCAGGCGCGGCAGAGAAAGCCGCTGAGCGAGATCGTCTTTGGAAACTGGGGCGAAGCTGCGCTGTAAGCACCGTTACCGGACGGGGTACGCGCCTGCCAGAGTCACGGCGCGGCCCCGGCCGATCTTGTACCCTTAACGTGACGCTGCCGCGTGGGCTAAACTGCGCCGCGAACGTGAGAGGATTTTGTATGAGCGATTTCATTCCCAAGCCAGGCACGGTGAAGATCGGCGGCCTGGGCCGCAAGGCGCAGAAGCTGCAGGCGGCGCGCGAGAAGGCGGCCAACCTGAAGAACGGCGCCAAGCCGCAGCCCGCTACCGCAGCCGCCTCCTTCAAGGCCAAAGATTCCTTCGCCAACACCAAGAAGACGACCTTCCAGCGCAAGGCCGTTTAGCGGCCGCTACGGCTCCTTGTTCACGGGGTCTTCGGGCTCCGATCCCGGGGCAACCCATCCGGCGGGCGGCGCGAGCGTGTCGGCCTCGGCAGGCCCCCAGGTGTTGGGCTCATAGGAGTAGACCGGGGAGTCGGTGCCGAGCACCGGGTCGACGATGCGCCACGCCTCTTCCACGTAGTCCTGCCGCGCGAAGATCGTCTCGTCACCGCACATGGCATCGGTCAGCACGCGCTCGTACGCTTCCATCTCCTCTGGCCGCGCATGCCGGCTGGCGATCATCTCGACCGGCCGCCGCTGCCCGGGGTTGTCCGGCACGGACGCTGAAACCCCCATCGCCACCGACATATCCGGACTGATGCGGAAGCGCACGTAATTCTGCGTCACACCCTCATCCGAAAATTTGGTGTGCGGCGGCTTGCGCAACCGCGCCACCACCTCCGTGCAGGTCACGGGAAGGTTCTTGCCGGAGCGCAGGAAAAAGGGGACACCCTCCCAACGCCAGGACTGGATCTCCAGCCGCACCGTCGCGAACGTCTCCATCTTCGAGTCCGGCGCGACACCCTTCTCGTCCAGGTAGCCCTTGAACTGACCACGCACCACGTCACTCGGCCCCAGCGGCGAGATCGCCTTCAGCACCTTCACCTTCTCGTCACGGACCGACTCGCTGTCCTTGCGCGCCGGCGACTCCATGGCCAGGTTGCACATCAGCTGGAAGAGATGGTTCTGGATCACGTCGCGGATCGTGCCAGTCTGATCGTAGAAGGCGCCACGGCCCTGCACACCGAAGTCCTCCGCCATGGTGATCTGCACGCTCTCGATGTGGTCGCGATTCCAGAGCGGTTCCAGGAAGGCATTCGAGAAGCGGAACGAGACCATATTCTGCACCGGGCCCTTGGCCAGGTAGTGGTCGATGCGGAAGATCGACGACTCGTCGAAGGCGGACAGCAGAATCCGGTTCAGCTCCTGCGCCGACGCGAGGTCATGGCCGAAAGGCTTCTCGACGATCATCCGCGCGCCCTTGGCCGCGCCTGACTTCACCAGCTGCTCCACTACCTCCTCAAACAGCGCCGGTGGGATGGCGAGGTAGTGTGCCGGATGCTCGGCTTTGCCCAGCGCGTCGCGCACGCCGGTAAAGGTTGCCGGATCGGAGTAGTCGCCGTCGACATAACGCAGCAGCCCGGAGAGCTTCTCCCACGCCGCCGCATCGAGACCCCCATGCTTTTCGAGCGAGTCCTTGGCGCGATCCTTCAGCTGATCGAGCTTCCATCCCGCTTTGGCCACGCCGATCACCGGCACATTCAGCGTGCCGCGCTTGATCATGGCCTGCAACGCGGGAAAGATCTTCTTGTAGGCCAGGTCGCCGGTCGCGCCGAAGAAGACCAGGGCATCGGAGTGGGTCTGGGTCACGTTGCGTTCTCCTCGTCGCGTACTACTTGTTGGCCGCGGGCTTTTCCATGTGGCCGCCGAACTCGTAGCGCATGGCGGAGAGAATGCGATTGGCGAAGTCTGCTTCGCCGCGCGAGCTGAAGCGCTCAAACAACGCCGCCGACAGCACCGGAGTGGGCACGCCTTCGTCGATGCCCGCCTTGATCGTCCAGCGGCCTTCGCCTGAATCCGAGACGCGTCCGCCGAACTTGGCCAGCTGCGGGTCCTCGACCAGCGCCGCCGCCGTCAGGTCCAGCAGCCAGGACGCGATCACGCTGCCGCGCCGCCACACCTCGGTCACATCGGTCAGGTTGAAGTCGTACTTGTAGTGCTCCGGATCGCGCAGCGGCGTGGTCTCCGCGTCGATATCGCCGGTCAGCTCGCCGATGTTCGCGCCTTTCAGCACATTCAGCCCCTCGGCATAGGCGGCCATCAGGCCATACTCGATGCCATTGTGCACCATCTTCACGAAGTGTCCCGCCCCATTGGTGCCGCAGTGCAGGTAGCCGTCCTCGGCAGTGCCGCCGAGCTTCTCGCGGCCTCGCGTGACGGCGACGTCGCCCTTGCCCGGCGCGATGGTCTTGAAGATCGGATCAAGATGCTGGACGGTCTCGTCCGAGCCGCCGATCATCATGCAGTAACCGCGCTCCAGCCCCCACACACCGCCGCTCGTGCCCACGTCCACATACTCGATCCCGCGCGACTTCAGCTCCTGCGCGCGGCGGATGTCGTCGATGTAGTAGGAGTTGCCGCCATCGATCAGGATGTCTCCCTCGTCCAGGTGCGGAGCGATCTGCCCGATCGTCTCCTCCACCACGCCGGCCGGGATCATCATCCAGATAGCGCGTGGCTTCTCCAGCTTGCCGATCATCTCGGCGATCGAGCCGGAGCCGGTCACACCCTTATTGGCGGCCAGCTTCTCCACTGCCTTAGGCGACATGTCGAACACCACGCACTCGTGGCCGTGCGCGGCCAGCCGCTGCACCATGTTGGCTCCCATCCTGCCCAGCCCGATCATTGCAAGTTGCATGGACTCTCCTCGTATCGATGTACCGAATTGGATGCAGGTGGACGGCAAGCGTTACCGTCCCCGGCATTGAATCGCGATGTTTCCCGATGCTACACTGAGGTAGAGGACCGACTGTCAACGCCCGGTGCATGGGCTCGGGCTTTCCTCTTCAGGGCGTCAAGCGGCGGGCTAACAGGCGCCTGCCGGACCTGACACACTCCAGCCACCAAGAAGGCAGCAACCCACACGTCATGACAGTTCTCTACTACCTGATCCTCGTTGTGCACATTATTATCAGCCTGTTCCTCATCGGCGTCGTGCTGCTGCAGACCGGCAAATCCGCCGATCTGGCAGGTGCCTTCGGCGGCCAGGGTTCGCAGACCGCGTTCGGCCCCCGCGGCGCAGCCAACCTGCTCACCAAGCTCACCAGCTATGCCGCGATCGTCTTCATGCTGACCTCCATCAGCCTCACGATCGTGCTCTCGCGCATCAGCTCCAACGATCGCTCCGTGCTCTCGGGCATCAAGACGACGCAGACCGCGCCCGCCTCCAAGAAGTAGCGCGCACGCTGCATGATCCGCGAGACCTTCCCCGTCGGCCTGCTGCAATGCAACTGCACCATCCTGGGTGACGAGACCACGCACGAGGCCATCGTGGTCGATCCCGGAGACGACATCCCCCGCATTGTCGCCCTGCTCGAAAAAGACGGCCTGACCGTCAAGCAGATCCTCATCACCCACGCGCACATCGACCACATCGCTGGTGCCGGGCTGCTCAAGCGTCTCACCGGCGCACCCATCCTCTTCAACCAGCACGATCTTCCGCTGCTGGCCATGATGGACGTCCAGGCCAGCTGGCTCGGCATGGCTACGCCGGACGTCTCCGCGCCCGACGCCGACCTGGCCGACGACCTCAACATTCGGGTCGGCGACATCTCCGGAACAATCCTCTTCACGCCCGGACATACCCAGGGCAGCATCTGCGTGCACCTGCCGGACGAGTCGCTCGTACTCGCCGGCGACACCCTCTTCGCCGGTTCCGTAGGCCGTACCGACCTGCCCGGAGGCGACCGGCGCCGGCTCATCCGCTCTATCCACGACCGGCTGCTGACCCTGCGCGACGAGACGCTCGTCATCCCGGGCCACGGCCAGTCAACCACGATCGGAAGAGAGCGCGAACGCAACCCGTTCCTACAAGCGGTCTAGATGCAGAGAGATACGGAATGTACATGAAGCAGAACGTGAAGCCACGGCGCCTTAGGTTAACTTGACGGATTCACACCACGCCTCCACCCGATCCAGGCCCAATTTGAAGTGTTCCACAGGCACAATTGTGCTAACGACGGCGAAGTGGCTGCCGGCTATTCCGTAGAAAGAACCCGGATGGACTGCGACACCGGCCTCCCGCACCAGCCTGACCGCAAGATCGCCCTCCATGCCCGATTCGATGCCGATCTGCGGCAGGCGCAGAATGGCGTTCCAGCCCGCTTCCACCGGCAGATGCGCGATCACTCTGCGTCCGGAAAGCTCGGCAAGATTGTCCCGCACCCGGGCCAGGATCTGCCGCTGCATGCGCCCGCTCTCTGCCAGCCAGGCGGGCAGCGCAAGCTGCGCCGGCGCGTTCATGGAGAGGAACGTATCGGCCACCACCTCCAGCCGCTCCCGGGCCACTCGCCGCACCGCCTCCGGCGCTGCGCAGACGATCCAACCCACCTTCATCTGCGGCAGCGCGGCAACCTTGCTCAAGCCGCTGACCACGAACGTGGCACACTCTGAGGCGAGCCTGGCAACCGATTCCACCGGCTCGTCCAGCCCATAATCCAGGAAGACCTCGTCGACGATGAGAGCCAGCCCGTGTTGCCCGCACGCCTCCTGCAGCCGCTCCAGCTCCGTGCGCCGGGTCGCATGCCCTGTCGGGTTGTTGGGATGCACGAGCACCAGCGCCCGCGTTCGTGGCCCGATCCGCCGCTCCAGCTCGGCCAAGTCGATGTGCCAACCGAAATCGTAGAAAAGGCGATAACTCTCGAGCTTCACGTCGTCCAGCCGAGCCAGGAAGTCGAACAGCGGATAGCTCGGCTGCGCCACCAGCACCGAGTCGCCCGCGTCGCACAGCAGCCGAAAGAGGAAACTGTACGCCTCGCTGGTGCTGGTGGTCAGAAGCACGTCCGCGGGATCGACCGCGGCGCCGTGCTCCTTATAGTAGGCGGCCACCGCCTCGCGCGCGCTCAGGATCCCCCGCGGGTCGGGATCGTAGGTCATAGCTGCGGGATTGCCAAGCGCTGCCAGGATGGCCTCCGCATCGTACCGAAAGCCGCACATCGTGGGGTTTGAGAGCGTGAGGTCGACGATCTCGGTGCCCGATGTCCGCGCCTCGCGAGTTGCCCGCGCCAGCGCGCCTTCGCCGACATCCCACGCCGTCCGTTCTGAAAACCGCTGCGTCACCTCCCCAGTCTAGCGGCCAGCCTGCACCACATCACCGCCGGTCAGAAGATGATCCGGGACTGACCTCCTTGGTGCCTTCAGCACCCTTGAACCACGCCTACAATAGCTGCATGCCCCAAGCCCCTGTGCGTGCCGTTCTCTTCGACTATGGCCTCGTCCTTACCGGTACTCCGGACGAAGCCGCCTGGGCTCGCATGAAACAGCTCACGAGCCTCGATGAAGAAGACTTCCACCGCGCCTACTGGACACCGCGTCACGACTACGATCGCGGCGTCCACACCGGCGCCAGCTACTGGCAGGCCGCCGCACGCCACGCCGGCTTGGAGGTGAACTCCGACCAGGTCGCCGCGCTCATCGCCGCCGATACCGCGCTTTGGACCCGTCCCAACCAGCCTATGATCGACTGGGCGCTGCGCCTGCAGGCCGCCGGCACGCCGACCGGCATCCTCTCCAACCTCGGCGACTCGATGATGGACGGCGTGCTGGCTGCGTTCCCCTGGCTCGCCGGCTTCAACTACCTGCTCTGGTCGCATACGGTGAAGCTGGCCAAGCCCGACCCCGCCATCTACCAGCATGCGGCTGACGGCCTTACGACCCCACCGGTCAACATCCTCTTTATTGATGACCGCGTGGAAAACATCGACGGCGCGCTAGGAGCGGGTATGCAGGCCATCCGCTACACCAACCAGACGGAGTTTGAATCTGAGCTTGCATCGCGTGGCCTCTCGTCGCTTTGGCAGACCGGACGGCCCTGAGCCTCGTTCCGTTTTGGGACGTCTCGTTACTTTCGTATTATTTTCGCCTTCAACTTTTCACCGTTAAGCCCTGAAACCAACGATAGTGAGGACAGGCTGCAACTCAGAGCTTCACCGCAGCCGCCTCCTTCCATGGCTCTCCCCCTCCATCGCCGGCTGGCCGCAATGCTGTGCGTGATTCTTTTCAGCTGCGCCGCGGCCCGCTGCCAGCCGGCCGCCAACGCTCAGCAACTCGCCTTTGCAGGTCTGCGATCGGTTGCCGCCCAGGGCCAGATCAACGGCGTCCAATCCGACTCCAGCGGCAACATCTTCCTGCTGCTCGACCAGAAGGATGGCGTGCGGCTGCTTAAGACCGACAACGCCGCAAGCACGATCCTGGCCCAGGCCCAGCTTGGCGCCGCGGGCGACACCGGGGTGGCTTTGGCGCTCGATCCCGCCGGCAACGTCTACGTTACCGGCACGTCCAGCTCGGGCGCGCTGACAGGCACCCCCGGCGCGGCCATCCCTACGCCCACCGACAGCTCCACGCAGTCGTTCATAGCCAAGTTCGACCCCTCGCTCAACCCCCTCTTCGTCAGCTTCACGGGAGGCAGCCGCATTGCCGCCGCCGCGCTCGCCGCGACGGCAGATGCGGTCTTCGTCACCGGCATCACCTACGCCACAAACCTGCCCGTTACGCCCAACGGCATCCAGCAGGCTCCAGCCTATGGCAGCTCGCAAAACGGCTTCGTAGAGAAGTTCTCCTCCTCCGGCAGCGTCCTGCTCTACGCCACCTACCTGACCGGCGCCAGTGGCGACACCACCCCGGCAGCCATCGCGGCGGACGCCGCCGACAACTCCATCATCGCCGGCTTCACCACCGCCTCCGGCTTTCCCACTGTCGCCGCGCTCGTTCCCGACATCCTCTCCAACCCCTCCGGCTTCCTCACCCGCCTCGATCCCGGCGGCGACGCCATTACCGCCTCCACCTTCATCCCCGGGCCCGGCCTGACCTCGATCGCGCTTGACTCCAGCGGCCAAACCCTGCTCGTCTCGGGCTCCGTTGCGCTCGGCCAGTTCCCCGTCGACACCGTGGCCATGCCGCTCGTCACGACGAACTACCAGGTCCTGCTGCGCCTGCCGCTCGATCTCAGCGCGGTGCAGAGCGGCACGTTGCTCGCGCCCGGCAGTCAATCCTTCGTCGCCGCCGCGGCCAACGGCGCATCGTGGATCGACGGTACGCTGGCCGCTCCACTGCTCCCCCTGGTGACGCTCCAGAACTTCGGCAACGCCTTCGCCGTCCGCGTCAACTCCGCCAACGCAGTCGACCAGACTGCCCGCTTTGGCGGCCTGCCCAGCGCCAATCCCGCCTACGCCAGCCTGCCCGCGGTTCCCACCTCCATCGCCGTCGATCCCACCGGCGAAGCGCTCATCGCCGGGGCCATCCAGCCCACGGCCAGCGCTGCCCTGCTGGCCACCCAGACCTACGACCTGCCCCTACGCCAGGGTCCCACGCCGCCCTTTCCCTCCGCGGTACGCGACTCAGAGCAGTCCGCCGCAACCTGCACCGGCAGCCTTTGTGCCGGTTCCGCAGCGTACCTTGCCAAGCTCGACCCAATCCCGGTCGCAGCCCTCGCCTTTTCGGCCGACACCCTGCCCTTCGTCACCCTGCGCAATCTCGGTACCTCTGCCGCCGATACCCTGCAACTCACGGTCAGCGCCGGAACCCTCAGCTCCACCTGCCCCTCCACCCTTTATCCCGGCGGCGAGTGCGGCATCCTCCTCTCCGGCGGCTCGCCCGGCACGCTCACCGCGTCTTCGAGCGACGCCGCCGCCCAGTCCGTCTCCTTTCCGGCCTACCCGGCCACGCCACCCGCGCAAACCCTGGTCTTTTATCCCAAAGAACTCGACTTCGGAATCCAGACCTCTACCAGTCCGCCCAGCTCTCGCACCATCACCGTCTCGAACCTCGGCGCTGCCAGCCAGACCTTCACCTCGGCGCTCGATGCTTTCTCCAACAACAGAGTCTCAGCGGCCTCCCCCTTCAGCGAACTCGGCAGCGACTGCGCCCTGGCCGGCGCGCAGACTACCAAGCTGCTCGCACCGGGCGCCACCTGCCACATCACCCTCGGCTTCACCGCGCTGGCCTCGTCCGCCAGCGACGGCCTGCTCCAGGCCAACTGGTCCATCGGCAGCCAGGACGTCCTGCTCACCGGCTGGACCCAGGCCGCCTCGCTAGGCGTCTCCGCTGCGGAGATCGACTTCGGCACGCAGTTCATCAACGGCCTCCGCCTGCCGCGCTTCCTCTATCTGTCCAACGCCTCGACTGCAGCAATCGCCCACGCTTCGCTTGCCCTGCCCGCCGGCTCACCCTTCACGCTGACCGACGCCTGCCCCAGCACGCTCCCGCCCGCCACCGTCTGCCGCATCCGCATTGACTATCTCGCCAGCCAGGCACCCTCCACCGCCTCCGTCACCCTCACGCTCGATCAGGGCCTGAGCGTCCTGCTCACGGGCCAGACCCTGCCGCCTCACACTGTCGGCGGTGCAACCGTCAACCCGAACCTCTCGGTCACACCCGCCAGCATCACCTTCAGCACGCCGGTGCCGGTGACCGGGGTCTCGGCGACCTCCCAGACCGTGGCGATCTCAAACTCCGGCACCGCGCCCTTCACCTTGGCGCTCGCCATCACCGGCGACTTCACACCCGTTACGAGTTGCGGCGCCACGCTCGCCGGCGGCGCCACCTGCGCTGTCTCCCTCAGCTTCGCCCCCGCACAGCCCGGCACGCGCACCGGCCTGCTCTCCGTCACGGCCGGCGCCGGCACCTCACCGGCCTACGTGACGCTCAGCGGAACGGGCATTGCCATCCTCGCCGCCAACAACGGCACGCTCGACTCCGGCAGCGTGCCCATCGGTCAACCCGTCACGACCTTCTACAAGATCTCTCAGCCCTTCAACGCGCTCACGGCGTCCAGCACCGGCCCCTACACATTAAGCCTCGTCGAAGACGTAGGTTACGGACCCGGTCAGCCGCCCGCATCGGCATTCGCGGCCTCAATCACCGGCAGTTGCCACAACTGCTATCTGGGCATCCGCTTCCAACCCGTCGCAGCCGGCCCGCAGCCCGGTTCCCTCACGCTCTCCTCCACGCCCGGCGGCACGCCTTACGCGGTTAGCCTCAATGGCATCGGCCTGCCGCTCACCGGCCTGCTGCTCACACCTCTGGCCCAGGACTTCGGCACCGTGCCGGTGAACAGCAGCAGCGGGTCGTTCTTCTTTACCCTGACTAACGTCAGCTCCACCGCCGCGCCCGTCCCGGTCTCGTCGCCCGTTCTCACCGGCGACTTCACCCTCTCCTCAAGCCCCACCGGCGGCAATCCCTGCGGGGGCACGCTGGCCTACACCGCCTCCTGCATCGTCGCGGTCACCTTCACTCCAACTGCCAGCGGCAGTCGCACCGGCACCCTCACCTTCAGCGGAACAGGCGTCTCCGCCACAGCTCAGCTTACCGGCTCAGCCACTCCCGATCCCGGCGTTGCCCTCAACCCGCTCGCCCTCACCTTCTCGAACAGCCCCGGCCCAACCGCCACAACCCAGACCATCACCCTTACCGACACCGGCGGCTATCCCATTCAGATTGGCCCTCCCGCCACCGCGACCGCCGACTTTCGTTCCAGCACCTCCTGCGCCACGTTGGGCCCTGGCGCCTCCTGCTCCATCACCGTCACTTTCCTGCCCGCCCCCGCCACGGTCAGCGACACGCTCTCTATCCCGGTCACCACGTCTTCTCCCGGCACCCCGCCCCTTTCGACCACCTACATGGTTGCTCTCAATGGCGCCTACACCAGCGCCAGCCAGGGCATTCAAATCCTCCCCGCGCAGTCCGAGTACGGCCCCGTCCCGACCGGCACCGAAAGCCAGAGCCGCCTCTTCACCATTACCAACCTCACTGCCCGGCAACTCACACTGAATGTCACGATCCCGCGCCAATTTGTGCTGCTCGGCCCGGCCTGCATCAGCCTCGCGCCCAGCGGAAGCTGCAGCTTCTCGGTCGCCTTCCTGCCACTCACCAATGGCGACATACCCGGTACTCTCTTCGCGACAGCCACGCCGACGGACGGCTCCCCCTCACTCTCCGGTCTCGCCTACGTCGAGGGCTTCGGCACCGGGACCGGCATGCTTAACCTCACCGGCGGCCTCATCGTTCAGGGCGTCTTCAACTTCGGCCAGGTGCAATCCGGCCAGCAGCTCACGCAGAACTTCACCCTCACCAATGCTGGCTCGTCAGCGATCACCGTCCGCCGTATCAGCAGCGGTCCGCCGTTCTTATCGACCAGCAACTGCGGAGCCCCGCTCACGCCCGCTCAAACCTGCACCGTCACCGTCACCTACACGCCGTCGAACCAGGGTTCGGGGACAGCAGCATCGGTCAGCACGTCGGACTCCGGCACCCTCACCATCGAAAGTGACGCCGCCTCCAGCCCCAACATACTCTCACTCACCGGTCAGGCAGGGCCTGCAGCCGCCAGTTCTAACAGCTCCGGCACGCTTGCCACGTACACCCTCTCGCAGGGCTCGCTCACCTTCGCCTCCACCATGGTCGGCGACGCCTCACCGGCCCAGACCATCACCCTTACCAACACCGGCAGTGTCGCCCTGCAGGTCGTCGCGACCACCGCGCCCGCAGACTTCACCACCCAGAACACCTGCGCCTCCGTGCTTCCCGCCGCCACCTGCACCATCACCGTCACTAGCACGCCCCAGATCGCCGGAACTCACATCGCCTCACTTGAAATCGCCTCCGGCTCTGCCACCTCGTTGGAGTTCGTCAGCCTGCTCAGCGGCGCCACACCGCCGGCACTCACGCTTTCTCCGGCGTCCTTGAACTTCGGATCGGTCGTCGTCGGCAGCTCCGCGACCTTACCCGTGCAGGTCACCAACACCACCGCCGCCCCGGTCACCTTCTCCTCCATCTCAGCCTCCGGCGACTTCACCGCAGGCGGCAGCTGTCCCGCGCCCGGCAGCAATCTAGCTGCAAACTCCAGCTGCACCGTTCAGGTCACCTTCACGCCGATCGCAGCCGGCACGCGCAGCGGCGCGCTCTCCATCTCCACTTCAGCGTCCACGCTCCCGCTCAACGCTCCGCTCGCGGGCGTCGGCACGCAGTCGCAGCTCGTCATCACGCCCTCGGCGCTAGCCTTTGGCAGCATCGCCGTCGGCGCCTCGGCCAACATCTCGCTCACGCTCCAGAACAACGGTTCCGCCACCGTCAGCAATCTCGCCCTCACCATCACCGGCGACTACGCCATCACCATCCCCTGCGCCCTCGCCTCACTGGCTCCGGGCATAAGCTGCACCGCCCAGGTCACCTTCACGCCCGGCGCGACCGGTCCGCGCCCCGGAACCCTCACCGTCACCAGCTCCGATCCCTCCTCACCCGCGCACGTTCCGCTTACCGGCACCGGCGTTCAGGGTGGCGGCAGCTTCACGCTGAGCGTCGATGGCGGTTCGTCATCGGCCATTACCGTGCCCAGCGGAGCGCCCGCCACCTATCACCTCACGCTTACGCCCATCGGAGGCTACACCGGCTCGGTCGCGCTCACCTGCGCGCCCATCGTTCCCGGACCGTATGCCAGCTGCTCGCTTCTACCCGCCTCCGTGCAGCTCGCCGGCACCCCGCAGCTCGCGCTCGCCACCATCAACACGGTCACCTCCATCAACGGCAACGCCGCCCTCGCGTCTCCACCCGGCAGACCGCTCGCCGCACCCTTCCTCTGCCTGCTGGCTCCCGGCATGTTCGTGCTTTGGCGCGGCCGCCGCAATCTTCGCCGCCATCGGCCGCTGCTGCTCGCAATGCTCCTTGCCAGCCTCTCGCTGTCCATCTCCGGCTGCGGCGGCGGGGCTAATCCTAACCTCCGCTACACTCCACCCGGAAGCTACCAGTACCAGGTCACCGCCACCTCCACGAACGGCGTGCAGACGACCCAGACCGTAACCCTGAACCTCGTCGTCACCGCACGCTAGGCAATTACGTTCCTGTCTACGGAGGCTTGGCGTCCACACATAACCTACACGAGAGGGAGCGTTTCCAACCAGATCATCCGCTCCGCAAACAGGAAACTTACCCTAAAGCGGCTCGCCCCGCTCGGACGAGCGCGACTTGAACTTGACCTGCACCTGCTCCACAATCTCGATACCAAATCCCTGCAGTGCCGGCACGTGCGTCGGTGTGTTGGTCAGCAGCCGGATCTTGTGGATGCCCAGATCAGACAGGATCTGCCCGCCCAGTCCAACCTGCCGCAGGGTGCGGTTATTGCGGTCGTCGCGGCCGCGCTGGTCGCGCTCGAACATGATGCGATGCGGCGTCACCGTGCGATCGATCCCGAACCCTCGCGTGCCGCTATGCAGATACAGCAGAGCCCCACAGCCGGCCTCCGCAATCATCCGCAGCGAACCATCGATCAGCCCGCGATTATCCCACCCCACCAACCCGAAGACATCCTCGGCCAGGGCATGCGTATGTACCCGCACCAGCACCGGCGTGTCGCACGACACCTCACCCATCAGCAGCGCGACATGCGACTCCCCGCCATCCATCTCGTTCTCGTACGCGATCATCCGAAACTCGCCGTAGGGCGTCGGCAGCATCGCCTCCGCCACGCGGTGGATGTAGCGTTCATGCTGCAGCCGATGCCGGATCAGATCCGCCACCGTCACCATCAGCAGCCCGTGCACCTTGCAGAACTCCACCAGGTCCGGCACCCGAGCCATCGTGCCATCGTCGTTCATAATCTCGCAGATCACACCCGCCGGAATCAGCCCCGCCATCCGCGCCAGGTCGACCGAGGCTTCGGTTTGTCCGGCGCGCACCAGTACCCCGCCCTTGCGCGCACGCAGCGGGAACACGTGCCCTGGCCGCGCCAGGTCGAACGCCGTCGATCGCGAATCGATCGCCACCTTGATCGTATGCGCGCGGTCCGCCGCGGAGATCCCTGTCGTCACGCCCTCGCGCGCCTCGATACTCTCGGTAAACGCCGTCCCGAAGCGCGACGTGTTGTCCTGCGTCATCGGCCCCAGCCGCAGGTAGTCCGCGCGCTCTTCGGTCAGCGTCAGGCAGATCAGCCCGCGACCAAATCTGGCCATGAAGTTGATCGCTTCCGGGCTTACGAACTCCGCCGCCAGCGTCAGGTCGCCTTCGTTCTCGCGGTCTTCGTCATCCACCACCACGACCATCTTGCCGACGCGCATCGCGTCCACTGCCTCGAGCACCGTCGCAAACTTCCTGTCCTGATCCGCCATCTCTCGCCTCACATACGAACGCCGCCCTCATCGGGCGGCGTTTGAATTATGCACTATTCCCCCTCATGCTACAGGGTCGACTCGATCTCGAAGCCCCAGGCCTCCAGCAGCGCCTCCGGGATGTACTTCGAATTCTTGTTCCTCCGCGCCCACTCCCGCAGGCGGGTCGAGCGGATGTACTGATCCGGTGTCAGCTTGAACTCCTTCACCACCTGCTCGAACGAGGTTACAGTCGGAACAACCGGCCCGATCGGCTCCGGCTTACCCCAGTTTGGATTTCCACGACGCTTCGCCATTTGCTCAGATCCTCTACACCAAGATTCCAGCGGCAACAACCCGCAATTCTCAATGGTACTGCGAAAAACATCTGAAATCAAGCCGCTGCTAGCGGCGCGTCGCCTCTGTGTGGAACCGCCCCATGTCGCCCTCCAGCATCTTAAACGCCTCCACCTTCAGGTACACCACGTGGCCGCCGGGTAGTAGCCAAACTTTATGCTGCTTGCGATCGCAGGCGCCAGGCGCCTATGGTGCCGGTCATACTCTGTGTTGCAGACCGGCGCCGCCAGGTCAAAATAGCCGTTCCGCCGAAAAGACCTTCAGCCGCCGGCCAAAGACGCACGCGCTTAATCCGCAAACCAGGCTTGAAAATTTCAGCCCCCTCAAATTTGGGGGCCCGCACCGCGCGCAATGCATCTCCGCGCGTCTCTTCTCCATCTATTCGACTATCCGCACCGTCCCATCTACTTGCGCGACGGCTAACGCGCACTGCGCTCCGCGTCCAACCAGCTTCGAGGTACCCATGCCCACGTCCCCCTGCTCCGACCCTGAACTCGAAGGCCTTGAAGAGGGCGTCGAAAGCGACGCATCTTCCCCGGCCCCGCACCCCGACATCGACTTCAGCCGCCGCACCTTCCTCAAGACCGCCGGCGCCCTCTCCGCTGCCACCGCCGTCGGTCTGCCCGCGCTCGCTCAGTCGCCGCGCACCGAGCAGCCGCGCAGCATCACGCTCAGGATCAACGGCGCCTCGCATCCCCTCACCCTTGATACCCGCACCTCGCTGCTCGATGCACTGCGCGAAAACCTTGACCTTACCGGCTCGAAGAAAGGCTGCGACCACGGCCAGTGCGGCGCCTGTACCGTCCTCGTCGACGGTCGCCGCGTCAACTCCTGCCTCACCCTCGCCGTCGCCGCAGAGGGAGCCGAGATCACCACCATCGAAGGCCTCGCCCATGGTGACGGCATCGAAGGCCTCCACCCGGTGCAGCGCGCCTTCCTCGAGCACGACGCCTACCAGTGCGGCTATTGCACCCCCGGGCAGATCTGCTCTGCCGTCGCCGGCATCGAAGAAGCCAAGCGCGGCGATCTCTCGATCGTCACCTTTCACGGCGGCCGCGAGGCCACCTTCGACAACGAGATCCGCGAGCGCATGTCCGGCAACATCTGCCGCTGCGGAGCCTACCCCAACATCGTCGCCGCTGTCCGGGCCGCTGCCGCCCAGGCTGGCGTATCCAGCGCTGGCCGCCTCGCCGCCGCCAGCCCCGAAGCCGGCAGTCCCGCCGCAGCAAGATCAGGAGCCGCAGCATGAATCCCTTCCACTACGAGCGCGCCACCGCACCCGATGCTGCCATCCATGCCGCTGCCGCACCGTCGGCAGCCTTTCTCGCCGGCGGCACCAATCTCGTGGACCTGATGAAGTACGGCGTTGAGTTCCCCAGCACGCTGGTCGACATCAACCACCTGTCTTCCTCCGCGCCGGCGCTCAACCAGGTCACCGCAACACCCGACGGCGGCGTCACCATCGGCGCGCTGGTCCGCAACTCCGACCTGGCCAACAATCCCCTCATCGTCAAGCAATACCCGCTGCTCTCGCAGGCCCTGCTCTCCGGCGCCTCGCCGCAACTGCGCAACATGGCGACCACAGGCGGCAACCTCCTGCAACGCACCCGCTGCTACTACTTCATGGACACCAGCTTTCCGGCCTGCAACAAGCGCGTCCCCGGCTCCGGCTGCGCCGCCATCAAGGGGTACAACCGCATCCACGCCATCCTCGGCCAGACCGACAAGGGTCCCACCAGCGCCGAGACCTGCATCGCCACCAACCCCTCTGACATGAACGTCGCCATGGCCGCGCTGGACGCCCGCATCGAGGTCCAGGGACCGAAAGGCAAGCGCACCATTGCCATCGCCGAGTTCCACCGCCTGCCCGGCTCCACCCCGCAGCGCGACACCAACCTGAATCCCGGCGAGCTCATCATCGCCGTCACCCTGCCTCCCGCGCGCTTCGCCTCCAACGCCTACTACCTCAAGGCGCGCGACCGCAACAGCTACGCCTTCGCGCTGATCTCCGTCGCCGCCGGCCTGGAGATGAACGGCGCCACCATCAAGTCCGCCGGCCTGGCTTTGGGCGGCGTCGCGCACAAGCCCTGGCGATCCGAACCCGCGGAGCGCTCCCTCGCCGGCGCCACTCCCGGTCCTGACGCCTTCCGCAAGGCGGCCGACCTTGCCCTTGCCAACGCCAAAGGCTACGAGCACAACGCCTTCAAGATCGAGATGGCGCGCCAGGGCATCGTCCGCGCCCTCACCGTCGCCGCGGCCGGCAGCGTCGCGCAGACGTAACCCGTGGCCCCTTGCCCTTCAGCGTTAGATCCCCGCTGCTCACCTGACCCACCCGCACTCGTTCCAGGAGTACACGCATGATGCAACAATCCGACGCACCCGATCCCCGCCAGCGCCAGCTCAAGGTCCGCTACACCGGCCTCGCCAAGGTCACTGGCAAAGCCAAGTTCGCCGCCGAGTTCTCTTCGCCCTTCCCCAAGTCCGATCTGCTCTACGCCCTCATGGTTCAAAGTACGATCGCCAGCGGCACCGTCGCCTCCATTGACCGTACCGCCGCCGAGCGCTCCTCGGGCGTCGTCGCCGTGCTCACTCCGTTCAACGCGCCCAAGCTGCCCGTGCCCACGCCCGCGCCGCCCGCGCGCCGCTCCGTGACCGTTCTCCAGAACGCCGACGTCGGCTACAACGGCCAGCCCATCGCGCTGGTCGTCGCCAGGTCCATCGCCGAGGCCCGCTTCGCCGCGCGTCAGCTCAAGATCAAGTACAACGAAACGCCCGCCAAGCTCGACTTCATGGGTCGTCTGGACGAAGCGCGCTGGCCCAAGAACCCGGGCAAAGAGCCCCCGGGGAACAAGCGCGGCGACCTCGCTGCCGGCTTCCAGAAGTCTTCCGTCGTGCTGGAGCAGACCTACATCACGCCCATCCAGAACCACAATCCGCTGGAGCCTCACGCCACCATCGCCTGGTGGGAAGGCGAAAAACTCAACATCTACGACGCCACCCAGTACATCTCCGGCAGCAAGATGTCCATCGCGCGCCTCTTCAACATGCCGCTCGACGACGTCCGCGTACAGTGTCCCTACACCGGCGGCGGCTTCGGCTGCAAAGGCAGCACCTGGTCGCACGTGCCGCTCTGCGCCATGGCCGCCAAGGTCACCGGCAAGCCCGTCAAGCTGGTTCTCGAGCGCGAGCAGATGTTCGGTCCCGTCGGCCATCGCCCCGCCACCGTCAACAAGATCAAGATCGGCGCGACCCAGGAAGGCAAGATCTTCGCCCTGCAGCAGGACGTCGTCCTCGACGCGTCCGTACTCGAAGACTTCGTCGAACATGCTGAAGGCCCCGCCAAGGGCCTCTATATGAGCGAGGCCAACGCCGTCTCCGCCAAGGTCGTGGAAATGAACTATGGCGTCGGCACCTTCATGCGCGCGCCCGGCGAGGCTCCCGGCACCGCCGTCCTTGAGATCGCCATGGACGAGCTCGCCGAGAAGCTGCACATGGACCCGCTGCAGCTCCGCCTGGTCAACTACGCTGAGAAAGATCCCAGCCACGACCGCGCCTACACCTCGAAGAACCTGCGCCAGGCCTACTCCGAAGCCGCCACCCGCTTCGGCTGGTCCAAGCGCAATCCCGTGCCCGGCCAGCACGTGGAGGGCAACAACCTCATCGGCGTTGGCATGGCGACCGCCACCTACCCCGCCAACCGCTCCGCCGCCCAGGCCGTGGTCCGCATCCTGCCCGGCGGCAAGGTCATGGCCGCCTCCGGCACCCAGGATCTCGGCACCGGCATGTACACCATGATCGCGCAGACCGCCGCCGCCGCGCTCAACATGGATCCCGCGCTCGTCGAGGTCAAGCTCGGCGATTCCACCCTGCCCAAGGCGCCGGTCTCCGGCGGCTCGCAGTCGACCGCCTCCGTCACGCCTGCAGTAGCAGACGCCGCCGCGCAGGCCATCCTCAAACTCGCCGAGGTCGCCATCAACGACCCGTCCGGCCCTCTCCACGGCCTCAAGACCACCGACATCGTCGTCAAAGACAGCTGCGTCTGCGCCAAAACCGACTCATCCAAATCCGTCTCCTTCGCCGACCTCGTCGCCAAATCGGGCAAGCCCATTGAAGCCCAGGGCTCAGCCGAAAAGTCCGAGGCCGCCGACGCCTACTCCTCGCAATCTTTCGGCGCCGTCTTCGCAGAAGTTGCCGTGGATAAAGATACCCACATGGTCAAGGTGCGCCGCGTCGTCGGCACCTACGACATCGGCACGCTCATGAACGACACCACCGGCCTCAACCAGCTCATGGGCGGCATCGTCTGGGGCGTCTCCTTCGCGCTCCACGAGGAGGCCCACATGGACCCGATCTACGGCCGCACCGTCAATGAGTCGCTCGCCGAGTACCACGTGCCCGTCAACGCCGACATCGGCACCATCGACGTCACCTGCCTGAACATTCCGGATAAGCTCTTCAACCCGCTCGGCGCTCGCGGCATCGGCGAAATCGGCATCACCGGCGCCGCCGCCGCTGTCGCCAACGCCATCTACAACGCTACCGGCAAGCGCATTCGCCACTATCCCATCACGCCAGACAAGATCATGCAGGCCTGACCGTGGAAGCGCCGGCTTCCGTTGGCGCTTCCGTATCTTCCTCAATCCACGTATCCGTAGGCTCATGGCGACATGCCGCGCACGCCGCGGACCGTATGGATAACATTGCATCGTTCCACGACTCCCGGTCGAAGGCCCCCTGTCATGCGTCGTCACATCATCCTCTTCGCCGCCCTCCTGTTCTCCGCCGCCACACTGCCGGCTCACGCTGACACCATCACCACCAATTTCAGCGTCGGCTTCACAAACCTCACCGGTCCGGAAGAAAATCTCTTCGGCGTCCTGCAGTTCAACCCCGCACTCGGCACCTTGAATTCCATTACCGCCACGCTTACCGGCAACGTCACCTTCGTCCCCGACAACTCGGGCAACAGCTCCTATGAACTCACTCTCGATTCGCCTTTCGGTTTCATCTTCAGGCAGACCTACACCAGCTCGTCCGCTATCGCGATCTCGGTCACGGACCCGAATACCGGCGGCTTCGTTGGCATCAATCACGTCATCCTTGATCCCGATGTCTCCGTCACGGGTGGTTCAGCTTCCACCGTCCCCACCACCCTGGCCGGCACGTTTACCTACAACTACACTCCCGCGCCCACCCCTGAGCCGTCCAGCTTTGCCTTGCTCCTTACCGGCCTTTGCACCGTGGCCGGTGCCGCCGGAAAGCCTTTCACCGCCCGCACCTGAGCACGCATCTCCGCCAAACCAGACCGGGGCAGAGTGCCACCGGGTTTTCCACCATCACACCTCGACGACGAAGCTTCGCGGCTCGCGGACCAGATGAGTCCGCCTCAATCGACCCACTCCGGAACCTCGTAATACCGTAAGCTAATCCCACGAGGCCACCCCAACGATGGGTATCACGTCCGCTCCCACCAGCACCCTGCCTTCCACCCCCTTGCTCCTCACCGGCGTCACCGTTGTCGACACCCGGACCGGCGCCCTCAATCCCATGCAGTCCGTCCTGCTCGCGGACGGCACAATTCAGCAGATCGTTCCCGCCGGCACCCCTCTCGAAGCCGCCTCCGATCCCGCCCTCCAGACCGTCGACGTCACCGGCAAGTTCCTCGTTCCCGGCTTCCTCGACATGCACTCCCACATCCTGCAGAGCGAGCACTCCACCGAATACGCCGCCACGCTCATGCTCGCCTTCGGCATCACCGGCACGCGCCAGATGGCCGGCTCAAGCGACATGCTGCGCGCCCGCCGCGAAGGCAGGCTCCCCATCGGCCCCCACGGCCCCGAGATCCTCAGCCTTCCCGGCGACCTCCTCACCCCGCTCAACGCCTCTACCCCGGAGGCCGGTGTCGCGGAGGTCCGGCGCCAGAAGGCCGAAGGCGCCGACTTCATCAAGACCATCTTCGTCTCGCCCAAGACCTTCTTCGCCACCCTCGCCGAATCCAAACGCCTCGGCCTCGTCTACGACGGTCATCTCTCCCCCGGCGTCGACGTCGCGCGCGCCGCCCGCGAGGGCATGGGAGTCATCGAGCATGTCGGCCCCACCGAACTCACCCTCATCGCCGTCTCCACCCGCGGCTGGCTCATCAACCTCATCATCAAGCTGCGCCCGCCCAAAGGCCCCGACCTCTCCCCCGAGGTCATGAAAAAAGCCGGCCGCATCATGATCGCCAACCCCATCCTCGGCCGCCTCAATATGGACCCCGAAGCCCTCTCCAAAACCAAGGGCCTCATCGACTCCTTCAGCGACTCCAAAGCCCGCTCCCTCGCCTCCACCTTCGCCACCCACGGTACCTGGCAATGCCTCACCCTCATCCGCAACGCCACTATGCGCCTCGGCGACGACCCCCTATACACCCAAAGCCCCGACCTCCGCTACATCACTCCAGAGGCCCGCGCCTTCTGGTCCTCCGTCGCGAAGATGTACTCGGCCAAAGTCTCGCCCGCCGGCCGCGACACCCTCCGCCGCCTCGGCGATCTCGAGCTCAAACTCACCCGCATCTTTGAGGACGCAGGCGTCAAACTCCTTGCCGGCAGCGACTTCGGCGGCGGCTGGGTCATCCCCGGCGTCTCGCTTCACCAGGAGTTCGACCTCCTCGCCGACGCCGGACTCACCCCCCTGCGCATCCTGCAGATGACCACCCTCAACGGCGCCGAGTTCCTGAACCGCACCGCCACCATGGGCACCGTCGAGCCCGGCAAAGACGCCAACCTTGTCCTGCTCAACGCGGATCCCATCGCCAGCGCCCGGAACCTTCACGCCATCCACGCGGTAGTTCGTGATGGCGCCTTCTACTCCGAGCAGGCGCTCGCCGACCTCAAGGAGACTGTCGCCGGCCGCATCGCCGCCGAGGAACCCGACTCCGGCGACGCCGCCGACCAGGTCATCCCGTAGCGCTTCCGGGCAAACAATATGCGAAACTAGCCCAGACGCATAGCCATGCCCGACCTTCACTCGCTGCTCCACTCCACCTTCGGCCACGCCGCCTTCCGCCCCAACCAGGAAGCCGTCTGCCGCGCCGCCACTGACGGTCGCGACTGCCTGCTCGTCATGCCCACCGGCGCCGGCAAGTCGCTCTGCTACCAGCTCCCCGCCATCGCCCGCCAGTTTGCTGGCAACAGCAGCGCCGCACTCGTCATCTCCCCCCTCATCGCCCTCATGGACGACCAGGCTAACAAGCTCTCCGCCGCCGGCCTGCGCGTCGCCCGCATCCACTCCGGACTTTCCCGCGACGACGCCCGGCAGGCCTGCCGCCAGTATCTCGACGGCACCCTCCAGTTCCTCTTCGTCGCCCCTGAGCGCATGCGCGTCCCCGGCTTCCCCGAGATGCTCGCCCGCCGCAAGCCCTGCCTCGTCGCCATCGACGAAGCCCACTGCATCTCCGCCTGGGGCCACGACTTCCGCCCCGATTACCGCACCCTCGGCGACTTCCTCCCCGCCCTTCGCCCCGCCCCCATCCTCGCCCTCACCGCCACCGCCACCCCCACCGTCCAGCAGGACATCGTGGCCCAGCTCGCCCTCCACCAGCCCGCCCTCTTCATCCACGGCTTCCGCCGCGACAACCTCTCCATCGAGGTCCTCGAGCTCTCGAAACCTCGCCGCCCGCAGTTCACCACGGACTTCCTCTCCGACCCCTCTCGTCGCCCCGCCATCGTCTACGCCCCCTCCCGCAAAGCCGCCGACGAGCTCGCCGCCACCCTCAACCAGACCCTGGCAAACTCCCGTGCAAACTCCCGTGCCCCATTCATCGCGCCCTTGTCTCACGCGATGAGTGGGTTCACCCCGAAATCCCCCACCATCGCCGCACCCTACCACGCCGGCCTCGACGCCGCCACCCGCGACCGCGTCCAGCGCGACTTCCTTTCCGGCTCCCTCGACATCGTCGTCGCCACCATCGCCTTCGGCATGGGTATCGACAAGCCCGACGTCCGCACCGTCATCCACTTCGCCCTGCCCGCCTCCGTCGAGGCCTTCTACCAGGAGATCGGCCGCGCCGGCCGCGACGGCCTGCCCTCCCGCACCGTCCTCCTCTACAGCTTCGCCGACCGCAAGATGCACGACTTCTTCCTCGAGCGCGACTACCCCGTCGTCAACGATCTCCTCCGCGTTCAGCGCGTCCTCACCCAGGACTTTCAGTTGCCCGACATCCTCTGCCGCCAGCTCAAGATGGACGCCGACACCTTCGCCAAGGCCGCCGAGAAGCTCGCCTCGCAGGGCGTCGCCCAGTTCGATATGGCCGGCAACCTCCGCCTCGCCGGCCCGCGCAGCGGCAGCCCCTGGCAGCAGAACTATCTCCAGCAGGTCGACTTCCGCCGTTCGCAGATCGACCGCATGATGGCCTTCGCGGAGACCCAGCAATGCCGTATGACCGCCCTCATCCGCCACTTCGGCGACACCGCCGACGCCCACCGCCCCTGCGGCCACTGCGACTTCTGCAACCCGACCGGCACCACGTCCCAGACCTTCGTCGAACCCGACGCCGCGCAGGAAAAGAACCTCCGCGCCATCCTCCGCGTGCTCGACTCCCGCTCCACCTCCACCGGCAAGCTCTTCACCGAGCTCTCCTCCACCCTCTCCGGCAAGCCCGACCGCAAGACCTTCGACATCCTGCTCGACGGCCTGGCCCGCGCCGGCCTCATCACCCTCGCCTCCGACACCTTCACCAACCCCGAAGGCAACGTCATCGCCTACAAGAAGGCCGTCATAACCCACGAAGGCCGCGAGCTCAGCGCCAGCGGCAACTCCCTCGGCGTCCTGCTGCAGTCTCCCTCCCTCGACCTCGCCACCACCGCCAGGAAGAAGTCCTCACGGACTCCAAGGTCAACTCGGGCGGAACCTCAGCGCAGCCAACGGAGCTCGGAGCGACTACCGAACTTCGCTCTCACCCCCTCCGCATCCATCTCGAAATCACAGGAATTCCACCGCGATCGCCCCACCACCGCCACCCCAGCCGAGACCCTCACGCCCGCGCAACAAGCCCTCGACTCCAACCTGCGCGCCTGGCGCAAATCCGAAGCCGAAAAGATGGGCCTGCCGCAGTTTTTCGTCTTCGGCACCTCCACCCTGCGCAGCATCGTCCTCGATCACCCCCGCACCCTGCCTCAGCTCAGCGCCATCCCCGGCATCGGTCCCGACAAACTCGACAAGTACGGCCCCTCCATCCTCGCCCTCCTCAACTCCTGACCCTGCCAAGTTCTGTCATCCTGAGCGTAGCGCGCAATCGAAGCACCTTCAATCCCCCCGGACTCTGTCATCCTGAGCGAAGCGCGCAGTGCGAAGTCGAAGGACCTGCATTCCTCATACGCGCTGCCCGCCCAAAGCTCCCCCAAGGCTTAGCCCCTGAAGTATGCCTTGGCCTCTGCTGTTGCTTGTCCTTCGCTCGAAGGTACCCCAAGGCTTTAGCCTTGGGTCTCACACTCCGTGCATAAGAAACAGGGGGCTTTAGCCCCTGGGGTATGCCTTCTCCCCAACCAGACTGTCATCCTGAGCGAAGCCGAAGGACCTGTAATTCCGTCCGCCCCGCCCCCACTTCGTCATCCTGAACGAAGTCGAAGGACATGCATTTCTCCCCCGCCACGATATCCTCTCCTTGTGCCCCACCCCACCAACCCAGACTCCCACGCCCCCATCCACACCTCGCCAGCCGACACTCGCACCATCAACGAGCGCGCCAACTTCTGCTTCGGCTGCGGTCCCGCCAACCCTGAAGGCCTGCATCTCTCCTTCACCATCGACGACCACGACACCGTCAACATCACCGCCACCGCCATCGTCACCCTCCAGCGCGTTCACGAGGGACCTCCCGGCCACATCCACGGCGGCATCATCGCCACCCTCTTCGACGAGGCCATGTCCAAGCTCAACCGCCCTCTGAACACGCTCGCCATGACCCGCCACATGGAGGTCGACTACCTCCGCCCCGCGCCCCTCTACGTCCCGCTCACCCTCATCAGCCGCCACGACCGCTGCGACGGCCGCAAGCTCTTCCACACCGCCTCGCTCGCCACCGCCGACGGCCGCGCCCTCGCCACCGCCAAAGGCTTCTTCCTCGCCATCGACCAGGCAGTCCTCGCGTCGCTCTCGCTCCCTCCTGCCTGAGTCACTGGGTCAAAGCCCCGCGCCCGCAATCAGTCCGCCCCCACCAGCACCTTCTCGCCGCTTCCGCGGTTCACCGCCAACTCCGCCACCGCCACCTCCGCGGCCCGCTTGCAATCCTCCCGGCTCACGTCAAAGTGCGTCACAAACCGCACCGCGTCGGGCCCCACCGCGCTCGCAATCACGCCCTTCTCCTTCAGCCTCCCCACAAAGCCCGCCGCATCCCCACCCGTCAGCCGGAAGATCAGGATATTCGTCTGCACCGCATCCAGATCGATCTCCACCCCCGGCGCCTCCGCCAACGCCTCGGCCAGTAGCCGCGCATTTGCGTGATCCTCGCCCAGCCGCTTCGTCATCTCCTCGAGCCCGATCAGCCCCGCCGCCGCCAGCACCCCGGCCTGCCGCATCCCACCGCCCAGCGCCTTGCGAAACACCCGCGCCTCACCGATCGCCGCCCTCGACCCCACCAGCATTGACCCCACCGGCGCGCCCAGACCCTTCGACAGGCAGAACATCACCGTATCGAAGCCCCGCGTCAGCGTCGCCACATCCACTCCCAGCGCGGTCGCCGCGTTGAACACCCGCGCTCCATCCAAATGCACCGGCAGCCCTGCCGCCTTCGCGCCCGCCCAGATCTCCTCAAACACCTCCACCGGCGTCACCGTCCCGCCGGCCATGTTGTGCGAGTTCTCCAGCCACACCAGCCCCGTCTGCGCGCGGAAGTAGATCTTCGGCGCGATCGCCGGCCGCATCATCTCCCAGGTCAGAATTCCGCGCGGCGCCGCCACCGTCCGCGGAATGCAGCCGCAGTACGCCGCCATCATCGCCATCTCCCAGTCCAGGATGTGCGCCCGCGACTCGCACACGATCTCCTGCCCGTGCTGCGTATGGATCCGCGCCGCGATCAGGTTCCCCATCGACCCCGTCGGCACAAAGATCGCCGCCTCCCGCCCGAACATCTCCGCCGCCCGCGCCTCCAGCCGGTTGATGGTCGGGTCCTCGCCATACACGTCGTCCCCAACCTCCGCCTCCGCCATCGCCCGCCGCATCGCCGCCGTCGGCCGCGTCACCGTATCACTCCGCAAATCGATCATCGTCTCTCCTATTCCTCTTCTCTATAACGTCTCTAAACAGCAGCCCCCACCAGCAGCCTCTCAAACACCTCATTCGACACCATCCGCCCGCGACGTGTCAGCCGCACCCGCTCTCCCCTGCACTCCACCAGCCCGGCCATCTCCAGCTCAGTCACCCCCACCGCGAACGCCTCCAACAGTTCCCCGCCGAACTCACGCCGCAGCTCCATCCTATCCACACCATCCACCAGCCGGAGTCCAAGAAAAACCGCCTCCTCGAACCCCTGCTCCCGCCCCACGCGGTCCACCGTCCGCACGAAGCCGCCCTCGCCCATCATCCCCACATACTTCCCTATCTCATCCGCATTCGCCCAGCGCACCCCGCCCTCTCCCACCCGCAGCATCGAGTGCGCATCCAGTCCAAACCCCACATACTCTCGCCGCTCCCAGTACTTGCGGTTATGCCGCGACGCCCCACTCGCCCGCGCGAAGTTCGAGATCTCGTACTGCCTCACCCCCGCCGCCTCCAGCCACTCACACCCTGCCGCATACCAGTCCGCCACCCGGTCATCCTCCGCCAACTCCCCCGCCCCGTACCGCACACCACCTCGCAGCGCCTCCCGTCCCAGCCGCGATCCCTCATCCACCTCCAGCATATACACGCTCACGTGCTCCACCCCGCTCTCCACCGCCTGCTCCACCGAGTAGCGCCACGACGCCTCCGTCTGCCCCGGCAGCCCCACAATCAAGTCGATCCCCAGCCGCCGCAAGCCCGCCCGCTCCGTCCTGCGCAGCTCTTCCCGGCACTCCGCCCCGGTATGCAGTCTGCCCACCGTCGCACACTCCCGGTCCACAAAGCTCTGCACCCCGAAGCTCATCCGGTTCACCCCCGCGCGCAAAAACGCCTGCAGCGACTCATCCGTCATCTGCCCCGGCGCGCACTCCACAGTTATCTCCGCCCCGCTCTCCACCTCGAACTCCTCGCGCACTCCTGCAAACAGCCGCGCAATCATCTCCGGCTCCAGCAGCGACGGCGTCCCACCCCCCAGATAAAGCGAATCCACCCTCCCCGCCAGCTCCGCGCCCACCAACCGCGCATACTCCCGCCCCCCGCGCATCTCCTCCACCAGCCGGGCCACATACCCATCCATCCTCTCCGCCGCGAACACCCCCGACGCAAAGTTGCAGAAGCTGCACTTCGCCCTGCAGAACGGCACCGACACGTAAACACCCAAAGCCTCGCTCACCCTGCAATTCTTTCACGCCCGCGCATCTGCCTCATCTCCCGCTCTATCCGTCCTGATCCGTTCTGATCCGTCGTTATCCGCGTTACGCCGCTGCCAGCCACTCTTTGCACCCACCCCAACCCCATCGCATCTAAAATCAAGACTGCGCATGAGCGAAGACAAATCCCCAGAGAACAAACCAGAGAAGCAATCAGCTGAGCAGAAACCCGTCGCCCGCTCCGGCCCCGACGACGACGTCGTCGGCAAGGTCTACGACGCGCAGCTCATGCGCCGCCTCCTGCGTTATCTCCTGCCCTACAAGCTTCAGACCGTCATCTCCGCCATCGCCATCCTCTTCAAGGCCGCCACCGACGTCGCCGGCCCCTGGCTCATCAAGGTTGCAGTCGACACCTACATGACGCCCAGCCCCAAGCCGTCCTTCCTCGCCCGCCATCTCTCCCCCACTCCCTACACCGGCATTACCGAGCTCGCCGGCATCTACCTCTGCGCGCTCTGCCTCTCCTACGGCCTCGAGTTCACCCAGACCTACCTCATGCAGTGGACCGGCCAGAAGATCATGTTCGACCTCCGCCGCGAGATCTTCCGCCACATCCAGTCCCAGGACGTCGCCTTCTTCGACCGCAATCCCGTCGGCCGCCTCGTCACCCGCGTCACGTCCGACGTCGACGCGCTCAACGAGATGTTCACCGCCGGCATCATCGAGATCTTCGGCAACATCCTCCTGCTCTTCGCCATCGTCGGCATCATGCTATGGATGTCCTGGCCGCTCGCGCTGCTCACCCTCGCCGTCATCCCGCTCATCTTCATCGCCACCGGCATCTTCCGCCGCAGCATCCGCGTCTCCTACCGCAGCCAGCGCGCCGCCACCGCCAAGATCAACGCGTTCACCCAGGAGTACGTCTCCGGCATGAGCGTCGTACAGCTCTTCAACCGCGAGGCCCGCGCCTTCTCCGACTTCTCCACCGTCAACGCCGAGAACAAGCGCGCCTGGGCCGACGCCATCTTCTCCTACTCCGTCTACTTCCCCATCGTCGAGTTCCTCTCCTCCTTCGCCATCGCCCTCGTGCTTTGGCGCGGCGGCTCCGCCATCATCAACAACCTCGACTTCTTCCGCGCCCACCACATCTCTACCGGTTCCGCCCCCGGCCTCTTCGGCACCGTCACCATCGGCGTCCTGGTAGCCTTCATCCAGTACGCGCAGCGCTTCTTCCGCCCCATCCAGGAGCTCTCCGACAAGTTCAACATCCTGCAGGCCGCCATGGCCGCCGCCGAGCGCATCTTCAAGCTGCTCGACCAGACCCCCATCATCGTCTCCCTGCCGCATCCCGTCGCGCCCAACCCCGCCTCCCCCGCCTACGGCCGCATCGAGTTCCGCAACGTCTGGTTCACCTACCAGACCATCCCCAACCCACCCGCCGCCGCGTCTTCTCTTCCCTCTTCCCTTCTCCCTCTTCCCTCTTCTGAACCCACCCCCGACCCCACTTCAGACCCCTCCATCGAATGGATCCTCCGCGACGTCTCCTTCACCATCGAGCCCAACGAGACCGCCGCCATCGTAGGCCACACCGGCGCCGGCAAGACCACCATCACCTCGCTCATGATGCGCTTCTATGACATCCAGGCAGGCCAGATCCTCGTCGACGGCATCGACGTTCGCGACCAGAACCTCACCGCCCTTCGCCAGCGGTTCGGCGTCGTCCTCCAGGATCCATTCCTTTTCTCCGGTACCATCGCCGACAACATCCGCCTCGGCACCGGCTCCATCACCGCCGAGCGGGTCGAGCGCGCCGCCGACGAGGTCAACGTGGGCGACTTTATCCGCACCCTTCCGCTTGCCTTCAACGAACCCGTGCGCGAACGTGGAGCCGGCCTATCCACCGGCCAGAAGCAGCTCATCAGCTTCGCCCGAGCCCTCGCTCACGATCCCGGCATCCTCATCCTCGACGAGGCCACCAGCTCCGTCGACACAGACACCGAGCACCGCGTGCGCCTCGCGCTTTCGCGCATGATCACCGGCCGCACCAGCGTCCTCATCGCCCACCGGCTCTCCACCATCCAGTCCGCGGATACGATCCTCGTCATGCACAAGGGCCAGCTCCGCGAGCACGGCACCCACCAGCAGCTGCTCGCCCAGCACGGCCTCTACTACAAGCTCTACCAGCTCCAATACCAGGACCAGGAAGCCGTCACCGCCTGACGCTCGCTAGCGCATCCCCACAATCTCCCCCGCCCCATCTACATCGATCCCCATCGCCTTCGACACCTTCGGCAGCCCCGGCATCAGCATCATCGCCCCTGAGATCACCACCAGAAACCCCGCCCCCCCCGACAGCCCCACATCCGTCACATGCAGCGTCCACCCCCGCGGCGCGCCCATCCGCTTCGGGTCGTCCGTCAGCGAGTACTGCGTCTTCGCAATGCACACCGGCAGGTTGCCAAACCCCCACTCCGCAAACTGCTTCAGCTTCTCCGTCGCCCGTTCGCTGAACTCCACCCCGTTTGCCCCATACACCCCGCGCGCCACCGCCTCGATCTTCGCTTCCGCCGTCTCCTCCGCCCGGTAAGTGGTCGTCAGCTCCGGCGCCGGATTTTCCTCGATCACCCTCACCACGGTCCGCGCCAGCTCCGCCGCGCCAGCTCCGCCCTTCGCAAACGCCTCCGAGAGCGCAAACGCCGCTCCCCGCTCCACGCAGAACGCCTCCAGCGTCTTCAGCTCCGCCTCCGTATCCTGCGGAAACCGGTTGATCGCCACCACCACCGGCAGCCCAAAGCCCTTCACGATGCCGATGTGCTTCTCCAGGTTCGCAAACCCGCGCTCCAGGCTGCCCTCACCCTGGCTCTCCACCGACTTCACCGTCGTCACCAGCACCGCGCAGCTCGGCCGTATCCCCGACGCCGGCATCACCAGGTCCATGTACTTCTCAAAGCCCAGGTCCGCCGCAAACCCCGTCTCGTTCACCACGAAATCCGCCAGCCGCAACCCGATCTTCTGCGACACCACTGAGCTCGTCCCATGCGCGATGTTCGCGAAAGGCCCGCAATGCACCATCGCCGGCGTGCCTTCGGTCGTCTGCACCAGGTTCGGCTCCAGCGCCTCCGCCAGCAACGCCATCATCGGCCCTACCGCGCCCAGGTCCGCCGCCGTCACCGGCTGTCCCGCGCGATTGGCTCCAACCACAATCCGCGCCAGCCGCGCCCGCAAATCCTCGCGCCCTTCCGCGAGCGAGAGGATTGCCATCACCTCGCTCGCCGCCGTAATCAGGAACCCCGCCGTCCGGTTGCTCCCATCCCGCTGCCGCTTCTCCGGCGCCGTAACGCTGGCAACAATCTCCCGCAGCGCACGATCGTTCATATCCATGGCCCGTGGCCAGGTGATCGCCGCCGGATCCAGCCCCAGTTCGTTCCCATGGAACAAATGCGAGTCGATCAGCGCCGCCAGCAGGTTATGCGCCGACGTGATCGCATGAAAGTCCCCATGAAAGTGCAGGTTGATCTTCTCGCTCGGCTCTACCTGCGACCGCCCGCCGCCCGCCGCGCCGCCCTTCATCCCGAACACCGGCCCCAGCGACGGCTCCCGCGACGTAATCACCGCGCGCTTGCCGATCCGCTCCAGCCCCTGCACCAGCCCGATCGACGTCACCGTCTTGCCCTCACCCGAGACTGTCGGCGTCGTCGCTGTCACGAGAATTAGCTTGCCCCCGCGATCCCACCGCTCGTCCGTCAGCAGCCCCAGGCTCAGCTTCGCGCTCACCGGACCCCGCCGTTCATACATCTCTTCCGTCAACCCCAGCTTCGCGGCAACAACCTCAATCGGCAGCAGTCCCTGCTTCAAAATTCCCCCTTGAACGTCCATCCTCGATTCTAGCCGCGTCACGTCCTCCGGCCTGCTCCCCACCCAGCGTCATCCTGAGCGGAGTTTGGCGAGCTCTCTCGCCAAACGCAGTCGAAGGACCCCGAAGAAGCTCGCGGACCCCCACCGTCAAACCATTTCGACCACAAAGCCGCTACCGGTAAGGGCCAATAGCCGCAGGAGGACTCACCGAAGCTCTTCGCCTTCTTCGAAAACGACGACACCGCGTTCACGTCTTCGAGCCTTCGCCAGGCAAGCCTCCACCACCTTCTCCACCCGCCTCTGCCGAGCCTCCGGCGACCGATAGTAGAACACCGCCATCAACTCGTTCCGCCGCTGCACAGCGGACATCTTCTCCCACCCCGCCCGCGCCCGCGGCCTGGCGCGTAACGCCGCCTCCAGCACCGGCGGCAGCATCTTCTCGCCCTCCATCGTCGCCAGCAGACGCTCCGCCATCTGCTCCGCCCGGCTCATCCGCGCCGCTTCGCTCTTCACCCCGCCCACCCACTTGCCGATCTCCCGCCGCGTGTACTCCGTCAGGCCTTCATACCATTCCCAAAGCCCTTCCTCCTCATCCAGCAACACCGCCAGTTCATCCGGCAGCTCTGCCGGCCGCGGCTCCAGATCCGGCTCCAGCACAAACTCCGCCGTCCCGCCCAGCCGCACTCCGCCGCCCGCCTGCATCTGCCGATTCACCAGCAGGTAGAACCCGCCCGCCGCATCCGGAAACAACGACGTCCGGAACCCAAACCCATTCACCGTGCCCCGCACCCGCAGCCGCACCATCCCCTTGAACGCCTTGGCCGGATCGAACGGCACCCGCGCGATCGTCCAACCCAGCGCCCGATCCCCCCGCTCCAGCACCGCCCGAAAGCTCTTCATCTGGCTTGGCACGTCTCTCCTCCATTGAGCTTAACCCTGTCATCCTGAGCGAAGCGCCGCAGGCGCGCAGCCGAAGGACCTGCATCTTCTCAGAACTCAACTCACTGCACGACCGCGAACCTCCCACCACCCGCCTTGGTCAACGTCGGCGCATACGGTCCCACCATCTCGCGCCGCCACCACACCCCCTGTTCCCTCTTCTCTTCCCTGCTGCTGAACCAGTACTGCCACAGCACCGCCCGCACAAACTTCGGCGGCGCACTCCGAAACGGGTTCCCCCGAAACAAGCCCAGCACATCCTCATCGCCATCCAGCAGCAGCTCTTCCGTCCTTGGCACCATCAGGTTCTGCTGCCATTCACCCAGGCTCGCAAACCACAGGTTCCAGTCGAACCGCGGCTGATACGGCGCATAGATCCTCGGCCGCTCCCGGACATCCTGCGGCTTGTACTTGAATGGATACGCCACCCAGTTCACCCCATCGTTCGATCCCTGGAACTCAATCTCAAACCGGTGCGGCGTCATCACCGCGAACAACCCATAGCTGTTCGCAATCCGGAATGACTCCAGCGCCGCCACCGGCGCAATCGGCAGCGGCGCCTCCGTCCACAGCATCTTCACCATCGGCACCATCGTGGCATACCCGACCCACGTCAGGACGAACGCCGCCACCCCCAGCCGCACCGGTGGCCGCACCGCCGCCGCGTCAGGCTCCTCCTCCATCTGCCCCAGCCCGCCACGCCACCGCGCCGGCACCCACCGCAGCAGCGACCGGTCATCCAGCAGCAGCATCGCCAGCACCAGTACCAGGTAGTTCAAAAACGCATAGTTCGCCGTCGCGATCACCCCCACCTGCCACACCGTCACCACCCAGAAGCACACCACCCGCGCCCTCCGCCCGAAGAACGCCAGCCACACCAGCACCAGCTCCATCCCCAGCGTCAGCGCCGCCGTCGCAATATGAAACCAGTGCGGCAGATGCTGCAGATACCACCCGATCCACGTGGGCAGCGGCCCGTTCTGGTAGTACTCGTACATCGCCGTCAGGTTCCGCCACGTCGGATCGCCGCTCGCCAGCTTCACCACCCCCGACTGAAAGTAGATCCTGAACCACTCCCACAGCAGCAGCAGATACGCCGCCCACACCCCGCGGCTCTTCGAACCCCAACCTGGCAGCCACCCGCCCGGCGCCACAAACAGCGCCAGAAAGCCCGCCTCCAGCAGCATCCCGTCCGACTGGTACCCCGAGAAATCCTGCGCCGCGCTCACAAACGAGAGGAAGCACACGAAGCACGCCCCCAGCGTCCCTCGCGGCCACACATTCGCCACCACGAGCACCGCCGCCAACAACCCGACCCAGCACACCGCCATCAGCATCCTGTTGCTCGAATCCACCCACAGCAGCGTCGGCACCTCCCACAGCCGCAGCCACGCCGGCCCCTGCACCTCCTTCAGCATCCCCGCCGCCGGCAGGATTCCCTGCGTCCCAATCAACCCCTTCACCTGGAACAGCAGCGCAAAGAACGCCGAGAAGTAGATCCCGCCCAGCGCCCGCAGAAACAGCCACCTTGCCACCAGGTACCCGCGCGCGCCCTGCTCCGGATCGAACAGCCGCCTGAACCGCAGCCCCACCCGCTCCATCGCTCCTCCTCACCCACCGTCCGGGCGCCCCACATCTCGCTCCTGAGATGTCTCTTTCCGCCTCCGCGCACCCTTGGCCACGCACGCCTCCACCAGCCGCACCATCTGGTTCTCCCTGGCCTCCGTGCTCTTTGCCCCAAACAGCACCAGCAGATAATCCCTGCGCCGGTTCACACTCATTGCCTCCCACCCCGCCATCGCATCGCGCGTCCGTCTCAGCCTCTGCGCCAGCGCCGGCGGAAGCTCCCGCTCCGCATCCATCGTCAACAGCAGCCGCTCCGCCCAGTCCTCGCACCGCCGCTGCTTCGCCTCGTCGCTCCTCGGCTCCATCACCCAGCGCGCAATCTCCCGCTGCCACGACTCCCGCAGCGTGCCCACCCACCTGCGCAGCTCCTCATCCCCGTCAAACGCTTCCACCAGCCTCGCCGGCATCTTCAGCGCACCCATCGTCCGCCTCCCGCATCCTGCCGTTCGCGCCGCGTGTGAACGAACTCCCCGGCTCCGACTCTAAACCAGCTCATTTCCCTCTCGGCAAGCGTGCCTTGTGCTCTAATGAAGCACCCCGTTTTCAACCCAAAGGAGCTTCCATGCCCGTCCTCAAAACCAACGATGGCGTCGACATCTTCTACAAGGACTGGGGCACCGGCCAGCCCATCGTCTTCAGCCACGGCTGGCCCCTCTGCTCCGACGACTGGGACACCCAGATGCTGTTCTTCCTCCAACAGGGCTACCGCGTCATCGCCCACGACCGCCGCGGCCACGGCCGCTCCGCCCAGGTCCCCGACGGCCACGACATGGACCACTACGCCGACGATCTCGCCGCGCTCACCCAGCACCTCGATCTCCACGACGCCATCCACGTCGGCCACTCCACCGGCGGAGGCGAAGTCGTTCGCTATCTCGCCCGCCACGGCCAAAGCCGTGCCTCCAAAGCTGCCATCATCAGCGCCGTGCCTCCGCTCATGGTGCGCACCGGCGCCAACCCGCTCGGCCTCCCCAAAGCAGTCTTCGACGGGCTCCAGGCCCAGCTCGCCGCCAGCCGCGCACGCTTCTACCGCGACCTGCCCGAAGGCCCCTTCTACGGCTTCAACCGTCCCGGCGCCACGCCCTCTGAGGGCATCATCGGCAACTGGTGGCGGCAGGGCATGATCGGCGGCGCCAAGGCCCAGTACGACGGCATCGTCGCCTTCTCCCAGACCGACTTCACCGCCGACCTCAAGCAGATCACCATCCCCGTCCTCGTCATGCACAGCGAAGACGACCAGATCGTCCCCTACATCGCCTCCGGTCCGCTCTCCGCCAAACTGCTGCCCAACGGAACCCTCATCAGCTACAAGGACTTTCCTCACGGCATGCCCACCACCCATGCCGACACCATCAACGCCGACCTCCTCGCCTTCCTCAAACGCTAGTGTGCTGATTTGGCAGTCGCAATCCGCAAACAATTCCTGAGCGGAGTTGGTCGCGATCTTTGCGACCAATGGAGTCCAAGCACCCCGAAGAAGCTGGTACGCCTCCGAAGATCAGGCCTTCTCTCGCACCCATGCGGGTAACAGTGCAGGCACAAGCCGCACGAAAGAACCCGGAACGACATGCGCTTCAGCCCCGGCGCGCCACAAGCACGCTGCTTCGTCACTGTGCTGCCGTCCCGTCCGACCAATGGCCCACCTTGATCATGAACACCGTCATCCGGTCCTCCGGCACGTATCCCGCGTAGACCGGCACACCCGCCAGATTCGCCTCCCAGCTCTTCACCGCGTCCTCCGGCACGAACCACATCATGTGCGGATGCCATGCCTTATCCTCGTCGCTCAGGTACTGTTGCCTGGACATCATGTAGCACATCGCGTTCGGCTCCAGCGCCGGCACCTCTTTTTTCTCCTTCGCCGACTTCAGCGCCACCCCGATCTCCGCCTTCGACTTCCCCGCCAGCACCAGCCTCGTCTTCATCATCACAATCGGCAGGTATCCCCGTGCCGCCGGCGCATTCACGCACAGCGGCGCCCGCATCTTCGGATTCCAGAACTCCGCGTCGTCCGTCGTCTTCGCCCACGCCCGCTCCACCAGGCACACGAAGCCGTTTCCGCCCTTCACCGCCGTCACGTACCCCTCGTGCTCCAGCACCAGCACCTCCGCCCCGTTCGCAATCGATGCCGGCGCCGCACTGCGCGCCAGGGCGATCTCCATCTCCCGGTCCGCGATGAGGTACTCCTTCATAGGCGCCGCCACCGTATACACCGGCCCCGGCTGTGCCGAACCCGCACCCGCCCCGGCCAGGCAAACTCCCGCAAACCAAAAGACCGCGACCAGACTCCTCCGCATGGAACCTCCGCTGCACTTATCTGCCGACGCCGCCAGTAAAACACACGCCGGCGGCCAACGACCCATCATTATGCTTGGCTGGCGAACGCGTGTGATCAAGGGTGGAGCCCCCCAACTCCCGTCATCTCGAGCCCTGCGCCCCGCGCGGCAGGGGTGGAGCCCCCCCAACTCCCGTCATCTCGACCGAACCCCTGCGCCGAGCACGGTAGGGGTGGCCCCCAACTCCCGTCATCTCGACCGAACCCCTGCGCCGAGCGCGGGGGGAGTGGAGAGACCCCCGAATTTCGCTCTCACCCACCCCACCGCATCCACGCTGTCAAGCCCCAATTCCCCCAAAACGCCGCTAAGTCCATCATTCCAAAGCCCAAACTTCTCCAACTTTCCTGGCATATCTCACCTCTTCGCCCCGCTATACTAGAGAGGTAGGTAAAGCCTTTTTCCCTGCAGACTTCCGCATACCTGGTCCAGACTTAAGCTCCTTGTTTTGAATACTTTGGATACTTAAGGGGGGAGGGGGGGGTACACCCCCGCGCAGTGCCTCCGGAGCCCGCAGGTAACCTGGCCCCGCTCCCCCGGTAAACTACCTTCATCGCCGCTCTCTCCAACCCGCACCTCTTCCTCTCTGCCGGCGAGGCTTCCGGAGATCTTTACGGCGCGCAGATCATCGCCGCCCTCCGCGCCGCCCGCCCCGCAGCCACCTTCTCCGGCCTCGGCGGCGCGCTCATGCAGCAGGCCGGTCTCACCCGCATCGTCCGCGCCGAGGACGTCGCCCACATGGGCATCACCGAGGTCATCCGCCACGCGCCCTACATCTACTCCCAGTTCCGCAAGCTCACTCGCCACATCGAGCAGACCCGCCCCGCAGCCGCCATCCTCATCGACTTTCCCGACGTCAACTTCCGCCTGGCCCGCAAGCTCCGCCAGCTCAACATCCCGGTCATCTGGTTCGTCTCTCCCCAGCTCTGGGCCTGGAAGCGCCGCCGCCTCCGCTGGGTCCAGCAGCGCGTGTCGAAGATGCTCGTCATCTTCCCCTTCGAGGCGCCCTTCTACCGCAACCGCAACGTGGCCGCCGAGTTCGTCGGCCATCCGCTCGCCGAACTGCCGCTCCCCACCATCCCGCGCGACACCTACGCGGCCCACTACAACCTCGACCCCGCCAAACCGTGGATCGCCCTCCTGCCCGGCTCCCGCTGGCGCGAGATCGAAGCCAACCTCCCCACCATGGTCGAGATGGCCTGCCGCCACCCCCGCGACGTGGAATACATCCTCCCCGTCGCGTCGACCATCGATCGCGCCCGCCTCGCCGACTTCACCGCCGGCTGGATCACCCACAACTCGGCAACCGCATCACGCCACCTGCCGCTGCCCTACATCCACCTCGTCTCCGACGCCCGCGAAGCCCTCCACCACGCCCGCGCCTCCATCGTCGCCTCCGGCACCGCCACCGTGCAGGCGGCGCTCATCGGCAACCCGTTCATCGTCGTCTATCGCGTCTCGGCCCTCACCTACAAGCTCGCCAGGAGCCTCATCTGGTACCCGCCCGAGATCCCCGCCGAGGTCGATCGCGACGGGAACCTGCCCATCGCCATGCCCAACCTCATCGCCGGCCGCCGCATTGTCCCCGAGCTGCTTCAGTCCCGCTTCAACCCCGACACCCTCTCCGAGACCCTGGAGCCTCTCCTCCACGACACCCCCACCCGCACCCGGCAGCTCACCGACCTGGCCGAACTCCGGCGCCTCATTACCACCCCCGGCCCGACCTCCATCGACCGGGTCCGCGACGCCGTACTCGCCGTCCTCTAGCCCGCGGGCTCAACCGAACTCCTGCGAGCGCTTCCACACCACCGCCCACGGCAGCCGCAGGTGATGGCACACCAGGATCACCGGGTGGTCAACCGCCTCCTCGTTTCTTACCCCATACGGGATCGTCACCTGCGCGGCCACCCGGCAGCGTTCGAAGTTCCTCTCCTGGTCATGCAGTTCGCCGCCCGTCACAATCACTGTCTCTGCCCCATTTCCAAAGCCTCTGAGATGAAAGGTGTTGGTGCTGCTGATCGGTACCGGCAAGCCATACTGCGGCCCGTAGAGCGCCAGCGCGCCCGCCTCGCCATAGTTGTTGGCCAGCACTGCCAGGCTGCCGCGCTCCTCCGCGGTCAAGTCATCCCGCACTGCGGCGACCTGCGCCACGAACTCCGGCCAGCCAACCTCATCCCGCAGGTCGGAGTTGTGCTGCATCTGCCACGCCCATCCCCGCGAGCCCGGGCGCCAAACCGGCAGGTAATCCCACGCCACCAAGCCCGCATCGACCAGCATCGCCGCGATCACCACCCCCGGCACACTCACCGGCAGCCACCTGGCGCGCCCCGCAAGTAGCCCTTCGACTGCCACGGCTCCGGCCGCGTACAGCACCGGGTACGCCGGCAGCAGGTAGTACCCCCGACCCCGGGCCAGCGCAAACAGAAGAAACGGTCCCACATAAAACGCGCTCAGCAGCCGGAAACGTGCACTCCGCAGCAGCGAGACCAGCCCCGCAACGGCCAGCGGCAGCGCGAGCAGCGTGAACCTGATCTGATCCGTGTAGTAGCCGTCTGCTCGCCCCTGCCGCACATCTCGCGCGTGGATATAACGCTCCATGGTGAGCGTAATGAATTGGTGCCGCGCCAGCCAGATCAGGTTGGGCGACGCGATCACTGCCGCCACGGCTACGCCCGCCCAAAGCCAGCGGCTGCGCAAGTGGCGCCTCTGCGAAGGCATGATCACCAGCGCCGCCGCGAGACTGGCCACAGGGAAGGCGATGGAGTACTTGGACAGCACGCCGATGCCTATCCCCACTCCCACGCCCAACCAGCAGCGCTCATCTCCAGTCCGCAAAAGCCGGGCGGTAAAGAAGACAATCGTCGACCACGCGAGCAGATCAAACTTGTTGTATTGCAGTACCGAGCTGAACGCCAGCGCCAGTGGCAATCCCGCACACAGCGTTACCACCTGTGCCAATCTGGATCCTCCGAGCTCGCGGGCGATCAGGCCCGCCAGCACCAGCGAGACGGCGTTCACCAGCGCCGCCGGCAGCCGAAACACCTGTGGCGAAATGCCGAACAGCGCGATCGCTATCCGCCCGCAAAATGCAGTCATAGGCGGGTACGCGACGAAGCCCCACTGCAGGTGTCGCGCATCATCCAGAAACTGTAGTTCGTCGCGATGAAATCCGTAGCCGTTGCCAACCAGGAAATGCACTGCCATCACCGCCGCGGCGAAGGCGGTGAGCACGGCCGCATCTGCACCGAGTGTTCCTGCAGGTCTTGTGTCGTCCATGATGAGACAGAATACGTCAGTCAGCGCAAGCTGTTCCCGAGAAATGCCGTCATGGAAAAATCAGACTCGGGACCTTAGAGCCGTTACGGTCACGACATACCGTTCGGTCGGCGGATGAGCGAGAGAAATTCGTTCCGAGTCTGCACCTCACTCCGAAACACCCCCAGCATGGCCGACGTGACGGTTGAAGAACCCTGCTTCTCCACGCCGCGCATCATCATGCAGAGATGCTGCCCCTCGAGGATCACCCCGACGCCTTGCGGTTGTATCGCCTCTTCAATGGCGTCCGAGATCTGCCGCGTCAGACGCTCCTGCACCTGCAGCCGGCGCGAGAAAACATCGACCAGGCGCGCAATCTTGCTTAGTCCGATGACCTTGCCCTGCGGAACATAGGCAACGTGCGCGCGGCCGAAGAACGGCAGCAAATGATGTTCGCAGAGAGAAAAGAACTCAATGTCCTTCACGATGACCATCTCGTCATATTCCACGTCGAACAACGCGCCGTGCAGCACCTCTTCCACCGTCTGCTGATAACCCTTGGTGAGAAAAGCCATCGCCTTCGCGATCCGCTCAGGGGTTCTCAGCAGACCGTCGCGGTCAGGGTCCTCGCCAATACGCCGGATCATCTCCCGGTAAAGTTCTTCGGTGGTTGCGGTCTCAAGCGAAGAGGTCAATTCAAGTGGCATGTTCGTTCACCTTTGTGGAATGTCCAGCTTGTGAAACGAGTGGTCGGGCCTTAGATCGAAGGAGTTGTTACCGGTTTCCTCGACGTGAATGTTCTCGAGGATCGCGCCGGGATAGCCCGCAAAGATTCGATGCAGCTCCACCACCAGGTTCTCCGTCGTAGGCACTGCCGTTTCAAATGCCAGGTGTGCATTTAGGTTGGTTAGGTCGTAGCGCGCCAGCAGATGCTCCGCTGCGAATGCGTCGAGGTCCGCGAGGTTCGTGACCATCCCTGTGAGCGGAGACACGGGCCCGGAAAACGTTACCGTCACCACGTAGTTGTGGCCATGGCCGTGTGGGTTATTGCACTTGCCAAATACCTCGCGATTTTCTTCCACACTCAGCGCGTCGGTGTGCAGGCGATGCGAGGCGCTGAAGCGGTAGCGGCGATTGAGATGAGCGATCATGTCCCCTGCCTAAAACTCGCCGTAGAAATCCGCGAAAAGATCAGGCGTCTCATAGACCCTGACCCGATGGAGGCTCGCACCGACGATGCTCCCCTCTAGGCGGCGCCACACGGCCACCGCGATGTTTTCAGTCGTCGGAACCACCGTTGCGAACTCCGGAACCTCAAGGTTCAGGTGGTGATGATCGTAGACACTGACCACCTCGCGCTCGATGACGTCTTTCAACTTTTTCAGATCGACGACGAAGCCGGTCACCGGATCGATCTCTCCCGCGACGGTCACCTCGAGTGTGTAGTTGTGCCCGTGACCGTTGCGGTTCGCACACTTACCGAAGACGCGCTCGTTTTCAGACGCAGACAGCGTGTCGTTCCAATAGAAGTGCGCGGCGGAGAACTCGGCCTTTCGGCTCAGAAGAATCATAGGGCTTATTGGAGGACCGTCACCGGGCCGAAGGCCGGTAGGTTCTTCCCTTCCAGGCCACCGATTTGATGATGCGCACCTTGAAATAGCTTCGCACGATCAAAATGATGAAGATGGGCAGCCCAAAGATAGAGAGCGCAATGTCGATGACAGGAAAGTGGGATTTGGCGGCGCGCGCATAGAACCGCCACAGCACCCGGGCCCAGACGATCCAAAGCAGGATCCGTGGCAGGTTGGTCGGAAAGAACCAAAGCACTGCGATGATGGGGATCCCGACGATCAGCAGCAGGTCGAGCAGGCGCATGAGCGCAAGCGGGATTGCGGCCGGGAACAGCAACGCCAGATTCTTCGTCCAGCCCTCAAACATGGCGCTTGCACCTCGATACATGCGCGTTGAAAGCGCGTCCGGGGCGTAGCGAAAGCGGATGGTATTGCGCGCGCGCTTGATGTTGTATGCCAGCGCCACATCTTCAAGTACGTTGGTGCCGAGCGCCTTGTGCCCGCCGGTGTTGAAGTAAGCCGCGGCATGGACCATCAGGAACTGGCCGTTGGCTGCAGCCGTGCGATATTCGGGAGAGTTTACCTTGGCCGGCGGGTAGGTAATGGCGAGCTCGGCGAAGACGAGCGGCATGAGCAGCCGCTGGAGCAGCCCGGTAGTGATCTGACGTGGAGAGTAGCTGAGCAGCGTGGCGTCGTACTTCTCCAGTTCATGGCGCGCCCGGGAGAGATTGCCCGGTTCATGGATCGTGTCGGCATCGGTAAAAAGCAGCAGATCGCCCTGCGCGGACTGGGCACCAGTCCAGCATGCGGCGTTCTTGCCGGTCATCACCTTGGGGTCGAGCAGCGGCGCCTGCAGCACACGGACGCCGGCGCGTGTCGCGGCGTCCGCCATGATCGCCGCCGTACGATCGGAGGAGCCGTCGTCGATCAGGATGATCTCCCACTCCTGCCCGAGAGCAAAGCCTGGTTCGGACTGCGGCAAGAGCGATGCCAGGCATCCCGGAAGCGAGTCCTGTTCGTCTCGTGCGGGGATGATGACTGAGAGCAGAAGCGCTGACGCTGGCTGCGGCGGATTGGAAGTGGCTTCTGGCATTCTGGCTCTCGCCTCACCCTGCTCGTTGCTGAAAAGTTCGGGCAGATGGTCAGACTTCGTATTATAGAAAGCGGGAGCCTGCTTTGCGTGGATGGTGCAGATTCGTGCTGATGGCGGCGGCGTTACTGCCGGCGGGTTGTGACCGCGGGGACCACCCGGGTAGCGTCGGCAAGCCCGCGCCCGAGTTTGTGATGAGCGACGGCGCGCAGACGGTGGACCTGGCCAAGCTCAGGGGCAGGGTCGTCGTGCTGAACCTGTGGGCGACCTTCTGCGCCCCCTGCGTGGAGGAGCTGCCCAGCCTGCTGACGCTACAACAGAAAATGCCTTCGCTCGCCGTCGTGGCGGTAAGCACCGACCAGGACGACGGAGTTTACCGGCGATTCCTCGTGAAGAACCATGTCAATGTGTTGACCGTTCGGGATGCGGACCAACGCGTGAACGCCTTGTATGGCACTGTTCTGATCCCGGAGACTTACATCATCGACCGGCAGGGGGTGATCCGGCGCAAGTTCATCGGCGCGCAGGATTGGACCGGGCCGGAGATTACGGACTATCTGAGCAAGTTGTAGGGCGGAGAAGCCGGCGTGGGATTGCCGGGGTTTTGAGCCTCTTTTACACAAATAGAGTCTAAAAGGGTGTGCTGTTGTTGGTGCAGCGCATTTGCCGGGGTTTCGCCCGCGACGCGGCGGGCGGTACACTGGAGGAACACAAAACGCAGTTGGGTCCTGGGCAGTAACAAGGGGGAGCATGTTCGAACGCTATACAGAGAAGGCGAGACGCGTGATCTTCTTCGCACGCTATGAGGCCAGTCAGTTCGGGTCGCCTTACATCGAGACGGAGCACCTGCTGCTCGGTCTGTTGCGGGAGGACAAGGCGCTGACGAACCGCTTCCTGCGGAGCCATGCGTCGGTGGAGTCGATTCGGAAGCAGATTGAAGGACATACGACGATCCGGGAGAAGGTCTCGACCTCCGTCGACCTGCCGCTCTCGAATGAGTGCAAGCGTGTGCTGGCCTACGCGGCGGAAGAGGCCGAGCGGCTATCGCACAAACATATCGGCACGGAGCACCTGCTGCTGGGGCTGCTGCGCGAGGAGAAGTGCTTCGCGGCAGAGATCCTGCAGGAGCGCGGGCTGCGCCTGCCGGCCATTCGGGAGGAGCTGCAGCGCACGACCCAGGAAAAACCCGCGGCGGCCGCGAAGGCGGGCCGGAGCGAGCAGTCCATGCTGGCTGAGTTCAGCCGCGACCTGACCCAAAGCGCCATGGATCAGCAGCTCGATCCACTCGTGGGGCGGGATACCGAGGTCGATCGCGTCATCCAGATACTCTGCCGGCGGACCAAGAACAACCCAGTGCTGATCGGCGAGCCGGGTGTGGGCAAGACGGCGATCGTCGAAGGACTGGCGCAGAAGATCGCCGATGGCGAGGTGCCGAGCTTCCTTGCCGACAAGCGGGTGCTGGCGCTCGATCTCAGCCTGATCGTCGCAGGCACCAAGTACCGCGGACAGTTTGAGGAGCGGCTCAAGACCATCATGAAGGAGCTGATGGAGAATCAGAACTCCATCGTGTTCATCGACGAGCTGCATACGCTGGTAGGTGCCGGGTCGGCAGAGGGGTCGCTCGATGCCGCGAACATCCTGAAGCCTGCTCTAAGCCGTGGCGAGATCCAGTGCATTGGCGCGACGACGCCGGCTGAGTACCGCAAGTCGATCGAGAAGGATCGCTCGCTCGAACGCAGGTTCCAGGCGGTGAAGGTGCCTCCTCCGAACGAAGAGGATGCCATCAAGATCATCATGGGCATCAAGGAGAAGTACGAGAAGTTCCATGCCGTTTCGTACACCGACGATGCGATTACGTTTTCGGTGTCGCACTCCAGCCGCTACATACCGGACCGTTTCCTGCCGGATAAGGCCATCGATCTGATCGACGAGGCGGGCGCCCGGGTGAAGCTGCGCCAGACCTCTCTGCCGGAGGAGTTGACCGAGGTGCAGAAGCGGATCAAGTTCATCGTGCACCGCATGGAGAACGCGATCGCGAACCACGAGTTCGAGAAGGCTCGTTTCTACTCGGACGAGGAGCGCAAGGAGCGGGAGAACCTGCGCAGCCTGCGCGACAAGTACCACCTCGACGATTCGAGCGCCGGGATCGTGACGCGCGAGGACATCGAGGATGTGGTGAGCCGCTGGACTGGCGTCCCCATGACCTCGCTCAAGGAAGAGGAGACGCAGCGCCTGCTCCGGGTTGAGGAAGAGCTGCACAAGCGCGTGATCTCGCAGGACAAGGCGATTTCGGCGTTGTCCCGGGCCATTCGGCGTTCGCGCGCAGGGCTCAAGAACCCGGCGCGACCGATTGGAAGCTTCCTGTTCCTGGGGCCGACGGGCGTGGGCAAGACCGAAATGGCGCGAACCCTGGCGCAGTTCCTCTTCGGCAGCGAGAAGAGCCTGATCCGGTTCGACATGTCCGAGTTCATGGAGAAGCACTCGGTTTCGAAGCTGATCGGTTCGCCTCCGGGATACGTGGGTTACGAGGAAGGTGGACAGCTCACGGAACGGGTGAAGCGGAACCCATACTCGGTGGTGCTGCTGGACGAGATCGAGAAGGCGCACCCGGACGTCTACAACCTGCTGCTGCAGGTGTTTGAAGACGGCCAATTGACCGACGGTCTGGGCAACACGGTGGACTTCAAGAACGTGATCATCGTAATGACCTCAAACATCGGGGCGAAGCATCTGCAGAAGCAGCAGGGGCTTGGTTTCCAGTCGAGCGACGAGAACATGGCGCTGGACAAGATGGAAGAGCTGGTGCGCGGCGAGGTGAAGCGAACGTTCAATCCGGAGTTCCTGAACCGGCTGGACGAGATCATCATCTTCACGTCGCTGAGCGAGACGGACCTGATGCAGATCCTGGAACTGCTGGTGCAGCAGCTGAACACGAACCTGGTTCACAAGGCGATCACGCTCTCAGTGAACGACGATGCGAAGCGATACATCCTGCAGAAGACGGCGAGCGACCGGACGTATGGCGCGCGGCCGCTGCGCAGGGCGCTGCAGCGCTTCGTTGAGGATCCGCTCTCGGAGGCACTGATCGCGGGCGGAATCAAGGATCGGCCGGCCTTCCTGGAGGTCTACCTGGACAACAATCAGCTTTACTACCGGCCGATTTTGTCCGACTCGGAAGAGAAGGCAGCCGGGCTGGCTTTGACGACGGTCTAACGACTGGGACTTACTTGCACCACGAAGAGGACCCGCAGATCGCTGCGGGTCCTTTTTTGTTGTGAGCGGCTTTGTTATGGTTGCGGGCGGAGGTACGGGCTATGGATCGTCGTGAGTTCGGGGCTGGGCTGCCGGCGCTGTTGGGGCTGGCAGGGTGGATGGAGGCGCAGGCGCAGAGTGCGCCGACGGAGTTGAAGACGCTGACTTCGGGCACGTTCAAGCCGCCGGTGGTGGCGCACTCCCCCACCGGGAGGACGTCGCACCGCTACCTGATCGGCATGCTGGCCGCCGGGAACATCCGGCTGGAGATGCATGAGACCGTGCAAGATCCAGGCGCGGTGCATGAGCCGGTAGAGACTCACCTGCACAATGAGATCTGGTGCGTGCAGCGCGGGACGGCGACGCTGTACATCAACGGGACCGAGCACACCATGGAAGCCGGAGACGTGGGGCTGGTGTGCGCCGGCGACAAGCACTGGATCAAGAACGCAGGCGATTCCGAGCTGGCGTACTTCGTGATCACGGTGGGGCCGCCGGAGTAGGTAACCCCCCCCGGCAAAGTATCTAAAGTATTCAAAACATGCGGCTTAAGTCTGGACCAGGTATGCGGAGTCTGCGCGTCAACGGCAAACGGCTGGATCTTCGTCTACTTCTATTCTAAAGGGGTGTGAGGGTTGAATATGCCAGAAAGGTTCTGGATGTAAGTTGCCGGGAATGAATAGCTTAGAAGGGCTTTGCGGCCGGCGGGGGGTTGACAAGGATTCTACAGGAGGGCATACCCCAGGGGCTAAAGCCCACTTTCATGCGGGACGGGCTAGAGAGCCAAGGCTGAAGCCCTGGCCTACCTTCAGGCGCGTTAGGCAGAGGATTGTCATGTGCGGGGCTTCGCATGGCAGATGGCCAGGGCTGAAGCCTGGCGTACCTTCAGACGGGCAGCGTGTAGAGCGTGAAGTTTGTCAATCGCGGCGGGCGAATGGCTGAGGCTACAGGCCGGCCAGGGTGCGGGCGCGGGCGAATACCTGGGTGAACATGGCGGCGTTCAGGCGGCCCGTGTTGGTGTTGCGCAGCGACGGGTGGTAGCTGGCCAGCAGGTGGAGGCCATTGGGCAGGATGAAGGCGGCGCCGTGGCTGAAGGGATAGGCAGAGCGGCGGGGGATGAGGCCGGTGAGGACGAGATGAGCGAGGAAGCCCTCCCAGGCGATCTTGCCGAGGCAGACGACGACCCGCACGCGAGGGAGGGCGGCGATCTCGGCGGCGAGGTGGGAGGAGCAGTTGCGGATCTCTCCGGGAGTTGGCTTGTCGGCGGGCGGGGCGCAGCGGACGACGGAGGCGATCCAGGCGTGGCGGAGTTGGAGGCCATCGTGGGCGGAGACAGCGCGTGGCCTGGTTGCGAAGCCCAGGTCGTAGAGGATGGGATACATGAAGTCGCCGGAGCCGTCGCCGGTGAAGGGGCGGCCGGTGCGGTTGGCGCCGTGGGCTCCCGGGGCTAGGCCGAGGATGAGGACGCGGGCCTGGGGGTCGCCGAAGCCGGGGACGGGGCGGCCCCAGTAGGTCTGGTCCGCGTAGGCGCGGCGGCGGACCTGGGCGATGGACTCGCAGTAGAGGCGCAGGCGGGGGCAGCGCTCGCAGGCGATGATGGCGCGGCGGGCGAGTGCGAGGGGCTCGGGCAGGAGGGGGAGTGCGGCGGGCGCGGTTGGAGGCACTGAGGCGATGATAGGGCAGGTGAGGTAGAGTTGGAGTGTCTCGTGTCGCGTGCCGAACAAAGCGATTGCTGCTGCTGAGGCATGGGGTGAGCGATCAAGATTTAAGAGCGATGAACTTCGGGTTGAGGGTTGGCGGGGTTAAGAGCTCAGGGTAAGAGCGATCTAGTTTCAAGCTGAAGTAAGGGGAGCAGTTGGAAGAGCAGCGGATTGGCGTGATGTATTGGAACCTGTTGAAGCGCGGGTTCTCGGGCCTGTGGGACCGCATGTTTCCTCGAGGGCTGCGGCGCTCGAGCGCGCTGCCGGCGCTGCTGGTGGTGGCGATCGTAGGCATCCCGGGGCTGGGCTACTACCTGCATATGCGGGGCAAATTTCACACGCTGAAGAACGAGATCAAGGGGGAGCAGGTAGGTGCGCCGGTGGGGCCGCGGCCGGGCGGGCTGGATCCAATGGTGTTGTCGCGGGCGCAGAGCCCGGGCAGCAATATGCCGGAGTTCCGCAGCGTGACGCTGCTGCCGGGGCTGGGGATGGGCGTGCTGCAGATTACGGCTACGGTGCCGGAGCGGGGCGAGATCCCGCTGCTGGCGACACCGAGCCTGGAAGAGATGGCCAACAGCGGCAGCGCGGCGGGCTCGGGCGCGGCGAGGAATGGCCAGAACGACACGCGAGGGGCGCTGGAAGCGCCTTGGGGCGGGCTGCTGACGGGGCTGCTGTCGCCGGTGGGGACGACGCTGCGAACCATGTGGAAGGGCAAGCAGATCCAGACGCCGACCGATGTTCAAGGACATGGAACGGCGTATGGAGGGATCCTGGCGGCCGTATCGGCAGATGCGACACAGACGGGCGGGCGGCCGGAGGGACCGTCGGCGACGGCGACGTTCAAGGCGACGGACTTCAACGAGCACTGGGTGAGCAAGACGGACGTGACGGTGAATGTAACGCTGGGGGCAAAGGCGATCGACGTGTTGATGACGGCGCGGAACGTGGGAGATCAACCCGAGCCGATGGGACTGGGCTGGCATCCGCGGTTTGTGATTCCGAGCGGAAGCCGGGCGACGGCGGAGGTGAAGCTGCCGAGTGGCGACGCGCTCGAGACTGGCGAGCAGGGATTGCCATCGGGGCGGATCGTGGCGCCGGGAGCGGGGCTGGCGCGGTATGTGGGGCATGCGGCGGCGCTGGGCCAAGGCGCGCTCGATGAGGCACTGGTGCATCCCAAGCCGGCGCTGCTGGATACGGGGGCGGAGGCGGAGGTGCGCGATCCGGCGAGCGGGGTGGGGCTGAAGATGACGGCGATCTCGTCGAGCATCCGGGAGTTCCGGGTGGTGTCGCCGGCGGGGGCTAACTACGTGGGTCTGGGCACGCAGACGAACTACGACGATCCGCTGGGCAAGGAGTGGAACGGGGCGGATTCGGCGGCGATCATGACGCTGATGCCGGGGCAGACGGTGGAGTGGAAGGTGCGGCTGGAGATCTTTTCGGTTCTGAAGAAGTAGCAGGCAGCGCGACGCCTGCAAGAGATGTACGTTTGCGGACGGCCGGATGGCGCTGCAGGTTTGACCCTGCCGTACGGTGGAACGTAGAGTGGAAGAGGCGATGGCTGCGTGGATGCCCTGAGACGTGTGGGCACGGCGGCATTTCGACGCGCCACAAGAAGGCATGACTTTGACCCCGGAACAGATGACAGAGACAGAGAACGCGGCTGAGACGCAGCCGTCGGCGACGGACACAGGCGTGGAAGCGCAGGCAGAGACGCAGGCGCTGGCGGTGGACGAGCATGCGGGGCACGATCACGGCGATGGCGAACATGCGGGGCATGATCATGATCACGAGCCGCAGGCGACGCTGAACCCGGAACTGATGCGCGAGATCGCGGTGGAGGCGGACGCGGATACGGTGGCGAAGGCGTTCCGCCGGGTGGTGAAGAAGTATCAGAAGCTGGCGCGGATTCCGGGGTTCCGGGTCGGCAAGGTTCCGGAGACGGTGATCAAGAGCCGCTTCAACAAAGAGGTGCGGCAGGAGGTGCTGGACGAGCTGGTGAGCGAGCGCTTCCGGATGGCGATCACGGAGCAGAAGCTGACGCCGGTCTCACAGCCGCAGCTGACCGATCTGATGCTGGTGGAGGGGCAGCCGCTGAGATTCAAGGCGGCGTTCGAGACCAAGCCGGAGATCGATGTGGCGGGGTATGACGCGGTGTTGGTGGCGAAGCCCGACACGTCACTGACGGATGAGGAGTTTCAGGCTGAGCTGGCGCGCGTGATGGATCAGCATGGAACGGTGGAGCCGGTGGAAGAGGATCGGCCGCTGGTGGATGGGGACTGGGCAGAGATCGAGTTCAAGGGCGAGATCCAGGAGCTTGCGACTGTGGTCGGGCAGGAGGCGGAGAACAAGCCGGAGCCGATTACGGGCAGTGACGTTCTGCTGGAGGTGGGCGGCGCGAACACGCTGACTGCGTTCACGGAGGCGCTGCGCGGGGCCAAGGTGGGCCAGGAGATGAGCTTCGAGGTGACGTATCCAGCAGACTTCGGCGAGCGCAAACTGGCCGGGCAGACGGTGAAGTACGACGTGACGGTGAAGGCGATCAAGAAGAAGACGTTCCCGGAGAAGGATGAGGAGTTTGCCCGGCAGCTGGGAGATTACGAGAGCTGGGCGGAGTTCGAGACGAGTCTGCGCGAGATGGCAGCGGGACGCAAGAAGGACGCGCTGGAGAGCCAGGCCAAGGACAAGATGCTGAGCGAGATGATCGCGAAGTACCAGTTCCCTGTTCCGGAGACGTTTGTGCAGCAGCAGATCGATGCGCGGCTGGACCGCGGACTGCGGGCGTTGGCGCAGCAGGGAATGAAGGCCGAGGACATGCGCAAGCTGGATTTCGGGCGGCTGCGAGCGGCGCAGCGCGACCAGGCGGTGAGCGAGGTGAAGGCGTCGCTGATCCTGGACCGGATTGCCGAGGTGGAGGGCGTGACCGTGAGCGAGGATGAGATGGAGCGCGAGCTGCTGATGGCGTCGCTGCAGGCGCGAGAGCCGCTCGAGACGCTGAAGGCGCGGATGGCGGAGGATGGGTCGATGGAGCGGATGCGCGAGCAGATGCGCCGGGAGAAGACCGGGACGGTGCTGTTCGAGAGGCTGGCGCGGTAGAAGGCTGGCGCGGTAGAGGGCTGGTTCCGCGGGGCGTTCAGGGCCTGTTAGAGCACGATCAATTTCGGAGATTCCGGACGTTTGTCTGGAGTGACGACCGTTGGTTCGAGCGACGGTTTTGCTGAGGTAGAAGAGGGAGAACGGAATGGGTTTGATTCCTTACGTAGTGGAGCAGACGAGCCGCGGCGAGCGGACATACGACATTTACAGCCGTCTGCTGCGGGACAACATTATCTTTCTGGGCACGCCGATCGATGACAACGTGGCCAACGTGATCATTGCGCAGATGCTGTTTCTGAGCGGCGAGGATCCGGAGAAGGACATCCAGATGTATATCAACTCGCCGGGCGGGTCGATTACGGCGGGCCTGGCGATCTACGACACGATGCAGTACATCAAGAACGACGTGGTGACGTTCTGCATCGGTCAGGCGGCAAGCATGGGCGCGTTTCTGCTGATGGCGGGCAAGCGCAGCAAGCGGTTCGCGCTGCCGAACTCGCGGATCCTGATCCACCAGCCGAGCATGGGCGGACTGAGCGGCCAGGCGACCGACATCGACATCCACGCGCGGGAGATCCTGCGTATCCGCGAGATCACCAACACGCTGATGGCGAAGAGCACGGGGCAGCCGCTGGCGCAGATCGAGCGGGACGTGGAGCGCGACTTCATCATGACGGCTCCGCAGGCGAAGGAGTACGGGATCATTGACGACATCATCGACAGGCCGCGGGCTTAGGCTTATCGATGAGTGATGGACAGAGAACCCCGATCAGGTGATCGGGGTTTTCGCTTTGACGGAGACGATGCAGAGTGCAGCACAGGCGTTACTTTGGTTGAGTCTTGCCCGCGGGGGTGCGCCGTGCGCCGAGAACTGGTTCGGGTGTAAACTGACTATCGGCTGCATGCACGGTGGTTCTCAGGGGACACTCCACTTATGAAAACATCACGGGGCTCTGACGAATCCCTTCGCTGTTCTTTCTGCCACAAGTCACAGGACGCGGTCGCCAAGCTGATCAGCTCGCCGTCGGACTATCCGCGCGCTTACATCTGCGATGAGTGTGTGGCGGTGTGCAACTCGATCCTGGAGGACGATCGCTCCGAGGCTACGCCAGGCTCGTCGCCGGCGCATTTGCCCAAGCCGCAGGAGGTTCGGGCGTTCCTGGATGAATATGTGATCGGGCAGGATCAAACGAAGAAGAAGCTGGCCGTGGCGGTATACAACCACTACAAGCGCATCCAGATGAACAAGACGCGCGGCAACGATGTGGAGCTGGCGAAGTCGAACATCCTGCTGGTGGGGCCGACGGGCTCGGGCAAGACGCTGCTGGCGCAGACGCTGGCGAAGGTGCTGGATGTGCCGTTCGCGATTGTGGATGCGACCACGCTGACCGAGGCCGGGTACGTGGGCGAGGATGTGGAGAACATCATTCTAAAGCTGCTGCAGGCGGCGGAGGGCGATGTGGTGCGGGCGCAGCAGGGGATCATTTACATCGATGAGATCGACAAAATCGGGCGCAAGGATGAGAACCCTTCGATCACCCGCGATGTGAGCGGCGAAGGCGTGCAGCAGGCGCTGCTGAAGCTGCTGGAGGGGACGGTTGCAAATGTGCCGCCGCAGGGCGGGCGCAAGCATCCACACCAGGAGTTCACGGCAGTAGATACGACCAACATCCTGTTCATCTGTGGCGGGGCGTTTGTGGGGTTGGAGAAGGTGATTGGGCGCAGGGTGGGCAAGAAGGCGCTGGGCTTCAAGACGGTGAGCTCGCCGGATGCGCTGGACCCGGATGTGACGCCGATTCGCGCGCAGCGGGATACGGAGCTGCTGCGGCAGGCGGAGCCGCAGGACCTGCTGAAGTATGGTCTGATCCCGGAGTTTGTGGGGCGGCTGCCGGTGATGGGCGTGCTGGAAGAGCTGGATGAGAGCGCGCTGATCGAGATCCTGACCAAGCCAAAGAACGCAATCCTGAAGCAGTATGTGAAGCTGTTTGAGTTTGAGGGCGTGAAGGTGACGTTCACCGACGAGGCGGCACGGGAGATCGCGCGCGAGGCGCTGCAACGCAAGGTGGGGGCGCGCGGGCTGAGGATGATCCTCGAAGAGCTGATGCTGGACCTGATGTACTACGTGCCGGGCAACAAGAAGGTGAAGGACCTGGCGATTACGGCGGAGATGGTGAAGAAGCACGCGTTGACGCTGCCGATGCTGCTGGAGAAGGCTGGGTGATGGAGAGACAGTTAGAGACAGTTAGAGACAGTTAGGGGCAGTTAAGAGCAGTTAGAGGCAGGTAAGTACATGGTGGGAGAGAGCGAGTCCCGGAGTGGTGGGACTCGATACTTTTTGGTGTCGTGTGAAGCTGGGCCTTTGAATCCACCGGCGCAGCGGACGGAATGGTTTTACAATCACTGGAACGCGCCGGGGCAGGGCTGCACCGTTGACTCCGCCCGGAACGTCTAATCTCAGGAGAGCTATGAAAACGACTAACGATGAAACTCTGAGCCGCGACGTTCGGAAACTGCCCATGATGCCGATCCGCGACATGGTGATCTTCCCGCACATGATGACACCGTTCGTGGTGGGAAGGGACTCAAGCGTGCGCGCGCTTGAAGAGGCGCTGACGGGCGATCGCAAGATCTTCCTGGCGACGCAGCATGATGCTTCGGTGGACGAGCCGAGCGCGGACGACATCTACGCCACGGGCACGATCGGCAACATTGTGCAGAGCGTGAAGATGCCCGACGGCAACATCAAGGTGCTGGTGGAGGGAGTGGAGCGGGCGCGGGCCATCGAGGTGAACGACGAGGACGGGTTCTTCGTGGCGACGGTGCGCACGGGCAAGACGCAGCTGGAGATGACGGCGCAGGTCGAAGCGATGATGCAGCGCGTGCATACGCTCTTCGAGCAGTATGTGAAGCTGCAGCAGAGCCTGAACTACGAGACCATGGCGGCGAGCGTACGGGGGGACGAGCCGGCCAAGCTGGCGGATACGATTGCTTCGAACCTGCAGCTCTCGATTGAGGAGAAGCAGGAGCTGCTGGATGTGTTCGACCCCGAGGCGCGGCTGGCCAAGGTAGCGGATGTGCTGGATGTCGCGATCGAAAAGCTGAACATCGATCGTACGGTGCAGTCGCGGGTGAAGCGGCAGATGGAGAAGGCGCAGAAAGAGTACTACCTGAACGAGAAGATCAAGGCGATCCAGAAGGAGCTTGGGCGGGGCGAGAAGAGCGAATTCGATGAACTGAAGAAGAAGATCGAATCGGCCGGCATGCCCAAGGATGTGCTGGAGAAGAGCCTGCTGGAGCTGAAGAAGCTGGAGGCGATGCCGCCGATGTCGGCCGAGTCGACGGTGAGCCGGAACTACCTGGACTGGCTGCTGGCGGTTCCGTGGAAGAAGCGGTCGAAGGAGATCCGGTCGATTGAGCACGCGGAGAAGGTGCTGAACGAGGATCACTATGGCCTGGAGAAGATCAAGGAAAGGATTCTTGAGTTCCTGGCCGTTCGGCAGCTGGTGAAGAATCCGAAGGGCTCGATCTTGTGCTTCGTCGGACCTCCGGGCGTGGGCAAGACCTCGCTGGGGCAGTCGATCGCGAAGGCCACGGGGCGCAGATTTGTGCGCATGAGCCTGGGCGGAGTGCGCGACGAGGCCGAGATCCGAGGGCATCGCCGGACGTACATCGGGGCGCTGCCGGGACAGATCATCCAGTCGATGAAGAAGGCCGGCACGAAGAACCCGGTGTTCCTGCTGGATGAGGTCGACAAGATGGCATCGGACTTCCGGGGCGATCCGGCGAGCGCGTTGCTGGAGGTGCTGGACCCGGAGCAGAACACAACGTTCCAGGACCACTATCTTGATGTTGAGTATGACCTTTCGCAGGTGCTGTTTGTGGCTACGGCCAACGTGCTGGACACGATCCCGGGGCCGCTGCAGGATCGTATGGAGATCATCCGGCTGCATGGGTATACCGAGGTTGAGAAGCTCGAGATCGCCAAGCAGTACCTGGTAAAGAAGCAGCGGGAAGGCACGGGATTGACGACGGAGCAGATCGTGTTTGACGATTCGGCGCTGAAGGCAATCATCCGCGGGTATACACGCGAGGCGGGCGTCCGGAACCTGGAACGGGAGATCGGCAATGTGTGCCGCAAGGTGGCGCGCAAGGTGGTCCAGAACGGGACGACGGCGAGCGAGGGCGGCGCGAAGTATAGCGAGACGGTGACCGATGAGACGCTTGAAGGGCTGCTGGGCGTGGCGAAGTTCCGCGACTCGGAGGTGCACCAGAAGAGCGAGGTTGGGCTGGTGACCGGGCTCGCGTGGACCAGCGTGGGCGGGACGATCCTGCAGACCGAGGTGCAGGTGCTGGACGGCAAGGGCAAGCTGACCTCGACCGGACAGCTGGGCGATGTGATGAAGGAGTCGGCCGAGGCGGCGCTGAGCTATACGCGGTCGCGCGCGGCGCACCTGGGGCTGGCGCGAGACTTCTATCGCAACATCGACATCCACGTGCATGTGCCGGAGGGTGCGACGCCGAAGGACGGGCCGAGCGCAGGCATCACGATTGCGACCGGACTGGCGAGCGCGCTGACCAAGATCAAGGTGCGGCGGGATATCGCGATGACCGGCGAGATCACGCTGCGAGGCAAAGTGCTGGCGATCGGCGGGCTGAAAGAGAAGCTGCTGGCGGCGCATCGGGCGGGCGTGTTCGAGGCAATTCTCCCCGCGGCCAACCGCAAGGACCTGGCTGATCTGCCGGAGCTGCTGAAGAGCTCCATGAAGCTGCACTTTGTGGAGGAGATGGACGAGGTCCTGGGGATTGCGCTCGAAGAGAAGCTGTCGCCGCTCGAGGAAGATGTGCCGGCGGCGCTGTCGAATGTGATCCCGCCGGTGATCCCGGTGTCGCAGCCGGTGGCGCACCAGTAGAGCCAAACCGAAACGTTGAAAAGGCCGGCTGCTCATCAGAGTAGCCGGCCTTTACTTGCTGCTTGCTGAGTCGCTAGACCGAACGTCTGCCGCTGACGAAGTGCATGATGACGGAGATCACCGCGAAGATGAGCAGGAGGTGAATGAGAAAGCTGCTCACATGGAAGAGGGTGAAACCGCCGATCCAGAGAAGCACGAGCACAACCGCGAGGATGAGGAACATGAGACCTTCTTTCTTTCCGAACTGAAGATATGTTCGCGCTCTGAACCCTCGCCGAGTCGATTTGCCCAAGCGACTCCGAACGCAGGTTACATGGCTTACAGGCCATGAGAGAGGCTGAGGATTGAAAGCGTTGCTCGGCTGTGCCGATTAAGCGTTGGGAATCAGGGACGAAATGCCGCCGGCGATGGAGGGGATGAGCATCACCTCGTCGCCATCCTGGAAGGCGTAGGCGTCGCCGCCGAGAAAGCGAATGTCTTCATCGTTGACGTAGATGTTGATGAAACGGCGCAGCTTGCCCTGCTCGTCCTTGATCTGGGTGGCGAGCGCGGGGAAGCTACGGTCGATGTCGGCGATGAGCGCGGGCAGGTCGGCGGCGTCGCTGGTGAGGAGCTTCTGACCGTCGGTGTGACGGACGAAGGCGGTAGGAAGAATGATCTTGATGGCGATGGCGAGGCTCCCGGTACGGATGATAGGTGAGTGGTCTGTTGTCTGTTCCGCTGCGCTTAGTCGGCAGCTACCAGGGCGGGTTCGAGCACGCCGTCTAGCTCGCGGAGATAGTCGGCGAAGTCGCTGAGGCGGGGCCGGATGGCTCGGGCGTCGAGGTGATCGAAGCGTCCGGCGAGGGCGTCGGTGGTCTTGAGACCGTTGCCGGTGATGCAGACGACGGTGGTCTGCTCGGGCGAGATGCGGCCCTGCTCGTAGAGCCGCGCGGTGACCGCGGTGGTGACACCGCCGGCGGTTTCGGTGAAGATGCCTTCGGTTTCGGCGAGCTCCTGGATGCCGGAGACGACTTCGATGTCTGATACGTCTTCGGCCCAGCCGCCGGTGGCGCGGATCATCTTGCTGGCGGCGGGGCCGTCCGCGGGTGACCCGATGGCGAGTGAACGGGCGATGGTGTTGGGGCGCTGCGGCTCAATGTGGTCCCAGCCCTGGCGGACGGAGTGCGAGATGGGCGAGCAGCCGGTGGCCTGCGCGCCGAAGAAGCGGACGGGTTTGTCTTCGACCAGGCCGAGCGCGATGAGCTCGTTGAAGGCCTTTCGGAGCTTGCGGATGAGCGAGCCGCCGGCCATAGGGCAGACGATGTTGTCGGGCAGGCGCCAGCCGAGCTGCTCGGCGATCTCGTAGCCCTGGGTCTTGGAGCCCTCGGCGTAGTAGGGACGCAGGTTGACGTTGACGAAGCCCCAGTTGTATTCGTCGGCGATCTGGGTGGAGAGGCGGTTGACGTGGTCGTAGTTGCCGTCGATGCGGATGAGGCGTGCGCCGTAGACGAGGGTGTTGAGGATTTTGGCGGGCTCGAGATCGGCGGGGATGAGGATGGTGGCCTGGAGGCCGAGGCGGGCAGCCTGGGCGGCTACGGAGTTGGCGAGGTTGCCGGTCGAGGAGCAGCCGACGGTGGTAAAGCCGAAGGCCTGCGCGTTGGCGAGCGCGACGGCGACGACGCGGTCTTTAAAGGAGAGCGTGGGAAAGCAGACGGAGTCGTTCTTGAGGTAGAGACTAGCGGCTCCGATTCGCTTTCCGAGATTGCGGGCCCGGACCAGGGGGGTGAAGCCAACGGGGAGGTCGGGCTCGAAGCCCTCGGGGATGGGGAGCAGCGCGGCATAGCGCCAGATGTTGAAGGGACCGGCGGCTATGGAGGCGCGGGTGAAATGGGCCTGGCTGCGGATGAGATCGAGGTCGTAGTGGACTTCGAGTGGGGCGAGGCAGTCCGGGCAGCCGGACAGCGGACGGTTGCCGAAGGTTCGGCCGCACTCATTGCACTTCAACTGGTAGGTCTGACAGGAATACTCCATTGCTCAGCTCCCTGAGGGTAAAGGGGGCTGGCTTGTCCAGGACGCCACTCAATTGGAAAGGGGAACGCGAGGTGCGGGGAATGCAGGTTTACTCGCGGTTCATAACAGCATGAGCAAATCTGCTTGCTCCGAATCTCATGTGCCCCGTTGGGTCTAAGCCGAAGCTTGGACTTTCCAGGAGAGAGTTGACACCGGTACGCCTTTATTCTGTCCGGTTGTCGTGGCGTCAAAGGGCTCGTCCCTCAACCACTCTGCATGAAATTCAAATCAGCCGAAGCTGACTGGAATACATCGTTTGTAGCATAGCGCGGGCGGCGATGCAAGGAAGAGGTGTTGAAGGCGGCACTTCCCTGCCGTGACGGCAGCGTCTGCCGATCCGGCATCAGGCGCGCTGAAAGGCCTCGCCGACACCTTTGACAAAAGCGGCGGGATCGAACTCGGTGCGGACGATCTTGTCGGGGCAGTCAGTCAGAACTGCGACGCGCCAGTTGCAGACGAAGGCTACACGCTGTCCGTGATGGATCGTCTTGATTTCCGAGCAGAGGCGCTCGGCCGCGTGAATGCCCTCTTCGCCCTCGACGTCGATGAGGACGAGATCGAAGGGCTGCCGGTGAAACATAGATAGCCCTTCGTTGTGGTCGCAGGTGGATTCAACGGTGTAGCCGGAGATGCGCAGGATCTGGTCGCGAATGGGGCGTAGAACCTCGCGAACGCAGACATGCAGGATAGTTTTCTTCGGTTCAGTCGCAGCGGACATACGGTGGCCCCGGTTGTTGATACCGCGGCAGGAGCGCGGCGCGGTCGATTCAGTCTGGACCGCTCGTGCGGGCCTCAGGATGTCTCGGTGGACAAAGTGTATCGAGTGAGGTGCTGGGATGGCAACCGTTCTCAGGAAGAGAACAATAGGCTGCCCTTACGCCGGCTGGGTCAGTGGGGAGCCAGAGCAGGGGCTGAAGTGACTGTAGTTAATGCCATGCACATGACAGCGGGAGTGTGTCAGCTCTTGAAGAAGTTGCGAGCGAGAAAGAGAACGTTGGCGGGGCGTTCGGCGAGCCGTCGCATGAAGTAGGGGTACCACTCGGGGCCGAAGGGGATGTAAACGCGGACGCGGTAGCCCCGGGCGACGAGGCTATGCTGGAGGTCGCGGCGGATGCCGTAGAGCATCTGGAACTCAAAGGCGTTTTTGTCGAGGCTGTTCTGCTCGGCGAAGCGGCACATCTGGTCGATAATGGCTTCGTCGTGCGTGGCCATGCCGCAGAAGACGCCACTGGTGGCCAGGGAAAGCATGACCTCGACGTAGTTCCGGTCGACGTCGGCCTTGGCGGGGAAGGCGATGGTGGGCGGTTCCTTGTAGGCGCCCTTGCAGAGCCGGATGCGGATTCCCTGCCCCGTCAGCCGCTTGGCGTCGGCGGCTGTGCGGCGGAGATACGCCTGCAGCACGGTGCCGACGCGGCCGGGATGCTGGGCGTAGAGGCGTTCAGTCATGGCGATGGTGGCTTCGGTGTAGTCGGAGCCTTCCATGTCGATGCGGACGAAGCTGTCCGCGCGTTCGGCGTGCTCAACCATGCTGCAGACGATCTGCTGGGCGAGAGCGGGGTCGAGATCCATGCCGACCTGGGTGAGCTTGACGCTGACATTAGCGTCGAGGCGGCGAGCCTCGATCTCGTCCAGCAGCTGGTGGTAAATGGCGGCGCTGGCCTGCGCCTGGGCAGCGTCGCGAACACTCTCGCCCAGCGAGTCGAGGGATACGGAGATGCCTTCGCGGTTGACGGACTGCGCGGCCCGGAGGGCGTCGTCGACAGTCATGCCGGCAACGAAGCGGCTGGACATCTTGCGGCCGATGGAAGACTTCTCAGAGAAGCTGCGCAGGGACTGGTTGCGGGAGAGCGAGATAAAGAACGAACGCAGCAACAGGAAAGCTCCTCGACGGCAAGCGTAAGAAACGACACGGCCAGCTTGATTTTCTCATGGTTGGCTTGGCCGATTGCCGCACAGGTCCGAATCGGACTGGCAAAGTTTGTTATCGTGATAAGCATTGCAGCCAGCCTGCTTTTTGGGCTCGGTGCGTACGGACGGCGTGTCGATGCTCGACAGTTTTCAGACGTTCAGCTACGAGTGAACGTTCAGACTACGAGCGGGTTGACGCGAACGCAGTTTTCAGACTGGAGTGAACCTTGACGACCACCGAAATGACCGAAGCACCTGCCTGCGCCCCGCTTTCCATCCTGAGCGAGGATGAACAGCTTCTGCGGGATACTGTCCGCCGCTTTGCGCGCAACGAGATCTCGCCGCTGGTGCACGAGATGGACGAGGCGCAGAAGATCTCGCCGGCGCTGGTGAAAAAGCTCTTCGATCAGGGGCTGATGTGCATCGAGGTTCCGGAGGAGTATGGCGGGGGAGGTTCATCCTTCTTCAGCTCCATCCTGGCGATTGAGGAGATCGCGGCGGTCGATCCGGCTGTGGCCACGATGGTGGACGTGCAGAATACGTTGACCGTAAATGCGCTGCTGCGCTACGGCACGGCGGAGCAGAAGCAGAAGTACCTGCCGCGCACTGTGACGGACCTGGTCTGCTCTTACGCGCTGAGCGAGCCGGGGTCGGGATCGGACGCCTTTGCACTGGCGACCTCCGCGCGGGCGGATGGCGACAGCTACGTTCTGAATGGAAGCAAGCTGTGGATCTCGAGCGCAGCCGAAGCCGGCCTGTTCATTGTATTTACGAGCGTGGACAGTTCGCTGGGTTACAAGGGAATTACGGCTTTCCTGGTGGAACGGGACACGCCCGGCTTCACGATCGGCAAGAAGGAAGACAAGCTCGGCATTCGGGCCTCGTCGACCTGTCCGCTGATCTTTGAAGACTGCCGGCTGCCGCGCACCAGCATCCTGGGCGAGATCGGCAAGGGTTATAAGATCGCGATTGAGACACTGAACGAGGGACGGATCGGGATCGCGGCGCAGATGCTGGGGCTGGCCAGCGGCGCGTGGGAACATGCGGCGAAGTACACCCAGGAGCGCAAGCAGTTCGGGAAGCCCGTGGCGCAGTTCCAGGCGGTGCAGTTCTCGCTGGCCGAGATGGCGACGGAGATCCAGGCCTGCCGGCTGATGGTCTACGATGCGGCTCGCCGACGGGGTGTGGGCGCGGACTATGTGAAGGAAGCCGCGATGGCGAAGTACTTTGTATCTCAAGTCGCGGAGAGAGTTGCGAGCACCTCGCTGGAGCTGTTCGGCGGATACGGATTTGTGAAGGACTATCCGATCGAGAAGCTGTACCGCGACGCCAAGATTGGCCGCATCTACGAAGGAACCTCGAACATGCAGCTGGCGACGATCGCCAAGCAGGTGCTGGACAGGAACTGATCTGGGCGATGTACTGGCATCGATAGCTGCAGAACCGGTACGGAGGTTTTCCTTGAACAAGCTTTGGCCTAACGCGGACGAGGCGCTTGGGGATGTGTTGAAGAATGGCATCACGATGGCCGTGGGCGGCTTCGGCGTGGTGGGCGTGCCGGAGATGCTGATCGCGGCGGTGAAGGACCATGGCGCACGCGATCTGGTGATTGCGAGCAACAACGGCGGGGTCACGGGGGTGGGGCTGGCGACGCTGCTTGAGAACGGGCAGATCCGCAAGATGATCTGCAGCTACGTGGGGGGATGCGACGAGCTGGAGCGGCGCTACCTGGCCGGACAGGTGGAGATCGAGTTCAGCCCGCAGGGAACGCTGGCTGAACGCATGCGCGCGGGCGGGGCCGGCATCCCGGGCTTCTACACGCGCACAGGCGTCGGCACGCTTGTGGCGGAGGGCAAAGAGACTAAGGACTTCGATGGCGTGACCTACCTGCTGGAGCGCGGGATCCGGGCCGACGTGGCGCTGGTGAAGGCCTGGAAGGCCGATACGCACGGCAACCTCATCTATCGGCAGACGGCGCGCAACTTCAACCCGGGCGCGGCGATGAGCGGCAAGATTACGGTGGCTGAGGTGGAGATCCTGGTGGAAGCAGGTGAACTGGATCCGAACGAGATCCATACACCGGGCATCTTCGTGCAGCGGCTGGTGCATAACCCGAATGCTGTGCATCGGCTGGACATCGTGAAGACTAGATCGTGAAGACAGGATCGTGAAGACAGGATCGTAAGGACAGGGAGATCTAATATGCCGTGGACACGCGAACAGATGGCGCAGCGCGCCGCGCAGGAGTTGCGCGACGGCTTCTACGTCAACCTGGGGATCGGAATGCCGACGCTGGTGGCCAACTACATCCCGAAGGGGATTAAGGTCACGCTACAGTCAGAGAACGGGATGCTGGGGCTCGGACCTTATCCGCTCAAGGAGGAGCTTGACCCGGAGTTGATCAATGCGGGCAAGGAGACGGTGACGATCCTGCCGGGGGGATCGTTGTTTTCAAGCTTCGACTCGTTCGCGATGATCCGCGGCGGGCATGTCGACCTGGCGATTCTGGGCGCGATGCAGGTCTCTGAAAACGGGGATCTTGCCAACTGGCTGATTCCGGGCAAATTGGTGAAGGGCATGGGCGGCGCCATGGACCTGGTGTCGGGGGTCAGGCGGGTGGTGGTGATGATGGAGCACGTGGCGAGAGACGGAAGCCCGAAGGTGCTGCGCCAGTGCAGCCTGCCGCTTACGGGGACCAGGGTCGTGCACCGCATCATCAGCGATCACTGCGTGATGGACGCGAGCGAGTCGGGACTTACGGTGGTGGAGATCGCACCCGGCCTGACGCAACGGGACGTCGAGAATGCCACCGAGGCGCACCTGCGTTTCGAAGTCAGCCAAGCCGCCTGAGAGAAAGCCACCCTGAACACCTGCGGGACGCGAGAGATTAGCGTGGCGCCTGGGAGGGTGCGGGCGGGATCAGCGGAGCCACGCTGAGCAGATTGTGCAGCGTGCCAAGTTCCTGATCGTTGAACTGCGAGTGAACCTGGGGCGAGTTGAGGTAGGCCTGACGCTGCGGTTCAGGCATGTTCTGAATCGAACGGAAGGCGCGGCCGACGACTCTCGCGCGGTCTGGCGGCAGGCTGCCAAGCTGCGCCATGGCGTTGCGAACCTGCTGCCGCTGCTGCGGCGCGAGGCGCGCCATCCACTCGGTTCGGGCAATCGTCAACTGCCGCTGCTCGGGCGGCATGGTGTTGAGCCGGGTCAGCTGATTGCGCATCCGCTCCTGCTCCTGAGGATTCAGGCTATGGAAGCCGGGCTCGGCCTCAAGCGCGGACTGCTGCTGCGCGAGGGGTAGATTGCGGTGCGACTCCAGCCACTGCGCCAGATGCTGCTGCGACTGTGCGGGATGGTTGGGGTTGACCAACTGGCCGTTCTGACTGCTCTGGTACATGCCGGTTGGGGCTCCCGCGGCCGGGGTTCCGGGTGGCGGCGCCAGGTGTTGCTGTTCGGGCCGCTGCTGTTGCTGTTCGGGCCGCTGTTGCTGTTCGGGCCGCTGCTGCTGCTCGGGCCGCTGTTGCTGTTCGGGCCGCTGCTGCTGCTCGGGCCGCTGCTGACCACCCTGCGCGGGACGACTGTTCATCGCCCGGCCAGCGGCCCGCGGCACGGCTTTCTTGGCCTGCGCGGCTGCAGCCTGTGTAAGCACGCAGGGCGCGAGATTGAAGACGCCAGCGCTCGCGGCAAGCAGCACGCCGCCCAGAACCTGGCCGGAGGTCCTCGAGCGGCATCGCCGGATTAGCGCAGTGCAGATCATGATGTGTTCAATTCATCAGCCTTCGCGACGTCCGACGGCAAGTTAGTGTAACTGGTCCGCGTTTGCGGACAAAGCAGCTATCAGCTTGAGGGCGAGACCACCTGATCCGATCCATCATTGCCCGACCCGCTGTCGTCATCCTGCTGCAGTGCGTCCATCTGCTGGAAGGCCTGCTCGTTGCGATCCAGAATCTGCAGGTCAGTCACGGTCGCCGAAGCCTGAGCCGACTGCGCCGAGTGTGGGCTGAGCCCGATAAAGCTGCCGCCGCCGGCCACCAGTGCGAGCGCCAGCGCGCCAGCCAAGGCAGGACGGAAGTTGCGGCCGGTATTCAACAGCATTCGCGTCCTCAGGCGCTCAAACCAGCTCATCGGCGGCGCCGCCTGCTCCTCCCGCAGGCGCACCGCAAGCTTTTGATCAAAGTACGACGTAGGCTCCGGCACCTTCCAGGTGTCGAGCACCTGGAACGCGCTCTGAAACGACAGGTACTCCTCCGCGCAGGGCGGGCACACCTTCATGTGCGCCACGGCCGCCAGGCTGGGCCTGGCACCCGGAGTCAGAACCAGGTCGGGCAGCTCATTCTGGAAATTCTTGCAATCGTCCTTGATGTTCATTGCTTCTCCTTCGCAAACTCGTTATACAAAACCCTTCAGCTTCTCCCGGAGCGTCTGGTAGGCGCGGAAGAGGAGTGACTTCGTGGCCGAATCGCTGAGCTTCAAGACCTCGCCAATCTGGCCGTAATCCATGCCCTCATACTTGTGCATCAAGACCGCCATCCTCTGCCGCTCGGGCAGCGCCATCACATGCTCGCGGATGGCAGCCATCCGCTCGTCGCGGAGCAGCCTGGACTCGGCATCCGGCGTTGCATCCGCCACGTCGGGAGTCGAGCCGGTCTCCGAATCCGCCTCGTCCAGATAGACGGTAGATGCGGCCCGTTCATGGCGGGTGTCACGCGCCTGGTTGACCCCCAGGTTTGTGGCGATGCGATAGAGCCAGGTGCTAAATCGGGCCTCCGCGCGATACGTCTCACGCGAGCGATAGACCCGTAGGAAGACCTCCTGGGCGAGTTCCTCCGCAATCGCCTGGTTTCGCGTCATCCGGTACATGAAATTGATGATCGGTTTGCGGTACTTCTGCAGCAGGAAATCGAAAGCCGCCATGTTTCCGGCCTTCAACTCCAGCATGATCTCGGCGTCGTCCAGGTTGGTGAAGTCGCCATTCCTGTGCAGCTCTCGATGACCGCCCTGGGGGGCTGGAGAACGCTCCATTTCGGTGGAATGCAGCGGAGCCGGGTTGAGTGCCAGCGTCGACATATCCTCTGTAACACCAAATCTGCCTGAGGGTTGCGCAGATTCAACGCTTTGCGGTTCTTCCCAGTCCTCAAGCAGAGGCGTGCCATCCGGCACCTGTTCGTCCGGCAGCGCGGAGGTGTCCGGCCCGCGATTGATGGGTTCCTGGAAGGGATCGGTAAGAGACGTTCTGCGCCGTCCTTCTTCGCCGCGGCCGCGGGGTGTTACGGAACCTCGAAGTGGTGTAGCCGGGAGCGCCATGGTATCTCGTTGATTGTACGTTTCGGCTAAGCTCTCGTGCACGGCTGAAGCCTGACGGATTCGAAACCTTCGATGCCGAGCGACTCATCTCATGGTAAGCTTTTGAAGTCACCTTCTGCCCGGTTGTGTTTGCCGCGGGGCCTGGGGGTTTCGACGTTTCTCCGGCAGGCAAGGCGGGGCGCATAACTCAGCGGTAGAGTGCCACCTTCACACGGTGGAAGTCGTAGGTTCGAATCCTGCTGTGCCCACCATAAATCATTCAGAATGAACTACTCGCAAGCAGGCTGTTGGGTGGACGCTGCTTATGTCGAGATAGATGTCGAATATCCCCTCGCTAGGCACTCCGCAGCGCTGATGTCGGATCGTCTCCACGTCTGATAGTGCCCACCATGATCACCGTTATGGAAGATCATGCGTTGTGATCTCCATGCGTTTGAGTGTTGCAACATGAACTAGCCGCTTGCCGCGACCGCTAAGACTTCGCCATTAGGTGCCTACCGGGTACACCCCCGTGAGTCCCCGCAGCGGGTTGGATACTGCCCTCCCCAGTGCGCGGTCAGTCTTGTGCGTTCTGATATCCACGCTAGTGACGTACGCTAGATGTTCGCCTAACATTGAGGCGTGATGCCAAACGACAGGATACTAGCAGCGCTCTCTTGCAAGATCATTCCGACTGACGACCTAGGGCAGATGATTGGTTTTTGGAAACCAGTCAAAATAACCTGCCAATCGACAGCAAGAGAAGCATCGTTCACGCTAGAGACAAATCCGCTTGCCCCACCATTGCTAGACAAATTCAAGCAGCTAGAACGCTGGGGCTTTACTGTTGTGGAACTTGACTCAGACTGGCAATGGAAGCCTCGGAGCGCAGCAGGCACATGGAAGGATGACGTCATCATGAGAGCGCTAGAGCAGGTATCAAACTCGATTCAAACGCATGGGGAGCAGACACAAATGGCTGGGTATGACAAAGAACTGGCGCGCGAAGTGCTGCTGCACCTAGACAAGATTTTCCCTGATACCTTGAGCAACATGCAGTTGAAGCATCAGCTATCCGTCGAACCAAGCGATGCGATTCTGCTTGCTGCTTTAGAAGCGCTTAGGAAGCAGGGTTTCATCGAAGGCCACGAAAAGAGGGAGAATACAACCGGAGCCCACAGGTTAGTTGCGCTAAGGTCAATCGGGATTACTCCCGCTGGGCAGAATTACCTGGAAGGACAAAGCCCTTCTTCTCCAATAGCAAACTACTACATCAATCACGGCCAAGCAGGAGCTATGGGACCAAACTCCAGCGGCACCATAAACTATCAGCAACAGTATTCTCAGGTCGAAAACGATGTAAACCTAAGCGCTATCGCCGACCGGTTTGAGGAAGCAATAAAGCAACGAATGGCTTTGTCGCCGTCGAGTTCGGATTTTGCAGAGCTACAGTTGATGGCACAAGCTAAAGAGCAGGCTCAAAAGCACGAAGGCGGCAAGTTGATGGAAACGGTAAGTCTGATTGGAAAGACAGCAGTGCCGATTTTGACAAGTGCTGGCGCTCACGCGCTCGTAAGTTGGCTGGAAGTGAAGCTAGGCACTAAGTTGTCCTAATGATTCGCCCACATTCGCCGGTCGTTTTCTCTTGCACCCTCACGCAAAGCCGCGATAGGGTCTTAAAAGCGTAACGCCAGTCGCCAGAGCGCTTCCCATGTAATACCCTCTGCCGGTCGGTAGAGCGGGTCTGGCCGGTAGGCAAGTCCTGGATGAGAACAACGATTCCAATCGAGGACTCCTACCATGCAGACTAAAATCGCAGACATCGTCGTTCCCGCGCAGTTCACGGCCTATCAGGTCGAAAAATCTATCGTTACAACCAAGTTCTTTCAGTCCGGCGTAGACGCTAAGAACGGCCTCATTGCCGAACAGTTAGCGGCTGGCAGCACGTCCTTTACAGTGCCGTTCTGGAAAGACTTGCCGGATGCCGAGGCCGACATCACGAACGACAACCCCACCATCCTCAGCACTCCTCAGAAATCAACGCTGGCAAGCAGGCAGTATTCGTGAGTAACTTGTCCGGGGTAATCGGCATGTCTCGGACGCGTATTCCGGTTGCGTGCCACACCGCATTGGCGATGGCTGGCGCGACTCCACAGAGCCCAAGCTCTGCGAGACCTTTAGCGCCAAGTGGACTAAGAATCGTATCCTCGCCGGGAATGAAGATTACTTCCAAATCGATGATGTCGGCGCACACCGGTACAAGGTATTCCGCCAGGTTTGCGTTCGCGACGCGGCCCAGATGAGGATCCCACTCGGTGTATTCCAGTAATGCCATGCCCAATCCACCTACCATTCCTCCGACACACTGGCTCCGCGCGAGCGCCGGATTGACGATGCGTCCAGCGTCGTAAGCGCCAATGATGCGTGGCACTCGAATTGTTGCAAGGTGAAGATCGACGCGCACTTCGGCAAAGACAGCACCGAACGAATATGAGGCGAAATGTTCTTTCTCATCGCCTGGTTTGCTGTCTGCATGGGCACTTAGTTCAGAGAGGCCGGCGGCTTGCAGGATGTTGTAGATATCTGATCTGTCCGGGGCTCGCTTCCCTGCCAGAGCGTTGAGTTTTTGTTTTAGCGCTTCGCAGGCCTGGATCACCGCGGGGCCTATGCTGACCGTCGTGGTCGAACCGCCATGCTCCTGCGCCTTGGGCATCGAGGTGTCGCCTAGCTCGAATCGCACGCGGTGCATCGGAAGCGCCAGGGTATCGGCCGCAATCTGCGTCATGGCGGTGTAGGTGCCAGGCCCCATGTCACTGGTTGCGCTGCGGACGACGACAGTACCATTAGGGAAGAGAGTGGCAAGAGCCTGTGCCGGATACCGCGGCGCTGTGTTGATGGCTGTCGCCATCCCGTATCCTACGAGATCGCGTCCTTTAAGCATTGAGCGCGGCTGCGTTGTTCTTTCACTCCATCCGAAGCGCTCTGCGCCTGCACGGTAGCACTCGCGCAGCGCGTTGCTTGACCAAGGCAGATCCTTCTTTGGTGAGCGCTCGGCAAAGTTGCGCAGACGGAGTTCGATGGGGTCGATTCGCAACTCGGCTGCGAGCTCATCCATTGCAATTCCTGCGCAAGTAAGCCCGTGGCATGGCCGGGTCCACGCATGGGACAGGGAGTGTTGGTATGCATTCTGATGAGTTGATAGCTCGTGCGCCGGTTGGCACAAGCGTAGGTGACAGATGCGGGATCAAGCGTGGCTTCCGGAAATTCTTCGTAGGTAGACGTCTGTCCAACGGCCTCGTGGATGATTGCGGTAAGGCGCCCATCGTGATCCGCGCCGAGAGCGGCACGCTGTTGTGTGTGCGGGCGGAAACCGACGGAATAGTAAAGCTGCCGGCGCGTGAGTTCCAACCGCACCGGGCAGCCGGCCTGCTTTGCCGCCAGTGCGGCGAGCGTGACATGTGGCCATGCACGCAATGCTGAGCCAAACGCGCCGCCCAGGAACGGATTGATGACGCGGACCGACTCCGCAGGAATACTGAAGACGCGCGCCATCTCCTCGCGCACGTTATCGACCCATTGCGTCTTGTCCCAAAGTGTAAGCCGTCCGTCTTCCCATTGTGCTACCGTCGCGTGAGGTTCCATGGCATTGTGGTGTTCACGAGGCAGCGTGTAGGAATTGTCGATCTTCACTGGCGCAACGGAGAAGGCTTGGTCCGGTTCGCCTTGTCTGGTCTCCGGACCACGGCCGCGCTTTTCCGCCGCGGCTGAGGTGGGAACGCTGCGCGTTAGATCAAAGCGAGTGAGGGGACCAGCGTCGGCCGCATAACTGACGCGAACGAGCGACGCGGCGTACTCAGCTTGCGCCTGCGTGCGTGCCACGACAACTCCGATGGGCTGACCGGAAAACTTGATCTCGGAATCTTGTAGCACCCTAAGCGGATCGCCGGAGACAGGCTCGACTGCGGGTCTCTCTTTGAAGGGCGCGTAGGCGAGCCGCGGTGCATTCCGATGAGTCATCACGAGCAAGACTCCGTTGGCTCGTTCGGCGTCGGTGATGTCCATCTCCACTATTTGTCCGGACGTAACGGTGCTCTCGACCACGGCTGCATAAGCGAGTCCAGGAGGATGGAACTCGGCCGCATAGGCTGCCTCGCCCTTCACCTTGGCACGGCCATCCACGCGGCTTACCGGGGAGCCTATGGCAGCGTTCATGGCAAACCTCCCGTCTCTTCGAGGCCACGCGTTACGGTCCGCTGAAGGAGCTTGATCTTATAGCTGTTTTGCCCGTGCGATATGGCTCCCTCTGAAGCAAGTAGCCCCGCATGCCGACATAACTCCTGGTCGAAGGGTCTCCCGCGTAGAAAGCTTTCAACCTTTAGCAATTGCCATGGTTTGGTGGCGACGCCACCCACCGCAAGCCGAACGTTATTGACGTTTCGCGAAGAATCCAGATCAAGTGCGACGGCAACCGAAGCGATAGCCCATTCAAAGGAGGCCCTATCCCGTACCTTGAGGTAGTGTGAGTGAAGCGAGGCCTCGCTGGCTGGAATCTCCATGGCTACGATCAGATCGCCAGGATCGAGTTGTGTTTCGATGTGGGGTGTAGCTCCAGGTAGTCGATGGAGATCGGCCAAGGCAATTTGCCGCTCCCCGTCCTTTCCCGCAACGTGCAGAGTCGCGTCGAGCACGAGCAGTGCGTTCGCAAAATCGCTTGCATACGTTGCAATGCAGTGCTGGCTTCCGCCAAGGATGGCATGTAAACGGTTTTGCCCATCGAGCGCCGGGCAGCCGGTACCCGGTCGACGCTTGTTGCATGGAGCGACCACATCGCGAAAATAACCGCATCGCGTTCGCTGAAGAAGGTTGCCACCTAGCGTGGCGAGGTTGCGCACCTGCGGTGAGGCGCTGGCGAGGAGAGCTTCTGCGATGACAGGATACCGTTTGACAATGACCGGATGCCGAGCCGCGTCGCTCATGCGCACGAGCGCTCCGAGACGGACACCATTCGGTACCGCAACGATGTCGCTCATTCCTGACAGGCCATTAAGGTCGACGATCTGGCCAGGATTGCGAACGCGCTCCTTCATGAGCTGCATCATGTCGGTTCCGCCGGCGAAGTAGTCCACGCCGGGTTCATCCGATTCGTCCGACCGATGCCGGCCCTGAGTATGGACTGCCATCGCTCGGGTGTCCGCCCGGACATAGCTAAAAGGAACCATGCTCAGAGGCTCCTTGCAGCGACAGAGCGAACTGCAGCGACGATGTTGGTATATGCACCGCAACGGCAGATATTCCCGCTCATCCACTCCCGTATCTCGGCATCCGAGCCGGCGTGATCTTCGTCGATGCAGGCAATTGCGCTCATGATCTGGCCGGGAGTACAGTACCCGCACTGAAACCCGTCGTGCTCGATGAAAGCTGCCTGCACAGGATGAAGATCGTCACCTTTGGCCAGGCCTTCGATGGTGGTAATTTCTTTGCCTTGTTGCATCACTGCGAGCGTAAGGCAGGAGGTCACACGCCTTCCATCGATCAGCAGTGTGCATGCACCACAGTGGCCTAGACCGCAACCCTTCTTAGTTCCCGTCAGTCGAAGATCGTCGCGACTGCTTCAACACGACCGAACCTCCAACTGTTAGCAGGCCTGCTAGCACGTCACGCCGGTTGAGATATAGATCAGACATTCAGTTTCTCCATCGCAACCCTAAGTCGCGTCACTGTCGCGTCCCGGCACGGAAACATCGAAGCCGTTCAGCAGAACTGAAATCAAACAATAAAAGCCAATAAGAAAAATAAGTTCCCCAGTCTCTGCTTCGCCAAAAGTTTCGATCGCGGCTCGGTAGGTAGATTCAGGAAGCTGCGCGCCTCTGGTGAGTGCAGTTGCTATGTCGAAGGCAACACCCTCCTCTTGTGTGAGGTCACCCGGACGCGCCCCAGAGGCCAAAGCTGCGATCTTGGCTTGGCTGAGTCCAGCCCTTGCCGCGGTGACTCGTGTGCGTAAAGTTCATAGCGTGCACTTAAGCGCGCGCCTGTCACAAGGATGACTAGCTCATGGATCGGCTTCGGCAGGGTTGTGTTTTCTGTAAGAGCCGCATTGACCCCCCAGACAGCTCTTCCAAACTGCGGGAAGTGCAGCATTGGGTTGTAGGGACCCAACATCGCGCCATCTTCTCGAGCCATGGTGAAACCGCGATCAATCCCCATTGGTGAGGTCCTGAATCTCGTCATACAACGCGCGTTGCAGGGGGCTTAGTTGGGATGGAGGAACCGGTTCTAATCTCATGCGGGGACCTCCTCCTCGCCAGCCCGTGCGTTCACATGCTCGTGGAGCCATTGGAGAACCGGCTTCAGCGCCTCATCGGAGTTCTTCTCGTAAATGAGTCCATGTCCATTGCCACAGATGCCATGATCCGGTAGATGGAGCAGGTCTGCCTTTGCGCCCGCGCGTAGAAGAAAGTCTCGCATCTCGGGCGCATACCCTGCCTGCGGCGACACCTCGCCGCTAACCACAAGAACCGCCATACCCCTCAATGCTGGAATACGCAGCGAAACAGGTCGGCTGCGCGTACTTCTTCCGCAGTCGCACGTGGCGGATCATAGGTGATCGGTGCGGCTGTCAGTCCCCAATACAAAGCGCCGATGTTGGGGGTGTCCGCAAACGGCGGTCCCATTGGCTCGATGGTCACAATCGCCCGGACCAGATCTGGGCGCAGATCTGCTACGAGCCAACCGTCAGAGCCGGACGCCGAATGCGTCATGATCACCGAAGGCCCGATGCGGTTCAAGAGGCGTGCAATTCGATCAGCATCCAACGCCTGCCAACCCGCTATGTCGGCAGGCAGAGGTCCGAACGGAGCGATGAATTCGTCGAGTGCAGCTTCGTCATGCGGATCGAACGGCCACTGCGTGTGCTTCGCTTGGCTCTTCTCTGGGAAGAAGACCATCTCACCTTCTTCGTATGCGAATTGCGGTGTCATGGGACCGAGCACGTCGGGGTTATAGGGCGACCTGCCATGGCCTGGCCGATCAACGACGAATACTGCGTATCCCGATTCCACCAGTCGCTGTGCCCAACCCGGCCGTCCGTCGGGAGTGTTCATCCATTCCGTTCCCTGCAAAGCGCCCCCTTGGACCAGCACGATGGGGTATGGTTGCGTCACTTGTTCCGGGGCCTCCCAGGCAACGAACATGGGCCCGCGCTGATAGGAGTGATCATCTCGCTCGACGCGCTCACCAGGGACCCAGAACTCGCCTTTACGCAACACTCTTATCGGATCTCTTTTCCAGAAAGGTAGGGTGGTGTTCATTCCTCTGCTCCACGCTTGCTGTTTTCTTCAAGGCATTAAACCGACCCACCTGCTTCACAGATTCGGCTGAGCTAGGACAGAGGCACGGCTCGACTCTGCAAGGGAGTGGTATCAGTAAAGTTCCTGATGTCTGCCATTACTTTGGCTGCCTCCGGCGAGGCAAAGGAGGCTGACACTGCCGCATCGTCTGTGAAGGTGCAGATGCAGACGGCAAGAACGGTCGAGTCGTCGTCCTCTGGATACAGTACTTCCAGATCCCTCAGGCCGTACTTTTCCCAGTGCCGTTTTACGAGGGGAAGGTGCTCTTTGCTGTAGTAGTCACGTTCGAACCGGGTTGATGTCGTAGCCGGATACGTGATGTACACCGTTGTCATGGAGCCTCCTGCGGCAGCCAACGAGATCATGATGAAAGGTCGTAGCAGCTTTCATTCGCACTGAAATTGGATAACTGCGAGCACGTGCACGCAGAAGGCATGGCGCTACTCGGCTCGTTCGGTAGTCTTCCTGCGCTGGAGGCTGAGATGCGATGTGGCAAGTGGCGCAATAGTCCCGGCGCTTTGCATGTTCGCAAATCCGTTTTGCAAGAGACCGGGATTGCTCGTTGAGTACATCACCTTCGTATCCGCAGTAGAGAGACCATCTTCAAGGGTTTGCTGGACCGGGATAGTGGGCGCCGCGAATCTGCCGGTACCAATCTTCTTATCAGCGAGTCCACTCTCATTGAAGTGCTCGCGAGCTACCATGATCTCCGCCAGGTGATCCCTTGCCCATGAAACAAGAACGCAGTCTCCCTGGAGAAGCCGGGCTGGAGGCGACCCCTGCCCGTTGCCAGATGGTTCCCGCTAACGCGGGATGTAACACTTGATTCCCTGCTAGGGCATGCAGCAGGAATGATGGATCACTTGCGGCCTCGCAAGTTACTTATGCCCGCGGTTGCAGTGGGGAGAGTGCGTCCTAAAAGGGCCAATAAGGATGCGCACGCGAGCAACACCAGAGCACAATTCAATCGCTTAGCTTTGAGGCACCTGAATGTTCCCTACCGGGATGTCGCCTGGCGATACTCGAGCACTCGCGAAACGTTGTTCTCCACCCATCGCGTGAGCGTCTGCACATGGGTCGCAAGCTCACGACCAAGCGATGTGAGGCTGTACTCGACTCTGGGCGGCTTGGTGGGGTAGACCACACGCAGGACGAAGCCGTCGGACTCAAGCGCCTGAAGCGAGTGGGCGAGCATGCGCTCGCTTACCCCTCCGATACGGCGTGTCAGTTCGCTAAAACGATGAGTCCGCTCCAGCAGCATGACCAGAATCAAAGAGCTCCACCGGGTCGAGATGTGATCGAGGACGATGCGTGATGGACAATCGGCTGCACATAGGTTGCCAGTTTGCTGCCGCTTCGGACCGCGAGCGGGACTAGACTTCTTGAACATGATAGTAGCTTACACGAGTGTACGTACTTACATTTCGTAAGCCCGTGCTTTATGCTTCTATTTGTTGGGACATATCTCAGCCAAGGAGTGCGAACATGATCGCAGTGACAGGAGCAACGGGACAACTCGGAAGACTTATCGTCGAACAATTGTTGGAGAAGGTACCAGCAGGACAGATCGTCGCCGTTGTGCGTGATCCGCAAAAGGCGCAGGCTTTTTCGGAAAAGGGCGTGCGGGTGCGGCAGGCAGACTACTCCCAGCCGGAGAGTCTCGCCGCAGCCTTCAATGGTGTGGAGAAGGTGCTGCTCGTCTCTTCGAGCGAGGTCGGCCATCGTGTGCCGCAGCACCAGGCAGTCACCGACGCGGCGCGGGCAGCTGGCGTAAAACTGCTTGCCTACACCAGCATCCTCAATGCTGATAGGTCGCATCTCCTCTTAGCCAAGGAACATCAACTGACGGAGGCCTACATCCGCGCCTCAGGTGTGCCCTTTACCTTCCTTCGGAATGGCTGGTACACGGAGAATCACACGGGCTCCCTGACGGCTGCGGTCGAACATGGCGCCGTGTTAGGTGCGGCAAAGGATGGCCGCTTCGCCACGGCAACCCGTACGGACTACGCCGCCGGCGCAGTCGCTGTGCTGACGGGCGATGGCCACCAAAACCAGGTTTACGAACTAGGCGGCGACGAACCTTATACGCTCACCGAGTTTGCCGCTGAAGCGGCGCGGCAAACAAACAAGCCTGTGATGTACAAGGATCTGCCGCAGGCGGAGTATGCCAAGGCTCTCGCTGCCTTCGGCCTTCCTGAAGGAATGGCCAACGCCATTGCGGATGCGGACGCAGGCGCAAGCCGCGGAGAGCTCTATACCAGTTCGCATGACCTCAGCAGGTTGATCGGCCGCGCAACGACACCCCTGCAAGAATCTATTGCCGCAGCTCTCTCGCGGTAACTTTCTTCGTAAACGGAACCGCCTGGACATGGAGTAAATCATGATAGCAACACGCTTGCACTACATCTACGATCCTCTGTGCGGATGGTGCTACGCCGTCGCACCGTTGGTCAAAGCCGCGCAGGAGGTCGCCTCGATTGAGCTTCATGGCGGTGGCATGATGACCGGAGCTCGCCGGCAGCAGATCACGCCGGCATGGCGGGAGTACGTCGCTCCCCATGATCGTCAGATCACCCAAGTGACGGGTCAACAGTTCGGCCAGGCGTATCTCGACGGCCTGCTTACAGATCATGCTGCGTGGCTCGACTCAGAGCCGCCCACCGCAGCTGTTCTGGCGGCGGAGCGGGTCGAGGGAGCTGGTCTGAGTATGCTTGCTCGCCTGTATGAAGCGCATTACGTCGAAGGACGGCGGATTGCCGATGACGCTGTCCTGAGAGATCTTGCAGGTGAGCTCGTATTGGATAAGGGTCTCTTCTCACAGGCCCTGCAAAGCTTCCGTGGAGAAGCGGTGCACGCCCACTTTGCGGAAAGCCGCGGGCTCTTGAGCGCGGTGGGCGGCAAGGGGTACCCCACCTTCGTCATCGAGCGCGACGGCCACTTGGAACGGCTTGATCACACCCCCTTCCTGGGCAGACCGGAAGCCTGGCAGAGTGCCCTGAAGACCATGAAATTCAATCCGCCCGCCCCGTCGCAGCGCGAAGCCGGCTGCGGACCGAACGGTTGCGCGATCTAGGCAAGGTTGCCTGGGTCGCTTGGCCTTTTAGGAACAGCTCAAGCTGGCACCCAGCTGAAGGGTCTCGATAGGCGAGCTGTCCTGCTCACATGCTAATGATCATTGGGAAAAGAAGTCTGTCCCGGCTAGCCGCACCAAAGAGGAGCCATTATGAAAAAGTACCTATCCTTGTTGCTGTTGTTCGGCGGTGTTGCTGCTTTTTGCTTTGAGATGCAAGCACAAGCCGTTCCGAAGAACGCAAACGAGCGCCTTGTTCTTAACTTCTACAATCTAGCCTTCAATGCACACAAACCTGCGGAGGCTGCGCAGCGCTACATCGGCACCACGTATATCCAGCACAACCCGCTCCTGCCTAACGGAGCCGCACCCTTCGTCAATCATTTCGCAGCGTTCTTTCAGACCCATCCAAATGCGGCTTTGGAGATGGTCAGGGTGATCTCTGAGGGAGATCTGGTCGTCGTGCATTCAAAGTTCACGACGGGTCCACAAGATAGAGGACAAGCGATCATTGATATCTTTCGAATAGCAGGCGGGAGAATCGTGGAGCATTGGGATGTCATTCAGCCGATCCCCGAACAATCCGCAAACGGGAATACGATGTTTGGCGGAAATAACGCGCACTAGCCTCGTTGCCAGTCGATGGCACCTAACATCCGAGATTAAGGTCTTCTTGCCACAACTCCGTGCGAGTGGAGGGGAGGCTAACCAACTTACAAGTGGGCGTCGTTTCTCAAGCTCGTCGGCGGGGAGAACGGTCACTCCGGTCGGCCAGTAAGGCGCCCCACGGTTCGTCCGCAAAGCACTGAAGTGAATCAATCTTGCTGCGCCAAAACCTGCATGCTATACAGCCGGCCACGGCACGCCCTGGGACTATCAACCCGACCACTGGTCGAGAAGACTAGTGCTCAGTGCAACCTTACTTGTGAGATCGGTCATGCTAACTCCTCATGGATCTGATGTTTGGAAATGAGAGGTCCAGAGGAGGGCGCGCCTTGCGGCACCCCTCCTCTCTGGCTAGATCGATTGACCACCGGAGACTTCGATACGCTGAGCGTTGACCCAGCGGTTGTCCTCTGTCAGCAGCGACGCGATCATCGGACCGATGTCGTCCGGAAGACCCGGGCGACCGAGTGCAGTGGCATCCGAGACCATCTTGTTGACTGCGGGGTTGTCACGAACCACGCCGCCACTGAAGTCCGTCTGGATGGCTCCTGGAGCCACCGCGTTGACGGTAATCCGGCGCTTACCAAGTTCCTTCGCCAGGTACTTGGTAAGCACCTCGAGGGCTCCCTTGAGCGAGCCATACGGAGCGCTCTCCGGGATGATGATCCGCGTAAGCCCGGTCGAAATCATTACGATTCGGCCGCCATCGTTAATGAGCGGGAGCAGCTTTTGGGTTAGAAAGAAGACGCCCTTGAAGTTAACGTTGTAGATCTGATCCAATTCCGCCTCGGTTGTCTTCTCGAACAATGCATGATGAGAGACGCCCGCGTTATTGATGAGAAAATCGAAGCGTTCCGCGCCGAACTCAGCGAGCGCCTTTCTTACTTGTTGTGCAAAGGGTTCGAAAGAACTTACGTCGCCGACGTTCAGCTTCACTGCGATGGCCTTGGCTCCCGCCTTTTTCACCTCGGCCACAGCCTTGTCGGCTTCTGCCTGATTGGAGTTGTAAGTAAAGATTGAGTGAACGCCGCGCGTGGCAAGGTGGAGCACGGTGTTCCGGCCCAACCCACGGCTGCCTCCGGTGACGATTGCTATTTTTCCTGCTATAGACGAGCTTTGTTCTATGGGCACTGCTTCCCTCCTGTGTGCGTACTGATGGTTAGATACTCCTCACCATGGCAACGCACCTGCCCAAACTCTCCTACTTCCTGCCCAATCCTGCTTTTTCCTGATACAATTAGCTAAGCGGTATAGAAGCGGGTAAGGTAAGGAAAATGCTGAGTTCGCTACGGGAAGCAGCGGCACGATACACAGGATCACAGGCTGGACCAAGCCCCTATGTGACAGCCGTCCCCGGGTTGACGCTTCTTCGTTCAAACCACGAAAAGCGAACAAACTTTCACATCTGCAAGCCGGCCCTATGCGTTGTCGTTCAGGGCGCCAAGTGGACCATGTTTGGAGAGACACGCTTTGACTACCATGCGGGCCAAGCCCTGGTGGTTAGCGTCGAGTTGCCGGCGTTCAGCACAATCGTCGAGGCAAGTCCGAGTAAACCTTACCTTGGTGTCATCATCGAATTCGATCTTGCCATCATGCGCGAAGTGATGAAGAGCTTGGACTCGTTGCCAGAAGTAAGCGACGCCGTTGCTAGGAGCGTCTTCGTGGCAGACTTCGAGGGCCCACTACTCGACTGTGCTCTACGGCTGGTGCGCTTACTGGAGACGCCAAGAGCAATCCCCATGTTGTACCCCGCCATCATGCGTGAAATCTGCTATTGGCTTTTGACCGGCCCTCATGGAGCAGAGGTGATCAGCATGACGATCGGGAAGACGCACACTAAGAGCGTGCTTCATGCGATCCATTTCCTGCGCGATCACTTTGCGGAGCCGGCCCGCATCGAGGACCTCGCCTCCCTCGCGCAGATGAGTCCGTCTGCTTTCCATCGTCAGTTCAAAGCCATCACGTCCATGACGCCGCTACAGTATCAGAAACAGCTCCGTTTGCTTGAGGCACGAAGAGTAATGATTGCGGATGAGTTGAATGTGGGAACCACAGCCGCTCAGGTCGGTTATGAGAGCCCGACTCAATTCATCCGCGAGTATGGACGTATGTTCGGAATGCCCCCTCGGCGAGACATGGTCAGCCTCAAGGAAGTTGGTTCTTAGCTCCGTCGTCCGCTGATTGGTGCCTAATCCGCGAGCGACCGTTCATTTGAGCTGTCATATTTGTGGACGTTGCTCTTTAACCTGTTCTCCCATTTTTCCAGAAACGATAACGTCTGTTTTGTCTCAAGGTGTTTCGTCAAGGATTTCTGGTCGCGCCAGCGCTCGGCGATTAGCATGCGTCCGGTGAGCGCGCAATCTAAAGCGATGGCGTAGAAAAGACAGCCGTTCTCGTTGGTCGAGCTAGGGGTGAGTGCCTTAACATCGGCCAGAAACTCATCCGCAACAGCCGGATCTACGTGAATGTAACCCATCACTGTAATCATCAATCCTCCTAGTTCCGTCAGCGGAATGGGGAGCATTGCCGGTCCCTTTTCCGCAGCGTAGTCCTTGAGCATGGAATCAGTTCCGTCCTCACTAAGCCGTGAGCACGATCTTGCCTTGAATGTGCCCTTGAGCGGCTCGCTTGTGCGCCTTTTGAGCGTCCGCGAGCGGGAACGTGCTGTCTATGGCTACTCGAACCCTGCCTGCATCGAGCAAGTGCCCGAACTCTGCGAGTTGCGGGCCGTTCGAGCGCACCTGGGTACTCGAGACGGTGACGCCTAGCCTTTCCGCCTCTTCGCGATCGGAGAAGCCCAGGAAAACAGGGAATAATGCGCCCCCGCGCTTGAGCGTGCGCAGGAAACGCCCCGTAGTAGGACCACCGAGAGTATCGACGACTAGATCAACGTCATGTGCGGCGTCTTCGGCGGCTCTCTTTGTGTAGTCGATAAATTCGTCGGCCCCGAGCTCGCGCAGGAAGGACTCCTGTGTGGACGATGCCACGGCAATGACGTGCGCACCCTTCCACTTCGCCAATTGCACCGCCAAGTGACCCACGCCGCCCGCAGCACCATTGATGAGTACCGTCTTGCCCCCGAGCGGCACCGGCCGGTGCCGTTTCGCTTGAAGTGGATTCGGATGATTGTGTCCCACATCGATCAAGAATTGCCACGCGGTAAGTCCAGACATAGGTGCCCCTGCTGCGTGCACGTGGTCGATGTGAGCCGGCTTGAGTGCGAGTTCCGGCGCGGGCGCAGCAATGTACTCCGCATATGCACGGCTCTCCCCAAAGCTGGGGAAGCGAATCATCCCAAAGACTTCGTCCCCGACCTTGAACTCCTGTACATCAGGGGCAACGGCCTCTACGACTCCCGATACGTCCGTCCCCGGGATGATAGGCAAGGGCACTTCTGGCCTCCAATCAGGAGGCAGGTCCTTATAACCCTCACGTAAATACCAGTCAGGGGGATTGATGCCGATCGCGTGAACGCGAACGAGCACTTCCCCGGCCTTCAGTTCAGGAACCGCCACGTCTTCGTAGCGCAGCACCTCAGGGCCACCGAACTCGTGTAGTTGAATAGCTTTCATAGTATTTCCCGACATCGATCTCTCCTTCCACCGCAGAGTGGGATATCCTTATCCGGAGCATCGCTCCGGATTTTACCTCTTTTACAACATACGGAGCGGTGCTCCGCTTGTCAAATGGGTCATTATGAGAGCTGACGCAAAGAAGAACTATGACCACCTCCTCTCGGTCGCGCGTGCCGTCGTACTCAAGGACGGCGCTGGGGCCTCGCTGCGTGACATAGCGCGCAGAACGGGAGTCGGTCTCGGCACGCTCTACCGTCACTTTCCCACGCGAGAGGCACTGCTCGACGCCCTACTGCGCGCGCGCTTCGACGAACTGACGGTTAGGGCGGGCGAACTCCAAAGTGCGAATTTGACCGGCGAAGCTCTCATCGTATGGCTGCGCGAAACCGTCGCCGTTGCACAGGAATTTCGTGGTGTTACGGCTCCGATGATGGTCGCCATCGAAGATCCGAACTCCGCACTTCATGCTTCGTGCGTGGCCATGCGCGCGGCAGGCACGCGACTCCTTGCCCGTGCTCAAGCGGACGGTGCCGCGCGCAACGATATCGATGGCGTCGACCTGTTCGCGCTTATTGGCGCGCTTGCCTGGACCCGTGACCAGCCATCGCTCACATCGCGGGCTGAGCATCTCTTCGGCATTCTCGCGAGCGCGATCCTAACAGATTGAGTGAGCGTCCGATGACGCAGCAGGAGCGGCATCGAGAGTGCAAGTCAGTGGCTGCAGGAACAACCTTCGATCCTGTCTTCAGAGCGTTCAAAGAACTCTCTGAATCACGTCGGGGAGCTGGATGCACTTATCTCTTGCTATCGATTTCCGCAATTTAGTCTTTCATTGCCACTAAATAGAGCATGAGTTCATTCACATAAGATTTCCCAACCGAGCAATCAACTTTGCTGCTCCCCTATTAATTTTGTTGACCTGATCGGGGGACAGGAGAGTTGAATGGTCGAGGTTCGCGTCGAAGGTCTTACTGACTTCCTCAGATGCATATGGATAGTCTGTGCCGAAGACGATCTGTTCGAGAGGAACAGTTCCGATGAGGCTGGGAATTCCGCTCGGCGCGACTAGAGCCGTGTCGAAGTAGAAGCTCTTGATGTCCGTCATAATGTCTTCGGGAGAGCGATCCTTTGCCAGCGAAGCCCCAAGCTCTGCGAACCGAGTGGCGGCAAAGGGAAGATACCCGCCGCCATGAGACAGGATGACTTTGGTGGATGCGAAGCGCTTACGGTGTCCCTTGAGGACCAGGTCCAGGGCGCAACGCGTGGTATCGGCTGGATAGTCCGCGAAAGGGCTTGGCGCGCCCGGCAGTACCGGCAGCTGTGGCGGTCGGGCTGGATGGACGAAGACGGTCGCTGAGCGCCGATCAAGCTCTTGCCAGACGGGATCGAAACGCGGATCCGACAGATAGACTCCGTCATAGTTGCTGTGCAGCGTGACGCCATCCACATGAAGGACATCCAGCGATCTCTCAATCTCCGACAAAGCCGCGTCCACATCCGGAAGTGCCAGTGTGGTGAAGTACCCGAATCGGTCAGGACGTTGTTCCATCAACTGTGCCCCGTAGTCGTTGACGCGGCGGGCCATGTCGATTCGTGCAGCACCCTCCCAACCTTCGATACCAGGCGCGGTCAACGAGAGAACCGAGACCGCGATCTGTTCGTCCTCCATAAACCTGAGAAGCTGCTCCGGACTCCAATCAGGCGCTCCCCAACCTGAAGGGTCGCCTCCGTGGGATTTCAACTCTTCCGCCCAAAAGGGCGGGATAAGATGCGTATGAACATCGATTCGCTGCTTTGCCATGCTGTTCACCTTGTTGCTGGATATGTTGGGAAGCTGTTGTGGTTTGTCTCAAAACATCAGAAGCGAATTGATCGTCAGCTACTTTCCAAGTAGACAGCCGTTCAGTTTACGGATTCTAGTAGTTGCTTTGAAAGACGAAGTCGGCCCGGAGCGGTTCGAACCTCTTCATCTCACGAGGACGCCTCAGCGACGCTGGCAGACGTGCCTCATAAGCGTCTCGATACGGTTGCTTCATCTGAACCGAGAAGAAGTCTTCCCGGTCAAGCCATGTCTCATGAAGCAGAAACAGGGTTGGATCTTCATGGCTTCTATGCAGTACGGTGTTGAGAAACGTCGGTTCGAGGCGCATGCGGTCGTTCACCGGATTTACGATGGAGAGAAACTCCTCTTCGCAACCCGGCTTGATATGAATGGTTGTCAACAGAACGAATGATGTCTTCTCCATTGGGCTCTCCTCCGAAAACTCGACAAATCGCTAACGGCACGAACAGAGCGCGAGGATAAGTTCAGCCTCAGCAGCTCAGGGTCCAGAAGACGCCGCTACGTCCTGAACGTAGGTCCGACCATTCCGCTGGTTTTCGCCATCGGCATCCCAGAACGGGTTGTTCAGCTGGATAGAGAAGTGCCCCTCGAAAATGATCTTGCCGTCCATCACACATCCTTTCGCGCTTATTTGACCTTCGCGCGGATCTATAGATCCACGGACTTGCCTTCGGGATTACTGTGGAACGTCCAGGTTCCACCTGAACGAAAGGTCGAAGCGGTGCCAAACGTGTCCTCCATGAATTGCATATAAACGACCTGTTCATCATTGAATCTGGCGAAGATGCAAAAGGGAGATGTAATGGCCTTTCCGAGTGTTACGGACCTATAGGTAAAGGTTCCGAACACCGCTACCTTGTCGCTGGTCTCCACGAAGTCCGTGATCTTGAGTCCTTCATTCTTCCAGTAATGGCCAACTTGCCGATATGTGTCGAGTACGGCCTGCGGTCCGGTACCGATACCAGTCCAGCGCATGATCTTCTTCAGCTCGGGATTGTCGAAGTTGAGTGAAACATAGGTCGCGTCCTTCGCGATAAGTTTTTGCACGAGATCCACGTTAAGAGGATCATTGAGCAGGGCCTGAATGCGTTCGACCTTGATCTGTGATGACACGTTGTTCTCCTTATAATTGTGGAACTTAGCTATCCGTCCGAGATCCTTATCCATTGATCCAGTCGAGCCGCGAGGAGCTTTGCTTCGACTGATAGAGCCGGCGTGAGTTCTCCTTTGCTGACTTCAAACATAGCTACTCGGGCTTAAGGCTTAAGGGCCTCGAGCATACGCGCAGTGTCCCAATGAAATGGCTTCAACTCCACGATCTTGCCGTTTCGTACCCTGAAGAACTGCAACAACGGCCAGTCAGCATTTCGACCCGTCATCTTGGCGACCGCGTACACGTGCGACTTACTCACAATAACGTCACCATTTGGATAGAGCTCAGAATCCTTGACTTCCAGGGAGGACCATTGCTCCGCGAAGGCGCTCATCCAGGATTTAAAACTGCTGTGCCCATGCCATTCTCCGCCATACGGTAAAGATGACGGTTGAAAGATGACGCAGTCCGGATCGAGCATGTCTGCAAGCTCGGAAAAATTACCTCCACCCTAGACGAGATATGCCGACTCCGCCTTATAGAACTGTCTCAACGTCTCTAATGCGGGGTGCTCTTCCTGAGTGCTCATAGGTAAGTTATCCTCTGTTGCTGGGTCGTACTCTGGTTGTCATTCGCATTCAGAGTGTGTCGCTTGCTTAAGATGCAATGCTAGCAAACCGTTATTGGGTGCGCAAATGCTTTTGACGGATGGCAAAGGAACTTAGCAGATCGTTCCACAAAGCAAAAGACGGCGGGAAGCAGCGCCGGCCAACAGCAGAACAGCAGCCGAATCGATACCCTACCTTGTGATTGGAAAAGGATGTGAGACTCCTTCGCCGGTTGACAACATCTTCTGTGAGCCTCAAGATAGCCAGCTGTGACAATCATTACTAGTCCGTGTGATGATGATTGACTTGGCGTAAGGTGCGAATCATTCATTGCCGTAGAGCAAAGCAATTTTGCAGTCGAGATCGGTTGCCCCGAAAACTTTCTGAGCATCCGAAGGCGCTGCCATGCCTGTGGTTGAACTGACACCGCTCAATTCAGAGCATTACCGAGAGGATAATGAAAGAATATGAAGGAAAACGGGTTGTAATTACTGGTGGTACAAGCGGGATAGGGCTCGTTACCGCAATAAGGCGGATTCGTGACAAACTGACGCTTGTTAGACCGGCAAGTATTGCAAGCACGTGACGAGAGAGGCAGCTTCCAACCGGATGGCATACCGGCGTTTAGTCTCGAATAAATGCACTGTGGTCACGCTTCATCGGGTCTTCCGAACAATCCCTCAAAGGGGCCCTTTCAACGCGCGGATCCCGCTCTGTACCGAGGATCTCTCCCACAAAGTCCAAGAAGACTTTGATCTTCTGTGCCAGCGCTGCTGGACCAAAGTATAGGGCTGAGATGATGGCAGGCCGGGGGTGCCACGTCGGCAATATCGGGACGAGCCGCTGACCAATTCCTGGTTGTCTCGCCATGTAAAGCGGCAGAACTGCAATTCCTAGACCTTTTGACACGAGATCGCACATCGCCACTGGATCAAAAGTAGTGACACGGAACGCCGGGGCAACTTCTGCTACTTCTGCCGTGTCGTTCGTTAAGTTCCAAGTCTCAGCGCCGATGCAAGCATGTGCGAGAAGTTCCTCGGGGCAAGCCGGTTTCCCAGCACGCTGAACATATTCTTTGCTCGCGAACAGACCTCGCAGGGTACGAGGAAACTTCCGCATGCGCCTGATGGAGTCTCTCGGCGGCACAATCTTGAAGAATATGTCGACGTTCTCTCTTGGCTCTCGCTCGAAGTCATCTGTGTACGTCTCGATCGCGACCCGGATGTCTGGATATGTTTGCAAGAACTCCGGGAGTATCTTGACTAGCACACCATTAGCCAAAACGATCGGACTGCAGACTCTGATGAGACCGCGGGGGTTGACGCGCCGTTCCTGTAACGTGTCGCTTCCGATCCTAATCGTCCGAAGCGCCTGATTGCAGCTCACCAAGAACCCTGTACCGGCGTCAGTAAGCGAAACGCCCTTGGGACTTCGCCGCAAGAGAAGCACCTCCAAGTGCTTCTCCAGCCTGGTTGTCGCACGTGCGACGGTCGACGTCGGCAGGCGCAGCTCTCTGCCAGCGGCGCTAAGCGTTCCCTCTGCGCGCCACGACCGTGAACACTCGCACATCGTTGAGGTCTACCATCTGAAAGCCCTCTCGACGGATTCACCTGATCCGCCGCACCTCGGTGAGACGAGGCTCTTCGTTGCTTGTTGACTAACAACGGTATTGTAGAGGCTTATCCTCTGACAAGAGGATTTCCCACCCTAGAATCGAGGCTAGCCGCCAATGGACGACATCGCGGAAGGCGGAGCTGGCGAGGGCCTTCGTACACGACGATCCATGATCCAGCCAAAAACAGCAGGCCTAGCAGGCTGACCGCGGCGAAGGACTCCACAATGCGCCGAGAGGGAGCTGCCTCTTTGCTCAAGTTGGGTTAACTTGGAATACATGGCTTGATCAAAGCGGGTACATCGAGGAGTGAGAGGAGTTAATCAATCAAAACTCGATAGCTTACGCCTCTTCCGTTCGGACACAGCCTACTTCCGGCTAATGGCCGGCAGAGAGAGCGCGAACACTGAACAGGGTGGGGGCAAGGAACTTCGGGACACACGGGCGCTCTACCCGGCGCTCCCGGAGCACACTCTGGTGCCTGTCTCTCCTACGGATGAGGCAACGGTGAGCATCTTTCAGAAAATCGCCTCATCCTGATCAGTCGGCGGAAATGCGTCCCGTAAGTGCAGGTGCTTCGACTCTGATCCGCTCAAACTTCTGGGGCGAGTTGCTCGCGCGCCTCATTGCTGGGGAGCTGGAACAGCAAACGTGTTCAACAAGGAGCATACAGTTTCATAACACCCTGCAAGAACAACCATATCGACGACACCTCGAACTCCAAACACAGTTCTAGCTTGATCAAACAAATCCTGTGAGACCGTGCGTTCCAACGCGAGCTGCTTCGTGAACTGCTGCGCCAACTGTTCATCTTCCGCGAGACCGTTAGCAACCACGCCCTTTGCGAGCTCTTGAATGGCATCTTCCGGAAGCCCCGCCGTCCGCGCAACAGCAGCGTGAGCATATAGCTCGTACGGAGCCTTCCACACAGATCCAACGGTGAGGATAACGACTTGACGCACTCGCTCCGTTAGGCTCGTCATCTTCTCTTCTGCTTTCTGAAACTGGAGAAAAGCACCTCCAAGATCTGGACTTTCTAACACAATGTTGAAAGGTCCGATGAGCCGTCCGTCGTCCGCCTTCGCCACAAAACCGGAGGCCTTGGCCCAGGGGACCGTAGTTTCACTGATTGAGTCATAGAGGCTTTGCTGTCTGGCAGTCAACGCGGTCGGCACAGACAGCGCAATGCGGCCACCGAGATCGTCATTTGTTCCGGACATCCTCTCCTCCTTACTGATCGAGACCGACAGCGTTCGATGGCACGTCATAGGCCATCAGAGTCAAAGAAACCATTGTGAACCAACCCATCAGCACCGTGACATCGACAATGCCCGCATCGCCCAAAAGTTGCCTGCACCGCTTGTACAGTCCAGTTGGGACAACGCGATGATTGGCAAGCGCCAGAGCGAGCTCGTAAACGGACTGCTCTCGGGAATCCGCAAAGGACGTTGGCAGGCCGGCAATGAGAGCCTCGACGCTGCTGGGTTCAAGGTGGCCTTGCGTCTCGCCGATTTGTTCATGCTCATAATTGCCGTACGCCGCACGCCACTGACCATTGATAATGTTCGTTACGATCTCGATCTCAGCCTTAGTGAGAGTGGACTCCTTCTGGTAATAGTAGCCAGTTGGAAAGATCGTCTTGGATAACTTCGGGTTTGCCAGCCAGATCTTATGGGGACCGGGCACTACCCCGCGAAGCTTCATTGTGAAGTCGTAGGCGTCTTCCATCTCCGGCGACATGTCGCCGATCGGAGTTTTCTGAAAACGACCAAAGGTACCAAAATCTGCGGTTTCTGCCATGCATCCTCCTGTGTTGAGGCCAACGTGTCGAAGGGTAACAGCCTCGACCTCACGGGCTTTAGGGTCCAACTGCGTTATGTGTGCGAGCAAACACAAAGAGTAGATGCGTTGAGGAATCCTGTCTACGCGTGGGCGCAGAGCAAAACGGAGTTGCGCGGATGCCACAGCGGCCCCGACGCTTCATCAAAGCGTGTTGCATCACAGATTGCAGCCCCGGCCCTCGGTATTTAGGAGCTGCTCAGAATGCCACCTGAAACTATTCAAGCCAAGCTCTCGACGATCGCCCACTTCCCTCCAAAGTACTTTCTAGAGAATCTTGCGGTACGCCAGGACAACTCAATCCTGATTACCGTAGCGAACCAGCATGAATTGTGGTTTGTTCCGCCAGCGCGCGGCGAGCAAACAGTGACGCCGGTTTTGTTGTTCACCTTTGCTGAAGTAGCATGCGGCATCACAGAAGTCGAGCCTGACATTTTCTACATCGCCACAGGAAATTTCTACACTACGCACGAAGCATATCTTCATCGCTTGGACCTGCGCGATTGGCGTGTTGGTGCTTCCGTCCATCCCGAGATGGTCCTGCAGCTCCCGGAGGAGGCCAGGGGTCTGAATGGCAGCTGCCTGATTGCGCCTGGTGTCTTGCTGATAGCAGATTCCTTCGCCAGCCTGATCTGGCGCATTGATCTCCCACTTGGCGGGGGGACTCCGACGGCACGTGTTTGGATCAAACACGAAAGTATGGGCTACTATCCCGGCCAACTCAAACCCGAACAGCCGGGCGTCAACGGTGTACGTTTCGCGGCCAAGACGAATCATCTCTACTACACCGCGACGGCCAAAAAGCTCTTTATGCGTATACCCGTTGATCCGGAGACGCATGATCCTGCAGGAGAGCCCGAGCTCGTGGTCGCCGGGAGAATGGGAGATGACTTCTGCATCGACGAGGAGGCTGGTCTCATCTATCTGACGACACACCGCCAAAACACGATCGATCGCGTCTCGATGGATCCGGCAGAGAACAGTGGCTTCACGCAGAGCGTAGCAGGTGATCCTTTCAACGAAGAACTTATTGGACCATCCAGCGGTGCCTGGAGCCGACTGCCAGGAGAGTATGGGAAGATCGCCTTCTTCCTCTCCGATGGAGGTACGGCATCACCTCCGCCTGATGGCATCGTGCGTCCAGCGAAGCTCTTGCGTGTAGAGCTTACGGACGCTTCCGCACCCCACAATATTGGAGGGCGCCTGAGGTCCGCAACGACGAAAGCGCGTCCTCCACGTGCTGCGGTTGATGAACTTGCTGGCTATACCAAGGAGAACAACCACACGAGGGAGGGAAATATGGAGCAAGTTGCAGATCGCCGCTAGGCGCAAACCATACGTGAAATGCTTGCTTTCACGAATCGTAGGAGAAAGGGCGAGGAGGTCAACGTCATGCGCATTTTCGTCACGGGAGCGACAGGATTCATCGGGACAAAACTGGTCAAGGAACTCATCGAAGCGGGACATAAGGTCCGTGGTCTGACGCGCAGCGATGCCGGCGCAGAGAAGCTAAGAGCAGCTGGCGCCGAAGTTCATCGCGGCAACATAGAGGATCTGGAAAGTCTGCGCAACGGAGCGACGGGCATGGATGCCGTGATCAATCTGGCGTTTGATCATGACATGTCGAACTTCGCTGAGAACTCCCAGAACGAAATGAAGGCGATTGAGACGTTGGGGGCGACCCTGCAGCCAGGGAAGGTGCTCCTGGTGACCTCGGGCGTCGCCATCGTAGAAGGCGAACCGGGGCATGTGCGCACGGAGGGAGATCCAGCAATCGATTCGCCGGCGATTCCGCGCAAAGGGGAACAAGCGGCGCGAGCAGTTGCTGAGCGGGGCGTGCATGTGGGCGTACTAAGGATGTCTCAGGTGCATGACACCTACAAACAAGGCCTGGTCACGTTCCTCATTTCAGATCGCGCGCGAGAAGGGCGTCTCTGGGTATGTTGGAGATGGTGGGTTTCGATGGGCAGCGGTGCCGGTGGAGGACGTGGCGCACCTGTATCGGCTAGCAGTCGAAGAGACAGCGCCCGGTTTGAAGACTTATCACGCGGTACAGGAAGAGGGCGTGTCGTTGCGCGATATCGCGGAAGTCATCGGCAAAGGACTCAAGGTGCCGGTCGTTTCCATTCCTCCGGAGAAGGCTGCCGACCACTTCGGAATGTTCGCGCAGTATGCGACCTTTGACATGCCTGCTTCGAGCGCCTGGACGCGTGAGACCCTGGGGTGGAATCCAACCGGCCCGGGCTTGATTGAAGATCTCACGAAGATGAAGTATTGATCAAGCTCGCTGTTACTTCATGACGTCACCAACCTAGCCGTTTGCGACGACTACTTTGCCACTGCTGACATTAGCCTTTATGTAGCTCCAGACCAATCGCAATGAAGAATTCGACGATGCCGATAATGATGTTCTGAGATCAATCTCAGAAGAGTTGAGAACGAAAGCTCAGGCGGCATCCACCGCTGGGATCACCTGCCGACCTGCTTGGTATCCCTGTACGTCTTTTCGCTCGCAAAGGACTTCGGAGAAACGGGCGTGACCACAAAGGAGTTCAGGGCCAAACCGCACTCCCGTTACGCAAGCCGGCACTCGGGACATGATGACTGCACACGGGCAGGAGTACGCGTTCAATGCGTTCGAGCAGTTTAATGTAAATCAGACCCGCTTGCCACTTCTCGGCATTGCCACTGTCCAGACGCGTGTTCTCTTCCATCTTGTGCTGGCGTTCTCAAGTGAAAGGTGCCTGCGCGATCGTAGAGCGAAGCGCGTAGCGTTCGCCCGTTTCGGATTGCTCGTCTAGCAAGGGTGGGAAGAAATCTCTGCGCGGCATGGCTAGGCCGCCGATCCATCCACCAGAGCTCTCATCGGGACTAAGTGAGAATACATAATCGGGTAGGCAACTCGGGAAGCTCTTCTCTCGCGAAACAGGTTTGCAAGCACGCAGTAAGTGCTGAATGTTTCGGGAAATCACAATGGACGATATGCCTTGAAAGTTACGAGGCGCACCTTCCCAACCGGATCTTGAGCTGTGACTGCAATCCTGGTCCAGCGGACGGCTGGCGAACGCACGGACGGAGAGTGGGACAGCTACTTTCTCCTAAGGCTTGGATTGCACTTGGCCGTCGGAAGTGGACCGAGGCTTATGAGACCTCAAGGGCGCTGCCAAGTATCTCATCGGAGAGTTCAGGATCATCTACGACTCGAGCGAGGATCAAAGCGCCAACCATGGTCGCTAGGGTTCTGATCGCCTGCTGTCGCTTGTTGCGCTTGGATGACCAGGGAAACCTCTCCCCGAACTTCTGGATCAGGCTTCGGACGTGATGCGTTACCACAGCTCGGGTCTTTGGCTGCGTGCGGAAGTCGGTAGCCAATGCCGCCATGATGCACCCGTTCCCTGGATCATCACGATGTTCCGAACTCAGATATTCGCGGATCATCGCCCGCTTGCCTTCCTTCGAGCGAGTGAACTTCTCCAGCGCCTCCATGCTTTGATCGGAAGCATGGGCGAAGGCCTCGGCCAACAGATCTTCTTTGGAATCGAAGTGGTTGTAGAAGGAGCCATGCGTCAGCCCGGTCGCCGTCATGATCTCGCTGATGCTTGCTCCCGAAAAGCCTCGCTCGCGGAAGAGCCGCGAAGCCGACTGCAATGCCCTGGAGTGTTTTTCAGCTGTCTCGGCCGCTGGATAGCGCATTCGTTCTCTCCTCTATGCTGGCTATTGACATTATGCCTGATGTCCATCATGCTTGAGAAGTCGAAGCCTGATGGTCATAAGGCTTACGACCGAAAAGGAGCAACATACATGAGCGGAACCAAGAGACGGGGAACGGCTGTGGTGACCGGAGCGTCATCGGGAATTGGGAAAGTGTATGCAGAAAAGCTTGCACAATGTGGATTCGACCTGATCCTTGTTGCAAGGCGGGCAGAACGGCTCTCCGAACTCGCAGCAGCGTTGCAGGCCAAGCATGGCGTTGCCGTGACGAACGTCGTCGCCGACTTGAGCCAGCCCGATGACATCGAGCGCGTAGCCAAGGTCGTCGAGGGCGAGCCCTCCATCACGATGCTGGTCAACAATGCCGGCACCAGCGTCATGGGACCTTTTGTCGAAGCCCAGCCAAAGGTGATTGCGGACATGCTGCATGTGAACGTGCTGGCTTTAACTCGGCTCGCACTCGCCGTCCTGCCCGGCTTCAAGCAGCGAAACAGCGGTACACTCATAAACATCGGCTCAGTTCTGGGGTACTATCCTTACCCGGGGACAAGCGCATACAGCGGCACAAAAGCTTACGTTCTCAACTTCACGCGAGGCCTGCAAGCTGAGCTTGCCGGGAGTCAGGTCAAGATTCAACTCGTCGCGCCTGCTGGAACGGCAACCGAAGGTTGGGATAGCACGACGGTAGATCCATCCGTAGTCATGACAGCGGAAGATTGCGTCAACGCCTCGCTGCATGGCCTGGATATGCAGGAACCGACAACCTTGCCGTCGGTCGAAGATGTGCGCCTGCTTCAGAAGTACGAGGCAGCTGCAGGCGCGCTCATGGCTGCGTCCCAGACCGGCAAAGCGGCTAAGAGGTACATGAACTAGATCCCGTCTGCCGAGGGGCCATACATCCCAGGTACCGGCAGTCCGAGGGCGCGAAGGTACGTGCCCAGTTGAGCGCGATGGTGGACGATCTGGTTCACCCCTTGATTCCGATAGTAGGTAAACCGATCAGCGGAAAAGAGGATGTTTGTGCCGCGCTTGATTATCCAGGGCTGCCGGAAGGCCTGGTCCGTGCATTGATTGAAAGCGTTGCGAGCGTCTCTGGCGTTGTCTTCAAAGCGTTTGAGTAACTCCCCGTGCGAGATCATGGTGTAGGGCTGCCAACCCACAGCCATGTCGAACTCGGACATGGTAAGCGTGAGCGCCATCAGTCGGAAGAGATCGGTAGTATGACCTGCCAGCCTCCCCAGGGTCATGGATTTCTCGTAAGGCTTGAAGTCCGATCTTCCGTCGGGTAGCGCCTCAAAGAGGCGGCGCGTCTTACCGATCTCTGTATCAAGTTCGGCAAGAAGCAGATCGCGGACGAGGTATGTTTCTGTCACTGACTCTCCTGTGCAATCCTTGGAGTATTCCCTGTCAGGATACCGGGTTTAATTCTCTCGAGCGACATTTGCGAAGGTCCAACCTTTATCCGGTCACGGCGTCCATTGGCGCGCCTACACGCTCTTAGCCTGCGTCATCTTCACCATTTGCTTTAACATGAATGCGGGCGCCAGGCGACTCATCGCCTTCAGAACATTGCTGAGGCCGGGCCGGATCTCCAACCGCCCCGCCTCTATGCCTCCGATCGCTTTACGGACCAGAGTTGCGGCCTCCATCGCCTTCTGTCCCTTCATTTCAGCCTCGAACTCGCGGCGCAGGAGAGGCGTTTCCGTTCCTGGCGGGGCCAGCTCCACCACGGTGACACGACTGCCCTGTAACTGCGCACGCAGCGATTGTGTATACGAATGCATCGCAGCCTTGGTGGCACTGTACACCGGCGAGGCAGGCATCGGGATGAAGGCGAGACCTGACGAGACATTGACGATCAGGGCCTCCTGCATGGTTTTCAGGTAAGGAAGAAACTGCTGCACCATGCGCACCGGGCCGCTCAGGTTGATGTCGATCTCGCGTGTCACATCGTCGAGAGCTCGCTCCTGGTCAAGGCTTACCTTGCGCATGATACCGGCGTTGTTAACGAGAACATCGAGTGAAGGAAAGCTCGCAACCACGCGGCTGTACAACAGCGGGATGGCTTGCGGATCGCTCACGTCGCTGGCAAGCGTGTGCAGGCCGGGCAGGGATCTCTGTGCTTGATCCAGCCTGCTTTGTTCGCGCCCTGTCACGATCACCGTGTTGTCGCGCGACAGCAGCTGCTTCGCCAGCTCGAGACCGATGCCGCTGGTGCCGCCCGTAATGAGAACAGTCTTATTGCTGAGTTTCATAGATCTCCTTAGTTGTTAATGACGCGCCCGCCAAGCTCAATGCCGAAGCCGGCAACGACGCCGCACAAATGTTTCGTGCGAACTGCTTGCACGTCTGCGAGTATAGGGAAGGTGCTCTCTTTATGTAAGAAGGCACTTCATCCTTCCATAGGCACCGAAAAGAGAGTGATTCAGATGCCAAGAAAACAGCATTTTTCTCCTGAACAGCTCGCCGTCTTTACCTCCCTCGCAGCGTGCGAGCAGCCTGAGATCACGAGCGCTCGTGTGGAGATGCTGGTTACGGACCTGATCGGGCGCGTAGCGGACAAATGGACGTTGCTGGTGCTGGAAACGCTTGTCGAAAAGGGAGTCATGCGCTTTACACGCCTGGCCGAGGCAATCCCTGGCGTGAGTCAGAAGATGCTGACGCAGACACTTCGCGCCATGGAACGCGATGGCCTGCTCACGCGAACCGTCCACCCCGTAATCCCACCTAAAGTCGAGTACCAGCTAACGGAACTTGGGCTGAGCTTGAGCTCTGCATTCTGCGGGGTCTGGATCTGGGCTGAGAAACACCTGGAACGAGTTGAAGCGGCAAGAACCAGCTTCGATGAACGTGGTTAGCACCCACGTGCACCGGGCATGGCCTATTCGACGGCCGGCAGCCGCTTGCTCATCCTGGCACAGACCCACATGCAGAAGATCATCGTAGGCGCTGCGATGAGTCCGACTGTCGCCAGTCCTCGCGCCAGCGGATTCGCCTGCAGATGCCAGCTCGCTCGAACGGGCAGTCGTTGCCACGCCATGCCCAGGTACACCGTACCCACTGGTCCCAGTCCGTATCCCACCAGATTCATGAAGAGGAGGTTCAAGGCCGTGATACGTCCGCGAATCTGCCCTGGAGTAAAGATCTGAAAGCCTACCGCCGGCAGCACTGAGAATGCCCCCGCCGTAATGATGGAAAGACAGATGCCGCCCACAAAAAGGTAGCGGTTCGTCATGAGCGGCGCAACGATGTAAAAGGGCGCGACGAAGATGGAAGCTGTCATCAACGCGAGAGGGACGCCGCGATGAAGTTGCTTTTTCTCGAAACGCATCGCGAGCCGCGGCCAAAGGTAGAGCGCCCCTACCTGCAAGGGCGTCATGATGAAGCCGAACACAAAGCTTACCTGCGCTGCCGTGAAGCCGTGCGCCCGGATCATGATAGTCGGAACCCAGCTGAAGAGGCTGTAAGTAAACATGGCGAACACGGCGTCTGTCACAAGGAACGGAAGGTAGAACCACCAATGATCGCGCAGGTAGACGAGGAAGGCCGCCGTCCCGGCGTCACCGAGCCCCTCCGCTTGCCGCCCGAGGCGCGCGGGTTCTTTAGTAAACAGAAAGACGGCCGCAAGCAGCAGCCCCGGGCTGCCGACGACCGCAAAGGTCAGTCGCCAGGGAGCCATTCCCAGTGTGTGCGTCATCGCGCCGGCCAGGCTCAAGGCCGCGCCGCCGACCAGGAAGGATACGGTCGTCATGGCCGCACCGACGGAGGTGAAAACGGTCATCGGCAGAGCCCGTTTCTCCTTTGCGAACAGGTCGGAGATCAACGATACGGCTGCCGGCATGAGCACCGCCTCGCCGACCGCAACGCCCGAGCGGAACACCACCAGCATGGCAAAGCTGGTGGCGAAGGCCGAGGCCAGCGTCATCGCGCTCCAAAGCGACACGCCCGCCACGATCAGATACTTGCGGTTGTAGCGGTCGATGCCATGCGCCACGGGCAGGCTCATGAGCGAATAGAGGATCGCAAAACTCGTCCCGATCAAGAGCCCCAACTGCGCATCACGAAGATGAAGCGCCTGCGCCACGGGAACAGCGATAATGGCCAGCAGTTGACGGTCCAGCAACGACATGGCAAGCATCAGCGAGAGGAGGATGACAACAGTCCACGGACGTCGCCCTTGCCGGTACACGGCTGGTTGCTGTGTCACAACTCCAGGAGCTTGCGTGTCAATAGCCGGCATATGTCATCACTCAGACCCACCTGCGAGTAGGACCTCTGGCGCCATCTCGGAGACGCGCTTGCGGTATGCGCCCAGACCCGACAGCGCAACCATTGTTCCGACGGCAGTCACACTGATGAACGTGAGCGCGAGCGCCCGGCTGATACCAGTTGGCGTTGGGAAGAGCCGGTCGCTGAACAGACCTACCAGATACGGGCCGATCGAGCCGGTCAGAATGCCCACCGCGATGATGTTTCCGGTAAGCCGGCCTCGTGTCGCCGGCGGAAGTACCTCGCCCATGCTGGAATACATGCACACGCCGGGCAGATAGGTGAAGAAGCTTGCAACTACAAGCAAGCCGACGGCGACTGACGAGTTCGGGACGAGCACACCCGCTGTGCCGAACACGGCGAAGATCAGAGCGCCCGCCACTGCGACACGTATGGGAGCGTCGCTGTAGCCGCGGCGCTTGAGCGCCTGGACGAATGCGCCTGCAGACAGGCAACCCACCAGAGCGGCCAACGCCGCCGGTGCTCCGGCCGCAAAGGCCGCGCGCGCGACGGTCCAGCCGTGAGACCGGCCGAAGAAGAGAACGATGAAGCTGGCCAATGTGGCCGATGGGATCTGACATACGGCGACCCCACCCATCAGCGCCAGAAGCAAACGTCCGTTGCTCCGTGCGTACGCCACGATGCCATTCTCGGGGTCGGCCGCGCCTTCCCGGGTTGCGGCGTGCGGCGGATCGCGAAGGAAGAGGGCGATGATGAGCACCAGCAGCACGCCGGGAACCGAGGCGGCAAGAAACACGACGCGCCATGACGGCAGCACTCCCAGCATCGGGAAGGAAACGAGTGGCCGATTGACCAACACGTGAAGCAGGGTGCCGACAAGCAACAGTGCGCCGATGCCGCCCACAGCCGCGGCGCTCATATAGAACGAGAAGACGCGGGGCCTGCTTGGCGATGGAACGGAGTCGCTGATGAGGGACATCGCGAGCGGATGCATGAAGGCCTCACCCGCCCCGACCAGCGCCCGAACCAAAAGCATCATGATGAAGGTGCTCACCAGACCGGTGGAAAATGTCATTAAGCTCCAGAACCCGATCGCCGAGATCATAATCACCTTTCGGCTGAACCGGTCTACGAGAACGCCGCTGAACATGCAGAAGATCGAGTAGGCCACCGCGAAGGCCGGCCCCACGAGCAGTCCCAGTTGGGAGTCCGTGAAGTGAAGCGAGGCTTTGATCGGCTTCAACACCATCGAGAAGATGGCGCGGTCACCAAAGCTCAACAGAAAGCCCAGGTAGCAGAGCAGCACGACAGTCCAGCTACTGGTCGCGAGACGCCTGGTGATGGACGCGTTGCCGATAGATGCTGGCGCGGTACTCATTCGTTTCTCCGTGTGTGAAAGACGAAGCAAAGCTGTACGAAACGCCGGGCTAGAAGCCGCTACGGCTCGCCGGGGAGAGCAGGGTTGTTTCCGGTGTTCGCGCTGGCGCGTCTGAGCCCAGCGTTCTGGAGAAGAACTCAAGCAGATTCCGCCAATGTCGCTCGGCGGCCTCGTGGTTGTAGCGCGGCGTGTCCGGCATGGTCCAGCCGTGTACTGCGCCTTCATACACCTCGCAACGATGGTCCACGCCGGCCAGGGAGAGCGCTTTCTCCAGCTCCGCGGCCATCTCCGGCGGGTAGCTTGGATCATCTTCCGCAGCGGCCACATAGATGGACCCCTTCATCGCCGGGGCCAGTGCATGCGGGCTCACCGGAGAGGAGGTCACCAGGTTGCCTCCGTGGAAGCTCGCCGCTGCAACGATGTGGTCGGGGTAAACGCCTGCTGAAGCCAGCGCGAACGCGCCGCCCATACAGTACCCGGTAGCGCCCAGGCCGCGGCTAGACACATCATTGCGGCTTTGAAGACAAGCCACAAAGCTGGCCGTGTCATTTACCGCCAACTGCAAGTCCGTGGGATGCCCGATTCTTTCCGCGACCGCCGTCCTCACATCGACAGAGCTGAAGACCTTCTCCAGGTCGAGCGGCTCATAGGGTCCAATCCGGTAAAACAGGTCGGGCAGAAGAACGACGTAACCGCCATCGGCGAGCCGCTGCGCCATGTTGAACAACGTGGGCCTGATCCCGAATCCGTCCATGAACAGGATGACACCCGGCCACCGACCCTGCCCATGCGGGGTAAAGACATGCCCCGGGCACTCTCCGTCAGGCGCAGCGATGCTGATCAGTTCATGCTCCATAGCGCTCCACTTCCGTCGCACCCCATTCTCCTCCAACGTGGCCTCAACCATGCGGATCGAGTCCTAAGCTGCTCTCTAAGCCCAGACCGATCAACATACAATCCAGGCGTTGGCAAAAGTCTATACACATGTTTCACACACTGTATATAAACATTTTCGTTTGTGTATAGAGTTCTAGCTTTTTTGATTGACAGACGTCCTCGCATTCAGGCAATCTCCAGGCGGTTCTGAAATCCCAAAGCACTGCAAAACGAACGCGGTCGGCAGTCTCGTTCGCACCCGGAGGTCATCATGCTACAGGCTCGTCTTAACCTTGATCGGGATCCATCCCGCAACACCGACGCTCCCACTAACGCTTTCCCGCCGACTCGTCTGGAACGCGCCTTGAAGACCTGCCGGCGTACGAAAACCCTTTGTTCGCCGAGTCGAATCGCTTCCGCCTTGTGCCTCACCGGCCTGCTGATGGCATTGTGCGCACTCCCCGTCCGCTTGATGGCGCAGGGCGCATCGGCCACGGTGTCCGGGTTCGTCATCGATCCTTCCGGCGCAAAGATCCCCTCCGCCACCGTCACTTTCACAAACACGGCGACCGGAGTAAGCGGCGTGACGACGACCAATGCGGCAGGTCTATACCGTATCAACGGCCTGATTCCCGGCCCTTACCGCTCGACCGTCAGCGTGCAAGGTTTCAAGACTCTGGTGCGAGAGGGTATCGATCTTCGCATTGAGGATCAGGTATCTCTCGACTACACACTCGACGTGGGCGCAAGCACCGAATCCGTCACAGTAGAGTCCGGCGGCTCTGTCTTAGAGACGCAGACACCCACCATCAGCCAGGTCATCGAAGGCCGCCAGGTGCAGGACACTCCGCTCAACGGCCGCAATGCGATGAACCTGGTTGCCCTCACGCCCGGAGTCGTCGCCCAGGGTGCTTCCGGCGGCTCTCCTTCCAGCAACAACGTATCTGGCGGCGCCTTCAGCAATGCCGTCGGCTTCGGCAACTATTCCATCGCCGGCGGCCTCTCGAGCGTAGGCTCGGTCTACATCGATGGCGCTCCCATCAATCTGCTGATCGGTCACGAGATCGGCTACATCATCGCACAGGACGCAGTGCAGGAGTTCCGGGTTGAATCGAGCGTGGTGAATCCCCAGTTCGGGGCCTTCGGCGGCGGCGTCGTTTCGTTTGCCACGAAGTCCGGCACCAGCAAGTTGCACGGCACCGTATATGAGTATCTGCGCAACAACATCTTCAATGCCAACAGCTTCTTCAACAATCAAACCATCGTCAACGGGGCTTCGGTGCCCCGGCCGGAGTTCACTCAAAATCAGTTTGGCGCCACCGCCGGCGGGCCGATTCCCCGCTCCAAGGCATTCTTCTTTATCTCGTACGAAGGATATCGGCTCGCGCAGGGTGTGCCGAACCTGGGGCGCGTGCCCACGCCAGCCGAACTGAGCGGTGACTTTCGCGCGGATGGCCCCATCTACGACCCCGCGTCCAGCAAGACCGTCAACGGCGTCACGACGGAGCAGCAGATCTCCTGCAACGGTGTCCTCAATGTCATCTGTCCGAACAGCGCCACCGCGGCCAACGGATCAGGCAGTTTCATCGATCCGACCTCAAATGTCATGGGAAACGTTCTGCACTACTTCCCTACCCCGAATACGTCGGCCGGACCCGGCATCAACTTCTCCCAAAACGGCAAGGCCAGCGCGACGAGCAGCCAATATGACGTGCGCGTCGACCAGAACCTGGGGCAAAAGCAGAAGATCTTCGCCCGGTACAATCGGCTCGACCGCTCGCAGCCCGGTACCCAGTTCCTCTATAACCCCATCGGCCCGGACGCCGCGTCGGCTCAGGGATCGACCGTACAGCAATACGTTGCCGGCGACACGATCCTGCTCAACTCCAGCTCCGTGGTCGATGTGCGCGCTTCTTATCTGCGCTTCTTCGCGTACGATCAACCCGTCGCCTCGGCCGTCAACCTGGCCCAGTTCGATGGGAATGCGTATGGCGGCACGGGCCACTTCTGGAGCACGATCGCGCCACAGCTCGGAGCTCAGACATTTCCCGATGTTTCCATTACGGGGAACATCCCGCAGCCGTACAACCTGCTGAACTTCGTCGTCCGTCAGCCGCTCAACAACTATGTGCTATCCGCCACGTTCTCCAAGGTGATCGGACGACATTCTCTCAGCTTTGGCGGAGAAGCTCGTCAGCAGGAATCCTACTTCGGCGCCTACCCACAACCGACCGGATCGTTCAGCTTCGCCGGAACCGCCACCTCCTGCGTTGCATCCGCAGTGAAGGTATGCGCCGGCTCCGCTGCGGTTGCTCCCGGAGCAGGTGCGACCCCAATCGCTGACTTCGTCATCGGCACGATCACCGCGGCACCCGCCGGCCTGGAATCCCTCCACACCCCCAGCGTCATCAATCACTACGGAGGAGCATTCGCCAACGACATCTATCAGATCACGCCGCGCCTGACGGTCACCGCCGGCCTGCGTTACGAGATGCCGGGCGGCTTCATCGAAAAGCACGACAGCAACGCAGTGCTGCTTCCGCAGCTCGCCAATCCCCTGGTACTCGTGAACACGCCCGCGTATCCGAGCCGCAGCGATCTTAAGAGCCACCACACCCTCTTCTCTCCGCGCGTCGGCCTGTCCTTCTCACCCTACAGCGGAACCATCGTGCGCGCCGGGTACAGCTACGCCTTCTATCCCAGCGATACGGTTGTCATCGCCAACCCCGAAGGATCTACCGTGAACCAGGCCACGACGTTCATTGCGGCGGGAACAAAGCTGAGCAATCCTCTGGCGAAGTCGGCTGCCGGTCCCACGACGATCCTTCTGCCATTAGGCCGTGCCTATGCCAGCAATCCTACCTACTATTACGGCCAGAGCATTCAGGGGCGCAATCCGAATCGGTCCTTCCCGTATCTTCAGCAATGGAACGCGAGCGTACAGCAGTCGTTTACACCCAGCACGGTGTTTCAGATGGCCTATCTCGGTGCGCGCGGCGCTCACATCCCCATCAACCAAACCTTCAATCTGAACCAGATTCCCGACCAGTACGACACTGCCCCCAGTCAGGCGCTGCGACCCTTCCCTCAGTACCAGAACGTCACCGAGACCTCGCCGTACCTCGGCAATACCTACTATGACTCCCTGCAGACCACGCTCACCAAGCGCTTTGCCGCCGGCGGAACCATCCTCGCGAACTACAGTTGGTCGAAGTTCCTGAGCAACGCCGAGTCTTCAACCGCTGCGGTCGAAAGCCATCCGCTCGGCGTCGTACAGGACAACACAAACCTGCGCGCGGAGAAGTCTTACCTCAGCTTCGACGTGCCCAATCGGCTCGTGGTCAGCTACATCCTTGACCTGCCGGTAGGCAAAGGCAAGAAGTATCTTTCCAACAAAGGCGCGCTTACAGAGAACCTCATCTCTGGCTGGAACGCGACCGGTATCAATTCCTTTCAGAGTGGCTTTCCCACCGCCATCACGGCCACGGCCAACGTCCTCGCCACCACCTACGGCGCCGGAACCATCCGGCCTAACGTCGTGCCGAACTGCAACAAGGTTCTCAGCGGATCAATCACGTCGAGAGTGCGTGCCGGCCTACCGGTGCTGAACGCAGCATGTTTCAAGGCTCCGGCGACCTTTGGCAATGAGCCGCGTACGGATGGCCAGGCACGCACACAGGGACTGGACAACTGGGACTTCTCCATCGGCAAAGCCACCCCGCTTACGGAGAACGTAAATCTCGTCTTTCGTGCCGAAGCGTTCAACGTTCTCAACAACGTCCAATTTGGCGACCCGAACCTGAGTTCCGCAAGCGCGCTCTTTGGCGTAATCACGACCCAGGCGAACTCTCCACGGCTGCTCCAGTTCTCCCTCCGTCTGAACTACTGATGATGGTTCGCACGCAGCTACAGGCGCAAGACTCTGGGCAGCATCTTGACCGATGTATTGCAGAGGCTGCGCTCTTACCCGCGCGGATGTGCCGCTTTTACTCCAATCCGCGCCTCTAAATTGGATGGGATCAACATGTGTCGATACCCGTTTATCAAAGTGTTGACACTTTGTATTTGGCCGGGGTATGGTACCAACAATGCACTTCCACTCCAGTGAGGGAGATCTACAATGACCATGCAACCAGTTCTCGAAGCTCCGGCAAAGCACAGAACGGTAGATCAGATCATCGAAAGCGTGGAGGCTGCTCTCCCACGCCTCCAATCTCTCAGCCTGGAAGAGGAGCGCGCCGGCCGTCTCAACGATGAAACTGTTGCCTGCCTCGCGGATGCCGGCGTCTTCGACATCAGCATCCCGGTCGAATACGGCGGGTCGGCGCTGCCCACACTCGATCAACTTCAGGTATACGCAGCAGTCGCAAAGATCGCCGGCTCCACCGGATGGGTCAGCTGGGTCACCACCACCCACGTCCGCTGGATTGCCATGTTCTCTCAGCAGGCGCGGGACGAAGTGTACGGCATGACGTGGCGCGCTCCGCGGGTCTCCGGAGTCATCAGCGCGACCGGTCCGGGCAAGGCGCGCCCCGTCGAAGGCGGCTTCATGCTGCAGGGCAAATGGTCCTTCTGCAGCGGATGCCGGCACACCGCGTGGACGGTCCTTGGCGCCATGAGCGAGACTGGTTTTGGCAAGAAGGAAATCATCCTGAACCTGGTGCCAACCGCCGAACTCGACATTCAGAATGACTGGGCGGTCAGCGGCATGAAGGCCAGCGGAAGCAACTCGGTCCAGCTTTCGAGCGAGCTGTTTGTCCCCAAGTACCGCACCATCAGCCTGGTCGACGCCTTCACCGGCAAATGGGCATCCACCCCTCTTTCCGACACACTGTACAAGAACAACTTTGTCACCTACACCTCCGCGCTCTCAGGAGCCACGCCGCTTGGCATGGCCAAGGGCGCTTTGGACTACTACATGGCGCGCATCCACAAACGCGGCATCACGGCAACCGATTACAAGGTCCAGGCCGATGCGCCCGTGACACATCTGCAGCTGGCAGAGGCTCGGGCTCTCATCGAATCAGCCGAGATGACCCTAAGCGCGAACGCCGCCGAGATCGATAAGCAGGCGGCCAACGGAGATCCTTTCGACGAGGTCTTTCTGGGCAAGGTCCGATTTGACGTCGCACGGTCTACCCGGGCATGCGCGGAAGCGATTGACATCCTGCATCGCGGAAGCGGTGCCTCGACCATCCACGAAAATAACCCGATGCAGCGCTACGCTCGCGACTCGCGGGTTGCCACCGTGCACGGGCAATTCAATTACGAGACGTGCGCCGAAGATTATGGCCGCATGTTGTGCGGCAAGCCAGCTTTCGGCAACTTCCTCGCAGTCGAGAAAGGCGTCATCTAATCGACCCGAAGCTCCCTTGGATCGTGTCGCCTCAAGCAGTCAAACACACGGACGCCGCAGGCAATGGACAACGAAGACGAAGTTCGCCGAGACACGCCTAGACCCTCCGAACAGGCCATCATCGACGTGCATGCGCACCCTCTCTCCAGCCGTTACCATGTGCTGGTCAAGCAGGCGAGCGAGCTGAGCAGCGCAGAGCGGTTCCCTTATCGAAGCTTCCTGCCGCCAAAGCTTCCCGCCTGGTCCGCGGAAGACGCGCTCGAAAGTATGGGACGCGCGAACATCCGCGCGCAGGTCCTTTCCTTGCCGGATGCGACTGTCGAGCTCCGTGGTGACGCCGCCCGCAGGATGGCCAGAGAAGTCAACGAAATGATGGCCGAGCTCGTCGCGCAGTATCCCGGCAGATTCGCCGCACTCGCATCGGTCCCGCACGATGATCCCGATTCGACCCTGGCGGAGATCGAGTACGCGCTCGACGTTCTGAAGCTCGACGGCATCGCCACCACCACCAACATCCGCGGCACCTACCTCGGAGACCGCTCCTTCGATCCCTGGTTCGATGAGCTGCATCGCAGGGGCGCCGTGCTCTTCGTTCACCCGATGCTCTCGGCGGCAACCGTTTCTGCCGCGCCCATCTTCATCGAGTTCTCCTTCGACTCAGCAAGGATGCTTATCAGCCTGGTACTTACCGGTACCAAGAGGCGCTACTCGGGCATCAAGCTCATCTCAACTCACGGTGGAGGCGCGATTCCCTTCCTCTCCTCGCGCGTGGAAGATCTCGTACCCGCGCTCATCCCCGACAGCATCAGCGGCGACCAGATCGCCGAAGATCTCAGGTCGTTCTACTTCGACCTCACCAGTTGCCTGGGCGATGCGCCCCTTGCCGCCGCCACCAGCTTTGTACCTCCATCAAGACTCATGCTCGGCTTCGATCTACCCTTCCTCCCATCCACCAGCATGGGCCGGCCGCTGCAACGCTTTGAAGCTTTCAACGGCATCTCCGAGCAGGAAAAGGGCAAGATCAGGACGGGCAACGCCCTCACTCTCTTTCCTCGCCTCCAATGAGGCCGCGTGCTCCTCATCCTAAGCGAAGTGGCGCGCTCTTCGCGCCAACCTAGTTGAAGGACCTGGAGAAGCACCCCTCGCCACGCCTCCAGGTCCTTTCCGCCCACGACCCCGGTCTTCCTTCCTACGATCTCGACCGTTCACCCGAAGCACCATGGCAAGGTGGAGCGTTGACTGATACTCTTCAACGGGCCCTACAATGGGGAGATACATCAGAAGGAGAGGCTTTGAAGAACGGCGTAAAGAAGCGTGCTGGCAACATGGTGCAGCTCATCTACGATCAACTCCGCGCCGATATCCTGAGCGGAAGGCTCGCCCCTGGGACGCCTCTATCGCAGCTCGCGATCGCCAAGACATCCGGCACCAGTTGTGGTCCCGTGCGCGAGGCGCTGCGCCGTCTGCAGCAGGACCAATTTGTAGTCGCACGTGCCAACCACCGCTTCAGCATCGCTGCCTTCGACATCTCCGACCTTGAGGCCGTGCTTAGCCTGCAGCTTGCCGAGATCACCCTGGCCATCCGCGTCAGTGTTCCCTTCCTCACCGATGCCGAGATCGAGCACCTGGCGCGTTGTGTCGAGCTGATGGATCAAACGGCCGCGACCGACAGGCTCCGATGGGAGGATGGCTACCGCGACTTCACGCTCACCATCGTTCAACATACTGGCCGAAGGATCCAGTCGCTCATCGACCGCTTGCTCGATGATGCCCAACGGCACCGCAAGACGACATTGGAGAGTCTCCCGTCCATGTACTCAGGCGGGCCGGAGTTTCGTGGCATCCTCGAGGCAGCCCGGGTCCGCAACGGCGAGCTGGCCTCGTCGCGCTACGCCAAGTTCATGAGCCGCGTTTCCATGCTCATCCTCGCCGGCATCGCTCCTCATTACGACGCTTCCCGGCTGCGCGGCTATGTGCTGGCCCTGGGTTCCTACGACGCCGAAGATGTCAACAAACTCCTCTCCTAGGAACAAAGAGCAGCAAGCTCCGCCCCGCTTGACGTCCGTCACTCCTTGATCATCCGCCGCTCGAGCCAGCCGTACGCAAGACATCCGGCAAAGCAACTGTAGCCATGCCGACCCTCTGGAACAAAGCCTTCATCTGCTCCGGTGTTCTCTTCGGCATCTCAAGCCCCGGCGGCGGCAACGTGTGGGACGTTGCGCGAACTCCAGACTCGGCAATGACCTGTTCAAAGCCACCCGGCAAGTAGAAGTTCAAGATGCGGGTCTCGTCCGCGTCGACCCGAAAGCTGTGAATGCAGTGCGCCGGGATATACGCCAGCGCGCCCGCCTTTGCGGTGATCGTCTCAGCCCCGGCTATCAGCGTAAGTTCGCCTTCAATGATGTAGAGCACCTCGTCCTGCTCATGGGTGTGCGGAGGCGGCCCGGAGTGCCGGGAGCAAAGTTCTTCGATCAGTGAATACGAGCCGCCCGTCTGCTCTGCCGTTGCCAGGACGGTCCACAGGATACCCTGCGACCAATAGGAGGGGGCCTTCGTCGCTTCGATTCCGTACGGCTTCACCGGGTTCACATCGCTCGGCCGGGTCGCCATGTTGTCTTCTGTCGGTGGATCGGCAAATGGCAACCCAAGGACTGGAATCTGACCAAACTCCCGAGAGCACTCTTCGACCATCCAGCGTGGAGGCATGGGCTGAGAGCCGGGCTTAGGCGGCTTACGCTCCGCCGCCGGTGTCGCGATGCTCATCAGCAGCATCTCGAAGCCAGCGGGAGTGTAGAAGTTTAGAAGTCTCGAGTTTGGAACATCCACCGTAAAGCTGTGTTCCACCAGGCGCGGCACAGAGACAAACGTTCCCGGTCCTGCCTGCACTGTCTCGCCGCCAGCATGAAAGGTACAGTGGCCCTCAAGCACATAAAGCCCCTCGTCCGAAGGATGGGCGTGCGTACACGGACCGCCAACCCCGGCTCCGCATATCTGCTCAATAAAGCAGAGATTGCCGTCGGTAAGAAAGCTGCCCGCCAGCGGCATCCAAAGATTGTCTATCAGCCAGAACGCCGGGCAGCTTTCGTTGGTAAGCACGTAAGGTGAAACAGGCTCATTCATGAGACCGTCCTCGAGTCGATCCGCCTAAGTCCCCTGAGTAAGATGCCGGTCACAGGATCAGTGCGCAGTCATACTGTCCGGCTCATCTTCGCAGCACTCTACTTGCCTTGCGCGGAGCTCGCCACAGCCTGCCACGCCTCCCAGGTTGCCAGCCGATCAGCATAGGTGCCGCGTACCCAGGATAGATTGTTGCTGCCGAGGAACAACCGCAGCGGCGGATCGTCTGCGTCCACCAACTTGAAGAGAGCTTCCGGGGTCGCGTTGGGATCGCCTCGTTCCATGTCTTTCAGACCCTCGAAGACCTTCGTTCGAAGATCGTCGTAGACGTTGAGCCCCGCCGAGAATCGGAGAGACTCTGGGCTGCCAAACTCAGTCGCATAGGCGCCTGGCTCGATAATCGTCACCTTGATCCCGAACGGTTTCACCTCTGTGGCGAGGCTCTCGTGAATCGCCTCGAACGCCCACTTGGACGAACAGTAGTAGCCAATCAACGGCATCGTCACCAGGCCAAGACTGCTCGACACGCCAACGATATGACCGCTACCCTGCTCTCGCAGCAACGGCAACGCCGCCTGAATGACAGAAAGCGTGCCAAAGATGTTGGTGTCGTAAAGAGCCCGAACATCGTTCGCGGTGGCTTCCTCAATCGTGCCAACCAGCGAGTAGCCGGCATTGTTCAGCACCACATCCAGTCTCCCGAAGTGCGCGTGCGCCTGCGTCACAGCCGCCTTCACCTGCTCCGGCTTGGTCACGTCCAGCTCGAGTGTCAAAACGTTGTCGCCATATTTCTCCTTCAAAGCCGCGATGCTTTCTAACCTGCGCGCTGTAGCCGCCACCTTGTCGCCGCGCTCCAGCGCAGCCTCCGCCCAGACGCGCCCGAAACCGCGAGAGCTTCCCGTGATGAACCAGACCTTACTTGACATGTTGATCTCCGTTTCTTTACTTGGAAGTCTTGCGATCCCTGCTATGCTTCGAGCACAGTGGAACTCTGTTCCAGATACTATTGGAACCATGTTCCGCTTGCAAGCTCTCCAATGAGAAAAAAACAATCAAAGGTTCCGGAGGAACAGAAACATCCCGAAGCAACGCCTCGCCGTATGCGAGCCGATGCGCAGCGCAAGTTGAGGTGCCTTCTCGATGCGGCTATGGAGGTCTTCCAACGATCGGGTGTGGACGCGCCGGTCCGGGAGATCGCGGAGCGGGCGGGAGTTGGATTGGGAACGGTGTATCGCCACTTCCCTCAGCGTTCGGATCTTATCAAGGCAGTCTTTCAAAGCCAGGTCGACGCGTGCGCCGATGCAGCCTCCGAACTCGCCGCGCAACACGAACCTGGTGAGGCCTTGGCTCGCTGGATGCAGCGCTACGTGGACTTCGTCGCCACCAAGCGAGGGCTTGCAGCTGCGCTTCGATCGGGCGACCCCGCCTACAGCGCCCTGCCTGGTCTCTTCAACACACGCATGCTCCCGGCCATGAAGACGCTGCTGGATGCCGCGGTCGCATCTGGAGCGGTTCGCGCAGGCATCGGCGCTGAAGATCTCCTGCACGCCGTCTCCAACCTCTGCAGCGTGTCGTACCAGAAAGAACCGGCCTGCGCCCGGCGCATGGTCGCACTCCTGGTAGACGGCTTGCGGTACGGCGCAACCCGTGAATCCCAGCGTTCTTAGTTGAATGGAAAAGTGTTTACTAAATGTCCGGGGAAGTACTCGTCGGCAAGCCACCATTGCTGCAACAACGAAAAACGCACACGTTATGAGCAGTCGCCGCTAGAGACCGAAGTGCATGGACAAGCTCTGCCTTTAACAGTATTGTTACTCGTGTAAGGCTATGCTCACCGTGGCCTCCATTGTGGACGACTGGGGAAGGTGATGGACAAGGGCGCAATTGCCGTTCTGGCACCAGGACGCCGCGAAGCGAACAAGCGGGATAAGCTCGCGCGTATTCGTCGAGCGGCCAGGAAGATTTTTCTCTCCAAAGGTTTCGAAGCAGCAACCGTGCGCGAGGTTGCCGCAGCTGCGGATGTGGCCTTTGGGACCGTCTTTCTTTATGCGAAAGATAAACAGGATCTATTATTCCTTTTATTCGAGGATGATCTCGCCGACCTAAGTGAACAGGCGTTTCAAAAAGTAAATCGCGCCGTGCCCTTCGTCGACCAGCTCGTCACATACTTTGCCGAATTCTATGTTTTCTTTACGAAGACACCTCAGCTATCCCGAGACATGTTGCGTGAAATTACCTTCCACGCGGGGCTCGTTGCGACTCGGCTGTGGGCGGGCGTACAAAGTCAGGAACGTCATATCGCGGAGCTGATCGCTCACGGTCAGGCAAAGGGACGAGTCAACTCGGACTTCGACCCGGATGTTCTCGCGCACATCATCTTTAGCCTTCACCGGACTCAGCTTCGTTTCTGTCTGGACGAAGATGAACCGGACGTCGCCAAGAGCCTGGACAATCTCAGGCGCCAATTTGAAGTAGTCTTTGCGCAACGAAAAAAGAGTCGTATCACGGCCTCAAGAGCTCAATCTGCGTCGCGTCTCACAACGACGTCTACGCCCGCCTCTCAGCAAAAAGTGCGTCTTCGCGCATAGTCTGCTGCGCCACGCTTGCTCTTACTCGTAAGAGCCGTTGATCTAAATCTAACTCTCGTTCAACGAACGACTCTCTGCACGACCTCACCCACCTTCTCAATGCTCAGCCTAAGAGTCTCGCCCTCACGCAGAAAGCGGTCTCTCTCCATGCCTGTCCCTGCCGGCGTTCCCGTAAAGATAACGTCGCCGGGCCAAAGAGTAACGCGATAGGACAAGTATTCTATCTGTTCAGCTACGCTGAAGATCATCTGGTTCGTCGATGAATCCTGCATCAACTCATCATCGATCCAAAGCTTCAAAGCCAAACTCTGTGGGTCAGGTATATCGCTGGCCAGGGTAAGCCACGGACCGATCAGGCAGCTCTTGTCGAAGCCCTTCATCGCAATGAAGTCGGACCGGAACAGCGATTGCATCGGAACGTTCGGTATCTTCAGATAGCGCAGGTCTCGTACCGAGATATCGTTTCCAATCGTATACGCTGCGACGTGGCTCAGAGCATCTCCGACAGACACCCGTCGCGCCCTTCGTCCTATCACCGCCACCAGCTCGATCTCCCAATCCAGATGCTCCGCGAACCAGGGCATGGTGACAGGCTCGTCCGGACCCGAGATGCAGGTGTGGGCAGGAACCGTAAAGTGATAGGGCATGATGTCCAGTTCACGCGGATCTGGTTCGTCAGGCTGATTCAATCGCACGGCCATGCCATGCATGTGATCGCGGTAGTTCGCGGCCGCACAGTACACCGCGCCCGGGTACATCACCGGCGGACCAAGCAGCGGAGCATCTACCGTCGCAACCTGCTCTCCTTCGAGTCGCCTCACTCGATCTCTGAGAAGCGGCTCAAGTTCCTCCCATCCCTCAAGGATCGACAAGACGGAAGCGCAGTCGCGGCGCCCTGTCAGTAGTTCCGCGTCGAAGATGCTTTGCTCAGATCGAACTCCCGCGCGGTACTCGCCCTCGGCATCTTTGTAAGTCAACAACTGCAATAGTATCTCCCTCCTAATCCTGGTAGTAGCCCTGGTTACTTCCAGCCACTAACCTGAGCGAGCATATCCGCAGGATTAACCGGAGGAAGATCCCCGCGCCAACACACAATCTGGTCAGGCCGGATCAGAACGAGGTTCGCTTGGTAGAGTTCTCTCAATCCCTCTCCGGCGAGATTGAGCAAGGCGAGAGGTAATTGAGCTTGATGCGCTGCCTCAAGGATCGGATCGGGCCGCGCTTCCGCTGCGAGTTGAAGTAAGGTGTAGTCAAAGCTCAGCGCGTCGTAGAGCGAACCTCCGTCAGACAGCCAGGCATGTGGGGTGCGGCCACCCGGACACCCCGTCGGTTCGTACACGCTGGCGCTGTCCGGAGGTGGTTCCGTTCCGTCTGCTAAGACCAAAGGCGAGCCATCGTATCGAACCCCCAGGGTAATTCCGGGTATGTTAAATTCAGCTTTCGCATGATTTAGCAGATACTCGCCCGCTTCCATCCGCGCCGCCTCTCCCGACTCTGAATCTTCTTCTATCTCCGGCGGAACCGAGAAGCGTCCGATCGATTCTGCGAAGACGCGGGCGTAATTCGTATTTCTAAGCGCAACCGGTTTACGCTCCTGCTCGTAACTAGCAAGCAAGGCGGCACCGCCCCAACCCTGTACCATGGCGGCCAACTTCCAACCCAGGTTCACCGCATCCTCAACGGCTGTGTTGTAGCCCAGACCGCCCGTTGGTGTGAACAAGTGGATAGCGTCACCAGCAAGGAACACACGGCCTTGTTGGAAGTGTTCGGCAACCAGCATCAGGCCCGCTGTCCAGGGGGAACGTGTGATGATCTCAAGCCTGAATCGCCGCCCCATGGCAGCGTATATCAGGCCTCTGAGGAATTCATCCGAGAGCGCCGCCGGATCTTCGCCAGCACGGAGTTGCGTCATGTAAACGAAACCACCCTGTCCATCCACGGCAAGCATCATCCCACGCCGCTCCGTGTTGACCGCCCAATACTGCCAGGCAGGGGCATAAGGTATCAGGTCATATACCTCCGCAGAGCGAAAGAATACGGAATACATCTGCCCAGCCAGAAAAGGGCGATCCGTGTTTCGCTCTCCCACATAGCCGATGCCGAGCTGTTTACGAATGACGCTACGTGCGCCGTCAGCAGCCACCAGGTAGCTCGCTCTGTATCTCTCGTGGGCGCCGCTAGCGGTCTCGACTTCCACCGCCACCTGACCCTCTAATTCAGCAAAGGATCTCACGCGGCAGCCAAAGCGCAGCATGACTGAAGGCAGCTTCTCCGCCTCTTCACGCAAGATCCGCTCGATGTACATTTGGGCGCAGCGATGCGGTAGCTCCGCCACGCTCCAGGACCCAGAAAGCGTGCGGCTTTGTTTCTCCGCATCGGACGACGCGGGTAACTCAAGCCGGCTAAGCTCCCAGCCTGTGAAGCGCGTGAAGTACGCAACGTCGGTCGGATAGTCCGGGGGTAAGCCGGCGGCACGAACACGATGGGCGAAGCCTAGGCGGCGATAGTGCTCCATCGTTCTCGCCTGGGTTGCTCCCGCCGAAGGATGCGGCGTGGTGTCAGGTCGGTCGTTGAACAAGAGCGTACGAACGCCCCTCCGCCCAAGCTCGATAGCCAACATCAGCCCGCAGGGCCCTCCTCCGGCAATCACAACATCTGCGTCGAGAACCTCTGACTCCATCACATCATGTCCTTTGCACCTGAACAGGAACGTACTTATGCGACAAGCTGGACTAAAAGAATAGATCCATCCCCAACCGGGCTATTTATTTTTTCAAATAACCCATCTTTGTCCAGAACTGCCGCGCCGCCGCATGGAACGGTAAGTCGATCGGTGTGTCAGGAGCGTCGACTACCATTCTTTCCAGCGGCACCGGCTTCTGCTTTACAGGTCCCCATGTCCAGGGAATGCAATCCTTCCTCGCCTCCAGCGCCTCGCAGAACTTCCGCACCAGCAAGTCAGACGTGTCCACCCGCGTGAACACAGGCCAGCCGCTGAAATCGATCGTCGCCACGTCCGCCGGCAGCTTCGTCAGTCGAGACTTCTCAAGCGTCCCTCGCTTGAAGCCTTCGCGCTCCAGCAGCAGCAGGTGTTCCTCGTCCAGGTCGAGAAGACGCATATCAGCCTCCGCGGCTTCGTTCGCCCACACCACGACGCCTTCTTCAAATATGGCGTCGAGCTCACCGCTAATCACACGTTCAATCCTCGATGGCAGGTTCGGAAACGAGTCGCGCGGCATCGGCTGATCGTACGAAACCGAACCGCCCCACGTGAGGATGTCGTCATAGCTGAATCCATGAACCTGAAGCACCTTGTTCACCAGCAGCGTCGTACAGGCATCAAGCGAGCCGCGCACCGACAGCCTGAGTGGATATTTCTTCTCTCGTATGTCGCTCAGCGAAGTTAGACCTGACGACTTACTCACCGCGAAAGCAAGTTGGTCGTAGTGAGGCAGCACGGTGATCAAGGCAACCTGCATCGGCTCGGAGAACAATCCAACGCCCTGATATGCCATCGACAGGATGGCTCCCGGGTTCATAATCGAGATATCGAGCCTCCGCTCAAAGACATCTCGTAACGAGTTCGGATTATTCGCTCCGAATACCCGGAAGGAACCAATCTCGTCGCCCTGGCTGATCAGGTCGATCGTCGCGACTCGGTACGGCCAGTCTGCCTCCGTCATCATGTGCGACACAGTCTCGAGCATCAGCTTCGACCGAATGCTCATCGGGTCGACCTGGCCAAGTGTCGTCGATACGGAGGTGGCCATTCCCTGCTTGGGCGGTGCGACAAAGCTGCTCTCGGACATACACGATTCCTCCCTCTGTGTTCTAAGACGTTGATTTGCAACTGCGCTTTTCTTATGTTCTTTTATGATGGCAAAACTGATCGTGATCACTTTAGTTCAGCACGCACTCTCCTGTCAATGCGTCATCGCCGTACCCGATCCAGGCATGCATGCTTTTTCCTAAAGCTCCTACGTTGGCGTGGCGGCCGCCAGCCGCGGCATTAATGCGAGCGCGTTGTTGCGCTCAATCCCCGCGAGCTCAGCCTTGGACAACCCCAGCTTTTGCAACTGCGCAATGTTCGGCGCCATCGGCCCAATGAAGGGCGAATCGGTGCCCAGAAGCACGTGAGTAAGCGGCACGTACGCACGCAGCGCAGCCATGGTCACGGCGTCTGCCGAGCTTGAGTTTTCGTAGTAGAACTTTGCAACCTCTGCACGGAAGCTTTGCGGCATCATCGCGCGCATGCTCTCCTGCGTGTCGTCGAGGATCTGCAGTCGTCCCAGTCCCCCCATGATAAAGCCGCCATCGTGCGAAAAAATGAGCCGAAGATCCGGATAGCGCGCCGTAGACTTCGTCAATATCCATTGCAGAATGGTGCGTGTCGTATCCATCGGATACTCCAGCAAGGACGCGGGAATATCCTGCACCAGGTGCCGGCAGCAAGTCGGCGCCATGGGATGCACATACACCACTGCTTTGCGCCGGTTGAGCTCCTCGAAGACGGGCGCGAAAATCGGATCGGCCAGCCAGCGATCACCATAGCTTGAGAAGAGCCCGATACCATCGGCCTTCAACACATCCAGCGCATACGTCAACTCCTTGAGACTTCCCTCAGCGTCTGGAAGCGGGAGCGTGGCGAACGATCCGAAGCGCGTGGGATGATCCGCCATCAGCCGCGCTGCATAATCGTTGCAGGTTCGTGCCAACCGTCGGCTCTGCTCCACATCACCGAACCAGATGCCTGGATTGGCCACCGAGCAAGCGGCCGTTGCGACGCGATTGCGGTCCATCTCGTCCAAAGCTCGCTGCGGCGTCCACGCTCTCGCCTTGCCAATCACCTCCGGCGCCATCGTGTTGGCGACCACGTCTTCCCCAATCCACCCAGGCGCGATGGGGTGGTAATGCACATCGACCCGATAAGACGGGCTTTGTGCCTTTAGGTACGTCGGCGCAGCGGCCGGCGCGGCGGCTAGCGCACCCGTAGCTCCGAGCCCTGCCAAGAACTCGCGTCTGGTTGCCGGGCGCTTCATCATGCCTGCCTCATCGGGTACACCACGTTCTTTCGTCGTAAGTCTTAGGGCAGCGTAAACATCAACGTGTCCACGGTCGTGCCACCACCGCACAGCGGCGCGCCGGCAACGAAATACGCTGCATTGCCGATGGTCGCTGCTCCAAACGCATGGCGCGCCTGCGACAGGCTCTTCAGCGCCGTCCATTGGTTTGTCTTCGCGTCGTAGGCCGTCACATCGTCGTAGGCGTTCGTTGTATACGGCTGGCCGCCCGGCTTGCACTCGCCGCCTGCATACAGGATCAACCCATCGAGCACCGTGTACGCGCCCGAAGACCGTGGCCGAGGCAGCGGCGCGGCTGTCGTCCACTGGTTTGTCTTCGGATCGTAGACGTCGTGCCGGTCAAGATTATCCACCACATCCGCGACGCGTCCTCCGAACAGATGAACCTTCCCGTCCAGCACCGCGATCCCTACATGATCCCGAGCCGGGCCTGGAACCGGAGCCCCGAGCGTCCACCGACCGGTCTTCGGATCAAAGATCTCGTGGGTATTTACCGTACCGAAGCCCGCGCTCAACTCAGGCATGCCGGGCGAAGGCGGCAGCTTGACGATCCTGTCCGAGATCCTGCCGCCGAAGATGTGCAGCTTGCCATCCGCGGCAGCCGCCGCTACCGACCCGCGTGCACTGGAGATCCTGGGCAATGCGGACCAGGCGTTCTGCTTCGGGTCGTATACGAAGGCCACATCCCGCGGACCCATGTGGACAACGTCCGTAAAGCCGCCGATCGCGTATAGCTTGCCATCCAGCGCTGCCACGCCGACGTGACTAAGACCAGTCGGAAGCGGAGCTTCCTCCTTCCACACGTTCGATTTGGGGTCATACATCGAGTTCAGTGTGGAGTTCCACAGCGGTCTGCCGTCGCTCACCTGCGCCGTGCCGCCAATCACGTAGACCTTGCCGTCCAGCGCCGCCACGCCGATCTCCGCTCTACCCACCGCAAGCGGAGCCTTGTTGGTCCACGTGCCGCTGCCCGCCGCCTGGCTCAGGCAAGTCGCCTCCAGCGTGCAGGTGAGCGTCAACGCTGCGAAGCCCAGCCAGAACCATCTCGTACGATCACCGCTTTTCCTGTTCTCTTTTTTCACTCGCAACCTCTTTCTGTGAGCTCCCAAAGCAATCACGTTAGTAGTTCACCCGCAGCGAAAACTGAAACGACCTCGGCGGATTAGCTTGCGTCGTCAGCAGGCCAAACGTTCCCGACCCGAAGCTTAGACCGGGATCACCAAACTGTACCCGGTTCGTCACGTTGAACGCCTCTGCCCGAAACACCACGCTGACCGACTCCCGCAGCGGCGTAGTCTTCCCGATTGAGAAGTCCCAGTTATCCTCGCCTTGCGTTCGTATCTGCCCGTCTGTCCGTGGTTCATTGCCGAAGTAATTCGCCGCGATCGGCACCGCGCCCCCCGCGGGGCCGGGCGAGCTGAAGCAAGCCGGGTTGATCACTGACTTCTGCTGCTGCGCCGCCGCAACATAGCCTATGTTCACCTTCTTGTTGCATCCGGCAACCACGTTGGGACGGATCGTTCCGCCGCCATACGCCTCACTCACGATGTTGTTCAACGTCGAGATAGCCAGCGGGAACCCGCTTTGGAACGTATTGATCCCACTCGCATTCCAGCCTGACACGACCGCATTTAATGCCCCATCCGCGTTACCCAGGAACCGCTTGCCGCTCCCGACCGGAAGGTCGAGAATGTAGCTGATGACCAGACGTTGCGGCACATCGAAGCTGGTAGACGACCTCTCACCGCGAGGATTGCTGTAGTCCTGAATCACTCCTCCGGTATGAGTCTCGGCGAATGGATTCGTCGAGTCCGCCGTCCCCAGCAGCTTCGACCAGCTATAGTTCGCCAGGAGCGTCCCGCCGCTCTGGAATCGTTTGGTCAACGTAACCTGCAGCGAGTTGTAGTACGTATCTCCGATCCATGCCGAGTTCTCATTCACGTTCTGATACTCAGGATAGGGCCGGTTCGTCTGCGCCAGCGTAGCGCCGTCCGGCAGCTGATTAATGTTGTAGGTAATCGCGATCGGCAGGTGCTCGCCGCGCGCGCCCAGATACGCAAGCTGCATCATCGTGCCGCTTGCCCCGAACGCGTGCTGCACATTCGCGTTCCACTGCTCAAGGTACGGAAAACTCGAATAAGGATCGCGTCCGCTGATCGTCTGCCCATAGAAGTAAGTCGGATTCGCAGCGTACCCGGCCCGTCCTATCGGCTTCAAAAGCGTAGTGTTCGGCGCCGTCGTATTCGGCAGATAGCCAAGCGGCGCGCTCAACAGGTTGCCGGCGGGAACGAACGTCGTTGGCCCCTCAATCGACGACCCGCTCGGACCCGAAGTGTAGACAATGTCCATCGGCAAGTACGCCAGACTGTAACCCGCGCGCATCGTCGTCCCCGTGTAAGGCTGGAACGCAAACCCCAGCCTCGGTGAGAAGAGCTTCAGATGAGTGTTCAGGTCGCTACGGCTCGGATACGCCGCGCTGTTCACCAGTGTTAATGGATTGGCAAGCTGCGGCAGCAGCACCGCGTTGTTGTTGTGCTTCTCGATAAAACCTCCCGGCAGCTCGTAGCGCAGACCCGCCGTAAGCGTAAGCCGCGGCGAGAGCTGGAAGGAGTCGTTCACAAACAAGCCGCCATAGCGGTTCACCGCGCTCGGAGTCGCCGACGTCGCAATCCCCAGCGGCGAGACCGTGAACTGGCCCGAAACAAAGTCCGCGATCGGCGTGGCTCCCGTGCCCGGGATGACAAAGTTCGTCGGCGGACCCCCAACCGGCCCACATGACGTCCCGGAGACAAAGTGTTGCGCGTCGCTGTAGCTCACCACCGTGGGCGTGCTGCTCGGTATGCACGAGGTGCTTGTGCCCGCGAACACATAGATGCCCGTCGTCGCCGGGTTCAATGTCGGGTACTCCTCCCGCCGCCGCGCCTCGCCGCCGAAGCTCAGCGAGTGGCGCCCCAGCTGTTTCGAATAGGTCCCCGAGACAACGTAGTGATTCGTCGGCTGCCTGGTGAAGAACGAAAGCTGGACGAACGGCTGCGGAGCGTTGTTCGCAATCACCACGTTCGGAAACGAAGGATAATCCACCTGGCTTGCGATCCCCGCCCAGAACGAACCGTAGCCCGCCAGGTTCGTGCTCTCCGGCACGCTCGAGTTATCGAACCGAAGGTACGACACGCGAACGTCGATCACCGACGTGGAGTTCGGCACAATTGTATCGCCCAGAACCACCTGCGTCGTGCTCGTGCCGAAGCTCGTCCCCGCGCTCGGCGCCGCCGGGTTCTTGAACACATACTGCGTGCCCAGCTGCGTTCCGTAAAGCCGCGCATACTTCGCGAAGAGCTTCTGTTTCGTGCCCAGGCTGTAATCGACGCGCCCATCGAAGGTGTTCAGATACGAGGTCGCCTTCCCCGTCTGCGAAAAGTTGTACGCCGGCCCGGCGTTGGTCGTGTTCGGCAGCGGGAAATAATGCAGCAAATTGGCCATGTAGTACGCAGTCGGATCGATCACCGCGTCGCCCGGCTGCGAGCTCTGTCCCGGCGCGCAAAACGTGTTCAGAACACCATTGCACTGCGCCTGGTTATATTCAGCGATCGGCGCGTTGCCTGGGTCGTTTACCAGCACCGGCACTGGATTGATCACCTTGGGATCAGCAGTAAAGTCGCCCCGTAGCTCCGCTGCCGTGGGCACCCGTCCCAGGTTCGGCACTCCCACAGCGGAGCGTATGCCTTCATAGGAGGCATAGTAGAAAGCCTTGTCGCGCTTGATCGGCCCGCCCACCGTCGCGCCGAACTGGTTCTGAATCTGTTGCGGCCGCGGTTGATGGATCCCGCTCAGGAAGAAGTTGTTCGCGTTGAAGATCGTGTTGCGAAGATAATCGTAGGCCGTCCCATGCACTGCGTTACTTCCTGCCTTCGTGACGAACGAGACAATCCCGCCGCTGAACTCACCGTATTGCGGATTCACCACGCTCGTCTCCACGCGGAACTCCTGAACCGAGTCCTGCGCCGGAATGAGCGAAGTCACATGCGCCTCCACCGAGTTCACCGGCGCGCCATCCACGTACACCGATCCCTGGTTCGCCAGGCCGCCGGCAATCGCATAGTTGCCGAAGGCCTGCGCGTTCGTCGACGAGCCGCCATTCGCGTTTCCCGTCAACGACCCCGTCGTCGAGCCCTGCGGCACAACCCCTGGCGTCAACGCGATGAGGTTCATCGCGTTCCGTCCATTCAGCGGCGTATCTTCCACCTGCCGCCCCTCGATCACCTGGCTCACGGTAGGGCTCTGCGTCTCCAGCAGCGCTGTACCCGAATCCACCGTCACCGAGTCCGTGATCGCGCCCACCTCCAGCGTGAAATCGAGCTTGACCTGATCCTCCACCTGCAGCGTGATCCCCTCTCGCACTGCAGTCTTGAACCCTTCGAGCGACACGCTCCCCGTATACTGCCCGGGCAGCAATCCAGCCACGCGATAGATGCCCGCGTCGTTCGTGGTCGCACTCGCTTTCACGCCCGTCGCAGCATTGGTATACGTCACCGTTGCACCGGCGATGTTTGCTCCGGACGTGTCGGTCACGGCTCCCGTCACCGAAGCCGATGTACCCTGCGCAGCGAGACAGTGAGTCCCCAGCACCGCAAGCAGAAGCGCAAGCAGCGTTCTTTCAAACCAGCGGAAAAGCGGTGATACGGTCAGGCTGTTCATCAGGGCTTGCTTCCAATCTCGCCGATGCGTGCGGCGCCACCGGTCTTCGTTTTATGATCGCAATCACTTTCCGTGAAACAGCCATCGCTTGTCAAGCACAATGATCAAAATCATTTTTCCAGATATCGCTCTCGTCCCTGCAAGATTGACGAAAGCTCATCCGGTTCACTATAGTCTCTGAAACTGAACACGATCATTTACTTCTCGGTTCAGCAAGACCAGTCCTTCCAGGAGCCTGACCATGTCCCTTTTGCGCGTAAGTAAAATCTCTCAGGCATCCTATGTCACACCCGACCTGGAACAATTGAGCGACTACTACCAGCAGGTGCTTGGTCTCTCGCTCGTCGCAAAAGCAGAAGGCGTAGCCTTTCTGGCCAGCACCCTCGACCACCACTCCATCGTGCTTCGGCAAGGCGGCCATCCCCTCTGCAGCGGGCTTGGTTTTCAACTTGGTCCGGATCTTGATCTTGATGACCTTGCGCAGCAACTTAAGGCCCGCGGCATCTCCGCCAGCCGCGAAAGCGACCCCGAGCCCGGCATCGCCGATCAACTGGTCTTCAACGACCCCAAGGGAACCAGCATCCAGCTCTTCCACGCTGAACCCGTTGCAGACAGCCGATTCGCAACCCAGGGCATCGTCCCGAACAAGCTCGGCCACGTCGCCTTCCATGTCGAGGACGTAGTCGCCATCACCGGCTTCTACTGCGATGTTCTAGGCTTCCGCGTCTCCGACTGGCTTGAACGTCATTTCTCGTTCCTGCGCTGCGGCCCTGATCACCACACCGTCAACTTCATCGGCAGCGGTCACGTGAAACACGACCACACCGCCTTTGAGCTGCGCGACTGGTCTCACCTGCAGTCCGCCTGCGACTACCTCAGCCGCAACGGCATCCGGCTCATCTGGGGTCCAGGCCGTCACGGCATCGGCCATAACCTCTTCACCTATCACCGCAACCCCGACGGCATGATCATCGAACTCTATGCGGAGCTCGACCGCATGTCCGACGAAAGCCTCGGCTACTTCGATCCTCGCCCCTGGCATCCCGACATCCCGCAGCGCCCCAAGACCTGGCCCATGAGTCCTGGACTCGTCAATCTATGGCGCAATGAATTCCCACCGGAAGAGATGCTCAAGGTCTGACATCCTTCGCGGCCAATCGCCGCCGCGTCAAGCTTCGGACCGTCTTCCTTTCGAGCGAGTCGAAGGCTTCCTTCGTCAAAGCCCGGCTTTAGACCTGCGCCTTCGGCGTTAGCCGGACGAACTTCTCCGCCCGCGCCTCCCACTCCGCAAGCAGCGTCGTCGCCAGGCTGCTCTCCGCCTCCTCGGCATGCCGCGCCACCAGCGCCCGCAGCCCGTAGCGTCCAGCCTCGTCCACATCCGCAAAGCGCTCTGCCTCCACGAACTCCGGATGGAACCGCATCTCCGACACAAAGCTGCGGTCCTCATCCAGCACCCACGCCAGCCCTCCGGTCATGCCCGCCGCGAAGTTGATCCCCGCCCGCCCCAGCACCACCACCATTCCGCCGGTCATGTATTCGCAGCCATGATCGCCCACGCCCTCCACCACCGCCAGCGCGCCCGAGTTCCTCACCGCAAACCGCTCCCCCGCCCTGCCCGCCGCCAGCAGCGTCCCGGCCGTCGCTCCATACAGCGCGACATTGCCCAGGATCACGTGGTGGCCGCTGTCTCTCGCCGCCCGTCCCCGCGCCCGTATCCGGATCGTTCCGCCCGACAATCCCTTGCCCACGAAATCATTCGCCTGCCCCACCAGCGTCAGTTCCATGCCCTCCACTGCGAACGCGCCGAACGATTGCCCCGCCGTTCCGGTCACGCAGATCTTCACCTCCGCCGGCATCGGCTGCTGTGCCCTTCGCAGCGCCAGTTCCCCACCCAGCCGCGCCCCCACGGCCCGGTCCGCGTTGGTGATCGCAGCGTCCACAACAAACGGCCGCCCCGCGTCCACCGCCTCTAAAGCCTCCGCCGTCCACGCCTCATCGAGCGCTGGCCGGTCCTCCGGCTGACGATTCCTTATCCCTTGCCAGCTCCGCGGGCCCTGCTCCGAGTACGCCAGCATCGCCTTCAAGTCCAGCTTGCCATCGAACCGCACCTGCTCCAGCAGATCCGCCCGGCCCACCGCCGCCTCCAGCGACTCCAACCCATACCGCGCCAGCAGCTGCCGCAGATCGCCCGACAGCTCCTCAAAGAACCTGACAATATGCTCCGGCTTACCCCGGAACTTCGCCCGCAGCTCCGGCCGCTGCGTCGCAATCCCCGTCGGACACGTATTCAAATGACACTGCCGCGCCATGTCGCAGCCGATCGCCACCAGCACCGACGTCCCGAACGCGTATTCATCCGCGCCCAGCAGCGCCGCCACCAGCACATCGTGCGCCGTCGCCAGCCCACCATCAGTCCGCAGCCGCACCCGTCCCCGCGTGCCGTTATGCATCAGCACCTGCTGCGCCTCCGCCAGTCCCAGCTCCCACGGGCTGCCCGCGTACTTGATGCTCGAGAGCGCCGCCGCCCCCGTCCCGCCGGTATTGCCCGCAATCACGATGAAGTCGGCATACGCCTTCGCCACGCCCGCCGCCACGGTTCCCACGCCGAAGCTCGACACCAGCTTCACTCCCACTGCGGCCCGCGGGTTCACTCGTTTCAGGTCATAGATCAGCTGCGCCAGGTCCTCGATCGAGTAGATGTCATGATGCGGCGGCGGCGAGATCAGCGACACTCCCGGCTGCGCATGCCGCAGCCGCGCAATCAACCCGCTCACCTTGTGCCCCGGAAGCTGTCCGCCCTCGCCGGGCTTGGCGCCCTGCGCCACCTTGATCTCGATCTCCTCCGCATGCGCCAGGTACTCGGCCGTCACGCCAAACCGCCCCGACGCCACCTGCTTGATCTTGTTGTTGCGCAGCATTGGCGCCTGCACCGGCGCAGCCGCCACCAGCTCTGCTACCGCGGTCCCGCCGGGTGCCCCATGTCTCGCTTCTGAGACATGGGAGCTACCGGTCGCCGAACCCGCCGCCGCCTGCACCTGATACACTTCGGGGTCTTCACCGCCCTCGCCCGTATTCGACCGCGCCCCCAGCATATTCATCGCGATCGTGATGCATTGGTGGGCCTCCGGGCTCAGCGACCCCAGCGACATCGCACTCGAGACAAACCGCTTGCAGAGCTCCGGCGCCGCCTCAATCTGCTCCAGCTCCAGCCCCGGTCCCGCCGGCCGGATCGCCAGCAGATCCCGCAGCACCACCGGCTCCCGCGCCGTCAGTTCCTGCGAGTAGATCGCGAACGCCGCCGCCGGATCGGCCGCCGCAGCGCCTCCCCGCGTGCTGCCCACCACGCCCTGCAGCGCCTTCACCGTCGGCGGCTGCCAGGCATGCGGCTCCGCTCCATCCGCCTTGCGAAACCGCACCCAGCCGTAATCCGGCAGCTCCGCCGTCTGCTGCTCAGCCTTGCCCTCACCCAACCAGCCCTCGCCCACCCAGCCCGCCCGCAGCTGCCCATCGATCTCCGCAAACCCAACTCCCGACAACGGCGCCGGCGTCCCCGGAAAACACCGCTCCACCACGCTCGCATGCAGCCCCAGTATGTCGAACAGGTGTGCTCCCCGGTAGCTGTCCACCACCGAGATCCCCATCTTCGACATCACCTTCGCCAGCCCCGCGTCGAACGACTTCAACATCTTCTTCTCCGCCGCGGCCGCTGCGACTTCCGCCCCATCCCCGCCGCCCGCCGCCCTTGCTGTCTCGAGCGCCAGCCACGGACACACCGCGCCCGCACCATAGCCAATCAAAATCGCCGCATGGTGAATATCCCGGCAATCGCCCGCCTCCACCGCCAGCCCCACCCCGGTCCGAACTCCCGCCGCCACCAGCGCCTCGTGCACCGCGCCCACCGCCATCGCCATCGGCATCGGCACCCTGGCCGCCATCCCCGCACCTGCTACCCGGGCCGTCCGGTCCGAGACCAGCAGGATCTTCGCTCCATCCTGCACCCGCCGCACAGCCTCGCCGCAAACCCGGTCCAGCGCCTCCGCCAGGCTCTCCTCCGCGCTAAACACACACGCCAGCTCCGCCACCGGCAGCTCCGCCGCATGCGGATGCTCCCCCCGCCGCAGCGCCGCAACCTGCGCCAGCGAGAGATACGGCGACGCCAGCGACACGCCCGGCAGCGGCGCATTCTTGTCCAGCATGTGCGACCACGGACCCAGCCGCGTGTGCAGCGACACCACGCACGCCTCGCGCAGCGGATCGATCGCCGGGTTCGTCACCTGCGCAAAACGCTGCCGGAAGTACGCGTACACCGGCCGCGGAGCCCGCGCCAGGAATGCCAGCGGCGTGTCATCGCCCATCGACCACACCGCGTCCTTGCCCTCCGCCGCCATCGGCTGCAGAATCATCTTCACGTCTTCGCGCGTATACCCGAACGCCCGCTGCATCGCAGCCAGTTCCCCCGGCGCCATCGTCTCGCCCGCGGCGGCCGCCTCAAACGGCTCCGCCTCCAGGTACTTCGCGTACGGCGCGCCCGTGTCAAAGATTCTCAGCAGCTCTTCGTCCTGGTACACCTTACCGTCGTCAAGGTCGACCACCAGCATCTGCCCCGGCCCCAGCCGCCCGCTCTGAATTACCTTCTCCGGATCAAGGTCGATCAAGCCCGCCTCCGACCCCGCGATCACCAGTCCGTCTTCAGTCATCGCAAACCGGCTCGGCCGCAGCCCGTTGCGATCCAGCGCCGCTCCCACCACCCGCCCGTCCGAGAAAGCGATCGCCGCCGGCCCATCCCACGGCTCAATGCAATCCGCGTGATAGCGCAAAAAGTTTGACTCCCGCTGCGCCTGGTACGCCGGCGGCAGCAACATCCGCACCGCCTCCGCGGTTGACCGGCCGTTGTGCGATACCAGCTCCACCGCCTCGTCCAGGCTCGTTGAATCCGTACCGCCCCGCGTCAGGATCGGCTTGCATTCATCCGGCAGCGTCGAATCCCGCGCCGCCATCCGCGCCCGGTTTCCCCACACCGTATTGATCTCGCCGTTGTGCGCCAGCGTGCGCACCGGCTGCGCCCGATTCCACGAGGGCGCCGTGTTGGTCGCATAACGCTGGTGAAAGATCGCGAACTCCGACACGTACTCCGCCGCGGCCAGATCCGGATAGAAGCTGCTCAGCATCGCCCCCGAGCACATCGCCTTGTACACCACCGTCCGCGTCGAAAACGAACAGATGTACCCGCTCGCCGCGCCCGCCCCCTGCATCCGTTCGAACTGTTTCCGCGCCAGGTAGAGCCGCCGCTCCACGGTCGCTCGCCCGACGCCCGCTCGCTCTGTCTCACCGCCGTCGCCCACCAGCACCTGCCTGATCCTCGGCATGGAGCTCAGCGCAATGGGCCCCAGCGCCTCCCGGCACACGGGCACTTCGCGCCAGCACAACACCTCCAGTCCGCGCGCAGTCAGGCACTCTGTCAGCGCCGCCTCCGCCCGCGTCTCACCCTCGGGCAGAAAGATCACGCCCACGCCCAGCGCTCGTCCCTCTTCCAGCATCACGCCAGTCTCTTGCAGCAGCAGTCTTCGCGGAACCGCGGTCATCAGCCCCACCCCATCGCTGCTCTTGCCATCCGCGGCCGTTGCACCCCGATGCGCCAGCCGTCCCAGCGCCGTCAGCCCATGCTGTACGATCTCGTGCGAAGCCTTCCCCGTCGTCGTCGCAACAAATCCCACACCGCACGAATCGCTGTCGAAACGCGCATCCACCAGCGTCCGAACCCCCTCCACCTTGGGTTCCGGCACGCCTGCGGATAGTCGACAAAAATCTGTTGGGGTGCGTTCCATATCTCACTATACTTGGCGAGGCCGTCGGCGTCGCCGTGAATTCAACACGGTCAAATCCACACAGACGAGTCGACACAGACAAGCTCACAACATTGACAAAAAGGTGGTTGAATATTTATACATAATTATGCACTGTGTATGCACAGCGCGTGAAGTGCACGCCTGCTGAGACACGCCTCATGAGACACGAAAGACACGCCACCATTCGCGAGATCGTCGACACCTCCCCGGTCGCAAGCCAGGATGAGCTGCGTCGCAAGCTCGCGGCGCGCGGCTATCACGTCACTCAGGCGACTCTTTCACGCGACGTTCACGCCCTCCATCTCTACAAAGGCCCCGCCGGCTACTCCGCCTCCGGCTCCAACGGCAGCGACTCCACCCCCGGCATCAAGGACGTTCTGCGCAGCTTCGGACTCGAAGCCCGCCAGGCCCAGAATCTCCTCGTCATTGTCACCATGACCGGCAGCGCCCAGCCCGTCGCCGCCGGCATCGACTACGAAGATTGGCCCGAGGTCATCGGCACCATCGCCGGAGACGACACCGTCCTCGTCATCTGCCCCGACGAAAAGCAGGCCAGGACCCTGCGCACCAGGATCGAGGGCTACATTGGTTGACACCATTACCTCCTCGGCAGCTCGCTCGACCGTAACCCAGCCTCTTGCCGCGCCCTCGCCGCTCCCCACCGTCCGCACCGCGGTCATGGGCGTCGGCGGCTACTCCGGCGGCGAGCTCGCCCGCCTGCTCCTCGCCCATCCGCGCCTCGCCTCCACGCCGCCGCTCTTTCTTGGCCGCGTCGCAGACCAGTCCAGCACCGGCCGCGTCTCGCTCGCCCTGGTCCACCCCCAGCTCGCGCTCGGCGGCGGCCAGACCCAGCCCGAGATCGTCGCCTTCGACTGGCAGATGATCGAAGACCTCGGCACCCAGATCGTCTTCCTCGCCCTGCCCCACGAGAACTCCCGCGAGCTCGCACCCATCTTCATCGCCCGCGGCATCAAGGTCATCGATCTCAGCGGCGCCTGGCGGCTGCATCAGGCCGCCCACCGCGCCGTCTACAAGCTGCACGACGCCGACCCCGCCGCTGCCGATGCGCTCCAGTCCGAAGCCGTCTTCGGCTGCCCCGAGCTGCATCGCGCCGAGATCACCACCGCTCGCCTCATCGCCAATCCCGGCTGCTATTCCACCTCCATCATCCTCGCGCTCACCCCTCTCCTGCGCTGCCGGCTCGTCGATCTCGACCACGGCATCGTCTGCGACTCCAAAAGCGGCGTAAGCGGCGCCGGCAAGAAGCCCACCGAGACCACGCACTTCATGCACGCCGCCGACAACCTCTCCGCCTACGCCGTCTTCGGCCATCGCCACACCGGTGAGCTGCTCGAGCAGCTCAACCTCCGCGAGGACCAGATCCAGTTCACCCCGCACCTCCTGCCCATCCCGCGCGGCATCCTATCCACCATCTACGTGCGCCTCGCCAACCCACAATCCACCGCCGAGATCGAAGCCTGCCTCCGCGCCTTCTACCGCACCAGCCCCATGGTCCGCATTCATCCCGCCGGCTCGCTGCCCCAGATCCAGCACGTCGTCCGCACCAGCTTCTGCGACATCGGCTTTCAACTCGCCCCCGACGGCAGGCGCCTGGTCATTGTTAGCTGCCTCGATAACCTGCTCAAAGGCGCATCCGGGCAGGCGGTCCAGAATATGAATCTGATGTGCGGATGGAAGGAAGAGGAGGGCCTGCTATGAAATTTGTCGTCAAGCTCGGAGGCGCCGCCCTCGAAGATCCCACGCTCCTGCGCACCTGCGCCAAGGCCATCTTCGATCTCGTGCACGATGGCAACCAGGTCGCCGTCGTCCATGGCGGCGGCGTCCAGCTCACCCGCACCCTCGCTCAGATGGGCAAGACCAGTGAGTTCGTCTCTGGTCTCCGCGTCACCGACGCCGAAACCCGCGACGCCGCGCTCATGGTCCTCGCCGGCCGCGTCAACAAGTCGCTCGTCGCCACCCTCGGCCAGGTCGGCCAGCCCGCCGTCGGCCTCTCCGGCGGCGACGGCCACGTCTTCCGCGCGCGCAAGAAAAAGACCACGCCCGACCTCGGCTTCGTCGGCGAGATCGCCGCCACCGATCCCCGCTGGCTCGACGCCATCTGGAAGATGGGCGCAGTCCCCGTCATCTCCTCCATCGCCCTCGGCTTCGACGGCGAATACTACAACATCAACGCCGACGAGATGGCCTCCGCCTGCGCCGTCTGCACCCACGCCGACGCCCTCGTCTTCCTCACCGACGTTCCCGGCGTCAAAGGCGCCGACGGCAACGTCATGCGCTGGCTCTCGCTCAAGCAGATCCCCGAACTCGAGCGCGCCCTCGTCGTCTCCGGCGGCATGCTCCCCAAGCTGAACGCCTGCCGCGCCGCTCTCACCCACGGCGTCAAACGGGTACGGATCCTGCCCGCTGATGCCGCCGCATCGCTGCCTGATCTTTGTTCTTCCCGCGTCAACTACGGTACTGAGGTGATGGTCGCATGAACGTCTTCCCTGCCCTGTCTGATCTGCAGGCTGCTGAATCCCGCCTGCTCCTGCAGACCTACGCCCGTTACCCCATCGAGCTCGTCCGCGGCGAAGGCGTCCACCTCTTCGACGAGAACGGCAACCGCTACCTCGATCTGCTCAGCGGCATCGGCGTCTCCGCCCTCGGCTACAATCACCCCGCCATCACCGCGGCCATCACCGCCCAGGCCCAGGCGCTCATCCACACCTCGAACCTCTTCTACCACACCGGTACCACCGAGCTCGCGCTCCGCCTCACCGAGATCACCGGCCTCGACCGCGTCTTCCTCTGCAACAGCGGCACCGAAGCCTGGGAGGCGGCCATCAAGCTCGCCCGCGCCCACGCCTCCCTGCTGCGCGCCGAAGGCAAACAGCTCGGCACCCGCATCATCGCGCTCGAACACAGCTTCCACGGCCGCACCATGGGCTCAGTCGCCACCACCCACAAGCTCGCCTACCGCGAACCCTTCGCGCCCGTCATGCCCGATGTCGACTTCATCCCCCACAACGACACCGCCGCACTCCGCGCCGCCTTCTCTACCGACATCTGCGCCATCGCCATCGAGGTCCTGCAGGGCGAGGGCGGCATCAACTTCATCGACCCCGAATTCCTCCGCACCGCGCGCGAGCTCTGCGACTCCACCGGCGCCCTCCTCCTGCTCGACGAGATCCAGTCCGGCATGGGCCGCACCGGCCGCTGGTGCGCCTACCAGCACTTCGGCGTCCACCCCGACATCACCACGCTCGCCAAGCCGCTCGCCGGCGGCCTGCCCATGGGCGCCATGCTCTGCACCGAGGCCGTGGCCCGCGCCTTCACCCCCGGCATGCACGGGACGACATTTGGCGGCAATCCCCTCGCCTGCGCCGTCGCCATCGCAGTCATCGACACCATCAAGCGGGACAAGCTCCTGGCTCACAACACCGAAATCGGCGGCTACTTCATCGACCAGCTCAACACTCTCCGTGCCCGCCACGACGCCATCCTCGAGGTTCGCGGCGCCGGCCTCATGATCGGCCTCGACTTCAAATCCGCTGAGACCGCGAAGCTCGTCCACGAAGCTCTCTTCGCGCGGCGCATCCTCATCAATCGCACCCACGACACCGTGCTGCGCTTCCTGCCGCCCTACCTCATCACCCGCGAGCACGTCCACCACACCATCGTGGCTCTCGACGAAATCCTCACTTCACACCTCGCCTACGCGGCCGAATTTGCATCAGGAGAACATGCCAATGGGTAGCAAAACCGTCATCCTCAACCCCAAACCGGCAGACACCGCCGCCACCGCTACCCTCGAGCGCGCCGCTACCCCTGGCATCCAGTCCGACGCCGCCTTTGCCGAGGCCACGCGCACCCTCAGCGGCTGCGACCTCTGCTCCATCGGCGACCTCACCGTCGCCCAGATGGCCGCGCTCATGGAGCTCGGCCACACCGTCAAGGCTCATCCCGAGGCCTTCCGCCACGCCCTCGACGCCCGCCAGATGGTCATGTTCTTCGAGAAAGCCTCCCTCCGCACCCGCCTCACCTTCGAAGCCGCCATCAACACCCTCGGCGGCAACGCCATCTTCGTCGACCAGACCCACTCCCCCCTCGGCGAGCGCGAATCCATCCCCGACATGGCGCACAACATCGAGCGCTGGATGTCCGTCATCGTCCTCCGCACCTACTCCCATGAAACCATCCTCGAGATGGCCGCCTCATCCCGCGTCCCCGTCGTCAATGCCCTCTCCGACCTCGAGCACCCCTGCCAGGCCATCGCCGACTTCCTCACCCTCGAAGAACGCTTCGGCACGGCGCAGGGCCTCCACTTCACCTATGTGGGCGACGGCAACAACGTCTGTCACTCCCTCATGCTGACCGCCGCGCAGCTTGGCGCGCACTGCCACGTCGCCACCCCGCGCGGGTTCACCCCCAAGCTCGAAATCATCCACAAAGCCATCGAAATCTCCGAGCAGACCGGCGGCTCCATCACCCTGCTCAACGACCCCGTCAAAGCCGTCGACGGCGCCGACGCCGTCTACACCGACGTCTGCACCTCCATGGGCTTCGAGCACGAAGCCACCCGCCGCGCCCCCATCTTCAAGCCTTACCAGGTCAACGAAGCCCTCATGGCCCACGCCCAGCCGCATGCCGTCTTCATGCACTGCCTGCCCGCCCACCGCAACGCCGAAGTCACGGACGCCGTCCTCGACGGCCCCCAGTCCCTCGTCTTCGAGCAAGCCGAAAATCGCCTCCACGCCCAGAAAGCCATCCTCCTCACCCTCCTCGGCGCCGCCAAACGCCTCCCCAGCAGCTCGACGCTCCGGAATGTATAACGTGCATTTTCTTTGCCCGAAGGTACCCCAAGGCTTCAGCCTTGGGTCTCTCAGGCCTCAGCGACAACCCGCGCTTCCCCCACCCTGTCATCCTGAGCGAAGCGCCGCAGGCGCGCAGTCGAAGGACCCGCATCTGTCCTTTGCCTGTGCCCGAAAGGTACCCCAAGGCTTCAGCCTTGGGTCTCTCAGGCCTCACCACAAGAGGGGGCTTTAGCCCTGGGGCAAGCCTTCCTGCGAGCCCGCAACAAATTTCCTCCGGCCAAGTAACGCTCAAATAGAAACGCCCTCCGAAAGCCGAAAGAGTGAGGCCCTGCCCATGTCCGTCATCCTCGAATCCCTCCCCCTCCACCAGCGCGTCGGCATAGCCTTCTCCGGCGGCCTCGACACCTCCGCCGCCCTCCACTGGATGAAGCAAAAAGGCGCCATCCCCTACGCCTACACCGCCAACCTAGGCCAGCCCGACGAGTCCGACTACGACTCCATCCCCCGCAAAGCCCTCGAATACGGCGCCGAACGCGCCCGCCTCATCGACTGCCGCCTCCCCCTCGTCCGCGAAGGCCTCGCCGCCCTCCAGGCCGGAGCCTTCCACATCACCACCGCCGGCGTCACCTACTTCAACACCACCCCCATCGGCCGCGCCGTCACCGGGACAATGCTCGTCACCGCCATGAAGGAAGACGACGTCAATATCTGGGGAGACGGCAGCACCTTCAAAGGCAACGACATCGAGCGTTTCTACCGCTACGGCCTCCTCGTCAACCCCGATCTCCGCGTCTACAAACCCTGGCTCGACCCCACCTTCATCGACGAGCTCGGCGGCCGCGCCGAGATGTCCGCCTTCATGCAGTCCGCGGGCTTCGCCTACAAGATGTCCGCCGAAAAAGCCTACTCCACCGACTCCAACCTCCTCGGCGCCACCCACGAAGCCAAAGACCTCGAACTCCTCTCCACCTCCATGAAGCTCGTCGCGCCCATCATGGGCGTCGCCTTCTGGAACGAAGAAGTCGCCATCAAAAAAGAAGAAGTAACCATCCGCTTCGACGAAGGTCTCCCCACCGCGCTGAACGGCCAGGCCTTCCCCGACCCCGTCGCCCTCATGCTCGAAGCCAACGCCATCGGCGGCCGCCACGGCCTGGGCATGTCCGACCAGATCGAAAACCGCATCATCGAAGCCAAATCCCGCGGCATCTACGAGTCCCCCGGCCTCGCTCTCCTCTTCATCGCCTACGAGCGCCTCATCACCGGCATCCACAACGAGGACACCATCGAGCAATACCGCGACTCCGGCCGCAAGCTCGGCCGCCTCCTCTATCAGGGCCGCTGGTTCGACCCCCAGGCCATCATGCTCCGCGAAGCCGCCCAGCGCTGGGTCGCCAAGCCCATCACCGGCACCGTCACCCTCGAGCTCCGCCGCGGCAACGACTACTCCATCCTTGCCACCGACTCGCCCAACCTCACCTTCTCACCCGAGCGCCTCTCCATGGAAAAGACCGCCTCCACCTTCTCGCCCCGCGACCGCATCGGCCAGCTCACCATGCGCAACCTCGACATCACCGACACCCGCGCCAAGCTCCTCACCTACGCCCAAGCCGGCCTATTGACCCTCAGCCACGGCACCGAAATGCCCCAACTCACCACCACCCCCAACGACCAACTCCACGACGAACCCGCCAACGATTAACCCATCGCATCCGTCATTCTGCCCGAAGCGAAGAAACTCAGTATCGGCGCTGGCACTTGCTCTTGCCGTTGCCCTGGCACTTGCCGTGGCCTTAGACTTGCCGTTGCCCTTGCCTTGTCCCTGCCTGAAGGTACCCCAAGGCTTCAGCCTTGGGTCTCCTAGGGAAACCCAAAGACGGGGCTTTAGCCCCTGGGGTATGACTTCCTCAACGAACCCCGACCGCCCATCGCCAAGCCCGGAAAACTTCAACCATTCTTTCGGATCGCCTCCAACACATGCTCCACAGCCTCAGGCTTGAAGTAGGTCAGGCTATGAACCTCCTTGGCATGCCCTTCAATCACCGGAAGCATCTCCTCCTCCGAGTTCCCTTCCAGCTCCCACGTACACTCGTACCCAACATCCTTGCAAGCAAAATGCTTCATCCCATTACCTCCACCCGCTGAGATGCCGCAGCCGAACCCACATACAAGTCTGCTCTTCAAAAAACCCATGCCCGATTCCAATCCAACCAAAATGTGGTCCGGCCGCTTCCGCGACCCCCTGGACCCCGCCTTCGAGTCCTGGCAGCGGTCCTTCCCCATCGACTTCCGCCTCCTCCCCCACGAGGTCCACGCCTCCATCGCCCACGCCCAGACACTCGCCGCCGCCGGCATCCTCACCCCCGACGAGGAGCACGCGACCATCCGCGGCCTCCACGCCGTCGCCGCCCTCCCCCTCACCCCCGCCGCCCTCCCCGCCGAGCCCGAAGACATCCACCACTTCGTCGAGCTAGCCCTCACCCGCCAGATCGGCCCCCTCGCCCTCAAGCTCCACACCGGCCGCTCCCGCAACGAGCAGATCGCCACCGACATGCGCCTCTTCGTCCGCGACGCCATCGACGAAATCCTCGCCGGCCTCCGCGCCTGGTCCCTCGCCCTCCTCGACCTCGCCGACGCCTCCGCCGACGCTCCCATGCCCGCCTACACCCACCTCCAGCGCGCCGAGCCCGTCTTAATCGCCCACTGGTTGTTGGCCTATGTAGAGATGCTCGCCCGCGACATCTCCCGCTTCACCGACGCCCGCGTCCGTCTCAACCTCTGCCCCCTCGGCTCCGGAGCCATCGCCGGAGCCACCCTCGCCCTCGACCGCACCATCGCTGCCCGCGCCCTCAGCTTCGCGGCCCCCACCGCCAACAGCCTCGACGCCACCTCCGACCGCGACTTCCTCCTCGACTTCACCCAGGCCGCCTCCACCCTTGGCCTCCACATCTCCCGCTTCGCCGAGGAGCTCACCCTCCACGCCACCGCCGAGTTCGGCTTCCTCGACCTCCCCGAAGCCTTCTCCACCGGCTCCTCCGCCATGCCCCAGAAGAAAAACCCCGACCTCACCGAGCTCCTCCGCGGCAAATCCGCCCGGCTACTTGGAGCCTCGGTGACCCTCGCCACCCTCATCAAGGGCCTCCCCCTCGCCTACAACAAAGACCTCCAGGAGGGCCAGGCACCCACCTTCGACGCCGCCGACACCCTCACCGGTACCCTCGCCCTCCTCCCCCCCTTCACCCGAGCCCTCCGCTTCCGCCTCCCCGCCCTCCGCGCCGCCGCCCAGTCCGGCTACCTCAACGCCATGGCCGCCGCAACCTACCTCTCCCACCGCGGCATCCCCTTCCGCACCGCCCACGAGATCGTAGGCAACGCCGTCCGCCTAGCGCTAGAAACCAACCGCGAACTCAACGACCTATACCTCGACGAACTAAAACAACTAAGCCCAGCCTTCGAGCAAGACATCTACGCCGCCCTAACCCTCGAAGCCACCCTCGACTGCCACAACGTCCCCGGAGGCACCGCCCGCCCCCAAGTAGCCCAAGCTCTAACCACCGCCCGCCAACGCCTCTGTTAGCTCCCGTGCGGTTTCAGGGTTAGGCATCGCCTACCTATCGGCTAACGCCGCTGGCTTCGCCCCGACTACCAACGTACACATCTTAGGAGCTGAAATCGTACCAATCTGATACTGAACCTCAGGTTCGCTGTGGGGAATCTTCTCTGAAGAAAGAAAGGTGCTAAGCAAGGCGCACTCAGGAGCCATCTTCCCCGTTTCCGTATCTGGATGCCAAAACAGATGAACCCCTATGCCTGGGTTCATTGTCATGTTGCCGACCGCGTCAGACCTCTGGAGCCGTAACCCTTGAGCAAAGTCTTCGGCATAACCGGTAGCTTCCTCGTTGTTCATGAGGAAATGCAATTCGATCGTGTGAGCGGGAGCCATGTTAAAGATACTCTGTAGTTTACTAAGCTGTGTGCTTGACAGATGACGCGGTGCGGCAGCAGATGTAAGGTTGTTGACTCCCTTTTGAATGGAATCGAGCTTATCGATTACAACTTCATAGGAGAGGTTCTCCTCCCTAATGCGACGGAGGATTTCTGCGTATTGCTTAGCGAGTAACATTGCCTGCTTCTTGTCTAGTGCTGAGCTGCAACGAACGGTGACAGTGATGTTTGATCCAGACGCCAGACCGTTACAATTACCCTGTGTTGCGATGTGAGTGTTTTGAAGCTGTGCCTGACAGACTGCCGAACACATGGAAGCCAGGGCTGCACCAACTAAAAACTTGATCATTTTCGTTTGCGACCTTCCTTCTGTTCTGCGTCGTTGTCTACGTGCACACTGTTTCCATTTCCATTCGCAGTTGCATTTCCATCACCTTGAATAGTCACATCTCCGCCCACTCGCTGGGGCGGCTCAGGTGAAATCGGAACGGGAAAAAGCCTCGCAATCAGGAATACTGCAAGGGAGATGAATGCCAGAACTCCTACCAATCGCATCCCTACCTTCTCTTTCTTCAGAAAGCTAAAAAGCAGAGAGTAGATCAGAACAACGACAGCAGCCACAAGGGTGAACTTGCTCTTGCCAGCTGCTTGAACGAAGTTTAGAGCCGCTGAATTCATCCCTAAATCATAGATCAGGCCACAACTCCGTGCCCCATTCATCGCGCCCTTGTCTCATGCGATGAGTGGGTCCACCACCGAACTCCAAGGTACGATACCTCCATGCCGTACGGTCTAAAGAGATTCCAGCAGGCCGAGTCCCTCCACTTCATCACCTTCAGTTGCTTCCACCGGCTCCCCTACCTCACCCCTGAGGCCAAACCGGTCGTCGAAGCCATCCTCGAACAAACCCGCTCCCGCCACCAGGCCCGCATCTACGCCTACGTCCTCATGCCCGAGCACGTCCACCTCCTCATGAACGAGCCCCCAAACATCCCCCTCGACCAGTTCCTAAAATCCTTCAAGCAGACGACCTCCCGCAAGCTCAAAGGCACCCGGGAGCAGTTCTGGCAACACCGCTACTTCGACCGCAACATCCGAAAAAGAACGGACCGACGTCCTCCACTACAAACCAGAACCCAAGGAACATCGAAATCGAATCCGAGTGGACCGCCAGCCGCCACCAAACCCACTCATCGTAGTTAGCCCACGATGAATGGGGCACACACATCTCTCCCTCGGTGCCGAACAGGGGTCTTAACAACTCCGTGCCCCATTCATCGCGCCCTTGTCTCACGCGATGAGTGGGTCCACCAGAGAACTCGAGGGTCAGATACATGCACCCCACCCCGCCACAAATCTCCTCCCCATCCTCAAAAACCGTTAACATAAAGCCAGAGGCTCCACGTTGGCGACGACCACCCCCGTCATCCCGATCAGCGACTCCACGTCCACCCAATCCTCGCGCCCCCGCGTCGGAGCAGCCACCGTCCGCCCCGCCAGGCTCCAGGACGCCGTCAACATCTTCGAGCTCGTCAACTCCCTCTCCGGCGACGGCACCCTCCTCCGCCGCAACTACGCCGAAATCTGCGAGAACGTCCGCGACTTTCAGATCGCCGAATCAGAGGCCGCCGTCTTCCTCGGTTGCGGCGCCCTCCACCTCTACGGCCCGCACCTCGCCGAGGTCCGCTCCATCGTCGTCAAACCCGAAGCCAAAGGCCAGGGCGCCGGCGGCAAGCTCCTCCGCGCACTCCTCGCCGAAGCCGAGCTCCAGGGCGTCGTCTCGGTCTGCCTCTTCACCCGCATCCCCGACTTCTTCTTCCACTTCGGTTTCCGCGTCGCCGACCGCACCGCACTGCCCGACAAGATCTACAAGGACTGCCAGACCTGCCCTCGCCTCTACGCCTGCGACGAGGTCGCCATGGTCCGCGGCCCCCTGCCTCGCATCGCCGTCCTCGGTCCCACCCGCTTCCCCGAGCCCGAGCTCGTCAAGCTCCAGACCTCCACCATCCCACCCTCGCGCCCAAGCAGCAGCCCTTCCGCCCCGCCCCTGCCCACTCCCAAAAAGCCGCTGCCCTGAGGATGGTGCAACAAAGTCTGACACTTCCGCATACCCAGGTCCAGACTTAACGCACCTGCTTTGAATACTTTAGATACTTTGAGGGGGGAGGGGGTCCACCTTGTCCAGACCCTCACCACGCCCGGTAGAACCCGTCGTGCTCCGTCAGGTGAACGTCCGTCTCGAACAGCTCGCTCAGCATCGTCTCATTCAGCAGCTCTCGCCGTGAGCCATCCGCAACGATCCTTCCCGCCCGCATCATCACCACCCGCTGCATGGCCGGAATGATATCCGCAATGTGATGCGTGACGTGCAGGATCGTCGTCCCGCTCGCCGCCAGCGAGATCAGCAGGTCGCGCAGCCCACGCTGCGCAAATAGGTCCAGCGCATTCGACGGCTCATCCAGCAGCAGGCAGTCCGCCGAGCCCGCCAGCGCGCGCCCGATCAGGATCCTCCTCTGCTGCCCCGCCGACATCTCCCCGAAGATCTTCCCCCGCAACTCCCTCGCGCCCACCTGCTCCAGCACCTCATCCGCCCTCTGCTGCATCTGCACGTCGATCTCCAGGTTCGGCCACAGCGTCGAGCTCGAGAAGAATCCCGTCAGCACCGCGTCGCGCCCGCTGAGCTTCAGCATCGGCTTGCCCGGAATCTCGTTCTGCACCACCCCCAGCCGCTTCTTCAGCGCGGTCAGGTCCCAGCGCTCGCGCCCGAAGATGCTCACCCTGGTCTCCGGCTGTGCCAGCGGATAAAGCTCACAGGTCATTGTCTTCAGCAGCGTCGATTTCCCGCAACCGTTCGGCCCCAGCAGCACGATCTGCTCGCCCGTCGCCACCTCCAGGTTGATGTCGTGCAGCACCGCGCGTCCGCCGCGAACCACGTTGACATGCTCCAGCTGCAGAAATGGCGGCATCTACTCGCCCGGCCAGTCGAGCGGCTGCCGCAGCCTGCGCTCCAGTATCTTCAGCTCAGGATCAAACCCCGGAATTTCCCTGATCCAGGCCGCTTCCGCCTCAAACGCCGCCTCCGGGATCAGCCCGATCAACTCGCCCTCCCCGATGCGCGTCCCGTGCTCGCGCGCCAGGCGCCCCACCCGTTCGTGCAGGCTCTGCATCGGCGTCAGGTGGAAGTCTGTCACGTTCATCGTCACCTGCGCCCGCCCGTTCACCATCACGCCTAGCGCCTTCACCCCTTGCAACCCGCCGGACGAGGCGCGCACCTCCCGCGCAATCGCCCGCGCGTGCGAGATCTCCGCTCCCTCGGCCAGGTAAACGTTGTAGGCGATCAGGAAGCTCCGCGCCCCCACTACACTCGCGCCTGCCGTCTCATGCAGCTCCGGCCCACCCACATCCGGCCGCCGCGCCGAGTCCTTCAGCGCAGCCTCGCGCAGCCCCTCGAACTGTCCCCGCCGCACGTCCTCCAGGTGCACACGGTCCGGCCGCGCCGCCGCCGCTCCGTAGAAGTACACTGGCACGCCAAACCGCTGCCATATCTGCATGCCCGCCTGCCGCGCCAGCACCGCCGCCTCCGCAATCGAGATCCCTGACACCGGCACAAACGGAATCACGTCCGCCGCCCCAATCCGTGGATGCACCCCGGCCTGCCTCGTCAGGTCGATCAACCGCGCCGCCCTGCCGACCGCTCGCACCGCCGCCTCGACCACCGCTGCGGGCGAGCCGGCGATCGTCACCACCGAGCGGTTATGATCCGGGTCCAGCGAAAAGTCGAGCAGCTTCACCCCATCCACGTTCATCGCCGCGACAATCTCGCGCACGGCCCCTGCGGCAACCCCTTCAGAGAAGTTCGGCACGCACTCGAGAATGGAGTCGGAGTTCATAGCCAGTCAAGACCTGCAATGCTGCCGGACGCAGAGGATGCAGAGGTTATTTCCACCACGTGTAGCCCAGTGAAAACTGCACGCTGGCATTTACCCCGGGGTTGCGGTCGCCCAGCGACGCCGACGAGATATGAATCCCGTTCGCGCTGAAGTCAATAGAACGGTTCGGACGCGTGAAGTAGTGGAAGCCCACACCACCCTGCGGCGTGAAGTTCCATACGCTGGTCTCGCCATTCGGCCCGTTGATCGTCAGGTTCGCGGTCTTATCACCGTACGCGGGGAACTTGTGGTTGGTCCAAAGGATCCCGCCCGCAGCCTGCGCCCACGGCGTAATCCGCCCATGCCGCGCGAAGTTCCAGCGCAGAATGATGGGAGTAGCGCTCACCCCATGGAAGTTGCCGCCGACCGTGTACGGCTGCGAACAGGAGATCAGCGCCGTCGTGGGGCTGGCCGTGCAGCTCACGCGCTGGAACGTCGGCGTAAAGGCCTCCCAATACGGAAACAGCTCCACCGCATACTCGAAGTTGCCGCGCAGGATGCCGTGCCCATAGTTATTGGTCAGGACGCGACCCGCGTGAAAACCGGCCAGCAGGAAACGGAAGCCCCCCCGGTTATCCGTCACTCCCAGCCCACCCTGCGCGATCACCCCATACTCCGAAGGCTGATGCGTCGAAGCGGAGTCCAGTGGATTGGTCGTCAGCGGTGTCTGTTGTGCTCGGCCGGACGACATCAGAGAAGTCAGGACAATCGAAGCGACCAGCAGGCTAAGAGTCTTCATCCTCCGTGAGCCATCGCTGCTTCATCAAAGTCGAAGTTGGAGTAGACATTCTGGGTGTCGTCCAGGTCTTCGATAGTCTCGAGCAGCCGCATCATGGCGTTAGCCTGTGCGCCTTCGAGCTTGGTATACGTGCTGGCGATCTTGGTGATCTCGGCCGTCTCAGTCTTGATCTTGGCCGCCTTCAACGCGTCCGTGACCGCCTCGAAGTCCTTGGGATCGCACAGGATCTCCCAGTGCGTGCCCTCGTCGTTCAGATCCTCAGCGCCCGATTCCAGCACGATCTCCATCAGCTTGTCGTCGTTGGCCGCGTCCTTGTCGATCGAGATGACGCCCTTCTTCGAGAACATCCACGAAACCGCGCCTTCCGCGCCCAGGTTGCCGCCATTCTTCGAGAAGGCATGGCGCACCTCGCTCACCGCGCGATTCTTGTTGTCCGTCAACACGTCCACAATGATGGCCACGCCACCGGGACCGTAACCCTCATACGTGATCTCGTCGTAGGAGAGGCCCTCCAGTTCGCCAGTGCCGCGCTGGATCGCCCGCTTGATGTTTTCTGCCGGCATATTCTCGCTCTTGGCCGCCAGGATCGCCGTGCGCAGCCGCGGATTTCCGTCCGGATCGCCCCCGCCAGACTTCGCGGCGATCGTGATCTCCTTGATCAGGCGAGTGAAGACCTTGCCGCGTTTGGCATCGGCGGCGCCCTTCTTGTGTTTGATGGTTGCCCATTTGCTATGGCCGGACATCGAAGCTACCTCGGTGGAGAATTTACGGCGGATCGGCTCCGCGCGACTAACGGATTTTAGCAGGTCTGCGACACGCCAGGTGCACCCCGTACCACCCTCCCCCAGGAAGTGCCCAAAGCATTCAATCCAAGAAGGTTATGCCTGGAACCTGATATGCAGAGTCTTGAACGCTGGGCAGGTTTGCAAGGGGCTGCTGTGGCTCTACGGGAGTTCGGGCGCGAACAGGTCGCGGTGCGTCTCGCGGCGGCGGATGAGGCGGTGGGTTGCGCCGTCGACCAGGACCTCCGCGGGCCGGGGCCGGGTATTGTAGTTCGACGCGAGCGACATGCCGTACGCGCCGGCGTCCAGGATCGCCAGCAGGTCGCCAGGCTTCACTGGCGGCAGATCCCGATCGCGCGCGAAGAAGTCGCCCGACTCGCAGACCGGGCCCACAATGTCTACGGGCTTTGCCGCCGCCCGCGCCGCTGCCGCGCGAACCGGCAGAATCTGGTGGTGTGCCTGGTAGAGCGCCGGCCGGATCAGATCGTTCATGCCCGCGTCGGTGATCACAAACGTCTTGTTGCCGTTCTTCTTGACGTTCAGCACCGTCGTCAGCAAGGCGCCCGCCTGCGCCACAAGGAAGCGTCCCGGCTCAAGCAGCAGGTGAAGTCCCAGCGGCTGGGTGGCGCCGATCACCTGCGCTGCATACGCCGAAACAGCCGCCGCAGGATTGAAAGCTGCATCCGCATACTCCACACCCAGCCCACCGCCGGCATCGATGTATGTTGGAGTTATGCCATGTTTCCTCAACTGCTGGATGAGAGTACACACCCGCTCCAGCGCCGCACCAAATGGATTGACAGCTCGAATCTGCGAGCCGATGTGAACACTGACGCCCGCAGCGATGAGCCACTTGGAGCGCGCCGCCCGCCGGTAGAGAGCCGCGGCAGCGTTGATGTCGATGCCGAACTTGTGCGCGCTCAGGCCCGTCGAGATGTAAGGATGCGTCTCCGCGAAGACGTCCGGGTTCACGCGCAGGGAGAAGCGCCCCTGCACCCCAAGCGCCTCGGCTCGCGCCGCCAGCAGGTCTAGCTCGCCGGCTGATTCCACGTTGAACAGCAGGATGCCGGCGCGCAGGGCCGCATCGATCTCCTGCACATGCTTCCCTACGCCCGCAAAGACGGTCCTGGCCGTCGCCGCCCTGGCCGCCTTCTGGACGCGGGCCAGCTCCCCACCCGAGACAATGTCGAAGCCCGCGCCATGCCGCGCCAGCAGCTTGATGATCCCCAGCGAAGAGTTGGCCTTGAGCGCGTAGCAGATGGTGTGGGGCACGGCCGCGAAAGCCTGCTGAAACATCTTCAGCCGCTCAAGAATATGCTGCTGCGAATACACGTACAGCGGAGTTCCATACTGCGCCGCCAGCTCGGTCAGCGGAACCTGATCGACATGAAGCGCGCGCTGCGTGTAGGCGAAAGGCCGGGGGTTCGGCGACGGCAGGTCTCGTTCGGAGGCTGATCTCACGGATGATCGATCATAACGCGCGCACGCCCCGCCAGGCTTCGGGCGCTTCATTGCATTAGAATCTGCACCAGGTGAGGTCTTCGCGCATGGCTGCTCTCGCCCGACGATCGCATGAGCGAGGTGAACGAGAAGATCGAAGATTACCTGCGCATGGGGGTGCGCGCAGTCTGGGTGCTCGACCCGGTGACGCGCAAGGCCTTCGTCTCGGACGTCCAGGGGACAGGCTCCGTAACGAGGCTGGTGTACCCCGGCAGCGACCTCGACCTGGATGTTTCCACCGTCTTTGCTGAACTGGATGGGCTCGAGATCAAAGACCAGCAGAGGTAATCCTCCGCCTGCCTACCCCGAAGTCAGGTCGTCGAGCTCTGGCGAAATCCAGCGTTGGCCGTCTCGCGCATTACCGGCGGAAGCGCGTACAGCGCATCCGGGATCAGCACCCAAGCGGCGATATAGACCAGGATGCCCAGCCCTGACGTCAGGCAGGTGAAAACAGCAAAGAGGATGCGCACCAGCGGAATGCTCCAGCCGTAATGGATGGCGATACCGGAACAAACGCCGGCGATCATCCTCGGGTGGCGAGGCCGCACAATGCGCGCGCGGGTGCGGAACCCCGGCTCGGTGACGCCCGGAGCGCCGCAGGCTGAGCAGAAGTTCGCTTCGGGGCTGGATTCCTTGCCGCAGCGCGGGCAGAACATGGCGGTGCCTCCAGGGGTTCAGTGTCACACACGTTCGACTCCACACAGGTACGTCGGATGGGGGAGAAAGGTTCCCGCAGCCGTGGAAAAGCCGGGCCGAACTCAGACTGCACCATGATGAACCGGCAGGGTAAACGTGAAAACCGAGCCTTTGCCCGGCTGGCTCGTCACCGAGATGGACCCGCCGTGAGCCTCGGCGATTGCGCGGCAGATCGCCAGCCCCATCCCCGTGCCCGACGTGCCGCGGCTACGATTGCGGGCGCGGTAGAACTTGTCGAAGATGAGCGACTGCTCCATGGGATCGATGCCCGCGCCACGGTCCGCGATACTCAGCGCGATCTGGCGTCCGCGGCGGCCCGGCGCCAGATCCACGCTGATAAAGATCGGTTCGCCGCCCGGCGAGTACTTGGCCGCGTTCTCCAGCATGTTGCCGATGAGCTTCTCGATCCATACCGGGTCGGCTTCGACGTCAGGCACGTTGGGCGGCACGTTCACCGTCACCGGATGGCCATGCAGCACGCTCTTCTCAGCCTCGATCGCGGCTTCGATCATCTCCCTCAGGCTGTGCGGCGCAAACGTCATGCGCACCTCCTGGGTGTCGAGCTGCGCCATCTCCACCGCCTGCGCGACCAGCCGGTTGAGCCGGTCGCTCTCTTCGTCGATCACCATCAGCAGCTCACGCGCGGCGTCGCGCGGCAGCTCGACCGTCAGCAGCCTGACCACCGAATCCTTGATGCCCGTGAGCGGCGTACGCAGCTCGTTGGTGATCGAGTCCAGCATCAGCGAGCGCAGGCGTTCGCTCTCCTTGGCGGCTTCGGAACGGGTAAGCTCGTCGATCGCGCTCGAACGGTCGAGCGAGATGGAAACCAGCCCGCCGAGCGCGTCCAGCGACTGGTGCGACAGCCGCGTGCCGCGAATGATCAGCACGCCGCGCGGCCGCACGCCGGTGCGCAGCGGGATCATGGCCTCCTGCGCGGAAGAAGACGAGATCAGGCCGGGCGAGTGCGAGAGCTCTTTCAGCTCTTCGTTGCTGAGCTGCGGGTTGAGCTGCGATCCGCCGCCGCCCGGCGAGCTCCAGTCCGCGCCCGCGCGGTACACCCGATCCCCGTCCAGCAGATAGAACAGCACCGCCTTGGCGCCGGTCGCCAGCGCCACCGAGGACGGGATGGAGTTCGTCAGCTGCACCAGCTCGTCGGTCTGCAGCAGGGCGCGGCTCAGCCGGTAGAGGATCTCAAGCTCGGCCTGGCGCGCCCGGGCATCCTGCGACTCCTGCCGGATGCGGTCCGACATGCGGCTGGCGAAGATCGACGTGATCAGAAAAACGATCAGCGCCAAGATATTTTGCGGGTCGGAGATGATGAAGTGCCCCACCGGCGGCAGGAAGAAGTAGTTGTAGCAGCCGCCCGCGGCGAAGGAGGTGATGACCGCATAGCGCAGCCCCCAGCGCGTGGCGAGAAAGAAGATGAGCAGCAGCAGGGTGAGCGCGACCGTGGTCGGGTTGGCATGCAGCAGCAGGCGATAGAACGCGACGATGAGCGCGAGCGCCGCTGAGGCCGTCAGCCAGCGCGCAATTTCGAGCAGTCGTTTGGAATGCACACCGCGATTCTACGGCCAGCACGGGTTTTGACACGGCGGTGCCGGTCTGCTCTAGACTCCAGACAACACCGTGACGAGACAATGAGCGTGATCGAACGATGAGCGCGATCGCCAATCCGAAGAAGAGTCCCGAGGCCTGGCTCGAGAAGGCCGAGGCAGCGGAGAAGTCGCGCGGGCGCTTCAAGGTCTTCCTCGGCTACGCGCCAGGCGTGGGCAAGACCTTCAGCATGTTGAGCGAGGGCATGCGGCGCAAGACCCGGGGCGAAGACGTCGTCGTTGGGGTCGTCGAGACCCACGGCCGCGCCGGCACCGCCGAGGTCGCCGAAAAGCTCGAGAAGGTGCCGCTCAGGGAGATCGATTACAAGGGAACGCTGTTTACCGAGATGGACGTCGACGCCATCCTGGCCCGGCGGCCGGAGGTCGCGCTGATCGACGAGCTCGCCCATACCAACGTCGAGGGCAGCCGCTTCGCCAAGCGCTACGAGGACGTCTTCGTGCTGCTCGACGCGAAAATCGATGTGGTCACGACGTTGAATGTGCAGCACATCGAGAGCCTGACGCCGCGCGTGCAGTCCCTGACCGGCATCACGGTGCGCGAGACCGTGCCGGACTGGGTGCTGGACCGTGCCGACGAGATCGTCATGATCGACCTGACGCCCGAGGCGCTGGCGACCAGGATGCGCCGCGGCGACATCTACCCCATGGAGCGGGTGGAGCGCGCGCTCAGCAACTTCTTCCGCCGCGGCAACCTGATCGCGCTGCGCGAGATGGCGCTGCAGCGTGTGACGCGCGCGGTCGACCGCACGCTCGACAACTACGTGAAGGTGAAGCAGCTCGGCGCGCACTGGACCGTCGCCGAGAAGATCGCGGTTTGCGTGAGCGCCAGCGCCACAGCCCGCGACCTGATCGCCCGCGGCGCCCGGCTGGCTCAGGGCATGGATGCCGAGTTGTACGTGCTGCACGTGACGCCCGAAGGTGACGGCAGGGGCGAGCCTTCCGAAAACGCCACGCGAACGCTCGAAGACAACCTGCAGTTTGCCGAGAACCTGGGCGCGCGCGTAGTGCACCTCAAGGGCAAGAGCGTCGCCGACGCGACCGCGCAGTTCGCCAGGCAGGAGCGAATCACGCAGGCCATCTTCGGCAGCTCCGCGCTCACCGGGCTCAAAAAGTATCTCTACTTCTGGCAGATCGTGCGCTTTGCGACCGCCGCGCCCCATGTGGACCTGCATATCGTCACGCAGGAGACCCCCTAGCCGCGCCGCGTTAGCCGGATTGAACTCCGTAGGCATCCAGCACGTCGCGCAGCGTTACGACGCCCTCGAGCTTGTGGATGTTGGCGCGGTTGACCACCGGCAGCAGGTCGAGCTGGTTCTTGCCCATACGCTCCAGCGCCAGGTCCAGGCCCTGGTCGGTGTGGACGTGAGGGAAGGCCAGCGGATCCAGTATCTCAGCCACTATCCTGCCCGGATCCTCGTTCACCTGCTCCTGCAGCCGCGCCGAGTTGACCACGCCGAACACTCCGTCCGGGTCGGTGACAATCCAGGTACGGGGCGTTGCGGCGGGATTTCTGCTCAGCGCCTCCTGCACGGTCAGCTCGGCTGGAAGCAGGTCGGGCCCGGCCGGCCGCATCACCGCCGCAATACGCCGCTGCCCGTAGCTGCGGGTGCCCGCAGTCGGCAGGTGGATGCCGTCCTGCACCGCCAACGCCTCGTAGATGGGTTCATGCTGCAGCCGCGACGCGATGAACAGCGAGACCATGTTGGCGATCATCAGCGGCACGATAACGGCGTAATCCTGGGTCATCTCGAAGATCATCAGCACCGACGTCATGGGCGCGCGCACCACGCCGGCGAAGACTGCGCCCATGCCCACCAGCGCGTAGGCGCCGGGCATCGCCGTGTAGCCGGGCAGGAAGTGATGCGCCACCGTGCCCAGCACGCCGCCCACCATCGCGCCCAGGAAGAGCGCCGGCCCGAAGATGCCGCCCGCGTTGCCCGAGGCGTAGCTCGTGGTCACCGCGAAGAGCTTCAGGACGACCAGCAGCAGCATCACCTTGAACGCAATGTTCCCGTTGAGCGCCTCCCCCACGAACTGGTAGCCCACGCCCAGCACCTGCGGCACGATCAGGCCCATCAGGCCCACCAGCAGTCCACCGGCCAGCGGCTGAAACCAGCGCGTACGCGCCGGCAGTCGCAAAAAGAAGGCGCGCTGCTGCAGCAGCAGCTGGGTGAAGGCAAACGACACCAGACCGCCGGCCACGCCGAGCACCGCGTACAGCGCGAATTCAACCGGGCTGACCAACTGATACTGCGGAACCTTGAACAGCGGCTGGTTGCCCAGCGAGACCCTCAGCACCATCCACGCCGTTGCCGAGGCCAGCACCACAGGCCCCATCAGCGGCGCGTTCAGGTCGCCCATAATCTCTTCAAGCGAGAAGACCACCGCAGCCAGCGGCGTGTTGAAGGCCGCGGCAATGGCGGCCGCCGCGCCCACCGGGATGAGCTTCTTCACCTGGTCCGGCCGCATCCCCAGGAAGCGCCCCAGCACCGAGCCGATGCCAGCGCCTACCTGCACCGACGGCCCCTCGCGGCCCAGCGGGATGCCGCTGGCCAGCGTCACCGACGTGCAGAAGAACTTGCCCAGCACCGTACGCAGCGTGATGCGGCCCTCGCGCGCGAACAGCGCCGCCTTGGTCTGCGGCACGCCGCTGCCGCGCGCATCCGGGAAGTAGCGATAAAGCAGGTAGCCGATGCCCAGCGACCCCGCCACCGGGAACAGCAGGCGTCGCGCGGGCGCCGAGCCGACCGGGTAGAGCCGCATGCCGAAGCGCTCCGTCACCAGGATGAACGCGACCACCGCCAGCCCGGTCAGCGCGCCGATCAGCACGGCAAGCACCAGAAAGATGCGATTCTCCGACTGGCGCTGACGCGCAATCCAGCTCAGCAGACGCATCCGGAACGACGCCGGTTTCGCAGCCGCAATGTTTTCAGGCAGTGGTGTCGAAAGACCGCTCAAGAACGTACCCCTCGTTTAGGATGCCATGAGAGCCCGTCGCGGGCATGAGGCATGTGGAAGCACGATGACCTACGTCTGGGTAACGATTGGCAGCGCACTCGGCGGGCTGCTCCGCTACGCGCTCTCGCGGGCCCTCGAGCCGGTGAGTGGCGGCTTCCCCTACGGCACGTTTCTGGTGAACTTGCTCGGCTGCTTCGTCATCGGCTACTTCGGCACGCTGACGCTCGCGGGCGGCAGATACGCCGCTTCCACCAACGTCCGGCTTTTCGTCATGGTGGGCGTGTGCGGCGGTTTCACGACCTTCTCCTCCTTCAGCCTGCAGACCTTCGAGCGGCTGCGCAGCGGCGCCTGGGGCGTGGCGCTGGCCAACGTGGTGGTCTCGGTGGTGGTCTGCCTGGCTGCCGTCGGCGCAGGCCATCTGCTGGCGCAGCGCCAGAACGACCGCGTCGCCATCGTGCAGACGACCGACGAGATCGACGCGGGCTGAGCTCTCCCGGTCACGGAGCAGCGGAGCGCCCGAGGCGAAACGTCAAACCGGCTTCGGCGAAGATAGGGCTGCCGAGCGTCAGGATGGGCGTACGCGAGACTTGCGGGCGCTGGTTCGTGAGGTTCTGGACCAGAAACGTGGCGCCCAGGCGGCGGCCGAGCTCGCGCCCGCCGGAGAGATCGAGCGAGAAGAACCCGTTGAGCGGGAATTGGTTGTTCGCGTCGTCATACGCTCGGCCCGAGGAGCGCGCCGCGAGCGTAACCTCACCCAGGCGCCGGTTGGCGGCACGCAGCTGTGCGGTGAAGGACTGTCGCGGGACCTGCGGAATCCAGTTCCCCACCAGCGTCGGCTGGGCGGAGAACCTGGTCACGGTGGCAACCGCATACTGGTAGCCCAGCGTGCCTGAGACCGCTCGCCGCGGGCGGATGTCGAGTGCAAGCTCGACGCCGCGGCTGCGAATCTGGCCGAGGTTTTCGCGCATGTCGGTGATGCTCGTAGCCGTCTGTGAGACCAGCACCGCAGAGACGGGACGATTCATCTCCGTCCAGAAGTACGTCGCCTGCAGCGTAGCCGGGACGCGCGTTGAGGGCGTCAGCAGCATGCCCGCCTCGTAGCCGGTGGCGCGTTCGCTCAGCAGCCCGGCGTTGGCCTGCGTGATCTCCTGCCCCACCTGGCCGGTGCGGTAGAGCTCGTTCATGGTCGGCGTGCGGAAGGCGCGAAAGCCGCTGGCGTGCAGGTCAGCGTGCCTGCCCAGCGTGCGGATGATGCCGATCCGCGGGCTGAGAACGACCTCCGTGCGGTGCGGCGGCCTGCTCTGGGACAACGTGCTCTGGGACGAGGTAGCTAGGCTGGCCATGGTCTGGACGATGTCCAGGTTGGAAGCGCGGTCGGCACGCAGGCTGGCCGCGAGCGACCACGGCCTGTGCGCAGCGAGCAGCTCGCCAAAGCCGCCGAAGAAGCGTTGCCGGGCCGTCACATCCTGCAGGCCGGTGGGACGGTTGGCGGCAATAGGCGTCTCGTCGTCGCTGGCGCGGATATCGCGATAGTCCGCGCCGAACACCAGCGTGGGCGGCCCCAACGCGGCCGCCGTCGAAAAGAGATGGAGCGTCGCATCGGCCGAGCCGCCCAACTCCTGGGTGTGGACCCGCTGCAGCCGCGTGAGCGTCTCGGAGCCGCGGCCGGCGGCGATGGCGGAGAAGGACTGGCGGTAGCCTTCATCGGAGCCGAACAGGCGCACCCGCCCGCTGGCCACGCGGGTCTCCGGCATGTCGTACCCGCCCAGGTAGCGCCACAGCCGTGTCGCGTTGGTCTGCAGCGGCGTGCCGTTGGAGCGGGACTCATTGAGCAGATTCGCGGTGAGAAAGAGGCGGTCGGAGGCGAAGCCGCGGCGGCCCAGCTCCGTACGGTAGGCCTGGCTCAGCACGTTGGCCGGAACGTCGACCGCGCCGGCGAGCGCAGGTGCGGAAACAATGTAGCCCCCGGTGCGCAGACTCTCAGCCGCGAGCATAGCGGCGAGCGGGCGAAAGCTGCGCGCAGCCACCGCGGTCAGGTCGGAGGTGGACTGCGAGCCGCCGATTGCGGAGAGGTCCAGATCCGCCGGCGCGATGGGGCTGGGAAGCACGTCGATGACCCCGCCCAGCGCGCTCGACCCGTAAAGGTCGGAGCCGCCGCCGGTAACCAGCGTCACGGACTGGATGGTGGGCGCGGGCTGCTCGGACCAGTGGATGTAGCCGCCAAAGGGATCGTTGAGCGGCGCGCCGTCCTCGATCACCAGCGTGCGGCTTGCGGCAGTTGAGCCCAGGCCCCGCAGCGAGATGCCTTCGCTGGTGGGGTTGGCGATGCGCGAACCGGCGCGCCGGAAGAGCTCGAAGCCCGCATGCTGGCGCAGAGACTCATCGAGCGTCACAGCCGGATAGTCGTGCAGCTCGGAGGGGCTGAGCGTGTAGGTCGTTTTGGCAGTTTCGCCGAGCGGCGTGGAGGTGCGATTGGCGGTGACGGTGACTTGATTCTGGACCGGGTCCTGAACCTGGATGGGCGCCGCGGCCTGGGCCGGCGTGGCGCTTTGAGCAACGAGACCGGGCACGGCCAGAAGGAACATGATGGGGAAGATGCGCGTCATGGTCCTGCTCACGAGTCTACACAAGCGGTGCGCAAAGATCGTCCGGCAGACGTCGGCAGGCGCCCGGGGCTGCCATCGCCCATTCTGATTTCCGCCTCTGCGAATCACGCGCCTGTCTTTTCGTCCTTGACGCCCCACTTCTCCGCCGCAATACTGTTCGCGACCCCGCTTCCAGCCCATAGCCTCGCCCAGGAGAACTCCTCATGAACCTCCAGTCCGCTATCGACGCAGGTCTCTTCGTACAGTTCGTTGCCAACGATTGGAACTCCGCCGGCAACACTACCGATCTTGACGGCCGGCCGGTCGTGAATGCCGACCAAACGCCCATCGTCGCGGGCGCCAGCTATCACGTGCTCAAGACCATCTACGCCTTCGACCTCGCGACCGACATCGGCGTGAAGCTCGGGCGGCAGCGCGGCTGGACCACCATGGGCATCGTCGCGCAGAACGACGCTAACCCCAACGACATGGTCGTCGCCATCCGCGGCACGCTCACCGTGTGGGAGTGGATCCAGGACGGCAAGTTCCTCTACAAGCCCTTCCACAAGGTGCCCAGCGCCGGCATGACCGAGGATGGCTTCACCGACATGTACCTCTCCTTCTCCTTCAACTGCGGCACGACCCCGCAGAACTTCCTCGACGACCTCGTCGCGCTGCTGCCCGCGACGCCGCGCGATCCGCCCGCGCCTGAGCCGCCCGCGTCTGACCCTCCCGGCCCGCGGTTCACCGTCGCCGGCCACAGCCTGGGCTCAGCCCTGGCCACGCTCTGCGCGCTCGATATCGCCGCCAACACGACCTACCCGGTCGTGCTCTACACGTTGGCCAGCCCGCGCGTCGGCGACCTCACCTTCAAGAACCTCTTCGACCACGTCGTGCCCAACACCTACCGCATTGCGAACCGCCTGGACATGGTTCCCAAGGTGCCTCCCCCGCTCTTCTATTACCACGTGGGCGATGAGACCGAGCTCATCCCGCCCGGAGAGCTCAAGTTCGACCTCGGCTGCGAGCACCACCTCACGAGCTACTTCAACATGCTGGGCACGCTCATCAGCCCCGCCGTGCAGGCCGCCTACCCCATCCAAACCGACTGCGCCGTGGGCAACCCCGCCACACCCGCACGCACCGGCAGCTAGCGCGTCTTGACAAGCTTTGCACCCGCGCGGATCTTGCAAACGCCACAGACGGGTCAAGGGCGATCATTGTTCCCGGCACCGTTAGCTGGCCGCTCACCCACTCGCGCGCGCCCTCGGCCCCCGACACCCAGACCTTCCGCGTCTCGGGGTCGAAGATCCAGACCGTCGCCACGCCCATGCGATGGAAGTCCTTGGCGCGCTCCAGCACCCGCGGCAGCCGATCCTCGGGCGACAACACCTCCACACAAAGCAGGGGCGGCCTGCGAGGGATCTGCTCTATCTCCTGTCGTGCGTCGGTCACGCAGACATCCGGAACCCTGAAGCGCGTCTTTGACACCTGCACGCGCAGCTCCGGCGAGACATACACGTTCCACGTCTCTTCCATCTCTCCCAGCAGCCGCAGCAGGATTCCCTGCAGCCGCGCGTGATCGAACTCGCCTAAGTTCCTCTCCTCAATCACTCCATCCACGAAGTCCACATCTGGATGAAACGGAGTCCGCAGATACTCTTCAACGCTCATCCGGTGGTCACCGCCGCTGTCGCCATCGCGCTCTCCTTGGAACCAGGTCAAGTTGGAGTAAGCCGTTATCGTCGGAATCAGTGCCCTGCTCTGCCTACTTCGCCGCAGGCTTCTTCTTCTTCGCAGGCGTCGCGGGACACGGCGGCGGCGCCGTCGTGGCAGCCGCCGGGGCCGGTGGCGAAGCCGCAGCCAGCTTCTTCTTGAGCGCCACCGTCCGCGTCTCCTCCGCCTCGGCCGTGTTTTGCAGGCGATCGCTGAAGGCTCGCCGCGCATCGTCTATGCTGGCCATCGACTGTTCAAGCGCCCTGGTCTGCTCGTCCGGCGCCACCGCGTCCGCCACCACCGTCACCCGCAGCAGCACGTCGTAAAGCGCGCTCAGGTTGCGCGACACCGGCAGCATCGCCGCCACCGAGTCAGGCGCCGCATCCGCAGCCGAAAGCAGCCCCGGCAGCGTCGTGTCCACATCCCTGCGGATCGACGCCACGTTGGTCGCCGTCGTATCCTTCACCGGCTTGGGAACCTTCCACTTATCCACATTCAGCAGCCCCATCGCCTGGCGCACGCTGCCCAGCGAGTCTTGCAGCAGCGCGGAGGGAGCAACGGGAGCAGCCACGGCCGGCACCGCCCCGCGATCCGGGCCCGCAGCCGCAGGCTGCGCCGACGCTTCAACTGACGTTCTGACGAACGTTCCGACGAACGCTCCGAAGAGCACCGCACGCGCAACCGTTTTGCCCAGGCCACGAGAGATCATGCCCAATCTTAGCCCAACGGCCTCAACTCTGGCCGCCCGGCGCGCCGCCCGCACAAGGGTCTAAAATCAGGAGCGATGGCCACTTCAACCACCCTCCCGCCCTTCCGCAACGAGCCTTACCTGGACTTCACCGACCCCTCCGTCAAGCGGCGCATGTCCGACGCCCTCACCGTCATCGAAAGCGAACTCGGACGCGAGTACGACCTGGTCATCGGCGGCCGGCGCTCGCAGACCAGCGAGAAGATCCGCTCCATCAATCCCGCGCGCCCCTCGCAGGTCGTCGGCATCCACCAGATGGCGGAAGCCGAGCATGCCGGACCGGCCATCGAAGCCGCTCTCGCCGCCTTCCCCGCTTGGTCCCGTACGCCCGTGCAGACCCGCGTTGACTTCGTCCTGCGTGTCGCGCAGATGATCCGGGAGCGCAATCTCGCCTTCTGCGCCTGGCTCACCTTCGAGGCCGGCAAGAACTACGCCGAAGCCGACGCGGAGGTCGGTGAATGCATTGACTTCCTCGAGTTCTACGCCCGCGAGGCGCTGCGTCTCGACACAGCCACCACGCCCATCCAGTTCCCCGGTGAACGCAACGCGCTGCGCTACGTCCCGCTCGGCGCCGGCGCCGTCATCCCGCCATGGAACTTCCCCTTCGCCATCATGGCCGGCATGACCGCCGCGGCCATCGTCACCGGCAACACGGTCGTGCTCAAGCCGTCGCCCGACGCACCCACCGTCGCCGCCCACTTCTTCGCGCTGCTCGAAGAGGCTGGCCTGCCCGATGGCGTGGTCAACTTCTGCCCCGGCGCCGCCCCCTTCGGCTCAGCGCTGGTGGCGCATCCCCACACTCGCTTCATCGCCTTCACCGGCTCGAAGAAGGTAGGCCTCGAAATCCACGAGGCCGCCGCGCACACCCAGCCCGGCCAGCATTTCATCAAGCGCACCATCCTCGAGATGGGCGGCAAGGACGCGATCATCGTCGAGGCCGACGCCGACCTCGACTCGGCCGTCGATGGAGTCGTCGCTTCCGCCTTCGGCTTCAACGGCCAGAAGTGCAGCGCCTGCTCGCGCGCCATCATCTCCGCCGAGATCTACGAGGCGTTCACTGATCGGCTCGCCGAGAAAGTCGAGGCCATCCAGCAGGGTGATCCCGCCGCCAACTTCTACGCCGGCCCCGTGATCAACGAGACCGCATATCGCCGCGTGCTCGACTACATCGAAGTGGGTAAATCCGAAGCCCGCCTGCTGCTCGGTGGCGAGCCGCTCGAACCGGCTGAAAACAAGACCGGCGGCTACTTCGTCCCGCCCACCGTCTTCGTCGACGTTCCACCCAGCGCGCGCATCGCCCGCGAAGAGATCTTCGGGCCGGTGCTTGCGGTCATTCCCTCGCACAGCTTCGACGAGGCGCTCGAGATCGCCAACGCCACCGAGTACGGCCTCACCGGCGCCATCTACTCCAGCTCAGCGGACAAGCTGGCCCGCGCCCGCAACGAGTTTCAGGTCGGCAATCTGTACCTCAATCGCAAGTGCACGGGCGCCATGGTCGGCGCGCACCCCTTCGGAGGCTTCAACATGTCCGGCACCGACTCCAAAGCCGGCGGCCCCGATTATCTGCTGCTCTTTACCCAGGGCAAATCCATCGCCGAAAAGGTGACTCACGTCAGCCACCAGACCGACCTGCAGGAGTCCGGCCCCGGTCTCTAACGAGGAAACGAAACCGCGGCAACCCGAGATCTTCGCCTTTGGGTCAGACTGACAAACAATCTGAAGCCGGCGGCAGCGCAGACGCCGGGCCCTGGTCTTATCGGCCCTGATCCGCTTTCATCCGCACTTTCACCGTTGAGCCTTGCTCTAAGCCGACTTCATCTGCAGCAGGTTGCCCGCCTCCGCCGCCGCCTCCGCCAGCAGCCGGTGGTGCAGCGTGAACAGCGCCAGCTCCAGCCGGTCGCTCACCCCGATCTTGTCGTAGATCGCCCGCAGATAGTTCTTGATCACCTGTTCCTTCGTCCCCAACTGCGTGGCGATCTCCTTGTTCTTGCAGCCCTGCACGATCAGCGCCACGATCTGCATCTCCTTGCGCGTCAGCCGGTCGCGCACCCGCGCTCCTACCGCATCCGGCGCAGGCACCGCGCCCAGCGCGCCGCGCCGCACGCAGCGCTGCCCGCGCGCCACCTTGCGCACGCAATCCAGCAGCTCCGGCCCGGTGATGCTGCGGCCGATCATGCCGCCCATCTGCTCCGCGACCACGTCCGGGATCGCCTCACCCTTCTCCGTCACCAGGATGCCGAAGCTGCCGGCTTCCTTCAGCTGCGCCGCGATCCAGGCCAAATCCAGCCCCAGCCCCGTCGAGAAGATCACGACCGACGAACGAAACGTCTGGATGGTCGCGCCCAGCCGCGAGCCGTCCTCGCACTGCGCAATGATCCGCATGTCTTCTTCGCGCGCCAGAACCCGCGCCGTGCCTGCCCGAAAGATAGCCTGGTCGTCCGCCAGTATGATCCGATTCATAGGGGTGCTGCCTCCTGCAACGGTCTTTCCCGTCCGCACTCCCCTCATCGGCTCATCGCTCCTCTCCGGCTCTTCTGTCCGCAATCGCTACACGCCCGGCCTTTTTGCCGCGGCGCCGACTGCCCGACCTTCGGCGCAGGAACAATCGTTGCATGGACCGCTTGCCTCTTCCATGCCCCTTTTGCATCAGCCCGGCGCTCCGCGGTGGGAAACCGGTCTGGATCCGACATCCCGATCCGACATCCCGCCCCGCTGCCATGATTTCTGAACCGTACCCCTTCGCCCATCATCGAATCCACAGCGACCTTCTAGCTGCTTCGGCTGGATAATCGTCCTATGGCCAAACCCATCATCCTCGCCGTCGACGACGATGTCAGCGTACTCGAAGCTGTCGTCTCCGACCTGCGCCGCCAGTACGGACAGAAGTACCGCATCCTCCGTGCCGCCTCCGGCCAGGCGGCGCTCGATATCTCCCGCCAGCTCAAAGAGCGCGGCGACGTCATCGCGCTCTTCATCTCCGACCAGCGCATGCCCGGCATGACCGGCGTCGACTTCCTGGAAGCCGCCATCCCGCTCTACCCCGACGCCAAGCGCGTGCTGCTCACCGCCTACGCCGACACCGAGGCGGCCATCCGCGCCATCAACTCCGCGCGCATCCACTACTACCTGAACAAGCCCTGGGACCCGCCCGAAGAGAAGCTCTACCCCGTGCTTGACGACCTGCTCGCCGCCTGGAACGACGGCCACAAGCCGGCCTACGACGGCCTTCAGCTGGTCAGCGCGCGCTGGGGCGCCGGCGACCACGAGATCCGCAACTTCCTCGCGCGCAACCTCATCCCCTTCAAGTGGCTTGATCCCGAGAAGAATCCCGAGTGCCTGCAGCTGCTCTGCGACCGGCAGATCGACGACGGCAAGCTGCCCGTGGTGCTCTTCCCGGACGGCTCTTCGCTCGTCCAACCCGAACTGACTGAGCTCGCCTCTCGCGTGGGCCTGCGCACCCAGGCGACGCAGGAGCACTACGACGTGGTCGTCGTCGGCGCCGGCCCGGCCGGTCTCGCCGCCGCCGTCTACGGCGCCTCCGAGGGCCTGCGCACGCTCATCATCGACTCCCTCGCCCCCGGCGGGCAAGCCGGCTCCTCGTCCAAGATTGAGAACTACCTCGGCTTTGCGCAGGGCGTCAGCGGCGAGCGGCTCGCGCAGCAAGCCTACATCCAGGCCCGCCGCCTGGGCGCCGAGTTCCTCACCCACCGCGTCTGCTCCATCTCCTCCGCCAACAGCTACCACATCGTCAAGCTGGCCGACGGACGCGAGGTATCCTGCCGCGTCTGCATCCTCGCCACCGGCGTCGACTACGTCCGCCTGCACATCCCCGGCGAGGAGCGCTTCTCCGGCGCCGGCCTCTTCTATGGGGCCGCGCTCACCGAGGCCGCCGGCTGCGCCGAGCAGGAGGTCTATATCGTCGGTGGCGCCAACTCCGCCGGCCAGGCCGCCATGTACTTCGCCCGCGCCGCCGCCCACGTCCGCATGCTGGTGCGCGGCTCCTCGCTTGAAAAGAGCATGTCCCGATACCTCATCGATCAGATCGCCGGCACGTCCAATATCTCGGTGGAAACCCACACCCAGCTCGTCGAGCTTCAGGGCGACGGCCATCTTGAACAGATCGTCGTCGACACCCCCAGCGGCCTGGAAACGCGCCCCGCCAGCTCCATCTTCGTCTTCATCGGCGCCGCCCCCAAGACCGAGTGGCTGCCCTCCTCCATCGCGCGCGACTCCAAGGGCTTTGTCCTCGCCGGCCCCGATCTGAAGTCACTGAAAGGCACCAAGTCCAGCACGCTCTGGAAGCTGGACCGCGATCCGTACCTGCTCGAGACCACCGTTCCCGGCATCTTCGTGGCCGGCGACGTTCGCTTCGGTTCCGTTAAACGTGTAGCCTCCTCTGTCGGCGAGGGATCCATCGCCATACAGTTCGTCCACCAGTACCTCGCCACCTTATAACACCATGACAAACGCCACCATCTCCGCAGCCGGCAACGCTCCTCTCAGCGACGAAGTCGTCGCCCGCCTGCTCAAGGTTGACATCCTCGCCTCGCTCGATTTGCACAGCATTCACTGTCTCGACACCGCCACTCAGCTTAACCTGGATCGCGGCGCCATCCTCCTCCAGCAGGGCGAGATCACGCACCACTTCTGGATCCTGCTCGACGGCGAGCTTACCCTCTCCTATAACGACGCCGATGGCCGCGAGCACAACCACTACACCATGGAGCCCGGCGCGTCGTTCGGCGAGATCCCGCTGCTGGCAGGCCTGCCCGCCACCTCCACCTTCCGGGCCTCTCAGCCCAGCCGCCTGCTCGAGCTCGATGAGGAGCAGTTCTGGGCCCTCATGACCGGCTGCCCCGGCGTCCGCAGGGCCATCCTCGGCAACATGGCCATGCGCCTGGCCAAGGTCCAGAGCACCACCTTCCAGCAGGAGAAGATGGTGGCCCTCGGCACCCTTGCCGCAGGCCTGATGCACGAGCTCAACAACCCCGGCGCCGCCGCCCGCCGCGCCTCTGCGCAGCTGCGCGAAAACCTCATGCGCATGCATCGGCTCACCGCCAAGTGGGCCAAGACCGACCTCACCCCCGAGCAGAAGGAATGCATGTTCGACCTGCAGGATTTCGCCCTCACCTCCCACCCCGTCGCCACCTTCGACTCCCTGCAGCAGTCCGACGCCGAAGAGGAGCTCGCCCAGTGGATGGACGCCGCGCAGGTGGAGGACGCCTGGCGCATCGCCCCCACGCTGGTCTCGGTCGGCCTCGACGCCCACCACCTGCAGTGCGCTCACTCCGCCTTCAACCCCGAAGTCTTCTCCGACTCGCTCAACTGGCTCGAAGCGCTGGTCTCCTCCATGCAGCTCGTGGCCACCATCGAGGAGAGCGTCGGCCGCGTCACCGACCTGGTCAAGGCCGTCAAGAGCTACGCCTACGAAGGCCGCGGCAGCAAGCAGGACCTCGACGTCAACCAGAGCATCCACACCACGCTCGTCATCCTGGGCCACAAGCTACGCGAAAAACAGATTACGCTCGAGAAGAGTCTCGCGCCCGATCTCCCCATCCTCCACACCAACTGCCAGGGCCTCAACCAGATCTGGACCAACCTGCTCGACAACGCCATCGACGCCGCGCCGCAGGGCGGACGCATCTCCCTGCGCACCTGGGCGGAAACTCGCCAGCCTGAAACTCGCCAGCCTGAACCGCGCCAGCCTGAACCGCGCCAGTCTGGACAGCCGTCCAGCGCTCCCGCTTCCCCCCGCCAGGACATCTGCATCCTCGTCGCCGACAACGGCTCCGGCGTTCCGCTCGAGAGCCAGCCCCACATCTTCGACCACTTCTACACCACCAAGCCGGCTGGCGTCGGCACCGGCCTCGGCCTCGGCATCGTGCACCGCATCGTCGAGCAGATCGGCGGCTCCATCCTCTTCAGCTCCATACCCGGCGAAACCGAGTTCGTCGTCCGCCTCCCCGCCGATCGCACCTAGATCGCACCTGGATCGAGCCTGGATCGAGCCTTTCCTCTATCATCTTGGAGAGACTTAAATCTCAGGAGAGCCCCGGCCGCATGTCCCTCACGCCCTTCCACATCGCCTTCCCCGTCGACGACCTCGCCGCCGCCCGCGCCTTCTACGGCCAGATCCTCGGCTGCCCCGAAGGCCGCTCCAGCGCCGAGTGGATCGACTTCGACCTCTTCGGCCACCAAATCGTCGCCCATCTCTCCCCCAACGCGCCCGGCAGACGCCACGCCAACGCCGTCGACGGCCACGCCGTTCCCGTCCCGCACTTCGGCGTCGTCCTCACCATGGACCGCTGGCAATCCCTCGCCGACCGCCTGAAAGCCGCCGGCCAGAAGTTTGAGATCGAGCCCTACATCCGCTTTCAGGGCCAGGTCGGCGAACAAGCCACCATGTTCTTCTACGACCCCGCCGGCAACGCCCTCGAATTCAAAGCCTTCGCCGACATGACCCAGATCTTCGCCAAATAACTTCAGAACTCTGCGCATCCCAGGCCGCGAAGTCCTTGCTCTTCCAACTTGAGACCTGGCCTTTTTGGTCCCTGCCGATCCCCTCTCATCCCCGTTCCTGTTTCACCGCCCTACTGCACCTTGCCGCTAGGCCGCAGTCGCCGCAGCTCATTCGCGCACGCGATCGCATTCAACGCGCCCAGCTTCAGGTTATCCGCCGCCATCCACAGCCAGAACCGCCGCGAGCTCGCCCCCGTACTCCGCACCCGCACCATGATGTCCTCCTGCCCCGCCGCGCTCAGGTTGCTGGGCGGGTCTGACTCGCCCGCTACCACGTCGATCCCCTCCCCGGCCAGCGCCTCTTCGACATCCGCCACCGTCTTCTCCTCACTCAGCTCCAGCAGCAGCGACGCCACATAGCCGTGGAACACCGGCGCCTGCACCAGCTCCACGTCCAGCGGCGGCAGCTCCCCCACTGACCCGCCCAGCAGCCCGTAGTGGCGCACAATCAGTTCCTCCGTCGCCAGCAGCTTCACCTTCGCCGACTCGCCCAGCGACGGCAGCACGTTGAACGCCACCTGCGCGTCATACTGCTCCCGCGGCAGCGTCTGGAACGAGAGCAGGTTCACCGTCTGCTGATGCAGCTCGTCCATTGCCTCCCGCCCCTGCTGCGACGCCGGCTCAACCACTGTCGCCGCCAGGCTGCGCACGCCCATCGAACTCTGCACCCGCGCCGCCACCAGCCCCAGCATCACCGCCGCCGGATGCGCCGCCACCACCGCCGCCGTCTCGAGATCCGGCTCGCCCGCCCGGCGCCCGCTTCCGTTACCCTTGCCGTTGCCCGACCGCAGCACCTCGCGCACCCAGGGCGCACGCACCGGCACGCCACGCTGCCCCTCCAGCGCAAAGGTCATGTCCACGATGCTTGCCCCGCTCCGCCGCGCCGCCGTCCACTCCTTCTTCGTCGTCTCCGCATCCCCGGCAAAAAACACGAAGTCCAGCCGCTCGAACGAACCCGGCTCGACCCGCTGCACCACCGCCGCCTCGTCGCCCACCGCCGCCACCTGTCCCGTCGCCTCTTCGTCGTCGAACAGCACGAAGTCCGACGCCGCCAGCAGCGAGTCCTGCAGCTCATCGCCCAGCTCTTTACCCGCCAGCGACGCCGCGCCCACGATCCCGATCCTGTACATCCCCTCCGCCATCAGCGCGCCTCCGCACTCAGCCGTCTCCGCCGTCCCCACGCATACGCCAGCCGCGCAATCACGCCGCTCACTAGGTAGCTCAGCGCAATCACAATCAACGCATACTGCGAGAACAGCAGGATCACCGAAATTCCTAGCGCCAGCAAGACAAATCCCTGGAACGGCTTCCGCCCGCTCGAATCGATCTCCTTGCCGCTCCAGAAGCGCCAGCTGCTCACCATCAGAAATCCCGTCCCGGCAATCAGCAGCAGCCACACCACCGAAATGCGCGCATCGTCGATCCAGCTGCCGCGATACAGGTGGACCACCGACGCAATCACACCCGCGCCCGCCGGGATCGGCATGCCCACAAAATACTTCCGCCCCGGCCGCCCCGGGTTCCTGGGCTGCGGATTCACGCTGATGTTGAACCGCGCCAGCCGGCACGCGCCGCAGATCAGAAAAAGGAAGCAAACCACCACGCCCAGCGGCAGCATCCGCTCGCGCAGCATCGGGAAGCTCGTGACGGGGATCATCCGAAAGCCCCACACGTACGCCAGCAGCGCTGGCGCCACGCCAAACGTGATCACGTCTGCCAGCGAATCCAGCTCCTTGCCAAAGTCGCTGGTGGTACGCGTCATGCGCGCCACGCGCCCGTCCACGCCGTCGAAGAACACCGCAAACCCGATCGCCAGGGCCGCCCGGTCGAACGCCAGGGCATCGCCGCCCGAGCCCCGCACGCTCTCCGTGATCGCGTAGAACCCCGCCGCGATGTTCGCCGCCGTAAACAGCGAGGGCAGCACGTACATGCCGCGGCTCGGCCGCCGCCGCTGCACTCCGCGCTCGTCCTCAGCCGGCTTCTCGAGCTCCATCAGGCCACCGGCCCCGCGTCATCTCCCGCCGCCGGCAACACCGCGATCACCGTCGCTCCGCCCTTCACCCGCGAGCCCGTCTTCACCTTTAGCTGCGCCTCCGCCGGCAGCAGCACATCGCATCTCGACCCGAACTTGATCAGCCCGATCCTCTGCCCGCGCTCCACCCGGTCGCCTTCCTTCAGCGTGCACACGATGCGCCGCGCCAGCAGCCCCGCGATTTGCTTCAGCGACACCTGGTAACCGTCGCCCTCGATCATGATCATCGTCTGCTCGTTGGTCAATCCCGACTCCGGCTTCATCGCGTTCATGAAACCGCCCTCGCGATACTCCACCAGCTTCACCCGCCCGCCGATCGGCGACCGGTTCACATGCACATCAAACACATTCAGAAAAATGCTCAGCCGCAGCTTGCTGCCCAGCGTCGTCTCCACCCACTCCGCCTCGGTCACCAGCCCGTCCGCCGGCGATACAATCATCCCCGGCCCGCCCGGAACGCTGCGGTTCGGATCCCGAAAAAACCACAGGAAAAACAGCGCCAGCAACACCGGCGGAAGGCAAACCCACCACACCTGCGTCGTAAACCAAAGCACGGCCCCCACCACCGCAAAGCCCAGCCCGTACCAGATACCGTCCTTGACCATAGCCTCCGATTATACGTCCGTACCGTGCAGCCACAGCCCTTGCAACCGGGCCGCCTTCCCATCCGCATTCATTCAAACAAACCGGGCTCCTCGTCCTTCTGCACCTTCTCCGCGCCCGCCCGGCTCAAGCCGCAGCGCATCACCACGGCATCCTCCGGCGGGTCCTGGTAGTACCGAGGCCGGCGCCCCGCCGCCACAAACCCGAGCCCTCCATACAGCTTCACCGCGCCGCCGCTTCCCACCCGCACCTCCAGCGTGATCGCCGCCGCTCCCTGCGCCCTGCTCCACGCAATCACCGCCCGGCACAACGCGCTGCCCAGCCCCTGCCGCCGCTCCTCCGCGCGCACCACCACGCTCTCCAACTCCGCCTCCGCGTCCGGCCCGGACCCCACCAGCTTGCCCACGGCAAAGCCCGTGATCACCCGTCCCTCCGTGGCCACAAACATGGCTCGCCTCAGCCCGCCTCCGCCGCCCTCCAGCATCCGTGCATACTCCGCCGCCGCCCAATGCGGAGCCGTCGCCGTCTCCCGTTCCAGCAGCAGGACCTCGGGCAGATCGTGCTCCGTCGCCCGCCGAACGATCATCGCACTCACCATCGCGTTCATGGCCGTACCGTCCCTTTCAGTAGCTCCGCGTCCGTTCGCCGCAGGTAGTTCGCGTCCGTGGCCGCCACGTCGCTCCACTCCCCCGCGCCAATCCGTTCTAACGCCATGGCCAGCATCTCCACGGCTCCAGGCTCCTTCATCAGCCGAACCTCCTCCAGCACCTCCTGCACACGGGCCTCGCATGTAACTGCTTCGCCGCTGACAGCTTCGCCCCTCACAGCTTCGCCCCTCACAGCTTCGCCGCGCCGCACCAGGCCCAGCACCTCCTCTGCCCGCAGCAGCTCCTCGCTTACCCGCATGCCTCTTCGATAGACCCCACAAAAATACTCCCCGCGCCCCGCATCAAGCAAAGCCACCGCCCCATCCCCGCGCGCCTGCATCGCCACCAGCGCCAACCGCGACATCGCCACCATTCCCACCCCCAGCGCGTCGCATAGCCCCTTGGCCGCGCTCAGCCCCACCCGCACCCCCGTAAACGACCCCGGCCCCACCACCACGCCCACCCCGCCCAGTTCTCCCGGCGTCCAGCCCGGCGTACCCAACAGTCGCCGCAGCGCCGGCATTAGCATCTCCGACGCACCTCGTCCCGGCAGCCTCTCCTCCGCCACCACCCGCTCATCGTCGGCCAGCGCCAGCACACCCTCGGCTCCGCAGGTATTGATCAGCAGCAGCTTCAAACCATCTCCTCGCTCTTTCCGTCTGCGATCATATCCGCATCGCGTCCACCTCGGCGCCCGGGCATCTCATGTCCAACATGGCATCCACCGCTCTGCACAGCTTTGTCTCCGCGTCCGGCAAGACCATCCGCATCCACGCCATCGAGCCCGAGCAATCCCCCTCGGCCGCTCCCCTACCGGCCGTCCTCCTGCTGCACGGCTCCGGCGGCAACGTCAACTTCTGGCTCGATCGCCTTGCCCCCGCCATCGCGCGGCTCGGCCTCGCCGTCTACGCCGTCCACTACTTCGATTCCACGGGCACCGCCTTCGCCGGCCCCGCCACCCTCAACGACGGCGTCAGCGTCCCCACCTGGCTCCAGACCATCCGCGAAACCCTCGCCTGGATCGCGCACCGTCCCGCCGTCAATCCCGCCCGCATCGGCCTCTGCGGCCTTTCGCTCGGCGCCTTCCTCGCCCTCGCCCTCGGCACCGAGCCCGCCAACCGCATCCGCGCCATCGTCGACCTGGCCGGCGGCCTTGTCCCGCCCTGGTCGGCCAACGTCACCTCCGCCTTCCCGCCCACGCTCATCCTCCATGGCGACGCCGACCAGGTCGTCCCTGTCACCCAGGCCCACACCCTCGACACCCTGCTCACCGCCGCCAACATCCCCCACCAGATCCACATCTTCCCCCGCGAGGGCCACTGGCTGTCCCTTGGCGCCCTCGCCCAGACCCTCCCCATGCTTGGCGCCTTTCTCGCCCGCTACCTCTGATCTCCCCCACCGGCAAGTACCGTCTTCCTGAGCGAAGGCGCAGCGCGCCGCAGTCGAAGGACCCCGAAACCCTTCGCGTCGCCAACCGTGTGAACCTTTCCGCCCCGGACTCCAGCTTTCCCCTTCCCCGAACCACCCCGCACCGCCGCAAAAGCACTTGCATCTCTCCGCCCGGAAGTACTTCCCGCCCGCACGCAAGCATCACACCCGAAATGCCTTTCCTCATCATCCTTATAGCTCTTGCTGCCGGCGTCGCCAACCCCTTCCAGTCCGGCCTGAACGCCGAGCTCAACAAGCAGCTCACCAAGCCCATGTGGGCCAGCATCGCCGTCTACGCCTCCGGCCTCGCCGTCCTGCTGCTCATCCAGCTCTTCACCCGCGAGCACGTACCCAACGGCCGCCTCCCGCTCGTCCCCTGGTGGGCCTGGCTGGGCGGCGCCGTCAGCGTCATCTCCACCGTCATCGGCCTTACCCTCGCCCACCGGCTCGGCTCCGTGCTCTTCACCGGCGCCTCCCTCACCGCCTCGCTCCTCACCTCCGTGCTGCTCGATCACTTCGGCCTGGTCGGCTTCAAAACCCACCCCGCCTCGCCCGCCCGGCTTGCCGGCTGCGGCCTCATGGTCGCCGGCATCTGGATCATCGCCCGCTTCTAGCCGCTCTGCGCCTCTACTTCACCTTGGTCGGATCCCACCCATCCGTTCCCTTCAAATAAACCTTGGCCTCATATTGCTTGGCCTCATCCGCCGTCAACTCCTTCGCCAGCGGCTCCCGCTCGCCCTTGTGCGCGCCCGGCCCGGTGGACCCGTACTCCTGGTACACCGCCGTCTTCAGCCGGTCCGTCTCGCCCGGATGCCACTCACTCCACCCCGCCGGCATGATGTGGTCGCTCATCTCCGTGTCAATGAACGTCACCTTCGCGTAGTCCCGCCAGGGCCTCCCCAGGAACACCTTGATCACGCCCGGCTCCGCCGTCAGCCTGCAATGGTCGAACACATACCCCGAATCCTCATCTGGCCGGCTCCTCCCATTCGCCGTCAAGAACCCGCCCGCCGGATGCACCACGCTATGAATCTCGCAGTCGTGAAACACCGCCTTCGCATTGCCGAAGATGAAGTCCACCTCACCCTCGATATAGCAGTGGTCGTAATACTGCCGCGCAATCTTGCACTGCTCCGGCGCCGCCGTCGCATCCGCGCCCGACCCGCTCGCCCGGCACCCTTTGCTCGTCGCCAGCAGCGTGTCCTGGTTGCCGAGCAGCCGCACATCGCGCAGCACCGCCCGATCCCCTGAGATTGACAGCGCCAGCGCCTGCGTCCGCGGCTTGCCGGTCTTCGACCAGTCGTTGGCGATCGTGATCTTCGTCGCGATAAACCCGTCCCCCGTCACAAACACCGTCGCCGAGCAGCTCGTACCACAGGTGTTCGACGCCCCGTTCGCATACACGATCTCCACCTTGGCCGGATCGTCCGTCTCGCCGCGCAGCTGCATGTTCGGCTTATCGATGTGCACCACCTCGCGATACACTCCCGGCCTGATCCGGATCGCCGCGCCCGTCCCCGGCGCCGCCGTCACCGCATCCTGCACCGTCGTGTACTGCCCCGCGGGCGAACTCCCCGGCGGAGCCACCGTAAGCACCGGCAACCCCTGCGCGCCCGCAACCCCCATCAACCCTGCCAGCAAAAACACCCGCATAACTCTCATCACCCCTGTCATCCTGAGCGAAGCGCAGCGCAGCCGAAGCACCTGCATCTCCCCGCCCATACCCTCAATTGGACACCGTAACCGCAATACTCGCCGCCGACGTACTCACAATCCCATTCGCCGTCCCGCTCCCCGTCACCGTCACCGTCTGCATCCCTGCCGGCGGCAGCTTGCCCGCCGAGCTCGAGTTTCCGCAGCCCGTCGCCCCCGCCGCCATCACCCCCAGCAGCGCGACCAGCAGCAAACCCTTGCCCCAGCCCCGCCGCCGCCGCGCCAGCCCCAGCAGGCCCATCGGCAGCAGCATCGCCAGCCACGCCGCTTCCCTGCCCGGCAGCCGCGCCGCGCTCACCGTCGGCGCCACCGTGATGATCACCTCCGCCTGCGCCGCCACGCCGCCGCTCACCGCCAGCGTCGCGGGCGAAATCGCGCACGTCACGTACGCCGCCGTCGTCGAGCACGCGAACGTCACCGTGCCGCTGAACCCCCCGCCCGGCGTTACCGTCACCGGCGGCGTCGCAATCGCGTTCGCCGCCAGCGTCACCGCCGGCGTCGGCGCGCTCAGCACAAACGGCGTCACCACCACGATCGAGATCGTTCCGCTCCCCGCCGCATAGTTCGCGTCGCCGCTATACTGCGCCGTCAAGGCGTGCGTTCCCAGGCTGCTCAACGTCACCACCACGGTCGCCTTGCCCCCCGCCAGCGGCCCCGCACCCACGTTCGTCGCTCCCGCCCCCGACCCGTCGAACACCGTCACCGTCCCGGTCGGCGCCAGCGCCCCCGTCACTCCGGCCACCGTCACCGTCAGCGTCGTCGTGCCCGCCGGGTTGATCGCCGTCGAGCTCCCCGCGATGCTCGTCGTGCTCGCCGCCGGCGCAATCGCGATGCCCGCCGCAGCCGCACCCGTCGACCCCACGAACGTCGTATCGCCCGAGTACACCGCCGAAATCGTATGGCTCCCCGCCAGCAGGCTGCTCGTCACCAGCGTCGCCACGCCGCCCGAGAGCGTCACCGGCGCGCCCAGGTTCACGCCGCCGTCCTGGAACTGCACCGTGCCCGTCGGCGTACCGCCGTTGCCGCCCGTCACCGTTGCCTTGATCGTCGTCGCCGACCCGTAGACCAGCGTCCCGCTCGTCGCCACCGCCGTCGTCGACGGCACTCCCACCACCGTCACCGACACGCTGCCAAACGCCAGCGGATTGGTGTACGTCGCATCTCCCGCGTACATGGCCGTGTAGGTGTGCGTCCCGGGCAGAACCCCGTTCAGCGTCACGCTGGCCAGCGTCCCGTTCCCGCCCAGCGTGCCCGTCCCCACCACCTTCGTCCCTTCCATGAACTGCACCGCCGCGGTCGGCGCCGGCGTCCCCGTGTACGTCCCGCCGCCGCTGATCGAGGCATACGTCACCTGGCTCATCGCCGGCTGCAGCATCGCGTTCAGCGTCACGCTCGTCGGCGCGTTCAGCGTCTCCGTCCTCAGGTTCGTGCCCGTCCCCGTGCCCGCGCCGTTCGACGCATACAGCTCGCCCACCAGGTACTGGAAGCTGCTCGTGCTGCACGGATACGGCGCCTCATTCGGCATCGTCACCTGCCCCGTGTAGCTGATGTTGGTGCCCGTCATCTGCGTCAGCGGCGCGCTTACCGGCCCCGGCCCCAACGTCACCTGCAGGTTTTGCGGCGCGGGCGTAATGTCCTTCGTCTGCAGCCCGTCGATCACCACGTTATCCAGCGTGATCGTCGACGGATTCACCACCGTCCCCGTCGAATTCTGATAGCCCTGCAGCGCCACCTGGTTCTCCGTCACCACGTGGATGTTCCGGTACACAATGTTCTGCAGGCTCGGATAGCTCGTGCCCGCCGACGTGCTGTAGTACGGCGAGAGATAGATCGCCACCTTGTTGTTCGCGCTGCAGATGTTCTGGTACGTCACGTTTTGCACCAGCCCCCCGTTCGACTGCTGCGCCTTGATCCTTATCCCGATCGCGTTGTTGTCCGTTGCCGTGCCCATCTGCGTAATGTTGTTCACCAGCATGTTGGTCAGGCCGCCCTTGGTTCCGCTGCCGATCGAGATCCCATGCCCGCTGTACGTGTTCACATTCGCAACCGTGATGTTCTGCGCCGCGTTCGACGCGCTCACCGCCACGTCGTCGTCGCCATCCGAAATCGACGAGTTCAGCACGGAAATATTCAACCCCGAAGGATCGATCCCGTCCGAGTTCCGCGCCGTGAACGGCGTAATCACCTTCACGCCCCACGCCGTGAATCCCGTCTTCGTCGTCAGGTTCCCGCTCCACTTGATGTGGAACATCGGCGAGTTCCGCACCGTAATCTTGTACAGCACCAGGTTCGCGCCGCTCGCCGAAACCAGGATCGGGTTGTTCTGCGCCCCGCCCGACGTCAGCTGCGCCTTGCCCGCGTTATCCCACCACGAGAGCGTCGACGCCACCCCGTTCACCAGCAGCTTGTCCTGCCCGCGCCCGTCGATCACCCCGTAGCCCATAATCGCCTCGTTGGCCGCGTTCGCCAGGATCAGCGGCTGGCACCCGTTGCCCGCCGTCCCCACCGTCCCGCACGTCTCCACCCCCGCCGTCGTCACCTGGTAATCCGCCGGGTTCCTCGACCCGAACACCGTCACCCCGCCATCCACCAGCAGCGTCACCCCCGTCGCCAGCGTGATCGGCCCGATCAGGAACGCGTTGTTCGTCCCGCTCGCCGCCAGCTCCACCGCCTGTCCCGCCGGACACGCATTCAGCGCCGCCTGGATCCGCGTCGTGTCAAACGTCGTCTCGCTCGTCGGCTCACTCGCCGCAATCGCCTGCTGCGCCTGCAGCACCGTGCAGGTCGGCGGAACCACCGGCTCCGTTACCGTGCGCGCATCCTGCGCCCAACCCACACCCGTACCCAACAGAACCGCAGCCAGCAGAATCCTCATAACAACCCTCAGTGGACGGACCAATTAGCATTCCAAAACCCGCCCATTCTTCCCTCTTTGGTCGGACCTGTCAACCCACCCTGATTCCTGCACCCCACCCCCGGCTCCCTGCCCCTATCCGCAACCTGTTCTCCTCCATCCGGCATGCATGCGTCCACACAGCGCTTGACACGCATGCCCGCCCAACCGCTATCCTCATCCACGCGAGCCCTCGCAGCAGATTCTCGCGGCTCAAGCAACATGCGCGCAATGGTCTTACCTCCCTTGCCGCCGCCTTCCGAAGACACAACGGAGATACGCAGGAGCAGCCACGCATGTCGACCAAAGCCACCGCACTGCCCGGCTCGCCCGGTTTCACCACCCAAGCTCCCTCCGGCGACTCGCCCAACATCCGCTGGTTCGTCTGCGCCCTCCTCTTCGCCGCCACGACCATCAACTACATGGACCGCTCGGTCTTCTCGCTCATCGAGCCGCTCCTCCACGGCGTGCCCTTCATGGGCTGGAATCCGCTCTCCGACCCCCACCACCAGCCGCTCTTCGACAATAACTACGGGAACGTCATCATCTGTTTCCAGATCGCCTACGGCATCGGCTTCCTCGTCGCCGGCCGCATCATCGACAAAGTCGGCACCCGCATCGGCTACGCGCTCGCCATCGGCGTCTGGGCGCTCGCCTCGTTCTCTAATGGCTTCGTCGGCTCCGTCATCGGCTTCTGCCTCGCCCGCATCATCCTCGGCCTGGGCGAGTCCGGCAACTTTCCCGCCGCCATCAAGGCCACGACTGAGTGGTTCCCGTCCGAAGAACGCGCCCTCGCCACCGGCCTCTTCAACTCCGGCTCCAACGTCAGCGCCTTCATCGCGCCCGCGCTCGTCGCCTTCGTCACCGCCCGCTACGGCTGGCGCGCCGGCTTCTTCACCACCAGCTCCATGGGCCTCGTCTGGCTGGTCATCTGGCTGCTCTTCCCCTACAACCGCCTGCGCCGCGGCGCCACCCAGACCCAGGCCAACCTCGCCGCGGACTTCGCCAGCCAGGCCGGCGGCGGCCCCCTGCCCTACTCCGTCATCCTGCGCCGCCGCGGCTTTTACGCCTTCGCCATCGCCAAGGGCCTCACCGACCCCGTCTGGTGGTTTTACCTCTTCTATCTCCCCCAGTTCCTCAACCGCAACTACGGCCTCGACCTCAAGCACGCTTACTGGGAGATCGTCACCGTCTACGCCGTCTCCTCCGTCGGCTCCATCGGCGGCGGCGCGCTCTCCGGCTGGCGCATGAAGCGCGGCCACTCCGTCAACTCCGGCCGCAAGTTCGCCATGCTGGTCTGCGCCCTCGCCGTCACGCCCATCGTCTTCGTGCCGCGCTTCGGAGCGCTCTTTCCCTCCAACCCCTGGCCTGCCGTCCTGCTCATCGCCCTCGCCGCCGCCGCCCACCAGGGCTGGTCCGCCAACCTCTTCTCCACCCCCACCGACATGTTCCCGTCCACCGCCGTCTCCACCGTCGTCGGCTTCGGCGGAGCGGCCGGCGCGGCCGGTGGCGCCGCCTTCACCTGGATCGTCAAACACTATTTTTCGCCCCATCCGCTGGTCATCTTCGCCCTCGCCGCCAGCGCCTACCTCGTCTCGCTCGCCATCTTCCAGTGGCTTGTCCCCCGCCTGGGCCTCGCTCCCACCCCTGGCCCCGCTTAGCTTCAGCTATTCTCGCCAACCCTCTACCCTCCATGTTAATCTTCCCCAAACCGTGAAATCTCCTACCCACGACGGCGCGACCGCTCACAGCCAGCTCACCATGCAGGTCGTGGACCATGTCCGCCAGCTCGTCGCCTCGGGCGAGCTCAAGCCCGGCGACCGCCTCCCGCCCGAGCGCGAACTCGCCCGCTCCCTGCGCATCTCGCGCTCGTCCCTCCGCGCCGGCATCGGCTTCCTCTCCGCCATGGGCGTGCTCAAATCCCGTCACGGCGCCGGCACCTTCGTCTCCTCCGGCCCGCCCGCGCTCGATTCCTCCTCCCTCACCGTCCTCGGAGCGCTGCACCGCTTCCAGCCCATGCAGATGTTCGAGGCCCGCCTCGTCATCGAGGCCGCCGTGGCCGCCCTCGCCGCCGACCGCGCCTCCAACGACCACCTCGCCGAACTCGCCGAAGAGGTCGCCGAGATGTACGCCTCCATCGACGATCCCCAGCAGTACCTCATCCACGACATCCGCTTCCACCGCACCATCGCCCGCGCCTCAGGCAACCCCATCCTCGGCGCGCTCATGGAAACCATCACCGCCAACCTCTACGAGACCCGCCGCGCCACCGTCGGCAACTCCGTCGACCTCAAGGAATCGGCCGAAATGCACCGCGAGATCTACCGCGCCATCCGCTCCCGCAACTCCCAGGCCGCGCGGCACGCCATGGAGCAGCACCTCAACCTCGCCCGCATGGCGCAGGCCGCCGAAGCCTCCCAGTCCGCCGCAGAGTCCGTTCCCGCTTAGGAAGCCCCCTGCTAAACTCGCCATAGAATGCCAGAGAAGTTCTACCTCACCACCCCCATCTACTACGTCAACGCGCGCCCCCACATCGGCCACGCCTACACCACCATCGTCGCCGACGTCCTCGCCCGCCGCGCCCGGGCCCAGGGCCTCGACACCTTCTTCCTCACCGGCACCGACGAGCACGGCCAGAAGATCGAACGCTCCGCCCTCGCCGCCGGCGTCCCTCCGCAGGTCTTCGCCGACGGCGTCTCGCGCTCCTTCCGCGCCCTCTGGGACCGCATGGGCATCACCTACTCCGACTTCATCCGCACCACCGAGCCGCGCCACCACCGTGCCGTCCAGAAGCTCTTCCGCGCGCTCCAGGCCAACGGCCACATCTATCTCTCCTCCTACACCGGCCAGTACTGTGTCTCCGAAGAGACCTTCGTCGATGGCCCCCCGGGCACCATCGGCCCCGACGGCCGCCCCACCGAAACCGTCACCGAAGAGAACTACTTCTTCCGCCTCAGCGCCTTCCAGCAGCCCGTCATCGACCTCATCGAGTCCGGCCGCCTCACCATCGAACCCGAGTCCCGCCGCAACGAAGTCCTCAGCTTCCTCCGCTCCGGCCTCAAGGACCTCTCCATCTCCCGCTCTAGCTTCACCTGGGGCATCCCCGTCCCCACCCCCGGCCCTGTCATCCTGACCGAAGGCGCATCAGCGCCGCAGTCCACGGACCTGCATGCGACCCCCAGCCAGCCCCACGTCATCTACGTCTGGCTCGACGCCCTCGCCAACTACATGACCGCCGTCGGCTACGGCTCCGACGACCCCCTCGACGAAGCGAGGTTCAAACACTACTGGCCCGCCGATCTCCACATCGTCGGCAAGGAGATCATTCGTTTTCACTGCGTCTACTGGCCCGCCTTCCTGCTCGCCGCCGGGCTGCCCACGCCGAAGAAGGTCGTCGCCCACGGCTGGCTCCTCTTCGAAGAATCGAAGATGTCGAAATCCAGGGGCAACATCGTCCGCACCGAAACCATCCTCGACGCCTTCGGCACCCTCTGCCCACCATCCCCCTCTGGTCAGAGCCCTGTCATCCTGAGCGAAGGCGCGCCAGCGCCGCAGTCGAGTGACCTGCATCTCGACCCCGCCACAACCCCCGTCATCCTGAGCGAAGCGCACAGCGCGCAGTCGAAGGACCCCGAAGCATCTCATGCCACCCCATCCCTCCACCCCTTTCCGCCACCAACGCCCGACCCAACTCAACCCACCCCCCACGACCGCGACATCTTTGCCGCCGACGTCCTCCGCTACTTCCTTCTCCGCGAAATCCCCTTCGGCCAGGACGGCAGCTTCTCCTTCGACGCCCTCATCACCCGCTACAACGCCGACCTCGCCAACGGCTATGGCAACCTCGTCCGCCGTGTTCTAACGATGATTCAAGACAATTTCACTGACGGGATTCCAATAGACACAAACTTTGCCTCCGCGGATAACGCTGAAGAATTCGCCCGTTTCGCACTAGAGGGTCCAGCGAACTTGGTCGTCTCACACGTAAACCGTTGCGTCGGCATCTCGCGAAGCGAAGCTCTTGCAACCGCCTTCAATGTCCTTCTTGCCGAAGTCAGCCTCGCAATCACGGTAACCGACAAGTACATCTCTGACAATGCGCCCTGGAAGCTTGCGAAAACTCCGGGACCCGAAGCAAGGGAAAAGCTGACGGATACCCTCTACACCGCCGCCGAATCCATCCGCATCATCACCGCCCTCCTCTACCCAATCCTCCCCTACGCCACCGCCTTGGTCTGGCGCCAGCTCGGCCTCGGCTCCATCGAAGAAGCAGCCGCCAACGGCGACCTCAACAACCTCCATTGGGGAGGCCTCCAACCCGGCACCCGCCTCAGCCCTCTCTCCCCCATCTTCCCCCGCGCCGACAAAGGACTGGCCCAGATCATGACCGACATGGAATCTCAGAATACCCGCCCCGCTCCCCCCATCCCCTCCGCCGACCGCAGCGAAACCCTCACCCCCGACCACCACGCCCCCACCGACCCCGCCGCCGGCCCCCGCACCGCCACCTTCGCCGAGCCCAGCCCCGGCCTGCAGGTCGCCGGCTCCACCGCCGCCACCACCGAGCGCAACACTCAGAGTCTCGGTGCCCCATTCATGGCGGAGTCTCATCCCGACATGAGTGGGTCCACCACGAGCCCACAACCCGCCGACGCTTCCCCCCAGATCACCATCGACGACTTCGCCAAAGTCGAGCTTCGCGTCGCCCAGGTCGTCCTCGCCGAGCGCATCCCCAAAGCCGACAAGCTCCTCCGCCTTGAAGTCGACCTCGGCTACGAACGCCGCCAGATCCTCTCCGGCATCGCCGAGTGGTACACCCCCGAAGACCTCCTCGGACGCCGCATCGTCGTCATCACCAACCTCGCCCCCCGCAAGATGCGCGGGCTCGAATCCCACGGCATGCTCCTCGCCGCCAGCAGCGAAGGCGGCAAACCCGCCCTCGCCACCTTCCTCGACTCCGACACCCTCCCCCTCGGCTCCCGCCTCAAGTAGCAGCGCGAGCCTGCTCCTACCCCTTGTCATCCTGAGCCAAGGCGCAGCCGCAGTCGAAGGACCTGCATCTCCCTCCCCCTGTCCGCCCGTAGCAGCCGTCGTCGTCGTTGCCTCTTCCTATCCGTCTCAATCCGTACTTTCCGCGTCAAGCCTTCCCTCACGCCGCGCAAACTCACCAGGACTGCCAACGCACCCGATCGCGCCCGCCGCGGTGATCGCCGGCAAACGGTGATACGCTTTCCTCCAAGCGATGCCCACCACTCAATCCCTGACTCTTGCCTTCGTCCTCACCACGACGCTTGCCGCCGGCGCCCAGCAGACCCCCACCCCCGCCGCGGCCGAGTGGTGGCGCCTCACCACCGCCCTCTCGAGCGACGCCATGGAAGGCCGGGACACCGGCTCCGAGGCCTACGAGCGCGCCGCCCGCTTCGTCGCCGACCACCTCAAAGCCGACGGCCTCCAGCCCGCCGGCGACCCCGGACCCGACGGCAAGCCCACATTCTTCCAGCGCGTTCCCATGCACCAGGTCGACCTCGACACCGCCCACTCCGGCGTCGAGCTCCTCACCCCCGAAGGCCGCTCCGAGCCGCTCCACCTCCTGCTCGAAACCACCCTGCAGCCCCGCGCCAACCTGAACCCGGTCACCGAAGGCCAGCTCGTCTTCGTCGGCTACGGCACCCCCTCCATCGACCTCCACGGCAAGATCGCTGTCTACTTCAACAACATCCCCGCCGGCCTCTCCGCCAAAGAGCGTGCCAGCTTCATCGGCGCCCGGGTCATCACCCTCGCCCAGGCCGGTGTCGCCGGCCTCGTCGCTATCGACAACCCCGCCGCCATCGAGCCCGCCCACTGGCCGGCAGCCTACGCCCGCACCGTCTCCATCGTTTCAGACACCCTTGCTCCGCCCCGGCCCGGCACCAACCTCGTCGGCATCCGCATCTCCGCCGAGGCCGCCTCCAAGCTCTTCGCCGGCAGCACCGCCGACCCCGCCAAGATCCTCACCGACGCCGAAAAGGGTCTCCCGCTCCCCACCCTTCCTCTCGCCCGCAGCATGCGCATCACCATCCAGACCACCCAGAAGGACATCTCCTCGCCCAACATCCTGGCCATCCTGCCCGGCAGCGCGGCAACCGGCTCGGGCGCCACCGTCGCCCCCGAGTACGTCGCCCTCTCCGCCCATCTCGACGGCTACGGCTTCGGCACGCCCGTCCGCGGCGACTCGCTCTACAACGGCGCCCTCGACGACGCCGCCTACGTTGCCACCCTCCTCCAACTCGCGCATCAACTCTCCACCACATCCACACCAAAACCCGCGCGCAGCCTTCTTTTTGCCATCTTCACCGGCGAGGAAAAGGGCCTGTTAGGCTCCATCTACTTCACCCAGCACCCCACCGTCCCCGCCGCGCAGATCGTCGCCGACCTCAACCTCGACCAGCTTCGCCCCATCTTTCCGCTCCGCATCCTCACCATGGAGGGCATCGCCGACTCCACCCTCGGCGACCTCGCCCGCACCGTCGCCGCCCGCTACCACATTGAGCTCCGCCCCGATCGCGAGACCGAGCGCAACCTCTTCCGCCGCGCCGACAACTACTCCTTCGTCCGCATCGGCGTCCCCATCGCCTCCTTTATCTTCGGCTACGACCCGGGAACCGCCGAGGAGCGCACCTACCGCGACTGGTACGCCCGCCGCTACCACAAGCCGCAGGACGATCTCTCCACCCCCATCGACTGGCAGGCCGCCGTCACCTTCAACAACTTCTACCGCGACCTCGCCCTGGCCGTCGCCAACGCCCCCGCCCGCCCCCAGTGGCTCCCCACCAGCCCCTACGCCCCAAAAGCCAGATAGTCGTGCCGGAGTAACATAAGCCATGGATTCGCGCATCGTTACACTCGACTCCGCCCACCTTGTGCCGCTCCCGTCAGAGACCGCGCAGGAAGTGGGCCTCCGTGCAGGATCGCGGTTGGCGGTCTCGGTGAAAGACGGCACCATTCTGCTTCAGCCCCTGCTCGCCGACAATCTCGAACAGCTTCGCGGAATCTTTTCCTCCAGCGCCGACCTGGTCGATGAACTCCAAAAGGAATGGCGCAAGGACAAATGGTAACTTGGGTTCTTGACGCAAGCGCCCTTCTGCGTTTCTCCTTGGCGAAGCCGGAGATCACGAGGTTCAGGCCATCCTCGCCAAAGCTCATACCGGAGAAGCGCGCGCGGTCATCTCAGCTGTGAACTGGGGCGAGGTTATCGGCAAGATCTACAAACTTCAGGGCAGGTACGCTGCCGACGCTCTGACTCGGACCCTGCGCTTCTACGGATTGGAGATTGTTCCCGTCACTGCGGAACGAGCGATGCAAGCCGCCCTCATCAAGGTCGATCTTGGACTGAGCTATGCGGATGCCATGTGCGTCGAACTGGCGCAAAGCCTCGTGCCCTCCAGCCTGATGACCGCAGACCACGACTTCCTCGCCGCCTCGCCGCTCGTCGAAATCAACTTCCTGCCCAACAAGCCGTACCCATGAGCCCCCTCATCATCCTCGTCGAAGACGAAGAGCACATCGCCCAGGGCCTGCTCTTCAACCTCGAAGCCGAAGGCTACTCCACCCGCCACTTTGCCGACGGCGACGAAGCTCTCGCCTTCCTCCTCGCCACGGAAGAACCCATCGGCGCCATCCTCCTCGACGTCATGCTCCCCGGCAAGGACGGCTTCGAGATCGTCCGCGCCCTCCGCGCCCATCAGCTCTACTTCCCCGTCCTCATGCTCACCGCCCGCGCCAAGCCGCAGGACGTCCTCGAAGGCCTCAACCAGGGCGCCGACGACTACCTCCCCAAACCCTTCGACCTCGACATCCTCCTCGTGCGCCTCAGGACCATGCTTCGCCGCGCCAGCTGGTCTCGCGCCAGCCAGTCTCCCGCCATCGCTGTCGCCGCCCCGCCCCCGCCCAGACCCTCCTCCGACGCCTACTGCTTCAACGACCGCACCATCCAGTTCGACACCCTCGAGCTCATCGCTCCCACCCGCACCACCCACCTCACCCTCATGGAAGCCGATCTCCTCCGCTACTTCATCGACCGCGAAGGCCGCATCGTCCCCCGCAAGGACATCCTCGAACAAGTCTGGCGCCTCCACGAAGACACCGACACCCGCGCCGTGGACAACTTCATAGTCCGCCTCCGCCGCTACATCGAGGACGATCCCGCCAACCCGCGACACCTGCTCACCGTCCGCGGCATCGGTTACCGTTTCGTCGCCGAACCTTGACGACGGTAACCACTTTCATGCTCCAAACGGTTACTTTGCTACAACTTTCCTGCAAGGGTGGCCCCATTCGGTTCTCCATAAGATCGACCCATCTTCCTTGGAGAAACGCATGTATCTGGCCTCTTTAGTCGCTTCCGCAGCCCGTCTCTTGACCCCGCGCCTCTCTCTCACCGCCCTCGTCCTGCTCGCCAGCCTGGGAACTTCCGTAACCTCTGCCCAGAACATCTTCGCCGCTCGTAAGCCGAGTGACATCTCCACCTTCGCCGCCACCTCCATCGTCGCGCCGGACTACTTCCCCGGCCGTGCCAGCGGCATCACCGCCGGGCTGGACTTCACCCGCCATTACAACCGCCACCTTGCCGTCGCCTTCGAGGCCCGCGCCAACCGCGCCTCCAGCGACCTCCTCATCGAGCGCTCCATCCTCTTCGGGCCCCGCATCCAGACCAACCTCGGCAGCCGCTACCACCCCTACGCCGACTACCTCGTCGGCGGCGGCACCATCGTCTTCCTCAACGGCAGCACCAACTACCACGAAGACCGTTCCATGGTCAGCTCCATGGGCGGCGGCGTTGACATCGATATGCCCAGCCACTTCGCCGTGCGTCTCGACTTCCAAAGCCAGAGCTGGAACATCGGCAAGGTCAACCCCACCCAGCCCGACGTCACCTTCGCACCCACCCTCCTCACCGTTGGCGTGCAGTACCACATCCCCTTCAGCCCCCACACCTCGCGCAACTACTAACCTCCTCACCTCGGGGCGCCCCTCCCCGGCACTCCTAACTCCTTACGCCACACCCACCCGCCAGAGAATCTTTCCCCGCGAAAGATTCTCTGGCGTTTTATATCTTCAGCGGAGTAAATTATCGCCACAGGCGGGAGCCGCCTGACCTTTGTCTTCTCTCAGGGAGGCACGCCATGCAGCAAGCGATCCACAAACCACTCCACAGGTCCTTCGTCGACCGTGCCACGGTGCGCGTTCTGCTCACCATCTTCATGTATGTGGGCATCATCATCTTCCTCTATCCCTACGCCACCAGCCACATGTCGTCGGGCATCTACTTCCTCATCTGCGGAGCCGTAGTCACCCTCACCTGCGGAGCGCTGCGCTGCTACCTTACGGACGGTGACTGCCACGAGCGCACCCACACCCGCGTCGGCCCTTGATCCTGGGCGGTCCTGAACCTGACCAGCGGCGAAGCGTGACTAGCCTCCGAGCCCCGTAACGCCTAAGCCTGCGCAGCCGCTATCCCGATAATCCCCATCCCTCGCCCCGTCACACCCTTCTCTGCCCGGTGTGAAAAGTACTTGCGTCGACCCTCAATCCGCGCACACGCCGTGCACTCCCCCAGCACGGTCACGCTTTCCGCTCTCAACCCCGCGGCTGACAGCTGACGCCGGTTAGCCTCCGCCAGATCAAGCCGCAGTCCACCATCGTTCCCCTCCCTGAACAGCTCCCCCGCATACTCAAAACCTTCCTCAAAGCTGCGTCGCACCTCCTCGCCCACCGTGTAGCAGCAAGCTCCAATGGCCGGCCCCACGGCCGCGATCAGGTCCTCCGCCCTCGACCCGTACTCCCGCGCCATCAATGCAACGCCCTGTTCGACGATCTTTGCCGCAGTTCCCCGCCAGCCCGCGTGAAACGCTCCCACCACCCTGAGCCGCGGATCCGCCACCAGCACCGGAACGCAGTCCGCCGCCATCGCCGCCAGCATCATCCCCGGCACATCCGTTATCTGCCCGTCGGCGTCCACCACCTCTACCTCCGCGCCCCGCACCACGCGCAGCGTGCTCCCGTGCACCTGCCGCACCGTCACCAGCCGCGCTCCTGCCTGCCCTGCAACCGCCGCCAGCACCAGCCGCCGGTTCTCCGCCACCCGATCCCGGTCGTCTTCAGCCGTATACCCCAGGTTCAACTCGCCGCCGTCGGCGCCCCGGCAGTTACCGCTGTATGCCTCCGACCGCCCTCCCGCGCGCGTGCTGAAACCGTGCTGCAGCCAGCCATACCGCTCCCAGCCCGGCGCCCGAACCAACTCCAACCTGTTCTCCATCGAAACCTCCCCGTAATCCACGCATCCTTCCCTGCCGAGTGGCGTCTAACAACCCGAGAAAGCTATCGTCAAGCCGGGTCCACGCTGGCAGCACTGCTTCGCCCTCTGTAAGCTGTTCGCTGGGTTGAATTTACCAGTAGCTCGTTCGCTCGCCGGTCAAACCCTTCCTTCAAATCCACCGTACGCGCAGTTTGCATCCTGCCCGGGTGGCCTGTAAGATACGCGATTGCACCAGCGAGAAAAACACATTGCCAAGCACCAAAGCCCAGCAACTTCGTTCCCGCATCGGAAAGGTCTGTGTCGCCATCATCGGCGCCAACCCAGCCGAGCTCCTTGAGCGCGCCGCCGCCGCCGTCAAGGAGACGCCGTTCCTCGAGTTCCGCCTCGACTACCTCGAGAAGCCGCTCCTCGCCCTGCCCAGGATCAAGCAGTTCCTCGCCGACAACACCGCCGCCACTGCCATCGCCACCTGCCGCCGCACTGAGAATGGCGGCAAATTCGAGGGCTCCGTCCCGGCCGTCCTCGACATCCTCATCAAGGCCGCCCAATCCGGCTGCCAGATCGTCGATCTCGAACTCGAGTCCGCCGAGGCACTCCGAAAGTCCGACCTCCAGAAGCTCCGCGAGGCTGGCGCCGCCGTCATCCTCTCCTACCACAACTTCAAGGAGACCCGCGACCTCGACGCCATCTACGCGCGCATCGAGCCCTTCGAACCCGACTTCTTCAAGATCGTTCCCACCGCCAAATCCCTCGTCGACAACGTCACCCTCATGCGCTTCCTGGAACGCATGAGCGACAAATCCGAGATCATCGGCGTATGCATGGGCGACGCCGGCATCATCTCTCGCGTCCTCGGCCTGCGCGCCGGCTCCGCCTTCACCTTCGCCGCCGCCAGCGCCGGCGAGGAGACCGCCTCTGGCCAGATCGCCGCCCGCACCCTCGTCGAAACCTACCGCATCGAGGAGGTCGACGCCGCCACCAAGGTCTACGGCGTCGCCGGCAATCCCGTCAACAAATCGCTTTCGCCCATCATGATGAACACGGCCTTCCGCCGCGAGACCGTCAACGCCGTCTACCTCGCCCTCCAGACCGCCAAAGTCTCAGATCTCGTCGCGCTCATCGAGCAGATCCCCATCCAGGGCGTCTCCATTACCATGCCCCACAAGCAGGAGATCCTCGCTCACCTCGAGCACATGGACCCGCTCTCCAAGAAGATCGGCGCCTGCAACACCATCCTCCGCGCCCCCGGCGAAGGCGGCCAGCCCGGCAAGCTCTACGGCTTCAATACCGACGTCTCCGGCATCGTCGGCCCGCTCGAAAAGCGCATGCCCCTGGCCGGAGCCAAAGTCCTCGTCCTCGGCGCCGGCGGCTCGGGCCGCGCCGCCGTCTTCGGCCTGCGCGATAAGGGTGCCGAGGTCTTCATCTACAACCGCACCCCGGAAACTGCCGCCAAGCTCGCCCGGCAGGCCGGCGCCAAGTCCATCAAGCGCGAAGCCATCCCCAAGACCGCCTTCGACATCGTCATCAACTCCACACCCGTCGGCATGTCCGGCAACAAGGCCGCGCAGATTCTCACCTCGGCCGACTTCGACGGCGCACTGAAACCGAAAATAGTCTTCGACCTCGTCTACAACCCCGTCGACACGCCGCTCATTCGTCTCGCCCGCCAGCGCGGCCTCAACGTCATCACCGGCGTCGAGATGTTCATCCAGCAGGGCGCCCGCCAGTTCGAAATCTGGACCGGCAAGCCCGCCCCCGAAGAAGAGATGTTGCGCGTCGTCGTCCACGCGCTACGCCAGCAGGCCGAAGCCGCCCCCGCTACCGAGCCTGCCCCGAAAGCCGCCGAGCCCACCCCGACAGCTGCCGAGCCCGCCCTCAAGGCCCCGGCTGAGCCAGCCCCCAAGGTCCTCGAAACCGCCCCCCAGGCCGCCCGCCCCAAAGCCCGCCGCGCCTCCTGACGTCTAGAAACACTCGTCATCCTGAGCAAAGGCGCATAGCGCCGAAGTCGAAGGACCCCGAAGAAGCCCGCGCAACCGCAGAACTTCGGAGCTTCCTGCCATCAAGCCCGTACCGACCCGCACGCCCTCGCCGCGCGTCAGCCTCATGCCGCCTTCGCTAGCGTGAACACGCAATCCTCCACATCCTCCGTACCCGGCGGCAGACCCCCCAGCCCCGCCGTCGCGCCGCTCTCCAGCCACACCCGCAGCCAGTAATACTGGTGCACCCGCACCAGTCGCGCAGCCACCGGCTGCCGCTGTTCCAGCACCTTCACAATCCCCGCCGTCAGCTGGTCCGCATCTGCCATCGCGCTCATGCGCAGCGGCACTGCGTCCGCCGCCATCACGCCCGCGCGCGCCGCCTCAAACTGCGACCCCGTCAGCAACCCGCTCTCCACCTTCAACCCGCTCATCTGTTCCACGCCCAGCGCCGTAGCCGCGTCCAGCCGGTCCGCGAACGCCATGTACAGCAGCTTCGACCCCGCCACGCGCAGCGGCACCATCCCAAACTCCGCCACGAACCGCTTTGGCATCACCAGCCCCATCGCAGCCGCCGAGAACCCATCCATCGCCAGCAGCGGGCAGCTCCACTGCACGCCCAGCCCGCGCGTAATCCGCTCTTCTTCCAGCCCGCAACCCTCCGCCAGCCAGTCGCCGATCCGTCCCCGCCCGCTCACCCTCTGCGACGCCAGCGCCGCCTGCAGCTGCGGATGCGTGATCCAACCTTGCGCCAGCAGCACCAGCCCCAGCGGCACCCTGTGCCGATGCGGCTCATCCCACCCCGCCCCGCTCACGTCGCCCGTCTCCCGCCGCACCGCCGCCCGCACCATGCTCTCCAGGCACCTTGAGCCGCATCCCCACTCCTGCTCAAAGATCGGCCGGGTCCGGCTCTTCCACGGCGCAACCCACCCTCGCGAACATCCCGGCGCGCCGCAACTCCGGGCACTCCAGCTGCGCTCGCCTTCCGCTTTCGCTCCCGCGCGCGGCCGGTACCGATCTACGTCAAACAATCCTTGATCGAGCCCACCTCGCAACTGCTTTAATTCCGTCCCTGCTGCTGCGGAACGCCCTAGAAAATGCATCGTATGCTCTCCAACCGCAGTTGCGGCGCTGCCACTTCCGTAATCCTCAATGCGAAATTCCCGTTCACCACCACCACCTCGCCCCGTGCCACGATCCTGTCGCTCACCACCAGGTCGACCGGCTCCGACACGTGCCTGTCCAGCTCCACCACATCGCCCGGCCCAATCTCCAGCACCTCCCGCAGCGGCATCTCCCTCGACCCGAACTGCAGTGTCGCCTCCAGCTCAATGTCATAGAGCAGGTTCATCCCCGCCCGACGCTCCTCAATCTCCGCCTCGCTCGCGCCCGCCTTGCCCTCATCTACGTTGCCCTTATCTATCTCGCTCTCATCTACCTCGCCTACGCCGTCGACGCTCATGCCCCGTTCTCCTCCGCCCCATCCGCCGTCTCCATCCTCGCCCCGCGATGCTCACCCACCTTCACCGGCCTTGCCTTGCCCAGCGCCAGTCCACCCACCCGCAGCTCGGCCGCCGAGTGCCGCGGCAGCGGCAGCCGCAGCATCATCCCCTGCCGCAATCCCGCGATCTCGCCCGCGCTCAGCTTCATCGGCGGGAACTGCAGCATCGCCGGCACCTTCGCCTCGCCCATCAACTCCCGTACCCTGGTCCTCACCTCGTCCGGCTGCCGCCGCGGCCGCCCCTGCTCCGCAATCAGCCTGCGCAGAATCGTATTCAGCACCGCCGCCGGCAGGCAAAGGTTCAGCGCTCCGCTGGCATGCGGCATCCGCACCTCGAAACACACGCACAGCGTCTTCTCCCCAGGCGGCATCATCCGCGCCACCTCCGCCGCCGACTCCTGCTTCTCCGCACAGAACTGCAGCCCCACCGCCTGCCACGCCGCGTTCAACTCCTTCACCATCATCCCCACCACGGAGCCCATGATCATCTCTTCGATCTCCGTCAAGGTCGGCGCCGCCTCCGCCTTCCCCGTACCTCCCAGCAGCAGGTCCACCATCGGCGCAGCCAGCGTCAACTCCACCTCCAGCAGCCCCACCGCGCCCAGCGGCTCCAGCCGCATCGACGACACATGCGTCTGCTCCGGAACCCGGCCCACAAACTCCGCAAACGCCATCTGCTCGCCCGACACCAGCGCCACCCGGAACTCCGTCCTCAGCCACGCCCCCACCGTGTGCGTCAGATTGCGCGCAAATAGATCGTTCACTGTCGCAATCGCCCGCATCTGGTCGTTCGAGATCTGCCCCGCCCGCCCGAAGATGTAAGCCTCCGACTTCAGCGCGCTCCGCAGTCCCGCCGCCTCGCCCGCCGCTGCCGAGTCGAACAGCGAATCGATCTCGCCCTGCCCCAGCACATTCTCCATCGTCTGCCTCCCCGGGGTACACCCGGTACCCGATCCCAGCCAGCCTCATCTCTCCGGCCGGGTCCTGCTTCCCCTCTACCGCGACGCCCGCCCGTTCCTCGCCAGCGGCGCAGCCCCACTCGGCCGCAGACTCGCGAGTGCCGCCCGCAGCCGCACCACCGCCGACGAGTGGATCTGCGACACCCGCGACTCCACCACACCCAGCGTCAACCCGATCTCCTTCATCGTCAGCTCCTCGTAGTAGTAAAGCGTCAACACCATCCGCTCCTTCTCCGGCAGCTCCTCGATCGCATCCGTCAGCCGCTGCTTCAACTCGCCCTTCAGGCAGCGAAACAGCGGATCTTCCTCCGGCGCCCCCGGCACATACGCCAGTTCGTCGTCTCCCGAGTCTTCGCTCCGCTCGATGTGCAGGCTGCCGATCTCCAGCCCCTTCAGGTCGCCCAGCAGTGTCTGGTAGTCGCCCAGCGAGAGCTCCATCTCCTTCGCGACCTCGGGCTCCGCCGGCGTCCGCCCCAGCTTTTGCGTTGCCGTCCGGATCGCCTCTTCCACCGCCCGGCCCTTGCGCCTCAGCTCGCGCGGGCTCCAATCCAGCGTGCGCAGCGAGTCCAGAATCGCCCCCCGCACCCGGAACTGCGCGTAGCTCTTGAACTGCACCTTCTTGTTGTGGTCGAACTTCGAAAACGCATCGATCAGCCCTACCATGCCGGCCGAGATCAGGTCGTCGATCTCCACATGCTGCGGCAGCCGCTCGTGGATTCTGCGCGCCAGGTACCGCACTGTCGGCAGATGCTCCATCAGCAGCCGCTCGCGCTCTGCCGGCGTCATCTCATCCAGCCCCACGCCCCCGCCGCTCGCGCCCGTCCTCTTGCCCGAGCCATAACCCGCCACCTCAGGAAGCGACGCAAGTTCCGCATCCACTACACCGTCCAGCATCGCCATATCATCCTCTGCGCCTCTCAGCATCGCTACCGGCATCGCACTTCCCATGCTCATCTCCCCTTGTCCAGCTTCCTGACCCTGCCCTAGCCCAACGTGCCAACACTTCGTACCCGGATCTCCGGCGGTATCTCTACCGGCGCCAGCACCGTCACCTTGGGAACAAACGGCTCCAGCCAGCGCCGCACATGGTACCGTGCCGGCGATGGGCATAAGAGCACGGGCAGGGCCATCGCCGGTCCGTTGCCCGTTAGCCGTTTCACAGACTCCAGCAGCTTGCGCAGATACTCGCCCTGTCCGCCCCCGCGCCCACCCTCCGCCCCATCCCCCAGCAGCATCCGCGCCTGCGGATCGAACGTCGCCACCAGCTCCGCCTCCAGCTTCTGGTCGATCGTCAACACCCGCAGCCCGCCTTCGCCATCCAGCAGCGGATGCACCAGCCCCCGCCCCAGCGACTGCCGCACGCTCTCCACCAGGTGCACCACGTGCTTCGACTGCTGCGCCGCCTCTACCAGCACCTCCAGGATCGCCCCCATGTCCCGGATCGAAACCTGCTCCCGCAGCAGCTGCTGCAGCACCCGCTGCACCTCGCCCAGGCTGAGCAGCTTCGGCACCAGCTCCTCCACCAGCTTCGGATACCCCTCGCTCATGCTGTCGAGCAGCCGCTTCGTCTCCTGCCGCCCCAGCAGCTCATGCGCATGCCTCCGGATCAGCTCGCCCAGATGTGTCCCGATCACCGTCGTCTGGTCCACCACGCTGTACCCCGCCGCGAGCGCCTGGTCCTCCAGCCCCTGCTTGATCCACCGCGCCGTCACCCCGAACGCCGGCTCCTTCACCTCCAGCCCCGGCAGCGCTCTCGCCTTGGGGTCCGCGTTCACCGCCAGCACACAGTTCTGCTCCGTCTGCCAGCGCGCGATCTCCACCCCCCGCAGGCTCACCGTGTACTCCCGCGGCTTCAGCCGCAGGTTGTCCGTAATGTGCACCGGCGGCACAATGAACCCCAGCTCCGTCGCCAGGTGCCGCCGCAGCGACCGCACCCGGTTCAGCATCTGCCCGCCCTGCTTCTCATCCACCAGCGGAATGAGCTGGAACCCGATCTCCAGCGTCAGCTCATCCATCTTCAGCAGGCTCGCCAGGTTCTCTCCGCCGGCCGTCTCTGCTTCTTTGCCTTTCTTTGTGTCATTCCGCAGCAATGCTTCCGAACCTGCTTCTCCTTCCGCTTCTCCCGCCGGCACCCGCCGCGCAATCATCGCCACCACCCCTGCCATTGCCACAAACGCCAGCTTCGGCAGCCCCGGGATCAGCGCCAGCGCCAGCAGCACCCCGCATGCGATCCACAGCGTATTTCTCTTCGTCAGCAGCTGGGCCCCCAGCTCCGCATCCAGCTGCCCCGAGCTCGAAGCCCGCGTCAAAATCATCCCGCCCGCAATCGATACCAGCAGGCTCGGGATCAGCGTCACCAGCCCATCCCCCACCGTCAGGATCGTGTACGTCTTCACCGCCGTCGCCAGATCCACACCCTGCTGCAGCGTCCCAATCACGATCCCCGCCACGATGTTGATCGCCGTGATCAGGATGGTCGCCATCGCGTCGCGCTGGTTGAACTTCGCCGCGCCGTCCATCGACCCGTAGAACTCCGCCTCTCGCGCGATCTTCTCCCGCCGCCGCCGCGCCTCCTCCTGGTCGATCAGCCCCGCGTTCATATCCGCGTCGATGGCCATCTGCTTGCCCGGCAGCGCGTCCAGCGTGAACCGCGCCGTCACCTCCGCCGTCCGCACCGCGCCATGCGCCACCACCAGGAACTGGATCGCCACCAGCGCCAGGAACAGCACGAACCCCACCACGTAGTTGCCGCCCACCACGAACTGCCCGAACGCCTCGATCACCCCGCCCGCGGCATGCGTCCCCTCGTGCCCATGCAGCAGGATCCTCCGGCTCGAAGCGATGTTCAGGCTCAGCCGGAACAGCGTCAGCAACAGCAGCAGCGTCGGAAATACGGAAAAGTCCACCGCCTTCCGCACCTGGATCGCAGTCAGAAACACGATGATCGAGGCCGTGATCGACCCCGCCAGCAGCACATCCAGCACGAACCCCGGAATCGGGATCAGCATCACGAACACCATGCTGATCGCCATCATCGGTAGCATCAACGCCTGCAACTTGCCCGCACTCTTCATCCCGTCTCCTCGCGAAAAGCCGCTGCCCCAAAATCAGTTCAACGTTCCGCATATCTAAGTCCAGACCTAAACCACGTCTTTTGAATACTTTGCATACTTCCAAGGGGAGGGGGGGGAGGTCCCGTCTCGAACCCTCAACCCATCAACCCTCAACCCGAAGATCACGCCTCACCGCACCGCCCGCATCCGCTCCTCTCTCGCCCGCTCCTCCGCCTTCTGCCGGTACAGGTACGCCAGGATCCCCGCCACCGCCGCATACAGCTCGAATGGAATCGACTGCCCCGGCTCGACCGCCCGGTACAAGCTCCGCGCCAGCGGCGGGTTCTCGATCATCGGCACCCCCGCCCATCGCGCCTCCTCCCGGATCTCCGCCGCATGCAGGTCCCGCCCCTTGGCCAGAACCGTAGGCGCTTGCATCGTCTCAAAGCTGAACTCGAGCGCCACCGCATAGTGCGTCGGGTTTGTAATCACCACCGTCGCCCGCGACATATCCGCCTTCACCTTCCTCCGCCGCATGGCGTTCTGCACCTGCCTGATCCGCCCCTTCACCTGCGGATTGCCCATCGCCTCCTTCATCTCGTCCTTCATCTGCTGTTTGGTCATCTTCATGCGCTTGTTCCAGGCCATCCACTCCACCGTGTAATCCAGCCCGCTCCACGCCAGAGTCACCCACGCCGCATCCACCGCCAGCCCGTACGCCGCCGAGAACGCCGACGGCAGCCGAACCAGGCTCATCACCGGCATCGGCGCCATCAGCGCCTTCACCGCCCCCCAGCCCAGCACCACCATCGCCGCCGCCGGCACCAGCGACTTCACCACCCGCGTCGCGCTGCGCAGGCTGAACAGGTTCCCCAGGTTCGTCCACGGGTTCAGCTTCGCCAGCTTGAAACCGACCGCGCTCGGGTGGATCTCCACCCCTCCGCCCTGCGCTACGCCCACCCCCAGCGCCCCCGCAAAGCTCGCCGCCATCACCATCGCCACCGGCATCACCACCGGAGCCACCATCCGCCGAACCGCCGCCACCCACTGCATTTCTCCGCCGTTCTCCCGCACTCCCGCCGCCCCCAGGCTCTGCTCGAACACCACCCGCCAGCTCGCCTCGAAACCCTTCGCCACCAGCCCCAGCACCATCACGCCCGCCAGCAGCGCCACCGCCGCCAGCAGCTCGCGACTGCGCACGCTGTCGCCCTTCTCCCGCGCCTTCTTCTTGCGTAGCGGACTCCCCGCCTCCGTCCCCTTCTCAGCCACTCCGCACCATCAGCTTCCCCGCCGCGTCCAGCAGCGCCGCAAAGTGCCGCTCGATCCACCCCGGCCACACCGCCAGGCTCCCGATCAGCACCACGTACGAGGTCATCGTCTTCAGCGGAATCCCCACCACCTGCACCGGCAGCATCGGCGCCAGCCGGCTCACCATGCTCACCGTCATCTCCACCGCCAGCACCGCTGCCATCACCGGCGCCGCCAGCTGCAGCCCGGCCAGAAAGATCCCGCCCGCCATGCCCGCCAACGCCGCTCCCGTCTCCGCTTGCACCACCGCGTGCCCCACCGGCACCATGCAGAAGCTCCGCACCACACTCGCCAGCAGCACCCGGTCGAGGCCCGCGCCGATGATCACCAGCACCCCCAGCCAGCCCAGCATCTGCCCCAGTACCGGCGTCTCCACATGCGTGTTCGGATCCAGCAGATTCACCAGCGAGAAGCTGAAGCTCATCCCCAGCAGCGTCCCCGCAAACAGCAGCGCCTCGGTCAGCATCATCAGGCTCAGCCCGAACACCAGCCCCACCCCCAGCTCCCCCGCGATACTCATCACCCCCAGCGCCACCTGCGCCCCCGGCACCGCGGCTACCGCCGGCGCCAGCAGGATCGTCATCGCAAACACAAATCCGGCCTTGATCCGCGGCGCAATCGCCGTCGAGCTGAACACCGGCGCAAACACCATCAGCCCGCTCAGCCTCACCATCACCAGCACACCCGCCGTTAGAAACTGCTCCCAATCCCTCATGCGGCCACCCGCATCCCGGTCCGTGCCTGAAGGTACGCCGAGGCTTTAGCCTTGGCCTTCAAGGACCTGCGATAGAGCGCGGGCTTTAGCCTTTGGGGTACGCCTTCGTTGCGGCTCGCCATCCTCATCCCAGATACCGATGAAAATCCCCCAGCAGCCGCGCGGTGTACCCCACCAGCCGATGGATCATCCACGGCATCGCCACCATCGCCACCACAAACACCATCACCAGCCGCGGCACCGCCGTCAGCGTCTGCTCCTGAACCCCGGTCAGCGTTTGCAGCAGGCTCACGCACAGCGAGACCGCCGCCGCCGCAATCAGCAGCGGCGCGCTCAGAATCATCGCCTCGGTCAACAACGCCCTCATCATCTGCACCACCTGATCCGCTCCCATTGCTGCCCCGCTCTCCTGCCTCACACTTCCCTGCACTGCCTTCAACTGCCTCACACTGCCCCTCAAAAACTCTTCATCAACTTGTCCGCCAGCAGATTCCATCCATCCACCATCACAAACAGCAGGATCTTCACCGGCGTAGAGATCACCACCGGCGGCAGCTGCAGCATGCCGATCGACGTCGTCACGCTCGCCACCACCAGGTCCACCAGCAGGAACGGCAGAAACAGCACGGCCCCAATCTGGAATCCAGCCTTCAGCTCGCTCAACATGTAGGCTGGAACCACGACTTGAAATGGCAGTTCCTCCTTCGTCTTCGGCCGCGCCGCCATCCCCGCCGCCGCAAACACCGACAGGTCCTTCTCCCGCGCGTAGCGCAGCATGTACGTCTTCACCGGCTCCATCGCGCGTTCGATCGCCACTTCACCCGTGATCGTTCCCTGCTGATACGGCGTGGTTGACTTTGCCTCCACCTCGCTCAACACCGGCGCCATCAGGAACCACGTCATCATCAACGCCAGGCCCATCAGCACCTGGTTGCTCGGCGCCGTCTGCGTTCCCAGCGCCTGGCGCAAAAAGTGAAACACCACCAGCAGCCGCACCATCGGCGTCATCGCCAGCAGCAGCGCCGGCAGCAGCGTCAACAGCGTCAAGCCCACCACAATCGCCCACGGCGAGCTCCCCACCGACATCGCCGCCGCAATCGGATCCTTTGCCGCCGCTGCAGCCTGCGTCGTCTTGGCTGCAGCCGGCGTTGTTTTAACCGGACCAGGCTTGGCCTGCTTCAAAGCGTCCGCCCGCCGCGCCCGCGCATCAACCATCCTCTGCGCACTCAACTCCACCGCCGCCTGGTCAGGACGCAGGGCCGCACCCGTATCCGCCCACATCGGCGCCATGCCGCACAGCATCGCTCCACAGCAGAGCCAGCGCAGGAACCGCATCAACATCCATCCCCGATGCTCTTGGCCGCGCCACTCTCGCGCGCCGCCGCCTCCGGCCGCACACGAACGATCGTCTGCACGCTATCCGCCCCCGTTCCCACCAGGAAGCGCTCCCCCGCGCAGCTCACCAGCACTAGCTGCTTCTTGCCTCCAATGGCCAGCGTCTCAATCACCCGCATCTGCTTGCGCACCTGTCTGTCCCGGCCACGCTCCATCAAACCCAGCCACATCTCCCACAGCCAGCCCACCAGGCCGCGCTCCGGCGTACTCTCCACGCTGCCCGCTCCGCCGCCCTCTGCCAATCCCGTGTTCATCACCAGATGCATTCAGCCCTCCTCAAACCCGCTGCTTCAAGCCAGCCGTGTCAACCGCACGGCCATCCTCTGCCCCACCAGTTCAAGCTCTGTCCACCCGAACTGCACTGCGCCGACCTTCACCGGCACATCGCCCGAGCTCGAGGTCAGGCTCTCGATCGTCTGCCCTGGCTTCAACGCCAGCAGATCTCTCACCCGAAACTTCGGCAGCGGCACGCCCGCCGCCATCAGCAGCGGAATCTTCTGCAGCAGCGGCCAGTCCGCATGCTCCTCGATCTCCGCCATGGCACTCTGATCGCTACCCTGCGGCCTCGCTTGCAGCGGCATCAGTCCACTCGTTATCACGCCTTCGTCTTTCCGCGATTCTCTCTTCGCCATCACGCTTACCTCTGCACCAGGAACTCGGTGAACAGCACATCCAACACCTTCACCTCGGGCACCCGCTGCTGCATCGCCGCACGCAGCTCCGCCTTCAAGCGTTCCTTGCCATCTGCGGCCAGCAACGACTCACTCATCTGTCGCCCCAGCACCCCCAATGCCGAGTCCCGCATGATGACATCGCTCTCGTTCACCACCACCTTGCCCTTCTCTGGCTTCTCCTCCTCTTTCGGCTTCGCGCCCTTCACCGGCGGAGGATCCTCCAGCCGCAGCACCATCGCTACCCGCAGGTATGACTTGCCGCCCTCGTCCGCGAGATTCACCAGCATCGGATCCAGCGTCACCAGCCGAGCCTTCACCGGCTCCGGCTTTACCGCCGCCTCCACCTTCGCCGCGCCGCCGCCAACCGGCAGCTTGCCCGAGCTCACCAGCCAGTACCCCGCCGCTCCCACCGCGCCCACCGCCAGCAACACCGCCGCCAGCACCGCCACGACCAGCGTGCTCAACGAAGTTCCCCCCTTCGCCGCACCTTGTGGAGCCTCTTTGCCTGCCTTTGTCTCCGTCGCCTCTGCCATAGTGCCGTACTCTTTGCATTCACTGTGCCAATCCGAGTCACTCCCCCATTAGCAGCTCCTCATGCACAGAAACAGCGGCGGCCGGCGAGATCCTCGCCGGCCGCATCACGCCACGCTCCGCTCCGCCTAGCGGATCATCGCGATCGCCTCCTGAGTCACAGAGTCGAACGTCGTCACCGTCTTCGAGTTCGCCTCAAAGGCACGCTGCGCCACGATCAGGTCGGAAAACTGCGCCGAAATATCCACGTTGGACTGCTCCAGCGCGTCGCCATCCACCGAGCCCCGCCCACCCACGTCGGCAACGCCCACCGAGATCGCGCCCGACGCCTCCGTCGCAACGTAGTTGTTTGATCCGCCCCGGGCCAGCCCATCCTCGTTCGCTACCGTCGCCACCGCAACCTGTCCCACGTTGGTCGTTTGGCCGTTGCTGAACGTCGCCGCGATCACGCCGTCGCCCCCCACCGTGAAGCTCTGGTAGGCACCCGCCGCAAATCCATCCTGCGTCGTCGCGGTCGTGTTCGACGTCCCTGCTGTCTGTGTGATCTGACCGCTTCCATTCGCTCCATACAAGTTGAAGTTGAAGGTCAAGTTGCTCGCCCCGTCTGCCATGCCAGGAAAGGAGACACCCGCCACATTCGCCGCCGGCGTCAGAAGATTTCCCGACGAATCGAACGTCAGCGTTCCCGTGTTATTCACCGGCGTGCCCGTCGCGTCGCCGCTCGGCAGCAAGATCGAGTAGCTCCACGTCGCTGCGCCTGTCTTCGTATAGCTCACCGTCGCATCATGGGCTTGCCCCAGCGAGTCGTAGAGCGTCACCGGCGATGAAAACTGCGCGCCGGTCGCCGAGCCCGAGTTCAGGCTCGTCGTCAAAGAAATATTCTGGGTGGCCTGCGCCGGCTCATTGGCCGCCACCGGAAGCTGCAGCGCCACCAGCCCGCCGTTCAGGTCCACCGCGCCATTCTTCATGCCGTAGCCCATCACGCTCTCACCATCGGTAGTGGTCAGGTTTCCCTTGGAATCCAGCTGGAAGTTTCCCGCCCGCGTCAACTCCTGGTCGTTGCCGCTCTGCACCAGGAAGAATCCGTTCCCGCTCAGCGCCATGTCCGTCGAGCTCTGCGTCGTGGTCAGGCTGCCCTGGGTAAAGTCGGTCGCCGTCCCCGAAACCCGGGTGCCCACGCCCACCTGCAGCGCATCCCCAGATCCTGACGTACCCACCGTCTGGTAGAAGAGGTCCTGGAACGTTGTGGACTGCGTCTTGAACGCGTTGGTATTCAGATTGGCAAGGTTGTTGCCGATGGTGTTCAGCGCCACCGTGTCAGATTGAAGTCCCGTCAGCGCGATCGAAAAGTTGGGCATGTCATCTCCTCAGTTCATCCTCAGTTCAGCAACGTTAGAAGTCGTTCCTTCAGCTCTCAGCCCCGAACCTCTGGCTGAGCCCAACACTGGCTAGCTCACGCCGCTCGCCGAGGTCACCCCGCCCGTCGCCGCGGTGCTCGTACCCGAAGACGCCACGCTCGACAGATCCTGGTTGATCGAGATCAACTGCTGCAGGCTGTTGACGCCCACCAGCTGCGAAATATAAGCATTGGGATCGGTAGGCTGCGTCGGATCCTGGTTCTTCATCTCCGTCACCAGCAAGGTCAAAAAGTCATTCGACGAGATTCCCGTGTTGTCGGTCGACGTCGTGCTCGCCGCCGCCCCACTCGAAGCCGCAGTACCCGTAGTCGTAGTCGCAGTCGTGCTGGCCGTCGCGCTCCTGGCCAATGCCTGCCGCTGGGCGAGCGCCACCGCAACCTGTGAGCTCGCCTGGTTCATATCCACTCCGCCAATCATTACGCTCATCGTGATTCTCCTTGTTGATCCGAATTTGTACTCGTGACAAAATCAGCTAAACCCGCACACTCAACCAGCTGCCGCTGCCATTCGCGTAGATCGCTGCCGGAATGCTTGCAGCGCCTGCCATCCCGCTCAACATCGCTCCGCTCTCACTCACTCCGGGCATCCACAGGCCGTTCCCGATCTCGTTCCCACTCTCCGGACGCGACGCCCGATCCTCGCCGCCCCGCTGCCCTCCCAGCTGCCCTCCCTGCTGCGCCGATCCGCCCGAAGTCATCGCCGCATCCATCGCCTCGGAGCTCTTCCCCGCCGCGTTCACCACCAGCGCGCTCACCGCCACACTCTCTCCAGCCAGGTAGCTCCCCATCGCCGGCAGCTCTCGCCGCAGCCCGTCCGCCTGTCCCGCCGACACCGCCACCATCGAGGCCGTTACCTCGCCCGTCTGGCCCATCTCCGCCCGCACCCTCAGCCATCCGTGCGTGCCGCTCTCAATCCCCACTTCCAGCACACTCGGCGTTGCCGCCAACGTCTTCACGTCCGCAACCTGCGCCAGCCCGCCATGGGCCGTCTGCTGCAAACCCGCACTGGACTCAGACACCTTCGTCTGGGCCGCGCCCCCAGGTGTATGCAGCGTCCCCGCCGTTACCGCGACCGTGCCACTGACACCCGCGCCCGCAATCTCCGGCGGCCCACTTCCAGGCTGTTCCTTCAGCCCCATCTCAGGCACACGCCCAGGCTCGACCGCCCCACCCGCTGCCGTGCCGCGCCCCGCCGCCTGATCCGTCTGCACGCCGACCTCCAGCTTCTTCACGTCACGTCCGGCACTCCTCAGCCCTGCACCTGGCGCAGTCTCTCGGGCTTCCTTCGCCGCCGAACCCGCTTGCACCGCTAACCCTGTTGCCCCAGTCTCCGTACCAGCGCCTTGAATCGCCGCCTGAACCGCAGGCAGAACCTGCACCGGCGCTGTCTGGATAGGTATTCCGCTTGCGATCACCGGAGTCTCCTCGGCGGCCGCGTCCCCATCGGCCTGCGCCGCATCCGCACTCTTCTTGGCAGCCGTCTTCTTTGCTGCGCCCGAGCCACTCGACTTCTCGGTCTTGTCAGAGGTCTTTGCTTCCTCTGCCTTCGCACGCGGGTCCCCGCCGCCAAGCTCGCGCAGTCTCGGCTTGGCGATAGCCGTACCTTGGCCTTCGCTCGTCTTGCTCGTGTTCTCAACCGGCAACTCGCCCTGAAGCTTGGCTCCCGCGATTAACCCCGCCGGCGCGCCCTGCCTCTCCAGCACCGCCAACATGCTGTCGCCGAAAGCGGCCCCGCCCCGTGCCGCCGGCTGCGTCGGGCCACCTACCCCAGCCGCTGCTGCCGGACCCGCCCCCGTGATGGCTGCCACACCGATCAATCGCGTCTCCTCCGCCCGGAGACATTGCATTCAACCGGCCAAACCATCCATCGCCCACATTAGCTCCCGCTCATACCTCCCTTGCGCTCACTCCGCGCCCGCGACCAGGCCTGCCCGCCAAATCGATCGTCGGACGCTGCCTGCCCCTGCCGTGCGTCCTTATCCATCTTCGCCTTCCGCGCCCGCGCCATCACGCTCTCCATCTGCTCCTTTGCCACGCGGCTCTCCGCATGGGCCGTCACCGCGGCGCGCCAGTCATCTTCGCGCTGCGCCTTCAATTCCGCGAGCCGCCCAATCCTCTCCTCGGCAAAGTCAACAGACGTCCCCGCCACGGCCCACTCCACTCCATCGCCTGCCGCCAGCGCCCGCCGCGCGGCCATCCTCTCCGCATCGCGCAGCGCCATCTCAGCCTGGCTCGCGCGCTCCACCTCCGCCACCGCGGCAGCCGCCAGCCGTAGCTCTCCAGACCGCATGCGCTCCACCAGCCCATACACCGCAGCCAGCCGCTTCAGTCCCCATCCCGAGCGCACTAAATCGACATCTGGCGCAGCTGCGACACGCTGTGCTCCATGGTTACCCGCTCGTCCTTACCCTGCTGCACGTACTTCCGCAGCTCCGCCATCGCGCCCATCGCACGGTCCAGCTCCGCGTCCGTCCCCGCCTTGTACGCGCCGATGCGGACGAGGTCCTCACTCCTCGCATACGCCGCCAGCATCCGGCGAGCCAGCGCCGCTCTCTCCCGATGCTCGCGCGCCACCACGGCCGGCATCAAGCGGCTCAGCGAATCCAGCACGTGGACCGGGGGATATTGCCCGCCCGCTGCCAGCTCTCGCGAAAGCACGATATGTCCGTCCAGAAACGACCGCACCGCATCCACCACCGGGTCCTGCTGGTCGTCCCCTTCCATCAGCACCGTGTAGAACGCCGTCACGCTGCCCTTTTCAAAGTTGCCGGCACGTTCCACCAGCTTGGCGAGCCGCGTAAACACGCTCGGCGTATACCCCTTGCTCGCCGGCGGTTCCCCCGCCGCCAGCCCCACTTCGCGCGCCGCCATCGCATACCTCGTCAGCGAGTCCAGCACCAGCAGTACGTGCTTCCCCCGCGCCGCATAGAACTCCGCCACCGCTGTCGCCGCCATCGCAGCCCGCATGCGCAGCAGCGGGCTTTGATCGCTCGTCGAAACCAGCACCACCGAGCGCTTGCGTCCCTCCTCGCCCAGCGAATCCTCGACGAACTCGCGCACCTCCCGCCCGCGCTCGCCCACCAGCCCGACCACCGTCAGATCTGCCGCGGTATTCCGCGTCATCATCCCGATCAGCGTGCTCTTACCCACGCCCGACCCACCGAAGATACCCACACGCTGCCCACGCCCCACCGTCAGCAGACCGTCGATCACACGCACGCCCGTGGCCAGCGCCTCGCGGATCGGCTCACGTTCCATCGGCATCGGCGCCGCGCCATCCAGCGGCCACATCACCCTGACCCGCGGCGACGCCAACCCATCCAGCGGCTGCCCCAGCGCATTCAAAATCCGCCCCTGCATCTGCTCCCCAACCGCGATCGAAGGCGTTGAGCCCAGCGCCTGCACCCCGTCGCCATACTGGATGCCCGTGGTCGCGTCCAGCGGCATCGAGACCACATTCGTCCCGCGAAACCCGATCACCTCGGCCGGGTGCCGCACCCCGGCACCATCCATCACCTCACAGCTCTCCCCCACCGAACACAAGGGCCCTTCGCTCTCCACCGTCTGTCCGTTCGCCTGCACCACGCGACCCACCCACTTCCACGCTGGCCGCTGCTCCAGCGCCGCGAAATACGGCTGCAATCCCGCAGACCCTAGTCCCTCCTGCACCCTTCCCATTCCACAATCCCTCGGTCCTTGCTACTCCGCGTGCCGTTGCATCAGCTCGCCAAAGCCTCGCTCAATCTCGCGCATCTGCACCTCGACACCCATCTCCACCCGCCCGACGTTGGTCTCAAGCAAGCACTCCCCCGCGTCCAAACCTTCATCTTCCCGAACCTCGACCGCAGCGCTCGCAAACAAGCTTCGCCAACTCTCCGCATCCTGCGCCGGCACCCTCAATACGGTCGCCGATCCTTCCCGCACTCTCGTCAACGCCGCCCTTACTGTCGCCGTAAGATGCATCGCATCCGCCGCAACCTCCCGCGCCAGCACCTTCCTCGCCGTAGCCATCGCTAGCTTCACCACCTGCGTCTCAGCTGCCGCAAAGTACCTCTCGCGATCCCTCGCAAACTCCGGACAGATCCTGTCCACCCTCTCCCGCTCCTGTCGAAGCATGCCTTCCATCTCTGCTTTAAACTCGCAACGAGCCTCGGCCGCAGCCTCTTCGCGCGCCGCCTGGATCATCGCTCTAATCTGCCGCGCCCGCTCGCTCGCCTCACCTTCAGCGGCCGCCTCCACGGTCATCTCCTGCTGATCTGCCGCGACCTCGCTATGCGCAAGGAACTCGAGCAGCGACACCCCGCGCACGTCGCGCGTAATCAGATCCACAGGCATCTCGCCGCCGACTCGCTTAGCCGCGTGCTCAAACAGCGAGATCATCGCCGCCCTCCATCTTCAGCATCATCTTGCCTTCACTCTCCAGCTTATTCGCCAGCGCCAGCAGCTCCTGCTGCGCCGCGCTCACATCCTTGCCGCGCACGGGACCCATCGCCTCCATGTCGTCCTTCATCATCTCCGCTGCCCGCGAGCTCATCGCCTTGAAGAGGTGCGCCTTCACGTTCTCCTTACCGCCCTTCAACGCCATCGCCAGCATCTTCTTGTCCGCCGCGCTCACCAGTTCACGAATACTCGCCTGCGGAACCGTGATCAGATCTTCGAACGTGAACATCAGCGCCCTGATGTCCGTCGCGACCTTCGGCTGCTTCTGCTCAATCTGTTCGAGAATCGTCTTGCTCATCCCCGCATCCACGCCGTTCAACATATCCGCGACCGCCCGGTACCCCGCGTAACTCCTCCGTCCCGCAGACCCCAGCGAATCCATCCGACGATGCAACGCCAGCGCCACCTTCTGCGCCATCTCCGGCGAAAACTGCCGCATCTCCGCCAGCCTCTGCAGCGCCTCCACCCGCATCTGCGTCCCCAGGAACATCAGCACGCCCGCCCCTCGCTTCGCATCCAGGTGCGCCAGCACCAGCGCCACCGTCTGCGGGTGCTCATTCTCAAGGAACTTGCTCAACTGCTGCGGCTCCATCTTCTGCAGCATCGCCAGGTCGCCCGTGCTGCGTTCACGCAGGCTGCTCACCTGGTCCAGCAACTCATCCGCCCGCTGCTGGCCAAACGCCTCTCGCAGCAGCTTGGCCGCATACTCCGGCCCTCCCCGCACCATGAAGCGATGCGTCTCCAGCAGCTCGTAGAACTCCTTCAACACCTCCGTCAACTGCCCCAGCGGAACGCCTCCCACCTTCGAGATCTCGTCCGTCACCCGCTGCACATCCAGCTCATTCATGCTCTGGAACAGGCTCGTCGCCAGGTCCTCACCCAGCGCCATGATCAGAATCGCCGCCTTGCGCAATCCGCTGAGCTGGCTCGACCCCGAGGCCGCCTGCGGCGCGCCCGTCGCGGCCGGATTCCCCGTCGTTCGGTCAGTTACCTGTGCCTGCGTCATGATGCCGCCCCGTCAGCCGAAATCCACGTCTCCAGAACTCGCGTACTCTGCGCCGGGTCCCGCCGTATATGTTCCGACACCTGGTCATAGACCCCTTGCCCCAACCGCGACTCCTTCACCAACTCACTCTCACTCGCCGCACTCGTCTCCGTCCAATTTGTCCCGGCCGCGCCTCGCAGCCGGGCAGGTCCGCCGCCCGAAGCCGCAGCTTCACCCAGCGCCCTTCCGCCCTCGCGCTCTTCCAGGGCCGCTCCCGCACTCAGCAGAGCCGGCTCTCGCATCGTCTCGGCCAGCTGCCCGGCCACAGGCCGCAGCACAAACCACACCAGCATCACGCCGAGCAATCCCATCAGGCCCGTCTTCAAGGTCGCCGGCTGCGTCGCCAGCAAACCCTTCGCCTGCTCAAGAACCGCCTCCACCCCCGCCGTCTTCACCTCGGGAGCGTTCGCGCTGAACCCCACATTCTCCATCACCACCTGGTCTCCGCGCTTCTCGTCGAACCCCACCGCCGCCTGCGCCAAGCTCTCCAGACGATGCATCTCCTCCGTCGTCCGCGGCTTCCACACCGTGTGTTCAAGCTTCCCCGCGCCCTCCGTCACCATCCGGTCGTTCACCACCACCGCCGCCGTCACGCGCCGCAGCCTTCCCGGCTCCAGCTCCTCGTGCGAGGTATGCTTCGACACCGCATACGTCCCGCTCTCCTGCCGCGACGTCTGACCCTGCCCCGCGCTCTGCGGGTAGACCGGCAACTCCGTCTTCGCCGCCAGCAGTGGCGGCACTCCCGGCGCCGCGGCCTGGGCACTGCCCTGCAGGGCGCCCGCCGGCGCCGCCGCCGGAGTATTGCTCGCCGTCCCCGGAATCCCCTGCGCCAACTTCGCCGCGCCGCCGCCCTGCTCCGTCCTCTCCATCGTCAGCGGAGCGCTCAGCGCCGGGTCGTACACCTCATCCGTCCGCTCTTCTTTGCTCTCCTCATAGCTCACGTTCACCGTCGCGCGCACATTGCCCGCTCCCGCCAGCGGCTCCAGCATCGCCACCAGCTTGGCCTCCATCGCCTGCTCCGCGTCCGCCCCCATCGCGCTTTGCCCCATCCGCGAAAAGTTCACCCGCCCATCCGCATCCACCAGCGTCACCTGCTCCGGATTCAGGTTCTCCACCGCGCCCGCCACCAGGTTGCGTATCGACTCCACCTGCTCCGCCGCCAGGCTCGCACGTTTCAGCTTCAGCACCACGCTCGCTTTCGCCACCTTCTCTTCGCTGGTAAACAAACTCGCCTGCGGCAGCACCAGGTGCACCCTCGCCGCGCGCACCACACCCAGCGTCTCGATGGTGTGTTCGAGCTCCCCCTCCAGCGCCCTCTGGTAGTTCACCCGCTCATCGAACTCGCTCCCAACCCAGTTCGGCTTGTCGAACAGCTCAAACCCCAGCCGCCCACTCTGCGGCATGCCCTTCGTGGCAACCTCCATGCGCGCCTTGTCCAGCAGCTCCGCCGGCACCTCTACGCCCGTGCCATCCGGCGTCGCCTGGAACGCAACCCCAGCCGCCGCTAACTCCTGCGACACCTGCGCCACATCCTTGCCATCCAGGCCCGAAAACAACACCCGCCAATCCGGGCGGCCCGCGTACCACACCATCGCCGCCACCGACGCGATCAGCAGCCCCGCGCCCACCATCAGCCACTGCCGCCGCCGCTCCGGCAGTGCGCCAAACCGCACCCGCGCCTGCGACACCAGCGCCAGTCCCTTCGTGCCGTATTGTCCAGCGTCCGCCATCCCTGCTCCCGCAATCCCTACGTCGCAAACACTTCTAGAACTGCATCGCCATCATCTGCTGATAAGCGCCCACCGCCTTGTTCCTCACCTGCAGCGCCAGCTCGAACGCCATATCCGACTTCTGTGACGCGATCATCGCCTCATGCACCTCGACGCCCTGGCCGCTCAGCAATCCCGTCACCGCCTGCTCCGCCTTCTTGTCCAGCGCACCCGCCTGCGCCACCAGTCCCTGCAATATCCCGCTAAACGGCGTCCCCACCGCGGGTGTCTTCGCAACCGCCAGCGATGCAACCGCCGCCGCTCCAACCCGATCCACTCCAGCCATCTCGCTCCTCCACCTGCCCGGTCCGCGGCCCACATCTCTTCGCTACTTCAGGATCTCCAGCGAACTTGCCAGCATCCCCTTCTCCGCCTGCACCGCCGACGCGTTCAACCCGTAGCTGCGCGTCGCGCCCATCAGATCCACCATCTCCGTCAGCGGATTGATATCCGGGTAAGCCACATATCCATCCGCCTGCGCATCCGGATGTTGCGGATCAAACCGCATCAGCGGATCGCTCTTGTCTTCCACAACTCCCGCCACCTCCACTCCGCCGCCCACGCCCTGCGCCGCCATCTCGGCCGAAAACACCACCTGATGCCGCCGGTACGGCCCACCCTCCTCGGTTCGCGTCGTCTCCGAGTTCGCCATGTTCGACGCCACCACCTCGGCCCTCACCCGCTCCGCCTTCAACCCCGACGCGCTGATGTCCATCACTCCAAACAAATTCATCCCTGCTCCTTACTTGCTGTCCGCATGGATCACTTGCTATCCGCATGGATCGCGCTCATCACCCGGCTGAACTCACCGCGCAGCAGCGCCACGCCCGTCTTGAACTGCAGCTGCGACTTGGCCAGCAACATCGTCTCGCGGTCGACTGACACAGTATTCCCGTCCGGCCGCGCCACCAGCCCATCTACATCCCCCACCTGCGGCTCGCTACTCCCGCGTCCCGCCACCGCCGCGGCAAACTCCTTCTCAAAGTCGAAGCCCTGCGTCTTGTATCCCGGCGTATCGATGTTGGCCATGTTGCCCGCAGTCAACTTCATCTGCGTCGCCGTCAGATCCAGGTACCTGCTCAACGCGTCCGCCGTTGTCCCAACCCGCATCGCAAAACCTCCACCCGCACTCATGCACCTCACCCGCCAAATGCCGCCCCATCCCATAAGAACCCTCACATCAAACCCGAACCGTCTTCGCTGGCACAAAAAAAAGGCCGCTCCTAAACTCCCGGAACGGCCGCCCATGAAAATTGTGTGTTATCGCCTCCGCGTTCTCACCCGAACCTCATCCGCCCCGATCTCCGCCTTATCGCCAGCCAGGATGGCGCCGCGCTCCAGCACGTGCATCAGCTCGCGCACGTTGCCCGCCCACGCATGCTCCCGCAGCATCGCCATCGCCTCCGCCGAGATCCGCTTGCGCGGCATCTCCCGCCCCATCTGCGCCAGGAAGAACTCCACCAGCAGCGGCAGATCGTCCATGCGCTCCCGCAGCGCCGGCACGTCCAGCGGAAACACCGCCAGCCGGTGGTACAAGTCCAGCCGGAACGTCCCCGCCGACGCTCGCTCTTCGAGCAGCTGGTGCGTCGCCGCGATCACCCGCACATCCACCCGCAGGCTCTCGTTTTCGCCCACCTTCTGGATCTCGCCGCACTCCAGAAACCGCAGCATCTTCGCCTGCAGCGCCAGCGGCATCTCCCCGATCTCATCCAGGAACAGCGTCCCGCCATGCGCCGCCTCAATCCGTCCCATGCGAGACTGCACAGCCCCCGTAAACGCCCCGCGCGTATGCCCGAACAGCTCCGCCTCCAGCAACGTCTCTGGAATCGCCGCGCAGTTCAGCACCACGAACGCCTTGCCCGCTCTTGCGCTCAGGCGATGAATGGCCTTCGCCACCACCTCCTTACCCGTGCCTGTCTCGCCCTCGATCAGCACGGTTGCGGATCGCGGCGCAACCAGCCGGATCAACCTGGCCAGCTCGACCATCCCCGCACTCTCACCCACCATCTCCGGAATCGAGTTCCCGCCAATGCCAGTCACTACCGGCGCCCGCTCAGCCGCACTCTCTTCCCTGCCCCCCCGCTCCCTGTCACCCCGCGCCCTGACGCGCTCTCCCGCGGCGTCCTGTTCATCGATGCCGCTCTCCTGCGCCTCGCGGATCGCGTGCAGCAGCTCGTTCCGCCGCGGACTCCGCACTCCTCCACCCACGCCCCCGTCCATCCGCAGCACATCCATCCCCGGATACATGGCGCCGATCTGCAGCGCGAACTCCGCCACCTCCAGGTCCGGCAGCCACGAGTCCACCACCAGCGCCTCCGGATGATCGCGCTCGATCTGCGCCAGCGCGTCCGCTCCGCCCGCCGCCTCGTAGACCGTCCAGCGCAGCCCGGTCAAGCCCCGCTTCAGCCGCTCCCGCAGCCCGCCGTCCGGGCAGGCGAGCACTACCGACCGCGTCGTTACCTTGCTCTCCTGCCCCCTCCACACCCCCGCTGCACTCATTGCAATCCCTCCTCTTCGTCCAGCTTCAACTGCATCACCCGAACCAGGTCCATCATCCGTTCGCATTCCGTCAGCGAGTCGTGCATCATTCGTCTCAACTCCGCCAGTTCAGCCGCGTCATCCTCGCCCACACACATCATCCCCAGCGACAACCTGCACTGCAGCGCCGTCAGCGGCTGGCAAAGGTCGTGCAGCGAGCGCCGCACCCACTCCGCATCCTTCGCGAAGTGCACGGCCCGCCTCTCGCTCTCACGCACGACCCACCGCGCCCAGACTCCACATCGGCGACGTTCCAGGCATCGCCCGTGGAAACATCTCTGCCCTCTGCGGCTGCTTGCGTGGCGTTCCCGCAGCCATGGCGTAGCCCTCTCCTCGCACCGTCTCGATCACCTGGTCCGGCTCTCCGCCCAGCAGCCGCACGGCGCCCAGCTTCTTGCGCAAGTAATTCACGTACACGTCCACGACATTCGTCCCCGCCACCGGCGACGCCTGCCACACCTCCCGCAGCAGATCGCTGCGCAGGCAGACCCGGCCCCTCGCCTGCATCAGGTACTCGAGCAGCGCGAACTCCTTCGTCGTCAGCTCCACCAGCTGCCCCTCGCGCCGTACCGTGCGCTCCATGCGGTTCAGCTCCACCCCTCCCACCCGCAGCACCGGATCGGCAAACTGCTCGCGCCGCCGCATCAGCGCCTTGCACCGCGCCATCAACTCACTCAGGCTGAAAGGCTTCAGCAGACAGTCATCCGCGCCCAGGTTCAGACACTTCACCCGGTCCGCCACCGCGTTCCGGCCCGTCAGCACCAGCACCGACGTCCCCGCGAAGCGCCCGTGCATCCCCTCCAGCACCTCAATCCCGTCCTTCTGCGGCAGGCTCAGGTCCAGCACCATCAAGTCCGGCGTATGCGCCAGCGCATGCTCCAGGCCCGATCTCCCATCCGTGACCAGCTCCACCTCATGTCCATCCAGCTTCAGGCCCTTCGACAGGTACATCCCCAAGGCAGCATCATCTTCCACAATCAATATCCGCATTGCTTCTCCCGAATCTCTGTATGGCGGGTAGTTGAAGCCCGAACCTCTGTTTGAGCTGATCCCTCAGCTTCTCGTTTGCTTGCCGCTCTGTTACCAGCGATTACCTCTGAGCGGCTTGACCATTACTCTGGCTCGAGCAAGAGCCCACCACAATAGCAAAGTCCACCGTCGGGAATGCCAGATTCCCGAATCGAGACGCCTGAACCGAATCAGAATTCTGTGACCCCGTTTTCCTACAACTTCTGTGATGCCCGCCCACCCGCCGTCAGCCACTCCGCCCACGCATGCCTCCATTCGCCGGATTCGCAATCCATGCCCATCTATCCGACAATAGAGAGTGGCCCAAATTGACGAAATGATTGACCAGACAACGGAAACAATCCCTGCCCACGGAACGGTCTCCCAGCCGTCCCCCGGCACCAACGACCAGATCACCATCCGCGGCGCCCGCACCCACAACCTCAAGGGCATCGACGTCGACATCCCCCACAACGCCCTCACCGTCGTCACCGGCGTCTCCGGCTCCGGCAAGTCGTCGCTCGCCTTCGACACCGTCTACGCCGAAGGCCAGCGCCGCTACGTCGAGTCGCTCTCCGCCTACGCCCGCCAGTTCCTCGAGCGCATCGAAAAGCCCGACGTCGACCACATGGACGGCCTCGCACCGGCAATCGCCATCAAGCAGAAGAACCAGACGCGCAATCCGCGCTCCACCGTCGCCACCGCAACCGAGATCTACGACTACCTTCGCCTGCTCTACACGCGCTGCGGCACCGTCACTTGTCTGCACTGCGGCGGCATCGTCAAGCGCGACAGCGTCGACGAGATCGTCGCCTCGCTGCTCCGCCTGCCCCCCGGCACCCGCGCCTACGCGCTCTTCCCCATCGTGCGCGCAGAGCTCAAGCTTGAGCCCTTGCAGGCTTCCTCCGTCGAAGAACCCGCGCCGCCCATCAAGAAACCCAAGCCCGCCACCAAACGAGCCCCCAGGAACTCCCACAACATCGCCGCCGCCACGCTCACCGACTCCTTGAAGGAGCGCCTCATCGAGCTGCGCCGCCGCGGCTACAACCGCCTCTACCAGCAGACAGCCGCCCAACGCAACGCCGGTCAGCCCGGCGCCATCGTCGAGTTCTCCACCCCCGAGTCGCTCCTCGAGCTCGATTTCTCGCAGCCCATCTTCGTCCTCGCCGACCGCCTCGCACTCTCGCCCGACATCCGCTCGCGCATCGTCGACGCCATCGAAACCGGCTACCGCGAGGCCGGCGAAATCCAGTTTCAGATCCTCGGCGCCAACGAAACCAGCCCCGCGCTCCGCTTCTCAGCCGCCTTCGAATGCACCACCTGCCATCGCGCCTATCGCGAGCCCGAGCCGCGCCTCTTCTCCTTCAACAACCCCTTCGGCGCCTGCCCCCGCTGCCAGGGCTTCGGCAACACCATCGACTTCGATCCCGCCCTCATCATCCCCGACCGCTCCCGCACCCTCGACGAAGGCGCCATCCATCCCTGGACCACCACCAAATACCGCGCCCACCACGGCGAGATGAAGCGCGCTGCCAAAGCCGCCGGCGTGCCCACCAACGTCCCCTGGTACGACCTCACCCCCGCCCAGCAACGCTTCATTGAAGATGGCAACGCCACCTTCCCCGGCATCCGCGGCTTCTTTCGTGAGCTCGACCAGAAGAAGTACAAGTTGCACGTGCGCGTCTTCCTCTCCAAATACCGCGGCTACGCGCTCTGCCCCGACTGCCGCGGCACCCGCCTCCGCGCCGAGGCACGCGCCGTTCTGATCCAGGGCAAAAACATCTGCGAGGTCTCCGCCCTCACCATCACCGCCGCCACCGAGTTCTTCGACTCGCTCCAGCTCTCCCCTGCCCAGATGGAGATTGCCGGCAAGGTGCTTGAAGAGGTCCGCCAGCGCACTCACTTCCTGCACCAGGTCGGTCTCGACTACCTCACGCTCGACCGCCTCTCATCCACGCTCTCCGGCGGCGAGTCCCAGCGCATCCAGCTCGCCACATCGCTCGGCTCCCGCCTCGTCGGCGCGCTCTATGTCCTCGACGAACCCTCCATCGGTTTGCATACCCGCGACACGGCCAAGCTGATCCGCATCATGGAAGAGCTCCGCGACCTGGGCAACACCATCCTCGTCGTCGAACACGATCCCGACGTCATCCGCGCCGCCGACTACCTCCTCGATCTCGGCCCCGGCGCCGGCGAACTTGGCGGCCATCTCCTCGCCGCCGGCACCGTCGCCGAGGTCATGGCCAACCCGCAATCCATCACCGGCAGATACCTCTCCGGTCGCCTCACCATCCCCGTCCCCAGCCATCGCCGCGAGCCCGGCCGCGAGCACCTCAAGCTCACCGGCGCGCGCAGCCACAACCTTCGCGGCGTCGACCTCGACATCCCGCTCAATCTCCTCTGCTGCGTCACCGGCGTCTCCGGTTCCGGCAAGTCCACCATCGTGCACCAGGTGCTCTATCGCGCGCTGCAGCAGGCCCTCGGCCAGACCGAAGGCGCCGATCCAACGGCCCTCTATCGCGGCCTCTCCGGCGCCCAGCACCTCAACGACGTCATCCTCGTCGATCAGTCTCCCATCGGGCGCACTCCGCGTTCCAACCCCGTCACCTACATCAAGGCCTTCGACGACATCCGCGCCCTCTTTGCCGCCCAGCCCGACGCCAAGCGCCGCAACCTCGCCGCCGGAGCATTCTCCTTCAACGTCCCCGGAGGCCGCTGCGATGTGTGCGAGGGCGACGGCACCGTCACCGTCGAAATGCAGTTTCTCGCCGACATCGAGCTGCCTTGCGAAGAATGTAACGCCACGCGTTACAAATCCTCCATTCTTGAAATCCGCTACAAAAATCGCAACATCCACGACGTCCTCAACATGACCGTCAAGGAGGCGCTGGTGTACTTCGCCGGTCATCCAAAGATCGTCGACAAGCTCCACGTCCTGGACGAGGTCGGCCTCTCCTATGTGCGCCTTGGCCAGTCCGCCACCACCCTCTCCGGCGGTGAGGCGCAGCGCGTCAAGCTAGCCTCGCACCTCGCCACCGCGCGTTCCATCATCGGCCGCAACGGCAGCAGCGATGCCGCGTCTCGCGCCCGCAGCCGCACCCTCTACATCCTCGACGAGCCCACCACCGGCCTGCACTTCGACGACGTCGCCAAGCTGCTCGCGGCCTTCCGCAAACTGCTCGATGGCGGCGGCTCGCTGTTGGTCATCGAGCACAACCTCGACGTCATCAAATCGGCGGACTGGGTCATCGACATGGGCCCGGAGGGCGGCGACGGCGGCGGCCGCATCGTCGCCGAGGGCACCCCAGAAGAGATCGCCGCCAACCCAGCCAGCCACACCGGCCACTGGCTCGGCCCTCTACTCAATTCAACGGAACATGTCGCACGATAAACATGGCGCACGATAAACGAGCTCGTCATTCTGACCCTGAGCGAAGCGCCGGGAAAGAATCTCAGTATTTAGTTCCATAGCCCGTGATGATGAGGAGAAATCATGAATCCTGCACCTCACCAGTCGGCACTCAGTACTTCCGGCAGGAAGACGCTTCGCAGACACCCCCACTATGACTAAGCTCATTTGCACTTCAGTGATTACCGCAGGCCTCTTCGTGTTGGCTGCCAGCGCCCAGGACTTCAACACCGATGTCCACACCGTCGCTTCTCCGCAGTCAGCGCAGCGCGACAAAGCCAACGCCGCCATGGAAGCGCACGACTACGAACTGGCCCTGAAGCTCCTTCAGCCGCTCGCCGCCGAGACTCCCAAGGACGCGCACGTGCTCTACGATCTAGGCTCCGCCCAGGACGCGCTCGACCAGAACTCCGCCGCCGAGCAAAGCTACCGCGCCGCCATCGCCGACGATCCCTCCTACCTCGATCCGCACGTGGCCCTTGGCCTTCTCCTCGCCCGCACTGCGTCCGGCAAGTCCGCCCGCCTCGACGCTGCCCGCGCCGAACTCCTCGCCGCCACTGCCCTGCCCGCCGGCGACAAGCTCGTGAAGGCCCGCGCCTATCGCGCCCTCGCCCGCATTGATCAGACGCGGCGCCCCGCCAGCGCTCGCGACGAGCTACTGGAAGCCCTGAAGCTCTCCCCCGAAACGCCGGAAGACACACTCCTCGCCGCCGAACTCGCCGAAGCCGCCGGCAATGGCGCCCCGGCCGCCGAAGCCGCGTATCGCCGCACGCTTGCCGCCCGCCCCAACGACCCCGCCGCAGCCGCCGCCCTCGCTCACCTGCTGGTCCGGGAGACCCGCGCCGCCGAAGCCGAAACCCTGCTCGATACCGCGCTCGCCGCCCACCCCAACGACCCCGCGCTTACCGCGCAACTCGTCTCCGTCTACCAGGCCGAAGGCAAGCCCGCCCAGGCTCTCCCCCTGCTGCAGGCGCTGCATGCGGATCGCCCCCAGGACGCGAACGTGACCCACCTCCTCGCCAATCTCTACCTCCAGGCGGGCGACGACGCCCACGCCGAGCCTCTGCTCGCAGCGCTCTCCCTTGAGGCGCCGCGCAACACCTCCATCGCGGACGACCACGCCCGCGCCCTCATCCATCTCAAACGCTACCGCGAGGCGCAGGACCTCCTCGCGCCGCTCATTGCGCAGCCAGCCCTCTTCCCCACGCCTGCGGACCTCGGCAACGCCGCCGGCGATCTGGCCTTTGCGGCCTCACAAAACGGCGAGCCGGCAGTGGCATTGCAGGCTCTCCAATTGCGTGCTACAGTTCTTCCTGTTTCGGCCCCGGTTCTGTTCCTCACTGCGATTTGTCACGATCAGCTGCACCACGTGAAACTCGCCGAACAGGCATACCAGCAGTTCCTGGCCGCATCGAACGGCAGCAACCCTGACCAGGAGTTCGAGGCTCGGCATCGCCTCGTAGCTCTTGAACATATGAAGTAACGTAGAACCGGGCTCCACCTGCAGGTGCAACATGCGACTCCTCGTTGCCAGCGCCGTCCTCCTCCTCACCTCCTTCCCTGTAAATGCGTTTGCAAGCAGCAACGATAGCCTGGCGCTCGACGCCGCCGGCCTCGCGCAGCTTGAGATTCGCGCCGATCACGCCGTGCCGCGTGAGCAATGTTTCCTCTACACTGAACTCGTCGAGATCTATACCGATGTGGCCGCCAAGCAGCTCGCGGCTGGCGATATCGACCAGGCCAGTGCGTCTCTGAAACGGATTCGGGAGTTCGCCGAACGCATCCACGTGAACCTCGCACGCGATTCCAAGCGGCTCAAGAACGCCGAGATGCGAGTCCACGCGGCCAGCTTCCGGCTCGGCCAGTTCCTTCGCGAGGTCTCAAGCGAAGACAAGCCCGTGGTCGAATCCACGTTGAAGCAGCTCGATAGGGTGCACGATGAGTTGCTCTCGCAGGTCTTCGCCCACTGACCATGCTTCGGCTCTCACGCAGTCCACGGCTTGGCCGCCGCAGAGTGATCCTTTGCGCCCTCGCCGCCTGCGTCTGCGCCGGGCTCGACCGCAGTCTCTTCGCTCAGGAACACGAGTCCGCCCTCTCTGACGGCGAGGTGGAAAAGCTCCGCGACACCGCCTACTTTCCTCCGGAGCGCATCGCCGCCTTCATCGGCTTTCTCGATCAGCGCACCAAAGAGATCGACCGGCTATCCACCGGCAAGCGCCGCCCCGGCCGCGAAGAAGACATCCACGACCAGATGGAGCAGTTCACCTCCATCGCCGACGACCTCGACGACAATCTCGAGGACTACGGCAAGCGTCACAGTGACATCCGCAAGGTCCTGCCTAGACTCGTCGCCGCAACCGAGCGCTGGGGCACTGCGCTCAAATCCCCGCCCGACAACGAAGCCTACAACGTCTCCCGCAAGCTTGCCCTCGAGACCTTGAACGACGTCCACGAGTCCGCCGTCAAGATGATCGAGGAGCAGAAAGCCTGGTTCCTCGCCCATCCACCTTCCAAGGACGACGGCAGGTCCAGGCCATCAGAGCCCCCGGAACTCCGTTGAAGGCTGCTGAATCTTGGCAGCCTTCCGTGTTAACCTGATGACAATCGTGGCCGCCTCCCTGGTTCCCATCTTCGAACACGAGTATCGCGAACTGCGTCCGCGCGCTCCCATCCCCGCGCTCGACATCCGCTTCCGCCGCTTCACCTCCCTCAACACCACCATCCGTCTGCGCGAGGGCACGCTTCATGTGCGCCTCTCGGACCTGCTCGAAGCCTCGCCCGAGCCCGTGCACCACGCCATCGCCCACATCCTGCTCGCCAAGCTCTATCGCAAGCCCATCGGCGCCGCCCACTCCGACCGCTACCGGCGCTACGTCTCCTCCGAAGCTGTGGCCAAAGGCGCCGAACACATCCGTCTCACCCGCGGACGCAAGCGCATCTCCAGCCCCGTAGGCCACTGCTACGATCTGGACGAAGTCTTCGAAACCCTCAATCGCCGCTTCTTCCACGGCCTCCTCGGCCGCCCCACCCTCACCTGGTCGGCCCACGCCGCACGCCGCATGCTCGGCCACTACGACGCCGCCCACAACACCATCGTCGTCTCCCGCGTCTTCGATCGCGCCGACACCCCGCGCTGCGCCATCGAGTACCTCCTCTATCACGAGATGCTGCACCTCAAGCACCCCGTCCGCGTCCGCGGCGGACGCCGCTGCGTCCACTCCCGCGAGTTCCAGGCCGAAGAGCGCCTCTTCCCCGAACTCGAAGCAGCCAAGGCATACCTGAAGCGTCTCTGATCCGCAGCAAAGTGCTGCCTGCCGCCAGGCATGGAAAGTTGCCTCTGCAACTCTCCACGACATCCACACAGCCTTCCACATCGCTCCAGAAAATCACCACCGCCGTCGCACACAAAAGCGCTCGCGACACCAGTCACCAGCGCTGGCATCCCCAAAACATCAACAAAAACCTATGTTCCACGTGGAACACTCGCCCCGCACCACGCCCACTTTTTTGTCATCGTCAGAACGCCTACGCCGCCAGCTTTTCCCTCTCTGACATCGTCGCCGGCCCACCCACCCGCTGCTCTCCCCGCACCGCCAGCATGATCACCCCGCCCACTACCACGCTCCCCAGCGCCGCCACCTGCGCGTTGCTCATCCCCCAGTAGATCTTCGGGTTGATCCGCTCGATCTCCACCAGGAACCGCGCCATCCCGCTCAGCACCAGGTAAAGTCCCGTCAGCCATCCCAGCGGACGCGGCCGAACACCCATCCGCCACAGCACCCACGCAATCGCCAGCGCAATGCCAAACTCCCACAGCGGCGTCGGCAGCACCAGCGCATCCGGCGGCCGCGGCGGCACCAGCGCGTCGGCCCGCATGTGCACGCCCCAGCGAGACAGCGTGTTCCGCCCATAATCTCCATCACCGCTCGTCAGGCACCCGATCCGCCCAATCCCATACCCAATCGGCGTCGCCGGTGCCGCCAGGTCGAGCATCCGAACGCCCGCCCGCAATCCCCGTAGCCCGTTTGGCCGCGCCACCATCCCCTGCCATATCAGCGCGGCAATCCCGGCAACCAGCCCGCCGAACCACGCAATCCCGCTGCGCATCCACTCCCCAAGCTCCAGCAGCACCTGCCCCGGATGATGAATGCCTGGCGCCAGGATCCGGTGGATCGCAATCCGCAGTTCATCAGGATTTTGCAGCTCGTGCCACGTCTTCGCGCCCAGCACCCCGGCCAGCACCACCAGGCAAACCACGTTCAGCGCGTCCGCGTTCACGCCGCCGCGGACAAAGTTCTTGTGCAGCACAACGCCCGCCACCACCGCCGCCAGCCATAGAAACAGGCCGAAAGTCCCCAGGTGAAACGAACCGATCGTAATGTACGGGTACATCCAGGAAGTATATCGCCTCGTCATCCGCGTCTTCGCCATTCCGGGCCGCTTTTCCGCTCCCTCGCTTGCGCCAAACGCGCTACCCTATCTCACATGCCGACTTCCAGTATGATCGCCTCCGCACCCGCGTTGCCTCCCGCCAGCTCTATGGAAATCCTCTTCAGCCGGGAAGACATCGCAGGCCGCGTTCGAGAGATCGGCCAGCAAATTTCAGCCGACTACGCCGGGGAGTCCATCGTGCTCATCGGCGTCCTCAAAGGCGCCGCCATCTTTCTCGCCGACCTCGCCCGCGCCATCACCGTCGACAACACCTTCGACTTCGTCGCCGTCTCCAGCTACGGCCGCGCCCGCGTCTCCTCCGGCGCCGTCAAGCTCATCAAGGACATCGACAACCCCATCGAGGGCAAGCACGTCATCATCGTAGAGGACATCCTCGACACCGGCCTGACCCTCAGCTATCTCCGCGGCCTCATGCTGCAGCACAAACCCGCCTCGCTCAAGATCGCCACCTGCCTCGACAAGCCCGAGCGCCGCCTCGTTCCCATCGAGGCCGACTATGTCGCCTTCTCCATCCCCAACCGCTTCGTCATCGGTTACGGCATGGACTACGCCGAGATCTACCGCAACGTTCCCGACATCCGCCTCTTCCCCGAGGAAGTCGCCGGCCACTAGGCGCTTTTCTCATGCCATCAAACCGGTTCAACCTGGCCGCTACGTTGTTCGCCTATCCTTCGCTAAACTAAATCTGGGGCTCAGACCTCTACGCGCGGATGACCACCCAGCAGAAACTCGAGATCCTGGCCGACGCAGCCAAGTACGATGCTTCCTGCGCCTCCTCCGGCGCCAAGCGCGACGGCAACGGCCGGGGCGTAGGCCACTCCGACGGCATGGGCATCTGCCACTCCTACACACCCGACGGCCGCTGCGTCTCCCTGCTCAAGATCCTGCTCACCAACGTCTGCACCTACGACTGCGTCTTCTGTGTCAACCGCGTCTCCTCTGACATCCGCCGCGCCCGCTTCACCCCGGAAGAAGTCGTAACTCTGACCCTCGGCTTCTACAAGCGCAACTACATTGAAGGCCTCTTCCTCTCTTCCGGCATCATCCAGTCGCCGGACTACACCATGGAGCAGCTCGTCCAGGTCGCAAAGCAGTTGCGGCAAGTCCACAAGTTCGGCGGCTACATCCACCTTAAAGCCATTCCCGGCGCGTCGCAGTTGCTCATCGGCGAAGCCGGCCTCTTCGCCGACCGCCTCTCCGCCAACATCGAACTCCCCACCCAGCAGGATCTCGTCCAGCTCGCGCCGGAGAAAAAGTCGACTGTCATCGAGTCGACCATGTCCCAGATCGCCACCCGCAAGCAGCAGGCCGATGAGGAGCGTAAGTCTTCCTCCCTTGCCCCTAAGTTCGCCATGGCCGGTCAATCCACTCAGATGGTCGTCGGCGCCACGCCCGCCAGCGTCACCACCGACCGGCAGATCCTCTCCACCGCCACCCGCCTCTACGATCACTACAAGCTGCGCCGCATCTACTACACCGGCTTCTCCCCCTACCCTGAAGCCGATTCCCGCCTGCCCCTCAAGCCCTCGCCGCTCATGCGCGAGCATCGCCTCTACCAGTCCGACTGGCTCATGCGCTTCTACGGCTTTCAGGCCTCTGAGCTCACCACGCCCGAGAACCCATCGCTCTCCTTATCCGAAGATCCCAAGACCGTCTGGGCGCGCACTCATCCCGAGTTCTTCCCCGTCGACGTCAACACCGCTCCCCGAGAATCGCTGCTGCGTGTCCCCGGCATCGGCTACCGCAACGTCGAGCGCATCCTCAGGATCCGCCGCTATCATGGGCTCCTGCTGGAAGACTTGAAGAAGCTGCACGTGCGCCTCAAAGCTGCGCTTCCCTACCTCGTAGCCGTCGATCATCTACCCGCAGCGCTGGCCGCAAACGCGCTGCTGACATCAGCAGAGTCGCTGCCCTCGCAGCTCGACCTCTTCACTCCCGCCAGCGCTCTCACCGGCAGCCTATAACTCTGCTGCATCAAGAGCTTGTCAGCCGAGTAACCCGCCCTTTTGATTACCAGCCTGCAACTCTACGTGTCCGCTCGTGCATCCCTTGCGCGCCAATCCCACTAAATAGTCACTTGGCACCTTCTTTCGTTGCGCTGCCGCCTACAACTCCCTATAAGTGAACTTAGCAACGGACACTAATAGCTGTTTAGGAGCACAATGAAACACTTTCTGCTTTTCCTCTCCCTCTCTGTGTGCCTTGGGACCCTTCCCACAAAAGCCTCGGCCGATACGCTGCAACTGATCTCAGTCGGCGGAGCCAGCGTCAATGGCATCGATATCTATCCTTACAACTTCAGCATCAATGGTTCTTCCACGACGACCTCTCTGCTTTGCCTGGACTACAACCGCGAGATCACCTTCAACGAACAGTGGTCTGTCAGCCTCAACAACATCGCCCTCGACAACTCCACCACCTCCACCGACTACCGCGCGCTCGCTATCATCGACTACGCCATCTCCACCGGCGGCCAGGGCTGGTCCATCGCCGATCTGCAGTATGCCGATTGGGCAATCTTTGACCCGGGCGTGAGCTCTGACTCCGGCTACACCGCCGGTGCGGCAAGCGCAGAAGGCAAGGCCCTTGCTCTGGCCAGCAACCAGGCCCTTACCAACTCCGGCTTCTACTCCGCGTTTACCCTCTACAGCCCCACCTCCGATCAGACCGGCTGGACCGACGGCATCCCCCAGGAGTTCCTGGGTTACACCCCGGCTCTCAACCCCGGCCTGACACCCTCCATTGCACCCACACCTGAGCCCTCCAGCCTGCTGTTGCTCGGTAGCGGTCTCCTCTCGGTCGCTGGCGTCATGCGCCGGCGCCTCAAAGTAGCCTGAGTCATCAGGCTTCTGGGCAAGTCTGCTTCATCTCCTGCTGGCTGCGACTCTGCATCCAACTGCGAGATGAAGCAGTTCTTGCTTGAGCCCGACTTCGACCCATGGCGAAACGCGGCACGTGACGCCCTCAAAGCGGGCTACCTGCCCGCGGAGCTCGACCTTCAGGACGTCACCTCCGCTGCATCGCTACCCCTGGCGCTCTCCATGGATGACGCTCCAACCGGCACACCCTACCCGCGCCCCCGCACCTCACAAGCCTTTCTGGAGGCAGCCCAGCTCGCCGCGGCGCATCGCGATCCACAGCGTTGGAACCTGCTCTATCGCATCCTCTACCGCCTCCAGTCCGAGCCCAACCTGCTCAAGCTGGAGACCGACGACGACATTGTCGAACTCAGTCGCCTCCAGGCGCAGGTTCGCCGCGACCTGCACAAGATGCACGCCTTCCTGCGCTTTCGCAAGGTGCTCGAACCCGGCAACCCGACCCAGCGTCCCACGGTCATCGACGAGCCGCTGCCCCTCGACCCCGATCCCGCCGCACATCACCTCATCCTCCAGACTCCCACGCCATTCGGAGCGGTCGAAACGGAAATCGAAGAGTGCCCGCCCCGCGAGCCAACCCCGGACAAGGATTGCGAGCACTTCATCGCGTGGTATCAGCCCGACCATCGCATCGTCCCGCTCGCCGCACCCTTCTTCGCCGAGCGCTTCGCCATCATGCGCTGGACCATCTTCACTCCTGATGCCAGCGTCTCCTGGGATCCCGTAGTCAAACGTCTGACCTTTGCGCCCGGCGTCCCGCGCGAGTCCTCCCGCATCCCCGAACAGGACGAACTGGAAAACCTCTGGCGAAGCTACTACTCCAGCATCTTCAACCCCGCGCGCCTCAACCCTGAAGCCATGCGCTCGGAGATGCCCGTTCGCTACTGGAAGAACCTTCCCGAAATCGAGCTGCTTCCATCCCTCATCACTCAATCCAGGTCCCGAGTCGCATCCATGGTCACCCGCCAGCAGTCCCAACCCACCGCCCAGCCCTTCATCCCGGAAGACCACACTCTTCCCGCGATCGCCGCAGCCCTGCCCGCCTGCAAGGGTTGCGACCTCTACTGTCACGCCATCCAGGTCGTGCCCGGCCGGGGCCCGGCCAAAGCCTCTCTCATGCTCGTCGGCGAGCAGCCCGGCGACCAGGAAGACAAGCAGGGCGAACCCTTCGTCGGTCCCGCTGGCGCAGTGCTTGACCACATCCTTGAAGACCTCCGCATTCCGCGCTCCGAGGTCTTCGTCACCAACGCCGTCAAGCACTTCAAGTTCGTGCAGCGAGGCAAGCTGCGCCTGCACCAGAACCCGCGCATGAGCGAGATCGTAGCCTGCCGCCCCTGGCTCCTCGCTGAGATCGATGCCATCAAGCCCAAGGCGGTCCTCTGCCTCGGAGCCAGCGCCTCCAAGTCTCTCCTCGGCGGCACGTTCGCCCTCATGAAAGATCATGGCAAGGAGTTCTCCACACCCTACGCTTCGCGTGTCTTCGCCACCATCCATCCCAGCGCCGTCCTGCGCGCCCGCGACGAAGAAAACCGCGCACAGCTCAAGACCTTCCTTGCGCAGGACCTTCAGCGCGCGTGGCTCGCCGTCAACCCCTGAACCAGACTCGCGTCCTGCACTATCTAAGAATTCACAGGCTGCTTCCTTCCTCTCTCCGGAGCAATATCCCAACCGGACGTATGATATGGAGCGGGCCTTTCAACACCCGCAGGAGAACCATGAACACTGAAGTCGCTGCATTCAATCCTCTGCAATTTTCCACGGACGTCCTCTCCTCCCGTTCCGCTCTCGCCGCCGTACTTGATCACACCTTGCTCAAGCCCGAAGCGACCCGCGCCCAGGTCATTCAGCTCTGCCACGAAGCCGCAGAACATCGCTTTGCCTGCGCCATGGTCAATCCCTTCTGGGTCTCCACCGCGGCTGAAACGCTGGCTGGAACCGGCGTACCCCTAGGTGTCGTCATCGGCTTCCCGCTCGGCGCGACCCTTTCCGCCTGCAAGCGCGATGAGACCGCCCGCGTGCTCAAACAAGGCGCCCATGACGTAGATATGGTGCTCAACATCGGCCTGCTCAAATCCGGCACGCGCGAAGACTTTGACGCCGTCCGCCAGGACATTCGCGGAGTCGTCGAGCTAGCCCACGGCGCCGGCGCCATCGTCAAGGTCATCCTCGAAACCTGCCTGCTCAGCTTCGAGGAGAAGCTTCGCGCCTCCGAGATCGCCCTCGCCGCCGGAGCCGACTTCCTCAAGACCTCCACCGGCTTCTCCAACGGCGGCGCCACCGTCGACGACATTGCGCTTCTGCGCGGCGTAGCCGGCAATCGCGCCGGCGTCAAAGCCTCTGGCGGCATCCGCACCCTCGCCGACGCCACCGCCATGCTGCAGGCCGGGGCCAGTCGCATCGGCGCCAGCGCCAGTGTCCGCATCCTCTCTGAGCTCGCTGGAGCCCCCGTTCAAACCCCTGCCCCGGGCTACTGAGCGGGAGTATCATCGCCCCAGTGCCCGCCGTAGACAAGTCCGAAGACAGACCCGCCCGCGAGACCGCCGACACCCCGCGCGAAGGAGATTACCGTCCCGCCGACGCCGCGCCCGCTGCCGACCGGGCTCTCTTTCACCCCCACGCGGCCGACCCCAACATCCGTGTCGAACCCCTCCAGCTCGACTTCCTCCTCCGCCTCGCCGACGCCCTCAACACCACCCTCGACCTCAACACCCTCCTCCACCGCGTCGCCGACCTCGTGCGCGCCGTCATCGACTACCGCATCTTCGCCATCCTGCTCATCAACGACCGCACCCACGAGCTCTGGATGCGCTTCCAGACCGGCCACACTCCCGACATCGAGCGCATTCGCATCAAGCTCGGTCGCGGCATCTCCGGCCAGGCCGCTCTCCAGCGCAAGTCAATCCTCGTCGAAGACGTCACCAAGGTCGAAAACTACATCAACGCCAATCCCAACGTCCTCTCCGAGCTCGCCGTCCCGCTTATCGTCAAGAACCGCGTCATCGGCGTACTCGACCTGCAATCCGAAGCCCCCGCCTTCTTCACGCACGATCATCAACGCCTGCTCGAGCTCACCGCCTCACGCGTGGCCATCGCGGTGGAAAACGCCCGCCTCTACACCCGCGTCTCCCGCCAGGCCCAGACCCTCACCGTGCTGCACGAGATCTCCCGCGAAATCAGCTCCATCCTCGACCCCGACGACCTCCTCGAACGCATCGGCGCTCTGCTCAAGCGCGTCATCGACTTCCAGATGTTCACCATCCTCCTCTGGAACCCCCGCACCGAGCTCTTTGAGCATCGCTTCTCCACCCGCTACGGCGAGCGCGTCAAGCGCCAGCGCAACGTCGAGCTCGGCCAGGGCCTCATCGGCCTCGCCGCTCTGGAGCGCGCCCCCATCCTCTCCCCCGACGTGCGCAAGGATCCCCGCTACCTCAACGAAAACCCCGAGACCCGCTCCGAGCTCTCTGTTCCCCTCATCTACAAAGGCAGCGTCATCGGCGTACTCGACTTGGAACACACGCGCGTCAACTACTACAACGAAGATCACCTGCGCACCCTCACCACCCTTGCCTCGCAGGTCGCCGTCTCCATCGCCAACGCTCGCCTCTATCAGCGCATCCACGATGAAGAGCAGCGCATGGAGCGCGACCTCGAGATGGCCCGCGAAGTCCAGCTCCGGCTCCTGCCGCCCGGCGCACCCTCCCCATCCCACGCCGAGATCGCCTGTGCCTTCCACGCCGCGCGCTCCATCGGCGGCGACATGTACGACTTCCTCGACTACGGCGAAGTCGCCAATCCCGATCTCGCCGACCCCAACGAAGCCAGCATCCCCGTCTCGCAGCGCACGCTCATCGTCCTCGGCGATGTCTCCGGCAAGGCTGCTCCCGCCGCGCTCTACGGCGCGCTCGTCTCCGGCATCCTGCGCTCGCTCGCCCCGCGCCATCTGCCGCCGGCCCAGCTGCTCGCCACGCTCAATGACCAGCTGCAGGAGCGCCGCCTCGACGCACAGTACGTCACCATGCTGCTCGCCTTGTGGGACGATGCGGCACGTACCCTGCACGTCGCCAACGCCGGCTCCGTTCAACCCATCCTGGTCCGCCGCCGGCCCGCGCCCGAACACGGCGCTGCTCTCGAAGATGCCCTCGAGGCCTCGACCATTCCCGTCACCGGTTTCCCGCTCGGCATGTTCCCCGACGTAACCTACGAGGCTATGGCCCTCCGCCTCAAACCCGGAGAGATGGTCGTCTTCTATTCGGACGGCATCACGGACGCCGTCAACTCTCGCGCCGAACAGTTCGGCGAAGAAGCCTTGCGCATCCTCCTGCAGCACCATCCCACCGCGGCCGAGAGCGCCCAATCCGCCGTCGATGCCATCCTCGAATCCGTCACCACCCACCGTTCCGGCACTGAGCACTTCGACGACGAAACCCTGGTAGTCCTCCGCGCCCTCGAGTAGCCATGCCGGCCCACCTCGCGTTCACTTCGTCATTCAGAGCCGAAGGCTAAGACTCTCAGTATTGATCCTTCACCGCGCACTACTGTCAGAAACCGCTACCGCAGCATCGCCCAGGCAGCCGCCACCATCAGCGTCCCCACCACCGTCAACGCGGTATCCGTCGCCCTTACCGACGCGCTGCGCTCGCCGTCCATCCTCATCCAACCCGTGAACCCCGATAACATCATCCGCATGGCATCTCCTGTGACGACATAGCGCCCGCTCAACCCGTGCAGCGCCTGATCGACAAGCTCAGCTTCCCCTATCCCGGCGGCACAACGAATCCCACTCCAAAGCCAAACCCCTGCGACCTTTGCGCCAGCGGGTGCAACTAAGTCGTCATCACACCTATCGACAGCAGTTTCAAAGAGCGTCAACCCTTCGTCAGCCCCACCCTGAACAGCACCTCAAGAATCCTCATCCCCGCCTTCACCGACGCCTTCCAGTCGCCCGACACCTTGCTCACCCCACCGATCCGGCAGCGATAATTCACCGGAATCTCCCGGATTCGTAGCCCCTTCTGCGCCGCCCTGATCTGCATCTCCAGGTTCCACCCATACGTCATCTCGGACATCCCCAGGGCCTCCAGCGAGCTTCGCCGTATCGCACGAAACGGCCCCATGTCCGTATAACGCACCCCCTGCAACGCGCGCAGCAGCAGACTCACCATCCGCCCCGCGAACACCTGGCTCGGCAGCATCGAACCCGGATCCCGCTTGCCTCGTATCCGCGATCCGATCACAAAATCCGCTTCGCCCGCCGCAATCGGCCCGATCAGCCGCGCCATATCCGACACCACATCCGATCCATCCCCATCCATAAACACCAGGATTTCGCTCTCTGCCCGCGCCGCCTGCGCGCCTGCCCGGCACGCCGCGCCATACCCTCGCGCCGATCCCACCACCCGCGCTCCGGCCGCCCGCGCCACGTCACCCGTCCCATCGGTCGAGCCATTATCCGCAACGATGCACTCCGCAATCAGCTCCCACGGCATCTCCGCAACCACCCGCCCGATCGACTCCGCCTCATTCAGTGCCGGGATGATCACTGAGACCTGCGCCATCGTCAGCCTCTCCTCGTCCGCGTTCGCGTCTTCATACCCCATTCGCCAGGACCGGGCGCTTCGCATCCAGGGCACGTCGCTTGAACCATCCAGCCGTAACCGGGAGACGACGCAGCAGCACCTCCACCACAAACGCAATCCCAACCGCCGAGTAAAGTATCTCGTTCAGCAGGTACTGCTTCGGCCCCGACCCCACCGCCAGCGCCGTCGTACACATGTAGAACAGCCCGCCCACGTACGTCATCACCGTCAGGCTCGGCATCAGCACCAGGAACGGAATCAGCCACGCAACATACCAGGGATAATGCGGTGAAAACAGCAACATCAGCGCCAACCCCAGCCCTAGCGCGGGGGGCAGAAACGCCGTTCGATCGCGGTCTGCCCGGCACCCCGTGCGCCACGCCCACACACACAACCCACCCAGCACCATAGCCGCGAACCCGAGAAACGCCCCGCTTGTGAGCCCATGCAAGCCGGGCAGACGTTGCGCCCAGTCCAGCAGGAAATAGCGCGTGCCCGTGTCCATCCCCTCTTCCTGCACATACCCGCCCAGGAAGCCGAAGACCATCTTGCCCGCCGAGAGATAAACGCTGTAGCACACCGCGGCCACAGCCGCCATCGTGGCCGGCATCTTCCAGTCGCCCCGCTGGTATAGCGCCGGAAACAGCACCAGCGGGTAAAACTTCGTCAGCACCGCGAGGCCCAGAAACAACCCCGTCAGCACCGGCCGCCGCTCGTACCGCGTCAGCAGCGCCAGCACCATCCAGGCCATCACCAGCGAGTCCACATGCCCCGACCCGCCGATCTCCCAGATTAACAGTGGACACCACGCATACACAATCGTCCACTCCCCTCGCAGCCCCAGCCTGCGCAGCAGCTGCACCAGCCCCCACATCGTCACGCCTTCAAGCAGCACCATCGCCGCCTTCATGGCAGTCACCGTGGGTGATATCCACGTAATCGCGTAGAACATCATCTGCGCCGCCGGCGGGTAGATCGTATGCGCGTAATCGCGGCGGTTCATATTCGAGTAAAGATCGTCATTCGGCTGCCGCAGGAACGCGAGCGCCGCATTCCCCGGGACATATCTGTACGGATTGATGTGCGCATGCTGCACCACGCCATCCCACGCGTAGCGGTAGACATCCGATGAAAGCACCGGATCGGGAAACAGAGCCACCAGCCGGCACGCAATCGCCACCGTCAGGATAATGGGAAACGTATAACGGTTAACGTTATCCGGCTTGATCAGCAGGATCGTCACCGCCGCCAAGTAAAGCACAAGCTGCGCGCTCGAAACGCCTGAGAACCCGATCGTGTACCTGTCGTACTCGCTGATCAACTGCCGCGTGAACGCAATCATCGCGAACCCGATCAGGATCAAGGCCCCATTCGTCTGCCACGGCCGCGCAGTTGCCCACACCACAGACCAGTGCGCTCGCTCTCCACTCAAGCCGGCACTCCCTCGCGCCCCAGCGCCTCCAGCAGCGCCCGCGTGTGCGGAGCGGCATACCCCTGCAACGCCGCAAACTCCGGCGCCAGGCCCTCCAGCAACTCCGCCCGCAGCACATTCAGCGTCACCGCATCGTCCACGTCATACCAGACCGGCAGCGTCACCACCTCGAGCCCCGCCTCGCGGCATCGCTCCACGGTCTCGGCGTACACCGCCCCCGTGCTCCAGCTGATGCGCTCGAACGGCTCCGTATGTGCCCGCTTCATGCCAATCAGGTAGTACCCGCCGTCCTGCGAGGGCCCCAGCACCACCCGCTCGCCGCTCGCCCGCAAGGCCGCCACCGCCCGCTCAAACACCCTCGCCGGCACCGTCGGCGAATCCGAATCGATCAGGCACACAGCCCCGTACCCGATCGCCAGAATGTCTTCCGCCGCCGCCAGCAGCCGCTCTCCAAACCCATCGCCGCGCTGCGGCACCAATGCGAAACCCGCCGGCAGCAAACCCGCAAACAAGCCCTCATCCCCCACCGGCGTGTACGAAACCAGGCCCGCCCCGCCCACCACCGTCGCCAGGTTCTCAGCCGTATCCTTCAGAAATCCGATGTTCAATGCCGCCGTCTGCTCCAGCGTCAGTGGCGGCGAAAGCCGCGTCTTCACCCGCCCCGCCCGCGGCGCCTTGGCCATCACCGTCAGCGCGCAAAGGTGCTTCAACGCCGCAATCGGGTGCGCCGGGTCCAGCACCGGATACGGACTCTCCAACTCTGTTTCGAGCGCCTTCAGCTCCATCCTCAGGACGCTCCTGCCGAATCCACGGCCGCCTTCTGGCACACGGCATATTGGTACCAGCCGTCGTAGTTCAGCTCCACCTCACCCCATGGCTGCGATTGGATCAGCATCTCGAAATCCGGCCGGCTCATCACATCCGCCTGCTGCGGTTCCGTGTACTTCCCCGCCGGGCTAGTGGTCAGCCGCGAGAGCAGCCACATAAACGCCAGCGGAAACCGCGTCCGAAATCCCGACGTTGGCTCCGCGATGAAGCACCGCCCCGCCGGCCGCAGCACCCTGAAGATCTCGCTCACAATCTTCTCTTTCTCCGGCACAATCAGGAACAGCCGCGACACCACCACCGCATCCACTGACCCCGCCGCATACGGCAGCGCATGCGCATCCGCATGGCGAAACGTACAGTTCTTCAGCCGCATGCTCCGCGCCCGGCTGCGCGCCCGCTTGATCAGCGAGTGCGACAGATCGATGCCCGTCGTCTCCAAATTCGGCAGCTCTTCCGAGATCTTGCACGCATAGAACCCCGGCCCGCACCCCAACTCCAGCATCTTCGTGCCCGCCTCCGGCCGCTCCACCGGAAACAGCGCGCGCACAATCTCCTGAGTGTGATCCCGGAAAAGGTACTCGCGGCAAAGCGCATAGAACCACGAACATCGTTCAAACAAACTGTCCGGCGCAAGACTCCGCCCCGGCATTTCGAAGTCCCTTGGTTCCATTCTCAAGACCCTTATCTAGAACTCTTCGGTGTGATGCGCCCTATCAGCAAAGTGTATCTGAGCCTGCCGCGCCAGGTTCCAACCCTCTTATCCACACTTGAGACGCGCTCGCCCTCGCCCGGTGACGGCTCCTACCCCACGTCCCGCCAATCCAGGATCACCTTGCCCGAGTTTCCTGAGCGCATCGCATCGAAACCCTGCTCAAACTCGCGCCAGTTCAGCCGGTGCGTAATCACCGGTGATATATCCAGCCCGCTCTCCAGCATCACCGTCATCTTGTACCACGTCTCGTACATCTCGCGTCCGTAGATCCCGCGGATCGTCAGCTGGTTGAAGATCACCTGGTTCCAGTCGATCGCCATCTCTTTCGACGGGATTCCCAGCATCGCAATCTTCGCCCCATGGCTCATCTGCCCCAGCATGTCGCGAAATGCATTCGGATTCCCCGACATCTCCAGCCCCACATCGAACCCCTCGCTCATCGTCAACTCTGCCTGCACCTCGCTCAGCGGCGCCTGCAGCGGGTCCACCGCCCGCGTCACCCCCACCTTCTCCGCCAGTGCCCGCCGATACGGATTGGGGTCTGAGATCACCACGTGCCGCGCCCCCGCATGCTTTGCCACCGCCGCCGCCATAATCCCGATCGGCCCCGCGCCCGTCACCAGCACATCCTCTCCCAGTACCGGGAACGCCAGCGCCGTATGCACCGCGTTGCCAAACGGATCAAAGATCGCCGCCACCTCCGGCGCTATGCCCGGCGCATGGTGCCATATGTTCGACATCGGCAGCACGATGAACTCCGCAAACGCCCCATCGCGATTCACCCCCACGCCCCGCGTATGCGCGCACAGGTGCCTCCGCCCCGCCAGGCAGTTCCGGCATCGCCCGCACACCACGTGGCCCTCCCCGCTCACCAGCTGTCCCGGATGCACATCCGGCACATTCGCGCCGACCGCCACCACCTCACCCACGAACTCGTGCCCGATCACCAGCCCCACCGGGATCGTCGCCCTGGCCCACGCGTCCCAGTCGTGGATATGCAGGTCCGTCCCGCAGATCCCCGTGTACAGCACCCGGATCTTCACATCGTTAATGCCCATCACGGGCTCGGGAACATCCTTCAGCCACAACCCCGGCGCGTCCTCCGCCTTCACCAGTGCCTTCACTCGATCCTCTCGCTTCTGCGGAGAGCCTCTCGCCCGCACCGCCCATCCATTCTACGTGGACGTGTCTACGTGGACGTGCTCGATCCATCGACAACCCCGAAGCGCCGCAACCTCTCCTACCCCGCGCGAAACTGCCGCACAATCTCCAGGTACTTCCGGGCATTCTCCGTAACGTGGTGCGCCCGGCCCTCCGTCATCGCCCTGTGATCCACCAAGTCCGCCCCGACTCCGAGCGCGAACGCCCCCGCCTTCAGAAAATCCATCGCCGTCCCCAGCGACACCCCGCCCGTAGGAATCAACTCCACCTGCGGCAGCGGCACCTTCACGCTCTTCAGATAACTCGCCCCGCCCATCGCGCTCGCCGGAAACACCTTCACCACGTCCGCCCCCGCCTGCCACGCAGTCACAATCTCAGTCGGCGTCAGCGCCCCCGGCAACACCGCCACCGAATACCTGTGGCACATCTCGATCGTCCCCACATTCAGCGCCGGCGACACCACAAACTCCGCCCCCTCCTGAATGCACATTCTCGCCGTCTCCGCATCCAGCACCGTCCCCGCCCCCACCAGGATGTCCGGCCGATCCTTCACCAGCGAGCGCATCACCTCGAGCGCCCCCGGCACCGTCATCGTCACCTCCAGCACCGTCACTCCACCCGCCGCAATCGCCGCCGCCATCTTCAGCGCCGCCTCCACCGAGTCCGCCCGCAGCACCGGCACCAACCCGATCTCCCTCAACTGCTCCAGCACTTTCGCTTTCTTCATAACCCTCTCTTGAACTCGAACATGCAATCTGAAACTTACCTCTGCACTCCCGCACCACCCCCACCCATCAGCTTCTCCACCTCGGCCAGCGTAGCCATCGAGCTATCGCCCGGCGTCGTCATCGCCAGCGCGCCATGCGCCACGCCCGCCTCCAGCGCCCACTGCATCCCCTTGCCCGCCAGCAAGCCGTAAATCAAACCCGCCGCAAACGAATCCCCGCCCCCTACCCGATCGAAGATCTCCATATCCAGGTAGTCCTTACTCCTGTAGACCACCCCCTGCGCCCACCCGAACGCCGCCCAGTCGTTCCGGTTCGCTGTCTTCGGACGCCGCGTCGTGGTCGCAATCACCTTCACATTCGCGAACTCATCTACCACCCGTCCGGCCATCTCGCGGAAGCTCTCCTCGTTGTGCCACGGGGGCCCCAGGCTCGCCTCACCCATCGTCTTCGCGATGTCTCCCTCGTGCCCGAACAGCACATCCACATACGGCATCAGCGCGCGGTTCACGTCAATCGATCCCTGCCGCCCGCCCTGCTCCTTCCACAGCGACGCCCGGTAGTTGCAGTCAAAACTCACCACCGCCCCATGCCGCTTCGCCGCCGCCATCGCCTCCATCACCAGCCCCGGCGACTCGCCCGACAGCGCGCACATGATCCCGCCCGTATGAAACCAACGCGCCCCCTCGTCCGCGAAGATCCCGTCCCAGTCCACCTCGCCCGCCCTCATCTGCGAGATCGGCGTGTGCCCCCGGTCCATCATCCCCATCGCGCCCCGCACGCCCGCGCCGCGCTCCAGAAAGTACACGCCGTTCCGCGCCGCCTGGCCCACGCCGTCATACGGCACCCAGCGCACATGGCTCAGGTCCACTCCCCCCTGCAGCATCAGGTCTTCAATCAACCTGCCCACGGGATTATCCGCCAGCGCCGTCACCACGCTCGTGCGCATGCCGAAGCACCTCCGCAGTCCACGTGCCACGTTGTACTCGCCCCCACCCTCCCATACCCGGAAATGCCGCGTATGCGCGATCCGCTCCTCGCCCGGATCAAAGCGCAGCATCACCTCACCCAGGCTCACCAGGTCCCACGCCGCACCCTCTCCCGGCCGCAGCCTCAGCCCCGCTGACCCGGCCGCCTCCACTTACTTCAACTCCGCGATCGTTGCCAGGTCCATATCCGCGTAATCCTGGTTCTCCCCACCCATCCCCCAGCAGAACGTGTAATTCTTCGTTCCCACCCCCGCGTGGATCGACCACCCCGGCGACACCACCACCTCCCGGTCCGCCACCATGATGTGGCTCGTCTCATCCGTCGGCCCCATCAGGTGCAGCACCCGGTGCGCCGGGTCCACATCGAAATACAAATAGATCTCACTCCTCCGCATATGTGTGTGCGGCGGCATCGTGTTCCAGTTACTTCCCGGCTCAAGCAAAGTAAATCCCATCACCAGCTGGCAGCTCTGCAGCCCATCCTTGTGGATGGCCTTGTAGATCGCCCTCTTGTTACACGTCTCCGCCGCACCTAGCTTTAATCCCTCTAAATCCTTGAACTTCACCATCGCCGTCGGATATTCCCGGTGCGCCGGATAACTCAGCAGGTAGTAACTCGCCGGCTCGCTCGCGCTCTTACTCCGAAATAAAACCGACTTACTTCCCCGGCCGACGTAAAGACAGTCCAGCTTGTCTAACTCGAAGCTGACTCCATCCACCTCCACGCTTCCCGGCCCACCTGTATTCAACACCCCCAGCTCACGCCGCTCCAGGAAGTAATCGGCCCGCAGCTCCGGTTCAGTTTCAAGCCTAAGCGCCTCCCCCGTCGGCACTGCCGATCCAATCACCGTGCGATCCAGATCCACATACACACATTTGATCTCGCCCGGCTTGAACAGACCCTCCAGCAGGAACGTCGCGCGCCGCTCCTCGGTCGTCATCCTCGAGTACCGCACCTTGTCCGCCATCTGGTAAATGCGCATCGATCCTCCTCAAATTGGTCCTACCTATCCTACACGCGCCGGAAACCGCTCCGCTCCCGCAGTATTCCTCGCTCTTAACCGTGAACGCATAAAGCAAGAACCCAAACCCTCAGATGATTCCATCCCAAAGCCTCAAGGCTCCGCCACCGTCGGCATCTGCCGCAGCAGCCCAAGCTCCATCTGGACCCGTGCCCACTCCTCCTTGTTCTTCTTCGTCGAAATCGGCGCCGCCTCGTCCGCGTAGTACGCCTCGATGTTGGCCTTCAAACCATCCGGCACCTTCACACCCTTCCGCCGTTCGGTCAGCTCGTTCAGCAGATGCGCATACGCCTCGTCGGTCAGTCGGTACGCCCCCGGCCTCACCGGCGCGCCCGTATCCAGGTCACGGTTCGGCAGGTCCGCCGCGAGCTTGGCCGCGTCGCCCGCCTGCACGTCCGCAAGCACCAGCCGCATCCCCGCGATCGTCGCGTTCAGGCTCTTCACATACCCCTGTTCCGCCGTCTCATCCGGCCCCTTGATCTTCAACAGCGCCAGCGGGCCGATCTTCGGCAGGATGTAAATCAGCCCGGCCAGCGCATACGTCCCAATCCCCGCCGACTTCCGGTACGCATTCCACTGGTTCTCCAGCTCCGACTGCCTCAGCGCCGCCTCGAACTTCGTAAACTCCGCATCCTGCACGTCCGCCGGCATCCTGTGCCTGTGCAGCACCGTCTCCGCATACGCGATTCGCGGCACGAACCTCCGCACCGAAAATCCATAACCCGCAATATTCGTCCGCTGCAGCTTCCCGCGCAGCTCATCCCGCAGATTCAAGCCGTAGGTCTCGAAGAACGCCCGCGTCAGCAGATCGCCCGAAACCTTGAGCCCTACATGCGAGAGATAGCGCGAAGGTGCAAATCTGCGCTTCGAAATCTGGTCGATGTCGAACGCGAACTCCGCCTGGACATGCGCATGCGGATCCTCTTCGTACGTCACCAGACGCCCATATCTCGCGCCCAGCTTGGGAAACTCCTGCCCCACCGCCGGGTTCGTCGCCAGCGAGTGCCCCAGCGTATCCCCCACGTAGTGCGAGAGCGCCCCCACCGCGAACGCCAGCTCATCCGCCGTCTTCGCCTCGCGCAGCAGGCTTCGCACCAGGTCGCCCGCCCGCACATAGTGCGTCAGTTCGCTGAAGAACTCGTTCCCAAACGGGTAATACCCCAGGTCCTGGATCGCACACCCGCCGTACGCATAGGCATGTGCCTCGTTGATCTGCGCCGCCGTGAGCCCTGGGTAGCGCGCCTTCAGCAGCGGCACAATCGCTGGCGTCCACATTAGGTCGATCACCTGCTCGTGCGTCTGCACCGAGTAGCCATACTCCGTCTTTGGCCATCCCAGCACCGCCGCCACCAGCGCCACGCGCCCGCCCCATCGCCACCACCGTCGCCGCACCCGCCGCTTCTGCATCCCGACAGTCTAACCGCCGCTGCCTGCGTTACGATGGAACCCGCATGGCTTCCCACCCTATCTCCGCACCCGATCTCTTCCGTCTCGACGGCAAAGTCGCCCTCGTCACCGGCTCCGCCTCCGGCCTCGGTGCCGCCATCGCCCTCGCGCTCGCCCAGGCCGGCGCCTCCGTCGCCACCCACGGCAACCGCCGCCCCGCCACCGAGACCTCCGGTGCCATCAGTGCTCTGGGCCGCGAAACCGCCGCATTCTCCGCTGACCTCTCCTCCACCTCCGGCCCCGAGTCGCTCTTCAGTCAGGCCGTCGCCCGCTTCGGCCACGTCGACATCCTCGTCAACAACGCCGGCACCATCCACCGCGACGCCGCCGAATCCACCTCGCTCGAATCCTGGCAGCACGTCCTCCAGGTCAACCTCACCAGCGCCTTCCAGCTCTCCCAGCTCAACGCTCGCGCCCTCATCGACCGCAGCGCCCCCGGCAAGATCATCAACATCGCCTCCCTGCTCAGCTTCCAGGGCGGCATCCGCGTCCCTGCCTACGCGGCCTCCAAGGGCGGCATCGCCCAGCTCACCAAGGCGCTCGCCAACGAGTGGGCGCCGCGCAACATCCAGGTCAACGCCATCGCCCCCGGCTACTTCACCACCTCCAACACCAAAGCCCTCCAGGCCGACGAAACCCGCAATCGCCAGATCCTCGAGCGCATCCCCGCCGGCCGCTGGGGCCAGCCGCAGGACATCGCCGGCGCCGCCCTCTTCCTCGCCTCTCCCGCCTCCGACTACGTCACCGGCACCATCCTCACCGTGGACGGCGGCTGGATGGGCCGCTGACCCCAATCCCGCATCCTACCCATCAGGAGAACTCCCGATGCCGCAATCCCAGCACGACCGCGCCGCCGAACAGCACAACATCCCCGAGCACGCCGCCGCATCCGCCGCGACCAGCCACAACAAAGCCGCACACCTCTCCGCGCACGAGGAAACCGTGCAGGCCGAAGATCACTCTCGCAACACCGACGAAGCCTCCAAGCTCCTCCACGGCAAAGCCGCGGCCATCGAAGCCGCCAAATCCAGGAAATAGCCGCGCCAGAACCTTGCCGTGCCGGACCTTCCCGTGCACCATTCATCGCAGTCCCATCGCGATGAGTGGGTCCGCCCACCCCATCTGAGTGCCCCATTCATCGCAGTCCCATCGCGCGATGAGTAGGTCAGCCACCGCATCCATGCTCCGCATCCCCTACGACGACCTCGCCGCCGCCCTCAAATCCGCGCTCCTTCCCCTCGGCTTCTCGCCCGAGCGCGCCCACCTCTGCGCCCGCCTCTTCGCCGAAACCACCCGCGACGGCGTCTACACCCACGGCCTCGCGCGCTTCCCCCGCTTCGTCGCAACCATCAAGAACGGCACCGTCGACCCCGCCGCCAGCCCCACCCTCGTCGCCGCCTTCGGAGCCATCGAGCGCTGGCACGGCAACCTCGGGCCCGGCAATCTCAACGCCCACGCCTCCATGGACCGCGCCGTCGCCCTCGCCCGCATCCACGGCATCGGCGCCGTCTTCCTCGCCCACACCAACCACTGGATGCGCGGCGGAACCTACGGCTGGCAGGCCGCCGACGCCGGCCTCTTCGCCCTCTGCTTCACCAACACGCTGCCCAATCTGCCCGCCTGGGGCACTGCCGCACCCACCCTCGGCAACAACCCCCTCGTCCTCGCCATCCCCCGCCCCGCCGGCCACATCGTCCTCGACATAGCCATGAGCCAGTACTCCTACGGCACGCTCTCCGCCTACGCCCAGCGCCATCAGCCGCTTCCCTTCCCCGGCGGCTTCGACGCCCAGAACACCCTCACCACCGACGCCGCCGCCATCTCCGCCACCGAACGCGCCCTCCCCATCGGCCTCTGGAAAGGCTCCGGCCTCGCCCTCACCCTCGACCTCATCGCCGCCATGCTCTCCGGCGGCCTCACCACCTGCGAGATCCCCCGCGATCCCCTGCGCGAGTCCGGCCTCTCTCAGGTCTTCCTCGCCATCGACCCCACCCACCTCGCCGCCGACCGCTCCGTCCTCGACGCCACCGCCGACGCCGTCCTCCTCAACCTCCGGCAAGCCCCGCCGCTCGACCCCGCCCACCCCGTCCGCTACCCCGGCGAGCAAACCCTCGCCACCCGCCAGGAAAACCTCGCCCTCGGCATCCCCGTCGACGAAGACCTCTGGCGCCAGCTGCAAACCCGTTCCTACTGATCCCTCTTCTCCGCCCCTGTAAACTATCTCCATGGACCTCACCGTTTACTCCGCCTCCTGGTGCCGCGACTGCCGCGAAGCCAAGCGCTTCCTCACCCGGCACAACATCCCCTTCCGCGAGATCGACATCGAGCAGACCCCCGGCGCCGCCGACGAAGTCCAGGCCAACGTCGGCAAGCGCGCCATCCCGCAGTTCGTCATCGACGGCAAGTGGGTCCAGCCCTACAAGCCCGGCCGCGGCTTCCTCTACGAAGAGATGTCCACCCTCCTCGGCGTCCCCCACCCCTGAGCCTTTGCCGGTCTTCGCCGTTGTCTGTTCCTGATCAGCTCTTATCCTTCCGGATCACCGTTAAGCTTTCCCATCATCCACCAGGACGCCCATGATCCCCCGCTACACCCGGCCCGAGATGGCCCGCATCTGGTCCGACGAGAACAAGTACCGCTGCTGGCTGCGAGTTGAGATCGCAGCCTCGCACGCCCTCGCCGTTGCCGGCCTCGTCCCCGCCTCTGCCGCCGACACCATCGCCCGCAAAGCCAACTTCACCGTCGCCCGCATCGACGAGATCGAGGCCGAAGTCCGCCACGACGTCATCGCCTTTACCACCACCGTCGCCGAGCACATCGCCGATCCCGGCGCCTCCCGCTGGCTGCACTTCGGCCTCACCTCCACCGACATCGTCGACACCGCCCAGGCCCTCCAGCTCCGCGAAGCCTCCGCGCAGATTCGCGCCGGCATCGAACGCCTCGCCGAAATCCTCAAGCAGCGCGCCCTCGAGTTCAAAACCACTCCCATCATCGGCCGCACCCACGGCATCCACGCCGAGCCCACCACCTTCGGCCTCAAGCTCCTGCTCTGGTACTCCGAGATCCAGCGCTCCCTCGTCCGCTTTAACGCCGCCGCCGAAGACCTCCGCGTCGGCAAGCTCTCCGGTGCCGTAGGCACCTTCGGCCACCTCAAGCCTGAACACGAAGAAGCCATCTGCCGCGCCCTGGACCTCAAGCCCGCCGCCGTCGCCACCCAGGTCATCCAGCGCGACCGCCACGCCGCCTACATCTCCACCCTGGCCGTCCTCGCCTCCTCGCTGGACAAGATCGCCACCGAGATCCGCCATCTCCAGCGCACCGAGGTCCGCGAAGCCGAGGAGTTCTTCTCCGAAAAGCAGAAGGGTTCCTCCGCCATGCCGCACAAGCGCAACCCCATCACCTCCGAGCAGATCTCCGGCCTCGCCCGCGTCATCCGCGCCAACGCCCAGGTCGCCTTTGAAAACGTAGCCCTCTGGCACGAGCGCGACATCTCCCACTCCTCCGCCGAGCGCGTCATCCTCCCCGACACCACCACCCTCGCCGACTACCTCCTCGCCAAAACCGCCACCCTCATCGAGCGCCTCCTCGTCTACCCCGCCCGCATGTTGCGCAACCTGGAATCCACCGGCGGCCTCATCTTCTCCGGCCAGCTTCTCCTTGACCTCGCCGAGTCCGGCATGAGCCGCGAAGACGCCTACCGCCTCGTTCAGACCCACGCCATGCGCGCCTGGAAAGAAGACCTCAACTTCTCCGAAGAGATCGCCAAAGTCCCCGAGATCACCTCCCGCCTCGCCTCCGAAAAACTAGCCCGCGCCTTCGATTACCATCGCCAGCTAGCCAACGTAGACGCCATCTTCACCCGCGTCCTCGGCGCCTGAGCCTCCGAGCGCCAAGTACCGTCGACAAGAGCCCCCCGCATCTCCCGACCAGCTCCACACCTCCTCGTGGGCGGAAAGCCCGTCCCGTAACAGCCAAGCAGCATTTCCCGTCCGCCCTCAAGCCCGTCTTCAAGGGCCGAAGGCTCGTCCCATAACAGCCCAGTCCGCAGGGCTGGGTAGGCTTCCGACGTAGCTTCAAGCCCATCTCTAAGGGCCGAAGGCCCGCCCCTAACAGCCCAGCCCACCTCTCCCAGCCCAACTTCAAGCCCATATTCAAGGGCCGAAGGCTCGTCCCATAACAGCCCGCGGGGCTGGGTTAGCACCTAAATGAATTCGAGGGCTTCTTCACGTACCTTCGCTCCCTGTCCCTCTAACCCCATCCCCTCACCCCAGCTTCACCGCTCTCCCCGTCCTCCCCGCCTCATAGATCGCCTCCATCACCCGCTGATCCTTGAGCCCTTCCTCTCCTGGCGTCTTCGGCTCCTTGCCCATCAGTATGCACTCCGCGAAGTGGTCCATCTCCAGAGCAAACTGGTCCTTCTCCTCGATCTGCGGCGTGCGCTCAACCTCCTGCGCGTCCTCCAGGCTCGACCAGCTCAACTTGTTCCCGTGGTACCCAAACGCCGGAGCAAGCTCCGCCCACGCCTTCGTACCTTCCATCCTCAGCATCTGGCTCTTATGTACGTCGTAGCTCGTCGTACAGGTCGCCGTGTAGCCGTTCGGGAACCGCAGCGAGAAGCTGCAACTTGCCTCCACCTCCCGGAACCTCGGGTCGTCTTTCGGCTGCCATACGGTCGCCGTCACCTCGCTCGGCTCCTGCCCGCTCAGAAACCGCGCTGCATTAAGGCAGTAGAGCCCGACGTCCGGCAGGCATCCGCCACCCGCCAGCGCCTTGTTCAATCTCCATTGCGTCGGATCACCCACCTGCTGCGAGTTCGATGACACAAACCCCCGCAGATCGCCCAGCTTGCCCTCCACCACCAGCTTGCGCAGCGCCAGGTTGTGCGGTTCGTACTGCTGCCGGTACGCGATCATCAGCTTCACCCGTGCCTGTTTGCACGCCGCGATCATCCGCTCCGCCGATCTGCTGCTCACCGTCATCGGCTTTTCGCACAGGATGTGCTTGCCCGTCTTCGCCCCCCGCACCACGTATTCCTCGTGCATCCCGTTAGGCAGCACAATGTAGATCGCTTGCACCTGGGGGTTGTCCGCCAGCCGCTCATAGCCCGCGTAGTCATAGAGGCTCTCCGGCTTGATGCCATACTGCGCCGCCAGCTTCATCGCCTTGGCACGGTCTCCGCTCACCAGCGCCACCGGCTTCACGTACTGTGAGCGCCCAAACGCTGGCAGAATCTGGTCGATCGAGAGCCGCCCCAGCCCCACAATCGCAAACCCAACCCGCTTTTCCTCCGGCAAAAACGGCCCCGGCGCCTTCTCGTCCTGCTCGGAAGGCCCGTGAATTTGCGAAAGCTGCACTTCATTCTGCTCATTCAGCGTCTGCGCCGCCTGCGTCCCGCCCTGCTGCCCAGCCGCCCCGCCCGTCAGCGCCGTTGCCGCCGCCGTCGCCGCTGTCGCCGCCGTCGTCGCCAGGAACACCCGCCGTGAGATCTCCGCCTTCTCCGTCATGCCGCATCAGATGCCTATCCCCGCCGGCACGTTCCTTCCGCACCTCCGCGATCATGCCTTCTACGATCCCGCCTTCTGCGATCGTGCCTTCTGCGATCATGCCTTCTGCGATCATGCCTTCTGCGATCATAGGAAAAACGCACCCATGCCCGGCCACCTCATCCAGATCGTCGACGCCGCTCTCGCCTCCGCGGTCGCCCGCTCCGGTCCCCACCTCGCCTGCCGGCCCGGCTGCTCCCAATGCTGCCATGGCGTCTTCGAGATCACCGCCCTCGACGCCCAGCGCCTCCGCGATGGCCTCGCCCTCGCCTCTCCCGAGCTCCGCACCCGCCTGCAAGCCCGCATCGCCGCCGCCCGCGCTCACCTCGCCCCCTTCTTCCCCGGCGATCCCCTCACCGGTATACTCAGCGCCGGCGAGGAAGAAATCGAGCTGTTCGAAGAGTGGGCTCACGCCGACCCCTGCCCCATCCTCGATCCCGCCACCCAGACCTGCGACCTTTATCTCCATCGCCCCATCCTCTGCCGCACCTTCGGGCCACCCATCAGGAATGACCACATCGACCCGGCCGCCGGTCTCGCCATCTGCGAGCTCTGCTTTACCCAGGCCTCCCCGCTCGAAATCGCCGCCGCCGAGATGGATAGCTCCTTCCGCCTCCTAGAGCCGCCTGACTCCGCGCCCACCATCATCGCCTTTGCCTTCCCGGAGACACCCACCCTCGATCCCACCCCTTGACAGCCTTGTTATAATGGAAACAGTAGAAGAACGAACAAGCCCGGTCTAGCTACCGGGCTTTTTCACGTCTCCGGAACCCTTCAGACTTCGCTTGGAAGTCCAGACTTAACTCACCTGTTTTGAATACTTTGGGTACTTAGCGGGGGGGGAGGGGGGGGTTAGGTCTCCAACCCAATCAGCCCAATGAGAGGACTGGCTTTGAGAAGGTTCATCACCGTTCTATCCGTCCCGCTGCTCCTGGTTCTTGCCGCGGCCCTTACCTTCTTTCTCCAGCCCCTCTGGGTCAACGATCAGGTCATCCGCTTCCACCTGTGGCGTGCCCACGTTCAAAGTCACTACATCCAGGTCGATGGCTACCAGGTCCACTACTTCGAGGCTTCACCGCCTCCCCTACCCGCGCCTCACCCGCCCGAAAAAGTCCTCGTCCTGGTCCACGGGCTCGGCTCCCGGGGCGAAGACTGGTCCGCCATGATCCCCACGCTAGCCGCCAACGGCTTCCACGTCTTTGTGCCGGACCTGCTGGGCTATGGCCGCTCCACCAAGCCCGACATCACCTACACCATCTCCCAGCAGGAGCGCCTCGTCGCAGACTTCATGCACCAGCTCAGCCTCCAGCACGTGGACCTCGGCGGCTGGTCCATGGGCGGCTGGGTTGCCCTCAAGCTGACCGCCGACCAGCCGGCTCTTGTCGACCGGCTCGTCCTCTTCGACTCCGCCGGCGTCTACTTCCCGCCCACCTTCGAAGCCTCCCTCTTCACCCCGACTGACTCCGTCGGGCTAGCCCGCCTGAGTTCCATGCTTAGCCCGCAGCCCCACCCGCTGCCCTCCTACGTCAGCCGGGCCGCAGTCCGCAAGCTGCAGGCGAACGCCTGGGTCATCGACCGCAGCGTCACATCCATGGAAGCTGGCAAAGACCTCATGGACTTCCGCCTCCACCAGATCACCCAACCTACTCTCATCGTCTGGGGCAAGCTCGATCAGCTCATCCCGCTCTCGGTCGGCGAGTTCATGCACCGCCGGATTCCCGGATCATCCCTCGTCGTCGTGGACGGCTGCGGTCACCTCGCCCCTGGCGAATGCGCCCACCCCGTCCTGCAGGCGACTGTCAGCTTCCTCAACTCGAGCCCGCCCATCCGCGAGCTCGAGCTATCGCTGCAAGGCGTCTCCCACTGAGTGGCCGCCACCATAACCGGCCAGCTCAGACGCTTACCGGAACGGCATCCAGCATTTCTGCGAACTTCTTGGCTCTTCGCCCCGCGAAAGCCTGTTTGTGGTAGGAATAGCCTGCGATAAGCGGCAAGGCAAGCGTCGCTTCAGAGAAGACCATCTGCTCGTAGGTCAGGTCGACCTTGCCCCAGCTCGACGCCTCCTTGAGGGTCGAGCCGGATAAGGCTCCGTCCCGCGCGTCGGCCACCGTAATCTGGATGGCATACTTGTGCATCGACGCCTCCACACCCAGGATATCGGCGGCCACCACGATGTCCTGCGCGAAGTTCTTGGGCACGCCGCCGCCGATCATCAGCAGACCCGTGGTGGGGTTCTCGATCTTGATCTTGGTGATCTCGTAGAAGTCTTTCGCGGAGTCGATCGACACCACTGGCTTGCCTTGACGGGCGTGCTGGTGGGCGACCAGGCCAAAACCGGCGGAGCAGTCCGAGAAGGCCGGGCAGAAGATGGGAACACCCTGCTCATATGCGGCCAGCACGATCGAGTCGGCGTTGCCGTTCTCCGGGATCCGGCCGTGGTCCTGGAGATACTTGCCCATCGCCTGGATGAACTCGCGCGACGAGTAAGCCCGCGGGGTAAGCGAATCGGTAATCTGGCGCGTGGTGTCGTCGCAGATCCGGAGCTCTTCCTCGTCGATAAACGTGTCATAAATGCGGTCGATCATGAGCTCGCGCAGGTTCGCATCGCCCGCTCCGTACTTGAACTCGTCGCCCGCAATGTAGTGCTTGTAGCCCAGCGCCTCAAAGAAGTCCTGGTCGACGATGTTGGCGCCGGTCGAAACGATGGCGTCCACCATGTTGTTGCGGATCAGATCGACGAAGATCTTCTGCAGGCCGGCCGAGATCAATGAGCCGGCGAGGCAGAGGATGACGCCGCATTCCGTGTCGCGCAGCATCATCTCGTAGATGGAGGCGGCACGCGCGGTATCACGCGCGGAGTAGGCCATAAACGCCATGGCGTCCACCAGCGGAACGACGTTGTGGCGAGTGATATCGATGTGCTGGATGGGGGTTCGGAGAAGTTCGGCTTTCGTCTGCATATCAACGTCAAGGATACCAGTTGACCCGGGTGCGGCTAGAGTGCAGCCTGTAAATTTTCACTGAACACCAGACGTTTTCGTGCCCTCTTCAGAGTGCCGGCCACATAGGTGGGCGCTCGACGACATTGCTTCCGCCCGGGAACCTGGCCGATCTTTGATAGGGATGTGCGCCCGGGCTGCGGCGCAGAACCAGCCGGGTCGGAGAATCAGGATGTAGGCCGTCGACGTAGAGGTTCGACGCGAGTTGGCTCGACGGGCCACGATGCGGCAGGCGCTTCGGCTCTCGGTCATCCCGGTCATGCTGGGCGTGGCTCTCTACTTCGTGGTGCGCTCCTGGCACTGGGCGCTGCTCTCCGACTCCGCCACCCTGCATTACGTCGTCTTTCTAATGCACCACGGCTTCAAGCCGTATCGCGAGATCACGGACAACAACTTTCCTGCTTCGTACATGGCAGAAGCGCGGCCATGCGGGTCTTCGGCGACGGAGACCTTGCCTGCCGGATGTACGATTTCCTTCTGCTCGCACTAGGTACCGCGGCGATGGCGCTCATTGCGCGCCCGCTCGATGGGGTTGCAGGGGTCTGCGCGGGCGGACTGTTGCTGCTCCTGCCTGCGGAGAAGGTTCGTGGTCTTCCGTCGGGCCGGAGCAGGTGATGACAACGCTGCTGCTCGCGGGGTACGCCGCCATGTTCTTGGCGGTGCGCTCCAGGAAGCCGGTGCTCATGGCAGGGATGGGTTGCTCGGTGCCTGGGCGGGAGCCATGCAGCCGACCGTCGCGCCTCTGGTGTTTGTGCTGACCGTCATCGTCTGGTGGGTGCTAAGACGCGCGCGACAGGCCCCGGGCCGGTACGTGCTTTGGGCGGTGGCCGGCATCGGGCTGCCGTCGTCATCAACGTGGGCTTCTGGCGGCACATCACTGCGCCTCTGACTTTCTCTTCATACAGTGCGTCATCACTCCCTACTCCATCTCGCTGCAGCGCCTGCCGCTTGCCTCGCTCGTCTGCCAGGCGATTTCACCGGGCATGGCGCTGCTGTTGTTCACCGGCTTGATGCTTGCACTCAAGCGGCGCGCGTGGGGTGGGAGCGGTGGACGATTCTCCTCGGAGCCGCTATTGGCTTCGTCTCGTACATGCTGCAAGGCGAAGCATTCTGGCAATACCGTTACATCATGACCTCGCTTCTCATGTTGTTCACCATGCTGGAGGTATTTGACTCGCTGAACGAGAGTGGTTGGCGGCGCGGGTTGGCGACCGCGGCCATCTTGTTATTGCTTCTGCTCATTGTCCCGAAGGATCTAAGAGCGATTAACCAGCAAAATGGCACGGGCGATCTCACCACGGCGCTGGAGTCGGATCTAATTGCGTTGGGTGGAGCAAGAGACTTGCAGAGAAGAGTGCAGTGTCTGGACCTCGACTACGGCTGCCTGAACTCGCTTTATCACCTGAAGCTGGTGCAGAAGACCGGCTTCATCGGAGACTCGCTTATGTTTGCCCTGACCGACGAACCTGCGGTGCACTACCAGCGGGCGCTGTGGTGGACCCTCACGCAGCGCGACCCGGCTACCGTGCTGGTATGACAAACGAGTACTTCCAAGCCCCTAACAGCTTCGAGAAGGTGAAGCACTGGCCCAGATTCGCGCGCTACCTGGATGAGAACTACACGGAGGTCGTAGAGCGGCGCTTCCCTCGCGAATATGGAACCTGGGCTCGTGGTGAAGATGACGTCCGCGATCCAAACGCATATCGGATCTACATCTTGAACTCGAGCCCGCTGGCACAAGACGCAGCAGCACGACTCGCGGCGCAACGGTAGCGCTCCTCACTCTGCGTGCCCCGTCCGATGGCTCGTCAGCTTGATAGGCTGGATGCATGAACGTGAACTTTGCCGAACGCGCGCATAACCACAACTGGAAGCTGGACCCCATTGTGCGGTCGCTGCTGGATACTGACTTCTACAAGCTGCTGATGCTGCAGTTCATCTGGAAGAACTTCCGCTGGGTGCATTGCACCAGCGAGGTCATGAACCGTACCACGCGGATCAGACTTGCGGAGCGGGTCGAAGTGGCGGCCCTCGTCGACCAGATGGAGCATGTGCGACAGTTGAAGTTCAGGCGCAGCGAAATGGTTTGGCTCGCCGGTAACACGTTCTACGGCACCCGATGGATCTTTGAGCCGGATTTCCTCGACTGGCTGGAACACGAGTTTCAACTGAGCGAGTACGAGGTCTCGGAACAGGACGGCCAGCTGGTCCTGAGGTTCACCGGTGAGTGGACTGCGGTGACGATGTGGGAGGTCTACGCGCTGGCGATCGTGAGCGAGCTGAAGACGCGCGCAGCGCTGGCCGAACTCAGCGAGTTGGAGTTAGATGTCCTATATGCGCGGGCCAAGACGCGGCTTTGGGACAAGATCGAGCTGCTGCGCGGGCGCGAGCTGCGCGGATTGCAGGTTTCGGACTTCGGCACAAGACGGCGCCATAGCTTCTTGTGGCAGGAGTATTGCGTGCAGGCCATGCGAACGGCGCTCAACGACAACGGCGAGGCGCGCTTCTCGGGCACGTCGAATACCGCCTTGGCGTACAAGCATGACCTCGAGGCGATCGGGACCAACGCGCATGAGCTGCCAATGGCGATGGCTGCCCTGGCCTCTCGGGGCACAGACGAGGAGCTGCGCGAATCGCAGTACCGTGTGCTGGAGCTTTGGCAGCAGAGCTACGGGGGAGCGTTGTTGATCATGCTTCCGGATACCTTTGGCACGACACAGTTCCTTGCCGGGGCGCCGGACTGGGTCGCGGACTGGACGGGGCAGCGGATCGATTCCAAAGAGCCTATAGCCGCAGGCGATGAATATATCGCGTGGCTGGAGTCACGGGGGCGTAACCCGCAAACGAAGAGGCTAATTGCAAGCGACGGACTGGATGCCGAACAGATAGTCCAGCTGCACCGCTACTTCCATGGAAGGATACGGTTCAGCGCGGGCTGGGGCACGCTGCTGACGAACGATTTCCGCGGCTGCCATCCGCGCGGTGAAGACACGCTCGAGCCGTTGAGCCTGGTCTGCAAGCTGACCAGCGTCGAGGGCATTCCCACGGTGAAGCTGTCAGACAACGAACGCAAAGCCATGGGACCGGAGGCGGAGATCGCGAGGTATCGCAAGGTGTTCGGGAGCGAGGCGCGGGTCGGGATGGAAGTGCTGGTTTAGAGTTCCTGGATGTGCACGGGAGCGTCATGGGAATGACGCGTACCGCTCGTATACTGACTTCATGCAAAAGAAGTTGGTCGCGCATGTCATTGCCGTGGCGCTTGTCCCGATATTGCTGGTGCAGTCGAGCGCGGCCTGGGGGAGAGATGGGCACAGGTTGATCAACCGGCTGGCGGCCGAAACGCTGCCGAAGGATGTGCCTGAATTTCTGCGGTCGCCGGCGGCGGCGGACGCGATGGAGTTCTACGGACCGGAGCCGGACAACTGGAAATCAAATGCAGAACTCGAGCTCAAGGTCGCGGGGGAGCCGGAACACTTCATCGACCTGGAGTGGGCGGACCTGATCGGAGGCCCGCTGCCGCGCAAGCGGTACGACTTCATCCGCGCGCTGACGTATGCCGGCAGGACCCGAACTGATATTTTGTTTACGCCTGAGTCGATTGGGCTGCTGCCCTACGCTGCAGACGAAGGCTACGAACGTCTGAAAGCGGCAATGCGCGGCTACCGGGCAGCAGCGGCGGACCACCGGGATACCAGGCCCATCGAGGCGGAGATCGTGTTCCTCGCCGGGATACTGGGGCACTGGGTTGGAGACGGCTCGCAGCCGCTGCACACCACGATCCAGTACAACGGCTGGACTGGCGCGAACCCGAACGGCTACACGACAGAACACAGGATTCATGCGCAGTTCGAGTCCGACTTTGTGAAGGCCAACGTGAGGCCGGAGAAGGATGTCGCACCGCTGATTTCGCAGCAGCCCAAGGTGATCGATGATGTATTCGACCAGTTCGTGAAGTACCTGCGAGATACGAACTCGAAGGTCGAAGACGTGTACAAGCTGGAGAAGGCGGGTGGGCTGAGCGGCGACGGGAGCGCTGCGGCAAGAGCATTCGTCGACGAGCGGCTGGCCGCGGGTGCGACGGAGTTGCGGGACCTCATCTATACGGCCTGGGTGAGGAGCGCCGATCCTCTGCCCGCCTACCGTGACTCGATCAAGGTTGTGCCGCCAAAAAGCTAGAGCTTCTCCTCAACGATGGGTTGATGCTGGAGGTTGTGCAGCAGACGCTCAAGCAAGGGCGTGAGCAGGGTGGCCAGCAGCGGGGTAAGAATGGTGACGCAGGCCAGCCAGGCGAGCAACGCGTGCCACTCCCAGGTCCACAGGAGCCGCGTGGTCTGCCAGGCGTGGTGGCGCAGGCTTACGGTCAAGGCTTCTCGCGCAAGCGGCAGCGGGCCGGTGTGGAAGAGAACTTCGCCGAGGCGAATGAATACAAAAACCAGGGCGAGCTGCGCCGGAAAGAGCAGGTGGTTGCTGAGCTGCGATGCGACAACGTTGAGGCGGAGCAGAAGCGCCGCGGCAAGGCAGGCCACGGTAGTGGAGCCCACGATCGGGTTGATGCCGACGGCTGCGCCCACGGCGAGCGACCAAGCCAGCTTGCGAGGGGTCGCCCCGACGCGCAGCAGATCGAGCACTGGAGTGACGATCCTGGCCTGAAAGAGGCGAAGCGGTGCGGACATCGGCGGCGTGGCGAGCGGAGAGGAAGGTGGCACACTGTAAGAATAGACGCCAGGGCGGTAAGACGCCGGGACGGAGGGTGCGTGGCAGTAGTTCGGTCGGTGTTGCGTAGTGTGAAGCTGGTGTTGTACTTCGCCGCGGCTTCGGTGGAGTTGATGGTGAAGCGGCCGCCCACGGTCCAAGAGAGGGCGGACTGGCTGCATCGGTTCTGTGCGCGAGTGCTGCGTGGGTTCGGTGTGGACTTGAAGGTGGAGGGCAGGTTTCCGGCGCGAGGCGCGCTGATCTCGAACCATACGGGATATGTGGACATCATCGTGTACTCGGCCATGTGTCCCGTCGTGTTCTGCGCGAAGGGCGAGATGGAGTCTTGGCCGGTGCTGGGTTGGATGGCCAAGATGGCGGGAACCGTGTTCGTGGATCGTGGAGCAGGCGGATCTGCCGAGCGTGCGAGGACAGGGATGATGGCGGCAGCCGAGGCCGGAATTCCGGTGCTGTTCTTTCCAGAGGGGACAACGACCAATGGACGGGAGGTGCTGCCGTTCAAGACGGGGCTGCTGGCGCAGGCACTGGCCGCGGAAGAGCCGATCACGGCGGCGTACATCTCGTACACGCTGGACCCGGGCAACGAGGGCGCGACGGTGGAGAACGATGTTTCGTTCTGGGGTGACACCTCCATGCTGAAGCATATTTTCAGGTTCGTGGGGCTCACAGGCGTGCATGCCACGGCAAGGATCGCCGCTCGGCCGATCGTCTTCTCGCAGCCCGAGGACCAGATCGATCGCAGGATGGCTGCGACGGAGGCGCGAGAGGCTGTGCTGGCGCTGACTGGGGAGGGTGTCTCCGCGGGCGCTGTGACGGAGATGCTCTACCAGGAGTGACACGCGGTGGGGTGAAGACATAGGCGTCATTTCGCCGCCTGCCGGGTGCGGCGGTGGAGGGCGTGGAGGATCTGTTCGATCGACCAGTCGATGGACTCGGTGCCGTTGACCGTGAGGTGCGCGTGAGCGGCTGAGGGCAGGACGTACTGGACGGCCATGGGATGGGCGGTAGACAGGAACTGCTCGCGGACGCTGGCTTCGGTGCGGCCGCGCTCGCGGACGTCGCGGTCGATGCGGCGGCGCAGGCAGACGTCGTGGGGTGCGTCGACGAAGATGGAGAAGGTGTAGAGAGGCAGGAGCTCAGGGTAGTGCAGGGCGAGGATGCCTTCAACGATGACGGCGCGGGCAGGGGTGATGAGGTCGAACGCGGCGGTGCGGGAGTGGGTCTTGAAGTCGTAGACGGGGCGCTGGATGGGCAGGCCGGCGGCGAGGGCGCGGACGTGCTCGACGATGAGCTCGGACTCTAGCGAGTCGGGGTGGTCGAAGTTGAGCTTGTGGCGCGTGTCGAGCGGGAAGCGGGAGAGGTCGCGGTAGTAGAGATCGAGGGGAAAGAGGGTGGCATTGAGCTGGGTGGCGAGCTCGGCGGCGAGGGTGGTCTTGCCGGAGCCGGAGCAGCCGGCGATGGCAAGGACGAGCGGCGTGGTCGAGGCAGTCATGGGCAATCTTTCCTGAGCGGCGGTTCGAACTTTGGGGTTTGGCGGAGACCTACCCCCCCTCCCCTAGATTGTGCAAAATATTCAAAACATTGCACTTAGGTCTGGACCAGGAAGCGGAACGATCAAAAACATCTTTGTTTTCATGACAATTGACTCCAAAATATTCATTCTAAATAAGATAGCCCCGGCGGGGAGGCCGGGGCTGGATTTTGTCTCGATGGTTTAAGTGTAGCGCATGGGCGGGGATGGGTATGCCAGATTTATCGGGTTTGTAATGATGGGGTTAGAGGATGTTGGGGCTTGACAAGGGTTCAGGACGATCGCAGGGCTAAAGCCTGGCTACTTCTGGCTAGGGCATAGAGCGAGGGCATACCACAAGGGCTAAAGCCCCCTTTTACCTGGCAAGTGAGACCTAAGCCTGAAGGCTCAGGGTACCTTCAGGCAAAAAGGACAAGCAACAGCAGGGACATAGAGCGAGGGCATACCACGGGGGCTAAAGCCCCCTTTCGCCTGGCAAGTGAGAGCTCAAGCCTGAAGGCCTGGGGTACCTTCAGGCAAAAAGGACAGGCAACAGCAGGGGCATAGAGCGAGGGCATACCCCAGGGGCTAAAGCCCCCTTTCGCCTGGCAAGTGAGAGCCCAAGCCTGAAGGCCTGGGGTACCTTCACGCAAAAGGACAGGCAACAGCAAAAGACGAGGCGTGCTCCGGGCGCTACAAACTTCTTCGGGGTCCTTCGACGGCGGCGCTGAAGCGCCTTCGCTCAGGATGACGAGGGCTTGGAGATGAGTTTGGGGATGAGGGCAGTGAGGAGGGCGGTAAAACGGGATTCGACCTGGCGGCCGACGTCGAGGACGTCTTCGTGGTCGATGACTTCCGGATCCTGGCCGGCGGATGAGACGCCGGCGGCGGCGTTGGTGACGAGGGAGATGCCGAGGACCTGGAGGCCCATGTGGCGGGCGACGATGACTTCGTGGACGGTGGACATGCCCACCATGCCGGCGCCGAGGATGCGGAAGGCGCGGATCTCGGCGGGGGTCTCGAAGGAAGGGCCGAGGACGGCGAGGTAGACGCCCTGATGGAGGACGAAGCCCTGGGAGGCGGCTTCGGCGATGGCCAACTGGCGCAGTGCGGGGGAGTAGGCCGCGGACATGTCGAAGAAGCGCTGGCCGAAGGCGGGACCTATGGCAAAGCGGGGCTCGTTGCGGCCGAGAGCGGCATTGGTTCCGGTGAGATTGATGTGGTCGGAGATGGCGACGAGCGAGCCGGCGGTGTAGGAGGGGTCGATGCCGCCGGCGGCATTGGTGACGATGAGGGTTGTGCAGCCGAGCAGGCCGAGGACGCGGGTGGCGAAGGTGACCTGGTGGATCGGGTAGCCCTCGTAGGCGTGGACGCGGCCCTGCATGACGGCGACGGGGACGCCCGCGATGGTCCCAAGGACGAGATTGCCGGAGTGGCCAACGACGGTGGACTGCGGGAAATGAGGGATGGAGGCGTACGGGATCGTGACAGGCGAGGAGACCTGGGCGGCAAAGGAGCCGAGTCCGGAGCCGAGGATGATGCCGATGCGTGGGGTGCGGGCCGTAAACGAGCGGATGTGGGTGACGGCGGCGGTGGCCTGGGCGAAGAGGTCGGGCATGTGAAGCCATGGTACAGCGCGCGTTCTTTCCCGATGGCTATCGTTCTGTTGTTCGTGGGCTGAGCGCGAGGTGAGACGGAAGGCGGAGGCAAGATCTAACTGTTCAGGGTAGGGCGGGTTCAGGGCTATGGCCTTTTCGGACGGAGTGGGCGGGCGCGGGGTCGTGCTGGCTAACGGGGGGCTGATATACTCCGTCCATAGAGTCGACGCGCTGGGCGGCGGGGTATTGCTGCCCTCGACGGCGTCTTGAAGAGGTAATGAGAGCGAATGACTAAGACTGCGCTGATGGCTCCCCGCACGCGCCGCGCCCTGTTTTCGGTGACGGTTTTCCTGGCAAGCTGCGGCATCCTGGGCTCGGTGATCAGCCAGAAGGTCTCGGCACAGTCTGCGTCGGACGAGTCGACGCTGCGGGATTCATTAAAGTCGTTTACCTCGGTATACAGCGTGGTAGAGCAGAACTACGCGGAGAAGATGGATACGGATCGGACCGATAAGGCGATCTATGACGGGGCGATCCCGGGCATGCTGCATGTGCTGGATCCGCACTCGAACTTCTACGATCCGAAGGCCTATGCGCAGATGCGCGAGGACCAGCATGGCCGCTACTACGGCGTGGGCATGACGATTCAGCCGCAGCTGATCGACGGCACGCTGAAGATATTGGTGCTGTACCCGTTTGAGGGTACGCCTTCGTTCAAGGCGGGGATCAAGCCGGGGGACATGATCATCTCGGTGGACGGGAAGTCGACCGACGGGATGGATACGGCGGCGGTGGCGACACTGCTGAAGGGGCCGCGCGGGACGCATGTGCTGGTGACGCTGACGCGCGAAGGGCACGACAAGCCGATGACGTTCGACCTGGTGCGGGATGAGATCCCGCGGCCGTCGGTGGACCTGGCGTTCGAGATCCGGCCCAACGTGGGCTACATGCACGTGACGAACTTCCAGGAGACGACGGCGCGCGAGGTGGGCGACGCGCTGGACAAGTTCCGGCAGGACGGGCCGCTGAAGGGGCTGATCATCGACCTGCGGGGGAATCCGGGCGGACTGCTGAACCAGGCGGTCGACATGTCGGACAAGTTCCTGCAGAAGGGCCAGGTGGTGGTGTCGCAGCATGGGCGGGTAGCGGCGGACCAGGTGTATGCGGCGTCGCGCGGGGAGCAGGGACCGAAGTACCCGATCGTGGTGCTGGTGAACCGGAATACGGCGTCGGCGGCGGAGATTGTGTCGGGCGCGCTGCAGGATCATGACCGCGCTCTGATTGTGGGCGAGACGACGTTTGGCAAGGGATTGGTGCAGACGGTGTTCAACATCCGCGAGAATACCGGGCTGGCGCTGACGACGTTCCACTACTACACGCCATCGGGACGGCTGATCCAACGGCCGTACGACCACATGAGCCTGTACGACTACTACTACGTGCGGGACGCCTCAAACCCGAAGGACAATGCGAACCGCGAGGTGAAGCTGACGGACGAGGGGCGGACGGTGTACGGCGGCGGCGGGATTACGCCGGACGAGCACATCGACCAGGTGAAGTCGAACCATGTGCAGGACACGCTGCTGCAGCACTATGCGTTCTTCAACTTCAGCAAGCACTACCTGGCGACGCACAATGTGACCAAGGAGTTCCAGGTGGACGACGCGGTGCTGAGCGAGTTCGAGGCGTTCCTGAAGGCGAAGAAGGTCGAGGTGACGGACGCGGACATCGCGGCCAACCTGGACTGGGTGAAGGAGTCGATCAAGGCGGAGCTGTTCACGTCGCAATTTGGACAGGTGGAAGGGATGAAGGTGCGGGCAGAGTGGGATCCGCAGATTCAGAAGTCCATCGAGTTCCTGCCGCAGGCGCAGGCGCTGGAAGAGCACACGCTGAAGCCGAAGGCTACGACCACGGCAAGCCGCTAGGCGGGCGAGTCAGGAAGTGATTGCGGAAGAGTGAACCCCGGCGGGTGGCCGGGGTTTGCTTTTGCTGCGAATGATGAGGTTTTGGAGCGGGAGACCGGGATCGAACCGGCGACATTCAGCTTGGGAAGCTGACGTTCTGCCACTGAACTACTCCCGCGATGGGTGACCGACTTGCGCGCTACGCATGGCCTGGTCAGGTTCTATAGTACGTGCGCGAGTGTGAAAGGTAAACCGGGCTGGAGATTGCACGGGTCATCGCTCCGGGAGGTGGGTCAGGGAGCCGTGGGGAGTGAGTTGAGGCGCTCGCTTTCTTCCATCAGGGCCTTTTCGCGGGCGGGCAGGAAGGGCCAGATGAGGAGCTGGTAGGCGCCGCCGCCGATGACGGCGCCGAGCAGCGGAGCGGCAATGGGGATCCACCAGTAGCTGCCGGGCGAAGGGAAAGCGGCGGAGCCCCAGCCGGTGAGGAAGCAGAAAAGGCGCGGGCCGAGGTCGCGCGCGGGGTTGATGGCCCAGGCTTCGAGATAGCCCATGGATGCGCCAATGAGCGCGACGAGCAGACCGATCATGACGGCGCCGGCGTTGGCTCCGGGTGCGGCTTCGTTGAACTTCTCCGTGATGGCGAAGATGCCGAAGATGAGGAGAGCTGTGAGGATGACCTCGTCGAGGAAGGCGTGGGCGGGTGTGACGGCGAGGCCGGGGTGGGTGAAGAAGACGCCGGCAGCGCCACCTGCGGAGCGAGCGGTCTGGTGAGCGAGGTTGAACTGGTCGATGACGGGGCCGAAGAGCAGATAAACGACGGCGGCTCCGGCGAAGGCGCCGGCGAGCTGGGCGAGCCAGTAGGGCAGGACCTTAGGCCAGGGGAACTTGCGGTAGAGGGCGAGCGACAGGGTGACGGCGGGATTGCCGTGGCAGCCGCTGACGGAGGCGGTGGCATAGATGGCGAGAGTGACGGCGAGTCCCCAGGAGATGCAAACGCCCCAGTAGGCCTGCTGGTAGGGGCTGGGGGTGTAGAGGGTGAACATGGCGGCGACGGAGTCACCGAAGGCGATGATGATGAACATCGCGATTGCCTCAGAGATCATCTGCCCCAGAAAGGCCTTCTTCACGCAGCCACCTCCCACGATTGTCAGCTCAGGAACGTGGTAAGTCTCTCACGGCTGAGGGGTTTCTGTCCGGTCGTGGGGCGGCGCTTGCGTGCGCACAGGTGGAGGCTGTAGTATCGGCGCGCTGGTCTAGTGGAGACTAGAAAACGCGGAGCGGCGGGACGGCTCCGGCGACGAACCGTTTTGCGAAGGAGAAGATCATGTCATTGCTGCAGGTGGATGAAGCGACGAGCGAAGCGGTTATGGAGTCAGAGGATCAGCGGGCGATCGGCGAACTGCGGGCGGCATTCGAGGCGCAGAAGCGGGCGTTCGCGGGGGACCGGCATCCGAGCCTGGCGGAGCGGCGGCGGCGGCTGGAGCTGATCAGCAGCATGATGCTGAAGAATGCGGAACGGATCCATGAGGCGTTGAACGCGGACTTCGGCGTGCACCCGAAGGCCGCGACGGAGGCGCTGGAGGTGCAGGCGGTGACGGCGCGGGTGGATTACGCGCTGGCGCACCTGGAAGAGTGGATGCGGCCGATGGCGCGAGAGGTGGACGCGCCGTATCGCGGCGTGCTGCGGGCTGTGATCAAGAGCCAGCCGAAGGGCGTGGTGGGAAATATCGTGCCGTGGAACTTCCCTTTCGAGATCGGGATCGGGCCGATGGTGGATATGCTGGCGGCCGGTAACCGGGTGATGCTGAAGCCGTCAGAGTTCACACCGGCGAGCGCGGCGCTGATGCGCGAGATGATTGCGGAGACATTTCCGGAGGACCTGGTGTACGTGGCTGTGGGTGGGCTGGAGCTGGCGCGGGCGTTTACGGCGTTGCCGTGGGATCACCTGCTGTATACGGGCAGCTCGAATGTGGGCAAGCAGGTGATGAAGGCGGCCGCGGAAAACCTGACGCCGGTGACACTGGAGCTGGGGGGCAAGTGTCCGGCGGTGCTGCTGCCGGGCAGCGTGAGCGGGGATACGGTGGGAAACATCCTGGCCGTGAAGATGATCAAGAACGGGCAGATGTGCGTGTCGGTGGATCACTGCTTTGTGCCGCGGGCGGATGTGGAGACATTTGTGGCGATTGCCAAGGGTTTCATGGAGCAGGCGGCGCCGGATTATGCGCGCTCAGCCGCTTGCACGGGGATCGTGTCGGATCGCCACATGGACCGGATCAACGGCCTGCTGGAAGAGGCGAAGGCGGCCGGCAGCCGGATTGTGACGCTGGAGCAGGACGGGCAGGTGGCTCGGGAGACGCGGCAGATGCCGATGACGCTGGTGCTCGAGCCGGGGCCGGAGCTGGGCGTGATGAAGGAAGAGATCTTCGGGCCGATCCTGCCGGTGATTGCGTACGACACGGCGGACGAGGTGATCGAGCGGATCAATGCCGGCGATCAGCCGCTGGGTGTGTACGTGTTCGGGCAGGATATGCCCACGATCGAGCGGATACTGGACGAGACGTCATCGGGTGGGGGCGCGGTGAACGCGTGCGCGATCCAGGCGGGGCTGAAGTCGCTGGCGTTTGGCGGGGTGGGACGGAGCGGCATGGGACGGCATCATGGCGAGGCGGGCTTTCGGGAGTTTTCGAACCAGCGCGGGATCGTGGTGCGCGGGGAGGGCGCTCACTTTGACGAGTTTGTGAACCCGGCGCAGAGCGCGGCGGAGCTGGTGGGGCAGGTTCCCAGCGGTTGATGTCGGTGGCTTGTGGCGTCTGAGGTCCGCTGAGATCTGTTCGGGAATACTCTGGAGTTTTGAGGCGTGGACCAGCTGCTTCGGGGTCCTTCGACTGCGTTGGTCGCGGAGCGACGAACTCCGCTCAGGATGACGGGGTTGTGGAAACACGAGTCGGTGAAGCAGGAGGCTAGCCGGCCAGGCGGCCGAGGGTTGCGGTGCGGTAGCCCGCGAGGCGGCCGCCGTCGACGATGATGGTCTGGCCGGTGATGTAGCGGCTCTGGTCGCTGACAAGGAAGTGATAAACGCCGACGAGATCGTCGATCTCGGCGATGCGGCCGAGCGAGGAGAGGTTGCGGGCCAGCGCGTTCAGGATGTGGGTGGGGGGCAGCATGGGCGTCTTCACGGGGCCGGGTGCGACGGCGTTGCAGCGGATGGCGCGGGGGCCGAGCTCGACGGCGGCGGTCTTGGTCAGGCTGATGATGGCGGCCTTGGTGGCGCTGTAGTCGAAGAAGCCTTCGTTCTGCTGCAAGCCCGCGACCGAGGCGGTGTTGATGATGGATCCGCCATCGCGCATGTGGGCCGGGCCGTACTTGAGGATGTAGTAGGTGCCGTAGAGATTGAGGTCGACGACCCCATCGAAGACATCTTCATCGGAGTCGGTGATGTGCTTGCCATTGCCGGGTTTGCCGGCGTTGTGGATGATGGCGTGCAGCAGACCGCCGGCAGCCTCGGCCTGGTTGAAGGCGGCGACGACCTGATCGCGATCGGTGACATCGACCTTGAGGTAGGTGGCGCCGGCGTCGAGCAGATCCTGCGGAGGCGGCTGGACGTCGGCCACGAAGACCCTGGCGCCTTCGTCGAGGCAGCGGCGGGAGGTTCCGAGTCCTATGCCTGAGGCTCCACCGGTGATGAAGATGGACATGTCCTGGAGGCTGAAGGGATTGGTGCTTGGCATGATGTTTTTCTCCGGCGAAGGCGTGGGGCAAGGGTGATGTGCGTTACCAAATGTGTTCTGCGTTAATAGTTCGGCAGAGTGGAGAAGGCGGCGACGGGTGGCATGGCGTTGGGGTCCGCGATGACGTCGATGAGCACGGCGCCGGGTGAGGCGAGCCCCTGGGCGATGGTGGACGCGATGGCGTCGCTACGCTCGAGCCGAATGCCGGTGACGCCGCAGGCCTGGGCGATGGCGGCGTGATCGACGGGAGAGAAGTCGCAGACGTTGGTGTGGCGGCCGAGGCCGGCGTCTTCGGCGTGTTTCTGGTAGCCGAGGACGGCGTTGTTCATGACGGCGAGGACGACGTTGATGCCGTGGCGGCGGCTGGTCTCGAGCTCGGACCAGACGTGGCCGAACCCTCCATCTCCGACGATGCAGACGACGGGCCGGCCGGGGCAGCCCAGCTTGGCACCGAGCGCGAGGGGAAAGCCCCAGCCGAGACCGGCCTGGCCGCGCGGAGTGATGAAGCGGCGGGTGCCGGTAGCGGCGAGATAGTTGGCGACCCAGATGGACGAGAAGCTGGCGTCGGCGACGATGATGTGGTCGTCGGACAGCTGCTTTTCCAGTTCGGCCATGAAGCGCTCCGGGCGGATGGGCGAGGCGTCGGATTGGGTGACGGAGGCGATCTCTTCGCGGTGACTGGCGCGGGCAGAGGCGAGTGTGGCGGCGAGCGCGGGGCGGGCGGCCTGGCGCTGGGTGAGGTCCTGCTCGCTCATAGCGGCGATCAGGGCCTCGAGGGTCAATCGTGCGTCGCCGAGGAGGCGGACGGACTCATAGTTACGGCCGATCTCGAGCGGATCGATATCGATGTGGATGTAGGTGGCGGTGCGCGGCAGGAGCTTCCAGGAGTCGGTGCCGTTCTGGTTGGTTCGGTTGCCGATGAGGAGGATGACGTCGGCTGCGTCGATGAGGGGCTTGACGAACTTGGCCATGCCGCGGGTGGCCATGTAGTAGCCGATGACGCCCATGGAGAGCTCGTGGGATTCATCCACGCTGCCTTTGCCCATGGTGCTGGTGGCGACGGGCAGATGAGCTATGTCCTGGAGCTTGCGCAGGGCCTGCTGCGCCCCGGAGCCGATGACACCGCCGCCGGCGTAGATGAAGGGCGCGGAGGCATGCGCGAGCAGGTGGGCGGCGCGGGCGATGGCGGGCTGCGCGGGCTGGACGCGGTCGAGCGGATAGGTGCCGAGGGACGCGGCGCGGGAGCTGACAGGCTGCTCGGCGGGCTGGGCGAGCAGCTCCATGGAGATGAGGAGGACGACCGGACCGGGACGGCCGCTGGCGGCGAGGGTAAAGGCCATGTCGACGTAGTCCTCGATGCGGTCGGCAGAGGTGACGCGGCGGGTCCACTTGGAGACGCCTTTGAAGAGTTCGAGCTGATCGAGTTCCTGAAAGGCGTTGCGGTCGAGGGTGCCGGGGCCGACATCCTGCACGAGGGCGACGATGGGGATGGAGGCGGAGAGGCATTCGGCGAGGCCGGGCACGAGCAAGGTGGCGGCCGGGCCGTTCTGCGCGGTGACGACACCGACTTTGCCGGTGACGCGGGCGTAGCCATCGGCCATGTAGGCGCCGGCGTTTTCCTGGCGGTAGCCTATCTGGCGGATGCCGAGATCGTCGGCGGCGAGGGTGAGGCCGGGCGGATTGCTCTGGCCGAAGAGGTACTCGACGCCGTGGCGCTGGAGAGCGCGGGCGAAGCGTTGCGGGGGCCGCAGGTTCAGGGTTTCGCTGCTCATATTTCCTACCTCTTATAAGGTGCTGGAACTGTGGCGAACGTTCAGGGAAGGTTAGGCTAAGGGGTGATGAGGACCTTGCCGTGATCGTTGGGGCGGCCGAGCGCGGCAAACCAGGCGGGCGCGTCGTCGAGGCCGATGGTGGCGGTGACCATCTCGTCGACGGTGATGCGGCCGGCGGTGAGCATGCGCTGCACGAAGACGAAGTCCGGGGGCAGGTAGGCGAAGGGAAAGGACATGCGCAGGCGCTTGAGGGCGGCCGAGACGACGGTGAAGTTCTCGGGCTGCATGCCGGTGCCGACGAGGACGAGGTGAGCGCCTTTGGGAGCGATCTCGATGAGGCGCGAGATCATGGGACGGCCGACGCACTCGAAGATGACGGTGGGCTTGCGCCCGGTCTGGCGCTCGAACTCGACGACGGGGTCGGGGTGCTGCGCCGCGTCGATGATGGCATCGGCACCGATGCGGCGGGCGCGGTCGAGGCGCGCTGGCACCATCTCGCTGATGCCGATGGCTCCGGCGCCGAAGAAGCGGGCCCACTTAAGCAACGCGAGGCCGATGACGCCGGCGCCGACGATGAGGATGGCGGCCCCGGGCTCGACGGCGGCGGTTTTCCAGGCGTTGAGGCCGACGGCGAGTGGCTCGATGGTGGCGGCGTCATTATCGCTGAGGATGTCGGGCACCTTGAAGGCGAGGCCGGCCATGCAGGTGGAGTACTCGGCGAAGGCGCCAGGCATGCGGGGATCGAAGCCCTGGGCGATGATCTGGCTGCACTCGGCGTGGCGGCCGGCGGAGCACTCGGGACAGACGCCGCAAGGCCGGGCGGGGAGCGCGACGAGGCGATCGCCGATGCTCCAGCCGTGCACGCCGGGGCCGACTTCCACGACCTCGCCGGCGTACTCGTGGCCAAGGATGCTGCCGGGCTGAAGCATGCCGGGGACCTCGACGGCGTGGAGGTCCGAGCCGCAGATGCCGCAGGCTTTGACCTTGAAGACCAAGCCGCCGGGATATGCGGCGGGTTTGTCGACGTCCTCGACTTGCAGTGGTTCGCCTACTCCCATGAACTTCATCGCTTTCATGATTTTTCCTCTCCGGTGTGCAGCGTGGTGCGGTTTTGGGCGGACGCAAAGGGTGTGGAAAGGTCGTGATCCAGCCCCTGAAAACAGAACGTTTCGATGGCGTGCATGAGCCGGTCGACGGTGATGCCGCTGATGGACGGGACCCACTTGCCGAGCCAGATGAGCATGCCGAGCAGCAGTTGGACGATGAGCTCAGGCTCGCAGTCGACGATGGAGCCATCGCGCATGCCGAGCTTGATCATGTTGACGAGGATGGCGCGGAGGCGGTCGGTCCACTGGCGGATGGCCTTACGCTGGGCGCTGTCGAGGTAGGAGTAGTCGCCGAGGTAGAGCAGCGCGCCGTGTTCGGCGGAGTCAACGAGCATGGCGCGGATGAAGTGCCGGATCATCTCGGAGCCGGTTTCGCCGCTTTGTTCGGCCGCGTTGAGCAGCTTCTGGGCGCGTTCGAGCGAGGAGCGGTGGCAGGCGTAGGCGAGGGTTCGCTTGTCGTGGAAGTAGTGGTAGAGGGTGGCGTCGCGGAGTCCGAGAGCGGCGGCAATATCGACCATGGTGGCCTGCGCGAAGCTCCTGGTGTTGATGATTTCAATGGCAACGCGGATGATCTCAACGCGCCGCTTGTCGGATTTGCGGCTGGTGGAGACGACCTTCTTCTCCCCGCGCTGCAGTTTGGTTTTGTCGGTCTTCGCCACGGGTGTCTTTGCCATAGGATTGGTGAGCCCTGCTGCAACACTGTATGACGGGAGGGACGGTTCCGGCAGCTTAGTGCAGACTAGAAAAACTAGTGTTGACTAGAGTATCGAGTGTGGACTAGATTGTCGAACGTGAACGCGACCCGCTTATCTGGGGGCCGGAGATCAGGCCGAATCAGCTCCAGTGCAGCACGGTATTGCGAACAGCGTTGAGCTGTCGGGATAGGACTAGACGATGAGAATTCAGGATTCTGCGGTGGACGCGCAAGCACTTGTTCGGCAACCTTTTTCCGGTCTTTGGCGGGCGCTGCTGGTGATGGTGGCGGCCATGCTGGCGGTGAACGGCGCGGGCGCGCAGGCGGGGTATACGACGGGCACGGTCCGCGGCACGGTGGTGGATCCGCAGGGCGCACTGATTCCGAACGCCAGCGTGGTTCTGAGGAATCCGGACACGGGCCTGGTGAGAACGGTGAAGACGTCCAACGAGGGAGCTTACCAGATTCCGTCGCTGAACCCGGGGACGTACACGATCGAGGTGAACGTATCGGGATTCGACCGGCTGGTGGCGAATGAAGTGGTGGTGACGGTGGGCCAGACGGTGACGTACGACGCGCACCTGAAGATCGGGGGCTCGACGGCGGTGGTGGAGGTGACGGGCAACTCCGCGCCGCTGATCGACACGGCGCAGACGCAGCAGGCGAATACGATTGACCAGCTGCAGCAGGTGAACCTGCCCAATCTCTCGAGGAACTTCGCGCAACAACTGTTTACGCTGCCGGGGGTGACGGACTCGAATGCGCCTTCAATCCAGGACCCCAACGTGGGCACCGGGTACCAGTCCTCGGGAGCGTCGTTCGGGGGCGGCAACGGGCGCGGGAACCTGTTTACGATCGACGGTGGAGAAAACGATTACGGCTCGGGCGCGCCGCGCGTGGCGCATGTGCCGCAGGATTCGGTACAGGAGTTCCAGGTCAATCGCAACGCCTTCAACGCGGAGTTCGGATTTACGGTTGGATCGGCGATCAACGTGGTGACCAAGAGTGGCACCAACCAGTTTCACGGAAGCGCGTTCGGATACTTCCACGATGAGACCACCGACGCGGTGAACTACTTCAACAGCTTTGGACCGACGGCGGGGCAGAGGCCGTTTGAACAGAGCGCGATCTTCGGCGGTTCGCTGGGCGGGTTCATCAAGAAGGACAAGCTGTTCTTCTTTACGTCGTATGAGCGGCAGAAGCTGGACAGCAATATTACGACCAACCTGCTGGGAACGGCGGAGGCGCAGGGGCTTGCGGGACAGGTGAACAACCTGACGGCGGGCGCGACCTGCCCTGCTCCGGTGACGCAGGCGTGCTACCTGGCGCAGCTGACGGCGGTGGGAGCGGGTGCGATTGCGTCCTCGATCGCGCCGGCCTTGACTCCGATCAACAATCCGCAGTTCGTCAACCTGGTGGCGCCCGACAGCGGTACGTTCGATGGCAACGCGCTGGGCGCGGTGCAGGCGGCGCCGGGGCAGAATGGCCGGTATAACAACTGGGTAACGCGGCTGGACTACCAGGCCAATGAGAAGAACTCGTTTATGCTGCGCTTCTCGTACTCCCGCGAGCAGAACGAGGTGACGGGCGCGGGCGGCGTGCCGAGATTTACCTCGGTGCTGCAGCAGCTGCACGATTATACGATTACGACCGACTGGAACCACATCTTCAATGCCAACCTGGTGAACACGGTCCGGGCGCAGGTGGTGCCGTTCAACACGTCGAACAACAACACGCCGCATGGCGGGGCGGAGTTCGACTTCGGCAGCCTGGGGACGGTGGGAACGATCTTCGACATTCCCTACAACCAGAGCCAGAACCAGTATCAGTTTGACGACGATCTCTCGGTTGTGAAGGGGAACCACAACCTGAAGTTCGGCGGGTCGTTCCGGCCAGTACAGTTCAATATCTTCCAGGCATTCCTGTTCAACGGCGACTTCCAGTTTGAGGATGGCGCGGTGAGCCTGTACCAGCTGTTTGCGGGAAGTCCGGCGGCGATCGCGGGACTGAACCAGATCAACGCGCTGTTTGGCTACCCCGTGGGAGGCCCGCCAAGCACCAACCTGAGCGCGGCACAGTTGTACGACATCGGCCTGCCGATCGTGCTGGAGCAGGGCGCCGGCAACGGGCAATATAACGCGACCTCGAAGCCGTTCGGCGTGTATGCGCAGGATTCGTGGAAGGCGACGCACAACCTGACATTGAACTATGGCGGCCGGTTCGACTTCGATCCGATCCCGAATAATTACCCGACCAGCTACTTCTTCTCGCCTCGCGTGGGCGTGGCGTGGGATCCGTTCGGCAATGGCAAGACGGTGGTTCGAGCGGGCGGCGGACTGTTCACGGCGCCGGAGCTGTTCATCGTTCCATTCACTTCGACTGTCCTGGATGGCACGGCCAATCACATCTACGCAACGATCACCACCGCTGCGAACTCACCGGCGCAGTTGGAAGGAGCGCTGGGTATTGAGAAGAGCGAAGCGACCGCGGCGAATCCAAATCCGTCGCTGACCACGGCACAGCTTGCGACGGTTGGAATCAACGTCATTCCCACGGGACCGACGAAGGTTGGCGGCGCCTTCTTCACGGTCGACCCGAACTTCAAGCAGCAGTATTCGATCCAGTCCAGCGCCAGCGTGACGCAGGAACTGGCGCCGAATCTTTCTTTCGAGCTGGGCTATATCTACTACGGCGGAGTCCACATCCAGGAGATTCAGGAAGCCAACTTTGTGCCGAGTGGAGCGTTCGATCCGTTCGTCGGTCCAATCTACATGCCGAAGCCGGGAGCGACCGGTGGCGAGCCGAACTCGACGATCGTGCAGAACGACGAGACGACCTCGGCGGGGCACTCGACGTATAACGGCCTGACGGCTTCGCTGAGCAAGCGCTATGGGCACGGGCTGCAGTTCCAGATCAACTACACGTGGAGCAAAGCGATCGACAACGTGAGCGACTTCAGCTCACAGAGCACGCCGTTCCGTCCCGGGCTGCTGAACCTGGATCGTTCGATCTCGGACTTCAACATTAAGAACAGCCTTGTGGCGAACGCGGTGTACACGAGCCCGATGCACCACGGCGGCGACAGCTTCGCGCGCAATCTCTACTCGAACTTTGTGATCGCGCCGGTGGTGCAGGTTCGCGATGGCGTGCCGTTCACGGAGCTGGTTCCGGGTATTGGCGGGCCGGCGTCGAACGGGAACTCGTCGCATACCAGCGAAGCGCGTCCGTTCAACGAAGGGCGCAACCTGGGGATTGGGCCGAGCTACTCAACGTTCGACCTGCGGGTCTCGCGCGGCATTACGTTGAAGCGCGACACGCCGCTGCGGTTGAACCTGATTGCGCAGTCCTCCAACGTCTTGAACCATACCAACTTCACCAGCGTGCAGAACATCTTTCCCAACACGGCGGTGACGAACGCCGCGGGCCTTACCACGTCGGCGATCGTGCCGACGCCGGAAGGCAATGTGAACCTGCTGAACGGACCGTACAACCTGAAGGGCTTCCGGCCGGTCGGCGCGGCGCAGTTGACCTCGCCGCTAGCCTTCAAGACGGCCGCTCCGCCGCGTCAGATCAGCTTCGGGTTGGAGCTTGCGTTCTAGACGTGGCGACGCAAGCTGGTACCTAGGCCTGCGGCCCAGGCTGGTGTGTGGCGCGCCGTTGGCGCTCAAGGCGAACGCGGATAAGGCGTAGGCGCTCAAAGCGAGCGGAAGGTTTCGGAGCAGGACGGAAGGTGAGAGCGGATGAATGCAACAGCATCAAAGTACCTGGCTCTCGAGTCGATCGCAAGTGCGGTGGTGAACGGCATTTTGAACTATGGGGCGGCGTATGGGCTATTTCACAAGCGTAGCGTGATCCCGACGTCGGGCCCGGAGAGCCTGCTGCGGGATCTGATCGGCGAGACGTTCCTGGTGACTTCGCTGAGCGCGCTGGCGGCGTTCCTGATCTCGCGCCAGCGGAGAAGGACGGGCAAGCTGCCGGACTTTGGCCTTCCCGATTTGGTCAGGGGCCGCAATGTTTATGGACAGGCGGCCGTGATCGGCCTGATCTTCACCGGCGTTTTTATGGCGCTGAATACGCTGGCGCTGCCGAGGTTGTACCCGGGCGGTACGACCTTCGGCGAGGTTCTCTGGTTCAAGACGATCTACGGCGCGGTGCTAGGAGGGTTGGCCACGTTCCTGGCAATTCACAGGGCGGTGCGGCAGTCGAACTAGCAGGACAGACTGGTGTTCGCGAACCTGAAGTTTGATACTGAGGAAGATCAACCACGCGCCAGAGAGCTGGCGCCACGAGGCGCTGAGAAGGACGATGACAGAACACTTTGATGTATTGATTGTGGGCGCGGGGCTCTCCGGGATTGGGGCGGCCTACCATCTGCAGGTGAACTGCCCGAAGAAGTCGTACGTGATTCTGGAGGGGCGGGAGAGCCTGGGCGGGACGTGGGACCTGTTCCGCTATCCGGGAATCCGGTCGGACTCGGACATGCATACGATGGGGTTTTCGTTCCGTCCGTGGACGGAAGAGAAGACAATCGCGTCGGGCGCGTCGATCCTGAACTACCTGAAGGAGACCGCGCAGGCTTACGGGATTGACCGGCACATACGCTATCGGCACAAGGTGAAGGAGGCGAGGTGGTCGACGGAGAGCTCGACGTGGACGGTTGCGATGCAGGTTGGGCCGGGCGGTGAGACGGCGACGTACAGCTGCTCGTTTCTGTATATGTGCACGGGGTACTACAACTACGAAAAAGGCCATATGCCGGAGTTCGCGGGTGCGGAGCAGTTTCGTGGGCAGATCGTGCATCCGCAGCAATGGCCGGAAGACCTGGATTATGCGGGCAAGCAGGTGGTGATCATCGGCAGCGGCGCGACGGCGGTGACGCTGGTGCCGGCGATGGCGGAGCGCGCGGCGCATGTGACGATGCTGCAGCGGTCGCCGACGTATGTCGTCTCGCGGCCGGCGACGGATGAGCTGGCGACGAAGCTGAAGCGCTGGCTGCCGACGCGGGCGGCCTTGTGGCTGGCGCGCTGGAAGAACATTGCGCTGTCGCACTACTTCTACAAGGTGGCGCGGAGCAAGCCGGACAAGTTCAGCGCGGCGGTGATCGCCGGGGCGCAGGCGCGGCTGGGGCCGGACTACGACGTGAAGACGCACTTCACGCCGAAGTACAAGCCGTGGGATCAGCGGCTTTGCCTGGTGCCGGATGGCGATCTGTTCAAGGCGATCCGCGAGGGCCACGCGTCGGTCGTGACGGATCAGATTGAGCGGTTCACGGCGACAGGCGTCAAGCTGAGCTCGGGGGAGGAGGTGCCGGCGGATATTATCGTGTCGGCGACCGGGTTGAGGCTGCAGCTGCTGAGCGGCGTGGATATCTTCATGGACGACCGGCGGGTGGAGCTGGCGAAGACCTTCAACTACAAGGGAAGCATGTTCAGCGGGGTGCCGAACTTCGCGATTACGATTGGCTACGCACACGCATCGTGGACGCTGAAGGCTGAGCTGACGAGCCTGTACGTGTGCCGGCTGCTGAACTACATGGACCGCCGCGGGTGGCGCAGCGCGACGCCGCGGGTGACGGGCGAGATGGGGGAGAAGCCGCTGATGGAGCTGACTTCGAGCTACGTGCAGCGGTCAGCCGATCACCTGCCGAAGCAAGGGGTGAAGAAGCCATGGATGGTGCGAGGCTATCCGCGCGACCTGATCACGGCACGGTTCGGAAGAGTGAGTGACGACGCGCTGGTGTTCTCGCGGTAGAAGATGGTTGACTCCCGGCGGAGCGCGTCACTTCCCTACTTCGCCGTGACGACTAGGGCGTAGGTGGCGGAGTGGAGGAGGAAGCCGTCGGTGGCGGTGACGGTGAATGAGTAGCTGCCGGGCGCGGTGTAGACGGCGTTCTGCGCGGGCAGCTTGCCGCTGCACCCGCTGATGGCGATGGAGCCGATTGCCAGGAGGACGACGGTGAGCGCGGCACGCACGTAGATGTGCGAGCGGCGGCGATTGAACCACAGCAGCGCGCCGCTGGCGAGTGCCAGTAGCCAGAGGTAGCCCGGGCCGCCGGCGCCGCCGTACCCGACGACGACGTATTTCGACGTGGTGGTGAGGGTGACAGTGGTGCTGACGGGCGCGGAGGGGATGAAGGTCTGGTTGGACAGCGTGCAGGCGGTGCCGGGCGTGGTGGTCTGGCAGGAGATGTTGACCGGCGAGGCAAAGCCGGCGAGGCCGGTGGTGAGGGCGACGCTGGTGGTAGGGTCGCCGGCGATGACGGTGCCGGCCGCGGGCTTAAGGGTGAGAGTGAAGTCGACGCCATTGCCGCTGAGCGCCCCGAGGACGCTGCTGTAGGCGGCGCTGGTTGAGTTGACGGCGAGGGTGCCGGTGAGCGGACCGGTGGTGGCCGGCTTGAACACGGCGCCGATGCTGCAGCTTGCGCCGGCGGCCAGGGTGCCAGGGCAGGTGTTGCTGGCGACGGCGAAGTTGCCGGTGGCCACGAAGCCGGGCACCGATACCGTGCCGGTCGCGTTATTGGTCACCGTAACGTACTGTGGGGCGGAGGTCGCGCCTACGTCGATGCTGCCGAAGTTCAGAGTGGTGGTTGAGAAGGTGAGCGCCGGGAGGCCGGTACCGGTCAAGGTGGCGAGCAGGGTTGAGCCGCTGGAGCCGACGGTGAGCACGCCGGTGCGCGGACCGATGGCGGTGGGCCTGAAGACTACGACGATCTGGCAGCTGGAACCGGCGGGCACGACGGTGCAGTTGTTAGAGCTGACGGAGAAGTCGCCAGTGGTGGTGAGCGACGTGACGCCGCCCGCGAAGGTGGAGTTGTTGGTCCAGGTGAAGGTCTGGGGCGCGCTGGTAAAGCCGACGGCGACCGATCCGAAGTCCTGGGAGGTGGGCGTGAGTGAGGCGGCGCTGCCGTTGTTGGTGAGCTCGAAGAGGCTGTATTCGAGCAGCTTTTCCTGCGGGGTCATGGCCGCGGTGAGGTTGCACTCGGCGGGAAAGCCCTGGCTGGGTGTGGCGGTTTCTACATGGTACTCGTTGAACAGGACCCGCCCGCACTGGTTGGGTGTGACGCCGGGGGTGGCGAGCGGGGCGTCCCAGACGAACTGCATGACGGGAGCGGGGTCGCCGTCGAGAGCTGTGTTGAGGGTCAGGTAGGATTCGGTAGTGGCGGGGTTGACGCCGTCGGTGTCGTGCTTGATCGCGTTGAGGGGAATCGTGGTGGGATTGGTGGAGGTGGCGGCTCCGACGATGGAGAGCCACTGCGCGAGGGTGGTACCGTCGGAAAAGGTAGTGTTAACCGTGGCTAGCGTGCCGTTTGGGGCAGTGGTTCTGGAAGCGCCGTACCAGTTGGCGACGGCTGCGAAGGTGGTGGGTTGATCCATCCACTGGTAGCTGTAGTGGCTGGCGTAGACGCGGCCACCGGCGTTGGCGAAGGCGGTGAGGTTGGCGTATTCGTCGGCGGTTTTGAACTGCGGGCCAGCGGTGCCTTCGCAGGGGAGCATGAGGACGTCGTAGCCCTCAAGCGTGGACAGGTTGCCCATCAGGGCGGTCTCGTTGGGTGTCGCTTTGTCCAGCGTTACGCCGGCGGCGGCGCTGCCGGCGTAGAGATTGATGCGGCCGGTGCCGGTGGGATCGGTGAACTCGGTGGGGGCGATTCCGACCTTGAGCAGGACGCACTCCACCTGGTCGGCGCTGCCGGTGGCGATGGCGAACTTGGGGATATCGCCCTGGGTTTGATTCTGGGGGAAGGTGATGGTCTTGTCGGTGAGAGCCGTGTTGGTGCAGGCGGTCGTGGCGGGAATGACAAACTGGCGGCGCCAACGGCCGGAGACGATGACGAGCGGGATGTTCGTCCCGACGGGGACGTTGGCGATGGTGAAGGTGCCGTCGACCGCAGTGGTGGCGCCGACGATGGGCGAGCCGGAGGGTGGCGCGCCGACGACCGGGCAGCTTACGCCGGGCGCGAAGGCGTCGACCGGAGCGTTGGGAATGTAGACGAGCACGTTGGGCAGCGGATCGACGCCGTTGGGCGCGTAAACGGTGCCGGAGATGGAGGTGGTGCCGCCGGATGGGCAGGCCATCTGCTGCAGGCAGAGGCCCGACGTGCAGGTAGCGGCAGGCTGAGCAGCGGCGAGGCCGGCGATTCCCGAGAGAAAGAGCAGCAGAGCGGAGAGAAAGCGCATAGGCATATGGGAACCCGAAGTGCCATAGATGGAAAGCCCGCCAAAGCCGGCACTTTGCCTGGAGGATCGTTTTTGCCGAACGCATCCATAGTACCGGAGCGCGCTGAAGGCGAAGCAACAAAGAGGGCGAGCCCACAGACTAATCCGGGAACGCAGGGCGAGGTGCGGCTGGAGGAGGCTGAGGCACGGGCGAAATGTGCACTGTTAGACGGGGCGGTTGGACGGGCGGGTGAGGAAATGCTGCCGGCGCGAGTCAGGAGGGGTTTTGACGGCGCGCAACAAGCCAGGGGGTAGCTTCGTCTATCCAGAGAGTGCGGCCGGAAATCTGGTAGTCTCGCCGCACAAGCCCGGTTGGGAGGTTGATGGATGAAGCTGTCGCGCATTGCCGTGGTGACGTCTGCCCTTGCGACCTGCTGCGCCGGGCTTTGGGGTTTTCAGCGGGTGGCGGATTTCGGGTTTGGGAACGACGATTCGCCGAGCAATGTGAAGGCGGAGTTCTACTGGTCGCGGCTGGCGTACTCGGCCAACATGCAAAGCTACGGAGGCAGCAGCTTTGGGCGCGGCTACTGGCAGCGCAGCTCGTGGTCGCGGGATTACCCCAAGGCCGACCGCCAGTTCCTGATTGCGATGCACCGGCTGACGCGCATCGACGGACGGCCGACGGAGCAGGTGGTGACGCTGGACTCGGACGAGATCTTCAACTATCCGTGGATCTATGCCGTGCAGGTGCAGCAATGGTCGTTTACCGATGCCGAGGCCAAGAGGCTGCGCGAGTACCTGCTGAAGGGCGGGTTCCTGATGGTGGATGATTTCCACGGGACGGCGGACTGGGAAAACTTCATGAACGGCATGCGGCAAGTGCTGCCGGACAGCCCGGTGGAAGACCTGCAGAGCGGCGATGAGATCTTCCATACGCTGTACGACGTGGACGACAAGATGCAGATCCCGGGCGAGCAGTGGATTCGCTCCGGACGAACGTACGAGAAGGACGGTTACCAGCCGAAGTGGCGGGCGATCCGCGATGACAAGGGGCGGATCATGGTTGCGATCTGCCACAACATGCACCTGGGCGACGCGTGGGAGTGGGCGGATGATCCGAACTATCCTGAGCCGTTTGCCTCGATGGCCTTCCGCGTCGGGCTGGACTACATCCTGTATGGCATGACCCATTAAGCCGGGCGCGCGACGGGCGCGGCAACGACAACAGCGCAGTTCCTCCAGTAACTCTTCACCCAGGTCCAGCGGAACGCATGTTTCAGTTTTTCTTCAAATACCCGATAGCGGTCTTCAGCAAAGGGCGATTCGTGCTGCTCGGGAGCTGGCCGGGATGGCTGCTGCCGGTGTTGATCGCGGCGGCGGCGGGCGGGCTGGCGCTGCTGATCCGGTGGCGGATGCGGGAGGCGGCGCCGGCTCTACGCAGCTGGCGGGTGTGGGCGATTTGGGGGACGCAGTCGGCGCTGGTGGCGCTGTTGCTGGTGCTGTTGTGGCAGCCGGCGATCTCGGTGGCGGAGCTGAGGTCGCAGCAGAACATCATCGCAGTGGTGGTGGATGACTCGCGGAGCATGGCGCGGCCGGACGGAGGGGGACAGGCACAAACACGCGAGGCAGCGGCGATCAAGGCGCTCGAGGATGGGGTTCTCGCAGGGCTGGCGAAGAGGTTTCAGACGCGGGTGTACCGGCTGGGCACGGGGCTGACGCGGGCAGACGGCCTGGAGGGAGTTGCGCCGGTGGAGGCGGCGACGCACATTGGCGACGGACTGCGGCAGCTGGCGGTGGAGACCGCGGACCTGCCGGTGGGGGCGGTGGTGCTGCTGAGCGACGGCGGCGAGAACACGGCGGGGCTGGGCGGCTCAGGCATTGCGCTGAATGCGCTGCAGGTGCTGCGCAACCGGCGGCTGCCGGTGCACACCGTGGGCTTTGGGAGCGAGCAGCACGCGCACGACGTGGAGCTGGAGGATGTGAGCGTGGCGGCGGCGGCGATCGTCAATGCGCGGGTAGCGGCGACGATCAGCCTGACGCAGCGCGGCTATGCCGGCAAGGCGGCGGTGCTTACGGTGCGGGACGGCGATAAGACGCTGGCGGCGCGGCCGATCACGCTGGCGGCCGATGGCACGCTGCAGACAGAGCCACTGTTCTTTTCAGCGGGGGCGGCCGGGGCGCGCAGCCTGCAGTTTGGCGTGGAGCCGCTGGGGGGCGAGGAGAACCTGGCCAACAATGCCGTGACGCGGCCGCTGCTGGTGAGCGAGGCGAAGCGAAGGATCTTGTATGTCGAGGGCGAGCCCCGGTGGGAGTTCAAGTTCATCCGGCGCGCGGAGGACAACGATCCGACGGTGCAGATCGTTTCGATGCTGCGGACGAGCGAGAACAAGATCTATCGGCAGGGGATCAGCGAACCGTCGGAGCTGGCGGACGGCTTTCCGGTGCGGGCGGAGGACCTGTTCGGATATGCGGGGATCATCATTGGATCGGTGGATGCGGATTACTTTACGCCGCTGCAGCAGGAGCTGCTGCGGGAGTATGTCGACCGGCGCGGAGGCGGCATTCTGTTCCTGGGCGGGCACTCGTCGCTGAGCGATGGAGGCTGGGCGGCGTCGAGCTTGAACGAGCTGCTGCCGACGTTTCTGCCGGCGGGCCGGGACAGCTTCAGGAGGAACGCGGCGACGGTGGAGCTGACGGCGGCGGGGATTGAGTCGCCGGTGACGCGGCTGCTGGACGATCCAGCGCAGAATGCCGCGCGCTGGAAGAAGCTGACGTACCTGGCGGATTATCAGGATCCGGGCTCGCCCAAGCCGGGCGCGACGGTGCTGGCAGAGATGAATGCGGGCCGGCGCAAGCTGCCGCTGCTGATTACGCAGAGCTACGGGCATGGCCGCACGGCGGTGCTGGCCACGGGCGGGACGTGGCGCTGGCAAATGAGCGAGGCGCTGGGCGATCCGGCGCACGATCTCTTTTGGCAGCAGCTGCTGCGCTGGCTGGTGGCGGATACGCCGGGGCCGGTGGCGGCGTCGATGGCGGAACGCACCTTGATGGACCAGGGCGCGGTGCACCTGGCCGCGCAGGTGCGCGACAAGCAGTTCCAGCCGTCGGGCGACGCGCGTGTGACGGCACACATTGTTGGGCCGGGTGGGACGAACGCGGTGATTGATCTCGAGCCCTCGCCGGAGACGCCGGGGCTCTACCAGGCGGACTGGACTGCGGAAAAGCCGGGCGGCTACCTGGCGGAGGTGAGTGCGGAGGGCGCGGGCAAACAAGGGCAGCAGCTGGGGCGGGATGTGGTGACGTTCGAGCGCGAGGATGGGGTGGCGGAGAACTTTCACGATACGCAGAATCGCGGGCTGCTGGAGCAGCTTGCGGCGCAGACGGGCGGGCGCTACTGGAAGGCGGAAGAGTTGAAGGACCTGCCGCGCGATATCTCTTACTCCGAAGCGGGGATCTCGGTGCGCAGCATCAAGGAGCTGTGGAATATGCCGATCGTGTTCCTGCTGCTGCTGGCGCTGCCGCTGGCGGAATGGCTGCTGCGGCGCAAGTGGGGTGTGGTATGATGGCCGCATGGATCGCGCTGGTGTGCCTGCTGGCGGTGCCGGCGCAGGCTGCTGTCTACTACGTGACGGTGGCGGGGCTGGGCGGCGAGCCGGACTACGAGCAGCGGTTTACGGCCGAGGCGCGCGATCTGGACAAGCTGTTCAAGGCCGGCGGCGCGGGGGCGCATGTCTACACGTTAACCGGTGCGCAGGCCACGGCGGCGCAGCTGAAAACCGCGCTGGCCGAGGTGGCTCGGGATGCCAAGGCGAGCGACGACTTTGTGCTGGTGCTGATCGGGCACGGTTCCTTCGATGGGGCGGAGTACAAGTTCAACCTGGTGGGACCGGACCTGACGGCGGCGGAGATGGCGGCGCTGTGCGATCGCGTGACGGCGCGGCGGCAGTTGATTGTGGATACGACCAGCGCCAGTGGAGGCGCGGTGGCGGCGTTTGAACGTCCGGGACGGGCGGTGATCGCGGCGACGAAGTCGGGCACGGAGAAGAATGCAACGGTGTTCGCGCGCTACTGGGTGGAAGCGCTGCAAGACCCCACGGCGGATACGGATAAGAGCGATTCGGTGAGCGCGCTCGAGGCGTTCACGTACGCGAGCAAGAAGACAGGGGCGTTCTACGACTCGCAGAAGCGGCTGGCGACCGAGCACGCGGTGTTTGACGATGCGGGGCGCGGTGAGCCGGTTCGCGAGCCGGGGAACGGGCAAGGCGCGCTGCTGGCGAGCTTCACGGTGCTGCGCCTGGGCACAAGCCAGCAGGCGGCGAACGATCCGGCGCGACGGACGTTGCTGGCGAAGAAGGAGGATCTGGAACAGCAGATCGACACACTGAAGTACCAGAAGGCTGCGATGGATCCGGGTGATTACAAACGGCAGCTGACGGCGGCGCTGCTGGAGCTGGCGAAGGTGCAGCAGGAGCTCGACCGATGAGGCGGCTGGCGATCATGGTGGCGCTCCCGCTGCTGTGGGCGATGACGGCGCGTGCGGCCGTGCCGACGGACTGCTGGGCGCTGCGCAAGCATGGGCATCGCGCGGAGGCGCAGAGCTGCTTTGAAGGGCTGACGCGCAGCAACGAGGCGTACACGCGGGCTGAGGGTTTCTGGGGGATTGAGGCGTGGGACCAAGCGAACGAACAGTTTCGCGTAGCCACGGCGGGGGCCGGGGGCAAGGCGCTCTACAAGGTGCGCTGGGGCATGCTGCTGCATGAGCGGTTTAACGATTCGGAGGCGGCGGGACTGTTTCGGGAGGCGCTGGAGGCAGACCCGAACAATGCCCAGGCGTACCTGGGGTTGGCGACGGTTTCAGCGGACGGGTTCGACGGGAAGGCGGCGGAGTACACGGCGAAGGCGATCGCAATCGACCCGAGGCTGGCAGCGGCGTACGAGCTGATGGCGAGGCTGGCGCTTGAAAACGATGACCGCGATGCGGCGGCGGCAGAGGCGGACAAGGCGCTGGCGCTCGACAAGGATGCGCTGGATGCGATGGCGATCCATGCGTCGCTCGAACTGATTGCGGATCGTCCGCCGGATACGTGGATGGCAAAGATCAAGGCTGTAAATCCCGTGTATGGCGAAGGGTACGCCGAGGTGGCGCATCAGCTGGAGCTGCATTATCGCTATGACGACGCGGTGACTTGGTACCGGCGGGCGATTGAGGCTGACCCGCGGCTGTGGGCGGCGCACTCCGCGCTGGGCATTGAGCTGATGCGGCTGGGCAAGGATGAAGAGCCGGTGCATGAGCTGGAGCTAAGCTACAACAATGGGTATCGCGACGCGGCCACGGTGAACAGCCTGCGGCTGCTGGACAGCCTGAAGAACTTCGACACAATACGGGACGATACGACGGTCCTGAAGCTGAAGAAGAGCGAGGCCGAGCTGCTGCGGCCGTACATGCAGGCTGAGCTGCACACCATTCTGAAAACGTATGAGCAGAAGTACAAGATGAACCTCTCCGGGCCGGTGCAAGTGGAGGTGTATCCGGACCATGAGGACTTCGCGGTGCGTACGCTGGGCATGCCCGGGCTGGGGGCGCTGGGCGTGACGTTCGGGCAGGTGGTGGCGATGGACTCGCCTTCGGCACGCAAGCCGGGCGACTTCAACTGGGGCGCCACGCTATGGCACGAGATGAGCCACGTGTTCATCCTGACGGCGACGCAGCATCGGGTGCCGCGCTGGTTTACCGAGGGGCTCGCGGTGCACGAAGAGGGCGAACGCTCCGCCGAGTGGGCGAACCGCGTAACGCCGGAGGTGCTGATTGCCATCCGCGACAAGAAGCTGCTGCCGGTGGCGAGGCTGGATCGCGGCTTCGTCTATCCGGACTACCCGACGCAGGTGATCGTTTCCTACTTCCAGGCGGGCACCATCTGCGACTTCGTGAAGGCGCGCTGGGGCGAGGGCAAGCTGCTGGACATGGTGCACTCGTATGCCAGGCTCGAGACGACGCCGCAGGTGATCCAGGGCGACCTCGGACTGGGCACGGACGAGTTCGATAAGCAGTACCTGGCATGGTTGACGAAGCGCTACGGAGAGGAAGCAGATCACTTCGACCAGTGGCGCGAGAAGCTGAAAGCGCTGGTGGCGGCTGAGCAGCAGAAGCAGTATGACTTGGTGCTTGCGCAGGCGCCGGGCGTCGAGGCGCTATACCCGGAGTATGTGGGCGAGGCGAACGCCTACGAACTGATGGCCGAGGCGCAGCGGGTGAAAGGCGACGGCAAGGCCGAGGCCGCGGCGCTGACGGAGTACGAGCATCGGGGCGGCGAGGAGCCGGCGGTTCTGAAGCGGCTGGCGACGCTCGAAGAGGCGGCAGGGCAGCCTGCAGAGGCGGCGGCTACGCTCGAACGCGTGAACTACATCTACCCCGTGAAGGATGAGGATCTGCATCGGCGGCTGGGCGATCTGCTGTTTGCGGAGAAGCAGTATGACGGGGCCATTCGCGAGGATGTAGCGGTACTCGCGCTGAACCCCCTGGACAAGGCGGGCGCGGAGTTTCACCTGGCGCAGGCGTACCTTGCGGCCGGGCAGCGCGAGAAAGCCGAAGAGAGTGTGCTGGCCGCGCTGGAAGCTGCGCCGGGTTACAGGCCGGCGCAGAAGCTGCTGCTTGAGCTCAATCAACAACCGGTGAAGAACAACTGAAACGAGGACCCAACGCATGGCAGCTTTAGTCGACTTGAACCAGGATGCAGCCCAGCTTCAGCAGCGCGTGGAGCGCTTTCATGCGGTGCGCGAAGGCATTGTGGGACAGGTGCGCCAGGTGATCGTGGGGCAGGACGAGGTGATCGAACAGGTGTTGATCGCGCTGTTCGTGGGCGGGCACTGCCTGCTGACCGGGCTGCCGGGCACGGCGAAGACGCTGCTGGTGCGCACCATGGCGGACACGCTGGGGCTGGTGTTTCGCCGCATCCAGTTCACTCCCGACCTGATGCCTTCGGACATTACGGGCACTGACATCATTGAAGAAGACGTGACGACCGGACATCGCAAGTGGACCTTCGTGCCGGGGCCGATCTTCGGCAACGTGCTGCTGGCGGATGAGATCAACCGCACGCCGCCCAAGACGCAGTCGGCGCTGCTGGAGGCGATGCAGGAGCGGTCGTGCACGGTGCGCGGACACGTGTATGCCCTGCCGGCGCCGTTCTTTGTGCTGGCAACGCAGAACCCGATCGAACTCGAGGGCACGTATCCGCTGCCCGAGGCGCAGCTGGATCGGTTTCTCTTCAACACGACGCTGGATTACCTGAGCTCAGAGGATGAGCTGAAGGTGGTGGATATGACGACCGCGACGCGCAACCCGAAGATCGAGTCCGTGACGTCGGCGGAGGAGCTGCTGGGGTTCCAGCAGCTTGTGCGCATGGTGCCCATTGCGGACTCGCTGGCGCGCTACGTGGTGAGCCTGGTGCGCGCGACGCGGCACAAGAGCGAGAACGCGCCGGACTTTGTGAAGAAGTATGTGAACTATGGAGGCAGCATTCGCGCGGCGCAGTTCATCGTGCTTGCGGCCAAGGCACGGGCGCTCTCGCGCAGACGCTACCACGTGACGTACGAGGACATCTCGTCGGTCGCGGTGCCGGTGCTGCGCCACCGCATGCTGTTGAACTTTCACGCGGAATCGGAGCGGATCGAGCCTGACGACATTCTGACGCGGCTGCTGGCGCATGTGCCGCGGCCGAAGGAGAGTTGATGCAGCGCTTCCTCGATCCCACGGTACTGGCGAGCATCTCGTCGCTCGATCTGCTGGCGCGCACGGTGGTCGACGGCTTTGTGGCGGGGCTGCATCGCTCGCCGGACTTCGGTTTCAGCCAGGAGTTTGCGGAGTACCGCGCCTATAACCCGGGGGATGATCTTCGCCATATCGATTGGAATCTTTATGCGCGGACAGAGCGGATGTATCTGAAGCGGTATCGGGGCGAGACCAACAGCCAGCTGACGGTGCTGCTGGACGCGAGCAACTCGATGCAGTACACCTCCGGTCCGCCGAGCAAGATGGATTATGCTCGCTTCATCGCGGCGGCGCTGTTCTATCTTGCGATCCGCAACCAGCGCGATGCGGCGGGGCTGATCGTGTTCGACGATGAGGTGCGGGAGTACGTGCGGCCATCGACTCGGCAGGGGCAACTGGCGCGGCTCTTCGCGGGCCTGGAGGCTGCAGAGCCGCGCGCGCGCACGGATTTCGGCAAGCCGCTGCGGCGGTTCCAGGAGCTGCTGGACCGGCGCGGCATCGCGATCGTCATCTCGGACTTTTATCAGGACCCGGAGGCGATCGTCAGCACCATCGAACCGCTGCGCTTTCATGGCAACGAGGTGGTGCTGTTCCACATTCTCGATCCGCAGGAGCTACGGCCGGTGTTGAAGGGACCGTCGCTGCTGGTGGACCTGGAGACGGAGCAGACGATCGAAGTGATCCCGGAGTACACGAAGACGACGTATCGCGAGAAGATCACGGCGCACATCGAGCAGCTGCGCTCACGCACGCGCGCGGCGGGCATGGACTATGAGCTGCTGGTGACGGACCAGCCGCTGGATGAGGCGCTGCGCCGCTACCTGACGCTGCGGCAGAGAGGCAACTGATGGGTCTGCTGGCGCCATGGTTTCTGGCTGGCCTTGCGGGGCTGGGAGTGCCGGTGTTTGTTCACCTGCTGCGGCGTCATGTGACGACTCCGCGGCCGGTGGGTTCGCTGATGTTTTTCGAGCGCGGAACGCAGAGCTCGACGCGGCACCGGCGCCTGCGCTACCTGCTGCTGTTCGCGCTGCGCTTTGCACTGATCCTGCTGCTGGTGCTGGCGTTTGCGAGTCCGTTTGTACGGCGTACGGCGACGGATACGAGTGGGCGGCTGCTGGTGATCGTACTCGACGACTCGTTCAGCATGCGCGCCGGAACGCGCTTTGCCGACGCCAAGCAGCAGGCACTGGCACTGCTGGCGGCGCATCCGCGCTCGCAGAAGGCGCAGGTGATGGTGCTGGGCGGGCAGCTGCAGATCCTGACGCAGCCGAGTACGGATGAGGCTCAGCTTCGCTCCGCGCTTGAAGGCGTGGAGCCGGCCGACGGGCATGCCAGCTTCGGCGAACTTGGCCGCGGCATCCGGGCGCTGAGCGAGAGCGTGCACACGCCGATCGACGTGCATCTGTTCAGCGACATGCAGCGGACGGCGATGCCGGCGAACTTTGCCGACATGGTGCTGCCGCCGAACGCGACGCTGACCCTGCACCCTGTTGCGCGAGGAGCGGCGCCCCCGAACTGGACGGTGGAAAGCGTGGACGCGCCGGCCGAGCTGCCGGACCCGAAGGATCTGAAACGGTCGCGGGTGCGCGCGGAGATTGCGGGCTTCAACACGCCGGCGGCCACGCGCACCGTGTCGCTGGTGGTGAACGGGAAGCCGGTGGCTTCGCGCCGGGTCGACGTGCCAGCCAACGGACGCGCCGCGGTGGAGTTCGCGCCGCTGGATGTGGCGTACGGGTTCAACCGCTGCGAGGTGCGGCTGGATGCGGCGGACGGGGCTTCAGTTGGCCGATCTCCAGCTGACGCATTCCCAGCAGACGATGCGAGTGTCTTTGCGGTGCGGCGTTCGGACCCCGAGCGGGTGCTGTTTCTGCACGCGGCCGGGGATACGCGCTCGCCGCTTTACTTCGGCGCGGCGCTCGCGGCCGCCGCTCAGGGAGCATTCGTGCTGCAGTCGCTTACGGCCGACCAGACCAACGACCTGGATCCGGCCAAGTATGCGTTTGTCGTTCTATCCGATACGACTTCCCTTCCCCCGATCTTTGAGCGGACGCTGTCGCAGTACATCGCCCGCGGGGGCAGCGTGCTGATTGCGCTGGGCACGGCGGCGGGGCGGCAAGGGACGATTCCCCTGTGGGGCTCGGGCGTGCAGCAGGCGCACGACTATGTGCGCGGAGGCAGCAGCCCGGCCAGCGTGGCGCAGGTGGATTTTACGCACCCGGCGCTCGAGCAGGCGCAGCCGGGACGCGACGACGGGGGCTGGTCGGAGACGAAGTTTTTCTATGCGGCGGCGGTCGATCCGAACCGCTCGGCGAGCTCTGCGCGGGTGCTGGCGCGGCTTAGCGATGGCACGCCGCTGCTGCTCGATCAACAGCTTGGCGAAGGCCACATGCTGCTATTTACCTCCGGATTCGACAACCTGACCAACGATCTGCCACTGCATCCGGTGTTTGTGGCGTTCGTGGATCGCGCGTCGCGCTACCTTTCGGGCAATGAGCGGTTGAGCGGATCGCGTCTGGTCGACTCATACGTGCAGCTTCGGGCGGCGGCCGAACCGGTGGGCAGCGTGGCCAGCGTGGAGGTGCTTGATCCGGATGGAAAGCGGCCGCTTTCACTGGCGGAGTCGCGCACGGCGCAGACGCTGCGGCTGGCGCGCGCGGGCTTCTACCAGGTGCGGCTGGCGAACGGGCGGGACGCGCTACTGGGCGTGAATCCGGACCGCCGCGAAAGCGACCTGACGCCGATTCCAGAGGACATACTCGCGCTTTGGAGCGGCAACTCCGCGGCCGGTCCGGGCACGGAGAACGCAGTGGCACCGGCGCCAAAACTGGCGGCAACATCGGCTGCAGCAGCGACGCGCAACATGTCGCTGTGGTGGTACGTTATGCTGCTTGTATTGCTCCTCGCGGTGGCCGAGTCGGCGCTGGCGAGCGGATACATGAGCATCGATCGGGAGCAGATATGAGCAGTCAACGCACGCTCAACTCCTACATCGCGCGGTTGCAGCGCAGGCTGCGCCTCAAGGCCACGCTGCGCGGCCTCGCGATCCTCGCCGGCACGGCGCTGGCCGTCACGTTCGGGCTGGTGCTCGCACTGAACCGGTATGCGTTCCCGGCGCGTGGCGTCACGGGCGCACGGGTGGGGCTGATCGCAGTGCTGGTAGTAGCTGCGCTGCTGACGCTCGCTTTACCGCTGTTGCGCCTGACGCGGGCGCGAGCGGTGCGCACGGCGGAGAGGGCGCATCCCGCACTCCAGCAGCGGCTGACGACCTTCTTTGAGCGCGAGCGCGAAGGCGCCGCTTCGCCTTCGGCTCCGTTCCTTGAGCTGCTCGCGGCTGACACGCTGGCGCACGCGGAGACTGCGCCGCCGCAGACGCTGGCGCCCGCAGGCGGGCTTTTGGCTTTAGCCGGGGCGGGGCTGGGCTGTCTTGCGGTGCTGGTCTGGATGATCAGCGCGGGCCCGGGCTTTGTGGGGTACGGCGCCTCGCTGCTGTGGACCGGGCCGAAGAAGAACGTGACGCCGCTCTACGATCTGGCGGTGGCTCCGGGCAATGTCGCCGTGCGGCGCAACAGCGATCAGCTGATCACTGCCCAGGTGACGGGTCTGCATCCGGGTAAGGTGCAGCTGTTTGCCAGGTTCCAGAGCTCGGGGGGATGGGATCCGGTTGCCATGCAGCCGCAGGCTGAGGCTACAGGCAGCGGGTGGCAGTTTGTGTTCGCGGGCCTGCCCGAGAATGTCGAGTACTACGTCGCCGCCGGGCCGCTGGTGTCGCCGCACTACACGGTGCGGGTGCTCGATCTTCCGTCGGTGAAGGGGATCCGGGTGACGTACCACTACCCGAAGTGGACTGGGCTGAAGCCGGTGACGGAAGAGCATTCGGGCGATCTGCGTGCGATTGAAGGGACGCAGGCGACGGTGGAGTTGCAGATGGATCGCCTCCTGAAGGACGGCCAACTGTCGCTCGATGGAGGCCGCACGATCCAGCTGGCGGCCGGCCCGGGGAACACCTACCAGGGCGTGATCCCGATGGCGAAGGATGGCGCGTACCACGTGGCGGCGACGGACCAGGGCCAGGCGGTGCGGCTGTCGGAGGACTATTTCATCGCGACGGATAAAGCGCAGCCGCCGCAGGTCGCGATCGAACGTCCGGGGCGGGACTACCGCGCTTCGCCGATTGAAGAGGTCACCGTGGGAGTGAAGGCCGCGGCCGACTTCGGCCTGAATGACGTTCGGTTGCACTACTCCGTGAACGGCGGGGCGGATCACGAAGTGAGCATGCTGAAGGCGCCGGGGCAGAAGAATGCGGACGGCTCGCACACGCTGAGTCTGGAAGATTTCAAGATGCAGCCCGGCGATCTGGTGAGCCTCTACGCGACGGCCCGGGATGGCCATGCGGAGGCGCGTACGGACATCACCTTCATCCAGGCGGATCCCTTCGAGCGCGAGTTCTCGCAGTCGCAACAGGCTGGGGGGCAGGGTGGAGGCGGCGGAGGAGGCCAGCAGAACAGCCAGACGGAGATCTCCAAGCGGGAGAAGGAGCTGATCTCCGCGACGTGGAAGCAGCAGAACGACAAGACGGCGACGGCGAAGGACTCGGCGGCGCAGGGGCAGTTCCTGGCTGACGCCCAGCAGAAGCTGCGCGACCAGGTGATGGCGCTCTCGGCGCGCATGCAGAGCCGCGATCTTTCGGCGGCCAACGAGGAGTTCACAGGCTTTGAAAAAGACATGCAGGATGCCGCGGCAGCCATGGCGCCATCCGCCGAGAAGCTGATGGGCATGGCCTGGAAGGATGCGGTGCCGCTGGAGCAGAAGGCGCTGCAGGCGCTGCTGCGCGCGGAGGCTACGTTCCGGCAGATCCAGGTGGCGTTCGGCCAGAGCGGCGGAGGCGGGGGCGGCGGCGGCAACAGCGCCGGACGCGACCTGGCCAGTCTCTTCGACCTGGAGCTGGATACGGAGAAGAATCAGTACGAGACGGCGCAGACGGCTTCACCCGCGGAGCAACACGCCAGGGAAGTCGACGACGCGCTGAAGAAGCTGGAGGCGCTGGCGCAGCGACAGGAGGAACTCGCGCAACAGCAGCAGAACCCGCAGCAGAGCTTCCAGCAGCGCTGGCAGCAGGAGATGCTGCGCCGCGAGGCGGAAGAGCTGCAGCGGCAGATGGAGCAGATGGCGCAGAACAAGACCGGCCAGCAGCAGGGCGGACAGCAGCAGCAAGGACAACAGCAGGGTGGGCAACAAGCTGGACAGCAGGGTTCAAGCAGCGGGTCGGCGTCGGGATCGGCGTCGGCGTCGGGGGGACAGTCGGGTGGACAGCAGAGTGGGCGGCAGCAGTCCGCCCGGTCGTCGGGACAGAAGGGGCAAGCTCCGGACCCGCGTGTAGAGCAGGCGCTGAGCCGTCTGCGGCAGGCCGGGGAGACGATGAAACGCGCCGGCAGCACGCAGCAGAGTTCGGAGTCGGCGCGACAGGCCGCTGAACGGCTGCGGGAGGCCAGCGGGCTGCTGGCCGGGACGCAGCAGCAGCTCGCCTCGGGCAAGGTGGAGTCGCTCGCGCGCGAGGCCGAGCGGCTGACGCAGCAGGAGCATGCGCAGGCGGGCAAGATCGACAACCTGGCTCGGGGCGGGGCGGAGCCGAGCGCCGGCGATGCCTCCGGCATGATGCCGCGGGTGCGCGAGCGCGACCGCCTGGCAGCGGAGCGGCAAGAGCTTTCGAACAGCTTGTCGCGGCTCCAGAAGAACCTGCGCGACACGGCTCGAGATATGGCTGGGACCCAGCCGGACACCGCGCGCAAGCTGCGTGACGCGCTGACGGAGATGGACCAGTCGGACCTCGACAACCACGTACAGCGCACGGCGGACTGGCTGCGGCGGGGAGTGAATCCGAACTCCGGCGGGACCGAGGCGCAGATTGCGCAGGGGCTCGACAAGCTGAACGGCCAGCTCCGCCAGGCGCAGCAAAGCATGGGACAGGCGGGGCAATCGGCGAAGGGTGCGCGTCCGGTGCAGGGCGGCGATCACCAGGGCGATGAGACAGCGGCGCTGGGCCAGGTGGAGCGGCTGCGCAGTCAGCTCGAGGCGATGGCCTCGACGCGGAACCAAGGCGGGCAGAGCGGCCAGCAGGGACAAGCTGCGCAGGCGGGCCAGCGTGGGGGGCAGACCCAGCGCGGCGGACAGAACCAGGCAGGCGGACAGAACCAGGCAGGCGGGCAGGCGGGCAGCCAACAGGCTCGCGGTGGCCGGGGACAGCAGGGTGCGAACCAGGCTGCGGGCAATCGCGCCGGAGGCCAGAGCGGATCCGGCACGCCTCAGAGCGGCGATCTCGGCAACTCGAACGGCGAGATCCGCCAGGCGGGCGGCGGTGGGGCGGACGGGACCGTGTGGGGCAATCTGAACACGGGCAGCAATCGCTATGGCTCGGCTAGTCCGCGGCCGGCGCCGCCGGATGCTTCGGGCAATCCAGCGGACACGGAGCGCAGCTTCCAGCAGGGCATGCGCGAGCTGAACCAGCTGCGCCAGATGGTACAGGGCGATCCGCAGGCCGCAAGGGACGTGCAGGATCTGGCGCGGCGCATGCAGCAGCTGGACCCCAGCCGCTTCCCCGGCAATCCTGCGATGGTGGAACAGATGCACCGCGAAGTGCTGAGCGCGGTCGACCGGCTGGAACTGCAGCTGCAGCGCAACGGCAACTCGACTGAAGCGCGCACGGGAGCTCCGCAGACTGTTCCCGCCGGCTACCAGGATTCCGTGGCCGATTACTATCGCAGGCTCAGCAAGAAGCCCTGAAGGACTCCCTTTACCTGACCACGATTTCCATCGCGTCGCCGCGGTCGGGCACCTCGAAGGCGAGCTGGCCATCGCGGTAGACGCTGACGATGGCGCGGCCGTTCACGGTGACGCTGCCGGGCTTCGCTGCGACCCCATTCACCTCGAACGCGAGGCTGTTCCACCAGGCGGGGAAGGAGCCCTCGTGCTGGTTCACGTGCAGATGAAGCTCACCGGCTGGTCCGCTGCGATCGCAGCTGAAGCTGCGGCGCAGGTACTGGCCCTGCCTGTAGGCAAAGCTGGTGCCGTCGTCCTGGTAGATGCTGCCGGCACAGTGTTCACCGGGAAAGACCCGGAGAGTGAGCGGGCCTTGAGGTTGCTGCATCGTGCTCTGGACCAGCGGTGCGATGGGCAGGATTGTGCCGGGTCGCACGAAGACGGGCAGGCTGGCCAGCTCGGGATGGATCCTGACCGCCGAGAGTACTGTGCCCTTCCCAGCCTCGGGCTGGAGTCCAGGGGTGACACTGCTCGCGACGCCCTCGCCGGCAGGCTTTCCGGTCCAGTACTCGTACCAGCCGCGTGACGGCAGCTTGGCGCTATAGTCATCTACCTTATCGGGAAAGGGCGGGGGCGCCACGAGCAAGTCAGGTCCCACCATGAACTCGCCGGAAGCGTCGAGGTCGATATCGAGCGGGTGCCGATCCTGGGTGGCATCCGGAAACTCAAGGAAGATGGGGCGCAGCAGCGGCAGCCCGGTGCGGGTGCCGTCCTCGACCACGGTGTAGAGGTAGGGCAGGAGCTTGTAACGCTCCTCAATGAACCTGCGCCGGATGGCCTCCTGTTCGGGCCCGTTGGCCCACACCTCGTGGTCGCCGGTGCCCTTCTCGGCGTGATCGCGATCGATGGGTTGAAAGGCGGCAATTTCGATCCATTTGGTTAGCAGATCGGCGGAGGGCGTGCCGGCATAACCGCCTACGTCGGCACCGGCCATGGAGAAGCCGCTGAGTCCCAGGTTTTTGAGCATGGTGGTAGTCAGGCGCAGATGATTCCAGGTCGCGGAGTCGTCGCCCGTCCAGGTCGCCGCGTAACGCTGGCCGCCGGCGTAGGAGGCACGCGTCAACACGAAAGGGCGTACGCCGGGGCGCAGCGCAAGCAGCCCGTCGAAGGTGGCGCGAACATTCTCCTGGCCGTAGACGTTGTGCAACTCGCGGTGGGTCGCTGAGCGGGTGCGAAAGCCAGGCTCCTCGATGCGGTGAACCACGTTGTCCGGGATGGTGAGGTGCGGCGTGAAAACGGATGGTTCGTTCATGTCGTTCCAGAAACCGTCCAGGCCAATATGCACGAAGTCCTTGTAGAGCGAGCCCCACCAGGCGCGGGTGGCAGCACGCGTAAAGTCCGGAAAGGCGCTGGGACCGGGCCATACCGGGCCGACGAAGATGGAGCCGTCTGGATTCTTGACGAAGTGATCGCCGGCCATGCCGCTGTCGAACGGAGCATAGTGCGCGGCGGGCAGGTCGGCGATGTGCAGGTCGGTAATCGCGACGACGTGCAGCTGCTCCTGGTGCAGCTTCTTCACCATGGAGGCCATGTCCGGAAAGGCGACGGGATTGATGGTGAAGGGCCGGTTCCTGAGCTGGTAATCGATGTCGAGATAGATCGCATCGCAGGGGATCCGGTCCGCCCTGAGGCGGGCTGCGACTTCAAGCACCCGCGCCTGCGTCATGTAGCTGTAGCGCGACTGCTGAAAGCCGAGAGACCAGAGCGGAGGCAGCGGGGTAGGCCCGGTCAGCCAGGCATAGCTTGCGAGCACCTGCTTGGTCGCAGGACCGTAAAGGATGTACTCGTCCACTGCGCCGCCCTCGGCGCTATAGTCCATCGTGCCGTCGGTGGTCTTACCGAAGTCGAAGGTGGCGGGCCAGGTGTTGTCAATGAGAACGCCGATGGCCAGGCCGGCGCGATAGCTGATGTAGAACGGAATGCTCTTGTAGAGCGGGTCGGTCGACTCCTGCCAGCCGTACGCGTCGGTGTTCCAGAGGCGAAAGGCCCCGCCGCGCCGGTCGAAGGCACCGGTCTTGTCGCCGAGGCCGAAGTAGTGCTCATCCACGGGCATGGTCTTTGCGATTCGCACGCGGTCGCCGGAAAAAGACATGGGCTGGGCATCCTGCTGGATGACCTTGCCCGCGGCATCGCGGATGGTAAGCAGGCCGGTGGCGCGGGCGATCTCGACACGCAGGAGGCTGGTGTGAAAGCCGACGGTCTCCGGGGTGGCATCCGGATTGACGGTTGCGCTGGCTGCGCGCGCCGCCGGCAGCACAGCCCAGGAGGCATCCTCGGGCAGGCTTCCGGCATGACCCATGCGGATGCGCAAGATGTCTTCGCGCAGCGCGGTGATGCGCATCAGCAGCGTGCCATCGCGAAGCTCGAGGCCGTTAGGCAAGGGCTCGGCCTGGGTGACCTGAGAAAAGGAGAGCGTCGCCGCTTGTGCGGTCGGCTGAGCATCGCCCGGCGCGCGATCACGCTGGGCCGCTACCGGCCGGCTGCCGGCGAGCAGAACAAGACAGAGAATCTGAAGGATCGAGATTGTTGCACCCATCAAACTCTGCATCTCTTTGGGCACCTGAATACAATAACGTCGGACGAGGCCGAACGGGTACTACCTGACCGGCTTTATCAGCGCCAAGGCAGCTGAAGTTTAAGCTGCATTGCGGTCACACCATCGAACTCGGTCTCACGGCATACCGTGACAGGCCCGGAAATGCATCTTACCCGGCGAAGCGACATCCGGAGCTGCCTGTAATGAACGCGCCGCTTGAAATCACGTTGGTCTCGTGCGCCATCCTGGGCTTTCGCCACGGCTTCGACTACGACCACATCGCCGCCATCTCGGATATTACGAGCGTGCAGCAGCGCACCTCCACCGCCATGCGGCTTGGCTTGCTGTACGCTCTGGGACACGCCACCATGATTGCGCTGCTGGGCGGCCTGGTCATCCTCTTTCAGCTGCATATCCCCGCGCGGCTTGATTCGCTCGCCGAACGCCTGGTGGGGCTTACCCTGATCCTGCTGGCCGTGTACGTCCTGGCCACGCTGGTGTGGGGCAATCCTCAGGCGATCCCGCCATCGCGTGCCGCCCTCCTCATCCGGGGATTCCGCAAGCTTCGCCGGAGCTTCCGCAACGCTGAGCCGGCGGTGAAGGCGCCCGAGGATCTGAGCTACACCGGGCCGATCGCATTCGGGGTTGGCGTGATTCATGGGCTGGGCGCGGAGACTCCGAGCCAGCTCGCGCTGTTCCTGCTGGCGGCCAACCTGGGCGGCATCAGCAAGGGGCTCTCTGGTATGGCGATGTTTCTGGCCGGGCTGTTGGTGATGAATACGCTGATGACGGCTTCGGCCTGCGGCCTGTTCCGGGGTGCGGCTCCCCACCCGCGTGCCATGCGCTTCTTCGTTGGGCTGACCGCGGTTTACAGCCTGGTGATCGGCTGCGTGTTTCTGGCCGGCTCCTCGGGTCATCTGCCGCCGCTGGGGTGAGGCAGGCGCCGCTTTGAGGTGAAGATGGATGAGCACCGTTATGCTCCGTGTAGGATGATCTCCGGGCCAAGTCGCTGGCGAGGGGATCGCTTTCCGCTGAAGGAGTACCAGGCATGCCGCAATTTCTCGGTGCGTTGGATCAAGGCACGACCAGCACACGGTTCATGATCTTCGATCGATCGGGCAAAGTGATCGCGTCGGCGCAGAAAGAGCACGAGCAGATCTATCCGCAGCCAGGCTGGGTGGAGCATCGGCCGCTCGAGATCTGGCAGCGCACGCTCGAGGTGATTGACGAGGCATGCGGTTCCGCCGGGCTCGGTGCGGAGGCCATCGCTTCGATCGGGATTACCAACCAGCGCGAGACCACCATCGTCTGGGATCGCCACAGCGGCCAGCCGGTCTGCAACGCGCTCGTATGGCAGGATACGCGAGTAGGCGAATACGTGGCGCGCCTGAGCCTGGAGCGGGGCCAGAACACGTTCCGCGCGCGCACCGGGCTGCCGCTTGCCACATATTTCAGCGGGTTGAAGATTCGCTGGATCCTGGACCACGTGGAAGGCGCGCGCACCCGTGCCGAGCGGGGTGATCTACTGTTCGGCAACGTGGACAGCTACCTGCTCTGGAACCTGACCGGCGGCGTCGATGGTGGAGTCCACCTTACCGACGTCACCAATGCCAGCCGCACCCAGCTGATGGATCTCGAGACCCTGGCCTGGGACGACGAGATGCTGCGCATCTTCGACATACCGCGAACGATGCTTCCCGAGATCCGCTCCAGCAGCAGCGTATTCGGTGAGTTGAAGGTCTCCTGCCTGCGCGGCGTCTCGATCGGCGGCGTGCTCGGCGACCAGCATGCGGCGCTCGTGGGCCAGACCTGCTTCACGCCCGGCCAGGTAAAGAACACCTACGGCACGGGATGCTTCCTGCTGATGAACACGGGCGAGAAAAAGGTGCTGTCGAAACACGGCCTACTCACCACCGTGGCTTACAAACTCGGCGATCAGCCCGCGGTCTATGCGCTGGAAGGCAGCATCGCCATCACCGGTGCGCTGGTGCAGTGGGTGCGCGACAACCTGGGTATGATCCAGCGCAGCGAGGAGATCGAGACGCTCGCGGCCACGGTGCAGGATAACGGCGGCGTGTACTTCGTGCCGGCCTTCTCCGGCCTCTACGCGCCCTACTGGAAGGACAATGCGCGCGGCGTGATCGTTGGACTGACCCGCTACGCCAACAAGGGCCACATCGCGCGCGCGGTGCTGGAGGCGACCGCCTTCCAAACGCGAGAGGTGGTGGAGGCGATGGAGGCGGACTCCGGCATTGTGCTGGAGCAGCTGCGGACAGACGGCGGCATGGTCGCCAACGATCTGCTCATGCAGTTTCAGGCCGATCTGCTGGACCGCCACGTCATCCGCCCCGCCATGCGCGAGACGACCGCGCTGGGCGCCGCCTACGCGGCCGGCCTGTGCTGCGGCTTCTACAAGGACGCGGGGGATCTGGTGTCGAACTGGTCGGTGGACAAGACGTGGGAGCCGAGACTTGAAGCAGGCCAGCGCGACCGGTTGTACCGCCAATGGAAGAAGGCGGTCACGCGGTCGTTCGATTGGGTCGAAGAGTAGCTTGATTGCGGGGCGCTGACAACCAGCGGGCGTTTGCCGTCCCTTTCATCTGGTGTTAACACGCCGGTCATCGTGCGCCAATCTAAGACCCCTAGGATCAACCTAAATCGCACATGAAGAGAGCATCTTCGCGTCAACTTCTCAATTGACACGCCTGGAAAGCTTGGCGTACGGTTGACGCCATTCCAGATGGAACACGGGCCAGCGAACGCCGCCAGAGCACAAGCATGCCCACCAGGACGAAAGTTTTCAACTCACTACCTCGGAGACCGAAAAAGAGATGGCAATTCTATGCAACGTCGCATGCAGCCTTGAGACACGAAACCAGATCAGGCAGACAAAGTTCAAGTTCCCAGCCGCTGTGACCATGGCGTTCGCTCTCCTGCTCCTGTTGATTTTTCCCGCCGCTTCGGCGCTCGCGCAGTTCGACAACGGCAGCGTCGTGGGCACCATCCGCGACTCCACCGGGGCGCCGATCGTCGGTGCCAAGGTGGTCCTCACCAATCCCGCGACAGCAATCACCAGCGAAGCCAAGACCAGCGCCACCGGGGACTACGAGTTCCCATCCGTGCGTGTGGGCGTATACAAGGTGGCCGCCTCGTCAGCCGGCTTTTCCGACGCCGTGGCAGACAACGTCACCGTGTCGGTCGGAGGCCGCCAGCGCATCGACCTGGCTCTGAAGGTCGGCAGCACCGAAACGACGGTCGAAGTCAACAACGTCCAGGTCCAGCTTGAGACTGAGACCAGCGAGCGTGGTGAAACCATTACCAACTACCAGAGCGAAGCCTTCCCGCTGGTGAGCCGTAACTATTCCGATCTGATCGGGCTGGTGCCGGGCGCGCGCCAGGCCCCCACCGCGGCTACCACGAGCTCCATCAGTTCGCTGGTTCGCGCCGGCTCGTACAACGTCAACGGCCAGCGCAGCATGTTCAACAACTTCCTGCTGGATGGCCTGGACAACAACGCCTATGGCGAAAGCAACCAGGGCTTCGACAACCAGATTATCGCCATCCCGCCGGATTCCGTGGCCCAGTTCCAGATCGTGACCAACAATGAATCCGCCGAGTATGGCCGCTCCTCCGGCGCGACGATCAACGTCTCATCAAACAGCGGAACCAACCGGTTCCACGCCACGGCCTACGAGTTCATCCGCAACACCGACCTCAACGCCGAAGGCTTCTTCAAGCCGCTTACGGTCGGCGGTTCGGGGATCATTACGCCCTTTCGCAAGCCGGTCTTCAACCGCAACCAGTACGGCGTAAACTTTGGCGGGCCCATCCACAAAGACAAGCTGTTTTTCTTTCTCGACTACGAAGGCTTCCGTCAGGTGCTGAAGCCGCTGAGCGTGCTCACGCTGCCTACGCAGAACGAGTTGAACGGCATCCTCGTGGTTCCGGTAAAGAACCCGCTCAACCCCACGCTGATCTATCCGGCGGGTGCACCGATTCCGACTGGCGCCATCAATCCCCTTTCGCTGCAGATCATCAGCTACTTCAAGCAGATCGCCTCCGCGCTGCCGGTAGCGGGCCTGGCCACCACCGGTCTGGCGTCTGGTGACTACGCCGTACAGGTACCCTTCACCGATAACGCCGACAAGGGCGACCTGCGCTTCGATTACCAGATCAACCCTTCGACCTCCGCCTTCCTCCGCGTCAGCGACCGCAAGGAAGATGGCGTCAACTATCCGACGATCCCGATCCCGCTGGACGGCCAGACCAATGGGAAAATTCGTATCCTCGACCAGCAGATCGCGCTCGGCGTCACACGCCTCTTCGGCTCCGACAAGGTTCTTGACCTGCGCCTCGGCCTGGATCGCACCAAAGCCGGCAAGTTCAACCTCTCCATCGGCAACACGGCTTTCAACAACATTCCTGGTCTGCCCACCGGCAATGCAGTTGTCGCGGGTGGCCTGCCTTCCATCGGCATTACAGGCTTCACGGGCTTTGGCCGCCAGAGCACGAATCCGCAGTGGCAGGACCCCGCCCTCATCGACCCCAAGGTCAACTTCACCGTGGTGAAGGGCAAGCACTCCTTGAAGTTTGGTTACGAGTTCGAGCACACCTGGATGGCGGTGAACGACAACAATCCGCTCTATGGATCATTCACATTCGGCGGCGGCTATTCGAACGCCGGTGGCAGCACCGTCTCGGACACATACTGGGCGGACTTCCTCTTCGGCCTTACCAACCAGTATTCGCTGGCGAACTACTTCGTCGCCCACCTTACGCAGACGAACCACAACATCTACGCTCAGGACGACTGGAAGGCGCTGCCCAACCTGACGCTCAATCTCGGCCTGCGCTGGGAGTACGGCTCACCCTACTCTGAGCTGCATAACAACATCTCGAACTTCGACCCGGTCTCGCAGACTGTCTTCACCACCACGCCAGGAGCCGTGGCTATTCCAGGCGCCATCACTCCGGTCAGCTTCGGCGGTACCTACGGCAAGACGCTTGTTCACCCCGACTACACGGACTTTGGTCCGCGCCTCGGCTTCTCGCTGGCAGTCGATCCCAAGACGGATGTCCGTGGCGGCTTCGGCATCAGCTACGCCCACTACACCCGCGCCGGCTCGGGCGACATCCTCGCCATCAACGCTCCACAGGCGCAGTTCGCCTCCGTAACCCAGATCGCGCCCACGACGACAGACCATTGCACCACGCCGCTGCCGCCGCAAATCATTACGGTCGGCACCACCACGCCATCCTGCTACGCCACCGCCGATCAGGGTTACCCCAGCGGGCTCGTCACCACCTTCAACAAGGCGACGGACAACATCACCTACATCCCGGCTAACACCAAGGACAGCTATGTCGAGAGCTACTTCTTCAGCGTTCAACGCACGCTGCTGAAGAACTCACTGGTCGACATCGCCTACGTGGGCAATCATGGCCTCAAGCTGCAGGGCTTCCTCAATGCGAACCAGAAGAATCCATCGCTGGGCTTTGCGCGTCCCTACGCCAACTGGCCGTCCGACATCACCGAGGCGCTGAACGAGTTCTACTCCAACTTCAACTCGCTGCAGGTGAAGTACGAGCAGCGGTTCACCGGCGGACTCACCCTGCTCAACTCCTTTGCCTGGGAGCACTCGCTGGACAATGCAAGCGCCTCGCTCGAAGGCAACACGCCATCGCCGCAAGACGCCAACAACACCCGCGCCGATTACGCGCAGTCAGACTACAACCTGCCCATCGCCAACATCACGTCGCTCGTCTATGAACTGCCCTTCGGACGCGGCCGGCGCTTTCTGAACAGCGCCAACGCCTTCACCGATGGCGTGCTGGGCGGCTGGCAGGTCAGCGCCATCAACACCATGCAGGCGGGTACGCCCTTCAACATTACCTACAATCCCAACTCCGCGCAGGCGCTCTCGCCCCAGATCTCCGCGACCTACCGCGGAGCCAACGAGTATCGGCCGAACCGCGTACCGGGCCAGCCCGTCACGCAGGGTCGCGGCAATCGCGCTCCCAACACGGGCTATGTCAACTACATCAACCTGGCGGCCTTCATCCTGCCGCCCATCAAGGACGCTTCAGGCAACGTGCTCAGCCCCTTTGGCAACGCCAGCCGCAACCCCGGACGTACACCCGCCTTCTACGAGACGGACCTGGCTTTGAACAAGAAGATCGCTACGCCGATCGAGAACCTGAAGCTCGAGTTCCGCACCGAGTTCTACAACCTCTTCAACCACACGAACCTGTACCTCCCCGGCACCATCAGCGGAACGCAGGGAACCACCACCCAGACCTTCGGGACCGGGGCCAGCGTTCCACTGGGCAACATCGTCAACGGAGTCCCCAGCCCCAATACGGGTCAGATCACCAGCACCTTCCAGCCGCGGGTCATCCAGTTCGGCTTGAAGATCCTCTACTGAGCCGAAACCGCCTGAGCACAACTGCCGTGAACACATGGGACCGCCTGCAGATACACTGCCGGCGGTCTTTCTTTCGTCGCCTGCTCCACAATGCGCTAGTATCTGTACGTGCCGACCCCACCTCCCCTGCACGTCATCGACTCCCACACCGGCGGCGAACCCACCCGCGTCATCATCTCCGGCGGCCCGGACCTCGGCACGGGACCGCTGTCCGAACGCCTGCACAACCTGCGCACGCACTTCGACACCTTCCGCTCGGCGGTGGTGTGTGAGCCGCGTGGCTCACAGGCCGTTGTGGCCGCCTTGCTCCTCGAGCCCGAGGCGCCAACGTCTTCAGCCGGGGTCATCTTCTTCAATGACTGCGGCTACCTGGGTATGTGCGGCCACGGAACCATCGGCCTCATCACCACTCTCGCTCATCTCGGCCGGATCCAGCCTGGCGGGCACATCATTGAAACACCGACAGGAGACATCTCCGCCCGGCTCCACAGTGATGGCAGCGTGACCGTCGGCAGCGTCCCCAGCTTCCGCTTTCGCGCCGGCGTGCGCCTGGATGTTCCCGGCCTCGGACCCGTCGTTGGAGACATCGCCTGGAGCGGAAACTGGTTCTTCCTGGTCAACAACCCACCGGCCAAGCTCACGCTTTCGAACCATGCTCAACTGGTCGCTGCGGCCGGCGCCATTCGGCTTGCGCTGCAGCAGCAAGGCATCACCGGGCCTGAAGCCGAGGCCATCGAGTACATCGAGTTCTTCGCGCCGCCGCTGAACCCGCGCAACTCGTCGCGCAACTTCGTTCTCTGCCCCGGAGCATCGTTTGACCGCTCGCCCTGCGGCACCGGAACCAGCGCCATGATGGCCTGCCTCTTCGCCGACGGGCATCTGGCTCCGGGCGACGTCTGGCGCCAGGAGGGCATCCTGGGCACGGTCTTTGAAGGCAGCATCGAGGCCGGAGACCACGGCACTGTGCATCCCCGCGTGCGCGGTAAGGCGTGGATCATAGCCGATGCGCGGCTCTTCTTTGCCGAAGACGATCCCTTCCGCGCCGGGATCCAGTTTTGAATTGCCTCAACTTGCTGTCGCCGGGCCCAAGCGGCGCGCGAACTCCAGGAAGACCAGCGCCGCGGGCGAGTAGCCGCCTGGATCCGGCTGCGTAAACAGGCCGGTCACGGGGTCGATCTGCTGCCGGAACTCGCCCTTCCTCAGGATGGCCTCGCACCACTGTTGCATCAGCCGGTTCAACTCCTCCGCCTTGCCGTAGTGCGGCATCCAGCGCGGCGCGCGCAGCGCCGTCAACGCCTGCGAGGCACCGCCCCAGGAGTTGCGCGGTATCGGACGCAAAAATGTGGGATCATTCAGCGCGATGCTGGGCAGCGGATAGGCCGTCCAGAAAGCTTCGGGATTGTGCAGCTGGCGCTTCCAGACCGCCTCGAAGATCGCCCGCTCGCGCCGGTCCGCCAGGTCGAGCACGTGCTCGCCCAACACGCGGCTGATGACGTCTCCGCGCACCTTCACGAAGCTGCCCCGCGAGTCAAGATCGTAGAAGGCCGCGTCCTCCTCGCAGTAGAGCCGGGTGATGATGAGCCTGCGGATGCGTTCCGCGTCGCTCAACCATTGATCCGCTTCTCGCGTCTTTCCCAGCGCGCTGGCCATGCCGGCGAGCGCCACCCTGCCGCCATAGACTGTCGCCGAGAGATCGGGGCAGAGCCGCGGAATGCCCGCAACTTCCGGACACTTCTTCGCGTCTCCATCCGGACAGCGGTTGGGAACTCCCGCCCAGCGCGGGCTGTTGTCATGACCTGTGTCGTAGGTGCAGAAACCCTCCACCAGGCCGGTCTTGCGGGTGTCCCGCCAGCGCCGAAGCCATGCATCCCAACGGCTGCACGCGCTATAGGCGCCGGCGAGAAACTCCTGGTCTCTGGTCACTTGCGCAAGCTCCCAGGCCGTGGCCGCGATCGGCACCACCATCTGGATCTGACCGAAGCCAAGCCCGCTCGTCTTGATCGCCGCGGGCAGCTGGCCGTCTTCGCGTTGCAGCGCAAAGAAAGCCGCATGGGTGTTTCGCGCTACTTCGAGCGGCGGCACAGTATCGGCCGGGACGAACTGCCGCAGCCCTGCGTACACCAGGCTCTCGTGGGGTCCACACTCCTGCCATGTGCCTTCGTACGTGCTGCCTTCAAAGAGCACCGGCCGGTCATACCCGGGCACCACGCGTACATTGCCGGCGAGAACCGCCAGCGCGGCATCCCAGGTGCGGGCCAAGGTGCGAGACCGGGCCGGATCGTTCGAGGGGAAGGCGGGACGCGCGGGCAGGCCCGGCCTCTGCTGCGCCTGGCTCCATCGCGCCGCAGTCAGTACGCCACTGGCGGCCAGCGCAGCGTCGACGACAAAGCCTCTGCGGCTCAAGCTCCGGCTCCGCGCCCCCACGTTCTTCATGGTTTCCATCGCAGTCCCAAAGCTAAGTCGCGGTGTGCAACCTGTGCAACACCGCAGGTCTATTCTGGTAGGACAATGCCTGTCCTGACACCCGACGCCATGCTCCAGGTTGCGCTCGCCGAGGCCCGTCTCGGACTGGCCGAAGGCGGCATCCCGATCGGAGCTGCGATCTTCACCTCCGGCGGCGACCTCGTCAGCTCCGGCCGCAACCGCCGCATCCAGCAGTCGGACCCTTCCATCCACGGCGAGACGGACGCCTTCCGCCGTGCCGGCCGGCAGCGCAGCTACCGCGACCTCATCATGGTCACCACGCTCGCGCCCTGCTGGTACTGCGGCGGCCTGGTGCGTCAGTTCGGCTTCCGCACCGTCATTGTCGGAGAATCTCAGACCTTCGCCGGCGGCATCGACTGGCTGCGTTCCGCGGGCATCGAGATCATCGACCTCGCCTCTCCGGACTGCGTCGCGATGATGAGCGCGTACATCCTCGCCAATCCCGCGATATGGAACGAGGACATCGGCCTCGACTAAGCGTTGACGCAGCCAGATATCATCTGGATCTCATGGCGGCCGGTATCAGACGGGGCACCCCGCTATGCAACCCCGTCCGCCTTAAGTAAGCCCTAGCGCGCTTCGATTGGAGCATACGGAACCGGATAAGCGGGCCCGGTATAGTCGGCACGCGGGCGGATCAGCCGGTTGTCGTCGTGCTGCTCGATCACGTGCGCAGCCCAGCCGGAAATGCGCGAAATCGCGAAGATGGGCGTAAACAGATCGATGTCGATGCCGAGCGTGGTGTAGGTGCTCGCAGAGTAGAAGTCCACGTTGGCGTTGAGCTTCTTCTCGGCCTTCACGAAGGCTTCAATTTTGCGGCTCATCTCGAACCACTTGGTGTTGCCAGCGGCCGTGCCCAGCTCTTCGGACATGCGGCGCAGGTGGGTGGCGCGCGGATCTTCCGTGGTGTACACGCGATGCCCGAAGCCCGATATCTTCTCCTTGCGCGCGAACATGCCGCGGACATGCTCCACGGGATCCTCGCCCGCCTTGTCAATGGCGAAGAGCAGCTTCATGGTGGCCTCGTTCGCCCCGCCGTGCAGCGGACCCTTCAGCGCGCCGATCGCTCCGGTGATCGCGGAGTGCATATCCGAGAGCGTCGCGGCGATGACGCGCGCCGCAAAGGTACTCGCGTTCAGCTCGTGGTCCGCATGCAGGATTAGCGCAATGTCAAAGGCGCGCGTGGCGGTCTCGGAGGGCTTCTCGCCGTTGAGCATCCACAGGAAGTTGCCGGCGTGCGACAGGCTCCGGTCGGCTTCGACGATGGACTTGCCTTTGCGGATGCGATCGAACACCGCCACGATCATCGCGATCTGCGCCGTCAGGTTGAAGCTCTTGCGCAGGTTCTCCGCATGCGTCACCGAATCACCGCTCGGGTCGTAGATCGACAGCAGCGAGACCGCCGTTCTCAGCACCTCCATCGGCGGCGCATCGGCCGGCACGGTCCGCATGAACTCGATCACCTGCGCGGGCAGAACGCGCGCCGCGGCCAGCTTCTGAGTAAAGGCGTCCAGCTCCGACCGGGTGGGCAGGCTGCCGTTCCACAGGAGATAGGTGATCTCCTCAAATGTCGAGCGCTCGGCGAGTTCATGGATATCAATGCCACGATACGAGAGCACGCCTGCATCGCCATCAATCCAGCAGATCGACGAGGTAGTGGCTACAATCCCTTCAAGACCCTTGGGCGCAACGGCGGTTGACATTCTGGCGGACTCCCTGTCCAACGTATGTTCGCTGCGCATAAAACGACCGAAACACGCAAGGAACGTACGTTAGGTTATAGCGCAGCGAAGAAACGCTTGTCACGATTGGCCGAACGGATGGCCGAATATCGGCTGGAGTGATTTGGCCGCTGCGAACTTGCCTTGCAAGAGGAGAGAAAAACGATGAGTGAAGAGCAAGTTGCGGTCGACAATCGGCCATCGAACGCCGTGATCATTGCCCTGCTGGCTTCCATCCTGCTGGGTCTTGGCGCACTGATCTGGTGCTACGGGTTGAGCAACCATCTCGGCGTGGCCGAGCAGCAGCTCGCCGCTTCGCAGCAGAAGAACGCGGAGATGGCCCAGAAGCAGAGTGCGCTGGAGGCGCGGCTGCGGGCGACCACCGAAACGCTGGGGCAAAGCGTGGGCATGACCCAGAAGCAGATCGACCAGAAGACCGCCAGCATCATCGCGGCGCAGGCGGCGGCGGCCAGAGCCGCGAGCGCGCAGACCGCGAAGCTTGAGGAAGAGCAGGCAGCGGCAACCAAACAGATCGGCGCGGTCGCCACTGACGTTTCCACGGTGAAGACCGACGTGACCGGCGCCAAGGCCAGCATCGCCGACACGCAGAACGATCTCGCCTCCACCAAGGCGCAGCTGCAGCGCACCATCGGAGACGCCGGCGTCATGAGTGGGCTCATCGCGCGCAACCACGACGAGCTCGAGACGCTGAAGCACAAGGGCGACCGCAGCTACTTCGAGTTCACGCTGCAGAAGGGTGCAAAGCCGACCCTGATCTCCACCATCAAGCTGCAGGCCAAGAAGGTAGACGAGAAGAAGTCCAAATACACGCTCCTCGTCAGTTCGGATGACAAGAACATCGAGAAGAAGGACAAGAGCCTCGATGAGCCGGTGCAGTTCTACTCCGGGAAAGACCCGGCGCTTTTTGAGATCGTGGTGAACTCCATCACGAAGAACCAGATCTCGGGTTACCTCTCCACCCCCAAGAATGCGACGCAGGCCATGGCTGCCCCAACCGACAAGTAGAACCGTCACGTCGAAGCTGTGGCGAAGGCGCGCAAGCAGCGCGACGTAAACGCAAACACACAAGAGAGACGCTGATCGCGTCTCCCTTGTGTGTTTGCCGTTTGCCTTGTTTGCCTTTGGAGCGGCTCCCTCTTGGGTGAGCCGTTTGCCTATTCTCCCTGTTGCTGCGAGAGCGCTCTCAAGCAGCTAACGAAGGTATAGATTCAGGCAAAAATTGTGTCAAGAAAAAAACGATGTGAAGCAGGAAATCTTTGCACGAGAAATGCGCCGAGCAAGCGTGGCGGATGCGAGCCAAGCTCCTACGGCGTGGGATGGGTTCCTTGATAGTGTTCGAGGAAGGGACGCGTAAGGCCGATGAGGCCGACCAGGAAGTCTTGCAGCGTGTGTGCCACGATCACCACGCGCAGATCGCCGCGAAAGCGGCGCACCACAAAGCCATAAAGGATGGCGAGTATGGCCAACGGCAACGTGGCGGCCAGCCCTTCATACAGATGCACCGAGCCGAAGAGCACCGCGACGATCATGATGGAACCTACCGGGCTGCGCGTCCACGCCGTGAACTGCTGCAGCAGGTAGCCGCGAAAGATGAGCTCTTCGCATGCCCCGGCCGTAAGCGACACGCCGAACCACAGCAGAAACTCGAACGGTGTGCGAGGCAGCATCGCCAGTACGTACGCCAGGTTGCGATGCTGCGCGAGCGGCGTCAGTGCGATCGCAACACCGACGATGGCGACGGCCACGAAGCCGAAGATGTACACCGCCAGGCCCAGCCCCAAGGACTGCGAGGTTGAAACAGCGCGGCTGCGCAGTGTCACCATGAAGAACTCGCGCCGCCGGTAGATCCCGGCAACCACTGAACCGAGCAGAAGCCACTCAAGCAGCATGGTCGAGCAATATCGAACCGCATGGTTCGTCTCAATGACGGCGGTGGCCGCGCGCGACCGCCCGAAGACAGCGGTCAGGAAGAGGATCAGCAACAACGCCAGCGTATGCGTCCAGTGGGCAATGGGCCCAGAGTGCGCGATGGGGCCGGAGTGCGCGACAGGCGCGGAGTCGTCGTGGCGCGAAGGCCGGGGCGGGGGTGGGGAGGAAGCCATGGAACGTATACTAAGGTGTTGGGCGTGTACTACGTCCTTTGGCTTGTACTGACGTGTGCGGCTTGTACGAAGTCGTTTGGCTTTGCCAGGAGAGATGAGTATGCAGGACGTAGTGATTGTGGCGGCGGTGCGAACGGCGGTTGGCAAGTTCCAGGGCGGATTGAGCGAAGTGCCGGCGACGCAGCTTGGCGCGGTCGTGGTCCGCGAAGCCGTTCGTCGCGCGGGCGTTCCCGCCCAGGAGGTTGACGAGTGCATCATGGGTTGCGTGCTGCCCGCGGGCCTCGGCCAGAACCCGGCCCGGCAGGCGGCGCTGAGCGGCGGTCTGCCGGATACGGTGGCGGCCTTGACGATCAACATGGTGTGCGGATCCGGACTCAAGGCAGTGGCGCTCGGCGCCCAGGCTATCCTGCAGGGCGATGCGGAGATCGTCGTCGCAGGCGGCATGGAGTCGATGTCCAATGCGCCTTATCTGCTGCCGCAGGGCCGCAAGGGCTTCCGCATGGGCGATGCCAAGGTGGTGGACTCCATGGTGAAGGACGGGCTGTGGTGCGCCTGCGACGACCAGCACATGGGCATGACCGGCGAACTTGTCGCCGATAAACACAGCTTCACGCGCGAGCAGCAGGATTCGTATGCGCTCGAGTCGCACCGCCGCGCCGCCGCCGCGTGGCGCGAGGGCAGGTTCGCGGCGGAGGTTGTCGGCGTCGAAGTCCCCGGCAGGAAGGGCGCGGTCACGATCTTCGATCGCGACGAAAGCGTTCGCGAAGACGCTTCGCTCGAGTCACTCGCCGCACTGCGCCCGGCCTTCAAGCAAGGCGGCACCGTGACCGCCGGCAACGCGCCGGGGGTGAATGACGCCGCCGCGGCCGTAGTATTGATGTCCGCCGAGAGGGCCCGGGCGCTGGGCATCAAGCCGCTGGTCACCATCAAGGCGCAGGCCATGAGCGGGGTCGCGCCGAAGTGGGTCATGCTGGCCCCGGTGCTGGGCGTGGAGCGCGTCCTGAGCAAGGCCGGCTGGACAAAGGACGACGTCGACCTCTACGAACTGAACGAAGCCTTCAGCGTGCAGGCGCTGGGCGTGACCAAGGAGCTTGGCCTGGACCTCGCCAAGGTAAACGTGAATGGCGGCGCCGTAGCGATCGGACATCCCATCGGTGCCAGCGGCGCGCGCGTGCTCGTCACGCTGATCCACGAGATGCTGCGGCGGGATGCACGGAAAGGCGTCGCCGCTCTGTGCCTGGGTGGAGGCAACTCGGTGGCGCTCGCGGTGGAGCGCCCCTGAAGAGTGCATGCCATCGCGTGAGATTGGATCAAGCACTCGAGCCACTGAGCTCAGAGATGATCGTCGCGACAAGCCGTGCCCGGAGCTACGCGCACATACCGCCGTGTAGCCACTCGGCAGGCCTTCAAGGGTGGAACGTTTGAGAGCAAGCCCTACTGACATCAAACGCTACCGCTCGGATATCGATGGGCTGAGGGCCATCGCCGTCCTGCTGGTAGTGGCATTTCACCTTGACCTGAGCCTGTCACCGCCGCTGCCTGCGTGGCTCGCACACTCCCTGCATCTGCAAGCCAGGCTGCTCACCGTGCGGCCGACCGGCGGCTTTGTCGGCGTCGACGTCTTCTTCGTCATCTCCGGCTTCCTGATCAGCGGCATCCTGTTGCGGGAGCGAGCCAACGGCACGTTCTCGATCGTGAAATTCTACGAGCGCCGCGTCCGCCGCATCGCTCCCGCGCTCGTAGGCATCCTCGCCTTCACCTGCGCCGTCGCCTGGGTAGCGTACTTCCCTTCCCAGCTGCGGGACTTCGCGCGCTCGGTGTTGGCCGCGACGCTCTCCGTATCCAACATCTACTTCTGGCGATTCTCCGGGTACTTCGACCCGCCGTCACTCTCCGAACCCCTGCTGCATACCTGGTCGCTCTCGGTCGAAGAACAGTTCTACGTGTTCTTCCCGCTCGTCCTGCTCGCCCTTCGAACCAGGCCGCGCAAGGTCCTCGTCTGGGTCCTCTGTCTCCTGGCCATGCTCTCGTTTGCCGCCAGCATCGTGCTGCTCCGGCACCACGAATCCGGTGTGTTCTACCTGCCGATCACGCGCGCGTGGGAACTTCTCACCGGTACGATCCTCGCCCTCGAAATCCTCCCGCTGCCGCAATCGAGGCTGAGCCGGAACCTCACATCCGCCGCCGGGCTGGCCCTGATCCTCTGGGCGGCGTTTCACTACACCGGCAAGACGACCTTTCCGGGCCCGGCTGCGCTGGCGCCCTGCCTGGGTGCGGCCCTGGTGCTGGCTGCCGGCACAACCGGCGACTCGATCGCAAGCCGCCTCCTCTCCACACCACCCTTTGTCTTCTTCGGCCTCATCTCCTACTCGCTCTACCTGTGGCACTGGCCTCTGCTGTTGATCAACCGCTACGAATACTTCCCCTGGCTCCATCTTTCCAAGCTCGCCTTGCTGCTGTTGATCATTGCCGCAGCCACACTCTCGTGGCGCTTCATCGAGCAACCGTTCCGCGACGGGCGCTTTAAACTCCCGCGGCGCAGGATCTTCATCGCAGCCGGAGCCTCAGCAGCTTGCCTCACCATCTTCGGCGTCTGGGCTATCGCGTCGAACGGCATCCCCTCGCGTTATCCTTCGGATCTCGTGCGGGTCGATCACTATCTCGATCAGGGCCCGCATGAGGTTCAATGGGGCAACGGCTGCTTCGCGTCCATCTACCAGTTTGCTCTGGACCCGACCTGCCTCACGCTGTCCGGCGACCAACCGAACTTCCTCCTCTTCGGAGACAGCCAGACCGCCCAGCTCTGGTATGGGCTCAAAGCCGTCGACCCGGAGATCCACCTCCTTGAGGCGACCGCCTCGCAGTGTCCGCCGCTGCCCAGCAGCTACTCCAGCAGCTTCCCCTTCTGCCGCCACCTGGTCGAACAGATCTTCGATCACTTCCTGCCGGCACACCACGTCGATGCCATCGTCATCTCCTCCATCTGGACCCCGGAGGAGGTAGATGTGATGGGCTCGACGGTAAAGCGCTTTCACGACGCCGACCTGCGCGTGTATGTCGTGGGACCCATCGTGGTCTACGATCAGCCCTTGCCGATCCTGCTGATGAAGGCCGCCCGCACCGGCGATGCAGCGGTTCCGGCGCGCCATCGTACGTTATCGAACGCCGAATACAGTCAGCTCGATGAACATCTCGCGGCAGCCGCGATGAAGAACGGAGCCTACCGCTACATCTCCTTGCGTGAGCTGCTCTGCCCCGGCGGAGAGTGCCTGCAGTACGTTGCGCCGGGGGTGCCATTGCAGTTCGACCAAAGGCACCTTACCAACGAAGGTTCGTTGCTGGTCGCCCTAGAGTTGCGCGAGCGGCACTTGCTTCCCTGACTTTCCGCGCCGCGCCCAGGTGCAGAGATTTGATTTGGCGTTGAGGTAAACCTATCATCAGAAGATTAAACCTATGGATATGACAACGATCTCTGAAGCGCTGACGTTCGACGATGTTTTACTGGTTCCGGCCTACAGTGAAGTGGTTCCCACCCAGGTCAGTACGCAGACCTGGATGACGAAGCACATCTCGCTCAACTGTCCCTTGATGTCGGCGGCCATGGATACCGTGACCGAGTCTCGTCTCGCCATCGCGATGGCGCAGCAGGGCGGCATGGGCGTCGTGCATCGCAACCTGAGCATCGAGCAGCAGGCCGGCGAGATCGACAAGGTGAAGCGCAGTGAGAGCGGGATGATCGTCGATCCCATCACGATCTCTCCCGAGGAGACGATTGCTGCCGCGCTCGACATGATGCGCCGCTACAAGATCTCAGGCGTGCCCGTCACCAAGAATCGAAAGCTGGTGGGCATCCTCACCAATCGCGACCTGCGCTTTGTCTCGCGCACCGATCTCACCATCGACTCGGTGATGACCAAGACCAACCTCATCACGGTTCCGGTCGGCACCACGCTTGAAGAAGCCGAACATATCCTGCATCAGCACCGGGTGGAGAAGCTGCTGGTGGTCAACGACGACTACGAACTCAAGGGCCTCATCACGGTCAAAGACATCCAGAAGAAGCTGAAGTATCCCTATGCTTCGAAGGATGAGCAGGGCCGGCTGCGCGTAGCGGGCGCCATCGGCGCCACCGGAGACTTCCTCGAGCGCGCCGCCGCCATGGTCGATATGCGCGTTGACGCGCTCGCTATCGATTCGGCGCACGGGCATTCCATGCGCGTGCTGGAGGCCGTGCGCGAGGTGAAGCAGGCCTTCCCGGATGTCGCCCTGCTGGCCGGCAACGTGGCCACCTACGATGGCGCCATGGCGTTGATCGATGCCGGCGTGGACGCCATCAAGGTAGGCATCGGGCCAGGCTCCATCTGCACCACGCGCATGGTCACCGGCGCCGGCATGCCCCAGATCACGGCCATCGCGGAGGCCGCACGCGCCGCCTCGAAACACGGCATCCCGGTCATCGCGGACGGCGGCATCAAGTACTCGGGAGACGTCACCAAGGCCATCGCGGCAGGCGCCAGCGTGGTCATGCTCGGCTCGCTCTTCGCCGGCGTGGACGAAAGCCCGGGCGAGACCATCCTCTACCAGGGCCGGTCCTTCAAGGCCTACCGCGGCATGGGCAGCCTCAGCGCCATGGCGCAGGGCTCCGGCGAGCGCTACTTCCAGGGCCGCGGCGACATGGAGGACGACCTCACTGGCGAGCGGCCCAACCTCACCGCGCGCGAGGGCTCCACGCAGAATCGCCTCGCCAAGTTCGTTCCGGAGGGGATTGAAGGGCGCGTACCGCATCGCGGGCCGCTCGAGGCGATGGTCTATCAACTGGTCGGCGGCTTGCGCTCCGGCATGGGCTACCTGGGCTGCGCCACCATCGCCGAACTGCACGAGAAAGCGCGCTTTGTGCGCATCTCCAACGCCGGCCTCAAGGAAAGCCACGTGCATGACGTCGTCATCACACGCGAAGCCCCCAACTATCATGTCGAATAGCCGACCACCGTACGGACTTGGAAGGGTGATGACGTGAGATCCATCTTTCTGGAGAAGCCGGACCCCGCCAAACTGCGGGCGCAGATCGCGGGAGCTGGTTGGTTCCAGGTGTGGCTGCCCGTTGCTTTCGCCGTGTCGGTCATCATGGTCGAATCCACCAACACCTTCTCCGCCCAGCACACCAGCGGCTGGCTGCGGCCCATCTTCGAACGCATCTTCGGGCACGTCAACGAAGCCTTGTGGTCGGTGCTGCACAAGGCCGCGCGCAAGTCCGGCCACTTCACCGGCTACGGACTCGTCTGCCTCACCTTCCTGCGGGCGTGGCTGCTCACGCTTGGACGCAAGGCCGGGCTACTTCTGCGCGCCTGGCGATGGCGGTCGCAAGGCCTCGCTCTTGCCTGCACCGTCACCGTCGCCAGCCTCGACGAGTGGCACCAGACCTTCATCCCCAGCCGCACCGGCTCGGCGACCGACGTCCTCATCGACACCACCGGTGCAACCACGCTCTCGCTCCTGCTCTGGTTCACCTGCTGGTGGATCCTGCATCGCGAGCGCCGTCGCGCGGCTCAACTCATCGCGGCCTGAGCAGCGTCATACCAGCCGCGGGCCACGCGCAGGCTTCAACATCTTGCCCACTCGGTTCAGTGCTTTGTCGTAGACCAGCGCATCGAAACGCTGCCGAGGCTCGAACCCGGCGGAGAGGTAAAGCTCCAGTGCCGCCGTGTTCCCCTCGCTCACTGTCAGGGTCAGCGCGCGGTACTCGCGGCTGGGCAGCCTTTGCAGGCAATGCTCAATCAGCAGGCGCCCCAGGTTCTGCCCGCGAAACGCGTCGTCCACACAAAGCTGCGTGACGTGCGCGATCGGCCCGTCTGGGCCCGCCGGCGTCACGCGGGAGCAAAGAATGATGCCTACCAGCGCGTTGCTGGCGCGCTCCCGCAGCACCCATGACGATTCCGGATCAAAGACTCCGCAGCCCGGAAAGCGAACCACATTGTGCAGGAATCGCAGCGAGCCCTGCAGCGTGCGGTATTGATCGTTGATGTCCGAATCGATATGCCCGGCATAACAGGCACGAATCAACTCGGCCGAAGCCTGGTAGTACCCCGCCGCCCAGGGCAGCAGCTCGAACTCCCGCGGGACCGCTCTTGCGCCGCGCTGCGATGCTGACGAACTGCGGCTCAGCGTCTTTTCCATGAACAGCCGTGGAAACATCGTGAAGCTGGGAAAGAGCGCGGCCAGCACACCCGCCTCGTACAACAGCAACTGAGCTTCAATGCGGTTGACCTCGGGCGAGGCGAACAGCGTCTCCAGCAGATGCCGCGAGAGCGTGTCCGCAATGGCCAGCGGCGCGGGAGCGTCCTGCGACGCGTACAGGTCGCCAACCACTGCCTTCGCGCCCTCGTACACGAAGAACGTATACCCGCAGATTCGTCCGCGGTCCAGCGCAACAAACCCGGGCAGAATGCGGGAGTCCAGATACTGCAGCAACAGGTCGGTCGAGCTGCGATAATCCCAGCGCAGCCGCTTCAGCCAGGTCGCCGCCTCCTGCTCCAGCAGCGGGCGAAGCTGCCGCGCCGTGAAGTGGCGAAGATCGAGAATCTCGATTTGCTGCGGGGAGGTCATAGGCGGTCTATTCAGAAGCTACAGCAAAGATCATCGGGGAGTGATGCCAGTCAGCCGAATCACCTGAGTGGACGGGGGAAGCGGACCGGCGCCGGACTTCGGCAGAACTTTATACACCGCGAGTCCCTGGGTTTCATAGAGAAACAATGGTTCATAGACCCGGCCGGCAAGATAGCGATCCAGATCCCGCTGCCCCGCGGAAGAGACGACCAGCACATGTTCGGCATCGGGAACTCCCTGGCTTGGATCGTCATAGTGGATCATGCGCTGGTCCCGGTAGAACCCCAGCCCGTAGTCCAGGTCGCGCTTCAGCCCCAGCGTCGCCACCACCCGCTCGTTAGGCGCATGGCGCGCGATCGCCTGGGCCAGCGGCCGGGCTGAGTAGTTCAGGTCGAGCTCGCGGCCGTTGTACCCCAGCAGAAACACCAGCGAAGCGCACACCGGAATCAGCGTCACGTTACGAACCTGTGTAATGCCAAAGCGCCGGATCGCAAAGCCGATCAGCAGTGCGGTCGCAATGGCCACCGAGCTGGCCGTGAAGAGCCACGCTCTTGACGGCACCAGCGTGTCGTACTGCATGTGCTGCGGAGCCAGCGTCAGCACGAACACCATGATGGCGCAGAGCGCCGCATGCGACCACAGCAGCCAGCCCGGGAGACCGGTGCGCCGGACCCGAAACAGGAAATCGCCCGTCAGGATGGTCAGCGGTGGAATTGCCGGCAGAATATAGCCCGGCAGCTTGGAGCCGGAGAAAGAGAAGAAGAGGATCGGGAACAAAGTCCAGAGCACCAGGAACTCGGGGAAGGCGTCGCCCGCGCGCGAGTGGCCCAGATAGTGAACGCCTTTGCGCCGCACGCTCCACTCCGCCACCGAGATCTGGATCGCGTCCACCAGCGCACGCAGCGCCAGAACCGTCCATGGAATCAACCCCAGCACCAGCACCACCAGGTAGTAGTAAATCGGCTGATGATGCTGGTAGCGATTGGTCGCAAACCGCTCCAAATTATGCTCCAGGAAGAAGAGCCGGTAAAACGTGGGATTCCTGCGCTGCACCGCGATGTACCAGGGCAGCACCATCACCAGGTAAAGGATCACGCCCGGCAGCCAGATCGTGCGCCGCAGCAGCGTCCACTCCCTGCGCAGCGCGGTGAAGAGAAAGATGATGCTGAGCGCAAGAAACGGCGCGACCGGTCCTTTCGCCAGCGTCGCCGCGGCTCCGAAAAAGTAGAGATCGAACAGCCAGAACTTCTTGCCCGTCTCGTACCACGCATACCAGCCCAGCATCCCGATGCAGAATGGCGCGGCCAGCTGCATGTCGGTCGACGCGCCCCGCGAAAACGACAGCATACCGATACAGGACAGCGTGATCAGCGCCGCATCCAGGTGCCCTCCCGGCCGAAACCGCCGCATGTGCAGAAAGATCAGCAGGATCAGAAATCCCGCCCCGGACGCCGACGGAAGCCGCGCCGACCAATCCGAAACACCAAACTCGCGAAAGAAACCCATGGCGCGCCAGTAATAGAGCGCCGGCTTCTCCAGCCACGGCTGCCCATACAGAATCGGCGTCACCGTTCCCGAGAGCAGGCAGTGTAACGACCGATCCACATCCACCCGGTGAAAGCTCCGTGGCACCATGTCCGCATGCACGGCGTCGCAGGCCCGGTCATGCGCGGTCAACATCTCTCGCGCCACCTGCGCGTAACGCGGCTCATCCGCGCCCACCAGGCCCAGCTGGTCGCCGCCTGTAAACGGCGTGAGCCCGTACATCAGCAGGAAGACTCCCACCACCACCAGCACCACGAACTCCCATGGATTGGCGAACGCCGGGTTGCGCGCAATACCGCGAACCATCGCGCCCAGCCACACGCGAAAAGGCGCGCGCGCTGCATGCAGAGGCGCGCGGCCAGGGGCGGCGGGTTGGGCGGAATCGATCACTCGCGTCAAAATCGTTGAGCGGAATCAGGGTAGCAGAGTTACGCTCCCGCCCCGCTCAGTTCCTCGCCCTTTGCGGCGGGTTACCATCCCGCTCACAAGTCGGGAGAGCCTTTGCAGCAGCCGCAAGGCTCATTTGCATTGCCCCGCAATCAACTCGCCGGCTCCGCACCCGCAGCCGCGTCCGCGCGCTTCTTCTCGCGCTTCCGCATGCGACCCAGCAGCTCGTCCATGCGCCCCGTCATCTTCTCCGAGCGATCGATCGCAAACGACAGCTCCGGCACATGACGCACCCCCATCCGGTCCCGTATCTGCGCCCGGATAAATCCCCGCGCCTGCGTCAACGCCGCCAGCGTGGAGTCCTCTTCCTCTTCGCCGCCGTGCACGGCAACGAACACCCGTGCGGACTTGCCGCCGGGCGCAAGCACCACCTCCGTCACCACCGAAGGAAAGATGCGCGGATCGGAAAGCTCGCCCTCCAGCATGGCTCCGATCTCTTCGGAGAAAGAATGTGCGACGCGGTTGCGATGGTACGTTCTGGCGCGGTGTTCGGGCATGGCGTTTCCGTTCTGGTTAGACGTTAGTCCGCAAGGATTTCTGCATACGAGTCGGCTATCTCCGCACTCAAACTGATGGTGATGCGATGAGCCGCCTTGTCAATCGATTCAAGATGCTGCGTCAGCGATTGTGTCGAGCTGGAGATCACCGCGATCTCCACCCTGGCCTGGTTCCACAACGTGCCGCCTTCGTTCATCTCCGCCACCGAAAGATTAAACGCGTGGCGAAGCTTGTCCTTCAGCGATCGCACCACCTGGCGCCGGTCCTTCAGCGACTGGGCGTGCGGAATCGAAAGCTCGAGCGTCAGTTTTCCGATAGGCATGAGCACAATCGCCGAGGTTGCTGGTCGGGCCTCTGCATCTTGCCCGCGGCCTCGGTTCAACTTCCATTGTAAGGCCGCTGAGCCCGCGCACCGGCTAATCCGTAATGTTCACCACGAGGTTCGCTGACACCGCCGACCCCGCGGCAGTCACCGTCACCTGCACGGTCTGCGTTCCGGCCGGGATGTTGAAGAACGTGCCGCCCTCCCCACAACCCGCCAGCGAGAACGCAGCGCCAGCCACTGCCAGCAGCGCGACACCCAGCCGTACTCCCGCCATCGCGCGCCGCCGTCGTCGTGCAGCTGCCATCATCGGCAGCACCAGCGCCAGCCACGCGACTCCCTGCGCACCCGCGCCCGGCCTCTGCTTCGCGGCAGCCGCCGCGGTGCTCTTCGCAATGGTCACCCGCAGGCTGCCGCTTACCGGCGTCACCCCGCTGATGCTCGGCGGCGCGTCCACCGCACAGGTTACGAAGCTCACCGAAGGCAGACACTGGCTCGCGATGGCCCCGCTGTAGCCGGAGAGCGGCGTAATCGACAGACTCACGTTCGTCGCGCTGCCCGCCGTGGCGCTGATCGGATTCGGGCTCAGCGCGATGGCCACCGGCAGCGTCACGCTCAAGGTCTGCGCCGCCGCCGAAGACGCCGCAAACAACCCCGTCGGCGTGTAGTTCGCCGAGATCGACCACGCTCCCACCTGCGCCGCCGGCAGCGTCGCCGTCGCCATGCCGGAGGCCTCCAGCGCCACAGTCGCAAGCACCGAGCCAGCCTCCAGAAAAGTCACCGTGCCCGTCGGAGTTGCGCCGCCTGAAGCGACGCTCGCACTGAACATGACCGGCCCATGCACCACCACCTGCGCCGCGGAAACCGTCAGCACCGTCGTCGTTGGAATGGCAGTGACCACAAAGCTCACCGGCGCAGAGGAGGAATCGGAAGCAGCATCATCCGCATCGCCCGAGTAGTACGCCACAGCGGGAAACGTCCCCAGACCCAGGGCAGTTGTGTTCGCCGAAAGTGTCGCATAGCCCACTCCGGCCGTCGCGTTGGACACCGCCGCGGACGCCAGCACCGTCGAGCCGGAGCGGATCGTTACCGTGCCTGCCGGTACGTTCGCCGCCGCGCACGTCACGCGCACGTTGAAGGTCACCACGCTCCCCACGGGCACGCTCACCTGGGCCAGCGTAAGCGTCGTCGCCGTCGCATCCGGCGTAATGGTCAGCAGCGCAGGCGCGGAGCTCGAAGCGGCGTTCAAACTGTCGCCGCTATAGCTCGCGCGGATCGTGTGAGTCCCGATTCCCAGCGAAGCTCCCATCTGTGACGTCAGCGTCAACGAAGCAGCCCCGCCCGCCACCACCGCCGTCGCCAGCACGCCCGTGCTCGCGTCCGTAAACGTCACCTCGCCGCTGGCCGTCGCGGGCGACACCGCCGCCGCCAGCGTCACCGCCGTGCCAAACACAGCTGAAGCCGGGCGCAGCGAGATCGCAGTCGTGGTCGGATTGAGCGTGACCTGCAGCGTCATCGCGGCAGACATCGAAGGCCCGTCCAGCGCATCGCCGCCATAGCTTGCCGTGATCACGTAAGCGCCCGGCGCCAGCGAACCAAGGTGCAGACTGGCAACCCCCTGAATAACGTTGGCCTCGCCCAGGTTGCCGCTCGAGGCATCGTGGAACACCACCGTCCCCGTAGCGCTGGCTGGCGTAATCGTGGCCGTGAACACAACCGGGTTGCCGGCGTATGCGCTCACCACCGGGGCCAGCACAATCGACGACACCGCCGGATCCACCTGGCTCGACACCGATGAACTGGTCGACGCAGCGTGCGTGCCGTCGCCCGAATACATCACGTAAAAACTGTGCGATCCAGGCGTAAGCGTGGTCGTCGTCACGCTCGCCGAGCCCCCGGCAAGTGTCACCTGTCCAAGCACCCCGGCCGAGTCATGGAACGTCATCGTCCCCGTCGCATCGGAGGGAACCACGCTCGCCGTAAGCATCTCGGCCATGCCGTAACTGAGCGTGGACGCGCTCTCCACGATGCTTGTGCCCGTCGCCAGCGCCAGCACCTGCATCGTTACCGGCGCGCTGGTAGCCGCCGCGTCGAACATGTCGCCTGCGTATTGCGCCGTGAAGCTATGGCTGCCCACCAGCAGACCGTTCGCGCTCAGCGTCGCCACGCCACCGCCCAGGCTCGCCTGCCCCAGCGTCATTACCTGGGGCACCGTCTGCCCTGCCGCCGTAAAGCTGTCGATGAACGTGACCGTACCCGTCGCTACGCCTGGATTCGCCGTCGCCGTCAGCATCTGTGCCGTACCAAAGCTGATGCTGACCGGAACAGGCGCAAGCGTAAGCGTCGCCGGATAGATCCCGATCTGAACCGTCAGCACGGCACTTGCCGAAGGCGTGTCCGGCGCATCCCCGCTGTAGCTTGCCGTCACATTGTGCAGGCCCAGCGCCAGCGTCGACGAGGTAAAGCTCGCCGCCCCGCCGCTCAGCGTCGTCTGCGCCAGCACGGCCGTGCCGTCGTAGAACGTCACCGTGCCGCCCGCCCCGGCTGGCGTCACCACCGCCGTGAACGTCACGGGAGTTCCGCCCAGGTAGCGCGTTGCCGGCGCCGAAAGAGTTGTCGTCGAGATCGTCTGCGGCAGCACATTGATGCTGAGCGGCGAAGCCGCACTGGCGGCATACACGGTATCGCCCGAGTACGCTGCCGTCACCACGTGTGTCCCGGGCGTCGCGAACGTAACGCTGGCCGCGGGCGCGGTGTTCACAAAGGTCGCGAACGGCGCGGTCGGAACGTTGTTCAGGATGGCCTCGAACGCAGTCGCCAGATGCGCATCGCCCAGCTCGTTCGGATGCACCTGGTCGAACATCTCCGCAGCCGTACCCAACATGTACGTCTCGGTCGGCACAAACCGCACATCAAGCCCGTCAGACTCTAGCAGCGCGACATCTGCCTGCAGGTATTGTGTGAACTGCGCAATCGCGCTCGGCGGTGCCACCGGGTTGTTCATCAGCTGGTTCAACACATCCGTCACCAGCACCGTTGGGTGCACGCTTGCCCCCCCCGGAGACGGCGGGGTCGCCACGCCCAGGATACCCACGCTACCCGACTGTACCGTCACATCCACGACATGCGGACCTGCCGCAACCGGCAGCCGCAGCAACGCATAGCCGATACTCTGTGGGTTCATCGGAATCAGTGAGCCGGAACCCGGCCAGAGCTGCGTCGGGTAGGTCACCTGCGTCGAAGCGCCGTCGATCGCCAGCGTGAAGCCACCCGTGAGATGGTCGCCCACCAGGTACCAGAGATAGATCGGCGCGCCCGCGGATGTAATCGCAAAGCGCGCCGTGCCGTTGCCCGTGCTGTTGAACAGTGTGCCGTATGTACTCTGATCGAAGCCGGAGGTGGAGGAACTCCACGCGCCGCCAAGTGTGGTCGCACCCTCATCCCCCGGCAGCACCTTGTACTCGCGAGGGATCGCGAGCCATGCGAGATCGGCCTGGTGGCAGGCCCGAAAGATAGCCTCGTAGTTCTGCTGGAAATGGTCATTCACATCGTTGGTTCCGATCATCAGCGACGTCAACGGTGCACTCGCCTGTGTCGGCCCGAGCCCATTCGGCAGGATTTGGAAAGGGAGCATATCGCAGACCTGCGAGCCGGGAAAGCCCAGGTCGTTCAAGGCCAGGCCGAAGTTCGCAGCCACCAGGTTCACGTACCGTGACGCCTGGCTCAGTCCAACCCCATACGTGATCGAGTCCCCGAACGCCTGGTAGGCCGGCGTTGAGACACCCGAGATCGCGCTCGTCGCCACGGTCGCGGACGCATCCATGAAACTCACGCTGCCGCTCGCCCGCGAAGGCAGCCCGGCCGTGCTGATCGTGATCGGAGTGCCCACGTAAGTCGTCGCGGTGACCGTCCCGATGCTGAAGGCGGCGGGCAGCGGAGAGACCGCCACCGTGACTGCAGCGCTCGAAGTGGCACCGTTGGCCGCGTCGCCCGCGTACTGCGCCGTCAGGGTGTGGGTTCCCTGCGCCAGCGACGCAATCGACAGCACGGCGATCTTTTGCGCCGTCAAGGGAACCGCCGCCAGGGGCTGGCCGTTATCCAGGAACACAATCGAACCCGTCACTGTAGCCGCCGGCGTTCCGAGCGCCGCAGTCAGATGCACCAGCGTCTGCACCTGCGCCGCTGCCGTGTCGCTCGCAAGCATCAGCGTCGTCGCCGCGGGCGGCTGTCCGTCAGCCTTCAGCCCGCTTGTGGCCAGCAGCCACACGCACGCCGTCGCAATCGGCAGAGGTCGGCGGCGGTGTAGCGGCCGTGTTGGTCGTGCAGGTCTTTTCGAAGTCAACGTGGCTCCGTTGCACGTAGGACGTTGGGCGCGGGTATGTCTCAGCGCACCCTAGCAACCCGTGAGGAGCACGTCGGTCACCAGAACGACAAAGCGATCTATAGAGAATCCTCATCACCCGTCTTCTTCTCACACAAACTCTGCACGAGCCGCCAGCCGCCGATCACGGCAAGTAGCTCCTGCAACTTCCCACGACTTCCACACAGCCTTCCATGTCCCACCACGATTTCGCCGCCGCCACCACGCGCAGTTGCGGTCCCGGGCCGCCCCGCCACCACCCGAAGCCGCAAAACCTCAACAAAAACGTATGTTCCACGTGGAACACTCTGCATCCCACCACGCCCAACTTTTTCTCAACTTTCCCATCCCGCCCCGTCATTTCCAGCCATATCCGGAGCTTCGGGGCGCCCCAGCGGCGAGATCCAGGCCAGCGTGCAGATCAGCAGCGTAGCCGCGAGCGGCGCCAGGAAACCCGCCCGCAGCGAGCCGCTCTGCTGCGCCACCAGCCCCGTCATCCAGGGCAGGCACGCCGAAGCGACACCGGCCAGAAAGTAGATCGGGCCACCCCGCTGGAATCGGCTCGCCAGCGCCAGCAGCATGGGATACGCAGGCCCGATGCCAACCCCCAGCAGAAACGCCGCCCCAAGCAGCAGAACGCCGCCGTCCGCGGCAACGTGCGCCGAGACCAGCAGCAGGCTCGCCAGCAGCATCAGCAGCATGCTGCCCCGCACCACACGCTGCGTCGACCGGTACGCAGCGTAAGACCAGAAGAACCGGCTGAGCAGCAATCCTGCCCACAAACACGTAGGCGCTTCCACCACACCGCCCAGATGCAGACCGCCGCGCCGCGCGTAGGTCGCAAGCCATGCGCCCGCAGCGGCCTCTACCCCGGTCGTCAACGCAGTCATCAGGATCAGCGGCAACGGCACCAGCCGGAACAGGCTGCGGAAGTCGCTGCCGCTGGCCATGCGGTTGCTCGTCACCGCATCTTCCACCCGGGCCAGCGCGGCCCACAGCGCCAGCACGAGGAATCCGCCGGCAAGCGACAACAGCAGTGACAGCAGGCGCCCGCTGGCCAGCGCATGCAGCGCCAGCGAAGGCGCCGCGCAGGCACCTATGGCCCACATCAGGTTGAGCCGCACCATCTCCCGGCCGCTGCCGCCCTCCCTGCCGCTGCCGCGCTCCCACCTGGCGCTTTCGGAGCTATCCGCAGTCTGCTGCTGGCGCAGGATGCTGATCGCCGTCATCACCAGGCCGAGACCCACGCCATAGAGCAGCATCAGCAGATCGATCTCGAGTTCCGCAACGGCGGTGAGTGTACTCAGCAATCCGAGCCCGCCCGCGGCGAGACTCGTCGCCAGGGTCCCCGCGGCAATGTTGCCGCGCGCGGTCCCCCGCACCGCCAGGGCGCCTAGCGAAGAACCGATCCAGGCCATGAGAAACAGCCGTCCGCCCTGCTCATCGGCCAGGTGCCAGCGCAGCAGCAGCGCCGGCAGGATCGCTCCCGGAAGCGCTACCCCCACGCCGGTCGCCGCAAAGCCCATGTACAGCGGAACGCTCACCCTCATACCCGCCTACGGATCCGGACGCGTGAACACGCCGCCCACCACGAATCGACGCAATCCAGACTGAAGCTGGCGAGCATACGCCATTGTATGAGCCGCCACCCTCCTGGCCCGGTCTTACGTGGTCACTTCCCGCGCATAGATCTGGTGCGTCACGCGTGGCGGCCCAGCGTTGCCCTCAGAGGATTGGTGCAGCGCGTAGACGCGGTCGCGAATCGCGGTGTCGGCTGCCGTAGTTCGTTCACGCGAGCGCAGGTAGTCAAGCCACGACTCCATCAGGAAGGTCTCGTTCAGGTGCGTCGGGTCGTCCGCGTCGCGGTAGATGCCCCAGCGCAGCGCGCCGTCGCGCAGCCGGACCCCACGCAGCTCGTGGATCAGCCGCGTGAACAGCGCATAAGACTCAAGCGGGATCCGGTACTCTACCGAAATGCGCACCGGACCCTCGTGGAGGTCCGGATGGCTCAGGTCGAGCGTCTCCGTCGCATCCGGATTCAACGGGTTCACCAGCTGCGGAGCGGGCCGCTTGAACTGGTACGGCGTAAAGTCCGGCACCTCGCCCTGCAGGATCTTGAAGCGATGAACCAGTGGCAGCGTAACCAGCATCCCCACCGCCGCCGACGCCAGCGCGGTGGAGGTGCGCGTATGCTCCGCGATGAAGCCCCACAGGATGGAACCCATCGCCATTCCACCCTGAAATGTCATCATGTACGTGCCCAGCGCGCGCGCTGTAATCCAGGGAGGCACGGAAAGCTGCACGGACGTGTTGATCGAGGACATGGTGGCCGTCCAGCATGCACCCGAGCCGATCAGCACCGGAATGATGATCCAGGGCTCGGGGATGAAGGCCAGCACCGCCAGCGTAAAGGCCTGGTAGAGCGTGGCGCCGGCGAGGATCTTGTCCGCGGAGAAGTGCATGCGGATGCGGTGAATCTGTGTCGCCGAAATCACCGCGCCCAGCCCCAGCGCTCCATTCAGAATGCCGTAGCTGATCGCACCGCTATGCAGGTCCTTTTTGGCCACCACCGCGAGCAGCGACCAGATCGCCGACACGAAGAAGGGAAAGGTAAACGCCCGCACCAGCGAAGCCTGGAGCTGCGGCGAGTAGCGCACATAGCGGAGGCCGCCGCGGATGGAGCCCGCGATGCGCTCGGACGGCAGCGCCGACTTGAACAGCGGCGTACGCTTCCAGTTCACCAATACCCAGATCACGCCCGCAAAGGAGATCGCGTTCAGCGCAAACACCGACCCGGCACCCGTGTGGGTCGTCTTGAACGCTGCCACCATGAGTCCGCCCAGCGCAGGCCCTGCCGCTCGCGCCAGGTTGTTTGAAGCCGCGTTGAGCGAGACCGTATCCGGGATGAGGTTCCGCGGCACAAGCTCTGGCACGATCGCCTGCCACGCTGGATTGTTCATCGCCGAGCCAACATTCAGTAGAGCCGTGAACGCCAGCAGCGTCCACGGCGAGATATGGCCAAGAAATGTGAGCACGGCAAGAACCGCGACTGACCCCAGCATCCAGGACTGCCAGAAGATGAGCAGCTTGCGCCGGTCGAAGATGTCCGCTGTTGCTCCCGCCAGCAGCCCGAAGAGCAGCACAGGCAGCGACGCCGCGGTCTGCATCAGCGCAATCAGCAGCGGCGAACTGGTCAGCACAGTCATCAGCCACGTGCCGGCCGTATCCTGCATCCACGTGCCGACAGATGAGATCGTCGACGCGATCCAGCGATCCCGAAAGAGCGGAATCTGCAGTGGTGCGAAGCCGGAGGTAATTGCAGGCGCGGCTGACTCGGCAGCGGGCGCCGTATTGGGAGAAGAGAGAGGCATGCGGCTGGTTCAAGTGTAACGGCCAGAGGGGTTCAGAACCTGCGACGGAAGTTGGAGCTCCTGGCCCGGACCGACTCGGGCCGCGCGGGTCTTCCCTGCTCATTGCTCCTGCCTCGTTCTGCCAGGCCTGCGGTAGACACTCTCTCGCTGCATGCAGGTCTCAGCGCACCTGAGCCGCCAGCCGCTCCGCCAACATGGGAAAGAGCTCCATCGCATTTCCGCTTCGGATGTCCTGCCGATCCTGCGGCGATAGCTCCGCGGCTTCAAGACTCGCCAGGAATGGAGCATTCATCGCCGCCGGCATGAACGGAAAATCTACTCCCATGAGAAGCTTCTTCGGTGAGACAAGCTTCAACAGCGCAGCCAGTTGCCCCGGCATGGCGGCAGCAGTCAGATCGTAGTAGAAGAAGGAGGAGAGCAGAGCGGCACGCTCCGCACCGACCGCGAAGGCCAGCCGCTGCTGAAGAAACGGGATGGTTCCCCCGCCGTGTGGAAGGATTATCTTGAGCTTTGGACACCGGTCGATCGTGCCGCTTCTCAGCAAATTTGCGGCGACCCTTGTTGTCTCAAAGGGAAACTCCAGGATAGGTGCAGTCAGGCCGACACCTAGAGAAGCGAAATTTGGCGGTGGCCCGGGGTGGATAAACAGTGTCGCTTCCCGGCGGTTCAACTCGTCCAGGATAGGATCGAACTCCGGCTGCCCGACGTAAAGACCAGCGTAGTTGCTGAGACATGCGACGCCATCAAGCTTCAGCGTGTCCAGCGCGTAGCTCAACGCCTCCAGCGAACCGTCCACATCCGGCAAGGGCAAGGTTGCAAAGGCGCCAAAGCGAGGCGAGTAGTCGTGGATTGTTGAAGCAGCAAACTCGTTGATGGACCGCGCCATGTCTCTCGCCTGCTGGCCCTTGAGGAAAGACACGCCGGGAGTACTCAGTGAGAGCAGCTGCGCACTGATGCCAAGCTGGTCCATGTTTGCGATGGCGCTAGCGACATCCCACTTTGGAATGCCCCAGCCATCGATGTCCGTCATACCCGCTGCGTGCATCGCGTCGACATAGAAGGAGGGTAGAAAATGCGATTGCACATCAATAAAACGATCATCACTTTTACGCATGCTAAATACTCGCATACCTTCGGCTTCCCACTCCGTCGACCGAGCGTGGGGTTGGAATGCTTTGACCTCTTCAAACGGGTTCGCCTCGCACCAGGGTGGCATAAAGTCGATCCAACTGCTAGATCATTCGAGCCATCTGAAGCTCTTCGCGACGGAAAGATGTAGTGCTTCTTAGAGCGAGCTACCGCTGAGCAAGGGTAGCCCCACGCGAACGGTGGTCCCAACACCTTCGCTGCTCTCGATGTTCACCGAGCCGCCGTGCGCATGGCAGATCGCCTGGACGATTGAAAGCCCGAGGCCTGTGCCCCCGGACTCGCGAGATCGCGCCGCATCGGACCGGAAAAAGCGCTTGAACACATGCGGCAGTGACGCTGCCGGCACACCGATGCCGGTATCGCGCACCTCCAGCAGCGCCTGATCCTGCTGCACGCGGACGGCGATGACGATGCTCCCGCCCTCTGGCGTGTACTTGATCGAGTTGTCCAGCAGGTTGACCAACACCTGTTTGAGCCGGGCCGGGTCGGCAACGATCTGGACGGGACCCGGCGTGGTGCACTGCAGACTGATCTGCTTCTCCGCAGCCAACAGATGCATCTGGTCCGCGATCCACTCCGAAATCGCGCTTAGATCTACGCTTTGACGGTCCATCGCTTCTGTCCCCGAGTCCACGCGCGCGATGGCCAGCAGGTTCTCGACGATTCTGGCCATGCGCACGATCTCTTCGAGCGCACTGCCCAGAGCCTCCCGCATCGGCTCTGAGAGCCTGGGCAGTTGGCTAAGCTGTTCCAACTCGCCTCGCAGGATCGTAAGTGGCGTTCGCAGCTCATGCGAGACATCAGCAGAGAAGCGGCGATCGTGGTTCAACGCATCCTCAAGCCGGGTGATCATGCGGTTGAGCGAGTGCGACATGCGCTCCATTTCATCGCCACTGGCGATCACCGGCAGACGCTCACCCGGGGTGTTCGTACCGATACGTTCGGCGTGGTTCGCCAGCTCCGTCAACGGACGCAGCGGCCGGCCCATCAGAAAGTGGCCGCCGAAGGCAGCCGCCAAAAGGATAAGCGGTGTTATCAGGCACAACGTTCGCAGCAGGGTGTACAAGACCCGCTCTACCGGAGCCAGAGGAGCGCCTGTCTCAACCAGGTACTGTGTTCCCGAAGCTGAGGTGTAAAGGGTCGAGTAGATCAGCAGCCGGTAAGATTCCCGTCCAGTCTCCTCCCGGAAGGACTTCTTGGAGTCCGCGGGTTTTGATCTCGGCACGTCCGCAGGGCCAAAGTACAGTTCGCGCATGGTGCCCGATTCGTACAGCACAGTCCCATCCTGCCGGGTGACTCGTATAAAGCGGCCGCTCTGCTCCGGAGCGTATGCTTCAACGATCTCGCCACTCATCCACTGCGTTCCTTTGCTCTCCTCTGAGGCCAGAAAGTTCGCGGCGATGCCACCCGCCTCGGCCTGCAGCGAACTCTGCAGAGTTGAAAGCAGGTACTCCTGCGCCGAGAAGTAGAGGGCCGCGCCAAAGACCAGAAGCGCGGCAGCAAGCAGGCCAACGTACCAGGTCGTCACGCGAGTGCGCAGCGAGGTAAAGCTCACGCTTCTCCGCCCGCCCTGATTGTGTATCCCGTTCCCCGAACGGTCCGGATCAGCTTGATATCGTGGTCGTCGTCCACTTTGACGCGCAAGTGACGTACGTACACATCCACGATGTTCGTGATGCCGTCGAAGCTCTGATCCCACACATGCTCGATGATCATATTGCGCGAGAGCACGCGTTCCACGTTCTGCATCAGGTACTCCAGCAGCGCGTATTCTTTGGCGGTAAGGTCGATGCGTTTGCCACCACGTCGAATCTGCTGGGTCAGGCGATCGAGTTCCAGGTCAGCCACCGTAAGGGTGTTCGAGCGGTTCACCGGACCGCGGCGCAGCAGCGCCTTGCACCGCACCAGCAGCTCCGCAAACGCGAAGGGCTTGGTCAGGTAGTCATCCGCGCCGCTCTCAAACAGCTTCACCTTGTCTTCAACTGCATCGCGGGCCGTCAACACCAGCACGGGAACGCAGGTGTCGCTCCGGCGGATCCGCTGCAGTACCTGCGAACCATCCATGCGGGGCAGCATGAGATCCAGAATGATCAGGTCGTAGGGATAGGTCTGGGCCATCTCCAGACCATCGCGGCCATCAGGAACTACATCCACCGCGTAGTGCTCGGCTGCAAGTCCCCGCTGCACGAATCCGGAGACCTTGGGCTCATCCTCGACCAACAAAATGCGCATGCTTCCAGGCTCCGCGACAGCTTTTCTGTCCTACTGAATACGAGCAGCCTAAGTCCGCAACGCCGACTTTGGCAAGGGCCCAGGTAACATTCTGACGAGGTGAAGAATTCTTCATCCAGGCTTTATGCCGGGTTCACCCGCGCACTAGGAGCATGAGTGTGATCCCATCGCTGCCCCAGGAGCATCTCGCCATGATTGAAGCTGCACAACCTGTTCCGACTGCCTCTACCAGCCCGCGAGCTCCGCTGCTCAGCCGCATGACTGCAGTGTTCGTCTTCCTGTTCGAGCGCCTCATGCCGGACCCGTTTGTCTTCGCGATCGTGCTTACGCTACTGGCTGCCGTGCTCGCCTACTTTTTCGCTCCCAAAGCCGCTCCTGAACAGATTGCCGCGGCGTGGTATGCGGGTGTCTTCAACCTGTTCACCTTCGCGTTCCAGATGGTTCTCATGCTGGTCGCCGGGCACGCACTGGCGAGTGCGCCCGCCATCAAGCGCCTGCTGATCCGCATCGCCGGTCTGCCTGGTTCGGCAGCCAACGCCATCTCGCTCATGATCGTGGTCTCGATGATCACCTCCTGGATCAACTGGGGCCTGGGTCTGGTCACGGCCGCCCTCCTCGCGCGTGAGATCGCCAAGCGGATCCGGGTCGACTTCGGCTGGCTGGTAGCAGCCGCCTACACGGGTTGGGTCATCTCAACGGAAGGCTTGTCCGGATCAATCGCACTGTCGCAATCCACGCATGGGTCCGCGCTGAACATCGTTGAAAAGGTAACCGGCCGCCTGACACCACTCACCGAAACTGTCTTTACGCGCTTCAACATGGTGCCGATCGCGGTGTTGTTTGTCGTGCTGCCGATCTTATTCCGTTACATCGGGCCGGGCGAGCGAGAGAGCCAGCCAGCCGATCCGGAACGTCTGCACCTGGAAGATGCGGGCCTGCCGACACTACAGCTAGAAGAAGACAGAAGCCTCGGCGCAAAGCTCGACGACGCGTGGATCCTGATCCTTCTGCTGGCGGCTTTCATTGCCGGCGCCCTGGTGTTGGAGCTCATTCGAATGCATGGCGCCATCGACCTAAACTCGGTCATCATGACGCTCCTGCTGCTCGGGCTGCTGCTGCACTGGACGCCCGCGCATTACGTCGCTGCGATGAAGCATGGTGCGCGTAGTTCGGGCTCGCTTATCCTGCAGTACCCGCTCTATGGCGGCATTATGGGCATCATCACGACGACCGGGCTCGCAGCCGTGCTATCCAAGGTCTTCATACGTTTTTCGACCGCGCACACCTTGCCCTTCTTCACCTATCTCACCTCCATGATCATCACGCTCTTCGTGCCGAGCGGAGGGGGTCACTGGGCGGTACAAGGTCCTTTCGCGATCCCTGCTGCACACGATCTGCATGCGTCGCTGGCGGGCACGACGATGGCAGTAGCCATGGGAGAATCCGTCGCCAACATGTTGCAACCCTTCTGGGCGCTACCCATTCTTGCAATAGCCGGCATACCCATGCGCCGGATGATGGGCTTCATGGTCGTCACCTTTGTGGTGTCCGGCATCATCTTCGGCGTGTCGCTGCTGTTTCTGGTCCCCGCAAGCTGAGTAAAGGATGCTCCCGCAGAGCCTGAGCAGAACCTGCAGGTAACATGCTCGCTTACTGAATCTGGTAGAAGAGGATCTTGGCGGTAGCCTTGCTTTCTCCAGGTGAGGCGGCGAGGATCAGCATGTGCCGGTCGGGCAGCAGCAGCCCCGTCTTCGCTCCTGGCGCGGTCGGTACCTTGGCAATCAACTTCACGTTGTTGGCTGCGGAGGTGTCATAGATCCCCACGTAACCCTCGCCGCCAGGGACATACAGGCGATGAGCAGCAGCGTCGTACAGCACGTCGTCCGCACGCAACGGGGCCGGCTGCGTACTCACCACCGCGCCCGTGTCGCTGTTCATCGCCACGACCATGCCAGGCTTGCGGCACACCACATAGAGCCGCTTTTGCGATTCGTCAAGCGCCACCATTGCATTTTGTTCGCACGGCTTCACCGGCCATTCGGCGAGCTCCTTCATGCTCTTGCGATCGACCACCGCAATCTTGTTGGTCTGGGTAAGGTTCTCGAAGATGCGGCTACCTTGCTTCTCTACAGCCATCGCCTCGACGTGGTCATCGTTGAACTTGATCTGTCCCTGCACCTTCCCGCTGTCGGGATTCACGGCCTCGATCTCAGCCGTCTTCATGTCGACATCTTTACCGCCTGTGACGATGTAGTACACGTTACTCGACGCATCATAGCCGGCAGAGTCCGCGCCTTCGATGAGCTTGATTGAGCCCTCCGGCGTGTACGTATCCGCGTCGAGGATCTTGGTCATGGTTTTGCCGCTGTCCGTCACAATGATTGTCCTGGCTCCGGGCCGCACGAGAATGCTATGTGGCGCGCCGAAACCGGTGATCGTTCGCAGATGATCGCCGCTGTTCAGATCGAAGATTTCGAGCGTCGCATGGTCCTCCGCCGCAAGCAGAATTCGGTTCCGCTCCCGATCGACAGCGAAGTGGTCAAAGTCCCCCGTGTAACCTGGCAGCTCTACCGTCTTCTCCAGCTTCAACGTTGGTGTGGAACCGCTCTGGGCGCGGACGGTAGTACATGCAGGTATCAGGACAATCATGGCGGCAAACAGGATTTGCATGGGGAAGGCTCCTCTGCCCTGCCGCCCAACACTGGACTCTGTCTCCGGTGCTGTGCAGAGGGTGCCATGTCAGCGTCGTGGGGCAGGATGAGATACGGCTGAAGGGAAGATGAAATTGTTTTCATCCTTCTGCTCTAAGTCGTGCCAGTCACGCAGGTGAAACGTTTTTCATCTTCACTTTATACATGCTTCATTTTGTGGTCGGTAAATGACAGCGGCCACAAAGGTCCCCGATTGTGTGCGCTGAAACCGACGTTGCACAATGCGGCCGGAGTGCCGTGAACGCAACGTTGTTAGCCCGACATAAGAAGAAACAGCCGGACGCTTTGCCGCCATGAGAGGCCGTTCATCATGATTAGACTTACAGCTTACAAGCACATCTGGCTCTTCCTTCTGTCGATCATCTGCCTTCCCGCAGTCATCCGCGCGCAGGTCTCCACCGGCAGCATCCTCGGTACGATCACCGATCCGAGCGGGGCGGTTATCCCCGGAGCCTCCGTGAGGGTGACGAACACACGGACCAACGAAAGCCGCGCCGTAACTACCAACAGCAGCGGGCTGTTTGACGTACCGAACCTGATCACCGGCACCTACGATGTCCTGGTAAGCTCAGCCGGATTTTCCACGGAAAAAGTTGCGGCTGTCACGCTCGATGTCGGGGCGCAGCGCGAGATAAACGTTCGACTGAAGGTAGGTCAGCAGGACCTCCAGGTGGTCGTGACGAGTACGCCTTCCAGCGTCGATCTGGCGAGTTCCACAACTATGCCCGTCGTCGACGACCACGAGATTGTGCAGCTTCCGTTGAACGGACGTGACTGGGCCTCGCTCGCCAACCTGCAGCCGGGCGTAGTTCCCGTGCGCACGCAGTCTCCCATCTCCATCAGCAACCAGCGTGCCAACCGCGGGGTGGGCAACCAGCTCAGCGTGGATGGCGCTCGCCCGCAGATGAACAACTACCGGCTGGACGGCGTCAGCATCAATGACTACTCGAACGGCGGCCCGGGCGGCGTCGTCGGCACCAACCTCGGAGTTGATGCTATTCAGGAGTTCTCGGTGGTTACCGGCAACGCCACCGCCGACTATGGCAAGATGGCAGGCGGCGTCGTCAACGCCGTCACGCGGACGGGCGGCAACGTAGTTCATGGCGACGTGTATGAGTTCTTCCGCAACAGCGCCCTCGACGCGCGCAACGAGTTCGACAGCCCGAACAGGATCGCCCCGTTACGGCGCAACCAGTTCGGCGTGTCGCTTGGAGGACCGATCAGAAAGGACCGTACCTTCATCTTCGGCAATTTTGAACAGCTACGCTGGTTTAACAGCACGAACGCCGCGAGCGTCGTGCCGTCACCCGATGCGCGCAACGGGTTCCTTTGCAACAATCCCTGCACCTCGCACACGACGGTTGCTGTAAACCCTGCCGTCGCGCCCTATTTGCCGCTGTTCCCACTCCCGAACAGTCCCGTGCTCCCGGCCGGCAGCACGGCAGGGCCGACTGGAAACAGCGACACGGGAACCTTTCTCTTCGGTGACCCCTTCAACACGGTAGAAAACTACTTCGCCATACGCGCGGATCACAAGATCAGCGGCATCGACCAGCTCTCCGCCACTTACTTCTACGACAATGGCAGCTACACCGCGCCGGATGCCTTCGACTTCAAGGTTCAGGGCAACATTCTGCATCGGCAGGCGACGTCCATCAGCGAAACACACATCTTTACTCCGGCCTTGCTGAACACGGTACGCGTTGGCTTCAGCCGCGTCTTCTCCGATGCGCCGACCACTCTGAATGCGATCAGTCCTGCGGCCTCTAATACCGGCCTAGGGTTTCTCCCCAACCTGCCGGTAGGTCTCATCACCGTAGGCAGTGGCGTTACAGGCTTCGTAGGCGGCCTCGGCGCGGTAGGCGAATACAGGTTCCACTACAACTCGTACCAGGTGTATGACGACCTTTACTGGACGCACGGCAAGCACACCATCAAGACGGGCTTCGCCTACGAGCGCCTGCAGAACAATCAGCTAGGCACCGCAAACCCTAATGGCCAGTGGACCTTCGGCTCGCTTTCGGGCTTCCTGCAGAACCAGCCGACCGGCTTCACGTCACCCATCGGTCAGACGACTTCACCCAAGGATCTTCGCCAATCCGTCGTGGCGGGCTATGTGATGGACGATTACCACTTGTTCCACAACCTCACCGTCAACATTGGAATGCGGTACGAAGTGGCCACGGTTCCAACTGAGACCGCAGGTCGCCTTTCGAACCTGCCTACGCTCACCGCAGCCACACCCAGGCTTGGTTCACCATACTTCTCCAATCCAACGCTCAAGGATGTCGCACCGCGTGTCGGCTTCTCCCTGGATCCATTCGGAGACGGCAAGACCGCGATCCACGGTGGCTACGGAATCTACGATTCGCTCCCGCTCGATTACCTCTTTGAAGGTCTTACCATCCTCTCGGCTCCGTTCTACCAATCGGGCAGTGTTGCCAACGGTCTGGCTGGAACCTTCCCGAACGGAGGCTATCCCTTGCTCACCCCCGCCACATTCCGCTACAGCTACACTCCTCAGAATCCGTCACGCGCATACATCCAGCAGTACACGCTAAACGTCCAGCGCGAGCTGCCCGGAGATATGATCGCAATGCTTGGCTACAGCGGCTCGCATGGCACCCACCTGCCGTATCGCGAGGATGACATCAACACCGTGCAGCCCATTGCTGAACTACCCGGCGGCTTGTATGAGTTTCCTTCTCTCTACAACCCCACAACCTACGCCAAGATTGCGACCCCGAAGCTCAACCCCAACGTGGGCCAGATCAGCGCAATGATTCCAGAAGGCTTCTTGTTGTACAACGGGCTGCAGGCGAGCATGACGAAACGGCTTAGCAGGCGCTACCAATATCAGGTCTCTTACACCTGGCAGAAGGCCATCGATGACGGGTCTTCCTCCACCTTCGGTGACACCTTCTTCAACTCGGTTTCAAGCCTGCCCTACTTCGCGCGCGACCGTCGCATTGCGGTGTCCGACTACAACATCCAGAACAATCTCGTGTTCAACTACCTGGTCCTGTTGCCCGGCGCGCCGAGGGGCTGGGGCGGCGCCAAGTGGGTGCTAGACGGATGGCAGCACGGAGGTATCTTCCAGGCCAGCACTGGCCTGCCGATTACTCCGCTCATCAGCGGCGACCCCCTTGGGCTCGGCAGCTCCGACACCTTCGACTTTCCCAACCGCAGTTACAGCTGCAACCCGGTGAATAAACTAGGGTACGGCGTCAACCCGAACCGCAACTACCTGAAAACATCGTGCTTCAGTTACCCGGTGGCTACTGCTACCTACAACCCTATCCTGGGTAACTCGGCGCGAAATTCCATCATGGGTCCTGGCTACCAGGACTTCGACTTCTCGCTGGTAAAGAACACAATGGTTCCGCGCATCAGTGACACCTTCGACGTTCAGTTCCGCGCTGAGCTGTTCAACATCTTCAATCGAGTCAACTATTCGAATCCGGTCAAGGCGCAGACTCAGATCTTCGGCCAGGCCGCGGCTCCGACCGCTGCCAATCCTGCGCCCCAAGCCGGACCCGCGGGCTCCGCGGGCGCGCTCACCACCACCGCAGGCAGTTCGCGGCAGACCCAGTTCGCGTTGAAGATCATTTTCTAACCAAGCCGCTGCAAACGCACGAAGCTGCACATGAACTTCTTTTCATTCCAACTTAAGCCGTCGCTCACCAGGAGGCATGATGGTTGGAATCAACTAGACCAAGGTTCCAACTCGGAGACAACATGAATGTCGCACTAACACGTGGTAGCAGGTCCTGGCGTTCCATGGTCACGGTGGGCGCTGGGCTAAGTCTCGCCCTGGCGGCCGTACCGCCGCTCATGCCGCAGGATACGCGTGAGCAGGCCGTCGCCGGCTTGCGCAAGGTGGAGGCCAAGGAGATGGATCCGACCTACACCAAGCCCGCTCCCTTCGCGCAGCATCTGGTCGATGAGGCATTGGCAAAGCACCCAGAGGTCATCCTCATGGCCATCCATGCCGCGCCTCCCGGACATAAGAACGTAATCATTGCCTCAAACTTCGGACGGATCGGCAAGCTCGGCGATGAAGACGATATGCGCTGCATCCGGACCGGCAAGAGCAACCTTGAGGTCAACGAAACCGGCAAGCACTTCGAGGACGAACTAGTTCTTCAGGACAAAGCCGGTAACACGATCGGTGCGCTCGCCGTAGTCTTCAACTACAAGCCCGGAGACGACAAGGCAGCGTATGACAAGGTAGCCATTGGGATTCGTAACGACATGAGGCAACAGATTCTCGACAAAGATGCGTTGTGGCGGACAGCCCGCTGATCTGTGTTGCTCTCGTGTGCCTGGCGCCCTCGGGGACGCTCACTATGCTTTTGCATCGCGGCGGGTCGTAAACTTTCTTCTGGTCGTGATCCTCACCAGCGCCCAGCTAAAATCGGTGTAGACAATTTTGCCTCAAGGCCGTCCATCAGGACACTACGCCGAGAGTTCGTAAGGAGATGCTCTTGAAGAATTTTTGCCTCGCCATGGGACTTCGCTTATTTCTGATTTCCGCTGCACTCGTAACATCGGCTCTCGCTCCCGTTTGCGCGCAGCAGCCATACAAGGTTCTAGAACATTGGAAGATTGGCGGTTCCGGCAGCTGGGATTACCTGACCGCCGACTCCGCGGCGCATCTGCTCTATCTTGCGCATGGTCCGCAGGTGGAGGTCGTGGACACTCGGACTGGAGAGCTCGTCACCGCCATCGTCGGCTTTAAGGGAACGCACGGCATAGCCCTGGACGACCACGGCAAGTTCGGCTACATCAGCGATGGCGGCGGCAATAGCATTGCGGTCTTTGATCGCCATAGCTTTGCTGTAGTCGCCACCATTCCCGCCGGAACCAACCCCGACGGTATCGTCTTCGAGCCCTCCACACAGACTGTCTGGGCATTTAACGGACGCAGCAAGAACGTCACCGTCATCGACGCTTCGAATAACCGGGTCGTCGCCACGCTCGATCTTCCCGGCAAGCCCGAGTTTCCGGTGGCCGATGGGCATGGCGCCATCTTTGATCCCATGGAGAACCTTAATGAGCTCGTGCGCTTTGATGCCGCAACCAGACAGCTGACCGCCACTTGGAAACTCCAGAGCTGCGAATCACCCTCGGGGCTCGCGCTCGACGCTGTCCATCGAAAGCTGTTTGCCGTCTGCGACGGAAAGAAGATGGCGGTCGTCAATGCGGACTCGGGACAGCAGCTTGCCTCGCCCGACATTGGGGATTCTCCGGACGCAGCAGGCGCTAGTCCAAGCCGTCAGCTCGCCTACAGCTCCAATGGCGGCGGCACACTCACCGTGATCGACACCGCGCACGCGTACAAGGTGTTGCTGACTCTGCCGACCGCAAAAGGCGGCCGCACCATGGCCTACGAGGAAGCCTCCGACCGCATCTTCGTCCCGTCCGCAACACTTGGGCCTCCACCGGCTGCCAAGTCGCAAACGCCTCACCCGCGAGCCTCCATCATGCCGGGCACCTTTGAAGTCGTTGTCATTGGCAGGCCCTGACATCCGCGGAACAATCTTAGGTTAAAGGAGACAAGGCTATATGGACGACAATACCAAAGCCGTGTTGAGCAAAGTTCCGCAGGTGACGCTGGTCTTCTGGATCATTAAGATCGCCGCTACCACGCTCGGGGAGACCGGTGGAGATGCGCTCTCCATGTCCCTCAAGGTCGGCTATGCGGTCAGCACCATCATCTTCCTCGTGCCGTTCTTTATCCTGGTCGCTCTGCAGATCCGGGCCAAGGCGTTCCATCCCTACCTCTACTGGGCTGTCATCGTAGGAACGACCCTGGCCGGGACCACCATGGCAGATTTCGCCGACCGCTCGCTTGGCATTGGGTACCCGGGCGGATCCACAATCCTCTTCCTCCTCGTCGTCGCTTCCCTTGTCACCTGGCGGATCGTCGTAGGCACTGTGTCGGTGGACAACATCGTCTCTCCCACGGCCGAGATGTTCTACTGGGTCACCATCCTCTTCTCGAACACCCTGGGCACAGCGCTGGGGGATTGGACAAGCGAAGGCACTGGATTCGGCGGAGGAGTCTTCCTGTTTCTAGGGCTCATCGCGGTCGTCACGCTGCTCTACTTCTTCACCAAGATCAGCCGCACCATACTCTTCTGGACGGCGTTCATTCTGACCCGGCCCCTGGGCGCGAACATGGGTGACTTCCTGACCAAGCCGCGTGCTGAGCACGGCCTCGATCTGAGCCGGTTTGCTGCCTCTGCAGTTATTGCCGTATTCATGATCCTCTGCATTGCCTTGCTGCCGCAGAAGAGCGGACGGCATCCAGGCTCGAAAGAGATCGCGATCTGAGAAGTTTCACTAGGCGCTCATCGGATCGCTGCGCGTACTCCAGCAGGGCTCAGGGGCGAGTCCCCGGGCGCGGCATGGTGGCGCCGCCCGTAGAAGGTTCGGGAGCTTCGGCTTCTTTGGGGCCAAGCAGCACCTGCAGCCCCACGTAGGCGATCCAGCTTGGCTGGCCCGTAGCGGCCGACGCTGTCTGAAAGCTCCGTCCTGCCATTAGCAGCAGGTTGAGAGTCTTGGCGTGGTTCATGGCTTGACGCCCGCCCAGAGCCAGGGTCGTCTCACGTGCCTTAACGCCCGAGGCGGCAAAGTTGCCGATCCCACGCCCCAGCGGCAGACGGTTGGCATCCTGCAGGTCATAGAGTTCCACGTACGCTTCGGTGCGGTCGTTGAACTCATGCCCCACAATGAAGCCTCTGTTCCAGCTTTGGGGCAGGTTGCGGTTGCCGAAATTGTAACCCGCGTCGGCGTTGTAGCGAATAGGACCAATCCGGCCGCTGACTTCAACCGGGAGATAGAAGTTAGGGCCGGCGCCGACTAGGCCGCGTGGAACCGCGCTGGTGGGATTGTCGAGGTACAGCTGCGGGTAGGTGCCGAGTTCAAAGTTGGGCTCTTTCTCACCCTTCACCGCGCCTTCGTCGGCCGCGCCCGGCGCATCGCCCGCCACGCTCGCGGGTTCAGTTGCGGTGTGGTGACCGAAGAGCGCCAGCAGCCCCGTCCCGAAGTCACCGCGAATGGATGTGTCGCCGGGGTGATGCTCGAAGAAACGCCACTTCACCCCAAGTAGACTCTGTCCTAGACCGAGCAGGACGGTCTCGCTGGTAGCAGTAACGCCGGGCGATGCCGGTGCGGGACGGGTTTCCTCAATTGAAATAGGCAGTTCGTACTTCAGCTGTATGCGGTCGCCAAGGCCATAGTTGATGTCGAAGTCGGGAATCTGGTACGCACCGGTGCCGGGGTTACGATCCCCAATAAAACCGAAGTTGATCTCCCAGTGACGGTTGCCGGGCGTATCTGGATCGTCGGTGCGAAAAGGCGGTCCGCCCTGTGCGTAAGCGCCGGTTACGTGCAGCAAAATAGCGGCCGACGCAAACAGCAGCAGTCTGGCCCGGCCAGACAGCCAGAAACTGAAACGGTGCCGCAACTTGCAGCTCATCAGAAACATCGCCATCTCATTATCTTAGGGACTAAAGATGAAAATTTTCTGAAGCCGCTATAGACGGTCGGACTGGCAGCCCCACGACGGCAAGTCTCCCGTCACTTCTCTTGCCTCTGCATCAGTCCGGACGAAAGCGTTTTGATCCTCTCTTGGCCTAGAACTCAACTCCGCGGCTGCTAGGTTGCGGCGCAGGTCTCTGGCCCTCGCCAGATCACGTTGAACTTGCGGTCGATGTACTCAAAGCGCGATCCATCCTTCACGGACAGCAGCCTTTGGTCGAAATTCTCCATCTCCGCATACCTAAGCGGCAGCAGCATGGTCCCCTTGGTGTTGATGATGCCCCACTTGCCATCCTTCTGCACCGGACACATCCCTTCGCTGAACTCACCTGTCTTCTCCCACTCAGGTTTGATGACGAGGCTGCCGCCTTTGTCAATGAAGCCCCAGCTTGTGCCGACCTGCACGGCGGCCAAGCCTTCGTTGAAGCTGGCCGCTCCCGGATACTGAAACGGAATCGAGGTCTCCCCCGCCTTGTTGATGAATCCCCACTTCTCTCCCATTCGCACTGGCGCCATATCGTCGTTGTAGCCGTTCGCCCCGTCGTACTTCGCTTCTATGGCCATTTCGCCCTTGGGCGTCACGTAGCCCCACTTGCCGTGCAGCATCACGCGCGCCCTCTCATCCTGGAAGCTGCGCGCAAGCTCAAACCGTTGCGGGAACGCGTACGCGCCGTCAGGCCGGACGAAGCCCCACTCTGCCCCCTTCCGTACCGGGCTGCTGCCATAGTGGAAGTTTCGCGCTTCGTCATATCGTGCGGGCAGGACCATCTTACCCTTGCGATCGATATACCCCCATTTGTCCCTAAGTTTTACTGCTGCCAGGTCGCTCGCAAAGCCAAACGCGGCCTCGTACTGCGGCGCGATCTTCATCGTCGCCCGGTCATCCACAAAGCCCCACCGGCCGCACACGTTAGCCGGAACCAGCGCCTGCTCACCCGCCGCAGACACCTCCGTAGGAAGAAACAGGGCCGCGCTCGAAGCAGAGGCTAACTGAAGAAAGGAGCGACGTGTCAAGCTGAACATAGGTAGTGTTTCTCCTCAAGATGCCTTACTGCAAAAGCAGACTAGTAGGTTAGGCGAAGGCTCACCTGGACCACGCGCTGTGTCGCTGTCCCGGTTGGCCCCGCGTTGATCTGACTCGTAATCACGCCGAAGCTCGGCGAGTTGACACTGTAGACCGCCGCGGGCGCGCCGTACTGGGAGTGGTTGAACAGGTTGAACACATCACCGCGAAAGTTCAGCGCCAACCGGTCTGACGCGAACAAAGCCTTCTGCAGCGAACCATCCATCTGCCAGGCTCCCGGCGCGCGCGCCACGTTGCGCGGAGCGTTCCCGAAGGTGCCGTTGGGCGGCACGCTGAAAGCCGCCGCATTGATCCAGTTGCTCGGCTTGCGGCCCTGCGCCGGGATGATCGAAACGCCCGCCACGATGTTAGGCCGTTGCGGCGACGTCGTATTCCCATCGGGCAGGCTCGCGGCCGTTCGAGATATCGTCACATTGACCGGCAGCCCGGTGCGCGCCACCGCGATCCCGCTCAGCTGAAAGCCGCCCAGCAGTTGCCCCGCGAAGCCGTGGTTCAGGTAAGTTCTACCTCGGCCCACGGGCAGCTCATACACCGTGTTCGCGGTAAAGGAGGAACGGATATCCTGGTCGCTGCTCGCCCATTCACAGATCCGGCATGCGACGTTCTGGGGAAAGTCGGTCTCGGCGCCGATATTGTTACCTACGTTTGCTCCATCGTCTGTCGAGTGCGACCACAGATAGGTCGCGCCAAACGATAGGCCGCGCGAAAACTGACGTTCCAATGAGGTCACCAGCCCGGAGTAGTTGCTGTTGTCACCCGTAAGTTTGTAGTCAATCAGTCCAAATGCAGGCAGCGGCGCAACCCTGGTGGTGGGGTTCAGCACATTAAGCACCGTATGCTCCGGCAGGTGTGCGCCATGGCTGCCGACGTATCCGATGCTGCTCAAGATCTGAAAAGGAAAACGCTGCTCTAATGAAACGCCATACTCACTGACCTGCTCGTTCACACGCCCCCGGTAAAGCCCTTTCGGGGCATTGGAGACCAGGGCCTGCGAGGTCAGGACGGGCGAGACCGGAAAGCTCGGCGTGCCCAACTGCGAGGCCGTGAACGATAGCCGCTGGCCAAGATTGCTCAGGGGAGAGATCAGGTCGCCAAGCTGCGCTTCCCCCGCGTAGAGTCCATACCCCGCGCGGATCACCGTATCGCCATGTTGCGTTTTAGGGGACCACGTGATGGCAACACGTGGCTGCACCGATCCGGGATCTACGTTGTAGAAGGCAGTGCCCGCCTGGCAGTAGCCGGTTGGGCAAGTCAGCGGATCGAACGGAAGATCTCGTCCGTTTACTCCCGCAAACGCGCCGAAATTGTCATAGCGAAGCCCCAGGCTCAAGAGGATGTTGGGCTTGATCTTGTACTGATCCTGAAAGAACAGGTCGAACTCCGTCTTGCGCGCGTCCTCGTTCGCTATCGCGGCCAGGAATGTGGCACCGCTAAGGGTATTCGCCTGCAGCGTCGTGATGCTGGTGGCGGCATACTGCGTCTCCTGGGTGCTGTTCAGGTTGAGCTGGACGCGGCGGAAGCCGCCTCCAGCCGTGGTGCTTTGCTTGCCGAAAGCAAAGTTGACCGTATCGACGAGCGAGTAGGCCATCGAACCCTGTGTCTGCTGCAGCGTGTCGTGCAAGGTCGAGAAACCCGTAACGGCCAACTGAAACGGAGCGAGGCTCACATTCTGCGCGTAGTACGGCGTGCGGTTAATGCCAAATTTCAAATCGTTCAACAGCGTAGGTCGGAAGGTGTGCTGCAGCCCAACCACGCCATTCTTGGGATCGTCTTGGGTCGCAAGCGAGTCCCCGATGTAGCCCGTTGAATCGCCATTCGGATTCAACAGCCGGCCCTGATCCACATTGATGCGAACGAAGGCCGACGTTCGTGCGTTGAAGTTCTGATCGATCCGGATAAGACCTGAGTCCTCATTCTGGATCGCTCGTCCCGACCCGTTGAACTGATAGATACTCGCATTGGTCGTCGGCGTCTGGCCGACTGGATAGTAGCTCAGCAGAGGCGCCACCGCGGGCGTCTTGGCGAGCGCGGCGGCCAGGTAGGCCGGGCTGGGTACGAAGCCAACCAGTGGCTGGCCCAGGACCTGCCGCAGGCCTTCGTAGTTGGCAAAAAAGAAGGTATGGTTGCGCAAGATAGGACCACCGGCGCTGGCTCCATATTGATTCAGCCGCAGCGGAAGCTGGCTCGTGGAGAAGAGCGCGCGGGCGTTCAACACATCATTGCGTAGAAACTCGTACACGCTGCCATGCAGGCGGTTTGTGCCGGTCTTTGACACCACGTCCACCTGCCCGCCTGTCGTGCCACCAAACTGCGCTGCATACACGGTCGACTGCGCGCGGAACTCGCCGATCGAATCGGACGAGAATTGCACCCGCAGATCGAGCTTCTGCGACTGCCGCAGGATGCCGCTTGCATCCACGCCGTCGAAGGTCACGCGATTGTCGTCGATACCGCGTCCGGCAAAACGAATCGTAAGCTGGTTCCCGGCGCCAGTGTTTACCGCGCCCGGCACCAGAAGCTGCAGCGCCGCCCAGTTGCGCCCGTTGATTGGCAGATTCTCTACTTGCCGCTCTGAGATCACCCCGCCGGTTGCGGCGCTGTCCTGATCCAGGTCGACAGTTGATGCGTCAACGGAAACGGATTGACTGACGCCTTCCAACCCGAGTTGTAGATTTGCCGTTCGCACATCGCCAACTTCCAGAACAACATTCTCGAGCTTGGTGGCTGCGAATCCTGGCGCGGTCACCGTCAACGTGCAGGTTCCCAGAGGCAGTGCGGTAAACACGTAATCTCCCGCAGCGCTCGACACCACCGAACGTTGGAATCCAGTCTGAGGAAAGAGCACCGTGACGGTCGCGCCGGGCACCAGTGCGCCCGAACGGTCCGTGAGAGTTCCCTTCAGATTGGCGCGATCGATCTGCGCTTGCGACGGCATTGCGATACACGCGGTGATGGCAACGAAGGCGCAGATAGCATGGCGAACAACTCTCATAGCGCGCCGTCTCCAGCGGCGAATTGCCTGGTTTCCCCCGACGGCCTGAGACTATGGCGGGACTCTGAAGACAATCTGAAGATTTTCGCCGGTAACCAAAAATTCATCTTGCCTGCCTAATCTTTCAGCATGCGCGTTCTCATCGTCGAAGACAGGATGCGGATGGCTTCCCTGCTGCAGCGAGCCGTGCAGCGAGAGGGCTACACCACCGTGCTGGTCCACGACGGAGAAGCTGCGCTTGAAGCTGTAGCCGGCCATCACCTGGATGCCATCGTGCTCGATGTCATGCTGCCCAGAATGGACGGCTTCGAAGTCCTCTCGCGCATGCGCCAGGATCGCATCAAGGTGCCCACCATACTGCTCACCGCGAAAGACACGAACCAGGACATCGTTAAGGGACTCGACCTGGGCGCAGACGATTACATAACCAAGCCCTTCGACATGAGTGTGCTCCTCGCCCGGCTGCGCGCCGTCGCCAGGCGAAGTCCAGTACTGCTCGAGCCGCAACTCAGAGTGGGCGCGCTGCTCTTGCGCCACGATATCCACGCCCTGGAGTGCGAAGGACGCGCCATCGCGCTCACACCCACCGAGTTCGCATTGATGGAAGTACTCATGAAGCGAGCAGGCTTCGTCGTCACCAAAGACGTGCTGACGAGGATCGGCTGGAGCAGCCATGCCGATGTCAGCGACGACACCCTTTACGTCTTCATGCGTGCGCTGAGAAACAAGATTCAGTTTGAGCGTCAGCCAGTTCTTCTGCATACCGTGCGCGGTGTCGGATATATGCTGAAGGCGGTGAGCGCCTGATGCGCAGCTTTTCTATCAGCCTGCGCCTCGCGATCTGGTACACCTGCATCTCCTTCGTCGGCATCTCGCTGGTCGGCCTGGTCATGTGGTTTGCTCTCGGAAGTTCCGTGCTCTCCTGGAAGGACAGAACTCTCGAGATGCGTGCGTCCCGAGTTAAAGCTCTCGTCAACTCTTCTCCTCGGCTTGCGCCCGACCGTCTGTCCCTCCGGCTTGATGACCTGGTCGGTGTGCTGCCCGAGGGTGAACTGATTCAGATCGTCGACCAGGATGGCCGTAGGCTCTTCCCCGTCGCCGGGGATAGCCCGCTCTCGCTTCCAGTCAGGGCGTGCGCGCAACCATCCATCACCAATCTTTTGGCCGGCAAAGACTACTTCCGGGTGCTCTGCAAACCGATCGTCTACGATGGCCGACAGGCGTATCTGCTGGTTCCAAGCTCCCTTATCGAAGACCAGATCCTCTCGCGCATACTTACGACGCGCCTGATTCAGATGGCGTCGCTCCTGCTCATCGTATCCAGCCTGGGCGGGTACGCCCTCAGCAGACGTTCCCTGCGCCCGGTCGATCTGCTTACCACTGAGGCGCGCATCATCACCGCTAAGGACCTCTCCAGAAGGCTACCCGTTCCGTCCGCCGACGACGAGTTGAAGCGCCTCGCCCTCGAGTGGAACAGCCTCCTCGCCCGCATCGAGATCTCCCTCAAACGCATCGAGCAGTTCACGGCTGATGCGTCGCACGAACTGCGCAGTCCAATTGCATTCATTCGCGCCACGGCGCAATACAGCTTCTCGCACGCCGATCTGTCGCAGGAGGCACGAGAATCCTTCCAGGCCATCGTGGACGAGACCGCCGAAACCACGGCCTTGCTCGAAGATCTCCTTACCCTCGCCCGCGCCGGCGAGGGATACGACCAGCGCTCCGCCGAGAGAGTTTCACTGCGCCAGACAATCCTCGATGCCGCGGAGAGAGCTCGCCCCTGCGCAGAGGCAAGAGGCCAGACCCTGGGTCTGCCACTCTCGATGCAGGATGGTCCTACCCTGGCCGCCCATGAACCGGACCTCCGGCGTCTATTCGGCATCCTGCTCGACAATTCCATCAAATACACTCCACATGGCGGACAAGTCGCAATCTCCTATGAAGTTCAGGATGAGATCCGGGTCAGCGTCTCAGACACCGGCTGCGGTATCCCTTCGGAGTATCACGAGAAGATCTTCGATCGGTTCTTCCGCGTCGATGTCGCGCGCAGCGGAAGCCGCGAGGGTGCTGGACTTGGTCTTTCCATTGCAAGGTGCCTCGTCCAGCGCTACAACGGACGTATCGCCCTGAAAAGCCAGCTTGCCAAAGGGACTACCGTAACGGTCGCTCTGCCGCTCTCAATCATCGCCTCGCCCCACTGACGATCAAACGGCCGCTTACCTCAAGGCAAGCACGATCGCGCCCGCCGCAATGAGGACGCCACCGGCCACCTTTCGGAGAGTCAATGCCTCCCCGAGAACAGGCGCAGCCAGAAGGATGACGAACACCACGCTGAGTTTGTCGATGGGAGCAACCTTCGATGCCTCCCCCACCGACAATGCGCGAAAGTAGCATATCCAGGAAAGTCCTGTAGCAACACCGGACGCAGCCAGGAAAAGCCAGCTGCGGCGCTCCAGCTGTCCGATTGCTGCGTGCGATCCCAGGCTCAGCGCGATTGTCCAGGCAAACAACACCACCACCGTGGTTCGAATCGCGGTCGCAAGATTCGGATCAACGTCGGACACGCCCAGCTTTGTCAGCAGCGCAGTGGCTGCCGCGAACATCGCCGAGAGAAGAGACCATACCAGCCACGTCATGCCAGCCATACCCCAACACCCATCTTACGGTGAAGTTAAGGATCATCAGTGCCCACGCTGCAGCTCTTGTTAAGGATCGAGTTAGACAGTCGAGGCGCTTTATTTGGCTGGGATACGTCTTTGCCACTCCTTCAAACCTTCCCTAGAGCAGGTAGACGAGTGCCAGCGCCGCAAGCCCAGTCAGCGAAACCAGCGCAATGCTGTGCTTCAAGGTGAAGCGGAAGAGCTTCACCTGCTCCTGCGAGCTTAGCCCGGTGGCAGCGGCTGCAATGGCGATGCTCTGCAGGCTGATCATCTTGCCCATCACTCCGCCTGCGGAGCCCGCAGCGGCCATCAGCACAGGGGAGAGTCCCAGGCGCTCCGCCGTGACGACCTGCAGATTCCCAAACAGTGCGTTGGCCGAGGTATCGGACCCGGTGAGGAACACGCCCAGCCAGCCCAGCAACGTGCTGAAGAATGGGAAGAACGCCCCCGTTCCGGCGCAGGCCAGGCCCAGCGTTGCGGTGGCGCCGCAGTAGTTCATCAGAACGCCAGGGCGAGCACCGAGACAACGGTCACAGTGGGCAGCAGAAGCTGCCGGCCTACAGCCAAGAATGTCGCCGCGCAGCGCGCCGGTGACATGCGCAGGAATGCTGCCGACAGCAGTGTCGCCGCCATGCACGCAGTTCCGGAGGCAGATAGCCAGTTGAAGAGCAGCGTAGCCGGATACGGTGCCGGGTGCTTGGCGATGGGCGGCATGCGCAGAACGGCGTTGTGCAGTCCCGGCCATGCGATCACGAGCGTGGGCCGGTTCAGCGAGGGCTGAAGCGGTCCCGCCCCCCCAAAGCAGCACCATCAGCACCAGCACCCCGTACGGCGCCCAGGCGCGAAACACGTCCGCTGCGCTGTACCGTGTAAATTGGTCCGGACCTCCCGCGCTCACGCGGTCAGCCTCAACAGGGTGGCGGCGGAGCCAGGGTGCATGCGTGGCAAATGCGTTATCAATCGCAGCAGGCGCGGGACGCAGGCGCAACAGCACCACCAGCGCCAGGATGGTAGCCAGAGAGGCAAGAATGTCCGTCAGCTGCGGACCCAGGAAGGTCGCAACCAACAGCTGTCCGCCGCCGAAAACCATTCCCGCGACTACCACCGGAAGCCAGATTCCACGCATCGCCCGCCGCCCACCTATCGCGACAATCAGGTACACGGGAAGGATCAGGGCGGCGGGTGTGCAGAGCAGTCCCACTGCTGGCGCAAGCCGGTACGGAGACAATCCTGTGGTCGCCGCCAACGTAAACACAGGGATGCCAATGGAGCCAAACGCCACCGGCGCTGTATTGGCAAGCAGGCAGATCGCAGAGGCGTTGGAAGCGGGAAAACCCAGCGCCACCAGCATGGTTGCGGCAATCGGCACGGGCGCGCCGAAGCCTGCCGCTCCCTCTAGAAAGCCGGCAAAAGCGAACGAGATCAATAGACCCTGAAGTGGCGGATCTGCCGTAAGCCGTCCGATGGAGCACTTAATGATCTCTAACTGCCCTGTCTCCGTCACCACACGCAGCAGGCAGAGCGCCCAGAAGATAATCCAGAGGATTGGAAAGATCGCGAATGCCGCACCGTAAGTCATGGCGGCAAGGGCAAGCCGCACCGGCATACGATAAGCCAGTTCGGCAACCCCGAACGCGACTGCCAGTCCTGCGGGGCTGGCGATCCATGCCGGTTTCCTCAGCACGCCCAACAGCAGCACCAGCGCGAGGATCGGCATGAAGGCGAAGCCGCTCGAGAAGAGCAGCGTATGCCCGGTCAGAATATACTGCTGACTCCACACGAGCAATCCGGCTCCTGCGTTCGGCAAAGGGTGGGTCGTTGCGCGGCCGCTCCAGGCGGCAAACGGACGAAACAGATCGTAAACAGCTCGTTTCGGGGCTGTCAAACCATCTTCTCGGCTACCTCCCAACGTGACGGGTCAATTAGAAGCGCGCATCGATCGTCGCCGCGCTGCCCACTCACTGTCGAGTTCGTCGAACGTCCGGCAGCACTGCCGCTCGAGCCTTGTAAGAGGGGCACGCCCATGTCAGCTTTCTGAACCCGGTCGGCGCGATCTACACTTACCTAGTGAAGGTGACCTTCAACACTTGCCAGATATCGCTCCAGCAGTTTCGTCAGGGTAGCTAATTCGCGTTCTGAGAAGTCAGCGGCGACCGCTTCATAGCCTCTTTGCATGGCCTGCCTTGCGGCCGGCAAAGCGCGGTAGGCGCTCTCTGTGAGTGAGACATTTGCGCTCCGAGCGTCTTCTGGATGTGCAGTACGCACAATGAGACCATCGCGCGCCATTCTCTTCAGGAGCTGTGCCATCGTGGGCTGCTCAATCCCGATGCGGGAGGCCAGGTCGCGCTGCGTGCAGAACCCTTCATCCTTCAAAATCGCGAGGACCGGCATTGCCGCACCCGCAATACCAAACTTCTTCAGTTGAGCATCCAGCCAGCGCTGTCCTAACCGGGAGATCCGGTTGATGAGATAGCCCACACTTGGATGAGGAATGCCCACCCGTTCATTATATTGCCTGCTATCTTGTTACATAGTATGCTATGTACATGAAGAATCCAGGCAACTTGCGGATCGGTATCGTTGGGGCAGGACCCGCCGGCCTTGTCGCAGCACGGATTCTTCAGATCCATGGGTTGTCTTGTACGGTCTTTGAACGCGATTCATCCGCAGTTGCTCGCGCACAAGGTGGTGTGCTCGACATGCATGTGGAGGGCGGCCAATATGCCTTCCGAGCGTGCGAGCTATACTCCGAGTTTGAGCAGATCGCTCGGTATGACGAGCAGGAGATGGTCCTCTATGACAAGGACGCTTTGCTGAAGTTGTTCCAGCTGAATCAGCCTGGCGCCGATCGACCCGAGGTCGATCGTCCTGACATTCGTAGACTTCTGCTTGCTGCGGTACCACCCGATTGGATCAGATGGGAGCACATGTTGACCGCTGTCGATCAGGCTGCTGGAGGACCAGTGACGCTGCACTTTCGCAATGCTCCTTCCGAAACATTCGATCTCTTGATCGGAGCAGATGGTGCCTGGTCGCGCGTCAGGTCGATGGTCTCGAGCGCAAATCCCACCTACACCGGTGTCACCTTTTACGAACTCCAGTACAACGAAGATGCGGCCCACGACGCCGACCTGCTTGCTATGACGCGCTGCGGAAACATGTTCGCGCTGGGTAACCGGCAAGCGATCAACTCGCACCGCACCGCATCGGGCGGTGTTCACGTGTATGCCGGCATGTGGACGGGCGATGCGCCTGGACCATCCATGACTCGTGATGAGCTGGTCCAGTGCTTCTCTGCATGGTCTCCGGCGCTCCTCCGCTTCCTTACGCTTGCAGAGACGCAAACATCCACCAGAATCATTACAGAGCTGCCCATCGGGCACCGCTGGCCGCACCGTTCGGGGCTCACCTTGCTAGGTGACGCCGCGCACCTAATGTCCCCCTTTTCCGGAGAAGGCGCAAATCTTGCAATGCGCGATGCCGCAGATCTGGCACTCGCAATTGTCCATGCGGTCCAGACCGGGGCAGAATTGGACGAAGCAGTAGCCGCTTTTGAACAGGTGATGTGCGTCCGAGCTCAGGAAGCGTCTGTTGGGGCTGCGGAAGGCGTGCGCCAAGCGTTTTCCAACAATGCGACCAACGCCTTTACAGAAGCTATGCAACAGCAATCCCAATGACAGCTGAACGTGGCGAACATCCTGTAGTCACAGGAGTCGAGTTTGCACCAGTCGCGCGTTTGCCTCAAGGGACAACGTACGATATTGACCTCCGACAGCGATCCCGATGTGACCGTGAGAGATCACACCATCGGCAACGGTCCTGTTACCCAGGGTCCCTCAGCCAGGAGGAACAGCTACCGGTACGCGCCTCATCCAGTTGAGCGAGCCGGTCGTGCTCCAATCGGCATCATGGGACAGCAGAGTACCGTCTGATGATGTTCGTCAACGTGCGCTAACGGGGATCGGCGGGGTCAAGATAAACGCTCTTCACGAATGTGGAGACGTTCGTATCTTGCCAGTCGGGATGCTGCTTCTTGAATGTGGCGCTGATTTCTCTTCCGGCAGCATCGGCCGAGATACCTTGGCGCTTGAGTGCAAGGGCTTGCGTGCGGATCGCGACGATCAGTTCCCGCTCTGCGGCAACGAGAGATCCATCGCCCGGCGCGCTATGATCCGGCAACACGTGTGCCACATTCAGCTTTGCTACCTTGTCCAACGTGGCAAGCCATTCCGTAGGCGTGCTGTCCTCGCCGAAGATATTCGGCATGGTCCTGTTCTGCACCACGTCGCCCGAAATCAGGGTGTGGTCCGGCTCGACCAGCGTTAGTTCGTCTCCTCTGGTGTGGGCGCCACCGAGCCAGAGCAGACGGGCCGTGACACCACCGCCGAGATCGATCAAGGCCTCGTTGTCGAAAAGAACGTCCGGCGAGCGCAAGACGATACCCGCAAGCAGTTCCTTGTTCTGTGCCGACGTCCCGCGGAATAGGTTCGTGATCGCCTGCCCGTCTTTCTCCAGTTCCTTTTGCTGCACCGCGTTGCGGATGAGCACGGTACCGGGAGCGAAACCAGGCTCGCCCGTGACATGCTCCGTGTGGTAGTGCGTCGTTGTTAGGAACAGCCTGGAGTTGTTCGGCCCGAGTGTGGCAGCGACGCGTGCAACGGTAGCTCCATTCTTCGGACCCATCCCTGTATCGACGACGAGCGTCGCACGGCTACCGACAACGATCGCGATGTTCGGAAAGCCCGTGATCTCCCACACATGCTCCGACACCTGTGTCGTAGTCTCGCTCAGGATCGGCTTGTCCGAATAGGGAACGTGGGGCGCCTGACCGGATGCCGATAGGGCGAGTAACAAAAAAGGGGGCAAAAGCAGCTTCTTGGTCATGTCGGTCTCCGCGTCCACTCGACCACGCCACTGTTTCGCCCCACCGGCACGATCAAGGTAAAACTAACTCGATGAGCGAGTCTGTCTGCTTACTAGATGTTAGGACGGGCTAAACGGATTCTCGACTATAAGGGAGTTGCGGGATCCAGTTCCTTCTGGGCGCGTTCTTCGGACAACCGATCGATTAAACCGGAGGGGAGACTTGGATGAGGTGAGCTCGGCGGGACAGGCGTGGTTACGGACCGTTGCGCGTTGTCATTTACGCCTAGTAGTTGAGTCGCAGCGAGAACTGGAAAGACCGTGGCAGGTTTGCTTGTGTGGTGAAGACTCCAAAGGTGGCACTGGCGGCGCTCAGGCCGGGGTCGCCGAACTGGACCCGGTTGGTCACATTGAAAGCTTCCGCGCGGAATACAAGGTTGATCGACTCTCGAATCGGCGTCGTCTTACCGATCGAGAAGTCCCAGTTATCGATGCCCTGGGTACGCAGCAGGCCGTCCGTCCGGGGCTCGTTGCCGAAGTAATTGGAAGCGATAGGTACCGCGCCGGCCGGCGGAACCGGAGCCGTAAAGCATGCGGCATTGAGGATTGGCTTCTGCTGCTGGGCGGCAGCAACATAGCCAATGGCGAGCTTCTTGTTGCATCCCGGCACGACGTTGGGGCGGGTCGTCCCGCCGCCATAGGCTGAACTCACGGTGCTGGCCGTGGTCGTGATGGCCAGGGGAAAGCCGCTTTGGAATGAATTGATGCCACTCACATTCCAACCTGAGACCAGGCCATTGACGATGCCATCGGCGTTGCCGAGGAAGCGCTTGCCGTTGCCTACAGGCAGGTCAAGAATATAGCTGATCACGAGTCGGTGGGGTACGTCGAAGCTGGTGTAGGACCTCTCACCGCGAGGATTGTCGTAGTCCTGTATCGCACCGGCGGCGTGGGTTTCTACCTGCGGGTTGAGGGAGTCGGCTGTACCTAGGAATTTCGACCAGCTGTAGTTTGCGAGCAGGGTGCCCCCGCTTGTGAAGCGCTTGGTCAACGTGGCCTGCAGCGAGTTGTAGTAGGTGTCGCCGATCCAGGCGGAATTGACGTTCACATTCTGGTATTGCGGGTAGGGGCGATTGGCTGCCGCAAGCGTCGCGTTATCGGGCAGCTGATTGATGTTGTAGGTGTTGGCGATCGCCAGGTGGTCTCCGCGCGAGCCGAGATAGGCCAACTGCATGATGGCGCTGGAGCCGAAGGACTGCTGCACGTTGCCGTTCCACTGCTGCAGGTAAGGAAATTTATAGTAGGGATCGCGTCCGGCGATCACCTGACCGTAGAGATAGGTGGGATTGGTGGCGTATCCCCGTCCGATGGGCTTGAGGATCGTTGTGTTCGGTGTTGTTGTGCCCGGCAAGTAACCAAGCGGAGCGCTGATGAGACCGCCCGGAGCAACGTACGTCGTCGGCGAGTTTACCGACGAGCCGGCGGGCGCGGCAGCGAAGACGATCTCCTGGGGTAGGTAGGCGAGACTGTATCCTGCGCGCACGGTCGTCCCCGTGTAGGGCTGGAAAGAAAATCCGACCCGCGGAGAGAAGAGCTTCAGGTGGGTGACAAGGTCGCTGCGGCTGGGGTAAGCGGAGGTATTGACGACCGTCAGGGGGTTTGCCAACTGCGGAAGAATGACAGCATTGTTGTTGTGTTTCTCGGTATTGCCGCCAGGAATTTCGTATCGAATGCCTGCCGAAAGGGTGAGGCGAGGCGACAGCTGAAAGATGTCATTGGCGAACAAGCCGCCGTAGTGGTTGACCGTATCCGGCCTGTCAGCGTTCGGGATTCCCGCGCCGGCGGAGGTGAAGTGACCGGAGACGAAGTCGGCGACAGGAGTCACCCCCGAACCCGGCGCGACGACGATGGCGCAGGATTTAGTTGCGCTGGGAATACAGGCAGTATTCGTTCCGCCGAAGACGAAATTACCCGTGGAATTTCCGACGTTGATATAGTACTCATCCCGTTCCCGGACCTCGCCCCCGAAGCTGAGTGAATGGCGTCCCAGGAGTTTCGAGTAGGTGCCGGAGAGTGCATACTGGTTGATCGGTTGATAGGAAAAGCTGGAGAGCTGCCCGTAGGGCTGCGTCACGTTATTGGTGATCGAGACGTTGGGGAAGACGGGCGCGATCACCTGGTTGGCGATGCCTGCATAGAACGGGCCGAAGGCCGCGAGGTTGGTGTACGACGGAATGAAGAAGCTGAAGTAGCGCAGATAGGACAACCGGATGTCGACGACCGACGTGGGATTCACCGAGACGGTATCCCCGAAGACGTAGTTAGTGACTGTGCGGCCGACCGCAGCGCCAGAATTCGGCCCTGTGGGGTTGTTGAAAATGAACTGAGTTCCTTGCTGGAAGCCATCCAGCCGCCCATATTTGGCGAAGATCTTCTGCCTGGCACCGACGTTCAGATCGCCGCGCAGATCGTAGGTGTTCAGGGTGGAAAACGCCTTGCCGGTTTGCGAGTAGTTATAAGCGGCGCCTGCGTTAGTGGTATTGGGCAGAGGAAAATAGTGAGCCACATTCGCCATGTAGTAGCTTGTGGGATCGTAGATCGCGTCGCCCGGCTGAGATGGCTGTCCCGGCAGGCAGAACTCGTTGAGCACGCCATTGCACTTGGCCTGGATGTATTTGCCCATGTAGGGTGCCGGGTTCACTACCGCAGGGTCTGCGGTGAAGTTACCCTGCAGTTCGGCGGCAGTCGGCACGCGTCCAAGGTTCGGCACGCCCAGCGCGGTCCGGATGGACTCATAGGAGGCGTAAAAGAAGGCCCTGTCCTTCTTGATGGGGCCGCCCGCCGTGGCGCCGAACTGGTTCTGAATCTGTGCAGGCCTTGGCTGATGAAGGCCGCTAAGAAAGAAGTTGTTGGCGTTGAAGATGGTGTTGCGAAGATAGTCGTAGGCTGTGCCGTGCAGGGCGTTGGCTCCGGACTTCGTCCCGAACGAGACGATGCCGCCGCTGAACTCGCCGTACTGCGGGTTGACCACGCTTGACTCCACCCGGAACTCCTGCACGGAGTCCTGGGACGGGATAAAGGACACTACGTGGCCTTCAAATGCGTCCACAGGAGCGCCGTCCACATACGTCGATTGCTGGTTGGCGAGACCGCCCGCGATCTGGTAATTGCCAAAGCCGAAGACGTTGGTGAATGCGCCGTTGTTGGCGTTGTTATTGGCCGAACCGCCGGTCGAACCCTGCGGCACCACGCCCGGCGTCAGCGCGATGAGGTTCATAGCGTTACGACCGTTCAGCGGTGTGTCCTGCACCTGCCTACCTTCGATCACCTGGCTGACCGTCGGAGTCGAAGCCTCCAGTAGCCGGCCGCCGGCCTCGACCGTCACGCTTTCGCTTGTCGCACCTATATCCAACGCGTAGTCAAGCGAAACCTGGTCCTCAAGATGGAGATCGATGCCCTCGCGCACGGCCGTCTTGAATCCGGACACGGTCACGGCTGACTTGTAGTTGCCCGGCAGCAAGCCTTGTATGCGGTACAAACCTGCGCTGTTGGTGGTTGCGGTCTCGGCTACGCCTGTAGCCGTGTTGGTAAAGCTGACCGTAGCCCCGGGCAGCTTCGCGCCGGAAGAATCGGTAACGAAGCCGGTGACCGTCGCCGTGGTGCCCTGCGCCCGCAGGGCACCGGGAGCCAACAGGAGGATGAACGAGAAGCCGATCGTGAGTACGAGACGGAGGCGAAAAGGCGCTGGGTGGACCATGTGGCGATACTTCCGATCTTGCCGGGGCGTTTTTTGGGCGCTTGAATTTGGGTAAGCGTGTTAGCGGAAACACGATGCTCTACACGCGTGCACTTGTCAAGCTTTTCTTTGGGCCGCCACGCCGACTGCTTTCAGCCACGTACGGTGGGCCGCGGCACGGATCGTATTGCGCTGCAAAGAATCAACAGAGTCCAGCTGTTTCAAGCCATCTGAGCATTCCACGAGCACCCAACGGGTACTTGGGTCTGCCGCGGGCACCGACCGTGGGCACGCACGAAGAGCAAAGCCACACAGTACCCGTTCGTCGCCGTGTACTGCTTTGTTCGGTGAACGCAATTATCGAGGAACACGGCACCTGCCGGGATCCCGTAATCTGCGGCCGCTGTCATTCTCTAAATCGAGTGCAAGGGCGGAAAAGAGGTGAAGACAATTCCCGCGCGCGGATCCTACGTAGATCGGGCCCGCTCGCCGAGGTAGACATCGTTGATGTTCGTGGAAGTCGCGATACCGTCCATCTTCAGCGATCCAGCGCGTATTCAGTCTCGTGGAGGACGTTGCTCCGCCGCCCTACGAACGGTGGTTCCTACGGATAGATCACACTGTCCGACATTTGCTGCAAGGTAGCTTTCGGCAGATAAGCGCCATTCCGGACAACGCCGCTGATCTTCTTCAGGTTGGCGACCGCTGCGATCGGATTGGCGTCAAGAACTACCAGGTTTGCATCTTTGCCAACTTCGACCGTGCCCATGGTGCGTTCGCGGCCCAGAAATTCGGCTCCGTTGAGAGTGGCCAACTGCAGGACCTGCAGCGGAGTGAAGCCAGCACGGGCTAACTGGTCGAACTCCTGCCCGAGCGCGAAGCCGGCTATGCACCAGGGAGCCGACCCGCCCGAGTCGGTTCCCGCCAGCATCTTCACGCCGGCGTCCTCGAACAGCTTAGCGGTCCGCAGTTGGAGTTCGTAGAAGTTGAGCAGGGTCTGACGCGCCTCAGGCGAGATGTGTCCGGCATAGTTCCGCGCAGCCGACGCCCACAGTTGACGTTTGTCCGGCTTGATGTGGCGCAGGTTCGGATCGTTCGTATAGATGGGGTCGTCGGCAAGCTCAATCGTGCGGAGGCGGATGAGTGTGGGGGTCTGCCACGTCCCCCATTGGACGAAGGTCTTGGCGAGCGAGGTGCATTTAGCTTCGCTGTAGGTATCGATGATGCGCTGCATCATCCTGATCGTCTGCGGGTTCGGTGGCGGCGGTCCTGCGACCGCGGGAACTGGATCGCCCGCTCTTCCGGCGCCCGTGCCCGCGGGAGTTCCGGGTAACGGGGCGGCTCGAGCGGGAAGGTTGGCGATCATCTGCCGGAGGGCCGCCTCATTGGTAGAGCAACTGAGCAGGACGGCAACGCCCGGACCGAGATGCTCGATGCCACGCATCCCACGGCGTGCGGCTTCTGCGGCATCTACCGTCTGCGGAAGGTGCCCGTCGACCGTAAGTCCCTGGATCTTGGCTTCGCCGAGAGCCGCGAAGAGCGTCTCGGGCGTCATATCCACGACCTTGATGAAATCCGCGCCCTGCGCCTTCTGCTGTCGCACCTGCTCTACTGTCGCGGCGGCAGTCGGCGAGTTTGCCGTCGTCAGGAATGTTCCCGGCATGAAGAGAAGCTCCGGCGCTCCGGTGGGCGGCATCAGCGTTCCAGCTTTTCGGCGCGCCAGCAGTTCGGGCGAGCCCGACATGACGCGGATGCCCGTAACCCCGTTAGCCAGCATCAGGGTCAGGTCGCCCTGCAGGTCGTTCGAGTCCAGCGGATGGACGTGCATATCCAGATATCCCGGAATTACGTACTTGCCAGAATCGTCCACCAAAATCGCCGCCCCGCCTGTTTTGATCGTGTGCGCCCGTGTGATCTTTACAATCTTGCCCTCATCCATCACGACTGCCTGGTCGCGCATTAACGTTCCGTCGCGCGTGCTCACGACCGTGACTCCGTCGAGAACCAGCCCGCGCGTCACCGTTGACTGCGCCTGCCCCAGTATTGACGGCAGGGGGATGAACAAGAAGATGAATACGACCATAAGCACTTGAACTATAGAGATGTTGAACCTGCCGTGTACCGTCATATCCGGAGCCCCCAACTTTCCTGCCAGCTCGTTCGCTTGAACGATTAGCTGAACGTGTTATCCCGTCAAGAGCCTGTCCGAGTGAGCACGCGATTGTCAAGCTATTTTCAAAAAGCTCTGAATCTGCCCAAGCCTTCTGGCTCACAAACCGTTGTGGAGATACTTTCCAATGGCGAGCAGATCGGTTAATAAGGTGGAAAACACAGGATTGATCGCAGGATTGTTGCGCACGCCCAGCCTTCAATGGCACCGGGCCTGAAGGATTTGGAAGGAGCGTCGAGCAATCGAGAGATCGGCACAAAGGCACCCGCACGACAATCAGCTTGACAACACGACGAACGTTGGAGCACAGTACGTTCGGTAATTGCGTTCATCGTTTTGATCGTGCAATCTAACCGTAGAATCTATGGGCCAGGGCTTTCAGGAAGCTCACCATCCTCCGTCGCACGATTGTTCCGGCGCGATGCGTTTCCAGATTGGATGGCCGTGTTTCCTCTGGGACACCACTAAGGAGAAGTATGAACGGGATTCTTTATTCGTTGACAGCCCTGTTGCTCATGACCTCTGGTGCAAACTCGCAAGTGGCCAAGCCACTAGACGAGACGGTTCAGGTGGACGGCGGCACCTTGCGAGGCGTCCCCCGCGACTCCAAGGGAGTGCTCTCCTTCCGAGGCATTCCCTTTGCAGCGCCTCCTGTGGGCGACCTCCGCTGGCAGGCGCCGCAGTCTGCAAAATCGTGGACTGGTGATCGCGATGCAACCGGCTTCAGCAATCGTTGCTGGGAGCTCGGGGTTCAGCGTCCAGGAACGCAGAGCGAAGACTGTCTCTACCTGAACGTGTGGACGGCTGCGAAATCGTCCAGAGAGCACCGCCCTGTCATGGTCTGGATCCACGGTGGTGGCTTCGAATTTGGCAATGGGTACGAACCGACGAACGATGGGACGCTCTTCGCGCAGAAAGGAGTCGTGCTCGTAAGCCTCAACTACCGTCTCGGCGTGTTCGGATTCTTTGCTGACCCGTTGCTCAGAAGCAATGGCCGGCTCTCCAGTAATTTCGGGATCCTGGACCAGATCGCCGCACTGAAATGGGTGCAGACGAACATAGCAAACTTCGGAGGCGATCCGAAGAATGTCACCATCTTTGGCGTCTCATCCGGATCGCAATCGGTCAGCATTCTGATGGCATCCCCTCTGGTAAAAGGGCTGGGGCTCTTCCAAAGAGCAATCGGCGAGAGCGGCTCTTCTCTACAGAAACTTCCGTCCACTCAGGAGATGGGACTCCGCGGCGCAGCCTACGCTGGGGCAGTCGGAGCAAAATCGTTAGCGGAGATGCGCGCGATCCCTGCGGAGCGGCTGAACAACGCTGCCCCTTGGAATTTTCGCGAACGAGGCGATCCACCGGTCTTCACTCCCAGTATCGACCACTATGTGATCCCTTCGGATTTAGACGAGGTCTTTCTCAGTGGACATCAGAACGACGTGACCCTGATGGCGGGATTCAACAAACGCGAGGACTATCCCTTCCTCCCCTCGGCGCTGCCGCATAAGACAGCGGCGGAGTTCCGGGCAGCTGCCCTGATGAACTTCGGTCCCGATAAAATGGAGGAGTTTCTGTCCCTTTATCCAAGCGCAACCGACACCGAGGCGAAGGCCTCGGCTGAGGAGTTGCTTTCCGACTCGAGGCAAAGCGCGGAAACGTGGCGCTGGCTGACCCTGCAGGCGAAGACAGGTAAATCCCCGGTTTATGGGTACGAATTTGAATACGAGTCACCCTACTCGCCTGTAGCTTCGCATGGGGGCGAAGTCGTCTTCGTGTTCGGCAATCTGGTACCGCAATCCTTCGCGCCGAACGCGCCTGCTGCCGGACCCGCGGACCGGGCTGTCTCGGACAAAATGATGTCCTATTGGATCAACTTCGCTGCTAAGGGAGATCCGAACGGGCCCGGCCTTCCGCCCTGGCCAGAGTTCCGGGCCGACCACTCCATGCTTCATATCGAGCGGGATGGTCAAATGACAGCACATCCTCTCTCAGCACAGCAGGTCGCAAGATTCAAATTCCTGGATCAGTACCTGCTCGCGGCATCTTTGGGAAACCGGTGATCTGATCGCTTCGGCTGTTCACCACCAAAAAGCATCGCCCTGGCTCCCGCATTCAGACGGTAGCGGAGCCAGTGCTGTACTACAGCCTTGATCTTACTCAGGATTACGTTTCCACGATTGGATGAACGTCTCTCATTTGTTTTGTTCCGGATTGAAAGGCTTCGAGAAGTGCCGGCAGTTCAGCCATGGCGCTGAATTGTAAGTCGAATGTGATGGCAAGCGCGACCTGAGATCGCAGCCCATTCATTGTGTGTCGGCAAATCCGATAGAGTGATCCAGAGTGAGAGAGTGGCATGTTCTTAGGCATCGATTGCGGCACCCAGGGAACCAAGGCGGTCCTGTTCGACCACAGCGGAGTGGCGCACGGCCATGGTCATGCGAGCCATGACCTGATCGAGCGACCGACGGGTGCGAGGGAACAGCATCCGGAATGGTGGGTTATGGCAATGATTGTCGCGGCGCGAGAGGCATTAGAAGAGGCCGCGGTCGCACCGGGCGCGGTGAAGGCGATCGGGGTCTCAGGTCAGCAACATGGGCTGGTGGTGCTTGACGAGCATATGCAAAGTATCCGCCCCGCAAAATTATGGAACGACACTGAAACCTCGGCGCAAAACCTGCACCTTCTGCAGAAGCTGGGAGGAGCCTCCGCCTGGTTTAATCGATTCGGTATTATCCCTCTGACGGGGTACACGTTGTCGAAGCTTCTCTGGCTGAAGGAGAAAGAGCCGGAGAACTTTGCACGTATCCGTCACATCCTGCTGCCGCATGAATACCTCAACTACTGGCTTACGGGGCGCCTGGCTGCGGAGTTTGGGGATGCCTCAGGCACGGCCTACTTCGATGTTCGCCGAAGGACATGGGCCGCTGAACCGCTGGCCGCGATCGATGGCGGCACGGGCCTGCTGGAGCGCGCGCTTCCTGAACTTATAGCCGCCGATGGCATCGTGGGGCAATTGCGACCCGCGGCCGCGGATGCCCTTGGGCTCACGGTCGACTGCCTTGTCTCGGCCGGGGGCGGCGACAACATGATGGGCGCCATTGGGACCGGAAACGTAGTGCAGGGGGTCGTCACAATCAGCCTGGGGACCTCCTCGACCGTCTATTCGTTCAGTGATCATCCCGTGGGAGATCCCGACGGACGCATCGCACCGTTCTGCTCCTCGACCGGTGGCTGGCTGCCGCTGGTATGCACGATGAATGCGACCAACGTGACCGCAAAGGTGCTCAGCTTGCTCGGTCGCGAGATCCCGTATGTCTCTGAAGCTTTAGAGAACTCCCGTCCCGGAGCGGATGGCATCACCTTCATCCCCTTCCTCAACGGAGAGCGAACCCCGGACCTGCCGCATGCCACGGGTAGTCTTGTTGGCCTCTCAACGCATAATATGAGTTCGGCCAATCTGATGCGCGCCACTGTAGAAGGAGTCACCTTCGGGATTTTGATGGGAATGAAGCTGATCCTTCGCGAGAAGAAGTTGGACCAGCCTCAGGTGATTGGAGGCGGCTCACGAAGCGTCGGATGGCGTCAGCTTATCGCCGACGCGACAGGTACGGTCGTGAAGGTGCCGGCCGTAAGCGAGGCGGGATGCCTGGGAGCCGCGCTTCAGGCCATATGGGCCTGGAAGAGGTGGAACGGCGAAGCTGAGGCGCTTTCTGCGATCACGCTGCGCGGCGTCCGGGAGGATACCAGCAAGACCACCTATCCTGACCGCTCGAAGTACGACGAATACCAGGCTGCGATCGCACTTTACAGCGAGCGTCTCGAGCAGTTCTATGCGGTTGAGAGTCATTGACCCAGATGGCCGCCGTACAAGCTGGGCTACTGCGACGTTACTCCCGCCGACGGTCTTCCTGATGAAACGTGAGCGGCTTGGGATTGCCTGCAGCCGCCTATCTGGAGCGCTTCCTGGAAGAAAAAGACCAACCACTCTGGCCTTCGGTATGGGGTGAACGATGCGCGCCATGGTAAGTCAAGTTGCACCCATAAATCAGGTGCAGCATAAGCTGATTTCGGTGGTGGGCAACATGGCGCACCACGGACGGGCCAGCCACTTCGAGGTTGTGATGCAGCTTGCGGACAGGATTAACCGCTCAGGGGTTCCTGCTTCAGACTCCCGTCGTCGCCGCTACGGGCGGACAAACGGGGGCACCTCCAGAATATGCAGGCCTTATATGCGCCTATCTCTTCGGTCGGTTCCGGTTCGTTCTTCGCCTGACCGCGTCGTAATGGGCCGCTTGCAACACACCGCCGGTGATGTTGCTGTGGACGTTGATGGGCCTCTACCCCGGTTATCAAACGCTCTGCGGCGCGGATGGGCTAGTCGTTGGCCGGCTGATCCTCTGCCGCCCCACCGCACTGCTGGTCGCACGCGCTACGGCGTGTTTCCGCGTCCCGCTCCTACGCACTCTCTATTGACGGATCATGGTCTCCACATTGTCACTGATCGTATGGTATTGCGCTAGAGGAGCCCTTACTCCTGATCACGTGCACGCCAGAGGTTAGTCGTGAAGTGGCGAGAACAGACGAATGCGCGTCTCGAACTCCGTTAGCTTCGGAGGTCGCATTGGCGATTGCGCTCGGATCTAAGAAGCGTACTCGCCCGGAAACGCATTCGTGGCGACTAACTGCCTGACAGAGAGGTAGCAGCCACGGACCGAGAGGTAGACGGTGGCGGGCAACACCAGCCAAGACATGCGAGAACTTCTTGTATCTACTGGATTCCGAACCGCGCCTGAATTTGCTCCAACGACTTGTCTTTGGTCTCTGGGAAGACCAAGAGCACGAGCAGGAATTGTATTCCCATCATTGCGGCAAAGAATGCAAAAGGTGTTCCCGGCGAAAATTTGTCGACCACAACGGGAAAGTAGCGCGTAATCAACGCGGCGCTGATCCAGTGAGCGGAAGAGCCGATGCTCTGGCCCTTGGAACGGACTCGGTTCGGAAAGACCTCCGCGATATAAACCCAGATTACCGAGCCCTGTGAAATAGCAAAGAAGATGATAAAGAGCACCAGTAGCCAGACAAGAAGGGCTTGATGCGTGTGTTTGTAGAAAATAGCTGTGACACCCGCGAGCGCCACGAGCATGCCGACAGAGCCGATCAGCAACAGTGTCTTGCGGCCAAGCTTATCAATCAGGCTCATACCGAGCAGCGTGGCGATCAGGTTTACAAGGCCGATCCCGACCGTCTGGAGCGCGGCGGAGTTCGAGTTGAATCCCGCCGAAGCAAAGATCGAGTTCGCATAGTAGAGGATCGCGTTGATGCCTGAAAGCTGGTTGAGAAGACCGATCGATACCGCGAGAAATATTGGCAGCGTGTAGCGACGGCTTGAAATCGATTCCTGGGTAACCCCTCCCTCCAGGTAAACCGAATTAACGATCTCCTGCAGTTCAGCGGCAGAGTTCGGAGATCCCAGCAACTCAAGTACCTCGCGAGCCTCCAGCGTCTGGTCGGTCGTTACCAGCCAACGCGAACTTCGGGGAATGCCGTAGAGCATCACCAGGAAGAGAATCGAAGGTACGATAGCCACCCCAAACTCCCAGCGCCACTCCGCCAACCCTAGGTGCAGCGATGCGATGATGAAGTTAGACAGGTATGCGAACAAAATACCCGCCACAATATTGATCTGAAACAAGCCGACCATGCGCCCACGCCACTTGGCCGGGGCGAGTTCTGCAATGTACACGGGGCCGAGTACTGATGAGCCTCCGATTCCGAGACCGCCAATCAGGCGAAAGACCATCAGAGCATTCCAATTCCATGCGAACGCACAGCCTATCGCGGAAATGGTGTACAGAACCGCCATGATGCGGAGAGCTTCCCGTCCCCCGATGCGTTGTCCCAGCGCTCCGGAGACCAACGCACCAATTACAGTGCCCACCAGCCCAATAAAGACAGTGATACCTAGTGTTGAAGGCGTGAGATGAAAGATGTCCGTTAGTTGCTGCGTGGTTCCGGCGATGACGGCCGTATCAAAGCCAAACAGCAGTCCGCCGAGAGCTCCTACGGCAGTTGCCTTCACAAGGTATCGGTTCAAGGCCTTCTCCGAGGGAACTCAAGTCTAGGCGACGGTTGTAAGCCGGTTCTTCGAGATTGGCAATACCTGCCAGGCGCTCAAAGTGACGTTAGCAGCACCGGTCGCACGCACGAGGATATCCGGTGCTGTCCTGGCTGTGTAGTAGAAGCGCTTGGTATAGCCGACGCGTTGGCTTACGATCAACTCGATCACGGAACCATCCACGAAGGCATGTAACGAAGGTTCATCATTGGGCTGCAATTCGAACTCACGGCCATCGATGGTAAACGCGTGCTTCTCTGGAGAGTAGTCGCCCCGCAGCAGTTCATTTGCTCCGTCACTCAGCGTAAGCTGCAGAGCGGTTGCCTTTGTGCCTGTGCAGAGAACCTCGCCCGATGCCCGGCGAAGTGTCTTCATGACTCCCGCGCTCGTATCCTGCGACAGTATCGGCCCGCTGCGCAGAGCTTCCGCCTCCGGCAAAATGCTCAGCCGTAATATTCCGTCCCTATCAAGATGCATCACTCGTGGCAAGCTCATCATCCCAGACCATCCAGCGACCTGCATAGCCGCTTCAGAGCGCCGCTCGGGAATCCATCCCCATAGGATCCTGCGGCCATCTCCGGCAAGCTGTGTCTTGGGTGCATAGAATGCACCCAGATCAAGCAAGCCAGTCTTCGCGGGTGTGAACTTCATCGTGTTCTCGTCAAGAGCACCAGACTGCCAGAACACCTCCCCCGATGTGGAATAGATCAGGACGTGACCACCGTCAAGTGAGAAGAACTCCGGGCATTCCCACATTTCTCCATCGCCGACTGGATTGCTTGTAGGCTTTCCGTTCCACTCGCCGCGCGCGAGCATGTGTAGATACTGCCAGTCCTTAAGGTCCTTCGACCGGTAAAGGAGAACACACCCGCCCACCTGCTCGATGCCGGAGCCGACCGTCATATAGAACCATTCACCCTGTCGCCACGCGGAAGGATCGCGAAAGCCGGTAACCTTCAAGTCAGGCGGAGGCGACGGTATGATTGGTGCGGCAAGCTTGGTCCACTGCTTCAGCATGGGATCGTCCGACCACGCAAGACATTGCGTCTCCTCAAGACCTTCATTGCGAATAGTCTCATGTAGCTTGCTCTTCACGACGCCGGTGTAGACCATGTAAACGCGCTTGTGTTTCCCTTCATCGACCGCTATGGCTGAGCCGGAGAAACAGCCGGCGGCATCTGGCCCTCCGGGCGTTTGGGTAAATGCAACAGGGTAGTTCGTCCAATGCAGCATGTCGGGCGAGACCGCATGGTTCCAGCTCATGTTCCCCCACACGGCGGCCTTCGGGTTGTATTGAAAGAACATGTGGTACCTGCCGTCAAAATAGATCGGACCGTTTGGATCGTTCATCCAGTTGCGGACGGGCAGCAGGTGAAACTGCGGGCGCATAGGGTCGGCCGCCAACGTCGCCTCAGCCACCCGGTCGTCCTGTTGCGCGATCAGGCGATGAAAACCCGACCTCAACGCAACGATTGCAGTCCAGCTTAGAAAACTGCGTCGCGTCGTCGACATGAGTAGCTCCTGGAACGTCAAGGAAAGACTGGACCGGCAGGTGTTCATCATCTGCCGGTCATTCTTGGATTACTCCGACTCTCGTCAGAAATAAGCACGCAGTGCAAATTGCACGGTACGCGGCAGATTAAGCTGGTGCGTCACGGTGCCGAAGCCGCTGCCGCCGACGCTCAGGTTAGGCTCTGCGAACTGCGCATGGTTGAAGATATCGAAGATCTCAGACGTAAACTTCAGCTTCACCAGTTCGGTGATATCGAAAGTCTTATTGGCAGAGAAATCGAAGTTCACTTCGCCCTGTGACTTGAGACCCGCATCGACTCGCGGCTCATTGCCAAAGGAGAAGTTACCCGGCTGAGTAAAGCATGCGGTATTGAACCACTGGTTTACACGAGCGCTGCTATGTGGCGCGCCCGCGGCGTTCTTGTTGCATCCCACCGTATAGTTGGGACGGATGATCCCGGTCCCAAGGCCAAAGGGGTCGGTACCGCCGCCAAAGGTGCTCAACCCGTTCGACTGAGCAACCAGCGCCAGCGGAAGCCCGCTCTTCAATATTGTGATACCGTTCACGCGCCATCCGCCGAGCACAGCATTCGCAAATCCGTTAACGTAAGAGCCATACATCTCCCCGTGACCGTAGGGCAAATCGATTCCATAGTTGATGACGAGGTTGTTGGCTAAATCCTGTTCACTTAAGGAATACTCCGCGCGAAGGTTGTAGTTATCCTGAACGACCGCCGTGCCCCCCTGCCCATCCTGGAACGCGCTCGTGTTGTCTACGTTGCTCAGCAGCTTGCTCCAGGTATAAGCTCCCTGCAAAATTCCTTGATGCGCGAAGCGACGGGTGAAAGTCGCTTGCAGCGAGTTATAGCTCGATTGGCCGAACCGCGGAGCCTGCTGGAGAACCCCCTGCGGATACTGCGGATGTGGCAGCAGCAGATAACCTTCATCCACCTTCTGGGAGCCCAGAGGGGACGTCGATGAAAACTGACCGTAGAACGGATTGTTCACCTGCGTCAGCAGAGCGGAGCCGAGTGAGTCGTACTGATCCGGAAGCTGATTCAGGTTGAGACCCGATGCTGTATATGCGGAAGCACCGATCAGGTGAGTGCCCTTCGCGCCGGCATACGCAAGACTCGCCGTCGAGTGCGCATCGACCGCCCGCTCGATCGCCAGGTTCCACTGCTGTGCGTAGCCGTAACCCTGGTTCGGGACACGAGCCCACAGACCAAACCCAAGCTGTGCATTCAGTGCTGCCTGTGTGTGTCCCAGGGGCTGATTCACGCCGTTTGGCAACGGGTTATCGACCGTCGCAATCAGCGCCTGCCCGGGTGTGTTGTTCACATTGGTCTGCGCCCGAGCCACGGGGCTTAGCTGGGGTCCGTCCTGGGTATACTCCGCCGGCAAAAACGAGATGCCATAGCCAGCACGGACCACCGTTTTGTCGTCAATCCGGTCTGCAAGTCCAATTCGCGGGGAGAAGAGCTTCCAATGCAACTGCTCCTCACGACGAGAGGTATAGGCCGGGCTATTTACGAGCGCTAGGACTGCAGTCAGCGGTACCGGCGCCCCACTCACTGGGTTGGTAATAGAGCTAATCGCGCCCACGCTGGCGGATGCATTGGGAAGAAGAACTGTATTAAGGTCGTGCTCCTCTGAATAGGATCCTGGCTGCTCCCAGCGCAGGCCCGCGGTAAGGGTCAGGCTCTTGGTTGCCTGGTAAGTATCAGTGACATAGAATCCGTAGTTATGCAGAAACGCATGCTGCGTCAGGATCGTACTGTCCGTGGTGCTTGAAGGCGCATTTAGCAGGAAAGACGCGAGCGCATTGCCAGTGGTCGAGTCGCTGGGTGACGAAGCGCTATAGATCGGCAGCGCGTTCAGCGTAAGGCCTCCATTGTTCCCGAAACTTGTCCATAACACCTGTCTCCAATTTCCGCCGCCCTTGATTGTATGTTTATTCAGTACCTTGCTGACGCTTCCATTGATGCCGTATACGGTATTCTCCCAGTACAGCTGCGAGGTCTCGGCTCCCACACCATATCCTGTTATTCCGAGACCGGGCAGCGTGCCGACGTCACCGAAGCTCGCGGATTGGATTGCTCCATAAGCCGGACTGATGGACGACTGGTTGAAACCCTGCGAGAGAATATTCTGGAAGTTATAGTTCTCGAGATACGAGACCCTTAGATCAGCGATCGTAGTCGCATTAAAGAGATGGGTGTCACCGATCACTCCCTCTTGTGTCAGATTGCCCGTCGTTCCCGCACCTGTTTGCGTTCCATACGGATCACTGATGCCGTTATGAGGATCCCAGTACGTGTAGCGTGCAAAGATCTGGTCGCTCTGGCCCACCTTGTAATCCACACGTGCGTTGTACTGGTTCTGAAAGCCCTCAATCGGAGCGCTGGCCGAGACGTTGTTGGCGAAGGGATTTGCGCTGCTCGTGTTCTGGTTTACGCGCGCCTCGTTGGGCGTTTCCAACTGCAATATCTTCACCGCCGTCGTGTTGAGCTGACCTGTAGGAATGATGTTGCCCAGATAAGGAGCACGCGTGATCGGGTTGTAGATGCCTTGAACGCCAGGAGCGAAGTCCGCGGCGAAGTTGCCGTTCAGCTCCGCCCTTGTGGGAACACGTGCGCTCACCGGGCTTGTTGACGTGAGCGTCTCACGTTCCCAGGAGAAGAAGAAAAAAGCCTTGTCCTTGACGATCGGTCCGCCAAGATTGGCTCCAAACTGATTTTGGTGCAGCGGGCTTTTTCCTAGGCCGTTATGGTTGCTGAACCAGTCGTTCGCGTTCAACGCCGTGTTGCGGAAATATTCATATGCATTGCCATGAAAGCTGCTGGTGCCGCTCTTGCTGGAGATCTGGATTACGCCACCACCAAAGCCGCCGAACTCAGCGCTGATGTTGTTCGTCGAAACCCGAAATTCCTGTACCGCGTCCTGGGTGGGTACAAGTGAGTTCACATTATTCTCGGGTACATTCTGCCCCATTCCGTCGTAGAAAAAGAGGCTTTGTCCGCTGAAGCCGCCACCAATCTGATAGTTCCCGTAGGCGATTGCCTGGGTCTGGCCGCCAGCCTGGAAGTTCCCGCTGCCTCCGTTGGCCACGGTGCTGCCCTGCGTCCCGCCGCCGGGCGTTACACCCGGAACGAAATCGAGAAGATTATTCACATTGCGCCCGTTCAAAGGCGCCTCAAGCAACTGCCGTCCTTCGACCACGCCGCCAAGCGATGCGCTGTCTGTCTGCAGCGCTTCATTCGAGGCGCTCACGTTGACAGTCTCAGTGATTTCGCCCGTCTGCAGGGCTTCATCAACGCGCGTCGTTCCGCCGATTGTCACATCAACCTGGTTGCTGGAGGCAGCCTTGAAGCCGGCATTCGTCACCGTAACGGTGTAGACCCCGGGATTCAGGTTGAGGAACGTGTAGTTACCCGTAGCCCCAGCCGCCACGGACTGTGAGATGTTTGTGCCGTTGTTCTTCAATACGACCTGGGCGCCCGGAAGGGCCGCACCAGTGCTGTCGGTAACAGTTCCTACGATTGTTCCGTAATTGCTTTGCGCGTCGGCGGCAGGTCCGCCTGTCAGAGCAAGTGCGGCGATTATGATCGCCAGTGTTTTTCCTGCAAACGCGATGATGCTTTTCATTGACATGTGACCTTGCCTCCCAAGTTGCAGCGAACAACTTTGTAGAGATTTCTGCATATCAGTGTCAACTGAAATAGCTATACCAATATGATAAAGCTAACTATACCAATTTTTGGGCATCGGTTTTGAACGTTCATGAACGGGGGACTTCTACAGTCTTTTTGCGGCCCTCGTCGAACCGCACGACTCCCGGACAACCAGGCTGCCGTTGAGGAGGATCGTTCGTGGTGGCAGGTGAGGGTTTCTGATCCGATCCAGCATCGCAGCCATCGCGGTCGCACCGATGTCACCGCAAGGCTGATGCACGGTGGTCAAGGGGGCAGGCAAGAGGCTTGCATAACTCACATCATCGAAGCCGACAATGCGCAACTGCTCAGGTATCCGCGTTCCGGTCTCCAGGAGGGCCTTCATCAGGCTTGCCGCTGTATGATCGTTGGCGCACACCACGGCATCAAGCCGCTGCGCCTGCAAGACCTTCTGGATGGCTTTACCATCGATGGCGTCTTCAGGAACGACGATCGTATGCTCAAGAATCTTCCCGGCGTCGTATAGCGCCTCCCGGCAGCCAACGACACGAGCTTCAACAGTCTCAACCGATCCCTCGCGGGCAAGAAATCCGACCCGTTCTACCCCCAGCCGCAGCAGATGCTCAGTGACAATATAGCCTGCACGACGGTTGTCGAGACCGATCAGATCGTGCGTGCCAGACGCTGGAAACGTCAGTCCACAGCGGTCCAGTAGAACCACTGGAACCTTAGCGTCGTCGAGATTGTTTAGGATCTCGCGGTTGATCTCCCTGCGGTTCGGACTAAACTCCAGCGGTGCGAAGAAGACGCCGCTGACCTTCTGATCCAGATAGTGATGACAGAGCTGTTTTGCCTGCTCGCCCTTGTCTTCGGCGCTGGCAAAGGAGTGCCCCCAAAGGAGCGAGTGTTTCCTGGCCTGGGGCGAACGAACCATTCCGCGGCAGATGGGCTCAAAGATCTCGGTCTGACCCAAGTCAGGAATCAATAATCCAAACACTCGACCCTCTGAGCCGCTCGCTTCTGCGGCGTAAGTGCCTGACCCGACGCGCCTCACAACCAGGCCTTCCTGCTGCAACTGCTGAATGGCCTTCACCACCGTCATGCGGCTCACTTTGAACCGGCGGATGAGTTCGGCTTCGCTGGGCAGGCGCGCACCCTCACGATACTGCCCCGCAGCCAGAGCCCTGCGAAGGCTCTCGACGATGTTCAGGTACTTAGGTTGTGCGACAGACCGGGGAATCAGCTTCCCGTCAGCGGTCGTTCGACTGTTCGTCATACAGATCTCCTGGTGAGTTCATCCTCTATCCACGACGCTCTTCTTGCAAACGAACGCCCCCGATAGTAGACAAGTAGATCACTAGTTGCATATACCTATTTTGCGGGTCTGGAGACACGTATGAAAGTCCTGAGCATTGGAGAAATCTTGTGGGACGTGATCGGAGACCGTGAGTTTCTGGGCGGCGCACCTCTAAATGTCTGCGCCAATTTGCAGCGTTGCGGCGATCGGGCTTGGCTTGTTTCGGCTGTTGGAAACGATCGTCGAGGAACGAAGGCACTCGAAGCGATGACCGCGCTTGGTCTGGATACAAGATTCATTCAGACAAGGCCTGATCGACCAACCGGAAGTGCCCACGTCCGTTATGACGCGAAAGGAGAGCACACGTTCGAGATCGTGAGACCCGCTGCCTTCGACGAACTGAAGCTGTCGCCAGACTCCACTGTGGATCTTCAGAAGCTGGAACCGGACTGGCTTTATATGGGGACCTTGCTCCAGACCGATCCTCGGATGGAGGCATTGGTCCACGCCTTGGTCGGTCGAATGCCTGGGATTCGCTGCTTCTACGACATGAATCTACGCCAGGGGCATTGGAACCTAGAGCTGGTGGAGCGTCTCTGCAGATATGCCTGCATACTGAAGCTGAACGAAATCGAAGTGCGAACGCTCTCGACACTCAGCCAAATTTTGTGTGCAGAGGACTATTCGCTAGAGACGTTCTGCAGGGTATGGGCTGAACGCTTTCAGATTGAGGTGATCTGTGTCACGCTCGGGCCGGACGGATGCTGCATCTTTGCCGACGGCAAACTGGAACGGTTCGCCGGTTGTGCGGTCAGCGTCAGTGACACAGTTGGAGCCGGCGATGCGTTTGCCGCCGCCTTTCTGCATGGATATCACCGACGTTGGACGATCGCACGCTGCGCGACCTTTGCCAATGCCTTGGGCGCTCTGGTCGCGAGCCGCTCCGGCGCCACTCCAGCCTGGTCAGTGTCAGAATGGGAAACTTTGGCAGAGAGAGGCCCGATCTAACTCTTGGATTCAACGACTTCACCCTAGCTCAGATTCCCCGGAGCTCCAAACCTCCATTCGCTCACGTTCCAGTTCCGCCCTCAGTTCCACGAGGGCTCGCTCGAGGCCTCTTCGAGCAGACGGCCGACTCCAGGAAGGCCGAGGAGTTCAAGCGTCACCGGATCGCGCACGAAGTCTCGCGGAGTTTGAAGCGGGACGAGGGCAGCGGCGGCCTCGTGTTCGACAGCCGACCGATCCGAGGATGCGAGCAGCCGCTCATAGCAGAGGGTGCCGATTTGCCGTTTGAGCGGCTTCCCGCTCCTTATCGTCTCGGTGAGTGCATTAACGGTTATGTACCAGTCCAGAGTCTCCTCCCGACATCCGGTGTCTCCGAACCATAAAAGACAGCGAAAACAACGGGTCCCTTTCTCGTAGGGTTACTGGTGAACTGACGAGTCTTTGGACCCCAAACCCCGAAATGCAAGCGCCAAGAGTCTTCTGACGCGTTCCTCTCCCGCTCTACTGGGAGGAATTCGCCAAAGCAGTTCTATAAGGACAAGAACGTCTTCTGGATCGGTTCCGGCAGGAAGATCACCGGAGCTTTCGCAGGCCTTGATTATCTGGCGGACAGCGCCGAGCATCGGACCGTAGTGTTCCTGACGGTCCTGCGCCGATGTCGCCGCATGGACGATATCGACGACTCCGTATTTCACGAGCCTGTCGCACCAGAGGCGGAGCGCCTGGCCCGGTGAGTGCTTGGCGAGCAACAAGGGCGCAAGCGCTACCAGGAAAGCAATCTCCTTGCGGTAAAGAGCAAGCACTAAAGATTCGCGGGTCGCAAAGTGCCGTTAGAGCGTGCCCGCGCCGACCCCTGCAGTCTTCACGATGGACTTGAGCGAAGCCGCTGGATCAGCAATGAAGGCCTCGCGCGCGACATCGAGGATTTGGCCGTTGTTCGCGCGAGCGTCGGCACGCAACTCTTCTTTAGATATTCCTTCTTCTTGCCGATCGGTTGTTCCGTAAGGCGATCATGAAGGAGATCGATCATAGCCTGCGGCGGCTTAGCACTGACTACGTCAGTCTCTACCAGCTCACACATTTTCAGTGTGCAGGTGAGTGCCCGTAGTTTTCGCTATGTAAGAACTGCGGCTACGGACCGTCGCGTTGCTTCTTGACGGTTTCGGTTTCCGGAGCTGGTAGATATCATCCCACGACAAAAAAGATGCGACTCTCGCCTTTCCGGCCCTATGTGCACGCTTAAGCGCAGTTTGAGACCAGTGATATACAAGCACTATCAGGCCAGAGCGGGCAATCGGGGACCCGACTACTCTAATCCTTGTGGACGAGGCCGACAGGCTCAGTATGAACAGTCTCGAGCAGATCCGCTTCATCTTTTCAGGCTACTGACATGGCTTCTTAAGCGGATTTCTTGCGTTCTCAACGTAAACGATCTCTATCTGGCGTCGACTGCCTTCGTCGAAGCCGCTCGCGGACGGCCTCTCCACCGTCCAGCGTAAGGCCGACCGCGCCTGATACTTCTGAAACGTTACGCCTGATAGCCATTACAGCTACAGCTTTAGAGCGGGTACGCAGTCTAGCGGCCACATCGCTCGACGAGTGCGAGGTGCTGCACAGGGAATCTCAGGTCTAAAAGCTGATCTTCGCGGCAATCTGCAGTGTGCGGGCGTCTCCGGAGGTGCCGGTGATGAGTCCCACCGTTGGCGAGTTTAGAGCTGCAACCTGGGGGACGAGCTGCGAGGTTCCCACCGGGCTCAAGTAGTTCGGATGATTGAATGCGTTGAAGGCTTCGCCGCGCAGTTCAAGCTTCAGCCTGTCGTAGAGCGGGAAGAACTTCGAAATAGCAACATCCATGTCCGTATAAGCGGGTCCTCGCAACGAGAAAGGGCTGGAGTTCCCGAAGGATCCCGGGGCAGCGGGTGCGAAGGCCGCCGGGTTGAACCATTGCGGATAGTTGGGCCTGGCCGCCCGATAGAAGTTGTGTACGTAGACCGGAACTCCCGGCACCCTGTTGGCGCGGTCGTTGCCGAGGCCGGTGAGCGAAACGTCGGTGCCAGGTCCGACGGTGAACGGGGTCCCCGTGCGATGCGTGAACAGCGGACTCACCTGAAAGCCTCCTGCCAAAAGGTTCAGCAGATGGTATCCCAGCTTGGGTGTCAGGACGACACCGGAGATAGTGAAGTTATGCGTGATGTCGAAGTTGCAGGGACCGTATTCCGCAGCCAGATTATTTGGGTTTTGCGGTCCTTGCGTTGCGTCGCCGCTATAGTTCTCGTTGCTCATACACTTGGAGTAGGTATAGTTTGCGAGCACCGTGTAGTTCTTGGCGAACTGATGATTTGCGGTAAAGATCACTCCGTTATAGTTGGCCATGCCGTAGTCTGAAATTTGGCTGAAGATTCCGTAGCGGCTTCCGACCGTGCCCGCGCCTCCACTCTGCTGATACAGTTTAAGCCGTTGCGTGGTGTTGCTGGTTGACGAGCAGGGGATCGTCGCCCCGGGCGCGACAGGGATCGGGACTGGCGTCAAGGTGCCGCAGGATCCGGCCACGCCGGTCGAGTTTCCAGGATAGTAGGTCGCGTAGTTAAGGGGATAGTAGCCCAGCAGGTGCACGGTGTGGGTGCCGATGTAGCTGGCCGAGAGTAGCCACTTCGCGCTCACCTGCATTTGGTAGCTCAGGTTGTATTGATTCACGTAGGGCTTCTGTAGGTTGGAAGGGTCGACTGAGGGTGCGATGCCCGCCGCGGGAAAGGGCGTCGTGGACGTCGGGGGATAGACGCCGGGAAAGGGGTTGCCCCCGGCGACGCACTGATAGGGACTGTCGAGGTTATGGGCGCAGGTGGTTGTGTTGTTATTCAGCGTGTTGGTTACGCTGCCGCCGTAGGGAACGCCGGAGTCAAAGAACTGCAGGGTTTGCAGGACTGAAGGCTCATCGAAGACAAGCGAGTAAGAACCTCGGATACTTTGCTTGCCGCTGCCTGTGAGGTCGTAGGCGAATCCGAAACGCGGTGAGACGCCGCCCAACTTCGGTGTGACGATGCTCTTGCTGATGCCTTTATCGCCCACAAAGAGTAAGCCCGCGGGCGCACTCGTGAATACGTTTGAAACAACACCGGCGTTGAAATTCGCCTGCGAGAACGTCTGTCCGCGGTTATCTTTGTTGTACGGCGGAAACCACGGTTCATAGCGCAGACCGCCATTTAGCACCAGCCTCTTGCTGAGATGAAAGGTATCCTGTGCGTAGTATGCGAAATAGTTCTGGCGAAAGTGCTCCAGAGCCGCCGGCCCCCCGTTGGCCTGGTTGATCGAGGAGGGAGCGCCGAGAAGGAAGTCGATCAAGCCGTAGCCGGAGTATCCTCCGCTGAATGTGAACTGACCATCCTCGTTATTGAAGAAGCGCTGGTTATACACCTGATCGATGTAATCAAAGCCGCCCTGGATGAAGTGCTTTTCCTTGACATACGAGATATCGTCCGCGGCCTGGAGTTGATTGGTGACGATGACAAACGGTGGGCACTGAGAGCACGCAACGAAGAAGCCGCCGGTCACGTTCAGATAGAGCGCATGCGGCAGGGGTTGCGACACGTTCGAGCCTAGGCTTGCGAGGTTGGGTAGGGTCGGAGCAGGCCCACGCTGCACCGCAAGACGATTTCCGGTGAGCCGAAGAGCGTTGGTCAACTGCGGTGTGAGGATGAAGTTGTGACCTAGCGTGAGAGTCTTATCGCGGTCGATCAATCCGGGGTTTGCAGCTTCCAGGAGATTACCGTCAAACAAGGACTGAGCGCTATAGTTGGTCATAAAGTAGCGTGCGAAGACGGTCTGGCGCGGCGAAATCGTGCCATCCAGTCGGCCAATCCACTGGTTCTCGTTTTGTGGGTAGGGCACATTCAACGTTACATCCCCGATAGCGTCGGTGGGGGTTGAGGTGAGGAGTGCGTCAACATGCAACGCAGTGGGGCTGTATGCGCTGGGCGAGATGGTCGCTGTGCAGTTTGCGGAGCTCGTGGTGGCGGCATTAAATCCCACAGCGATCAACTTGGCAGCCGCGGCCGAGGTGAGAGGACAGGTAGTCGAGTTGCCGCGAAGAGCCTGGAAGTAGGGCGTCCAATTGCCGCTCACCGCGGCGGCCGTCGGGATGACGGCCGTCGTGGTTGCAGCGATCCGCAGCGCAGTACCTTGGTAGCCGCCGAAGAAGAAGAGCTTATCGTGCAGGATCGGACCGCCCAAGTAGCCACCGTACTGATTTCTCTTCAGCGGCGTGACGACTCCCGAGATGCGGTTGGCTGCGTTGGTGTAGTTGTTGCGAAGAAATTCGAAGGCGCCGCCATGAAACTGGTTGCCGCCCGATTTCGTGACGATGTTCACCGTGCCGCCGGGATGCAGGCCGTACTGCGCGGCTAGACCGGTCGTCTGCACAGAGAACTCCTGCAGTGCGTCGGGAAAGGGAAACGGGAGATTGGTGTTGTAGTCGGGGCTGTTGTTGTCGCCGCCATCCATCAGGAAATTGATCTGGTTTGATTGTCCGCCCGCTACTGAAATAGCTACCGCGCCGCCGATCGCGTTGATACCAGTTTGGCCATAGGTCTTTGCCGTGGCGACGTTGCCGGTGGGCGTTGGTGCTGCGCCTCCGGAAAGCAAGACCAGGTTAGCGGCGTTCCTTCCGTTCAAAGGCAGGTCGACGGTTCTGGCCTGGTCCACGACCGTCGTGATCGAGGTGTCTTCTGTTTGCACCTGGCTGCCACCCGCTTCGACAGTGATAACTGCGTCCGTGGCGCCAATCGTTAGAGGTACGTTCACCTCTAGATCGTTTGAAACCTGCAACAGGATGCCGGTCCGATTGTACGTTTGAAATCCCGGAGCGCTGACTTTCAAGGAGTATCCGCCTACCGGAAGGTTCGGCAGAATGAAGTCTCCCGCGCTGGAGGTGATAGCCGTGGCCTTTTGGCCTGATTCGATCTGTGTCGCGGAAACTACCGCGTTGGGGACGACGGCGCCGGTCGCATCCGTCACGACCCCGTGGAGTTTGGCGCCGGAGACAGCTTGCCCCACGGCAACAGGCCGCAAACCAAACGCCAATAGCGCTACAGCGACGTATGCCGCGAGACCGATTTGGATTGCGTTGCAGGGGCTGTGCCGATGAAAGACATGCGTTGTACGTGCTTCCATGAATCCTCCTGGATGTGCCACGACCGACCGCACCATAATGAAGTTTCAAAACGACATTGTCAACAGGATGAGAAGTGTTTGTTTTTGGCAAGGACAATCGCCGATGGCTTGGGCGGAAACTGGAACTTCTTGTCAAACACATTGCTGCTTCGCTCTTCATCAATACGCACAACTCTTCGGGGTATCTCGTAAGTTGGAGATCGTTCACTTCTTTTGATCCTGATCTAGGAACAGGCCGTGTCGTCATATAGACAAAACGTTGCTATGAACACTTCTCCTGAGCCACGCATTGTGAACGTGCCCCAAGCCGTATGGAGGTAAACGCTGAACGTACCTGTCCCGGGGGAGGGTTGCAGGCCAAACATTTAGGCTTGGAAGGATGGGTTCTCGGAACTCCAGACGAGGTGATTGGCTAGTCGTCCGCATCGTCACTCACGTGAACAGCGGCATGTTGTGCAGATGACAAGCGCTGCGTAAAACGCTTACTGCATCGACATGCCGGAGCTTTTCTCCTGAGGCTGTATGTATGCTGCAAAAAGCAACGATGGAGATTCCGGTTCTCCAAGAATGTCGCTGTCAGTTTCTGAGATGCTGCAGCCATGCGGAAACGGCTCTAGTGAAGTGCCTGGGCAAGATTGTCCGGTTGTGTGAGTGGTTCGCCGGAAGCTTCGCCCTCAGCTGACACATACCCCTCGCGAGCGAGCTGGCGAATGCTGAGGGGCAGCAGAACGGCCAGGCTTGTCCTCACTACGCCAGTCGGCATCCTGGTTCTTGTCGCCAGAGCTTCCAAGAGCGTAGTTTGCTTTAGACCCTGCTGGAGCTGCACAACGTTCATAGGCTCAGACTCCCCCGCCGCCCATCGCCGCACCAGGTCACCTTGGCCATTTGTGTTCAGCGAGCGAAGTAGTTCCGGAATCTTTCCCGGCAATTGGAGTTCCTCTACAAGAGCATTCGCTACTTGAAGCCGCTCTTGTTTGGCGGCGAACTGACCCGACATAGCACCAAATGAGTTGAAGATCCCCATGTTTACTCCCTTCAGAAGTTATTTCCTCGATCCTTGTTTTGCCTATCCAGCGGCTTACCCTTCCGAGCCGTCCTCGAGCCAACGTTGTTCTCCTGCGCGCAACGCAGCAACAGTCTCCGGCAAATCGACACCGGGCAGATCGGTCCTGGGAACAAGACCGGACTGAGCCAGTACATAGCTGAGATAGCGGTAGGCATCGCGATAACCATTCAGTAAGGTTCTATCGATCTCGGGCAGCCGGCCTGGATCACGAGGGACGAGGAGATCGCGTACGTACACTACCTTGAGACCTGCTATCAACCAGTCTTCCCCTTCTCTTATTGCGCGTGACACAAGACGCGTATGACTTATCACGGCGACTTCGGCCTGGTGGAGCATGCGCATGCCATGGATAGCACAGCCCGTGTCAGCAATCGCGCGGTCTCCTTTCACCGTAACGACCGATGGGCCCATCTGGTGAAAGCTAATTGTGCTGCCAGTGGCCTGCCTCGCGCTGGCTGCTACAAATCCCGCGCCGCTGCCGTGAAACCACGAGACATCGACGAGCGATTGCGGATGCCAGCATTCCGCCATCGTCTGCCACAATCTCCCGTCTCGTGCCGCGCGCTCGCGTTGAATGAGTTCGGCGATGAGCATACGGTCGACGCATTCCTGTCTTGACGTCACAAGCCCTCCAAGCGCAACCGATCAGCCGGCCAAGGGCCTGGCACTCTCGGCGATAGCCATCCTCGCACCTAAACCCTTCGGTTGTCCCAGCGTTCCAAGCAGGATGGCACTGACGGCGAACAGGGGAACCGTGAGAAGAAGAAAGTTGTTGTAGTTGCCGAAGCGGTCAAATAGATAGCCGGCAAAGAATGGACCAACGCCCAGGCCAAGAGTGATCAACCCGTTCATTACGCCGAACAGCAACCCGAAGTGTCGCACCCCGAAGTAGCGCGGAATGAGGTAGGCGAGCACTCCGATCTCCGACCCGGCCGAAAGCCCGATCATGGCAGCCGCAAACACCGCCGCACCCGCACCGTGCTTGAACAGGAGCACGGGTCCCGATAGAACGGGCAGGGCGCAGGAGACGAACCCGATCGCCGGCCCGCTGTAGCGGTCCAGAAGAAAGCCTCCGCTCAAACGGCCAACGATCGAGCAGATACCGATTGCTCCGGCGGCAGCCGCCGCAGTATGCGCCGACAGACCGGCGGCCCTGACGATGGGCACGAAGTGAACGACGAACGCCGTGCTTGGTACGGCCGCAAACAGGCAGGCCGCGGCCATTTGCAGATAGGTGCGAGAGCCAAATGCTTCACGCGGCGTCACGCCCGGCAGGATGGTTCGATCCACCTTGGTGCGGACGGCTTGTGACTTGTCGGCGGCGTCGTAGAAAAAGAACCACAGAAGCGGAACTGCCAGCAGAAGGCCGCCTCCTGCCAGAGCCAGATAGGCTCCCCGCCACCCGTAATGCTCTTGCAGCAATGTGGTCAGGTAGGGAAGAACGGTCGACCCCAGGCCAAGTCCAGATAGAGTGACTCCCAGAGCCATGCCGCGGCTATGCTGAAACAACATAACGACCGCCGCGGTCCAGACGGTCATCTTGACGGAGGCATAGGCAATCGCGACAGCAAGCCACGCTACCCACCACGTCCTGATACCGGGCCCAGTGAAGGCAATCGAGGCCACGGCGCCACAGTAGAACAAGATGCCTGGTAGACCGACCTTGCGAGATCCAAAACGATCAATCGCGGCCCCGACGAAGGGCGACAGAAGGACGGTACAAACGCTGATGAGTGTGGGGCCGGTGGAGATCTGAGAGCGCGTCCAACCGGTAGAGGCATGAATGTCAACCATGAGCGCCCCAAGGGAGTAGATGGGAATGACCGACACCCCAAGCGCCACCGCTGAGACGACCGGCACCCGCCAGTTTTGTCTCCATTCTTCTCGGCCTTCGAGGGGTACTCTCGTATCCGGCCCCGCGTTGAGTGTGGTCACCACGCTAAACTTTCATCCCGAAGGAATCCATGCCGCACAGCAGCCGGCCGTATAGCTCGGTGTTCGTCGTCGGCACCGTCATCCCATGCATAGCGGTGATGCGGACATCCTGCCAGATGCGATTGAGAACATTGTTGCGGCGCGCAAACGAACCCCCGCCGGCCGAAGCAAGGATATCAACAGCCTCCCAGATCAGTTTTACGGATGCGCCTGTGTCGCGGCGGATGCGCGCACGGTCCATGTAGGGCATCATCTCGTGCTTCGCCGCCCATTCATCGATGTCGGCGCATGCCTTGCTGACGAGAAGTTTGGCACAATCGATCTTGGCGCTCGCTTCGCCGATCTGCAGATGCGTCACCGGCGCTTCCATCTGATTCGTGTATGCCGTATACGCGATATTCTTTCCCGGTAGGGACGTGAGGATCTCTTCGAGCATGTGCATGCCCAGCCCGAGCGTGGGAAAGACAAGGATGATGGCCATTACCGGGATCATCGCTGACCAGTAGAGCGAGTCCTCCTTGAAGCCTCCATCGTTCACCCCAAGGCAGAGCCCCGGAAGCGAAATCAGGCGATCATCGGGAACAAAGACGTTTTCAACCGAAACACTGGAGCTTCCGCTGCCGCGTATTCCGATCGTGTCCCAATCGTGGAGGATCTTCACTTCGGTCATCGGAACGGCTGCAATCGAATGATCGATGACCTCACCCGCTTCGTTGACCAATGGAACGCCGAGCAGATCCCAATCAGCGAGGTACACGCCCGAGTTGAACATCCACATGCCCTCTTCGATAAGAATGCCTCCCTCGACCCGGCGGGTCTTCGCCTTGCGCGGCATAAGAACCCCCGAGACGCGTGAGCCGGGCTTCGCGAAAATATCGTCCGCGATAGCTCTCGGATAGAAGGCCGCTATCATGTTGCAGGAGTTGATCAGAGTCGCCCCCCACGCGACACCTCCGTCACCGCGGCCAATCTCAGTGATAACTTCCATCCACGTCGTCAGGCTTGTTTCGAGACCTCCATACGCACGTGGCGTCGCAAGCGAGTAGACGCCTGCGTCGAGCAGCCTGGCTGCAGTCTCGTCCGGCGTTCGGCCCAGACGGTCAGACTCGGCCTGCTGTTCACGCAGAAAAGGCACCAAGGACCTTGCTGTCTCCACAATGTCCTTGTCCTGGCCTGCTTCCGAAACCAGGCCCGCGCCCTTCTCGACAGTGCTCATGGAACCTCCTCATAGTGACGGCCTGTTTACTTCGAGAACAGTACGTCCATTGATCATTCGCTGTCAAGGGGATTGAAGTCACTTTTCCTAACTTTTGCAGAAGGTCCTTACGCGTTTTTGTCTCTCACCCACCACTAGCAACCCAAAAGTGTTGTGAGTCGGAAGATATGCCATGCTGTTATGAGATCCAAGGTGCTAGCCGGCACTTTGGACAGATCGAGAAAAGCGAAACGCACCGCGCGAGGCAATCTACTCCGTGCGCCAGGGGTCCCGCCACCACGGCAGACAATCCGGAGCCAGGCCACGTATGAAGATTGCGCGGTCCTCTACTACCGCTTTGGCTCGATCATACTCAACCCCCAGGCCATGAAGAATCATGACAGTAAGTTCTTCCACGTAAGCCCGGCTGCGTTGATCCGTCTTCACGAGCCGTCGAATGGCTTCCATCATGGAGCCTACAAACAGACTGGTGGCTGCCTCAAGATCATTGAATGAAACGACTTTCTTTTTCCTCGCCGCAAGCAGGTCCTTCTCAATCGTGGTGAACAGATAGATATCGTGCGAAAGGTAATTGGTTCGAGACACGAATGCTCCCCAGAGAGGATCAGTCACGCTCCGCAGCAGGAAGATCTGAACGCCCATCGCCATGCGCAACAGCGGGTCCTCCGACCGACGGAAGAACGCCTCGAGGCTATGGATCATCTCTTCTACGAGCGACTCCCCAAGAGCATTGATCGCCTCTTCCATGGAGTCGAAATGAGAGTAAAAGCTCGCCCTGGAGACATCGGCTTCCTTGATGACATCAGCGATGACCGGAGTAACAAACTGTTTGTCTCGAGAGTAACTCGCCATGATCGCTGCCAGCAGCCGCTTGCGCATCTTCTCGCGGCGTTCACGGCCGACCCGTACCCTGTGATTATCCGGAGCGACCTTCTTGGACTGTCTCCTAACTGCGGTAGCCATGAGCCGATGATAACAGCGCGGTTGCCGTTTACACTTCCTCGCGATGGCTCGCGAGAACGATGATTTGCCCACAGCTTACCGACTCTCAACGTGTCATGGCCTTCGCTGGGTTGAGGAAATAACCCAAACTCCTGGAACTTCCGGTCGCGCACGAGCACGAAACCTTGCATCTGATACCCACCCTCGCCTTAGTAGAACCCGGTGCTTACCAGATAGTCTCTCCAAGGACGTGGTGATCTCGCGCCTGCTCGCTTCCGAACGCTCAAGATGGTGATGGAGAGCACGATTGGTGCTCAAGACGAAAGGATAACCTTAACAAAGGCGTAGAAAGGAGCTAAGGTTGTTACCTTGGCGGACCGGTTGGCTTCCATTTGCCACGCGCACGCCTCAGCGAATACCGTAAGTCTGAAACCGCATAAGCGTGCACCTTACGTCTAGCTCTACTAGAGCGGAGACACCAGATGCCACTGCTACCGTAGGCTACTGAGTCAAAGCCCACAAGGCATAGGCCGCAGAATTCCAACTGGTTGAAATGCAAATCCCGCGGATCCAAATACTTCTTTATCGCATTCGTCAGCGCCGTATCATCGAGATCTGCGTGACGCCCAAGCAGTTGCATATCCCGTTCTCCTTGCCCCGACTCGCCGGTGGATTTCAACATTGGTCCGACCGAGGCAAAACACTCCCGAATTGCGTCAGTCACGTTCTTATAAAATTTGGATTCACCCAATAAAGTAGTAAGTGGCCAGATGTCGCGTCCACTCCAGCGTGCAACCCGTCGGCGCCATGAACATGCATCCTTGAATTGTCCTTTAGGCCCATTTTGCAGAGAAGCTGTGGGAGACGCAAAACTGATTTCGCCAAGACGTACAGCAGCAATTCTCCGCCCTCGCCACTATTCGCCAAATCGGTGAACAAAGCGGCCGCTTGATCGCGAAGCCGCAGTAGAGGCGCTGTCGAGCCAGTCGCATTTAACGCTTCGTACGCTTCAGCAATGGCACTTCGAGGTATTGCAAAATCCAAGACGTGCTCGGAAATAGCAACAACCAGATCGTCCACTCGGGCCCGCTTGTTCCCATAAAACTTCAAACAGTGGCAGTGAAACGTGACCCGCGTTTTCTCGATAGTGGTGTGAACTTCCACGTCGTGAAGCAATGCCGTTAGCTCGAACGACGTTCCCCTCGCTCGTCGTAAAAGGGCCTCCCCAATGGGGCCAATGTCATTCAGCTCTACGGCATTTGGCATACGAAAAATAGAACACAGATAGGTGCAAATAGCTAGACACGTCATGAAGCCTAGCCGTGCTCCAGCCAGTGATCGAATATGCACTTGTGGAGCATTTTGATGTTTGATCGCGAGATGGCTGTTAAAGGAGGAAGTATCCTCCCTGCCTTCAGCCGCTCTGCGTCTTGCGGCACCCTCCTCAGCGGGCCTTTCCCGCCCGCAACGCCCACCCTATAAGCATCCGCTTCGCAAGAACGAACGGGTGACAGACCGTGCGCTAAGTCTGTATGTCTCTCTTGGAGTCGGAGCGTGGCTTCGGTTCTCCTGTAGAGAGGAGGATCAGAGCCATGCAGACAGTCAGATCGTTTGTTGGGATGGATGTCCACAAGGAGACCATCTCGATCAGCGTTGCCGAAGACGGGCGGAACGGCCCGGTACGGTTCCTGGGAGTAATCCCGAACGCGGCAGACGATGTAGCCAAGATGGCGAAGCGACTCTCGAAGCATGGGGAGCTCGACTTCTGCTATGAAGCGAGTGGTTGTGGGTACGGCATCCATCGCCAGCTCACTGCGCTTGGGCACAAGTGCATCGTGGTCGCGCCGTCGATGATCCCACGCAAGCCTGGCGAGCGGATCAAGACCGACAGGCGCGATTCGGAGAAGCTAGCGATCCTTCATCGGTCCGGCGACCTGACGCCCGTCTGGGTTCCAGACACCACGCACGAAGCGCTTCGCGATCTGGTCAGGGCGAGAGTGGATGCATCGATGCACCTGATGCGTGCACGCCAGCAGTTGCTCGCATTCCTGCTTAGACATGGCCGCAGCTATCCGACCGGCAAGCACTGGACGCAGCGCCATCGCAGCTGGCTTGCAGGCCAGACCTTTCACGAGCATGCCCATGGCATCGTCTTCCAGGATTACCTCGAGACGGTGTGGACTGCACAGCAGAGAAGAGATGCCTTGATCGAGAGGATCTCTGTGATGGTTGGAAGCTGGTCGCTCGGACCGCTTGTCGAAGCTCTGCGTGGATTGCGCGGCATCGACATGATTTCCGCGGCAACGTTCATCGCTTCCACTGGTGACCTCAGCCGCTTCGAGTCACCACGTTTGCTGATGGGATATCTCGGCCTTGTTCCTTCAGAGCACTCCAGCGGAGGAACGATTCGTCGCGGCGGCATCACCAAGACCGGCAACCGGGAAGCCAGACGCATGCTCATTGAACCAGCGTGGAGCTACCAGTTCGTCGCCATCGACACCATCCACGAGTCCGCCACCAACCCAGCGCACCTTCGATGAAGCCAAACTGCAGGAGCTTGCCGAGAGCATCCGCACGAACGGACTCATCCAGCCCATCACGGTACGGCCCAACGCGGAAGGCTTCGAGATCGTCGCAGGGCAAGACGCTTCCGCGCCGCACAGCTTGCGGAACTCTTCTCCGTTTCGCTCGCATCGTCGACATCAACGACTCCCGGACGCTGGAATGGTAGCTATCGAGAACAGCCAGCGCGTTGACGTTCACCCTTACGAAGAGGCGCAGGGCTTCCAGCGTTTGCTCGACATGCCCGGATACGATGTGGCGACCCTGGTTGAGAAGTCGGGCTAGAGCGCAAGCCACGTCTACGCCCGTCTGTCTCTTCTCCAACTCATCCCATCCATTGCCGAAGCGTTCAGCGCCGAACGCATCACCGCCAGCCATGCCAACCTGCTTGCCCGACTCCCGCAGGAGACACAGGCCGAGGCATTCGAGCAATGCTGGCGCAAGGACTGGCAGGACAAGGAACCGCACCTGCTACCCGCCAAGCACCTATCAGAGTGGATATCAATGTTGAGCGAGTTGGGCAATGGGAAGGTGGAGTGAGACTGGTAAAACTATTTCGAAGCCGATGTGGCGGGAGCTTTACAAACAAAGCTTTCAGCCCGCTTGACGTCGCCGGAGAGATAGGTAGCGACTGAGAGCCAGGGACACAGAGGCATCTTGCGCTCGGCATGTTGTTCATCGGCAAACTGCGTAGCAATGATCTTCTGGGGGGCTACACCGTTTTCGGACCACAGATCCAACGCCTCAAGAACATCGTCATCGGCATTGATCGCGGCCGGCAGAGGCTGGTCGAGACCGCCGAAGTTGACGGGACCATCGCCACGCAGGCAGTGCCCCATCCCCGGAACCATGAATAGCCGGTAGAACTTCTGGGTCTGCGCCAACTTATCCGATCCAGATTGAAGGCCAACCACTTGGTCGTAGTAGATGGTGCTGAAACGCGGCGCCATCGAGGCATCGTTCCAGCCATGGTATTGAATCAGCTTGCCACCTTGGTTGCGAAAGCCGGAAAGATCGGGATTGATAGTGTTGAATTTCGAACCAGGCGAGTTGGGTTCCTCGGATTTGCGCAGCAATTGAAAGACATCGGCAGAGTCGCCGTTCCATGAGGGGTCGTTGGTAACCATGTACCTGTAGAAGCTGGCGACGGTGTTGTTCATGCCGGTCATGCTACCTGTTCCAGTCATCCATGCTTTCTCGCTGCCGGGCTCCATGCCGGGATAGAGGATCTCGCCGGTGGCTGGATCCTTGATGGGACTTAGCACGCGGACGATGGCAGTGGTCTCCTTCTCATAAGGCAGGTGGCGGGGTCGGCGCCGGGCTTACACGCGAGGGTATGCCCTGACGCAACTCGGACAATCGCTCGTCACTCCCGTTTGCGCCCTGGTGTCGTGGGCAAGGGATCATCGGCCGGAGATCGTCTGTGCTCGCAAGCACTTCGACGCCGGCAGACCAGCCGATCAGAGACACGACTAAGGTCTTGTTTGTGTCGCTTCAGCCAAGCCAAAGACGTTGCAAGGTAACACTAGATGTGCTCATAAGCTCATCCACACCCATGTGGCTCGGTGCTCCTCTCTGGCAGGTCCCTAGGACGGAAGTGCGCCTGGCCCTCGAGCATGGCGTAATTGAGTTCCTCCTTGACGGTGATCGGTTCGCGGTTTTCGGTCGCGAAGCTGACCGGCCTGACGGTCGATGTAGAGGTGTGACCTGTTTGCATGTGCTGAAAATCTGCATCATGCCGCTCTCCTGTATCCAGGCGAACTGCTTGGCCTCGTGGGGCGGCTCATGGCTCCTGAGCGACGTCCAGTGGCGTAGGTACAGCGCCTCGGGCAGTTTCTCGCGATTGCTGGTGAAGATCTGCGCGTTGTGCGCTCCGCGCGAGACGGAGACCTAGGCCATAAGGACATTGCTGAGGTTTTTGACTCCCAGCTTCGTGTCAATGTTGATGAGAGCGCGGTCGGCGGTCTGCCCCTGGCTCAAATGACAGGTGACGGAGCAGCCGTGGTCCAGGTGCGGATGCTCCCTGGGGGTTGATGCTCACGCTCCAGAGCCAATAAGTGCATTGGCTTGTTGTTGTAAGGTGACACTCCCCTCGGGATAGCAGTACCTAATCGTTTGAGGCTCACGAGGTGATTCAACGCTTCAATCGATGCTGAGCGTGGATATCTTTTTTCCCTGCTCGGTAGCGAGTGAGAAAAGTATGGACCGCCTCTTGAACGACCTGTTTGCGGCGATCTCTTGAGGGGGACCTGCCGGCACCGATGACGCGCGATGAGAGCAGCGGCTCATTGACGAGGCCGATGAATTGGGCCGCTGCGAGGTCTGGATCGGAAAGGTCTAATGTCCTGGTATCGCGAAGCATGCTTAGGTATTCGGTGACCGCGAGCCGAGCCGAACCCTGTCCGAAGGTAAAGAAGCTTTCGGCCAACTCTGGAAAGTGCATACTTTCGGCGATGACCATGCGCAGGAAAGCGACTGCCTCTTCAGGAACCCAGAAGTCGGCGATGGCATTGCCAATTTCAATAAGAGCCTCCTCGGGATCGCGCTCCGGTCCGGTCCTGCTAATGATGCGATTGATCGACATCTTCTCCCACAGCAGTGCCACGGTGTCGTCGAACAAAGCCTTTTTACTTGCAAACTGGTTGTAAACGGTTTGCCTACCGGCGCCTGATTCCCTCGCAACCATCTCCATGCTTGTGCCTCGATATCCTTGTGTTAGGAAGGTATGAGCGGCGGCTCTGAGGATCTTTTGGCGCATCGTTGAGTCTTCTGCGTCAACAACTTGTTTCTGCCGAGCGGATTTGGGCATAGGTCCTCGTCATCCATTATCACCACTGCTCTTCTCCTCGCGCGGATCGTTGAAACTTCAGCTAAGAGCGCAGCATCTATAAGACTGTACTGTACAGTCTAGTCGGAAACAGGACAGATCAGGGCCGCACAGAGGCATCGCAACCACACTGGAGGGGAAGATGAAAGTCGCATTCAAAGATGGATCGTTTGCATTCGAGTTCGTACGCAACCTGGGTTTCACTTACTATGGAGGCGCGGACATCGGCGAGATGATGGCTGCCGCTAACCGGATCAAGGAAGGTGATTTTGAGAGCTGGTTTGAGGAGTGGGACAACCTGGGCCGGCGGATTTTGTCGCAGGCGGACGCTAGCCTGGCCGCGGGTCACCTGGAAAGTGCTCGCGCAGCCTACCTCCGCGCCTCTACCTACTTCCGGACGGGGGAATTCTACCTTCATGGCAATCCTGAAGACCCGCGCATCCTTGCGGCGGCCAAGGCGTCGCAAAAGGCCTATGCCGAGGCAGCAAAGCTCACCGGTCCAACCTGGGAGCCGGTCGAGATCTCCTACGAGGGCACCACGCTTCCCGGATACTTTTACAAAGTGGATGATTCCGGTAAGCCGCGGCCCACGCTTATCTTCCACGGTGGCTACGATTCGAGCATTGAGGAGCTTTTCTACTTTGGGGCCGCCGCTGCCATCCGTCGCGGCTACAACTGTCTGACCTGGGATGGTCCCGGACAGGGCATGCCGATGCGCGAGCAGAAGCTCACGTTCCGGTACGACTGGGAAGCGGTTGTAACTCCGGCGGTGGACTACGCCCTGAGCAGACCGGATGTCAACGGGGACCATCTTGTCCTGATGGGCATGAGTCTGGGAGCTTATCTCTCAGCCCGAGCCGCTGCATTCGAGCATAGATTCCGCGCGGCGATTTTCTTCGATGGCGTTTACGATCTTTACGAATCCTTGCAGAACATGCTGCCGAAGGAGGCTTTGGCCGCACTGGACGCAGGCGACACGGGCAAATGCGAAGAGATCATCCGCATAGGCATGGAGAACAACACGGGACTGCGCTGGGTCATCACGCAGGGTGTCTGGTGCTTTGGATCCTCCAGCATCACTCATTTCATTGAACAAACAAAAGAGTACACGGTGAAGGACATCATCGGCCAGATCCAATGCCCTTGCCTGGTCATGGAGGCTGAAGCCGACATTTTCTTCAAGGGCCAGCCAAAACAGGTCTACGATGGCCTGCAAGCGCCGAAGCATTTGCTGACGTTTACCAGCGAAGACGGAGCGGAGAATCACTGTCAATCTGGCGCCTTGGCTTACAAAGATGAAGCCGTCTTCAATTGGCTGGATGAAACGCTGAAGCTGCGGAACGGCGAAAAACTTTACCTCAGATGATCTCTACGGTGAGCAACCAAAGATCCATATTTTCACATACGTGCTGAAGTGCGATGCTTTCCGCACCAACGAAAGAAGGGTTTCGCCGCGTACCCGCGGTGAAACCCCAACATAAGGTACCCACAGAGGAAGCTGCGATAGCAGACCGGCTTTCTATTGAACACACCACACTCGTTGCCGAGTGGCTTTTGGTCGGGGTTGCCAAAACGACCTATGGCGAAGTGATGTTTTGCCTTGAGCCAGCCAATGTCTGCGCCGGAGTTAAGCTCGGGGCAGAAGTTCATGTCGATAGAGCCGCCCAAAGACCTGAAATCATAATCTACGGTCCGCCGCGCTACTGCAAGGCAAGTTTGGTAGAGAAGAAAAAGCTGCGGCAGTGTTTGCGGCCTTTGATGGAGCCGGGTGCTCCTGGCGGCGTGCGGTAGTCCAGGCTGCTCTGGGGAAGCGCAGTTGTAATCTTCTCACTAGATCGCAGGGAAGAGCGGGCCCTCGTCTAGGGTAACGAACCAGCGGGCGTTGAGGCAGTCATCCCGCAGCCCGGCCGTGGAAGCTCTCCAAAGGTTCGTTCTGCGTGGACCGACCGGCTCGATGTGGATCAGGCAGATCTCCACTCTTCGGCCCAGCCCAGCATCCATCAAATGTAGATTCCGTCGTACTACCTGAACGTACGTCTTCCGGCAGCCCGCCCTATAATCAGCCCCTCCAGAACGGGCGTCACATGAAGCCGCTGCCCGCCGCCAAAAAAACAAAAGCGGAAATCAACCACAAGATTGTTGAGGCGGTGGGTGCCGTCGCAAAGGAAAGCGGCGTTAGCCTGGCAGCGGTCGCATTGGCATGGCTGCGTAGTAAGTCCGTCGTGGCCGCGCTGATCGTAGCGCGCTCGCGGCGCTGGCCGTCACCTTGACCAACGAAGAGGTTGCACGACGCGAAACGCCTTCTACCCTACGCATACCCTATCAGGCTGTGTCGGATCCGCGATGCTGGCCCAAGCGGTGGAGGCTGCAACCGGCTTCAAGGTCTCGGCCGCCTGATATGAACTACATCTGAGCCGCGCCAGCGGGCACACCGGGCGAGTCTCGTCGGAAGTTTCAGCAGTTTAGCCGTAGTACACGTCACATTATGAACCAGAATCGCTTTAACGATTTGCTCCACCGCTAATTGCTGCAATTCTCGGTTCTTGGCGGGAGAGTGAATCAACAGATTCGTGTTGAACCTGCGGAGAGGCAGACCATCCTATCGGCACCAGACGTGTTGAACATCTCGAGCCTGTTCGCGACAGTTGGCTGCACCGTCGCATTGCCCTTGCGACCGAGACATACCTTTGGCTTCCCGCATGGTTTTGTTTGGTGCTTTCATTTTCATTGTTTTCTATCGATTCACCGTGGCCGCGAATTATCAACTTTGCAAAGAAAGAGCAAGAGCAGGAGGGCCACAGAGGAAGCAAGTAACCCCTATGCAAACAGCGAAGAGCTTTCTTTCCCGATCTTTGGCGTTCCCATGGCGGCCAACTGATCTTCTGGCTGGCTACGTCGTAATCCCGTCGTTGCGGCGCCAATCGTGGGTGAGTTAAAGATTCAACACATCGACGATGCAGTCGCAGCTCTGGACGTCACTCTGACGGAAGATGAGGTACGGGTGGTAGACATGGCGTTTGAGGCCAAGGCAGGAGGAGCGGCCGGGTTCAATCTTCACTCGAACGGCACAATCACGGGAGGCCCCCTGCCGTACGACATTGCCTACAGCAACAATGGCAATCTAACCGTGCATGCACCGTTCTACGATGTGTTGTTTCTGGCGCAGGCGATTCAGAACGGTGCCAGCCCCCTTCCTGTGGCGATCACCCAGACCGCAGGCAACGTGAAGGTCTGGGCGACGGTCGATGCCGCGGGAACCCTGCGCGTAGCGGTGCTCGAAAAAGATCTGGACGGGCCGGCTCAGTCCAAAACGGTGGTGCTGGATCTGGTAACCTACAATAAGCCTGGAGCGCTGACGACCTTGACCGCGCCGAGCCTGAATGCAACTAGCGGGATCACGATTGGCGGCCAGACGTTTGACGGGACCAGCAACGGAGAACTTAAAGGTCTCCCGGTGTCTACGCAGGTCGTACCGGCAAATGGGGTCTACACCTTCACCGTGAACGATGGGACGGCGGCGATGCTGACGGTGGCGCGCTAACCGGACAAGCTAAATCGCTAGGGGATCCTGCAGCGAGTAGGTACTTCACTGAAGCGCATCTGCATGACGCCCGTCGCGACGGCGGCCCTGGCCTTTGACTACCCTGCGGGTGATCATGCTCCTTTTCACGAACACATCAAGGTGTAGCTTCCCTGCGCCATCGCTGCGGATGCCGGCAGAGATGCGGAACTCCATCCGTATGTGGGGTAGAGCTCGCCTGCATACGCTTCTCTCCGGTTTCGCAGTTCCGCTGATTGATGAGGGGACCTTGTAATTGACTCGGGTCGTCTGTCACTTCTTCCCGCCGCGAGCTCGAGTGTTGAGAACGGGCCCTATGCACTCATCGAGCGTGGTCTGAGTTCACCACGACATTATCTTTGAATCCCCTCGGCCGAAGCAGAGACTTTTGCTGCCTGGACGGGGCGCTTCAGATCGGATTACCTGACGGGAGTTCGGCCTACCGTGTAGGGAGATCAAGCAGCATCACTTCCGAATGCTCCTGAACGCGCTCGAGGATGATCTCGCGGCCGTCCGGCGAGAGGTCGAAGTTGCTCACATCGAAGCCGGAGGGAAGGGTGATCCAGGGGTGCTCCATACCAGTCTGGAGATCCATTTGCGCGAGGTCTTTGTGCTGGATACTTCCCTCGAGAAAAACAACGGATCTTCCGGCCTGGAGTACTACGAGGTGACGGGCACCGCGGGTAAGGGTGAGGGTGGGCATTGGGGGAGCTGAGGGTTGGGCAGGCAGCATCTTCACAGCAAACGTGGTGCCAATGTCGAGCCCTGTATAAAGGACAAAGCGGCCATCAGGGGACCACACGGGGTCCAGCGAGTAGTCAGGAACGAGGATCGCGGGGGGGCGGCCATCGACCGCCACCTGGACCAGATGTGGAGTGCCGTGATCTTTGGCAGCGGTGGTTACAAAGCGCCCATCCGGTGACCACGCGGGAGCTCCGTCGAGGTCCAGAGAGTCGCAGACGGTGTGGGCGCCTGTCCCGTCGGCCTGCATGACATCCAGAAGCGAGCGACCGTCCATGCGCACAGAAAACGCGATCAAGTGGCCATCGGACGAAATCGCCGGGGCTCCTAAGATGTGGGCTCCAGGAGCATGCCACAACTGCGTAGCCTTGCCATTGACAGACTTCCAGATACCCTCTCCGGACCCCGCTGTTGAGACATACAGTAAATAGTCCGGTCCCAGCCGAGGAAGAAATCCCGTGCCCGTGCTGAGCGGAACTTGTGTGGGCACTGCAGCCAGGGAAGTAGCCGTGCTCAGCCGCCACAGCGTTCTCTTCGGGCTGGCCAAGGTGACGGCGAGATGGTGACCATCCGCACTGACAGCCAGCGACGTATAGCGTTCGGGCCCCAGAGTAAGGCGGTGAGGGATGCGCCGCTCGACGTCGAGGCCGTAAAGCCAGGGGCCTGACCCGTCGGCATCGGTCGCGAGATACAGCAAGGTTCGACCGTTTAGCAGCACCGGGGACATCATTGCGGCATCGTGAAAGGTGATACGTTCGGGGGTTCCGCCCCCGGATCGAATTCGCCAAAGATCGAGCTTGTCTGGAATGGAGCCGTGAACAAAGTAAAGAAAAGCGCCATCCGGTGACCAGAGCGGAAAATGAGAATGGAGACCGGATGCTGCCGTCGAGAAGATGAGTTTGGCGCCGGAGAGCTGGCCGTCCTTCGCCACGTAGAGCGGATCACCCGCGGCAGAGGTGTGGAAGGCGAGTTGGGTGCCATCGCGTGACCAGTCGAACTCTGCGACGCCATCCAGATAGGGTCTTGGCAGACCACCTAACGTAGGCACAGCCCATGTACCGATGTTCTCGCCACCTGAGCCTTCAGGTCTGCGCAGCCAGAAGGTGACGAGAGAGGCGTCCGGCGTAAAAGCAAGCGTTCGTATGGACGGGTTCACAAGGCCCGGGAAGCTTCCGTGAGTAAGGTTGTGATATTCCCCGGAGCCGACTTGAGTCACCCAGACGTCCATGGGTCCATCCCTGTCGGAGAGGAACGCCACAAGATTGCCGTCGCGGGAGATCGCGGCGGCCTCCGAAATACCACCGAAATCCGTGACGGTCTGGAATCGCCCCTCGGCGATCGGATTGTGCCAGAACTGCTCCGTGTTCTTGAGCCAGAAAACCGCGCCTGAAGCCAGCACGGCTAACCCAGCCAGCGCTGCAAGCCATGCCCACCCCCTGTGGGCCGCGCAGTTCTGTTTCTCTGAAGATGTTGCCTCCACCTCCGCTGTCGTGGAACTGGGTGGCGGCGGCCTGTCGTTGCCACCTTCGGACGGTCTTGGATTCCGGCTGCGGGTCCAGGCGTCGAGCTCCGCCCGTGAGGCATACACCGAACCCATCCGGTCATGCAGATGACGGTGGATGGGCATTCCCTCCCGCTTCTCCCAGCGCTGGACCGTCGTGACGTCTCGCTTGAGGTAAGCCGCGATCTCCTTCCACGAGTCAAGCCGGTCTTGAAGTGGCTTCTCGATTGATGTTATGCCGACCGGGAGTTCGCCCATCGCCTCTCTCCTCGACGAACCGCTGCGCAATAACCGAGCACCAGTTTAGCTTTTCAGGCCCTTAACGGCACGGCAAAGAGCTGCATTCAACGGCGAAGAGCAGTTTTTGGGCTTTCCCGTAGCTTGCCGCTTGCACGTACGTGGAGCAGGCAGGATGGTTGTCCTGCACCTCAATCGACTTAACTCCGAGGGAAACTTATGAAAAGCACCAACTTGCGTTCTGTTCTACGCGCTCTCTTCCTTTCCTGCCTGGTCTCAGCCAGCTACGTTTTGGCGCAGGTGCCGACAGCCGTTCACTATTCAGGTGTCCTGAACGACTACACGCCCGTTGATCAGACAATCAGTGGCAGCCCCTATGAGATGCATGGGCAATGGTCGGTCGACCTGGACGGGCAGGGGCACGGCGACTTCTACGCCGACATGACCATGTCAGACTACGGGACTACCAACGCGCTTCTCGACGCGACCAAAGGAGGTCAGAATCCACACACACACCACATCAGGCTGACCAACGCCACCGTCACCTCGAACATGGCCGGCTGCCCCGCCTATCTCAAGCCTGTTACTCTTACCGGCTTTCAGTTGAATGGTACCGTCAGCTTGATCACGGGAAATGGAAATAGCGCCCCCTTTGAACCGCCGCCTCCAGCTCCGCCTACCTCGCAGCTTCAGGTCTGCATCACGGGTGCAGCCGAAGTTCCTGCTTCAAATATGACGATGGTTTTCGCAGGTAACGCGACAATGCATTTCGGGACACAAGCCATTCATGGGGTCGTCCGTGTTGCGGATTCCGGTAGTAGCCGCGTGCCGCCTGCGGGCACGAACGCTCCCGTGGCAATCGTCTCTCCGGGGCCGGGAGCGACTCTCTCCGGCGTAGTCACCGTTCAGGGATCTGTGAACTTGAACCTCGATTCTGCGGGGAGCTTCCTGATTGTGGACGGAGTGTCGCAGGATCAGCATCGGGTAACCAGCGCGCCCTACTTGTACCCGCTCGATACGAATGCCTTGAGCAACGGCTCGCATACGCTGCAGCTCTGGGCGCACGATATCAGCAACAATGTGACTCTGTCGCGTGTGATACAAATAAACGTCGCGAATTAGGAGCGCACCGCCTCTCGTCCTTAGCTTTGACATACGGCGCACAACACTGCTTTGGCACCTTAACCTCTCCCAGGCGTCCTTTCCATGTTCGCAATAGCTTTCCTGACGCTGTAGTACCCATACTCACAAACGTCGTACTTATGCACGAATTGACCTACCTTTGATGGGAGTTCTAACGACTTCTCTGCGCCTGCTTCGAACCTTCTTCCCCACAACAACCTAATTTCCGCAGCGAAACGTGGCTATGAGCATCTGCACCGTTCAGCAGCGAAGTTACCTTGTCCGTTTAGAATTTAGAGATGACCACAAACCTCGCCGAGACCGTCTCTGACGATGTGCTGGCACGCGCCCGCAAGATCAAGCTCTTCCTTATGGACGTGGACGGTACCCTTACCGACGGCAGCGTTTCTCTGATCTCAACGCTGCGCGCGGAGCCGAGTGTAGAGGCGGTAGTCACCGAGATGAAGACGTTCAGCGCTCAGGATGGCCAAGGGCTCTCGCTCGCCCACACCATGGGCATCAAGACCGGCTTCATCACGGGCCGCCGATCGCCAGCAGTGACACAACGCGGCAAGGAAATGAAGGTGGACTTTGTTTGCCTTGGTCAGGGAAATAAGACTGAGGCCTTCAACGATTGCATGCGCCGGGCGAGCGTCACCGAAGAGGAGACCGCCTACATGGGCGACGATCTGCCTGACATCGACTTGGCCCGGCGCGCCGGTCTCGGAGTTTGCGTCGCGGACGGCGCTCCGGAGCTGAAAGCGGTATGCAGCTACGTCACTCAGAGAAATGGCGGCAAGGGTGCTGCACGCGAGGTCATCGAGCTCATCCTGAAGGCGCAGGGTCGTTGGGAGCAAGCAGTTCCGCTAGCTATCGCGTAAAGCTTCCTGAGAGGATAAGCACACCCCATGAGCAAAGCCAATTAGCAACCTGTACGGAGCGACGACCCGAACCTGCGGCACAAGAGCAACATCTTCATCCGCCGTGCCGGTGGCTCGACCTGAGCTTTCGCATGACAGCGCGAAAGCCTCATGTATCCCCACAGAAGCGATCGGCCCAAACAGACCTAGAGTTCTGATTCCAAAATTAAGATGAGCGCTTCCCTCTTTGCAGCATGGTGAACTGCGAGAACGAAACTTCCAGGTAGAGACCTCCGCGCCCGAGCTTCTTCGCGTTAGCTAGGTTCTGCCTGTCAGCCAGACTGCTCATCGCGTCGCCACGTTCAGCCATTTCGGTCGGCTTACCTTGCGACCCTGCCCAGATAGAGGTAAATCGCATTTCGGTTCACGCTCAGCTCTCGGGCAAGCACAGTCTTAGACTCACCTTCGATAGCTCTTCGTGCGACTCAGCGGCCTGTACAGGCGTCAGACTTCTTTTGCGACCCAGATCCACCCCACCTCGCATAACCCGAAAGCAATCTTTTCGGCGCTGACGCGCTCACTGAGTCGGTTCGGGTAGCGCGTGTTTGGCGGACGATCGGCCGGCGTGTGTGATGGGTTTGCAGACCTTGGATTGGTGCAGACTGAGGCTACCTACTGGCTCTCCCGGAGGAATTTTGGAGTGAGGTGACGGTGAGCTAGAATAGCGTCGCCCCCTGTCACGTACTTCCTTTCAGGTACTGGCATCGAGAATCCACCCCGACACGTCGACAACGTTTTGTTCTCGTCGTGAGAAGGCAATCCCGTGTGTGCGAGTGAGGAGAAAACATGTTTGCTGCTCGCTTGCGAACACGGGGTACAGCCGTGCATGGCGTCGGGTTAAGGGTTTCTGCCTTGCGTTCCGGTGCCCTTGCCTGTCTGCTGCTGTGCTGGATGCCGCTTTGCGCGGCCGCCCAAGAGACTTCTGTGGACGGGAGCAAGTTGGGAGGGGTGCTGACGCTGCAGGCCCCGCAGTGGCGGTACAACTCGACGGATCAACCTGCCTTCGCGGAGCCAGAGTTTCCGGATAAGGACTGGAGGCTGGTGGCGAGTGACTCGTCACTGGTAAGGCCGAAGAGCGTACGCAACGAGGGGTCCATGTATACGTGGGCTCGCCTGCACCTGCGGATCAACGGGCCTGTGAAGTCGCTGGCGATGGCCTTGAGCGAGCGTTCGATTTTTCCTTACGCCGTGTACGCCAACGGCCGTTTGGTAAGTGAGAGTCCGGGCTTCAAAGAACACGCATTGCACCATGCCGAGCCGTACCTCATTGCACTGCCTGCGGATCGTGAGATCACGCTCGCGGTCCGGATCTTCTGCCCTCGGAACGTGATCCTGCGCACCTTTCCGCTGCAATCGATGGTCATCGGTTCACCGGAGGCCGTCGCGGAGAGTGCACGGATGACGCGGATCATCGACTTCTGCCGCGTACAGGCCGGGCAGTTGATCAGCATGGCGCTGGCGCTGGCGGTGGCGACATTTGGCACCGCGATCTTTATGGCGCAGCGCTCCCGCCGCGAGTACCTGTGGCTGGCCTTGCAGAGCTTCAGCTTCGTGGCGATGACGGCCTGTTCGGTTCTGATCGCGCACGGAATCTCTTCTGCGAACCCGCCACAAATGTTCGTTTGGCGGATGAGCGGATCGCTCTCAACGGTGTTTCTGCTCGAGTTGCTGCCGTTGCTGACGGGAGTGCGCCCGATGCGGTTGGCGCGGCCGCTGCAGGTGTTTGTCCTGTCGCTTCCCTTGCTCTCGTTCTACTCAGAGCTATTGTTTGGGTACCTGCTGCTTGTAACCGCCGTGCTGCTGATCGTGCTACTGACCCGCTACATGGTGCACGCGCTGCTTCGTCGCAATCCGGAAGCCATGCTGCTGTCCATTCCCATGGCCTTTCTACTTTTCGGCAACCTCCTGACATTCGCGAGTCTCTTGTTTCCCACACGCGTCCCGTTTCCCACGATATTGCACATCGGAATGGTCGGCCTGGGCGCGGATCAGGTGCCGTTCTGGTTGATCTTTCTGGTCACATTCGGGATTCTGCAAAGGCGCTTTGTCCGCGTCAGCCATACGGAACAACGCACCGCTTCGGAGTTGGAGGCGGCACGGGTGATCCAGAACTTGCTTATTCCGCATGAGTTGCCGACCGTGCCAGGGCTGCGCTTTGGCAGTGTGTACCACCCGGCGCTGGAGGTGGGTGGGGACTTCTTTCAAATTCTGCCTTCGCCGTCAGGAACATTGATTGCCTTAGGCGACGTTTCCGGTAAGGGAGTTCCGGCGGCGATGACCGTCGCCCTGCTGGTCGGCACGCTGCGCAGTGCCGCGGAGTACAGCGACTCCCCGGCAGCAATTCTCGCTGCATTGAACCGTGTAGCGCACGGGCGGGGCACGGGATTTACGACATGTCTGCTGCTGTCGGTCGACCGTTCCGCAGCGCGTCTGGTGGTGGCCAGCGCAGGGCACCTGGAGCCGTACTTGGATGGCATAGCTTTGGCAATCGAGGCCAACCTACCGCTGGGCGTGACGCCCGAGATCCAATTTGCGGAGCAGATCTTCGATTTCCATCCGGGGCAGGTGCTTACGCTACTGACCGATGGAGTGGTAGAGGCATTCCATCCGCACACGCGGGAACTGTTTGGGTTTGAACGGGCGCAGGCGGTCAGCCATCTTACCGCGGAAGGTATTGCCGCCGCGATTTCCACGTTTACTGCGGCCGCGACCCCCTCCGATGACATCACGATCCTGACGGTGGCGGCAGTGTAGAAAGGCGCAAACGTTTCGGAACAGGACTGTGTATGATTTACCTGCTTTCCCACTCAACCCCATGCGAAGGAGTCAGGCAATGCCCGTCATTCCGGCCGTGAAGTACAGCGAGATTCGCTCCCAATTGAACACCGGCGACCTGCTGGCGTTTGAAGGTACCGATGCTCTGGATTTCATGATTAAGCTGCTGGAAGAGGGTTCGTACTCGCATGTGGGAATGGTGCTGAAGGACGCGCATGGGGAGCTGTGGTTTTGGGATGCGCCGGGCGGCGGCAAGACCTTTCCCGATCCTTACTGGACGAAGCCCGGACAGAACAAGGGTTGCCGCGTTGCCAAGCTGGACACTCTGCTGGCGTACTACATGACGGACATGAAGCTAAAGAGCTTCACATGGAGACAGCTGACGCCGTCGATCCCCTATGAGAGCGGCTCCGCATTGGATCAGTTTCTGGGTGACTTGGATGGCACACCGTTCCCCGGCGACAATTGTGAGCTGCCCCCGCTGCTGGCAGTGATGCTGATGGGATTGCTCGGAGCTAATTACGAGAAGGATTTACCGGGAGTCAAGCTGGGCCTTGGGTTAATTTTGACATACCTGGCAGGATCACTGCTGCGGGTGCCGATCACGGGGTATACCTTTTGTGCGCAGCTGGTGGCGCTGACCTACATAAGCGTGGGTCTGCTACCTCCACCAGGAGGACCGGGCGATCGCGCTCTACCGGCGAACGGGTATACGCCGGGGATGTTCATGGATCAACCGGTGTCGCTGCAACTGCAGAACGGAGCCGCGTTGAGCGTAGCGGTTCCGGTGGAGTGGGACGGTGGACCCGAGGCCAGTCGGCTGGCGGCGACGGAGTCGGGCGGCACGCGGGTGCATGCAACGGCGCTGAAGCTGATCGTGACCAGGGAGGAGGCATAGCCCAGCCTTTCGCCGTTCATCGTCCGGCCGATCAGTAGAACAGCCGAAGAGCTGGCGAATTCTGACCTGAGCAGCTGGTCGCCAATCGTCCATCCGTTCACTGAGAGCCATTTGCCTGCAGCAAGCCATGTACAAGCTATGGTGGAACCGCTATGGAGACTGATCCTGAGATTTGGGGTAAAGCGCCAAATGCATGGACAGCAGGGCGGATGTCACAAAGGGATCCGCGTCGGGTGACCGTCCGAACCAGGCGAGATCCATCCACCCTGTAAGTTCCTATTGTGTACGGGTTATCGTGGTGGCCCGGGCAGGAGTCCAACCTGCGACCTTCGCGTTAGGAGTGCGCTGCTCTATGCAACTGAGCTACCGGGCCACTCGGCTTAGTGTATCCCAGGCAAAGTGCTAAACTTGGAGCTAACGCTATGCCTGCAATCACTCGTCGAAGGTCTGTCAACGTTAGGGTTGGTGATGTCGTCATGGGGTCCGGTGCACCCGTCGTGGTGCAATCCATGACCAACACCGACACCGCCGATGTCGAGTCCACCGTGCAGCAGATCGCGGCCCTGGCTCGCGCCGGCTCCGAGCTCGTTCGTGTCACCGTGAATAACGACGAAGCCGCTCAGGCCGTTCCTGAGATAGTCACGCAGATCGCCGCCAAGGGGTGGAAGACGCCCATCATTGGGGACTTCCACTACAACGGGCACCTGCTGCTGAAGAAGTATCCCGACTGCGCCCGGGCTCTCGCAAAATACCGCATCAACCCCGGCAACGTCTCCATCGGCCGCAAGGATGACGACAACTTCCGCACCATGGTTGAGGCCGCCGTTGAGTACCAGAAGCCCGTGCGGATCGGCGTCAACTGGGGCTCGCTTGACCAGGCGCTGCTCACGCGCATGATGAACGACAACTCGAAGCTCCCCGACCCGCTTCCCGCGCGCGACGTCATGATGGAAGCCATGGTCGTCTCCGCGCTCGACAACGCCGCAGCCGCCGAGCGCTACGGCCTTCGCCGCGACCAGATCGTTCTCTCCGCCAAGGTCTCCCGCGTGCGCGACCTCGTAGACGTCTACACCGAGCTCGCCAGCCGCTGCGACTACGCGCTCCATCTCGGCCTCACCGAAGCCGGCATGGGGATGAAGGGCGTCGTCGCGTCCACCGCCGGCCTCAGTCCCCTGCTCCTCGCCGGCATCGGCGATACCATCCGCGTCAGCCTCACGCCCACTCCTGGCGGCGATCGCTCCGAGGAGGTGCGCTGCGGTCAGCAGATCCTGCAGTCGCTCGGCATTCGCAGCTTCATGCCGCAGGTCACTAGCTGCCCCGGCTGCGGCCGCACCACCTCAACCTACTTCCAGGAACTCGCCGAGCGCATCCAGAACTACCTGGTAGAGTCCATGCCGGAGTGGAAGCTGCAGTATCCGGGCGTCGAAGAGCTCAAGCTCGCCGTCATGGGTTGTATCGTCAACGGGCCCGGCGAATCCAAGCACGCCAACATCGGCATCTCGCTGCCCGGCACCTTCGAGGAGCCCAAAGCGCCGGTCTATATCGACGGCGAGTTCTCCACCACGCTGAAGGGCGATCACATCGTCGAGGAGTTTCAGGTCATCCTCGACGACTACGTTCAAAGGCGCTATGGCAGGGTCGCGGTAGAAGCCTGAGCCTGTCCCTTCAGTGCGGGCGCAGGTGTACCTGATAGGGCCAGTCCGGAGGCATCACGGAGATGGGCCTGGCGGGATCCCGGCGCCACGCCGCCACCTGGCTCGACCACGAAGGCCCCAGGCGCTGAAAGCGCGTCCAGTATCCCACCGCATCGACCAATCCCCAGAACAAAATCACATACATGAAGTAAAGTGCAACGCGCCGCTCGCGCACTTGGCCCGCCTGCCACGCCCGCGAATAAGCCAGCAGCGGCACAAACCACAACAGCACGAAGCCGCTGAACACATACCGGAACGCCCCAATGAAGATGACCTGCAGCGGCTCGCCGATCGCTGAGTAATCAAAAGCAAGGCTCGTCAGCGCCATCGCGAAACACAGCTTGCCCGCCGCACCGCCCATGCGCGCCACGCGCCACAACACCAGCATTGCTGCCAGCGCCAGCAGCCAGAATCCAACCAGCACCGCAAGATTGGTGTGGCGGATCACGATTTGCTGTGCCAGGAACGCCGCCCCTCGTCCGAAGAAGGTGACCGCAAAGACCTTGAGCAGCAGTACCGGACCAAACCACACGACCTTGCCAGAGCCGCTCAGGGCGCGCGCCCCTGAGCGCAGCGTGTGCGCGATCACCAGTCCCTGGACCACCGAGCAGGCAGTCAGGATCACAGCCTGCAGCACCGCCATCCGCGTGCGTCGGCGATACGCGCGCAGCCAGAAGAACGGCGTGAGCACACAACTCACCGGGCCCGTCAGACCCGCCAGCCCAAGCGTCAATGAGCGCAGCGTGCGGTGCCCGCCTTCAGACGACAAGCAGATCATCGCGGCGCACACCGCCAGGTAGAACTGCGCGTCCTCCGCCGTCAGCCACACCTCGATTGCCGGCGTTAGCAATACGACTGCCGCGGCCATCCAACGGCTCTGCGGACCCTGGACTGCTTCGCACGTGATCGCCAGGTAGACCGTCAGCATCAGCATCAGCAGCGATACCAGTGGAAGCACCACCGCAAACCATTCCAGCGGCAGCCCCCGCGCCGACAGCAGCGTGAGCCCGTTCATAAACAGCGAGTAGTAGCCCTGGTGCGGCGCGATCAGCGCCTCCCACGCCCCGCCATTCCAGGCCTGCTCAAAGTACACTGTGCCCTCTTCGGCAACCACCCTGCCGTGCAGCAGCAACAGTGGCGATCGAATGATCGCGAACAACAGCCCCGCCAACATGATGCCGATCGTCTGTCGGCGAGCCGCATGCATAGCAGACATCTTCTCACGCTGAGCACGCCCTGCTTGCCTCCGCAGCGTGGCAAAAACCGCCTCTCCGCTGAAGCCAACCCCGGCACCTGGCCTTGTACTTGCCCAAGACCCCGAACCCGTAAGCCCAACACCCTTAGATCACTTCCACCGCTAAGCCGCCAGACGCCCAGCCCGAAGATGGCTCACCCGTCCCCATAGCGCAACCAGGCGCCGGCTGTGCGAATATACGGGAACATGCCCTCACAACCTGCGCAGCTGCCCGGCATAGCCGAAGAGATGCATCTGGAGAGCCACAGGCTCTCGCGGCAGCTTGCCCTGCGCGACCTGGTCCTCACCCAGATCCTCACCGTCGTCGGCAGCGCCTGGGTGGGCATCGCCGCCGGCCTCGGCCGCGCGCAGGCCGTCGTGTGGATCGCCGCGATGCTCATGTTCTACCTGCCTATGGCCGTCAGCGTCTATTACCTCAACCGCGAGATGCCCCTCGAAGGCGGCCTCTACGTCTGGGCTCGCACCGCCTTCGGAGACGCCGCCGGCTTCATGACCGCGTGGAACGTCTGGGCCTACGGCATGGCCACCATCGCCGCCATCCTCTTCCAGATCCCCAAAGAGTTCGCCTACATGATCGGCCCGCGCGCCGCTTGGCTGCCCGAAAACCACACTGCCGTCTTCGCCATGCTCGCCGTGCTCGTCGGTGCGCTCGCGCTCGCAGCCTATCGCGGCCTCGCCCTCGGCAAATGGATTCACAACCTCAGCGGCGGCGCCATGCTCCTGGTCTTCTGCCTGCTCATCGCCACGCCGTTCTGGGCGCTGGCGCACCACGCGCCTATCCATTACGTGCCGCTCGCCATGCACCTGCCGCACGCCGACCTCGTCTCCATCGCGCTCATGGGCCAGATGTTCGGCGCACTCTCCGGCCTCGAGTACGTCGCCATCCTCGCCGGCGAAACCAAAGCCCCGCAGCGCGACATCGGCCGCTCCGTCTGGATCGCCTCGCCCCTCATCTGCGCCATGTTCATCTTCGGAACCGGCGCCGTCGTCGCTTTTCACGAGCTCTACCCCGGCATCGCCATCGACTACACCGCGCCCATCCCCCAGACCCTCCGCATGGCACTCGGCGACAGCGGCGCCGCGGGCACACTCGCCGCCGCCGCCATTCTGCTCATGCAGCTCAGGATCCTCGGCGCCGCCAGCTTCATCTTCGCCGGCGTCACCCGCCTGCCCATGACCGCCGGCTGGGACCAGCTCGTGCCCGCCTGGTTCGCCCGTCTGCATCCGCGGTTCCGCACCCCCACCAACTCCATCTGGTTCGCCACCGCCATCATCGCAGCGCTGCTCGTCTTTGCCAGCGTCGGCGTCAAAGCCGCGGAGGCCTTCCAGGTGCTCAACAACGCCTCGTCCGAGCTCTATTCGCTCGCGTACCTCGCCATGTTCGCCATCCCCATCGCTGGCGCCCGCGTGCTTCGGCAGCGCCTGCCCGCGTGGGTCGCGTGGACCAGCGGAGCCGGCTTTCTCGCCACCACCTTCACCTTCCTGCTCACCGCCTACCCCTTTGTCGATGTCGTCGACCCCCGGGCCTACGCCGCCAAGATCCTCGGCACCACACTCGTGGCAAACGCCCTCGGCCTCGTCTTCTACTACGCCCGCGGACGAAGTCAGTCCTGATCCCGCATCAGCCTTTGCCGCTACTTTCAGCTTCAGCCTCGCGCGCCAGCCGCAGCGTATAGCGCGTCGCCGAAAAATGCGCTCCTGCCAGCAGCAGCAGTCCGGATAAAAACGCCCACATCATCAGCCCCACCGACACCCGAAACGGTCCATACACCGACTCGAAATCCAGCCGCGGCAGCGCCAGCACATACAGATACTTCGCCACCTCCCAGCTCAGCCCGATCACGATCGCCGTCGGCAGCACCGCCATCGCCGGAACCTTGCGGTGCGGCAAGATCCAATAGATTAGGAAGAACAGCAGGATGCTCGCGATCACACCAAAGAAACGCAGCACCGCCCCCGCCAGGAAGTTGAAGACAAAGTTATCCGTGTGGCCAAAGAAGATCCACGCCATCACGTGCCGCTGGCTCGCAGTCAGCGCCACGCTCGCCAGCACCAGCACGCCCACCCCCGCCGCCAGGCCCAGCGACACCGCCTGGTTCGCCAGGTAATTGCGGTTCTTCTTCACGCCCCACACACTGTTCAGCGCCACCTCCAGCGGCATGAACACGCCCGTCGAGCTCACCAGCAGCATCACCACCGAGAACACCTGCGTCCCCTTGTGAGGCGTCGCCAGCGCCCGCATGTTCCTCATCACGAAGTCCTGGTTCGAGGGCAGCAAACTCGTCATCAGGTCGCCCACCACATCCACCATCGCCTGCGAGTGGAAGACCCGCCGCGCCACCGTCAACATCAGCACAATAAACGGAAACAGCGACAGGACCACATTCGCCGCCACGCTGAACGCATACGTATGCACCTCCGTCTGCGTCATGTACAACACCAGCTCTTTGGTCGGCGCCCACCAGCCCGGCACCCGCACTACCGGCTTCACGTGCTCCAGCGGCACCGCCTCCGCATGCGCCGCTTCGGACTCTCCGTGCGCGGGCTGCGCGGGATCCTTATCACGCGGAGCCTCTTCCACCTGCGCCGGCTTCGCGCTCTGGCTACTCTCCACCGCCATCCGCACCTCTCCTCGATGCTAGCCTACGCAGCCCCCACGCGGCGGTCTCAGCCAGCACCGCGTCGTTGCCCTCCGCCCACGCTCGCAGCTGCCCTTCAAACCTCGCCTCCCCGCTGTTCCCCATCGCAATCGCCACATTCCGCTGCAGCCTCGCTCGCTTGGTCCGCTCCAGTGGCGACCCGCGAAACTCCCGCCTGAACCCTTCCGTGTCCAGCCCCGCCAGCCAGTCCAGCGCCGGATTTAACAGCTCGTTCCGCATCGGCAGCGCGCTCAGCGGCGCCCGCCGGTTCCACGGACACACATCTTGGCAGATGTCGCAGCCGAACACCTGCCGCCCCATCGCCTCGCGCTGCTCCTCCGCAATCGCGCCTTTCTTCTCAATCGTCAGGTACGAAATGCAGCGCGACGCATCCATCTCGCGCGGCGCCACCAGCGCATCCGTCGGGCATGCATCGATGCACCGCGTGCAGCTTCCGCAGCGATCCGCGGCCGGCATCGCCACCTCCTCCTCGCCCACCTCGAGCGACGTCACGATCACCCCCAGCAGCAGCCACGACCCCAGCTCCTGGTTCAGCACACACGTGTTCTTCCCCACCCAGCCCACGCCCGCCCGCGCCGCGAAGTCCCGCTCCAGCAGCGGCCCCGTATCCACATAGCAGCGCGTCTCGCACGTTACCCGCTCGCGCAGCCCGGCTTCCATCCCGCGCAGCCGCCGCAGCAGCTCATCGTGGTAATCCGCCGGGCCGCCTGACTCGTTGCCCAGCCATGCATACCGCGCAATCCAGCCCGCACCCTCGTCCGCCGGCTCAATCGACCTCGGCCCCACCCCGTTATAATTCACCGCGCACACCACCACCGACCGCGCCCACGGCATCGCCGCGCGCGCCGACCGCCGCAGCAGCTCCCCATCCGCATCCCGCCGCTTCAGGTACTCCATCTCCCCCGCCCGGCCGCGCGCCACCCACTCCGCAAACCGCTCCGCCGTCGCACTCCCCTCAGGCGCCGTCGCTGCCGGAGCCGCCGCCACCCCCGCCCGCTCGAACCCTGCCTCCCGCGCCCGTGCGCAGATCCACTCCGTCAGCTCCGCGGTCCACATCATTCCAGCCTACCGCGCCCACTCCCCGCCTGCCGCCGCCAGGGCCGAAGGCCCGTCCCATAACAGCCCAGCCCGCCGGGCTGGGTCCACCCCAGCAAGACGCCCCGAGGGCTGAAAGCCCGACCCATACCCCTCACCGCTCCAGCGGCCTATCCGTCCAAAGCTGCTTGTCCGCCAGCGTCTGCACCGGATAAAGCCGCCTCGCCAGCAGCCGTTCCGCCTTCTCCTGGTTCGGCACCTGCGCAAACAGCCACTTGCGCTCGCCCGTCCCCCAGATGCTCCGCAGCCGCTCGTCGCTCAGGAAGATATCCGGCGCATCCGGATAGCACGATCCCCACAGCAGCGTGGAACCCTCCCCATGCTGGCCGCACCTCGGCAGCACCAGCATCCCCGGCTTCCCATGGAAGAAGCCATGCGTGTAGAACAGCACCGACGAAGCCTCCGACTGCTCGCCCATGATGATGAACGTATCCGCCGGCGACCCCTTCTGCATGATCGTATCCGCCATCAGCTTCGAGCTCAGCATCGGCGAAAAGCGCGCAAACGCAAGGTGCGCCGCAATCAGGAACACCGCCGACGTCAACCCAATGCTCACCGTCGCCGCCACGTTCCTGCCCCGCCGCCGCAGCAGCCAACCCGCCGCCGGCCCCACCAGCAGCGTCACCGCGGCCAGGCTCGCCGGCAGCCGCAGCGCCGCAAAGGACGGCCCCGTCAAATCGAAGAAATGCGACATCGAAAGCGTGTAATTGCCCACCGCCCGGTGCGCCAGCAGCGTGCCGATGTCGGCCACGAATGGCAGCTTGCGCGAGTCCCATAACCCCCACCCCAGCGCACCCGCCGCCACCACGCCCAGCACCGCGAACACCGCCTGCGCGTTCGTCAGCCACGCCATCGAGAGCCCGCGCGTCGTCACCCGCACCTCTTCGCTCTCCTGCTGCTCCTCCACACCCGCCACTACTCCCGCAATCAGCAGAAACAGCGGCGGCCACGCCGGAAACGTGTAGTACTCCTGGTTACTCGAGATCGAAAAGAACACCAGCAGAAAACCCGCGAACAGGCTCAGCAGCCACGTCGTCCGCACGCGAAACTTCTGCTGCAGAATGAAGCTGCCCACCGGCTCCTCGGACGCGTGATCCAGGTAGAAATCCACCGTCTGCCCCGCGTCCCGCCCCAGGTGCCGCAGCCATCCGCGCCGCGTCTTCCACGCCACCGCGATCACCGCCGGCACAAACAAGCTCCACGGAAACAGCCACACCAGGTGCAGCAGCCAGTAAAACGCGAACGGCAGCTTGTTATAGTCGTGCGGATAGCGCTGATTCACAAACCGCAGCAGGTGCTCGTTCACGAAGTAAAACCACCAGAACCCGTGAACGTTGCCGACCGTCGGATGATTGCCCACCGGATGCCCCTGGTCCGGGTTCGCCAGCCCCACCAGGATGTGCCACGGCGCCGCGATCGCCAGAAACACCAGCAGCCCCGTGATCGGCCGCAGCGCCCGCCACCGCCGCCACTGCCCCGACAGCGCCAGGTAAGGGATCGCCCCGCCCGCAAAGAACACCGGCGCAATCAGCCCCTTCGTCAGCAGCGCCAGCCCCAGCGCCGCCCACATCCAGTAAATCCGCAGCGGCCGGCCAAACTCCAGCGCCGTAATTAGGCTGTACAGCGCAATCAGCAGCAGCAGACTGAGAATCGACTCCGGAATAATGAACCGCGTAAACAGAAATGGCCCGATCGACGTCAGCACGCCCAGCCCGGCATAAAGCCCCGCCCGCGCGCCCCACGCCCGCCGTCCCCAGCGCCACGCCAGGAACGTCAGCCCCAGCATCGCGAGCGCGTTTGGCAGGTGCGTCGCAAACGCGTTCTCCCCCGCCACCCGGTACGAGATGCTCACCAGCCAGAACGGCAGCGGCGGCTTCTCGATGTACCGTATCCCGTTCGTCTTCGTCGTGATCCAGTCGCCGCTGTCGATGATGTGCTGCGCATTCTGCGCGTGGCCCGCGTCCACATCGTCCATCAGCGGCGGCGTAAACAGCGACGCAAACTGCACCGCCGCGAAGATCGCCGCGAACAGCAGCCAGGTCGCCAACACCGACGGCGCTGCCTGGGGACGTGAAAAGGTCTTGCCTTGGTTGATCATCCGGAGACTCAATCATATCCAATCGATCCGGATCGTGCCTTCACCGTGCGCCAGCCTCAGGTCCGCAGCGCCATCGTATCTTCGTCGTCCTCCAACCCCGCCGGCACCGCCGCCCCGGCCTCGGCCTTCGCCTCGCGCCAGCAGTACACCCCGTAGCAGCCCAGCATCACCAGCAGCGGGTCGAGCGGCCGCATATGATACGGCTCCGGGTGCGTGAAGTAGTAGATCACCGGGAATAGGAACAGCACGCCCCCAAACCGCATCGCCTCCACCCGCCGCCGGCGCCACGCCTGCCGCAGCCCCAGCAGCCCCACTACCGTCAGGCAGGTGGCGAACGGCACATTCTCAACATCCATCGGCTCCATGCTCAGGTACGCCTTGTCGAAGCTCCAGTAGCCCGTCCACAGGTACACCGCGCGCCGCGCACACATCCAGGCGTACCACGCCGGATGCTGCGCAATATAGGTCTTCGCCTCATGGCTCTTGGCATCCATATACGCCAGCTCGCCGGCGTTGTATTTGGCCAGCTCCGCCTCATCGTGCAGCGGATGAAGCTGGTCGCTCGTCCACCGCTCCGAGTAGCCGTTGTTCCCCATCCACAGCTCCAGCCCCATGCTGTCGCGCATCGGGATAAAGCGGTGAAACACCCTCTCGTTGCGGATCAGCCACGGCGCCATCACCGTCCCCAGCACCACTCCCGCAACCAGCGCCGGCCGCATCCAGCCGCGCCCCCGGCTCGCCAGCCGCCACGCCGCAAACGCCAGCAGAAACCCCGCCTCCACCAGCACCGACGGCTCCGTCAGCGCCGCCAGCCCCGCCACCAGCCCGAACCCCGCCCACAGGCTCAGCCGTGGCGACTCCTCCAGCTCCTGCGCCATAGACAGCAGCACATACAAAGCCAGCAGCAGCAGATGCGTCGACCACGACCACGCCGCCGAAAAGTAGATCCCGTACGGAAACAGCGCCCACGCCCACCCCGACCACAGCGCGACCCGCTCGCCAAAGCTGCGCCGCGCCAGCAGGAACACCGGAATACACGCCAGCGCGTTCACCAGGCAATCGAACGCCCTGATCGCCCAGATCGACTGCGCCGTATGTACTCCGAACACCCGGAAGATCGCCGCTACGATCAGCGGGTACACCGGCGGCATAATCGCCGAAGGCTGCACCGACTGAAACGGGCTGCCGAACCCATGCCCCGCCACCAGCGCCCGCGCCACATTCCCCTGCTCCCAGGCGTTGAAGCTCGCAACGTCCATCAGGTCCTGGAAGTTATGGAATGGAACCACCGCCAGCCGCAGCAGCAGCGCCGTCAAAACCATCCACGTCAACATCCAGCCGGTGCCGTCGCGTACCTTACCCAACATGCTCAATCACATCTCCGTGCCGGCACGCGCACAAGCTTACACCCACACATCATTGATGAAATTGCACAGCAGATATGGCGGAGAGGGAGGGATTCGAACCCCCGGTACCCGCGAAGGTACGTCTGATTTCGAGTCAGGTGCATTAAACCGGGCTCTGCCACCTCTCCGTATAGAATCAGCGACTTTCAGGGGTCTGCTGATTGCGTAAATCGCTCGTGTCGGTTTGAGCTGTCAGTTGCATTTTAAGCTACTGACACTAACCTATCGAGTGCGACGGCTTTATGCGCTGGTGCAAGATGTGGATCACGCATCGTCATCGAAAGCGACTTATGCCCGAGAAGCTCACCCACGGTATGGATGTCAACCCCGGCCATCACCAGTCTACTGGCGAACGTATGCCAATTGCAATGCCACGTATAGTTCCGGACGCCCCGTCTTCAAGCGCCGACTTGAACCAACCCCGCGCACCTCGCAGTTCCTCGTCTCCGTTCCGGGCTCTCGGGAACACACGCGGTCGTTCCCTTTGTGGCGCGACTCCACCGCCGCGAGTGCCGACCCGGCCCGACTGCCCGGTTCAGCCCCTTTCACTCAAGCGACGGCAGGCTACTGCACAGGCGGACAGGACGCCGGTGCCGAGCAGGGCGAGGCTGGAAGGCTCGGGAGTGGAGGTGAGGGAGCCGGAATCAAAGAAGTAATTGCCGCCAGGGGCTTGCGTGCCGTAGGCAAATGAGACTTCCGGGTCTCCGCTGGAGTCGGAGATGCAGTTCGCATGATTCGCCTGGGTACAAAGACCGCCCTGATAGCCAATCAGGGAACCGCTGTCGGCGCTGATATAAATCTGAACATGAGTGCCAGCAGCGTTGCCGTAGGAGAGGGTTGTGATGCCGTCGATGTAGCCGAATCCTTGACTTCCTCCACCGGTCGTAGACGACACGCTTTGCAGACTTAGGTCGAGGATCTCCGCGGGCAGGTTGTAGACGGGCAGGGCTTCTACGGAGAGGAAGATGTCGCCGGGCTGGACGACGCCGGTTGTGGGATCGATGGTGATGATGCCGCTGGCCGTCGCGAAGTAATCGTCGAGGATGCCGGAGAGATAGAAGTTGGTGGGGGTTGCGGACGCGATCTGAGTGGAGGCGAGCAGCAGGACCAGGGCAGACAGCAGTTTTGACATCGAGGGCTCCGTGACGCAGTAGTTAAGGAGCGACTGTATCACAACCTTCGCGAGCGCAAAGAGCTTTCAGCGGAAGGTTAGTACGAAGACAACATGCTCCGCGTGCAAGACCCGCTCGAGGTGCAGTGGCTGATCTTCAAGCGGGGAGTTTAGCTCTGCTGTCCATTGCGATGTCGGTCGCGTTTGGAAAGTCGTGCCTCACGGTGCGACATCATGCCCAAACGAAGTTGCACGGTCCCGTTCCGTGCCTCGCCACCCCGCCCACCTCAGGCCGGCAGCTCCATCGAGCTCGGATAATTGTGCTGCTCCCGCCCCAGATCCCCGTCATACTTCACCGTGCTCTTGAACAGCTCATATCGCCCATCGTTGAACTGCTTCCCATGCTCCCGCAGCTCGCTCATCTGCTTCTCGCCCAGCGGCTTGAAATCCTTCAGGATCGCCAGGTTCTGATCCAGCACCGCCATCGAATCCATCCCCGAGATCGTCACCGAAACCCCCGGCACGCTCATCGCATACGACAGCGCCTCCGTCGGCGTCAGCGCCCCGTGCACGATCGCCTCGCCCGACCCACCCATGCTCTTCATCGAGAACACCGCCATCCCCTTCTGCACCGCCACCGGCAGTACATTCTTCTCGAACGACCGGAAGCTCGGGTCGAACGGGTTGATAGGCATCTGCACCGTGTCGAATTTGTAACCGCGGTTGAGCATATCCAGGTGGATCACCGGATTCTTGTGCCCCGTAAATCCTACGAACCGCACCTTGCCCTGCTGCTTCGCCGCCGTCAGCGCCTCCAGCACCCCATCCGGCTCATAGCACTTCTCCGGATCGTTGTAGTACACCACCTCGTGCACCTGCCACACATCCAGGTGGTCCGTCTGCAGCCGCGTCAGCGACTCCTCAAGCATCCGCATCGCCACATCTTTCTTGCGCCCATGCGTGCACACCTTCGTCATCAGGATCGCCTTGTCGCGCTTGCCCTTCAGCGCAATCCCCAGCCGCTCCTCGCTCACACCCTTGTGATACTCCCACGCGTTATCGAAGAAGTTGATCCCATGATCCATCGCCTTGGCGATCATCTCGGTCACTTCCTGCTGCGTCTTCGCCGTACCCAGGTGGTATCCCCCCACGCCCAGGATCGACACCTGCAGCCCCGTGCTCCCCATCGCGCGCTTTGGAGCTTCAAAGCCTGGCAGCGCCGCCCCGCCATACTCGCCCGGGAAATTCCCCACAATGGGATTCGGCAGCGACGCCTCCGTCCGGGCGCTCCCCGCCGAGACCGCCTGCGCCTCGCCGTCGGCCGCCGCATACGGCGAAATCGCCGCCGCCCCCGTCACCGCCGCACCCTGCAGGAACCGCCGCCGCGAAACCTCGCCCCTCTTCTCCTGCACATCGCTGCCCCGCACATCCTCCCGCATCAACTCTTCTCCTGGCCTTCTCTCCCGCTGCTTCTGGGGAACTACAAACAAACCGCTTTCATGCTCTGATCTCTTCACGGCTGCGCTTCCTTCACCAGCTCCTTACCCGAAAACGGCTGCTTGGACGGATCCTTCACATCCGGGTAGGGTTCGCCGCTGTTCATCGTCGCCAGCACCATCTGCCGCACCTCCACCGACTGCATGTCCAGCGGGAACTCATGCGCCAGCCTGGCCTCAGGATTGTCGAACTTGATCGACGTCTTATACAACTCGAAGTGTCCATCCGCCGCATACTGCTTCGCCCGCGCCCGCAGCGCCTGCATCTCCGCATCGCTCAGCGGCGTAAACCCCTGCGCCACCTTCAGGTTCTGCTCCAGGATGTTCATCTCCGAAACACCCGTGATCGTCGTCGCCACCGGCAGCGACATCGCATAGCGCAGCAGCTCTTCCGCCGTAAAGATCCCCTTCTCCACCGGCTCTCCATGCCCGCCGATCGGCTTCATCCCCAGCGGCGCAATCCCGCGCTGGTTCAGCACCGGCAACACCTTCTGTTCGAAGCTGAAGAACTGCGAATCGAACGGATTCAGCGGCATCTGCACCGCGTCGAATGGAAATCCCGTATTCAGCATCGCCAGGTGCAGATCCGGATCCTTGTGCCCCGTAAACCCCACGTACTTAACCTTGCCTTCCTTCTTCGCCCTGGTCAGCGCCTCCGCCGCCCCGCCCGGCCGTATGAACAGCTCCGGGTCGTTCTGAAACGTCACCCCATGGATCTGCCACAGGTCCAGGTGATCGGTCTGCAGCCGCCGCAGGCTCTGCTCCAGCATCTGCGTCCCCAGCGCCGCATCCCGGCCGTGCGTGCACACCTTGGTCATCAGGAAGACCTTGTCGCGCCGTCCCTTCAGCCCCTTGCCCAGCCAGTCCTCGCTCTTGCCCCGGTTGTACTCCCAGCAGCAGTCGAAGAACGTTACCCCGCCCTCGACAGCCGGTGCACGATCTCGACCGCGGTCTTCTCATCCTTGGCCGCGCCCAGGTGGTGCCCACCCAGACCCATTGCGGAAATCCGCACATCCGTCTTGCCAAATCGCCGAAGCGGTATCTGTCCCTGACTTTGCATAACTGGCGTTAGGATGCACCTCCGCCCTACCGCGTCACCGCTCCACCGAAAACCCATAAAACCCAGAACCCTCAGCTCAATCCTCTCGCCCGCTCCCAACACCCCCGCCACTCGCTCAGCCCCCAATGCGACCTCCACCCGCAAAACCGCATCCATACCCCTGAATGCTTCTTTCCCTCACCGCGCCGCAAACCCTCGACGACGATCCCGTCTTGCAGCAAAAATCTGAGCGCCTCCTCGCCAATCTCGCCGCCTTGGATTCCCTTCTCATCGCCTACTCCGGCGGCACCGACTCCGCCTTCCTCGCCTTCGCCGCCCACTCCGTCCTCGGCCCGCGCATGCTCGCCGTCATCGCCAACTCCGCCTCCCTGCCCCGCCGCGAGCTTGCCGCCGCCCTCGCCTTCACCCAGACCCACGCCATCCCCACCCACATCCTCCACACCCGCGAGCTCGACGACCCCAACTACGCCCGCAACGACCGTGACCGTTGCTTCCACTGCAAGGACGAGCTCTTCACCCGCATGGAATCCGCGCGACAGTCGCTCGGCTTCGCCCACCTCGCCTACGGCATGAACCTCGACGACCAGGCCCCCGGCGAGGCCGAGTTCCGCCCCGGCCAGCGCGCCGCCGCCCTGCACGGTGCGCTCGCCCCCCTCGTCGAGGCGCAGCTCACCAAGCCCGAGATCCGCGCCCTCGCCCGCCGCGCCGGCCTCGCCCTCGCCGACAAGCCCGCGAGCGCCTGCCTCTCCTCCCGCATCGAGTACGGCCGCGCCGTCACCGCCCAAAACCTCTCCCAGGTTGAGCGCGCCGAAGACGCCCTCCACGCTCTCGGCTTCCCCGCCGTCCGCGTCCGCCACCACGGCGACCTCGCCCGCATCGAGATCGCCCGCCCCGACCTCCCGCGCGCCCTCTCGCTCGACATCCTCGACCGCATCACCGCCGCCCTCCGCCCCCTCGGCTTCCTCTACATCACCCTCGACACCCAGGGCTACCGCTCCGGCTCCATGAACAACATCCTCCCCCTCAACGCCATCACCGCCGCACCCGGCTAAGTCTCCGTCCGGCAATCTGTCATCCTGAGCGAAGGCGAAGCCGCAGTCGAAGGACCTGCATCTCGAACCACCACCGTCTGTCATCCTGAGCGAAGGCGCAGCCACAGTCGAAGGACCCGCATCTTCGAATCACTACTCAGGAAAGAAGCTCTAGGCACATCAGCCCTAGGTTGTCAGTGCCAAAGGCCCGTAACATACCAACCTGGGCCGAAGGCCTAGGTACCAGCTCGCAGCATCTCCCTCAACACCAATCCGCCCTAATCGAAGGACCCCCAATGCGCATCGCCTATCTCGACTGCTTCGCCGGCATCTCCGGCGACATGTTCCTCGGAGCCCTCCTCGACGCCGGCGTCCCACTGGACATTCTTCAGGACGCCACCGCCGCCCTCCAGCTCAACGCGCGCCTCCGCATCGAGAAAGTCGACCGCAGCGGCATCTCCTCCACCAAGATCCACGTCCTCGAGGGCGACCACCTCGCCGAAGACATCCAGCACCAGCACACCCACACCCCTCACACCCACCAACCCCGGACCCAGCACCTCCACAAGACCGGCCACCCCCACGAACATCCCCACGAGCCCACGCATGAACATCCCCACGAGCACCCCCACGAAGACACCCACGAGCACACCCACGGCCGCTCCCTCACCGTCATCCGCCAGCTCATCCACGACACCTCCCTCGCCGAGCCCGTAAAGACTCTCGCCATCCGCACCTTCGAGCTCCTCGGCCACTCCGAAGCCCGCATCCACAACGTCCCCGTCGACGACATTCACTTCCACGAGGTCGGTGCCGTCGACGCCATCGTCGACATCGTCGCCGCCTCCGCCGGCATCCATCATCTCCAAATCGGTGCCTGGCACTCCTCCCCCGTCAACGTCGGCGGCGGCATGGTCGTCTGCGACCACGGCACCTTCCCCGTCCCCGCCCCCGCCACCGCCGACCTCCTCCGCGGCTTTCCAACCTACTCCGCCCACATCCAGAAGGAGCTCGTCACCCCCACCGGCGCCGCCATCCTCCGCGCCCTCTCGCCCACCTTCGGTCCCCAGCCCGCCATGTCCGTCGAACACATCGGCTACGGCGCCGGCACCCGCAACCCCGCGGACTTCCCCAACGTCCTCCGCCTCAGCATCGGCCAAGCCACTGAAGCTTCGTCCCAGCTCCAAACCCCACTCGAGCCCGACACCGTCACCGTCCTCGAAACCGCCCTCGACGACCTCTCCCCGCAGCTCCTCGCCCACGTCGCCGAACGCGCTCTCGCCAGCGGCGCCCTCGACGTCATGCTCACCCCCGTCATCATGAAGAAAGGCCGTCCCGGCACCCTGCTCACCATCCTCTGCAACCCCTCCGACAGCGAGTCGCTCCAGGGCCTCATCCTCGCCGAAACCTCCACCCTCGGCATCCGCATCCGCCACGACCGCCGCTCCTGCCTCGACCGAACCCACACCACCGTCCAGACCCCCTACGGCGACATCCGCATCAAGATCGGCTCCCGCGCCGGCCAACCCCTCAACGCCGCCCCCGAGTTCGAAGACTGCCGCGCCGCCGCCGCCCGCCACAACGTCCCGGTAAAACAAGTCCAGCAAGCCGCCATAGCCGCCCACCTCACATAGTCGCCTTTTTTTCGTTGTCATTCCGAGGCGAACCCGAGGAACCTGCTTCTGTCCTTCGCCCGCATCACCCAAACTACCCATGACCCCCACCGCCCTCCTCCAGCTCCTCGCCGAAGTCGAACGCGGCACCCTCACCCCCGCCGCCGCGGCCAACCGCCTCGCCACCCTCCCGTTCGAGGACCTCGGCCACACCCGCGTCGACCACCACCGCAGCCTCCGCACCGGCCTCCCTGAGGTTATCTACGCCGCCGGCAAATCCCCCGCCCAGACCCTCGCCATCTTCACCTCCCTCGCCGCCGACGGCGTCCCCGTCCTCGCCACCCGCGTCGACCCCGCCACCGCCGCCACCGTCCTCGCTCACCACCCCACCGCCGTCCACAACGCCGCCGCCCGCACCCTCACCCTGCGCACCGTCCCCGTCGAACCCCGCGGCTCCATCGCCGTCCTCTGCGCCGGCACCAGCGACATCCCCATCGCCGAGGAAGCAGCCGTCACCGCTGAAATCTTCGGCGTCGCCGTCACCCGCCTCTACGACGTAGGCGTCGCCGGCCTCCACCGCCTGCTCGCCGTCCGCGAATCCCTCGCCCAGGCCAACGCCGTCATCGTCTGCGCCGGCATGGAAGGCGCGCTCCCCTCCGTCGTCGGCGGCCTCGTCGCCGTCCCCGTCATCGCCGTCCCCACTTCCGTCGGCTACGGCGCATCTTTCGCCGGAGCCGCAGCCCTCCTCGGCATGCTCAACTCCTGCAGCCCCAACGTCTCTGTCGTCAACATCGACAACGGCTTCGGCGCCGCCTACACCGCCACCCTCATCGCCCGAGCCACCACCCCCCGAACCTTCCCTCTTCCCTCCAAACCCTAATCCCCGATCCTCTTCAACAACTCTCGCGCAATCACCATCCGCTGGATCTCGCTCGTCCCCTCCCCGATCGTGCACAACTTCACATCCCGGTAAAACTTCTCCGCCGGATAATCCTTGATGAACCCGTACCCTCCGTGAATCTGCACGCCCTCATCGCAGATCCGGCACGCCACCTCGCTCGCATACAGCTTCGCCATGCTGCTTTCGAGCGTCACATTCTGCCCCGCATCCTTCATCTGCGCCGCCCGCATCGTCAGCAGCCACGCCGCATCCAGCTCCGTCGCCATGGTCGCCAGCTTGAACTGGATCGCCTGAAAATCCGAAATGGCCTTGCCAAACTGCCGTCGCTGCGTCGCGTACTTCATCGCCGCATCGAGCGCCCCCCGCGCAATCCCCAGGCTCAGCGCCGCAATCGAGATCCGCCCCCCATCCAGCACCCGCATCGCATCCTTGAACCCGCCGCCCTCTACCCCCACCAGGTTCTCCGCCGGCAGCACGCAATCCTCAAAGATCAGCTCCGCCGTATCGCTCGCCCGCAGCCCCAGTTTGTTCTCCTTCTTGCCCGGCCGAAACCCCTTCGTCCCCCTCTCTACCAGGAATCCCGAGATCCCGCCCCGCGTCCCCTTCTCCTTGTCCGTCACCGCCATCACCAGCGCGCAGTCCGCATACGTCCCGTTGGTGATAAACGTCTTCGACCCGTTCAGCACCCACTTGTCCCCGTCCCGCACCGCCTTGGTCCGCATCCCGCCCGCGTCCGACCCCGACCCCGGCTCCGTCAACCCCCACGCCCCCAGCCACTCCCCGCTGGCCAGCTTCGGAATCCAGCGCCTCCTCTGCTCATCGTTGCCCGCCAGCATGATGTGGTTCGTACACAGCGAGTTGTGGCTCGCCACGATGATCCCCACGCTCCCATCCACCCGGCTCAGCTCTTCCACCACCGTCACATATTCCACATACCCCATCCCCGCGCCGCCCAGCTCCTCCGGGAAGATCACCCCCATCAGCCCCATCTGGCCCATCTTCTTCACAATTTCGCGCGGAAACTCACTCGTCTCATCCCGCTCTTCTCGCCCCGGCAACACCTCGTTCGCCGCAAACGCCCGCACCTCGCTCCGCAACGCCTCCTGCTCCGCCGTTAACCCAAACCGCATAACCCGATCTCCCTATCAATCACACTAATACCTCAATAACTCTACCTTATGCCACTTTTCTCTGTCACCCTAAGCCACCCCCCCACCCCCTGTCACCTGAGCCCACCGCCGCCCCCTCCCCAACATTGTCCTCCTGAGCAAAGCGCCCACCCCCCAACCCTGTCAGCGCGCAGTCGAAGGACCCGCATCTCCGCTCCCCCATCACCCCCGCCGCCCCCGGTACACCTTCAGCCGCCGAACCATCTCCCCCCGAAGCCTCAACGACGGCTGCTCCACCAGGTAGTACGAAAACATCGCCGCCGCCATGAACCCCAGCCAGTTCAGCGGGAACCGCGTCAGCCACCCCAGCGGCGCGAACACCCGTTGATTGCCGTCGTGCAGCCAAAGCGTCTGCCACAGGTAAATGCTGTACGAGAGCACGCCCACCCACGCCACCGGCCGCGCATTCAGCATCCGCCCAATCACGCTGGCCGCATTCCGCGTACACCACAGCAGAAAGATCGCGATCGCCGCCCCGCTGATCGTGTAACCGATCGTCAGGTCGAACGAGTTTTCATACCGTGCCGACAACAGATTGCACCCCACGATCACCGCCGGCATCAGCCACCACCAGCGCGTCAACCGCCCATACACCCGCTCGAACCCGCTCATCCCCTGCAGCAGCGCGATCAGGCAGCCATACATGATGAAATCGAACTTCAAAAACGAGATACCCAGCCTGTGCAGCTCCGTCTGGTGCGACATCGCCAGCACCACCCGCAACACCGGCGACATCACGATCACCGCAGCCGGCATCACCGCCGCCGCCAGCCTGCCGCTCCGGCCCCGCCGCCGCATGCAGTACACCAGCACAAACGGCCACACCAGGTAGAACTGCTCCTCCACGCTGATCGACCACAGGTGCTCGATCGACCACATCTGCCCCGGCGCATATACGTTGTGAAAAAAGAACAGCGCGCTGAACACGCTGCCCCACGAGAGCGCCAGCCGCCCCGCGACGCCCAGCAGCGCAGCCACAGCGATATACAGGTAAAGCGGCGGCAAAATGCGAAACGCCCGCCGCAGATAGAAGCCGCGCAGGCTGATCGAGCCGCGCTTCTGATGCTCCGCCAGCAGCAAGGTCGTAATCAGAAACCCGCTGATCTCGAAGAAGATGAAGACGCCCGAGCCGCCATTGAAGATCCCATACCAGATTCCACTGACGTGGTGGCTCGCGCTGTACGTCTGCAGGCTGTGGAGACACACCACCAGGAAGATTGAAACCGCCCGCAGCCCATCCAGGCTCGGAATGCGGGTCAGCGTCGCAGATCGCGGCAGCGCCGCGGCGTTCGTCTCAGACATGAGGCATGGGTTCCCGTTCTTGTCCCGTCTTGGTCACGCTCTTGGTCATGCTCTTGGTCATACTATCGCCCCCGCCTCCAGCTCCCTCTACACTTCTCTTTCATCGCCGCGGGAACAAATCTCCCACCACCATGGTCTAAGCCCTCAGTAGCCGCACCTACGCCGCAACCCGGAGAGCCCACTTTGCGCCACGCGCTGTTCGTCGCCGCCCTCACCGCATCTGCCGCCGCCCAATCCGCCCATCGCCCCACACCCCAGTCCCCTTCGCCATCCTCTCCCAACCAGCTCCCCATCACCCGCATCGCGCTCTACAAAAACGGCGTCGGCTTCTTCGAGCACGCCGGCCGCGTCACCGGCGACCAGGCCGTCACCATCGACCTCACCTCCGCCCAGCTCAATGACGTCCTCCAATCCCTCACCGCCATCGATCTCAACGGCGGCCGCATCTCCGGCGCTGGCTATAACTCCACCACGCCCCTCGACCAGCAGCTCAAAACCCTCCCCCTCGCCCTCTCCGGCGACCCCTCCGACGTCGACTTCTTCAACGCCATCCGCGGCGCCCGCGTCCAGGTCACCGGCCCCGGCGTCTCGATCGCCGGCCGACTCCTCGCCATCGACCTCCGCGCCGCCAAGCCGCGTTCTGAGAACGAACAAACCCCCACCGAACAGGAGCGCCGCTTCATCACAGTCGTCTCCGACACCGGCGCCGTCAAAACCCTCGAGCTCACCTCCGCCGTCACCGTCACCCTCCTCGATACCGCCCTCCACACCGACGTCACCCGCTACCTCGAGCTCCTCGCCGCCAACCGCAGCCAGGGCCTCCGCCACCTCACCCTGCTTGACCGCGGTCCCGAAGGCCCTGCGGGAAAAGCCCCACGCGACCTCCGCGTCTCCTACATCTCCGAAGTCCCCGTTTGGAAATCCACCTACCGCATCCTCTTCACGGATGCCCGCGCAGCCAGCCAGACCGCCACCCTTCAGGGCTGGTCCGTCGTCGACAACACCACCGGCTCCGACTGGATCAACGTCCACCTCGACCTCATCGCCGGCGCCCCCCAGTCCTTCATCCAGCCCCTCTCCACCCCCTACTACGCCCGCCGCCCCGAGATCTCCCTCCCCGCCGAAGCCCAGCTCTCCCCCCAGACCCACGAGTCCGGCGAATCCTTGCAGTCCGCGAGCAATGGAATTCACGGCATTGTCCGAGACCCGTCAGGCGCTGTGATCCCAAATGCCCAGGTAGTAGTCACCAACGAGTCCGGCGCGCAACTCACCGCCACCACCAGCTCGGATGGCAGCTTTTCTCTTGCAGTCCCGCAACCCGGCCAGTACAACGTCCAGGTCTCCATGCCCGGCTTTCAGACCTTTCTGCAGCGCAACGTCTTTGTCGGTCCACAACTGACCGCCAACCTGGACCCCACGCTCAACGTAGGCTCCTCGTCTGAAGCAATCGAAGTGAACGCCGCTCCCATGATGGCCTCGCGGTCTCAAGGGGGTCTCATGAACGGACGGGGGGCTGGTATAGCTGGATTGGCTCGCGGCTCAGCCAATGGCGTTCTCGGCGGCACAGGTCCAGGCGCAGGCGGCAACATCGGCGGCGGCGCCCTCGCCAACTACGACGCCCTCGCCAATGCCTCCCTCGCCCCCCAGACCACCACCGCCTCCTTCGACGACTTCTTCGAATACACCCTCACCGACCCCATCTCCATCCGCAAGAACGAATCCGCCCTCGTCCCTATCCTCCAGACCAGACTCCCCGTCGAGCGCGTGACGCTATGGTCGCAGCAACAACCCACCGCCCTCCGCGCCCTCTGGATCACCAACTCCTCCACCCTCACCCTCGACCGCGGCTCCTTCTCCATCGTCGAAAACGGCAACTTCGGCGGCGAAGGCCTGCTCGACCCCATCCACCCCGGCGAGCGCCGCCTCCTCTCCTACGCCGCCGACCAGGCCGTCCGCATCACCACATCCGCCCATAACAACACCAGAAAAGTCCAGCGGCTGACCATCAATAAAGGCGTCCTCACCGAAACCTCCACAGACATCGCCGAGCTCACCTACGACATCCGCAACGCCGCGCCCGACCCGCGCACCATCATCCTCGAGCACCCCGTCCGCAACGGCTGGACGCTGGATACTGCCGAGAGCGACGGTAAACCAGCCCCCAAACCCACGGAAACCACCCCCACCACCTACCGCTTCCGCATCACCGCAGCCCCTGCCGAAACTGCCCACCTCCACGTCTCCGAGCGCCACACCAACTACGAGTACATCCGCCTAGTCGACCGCACCGAAGACCAGCTCCTGCTTCTCCTGCACAATGCCCACGCCAGCCCCGCCACCCTCGCCGCCCTTCAGCCCGTCTTCGACGCCCACCACGCCGTCGTCGCCCTCGACGGCCAGATCCACGCCCTCGAGGCCGAGATCGCCACCATCACCGCCGACCAGAACCGCCTCCGCGAAAACATGAAAGCCCTCAAGGGCAGCCCCGAAGAAAAAGCCCTCCTCACCCGCTACACCGGCGAGCTCAACGCCCAGGAAGACCGTCTCGCCGCCATCAACCAGCAGCTGGCCGGCCTCCACACCCGCCGCACCGCCGCCGACCAGGACTTCCAAACCAAACTCAACGCCCTGAGCCTCGACGAAACCCTCTAACCAGCCCGCCCGATCGCAAGGCCGCGAACCCGCAACCCGCAAACCCAAAACCCACAAACCCAAACCCAAAACTCATCGCCTCACTCCAACTCCTCTTCCGCAAGTCCCAAGCAAACAGAAAAGCATCAGAAAACACCCACCGCCGCCCCGCGCAACCTCTCCCCGCACCTCAGCACAGCCGCCCCGCCCTCCGTCTACACTGAAGTCACGATGACCTTCCCTCCAGCCGCGAGCGTAGCCATCGCTCCCCGTGTCGCTCCCGGTAACGTCCCCCGCTGCGACCGCGTCCTCAACATCGTGCGCTCCGTCTGCGTCGCGCTGCTCCTGCTGCTCGGCGCCATCGTCCTCTTCGGCTGGCTCAGCGGCGCCGAGTCCCTGCTCACCATCCTGCCCGGCCGCACCACGATGAAGCCCAACACCGCCCTCCTCTTCTTCGCCGCCGGCGTCGCGCTCGCCCTTTCCCTCTCCGCCTCCCGCGCCGCCCGGCGCGCCGCCCGCATCGTCGCCGTCCTTATCGCCCTCATCGGCCTCCTCACCCTTTTTGAATACCTCTTCCACACCTCCTTCGGTATCGACGAGTTCCTCCTCCACGATCCCTACCAGCATCCTTTTCCCGGCCGCATGGCCCCCATCACCGCCATCAACTTCGTCCTTGCCGGCGCCCTGCTTCTGCTCGTCTGCGGCTCTCGCTTGCAGCGCATCTTCGGCCACATACTCGCTTTCTTCCTCGCCATCGACGCCTTCACCACCATCGTCGGCTATCTCTACGGCGTATCCGTCTTCTACGGCTCCGGAAGCTACACCTCCATGGCCTTCCACACCGGCATCGGTTTCCTCATCCTCGCCGTCGGCGCCCTGGTCTCCGACCCCAACGCCCGCATGATTCGAATCTTGTGCGCCCCGGAGACCGGCGGCTGGCTCCTCCGCCGCACCCTCGCCGCCATGGTCATCCTGCCCATCGCCCTCGGCTGGGCCTACCTCCAGGGCCCGCTGGAGATGGCCAGCCTCCGCTTCGGTCTCGCGCTCTTCGCCGTCACCGTCGTCGGCACCGGCGTCGCGGCACTCTTCTTCGTCGCCTACTTCCTCAACCGTTCTGCACGCCAGCGCGCCGAAATCGAGCGTGTCCGCGAGCAGGGCGCCGCCGCCCTCGCCAAAAACGAGCGCGAGCTCCGCCTCCTCACCGACCTCCTCCCCACCCTCATCGCCTACATCGACATCGATGGCCGCTTCGTCCGCGCCAACGCCACCTACGAGCGCTGGACCGGCAAGTCCCGCGACACCCTCATCGGCCGCACCCCCCGCGAGGTCCTCGGCGACGATTACGCCCAGCGCACCCAGGAAGCCCGCGACCGCGCCCTCGCCGGCCAAATCGCCAGCGTCGAAACCGAATACCCCACCCTCAACGGCAATCGCCGCGTCCAGGTCACCTACGCCCCCGACCTCGACGAAAACAACCGCCTCCGCGGCATGGTCGGCATGGTCCTCGACGTCGACGACCAGCGCCACGCCGAAGCCGCACTCCGCCAGAGCGAGAAGCTCGCCGTCGTCGGACGCCTCGCCAGCTCCATCGCCCACGAGATCAACAACCCCCTCGAAGCCGTCACCAACCTCCTCTACCTCGCCGCCCAGGACGCCCCGCCCGGCAGCCCCCAGCTCAACTACGTCACCCTCGCCCAGCAGGAGCTCGCCCGCGTCACCCACATCGTCGTCCAGACCCTCCGCTTCCACCGCCAGGCCACCAACCCTACCGAGTGCAACCTCTCCGAGATCGCATCCCAGGTCCTCGCCCTCTACCAGGGCCGCCTCAACCAGGCCCGCATCGAGGTCCACCCCCGCTTTCGTCCGCTTCCTCCCCTGCTCTGCCGCGAGGGCGAGATCCGCCAGGTCCTCGCCAACCTCATCGGCAACGCCGCCGACGCCATGTCCTCTTCGCCCGAACCCGGCGGACGTCTCCTCATCCGCACCCGCCCCTCCACCGACCCCCACACCGGCCAACCCGGCATCACCATCACCGTCGCCGACACCGGCCACGGCATCCCAGCCGAAGTCCGCAAGCATCTCTTCGAACCCTTCCACACCACCAAAGGCATCACCGGCTCCGGCCTCGGCCTCTGGGTCTCGCAGGAGATCGTCGAGCGCCACGGCGGCCGCATAGCCGTCCGCAGCGCCGCCAACCCCGCCGCCCACGGCACCGTCTTCACCATCTTCCTCGCCCAGCAACCCGACCTTACCGCCGCCTGAGCCTGCACCGCCCTGACATCCCCCAAAACATGCCCGTCCGCCTCCAGCCGCGTCCTTCCCGCTTCCCATCCCCGCTCGCCGCACTCCGCGTCCACTGGCCGCTCTACCTCATGGAGGCCGCTGAACTCGCCGCCTTCATGCTCTCCGCCTGCCTCTGCACCGCGCTGCTCTTCCTTCCCGCCTCGCCCCTCAGCGCGCTTCCGCCCCGCCTCGGCCGCGTTCTCATGGGCATCGCCATGGGCCTCACCGCCATCGCCATCATCAAATCGCCCTTCGGCCGCCGCTCCGGAGCCCACTTCAATCCCGCCATCTCCCTCACCTTCTACCGTCTCGGCAAAATCGGCCCCTTCGATACCCTCTTCTACATCCTGGCCCACTTCGCCGGAGCCCCCGCCGGCGTCGCGCTCTCCGCCCTCATCCTCGGCCCGCGCATCGCCGCCCCGCAGGTCGACTTCGCCGTCACCATCCCCGGCCCCTGGCTCGGACCCGCCGGCCCGCCCGCCGCCTTCGCCGCCGAAACCTTCATGGCCGCGCTCCTCATGGCCACCGTCCTTGTCACCTCCAGCCGTCCCCGTCTCGCGCCCTGCACTCCCTGGCTCATGGGTGTGCTCATCGCCTGCTACATCTTCCTCTTCGCCCCCATCTCCGGCTTCAGCATCAACCCCGCCCGCACCTTCGGCTCCGCCCTCCTCGCTCATCTCTGGACATCCATCTGGATCTACTTCACCGCCCCCATTCTCGGCATGTTCTTCTCGGCCGAGCTCTACACCCGGCTAACCTCCCGCTCCCACCCCTACTTCACTCACCGCCACCTCATCCAGCGCAACCTGTAGTCACAGCCCACAAGATCGATACGCCTTAACCACAGCGCCAAACCCACCCACCCTCAACTCACAGATCATTCCCTGCCCAAGAAACCCTTTCATCCCGCCCAAACAACTCCGCCACACCCCTCACCCCATCGAAGCGCCCCCTGGCACCCACGTCCCCGCCCCGCATCCTAGCTGACTGATGCCGGCCAGCCTCTTCAAGAACCTCATCGCACCCCACCACCCGTCACCCGCCGACCTCACCAGCCGTCGCTGGATCTACGTCCCCTACGACCGCCTCACCGACCGCACCGGCCCCCTCACCGAGCAGCCCGACGCCCAGACCGGCATCATCCTCATCGAGTCCTCCGTCAAGCCCAACCGCCGCCCCTACCACAAGAAAAAGCTCGTCGTCCTCATCAGCAACATGCGCCACTTCGCGCTCGAGCAGGCCGCCCGCGGCATCCCCGTCCTCTACCACTTCTCCCGCGCCGACCACGGCCAGGCTCTCCTCGATCTGCAGCGCCAGCACCACCTCCCGCCCATCACAGTCATGACTCCCGCCGAGCGCGAGCTCCGCCTCGACCTCGCCGCCGCCCAGCGCCAGGGCCTCGAGCTCAACCTCGTACCCGACACCACCTGGGCCTCCACCTCTCAGGACTTCCTCGCCACCTTCGGCCCTTACAAACCGGGCAAATCCTTCGTCATGGACCGCTTTTACCGCCGCATGCGCCAGCAGACCGGCATACTCATGGCCAACGCCAAGCCCATCGGCGGCCAGTTCTCCTTCGATGCCGACAACCGCAACCCCTACAAGGGTCAGGTCCCCGTCCCCACCCCGCCCGCCTTCCCGCCCGACGCCATCACCCACGAGGTCATCGCCCTCGTTGGACGCTTCTTCCCCAACCACTTCGGCACCTCCGACGGCTTCGACCTTCCCTGCACCCAGGCCGACTGCGACCTCATGTGGAGCTTCGCCCTCGATCACCTCCTGCCCATCTTCGGCCCCTTCGAAGACGCCATGCGCGACGACCAGCCGCAGCTCTTCCACTCCAAAACCTCCGTCCTGCTCAACCTCGGCCGCCTCCTGGCCATGGACCTCATCCGCGACGTCGAACGCTCCTCGACCGCGGGATTGATCCCGCTCCCAGCGCTGAAGGCTTTATCCGTCAGCTACTTGGATGGCGCGAGTTCATGCGCCACATCCATGAACAAACCGACGGCTACCGCCTTCTCCCCACCCGGGTGCCCCATGATCACCGCGGCGCAGCCGAGGTTATCGTGGGGTCAGTCCCTTCCAGCTCCAACCCATCCGCCGACCCATCTTGCGCCCAGTCCGCCGACCCCTACGCCGGTGCCACACCCTCCGCCCTCAGCGCCTCTCTCCCCCTCCCCGCCGCCTACTGGGGCGTCCCCTCCGGCCTCCGCTGCCTCGACACCGTCGTCGCCCAGGTCATCCGCGACGGCTGGTCCCACCACATCACCCGCCTCATGGTCCTCTCCAACCTCGCCACCCTCTGCGGCTTCTCTCCCCGCGAGCTCACCGACTGGTTCTGGTTCGCCTACGTAGACGCCTACGACTGGGTTGTCGAACCCAACGTCCTCGGCATGGCCACCTACGCCGACGCCGGCCTCACCGCCACCAAGCCCTACGTCTCCGGCGCCGCCTACATCAATCGCATGTCCAACTTCTGCGGCCAATGCCAGTTTGACCCCCGCAAATCCACCGGCCCCGGCTCATGCCCCTTCACTGCCCTCTACTGGACCTTCCTCGAGCGCAATGAGTCCCTCCTCGGCGGCAACTTCCGCATGCAGATGCCTTACACCACCCTCCGTCGCAAACCCGCCTCCGAGCTCGTCCAACTCCGCGCCCGCGCCGCCGAGGCCATTACCCACCTCCAATCCTTCCCCCGCCCCACCTACTAACCGCCCATCCTACCCCCCTACTCCCTACCCCCTGCCTTGATCCAATAACCCTCTTCCCTCTTCCCTCTTCCCTCTTCCCTCAAAACCGATAAATCCACATCGGCAGATCCCCCAGCCTCCGCCACCCCCCCGCATTCCCCTGCGGAGCATCCCGCGACACCACCGCCACCGCCCCTGCCTGCCGAAACTCCTCCAGGACCGCCCTCTGCCCCTCCGCCGAACGCGCCCAGAACGCCGCCTCATCCCCCGGCGTCGCGATCTCGCTCGTAATCTCCACCCTTGCAATGTTCGCCCAGTCTGAATCGAGGTTTGGCGCCCACCACACCACTCCGATCTGGCTCCCCGCCGGCAATCCCTCTGCTGCCAGCGCCTTCCCCATCCTCCACTTCACGTGGTCCCGATGCGACCACCCTCCCGCGGCCCGCCGCCACCCCGCCGCCTCCGCCCGCACCAGCCCCGCCGTAAACGCGACCACCAGCAACCCCGCCATCCACCGCCGCGGCTCCCTGATCCCGGCCAGCAACGCCACCGCCAGCACCGCCAGGAACGGCGCCACATACCGCGCCTCCACGTGCACCGGCAGATACACCGCGATCCCCCCCATCGCACAAGCCACCACCGGCCACACTCCGTTGAGCGACTTCCGCCGCCGCCACCCCAACACCCCCAGGATCCCCACCCCCACCAGAAACCACTGCGTCACCACCGCCACCGTCAGATGTACCACATTTCGCGCGATCGCTAAAAGCTGGTACCGCCAGTTGAAGAAATTCCTGTAACCCTCATAAAAGAAAGGCGGATCGTAGTACGGCACATACGCCGCATGCACCGTGGCATGGAACGTAAAGATCGTCGGCGCTTTCCCCACCAGGACATCCCCGTGCACCGGCCGCCCGAACTCCGGCGGAGCCAAATCCCAGCGCGCAAACCGCGCCATCCAGGGCTCAGCCCAGGCCACATTCGCCGGCTCCGCCCCACCCTCCCAGTGCACCCACTTCGCCAACCGGTTCACATGCCACGCATAGTTCAGCGCCCCTGATTCTCCCAGCGTCGGCCGCCCCACCGCCCGCGACAGCGCCGCTCCATACCCCAGCACCACCACCCAGAACACCACCCCCACCGCCGCCACATACCGAAGCCGCCATCGCAGCGCCGCAGCAGTCACCGCCAGCATCACGCACCCCAGCGCCAGGAAGACCGCCTTGGCAAGAAACCCCGCGCCCAGCAAGGCCCCAAGCGCCACGGCCGTCTCCATTGTCGGCCGCCTCACCAATCGCAACAGCAGCGCACACGCAACAAAGAAGAACGCCCCCAACAGCACATCCGGCCCCACCCGCGACACCCGGTCCATGCACATCTCCGTCGTCATGAACACGCAGAACGTCGCCAGGGCCACCCAGCGCCCGTCCACCTCCACGCCCCAGAGCATCTCGCTCACCAGCCAGCTAAACCCCAGCCACGACAGCAGAAAGATCCCCAGGCACACCACGTGGCTCTCCACCCAGTCGCCGTCCGCGCCCTCGTGAAACAGCGGCCGCACCACCGCCAGCACCGCCGGAAACCCCTGGCTCCAAAGCGGGTTCAACGCCGAAACGACATCTCCGCGCCCCATCGCCCGCGCACAGTCCAGATACTGCACCGCGTCCGACCCATACACGTCGTCCGTATCCGGCTGCCCGAACCACCCGCTGATCCCGCCCAGCACCAGCACCAGCAGCGTCACAGCCAGAAACGCCAAACGGCCGGGCATCTTCCGCCCAGCCGCCACCCGTTCCGTCCCCGCTCCGGCCATGCCGTACTATACCGCCGCCCGCCTTACCCTCGGCGAGCGCGGCAGCCGGTCTCGTGCAACGGTCTACTTTGGCGGCAGCGCCAGGCTCGGCGCCGGTCCCACTCCCTGCACCCCATCCAGCCCCGCCTGGAACACGATTAGCGATTTCAGCGTCTCGTACGGGATCCCCGCCAGCGGCAGCATGCGCCCATTCACTGAAAGCATCGGCGTCTGCTCCACGCCCATCTGGTTCGCCAGCTTCACCGACGCGTTCACCTCCCCCTTCGTCGCATCCGTGGCCGCACACGCCGCAATCGCCGCCGGATCGAGCCCCGCCTTGGCCACCGCGCCCTTCAGCGTCGCCTCATAGGTCTCCGCCACCAGCGCAGCCTGCCCGTCATACACCGCCTGCGCATACGTGAAGAAAGCCTCATTGCTCTTCTTCGCCACGCACACCCCATAAGCCGCCGCAATCCCCGCATATGGATGAATCTCGGTGATCGGAAAGTCCTCGTACACCACTCGCGCCTTGGGGAAGTCCGCCACCAGCCGATCCATCGTTGGCTGCACATCCTTGCAGTGCGGGCATTGCAGGTCGGCAAACTCTACCAGCATCAGGTCCTTCGCCGCCGACCCCCGCCAGGGCCCGTTCGCCATCGTCTTCAGCAGCGCTCGATTCTCCGCAAAAGGATCCGCCCCGAACGGGTTCAGCCCCGAGTTATCCAGCGCAATCAGGTGCTTACCATCCGGCAGCGTATAGAACACTGCCCGCAGCACCTTCGCATTCTGCACCCGCTCCGAGATCAGCACCGTCACCCGGCTCACCCCCGCCACCGGCGTCTTCTGGATCCCCGCCACTCGCCAGATCCGGTTTGGATCATAGCCCAGCATCACGTGCAGGTACCCGTCCACCATCGCCACGCTCGGCGAATCCGCCGTAAAGTTCGCCGGGTTCACCGCCGGAAACGGATCCGCCTGGGTCGCCGAACCCAACGTCCGCAGCTGCAGCGGAGCTTGAGGAGCCGCGCCCGCCGGCTTCGCACCCTGTCCCGGCGGCGTACCTTGGGCCGGCGTACCCTGCCCGATCTCCTGCGACAGACCGCTGCCCGCCAGCCCCACCACCAATAAACCAACCGCTACCCGCAACGTGCTCGTCAACCTGCCCTTCCTTCTGCCGCCACACCGCACGGCGCCCTGCTCAGACTTGCCTGAAACGTCACACCTGAAACTTCACCGCGATCGGAAACCGCCGGCCCGGACCAAACGACTTCCGCGTCACCTTCAACACCGGCGCCGCCTGCTGCCGCTTGTACTCACTCCGTTCCACCAGCGTCAACACCTGCCGTACCAGTTCCACGTCTACCTTTTGCTCCGCCGCAATCTGCTCCGCCGGGCAATACCGCTCCACGTACGCCTCCAGAATCGGGTCAAGAACATCATACGGCGGCAGCGAGTCCGTATCCTTCTGGCCCGGCCTCAGCTCCGCGCTCGGCGCCTTGGTCAAGGTCGCCAGCGGGATCACCTCGCGCTCCCGATTCGCATACCGGCTCAGCGCATACACCCGCGTCTTCATCACGTCGCCGATCACCGCCAGCGCACCCACCATGTCGCCATACAGCGTGCAGTAGCCCACGCTCATCTCGCTCTTGTTGCCCGTCGTCAGCACCAGCGCGCCAAACTTGTTCGACAGCGCCATCAACAGCACGCCCCGCAGCCGCGACTGCAGGTTCTCCTCCGCCAGCCCGAACGGCGTCCCCGCAAACAGCGTCCCCAGCGTCTTCAGCTCCGCCTCGTATGCCTCGTGAATCGCCAGCACCTCAAACCGGATCCCCAGCCGCACCGCCAGCTCCCGCGCATCGTCCTTCGAGCCCTCAGACGAGTACTCGCTCGGCATCCCCACGCCCATCACGTTTTCCGCCCCCAGCGCCTCCACCGCGATCGCCGCCACCAACGCCGAATCGATCCCTCCGCTCAATCCCACCAGCGCTTTCTGAAACCCGCACTTGCGCACATAGTCCCGCGTCCCCAGCACCAACGCATTCCACGTCGCCTTCACCTCCGACTCTGCTCCTGCCTTCCCCTCTTCCCTCGTCCCTCTTCCCTCTTCCTTGGCCTCTGTCTCAAACACCACCAGGTCCTCCGCAAACGACGTTGCCTGTGCCACCACCTCGCCATCCGGCCCCACCGCCAGCGAGCTCCCATCGAAGATCAAGCTGTCGTTGCCTCCAACCTGGTTACACATCGCCACATACGCTCCGTGCCTTCGCGCCAGCGCGCCCAGCATCTCCCGCCGCACCGCCCGCTTGTCCTTCCAGTAGGGTGACGCGGATATATTCACGATCACCCGCGGCTGTCCCCGCAGCGCCTCCGGCTGCTCCCCCCAGCCCTCCATCAGCCGCTCGATCGGGTCCACCGCATACCGCCGCCGCGGCCAAAACCCCTTGTCGTTCCACGCATCCTCGCACACCGAAACCGCCAGCGGCGCAAGCCGACCCTCCACCCCGATCGTCGCCATCTCCTGCCGCGCCCCCGGCTCGAAATATCTCTGCTCGTCAAACACGTCGTAGAACGGCAGCAGCATCTTCTGCTGCACTGCCCGCACCTCGCCGCGCTCCATCAGCATCGCAACGTTCCGCACCTGCTTGCCTTCACCGCCGCCTTCCACCGGCAGCACGCCGCCGCACAGCACGGCCGGCCGTCCCGCCCCCGCCGTCCACGCACACACTTCATCGAGCGCCTGCCCCGCCCGCTCCACAAACGTCTTCTTCTCCAGCAGATCGGCCGGCCAGTACCCGCACACCGCCAGCTCAGGCAGCATCACCAGGTCCGCCCCCAGCCCCCGCGCACGCTCCGCATACTCAAGGATCTTCGCCGTGTTCCCCGCGAAATCTCCCACCGTAGGATTGATCTGCGCCAGCGCAATCTTCACTCCACCAGTCTACCGCTACCGTATTTTTTGCGTGACTTCGCAGCCTTATGACAAACTGACTGCTTGAAGCCCGCAACCGCCGCAACCATCGCGTTCGCCGTGTCCCTGCTCGGCTGCTTCGGCCCTGCCGCAGCTCAACCCATCGCCGCCTCCGGCTACGCCGAGTGCAAGCCACCCGCCGCGGATCTCACCAAAGCCTTCGTCGCCGAGGGCCGAATGCAGCTCATCCCCGGTCCTCCCCTACAGGCCGCCCAACCCAACGAGCTCCGGCTCATCCTCGCGGGTCCACCACTGAAGTGCATCGGCATAGAGCAGAGGGAGCCTGGCTCCCAGGGTCCGCTCGCGCAGACCGACCGCCTCGTCCCCGTCCTGCACCACGCGGATGGAACCCCCTACGTCCTCTTTACCCCGATCCTTCTGGGCAAGGTCGGCGTCAACTTGAACGCTTTCTTTCCCGACGGCGGCATCTCCTCGCTCCGCTCCACGGTTGACGTCATCCCACCCGCGCGCGACCCCGCGCTCCTCATGATCCAGGTCGGCGGCTTACCCGGACGCGATAACGACCTCTTCCGGCTTGGCCTCAGCGATCCGCGCTGGAAGTCGACCGCACCCGCCCATTGGGAGTACCTCTATCCCGCCGCCTACTACACCGACTTCAGCCTTCCCGTCACCATAGACCGCGGCTTTCTTCACTTCCACGTCAAACAACCGCCCGATAATCCCGTGATCGAGCTCAACCAGGATGGAGGCATGCGTCCGCTCCGCGCCGGCGAAGCGCTTCTCGAAACCACCTTCGGCAACATCACACGCGAAACCTGCATCCAGGTACGCGATACCACCTCCTTCGGTGACAACTCCCGCTGCGATAGCCTGCGCGCGCCGCGGCTCCCCACCCCGCTCGACACCACCTGGGCCGCAAACCCGGACGGCCTCGCCAGCCACATCGGCGTCTACAGCTTCTTCACCTCGCAGCTAAAAGTGGAGGCCCCCAACCACCCGGTCGAGATCGGCCAGCCGATCGAGATCCCTCTCCTCCTCGGCGGCGGAAAGATTCGTTCCATCAACTTTCAGCAGAAGGCCGCCGGCAGCAACGCCTCCATTCCCAGCAACTGGCCCCCGGACGATCACTCCACGCGGGCCAATCTCGGCTGGGGTCCGGCGAAGATCATCCGCGATGAAGGCTCCTCCAAACTCATCCAGCTCACACCCATCCTGATTGGAGAAGAGACCGTCTCCATCTCCGTCAGCTTTGAGGACGGTGGCTTCGACGAGCGCTTCTTCCATATGCAGAGCCTGCCCTCAGACCGCCAACTGCGCCGCATCAGGCTCGACTACGTGAGAGATGCGAGCGGCCACTCCCGCCTCGTCACCCGGCTCTCCTATCAGCAGATGACCTACGAAATCTTCATCCGTTCGCTCGACGGCTTCCACCTCAGGATCGATCAGCCCGAAATTCCCGTCCTGCGCATAGACCCAGACGGCACCGCGCACGAGCTGCATGCCGGAACCGCCACCGTGTTCGTCCAACTAGGCGCAATCGAGCAAAGTACGGTCGTCAACGTCACCGAACCGCTGCGTCCCTAGTCATACTCGATCCCCGGATGGTGCGCACAGCCCGCCCCTAACTTCCCGTCCCCGTAATCACCACCCCGATCGTCCTCGCCAGGATCTTCAGATCCAGCCAGAAGCTCCAGTTCTCCACATACGCCGTGTCCAGTGAGATGTAGCTGTCGAATGACGGATCCTGCCGCGCCTCCACCTGCCACAACCCCGTGATCCCCGGCAGCACATCCAGCCGACGCAGATGTGCCAGGTTGTATTGCTCCACCTCGCTCGCAATCGGCGGCCGCGGCCCCACCAGGCTCATATCTCCGCGCACCACGTTCACAAACTGCGGCAGCTCATCCAGCGAGTACTTCCGCAACACCCGCCCCACCGCCGTAATCCGCGGATCCTTCGCGATCTTGAACAGCACGCCCCTGCGCTCATTCATATGCTGCAGATCCGCCTTCATGTGGTCTGCCTCCGGAACCATGGTGCGAAACTTGTAGCACGTAAACGTCCGCCCCTTGCGACCGATCCGCGCCGCTTTGTAGAACACCGGCCCGCCCGTCCCCGTCCTCAGCCCTTCCAGTTTCACCGCCGCCGCAATCACCAGCATGAACGGCGCCGCCAGCGTCAACGCCACCGCCGAAATCGTCGTATCCAGCGCCCGTTTCATCAGGAATGACCCAATCGGAAAATCCCTGCGATGCAGCGGTATCGTCGGAAACTGTCCGATATACTCCACCGGCGCATTCCACGCCAGCCCGTCATACAGATCCGGCACCACGCGCACATCGATCCCCAGCGCCCGCGCCTCTTCCACCAGGCTGATCACCAGCTTCTTCTCCGCCGGCACCGAGAAGAAGATCTCATCCACAAACAGCGATCGCGCCAGCGTCAGCGTATTGCGCACATCGCCGATCACGTCCGCATCGCCAGATTCCGCCTCCCGCTCCGTCAGCGCCACAAAGCCCTTGAACCGGAACCCCAGATGCCGCAGCGACTCCAGGTGATTCCGCAGGGCATGCGCCACCCGTCCCGCGCCCACAATCAGCACGTTGCGCGTCTCCAGCCCCTCCAGGTAACGCTTGTACTCCATCCTCCGCCAGATCGCCCGCCGCGTGCACAGCAGCAAGGTCGTGATCGCCACCAGCAGCAGCACCACCACACGCGACACCGCGATCCCGTGCCACAGATACAGTGCCCCGCACAACAGCAGACCCGCCGTCAGCGCGGCCTGCACCGTCATCCTCTGCTCATGCAATCCACTGCGGTTCTGAATCGGCCCATACAGCCCGAAGGAGCGCGAGATAAACACCAGCACAGCCGAGAAAAACAGCAGGTACAACACCGATGCCTTGGGTGTCGTTCTAATAATCGTCGGAATCAGCGACATCGTCGAGCTGGTCGACACCAGCCGCAGCCGCATCGCCATCACAGCCGCTACCGTAGCCGTCAGCACATCCAGCGACGCCCACACCAGGCTCGTCACCGAAGGCCGTTGAAATATGCTCCGCCGTGCTGAGTTCGCGCGCCCGATTCCGTGCCTTCGGCCAGAAACAATGACCTGTTGTAAATAGTCCGGTGTCGCCATCGTTCTAGCGTCTCCCCTGGCTCAACGTAGTTCGCGGCGCGCGGTGCCGTCGGTTGATCTGGAGCAGCGTGCATCTGCACACCGGCCGGGCTGGCCATCGGGGATCCGGCGATCCCCAGCCACCTCAACCTACTTCAGACCTTCAGGAGAATAGGGTCAATCCCACTACCGGGGGACGCCACCTCTAAAGTGCGGTTCGTGTCCCTAGAATACTTGTCATAAATGCTTCAACGCAATCTGCCTGTGAGAGTTGCGGGCCAGGGACAATTCATCCGCGACCCGGTAAAACCAACGCATCCAGGGTCAAAAATTCCTGCAGTATCTCGTCATCGCTTCGCTCCATCTCTTCCATCGTCCCGAAGAACCGCGCTTCCCCCTGGTGCAAAAACACCACCCGGTCCGCGAGCTTCTTCGCAAATCGCATGTCATGTGTCACCACAATACTGGTCAAATGTAACTGCTGTTTTAATCGTTCGATCAGGTTGCCCAGAAGGTGCGCCATCAACGGGTCCACCATCGTCGTCGGCTCGTCATACAGCACCGCCTCCGGCTGGCTCGCCAGCGCCCGCGCGATCGCCACCGAACGCTTCATCCCCGTCGACAGATCGCTCGGCAGCAAATCCTCCATCCCCGCCACCCCCACCATCTCCAGCAGCCCCTTCACCACCTGCCGCATCTGGTCTTCTTCCATGTCGCGCCGCTCGCGCAGTGGAAATGCCACGTTCTCTCCCACCGTGATCGAATCAAAGAGCGCCCCGTTCTGAAACACCATCGTGACCTTCCGCCGGATCGCTTGCAGCTCCGTTTCCGAGAAGCGCGTAATATCCTCCCCCGCCACCATCACCCGGCCCGAGTCCGGCTTCAAAAATCCCAGCAGCATCTGCAGCGACACCGACTTGCCCACACCGCTTCGTCCAAGAATGCACAGCGTCTCTCCCGGATGCACGCTGAAGCTCACCTTCTTCAGCACCTGGAAATCGCCAAACGACTTCGAAACCGTTTCGAACGCGATGTAAGCTCCCGGCTGATGCTGCCGCGTCTCCGGAATCTCCTCGGCTGCGGCCTCATTCTGCGCCGCCGCCTGCTCCATGAAGTCCTCAACCGCGGCCGCCACATCCTCCGACACCTCCGCCGTCAGCGGCGTCTCTGCATCCGCGTTCTCCCGCTCTCTCTCTTCACCTTCATCAGCCATCGCCTACCTCAATCCTCATCCCGTGGGTGCCCCAGCATCACCTCCTCAGACGAGAGTCTGAGAAGTTATCGTGGGGTCACTCACTCACAACTTCCATTCTCAACCACGCCCATCTCCCCAAGCCTCACCCAAGTGCGGAAAACTCCTCCGGGGTATTTAAATTCCGAAACCACTCCACCTCCTCGAAATCCACATACTCCACCACTCCCGCCGCCCTCACCGCGGCCGTCACCTTCCATCGTCCCGCCTCCAACTCCTTGCGCAACACCGCCGCCGCGCGCCGCGAATAAACCGCACACAGCGGCTGCACCTGCCCGCCTGCCCGCGCCATTACACCAACCCCATCCATCGCATCCGCCCGCCGCAACAGCTCACCCCACACCGCGGCCGGCACAAACGGCACATCCACCGCCAGAAACACGTTCCATTCGTGAGCAGTCCACTCCAGCGCACTCACAATCCCGCCCAGCGGCCCGCAGCCGGCCCGCGCATCCTTCACCACCCGCCCGAACCGCGCCAGCTCCTCGTCTCCACCCGCGATCGCCACCTCCGCGCACACCTCTCCCAGCGTCCTCACTGCCCGCGCCACCAGCGGCTCGCCGTCGATCTCCAGCAGCGCCTTATCGCGTCCCATACGCATGCTCTTCCCGCCCGCCAGCACGAAACCCGCAGCCAGCAACCCTACGCCCCCACCAGCCCCATCCAGCGCACAATCGACTCGATCCCCCGATGAAAGTTGCTCAGATTGAACTTCTCGTTCGGCGCATGCAGGTTATCGTCCGGGAGCCCGAACCCCATCAGCAGCGTCGGAATCCCCAGCTCCCTTACGAAATCCCCAACGATCGGAATCGACCCGCCCCCGCGCACAAACACCGTCTCCTTGCCAAACACCGCCTTCATCGCCTCCGTCGCCGCGCCCACGTACTCGTTCTCCGTGCTCACCACAATCGGGTCGCCGGAGTGGATCAGCCGCACCTCCACCGTGCATCCCTTCGGCCTCATCCCCTCCACGAAGCTCTTGAGCTGCGCAAACGTCTCCGCCGGCGTCATCTCCGGCACCAGCCGCATGCTCACCTTCGCCACCGCCTTCGCCGGAATCACCGTCTTCGCCCCCGCGCCGATGAACCCTCCCGGCATCCCATGCACCTCCAAGGTCGGCCGCGCCCACAGCCTCTCCAGCACCGTGTACCCCGGCTCGCCCGGCAGCACCTCGCAGCCCAGCTGCGACTCGCGATACTCCTCCTCGTCGAACGGCAGCGTCTGCCACGCCTTCAGCTCCGCCTCCGTCGGCCTCTGCACCTTGTCATACACGCCCGGCACCAGGATCGTCCCGGCCTCATCCTTGAGCTTCGCGATGATCTGCGCCAGCGCCACAAACGGATTCGGCGCCGCCCCGCCATACAGCCCCGAATGCAGATCCGTCCGCGCCCCCCGCACCTCGATCTCCGTATAGATCATCCCGCGCAGCCCCACGCACAGCGTGGGCAGCTCCGGCGCAAACATATCCGTATCGCTCACCAGCGCCACGTCCGCCTTCAGCTCCTCGCCATGCTCGCGCACGAACGCCGCGATCCCCTCGCCGCCCACCTCTTCCTCGCCCTCGACGATCACCCTCACATTCACCGGCAGCGTCCCGCCCCCCGCCACCATCAGCGCTTCGAGCGCCTTCACCTGCATCCACATCTGCCCCTTGTCATCCACTGCCCCGCGCGCATACACGTTTCCATTCCGCACCTCCGGCTCAAAGGGCGGCGACTTCCACTCCTCCAGCGGCTCCGCCGGCTGCACATCGTAGTGCCCGTAGCAAAGCACCGTAGGCTTTGGCCGCCCATCCGCCCCTGGCGCTGCCTTCAACCAATCCGCATACACCAGCGGGTGTCCGTTCCGGGTAGCTGTCGTCGTCTCGATCAGCCTCACATTCTCCATCCCGATCCGCTTCAACTCATCCGCCACGAACTGCGCCGCCCGCCTCACATCGCCCACTCGCTCCGGGTCGGTCGAGATCGAAGGAATTCTCAGCAGCGCCTTCAGCTCCTCCACAAACCGCTCCCCGTTATCCTTCGCAAACGCCACCGCTGCCACACCTGCCATTACCATCGCTTCTCCCATCGTCCGTTACCGTAAGTATAAGGAGTCCTCACCCCCGCTCAAGTCCTCCGCGCGGTAATGCTCTCCACTTCCGCATCCAAACAACAGTGGCTGCGCATCCCCCCACTACGCGAACCGCCATGTCCAGCCTCAGCGGTTGACCCTCGGTCCCGGTCCAGGCTTTACAGTCAAAGCAACAGATCCACGGAGCCAAGCCTTGATCCACTCTCTCCTCGAAGCGCTGCGCATGACCGGCATCATGGCCTGGACCATGCTTTGGGCGCTCTGCCTTGGCTTCCTCATCTCCGGCATCATCGAGGCCGTCGTCTCCAAAGAGCAGCTCAGCAAGCTCCTCCCCGACTCATCTCCCCGCACCATCCTCATCGCCAGCGGCCTCGGCGCGGCCAGCTCTTCCTGCTCCTACGCGGCCACCGCCCTCGCCCGCACCCTCTTCCGCAAAGGCGCCGACTTCATCGCCGCCATCGCCTTCCAGTTCGCCAGCACCAATCTCGTCGTCGAGCTCTCCGTACTGCTAGCCGTCATGCTCGGCTGGCAGTTCACCCTCGCCGAGTTCACCGGCGGTCCCATCATGATCGCGCTCATCGTCGTCTTTCTGCGCCTCAGCCTCAAACCCAGGCTCATCGAAGCCGCGCGCAAACAAGCCGAGCGCGGCCTCGAAGGCAAGATGGAAGGCCATGCCGCCATGGACATGAGCCTCCACTCCGGCTCCTTCTGGAAGAAGCTCTCCAGCGCCCAGGGAATCACCGCCACCAGCCACTACTTCTGGATGGACTGGTACTCGCTTTGGCCGGACATCGCCGGCGGCCTGCTCATCTCCGGCTGCCTCGCCGCCTGGGTTCCGCAAACCTTCTGGCAGGGCCTCTTCCTCGTCGGCCATCCGATCTTCGCCCGCTTCTGGGGTCCACTCATCGGACCTCTCGTGGCTGTGCTCTCCTTCGTCTGCTCCGTCGGCAACGTCCCGCTCGCAGCCGTCCTCTGGAACGGAGGCATCAGCTTCGGCGGCGTCATCGCCTTCCTCTTCGCCGACCTCATCATCCTCCCCATCCTCAACATCTACCGCAAATACTACGGTCTCAAAGTCGCGCTCATCCTCTTTGCCGTCTTCTATGCCGCCATGTCTCTCGCCGCCATCGTCGTCGAATTTCTCTTCGCCGCGCTTCACCTCATCCCTCCGCACGGCGGCGCGAACGTCATGATGGAACACATCAGCTGGAACTACACCTCCATCCTGAACATCGTCTTCCTCGTCATCACCGCCCTGCTGCTTTGGCGCTTTCTCCGCACCGGCGGCCCCGCAATGATGAAGATGATGGATCACGCTCCCGGCCAACACGACGAGACAGCCCACCACTGCTGCCACCACTAGCGCGCCATCTCACCCCGCGGCGAGCGTCCAAAGCGAAACCTCATCTCGCCTTCGGCTGCCCACCCGCGTTCCACTCCGGCCTGAAATCACTATCCGCCAGCCAGCGCACAGGCCCGACCAGCGATTGGATCGCGCTCGTCATGAATCCGAGATCCAGATGCGCCAGATCGTCACTCGGCTGGTGGTACGTCGGTGGCGTTCCCCATCCCGCCGCCGTGTGCGCCACCACTCCCTTCAGCGCCAGCGCATAGTTATCGCTGCGCTCGAAGAAATGCTGCTCCGGGTAAGGATCCGGCCCCAGCAGCGCCCCATGCGCCTTCAACGTAGGCCCGAGGTTACTCCGGTCCCACCCCGTCAGCAGCAGCACGCCCTTCGGCATCTTCGGGTCCTGCGTCCCGATCATCTCGAACTCCAGATTCGTCACCAGCTCCTTCAACGGCACCGGCGGATGCTCCCCAAAGTACGTTGACCCAAGCTCGCCCGCCTCCTCGCTCCCATAGCAGACGAACAGCACGCTGCGCCTCAACTGCGGCCCCGCCGCCAGCGCATGCGCCAGCTCCAGCACCGCCGTCGTACCCGCCGCATCGTCGTTCGCCCCGTTGTAGATCGCATCCCCATTCACCGCCCGTCCCACCCCCACGTGATCCAGGTGCGCCGTCAGCAGAATCGTCCCCGCCGCCACATCGCTGCCCGGCAGATACCCGATCGCATTGAACGTCTTGCGCGCACTCGCCTGCGCCTGCTCGTGCACCTCCAGGCTCACCGCCGTACCCTTTTGCACCTCCAGCATCTGCGCCATCGGAGCCGCATTCAGCGCCACCAGCGTGAACCCGCCGCTCTGTCCCGCAACGTCCTTCAAACGGATCGGCACCCTCGTCTTCTGACCCATGCCCTCCCACGACTGCCGCGTCGATTCATCCCACGGCACCAGAACCATAGCCGCGCCGCTTCGCCCCAGTGCCCGCGCCGCCTGCAGCGACGTCATACCCTTCGGCATCCCCGTAACCAGAACGGCCTTGCCATGCAGATCAGCCGCCGACCGCAGAGCCTCCCCCGAGATCGTCACCAGCATCCCGCTCGCCGGCGCGCCCGGGCTTTGCAACAACGTAAAACCCGTCCCCTCCTCCACCGCCACGTTCCCCGCCTTCAGCCTCGCATGCCCATCCAGTACCGGCGCCGTCACCTCCGCGCTCTGGATGTATCCCGCCATTCCCGGCGCGGTCTTCAACCCGTACCCCATGAACTCGCTCGCCACATACGTCGCCGCAATCTCCTCGTCGCGCGTCGCGCTTCCCCGCCCCGCCATCACGTCGCTGGCCAGAAACTCCTCGTGCGCCCGCACCCACTCCGGCTTCACCGTCCAGGCCGCCTGCTGCGCCTGCGCCATCCCCACGCACAACATCAGACTCGCAATCAATCGCATACACACCTCCGCCTCAAGTCTACGATTTCTTACCGCCCGCGCAGACTTCCCGGCCACAAACCCGCGCCGCCGGCATTTTGTTTAGCCCCGCTCGAAACTTTCCCCGCCTTCGTTCGGACGGTAGCTCGCCCGTTAGCCGCCCACCGCCTTCCGCCTGGACAAACGTCTATACTTGAACCATGGCGAATACTGCTCTCCCCACCACTCTCGGCCAGCTTCGCAAGTCCATCTACACCCCCGCGCTCGTCGGCCGTTCCGTCAAGGACGAGCTGCGCGACAATCTCATCGCCCGCCTCCGCGCCACCGCCAAGTCGAAAGCCCCGCTCTTTCCCGGCATCGTCGGCTACGACGACACCGTCGTCCCCCAGATCGTCAACGCCGTCCTCTCCCGCCATAACTTCATCCTGCTCGGCCTGCGCGGCCAGGCCAAATCGCGCATACTCCGCGCCCTCACCACCCTGCTCGATCCCTTCACCCCCTACGTCGCCGGCTCCGAGCTCCGCGACAACCCCTACCTCCCGCTCTCCCGCTTTTCACGCGACCTGATCGCCAAAGAAGGAGACGCCACCCCCATCGCCTGGCTCACGCCCATCGACCGCTACGTCGAAAAGCTCGCCACCCCCGACGTCACCGTAGCCGACCTCATCGGCGACGTCGACCCCATCAAGGCCGCCCGCTCCGGCCAGGAGCTCGGCTCCGAGCTCACCATGCACTACGGCCTCCTGCCCCGCGCCAACCGCGGCATCTTCGCCATCAACGAAATCCCCGACCTCGCCGGCAAGATCCAGGTCGCCCTCTTCAACATCATGCAGGAAGGCGACGTCCAGATTAAGGGCTATCCCATCCGCCTCGAGCTCGACGTCGCCATCGTCTTCTCCGCCAACCCCGAGGACTACACCGCCCGCGGAAAAATCGTAACTCCCCTCAAAGACCGCATCGGCTCCGAGATTCGCACCCACTACCCCGAAACCGTCGACGAAGGCATCACCATTACCGAGCAGGAGGCCTGGACCGCGCGCAGCTACTCCGCCGAAAACGACCTCATCCAGGCCATCGAGATCCCCCACTACATCCGCCAGATCGTCGAGCAGATCGCCTTCTCCGCCCGCGAGGACAAGAAGGTCGACAAACGCTCCGGCGTCTCGCAGCGTCTGCCCATCTCCACCATGGAGCTCGTCGTCTCGAACGCCGAGCGCCGCGCCCTGCTCCACGGCGAATCCCTCGTCGTCCCCCGCGTCGGCGATATCTTCGCCGCGCTCCCTGGCATCACCGGCAAGATCGAGCTTGAGTACGAGGGCGAGATGCGCGGCGCCGACACCGTCGTCCGCGAGATCATCCGCCTTGCCGTGGCCAGCGTCTTCGACTCCCACTTCCCCCAGGTCAACACCCAGCAGATCGAACAGTGGTTCAACCTCGGAGGTTCCGTCCAGCTCAACGACGCCCAGCCCTCCGCCGCCTCGCTCGCCGAGCTCAAACAGATTCAGGGCCTCTTCGACAAGCTCGCCCCCTTTCATATCACTGCCAAATCCCGCCCCGAGACCGCCGTCTCCGCCGCCGAGTTCCTCCTCGAGGGCATGACCGCCCACAAGCGCATCTCCCGCTCCGAAGAACGAGCCTTCACCGCCGCCGAAAAACAGAAGCGCAATGTCGATGCCAGCCAGTTCGCCGAGCGCATCCGCGACCGCGAGTACGAAGACCCCAAGACCCGCAGCCGCCGCGGCTTCAACTAAACCATCCCGCCTTACCCGAGATCCACTGCTGTTCACCTGAGCTCTTAGCCCGTCAACCCAAACGCGAAATCCAGCGCCCTTCCACACGCCAAAAGCCACTGCCCCAAAAACGGTGCACTCCCCCGCCGAAAATCCAGCCTGTATATACAACTATAACTCTTTTGTTTTCAGATTTTTGACTCAATCTAGGGGGAGGGGGGAGGGTTCCCTCCCAGCGCCACATCCGCCGTCCCAATCCGGCCCGTCCGGCTCATCCGCACCACGAACCGCGCCCGCACCGCCTTCGCATCTGCCTCCAGCGTCCAGGGTATTCGCAGGTCCACGTCGATAGGCCCGCTCCCTGGTGCATCCTTGGGCGCGCCCAGCTTCATCACCTTGCCCTGCTCCTTCAGCAGCTTGCCTTTCTTGTCGAACGTCGACACCGTCACCACCACCTCCGAGAAGCGCGGCATCGTGTCCGTCGCGTACGTCCACGACACACCCCTCGATCCCACCCGCACCACATAGTCGTTCGGCTTCTCAGGCGACGGCGTCACCGTCACCGGCAGTCCGTCATACACCATCGTGCTCGTCGCCGCCGCGTTCAGGTCGAACGCCAGCATCCGCGAAGGCTTGTCCGGATTCACCCTGTACGGCCGCCGCTGCAGGTAGTAGCCCTCGCGCGTCGTCGCTACCAGCCCCGGCCGATCCACCGTCACCTTGATCTTGCGAAACTTCTGCGGGTCCAGCGACGTGTCCGTCGGCCGGTAGGTCAGCGTGTAGAAGCTCGCCCCGTCCTCCACCGTCCGCCCGATCTCCGCGTCCACATCGTTGCGCCCATACAGCGCCTTGCCGCCGGTCGCCTTCGCCAGCGCGTTGAACTGGTAGTTCCCGCCCAGCGGATCGTTGAACTCCGCGGCATTGCCATAGGTCGCTGCCGTCATCATCACTCCCGCCGGATCGATGCTGTAGAGCGTCACCCGCGCATCCCGCAGCAGGTTCACCGTGTCCTGCACGATGTTGTTCAGCCGCGTCTGCGTATCGATCGGCACCTGCGAGATGTTGATCGCCGGAAATCCCCGCCCGATCCATATCATGTTCTTGTGCCCCTGGTGCCCCACCACCGCCTCGGCCACCCGCATCAGCGTGGCGAACGCCGTGCTGTAGCGCTCCGCAATCCACTGTCCCTGGTGCACCTGCCACGGATACGCCGCAAAGTGATGATCGAGCGCCGTCAAGACCTCCTGCTTGTCCTGGGTGTAATCCCGCAGCACGCTGAAGTTCGTCAGGCTCACCGCGATCAGCATCGTCGGCATCGACAGCTTGTCCGGCTGCTTCTCCAGGTACTTCTTCAGTGAATAGCGCGCGAACGCCATATCCTCAAACCGCGTGTTGAACTCATCCAGCAGGATGATGTTCACCGGCGCACGCGGCGCCAGCCGGTCAAGGTCAGCCGTCGAGTTGATCGTCGCATCCGGGCTCACCCGCACCGTGCCCGACGCCTCGAAGTTCTGGATCGTCTGCGGCTCGCCCGCCTCCGTCACGTGGAAGTCATCGCGCGTCAGGTCCCGCACCACCTCGCCCCTGGCGTTCGACACCACCACGTCCAGCACCACCAGCCGCGCATTGCTGCGGATCGTATAGGACCCATCCGGATTCTTCGCCGGCTGCGCTCCCGCCTGACCCGCCCCCGCCGGCACAGCCTGCAACGGACTCGCCTGTACCGGCATAGCAACGGGCTCTCCTGACGGCGTAGCGGCCGGAGCCGGAGACGGAGCCGCCGGCTCCTGTCCCCGCAGCGGGACAATCCCGCACACCAACAGCAACGCCCAAATCACCCGGACCGGCTTGCTCATCGCACCCTCAGAGATAATCACCTCTCCGGTATACAGCATCCCACCGTGCTCGCCAACGGACAGCCGCGTCCGCGCTCCATTCGCCCGCCGCTCAGACCATCGACGCCGGCATCTCCTGTCCTGCCTCTTTCGTCTTCACCCGCGTCCGGCCGCCGCCGCCAATCCGTTCCAGCAGCGTCTTCAGCAGCACATACAACACCGGGATAAACGCCAGGTTCAGCGCCGTCGACAGCACCATCCCGCCTACTACCGCCGTCCCCACCGAGTGCCTGCCCAGCGCGCCCGCGCCCGTCGCAAAGTAAAGCGGCAGCACGCCCAGGATGAACGCCACGCTGGTCATCAGGATCGGGCGCAGCCGCAGCTCCGCCGCCTCGATCGCCGCATCCACAATCGTTCGCCCTTGGCCCCGCAGCTGCTCCGCAAACTCCACGATCAAGATCGAGTTCTTCGCCGAAAGCCCGATCAGCATCACCAGCCCGATCTGCACGTACACGTCGTCCACCAGCCCCCGCATCGCAATCAGTCCCAGCGCACCCAGGATCGCCATCGGCACCGCCAGCAGGATGATGAACGGCAGCGCAAACGACTCATACTGCGCCGACAGCGTCAGGTAAACCACGAGCAGCCCCAGCCCGAAGATCACGATCGCCTTGCCCGCCGTCTCCTCCTCCTCAAGCGCCAGACCCGTCCACTCGTACGTCATGCCCGCCTGCTTGTGCTTCTCAAACAGGTTCTGCATCGCCTGCAGGCCCTGGCCCGACGACAGACCCGGCGCAGCCGAGCCATCGATCTCCGCCGACCGGAACAGGTTGTAGTGGTAGATGATCTGCGGCCCGCTCGTCTCGTTCACCGCCACCACGTTGTCCAGCGGCACCATGGAGCCCGAATCCGTCCGCACGTAATACTCGCGCAGATCCGCCGCCGTCCGCCGGAACTGCGCGTCCGCCTGCACATACACCCGGTACGACCGGTTGTTGAAGTCGAAGTCGTTCACATACGTCGACCCCATGAACGTCCCCATCGCCGCCGTGATCTGCGCCATCGAGACCCCAATCGCCTTCGCCTTCTCGCGATCGATCGTTACCGACAACTGCGGATCGTTGGCCGTGAACGGCGAGTACATACCCGTCAGCTGCGCGCCCGGCGCCCGCGTTTCGCCAATCATCGTATGCACCACGCGGTCGATGTCGCCGAACGTATTCCGCCCCTGGTCCTGCAGGATGAACTGGAACCCACCCACGGCCCCGATACCCTGAATCGCCGGCGGCTCAAACGCCGCCACAATCCCGCCCGGCACGCCAAACAGCTTCGGCCCCACATCCGCGACAATATCCTTCGCCCCGTGACCCTTGCCCAGCTTGGTCCGGTCGTCGATCGGCACCAGCGGCGCAAAGATCAGCCCTGCGTTCGGACTCGACCCACCCGACAGCGAGAAGCCCATCACGGCAAACGTCCCGAACACGTCTTTATTCTGGAGAATTACCTTCGACGCCTTGTCCGCCACGTCCGCCGTGTACTCGAGCGATGCTCCCGGCGGCGTCTGCACAATGCACAGGAAGTAGCCCTGATCCTCTGAGGGCACAAACGCTGTCGGCACGTGCTGGTACATGTACGCCGCGCCCGCCAGCCCAGCGAGGAACAGCACCACCATCACCGTCTTCATGCGCTTCACCAGGAACGTCACCTGGTAGCCGTACATCCGCACTACCCACTTGATGCCCTTGTCGATCAACCCCAGCAGGCCGCCGTGGTGCGTCTCCGGCCGCAGCAGGATAGCCGCCAGCGCCGGCGACAACGTCAGCGCATTGAACGCCGAGATTGCAATCGCGAACGCAATCGTCAGCGAGAATTGCTTGTACAGGATGCCCGTCGTCCCCGGGAAGAAGCTCACCGGCACAAACACCGAGATCAGCACCAGCGACGTCGCGATCACCGCGCTCGTCACCTCCGCCATCGCCACGCTGGTCGCATGGTGCGGATCTTCATCCCCGTCCGCAAGGTGTCGCTGCACGTTCTCGATCACCACGATCGCGTCGTCCACCACCAGCCCCGTCGCCAGCGTGATCCCGAACAGGGTCAGCGAATTGATCGAGAATCCGAACACCTTCACGAACATGAACGTGCCGATCAGCGAGACCGGGATCGTTACCGCCGGAATGATCGTCGCGCGCCAGTCCTGCAGAAACAGGAAGATCACGATGATGACGATGACGATCGCCTCCGCCAGCGTCTTCACCACCTCGTGGATCGAATCCGAAACCACCAGCGTCGTGTCGATCGCAATGCGATAGTCCATGCCCGGCGGAAACGACTTCTTCAGCTCCGCCATTACGGCCCGGCACTTGGTCGCCACGTCCAGCGCATTGGCGTTGGCCAGTTGCTGGATACCCACACCCACGGCCTCCCCGCCCGAGTACGTCAGGTTCGTGTTGTAGTTCTCCGCTCCCACCTCCGCACGACCCACATCGCGCAGCATCACCAGCCCCGCGCCCGCGCCGTTCGGACTCACGACCTGGTTCTTCAGCACGATGTTCTCAAACTGGTGCGGATCAGACAGCCGCCCCACCACGCGCACGGCCATCTGGAAATCCTGCTTGCCACTGCTCGGCGGCAGCCCCACCTGGCCCGCCGCAACCTCCACGTTCTGCTCCTGCAGCGCGTTGGTCACGTCCAGCGCGGTGAGCCCGCGCGCGGCCAGCTTGGCCGGGTCCAGCCACACCCGCATCGCGTACTTGCGCTCGCCGAACACCACCACATCGCCCACCCCCGGCACGCGCTTGATCGCATCGCGGATATACACGTCGATGTAGTTCGAGATGAACTGGTTCGAAAGCGAACGGTCCGGCGAGATGAACCCCGCCACCAGCACGAAGTTCGGGTTCGCCTTCGTGATCGTAATGCCCGTGCTGTTCACCGCTGCCGGCAGCCGTCCCGAAGCCGACGACACGCGGTTCTGCACGTCCACCGCCGCAATGTCCAGGTCATAGCCCGTCTGGAACGTCACCGTGATCGCCGACGTCCCGTCGTTCGCCGACACCGACGAGATATACCGCATGCCCTCCACGCCGTTGATCGACTGCTCCAGCGGAATTGTCACCGCCGACTCCACAATCGACGAGTTCGCGCCCACGTAATTCGAGGTCACCACCACCTGCGGGGGCGCCAGTTGCGGATACAGCGAGATCGGCAGCGTGGGAATCGACACCGCGCCCGCCAGGATGATCAGCAGCGCGCACACTGTGGCAAATACTGGTCGTCGTATAAAAAAATCTACCAACTCCGTACCCTCATTCCCTCACCTACGCGCGCCTGCCTCGACTCCGCCGCCGACGCCATGCTCAACTCTTCATCGCGCTCGCCAGCGCCGGTGGCCCGCTTAGCGGCTGCACTGGCGCGCCCTCGCCCAGGAACTGCAGCCCCGAGATGATCACGCGATCTCCCTGCCCCAATCCCCCCAGCACCGGATAGTTGTTGCCCACCGTCTCGCCCAGCGTCACCGGAACCATGTGCGCCACAAACCCCTGCCCCGCCGGCTTCGCCACGTATACAAACGACTGCCCGCCGATCTGGGTCACCGCCAGCACCGGCACCGTCGGCTTGGGCGCCGAGTTCCACGTCACCCGCGCATTCACCACCTGCTGGTTGCGCAGATTGCTGCCCGCCGGAACCTCAGCCTTTGCCAAGATCCCCTGGATGCCGTTATCCACCTGCGGCGACAGGAACGAAACCGTGGACTTCGCCAGCACATTGCCGGCCGTATCCAGTATGTCTACCGGCAGCCCCAGCCGCACCAGCGTAGCCCGCTCTGTCGGCACATAGATGTACGCCTCCAGCCCGCCCGGATCGTCCACCGTCGTCAGCACCGTCGAGGGCACGCTGGCCTCCGTCACATAGTCGCCCTGGTGCACCGGGATATCGCCCACGATGCCCGCGAACGGCGCTCGCACCTGGTAGTACGCCAGTTGCTGTTTCTGCGTGTTCGTGCCCGCCGCGCTCGCGTCGTAGGCAGCCTTCGCGCTCTCGAAGTTCTGCACCGCCGTGTCATACGCCTGGCGCGACGTGATCCCCGCATCGAACAGCTTCTTCTGCCGGTCCATCTCCGCCTTGTTGAACGTGTACGCCGCGTTCTGCTGTGCCTGCGTGCTCTGCTGCTGCTCCACCGCGGCCACCTGCTTCAACGGATCGATCTGCATCAGCACCTGTCCCGCCTTCACCAGCTGCCCGCTCGTCACGTAGATCCGCGTGATATTCCCCTCCACCTGGGGCGATAGCGTAGCCGTCCTCCGGCTCTTGATCGTCGCCACGTACGTATCGCTGCTTGGCACCGCGTTCAGTGAGACCGGCGCCACCATCACCGGCATCGGCCCAGGCGCCGGCGGCGGCGGCAGTTGCTTCTTGCACCCCGTCAACCCAGCCGCAGCCACAAGCCCCAAAACCAGCACGTACCCTGACTTCACGAAACGCCTCCAGCCCCAGGAGAACCTGAACTTACACTGCTGCATCCTCTGGGCTTATGCAGTTAGATTCGCTTGCCTTGGTCCGGATGCGAGAATTACCGGGACTGCGGTCTGTTTTTCCGTAAACGCCCCGCCCGCCGCCCCGGGTTTTGAAACCTCCGTTGACCTGCTAGACTTGAACGGGAGCGTATTAACGCAGGCGTGGGGCTTTGCGTCCGCTCCCAAAAGCGTCCCCGTCGTCCAGAGGCCCAGGACGCCGCCCTTTCAAGGCGAGAACACGGGTTCGAATCCCGTCGGGGACGCCAATCTCCTCATTCACTCCTGAACCCCATCCCTCCGCCACTTTCTCATTCCCGCAGGGCATCTGCTCTTGCCACTATGTGTCCCGCCGAGGCAAAGCTCCTTTGTCTCTGCATCGTCAATTCTTACAACGAGATGCGCCATTTCACAGCCAAACGCCGGTTACCAAAGTTTCCTTTACCCGCCTACAACTTTCGTGGGACAGTTCCTTAATCCAATAATGTAAATTCTCTCCTGGAGCTACTATGCGTCGCTTGCTTGCATACTCGCTGTGTGTTTCTGCCTTGACCCTTCCACTCGCCGCCCACGCTGACACCTACAGCGTGACCAACATCGTCAGCAACCCACCCGCCGGTCTCGGACAAACCATCCAGTCCCAGGCCACCAATCAGTCGCTCTCCAACTACGCCGGCATCGTCTTTGCCTACAACCCCACCGGCACAGGAGTCGGCGTCTCCACTCCTCTCAGCTTTACCATCGACGTCAGCACCGGCTTTGGCACTGAGGTCATCAGCGAGTCCGGCACCAACACTTCCACCTATTTCACTTCGCCCGCCTTTGACTCGTCCCTCTTCACCGCCGGTACGCCCACCTACTCCGGACCGCAGGAGTACAACGTCGTCTTCACATCCAACAACTCCGCCGGCTCAGGCGCTACAGAGACGATCTACGTCGAGCTCTATCACAACCCGGCGTTCCCCACCACGCCCGAGCCGCAGAGCTTCGTTCTGCTCGGCACCGGCGTTCTCGGGGTCATCGGAGCAGCCCGCCGCAAGCTCTTCCGCTAGTCACCAGATTGTTCACCCTTGCACGCCGAACCGGCCCTGCATTCCTTGGAACACGCAAGGAACGCAGGGCCGGTTCGCCATTTCAGCGGCTTTCGCCCTGCGCCCAGCTTCGGCTAAAGCACCCGGTTTGCTTCAATCACCTGTTTATAGAAAGCCGCGCTCAACTTCGGCGTTCGCTTCTGCGTCGAGAAGTCCACATACGTAATTCCGAACCGCTTCTCGTATCCATCCGCCCACTCGAAGTTGTCCAGCAGGCTCCACAGGAAGTATCCCTTCACCGGCACGCCCTCTGACACGCCCCGCTGCAGCTGCGTCAGGTAGTTGCGCAGGAACATCACCCGGTCCGTATCGTACACATGCCCGTCCGCCGCCACTTCATCCGACGACGACGCGCCATTCTCCGTAATGTAGATCTCCTTCACCTTCCACGCGTCGGCCACCAGCTTCGGCCCCCAGTAAAGCCCTTCCGGCCCCACCTTGAGCCACGGACTGAACATGTGCGGATACGACGCCGGCGGCTCAACCACCACGTACCCGGCCTCCGAGTTATCTGCCCGCACGTACGTCGGCTGGTAGATATTCAGCCCCGTGAAATCCATCGGGCTTGCGATGATCGCCATCTCCTCCGCCGTGAACTTCGGCGCCGCCGCCCCCAGCTGCTTCAGGTAGAGCGGCGTGTACCGCCCTTCCTGCACCACCGTCAGGAACATTGCGTTCTCTTCGCGTATCGCACGTCGCGCCGCCGCAATTTGCTCGGGCGTCTCGATCACCGGGACCGTCGGCGTCACATTATCCGCGATCCCCACCTTCGTTCCCGCAACTGCGTGTGCCCGGATAGCCTGGACGCCCATCCCATGCCCCAGCACCACGTTGTGCGTCAGCTGCGCCAGCGGCCCGGCCTCCAGTTTGAGCCCGGGCGCATGCACGCCCAGCTGGTATCCCTGCTCCACGAACGTCCGCATCTCGTTCATGGTCATAAAGTGCTTGACCTTGTTCGAGAGCTTGCCCGCCGTATAACCCGCGTAGTCCGCAAACGCCTTCGCCGTATCCCGGTTCTGCCATCCTCCACGATCCTGGAGCGGCTGCGGCAAATCCCAGTGATACAGCGTGCAGAAGGGTTCAATCCCCGCCTCCAGCAGCGCATCCACCATCTTGTTGTAGAAGTCCAGCCCCTGCGGATTGGGCGCGCCCGTCCCCGTTGAAAACACCCGCGACCACGCAATTGAGAAACGGCAGATCTTCAGCCCCAGCTCCTTCATCAACTGGATATCCTGCTTGTAGCGGTGGAAGTAGTCGTCCGCCACATCGCCCGTATCGCCGTTGTGTGTCTTGCCCGGCGTGTGCGAGAACGTATCCCAGATCGAAGGCCCGCGCCCCCCATCATGCACCGCCCCCTCCACCTGGTACGAGGCAGTCGCCGATCCCCAAAGGAAGCCGGCCGGAAAGCTGCGCGGGCCTGATGCCTGCCCGGCCCGCATCGACTGCGCTTCCGCGGCCCGCGCCACCCCCGGAATCGTGAGCGCAGCGGAGGCGCTGGCAACCATGCGGCCAAGAGCACGTCTCGAAAACTTGTCGATCATCGCAGTCTCTCTGATGTGTACGCGCGACACGCGTATCCCGGCCACGCTGCCCGGTGAACGCGCGTGCGGCTAAGTTAAGAGTAATTTGAACCAGGCAAGAGAGAGAGTCATCCCGGGCAAGCCATCGAAGTGGCCTGCCCGGGATCCTCGGTTTAGAACAGCGCCTTCAAAGCGAACTGGAACTGCCGCGGCGTGTAGTTGGGATCGGTCGATGAAATGGATCCAAAGCCCGCGTTGCCGAATCCATCCCCGGCATTCCCGTTCGGCATGTAAAAGTTCGGTGTGTTGGAGATGTTGTAGCTCTCCGCCCGGAACTGCACTCCGACTCTCTCCGTGATCGCAAACGTCTTGAACAGGGATAGGTCGACATGGCGGAAGTCAGGTCCGAAGATGGAGTTGCGCTGGGCCGTTCCGACCGTGCCCAGAGGTTGAGGGGCGAATGCCGCCGTATTGAAGAAGTGTGACAGCGTCTTGTTGCCGATGCGCGGATTGGCAATCTGGTTCGGACGATCCTGCCCGCCGCCGTTCTGCGGAACAGCACGATTGTTGAACCCATATTGCTTCGGGGTGGGGCTTGCGGGACCACTGTCCAGCGGATTGTCCACACCACCGCCCGTGTTCACCACCGTGAAGGGCTTTCCGCTCTGCCAGACCGTGATCATATTGGTCTGCCATCCCGAAAGAGCTGCCTTCTTGAGACCCGTGAAGCTCTTCCCGTACTGCACTTCGTAGTTCAGACTGAGCGCGAAGCGGTTCTGGATATCGTTCTCCGAGTTCGCGTACTCAATCTGCGCAATGCGCGTCGGATCAGCATCGCTCCAACCCTGGTTGCCGCCCTGCTGAGAGAAGCCCGTGATATCGCTCAGCGCTTTGGACCAGGTGTAGTTCGCATCGAACGCCAGCCCGTGTGTGAAGCGGCGCTGAAACGATGTCTGCAGACCGTTGTAGTTGGAGATACCTTCACTTTGGATGTAGCTCACACCGCCCAGGTTCGGCAGCAGTGCATTCAGCGGCCGGGCGCCGCCAACTGGATTTTGGGGCGTTCCCGTCGCATACAACGGGTTGAACGGCTTCGGTTGGTTGATGTTGTTGATCGACTCCGGCAGATGCTCGCCGATGTTACCCACATAGCCGACCGTGAACACATTGGCGCCAAACTGCTGCTCCACCTGCACGTTGAACTGCTGGATCATCGCCGACCTGAAGTTCGTCGCCTCCGCCACGAAGCCCAGACCGGGAATCGTTGACAGGTTGGCGAGTTGCGCAGCCGTCGGTGCCGAGGGAGGCGGGATGCCCTGGTTCAGATTTCCCGGTTGCCCTTGAGTAGCGCAATCCGGGTTCTGGCCCGCAGGCAGGGCTCCGTTGTTCTGATATTCCTCCAGCTGAACCGCAATCGTCGACTGGCACGACGGGCTGTAGACCGACGTGAACGGCGCGTTCTTCAGGTCCGCGTTGGAGGTGTAGTTATCCGGGAAGTAGCTCAACCCGTAGCCGCCGCGCAGTACCGTCTTCGGTGTCAGTGAAGCCGAGAAGCCAACTCGGGGAGCCACGTCGCGATAGTCGGTTGGAATGTTGACCTGCGAGTTCACCCCGTTCACATTGGCTATCTTCAGCGCGCTCGACACCGTGGTTGGCGTCGATCCTAGTGCCTGCAGATAGTCGAAGTTCGAGATGTGGTTATGTGCTTCCGTGAAGGGCGTGAAGACGTCGTACCGCACTCCCAGCAGCAGCGTCAGCCTCGGACTGACCTTCCAGCTGTCCTGCGCAAAGCCGCTCGGCTCCCAGCTGCGATAGTCCGGAGCAAAGAGGTTGAAGTTCCGCGACTGGTTGTTGAAGGCTCCCAGAAGAGTCGAGGCGATCTGGTTGTTCTGCGTTTGCACTTGTGTGCTGGCACTGTCTGTCGTCAGGTTGAACCCGTACGCACCCACCGCCGAGGCGCTCTGCACGTTGCGTGCCTGCCGCCGAATCAGTGCCAGCCCAAACTTGAAGTTATGGTTACCCCTCGTGTAGCTCAGCGTACCTGCGTATTGGAACGTGTTGTCGATATCCTGCAGCGGCACATACGCGCCGTCGCCGATATCCCCGAACGGCCCAATCGACACCGGCGTCAGCGAGTTCGCGAACGGGCTGAACGACGTCATACTCGCCGGAAACCCGATCTTCTGGTCGATGTTCGTCCCGTAGTTCAGCGGCAGCGACAGGTTGTTGATCCGCGTATACGCCGCTCTGAGGTCGAGCAGCACCGTGGGTGTAAAAATATGCGTGTAACCTAGCGCGTACTGCTGCGCCGCATCCGTCGCCGGCCCATCAAAGTTGTACCGGCCGCCGCTGATCCCTACCCCGTTCACCGTGCCGAAGTTCGCCGGCGTGAACGTGGCCACGTTGTTATACGAATAACGCGCGAACAACAGGTTGCTGTCATTGAACTTGTGATCCACTCGCGCGTCGTACGTGTTGTAATTCTGCGTCTTGTTCGGGCTGATTGTATAGTTGTTCGAAAGATTGCCGTTCGTCGGAGCTGGATACAGCATCAGGTAGTTCAGTGCGATCTGGTTGATCGGCACCGGTCCGCCAGTGCCCGGAATCAGCCCCTGGTACGCCTGCAGCGTGCCGTTCGACGTCGAAAGCAGCGACTGCGGCGTGAGCCCGTTCAAGCTATGGATCGCGTCGTACTCCATCAGCGTCGGCACCGTGCCCGTATCAGTCACGCCCGAAACCTGCCGGAACCCTTCATAGTCGAAGTAGAAGAACGTCCGGTCCCTGAAGATCGGTCCGCCGATGCTGGCCCCGTACTGGTTCTGACGCAGCTCCGGCTTCCGGCCCGTCGTCTGAAACACGTTCCGGCCGTCAAAGATATCGTTGCGGAAGTACTCATACACTGATCCATGAAAGTTGTTCGTGCCCGAGCGGGTAACGATGTTGATGACTCCGCCCGCCGTGCGCCCGGCCTCAGCCGCGTAATTATTTGTCTGGACCGTAATCTCCTGGATACCCTCCACGTTCGGCTTCACGCCAATCGTGCCGATGATTCTCTCGTTATCGTCCACACCGTCGACAACCCAGTTATTCAACGTGTCGTCCTGTCCATTCACGGACAGGCCCGCCGCGTTCGATCGCCGGTCGTCCGGCCGTCCACCGCTGCTCAATCCGTTACCCGCCCCCTCGTTCGCGCCCGGGACTAGGTCCACCAGTTGTACGAAGTTGCGTCCATTCAGCGGCAGGTCCTGCACCGCCCGCGCCGTCACCGTCGAGCTCACCGTGGCATTCTCAGCCTGCAGCAGCGGAGTCTGCGCCTCCACCGTCACCGTATCGGTCGAGCCGCCGGTCACCAGCTTGATGTCGTTACGTGCCCGGTCTCCGGCTTCCACCGCCAGGTTGGAGGTAGTGGTCGTCTTGAAGCCCGTATACGTCACTGTAATCGTATACTTGCCCACTGGTAAAAGCGTGAACTGATAATCCCCCGTACCGTTCGTCAGATCCGTGCGTTGCTCGTGCGTATCGTTGTTGACCAGCGTCACCTTCGCGCCGGCAATCACCGCTCCCGTCGGATCAGTAATCGTACCGACAATATCGGCTGTTGTGAGTTGGGCGCGAGTCGCTGGCGCCGCGCAGACCATGAACAAGGCCAGCAGCGTATAACCAATCCAGCGCACGAGACGTTTCGAGCTGCTTTCGCACTGGCCAGTGCAAGATTGCGTTCCTTGTTGAATCGATTCTGTCATGTGTTATCCACTTCCTGAGTTGAGGCGATGACTTGCGTTGAGGTAAAAAGCATGCGACGGTCGAATCGACCGGCGCCGCCACTCGGGGTATTCACGATCGCCCCGAATCCTAAGCTGCAACCTCCGCGTAAAACAGGTTACTTCTGGTATGGCACGGGAGGTAAAGAACGCTTCTTCAGCAATACCGGGCCTTTTTCACTCAGGTAAAGAAGGTATAAACCTGAGTTGTCACGCCCGCGAAGTGCGCCTATGCTGTTGTGCGGGCCTGAAAAGAGAGCAAACATGTATACGATTCACGAACCGAACCCAGCACCCGTCGCCATGAGCGAGCAGGAAAGGGATGAGGTACGAGCACAGCTGAACCGAATGCTTGAAACGCATCATTTCAAGAACAGCCGGAGGTACCCCGCACTCCTACGCTTTATCGTCGAAGAGGCCCTCGAAGGCCGTGGCGAATACCTCAAGGAGCGCCTGCTCGGAGTCCGCGTCTTCGATCGTCCCGCCGACTACGACACCGCCGCCGACCCGGTCGTGCGCGTCACCATCGCCGAGATTCGCAAACGCATCGCGCAGTACTATCATGATGAAGATCACGACGCCGAGATCCGCATCGAACTGCTGCCCGGACGCTACGCCCCCGAGTTCCGCACCCGCACCGCGCGCCGCGACATCGGCAATCCCGTTCCGGACCCTTTAGACTCCGGCAGCCTGCTCATCGCCGACCCTCCGACCGCAGCCGCTGCGCCTTCCTCTGTTCCTGCCCGCGCCCTCGCTCAAATACCGACCCCAAGCCCCACCCGCACGTTGGCACGCATCAGGCACGCTTTGTTCGGCCGCAGCCCATACATCGTCGTCGCCGGCCTTGTACTTCTTTGCGTGGCGGCGGTGCCTGTCGCGCAGTGGTTCCGGCCCTCCGCGCTCGAGCAGCTATGGAGCCCCATCCTCGCTGGTCAGCACCCCATCCTCTTCTGCGTGCCCACTGACGTCGGCAAAAAGAGAGGTCCGACCGGTGAGCCCACCGCCGACTCCACCGTCGCTGGGCTTGGCTCGCGATCATCAGACCCCGTCGGCCCCACCTTCCTCGACCACGAAGCACTCGGCGAAAATGTCGTCTACTCCGACATGCTCGCCACCCTCAAAATCGCCAACGTCCTCGCAGTCAACCACCGCGATTACCACGCCCGCCTCAACGTCGCCACTACGCTTGAAGATCTTCGCCAAGGCCCCGCCATCCTCATCGGCGGCCTCGACAACCAGTGGACCATGCGCGCCCTTGCTCCACTACGCTTCCACTTCGCCGGCAGCGATGAAGACCGCTACTGGATTGCCGATACACGCAACCCCGAAGACAAATCCCGCTCTCTCGACCTCAAGCTGCAATACGGCTCCGTCACTCGCGACTACGCCATCATCGCTCGCCTGCATAACGACCAGACCGGCCAGCCCGAGATCATCGTCGCCGGAATCGGCATGAGCGGCACCGCGGCCGCCGGCGAGTTCATCGGGGACGAACGTTGGGTCAAGCAACTCCAGCAGCGCATCGGCCGGGGCTTCAAGGACCACGACTTCGAGGCCGTCCTCAGCACCGACGTAGTCAACGGAATGGCCGGCGCCCCCAAAATCCTCGACGTAGCCGTATGGTAATCCCGCACGCCGAGAAGCCGCTAACCCATAGCTCTTATCCCTTACACCCCAGATCCTAAGATCAATTCCCGACAACCACATCAAACCTGAAGTTTTGCAGATTGCGCAATCGTCCTCCGATAGGCGAATATAAGGCGAAGGTGCTAGCCTTTGAAATCTGCCGCTCTCCTCCGCTCCCACATCGAACAGGTCCTCGCCAACCGGGTGCCCGCACCGCTCACCACCCGTGAGCGAGCAACGCCCCAGCGCATTGCCTCCGGCATTCCCGCCTACGACGAGCTCCTCCACGGCGGCCTGCCCCAGGCCGTCCTGACCGAGTTCGTCGGAGCCGAGTGCTCCGGCAGAACTTCCCTAGCCCTCGCCTACACCGCTGCCATCACCCGCTCCGGCAGCGTGTGCGCCTGGATTGACGTCGCCGACTCCCTTGATCCCGAGTCCGTAGCCGCCAACGGCGTCGATCTCGATCGCCTCCTCTGGGTGCGCTGCGGCCGCAGTTCCCAACCCTTCCCACCCGCAGCTTGCCCGGCCGCCGCTCCTGCACCTGCATCCCCCGGAATCGTTCCCGCACCCTCCTCGCAACCCGTTCGCGGCGGCGGCGGCAGCCCCCATCCCCGCTCTGAAGCCCGCGACATGCCCGCTGCCATCCAGTCCATGCTCCAGACCCACGGCGGCCTCTACGACCACCACGTCCGCCGCGAGAAACGCTCCATCGGCACCCCCGGCGCGCCCAACCGCCCTCTCACCCAGGCATCGTCCAACCGCGAAGAGCAGATCCCAACCGACCGCCAGCCCTCACGCCGCGATCAGCTCCCCTTGCCCATCGCCGCCCGCAAGCCACTCACCATCCTCACTCCGTCCACCCCCCCGCCGTCCCGCCTCCCCGGCAAACCCTGGCAGGCCCTCGACCAGGCCCTGCGCGCCACCGATCTCCTCCTCCAGGGCGGCGGCTTTACCGCCATCATCCTCGATCTCGCCGCCACCCCGCCGGACGCCGCCTGGCGCATCCCCCTCGCCACCTGGTTCCGCTACCGCGCCGCGTGCGAACGCACCCGAGTCAGCCTGCTCGTCCTCACCCAGCACCCCTGCACCCGCTCCAGCGCCGAGCTCGTCGTCCGTCTGGATCCCGTCCGTCTGGATCCCGGCCGCCCTGATCCCGGCCGTATCGAAGCCGCCGGCCCCGTCATGACCGCCATCCGCTACCGCGCCGAGATCGAGCGCGAGCGCTCCATCCCGCCTACCAACCTCATCCCCATCCGCAAGCCGCCCCAGTCGGAGCGCGGCCAATGGAAAGCGAGGGCCTCATGGGCACTAAGCCGGTAATCGAGCCCGTCTACCTCTGCGTTTACATCCCAGAGTTCCCCGCCCAGGCGCTCCTGCGTCATCGCCCCGCCCTCGCCGCCACCCCGGCCGTCGTCCTCAGCGGCAATCCACCCCTCGAGAGCGTCATCAGTATCAACCTCTCCGCCCAGCGCCTTGGCATCACCCACGGCATCACCCGCTCCGAGCTCGAAGCCTTCAGCGCCCAGGCAGCCTTCAGCGCAGCCGAAGCCCAGCCGCCAATTACCATCCTCCATCGTTCCCTGCCGGAGGAGCGCTCCGCCCGCGCCGCCCTCCTCGAGCTCGCCGGCATCTTCACCCCGCGCGTCGAAGTCCAGCCCGTCTCCGGCAGCGCCTTCGCCATGGTCCTCGATATGACCGGCACCTTGCGCATCTTCGGCCCCATCGCCCAGGCCGCGCGTACCCTGGCCGCCCGCCTGCAAAGCCTCCAGTTCACCGCCCGCCTCGCCGCCAGCGCCAACCTCCACGCCGCAGTTTCGCTAGCACAAGTCTCGCTCGCACCCTCCGCCCGCACCGCTCCCGCTATCATCCCCCGCGGCCAGGAAGCCGCCTGCCTCGCCCCCCTGCCGCTCTCCGCCCTCGCCCTCACCCCCCAGCAATCGGAGACCCTCGCCCTCTGGGGCCTCAACACCCTCGGCGAGCTCGCCCAGATCCCCGAAGTCGAGCTCATCATCCGCCTCGGTCAGCCCGGCAAGCGCCTCCGCCTCCTCGCCCGCGGCGAGCACCCCCACCTCATGGTCCCCGAGGAACCCGCCTTCACCCTCGAAGAATTCCTTGAGCTCGAGGCCCCCGTCGAAATCCTCGATTCGCTCCTCTTCGCCATCGGTCCAATGCTCGACCAGCTCCTCCTGCGCGCGCAGAACCGCTCCTACGCCCTCGCGAGCGTCACCCTGACCATCTCGCTCGAAAGCGACAGCAGCGGCGCAGGCGGCAATGGCGATGCCGTTGGCGCTGCCAGCCCCATCCCAACCCACACCCGCACCATCAAGCCCGCGCTCCCCGTCGCCCAGCGCGAAGTCCTCCTCAAGCTCCTCCATCTCGACCTCGACGCTCACCCTCCACCCGCCGCCGTCACCGCCATCTTCATCCAGGCCGAGCCCGGCGACCGCAGCAAAGTCCAGCTCGGTCTCTTCTCCCCCCAGCTCCCCGAGCCCTCCCGCCTCGACGTCACCCTTGCCCGCATCGCCGCCCTCGTCGGCGAAGAGCGCGTCGGCCGCGCCCGCCTCCTGGACACCCACAAACCCGAAGCCTTCCTCATGGAGCGTTTCGTCGTCCCCACCTCAGCTCCTCCCCCAAACCCCTCAACAAATTCCATCGCCGCCCGCCGCTGCCGCCCACCCGTCCCCCTCCGCATCTCCACCGTCGACCGCCGCCCCGTCTCCTTCTACCTCCAGGATCGCCTCTACCAGGTCACCCACGCCTACGGCCCCTGGCGCCGCAGCGGCGACTGGTGGTCCTCCTCCGTCTGGTCTCACGAGGAATGGGACGCCCAGGCCACCTCCGGCTCGGACACCCTCCTCTGCCTCATCTCCCACGATCTCCTCCACCATCGCTGGCAGCTCGAGGCCCTCTATGACTAAAGCCTCCACCGGCAACCCGCCGGACTTCGTCGAGCTCCACGCCGCCAGCGCCTTCAGCTTTCTCGACGCCGCCTCCAGCCCCGAAGAGCTCATCCGCGCCGCCTTCGCTCTCGACATGCCCGCCATCGCCCTGCTCGACCGCAACGGCCTCTACGGCGCTCCGCGCTTCCACGCCTCCGCCCGCGCCAACGGCATCCGCGCCCATATCGGCGCCGAGCTTGCCCTGGAAGGCTTTAATATAGAAGGCCCTCCTCACGACATCGGCCCCGCCCTCACTCCTCCATCCTGGCTGCCCCACGCCCACCCCGCCCAACCCGTGCGTCTGCCCGTCCTCTGCGCCTCGCAAGCCGGTTACCAGAATCTCTGCCAGCTCATCACCCGCTTCAAAATGCGTCAGCCCGGCAAGGCCGAGGGCGCAGCCACCCTCGACGATCTCGCCGGCTTCACCCCCGGTCTCATCTGCCTCACCGGCGGCGACGAAGGCCCGCTCGCAGCCGCCCTCAGCCATGGCGGCGAGCCCGCCGCCCGCGCTACAGTCCAGCAACTCATCTCCCTCTTCGGCCCCACCAATGTATACGTCGAGCTGCAGCGCCACGGCGACCGCGCCGAAGAGTGCCGCAACCAGGCCGCCCTCCGCATCGCCCAATCGCTCCGCCTCCCCATCCTCGCCACCAACGGCGTCCGCTACGCCACCCGCTACGAGCGCGAGATCCTCGACGTCTTCACCTCCATCCGCCACCACACCTCCCTCGATGGCGCCGGCCGCCTCCTCCAGGCCAACTCCCAGCGCCACCTCCGCGGCGCCCGCGCCATGCACGCCCTCTTCGCCGACCTCCCCGAAGCCATCGCCAACACCCACATCCTCTCCCAGCGCCTCGACTTCCAGCTCAACGACCTCGGCTACCGCTTCCCCCACTACGACGTCGGCCCCCACGACACCATGGACAGCTTTCTACGCAAGCTCGTCTCCGCCGGCATCCTCAACCGCTACCAGCCCAAGCGCGACCCCGCCCTGCTCGCGCGCGCCCAGGCCCAGGCCGAACGCGAGCTCGCCCTCATCGAAAAGCTCGGCTTCGCCGGCTACTTCCTCATCGTCTGGGACATCGTCCGCTTCTGCAAACAGAACGACATCCTCATCCAGGGCCGCGGCTCGGCCGCCAACTCCGTCGTCTGCTACGCCCTCGAAATCACCGCCATCGACCCCGTCGGCATGGACCTGCTCTTCGAGCGCTTCCTCAATGAAAATCGCAACGAGTGGCCCGACGTCGACCTCGACCTCCCCTCCGGCGACAAGCGCGAGCAGGCGATTCAATACGTCTACAAACGTTACGGCGAGCTCGGCGCCGCCATGACCGCCAACGTCATCACCTACCGCGGCAAATCCGCCGCACGCGAGGTCGGCAAGGCGCTCGGCTTCGACGAAGACACCCTCGGCCGCCTCTCCTCGCTCATCGGCCATTGGGAGTGGCGCAAAAAAGACGAGACCCTCGCCGACAACTTCGCCCACGCCGGCTTCGACATCCGTCATCACCGCATCGCCAAATACGTCGAGCTCTGCGACCGCATGCAGGACCTCCCGCGCCATCTCGGCCAGCACTCCGGCGGCATGGTCGTCTGCCAGGGCCTGCTCAACCGCGTCGTGCCCCTCGAGCGCGCCTCCATGCCCGGCCGCACCGTCGTCCAGTGGGACAAGGAAGACTGCGCCGACCTCGGCATGGTCAAAATCGATCTCCTTGGACTCGGCATGATGGCCGTCATGAAAGACTGCCTCGAACTCATCCCCGCCCACTACGGCCAAACCATCGACCTCGCCCAGCTCCCCCAGGACGACCCCGAAGTCTTTGCCACGCTCCGTCGCGCCGACACCGTCGGCATGTTCCAGGTCGAGTCCCGCGCCCAGATGGCCTCCATCCCGCGCAATGCCCCAACGAAGTTCTACGACCTCGTCGTCCAGGTCGCCATCATCCGCCCCGGCCCCATCGTCGGCAAGATGATGCACCCCTACATGCGCCGCCGCCAGCTCAAGGAACCCGTCACCTACCCTCTCGAATCGCTCCGTCCCGTCCTCGCCCGCACCCTCGGCGTCCCCATCTTTCAGGAACAGCTCCTCCGCATGGCCATGGTCGTCGGCAACTTCTCCGGCGCCGAAGCTGACGAGCTCCGCAAAGCCGTCGGCATGCGCCGCTCCTGGAAAAAAATGGACGAGATGATGATCAAGCTCCGCCGCGGCATGGACGCCAACAACATCCCCCTCGCCACCCAGGAAGACATCGTCCAGAGCATCCAGTCCTTCGCCCTCTACGGCTTCCCCGAGTCCCACGCCGCCAGCTTCGCCCTCATCGCCTACGCCTCCGCCTTCTTCAAGGTCAAATACCTCGCCGCCTTCACCTGCGCCATGCTCAACAACCAGCCCATGGGCTTCTACACTCCCGCCGTCATCGTCAAGGACGCCCAGCGCCACGGCCTCCGCATCCGCCCCGTCGACGTCCAGTTCTCAAACGCCGAATGCACTGTCCTGGCTGAGCCCGATAGCTCTCTCTCCGTCCGACTTGGCCTCATCTACGCCAAGGGCCTCAAGCGCTCCACCGCCGACGCGCTCGTCCTCGCCCGCACCCGGCACGGCCTCTTTCAGGACGCCGAAGATCTTTCCCGCCGCGTCCCCGCCCTCCACCGCGGCGACCTCGTCCAGCTCGCCCGCATCGGCGCCCTCAACTCCCTCGGCCACATCGCCCACCGCCGCGACGCCCTCTGGCAGGTCGAGCAGGTCAGCCGCTCAGTCGGCCCGCTCCTCCGCCCTGCACCCTGCTCCCTATCCCCTGCACCCTGCTCCCTCTTCATCCCATCAAGCCCTCTCTCAGAGCAGCGACGACTCCCGCACACCCACCTCCATCCTCAGACCCATGACCGACGACGAGCGCCTCGTCGCCGACTACTCCGGCACCGGCCTCACCACCGGCCCTCACCCCATGGCCTATCGCCGCGCCGCCCTTCGCCGCATGGGCATCCTCTCCGCCCGCGAGCTGCACCTACACTCCGACGGCAGGTACGTCACCGCCGCCGGTGCCGTCATCGCTCGCCAGCGCCCCGGCACCGCTCTCGGCTTCATCTTTCTCTCCATGGAGGACGAGACCGGCATAGCCAACGTCATCATCCACCCCGAGCTTTACGAGCGCGAGCGCGTCCTCGTCACCCGCGGCAAATTCCTCTGCGTCCACGGCAAGCTCCAGAATCAGGACGGTGTCATCCACGTCAAAGCCGACCACCTCGAACTCCTCCACGCCGCAGCCATCGAAGTCCACTCCCACGACTTCCACTAAGCCCGCGCACAACTAGTCCCGCGCCGCCACCCCACTCACCAGTTCCAGTAGCGATCCCACGCAAAACGTAGGCTCCTCCGCCCGCAGCTCCTCGATCGTATAAACCCCCGTCCCCACCGCGATCACATCCAGCCCATTGGCCTTCGCTGCCCGCACATCCGCCGGTGTATCTCCCACCACGCACACCGCCGCGTTCTCCCCCGCCAGCGCCCTCGCCTTCTGCAACGCTCCCCGGATCATATCGCTGCGAAACTCGAACTCGTCGCTATATCCGCCAAACTCAAACCACTCCAGCAGCCCGCACCGCCGCAGCTTGATGCGCCCAATCTCCTCCAGGTTCCCCGTCGCCACCCCTAGCACCGCACCGCGCTCCCGCAGCCAGGCGAGCGTCTCCCGCACTCCCGGCAGCATCGTCGCGCACACCTTTTCCTCCTGCCGCGCTACCAGCCCGCACAGCGCCTCCCTGGCCTCTTTCAGCCGCGGCCGCCAAGCGCTCTCCTCTACACCAGCCAGCACCAGCGCATCGCGCATGATCCCCACATCCGTGTTCCCGTGCGCCGTCACGCCATCCAGATTCAGAGGCCGTCCCGCGATCATCGACAGCGTGTCGCAGAACGCAAAGTAGTGCACCGCATCGCTGCAGTTCAGCAGCGTCCCGTCTATATCGAACAGGTAAGCATCGTACTCGTCCCACCGCCGCCCTTCGCTCAAAGCCTCTCGCCTCGCCACCGCCGCAGATCCCCGGTCACTCGCTCCATCAACTCGCTCCAACTTCCCTCCTCGCTCTGCCTGTAAAGCCGCAAGGACGGATACCACGGGCTATCCTCGCGCCCCACCATCCAACGCCAGTCTGCCGCCGCCTGTAGCAGCACCCACGCCGGCCGTCCCAGCGCTCCCGCCAAGTGCGCCGCCAGCGTATCCACTGTCACCACCAGGTCCATCGCCTCAATCGCCGCCGCGAGCCTCAAAATGCCATCCCCGCACTCCGCCCCATCCCGCAGCCCGGCCCCCAGCTCACTCCACGCCGACGCCTCCGCCCCACCCTGCAAACTCCAGAACTCAACTCCCTCCTCCTTTACCAGCCGCTCCACGCACGCCAGCGGCAATCCCCGCGCCCGGTTCCACTCTCCAGCCGCCCACACCACCCCCACCCGCGGCCGCAGCTTTCTCCCCATCATCTTCTTCACCTCGCGGCGAACCCCGTCCGGAACCCGCACATATCTCGCCGCGACCGGCAACTCGTCGGCCTCCAATCGCAGCACATACGGCAGCTCCGTCACCTCCACCTGCACCTCCCACTCCGGCTTCCTCTCAGGCGCATCTTCGCCCCACGTAATCACCTCATCCACACCATCAATACACCGCGCCAACTCCACCAATCGCGGCGCTACCTCTACTGTCAGCCCCGCGCACAGCTCTCTCAGCCGCGGCGCAAATCTCAGCATCTGCACCGCATCCCCAGACCCATGCAGACAGCGCACCATCACCCGCTTCCCGCGCCAATCCTCTCCATTCCAGAGGCGGTTTGCGTCGATCCCGACCCGTGCCCGGATCGCGTCGCTCTCCCGCCACGCCCGCTCAAACTCCCCGCGAAGCATGTGCGCCAGCCACCGCCCGCCGCAGCAGCGATCCGGCTCTTCCCCGCACCGCTCCGCTTCATCCAGCGCCTCCAGCGCCGCAGCCAGTTCGCGCCTGCCCAGCAACGTCTCCGCACTGGCCAGCAGGGCCGCCCCGTCCGCCAGCCCCGTCATCGACCCATACCCCGCGCCGGGTAAACGCAATGCGGTCCGTCCGGCGCCGCCGCCAGCTCCTGCCAGCGGCACACATACACCTCGTCCTCCGGCTGCGACTCCACCGCGAACCCAGACGACCGCAGCATCGCCTCCACGCACCCCCGGTTCGGCAGCCACCAGTTCGTCGGATCATTGGAATACCGATGCTCCACGAAGTGCATCTTCGGGAATCCCGCCTCCTCGAACGGCGCCGGCCCCCAGAACTCGTAATCCGGCGCCACCTGCATCACCTCGCGGCCGCCCCGCTGCATGCTTTGAAACAGCAGCAAATCCTTCGCCACATGTTCATGAATCAGATCCAGCGCCAGCAGCGGATGCCGCAGGTGATACAGCACCCCCATGAAGATCACCAGGTCGAACCGCTCGCCCAGCGCCGCCACATCCCACACCGCCATCCTGCGAAACTCCACTTGCAATCCGCACACCGCCCCCGCAAACCGCGCCTGCGTTAGGTAGTGCTCATCCGTGTCGATCCCCACCACCCGCGCCGCCCCGCGCCGCTTCATCTCCAGCGAGTAGAACCCTGCATTGCACCCGATATCCAGCACCGTCTTGCCCGTCATATCCGCCGGAATCGCGTCGCGAAACCGCTCAAACTTCACCTCCGGATAGTTCCCCAGGAAGTGATCCGGCGCCGTCTGCACGCCATGCAGCCGCAGGTTGTGAAACCACGGCCCGAGCTCTTCAATCCGCCGCGCAAGCTCACGTTGCGCAGCCCCTTCACTCGCTGCCAATGGTCGTGAGTTGCTCATGCGCTCCCTCGTCCCTCATCCCCTGAACCTCCGCCGCCACAACCCCCTCCAGCAGCCGGATCGCCGCCCGGTATCCATCCAGCGTCCCCACGTCGACATACCCCTCGCCGGCCTTCACGCCCATCGCGCTTCCGCCCTCCGCCAGCCACGCATTCACCAGCGTTCCGAAGTACTCGTCGCCGCGCTCCGGCCTCCGCCACAGCCGGTACAGCTCATGAAACACCCGTCCCGGCATCTTGATCGCGCCCCATATCCACCGCGATCGCGCCCCCGCCTTCTTCACCTCGATCTCCTCCACTGCCCCATCCTCGCCCATCACCACGGCGTCGAACAACTCCGGCCGTTCCACCGGAAACAGCAGAAACGAAAGCACGTCCTCCGGCAGCCTCGTCAACCCATCCTCCGGCGACCAGATCGTATCCGGCAGCCCCACCAACACCACCTCATCCTCCCGCACCAGCGGGATCGCCCGGAACACCGCATCGCACAACCCGCCCGGGCTCGGCTGCACCACATACGCGATATCCGCTCCCCACAGCCGCGACCCGTAGTACTCCAGGATGTCCGTCTTCCCCGGCGAGATCACAAAACACAGCTTGTCCGCTCCGCCGCGGATCATCCGCTCTACCAGGTACTCGCTCACCGCCCGCGGCCGCTCCCGCCCATTCTCCACCCGGCTGCCCACCGGCAGCAGCTCCTTCGAGAACGCCAGCGGCTGAATCCTGCTGCCCGCCCCTGCCGCCGGAATGATCCCCCACATCAAGCCACCGCCCCCGCCTGCCGCGCCACTCCCGCAGCCAGTACCTGCCCGCACAACCGCTCCAGCTCCTCCACCCGCCGCTCCGCCGTATGCTCCTTCAGCGTCCGTGCCCGCGCTGCTTCCGCCATGCGCCGCAGCTCCGCATCGCCCAGGCTCAGCGCGTCGACCACATCCTCCGCGCTCTCCACGCGCAGCACCTCCTCGCCCGGCGTGAAGAAGCTCTCCAGGCCCTCCCATCCGTCGGTCAACATCGGAGCCTCGCACGCCGCCGCCTCGAACATCCTCCCCGACGGGCAATACCCGTACTCCGCCATCGCTCTCCGCGTCACGTTCAACGTCGCCCTCGCCGACGCAAAGAATGCCGGGTGCTGCACCGGCTCCAGGTGCCGCGAGAAGTACACATTCGGCGACCAGGGAAAGGCCTCAGGATATTGCGCCCCGCTCATCAGAAACCGCTCTTCCGGTAGCCTCCGCGCGGGCTCCAGGAACAACCGTTCCAGCGCCTCCTGCCGGTCTGCCGCATACGTCCCCAGGTAGCTCAGCGCTGCCCGCGCGCCCTCCGCTCGCGCAGCCGGATAGTGCAGCTCCGGGTCCACCCACCCATAGAGTGGCGCCACCTTCCGCGCTCCCAGCCGCGTCTGCAGCTCCTCGAGCGCCCGCCCGCCCGTATAGCTCAGCACCAGGTCAAACTCGCCCAGCCCGTCCGCCGGCAGGTACTCCACCGCCCGCTCACTCCGCAGCCGATTCAGAGTCACCGGCGTATCCATGTCGTAGAAGGCCTTTACCTCCGCGCCGGAGTCCAGAATCCACCCGGCCACCTCCGCCCCGTCCGGACAGAAGCTCGTGCAAAGCGCCAGATCCGCCGCCTCCATCTCCCGCCGTGCCTCGCTCCCAATCTCCGCCCTGCTTGAGTAAAGCCTCAGCCGCGCCCCCCGCGGCAGCTCCCAAAGATCTCGCGCGCCCGCGTAGTACGGCACATCCTTCTCGTAGAACGTCATCGTATGTCCCCGTCGCAGCAGCGCTCTTACCATCGACCGCCACAAGGTCGCATGCCCGTTGCCCCACGAGGAGGAGATCGTCAACCCGAACACCACAACGTGCATTCTCGCTCCCCGCAACGTGAACGTACGTTCGTTGCTCTTCAGATGAAACCTGCCACTCAGAAGATGTGCGCGCCGCAGCAATTGACAAACAGAACCGCGCTTCGTCGCAGCACCGGTATGACCCGCGGGTGGAAAACCCCGCCACATAGTCGATCCCCTCGCAAGAATCAGCTCAAGCCGGACACCACCCACCCCACATGACCGCAAAAAATGACCCGATAAGTAGATAATCACCTCTGTACTGTCCGCCCGGAGGACCACCCAACCCATGGCATTCAAGTTCAAAGGCGTCGACTTCCTCGAGCTCGACGGTCTCCTCAGCGAGAGCGAGCGGCTCGCCCGCTCCACCGCCCGCAGCTTCGTCGACAAGCACGTCCTCCCCATCATCGAGCAGTGCAATCGCGACGGCCGCTTCCCCCGCGAACTCATCCCCATCCTGGGCCAGCTCGGCTTCTTCGGAGCCAATCTCACCGGCTATGGCTGCGCCGGCGTCTCCAACGTCGAGTACGGCCTCGTCACCCAGGAGCTCGAGCGCGGCGACTCCGGCCTGCGCAGCTTCGTCAGCGTCCAGTCCTCGCTCGTCATGTACCCCATCTACACCTTCGGCTCCGAAGAGCAGAAAGAGCAGTGGCTCCCCGCCCTCGCCACCGGAGAAAAGATCGGTTGCTTCGGCCTCACCGAGCCTGATTTCGGCTCCAATCCCGGCGCCATGCGCACCCGCGCCCGCCGCGATGGAGACGACTACATCCTCAACGGCGAAAAGATGTGGATCACCTCCGGCTCCATCGCCGACGTCGCCGTCGTCTGGGCCAAGGTCGAGGACGAAGGCGACCGTATCCGCGGCTTCCTTGTGGAAACCGACCGCCCCGGCTTCCGCGCCCACGACATTCACGGCAAGTGGTCGCTGCGCGCCTCCATCACCTCCGGCCTCTCCTTCTCCGACGTCCGCGTCCCCGCCAGCAATCTCTTGCCCGCCTCGGGCGGCCTCAAATCGCCGCTCGCCTGCCTCAACCAGGCCCGCTACGGCATCTCCTGGGGAGCCCTAGGCGCCGGCATGGCATGCTACGACACCGCCCTGCAGTACTCGCTCACCCGCAAGCAGTTCCGCGACCAGCCCATCGCCGGCCATCAGCTCGTTCAGGCCAAGCTCGCCTGGATGATCACCGAGCTCACCAAGGGCCAGCTCCTCGTCCTCCAGCTCGGCCGCCTCAAGGACGCCGGCAAGATGCGCTTCGAACACATCTCGATGGCCAAACAGAACAGCGTCGCCACCGCTATCGAGTGCGCCCGCATCTCGCGCGACATCCTCGGCGCCGCCGGCATCACCGACGACTTCCCCATCATGCGCCACATGATGAACCTCGAATCGGTCAGCACCTACGAAGGCACCAGCGACATCCATAAGCTGGTCATCGGCCAATCGCTCACCGGCATCTCCGCCTTCTGAAATCGCTGACGATTTCGTCTTGTCTTCTGCGTCTCCGCAAGCTCTAATCACCACGCAGGAGCCTCTCCATGTTCATCGAGACCACGGGAATGATCGCAGCCGGCACGATTGCACTGCTCGCTGGACTACTTCTCGTCTTCCCCCGCTTCCGCGCAGCCTCCGGTCCAGGCAAAGTCCTCGTCCTCGGCCCGGTCTTCGAAGCCGTCGCGCTGGCCATCTTCGCCGCCGAACACTTCCTCGCCGCGCGCGATCTCATGGGCATCGTACCGCGCTGGCTGCCCGGTCCCCTCTTCTGGACCTACTTCGTCGGCGCCGCTCTCCTGGCCGCTGCCATCAGCTTCATCGCCTGGCGACATGTGCGCTGGTCCGCCTCTCTGCTGGCCGTACTCTTCCTGCTCATCGTCCTCACCATCGACCTCCCAGTCCTGCCCAGGCACCTGCACGAGCGGCTCTTCTGGACCCTCACCGTACGCGAGATCGCCTTCGCCAGCGGGGCGTTGGTGCTCGCCGGCAGCCAGTGGCAGCGCGGCCGGTCCGCCGGTTCCGCACTCATCCTGATCGGCAGCTCAGCCCTCGCCTGCATCTTCATCTTCTACGCCATCGAGCACTTCCTCTTCCCCCGCTTCGTGCCCGGCGTTCCTCTCGAAAAGCTGATCCCCGCCTGGTTCCCCGCGCCCATCCTGCTCTCGTACTTCGTCGGCGCAACCTTGCTCTTCGCCGGCGCCGCTCTCTTCTTCCGCCGCACCCGCCGCCTCGCCGCCGCTGCCGCAGGCACGGTACTGGTCCTGCTGACCATCTTCTTCTACATCCCCATCCTCATCAGCGAGTTCCACTCCCCACTCGCTGTCGAAGGCGTAAACTACGTCGGCGACACTTTACTCTTCGCCGCCACCGCGCTGCTGGCCGGCTTCGGCGCCGCCTCACCGGATCAAGTCAGACCCTGAACGCCAATCCCGCATCAGCGATCCTCATCGTCTATCTCGTCCCCGTCCTCGTCGTCCTCATCCTCCAGTTCCTCATCCTCCAGCTCCATATCCGCCACCTGCACCCCGCCACCTTGCGTCTCCACCAGCACCTGGATGCGTCCCTCCGCCTTCTCCAGCTCCAGCTTGCATGCGTTCGAAAGATGCACTCCCTCCTCGAACAGCCGCACCGACTCCTCGAGCGAAAGCTCCCCGCGCTCCAGCCGTTCCACCACTGCCTCCAGCGCCGTCAACCGATCTTCAAAAGCCGCCATCTGCTAACCTCTCGCAAACCCCAGCACCTGCGCCGCCGCCTTGTACTTGCCGAACGGCGCGCTCACCTGCACCCCCTGCACCCGCCCCTTCACCTCCGCCAGCATCTCCTGCGCGATCGCCACGCCCTCCGCCCGCGCGGCCTCCGGCGTCGCCGCCGCGGCCATCCTCTCCAGGATCTCCAGCGGCATACTCACCTTCAGATCGTTCTTCATGAACTCAGCATTCTTCACGCTCGTCAACGGCCATATCCCCGCAATCATCGGTATCCTGAACCCCTCGATCCGCCTTAGAAACTCCTCCAGCAGCCGCAGATCGAACACCGGCTGCGTGATCCCGAACTCCCCACCCGCCTCCACCTTCGCCGCAAACCGCCGCACTTCATTGTCGATATCCACCACACCCGGATTCGCCGCCACCGAGATCGTAAACGCCGCCGAACCCCCGATCGGATTCCCCCCGATATCCAGTCCCCGGTTCAGATCGCGCACAATCCTCGTTAGCCCGATCGCGTCCACATCGAACACCGCCGTCGCATCCGGATAGTTCCCCAGCTTCGGCGGATCGCCCGTCAGGCACAGAATATTCTTCACCCCGATCGACGCCGCGCCCAGCAGATCGCTCTGGATACTCAGCAGGTTCCGGTCCCGGCACGTGTAATGCAGCACCGTCTCGATCCCCACCTTGTGCTGGATCTGCACGCACAGGCTCATCGCGCTCATCCGCGCACTCGCCCGCGGCGAATCCGGCACGTTGATCGCATCCACTCCCAGCCGGTACAGCTCCTCCGCACCTTCCAGCTCCTTCGCACAGTCGAACCCCTTCGGCGGCACAATCTCCACCAGCGTGCAGAACTGCCCCGCCGCGATCATCCCTCCGATCTTCGACCGGTCGCTCAGCGGTGGCGGCTCCACCGTGCTCTCCTTCGCCGCCACCGCCACCGCGCCTGATTCCACCACCTCCACACCCGTCTCCTGCGCCTCCAGCGCCCGCAGCGCCCCGCGCATCGCGCGCGTATCCTTAGGCGTCGTCCCGCAGCACCCACCCACAAACGTCGCACCCGCCTTCACAAACTTCTTCGCAAAGCTCGCCATATACTCCGGCGAGCTCAGATACAGACTGCGTCCCTCCACCACCTTCGGCGTCCCCGCGTTCGGCATCGCCGCCAGCGGCAGATGCGTCGCCGCGCGCATCCGTTCAATCACGCTCAACACCGTCGCCGGCCCTTCGCTGCAGTTGCATCCCACCGCATCCGCGCCCCACTCCGTCATCATCCGCGCCGCGTCCTCGGGCGTCGTCCCATCCAGGCAGTTGCCGTCCACATCCACCGTCACCATCACGATCACCGGCAGCCCGCCGCTCTCCCGCTTCGCCGCCCGGATCGCAACCCTGGCCTCCGCCATCGCCGTCAGCGTCTCGATCACCAGCAGATCCGCTCCCACACCCGGTCCGCCCTCGCTCAGGGCGCTCGCCTGCTGCGCAATCGCCGCGTAGGCCTCTTCCTCCGTCACCTTGCCGCCCCCGTCGCCGTTTGCGCCCAGCCGCACTCCCAGCGGCCCCATCGCCCCGGCCACAAACGCCTCGCTCGCGTGCTTCTCCTTCATGTAGTTCACGCACTCCCGCGCCAGCCGCACCCCGGCCGTATTCAACTCGCGCACCCGCGCCTCCAGCCCATGCCTCTGCAGCCGGATTGCATTCGCCCCGAACGTGTTGGTCTCGATCACCATCGCGCCGGCCTGCAGATACTCCGTATGCAGCTCGCGGATCAGCTCCGGTTGCGACACGTTCAGCTCGTCGTAGCAGCGATTGATGAAGATCCCTCGCCCATAGAGCATCGACCCCATCGCCCCATCGCAAAGCACCGTTCCGCCCGCGAACAGGCGCAACACCGCGTCACTCATCACCGCGTCCAGAGTCGCAACGTCCTGCCCTTGCTCTCCCGCATCGCGCATCTTCTCATCCTAAGCCACCCGTTCTCCACCGCCAAAGCCGCTCCCCAACTCCGTCCCCGCTCCGTCTCACCTGCACACCGTTTGGTATACTCAGGGGCAGCCCGCACACCCTGCATTCACGCCCGCTGCACTCAAGTTTGGAGTCGTTTACGTTGACAAATCGCAGTCTCGCCGCACTCTCCGCCCTGCGGACATTTCTCCTTCAGTCACGCCTCCGGACACGGCACGCCCTGCTCGCCCTACTTACCGCTGCGGCCGCTCTTGCCATCACCGCCTGCAGCCACAATCTCTACCAGTTCCCTCTCTACACCTTCGCCGGACGGCCCATCCCTCCCAGTCAGCTCGCCCAGCGCGTCATGGTCGGCGTCACCGCCAACGGCAGCAGCGGATCACTCATCATCCTTGACGGCCTCCGCGACATCCGCAACAACATCGAGAACACCAAGCCCGGATTCAGCATCTCCGGCTTCAGCGGCGGCTATCCCAGTCTCATCCTCAACTTCCCCGAGCAGCTGCGTGGCTACGTCTATTCCAACGTTTCGCCCTTCGGCGTCAGCATCATCAACTACTCCACCGAAGCCTCGGTCGGAAGCGCCGGCAGCTTCCAGGGCGCCTCGACTTCGCTCGCCATCGCGCCCGACTTCCAGCGCGTCTATTCCGCCGTCGAGCAGAACGGCCAACTCGTCGTCATCGACAACACCAACGGCGCCGCATACGCCCTCAACCTGCCCAATGTCTACCGGGTCTTCACCAACACCGGCGATACCGTCGCCATCGCCATGGTCCGCAACTCCAACACCCTCTACCGCGTCGTGAAGCTCAACAACGGCTCCGTCGCGCCGCCCGGCGCCACCGACTGCGAACCCCAGGTGCTCCCCGTCTACTGCGTCGTTCCCGTCCCCGGCAACTTCGACCGGCCCACCGGAGCTGTCTTCTCGCTCGATGGCTCCCAGGTCTACGTCCTCAACTGCGGCATCGAATGCGGCGGCGGCTCGAACGGAGGCGCCGGTGTAAGCATCCTGCCCCAGGGCGCACTGCAGATCAATCTCGTTCCCACCTCCACGCCCTATCCCAACGTCGTCTCGAACACCGTCTCCATCCCCGGCGGCGTTACCACCGCCATCCTCGACAGTACCTATCTCTACGCCGCAGGCCAGCAGCTTCAGCCCGACGGGCTCTTCGCCGGCCGCCTCAGCCTCATGAACCTGGCCACCCTCGCCGTAGGCACTCCCATCCCCATCTCCGACGGCAATCATTCCAGGCTTCTCTTCGCGGATGACAACACGCTCTGGATCGGCTCGCAGTTCTGCGCCACCGGCGAGCGCGCCAAGCTCGGCCAGAACTACAACTGCCTTACCCGCTTCGACCTCGGCGCCCACACCGCATCCATCGTTCCGGCCATCACCAATGGCAGCGTGCCCTACCCCAACCAGGACGATAACCTCGTCTACTACGGTTCGCTCACCGGCATCTGCTGGGTGCAGAACTACCACAAGGTCTATACCGCTTACGGAGGCCAGGTTCACGCCTTCAACACCGTAGACGGCTCCGAGATCAACAACACCAACATCACCGTACAAGGCACCGCCCTCGACGTCGCCTACATGGACGCCCTCACCAACTCCGCCAACTGATAAACAAGAGGGAACGTACGGGCGATGGTCGAGTCCTATCGTGATCTCAAGGTGTGGCAGCGAGCAGTTGAGATGACCTTGGCGATCTGTCAGCTCACCGGCAGTTTCCCGAAAGAAGAGTGTTTCGGACTCACCAGCCAGATTCCCCGGGCGGCGGTTTCAGTGGCAAGCAATATCGCTGAGGGATATGGAAGAAAGACCCGCGGAGAATACAAACAGTTCCTCGGAATCGCCCGCGGTTCCAACCTGAAGTCCAGACTCAACTGTTCATCGCCTCCAAGTTAGGCTACTGCCCCGCACAGCCCCTCTCCGAAGCCGAAAGTCTCTCCATCGAAGTGGAACGGATGCTGAACTCGCTCATAGCTAAACTGTAGTCAGTATGCCAACCTCTGCGCCTTCTCTTCCCTCTTCCCTCTTCCCTCCTCCCTCCTCCGTACACGTCCTCGCCATAGCCGCCCATCGCGACGACGTAGAGCAAACCTGCGGCGGCACTCTGCTCGTCCAGCAGGCCCTGGGCTTCACCACTGCCATCCTGGACCTCACCCGGGGCGAATCCGGCACCCGCGGCACCGCTGCCGAGCGCCAAGCCGAGGCAAATGCAGCGGCGGCCATCCTCAAAGTCGCGCACCGCGAAGCCCTCGATCTTCCAGACGGCAGCCTCCAGAACACCCTCGAAGCCCGCCTAAAGATTTCGGCGGTCATCCGCCGCCTGCGCCCCCGCGTCGTCATCCTGCCCTTCTGGCAAGGCCGACACCCCGACCATTACACCACCGCCGCCCTTGGCTACGAAGCCTGCTTCGCCGCCGGCCTTACCAGGCTCGACATCCCCGGCTCACCCCACCGCCCCTACAAGATCCTCTACGCCTCCCTGTACGCCGACGTGCGCCCTACCTTCGTTGTCGACATCACTGCCCACATCGAAACCCGCCTCCAGTCACTTCTCGCCTACCGTTCCCAATACGGCAACCGCCCCGAGGGCGCCGGCATCTTCGTCCCCGAAGACGAGATCCGCGAACGCACCTTCGCCACCGCCCGCCACTACGGCCTCCTCGCCGGCGTACGTTACGCCGAGCCCTTTATCCAGAAGGAAGTGTCCCTCATCTCCGACCTCCTCCACCTTCCCGTCGCCTCCATCTAGACCGAAGTACTCTCTTCCCTCTTCCCTCTTCCCTTTTCCCTCTCTAGCAGCCGCTCCTTCACAAACGCCACCAACTCCCCCGAGCAATACCCTCCCGCTTCACCCCAGAACCTTCTCGCGCCGGCCACCAACCGCAGGGACACCCCCGCCCACACCGCGCGCTCCAACTCCCCACCCGTCACCACCACCGCATCCGCCCGGTCCAGGTACCGCTTTGCCGATTCCTTGAAGTCCGCCGTGCTCGCATCCAGCACACTCACAAACAGATCCGGCCGCAAGAACCGCAGCACGCTGTTCGATTCCACGATCACATTCTCTGCCGCGGCGATCTCCTTCCGTACGCGTGGCATCGCCTCCCCAAGCTGCCCCTGCCGCGTCCTCACCCACAGCGACCGCACCGCCCCCGCCGCCAGGTAACGCCCCGAGTCCGTCTCACTCGGCGCCCGCTCCTCGCTGATCGCCACCGTATGATCGGCCGTCTCGCAGTCGCATGCCTCACCATTCGCCGAGCACACCCCATGCCCGAACTGCGTGATCTTCATCGCCGTCCACCGCATCTCCGGCAGCGCCGCGATCAGCCCCGCCATCACGCTCGTCTTCCCGATGTTCCTTGTGTGCCCGCCCACCACCACGATCGCCATGCGCCCGCTTCCTCTCCATCCGTTCTGATCTCTTCGATCCCCTTGATCACCGTCACGCCGTCACTTCTTCCGCATCTTCGCCAACCCCCGCAGATACTCCCGCACCGGCTGCGCCGGCGTCCCCCAGTACACCACGCCCTCCCCGTCAATCCGTTTACCCGGCAGCACTCCGCCCTGCCCGCCCAGCACCACGCCCCTCCCGATCGTCACCCGTTCCCCCAGCCCCACCTGCCCGCCCAGCATCGCGCCATCCTCAATCACGCACGAACCCGCCATCCCCACCTGCGCCGCAATGATCACGTCTTCGCCGATCACGCAGTTATGTGCGATATGCACCAGGTTATCGATCTTCGTCCCGCGTCCAATCCGGGTCTCGCCCAGCGCCCCCCGGTCGATCGTCGTGTTCGCCCCGATCTCCACATCATCGCCAATCCACAGGGTCCCGATCTGCGGAAATGCGATGTAGCCCTCCTCAACCCGCGCATACCCGAATCCATCCGATCCCAGCACCGCCCCCGCCTGCACCTTCACTCGCCTGCCCAGCGTCGTACCCGAGCGAATCACTACCCGCGGCCCGATGACACACTCCTCACCCATCACCACGCCCTCTTCAATCACCGCACTCCCATCGACTCCCGCCTCGCGCTCATCAAACCACCGCGCGTAAACCTGGGCAAACGCCGTCCGCGCCTCCCGTACCCAAAGGACCCGGTCGCTCTCCGCCGATGCACTCCCCTTCAAACGCGCCGAAGCCAAAACGCCACCCGCACCAGACGTCAGCGCCTCCTCAAGCGTCTCCTCGTCGGTCGCAAATACCAGTGCTTTTCCATCCGCACCGTTTACCGCCGACACGCGGTAAATCTCCACATCCACACCACGAAAGTCGACATCCAGAAACGCCGCAATCGCGCTCATCCTTGCCATCAGTAGACCCCCGCCTCGCCGGCCGGCCGCGTCTTCCACCTGCGATGCATCCACAGCCACTGCTCCGGATGCGCCCTCACATACCGCTCGATCACCGCCGTAAATGCTGCCGTATTCGCCAGAATATCCGCGTCCCCGTCGCCTGTTCTGATCAACTCCATCTGCTTTCCAAACCGCAAAACGTACTTCTGCCGCTCCTCGTCCCAAAGCAAAAAGCCCGGCAGCACCGCCGCATCCGTCTTCAACGCAACCCGCGCCAATCCCGACGCCGTGCACGCCTCCACCCCAAAATACGGCACAAACACGCCCTGCGGCGGAGTCATGTTCGTGTCCATCAGTATCCCCACGGTCTCGCCCGCGCGCATTGCCGAAATCAGCCCTCGCGCGAAATCATCCTTGTGAATCACGCGGTTCCCGTGCAGACACCGGATTCGATTTACAAAGGCATCCACCAGCGGATTATCCAGCCGCCGGATCACCAGCCCCATCGGATATCCCATCAGCGAGTGATAAAAGCTCGACAGCTCCCACGCCCCCAGGTGCCCAGTCAGCACCAGTACACCCTTGCCCTGCTCCCGCGCCGCAAGGTAATGCTCTAACCCTTCATACTCGATGAACTCGCTCGCCTGCTGCGCGCTGTAACCACCCAGGAGACAGAACTCCGCCAGCAGCCATCCCAGGTTCCTGTACACCAGCTTCAGCACTCGCTGCCGCCGCTCCTCTGTCCAACCCGGGTACGCGAGCCCCAAGTTCTTCAAGCCGACCCGGCGCAACCTCCCCAAAGCCACGTACGCTCCACGACCTATCGCGGCACCTAACTTCCGCGCCACCCGACGCGGCAGCGCCCCTAAGCCACCCACCAGAACCCGCAGCAGGATGTACTCTGCGCGTTCTCGCCCACTTGCCCGCCGAGCGTCGTCGTCCTGCAAACCATGCTTCAAGTCTTCAGTCTATCGTTCCCCGCGCAGAGTGTCCTCCAAATGCGGAAAGGGGCAGCCCGTAGGCTACCCCTCTATCCAAATGCAAAAGCAGTCTAGTGGTTGTCGCGGGCAGTTACGAAGTAACGTGCAACCGTGCGCACGAAGGACTTCGCTTCCGGGGGAACCGGTGTATTGCCCTGCAAAATCGAGGCGTACGGCACATCAGCACCGTATTCCGCCCTCGTGTCATCCTGGTTCTGCGATAGCACCGTCCCGTCGAGGTCCAGTCCTGCGAACAGGCCCTTCGAGCGGGAGTAAGTTAGGAACTCCGCGTTCAGCTTCCAGTCGGTGCCGGCCTGGGCATTCCGACCAACGGGACCGGCAGACGCGGCAGCATCGGCGCCGATCTTGAACTTCTCATGCAGCATGTGATCCAAACCATTTTTGTTCATCGCCACTAGGATCAGGTCCGTCGATTGTCCACCAATCTGCCAACCGAAGCTGCCGCCTTCCAACTTGACGAATACCGGTGCGCTCCAGCCATGCGCCGTGCGGCACGTCGCTGCGCCCTGTCCATACTGCGCGCCCACCACAAAAGCGCCCTTCTTGTAATGCGGCACTACAACCACGCATGCAGCACCAGCAAGAATTGACTGCGGAATGCCCTTGTCCGGTACCGACATCACCTCGTCGATCACAGCCCGCGCGCTGTCCAGACGCTCGCCCAACTTCGCCTTGTCTGTATCGCCTGCGTACGATACCTGTGTCGCACAGGCCGCCAGCACCGCGGCCGCAATCGCTGCTCTAAATTGCATCATGTTCAAAGTCCTCCCACCCGACCGTTACACAGATCCGGTGTAATGTTCAACGCGTATCAAATGATGAGATGGAGGGTTGCCGCTTCGGGTTGGCCGCGAGCACCGCGCAGACCTGCACATTGCCATGCCCACAGAAAAATTGGGGGCTACGAACAACGCTGTCGGAGTTCTCAGCGCGTCGCAGCCCCACTCTCCCAGGTCTGTGTTGCTTGAATGAACTATCTCCTAAATCTTAAGTAACCGCAACAGTACGGAGGTACATATACCTAAGTAATGCACTCACGTAATTGAACAGTTACCCCCTTGCCTGCTGCTCCGGATTTGCGCCTCAGGCCCAGCGCCGCTCGATCGCGCGCATGCTCAATGCAGTGCGATTGTCCACTCCCGCCTTACGCATCAGGCGTCCCATGTGAGCCTTCACTGTGCCCTCATCGACCCCCAAGGCCGCAGCGATCTCGCGGTTTGGATGCCCCATCATCAACAACTTCAGTACCTCCCGCTCGCGCTTCGTAAACTGCACTGGTCCGGGCGCGCCTCCGCCCGGCTCGTCGAGCGAGCTTCGCAGAAGATGTGCCAGCACCTTGCGCGGCGCCCATACCGATCCATCGCGCACCACGTCGATCGCCATCCGCAGCTCCGCTTCGCTCACCGAATGGCTCAGATACCCTCGCGCCCCGGCCCCGATCACTCGTTCGATATGGTCAAAGTCGCTCTCCGCACCCAGCACGACCAACCCGATCTCGGGTCGCGATCTCCGGAAGACCGCAAGCAGCTCAAACAACTGCGGCGTCGCGAAGGAATCGATTACCACCAGGTCCAGCCCGTCCAGCGCCATCGTTCCGGATAAGACCACCACCTCGAAGCCCTGACCGTCGCCCAGGATCGCCTGCAGACCCATCACGCGCATCGCGTCCCGCACCAGCAGACCGATGCGGGGCAACACTCGTACTGGGATCTTTTGTGCCAACCTGTATCTCTCCGGGAACCCGCCCCCGCTTCCTTCAGCGCATCATCCAACACCCGCGGCTACAGCTTCGGCAATACAATTCCCTGTTGATTCTGGTACTTGCCCTTGCGATCTGCGTAACTCACCTCGCACACCTCGTCGGACTGGAAAAACAGGATCTGGCACAGACCTTCATTGGCATAAATCCGCGCGGGCAGCGGCGTCGTATTTGATATCTCGAGCGTCACGTACCCTTCCCACTCCGGCTCAAACGGGGTAACGTTCACAATGATCCCACAGCGCGCGTAAGTCGATTTGCCCACGCAGATCGTCAGCACGTCCCGTGGAATTCTGAAGTACTCGATCGACCGCGCCAGGGCAAACGAGTTCGGCGGCACAATCACGCTGGCCGCCTGTACCGTCACAAACGACCGCTCGTCGAACGCCTTCGGATCAATAACCGCACTATTCACGTTCGTAAAGATCTTGAACTCATCCGATACCCGCAGGTCATATCCATACGAAGAAAGCCCGTAAGAAATCACCCCGTCCTTGACCTGCTTCTCGCTGAACGGCGCGATCATGCTATGTTCCAGGGCCTGTTCCCGAATCCAGCGATCGCTTTTAATCGACATGCGTCTCCGTTTACAAGAAACTTTAGTAACCGACTGACCGCCACCAAACGACGGCCTGACCCGGGCGAAGCCACCTGGCTCCGGATTGACATTCGCCCTACCCCTTTCTACCATCGCAACTAGATCGAGGTCTGAGGAAAGCGTGGACGCGGCACAGTTTTCCTGCGTCCAACTCTCACCAGAACCGAAGTACCAGCCCCTCACCTGAACACTCCGCACCAGAGACGAGGCAAAGTTGATTAAACAGGACCTCATTCAGCGCGTCGTTGAGCGCACCGGACTCGTCCGCACCAAGGCCGAAGCCGCGGTGGACGCTATCTTCGAATCCATGAAGCAGTCTCTCGTGGAAGGTGAGCGCATCGAGCTGCGCGGCTTTGGCGTCTTTACCGTCAAGCCTCGTAAGACCGGCGTCGGACGCAACCCCCGAACCGGCGCCGAAGTTACCATCTCCCCCGGCAAGGCGGTCCGCTTCAAACCCGGCAAAGACCTCCACGTCCTCGAGTAAATCTCTGCAACATTCGCACGCGCTGCGAGGCGCTCCTCCGAACGCACCTTCAACTGCGCCACCCCGTTCGGCAAGCCCGCGGCATAAGTACCGCGATCCCTGCGCAAGTCCCATCTCACGGCCCCATGACATCCCCCAGCATCAGCAGCCAGCCACTCTCACAGGCCCTTCCCCGTGTACGCGACGGCCTCCTACGAATCGGCAAGCCGCTGCTGCTCTTCATCCTCACCATGCTCTCCACCACCGCCGTTGGCATGCGCTACATGCACAACTTCCGCCGCGGTCTGCCGCCCCTCGCCTCCGACGCCGACATCCTGCCCCTCGGCTGGGTCGTGCATCATCTCCGCGAGCTTCCTCAAGGCCTGCCCTTCTCGCTCACCCTTGTGGGCATCCTCCTCGCCCACGAGTTTGGCCACTACTTCGCCTGCCGCCGCTTCCACGTCCGCTGCACCCTCCCCTGGATGCTTCCCGCCCCCTCGCTCAGCGGAACCTTCGGCGCCGTCATCCGTCTGCAGAGCCGCATTCCCAGCCGCGTGGCGCTCGTCCTCATCGGAGCCGCCGGACCTATTGCGGGCTTCATAGTCGCCCTTGCGGCGATCACCATCGGTCTCTCGCTCTCCACGTACACGGCCGAGCCCTTGGCGCTCAATGTCCAGCCCCCGCTCGCGCTCATCTTCAGCCATTCACTGCTGCATCTCTTCCACGCTGCCACGCCCCCCCTTGCCCTCATCGTGCCTCATCCCGTCCTCATCGCCAGCTGGATGGGCCTGCTCATCACCGCTCTCAACCTGCTCCCCGCCGGCCAACTCGACGGCGGCCACATTCTTTACGCGCTCTCCCCTGGTATTCATCGCTGGACCACCCGCGCAGTCACCCTCACTCTGCTCGTCTTTGGCCTCTTCTATTGGGCCGGCTGGATGCTTTGGGGCGTCATCCTGCTGCTGCCCGGCATGCGTCATCCCCGCGTCTCGCCTGAACCTCCGCTGCCCCGCACCATCATGGCCCTGGCGCCCGTCTGCCTCGTCATCCTCATCCTCTGCGGCACCTTCCAGCCCTTCCGCGGCTTTGACCTCATCACCGTCTTCGGTCTCGCGCGCCACTAAAGCTCGCTACATCAGGTGGACCGCGTCCACGTCTACCATCAGCCCTCGCCTTGGCATCCCGGTGCCCTCCGCATACTGCAGCATCGCCTTCAACGCCGCTCCCAGCGCCGCACGCCTATCAGCTTTCAGGATGAAGTGAAACCGATAGATCCGCTTCAGCCTGCTGATTGGAGCCGCCGCCGGCCCCAGCACCTTCACCCCGGCCGGCCGGCTACGCTCAAACCACCGACCCAACTCCCCCGCCCAGCCCGCGGCCTCCTCCATCTTCTCGCTCTGCACCACCACATTCGCCAGCACAGTAAGTGGAGGATAGTGCAGGCTCCGCCGGAACTGCGTCTCCTTGCCCACGAACCCCACGTAGTCATGCTTCTGCGCAAACTTCACGGCGTAATGATCCGGATGGTACGTCTGCACCAGCACCTTGCCCGCCAGCTCCCCGCGGCCCGCCCTGCCCGACACCTGCGTCAGCAATTGAAACACCCGCTCCGCTGCGCGGAAATCCGGCATTCCCAACGCGTGGTCGGCGCCCACCACGCCCACCAGCGTCACACCATGAATGTCGTGCCCCTTGGCGATCATCTGCGTCCCCACCAGCAGGTTGATCTCGCCCGCATGCAGCCGGCTCAGTAATCGCTCCATGTCGTGGCGCCCGCGCACCGTGTCTCGATCCATCCGCCCGATGCGCGCATCCGGAAACAACTCCAGCAGCTTCTCTTCCCCCTGCTGGCTCCCTGCGCCCAGGTAGTAGAGGTGCTCGCTCCCACACCCCGGACAAACCTTCGGCACACCTCTTCGAAACCCGCAGTAATGACACTCCAGCCGCTCTCCCGGCCGCGCCACCTCTTGCGGCTCACCCTTGTCCCGCCCGCGCTTGTGATACGTCATCGCGATCGCGCAGTTCTCGCACTCCACCTTCACGCCACAGCTTCTGCAGATCACCGTGAATGAGTACCCGCGGCGATTCAGCAGCAGGATCACCTGCTCCCCGCGATCCAGCGCAGCGCGCGTCTCCTCCACCAGCCGGCGGCTGAAGATCTCCTCCTTGCACACCTCCGCGAACTCCCGCCGCATATCCACCAGCTCCACCTCCGGCAGCGCTCGTCCCATCACCCTGCCGCGCATCTCGATCAGCCCGTACCGCCCTCGCTCCGCATTCGCCCAGCTCTCCAGGCTCGGAGTCGCTGACCCCAGCACACACACCACGCCCATCAGCTTCGCCCGCATCACCGCTACATCCCGGCCGTGATATCGGGGCGTCTCTTCCTGCTTGTAGCTCGCGTCGTGTTCCTCATCCACGATCACCAGCCCCAGCCGCACCATCGGCGCAAACACCGCACTCCGCGTCCCCACCACCACCCGCGCCTCGCCCCGCCGTATCCTGTGCCACTGCTCCGCCCGCTCATCCGGCGTCAACCCGCTGTGCAGCAGCGCCACCTCGCCGCCGAACGCCGCGTACATCTGTCCCGCCATCGCCGGCGTCAGCCCAATCTCCGGAACCAGCAGCAGCGCGCTCTTGCCCGCCTCGAGCGCCCGCCGCATCGCCGCAAAATACACCGCCGTCTTGCCTGACCCCGTCACCCCATACAGCAGGTGCGGCCGAAACCCGCCCTTCGCCATCGCCGCCGCGATCGTCCCCACCGCTTCCATCTGCTCTTCGTTCAACGCATGCTCATGCACGTTGCGCTTTCCCACCCCACCCAGCACAAACTCCTCCGCCTCCTCCACAATCTCGACCAGTCCGCGCTTCACCACCGAGGCCACGCTCGCCTCCGGCAATCCGCGCCGCCGCAGCCTCTCGCGCAGGTCCCGCAAATCGAGCCGCCCACCCACACTCGCCAGCTCGGCCAGCACCGCCAGTTGATTTTCGTTCAGCCTCGGCAACCGTGACGCCCGGAATGTGGCCGAAGGAAGCAGGCCTGCTTCACGCCGCATTTCCTCTTTGCCTGCAATGATCCGGTCGATGTCATCTCCTCCCGCTTCCGTCACGCCATCCGCAACGAACGGTCTTTGCTCGCTGGCATCGCTCGTCCCCCTTGCCTCCTCCACCAGCACGGCAATCTTCACCACCCGCTTCACATTCCGTTCTTCCGCCAGCGCCTCCCGCACCAGCCACTTCTTCTTCACCATCCCTTCCAGCAGCCCGCGCCTCGCACCCGTAGCCGATCGCAGCGCCCCTCCCTTCGCCGCCTCTCCACTCTCCAGGTAATTCAGCACCGCATACTCGCGATTCTGCTCCTCCGCCGTCAGCCTCGACCGCCGCGAAGCCCCCTTCGCCGCTCCCTCATACAGCACCTTCCGCCCCTGCTCGCTCATCCTGTAGACAAACTGCCGCTTCACCTCTGCCCCCAGCGGCAGCATGCCCCGGATCACCTCGCCCAGCGGCGCGCAGTAATACTCCGCAATCCATCGCGCCAGCGTCAGCTGCTCCGCATCCAGCAGCGCCGTGGTATCCATCACCGTCTGGACCGGCTTGACGTCGATCCCCTCTTCGGGCCGCTCGTCGTGCACCCGCACCACCACGCCCATCAGCCTCTGCCCGCCGAACGGCACAATCACCCGCGCCCCCACGCATGGCGTCGCACCATTCACCGCATAGGTAAACGCGCGATCCAGCGGCACTGGCAAGGCGACATCGCAGTAGAGAGCCATCCCTCCAGCCTACCTCCTCCCCGCGGCTCCGCCCCCGTCACTCCCCCGCCCATCGACTCACATCCTCTAACCTGCCTGCGTTACATTGCTCCTATGCTTCTCCTGCTTGCATCTCTGCTCCTTCAGGCGTCTGCTGTCGCATCCCGGCCTGCGCCGCAACCCGCCCAGCTACGCGACGAGCCCCTCACCCCGCCTGCCATCGTCTACCCCGCCGATGCCCGCGCCGCCCGCATCGAAGGCACCGTCCAGCTCCAGGTCAACGTCGACGCCACCGGCCACGTCACCTCCGTCACCGCCCTCTCCGGCCCCATCGCCCTCCGCCAGGCCGCCATCGACGCTTACTCCCGCGCCACCTATCCCCCGCTCGTCACCAACGGCCGCCCCACCCCCGCCGTCATCACCACCAGCGTCAGCTTCTCGCTCAAAGAGCTCCCACCCGACACCGACCAACTCGTCGACCAGAAGTTCAAAATCCTCCACGGCAACTGCCAGCAGCTCTCGCTCACCTACCCCCAGGACCGCTCGCCCGACACCCTCGCCACCTGCCGCCAGGCTGTCCAGCTTGCCGAGCGCTTCAGCCCCCAGGCCCAGCTCGAAGCCCGCGCCACCGCCCTCAACGATCTCGTCCTCCTCCTCATCGTCGATGGCAAGAAATCCAAATCCCTCCCCGAAGCCGGCCTCTACGCCGACCGCGCCGTCGACCTCGTCAGCCAGTCCGGCAAGTCCCTGCCCCACACTCCCGCCGTAGCCGTCGCCTACATCACCCGGGCCGAGGTCCGCTCCCTCGCCGGCAACCTCAAAGGCTCAGCCGCCGACTGCGAAGTCGCCGAAGAGAACCTCACCACCCTCCTCCAGGACCAAGCCAAGGACGAGAAGGAAGTCGACCGCGCCGCCAACACCCGCGTCCAGCTCCGCGACACCCTCCTCCTCCACGCCATCGTCCTCGAGCGCGCCCACAACCCCACCGCCGCCAAACGCCTCCGCGCCCGCGCCGACTCCATCTAACTCTTTGCCCTTCTCCATTCCGGGCAGCCCGACCCGTTGACCTCTACGACTGCCGCCCCTTCAACCCCATCGCCCCCATCACCATCTGCAGGTCCTTCCAGGCCTCCGCCTTCTGCCGCGGATCGCGCAGCAGAAACGCCGGATGGTACGTCACCACCGCCTTCGCTCCGCGCACCGGGTGAAACCGCCCCCGCAGCGATGCCAGCGACTGCTTCACGCCCAGCAGGTACATCGCCGCCGTCGCCCCCAGCGCCACCACGAACTCCGGCTGCACCACATCCATCTGCTGCACCAGGAACTGCGTGCACGTATTCGCCTCCACCGGCTCCGGGGCCCGGTTCGCCGGCGGCCTGCACTTTACGATATTCGCAACGTAGACCTCTTCGCGCTTCAGCCCCATCGCCGCGATCATGTTGTTCAGCAGCTGCCCGCTCTTGCCCACAAACGGCAATCCCTGCATGTCTTCATCCGCGCCCGGCCCTTCCCCCACAAACATCAGCCTCGCCTTTGGATCGCCGTCGCCAAACACAATCGTATGCCGCCCCCCGTACGCCAGCGGGCAGCGCGTACAGTCACCAATCTCTCTCTGGATCGCCGCCAGCGCGGCACCACGGCCCGCCGCCGCCACACGCACCACAGGCAGAGGCGCCAGATCATTAAACGAAACCAGCTTGCCGATATCTGTCTCCACCGGCGCAGCCTCAGCCGCAACCGCCACCAACGAAGCCGATTCCACCACCGGCTCCAGCTCCAAATCGCTCAGCTCGACCAGGCTGCCGCTGCGATAGAACTCGTGCACCCCCATATCCCGAAAATACTCGAGATATGCGCGAACCTCCGCCAGCCCTTGTTGCTCGACCGCCATCCCCTCAGCTTACAGCGTCTCCAGCGGATGTTCGGCCGTCGGCTCCACCAGCTTCTCTGGCAGCACAAACGTCACGAACCCCGCGCGTATCTCATCCTGCGCCACGCGGCACGCCTTCATCGACTTTGAGTTCGATAACGGCGGCGCGCCCGATTGCAGTTGCCGCGCACGCCGCGCCGCACCCTTCACCAGGCTGTACTTGTTCAGTAGAGCGTTCTCCGTAGGAAAACTAGACATACGCATCCCTCCATCAAGTTGTTGGCTGAGCTTCCAATCTACCACGCGCCGCCTTCTTCACGCACAGCGTCCGCGGTATCTCGTCGTGTTTCTACGCGCGCAAAGCTCTCGAGCGCCATCCGCAAGCGCGCCGCACCCGCATCTGTCCTGCAGCTCGCCGCCAGCGCGCTCACCCCATCGCCTTCGCCGCGTTCCGTCAGCACAATCGCCCGTAGCTCCGTCACCGCCTGATCCAGCACATCGTTCACCACCGCATAGCGATACTCCCGTATGCGGTCCAGCTCCTTGCGCGCCTCGTTCAGCCGCGTCTCGATCACCCTCTCCTTCGTCATATGCTCCGCCTCTGAGCGATTGCGCAGCCGCATCTCCAACACTTCAGGACTCGGCGGCATGATGAAGATCGAAACCGCCTCCGGCACCTTCCGCATCACCTGCAGCGCGCCTTGCACATCGATATCCAGCAGCAGATCCTTGCCTGCCTCCTTGGCATGCGACAGCGCGCTCAGCGCCGTCCCATAGTAGTTCCCGAACACCTCCGCCGACTCCAGGAAGTCTCCGTCCTTCATCATTGCCTCGAAGGTCTCGCGCGTCGTGAAGTGATACTCACGCCCGTCTTCCTCGCTGCCGCGCGGCGTTCGCGTTGTATACGAGATCGAGAACTCCAAACCCTCCACCAGCGTCCGCAGCATACTCACCAGCGTCGATTTTCCCGACCCTGAAGGCGCTGAAATGATAAACAAGATCCCTGCCATAGTGTCTCGTCAGTCTACCGCTTCAACCCCAAGCTCTCGCATTCAAAACTCAAGTTCTAAGTCAGTCTCAACCAAGCTAGCTAAGCTTGATCGGACATATTCAATCTGTTCGGCGTTGAGCCTCTTCCGCTTTCACTCCAAATTTTGAACCTGCTCCCGCGCCCTCTCGAGCCCGACCTTCATCTCCAGCCCGACCTCCGTCAGCCGTAATCCGCCGCCGCTCCCACCCGTCTTCGAGAGCAGCGTGTTTGCCTCGCGATTGATCTCCTGCAGCAGAAAATCCAGCGGCCTGCCCACCTCTCCGCCTGCATCCAGCAGCTCAACAAACCGCTCCAGGTGCGTGCGCAGCCGCACCAGTTCTTCTTCCACATCCCCTCGCGCCACCAGGATCGCTGCCTCTGCCAGCATCCGCTCCTCGCTCACATTTACGCCGCCCAGCAGCTCATCGAGCTTCGCCTTCAGCCGCGTCAGCTCCGCCTCCGCCGCGCCCTCCCGCAACGCTCTCGCCTCCAGCGTAAGCCGCCCCAGCGACTCCATGCCTGCGCGCAGATCCGCAGCCAGCGCTCCGCCTTCAGCCTCCCTCGCCGCATTGAACCTGCGCAGCAGCTCATCCATCGCCGCCAGCACCGGTGCTTCTACCGCCCCCGCATCCGTCTGCACCACCGCCGCCGACATCACTCCCGGCATCTTCAGCAGCCCGTTCAGATCCGGCCCCTGCTTCACCCCATGCTTCTCCGCCGCACGCCGGAACGCCCCCATGTACGCCTCCAGCAGCCCCTCATCCAGCTCCACCGCCGCCATCGCCGAGGCCTTCTCAAACTGCAGCGTCAGCTCCACATGCCCGCGCCGCACCTCCGCCTTCACCGCCTTGCGCAGCGCCGGCTCCAGCGCATCCATCCCCATCGGCACCCGCACCGACAAATCCAGATGCCGGTGGTTCACGCTCTTCATCGTCAGCGAAAATCCTCGCCCGTTATCGAGCGTCCCCGTCACGCTCGCAAATCCCGTCATCGACATCGTCCTGCTCACGAGATTCCCTCCACATCCGCCACCAGCTCCGCTGGCTCATCCGCAAACTGCATGTCGTACAACCGCCGGTAGGTCCCCGAGCGCGCCATCAGCTCTTCGTGCGTTCCCATCTCCGTGATCCGGCCTGCCTCGAGAACTACAATCCGCGTCGCGCGCCGCACCGTCGACAGCCGGTGCGCGATCATGAACGAAGTCCGTCCTTCCATCAGGTTGCCTAGCGCCGCCTGCACATACGCCTCGCTCTCCGTATCCAGCGCGCTCGTCGCCTCATCAAGTATTAATATCGGCGCATTCTTCAGGATCGCCCTTGCAATCGCCAGCCGCTGCCGCTCCCCGCCGCTCAGCCGCACGCCCTTCTCTCCGATCTTCGTGTCGTACCCATCCGGCATCCGCAAAATGAAATCGTGTGCCAGCGCCATCTTCGCCGCCTCCTGCACCTGCTTCAGCGACACGTCCGGCTGCCCATACGCAATGTTGTTCCTCACCGTATCGTTGAACAGCACCGTCTCCTGCGTCACCTTCCCGATCTGCTCCCGCAGGCTCGCAATCGATACCTCCCGCACATCGTGTCCGTCGATCAAGATACATCCCGCGCTCACATCGAAGAACCGCGGAATCAGGTTCACCAGCGAGCTCTTCCCCGCGCCGCTCGGCCCCACCAGCGCCACCACCTCGCCCCGCTTCACCGTCAGGGACACGCCCTGCAGCACCTTCCTCCGCGTGCCCTCGAACACCTCCCCGTCTTCGTGGTAACCAAACTCCACATCCCGGAACTCGATCGAATCCTTGAACCCCTTCAGCACTCGCGCGCGCTTCTTCTCCACCACGTCATCCTGCGCATCCATGAACCGGAAGATCTCTTCACTCGCTCCCAACGCCTGTTGAAAGCTGTTGTAGAACAGCGCGAACTTCCGCACCGGGTCATACAGCGTAAACGTCGCCACCAGGAACGCGATGAACGACCCCTCAGTCATCTCGTGTGCCTTGATCCTGTCGCGTCCCAGCACCAGCAGCAGCGCAATCCCTATCGCCCCAATCGCATCCATCAGCGGGCTGCTGATCGCCTGCACACTCACCGATCTCAGGTTCGCGGTCAACAGCCGCTTCGCTGCCCGACGAAACCGGTTCATCTCCCAGCGCTCCATCCCGAACGCCTTTACGATCGCGTTGCCCGTAATCGTCTCGTGCAATATTTCCTGGATCTCCGCCAGCTTGTCCTGGCCCTTCCGCGTCGTCCTCCGCACCCCCCGCCCGATCCTGCGCGCCGACAAAATCACCACCGGCACAAACAGCAGCAGCACCCACGCCAGCCGGCCGCCGTTGATGATCACCACCCCCGCCATGAACAGAAAGGTAAACACCTGCTGCAGAGCATCGCCCAGCACCGCCGACATCGCCGTCTGCACCCGCTCCACGTCGTTGATCAGCGTCGACAGCAGCGTCCCCGTCGTATGCTTCTGGAAAAACGCCGTCGACCGCCGCAGCACCGCGTCATACAGATCGTTGCGCAGGTCCGTGATCATCCCGAACCCCGCATAGTTCACCAGGTACGTCCCCACGTAATCGCACAACGACTTGAAGATCGCCGACGCGATCAGCGCATAGCACACCACCGTCAGCGCATTGTGGAAGTGGCTCGGCACCAGCCATTGCAGATCGAGCTGCCGATGCAGCTGCGGCACATCGAATCTCAGCAGATCCCCCGCCGGCGCATCCGGCTGCAGCACCTTGTCGAAGATCTGCCGCACCAGCAGCACCCGGAAAGCCGCCATCGCGCCCACCAGCGCCAGCAGCACCACCGACCCCAGCGCCGCCGCCGCATACGGCCGCAGATACACCAGCAGCCTCCACAACCGCCTCAACCGCTCACCGCGCTTCCGTCATCCACGTTCCACACCAACCCATTCTACGGTCCTTTCAGCCCGCATCCCCACCCCGGCGCCGCCGTACAATAAACCTCAGCCCCATCATGACCAACACGCCCTCCGCAACCACCCCGCCCATCCGCGTCCGCATCGCCCCCTCCCCCACCGGCGACCCCCACGTCGGCACCGCCTACATCGGCCTGCTCAACTACATCTACGCCAGGCAGCGCGGCGGCCAGTTCGTCCTCCGCATCGAAGACACCGACCGCGCCCGCTTCGTCGCCACCTCCGAGCAGGAGATCTTCGACTCCCTTCACTGGCTCGGCCTCACCTGGGACGAAGGTCCCGACATCGGCGGCCCTTACGGCCCCTACCGCCAGTCAGAACGCACCGAAACCTATCGCGAGCACGTCCAGCTCCTCCTCGCCAACGGCTCAGCCTACAAGTCCTTCGAGACCGCCGAGGAGCTCGAAGCCATGCGCAAATCGCAGCTCGCCGCCAGGCTTCCTCCGCGCTACAACGGCGCCCACCGCGAGCTCACCCCCGAGCAGATCGCCGCCTTTGAAGGCGAAGGCCGACCCTGCGTCATCCGCCTTAAAGTTCCCGCCGAAGGCGAAACCGCCTTCCGCGACGAGCTTCGCGGCACCATCAACTTCTCCCACAACAACGTCGACGACCAGGTCCTGCTCAAGTCCGACGGCTTCCCCACCTACCATCTCGCCAACGTCGTCGACGACCACCTCATGCGCATCACCGACGTCATCCGCGCCGAAGAATGGATCTCCTCCACCCCCAAGCACGTCCTGCTCTACAAGGCATTCGGCTGGGACCTCCCGCGCTTCTGGCACATGCCGCTCCTGCGCAATCTGGACAAGAGCAAGATCTCCAAACGCAAGAATCCCGTCTCGCTCATCTACTACCGCCAGGCCGGCTTTCTGCCCCACGCCCTGCTCAACTTCCTTGGCCTCATGGGCGGCGGCATGCCCGCCCCCACCGAGAAAAACGATACCGCCGAGATCTTCGACTTGCCCCGCATGCTCGAGCTCTTCGACTTCGCCAAAATCTCCCTCGGCGGCCCCGTCTTCGATCTCGTCAAGCTCAAATGGCTCAACGGCGAGTACATCCGCGCCCTCACCCCTGACGCCTTCTACCATCAGCTCCGCAGCGTCGTCTTCTCCGACGACATCCTCCGCGCCATCGCACCGCTGGTCCAGACCCGCATCGAAACCCTCGCCCAGTTCGGCGACCTCGCCGATTTCTTCTTTCGCGACGACGTCACCCCCGCCCCCGAGCTCTTCCTGCCCAAAAAGCGCACCCTTGAAGAGACCCTCGCCTTCGCCGCCGACCTGCTCGCCGCGCTGGAAACCTGCGACTGGACCCACGACTCGCTCGACGCCGCCATCCGCTCCGTCGGAACAGCCAAGGAGTGGTCGGTCAAAGAAAACTTCATGCTCCTGCGCGCCATCCTCACCGGCCGCACCAGCTCTCCGCCGCTGCTCGAATCCCTCATCGTCTTCGGCAAAGCGCGTTCCCTCGATCGCCTGCGCCGCTTCCTCGAAGCCCAGAAAGAAACCCTGAAGAGGCAGGCGGCATCCCGCAAGTAACCGCCGCTCCAGAACTCAAAAGCAAATAACCTCTCGGCACAATATAGCGCGCTGACGGAGCTCGCTCTTTGTCATTCCCGCAAGGGGACCTGCGCTCCTCGGTCCTTGCTTGTGCCGCCCTTCAGCTGATTCTCGCTGATCCCACCAGAAGCCAAGGCTCGGAGAAATTCTCGACTCCCGCTAAGAAAGTCTTTGACATCAACGAGTTCGTCTGCAATCCTTGCGCTCAACAACTGATTCCAGGAGTAGTCAATGAAGAACGTCCTCCCTACTTTGACTGCCTTGGTGTGCGCGCTTGCAATGGCACGTTCCGCCTCGGCTTCATCCGTCTGCACCTCTATCGCCGGTAACGCGGTCACAAACTGCGGTTTCGAAACTGGTTCCTTCTCCGGCTGGACCGTCACAGGAAATACCTATGGCGGGATCAACGGCAACTACGTCGGCGTCGACAACAGCAATTCAAACAGTGGCAACGACGAGGCCTACCTCGGCGCCCCAAGCACCTACGGTCAAACCTCCGCCGGCAACAGGTACGGCCCCGACACCACCTTGACGCAAACCATCGCCACCTCCTCTCTGGACTACTACCAGATCTCCTTCTACCTCGATAACAACGGCTGCTCCATCACCGACGGCTGCCCCAACGAATACAACCACTTCGACGTCTCCTTCAACGGCGTCACCCTCAACTCCGTGAACAATCTGCCCTACTCCGGCGCCTACACCGAGTACACCTTCACCACCGCCACTAACCTCACCGGCAACAGCGGTCTCCTCCAATTCGACTTCTCCAACGACGACGACCTGTTCTACCTCGACGACGTCTCGGTAGTCGCACTTGGCCCCGTACCCGAACCCTCCAGCCTCGCCCTCCTCGGCACCGGCGCGTGCGGCCTCCTCGCCTTTGCTCGCCGCAAAGTAAAAAGCTAACTCAACATCCTCCCTCATAGCCTGCCCCACACGGTCTACGTGTGCGCAGGCCGCACCTCATTGCGTGACATCGCCTTCCAAAGGAAAAATGGCTATGAAAGTTAACCTCGGAATCCTTGGTTGTTCCTTCGCTGCTGCCGCTGCTGCTCTGGCGTTCGGAGCCCCACTGGTCGCTCATGCTCAAAGCGGTGCCCGCACCGGCATGTATGTCCGTCCTCTCGTTACCGGTCCCGTCGACGACAAGAACCTCGTCGAACGCACCGGAAACGTCCCCCCCGCGGTCTTCTCCTCTACCGACCTCGGCAAGATGGCCGATGATCAGCAGCTCGACCATCTTCGCCTGCAGCTCAAACGCTCCCCCGAGCAGGAAGCTGCCCTTCAGACCCGGCTCAATCAGCTTCAGGACCCCAAGTCCTCCTTCTACCATCAGTGGGGCACCGCCGAGCAGTTCATGCTCGAGTTCGGCCTCGCCGAAGCCGACATCCTCAAGATAGAAAACTGGCTTACCTCCCGCGGCCTCACCGTCAACTCGCTCACACCCAACATGACCATCGACTTCTCGGGCAGCGCCAAGGCCGTCAGCCAGGCCTTCCACACCGAGATCCACAACCTCAACGCCAATGGTCAGCCGCACTTCTCCAACACTACCAACCCAAAAATCCCGGCGGCACTCGCAGCCGCAGTCCTCGGCCCCGTGGCCCTGCATGACTTCAAGCCCCACAAGCTCACCTCCAAGATCAAGCCGCCTGTCGCTCAATACACGGTGAACTCGAGCTACCAGCTTGTCGTCCCGGGCGATCTCGCCACCATTTACAACTACAACCCGCTGTTCAACGCCGGCCTCTCCGGCCAGGGCCAGACGGTCGTGGTCCTAGAGCGCACCGACCTCTACAACAACGGCGACTACAACGCCTTCCGCAAGGTCTTCGGGCTTACGAAGAACTTCCCCAAAGGCAAACTGGTCGTCGTTCATCCCCAGCCATCGGGCTCCGGCTCCACCGTAAATGGCGTTCCCATCGCGCCTGAAACCTGCTCCGATCCCGGGGTCGTCACCGGCGATGACGGCGAGGCAGCCGTCGACGTCGAGTGGGCCAGCGCCTCGGCTCCGAGCGCTACCGTCGAGCTCGCCTCCTGCGCCGACACCGACACCAACTTCGGCGCATTCATCGCGCTCGAGAACCTCGTCAGTGCCAGCGCCGCACCGCCCTCCACCATGAGCCTCAGCTACGGCAGCCCCGAGTCCGAAAACGGCACGGACGGCAACGCCTACATCAACGCCCTCTATCAACTCGCCGTCTTCCGCGGAGTCTCTCTCTTCGTCTCCACCGGCGACGCCGATGCCGACGTCACCGACCAGGATCAGCGCTACGCCACCCACGGCATCAACGTCAACGCCCTCGCCTCCACACCGAACGACGTGGCCGTCGGTGGCACCGACTACGGCGACAGTTTCCTCGGTGAGAACAGCGTCTACTGGAGCCCGACCAACAACGCCAGCTTCGCCTCCGCCCTGTCCTACGTTCCCGAGATCCCCTGGAACGACTCCTGCGCCAGCCAGCTCATCACAATTGCTCTCGGCTATCCCACCAGCTACGGAACCAACGGCTCCTGCAACAGCGCCACCGGAGAAGCACACTACCTAACCACAGGCGGCGGTAGCGGCGGGCCCAGCGCATGCGCGTACGGTAGCCCGACCATCTCTGGAGTCGTCGGCGGAACCTGCACCGGCTACACCAAACCCGCTTTTCAAACGCTCGTCTACGGCAACCCCAGCGACGGTGTGCGCGATCTGCCCGATGTCTCCATGTTTGCCGCCAACGGCGTCTGGGGACACTACTTCGTCCTCTGTTATTCCAACCCCGCTGGCGGCGGCGTGCCCTGCCCCACCGGCAACCCCTCCGCCTGGTCCGGCGCCGGCGGAACGTCCTTTGGCGCTCCCATCTGGGCCGGTATCCAGGCCCTTATCAACCAGGCCACCAACAGCGCGCAGGGTAATCCGGACTTCTTCCTCTACCTGCTCGCCGGCACCCAATACGGAGCCGCCGGCAGCGCCCCCTGCAACTCCACCCTCGGCAACGGCTCCGCTGCCAACTGCATCTTCCACGACGTCACCCTCGGCGACAACGACGCCAACTGCCGAAAGCTCGCGGGTGTTCCCTATAACTGCTTCTACCCTGCAGTCAGTCCCGGCACCAACGGTGTCGTCTCAACCTCCAACGCCTCCTACCAGCCGGCGTACGTCACTACCGTCGGCTACGACTACGCCACCGGCATCGGCACACCCAACGTCTACAATCTCGTCCTCAACTTCCCCGGAGCTACAGTACCGTAACCTCCACGCTCTAAACCTGAAGGGCCGCCGTCCGGAAACATCCTGGACAGCGGCCCTTTTCACGTTTGAAAAATCCCTCAGCTAAACGCTATTTCGCCTCCGGCCCAACTCAGAACCGGTATACGAAGCTGATACTCGGCTCCTCTGTCGCACGCCACGATCGTGTGCTGATCTCCGGGTTGGAGAAGTTCGGCGCCCGGTAAATCAGCACTCTGCCTTCTACACGCATAGCAATGTGCTTGTTACCCAGCGGAACATCAAGGCCTGCCTCAACCAGCCCCGTGCCCCGCCACTGGTTGCTCGCAAAAGCCGGCAGAAAGTCCACCGCGCCGCCGCCGATGTTCACGAACGGCTGCAGCGGAATGTGCGGCGGGTGAAACTCGTATGCCGCTGTCGCCTCGTGTGACCACGTCGGCACATTCACTACCTGCGTCGCACTCGCACTCGAGTAGTTGAACGCATACCGCTCGGAGTACTTCGTCACGCCGTAGTTCACCTCCACGCCCGCAAACGCCACCGGGTGAAACTGCAGTGAGAACAGCCCGCCCGTCGAGGTCGACGTGTATTGCTGCTGTCCCGAAACGGTCTCCGTCAACACGCCGCCCGTCGGTGTTGCGACCACGTAGCTCCCGGTGGTCGTGTTCGTCGTTAGCGTCGTATCAAAGTGCTCCGTCGCGCCTATCGAAACGCTCGCTCCTTTCAACTTGTAAAACTGCCCGTGTGCGCTGGTCGCCGCCACCGCTAGAAGAAGCGGCAAGAAGCTTTGCATACCCATTTTCATAAAAGAAGTCTCCTGTTGCAGTCCCTGTTCAGGCGGCTTGCCGCCGGTTGCGAGTTTCGAAAAGGATGTCTTCGCGTGCCTGCTCTGCGTCGCTCAGCAGGTCCTGGTAGCTCAGCTCGTCGTGATCGCCCCATTCAACCCGTTCGGGAAAAAGCCGCCCTTCGACACGCCGATCGTCCCCACCGCGCCGTAAACAATCTGCAGCACCTGCGAGGTCGTCCGCAGCGGTGTCAGCCCAGTCGTCTTGCTCGTGTTGAAGATCTGCGTAATCGTCGGAGGTTGATCCTGCGCGTCCACCGCCGGCGATGTAATGCCCGTGGCGATACAAAGCTCGCGCAGAAAGCCCGCATGCTGTGCCTCCGTATGCAGGATCTGCGCCGCATACGTCAGTGCCGCCGTGCTCGAGGTCAGGTACTGCGCGCCGCCAATGTATGCGCTCACGCCCACTGCCTCCAGCTGCCGCGCCGCCGCCAGGAACGTCGCATCCGACGTCACTGCGATCCCCGCCGCCAGGTTCAACGAAGGCATCGACACCGGCGTGCCGCCCACGGTAGTGATCGTCGACCGCAAAAACTCCACGTGCTCGCGCTCATCGGTCGCCAGCTGCTGCGCCGCGCTCGCAATCACCGGGTTCACGAAGCTTACCTTCGCTCCCCCGTTTACCGTACCTGGATTCGGCCCCATATCGGTGCTCGACAAGCCGCTGCCAGTCGTCACATACAGGTAAAAGCTTGCCTCCAGATACTCCAGGTTCAACGCAAAGTTCAGCACGTCCAGCACCGATGGACCAACAGTCGGCAGCACGATCGGTCCGTCATTGCTGCATCCCGACAAGCCAGTCATCGCTGCGCTTGCGCCAGCCGCCACGGCTCCTGCTGCGCCCAGGCTGGTTAGAAATCTGCGCCGCCCCTTGAGGTCGGCGGCACGCTGATCAGCCAGCCGTTGCACCTCGCTCGCGGTCGCGTCTTCATACAACTCACTCACTTGTACTGACATAGAAACTTGCCTCCTGGCATTTGGTTCGGCATTGGTTGCACTCGTCTGTCTCGCGGGAGATGGCTCGCCATCAGGGCTTGCCGGCGCGCTAGGTCGACTTCACGTTGCCGTTCACCCCATTGGGGAAAAAGCCGCCCATCGTCACGCCCAGCGGCGGTGTCGTCAAGGCAGGCGTAGACACGCCATACGCCACGCCCAGCACCTGCGATGTAGTTCGCGACGGCGCCAGCGCAGTGGTCGGCGCGACCGTGAAATAGTTCGTCGACGAAGGCGGCACATCCTGCGCATCGATCGCCGGGCTCACCACCCCCTGCGTCACGCACAGGTATGCCAGCGTTCCCGCGTGCTGGCCTTCCGCGCCCAGGATCTGCGCAGCTGTCGTCAACACCGAAGCATTCGAGACCAGAAACGCCGCCGAGCCGATATAGGCCGACCCGCCCAGTGCCGTGAACTGCCGAGCCGCCGCCAGGAACTGTGCCTGCGTCGTCACCGCACCATGCGCCGCCAGGTTGATCAACGGCTGCGCGATCGGCGTTCCGCCCAGGCTCGTCACCGCGGAGCGAAGATCCGCAATGTGGTTCACCTCGTCCTGCGCCAGAGCCTGGCATACCGCCAGCGTGTTTGCGTCGAGCGCCAACTTCGGCGGAGCGCCCTGCACCGCCACGCCCGAGCCGTTCTGCGCCGAGGTCAGCCCCGCCCCGGTCGACGCGTAAAGATAGAAGTTTGCCTCCAAATACTCAAGGTTCAATGCGAAGTTCAATACGTCCGTGATCGCAGGCGGAACCACCTGGCCCGAGGCTTCGCGGGTACCTGTTGCAGCCAGCGCGGCAGCGCTGAACATGGCGCCCAAAAACCCGCGCCTGTTCAAGTGGCTGATAGCCTTTTCAAACGCAAGAATCCGGCGGTCCGTCTCCAGTTGTTCCTCGGAAACAGTCTCGCCGGGGCAAAGAAGCGATTGCAGAAGATATCGAGACAAAGGGGCCTCCATGACATGCCTCGTCAGCCGCGGGAGACCCGCGCTGCAGAGGGGTATTAGGTTGTTGGGGGTAAGCTCTTACGACGAACAACTCACCACAAGTAGAGCGCTGTTCGTGCTGCGGCTCAGTGCTGATCGATAGAGGCGTCAACTACGTACGAAGGTTGCTCAACTTACGTCTCACGACCGATCAGCGGCCAATCCAGCTTCCACGCTTCGCCACCAGAAAAACAGCGCGCAGAACTTTTCGTAACGTCACAAGCTAAGCGCATTCTTACGAAAGCACTCGGCTCTCACACGCTACTTGGCCGTGAACACCACATCCAGCCCTAGCGTCTTGGCCGGATAGCACGCAGCCTTGTCGCACGCCTGGTACGTCAACCTGCCCTTCAGTTCGTGCTCCCCGCTCGCCGCCACCACCGGCACCTTGACCGTGAAGCTCTCCGAGTAAACGTCCAGCATCTCCCCGCCGGGCCCTGCATCACCCACTAGCCGATAGCTTTTCCCCCCCGGGTACTCCGCCCCCGCGACCTTGACGCCCGCATCACCCGCCAGTTCCACCCGCGTCGGGATCTGTAGCTCGCTCTTTGGCGTGTGCGAGTTCACATGGTATCCACCCTCCACCTGAAACCGCAGCTCCAGCACTCCGCGCTTGCCTGCTGGCAGCACCTGCTGCTCCGCCACGTACGCAACAAACTGCCGTGCCTTCTTCGGCGCATCCAGCCCACCCAGCTGTCCGCGCTCCTGTCGGCCCGCGAAGCTCGCCAGCAGCATCGCCGCCAACGCCGCTCTCGTCACTGCGCCCCCGCGATCAGCTTCTTGATGTTGGCCTCAATCTCATCCTTGCCGCCTTCGCTCACCCCCGCCGCCACCATCGACACCTTGCCCGTCCGGTCCACATAGAACGACTCCGGCAGATAATCAATTCCCCCATACGCCTCTTCCACCTTGTCGTCCTTCAGCAGCACCGGGTACGTCACGCCCAGCTTCTTCGCCGTCCCAGCGATGACCGCCTTCGGCACGTCGTCCGCCGCCACCCCCAGCACCACCAGTCCCTGCCCCGCATACTTCTGGCTGAACTCCTGAAACCACGGCATCTCGAGCTTGCATGGCGCGCACCACGTCGCCCAGAAGTTCACTACCACTGGCTTGCCTTTGAACTCCGCCAGCGACACCTTCTTCCCTTCCAGATCAACCAGCGCAAACCCCGGCGCCGCGTTGCCCTTCAACTTCGCCAGCGCCTCCGGCATATCGTCGCCGCCGCTGCCTTTGCCGTCCTGCGTCACAACCACCCGCGGCGCCTGCGCCTGCTGCATCGCCAACCGCCGTTCGCGGCCGTTATGCACCCCTGCCCAGATCATCAGCGTCACCGCCACCACCATCAGCCCCGCCACGCCAATCCTGCGTCCCACACTCAAATCCACGTCGTCTTCACCTCTTACCGCCACCCCGAGTCTATTCCTAACCCCGCTAGCCCCGCTCTGCTAGCATCGTGTAGTTCAAAGCAGAACCAGTTCACGTCCGCCCATCCGACGCATGTCCGACACTCCCCCCAATCCGTCGCACTTCGTCCGCATTGAAGCTCAGGCACTCACCCGCCTCGCCGACCGTCTCGATCACGAGATGCGGCCCGCCCTGGACTACGCGTTAGCCATCCTCGCCGCGCGCACCCACGCCGGCAGCCGCATCGCCGTCACCGGCATTGGAAAATCCGGCATCATCGCCCGCAAGATCGCCGCCACCCTCAACTCCACTGGCTCTCCTGCCTACTTCCTCCATCCCGCCGAAGCTCTCCACGGCGACCTCGGCATGCTCACCCCCGCCGATCCCATCCTCGTGCTCTCCTATTCCGGAGAAACCGAGGAGATCGTTCGCCTCCTGCCCGCCTTCGCGCGCCTCGGACTAACCATTGTCGCCCTCACCGGCTGCCTCACGTCGTCTCTCGCCACCGCCGCCGCCGTTACCCTCGACGTCTCCGTCACCACCGAGGCCTGCGCCCTCAACCTCGCGCCCACCGCCTCCACCACCGTCATGCTCGCGCTTGGCGACGCTCTCGCCATCGAGCTAAGCCGCCGCGCCAACTTCCAGCCCCACAACTTCGCCGACCTCCATCCCGGCGGCCTCCTCGGCCAGCGCCTCGCCCGTGTCCGCGACATCATGCACTCCGGCGACGCGCTCCCCCAGGTCGCCCCCTCCGCGCTCCTGCCTCAGGTCATCTACGAGATGTCCCGCAAGAAACTCGGCATCACCACCGTCCTCGCCCCCCAGCCCAACTCCACCGGACTCACCCTCGCCGGCGTCATCTCCGACGGCGACCTCCGCCGCCTCCTCGAGCGCGTCGGGCCGCTAGCCTTTCAGCGCACCGCCGCCGACATCATGAACCGCACCCCCCAGTCCATCGCCCCCAACGCCTTCGCCGCGGACGCCCTGGCGCAGATGGAAACCCGCAGGATCACCTCGCTCGTTGTCGTAGAAAACGGCCTGGTCCAGGGCGTCGTTCACCTTCATGACCTCTGGCAGCCCACTCCCGTCGAAGTCGCCTGATCTCGCTCGCTGCCCTTCATCACTTCGCCGCGGTCATCGTAGTGTCTCTGGTTCAATCCGTCTCAACGCAAGCTCGGCGCCTTTGCGGCCGCGCTAAAAGTCGCGCCCGATCAGGCGATCATAGATCGCTCGCACAATGTGGTAGCACTCGCACGCTTTACCTTCCATGCCTTGCCTGTCCACAATCTTTACCCGCCCCCGCGAGTAGTCGATCAGCCCTTCACGTTGCAGTCCACCCGCCGCCACCGTAACCGTCGACCGCCGCGACCCTAGCATCTGCGACAGGAACTCCTGAGTGATCTGCAGCGAATCGGTCTGCATCCGGTCGCACGCCGTCAGCAGCCAGCGCGACATCCGCATCTCCACAGGGTGCAGCCGGTTGCACAACACCGATTGCGTCGACTGCACCATCTGCATGTACAGGAACGAGTGCACCGCGTGCATGAACGCGCCGCCCTTCAGAAACTCGTCACGCACCGGCGCCGTGCGCGCCCGCAGCCCCGCACCCGACCCCTGCACAATCACTGAGTGAGATGTCTGCCAGTGCCCCAGCAGGCCGTACACACCGGAACAGCCCTCGCGCCCCACCACCCCTACCTCGACCGACTCTCCGGCCTCCGTCAACGCATCCACCGAGATCAGCCCCGACACCGGAAAGTAGATATATTCGACCGGCGCGTTCGGCTCCGAAAGCCGCATTCCCAGCGGCATATCCACCGGCACCAGGAACCGCGACAATTGCTTGAATTGCTCCTCGGCCAGACTCGCCAGCAGAAGGTTGGGCGGCCTTGGCGCCTCCCGGTTCAACTTCTCTCGACCCAGATCTGATTCGATTTCCAAAATTTCGCGTCCTTTGAACGCGGAAGCCGACTGGCGGCGCACTTCGTGTGCGCGCTCTGCGCTCGGTCTTGCTGACTCCTACGATTACTCTCGACCTTACGCTCTACAGCCTTCGGAGTCTGTCGGCTATCGCACAGATATCGTCCTTACGTCAAATCGCACTTAGGCCATAACGCCGTTCACTCAAAAACAAGCACGCCCGCACGGCTTTGTGCGCCGGCCGCCCTTCCTTCCTGCTACCCCTTCCACTCAGGTGAAATGCTCTAGACTTGACCTCATGCACCGTTGGTCGAAACTCTTCATCCCCACCCTCCGCGAGGCGCCTGCCGACGCCGAAGTCGCCAGCCACAAGCTCCTGCTGCGCGCCGGCTATGTGCGCCAGCTCGGCGCCGGCATCTACTCCTACCTCTTCCTCGGCCAGCGATCCATCAACAAGATCGTCGCCATCATCCGCCAGGAGATGGACACCATCGGTCAGGAGTTCCTGCTCCCCACCATCCTCCCCCGCGAGCTCTGGGAAGAATCCGGCCGCTGGAGCTCGATGGGCCAGAACATGTTCCGGCTTGCAGACCGCAAGGGCGCCGACCTCTGCCTCGGCATGACCCACGAAGAGGTAATGACCTCCATCGCCCGCTCCGAGCTCCGCTCCTACAAACAGCTCCCCCAGATCTGGTATCAGATCCAGACCAAGTTCCGCGACGAGCCCCGCCCCAAAGCCGGCCTCCTCCGCGTCCGCCAGTTCATCATGAAGGACGCCTACTCCTTCGACATCGATGAGGCCGGCCTCGACGCCTCTTACAATGCGCACGACCGCGTCTATCGCCGCATCTTCACCCGCTGCGGCCTCCAGTTCGTTTCCGTCGATGCCGACTCCGGAGCCATGGGCGGCTCCCAGTCCCAGGAATTCATGGTCTACACCGAAGCCGGCGAAGACCTCATCGTCAGCTCCCCCTCCGGCTACGCCGCCAACCTCGAAAAAGCCACAAGCCGGCTCTCCCCAGTCGTGGACCTCGAACCCACCGGCACCGGCCTCCCCGAGCTCGTTCACACTCCCGGCAAAGCCTCTATCGCCGACGTCACCGCCTTCTTCAACATCCACGCCTCCCAGGACATCAAGTGCGTCGCCTTCATGGGCGAAGTTCTTCCGGCCACCAACGCCGGTGCCCCATTCATCGCGTCTTCCGCGATGAGTGGGTCGACCTCAGCCACCAACCTCCGTCCCATCGTCGCCTTCCTCCGTGGCGACCACCAGGTCAACGAAACCAAGCTCAACGCGATCGCCGGTACAACCGATCTTCGCCCCATGACCCCCGAGGAACTCGAGCTCCACATCGGCGGCCCCGCCGGCTTCCTAGGCCCCATCGGCATCCCCCAGGTCATGACCCAGGGCTCACTCAACGGCCTCAAATCCGGCAAGGCCCTTGAGAAAATCACCGGCATCTTCCGCGACGACGCCGCCGCAATCCACCTCGTTCCCACCCTCAAGACCATCGTCGTCCAGGACCTCGGCCTCGAAGGCCGCCACAACCTCGTCGCCGGAGCCAACCAGTTCGACTTCCACTTCCGCAACGTCACCCCCGGCCGCGACTTCACCCCCACCCTCACCGCTGACATCCGCAACGTCCTCGAAGGCGAACTCGACCCCATCCATGGCCAGCCCCTCCGCCTCGGTAAAGCCGTGGAAATCGGCCACATCTTCAAACTCGGCAAGAAGTACACCACCTCGATGGGCGCCACCGTCCTCAACCGCGACGGCAAGGAAGTCACCCCCATCATGGGCAGCTACGGCATCGGCGTCGAACGCATCCTCACCGCCGCCATCGAGACCTCCGCCGCACGCAACAACGGTGAAGCCTACGCCCTGCCAGCATCGATTGCACCCTTCCAGGTCATCGTCACCATCACCAACATCAAGGAACCCGCCCTCCTCGAAACCGGCGAAAAACTCGCCGCCGAACTCGAAGCCGCCGGCATCGACGTCCTCCTCGACGACCGCGACGAACGCGCCGGCGTCAAGTTCAAGGACGCCGACCTCACCGGCATCCCGTACCGCATCGCCATAGGCAAAAAGCTCACCGAAGGCTGCGTCGAGCTCCTCGACCGCCTCCAGAACCAGACCACCGACGTCCCCCTCGCCACCCTGACCCCCACCCTGCAATCCCTCTTACAGCCTTGACCGCACACCATCCGCCCTGATCCGTTCTTATCCGCGTTTACGTCTCTGCGCCTCTCTAATCCATCGAAAACTTCTCCCCCAGGTAAATCTTCTTCACCTCAGGGTCCCGGCCCAGTTCACTCGGCGTCCCCGCCCGAAAGATCTTGCCCTCCGCAATGATGTAGGCCCGGTCCGTCACGCTCAACGTCTCGCGAACGTTATGGTCCGTAATCAAGACGCCAATCCCGCTCTCCTTCAGCGCGAAGATGATCTCCTGCAGATCCAGCACCGCGATCGGATCGATCCCCGAGAACGGCTCATCCAGCAGAATGAACGCCGGCTCGATCGCCAGGCAGCGCGCAATCTCCACCCGGCGCCGCTCTCCGCCGCTCAGCGCGTATCCGGTCGTCTTCCGCACGTGTCCCAGATTCAGCTGCTCGATCAGCCGCTCCATCCGCGTGCGCCGCAGCGTCCAGTTAAGTTCCCGTCCCTCCAGCACTGCTAGGATATTCTCCTCCACGGTCAGCTTGCGAAACACGCTCGGCTCCTGCGGCAGATAGCTGATCCCATGCCGCCGCGCCCGCAGATACATCGGCAGCCGGGTGATATCCACACCGTCCACGATCACCCGTCCCGCGTCCGGCCGCACCAGCCCCACAATGATGTAGAAGCTCGTCGTCTTGCCCGCGCCATTCGGTCCCAGCAGCCCCACCACCTGGCCCTGCGCTATCTCCAGGTTCACCCCGCGCACCACCTCGCGCTCCCCGTACGACTTCCCGATCGCCTCCGTCTGCAACACCTTCATCCGTTCTCCCAACCTCGCCCACCCTTCCCTGCGCGTCCGCCAAACCTCACTGCTTCATCTTCGTCTCCGACCGCACCCGCCGCGTCTCCGTCCCCTCGTCCGCCCCCAAAACCACGACGCTATCATCCCCACTCCGGAACCGCAACGCAGCTCCGCTAACCGTTCCCTGCGCCTCATCCACCATCTTCGGCGGAGCCCCCTTCGTCCCCGTCAGCACCGACGTCTCATCCCCTGCCGTATACACCAGCCGCTCGCCCGTCGCTCTGCGACCCGGCTGCTCCACCACCACATTCCCCAGCGCAACGATGTGATCCAGCCGTCCCCCCAGCGTCATCTCCTCCGCCTTGCCCGCGCTCTTGTCCGCACCCTGCGCCGGAGCCGCCAGGTACACCGTCGCACTATCCGACCGCAGCGTCCCATCCTTGTCCACCACCTTCACCGCACCGCGGAACGCCACCTCCCGCACCGCATCCCGGTAAACCATCTCCCGGCTCGTCACCCGCACTGGCCCGCTGAACCCCAAGCCCGCCGCCTTTGACCCCGCACCCTTACCCAACCCACCACCGCCCCCCGCCCTTCCGCCCGCCTGCGACCCGTCCGCCGGCGTCTCCACCAGCACCGTCCTTACCGCGCCATCCTCCGTCCCTTGCTCGCCCCGCGCCACCACCGTCTTCTTCGACCGGTCAAAATCCAGCACCGGAGCCTCCACCTGCGAGCCCCCCTGCCACATCTTCGCCCGCGCCCCCGCCGCCGCGAAGAACTCCGTCACCCCCGTCGCCTTGTGCGACACCGCCCGGTCCGCCGTCACATGCACCGGTTCCTGCTGCCCACCCGCACCCGCCCCACGCTCGACAGCCCCGCCGGCACTCTCCTGCACATACGTCACCCGCACCGATCCCTGCGCCGTCGCGTCCCCGCTCGTCTGCATCATCTCCACCCGGTCCGCAAACAACGCGCTCTCCGGGTCCGTCACCTGCACCGCCCCGGACATCGTCAGCCGATCTGCCGCCTGCTCATACACCCCCGCATCGGCCTTCGCCCGCACTACATCCATCCCTTGCGCGTCCGCGGCTGCCTGCTTCTGCCCCGGACCCGCCGCCACCGGCTTCTTCCGCGTCTCCCGAACCACTGTCACCGATCCCCGCTGCTCCGCCCGTTCAATCTGCGTCCCCACCCCAGAACCAGTGCCAGGACCCGCACCAGAACCTGTACCGCCACCCCCCGCCGCCTTCGTCCCGAAGTCCACCTTCAGCGTGTCCCCCGCGCTCGTCTCCTTCAACTCCACCCCGCCCTTGCCATCCCTGGCGATCTGCTCTACAAACGTCTTCCCAACCCCGTCCAGCCCCACCACCTGCGTCTGCGGAGAAGCTCCTTTTGCCGCACCCGGCACCGTGGCAAACCGTCCGGTCAACACATCGGCCCGTACTGCCGTCGTCTTCGTCCCTCTCCTGTCTTTATCCTGCCCGGCGTCGACCATCTGCAGCCTCGCCCCGTCTCCACCCGACGCCACCGCGCCCTTGACCACCACCCGTTCCTTCCCTCCGCCCCCCAGCGCGAGCTCCAGCTTCGCCGCCTCGAGGTGCCTGGTGCCGGCCCCGGCTACCGCACCCGCAATCACCCCCGCCCTCTCATCCACCTTCACCCCGCCCGTAAACACCGCATGTACCGGCCGCCCCTGCTCATCGAACGCGATCACCGCGTCCGACGCCTGCCCCTGATCCAGCCGCGTCGCTCCACCTGCCTGCGCGCTCGAATCGCTCTTCAGCCGCACCCCGCCCCACAGATGCGCCGCCCTCGCCTGTCCCGCCTCATTCAGCTCCAGCGTCATCCGGTCCGACGTCACCACGTCCCGACCCGCGCCGCGGCTGCCTCCATCCCGGTCCGCCGTCAACGTCACCGCGCCCTGCGCCTCCACATCCTTCGGCGCGCCCTCCGGAGTGATATGCACCAGCGCATGCTCCGCCGCCGCGGACTGCTCCCCACGCTCTGTCGCCGACACCACCTTCGCCGCCTCCAGCTTCACCACATTGCCCACCCTGTCCATCTCCGCCCGCGATGCCGTCAGCACCATCGGCCGGCCGCTCTCCGCACCCCCGCCCCCCCGCGTACGCAGCTCGCTCATCCGCACCGCCGACCCCAACACCACCACTCCAGACCCCGAGTCGTACATCGCCCCCACTGACGTTCCCGACGTCTCTCCCCGCTTGAACTCCACCAGCTGGTCTGTCGTCGCCGTCCTGTCGTTCTGCCGGAAGACCATCCCGCTCGTCTTCACGTGGATCATCCGCGCCTCTTCATCCAGCTCCTTCGCCGGCGCGCTGCCCGTCCCCTTGGCGGTCGTGGCCGTGCCCGTTGGTCCTCCCAGGTCGATAAACACCTCGCCCACCGCGGTCAGTACGCCGGCCTTCTGGTCGTACTCAAATTCGTTCCCATGGATCCGGTCCGCACGATCGCCCGTCTTGCCGTACATCACAATCCCGACGTTCCTCAGCGTGTACTTGCCATCCGCCCGCTCGATCTGCTTCGCCGCATGGATCGTATAAACCGTCCGCCCCTTCAGCGACTGTGAATACGTCACATTGTCGCTTTCCTGCGTGATGTGCACGCCGAAGCGTTCCGGCAATCCCTTCAGCAGCAAACGCGCCTTGTACCGCCCGTACCCCACAAACACCGCGACCACCGCCAGCAGCGCCACCAGCCCCGCCACCAGCAGCGCCCGCACCGTCCGTATGGAGAACTCCCGCATCACTCCGTCTCGTCTTCCGCCGCCTGCTTCTTGCCGCTCGCCCGCCGCATCAGCAGGCGCATCGACCGCTGCAGATTCTGCGGCGTCAATATCCCCACAATCCGCTCGCCATCCACCACCGGCACCAGTTGAGACGAAGCCCCCTCCTGCCCCGTCACCCGGTTCAGCGTCGCCACCAGCCCATCCTCCACGCCCGCCGTCTGGAAGCTGCGCGTCATAATCCCTTGCACGTAAGCGTTGCCCGTCATCTGCAGCGCCTCCACAATGCTCTGCCGCGCCACGGCGCCAACCATGTTCGTCCCGCGTACCACCGGAAACACATCCTGCAGCGTATGCCGCGCCTGCGCGAGCGCATCCTCAAGCGTCGCCGACGCCGACATGATGGAGTACTCCGTCAGCATCACCTCGCCTACCTTCACCGTGTCCCCATCTGACTGCAGCAGCAGTCCCTGCCGCTCCGCCTGCGCCCCCAGCAGAACCGCGAACCCCGCCATGATCAGCCACCAGTTCACCGTCACCACGCCAACCATCACCAGCCCAATCGCAATCGCCGGCCCCATCCGCATGAATACCCGCAGACCTGCGGCCCGGCCCGCCGCCGCTCCTGCTCCCATCCCCCCGCCCCGCGCAATCTGCCCCCGCATCACCCGCCCTGCGTCCAGCGGCCACGCCGGCAGCAGGTTCACTGCCGCCAGCAGCAGGTTCATCCAGACCATCGTCCGCAGCAGGTGCGCCGGCGTTACCCAGTGCGACGCCCACAGGTTCACCTGCGGCGCCACCGTCAGCACCAACCCGCCGACCGTCAACCCGAACGCCACGTTGCTCAGCGGTCCCGCCAGCGCCATCGCGCGCTGCACTTTGGGCTCGCTCGCCCGAGTCAGCGACTCGCTCGTCGCATACGTGATCAGCCCGCCCGTCGGCAGCAGCAGCAAGCTCTTGATCTCCAGCTCGTACCACGCCGCCGCCAGCGCCCGCGCCATCTCCCGCACCGCCACGGCCAGCAGCAGCAATCCCCACATCACCACGCCGCGCACCAGGATCATGTCCAGGTACGCCGACCAGATCATCGAGAGCACCAGCAGAAACAGAAAGAACGAATGCAGCCTGATCTCCACCCCGAAAATCTTGCCCAGCGAGAACGACCATCCCGTCATACCCTTATTGTATGCGCCGCTCCCCCCGCCAGCTCTCACCCTAAGCCTCTAACCTAAAGACCCAAAACCATCAGATCGTAGCCCTAACCCGCAACCCATAACCCTAAGAGCCCGAACCGTCAGATCATTTCTTCCTCTAACCACCCACACACCAGAACCCTATGCGCGTAATCGCCGGAACCTTCCGCTCCCGCCGCCTCATCTCTCCCCCCGGCACCGCCACCCGCCCCACCAGCGATCGTCTCCGCGAGACCCTCTTCAACATCCTCGCCCCGCGCCTTCCCGGCTGCGCCTTCGTAGACCTCTTCGCCGGCACCGGCGCCGTCGGCGTCGAAGCCCTCAGCCGCGGTGCCCGCCACGTCTGGTTCGCCGAGAACGCCGCCTCCGCGCTCAAATCCCTCCGCGCCAACCTCGCCGCCCTCAACATCACCCAGGGCTTCACCCTTGAAGATCGCGGCGCCATGCCCCTGCTCCAGCGCCTCCCTAAAGCCGCTGCTACGAAGGGTATAGATATCGTCTTCCTTGACCCGCCCTACGACGCCGAAGACGCCTACACCCAGACCCTCGGCTTGCTCGGCAGCGCGTCGTTCCTCAGCCCTGATGCCCTCGTCATCGCCGAGCACGCCTCTCGCGCCACCTTCGCGCTCCCCGAGAAAGCCGGCATCCTCCACCAGTCCCGCCGGCTGAAACAAGGCGACGCCTCTCTCACCTTCTACACCCCCGCCTAGCTTGCAAACGGCCCCCCGCGCACCGTCCCCGTCTCCAACTCCACCCAGAACTGCACCTCGCGATCCGCCATCAGATCCCATCCGTATCCGTACAATTCACCATCACCTACCCGCTCCACCCGCACCCCCTCCCACGACAGCCGGCCGGTCGCCCACCTCAACCCACCCCGCCCCCACGCAACAATCGCCGTAAACCCCACAAACAGCAGCAACCCCGCCTCCACTGCCTCGATCACCCGAACCACCGGCTTCAACCCCACCAGCACGCACTCCTCCGGCTGCGCGGCCATGGCCAGATACGCGTAACCTCCCGCCACCGCACAGATCTCATCCTCATCCGGGCACCCGAACACTCCCGTCGGCAGCGATCGGTGCGCAAACCCCAGCGCGCACGTCACCAGGTAGCTTCGGCCCCCGCCCGGCCTCACCATCAACTGCAGCGCGCCCCGCGCCAGCGCATCCTCTTCCCCCGCCACCCGCATCGGCCAAACATACTGCCTTGCCGGCGCAATCAGCGGAGCGGCCTTCAACACCTCGGCACTCCAGCTTCTTCGGAACCCTTCCCCTTCACTCATCGATCGCCGTCAGCGCCTTTGCGATGTCACCCACCAGATCCTTCACATCCTCGCAGCCGGCACTCAGCCGGATGAATCCCGGCGCCACATCGTCATGCCCCCAGCGCGCCCGCCGCTCCGCCGTCGTAGCGATCCCGCCAAAGCTCGTCGCCTCCGTAATCAGCTCGCTCGCCCCCAGAAAACTCTCTGCCCCCTCCCGGCTCTTCAGCGTAAAGCTCAGCACCGGCCCGAAGTGCATCATCTGCCGCCGCGCCACCTCGTGCCCCGTGTGGGTCTTCAGCCCCGGATACAGCACCTCCGTTACCCCTCGTTGCCCGCTCAGAAACTCCGCCATACCCAGCGCATTCGCCGAGCTCTTCTCCAGCCGCAGTGGCAGCGTTGCCAGCGAACGCAGCAGCAGCCACGCTTCCATCGGGCCCGCGATCCCGCCGGTCGCCGTCCTCTGCCGGTCCACCTTCTCGAGCAGTTCCTCACTCCCGGTCGCCACATGCCCCAGCAGCAGATCGCTATGCCCGCACATCGCCTTCGAATCCGAACACACTGACAAATCCGCGCCCAGCTCCAGCGGCCTCTGGCCCAGCGGCGACGCCGTCGTATTATCCACTGCCACCAGCGCCTCCGCCGCATGCGCCGCTCTTGCCACTGCCGCAACGTCCGTCACCTCCAGCCCCGGATTGCTTGGCGTCTCCACCCACACCAGCCGCACCCCGCGCAGCCGCTCCGGCTCAGTCATCTCCGCCGGCCCCAGTTCCACCACCGTCACGCCCGCCGGAACCCAAACCTCTTCCAGCAGCCGTCGCGCCCCGAAGTACATCCCCCGCGTCACCGCCACCATGTCGCCCGTCCGCAGCACCGCGCTGAACGCCGCCGCCACCGCCGCCATCCCTGATCCAAACACTCGCACCCCGGCCGGCGCACCGGCCATTACCTCCATCGTCCCGATCGCCCGCTCCAGCTCCGTCCACGTCGGATTATGTGACCGCCCGTAGGAATACGCCGCGCCGGCCGGGTCGCCCGCTACCTGGAACGGCGCCGCAAACACCGGCCCCGCATGCATCGGTACACCCTGCCCCGCCGCGTTCAGCGTTGCCCGGATGATCCGCGTAGACTCTTCCACCGCACCCCTCCGCTACCGTTCTTCAAACCTCAAAACACTCAGGATACTCTCCGGAAGTGCTCCCACCCTGCCGCCCGCAGCGGCTCTCCATCTAGCCTCACGCCCGGCTCCCGCGAGACGGTCCCCACCCGCGTCAACTTGATCCGCGCGATCTTGCCCGGCACCTTCGTCCCCCGCGCCGCCGTAAACAGCAGCTCGTAGTCCTCCCCCCCATCCAGCGCCTGTTCCAGGGTCGCCCCCGCTGCCAGCGGCAGCCGCTCTCCCTGGATCTCCGCACCCACGCCCGAAGCCATGCACAGCCGCCGCAGGTCCAGCGACAAACCATCGCTCAGATCCATGCAGCTCGTGGCGATCCCCCTGCGCTGCAGCGTCCTGCCCACCTCAATCCGCGGCTCAGGAAACGTCTGCCGCCCGCGCTCCGACCCGCTGACCGCCGCCACGCTCTTCACTCCCGCAGCCATTCCGGCCAGCTCCACGGCCGATCCTCCCAGCGTCCCCGTCACATAGATCCCGTCGCCCACCTTGGCCCCGCTGCGCCTCAGCGCCCGCCCTCGCTCCACCGTCCCAACAACCACAATGTCGGCCAGCACCTCACCACCCGGCGCCTCCGCCGTATCCCCTCCTGCCAGCTCCACCCCCGACCGCCCCGCCAGCGCACCAAGCCCTGCCATGAACCGGTCCAGCCACCGCACCTCCAGCTCCTTCGGCACCGCCAGCGAGAGGAACGCCGCTACCGGTCGCGCACCCATCGCGGCCACATCCGACAGCCCTCGCGCCAGGCAGCGGTGGCCCGCCGACTCCGGCGAATGCCAGTCCCGTCTGAAGTGCTTGCCCTCCAGGCAAAAGTCCGTCGTTACCACCATCTCGAAGCCCGGCAGCACCCGCAGCACCGCGCAGTCGTCGCCAATCCCTACCCGCACCCCCACGTTCGTAGGCCGGTCCAGCCCCCGCGCCCCCGCCTGGATCCGCTCCAGCAGCCGCAGTTCGCCCAGATCGGCTGCTCTCTCACCCATTTTCGCCATCCCCGCAGCATATCCCTTCCTTGCCCCGGCCTCTAAACCTTGTTACCCTTATGAAGTTGTCCGCCGACATTTGCGAATCCCAAATGGCATTCAGCAAAGTGCATTCACTCGCCGCTGAAACTGTCCGCGCAAAAACCTCGTCCCTTCTCCCAGTGTCCTAAAGGCCATCTCTAGTACAGGTACGATTTTGATTTCGAAAAAGCGCTTCTACATCCTGATCGTAAGCTGCGATGAAGACGGAACCCTCAACAAGGTTCCCATCCCCGTCCGCTACGCCTATATCTTCGTCGCCGCCGCCGTCATCGGTCTCTTCACCGTCACCGGCCTCGCTGGCTCCTACTCCCGCATGCTCATCAAGACTGCGCGCTTCAACCAGCTGCGCCGCGACAATCAGAACCTACAGCAGGACTACGCTCACCTCGAAAAACAGGCGCGCGAAAAGGACGTCCAGGCCGCCTCTCTCGGCTCCCTCGCCACCGAGGTCTCCGCCCTCTACGGCCTCACCGCCGGCAAGCTCAACACCCTCCACACCGGAGGCATGCGCTCCAAAGACGCCGCCGCCCTCGCCGCTGCGCCGCTCAAGAACACGGTCGCCGACACCAGCTCTTACTATAAGTCCATCGACGCCTTCTACGCTCTGCGCGATACAGCCATGAATGGCGACGCCGCCCGCACCCTCGCCGCACCCTCCTTCACCCCCGCCCTCGGCCGCATGACCAACCCGCTCCTCCCCGGCCACGACCTCATCGGCCTCGGCGACGACGCCGACGCAGTCCCCACCCTCTGGCCTGTCACCGGCTCCATCACCTCCTCGTTCGGTCAGCGCGAAGATCCCATCTCCGGCAATGGTGAAGGCGAGTTCCACCCCGGCATCGACATCTCTGGCCCGCTCGGTACACCCATCCACGCCACCGCCGACGGCGTCGTGGTCTCCGCCGACGTCGTCAACGGCTACGGACGCCTCGTCCGCCTCGACCACGGTCACGGCCTCGAAACCTGCTACGGCCACATGAGCGGCTTCGCCGTCACCGCCGGCCAGTCCGTCTCCCGCGGACAGGTCATCGGCTACATCGGCCACTCCGGCCGCACCACCGGCAACCACGTCCACTACGAAGTCCGCATTCACAACACCCCGGTCAATCCCTACAAGTACCTCCGCAGCACCCTTGCCCAGCTGGGCGCCACTCCCGCACCCTCGCTCTAGGCCGTCAGCACGCGCGCTTGACTCCGCCGTGCCACAATCACATCTCGAGGTATCTCTACGCGATGGCGTCCCTGTTTCGCATCACTGGCGGCCCGCTCGGAACCCTCTTTCACTTCTGGCCTACCCGCCTCGCCATTGCCGCGCGCCGTCTCCTCCGGCGTACGCCTCCTGACACCACCATCCGCTCCATCCTGGTCGTCCGCCTCGACGGTCTTGGTGACTGCGTCATGACCCTTCCCCTCATCGAGGAGCTTCACAACCACTTCGCTGGCTCCGAGATCACCGTCCTCACCCAGCCCATCTCCGCCCTCGTCTTCGAGGACAGTCCCTTTGTCGCACGCGTCCTCACCCTCCAGCCCGGCCCCTGGCGGCGCCCGCCCAAGGTCCTCTCTCATCTCTCGTCCGCGCTCGCTCTCTACTGGCGTTCGCTGCGCGGCCACCGCTTCGACCTCGTCGTCAACCCTCGCTGGGACGTTGATACCTTCCACGCCACGCTCCTCTGCGCCCTGGCCACTGCCCCTCGCGCCATCGGCTACCAGGACCAGACCAGCTCCGACAAAGCCCTGCTCAACCCCGGCTTCGAGCGCCTCTACACCTCCACCCTTCCCGGCGGTCCGCCCCAGCACGAGATCCTGCGCAACGTCACCATCGCTCGCGCCCTCGGCGCACCCGCTTTACCCTTGCGACCCCACATCCCCATTTCCGAAGCTGTACGCGCCGAGGCGCGCGCCTGGCTCGAGTCCAGCGGCACCCGACCGGTGCCCGCCCCGGAAACCCCGGCAATCCTGCTTGGCCTCGGCCTGCCCGCCGCCCACGCTCGCCGCCGCTGGGATGCAGCCCACTACATCGACACCATCCGCGCCCTCGAAACCTTAGACCCCGGCACATCCATCGCTCCAGTCATCTTCGCCGACTCCGCCACCCGCTCCATGGCCGAAGAGATCCGCGCCGCCTGCCCGCAGTCCCGCATCGCCTTCGGCCTCACTCTTCGCCAGGTGGCCGCTCTCATCGAAGCCTGCGACGTTTACATCGGCGCCGACAGCGGCCTCATGCACGTCGCCGCGGCGGTCGGCGCCCGCACCGTCGTCCTCTTCGTCCATCCCACCGGCGCCGACCCCACCCACGCCTCCAGCCCCGACCGCATCCGCCCCTACGGCGGCACCTCGCTCGGCGTCCAGCCCCGCGCAGCACGTTCCGGCTGCGAAGCCGGCTGCCGCGCCCCTGACCCTCACTGCATCCTCGACCTCGAGCCCCAGGAAGTAGCCCGCGCCGTCCTGACCCTCCTCGCCACCCGGGCTTCATCATTCTGAGCTCACTAGGCGTCACTACCTTCGTCCTCGGCAGCGAAACGCTTAGAAGCTCGTCAGCCACACACTTCCTCTCCCCGCCACATCGCACCACGGAACACAGCCACCAACCATTACACTCAGTCCGTGCTCAAACTAACCCTCACCGCACTCCTCCTTACCGCACCCCTCTGTGCGCAAACGCCCGCAAGCCAGTCCGCCGCAGACACCTCCCCCACCACCCTCTACCTCCACGGCAACATCCTCACCGGCGCCCATCTCACCTCCGCCCCCGATGCCTCCCCCACGCCCGCCCGCGTCACCGCTCTTGCCGTCACCAACTCGACCATCGTCGCCGCCGGCAATGACGATCAGATCCTGAAGCTCCGCGGACCCCACACCCAGGTCGTCGACCTCGCCGGCGCCTTCGTCATGCCCGGCTTCAACGACGCCCACACCCACATCGCCACCGCCGGCCAGCAAAAGCTCACCGTCGACCTCGATGGCTGCACCTCCCTCGCCGACATGCTCGGCCGCATCCGCGCCTACACAGCATCCGCTCCTCCCGACGCCTGGATCCTCGGCTCCGGTTGGGACCACACCAAGTGGCCAACGGCAAGTAACGGGGAAAAGACTCTTCCCTCTCGCCGAGACCTCGACACGGTCACCCAGGGCCATCCCGCCGTCTTCTACCGCACCGACGGCCACATCGTCGTCGCCAACTCCGCCGCGCTCCTCGCCGCCGGAATCTCATCGGCAACCCAGGCTCCCGCCGGCGGCAAGATTGACCTCGACGCGACCGGCACGCCCACCGGGATCGTCCGCGAAGCCCCCGCTATCGCCCTCATCTACGCCAAGGTCCCTCCGCCCACCCCCGGCATGCGCCGCAAAGCGCTCGACCTGGCCATCGCCGACGCCCTGGCCCACGGCGTCACCTCCGTCCAGGACTTCTCCGACTGGCAGGACTGGCTGATCCTCGAAACCATGGAGCATCGCGGCGAACTCAACCTCCGCGTCTCCGAGTGGCTCGACTTCAACCTGCCTCTCGCCGTCCTCAAGCAGCGCCGCGCCAGCCACTCGCCCGACGACCCGCTCCTTCACATCGGCTTCCTCAAAGCCTTCATGGACGGTTCCCTCGGCTCCCGCACCGCCGCCCTCGATGAGCCCTACTCCGACGATCCCGGAAACTCCGGCATCCCACGCTACGACCAGGAAAAGCTCAACGCCCTCTCCGCCGAGCGTGCCGCCGCCGGCTTCCAGCTAGGCTTCCACGCCATCGGCGACGAAGCCAACACCATCGCGCTCAACGCCTTCTCCGCCGCCGAACAAGTCGCCGCGTCAAATCCGTCTACTCAAACTTCTTACGCAGACCAACCCTCCACCCTTCGCTTCCGCATCGAGCACGCCCAGGTCCTCCTCCCCGGCGACTTCGACCGCTTCGCCCGACTCGGCGTCATCGCCTCCATGCAACCCTCCCACCTGCTCACCGATATGGCGTGGGCCGGAGCGCGCCTCGGCCCCGAGCGCAGCACGTACGCCTACGCTTGGCGCTCCGTGCTCAACCACCACGTCACCCTCGCGTTCGGCACCGACTACCCGGTTGAATCCATCTCGCCCTTCCGCGGCCTCTACTCCGCCGCCACCCGGATGAACGAAGCCGGCACCCAAAGCTTTCACGTGGAGCAAAAGCTCACCATCCAGGAAGCCATCTACGCCTACACCCAGGCCTCCGCCTTCGCCGAGTTCCGCGAAAGCCGCCTCGGCCGCCTGGAGCCCGGCTTCCTTGCCGACTTCATCGTTCTCGACCGCGACCTCATGACCGCGTCTCCCACCGAGATCCTCCACACCCGCGTCCTCCGCACCATCCTTGGCAACAAAACCGTCTACTCTGCTCCGTAATCGCCGATAGCCGACAAGGCCGCTTCCAGCCGCTGCTAGACTCTCTCCAATCCATCTCCGAGACAACCTATCTTGCGGCAGCCCGAGCTCAAGCCTCGAACGGTCTTCCTCACTCTTTTCGCCCTTACCATCCTCTGGTCCATCCTCGTCGCAGCCCTCCTCTTTCGCCACAGCCGCGACTTCGACGAAGCCATCGGCTACGGCGTCTACCCCGCCACCCGCAGCCTGCTCGCCGGTGCCGGCCTCACCATCTGCTCTGACACCCTCGCCCAGACCATCGGGAACCCCATCTGCTTCCACTCCGCTCGCATGCCCCTCGCCGAGTGGGTTCTCGCCCTCGGCATCAAGCTCTGCGGCCTTCACATCCTCCCCCTCGCAATCCTGAAAACGATCCTCCTGCTCCTGCCCCTCGAGCTCACCATCTTTATCGTCTGCCGCCGTTTCACCCGCGCCCCGCGCCCCCTACTGCTCGCCGCTCTCCTCCTGCTCCTGCCCTTCGCCATCGCTCCCTTCTGGCAGGACGTCGTCAGCCTCGGCTTCGAGGAGGCCTACTCCTACAGCTTCATCGCCCTGGCCTTCGCCATGGCGCTCTTCCGCCCGCCCACCCGCGGCCTCGGCGGCGGCATCATCGCCGGCCTTACCTTTGCCGCCATTCTCCTTTCAAAAAGCTCCATGATCCTCGTCGCCAGCGTCTTGCTCTTCGGCTGTCTCCTCACCCTGCGCGGACGCTCCACCCGCCTCCTCGCCGTGCTCCTTGCCTTTTCCGCGCCGTTCAGCTGGATCCTCTATCAGCACCACGCCAGCGGCCGCTACGCCCTCGGCACCAGCCTCGACGGCTTCAACCTCCACATGGGCAACAGCCCCAACTTCCTTCGCGACTACCCGCCCTATCGCTCACTCGACGACACCGCCGCCCAGCTCAACGCCGGCCACACCTTCGCCGGCGAGTGGCCCTTGAACGACTACCACCACGCCGCTGCTCTCGCCTTCATCCGCGCCCACCCCGGCACAGCCCTCCGTGGCACGCTCCGCAAGGCCCGCATCGTCTTCTTCTCCGTCCGCAGCGTCGGCGGCTGGTCGCCTCACGGCCTGCGGCGGCTTGTCGAAGTGGCCGGCATGGTCCTCTTCCGGCTCCTCTTCTGGACCGCCATCCTCCTCGCCATCGTCTCGCTCGTCCGCAGCCCCGCCAACCTGCGCCGGCCCTCCGTCATCTTCCTCCTCTTCCTCGCGGCTGCGGTCACACCCTACCTGCTCGGCTTCGCCTACACCCGCCACATCAGCATCCTCATCTATCCCACCGTCCTCTTCTGGTGCCGAGCCCTGCTCCCCCGCGCAACGCACCTATCCCAGCCAGGGCCGCTATACTGAACGCCTCTGCATCCACCTCGAGAGTCCGGCCACCCCGCCGGGCTCTCCTGCTTTAACCTGTTCGGAGCTGTCATTTGAAACCACCCAGGGCAGGCCTTTTCCGCCGCACCCCCGCCTCGCGCCGCGCTCTTGCTCGTCTTCTCCTTCTCGCCACCGTCATGGTCTGGGGAGCGACCTTTACCCTTGTTAAATCCGCACTCGCCGACGCCTCGCCGCTCTTCTTCAACCTGCTGCGCATGGCGCTCGCCACCGCCGTCCTCCTCATCCTTAATTGGCGCCACCTGCGCGGCATCCCCGCGCCGAGCTGGACCGGCGGAGCTCTTGCGGGCCTCTTCCTCGCCACCGGCTACCACCTCCAAACCCTCGGCCTCACCCAGACCACCGCCGTAAAATCCGCCTTCGTCACCGGCCTGGTGGTCATCTTCGTCCCCTGCCTTACGCTCATCTCCAGAGTCCGCCCGCCTGGCACCAGCGCGCCAGGACTTCCCGCCGCCCTCAGCGCCCTGCTCGCCTTTGCCGGCCTCCTGCTCATCACCACACCCGCCGGAACCCAGTGGCGCGGCCTGCTCGCCAGCATGGGCGCCGGCGACCTCCTCACCCTCGCCGCTGCCCTCGCCTTCGCGGCCCACCTCCTCACCGTCAGCCGCTACTCCCCCACCATGCCCGCCGGCCTTCTCGCCACCTTGCAAGTAGGCTTCTGCACCCTCTTCATGCTCCTGACGCAGCCCCTGGAACGCCCTCACGCCGTCTTCACTCCCCGCCTCATCACTGCCCTTCTCGTCTGCAGCCTCCTCGCCACGGCCGCCGCCTTCACCATCCAGAGCTTCGCCCAGCAAACCCTCCCGCCCACTGAAACCGTCCTGCTCATCGTGCTCGAACCCGTCTTCGGCGCCCTCACCTCGCTCCTCGTCCTGCATGAGGCCCTGGCTCCTCGCGCTCTGCTTGGCGCCTCGCTCATCTTCCTCGGCATCCTCCTCGTCCAACTCCTCCCCTCCGCCCACTCCAGCGAGATCCCTGCATGAGCAACCCTTGCCACTTTTGTTACGGCATCGCGTCTAATCCGGTGTTGGAAGGAAATCCGGGTGAACCAATCCGCGCCAGGAACGCTCCGTCGCCTCTTCTCGCCGCCCCGCGCATCTATACTGACTGAGTAGATTTGCCGTACCCGAACCAGCACTCCCCTGAACCAGCACCAGTACCAGCCAAACGAGGTTTCACCCGCTCATGGAATCACCCGCCAGCATCGGCCTCTTCAGCCGCCTCCGCAATCACCGTCTCGCCTCGACCTTCACGCTCCTCACCGTGCTCACCGCCGGTATCCTCGCCGGCTCGGTCCTCACCCACGGCGTCTCCGCCCGCGAGCAGCAGCACCTCGATACCTCGGACGCCCGTCCGCTGGTGATCCCCAATCCGGTCACGCTCTCGAACGGCTTCTCCCAGATCGTGAAACAGGTCGGTCCCGCCGTCGTCAACATCAATACCGAGACCATCCCCAAGAAATCCACCGGCCGCCCCGGCGTACGCCGCCGCCCCCAGCCCGGCGGTGACCCCGACCAGCCCAACCAGGGCGATATGCAGGACTTCTTCAACCGCTTCTTCGGCGGCCAGGGCGGTGGCGGCGATGACGAAGACGGCCCCGCCGGCGGCGAGCGCCAGGCCCTGGGCTCCGGCTTTATCGTCGATCCGCGCGGCTACATCATCACCAACAACCACGTGGTCGACAAAGCCGACAAGATCTTCGTCAAGCTCGCCGGCGACCCCAATGAAGGCAGCCTCCAGGGCCGTCCCGCAACCGTCGTCGGCGTCGATACGGAAACCGACATCGCCGTCATCAAGATCGACACCAAAACTCCACTACCCACCGTCAAGCTCGGCAACTCCGACGGCGCCCAGGTCGGCGACTGGGTCCTCGCCATCGGCAGCCCCTTTTCGCTTGAACAGACCGTCACCGCCGGCATCGTCTCCGCCAAGAACCGCTCCATCGACGACCGTGACCCCAACACCAACCTGTCCAAGCAGTTCCAGAAGTTCATCCAGACCGACGCCGCCATCAATCCCGGCAACTCCGGTGGCCCGCTCGTCGACATGGCCGGCAACGTCGTCGGCATGAACACCGCCATCTACACCCAATCCATGGGCTCCCAGGGCGTCGGCTTCGCCATGCCCTCAAACATCCTCGCCAAGGTCTACAACGACCTTATCGGCCCCTCCCACAAGGTCGTCCGCGGCTCCATCGGCATCCAGTTCCAGGCCACCACACCCTCCGCCGTCAGCCGCGTCTACGGCTTCTCCAATGGCGGCGTCATCGTCTCCGTCGTCACTCCCAATGGAGGCGCCGCGAAGGCCGGCATCAAGCCGAACGACATACTCACCACTGTCAACGGCCACCAGATCAAGGATGGCGACGACCTCGTCGACGACATCTCCTCCCGCCCCGTAGGCTCGACCGTCGAGCTCGGCTACCTCCGCGACGGCAAGCCGCACACCGCCACCGTCACCATCGGCGACCGCGCCAAGACCTACGCGGACGTCACCGGCGCACCCGAGGAATCCGAAGCCGCGCCCGCCGCTGACCCCGGCCAGACCAAGCTCGGCATCACTGTCGCGCCCATTACACCCGCTCTCGCCACCAAGCTCGGCATCCAGGGCGGAGTCACTATCTCGAGCGTCGCGCCCGGCTCCTTCGCCGACGAGATCGGCCTCGGCAAAGGCAATCTCATCGTCGAGATCAACCGCCAGCCTGTACTCGATGAATCCACCTACCGCAGCATCGTCTCACGCCTCAAACCCGGTGACGACGTAGCCTTCGTCGTCCGCGACCCCCGCGGCAAAGGCGGAAACGGCTTCGTCGGAGGCACTCTCCGCTAAGCTCGACACCTGTCAACTCAATGGGCTGCGCCAAAGTCGCAGCCCATTTCTTCTGAACGAAAGGCCAAGAGCTCAGTATCTGCTCCTCTGAGGATACGGAAGTCATTCTGAGCCAAAGGCGAAGAATCTCAGTATTCGCCTCCCCAACCGGCGAAAATTCTTCCTTCGCACCAGACAACCTTTCCTATTGCAAACAGGTAACCTTAGCGATACTCTGGTCACGTTATCCAACGGAGGAACGGTTTCTCTCGTTGATACTGCTGTCGAGGTCCATACCTTCATGCGGCTAGCTCTAATCAGCGTCATCGCCTCCGCACTCCTCCTCACCTCAGCCCTTCCCGCCTCCGCCGCTCCGCGCGTCCACCGCGGTCCCACCTCTCCGCGCCTCTACAAGGAGCGCGCCACGCCCTCCGTGGCCAAGCCCAAGGCCTCTACTGCCCGCGGCATCGAGCCTGAACGCGCCACCCAAATTCAAACCGCGCTGATCTCTTCCGGCTATATGAGCGGCACACCCTCCGGCGTCTGGGATGCCCCCACGCAGGCCGCGATGGAGAAGCTCCAGGCCGACAACGGCTGGCAGACCAAGCTCGTCCCCGACGCGCGCGCCATCATCAAGCTCGGCCTTGGCCCCAGCTCGGAAGCCTCTGAAGCCTCCGTTTCCACCGAAGGCAAGCAATAGCTTGGAGTTCAACCGCTCTTCCAGACCGGTTCTGCCTGCGGCACCGTTCCACACCCTGACGTAGTGGCGTTCCCCCCGCCCACGAAGTGCACCACCTCCAGCTTGTCCCCGCTCATCACTTCTATGTCACTCCACCGGCGCCGAGGCACAATCTCCCCGTTGCGTTCAATCGCAATCCGGTCCGCCTTGAACCCAAGCGACGCCACCACCGCGGCCACCTTCGCCCCGTCCGTCAGCGCCTCCAGTTCCCTCGTCTCGCCGTTCAATATCACCTGCAGCGGCATCCTTCCAGACTACCAGCCAACAACCTAGCCCTGCCGCGATTGGTCGAGCCCTGCCTGTCTTTCCCACGCGTCGGCAAACCAGCGGGCCACGCGCTCTCTTAGCGGCACCACCTCCGGGCACTCGGCGAACACCGCCCGGCTCATGCGCATCAGGATCTGCACCGCCTCGCCCTCACTGCGGAAACCCGCCTCGTCGCCAAACATCCGCGAATCCACCAGGTACTCGACCGCGTGCCCCAGCATCTCGAGCGCGCGCCCTTGCTGCATCGATCCCGGACGCCTCCTGCTGCGCCGCGGTTCCGCACCACTCTCCACATCGTTGGCCCTGCGCGCTTCTACTGCATATGGCGCTCCATGCGCCTCTTTCGTCTTCGGACTGGGCATCGTAAGTACCGGCATCGGTTTTATCCTCGCTCCCCATATCGGCTCGCGATACGCTCTCATCAACGCCACCGCGCTCCTCACTCCGCGAAGGTAACGCGACTTCAGAGCTCTTTGCGGGTCAACCGTGATGGACTGCAATCGCCCGAATACCATCCAGCACGCCCCGGCGGAGCGACCCAGCAGCACGCTCCCAGCAGACGTCACCTCAGGAGACATCATGCCCAATCCCGCCGCCGGTCCGCCCTCCGCCGCAGCCTGGCGCCCCATGCTCGCCGCAGTCCTCATTCTGCACGTCGCCTGCCCGCCGCTGCTGCTCTCCCAGCACCCCAGCCCTTCGCCGCAGTCTTCATCCCAAACTCCGTCCCAAATCCAAACCCAGCCTCCATCCGGCACCGCCAATGAGGCCACCAGCAAGCCCATCGATGAATCGCCGCTCGCGCCCATGGCGCCCGTCCAGGCCGCGCTTCCCGCTAACGTCAGCCCGTTGACCCAGGATGAGCAGATCCTGCACGTCCTCAATCGCTTCACCTACGGTCCCCGCCCCGGCGATCTCGAACATCTACGCGCCCAGGGCATCTCCCGCTGGCTCACCGATCAGCTCAACCCCGAGCACATCGATGACCGCGCGCTCGCAGCCCGCCTCGCCGACTATCCTGCCATGAAGCTTCCGATCGGCCGCCTCATGGAGCTCTATCCCGACAATCAGATGATCCGCGCCACCATGAACGGCCGCGGCGGCGTGCCCTTCGGCCAAGGCGAGCGCGCCATCTACAACGCCCAGATGGATCGCTACAAGGAGCGCCAGAAAAAGGGCGACGCCAAACCCGATCCCGGCGACTCCACTCCCGCTTCCCTCCCCCAGGATCCCCAGGCTCTGCTCGCCATGGACCCGTCCGCCCGCTTCAACGCCCTCTGCAAATACACTCCCGCCCAACTCGTCGCGCTGCGCAAGCTCCTCGCCCCCGCCGATCGCGAGCGTCTCACCGACGGCTTCACCCCTCACCAGGTCGAGATCATCGCCGCCCTGAATGGCCCTTCCGGCGTCGTCGCCTCCGAAATCGTTCAGACCAAGATCCTCCGCGACATCTACACCGAGCGCCAGTTGAACGAGGTCATGGTCGACTTCTGGCTCAATCACTTCAATGTCTACATTAGGAAGTCGCAGCAGGCGCCCTACTTCATCACCGCCTACGAGCGTGACGTAATCCGTCCGCGCGCTCTCGCCAGCTTCGAAAGCCTGCTCGTCGCCACCGCCGAGAGTCCCGCCATGCTCAACTATCTTGACAACGCCGAGAGTGTAGGCCCGCACTCCGCCTCCGTCAACGCGCCAGTCTTCGGCGGCAGGTTCGGCCGCCTCCAGCCGCCCAAACAGAAGAAAGACACCGGGCTCAACGAAAACTACGCCCGCGAGCTCATGGAGCTCCACACCCTCGGCGTCAACGGCGGCTACACCCAGCAGGACGTTACCGAGGTCGCCAAAGTCTTCACGGGCTGGACTCTCGGCCGCGGCTTCGGCGATCGCGACGGCCAGGCAGTCCATCCCGAGTTCGACCAGTCCCGGCACGAGCCCGGCGCCAAGACCGTGCTCGGTGTCAAGATCAAGGAAAACGGCGTCGCCGAGGGCATGCAGGTCCTTCACCTCCTCGCCTCCAGCCCCCAAACCGCCCACTTCATCTCCACCAAGCTCGCCATTCGCTTCGTCAGCGACACTCCCCCGCCCGCCTTGGTCGACCGCATGGCCCGGACCTTCCTCGAAACCCACGGCGATATCCGCCGCGTGCTCATCGCCATGATCCAGTCGCCCGAGTTCTTCTCGCGCGACGTCTTCCGCGCCAAGGTCAAAACTCCACAGGATTTCGTCCTCTCCGCCGTCCGCGCCTCCGGAGCCGACGTCCAGAGCGCCGGTGCACTCGCCGCCACCATCGCCGACCTCGGCATGCCCTTCTACGGCATGCAGACACCCAACGGCTACTCCATGCGCGCCGACCCCTGGAACTCAACGGCCTCCCTCATCTCGCGCATGAACTTCGCCCTCGCCCTGTCCAGCGACCGTGTCGTGGGCCTTCGCGCCGACCTCTCCGCGGCCGCCGGTCAGCCTCTGCCGGCCGCCCAGAACCTCTCGCCCGAGCAAAAAGAACATCTGCTCGAAGCCGGCCTGCTCCACCTCAACGTCAGCGATCGCACCCGCCAGACCATCCTCGCGCAGATCACCGCCGATCCCGACCAGCAGCAAGCCAGTCTGAAGCAGATCGGCACCCGCAACGCCGGCCGCGACTCCCTCTCCACCTTGCGCGCCGCACCTCACCCCGAATCCGTCGCCGACCCGCAGATCGCGCTAGCCGCCGCCCTCCTCTTCGGCTCGCCCGAGTTCCGGCGCCGCTAGCTGGCGCCCGCGCGCAGCGGCCAGCTCAGGTTCATCGGCCCGCGCCCCCCGCCCAGCGGCGCCGCCCGCTGGATCGCCTCGGCCACATACCCTTTCGCTTGTCGCGCTGCCGCCACCCCGTCCAGCCCCTCGACCAGCCCACACAGCAGCGCACTCGAAAACGCACATCCCGTCCCATGCGTCGCCCAACTCTCAATCTTCTCGCCGCGCAACCACTCCGCCCCGCCATCCCGAAGCACCACCAGGTCGTCCGCCGAAGCCAGATGCCCGCCGGTCGCCACCACGTTTAATCCCGGGCAGCTCGCCACCAGCCTCCTTGCCGCTCCTTCCATCTCGGCCGCGCCTGCCACCTCAGTGCCCGTCAGCAGCCCCAGCTCATCCAGATTCGGCGTCACCCAGTCCACCAGCGGCAGCAGCCGCTCCCGCAGCAGTCCCACGCCCGCCTCGCTCAACAGCTCCCTGCCCGAGCTGGATCGCACCACCGGGTCCAGCACCACGGACGCCGCACCTCCGGCTCTGCGCAGGCGCTCCCGTCTTCTTAACCTCTCCAGGAACTCCACCACCACAAGGACGTTCGCCTCCGTGGCGAGCATTCCAAGCTTCACTCCGACAGGCGGCAGGTCGTCGGCCAGGAACTCCAGCGTCTCCGCCAGTACCCGCGCGTCAACCGGGTACAACGCCTTCACCCCCAGCGTCGACTGCACCGTCAGCGCGCTCACCGCCGAGCACCCAAACAGCCCATGCGCCGCAAACACCGCCAGGTCCGCAGTCATCCCGGCACCGGACGAGGGATCGAATCCGGCGATTGCAAGAACCGTCTTGATTGCCTCACCCCGCCATCTGGCCCCTTTTTGAGGAGGAAACACGAAAAAAGCAAAAAAATCGTCTGGCCACCCTGAACGGGCGTTGAACGCTCTTTTTGCCTGAAAATCAGTCGAAAAGGACGATGTTTTGCAACGTCGTCCTGCACCAATCTTTACCACAGACGTTCCAGTTTTGACAACAGTCGGCATCATCCAAGTACCTCAGATGATTTGACTTACAGCATTTCGCTTTAGAAAATAACCAGGTGAGAGTTAATCAGACGAACGCACCCTCCACCTTCGGCTTCACCCAGCGAATTTCCTCCGCGCTTCGCACCGGCAGCGTCCAGGCGATGATCGCCTTGACGACGATCTCAGCCTTTGCCTGTGCCTTCGCCGCGGACACGGCAACCGGCGCCGCCGCATCGCACAAACTTCCCGGTGCTGCCACGGTCGCCGCCATCCATCGCTGGCTCGAGGTAGGCAAAGCCTCCTGGTACGGCCTCAAATTCCAAGGCCACAAAACCGCCACCGGCGAAAAGTTCGACATGAACGACCTCACCTGCGCCCACCGCTCTCTGCCCCTCGGCAGCTGGGTGCGCGTCACCAACCTGCGCAACCGCAAGAGCGTCGTCGTCCGCGTCAACGATCGTGGGCCCATGGTCGAGGACCGCATCATCGATCTCTCCTTCGCCGCCGCCCACGCCGTCGGCATGGACGGAACTACCCGTGTCAAGCTCGAGGTCGCCTCCGGCCCCGACCTCCCGGCCTCCCGCGGCCCGCTCATCGCCCAGCTGCACATGCCGACTACGCTCGCAACCTTCCCCCTGCCAGTCCAGTAACTAGCGCGACATGCGCGTCCTGTCACCCGCCGCTGACCGGTAGACTCTCCTGAGGGAGCAAAAACCGCCCATGAGTCTGCCCGACTCCAGCCTGCCCAATTCCAGCCTGCCCGGCGCAAGCGCGCCCGACCGCCTCATCGTAGCCCTCGATTATCCCTCCGCGTCCGCCGCCCTGGCCCTGGTCGATCGTCTCGAGGGCCGCTGCCGCTGGTTCAAGGTCGGCCTCGAGCTCTACTACGCCGCCGGCGACGCCATCGTCGAAGCCCTCCGTCACCGTGGCTTCAACATCTTCCTCGACCTGAAGCTGCACGATATACCCAACACCGTCGCCGGAGCCGTCCGTTCCCTCTCCAGCCTCGACGTCTCCCTGCTCACCGTCCACGCCGCCGGCGGCACCGCCATGCTACAAGCTGCCGCCGAGGCCGCCGCCGGCCCCAGCGCACCCAAACTCCTCGCCGTCACCGTCCTCACCAGCATGGACGCCAACCAGCTTACCGCCATCGGCGTCCCCGCCACTCCCGCCGCCCAGGTTCTCCGCCTCGCCCGTCTCGCGCAAGCCTGCGGCATCCATGGCCTGGTCTGTTCCGCCGCGGAACTCCCCAACCTCCACGCCGACCTGCCCGCCGAGTTCCTGTTGGTCGTTCCCGGCATCCGCCCGCAAGGCGCCGCCCTGGGCGATCAAAGCCGCGTCGCCACGCCATCCGCCGCCCTCGCCTCCGGAGCCTCCATGCTCGTCGTCGGCCGCCCCATCACCCAGGCTCCAGACCCCGCAGTCGCCTTCGACACCATACTCGCCGAGCTGTCCCCTCCTCAGCGAAGCTGATCAGTCCGCTCCTTCAATCGCCGCGGCACCCGAGCGAAGTCGAAGGACCTGCCCCTCCCCGCCCATAACCCTTGTCATCCTGAGCGAAGCGCAGCGCAGTCGAAGGACTGCATCTCGCACAGAACACTCTCATCCTCAGGCCCTAACCGCGCAGCCACTTTTTGACCGTCTGGTTGCAGATCTCCGGCGTCTCCGCAAACGCCACATGGCCCACTCCCGGCAGCACCACCAGCCGCGCTCCTATCAGCTTCGCAAGCTGCTCGCCTGAGCTCAGCCCCACGGCCCGGTCCCGATCCCCCCAGATCAGCAGCGTCGGCAAGCCCGCCAACGTCACCAGCGCATCCCGCAGCGCCGCCATATCCGTGCTCCAGCTGCGCACGATCCCCAGCACGTGTTCCACCGTCCCCGCGTTCAGGCTGTCCGTGTAGCCCGCCAGCGCCGTCGGCGCCACCCGCGCCGGATCCCCGTACATCCGGTTCAGCGCTGTCTTGTACACCACCTTCGGCAGCCGCGTCACGTTCCGCGCCACCCACATCCCGAGGGGCGTTTGGTAAAACGCCAGCAGCGGCTTGCCCAGGTCGCAGAACGGATTCGCCGGCGCAAACAGCACCAGCCGCCGCACCCGCTCCCGGTGCCGCGCCGCCAGCATCATCGCGATCGCCCCACCGTGCGAGTGTCCTCCCACATCCGCCGACTCAATCCCCAGCACATCCATGGCGCGCGCCAGCCGGTCCGCCGAAGCTTCGAGCCCCGGATCAAGTCCGCGCACCCGCTCCGATTGGCCCATGTTCGCCAGGTCCAGCGCATACACCGTGCGAAACCGCGCCAGGAACTCGATGTTCTGCTCCCAATTCCGCGCCGACCCGACCAGCCCATGCACCAGCACCAGCGCCGGTCCGCTTCCCGCTTTTGCGAAATGCAATCTCATGCCGTCGACCGCCACCGTCGACTGCTCCACCCGCACAACTCGACTCATTTCGCTCAGCCTCAAACGTCTGTCAGGTCCGGTCTGAGTCGGCAAAGCCGCTCACATCCCATCTGAATATTACAGGAACGTGAATTCCAAGACACGCGACCGCTCGAGCCCGAGCTCACAACCCCGTAAGCCCAAGACCCACAGATCATCCCGGCTCAATTGCACAACCAACGTCCGCCTTGACCCAAGCTCAAACCTACAGACCCAAAGCCCATAGATCATCTCGCCTGCCGCGCACACGCGCACAGGCAGTTCCCGACTCAGAGTTGAAGTCGCAATCTGCTACACCCTGCGAGCGGATCTCGTTCTCGCACGGTGAAGTCTGGGCCCCTCGAAAGTAGCCGTCTCCCCTTGGCAAGCCAGCCACCCGCGGAACAGATCCAGCTCACCGCCATTCCCAGCCGACGCTAGACCGCCGCCGCCACCTGTATCTCCATCGCCGCCTCGCGCCGCGCGAACCGCTCGCCCATCACCGCGTCCAGCACATCCATCCCCTCGTCCACCTGCGCCTCACCCAGGATCAGCGGCGGCAGAAACCGCAGCACGTTCCCCTGCACGCAGTTCAACATCACACCGCGGCGCAGCGCGTCTTCTACGATCGGCCGTGCCGGCACAGTCAGCTCCATGCCGAACATCAGGCCCTCGCCCCGGACCTCCACCACCTCGTCGAACTCCGCCGCCATCCGCTCCAGCCGCTCCCGCAGCCGCGCCCCGCTGCGAGCCACGTTGTCCAGCACCTTTTCTTCTTCCATCACCTCCAGGAACTCGACGCCCAGCCTGCACGCCAACGGACTTCCGCCCAGCGTACTGCCATGCTTGGCCATGCCGAAGCTGTGGAACAACCTCTTCGTTACCAGCAGCGCGCTCAGCGGGATCCCGCCCCCCAGCGGCTTGCCCAGGATCAGTACGTCCGGCTTCACCCCGCTCCGCTCACAGGCGAACCACCTGCCCGTCCGGCCCAGCCCGCTTTGGATCTCGTCGAAGATCAGCAGCGCGTCATGCTCATCCGCCGCCTCCCGCGCCGCCTCCAGGAACTCCGTTGAGCACATCTGCACCCCACCCTCGCCCAGCACCGGCTCCAGCAGCACCGCGCACGTCGTCTCTGACACCGCCGCCCTCAGCCCCGCCACGTCATTGCGGTCGATGAACCGGACTCCCGGCAACCCCGGCCCGAAGTCCACGCTGTACTTGTCCTGTCCCGTCACGCCCATCGATCCGAACGTCCGGCCATGGTACGACCCGCGCAGCGCCACGATCCCATGCTTTTGCACTCCCGCCTTCTGCCGACCGTGCGTCCGCGCCAGCTTCAGCGCGCCCTCCACCGCTTCCGACCCGCCCGTCGAGAAGAACACCCCCGCCATCCCCGCCAGCGCGCAAAGCCGCTCCGCCAGCAGGCTCGGCCAGCGGCTGCTGTACTGCGGCGAGAGATGCACCATCGCCCCCGCCTGCTCCACCATCGCCGCCACCATCCGCGGGTGCGCGTGGCCCAGCGCATTTACCCCCAGCCCACCCATCATGTCCAGGTACCGGTTACCGTCGACGTCATACAGCAGGCAGCCTTCGCCGCGTTCCATCACCACCGGATACCGCGCGTAAACCGGGATCAACGTTCGTTCGTCGCGCGCCAGGATCTCGCCGGCCGCAGCGCTGCCCTCGAAAAAGCTCATAGCGTTAGTTCACATCACCGTCAACCATCGGTCAAGCCTCCTGAACCTTCTCTGGTCACCCCTTTTGTGTCATTCGGGACGGTCTTCCGGCCTGTGCCACCCGCCCGGCACGCCGTTTGAAACCTGTCGGAACCTTTCTTATGCGACACGCGTATCCGCATCGACACACCCGTCTATGATTATGCGTAGGTAAATGCGAACTCTCTTCTATGTACATGAGATAACCGCACATCGGGGTTTGGTCTCGAACGTGCTCATCGTACTTCTCAGGCAGTCCTGTCGCCCTACCAGCGTGCCATGAAGAACGCCTACCAAACGCGCGTCCTCGCCATCGTCCTCGCCGCCGTCACCTTGGCGGCCTGTGTATTGGCCGGTCTCAACGTCGCCTCGGAGGCTGGTTACAACGTCCCCACCGACGGCGTCTTCTGGACCGAGGTTCCCGGCGGACTCTGCGCCCAGCAGGTCCCCGGCGACTCCGCCGGACTCCGCGCCGGCATCCGCGCCGGCGACGTCCTGCTCTCGGTCGACGAGCAGCCCACCCCCCGCCTCGCCGCCTTTGTCCGCCAGATCTTCCGCGACGGCAGCTTCGCCAAGGCCAATTACTCCATCGCCCGCCCCACCCAGCGCTGCACCCTCGCCTCGGCCGGCGCGCCCTTCCGCATCCAGGTCATACTCTCTGAAACCGACCGCAGCATCAACTACGGCCTCCGCCTCATCGCCCTGGTCTACCTCTTCATCGGCCTCTACGTCCTCTTCCGCCGCTGGACCGCCCCGAAATCCACCCACTTCTACGTCTTCTGCCTCGTCTCCTTCGTCCTCTACGCCTTCCGTTACACCGGCCAGCTCGACGCCCTCGACCAGATCGTCTACTGGTCCACCATCGTCGCCGCCGCGCTCCAGCCCGCGCTTTTCCTGCATTTCGCCTTCAGCTTCTCTGACTCCATCCCCTCCCCTCCCCACCGCCGCGCTCACACCTTCCTCGCGGTCCTCACCTACCTGCCCGGCATCTCGCTCGTCGCCCTCCAGGTCACCGCCATCCTGCGCTGGTCCGCCACCGAGGCGCTCAAGCACCGCCTCGACAAGATCTCCCTCGCCTACATGGCGATCTTCTATCTCTGGGCCGCCGCCATCTTCTTCGTCCGCGCCCGCCGCACCGAGTTCCCCCTCCAGCGCCAGCAGCTCAAGTGGCTCACCCGCGGAACCCTCCTCGCCGTCGTCCCCTTCACCTTCTTCTACGTCGTACCTTTCCTCGCCGACCTCAGCGTTCCCACCACCATCCAGAACTTCGTCCGCCTCGCCCTCGTCTTCCTTCCCCTCACTTTCTCCTGGGCCATCGTCCGCTATCGCCTCATGGACGTCGACCTCATCTTCAAGCGCGGCGTGACCTACACCCTCGCCACCGCCGCCCTGGTCGCGCTCTACTTCGTCGTCGTCGCCGTCTCCGCCGAGATCGTCCACACCCGTCTGCCTTACCTCCGCATCTGGGGCTTGCTCGCCGCCATCGTCGCCACCGGGCTTATCTTCGAGCCGCTCAAGCGCGCCATCCAGGCCCGCGTCGATCGCGTCTTCGACCAGAAGCGCTTCGACTACCGCGAGACGCTCGTCGATTTCGGCCGCTCGCTCAACTCCCAGACCGACCTCCGCGCCCTTGTCGACTCCATCGTCGAGCGCCTCCCGCAGACCCTCCTCGTCACCCGCGTCGCCGTCTTCCTCGCCACCGAGTCTGCCTCCGGCCTGCCCGAATCCGAAGCCCGCCCGCGTGAAGCGCCATCCTTCGAACTCGCCGCCTCCCACGGCCTCACCAATCTCCAGGCGGCCGAGCTCTCCACCCTCAATCTTCAGTCCGCCGTCCGCTTCCTGGACTTCGACTCGCCCCACGCCAACCCCCACGTCTTCCTCGAAAACCCGCAGCAGGCCCTCCACCTGCCCGACGCCGACCGCCACACCGCCGCCCGCCTCGACCTGAACTACTATCTGCCCTGCCGCGTCGCCAACCGCACCGGCCCCGGCACCCGCACTGTCGCCGTCATCGGCCTCGGCCGCACCAACGACGGCGATTTCCTCTCCTCCGAAGACATGGAAGTCCTCGAGTCTCTCGCCGGCTACATAGGCATCGCCATCCAGAATGCCCAGCTCTACCGCTCACTCGAATCCAAGATCAACGAGTTCGAGCGCCTCAAGGACTTCAACCAGAACATCGTCGAATCCATCAACATCGGCATTTTCGCCGTCGACCTCGACGACCGCATCGAGAGCTGGAACGCGCAGATGGAGGTCCTCTTCGCCCGCTCCCGCGCCGAGGCCCTGCACCAGCCCATGGCCGCGCTCCTTCCGCCCGACTTCATCAGCCGCTTCGAAACCATCCGCGGCGACGGCGCCGCCCACGGCACCCACACCCTCTACAAATTCCGCCTCGCCCTGCCCACCGGCGAGACCCGAACCGCCAACATCTCCATCGCGCCCCTGCTCACCCGCTCCTTCGACGTAGTCGGCCGCATCATCCTGGTCGACGACATCACCGACCGCCTCCAACTCGAGGCCCAGCTCACCCAGTCCGAAAAGCTCTCCTCCATCGGCCTGCTCGCCGCCGGCGTCGCCCACGAGGTCAACACCCCGCTCGCCGTCATCTCCAGCTACACCCAGATGCTCTCCAAGCAAATCCGCAGCGACAACGTCATGTCCGCGCGCCTCGCTCCCGTCCTCGAAAAGATCACCCAGCAGACCTTCCGCGCCTCCGAGATCGTCAACGGCCTGCTCAACTTCTCCCGCACCTCCGCCACCGAGTTCATCCGCATCGACCTCAACCAGCTCCTGCACGACTCCGTCATCCTGCTCGAGCACCAGTTCAAGACCGCGCGCATCCGCATCGAAACCGATCTCGCCCCCTCGCTCGCGCCCATCCAGGGCAATCAGGGCAAGCTCCAGCAGGTCATCCTCAACCTCATGCTCAATGCCCGCGACGCCATGCAGTCCACCCCCGCGGGCGAAGCCGTCCTGAGCATCCGCACCCGCACCACGGAATCCAACCACGTCATCGTCGAGATCCAGGACTCCGGCGCCGGCATCTCCGCCGAGCACCTCCACCGCATCTTCGACCCCTTCTTCACCACCAAGACCAACCCCGCCCCCGGCCAGCACAAAGGCACCGGCCTCGGCCTCGCCGTCAGCTACGGCATCCTGCAGGAGCACGGCGGCAAGATCACCGCCGAATCCGCTCCCGGCCACGGCACCACCTTCCGCCTCGAAATCCCCGCGGCTGTCCCCGCCGCCGCCGTCACCGTCGGTGCCCCATGATCCAACCCAGCGCAGCGAAGCTTGATCTCGGGCTCACTCATACCCTCACCGATCCGTCATCCTAAGCGAAGTTCATTGCATCTCTGCATTGAACGTAGTCGAAGGACCCTGAAACTCTCGGCCCTGCCATAACCGCTCGAACCTCTCAGCCCCGGAAGCAGGTACCAGCCAAAGATGTCGACCGCCGCCGCCACACTCGCCCCACCCCTCGCCGCCACCGCCACATCGCGCCTCCTCATCATCGACGACGAGCCCAGCATCCGCGAGTCGCTCGAAACCCTCCTCACTCTCGAGGGCTTCGACGTCACCCTCGCCCCCGACGGCGCGCAGGGTCTCGACATCCTCTCCCGCGCCGAGTTCGACCTGCTCCTCCTTGACCTCGCCCTGCCCGGCGAGTCCGGCATCGATCTCCTCCCGCGCATCACCTCCATGCACCCCAACCTGCCCGTCATCATGATCACCGCCTTCGGCACCGTCGGCAACGTCGTCGACGCCGTGCGCGCAGGCGCCGAAAACTTCATCCAGAAGCCCTGGGACAACGAGAAGCTCCTCGCCGACATACGCTCCGCCATCGCCCGCCACAGGGCCGAGGCCGAGGTCATCCAGCTAAAACGCACCCTCAAGCAGCGCTACAACTTCGAGAACATCATCGGCAAATCCGAGCCCATGCTCCGCCTCTTCGACACGGTCGCCCAGGTCGCGCCCTCGCGCTCCACCGTCCTCATTCAGGGCGAGTCCGGCACCGGCAAGGAGCTCATCGCCAAGGCCATCCATCAAAACTCCCCGCGCCGCGACAAGCCCTTCATCCCCGTCAACACCGGCGCCATCCCCTCCGACCTCCTCGAGTCCTCCCTCTTCGGCCACGTCAAAGGCGCCTTCACCTCCGCCATCAACGCCAAGAAAGGCCTCTTCGAAGTCGCCAACGGCGGCACCCTCTTTCTCGACGAGATCGGCACCATGTCCATGGACATGCAGGCCAAGATCCTCCGCGTCCTCCAGGACCGGCGCTTCATGCATCTCGGCGGCACCAGCGAAATCCAGGTCGACGTCCGCATCGTTGCCGCCACCAACGTCAACCTCCAGCAGGCCGTCAAAGACGGCCGCTTCCGCGAAGACCTCTTCTACCGCCTCAACGTCATCACGCTCGAGCTTCCCCCGCTCCGCCAGCGCCGCGAGGACGTTTCCCTCCTCGCCCAGCACTTCCTGCGCTTCTACGCCGCTGAAAACTCGACCGAGCCCCCATCGCTCTCGCCCGAGGCCCTCCGCGTCCTCATGGATTACGAGTGGCCCGGCAACGTCCGCGAGCTTGAAAACGCCATGGAGCGCGGCGTCGTCCTCTCCACCACCCGCACCATCACGCCCGACCTGCTGCCCTCGCAGCTCACCGGCACCACCTACTCGGCCGCGCTGCTCGACCACCGTCCCGACGCCTCGCTCTTCGACGTCATGGAAGAGATCGAGCGCCGCATCATCGCCGACCGCCTCGAGCGCTGCCACTGGAACCAGACCGAAGCCGCCGAGTACTTCAAGATCCCCCTCAGCACCCTCAACCAGAAGATCAAACGCCTCAACGTCGAAATCAAGAAGCGCCCCCGCGACTAACACTAGCTGGCTGTCGGTCTTGGGCTGCTCAGGCCAGCCGCAGTTTGCGTCAAGATGGGGCCGAAGGCCCGTCACATAAAAGCCTGGGCCGGAGGTCCAGGTTTACTGAAACGAACACTTCCAAGCGCCGAAGGCGCGACCCATAGATCATCCAACGAACCTCGCGGCTTTGATCGATTAGAGCAACACTGGCTTCACAGTAGAGAGCGGCCGCCTGCGACGCAAAAGCAAGGGCGCAGCGCAGGAGACCCATCGCTACGCCCTCAAGCCCCGGGAGAGCATCTCTCTAGCCCGTAATCCCGGCACGGCTCTGTTTTCGGGATCCCCGAAACAACCCTGACATGGCGCACATACCGGAGCCGAGCAGTACCAGCGAGCCCGGTTCCGGAGTGGCCGCTACAGAATCACCTACGCTACCCCCAGCCGTCGCCGCGGCCATGCAGCCGTTCGAAACCGTGTTGCCATCGAGCGTTACCGCTCCAGCGCTCGCGAACGCCCGGCCGCACAGACTCGCACCTGTATCCAGGGTGATACTCTGCAGCGCAAGAATGTTCCCTGCGAAGTTCGTCGTGGTCCCCAGCGTCGCCGAACTACCCACGATCCAGTACACGTTGTTCGCCTGCGCGCCGTCCGTCAGCAACACCGACGCGGAACTGGCTGAAGTAAGAGCCGATCCCACTTGGAAGATAAACAACGAGTTCGAGTCGCCGCCGCCGTCCAGAGTAAGGTCGCCTGTCAGTTGCGCTGATGAAGCAAAGCTGTACACCCCGGAGCCGAGGTCCATGCCGCCTAGATCGCTGCCCGTCAGGTCCTCGCTGCTCGAGAGCTCCGTAGCCAACGTGAAGGCTTGAGACGCATCGTAACTCGCCTGCTGCACGGAAAGGTCATTGATGTGAAGTGTGCCCGGTGCGGCTGCGTCCAGTCCCGTAATGGAACCCGCTGTCGTTAGACCCACCTTCCCGGTAACAACGGTCGTGCCGGTACTTGTCACCGTCGAGCCCGCCATCACCGCGTAGGCGGAGCTTGAACCAAGGGAGAGGCCAATCACATCAGCCCGAAGTACCGTTGCCGAAAAGACAAGCATGATTGCAAGATAAGCGTAGCGTTGCTTCATGGTGGATCCTCTCTGAGCGCCAGACGCAAGGCTCCGCACGGCGTCAGTAAAGACGCCGGTCGCAGACAAGCTATGAGGCGGTGAAACTCTGTGGGTGGGAAAGAAAAGGCAGCACAATGAAGTGATGCTGATACACGCCATGACTCCGCGTTCGAGTCTCAGGCATGAGGGAGCGCTTCAGTTCGCCCGTGCGCCCTTCGCACATCGTGCTTGACGGCGTCTCTGATCAGAGGATCAAGATCAATCTGTCTGCACTCTCACAGCTTCGCTCCCACTCCGACATACCTCATTCGCCATCGTCATGTAACGTCCGTTTGATCCACGTCCCACTGCCGGGTAAGACTCCTCCGGCCAACGCAGCCTGCAAGCTGCGCCATCCGCGCCTCATTCCTTCCCAAACCATCTTGACGCGATACTTCCTCGCAGCCACGGGTGGTCGCAACCTACTTCTGAGTGATGGCGCCCCTGAAAGATCAGCTCACCTGCCGAGCTCTCGACGATTCACTAGCACTACTACTTTTGTCCCCCCAAACACTTCATAAAACCCTCGACACCGCCGCCTGCGGGCCTTACCCTCAAAGCCATGCTCCGCGGACACGTCTTTCTGCCTGTTGTACTTCTCCTTGCCACTGCACCATCTCACGCCCAATATGCCGACAGCCCCGACCTCGACGGTATGGTCACTGGCTTCCGCTCTTCTGCGGACTTCGACCTCAACGGCAAGCACGTCGTGCTCGCCAGCGCAGCCGCGGTCAAAACCCAGAGTGGCGATACCTTCCTTGAAGCCTCACCCGCGGAGCGCAACTTCTTCCTCGGCGAACACCTTCTCGTCTTCGGCGAACGCGACTCCAAAGCTCACGCTCTGCGCGCCACCAAGGTGATCATCGTCTCCGTACCCCTCGGCATCGTTACCGCCCGCGGCATCGTCGAGGCCACCTTCGCGGCCGGCACCGTCGCTCCCGATCCAGTGGTCCGCGCCGCCGGCTATAAAGTGGTCATCTCGCCCAAGGCCGCCATCTCCTACCTGCCGCCTGCGTCCTCTGCCGATCCCATCGCAGTCAACATGTGGATGGCCTTCCACGGCAAGCAGCAGCCCGACGGAACCATCCTCGCGGACAAGGTCGTGTGGGCCAGGAACACCATCGACAAGAACGGTCAAAAACTTATCGATAAGACTGACTACGATCCCGCTGCCGTCGACCCCGATGCCGGCCAGAACCCGCTCAGCAAAGCCTTCACCGGCATCGACCCCACGAAGATCCCGCCCTACGAAGATCACCTGATGCAAGCCCGCATCTCCGCCGTCGGCGACAAACTCATCCCGCAATATCAGCGCGACCTCCCCGCCGGCGACCCCGCCAAAATCAAGTTCCGCTTTCAGCTTGTTAACGAAAGCCGCTGGCGTCAGCCGCTTACCCTCGGCAGCGGCATCATCCTCGTTCCCTTCCAACTGGTCGAACGAATGCAGAACGATTCACAACTCGCCGCCCTCCTCGCCTTCAACGTCGCGATGGCCATGGAGCAGCAAGCCGTCGATACTCAGAAATCCCTGACGCCCCTCCTCGCACGCGCGGGTATCGAGACCGCCGGCCTGCTGTGTGCTCCCATCGGCGCCGGTGTCCTCACCTACGATCTCGTCGGTGTGCCCGGAACCCTATCCGCCGCAAAACAAGTCAAGAACCAGGACGAAGAACGCCTCCGCGTCAGCCTCTTCCTCCTCCACGACGCCGGCTACGACATCCACGAAGCTCCTCACGCCTGGTGGCTGCTCAACTCCAAGAAGAAGGACCTCGCCCAGATCGCTCTCCCTCACCGCGCCGCCTACCTGTATCAAGTCCTCGGCACCACCTGGCGTTCTTCATAGACCTCGAAGTCGACTCCACGGCCGCCCCACAGCTCCTCGAGTTGCTTCCCCGCCACACTCATCTGCAGGTTCATTTGGCCGATCCCGCCGTATACAGTCATAAAACACCGGATTTGCATGCCACCGCCTCGGCACGCCACCGCCACGAGCATCGCGTAGACTGAAGTCGGAGGACTCTTCCGTGGAAGACTTCGACCGTATCACCCGAGACCCCACCATCATGAGCGGCAAAGCCTGCATCCGCGGCATGCGCGTCACAGTTGGCATGATTGTTGGCCAGATCGCCGAAGGAGCAACTCCGGACGATCTCCTGCGCGAGTTTCCCTACATCGAACGCGAAGACATCACCCAAGCGCTCCGCTACGCCTCCTGGCTGGCAAGTGAGCGCGAGGTATACCTCGCCAGCGCATGAAGTTGTTGATTGACGTGAACCTATCCACCGACTGGGTCCCGTACTTCGCTTCTCAGCAGATCGAGGCGGTCCATTGGTCAAGCGTTGGAAGATCGGACGCACCCGATCATGAGATCGCGACGTACGCCTTGGCTCATGGCTACGTCGTCCTGACGCAAGACCTCGACTTCGGCTCCCTGGTGGTGGGCGCGGGTGCCGACGGACCAAGCGTCATACTCATCCGCGCCGGTCGTGTCACCCCGTTGAGATTTGGACCCCAACTGCTTGCCTGCGTCGCACTCCTTCAGAACGAGCCGGAACAGCCTGCCTTCATCACCCTGGACCCACATCGCACGCGGCTGCGCCTGCTTTCCTTCCGTCCCAGCTAGAGCCGCCCCTTCACCTCTTCCCCCATCAGCCGCACCGACCCCATCAACTGCTCGTGCCGCATTCCCGCCACGCTCATCTGCAGGTTCATCCGGCTGATCCCGCCCAACACCTTGTCGTAATGCTTGATCTTCTTTGCGACCGTCTCCGGCCCGCCCACAATCAGAGCACCCGTCTCACCCAGCAGCGCATCGAACTGCCTCCGCGTCACCGGCGGCCATCCGCGCTCTCTGCCGATCTTCGTAAACGCCGCCGCATATCCCGGAAAGAACTCATCCGCGGCCTTGGCATCCGTCTCCGCAACATACCCCAGCGCATGAATCCCCACCTTCAAATCCGTCGCCCCAAACCCCGCCCGCCTGCCCGCCTCCCGGTACAAATTCACCAGCGGGCCAAACCGGTGCGGCTCGCCCCCGATGATCGCCACCATCAGCGGCAGCCCCATCGCCCCCGCCCGCACAAACGACTCCGGCGACCCGCCCACTCCCAGCCACACCGGCAGCTTCGCCTGCACCGGCCGCGGATACACCCCCTCCCCCGTCAGCGCCGGCCGAAACCGCCCCGACCAGTGCACCTCCGTCTCATCCCGCAGCTTCAACAGCAGCTCCAGCTTCTCCTCAAACAGCGCGTCGTAATCCTTTAGCTCCAGCCCGAACAGCGGAAAGCTCTCAATGAACGATCCGCGCCCCGCCACAATCTCCGCGCGCCCGTTCGAGATCAGATCCAGCGTCGCAAACTCCTGGAACACCCGCACCGGGTCCGCCGCGCTCAACACCGTCACCGCGCTCGCCAGCCGGATCCGCTTCGTCCGCGCTGCCACCGCCGCCAGCAGCACCGCCGGAGCCGAATCCAGAAACTCCGCCCGGTGATGCTCCCCCAGCCCCACCGCATCCAGACCCACCTCATCCGCCAGCTGCACCTCCTCCAGCAGGTTCGCGATCCGCTCCGCCCCCGTGCCCGCGCCGCCCGTCGCCTCCGCTCCCACCGCCGCTACAAAGCTGTCCAGACCAAGCTCCATCGCCATCCCATACTCCTTTGGTGTTGCAACACAGATGCGCCTCGCCTTCCAGTCGACTCAGCACGATCCCGCGCCCAATGCTAATCTTCAATCCAACCTAAAACCTTCTTGAGGTCTCATGCGCCACCTCACCCGCACCCTGCTCGCCGTCCTCGCCGTCGTCCTGCCCGCCGCCTCCTTCGCCCAGACTCCAGCCCCCAAGCGTCCCATTACCGACAAGGACCTCTTCGCCTTCAACTGGATCGGCGACGTCCAGGTCGCGCCCGACGGACACGCCGCCGTCTTCGTCCAGGCCAGCGTCACCCCGGACCACACCGGCTATCTAACCTCCCTCTACCTTCTCGACCTCACCTCGTCCGGCGCCGCCCCGCAGAAGCTCACCGACGGCACCCACGACCAGTCCCCGCGCTGGTCGCCCGACTCCACCCACATCGCCTTCACCCGCTCCGCCGAAGCCACCGCCGCTCCCGGCGGACGCGGCGGCGCAGGCGGCGGCTCGCAGCTCTACCTTATGCCCGCCCCCACCCCCGGCAAGCCCGCCAGCGACATCATCAAGCTCACCGACCTTCCCCGCGGCGCCGGCAACCCCATCTGGACCCCCAGCGGCCAGGCCATTCTCATCTCCTCCAGCACCCCGCAGGACCAGGCCAAAGTCCGCCAGGAGACCACCCTCCGCAACCGCGCCACCGGCGACGCCGCCCACGTCTCCGACATCCGCATCATCAATCGCCCCACTTACCGCTTCAACGGCGAGGGCTACACCGACCCCGCCATGGTCTCCCACCTTTATCTCATCTCGCTGCCTGATGCCAAAGGCGAGCAGGCCCCACCCTGGCAGCTCACCAGCGGCCGCTTCGGCGTCTCCGACCCCATGTTCACCGCCGACGGCAAGTGGCTCTTCTACACCTCCTCCCACACCGAGGAGCCCTACTACGAGGAGTTCCCCCACAACACCCTATACGCCATCCAGCTTCCCGCCGGCTCCGCCCATCCCAAAGACGCACCCGCCCCCACCTTCACGCTTGACCTCAAGCTGCGCGCCAGCGGCCTCGCCCTCTCGCCCGATGCAAAGCACATCGTTTTCCACGCCGATGAAGAAGGCCCGCACGCCATCTCCCACCAGCAGACCGACCTCTTCGCCCTCGACCTCACCTGGAACGGCGACACCCCGTCCGCGCTCAGCCCCGCCCGCAACCTCACCGGCAAGCTCACCTACGAGATGGGCTCGGGCGTCGGCGGCGACAACACCGCGCCTCGCGGCAACGGTCGCGGCGCTATCCTCTGGGCGCCCGACTCCAGCCACGTCATCGACATCGCAGGCCATCGCGGCTCAGCCCAGCTCCTCGCCGTCGAAGTCGCCACGCCCAACCAGGTCGCCGAACTCACCGCTCCCAAAGAAGCCGTCATCGGCTTCAGCGGCGCAGCCCCGTCGCAAGGCCACCCCACTGTCATCGCCCTCATCTCCAACCCCATCCTCATCGGCGAGCTCTTCACCGTCGGACCCAACCAGCAGCAGACCCAACTCACCCACGTCAACGACGCCCTCTTCTCGCAGCTCGACCTGCAGATGCCGCTCGACATCCAGGTCGCGCCCACCGTCCACGCCGCCGACCTGCACGGCGAAAAGATCGACACCTTCATCCAGCTGCCGCCCGGCGTCACCTCGAGGCCCGCCTCGCCGCTGCCCACCATCCTCAACATCCACGGCGGCCCGCACTCCGCCTACGGCTGGGTCTTCGATCACGAGATGCTCTTCATGGCCGCCCGCGGCTACGTCGTTATCTATCCCAACCCGCGCGGCTCCACCACCTACGGCCAGAACTTCGCCAACATCATCATGAACAACTACCCCGGCGACGACTTCCACGACCTCATGGACACTGTCGACGCAACCATCAAGCTCGGCTACGCCGACCCCAACAAGCTCGGCGTCACCGGCGGCTCCGGCGGCGGCCTCCTCACCGATTGGGTCGTCACCCAGACCAACCGCTTCAAAGCCGCCGTCGCCCAGCGCGATATCACCGACTGGGCCAACTGGTGGTACACCGCCGACGTCGCCGGCTTCCACCAGTCCTTCTACCCCAAGTCCCCGCCCTTTGAGAACGTCGAGCTCTACCGCGCCCACTCCCCCATCACCTTCGTCAACAACATCAAGACGCCCATGATGTTCATCCTCGGCGACGCCGACTACCGCACCCCGCCCACCTCCGGCGGCGAGGACTTCTTCCGCGCCCTCAAGTACAAGCACATCCCCGCCGTCATGGTCCGCTTCCCCCGCGAGTCTCACGAGCTCTCCCGCTCCGGCGAACCCTGGCACCGCATCGAGCGCCTCGACAACATCGTCAACTGGTTCGACGAGTTCCTCATGGGAAAATGCGAGCCCCAGTACGACATCACCCCCGCCTGCACAAGTCCATCCAAACCCTGAACGCCAATCTGACCGTTAGCCAGCGCGACCTCGGCCCTCATTCCGACGCTAAGCCAACCCACCCTGTCGTCATTCTGAGCCGACGGCGAAGGGTCTCAGTATTTGCTCTTCGCACTTGCCCTCCCATCGCCATGTCAAAAGCCGGCTACGTCTACATCCTCGCCAGTCCCCGCAAGCGCCACTACGTCGGCGGCACCTCCGACCTCATGACCCTGCGTCAAGCAGCACAAATCGCAATCTCACCCAGACTCCTTCTGCTCCGGTACAACATCAACCAGCTCGTCTACTCGAAAGTCTTCGCGACCATCAGCGAAGCCATCGCAAGAGAAACCTAACTCAAAGGCATCCTCCGCATCCGCAAGATCAGCTAATCGTCTCGCTAAACCCCACCTGGCCAGACCTCAGCCAGGACTGGGGCAAGCCCGCAAAGCCCTTCAGTGAAGCAGAACTCCGTCCGCCTGCCGCCTTCTAGATCGTTGCGGGCCTCACCTCTACGGATACACCACCACCGGATTCAGCGCCCCCGCGTCACCACTGTTCGCCGTCCCGCCCACGCCATCGATCACGTGCGTGATCTGTCCGCTGCCGCTCAGAAACACCGTACCCGTGTCATGCACCACCACCCCGCTCCTCTGCGGCACGGTGCTCGCATTGTCTTCCACGATGTTCACTCCCAAATCAAAGTTCGAGTAGATCCCGGACCCATACACCGTGTGCGTGTTCACATCGTTCGTCACCACGTACGATGGATACCCATTCGCCCCATCGTCCATCCAGGCCGCCTGGCTCGGCGGATCGTACGGCAGCTCGCTCTGGTAGAAGATCGTCTCCCCGGCGTTGCCCTTCCACAGCACCTGCTCCATCTGGTAATGCTCCACCGCCAGCCCGGTAGCGGTCACGCGATCTCCGTTCACCACCACCCCGTGGCTGGCCGTATTCAACGTCCAGCCCACGCCGTTGCCATGGTCTGCCCGCCACGCCCAGATGTTATCCAAAATCACATCCGCGCTGTTCACCTCCACACTCGTTGTCGCCTTGCCCGCCGTCGCCCCGCCAATCCGGAAGTAGACATCGTTCAGCGACGAAGGATCGTTCCCATGCGGCAGGAACCCGCCCACCGGCAGCGCCCCTCCAAACAGCCCAAAGCCCATCTGCAGCAGCACCGGCGAGTTCACCGGCCCCGCATCAAAGATCAGCCCCGCGATCCTCACCCCGTCCACATCCGCCACCTTGATCGCCGCATCTCCCGTCTGCGGAACCAGCGTCGCCAGTCCCAGCCCCAGGATCACCGTATCCGGACGAAACACATAGATCGGGCTATCCATCTGGTACACACCCGGCGTCAGGATCAGGTCTTTGCCGAAGATCAACGCCAGGTTGATCTCGAGGATCGGCGTTGCCGGCGTGGCGATGAAGAAGTTGCCGATCGGCCGCGTTTCACCCGCGCCTTCCCCGCTGCTCCAGCTCACCCCCGCCGAGTTGCGTTGCACCGCCGGCACAAACACCCCGTAGTGCCCATTCGCGTCCACCGTCAGAAACGGCTTCTCCCGGCTCACCGGCGTCGTCGCCAGCGTCGTATACGTCGGGTTCGGATAGCTCTGCGCCGGCGCCCCCGTCACCCCCGCGAACACCTGGTTCCACACCCCGTTCGTCCACCCGTCGATGTTGCTGTTACGCACAAAAAACTGCTGCTGCGACCCGTTGATGATCGTCCCGCTCTGCATCTGCGAATCCGCAATGAACCCGCCGCTGGCAAACTGCGGCCCCGCGCTGCAGTAATCCTGCAGCGACACGTTTCCGCCCGTAAAGTTCACCCGCCGCAGCGGAGCCGCCTGAGACACAGCCCAGAAGTCCGCGCCCGAGCGGCAGCCCGTCCCGCCCATGATGTTGATCGTCAGGTTCGACAGCGACCGCCAGAAGTTATCCAGCGCCGAGCAATTGTTCGCCGCAAAGCATTGGTTGAACGCATTCACCGTCCCGTTGATCGTCACATCGCCCGGCGTCGCGCCCAGCCCCGCCACATCCATGTAGAAGTTCACCTGGAACGTCAGTGGCGCCCCCGCGCTTCCATACACGCCTGGCTTGAACAGCAGCGCATACCGCTGCGTTCCGAACTGGTTGTTCAACTGCTGCGTCGCAATCGTGTTGATTGTTGCCTGAATCTGGCTCGTCGGCATCCCGGGATCGAAGATCGTTACATTCGGCCCAAAGTTTGGAGCTGCCTGCCCCGACCCTGCCACCACCGCGCAGAGCCCGAGCACCAGTACCGCCATCAGCCGCAGCGACGTGCGCGGCCTCACAGTCTCATTCGCCATTCTCTTCATGCCACACCCTTGGGGAGTAAGGTTTCGCTTGCGCCGAATAACTTAGGCCGCGCCCCGAGCCCTTGTCAACCCGGCTCATCACTCCGCAGCGCGGCCGCAATCCCTGCTAAACTGGAGGCTCCGGTCGATAAGTCAATCGCTCCCGCGTGAGAGCGTCCCGGCAAGCCGCACATCTCAGCGCCTTTCCACCTGATCAAGGAGCCCCGCCATGCCCGACCACAACTCCAACGGCAATCACAGCTTCTCTTCCCCCGGCCTCCGCCTCAAGACCGGCCTCGCCGAGATGCTCAAGGGCGGCGTCATCATGGACGTCATGGACGTCGACCAGGCCGTCATCGCCGAGAAAGCCGGAGCCGTCGCCGTCATGGCCCTCGAGCGCGTTCCCGCCATGATCCGTGCCACCGGCGGGGTCGCCCGCATGTCCCACCCAGGCATGATCAAGGCCATCCAGGCCGCCGTCTCCATCCCCGTCATGGCCAAGGTCCGCATCGGCCACTTCGTCGAAGCCCAGGTCCTCGAGCACCTCGCCGTCGACTTCATCGACGAGTCCGAGGTCCTCACCCCCGCCGACGAGCTCCACCACATCGACAAGCACGCCTTCAAGACACCCTTCGTCTGCGGCGCCAAAGATCTCGGCGAAGCCCTCCGCCGCATCGCCGAAGGCGCCGCCATGATCCGCACCAAGGGCGAACCCGGCACCGGCGACGTCATCCACGCCGTGAAGCACATGCGCAAGATCACTTCCGAGATGAAGGCGCTCACCGTCCTCTCCGCCCAGGAACTTTACGCCGCCGCCAAAAACCTCCAGGCCCCTTACGAGCTCGTGGCCATGGTCGCCCGCACCGGCCAGCTCCCCGTCCCCAACTTCTCCGCCGGCGGCATCGCCACCCCCGCCGACGCCGCCCTCATGATGCAGCTCGGCGCCCAGACCGTCTTCGTCGGCTCAGGCATCTTCATGAAGGAGGGCAACATCCGCCTCGAGGTCGGCCTCTTCCCCGACAGCTCGCCCATCAACCCCGACGAGCGCGCCGAAGCCGAATCCCGTGCCCACGCCATCGTCCGGGCCGCCACCCACTTCGACTCACCCGCCATCATCGCTGAAGCCAGCGAAGAGTGCCTCGGCGCCATGAAGGGCCTCGCCGTGGGCAACATCGCCGAAGCCGACATGATGCAAAACCGCGGCTGGTAGCTGTTTGAATCAGAGCTTACTGCTCCCGCTATAACCCTTAGCCCGAAACCATCGGACCCTGAACCTGTAGATCGGCCGTAGTCTTCGCACCACCCAAACCTGTATAGACCACGCCGCCGTCTCCGCCGCGGTCCCCGGCAGCGTCAGACCAGCAGCGTGACCCCTTGACACCCCTTGTATAATCGCCTGAGAGGAAGTAAGCGAAATCCCGGCCCCGCAGCCGGGATTTTTCATTGCACCTGCGTACATCAAGTCCAGACTTAAGTCACACCGTTTGAATATTTTAGATACTTCAGGGGGAGGGGGTACATGCCGCAAGATCACGCAAAACCGATCATCGGCGTCCTCGCCCTGCAGGGAGCCTACGACGCACACGCCCGCGCCCTCATCGCCGCCGGAGCCGAGCCGCGCCTCATCCGCCGCCCCGGCCAGCTTACCGGCTCCGGCGGCGCCCCGCTGGTCGATGGCCTCGTACTCCCCGGCGGCGAATCCACCACCTTCCTCCGCCACCTGGAGCGCGACGGCTTCTTCTCCGTCCTCAACGACTTCGTCCGCCACACCCCCACCTTCGGCACCTGCGCCGGCGTCATCCTCCTCGCCAGGGACGTCCTCAACCCGCCCCAGCCCTCCCTCGGCGCGCTCGACATCGCCGTCCAGCGCAACGCCTATGGCCGCCAGATCGACTCCACCATCCTCATCACCCCCACCTTGCTCCCCGGCCCGCCGCTTGAGATGGTCTTCATCCGCGCTCCCCGCATCGCCTCCACTGGCCCCGCCGTCGAGATCCTCGCCACCCGCGAGTCCACCCCTGGCGCGCCCGACCCCGTCCTCGTCCGCCAGGCCCACATCCTCGCCGCCACCTTCCATCCCGAGCTATCCTCCGACACCCGGGTGCACTCCCTCTTCCTCTCCATCGTCAAATCACATATGGCCTCACTCCACCCGGAGCCTAGATGACGATTCGGCGCTTGCTTCTCCTCCTCCTCGCGCTGTGCCCCATTCATCGCGCCTCTGCCATGAGTGGGCTCCAGCCCCCGCAATCTCAGGACGCCGACCTGTGCCCCATTCATCGCGCCTTCGCGATGAGTGGGAACCCCGCTGCCCAGACGCCCGAGCCCCCTTCCCTCGCCGCCCGCGTCGACGAAGCCCTGCACCGCGAATCCAGCGGCCATTCTCCCACGCCCGAGGAGATCGCCGCCATGTCTGATCTCACGCCTGCGCCGGACGCCCCCGCAGTCACCGCCGCCCTGCCCCTCATCCTCAAAGCCCTCGACAACCCCGACGCGCCCCTCCGCGCCTTCGCCCTCACAACCCTCGTCGGCCTCCAGTCCCCCGCCCCCGTACCGCCCGATCCGCAACCAGCCGCACCCACCGCCGCCGTGCCCGTCACCGCCCCGGCGGCAGACCCCGAAACTTCGCCCGCCGCGCCCGCCAAGGCGTCCGCATCCGCCGCTCCGCTTCCCGCCGCCTACAAGCCCGACCTCGCCAAAATCCTCGCTCCAGCCATCCCCCGCATCGCCGCTCACCTCACCGACGACTCCCAGCCCATCCGCCTGCTCGCCGTCACCGTCCTCACCGGCTTCATCCCCGGCCCACCCCCCGCCATCTACCCCCCACTCCTCGCCTACCTCAAACGCGACGACGCCATCAGCCCCGTCGGCCAGGCCGTCGTCTCCGCCCTGCTCTCTCTCGGCCCGCTCTCCGCCGACACCGCCGCCGCCATCTCCCGCTACCTTCGCCGCAGCGACGAGACTCCCGACGCCCGCGCCAATCTCGCCGATGGCATCGCCTCCGCCACCAACCAGAGCCAATCCCTCAACCAGGCTCTCCTCGCTTTCCTTGACTCCGACGACCCCAGCCTCCGGGCGCGCATCATCCTCTCCCTGCCCGCGCTCGACCTCGCCCCCGACGTCTTCGCCGATACACGCGCCCGCGTCGCCCAGCTCGCCGAGAACCCCGGCGAGAACCTCCAGGTCGTTACCGCGGCCAAAGCCGTCACCCCCTGCTGGACCGCCCCCAGAATGCCCTCCGGCTGCCCGGTCTACCCATGAACCTCCACACCCTCTGGCCGCTACCGCCCGACGCCGCCGCCCACGGCCCCGCCCTCGACCAGCACCTCCTGCTCAATCTCGTCGTCGCCATCGGGCTCCTCACCCTCGCCCACCTCATCCTCTTCGCCGGCCTGCTCCTTCGCCGCCGTCCCCGTCCCCGCAATCTTGTTCGCGCTGAATACCTCCCGCTCGCCGCCCTCACCCTCCTCTTCGCCTTCCTCACCCTCCGCGCCGAGCGCCTCTGGGCCGCTAACCGTTACTCCGGACCCTCACCCGCCGCCCTCCAGGTCGAGGCCACCGGCATGCAGTTCGCCTGGTACTTCCGCTATCCCGGCCCGGACGCTGCCTTCGGCCGCACCCGGCCCGAGCTCATCGCGCCCGCCGAAGCCAATCCCCTCGGCCTCGACCCCGCCGACCCCAGCGGACGCGACGACATTGTCTCCTCCGAGCTCGTCCTGCCCGCGGACCGCGAGGTCGACCTCCACCTTCGCGCCCAGGACGTCATCCACGGCTTCTCCGTCCCCGCCCTGCGCATCAAGCAGAACGCCGTCCCCGGCCAGCCCGCCGACATCCACTTCACCGCCACGGTCCCCGGCACCTACGCCATCCTCTGCACCCAGCTTTGCGGTCTCGGCCACTACCGCATGACCGCCAATCTCCGCGTCCTGCCCCCCGCCGCCTACGCCCAGTGGCTCAGCCAGGCCGGTGCGCCATGATCATCTCAACCAAATCCAGACCGTCGTGGGGCCGCTCCCTCACCCGCACCGTCTTCACCACCGACCACCGCATCCTCGGCCGGCGCTACCTCGCCCTCTCACTCACCGCCGTCTTCATCGGCACCCTGATGTCGCTTGCCATGCGCATCCACCTCGTCTGGCCAGACCGCATCATCCCGCCCTTCGCTCCCATCAAGCCCGAGGATTACCTCGCCCTCGTCACCCTCCACGGCACGCTCATGCTCTTCTTCGTCCTCACCCTGGCCCCGCAGGCCGGCTTCGGCTCCCTCATCCTGCCCGCCCAAATCGGTATCCAGCCGAGCTCTTCGCGCATGGCCTTCCCGCTCTTGAACGCCGCCGGCTTCTGGCTCTTCCTGCTCGCCCTCGCCGTCCTGCTCTCGTCCACCTTCGTCCTCGGCGGCGCGCCCATCTCCGGCTGGACGGCCTATCCGCCGCTCTCCGCCATCGCCTCTGCCGGGCCCGGCCAGGCGCTCGGCATGGACCTCTGGCTCGCCTCCATCGGCCTCTTCGCCATTGCCTCCATCCTCACCTCCATCAACACCCTCGCCACGGTCGTCGCCTACCGCTGCCCCGGCATGTCCTGGGAGCGCCTGCCCCTCACCGTCTGGGCCTGGTTCACCGCCGCGCTCCTCTCCATCATCGCCTTCTCCGTCCTGCTCGCCGCGCTCACCCTGCTCTTCCTCGACCGTCACGCTCACACCAGCTTCTTCCTCCCCGCCGGCGACCTCGTCAACGGAACCCTGCACACCTCCGGCAACGGCAGCCCGCTGCTCTGGCTGCATCTCTTCTGGTTTTTCGGACATCCCGAGGTCTACATCGCCATCCTCCCCGGCATGGGACTCACATCCATGCTGCTGGCAAACTTCTCGCGCAGGAGAGTCTTCGGCTATCGCATCATGATCCTCACCACGCTCCTCATCGGCCTGCTCGGGATCCTCGTCTGGGGCCACCACATGTTTGTCGCCGGCCTCAACCCCTTCGCCGGCACCGCCTTCTCCATCTCCACCATGGCCATCGCCCTGCCCTCCGCCGCCAAGGTCTTCAGCTGGCTCGCCACCACCTGGCGCTCGCGTCCCATCTACTCCACGCCCATGCTCTTCGCCCTCGGCTTCGTCTCGCTCTTCATCGCTGGAGGGCTCACCGGGCCTATCTTGGCCCAGCCGATCCTGGACCAGTACCTCCACAACACCTACTTCGTCGTCGCCCACTTCCACCTCATCATGGCGTTGGCCGGCATCTTCGGCCTCTTCGCCGCCACCTACTACTGGTTTCCGCTCATCACCTCCGCCGCTGGCGGCCCCGCGCGCCTCATGTCTGAAACCCTCGGCCGCTGTCACTTCTGGCTTACCATCGTCTTCGCCTACGCCACCTTCCTGCCCATGCATCTCGCCGGCCTATGGGGGAACCCCCGCCACTACAGCCAGCTCGACGGCATTCCCAACAGCGCCGCCACCCAACTCCTCGCGCACGCCCTGCCCATCCAGCGCTTCGTCACCTTCTCCGCAATCGTCCTCGCCTCCGCTCAGCTGCTCTTCCTTTGGAACCTCTTCATCAGCCTGCGCCGCGGCACCCGGGCGGTGGAAAACCCGTGGTCTGCTACCACTCTTGAATGGGCTTCGTCCCAAAGCACGTCAGCCGCATCCAATGGACAAATCACAGTCCACTGTGCGCCTTGCGAATATGATTCAACCTCTCCCGGCGAGCACTTCCGTCCACAATGGGCGGAAGCGGCAAAACCGGAGTAATCTGTTTTCAACAAGCCTCTGCGCATAGGAGTCGCCATGCCGGCAATCACCACACCACCAGATACCGAACGCCGGCGTCGCGACACGGAAGATGGCGACCACGGCGGAGGCCGGCGTCCGCCTACTGACAAACGTACCGGCGGTGGCGGGGACCCCGACAACTGGAACGATCGACGCCGCGGCCGCCCGCGCCCCCGCGAGCGGCTCGACCGCTTCCGCCTCGGCCTCTTCTTTGCGCTCTCGGCCGTCTTCATGTTCTTCGTGGCCATCGTCAGCGTCTTCTTCGTCGCCCAGGGCTCCGGCCATATCGACGCCAACGCGCGCTACATCAACGAGTGGCTTCCTACCGCCGTCCCGCCCATCCTCTGGCTCAACACGGCTGTCCTCCTCATCAGCTCGCTGACGATCGAGGTCGCGCGCCGCCACATGTTCCGCGAGATGGACGTCATGGATGAGTGGCTCGGCCTCGGCAAACCGATCACCCGCCGCGCCTTCCCCTGGCTCGCCGCCACCGTCGCGCTCGGCTGCATCTTCATCGCCGGCCAACTCGTCGCCTGGAGCCAGCTCGCCTCTCAGCGCGTCCACTACTACTCCAGCCAGAGCAGCCACTCCTTCTTTCTGATCACCGGCATCCACGGACTTCACCTGCTCGTCGGCGTCGCCGCGCTGGTCGCTGCCCTGATCGGCCTCTTCGTCTCCCGCCAGCTCGAGAACCGCCAGATCCTCGTCGATCTCGCCGCCTGGTACTGGCACTCCATGGGTCTGCTCTGGCTGATGCTCTTCGGCCTGCTCGCCTTCTGCCAGTGACCCTATCCAGGTCTCGAACGATGGACTCACAACGCCAGCGGGCCCGTCATCGCCCGAAAGCAGCGAACGCGATCGTCGTGTTAGGCCTCGCGTGCTTCGCCACTATCCCGATCGACGCCCAGGGCTGCAGCCAGTGCCGCGAGGCAGTCGGCCAGGCCCCCGCCCGAACCCAGGCCGCCTACCGCCGCGCCATCGCCCTCATGGTGGTGGCCGGCAGCGGCATCTTCACCGCCGCGCTCTTCACCCTGAAACGCTTCCGCTAACATCCCGCGAAATCCATACCTAAAACCAGCAGCAGGCCACAAATGACCATGTCGTGCACTACGCTTTTCGCGGATCACGACGGGCTCGTCCCAGTTTCAGAGCCTCCATGTACCAGTCAAACTCATCGAAGAACTTTCCGGATTTTTCGGCCAGCTCCTGCGTCAGAGCCACGCCCTCCGCGCTCAGCGCGTCACCGACCTTCGGAATCGGCTGCAAGGTTGGAATCGAACTCATTCCCACCTCGGCCAGCAGAGCCCGCAACTGCATCGCCCCACGCACGCCTCCAAAGGGCAGCGAAGAGTAGCAGATGATCGCCGACGGCCGGTAGAGATACTCTTCAAGGAAGTAATCGATCAGGTTGACGAGCCCCGGAGGCGCGCTGTGGTTGTACTCCGCGCTCACGATCGCAAATCCATCGACGCGCTCATACAGGTCCGCTACGGGCCGCAGCTTCTGACGCAGATCAGCATGCTCCGGAGCGGGATCGTCCTTGATCTCCTTCCACATCCGGTCGAGCAGCGGAAGCTGCAACTCGGCAGCGTCCACCAGGTGAACCTCATGCCCTCGCGCCTCCAACTGGGCACTCGTCCACTTGGCCGCACGGTCACCCATGCGATCGGAACGCAACGAACCCTGCAACACCGCAACAACCATCGTGCACACCTCTCGCCGTAAGATGCGAGATCCGCGCCAGAGTTCAGTCGGGGCTGTCGCGCAAAGAGCCCTGCAGCGTCTTTATTCGCCGCTGACTCCAATCGCTGCGCTCTACTCCCGCCTTAGCGCCGCACATTCTTCTTTGCGGCAACAGACTTTCTGGCCCCAGCCTTAGGCGCCGCCTTCTTCGCGGGCGCGCTCTTCTTGGCGGGTACTGCCTTGCTTCCCGCAGCCTTCACCGGCGTTCCGGCCGCTTTCTTTGCGACGGCTTTCTTCAGCGGAGTCACTTTCTTCGCCTGCGCCGCTAAAGCTTTTGCCGCTACTTTCTTCGCGGGAGCCGCCTTGCCTGCAGGTGCTTTCGAGACAGCCTTTTGGGCCGGCACCACAACCTTCTTGGCGGCAGCCGGCGCTGGCGAGGCAGCCGCCTTCTTGGCCTGTGTTGACGCCTTCGCGGTCTTCACCGGCGCAGCCGCCTTGACCGGAGGCAAAGCATCGCCAGGATCCGTAGCCCGCCCGGCCTTGGTCGCAGGCTCACTTGCCGAACTCTCGGGAGCCTTCGCTGGAGCCGCATCTTCGTCACTTTCAACGTCTTCCCCGTCCTCTAACTCAGAGGCTTCCGCCGCCTCGACATCATCTTCCTCGCCATCGTCCTCATCGATCTTCGCGATCTTCTTCGCTCTCGACTTCGCCGGCTTAGCATCCTTCTTCGCCGCGCGCGCTCTGCGCATGCTCACCGGTGGCGGTGGCGCAGGCGGCGAGTACGGCTCGAGAAACCCCTTCATCTCCTCCGGCGTGCCCAGGTTGCCGTCCATCAGTTCAAAGAACAGCTTCTCCAGCAGCTCGTTATACCCCGGCAGCTCCGGCACGATGCGCATCTCCTGCATCAGCGTGTAGGGCATCTTCTGGCGGGCCTGCGGCCAATCCGTATAGAAGCTCTTGAACTTCGCCTGCAGCGCCGGGCTCTTGGTCGAGTACGCCGTCCAAAGCACAACCTCCGGCCGCGCCGAGGTGATCAGCCGCCAAGCCTGCGACGGCAGTGCCGCGCTCTTGCTCGCAAGCTGAGCCGCAAACTCCTTTGCCTCGCCCTCCAGCGCCTCGATCTCCGCGACAAATCCCTGCCGCGGAAACCCAGCCTTCAGTGTCGCGATCTCTTTGGGCGTCAACTTGGCGGTCAGCAGAGGGAAACTCGCCGCGGCGGTATCGGGTTGGATGCCCTGCATTTGGAGTTGCGCCTGCACCTCGCGCAGCCGCTCAAGCTCGGGCGCATTCACCTTCGTCGAGGTCCAGTACGGCGCCAGGTGCTTCATCCAGCCCTCAGCTTCCAGGCGCTTCAGCACCCGGAGCTGATCTTCCTCGTGGATGATCTCTTCGGTCTCATACCCACGGTGGAACTCCGAGAGTGCCGAGATGTACCCTTCGCGCTGTCCGGTCTCGTAGCGCGCCTGGGTCTTCTCGTCCATCGTCCAGCCCAAGCGGGCCATCAGGCGCGCCGCACGGATCATCCGGACCGGATCCTCAATGAATCCGTAGTTGCTGACCAGCCGAAGCTGCCGGTTCTCGATATCCGCTACGCCATTCAGCGGATCCATCAACAGCCCATAGGAGCCTTCATTCAACGAGAGCGCCATGGCGTTCGCGGTGAAGTCCCGCCGCCGAAGATCTTCGAGGATCGTCGCCGGCTTCGCCACCGCCTTGCCGGGCTTGGGGAAAGTTACGCTGAGCGTGCTGCCGATCTCCATCCGTACGTTGCCTGGAAAGCGCAGGAAGAGCGCCTGCCCAAGATCCGACTCACCCGTGGCAGCGGCTCCCGTCTTCTCGAACTCTTTTTTCAACTTGAGGGCGTTTCCCTGAACCACCACATCCAGGTCGCGCACCGGCGAGCCGCTGGTCAGGTCTCGGACCGCGCCCCCTACCAGGAAAACCGTCAGCCCCTTCGCACGGGCCACTTCGCGGATTGCCCGCAGGGCGGATCGCTGAGGGGGGGAAAGTCGATTTTCAAGCAGGTAGATGTAGTCGGCCATTCGTCTGGGGAACACTCCAATCGCCACGTGAGCTCAGGACGGTAACCGTCTCTTTTATCAACAAGTTATGCATTCAGACTGGCCCGACGCAAAAGCCAAATGTAACACAGCAGTCGTCAATGTGACTACCTTTGTTGCACCTTTTTTGTTGCGTGTCCCGTAGTCTGTGCGACAATCCGCCACGTCGGGAGTTCTCTCTCGGGTACTTCATCCAACTGCCGCCTGACCATCCGCCATGCCCGAATCGCGCAAGAAAGTGATCGTCCGGACCGTCACGGGCACCATCCACGCCGGCTATTTACCACTCGCAGGGATCCTCTCGCCGGGCGCACCCTCGGAGCAGCCATCGCTCGGTCTACTCGACCTGAATGCGCGGATTCTCGCCATCCCCTTCCCCACCGTGCGCTCCGTAGCCTACGTTCGCGACTTCAACCTGGCGGATAAAGTGGACCCCGAGCGCCTGAGCCGGCGCTCGTTTCTGGCTCGTCCCCGCTCCGAGGGCCTCTGGCTGCGCCTGACGCTTAGCGGCGGCGACACCCTGGAAGGCCTGGCAGCCATCGATCTCAGCCTGGTCGATGCCCTCCTGGAGGACCGCGGACTCTTCCTCATTCCGCCCGACATCCGCTCCAACACGCAGCGCGTCTACATTCCGCGGCACGCCATCACCAGGCTGCATCTGCTGGCGGTGGTCACGACCCACTCAAAGACCAGGCTTTCCAGTCAGCAAGCGGCGAAACCGCCGCAGGAGTCGCTCTTCGAGTAAGCCTTTGCGGGCGCGTAAACCCTCCAGACGCTCGCGATGCAGTCCCTCTGAGGTCTCCGCTACAATCCCCAGATGCTCCTCTCCGCTCTTGCCGAAGTCCTCGGCGCCGCTCTCGAAGGCGATGGCGCCATCGAGATTACCGGCGTTGCGGGTATCAAAGAGGCGCTGCCAGGCCAGGTGACCTTCGTCTCCAACCCCAAGTACGTCCCGCTCGCCCGCACCACCCGAGCCTCCGCCGTCCTCGTTGAGCCCTCGTTCGAAGCGCTCAGTACGCCTACCCTGCGAATCGCGAATCCCTACCTGGCCTTCGCGCGCGCGCTTGAGCTCTTCTACCAACCGCCAGCCACGCCTCCCGGCATTCACGCGACGGCCATCATCGCTCCCACCGCCCAGATCGGCGCCCGAGCCCACATCGCCCCTTACGTGGTGGTCGGCGATCACGTCGTCCTGGGTGACGACGCCGTCCTCCACCCCCACGTGGTCATCTATCCCCACGCGCAGATCGGCGACCGGTTCCTTGCCCATGCCCACGCGGTGGTGCGCGAGTTCTGTTGCTTGGGCGACAATGTCATCGTGCAAAACGGTGCCGTTGTCGGTGCTGATGGCTTCGGCTTCGCGCCGGACCGTTCCAGCGGCAAAACGATGTGGTACAAAATCCCGCAGACCGGTCCCGCCGTCATCGAGGATCGGGTCGAGATACAGGCCAACTCCTGCATCGACCGGGCAACTGTGGGAGAGACCCGCATCCGCGCCGGAGTGAAGATCGATAATCTTGTCCAGGTGGGGCACGGCTCGGACGTAGGCACCGACACGCTGCTGTGCGCGCAGGTGGGGCTTGCCGGCTCCTCCACTGTCGGCCGCAATGTGATTCTGGCCGGCCAGGTCGGCGTGGTGGGGCACACCATCATTGGCGATGGCGCGGTCGTGACGGCCCAGAGCGGGGTACCGGGCGATGTCGCACCGGGGGCCACGGTCAGCGGCACGCCTGCCATCGACAACCGGAAGTGGCTTCGGGCAGTCGCGGTCTTCCACCGCCTGCCTGAGCTGATGCGAAGCCTGCGCCGCCATAGAGTGGACTAGCCGGCGCAAGGCCGGCACCTAGCGTGGCGGCGGGGGCGGTCCCTGGTGCAGGAACTGTTCGTACCCGATGCGGAAGCCCTGCCGGTAGCTTCCGAACCCGGGAGGTGGCACGGGCGGATTGCGGTAGCGTGGGTGGTGGTCGAAGACGGGTGGACGCCCGGTCTGAACGTCGTGTTGCGCGGCTTCGAAGCCATCGTGCATTCCCTGCTGTTCCATGGCCTGATAGTTCAGCGCGGGCGGAGGCGGGACGTAGACCGGTTGCGGATGAGAGCAGCCGAAGAGCATGGATGAAGCCAGCAACGCAACGACGGACAAGGTCTTCTTCATGTCAGTTCCTCAATGGATCGTTTCAGAGCTGTTCGAACTATTGCGACGTGCAATGCATCCGGCTACGCTCCGGTCATGAAGACCCGGGCAGGCAGGCTTAGTTGCGTCCGGCATCTTCTCTGGACCGCTTGCTGTAAGCGCACTGGAAACCCCTGTATCCTTCAGCCATGTCTCTCCGCCGCGTGCTGGCCGCAGCCAGCCTCCTTGCAGTGACCGGCTGCCACTCGGCCTTTATCGATGCCGATGTCATCAACCAGACCGCATCTCCCATCACGCTGGTTGAGCTCGACTACCCGAGCGCCAGCTTTGGCACCCAGACGCTTCTGCCCGGACAGCACTACCGCTACCGCTTCAAGGTCCTCGGCTCCGGTCCTCTGAAGCTGCTTTACACGGATGCGGCCCATCAGGACCACACCGTCTCTGGCCCCACGCTCAACGAGGGTGACGAAGGGCGCCTCAGTGTCGTCCTCACACCTGCCGGCGTCACCTGGAGTCCACCCGTCCGCCACTGAGGGTATTCACTGCGTGAACAGACCGCACGCTTCACGGCACCGCCGCGCCGGGCTGCGTGTGCGCTCCATCTAAACTGGAGTTCGTGTCCAAGATGTCTCGAGGCTTTTTCATCACGTTTGAAGGTCTGGACGGCTCCGGCAAGACCACGCAGCTGCGTCGCCTTGAAGATGCGCTGCGAGCGCAGGGGCGCACCGTCGTCACGCTTCGGCAGCCCGGCGGCACGGCACTTGGAGACCGCATCCGGAGCGTCCTGCTCGACTCCCGCTCGGAAGCCGCGCTGGGCACTATCGCGCCCCTGGCCGAGTTGGCGCTGATGTTTGCGGACCGCGCCCAATCCATTGCAGAGATCATCCGGCCCGCCCTGGCGCAGGGATGCATCGTCCTGTGCGATCGCTACACCGATTCGTCGGAGGCCTACCAGGGCGCAGGCCGCGAACTCGGCAGCCAGCGTGTGCTCGAGCTCCACCACGCGGTATGCGACGACCTGCAGCCGGACCTCACCATCCTGCTGCTGCCCAACCTCGCCACGTCGCTGCGCCGCGCGCGCCGCCGCAATACGCGTCGCGTGGCGCGCGACGGCACGGACGAGAACCGCTTCGAGCGCGAGGGGGACGCCTTCTACCAACGCATCCACGCCGCCTACGAGGCGATCGCCGCCCGTGATCCCGAACGCGTGGCCGTCATCCGTGACGATGCGTCGATCGAGTTTATTGAAGCGCGCATCCACGCGCTCGTCACAGAACGGCTGACCCGATGACCGCGCCGTGGCGCATGCCCCCCGGGCTCAAACGCAGCCTGCCCTTCTACGCGCACAAGCCGTGGGTCAAGCTGGGCAGCCCCATCCTGCTCTTCGAGCACTTGCACAAGACCTACGGCAACATCGCTCATTACCAGTTCATGGGCACGCCCATCATCTTTATCAACGACCCGGAGTACATCCGCGAGATCCTTGTCACGCAGGCGGGCGCGTTCACCAAGGAGCGCACGGTGAAGCGCATGAAGATCCTGCTGGGCGAAGGCCTTATCACCTCGGAGGAGCCGTTCCACATGCGGCAGCGCCGGATCGCCGCGCCGGCCTTCCATCGCCAGCGGATTGCCGCGTACGCGGACCAGATCGTGGCCTCCGCGGTCACGGCAAGCGAGCGCACAGAAGCGGGAATTCCGTTTGATATCGCCTCGGCTTCCATGGCGCTGTCGCTCGAGATCGTCGCGCGCACCCTGTTCGACACCAACGTGGATGAGGACATTCTGCGCATCAACGACGAAGTGAACTCGATCATGGAGATCTATAACTTCATCGTGGCGTTTCCGAAGATCGAGTCGTTCCTCCATCTTCCGATCCCGGGCATCATGCGCTTCCGCCGCTCCAAAGCCCGCCTGGATGCGGTCGTGGACCGGCTCGTGCGCGAGCATCGCGCCGCGATGGCGGCAGGCCAGGCCGACCGCGGCGACCTGCTCTCGATGCTGCTCAGCTCGCGCGACGAGTTGCTGGATGCGGACGGCAATCCCACCGGCCAGTTCGAATCCATGTCCGACGCGCAGGTCCGCGACGAGGTGCTGACCATCTTTCTCGCCGGCTACGAGACGGTCGCGAACGGCCTGACCTGGACCTGGTATCTGCTGTCGCAGAATCCCGAGGCTGAGGCAAGGCTTCACGCGGAACTCGACGCGGTGCTTGGGCCTGACCGCCTGCCCACGCTAGCCGACTACCCCGCCCTACGCTACACCGAGCAGGTCTTCGCCGAGTCCATGCGGCTCTACCCGCCGGCCTGGGCGATGGGCCGCATGAGCACTCGGCCGGTGACCCTGGGGCCATACCACATTCCTGCCGGCGCGCACTTCTTCTTCAGCCAGTACATGATGAGCCGCACCGAGGAGTACTTCCCCGATCCGCTGCGCTTCGATCCTGACCGCTTCACCCCGGAGGCCAAGGCCGCGCGGCACAAGTACACCTATTTCCCCTTCGGCGGCGGTTCGCGACAGTGCATCGGCGAGTCCTTCGCGTGGATGGAGGGTGTGTTCTCGATCGCGACGCTCGCCCAGCGCTGGCGTTTTCGCTACGCCGACTCTGCGCCTCCGGAGGTGCAGGCCAAGATCACGCTTCGGCCCAAAGGCCCGCTCCACGTCATTGCGGAGAGACGCGCATGAACGTGGCGCAGGCGGTCTTCAACGCGCTCCACAATGAAGTGCTGTCCAACCCTGTCGAGAGCATTGGCGACCTGCTTGGCATTGTGAACATCATCCTGCTGACGCGGCGCAGCATCTGGAACTTTCCTGTGGGCATCGCGATGGTCTCGATGCTGGGCTACGTGTTCTTTCGAGCGCATCTCTACTCCGACACGCTGACCCAGCTCTACTTTTTCGTGGTCCAGATCATCGGGTGGGTGGCGTGGCTGCGGCACCGCGAACCGGATGGCGAGGTGATCGTGACCACATCAAGCGTGCGCGAACTGGCGCTCTACGCCGGCGGCACCGCGGTCACGGCGCTGCTGCTGGGCGCGTTCATGAGCCGCTATCTGCATGCGGCGTTTCCCTACTGGGATGCGACCGTGGCTGCGGCCAGCGTGATCGCGCAGCTGATGCTCACCTGGCGGCGCATCGAGAACTGGCTCTGGTGGATCGGCGCAAACCTGATCTCGATCGTCATCTATCCACTCAAGGGGCTCTACCTGACCGCGGGTCTGTACGCGTTCATGATGACGCTGTCGGCGCTTGGCTTTATGAGCTGGCGACGGCAGCTGCGGGCGCAGCGGCAACGCGACGACGCGCGGCGGAACGCTATCATGGTGACTGAACCGCTATGACCAGGCTGCCGGCTACGTTTCACGATTTTCTGGGCAACTCGCATGCGATTGACGGGCTGCGGACTGCCATCGCGGCCGGGCGGCTGCCGCACTCGCTGATCCTGGCCGGCCCGCAGGGGGCGGGCAAGTACACGCTGGCGCTGATGCTGGCCATGGCGCTTGAATGCGAGCGCCAACCGCGCGAGTTGTGGTCGACGGGCCAGTCGCTGGCCTCTTACTGCGGGGTGTGCCGGAACTGCACGCGGATCGCCTCCGCGGCGGACCTGGAGACGCTGGTGGAGGCGGCAGTGGCGGCGCGGGAAGACTTGCGCGAGACCGACAAGAAGGAGACGCGAGTGCTGATCCAGCAGCACCCGGACGTGCTGATTGTGCCGCCCGATCCCCCGCAGCTGCTGATCAAGCTGGGGCAGGTGCGGGCGCTGATCCAGAGCGCGCAGTACCTGCCGGCGGAGGCGCCGCGCAAGGTGTTCATCCTGACCGCGGCGAACTTCATGAAGGAGGCGGCGAACTCGCTGCTGAAGGTGCTGGAGGAGCCACCGGAGTACGTGCACATCATCCTGTGCGCGGAGAACCCGGGCGAGCTGCTGCCGACGATCCGCTCGCGCTGCGCGACGGTGCGGCTGGGCGCGCTGCCCATCGAGGAGCTGGAGACGATGCTGGCCGACCGCCGGCCGGAGTGGGAGCCGAAGCACCGGACGCTGGTGGCGCGGCTGGCGCAGGGAGCAGCGGGCAAGGCTCTGGGGTTTGACCTGGAGAGCTACGTGGCGGCGCGCGGCGATGCGCTGCTGCTGCTGCGCTCGGCGGTGAGCGAGCCCGACCACGGCGCGCTGTTCCGGATGACGGAGACGTACCGCGCGGGAGCGGAGGGGCAGACCAAAACCGCCGCGCTGCTGCGGACGCTTGGACTGCTGCTCGAAGACCTGCTGCTGCTGCTGGCCGGAACACCGGAGCTGGTGCGCAACGTCGATATCCGGGCGGAGCTGGAGAGGTTTGCAGCGGCGGTCAACTTCGCGTGGGTGGAGAACGCGAGCCGCGGCCTCGATCAGGTGTCGAGCGGGATGCGGCGAAACCTGCTGCGCAATCTTTCGCTGGATGCCTTCGCGCTGCAGCTGACGGAGCCCTAACGAGGGGCAAAGAGACTTGTCCCCCTCCCCCATCAAAGTATCTAAAGTATTCAAAAGAGGTTACTTAGGTCTGGACTTAGACTTTGGACTTTGTGCACTGATTATGGGGCAGCGGCTTTTCCAAGGCGGTCGCGGATGGCGGCGGCAATTCCGTCCATTTCGGGCACGGGGCAGACGATCAAGGTGGCGCCGGCGTCGTCGAGGTGGCGGAGACCAGCGAACAAGCGGCGCGCCAGGACATCACCATCGCTCCATGGACCCCAAGGAAAAACCAGGTCCGCGGCGGAGCTGTTCCAGCCCTCGGGAAGCAGAACGCCGATCCTGGCCGCCGGATCCACGTTGGCGTCGATAGCGTCGACCAAGCTGAGTTCGATCGGTTTGTGGGAGCGGGAGAGCGCTTCGGAGCCAGTGCCGCCGACCAGCAGGAGCCGGGCGCGGGGGGCGTAGTGGCGCAGGCTCACGCCCGGGGATGGAAGGCTTTGCGGCGGAGAGATCTGGGCGGGCGGCTCGTACATGCGGACGCGGCGGACGCCTGGCACGGACTCCAAGTCGCAGAGATCGAGCCCGCCGGGCCGGTAGATAACGATCCCCTCGGCGAGGACTTCGGCCACAGTCGACTCCAGGCCGATGCCGCAGGGTCCGCCGTCGAGCACGGCGTCGATGCGCCCGTCGAGATCGGCGAGGACGTGAGCGGCGCTGGTTGGGCTGGTGTGTCCAAAGAGATTGGCGCTGGGCGCGGCGATGGGGACGCCGGCCAGCCGGATGAGCTCGAGCGCGACCGGGTGGGCGGGCATGCGGACGCCGACGAGCGGGCGGCCGGCGGTGACGGCACCGGGGACGGCGGGCGTGCGCGGGAGCAGCAGGGTAAGCGGACCAGGCCAGAAACGGTCCATCAGGCTGCGGGCTACGGAACTCAGAGATGCGGAGGCAGCGACGCTGTCCAGCATCTCGCGGCCGGCGATGTGGACGATGAGCGGGTCCCAGGCGGGGCGCTGCTTGGCGGAAAAGATCGCTTCGACGGCCGGGGCAGAAAGCGCGTTGGCGCCCAGGCCGTAGACGGTCTCGGTGGGGAAGGCCACGGTGCCGCCACAGCGCAGGATCTCAGCGGCGCGGGCGATGGCGTCGGCGCGCGCGATAGCGTCGGGGTCGGAGGCGTTCAGGTGCTCGGTGTGGATTCGCGCAGGGGGCACAGGTTGATGGTAACTGGGCGATCTGACTACGAGGAGCGGAAGGACTGAGACGGCCGTCTTGACCAGAGGCATTTGTGAGGAGCTGTTGAACACACTTAGAGGTGAAAGATGCGTCTGACAAGCGGGATATATTGTGGTCCGCTGATGTAGATGTCGCAACGAAGTCCGCAATTGCTGCCGTGCCTCCGACGAGAAATTGCAACCAGTCTTTAGGCTTGGGATGCATCGCCGCCTCGGGGATCAATCCTGGTGACACAAAGAAACGGGGGCTACCCGCGGTCTCGACATGCCTTACCCTCGCGTCATGCGGCACAGTGGTGGCGCTGGCATCGTAGATCTCGTCGGTGATGGCGTGTCCAAGAACCTGGCGGGCAAACCGGCCTGTTGCTTCGGAGCACAATCCTATGGTCCCTTTGGAACAGCGGCTTAGTTTACCGTTGTGCCGGAGGATCATGTAGTTCCATTGTCAGAGGATGTTTCGTTCGAGGTTGGTGCCGGTTGAGGTATCCCCGGCATCACGGCTCACCTTCAGCAGCCGATCAGTTGAGGCATTATTTCTGAGGAGGGTCCACTCGATGAGTTGTGAGTAACAGTGGTAGAGGCGTACGAAGCGCTGAGGGAAGCGCTCCAGCCTGCTCGGGAATGTAGATGTTGTCGCGACCTGCGCCTGAGTGAGACGCGATAGGCCTTTAGAACCTGTGCGAGAGGAGCGAAGAGCGCGTACACGCTGGGGTGTATTGTCGGCGATCAGGCAGCCAGCTCGCTACCTAAAGCTGGTTGCGAACTTAGCTGGTTACGAACGCCTTCTCCCGGCGAGCACCCGGCGAGCGAGCGCTTCCGCGGCGGACTTCTTCTTCCGGCCGCTGACTCGAACCAGCGCTCCGTCCGCCATCAGCGTGGCGAAGCCATGAGCGGTCGTCCATATGGCCAACGATAGCTCTTCCGCTGCTGCTGGGATAGGCTCGATCTCGGCGGCCAGTCTCGCAGCCACCTGAAACGCCTCTACGGCAGCGGCGACGATCTCAGGGTGGCGGCTCTTGTCGACGCCGGATTGGAACATGACAGCGAAGATGTCCGGATGTTGCTGCGCAAAGTCTATGTACGCCAAACAGACTGCAACCAGCCGATCCTCAAGCTGCGCCTTGGTGCCCGCGGCGGCCCGCAGCTCACTCTCTAACGTCCGGTTGCCCAGCAGGATGATCTCGACAAGCAGGGCTTCTTTATCCTTGAAGTGGTTGTACGGCGCGCTCACACTGACGCCGGCCGTTCGAGAAGCTTCGTTGAGCGTGAAGCCTCGCGGTCCCTTCTCCCGAACGAGCTTGAGTGTGGCCTTGATCATCGCTTCTTTGAGATTGCCGTGATGGTATGCTCTTACCTTTTTCTTCATGCTAAGGCATCCTACTCACGCTCAAGGCAATCGTACAGAAGCAATGTGAATGACATTCACACTGGAGGCCGAACATGATCAAGATGACCATCCTTCTTCGCCGCAAGCCGGAGATGAGCCACGACGAGTTCGTCACGTATCATCGTAACAATCACGCACCACTCTTCCGTTCATTGGCGGAGGTGAAGCAGCATGTCCGGCGCTATGTTCAGTGCCACGCCACGGGCGATGCGTTGCCTGGGCTTCCGGACAATCACATCGATGGCTCGACCGAGCTTTGGTTCGACGATCTAGCCGGGCTGGCCGGGGTCTTCCAATCCGAGAATTACATGAAGGAGATCCGGCCAGACGAGGAGAAGTTCCTGGATCTACATGCCTGCGAGTTTCTGGTAGGAACAGAACACGAGGTGATCGCCAAGGCGGAGCTTTAGGGAATCCGCTCCCCCTGAGGGCCATCCATTTCCAAGCGCCGGTTCAAGAGAACATCTGGTAATGGGCTCCACGAGACTTCGATCATCTCTGGGAAGCTCTGTCATGGCTGGAGCGCGGCCACTGCTCAAGGCCTGCTTCCATTAGCAGCCATCACGGGCGCGTGCCCGGTGGCTACCCGGAAGAAAATCTGTCCCGCACGCGTAAGCTGCCGATCTTTATGGAAGATCAGCCCCAGGTCGCGTCGCAGGGAAACTCCTTCGATCGGTATCTCTGCAAGCTGCTGCAGCTTCAGCTCCTGCAACACATTGATGCGCGGCAGAAATCCCATCCCCATCTCGGCCAGGATGAACCGCTTCATCAACTCATTTGAATCCAGTTCCATGCCCACGCGCGGCGTCAGGTGCTGCTCGCTGAAGAGCAGCTCCAGCGTCTCGCGCCGGCGGCCCTTGGTCGGCAGCAACAGGCTATGCCGTGCCACCGCCTCCAGCTTCACCGTCTCGCCCGTCGCAAGCACGTGCCTGGGATTCGCCACCAGCACCTGCTCATCCTCGTGGATCACCTCCATGTGCAGCCGCGGGTCCTTTACCGGCAGCGACACGGCGCCGAAGTCCACCTCGCGCCCAAGCACAGCTTCGATCGTTTCCGTCCGCTCCGCGCGCACAATATTCAACCCTACGCGCGGATACTGCCGCTTGAACTTGCTGAAGAACTGCGGCAGCACATACAGCGCCGTTGAATCGTTCGCGCTCACCGTCACCGACCCTCGCGGCGAGTGCTCCAAATCCCCCATCATCAGCTGGATATGGTTCAGCCGCGAAAGACAATCCTCCGCATATGGTTCGAACAGCCGCCCGGCCGCGGTCAGCACCACCTTGCCGCCGCCGCGGTCGAACAGCCGATGCCCTACCACCTTCTCCAGCGAACGAATCTGCGCCGAAATGGATGGCTGCGTCAGCCGCAGCTTCTCCGCTGCCCGCGAGAAGCTGCGGTTCCGCGACACTTCCAGAAAGGTGCGTAAGTGATTGAAGTCCAAGAGGCATCTCCGGGTCAAAGGATCGCTGGAACCTTGAAGAGCTTGATGCTGCCTCCTCATCGTTCCGTTCAAGCAAAGCGCAGGCACAACTTCGCCGGGCCGTTTACCATCCTGTGTTACCGCAGCCTATTCAAGCGATAGAGAACGCCGATCGCGGCTTTTTCTCTATAACAATGCTCTATATACCCAATAGACTTCCCACCCCCACGAAAAGACTCACCGCTCCTCATCGGTCGTCACTGCTCTCCAGACAGCTGCCACACCATCCGCCCCGCCAGCGCGCTGAAGCGCTCCCACTCCCCGCGCCGTTCAGCCTCCGTCGCTTCAGTCTCCTGCCCGTAGCTCTCCGCACTTCCCCGCGCACCCAACCACACGCCCACCCGCTCCGGTCCATCCGTATACGCCAGCATGTAGCTGCGATATTCATTCTCGTACAGCAGCATCGGCTCCGCATGCGCCATCAGCGCCTCGCGTGCGAGCACATCTTCGGCCCGCACAAACTCGAGCCGCCCGTCCAGATAATCCCTTGCCACCGCCGGCTCTGCCGAAGCCAACCCCCGCACCAGGCTGCTCACCCGCACATAGCGCCCGGCCTCCGCGGCCTTCAACCCCGCCAGCGGAAACAGCACATCCCGTTCCACCGCCACGCGTTCGAGTCCAGAAAACGCAAGCCGCGCCGCATACGCCGCAGCCGCCTCAGATACATACGATTGCGGGCTGAACGTCGTCTGCACCTCCGCCTCCACGCGCCCCGCCCCGCGCACCAGCGCCGCCTCACGCAGGCTGTTGAACACATGATGTCCCGGGTACCCCTCATGGCACGCAAGCTCCAGCACATCGTCTACCGTCACCGGAAAGTCCAGGTCCAGCGAGATCGTGCTGTGCGCCCCGCCGTCAAACCGGCTGAACCCGCTCCACGGCTGGTTGCGCACGAATTTCAGCTCTACCGACTCCCCCGCGGGAAGCGCCACAAACCGCAGCGTTTGCGCGCGGCATGCTCGCAGCGCCGCAGTCATCACGCTCGCGAGCCGTTCGGGCGCCACCACAAAACGCCGATCGTACGCCGCGTAGCGCTCCGCCGGCGTACTGCCCTTTAGCCCCGCGGGCAGCAGCGCCGCCACCTGCGCGCGAATCACCCGCCGCCGCTCACCCCAAGCATCCGCCAGCCGCTCCGTCTGAAATAGAGCGTGCGCCTCCTCATCAAACCCCAGCGTCCGCCCGCGCAGCATCGCCGTACGCGCTGCCAGCGCCGCCAGTTGCGCTTCTAGAAACCGGGCCCGGTCCTGCATCTTTTCGTCCGCCGGCGTCAGCCGCTCCACCTCAACGCGCAGCGCCTCTGCCTTGACTCCAATCGCATCCAGCGTCATGTACTCCGCGTGCATTTCCGTCTTCAGCGGTGCGGCTACGACGGCAAAGTCCAGCGAATCGGGATCCCGTTCCCCCAGCGCCAGCGCCAGCCGCACGTAGTCCCCCACCATCCCGTCGAGCGTCCGCGCACCCTGCGAGCCCCCAGCCACCGCCGGCCCCCCACGCCGGCAGCCCAACGCGAGCAAGACAGTCAAGCCCAGCAGCGCACCCACGCGCTTCAACCTGCCTTCCCATCCATCCATCGTTCCACTATCGCACCCCCGCGTGCCTGCGCCTCGTCTCCCGTTCGGGGCGGTGCGACGAACAACAAACGGACACTGGACCTAAAGCTAGAACTCGAAGTCCCAACCCTAAACGTGATGGACTCACGTTTCGCCTATAGATCCGATAGGAACGGCTCTCTTTGGCAAATAAGCGCTTTACCCGTCTCCCACCCACTGTTACAAAGGGAACACTTTACACAAAATCCCGGTTCATCCGCTGCAAAGGGTTGAACACGTGACGTCCCAACGGTCTTCGCGGGCGCGGGGCGGCACTGTCGTCTTTTGGCAAGCGTTCATGAGTTTCCACGATTCGCTCTCTTCGCTGCACGTGTAGGAGGATTCAAGTGTCTCTCGCCCCCAGTTGCCGGTCCCGTGTCTGCCTCCTTTCCGTTTTCGCGTTCGGTCTGCTTGCCGCACCCGCGGCCCTGCACGCCCAAACTGTCACCGCCACCATCCAGGGCACCGTCATGGATGCCGGCGGGGCCGCCGTCCGGGGCGCCAAGGTCACCGTCCGCGACACTGCTACCGGCGCCACGCGCGTCCTCATAGCCGACGAGGGCGGCCGCTACACCGCGCCCAACCTCCAGCCCGGCCCCTACACCCTGCTCGTCGAAGCCGCCGGCTTCGCCAGCAAGACCTTCAACGACATTACCCTCTCGGTCGGCGACACTCAGCGCCTGGACCCTCACATCGAAGTAGGCGCCGTCTCCGAATCCATCAACGTCTCAGGCACTGAAGAGATCCTCCAGACCGCCACCTCCTCCAACGCCGCCGTCATCGACAACAAGCAGGTGGTCGAACTTCCCCTGGCCAGCCGCCAGTTCTACAATCTCGTCCTGCTCTCTCCCGCCGCCTACCAGCCCGCGCAGAACTCCACCCTCGGCTTTCGCGGCGGCATCAACATCGCCGGAGCCACTGAAATCTCTAACAACTTCAGCTACAACGGCGTCTTCGACGTCGACATGGGCACCAACCAGCCCTCCTACCGCCCGTCCGTCGAAACCATTCAGGAGTTCCGCCTCCTCACCGGTGTCTACCCCGCCGAGTACGGACGGCTCTCCGGCGGGCAGGTCGTCATCATCTCCAAATCCGGCGGCAACCAGTTCCACGGCGACGCATACGAGTTCCTCCGCAACCAGGTCACGGATGCCAAGCCCTACTTCACCCAGGCCGGTGTCAAAAACCCTTCTTTCAAACAGAACACTTTCGGCGGCACCGTAGGCGGGCCCATCTGGCGCAACCGTACCTTCTTCTTCTTCGGCTATGAAGGTCAGCGCATCCGCCAGGCCGTCACGGCGCTCGCGCAGGTGCCGACGACAGCAGAACTGCAGGGGAACTTTCCGACCCAACTCTACGACCCCAACACCGGCCAGCCTCTCGCCGCGGTCAATGGTGTGTACAGCCTCAGTTCCATCTCAAATTCTGAAGCCATCAACTTCAACACCGTCGGCGCCAAAGCGGGGCAGACGATTGCCGATCTCGGTTTCCCCGCGCCCACTACTGGTGGCCTGGCCAACAACTACACCTTCCAGGAGACCCGCTCGGAGAACATGAACGAATTCACCATCCGCGCCGACCACAAACTCAGCGACAAGAACCAGCTCAGCGGCAGCTTCAACATCTTCCGCGATCCCGCCTTCGAGCCTTCAAATTCGCTCTGCTCTTCCTATGTGCTGCCCAACTTCGGCTGCTTCACCAACCAGATCTCCACCCTCATCAACTTCGGCTACGACCGCGTCATCACGCCCAACATCGTCAACAACCTCCGCCTCGGCTATCAGCGCCTCAACCAGCCTCGCGTCCAGCAGGACAATACCTCCATCGGCTCCACGTATCCCGGCCTGCCCGGTGGGCCCTACTTCATCCAGGCCGGTTATGCGAACAACCTTGGACTGCCGAACGTCACCTTTGGCCAGGGATACTCCACCATCGGCGGCGCCACCAACCTCCCGCAGGTCCGCTACGACAACCACTACCAGCTTGCTGACAGCCTCACCTGGTCGCACGGCGCGCACACCTTCAAGGGCGGTGCAGACCTGCTCTTCGCCCGCTCCGTCAACGTAATCACCAGCTCCGGCCGCGGCGCCTTCTCGGTCAACGATGGCAACATCCAGTCCGTCAACGGCAACCATCTTGGCTCCACCGGTGACTCTGTCGCCGACCTCCTCCTGGGACTGGCCTATACCTCGTCCATCGGTACCAGCGCCGGAACCGTCTATCTCAACTTCAAGGGCTACGATGCGTTCTTTCAGGACGACTGGAAGATCCGCTCCAACCTCACCCTCAATCTGGGCGTCCGTTACGAGCTCAACGTCCCGGTCTACTCGCCACACAACACCGTTTCCAACTTCGCGCTCAGCCCTATCCTCTCCCAGCAGCAATTCATCGCCGCCGGCGTCAACGGAAACTTCACGCATCTTTACAATTACGACTACAACAATGTTGCGCCGCGCCTCGGCTTCTCCTGGCAGCCCTACCACGACGAAAAGACGGTTGTGAAAGGCGCTGTCGGCGAGTTCTTCAACCAGCCCCTGCTTTATAACCAGTTCCTCACCAACGGGACCCAGTACCCCTTCCGCAACGTGCCTACCTTTACCACCACACCCAGCCAGGTGGGCGTCGTCAACACCATCAACCTTGCCACACCCTTCGCGGTGCCCAACGCGAAGTACTCCATCCTTCCCTGCACCAATGGCGCGCAGACAGTGGCTGTGTCACCATCGGCCGCCAATCCTGCGGGTTCTCCCGGCTGCTCGGCCGCGCTCTCGCCGCTCAGCATCCAGTCGAGCTACGCCACCCCGGAACTGATGGAGTGGAGCCTCGGCGTTGAACAATCCTTCGGTCGTTCACTCGTTTTCGAAAGCACCTACTTCGGTTCCAAGGGCACAAAGCTGCCGCAGAACATCTCTGTCAACGTCATCAATCCCGGCACCTTCGCCGGAGCCAAAGGCACGCAGGCCCTGCGTCCTTATCCGGCCTTCTCCACCGTCACCAGCACAGACACCCGCTCCAACTCCGAATTCCAATCCTGGCAGAACAGCCTCAAGCAGACCTATCACAATGGCGTCACCTTCATCCTCGCCTACACCTTCGCCAAGTCCATCGACGGCTCTGGCGGCGTAGGCTCCGGCTCCAACTCCTCCGGCACCGCTCAGAACCCCTACAATCTGCGGGCCGATCGCGGCTTGTCGGACTTCGACGTTCGCCACCGCCTCGTCTTCTCGCCAGTCGCCGAGCTTCCCTTCGGCAGAGGCAAGGAATTCTTCAACAACGGCTTGAAGGCAGGGATCTTCGGCAACTTCCAGGTCAACGGCATCTTCACCTTCCAGAGCGGCCGCCCGTTCACCGTCACCGACTCAAGCACCAACGCCAGCACCCTCTACGGCAACGCCGATCGCCCCAACTACATCGCAAACCCTAACGCCAGGCAGAACACCCTTACCGGAGTGCCCACCCACAACGTCACGCAGTTCTTCAACATCAACGCCTACGCCATCAACAACAATCTCCAGTTCGGAAGCGCCGGCAGGAACCAGATCATTGGACCGAAGTACACGGACCTCGATTTCACGCTCGCCAAGAACTTCCCCATCCACGAAGGTGTCAGCGGCCAGTTCCGCGCCGAGTCGTTCAACCTCCTCAACCACCCCAACTTCTTCAACCCGCTCACCGGCGGCGTGCAGTTCCCCGGCTCCGCCGCACAACCCACCATCTGCTCCACGGCTGCCTCGCAGGCAGCCACCACCGTCAACGGAGTGGTCACCAAGACTGGTTGCATCGGCTACGCTGCCACCTCCTTCGGTCAGATCACCCAGGCTAACAACCCACGCGATCTGCAGTTTGCTCTGCGCATCCTCTTCTAACCTCGAGTCCCAACCAAAGTGAAAGGCCGGAGCCAAAAGCTCCGGCCTTTCACTTCGCCGCCGTCGTTATCGTGGGAAGTGTCTCGTTCGTCACAGGGTTCAAGGCGTGCTTCCAAAGCTATGCGCCTGTCCGAACTTGTAACGGCCACTACTCATAGCGCAGCGAGGTCATGGGACTCACGCGCGAAGCCTGCTGCGCTGGGTAGAACCCAAACACGATGCCAATGGCTGCCGAGATGCCGAACGACACCGCAACCGCAACCCACGAAAGTTGAGTCGACCAATGCACCAGCCGCGCTACAAACGCCGAGGCCGCCAGCCCCAGCACGATACCCAGCAGCCCGCCGCCGACACTCAGGAGCACCGCCTCGAGCAGAAATTGCTGCATCAACTCACGCGCACACGCACCCACCGCGCGCCTCACGCCAATCTCACGCGTCCTTTCCGTCACGCTCAGCAGCATGATGTTCATGATGCCGATGCCGCCCACCATCAGGCTGACTGCTGCCGTCGCCGCAAGCAGCGCGGACATCGTCCGGCTGGCCTGCTCGAGCGTCTTGCTCAGCTGCGAAAGCGTGATCTTGTCCAAGTTGCCGGCGTTCCCCATCATCGCGCGCGAGATATCCGTTCGCATGCCGCCGTGCGCAATCGCGCTGTGCGCCTGGCTCGCGACCGTGAAGTCATCCGGCGTAGCCTGCGAGAGATGATGCCATCCGCGCAGGTCGGCCGAAAGCTCTTTGCTCACGCGGGTTACGTCGCCGGTCGAACGCGTCGCCACCGTGATGGTATCGAGCCATCGTCTGCCCAGCAGCTTCTGCGCGGTGTGTACCGGCAGGTACACCGCGTCGAACTGGCCATCGCCCGCCGTGCTCGGCACCAGCCAACTGCCGGACGCGATGACGCCGATCACACGAAACGTCTGGCCCCTGATTCCGACCTGCTCACCGACCGGGTTGGCGCTGCCAAACAAACGCTGGCTGACCACACTTCCCAGCACGACAACCGGCTCCGCACCGTCGTCTTCCGAGGCGTTGAAGAAGCGGCCGTGCACCAGCAACCACGCGCGTCGAATCGACAGCAGCGAAGCTTCCTCGCCGCGCAACTGCGTCTCGGCTGTGCTCTTGTCGCGGCTGGTGACGGAAACGTTCTCGTGCATGCCGCCCGAGACCGCTTCGATGCCGGCAAGCTTGCCCATCGCGTTCGCATCGTCAAGCGAAAGCGTCGTCGCCGCGCCCAGGCCGCCCAGGTTCTCCGGACCTCTTGAGAAATTCTGGAAGGGGTTGCTCTCCGGGTTCGCTTGCATGCGCCGCAAGGCCGGTCGTACTGCCGGCAGGAAGACGCCATCAAGCAGCCGCGGCTGCAGCGCGTCCTTTTGCGGGTGCCACGCGGTCGGCTCCTCGGCCTCACCCTGGCTGGTCCATTGCTGCGGCATCTTATAGTTGCCGCTCGAGACCACGATGACGTTCATGCCGGCGGCGCGCACCTGATCGCTGATGGAGCGCTCCGCGCCGCTGCCAACGGCCATCATCACCAGCACCGTGCCCACGCCGATCATCATGCCGAGCGTCGTCAGCGCGGTCTGCAGCCGGTTGCGGCGCAGCGCGCGCAACGCAATCACGAGGCTCTTGCGATACGCCATCCAAACTCCCTCGCGTGCTTACTCGAAGCGCAGAGCCTCGATCGGGTTCAGCCTGGAAGCGCGCCGCGCCGGGTAGAAGCCGAAGAACACGCCCGTAGCCGCGGCGACTCCGAAGGAAAGCGCGACCGCCCCCAACGAGACCTCGGCCGGCCACTCCAGCACGGTGGTGATGATGAACGATGCGATAAACCCGAGGATGATTCCCAACACGCCGCCCGCCATGCCAAGCGTCACGGCCTCCACCAGGAACTGCATGAGCACGTCACGCGAACGCGCACCCACCGCGCGCCGAATGCCAATCTCACGAGTCCGTTCCGTCACGCTCATCAGCATGATGTTCATGATGCCGATGCCACCCACAATCAGCGAGATGGTCGCAATCGCCGCGAGCAGTGCGGTCATCGTCTGGCCCGCACGGCTCAGCGTGCCCGACATCTCCTGCAGGTTTACCTGGTCCATTTGCGGCATGTTGGCCAGGATGAACGCCGCCACCGAAGTGTTGAGCCCCTTGGTCAGGGCTTCTGAAGCCTGGGTCTTTACCGTGAAGTCGTCCGGCGTCGCACCACCCGTGCTCGCGCCCTGCAAACCCCCGAGCCCAAGCCCGCTTGACGGTGCGAAGGATCTTGGCTTGTCGAGATGATGCCGCTGCCGCAGCAACGGCACGATGTCCTTGGCGACCTGCGACGCCTGCCCGGCTTGTTCGGCCGCGACCGTAATCATCGAGAGGGACTGCGTGCCTGTGATCTTCTCGAGCGATGTATAGGGCACCACGGCCATCTGCGATTGATCTTCGTCCGAGGTCGAGAACCAACCCTTCACGGTGAAGGGTGTGCCGTGAATCGTGACCTGCTCGCCAACCGGATTGACGCCGGGAAAAAGCTGATCGCGCAGTCCCGAGCCAAGCACGACGACGTTCTCCGCGTCGTCGACCGCGCCCTTCTTGAAGAATCTGCCTTTCTCGAAGTTCCAGTCGAACATCTTCGGGTAGTCCGCTTCCACGCCCATAATCTGGGTGAACTGCTTATCCGCCCCATGTTCAACCCAGCTACGCGCCCGCACCACGCTCGAGACATGCGCAACGCCATCGATCTTCGCGATGGCGTCGGCGTCGTCCGGCGTCAGGGTCGAGGCCGAGCCCATGCCGGTGGCGATCTTCGACTCTTCGCCGCCCTTGGTGAAGTTACCCGCGCGCACAAACAACAGCGTGGTTCCAGCCGATCTAACCTCGCTTGAAACGTTCTGCTGTGCGCCTGTGCCGAGCGCAAACATCGTGAGCACCGCAGCCACGCCGATGGTCATGCCCAGCAGTGCAAGCGCGGTGCGCAGCTTGTTCTTGCGTAACGCCACAATCGCAATTTTGAAGCTTTTCTTCAGCATCGCCTGCGCCCCTTACTCGTACTTCAATGCGGTCAACGGAGGCACACGCGAAGCCTCGCGTGCCGGGTAGTAGCCGAAGAAAATGCCGACGGCCGTCGAGATGCCGAACGAGAGCGCAATTGCTGCGAAGGGCACGCCGGCCGTCCAATGGGCCGCGCGCGAAATCATCACCGCCGCCACGACGCCCACGAGCACACCAACCAGCCCGCCGAGTACGCTCAGCACGATCGACTCCATGAGGAACTGCGCGAGCACTTCCGCACCACGCGCACCGACCGCCCGGCGAATGCCGATCTCGCGCGTGCGCTCGGTCACGCTCAGCAGCATGATGTTCATAATGCCGATGCCGCCGACGATGAGGCTCACCATAGCAATGCTCACCAGCAGCGCCGTCATGGTGCGGCTTGACCTCTCGAGGCTCTTGCCAAGCTGATCGAGCGTGACTTTCTCAAGCCCGGCCACGTTGCCCGTCACGGCGTGCGCTACCTCCGGCCGCATGCTTCCGCTGGTGATCGCCTTGCTGGCCTGGCTGGTCACAGTAAAATCGTCGGGCCTGGCTGCCGTGATTCCGTGCCGCTGCCGCAGCAGCGTCGTGAGCTCTTTCTCGATGCGGGTGACATCGCCGGTCGAGACCGTGGTGACGGTAATGTCATTGAGCTTCGACAGATTCAAAAGCTTCTGCATGGTCGTCACCGGAACATACACGGCATCGAATTGATCGTCGCCTTCCTGTGGCGTCGAGAGCCAGCTCGAGCTCGAGACGACCCCCACGACCTTGAAGTTTTGCTTCCACAGGCTGATCGTTTCGCCCACGGGATTCTTGTCGCCGAAGAGCTGCTTGGCAACGACTGCGCCGAGCACCACGACCTGTTCGTTGTCCTTCTCTTCGCCTGCCGAAAAGAAACGTCCATGCGGAAAGATCCAGGCGCGCCGGATCTCCGGGGTTACCGTGTCGTCGCCGTGTACGCGCGTAAACCAGCGGGTCCCGGCGGCGTTCACTGCATGCACGTTTTCGTGGATGCCCTCGGACACGTACTGCACGCCCTTCATCTTGCGGATCTCGTTGGCGTCGGCAATGGTAAGGGTCGCGGCCGAGCCAAGGCCGGCTTCAGAGTCGCCCAGCCGCTGGCGGGCGGTGGGATGATCGTGCACGGCGAAGGGGTCGTCTTCGGGGTGGAACAGTACGGTTACAAGTTGGGCCTTCGCCGGGCGCGCATAGAAGTAGGGCACTACGTCCATGCGGCCCATCTCGATCGCGTCTGGCGGCGGAGCGTCACGTTGCGCCTGGAAATTTCCGGCCGTGACGATCAGCATATTCATGCCGGCCGCGCGTACCTGGTCCGTGATCGCACCCTGCGCGCCGGTGCCGAGCGAGATCATGGCAAGCACGGTGGCGACGCCGATGGCCATGCCCAGCATGGTAAGCGCGGACTGCAGCTTGTTGCGCCGCAGCGCGTTGGTCGCGATGGTCCAGGTCTTCTTGAGGCGGCTCATCACGTCGCCTCCGCAAAGCTGACCGGCAGCTCAAAATCGGCTTCGGTGTGGCGCTTCTGCTGGTTGGGCTGGTCGGCAACAATTTGCCCGTCGCGAAAGGTAACGATACGCGTGCCATATTCGGCCACGTCGTGCTCGTGCGTGATGAGCACGATGGTGATGCCGCGATCGCGCTGCAGCTTCTGGAAAATGTCCATTACCTCGAGGCTGGTTCTGGTGTCGAGGTTTCCAGTTGGCTCATCCGCGAGCAGGATCGCCGGATTGTTGAGCAGCGCTCGCGCGATGGCCACGCGCTGCTGTTGCCCGCCCGACAGCTGGTTCGTGTGGTGCGCCCACCGGCTCTCCAGGCCGACCGCCGAAAGCGCGGCCATGGCTCGTTTCCTGCGTTCCGCCGCAGAGAGATCGCTCTTGCCGTAAAGCAGCGGAAGCTCTACGTTCTCAAGCGCAGACGTGCGGCTGAGCAGATTGAAGCCCTGGAAGACGAAGCCGATTTTCTCGTTGCGCACCAGCGAGATCTCATCGTCTGAAAGGTGCGAAACGTCCTTGCCATCCAGCAGATACTGGCCGCTGGTCGGCTGGTCCAGGCAACCGAGAATGTGCATCAGCGTCGACTTGCCCGAGCCCGAAGGCCCGATCACCGACACGAATTCCCCGCGCTCCACGTCGAGCGAAATGGCTCGCAGCGCTTTCACCGAATGCTCGCCCAGCTGGTACGTCTTCGTCAGTTCTCGAACCGAGATGACCATTCCCATTGATTCTTCCCCTCTGGCTAGGTGAGCTCGCCGGCAAACGGGCGGCCGTTCTGCCATTCGCCGATCAGAGACAGAGACGCCCGGAGCCCGTGTTTTGACTCGGGTCCGGGCGACTGCTGCTTACTGTGCGTGTGTCTTGGGACGCGGTGCGACGGTGGTGATCTGCGCGTACTCCCAGATCGCCGCGGCAACGATCTTCTCCGCGCCGGCCATGCCCTTGTCCCAGGTTGCGCCTTCCACTGCATAGTACTCGTTGGCCGCGTGTGCGCGCCCGCCGGTTCCGCCCCGCGCGCCCATGCCCATGGGCAGCGAAACCGTGCCCACCTTCTGACCAACTTCCCCGTCAGAGAACAGGTAGCTCGGCCAGTACCCGCCGGTCGGGTCGGACTGGTTGACGCCCAGCGGCTTCTCTATCCCGTGAATGTCGTAGTGATCTGCCGACGCCGCGAAAAACGGGTTGTCGCCGGCGTTCGCCAGGCCAAGCATTTCGGCCGCCTTGCGATGCGCGTGCGAGATATCCGTGTCAGGCGAGGACCCGCGCGACCACGGCACATCGCCGATCAGCGTCATCTTCACGTCCGGGTAGCCATTCGCGTCAAGCTGCTTGCGCAGCGACTGGACGATATGCATTCCATCCATCTTCGGCACATAGCGGAAGCCGTGCTTGGAGGTGATACGGTTGGGCAGAATGGCGCCTGCGCCGCCCGCATACATGTTGCCGCCCCAGATACCATCGAGGTTGAAGCTCACGCCGTAGCGGCCCGCCTTCAGCACGTCGAACGCGGTGTCGCCGATGTAGCGCGCTACGCCCTGGTTCTGCGCCATCTTGGCGAGATCGACCTTGGCGGCGCGATCCTGCAACTGCTTCACCTGTTCGGGCGTGGGGTACTCACGGCCGTCGTCCCAACCCTTGATCATCGGCGTATTGCCATCTTTCGACGTCAGCGAGGCGAGCATCTGGATGTGACGCCAGGCGGGCGAGTCAGCCGTGCGCTTCATCACGCCGTGTACGTCAGAGTCCGTCGGGCCACGGCCCCAGGCCTTGCCGCTCGTCTGCAACTCCACGTACACGCAGCCTTCAGACGGACCGCCCGCGTAGAGTGCATCGGCTTCCGCAAGCAGGTCCGAGTGGTCCTTGATGAACTTGCGCAGACCAATGTCCATGCGCTCTTCGTCGCCCTCGGCGATAAAGATCACGTTCACCGGCAGCTTACCGTTCACAGCCTTGTACGCCATCAGCGCGTTGAGCTGCGACATCTCGGGACCTTTCGAGTTGGTCGCGCCGCGGCCGACCAGCACGCGCGGGATATCCGGCAGGCCCGCCTGCGCGCCCGGGATCACCTTGGCTTCAAACGGCGGCGTCACCCACGCATCCGGCTGGGTCACCGGCATCGTGTCGTACTGCCACCAGATCGCGACCGTCTTGGGAGCGCCCTCGTCGCACTTGGCGTAGACCACCGGGTTGCCCGGCGAGCCATACTCCGTGATGCCCACGTCGTAGACACGCGTGGTCTGGCAGCCCATCTTGTCGAAGAAGCCCTTGACCATCTCGGCCGATTCCGGAATGCCTTCGCCGCTGTTCGAAATGCTCGGCTGCTGAATCCACTTCTGCAGATTGTTGACGTGTTCGTCGATGTGCGCATCGATGTAGTCAAACGTCTTTTGCAGCTCCGGCGGTGCGCCGGTCACGTGCGGCGCGGGCCCGGCACCGTTTGGCCGCACATTCAACGCGTCCTTGACCGTATTCGTCTTCTGCACGGCGGGTTTGTTGCTCTTGCAGCCGGTCATGTCTCCACCGGCCGCGGCCACAAGGGCCAGAGCCATCAAACGGTTTGTCCAACGGATCTGACGGAACTTACGGAGTTGCCGGAATCGCATGCTGATCCTTTCGCCATCGTGTGAAGGTGCGGTGCGGCCCAGGCGCGCAGGCTTTGAAGACGCAGATGCACCGAAGACGCGGACCCAGAAGAACGGCAGGGCGGAGAAGACACCGAGGCCGTCCGCCCGTTGAACCGCGCGGAGGAGACTTTGCTGTTGATGGCCCAAGCCTAGCACGGCCTCCCGGACCTGCAACCGTCTGCTACTTCTCTCTATGCGGCCTATACATTTCCTGTATGGAGAGCTCCAATCCAATCTGCCGCCCTTATCCTCACCAGACCGAGCCATCGACAAACACCCGCAACCGCCTTGAAGCATCCCGGAAACAAAACAGACACCCTTATAGGAGGCCCTGTTGAATCCCGTCCGCAACCTCCCAGCTATCCTGCTTGCCGCCCTGCTCGCGATAGCTCCGCTGCACGCCGGCAAGGCTGCGGTGCCCGCGACCCTGCCGCAAAGTCAGATCCTCCAGGGGCAGTTCGCCCTGCAGGGCCAGCAGCCGCTGACGGAAGCACATCTCAAGGTGGCCCCCGTAGCCGGCAAGCCGCTTACCGAAAGGCTCGACCTGTGGATGAACCTGCCCGGCAAGCCCGCGGCCATTCAGTCCTACCAGGTGGAGATGACCAAGAAACTGCACATGATCTTTGTGCGCGACGACTTCAAGGTCTTCCTGCACGAGCACCCCACGCTGCGTCCCGATGGCCACCTGCTGCTTACCCAGACCTTTCCCGCACCCGGCACATACCTTGCTTACACTGACGGCCTGCCCAACCAGATGAACCACCAGGTCTTCCGTTTCGAGTTCAACGTCGGGCAGCCCAGCCCGCCCGACCGTAACCTCTCGCCGACCGGGCTCGGCGTGCAGGCCGGCCCGTATGAAGTCGACCTTTCAACTGTGCGCCTGCGCGCCGGCATGATGTCCACGCTCGACGTCGCGATCCTCAAGAACGGCAAGCCCGCGACCGACCTGCACCCGTACCTCGGCGTGCCCGCGCACTCGGTCTTCCTGAACGCGCGCGACCTCACCTACGTGCACGTGCATCCCACCGCCGCAGGCCAGATGATGGACATGACGATGAGCGGAGGCATGGCCATGGCCGACCCGCCGCCTCTGCCCGAGAACGGCCCATCCCCCTCTTCCCTGCAGCTTCACCTGGCGCTGCGCGAGCCCGGCACGTACAGAATGTGGCTGCAGTTCCGCGGCGGCGCTCAGCTTTGCGTCGCGGAGTTCACCATCACCGTCATCTAACCTCACCGTTATCCAGCCAAGGAGCCGCACGCCATGATCCTCAAGCAGACCACGCGCCACCGCCTCGCGACCGTTCTCATGGTGGCCGCGCTTTCGACCTCCGCCTTTGCCCATGCCCGGCCCAAGGTGGCGAACCCGGCGCCCGACTCGACCGTCAGCGCTCCCAAAGAAGTCTCCATCGTATTCACCGAAGCCGTAGACCCGAAGTTCAGCTCCCTTGAGCTGCTCGACGTGAACCACAAGGCGGTGGCTACCTCGCCCACCGTCGCCGACCCGGCCGATCACGCTCATCTCTCGCTGCACGTCCCGAGCCTCGCGCCCGGCATGTACTACATCCACTGGGTCACCGCAGCCGTGGACGGCCATCACCTCGACGGTACCTACGCCTTCACCGTCAAGTAGCCGGAAGCCAACGTGGTTCCGTTTGCCTCACCGGCATCGCTTGCTCTCCACATCTTCGCCTCGGCGGCGATCGATGTTTGTCTCGCCACGCTCTGCGGCCTGCTGCTCGCACGCTTCTGGCTGCGTGGTGCCGGCGTTTCTCTTCCCCCGATCCTGCCGCTCTCGATCCTGCCGCCCGCCGCCCTGCTTCCGGCCGCGGGCTTGCTGCAACTCTTCCTGCTCGCCGCCACGTTCACGGGTGAGTCATCGCTAGGCGCGCTCTGCCGTTCCATGCCGGCGATCGCCGAGACCCACGCCGGCGTGGTCCTCGCGCTCGCCTTCACCGCTTCCCTGCTGCTCTTTGTGCTCGCCTGCTTCGGCAGCGATCGCGCCCAGGCAGCCGCCCTGCTTGCGTGCCTCGTCTTCCGCGCAGGCGTCGGCCACGCCGCCACCGAGCACATCGTCTCGTTCTCGCACGCCATGCAGTGCCTCCACCTGACCGCCATGTCGGTGTGGAGCGGCGGCGTCCTTGTCGCCGGCCTGGTCGTCGTGCCGAAGCTCGCCCCTGCGGCCCCAGCAACGCTCGAGCAGTTCCTGGGCCTGCTCTCCCGCGCGTCTGCCGTCGCCCTTGCCCTTGTGCTGCTGTCCGGCCTCTACCGCGGCTACACGGGTCTGGACGGCGACTACACCGCATTGCTGCACACCGCGTGGGGCGTCACGCTTTCGCTCAAGCTGGTTGCGGTCGCCGCCGCCATGCTGCTGGGTGGCCTAAACCGCCTGTACCTGGCCCGCAGCCCGGGCTGGCTGCCCATGCATCGCCGCCGCACCGTCCTCACGTTGCGAGCCGAAGCGTTCGCCATGCTTGGCATCCTGCTGCTTTCCTCCACGCTCGCCAACCTACCCCCACCCGGCGACTAGTCATGAGGCGAAGTCCCGACCAGCTAACCTAGGCTCCGGCTCGTCTCTTTTCGGGAACGTCTTCCCGGAAGCTGATGGAGCGCGCGAAGCTATCTTGTCCTCGGCGCCGGACGAGGCGCGGGCTGGGTTTTGGGCCGTAATTCCACAGAGGTCCGGTTGGGCGGAATTTGCGGGGAGCGCGCGGGGCTTCGAGCGCCGTATACTCCATGGCATGCAGAGCGCCGAAGTCGAGCTGAAGTTCCCTGTCGATTCCCTTCCCGATTTCGAGCGCAGGTTGAACGAGCTGGGTTTCCGGCTGGACACCCCGCGGACGTTTGAGCAGAATACCCTGCACGATACTCCGCAGCGCGACCTGAGAGCGCGGGGCGAGTTGCTGCGGGTGCGGGAGTACGGCGGGCGGCACATCCTGACGCACAAGCGGCACCCCGACCACGAGGAGAAAGGCAGCCGGTACAAGGTGCGCATGGAGACCGAGTGCGAGCTTTCAGACGGCGCGGCGCTGGCCGAGATCCTGACGCGGCTGGGGTTTTCGCCGGCCTTTCGCTATGAGAAGTATCGCAGCGAGTATTCGCATCCGGACGGGCCCGGCGCGCACCTGGTGCTGGATGAGACCCCGATCGGCAACTTCGCCGAGTTGGAAGGGCCGACGGAGTGGATCGACCGGACGCTCGAGGCGCTGGGGGTGGACCCGGCGAGCTGCCTGACGGAGAGCTACGGCAAGCTGTTCCTGGCCTGGAAGCAACGTACGGGCAGCGGCGCGGAGAACCTCACGTTCGACGAAGTCGGCGCGCCGGTGCTGGCCGCAGTCTAGAGCGTCACCCCCAATCGAAAACTCAGCAGCTTTCCCCCGGAACGGCGGGCGCGGAGTCCGCGCTCATGCCGGACTGCGGCTGTGCCGATAAGTTCGAAGACAGAGTCGCCGACGGCGCAGGGGATGCGGATGAGATTGCAGACAAGAATGGCGTTGAGCACGGGCGGTCTGATCGTCACGATGCTGATCAGCGGGTTCACGGCGCAGGTTCGCATACAGCAGGCGGAACGGCTTTCAGCGGATAACATGGCCCGCGTGCCGCTGATCAGGATGATTGAAGATGCAGGCGCCCACATGAACATGAGCGTGCGTGCGGCCGGGTGTTATCTTCTGCTCGGGAAAGGCGCGCAGAACTCTCGCTTTCGGGAGGAACGCGCGCTGCAGATGCGGCTGGCCGAGGAGACGCTGACCCAGGCGGAGATGGAGAACGGGAAGTTCGCCGGCTTTACCGACGCGCAGACGCTGCGCCAGCTCAGCGAAGGCTTCTCGCATTTGAAATCGCTTGAGGAACAGGCCGAACTCCTGGCCGCGAGCGGGAATCCCAACGCTGCGGAACAGGCGGCGGCGTTGTTCGAACACGGGATCCTGCCGGCTTACCAGGAGAACGCGCAGGCGATTTCGCACGCCACAGACGCGCAGCTGGATCAGAGGCAGCAGCAGGTGCAGAGAATGACTCAGTCCAACGGAGTGAGCATGATGATCGTCTGGCTCGGGGCGATCGGCAGCGCGCTGGCGGCGGGCCTGGCATCGTTCATGGTGGTGCGGCATATTCTCACGATGATCAGGGTGGTCGCGGATCGGGCCAACTCCATCGCCGAGGGCGACCTGATGGGCGAGGAGCTGAACATGGGCACCGACGACCAGATCGGCAAGCTCGCCGAGGCGATGAACCGCATGCAGAAGTCGCTGGGAGGCATCATCGGGACGGTGGCGGACACGGCCGGCGCGTTGACGGGCTCGGCGGCATCCATGCGCTCGGCGTCGGACCAGATTCATCGGCGGATCGATCAGCAGTCGCAGCAGACGCAGCAGGCGGCGACGTCCATGCAGGAGATGTCGTCTTCGATCGCGGAGGTCTCGCGGCATACGCACTCGGCGGCGGAGACCGCGCGGGCGGCGGCGCAGACCGCGCGGGACGGCGGGGCGATCGTGAAGGAGATGCTGGGTTCAATGCACTCCATTGCGCTGGCGGTGACGGAGACCAGCGCGACGGTTGGTCTGCTGGGCGAGGATTCGCGGCGCATTTCGCAGATCGTGACGGTGATCGACGAGATTGCGCGCAAGACGAACCTGCTGGCGTTGAACGCGGCCATTGAAGCGGCTCGGGCCGGCGAGCAGGGGCGCGGCTTTGCGGTGGTCGCGGGCGAGGTCCGGCGGCTGGCTGAGTCGACCGCGCAGGCGACCGGCGAGATTGGCAACATGATCCAGGAGATCCAGGACCGCACGCGGAAGGCGATCGCGAGCATGTCCGCGGGTACGGGCACGGTGGAGCAGGGCGTGGTGACGACGACCCAGGCGGGCGAGGCGCTGGAGCGCATCATCGGCATGGCGGAGCGGGTCGACCGCATGATCACGCAGATCGCGATTGCGGCTTCGCAGCAGGCGACGGCGGCGGACCGGTCGAGCGAGTCGCTGGATTCGATCCACTCGCTCTCGCACGAGAACCTGACTGAGATGGCGACCACCGCGGCAGGCATCGAGAGCCTGCGCGGCACGGCGGTGCGGCTGGAGAAGCAGGTGGACCGCTTCCACCTGCAGGGGCACAACGGCTATGGGCAGACACAGCCCGCGTAGTCGGCAAAGAGAAAGGCGGACGGGCCGAGAGGCCTGTCCGCCTTCTTTCTTTGCACCATCTAGAAGATCTGGAAGTTGACCTCGACGTTCATCTCGACGGCGACTGGATGGCCGTTCTCCATGGCCGGCTTGAACTTGTACTGACGAACCGCCTCCATGGCCTTCTCGTCGAGCCCGAGGCCGATGCCGCGCAGCACACGCACGTGGGTGGGACGGCCGTTGGTATCCACCTGCAGGTAAACGAGGACGTTGCCGGCGACCTTGGCTTTGCGGGCCTCCTCAGAGAACTCGGGCTCAGGCGCGAAGAGGACGACCGGAGCCGAGACGCCGCCGCCGATCCTGCGCAGACCGCCGCCCATGTTGCCGCCACTGCCCGGCCCGATACCATTGCCACTGCCCGAGCCAAGACCGCCGCCCTTGCCATTGCCCATGCTCATGCCGACCAGCGGCGAGTTGGGCATACCCAGCTGCGGTATATCGCTCTTGGCCATCTTGATCGAAGGATCGACGTCGACAGCGGGAGGAATCTTGATCTTGGGCTCTTCCAGCGGCGGAGCCTTGGGCGGGTTGATGGGGTCAGGCGCGAACTTGGGTGGATTTCCCTTGGTGACCGGCGTCGGTCCCTTCTGGCCGCCGCCTCCGCCCATCATCGCGGCCTTGGGGGGTGCTTTGGGCGGGGGAGGGGGCGGCTCCAGCAGCACGACGGTCGCGGGCTTGGACTGAATGATGCCGGTCTTCTTGGCTGCGAACCAGAGCATGAACGCCACCAGAGCGAGGTTGATTGCAGTCGAGACGATGGTGGAGACGGGATCGCGCTTTACCGCCATGCGGTCGACGACCGGGATGGGCTGCGAGGTAAGCTCGAGCGGCGGCAGCTTGGCCGGGAAGAAGACCTCACGGAAACTTTCGAGGAGAGAGGCAAAGACTCCCTGGTCGGCCTCACCCAGGTCGCCGCTGAGCTTCACGGAGTCCACCGAGTGCAGCGCGATGTTTGCGCCGGCCACGCCCTCCTCAGGGGGCAAAAGAACGTTGTTCGCCATAAACTTGATCGCCTCGGCGGCCGCGAGGGCTTCCCTGCGCTCGCCCGTCGTCTTTCTCTAGGTTCTTACGCTTGTTGCCGGTCTAACCGCCGGTTTGCCGATGAAACGATGCGCAATCGCGTTCCGCAGCCCAAAGCAACATTCTACAAACTTATACGCCAGCGTGCCTTCATCTGGTTTGACGCAGGAGTACCCCCCGGGGTCGCTAAGGTTCCGCGGTGGATTCCCGGGGGAAGCAAATTGATGTGTGTCAGACCGTACAATGGAGTTTGATGCTGTTCTGGTGAGTTTGGGGAGATGAATGGCCGAGGCGCCCACACGTATGTCCGCTGCAGCGACGACTGGCAGTGTTTCGCAGGGTAAAGGTGCAGAGGCTCAGGCCGCAGCGAAGCCGCTGAAAGCCACGCTGAACCTGCCCGAGACGGCTTTCCCCATGAAGGCCAACCTGCCGCAGAACGAGCCGGCGCGGCTGAAGGCGTGGGTGGAGAACGACCTCTACGGGCAAATCCGCGAGGCCCGGGCGGGGTCGCCGAAGTACATCCTGCATGATGGCCCGCCCTACGCCAACGGCGCGATCCACCTGGGTCACGCGCTAAACAAGTGCATCAAGGATTTCGTCGTCAAAACCAAGACGATGGCCGGTTTCGACGCGCCCTACATCCCCGGGTGGGACTGCCACGGGCTGCCCATCGAGATCAAGGTGGACGAGAAGCTGGGGCGGAAGAAGCTGGACATGCCCGCCGTAAGCGTGCGCCGCGCCTGCCGGGAGTACGCGGAAAAGTTCGTGGAGCTGCAAAGCTCGCAGTTTCAACGGCTCGGCATCTTCGGGCGCTGGAACGACCCCTATAAGACGATGAACTTCGGCTACGAGGCGGCCATCCTCGAGACGTTCTACGCCTTCTTTGAGGCAGGCTTCGTGTACAAGGGGCTGAAGCCGGTCTTCTGGTGCATCCACGACCAGACCGCGCTGGCCGAGGCGGAGGTGGAGTACGAGCAGCACACCTCGCCGAGCGTGTACGTCCGCTATCGGCTGACCAGCGATCCCGCGGCCATCGATCCGGCGCTCGCAGGTGCCGCGCTGGCCGGGCGCAGTGTGTACACGATCATCTGGACGACCACGCCATGGACCATCCCGGCATCGCAGGCCGTCGCCTTCAATCCGGAGATGGAGTACGTGGCGCTGGATGCTGGCGACGCGGTGTACATCGTCGCCGCGGGGCTGCGGGAGGCGGTTGAAAAGAGCGCGGGCCTGACGACGGCAGCCGAGCCGCTGGCGAGATTTAGCGGCGCGCGCATGGAGCACACCACCTTTCAGCATCCGTTCCTCGACCGCTCGGTGCTGGGAGTGACCGCGGCCTACGTCACTGCGGATCAGGGCACGGGCGCGGTCCACACCTCGCCAGCGCACGGTGTGGACGACTTCTACACCGGCAAGCGCTACGGGCTGCCGGAGCTGCAGTATGTGGATAACGCCGGCCGCCAGCGCAACGTGGGCGAGCAGCCGTTCGTGGACCTGACGGTCTTCGAATCGAACGCGCCCATCACGGAGTTGCTGCGCCAGCGCGGCGCGCTGCTGGCGGCGGAATTCTTCGAGCACAGCTACCCGCACTGCTGGCGCTGCCACAACCCGGTCATCGTGCGCGCGACCGAGCAGTGGTTCATCGGCATGGAGACCCCGATGCCGACCGCCGAGGCCGACCAGGCGCGACAGGCCAAGGCGGAGCAGCTGATCGCGGCCTCCATGCAGCCCGCGCCCATGTTCAACGACTTCACCACCGGCATGGACGCGATGCCCTACGATATCGAACTGCTGGCCACCGGGCCGGAGGAAGCCTCGCTTGCGAACACGCCGGAGAACCAGGCGACGTTTCGCGAGCGGGCGCTCGAAGAGATCAGACGCGTCGACTGGGATCCGGCGTGGGGCGAGGAGCGCATCTCCAACATGATCGCCACGCGACCGGACTGGTGCATCTCGCGGCAGAGGATCTGGGGCGTGCCCATCGCGGTATTCCTGTGCAACCGCTGCCACGAGCCGCTGAAATCCCCCGACGTCAACGACCGGATCGTCGAGCTGTTCCGCAAGGAATCGGCCGACGCCTGGTATGTGAAGACGGCGGCGGAGCTGCTGCCGCACGGGACAAAGTGTGCTGCCTGCGGCAACGCCGATACGGCCGAGTTTCGCAAGGAGATGGACATCCTGGATGTCTGGTTTGAGTCCGGCGCGAGCTGGCACGCGGTGCTCGAAGCGGAGCCGGACCAGACCTTTCCGGCCGACCTCTATACCGAGGGCGGCGACCAGCATCGGGGCTGGTTCCACTCCTCGCTGCTGACCTCGGTGGCGCTGCGCGGAGTGGCGCCGTACCGCGTGGTCGCAACCTCCGGCTGGACGCTCGATGAACAGGGTCGCGCCTTCTCGAAGTCGCTGGGCAACGGCGTCGACCCGGTGGATGTAGCGGACCGGCTGGGGGCCGAGATCATCCGGCTGTGGGTCGCCTCGGTCGATTTCCGCGAAGATGTCGCGGCCAGCGAAAACCTGATGCAGCGCGTGGGCGACAACTACCGCAAGCTGCGCAACACCTTGCGCTTCCTGCTGGGCAACATCCATGATTTCGCGCCGCAGGAGAACGCCGTCGGCTTCGCGCAGATGGAGCCGCTGGACCAGTACATCCTGGCGCGTACGGCGGAGCTCGATGCTAAGATTCGCACCGCGTACGACAGCTTCGAGTTCCACCGCGCCTACCACGCGCTGAATGAGTTCGTGAACACCGACCTGAGCGCGCTCTACCTGGATGTGCTCAAGGACCGGCTCTACACCTTTGCGCCCAATCATCCGGCGCGGCGCTCCGCCCAGACCGCGCTGTGGCGCATCGCGGAGGCGCTGACCCGGTTGATCGCGCCTATCCTCAGCTTCACGGCGGAGGAGGTGTGGGCGCTGCTGCCTAAGGTCGCGGACCGCGAGGGCAGTGTTCACGTGGCGCTCTTCCCCGACCTGGCGGACATCGTGCCGGGTGATGAATCAGCCATCGAAGCCGAGTGGGAGGAGCTGCTTGCCCTGCGCGAGCAGGTGCTGGCCAGCCTCGAGGTGCTGCGCGCCGACAAGGTAATCGGCAAATCTCTCGAGGCGGAGGTTGAGCTGAAGCTGACCAACGCGCATGAGACTGCGCTGCTGAGCAGGTACGAGCCGGCGCTGGCGGAGTTGTTCAACGTCTCAGCGGTACGGCTCGTACCGGGCGATGGTGAGGATGCGCCGGCAACGATCAGCGTACGCAGGTCCGCCGCGCCCAAGTGCGAACGCTGCTGGCGCCTGGTGGACGAGGTGGGCGCGGATGCGCGCTTCCCCAGCGTCTGCCTGCGCTGCGCGGATGCGCTCGAAGCCATCGGCTTCCCGCCCTATGGCGCATCGGGAGCGGCTGCCTGATGCCCGCAGTGGTGGTACGGCGCGACTTTCGTCCCTGGCTCATCGTGCTCGCCGGCGTGGTGATTCTGCTCGACCGCCTCAGCAAGCTGTGGATCGACAGGCATGTGCCGCGCGGCGCCTTCATCACCGTGATCCCGGGCGTCTTTCGTATCTCGCACGTGTTCAACACCGGCGCGGCGTTCTCCTTGTTCGCCGAATCGCTCTCACCGGCGCTGGTGCGCAACGTGCTGATCTGGTTCTCGGTGGCAGCGGTGTTCGTGGTGATGGGCATGATCTGGCGGATGGGCCGCGTCTTCTCGTGGACCGGCATTGCGCTCGGGCTCATCCTGGGCGGCGCCATCGGCAATCTGTACGACCGCATCCGCTTTTCCTACGTGGTGGATTTTCTCGAGGTCAAGATCGTGCACTACCACTGGCCGGACTTCAACCTGGCCGATTCCTGCATCGTCATCGGCGCGTGCCTGCTGCTGCTCGAGATCTTCCGCACCCAGCCCACTCAGCCCTGAACAGCAGGCGGCTGTGGCGGGGTCGCTTCCAGGGCCCCTTCCAATGTTGACGGACGCCAGGTTACCTCGCTGGCCTTGGACGACCATAGGGCCAGCTCCTGCGCCGTGCTGTGATCTCGGAGCCACGCATAGAGCCACGTCAGCCGGACCGACTCCGGCCACTCAGGATCGGCGGCCACCAGGCGGTCGCGGAGCGCGTCCAGCCACCACCAGATGAAGTACGGGCCGAAGAGTTCCGGGACCAGCGCCGTGTCGATGCGGTCGTGCTGCAAGGCCAGCGCCAGCCGATCGTAGAATCCCGAGACTAGGAAAAGCGGGCGCGCCTCGGCCTCCTTGAGCTTCAGATCCAGATCATGATAACTGAGCCCGGGGTTGTTCTCGAGCAGCTTGGTGGCCTCGGTTCTGGCTCGCAGCAAGCTCTCTCCGTTGAACTCGCGGTGCATGTCGAAGGCCAGTTCCTGTTTAACGAGCGCGATCTGCAACTCCCTTTGTTCCAGGAGGCTCTCGCGGTTGAGCCGGGTCTGCTCCCTGATCTGCAGGCGGGCGAAAGCGAAGGCCACCCCGGCGCCCACGACCGTGCTGAACAGCGTAACCAGTGCGCCCGCGACGATCTTCAGCGTCTCAATGTGCCCGGCTCGCGCCAGCCTCCACATGGCGGCGACGAAGACGCACAGGACGACGAGAGACGTGCCGGCTATGGCCGCGTAGATGCGCGAGGACGCCTCCGTGCGCGCGCGGTAGGATGGTGTTTCTGCAGGCATTCGGTAGAAGCTCCGGGCGAGATTGTCGCACCCAGTGTAGCGGCTCCGAGTGCGGCGCCTTTACGGCTGATTTGGGAAGCAGGCGATGAGGTGAATACACTTTTGCACTTGCAATTCGCTTTTTATTCGCTACAATTCCCCCATGGCGATCACGCGGCGGCAAAAAGAAGTAATCGACTTCCTCTCCGGCTTCACCCAGAAGAACGGCTACTCACCCTCGTACGAGGAGATTGCCTCGGGGCTTGGGCTCAATTCGCTTGCCACCGTGCATAAGCACGTCACGAATCTCCAGAACAAGGGTCTGCTGCAGCGTGCGCACAACCGCAGCCGCTCCATTGATGTGCTGCCGGCGCGCTCGTCGAAGAAAGGGTTTGATCGCCTGCCGCTGCTGGGACGCATCGCCGCCGGGCAGCCGGTGGAGGCGATCGAGACCGCGGAGTCCATCTCGCTGGGCGACATCATCGGCAATCGCGAGGTCTTCGCGCTGGAGGTTCGCGGCGACTCCATGCGCGACGAACACATCGTTTCGGGCGATTACGTGCTTGTCGAACGCACGCGCACGGCGCGCGAAGGCGAGATCGTGGTGGCGCTGATCGATGGAGCCGACGCTACGCTCAAACGCTTCTACCGCGAGGGCGGCATGATTCGTCTGCAGCCCTCGAACGCGGAGATGGCGCCCATCTACGCGCCCGCCGCAAACGTCAGCATCCAGGGCAAGGTGCTTGGGGTGCTGCGCAAATACGCCTGATCCGCGGCGGCTCAGGCCTGGGCCAGGAGCTGGTGCGCCAGCTCCACGTACAGCTCCACAGCCTCCAGCAGCTCCTTCTTCGCGATCTTTTCGTCGGGCGTATGGGCCACGTGGATGGAGCCCGGGCCAAGCAAAAAGGGCTCGCCCCAGGCCGTGAGGCTGGGAATGTCGGTCGTAAACTTGGCAACCATGGTAGGCAGCGAGCCTACCCGGCGCATCTGGACGAAGGGCAGCTCGAGAGAAAACTCCACCTGCGCGCGACCGGCCACCGCGTCCAGGATTGCCGCCTTGATCTCATCGCTCGGCCCCACCAGCCGCACCAGCAGGTGCGCCTCAGCCGCGTCGGCGATTACGTTCGGCGCGCGCCCGCCCGAGATCATGCCCACATTCAGCGTGGTCTCGCCGATGCCCTCAACCACCGGCAGCGCCAGCTTGCCGACGTCGCTCAACGCGCCCACCAGCTTATCAATGGCCGACTCGCCCAGCTCCGGGTACGCCGAATGCCCCATGCGGCCGTGGGCGAAGATCTCCACGCGCAGGCAGCCCTTGCTGGCCAGCGCCAGCCGGTTGCCGGTCGGCTCGCCGTTGATCAGGAAGCGCGAGCCGCGCGGATTGGCGTTGGCCACCTTGGCTCCGGCCGAGTCCCGCTCCTCGCCGACGACGAAGAGCATGCCGGCGCGGACTCCCTCGGCGCGCAGCCGGGTGGCCGCGGCAACCTGCGCCGCGATGATGCCTTTGGCATCGCACGTGCCGCGGCCGTAGAGGAACTCGTCGTCTTCGCGCAGCGGCAGATAAGGCGGCACGGTGTCCATGTGCGTCGAGAACACGACATCGGGAATCACCGCCGCGCCGTTCAAGCCGGCCGCTGCCGCATAGACGTTGAAGCGCTCGCCGCCGCCCTCGGCTCCCGGGGTGCCTACCGACGGCTTCTCGACCGGCATCCGCTCCACGTTCCAGCCTTCGGCTTCGAGAAGCTCGTGCAGAAAGACACCCGCATCGTGTTCGTGGTACGTCGTCGACCGGATGCCTACCAGCCGCCGCGTCAGCTCAAGCGCGTCGATGCCCATGCCTCAACTTACCATCCGCCGCCCGTACACTGTTGCTATGGCCTTTCAGTCCCACCTGCGCACCATCGACGATCTCCGCGGACCCGCCGGCCGGCTGGAAGCGCTGCTCAACACCGGGCTCGACGACCCGCCATTCGCCTCGCTGGTCGCGCATCCGCACCCGCCCTCCGGCGGCACCATGCACACCAAGGTCGTCTACCACGTGATGAAGTCGTTCACCTCGTTCGGCATCCCGACGCTGCGCTTCAACTTTCGCGGCACCGGGCTGAGCGAGGGCGTCCACGACGAGGGGCGCGGCGAAGTGGAGGACGTGCGCGCCGGGCTCGGATGGCTGGTCGAGAACTTCGGCAAGCCCATCCTGCTGGCCGGCTTCTCCTTCGGATCAAACGTCGCGTTTCGCGCTGGCTGCGGCGACCCGCGCGTCGCTGCGCTGGTCGGGCTCGGCCTGCCGGTTCGCGCCGCGGGCCGAGACTACACCTACAACTTCCTGAAATCCTGCACGCAACCCAAGCTCTTCATCTCCGGCGATCACGACCAGTTCTGCCCGCAGGAGGTGCTGGACCAGATCCTCTCGACCGCGGTCCAGCCGTGGTCGCGCGTGATGATCCCCGGCGCGGAGCATTTCTTCCAGGGTGTGCCGGGAAGTCCCGCGCCCAAGCTGGAACAGATGCGCGCCGTGCTGAGCGACTGGCTGATCCAGACGTTCGCGCTCACCCGAGCCTGAGCGCAAACCAAAAGGGAACCCGAAGGGATTCCCTCTTGTGTCCGTCCTGATCTTCGCTTAAAGCTTCTCGAAAAACTCACAAGCCGAGCAGGAGATGTACACCCCGCCGGGCACGTTCCGTTCGCGATCCTTGACGCGTTTCACAATACGCGTCGGCTTCGAGCACTTCGGACACTCCGTGCTCCTGCTCGTATCTATGACCTTGGCGCGGTCGCCGGTCTTGGCAGTCTTCGCCATCGTTGCTCTCCCTGGTACAAGTTGATTTGGCCCGCATGCGTGTACGAAGGCGTGAAAGCATCGCCATCACCCGTGACCGAATCAACGACCAGACACAGTTTCTGCAAGTAGGAGCCCAACCTCCAGTCTACACGATGGAAGTCGTGGGCTCACGCGCAGGGCTCAGGGAGCAGCAGGCGTGGCTCTCAGCATCTGCGGCGGAACCTGCGCAGGCTGTTGGGGCTGCGTGCGCGGCGACAGGGTCGGACCCGAGTTCGGACTCGACGCGGGCGCAACGGCCGGCTGCTGGTCCGCGGTGGAGGGCGTCTTCTCGTCCGGGAACTGCACCTTGCGATTCTGCTGCCCATTCTGCCCCGCGTTCTCGACCGGATTTGTCTCGCCAGGCAGCTTCAGCGTCGGCGGACCCGAGGCTGCCTTGTTTTCATCCGGCTGCGCATCTCCCATGGCGATGGTCCGCGTGGGCAGCGGCGGAGCAAAACCGCCAAGTTCATCATGATCGTGGATCTCCACCGGTTTGCCCAGCGCGGCGACCTTCACCAGGCTCACCCGGTCCCCCACAAAGCGAACAAAGCGGACGGTTTGCGGCTGATGCCCATAGATCCACTCCTCGTACTTGCCATCCTGCGCGCCCTCGCGAATCTTGGTCTCGGGCTGGCCCAGCGCGGCGATCACCATGCGATGATTCATACCCACCAGCACCTCATGCGACTTGATCGCGTCCTTCACCGGCGCCGGCAGCGTGTCGGCATAGGCCTGCGCGCCGGACTTCACGCCGAAGTCGACGACCGGCTCCAGCAGCGCCTTCACCTCCGGCGCCGAAACCTCCGGCACACCGCCCTCGAAGAGCAGCGTCACCCTGCATCCCGTGGCCAACTCGCCGTCATCCTGCGGCATGGTGTTCACATTTCCCACACCCACCTGCACATGGCGCAGGAAGCGATGCTTCACGTAAGGGCCGCCATTCAGGTCGATCAGGATCCGGTCCGGCTTCACCTCAAGCGCGGTCACGATCACCCGGTCGCCGGGCGCGGCGGACTGGCCCTTCTTGTAGATCATGAGCTTGTACTCTTCGCTGCTCGGGGACATGTTCCCATTCGCGATCAGCGTCACGATCGCCCCCAGCGGAAGCGCACGCTTGGCAAAGCCCTGCTCCGCCTCCAGATCCCGCACCAGCTCGCGCCGGCCCCGCACCGTCATCTTGCCATCCGGAAGCTCCACCCGCGTAGGGGAGAAGTCGGTCTTAATGTTCGCCGTCGCTGTCTTCTCCCCGACCGTGAAGACCTGGGCACCGGCTGTGCCGATCCCCAACAGCGTGGCGACCGGCATCGCTGCCGCCACAGTCACCAACCACGATCTACACGATCTTGGCCCCATACGACACCTCAGATGCTGAAAGATTGCTCCCTTTTCTTCGCTTTTGCAAGTCGTGGTCGGCAGGAAGCTGCCTCTCGAAGCAACTTCAGTGATCGCGTGAATTTTCTTCGGACCAGGCCTTCTCCTCCGTCAAAACGACGGCCGAGCGCGTCTGCGGCGTCGCCGGCAGGATCTGCACCAGCGGGGGCGGAGGCGCAGGAGAAAGAGCCGCCTTTTCCATTGCCACATGAGCTGCCGGCGGAGCGACCACGACCTCGTAGCCGCCCGCGACGATTGGCGCATGCGTGTACGTCCACGCGTACTCGCGAGTCACCCGGTAGAGCACCGCTACCCCGGCCAGCAGGACGACCCCGGTGAGCAGCGCTGCGTCCAGCCCGAAGGCTCCGCCTGAAAGCCACCTGGGCCCGCTCGCGAAGGTGTCGGAGAGCGAAGCAAAGTCATTTCTCCCGGCGATGGGCAGACCCAGCACCACCGCCGCCACCGCCCGATACGCGAAGTGCAGCCCCCAGCCCAGCCACAAGGCATGGGTCCGCATCCAGGCAATCGTCAGCATGATGCCGAGCAGCGTTCCGTCGACGACGCCCAGCAGCAGATGGCTGGCCGAATGGCCCTCCACCAGCAGCAGACCGAAAGAAATCGAGAGCAGGATCGTCGCCCATGATGGACCCACCGCGCCACTGAGCCTGCGAAAGGGATAGCCGCGGAAGATGACCTCTTCGGCCAGCGCGCCCACCAGCAGCGTCCCCAGGCCGAGCAGCATGGCCTGCGCAGTTCCCTGCTCCCACTGCAGGCGCCCGTGCAGATTGCCCGTGAGCAGCACCGGCAGCACAGCCGCCAGGCACAGCCCCCAGCCCAGCGCGGCGCCCACGCCCCACTCCTTCGCCCAGCCCGCACGCCTGGGCAGCGGCAGCACCTCACCTTGATAGCGGCCGCGGGTCGCAATCCAATCCAGCATGCGGAAGCCGATCACGGCCAGGAAGAGAAGAAATGCGCCTTCCAGCAGCGCCGTCGCGGCTTCCAGATGAAAACGCACCGCGATCCCCTGTGCGGCACGCGAAGCGATGGCGACCGATGCCGCGGCCCACGCCGTCGCGGTCACAAACATGGCCAGCTCCATGCCCCTTGAGATCGCAGTGCTGCCGATGCCGTCCGAACGCTCTCGCAACCGCCTGTTGTACTCCTGATCCTGTGCTTCCAAGCCCTGCTCCACCGCGATGCCGCTTTAGCTATGTCGACGTGGCGCTCTTGCTATGCCGAGGTATAGAACTGTGCGATTGTTCTGAACTTCTGGTAGCGCTGCTCCAGCAGATCCTCGATGGGCAGCTTGCGCACCTCCGCGAGATGCCTGGTCAGCGATCGAGCCACCAGCGAAAACGCCTCCGCGGGGTCGGCCTGCGTACCCCCCGCCGGCTCCGGCACCACGTCGTCCACGCAGCCCATCGCCTTCACGTCCGGAGCCGTGTAGCGCAGCGCCGCCGCCGCCTGCTGCTTCTTGCCCGCGTCCTTCCACATGATCGACGCGCAGCCCTCGGGCGAGATTACCGAGTAAATCGCGTTCTCGAGCATCAGCACACGGTCCGCCACGGCCAGCGCCAGCGCGCCGCCGCTTCCGCCCTCGCCCGTAATGGTCGCAATCGTCGGCACCCGCAGTCGCGACATCTCGAACAGGTTGCGCGCAATCGCCTCGCCCTGGCCACGCTCCTCAGCCTCAATGCCCGGGTAGGCCCCGGCGAGATCAAGAAAGGTAAAGACCGGCCGCCCGAACTTCTCCGCGATCTTCATGCCGCGTAGCGCCTTGCGATAGCCCTCCGGCTCGGGGCTGCCGAACTTCCGCGCCACCCGCTCCTTCAGCGTGCGGCCTTTCAGGTTGCCGATCACCATCACCGGCTCACCGTCAAAGCGCGCCATGCCGCAGGCCATCGCGGCATCGTCGCCGAATGCGCGGTCGCCATGGATCTCGCTGAAATCGGTGAACAGTGCTTCGATGTAGTCCATCGGATAAGGTCTCGCCGGAGCCCGCGCCAACTCGGTCCGGACCCACGCCTCGGGCACGGTGGACCCACCTGGGTGCACTGCTTCTGTTTCTGCCATCGCCTTCATTGTATCGAATGTCGTCGCGGCCGCGTCGAAGCGCGTTGGCTCTAAATCCTGAGTCAAATCCCGAAGCCAAACAGGTCCTTGCCGGCGCGCTCCGCCTCGCACGCCTGCAACGTTGTAAAGTGAGGCTTATGGCACAAATCACGTCCGCGAGCGCTCTCTACGCTCGCGTAAAAGGCCCCGCACGTTTGTTCGTCCTCACCTGCATCACAGCGACAGCCTCCGCACAGGCAACATCTCAACCAGGGGATGCGTCCGGCGCAGCAGACGCCTACTGGCCGTCTATCTCCGGCCCTTACCTGGACTCCGAAGCCGGCAGCGGCTTGCTGCCCGACGATCCGGAAAGCTTCACCACCCGCTCGAACGGCACGCACCCCGACCAGATCATGTCTCCCGGCCTGCGCGAGACTCGGCCCTTCCGCTCATTGGCTGTAGGTCTCACGCTGGGCAGCGGCGGCATCGGCATCGAGCTCGCCACGCCGCTTACCTCCAAGCTGAACCTGCGAGGCGGCTCCGGCTTCTTCTCCTACACCACCGGCTTCGTCGCCGACACCGTCCCCATCGACGGGACGCTGCATCTCCAGAACTCGCACCTCTCCGTCGACTGGTTCCCCTTCGGCAGCGCGTTCCACATCAGCCCCGGCATTACGCTCTTCAACCACACCAGCTACAACGCGCTGATCTACATTCCGGGCAACCAGGTCGTCGACCTCAATGACGTTCCGTATACATCCGACCCGCTCGACCCCATCCGCGGCACGGCACACCTGAACTTCGGCGCCAGGGCAGCTCCGCGCCTCACTGCCGGCTTCGGCAACGTAGTTCGCCACCGCACCGCCAGGCTCACATTCCCGGTCGAGTTCGGTGTCATCTACACGACGCGGCCCACGGTGGCCTTCAGCCTCACCGGCAGCTCCTGTGACATGACCAACTCCTGCGATCCCATCCAAAGCGATCCGCAGACCGAACAGAACATCCTGCTGCAACAAACGGAGATCGCCGACGACCTGAAGATGCTGCGCTTCTTCCCCATCATCTCGTTCGGCGTCAGTTACAAGTTCGGCCACTGAGAACCAGGCATGAGCTGCTCGCGCGAGAAACTGGCGCCAGCAGCTCGTGCCGGCAGCTCTAAGCGACTCCGATCACCGTGCAGAGCTCCTTCACCGCGTCTGCGCTCTTGTTCAGCGCGGCCTGTTCCTCTTCAGTCAGCTTGATCTCGATGATCTGCTCCAGGCCCTTGGCGCCCAGCTTGCACGGCACCCCCACATAGAGTCCGTTGATGCCGTACTCGCCCGTCAGGTACGCCGCGCATGGCAGGATCTTCTTCTTGTCCTTCAGGATTGCCTCGACCATCTCCACCGCCGCCGAGCTCGGCGCATAGTAGGCCGACCCGGTTTTGAGGTGCTTCACAATCTCCGCGCCGCCATTGGCCGTGCGGGTCTCGAGCTCCTTCAACCGGGTGGGCTCGATCAGCTCCGTAATCGGAATGCCGGCCATCGTTGAGTAGCGCGAGAGCGGCACCATCGTATCGCCGTGGCCGCCCAGCACGAACGCCGTCACGTTCTCGACCGAGACCTTCAGCTCCTCCGCGATGAACGTCCGAAAGCGCGCCGAGTCGAGCACGCCGGCCATGCCGATCACACGCTCGCGCGGAAAGCCGGACTTCTTGAACGCCGCCTGCGCCATCGCATCCAGCGGGTTCGACACGATGATCAGAATCGACTCCGGCGACTCCGCGACGACCTTGCTCACGACATCGTTCATGATCTTCGAATTGGTATTCAGTAGATCGTCGCGGCTCATGCCCGGCTTGCGCGGGATGCCCGCCGTGATCACCACGATGTCCGAGCCGGCCGTGTCGGCATAGTCGTTGGTGCCGATGATCGAGACGTCGCGCTTCTCGATCGGCATGGCCTGCAGCAGGTCCAGCGCTTTGCCCTGCGGAATGCCGTCCGCCACGTCCAGCAACACCACATCCGCAAGCTCCTTCGCGGCAATCCAATGTGCAGCAGTGGCGCCCACGTTCCCCGCCCCGACGATCGTTACCTTCTTACGCATCAAGTCTCCTTTTCATCCTCATCATACGACTCCAGTGTTGGCGTTCCCACCAGTTGCGATTGCTACATCGCCGGCTGGCCCCGACATGATCTCCCCATGTGCCCGGCTAAACGGTTTTTCCGGCGCAAGTTTATCTTTCATGTTTGTGAACCGCTTCTCAAACCCATAAAAACTCACCACTGAAACCGCATACGCCGCCAGGAAACAGATCAGCGCCTTTGCCAGCGCCGGCGTTTGGCCAAGGTGCCGAGGAAGAAACCCAAAGATCGCCGGATGAAAAACGTACATGCCGTAGCTCACCCTTCCTATCCCGCGGACTGCGCGCGACCGCAGCAATCGATGGATCGACGTCCCGCTCGTGCTGATGATCAGGCCCACACACCCTGCATACAGTGCGGCGGCCGATGTGTACTTGATGACCTCCACCCATTCCAGGCCAGTTCCTTGCGAAAACCGCTTTTCCGCACCCAGGCTCACGATAGCCAGAACGATCATCCACGCCAGCTGCGGGCGAAACCGCGCCAGCATGCCCTGCTGGTAATAAAGTGCGACCAGGCCGCCTGCAGCCAGCGCGTCCAGCCGCGTCAGCGTAAACGGAAAGAGGTCAACCGTGGTATGGGCCAGAACGATGCGAAGGACAAGCGAGAAACCAATCGTGCCCCACATGGCCCCGGCCAGCAGGCGCCGCGGCAAAAAGAGAATGAGAAACGGCCAGACCAGATAAAACTGCTCTTCAACCCCGAGGGACCAGAAATGATTTGGCCCACGAAGAGGCGCCAGGTGGAGTGCTATCTGGAACGAGGCCGCAATGTTCTGCAGGTAAACCCAGTACCACCACGAGACCGTCCCTGCCACCACGCAGGCGATCAGCAGGTATCCGTAGTACAGCGGAAAAATCCTCAAGGTCCGGGGGATGTAGAACTTTCGAACCTCTTGCCAGCTCCCATGCGGAGACTGCAGCAAAATCGTCGAAATCAGAAAGCCCGACAACACGAAAAAAAGGTCCACGCCCGTCTGGCCGAAGACGAGCAAACCAGAATGAAACGGCCAGTAACCGTAATGGAACGTCATAATCATAAGCGCTGCTGCTGCACGAACGCCGTCCAGTTCAGGAAAGTACGGCCTCGCGTTCGCTGCCGTCGTCTTCATGATTCAAGCCAATCCGCCATATCGCTATCGTATCGCGTTCGTAAGCGCCCAGGGGCACACAAACGCCGGCCGCAGAGGGCCGGCGTCGCTTGGAGCGTTTGCTGACGAGCCTGCCGACTAACTACATATTCCCAATCATGTGCGTCGCGAACTCGCTGGTCTTCACCTTGGTCGCGCCCTGCATGCCGCGCTCGAAGTCATACGTCACAAACTTCTGCGCAATAGTCTTCTCCATGGAGCTTTCGATCAGCCGCGCCGCCTCGGTCCAGCCCAGGAAATCGAACAGCATCACGCCCGAAAGCATCACGCTGCCGGGGTTGATGACGTCCTTGTCCGCATACTTGGGCGCCGTGCCGTGCGTGGCCTCGAAGACCGCATAGCCATCCCCGATGTTGCCGCCCGGCGCGATGCCCAGGCCGCCCACCTGCGCCGCCGCCGCGTCCGAGATGTAGTCGCCGTTGAGGTTCGTCGTGGCCAGCACGCTATAGTCCTCTGGGCGAAGAATGATCTGTTGGAAGATCGAGTCCGCAATGCGGTCGTTGACCAGGATCTTCTGCTTCCACTTGCCCTGCCCGTGCGACTCGCCGATCGAAGCGATTACCTGCTTCACCTCCGCGATCACCTCCTGGCCAAATTCGGGCGACGCGAACTCGATCCCCGGCTCGATCAGCGCGGCGTTCTGCTCCGGCGTAATGCTCGGGTTGGACTCCAGGTTGCCCAGGATCCAGCTCTCGCGCTCGGTGACGGTATGGTCGCGGAACTCCTGCGTCGCCACCTCGTAGCCCCACTCGCGGAACGCGCCCTCGGTAAACTTCTGGATGTTGCCCTTGTGCACCAGCGTCACGGTCTTGCGGCCGTTATCTAGGGCATACTTGATCGCCGCGCGCACCAGGCGCTTGGACCCGAAGATCGAGATCGGCTTCACGCCCACACCCGAATCTTCACGCACCTTCTTCTTGCCGCCCTTCAGCATCTCGCTGTTCACAAAGTCGATGAACTTCTTCGCCTCAGGCGTCCCCTGGCGGAACTCGATCCCCGCGTAGATGTCCTCGGTGTTCTCGCGGAAGATCACGACGTCCAGCTTCTCCGGATGCTTCACCGGGCTGGGCACGCCGGAGTAGTACTTCACCGGGCGAATGCATTGGTAGAGGTCCATCAACTGGCGCAGCGCCACGTTGAGACTGCGGATGCCGCCGCCCACCGGCGTGGTCAGAGGTCCCTTGATCGACACGCGATAATCGACCGTCGCCTTCACCGTATCCTCAGGCAGCCAATCCTGCGTGCGGCGGTAGCTCTTCTCGCCCGCCAGCACCTCGTACCACTCCACCTTGCGCTTGCCGCCGTAGGCCTTCTCCACCGCCGCATCGAAGACGCGCTGCGATGCCTTCCAGATATCGCGTCCCGTACCGTCCCCCTCGATGAAGGGGATAATAGGCCGATCCGGCACCGTGTACTTGCCGTTCGCGTACTCGATTGCCTTGCCTTCTGCGGGTACCGGAATGCCGTTGTAACTGGATTGCATGAAAGGAATCTCCAAAAGATTGAATGAAGAAAACCTATCATCCGCGAAACACGACTGACAATCTTTGTGGGCGTTTACCGCACAGGCGTGCCGTTTACCGGATTGAGGAGCTTGCCTCCTGGCGTCGCCTCCCTGGCCCCGATACTCGCGCAGGCAGTGGGCGGAGTCCGTCCAGAGCAGCAAAATGTGCCCAATCTGGTTACCAAAGATTTGGCTGGTTTCTCACGATCTTCATTGACCACCGTCACCAGCGCAGCGCATCCTCAGAACGCGATGACACTAAAGTCGCAGAGGGCCCCTCCATAATGCGTATTTTCTTCTCGATCTCTACTCTTGCGCTGCTTGCTGTTCCCAGCGTTGCCTCCGCCAGCACCATCACCTTCGGCAGTGGTATCAGCACCGTTACCTTCAGCAATGCGCCTGCTCCCATCTCACCCGACACACAGACTGCTTCCTCCGGCACCGCCGTTGTTTACACCGGCTCTGCTCCCTACTCCGCCGCGAACTATGTCGCCCCTGCCCCTGGCACCGCCTACATCACCTACGACAACACCACGGAATTCCTTCCCGCCGGCACCACCGACTACACCACCACCTTCACAGGAGCAGCCGGTGAGACCGGCACGCTGCTGTTCGCAGCCGATGACTCCGCGGTGGCCTACCTCAACGGTGTCCAGATCGGAATGTCCGGCGGCTTCACGTCCCTCACGAGCGATCCCTTCACGCTCATCCAGGGAACCAACACGCTGGTCTTTGCCGTGACCAACGCGGCCACAACGCCGGGAGCAGCGAACCCCACCGCCCTCGACTTCTACGGAACCGCCACCACCCCTGAGCCCAGCTCGCTGGCGCTGCTCGCCACCGGACTCCTCGGCACCGCGGGCGCAGTGCGCCGCCGCTTCGTCAAGGCCTAACCCAGCCGTAACTCCGCTACACGGAAAACCCCTCATCCCGAGGGGTTTTCTGTTGCTGGAGCAGTATGTCTCCGAAACCAGGAACCAGCCTAGAACTGGCCCCAGAGCAGCTGGTTGTACACATCGTGGTGAAACTGGATCTCGCACGGCTTCACGATCGTTCCCAGCAGCCGCGGACAGCGATCGGCCGAGGCCTGTTTCAGATCCGCATAGCGCTGCTTCACGTCTTCGCCCAGCAGCGTCGTCGTCCACTCCGCCGCCTTGAAGTCCTCGATCGCCGTGTAGATGTTATCCGGCAGATACCGCTCGGCCTGGCGCAGGTTCTTGAGCTTCGACAGATCGCCCTGCAGCCCGCTGCGGAACACGGAATACAGCACCATGTAGGGGTTGGCGTCCGGACCCACCGAGCGCACCTCCACCCGCGCCGACTTCTCGTTGCCGATCGGGATCCTCACCATCGACCCGCGGTCCGTCGCCGAGGCCTTGATCTGGTTCGGAGCCTCGAAGTGCGGATCCAGCCGCCGGTACGCATTCACGCTCGCGTTCAGCAGCAGGCAAAGATCGTTGCCGTGGGTCAGGATACGGTCCGTAAACGCCCACGCCATCTTCGAGATCTTCTCAGGCCCGTTCGGATCCCAGAAGAGGTTCTTGCCGCCCTTGGTCACCGAAACGTTGGTGTGCATGCCGCTGCCGTTCACGCCCGTCACGGGCTTGGGCAGGAAGCTGGCCGTCATGCCCATCTGCGTGGCCACCTGCCGGCAGATCAGCTTGTATAGCTGAATCTGATCCGCCGCCGCCACCACGTCGCCATAGCTGTAGTTGATCTCGAACTGGCTGGGCGCAACTTCGGGGTGATCCTTTTCGTTCTCGAAGCCCATCGCCCGCTGCACCTCCGCGGTGGTGTCGATGAACTCGCGCAGCGGGTCGCCCGGCAGCGAGTGATAGTAGCCGCCCTTGTTCACGTATTCGAACGCGCCCGTCTCGTGGAAGGTGCGCTCGGCGTCGATGCCCTCAAAGAGAAAGCCCTCAATCTCGTTTGCCGCGTTCAGCGTCCAGCCATTGGTCGCGAACATCTCGTTGGCGAAGTTCTTCAGCACTCCGCGAATGTCGCCGGCGTAGTGCCCGCCGTTCTTGTCGATCACCTCGCCGAAGACCAGCACCTTGCCCGGCCCGAAGACATCGGCCGGCGTCCAGTAGAAGGCCGACCAGTCGATCGCCAGGCGCAGGTCGCTTTCGCGTTGTGCGGTAAAGCCGCGAATCGACGAGCCGTCGAAGGTCAGGTTGTCGAAGCTCTTCACCAGGAATTTCTTGTCATAATCCAGCATGTGCAGCCGGCCTTCGAGGTCCGAAAACACCACCGTCACCGCCTTGATGTGGCGCTGATCCGTGAGGTACTTCACCCGCTCATCCTGCAATGCCTCGATGGGCACGCGCTTCTTGCGCTGCTCCTTGGCCATCAGGTTCAGGTCTTCCAGTTCCTCGTACGAAAGCTCAAGAAAGCTGCGGAGTTCGCTCGACATAATGCTCCTTTGCGATTGGCTACAGGTATCCCCAGGGTGTTGAGGTGCAGCTGTTTAGATTTAGCTTGGATGAGAAGCGCCGGGAGATGCTCCCACTGACAACTTACCAGAAAATCACAGTCAAGCAAGAGGCATCCACCTCTCAGCGCCAGGCGCTGTCACCGCCCCAGGCCAGTGCTACGGTACAATGGTCATCTGGAGACGACCACTTGGCTACATCCCCGAAGAGCGCAGCCGCCCTCGCAACGAAGCCGAAGTCGCTCGACGGCTCCGTCCCCGCCGCCCAGGCCAAGACCCATCTGCTGCGACTTCTGGACACGGTACATCGTGAGCGCCGCTCCATCACCATCACAAAACGCGGCAAACCCGTGGCCCAGCTTGTTCCCCTGCAAACCGAGCCTCGCGCCTCGCTTTGGGGCTGCATGAAGGGCTCCGGACGCATCACAGGCGACATCGTGGGTCCCGAGCCCGACCTCTGGGAAGCGATGACCGAGTGACCCCCATCCTGCTCGACACCCATTCCTGGGTCTGGCTCGTCTTCGCCGACCCCTTGCTCAAACCCGCCGCGCGAGCCTCCATTGAAGACGCCGCATCCGCCGCAACGCTCTTCGTCTCTCCGATCTCCATGTGGGAGATCGCACTCAAACACTCTCGCGGCAAGCTCGAACTCGAAAGGCCCATTCGCGACTGGCTCTCTCAGGCCTCCAGTCTCCCCGGACTGCGCATCGCGCCGATCACCCCATCCATCGCCGCCGAATGCGCTTCCCTCCCGCCAGCCTTCCACGGCGATCCCGCGGACCGCATCATCGCGGCCACCGCGCGCTCCGAGGGCCTTACCCTCATCACTCACGATAAGGCCCTCCTTCAATTAGCCGAGCGCGGCCTGTTCAGAGCAATTGCGACCTAGGAGAACCATGCCCCACAAAAAGATTGCCCTCATCCAGATGTCCTGCGGCGTCGACACCCTCGACAACCTGCACAAGGCCGCCGCCCTTGTCCGCGACGCCGCCCGCGCCGGCGCCAACGTCATCTGCCTCCCCGAGCTCTTCCGCGCGCAGTACTTCTGCCAGCGCGAGGAGCACGCCCTCTTCGACATCGCCGAGTCCATCCCCGGCCCCTCCACCGAGCTGCTCGGGCAGGTCGCACAAGAGGAAAAAGTCGTCATCATCGCCAGCCTCTTCGAGCGCCGCGCCCCCGGCCTCTACCACAACACCGCCGCCATCCTCGAGGCTGACGGCTCGCTCGCCGGCCTCTATCGCAAGATGCACATCCCCGACGACCCGCTTTACTACGAGAAGTTCTACTTCACTCCCGGCGACCTCGGCTTCCGCGCCTGGCCTACCAGCCACGGCAACATCGGCGCGCTCGTCTGCTGGGACCAGTGGTACCCGGAGGCGGCCCGCCTCACCGCGCTCCGCGGCGCCGAAACGCTCTTCTATCCCACGGCCATCGGCTGGCATCCGTCCGAGAAAGCGGAGTTCGGCGAAGCCCAGTATTCCGCCTGGCAGACCATGCAGCGCGCCCACGCCATCGCCAACGGCGTCTTCGTCGGCGCCGTCAATCGCGTTGGCCACGAGCACGGCGACGTGCAGCACAACAGCGTGCTGATGCAGGGTCCCGGCGAACACACCCCCCAGCACGGCCTCGAGTTCTGGGGCGGCTCCTTCATCGCCGACCCCTTCGGCCGCGTCATCGCCCAGGCCTCGCATCATCGCGAAGAGATCCTCATCGCCGAGATCGATCCCAAGCTGCTCGAAGACACGCGCCGCAACTGGCCCTTCCTGCGCGATCGCCGCATCGACGCCTACGGCGGCATCACCAGCCGCTTCCTGGACGAGAAGAGCTAAGCCTTCAACCCCGGCCGCTGTGTCATGTATTCGATCGCTGCCCCCAGCAGCCGCGCCGCCATTGCCACGTCTTCGTGGTTCTGCGGCGCATACACCATCACGTAGGTCGCGGGCAGCCCGATCTTCCCCGCCAGCCCATGCAGCTCCGCCCAGCCCGCTTCAATTGCCGCAATCGCATCAGTCGGGCTCAGGATCATGTGCATCGAGCCATCCAGCGCGTGGATGTGTCCAATCTCGCCCTGCGACGCGCCGCCGAGCGGATCAGGCCTCTCCTGCTCGCGCCGCGTCACCGCCCGCGTATGCCGCTCGAAGTGGCTGAGCGCATAGTGCACCCGCTCGCCGTTCTCCTCGACTGCGCGATCGAACGCTTCCTGCAGCGCGGCGGCCCACTGCGGCTCGGCCCGCTGCGTCAACTGGCGATGCGGCACCGGATGCGGACCCACCCGCGGCCGCGGCGTCTGCCGCTGCGGCAGCGCGCCCAGCAAAGCTGCATCTCCGCTGCCATGCTGCAGCCTGCGCAGCGTGGTCACATCCAGAGGACTGCATTGCTGCAGCCGCATCCGCGTCGTCTTGAGCCAGCCTCCGAAGTTGCCCGGCAACCCGCCCGCGCCGAGGCTCCGCCACGCATGATAATCGCGGCGCACCCACCATCCCGCCAGCGAAATCACCGACGCGACCGCAGCGCCCGCCAGCACCGCGGTCTTCCGGCTCAGCTTCGGCATCGATTACTCGGTCGGGATCACTGGTGGGATCCCCGCCTCGTAGTTGGTCGCAAAGTCCTTCGGCGGCTCAGGCCCCCACAGGTAGAACGAGTCCTCCGCGGGATGATCGGCGGCAGCCCAGTCGCAATCCACCGGAATATAGTCGATGTCCGACGAGTACTCGCAGTAGCTGCCCCACGGATCGCGCACATAGTGGAAGTAGTTCGACCCCAGCACGTGCCGGCCCAGTCCCCAGCCCGCGGAGAAGCCCTTGTCCGCCATCTGCATCGCGCCCAGGCCAACATCGTTCACCGACGGCACATCCCAGCTGCAGTGGTGGAAGCCCGGCGCCTTGGACTTCGCCAGCGCCACCAAATGATGATCGCTGCCGTGAATGCCATGCATAAAGGCGATGCCGTCGCCGGTGCGGTCCGAGAGCCGCAGCCCCAGCGTGCGCCCATAGAAGTCGATCGACCCGAGCACGTCGCTGGTGAAGATCAGCGCGTGCGCCAAGCGCCGCGGCACAACCTTCCCGCGCAGCCGCCGGTACGGAGCGCCGCGCTCCCCGGCCGGAGACGAGTCCATCTCAAACGACATCTTCTGGTTCGGCGAGGTCTTCTCTGCAACTTTCACCTCGATCCGCAAGCCGTCCGGATTGCAGAACCAGAGCCCATCCGAGTCGAAGCCCGGCGGCGGATCGTGCAGCCGCACCCCGGCCGACTCAATCTTGTTCTTGAGCCCCGCCATATCCTCTTCATACGCGCCGAAGGAGAGATATTGCAGCTTCTTGGCCGGCCCCTCGATCAGCTTCACCCAGGTGTGCGGATTGTCCGCGCAGCCAAGGCTCAGAATGTTGCCCTTGGGGTTCAGCGTCAGCCCGAACGACTCGTAGAAATGCTCCGCGTCCTTCATGTCCGGGATCACCATACTGATGTGGTCGAGCGAGTGGATGCCCAGCTCTCCCGCGCGTTTCGGGGCCGGAGTAAAACTGCGAATCATCGTCATGGATACACCTCGGAACAGCTGTTGACTGGTTGGACGTCTTAGCCCTGCTGGGCGATAGGGTTTGAGAGCAGGCCGATGCCTTCAATTTCGACCTCGCACACATCGCCCGGCTTCATAAAGATCTTGGGGTCCCGCGCCAGGCCCACGCCGCTCGGCGTTCCGGTAACGATCACGTCGCCCGGCAGCAGCACAAACGCGTCGCTCAGCAGCGAGATCTGCGTCGCCACGTCGAAGATCATGTCTTCGGTCTTCGCATTCTGCAGCACTTCCCCATTCAGCCGCGTCTGCAGCCGCAGCCCCTTGCCGCCCGCCGGCACCTCGTCGGCTGAGACAAACGCCGGCCCGAAGCCGCCCGTCGCGTCGAAGTTCTTGCCGATCATCCACTGCGCGGACTTGAACTGGTAGTCGCGGATTGACCCGTCGTTGAACACCGAGTAGCCGGCCACGTGCTCGAGCGCACGCTCCACCGGAATGTTGCGTCCGGGCTTGCCGATCACCGCCACCAGCTCGCCCTCATAGTCCAGCTGGTCCGAGACATTCGGCCGGATGATCGCGCCCTTATGCCCCACCAGGCTCGTGGCGAAGCGGCCGAACAGCGCCGGATACGTCGGCTCCTTGAAGCCGCTCTCCGCCGCATGCTCGCGATAGTTCAGCCCGAAGCACACGATCTTGCCCAGCGACGGCACCGGCGGCAGGTACTCGATCTGTTCCGCATCGATCTCCTCACCCGCCAGCATCCCCTCATACGCCCGCTGCAGCGCCTCCGGCCCCGCCGCCAGCAGCGCCGACAGATCGTTCGTGCCCGTATCCTTGCTCGCCCACAGCGCCTCGCCCTTCAGGGCTCCCAGTGCCGCTACGCCATTCCGTTTGTACGCAACGAATCGCAAATTTCATCCTTGAGTTCTGACATTCGTTCAACTGTCGACTGTTGCCCGGGCTGCAGGCTCCTGCAGCACATGCTATAACGCCGCCGCCCCTTAAATGAACCCGTTCGTCCAAAGACCTTGCCGAAAACCACGCACGTTTGTCAAACCAGCCGGCGCGCGCGTAGCTTTTACAGCCACTTACAGGCGCCCAGGCTGTGCTCCGGCAAAGCTCCGGCCAGGCGCCTGGCAGCTTCCGGCCAGTGTCCCGGCAGGCCCCGCGGCACCCGCCTGGTTCACCCTCGGGCAGACTGTCTGTCGCCGCGCGGCTCCGGCACCGCCACCGTGCGCTTCAGCATCTCGCGCACTCCCTCAACCGCCGCCGGCGCCGGTTTCATCCCTTCAATCTGCAACCGGAGTAGCCGCTCGTACTCCCGCAGACCGCTCCGCCAACCCGGCTCCTCGGAGGCCGCCAGCCACCAGCGCAGACTCGCCGCAAACGTAAAGAAGATGTGCCGCGCGATCAACTCCGGGTTCTCCGTCGTCTCGATCTCACCTCGTTCTTTAGCCTCTGCAATGATCCCTTCTATAGCGTCGAACAGCCGCGCCCGCATCTTGAGGTAGCGCTCCATGTGCATGCCCGTCGAGGGCGCCGCGATCTCGCTGAGCAGGATCCGCGCCAGCACCGGCTCACCCGCGAACAAACGAAAATAAGGCTCTGTAATCGTGAGGATCTTGTCCTTCAGGCTTTGGTACGGCCGCGGCGCCAACAGCGCCCGGTCCGTCAGCGCGTCCACCTCCTCGTTGAACACCAGGTAAATCAGGTCGCGTTTATCGCTCACATGGTTGAACAGTGCGCCCACCGTCAACCCGGCCTTCGCGGCGATCTGCCGCAGCGTCGCGCGGTCGTATCCCAGCTCCGCGAAAAGCTCGCGCGCCGCCATCGTGATCTTGTGCTGGCTCTCCTGCTTTAACAGCTCCCGCACCCCAGGCCGCTTCAGCGTTTGCCGTGCCGCGTGCGATTTGGTCTCCACACTTCCCTCCACGGTTTTACATTTGACAATGGAAAGCGTACTCGCGCACTCTTCATGTGTAAACAAGTTCATCCAAAGGTCGCATCATGCAAACAGCTCCACTACCGGCGACCCAGGCCGGGCCTGACCTCAAAGACCGCGATTGGCTGATGGTCGTCGCCTGCGGCATCTGCTTCACGCTCTCCGTCGGCACGCTGCTGCTTTATTCCTTCGGCGTCTTCATCCGGCCGCTCGCCCGCGAGTTCCATTGGACCCGCACCCAGATCTCCCTGGCGGTCTCCATCGGCCAGTTTGTCGTCGCCCTCAGCGCGCCATTCTGGGGTTACCTCGTCGATCGCTTCGGACCCCGCCGCGTCATCCTACCATCAGTCGTCGGCCTCTCGTTGGGCTTCGCCGCGATGTCTCTGCTTACGCCGCACCTGTGGCACTTCTACCTCGGCTTCGCGCTCTTCTCCGTGCTCGGCGGCGGTTCCTCGCCCATCGGCTATGGCGCCGTGCTGGTGCGCGGCTTTGAGCGCCATCTCGGCCTCGCGCTCGGGCTCTCGCTGATGGGCATCGGCCTCGGCGCCTCCCTGCTGCCGTCCATCGCCCAGGCCTTCGTCGGCTCGCTCGGCTGGCGCGCCGCCTACGCCGTCATGGGCCTCACCACGCTGGTCATCACCTTGCCCGCCGCCATGTACGCCACGCGCAACGCCCGGCTGCCCCTGCCCGTGCGCGACCGCAGCGAAGTCGCCGTGCTGCCCATGGTCTTCACCCGCGCCTTCCTGCTTATGTGCTTCATCTTCATCCTGCTCGCCATTGCCAGCGGCGGCACCTTCGTGCATCTGGTCCAGATGATGATCGACCGCGGCTTCACGCCCGCCTCGGCCGCCCGCGTCGCCGGCCTGGCCGGCATCGCCGTCATCGCCGGCCGCGGCGGCATCGGCTGGCTGCTCGACCGCTTCAACGCCGCGCGCCTGCTGGCTTGCGTCTCACTGCTGGTCGTCTGTGCCCTGGCGCTGCTCGTCTACACCCGCGGCAATGCGCCCACCTACATCGCCGCGCTGCTGCTCGGCTCCGTGCTCGGCGCGGAGGTGGATTTCACCGCCTTCCTCGTCCGGCGCTACTTCGGCAACGCCGCTTTCGGCCGCCTCTACGGCATCGCCTTCGGACTCTTTGCCCTCGGCGTCGGCGCCGGCCCGCTGTTGCTCGGCATGAGCTTCGATCGTATGGGCGGCTACCGCCCCGGCCTGCTGCTCTTCGCCGCCATGGGCCTCATCTCCGCGCTCGCCACCTTCGCCATGCCGAAGTACACCACGCCCTCGCACACGCCGGCCCCGCGCGTAGCCGTCGTTTAGCGCACCTTGCACAGCTTCTTCAATCAACGCCGAGCCGCAGCACTCGCTCCGCATTGCCGTGCGTCAGCGCCTCCATCTCCTGCGCATCCAGCACCCCCGCGGCCTCGTTCAGGAACGCACGTCCCCGCGTGTTCGGGCTGAACGGGTAATCCACCGAAAACATCAGCCGGTCAACCCCCAGCACCTTCACCGCACATTCAAGCGGCGGCAGCGAGAAGTATCCGCTCGTCGTCACCGTGATGTTGCTCTTGAAGTACTCCGCCACTGGCTGCTTCAGCTTCGCCGGCCCGCTCAGGATTCCGCTCGACCGCGCCATCGCATACGGCAAGCCCTCGCCCATGTGTCCGATGATCACCTGCAGTTCCGGCAGCCGGTCGAACAATCCCGAGCAGATCAGCCGCAGCGTATGCAGGCCCGTCTCCGCATGCCATCCCCAGCCGGCAATCGAGAGCAGCATGCCCACATCTTCCGGCAGCCCCGAGAAGTACGCCGCGGCAACCGGCTTCGGCGGCGGCGCGGGATGCACGTAGATCGGCACATTCAGCTTCACGGCCATCTCGAACACCGGCGTGAACTTGGGGTCATCCAGGAACGCCCCGCCCACCGTGCCGTTCAGCATCGCCCCCACAAAGCCCAGCTTGGTCACGCAGCGCTCGAGCTCCGCCGCCGCCTTCTCCGGCTGCTTCATCCCCAGGCTGGCAAAGCCGCGAAACCGTGCCGGATTGGCCTTGATTGCACTGGCCAGCTCGTCGTTGATGCCCGTGGCCAGCGCGCTGCTGGTCGCCGCATCCAGCGCGTCATAGCCCATCGCCGCCGCCGACAGCACCTGCACGTCGACACCCGCCTCATCCATCGCCGCGATGCGCCCCGCGCCCACGTCCAGCAGCTTCGCCTGCACCTCCCCGAACATGCCCGTCGCGTCCTCGCCGCCGTACGCTCCCGCGATCTTCACCAGGTCGCGCGTTACAAAATGCTCTTCCAACGCAATCGTCTTCATGCAGGTATTCGTTGCCGCCCTCGTTGAAATAGTTACTTCGCTGACCAGCCCGGCTTCAACGGAACCATGACCTCATGGCCGTGCCGCCGCCGGCGTGGACGCCTTGGTCGCGTCCACATCCTGCTGCACCTTCGTCTTCATTCCGTCCAGCGCATCGTGCCCATAGTACCTGCCGCCCCGCACCACCGCGCTTACCTTGTGCAGGTTCTCGACGCCCGCCACCGGGTTCCCGTCCAGCAGCACCAGGTTCGCGTTCTTGCCCTCCTCCACGCTGCCGTCGGTCGCCTCGCGGCCCAGGAACTCCGCGCCATTCAGCGTCGTCATCTGCAGCACGCGCAATGAGCTCAGCCCCGCCTGCGCCAGCAGATCAAACTCCTGGTGCAGCGAGAAGCCCGGCACCACCCACACGCCCGAGCCGCCCGAGTCCGACCCCGCCAGCATCTTCACGCCCGCCGCGTCGAACATCTTCGTCACCTTCAACTGCATCGCCAGCAGCTTGTTCATCGTCTCCTTGTCCGCCGTCGTCATCTTCGCCGCGAACTGCTGCCCGATCACCGCCCAGAACTGCTGCTTGGCCGCCGCGATATAACGCAGCTCGGGATTCGCCGTGTACGCCGGGTCATCCGCCAGCTCCATCGTGCGCAGCCGAATCAGCGTCGGCACCTGCCACGTCTGGTTCTTGAGGAACACCTGCGCCAGGTTGCGGCACTTCGCCTCATCATACGTATCCAGCACTCTCTCGATCTTTGCCGCCGCATCCGGGTCGCTCGAGATCCGCGACAGCACCGGGTCCGCCGGCGCCACCTGCATCATCCGCGCCATCTGCTCCGGCGAGACCGGAGCCGGCGGCGTTGCCGGCCGCTGCGCCATCGCCCGCCGGATCGCCGGCTCAGCGCTCGAACAGCTGATCAGCACCGTCTCCATCGGCCCCAGGTGCTCGATATCCCGCATCCCCGCCTCCGACGCCTTCACCGCGTCCACGCCCGCCGACAGATGCCCCAGGTACGGCAGGCCCTGCCGCTTCGCCTCCGCCAGCGACGCAAAGAACGCCGGCGGACTGACGTCGATGCTCTTGATGAAGTCCGCGCCCTCCGCCTTCTGCTTCTGCACCTCCCCCACCGCCGCCTCGGGTGTCCCGGCGTTTGCTCGCGTCAGGATCGTGCCCGGCATCGCCAGCAGCTCCGGCCCGGACTGCGACAGCCCCAGCCCGCCCTCTTTGTGCTGCGCCAGCAGCGCGTCCGAGCCCGACATCTGCCGGAACCCTGTAATGCCGTTGGCCAGCATCAGCGCAAAGCTGTCCTCCCGGCCCGGGTTGTCCATCACGTGCATGTGCATGTCCCAAAAGCCCGGCACCACGAACTTGCCGTGCGCATCGATCGACACGGCTCCCGCCGGCTTAGCTAGTGTCCCGGCGCGTCCGATCCTCGTGATCTTTCCGCCCTCCATCACGATCGCCATGCCCGCCGTCAGCTTACCCGTGTGCGTATCCACGATCGTCACGCCGTTCAACACCAGCGCGCTGCTCGCCCCGTTCTCGGGCGCCGCCCGCTGCGCCACAGTCACCCCTGCACCGGCCCATCCCAGCACCGCCAGCATCACTGCCGCACGCCACCCGGCCGCGCATCGCCGTCCTCTTGTCTCGAACTCGACACCTCTCGCCACTTGCATCATCGCTCCTAAAACAACAGCTTCCAGGCACAACTCTCCCGCCTCCGTACGCAGGCGGAATTGCAGGTAAACACGTAATCTCAGTTGACCTTGCCGCCTCAACCCTACCCTTGTCAAGGAGCACGTCATCTCGGCGTCGATCACAGCCTGCTTGCCTCCCTCGCCACCGCTCCCCGTTCTTTTGACTTCACCCTATACACCGCGTTCATCACAGGATTTTCTCTGCATTCCGGCGTCTGGCCGGCGCTCTCGATCCCGTCCGCACGGCCGCACCAGGCTCGTCCGGCGCCCCCGCCGAACAAAGCTCTTGACAATCGAACATCGGCTCATGCAGTCTTCGTTGCACTAACTCGTTCACTGAATCCCTGTATCAAATTTTGGCCAGTAAGAAACCCGGAGCGCAACGTACATGATGGTTCGCAACTTTACCCGCACGGCAAACCTGTTTCTCGGGATGCTCTTCCTACTCTTCACGCTCCCCGCAGCAGTCTTTGCCCAGAGCTCCGCCGCTACGGTCACCGGCTTCATCTCCGACAGCTCCGGTGCCAAGCTGCCCGGCGCCACCGTCACCTACACCAACAACGCCACCGGTGTCGCCGCCACGGCCACCACCAACAACGATGGCCTCTACCGCATCACCGGCCTGCTGCCCGGAAGCTACAACGCCTCCGTCACCATGCAGGGCTTTAAGACCTCCATCAAGTCCGACATCGACCTCCAGATCGAGGCCCAGGTCGCCCTCAACTACGCTCTCGATGTCGGCGCCACCACCGACACCGTGACCGTCAGCGCCGACGCCAACCTCCTTGAGAACAACTCGCCCACCGTCAGCCAGGTCATCGAAGGCCGCCAGGTCGAAGACACGCCCCTTAACGGCCGCAACACCATGAACCTCGTCGCGCTCACCCCCGGCGTCGTCTCCCAGGGCGGAACTCAGGGCGCGGCCAGCAACAACACCGCCGGCGGCGGCTTCACCAACGCCAACAGCTTCGGCAACTACTCCATCGCCGGCGGACTCGCCTCCCAGGAATCCATCTACCTCGACGGCGCGCCGCTGCAGGCCGTCGAAGGCAATGCCACCGCCTTCGTCATCACCCAGGACGCCGTGCAGGAGTTCCGCGTCGAGTCCAGCGTCGTCAACCCGCAGTTCGGCGGATTCGCCGGCGGCGTCATCCTCTTCGGCACCAAGTCCGGCGGCAACGCCATCCACGGCTCGGTCTACGAGTACTTCCGCAACACCGTCTTCAACGCCAACAACTTCATCAACAATCTCAACGGCATCGCACGCCCGAAGTTCAATCAGAACCAGTTCGGCGCCACCATCGGCGGTCCCATCCGCAAGGACAAGATCTTCTACTTCGCCTCCTATGAGGGCTATCGTCTCGCCCAGGGCGTCATCAACGCCGGCCGCGTCCCCACCCCCGCGGAGCTCAATGGCGACTTTACCGCCGATCCCAAGGTCATCAATCCCGTGCCCACGCTCGGACCCATGGTCGCCCCCGGCGTCTACGCCTCAGCGACCTACAAACAAGCCACCTGCGGCGGCGTAGCCAATAAGTTCTGCGTCGGCGCGCCCGTCAACCCCGGCGACGCGGTCGTCGACCCCACCGCCTACTATCTCGCCCACTCTCTCCACTACTTCCCCGCCCCCAACACCTCCACCAACGGCGGCGCCATCAACTTCATCCAGAACGGTAAGGCCTACGCCTTCACCAACCAGGAGAGCTTCCGCATCGACGACAGCCTCAACGCCAAGAACCGGCTGTTCGCCCGCTACACCCGCTTCGACCGCACCCAGGCCCCGACCGTCTTCTTCCCCGGCAACGTCGGCCCCCAGGCCAGCACCGGCGTCGGCGCCACCGCCTCGCAGTATGTCCTCGGCAACACCACCACCATCAACGCCACCTCGGTGCTTGACGTAAGACTCTCCTACCTGCGTTACTTCAGCTACCTCACTCCGGGCAACCAGAACGTCAATCTGGCTCCGCTTGACAATGGGGACCAGGCCGGCTTCTGGACCGGAGCCGCGCGCCAGATTCCCGCCTACTTTCCCGACATCACCATCACCAACGATCCTCCCTACCCCTATGCCGGGCTCAATCAGGGCGCGCAGCAGCCGCTCAACCTCTACACCGGCTTCGGCAGCTACTCCAAGGTCCTCGGACGTCACTCGCTCAGCTTCGGCGGCGAGTTCCGCCAGGGTGAGGAGTACTTCTACAACCAGCCGTTCCTCACCGGCAACTACATCTTCGCCGGAACCTCCACCGCCTGCATCCCGGCCGGAGCCGGCAGCGTAACCTTCAACGACGCACCCCACACCGCATTGGCGAAGCTTTGCCCCGCCGGGCCGCCCGTCATCCCCGGCTCCGGAGCCACACCGGAGGCTGACTTCATCTCCGGCCAGTTCGCGGCGTCCGCCACAGGCTTCACGACCACCCGGCCGGTCAGCACGCTGAACCACAGCGCCGGCATCTTTGCCAATGACACCTTCGCCCTATCCACCAAGTTCACCCTCACCGCCGGCCTGCGCTACGAGCTTCCCGGAAGCTTTTACGTGAAGAACGACAACAACGCCGTCCTGCTTCCGCAGCTGGCCAACCCGCTCGTGCTGGTCAACACGCCCGCCTACCCCCACCGCGGAGATCTGCAGGCTCACCACGCCCTGTTCTCGCCTCGCGTGGGCTTCTCCTTCGCGCCGTATGCCGGCACCACCTTCCGCGCCGGCTACAGCCTCGCCTTCGTCGGGCAGGATACCGCCTTCCCCGCGTCTCCGGTCTACTCCTCCATCAACTCGCCCGAGACCTTCGTCAACGCGTCCTACCAGCTCTGCGCCCCGCTTGGTTACGCCACCACCCCCGCGGTCGGGACTACTGGCGTCAACCCCTGCAACGCTCCCGGAGCCGTCGCCAACAGCGCCATCATCCAGCCCCTGACCCGCGCCCAGTACCTGGCCAACCCCAACATCTTCAACAACCAGCCGCTCGAAGGCCGCGAGCCCTTTGGCAAATTCCCCTACATCGAACAGTACAACGCCAACGTCCAGCAGGCCTTCGGAGCCAGCACCACCCTCCAGATCGCCTACCTCGGCGCCCGCGGAGAACACCTGCCCATCGCCGGCACCTTCGATATCAACCAGCTGCCCGACACCGGAACCATCGGAGCTACCAGCCAGAGCCAGCGGCCCTACCCCAGCTATCAGACCGTGCTCGCCACCGCCCCCTACATCGGCGACACCTACTACAACTCCGCGCAGGTCACCCTCACCAAGCGCTTCAACAGCGGCGGAACCATCCTCGGCAACTACAGCTGGTCCAAGTTCCTCGGTACCGCCGAATCCAGCAATCCCCAGGTTGAAAGCCACACCCAGGGCGCCATCCAGGACTTCACCAACCTCCGCGCCGAGCGCTCCTACCTCAGCTTCGACGTGCCCCAGCATCTCGTCGTCAGCTACATCCTTGACCTGCCCGTCGGCAAGGGCAAGCACTTCATGACCAACGCCTCGCCCGCCGTCAACGCCGTCGTCGGCGGCTGGAACGTCTCCGGCATCAACACCCTGCAGAGCGGCTTCCCGCTGGCCATCGTCGGCTCGCCCACCGCACTGTCGGCTGCCTTCGGAGGCGGAACTCCCCGGCCCAACGTCATCCCCGGCTGCAATCAGAAGTCCGGCGTCGGCTTCGTCGCCTCCGCCCAGTCGAGCGTCACCGCCACCCCCAACTCCACCTTCAACAAGAGCTGCTTCTCCGCCACCGCCATACCCACCGCGGCCGCTGGAAGTCCTGCCGTTGTGCCCTACGCCTCGTATCTACTCGGCAACCAGCCCCGCACCAGCGGCATCCTGCGCACCCAGGGCACCGACAACTTCGACTTCTCCGTCGGCAAGGCCATCCCCATCCACGAAGCCTTCAACATGGTCTTCCGTGCCGAGGCCTTCAACGTTTGGAACCGCGTCCAGTTCGGCGATCCCGGCCTGACCTTCGGCTCCGCTACCTTCGGCGTCCCCACCACCCAGGCCAACCTTCCGCGCTCCTTCCAGTTCTCGCTGCGCGCCAACTACTAATCCGACCTCACCTACTCACCAGGGGAAGCAACGCATGTTCGCAGGCAGTCTCAACCCAGGGCACGGCAGCCGCCGCCGGTTCATCGCCGGAACGGCTGCCTGCGCCGCCGCGGCCCTGCTTCCCAGCCTGTCCCGCGCCGCCGCGCCCACCCAGCGCCTCATCGACGTCCACCACCACTTCGAGCCCTCCGGCAAGAACAAGGACGGCGACGCCTGGACCATCCAGATGTCGCTCGACCAGCTTGACCGCAACCACGTCGCCACCGCCATCGCCTACGCCGGCCCGCTCTTCGCCACCGACCCCGAGGCCGCCCGCAAGTCCGCCCGCGAGACCAACGAGTGGAGCACCAGGCACTGCCAGGACCACCCCGGCCGCTTCGGGCTCTTCGCCTCCCTGCCCATGAACTCCGTCGACGTCTCGCTCACCGAGCTCGCCTACGCGCTCGACGTCCTCAAGGCTGACGGCATCGGCCTCTCCACCGAATACGGCAGCGCGTGGCTCGGCGACCCCAAGTTCGAGCCCATCTTCGCCGAGCTCCACCGCCGCAAGGCCGTCGTCTTCGTCCACCCCGCCGAAGCTCCCTGCTGCACCCCCACCACCCTCACCTACGAGAAAGATCCCCTCTCCACCGCCTGGATGGAGTTCCCCGTCAACACCGCCCGCACCATCCTCAGCCTGTGGGACTCGCACACCACCCGCCGCCTGCCCGACATTCGCTTCCTCTTCTGCCACGGCGGCGGCGTCCTGCCCATCCTCGTCGGACGCATTGCCGGCTTCAACGACTGGCGCTCCGTCGGTCCCGAGCGCCTCGCCCAGCTCTTCCCGGACGGCGTCTACGCCGAGTTCGCCAAGCTGCACTTCGAGTGCGCCCAGGCCTTCGCACCCGAGACCTTCGCCATGCTCCAGAAGCTCGTGCCGCCCACCAACCTGCTCTTCGGCAGCGACTTCAGCTACTTCCCCGTTGCGCACAGCGTCGAGCTCTTCGCCAGGCTCTCCATGCCCGATGATCTGCGTCATAAAATTGCCTCGCAAAATGCAGCCTCACTACTTCCACGCTGGAGAGAACAGAAATGAGACTCTTTGACAGTTGACAACCGTACCCCCCGCGCCTGACCCTTCAGTACAAAGCGGGCGGCAGCCCGCCAGTCACAATAGACACCGTGTACAGCGCTCTTCGAATGCTTCGCCAGGAGAAACATCATGCCTCAGGTAACAGACGCCCCCTTCGTCCGTGACTACGTCGCCCCCAAGCCGCCCAGTCAGGGACCCGCCCTTCTCGAGCCCCGCGTACAGACCGGATCCGTCGACGTCAGCGACCTGGCGCGTCTTGCCCCTGAGCCCCTGCGCAAGGCGCTCGTGGAACGCGCCGCCGCGCTCCGCCCCCTGCTCGAAGCCAATGCCACGTTGACCGAGACCGGTCGCCGCGTCGTCGACGAGAACATCGCCGCTATCCGCGAGGCAGGCCTCTTCAAGATCATGGTGCCGCGCCGCTTCGGCGGGCTCGAAACCGACATCCGCACCAAGCTCGACGTCTCCGCCGAGCTCGCCAAGGGCTGCGGCTCCACCGCCTGGGTCACCACCCTCATGAACGTCTGCTCCTTCTTCGCCGGCTTCGCCTCCGCCGAGTGCCAGGAAGACATCTGGGGCACCAACCCCGAAGCCCGCGTCTCCGGCGTCTTCGCACCGCTCGCCACCACCAAGCGCGTCGACGGCGGCCTCATCGTCAACGGCAAGTGGCCCTGGTCCAGCGGCTGCCTCCACTCCGACTGGGCCATGGTCGGCGTCCCCGTCGTCAACCTCGCCGGTGAAGTCATCGACCAGGGCATGGCCTTCATGCCCATGTCCGAGTGCACCATCGAAGACTCCTGGTACGTCGCCGGCATGAAGGGCACGGGCAGCAACACCATCGTCGCCACCGACGTCTTCGTGCCCGACCACCGCATCATGTCCGTCTCCGCCTGCATGAGCGGCAACCCGCCCACGCCCTACAAGGACGAGGTGCTGTACCGCTGCTCCTTCATCCCCGTCGCCGCGCTCATCCTCGCCGGCCCCATGATGGGCCTGGTCGAGCGCGCCCTCGAGTTCGTCATCGACAAGGCGCCCAAGCGCTCCATCTCCTACACCTTCTACAAGACCCAGGTCGAGTCCCCCAGCTTCCAGCTCTCGCTCGCCAAGGCTGCCATGCTGGTCGACACCGTCAAGCTGCACCTCTACCGCTCGGCCGATGCCATCTACGCCGCGGCCAGCCAGAACAAGCTGCAGACCTACATCGAGCGCGCCAAAGTCCGCATGGATACCGGCTACGCGGCCGGCACCGCCCGCGAAGCCATGGATATCCTGCTCTCCGCCCACGGCGCCTCGTCCTTCGCTGAGGTCAGCCCGCTGCAGCGCATGTGGCGCGACCTCGAAACCTGCAGCCGCCACGCGGTCGTCTCGCCCGAGATCAGCGCCGAAGTCTACGGCAAGGCTCTGCTCGGCATCGAGGGCGGCGTTACCGCGCTGGTATAACCCCGCATCCACTCCGCAGGCAGGCGCGCCACCACCCGTGGCGCGCCCCGCCCTTACTCGCTCTAAAGCCGTCATTCTGAGCGCAACGAAGAATCTCAGTAGTTCAAAGCCGCGACGCTCCTGCCAGCCACTTCTCTCTGCAGACGCCTCTTGTTTGTCGTTTCCGAACCAAATCTGCCGTCGCCTCTCCCTGCCGCCCTACGCCATGAACTGAATCGCTCCAGGAGTTCCCGCCTATGCTGATCGACGTCCACTCCCATGCCATCCTGCCCTTCGGCGGCTCTGTTCCGCTTGCCTCCTCCAATCTGCCCCCCTGGTCAGTCGATCACGCCCTCGCGCTCATGGATCAGAACGGCATCTCCGTCTCCATCCTCTCCATCCCCCACGCCGCTCAGCACGGCGATGAGGCCACCGCATCCGACGCCGCGCGCCGCATCAACGACACCCTCGCCGGCATCATCGCTAAGCACCCCTTGCGCTTCGGCGCCTTCGCCACCATCCCGGGCCACCTCCCCGACGCCTCCCTGCGCGAGATCGAGTACGCCCTCGACACCCTCAAATTCGACGGCATCGCCACCTCCACCAACATCAACGACGTCTACCTCGGCGAGCCGCAGTTCGACCCCTGGTTCGACGAGCTCAACCGCCGCGCCGCCACTCTCTTCATCCATCCCTGGACCCTCAGCACCGCCTCGCGCATGGATCTCGGCCTCAACTTCTCCGTCTTCGAGTTCATGTTCGATACCACCCGCATGCTGGCCAACATGGTCGTATCCGGCGCCAAGAAGCGCTACTCCGCCATCCGCATGATCTCCACCCACGGCGGCGGCACCATCCCCTTTCTCCTCGAGCGCTTTCAGCAACTCGAGGTCCACTTCGGCGCCGGCCACCGCCCCACCGTCTCCGCCGAGGAGATCCGCGAAGTCCTCGCCTCCTTCTACTTCGATCTTACCGCCGCCACCACCACCAGCCAGCTCACCGGCCTGCTCGACCTCGTTCCCGCCTCACGGCTCCTCATGGGCGTCGACATCCCCTTCATGCCCGATTGGACCATCGGCTCCTCGATCGCCGCCTTCAACCGCTATCCCGGCCTCACCCCCTCCGACCGCGAGCTCATCGCCTCCACTAACGCCCTCCAGCTTCTCCCCAGCCTCGCCGCCCGGCTCCAACAGCCCGCCTGAAATCCCCCAAATCTGAGCTTCGCCTCAAAAGGCTCCGTCCTCCTGAGCGGAGCTTGGCGCGCTTCTTGCGCCAGGTGGAGTAGAAGGACCCCGAAGAAGCCAGCCGAGACCCCCAGCAGTAAGTACCTTTTTCCCTCAATCTTCAGGGGCGAGCTGTAAAGCCACACCCATCCTCGCCCGCTCCGCCAAACCCGTTTACTCTAGCTGAGACAATCCACCCGCACCGACCAACGCCTCGGAGGCTCCCTCAACATGGCCTATCTCAACTCGTATGACACGCGCCAGCTGCGCAACGTCCTCGGAACCTTCACCACCGGCGTCACCGTCGTCACCACCCGCGACGCCCAGGGCGTCGCTCACGGCGTCACCGCCAACTCCTTCAGCTCCGTCTCGCTCGAACCGCCCCTCGTCCTCTGGAGCCAGGCCTACACCTCCAAGAGCTTCAACGCCTTCCGCGACAGCGACCACTTCGCCGTCAACATCCTCGCCGACGACCAGATCGCCATCTCCAACCACTTCGCCAAATCCGTCGACGACAAGTTCGCCACCATCCCCTACACCGAGGGCCTCGGCGGAACTCCCGTCCTCGAAGGCACCGTCGCCCACTTCGAGTGCGTCAAGGTCGCCGCCTATCCCGCCGGCGACCACATCATCTACGTCGGCCGCGTGGAACGCGTCGCCCACTCCGGCAAGCGCCCCCTGGCCTTCGCCCACGGCCGCTACATGATCCCCTACGCGCACGATCTCGGGCCGCTCGCCCTCCAGGCCGGCAACGCGCCCGTGGCCGAGGTCGAGGCCGTCCGCCTCGCCACTGACGCGCTGCCCGCGATCCTTGCCTCCACCGGCGGGCACACCCTCTGCCTCGCCGTCTGGGGCAACCACGGCCCCACCGCCATCCGTTGGGAGCGCGGCGCCGAACCCATCGCCGAGCACCTCCGCTCCGGCCTCGTCATGAGCGCCACCCGCACCGCCACCGGCCGCGCCTTCGCCGCCTTCCTCCCACCCGAGATCACCAAGTCCTTCATCGACGAGGATCTCCGCATGTTCCGCATCGCCGACGAAGACGACAAAGCCCAGCGCCAGCGCTTCGACGACGAGATCGCCGAAACCCGCGCCACCAGCCTCGCCCGCGTCACGGACCTGGAGCCCGGCCAGGCTCCCGCCACCCACAACGTCACGCTCAACGCCTTCAGCGCCCCCATCTTCGACGCCGCCGGCAACATCATCATGGCCATCTCCCTCGCCGCCGCCGCCTCCACCCTACCCCCCGACCGCACCGGCCCCACCCCCCAAAGCCTCCTCATCGCCGCCAGAAACCTGACCGCCCGCATAGCCCAGGGCTGAAGCGCTTCCAGCAACATCTGTCATCCTGAGCGGAGTTTGGCGTGTTCTTTGCGCCAAACGTAGTCGAAGGACCCCGAAGAATCTGACTCACCAATACCGCGAGGCCATGTCCGACCTCGGCCACTCGCATCAACGTACGTCTGTTTGAGCCCGACGGTGGCTCTCCCCCAAGGCCGCCTGACCACGCCCTTACCGATTCGGCAAACCCGCCGCCCGGTTGAAGTCAAACCGGTACACCAGCCCCAACGTAATCGGCTTCGAATAAAGCGTGCCCGACGTCGTCACCGGCGTCGCATAGCGCTGAAACTGCACATCCGCCTTCACGCTGAAATGCCGGCTCAGATCGAAATCCACCCCCGCCCCCGGCGACAGCACGTTCGACGTTGTCTGCAGGTAGTACACCGTAAACGTCGGGTCCGGAAATGCCGGCGTATACGTAATCTGCCCGCGCCCATACAGAAAGTCCACATACGGCCGCAGCCGCCGGTACCGCTTGCCCAGCAGCACGCCCGCCACCACATTCTCCTGGCTATCCACCGCCCCCTTGTCCACCGGATAGCTCCCCCGCACCTCGAGCGTCGGGCTCACGCCGAAGAACGACCGGATCCCCAGGTCCACCCCCGCCGTCACGCTCCCGTTGCGTCCCGATTCCAGCCCCGTAAACACTCCGCTGCCGCCCGCCCACGCCGAAAGCTGCAGCGTCTGTCTCGCCGTCGGCACATTCTGCGCTCCCGCCCACCCGCATAGCGCCAACATCGCCACCGCTCCCAACATCCTTGCTCGCACCCTTCGCACCCCTGGAAGCCCCGTCCGACCGTCAGCCCGCATCACACCCCTTTTTCAATCCCTCAAGTCTACCAGCGGGCCATTGATCGTCCCGCCTCGCCCTACTCTCCCGGCACCCGCATCTCCGCCGTATTCCAATGCGCCAGCAGCCAGTGCAGCACCGTGCTCCCGCACAGGTACGCCGACTCCAGCGCCACCCGCGTCCCGATATACGGCGCCGTCACGCTTTCCACCGCCGTATGCCCCGGCCGCGGCATCGAGTAGTTGCTCCCCGTCCGCAGCACCATCACCCGCCTCACCTCCACCCGCTGCATCGCCTCCAGCCTCTCCAGCGCCTCCATAAATCCCGAGTCCTCCATCTCCGTCATCGCGAACGTCCCCTTGCCGCCCGTCCACAGCTTCACCCAGTCCTCCGCATACTTCGTCATCACCGTCCCATGCCAGTAGTAGTCGGAGGCAAACGTATCTCCCACCAGCACAAACGGCGCCCTCTGCGCATTCGGAAACCCCGTAAACCCAGCCCGGAACGCCGCCACCGCGGCATCATCCCCCAGCTTCAAATCCTTTGTCTGCCCATACGCCCAGGCGGTCAGCTTGGCATTCAGCGGATAAAGATTCGATCGCATCGGCGTCCCCGTCGGCAGCTCCGGCGGGTTCGGCGCATGCGCCCCCACCGGAAACATCCCGTACGGCCACTCCGCCGGCGCATCCCGCGGATCGATCTCCCGCGCCACATCCCCCACCACAAACTCCGCCCACGCCGCCGACCCCACCGACGCCACATGCGGGTCGACTCCCGCAATCCCGTTAATCAGAAAATACGCATGCCGCAAGTCGAACCGCCGATCCAGCCCCAGCGCCATCATCGAAGCCGTCGCGTTCACCAGCGTCGTCCCGCTCACCATTCCGATCACCGTGTGCTCCGGATTGGCCCGCAGCGCCCGAACCCCGCCCGGAAACTCCACCACCTCCGTCAGGTGTTCGCGCTCCACCCAGAACTGGAACTCGCCCGGATCATCCCCCGTATCCGCCCCCCGTTCAAACGTCGTCACGATCACCGCACGCACCGCCCAGGGTTTCGACTGCGCCGCCCCCGTACCACTCACAATCCCCCCCAGGGCCAGCCCCCCCACCACCCAAAGCTCCGTCATCCTGAGCGAAGTTTGGCGCGTCCTTCGCGCCAGACGCAGTCGAAGGACCCCGAGACTCTCCATCCACCCCATGCCATCACCCTCTTCCCAGGCCATAGCTCTGAGCTTATAGCTCCCCAACTCACAGCTCACGAATCCGCCGTTGACCTCCTCAGCCTACCCCATCCGCTACACTCACTGAACCCATGCCTTCCCTGCAAGCGCGCCTGGAACGATACTTCGCCTTCGCCCATCACCGCACCACGTGGCGCACCGAGTCCCTCGCCGGCCTCACCACCTTCATCACCATGGCCTACATTATCTTCGTCAACCCCGCCATCCTGCACGAGACCGGCATGCCCCTCGCCTCCGTCACCATCGCCACCTGCCTCTGCGCCGGCTTCGGCTCCATCCTCATGGGCGCGCTCGCCAACTATCCCCTCGCCCTCGCCCCCGGCATGGGCCTCAACGCCTATTTCACCTACACCGTCGTCCTCGGCATGCACGTTCCCTGGCAGACCGCCCTCGGCGCCGTCTTCCTCTCCGGCGTCATCTTCCTCCTGCTCACCTTCACCGGGCTCCGTCAACGCCTGCTCGCCGCCATCCCCTACCAGCTGCACGCCGCCGTCGCCGCCGGCATCGGCCTTTTCATCGCCTTCATCGGCCTGCGCAACTCCGGAATCGTCGTGGCCTCTCCCGCCACCGTCGTCACGCTCGGCAATCTCCGCGCCCCCGCCACCCTCCTCGCCCTTTTCGGCATCCTGCTCATCGCCGTCCTGCAGGCCTTTCGCATCCGCGCCGCCATGCTGCTCGGCGTCCTCGGCACCATGGCGCTCGGCATCGCCTGCCGCCAGGTCTCCTGGACCCCCACCCACCTAGCCCTCTCCGATCTCTCCCTCACCGCCTTTCATCTCGACATCCCCGGCGCGCTCCACATCGGCGCCTTCGAGATCATCTTCGTCTTCCTCTTCGTCGATCTCTTCGACAACATCGGCACTCTCGTCGCCGTCACCGACCGCGCCGGCCTCATCCCCCGCACCGGCCCCCAAGCCCACACCATCCCGCGCCTCGACCGCATCTTCTTCGCCGACGCCGCCTCCACCATCGTCGGTTCGCTCGCCGGCACCAGCACCGTCACCAGCTACATCGAATCGTCCTCCGGGGTCGCCGCCGGCGGACGCACCGGCGTCACCGCCATCGTCACCGGCCTGCTCTTTCTTCTCGCCCTCTTCCTCGCTCCGCTCGCCGGAGCCATCCCCGCCTTCGCCACCTCACCAGCCCTCATCCTCGTCGGCGCCCTGATGCTCTCCGGCGTCGCCACCATCGACTGGCTCGACCCCCTCATCGCCATCCCCGCCTTCCTCACCCTGGTCACGATCCCGCTCACCTACTCCATCGCGACCGGCCTCAGCTTCGGCCTCACCAGCTACGCCGCGCTCGAGCTCATCACCGGCCGCGCCCGCCGCGACCACTGGATGCTCTACCTCCTCGCCGCCCTCTTAATCCTCCGCTTCGCCTACCTCAGCCGCACCTGAGCGTCCCCCACCAACCCCCGTCATCCTGAGCGAAGTAAGTAGCACCGCGACTTACGTAGCCGAAAGACCTGCATTTGTCCTTGCTTTTGCCTGAAGGTACCCCAAGGCTTTAGCCTTGGGTCTCCCACCCCGTCATCCTGAGCGAAGTAAGTCGCACGAGCGACTTACGCAGCCGAAAGACCTGCATTTGTCCTTGCTTTTGCCTGAAGGTACCCCAAGGCTTTAGCCTTGGGTCTCCAACCCCGTCATCCTGAGCGAAGTAAGTCGCACCGCGACTTACGCAGCCGAAAGACCTGCATTTGTCCTTGCTTTTGCCTGAAGGTACCCCAAGGCTTTAGCCTTGGGTCTCCAACCCCGTCATCCTGAGCGAAGTAAGTAGCACCGCGACTTACGCAGCCGAAAGACCTGCATTTGTCCTTGCTTTTGCCTGAAGGTACCCCAAGGCTTTAGCCTTGGGTCTCCAGCCCCCGTCATCCTGAGCGAAGTAGGTCGCACCGCGACTTACGCAGCCGAAGGACCCCGAAAGATCCCGCACCACCACCCGCGCTCGGCGCTTTCAGCCCCGAAACCCGCCCCACCAACTTGCCAGGCTCAAGAGAAAACCTTCACTCTCCCCCCAGGCTGAAGTTCACCGTCACCGTCGTATCCACCTCCACCGGATCCCCATTCAGCCGATACGGCTTGTACGTCCATTGACTCACCGCATCCAGCGCCGCCTGCCGCAGCGCCTCCGGCCCGCTGATCACCGTCAGGTTTTCCACCCGCCCATCCTTCCCGATCAGCGCCCGCATCACCACCGTGCCGGAGATCCCCTTGGCCCTGGCCTCCTCCGGGTACACCGGCTGCACCTTGGTCAGGTTCTGCCCCGCCATCACCCCACCCGATATCCTTGCAGTCCGCGGCACGTACGTCGGCTGCACCGGCGCCGGCGGCGGCCCGGTCAGCCCTCCAGGCACGCCCCCCGTCTGCTCACCCTTTACGGTCACGTCGAAGTCCACGATCACCGTCGTCTCCACCGGCTTGGCCTCGCCGTCCACCAGGTACGGCCTGTAGGTCCAGTGCCGCACCGCGTCGACCGCCGCCCCCTGCAGCATCGCCGGCCCGCTCACCACCTGCAGGTTCTTCACCAGTCCATCGTCCCCGATGATCGCCTTCAGCGTCACCGCGCCCTGCACCCGCGCCGCCAGCGCAATCGCCGGATACACCGGAGCCTGCCGCGTCAGCACCTGCCCCGCCATCACCTCCGCCGGCACCTTCACCGGCTCCTGCGCCCCAGCCGATATCGCCAACCCAAGCACCGCCGCCCAAACCGCAAACCTCATCGTCCCTCCCCGTCATTCGGGCCGAACCCCGGCCCAGCCTTGCAGTCCATCATTGACCCAAAGCCCAAAACCCGCAAACCCAAAACCCATGGATCCAAGCCTTTCAGGAAATTGAAACCGCATTGCAAGCCGATCATCGCTCCCCCGGAACAAGCCTGTGCAACCTCCACGCCTGCACTCACGAATCGCCCACACCGCCCCGCAGGTGGTAAGGCCGGCCAAAGCCTCTTTCAGTATTTTCATTACCACCATCCCCCAAAGGTGTTACACTCCGCCATCACCACACTCAGGAGAACCCTCATGCGCTCTCTGCCCGCCGCGTCGTCCGCACTTGCCCTCCTGCTCGGCGCCCTCGGCCCCGCGCACGCCACATCCTTCACCTACACCGGCAGCCTGCAGACCTACACCGTTACCACCACCGGCGTCTATGCCTTCACCGTCGATGGCGCCATGGGTGGTGGTACGCTCTTCATGTCGTCCGGCGGACTCGGAGCCCAGGTCTCCGGAGATGTCTCGCTCACCGCCGGAACCATCCTCGATGTGGTGGTCGGCGGCCAGGCTGCCAATACCCCGGCCTCCGGCGGGGGCGGCGGTGGTAGCTTCGTGTTCCTTCCGGGAGCATCCCAGCCCCTCGCGGTGGCCGGCGGCGGCGGCGGTGGAACTCCAGCCCACAATGGCGCCGACGGAACCTCGTCCACCTCCGGAACCGCTTCAGGAACCGGAGAAGCAGGCGGCACCAATGGTAGCGGCGGAACCTCCGGCACCACGACCTACTCCGCTGGCGGCGGCGCCGGCTTCTTCTCCAGCGGTACGGCTGAAACCAACGCCTATTCAGGCTCTCCGGGATCCACAGGCCCGTCCTTTGCCGGCGGTGCTGCTTCGCAGTTCTCCTTCGATCCGGGCGGATACGGCGGAGGGGGCGGAGGAAGCGACGCCGCGGCCGGAGGAGGCGGCGGCTACTCCGGTGGCGGAGGTGGCGACAACACTACCTACGACCTCGATGAGGGTTCGGGCGGCGGCGGAGGCTCCTACCTCGCCTCAACCTTCACCTCCCAGACCCTTACCACCGGTGGCAACAGCCAGGCCAACGGCTTCGTCTCCATCACCCTCCTCAGCGCCACCCCACCCACCACCGTCACCCCCGAACCGCCCGCCTCCATCCTCCTCGCCACCGGCCTCGGCCTGCTCTGCACCGTCCGCCGCCTCCGTTCCCGCAACGCAAACGCATAACCGCAACCCTCACAGCACCGCCCCAGACAACTCTCGCCGTTGTCCGGGGCACGGTCGCCCAGATCCCAAACCCGCAACCCGACATCTGTTAGTCACGTCTTTCCAGGCGATCACCCCTGCCTAAACACGCCTGGCAACATCTCCACGTTCCCACGCACGATCACCACCCAACGCCACCCAAACACCTACGGCTTGAACACGATCTTCATCGAATCCGGCTTTGGATTCGACGCCAGCGCGATCGCCGCCCCACACTCCTCCAGCCCAAACCGGTGCGAGATCAGCTTTGTCAGATCCATCGACCCGTCGCGGAAACCGTCGAAAACAAGGTCGATCCCCTTCTGCTGTACCGCCACCGACGCCGAATACGACCCCATCAGCGTCTTCTCATCCATGCATACCGCCGCCGGATCGAACGCCGCCGTCCCATGCTGCGTGCTCGCAAACAGCATCACCCTCCCTCCAGGTCGCACTGCATCCATCCCCTGCTGAATCAACGAGTCAGCACCTACAGCCACAAGCACTACATCAACTCCCCGGCCGTCCGTGGCTGCCTTCGCCGACGCCACCACGTCCCCGCGCGCATCGATCGGCCGCTCCAACCCGTAACCCCTCGCGATTCTGTGCCTTTCCTCGTACAGATCGCTCGTCAGCACCGTCGCCCCCGTCCGCCGCGCTAGCGCCGCCAGGATGATCCCGATCGACCCCTGCCCGATCACCAGCACCGTCTCGTCCGCTTCTAACTCCAACAAACGAATGGCCTTATAACACGTATTCACCGGCTCGATAAACGCCGCCTGCTCCAACGGAATATCCTCCGGCACCTTCACCAATCCACCCTCCACAATCCAGTTCATCACCCGGATGTACTCGGCAAACCCACCTCCCGCCGGCGCAAACCCCGCCGTCGTCCCCACCTTCTTGTACCGTTCGCACTGCGCAAACGTCTGCTTGCGGCAATAGAAGCACTCGCCGCACGGGATATGATGAAACGCCATCACCCGCTCCCCAAGCCTAAACCCTTTCACCTCAGCGCCGACCGCAGCCACCGTCCCCGCCATCTCATGCCCGAACACCCGCGGCGCCGCATGCGACCCCGTATGGATCTTCTTCAGATCCGTCCCGCACACCCCGCACGTGTCGATCCGCACCAGCACCTCACCCGCCCCGATCTCCGGCACCGGAATCTGCTCGCACCGCACATCGTCCATCCCCCTGTACACCGCCGCCTTCATCGTCTTTGGTAGCCCCGTCAATCTCATCCTCCGCATTTACTAACACGCTGCAAGTCTTTGTCCTGCAGGAAGTTCTCAACCAGCGTTGCAAGCTCCCTCGACGCCCGCGCGCTCCGCCGCCCCACCTCCAGCAGCGCTCCCCAATACTGTGGCCGCAGCGCCGCGTACCCCAGAAAACTCACCATCTTCAACTTCCCGCCCGCATCGATGAACCGGTTCAGATCCGGCAGCCGGGCATCCACCCCATCCGAAATCACCTTGAAGCAGCTCATCGGAATCCCGCGCATCTGCGCCAGTCTCGCCACCGCCGCCGCCTCCATATCTACCGCGACCGCTCCATAACTCGCTGCCAGCCGCCGTTTCTCTTCCGCATTCGCCACCCGCGCGGTCGTCACCACGCGCAGCCGCCGCTTGCCTTCCGTCAGCAAAAATCGCTCCCCCGTCTGCGCATCAATGATCTCCGACATCACCGGACTCAGTCTTTCCTCGGCCGTCAGCGCCCCCGCCCACCCCGCCGAGATCGCTATATCCAGCGTCCCCGCATGCTCCGCCGCCACAAACGCCCTCCTCGCCGCCGCCGCTCCCATCCCCGCGCACACCGCCACCACCTCATCCCCACCCTGCACCCGCTGCCACATCCGGATCCCCGACCCGCGCGCCACCGGCATCTTCTCCCACCCTCGCACCAGCGGCTTCAGCTCGCCCGGCAGCGCCGCGATGATCCCGATCCTCAAGCCTTCCTCTCCAGCTTTGGCGCATACCCGTGCTCCAGAAACCACTCCACCGCCCCACGCAGCGCGCCATACACCGGCAGCACCGCAAACCCCAGCTCCCGCTCCGCCCTGGCCGAGCTGGCGAACATCATCTTGCGCCCCATCCGCACCGCCTCCACCGTCGCCCGCGGCTCCTTCCCCCTCAGCTTGCCCGTAAACGTCTCGTCCAGGAACGCGAACGCCATCGCCACCCCGTGCGGCACCTTCATCGTGGGCGAAGGCAGGCCCGTGATCGCCGACAGCCGATCCAGTATCTGCTTCAGCGTCAGGTTTTCGCCGCCCAGAATGTACCGTTCGCCCGGCGTCCCCCGCTCCAGCGCCACCACATGCATCCTCGCTACCTCGTCTACATCCACCAGGTTCAACCCCGTGTCCACGTACGCCGGAAAGTTCCGGTTAAGGAAATCAACCACGATCCTACCCGTCGGCGTCGGTTTCGCATCCCCCGGCCCGATCGGCGTCGTCGGATTCAGAATCATCACGTGCTGCCCCGCCCTGGCCGCCGCAATCGCCTCCTGCTCGGCCAGAAACTTCGACCGCTTGTAATGTCCGATCATGTCGTCTATCCCCACCGGCGTCGCTTCATCCACGATCGTCCCATCCTGCTTGAAACCCATCGTCGCCACCGACGACGTATACACCACCATGCCGACCCCCACCTCCCGCGCCAGCCTCAACAGCTCCCGGGTCCCATCCACGTTGGCCGCGTACATTTCCTTCGGGTCGGGCACCCAAAGCCGATAATCCGCCGCCACATGCACCAGCGCATCGCATCCCGCCAGCGCACTCCGCAGCCCGGCCACCTCGCGCAGGTCCCCTACCACCTGTTCCGCCGCAATCCCTTCCACCCCCGCCAGACTGCTCGTCTTCCTCGTCAGCAGCCGCAGCTCCGCCCCCGCCGCCGCGTACGCCCGCGCAACATGCCCCCCCACAAACCCAGTCGCCCCAGTAAGAAACACTTTCATTTCCCCTAGTGTAGCGGCACCTCGCCGAGGCCTGAGCGTTGGAGCAGCATGGAGTGGAGAACAGTGAACCAGATCCGCCTTCGATTCGAATCCGCGACGAATGCTTCATCAGGAAGAATCCTACTCGCGGCACAGCCCTTGAAACGTCCGTTTCAGGGGTAACAAGCCGAATGTAAGCAGCTCTCTCGTCGGATTACTGTCGAATTGAGGATTAGCCAGTCGACAATCCCCGAACATACTTACCTACAACTTGTGCTGATTCTCCCGTTCTCGCTTGAAGAATAAGATGAGGACCCGGGATGAACTCGACCACGGCCTCAGGCTTTATGTTTTGCATCTCCTCTAAGCAGGCGGAACTCAGGAGCCTATCTTGGGTCGGTTGAAGAAAGAGGATGGGCACTCTCACCTTCCTCAAGGCGGAAAGCGAGTCACAGGTGAGTGTCAGCCGCAAGCGATTGGCGAGTACGCCGGTTTCTACTGAGCCGATTGCGCCTTTGACGGCAGCCACCAAAGAGTCCGGGGCACTGCTTCCCAGGAGAAAAAGCCTGATCACAATATCGGGCGGTTGTACCAGGAAGCAGATGGGCGATAGAAACAAACCAAGATACCTAAGCCATCCCCGAATGGGACTGGCGGCGAACCCCCCGCAGATCACAAGACCTTTCAGGTTCGTCCTACCTGTGGCGGCCCACTGTATAGCCAAAGGAGTTGAGAATGACTCTGCAAGCAGAACGAAAGAATTGGATGTTGGCAAGGAGGAGTCAAGGAACTGAAGGAGCTGTTCGTAAGATTGGTTCCGGTCTGTAGGGTATCGGAGTACGGTCGTCTCGATGCCAGACGGTAGAGCCGCAATGAAGCCAGTGAACAGGTCACCTGTGCCGTCCATTCCAGGCAACAGCACGATGTGGGTTCGCTCAATGGACACTTCCAAGATGTTAGCGGGTGCTCTCGTCGCGCTGCTCATGAAGGCGGTGTTTGCAGAAACTTCGCCGCTCTGCACTACCCACGACAACTCCGGTTATCTTAAGGCAAATCTACTCTAGCCGCTCCGGCTCAATCTGGATATTCTTCTCCCCCGCCGCCTTCTTCTCCCAGTATTTCTTCACCCAGGCCTCAAACGTCTTACCCGCGGCCGTATCCCGCCCTGTAAATGCCAGCGCCGCCACATCCGCGTACGAAACATTCAGCTTGGCCTGATTGTTCACCGGAATAATCCGGATGAATGACTCCGCCAGCGTCCGCCCCGTCCGCCGGTCGAAGAGATACCCTTCCACCTTGCCGCCATCCTTCAGCGTCACCGTGATATCGCCTCGATAATCGAACGCCTTTTCGAGCGCCTCGCGAACCTCCGCCTCGCTCGCGAGCGCCGGAATCCAGCCCTCCAGCTGCTCCCGCTCGCGCCCCGCCGCGTGCTCCATCTCGTCCGGGCTCTGGTGCGCCAGCTGCTCGATCTTCGCGCCTTCCTGCTGCGCCTGCTCCTGGTTGAACGCCATCGCTCTCAGTCCCCCGAAACGCCCTGCAACTGACCGCTCTTCACCCCGGGCTCCGTGCCCGTCTGGCCAGACGCGATCTGCACCAGCGGCCCGTGCTGCGCCGGCTTCCAGTCATTCAGAATCCGTTGCGCGCCCTCGTCGTCGTAGCTTGAAAACATCGCCTTCGCGGTCTCCAGCAGGCCCTTGATCGAGCCGAACGTATAGTTCACGCCGCTGGCTTCATACCCCGAGTGCACCATGCAGTTCGCGCAGCGCGGGTTGCCGCTCTCCGTCCCGTAGTTCTGCCACTCCACCGTCTCCATCAGCTCCTGGAACGTGTCCGCATAGCCATCCTGCAGCAGGTAGCACGGCTTCTGCCAGCCGAAGATCGAGAACGTCGGCATCCCCCACGGCGTGCAGGTCAGCTGCTTGTGCCCCATCAGGAACTCCATGAACATGGGCGACGCGTTGAACCGCCAGCTCTTCTTCCGGTTCGAAAGAATCGCGCGAAACATCTTCTTCGACTTCGCGCGCCCCAGGAAGTGCTGCTGGTCCGGAGCCTTATCGTAGGTGTAGCCGGGCGAAACCATCATGCTCTCCACGCCCGCCGTCATCAACTCGTCAAAGTGCGCGCGCACGCTGTTCGGGTCCGCGCCGTCGAACAGCGTCGTATTCGTCGTCACGCGGAAGCCCGCCTCCACCGCCGCCTTAACGCCTCCCATGGCGATATCGTACCCGCCCTCGCGGCAGACGGAAAAATCGTGATGCTCGCGCTGTCCATCCACGTGCACCGAGAACGACAGGTACTTGCTCGGCTTGAACAGGTGCAGCTTCTCTTTCAGCAGCAGCGCATTGGTGCACATGTACACATACTTCTTGCGCGCCACCAGGCCCGCCACGATCTCCGGCATCTGCGGATGCAGCAGCGGCTCGCCACCCGGAATCGCCACCATGGGGGTGCCGCACTCCTCCACCGCGCGGAAGCACTCCTCGGGCGTCAGCTCCGACTTCAGAATGTGCGCCGGATACTGGATCTTGCCGCAGCCCGCACACGCCAGGTTGCAGCGGAACAAAGGCTCGAGCATCAGCACCAGCGGATACTTCTTCCGCCCCGCCAGCTTCTGCCTCAACACATACGTCGCAACCGTCCACGCCTGCGATACCGGAACCGCCATCCTGATCTCTCCTCTAAACACTAAACTGTCGCAAGTGATGGTCCATATGCTTGTACATCAAGATCGCCCACTCATCGGGCTTCAACCGGCCGAAAAAGGCGTGTGGATGATCCGTGCAACACGCCGGCCCCATTTCGCCGAAGCGCTCTACCAACCCGATCAACTTAGCCTGCTCCGCTTCGAACTCGCGGTCGCCCTCTACCCGAAAGATCGGAGCCGTCGGCGAGTTCTTTCGCATCGCATTGTCATTCCGAAGTGCCAACGGTTTGATGAGCGGCCCCAGGATTCGACCCAACAGAACCTGTGGCGGTTTTGCCACTCCTGTCGCTGTTTCCATCCCGACTGAGCAGTGCGCCAACATCTGCGCGACATCCATGCTGCCCCACTCCCGGGTCGACTCCGGCGTTAGTTGCGCGATGCGCCCCGTCACCTCCCGGACCCGCACGGCGTCGAACAGGTTCTTCATGCCGCCAACTCCCGCTCCATCGCCTTCTGGTACGTCGTCAACGCCAGCAGCGGGAAGTAACTCCGGTACAGGTGATACGCCAGGTAAAACACCCGCGGGAACCCCGTGCCCGTGTAGATCGCCTCGCCGTTCCGTCCCTCGGCCGACTCATCCCACGTGCCCTCGGCCGTTTGCCGGTCGACCAGCCAGCGAATCCCCTTGGCCACCGAGTCGCTCCGCGTATCGCCTGCGGCCAGCAGCCCAAGCACCGCCCAGGCCGTCTGTGACGGCGTCGACACCCCGATCCCGCGCAGCCCCGGATCGTCATAGCTGCCGCACGTCTCGCCCCAGCCGCCGTCCGGATTCTGCACCATGCGGATCCACTCCGCCGCCTGCTGGATCGCCGGCTCATGATTCCAGTAGCCCATCGCCTCCAGGCCGCGCAGCACCAGAAACGTCCCATACAGATAGTTCACGCCCCAGCGCCCGAACCACGAGCCATCCGGCTCCTGCTCCTTCAGGATGAACTGGATCGCCCGCTCCACCCGCTCATCGCGCCGCGTATAGCCGTAGCTGGCCAGCATCTCTAAAATGCGCCCCGTGATATCCACCGTCGGCGGGTCCAGCATGGCGTTGTGGTCGGCAAACGGAATGTACTGGAAGATCGTCTTGGTGTTGTCCTTGTCGAACGCCGCCCAGCCGCCGTTCTTGCACTGCATAGCAAACACCCACGCGATTGCCCGCTGTTCCACCTCATGCTGGTAGCGCTCACCGGGCGTCTGCACCGCGCGCAGCGCCAGCAGCACCTCGCCCGTGTCGTCCACGTCGGGATAGAACTCGTTATTGAACTCGAAGTACCAGCCGCCCGGCTCGACGTTCTTTACCTTCTCCGCCCAGTCGCCCTTGTGCCGCACTTCCTTCGTCAACAGCCACTCCGCCGCCCGTACCATGCGCGGGTCGGTGCCTGAAATTCCCGCCTCGCCCAGCGTCGAAAGCACCTGCGCCGTGTCCCAGACTGGCGAAAAACACGGCACCATCCGGAACGTCGGCGTGGGATAGCTCGGCGTCCCTTCCGGCGAGTCGATGCCCAGCTGCTCAAACTCGTCTACGGCCCGGATCACCTGTGGATCGTCGTTCGAGTAGCCCAGGCAGCGCAGCGCCACAATCGCATTCAGCATCGCCGGATAGATTGCGCCCAGGCCGTCCGACCGCTCGAACCGCGCCAGCATCCACTTCTCCGCCTTCTTCAACGCCATCTTGCGCAGCGGCCTTATGTGCACCCGCTCCGCCCAGTGCGCCAGCCGGTCCGTAAAGATGAAGAAATTTCGCCACGACACCGGATGCTTCCGGTCCCAGCGCAGCTTCAGATTGGAGTTCGCGCGCCCGCCGACGAACAGCTCATCGATTCCCTGCTCCGCCGGGATCTTCTTGAAGGGCTTCTTCGCGTAGATGATCGACAGCGGCACCAGTATTCCACGCGACCACGAGCTGATCTCGTAGATGTTGAAGTAAAACCAGTTCGGAAACAGTACGATCTCGGGCGGAATCGCCGGCACCGCGTCGTAGTCATACTGCCCCAGCGCGCACAGGTAAATCTTGGTGAACGTGTTGCACTCCACCACCCCACCCAGCCGCAGTACGCATTCGCGCGCCTTCACCATCGCCGGATGATCCGCCCCATACCCCATCAGCTTCAGCGCCAGGTAGCACTTCACCCCGTAGCTCACGTTCGACGGGCCGCCCGGATACAGGCTCCAGCCGCCGTCCTCATTCTGGTGGCGCAGAATCTCGTTCACCGCCCGCGTCATCTTGCCTGCATCGCCCGTCCCCAGCAGCGTATGCATAAAGATGTAGTCGCTTTCGAGCATCGAGTCCGCCTCGAGCTCGCCGCACCAGTACCCGTCGCTGTGCTGCTGGCCCAGCAGCCAGTCGGCCGCGCGCCGCACGCCGTCCGCCACCCGATCCAGGCCCAGGTCCAGGCGCCCATACTTGGGCTGCACCGGCTTACCCGCCTGCGGATTCATTGGTACCCCTGAACTCATCAACGGCAAACTCTTTCGTCCCCGCGTTCGGGCAGTGTCTTAGTGCGCAGCGGCCTGGCCCGCCTTTGGTGCGGATGCGATCGCCTGCACGATCTCCGGCGGCAAGCCGAACCGTACATTCTCCGGCATCACCTCCACCTCGTCCACGTCGCCATATCCCTTCGACTGCAGATACTCGACAACGTCTTTCACCAGCACCTCCGGAGCCGAAGCCCCGGCCGTCACCGCCACCGTGTTCACCCCATCCAGCCACTCCGGCTGGATCGCGTCCGCCCTGTCAATCAGGTAGGAATTCGTATCCAGATTCTTCGAAACCTCCACCAGGCGATTCGAGTTCGAGCTGTTCTTCGACCCCACCACCAGGACCAGGTCCGCCCCGTGCGCCACATTCTTCACTGCCACCTGCCGGTTCTCCGTCGCATAGCAGATATCCTGCGCATGCGGCCCCACAATATTCGGGAACTTCACCTTCAACGCATCGATCATGTACTTCGCCTCATCCAGCGAGAGCGTCGTCTGCGTCAGGTACGCCACCTTGTTGGGGTCCGGAACCACCAGCGCCTCAACCTCTTTCAGCGTCGAGACCACCTGCGTCACATCCGGCGCCTCACCCTGCGTCCCCTCCACCTCTTCATGATCCCGATGCCCCACCAGCACCAGCGAGTAGCCCTGCTTGGCGAACTTGATCGCCTCCACGTGCACCTTCGTCACCAGCGGGCATGTCGCGTCCACGACCTTCAGCCCGCGCTCCTTGGCCCGCTGCCGCACCGCCGGCGACACCCCATGCGCCGAATAAATCACCCGCGCACCCTCGGGCACCTCGTCCAGTTCACTGACGAAGATCGCGCCCTTCTTCGCCAGGTCGGTCACCACGTAGCTGTTGTGGACGATCTCTTTGCGCACATAAATCGGCGCACCGAACGTTTCCAGCGCAATCTGCACGATGTCGATCGCCCGCACAACGCCCGCGCAGAATCCGCGCGGCTTCAGTAGCAGGACACGTTTGGTCGCCGGAACTTCGGCGCCCGGCTCGTAAGGTATGGTCTCAATGGTCGATGCGGTCACATTGCAAGTATACCGCTTCCCCGCCGATCAGGTACCGGGAATGCACCACACCAGGTGCACGCCCGAACCACATCCAACCCTCGCCGCTACAGCGATCGCCGCTCACATCCAGCGTGACCGCAATCACACTGCAGCGTCGTCAGGTCTTTCGAATCCTCGCAAAAGTTCGAGCAATACTTTGATCCCGGCGCTGCCATGCAGCTACAGGTCTCGTGCGCACACTTCTTGCTTTCCTCAGCCATCGTGTTGCCTCCTCGGTACATCTCATCCGATGCCAAACCTGACCCGCAAGTTGGCAAACCCTCCCTGCCGTCCCGCCCCGACCGACCTGATCCGCGCGGAAGCCGACCAAGCCACCGCCCCGGCCCACCCCCGCCTTACCCTTGCCTTTGCCTTTGCCTTTGCCTTTGCTTTTGCCTTTGCCTTTGCCCGAAGGTGACCCAAGGCTTCAGCCTTGGGTCTCTCCATACCCCGACAGAATCGGGCTTCAGCCCCTGGGGTACGCCTTCGCCCGCCCGCCCAACAACCCTGTCATCCTGAGCGAAGCCCAGCGAAGTCGAAGGACCTGCATCTCCCCTCCGCCTTCAATCGGCGTCATCAGCGTGAGGCCTTCCCTCCCCGCCCCAGCCTACCGACTAGCCGCCAGCAAATTCTCCGCATGCCGCAAACTCGTCTCCGTCAGCTTCGACCCGCTCAGCATCCGTGCGATCTCCCGCACCCGCTCATCATCCTCCATCAGCCGCACCGCCGTCTGCGTCCGCCCCTTCGCCTCGCTCTTCTCAATCACAAAATGCTGATCCGCAAACGCTGCAATCTGTGGCAGATGCGTAATGCACAGCACCTGCTGCGTCTTCGAGAGCGCTTTCAGCTTCAGCCCTACCGCCTCCGCCGCCCGCCCGCCAATCCCCGTATCAATCTCGTCGAACACCAGCGTCCGCGGCAGCGCCGCCTTCCTGCGCCCGCCGCGCGCCCCCGCCACCGCATCCTCCACCGTCACCTTCAGCGCCAGCATCACCCTTGACATCTCCCCACCCGACGCAATCTCATCCAGCGGCTTCAGCGGCTCGCCGGCGTTGGTCGCAATCCGGTACAAAACCTCGTCCCAGCCATGCGCCGCCCACTGCCCGCGCTCCTTCCTCTGCTCTACCTCCACTCGAAATCGCGCCTTCATCGCCAGGTCGTTGATCTGCTTCTCCGCCGCCCTGCTCAGCCGCGCCGCCGCCTCCGCCCGCGCCGCCGACACCTCACCTGCCGCCGCCGCATACACCCCCGCCTCGCGCGCCTCCGTCTCCCTTAGCTCCGCCAGCAGCTGATCCCGATTCTCTACCTCCGCGAGCTGCCGCGCCGACTCCTCCCCAAACGCCATCACCTCCGCCAGCGTCTTGCCATACTTCCGCTTCAGCCGGTCCAGCGCCGCCAGCCGGTCTTCCACCTCCGCCAGCCGCTCCGGCCCCGCCTGCACCGTCTCCGCAAAATCCCGCACCGTGGCATCCACATCCTCCGCTGCCGCCATCGCCCCACGCAGCTGCTCCACCGGCTCCTTGAACCGCCCATCGTAGCGCGCCAGCTCCTCCACCAGCTTCAGCGCCTGCCCCAGCGTCGTCTCTGCCGCGCTCTCCGCCTCATATAGAAGCTCGTGCGCCCCCATCGCCGCCGCGTACAGCTTCTCCGCGTTCGCCAGCACGCGCTTCTCCGCCTCCAGCAGCGCGTCCTCATCCTCGCCCGCGATCTCCGCCTGCGCAATCTCCTTGCTCTGGAACCGCCACAGGTCCGCCATTCTCAGCCGGTCCTGCTCATCCGCCAGCATCATCTCCAGCCGCATCTGCGTCGCGCGCCACGCCTCGTACGCCGCCACCACTCGCTCCAGCGGCACCGCACCATATCGATCCAGCAATCCTCGCTGCTGTTCCTGGTCGAACGCCCCCAGAGTCTCGCCCTGTGCATGCACCAGCGCCAGCTCCGGCGCCAGCAAGCGCAGCACTCCCACTGTCGCCGGCTGATTATTGATGAACACCCGCCCCTTGCCGGCCGCACCCTCCTTCGGGGCAAACACCTCCCGCCGCAGCACGATGCCGTCCTCCTCGTCCTCCGCCTCCACCCCGTTCTCGGCCAGCACCGCCAGCGCGCCCGGCGTCGCCTCGAAGACGCAGCTCACCACCGCCTTCTCCGCCCCATGCCGCACAAAATCCGCCGCCGCCCTGCCCCCCAGCAGCAGCGCCAGTGCGTCGATCAGGATCGACTTCCCCGCCCCGGTCTCGCCCGTCAGCAGGTTCAATCCCGGCCCGAACAGCGCCGTCGCCCGGTCGATCACCGCATAGTTCTCCGCCCGCAACTCCAGCAGCATCGCTCGCTTCGCCTCACCTTCGCTCACGCGTAGCGTAGCACGTCAATGCCCGTGCTCCGTTCTCGGGAGTACCGTAGAGTGGTACAATGGCATCGAATGCTCGAAAGCTGGCGAGATCAATGGCTGAAAGAATTCTTCGAGGAGGATGTCCACTCGAAAAGAATACCGGCAGACCTGAGAGATAGGCTCTTTCGGAAGCTCCAACTGATGGATGACGCTGCTTCAGAGGCCGATCTGCGCATCCCTCCAAGCAACCACTTCGAACGGTTGAGCGGAACTCTCGAAGGCTGGCATTCGCTTCGGGTCAACCTGCAGTGGCGGCTCATTTTTAAGTTGAAAGATGGTAAATGCAGCCAAATCTACCTCGATGATCACTCCTACCGCTAGCAGCTCAAAGGAGTCAACAAGATGGTGAACACGAAGAGAAAACCCGTCAGTCCAGGCGAGATGCTCACCGAGGAGTTTCTCATTCCCCTCGGCCTCAGCCAGACCGAACTCGCAGACAGGAGCGGTCTCCCGCGCAAGCACGTCAACGAACTATGCCGTAACCGTCGCGCAGTCACAGCCGACACCGCTCTCATCCTCGCCCGCGTCTTCGGCAACTCGCCCGACTTCTGGCTCAACACACAACGCCGCACCGATCTCTGGAAAGCGCTCAACACGCCTCGCCGTGCCGAACGCATCCGCCGCGCCAGGCCGCTCACCACCTCTCCAAGCCGTCAGGCCTCCAACGCCTCCGCCCTCTAAACTCATAACGGAGACTGCGCACACCTCATGATCATCACCGCCCTCGCGTTCTTCCAGGACGACACCGCCACTCCTCCCCTCCCCGCCGCCGCCCACACCTCCGCCCTCGGCGACATCCTGCACAACTCCGGCCCCGTCGCCTTCGCCGTCCTCATCCTCCTCGCCGCCGCCAGCGTCTTCTCCTGGGCCATCATCATCGCCAAATTCCGCAGCTTCTCCGCCGCCCGCGCCCAGTCCGCGCGCTTCCTCCGAGCCTTCCGCAAATCCGGCCGCCTCTCTGAGATCGCCGCCGTCACCGAGCAGTTCCGCCCCTCGCCCCTCGTCCCCGTCTTCACCGAGATCAACGATGAATACCAGCGCCAGACCGGCGGTCGCGGCCTCCCCCGCAACCCCGTCGGCATGGAGCGCGCCGCCGCCACCGCCGCCTCCGAATCCCTCACCCTCATGGAATCCCGCATCACCTGGCTCGCCACCATCGGCAACATCGCCCCCTTCGTCGGCCTCTTCGGCACCGTCTGGGGCATCATCGACGCCTTCCACGGCCTCGGCACCGCCGGCGCAGCCACCCTCCGCGCCGTCGCCCCCGGCATCTCCGAAGCCCTCATCACCACCGCCGCCGGCATCCTCGTCGCCATCCCCGCCGTCGTCGGCTACAACCAGCTCACCGCCCAGCTGCGCGACTTCGCCGCCCGCATGGACGACTTCGGCCGCGAGCTCCTCAACGCCATCGAGAACGCCGCCGCCTACATCCCGCCGCCCGCCGCGACCACGCCCCCCGCAGCCGAGCTCGCCGGCCAGTCCGAAGTCCGCCGGAGGGTCTTCTGATGGCGTTCTCCGCCCGCTCCGCCAACGGCACCCGCCGCACCCAGACCGCGCTCGCCGACATCAACATCACCCCGCTCGTCGACGTCGTCTTAGTCCTCCTGCTCATCTTCATGCTCACCGCCCCCGTCCTCCAGTCCGGCATCGACGTCGCCATCCCCCACACCCGCTCCACCGCCACCCTCACCGAGGAACGCATGGTCGTCACCATCGACAAGGACCAGAACGTCTTCCTCCAGGCCCACGGCGCCGACAAGCCCATCAATGTCGCCGACCTCCCCAACCTCCTCCGCGGCAATCTCGGCCCCGGCGATAAAGACCCCGCCCGGCGCACCGTCTACGTCCGCGCCGACGAGCGTGTCCCCTTCGGCGCCTTCGCCACCGTCATGGAATCCGTCAAACGCGCCGGCATCACCAACATCTCCATCGTCACCCAGCCCTTCTCCACCCCGGGTGCCCCATGATCACCGCGACGAAGTCGTGGTAATCGTGGGTTAGTCCCTGGCCTCTAACCCCACCCTCATGCCCACCGCCACCCTCCCAACCCGCACCCCCACCGAGCGAGAAAACACCAGCCTCTCCCGCGGCCTTATCCTCGCCCTCGGCCTCCACGCCCTGGCCTTCGCCGCGCTCTTCGCCTACGCCTTCATCGCCCACCGCGCCAGCCGCCACTGGGGCGACACCGACCCCACCGCCGGCGCCATCCAGGCCTCCATGGTCTCCGCCCTGCCGCTTCCCCCGCGCCAGCGCTTCCTCGACAAAGCCGTCCTCGCCTCCGACAACCCCAGCGCCGCCCCCACTCCACCGCCGCCCGCCAAATCACTCGCCGCTGCCACCCCCGCCAAATCGTCTCCGCCGCCCAAACCCGACGAAGTCCTCATTCCCACCAAAACCCCACCCAAACCCGCTCCCTCCCTCGCCGACCGCCTCGAAGCCGAGGTCAACAAGCGCAAGCCCACCGCTGCGCCGCCCCCCACCCCCAAAGCCACTACCGGCGACACCGCCGGCATCCAGATCCCGCAATCCGTCACCCAGCTCAAAAACGGCACCGCCTCCCTCACCGTCGACGAGCGCACCTTCGGCGACCGCTACGCCTGGTACATCCGCCTCATCAGCCAGAAGATCAACCAGTCCAAGCAGCAGGACTCCGACCCACCCGAAGCCCGCGGCAAGCACACCGCCATCCGCTTCACCATCGATCGCGACGGCGCCCCCACCGACGCCTCCGTCGTCACCCGCTCCGGCTCCGCCGCCCTCGACACCTCCACCCTCCGCGCCATCCAGCGCATCGACACCTTCGGCCCGCTGCCCGCCGGCGACCACCTCACCGTCCGCTTCGAATACGACGCCCGCTAACCAGGCCTCAACCCAAAGCTACCAACCGATAAACCCTCAACCCACAGATCACTTCGGCCCTGACTCAAAACCCTGAACCGCCAAACCCTCAACCCACAGATCATCCTGCCAGCCAATCCGCGCCACCTTTACTACTCCGATACCCACAGCCATCCCTCTCCGCGCGCGTCTACCATAGGAAGGTCAATGTCTCTCCCATCAACCATCCGCGTCGCCGCCCTGCTGCTGTTCTTCGCCTCACTCGCACCAGCCCTCGCCGCCCAGGAAGACATCACCATCAAGCTCTCCGGCGACGTCGCCAGCCGCACCCGCATCGCTGTCGCCGACTTCAAACCCTCGGCCGCCAATCCCCTCACCGAACCCCTCCGCCACACCTTCGACGCCGTCCTCTTCTCCGACCTCGCCAACGCCGGCATCTTTGATCTCGTCTCGAAGTCCATGACGCCGCAGACCACCCCCGGCTCCCCCGCCGAGATGAATCTCTCGCTCTTCTCTGCTGCGCCGGCCTCCGCCTCCATGGTCGCGTTCGGTTCGCTCGGCGTCACCGGCTCCCGCCTCTCCGTCTCCGGCTTCCTCTTCGACGTCAAGAACACCCAGTTCCCCCAGGTCCTCGCCAAGCAATACAGCGAAGAGGCCACCGAGGACTCCGCCCGCCAGGTCGCCCACCGCTTCGCCGACGAGATCATCCTGCGCCTCGGCGGCGGCATCCCCGGCATTGCTGAAACCAAGATCTACTTCGTCCACCAGGCCGGCTCCAACAAGGAAATCTGGGAGATGGACTACGACGGCGCCAACCAGCATCAGGTCACCCGCCTCAACACCATCTCGCTCTCCCCCCGCGTCTCGCCCGACAACTCCCGCCTCGCCTTCACCTCGCTCGGCCCCGACGGCTTCAAGATCCGCATGTACTCCCTCCTGCTCGGCCGCATCGTCAACTTCCCCACCAGTCCCGGCACCAACCAGTCGCCCGCCTGGAGCCCCAACGGCCGCGAACTCGCCTACTCCGCCTCGCCCAACGGCGACTCCGACATCTGGATCTCCGACATCAACGGTTCCCTCGCCCGCCGCATCACCAGCTTCGCCGGCCCCGACGTCTCGCCCGTCTTCAACCCCCGCACCGGCGCCCAGATCGCCTGGATCAGCGGCCGCACCGGCCTCCCCCAGCTCTACATCATGCAATCCGACGGCTCCTCCGTCCAGCGCCTCACCGACTCCGGCTACGCCACCTCGCCCTCCTGGTCGCCCAACGGCCAGTTCATCGCCTTCGCCTGGAACCGCAAGTACGGGCCCGGCGCACCCGGCGGTCAGGACATCTACGTCATGGAGGTCGCCTCCCTCAAGTGGATCCAGCTCACCCACGACACCGGCCCCTGCGACTTCCCCTCCTGGTCCCCCGACGGCCGCCACATCGTCTTCGCCAACTCCCCCGACGGACGCATGTCCGGCATGAAGATCTGGACCATGCTCGCCGACGGCACGGAGCGCCATCCCCTCACCGGTACCGGCTCAGACATGCCCAACTGGAGCTGGAAGTGACCTCAAGCTATTCGCTCCCCACCTCGCGCCGCTCCTTGGTGGTCATCCCGCAGCGTAGTGAGCGGTCTGCGCTTCGGACCACCCAGAAATTGGTCGTCCCCGTCGTTGCCGTTGCTGGTCCCACAACCCTCGTGCCCCATTCATCGCGGTTTCATCGCGATGAGTGGGAATGTAGACTCTAGACACGGCGGGCTTTCCTGCAGGAGCCAACATGATCTCAACCTTGGAGCGTACATTGATGTCTTTCCACCGGTCCGGCTCCTCCCTCCGGTCTTTCGCCGTTCTCGCCCTCGCCGCCGCCTCGCTGCTCGCCTCCGGCTGCCATAAGAAGGCCAGCGGAATCAACCCCGCCTCCCTCGGCCCCACCGACACCGAAACCCCCGTCGCCGCGCCCACCGCCTCCATCACCGCCGACCCCGCCGCCATCGACCTCGGTCAGACCGTCGTCCTCAACTGGCGCACCACCAACGCCGCCGTCGTCACCATCGACGGCATCGGCCAGGTCAATACCAACGGAACCCAGACCGTCTCCCCCTCCAACTCCACCAACTTCCACCTCGTCGCCAAAGGTGACGGCGGCACCGTCGAAGCCAACGTCCGCGTCACCGTCCGCGTCCCCACCAGCGCGCCGGCCGGCGGCACCACCATGTCCGCCGACCGGGGCATCGGCGGCGCCGTCACCGACCAGGCCTTCAAGGCCGCCGTCCAGGACGTCTTCTTCGACTACGACAGCTACGACCTCCGCCCCGACGCCCAGCAGTCCGTCGTCAGCGCCGCCGCCTTCCTCGTCCAGCACCCTGACATTCGCGTCCTCATCGGCGGCTACGCCGACGAGCGCGGCTCGGCCGAATACAACCTTGCTCTCGGCGAAAACCGCGCCAATGCCGCCAAGACCGGCCTGGTCAACGCAGGTGTCGCTCCCGCCCGCATTCGCGTCATCAGCTACGGCAAGGAAAAGCAGTTCTGCACGGAATCGACTGAAACTTGCTGGCAGGAGAACCGCCGCGCCCAGTTCACCATCGACCGCTGACGCCTTAACCCACAGCTCTGAACCCATCACCCCAAACCCTCAGATCGCGCCTTCAATCCAAACCTCATAACTATTAACCCAAACCCTCAGATCATCCTTAATCACATCAGCCCAGCCCCACCCACGCGGAGCTTACCTCCAACCCGCACCGTCAAAACCCGAGAGCCTCGCGCATGAACCGACTTCGCCTCCTTCCCGTACTCCTCTGCCTCACTCTCCCTGCCTTCGCCGGCACCGGCGTCAACAAGGACATGGTTCAGCTGCAGACCCAGATTCAGCAGCTTCAGGACGCCGTCGCCCGCCTCCAGCAATCCAACGATGAGCGCATGGGCGTCCTCAAGGATCTCGTCCAGCAGTCCGCCGACTCCGTCAACCGCATGTCCGTCAATATGGACGCGTTGCAGAAGCAGATCTCCGCCCAGCAGGCCGCCACCGGCGCCAAGGTCGACCAGGTCTCCGGCCAGGTCCAGGCGCTCAACGACACCCTCGACGAGGTCAAAGCGCGCATCGGCCGCCTCGAAAAGGCGCTCGCCGACGTGCAGGGCCAGCAACAATCCATCGCCGCCACCCTCCAGAATCTGCCCTCGTCCGCTGTGCCCGCCGGCACCCAGCCCGCTCTTTCCCCCGGCGGCCTTCCCGCTGGCAGCCTTCCCGCCAACACCCCGCCCGCCGGCGCCCTCACGCCATCGAACGCCCCCGCCGGCACCCCCCTCTCCGACCTCACCGTCCCCGCCACTCCCGCCCGCAAGACCCTTATCCCGCCCGCGCGCCCCACCGCCCTGCCCGTCGAAGATCTCTACAAGTCTGCCTACAGCGACTACATGGCCGCCAAGTATCCCGTCGCCCAGGCCGAGTTCAGCGACATCATCAAGAACTACCCCGACAACCAGCTCTCCGGCAACTCCTACTACTACCTCGGAGAGATCGACTACCGCGCCGGAAAATACTCGGCCGCCGCCCGCGACTACGACAAGGTCCTCGAGCAGTTCCCCGACTCCAACAAGATCCCCGCCTCCCACCTCCACAAGGGACAGGCCCTCATCGAGATGAAGCAGACCGACGCCGGCATCCGCGAGTTCCGCGCCCTCATCCAGCGCTTCCCCACCTCGCCCGAAGCCACCCAGGCCCGCAGCAAACTGAACGCCATGGGCGTCCCCATCAAACCCCGCGCCTGAGCCGAGGCTCCAACTCAACGACTGTCGTCCTGAGCGAGGCGAAGCCGAGTCGAAGGACCTGCATTCCAGCCAGGCCTGTCATCCTGAGCGAGGCGAAGCCGAGTCGAAGGACCTGCATTCCAGCCTTGTCAAGCCCCTGAATCTCCGGCTCGGGGCCAACTCCTTCAAATCAAAGCGCAAACTCCCCGCATTTTCCTGTCATACCCGCCCTACTGAACTCGCTATAATAGAAGCAGTTCTGTCCCACCCTGGCGGTCCCGTTCAACACGGTACCGGATCCACATACCAGGTCCAGACTTAAGTGGCCTGTTTTGAATATTTTGGATACTTCAGGGGGGAGGGGGGGTAGACCTCCCGCAACGCAGCACGACCCCAGAAACGAGCGCAAATCACACCCACCATGAAGCTCTCCCGCGCATTCCTCCTCCTTGCCGCCGCCAGCCCCGCGCTCGCCCAGACCGCCAGCACCACCAAGCCCGCCGTCCACCACACCACCACCGCGGCCCACAAGGCCGCGCCTGCCTGCACCGCCGACATCCCTACTCTCGGCGCCGCCATCCCCAAAGCCGCCGGCTGCCCCAAGCCCCTCTACGCTCTTCAGTACATCGACACCATCGTCGGCACCGGCGCCACCGTCGCTCCGCGCAAGTGGCTCACCGTCAACTACACCGGCTACCTCACCGACGGCACCGAGTTCGACACCTCCATCGGCACCTCGCCCGACGGCAAGCCCAAGGAGCCCATCACCTTCCCCTACGGCGCCCACCAGGTCATCACCGGCTGGGACACCGGCTTCGAAGGCATGAACATCGGCGGCAAGCGCCGCCTCTTCATCCCCTACGAGCTGGCCTACGGCGAGGCCGGCCGCCCACCCATCATCCCCGCCCGAGCCGAGCTCATCTTCGACGTCGAACTCCTCAAGATCTCCGACACCCCACCACCGCGCCCCGCCCCACCCGCCGGCACCACGCCACCCGCGGGCACGACCCCGCCCGCCGGCTCATCCCAGCCCGCGCAAGCCCCACCCACCCAGGCCCCCTCCAACGCCATCCCACCCACCACCGCGCCGCCAACCAGCCCCGCCCCCACCACGCCGCCCGCCGACCCCACCAAACCCACATCCATACCACCCACCACTGCGCCCCCAGCCTCAAAGCCTCCGCAGTAGCCGCCGGCACCTGCCTCTACCTGCCCTCGCCTGAAGGTACCCCAAGGCTTTAGCCTTGGGTCTCTCGAGCCCGGCCAACAACGCGGGGCTTCAGCTTTTGCCCTGTCCTAGCCCGAAGGTACCCCAAGGCTTCAGCCTTGGGTCTCTCGAGCCTAGCCAAAATTGCGGGCTTCATCATTTGCCTGTCCTTGCTGGAAGGTACCCCAAGGCTTTAGCCTTGGGTCTCTCGAGCCCGGCCAACAACGCGGGGCTTCAGCTTTTGCCCTGTCCTAGCCCGAAGGTACCCCAAGGCTTCAGCCTTGGGTCTCTCGAGCCTAGCCAAAATTGCGGGCTTCATCATTTGCCTGTCCTTGCTGGAAGGTACCCCAAGGCTTTAGCCTTGGGTCTCTCAGGCCCAGCCAACAATGCGGGCTTCAGCCCCTGGGGTATGCCTTCGTCCTTGCTGTTGTTTGTTCCTCCGAGGAATCTGCTTTTGCACTTTCCCCGCCCTCACCACCATCTAACCCATATGCCTGATCGCCTCCGCCCCCTCGCACCCTACCTCCGGCGTTACTGGAAGCACTTCGCCCTCGGCGGCATCGCGGTCATCCTCTACAACTTCATCCGCGCGCTCATCCCGCTGGTCGTCGGCCACGCCGTAGACGACCTCAAGGCTGGCGCTACCCAGCAGAAGATCGTCTTCCACGCCCTGCGCCTGCTCGGCGTGGCCGCTGCCTCCGCCGTCTTCCTCTATACCTCCCGCCAGGTCCTCATCGGCGCCTCCCGCGAGATCGAATACGATCTCCGCAACGACCTCTTCGCCAACCTCGAGCGCCAGTCCGCCAGCTACTACCAGACCCACCGCACCGGCGACATCATGGCCCGCACCACCAACGACCTCTCCGCCGTCCGCCAGCTCCTTGGCCCGGCCATCCTCTACTCCGCCAACACCATCTTCTTCACCGCCGCCGCCCTGCCCTTCATGTTCCGCATCAGCGCCCGGCTCACCTTCATCGCCTTCATCCCCATGCCCATCACATCCATCCTGGTGCAGCAGTTCGGCGCCCGCATCCATCGCCGCTTCGAGCGCATCCAGGCCATGTTCTCCGACATCTCCGCCAAGGCGCAGGAAAATTTCTCCGGCGCCCGCCTCATCCGCGCCTTCGCCCAGGAAGAAGCCGAGTCCGCCTCCTTCGAGACCGCCAACCTCGAGTATATCGGCCGCTCTCTTCACCTCGTCCGCCTCATGGCCATGCTTTGGCCCACCCTCGAGTTCATGCTCGGCCTCTCGCTGATGATCACCCTGCTGGTCGGCGGCCACCAGGTCATCCTCGGCCACATCTCCGCCGGTCAGTTCGCCGAGTACCTCGTCTACATGGTGCAGCTCACCTTCCCCCTCATCGCCATCGGCTACGTCGTCAACCTCTTCCAGCGCGGCACCGCCTCCGTCATCCGCATCGACGAGCTCCTCCGCCAGCAGCCCTCCATCGCCGACGAGACCTCGTTACTCGCGCCCACCTCGTCGTCATCCCAGGACGAAGCCGAACAGCCCGCTCCCCACCCTGCCATCCAGGGCACCATCGAGTTCCGCCACCTCACCTTCGCCTACGAGACCGGCCCTACCGTCCTCCACGACATCTCGCTCACCATTCCCGCCGGCTCCTCGCTTGCCATCGTCGGTCCCACCGGCTCCGGCAAAACCACCCTCGTCAGCCTCATCCCGCGCCTTTACGACGCACCCCCCGGCACCGTCCTCATCGACAACCAGCCCATCCGCGAGATCCCCCTCGCCACCCTCCGCGCTAACATCGGCGTCGTCCCCCAGGAGACCTTTCTCTTCTCCGACACCATCGCCCAGAACGTCAGCTTCGGCGCCCCCGGCGCCACCCCGCAGCAGATTGAAGACGCCGCCTCCATCGCCCACATCCGCAGCGAAATCCTCGAGTTCCCGCGCGGCTTCTCCACCCTGGTCGGCGAGCGCGGCATCACCCTGTCCGGCGGTCAGAAGCAGCGCACCGCCATCGCCCGCGCCGTCATCCGCAACCCCCGCATCCTCATCCTCGATGACGCCCTCGCCAGCGTCGACACCTTCACCGAAGAGCAGATCCTCTCCGGCCTCCGTCACGTCATGCAGGGCCGCACCACCATCCTCATCTCGCACCGCACCTCCACCGCCCGCAACGCCGACCAGATCGCCGTGCTCGTCGACGGCCGCATTGCCGAGCTCGGCACCCACGAAGACCTTCTCGCCCGCGACGGCTACTACACGCGCCTCTACGAGAAGCAGCAGCTCGAAGAAGAACTCGCCGTCGCCAACTGACGGCCGTCCTCAAACCGCAGCAAAGCCTTGAGACAACGATCCCAATCAACCTGCTGCTCAAAGCCTGAGACAGCAGAGAACGTCAGAGATCGGATGTGACCTTTGCGAGCCGCCATCTTCAGAACACCTCACCCCGCGGATGCACCCTTCATGGAGCTTCAGGACGTGCCGTGTCCCACGCTCCGTCCCGGATACTCACTCCTCAAGGTGATCGCCTGCGGCGTGTGCCGGACCGACCTGCACATCGTCACGGGCGAACTTCCGCCGCTCCGCCCTGCGTTGATTCCCGGCCACCAGATCGTGGGTGAGATCGTGGAAGGAGCCACTCCCGAGCTACCCACCGGTACCCGGGCCGGCGTGTCCTGGATGGGTGGCACCGACGGCACCTGCTGGTACTGCCAGCACGCAATGGAGAACCTCTGCGATGCGCCCACCTTCACCGGATACTCGGTAGATGGTGGCTACGCGGAGTTCGCACTCGTCCGCACGGATTTTCTCTTCCCGCTGCCGGTTGGGCTCGACGACGCCGCGGCGGCGCCTCTGCTTTGTGCCGGCATCATCGGCTTCCGAAGCCTCCGCGTGGCCGAAGTGCAACCCGGTGAGAAAGTCGGGCTGTTTGGCTTTGGCAGCTCAGCCAGTCTCGCCATCACGGTTTTGCAATCCTGGAACTGCGACGTGTACGTCTCGTCACGCGGCAAGGGCAACCGTGATCGAGCCGCCGCACTGAACGCCACCTGGGTCGGCACGGAAGAGGATAAGCCGCCCGTAACGCTCGACCGCGCCATTACCTTCGCGCCCAGCGGCAAGGTCGTCGTTCAGGCGCTCGCCAGCCTGCGCAAAGGTGGCGTCGTCTCAGTCAATGCCATCCACCTGGATCAGATGCCGGCCTTCGACTACGACAGCTTGCTTTGGGGCGAACGGCAGATCCGCAGCGTAGCCAACATGACCAGGGCCGACGCGCGAGACTTCCTTGAGGCCGCTCACCGTTTGAACATTCGCCCCAAGACGACTGTGATGAGGCTGGAAGCCGCTAACGAAGCACTTGCCATGCTCAGCAAGGATCGCGACGACAGCTCCATCGTCCTGGTGCCTTAGGACGTAGAGGTGCTTACCTGACCGGCCTGGCCTTCGCCGCCGTTTTTACCGGCGCCGTTACCATGCCGCTGGTGTCCTTCATCGCCGCGATCGCCTCGTCATACCGGCCGGCCAGTGAGTTGTACCGGATCACTGCCATCTCCTCCAGCATCTTCATGCCGTCCTTGATGTAGCTCATCCGGCTACGCTCGTCATGCCCCCACGTCACCGGCACCTCGACGATCGTGTACTTCAGCTTGCGCGCGATGAACAGTATCTCCGGGTCAAATCCCCAGCGCTCGATCCGCTGCAGCCTGAAGATCACCTGCGCCGCCTCGCGCTTGAACGCCTTGAACCCGCATTGCGTGTCCTTGAACGGCAGCCCCATCACGCCACGCGTGATCGCGTTGAAACATCGCCCGAAGAACTGCCGGTACAGCGGCTGGTGGATCGTCTGCCGCTTGCGATCCAGCCAGCGCGACCCGATCGCCACGTCCGCGCCATCGTCCAGCGCCTTCAACAGCAGTCCCGCCTCTTCCATCGGCGCGGAGAGATCGGCATCCGTAAACATCACCACATCTCCCGCCGCCTGCAGCAGGCCGTTCCGCACCGAATAACCCTTGCCCCGGTTGCCCGGATTCTGGATCAGGTGCAGCCGCGGATAGCGCGCCATCCATCCCTGGATGATCGCCGCCGTGCCGTCGGTCGAGCCATCGTCGATGACCAGCACCTCGGCGTCCCAGCCCTGTGTCTCCAAGCACGTCATCACGCGGTTCAGTGTCGCCTCAATGCGTGTGCACTCGTTATACGCCGGGATGACAATACTTAGCTGCGGATGAGACATCGTGCGTCCTCTTCAACCGGCATTTTGGGTACCGGCAACCATGTCGTTGAGATGTTCGAGTACGTGGCTTCGATTCCACCGCCGTTCATCATACTGCAATCAATAGACGAGTGAACATCGCTTTAGCCTCACATTTCCTCCGTCTTTGCTCCCTGCTACACTCCAGCCATGCCGGACGACCTCAACTCCCCTCCGCCGCCGCCTTTCACCACGCAGCCGCCGCGCGCTCCCTACCCTTATCCTCAGTACGCGTCCGCGTATCCCTATGGCGTTCGCCCGCCCCGCTCGGCCTGGTTCTGGCCTTCCATCATCCTCGGCATCATCCTTGCCCTCGTCCTTGTCTTCTGGGCCGTCATCTACGCCGCGGTGCACAGCAGCGACGACACCTCATCCAGCGCCACTCCCTTCACCACCGATCGCATCGCCGTCATCGACATCGCCGGAGTCATCGTCGACGCCGACAAGATCGACACCCAGCTGCGCAAGTTCGGCGAGGACGCCTCCGTCAAAGCCATCATCCTCCACATCGACTCTCCCGGCGGGGGCGCCGCGGCCTCCCAGGAGATCTACCACGAGGTCCTTCGCATCCGTAAGGAGAAAAAGAAGAAGATCGTCGCCTCCGTCCAGTCCGTCGGAGCCTCCGGAGCCTACTACATCGCCTCCGCCTGCGACTCCATCTACGCCAACGAGGCCTCCGTCGTCGGCTCCGTCGGCGTCATCATGGAGTGGACCAACTATGGCGACCTCATGCGCTGGGCCAAACTGAAGCCCGTCGTTATCCACGCCGGCGAGCTCAAGGACGCAGGTGACCCCACGCACGACATGACCCCGGAGGAAGCCGCCTACTTCCAGTCGCTCGTCGACAACATGTACGGCCAGTTCATCCACGACGTCGCCGCCGGCCGCCACACCACGCCCGAGAAGATCCAGCCGCTCGCCACCGGCCAGGTCTGGACCGGCCAGCAATCCATCGCGCTCGGCCTCGTCGATAAGATAGGCGGCTACCGCCAGGCCCTGATGGACACGGCCGCCTCGGTTGGCATCAAGGGCGAACCCGCCATCGTCCGTCCAGCCTCCAACAAGAGAGGAGTCGCCGCTCTCCTCAACGGCGACGCAGACGACCTCCTGCCCAATCCCACCAAGCTCCTCGATCGCTCTCCCGGCTTTTATTTCCTTTGGAAATGACCGAAACGGGTTCTCGAACATCTGACACTTGCAGAGACATTCCGCCTCACCGATCCGTCCTTCCTGTTGCTACACTAATCGCACGCGCCAGCCGGCCAAGGAGTCCCAATGACTAAAGCCGACCTCGTCGACAAAGTGACCGCACTCGGCGACCTCACGCGCCGCGATGGAGAGATCATTGTCGACGTCCTCTTCGACTCCGTGATTGGCGCCCTGAAATCCGGCGATAAGATCGAGATCCGCGGCTTTGGCAGTTTCCGCACCCGCCAGCGCAACGCCCGCGTCGGCCGCAACCCGAAGACCGGCGCGAAAGTCGACGTGCCCGCCAAGAAAGTCCCCTTCTTCAAGCCGTCCAAGGAACTCCGCGACCTCATCAATCCTGTCTCAAAGTCCTCCCCCACGGTCGACCCCCACCATCCCCCCGCCATGTAGCTCCCTCATGTTCTAGATCGCAGTCCTCCTTTGGCCGCTCCACGCGCCTGCTATCCTGACTCCACCTACATGACTCCCGCCGTCCGCACCACATCTCTCACCCGCCGCTTCGGCGACTTCACCGCTGTCAACGACGTCAACCTGACCGTCGCCCCAGGCCAGTTCTTCGGCTTCCTCGGCCCCAACGGCGCAGGCAAATCCACCACCATCAAGATGCTCACCGGCCTGCTCGCCCCCAGCTCAGGCAGCATCGAAATCCTCGGCCAGAACCTCACCTCCGACACCGTCGCGCTCAAGCGCCAGATCGGCGTCGTTCCCGAAGGCCTCGCCCTCTTCGGCCGCCTCACCGCCCCCGAGTACCTCACCTTCGTCGGCCGCATGTACGGCCTCGACGCCGCCACCACCCGCCAGCGCTCCGCCGAGCTGCTCGACTTCATGTCCCTCGCCGGCGAATCCAAGAAGCTCATCACCGACTTCTCCCATGGCATGCAGAAGAAGCTCGCACTCGCCGCCGCCGTCATACACGGCCCCAAAGTCCTCTTCCTCGATGAGCCCTTCGAAGGCGTGGACGCCATCGCGGCCGGCACCCTCAAAGCGATGCTCCAGGGCATGATCGCCCGCGGCGCGACCATCTTCCTTACATCGCACGTGCTCGAAATCGTCGAGCGCCTCTGCACCCATATCGCCATCATCCAGCGCGGCGCCCTCGTCGCCCAGGGCTCGCTCGAAGAGCTTCGCGCCGGCGTCGAGGCTCAGCACCCCGGCGGCGGTTCGACGCAAAAAGCCACCTTGGAAGAGATCTTCCTCAACGTCCTCGGCGCGAACCGGGGAGAAGCCGCCACCAGCATGACCTCTCCCGAACAGGAACTCTCCTGGCTCGGCTAGCTGCCCAAGCGCCCATGAAGAACATCGACCGCATCCCCGCCGCCCAGCAGTTCCGAGCCGTCGCTTACCTCCGCTGGTGCCTCTTCCGCAATGGCTTCCGCCGCAAAGGCGGAGCCGGCGAACTCGTGGCGCGCATCATCGTCTATCCCATCTCCGCCATCTTTATCCTCTTTCCGGTCGCGGGCGCGTTCGCGATCTCCTACACCGTTGCCAAAGACCACAACTTCGCCTACTTCGTCCCCATCTTCACCGTCATCTTCTTTCTCCAGCTCCTGGTCAGCATCAACATCTCGCAGCCTGGCCTGAGCTTCGATCCCGAATCCCTCATCCGCTTCCCTGTCAGCTTTACCCGCTTCCTCACCATCCGCCTCTTCCTCGGCCTTTTAAGCGCGTCCACCATCGTCGGCACCTGCTGCCTGCTCGCCTCAGCCATCGCCGTTTCCATCGCCATGCCGAGCTTGGCCATCGTGGCCTTCCTTGCCGCCCTCCTGCTCGCTCTCGCCAACATGCTCTTCATCCGCATGGTCTTCGCCTGGGTCGATCGCTGGCTCTCCACCCGCCGCGCCCGCGAGCTCTTCACCATCCTCATCTTTACCTTTTCCATCGCCTTCCAGTACCTCAATGTCACCTTCAACAACGTTGGGCACCACTCCAGCCGCGCCGCTCAGGCTGCCAAATTTGCCGCTGCGGCGCGCTTCTACCATTACGCCCAACCCTTCTTTCTCGCACTGCCTCCGGGCCTCGCCGGAGCCTCCATCATTCACGCCAGCCGCGGCAACCAAGCGCTCGCCGCAGCCGACGTCCTCGGCGTGCTCCTCGCCGCGGCCCTTTGCCTCGGCGTCTTCGCGTGGCGCATGCAGCGTGAGTACCGCGGCGAAAACCTCTCCGAAGCCGCTGCCCGCAGCAGCCCCGCCGCACTCCAACCCTCCGCCACCCTTCGCCCGCCCAACGTCGGCAATGGCCTCACCGTCGCTGAGACCCATTCGTCTCTCCCCTCATCCCCCTTCGCTTCTTCTTCCTCTGTCATCCTCGCCTGCCTCCACAAGGAGTGGCTTTACATCCGCCGCAACCCGACCCAGTTCTACGGCCTCGTCGCTCCTCTGGCCATGGTCTTCATCCTCTCCGGCCGCCTCGGCTCGCTCTCTCGCACCGGGCTCGTCTTCCCCATAGCAGCCGCTTACTCCATCCTCGGCGTAGCCGTCATGGCGTATAACGTTCTCGGTCTGGATGGCTCAGGCGTTCAGTTCTACTTCCTCGCGCCCGTCCCCCTGCGCAGCGTCATGCTCGGCAAGAACCTCTTCGGCTTCGCCATCAACATCGTTCAAGTCGCGCTGCTCTACATCGTCCTGGCCTTCACCTCTGGCGTTCCCGGCTTCTGGATCACTCTCAGCACGCTCGCCTGGCTCGTCGGCGCGGTCCTGCTCAACACCGCCATCGGCAACATGCGTTCTATCTCCGCACCAAAGAAAATGGATCCCGCACGCATGTCCCGCAAACAGACCTCACAGCTCAGCGCCCTTATAGCGCTTGCGCTCACGGCCGTCCTCGGAGCTCTCGGCGCCGGCCTCATCTACATCGCGCGCACCATCGGCCTGCCTTGGCTCCCCGTCCCCATCCTGCTGGCCTTCGCCGCCGGAGCCTTCGCGCTCTATATCGCCGGGCTCCACCGCGTCGACGCTCTCGCTCTCACCCACCGCGAGACCCTCGTCGAGGAACTCTCTAAAGTCTCCGTCTAACCCATCACCCTAGCCTGTCACCGCACCGAGCAGACCGCGTCTCCGATCTCGCTCTTCACGAACGGCTTCATCACGTCTCCGACCGAGCGCAGAAACCCGTTCTCCATCACGCACTGCACATCCGCCGCCGCCTTGATGTCGGCCAGCGGATCGCCCTTCACCAGGATCAGATCGGCCAGCTTCCCCGGCTCCAGCGTGCCCAGGTCCTTGTCCAGCCCGAACGCCTTCGCCGGCAGGATCGTCGCGGTCTCCAGCGCCTGCCAGGGCTTGAGCCCGAACTTCACCTGCGCCCGCAGGTTCAAGTGCAGCGAAGTCGCCGTCAGATCCAGCGGCGAATCCGTTCCCGCCAGGATGTATCCGCCCGCGCGGAGCACCGCCGCCACTGTGTCCTCCTCATCTTTCACCCGCGCCATCGCGTCCGCCTGGTCTGCCTTCAGATCCGCATCCCGCGCCGCGACCAGCCGCGCCTTCTCCCACGGCGGAGCCACGTTGTATCGCGGATCCTCCGGCATGGCTGCATTCTCCACATACATGGTCGGGTTCAGGATGGTCGAGATCGTCCACATCCCCGAGTCGGCCAGTAGCTTTCGCACATCGCCATAGCTCACCCCTGTGAAGCTGCGCGAGTACGCATACCCCGTCCGCGCCGTCGCCGAGATGTGGCTCATCCCGTCCTCGCCCAGCTGCACCGCCGGCAGCAGGTAGTGCGACGCCGTCTCCACGCCCATCTGCCCATGCGCGAACTGGATTCCCTTCTCCGCCCAATCGTAGGGCAGCCTCACATACAGCTTCACAAAATCGAAGTCCAGCGCCTTCAGCCGCTCAAACTCGCGCTGCAGCTGCGCCTCGCTCGTGGTCGGAATCATCATGGGGTAATATACCCGTTCGCCATCCACCGCCTCCGCGGTTGAGAACAGCCGCGGACCCACCGCCGCGCCCGACCGGTACGCCTCCTGATGCTGCAGCGCGCGATACGCATTATCCGCCAACCCCCGCACCTGCGTGATCCCGTACACCAGCCACAGCCTGCCCATCCGGTCGCCGTAGTAGATCGAGTTGTCAGAGTCGTCATGCGCGTGGCTCTCGGTCAACCCCGGCATCGCCGTCAGATCGCCCGCCTCCACCACGCGCGTCACGCCTTCTGGCGTCTTCGCTGCATGCGGCGTCACGCTCGTCACGCGGTTATCCGTAATCAGGATATCCACATCCTTCAACTCCGCCTCGCCCGCGCCCTTCCAGAACCGTCCCGCATGGATCAACAGCTTCTGCGTCGGCTTGGCCATCGTGTACGTCATCTTCAGTTCCACCGGCGTTACCGCACCGCTCGCCCGCGAGATCATCCTCAGCTGTCCATTGTGCAGATACAGCAGCTTCGACGAGTCGCCCGACCACGTCGGCGCGTCCGACGTCTCATCGTTCAGCTTCACCGCCGCTCCGTCCGGCCTGCCCGCAGCGTCCACCGGCATCGTGTACAGCACGTCGTCCATCACGAACGCCATCTCCTTCCCGTTCGGCGCATACACCGGCCCATCCTCGGTCCGCGTCGTAATCGACTCATACGGCGCCGGCGCGAAGAACTCCGTCTTTCCCGTCTTCACGTTCACCGTCAGGATCGAGCTCGTCCCCTCCCGAAACCGCTTCGTATACGGCTTGATCGTCGCGAGCGCGACCGTCTCGCCCGAAGCCGAAAACGCCGGCCGCCCCGGAAAGAACGTAAGCGGCGCCAGCGGCTTCACCGCACCCATCGCCACCGTCAGCAGCACCGTCGCGCCGGTCTGGTTCTGGCACGCGATCAGCTTCCCGTCCGGACTCCACGCCGGCATGATCTGCGCCTCCATACTCGGCGACACGCGCCGGTCACCCGCCGTATCTCCCGCCGCCACATCGTGCAGATACACATTCTCAATCCCGTCCCGGTCCGTCACATACGCCAGCGTCTTCCCGTCCGGTGACCACGCCGGCCCCTGCTTGTAAAACGTATCGTTCGTCAGCGCCACGGGCGCCGCCCCGATCTTCATCACGTATAGCTGGTTCAAGGCCACGAACGCCACCTGAGTCCCATCCGGAGACAGCGCCGGCGCATAGATCCCCTTCACCACCCGGGGCTCGGTCGAATCGAAGTGATACACCTTGCGCGCAAACGTCGGCCGCGACGACTCGATGCCCGTCGTAAACGGAATCGTCGTCTCCGTCTTCGCCGCCACATCCACCTTCAGCACATGCCCGCTGCCCGTATACACCAGCGCCGTCTCCGACACCCACGACGCCGCAAACGGAAAAGCGTCATTTGCCTTGCCCGTAAACACCGTCGCGCCGTCGCTGCCCCTCACCAGCAGCCGGGCGCCGCCCATGAATATCCCCGCACCCGAAAATTGCACCAGCGCTATCTGCTTCCCGCTCGGCGAAAACGACGGCGCATCCAGCCTTCCCTTCGTCCCGTCCACCTTCATGATCGTGCTCTCGGCCCCGCTCTCCAGTTCGATCATCTTTAGCGCGGTCGAGGCAATCCCTACCCCGCTCACAAACGCGATCGCCTTCCCATCCGGCCGCCACGCGGGCTCGAACTCGTCGTCATCTCCCGCCGTAATCTGCTTCAGCGCACCCGTCGCAATCTCCACCGTCCAGATGTCGTACGAGCCCTTGAACGCGCGGTCCGACGCGAACGCAATCATCTTCCCATCAGGCGAGATCCGCGGCTCCCGATCATCCCCGTGCCCCATCGTGATCTGCTTCCATCCGCTCCCATCCGGCTTCATCGTCCATATATGGAACGTCCCGCCCCCATACGATTGCACCGCCACAAACGACCCGTCCGGAGCAAACTCCGGATGGCTCGCCTCCTGGTACGCCGTCGTAATCCGCTTGGCTGCCCCGCCCCCCGCAGGCAGCGAGAAGATCAGTCCCTGCATATCCATCAACATGGTCTTGTGGTCCGGTGACACCGCCACCGCCATGTCCGTTCCCTCGCTCACGGTGATCACCTTGACCGGGGCCTTCGTCCTCTGTGCTCCCCCCAGCGCGCACATCCCACCCAGCAAAACCACACCAACCGGCAGACACCGCATAGATCTGAATCTCCTTCAAGCACAGCTGATCCAAAGCACAACTGGACCTGCATAATTCGCAATCATGATCACGCTAGAACGAGAACCGCCCGATAAACTGCAGATTCCTCGCATAGTATTCGAGCGATGTCGTGCTCGGAACCGACGCAGGATGACCATACGCGTTGGCGTTCGGCAGCCCCGCAGCCGTCAGCGGCCCTTGGCTCGCCACCGTCGAGAACGCGCCGAAGTTCGAGTGGTTGAACAGGTTGAACGCCTCCACCGCAATAATCGCGTGATACCGCTCCTTGATCTTGAAGTTCTCCTGCAGCCGCGAGTCCACCCGGTTGTAATTGCTGCCGCGAAACCCATCCCGCTGCAGAATCCAATAGCCGTACCCCGCGTCATAGTACGTCTTCGACAGCGGCGCATAGATCGTGCTGCAATGCGCGATCGGACACGTCGTGCCTGGCGCAATCGGCTGCGACGGCAGGCTCTGGTTACCCGCCACCGCAAACCCGAACGTCCGCGTGCTCGACGCATAGCCGTTTACCGAGCTTCCTGACGAAGGCGCAAACGCCAGCCCCGACCCGAAGTGATAAAGCGCCGACATCGACAGCCCGTACTTCCACTGGTACTCGCCCGTGGTCGTCAGCGTATGCCGCTGATCGTCCGTCCCGTTCGCCCACTCCTGCTGGATCCCGGACGGGAAAGGCTTGTTGGGATAGGCGAACCCTCCGGTAGTCGAGTTCTTCGTTCGCCCCCACGTGTACGCCACCGAGCTTGTAAAGCCCGCCGTCGTCGCATGCTTGATTGAAACCTCCAGCGCATCGGCAATCACGCCCGCACCCGGGTAGGTCGTAAACTGTCGCACCGCCGACCCGAAGAGCTGGTTGCACACCTGCTTCGCCGCGCCCGGACCCGCCGGCGATCCGTTGCTCGGCGCCGCCGTCGAGAGCGCAGCCGGGTTCAGCGTGTCCAGCTGCACGCTCGTGTTGCCGCACACCCGCGAGCCATAGGTCGCCGCGCTCATCACCGCCGTGGGGTTCAGGTTCTGCTCCGGATTCGACGGGTTCTGCAACAGGTTCCCGCTCAACGCAATGAAATCGTCGTACACCCGCTGATGCACAAAGTCTGCCGACAGCGTCGTCCGGTACGGCAGCTGCCGCGCGATCCCGAACGATCCCTCGAACGCATACGGCGTTTTCGCCCCCCGCGCCACCGGCTGTGGCGAGCTCACATAGTTCGTCGGGTTCGAGGTCGGCGTCTGGCCCGCGAACGGCGTCGGCAGCGTCAGGTTGGTGCCGCTCGTCGTCGCCTGCAGCGCCCGCGCCGTGCTGCTGTAAAGCTCCTCGTCGATGATCGCGTTCGCCACCTGGTCCGCGAAGTACAATCCCGCGCCGCCCCGGATGGCTGTCTTGCCGTCGCCATGCGGGTCGTACGCAAAGCCCAGCCGCGGCGCAAAGTTCGCGTTCGGATTCGTGTTGGGCGTCAGCAGCCCTGCCGTCGGTTTATAGGAAGTGTTGTACGCTCCCAGGTCGTTGTCATAGCGCAGCCCCAGGTTCAGCGTCAGCCGCGGCAGAATCTTCCAGTCATCCTCCGCCCATACCCCAATAATATTGCGATTGATCGCAATGTTGTAGTTGCCGAACGCCTGCGTAAACGACTCGCCGCCCGTGCAGAACGAGTTGATCGCCGCATAGTTCCACGTTGAAGGATCGAGCGTGCCGTTTGGAAACATGGCCGCATAGTTCGGCGTGCCCGAGCCCGTGCACGTCGTCAGCCCCCCGCGCAGATACTGCGGAAACGCGCCTCCATGATGCGTCAGCAGGTACTCGCCACCCAGCTTGATGCTGTGCTTGCCCTTCATCCAGAACAGGTCGTCGCGATACTGCTGCGTGTTCTGGTTGAAGATCTCCGGCTCGTTGTACGGCTCACCCACCGTCACCGCCGGCAACGTCACTACGATCGACCCGCTCGGATAGAACGGCAGGTTCTGGAACTGGAAGTAGTGCAGCCCCGCATGCACATCGTTAATCACGTGATCGTTCACATTGTGGTTCCAGTCGAACACGTACCCCGACGTGGCATCGGTCGAATAATAGCTCTGACTCGGGTCACTCCCGGAAGCCGTCGGCGGCAGAAAGCTCGAACTCTGGCTATAGTCATCGCCGCGCAGAAAGAAGTGGTTTTTCTCGTTGTGCTGGTAGTCCAGCCGTCCCAGGTACTCATTCAGCAGCAAAATCGACGGATGCGAAAACGTGCTGCTCGTCAGCCCCGTCGTGATCGTCGGCGTAAACGTCACCGTGCTCGGCTGATGCTCGCCCTCGTACGATGCGAAGTACCATAGCTTCTCCTTCTTGATCGGGCCGCCCAAGGTCCCGCCATAGATCTCATCCGCAAACGCGGGCCTCGTCGTCGCCGCGCCATTCAGCTTCAACACCGGGTCCGACGCATTAAAGAATGAGTTGCGCGCATAGAAGAACCCGCCGCCATGCATCTGGTTCGTGCCCGTCTTCGTCTGCACGTTCACGTAAATGCCCGCCGACCGCCCCGCGGTCGCGTCGAACCGGTTCGTGATGATCTGAAACTGCGAGATCGCATCTTGCGAGAATCTCGGCTGTCCAAAGCTCGAGCCCACCGAGTCCTGCGACGCCTGCAGCCCGTCCAGCGTGATCTGGAACTTGCCCGTCTCCGCGTCGCCCTGCGATGTCCCGCCCGGCCCCGACACCGGTGAGTTCCCGAACGCATTCGCCTTGATCCCCGGCACCAGCGTCGACAGCTCGATATAGTTGCGCCCGTTCACCGGTATATCCTCGACCTCTTTCGGCGTCACATTCCCCGCCACCACCGACGACGTCGTATCGATCGCCAGCTGGTCCGTCGCCTCCACCATCATCTCCGACGACGCGCTGCCCACCGGCAGCATGACGTCGATCTGCGCCAGCTGCCCCACCAGCAGCAGCACCTTCTTCTGCACCGTCTCAAAGCCCTTGTCCGACGCAGTGATCGTATACTCAGCCGCCACCAGGCTCGGAATCAGGTACGCTCCCTGTGCATTCGTACTTGCTGAAAAACTCGACCCGCCCGTCTTCTTGACCTCAACCTTTGCGCCTTGGATCACCGCGCCCTGCGCATCCGAAACCACTCCGCTCAACCCGGTCTGCTGCGCCTCTGCTGCCAAACATGAAACCACCAGCACCATCATAAAGCGAAGAATCGTCTTCATTCCGGCATGCCCTCAATCTTCAAAGTTGGTCCAACGGACCCGCAAACGGGACAGCCTCTCCCTCACGCATCGAATGCATGTTCACCGCGTTGTTCAGCGGCCTGTCAGGAACGTGTTTTGGTGCTCAAGTGCGACTTCGGCGAGGCAGCTTCATCGTGTAGAGCGATGCATCGCGCTCTCGGAACCTTGAGGCGCAGCACCGCGTGTCTGCGATTCCATGCTGAAAGCAAGTCGCAAAAAGAAGCGGAATGAGAATGCAACGATTCGTCAGCCGTTCAGCGTCGTCTCAATCAACTTTTTGTAAAGAGTTATTTCACCCTATCGCGGAAATGATCATTTGTCGAAGAATTATTTTGCGCATCTACCCCCAACCCCTGGGCGCCCGCTATTACTCGCAGACTGAGTCCGAGACCCAGCCCAGCCCATCCGATCCCCGATTCTTCCTCTTACAACCAGCCCCTCAGCCGTCGGTTTCGTCTGGTCACAAGCGCGCCGCTACTCCTCTGCAACTATCTCCAACAATCCGCGTCTCCATATCGACACGGCCGCGGAGAAGTGCTTCTCCGTAAACACCTTGGAACGCCCAACACCTGCGCAAGGGGAATCGCCCGCAATGCTCAGAATCGTCTCCGCGTCGCTTTCCATCGTCATCCTGCTCGCCCTCGTTATCGCCACCGAACACCAGGCCTGGGGCTATGTCGACCCCGGCTCCGGCCTCCTCCCACTGCAAAGCATTGCCTCCGTTGTCGCCGCCTTCGCTTACTTCCTTCGCCGCCGCATTCGCCTCCTCTTCTCGCGCCGCCGCAGCGACACCCCATCTCCCTCAGCCAACAGGACCACCCCCGCCAAGCCCGCATGCAAGAACGCATGATCGAAACGCCATCCAGGGGCACCTTCCGCGACCCCGCCGGCTCGCTCGCCCTTGAAGACGATCGCGCCGTCCGCACCATCCATCCCGCCGCTCGCGAGGCCGTCCTCCGTCTCGTCCGCTCGCCTTTCTTCGCCCGCCTCCAGCAGCGCGGCGACATCGTCGTAACCACCATCGACGACTCGTCCTCCGGCCTCCGCCTGCTCCACGCCCGCGTCCCGCTTCCCTCTTACCCGTGGGAGTGGACGCCCTCCCAGTGGCTCGCGGCCGCCAACCTCACCCTCGACCTCTGCTCCGAAGCCCTCGCCGAAGGCTGGATCCTCAAAGACGCCACCCCGCTCAACATCCTCTTCGCCGGCCCGCGACCTATACTCGTCGACGTCCTCTCCTTCGAGCCCATCGACTACACCCGCCGCGACCCGCCCCCATCCATCTGGCTTGCCTACGGCCAATACACCCGCACCTTCCTTCTTCCTCTGCTCATCAACCGCCTCCTCGCCTGGCCGCTCGAACTCACCCTCTTCAAGCGCGATGGCTATGAACCTACCGAGCTTTACCGCGCCATGAACTGGTTGCAGCGCCTCTCTCCCTCCGCCTTCGTCCCCGTCACCCTTCCCTCCTGGCTCGAGCGCCGCAAAGCCGCGTCATCATCCCAGCCCGCCACAGCCAGGCCCGCCGCAGTTCGCTCCAACGATCCCGAACTCACCTCCCACATCCTCTCCAACACTCTCTCCACTCTCCGCAAACGCACCCGCAACGCCCTGCCCCGCTCCGCCGCCTCAGACTGGGCCGACTACCAAGGCACCTTCACCCACTACACCCCGCAGCAGACCGAGCAGAAGCGTCTCTGGGTGCGCTCTATCCTCGAAGAACTCCGCCCTCGCCGCGTCCTCGATATCGGCGCCAACACCGGCGAGTACAGCACCCTCGCCGGCTCTACCGGCGCCGAGGTCATCGCTCTCGAGCGCGACGCCGCCGCCGCCGAGCAGCTCTTTGCCTCTACCCGCACTTTTCCCATTCAGACCATCCACGCCGACTTTGCCCGGCCCACGCCGGCCGCCGGCTGGCAGAACTCCGAATCTCTCTCCCTCCTCGCCCGCCTCCAGTCGCCCGCCGCCCAGTGCGACCTCGTCATGATGCTCGCCGTCATCCACCACCTCATCCTCATGGAGCAGATCCCCCTCCCTGAGATCCTCGCGCTCGTCCACTCGCTCGCCTCCCGCTTCCTCATCGTCGAGTGGGTTCCCGTCACCGACCCCATGTTCCAGTCCCTCATGCGCGGCCGCGACGACCTCTACGCCGCCCTCACTGAGCGCGACCTCCTCGCCGCCTGCGCTCGGCGGTTTACCCTGCTGCGCCAGACCACGCTCACCAACGGCCGCATCCTCTTCCTATTTGAGACCATCGCGACCAGATCGGCACCTGGGATGCCCGGATGAAGATCGATCGCCAGCGGCTGCGCCAGTACCGTTGGACCAAGCAGCTCTGCCAGTCTTTCGGCCTGGCCTCGCTCATCCTCGTCATGAACTATGGCGAGATGCTCGGCGGCGGTCGCGACGTCCGCCTTCACCTGCCTTATCGCCTCACCGGCCTCGTCTTCGCCCAGATCGCCGACATCCTCCTGCTCGGCCTCGCGCTCTTCCTCATCGTCCTGCCCTTCAAGCGCACGGCGCTGTATCCCTGGGCGCGCATCGTCCTCGCCATCGCCATTCCGCCCTATCTCTTCGCGCGCAACCGCGCCCTGCTTCCCTTTGCCGGCGTTGAAGGCCTGCTGCCCCTGATCGCCATCCTCTGGGCCGCCTTCCTCCTGCTGCTCATGATGGTCTATCCCCGCTGGTACCGCCGCGTCATGCGCTTCGGCGATATCCTCGGACTCTTTGTCGCCGTCTTCGCCTTCTCCAGCATCCTCCAGCTCCTCTGGCTCCTGCTCTGGACCCCCAAACCCCCGCAGTACCACGCCGCCTGGAACCCTCCAACGACAACGCAGCAGGCGCCAGCCCAGCCCCCCCCGCCCCGCGACCATCCACTCCTCGTCTGGGTCATCTTCGACGAGCTCTCCTACGACCAGCTCTTCGAGCACCGCGCCCGCGACCTTGACCTCTCCAGCTTCGACGCCCTGCGCAACATCAGCACGCTCTTCACCGACACCCAGCCCGCCGGCCTCAAGACCGTCAAAATCATCCCTTCGCTCCTCACCGGCCACGTCGTCGACGACATCAAGTTCAGCTTCCAAAATCGCTTCAGCGTCCACTACGCCGGCCTCCACGGCTGGCATCCCCTCGACGGTTCCGAGACCGTCTTCGCCGACGCCCGTGCCAACCACTGGCGCACCGCCGCCGTCGGCTGGTACAACCCCTACTGCACCATCTACGCCGACGCGCTCGACGACTGCTATTGGATGAACCTCGACAAGATCGACGCTCCCATGGCCCAGCAGAAGCCGTTCTGGCAAAACACCTTCGCCCCTCTCCAGCAGCTCGTGCGCGAGGTCAGATCCCCCTCCCGCGCCGATCGCGACCTCTGCTCCTTCGACGTTCGCCAGCGCCTCCACACCCACCAGGAGCTCGAGCGCCACGCCTTCCAGCTTCTTCGCCTCGACCAGGCCGACTTCGTCTTCCTCCACTTTGCCACGCCCCACAGCCCCAACATCTGGTCGCGCAGCGACGACGCCTATACCGAGTGGTGCGACTCCTCCTATCTCGACAACCTCGCCCTCGTCAATCGCGAACTCACCCGCATCCTCGCCACCCTCAAAGCCTCCCCGCGCTGGAAAGACACCACCCTCATTGTCCAGGGCGACCACTCTTGGCGCGTCCCGCTCTGGAACTGGACCCCCACCTGGACTGACGAAGACGACCACGCCTCCCGCGAGATCTTCGATACCCGTCCCGCCCTCCTCATCCATCAGCCCGGCCAACTCAAGCCCCATACCGACTCCAATCCCTGGCCCATCATCCAGGTCCACGACGTGATCGACCAGGTCCTCCACAGCCAACCCATCCATTACTAGGTCGCGCTCCAGCAATTAAGTCGCGCTCCAGCAATGCAGCCCGCTGAAAACCGCTTCTTTACCCCTGCCCGTCAACTTGCATCTACTGGCCCTCATTCAGCACAATGAATCCATCGACCCCGAGGCCCTGCGATGTCCAAGCCGCCACTCGACCCTGAAGCCGAATCGCCTCGATCCGGCCTCACCCGCCGCTCCTTCCTCTCCAACCTCGGCGCGGCCTCCGTCCTCGTCTCCGCCCCGCCCATCCTGGCCGCAACTCCCGCCCCGGCTGCCGCGCAAGATGGCACGCCCGTCGCCGGAACTGAATCAGTCACCATCCGCGTCAACGGCGTGTCTCATACCCTCAACGTCGACCCTCGCACCACCCTCCTCGACTGCCTGCGCGAAAACCTCGATCTGCCCGGCACCAAGAAAGGCTGCGACCACGGCCAGTGCGGTGCCTGCACCGTCCACGTCAACGGCCGCCGCGTCAACTCCTGCCTCTCTCTCGCCCTCATGCATCCCAACGACGACATCACCACCATCGAGGGTCTCGGCCAGCCCGGCCATCTCCACCCCATGCAGGCCGCCTTCATCGAGCATGACGGCTACCAGTGCGGCTACTGCACCTCCGGCCAGATCATGTCCGCCGTCGCCGTCTGCAAGGAACCCATCGGTCCCTCCGACGACGACGTCAAGGTCGCCATGGCGGGCAACATCTGTCGCTGCGGCGCCTACTCCAACATCGTCGCCGCCGTCCAGCAGGTTCGCCACACCACCTGACCCGCTTTGCCGTCCGTTCTTCCCAACGCAATCTGCTTCGCCGTTGTCCTCGCCGTTGCCTGAACCTACCCAGGTCCCGAACATCGGCTCGACATCAAAGAGTCATCAAGGATCTACATCATGAAGGATCACCGATGAACACCTTCACCTTCACCCGCCCCACCACTCCCGGTCAGGCGGCCACCCTCGCCGCTGATCCCCACGCCAGGTTCGTCGCCGGCGGCACCAACCTCATCGACCTGATGAAGCTCAACGTTGAGCGCCCCACCACCGTCCTCGACATCAACCGCCTTGCTCTCGACGCCATCACCCCCGCCCCTTCCGGCGGCCTCATCATCGGCGCACTCGCCCGCAACTCCGACGTAGCCTATCATCCCGCCGTCCAGCGCGATTACCCGGTCCTCTCCCAGGCCCTGCTCTCCGGCGCCTCCGCTCAGCTGCGCAACATGGCCACCACCGCCGGCAATCTCCTCCAGCGCACCCGCTGCCTCTACTTCCGCGACACCGCCCACGCCTGCAACAAGCGTGACCCCGGCACCGGCTGCTCTGCCATCGACGGCCACAACCGCATGCTCGCCATCCTCGGCACTAGCGAGCACTGCATCGCCTCCAACCCATCCGACCAGAACGTCGCCCTCACCGCCCTCGAAGCCACCATTCAGGTCCGTGGCCCGCAGGGCACGCGCTCCATCCCCATCCACGACTTTTATCTCCTGCCCGGCTCCACTCCGCAGCGGGAAACCGTCCTCACCCCCGGCGACCTCATCGTCTCCGTCACCCTCCCGCCGCCTCCGCCCGGCAGCCGCAGCCTCTATCTCAAGCTCCGTGACCGCGCCGCCTACGAGTTCGCCCTCGCCTCAGCGGCCGTCGTCGTCGCTGCCTCTGCCGGCAAGATCACCCACGCCCGCGTCGCACTTGGCGGCGTCGGCGCCGTCCCCTGGCGCTCCCGCGAGGCCGAAGCCGCCCTCATCAACCATCCCGCCACCCGCCCCACCTTCCTCCGCGCCGCCGAAGCCGCTCTCCGCGACGCCCACCCTCAATCCGAAAACGCCTTCAAAGTCGAGCTCTCCAAACGCTGCCTCGTCCGCGCCCTCACCATGTCTATCGCCACTTAGTGCGCAACAAAAGCACGTCTTCTGTGCCCAGCGAAGACTCAGTAGCCCGCCGCCGCCGTTGCCGTTCTACTTGTTGCCCTTGTCGTTGCTTGAAGGTACCCCAAGGCTTCAGCCTTGGGTCTCTATAGAACTAGAAACAATCCGGGCTTCAGCCCCTGGCGTATGCCGTCCTACCGCAGCCCCGAATGCACCAGGAGCTTCAATATGACCTTCTCCGAATACATCGAGTTCATCGACGCTCAGCCCCAAACCCCGCCGCCCGACAAGCCCGCCGCGCCCCCCGCTCCACCCTCCGCCATCATCGGCGCCTCGCTCCCCCGCATCGACGGCCCCCTCAAGACCACTGGCACCGCCCGCTACGCCGCCGACTTCAACTTCCCCCGCATGGTCTACGCCGTGCCCGTCTGCGCCACCGTAGCCTCCGGCTCCATCAAGTCCCTCGACACATCCCAAGCCGAAGGCATGCCCGGCGTCCTCCTCGTCCTCCACCACGGCAACATCGGCCCGCTCTTCCGCAACGCCTCCGGCGGCCGCAACAGCGAAAACCGCCCGCCGTTTGAAGATCAGACCATCTCCTACTGGGGCCAGTACGTCGCCCTCGCCGTCGCCGAAACCTTCGAGCAGGCTCAGGCCGCCGCCGCCGCCGTGCGCGTCTCCTACACCCCCGCCCCCTTCGACGTCTCCCCCAACCTCGACGACCGTCCCGCTCCCTCCGACCATCCCGCTCCCCAGGGTACCGAGCACCCCACCTCCGCCGCCGCCGTCCGCACCGACAGCCCCATGCCCGTCGGCAGTCCCCGCACCCTCTCCAAACGCGGCGACCCCGGCGCCGCCTTCGCCTCCGCTCCCGTCCAGGTCGACGCCACCTACACCACCCCTGTCGAAACCCACAACCCCATGGAAATGCACGCCACCGTCGCCGTCTACCGCGACGGAAAATTCACCCTCTACGAGACCTCCCAGGGCGTCGTCAACCACCACACCGTCATGGCTCAGGTCCTCGGCGTGCCCAACGAAAACCTCGAGATCGTCACCCGTTTCCTCGGCTCCGGCTTCGGCGGAAAGCTCTTCCCCTGGCCCCACAGCGCGCTCGCCGCCGCCGCCGCCCGCCAACTCAACCGCCCCGTCAAGCTCACCGTCTCGCGCAAGATGATGTTCTCCAACGTCGGCCACCGCCCCCGCACCCAGCAGCGGCTGCGCCTCAGCGCCACCCCCCAGGGCAAGCTCGTCTCCCTCCAGCAGGACTACCGCAACCACACCTCCCAGCTCGACGACATCCGCGAAAACTGCGGCGAAGCCACGCCCTTCCTCTACTCCACCGCCAACCTCTCCGTCTCCTCCGCCCTCGTCCGCCGCAACGTCGGCACTCCCACCCCCATGCGCGGCCCCGGTGCCGTCCCCGGCCTCTTCGCCCTTGAATCCGCCATGGACGAGCTCGCCATCAAGCTCAACATGGACCCCGTCCAGCTCCGCCTCGGTCTCGACACTCTCACCGACGAGGAAAAGAACAAACCATTCTCTTCCCGCCACTTGAAGGAATGTCTTCAAGTAGGATATGAGAAGTTTGGCTGGTCCCGCCGCACCCCGGCCGTCGCCTCCATGCGCAAGGGCGACCTCATCCTCGGCTGGGGCGTCGCCTGCGCCTCCTGGGGAGCCGGACGCGGCGCCGCCGAAGCCACCCTCTCTCTCCGCGACGACGGCACGGCCCGCATCTCCTCCGCCACCCAGGACGTCGGCACCGGCACCTACACCATCGTCGCCCAGATCGTCAGCGACAAGACCGGCATCCCCACCGGCAAAATCGACGTCGTCCTCGGCGAAAGCAATCTTGTCCCCGGCCCCATGTCCGGCGGTTCCACCGCCACCGCCACCATCATCCCCGCTGTAGCCGACGCCTGCTCCGCCGCCATCAAAAACCTGCTCGCCGTCGCCACCCGCCCGCCTGCCTCGCCCTTCGCCGGCAAAGACGCCGCCGCCCTTGCCCTCACCCTCGGCTGCATCCACCTCAAGGACCAGCCCCCCTCCTCCGGCGTGCCCTTTGACCAGATCCTCCGCATGGCCAACGTCGCCAGCGCCCGCGGCGACGGCAAATCCGGCCCCCTCGGCTCCGACACCAAGGCCCGTGACTTCTCCACCCACTCCTTTGGCGCGCAGTTCGTCGAGGTCGAGTGGGACCCAGGCATCGCCCGCCTCCGCGTCTCCCGCGTCGTCTCCGTCATCGATGGCGGCCGCATCGTCAACAAGATCACCGCCCGCAACCAGGTCGCCGGCGCGGTCGTCATGGGCATCGGCATGGGCCTCCTCGAACAAACCGTCTACGACCCCCGCAACGGCCACCCCATCAACGACAACTTCGCCGACTATCTCGTCGCCACCTCCGCCGACACCCCGCTCATCGACGTCCACTTCCTCGACATCCCCGACCCCCTCATGGGCGAGTACGGCGCCCGCGGAATCGGCGAGATCGGCCTGGCCGGCGTCGCCCCCGCCATCACCGCCGCCGTCTACCACGCCACCGGCATCCGCGTCCGAGACCTCCCTGTGCGCATCGAGGACCTCCTCACCGCCAAAGTCTGATCCTCCGCGCATCGTCCAAGGCTGCGCCGCCAAATCATAGAGTCGTAGAATCGATCTATGCTCCTCGAAGGAATCATCATCCCCGTCCCGTCGCCCTTTTACCCGGACGGGCGCCTCTACCTCCGCAAGCTCGAACACAACGTCGACCGCTACTCCCGCACGCCCGCCGCCGGCATGCTCATCCTTGGCTCCGCCGCTGAAGCCGATGGCCTCACCGACGAGGAGACCCGCGAAACCCTCGACGCCACCATCGCCTCCGCCGCCCGCGAAAAAGTCATGATCGCCGGCGTCAGTCGCGCCAGCGTCTTCGCCACGCTCGTCCTCGCCGAAGCAGCCGCCTGCGCCGGTTACGACGCCATCGCTGTCCGCGCCCCCGAGTTCAGCCTCGAACCCGACCGCCTCACCTACTTCCGCGCCGTCGCCGACAGCTCCCCGCTGCCCGTCATCCTGCTCGCCGAGCGCGAGCGCCCGCTACCCGTGGCATTCATCGCCGGCCTCGCCTCGCACCCCCAGATCATCGCGGCCATCGACGCAGCGGCCTCGCCCGCACGCCTTGAAACGCTGCTCGCCGCAACCGCCGGCATCAGCCGCCAGGTCACCGTCACCACCGTCTTCGCCGCCGCCACCGGCCGCATGCTCGCGCCCGCGCCGTCACAAGGCGCCGCAAACTTCGTCTCCGCCACGAGCCTCGGCGGAGGCGAAGGCGTCGCACTCGCCGAAGCACCGCCCGCGCCCGCCCTCAAGACCCGCACCCGCAACGTCGGCTTCCAGCTCCTCGCCGGCTCCGCCAAGGCCATGCTCAAGACCTGGCAGGCCGGCGCAACCGGCGCCGCGCCGCATCTCGCCGCCTGCACCCCCCAGGGCTGCTGTGAAGTCTGGCAAGCCTTCAAGGATGGCGACGCCGCGCTCGCCGAAGAAAAGCAGCAGCGCCTCGTCTCCGCCTCAGACCTCGTCGAAGGCACCCACGGCATAGCTGCCCTCAAACACGGCTGCGACCTAAACGGCTACTTCGGCGGGCGCCCCCGCCTGCCCCTCATCGGCCTCACCGAAGATCAGCGCCGCGCCGTTGAAGCCGCACTCGCCGGCCTGCGCAACTAGCTACTTCCGCCGGTGCCCAACTCGGAACCTTCACCCGCACACCCCATCTTGGGGATACCCAAGAACGCCCCGGGTGCCGTATAACCAAAGCCATGACTGACGATTTTGACGTCTCGCAGGGAAAAACCGCCGGCGAACTCACCCGCGAAGCCTTGTGGTTCGCCGCCAACACTCTCATCGCGGTGCTCATCCTCATCGCCATGGTCTTCGCCATCTACGTCTTCGCGCACCCCGAACAAAGCGACAACAACTACAAGCTGCTCGGCACCCTGCTCGCCTTCGTCGCCCCGCTGATCGGCGGCTTCCTCATCTCGCGTGCGCGCCACGACCAGACCGCCCGGTACGTCTGGATCTCCGGCCTGCTTACCTTCTCTATCGTCTGCGTCTGGGTGCTCGACCTGCCCACCGGCAACGGTCTCTGCGAGAAGTGCGGCGCAGTCGAAAAGCTTTACCGCACCTTCTTTGACATCAACCACGGTTCGGGCCTCATGGGCGGCGACGGCCTCCTCGTCGGCACCTGGATGCCTCTCGCCATGATCGGCTACGCCATCGGCGCCAAGCTAGGCCTCGACGCATAACCGAAAATCACCACACGATCTCCCCTGACCTCCCACCCTCACCCGCTGTGGTATGGCCCGGCCCAATCGTCTTAATCGCATTTCAATCTGTCTTTGATCGGCGTTAAGCCTCTCGCCTAAGCAGTCCCGACCCTCTCCCTCGCCGCATGCAGCGTCTGCAGCGCAACCACGCTCAGCGTGCCCTCCTGCAGTGCCGAGATCCCCTCCGCCGCCATCCTTGCCGCCGCCAGCGTCGTAATCGTCGGGATCCTTGCCAGCACCGCCGCCCGCCGGATCGCCTTCTCATCGAAGAACGTATCCTGCCCGCGCGGTGTGTTGATGATCATCTGGATCCGGTCACCCTTGATCAGGTCCACCACGTTCGGCCGCCCTTCCTTTACCTTGTACACCCGCTCCGGCTGCAGCCCGCCCTCTTCGAGCACCGCTGCCGTCCCGTGCGTCGCCACCAGGTGGAATCCCATCTCCACAAACTGCTGCGCCAGCGCCAGCAGCCCCTCCTTGTCGTGATCGTTCACGCTCAGAAAGATCGTTCCTGCCATCGGCAGCACCTGCCCCGCCGCGATCTGCGCCTTCGCAAACGCCTCGCCAAACGTATCCGCCACACCCATTACCTCGCCGGTCGACTTCATCTCCGGCCCCAGCACCGTATCCACCCCCGGGAACTTGCCCCACGGAAACACCGGCGACTTCACAAAATAGTGCGACCCCGTGTCCAGATCTTCTCCGCTTGCCACGTACTCCGGCAGCAGCTCTTTCAACTTCCGTCCCACCATCAGCCGTGCCGCGATCTTCGCCAGCGGCACGCCCGTCGCCTTCGACACGTACGGCACCGTGCGCGACGCCCTCGGATTCACCTCAATCACGAACACCTTGCCGCGTTGAATCGCGAACTGGATGTTCACCAATCCCCTCACGCTCAGCGCCTTGGCCAGCGCCCGCGTGTACGTGCGGATCGTCGCCTTCACCTCCTCCGTCAGATCCACCGGCGGCAGCACGCACGACGAATCACCCGAATGTATTCCCGCCTCCTCGATATGCTGCATGATCCCTGCGATCACCACGTCGTCGCCATCGCACAGCGCGTCCACATCGCACTCCGTCGCATCCTCCAGGAAGTGGTCGATCAGCACCGGCCGCTCCTGCGAGTACTCGATCGCCGACGTCATGTACTTCGTCACCGCCTCATCGTCATACGCGATCACCATCGCGCGTCCGCCCAGCACATAGCTCGGTCGCACCAGCACCGGGTACCCTACCCGATTCGCGCCCGTCACTGCCTCCTCCACGCTCGTCGCCAGCGCACCCTCAGGCTGCGGAATCTTCAGCTCTTCAATCAACTTCCCAAACCGCTTGCGATCCTCCGCCAGGTCGATCGACTCAGGCGACGTCCCGATGATCGGCACGCCCGCCTTCTTCAGCGGCAGCGAAAGATTCAGCGGCGTCTGCCCCCCGAACTGGACGATCATCCCGATCTCCACCGACGAGCGCGACGTGCCGTCCTGACTTGCTGGGCTGCTCTCCGCAACACCCGCGGCCTCATGCTCATACACGCCCAGCACGTCTTCCAGCGTCAGCGGCTCGAAGTACAGCCGGTCACTCGTGTCGTAATCCGTCGACACTGTCTCCGGATTGCAGTTCACCATGATCGTCTCGTAGCCGTCTTCCCGCAGCGCAAACGCCGCATGGCAGCAGCAGTAATCGAACTCGATCCCCTGCCCGATCCGGTTCGGACCACTGCCCAGGATGATGATCTTCTTGCGTGCCGTCGGCGCCGCTTCATCCTCTTCGTCATAGCAGCTGTAGAGATACGGCGTAAAGCTCTCAAACTCGCCCGCGCACGTGTCCACCATCTTGTACACCGGCATCACGCCCAGCTTCTTGCGCAGCGCGCGGACGGCCGCCGTTCCTTCAGCACCTGTCTTCCCCCATCCCGCGGCCAGCCGCTCATCCGAGATCCCCATCCGCTTCGCCGCGCGCAGCTCATCCGCCGGCACGCTCTCCATCGGCGTCTTCGCGATCGCCGCAATCTCATCCGTGATCTGTTTCATCTGGTCCAGAAACCACGGGTCCATCCCCGTCATCTTCGCCACTTCACGCACCGTCATGCCGCGCTCGAACGCATAGCGCACATAGCTCAGCCGCTCCGGATGCGGGGTCACCAGCCGCTGCGTCAGCCGCCGCGGTTCGATATCATCCGCCGTCGCCTTCTTGCCCGTCTCGAGCGACCGCACCGCCTTCATCATCGCTTCCTTGAAGGTGCGCCCTATCGCCATTACCTCGCCCACGCTCTTCATCTGCGGGCCCAGGTTCTCATCCGCTCCCGGAAACTTCTCGAACTGCCACTTCGGTATCTTCACCACCACGTAGTCAATCGTCGGCTCAAAGCACGCCGGCGTCGCCTTCGTAATATCGTTCTGCAGCTCGTCTAACGTATAACCCACCGCCAGCCGCGCCGCGATCTTCGCAATCGGGAACCCCGTTGCCTTGCTCGCCAGCGCGCTCGACCGGCTCACCCGCGGGTTCATCTCGATCACCGTCATGCGCCCGTTCTGCGGGTTCACCGCGAACTGCACATTGCTTCCGCCCGTCTCTACCCCGATCTCGCGAATGCAAGCGATCGCCGCATCGCGCATCCGCTGATACTCGCGATCGGTCAGCGTCTGCGCCGGCGCCACCGTTATCGAGTCGCCCGTATGCACGCCCATCGGGTCGAAGTTCTCGATCGAGCAGATGATGATCACGTTGTCCTTCAGATCCCTCACCACCTCGAGCTCGTACTCCTTCCAGCCCAGCACGCTCTCCTCGATCAGACACTCGCTCACCGGCGAGAGATCGATTCCGCGCGACAGTATCTCCGTCAGCTCCTCGCGGTTATACGCGATCCCGCCACCCGACCCGCCCAGCGTAAAGCTCGGACGGATCACGCACGGAAACCCGATCTTCGCCGCGAACGTCAGCCCGTCACCCACGTTGTTCACCAGCTGCGACCGAGGCATATCCAGCCCGATCTTCGCCATCGCGTCCTTGAACAGCAGACGGTCCTCGGCCTTCTTGATCGCCTCCAGCTTGGCGCCGATCAATTCCACCCCAAACCGCTCCAGGACGCCCGAGTCCGCCAGATCCACCGCCAGATTCAGCGCCGTCTGCCCACCCACCGTAGGCAGCACCGCAAACACCCCACCCCTACCCTTCGGCCTGTCATCCTCAGCGGAATGCAGCGCAGTCGAAGGACCTGCATCTGCTCGTGAGCCCCCCATCATCTCCGTCTCGACCCGCAGAATCTCCTCCAGATACGCTGCCGTCAACGGCTCGATATAGGTCCGGTCCGCCACCTCCGGGTCCGTCATGATGCTCGCCGGGTTGGAGTTCACCAGCACCACCTCGTACCCTTCGGCCTTCAGCGCCTTGCACGCCTGCGTCCCCGAGTAGTCGAACTCCGCCGACTGCCCAATCACAATCGGCCCCGACCCAATCACCAGAATCTTCGCAATATCGTTCCTACGCGGCATTGACTTATTCAACCTCTTGCTTTCTCTGCATCGCTCATACTCGCCCGCTCAGCGTTCATCAATGCACACTGCATCAGCGCTTAGCGCCCGCCTTCACACTGCTCGCAACCTCTCGCGAAAGCCGGCCTCCGCAAGGCATCGCATCCAGCGTCCGATACGCCGGAACACTCGCGAACACATTCTTGAACTCATCCGCGCCCTCCGGCGCGCTGTACGTCGAGTCGCCGCCGCGATTCAGGTACTCGAACCTGGGTTCCGCCAGATTGCCAGCCACGTCCCAATACAGCGTCGCCTCAGCCGACCACCTACCCCAGCGGCGAACACGTCCAATCGTTTTTTCGAGCGCGCCCGCCTGATCGAACTTGTATTCCACCGCAAGCTCGTACCGCTCGTTATAACGGTGCACCGTTACACTCGAAAGCCACGTGCCGCTGTACTTCGCCGACTCAAACACCGGAGACTTTCGCAGATCGATCAGCGGAGCAAACCGCTGCACCTCCCACTCTCCGGACTCCTCGCGCAGGCAGAACAAGCGCTTCTCTTCCATCGCCGATCCTAGCGCTGCGGGCACCACCGCAAACAGCAGCGCGGCCGCGGTTACCTTCATCGCCGGTCTTCCCTCCACTCCGCCGCGCTTCAGCACCTACTTCTTCCACTCTTCCATCATCCTGCGAAAATCCCGGAACAGATAATGCGAATCATGCGGCCCCGGGCTCGCCTCAGGGTGATATTGCACGCTGAACATCGGGTCCGTCGTAGACCTCAGCCCGGCCAGCGTCTGGTCGTTCAGGTTCGTATGCGTCCGCTCCACTTCCGCCGGCAGCGACTCCGGGTCCACGTTGTAGTTGTGATTCTGCGCCGTAATCTCGACCTTGCCAGTCGCATGATTCAAAATCGGATGGTTCCCGCCATGATGCCCGAACTTCAGCTTGTACGTCTTCCCTCCCAGCGCCAGTCCGAAGATCTGGTGACCAAGGCAGATCCCGAACAGCGGAGCCTTCCCCTTCAGCGCCTGCACATTCGCGATCGCATAGTCCAGCGGCTCCGGATCGCCGGGCCCATTCGAAAAGAAAACGCCGTCCGGCCGCATCACCAGCACCTCATCGGCGGGTGTCTGCGCCGGCACCACCGTCACGCGGCAGCCCTCCCGCGTCAGCATCCGCAGGATGTTCTCCTTGATCCCGAAGTCGTACGCCACCACGTGCATCTGTCCGCCGGTCACCGCGTCGTCCCCGGGCAGCAGCTTGTCTCCGCTCTGATTCTTCGGCTCGCTCTCCGTCCACTCGTACACGGCCTTGGTCGAGACCACCGATGCCAGATCCGTCCCGTCCATCTTCTTCGCGGCGCGCGCCTTCGCCACCAGCGCCCTCTCATCCAGCGCATCGCCACTCGCGATCACGCCTCGCATCACCCCATGCGCCCGCAGATGCCGCACCACCGCCCGCGTATCCACCTCCGAAATCACCGGAATCCCACTCCGCTCGAGGTACTCGTCAGCCACCTCCGTCGACCGCCAGTTCGAGCTCATCCGCGAGAACTCCCGCGTCACCAGCCCCTCGATCATCGGCCGCGCCGACTCCGCATCGTGCGGCGTCGTCCCATAGTTCCCCACATGCGGATTTGTCAGGACAACGATCTGCCCGGCGTACGACGGATCGGTAAAAATCTCCTGGTAGCCCGACAGCGACGTATTGAAAACCACCTCGCCCGCGCACTCCACCTGCGCTCCGAAGCCCTTGCCGCGAAACACACGCCCGTCCTCCAGCGCCAGCAATGCCTGCATCGCCTGAACCTGCTTCCTGACTCTGCCTGTTTATGCGGAATCACTTGATTCTATCAGGCCTGCCCGTCGCTTTGCTTCGCCTCTTCCACAAACAAGAAACCCGGCGCTGGGCCGGGTTCTTTGGAAACTTTGCACCACTGCGCCTAGCCGTGGTGATGACGATGATGGTGCCGGTGGTGGCGATAGCCCTCGGCGTTCGCCGGAGCAACGAGGCCTGCCAGAACTACAAATCCGGTCAGAGCCAGAAGCCAATTGCGCATTTTCATCTCTTCCTCCTACGGTCTTTTGGGCTTTTGCCCTTCGCCGTATTTGCCCTAAGCATAGCCGGTTAGATGCGCGCTTCCTGCGGAAAAACGTCTACAGACGAACCTTTATCTGTACCTTTTCCTAAACCGTTGTTCAAATACCGCCGCTCGATGCCATAGGCACTTACCGGCGCGCACCCGACCCACTTACGTCGGTAACTTCGTCGAGCTCCATCAGCACATGCCCGCCCTCCACCTTCACCCCGAACACCTGCACCCGCTCACCCGCCGGATACTCCGCAACGCCGGTCTTCGCGTCGAACGCCCATGAGTGCCACGGACACACCACCGCGCCGCCCTCGATCCATCCCTGTCCCAGCGGTCCCCGCCGGTGCGGACACCAGTTATCCAGCGCCCTGAACTCCCCGCCCACACGCGCCAGGCAGAGTGCAACTCCCTCCGCCTCCGCCTCCATCACTCCATTCTCCCGCGGAGCTTCCCCCACCCCGCACAGCCTCACCCAACGCCCCATCCCGCAACCTCTCTCCTCATCGTAAACCGCCACGGAGATGCTACCCTCGCTAAGATCCCCCGATGGCCACTCCCACCCCCAAACGTCCGGCCGCCACCCCAAGATCTCCCGCAATGCATTCCCGCAACGCGAACGGCATCCGCAACGCAAGCGACACAGTAGACCCCCGCTGGCTGCTCAAAGCCCTCGCCATCGCTGTCGCCTCCGCCGCAATCCTCGGCTACGCCACCCTCTGTCTCCTCCTCGTCCAGGGCAACTGGCAGCTCATCCTCCATCCCTCGCCCACCATCGCCGCCGACCCCTCCACCCTCGGCATATCCTTCGACTCCATCCGCTTCAACGCCGCCTCTACCGGCCGTCCGCGCCTCACCGCCTGGTGGATCCCCGCCCGATCCGCCACCGACGCGCCCACTATCCTCTTCCTCCACGATGGCCGCGGCTCCCTCTCCGCCGCCCTCCACCAGCTCGATCTCCTTCACCGCGCCGGCCTCAACCTCTTCGCCATCGACTATCGCGGCTTCGGCCGCAGCGACCCCCAGCACCCTAGCGAAGCCCGCATGGCCGAGGACGCCGCCGCCGCCCTCGACTACCTCGTCAACACGCGCCACATCTCCGCCGTCACCATCATCCCCTACGGCGTCGGCCTCGGCGCATCCCTCGCAGGCCGCCTCGCTCAAGCCCATCCCGAACTCCCGGCCCTCATCATCGACAACCCCAACCTCGCCGCCGCCGATGCCCTCGAACGCGACCCCCGCGCCCGCTTCCTTCCCATGCATCTCCTGCTCAACAACCGCTTCGACCTCGTCCGCCCGCTCGCCACTTTCATTCGCCCTCGCCTCCTCATCACCGGCGGTCCCGGCGACTCGGACCCCTCCCGCGACCACGCCAACGCGGCCTTCTTCGCCTCCCTGCCCTCGCCCAAACTCACAGTCGAACTCCCGCCCCCCAGCCCCCGCGATCCCACCCCAACTCCAGCCGACCCCTGCCCCACCTGCCCCGGCCCCGCCTACACCGCCTCCATCGCCCGCTTCATCGGCGAGTACCTTCAGCCCAACCCATCCCCATCCTGACCCCAGCACCCGGACACACCCCATGATCCGAGCCCTCGCCCGCCTCCAGCCCTGGACCATCTTTCTGCTGCGCATCACCCTCAGCGTCGCCATGCTCTACAACGGCCGGTCCAAGGTCATCCCCGCCGGCGGCCTCTTCCACGGCCACCTCACCTCGGCCATGGATCGTTACGCAGCCTACGTCGTCTCTCTCGGCCTGCCGCACTTCCTCGGCTACGTCTCCGCGCTCACTGAGTTCCTCGGAGGCATCTGCCTCATCCTCCGTCTCCCCACCCTTCATTTGACACATGCAACGGGCTGGTCTTCCGATCAAAAGTGACATCACATAGGAAAGTGCGGAGTTCAGATGTCGCCTCGCAATTCTCATTACTGGTAGATTGAATCGCCAGTTTGTGACAATAGGACGAGTCACTCATTGAAGCCGGCTGAACAACCAGCTTCTCGGATTCCGGTCGGGCGGTCGGCCACCAGTTGGCGATTCAACAAGGTGCACTTGGCCCTCTGTTACTATCCATCAGCCAGCTAAGGGCCACCTTGTTTGGCTTGGGCCAGAGCAATCCAAGTCTTGGCTGTTGTCTTGACGCGTCGAATCGCTAAGATTCCGGCGAACTTGTAAGTGGACAAGTCTCTGAAAACAGATGATCTCCCGTGTGTTGCCTTCTTCGACGAAAAACATGGTGGTGAGAGCGGCTGTCCCTAGAGCTTGCGATCGGGCACAACTCCAAGCCTGTGCAATTCGATGCGGGTGAGCAGTACGGAGACAGCCGGGGCTGTGAGACGCGTACGGTCAGGCGGCGGAGGGCTTAGGCCCTGTGAGGCTACGGTGTAGGCCGGGCTTGTCTTTGCCGCTGCTTTTATACTTTCCTTGGGCGGAGAACACAGGCTTTCCGTCCTGCCACTCCAGCTTCCAGGACCACTCGGTGAGGGCGAACGCAAGAAGCAGAAGCATGGCGAGGACCACGGGCCCGAGCCACTTTGAGTAGGGATGCTCTTCGGTCGAAGACGAGCTGGAGGAGGTATTTTGTTGTTGGAACGTGTGGAGATTTACGCTGCGGTCCTCGGAGGTTGCGTCGGGTCTCCTGTGCTCGATGGAGGTGTGATGAGAGCCACTTGGCCGGGTCACGAGCCGGGGAGGTGTGGGGGTGACTTTGGGGCAATAGGTGACGATGGCTTCACGGATGTTTTAACCCACGTTCCACTGGTGGGAACGGCTGCGGGTGGGGCTTTGAGACGCAGTGCGAAAGGGCATTCGCAGGATAGAACAAACGGGGTGCGCGCAGACAGAAGAGTTGCAGTCTTTTGCCGACGCGGGGAAGGCACGGTGCTAGCTTGAGTCTGGCTGACTGGGAGAGAGCCAGGCGATAGGCTCCCGGCCCTTGTGGATGGCTTTATGGCGAGCTGGTCGGCGAGGCCCTCTTCGCCGCAGTAGCTGTCTCGTGTTGCTGCAGACGCACTCGGCAGTTGGTCAGCCTCCAGCATGAACTGGTACGTGCGTCGGCCGTGTTCGAAAATCACAAACCTGCGCGCAAAGAAGCGAGTGATCCGAGCAAGATGGAAGAGGATGAGTTCCGCACGGCATGGCAAGGGGCCCTAACGCGCAATGATGGTAGGCTCCTTTAAGCGATGCCTAATGTGGCCCAATTTTGGTTACGCTCGGCCAATACGTGCGAACTTCTCTAGGAAACGGGCTCGGAGGTTTGTCCAGACGGTAAACATTGACGCAGAGCACCGCTCAACGGCTGAGTGTGACGTAAGCTGGGCGCGACGTGCGATAGTCACCATACGTAATACACAACTATATGCGGAGGGCCCGGATTGGCCATTTACGACTTCCGTCTCGACGACTATCTGCAGGTTCTTGTGTAACCCAGCCTTTCACATGCTATCCACACACAGGTTCATCGAGCAGAGTGGCGAGCAATGCAAGTTGCTGGTCTTGATCGACGACGTAACCAGCAAGCTCATGCACTTGCGGTTCGTTCTCCGCGAAAGCATCTTCAGCTACTTCGAAGCAGTGCGCGGTATCTTGAGACCCACGACTGCCCTGTTGCCTTCTACTCGGACAAGCGCTCCATCTTCCGGGTAAACCGACCAGAGGCGAAGGGCAACGTCGGCATGATGCGGGTCGGCCGCGCTCTGCGGAACCCAACATCGGGATCATCTGCAACAAGCACACAGATCGAATAACTCTTGACCCTGTAATGATCTAGTACTCGTTCCGCACCCCACTCCACTTCTGGGTTATGTTCGAAGAGCCCCCATGTTAAGTTCAACGAAGCTCCTGCGCTGGGGTGACGACGTTTTCCCAAACGGGTCGGCAACTTTCACAAATCGTACTCGCCCGCTGTGTACGGCTGATTTTCGGGAAAGAAGGACATGCCCATTTGTAATCGAGAACTGCCCGCCCCACATCTCAAGCAAAGATCATGTCTGCCGGCTTCTACCATCGCTAGCCGCAGACAAGCCTCTATTTGCCAAGGCGTCTGTCCTTGCGATCATCACGAAGGTTTCGTCGGTTTGTGCGTCCGCAGCGACCTTCAGCCGATCCACCAACTAACTTGTGGTCACAACTTCCTTGCCTGGCCGATCTCCGCATCGCTTGGTTCCGACTAAATCTTCCATATGGATGGCACCAACGGCCACTTTGACCATGGATCGGATTGTGCGGGCAATGTTGAACGCGCCTCCCCATCCCGTGTCGAATCGACAAGCAGCGGCACCGTTGTCGGTGATGCGACGAAGTCGATCAGGACATCCTCCATCGTGCTGATTTTGTGCTCTTCCACGTGCGGCTTCTTTGTCCTTTGTTCACTGCTAATCCTAGATGGAGGTGGCGGCGGCTCGGGCGGGTCTTATCCTTTACGCACCTGCAGGAATCATCTTCCCAGGATTCATTCTATTTTCAGGATCGAGAGCCATCTTGATCGTGCGCAGAACCTCTAAAGCTTCGCCATGTTCCCGTTTAAGATGCTTGAGCTTCCCGTAGCCGATTCCATGTTCCCCTGTACAGGTGCCTCCCATGTCAAGAGCAACGCCTACCAGCCGCTCGGCGTATGCCATTGCCTCACCGAACTGCTCGGGTTTATGGCTATCAAGTACGCAGAGGACGTGGAAGTTGCCATCGCCAACATGACCGAGAATTGTCCCTGGGAAAGAGACATTCTCGAGATCTTTCTTCGCCAACGCTATGCAGTCCGCAAGACGCGAGATGGGAACACAGACGTCGGTGGTCAGGATCTTCCCGTCTGGAACCAGAGCCAAAGATGCGTAATATGCATCGTGCCGCGCCTTCCAAAGAACATCCCGTTCGGCCTGACTCTTTTTCCATTCAAAGCCAAGACCCTGATGTTCTTCGGCAATCGCTTGCACTGCCAAGGATTGATCAGAGACATCGCGATCATTCATACCGTGGAATTCAAAGAAGAGGGTTGGGAGCAAAGGGAGCGCCGTTCCGGAGAACCGATTGACAGCGTCAATCTGCTTGTCGTCAAGAAACTCGATTCTCGCTACAGCAATCCCTAGCTGAATACATTCGATTGCAGTTCTCACGGCATGATCGATTGATGGGAAGGCGCAAACCGCCGCGGCGACTGCTTCCGGCAAGCTCTGTAAACGTAAAGTGACTTCTGTGATCACGCCAAGCGTCCCTTCTGAACCCACAAACAAATGAGTTAGATCATAGCCGGAAGAGGATTTGCGAGCCCTGCTGCCCGTCTTGATGATCCTGCCATCCGCGAGAACGACCGTTAACGCGAGGACATTTTCTCGCATGGTTCCATAGCGCACGGCCGTTGTACCCGAGGCGCGAGTAGCGGTCATCCCACCCAAGGTGGCGTCTGCGCCAGGGTCAACGAAAAACGTGAGCCCTGTACTCTTCAAAGCTCTGACGAGCTGCAGGCGTGTAACTCCGGCTTCGACAGTCACATCTCGGTCTTCACTACTGATTCGGAGGACTCGATTCATTTGTCTGAGATCAATTGTCAGCCCCCCATGAATCGCGCTGATTTGTCCTTCGACCGACGTTCCCGCTCCGTACGGTATTACCGGCAAGTGGTAGTGACTGCTTATTCTAAGTGCTGCACTGACCTCGTCCGTAGATAAAGGAAAGCAAACTATATCAGGCATCGCAGGCGCATGGTGTGACTCTCCGCTACTGTGATGTTCCCTTTGGCTCTGTGCGGTCGTGACACGTTCGCCAAATACGGCCTTGAGGCCGGTGAGAGCTTGCACTAGAGCGTCTTCAGCTAAACCAACCCGATCCAGCATCATCAACCTTCTCGCTACTTACCGCCCAAACCAGCTAAGTTGCGGCCGTCTTGAAGCGCTGATCTCACTTCAGGTTGCGGGCTAATCCCGGCCTGAGTTTTCCTGGCACTAAGAAAGGTGCGCCGTGAGCGAGAAGCATGTCAACGATGTGCTCCATTAGTTGAGCAAACAGACTTGAGAGTCTCCTAATCTCGGCGCGCCGTTCGTAAATTTCATTCATCGCACAATCGTCTTGTTTGATGTCGTTCTAGTCTAAGCGCACTGAATTGGTTGACTCCGATCAAGGATAGTGCGCGCGTAGGTTCACGGCGGTGTACAGCTCCCACTGGAGCATTCCTCAAAGTCCCTTCGGGGGAATATAATCGCTCAACCTGTTGAGGTATGTCGTGACCGAGGTTGCGTGAAGCCATATGATTCTCGCCGTGCATGATGGGGCAAACTGACGAGCCCCGAGCAATAGCGCATGGATGATTCATGGTGAGCAGATCAAGAGCACGGGAGCCAGGAACTGAGCTAGGACACACGGCTATGCCAGACGCAACGTCTCTACTGCGAGCACTCGCTATCTTAGAGCTGATTGCCCAGAAGCCGGGTGGCCTTACAAACTCTGAGATCAGCAGACGGTTGAACATCGCCACAAGCACGAGCTCGTACATTCTCAGTCGTTTAGAGCGTTCCGGTTATATCAAACGTAACGCAGACCGTGGCCGGTACGAGATCAGTCTAAAGGTGATCGCCTTGGCTCACGGCGCACTGCGTGAAATGGGGCTGCGCAAAGCAGCGGAGCCCGCACTCCACCGTCTGGTTGAACACTCCACACTGTCCGGGCTTATCGGAGTTCTCGACCGTGGCTTAGTGATGATTGTGGATAAAGTCGAACGGCCAAACCTATCGCGAATCGATATGGATATTGGTGTTCGCTATCCGGCACACACGACCGCGTTAGGGAGAGTTCTTCTGGCGCATCTTCCACCAGGACAATTTCGCGAAATGCTTAGCTCGAACACAAAACCGGAGAGTGCTCGCAGGTCAAATGTTCAGGTAGAACAGCTGGCGAAAGAACTTGCCGTAGTCCGCAAGGATGGTTACGCCATCAGTGATGGGGGTCTCTTCCTGAATGTCTGGGCAGTGGCAGCACCCATTTTCGACTCAGGAGGGAATGTCTTGGCAGCAGTCAGTGCGACTGGCATCGCAAAGCCCAAAGATGAAGAAGCCGTAATTTCTCGAGTAATGCGTACTGCCAAAGAAATGTCAATGCAGGTCGCGGCGAGCGAAACTCGAAAGTTAAAATAATCCGATCGACATCCGCAGAGTGCAGACTCATTTGCAGAGAGTACGCAAACCCCTCAAGTCCGGTGGGCATGCGTTGTAGTGCGAGCCCAACCGAGTTGCCCCACCAAGACAGAGAGTTGCCACGCCGCTCGCCTTCGTATACAGCGTTACCCAGAGAGTTAACTATCTCAGCTCCATAGGGTTGAGATCTACGAGCACAGCTTTCGCGCCGTTCTGCACGAGCATTCTCGCTGTAGCCACGCCCAGACTAATGCGGCCCCGTCACCATGAAGACACTTTCTACAATCTTCGCCTTTCCCCTTAGGCATGAGCGCTGCATAAGGCGTTAGCGAGTGAACACACGGAGTATGCCATGATCACGCCGACACCTAGCCACGCTGAACTTCGAGGCGGTCTAGACACTTTGTCAACGCCTCGCTCTTCTAGGTGACGTAACAAACGCCGTCCGTAAAGCTCACTGAGTCCGCGCGCATCAATCGCTCAAAGTATTGCGCAACGCGTAGACAGCCCAATTATCCGACCGCATAATGTGACATTGCTTAAGGGCAATATAGTGAGAGAAAACATCAGTGGTGAATCAAAAACAGACGCAAACTCTAAATTCCGGATGCGAGACCGACTTGACGCGTCCACGCATGAGCTTCTCTGAACTCAGCAACCTGGATTATGTCAAAGATTTACCCGGGCGCAGTTTGCTTATCACGACTGATGGCTTTGAGTGGCGAAACACAAAGGCGCTGGAGTCTTACCCTAGGGATCTGCTGCTAACGTTTTACTACTGGATCGCCTTGACTCGGGGCGTTGATACCGAAATGGTAAAGCTTTCCAGGAAGGGACTTGCACTTGGTAAGATCTTGCGCTGTATTGGCAATGAAGCCTCGGCCGTGGGAGCGGCGTACGCCCTCCGACAGGATGAGTGGGTGACGACCGCGATCAGAGATTTAGGCGCATTCCTCATCAAAGGTCTTTCGGTCGAGTCTATTCTTGGCCAATCCTGTGGCCGGATGGATGGTGTCACGCAGGGATGGGACGGTAGCCTCCACCTTGGATCCCGGAAGCACTATTTGGCAGGTCTTGTAAGTCATCTGGCAACGCTAGTCTGCACAGCGACAGGATGTGCTTTTCAAGAGGTTTACAGGAATACACATAAGGCAGCTCTGGCTTTCATTGGAGACGGCTCTACAAGTACGGGAGACTTTCATGAGGCCCTAAATATCGCATCTGTCCTGCGTCTACCCTTGGTAGTTGTTGTAGAAAATAACCAGTGGGCATTCGGAACGCCCGGCAGGCAACAATATGCTGTCGCGACACTTGCAATGCGTGCGTTGGGCTATGGACCTGAGGTTCAAGGTGTGGTCGTAGATGGCACCGACGTACTGGCCGTTCACGAGTGCGTGTCCGCCGCCCTGGAGCGTGCTCGAACGGAACGTAAGATGACGATTATCGAAACAATCTCAATGCGAATGGACGGTCATTCGCTAGCAGATCCATTTAGCCGGTATGTGCCGTCGGATCAGCTGGCCATCTGGAAAGCAAAAGATCCAATTGCAACCTTCGACCTCAGGCTTGTAGAGAGCGGATTAGTAACCGAGGAAGAACTACGCTCGATAGATCTGCGTATCAAAGAGGAAATTCTTCAAGCGGCTCTCGCGGTAGAAGCCTCGCCGGCTGCGTTCAGTGAGAACCTTTCCGATCGGGTCTTTGTCCCCACGCAAACCCGCGGTATTGAATTACTGTTACCTCGATCAGAGGGAGCGCACATTACTTACCATCAGGCGATTCATGATGCCCTTGATGAGGAGCTCACACGCGACCCAGACCTCTTTATTATCGGCGAGGATATCGGAATCTCCGATGGGGCCTTTAAGATCACGGAAGGCTTTACGAAAAAGTTCGACGGCCTTGACTGGGCGAGTGTTTGGAACACCAAAGAGCCATTCACTCAGAGACGTATCGTCGATGCTCCTCTCGCCGAGGCGGGGTTCACGGGTATGGCTATCGGGGCGGTTCTATCCGGCCTGCGGGCGGTGGTTGAGTTCCAATATGCAGACTTCTCCTCCGAAGCATTCAAAATGCTGGTTAACTACGCGTCAACAGAAACTGTGAGGGGAATGGGTCCCCTTCCGATAGTGTTTCGGATGCCTTCGGGGTGGGCGCCGAGTACATCAATTTATCACTCAGTGAACCCGGAGTCCTGGTATGCATCAACTCCTGGGTTGAAAATCGTGGCACCAGCAACTGCTTTCGATGCGAAAGGTTTGCTCAAGGCTGCGATTCGAGATGGTAACCCTGTGATTTTCCTTGAATACAAACATATCTATCGTCCTCGTCCTTCCTCTCTTCCAAAGGAACTGGATCTTCCAGTACCCGACGAGGATTACTTCGTTCCCATTGGAAGAGCCCGAGTCGTTAAGGCAGGAACGGACCTTTCAATCATCACCTATGGTTCTCAGGTCCACCGGGCGCTCGAGGCCGCGCTCCTCGTCGAGCGAGAAGACGCTGCCTCCGTGGAGGTACTTGACCTGCGCACTTTGGTGCCTTTCGATAAAGTAGCCATTCGGGAGACAGTAAAGAAGACTAGCAGAGTCTTGGTCACATGCGAGGCTCCGCAGACTGGATGTTTCGGCAATACCATCGTCGCTGAAATAGTTGAGAGCTGCTTCGATTACCTGGATGCCCCGGTACGTCTCCTTGCAGCTGCTGATACGCCAGTTCCCTTCGCGACAAATCTCGAGAGAATGCATCTGCCGACGATGGAGAAGATCGTTGCCACAGTGCGCGAGCTCTTGGCGTACTAAGCGAACACCTTTCAATCTGAAGGGATGCGTTCACTCTACTTGTGAGTGAAAGCCGCCGCGCGCTTTTCGACGAAGGCATTCATACCTTCGGCTTGGTCCTGGGTGGCAAAAGTCGAGTAAAAAAGCTTTCGCTCAAAGCGAATGCCTTCCGCCAAGCTGACTTCGAAGGATCGGTTTATGGCTTCCTTCGTCATCATTGCTGCCGTCAGAGACATTTGTGAGATTGTTGCCGCGGTCGCCATTGCGCTGCTGAGCAGATCCTCGGCCGGCACTACCCGTGCGACCAAACCAGCCTGTTCCGCTTCGATGGCATCCATGATGCGGCCAGTGAGGCACATCTCCATAGCTTTCGCCTTGCCCACCGCTAGAGTCAATCGTTGTGAGCCGCCGATTCCAGGTATTACTCCCAGCTTGATTTCTGGTTGACCGAACTTGGCAGTCGATCCCGCAATAATGAAGTCACAGGCCATCGCAAGCTCACAACCCCCGCCTAAAGCGAACCCTGAGACAGCTGCAATGACCGGTTTGCGGATGCGACCAAGAGCGTCCCATCCAGCAAACCAGTTTGCATGGTAGACGTCGGTGAATCCCTGCGCCTGCATCTCCTTGATGTCCGCACCCGCCGCGAAAGCCTTTTCTGATCCTGTCACGACGACACACCCAATGTCGGGATCTTTGTCGAGAGCTTCCAACACTCTTGTGACTTCATGCATCAACAGGGTGTTGAGTGCATTCAGAGCTTTTGGCCTGTTTAGGCGGATGAGAGCAACTCGCTCAACAATCTCGACTAGGATAGTCTCATAGGTCTGCACCACTCCTTCTGTCATTTACCCTCCCGCGAACGTATAAAGTTGATGATTCCTGAGAAATCCTTACTACCAAAGCCGGCTTCGTCATAGGCCTGGTAAAGATCTCGAGCATGCCTTCCCAGTGGAAGTAATACTCCGGCGCTAGCGGCCGCCTCGCCAGCCAGGTTCAAGTCTTTTAGCATTAGCTTTGTGGAGAAGCCCGGCTCGTAGTTGCGGTTAGCGGGGCTGGTGGGCACCGGGCCAGGAGCAGGACAATAGGAATTGATTGACCAGCATTGCGCGGAGGACGTCGAAGTGACATCGAAGAGAGCCTGTGAGGTAATGCCGAGCGCGTGGCCGAGAACAAATGCCTCGCTCGCCGCAATCATTGAAGATCCAAGCACAAGATTATTGCAGATCTTTGCCGCTTGCCCCGTCCCAGCAGGGCCGCAATAGACGATTTTCTTCCCCATGGCAGCCAGCAAAGGCTTTACACGTTCCACGGTTTCAGCTGCACCGCCAACCATGAACGTAAGTGTCCCCTTCGCCGCCCCCGAGGTGCCGCCAGACACCGGCGCATCGACCGCCTCCATACCGTGCTCTCTTGCTAGTTGATGTGCTAGTCTCGCGTTGTCTACGTCGATCGTCGAACAGTCCAAGAAAGTTGTCCCGGGAGTTGCGCCTGTCATCAACGGGCTTTGATACACGTCAATCACATGACGGCCACTGGGCAGCATGGTAATGACAAAGTCAGCGTCGACCGCAACATCTTCCATGGATCGCGCAACTTCGACTCCTGCAAGGAGCGCCTCTTCTTGCGCATGAGCCAAAAGATCGAATCCAACAACGCGATGGCCAGCGCTTGCCAGATTGGCTGCCATTGGTCCGCCCATGTTACCCAGCCCTAGAAACCCGATGATTGACACAGTACTCCGTCCTCCTTAAGCAAACCAGTCGCTTTCCGCTACGGCCGGGATCTGCGCTTCTTTGAAAAAGCTATCTACCAACTCCGAAGAGACATCCACAAGACCCCCTGGCTTCCATACAGGCTTACGATCTCTGTCAATAACAGCTGCTCTAACGCCTTCGACGAAATCACCTTCGCGCAAGCAATGCATGCCGGCTGAGAACTCCTGCTGAAGACAGAGACTGAGTTCGCGAAGTTCACGGCCACGCCTCAGAGCGCGGAGCGTCACCTTTAATGACGTGGGTGAATTCCGTTTTATTTCAGCAAGTGCCTGTGCTGCTCCTTCCTCCGGAGAGTCCTCTAGGGCCGCTACGACCTCCTCTATGGAATTTGCAGAAAAGCAGCGGTTGATCCACTCTCGACTTCTCTCTAACGTTCCGCTCTGTGCGACGGCACCAAAGAAGCGAAGACGGGCACCAAGTTCTGCTCGATTCTTGCAAAGCATGAGCTCCTCCCTTAGCGCAGATAGCCGATCCGCAGATACAAAGATGTCCGCCAGTCCGCAGAGAATAGCGTCGGCTGCCCCGAGGCGGGCACCTGTCAGGCCAACGTAGGTACCGAACTCGTCCGGAGCATTACCTAAAAGATAGGTTCCGCCCACATCGGGAAGGAAGCCGATACTCGCCTCCGGCATCGCCATGGCTGTTCGATCAGTGACGATCCGATGTGTTCCATGTGCCGAGATACCAACGCCTCCTCCCATGACAACACCATCCATCAGAGCGATGTATGGTTTTGGATAGCGAGCGATCAGGAGATTCAAGCGGTACTCTTCGCGGAGAAACACGCCGGCGGGCATCAGGTCCCCTGCCAGCGCGTACTGATACAAAGCCCTAATATCACCACCCGCGCACAAGCCGCGTTCTCCCGCTCCATCGATTAAGACAAACCCGACCGACGAATCGCTTTTCCAAGTGCAGAGCGCCTGGTATATGTCTCTGACCATCTCCAGTGTGAGCGCGTTGATCGCTTTTGGACGATTCAGGGTGATGTGTCCGCATGCTCCTTCACGTTGCAACAGAACATCGCTCATCATGTGCTCTCCAACAAGCTGCGTGAGATAATCACGCGCATGATCTCGTTCGTTCCTTCAAGAATCTGGTGGACGCGGAGGTCGCGAACGATCTTTTCGATTCCGTATTCAGACAAGTAGCCATATCCGCCATGAAGTTGCAGTGCTTCATTGGCGACGTGGAAGCCTGAATCGGTCGCGAAGCGTTTCGCCATGGCACAAAGCGTTGTAGCATTTGAGGCTTTTGCATCAAGAGCCGACGCGGCTCGCCACAGCATCGTCCGAGCAACTTCCAATTCAGTCGCCATATCAGCAAGACGGAACTGAAGCGCTTGGAAATCTGAGAGATACTTACCAAACGCCTGCCGCTGAAGCAAGTACCGTCGTGTCTTGTCAAGCGCCTCCGAAGCGCCTCCGATAGAGCAGGCACCGATGTTGAGTCGGCCCCCGTCTAAACCGGACATCGCGATTCTAAAACCTTCACCTTCGGTGCCTAGCAGGTTTGCCGCCGAGATCCGCGCTTCCTCTAGAATTAACTGGCGCGTTGGCTGCGTGTTCCAACCCATTTTCTTCTCGTTAGGGCCAAAAGAAAGACCGGGAGTCTTGTCAGGCACGATGAAGGCGGATATCCCCCTGGCTCCTGGAACACCCGTTCGAGCCATCACAATGTAAACGTTCTTCTCGGTCCCACCACCCGAGATGAACTGCTTTACGCCGTCGAGGATATATTCATCACCGTCCTTAACAGCTTTCGTTGTTAACGCCGCGGCATCGGAACCAACACCTGGTTCCGTCAGAGCATACCCCCCCAATGTTTCCATGCTGCAGAGATTCGGAACCCACGTTCGACGCTGAGTTTTACTTCCATACGTATCGAACATCCACGCGACCATGTTGTGGATCGAGATATACGCTGCAGTCGAAGGACAGCCCATTGAGAGCCCTTCAAAAATAAGAGTGGCATCTAGTCGCGATAAGCCACTCCCTCCAACGTCTTCCCGCACGTAAATGCCTCCCATACCCAGAGTGGCGGTACGCCGAATCACATCCACTGGAAAGTGCTTATGCGCGTCCCATTCGAGCGCAAAGGGCGCCATCTCTCTTGCAGCGAAATCGCGAGCCATCTCGCTAATGTCTCGCTGCTCGGAGCTGAGATCAAAAGACCTTGTTGCCGTCGCATTTAACATAATCTCGTCACATCCATACTTGTTTCTGTTGCTGCAGCAGAGAATACGAAGTTAGCTCATCGTTGGGATGACGAAGCTCGACTTTTCACGAGCGCCGCCTGGCCAGCGGGATGTTACGGTCTTCGTCTTCGTGTAGAACAGAACTCCGTCCATACCATGCTGGTTCAGATCACCGAAGCCGGACTGTTTCCAGCCGCCAAAGGTGTAGTAGGCAATCGGAACCGGGATCGGAACGTTTAGTCCCACCATCCCCACCTTCACTTTCGACACAAATGCTTCGGCTGCCTTTCCATCGTTGGTGTAGAGGGATACGCCATTTCCGTACTCATGCTCGGATGGCAACCCTAGAGCGTCTTCGGCGGAGTCCGCTCGAACAATAATCAGAACAGGTCCGAAGATCTCTTCTTTGTAAATCCTCATGGCTGCTGTCACATGATCGAACAAGCAGGCGCCCATGAAGAAACCCTCTTCGTGCCCTTCAAGAACAAAAGAGCGGCCATCCTCCACAAGCTCTGCGCCTTCCTCGACACCCAGGGCCACGTATCCCTTGACGCGATTTAAAGCTTCTGCAGTCACGAGCGGCCCGAAGTCAGCGTCGGAGTCAGTTGAAATGCCTACCTTGAGAGACTTCATTCGGAGCTGAAGCTTCGCTACGAGCGCGTCTCCGGTCTCCTTTCCAACCGGCACCGCTACTGAAATGGCCATGCATCGTTCGCCGGCTGAGCCAAAAGCTGCGCCGATGAGTGAATCCGCAACTTGGTCTAGGTCAGCATCCGGCAAGATGATCATATGGTTCTTTGCGCCACCGAAACACTGCGCCCGCTTGCCCTGGGCGGCCGCTGTGCTGTATATGTATTTCGCAATCGGCGTTGAGCCCACGAAGCCGACCGCTTGTATGGTGGGATCGAGGAGTACCGCATCCACTGCCTCCTTGTCTCCATTCACCACATTGAAAATGCCCGGCGGCAAACCCGCTTCCAAGAATAGCTCCGCAAGTCGCAGCGGAACGGACGGATCACGCTCCGAAGGCTTGAGTATAAAGGCATTGCCCGCAGCGATCGCGGGCGAGGCTTTCCAGAGCGGAATCATTGCAGGAAAGTTAAAGGGCGTGATCCCGGCCACCACGCCTAACGGTTCGCGCATTGAATAAACCGCAATTCCCGTTCCAACTCCGGTACTGTATTCACCCTTTAGCAAGTGAGGGATGCCGATAACGAACTCGGCTACTTCCAAGCCGCGCTGTATGTCGCCTTGGGCATCCGTGAGCGTCTTACCGTGCTCCAGCGAAAGCATTCGTGCCAGATCATGCATATTCGCATTCACTAGTTCGACGAACTTCATAAACACCCGTGCGCGGCGTTGGGGGTTCTGTGCTGCCCAAGCCGGCTGAGCTGCCGCAGCAACAGCCACAGCAGATTGGACTTCCGCTCGTGAAGCGAGGGGAACACGCGCCTGCACTTTTCCAGTATTCGGGTCGAAGACATCGGCAAAGCGTCCAGACGTACCCTCGACGTGCTTCCCGCCAATGAAGTGAGTTAGCTCTTTCATGAGTTCTCCAGACAGAATCTTGGCTGAAGCATAAGCGTCTGAAGGAACGCACGGCAATGCTAGAATCGGCCCAGCCGCTGTGCAAAAATCCTCACATATTGACGAATTCGACTGGTCCACTCTGCAGTCGTTTCTTGCGGTCGTGAGAGCAGGCCGTTTAACGGTAGCCGCACGCCAGCTAGGTGTGGACCACTCGACACTGAGCAGGCGGATTCAACGACTGGAGAAGTCTCTTCAGGCTCGTCTGTTCGACCGGCGGGCACAAGGATATGCGTTGACTGTGCACGGCGAACGGCTTCTTGAACTTGCGCAGAAGATGGAGGCCATCGCAATGAGCGTGGTCACTGACGTGGGTGGATCACGGTTAAGCGTGGCGGGAACAGTCCGAATCGGCGCAACAGATGGATTCGGTACTGTCTTCTTAGCTCCTCGTTTGCCGACCCTCAGGAACCAGCATCCTAACCTCTTCTTGCAGCTCGTCACGTTGCCTCGTATTTTTAGTCTCTCTAAACGAGAAGCTGATGTTGCGATCGGCTTATCGAGGCCGACCGAGGGCAGGCTTCACGCACGCAAGCTCACCGATTATGCTCTCGGCCTCTACGCCTCGAAGCGCTACTTGGGTAGGCATCCCCCCATCAAGGACCAGAAATCACTTCGTGAGCATCGGTTCATCGGGTATATCGACGATCTCATCTATACACCCGAACTGGATTACCTTTCGTTGATCTCACGTGAACTGGATGCGGCATTTACAAGTTCTAATTTGATTGCTCAGTTTCAAGCGACGCTCGCCGGCGGTGGGCTATGCGTGTTGCCGAAGTTTATGGCTGCAAAAGAGGCACGCTTGCAACAGGTGCTGCCAAGCGAGATCATGCTGACTCGATCATTTTGGCTTATCGTTCATTCCGATATGAAGGATCTTGCGCGGGTCCGGACCGTATCGGAATTCATTGTTCGTGAGACAAGGGCAGCCCACGAGTTGTTCCTGCCATAGTAATCGGTGGTTCACAACAAGCCGCTCCGCTAATTGAGGAGCTCCTATCCCGCATGGCGTGAGAAAGCTCATCTCGGTAGCCGTCGGGCAGGTAGTCTCACGGCGAGGCCCATGTCAACAAACGTAGTTAGGCCTCAGATGGGCCGAAGTGTTTGCCATTTCTCCGATCCGTTACTATGAGTCGTAGGCCGTCTAGAGAGCGTCGGAACCCACGACGCGACGAGCCACGGAAATACAGTACCATGCTGCCTCACTTGAGTCCGCGCTGCGTCTCCGTGCTGCAGTGTGAAGTCGCTCGCGCTACGGTGCACAAGTCCGCGCACACAGACTCCCGCTTTTCCAGCCGCGCTTCCAATTCGTTGACGACGAGCTACAGAGCGAAGCGAGCCGGTGGTGGAACGCATCTCTGCATAACCGGCTTGCCGAAGCGGGTTATTGTTACGACGCTTCTTCTATCGGCTGCCCTCCGCATCACGCGGCGCAACAACGCTAAGTGTCTCATAACAACGTCAGTACACTACGAAGTTCGTGTTATAGGTTGGTTGGCCGGGTTGAGTGGAGAGCAAGAAATCAGTCGAGCTTAGCTGATGGATACCTTTCAGGTGGATAAAGAAGTTCGGCGCCGTTGCAGACCCGACTTGACCACCGATCCACGTGTCGTTACCGTCGATCCAGAAACCCACTTGGTTTGGGCCTGTGACCCTTGCCATCCCAACAAACAGTATGTTTTGCGTGCCGGATGCCCCTATCGTAGCGTTTATGCCGCGCAGATCGATCTGGTCTCCTTCGGCCGAAGAAAAGTCGGTGATTACGTCCGCGTTGTCCTGCGTTGGACCCGACTCGGTAGCATCGTTGTAGACGAAAAGATCTGCTCCTGCACCACCCGTAACGATGTCTTTCCCTGCTCCGCCTATGATGACGTCGTTCCCACCAGTACCGTTGATCACATTGTCGCCGGCGTCCCCTTCCGCCACGAAGGAAACGGCGCCCGCAGGACCATAGGTGGGATCATCAAACTCAAGCGGCACTGAAGCCGGCCCTACTTGGTCACTTCGTTTCGCGACAACGGCGCTTGTGGCTCCTGCCTGCTGTGCCGGTGTCAGCCATGCGGGCAAGCCGAACGCTTCACCGAAGACGGAAGGCCAGTGCGCAGAAAGATCGTCCACGGCTGCAGCGGCAACGTTCGGTATTGGGTGATACGCAGCCAAATAAGACATGGTTCCAACATTCGGGACGGTAGCCTGAGGGCTGCTTGGGTCGAAGCGAATGATGTCATTCGAAATGTCGTAGCCATACAAGAGACCGTCATAAACGGTGGCGGGCAACCCAAACCTCTGCGCGATGGCCGGCCCAGAGGCCGGAGGCGCAAACTGTGTGAAATCCGCGCGGCTTTGTGTTGCACTCAGCCCATAGTTCGCTACCGAATACCCGAAGATATACTGTGTGAACTCAGCGCCTAAAGACATACCGCCGATGTGAATATGTGCGTTCGCGTATCTGGGATTACTCCATACGGCGGCAAACTCTGCAACCACCTGGTCGCACATTGAGCAGGGCAGTCCATGGAGTATGTACTGATCCGCAAGTAGATCGTCAGCGTTCGTGGCGCCGTGAGTGGTGTAGATGACATCTGTGACTTGCCCCGCGGTGTTCACCTTCTCGAGGACACCGGAGAAGAAGCTTCCATCTGAGGCATAGTGGACCTGCGGATTCTGGTATCCACCACCGAGAATAATGGCCGGGGCGGCGGACGTGCTCTGAAGCTCGAACCAGTAGACCGTGAAGTACACGAATTCCTGGAGAGGCAACGCTGCGTGTGACGATCGGGGATGATCAGCAAGCTGTGCGTTCGCTTGGGCAGAAAACATGTTCATGCACGTCAGACCGAATGCTGTTAGTTGAGCGATTCGGCTAACCTGTTTCGCGAAGCTCGCAGTGACGGAGCATACAGAGATTCTCATTTAGCACCTCCTGAGGCGCAGAACATCCAAACACACCAGCCGCTCTTCCGTCATCCGATGACTCAATCTATTGCGGGGTAATTCCCCATCGGGAAACCCGTTGCGGCAACCCCTCGTGTGCCGATGAAGAATGATTGATACCGGAATCTATGCGTGTTTGCGTTATGATGAGCGGTCCCCGGTTAGATGCGAGGACCGATACAAACGAGTTCTGCTTTGAACGCGGGCGTTGACAGCTGAGTTCCCACACGCTGCGTGTGGAAGCGCCACCAACGGGTCATAAGCCGGGCGTACGGGTTGTTTAAGTTCTTTGCCGTAAAGATATTGGCCGGGCTGTTCCGTGTCGAGACCTGCAAGCGATGCCTTGGCTGCAGTGTGCGTACCGCCCCAATCCGAAAGAACAAATCCCTTGGATCCCCTATCCTTCTTGAGGACACTGGTCAGCAAAAACTTGTTTTTGCAGGCATATTCACCATCGACACGGGTCTAGGAGCACATCACTGCACCCGCACAGGATATGTCGACGTTTCCCGCGAGAATGCGAGCTAGGACTGGATCATCCTGCCACGGAAAACGTTTTCGACTGTCCTGGTAGGAACCTGCGCTGGAGCTGTCACTGCGATGAAAGAAAACTGCCGCAAGAACGAATCGAAACTAGACAAGGAAGGCTTCAGCTCGTAAAGGAGCCTCATCTATCGAAGCACCCTTCCCTAAATGATAAACAGTACGATTCTCTCGATTGAACTCGGCCCAAGGTAAAGAGCCGTCCTTGGCAAAGCCTACCCAAAGATCGTGGATAGACTGCGCGAGCTCCTCCGGTGGATCTTCCCCGGCGATCCCTGTGGCGCCGGTGCAGGCGGCCAGTGTCTTGAAGACAAAAGGAAGTTCAAGCCCGTGGCACGCGCCCAACTCGCCGTTGCATGCAGGAGAGCGCCAGTCGAACTCATACATGTGGGTAGAACCACAATGCGCGAGTGCCAGCTTCCGGGCAGCGGCCCGGAACATCAGGTCACCCATGGCCTCGCTAAACTTTTCTCCTGCGGATTGCTCTTCGTCACTTAATCCGTAAGCCGCCAACACTTCTTTCGCTTGTGCGTGAGAAGCTGACAGCATGGCAATTGCAATAGCGCCAGTGAGCGTCTGGCGTACACCTGTGGGAACGAAGTACAGGTTCATCTCATCGCGATTGGTGCCCACTAGTACGTCGACATCACTCGCGGCGCCAGATTGCAATGCCTCCAGAGGAGACGCGAGTACGCACTCCTCATCAATGGATGGGCATACCTTGACCCCGAACGTGGGGTCGAGACCGCCCGGACCGCGCAGGTCAACGACTGTCGTCGGTCGCGCAATGAATTCCAAGGCGCTTACGCAGTCTTCCACGCTTTTGCTCGCGAAGCCTTCAGCGTCTGGCGAGATCCGCAGGTGATCGGCCAAGCGTTGGGTCACTCGAAAACCGACGTCTGGAGGCCGCAGCATCGATGCGTGGCCGCTTTGAAGAATCGCACGGCGAAACAACCCTTTTGCTAAGGGAGACGCCAGCAACAATCCGATGACCATGGCTCCGGACGATTCGCCAAAAACTGTAACGTTGCCAGGATCACCGCCAAAGGCCGCCGCGTTTAGCTGAATCCAACGCAATCCTTCCAGCACATCGTGAATTCCGAGATTGAGCTTGACTCCGGGCGCAACGAGAAAACCTTCAATGCCGACCCGATAGTTAAGCGTTATGCAAATTACACCGGAACGGGCAAAGGCTGAGCCATCGCTGACAGTTGTGCTGTTACTGCCAACGGAGAAAGCGCCCCCGTGTATGAAAACCATCACGGGCAGCCCCGTCGCGGAAACCGCTGGCGCCCAAATATTAGCAGTGAGGAAGTCATCGCCCTTCCGCCAACCGTCTCCAACAAGAGGGCTTATGTCGACCATTGGAAACGCCCTGGTAAACTGGGGCGCTGTTGGGCCGGGGAGAGATGCATCGCGCTCACCTTTCCAGCCGGCATGCGGTCTAGGAGGCTGGAAACGTAGCGGGCCCACAGGCGCAGCAGCATAGGGCACATCAAAGAAGACGCGTATGCCATCAAACGCCAGACCCGCAAGGGATCCGGTGTTCAGCTTGATGATCTGGCGGGCAGCGGCGGTGGTAGAAGTAGATGGCATTCAAGACCTCGCGTGATTTTTATTCGACGTACGAAGGCAAATCAGTCTTCTGTTCAAGTCAACGAACTGCGTATACTAAACACATGATCCTCAGCCAACATCAAGCTGATTCCCCGAGCGATGAGAAGAACTTTAGATCATTCACATCTTCTACTTCAATTATTCGCATTCACTGTTTTTGGCGGTGTTGATTAGCGAATCCTCCTCCCTCTCAGGACTTCCACTCAACAGCCGCCTAGCCATAGCTAGGCGGTTTTAGTTTTTGCGAACACACAATCGAGAATGGGTTTCAGTATGACTTGGACGTATAGAATCTCAGCCACATCAGCACCAAGACTTCTGATGAGAGTCGCTCTCATTTTCGACCAGCAGTTGCTGACGTTAAGCGACTTCTCGTGGCGTATGAAAGATGAACAGAGAAAAGTCGAAATGACCCTTAGTGTTCTTTGCGAGGAACTGCTCGCCCGGCGAATGCATGCGAAGCTGATGCACTTACACGACATCCAACATGTAGAGCTCGTTGCTGAGGCGAAAGAACGGCAGACGGCAGTTAGTCGCAACCTTGAACGCTGAAGACTGCGGTCGTGGCTGCCGTAATCATTAGGTTTCCTTTCTTCCCCTAAGCAGATTCACCAGAGTCGGACGCCGCGCCCGACTCGTAGTTGTGCCTCTGAAGGAGCAACACACTTGAAGTTTGTCGCGTTCCTTATGCTTCCTTCTCCGTCCCACACTGCCCTACTAATGAAAGGAGACAACGGACGTGTATGAGCGGAGTTTTGCTGGTCCTCGTCGCGATACTTGGTGGCGATGATCTTATCAGGTCTTCTCCCTTCCTCCATCCAAGCTTGTAGAGCTCCGAATATGTTGTGCTCCGGATCCAGAAGTCCCGAGGAATCCGTCAAGTTGCCGAAACTGTTTGATCCCGGACCCTGGCCGCGGTGCATTACACCAGTCGCCATGTGGAGTTAATAGAACTCCTGCGTCTGCGTTAGCCCGCCCAGCGCGCCGGTTACAGCCTGGCACTCCTCGGAGGACGATCGAGGCGAAGGCGATCCATCGTACCAACCCTGGTATGGAAGCATTTTGCCCCCACGAGCTTTGAAAAGCCTTGAGTTCGGGGTCCATTACGTCCACAGCGTTCCCAGCCGTTTCCTCCCTTCACGGTGAATCTTTGTCCTCACGTGAGAGAGAGGAAACGGATCGGCTTTGCAGGAGAGAGGATCTCGGATGAAGCAACCGTGACCTCGTCTTGCGTACCGCATGCCTTGACTGCGCAGATTCAATCATCAACCGCTTCTTTTCCGGATGTAGCTGAGCGGATGCTTGAGCAGCGATTCCGAAACATAAGCAAAGCCCGTCATGAGCTCTGTCCAATCTCCAGCAGGTGACCCGCTAGAATTCCGTTGAAGTCTTCAGGATAGTAAGTCCTGACGATCTGACGCGAAATTGCGACACACTGGGCCCTGTTCCATTCGCGAACTCTGTGCACAGAGAACCAAGACACAGGAGGCAAGCGCCGCGGAGCCTGCAAGTTGAGTCAACGTTTTTCTCTTCGTCACAAATCTTTCCCAGAAACAAAGTACGGGGTTACGTCATTTCCTAGAATTTCAGCTTCAAAGCAAACTGGATCACTCTTGGATTTACCGACGTCGCGGTAATCTGGCCAAATGATGCATCTGAAACGTTGTGGTCCGGATTGGCGAATTGCGCGTGATTCAGTGCATTGAAGAATTCCGTGCGGAACTCGAGGTTCCCCGCATCACCAATGACGTGTATCGGAGTGATCTTGGCCAACGAGACATCAAAATTCTGCTGACCGGGTCCGGTTACAATGCCGACGCCGCTGTTGCCAAAACCAGTAGCCATGCCGTCACTGCCAACAACCGGGTAGGTCTTGGTCACGCAGGCGCTATTAAAGAAGTTGGTCAGCTTGCTTTCACTTGAACCACTGCGGGCAACTTGCGCGTTCGAGCAGCCCGCCACCAGTTGCGCTCGATCCGTTGTCGTGCCCGTTACGTTAGTCGCATTCGTACCCGCGATCGTCAGTCGCTCTCCATCCTGAATGATCGTGACACCGGAGACGGACCATCCGCCCGTCAGGACACCAAGCCCATTGTCTCGACGAATTGGATTGGGAAGAGCCGCAACGTAACTTATAACGAACCGCTGCTCCAGGTTTCCGTCCGAAGGACCATACCTGGCGTGCTGCCCATTCTGATTGCCCAAAGTCACCACGTTTCCAGCAGACGTTTCGGTAGCGTTCCCGCCGTCTGTGTCCAACAGCCGTGACCAGGTATAAGCGGCAATGAACTCCGATCCCTTTGTCAAACGTTTGCTGAGTGTTGTCTGCAAAGAGTTATACCAGGAAGCACCCTCGGATTCCACGGCTTGGAAGCCACTCGCCGAGAAGCCCTGATACGGTACGCGAGATTGAACGTTTGCCACAGTGTTGGTGGTCACGCCGTTGATCGGGTTCGAAGGACTCGCTAACTGCGCCTGGTTGATGCCTCGGTCCCGTATAAGATCGACACCTCGCGCTCCCACATACCCAACTTCAACCAAAAGCCCCTTCGGCATCTCGACTTGGGTGTTCAAACTGTACTGTTGAGTTTGCGCTGGACGATAATTGGGCGCCAAGATCCGGGGGGTGAGCGCCGTAGTGGGACTATAAGGAATGAACTGGGGGAAGGTAGGAACAGTCGCAAACGGGTTTTGCTCGCTGGCGCTATTGTTTGCCGTTCCAAGAGCCTGCCGTAACAAGGAGTAGGGCGGTCCCGCAATCAATTGAAGATATTGTTGGCCCACTAGGCGGCTGTTGTAAACACCGTATCCACCGCGCAAGGCAATGTTGTTTGACTTCGGGAACAGGCTCCAAGAGAAACCAACCCGGGGCTCTAGTTGGTTTTGTCCAAGCCCGGTGATTCCATACCTGTTATTGAGTTGAGTGATACCTGTCGGCACTGTACCCTGAAAGTTTGAAGGCACAGTGTAACCACTCACTGAACCGCCAGCCGGCGGTGTCAAGTTGATCAGGGAAGGGTTGATTGTAGCATTTCGTCCAAGTGAATCGTAGATGTCACCCATACGTTCATAGCGAAGACCTACATTAAGTGTGAAATTACGAGCTACACGATATTCATCTGTGGCGTATGCGGAGCCGTTCCAGACTCGGTAGTCCCTATCCAGTTGCCCTACGAGGTCAATAGAAGCATAAATATTACCGATGAAAGTCCCGTTAGTTCCCGCGGGAAGACCGATCAGGAAGTCAGGGAAGCTGAGAAAGAGTTCTGTGCCGCCAGCAGAAAAGTTCCGAAAGTCAATCGCCACATTCTCGCCTTCCACGCCCGCCCGAAGGGAGTGTTTCCCGCGGGAAAGCGTGACCGAATCTCGAACTTCATAGTACTTCTGCGGAATGTTCAGCGAGGTGCCGGACACTGTGGTAAAGCCGCTAATATCCAGATCCGGATACGCATTATCCTGGGCCGGAACGGTTGCTCCAACGCTTGAATACGAATACGGAGGGCTTACGATCTGAGATGCATGGATAGAATGAAACCCGAAGCCGACTTCATTCACCAGAGTAGAACTAAAGATGTAGGTATGGGTCAACGAATAGTTCACGAAACTATTATTGCCTATGGTCGGGTTATACAAAGAAGATCCGCTAGTAAACGGAACGTTGCTGTTCGACTGCGCATCGAAGAACCGCGAACGGAACTGGCTCTTGGGCGTCTGGAGATAGTCTGCATTGCCCATGTACTGATTCTCGTTGAAGCTGCAGACGCCGGTCTGAACATAAGTGCCCTGTGTTGCGAAGGGTTTGGACGGATTTACGCTCACTGGCGTTGGAATTTCGTATCGACCGTTTGGAAGCTTCAACTCCAGTAAAGCCAGGGCTACGGGATTGATGTTTGATCCGTTAGCGAGAATGGCATTGCCGCCGAACGCTCCCTTCTGCCCCGCAAAAAGCGCACCCAGGCCGGTGGCCGACCTGTCATTCGTAAGGGGCGGTCCGACAAACGTTGTCGAGCAACCCGCTGCCACCCCATTACGCTGCACAGTCCTCTGATACGAACCAAAGAACAATAACTTGTCCTTCTTGATCGGTCCGCCGATAGTTCCGCCGAACTGATTCTGCTTCAACTCACCTCTCGGTAGACCCGCTTGCTTGATAAAGAAATCATTTGCGTTCAGGTCGTCATTGCGGAAAAACTCAAAGAGTGATCCGTGAAATTGGTTGCTTCCTCCTCTCGTTACGATGTCCACATTGGCGCCGGCATTCCTGCCAAATGATGCGTCATATTGACCCGTCTGCACCTTAAACTGCTCGATCGTGTCGGGGTTTGGGATGGCAACCCCGCCTGAGTTGCCGCCTGATGCAAACAGATCATTTGCGCCCATTCCATCGAGTTGAAAGTTGTTGTCGTAATTCCGAGATCCATTCACATTGAACCCGCCGGTAAAGCTGATCCCCCCGGTTCCTCTTCCCAGCGCAGCGGCATTATTCACGGGCTGTATCACTCCCGCGGAGAGCCCAACAATTTGTGTGAAGTTCCTTGTCACCAGCGGCAAACCCTCTACAACACGACTCTCAATTGTTCGGCCGAGCGCGTTCGTATCAAGTTGAATCTGCTCCCCTTCACTGCTAACTGTCACGACTTCGCTTGTGGTACCCACACCCAATGTCACATTCAAGGTCTGATTTTCTGTAACATCCACCGTGATGCTCGGGTACAGCGCTGTCTTGAAGCCCGGAGCGCTGACCTGGAGCGCGTAAGTTCCTGGCGGTAGCAACGGGACTAGGTATGCACCGTCGTCCTTAGAGATGGTCGTACGCACTTCTCCGGTGGCCTTGCTCGTGACATTAATGCTTGCGTGAGGTACGACCGCCTGAGTTTGGTCGGTTATCCGGCCGTTGAGGGCCCCTGTATTTGCCGTCTGGGCGATTGCGGTCGTGCAGCAGCAAGCCAAGATGGCAGCAGCAAGTTTGAGACCCTTTAAGGCGTTGGTCATAGCTAGTTCTCTCCGTGATACGAACATGAAACACAGGTTTTTCAGTGCGAGTTAGCATCCCTTTCGGTGCTCAGCAACGTCAAGGAGCTCCGCAATTAGATGAGCGTTATCTTGGAGAGCCTCGCGGACAAGAACCTTGACGACCCGAGCACCTTTCGTCAGACTTCGATAGCTTTTCCCTCAAAATCGATCGCTTCAAGCGCAATGCGGCGGAACTCTTCCGCCCGAAGCACCCTGGAGCTGATCGGCTCGCAGTTAGGTCCGCCTAACATTTGGAGGATTCTCAGCCATGCAATAGCACTTTGAGTACGTGCCGAGGGTGTGACCGTTAGCGCCCACCAGCTCGCAGAGCTCATGACCGCCGCTTCACTCCACGCGCCGTCGTCGATACTAGTGCCGGCAACTTCCAGGCGTGGCTCAAACATCCGGCCGCCTTTCCGGAGCTGATGAGCACGTTTGCTGCGCGGACGATTGCCGCACGCTATGACGCTGACCCGAGTGCGGCAGACTGGAGGCGCTTCGGCAGACTTCTACGCGCCTCTTTGAGGTGCGGACTCCTCCCCCATAGCAAGTCTGGTCACCTTCCGCAGATCCCGTCCGTTCGCCGAGGGAGTGGGTCTCGACGGCACACCCGTTGGGAGGCATGTACCGCAGACAGCGGTCAAACCAGAAGAACGGAGCAAAGACCATGTTCAACAAAGTCGTCCCGATCGGCCACCTCGGACAGAACGCGGAAGCCAAAACCACTCAGAAGAACAAAGAGTTCGACGTCCTCAACATCGTTACCCAGGATAGCTGGAAGAACGACAAGTGCGACTAGGAGAACCGCACTGAATGGCATCGCGTCTCTCGCTGGAGAAACCTCTCGAAGTTCGCCAGGACGTTCCAGAAGCGGCAGCTCATCACGTTTGAAGGAGTTCTGCGGTATCGCGAGGTGGAGGACGAGATCAGGAGCGTCAGATTTAGCCACCGGATTGCTGAGATCCATGCCATCAGCCAGAAGCGGCTCTCGAAGGTCGAGGCCGCCGACGAACTTTTAGTTGGGCCGATGACGAGTAGTCGTCGGCCCTGGGTGGATGAGCCTGTTTGGCTCATCCACCCTCTTACGCCATAGGAGTGCCTGAGGACCGTCACTGGTCTGCTCTGAAGCACACCCTCCGCATCTGAGTCGCTACAACGACCAAGCTCACCGACATGTCGACCCTGGACGGGACGGACCGGACAGGATGGTCTGCGTTCCTTCACCGATCAAGACGGCAACTTCTGGCTTGATCAGATCCAATGAAAACCTCCAGAATGGGCGAAGTTCGCAAAGGAAGCTGTACTCATCGTGTGGAATTTCCTTTGTCAGCAGACAACTCTACTATCTTGCCTCGACGGTCAATCACGTGGCGGGCCTTCCCTGAGGAGCGTTCAAGCTCCAGAGGGTCGGCCAGCACAACCTTTATGTTCACACCCACGTTGGTCTTGACCTGTTGCTGTATTTTCTTCGAGAGCTCGTGACGATGTTCTCTGCCAAGTTGCGGATGCGACTCGGGGCTGATCTCGACCGTGACCGTCATCTGGTCAAGGTGGCCCTCGCGGCAGACTTCAATGAGATAGTGGGCGGATAGTTCCGGACACTTCAGCATGATCTCTTCAATTTGTGTTGGAAATACATTCACTCCACGAATGATCAGCATGTCATCGGAACGCCCCGTGATCTTGTCCATGCGCCGCATGGAACGCGAAGTAGGCGGGAGCAGGCGCGTCAGATCGCGGGTGCGGTAGCGAATGACAGGAAAAGCTTCCTTAGTAAGAGAGGTGAATACAAGTTCGCCTTTGGACCCATCGGGGAGAACCTCTCCGCTGACAGGATCGATGATCTCGGGATAAAAATGATCTTCCCAGATCACAAGCCCATCCTTGCTCTCGATGCACTCGCTTGCGACGCCGGGTCCCATCACCTCAGACAATCCGTAAATGTCCACGGCATCAAGGCCGGCGCCTGTTTCTAGCTCCTTTCGCATTGCGTTGGTCCAGGGCTCCGCGCCGAAGATGCCTACCTGCAGGGAAGAACTTCTCGCGTCCAGACCCTGGCGCGCGAACTCGTCAATGATGTTCAGCATGTAGGACGGTGTCACCATGATGATGTCCGGTCTGAAATCACAAATAAGCTGTACCTGCTTCTCGGTCTGGCCACCGGACATCGGGATGACGGTGCAGCCAGCACGTTCGGCTCCATAGTGGGCGCCCAATCCACCGGTAAACAAACCGTAACCATAGGCGATATGGATGGTATCGCCGGCACGCCCACCGGCGGCGCGAATGCTGCGCGCGACGAGGTCGGCCCAGGTATCGATATCCCGTGACGTGTAGCCCACAACAGTAGGCTTGCCGGTTGTACCGGACGAAGCATGGATGCGGCGGACCTGCGCTCGCGGCACCGCGAACAAGCCGAAGGGATAGTTGTCGCGTAGGTCCTTCTTCATTGTGAAGGGAAACCGGCTTAGGTCAGCCAGTTGGCGGAGATCCTCCGGATGCACTCCAGCAGCGTCGAATGCGCCGCGATAGTGCGAAACATTTGTATAGACATGGCGCAGCGTAGCCTGCATACGCGCCAGTTGCAGCGCCTGCAGCTCGTCGCGGCTGGCTATCTCGATCGGCTCCAGATCGGAAACCAGCGAACATTTTACCGGCATGAGGACACCTCGGAGCCTGAAGCATTGTCGTTTGCGATCGTGGTGCCGTCCACAATCGTCCCTTCAACACGACAGGACTTTCCCCTGAAGAGCGCGACGGTTTCTCCGCGCTGGTTCGTCAGCGTGACGTCATACATGCCAAGACGCCAGCCGACGGAGCGCTCGACAGCACTTGCACGAAGTACATCACCCGGAAGCGCGGGGCGAAGGAAATCGATCCGCCCTGCAGCCGCTACAGTGCGCTCGTTACGGCTGTTGCAAGCCATGCCAAAGGCGGAGTCGGCAAAGCTGAAGAGAACTCCGCCATGGCAGGTTGAAAAGCCATTCAGCATATCTTCGCGCACGTTCATCTCGACACAGCAGCCGCCCGGTTCGGCATGGATCAAGACGATGCCGAGACCGCGAGTGGCCTTGTCTTGCTCTAACATCGCTGCGGTGACGCGTTGTGCAAGAGTCGGGACTGCGTCAGCCATTCTGCCGCCTCGCGGTGGGTAGAAGGTGTCCTCTGCTATGCTCAATTGCGGAGCAGGGGAGAGACTCGTAGCGCTCCTCCGCTTTAGCGTCGCGGAGATGATCGAGAGTTTGCACTGCATCGATGCCAAGGCGATCTGCTCATTCCAGCGGGCCTCGCAGATAGCTCACCCTTTTTGCGCAGTGACAAGACAATATAGATACAGAATTACGCTTGTCAAAGGCTTTTTTGTAACGTATGTCCAGGGCGTACCCATCCCATTGAGACCGGGCATGTGCCGTATGGGAGCAAGAGACAACACCGCGGAGAAGCAGCGTGGATCTGCCGGCGACTTGATTGAGCACTTCCTGTTGAATGAGACTCAGCGTTCGTAAATTGCTCATCATAAACGATGTTCGGCGACCTGATCGCGCAACTGGGCGGGTTTTACCTCCGCGAGATGATCGCGTCGCTGGAACCGTTCTAGGTGCACGAGCGCCTGGTCCGCAGCCGCAGCTTCCCGTCTTAGAGAAGAAGGCTGGCTCGTCTCGCAGCCCGTCACCGGCGGAGCCGATGAGCTCACATCCTTTGGCAGGTGCCGGCTTGACGAGCTACGATGGATTTTCGACCGCTCTCACAAACTCAGTGAGGAACGCATTCGTCTGCTGACCGTCAAGCACGCGATGATCTACCGTCAGGGTCACGTACATCATAGGACGAACACGGAACAACTCGCGCCCGCCCGTCTCGCACACGATGACACGCTTTTGCATCTTGCCTGCTCCGAGAATTGCCGCTTGTCCGTGCGGCAGAATAATCGGCGCTGCCAACAGGCTCCCACTCACACCGTGATTGGAAAGAGTAAACGTGCCGCTATCCATGTCGGCCGGGATCAGCTTGCCGGCTCGAGCTTTGACGGTCATCTCTCGCAGAGCCTGCGCCAGGGCTACCAGGTCCAGCGCTTGCGCATTGCGTATCACGGGAACCACGAGTCCACCCCGATCGAGCGCGGTTCCGACGCCAAAGTTCACCCAGTCAAACACCTCGAGGTGCGTCTCATGCCATCTACTGTTTACCTCCGGAACAAGCTTGATCGCTTGCAGAGCAGCCTGGATGAGATAGGCAGTCACGGAGGGAACCGCATCACCCTCACCTGCGCTCTTGCGCCTTTGGCGGTCTGCCATCACATGGTAGAGATCGGCTTCAAAGACTGAAGTCACATGAGGCGCCGCCTGCACACTGTTGAGCATGTGGTTCGCGATGGCGCGCCGCATGGGGGTATGCGGAACCTTGCGTCCGCTGCTCTCTGGCGGCGCCGGCTGCTTCGCGAAAGATGCGGCGCCCGCTGACTGCACTCCAGCACCCTTGAGGTGGGCGCCAATATCGTCCGGAGTTATCCGCCCCCCCCGGGTGGTCTTCGCAATGATCTGTGGATCCAGTCCCAGCTCCGATAGGAGCTTCCGGACGGCCGGAGAATACGTGTTGTCCGCGCTTGGGCCGACGACCGCAGTCGTTTTGGAAGGACCGGGGATCGCTGCAATCGTGTTCTTGTCGTCCCGGGAGGTGCTCACCGAATCCCCACCGTCACTCCTGCTCTCGATCGTTCCCAGCAACTCGCCGGGTGACACCGTGTCACCCTCCCGCTTTAGAAGCTGATGGATGACGCCCGTAGCCGGCGACGCAATCTCCAGCGTAACCTTATCGGTATTGATCTCAACCAGCGGCTCATGTTCGGACACGGCATCGCCCGGCTTCTTGAACCACGTTCCCAGAGAGGCTTCGGTGCCTTCCTTTTCGTCGTCGGGCATGCGTACTTCTGACAGTGCCAAGAGAGTTTCCTTTAGAAGTCGAGCGTGATCCGCATCTGGTTCGCAATGGAGCTCACCGTCGGCAGGATGGCTTCCATCAGCGCCACATTATACGGAAGAGGGATGTCGGGCACAGCAAGACGTTCGACCGGAGCGTCTAGCTTTAGGAACGCCTCGCGCGATAGAAACGCCGCGATCTCCGCGCCGAAACCCGCCGTCATGGTGTCTTCATGCACGACGATGCAGCGGTGCGTCTTGCGCACCGAAACGAGAACGGCTTGCTTGTCCCATGGAATAATCGATCGAAGATCGATGATCTCCACAGAGGCGCCGGCCTGCTCGGCTGCGCGGATCGATCGCTCGACCATGGCTCCCCAGGTGACCACCGTGAGATCCGTTCCGGTCTGCACCGTGCGCGCAACACCAAGCGGCAACATGAAGGAGTCCCCGGGGTACGGACGGCGTGCCCAGGACGAGTCCAGCTGCGCGCGATGTTCGAAGAAGATGCTTGGGTTCTGACTCCGCATCGCCGTACGCAGGAGCCCCGTAGCGTCTTCCGCATTCGATGGATAGAGAACCTGCCAGCCAATCGCGTGAGCAAACGTCACCTCGCTCGACACACTGTGCCAGGGGTCGCCGCACTTGGAGCCGAAGCCCCCCGGCATACGCACAACAATGGGCGCGCTGAAGCGATTGGCCGTACGCCACCGGAGCGATCCGCAGTCGTTCAGCTGTTCCGTCCCCGGGTCCGCGTACTTGCGGAACTGGATCTCGGCCACAGGCCGAAGCCCCGCCTGCGCCATCCCCACGGCATTGCCGATGATCCCTTCCTCCGACAAGCTCGTATCGAAGACGCGCGCCTCCCCGAAGTCCGCTTGCAGGCCCATCGTGGCCGCGTGAACACCACCTTTCAATCCAACATCTTCGCCAAAGATCAACAGCTTCGGGTTTGCTCTCAGTTCCGACGCCATGGTTCGCCGAATTGCGGTCAGCATGTTCGTGCGCGCCGGCTCCGGCGGCGCTGCAATGGAGCACGGTACAACAGGCTCATCCTCCGCAAAAAGATGCTTTACTACGGCCGATGGTAGAGGCTCCGGATCAGCTGCCGCCAGGGCTTCCTCATAGCTCTTATGTACCCGCTCCTCAGCTTCGGCCTGCATCGCGGACCACTCCGCCTCGCTGATCGTCTTGGGTACGAGGAAGGAACGAAGATGCGGAAGCGGGTCTTTCAACCTTTCATCTTCTACAAATTCATTGCTCTTGTACGTCTGGGTGTCCTGTCCGGAGTGACCGCTCAGCCGTGGCATCACCAACCGCAGTAGGACTACACCCTTACCCGAGCGAACGTACTCGACCGCCTGCCGAATCGTCTCCGCGGTCTCAGCGACCCGCGTGGTGTTTGCATGCATCAGCCGCAGATCGCCGAAGGCTTCCAGGTTCTTGGCGACGTTCCCGCCCGGCGTTTGCGCCCTCGACGGAACACTTAGGCCATAGCCGTTGTCTTCAAGGAAGAAGAGCATAGGCAGCTTTCGCGTGGTCGCTGTGTTCAGTGCAGACCAGAATCCGTTGGTTGCCACGCTGCCGTCGCCGCCTAAAACCACGCCGATACAGTTTCTGTAACTCTCATCCCCTAACGTTTCGGTGTAATACCGGATTGCGTGCGCCCAACCCGCCGTGGTCGTGTACTGGGTTCCTACTCCGCCTGCCATCGGAAGTACGGTGCATCCGTCGGGGCTGGGCATATTGAAGACTACGCCGATGTCTCGCCCGTCCGAGATGCCTCCGCCTTTACCCATCCCACTCTTCAGCGCTTCAGTCACCGATAGACCCAATGTAAGTAAAAGGGGACGCGATCGGTAATACCCGCTGGCAGCGTCGTGTCTTCCGGTGAGTAAGGTGCCGAGAAGAATCTGTGCTAATTCATGGCCGCGTGCGGAAAATTGGTAGAGAATCTTCTTCTGCGGCAGCAGCTTCGCCTCCTCAAAATCGTCCAGGCAGCGCGACAGCAAAAACGTCTTCGCCACGCGCACCCAGTCAAAGTCCGCTACCGGCGCAGTTGCATTGCGAATGTTGCTACTCGCCAGATTCTCCTTCCACTTCGCCATGGGTAACACCTCTCCTCATCTGCGAGGAGTTCTGTGCGAGCCGGCTGGAATAGCCGATGAGTAACCGTATCTAAGTTGGACTCGGAAGTCAATAGGTCATATTATGACTTTCGTGGTCATGGCGCCAAGTCAGCGGCAACCAGCGCCGCGGGCTTGTCGGCCAGTCGCGCTAGAAGGCGACGATCTGGAATGCCCAGGCTAAACAGCAACGCAGCAGCCGCAAACGACAGCACGCACGATAGTACGATTGCCGCTCGATACGAGCCATACACGTCGTAGGCTCTTCCATACGTGACCCCTCCGCAAGCGATTCCGACATAGAAGAAAAGCGCGATCGCCCCGTAGATGGAGCCGTAACGGCGTAGACCGAATTGACGCGCGGCGAAGAACGAAAGGATGTCGAGCTCCGCTCCGACGCTCATCCCGATCAGAAGCAGCGCTACCGCCGAAAGGAATAGTCGATGTTGACTGTGGAACAGGAGCAACATAGCGCCGGTTCCGGCCATCAACATGATGGTTGCGGCCACTTTGTGCGGCGACGCAACGTCGAGAGCGCGTCCCACCGCGAGCCGGCTCAGGCTTACGGATAGCGCCAGCAGCGAGATCATGCGCGCCGCCACGATCAAGGAAAGACCTCGCTCTACCATCACCGATTGCAGTTGAGAGACAAGTCCGAAGGTAGCGATACTGACGAAAAGTACTGCAGAGGCGAGGATCCAGAAGGTCCGCGATTTGAGCGCCACCTTGAGGTCGACGCCCATCCGCTGCGATTCGGCAGTTGAATGATCCTCCGTTCTTCGGATGAGTCCGAAAGCCAATACCGCCCCAAGCAGCGCCACTGCAGCCATCATGCGGTACCCCCCACGCCAGTTCCCGCCGGCCAGCAAAGGGCCAAGAACAGGAGGAAGAAACATGCTCGTCACGCCGATGCCCAGCAAGGCAACCGACAGTGCCACTCCCCTGCTGCTGCGGAACGAAGCGACGATGACGCGCGTGTAGCTGATCGGGCCCGTCCCTGACCCCAGCACATTCAGGGCGATGACGAGCAGGTAGAACGTTGCGAGCCCGCCCCGCATCAACGATAGACCGATGAAGCAGACACTTAGCAGGACACCCGACAGAGCGCCCACAAACCTGACCCCAAGTCGATCCACAAAAATGCCCACCAAAGGCAACACGAAGCCGGTCACGGGCAGCGCCACTAGCGACGCTGCCGCGGCCGATCTGGACCAGCCGAACCGGCTTTCAAGGGCATGGAAGAAGAGGCTTGAGACAGGCGTGTAGATGCCGATCCCGGAACCAAGGCCCACCGTTGCGCCGAGCAAGTTGCGCCATCCGGTTCGCGCTTCCCGTACGAAGTGGCCTTTCACATATCACCTCGCAGGTAGTTAATCAGGTCTAAAAGCGTTTGCAGGTTTGGCAAGACCGAGGTGCTCGCGAAGGGTGCTTCCAACGTACGAGGTCCGTAGAAGGCCGCGCTGACGGAGAATGGGCAGCACAAGACTGTCGAAATCGTCCTGCGCCTGAGGCATCATCCCCGGTACTAGCATAAAGCCGTCCGCGGCATCGTCTCGGCACCACTCTGCCATAGTATCCGCTACCCTTTCTGCCGAGCCGACTATGGTCAGGTGACCTCGCGCGGGAGCCATTCGCGTGTAGATCTCCCTCGCAGTCAGGTGCTCGTCAGCTCCCATCCTCCGGATCATCTCCAGCCGGCTCTTAGAGGCATTGGTTTCTTCGATCGGAGGAAGCGGCATGTCGACATCGATCCCTTCGAGGTTGGCACCTAGCAGATTTGATAGCAGCGCCACTCCGACTACCGGATCGATCAGATCCTGGAGTGCATCGAATTTGCGCTTGGCTTCGTGCTCAGTCTCTCCCACAATAGCGAAGATGCCGGGCATCAAAACAACTGAGTTGCGGCTTCTGCCAAGTTTTTCGACGCGTCCTTTCAAAGATGCATAGAACTTCTGCGCACTTGAAAGGGAATCCTGCGCTGTGAACACAATATCGGCTACAGAAGCGGCTACGTCTTGGCCGGCATCCGACGAACCAGCCTGGATGATAAGGGGATGGCCCTGCGGCGGGCGCGAGATGTTGAGAGGACCTTGTACTTTATAAAAGGGTCCATCGTGGTTGATCGTATGCATCTTGGTGGCATCGAGGGCGATGCCGCTTTTCTTATCAGCGATGAGAGCGTCTTCTTCCCAGCTATCCCACAGCTTGCGAACCACATCCACATACTCTGCCGCACGGGCATAACGCTCTACGTGTTGCGCGTGCAGGTCGAAACCGAAGTTACTCGCTTCCATGTCAGACTGTGACGTAACCACGTTCCACCCGGCACGTCCTCCGCTCAGGTGGTCGAGCGAAGCGAATGCTCGCGCCGTAGTGTAGGGTGAGGAGTAGGTGGTGGAGATAGTAGCGGCGAGACCGATCTGGTTGGTTGCGGTCGATAGAGCCGCAAGCAGCGTAAGTGGCTCGAATTCAGGCCAGGCGTGGCGAGGATAGCGGCGATCGATATCGCTTCCGCGATGATTGATGTACAGATTGTCGGCAAGAAAGAGCATGTCGTAGCAGGCACGTTCCGCGGCTTGGGCCACGCCTTTGAAGTACTCGAAGTCCATCGCTTTGCCGGCTCTTGCGTCCGGGTGGCGCCATGAGGCAACATGCGTTCCTGGCCCGGTGATAAGCAGCGCGAGCGCCATTTTTTTCTCCTGAGACATGGAAACTCCATCGGGGCGACTTCAGCGCGCAACTACTGCATCGTGACGTTTAGGGGGGCGATCCCGTCGATCTCCGCACGAATCGTGTCTCCGGACTTCAGCCAGCAGTTGCCATGATGGCCTGCAGACCCGGCCGGAGAGCCCGTAAACACAACATCCCCCGGATCAATCGTTACGAAATGGCTGATGATACTGAGTATCTCGTCTACCTTGAAGAGCATCTCGGAGCTAGACGCATCCATCATCTTCTGCTCATTGACGAATAGCTGAATTCTTAGATTCTCGATATCTGGCATGAACTGTTTGGGCACGAGGTGGGGCCCGCAAGGTGCCATCGTGTCCTGCGCCTTTCCTCGCACCAGGTCGATCTTCAGATCATTGTCGACGCGGATCAGGTCCCGGCAGGAAAGGTCGAGACCGATCGTATAGCCGGCGACCGCATCGGCAGCTTCGTCGCGGCTGGCATCCTTAAGCTTCTTCCCCGCCACGATTGCCAACTCACACTCCCAGTCGAACTGCTGGGTGGACTTCGGGATGATCACGGTTCTTCCCGGACCTACCAGGTTCGTGTTCGGAGGCCTGAAGAAGAACGGCATAGCATCCCATTTCTGCACACCAAGTCCCATTTCCTTCAGGTGGCCGGCGTAGTTCGCACCCACGGCCATCAGTTTGTTGGGATACATTACGGGCGTCAGCAGCGGGGCTTTCGTGGCCTGTGTGGTTTCGCCTCCCAGCATGTTGGCAAGCTCTTGCAGAATCCGGAAGGATGCCTCCCAATCCTTGAGGAAGTGCATTACCGTGACACCTTCGAAGAGGGGCCGAAGCTCGGATATGACGTAGTAGTCGCTTCCAATCCCCATGCCTGCCCTTGGGCCCGTCGCTGTGTCCAGTGTCGCCAGCACGAACTTCGTCATCGCAGTGAACCTCAGTTCTTTAGGAGCAAAAGCTGAATACGCGCGTAACTCGGGTCGGCGCCGTTGATTCGGAGCCAATGGCGACTCGGAAGCTTCTCTAGCTGCACAACTATAAGGACGAAGTAATTGCAAAGTCAACATGTCATGTTAAGAATTTCAGCGTGTCGCGGGCCGGAGGCCTTTGCTTGAGATTCGCACCTGGAGCGCTGGACGATTGAGTGGCCGCGCTGCTATTGTCTCAAGGTGACGTGATGAGTGCGCCGAGGTACTAAAGAGATGTACAAAGAGAACCGCTTACTCGCCATGCTGGAGCGCAAGGAGATCCCCCTAGGTATCCAATTGTTTACTGGGAGTCATCAGTTGATCGAGGTGCTTGGGCAGACTGGATTCAATTTTGTGATGATCGATACGGAACACTCCGATACCAATGTTCGCGCACTCGACAATCTGATCCGCACCGCCGAACTTGCCGGCGTGATCCCCTATGTTCGCGTACCCGACCTGCATAACGAGGTAGACATTCGCCGCGCGCTGGAAGCCGGAGCGGAGGGGTTATTTCTGCCCATGGTGCAATCAGTCGAAGATATCAACAGGGTTGCGGACTTCGCTTTCATTCCACCGAAGGGCCGCCGTGGGATCTGTCCCGCCGTGCGCGCTGCGAGCTACAACATGCGCGAATTTGAACACTACGTGGCCTGGAACAATCGGGAAATTGCCTTGGTGCCAATGATTGAGAGCGCGGGCGGCGTGGAGGACATCGAGGCCATCTGTGCGCACCAGGAAGTCAATATGATCGTATTCGCACCAGGCGACCTCGCGTTTCAACTCGGCGAGGGATCGCAGATGATGCGCGGTCCAAAGGTGCAGGCAGCTTACCGCCGAGTTATGGAGGCTGCCAAACACCACAACGTCGCCGTGATCGGTGGCCCGATCCTCGACCCCACGCCCGCGTCCTGTCGCAAGGCGTTCGACGATGGCGTTCGCATCTTCTGCCTGGGTCTTGACACGCTTGGTTTTCGCCGTTTCTGCGAGGCAACGGTCAAGTCGCTGCATGGCGGAATTGAAGGAACGGACTATTCCCGGCCTCCGGTTCCTGGCTCCGGCTTTCCCGGCTGACCAGGCTCCAGCAGGAAGCAAGGAGGATGTATGATTTCGAAGTATAAGCGGTATGTCGTTGGACCGGATGCAAACGGAAGATCGGCCGTGCTGATGGACCAGGCGACCAACGTGCAGGAGAATCCGGGGATTTTCTGGCGAGCCACACTGTGGAGCACCAATGAAGTTCCCGTAGACAACACCATTGAAGGTGATCGGGCTGACCAGATCAAAACCCGCGAACCTCTTCCCGGCGGCATGCTCATGCGCATGCTGGAAATTCCACCCGATACTCCGGAGAAAGCTCTTCACATCGAAGAATTTCGAAAGCTGAACGAGGCAATCCAGCAGAAGCATATGCCCACAGCGGAGGATGCGGCACGCCACCCAACCATGCATCGGACCGACACGCTGGACTGCATCTACTGCTGCATCGGTGAGATTCACCTGATCACCGATGTAGACGATGTGGTAATGCGTCCAGGTGATTCCGTCGTAATCCGCGGGACAAACCACGCGTGGAGCAATCTCTCCGACCAGCCGGCGCTTCTGGTGGGCTGCATGATCGACGCACACCCTCTGCCGTGATCACGTTTGCGACTGCGCGCCGGCTCGTGCGGCGGTATTACGTGACAGCCTTCAGACCTGCGCGTTCGATGGCCGCCACCGCACAGATCTCGTCATCATCTGAGACATCGCCGGTCACGCCCATCACCCCCAGCACGATTCCATTCGCATTCACGATCAGCACGCCCCCCGGAACCGGAACCACCCTCCCCCCGGAGATGTCGCTCAAGGCCGCCACGAAGAATGGGTGGGTCGACGCTCGCTCGGCCAGCGACCTTCTCCCCCATCCCCATCGCCAGCGATCCCCAGGCTTTCGCCTGTGCTATCTGGGGACGCATAAGGCTGCTGTTATCTTCCCGTTTGAACGCTACCAGGTGGCCTCCGCCATCGAGCACGGCCACGCTCATGGGTTTGAACTTCATCTTATGTGCTTTTTCGAGCGCGGCATCGACGAGCTTATTCGCGAGGAACAAAGTAAGGGTCTCCACACCATCTCTCCTCTTATGGTTCTTCCATGTGATGCATCTTGGAAAGCCCCGCGAGTGCGGAAGAGGCCCATCGATCTTGATCGTTCCTTCAAAGACTCTAACGTTTTGCTGCTGCCCAGCGGCCCAGTAGGAGGTTTATGCAGGTTGTCGGATCCAAGATACAGGAAAAGATTCGCGGAAATGCCGCCGATCAGATCTTCGAGACGGTCAGAGATGAGATTCTGGCGGGCAAGTGGCCTCGTGGAACAAAGCTTCCCACCGAAAAGGAGTTTTGCGTCACCTACGGTGTCAGCGGCGTCACCATACGCGCGGCCATGCGTTCCCTCGCAGCCGCCAGGCTTATTACGGTGAAGCACGGCAGCGGATCGTACGTCACAGCTGAATCGGGACAATTGCTTGCCGCCTCTCTGCGGTCGTTGATCCAGGTAGATCGGATTACTGCATCGGAGATCCTTACAGTCCTCGGAGGGATGAATGGATTCGCCGCGGAGCTCGCGGCGGTGAATGCCAGCGCGGAGGATCTTCAGATAATGCAGCGCGAGCTTACCCGCATGGAAGTGGGAGAAAGCATCGAGGAGATCAGCAAGGGCCTGCAGGGATTCCTCGATCAGCTGGCGCTTTCGTCGGGCAGCTCCATGCTGGCTTCCTTTTGCAAAGTTCTGTCGGGTCTGCAGATCGGCCTGGCCTGGGAGCTCTCTGACGGCACCCTGAAGGGATGGCAGACGCTTACGGGATCCTTCGCCCCGCAACGCAACGCTATTTTGACCGCCTTAAATCGACGCAATCCGCAGAGCGCACGAGCCGCGACCATGGCGTATCACAGCAGCACCCGCGACCTGATCACGTCTCTGCCGCGCAAGACCAGGGTCCGCCTCGATTCCATTGTCACCAATCTTCTTTCCGCCTGGCTTGCCCAATAGAGCGCCTGTTATCCGCGTGACAGAAGTGGTCATTGTTGGTGTCCGAATACGCTCGTCCCGCAGAATTCTTAACATGACCTCTTGACCACTTCACTTTAGAGCGCCTATAGTTGCGGAGCTTGGTTCCCGACAGCCTTGGCGGCAATAAAGGAGTCTCAACGATGGGTGTGATGAAGTACGGACCGGCACGGCTTCGCTCTGTCCTGATGTTCGTCTTAGTCTTCGGATCAGTTGTATGCCACGCACAACTTGGAACTGGCACCCTCAACGGCACCGTCACAGACTCAACCGGAGCAGTTGTGCCGGGCGCAACGCTCACCTTGATCGATACCGATACCAACGCCACCCGCAAGATCAAATCCAATGGGGCCGGCTACTTCTCGTTACCGGAACTGCCCATCGGGAAGTACAGCTTGTCGGCCACCGCTCCCGGATTCGGAACTATTACAAGGAACAATATTGAACTCTCGGTTGGCGCACAGCTTACGGTAGACCTCCCTCTTGCGGTCGGCGCATCGAATGTCACGGTAGAGGTGCGCACTGCGGAAGCGCAGGTGAATTCCACGTCCGGCGAACAAAGCTCTCTCATCGACCCCAAACAGATCCGCGATCTGCCGCTGAATGGCAGGAATGTAGAGCAACTGATTCTGCTCGCGCCCGGTGCGCAGCCGTCTCCGGCCACCTCGCAAGGCTCAGTGTTTGGCCGGTCCGCCTCCTACTCTATTTCCGGCGCCAGGCCCGAAGGCAGCTTGTTCCTGCTCGACGGGGCGGACAGCGAGGGGTACTGGGACCGCGGCACGGGTGCCAGCCTGATCGGTACATCGTTGGGCATTGAGGCCATTGCGGAATTCCAGACTCTCACCGGAATTTACGGCGCGCAGTTCGGCGGAAACGGCGCCGTCATCAATGCTGTGACGAAGTCCGGGACCAATGACATCCATGGTTCGGCTTACGACTTCCTCCGCAACAGTGTCTTCGACGCCCGTAACTACTTCGACCCGCTTTCAGGTGTTCCTTCGTTTCGCCGGAACCAGTTTGGCGGAAGTGTCGGTCTCCCTTTTCGCAAGGACAAGACTTTCTTCTTTATCAACTACGAAGGCTTACGCCAACAACTCGGCAGATCCTACACCTCAATCGTCCCCGATGGCGAAGCTCACCTCGGATACATACCATGCGCCGCCGCGTCTGCGACCTGCGTTAACACTGGCGGTAACTTGTACACACATATCGGGGTCAGCCCTGTTATCGTCCCCTACCTGGCATTCTTTCCGCTTCCGAACCTTGGCCCCGTTAACTCCGGCACTGGGGTTGGACAATATCGCTTCACCGCGGATAATCCGGTGGGAGAGAACTACGTCAATACCAGACTGGACCAGAACATCTCAGCCAAAGATAGCTTCGCCATACGGTACCTGTCCGATAACGGCAGCCTGATCGATCCTGTCCCCGGCGGTCTTCTGAGCGGATTCCCTGAGCTTTCGCTGCAGCGAAACCGATACGTGACACTTGAAAACAAATACATCAAATCGTCGCGTCTGCTCAATGTCAGCCGCTTTCACTTCGTGCGCTCCGGCCAGGCGGTACGCCAGTCTGCGGAAAATCCGATGTACGCGCCTCTCCAATTTTCACCCGGATTTTCCCAAGTCGGAACTATCGTTATCGGAGCGCTTACCCCCTCGGGGCTCGGCAACGTCGATCTTGGACCTGGCTACGCGACACCTCTGGTCTTTGTGCAGAACAGGTTTGCCTTACAGAACGATGTATTTCTTACCTTGAAGTCACACCAGATCCAGACCGGCATCGACGTCGACAGGGTGCAGAACAACACGGTAACCTCCATTTATGAAGGAGTGCAGTACAACTTCCCTTCAATCGCTCTTTTCCTCGCTGCGACTCCGGCCGTAGCCGTGGCAGCGCTTCCCGGATCTGACCCGGAGCGTGGCGGTCGTGAGATCGATATCAATCCATATATTCAGGATGACTGGAAAGTGAACTCTCGTCTGTCGCTCAACATTGGCGTACGGTACGACTTTGTCACTAATCCTATTGAAGACAGGGGTAAGTTCGATGCCATTCTAAACGTGGCCACCAGCACCGGGTTCACACAGGTGCCTCATGCCTTCCTGTCCAATCCTTCGCTCAAGAATATCGATCCGCGCTTTGGCTTCTCCTATCTTCCCTTCCAGAACAATCAAAGGACCGCAATCCGCGGCGGTTTCGGCATCTTTCACGATCCAATTGGCGGCCGCACATACATGAGCACCTATGATCTGAGCCCTCCCTATAACTTTCGTTCCATCGTGCGCCCCACATTCCCCAATGCGTTCGCTGGCGGCATCCCCGGTGCTGCTTCCATCACACCTGGCGTCCCGTACAACACCACCAACACGCCTTCGCAAATGCAATACAGCCTCGGAATCCAGCAGCAGCTCGACAGCAGCACTGTCCTAACCATCTCATACGTCGGCAACCAGGGTCGTCACCTCTTCGGCTCCAGAGACAACAATCCGGTGATTCCGGAGTTCTGCCCATGCACCGATCCTGCCAACCCCGCGGCCTCTCTGCTTCCTGCCGGTACCCAGTACCAGCCAGTAGGATTCAAACGAGGTAACCCCAACTTCGCCGCTCTCAACCTAAGTCCTGCCGCTCTAACGTCCCATTACAATTCTCTCCAGACCAGTCTGGTCCGCCAACTCTCGCACTCCGTGCAATTCCAGATCAACTACACGTTCTCGAAGGTAATGGATTACAGCTCCCTGCAGAATGGGCTTGAAGCCTTGAACGGGTCGGGGCCCATCCAGAACCCATACAACGTCAAGGCGGATTATGGACCTGCAGCATTTGATATCCGGCATGTCGGCACCGCCAACGTAATCTATGTCGTACCTACACGGCATGAGAACTACTTGCTTAGCGGTTGGCAGGCTACGCTGCTGGCTCAACTTCGTACGGGTTCACCTTACAACGTTGTGGAAGGTTTCGATCAGGCGCAGATCAACAACAGCCAGGTCAGCGAACGTCCTAACTTGGTCGGAAATCCAAACCAACCAGGAACGATAGCTGGCAACCCGACCTGTATTGCGCCCACAACTATCCATAATGCAACACACTATTACAATCCTTGTGCGTTCGTGTTGCAGCCCGCCGGCACCTTCGGTACGGAGCGCCGCGATCAACTCTACGCAGAGGGACTGCAGGAATTCGATGTCGGTCTATTCAAGAACACTACCATTCACCACGTGTACGAGAGAGATATTGACTTGCAGCTTCGCGCCGAGGTCTTCAACGTACTTAATCATACAAACCTCGGCTTCCCGAACTTCACCTTATTTACCAGCGCAGTTCCCATCAGCGGAGTGAATAGTCTTGCCGGGTCGGCAAATTCTACAAACAATAACACTTCTCGCCAGGCACAATTCAGTCTCAAGGTCTTGTTCTAAGCCCACGTTTGCAGGCAAATCGGAGGCATCCATGGATATTCCGGAACTGAAGGGTATTCACCACCTCAAGCTCGCCGTAAGAGATCTTGTTGCTGCTCTTAAATTCTATGAGGATGCATTCGGCTGCCAGAGGATCCCGCGATTCGACCATCGCCGCACCTCGGACGGGCAGGTATACGCATACATCCTGAAGATGCCGGGTCTAGGCACTCTGCTGGAGTTGCGGCTCAATCCGGAACGCGCCGAAAAGCACCGTCTCTTTGATCCCATCACGATAGCCGTAGAGAACCGAGCGACCCTGCAGGCATGGGACGAGTATTTGACGGAGAAAGGCATTCTGCATTCTCCAGTCATCTGTTCTATACAGGCCTGGTTGATTGTTGTCGAGGATCCAGATGGCAATCGTCTACGGCTTTACACGCTGGAGACGCACGGTCCGGAACTGAGTCCGGAGGAACAGAACATCTGGCTGCAGAACTAACTTTCTCGCCCAGCAGCGCTCGTAGGATGATTGAAGGTCGGGCCGTGCTTCATGGCCAGTGAGAGCACTGTAGCATTCTAGGAGAAGATGGAGTTTGAAGACGCAAGAACGTTGGGCCGATTACTAAGTATGTTGTCGGGCTGCGTCTGGCGAAAGGAAGCACATACAGCCGCTGCTGTGGCCCGCCGACTCATCACCCGCCATGACTTAAGCGCATAAGGGAATCTAATCGTATCAGTGGATTGGCGCACCACGGAGCGCCCCATATCTTCATTCAGGGCTTTCGAGTAGTCGCGCTTCGAATGCTCCGAGACAACCGAGTTGAGAACCATGGCGCGCAGCTTCCGGAAAGCTTCTTCACGGGCGAGCTGTGCCTGTTCGACAGGCAGAATCGCAAGCGATGTACTCACCTGGAAACCTAGAAGGAGCGCTCATCAACCATAAGCGGTACCTGGCTCCCTACAAAGGCGAATCCGCGGCCGAGTTCCAGCGGCAGGTCGCGAAGGTGCGTCAGGAGAGTCTTCTCCAGCTCACGCTCGGCAAAGGGCGCGGAAGCGCCAGGAAGTCAAAATTGTACGGATCGCGGAGGACCTGATCGGCCATGTCGGGGCCGGGTGGGGACAGTGTGCGGTGAAAGTTGGTCAGCGCCTTCCCTTCCGTCGCATGCAGCTCCGACGAGATCATGTGGACCATGACGTTCTGGCTCCAGCCGTTCTCAAGCGCCGTTCGGAGGTACCACTCCCGAGTGGGCCGCTCCTTAGATACGGTCGAGAACCGTGAGATTGTGGCCCCAGGGCAAGTTGGCAACAAGCTGTTGCAAAATCTCCGGCTCCGGCAACGCCTCGTCAAGGAGCGCATGTGGCGGAGGTTCCGCGGGCTGAACCATTCCACACCTGGGAATGCGGCCTTCAGGTCCGTTGATAACCTGTCATTGATCTTGGTTCCCCAGCCCTCATCCGCAGCGCGCTGGGTCAGGTCCCGCCCGATCGACCAATAGAGGAAGACCAGCTCGCGGTTCACCGCCGGCGCCGCGCGGACCTGGGCGATGCGGATCCCGTTCTTTGAGCTCCCTTCAGGAGTTCGCCGGCAACATGATCGTCGCACTCGCCGCCGTCAACATCCATCACGGCTACCCTGGCTCCGAGTACACCCTCTGCCTCATCGTCATGGCTCTTCTCCTCGTCACCACAGGCTCCGGCGCGTCCGCCCTCGACTGCCGCCTCGGCCTCGCTTGATCGCACAATCTCTTGCCTGAAAGAAGTGAAGGCGCCCGGTGTTCAGGGCGCCTTACATATAAGGTGGGGATTGGTCTTGCGGATAGGGGAAGCCGGTACCGAGGGAACTGAAAGTCCGGCTGCTTGCTTGCTACATCCATTAAGACGCACAACCTCGAAATTAGTTGTCCCACATCGGCTCATACAGGTACCACTTGTAGGGCATTTAATCCACAAATTAAAAAAAATCCGGCCATCAGGCCGGATGCGTACTCAAACCTTCCTTTTGCGGGTCTCACACAAAGTTCAGGAACTCCGCCGGCGCAACCTGCGCCCCCGGAAAAACGATCTCCATGTTCTTCGCGCCCAGCGTCTTGTAAGCCGCCTCACCCAGCACTTTGCGGAAATCCGTCGTCACCGCCAGGTCGCGCCCTTCGTTCAACTGGCCATTGTCGACGCCCGGCCACTTTCCGTACACCTTGCCGCCCTTCACCTGTCCACCCAGGATGAACATCACGTTGGCATGTCCATGATCCGTACCGCCCGTCCCGTTTTGCCGCGCCGTGCGTCCAAACTCCGACATCGTCACCAGCGTAATGTTCTCCGCATCCGCGCCCATGTCCTTCCAGAACGCCGCAATCCCGTTGCCGAACTCCGTTAACCGGTTCGCCAGCTGACCCGTCGCCGCGCCTTGGTTCTGGTGCGTGTCCCAACCCCCGATATCCGAGAACGCAGCCTCAACACCCAGGTTCGCCTTCATCAACTGTGCGATCTGCTTCAGGCTGTTCCCAAACGGCGTGTTCGGATACGTCACCCCCGCCGCTGGCACATACTTCGCCGGGTCCGCCGCCTTCAGCATCTTTACCGCCTCGAACGTCTCCTGCCCTGTCCCATGCAGCACCGCATCCGAGCTCTCGTCGTACATCGCCTGGAACGCATTTGAAATGGCCGATGTCTGCGGCCCCTTGCCGCCCACCGAGAAATCCGCCAGGTTCGAAACCGCAATCGCCGGCACCTTGCCCTGCAGCGTCCGCGGCACCTGAGTCCCCAGCGCTACCGCTCGAAACGCCGAAGGCTTTCCACCCGGCCCGTTCGGCGCGGGCCCGTTGGCCAGCGCGCGGTTCAACCAGCCGTCGGCAGTCGACTTCACGCCCGGCGTCCCGCTCTCCATATAATCCTGCGCATCGAAGTGCGACCGCGTCGTATCCGTCGAGCCCGCCGCATGCACAATCGCCAGGTGTCCCCCGTCATACAGCGGCTTGAACGCCGCCAGCGCCGGGTGCAGCCCGAAGTGCCCATCCAGATCCAGCACATCCTTCTGCTGAATCGCAATCGACGGCCGCATCGAGTAGTAGTTCTTCTCCGTGTACGGCACCACGATGTTCAGCCCATCCGCCGCGCCGCGCTGGAACAGCACCACCAGCTTCTTGTTGCTGGCCGCCGCCGTCGTCGCCTCCGCCATCACGCTCCGCATCAGGAAGCTCGGGATCACGCTCGTTCCCACCAGCGCCAGCGCACCGCCCTTCATGAATCCGCGCCGCGACGGTCCACCATTGAGCCCGCGCCGACCCAGATCGCGTCCGTGCATATCGCATCCCCAGTCGCTCGTATCCACGAATTGCTTGAAGTTCGACATAGAATCTCCTCACCCTGACAACGGTTCTAACCCGAACCAACATCCGAAGTTGCCTCGACCCCAATCCCTACCCCTATGCCCTCTGACCCATTCCTACCCGCATAGTGCCGTGTCTTCTCTTCCCTCTTCCCTTCCTCTCCCTACCTCCTCTGGAACTCCGGACTCCCCAGCAGCAACCCCGCCATCACCGCAGCCTGCGGATCATCCAATCCACCCCCACCCTTGATCCGGTCCAGCCCGCGCCCGGCATAGTTCCCCTTGCCGTTGCCGCGCAGGTCAAACTGTGTCTCCGCCTGCTCCGTCACCGTCGCGTCATCCGCCTGCCCCAGCACCGTCGCGCGCGTCCGTTCGCTTACCGGCTCTCCCAGCAGCACCATCTCCAGCCGCCGCTCCTTCATCGTCGCAGGCTCAGCGGTGCCCGCGCTGTACGAGGCCGGAACCACTCCCGCCTGCCCGTTTCCCAGCACGTCCGTCCACGAGGTCTTCACCCCCGGCAGCCGCCCCGCGCTCAGCACCAGCGAGAAATTCATCCGGCTCACCAGCGCCCCCGTGCTCACCCAGTCATCCTTCTTCCAGCTATACCCGTTCGGCGTCTGCATGCCGTACAAGGGCATGCCCAGCTTGTCTAAACTCTGCACCAGTGCCTGAGGATTCGCCACCTGCGCCCCACTCGCCCGCACCGCCGAAATCACGAACTCCTCCGGCGTCTTCACCTTCGCCCGGTACACCGCCGGCGACCAGAACTCCGGCGCATAGAACATCGTCCGCAGCACCGTCTTGATGTCGCCGTCTGACTTCAGAAAGCTCGCCGCCATCTTGTCCACCAGCGCCGCCGGCGGCTCATCGCTCACAAACCTCACTGCCAGCTTCTGCGCGATAAAGTGCGCCGTGGCCGGGCTCGTCGCCAGCATGTGCAGCACCTCCAGACCCTCCTTCTCGCCGCCCTCCGGAATCGTCCGCCCCAGCACCACCTTCGCGCCCGGCTCGTGCCTCCGCTCGTCAAACTTGAACTCCCCGCCCTGCTGCGGCTTGTCGATCCCCCACCCCGTAAACACCTTCGCCACGTTCGTCACATCCGCCTGCGTGTACCCGCCGTTCACCCCCAGCGTATGCAGCTCCATCAACTCGCGGCCATAGTTCTCGTTCAACCCCGCGCTCGCCTGCTTCACCAGCGGCGCATTCGGGAACCGCTCCTTGGCCTGCTTCAACCGCATCGCCTGCATCGAATCCGGTCCCACGCTCCTGAAGTTATCCAGGTACTCGAGCATCGCCGGGCTCTCCGCCGTCGCCACCAGCAGGTCCTCAAACTTCCCCAGCGCATGCGGCCGGATCGTCTCCCGCTCATACGCCGGCAGCATGTACGGCTCATTCTGGTTCTTCCGCACATACACGTTGAAGTGGTTCAGCCAGAAGTCCGTCATCAACGCTTCCAGCTGCCGCTCGCTATAGATATCCCGCGTTAGCCGCGACTCCATCGCCTCCAGCGCCACCATCCGGATCGACCCCGGCAGCGCGATCAGCGTCTCCTTCTGCTCCGGTGTCATCCCCGCCGTCAGCTGCGCCAGTTGTGGCCCCTTCAGGCTCTGCCTCAACCGCACCAGGTCCCGCGCCGGCAGCGCCAGAATCGCCGCCATCCGCTGCTCCGGCGGCAGACTCATGATCCGCGCAACGTCCGCCTGCGGATAACTCCCCGCACCATCCGCCGCCGCCATCCCCCCATCTGGCGCAATCTCGCTCGCCGCGATCGGCTTGTCCGGAGCCATCTGCCCCGCCGCCCCCATCCCCGCCCCGCCATCACTCATGATCGCGTCAAACCCCGCATCCACCTGCTTCTGCTTCTTCACCGGACCCGCCGCCTGAGCTCCCGCTTGCGCCCCCGCCTGAGCTCCAGCCTGAGCAGCCACCGCACTACCCGAGCCCGTCGCCTCCCCGCCATTCGGCGCCTGTGCCTGCGCCGCCGCGCCCTTCTCCTGCTGCGCCTTCTGCATCTTGTAGAACGCGATCTCGTCCGTCATCCTCGCGCGCTCCGTCGGATCGCTCGGCATCGGCGCCTTGCCGTTCGCAATCTGCCGGATCATCAGCGGCCCCGGAAACTTCTTCTCGAGCTCCGCCGTGGAGAGGCGCATCGCCGGATACTCCGCCAGCCTCGCATCCAGCCTCGAGTCGTCGATCCACTCCGGATTCAGCTGCATCTCGAACCACTTGTTCAGCCCCATCGCCTGCACCGCCGCCGCGTCTTCCGGCCGCGGCCCAAACGTCAGCCGATTCAGCGCATGCAGCACCCTCTCCTGCCCCTGCAGCTCCCCCGGCGCCCCCACCGCCTCCTTCTTCACTCCGCCCACAGCGCCTGCGGCCCCTTCCGCCAGCAGCGGCTGATCCACCATCAGCACACAAAGCATCCCCGCCAGCGCCACCCGCCCCACGCCCGCAATCCACCTCACAGCATCAACGCATCTCATGCTAACCTCCGCTGCCGACTTCGCACAGCGCACTTGAAGGCGCGGCGGCAGAATCGGGCATTCGTTCGCCTAAACCCGCTCTCGCCAGTCAAAGTTGCGCCGTGGCCAAATTGAGCGCTGCCAGCGCTCCGCTCGCCGACCAGGCTTATCTACGGAAATCCGCCTTTATCCGTATTGATCCGCGCTTACGGTGTTGTCTCTTTTAGAACGCGGCCAGCTCCGCCATAGCACGATACAAATCCTCCGGCTGCGGCAGAATCGCATCCTCCAGCACCGGCTGATACGCCACAAACGTATCCATCGCCGCCACTCTCCTCACCGGCGCATCCAGGTCGTGGAACAGCTCTTCCCCGATCCGGGCCGCGATCTCCGCCCCGTACCCCCAGCTCTTCATGTCCTCGTGCGCCACAATCACCTTGTTCGTCTTGCGCACGCTCTCCGCAATCGCCTCCCAGTCATACGGGCTCAGCGACCGCAGATCGATCAACTCCACGCTCACCCCGCGCTCCCGTTCGAGCTTCACCGCCGCCTGCAGCGCCCGCGGCACCACCGCCCCGTACGTCACCACCGTCAGGTCCTTGCCTGGCTTCACGATCTTCGCCCTGCCAAACGGAATCGCAAACTCCGCCCCCGGATACACCGCGCGCCCGAACGTCTCGCGATACAGCCGCTTATGCTCCAGGAACAGCACCGGATCATCGCACCGGATCGCCGTCCGCAGCAGTCCCAGCGCGTCCAGCGCATTCGACGGCATCACGATCCGCACTCCTGGCGTATGCGCGAAGATGCTCTCCCCCGACTGCGAGTGGTAAATCGACCCGCCCGTTAGATATCCGCCGATCGGCACCCGGATCACCAACGGGCAGCTGAAGTCCCCGTTCGACCGCCACCGGATCAGCGCCAGCTCATTGCGCATCTGGTGCATCGCCGGCCAGATGTAGTCGAAGAACTGGATTTCCACCACCGGCTTCAACCCCCGCACCGCCATCCCGATCGCCCGGCCCACGATATTCGCCTCCGCCAGTGGCGAGTTCCACACCCGTTCGCTCCCGAACGCCGTCTGCAGCCCGCTCGTCAGCTTAAAGACCCCACCCTTGCCCTTCACCTTGCCTTCCTTCAGCGCCTCCGCCCGCGTCGCATCCGCCACATCCTCGCCGAACACCACGATCCGCTCGTCGCGCCGCATCTCGTCCTTTAGGCACGTGTTGATGAGGTCCGCCATCGTCCGCTCGCTCAAATCCGTATTCGCCTGCGGCTTCACGTCAAACCGCTCATCCGTCGGCTTCAGATTCTCCGAATACTGATACCGCAAGATTGAATCCACGCTTGGGAACGCCGCCTGCACCGCCCTGTCCGACGCCCGCTGCACCTCCGCGTCCACCTTCCGCTCCAGCCCGTCGATCTCCTCCGCGCTCAGTATCCCCTCGCGCAGCAGCCACACCTGCATCTTCGAGATCGGATCCCGCAGCGCATCCGCCTCCAGCTCTCCCCGCGACCGGTAATCCCGCTCATCCTCGCTCATCGAGTGCGAGTAAGGCCGCACGACGTGTCCATGCACCACCGCCGGACCGCGTCCCGCCCGGCAATACGCCACCGCCTCCACCATCGCCGCATAGCTCGCAATCGGATCCGTTCCATCCACCTCCGCAAAGTGGAAGTTCGGAAAGTTCGCAATCAGCCTCGAGATATTTCCACCCGGCGTATTCGCCTCCACCGGCGTCGAGATGGCGTACCCATTGTCCTCAATCACGTACAGCACCGGCAGCTTCCCGTTCGAAGCCGTATTCAGCGACTCCCAGAACTCTCCCTGGCTCGTCGACCCCTCCCCGATCGACACATACACCACCTCGTCCGCTTGAAACTTCACGTCCTTGAACGCCCGGTAATCCACCGCGCCGTCGAGCTTGCTCGCAGCGGACGGATGCTGCGCGAAGTACCGTCCCGCCTCCGCGCAGCCCACCGCCTGCAGACACTGCGTCGCCGTCGAGCTTGAGGGCGTCACAATATTCAGGCGGCTGCTCGACCAGTGCGACGGCATTTGCCTTCCGCCGCTCGCCGTGTCGCTCGCCGCCCCCACCGACTGCAGCAGCTGCTCCTCCACCGTATTGCCCAGCGCCAGGCAAAGCGCCCGATCCCGGTAGTACGGAAAGAACCAGTCGTACCCCGGCTTCATCGCCATCCCCGCCGCCACCAGCAGCGCCTCATGCCCCGCGCACGATATCTGGAAGAAGATCTTCTGCTGTCGCTTCAGCACGATCTCCCGGTCGTCCGTCCGCCGCGACAGGTACATCAGCCGGTAGAACTCCACCAGCCGTTCCTTCGACAGCAGCTCCTTCTCGGGGAAGTCCCGGGACAAAGACTCATGCGACAGCGCGTCCTTCGCCGGCGACCCCACCTCCGCAATCAACTCCTGCCTCGTCGCTACTTCGCTGCCCCGGTGCCGCGCCATGCCTGTTTCTCCTCCTTGAATTTCTACCATCTCCCACTCAAGCTTGTCCCCCGCCTGGACGGTCCGGTCAATCGCACTCTCAAGTTCTGAAACGGCACGCAAGTGACCTGGGGGTTACGTAAGATTTACTTGGCAATGCCCCATTCGTGCTACGTTGACAGCCAGTGGGGGAGACACGCAGTCCCCGCGAAACCGACCTACACTTAAGGGGAATCCATGAAAGTCGCTCTTCTGCTCGCTTCAGTCCTCGCACTTCCCGGGCTCGCTTCCGCCGCACCCATCACCTACACCGTCAGCAACATCTTCTCTAACTTCAGCGTAAGCGGCACAATCACCACAGACGGCACTCTCGGCGTCCTCCAATCCGCCGACATCACCGGCTATAACCTAACCCTGACAGATTCCTTCAAAACTCAGACCATTACGCCTTCCAGCTCCTCCTCCGCGACGATCTCGGGTTCAGGTGTAACCGCCACCTCGACCGGTCTCTTTTACGACTTCCAATCGGGCGAATCGAACGGCAGCTACGACTACCTGTTCTTCTTTAGCAGCGCGAGCGGTTTCACCGACCTCTGCTATCAGTCGAGCGGCTGCGCCACCTTCGGGCCCACCGCCAACTACGAGTCGCTCTTCTTCTCCGGAATCGGCAGCGGCGGCAACATGGTCGACGCGGAACTCGGGGACGTCGAAATCGGTTCGGTCGCCTCCGCCGCTACCGTCACTCCCGAGCCCGGCAGTCTCGTGCTCCTCGGCACGGGAGCGATCGGCCTCGCAGGAGCTGCCCGCCGCCGGCTCTTTACCAGATAATCTGGCTGGAACGCATTACATGACTGGGGGAGCCTCAGGGCTCCCTCTTCCTTTAGCCAAACCAGGGTTCTCCCCGCAAGTGACCTGACCTTCGTACCGGCACGTTACCCTCGCCGCTCTTCGCGCATGCCCGCTCCGACGCCGATGCACCCATCAGTCGCAGCAGCAAGCCTGCCAGGGGGGTACCGCTCCATGACGTTCCGATCTGCCGTCCACCGTATTCTTACGCTTCTCCTCATCTCTGCGCCATCGCTCTTTAGCCAGACCCCGGTAGGCCGCGCCATCACCGGCCGCTTCATCGTCACCTACCGCAATGGAGCCGTCCCCGCCCAGCCCAACCTCGCCGGCGCCCGCCTCGTCCAGCGCCACGAGCGTCTCGGCATTGCCATCCTCCAGACCACGCCGGCCGACGCCGCCGCCACCAGCGCCCGGCTCGCCCTCGACCCCACCGTCGAATCCGTCGTCGAGGACCGCATCGTCACCGCCCACAGCCTCTCCGTCGTGGCCACGCCGGCCCCCGCGCCCGCCGCCGCATCCGACACCCTCTACAACAGCCCCCAGGGATGGGCCGTCCGCGCCGTGGGTGGCTTCGGCACACCCACCCTGCCCGGCCCCTGGTCCGTCTCCACCGGCGTCGGCGTACGCATCGCCATCCTCGACTCCGGCGTCGACGCCTCCCACCCCGACATCGCCCCCAACCTCGCTCTCAACCTCTCCGAAATCGACCAGTCCGCCGCCACCGGCTTTCCCTCCGCCTGCGATGACGGCTCACCCGCCGACCAGCAGGGCCACGGAACCTGGACCGCCTCCCTCGCCGCCGCCGCGCTCGGACCCGGCACCGGCCTCACCGCCGGCGTAGCTCCCTCCGCCACCCTGCTCAACATCAAGGTCCTTCAACGCACCCCCGCGCCCGCCTCCTCCTCCGACCCCACCGGCTGCATCGCCGGCCAGGCCTCCGGCCTCCTCTCCTGGGTCATCCAGGGCATCGAGGACGCCGTCACCAACCGCGCCGACATCATCTCCATGTCCCTCGGCACCCTCGTCGACATCACCACCGGCGACGGCGCCGGCCTCCTGACCACCTTCAACCACGTCACCCACGCCGCCGCCAACGCCGGCGTCATCCTCATCGCCGCCGCCGGAAACGACGGCTTCTCGCTCGCCAACCAGCGCTTCGTCGAACTCCCCGCCATGTCCCGCGACGTCCTCGCCCTCGCCGCCTCCACCAACCCCGCCTGCGCCGAAAATCTCACCCCCGGCGCCACCTGCGCCGCCGGCCCCGTCACCCTGCCGTATTACTCGAACTTCGGCGCCCCGCTCGCCGCCCTCGCCGCTCCCGGCGGCAGCTATCCCTCATCCGCCGACCCCGCCCTCACCTCCGGCTGGATCTGGGGCGCCTGCAGCTCCGGCAAACCCTCCACCCTCGACGGCCCCCCAGCCGACTCCGCCCACTCCTTCGGCTGCTTCAACCTCGGACACACCGCCTACGTGCAGGCCATGGGCACCAGCGCCTCCGCGCCCCTCGCCGCCGGCGCCGCCGCACTGCTCCGCGCCGCTCACCCCACATGGAACGCCGCCACCATCGTCGCTGCCCTCCGCGCCTCCGCCGCCACCAGCCCCACCCTGCCCTTCCCCCAGCTCAGCGTAGCCACGCTACTCACACCGCCGCCCGCCTCCACCATCCACCACATAGCCACCCCCAACCGCCGCTAGCCTCACCCTGCGGCTCTAAACCCACAAACCCCCAACCCATGGATCATCCTTTTAATAGCCGCAAGCACACCTCAAGCCCCTTTTGGCCTACCCTTTCATCCGCTCCTTAACGCTCCGCGCCAGCTTCTCGATCTCCTCCGCCCGCCGCACCACGTCCAGCGACAGCACGTTCTTGTTCGTCTTCGCCACATCGTCATGCAGCGACGTCGCCAGCGCCAGCAGCTTATCCGTATCCGCTACCAGTCGCTTCTGCCGCTCGTCCTCCCGCGCATGTTGCTGCCTCTCGGCGATGTCCTTCGGCACTCCTTCGTCCGGAGTGTCGCCCCGATGCAGCGGACTTGGGCTCTGCGACGCGCTCGGGACCTGCCCCGGGGTCGGCGGCAGCCCTGAACTCTGCGTCCGCGCCGCGCCGCCCATCATCGCCACCATCCCGGCTCCTAACACCACATTTCTGACCCGTTCCCTCGAAAACTTCATGGAAACCTCCACCTACGGCCTCCCCAAGAGGCCGCATTTGCGTCTCATTTTCAGCTACTCCGCGCGTCTTTGCAACGCGCCCAGTCCAAAACCGGAAAGCGAGCCATCCTGGACCTGCATCTCCCTCACTCCCTCGCCCTGCACCTCTCAGCCTCCACTCTCCAGCAGCCCGTCCTCAACGACATCGAGCGCGACTGGCATAACGACGTCATGGTCATGGTGCGCGACCGCCTCCCCAAAGTCGCCATCGTCCTCATCTTCCTCTTCATCCTCGAGCGGATCGTCCGCTTCTTCGTCCGCCGCCTCCAGCACATCGCCGATCGCCAGCCCATTGTCCGCGGCCGCAGCGCCCAGCTCCGCACCATCGCCACCATCGTTCGCGCCACCTCCTACAGCATCCTCGGCTTCCTCGCCTTCCTCCAGGTCCTTCATCTCTTCAACTACAACCCCACTCCCCTGCTCGCCTCCGCCGGCATCGTCGGCGTCGGCATCGGCCTCGCCGCCCAGTCCCTCTTCAAGGACATCATCAACGGCATCTTCATCCTCGTCGAAGACCAGTACAACGTCGGCGAAGTCGTCAAAATCGCCTCACTCACCGGCACCGTCGAGGACCTGACCCTTCGCCTTACCCGCCTCCGCGACGGCGACGGCACCCTCTACGTCATCCCCAACTCCCAGATCTCCGTCGTCTCCAATCTCTCCCGCGACTTCTCCCTCGCCTCCCTCCCCATCTCCGTCGACGCCTCCGTCAACCCCGATCACGTCATGGAGGTCCTCGGCCAGATCGTCGCAACCCTGGCCGCCGATCCCGCCTTCCAGCCCCTCATCATCGACAAGCCCACCGTCCTCGGCATCGACAAGATCGACGGCCGCTCCATCCTTTACCCCGTCAGCATCCGCGTCCGGCCCAACCAGAAAGACGGTGTCCTCCGCGAGCTTCGCCGCCGCATCGTCCTCGGCTTCGAGCAGCAAAGCATCCCGCTCGGCAGCGACGCCGCCATTCTCATCATGCAGCAGCCCCCCAAAGACCCCACCGCCGCCCCCGCCCAGCAACCCCTCGTCAAATCCTGAGTACGGGCCTCCCTCGTCACGACCCCGCCCACCGTCACGCCTGCAAACAAGCCCGTCATTCTGAGCCAAAGGCGGCAAATCTCCGTATTCCGCCGTCCCCCGTCCCACCCCCGCCCTCGCCACTCGTCATACAATCCACCTCAGTTATGACCCACCATAGACACCCATCCTTCTCCCTCCTCCTCCTCGCTCTCACCCTCGCCGCCTCCGCGCAAACCACACCCGCCAGCCAGCCTCCCAGCCCCAACCAGGCCCAGTTCCGCGAAGCCGTCCAGGCCTTCCAGGCGAAGCACTTCGACCTCGCCCTCGCCGACTTCAAACAGCTCATCGCCGCCGACCCGGCCAACCACGTCTATAAGAAATTTGCCGCCGAGTCCGCCCTCAACCTCGGCGACGCCGCCTTCGTCTTCACCACGCTCCTCCCCCTCGAACAGTCCGATCCCTCCGACTGGCAAGCCCGCGCACTCCTCGCCCGCGCCTACGCCCAGACCCCCGCCGAACCCGGCCATCGCCAGAAGCGCGACGAAGAAGTCGCCGCCATCACCCGCCTCCACCTCCAGGACCCCAACTCGCAACTCGGCAAGCTCCGCGACTTCCTCCTCGAGACCGTCACCCAGGGCGACAAGACCATCCAGTTCTACCCCGCGCTCACCCCCTGGGGGCCCTACCACGTCCATCTCATCGCCCGCACCTTCGACCCCTCCGGCCAGCCCGGCCTCCGCATGACCCTCGAGAGCGGCGACGGCGACCAACCGCTCTTCGCCCAGCAGCATCCCACCGAAACCGCCGCCGGCCAGCGCAGCTTCTCACTCGACGGCTACGCCCCCGACCAGAAGAGCCCCGACGGCCAGACCATCCAGACCCACTACACCTTCGCCTTCTTCACCGGCCAGCCCTCCTACGACGAAGTCCGCCAGAAAGTCCTCGACATCGCCACCGGCAAGCTCAAAGCCATGAGCAGCCGCTCCGGCCCCATAAGCTCCGGCCCCATCAACTGACCCGCCCGCATCACAAGCCTATGCTTGGCCGCCGAACTCTCCTCATCCTCCCGCTCCTCGCCTTCGCACCAACGGCCCCCACGCAGCAAGCCAGCTCTGCCGCGCCCCAGTCCGCCTCCACCGCCCCCTGCCCCACCATCCCGCTCGACGCCTCCGACGCCGTCACCGCCTCGCCCGCCAACCACACCGTCCTCTTCGAGAACGCCGACATCCGCGTCCTCGACGTCCACTCCCAGCCTCACACCCGCGAGGCCGTCCACACCCACCGCCTCCCCTCCGTCATGTACGTCGATCGCCAGGGCGCCGGCACCTACAACACCCCCGACGGCAAGGACAATCGCAGCCATCCTACCGATCCCAACTTCAAGCCTCGCATCGTCGCCATCAAACCCGAAGGTCCGCATTGGACCGAGAACACCGGCGACGTTCCTTTCCACGCCATCCGCGTCGAGTTCAAGCACCCCGGCTGCGGCCTGCCCGGCTGGAAACCCACCGCGCCCGGTCCCGATGACGCCCTCATCGCCGCCCCCGAAAGCCACACCCTGCTGCTTGAGAATGATGAGGTCCGCGTCCTCGACGTCCACCTCCCGCCGCACGGCAAAGACCCCATGCATACCAGCCCCTGGCCCGGAGTCTTCTACATCATCGACCGCGCCCCGCTGCGCGGCTTTTCTCCCGCCGGCCCCGAGCCCGGAGTCATCAACTTCCCGCCCGGAGTCGAAATAATGCCGGCCAAAGCCGGCGCCCACTCCCTTGAAAACCTCGGCGACACACCCCTCCACCTCATCCGCTTCGAGCTGAAACACGCCCAGTAATTGGCCCTAACCCGCCAAAGCCTGCGCCAGCTCCTCCGCCGACCCCACCGGCGGCCGGCAGCTGAACCCCGAGCAAACCACCGCAAAGCTCCCGTCCTGCCGCGGCAGATTCGGAATCGTCTCCGCCAAACTCGGCGGCAGCTCAACCCCCACCGTCCGCAGCCGCACCACGCTCTTGTTCACCTGGAAGCCCTTCAGCGCCCTCCGCTCCAGCTCATCCGCCCGTTCATCCACCCCGACCACCACCACCTGCACCGGAGCCGTCACCATCCTGCGCAGCGCCAGCCCGTAGCTCGCCGCATGCAGCCCGAAGTGCTCCACCACGCCCGCAAAGCACTCCAGCGTAGCCTTCGCCTTCTCGCGCAGATCCTCCCGCCCGGTCAGCTCTGCCAGCCTGAGCAGCAGCCCCGCCGCCACCGAGTTGCCCGCCGGCGTCGGCGAGTCCTGCAGCGGCTTCCGCCGCGCGCTCAGCGCCCCAATTTTCTCTCCACGCTCCGGCTCCGTGTCGAAGAACCCACCCTTCTCGCCGTCATAGAACCTCGCCACCGCCGCGTCTCCAAGCTCCAGCGCCGCCGCGAAATACCGCAGATCCCCCGTACTCTCCCACGCATCCAGCGCCGCATGCCCCGTAAACACGTAGTCATCGAGCACACCGGGCACCTCCTCACCCTGTCCACCCGTCTCCCCATACGCCACCACATGCCCCATCGCCCCATCCCGCCACGCCACACTCAACATCCGGTCCAACGTCTTCAGCGCAAACGCCGTCGCCCCGCTATCCTCGAGCACCCGCGCCGCCTCCAGGTACGCCGACACCATCATCCCGTTCCATGCGACATAAACCGTCTTGTCCACATAAGGCGTCGGCCGCAGCTTCCGCGCCGCATACATCTTCACCTTCGCGCTCCAGATCAACTCCTTCGCCCGCTCCGCCGTCACCCCCGCCGCCTTCGCCACCTCTGCCAGCGTCAGCTCGATATGCAGCGTGTTCTTCAGCGGGTTATGGTGCATATCCCCGATCTCGCCGATGTCGAAGTACGGCCCCGCCAGCGCCATCTCCTCCGCCGTCAGCACCTCCGCCGCCTCCGCCCTCGTCCACGTGAAGTAGTCCCCGTCATCCACCAGCGAAAAGTCCGCATCCTGCGACGCGTAGAACCCCCCATGCTCGCGATCGCTCAGCCACTCATCCACCCAGCGCATCGTCTCGCGTGCCACCCGCGCGCACTCCGTCTCCCCAAACGTCTGGTACGCGTGCACATAGTTCCTCAGCAGCTCCGAGTTGTCGTAGCTCATCTTCTCAAAATGCGGCACCACCCATCGCTCATCCACCGAGTAGCGATGAAACCCACCCGCCAGGTGATCGTAAATCCCCCCCTTGGCCATCTTCTCCAACGTCACCATCGCCGCCGCCCGCGCCGCGCCCGCCGCACCGGCACCCTCTTCCCTCTTCCCTCTTCCCTCTTCCCTCGCCTGTTCCCTAGCCTGTTCCCTCGCCCCCTCATCAATCAACAAATCCACCGCCCCACAATGCGGAAACTTCGGCTGCGCCCCGAACCCCCCATATCGCGGATCGAACTGCTTCAGGATCGATCCCAGGATCTTCCCCACCAGCTCCGCCCCCGCATCCTTCGCGCTGCCATCGAACGACTCGTTGTGTTCGATCGCCGCCATCACGCTGCCGGCCGACTCCATCACCTCATCCCGCCGCCGTTCGAACGCCTCCGCCATCGTCATCAGCACTCGCCGCAGGCTCGGCCGCCCATGCCCATCCACCGGAGGAAAGTACGTCCCGCCAAAGAACGGCCGGCCATCCGGCGTCAGGAACGCCGTCAGCGGCCACCCGCCCTGCCCGCTGATCGCCGCCACCGCCGCCTGGTAGCGCGTGTCCACATCCGGCCGCTCATCCCGGTCCACCTTCACCGGCACAAAATGCTCGTTGATGATCCGCGCCGTCTCCGGGTTCTCGTAGCTCTCCCGATCCATCACGTGGCACCAGTGGCACCACACCGCGCCAATGTCCAGCAGCACCGGCTTGTCCTCCGCCTGCGCCTTCGCAAACGCCGCCGCGCCCCACTCATTCCACTCCACCGGCTGATGCATCGCCGACCGCAGATACGCCGACCGCGCCCCACTCAAACCATTCAATGCTTCACCACTCATCCCCCCAGTCTATCGCCCCCGCCTCACCACACAGTCCGCAGCCGACACGACGCAAAAAGAGCGGACCGCAAGCAAGCCAACCGCCTCGCCACAATCCGCTCTTATCCCTCATAATCCGCTCTTAGCCGCGTTACGCCTTCGTCTCTCGCTTACCCGCCCACCCTACCGCGAAGGCGGTGGCGGTGGCGTATCCGTCAGCGGCTTCGGCGCCGCCGGAGCCTGCGGCGGCGTCAAGCCAGGAATCTGCGGCTTCTGCGTCACCGTCCCCGCCGCCGCATCCACCAGCGAAATCCCGTACCGGTCCAGCGTGTCCGAGAGAATCTGGTGCAGCGACGAGCGATCCTTCGCATACGCCGCCGTCGCCGAGATCAGGTTGTTCTCCCCGCCCGCCAGCGTCCGCTCCTGCGCCAGCACCAGCGCCGTCGTCGACGCGCCCAGCTTGTACTTCTTCTGTTCCGCTTCCAGCGACTGCGCATTGAAGTCCCGCGCCGTCTGCGCCGCAATCACGTTCGCCCGGTCGTTCGTCAACGCATACTGCGCGTTGATCACCTGGATCCGTATCTGCGTGTACAGCTGCTGCAGCCGCATCTGCGTCTGCCGGTACTCCATCTGCGACCGCGCCTGGTTCGCCTGCGCCACCCGGTTGCGCAGCGGAATCGTGAGGTTCGCGCCAAACCCATAATCCGGATTGTTGTTCGTCACCAGGTTCTGCAGCACGCCGCCGTAGCCCTGCCCCGTCACCGTACCCGGAGGACACGCCACAAATCCGCCCGTCAGCGACGTCCCGCAATTCAGCGCCGGGTTCTGATCCCCACCCAGCGCGCTCGTGCCATAAAACGCATACCCGTCGACCAGCGGCAGCAGCCCGTTCTTCTCCCCGCGGATCGTGATCTCGTTATTCGCCATCGCCAGCACGGCCTGCTCGATTTGCGGATTCTTGGTGAACGCCTCCTTCACCAGGTCCTCCACCTGCATGTCCTCTTCGGGCAGCCGGTCCAGCCCCACCCGGTCCGTCGGCACCACCGGCGCGTTCGCCAGCTGCGGATCGTTCAGATTCCGCGCAATCGCCTGCTTCATCAGCAGCTGCTGATACTCGAGGTTCGAGTTCGACGTCGTCAGCGCCTGCTTGTCCGTCGCCACCGCCGAGTCCGAGTTCACCACGTCCAGTGGAGCCAGCGTCCCGATCTCCAGCTGCTTCCGGTTATCCGCCGTCAGCTGCGTCGACTGCTGCAGCGCCCGCTGCTTCGCCTGCACATCCTCGTACGCGCTCACCAGCGACCAGTAAATGCTCTCCACCTGGCTGATCGTGTAGATCAGCTGCTGCCGGAACGACGAGTCCGTAATCCGCCGGTTGTTCAACGCCTCCACAATGAACCGCCGGTTCAGCTTTGGCCCGAACCCCTGCAGCAGATGCTGCGTCACCTGCGCCCGGAACGAAGACTGCAGGGCCGGCGAATAACTCGACCGTTGGCTGTTCGTCGTCGTCCGCGTGTTGTTGAACGTCAAATTGAACAGCGTGCCCGTACTGAACCCCTGCTGATACCCGATATTCCCCGTCCCCGTATCCTGCACCAGCGAGTTCGTCCCCGTGATCAGCGTGCTCGTCTGCTGCGTTGTCGCCAGCTCGTACTCGAGCGTCCCCGTAATCAGCGGATCGAAGCTGTACGGCACCGGGCCGCCGCCGTTGGTGCTCAACACCAGCCCGCCCGCGCCCGTACCCGCACCGCCCGCCGCGCTCGTCGTGCCACCCGGCCCGCCGCCTGAGGTGATCGTCGAGGTCGTCCCCCCCAGCGTGTTCGTCACCAGCCCCGTCGACACGCCCAGGAACGTCGCCCCCGCCCGCGTCCGCAGAACGTCCGTATCCGCGATATCCAGGTTGATCCGCGCTATTGCAATGTCGTAGTTGTTCTCAAGCGCCAGCGTCACCGCGTCCGACAGGCTCAGGTAAAGCTTCCCATCGCGCAGCAGATCGTCCAGCTGCGGCGTGTTGCTCAGCCGCGGCAGCGGCACATCCGTAGGCGTATAAGGCGCAAACGGGTTCCGGAACGTGTGCCCCTTCAAATGCGTGTAGTCCTTCGGCGTGTCGCGCAGAAACAGCGGCTCAGTCAGCGTCGGCTGCGGCGCCTGCGGCAAACCCAGCTGCCCTGTCGTATCGTTCTGGATCGCCTGCGGAGCCGCCGGTGCCGTCGCATTGGCCCCATTCTGCGCCGCCCCCGGCTGCTGCGCCGGCGGAGTCACGCCCTGCTGCGCTGCCGGCTGCGTTCCCGGCTGCTGCGCGCCAGGCTGCTGTTGCTGCTGTGCCGGAGCCGTCGTTCCCTGCTGACCCACCACCTGCCCCGTCGTGCTCAGCAGCATCAGCCCAACGCACGCTCCCGCCTTCAAATCAATCAATCTCACGTATCGTCTCTCCAGCCCTGCACTTGCCACACAGCTTTTCCTCGCCCTTGCGAGCCGCATCCGGAAACGGCCTTCTGCACTGGAGGAATAGTCAGTAGACGTTCTCCAGCCAATGCCAGACTCTAAAATTCCAACCCCGATGTCCCCGGCTACGCATTCCGGCCACACGCGGTTCCCTCAATTGCGTTTCTCCAACTATACCAACCGCTTCTCTCCACTCCCCGTCCGCCATGCCCTCCGCCGCATGATACTTTCCGAATAACCCATGCAGTCTTGGAAACTCATCCTGGCCTACGACGGAACGCCGTTCCACGGCTGGCAGATCCAGCCCGCGCTCCCCACCGTCCAGGGCACGCTCGCCGCCGCCATCCACCGCATCGCCGGCGAGACCCTACTCCCCCAGGGCTCCGGCCGGACCGACACCGGCGTTCACGCCCTCGGCCAGGTCGCCAGCTTCGTCCTCGACGCCCCCATCCCCCCAGCCAACCTCCTCCGCGCTCTCAATCGCACCCTCCCACCCTCCATCCGCGTCCTATCCGCCGCCCACGTTGCGCCGGACTTCCACGCCCGCCACTCCGCCATAGCCAAGACCTACGAATACCGCATCTTTCCCCTTGTGCCCTCACCTCCCGCCCCTCATGACCCGGTCCTTCCAGACTCCGCGTCCGCCCGCATCTGCCCGCCCACCCTCGCCCCCTATATCTGGGACTGCCCCTGGGCCATCTCCCTCCCCGCCGCCCAGCAGGCCGCCGCCCACATCCTCGGCACCCACGACTTCACCAGCTTCGCCGCCTCCGACCCCGATCTCACCACCCGCGCCCAGCCCCCAAACATCCAGCCCTCCACCCCCCCGCAACCAGCCCCTCCCCCCACCAACATCCGCACCATCTTCGCCTCCGCCTGGTCCCAGTCCGGCGGCAACCTCATCTATCGCGTCACCGGCTCCGGCTTTCTCCACCACATGGTCCGCAATCTCGTCGGCACCTTCGTGGACGCCGCCGCCGGCCGCATCCCCCCGGATTCCATCCCGCAGATCCTCGTTGCCCGCTCCCGCGCCGCCGCTGGCCCCACCGCACCCGCCCGCGGCCTCTTCCTCGTCTCCGTGGATTACCCCGCATGACCGCCGACACCGCACTCGCGCAGCATCGCATCACCCGCCTCGCCACCCAGCTGCCCGTCCATCGTGCCTTTCACTGGCTGCATCTTCACCAGCCCCAGCTCCTCCAGTGGCAGCTTGAGATGCTCGCCATCCCCGCCCCGCCCTTTGGCGAATCCGACCGCGCCCACTGGTTCCTCGAGCGCTTCATCGCCCTCGGCCTCGCCAACCCCCACCTCGATGCCGAAGGCAACGCCTGCGCCGAGCTCCTCCCCTCGTCCCCGCAGCCAGACTCCCCCTGCCTCCTCGTCTCCGCCCACCTCGACACCGTCTTTCCTCCCGGCACGCCCACCACCCCCACCCGCGACGGCCTCCGCATCCTCGGCCCCGGCGCCTGCGACAACGCCGCCGGACTCACCGCGCTCCTCGCCATCGTCGCCGCCCTCCGTCACGCCTCCATCACGCCCCCCTTTCCCATCCTCTTCTGCGCCAACGTCGGCGAAGAGGGCGAGGGCAACCTCCGCGGCATGCGCCACCTCTTCACCCGCGGCCCCTACGCCGCCTGCAGCAGCTCCGCAAGCCCGCGCATCGCCGCCGCCATCGCCCTCGAAGGCTCCGGTACCGCCGCCGTCGTCACTCGTGCGCTCGGCAGCCGGCGCTTCCGCATCACCCTCAGCGGCCCCGGCGGCCACTCCTGGTCCGACTCCGCCGCTCCCAACCCCATCCTGCTCCTCAGCCGCGCCCTCACCACCCTCGCCGACCTCCCCTCGCTCACCGACTCCGATCCCGGCGCACCCCGCACCACCCTCAGCCCCGGCCAGATCGCCGGCGGCACCTCCATCAACTCCATCCCCGCCTCCGCCACCGTGCATCTCGATCTCCGCTCCACCGACCCCGCCGAGCTCATCTCCCACACCCGCGAAATCCACCGCGTCTTCGAATCCCTCGTCGCCCACGCCGCCGATCCCCGCCTCACCCTCCACATCGAAGCCATCGGCGACCGCCCCGCCGCCCAGCTCCCCGACGACTCCCCCATCCTCCACACCCTCCGCGCCGTCGACCGTCACCTCGGCATCCGCACCGACCCCCGCCTCGGCTCCACCGATGCCAACCTCCCCCTCTCGCTCGGCATTCCCGCCTTCGCCCTCGCCGCCGGCGGCACTGGCGGCGGCATCCACACCCTCGCCGAGTGGTACGACCCCAGCGGCCGCGAAACCGCCCTCCGCCGCATCTTCCTCGTCATCCTCGACGCCGCCCACCGCCTCCAGCCCACCCCCACCCAACCACCCTCTTAGCCCGCCCCGAACTCCGTCATCCTGAGCGAAGTCGCATCGCGCCGCAGCCGAAGGACCCCAAGTCCCCCACATCGCCCCAACCCTCCAACCCTTCCCGCCCCACCAGCTGTGTCATCCTGAGCGAAGCGCAGCGAAGTCGAAGGACCCGCATCTGCCCTTCGCCCTAACGGCGCTTCCGTTAAGGCTTTCTTCGCTAACCGCTTATGCGTCAAGGACCTACAAGCCCGAAGGTACCCCAAGGCTGGTAGCCCGATGCTTTAGCTTCCGGTCTCCTTGGGTCTCAGGCTTTCCCACAAAACCGGGGCTTTAGCCCCTGGGGTACGCCTTCACCCAACCGCGCCATCATCCTGCATCCCCGCCCCCACACTCCGTCATCCTGAGCGAAGGCGCATCGCGCCGCAGCCGAAGGACCCCGAGTCCCTCCACAGCGCCCCAACCGTCCAATCATTCCCGCCCCAACCATGCCGTCATCCTGAGCGAAGCGCAGGACCCGCATCTCACCCCACACAGGCTTAAACTAAGTCGAATGGGAAGGGGGTACATGCCCGCAAGTCCAGAATCCTCTATGGCCCGCGCCCTGGCTCTCGCCCAGGCGACCACCGCCCTCGCCTCCCCCAACCCCCAGGTCGGCTGCGTCCTGGTCCGCGACGGCAACATCATCGGCCAGGGCGCCCACCTCTACGACCAGCGCGACCACGCCGAGATCGTCGCCCTCAAAGCCGCCGCGGCCGCCGGCCACTCACCCCGCGGCGCCGACGCCTTCGTCACCCTCGAGCCCTGCGCGCACCACGGCCGCACCCCGCCCTGCGCCGCCGCCCTCATCGCCGCCGGCATTGCCCGCTGTTTCGTCGCCACCGCCGACCCCAACCCCCTCGTCTCCGGCGCCGGCATCCGCAAACTCCGCGCCGCCGGCATCGCAGTCCACCTCGGCCTGCTCCAATCTCCCGCCCGCGCCCTGAACGACGCCTTCGCCTTCTCCATCACGCACCGCCGCCCCTTCGTCACCCTTAAATCCGCCCTCTCCGCCGACGGCATGCTCGCCCCGCCGCCCGCCGCCCGCACCGCCAACCAGCCCTTCTGGCTCACCAGCCCCGCCGCCCGCGAGCGCGTCCAGCAACTCCGCCACGCCTCCGACGCCATCCTCACCGGCATCGGCACCGTCCTCGCCGACGACCCCCTCCTCACCGACCGCACCGCACTGCCCCGCCGCCGCCCCTTGCTCCGCGTCGTCCTCGACACCCACCTCCGTACGCCCCCCACCGCAAAACTCGCCGCCACCGATCCGCAAAGCGTCCGCATCTTCGCGAGCGATCAAACCCCCCGCACTCCCGCCTTCCACGCGCTCGAAAGCCGCGGCGTCACCATCATCCCCACACCGATCCTCGACGGATCCCTCGATCTCGAGTTCATCCTCAACCACCTTCATCAGACCGGCATCCTCAGCGTCCTGCTCGAAGCCGGCTCCGCTCTCAACGCCGCCTTCCTCCGCCATCAACTCATCGATCGGCTCATCCTCTTCTACGCGCAACACACCCTCGGCCCCGGCGCAATCCCCTTCGCGCGCGGTCTCGACCTAAACCTGAACCCGGACCCGTCCTCTGCTCTCGGTTCCCGCCTCACCCGCCTCCACCGCGAAACCCTCGGCCCCGACCTCATCGTCTCCGGCCTCCTCCACGATCCCTGGCCAATCATCCCCGAACCAGTTGCTTCCCAGCCCTCCACCGCTTAACCTAACCTCATGTTCACCGGACTCATCCAGGCCACCGGCACCATCGTCTCGCTCGTCCCCTCCCGCAGCGCCTCCGGCCCCACCAGCATCACCATCTCCTCGCCCGAGCTCGCCCCGCTCCTCCGCACCGGCGACTCCATCGCCGTCTCCGGCGTCTGCCTCACCGCACTCGACATCACCCCCACCCAGTTCTCCGCCGACCTCGCCCAGGAGACCGTCGAGCGCACCACCCTCGCCGGCCTCCGCCCCGGCCACCTCGTTAACCTCGAGCTTCCCACCCCCGCCGGCTCCCCCCTCGGCGGCCACATCGTCCAGGGCCACGTCGATGGCGTCGGCACCCTCCTCACCATCGACCCCACCGCGCCCGCCACCACCGACTGGCGCCTCCGCGTCGCCGTCCCGCCCCAGCTCAGCCGCTACGTCGCCCCTCAGGGCTCCATCACCCTGGACGGCATCTCCCTCACCGTCGCCGGCCTGCTCGGCGACATCGTCTCCATCGCCATCATCCCCCACACCTACGCCGCCACCGCCCTGCGCACCCTCCAGCCCGGCAGCCCCATCAACATCGAAGTCGATGCCCTCGCCAAGTACGCCGAGCGCCAGGCTCAGCTCGCCACCCCTCGCCGCGCCCACCCCAGCGAGTGGACCGTCACCGAGGAATATCTCCTCTCGAACGGCTACTGAGGCCGCCCGCCCTGGCTGCCCGGCTCCGGCGGAGGCGGCGTCTCATCCAGCACCTTGTAGCTCGCCGGCACCACGAACAAATTCGCATCCGGCTCATGCGCGTCCACATCCGTCACCGCAATCAGCTGCTCGCCGGTGCGCGGGTCATCATGCCGCACAATCAGGTAGATCGAAAGCTGCGGCGCGAACCAGTAGTCGTCCGTGATCACCACCGGCTTGCCCGTCCCGCTCAGCTCTGCCGCAATCGTCCGCTCGCGCCGCAGCCCGCGCAGCTCCACCCCGTTCATCTGCTGCGTTCCAAGATCGGTCTCCACCGTCCCCGGCAGCTTCGGCCCAACCACCGTCGGTCCCGGCGCCGTAGCCGGGGCATGCGGCAGAATCTGTTCCCTCGCCAGCCTCTTCGCCGGCTCCGTCGTAATGCTTAGCCGGCTGGACGGATCGTAGATATGCGTGCTCAGCAGCCGCGGCTCGCCCTGGAAGGAAGCCGGAACGAGCTGCCGCCGCTCGTTATAGATCATCCCCGACGAACGCCGCGCCACGTGGTTGATCGACGTCACCACGTGCTCGCTCCCATCCGCCAGCTTCTGGTGCGACACGATCTTAACCGTCGCCGTAAACGGCTCATTCGCCACCGGCGTCACAAAGATCCCCGGAACCCGCACCTGCACCCCGGCATACCCCCGCGGTCCCACCGGCCGCGGAACCGCAGGCCCCGGCACGGCGCCCGCCGGACTCTGCGCCAGCGCCTCCCAACCCAACGCCACCCACCCAAGCAGAAAGCAAATCCGAACGGTCTTCATGCCGAGAATCTTAGCCCGGAAAGCCCCGCCGGCCACGCACAAAGGAGAAGAAAAGAAGAGCAGTCCAGAGCACGTCAAGCGCGCAGGAAAATGCGCCGCAAGCGAATCGCTCGCGGCGCATTGATCTCGTCTCGCCCTAGCTCGAACTCATGCTGTGCAGAAACTCCGAATTGTTCCTCGTCTTCGCCAGCCGGTCCGTCAGCAGCTCCATCGCCTCGGTCGGCGACAGCGGATTCAGCACCTTGCGCAAAATCCAGATCCGCTGCAGGTCGTCCTTCGGGATCAGCAGCTCTTCCTTGCGCGTGCCCGAGCGCTGAATGTCGATCGCCGGAAACACCCGCTTGTCCACCAGTTTGCGATCCAGGATCACTTCCATGTTGCCCGTGCCCTTGAACTCTTCGAAGATCACCTCGTCCATCCTCGAGCCCGTATCCACCAGCGCCGTCGCAATAATCGTCAGGCTTCCACCCTCTTCGATATTGCGTGCCGCCCCAAAGAACCGCTTCGGCCTCTGCAGCGCATTCGAGTCCACGCCGCCCGACAGCACCTTGCCGCTCGGCGGAACGATCGTGTTATACGCTCGCGCCAGCCTTGTGATCGAGTCCAGCAGGATCACCACGTCGCGCTTGTGCTCCACCAACCGCTTGGCCTTCTCGATCACCATCTCGGCCACCTGCACGTGCCGCGCCGCCGGCTCGTCAAACGTCGACGAGATCACCTCGCCGCGCACGCTGCGCTGCATGTCCGTCACCTCTTCCGGGCGCTCGTCGATCAGCAGCACAATCAGCACCACCTCCGGATGATTGGCCGTGATCGAGTTGGCAATCGACTGTAGCAGCATCGTCTTGCCCGTCCGCGGCGGCGCCACGATCAGCCCGCGCTGCCCTTTGCCCACCGGCGTCAGCAGGTCCATCACCCGGCCCGAGATGTGCTCCCGCACCGTCTCCATCTTCACCCGCTCCTGCGCATACAGCGGCGTCAGGTTGTCGAACAGGATCTTGTTGCGCGTCTCCTCCGGGCTCTCAAAGTTGATCGCCTCGATCTTCACCAGCGCAAAGTACTTCTCGCCCTCGTGCGGCGAACGCACATTGCCCGAAATCGTATCGCCCGTCTTCAGATCGAACTTGCGGATCTGCGACGGCGACACATAGATATCGTCCGGCCCGGGCAGGTAGTTGTAATCCGGCGAGCGCAGAAAACCGTACCCGTCGGGCAGTATCTCAAGCACACCTTCGGCAAAGATGTGCCCTTCTTTTTCGCTTTGCGCCTGCAATATCTTGAAGATCAGGTCCTGCTTGCGGAGGCCGCTCGTGCCGCCGATGTCAAGGCCGCGCGCCAGCTTGCCCAGCTCGGCGATGTTGTGCTCTTTTAACTCGGAAATTGTCATGGGTGTTGTCATTTCTTGGGAAGGAATTGGTAAAGGATTGGGGAATGCTCAGGCGGGATCTGCGTGACGCAGGGGTCTTGCGGAGGCCGAAGAGTTGCGGAAATTCTATTGTGCGGGGGGTACTGCGGAAGTATACATCGGAAATCGTTGTGAGTGAAAGGGTGAAACTGCCGCGCGACTAAGCCGCGCGGCGTTCCCGGTGATCCGCCAGGTGAATCTTTTCAACCGTCGGCTCCTCGCCGTCGTCCATCGGAACCGTGTCCTTGAAACGATCCAGGACCTCGTTCGTCGTGTCCTGTAGCCGAGTATTCGGCTTGTGCAGCTTGCGGGTAGCCTTCGCCGCCAACTGGCATAACTGGTACCGGTTTGTGACGTGCGTAAGTGCTCCAAAGATCAAATCCGAGCGCATAGTTTTCTTCTCCTTCAGCTTTCTGTATAGGTAGTTCGCGGACCGTCTGTGCGGACCGTGTCATGAATCGCTCGAACAAAAAAGAGCATCCTCAGACAAAACGTTCCTGCTCGCGTCGTGAACCGGCGCCCGATCTCAGTTGATACACTCTCAAAACGTACTCGTTCGCAGTGTTCGTCTCAGGGGAAGATCGCAGTGAATCCACTCGCTGCTCTTTAGACGCATAACCGATCTTCAGGATGCCAGAATACGGCGTGTTTTTTCGGGTATTTCAGGTCGTTCGTCGGCTCACCAGTGCGGCAAACCGGCCTCCTCCGGACTCCTCCCCGGGCTCGAACTCTCGATAAACCAATCACTTGGATGAATCGAAATCGTCACGACCCTTATGCAAAATAGCCGCTGCATGCGGAGGCGTCAATACTTATTTTGGGAACTCGCCCACATTCCAGGTACTAAAAAAGGGATACTTTTACCGCCTTACCAATTCGGAACAGATTGCCACCCCTCACCCCCAGTAGCTCCGGTCCAGCGTCCGATACTGAATCGCCTCCGCGATATGCTTCACCGCGATATCCCCCGCGCCCTCCAGGTCCGCAATCGTCCGCGCCACCTTCAGAATCCGGTCGTGCGCCCGCGCGCTCAGCCCCTGTTGCTGCATCGCGCGCTCCAAAATCCGCTCCGCGTCGCTCGAGAGCTCGCAATACAGCCGGATCTGCTGCGTCGTCATCTGCGCGTTCGCAAACACCGCCCGCGACGCGCTCCGCCCCACCGACTTCGTGCGCTCCTGCGCCGCACCCTGGAAGCGCTCGTGCTGTCGTCCCCGCGCCGCCATCACACGCTCCCGGATCTCCGCCGAACCCTCCGCCGAGCTTCCCCCGCGCAGCTCTTTGTATTGCACCGCCGGCACCTCGATATGAATGTCAATCCGGTCCAGCAACGGCCCGCTCACCTTCGACACATAGCGCTGGATCATCGGCGGCGTACACATGCACTCCCGGCTCTTGTCGTTGAAGTAGCCACACGGACAAGGATTCATCGCCGCCGCCAGCATGAACCGCGCCGGAAAACTCAGGCTCATCGCCGCCCGCGCAATCGTCACCTGCCCGTCTTCAAGCGGCTGCCGCAGCACCTCCAGCACATTGCGCGGAAACTCCGGCAGCTCGTCCAGGAACAGCAGCCCGTTGTGCGCCAGCGACACCTCGCCCGGCCTCGGCACCGCGCCGCCCCCAATCAGCCCCGCATCCGACACCGTGTGGTGCGGCGACCGGAACGGCCGGTGCGTCACCAGCCCGTCGTCCGCATTCAGCACCCCCGCCACCGAGTGGATCTTGGTCGTCTCCAGCGCCTCTTCAAAGCGCAGCGGCGCCAGGATCGACGGCAGCCGCTTGGCCAGCATCGTCTTCCCGCTGCCCGGCGGCCCGATCATCAGGATGTTGTGTCCGCCCGCCGCCGCCACCTCCAGCGCCCGCTTCGCCACCTGCTGCCCGCGCACATCCTTGAAGTCATGCGCGAAGTGCTGCATCTCGTCCAGCAGCGCCCTCGTCTCCACCTTCAGCGGCTGCACCGTCAGGCTGTTGAACGCCACCGCGTTCAGCAGGTCGCGCACCTCCAGCAGGCTCCGCACCGGGTACACCTTCACTCCATCCACCACCGCCGCCTCGCGCGCGTTGTCCGCCGGGATCACCAGGTTCTCAATGCCTCGAGCCTTGGCCGCGATCGCAATCGGCAGCATCCCGTGCACCGAGCGCAGCGACCCATCCAGACCCAGCTCGCCCACCAGCAGAAAATTCGACAGGTCCTTGATATGCAGCGCACCGTACGCGCCCAGTATCCCGATCGCAATCGGCAGGTCGAACCCCGACCCCTCCTTCTTCAGGTCCGCAGGCGCCAGGTTGATCGTGATCCGCGTCGGCGGAATATCGAACCCCGAGTTGCGAATCGCCGACCCCACCCGGTCCCGGCTCTCCCGCACCGCTGCATCCGGCAGCCCTACGGTATTGAACACCGGCTTCTCAAGCACTACGCCCGAGTAGTCCACTTCCACATCGATAATATGAGCGTCAATACCGTACACGGCCGCGCTGAGTGCTTTGAACAGCATCGTATCTGCCCGATTCTTCCCAGTGAGGCCGGAATTTTCCGGAGTATAGCATTTACACTCAGCCCACCGGGCCATGCATCTCCAATCCCTGCAATAGGAAGGACGAACGATGCTCGCAGATTCATCCAAACCCGCTCCCGAGCGTCGCCTCTCCATGACCTCCCTCCGCTCGCTCGCCCTCCTGGTCGCGCTCTTGGCCGCCCTCGCCGCAGCCTGCCCCGCCTTCGCCCAGGACCCCTCCACGCCTCCGCCGGACACCCCGCCCAGCGACCCCGACGCCATCATCGTCGGTGGCCCGCCCTCCGTCCCCAAGACTCCCGCCCAGCTCAAAGACCAGGCCTGGACCATGCTCACCTCTGCCTCCGCGGAAGACAAGCGCGCCGAGTCCCGCATCCAGTGCCTCGCCGCCCTCGGCACCATGGGCTCAACGCCGCGCTCCCTCCGCCTGCTCCACGACGCCACCTCTGCCCGCGACCTCGACGTCCGCACCGCTGCCGTCCTCGCCGACGGCCAGACCCGCTCCCCCTCCGTCACCACCGACCTCCGCCAGATGCTCGACGACAAGGAGCCCCAGGTCGCCTTTGCCGCCGCTCTTACCCTTTGGAAGCTGCGCGACCGCTCCGGCGAAGACGTGCTCGTTGCCGTCGCCAACGGCGGCCGGTCCGCCAATGCCACCCTCGTCGGCGGCGCCGAGCACACCCTCCACAGGGAACTCCACAGCCCCAGCGCTCTCGCCCGCGACGGCGCACTCCAGGGCGCCTCCATGCTGCTCGGACCCTTCGGCATGGGCATCACCGCCTACGAGTACATCCACAAGAACGGCGGCGACTCAGCCCGCGTCCAAGCCATCGAAGCCCTCGCCGAAAACCGCACCGAGCCCATCCACCAGACGCTCCTCGCCGCGCTCGGGGACCGCGACCTCGCCGTCCGCGCCGCCGCCGCCAAATCCCTCGCGTCCTACCACGACCCCGCCACCTCCGAAGCCATCTCCAAGCTCTTCTACGACCCCAAGCTCCCCGTCCGCTACAGCGCCGCCGCCGCCTACCTCATCTGCGTCGGCGACGCCCAGCCCAGCCCCGACCCCAACGCCCCCCAACCCCCGCCCCCACCCCCACCCGCCAGGAAGTCTCCCACCCGCACTCACTAACCTGCTCTAACCCAAAGCTCCACCCTACAAACCCACACCCCTCAGATCATCAAGCCCTGACGCCCACCTAAGCTCCCGCCCGCCAGCACCAACCACCGTCGCGGCCTACAATCAAATCTGTAGCGCCCTGTCTTGTAGCGCCCGGTCTTGTAGCGCCCTGCCCAATGAACACCAGTCTCTTCGAACTCTTCAAAATCGGCATCGGTCCATCCAGCTCCCACACCGTCGGCCCCATGCGCGCCGCCCTCCGCTTCGTTCGCGAACTGCCTGACCCCGCCGCCGTCTCCCGCCTCCAGGCCGAGCTCTACGGCTCGCTCGCGCACACCGGGCTCGGCCACGGCACCGACCGCGCCATCCTCCTCGGCCTCGCCGGCCAGGCGCCCGACACCATCGACCCCGCCAGCATCGACACCCGCCTCCAGGACATCCGCCGCTCCTCCACCCTCCCCCTCGGCGGCACCCACCCCATCCCCTTCCACGAGCCCTCCGACCTCATCTTCCACCGCAACCGCATGTACCCGCCCGCCGCCGAAGCCGCCACCTCCCACCCCAACGGCATGCGCTTCACCGCCTTCGACCCCGCCGGCGCCATCCTCTCCCAGCAGATCTTCTACTCCGTCGGCGGCGGCTTCATCCTCTCCGCCGCCGAGCTCGCCCCCAACCCCCAGGAAAAATCCGTCCCGCCCCGCCGCGTTCCTTACCCCTTCTCAAGCTCCGCCCAGCTCCTCGCCCTCGCCGACGACCACCACCTCACCATCGCCCAGCTTGTCCTCGCCAACGAGGTCGCCCTCCTCGAAACCGCCCCCGGCATCTCCCGCCCCACCCTCCACCCCGGCACAAACTCGCCCGGCACGGACCCGGGTGCCCCACATCTCGCCTCTGAGATGTGGGATCGTAGCGGCACTCCTTCCACCCCCGAATCCAAGGTCAACGCCAGCATCCTCGCCCTCTGGGCCGCCATGCAATCCTGCACCGCCCGCGGCATCGCCACCGAGGGCATCCTGCCCGGCGGCCTCAACGTCCGTCGCCGCGCCCCCGGTCTGCGCCGCCGCATCGCCGAGCTCGAAGCCGCCGGCAAGCCTCGCGAACCGCTCGCCCCGCTCGACTGGGTCTCGCTCTTCGCCATCGCCGTCAACGAGGAGAACGCCGCCGGCGGACGCGTCGTCACCGCGCCTACCAACGGCGCCGCGGGCGTCATCCCCGCCATCGCCCACTACTACATGCAGTTCATCGCAATCGATCAAACCCCCGCCGAAACCCAGGCCGGCCTGCTTCGCTACTTCCTCACCGCCGCCGCCATCGGCATCCTCTACAAGGAGAACGCCTCCATCTCCGGCGCCGAGGTCGGCTGCCAGGGCGAGGTCGGCGTCGCCTGTTCCATGGCCGCCGGCGGCCTCGTCGCCGCGCTCTCCGGCACCAACGCCCAGGTCGAGCACGCCGCCGAGATCGCCATGGAGCACAACCTTGGCATGACCTGCGATCCCATCGGCGGCCTCGTCCAGATCCCCTGCATCGAGCGCAACGCTATGGGCGCCGTCAAAGCCGTCAACGCCTGCCGCATGGCCATGCACGAAACCGAAGGCCACAAGCTCTCCCTCGACCAGGTCATCGAAACTATGTACCGCACCGGTCTCGACATGCAGTCCCGCTACAAAGAGACCAGCCTCGCCGGCCTAGCCCTAAACATCATCGAATGTTGAGGTAAAGAGTCGGGTTGCCCTCTACGCTGGTGCACGTGCTAAGCTGCCGACACATGAAATTATTCTTGCTTGCTCTTCTGTGGCTGATTCCCGTCTCCCTCCTCCTTGCGCAAACTAGTGACACTTGTCCTACAACGAATGGTGCGTATCTCAAGGTTGACAATGAATGGAAGTCGATAGATTCCGTGCATGCCATTGGATTCAAGACCACGGGCGTTGCGAAGATGGCTTTCAGTTACGGTGCTGCTGCCGCCAAGGTAAAGGCGCAGTTCAGAGATCCGAAGTCTCCCTACCAGATTACAGCGCCGTCGTTCTTCATGTGCTTCGTCGGACTGATCGACAGTGGCCGAGACATCACCCTCGCAAAGTTTCAGGAAGAGAAAGACCATCGCGAACTACAGATGGCCAGCATCAAAACCTTCTCTGGAGTCAATGCACAAATCGATCCGAAGTCGGTCATCCTCCTGGATGTGAACAAAATAGCTGACAAGTCCTACATGGTGTCTGCAAAACAGGGGCTTCCGCCGGGCGAGTTTATTTTGTTTCTCATCGTTCCTGACATCCAAGGTCTGGCAAAATCTAACACTCCTCAAGCACTCGGCGGCTATGACTTCGGGAATCACAGCAAGTAGCTGCCCGTGTCGGCTATCTGAACCATCAAGCTCGTTGACTTGGCTCTTGCTCAGTCTTAGATTCGAGTCATGACGCTCTACCTCACCCCCGCCCTCGAACAAAGACTCGAGAACCTCGCCGCCCGAACCAACCGCTCCCCTGACGAACTCGCCCAGGAACTCATCGACCGCTGCCTCCGAGACATCGAGACACGAACCGCAGAAGTGCGCGAGGCAGAAGACGAAGCAGATCGCGAGGGCTGGCTCACCTCCGACGGTGTGATGGCCCAGCTCGAGCAGCGCTTTCCCAAGAGCGCATGAAGCTCCTCTGGACCCCGCGCGCCGCTCAAGACCTGGCTGACGCTGCAGACTTTATCGCGAGGAACAATCCCGAAGCGGCACTTCGCGTAGCTACCAGGATCCTTCAACGCCTGGCAGACCTTGAACAAACACCCGAAATCGGCCGGATCGGCGACGTCCCCGGAACCCGCGAACTCGTCTTTCACCCCTGGCCATACATCGCTGTCTACAGGCTCTCTGAAGAGACCATACGGATCATCCGTATCCGCCACGCCTCGCAACGCTACCCGTGACCACTCCGCCCGCCCTCCTCACCCTTGAAATTCCCCCGCCCCCGGCGTATAGTCAAAGGTGCAGACGAAGTTGTTCCGTTGTAACGCAATCCCCGTGAGCGCGCCGGGCTGATCGCTTGCAAAATGCGGCGGAAACGATGAGTGGGCGAGAGCCCACTTTTTATTTGCTCGCAACAAAATCTGCGCAAAGGCTTCCTCGACCGACCCCATGGCACTCCAGATCGACCAAATTCGAGCCATCGCCGACCGCGTCGCCGCCTCGCACTCCCTCGATGTCGTCGACCTCGAGTTCTCCGGCGGCGCCAAACACCGCAATCTCCGCGTCTTCATCGAGAAGGACGCGCCGGCCCGCGCACGCCTCGCCGAGCTCGCCCGCGCCGCCGAACAAGGCGCGCCCCTTGACCCCACCGAGCCCCTACCCGAACTCCCCAGCGGCGTCCCGCCCGAGATGCTCTCCGGCGTCACCCACGACGACTGCGTCGTCTTCGCCCAGGACTTCGGCACCGTCCTCGACGTCGAGGACCTCGTGCCCGGCGCCGAATACACCCTCGAAGTCTCCTCTCCGGGCCTCGAGCGCAAGCTCTCCCGCCCAGCCGACTTCGCCCGCTTCACCGGCTCGCTGGTCAAGCTCCAGACCTTCACCCCCGTCGCCGCCCAGCCCGGCTCCGCCGGCAACCGTCACCTCCAGGCCCGGCTCACCGCCTTCGCCAACGACATCCTCACTCTCGATCTCGCGGCCGTCAAACAGAAGGGCAAAGGCCGCAAGCCCGCCCAGCAGATCATCGAACTCCCGCTCGCCAACGTCGAAAAAGCCAACCTGATCCCTGAAATCTAACCAGTCTTCAGTCCTCAGCGCTCGGTCCCCAGCTCTAAACCAGTCCCTCAGCTCTAAAGGAAATCCCATGGCAAGTGTTCTCTACCAGTCCATCGAAGCTCTCAGCCGCGAAAAGGGTATCGAGCCCGAGATCGTCGTCTCCGCCATCGAAGACGCCATCGCCCTCGCCACGCGCAAATACTACAAGACCCAGGAAAACATGCGCGCCGAGATGGACCGCGAAACCGGTGAGATCCGCGCCTACGTCTTCAAGACCGTCGTCGAATCCCCCGAGCTCGTCACCGACGAGATCAACGAGCTCACACTCGATGCCGCCCGTCAGCTCGCGCCCGAGGTCGAAATCGGCGGCGAACTCCGCTTCTACAAGGACACCTCGCCGCTCGGCCGCATCGCCGCCCAGATGGCCAAGCAGGTCATCTTCCAGAAGGTCCGCGAAGCCGAGCGCGACACTGTCTTCAACGAGTACAACCACCGCGCCGGTGAGGTCCTCAACGCCACCGTCAAGCGCCTCGAGCCCATGGACGTCATCTTCGACCTCGGTAAAGCCGAAGCCCGCATGCCCAAGCGCGAGCAGTCCCGCCTCGAGCAGTTCTCCGTCGGCGAGCGAGTCCGCGTCGTCCTGCTCCGCGTCGACCGCGCCGCCAAGGGTCCGCAGGTCATCGTCTCCCGCGCCGCCCCCGCACTCGTGCAAAACCTCTTCCAGTCCGAGGTCCCCGAGATTTACGACGGCACCGTCACCATCCGCGCCATCGCCCGCGAAGCCGGCGAGCGCACCAAGATCGCCGTCATGTCGCGCGACAAGGATGTTGACCCGGTCGGCGCCTGCGTCGGCATGAAAGGCATGCGCGTCCAGTCCATAATCCGCGAGCTGCGCGGTGAAAAGATCGACATCATCGAGTACTCCGACGAGATCACCACCTTCGCCGAGAAAGCCCTCCAGCCCGCCAAGGTCGCGCGTGTCTCCATCACCGACATCGAGGACAAGCAGATCGAGGTCATCGTCGACGACACCCAGCTCTCGCTCGCGATCGGCAAAAAAGGTCAGAACGTTCGGCTCGCCGCCAAGCTACTTAATTGGAAGATTGACATCAAATCGGAAGAAGAGAAGCGGCAGGAAGTCGAGCAGCAGATGCAGGCCATGTCCGGCGGGCCCACCACCCCCATCGAACAGGTCACCGAGCTCGGCGAAGCCATCCTCGAAAAACTCATCGCCGCCGGCATCACCACCGTCGAAGCCGTCGCCGACATGACCGCCGAGGAGCTCGCCGAAGTCCCCGGAATCGGCGAAAAAACGATCGAGAAGATCTCCGTCGCCGTACGCCATTACTTCGGTCAGTACGAGGAGGGCGAAGAACGCCCCATCGCCCTGGCCGCAGCCATCGAAACCCCCACCGACACCCCGGAGACCACGTCCATGGCCAAAACCCCCGAAGAGATCATCGCCGAAGCCGCAGCCCTCGGCGAGCCGCCCGAGTTCGTCGACAACATCTCCGCCGAAGACATCGCCGCCCGCGAGGACGCCGAATCCGCCTCCGACGCCAACGACGACGCCGACCGCCGCGAGGAAGGCATCGAGCTCGACAACGACACCATCGACAACCTGGTCGCGCAAACCCAGGAAGTCTCCGACGAAACCATCGACGCCGACGAGCACGACCGTGGCTAACCCCCGACCCGGCTCCGCCCGTCAGGGCGGAGCCTCCAGCCAACCGGCAAGCCGTCATCCTGAGCGAAGCGAAGATTTCCAGTATTTCGCCCTCGCACCATCACTCAACCCCAGCCCGGCCAGTCAACCAGCGGGCCGTCACTTTGAGCGAAGCGAAGAATCTCAGCATTTCGCCTTGGCACGACCCTCTCGCTCACACGAAAATAGCTGCAATTCACCGCTTTTCAGCCATAATAGACAGACCACAACTTCCACTTCGATCGAGGCTCGTATGACTAGCTAAGGCGCACAGCAGGAAGTACACAAAAGGGACGGATGAGCAAAGTTAGAATCAATGATCTGGCACGCGAACTGGAAGTGAAGAGCAGGCCCATCCTCGATGCGCTTGAAGCCATCGGTGTGTCAGGCAAGACCCACTCCAGCTCCATCGAAGACGACCAGGCCGAGCGCGTGCGCGCCTACTTCCGCGGCGACCGCAGCGGCACCACCCCCAAGTCCGCGGCGCCCGCCCGGACCCAGGCCTTCGATCTCTCCAACATCTCCAAGCCCGGCGACGCCATGCGTGCCATTCTCGAGCGCAAGAACGCACAGAACGCGAGCCAGAATCCAGGCCAGGCCACCAGCCAAAACGGCGGTGCCCGGCCCGGCGCTCCCGGCCAGACCGCCGCTGCCGCCGGCTCGCAACCCGGCATCCGCTCCGTCGCGCCGCCCACCCGCCCCGTCAGCGTAGCTCCGCCCGCCCGGCCCGCAGGGACGATCCCCCCTGCAGCCAGCCAGCCCGCGAACCAGCCAGGCTCTCAGGCAGGCTCTCCGGCTGCCACCCTGGCGAGCGCTCCCGCCGCAGCCCACGCCAGCGCCCCAGGCAGCGCCCAGCCGCAACCTGCTGCTCCGCCCGTGGCCCCGCCCGCAAACCAGCCCGCTGCTCAACCCGCGGCCGCCCAGGCTCCGCTCACAACCGCCGCGCCCGCCCAGCCCAGCCAGGCATCGGCCGCCCCGCAGCCCCACACGCCTCCCGGCCCGCCCGCGCCGCGCCGCATCGTTCCCCTTCCCAATCAGGGAGCGCGCATCGTCGCCCCGCCGCCCGCCGCGCCCGCCATCGCCAGCCGTCCACCCAGCGGCGCCGTCGTCGCCCGGCCGCCGGCCAACGCCGCGCCGGCCGCCCCCAGCGTCCTTGGCAAAGCGCCCTCCGCCACCCCCGTCGTCGTCGCCGCTCCTCCGCGCCCCGCCGTCGCGCCAGCGCCAACCCCAGCCGCTCCCACTCAGCAGACCTCGGCCCGGCCGCCCGCACCCGAAGCGCCACCCGCACCCCAGGCCGAAGCTCCCGAAGCCGCTGCCCCCGAGGTCGCGGCCGCACCCGCCGTCGCCGCACCGCCGGCCCGCCGCGTCATCATGCCGCAGACCGGCCCGCGCCCAATCTACACCGCGCCGCCGCCGGCCCCCGGCTCCGCACCCCGCGGCCGTCCCATCTTTGAGCGCCCCCGCACCGGCCCTGGCTCCGGTCCCGGCACCTTCGCGCCAGGCCAGCGTCCTGGCATGGGAGCCGCCGGCGCCCCCGGCGCGCGCCGCCCCATGCACCCCACCCGCACTTTCCCCGGAGGCGCCACTGGCCCCGGCGGAGCGGGTGCACCACGCCCCGGCTTCACCCCCGGCGCACGTCCCGGCTTCCCTGCCCGGCCCGGCTTCCCGCCGCGTCCCGGTGGCGCCCCCGGCTCCCCGCCCGACACCGCCGGAGCCCCGCCCGCCGGCCTGCGCCCCGCGCGTCCCGGCCAGCGCCGCGGCGGCCAGCGCTACGAAAAGGTGAAGGAAGGCCCGATGAAGGGCTTCCAGCCGCCACCGCGGTACGGCGGCATGCAGATGTCCCGCGAGCCCCTGCCCATCACCAAGACCATCACCGTCACCGAGGGCATCTCGGTCAAGGACCTCGCCGAAAAACTCGACGTCCGCGGCAAGGACCTCATCGCCGTTCTGCTCATGAAGGGCGTGCTCGTCACCGTCAACCAGTCCCTCGAAGGCGAGCTGGTCAAGGATGTCGCCCGCCAGTTCGGCGCCGACGCCCAGGTCATCTCGGTCGAAGAGCAGCTCGAAAACGAAGCCATCGAGGGCTTCCTCGAAGACACCAGCGGCATGGTCGAGATCGTCCGCTCGCCCGTCGTCACCGTCATGGGCCACGTCGACCACGGCAAGACCTCGCTGCTTGACGCCATCCGCTCCACCGACGTCGCCGGCGGCGAAGCCGGCGGCATCACCCAGCACATCGGCGCCTACAAGGTCAAAATCACCAAGCCCGACTCCCCCGCCTTCGGCCGCGAGATCGTCTTCCTTGATACCCCCGGTCACGAGGCCTTCACCCGCATGCGCGCCCGCGGAGCCAAGGTCACCGACATCGTCGTCATCGTCGTCGCAGCCGACGACGGCGTCATGCCCCAGACCATCGAGGCCATTGACCACGCCCGCGCCGCCAAGGTGCCCATCATCGTCGCCGTCAACAAGATCGACAAGCCCGAGGCCAACCCGTCGCGCGTCATGCAGCAGCTCGCCGGCCGCGGCGTTCAGGCCGTCTCGCTCGGCGGCGATACCGAGTTCGTCGAGGTCTCCGCCAAGCAGCGCATCAACCTCGACGGCCTTGAGGAGATGATCTGCTACATCGCAGACACTAACGAGCAGAAGGCCCAGCCCGAGCGTCCCGCCGTCGGCACCGTCATCGAAGCCAAGCTCGATCGCGGCCGCGGCGCCGTCGCCTCCATCCTCATCCAGAACGGCACCCTCAAGCTCGGCGACAGCTACATCGTCGGCAACACCTTCGGCAAGATCCGCGCCATGTTCGACGATCGCGGCCGACCCATCGAGCAGGCCGGCCCCAGCACGCCCGTCGAGATCCTCGGTCTCGAAGGCATGCCCGACGCCGGCGACACCTTCCTCGTCATGGCCGACCGCGACAAGGCCAAGGGCATCGCCCAGTACCGCAAGATGAAGGAGCGCGAAGCCCAGCTCGCCAAGTCCTCCCGCGTCTCGCTCGAAGGTCTCGCCGAGCAGATCAAGCAGGCCGGCGTCAAGGACCTCAACGTCATCGTCAAGGGCGACGTGCAGGGCTCCGTCGAGGTCATCGCCGAAGATCTCGCCCACATGTCCACCGAGAAGGTCCGCGTGCGCGTCCTCCACTCCGGCGTCGGCGCAATCACCGAGTCCGACGTCCTCCTGGCCTCGGCCTCGAACGCCGTCATCATCGGCTTCAACGTCCGTCCCGACCTCCGCTCGGCCGAAGTCGCCGCCCGCGAAAACGTCGAGATCCGCCTCCACTCCATCATCTACGAGCTCCGCGACGAGATCACCAAGGCCATGTACGGCCTGCTCGAACCCGTCTACAAGGAGAACTACGCCGGCCGCGCCGAGGTCCTGCAGGTCTTCAAGATCACCAAGGTCGGCCAGATCGCCGGCTGCCGTGTCACCGACGGCCTCATCAAGCGCGGCTCCCAGGCTCGCCTCCTGCGCGACGGCGCCGAGATCTGGAAGGGCAGGATCAGTTCCCTCAAGCGCATGAAGGACGACGTCTCCGAAGTCCGCGACGGCGTCGAGTGCGGTATCGATCTCGCCGGCCACAAGGACATCCGTCCCGGCGACATCATCGAAACCTACACCACGGAGAAGCTCGAGGACGAGCTCGGCCGCAACTCCGCCGAGCTCAGAAAGCAGCAGCTCGCCGAGCTCAAGGCCGCCAAGGACGCCGAGAACGAGGTCGCCCGCGCCGCCGCCACTGTCCCCGCCTAACCCTCACCCAAACCACACCCAAGGGGCCGGATCCAACTCCGGCCCCTTGCATTTTGCGTCCTCCACACCCACCCCCCGCTCGTCATCCTGAGCGAAGTTGGCGCCCTCGCGCCAACGCAGCCGAAGGACCCCGAAGAACCGCACCGGGCACCCATTCCACCCGACCCGCCCGTCATCCTGAGCGAAGTTGCCGCTTTCGCGCCTCCCCTCAACCCACCGGATAAAGCGCCTTCGGCAGCGTAAACAAAAACCTGCTCCCCGCCCCCAGCTCGCTCTCCGCCCAGATCCTCCCGCCCTGCGACTGCACCATGTGCCGCGCAATCGATAACCCCAGTCCCGTCCCACCCGACTCCCGCGAGCGCGTCTTGTCCACCCGGTAAAACCGCTCAAAGATCCGGCCCAGGTGCTCCGACGCCATTCCCGTCCCAAAATCCTCCACGCTGAACTCCACCGCGTCGTACGGCTCCGACACCTCGCGCGCGCTGATCACCACCCGCGCCCCCGTGCCGCCGCGCGGCTGCCCGTACTTGATCGCATTTTCAATCAAATTCCCCAGCACCTGCATCACCGCGTCCACATCCGCAAACACCTGGCAATCGGTCACCTCGCCAAACTCCAGCCGAGCCCCGTTCTCCTTCACCAGCCCGCTCATCCCCTTCACCGCGTCCCGCACCAGCGCGTCCGCCGCCACCGGCGCCGGGTTTAGCGCCAGCGCCGGAGCCTCCACCCGCGCCATCACCAGCAGGTCCTCGGTCAAGCGGTTCATCCGCGTCGCGTTCTTCAAAATCGTCGCCAGGAACTCCCGCGCCTGCCCGCTCAGCGTCTTCTCCCCGTCCGCTCCCTTCATGTCCAGCAGCGTCTCCACGTAGCCGGTAATTGAGGTCAGCGGCGTCCGCAGCTCGTGCGACACGTTCGCCACAAAATCCCGCTGCGTCTGCTCCACCTCTTCAATCCGCGTAATGTCATGCAGCACCGCCACCGCACCGCCGCCCGGCATCGGCGAAGCGTTGACCTCGAACTTTCGTCCCGGCATCAGCGACGTCGACCGCCGCACGTTCACCGCCTTCTCTTCCACCGCCGCCCGCACGCACTCCAGCACATCCGGATCGCGAATCGTCTGCACCAGCGAGTGCCCCACCCTTACCCCGCGGCTGCCGATTCCCGCCGGCCGCGCCATCAGCCGCTCCATGCGCTCATTCGTCCACTGGATACGCCCCGCCGCATCCACCGCCACCACCGCATCCTGCATCGAGTCCAGCAGCGCCTCCAGCTCCTTACGATCCTCATCCGCCCCCGCCAGGCTCTTCTGCAGTCCGCGCGACTTCTCCTTCAGCGCATCGACCACCACCTTGAACTCCGGCAGCCCCGGCGCCGCGCCCTTCACGTCGAACTCCGGCAGCCGTTCCACCCCTTGCGCGGTCCGCTCCACATCCCGGTGCAGCCGCCGCGCCACCATCAGCGCAAACACCATCGCCACCAGCAGCCCGGCGATCACTGCCTCCACCCGCAACCCCGGAAACACCACCACCGCAGCTGCGACCGTTAGCATCGTCGCCGCCATCGCGCCCCACACCAGCAGTGCCAGGTAACTCCGCCGCACACTTCACCCCATCTCGCGCGGCTGCCCGGGCGTCAGGCTCCCCCGGCCGCAACCTTCGGGATCTCGAACCGGTATCCCGCTCCGCGCATCGTCTTAAGATACCGCGGCGTCTCCGGATCCTCTTCGATCTTCTCCCGGATCCGGCGCACGTACACATCCACGCTGCGCGGCGTCACGAACCGCGCATCGCCCCACACCGCGTCCAGCAGATGGTCCCGGCTGAACACCCGCCCCGGGTGCCGCGCCAGGTAATCCAGCAGCCGGAACTCCGTCGCCGTGGTCGTCACCAGCTCCCCCCGCACCCGCAGCTGCATCGCGCTCGCATCGATCTCGATATGCTCGAACTTCACCACCGAAGGCGCGCTCGGCCGCTCGAACCGCCGCAGCACCGCCTTCACCCGCGCCACCAGCTCGCGCGTCCCGAAGGGTTTGGTAATGTAATCGTCCGCCCCCAGCTCCAGCCCCTGCACCCGATCGTTCTCCGCCGCCCGCGCCGTCAGGAAGATGATCGGCACCACGCTCACGCTGGGGTTCTGCCGCAGCCGTCGGCACAGGTCCAGCCCATCCCCGCCCGGCACCATGATGTCCAGCAGAAACAACGCCGGCGGCTGCCGCTCCGCGTCGCTCACGATCGACCCGATCGCCGCGTACGTCTTCACCGTGTAACCCGACGCCTCCAGGTGGTACTGCACCAGCCGCGAGATATCCGCGTCGTCCTCAAGCACAAAAATCGTCTGACTCAATCCCTCAACCTCGCACCACCTGAACTGCATCTCACGGCTACTCGTCATCCTGAGCGAAGTCTGGCGCGCCCTTGCGCCAAACCTAGTCGAAGGATCGCGAGAACATAACCTGCCTGAACTCTCGAGCATCTCAACCGCAGAGCCGCTTCTTTCCTACGGCGCAACAGCACCTCTCCCATACCCCGGAACCCGCTCCAGCTTAGCCCACTCCTCCCTTCACCGTTTGCGAACGTTTGATGAATCCTCACAGCACTTGACAATTCCCGATCCCCTCAATCTCATATATCCTCTCGATACGGGCGGATCAAGGCTTGCGCATGGAAAAAGAATCACCACTCATCCTCTGTGTCGACGACGAGACCGTCGGGCTGCACGTCCGACAGATGCTCCTCGAGCGAGCCGGCTACCGCGTCCTCACCGCCCTCGACGGCCCCGCCGGCCTCGATATCTTCGCCCGTGAGCCCGTCGCCGCCGTCGTCCTCGACTACGCCATGCCCGGCATGAGCGGTGGCGAGGTCGCCGCCAGCATGCGCCGCGTCAAACCCCACATCCCCATCCTCATGCTCTCCGCCTATACCAGCCTCCCGCCGGAGGTCACCAGCGTCGTCGATCTCTCCATGACCAAAGGAGAAGGAGCCCCCGCACTGCTCAAGAAACTGGGCAGCCTCATGGCGGCCGGCGCATCTCAATAGCCATTAGCGCGTTCGTTGGGAGAGGCCACTTGAACTCGTCGAGCTTCGACCAGATAGTTCGCCAGGTCCTCATCGTCCCTATCCTGGCAGTCCTCGTCGGCGCGGGCGCTCTCTACTGGCAAATGCACCAGGCCAACTCCACCGTGGCCCAGATCCAGCACGCCGACGAGAGCGTAGCTGAATCCCTCCTCATCGAGCGCCTCATCGTCGACGAGGAGAGCGGCCTCCGCGGCTACCAGACCACCGGCGACCTCCGCTTCCTCGAGCCCTACACCGCCGCCAGCGCCGCGCTTCCCGGCGAGTTCGAAAAGCGTCGCGCTCTCGCCCTCCAGCCCGGCCGCGCCCAGGCCGTGCTCGACCTCCAGGCCGCCCACGACGCCTGGAGACAAGGCTTTGCCGAACCGCTCATCGCCTCCATTCAGGCCGGCGCTCAAACCTCTGACGTCGACCTCAACCTCGTCGGCAAGCGCCAGATGGACGACATCCGCAAGCGTCTCAACAACCTCACCACCGTTCCCCAGCAGCGCCGCGACGGCTACATCGCCCACTGGCACGAGCAGGTCCGCCTCATGTTCCTGGCGCTCATCCTGCTCGCCATCCTCATCGGCATCACCATCGGCCTCTACACCCGCCGCCAGCTGCAGGACGTCTCCAACGCCTTCCGCCAGTCCCATAACATCCTTCGCATCCGCGCCGAGCAGACCTACCGCTCCGAGCAGCGCCTCCGCACCACCCTCCAGTCCATCGGCGACGGCGTCATCACCTGCGACGCCGAAGGCCGCGTCGACAACATGAACGAAGTCGCCCAGCACCTCACCGGCTGGACCGAGCAGGAAGCCCATAATCTCCCCCTCGAAATCGTCTTCCGCATCATCGGCCAGGACACCCGCGAGCCCCTCGAGCACCCCGTCGCCAAGGTCAAGCGGCTCAACCGCGTGGTCGCCATGGCCAACCACACCATCCTCATCCGCAAAGACAACTCCGAGATCTTCATCGACGACTCCGGCGCCCCCATCCGCGACAAACAAGGCAAGCTCATCGGCGTCGTCCTCGTCTTCCGCGACATCACCATGTCGCTCAAAAGCCGCGAAGCCCTCCTCGCCAACGAGAAACTAGCCGTCGCCGGACGCCTCGCCGCCACCATCGCCCACGAGATCCACAATCCCCTCGACTCCGTCTCCAACCTCCTCTTCCTCATGGACGGCGAGTCCACCCCCGAAGAGAGTCAGCAGTTCCTCCAGCTCGCCAAGCAGGAGATCGCCCGCGTCACCCAGATCAGCCGCGCCATGCTCTCGCTCTACCGCGAAGCCAAGGCCCCCGTCGCCATCGACGTCTCCGACATGCTCGACTCCATCCTCCTGCTCATGGAGCGCCGCTTCGCCGCCCTCAACGTCGCAGTCCACGCCGACCTCCCCGACAACCTCATCATCCACGGCTTTCCCGCCGAGCTCCGCCAGGTCTTTACCAACCTCCTCACCAACGCCGCCGAAGCCTCCAGCCATTCGACCCCGGCACAATCCTTCGACCCCAGCTCCCCCGCCATCGTCCACCTCAAAGCCGAGCACTGTTCCGCCGGCTCCATCCTCCACGGCATCCGCCGCAAGGACGGCGCGCTCGTCACCATCGTCGACCGCGGCCCCGGCGTGCCCCCCGAGATCCTCAGCCAACTCTTCCAGCCCTTCTTCACCACCAAGGGCGAGCGCGGCACCGGCCTCGGCCTCTGGGTCAGCCGCGGCATCATGACCAAGCACGGCGGCTCCATCGATCTCATCAGCTCCACCGATGCCGCCACCCACGGCACCACCGTCAGCGTCTTCCTCGCCACTCACCCCGTCATCAACGCCGGCGGCAACTGACCCACCGCCCCTCCCCGGCGCATCTCCCTCCCTCGCAGGCTACACTCAACACAGGCCCTGCCTGCGAACTTTGAAGATGCGCATCCTCACCCGTTACATCCTTCGCGAAGTCGTCTCCCACGCCCTGCTCGGCGGCGTCCTCTTCACCTTCGTCCTCTTCATGCGCGATCTCGGCAAGATCCTCGAGCTCGTCGCCCGCGGCTCCGCCTCCCTCCCCGACGTCCTCCGCATCTTCGCCTACACCCTCCCCAACGCTCTCATCGTCACCATCCCCATGGCGGTCCTCGTCGGCATCCTCCTCGGCCTCTCCCGCCTCGCCGCCGACTCCGAGATCACCGCCATGCGCGCCTCCGGCATGGGCGCTCTCCAGTTCGTCCGCATCGTCTCCCTCGTCTCCTTCGCCGCGCTCGGCCTCGGCCTCTTCAACTCCATCTACCTCGTCCCCCGCGCCTCCTCCTCGCTCCTCGCGCTCGAAGATTCGCTCAAATACTCGCAGGCCTCCTTCGAGGTCCAGCCGCGCGTCTTCGACGAAGATTTCCGCAACCTCGTCCTCTACGTCCAGGACGTCCGCCCCGGCTCCCGCGCCGCGCTCTGGCGCCACGTCTTCCTCGCCGACCTCACCGAACCCGCCACCCCCAAGGTCACCACCGCCGACGAGGCCCTCGTCACCTCCACCGGCCCCGGCAACCTCCATCTCCTCCTCCGCAACGGCGGCCAGCACCAGATCTCCCCCACCGACCCCAACCAATACAACATCTCCACCTTCTCCGCCACCGACCTGCCCATCCAGAACAACTCCCAGGAAGACGCCCACGTCTCCCGCTCCGATACCCCGATCCTCGCCCTCACCCTCCCCGAGCTCCTCCGCCGCGCCAACCCCGCCAACGTCATCGCCCCCAACGTCATCGCCGCCACCACCGGCGCCCCCATCCCCGGCGCCCCCATCCCGGGCGCCCGTCCGGGTGGCCCACGTCTCGCCTCTGAGACGCGGGATCAGAAGACGTCAGACCCCACCCCATCCGGCCAGAAACCAACCCTTTCCCCCGCCGACCGGGAGCGCCTCACCCGCCCCTACCGCATCGAGCTCAACAAGCGCTTCTCCTACCCCTGCGCCTGCCTCGTCCTCATGCTCGTCGGCGTCCCTCTCGGCCTAGCCTCCAAACGCGGCGGCAAGTCCACCGGCTTCGTCCTCACCATCCTGCTGGTCTTCGTCTATTACTTCCTCTCGCTGGTCGGCACCGCGCTTGCCACCCAGGGCAAGCTGCCGCCGCTGCTCGGGGTCTGGGGCGCCAACCTCATCTTCGCCCTCGCCGGCGCTTTGCTGCTTCAGCAGATGTCCCGCGGCGGCGTCGCCCTCTCGCTCGTCTCCGCCACCGGCGCCGCGCTCGGCCGACTGCTGGGCCGGCTGCTCTCCCGCCTCCGCCCCGGCCAGCCCGGCCGCCCCGCCTCCGACCTCACCATGCAGTTCCCCCAGCGCCTCCGCTCCATTCTCCACATCCGCTTTCCCCTCATCCTCGACGAGTACATCATGCGGGCCTTCGCCTCCAACACCCTCCTCGTCATCGCCTCCTTCTCCACCATCTTCCTCATCTTCACCTTCTTCGAGCTCATCGGCGACATCATCCGCAACCGCACCCCGCTCGTCACAGTCGGCGACTACCTCCTCAACCTCATCCCCTTCATCCTCTACAACGTCACTCCCCTCTGCGTCCTCGTCGCCGTCCTCATCACCTTCGGTGCCCTCGCCCGCTCCTCCGAGTTCACCGCCATGAAGGCCGCCGGCTTTTCCCTCTACCGCATCGTCATCCCCGTCCTCCTGCTCAGCGCCGTCATCGCCGTCGGCCTCTTCGCCTTCGATGACTTCTACCTCCCCGCCGCCAATCGCCGCCAGGAGGCGCTCCGCTCCATCATCAAGGGCAAGCCCGCCCAGACCTTCCTGCGTCCCGACCGCCAATGGATGTCCGGCCAGACAACCCCCGACCCCGCCGCCTTACAGCCCGTCTCCTCCCAACCCGGTTCTTCGTCGGACATCGGATCTCTCGCCACCGCCGCCCCGCAGCCCGCCCGCATCTTCTACTACCAGTTCTTCGATCCCGACCGGAACCTCTTCGCCAATCTCACCGTCTTCGAGTTCGACCCCGCCACGTTCACCCTCCAGCGCCGCATCTATGCCGCGTCCGCCCGCTGGGACTCCAGGGTCAACCAGTGGCTCTTTGAAAACGGCTGGGTCCGCACCTTCGGCGCCGAAAACCACGTCAGCTACCAGCCCTTCCTCGTCTCCACCTTCCCCGAAATCCACGAGCAGCCCGCCTACTTCAAGAAGGACGCCCGCCAGTCCCAGGAGATGAACTTCTCCGAGCTCGACGCCTACATCAACGATCTCCGCCAGTCCGGCTTCGACACCAAGAAACTCTCCGTTCAGCTCAACCGCAAGTTCGCCTATCCGGTCATTACCCTCGTCATGGCGATCCTCGCCGTGCCCTTCGCCCTCTCCACCGGCAAGCGTTCCGGCGTTACTGGCTTTGCGGTCGCCATCCTGCTCGCCGTCACCTATCTCGGGGTAGCCAGCTTTTTTGAGGCCATGGGCGGCATCAACCAGCTTCCCCCCACCCTCGCCGCCTGGGCCCCCGACGCACTCTTCACCCTGGCCGGAGCCTGGTTCCTCCTCCGCACCCCCACCTAACTCCGTCTGTCGCTAACCCAAAACCGTCAACCCAGAACACTCAGATCAAGCCTTCTTCACCCACGGCAGCCATTGTGGAAAATCCTGTCAAGCCCCAATCCCACAAAACCCGCGCTCCTGTTGCACATCCTCGTGTCATACTCACCGCAGCCCGCGCCGTATAATCTTCTTAGGACGCAAAACGCACCCGCCCCGGCCATCTCGGGGCTTTTCTTTGGCTTCTGCCTTCATGCCGAGAGCCAAACCTAAGTGCTTTGTTTTCAAATTTTTGACTTAGATGATGGGGGAGGGGGGCTATACCATGCTGATCGATTCACACGCTCATCTTGACTTCTACGCCGACCCGCTGCCCGTCCTCGCCTCGGCCCGCGAAGCTGGCCTTTCCGCCATCCTCGCCATCGGCATCGGCGACGGCCCCGCCACCATGCACCGCGCCCTCGCGCTGGCCCGCGCCCACTCCACGCCCGAACTCCGGCTTTACGCCTCCGTCGGCATCCATCCCCAGGAGGCCCACCAGGCGACCCCCGTAGCCCTCGAACAGTTAGCCGCGCTCGCCGCCGACCCGCTCATCGTCGCCGTCGGCGAGATCGGCCTCGACTACTACCACCTCTCCAATCCCGGCATCGCCACCCAGATCTCCGCCTTCCGTGCCCAGATGGCGATCGCCGCCGCCGCCGCCAAACCCATCATCCTCCACTGCCGCACCAGCGAACTGGCGTCCACGGAAGCCAGGCAGCGCTTCGCCGGCTCAGACGCCGCCGAAGACCTCCTCAGCCTCCTCGAATCGGACTGGGCACCCACCGGCCTCCCCTGCATCCTCCACTGCTTCTCCGGCACCCCCGCTCACGCCGCCCGCGCCCGCGCCTTCGGCGCGTTCCTCTCCTTCGCTGGCAACCTGACCTACCCAAAATCCACCCTCATCCAGCAGGTGGCTGCGGAAGCCCCCGCCGATCGCATCCTAGTCGAAACCGATGCGCCCTTTCTCTCCCCCGTTCCCCTGCGCGGCCGCGAGAACCAGCCCGCCAACGTCACCCACACCGCCGCCTTCCTCGCCCAGCTCCGCAACACCACGCCCGAACTCATCTCCGCCCAGACCACAGCCAACTTCCACCGCCTGTTCCCTGCCTCGCGCTGCTCTTAGCTGCCGTCCACTGCCTTATACTGTCCTTCTATGGCCGCAGACAACAGCTTCGACGTGGTAAGCAAGGTAGAGATCCAGGAAGTCAAAAACGCCATCGAGCAGGCCACCAAGGAAGTCAACGCCCGCTTCGACCTCAAGAACTCCAAGTCCAGGATCGAGCTCGAAAAGGAGGAAGCCATCCAGCTCGCTTCTTCCGACGAGTACTCGCTCAAGGCCGTCATCGAGATCCTCTCGCAGAAGCTCGTCAAGCGCGGCATCTCGCTCAAGAACCTCGAGTACGAGAAGCTCGAGCAGGCCGCCGGCCAGTCCGTCCGCCAGAAGATCAAGCTCAAGCAAGGCATCGCCGGCGAAAACGCCAAGAAGATCGTTGCCGCCGTCAAGGATTCCAAGCTGAAGGTACAGGCCTCCATCCAGGGAGACACCGTTCGAATCGTCGGCAAAGACAAGGACATGCTCCAGCAGGTCATGTCCAAACTGCGCGGCGGCGACTTCGGCGTTGAGCTCCAGTTCACCAACTTCCGCTCCAATTGACGACTGCATCAAACCCACCTGCGCGATAACCGGTTCACCTCTTGATGCCCTGCTACTCTTATCAGGAGTGAGCACGATCTCCATCGCGACGTCGGCCGAAGTCCTCGAACTCCTCCGCGAAGACCTTTCGGCGATCGAAGACGAGTTCGCCCTCCAGGCGGCCTCGCCCGTACAGGTCATCACTGACATCGCCACTTACCTCATCGCCGGCGGCGGCAAGCGCATCCGGCCGCTGCTGCTCTTGCTCTCCGCCAAGGCCCTCGGCTCCACCAGCAACTCCCGCATCCGCCTCGGCGCCGTGGTCGAGATGCTGCACACCGCCACCCTCGTCCACGACGACATCATCGACGAAGCCGACACCCGCCGCGGCCGCCCCTCCTCCAACACCACCTGGGGCAATTCAAAGTGCGTCCTCGCCGGCGACTGGCTCTACATGCAGTCCTTCCGCTCCGCACTGCAGGAGCGCAACTTCCGCGTCCTCGATCTGCTCATCTCGCTCACCCAGCAGATGGTCGAGGGCGAGCTGCTGCAGATGCAGAAGCTCGGTCACCTCATCAACGAGGAAGAGTACTTCGACCTCATCTACCGCAAGACCGCCTGCCTGTTCAAGGTCTCCATGCAGCTCGGCGCCGCCGTAGCCGCACCGTTCAGTACTCACGGCCCCGGCCCTGAAGGCGTCTCCGTTCACGACCAGCCCATGGGCGAGTACGGCCGCAACCTGGGCCTCGCCTTCCAGATCGTCGATGACGTCCTCGACCTGACAGCCGCCGAAGACGTCCTCGGCAAACCTGTCGCCTCAGACCTCCGCGAGGGCAAGGCGACTCTCGCCGTCATCCACGCGCTCGAGCGCGGCACCGGCGCCGAACGCGAAGCCATCCGCACCGTGCTCGCCGACCGCAGCTTCGACCACGTCTCGCACGCCACCATCCTCGAGATCCTGCACCGTCATGGGTCCATTGAGTACGCCATGGATACCGCCTTCGCCTACGCCGAAGCGGCCCGCTTCTCCATCGCCGACTTGCCCCCCAGCGAGGCCAAGCGCGCCCTCCTCTGGGTGCCCGGCTTCGTCACCACGCGCGACCGCTGACGCGCCCCTGCTTCAACGCCTCTAGCCTGGCGCACAAATTGTAAGGTTGGTAGCGATATCGGGGCTCGAACCCGAACTCTTCGCCTTGAGAGGGCGACGTGTTAACCAGTTACACCATATCGCCATATTCCGGCAGGAGCCGCCTTGCCGGAGAAGTAGGAAACCAGCCTCTCCCGCACGAGCGGATTGTTGAAGTCTATCAAAGCAACCGGGCCCTCGCAAGCCAGCCTACAACCCGAGCTTCTTTACCTCGTCGTTGTAATACTTGCGGTACAGGATGTCCCACTCCTGTGAACCTTCCACAATGATCTTGCGCTGCGACGCAATCTTCTGCCGCGCGCCCGCATCCAGCTTCATCTCTTCCGTCAGCAACTTTTCGAGCGCCTTTCGCGCCTCCTGCCGGATCGTGTTCCGATCCTCCAGGAAGTCGCACTCCGGCACCTCGGCCAGCGTATCCGCTACCACGTGCGCCAGCTTGTTTAGTTTGTCGCGAGAGATCCTCACAGCACCGCCTTGTACTTGCGGGCCAGCTCCATCTTCACCTTCTTGAACATCTCTGGGTAGCTCGCGCCGCTCTTGCGCATGTCCTCCTGGAACGCCTCTAGGATCACCCGAACCTCGTCATTGATCCGGTCCTCGAGCGACAACTCTTCAATCAGACCCGCGGTCACCCGCTCGTTCAAGACTGCCGGCTTATCGGTGTGGATCATCTTCTCGGCGACGAGATGTTTTACCGTCTGGCGCGCCAGATACCCGACGTAATCCTTGGAAAAGATCATGAGTTTAGAACCCTAGTATAGCAGCAGGGCACATCCATTTGGACGCGCAATCAGGCCCCGTATCTGAGACAATCAAGCGTGATGCAACCCGACAACCTGCTCTCGCTTAAAGACGACATGATCGCCTTCATCTCCGGCCACGGCATGCGCCGCATGCCCGGCTACGTCACCGAAGAAGTCCCCACGGTGCTCTACGAGGACGATGATCCTGACGCCTGGAAAGACTTCGTCGAGCACGCCAAGGCAGCCGGTGCACCCTTCATCACCATGAGCGAGGTCATCCTCGAAAAGTCTGACGTTGCTATCCTTCTCGAACAGCTTCGCGACCGTACCTTTGCCGAAGAGGAAGAAGTCGATATTGAAGACGCCGAGGCCCTGGTCAAGCACGTCGGCAAGGCTGGCTATCTGCAGTTGGGCTTTGCCCACCAGGGCGTCATGTTCCTCTTCGAGATCTCAACCGACTGGTACGATCGCTTCCAGGATCTCCTCGAAACCGCTACCGACATCGGCGGGCTCGTAGTAGACGACCGCGAGGAATAGACGTTCCTGCAGTCCTTACCGCTACGCCGCTCGAATCATGCCTCTCTCTAACTGGATTCTCCCCCAACCTGATCCCGGCATCGTTGCCAGCCTGCGGTCAGCGCTCGGCTGTCCTGAGCCAATCGCTCAACTCCTTGTCTCTCGCAACATCACCAGCTCAGCAGCGGCTGAGCGCTTCCTCCATCCCACGCTCGACGAGCTACATGAGCCCAACCTGCTCCTGGGCATGACCGCTGCGGTCGCGCGCATCCAGCAAGCCGTCGCCCTGGGCGAGCCCATCCTCATCTACGGCGACTATGACGTGGACGGAACGACTGCGACTGTCCTGCTCAAGACCGCCATCGAGCGCATCGCACCCGCAGACCGGCCGGCCCAGGTGAGCTTCCACGTTCCGCACCGCATCCGCGAGGGCTACGGCATGCAGAGCGTCCGCCTCGCTGAGGCTGCCGCCGCCGGGGTCCGCCTGGTGATTTCGGTCGACACGGGCATTCGCGCCTTCGCCGCTGCTGCCGAGGCTGACGCGCTTGGCCTCGACCTGATCGTGACCGACCATCACTTGCCCGACGGCGTCGAGGGCCTGCCGAAAGCTGTAGCCGTCATCAATCCCGCACAGCCCGGATGCCCCTACCCGAACAAGGACCTGTGCGGGGCCGGCGTGGCCTTCAAACTCGCCCACGCCCTGCTGGCCGCACACGCCGCCACCGACGATGCCCGTGAGCGCCTGCGGACCAGGCTCCTGCCCAGCTTCCTCAAGCTCGTGGCGATCGCCACCATCGCGGACTCTGTCCCGCTCACTGGCGAGAACCGCGCCATGGTTTGGCTCGGCCTGCGCGGACTTGCCAACGCCGTGCAGCCCGGTCTTCGCGCGCTGATGCAGGTCGCTGGCTTGCCGCTCGATCAGGCGCCCAGCGCCGCCCGGGTTGGCTTCCGCCTGGCGCCGCGCATCAACGCCGCCGGCCGCATGGACGTCGCCTCCGACGTTGTCGATCTTTTACTCACGCGCGACGCTGAAAAGGCAAGCATGCTGGCGCAGAAGCTCGACGCACTCAACCAGGACCGCCGTGACTCTGAGGCGGCTGCGCTGGAGGCAATCGAGGTCCGGCTCAGCCAATTGCGCGATGCCAGCGGCGAATATCCGCCACAATGCATCGTCTTCGACGACCCTCAGTGGCACCGGGGCGTGCTTGGTATCCTCGCCTCGCGCATCGTCGACCGCACCGGCCGCCCCGCCCTGGTTCTCGCCTCAGCCGAGAGAGAGGCCCACGGTTCCGGCCGATCGGTGGAGGGCTACCACCTTTTGGATGCGATCACTCACGCTCACCTGGCCGTCTCCTCCACCAGCCCGCTCTTCACGCGCTTTGGAGGCCACGCTCATGCAGTGGGCTTCTCGCTCCCCACTTCGCTGATCGCAGTCCTGCGCGACCAAATTCACCTGCACTCAGCTGCCGGCCTCCATCCGCGCATGCTCACGCCGCAAATACGATGTGACGTTGAGGTACCGCCCAATGCCTTGTCGATGGACCTTTTTCGATGGGTCGCCTGTTGCGCGCCGTTCGGCATGAGCAATCCCGAACCGGTCTTCATCGCGCGCGCGCTGACCCTCAGCGGAACACCGCGCATCATCAAGGACAGCCACATCTGCCTGCCGCTCACCGGGGCTGGAGATGGAAAGCCACTCAGCGCGATGGGCTGGAGCCGCCCCGGACGGACCACCTGGGCCGACCGCATCGCCCAGGCAGGTTTCGACGCTGGATCATCGGTCGACGCGATCTTCCACTTGCGCGAAAACAAGCATCCGCAATACGGCGGGCTTGAACTTGATTTGATCGATCTGGCGCCTGCCGCCAATGTCGCATCGCAGGTCAGCTGACGTTAGGAAGAGGCTGGCGAACTCAACACCTGACTTTACACGAGCGAAATACCTGCTTCGTTTTCACGCACCTAACGTCTTATATACTGACGATTCAACACTATGGCGAATCCCGGGAAAAGCCGCCTCCTCTCCCCAATCCTCTGGGTTTCAGGCATTGTTCTCGTCGTCCTGATCGGGCTCGGCATTCGCGGCTTCTCTCATGATGCCGTTGAAGTTCGTGTTGCGCCGGTCAGTTACCAGACTCTTTCCATCACCAAGTCGACGAATGGAAAGGTCGAGCCGGTCGAGGAGTTCCAGGCGCACGCGCCGTTCGCGGGCGTGATCCAGCGCATCCTGGTCAACGTTGGCGATCACGTTTCCAAGGGCACGCTTCTGGTCCAGATGGATGATGCCGACGCTCGAGCCCGTGTCGCCGCAGCGCAGGCCGCGCTCGTCGCCGCGAAGCTCGGACATCAGAATCTTCAACAGGGCGGCAACCTAGAAGATCGCAATCGCTTCGCCAGCGACATCGCAAGCGCGAAGCTGGAGCACGATCAAGCGACTTCGAACCTGGCCGCAATCCAGGCGCTGTTCGCCAAAGGCTCCGCCTCGCAGGCTGAAGTGACCTCCGCCCAGCAACGCCTGCGGGCCGCCGATCTGTCGCTGCAGAGCGCGCAGCAGCGGGCAACGGCCAACCAGCGCTACTCGCCGGACGAGCTTCTAAACTCCAGCGCCCATATCGCTGATATGGAGGCGAATCTCGCTGCCGCACGGGAAGCTCTCAACAACGTCAACATCCGCTCTCCGCTTCCCGGGACCGTGTACTCCATCCCTGTTTCCGAATACGACTTTGTGCCGGGAGGAGACGACATTCTGGATGTCGCCGATCTGACCCGCATCCAGGTCCGGGCGTACTTCGACGAGCCGGAGATCGGCAAACTGGCGCGTGGCCAGTCTGTCACCATCGTCTGGGATGCCAAACCGGGGCAGGTGTGGCACGGGCACATCGAGCGAGCACCCACCACGGTGATCACCTACGGCACACGCAATGTTGGAGAATGCATCATCACGGTAGACGATGCCAAGGGTGATCTTCTGCCGAATACCAATGTCACGGTGACGGTAACGGAGCGCGAGCGCGCCAACGTGCTCAGCGTGCCCAGGGAGGCTCTCCACACCGACGGCGCAAACAACTTCGTCTACCGCATCGTGGACAGCAAGCTTGCGCGGACGCCGGTTCAGGTGGGCGATGTTAACCTCACCAACGTTGAGATCGTCAGTGGCCTCTCTGCTCGTGACCGTGTTGTGCTTGAGGCCACCAGCAACGGCAAGGAACTTACCAACGGACTTCAGGTCAAGCCGGTCGAATGAAGACGAATCAGATCCTGAGACGACGTTTTCTCTTCGTCTTCTATCTCGTTGCCTCTGGCGTGCCGGTGGCGGCACAGGTCTCGATCACGACGGCCGTCGACCTTGCCCTGCGCAACAGCCCTCGGGTGAAGATGGCCGAGGCTGAAGTGACCAGGACGCGCGCGCTTATCGCCGAAAGCAAGGATGTCTTCATCCCGTCGCTGGTCGCCGGCGCAGGCCTTGGAGAGGCCTACGGCTACACACCCAACCCTCCGACGCTCTTCAACCTCAATGCGGGCTCGCTGGCCTACAACGCCTCGCAGTTCGATTACATCCGCTCTGCCCGCGAGGGCTTTGTCGCCGCGACGGACTCGCTTGAGGACACACGCCAGGCCGTCGCCGAAGATGCCGCTGTCACCTTCCTCTCTCTGGACCGCGACCTGCAGAGGGAACGCGTCCTCGGGCAGGAGGCCGAGTACTCTACACGCCTGGTGACCATTGTGGAGGATCGGGTCGCGGCCGGGCGGGACACGCAGATCGAGCTTACCCAGGCGCGCCTCTCCGCCGCGCAACTGCGCCTGGCCAGGCTACGGACGCAGGACGATACGGCGAGCGATCGCGCGCATCTGGCACGGCTGCTTGGTATCCAGCCGGCGTCCCTGACCACTGAAGGTGGCTTTCCAGCCGCCGCGCCTCCCGTGACCGCTAGTCCTGGCCCCTACGCCAACCCGGCCGTTGCGGGTGCGTTCGCGAGCGCGCGCGCCAAGCAGGAGTCGGCCTGGGGCGATGCGCGCTATCTCTATCGCCCGCAGTTCTCGCTGGTGATCCAGTACAACCGCTACGCCACCTTCACCAGCGCCTTCAAGACTTTGAAGATGGCGTACAGCATCGGAGCTAACGAGGGCGTCTTCGGCGTGTCCATCGTGCTGCCGCTGTATGACCGGGGACGTCGAGCGAAGGCTGCGGAGACCGCTGCGGAGGCTGCCCGCGCGCTTCACGAGGCGGAGACGGCGCAGATGAACGCGCTCGATGGCCAGTCGCGCCTGACCCATTCGATGGAGGAGCTGCGGGCGCGGGCCGAGGTGGCGACCCTGGAACAGCAGCTTGCCCAGCAGCAGCTTGACGCGTTAATGGTCCAGCTCGACTCCCCGCCCATGGGGAACGGGCCGCAGATGACTCCGAAGGACGAGCAGAACTCACGCATCGCGGAGCGTGAGCGGTACCTGGGAGTGATCGATGCCACGTTTCAGCTGCATCAGGCGGAGATCAATCTTCTGCGTCAGACCGGGCAGCTGGTGGATTGGCTGCGAAGCTCGCTGCGCAGCGCTCCGTCGGTTCCGTGAACAAGATCAATCGTCATTTGTTGAATTTGGGGAAAAAAGTGGGCGTGGTGGGGTGCGGAGTGTTCCACGTGGAACATAGGTATTTGTTGGGTCTTTGAGCATCCGAGGGTGGGGCGGGGCGGGAAGGGCGTTAAAGGGGCACGGTGGTGATGGTGATTTTGTGGTCCCGGGTGGAAGCCTGTTTAGATAACGTGGGGAGTTGCAGCAGGTTGTTTTGAGGGTAGCGGCGGAATGCAGGTCCTTCGACTGCGCTGCGCTTCGCTCAGGATGACGAGGTTTTGGCGGGTGAGAGGATTCAGCTCAGTTCAGTCGTCGTGGGAGCTTGCGGAGGCGGGAGGCTCAGGCTTCTTCAGGGCTTCAAGCTGGGGGTGCAGCAGCTTGGCGGTGAGAGAACGGGTGAGAGCCTCGACAGCGGCCTGCTGGACGGGGGTGAGGCCGGCGAGCGCGCGGGCGGAGCGGGCGAGCTCGGCCTGGCGGAGCTCCTCGGCGTGGCTTTGCAGGGCCCTGATGGCGGGCACGCGATCCAGCGATTCGAGCCGCTGCTGGTAGCGTGTGACCTCGGCGGCGATGATCTGTTCGGCGGCGGCGGCCTCGCGGCTGCGGTCGGCCTGGTTCGCCTGGGCGACCTGCTGGAGGTCGTCGATGTCGTAGACGAAGCAGCCTTCGACCTTGTTCATGCGCGGATCGACGTCACGCGGGACGGCGATGTCGATGAAGAACATCGGCCTGCCGCGGCGGCGCTGCACGAAGTGCTGACCGTGCGCGCGGCCGAAGATCTGCTGGTCGGCGCCGGTAGAGGTGATGACGATGTCGGCGCGATCGGCCTGCGCGTAGAGCTGGTCGAAGGGGATGACCTCGACGGCGACGCCGCGTTTGGCGGCGGAGTGCAGGAACTTGGCGGCTACGGCCTGGGCGCGGGCTTCGGTGCGGTTGACGATGAAGAGGCTGGTCGCGCCGTGCTCGATGAGGTGCCGGACGGCGAGCTCGGACATCTTGCCGGCGCCGACCAGCAGGACGTGCCTGCCGTTGAGCGAGCCGAAGATCTTGCGCGCGAGATCGACGGCCACGGATGCGATGGAGACTGAGCTCGATCCGATCTGGGTCTCGCTGCGGACCTTCTTGGCCACGGTGAAGGCGGACTGCAGCAGCCGGTCGAGCTGACCGGCACCCTCGCCGGCGCTGCCGATGGCGCCGACCTCGCGGGCGACGGTGTAGGAGTCCTTGACCTGGCCCAGGATCTGCGGCTCACCGACGACCATGGAGTCGAGCGAGGAGGCGACGCGGAAGAGATGGCGGACGGCTTCGCGCTCGCGGAACTCGTAGAGGTGCGGCCGGATGGTAGCGGGGGGAACGGCGAAGTACTCGTGAAGGAAACGCAGGAGATCGGGGTTGGCGGCAACTGAACTCGTTGGAGGAGATGCACTCTGGGAGGGTAGTGCGGCTGAGTCCTGCACTGTGATCAGTTCCACGCGATTGCAGGTGGAGAGGATGAGCGATTCGCGGATGCCGGCGACGGAAGAGAGGGAGCGGGTGGCGTCGGCGAGACGGCCCGCGGGAATGGCGAGGCGCTCGCGGACCTCGACGGGCGCGGTGTTGTGATTGATCCCGAGCAGGACGAGGGTGGAGGTGGGCACGCGCTGGCTCTCGCTGGTCATGGAGTGGGGAACCTGTGGACGGCGGACAGGGAGTTCGAGGCCCAGACGGCGAGGATGACGAGGAAGACGAAACTGGACAGGTAGACGGCGCGGCGTCCGCGAAGGCCGGAGTGGCGGCGGATGAAGATCATGCCGACGTAGGCCAGCCACATGGCGAAGGCGAGGAGGATCTTGGGGTCGCGGAAGTAGGTGGGGCCATAGGTGACGTCGGCGAGAAAAGACCCGATGAGGAGGCCTGCGGTCATGGAGGGAAGGCCGAAGAGGAGCGAGCGCAGGGCGATGCGGTCGATGGTGTCGAGGGCGGGGAGCTTGATGCGGGATGGCCGGAGAGCCTTGGATTTGAGCCGGCGCTCCTGCACAAGGTAGAGGATGGAGGCGGTGAGCGAGACGAGCAGCGCGGCGTACGCGGCGAGGAGCAGGGTGATGTGGAGAACGAGCCAGCCGGAGTGCAGCCCGGGGATGGACTCGGCGTCGATGCCGGTAGGCACGCCGTTTTCAAGGCCGGGGCGAAAGGCCGGCAGCAGGCCGAGGAGGAAGGCCAGGGGCAGAAGGAAGATGCCGAGGGCGATGGTGCGGTAGCGCGCGTAGACGATGAGGAAGGCGAGCGCGAGGAGGAGACCAAGAAAGGACTCGGTCTCGTGGGTGTCGACGGGGAGCGAGTGGTGGGCGGCGTTGAGCATCTCGACGAGCGAGACGAAGTGAAAGAGGACGCCGGTGAGTGCGGCGGGAACGCCGAGGTGACGCCAGCGGGGGCGGTCGTAGAGGGCCGCGGGCAGGACCGCGAGGGCGGCAATGCCATAGAGAAGAACCGCGAGCCTGAGCCAGAGGAGGGACATTGTCGCCAAACCCCAGTATATCGGCGGGAGGCTTAACGCGGATCAGGGCGGACGAGCGCGGATCAAGGGTGATCAGCTGATTTCATCGTGGCGGAACGTACGCGAGTCAGGCGGGATGGTTAAGCCAGGATTTGAGCTGCTCTTCGCAGTAGTCGGTGGTGACGAAGAAGGGCTTGTCGAGGATGGTGACGCGGAGCAGGCCGTCGGCGTACTGGTAGCCGGCGGTGACGCCCATCTTGGTGATCTTGCCCTCGTCACCGTCGAGGGTGATGCCTTGCTTCTGTTCGAGCAGTCGAGAGGTGGCGGCGAACTCTTCGGGGGTGAGGGGTATCTGGATCATGTCTTCATGCTACAGCGTTACGTTGGAGCGGTGAGATATGCGACGCGTGCCGGGCGGCGGTATGGCATGGGAAAAATGCAGGGGCGTAAAGGTGGCCAATGCGCTCTCCTGTTCAGGCTGAGCGCAATCCTCTGTGGGTCCTGCCAACATGCAGATGCCGACTTCGAGCGGCGCAATTCCTATGAGCTGCCCGTGATCGTGAGGCTTCCAATCGTGCGAGATCAGCCTACTGCTTCGAGCGTCTCCGGGCCGCTCCGAGCATGCCCAGCGCGCCTGTGCCCAGCAGCACCAGCGTGCTCGGCTCCGGCGTCACGCTCACCGCGTTCGGCGCAAAGATCTGCAACCCGACCTCCGCGTAAGCATTTGGGACAGGGATCAGCGTGGGATTCAGATAGGAGCCGGTATTGGCATTCCCAGACGTATCCGCATTCAACCCACCGGCGCTGTAGGCCGCAATGGGATTGATATAGCCGATCTGAGTCGATGATCCATCGCCAACTACGCCGAAGTAGTATTCCGATCCTGCATTCAAGGTAAACGACAGGGCCGGCGATTCCACCCAGGCCGCGCTGCCGATGGTTCCGACCGACTCCACGCCGGAGTACAGCACCGAGGTTCCCGCTGCGTTGTCGATGAAGAACTTCAGATCCTCTGCCGACCCTGTACTAACGTAGAGAGAGAATCCATTGATCGTCGTGGTGGTGGAGACGATGACGCCCTGCGCGGGAGCGCTGGCCGCCGCCCGGTCCGTCATCCCGGTGGCCGGACCAAGGTTGAAGATCATGGTATCGGCGTGGGCTGCAAGCGGCACGCAGACCGCGGCGAAGGAAAGAACGAAGGGCTGAGCGAACTTCAGCTTGAACATGATTTCTCCAGGGTTGATCTGCCCGTTTGACGCCGTGCTGTTACCAGGGCCGCTCGCGGATGCGCAAGGTCAATTGATCAAACGGGTAATGCACTCCAAGCTAGCAGGAATCTTCCGTGAACTACCGAAAACGGCTCAGAATGGCGAGGGTTGGGTACGAGGAGGCATAACCCAGACTAAAGCCCGGTGCTATGGGCTGTTCGAGAGGCCCAAGGCTGAAGCCTTGGTGTACCTTCAGGCAAAGGCAAAGACAGCGCGGGTCCTTCGACTGCGTTTGCCGCCGCGCGAGAAAAGCGTGGGTGGACCGGCGCCCCACTATGAATGGGACTGAGGACTGGAGTAGCGGTCCGGGGTAGACATGCGCGCAACGACCGTGTAAGGGAATGGCGTGATGCCTGACGTGTGCCACTGCCGGGCGGGTCTGGGGCGCGCTTTCCTACGGGACGGGTGCGATATTCTGGCGGTTTACCGACGATGACCACGCTGCCCCAGAACGAGACGATGCTGACGCCGGTGATGCGGCAGTACTTCGCCGCCAAGGAGGCGCACCCGGACTGCCTGATGTTCTGCAGGATCGGCGATTTCTATGAGCTGTTCTATGAGGACGCGATCCTGGTGAGCCGCGAGCTGCAGTTGACGCTGACGGCGCGGGACCGGGAGAAGAAGCAACCGATGTGCGGGGTGCCGTATCACGCGGCGGAGATCTACATCCAGAGGCTGCTGCGCAAGGGCTACCGGATTGCGCTGTGCGAACAGATGGAAGACCCGAAGACGGTGAAGGGGATCGTCAAGCGGGAGGTGACGAAGGTGCTGACGCCGGGGACGGCGGTCGACCCGGGACTGGGGGCGGGAGAGAGCTGCTGGCTGGCGGCGGTGGTGGTGGAGAAAAACGAAGTGGGCCTGGCGATGGTCGATCTCTCGACCGGCGACTTCCGCGCGACGGAGTTTGGGGGCGCGAACGCCTGGGCGCTGGCGGCGGATGAGCTGAGCCGGATGCGTCCGGTGGAGCTGGTGTACGCGCAGGGTGGGCTGGGCGGAGCGCGGACGGGTGGTTTGCTGCCGCGCGTTGGGCCGGGACAGGACGAGGAGCGCGGCGCGGGGCTGGAGGAGATACGGACGAAGACCGCAGTCGAGGATTGGGTGATGACGGCGGAGCATGCGCTGCCGCTGCTGAGGCAGCAGTTCCGGGTGATGTCGCTGGATGGGCTGGGGCTGAGCGGACATGATGCGGCGGGCATCGCGGCCGGGGGGCTAGTGCATTATCTGCGGCAGACGAAGCAGGGCGCGCTGGAACATTTGGAGCCGGTACGGTTTTATGAGCGGTCGGGGTGCCTGGAGCTGGATGCGGTGAGCGTGCGGAACCTGGAGCTGGTGGAGCCGCTTTTTTCAGGAGAGACGGCGCAGACCACGCTGCTTTATACGCTGGACGCCTGCTGCACGCCGATGGGCAAGCGGCTGCTGCGCGCGACGCTGCTGCGGCCGGGCATGGAGCTCGAGCAGATCGACGCGCGGCTGGAGGCGGTAGGTGAGGCTGCGGGCGATCTGCGTAGGCGCGAAGGGGTGCGGCGGGCGATGGATGGGCTGCTGGATCTGGAGCGGCTGCTGGGGCGGGTGGCGATGGAGTCCGCCGGGCCGCGCGAGGTGCTGGGGCTGGCGGGGGCGCTGGCTTGTCTGCCGCGGCTGCGGGAAGCGGTAGGCAAGTTTGGCGCGCGACGCTGGCGGGAGCTGGCGGGCGGAGAGCCGGTGGAGAGTGGGGCGTTCGACGCGCTGGAGGATCTGCATGAGCTGATTACGGGGACGATTGTGGATGAGCCTCCGGCGACGTTTGCCGATGGCGGCGTGGTGCGGACGGGGATCCATGCGGAGCTGGATGAGCTCCGGGAGCTGGGGCGCAGCGGGCGGGCGGCGCTGGCGGCGATTGAAGAACGGGAGCGGGAGCGGACCGGGATCGGCTCGTTGAAGGTGCGGTACAACAGCGTGTTCGGCTATTACCTGGAGGTGACGAAGGCCAATGCGAAGGCTGTGCCGGCGGACTACGAGCGCAAGCAGACGCTGGTGAACGCGGAGCGGTTCACGACGCCGGAGCTGAAGGAGTATGAGGCAAGGATCCTGACGGCGCAGGAGCGGTCGCTGGAGATCGAGCGGCGGTTGTTTGGGGAGATGCGGGCGCAGTTGCTCGAGGGCGCCGGACGCATTCGCGAGGCGGCGAGACGGGTGGCGGAGATCGACCTGCTGGCATGTTTTGCGCACCTGGCGGCGCTGCGCGGGTGGGTGCGGCCGGCGGTGGATGGCAGCGGAGTGCTGGAGTTTCAGAACGCGCGGCATCCGGTGGTGGAGCGGCGCATGGAAGAGGCGGGCGCAGGACGGTTTGTGCCGAACTCGCTCTACCTGGATGCTGGTAGAGGCGCTGCCGGGGTTGGGGCGCGCGCGGGATCAGACGCGGGTGCGGGGCCGGCGGTGCTGCTGGTGACAGGGCCGAACATGGGCGGCAAGAGCACGTACCTGCGCATGGCGGGGCTGCTGGTGATCATGGCGCAGTGCGGGAGCTTTGTGCCGGCGGGCAGGATGCGGCTGGGGCTGGTAGACCGGATCTACACGCGAATCGGGGCGAGCGATAACGTCGCGCGGGGGCGGTCGACGTTCATGGTGGAGATGACGGAGACGGCGGCGATCCTGAACACGGCGACGGCGAGAAGCCTGGTGCTGCTGGACGAGATGGGCCGGGGGACGGCGACGTACGACGGGTTGAGCCTGGCGTGGGCGACGGTAGAGCATCTGCATGAGCGGGTGGGCGCGCGGACGCTGTTTGCGACGCACTACCACGAACTGACTCTGCTGGCGGAGAAGCTGGATCGGGTAAAGAATGTGCGGGTAACGGTGAAGGAGAACGCCAGCGGGATCGTTTTTCTGCATACGATTGAGGCGGGTGCGGCGAGCAAGAGCTACGGCATCGAGGTGGCGAGATTGGCAGGATTGCCCCCCGCGGTGATCTCGCGGGCGAGAGAGGTTTTGAGGCTGCACGAGCGCGCCGAGACGCAGCAGGTGGCGGCGGCAATGCGCGAAGAGCCCGCGCCGCAGATGCAGATGACGATGTTCACGCCTCTGAGCCAGCGGATTGTGGATCGGCTGGCGGAGGTAGATGTGGATGAGATGACGCCGAGGGAGGCGTTGAATCTGCTGGCGGAGTTGCAGCGCGAGTTGAAGGTTGGGGCGGTATGACGCTGCAGCCAAAGAAGATGCTGGTGGCGGGAGTGATGAGCGGGACGAGCGCGGATGGGGTGGATGTTGCGCTGGTGCGGGTGTCGCCAGGACGGCCTGCGCCGACGTTGGAGGTGCTTGGGCATCGGGGGTTCGCGTACCCGGGAGCGCTGCGTAAGGCGCTGTTGCGGGTGATGGGTGGGGAGGCGGTTGGCGCAGGCGAGATGAGCCGGCTGAGCTGGCGGCTGGGAGAGGTCTACGCGGACTGTGTGGAGCAGGCGTGCGCGCAGATGGGGGTCAGGGGGATCGAACTGGTGGGGATGCATGGGCAGACGGTGTACCACCAGGGCAGTCCGCAGCGCTACGCGGGCGCGCCGGTACGGGCGACGTGGCAGATCGGCGAGGCTGCAGTGGTGAGGGAGCGGCTGGGTTGTCCGGTGGTGAGCGACTTCAGGCCGGCTGACTTGGCGGCGGGCGGCCAGGGCGCTCCGCTGGTGCCGATGCTGGACTTCTGCATGTTCCGGTCAACGAAGGTGAATCGAGTGCTGCTGAATCTTGGCGGGATTGCGAATGTCACGGTGATTGCGGCGGGCGCGGGGTTGGATGAGGTGATGGCATTCGACACGGGTCCGGCGAATATGGTGGTGGACGCGTTGATGAAGACAGAGTTCGGCAAGAAGTTCGACCGCGGGGGCCGGGTGGCTGAGGGTGGTCGAGTGATGGATCGCGTGGTGAAGATGCTGGCCGGCGAGAGGTATTTTCGCGAGGCGCCGCCGAAGTCTTGCGGCCGGGAAGAGTTCGGGGAAGGTTTCGCGGCCAAGCTGCTGGGGATGTGCAAGGCGGAAGGTGGCAGCGCGGCGGACGCGGTGACGACAGCGACGGAGCTGACGGCGGTGAGCGTGGTGCGGGCGTATGAGCGGTTCTGCGCGGCGAGGATGCGGGGCGGGGCGACGGAGGTGATCGCGGCGGGCGGCGGGGTGAGGAATGAGTGCTTAATGGAGCGGCTGCGGGAGGCGTTCGGCAGGGTGGGAGTGGAGGTGCGAGCGATGGACGAGTTTGGGTTGAAGAGCGAGGCGAAGGAGGCGGTGGCGTTTGCGCTGCTGGGCTGGTTGAGCTGGAATCAAATGGCGGGCAATGTGCCGAGTGCGACCGGGGCGCGTGGACCGCGAGTGCTGGGGAAGGTCAGCTGGTGATCGGCAGAAGCTGGCTGGCGGCGTGGCTGGCGATGATGGTTGGGTGCATGGCCGGATGTCGCGAGCCGCGGCCGGATCGCACGACGGTGGTGATGGCGATCGAGAATTCACCGACGAATCTCGATCCGCGCATGGGGACGGATGCGATGTCGGAGAGGATCGGCGGGCTGATCTTCGACGCGCTGGTGCGCAAGGATGAGCACTACGAGATGCAGCCGTGGCTGGCAAGGAGCTGGGAGCAGCCGGATCCCTTGACCTGGGTGTTTCATCTGCGGGAGGGCGTGCAATTTCAGGATGGGCGGCCGCTCGGGGCGGAGGACGTGGCGTGGACGATCAACTCGCTGGTGGATGGAAGCCTGGTGACGAGCAAGGCGGGGGCGTTTGCGAACGTGGCGCGGGCGGAGGCGAGCGACCGGCTGACGGTGGTGGTGAGGATGAAGACGGCGGACGCTTCCCTGCTCTTCAACCTGAGCGATGGTCTGTTTGGGGTGGTACCGCGGGGGTCGGGAAAGGAGTTCGGACGGGCGCCGGTTGGCTCCGGGCCGTTTCGGCTGGTGAGTCAAAAGCAGGATGATGCGGTGGTGCTGGAACGCAATGCGAGCTACTGGGGCGGGGCGGACGGAAAGGGCGCGGCCAGGCTGGAGCGGGTGCGGTTCCAGGTAGTGCCGGATGCGGTGACCGTGGCGTTGGAGATGGAGAAGGGCTCGGTCGACATTGCGAGCAACCAGCTGACGCTGGATATGGTGCATGCGCTGGAAGGCCGTCCGGGATTGAGGATGGAGACGGGCGAGGGGTCGCCGGTGATGTACCTGAACTTCAACGTGGGTGGGACTGGCGGGGCGGCGCCGCTGCGCGATGTGCGGGTGCGGCAGGCGATTGCGTGTGCGATGGATCGAGCGGCGATCGTTCATGCGGTGTGGCGGGATAAGGCGCGGCTGGCCGATACTCTGCTGCCCGCGAGCCACTGGGCGGCGGCTCCGGCGGGAGACCTGGCGAGCTATCCGCACGATGTACGGCGGGCAAAGGCGCTGCTGGACGCGGCAGGATACAAGGCGGACAGAGATGGCGTGAGGGTCAGGCTGGAGATGAAGATCTCGACCGATGAAACGACGCGGCTGCTGGCTGAGATACTGCAGCAGCAGATGGCGGCGGCGGGGATCGCGCTGACCTTGAGATCGAGCGAGTTCGGGACGTTTTACTCGGATGTGACGAGCGGGCGCTTCGAGATGTACGCGCTGCGCTGGATCGGAAGCAATGAGGACCCGGATATCTTCCGGTACGCGTTCGGTTCAGACCGGTTTCCGCCAAAGGGCGGTAATCGCGGGCACTACAGCGATGCTCGGGTGGATGCGTTGCTGAGGGCGGCGGCGAACACGACGGACGAGGCGGAGAGGCGGAAGGACTTTGTTGAGGTGCAGGAGATTCTCGCGGTGGAGGTGCCGGCGGTGCCGTTGTGGTATCCGAACAATGAGGTGGTGCATACGACGCGGGTGTTGGGAATTGTGACGAGGGGCGATGGGGGGTTTGGGTTTTTACGGGAGGCGTGGGTGCGGTAAGGGTATGTTTATGAATTGTTCGGAGGGGAAACAGGCCTTTGGCCTAGGCTGGTATGGGGCTGCGGCCCTCGGGACAAAGGTGGGATTGGGGACCTAGGCCTTCTCCCGGGCGGTCATGGGTCGGGCTTTCAGCCCTCTAGTCGCTTGGGGAACGGAGACCTGGGCGTTCGGCCTAGGCTGATGTGGGACGGGCCTTCAGCCCTCAGGATCGAGGCGCTACTTGCACCTGTGGCTTGGACCTTCAACGTCATATGTCGCTTAGTAAGACTCGGACCTAGGCCTTCGGCTTAGGCTGGTATGGGATGGGCCTTCGGCCCTCGAGACCTGAGGTGCTACTGGCACCTGAGATAGTCAGTCGATGTTGAAGGAGTGCAGGTCGACAGGCGGGAGGTACTCGCCTAGGAGGGTGCGGTTCCACCAGGCTCCGGTGGCGCGCCTGGTGGCGTGGTCAGTGTAGGTGTAGTGGTAGAAGCGGGCGCGGATGAGCGCGGGAGGCTGGTTGGGGAAAGGGTTTGAGCGGAGGAGGCGCAGGGTGGCGGGGTCGGCCAAGAGGAGCTTGCGGACGAAGCGAAGGAACCAGAGCTCGTAGTCGCGGACGTGGATGACGCGCGGCGTGACGAGGACGGTGAAGGGGAGGAACCAGACCATCCAGTCGAGGCGGAGGTGGTAGGGCGCGACCTGTGGCGGTCTGCGATAGGAGTCGCCGGGTTTGCCTTTGAAGCCGTACTCCCGCCAGACGGTGGCAGGTGTTGGGACGGGGTCGATGGTGCCTTCGAGAACGATCTCGTGACGCTCGCGGGTGACGGAGCCAAAGGCGCCGTAGGTGTTGACGAGGTGATAGCGGTTGTAGCTGAAGTTCATACGCTGGTGTGACGAGAAGAGGTTCAGCGTGGGACGTACGCTGAGCACCAGCACTCCGGCGGCAAGCACCCAGAGGAGGATGGAGAAGGCCAGCGGGAGGAGCGAGAGCGCGGGGATGGAGATAGTGGGAGAGGCGTGACGGAGAATCTCGTCTGAGAAGCCAGCTATACCTAGAACGACCGTGAGCCAGTTGAGCCAGGAGTAGTTGCCGGAGACGATGAGCCAAAGCTGCTGAACCACGCAGAGCCCGGCGGCGATGGATGCGATAGGCTGCGGGGCGAAGAGGCCGAAGGGACAGACGACCTGCAGGAAGTGGCTGAAGAGAACGCCGAAGCGGTGCGCGGGCCGGGGTAGTCGATGGAAGTACCAGGAGAGCGGGTTGGGTAGAGGCTGGGTTTCGTAGTGGTAGTAGAGGCAGGTGAGGTCGCGCCAGCAGGGATCGTGGCGAAGCTTGATGAGGCCGGCGCCGAGCTCGGTGCGGAAGAACATCCAGCGGAGGATGAGGACGGGGATGACGGAGGGAACGGTGTGGCGAGGCCCGAGGAAGGCGGTGAAGAACCCAGCTTCGAGCAGCATGGATTCCCAGCCGAAGCCGAAGAAGTTCTGGCCGACGTTCACGACGGAAAGGTAAAGGACGTAGAGCAGGAGCCAGGCAGCGACGGAGAGCCAGATGGGCCCGGCCTCGGTAAGGCCCAGTAAGGCGCAGGTTGATACGAGAAGACCGAGCCAGGCGACGAGGTCGAGAAGGCGGTCGGAGAAGCGCCAATGGAAGAGGCTGGGCGCCTGGCGGAAGGTGGTGTGACGGAGGAACTCCGGGACGGGAAGAAGGCCACGCGCGCCGACGAGCGGCTTGCCCTGCAGAAGCACGGTGAGGAAGGCGATGAGGTAGACGGCGGCCATGCCGCGCTGAAGGAGAAGGCGGGTGAGAGCAAAATGCCCGAAGTAGGTGGTGGCCGCGAGCATCGTGACATCATGCTAACCGCGCGCGGGGTTTCGCGTGATGGGTCCTTGGGGCTCGAACAAGATGGAGCCGAGCAGGCGGGCAGGCGATCAACATGAAACGACTTCCGGAGTTGCCAGCGGGGGCTCTGCATGAGCGAGGGTGGTTGGTAGGGAGCTTCCGGCGTGGCGCAACTCGCGTTCGTAGTTTGCCAGCTGCTGCTCGATGTCGTCGGCTGCCTTGCGGCGGGCGATGACGTCTTCGCGATAGCGCCGCAGGAAGTAGTCGATGGTCTCGACGCGGATGCGGATGGAGCCGGAAGGCTTGTTCTCGTCGAGATCCTTGAAGGAGAAGTAGGGTGTGCCGGATTGCTCGATGATGCCTTCGATGACGCCGTAGATGGGCGCGTCGTGGCCGCATTTGAAGCTGGAGACCTCCAGCGCGACGAGGTTGGGATGACGGGCGGTAAACTTGGCGGCCCACACCTTGTGGTTGGTGCTGGTGGAGTAGTTGTTCTTCCACACGTCGGCGATGTCGAGCGGATGCTTGATGACCCCGGCGCGGACTTCGTCGCCGAAGAGGCGGTCGAGGATGTCGTCATCCATGGGCAGCGTGCTCTGCGAGAAGATGGGATAGCCGAGCTTCTGGAACTCTTCCATGATCTCGTGGTTCAGGCCGGGATCGTGATGATAGACGCGGCCAAGCATGACGATGCCGATACGGTCTTCGCGCTCCAGCTGGTCGAGCGTGACGCGGGCGTCGCGGCGGATGTCGGCCTCGCAGCGGTGGAGCGCGGCGAAGCCCTGGGCGATGGCGCGATCGTTCTCTTCGCGGGAGAGGCCAAGTAGCGGCGCCCAGGTGGTGAACATCTGCTCGGCGCAGATGTGCTGGTCGCGCAGGTTCAGGATGGGATCGAGATAGACGAGACCGTGCTCGGCAAAGACGTCAGTCTCCTTGGTGAAGGCGGCCTTGACGGCGTTGGGCGTGGCGGTGACGGTGGGGCAGGCGTTCGAGCCCGTGACGTTGACGAGCGAGGTGTGGAGGATGTCGTACATGGGGAAGAAGATGGCGTGGAGCGGCTTCTTGGTGTGCTTGGTGGCGAGCAAATTGTAGACGTGCGCGATGCCGATCTTGGAGGGGTAGCAGGGATCGATGGCGCCGCGGCTGGCGCCGGCGCGGTAGAGCTCGGGCGTGGTGTAGTCGGAGTAGATCAGGTTCTCCGAGCGGAGGCCGAGAGAGGCGAAGTAGGCGTTGAACAGGGGCGCGTAGGTGTAGGTGTTGAGCAGCCGCGGGAAGCCGATGCGGAAGTCAGCGCGGCGCTGCATGAGGGCGGCACGTTCTTTGGCGGCTTTGGATACGAAGAGACCCTTGGTGCTGGGCAGGGCGTCGGCGACGAGCTCGGTCTTGCGGTGACGGAAGACCTCGGTAGCGGCGACGTCGACGTAGTTCGGGTTCTTACCCTTGATGGCGTCGAGACCGGACTTGATGTCCTTCATCTCGTCGAGATCTTCGACTGTACCCTTTTCGCAGGTGGCGATGATGAGCCGCTGCTCGCCGACTGGCAAGGGCACTTTTGTTTTGCGGGGTTGGAAGCTCGATGGCTTGGGCAGCTCGAGCACCTTGCCTGAACCCGCGGCGGTGATCTGGATGAGCGGCTCTACCTTGGCCTTGAGCGGAGAAGACGTGCCGCACGAGCCGGCGGATTTGTGCTCAGAGGTGTGCGCGGCGAGGTTTGCCTCCACTTGTTGCAGGCTGGGCAGCGCAGCGGCGACCTCGGCGGGTGTCGCGGCACGATCAGTCTTTGCGGGGTCGTCAGCGACAGCGGAAGCGTGCCGGTGCGTGCCGTCTGCGTGGGCGGACTGCTCCACGGTGAGCGAGGCTCCGTTGACGTCGACGTCGATGAAGGTGCGGAGGCAGTTGTTCTTGCAGAAGTAGCAGCGAGTGTCTTCGTTGCGCGTGGTGCGGTAACGAATGTTGGCCACAGCTTCCGTGCCGATAAAGGTGGTGGACTTGCCGTTCTTCCAGAGCCTCAGAGCCTCCTGTGCGGCGCCGATGGCGCCCGACTCGCCGCAATGTTCGTGCACGATGATCTCAGGCTCCTTGTTGCCGTTGCGGAAGCTCTGCTTGATGAAGTCGACCTCGGCTTTGACTACGGCGAGGTTGTTCTGCGTGCCTCCCTGAAGCACGAAGCGTGAGCCGAGCGCGGCGAGGTTGGGGATGCTGGCCACGTAGAGGAAGACGTTCTTGGGCAGCACTGCCGCGAGGCCGGCGAGGATCTCTTCAGAACGCCAGCCCTGGCGCTGGAAGTTGACGATATCCGACTGCATGAAGACTGCGCAGCCGTAGCCGAAGACGGGCATGGAGTTGGCGGCGAAGGCGAGGTCGGCGTACTCCTCGACCTTTTTGCCGAAGCCCTCGGCTGTGGACTGGAGGAAGTAGCCGTTGCCGGCGGAACATTGCGTGTTGAGCTTGAAGTCCTTAACGCGGCCGCCCTTGAGTACGATGAGCTTGATGTCCTGGCCGCCGACGTCGACGATGACATGAGGGTCGTCGTAGAACTTGAGCGCGGATTCGGTGTGGGCGACAGTTTCCACCAGAGCTACGTCCGCGTTGAGCACATCGCGCAGGATGTCCTTGGCGTAGCCCGTGGTTCCGACACCGAGAACTTCGAGCCGCGCACCGGGGCCTTCCACCTGCTGGCGCAGCTTGGCGAACATGTCGATGGTGTCCTGGATCGGGTTGCCGTTGGAGAGCTGATAGGCCTTGCAGAGGATCTCACCCTGCTCGTCGAGCAGCACGGCCTTGGTGGAGGTGGAACCGCCATCTACGCCGACAAAGCCGCGGACCACGGAGCCCTCCGCGAAGGGTGCGGGGATGAAGCGCTTCTTGCGATAGCTTTCCTTGAAGCGGTCAAGCTCGCTTGGCTCAGCGACCAGCCCCTTGGCTCCGGAGGCGGCCTTCTCTTCCTGGCGGCCGAAGTCGATGTAGTACTCGAGTTTGGCTGTGCCGGTGTACTGGCCTACTTCTTCGTCCTCGTCGCGGCCGAACTCGACCGAGCCGAGGGCGGCGAAGTACTGAGCGTTGTCGGGAACCTTGATGAGTTGCTCGGGCGTCATGCCTTCCGGCACTTCGACCTTGCGCTCCTTCCACATGCGCGGAATGTTGGCTTGCCAGGCTTCCTTCATGCCGCGGATGAAGCCATTGGGGCCGCCAAGCAGAAGAACGTGAGGACGCAGGGTGTGGCCGCGGGTAAGCACGCTGAGGTTCTGCAGCACGATGGCTTCAAAGAGCGAGGCCATGAGCTCATCGGGGGGCGTGCCGGTCTTCTGCAGGCCATTAATATCGGTCTCGGCAAAGACGCCGCACTTACCCGCGACCTTGTGCAGCTTCACGCCGTGATAGGCCTGATTCGAGAGTTCCGACGCGGGGATCTTGAGCTTGGCATTGATTTTATCGATCACCGCTCCGGTGCCACCTGCGCACTTATCGTTCATGGAGGGAATCTTCTTCTTGCGGCCGGTGTCGGCATCATCCTTAAAGACGATGATCTTGGCGTCCTGGCCGCCAAGCTCAATGACCGAGTAGACCTCTGGATGAAGCTTTTCGACGGCGAGCGAGACGGCGTGGACCTCCTGGACGAACTTGGCGCCCAACATCTCAGCGAGCGTGCCGCCGCCCGACCCCGTGATGAACATGCGGGTGTTGCCGGGCTGTACGCCGATCTCTTCGCGCATGCGTGCCAGGAACTCAAGCACTTTCTCCGGCTGGCGAGTCTCGTGCCGCTGATAGTCCTGCCACAGAGTCTTGTCTGTCGCTTGATCGACCACAATCGCCTTGACTGTTGTGGAGCCTACGTCGAGCCCTACCAGGAACTTCGCCATGCTCTCTTCCTTTGTGTGTTCGCGGGTTGTGTGTTCGCACGTGAAGAACTTTGCGGACCCGCTCCGTTGCGCGCGGAGCGGGTCCGGCCTGATCAAGCTGCCTTGGGCACGCGCGCAAGGGACGCTCGCGAGCGCGACCAGCTCTTCTGTTCCCGGCGCATGCGATCGTCGAGATGCAGAGCAAATTGCGCTGCGGTGCCGGCGATACCAGCGCGATGCGGAACGTGGTAAAGAGCCCGCTTCAGCTCGGGATTCTGCTCGACGTAGCTGCGAAGCTCTTCGAGTGTGCGCCCCGTTTGCTGGAGCACGCCTTCGAACTCTGCACGCGCCTTTGCTTTGGCGTCGGCAAGCGACATCTGCACGCGGCTGTGAGCATTGACCTCGCCTTCGCCCGAGGTTTCAATAGGCAGGAAAATCATGTCCTTGTACGCATTCACTACGCGGGATTGAACACCATCGGACTGGGAGGAAGGCATGCAGCCGAAGGGCTTGAGTGCAAGCACCATGTGGCAAAGGTGATTAACGGTGTAGTAGATGTTCTTGCCCACTTCCATGTGGCCTTCACCGCCGCGCGCAAGCTGGTGGTAGAAGGGATGCGCCAGCCCGGCAAGCTCCTCCTGCGGGATGAGGTGGTGCGTGAGGCCGCCGAGATGCTTGATGGTGCGGTGATAGAAGAAGGTCCACATCTTGCTGCCGACCTTCAAGCCGGCGGTCTTCTTGAAGAGGCCGAAGTCATTGGCGGCGCGCTTGTTGAGCTCGTACCACTTGACGTCCTTGTGCACCTTCTCAGCCTGGAAGCGAGCACGCGAACCCTCCCGCGCAACATACATCATGTAGTCAATCCAGGTGGCGATGGGCTCGACGACGACCTGTGCACCCTCGCGCTCAAGGAAGGCGAACATGTTGAAGTTGCCGTCGCCTTCGGTAGTCTGAGCCCAGAACTCGCCGGTGATCTTGATGATGGGCTTGACACGCAGGCGGTCCACCTCAATGTTGTCGATGGCATTGCGACAGGTGTGGAGGGCGTCCACATATTCCTTGCCGTAGAGATTGTGAGCGATCTTGCCCAGCGTGCAGAGGATGCTTGCGGTTTTCGGTTGTTTGGCGAGCGCGGGCTTCATCCATGTGGGAGCCGCATCATCAATGTGCCAACGCTTGCGTTCGCGCAGAGTGTCCGTCATGAGCTTGACGGATTCGCCGATGACGCGATCGGTTTCACCCTTTTTTACCTCGAAGGGCCGGACCTGGTAGACCATGTCGTTGATGACGTCACCCAGATTGAGCGCGTTGAGCATGCCCATGCCGAAGTCCACGGAGAACTTGAGGCCGGGTTCGCCACTGGCGGCCTTGATGCCGTCGGTCTGCTGGAAAAGCAGCACGCGGAAGCCGTCGAAGCCGGCATTTTGGAGCGCGAACCGATACTCCGCCTCGTACATGCCGAAGCGGCATGGACCGCAGGAACCCGCCGTGAAGAAGACGTAGTTATCAATGATGTGCTGCTTGGACAGGCCGGTCCGTTCAAGCTTCTGTAGATATTGGACGAGGTTGCCAACGGTGAAGTAGGTGGGATTGCATTGGCCGTTGTTCCCGTATTCCTTCCCGGCCTGGAAGTCCGAGACGTCGGGTGTCGGAATGTTTTCGCAGCGGTAGCCGGAGCCGTGAAACACCGCCTTGATCATCTCCTCGTGCTTCCAGGTGAGGCCTCCAAAGAGGATCGTGACGTAGTCGCGTTCTTCGCCGGTAAAGGTGCGCTCAACCGGCTTCTTGAAGTTCCGCATCCGTTGTAGGCCGGCCTGGGTACGCAGACGCGCACGCTCGGCATCGACCATTGCCTGTATCTCCATGTCGAACTTCGCCTGGTTCAACTCCTGCTGCTGATCGGTCAGTTGCATCTGCTTCTCCTGAATAGTTGGTTACCCGGGTGAGCGGTTGCGTTCCTTGGCAGATCGAATGGGACTAGTCCATCTGGCCCTTCATGCCCTGGAAGCCATGGGCAAGCTGTTTGAAGAAGTACTTGATCACGCGCTGGTCGTTGTAGCACCAGCCCAGGATGTGGTTGAGGGTGGAGAAGCAATGGGTCTGGCAGCTTTCCTTCTGGTGATCGAGCTGCTTGGTGTCGAACTTGTGATCGCCGACCACACCCCAGTCGTAGTTGGCCGTGTACATGGGGAAGCAGGGAGCCAGCGAACCGTCGACGCGGATGATCATCGAGTTCTGGCCGGCACGGCAGTTCCATGGGAAGTGATTGCCTTTCATGAAGTCGACCATCTGCCACAAGCGCGCGTTCGAGTTCACCATCTTGTAGCCGGAGTTCTGCTTCTCGGTCAGCCACTGAACGGTTTCCTCGACAGCGGGCCAGTCCTCGCGCATGATGTAGGTCTCGTTCTCTTCCTTGTGGCGGAAGTGATCGTCCTGCTCCAGCAGCGGTGACTCGTTGATGTGGTAGTCGGTGGCGATGCCGTGGGAGCGCGCGATCTCAGTAAGCTCACGTACATCGTCCAGATTATTGCGGCAGATGTTGATATTGAAGAAGACGGAGTAGCCGTAGTCGTATTGCTTGCGCACCAGGTACTCGAACTGCTTGCGGATGGGCGCGAGGGCCTTGGGCAGGCTCTTCTTCAGTTCGACAGAGTCGACGGCGATGTTGAAGGTGGACATGCCGGCATCAGCCAACCGGTCGATGACGTCGGTGCGCAGCAGGCGGGCGTTGGTTGGCAGATAGATCCAGAAGCCCTTCTTCGCGGCGTAATAGGTGACGCGATGGATGAGGTCCGGACGAAGCAGAGGCTCGCCGCCCATGAAGGCGAGTACACGGCATCCGGTGGAGTGCAGCCAATCAATGGAGCGCTTGGCCGTGTCTTCGGTCATGCCCTTGACCTTGTTGTCGAAGGCCCAGCAGTAGTGGCAATCGAGGTTGCACTTGAACTCAGTGAAGAGGTAGGCGATGAGCGGGTGAAAGTCGCCCGAGGTAACGCGCGAGCGGATGTAGGGGAACAGCCAGCCCTGCATGGTGTGATAGATCTGCGCAGGCGTCCAGTGGCGCTTGTCGGGTGGGTTGAAGGGCAATTCGAGATCGACGGGTGCAAGCAGTTCGGGGCGCTGCGGAAAGACGGGATCCGGAAACTTCTGCGGCTCTCCCCGTGGTTGAAAGCGCGGCGGCGGTCCAGGTTGCCGCGTGAGCAGATTGTGAAGCGGAACGTCGAGACGAAACGGCTGAGCTTCGCTCGCAGGCGAATCTTGAAGCATCGGGGAGCCCTCCTGAAACGGCGGGGCCGTCCAGCGGGTGGGCGGGACGGAGTTGGCGTGGAAGCGATGTCGTGCGCTGGGTTGCTATGCCAATAGAGGGTCTGGAGGCCTACTCGAAGCTTCGTGCGCGACCCCAAACATTGTTTTTCGTCTACCTTACTCGTCGACTTGCGAGCTGAGAGCTCACCGATATTGCGCGTCCACGATCTCTTGCCGATTGAGCCTTCCCCCGTGAAGCAATTCGAGGTCGAGCCAAGGTGAGAGAAACGGCCACAGCGCCTTAATGCTGACGGCCCCTACGAACACGGTCGCTCTACGCGTGCCGTGGAAAGATAATACCGCTTCTTTTCGTTTCTGGGAAGCGCTGCTCCGTGCTACTCACAAAAGGCAGGTTTGCGTAGCGCGCAGCGCCCGGAGCCTGATTTGAGTGCCGCCTGAGGATACGGTCATAACGCACCCTCGCTGGATGCTGACTCGAGAAGGCACTGGAATTTGAGCAGCTTAAATGGGCTCCCCGCTGTTGAACTCTACCGCGCCGGCAACCTCCTGCTTGGGTTTTAACGCCCGTTTGTCGCCTTTTGTACGCAATCTTATTAGCGACGGTGGTCCGTTGAGTTACAGATCTATCCCGTGCGTATTATGGATTTGCGTCGCTAAGGGCAGAATCCAAAGGGCGGTCGAGGATATCTGTAACATAATGATTTCCCATTTCTTCGCATTGAGAACGTTGCTGTCGCGGCGCTTCTACCTTCAGCAGAGCCGATACGCATCGGCTTCTGGAATGTCACGCCGCGCCGAGGAGAGATCGGACTTACTCCCGCTCCTTCGCATTCCGAACGTCAAAGGTCCCATCATTGCAGCTCCTGGCGCGGCCTTGACCGCGGGACGTTTAACTCCGCGAGCCATCTACAACAGCACGGATCGAGTCGGGATGAGAGGTAAGTCACTTCGTATGTGTATTGAGCAGGCTTGGCGAAAGATAGGAAGAACAGGGTTTGCGCTGGCGAGTTCGTGTTTTCTATTGACATTCTTTTCCACGGGATACCTGGGAGCAGCTCAAGAATCTTCTTCGCGCATCGGTCGGTCCAATGAAGAGATCTGCAAAGCGCTCCGCTCCTTCAGAGTTGCACCGGCTGCGATCGGTTTGCCAACGGACGGTGCACGGATTCTTCACACAAAGCTGATCCGAAGTGGTTCAACGGAGTACTGCAAAGTGCTTGGTGCGATCCAGCCGGTCGACCCAGCGGCGCAGGAGATCCGCTTTGAAGCAAACTTGCCGACAAACTGGAATGAAAAGGTGGTTCAATACGGCGGTGCCATTTTCGACGGTTCGCTCACGTACAGTGACGGATTGAAGCAGCCAACTATGGGGCCTAAGGGAGTTTCCACACCTCTACAACGCGGCTATCTCACGTACGGGAGCGACTCCGGACATCATAAGCACCATATTCTTCTGCCGGACGTTATCAACCTGCTAAATAGCTCATTCGGAAGCAATGAGGAGGAGCGCAAGAATTTTCTCCATGACTCGCTAAAAAAGACACATGACGCCGTGGTGAGTATTGCGCTAAAGCATTATGGGACCTTGCCCAAACGAAGCTTCTTTCTAGGCAGTTCCAGCGGCGGCCACGAGGCGCTGATGGTGGTTCAACGCTGGCCGAGGGACTATGACGGAGTTTTGAGCGGCTATCCTTCATGGGACGGAGGTGAACTTGTCATGCAATTCCTACGAGACTCGGAGGCCCTGTATGCCAAGGGAGGCTTCTTGCCCCGTAGTTCCACTAAACTGCTGGCCCGGTCTGTGCTGCAAAGCTGCGACAAACTCGACGGTGTCGAAGACGGGTTGGTATCGAATGTGGACGCGTGCCACTTCGATCCCATGCAACTGCTGTGCAGCGCGAATAAGCGCAAGGGCTGCCTTACACCCCAACAACTGGTGACAGTGCAAACGTTTGCGGCCGAGCAGCGAACATCCAAGCCATTGCAGCAGGGCGTACAAACGATCCCAGGCTTCAATGTCTACTCGGGCGTAAACCTTACCGGCACGCTGGGGATCCTTCATCACCCAGAAAGTAACCCGAAGATCCTGTTCAACGCGACGCAGTTCACGATCGGTAGTCGAGTCATTCGTTCCTTCTTCGCTCACAGCCTGTCCGCGGATGCTCTTTCCGTGGACCCGGCGACGGGCGCACCGTTTGGGCCGGAGCTCCTCAAGAACTCCAAGGAGTACGATGCGACCGAAGCAGACCTCACCCCCTACGCCACGCACGGGGGCAAGCTTCTGCTCGTTCATGGGACGGCAGACCCTCTCATTCCTACGAAAGCCACGGTAATGTACTACGAGCGGATACAGGCCGCAATGGGCCAGGCTGCCGCCGATCATTTCCTGCGTCTCTACTTGATACCCGGCTTTGGACACGGGAGTGGAGCGTTCACTGCAGGTTTCGACGCGCTCTCTATCCTGGACGAGTGGGTCGACACGGGAAACCTTCCAACAGGTCTTTCGGTAGAGGACAAGCGTCGATCGGGACACGGCCGCACTCTTCCCCTGTGCGCGTTTCCGAGTTGGCCTGAGTATCGCGGCGTTGGGGACCCGCGGATGGCTCAAAGCTTCCAATGCACGCAGACGCCCCCGAACGCGGAGGTGACTGGTCGGTAATTTCTATCCACTCTGTCGCTCGGACGCTTCGGCATCTCCAACAAGTGAACACCCTCTCGGAGAGTCGTTGTTTATGCCCGATGTAGTTTAGAGTCGCTCCGTGGTAAAAATGGTCCCGTAAGAGCGGCAAGCCGTGCCATGGTCGCGCTGTGCGGACGCTGAGCCAAGAACTCAGTGCATGCGGCTTAGTGAGAACGACGACATGTTTTCTGTGTATCCCGGACATGACTCGATCCTGTTTGAATCGCCTGGATGCACACAGCGGCATGACAATTAGGCTCGTTTGCCGCTGCGAGTCCTGGACTCCTACACTGAACGTTCCCCGCAATGTGGCCCTTAGGGGAGACTTACCGCAGGAACCCGCGACGGACGGCGTCCAAGGCCGCTTCGGTTCGTCCGCTGACGCCAAGCTTCGAGGTGATGCTGCTGACGTGGCTCTTCACTGTGCCTTCACTGATGCCTAGATCCGCAGCGATTTCTTTGTTAGCTTTTCCATGAGCCACCAGGCGAAGGATTTCGACCTCTCTATCGGTGAGATTGGGAGCGGCAATGCGGTCGGCAAGAAGCGCTCCAGCCTGCGGAGACATGTAACGCTTTCCGGAATGAACAGTTCGGATGGCGTTCAGGACCTCGCTGCGGGGAGCGTCTTTCAGCAGGTAGGCTCGTGCGCCAGCGTGCATGCCTCGATGGATATCTTCGTCGCCGTCAAACGTCGTGAACAGGATAATGCGTGAGTTAGGAAATTCACGCAGCAAAGCTTCTGTAGCCTCTGCTCCACTCATGATAGGCATCTGTACGTCCAGGATTGTTATGTCAGGCCGATGTTTGCGAAATAGAGCGACGGCTTCCCTGCCATTTCCAGCTTGTGCCACGACCGACATGTCCGGCTGGTTATCGAGAATCAGTGCCAATCCTTCCCGTGTGATGGGGTGATCATCGCAGACCAAAATGCGTATCGCGACCGCGTCGTTCACGTTTGTCTCCTATCTGTGGCGGGCGGTTCTGGCGCCCAGACGTGAATCTCAGTACCTTTTCCTGGAGCGCTAGTGATCTCGAACTCTCCGCCCAGCCGTTCGGCGCGCTGGCGCATTCCAACCAGCCCGTAGCCAGTGGTCGATGCAATCGATGTAAGGTCAAACCCGTGACCATCATCTGCAACGGAAAGGTAAACACCGTGCGGGCTGTATTCCACTCTAATTTGGATGCGTTGCGCGGACGCGTATCGCTGGGAGTTGCCGAGCGCTTCCTGTGCTATCCGCAACAGGTTAAAGCCGCACTCCGGGGGCACCGCGTACTCTTCACCCTGGATCACTACTTCAGCCCTGGTAGCGGTGGCGGCGGTTGCTTGCAGTAGCAGACGACGAAGCGCAGAAGCTAGGTCGCTGTATTCCGCTGCATCGGGTCGAAGCGCCATCACCGAACGGCGAGCCTCTCGCAGCCCATCGCGCGCGAGCGACTCCGCCCGTGCCACACAGGCACGAGTGACCTCAGGCCGGCTAAGTGCGAATTCGCCTGCCGCCTGGAGCTGCATGAAAATCCCGGTAAAACATTGCGCCAGGGAGTCATGGATCTCGTGCGCCATCCGGTTACGCTCCTCAGCGACGGCGGCATGGCGTCCGGCCTCCGCCAGCCTATCCATGAACAAAGCAAGAGCAGCCTGCTGCGTCAGCCCGCGCGAGACGCCCACACGCTGGGGGGAAGGTACTTCGTCTCCGGCTAAGTGGACGGTCACCTCTCCCAGCATCTGATCGCCTACTCGCATTCCAATCCGCAGTAGCCGAAGTACTTCTCCGTTAAAGCTTAGCCGCTGCTCCGGCGTGAGTGTCATCTCGTCCGCGGCGTCGATCAGCATCGGACCGTGTCGGAGTTGTTCCATTGCTGTGACGAAATGCGGATCATCACACGATACTGGCACTCGAGCGTTTGGGTGAGCAGACTCTGCACCGGAAAATAACGAACCATGATCATAGACGACTCGGAGACGAACAAACTCACCTCTCGAGTCGATGATCCATAAGGTCGCATACGGGGATTCAAGAATCCCAGCAATCGCCTTCAGTATCCGCTCCAGAACTCGTTCCAGACCCGCATCTGCCGCGAGAGCCTCAAAAACTTGCAGGATTGCTGCGTTCGCCCGGTTCGTTTCTGCCGCTCTCTCCTGGGCCGCCAACTCGCGCTCCCGGGTAACAGCCGCCCGCTTTGCTTCTTCTTTCAGGCGGTTCAGCTGCATCGCCAAAGCCAACTGCTTTGCGAACGCTTCGAAGAACTCAACTTGCTCGTCGGTGAATCGATCAGATCCGCGCTTCGCGATGCCGACAAGCCCAAGCGGTTCTGGCCCTACCATCAACGGTATAGCCAACCATGATGTATGTCCGCGCCTCGCGTTGTATTCAGATACGCTTCCGGGTAACAGATGCCAATTCTGACTTACCGTAAACATGCGTGATCTACCATGCTTGATGAGTTCAGCGAAGAAAAGCTGACGATCACTTACTTCTCTATCGGAGAATGGATTGAGCAGCTGGCCATCTTCGACGACTGCAATGTTTCGGAATGCTCTATGATCGGGCTCATAGAGCCCCATCAAACCTGAGGCGGCCCCAACCTTGTCGCATGCTTCGAGCAAGATGTTGTTCAGGTATTTCTCGATGTCCGACTCTCGCGCCAGGCGGTCCGTGGTCCATTTCAGGGCCTCGAGAGCGCGCGTCAGTTCGAAGTTCTCTTGCAGTGATGACCTGAGTGCCGTCTCGGTCTGCGTCTTCAGCCAGTCGTTCTCGTCACGAAGGCGCTCAATCTCATTCTTCAGTGCAGCAACGTCCACGCCAGACGCTGGATTCAATCCTGACGGCTTGGTGCCCAGCGTTGTGTCTCGATCGTCCATAGCACCTCCAGGAAGTTGCTAGTCGCTACGACGCGGCCCTACGTTCTGCGGTTTTCCGAATAGGTTCAGGCAGGTTCCCGAATATGCCGCGCTAGCGCAAGAACTACGTCTCTAATCTTGTCGTTATGGCATGCTGCGAGTTTCTTTGGTCAGGACGCCCTGCCCTAACCGTAACGCCGGTACAGGCATCTCTGATCCTCCTGCTCATCTATGGGATGAAGTAGCGAGTCCCAAAGCTGCAGCAAGTACAAGATGGTAAGGGCTGGCCACAGTGTGACTGCCCGGCCGTATCCCCCAAAAGTTGACTTTTTACTCTATCGACAAGCGACGCTTACCCCCGGCTAAGCTCATGTCAAAAGTCAACTCCTGCCCGATGTAGCAAGGCTGACTCTCAGCCATACTAAGAAGGAATTTGAGGGGCTACGGATTGGTCGCATGCAATCCGGCCAGGGCAGCGACTCAAGTGGATGTGATCTCCTTTGCACGTTTGTAGCTCCTGGAGAAGAGAGATGAACCAGATCGATGTTCTTGTGACCGGTGGTATCGGCAACATCGCAAGCCAGGCGCTGCGACACCTATTGGCTAAGAGGGACTTAAGGGTACGAGCGATGATTCCGGATCTGAGGAAAGCCAAATGGGTAGCTGACGCTGGGGGAGAAGTGATCGAAGGCGATCTCGATCATCGCGACGTAGTCAGACGCGCGCTAGACGGGGTGAGCACGCTTGCGCTCATCACTCCTGCGACTGAACGCGCCGGCGAGCAGTGCGCCAGAATCGTTAGCCTCTCGAAGCAAGCGGGCGTGCGCAAGGTCGTACGGCTATCCGCGATCAAGGCCTCGGAGAACGGCCCGACCGAAAGCACCCGACAGCACGGAGTAGTTGAGCGCCTGATCCGTGAATCTGGAATGAACTTCGTCTTTCTTAGGCCGAATTACCTGATGCAGAATCTGCTCAACAGCCTCAGAACAATTGTGAGTCAAGGGAGGTTCTACGCCGGTGTAGGAGATGCACGGATCGGTCTGATCGACGCAAGGGATGTTGGCGACTCGATGGCAGCAGCGGCACTCAGCGACGCATTCGATGGATCCGTCTTCGAGCTTTCTGGTCCGAAGAGCATCACGCTAAGCACCGTGGCCGCCGTAATCGGCAGCGCTTTAGGGCGCAAGGTGGAATATGTCGCCGTTACTCCGGAAGCAATGGGCGATGCGCTTGGCTGCTGCGATCAGGATGATTGGACCACGCAAGAAGTCGTCGCTTATTCGAAAGCATATGCGAAAGGCTTTGGCGACTTCGTGACCAACTCCGTCGAGCTCCTCAACCACCGCCCCCCGCGATACATAGAACATTTTGCCCGGGAGATATTCGCGCCTGCGGCGATGAGCCTCAGCGGCTGAAAAGAGTAGTCGCCACTCAATTGCTCGACTGTTGCAATAGCAGCTTCAGCACCTTCTGGATGAAGCGAGAAGCCCACTCTTTTCGAAGCGTGAGAGCACACATCCTCGATCGAATCAACTCTCCGGAGTGACGAATGGACACGCTCGGAGCCCAGCGGTGACACTATGCCTAATCAATCGAGACTACAGTCCGAACGCGCAATCCGTCGTTGGTCTGTGGTTCTTGTGTTCTCATCATCGCTTCTTACCACGATCAGCAGCTCTGCGCAGAACGTCTCAGGCCTGAAGTCCGGACCGCGAGTGAATCTGCTCTCTGCCGACGGTCAAACGTCAGGTGTCGAACCCGTACCCAGCGGTGAAAGTGGGCACTCCAGCACAACCATCGGCCTTGCCGATGAAGGAGTTATTACTGGAATTGTCCTGGACTCTAACGACGCTCTCATCCCAGGGTCTACGGTTGCGATTGAATCGGCAGGTCACGATCGCCGGACTGTGATGGTTGATCAGAACGGAAGCTTTGAAGTTACAGGCCTTCAACCGGATGTATCCTACCTGCTCCACGTATACGCACCTGGCTTCGCAGCCTGGACTTCGCAGCCGATTGTTTTGGCGCCCGCACAACGCCTATGTTTGGCGGATACTCATTTGCGGATCAAGAGCGAAGCGACCGTGTCCGTTTCTGCCTCAACAGCAGACATCGAGTCTGCACAGCTCAAGTTTGAAGAGCAACAGCGTATTTTGGGCTTCATTCCCAACTTTAAGGTGAATTACGAGGGCGACGAGGCAGCTCCCCTCACTGTAAGGATGAAGATCCAGCTGGCGACCAAAGTGGCGACCGATCCGGTCACGGTAGCAGGAATGGCATCTGTGGGTGGCATGGAACAATCGGCACACACACCCAACTACCAGTTAGGCGCTCGCGGATACGGACAGCGCTTCGGCGCTACGGCGGCTACGGGCTTCAGCGATATCCTCATCGGTGGCGCGATTCTTCCTTCTGTTCTGCATCAAGATCCACGCTACTTCTATCAGGGCACGGGAACGAAGCGCTCGAGGATTGCGCACACGCTTCTGTCGCCGTTCATCACGAGAGGCGACGACAGACGCAGTGAGATCAACTTCTCAAGTCTAGGAGGCGATCTGGCCTCAAATGCGCTTCAGGCCACCTACCTCCCTGCCTCCAACCGCGGCTCGGGAAGATTCGTTCGCAGCTTCGTGCTCGCACCGGAGAACGCGCCCTCAGTAACTTGGCACAGGAGTTTATTGTGCCTTGCTTCACCTCAAGAAAAACTCTCAACTCTTAGCACAGGAAATGAGGCCGCGTGCAGACGAACAATCTTTCCCCGACCCAGACAGCCATGACCAACCCTGTGCTTCGTTGTCATTCCCGCAGACCAGAAAAGCTCACCATGTTCCATGAGCGATCTCCCTTCCGGTACGAATCCAGGTCAGATTGAAGACGCTGGCGCGATCAACTAGTAACTTTACGATTCACTTCATCCAAATTATGGAAACAAGGAGTTAGCGTATGACATCGAGATCACCCATAGTTGCACCGCCGTATCATGTGCAATCCACCGCGAAGACACTTCGAGACGGCTTCCCCTACTTCTCCTACCACGAGTCGGTCTCCACACTTTGGGACCAGAAATGGCGTATGCCCTGCGCGCACGGCATCTATCCCTTCACGGACGGTCAGGTCCAGGACTTCGACCCTATCTTCAAGGAACTTACTGATGTCTCGAACGACAATCCCGAAGTTCTGTACCGCCCGGATGACTACGCTAAACCATTCTTTCCTGTTGCAGAGGGACTCACAAAGCTCGCTGACCAGGCCGAAGTGCAGGGCAACAACGGCCAGGCGCGAGAGTTCTATCTCCGAGCCGCGGCCGTGTACCGCATCGGGCGATTTCCCGTTAACCGCTCAATATTCAGCCAGAAAGCATGGGAACAAGGCAAGGCGGCGTACGCCAAAGCTGGTCAATATCTAAGCCCACCAAGTGTTCCCGTGGAGATACCATTTTCCGCAGCCAACGAAGCTGCCGGCGACCGCAAAGTACCTATTCAAGCCTACCTGCGTATGCCACAAGGCGAGAAGCCAAAAGGTGGCTGGCCGGTCCTTCTCTTCATCTGCGGGCTGGATGCTTATAGAACCGATCACACTCCACGCACTCAGGCGCACGTTGAGGGTGGTTTCGCGACCCTCAGCTTCGAAATTCCAGGAACCGGCGACTGTCCGGCAGCTCCCAACGACCCCGCTTCTGCCGACAGGCTGATGAGCAGTGTCTTCGAGTGGATCACGGCCAAGAGCACTGAATTCGGCTTCGACCTGACAAAGATCATAGCTCGGGGCATCAGTACGGGCGGCTACTATGCGATGCGGGTGGCGCACACTCACGCCGATCGTCTCTTCGCGGCAGTGGCTCAGGGCGGAGGCTGCCACCACATGTTCGATGCCGCTTGGATACGCGCTCAGGATCAGATGGAATACCCGTTCGCACTGGTTGAGGCCCTGGCGTACAAGTTCGGCTACCGCGGCGCCGATGCAGTCGAAGCCTACGCAGACGATGGCCGTAAGTTCAGTCTCCTCGCTTCGGGTGTATTGGATCACCCGAGTTGCAAGTTACTCGTCATCAACGGCATGGAAGATTCCATCTTCCCTATCGAAGATAGCTTGATGGTCGGGCTCCTGGGCGACAGGAAAGATCTTGTCATCAGGGCCAACCGGGGCCACATGGGCAACCCAGGAGCTGAGGACATTCTTTACAGATGGATTGCTGATGCGGTTGCAGGCAAGCCATGAACTTCCTGCAACTGTTCAGAGAGCCGCCACCCGCCGCGGTCCGCTAAGAACCTCAGCGGCCGCAGCGAAGGGGCGGGCGACACCCGCTGGCTAAGTTCCCTGTCGAGTTAAGGGGTAGCGGGGAACGTCGAGTCGTTGAACTATGGAACTTGCTTCGACTTCTAGCCAGCTTCTGCTGCAAGAAGCAGAGGGCGGTCGGATCTGGGCTCGTCAATCGAAGTAAGGGCCCGTGCCCTAGATGCGGCGTTCCGCCTGCTGTCAAGAAAGTCAAAACGTCCGGACCCTTCGCCGTCGAGACTTCTTTGGCCTTTCCTTTGCATGAGTCTTTGCGACGGCGCATTAGGCGCCGGCCAAGGTCGTCGATAACAATTCACCGGACTTGAAGAGCGACAGATATGACTACGCAAAACACTGACCAGAATTGGAAGCCCAAGTTTAATCCGTGGCTTATCGCCGGGACGGTGGCGCTTGCAGCGTTCATGGAGGTCCTGGATACCTCGATCGCGAACGTCGCGTTACCCCACATCGCGGGCAGTTTAGCTGTCAGCAACGACGATGGAACATGGGTTCTTACCAGCTATCTGGTAACTAACGCCATCGTACTTCCTCTGGGAGCGTGGGCATCGAGTGTGATCGGCCGCAAGAAGTTCTTCCTTCTATGCATCGCCATCTTTACAGCTGCAAGCTTCCTGTGCGGCGTCGCCGCCTCGCTTCCTATCCTGCTTTTTGCCCGCGTCATCCAGGGTGCGGGTGGTGGTGGTTTGCAGCCCATGGCGCAGGCAATCATGGCTGATTCCTTCGATGAGAGTAAACGTGGGCAAGCGTTTGCTTTGTACGGTCTGGTAGCCGTATTGGCTCCTTCCATCGGGCCTACCGTCGGGGGATGGATTACGGATAACTACTCGTGGCGGTGGATCTTCTATATCAATATCCCAGTCGGGATCCTTGCCACCTTCCTGGTCACTCGTTATGTCGAGGATCCACCCTGGATCAAAGCCTCTCTCAACAACTTGAAGACGCTCGACTATACCGGTCTTGGTTTCCTGACCGTCGCCATGGGCGGTATGCAGATCATGCTAGATAAAGGTGAAGAAAATGATTGGTTGAGCTCTAATTTCATTCGCACCTTTGCCACCTTGTTTGTCGTTGGCATGATCGGTCTTATCTGGCGAGAGTGGGAGGCCAAAGATCCCATCATCGCCATAAAGCTTTTCAAGTTCAAGAACTTTGCGATTTGTGCCGTGCTGATGTTACTGCTGGGCGGCATTCTCAATGCTGGCACCGTGTTGTTGCCCCAATACACCCAGCAGGTTCTTGGCTACACGGCAACGGTGGCTGGAGAGGCACTGACCTTTGGGGGACTTATCCTGATCATCCTGATGCCTATAGGAGGAGTCGCAACCGGCAAGTATCCTGCACGGAACCTTGCCGCCGGCGGATTCGCCTTGTTCGCTGCGGCCTTCTTTTACACCTCCACTCACATCACCTTGCAGATGAGCTTCGGTTTCGCAGCCTGGGTGCGCGTGTTACAGATGGCCCCGTTCCCATTCTGCTTTGTTGCCGTCACCACCGCGGCTTATGTGGGCATGCCGAAGGAAGCCAGCAATCAGGTCTCGGGAATCATCAACTTCGCGAGGAATGTTGGAGGGAGCATCTTCATCTCACTCACTTCAGCCCTGCAGCAGAACCGTTCGCTGTTTCATCAGTCGCGCCTGGGCTCTTTCATGAACCCTGGAAACCTTACCTTCACCAACCGGCTCAACGCCCTTAGCGAATTGTTCAACGGAGTAAGCAGCGGTCGGGGAACGACGATGGCACGAAGCCAGATTTACAACCAGCTCAATCGTCAAGCTACGGTAATGGGATACGAGGATGTCTATCGCGTGCTGTGCTGGATGGCGGTGATGATGTTCCTTTGCGCTTTGTTATTGAGCAAAAACAAGCCCGGAGAAGGTGCTCCGGCCGGGGAGGGAATGGCATGATGAGCTTACGGATCAATAAACGTCTGAGAGTGCGCTGTGCTTTAGGTCACCATCTCAATTCCTTAGTAGTGTTCATCGCTCTGACAGTGCTTTGCGCGAGCAGCTTAGCGCAGCAACCTAGTACATCATCGTCATCGTCCGGGCCCAAAGCGCAGCAGATCACGCCTTCCGGCAGGACTCCAGGCGGCAGCAACGTTCAGGTGCAGCAGTCTACGAATGGCGCCGCCAGCTCCAGCGTGGACACCGTAGACACCGACATCCAGGTGTCCGGCGCCTACCAGGGCAGCATTCCCGATCCGAATACACCACAGGGAACCATCACCTTGACGATCGGAGACGCGATTCAGCGCGGCCTGCGCTTCAATCTCGGAACGATCAGCGCGAACTCTTCACTCAGACAGCTGCGCGGAGAACGGCTCGCGGCACTCGGTGAGCTGCTTCCTAATATCTACGCCACTCTATCCGAGACTGGAACCAAACTGGACCTCCAAACCCTGGGCATTACCACTGGCGTTTTCGGGCCGCAGCCAGTTCCTACCACCATTGGGCCCTTCCATTATTATGGCGCGCTGGGAAACTTCGACGAAAGCCTCAGCCTCACGTCCCTGCACAATCTGCGCCAGTCGTCGGCTTCGGAGAAAGCCGGGAAAATGAATGCCAACGATGCGCGCGAACTCATCGTTCTGGCGGTCGCCGGCAGCTACCTTCAGGTGCTTGCCGCCAAGGCGAATGTGGTATCGGAGAAAGCTCAGGTGAAGCAGTCGGCCGCGACTTACAAACAAGCGGACGACGAATACCACGCCGGCACGAGACCGGTGATCGACCGCAACCGGGACTTTGTGGAGTATCACACAGAGGAGCAGAGGTTGGTCTCACTGCAGGCCGATCTGGTGAAACAAACCATGAGATTGACCAGGCTCATCGGGCTCCCAGTCAACCAGGCACTCACCTTAACCGAAGAGTTGCCCGCACATATCCCATCCGTAATCCCGGTCGAGCAAGCGGTCGCTCTGGCCCTCAAGGACCGCTACGATCTGCAAGCGGCGCGATTGCAACTGGACGCCGCGCAGGAGGCACAACAGGCTTCAAAGGCCGAATACCTGCCGTCCTTTGATGTCACCGGCAACTACGGAGTCGAGGGAGTAAACCCCAACAAGGGCGCTTCGGTCTTCCAGGCTGCCGCTTCGGTCCGGATCCCCATCTTCAACAGCGGCCGCACCAGGGCGGATATTGAACAGGCCAATGCCGCGCTCAGCCAGAGGCAGGCGGAATACGCCGACCAGAAGGGTGTCGTTGAACTGGATGTAAGAAACGCATACGTGGACCTGCAAGTGGCCACGCAGCAAATTGCCACAGCTACAGAGAATCGGAGAGTGGCAGCGGAAACTCTCACGCAGTCAGCCGATCGCTTTAGCGCTGGCGTAACCGATTCGGTTGAAGTTGTGCAATCGGAAGAGACCGTCGCCTCGGCCGAGCGTGATTACGTCAACAGTCTCTTCACTCTGAACCTTGCACGAGTCAACCTGGCCCGAGCCACGGGACAAGCCGAGCAATTTATTCCCAACATGCTTAAAGGACATTGAAACCATGCCAACCCAGACTCAAGACGACACGCTGCAACAGTCAGGCGACGATCAAGATCGATCGCAGCAGGCGAAGCCCAACGGCGGCAGTAGCCAGGCAAACAACGAGAAGACAGCCACGGAGGATGAGACCAAGGCTGGCCAAAAGCAGGATGGCCGGGCTGAAGACGATCACAAAGAAGATGCCGGTGATCAGCAAGAGAAGCAGCCAATGGATCCGGCGAAGAAGCGGCAGCGGATCATCATGGCGGTTGTCATTGGGGTCATTCTGTTGGCAGGCGGCTTGCTCTGGTACCTCCACTCGCTCACGTACGAAGATACCGACGACGCGCAGATCGATGGCCATTTCAATGCCATCGCCTCTCGCGTGGCGGGAACGATCGTAGGTGTCTATGTGGAGAACGATCAACCTGTGAAGGCTGGCCAACCTTTGGTTGATCTGGACACGAAGGATTACAGGGTCTCAGCTGAGCAGGCACGCGCCAACTATGAACAAGCAGTGGCGCAAGCCGCGGCGCAAAATCCGAACGTGCCTATCACCATTACATCTAATCAAAGCACGATTGACGTAGATACCCAGCAGGTTCTCGACGCGCAGGCTGCATTAGCCAGTGCCGAGCGCGACTACGACAGCAATGTTGCCAAACTCCGCGTGGCCGAGGCGAACAATCGCAAGAGCCAGGCAGACTTATCGCGCTACAAGGAATTGGTGAGCAAGGAAGAGATCGCCAAGTCGGATTTCGATCAGTACGTCGCCAATGCAGGTTCAGGCGACGCTAATGTGCAAGCCGCCCAGTCCGCGGCTGCTTCTTCGGCGAAAGTCGTTGACGAACGAAAAGCACAATTGCTGCAACAACAGGCGAGGGTCGCCCAGGATAGAGCGAATGCACCACGCCAGATTGCGATCCAGCAAGCAACCGTCAAGTCTCGCGTAGCCAATGTCGATTCTTCTAAAGCGCAACTGGACAGCGCTCTGCTAAACCTGAGCTACTGCCATATCGTCGCTCCCGTGGATGGAATCGCAACCGAGCGCAGTGCGGAGGTCGGCGGAAGGATCTCGACCGGGCAGCAGCTCATGGTGCTCGTCCAAAACGAGAGTGTTTGGGTGACCGCCAACTTCAAGGAGACGCAACTGCGGAAGATGCGCATAGGACAACCGGTGAAGATCAAAGTAGATTCACTCGGTGAGGCGTTCGATGGTCGGGTGGAGCTTATGCCGGCAGCTACGGGAGATAGAGCAAGCTTGTTCCCGCCCGAAAATGCCACGGGAAACTACGTCAAGATCGTGCAGCGGCTCCCGGTAAGGATAAGTATCGATCAGAATCAGAGAGACTTCGATAAATTGCGCCCCGGCATGTCGGTCGAGCCAAAGGTTTATCTCGACCGATGATGCCATCGAGCCGCACTAAAGCTAAGTTATTGACGATGACTCCCCTAGCTCGCGCTGCTCTGACGGCCATCTTTCGCAACTGATTCTGTTATGGCACCATTAATTCTGATGTGATTGTAAACGAACGTTTGGGTAAGCCCCTAGTATCGCGCCAGTGCGGCTCGAGGTGCCGTTTATCGCGAGCACAAGGGGCGTGATGGGAAGCAAACATGAAGCTAAAAGGAGAATGCACATGAGCCACGAAGAGCAGGAGACCTCACACGCGTCGCTTAGCCTGGTGAAAGACTTTTTTGCCGCCAAAGAACGTCATGATCTGAACGCAACTATGGCGCTCTTTAGCGAGGACGCGGTGTACCTTTTTCCTTTGCCTGCGTCCGGGAAACAGGAAAATTGGTTTACTTATGAAGGCAAAGAAGCCGTTACTAAGTATCAGGGTCAGGTTTTGGAGCGTTTCAAACAGATAAAGATGCTCGAGCCCAAATATTTCGTCACCACGGATGGCAGCAACGTCTTCGTGGAGTCAAGGGGTGACTACATCGCTCAGGACGGAACCGCCTACAAGAACGTCTACATCTTCAAGTTCGTGATTCGAGATGGCAAGATTGCAGAAGGGTATGAATACGCCAACCCGGTAACTTACGCTAAACTAGCTGGTCTGCCTATCGGCTAAAGCACCTTGTCTGGTAAGCGAACAAAAAACAATTGTTGACGACTCAGGCGTAGACTTCTAAGTGCAAGAAACCTGTTATCCATGCGACGTGTGGTGCCTATCAGTGTTGAGGGGTTGCGCAGGTGGAAAGGGACTGGTGACATCATTTCGAAGCCGGTGTGGCGGGAACTTCACAAACAAAGGTATAGGTCGCGACTGCGGGCCAGTTTTGATCACGAATCGAATCGGACCGGGGTGATGCGCGCGATGACCCGGCAGGAGGCCGGCAGGTTCGATGGCGCGCCGCTCTCTTCGTCTCTTGGCGCACCTCGGGCGGAACCCGCCCACGAGGGGACGGAGCAAACCAGTTTAGGCAATGCGCCTTCAACTTTCGCTGCTGCAACCCTCTGCCGATCATCGCGCAGTTGGTTGGCTAAAGTCCCACGACAATCTGGGAGACGGCCGCAAAATACAACCACCTCACGGATGGTTCAAAGTTCGGAATGCTTGAAGCCATCCCAGGACACGCGGGATCCCACGAAGTCCCACACTCTCACCCTCGGCGGCCTGAAACCTTTGCCTCACCGATTGACTAAATGGTTGCCCCCCAGGGATTCATAAACATTGCAAACAAAGAAGTTCGGCGCGTTTTCCACAGCGATACCCGCACAAATACCCTACGCTTAAAAGGGGATTCACACCCCGACTATTTTGCACTTCTTCGTACCTTCTCGGGCTACTGCGGACATTCGCAGGGTTCATCGCTTTCGCTCCCGTGGACACCCGCATTGAGCTTCGCTTGCCAGAGACGCTGCCGAAAAGCCCCGTGTCAATTCCGTTCCAGAATGGAAGCAAGTTGCCACAGCCAATGCTATCCGCGAGGCCGTGGCTTGAGAATCTGCCGCATCTTTCTCATCAGCTTTGAGGCATTGTGAATCTGCAGCGCATTGGGAAGACAATGCTCCAAATAGACGACCAGGTTCTTGCTGCGGCCTACTGCGCTTCGGAAGACGAGCCCTTGGATGGATCGTGCGCGCAACAGATCACCCATTTCCATCGATGGGGTTAGGTCGTCTGGTGCAAGGCAGTTCTGCCCGACGGCCAGCAAGTTCGGGGGCAATCCCTTCTTGGTGAAATCCAACACCCTATCCAGAGAAACGGATACGCCAAATACGATGCGCGGGTACTTGTCGAGAGTGATCTGGGCGTTGCCGCCGAGGCGCTGTTTCCTCGTGAGCACCTCCCCGGAAGCGCCGCTATCGGACTCCGCCAGAAAGACAGCTCGGGTTCCAACTGAAGCGAAGCGGCCGCCGTAGAGCGCCGCGCCTCTACCGCTCAACACCTCATGCGGGTCCATGTAGCGGTACTCGACGCTGCGATAGTAAATGCCATTCAGAGGCTTGGCGGTCGCAGTCCAGGCCGCGATCGCGTCGAGTTCGTCGCTGTTGAAAATCAAACGGGCTGCCCTTCCCTAAGTCTTTGAAACTCGACGATCAGATCCCGCAACTTGCCACCTGAGATCACCTCCGTAGGACGCTGATTTTGGACTGCCGGCAACGGGGTATCCAACCACTCTCGCTCCTTGGGAGCGATGACATAGTCGTCCATCAATCCGAGCAGTTCCCGGAGGTCTTGCGTCTTCTTGGGCATCTGGCTTGTCCCGAGACCGCTCTCCCAATTCTGGAGCGTCCTCGTAGTGACGTTCAAGGCATTTGCCATCTGTTCCTGGGTCAGACCAAGCCGCTTGCGGGCACCAACGATATCGAATCGCTCCGCCGTCTTGTGAGTGCGATGAGCGACGACATTTCGGGCACGGAGAAGTTGTTCCACATGGCGAAGGTTGAAAGCCCAATCAGCGCTGTCGAGCGAATGCTTCCCCACAATCTTGCCCATGCGGAATGCAAAATCCGAAGAATGATGCGGCGTATAGAGGACTACGAACGAGGTTTTGTGGCCCTTGAACGCCTTCAGAATAGATTCAAATTCCGCATTTGGCTCTGAGTCTCGCAAATAGAAGAGCGAAACCTTGGAGGTTGGAACGTTCTTCCTCGAAGCCGTAGACGGAATCGTTCGGAAGGAAGCATCAAATCGCGAGAATGTGTCTTTGGCCTCTGCGAGAGCGCCCTTCTCGGCCCACACCACGAGTTGCTGGCTGTTCGTGACGCTTTCCATGGTCTCTCCTCTGAAAACCAGAATACCATGCACTTCTTCGCCCTTTACGAAAAAATGCATGGCAAGTGCAGGCTCTGCCTAATGATTCAGTTGCCACCTCCAGAAAGTAGAAAACGCAGAATCTGTGGGACGGCAATCCGTCCCTTCAATGCGCCTTTGGGTTCCCGTGGTTCTGTCGTCTGGTTGCCAAGAAAGGAGGGATGTTCGATCATGAATTCGGGACGGTGACGCGCCGTCCTGGGGTGTGGAAACCCCTTCAAACCGAACGTGTGCCGTATGGCGCACGATGCTTCCCTATGCCTTTGCGGTCGGGGAGCCTGTGACGAATGTCCAGGCCCCCAAAGCTAAAGGTCACAGGAACCGCTCGGTTTGACGGTTTTCCAACTCCCCGATCATGGGTTTAAGGGCTGTTTGCGGGGGCGTACCGCAAGCGTTTTCCCTAAACGAGTTGGATGGATCATCGTTGATCTCCTCCCATTGCGAAAAGAGAAGCTATCTTGAACTGCAATGGACCGGGAAAGTCTTCTTCGCAACGCGATGGAACATCCTCTTCCGATACGCTCTAACGCGGACGGCAATGAGGTTTAGAAATGACCGGTGACCACGTCCTGGACTTCTATCAGAATCGAGAAGGAACCTTACTTCTACCCAAACATTGCCGTGTCTCGGTCGCCTGCTATGACTCAAAGGAAGTTCAGCAAGCAGTTGTCTTGTCGATCTATGAATCGTTGCACGCTCTCGCTCTTTCCGGCATGGATCTCCGCACCTTGGACGGAGTCACAGTCGCTCTTGATGCCCGCAAGGCTGCTTGCGAACTCCAGAGCTTGCCAGATGGAGCGGTTCCACTGGAGATGAGCGACCAACCCGAGACGATGGAACTTGCCCGCACGGTCGCAGTCAGACGTGGTGACGAGTTCCGGTTTCACATCGTCCTCAGATCTGGTGTTGGTTTAATGACGCTTTCCTCCAAAGCTGACGAGCAGGCTTTAGCCTGCGGATGTATCGCTCATGAAGCTGCCCATGTCGAACATGAGGGGCATTTATACCGGACATTTCCCGACGTATACGGTCGTACGCTCGAATGCGGGGATCGGTCTCGACAAACTTTCATCAAAGCGCTCGATGTCTGGAGTGAATATGCAGCCTGTCGATCCTCGGCGGAGTACCGTCCGGAAGCGCTGGCAGATTTCGAAAGGGCATTCTGCCTCGCCTTCGATGGAAGCCGCTCAGCATCCCGAAAGTGGATCGAGAGTTTCCGGGACGGCGGTGAAGCGACAGAAACGTTCCGAGAAATCCAACAAGTCTTCGGTGACGCGTTCATCTGTGCCGGCTATCTATTTGGCCATCTTCACGGATTGGAACTGCATGAACCACAGGAAGGAACGGCCGCCGGACAGCTTCTGTCCGAGAATGCTTCAGTCGCGACAGTAATTGGCCGATTGGGACGGGTGCTGAACGAGCTTTGGCTCTCCGAGTTCGCCTGGAAGTCGATTGACGTGTTCGCGCCGATCTACGATCTGATCTGCGAGATGATGGCGTTGCACGGCATGGCTTTCGCGCGGCACGGAGACGAGTGGCGAATCGTGATGAGCGACGAAGCATCCGGGACGCCAGCGCTGCGAGATTTTCTCTTGTCCAAAGCTAAGGGACAGTAACAATTTAATGCCCAGCATGTACAACATAAAAAGCTGTCTGGAGGACGTTTACGGGGGGCTGTCTTCTTCCGATCCGCCCTCGTAGAAGGGGACGACGCGCTGCGGGAACAGACTTTCGTGTCGTCGGAGCAGTTCGTGCATGACCCGGATGCTGATGCGTGCCGCGAAGCGTTCGAAACAACGGGCCTGAACTGATGCTTCAAGCTGAACAGGCCGCAGAGTTTGGACAGTTGCCTTTGTAATTACTTCCGACAAGCCGACTTATCGGTACTCATCTCTGCCAGTTTCCGAAAACGCCGTTTTGCGGGAACAGCAATCGGAGTAGACTGCCTCATGGCTCGACCCGCTCTAATCCTTTTCGCTCTGTTCTTTGTCGATGCGCTCTGCGTTGGCACGGGATCGGCATACGCCAGCCCTCCACATGCGCGCACCGTTTCGGGGAGGATCGTTGCCTATTCAGTTCATGGAGTTCTAACCCCATGCCTCAATGGAAATGAGTATTGGTCGATGCTCATACATGTACGCCAACCCAAGCACCATCAGGCGACATTTGCCAGAGTAGATTTTTCTCTTCCATGTGGGAAGCCTGCTGACTGGATATGGAGAAAAGCTGGAACGAGGGTCTTTCATTTACTGCGAGACACAAACTGCGATCAGGCACTAGACGAGTTTATCGAGCTTTCAGAAACGGAAAGCAAAGAGAAGTCTGCGATCGCACTCTGGAAGCATCCACGTGGGACGCAGGACATACTACCGTTCGGTCGAGTTGTACCTTGCTACCGTTCGGCGAATCTGCCGTACGTCCCCGTGCTCTGAGCTGCGTCGTCCCCGTCCTGAAGATCAGGTATGTAGCAAAGCGGGTTCCGGCAGGTGGAGTTGGTCAAAACGCCGTTTTCAGAAAAGAGCAATTATTGCGTTTCCTTTACCATCGCAATCACAGCTTCTCAGCGAGCCGTGAGCGAAGAACTCAAGTACGGTTTCAGCAAGGACAAGCTCCCGAAGGCCTTTAGCTATCCGCTGAAGCGTTCCCTCTTGGATGACGCCATCATTCGGGCATCTGTAGGCGAGGCGGTCTACTCCGTGCGCTACCTCTTTGGACGGGGCGCGGGACTGACTACTTTGGACGCGATGTTCGTCCCCGAACCATCCCATGCGCATGAGTCAGTGCGTGGAAGGAGCCTTATCACTGTGTGGGCGGTACCTAATGAGGTGCGCAAAGCTTGCGAGGATCTTCTTGTGGCTGATGGCCTACCGAAGCTTTGTCAGTGGCTATCGAACTCTCTGAGCGCCGGAAATGTGTGGCGCAGCACCGCTCACGATCTAACTTTGATCGCTCGGAATGGTGTGCTCAAACATCGAGAGAGCTGATCGCATACCGAGAGGGTCACCTGCGCCCCGCAAAGTCAGGTTTGCGGAAACCGTGCGGATTGGTAACGACAAACGTTAGTACCCTATCAGGGCTGCCCCATGCTCGAAGCTGGGTGTGGCTGGGCAGCTTGCCGGGGCAGTTTTGATAGGGTCGTTTGAAGGAAGCCGGTGGCGTGGCGGATGCGGTGAGCGGCTATGGGATTTGAATGGGCGATCCCAGCCCGGACTGCGTCTCTTGCAGGGCTTGGCAAGGCCTCGAACGCAGGAGAGCTTGAGGCGTGACAGCAGACAGGGTCTGTTCGGTACCTGAAGCAGGGCGACTCTGGGGCTGTTTCATGGCGGGCGGGCGCGAGGATGCGTTGCGTGTGTGAGCACGGCTGCGAGCGACCGGGTTGAGGATGGGTTTGGTCATGATGGCTTAGGAGCTATCGAGGCGTAAAGTCGGTGTGGTGCTCGACGGTGCAGAGAGCAGCTGGAAGCTGGTGAAGCGTTCAACGACAAGCATAGGTTCAGAGCAGAGCGGGCACTTGATCTGATCCGTGGACGCGGGCTGTGGCGGTGGAGCTGCGACGTTGAGCAGCAGGCGGCAGCGCAGCAGCGAGGCCGACCGGTTGCGGTTGGCGAAGAGGCCGAAGTGACGGATGCGGACCAGACCTTTTGGCAGGACGTGGATGAGGAAGCGTCGGAGGAACTCGTCGGCTGAGACCGTCATGACCTTCTGCTTGCTGCCGGCTGCGTAGTCCTTCCAGCGGAAGCAGACGCGGTCATCCTTGAAGCTGACGAGGCGATGGTTCGAGATGGCGACGCGGTGGGTGTAGCGGGCAAGGTAGTGGAGGACGTGTTCGGGACCACCGAAGGGCGGCTTGGCGTAGACGACCCACTCCTTGGTGAAGAGCTGCCTGAGGAACCGCTGGAAGCGTTCTGGTCGAGCGAGTTCCTGGAGCGAGCCGTGGAACTGGAGCTTGTCCTGAAGCAGCAGCTGCCTGAGTTCGGCGGTAAACTTGCCGCGGAAGACCCGGCTGAGAACCCGGACGGGGAGCAAGAAGCGTGACGAGGCCGCGACCCACCGGGAGCCGTCGAGCGCGAGGCCGCCGCCAGGCACGACGCAGTGGACGTGCGGATGGTGCTGGAGGTTCTGTCCCCAGGTATGAAGCACGCTCAGCAGGCCGATGTCGGCACCGAGATGCTTCGGGTCGCGAGCGACTTCGAGCAGCGTGGCGGCACTGGTACGGAAAGAGCAGGTCGTAGAGCAGCTTCTTGTTCTGCAGCATGAGCGTGGATAACTCATGCGGTACGGTGAAGACGATGTGGAAGTAGGGCACGGGCAACAGCTCGGCCGCACGCGCGGCCAGCCATCGGTCGCGTGCGTTCGACTGGCACTTGGGACAGTGCCGGTTGCGGCAGGAGTTGTACGAGGTGGCCTGGTGTCCGCAGCCGGAGCAACGGTCGCGATGTCCGCCGAGCGCCGCCGTGCGGCAACGGACGATGGCGTCCATCACCTTGCGGTGCTGTGGGGCAAGATGCGATCCGTATCGAGAGACGAAGCTGCTGCCGGCTACGCGGAGGATGTCGGCCACCTCAAGGGTGGGCCGGCTCATCGCTTCGCACGCCTCCTTGAAAGCTTCTCCTCGGTTGAAGTTGAGACCGTGAGCGACTCCAGCGGACTTGCAACGGCTTGCAGGTGACGGCGCGAGAGATGCAGATAGATCGTCGTGTGAGCCAGCTTGGCATGTCCGAGCAGCACTTGGATCGTGCGGAGATCGGCGCCGGCTTCAAGCAGGTGCGTCGCGTAGCTGTGCCGGAGCGTGTGCGGCGAGACTCGCCGGGTGATGCCGGCCGCCTTGGCCGCTTCGGTCACCGCGATCCAGGCGACCTTGGTCGTGACGGGCACGTCGGCCCGCCAGTTGTTCTCCATGCCCGGAAATAGGTAGGTCTTCGGCTTCATCCAGCGCCAGTACTCGCGCAGGGTGGCCAGCAGCTTCGGGCTTAATGGCACATCGCGGTCGCGTCCACCCTTGCCTTGGTGGATGTGCAGCATCATCCGTTCACTGTCGATGTCGGCGACCTTGAGGCTGCACAGCTCGGCCCGGCGCACACCGGTCGCATAGAGCGTCATCACCATCGCACGATGCATGAGGTTGCCGCTTGCGTCGATCAGCCGCGCAACCTCTTCCTGGCTGAGCACCGTTGGCAGACGCGTGGAATGCTTGGGGAACGGGATAGCATCGGGCAGGTAAGCCCGGCGCAGTGTCTTGACGAACAGGAAGCGCAGCGCCGCCGTCTGGCCTGCAACGGTGCGAGCCGAGAGCTTGCGGTCCCGGAACAAATGGACCTGGTACTCGCGGATATGGTCAGGCCCAAGCTGTTCCGGCGAACGGCGAAAGTGCCTGGCGAACTCCTCCACCGCATGCAGGTAAGACCGCACGGTGTTCGGAGAGTAGTTACGACGCTGAAGCTCATCAAGCATCAACTGGCGAAGATGGGTCACAGGAAATCCTCCTTGTGACCCAAACGCTAAACCCAGCCGCTGCCCAGACCGCCACCACTGCAGCATCCGCCGCGCCAGCGGCTTAGTTCAAACGCCGTTCACGTCAGTTGTGATCTCGACGAGTGCATAATCGCCAATGCACTCATCGAAGCGCTGGATACAATACCAAGCCGGCTACAGAGAACCAGGTTCAGGAACAGGAGAGAGGCATCCACTGCTCTCCTGCCGTACTTTTTCGTTGTGGGCATCAACTTGCTCCACGGTAAAACTTAGCGCTCTTCCCCTTAGAGGCATCTAGCTGTTTGTCGGGCTGTGGCTTCAAGTAAGTGGACTGTGATCTGCGGCAAAATGCTCGTCCGTTCCTGCATTAACATTGCGCTTGCGCCACGTAAGGATGAGACCTATCAGAACCAAGGAAACGGGAACAAACAGTGCATGTACCGCATTGCGAGAGGTGACGAAGCTGCCCATCAATGCTCCGATCAGGAATGCCAAACAGGCCACAGTCGACACGACCGCCTTTCCGCGATTGTTTGAGCCATCGACTCCTATTAGCCAAAAGACGAGGCCTGTCGTTGCGGTAGTGAGATTGCCAGTCGTCATAGCGCTGTTAAAGGTCCACGGCCCCAGAGAATCAAAGCTGGCGTACTGCAGTGCTGCCACGAAGGAAAGAATAGGAACGACCCAGACATTCGGCAACTGCGAGGCGAACAGCGCCACTCCGGACAGGGCAAAAAGCTCGATTCCTTGACAGAGCAGAGTCGCTCTGAAGGGTCTCTTTCGGAAGTGCGCGCCCAAGAGCTTGGCTGCACTCACGCCGAGGATGCACGCCATGACAGGTGGCACATGACGGAATGCATCGGACCATTTGTCTTCCGCGGCGTACATTGCGAAGAAGACGACGTTGCCGGTCTGCGCATTTGCAAAAACGTGCCCGCGAGCAATGAAGGCGTAAGCATCCAAAAAGCCGCCACTGACCGCAAAGAAGAATTCAATCAGGATGAGAGGGAAGATTGAACGTAACGTTGGCAGCCGGCTAGTTGCTTCAGATCTGCACGATGCGGAGGCAGGTAATTTGTCGGGTTGGGTAGAGAACTCAGACAGCATTGTTGCTCTTCTCGGATGCGGTTAGGTCTGTGAGGCGAATAGGATCGAGCCACTGGTCGTGCAAACCATAGCGAGCTCGGCGGAATGGTTTCCCTCAGTGCTGAGACCTAATCGAACGAAGAGGTGCAGTGGAAAGAAAATAGATCTGCAACGAGTGATCGTTCGTCCCCGTGGTTCCACCGGGCTGGGCTTGAAAGCGGAATTGATACCCGACCTCTAAGGACCAGTGACTGCTCAGTTTCCACCCATGTGCGGCGTAAGTCACGTCGGAGTAAAAGGGGGTTGGCGTACTATGCGGTCCGAAGCTTGTGTATACCTCGTTGAACGCGGCAATGTAATGGCGAGGATTGCTCCCGCCGCCGAACGGAACATGTACCGTAATACGGTATCGCCCGCGTTCACTGAATCGCCAATCCTGCAGACCGACCCCGGCCACCTCAGTGCCGATCCAACGTTGCTCGAGGCGCGCGCGGTGTTGAAGTGTGATGGCATGTTCTCCCTGCCCGAGCAAGCGATGTTGGAAAATCTGCTGTTCAAACGCGCGATGCTCCGGCTGCTTGCCGACGATTGGCGGTAGACCGTAGGTTCCATTGGCTGTTGGTTCGGAGTAAAGATAAGTGTAGGCAAACAGAGATTGCCATCGCTTGCTCTCCATGATCGTCAGCCCCGGTCGTGCCATAACTTGCTCAAACTGTGCAAGACCGAGCGTCCTTCGGTATGAGCCCTCCAAGTGGAGTGAGAGATGGTTCGTGAACGGCTGGTCACCGAAGTAGCTCAGCCATACGCTGTGATTAGCGCCGCCGCTGGGTTCCGGCGTCTGACACATGCCGGGCATGAGTGATACGGCGAGAGTAAAAACTAATACGAGCCAGCGCCGAAGCTGCACCTCAAGCATTGAAAAAGCGTATGAATTCTGCAAACACCTCATCTGGACGCTCCTCAGGCAACAGATGTCCGCAGGGTAGCGCTTTTCCTGTCACGCTGCCGGATGCTTTGGAGCGCCAGGTATCAACAACGTCCCAAAGATGGCCAACGGTGCCCATGGCGCCCCACAAAGCATGCACTGGGGCTTGAATTTTATGACCTGCTGCGTCATCCGCACGGTCCATATCAAGATCGATACCAGCAGCGGCACGGTAGTCTTCGCACACGGCGTGGATGGTGCTGGTGGTGCAGTAACAGCGAATGTACTCGGCCATCGCCTCCGGCGTCACAGCCCCCGGGGTCTTACCCTGAACAAAAAGATGATCGCGTAGGTAGTAGACGGGGTCGAGCCCGATGATGTGTTCTGGCATCGGCTCCGGTTGAATCTGCAGGAACCACCAAACGTACTTGGTTGCAAATTCCTTGTGAGTGTCGTTGTACATCGTAAGCGTCGGCGCGATATCGAGCAACGCAACCTTCTCGACCGCCTCAGGATGGTCCAAGCAAAGCCTATGCGCCACGCGCCCGCCCCGGTCGTGCCCGGCAAGCAGGAAACGGTGGTGTCCTAATTGCCGCATAGTCTCGATCTGATCGTTGGCCATTGCGCGAAAGGAATAGTTCTCGTGGTCTAGACCGCCCGGCGGTTTGCTCGAATCCCCATAGCCTCGAAGATCTGTTAGAACGACGCTGTAATGTTCGGCCAGTCGAGGCGCAATCTTGTGCCATGTGACGTGTGTTTCGGGATGACCATGCAGGAGCAGCAGCGGGGGCCCGTCTCCCTTCGTTAGTGTGCGAATCGTCGCTCCTGAAGTCTTGACATACTGCGACTGAAAGCCGGGCAGTAGTCTCTGCGTGATCTCTTCGGACGGCAGCCGGAACTTCGAGCAACTTGGAGCACGCGCTCGGGCCTGGATCAGAGCTAGGAAGTGCGTGACTCAGATTGTCACCGCTAGGTGATAGGGACGTTTGTCCGGAGCTGATCTTGAGCGCGGATCCTGCTGCTGCACCAATGCCCATGAAGGCAAAGCTTCTACGATTCAAGCGGAGCACATACACCTCCATATTTTGACCAAGCGTCACAGAGGGTCCAGTGACGGCGAAAACGATAAGTTTTCTGTGTTTTATCTAACGACCTCTCGACGAGAAACCTAGAAGCTCTTCAGCGTTCGTCTGAGTGAAGCGTCTCGTATCAGCTGGTGAAAGCGGCAGGGACTCAAGGAAGTGGTGTCCCTCACTGATTTCGGAATAAGGATAGTCAACCGAAAAAAGCAGCCGTTCTATGCCGACGACTGTCAGTGCACATTGAAATGGAGGCAAGCTGAAATAACCACTGCTGGTGACATGGAAGTTCTGGTGAAGGTAATCCTTGATCGGTCTTTCTAGATCACGTACCGTGTCTTTCAACATCGAAGCAGCTCTGTCCAGTGAGAAAGGCAAGTCCTCACCCATGTGGCCGATAATCATTTGTTGGCGAGGGTACTTGTCGAAAATGCCGGCGCAGATCAGACGAAGAACATGCAGTCCCAACTCCGCATGCCAACCCCACGCGGCCGTTGAAAGCTGATTACCAAGTTCCTCTCGGAGGTCTGAAAAGTACTCCTTGAAAACGTCGCTCGGCGGCGGTGCGGGATGAAGGTAGAGCGGTACATTTAGGGCTTGAGAGACCTCGAAGATAGGGGTGAACCGTGGATCATCAAGGAACCCACCGCCATTCATACCGTCGATCAGAGCTCCACAAAAGTTGTGTTCTTCTACACACCGAGCGAGCTCTCGCGCTGCTTTCTCCGGCTGCTTCAAATTCAAGCTCGCGAAGCCTCTGAAGCGACTGGGATGCAAGCGGATAGCAGCAGCGAGTTCATCGTTAGCGGAGTACATGAGTGCGGTGCAATCGTCTGGACTTAGCTTATCGATACCCAACCCACCGCAGGAAAGTACCTGAACATCGATGCCATCAGCGTCCATGGCCGCCAGGCGACCTTCGCCAAGGTCGACCAACTTCTCCTGAAGCTCTGCCATCTTTGGTGTCTTCGCTAGGAAAGGTGCTACCGCATGTTGGATATCGACGGTTGTAAAGTGTTCCTCAAGAGTAATGATCCGGCGACGCTCATTCGTGCGGACGTCAGAAGAAGTCGCTGTTGACATAGGGAAATGTACTCCGGTGATTTCTCCGCGTTACAGAGGAGGTTAAGGTGCGTTGGGTGCGATGTTGTAGCTCCTGGCGCGTACCATCTCGCCGCGACGACAAAGAAGCAATTCCCCCGCCGCTTCTTCGAAGGACGACGCCTGCCTAAAAGGAGGATCCTGGATCTGCGGGAAATAGGGGTTCAAGTAGATGTCCAGCTGCGGTAACGGGCAAAGCATCAATGAGCATAAAGGCTGTCACCGCCGGAAGCAGACCTTTGTTGTGCCATGTGTGCGTTCCGCCTCTCATAATGACAACATCTCCGCTCTTCAGATGTAACACTTCGCCGCCATCCAGTTCTAAGTCGATCTCGCCGGACAAAACGATGTCGTAGTCGACCGTTTGTGTTCGGTGAGTGAATTTCGCGTGACCTGGAGCCCATTCCGTTATACGAAACGTTGTGCCACCCCCACTGCCAACCCAGTTGTAATTATTAAACTGTTTGACAAAACCCGCCCTCTGTTGACTATCAGCGTCTTTGGCGTTGTCTACGGGCATCTGTACCGTCGACCAAAGTTCCGAGCCGATGATGCCCGGTCCCATCCCGCGAGAAACAGCTTCGATGACTTCGTTTGTGACCACAACGCACCTGCCTTCAGTATCATTGCCGGCACCATACCTTCTGACCTCAAAACTCATAGCTTATCTCCTTCTAAGTTGGACGCGATCGGCTACAGCTTCAGCCCATATTTCCTCCGCGGTCTAAGTCAACTGGACCGCGATGATGGCTCGTCTTTGTGTCTCGAACGGCCAGCCCAAGAAATGCAAGCCTAGATAGCGAGATGGGATGCGACGCGCAGGGATGAGGTTTTCGGTCGCTGTAGCGTGGGTGCAACTCCGTTTTGCCAAGCGCCCACGCGTTAGTGGCGTCTCAGGGCCGCGCAAGCAACGCGCCCTGTATTAAGTAGAGAAGCTCGGAACGTTCGTCTCGGCTGCGCAGGAGTGCGGCTTCGACCTGAACTCGAATTGTATTAGCGCACGTCATGGAGTGTTCGCGTCATATTTGCCTATGAGTGCAAGGGAGGCGCTAGACGGAGGCCGCACCCTGATCGGGGCAATCGGAAGCTATGTAGTGAAAAGAAGGCGGGAAAAGATTCAACCCTGCCTTGGATTAAAGGAACCGGCCGACTCTCGCTGTCCGACGCTAACCGAACATCTACAGCACGCCGTGCTCCGCAACCGGCTCCACAAGCTGCTTGAGCGAATCACCCCTTGCTTCGATGATCTACCTTGTACGCTCCGTGGATGCCGATACGCCTTTAGCGGAAGTACTCAGCAACTTTCCCAATCACATCTCTAATTGAAGAAGCGAAGGAAAGAGCTCGAAAAGGACTCTGACATCATCGCCGTCTGCGGAAGCGGATATCGGTCCAGCATCGCCGCAAGTCTGCTTCAAGCGAACGGGTTCACAAGACGCGTTCAATGGATGGTGGAATGACAGTCTCGGATCAGCGGAAGTTGCCGCTCTCCACGAGCTAAACGAGCCTCACGACATTCAGCGGCCCTGCCAGCCGGGGTGGCCCCCCTTCCGGCAAAATTCGCCTGTGCACCATGTCAAGACCGACCTGCCACTGTTCCACTTCGGCATGACGAAGGTTAAAGACCTGAGTTCCACGACGGTGCCGAGAAGGAGGTCACAACTTCGACGATGACGCCTGGCGAGCAACTTCAGCGCACCACCCAGCCGCGAGCATTACGGTTGCGATCAGTGGTCCGGCTGAATTCGGCAAGACGCCCGACTCGCCCTGCTTCCCACTTGGGCAGCGCTAGCGTAAGAGCGAAGTAGAGGTTGGCACGATTAAGCGGAACCGTCACGATATCTGGAACCAATCTGCGTCTGCTACTTAATAGCTCTTGAACTTGCAAGGGGGGAGAGGGCATCTCGTTTAGGAGCAGGTACGCTACGCCAAAGCTGCTTCGACTTCGGCGGCCGAGCGGACCCGGCCGAGGAACGGGAAGACTCGCTCGATCGCATTTTGGTGAGCGTCCACGCTTCGGGCGGAGGTCGCGTCTTCAGCCACCACCACGTTGAATCCGAGCGTGGCGGCCGAGCGGGCTGTGGTTTCGACGCCGATGTCCGTGGAAATTCCGCACAGAACGATCGTGTCGATACCGCGCTTGCGCAACTCAGCCTCAAGAGGTGTGGTATCGAAGGCGCCCCAAAAGCGCTTGGTGATGAGCAGTTCGTCAGGTTCCTTACCGGCCTCTGCGACAATCTCGACGGACTCAGGTGGCGGCGGCGGGCCGTCCAGGTCCATCATGGGCTGGTCCACAATGAGTCGGCGAAAGTTGTACAGATCGACGCGCACCCAGATGACCGGAGCTCCTTTTGCGCGAAAGGCCTTGGCCAACCGTGCGGTGCGCTCGACCACTTCGTCGAACGTACGCGGTTGCACCGGCAGGGGAATAAGGCCGTATTGCAGATCGATAATGACCAGTGCGGTGCTGTTTGCCTGGAGGCTGAACTCGCTCATCATTCTTCTCCTTCTGCACGCAACTTCTTCTGTTCGGCTCCGCTGCTACGCGGGTGCCGTGGGAAGTGCGACCGTCAAGAACTTGGATGCGCAACATGGCGAGAGGTTACGCTCAGCCTGATCAGCTCAGGCCTTTGCAGAGCATGCTCTCCGCACATCTAAAGTTCGGCCAACTGCAGCGGATTCATGTAATCACGAATATGGGCGACCTTGCCGTCACTATGTTTGATAAACCAGACATAGCTGAGGTCTCGGGGTGCGTTATCCGCGATGCGACGATGATGACCGGTTGCCTCGATGATGATCTCGTCCTCCGCTTCGCGCACGCAGATGTCGCTGAGCGCTCCGAAGCGGATCCGCGCCGGAAGCTGGCGCATATACGCTTCAATTGCGTTCCGCCCTTCAAGGCGGTGCGGAGCACCTTCGGGAGCGAACGGAAACTCATGGACGGCGTCTTGCGAGTACATCGCCATCCATCCGTCTACATCTCCAGCCTGAAGCGCTTCAATGGCGTTCGCAAACCAAATGGGCAAAGAGGATGTCATCGGCCTTCTACCTCCATGCAATCGCAGGGTCTGCTCCCATGCCTCCAAACAGGACCCGGCGCGCTCTGTTGTGATGCGATCCTTCCTGAAAATGGTTCCAAACAGGTCAGGGAAAGCCCGCATGCGCGACACTCCTCGAGATGAACTTCAGGCGGTAAGTTTCAGCAGCTTATCGGCGTTGCCATGCGCTATTTTGGCGAGAGTCTCGGTATCAATAGGAAGCTCTTCGAGGAAGGCCCTGCCCCGCTCCAAAGATCCGAACGGGTAATCCACCGAGTAGAGAATACGGTCAGTTCCGAAGGCGTCAAGCGTCGCCATGAACGACGGCAAAAAGAAGAAACCACTGGTGCTTACCCATATGTGCTTACGCAGGATCTCGCTGGGTATGCCGCCGAACCCGGCGAACTGATGGAACTGCTGATCCAGGCGAGGCATCATGATCTGAAGACCCTCGCCCAGGTGCCCGATGATGATCTTGAGATTGGGATGGCGCTCAAGCGAGCCCGAAAGCAGAAGGCGCAGTACGTGGACTGCGGTGTCGCTGTGCCAGCCCCAGCCGGACACGGACATCCAGAAGCCAAGGTCATCCGGCAAGCCGGCATACAGGGCGTCGCGCACCGGCTTCGGAGAGGCCGCGGGATGCAGATAGATGGGCACGTCCAGTCGCTCCGCCCGGGCCAGGAGAGGTTCGAACGATCGGTGGTCGAGGTAGCGACCGTTTGTGGCGCCGCTCACGAGCGCACCCCGGAAGCCCAGTTCCGTGACCGCCCGTTCCAACTCGTCCGCCGACGCATCCGGATCCGTCAACGGTAGATGCGCGAACCCCGCATACCTTTGCGGATGAGCTGCGATGCGGCTTGCAATTGCGTGGTTTACCTCCTGAGCCCAGCGCAAACCCTCTCTGGGCGGAAGCAAATCGGAACCCGCACTCGGAAGCGAGAGCACCTGGAGTGTGAATCCGACAGCATCCAGTTCCTTGAGGCGACCTTCGGTGTCGCCCATCTTATCGTTCAAGCTCCATTTCCCATACGGACGATCGCGTGAAAGATAACCTCTCGCGATTACGGCCTCCTCCGGCAACCGCTTGGTCAGTTCCGAAAAGGTAACGTGTTCCTCAACGCCGACGATCCGAGACAATGCTGCATCTTTAGCGCTCACTGTTTTCTGCCTCCCTTTGCCGTTTATCTTCCTCGAGAGCCGCAACCAGTCTTACTTTGCAGGTCCATCCCAGACCAAGGCCGCCAATTAGCGGTTTGAAAGCGACATAACCTCGATAGATGCTGGTTTCTGCAGAGGAGACAAAGGTCAGCAATCACGAATTTCTTTGTGATCGCAATGCCGAAGCGATCTATCCGGGGTTGAGGCCAGCCGACTAAAGACAACCCCTAGGTGCCAATGGCAGATGAGCGCATCGCCGAACTCTTTCCAGAACCACAACTTGCTTCATACGTCAGAGGTATGCGGGAGAGTTTCTATCTCGGCGATCAGGGATGGAAGTATAAACAGATCGAATCCTCGAAAGGGCAAAGTGGTCGTTATCTGGGGGCAACATTCAAACTTGACGCGCTCATAGCTGATGGGGAAGATCTGCTGAAGCACGGCAGCGACGGCGTCTTTCCCTGAGCTGTGCGAACTTCCAATGTCTGAATCTGAGCCATCCACTCCGTCGTCCAGGTTGTGCAGCACGTTCCTACCCGGCACCGCCTCCATTCACTGCGAGCAGCCCACACCCGTGTAAGGATCGTCATAGCCAACCCCGAGCTTGCGCCATGGAGCGGGCAGGACGCCGCGGCTTCGATAGGATTCGATGAACTGGAACCGCGCCACGTCAGGGTTCGCGGCGGCCCCGGTCGACGGACTGAGCAGCATGATGTTCGACGCAGCGTTCTTGTAAACCGGCCATTCCGGCAGTCCAGGTCCGTTTGGATCGCCGGTATGCGCAAAGTTTGCCCAGTAGGACATCATCGTGTTCGAGATAGCGAGATCTCCGGCCGTCAACCCGGGCACGGAGGGTGCGGAGGCATCGTGCATCGTTCCGAAGACAAAGGGCACTTCGTCCGTATGCCCGGCGATTGGCGAAGTCGGTGACGTGTACGTGAACTTATACGCAAATACCTTGTTCCTCCGCGCATGGAGTTCGAGAGCCGCCCACGTCTGTTGAGCGATCACCAGGTCGCCATCCAGTTGGAGCGCGGAGGGCTCCGCCGTGGCCGGGCCTGCTTCCGGGTACAAGTCCATGAACGTGGCCATACACCGCTGCCCGAAAAGATTGGCGGCCTGAGCGTAAAAGAGAGAGGACGGGGTGGCCAAAAACGCCAGGGGAATGAACGGGACGTACTCCGCTTCATTCCAGCCGCCGAGCAAAGGCACACTCAACTCCTCTGCGCGCTGGAAAACCGCTCCTGGAGCCTCGGTAAGGACCTGCCCGTCAATGCTCGGCGAAAAGTTGTTGATTTGCGCGTTTGTTACGTTGTTGTAGGGAGTTGCCAGATTGAGGATTTCGGCCGGGACGCTTCTCAGATCCTGCCCGGGAAACTTCGCTCCAAGCTGCGCGCCTAGCGCCAGGGCTTCCGCGTGACTGAAGATGGAGCCCTGATCGGTATCCCAGAAAGCACCGCTCTCGATGATGGCGCTGGAAAAGAGTCCTTTCGCGAGCGGTGACGCTAACAGAATCCCCACCGAGTGCGCTCCAGCGGACTCACCGAAGATTGTCACGCGATCTGGATCACCACCGAACTGGCGGATGTTCGCCTTCACCCACTTCAACGCGGCGATCTGGTCGAGGAAACCGTAAGCGCCCGATGTCCCGGCCTCGGCATCGAGGGAGTCGGTTGCAAAAAAACCAAAGACTCCCAGGCGGTAGTTCATGGAAACCACCACAACGTCTTTGGTTGCAAGCAGCGCGCCGTTGTAGGTGGGATCTGCGGATGAGCCAAATTGAAAGCCGCCGCCATGTATCCAGACCATGACGGGCTTCGCCGCCGTGGCGCTTACACTGGGACTCCACACGTTGAGGGTCAAGCAGTCTTCGCTTTGCGGCTGGGTTTCATCCGACGTGTCCGGGCTGACAGGATCGGCCGAGATGCAGACGTTGCCGAAAGCCGTTGCGGTCTCCACGCCGGCAATGGCGGGCGCCGGCTGTGGCGCCTTCCAGCGAAGGTCTCCTACCGGAGGTGCCGCATAGCGGATGCCCTCGAACGCCGTTACCCCGTTTGTATCGGCGGATGCCCCTTGGACAAAGCCATATTGTGTGTTGACGATTGGTGACTGCGCCCATACGCGAAGTCCGCACAGCAGGACGGCGACTGTCCCTGCACCCATCACGCGACGAAGACCGGACCGTCTCACGCCCATCACCGTACTCCGAACCGAACAAAATGCTTTCTTCATCTTCCGCTCCCTGAGTTGCCTGTTATCCGAACACCAAGGCCATCGAATCAGTCCGGCAAAGAACAATCAACTGCATGGGATGGTCGTTGATTCAACGACTCCCTGGTTTAGGCAAGCTTTTGCTGCTGCATGATCGGGTTTGACAACACGCCGATGCCTTCGATCTCCACGTTGCAGACATCTCCCGGCTTCATAAAGATTTTCGGGTCGCGCGCCGCGCCGACCCCGCTTGGGGTCCCGGTGACGATGACATCGCCCGGCCGCAGCATCATGGCATCGCTCAGCAGAGAGACCTGCGTGGCCACATCGAAGATCAGATCGCCCGTGCTGGCGCTTTGCAGAACTTGACCGTTAAGCGTAGTGGTGAGACGCAGGCCCGAGCCGCCGGCCGGCAACTCATCGGCTGTGACGAAGATAGGCCCGAACGCACCCGTGCTGTCGAAATTTTTGCCGATCGTCCATTGCGCGGATTTGAACTGGTAATCGCGTATCGAGGCATCGTTGAAGACGGAGTAACCTGCAACATGCTCTAACGCCCGCTCCTTCGGGATGTTGCGTCCGGCCTTGCCGATGATGGCCACAAGTTCGCCTTCATAATCGAGAGCGTTCGAAACCGTGGGGCGGATGATGGGAGCGAGGTGGCCGACGAGACTGGACGAGAACCGTCCGAAGAGCGCGGGGTAGGTGGGCGCTTCAAACCCGCTTTCGGCGGCATGGTCACGATAGTTCAGGCCCGCGCAGATGATCTTTTCAGGCTGGCCAAACGGGGGAAGATATTCGATCTCCTCAGGGTTGACTTCCTCCCCTTGCAAGAGACGGCGGAACTCGTTGTTCAGCGCGTCCTTCCCCTCGGCAACCAGAGACGCCAGATCCGCAACCGGCGACCCCGATGTTGCTCCTCCAAAAATTCGCTCGCGCTGAACGGCTCCCAGAGAGACCGTGCCTTTGTGCCGGTAAGCAATAAACCTCAAGATCGCACTTCCTCTCTCGCTGGAGCATGATGGCGATCGGTGCTTCCGATGCCACAGCATGTCACCCTAGCGTTGAACGAACATGGTTGTCAACTGCCGCTGTAACTCAACAAAGAATACTCGCTGGAAGGCTTGCGGCTGGACCCGACCATGCTTTTGGCCGGCACCCGGATCCTTCAGGGATCACTCCGGAGGAGATACTTCCCTGCGAAAGCAGCACTTGGTGCGCTGACAGGCGCGCAGCATGCTGTAGCTCAGGCATCGCCATCGATCCATCCTTATGCAAGCCCGGTTTCACTAAGCTTGCTCCGGGCAGTTGGTTCTCGTCGACCATGGCTGTTCTTCAGACTGGTACTCGCATCAAGCGTATACGCGCGCCTCAAGAAAAGGCATGAGCCTGGTTTCTCAGCTTCATCTTGGTGCGGCTTCAAGCCTCTGCGCAAGCAGCGGAAACAATGATTGAGCGTTTTTGGTTTGTATCAATTGCCTGTCTTCTGGAGAGAATGCGCTTTCGCCGAAGCTCTTCAGGAAGGGCATGTTGACGGCCGCAGGCATGAAGGGGAAGTCTACCCCCATCAGGAGTCTTTCGACGGGCGCGAGTTTGGAGAGGGCGGCAAGCTGTCCAGGCATGGTCGCAGCCGTCATCTCGTAGAAGAAGCGGGAAAGGAGAGGCGCACGTTGCGGACCAAAGACAAAAGCTAGCCTTGGCGCGATGAACGGAAGGGTGCCACCGCCATGCGCCAGGATGATGCGCAGCTTGGGACACCGCTCCAGCGTTCCGCTCTTGATGAGATTGGCAGCCACACGCGTTGTGTCAAAAGGGTATTCGAGGATGGGCGCGGTGAGACCGACACTCAGGGGCGCGAAGTTCGGCGGCGCGACGGGATGGATAAACAGTATGGCTTCCCGGCGATTCAGTTCGTCGAAAATCGGATCGAACTCAGGCTGCCCGAGGTAAACGCCACCATAGTTACTGAGCAGGCCGACCCCGTCCAGCTTGAGCTCGTCGAGTGCATAGGCCATCTCGGTAAGCGATCCCTCAACGTCTGGCAAGGGCAGGGTTGCGAACGCGCCAAACCTGGGCGAGTGCTCCTGAATGAGGGCAGCCGCGTATTCGTTCACGGCACGCGACAGCTCACGCGCCGCTTGCTCTTGCAGGAAAGTCACTCCGGGCGCGCTGAGGGACAGCATCTGCGCCCGGATTCCCAACTGATCCATGTTACGGAGCGCGCTGGCTGGATCCCATTCCGGAATGGGCCAGTCGTCGATGCGCTCGAGGCCCGCTGCACGCAGGGCCTCACGATAGACCGGGGGCAGGAAGTGCGACTGTACATCGATAAAGTCAAGGCCGGTGTCACTCATGCAGATGCTCCGTTGCTCTGTTCGTATGCCCGTCTTCTTAGGTTTGCGTCCGTTTGGACGCGGACCGGGGAAACGAGCTAAAGGCCGAGGAAGGCCTGTGTTTCTTCAAGCGTTGTCGGTTCCCGCCCCAGAAGTTTTGCAATCTCCACCAGGCGCGAGACAAGAGCGGCGCTGTTGGGCGCCAGGCGTCCTTTGGAAAGGTACAACGTATCCTCAAGACCTGTTCTCACGTTTCCGCCTTGCGTCATCGCGGCTGTAGTCAGCTCGAGATTGTAGCGGCCGACCGCGATGGCCTGCCAGATAGCGGTCGGCGGCAACCGCTTCACCGTGTTGAGGAGATTCTCAAGCGTTGCAGCCATGCCGCCGCGAATTCCCATCACGATGGAGAACTGAAGCGGCTCGACCAGCAAGCCCTCCTGAAGCAGATGGAGAGCCATGTCCACGTGACCGGAGTCATAAATCTCCAGTTCCGCCTTGACCCCCAGCTCCTGCATCCGCGCCGCCAGACGTTTTACACCGGCCGGCGGATTGCTGAACTCCACGTCACCAAACGTCATGGAACACGGATTGAGCGACGCCATTCTGGGCCGGAGCTCGACGAGTTTCGCACGCTCTTCCAGCGGAACTCCGGGTCCCACTCCTGTCGACAACTGCACCAGGATTGGGCAGGTGGCCTGGATACGCTCAACAGCCTCCCGGGCGATGTCGATATCGGCCGTCGGCATTCCATTCGCGTCGCGCACGTGCACATGCGCGACTGTCGCTCCCGCTTCGTAGGCCTCCTTCGCGGCCACGGCAATTTCTTTTGGTGTCACCGGCAGCCCAGGGTTGTCGGACTTCTTGGCCATTGGACCGGTCAACGCAGCGGTAACGACAATCTTGCTCATGATTTCCTCTAGGATGTGAATCTTGCGCGGGCGGAGACGTAACTGAGGCTCTTCGGACTACGCCTTGGTCATATCAAATTCATATTTGGTGTCCCAGGCGTTGAACTGAGTGGGCGGCCAGACGCGCGGTCTTTGCGGAAGCTGCTCGTGCCAGGGCCTTGGCTCGAAGTAGCCGGCATCGGGGATGTAGATATCCATATCGGTGTAGAACTCGACCAGGGTTCGATCCGGATCGTAGTGATAGGAAGCGTAATTATGTCCCGCAGTATGCCGCGACGGACCCCAGACGATGGTCTTGCCGGCCTTAGCAAGCTGGTCGGAGGCATAGTACTGATGCCCGGCGTCGCGAAGTTCAAACGCGATGTGGTGTGCCTTGGTGATGGGTGCGCCGATAATGTTGACCGTGTGATGGTCGTAGTTGCAGGTCAAAAAGGTGGCTATGCCTTCGAAAACATCCGTCCGATAGAAACCCAGCACTTTTTCAAAAAACTGGATCAACGTCTCGGATTCGGGCGTCATCACCGCGATGTGGCCGAGCCGGATAGGCGCGATGCCCTGCGATGGAAAGCCGGGTGCGGGTTGCTCCATGTTCGGAAAGAACTGGAAGCAATGGCCCGCAACCGTAACCTCCAGCAGATTTGTGACCCCGGGCATCGCGTCGGCCCTGATTTCGGCCTTCCACCCCGCTTCCAAGATCTCCCGTTGCAGCTGATCTAGTTCGACGCCGGCGCTCAACTGAAAGCCGGTGGTCAGCAGGCCGGCTTCAGGACCCTGCCGAAGAACGATGTTGTGATGGTCCAGCCCAAGGCTCAGGTAGTGAGCTCCGTCCGCGCTGGTCTCCACCAACGTGGCACCGAGGACACCGGTGTAGTATTCGAGTTCTTGATCCAGGTTGGGAGAAGAAAACTCGCAATAGGCGAGCCTGAAAGCCTTGGGCATTTCGTACCTTTCTTTTACCTTCTGGGTGGAAGCTCCGTAGCACAAACGAAAGGCCGTGGACCACGGTGTCGCGGTCCACGGCCCGGACCTGTTTACACCATCATGGTTACGCCGCCCTCGATGCCTACCAGCGCTTTGCCGTAGACCTCGGTGCTGATCTCCGGATGGACCACAGCGTGCCGACTGCAGGTCTCCAGATCGCGCCACATGCGCTGCAAGGGACTCGATTCCGCGAACGATGAGGCGCCATGCGCGGAGAGAAGAAGATCCATCGCCTCGCGTGCCGTCTTCGCAGCGTAGCCGGTATCCATGCGCACGCGGGCACGCTCCTCGTAGGTCATCAAGCGGTTCTCGACTGCGGCGTTCCAGATGTCGTCGCACGCGCGCATCACGTGCATCCGCACCGTGTCCACGAGCATGCCTGCCTCGGCGACGGCCATCTGGAAGCTCGGCGACTCGGTCTGATTCTTGTAGAACGTGTAAGAAATGGTGCGCTTGGCTGCTTTTTCCAAAACGAACTCATGGGCTCGCTTGACCAAACCCACCATGGGTCCGGCAAGGATCAGCGCCGCCACCGGGATGAAGGCGCAGCGGTAGAGAATCTCATCCGTGAATGGCGTTGGCGCGTTGCCGCCCATCGTCTGCGAGACCGACATGATGCGGTGATCAGGAACAAACACCTCCTCCGCAACGACTGTGTTGCTCCCGGAGCCCCTCATGCCCACCACATACCAGGTGTCCTCAATCGTGCACTCTTCGATGGGAATGAGCGCGGCACCCTGATCGACCAGTTGGCCCGCCCCGTCCACGACCGGCACGCCCATCAACACCCAGTTTGAGTGCAGGCAGCCGCTGGACCACGGCCACTTGCCGTTTACGACGTAACCGCCCTCTACCTTGCGGGTTGTGGCCGACGGCGCGAAAACACCCGCAATGCGCGCCTCTGGATTGCTGCCCCAAACATCGTTTTGAGCTTGCTCCGAGGCCATCCCGGCAAAGAAGGAGCAGACGTTCATCAGCGTGGTTGCCCAGGCAGTCGCACCATCGCCCTTGGCCAGCGCCTCTGAAACCTCCAGCATCGTCCGCATGTCTGTCTGCAAGCCCCCGAAACGCCGCGGCACCATGATCTTAAAGAGGCCGGCCTCGCGGATCGCGGAAATGTTTTCTTCAACGACACGCCGGTTCTTTTCTGTTTCGGCCGCATTCGCTTCGAGAAGCGGACGCAGAGCGCTTGCCCGTTCCACCAAGACGCTGCGAAGCTCGTCCGGAGAAAGATCAGCGATGTCGCTCACGTCGACGGTGCCGGGCTGGGTGAAGGGCTTGAGGAGTGCCGGTCCGTCATGACGGACAGCAGCGGCATCTTCGCGAGTGGGTGAAAGAACTGCCTGTGCCATACCTTTTCTCCTGGGTGGAAATGAACCTGCGATGTGTGGTGCCGAAACCTGCTCAACGATGTCTGCGGTAAGCACCGAAGACCGTAGTGACTCAACGACCAATGTCGTTCAAGCGGACCGTGGAAGAAAGCTTGCTCCATCAAGAAGAGCTTTGTCAAGCATTCTCCTTTTCGGTCTTTCGCGACTCTAAAGAAGCCGAGTTGAGAGTCATACAGCCCCGTCCGCGGCACAGCGCTCAGCAGGACTCGACGACTTCGGTCGACGACTGTATATTTCTCCCGACGAGTTTGCTTGCAAAGATCCTGACCCTGCACATCGACGTGTGAGGGGGGGCGAGCGCTCTTCTCAGGAGACACATTGATTTCACAGCGTAAGCGCAGCTCTGTACATGGCATACGAAAAGTCGTTTCGGCGGAGTATCAGGGAGGCTGCGAGGGAGAGCACGGCATTGCTCGAGCGGGTGCCGGGCTCTGGAGATCGGCGCGGCTGGTTGGCGCGCTTGTGCTCGCATTGGCTTCGGGCATCACAGCTGCCGCTGCCTCCGCGAATGACCTCGTACTTACCAATGCGCGCATCGTCGTCGGCAACGGTCAAGTGATCGAGCGCGGCACCGTGGTCGTTGTCGATGGGCGCATTTCCGCGGTCAGTTCTGGTCCGGCCCCTGCGGGGGCCAAGGGGGAACGCTACGATGCGACCGGGATGACGGTGATCGCGGGCTACATCGACTGTCACCGTCATCTTATTCCGGCAGGGCGGCCCGGTTTCGCCAAGACGCCGCAAGAGTTCCTGGAGCATGATGCTGCCGCTCAAATGCTGGAACTGCTCGAGTCCGGCGTCACCACCGTGCAGTCCGGGGGCGATGACAATCCCAGCATTTTGAAGCTGAAGGCCATGGTCGAAAGCGGCCAGATCAAGGGACCTCGCATCATCTCCTCCGCCTGGGTGATGACAGCACGGATGAAAGATGAAGCGGAAGTCCGCGCAGCCGTTGACGCGGCGAAAGCCTCCGGCACCGACTCCATCGCCGAAGTGGCTTACCCGGCGCTCGCATCCATGACCGTGGACACCCAGTATCCCTTTCACCCCAGCGACCTGGAAACACAGAATCTACGCGCCGGTCTCGATGAGGCGAAGAAGCTCGGCATACCTTTTCAGATTCATGCTGTAAGCCCGGAAGCACAGGTGGCCGCCGTGCGGCTAGGCGGACGAAGGCTGATCCACTCTTCTCATTACACCTTTATGACCGACGCGCAAGCGCAGGAGATTGCCGCTTCGGGCGCCATGGTCGCGTCTTCCAACTCCGTACCTTCGCCCGTCTTTAACGTCTTCAATCATGACGATAAGCCGACCTATCGCGATGGCGCCCCGTGGCCGAAGGGTAGTCCGGCGGGTGAGGATCGCGGCCAGGCTGTCGGCAAGTTCCCGGTCAACTCGCGTACGTTGTTCGACAACGGCGTGACCTTCGCCTACTCCTCAGACACCAACTACAACGCAACCATCGGCCTTGGACAAGAGCTGAAGATCCTGAACCTGGTTTTTTCCCCGATCGACCTGGTGAAGATCATGGGCCCAAACTCCGCCGCATTCGTAGAGCACAGCGCCGATCGCGGCACCGTGGAAGCTGGCAAGCTTGCAGACCTGCTGGTCCTTACGGGCAACCCCCTTGATGGCTACTGGAATTTCCTCAAGCCGGTCATAGTCATCAAGGGTGGCGAGCTCGTGGTGGATCAGCGATCCAAGCTCAGGAATGTCAAAACGTTCTGACAACGTTCAGAGCAAGGCTTCAATTGCGAAGGCCGTTGCTCCGCCCGGTGACCTGGCGGAGCAACGCGCCAAAATCTTCCGGAAGGGCGTCCCCCCGCCAGGCCACATGCTGATCGGGACGGATCAAGCACAAGCCGGCCATGTAGCGGTGACGCAATCGTTCATCGTCGGGTGCCAGTCCCGTAAGCGGGACGCCATGCTCGGCCGCTGTCGCTTCGGCAAAAGGCAAGACGCCCTTGCCGGCTGCGTCCGTCGCCAAAAGGGTAAAACCCGCGCCGAAATGGTCGTACAGCGAGCTGCCATCGGCAAGCCACAGATGCGGTGCCAGACAGCCGGGAAAGGAGGAGGGACGGTAGATCATCGAGTGCTGCGGCGGCGGCGGCGTTCCATCCGGCACAATAAGCGGCGAGTCCGCGTAGCGGGTTCCCAGGACAACGCCGAGAGTGCGGAACTCGCGAAGCTTTGCCGCAAAGATCACGTCGCCGACTTCCCGCCTGGTCGCGTCTCCTCGCAACCCCACATCTTCCAGGCCGGGTAAGCTCAGGTGATTGCCGAGCAAACCATAGTTCGCAACCGCCTCTTCGATCACCATCCGGTGGACGGGGCGGCGCTCGACCTCATAGCTTTCCAGCAACGTTGCGTCTCCCCAGCCGTGCAGAATCGCCGCAATTTTCCATGCTAGATCCACCCCGTCCGCCACGCCCATGTTCATGCCGTAGCCTCCGAAAGGTGGATGAAGATGACAGGCGTCGCCCGCCAGGAAGATGCGCCCTGCCGAGTAACGGTCGGCCAGCAGACTGTGTGCAAGCCACGGCGACACGCCTAGGATTTCCATTTCAAATTCGATCCCGGTCGCACGATGGAGCAGCTTCGTGATATCGAGATTGGAGAAGTCCCCGGCCAGCCTTGGTGCGGCGAAGTACCAGATGTCTTCGCCTTCCATGGGACCCATGACGCACGGCAGCTCATTGTTGATCAGCCAATACATAATAGCGGGTCCAAGCTGATGCAGCTTCGCAAGCGCCGGCGCCCGAAACTGAACGTTCAGGTTTTGTGCGATGCCATGCGCGCCCTGCATGGTCGCACCGATCGCGTCGCGTACGGCGCTGCGCGCACCGTCCGCACCGATCAAAAAACGGCAACGAACCGAAAACGAGGCGGAATCTTGCCTGGTGCTCGCCGTGACCGTGACGGCATCCGGCGTCTGTTCAGCGGAAAGGAAGGTTGAGTCAAAGCGAATTTGAACGCCCGGCAGCGTCACGGCGTGCGCTCGCATGACCTCTTCCAGAAGGTATTGCGGGACCCACTGCGCCGCTTCCGAGTATTGATCGTTGCGCTCGGGGGAACAATTCATGGCGTCCCCGATGCGCGTCAGCAGCCAGCCGTTGAGGCGCGTGGCGAACACGATGTTGGCGGGGTAATCCGCAGGCAGGCGGGATGCCTTCCGAAGGTCGTCCGCGATGCCCCAGCGGCGAAGATGCTCGCGAGTACGGACATTGGTTGTCTTGGCACGCGGTTGCAGGCCTACGCGTTCGTTCTGCTCCAGAACCAGGCAGGACACACCACGGTGGCCGAGTTCGATGGCTGTTGCCAACCCAGCCGGTCCGGCGCCGATCACTACAACGTCGAAATGTTCCACTTCATACCCCTCATCGTCGCGCTCTGGCTTCCTCGGCCCCATCGTGACTCTCGATTGTTTACCAGTCCGCTCTTTCGTTCAGACGTTCATACGTTCGGCAGAAATCTAATCTGGACGACCATGATCGTCAAACAAGCTTGCATCACGTTGCCGCCTCTGTCAATCATCTGGATTTGAGCCGGCACAGCGGCCCCTGGTAGCGATCTCATCTAGATCGCAGGAAGGATGTTCAAAGGTGCGACATGGCGCGTCACAGGGCGCCTATATGCGCTCTTGAGTCATCGAGGGTCTTGGAGCGGCCGGCTTTACCGGTTTGGGAAGGATCGGCCTGCATACCCTTGCACATGATCGTCAGGACCTGCTCGAACTGCTGTTGTCCGCCCCGCCAATCTGGCGTGGATCCCGCGATCCACCAGCGCGCCAGGCCGGAGAAAGCGAAGAAGATGCTGCGTGCGAACACGTCAGCCGGCGTGTCAGCCCTCAGTTCTCCAGACGCTTGAGCTGCTGCAATGATTTGCTCGATGCCCCCGATCAACCTGCCCCGCACGCGCAGATGCCGCTCCAGGTGAGGGCCCGGTGCTTGTTGCAGGACCTCGCTGAGGAGGATACGAGAGAGAGCCGGCTCCTCTGCGAACAGCCTGAAGTGGGGCTCCGACACCATGAGGATCTTCGCTATGAAGTTTTGCCAGGAGCGTGGCGCGGAGAGCGCTCGTTCCGTCATCAACTCCACATCTTCATCAAAAATGAGGTAGATCAGGTCGCGCTTATCCTGGATATGGTTGAACAAGGTCGCCGGGCCCAGACCTGCTTCCCGTGCGATCTCACGCAGCGTTGCGGAATCGTATCCCTTCTCCACAAAAAGCTTGCGCGCCGCCAGTACGATTTTGTCCTGGCTGATGCGTTTTGCTTCTGCGCGCTTACCTCTCGGGCTGCCTGCGGCGACCATGCTGGTCTTCATCGTGATGAATCCCCCGCCGCAGCACGAAAAGCCGAACCGCCAACCGCCGCACGCGCATCGTTTCTACAATGCGTGCGTGACGGTTGGCGCCCTGGGAACATTCATATAGCTTACGACATCAGTAATTGAGGCGCAGAGAAAACTGGAACGTTCGCGGAAGATTAGCTTGCGTGGTCAGCACGCCGAAGGTGGGCGTGCCATAGGTTAGCCCGGGATCATTGAACTGAACCCGGTTGATGACGTTGAAGGCCTCAGCCCGGAAGACAAGGTTGAAATCCTCGCGCAGTTGAGTCTGTTTGCCGAGCGAGAAGTCCCAGTTGTCGATGCCTTGCGAGCGTAGAATGCCGCTGGTGCGAGGCTGGTTCCCGAAGTAGTGGGCAGCGATGCCGGAATCCAGAGGCGTCGAAAAGCACGCCGAATTGATCGTCGGTGTCTGGGTCTGGGCAGCCGCAACATACCTGACTGCTACCTTTTGATTACATCCCGGAGTGTAGTTGGGCCTTGGGGTGCCTCCTCCAAATGCCGCCGAAACCGCGTTAGGAGAAGACGTGAGCGCCAGCGGAAAGCCGCTCTGGAAGGTGTTGATGCCGGACACATTCCAGCCGCCGATCGCTCGGTCGAGCGCGCCGCCGGCATTGCCAAGGAAGCGCTTGCCCTTGCCGAAAGGAAGATCCAGGATATAGCTGACAACGAGGTGCTGCGGGACATCGAAGCTCAGGTAAGACTTTTCCGCACGCAGATTGGTGAAGTCCTGAATCACCCCTACCCCGTGGGTTTCAACTCCTGGAGGATTGACCCCTTCGGAGTCGCCCAGGAACTTCGACCAGCTATAGTTACCCAGCAGCGTCCCTCCGCTCTTGAAGCGTTTCGTCAGCGTCACCTGTGCGGAGTTGTAGTTCGTATCGCCTATATATGGCCCTGTGGCGTTTACCGTCTGGTAGAGAGGATAAGGCCGGCTGGCCTGGCTGGTAGCGCCAACCGTCGCAGTGTCTGGAATCTGATTGATGTCGAATGTACCGGTGATGGGAAGATGTTCGCCGCGCGCGCCCAGGTAAGCGAGTTGCAACACAGTGCTTGCACCGAACGCCTGCTGCACATTCGCATTCCACTGCATCAGGTACGGAAAGCGCGAGAAGGGCTCCCGCCCCTGCAGCGGCTGACCGACAAAGATGTTGGGGTTGGCCGCGTACTGGGCGCGGGTCAAAGGCTGAATGATGCCTGTGTTCGCCTTCGCGCCGGTCGAATTGCAGGCGTTGCCGCCCCCACTCGTGCCGGCTGTCGCAAAGCCCAGGGGTGCGCACAGCAGGTAGGACGCAGGCACGAAAGTTTGGGGCGAATTGAGTGACGAGTAAACCGGCAACGTCGTGTACGAGGTATCTTGCGGAAGATACGCAAGGCTGTAACCGGCACGCACTGTGGTTCCAGTATAAGGAGCATAAGAAAAGCCGACGCGCGGCGAGAACAACGTGTGATGACCCTGCAGGTCACCACGGCCGGAGTACTGGGCAGAGTTAACCAGCACCAAAGGGTTGGCAAGCTGGGGAAGGAGAACCGCATTGTTATCGTTCTTGACATAGTTAGAGCCCGGCAGCTCGTATCGCACACCCGCCGTAAGGGTCAGTTTCGCCGAGACCGCAAAGGTATCGTTCGCAAACGCGCCGGCGTAGTGAGTCAGTGTGCTGGGATGGGCCGTTGTCGTGAACCCGGTCGGCGTTGCTGCAAACTGGCCGGAGACGAAGTCCGCGATCGGGGTCGCTCCGGAGCCCGGGATGACGAGGTTCACCGGAGGTCCGCCGGGCGCGCCACAATACTTCCCTAACACGGTATGGCTTGCATCGTTGAAGGTGACCGGACCTGCGCCGGCCGGGATGCAAGCGGTGTTGGTGCCGGCGAAGATGAAGCCGCCGTCGAGGAACGGTTCATTGAAGACGTATGATTCGCCGTGCCGGAACTCCCCGCCAAACGTCAGTGAATGGCGTCCGAGGACCTTGGTATAGTTCGCGGAGAGCGTATAGAGATTGAGAGGTTGCTGCGCAGCCTGGTCCAGTCCCTGATACGGGTAGGTGGCGTTGTTGCTGAGCACGATTGCGGGGAAGTAGCGTGGGAGCTGAGGCGCCACGCCCGACCAGAAGCCGGCCTGATCGCCATTGTCCAGGCTGCCTACATTGACATTGGTGTTTCCCGGCTGCAGGTAGCTGAAGTACCGCAGATACGAGAGCCGCACATCAAGGATGGATGTGGGGTTGAGAGTGACCGTGTCGCCGAAGACATACTGCGAAACGGTTGCGCCGACTCCCGTCAGGGACTGGGGGCCACCCGGATTGTTAAAGAACTGGGTCGGATCCTGGGTTCGATCGAAACGTGTATAGCGCGCGAACAGTTTGCTCCTGGCGTCCATGTTGTAATCGACCCGGAAAGTCTCTTGATTGGAGAACGCGTTCGCTTTCCCATTTTGCAGATAGTTGACTGCGGCTCCATGGCCGGTGGCGTTTGGCGCGGGAAAGTAGTGCAGCGTGTTTGCCAGGTAGATCGCCGTCGGATCGGCAACAGCGTCGCCGGGATTGACCGGTGCTCCAATGCAGAATTTGTTAAGAACTCCGCCGCATTGGACCTGGTTGTACGAGGCGAACGCGTACACACCCGGCGCCACCTGAGGACCCAGGGTCGGAACCGGATTGATGATCTTGGGATCGGCGGTGAAGTCGCCGTTGAGTTCTGCGGGTGTTGGTACGCGACCCGAGTTGATTACGCCCTGCGCAAGGCGGTAACCCTCGTAAGACGCGTAATAGAACGCCTTATCCCTTTTGATCGGGCCGCCCACGGTCGCACCGAACTGGTTTTGATTGAACTTAGGCCGCGAAATGTTATACAGGTTGTCAAAAAACGAGTTCGCGTTGAGCGTGGTGTTGCGGAAGTATTCGTAAAACGTGCCGTGTATCTGGTTGCCGCCAGGCTTCGTGCCGAAGGAAATCACGCCGCCGTTGAACTGGCCGTATTGAGGATTGACCACGCTGGACTCTACACTGAATTCCTGCACCGCGTCTTGCGTGACGACGAGCGCGATCGAGTTGCCGAAGATTTCATTGAGCGGCGCGCCATCCAGGTAAACGCCCGACTGATTCGCCAGTCCGCCGGCAATCGAGTAGTTGCCGAAGCCGTTTGCATTGGTGAACGCGCCACCCGCCGTGTTGTTGCTGGCGCCCCCTGAGGTGCCGCCCTGAGAGACGACGCCCGGCGTCAACGCCACCAGATTCATGGTGTTGCGGCCGTTCAGCGGAGTGTCTTCCACCTGCCGGCCCTCGATGACCTGGCTCACGGTGGGAGACGAGCTCTCAAGCACATTGGCCGAAGCTTCCACGGTCACCGTTTCCGTGGTTGCACCATTCTCGAGCGCATAGTTCAGCGCGACCTGCGCCTCGATCTGGAGGTCGATGTTAGCCTTCACCGCGGTCTTGAACCCCTGCATCGTGACGGTCGCTGTATACGCGCCGGGCTGAAGTCCGGAAACCCGGTAGAGACCATCGTCATTTGTGGTTACCTTGCTTACCACGCCGGTCGCTGTGTTGGTGTAAGTGACGGTCGCGTTCGGGACTCTTGCCCCAACCGAGTCTGTGACAAAGCCCGTGACAGTGGCGGCAGTTCCCTGCGCCTGGAGGGCAGCGCTGCCACAAACGAGCAGAAAAGCGAGGAGGCCGACAAACAGCAAACGAGCAAAAACGACGGCAGGGCGAATCCGCATAATGACATTTCTCCGGCAGAGTGTTCTTCATCAACGCCGAGGCCGAAGCTAAATTTCAGCGACCACGAACGATGAAAGTTTTTACGGCTTGAAGGGTGGCGCATGACAGCCACGCTTGTCAAGTTCTTTCTGGGCCTGTGAGTACGGTCTCTCGTAATCGCGCGAGAACGCCGATATGAGAACTCCGCCGCTACGGCCACTCATCGGCTGGCGGTCATTGGAGAACCCTGTTCGTCCTAATCTGAAAAGGGACAAGCCAGAAGCAGGTCGTGTTCCGCGCACGGCGACGAACGCGCGCCGTGGAGTTCGCCCGGGGGGCACCGACTGAAGGGTACAGGTGCGGCCAGCCGCGTCACTGCTTCTGCGCCTCACGAAGAGCGCATCAGACAATGCTCCTGCCGAGCACACCGACGGCAAAACGGACTTATGTAGATGGTTTTCCTTCAAGCCAGGCTTTACCGCGTTCGTACAGAGCTTCGACGGCGGCACCACGGGTACCCGGCAGATCAAGCTTCACATCAAAGCCCATTTTCAGCTGCAGGTAAGCAAGATGCCGGTAGCCTTCCGGCAGTGAAGACAGGTAGGTCTTATCAAGCTCAACGTGTTGCCCCGGATTCACCGGGTCCAGGCGATCCATCTCGTAGATGGGCTGCCGGGCCACGATGCCCCATCTGCCTTCGCGCTTTTCAAGGAAGTCGTAGAAGCGTCCCATGCAGACACAGTCGCACAGCACGCCCTCAAACTCAGACCTTTGATGAATCGCCATCTTCGTTTGTGCGACCGCGCGGTCTCCCTGAATGTCAACGGACACTCCGTGCAAGGTATGCAGCACCCGAACCCCGCGCGCCCAGGCCGCCTGGCTTCCCTTGACAAACTCATCGCCTGTGCCGAAGAACCACGTGGCCTGCATGGTGCCGCCCGGGTGCCACGTGGACCGTAGCCGCTCCCAGGCACCCGAGTCGCGCCAGACAGCCCAGTTTTCCACCAGCATGCGTATCGCAAACTCGTCCTCGAGCGCTTGTATCATCACTTTTCCCTTCGGTTCTCGTCATGATCTCGGTGAACGCCACGTTGAAGTTAGACCCTAATACGTGGTCCGCGCCGGGCCGTTGATCGGCACCGGGGGCACCACAAGCGAGCCTCCATGCGAAGCCAGGAATTCCATTCCCCTGGCGTTGAGCGACTCTACCCTGGTCGTCTCACCAAAGTCGACCAGGCTCGGGTGCTGCGCGGCAAAGCGCGGCACAGTCACCTCGGAGGTGCTGGGATTTCCGCTTCGCGCAAAGGAAACCAGAACGTCCATCATTTCTTCGGAAACCTTTCTATCGAGCGGCCTCCAATCGCGTGTGGTTCGAATCAGGTTGTAGGTGTCATACGTGCCCAGCCAGTAAGGAACGTCCGCGCTGTGAAAGACGCCGGCCGTAGCAGCATCGAAGTCGCTGTAAACCACGCCCGGGTGGAAGGGCGGAAGGAGGGAGAAGCGGAACAGGTACGCGGGCGCTCTTCCATACTCTGCCTGGTGCAGCGCCCAGGAATAGGCCCACGCGCCCAGACCGCTGCTCATACCCACCATCCGAGCCTGAGAGGCAACCTCGGCGTCGTTCGAGACGGGGTACAACTTCAGGAACTCGGGAGCCGCGGTGCCATACTGCTTGCCGGCGAGCTGGTCATACTCCGGCACGGTGCGGGCCCGGCGCAAGGGAATGTTTGTGAGAAGGTCGTCAGCCGTCGATCCGACGACCACGGGCACATCACTTTGCTCATGTGCCTTGAAGATTTCCTCCACCGTTTTCGGCAGGAACCTGCCATCCACGACCACCGACGGGCGGTAGCCTGCCGCTGCCGCCACAGCAAGCACCTTGTCCGGGGAGAAGGTGCGCATCTCCTTCAAGCTACTTGCTTTCAGGGCCATTTGCACCTTGACTCCATCCTGCTGGGCTTGTGCAAAAGGTTCCTGCAGCGTGTCGTTCGCGAAGGCGCTGCCGCTCATCGCCAGGATCCTGGCGAATAATCCTTTGGCGAGGGGGCTCGCCTGCAGAAAATTGAGCGACAAGGCGCCCGCGGATTGCCCGACAATGGTTACGTTGGACGGATCTCCCCCAAAGCTTGTGATATTGCGGGCAATCCACTGCAGTCCCGCGACCTGATCGAGCAGGCCCCAGTTCCCGGACGCGCTTTGCGGAGAAGCCGCCGTGATCTCCGGATGCGTCATGAAGCCCATCACGCCGACCCGGTAGTTCAGCGCAACGTAGAGCACGCCCTTGTGCGCCAGCGGTTCTCCGGAGTACACCGGCGCGCTCGCGGAACCGAAGGTATACGCGCCGCCGTAGATGTAAACGACCACGGGCAGTTTCGCGCCCTGCCTGGCCGTCGCAGGCGCCCACAGGTTCAGGTAAAGACAATCTTCGCTGGTAGCTTCTTCCCCGAAATATTGGCCGATCGAACTGGAGCGCAAGGGTTGAATGCACTCCGGTGCCTTACGGTTGGCAACGTAAACGCCCTGCCAGGGCTGCACCGGCTGCGGTTCCCGCCAGCGGTTCTCCCGCACCGGAGGCGCCGCGAACGGGACGCCGAAGTAGGCCTTCACTCCGGAAGGCAGAAAGGTCCCGGAGATGGCGCCTCCGTCCACAGCAATCGGATCGCCGGGAATGGTCCGAAATGTAATCTGAGCCGCGCCCTGACTGTGAGTCAGCAGGCACCCGCCAGCGAGCAGGATGATCGCCGCAAGACTCCGCAGACTGCGGGGTGACATCGCTGAGGGGGATTTGCTTTGCGGGAAAAGCAGGGAGAGTGTCTGTTGAAGGGACATGGGGGCGAACCTTTCTTACGACAATCTTGTTCGGCCCAAATCCTACCGCATGGGTTGTGCCTTCGTCAAAGCAGGTCCTTTCGACCTGGGGCAGAAGCGGCGCGTTCTGTGCGGCGGCCGTCTCCAGATCTCAGCGAAGGCTCGCCCCCGGCCCGTTGCTGCTGCGGCTCAAGCCCCTTGAAGAGGATGGAGAGCACACTGGCAAGCTGCTCCTCGCCGGAACGCCAATCCGGGTCGGGAAGCGCGATCCACCAGCGAGTGAAGCCGGAAAAAGCGAAGTAGATGGTGTTCGCAATCATCTCTTCGCTTTCCATGGAATGAATCTCGCCGCTCTCACGTGCCGCCCGGACGGCTTCCTGAACCCCGCGCAGCGCGCGTTGCCGCGTGCGCAGGTATCCCTCGTAGTGCGGACCGGGCGAGTTGAGGAAGCTCTCGCTCAGCAGGATGCGCGAAAGGGTAACCTCCGTCGCGAAAAGCTTCAGCACAGGCACCGTCATCGCGAGAATCCTCTCCGTGAAGGTGTGCCACGTTTTGCCGGCGGCTAAGGACTTCGACGCCATCTCTTCAAGTTCCTCATTGAAAATGAGATAGATGAGATCGCGCTTGTCCCTGATGTGGGTGAAAGCGGTTGCGAGTCCGATGCCGGCCGCCGCGGCAATCTGCCGCAGAGTGGACTCATGGTAGCCCTGCCGGGCGAAAAGCGTACGCGCCGCCGCGACCAGCTTTTCCTGGGTCACCTGCTTGGCCCGCGCCCGCTCCGGGCTCAGCTTCCTCGTTCGCTTTGCCGGGTTTGGTGGTGCCTTCGACAAACTCGCTCCATCTCGATCGCGCCCTGCTTGGAACATGATAAACGGCCCTGCGTTGCTGGTCAGGCGTTGCGCTCAGCCCAGAGTGCCCGCCGCAATAGCTCGCGCCCGGCGATGCCATTGGTAACGCCATCTGTCCGCCCCAGCCTAACTGGCTCTTCCATCTTGCGCCGCCGGAATGCGCAGCAAACAAACCAGTTTTCCAGCGCCCGGATGGGTCGCATCGAGAGCAAAGGCCGCACCGGCGGATGCACGGTTTGACAAAGCGCACTGAGCGGGTGCAGTATGCTTTGCGCCGAACAAAATCCACCGCAAGAAGCAGCAAACCAAATCCAGGACCGGACTTGGACACGTGCGAACCGGTCAGCAAAGCGAACCGTTCCTTTCAGGAGAAAACGATGTACCAAGGCAAGCGTAACCAAACTCACCTCTGTCCTCGCGGTTTTTCGTTCCACAAATTCCTGTGGCTTCAGCGAGCAAACCCGGCAGGCGACTCCCGGTCTTCGAGCCGAAGAGTGCAGCAGGTGCTGGTTTGCCTTCTGTTCCTCTTCGCTCTGCCCGCAGTGGCGCAAGTCGCAACAGGCGACGTTTTGGGTACGGTCGCCGACAGCTCCGGCGCCATGCTTCCGGGAGCCTCCGTGCGGCTTGAAAATACCGGAACGCACGAAGTCAGGACTTTCACCACCAGGGGCGGCGGTGAATACGTCTTTACAGCCCTGCAGCCTGGAACCTATAGCGTCACGGTGACTTCCCCCAACTTCAGCAGGTACACCACCTCCGGGATCGTCCTGTCGGCGTCGGACCGTATCCGGGTAGATGCCAGGCTCGAGGCCGGTTCGGTGGACCAAAGCGTGGAGGTCACGGCCACACCATCCTCTTTGCAGACCGATAACACCACCGTGGGCAGCACGATCACAGAGAAGACGCTGGTGGACGCGCCCGTCAATGGCCGCAACTACTTCGGCATCATCCAGGTGCAGGCCGGGATCAACGCCGGGTTCTACGGATCTCTCGGCAACGGTTCCCAACAGGCTGATCGCCGTCTGACCTCGTCCATCTCGGCCAACGGTCAGCCAGAAACATTCAATAACAATCTCGTGGACGGTCTGGACAATAACGGCCGCGCCAGCGGTCTCGTGGAGCTTCGCCCATCTGTCGAAGCCATAGCCGAGATCCGCACCGACATCAACCTCTACAACGCTGAGGTCGGTCGTACCGGAGGCGCGGTCATCAACGTTATCACCCGCTCCGGCACCAATAAAATCCATGGCTCGGTCTTTGAGTTCTTCCGCAACGATGTCACGGACGCACGCAACTTCTTTTCCAAAGCGGCCACGCTGCCGCGCAAGCCGGAGCTCCGGCAAAACCAGTATGGTGGCAGCCTCTCCGGTCCGATCTTCAGGGACAAAACCTTCTTCGCGGTCGACTACGAGGGCTTCCGGCGCATTGACGGCAACAATACCGTTTCGCTCGTCACGGTTCCCACTGCTGTCGAGGAGGCCACTCCAGGCTACCTGGGCGATCTCGGCGGCCCAACCATCCCTACTGCTTCGATCGACCCAACGGCCCTGGCCTACTTCAAGCTTTTTCCAACACCGAATCTTCCAGGCGCGGCGAACAACTTCCTGAGCGATCCCAGCGCAAGCTTGTACACCTCGACCGGCGACCTGCGCGTGGATCATCACTTCAGCCCCAACGATTCGCTCTTTGGACGGTATTCCTACAACAGCACGTCCGCGTTCATCCCGAATCCCTTCCCCAGCGTCAACGGTGTCGGAGCGGGCGGCCTTATCTCCGGCACCGGAAACGACACCGTGACAGTGCACAACGGGCAGTTCGGCTACACGCACATTTTCACGCCCTCGCTGGTGATGGAGCTGAAAGCGGGTTACACCTACTTCGACGTCTTCGCCACGGCACCCAACTTCGGGAACAACCTCAACAACACGGCGCCCTACCTGATCCCGAACGCGAATCAATGCAACAACTGCTCCGGTCTGGCGCCGATCAGCATCTCCGGCTACGCGTCCTTGGGCGATCCCATCGCGCTGCCGACCATGGACATCGAACACACGACGCAGTTTGCCGGTTCTCTGACGTACACGCATGGACGCAACACCTTCAAGGCCGGCGGCGCTCTCATACGCCGCAACATCAGCTTCTCAACGCCGGTCTACAACAAGGGATTGTTCGTGTTCGCTTCTGCCACTCCACAACTGAGCCTGGCGTCGTTCTTCCGCGGTGCGCCCTTCGTCGAAAGCCGCCAGGCTTTGTTGATCAAACCGTACGACCGCACCTGGGAGCCCTCCGGCTTCTTCCAGGATGACTGGCGGGTAAACGACCACCTGACGCTGAACCTCGGCGTGCGCTACGATGTCTTCGCCAAGCCCAATGAGAAGTATGGCAACTTCGCCAACTTCGATCTGAAATCGCTGACGCTGATCGACAACGCCACCGGAGGGATCACGACCGAATTCCATAACGTCGCACCACGCATCGGTTTCGACGCGACCATCGCTCCCGGAACGGTTCTGCGCGGAGGCTTTGGGCTGACGTACTTTCCGGGTGACACGAACAACAGCTTCTTCCTCAACAATCCGCCGATCGGATTCAGCACAGGCAACATCGTGGTCACCACGCCCATCTCAACGGCCGGCGCCGCTCCGGTCGTGGCGCAGCCCACATCCTCCTCCAGTCTCTTCGGCAGCCTCATCTCCAAACCGCTGCACGAGACCGACAGCTACCTGGAACAGTTCAATCTGCTGTTGCAGAAGGAATATCGGGGAACCGTGGTCAGCCTCGGCTATGTGGGGGAACTGGGCCGTCATTTGTTCAACGAGGTTCCCAACGCCGATGTGCCCGCTCCCGCCGGCCCGGGTGCCGGCACCTCCGCACCTGCGCTCCTCTACGCTGCACAGTTGCCGAGGGTGACCACGATCAGCTACTTTGCCGATTTTGGCGTATCTTCTTACAACTCCATGCAGGTTTCGGTCGAGCGGCGCATTACCCACGGCTTGACGGCCAATTTCAATTACACCTACTCCCACACGCTGGACGATGTTCTCGAGACCTTCTCCGGCGACGGCAGCGCGTTTGCCGGCTTCGGCCTCTTGCCTGGGCAGATCGGAACTTACGACTACGGCAACTCGCCGCTGGATCTGCAGAGCCGCTTCGCCGGTTTCTTCAGCTATGACATGCCGTTTGGCAAATCCGGTTCGCGCCTTTACAAGGGCTTCGCCAGCGGCTTCCGCTTGAACGGTCTGGGATTCTGGCAGACCGGCTCTCCGTTCACCGTAACTTCTACCGTGACGCTGCCTGACCGGCTGGCGACCATCAATCTTCCCACCGTGACGACGGACAAGCCCAACGTGATCGCATCGATCACGAGCAACGGCTCTCTCAACCAGTTCTTCAACATCGGCTCTTTTGCGCAGCAAGCCTACGGGACCGCTGGCAATGAGCGGCGCGGCAACCTGTTCGGACCTGACCTCAGGCGGGGGGACCTGTCCCTCTTCAAGACCGTACCCCTTCGCGAAGGGGTTCAACTGGAGCTGCGCGCCGAGTGCTTCAACATCACCAATACTCCGAACTTCGCCAAGCCCAATGCGACCATTACCGCCTACGCGGGGACCAACCCGGCCGGCGGCAACGTCGCACTGCCGAGTGGCGGCTTCGGCAGCATCACCAGCACAGCCTTCGGCTACTCCGGCCGCCAGTTCCAGTTCGCTGGTAGATTCAGCTTCTAGTATCTCTTGCATAGGCCGTCGTCAACCAGAAGGCGGGAGGTGCCCTTGGATCTCAGGTCAGCAAGCCTGTCGACCACTGCTGGCCTGCTCGGCTCACGTCTTTTGCCCCTCAGGTCCATGTTGCAGAAGCGCACACAGAAGTTCAGCAGGAGCACAAATGTCGATTCATGAGACGGATTTCACCCGTGCCGAGAAGGCTCTACCAGCGGACTCGGATTGGCTTACCGTTTTCGCCTGCCTGGTCTGTTTGTTCCTGTCCTCAGGAACCCTCTTGCTCTACGTCTTCGGTGTGTTTGTAAGGCCTCTCGCCAGTGACTTTCACTGGCAACGAAGTCAGGTTTTTGCTGCTCTGGTTGTCGGCGAATTCGTCGTGGCCGTGAGTGCGCCGCTTTGGGGTTGGCTCATCGACCGCTTCGGACCGCGCCGCGTCATCGTGCCCTCGACTGTGGGTCTGTCGCTCGCGTTCGCTTCCCTTGCTTTGCTAAGGCCGCACCTTTGGATGCTTTACCTGCTTTATGCCTGCTTCTCGCTGTTAGGCGGCGGCTCTTCGCCCGTGGGCTACAGCGCGGTTCTTGTGCGCAGCTTTGAGCGCCGCCTGGGTCGCGCCCTGGGGCTGTCTCTGATGGGTATCGGTTTCGGGGCCGCCCTTCTTCCTGCGCTTGCACAATCTTTCGTGAGCCACTATAGTTGGCGATCCTCCTACGCCGGTCTCGGTCTGCTTACGTTGGTGGTCACCGCGCCGGCAGCATGGATCGCGACACGCAACACGCGCCTTCCGCTTCCCAATCGCATGCGCGACCGGGTCAGGCTTGCGCCACTGATGCTCACACGTGCTTTCCTTGTGCTCACCGTGGTTCTCGCATTGATTGCTCTGGCGTCCGGCGGAGCCTTCGTCAATCTCATTCCGATGCTCGTTGACAGCGGCGCAACCCCGGGACAGGCCGCGCGCATCGTGGGTTTTTCCGGCGTCGCCCTGATCTTAGGGCGCGGAGGCATCGGCTGGCTGCTCGACCGGTTCAACGCGGCTCGACTTCTTGCTCTGGTTTGCCTGATCGTGGCCGCCTCCCTTCTCATTCTGACCTTCGCCCATGGCCGGCTGCCGGCCGCCGTGGCCGCTTTACTGCTTGGCGCGGTTCTGGGAGCAGAGGTAGACTTTACAGCCTTTCTGGTTCGTCGCTACTTTGGCAATGCGGCTTTCAGCCGGCTGTATGGCATCACGTTCGGGCTGTTTGCTCTGGCTGCCGGCGTCGGACCCTTGCTGCTGAGTCTGACTTTCGACCGGCTCGGAAGCTATAAGTTCGGCCTTCTTGTCTTCGTAGCCTGCAGTGTGGTAGCGGCTTTGGCTACTCTGGCCATGCCAACCTACCAACCGGCGGAAAGTGCGACATAAGATTCACTTGCCATCGGCAAAATCTGTCTCACCTCGGCGTTTTGGGCCAGCGCCACCATTTCCTACCCGGCGATCACAGCCGGGCGGCTTGCGTGATCGACCTGCACATTTCGCCGGGTGGAAGCCTCCACCGATAGCCATCAGGTCGAGGATCATTCCCCCTGATGAGACCACTTTACGTCGGAGTGTAGTCGCACCTGCAGGGGAAATGGTTTAAACCTGGAGTTAGTCGAGTGCACGAATCGAGAACTGAAAAGCTCAGTTGCGAAGACCAAGCAGGTTCAGGAGATCGAATGGACTATCACCAGAATGCCCGATTGACCGTTTTTGGTCGAGAGCAGCTTGCCCGGAAGGTGCTGGTCGAAGGGTTGACATTGAAGGTGGCGGCGGCCAGCCTGGGGGTGAGCGAGAAGACTGCCGCCAAGTGGGTAAGGCGCTACCGGGAGGGTGGAGCCGCTGCCTTGGCCGATCGCAGCTCGCGGCCCCACAATGCGCTCGAACCACCTCATCCACTTTGTGGGAAAAGGTTTTGGCTCTTCGCCGGCACCGCCACAACGGCTGGAGAATCGCGCACGCAACCGGGCTGAGCCGTGCCACCGTCAGCCGCGTCCTGCGCAAGGCCGGCATGAACCGGCTGCGTTCGCTCGATCCGCCACCGCCAATGGTGCGCTTTGAGCACAAGCATCCAGGCGACTGTATCCATTTCGACATCAAGCGTTTAGCCTGCTTCGTCGAGCAGAGCCATCGCGTTCATCAGGACCGTACCCGCAGAAGTCTTGGCGCAGGCTATGAGTTCCTCCACATCGCCATCGACGACCACAGCCGGATCGCCTTCGCCGCCATCCTGCCCGACGAGACCAGCGCCTCCGCACAGCGCTTCTTCCACATGACCTGCGCCCACCTCTCCCGCTTCGGCTTCGGCATCCGCCGCGTCCTCACCGACAACGGCCTCTGCTACCGCCACGCACACTTCCAGAGCCTGCTCAGCCGGCACCACATCCGGCAACACTTCACCCGCCTCTACCGCCCACAAACCAACGACAAGGACGTACGCTTCATCCAGACTGCGCTGCGCGCGTGGGCCTACGCACGCACCTACCGGCACTCCGCCGAACGAGACACCGAACTCGACTTCTGGATCCACGACTACAACTTCCACCGAACCATGCTAGCCTCAACCTCAACCCGCCAGCCAGCAGATCAGGCCTCAGCCGGAAAAACCTCTTGAGGCTCCACAGTTCAGAACGGTCAGGACGTTAAGCTCTTCACGACTCAGACTTTCCTCCCGCGAAGATTTTGTAAGTTCTTTCGTCATCCACGACTAACTGGAAGTCAGCCTGCTTTCGCAGCGGGGTGATGTCGCAACCCCTATCCGCTCCATTACAGAGCGGCATTCGCTTTCTCCAGCATCCTTTACCCGCTGCCCCGGCAACGTGCCTTGCGGCAACGCCTGCCCCCGAGAGGGCGAGGCAACGGGCTTACCTTGTTCCGCTTGAATGACACGAGTGACTTAGTCCCTACCTCTACACCGGCAGCCTTTGTGTCCGTGTGCACCAAACTTCCAGTGAATGCCTCCGGCTGCGTGCCTTTTGGCCAAAGCCTGTCAGCGTCTGTGGCTCTTTAGGGATTACGGTGCTTGCGGTAGTTCACATATGTTGGACATATCACGCAGCCTGACCCTCCAACCGCCTTGACGCTGGCAGTAAAAGAGAACGCCTCGCGGTGTTCTCCTCGTCGGATGACAGAGGTATGTTGTCTCGACAGCGTTCGACCCAGCCGTTACCAGCCACGCCGATGTCGATAGGCTACTGCGGACGGAACCGCAGGTTCAGCTCACTCCTTTCAGTGTTGAACCATCATTCAAACAGCATCAAGTCGCACGAAAGCCTTCCCCTGTCTTCAGAGCGTGCCGGCCAACGACGCCGGCACACTCTTCCGCCACCCCTTCGAGCGGGGACACCCCGCAACACCCCAAAAGCAATTCTTCTGCGCGCGCCGCGCGCTTGAGGCAAGGAAACCAAGCCTCCCTGATGGATGAGTGTACCGGGACATGCGTTACGTTTTGGACCGGACACATCCGTTACAGCCCCTCGCGGTAGTTTGAACCTCATTTACGGAGTTCTTGTTCTTAGTTTCAATACATACCCGCCTTGTTTTGGCGCTCCCCGCTTAGCGACGTAGCGTGTCTCCGCTGACGCTTGGTCTCATCATCCTTGGCCGTTGTCTACGAATGGGGTCCGTATTCGACCCACAATAGATCACCTACCCCGTACGTACCAGACGGCTTTGATACGATCCAGTACTCCATTCCGGATGCGTCACTATAGACCGCGCAGAGGACGTTTATCTCGGAAACTGTTCCGTACCGGCGAGAGAAGACCGTTGAGAAGTGAACATCCTGGAGATTGAGTCTGTGCTTCGGAGTAACAGTGATTGAGTAGAGAAGATCGTTCCCGTGGACCGTGAGAGCAGGTGGCAACGTCCTCTGAGCAGGAATAAAGGGTGCCTATGCTCCAGTCCCTTAGCTCTAATCTGCCATTCGCTCCCAAAACCTCTACTGCTTGGTTGTAATTGGACTGATTCGAAGCAGAGGAGATAGATACCGGTGGTAGAACTTGAGTCCACGGAGTTCGTGAGGAAACGGATCTGGTGGAGTCGTCTGTGCCTGAAGACTCAGGGAGATTCCCGCAAAGAGCAGCACTAGACGCTTTTTCAACCAGAGTTCCTCCGTCCAAGTCTGTACAAGCAAACACTGTAGCATCGTTGAGAACCGAGAGTTTAGCACCAATCTTACGGGAGGCCTCTCACTTGTCTGAAGCGCAACTCCGGTACGTTGAGCTCGCCGATCTCAATGTCTCGGAAGTAGACCCTGAATAGTTCTTCGTCCATCTCCTCAAAGCCGAGGTCTTCGAAGGAGAACACCTGGCTGATGAAAACCCGGTCCTTGTGCCAGCTGATATCGCCGCTTGAGTTCACACGCCGGGTTTGGAAGCCCCTTGGATAGGTGAACTCCTTGAGAGCCCTCGGCAGCGGGATAGAGCTGCGCTGGTACAAACTTGCTGGCACGGCGTTGTTGATTCCCTCATGCGGCCGTTCGTGGTTGAAGATCTGCCGGAACCGATCGAACTTCTTCTGTTGCAGGCGTAAGGTCAACGCCGGAGGTTTGGTCGTGTCTTCCTTCAGCGTCCGGTGCATGCGCTCGTGACGGACGTTCTGCTGTGGCCTTCCAGGCTGGATGCGTTCATGCACGATACCTAGCTTGGTCCAGCTGATCGACAGCTTGGACAGCCCGAGTAGCCCGCTGCCGGCGAACGGAGTACCGTTGTCAGTCCGGATTCTCGTTGGCATCCCGTACTCACGCATGGCAGATTCGCAGATCGCTGAGACCTGATTCAGGTCCATGCGTAGAACCGTTTGGCAACGGATGAGATAACGGCTATGTGCATCAGTGATCGTGAATGGATCGCAAACGTGAGCCGTCGCCCGTACAGAAGTAGCCCTTGAAGTCCATGCACCGGAGCTGGTTTGGTGCCGTGACCATAGAAAAAGTTTCGGAGAACGGCGTCGTTCGCCGCTTCTTCTGTTTCGGGTTCGTCAAACCGGCTCTGCTCAGGATGTTGCCGAAGGTGCTCGCTGCCGGCCAGATAAGCCGAGGTTGCAGAACCTCAAGTCTTGCCTTCAGCTTCCGAGCTCCCCAGCTCGGGTGCTTGTTTCGGAGGGCGAGGATAGCGTTTTCTGTGGCCTCAGAAGTTGCGTGAGAGCATCCGTGCGGCTTGCGACTGAGATCGAGCAGCCCTTCTGGCCCGACCTCCTTATAGCGGTTGATCCAGCGATAGCCAGTTGGCCGAGAAACACCAAACTCACGGCAAAGGTCCGACAGCGACATCTCCTCCTTTTGGTAACTCGACAGGAACTGCAGGCGTTGATCCACGATACGACTCTCTTTCCAGGGCATACCGCATCATCGTGCGTCTGGCCAAAGCTCAGGAACCATCGGGGTTCCGACGTGCTGTAACGCATGTCTTTGGTCTGTTTTGTAACGCAAGTGCTAAGTACGCTCACCCAAACTAACCCTTGCAGTCGTGCGGCAGACCATACATTGTCGGTACCGACATCATTCAAGCACCATTACGGAACGTGCATTCTGAGCATCGAGGCCAATGATGACATTAGACGAGGCGTTACAACACGCGCAGCATTGGGCAGCCGCTTGGAATGCGCATGACCTCGATCGAATTCTGTCTTCTATGCGGATGATGTTGTTTTCGAGGTGTCGACCGCAGTCACTCGTTGGCAAAAGCCAGACGGGAAACTCCGAGGAAAGAGCGAATTAAGGAAGCATTTCGGGCTAGGCCTGCAACTCGCTCCGCAACTCAGGTTTGAGATCGAAACTGTCTTCTTGGCGCCGTCAGGGTACGCGGCTCTATACCGTCGTGATAACGGTAACCGCGTCATTGACTGTGTGGCTTTGGATAGCGATGGCCTGGCTTCCCACGTCATCGCATACTATGCAGGCGCTCAGCAATGAAAGTTTCCCCGTTCACTTCTGACAAACGTTAGTACCCTATCAGGGCTGCCCCATGCTCGAAGCTGGGTGTGGCTGGGCAGCTTGCCGGGGCAGTTTTGATAGGGTCGTTTGAAGGAAGCCGGTGGCGTGGCGGATGCGGTGAGCGGCTATGGGATTTGAATGGGCGATCCCAGCCCGGACTGCGTCTCTTGCAGGGCTTGGCAAGGCCTCGAACGCAGGAGAGCTTGAGGCGTGACAGCAGACAGGGTCTGTTCGGTACCTGAAGCAGGGCGACTCTGGGGCTGTTTCATGGCGGGCGGGCGCGAGGATGCGTTGCGTGTGTGAGCACGGCTGCGAGCGACCGGGTTGAGGATGGGTTTGGTCATGATGGCTTAGGAGCTATCGAGGCGTAAAGTCGGTGTGGTGCTCGACGGTGCAGAGAGCAGCTGGAAGCTGGTGAAGCGTTCAACGACAAGCATAGGTTCAGAGCAGAGCGGGCACTTGATCTGATCCGTGGACGCGGGCTGTGGCGGTGGAGCTGCGACGTTGAGCAGCAGGCGGCAGCGCAGCAGCGAGGCCGACCGGTTGCGGTTGGCGAAGAGGCCGAAGTGACGGATGCGGACCAGACCTTTTGGCAGGACGTGGATGAGGAAGCGTCGGAGGAACTCGTCGGCTGAGACCGTCATGACCTTCTGCTTGCTGCCGGCTGCGTAGTCCTTCCAGCGGAAGCAGACGCGGTCATCCTTGAAGCTGACGAGGCGATGGTTCGAGATGGCGACGCGGTGGGTGTAGCGGGCAAGGTAGTGGAGGACGTGTTCGGGACCACCGAAGGGCGGCTTGGCGTAGACGACCCACTCCTTGGTGAAGAGCTGCCTGAGGAACCGCTGGAAGCGTTCTGGTCGAGCGAGTTCCTGGAGCGAGCCGTGGAACTGGAGCTTGTCCTGAAGCAGCAGCTGCCTGAGTTCGGCGGTAAACTTGCCGCGGAAGACCCGGCTGAGAACCCGGACGGGGAGCAAGAAGCGTGACGAGGCCGCGACCCACCGGGAGCCGTCGAGCGCGAGGCCGCCGCCAGGCACGACGCAGTGGACGTGCGGATGGTGCTGGAGGTTCTGTCCCCAGGTATGAAGCACGCTCAGCAGGCCGATGTCGGCACCGAGATGCTTCGGGTCGCGAGCGACTTCGAGCAGCGTGGCGGCACTGGTACGGAAAGAGCAGGTCGTAGAGCAGCTTCTTGTTCTGCAGCATGAGCGTGGATAACTCATGCGGTACGGTGAAGACGATGTGGAAGTAGGGCACGGGCAACAGCTCGGCCGCACGCGCGGCCAGCCATCGGTCGCGTGCGTTCGACTGGCACTTGGGACAGTGCCGGTTGCGGCAGGAGTTGTACGAGGTGGCCTGGTGTCCGCAGCCGGAGCAACGGTCGCGATGTCCGCCGAGCGCCGCCGTGCGGCAACGGACGATGGCGTCCATCACCTTGCGGTGCTGTGGGGCAAGATGCGATCCGTATCGAGAGACGAAGCTGCTGCCGGCTACGCGGAGGATGTCGGCCACCTCAAGGGTGGGCCGGCTCATCGCTTCGCACGCCTCCTTGAAAGCTTCTCCTCGGTTGAAGTTGAGACCGTGAGCGACTCCAGCGGACTTGCAACGGCTTGCAGGTGACGGCGCGAGAGATGCAGATAGATCGTCGTGTGAGCCAGCTTGGCATGTCCGAGCAGCACTTGGATCGTGCGGAGATCGGCGCCGGCTTCAAGCAGGTGCGTCGCGTAGCTGTGCCGGAGCGTGTGCGGCGAGACTCGCCGGGTGATGCCGGCCGCCTTGGCCGCTTCGGTCACCGCGATCCAGGCGACCTTGGTCGTGACGGGCACGTCGGCCCGCCAGTTGTTCTCCATGCCCGGAAATAGGTAGGTCTTCGGCTTCATCCAGCGCCAGTACTCGCGCAGGGTGGCCAGCAGCTTCGGGCTTAATGGCACATCGCGGTCGCGTCCACCCTTGCCTTGGTGGATGTGCAGCATCATCCGTTCACTGTCGATGTCGGCGACCTTGAGGCTGCACAGCTCGGCCCGGCGCACACCGGTCGCATAGAGCGTCATCACCCCAAACCGCCGACTGCAGCCGCTGCCGCGAACGCCTGCAAGTAGCCGTGGTCAACCTTGGTCGCCAGGCCGGTCGTGCCGAGTGGATCGAGGCCGACGTACTTGTCTAGTTCAAGCGAGAACCCATCCGGGCAGATCGCACGGTGGAAGGTCACAAACATCTTTCGCTGCTGGGCGTTGCCAACACTCTGCACCGTTCCAATCAGCCGTGTACCTTGCGGCATGAGAAGCTGCTGGTGGTCGTGCGAGTAGTAGTCGGTCGTGAGCATGATAAGGATTGGCCCATTTAGGCCACCGTCGATATGGTTCGTAACGACACCTTCCAGAACGGTTCCTTCAAACACGCGGTAAAGCTGCCCTTGATAGGAATCGAAGTCGTAGGGCGCCATCGGATTGCTCTTACCGGCCAATTTCGCCTGTTGATCCGAGACCGTCTGAGTGGCTCCAGCTCTCCTGGCTTCTCGCGGCTCGGGAGTTGTGGCTGCCAGCGTTTCAGACGCTGACTTAGGCGTCATCTCCTCACGTTCGCCCAATACGCCAGTCGGTTGAGCTGCGGCTGAACCTATGGCGGGCGTAGCGGTCGTCGGATGAGCGAAGTCGATGGCGACGGTGTCGCTATTGAGCGCATCCTGGTGCAACTTCTGTTTCTCCAAAGCCTTCTGTTTTGCCTCGGCTTGTACTTGCGAAACATTGGAGGTCTTGGCCGGTGCGTTCGGGCTGTCGCCATACATCGCCGAACGCTGGGCGGCAGTCATGGGCGGTGCTCCTGCTGCCTCCGGTCCTGGCACATTCTGCGCGGCCTGAAGTTGCTGCATCTCGGCGGCAAGCTCCTGCCTCCGCTGCTGATCCTCGGAATCTCGCTTCGCTTCCGTCGCCTGCTGCGTCTCGAAGCTGGAGACCTGCTGGGGATTTGCAGTAGCAGGACGCATCGGCAAAGCGCTCTGCGGTGCGGTTCTCTTCTTGCCGCTCACAAGGCTCGATATGTTCGCGAGTCCTATGAGGCCGACGATAACCACAAGCGCAATGATGACGGGCGTGCTCTTCTTCACTGGCCCCACAGCTTCACGCTGCGCGGGAACGGTAGCGGGCGGGTTAGAATTCTGGTCGGTCATGGCTAGTTCTTCTCCCCTGTTCCGTTGGAAGTGCGGTGGAAGTCCACGCGCTTCTTGCCGATCGCCAGATAGCCCGTCTCCAACTGTTTCGGTACGGTGTACAGGCCGGCGTTGTAATCGAAGTTGATAAGCGAGCCTTTACCGTCCTTCAGCTCGTAAAGTGCTGGCGTCTCCTGAAACTGGCCGCGCAGGTAGGTGAACTTGTCGTCATGCCATATCTGCTGGAGGCCAAGATCTTTGCCCTTCTTCTCGTCCCACGTGAAATCGAAGTGCAGACTGCCCGGATACTGACTGCGATAGGTCTCGGCTTTGGCTTCTTCCGATTTCAACTCGGCAGCTTGCGCGGCCTTTGCTGCTGCGGCCTCCTGCTTGGCCTTGTCCAACTCAGCGGCAGGTACGAACACAGGCATGTCGGTAAGCCTGTCCTTAGCGGCCTTATCACCGGGGACAATGAACACCTTGGAATCGAAGTGCGCGTCAGCATCATCCGAGATCTCCTGAAGTTGTAAGGTGTATTCGTTGCCGTGGTCAGAGACGATGTGAATGTCAGTGGTTGTGTTAGCGAGCTTTGGCTTGACGCTGATGAAGCGGCTGGCTACATGGCCGCCATCGAACACCCAGTCCACCGTGTCTCCGCCGAAGACGGTCGCAATCTTTTCCTCGGCGGGTAGAAGAATAAGGGTGGACTGCAGCAGCCCGGCCCGTATGACGGGCGGCGTTTGCGCTTCCGATACGGTGACGGAACGTGGAGCGCTCGGCTCAAGGCGATGCGGCGGAGTCGCAGGCGATGCCTGAGCAACGCCACAGGCGAGGGAGAGAAGAGACGTGACGGTTAGGATCATCGGCGGTTTCATAGTGGCCCTTTGGTTGTGAAATGGTGATGCGGGTTACACAGCCTCGCCCTGGGCAAAGCGGGAAATGCCCTCAGAGAGTCCGTACTTTTCGATCAGCTTCGTCCGGCGTACACGGTCCTTCGGCTTGGTCGAAAACGTTGCATAGCTGCGGCTGTCGAGATTCAGGGTGACGACCTTAGTGAGCCCATCGCGCCGCATGTAGAGTCCTTCTCGATCCCGCAAGCTCTCAAAGAGAGCTAGCTGCTGCTCGTTCATCTTGAACAGCTCGGCGTACCGCTTCCGGTTGAAGGTGGCGTCTTTGAGGAACAGGAACGACGTGCAGGAGTTCACGATGGTGTCGGCATTCGCGCCCAAGTCATCGGCGGATTGGCCGATCATGGTGACGCCTCCAAGGTTCTTGCGGACGGTCTTGATCGAAGCCAACGCACCGTCAAGCAACTGCTTGTTCTTCATGGAAGAGAAGATCTCCTCGATCAGGATGTGCTTGGGAACTCCGAGATTGGCAGGGTTGTAGAGAACATCGTTGATTCGGCGTAGCAGCCACACCATAAGCGGCTCGATCAGGTCGGCATACTGCTCGTTATTAACACCCTGAAAGTCGAAGCATTGGAGCCGCGAGAGCGATAGGCTGTCTTCGACGTTGTCGAAGACGGCGTTGTAGATGCCCTTACCAACCCATTTCGCCAAATACCTGTCGAGCTTTTTCGGAAGGAACAGATTGGACAGCCTGCGATTCGCCGCGTCGAGCAGATACATATCCTGCACTGCCTTGTGGATCACGTCGTCATCTTCCGGCTCCAGCTCCGCGCCGCCGTTTGTAAGCAGTAGCTTCACGAACGAGTAGAGGAACTTGATGTTGCTCTCGGTCGGCTCCAGTGCGAACGGATTGACTCGTGGGCCGTCCTTACCGACGCGGTCCACTTTGCCGCCGTACAGCTCAACGACACTCTCATAGCTGCCACCGATGTCGAAGATGTAAGTGAATCCGCCATATTTCTGCTCAAGCGAGATGATTTGGTTGCCGTGGACCGACTTTCCGGTTCCAGTAGGGCCGATGATGAGCATGACCCGCACGCCATCCACATACGCGTCCTGGAAGAACGGCGTCCGTGTACGTGTCTCGAAGATGTTCAGGTACTCCGATCGAGATCTTCAGAATGAGGATGTCCGATATGAGGCGCGAACACGGAGGAGAGACGAGCATGATGGTCTTCAGCCAGCCACAGCGGAAAGACGTTAAATTTGTGGTTGCCGGGGATCATGGCATAGAAGGCGGAGAGATTTCCCAGCGTCTCCTCCATCACTTGAGCCCTTGCATCGACGAAGATCCGATGCACGGTGGGGACGGTGTCTCTTAGCTGCTCCGGACTGCATGTCGCCAGAAGTAGACGCAGCGAGAACTCGCCCTGTGCCTTTTTGTCTAGCGACCGTATCACGTCGCTCAAGTCATCTACGCTGTTGTTCGCAGCCTTGGCACCGGCTCCCGTTTCGAGCGAGGCGGTGTCTCGACCGCTCATTACGCGGGTCAACATGCCGACTTTGAAGAATGAGATGAACTTCTCCTGGGCGTCGATCTCTCTGCGGGCCGCGGACGTTGACTTCACCCGCCATGTCGAGCACACAACACTGTCGCAGTCGAGAGTCAGCAGGCCAGAGAATAGGCAGGGGCGCGATGCCTCCGGGGTCGTCTTCAGCGAGAACATCTGAACGTGCCGCTTGCCGATCTGCACATGATCGCTATGCCAGGCAACCGGGCTTTTGACGATCTGGCGGTCAACACCCGTATCTGCGCGAAGCTGATCGCGGCCTGACCATTCCTCCAGATTGAACAAGTAGCTGAAGAACTGGAAGGCCTCGGCCTTGCCCAGCAACTTGAGACCGAGGGAGCTGCCAAGGTGGCCTTCGAGCAAGGTTGCCGTCTTCTCAAGATCGGAGAGCATCCTTGACGTGTCAGCGACATTCTCGTCTGGCTTGCGCTGAAACGCTTTCGCCTGGGAGGGCTCCAGCGTCAGGCACCAGTGGAGGTCGATACGGCGGAAGGCTGCCGTCTTGTCGAGATGGGCGAGACGATCACTCGCAAAAGTCTCCGTCACCTCGTTCTTGTATTGCTTCTGCCGGGGAAGATCGAACCCAGACATCACTCGCGTGTACTGATAGAGACACGATCCTTCAGGCAGTCCACGCAATGCGCCTTCGACCTGACGAACGCGGGCTTCAATCTCGAGATCTGTCAGGGCCTCTTCATCTAAGCCAATGAGAGAGAAGAGGCAACCGTAGCCTCCACCTTTCAACGCGAAGATGTTCGGCCCGACGAAGCGGGAGATCGGGACGATGCTGCACGCCGCTCCAGCCTGCGCAAACCACGGGGTATTTCTGATGTGTTCAGTATTTGCGCGGGTCATAGTAGCTCTTCTGGCCTAGGCTGAGGCCCCACAGTTGAAACATCTTTGGGTGTTTACGGACGATCAACCATGCACCGCCCGCCAATGTTGGAAAGCTAAGGATCGCCAGCATTCGGAACCCGACGAGGAAAACCGTCACGCAGACAAACACGATGGCCATCCATGCCGAGAGGTCAAGCCCTAGCTTGGCTCTCGGCCTGTTCAATGCCTGATTAATCGCTGACGGTTCTCCCCGTTTGATCGTGTGCATGGCGGCTCCTACATCGACTGCCCGGTGAGAGACCCAATCCAGCCCGCGCCCCATCCGAGAACGCCAGCACCGAACAGCGCACCGAAGAGGCCTGGAATGGCATCCTGAAAGCGACCACTCATCATCCGAATGCCGGCGAAGATCAAACCGCCGAAACAGATGACAGCACCGGCATAGACGGCGAACGTTTTGAATGTCCCCATGAGCGTCTGAGCGCCGGAGAAGTCCATCGTTCCTTGGGCATGGGCAACGCTCGCGAATGTGAGCGCAAAGAGGGCGGGAGCCACCACGCGGAGAGAGTGGGCTAAGTTTGTCTTGAGGTAGGAAGCACACCGTTTGGCGCACTTGGAATTGGTCTGGTTGAAGTTCGGGCGACTGACATCACGGTTCCTGCGAATCATCGGCATCTCCATCGACTGGGTTTCAGTCGTGATATGCCGTGACTTTAGGTGTAGGAATGCCCGCAGTCCAATTGATCTTTACGATTGCATCATCGCTTCAGACGATGAGCGATTCGCAATCTAAATGGCTCTTTTTGACGACTGCGAATTTCTTGAACTTCCCCTGACGGACTGGGGCTTCTTCTTCCGATTTCGAGCGCTCCCGGTCAGCGCCGTCGGACGTGCCCATTTCGCAGCGGTCTGAACCGACCGTCTCCTGAGCTCACGCATAAACATTGCCAACGCTGGATGCTGCAACTTGGGCTTGAGAATGACGGCAGTGTCGATTGTCCAATCAATTCCATGTATCGGCCGGCACGTGAGACCAGGCATCAACCGCGAACCTTTACGGAATAAGGCGTAATAGTGCCCCTCTTGCACGATCCACTGAATCTGCTCTCGATTGGTATTTGGATTGGCTTTCTTCGTCGTGATGCCAACACTGTGGAGAAGTTCAAGGAGTCGAATATGGGCGGCGTGATGCACCTTCGGATACTGAAAAAGGGAAAGTTTGCCATTCAGTAAGTGCGCAGGTATCGCTTCGTGCGAGGCCAACGGATCGTCGCTACGCATACACACATAAAGTGGATCACGTTCGACGATGCATGTCGTCAAGTCGGACCTATGCTCGACCGGCAAGGTCACGAGGGCTCCATCGAGGTCCCCCGCATCCACTCGATCAACTAGGGCTTGAATCTCATCTCCGTCAGTCTGGATGTCGCAGTAGGGAAAGATTCGGCGGATTGTCTCCGTTATAGAACCAAGCGTTCGCTTCTCCACGAGGGACGAGAAGCCGAGTCTCAAAGGCGTAATCTCGCCCGTTCGCAGAGCCAGCAACATGTCGACAATCTCTTCTCGAAGCTCTAGGAGATCTTCTCCCGCAGCCAGTAGAAGCACGCCGAACGGAGTCAACTCGACGGGTTCTCTGGTGAAAAAATCTACCTTAAAGAACTCCTCAAGCTGTTTGATTTGGGCACTGATGGTGGATTGTGTGATGTGTACGCGATCAGAGGCCGCTGTAAAGCCGCCCTCCTCGGCGATTGCCTTTATGTACTTCAGGTGGCGAAATTCTAACTGGTCATAATCGCTATCGCTCATACGGGCCCCCGGTGCTCAGTCGTGCGGTGGACACTTCGAGACACTGGTCGTGCGGTCAAGCTGTCTTCACGTCCTATTTTCCACAAGTAGTATCAGATTCGTCAACTGCACTAGATCGCTCTTGTGATATAGGCAATCGCTGCGAGCGATTGATCCATCGTCACAAACAATTGGACGGGTTGCGCCTTGACAGGGCACCATCCTCACAGGTCGCACACGGTTCTAGGAGGTCCAAAGTGTCATCCGATCAAAATGTTCTGGTAACGCCATCCTGTCAGAAGCAGCAAACGGATGTAGTTTGCTCTCCGCTGCGGGACAATTCCGAAGAAATCGGTTTTTTGCGGTTGCCAGAGGTGAAATCCGTCACTGGACTGTCGAAGTCGAGCCTTTACGCTCTCATCCGTGCAAATAGCTTCCCCGCACCGGTTCAAATCGGGCCTCGCACTGTCGCATGGGTGCGATCCGAGATCAAGCAATGGGCTGCGGAACGCATCAAGGCATCAAGAACAGCCGTCCCTGCGCCGAGCCCCAAGCGGGAGCCAGAGCGTGCTACTGCGGCTTGGCCTGCCGCGAAGAAATGGGCTTAGGAACAGAAGCTTTCCTGCCCTTAGCAAGCTGCTCATCCACATAATCCGCCCACCATTGCATCATCTCCGTGCGCTGCTTCAGGTATTTCGCATGGTTGTAAGCCGCAGCCACCTTATTGCGTTTGGTATGGGCGAGTTGCAACTCAATATGCGCCTCGTCGAATTCATGCTCATTTAGGATGGTCGATGCCAGCCCACGGAACCCGTGCCCTGTCATTCGGTCCCGATATCCAAGGCGGTACAGGGCATAAAGAATCGTGTTGTTGCTGATGGGCTTTTTCTTGTCGCGGGCACCAGCGAACACAAAGTGGCCGTGACCTGTGATCTGCTTAAGGGCACGCAGAACCTCCACGGCCTGACGGGACAGCGGAACAATATGCGGAGTCTTCATCTTCATCCGCTCCGCCGGAATGGTCCAACGTGCCTCGTCCAGATCGAACTCCGTCCACGGAGCCTCGATTTCTTCACTAGTCCGTACGAACGTATACGTCATCAGTTTCATAGCAAGCCGGGTGATTGCATCCCCGTTATAGTCGTCGATCTTTACGAGCAGTTCCGGCAACTCCCTGGCTTCCACGCGAGCACGGTTCTCAGTCTGGGCTTCTGCCAAGATGTCTCTTGGCTTGAAATCTGCGGCCGGGTTCCGAGTTGCAATGTCGCGAGCGATAGCAAAGCGAAAAATCTGCGATGTCGTCTCGTGAATACGTTTGGCAACGTCCCGAGCATCCCGCTTCTCGACGCCGATCATGAGTTGCCGCACATCTGCTGCCGTGACCTCGTTGATGGACTTGTGACCGTACGCGGGGAACACGTCGGCTTCCATACGCCGCATCGTCGTATCCGCGTGTCGAGGCGACTTGCCGATCAACCACCACTTCCACCACTCACGGGCGACGCTCTCAAAGCTGTTCTCCGCTTCACGCTGTTGAGCTGCGGCTTCTTTCTGCTTGGCCTCTCCCTCGGCCTTGCGCTCAGCCATAGGATCAATACCGTTTGCGAGCGCTTTCCGCGCCTCGGAGTGACGCTCGCGGGCTTCTTTGAGGGAGACCAGCGGATACTCCCCCAGAGCCATCATCTTTTCCTTGCCGTCAACGCGATAGCGCCAGCGCCAGAGTTTGGCGCCGGACGGTGGGATAAGAAGACAGAGGCCGCCACCATCTGCCAGTTTGTAGGACCTATCGGTTGGCTTTGCGCCGTCAATTTCTTTGATTGTGAGTGCCATGGGCCCGCCTCCTGTCGGGTACGTGTTCCGTACCCACGAATCTCCCCAATGATACCCACATCCGTACCCACAGAAAAGGCTGGCTGTCCTCGCACAAGCTCGCACCTCCTGAGACGATGATCCTTGTCCGCAAACGACCTTAGATTTCGATAAGTAACTTATTTTGAATAGATTACATGGATCAAGAAGGTCCGAAGAGGTGCGAGGAAGGGCAAAGAAAAACGCGCCCGACGGGCGCGTGAATAGGATTTTGGTTGCCCCCCAGGGATTCGAACCCCGATCGAGCGAGTCAGAGTCGCTAGTCCTACCATTGAACGAGGGGGCAACACGGTTGAAATGCGTCGCGAAGGTATTCGCTGACGGCACTCTTGCGAGTGTACGGGTTTGGCTGAATCGGGTCAAACACCTTCATGCTGTGAGCACGCCGGGGACATACCTAGCATCCCTTCACTCCAGAAGCGCGTTTACTCCACGGGCAGCTTGGCGTTGTAGCCGTCGCGTGCAATCACTGTGTACTTCAGCGGCTTCTGCTTTTCGTCCTGCATCTTCAGCGGCTTGCCTTCATTGTCTACGAGCAGCACTTTGACATGCCGAAAGGTGCCGTCATTCTTCGTGTTCGTGGGCCGGTAGGTGAGGACGTACTGGTTGCGGATCGAGTTGTTGATGTCCGCAAAGATGTCCGGCAGCGCACCCTGGAAAAGCGGGTAGAAGTACATGCCGCCGGTCATGCGGGCGATCGTCTGCAGCTGGTTCTGCGCCTGGAGCGTGTTCATGCGGCCCATACCAGCGCCCATGCCGCCGCGAGCGTCACCCAGTTCGGCGGCCAGCGCTCCGGTGCCGATGGTGAAGATCGTCACGTTGGGCGTCGCCTGAATCTTCTTCATCATCTTGTCCCAGGTGAGCTTGGAGAAGGTGTCGCGACCCGACCCGATGAGGATGATGTACTTACGGCCTTCGATCCGGCTGGTGCGGTCCAACGTCTCGTAGAGAGCGTCGAACATGTTGGTCTCTGAGAAACCAGGGATTTGTAGCGTGCGCAGCGAGTCGGCAACAATCTCCTTGTTATTGGTGAAGTCTGTAAGGATATGTGTGCGCATGTCGTAGGTAATGACCGCGATGTAATCCTGAGGCTGCAGCGAGTGGTAGAAGCTGGCCGACGCGTTTTGCATGTCCCTGATGTAGTTCCAGTTGTTGGAAGCGAACTCCAGCAGCATCACCGCGGTGATGGGCGTTGTTGTCATGCGGACGCTCTGAACCTCCTGTTCAACGCCGTCCTCTAAAACGAGGAAGTTGGCAGGCTTCAGACCGGGAACGAACTGGTGCGTTTTATCGAGCAGGACGTTGACGTCGAGCGAAACGATGGGGACATCGACACGAAGGGAGTAGGTCTCGCCGTTGGGATTCTTGATCTTCTCCCGATCCGGGGCCGCAGGCGGGGGCGCATCTGGAGCTGTCTTCTTCTTGATGATCGCTGGGCCCGTGTCAGTGTTAGGCCCGGTCTCGTCCGGCGCCGCCTGCGCTGGCGGCGCAGGCGCAGGTGCAGCCGGTGCTTGCGCACCAAGCTGCGCAAACCAGAAAGAGCAGCCGAGGACCGCGAGAAGGGATGAGTTGCGGAAGCTCATGTTCAGAACTTTACTCCGAGGCGATCTGTCGCGCGGACGCGAGGCGAAAAACTCGTCGCGCGCCCCCGCGGACTCACAGAGATAGACGTAATGCCTCACGAAAGGGATTCGCTGGCTCCCGCCCGCCCTGGACTCCGGGCCGAAGTTGAACCCTAGACGACCGCCGGCGGGATGCACAGCTTCCTGACGGTGCTGATGTAGCATTTAGAAAGGTCTGCGTGGACGAGTGAAAAGCGGGCTGGTTCGCCGATCTCCTACAAGGGAAAACAAACGAAAATGAGTGAGATTCATGGTTTGGCCGTACACGCGGCCGGTGCCCACCTGCTGCCTTATAAGTACGACCCTGGAGAGTTGAAACCGAACGAAGTGGAGGTAAAAATCTCGCATTGCGGGATCTGCTATAGCGATGTTCACCTGATCGACAACGACTGGGGCATGAGCAAGTATCCCTTCATTCCGGGACATGAGATTGTAGGCTCCGTGACTGCGCTGGGCACAGCCGTGACAAGCCTGACCGTGGGCGAACGAGTTGGGATTGGATGGCAGGCGGACTCCTGCGGAGTGTGCGAATGGTGCCGCCAGGGCGATGAGCAGTTGTGCAAGAAGAACCAGCCGACCTGTGTTGGACGCAACGGCGGATACGCGGATTCGGTGCGGGTGAACTGGCGGTTCGCGGTGCCTGTACCCAAGGCGCTCGAGAGCGAGGACGCCGCGCCGCTGCTGTGCGGGGGCATCACCGTGTACAACCCGCTGCGCAATCATGGGGTTCGACCCTCGTCGCGAGTCGGGATCATCGGCATTGGCGGGCTGGGGCACATGGGGCTGCAATTTGCAAACGCATTTGGGGCGGAGGTCACCGCCTTTTCCACTTCGAAGGACAAGGAAGAAGAAGCAAAGAAGCTGGGAGCTCACTACTTCGTGAATACCCGCGAGACCGGCGCAATGAAGAAGCTCGGAGGCAGCTTTGACTTCCTCCTAAGCACGGTGAACGCTGATCAGGACTGGGCGGGATATGTAGCCGCGCTGCGGCCGAAGGGGACACTCTGCTTCGTAGGCGTGCCTCCTTCGCCGCTCGCTCTGCAGGTCATCGGGCTGGTGAGTGGGCAGAGGTCGATCGCGGGCAACCCGGCCGGCAGCCCCCGCGACATTGCGGAGATGCTGGATGTGGCCGCGCGGCACGGGGTCAAGGCCGTGACGGAGCGCTTCACGATGGATAAGGCAAACGAGGCTGTAGCCAGGGTAAAGAAAAATCAGGTGCGGTATCGCGCGGTACTGGCTACGTAGCCAGCATTTTTGGGCGATGGCAATATGGTGCGTTGGATCGGAGTCGTTGCGCCGCGCGGTTTCTTCGGTAGATCGGTCCCTCGTCCAGATCAAGCGGGTGCAGGTTGAGAACGGGCCCGGAGTGACGCCGGGGCGCACGGGGACCAAGACCGTTCACACGCATGGCGAGTGCCGAATCAGGACCTCGTCTTGAAGGGCGATATGCCGGGGTAACTTTGACGCTGCCCAAGGCGAAGGCGCGAGCAAGTAGACTCGAACGAGGATGCGGTTCGAACTCTTTATAGCAGCGCGATATCTGCGGGCTAAGCGCCGGCAGGCCGTGATCGGAGTGATCACCGCAATCTCCGTGCTGGGAGTGGCGGCGGGGGTGGCTTCGCTCATCGTGGCACTGGCGATTACAAACGGGATGCGGCGGGATCTTCAAGAGCGGCTGCTGGGCTCAACCGCGCACGTGGACCTGATGCGGGTCTCAGCGGACGGCATGCTTGACTGGCGGCCTTTGCTGGCGCGACTGAGCACACTGCCCCATGTGACAGCGGCCGCGCCGGGGCTATACGGGCAGGTGCTGATCTCGCGCGGGGCCAGGAGCGGCGGTGGATTGATCAAGGGCGTCGTACCCGCGGATGAGCGGCGGGTGAGCGATCTGCTGCAAGCCGTCAAGGTGGGGTCAGCGGACGCGCTGAACGCGGATCCGGTGGAGACTTACGCGCACCCACGCGATGAGACTGCCACCAACGCTGCCCAGGAAGCCCTAGCAGCCACGCCGCCCATCGTGATCGGCAAAGACCTCGCGGATTCACTTGGCGCCGGAGTGGGGGACACGGTGATGGTGACCAGCCCGCAGGGCGACCTGACGCCGCTGGGAATCGTCCCGAAGTTCGTGAAGTTCAAGGTGGTCGGCATCTTTTCTTCCGGGTTTTACCAGTACGATTCGAGCTACGCGTTCACGCGGCTGCGCGATGCACAACGCCTGTTTTCAGAGCCCGACCTGATCTCGGTCATCAGCTTCAAGGTCGATGACTTGTATCGAGCGGACGCGATCGCACGCGAGATCGAGCGCGCCGCGGGTGGAGGGTTCCAGGCCACAAGCTGGATGGAGCAGAACCGCGAGCTCTTCCGGGCGCTGAAGCTGGAGCAGATCGTGACGTTCGTAGTCCTCGCTCTTATCGTCTGTGTAGCGGCGCTGAATATCCTGATCGCGTTGACCATGATGGTGACGGAAAAGACTCGGGATATCGCCGTGATGATGAGCTTCGGTGTGACGACGGCGCAGGTGCGGCGGGTGTTTCTGCTGCAGGGACTGATGATCTCGGTGATCGGTACGATCATAGGGCTGGTGGCGGGGTATAGCTTGAGCCTGGCCGGCGGACACTACCGGTTCGTACACCTGGACGCGGCCGTTTACTCGATCGACTATCTGCCCTTCGCGCCGCGGCTCGTGGACGCGCTGATCGTCGCCGCGGTAAGCCTGGGCGTGAGCGCGCTGGCTACGCTGTATCCCAGCGGGAGCGCGGCAAGTGTGTTGCCGGCGGAGGCTTTACGCTATGAGTAGGCCCGAGGAAAACATATGCAGCCACGGATGAAGTACGGACAGCTTGCGCCGGATGGGCTGGCTGCGATGACGGCGCTTGAGCACTACTTGAATACGGAGACCGGACTGGAGGCGTCGCTGCAGGGGTTTGTGCGGCTGCTGGCGTCCGAGCTGAACGGCTGCGAATATTGCGTGACGCTGCATAAAGCGGAGTTGGGCAAGCTGAACGAAACGGACGGCCGTATTGAGGGCTTGAGGAACTGGCGCGAGTCGGACCTGTACACGCAGCGTGAGCGGGCCGCCCTGGCTTGGACTGAGGCGCTCACAAATATCCAGGAAGGCCATGCGCCGGACCCGGTATATGAGCAGGTTCGGGCGCATTTCAGCGAGGTGGAGACGGTGAACCTGACGCTGACGATCACGACTATCAACGCTTGGAACCGGCTGGCTATTGCGCTGGGAGCGCATTCCAGCCGTGGCTGACGCGGCTATCCGCGTAGAAGGGTTGCGCAAGAGCTACGCCGGTAAGAGACTTGGCCATGGCGAACTGGAGCTTTTCAGCGGCCTCGACTTCCTGGTGCGGGCGGGCGAGATGGTGGCCATTGTGGGGGAGAGCGGCGCGGGCAAGAGCTCACTGCTGCACCTTTTGGCGGCTCTCGACCGGCCGACTGCAGGCGAGGTCTGGGTAGGGGAACAGCGGCTGAGTGCGCTCTCGGGCCCGCAGGCAGCGGAGTTTCGCAATCGCAAGGTGGGATATGTCTGGCAGTTTCACTACCTGATGCCGGAGTTTACGGCAGCAGAAAACGTGGCCATGCCGCTGCTGGCGCGGGGCGATGCACGACAATCGGCGCTGAGTAAGGCGAAGGCGTGGCTGGGCGAAGTGGGGCTGGGGGACCGGGCAGAGCATCGGTCGGGCGAGCTGAGCGGAGGCGAGCAGCAGCGTGTCTCGCTGGCGCGGGCGCTGGTGACGGAGCCAAAGGTGTTGCTGGCGGATGAGCCTACCGGCGACTTGGATGGCAAGACGGCGGAGGCAGTGTTCGGGTTGATCCGGTCGCTGCATGCGGCGCACGGCTTGACGAGCGTGCTGGTGACCCACAACCTGGAGTTCGCCGGGCGGTGCGACCGGGTTTTATTGCTGCGTGGTGGAACGCTGGCGGAAACGCAAACGTCGAGCGCCCGCGCTGGTCATTTTACGGAATGAAGGCGGTTTTCTGTCTGGATATCGTGAGATGTTGCATGCAGCAAAACAGCAGGAACACGAACCGGGTGTCAGGGGGTGCTGAGGACGTTGAGCCCGGCCTTCGCATAGGCGACGAAGGCGGAGGCAGTCTGGGCGATGTAGTCCAGCATGGGATTGGTCAGACCGGGGAAGACACCGAGCCAGAAGACCTGGTTCATGACGAAGTCGGTGTTGCGCATGTCGCCTACGGTGCGGCACTCGATGTCGGCGTAGGCAGGCTGGCGGAGGAGGTTGCCGGCGAACATGAGGCGGGTTCCGATCCTGGCGGCATCGAAGTGGCGGGTGAGCTGGTCGCGGGTGAAGGGGGCGGACTCGCGGACGCCTATGGGGAAGCCGAACCAGCTGGGGTCGGAGTTGGGTGTGGGCTCGGGCAGGATGAAGACGTCTTCAAGCGGCGCGAGCGCGGCTTTGAGGTAGGCGAAGTTCTCCTTGCGGCGGGCGATGAAATGGGGCAGCTTGGCGATCTGCGAGACGCCGAGCGCGGCCTGCATGTCGGTTGCTTTCAGGTTGTAGCCGATGTGCGAGTAGGTGTACTTGTGGTCGTAGCCGCAGGGCAGCGTGCCGAGCTGCCAGTCAAAGCGCTTGCCGCAGGTGTTATCGAAGCCGGGCTCGCACCAGCAATCGCGGCCCCAATCGCGGAAGCTGTCGATCAGGACCTGGAGAGCGGGCTTGTCGGTGAGCACGGCTCCGCCTTCGCCGGTGGTGATGTGGTGCGCGGGGTAGAAGCTGACCGTGGCGATGTCGCCGAAGGTGCCGACTTTCTGGCCGCGCCATGTAGACCCGAGCGCGTCGCACGTGTCTTCGATGAGCCAGAGATTGTGCCGCTTGCAGAAGCCGGTGACGGCGTCGAGGTCGAAGACATTGCCGAGCGTGTGGGCGATCATAACGGCTTTGACACGCGGCGAATACGCCTGCTCGAGCAACGAGACATCGACCTCGTAGGTGGGCAGGGTGACGTCGAGGAAGACCGGCACGAGGCGGTTCTGGAGGATGGGGTTCACCGTGGTGGGAAAGCCGGCGGCCACCGTGATGACCTCGTCGCCGGGCTTCAACTGGCGCTCTCCAAGCTTGGGCGAGCAGAGGGCGGAGAGCGCTACCAGGTTGGCGGAAGAGCCGGAGTTGACCAGCGAGGCGGAGCGCACGCCAACGAAGCGCGCCAGCTTCTTCTCAAACTCCCTGGCCCAGCGGCCGGTGGTGAACCAACCATCGAGGCCGGACTCGACGACCGCACAAAGATCGTCCGCGTCGATGACCTTGCCGGAGACCTGCACGGCGGAAGCCCCGGGAACGAACTCCCGCGGGGAGAAGGCTTCGGCATGGTACTGGCGGGTGAGGGAGAGGATCTGTTCGCGGAGCTGGTCGGCTTTGGTGGACGGCATCCCTTTCAGGATACATAAGCACAGGGCGAGAGGCTCGAGACGAGAAGAAAGGACTTTACCGCTGTGGAGAGAGGCGTTGTGTCATACGACAGGAAAAAGGGTGTAGGGTGCAGGTGCGTTTAGAGTGGATGCTATGAAGGCAGTGATTCTGGCGGGGGGATTGGGCAGCCGCATCTCGGAAGAGACTTCCGTCCGGCCTAAGCCGATGGTGGAGATCGGCGGGCGGCCGATCCTGTGGCACATTCTGAAGATTTATTCGCAGCACGGGATCAACGATTTCATCATCTGCTGCGGGTACAAGGGCTACATCATCAAGGAGTTCTTTGCGAACTACTTTCTGCACATGTCGGACGTGACATTTGAGATGCAGACCAACCAGATGGTAGTGCATAACTCGGTGGCCGAGCCGTGGAAGGTGACGCTGGTGGATACGGGCGAGGCGACGGGAACCGGGGGGAGATTGCGGCGGGTGAAGAAGTACCTGGATGTAAACCAGCCTTTCTGCATGACGTACGGGGATGGCGTGGCGGACGTGGATATCACGGCGTCCATCGCGTTCCACAAGGCGCACGATAAGGCCGTCACGCTGACCAGCGTGCAGCCGGTGGCGCGGTTCGGCGCGCTGGGGCTGAAGGACACGCAAATCTACTCGTTCCAGGAGAAGCCCGCAGACGAAGGCGGGTGGATCAACGGCGGGTTCTTTGTGCTGAATCCGGAGGCGATCGACGCGGTGACGGACGACGCGCAGATGTTTGAGCGCGAGCCGATCGAGAAACTGGTCGCCGCCGGCGAGGTGCATGCGTTCTTCCACAAGGGCTTTTGGCAGGCGATGGATACGCTGCGCGACAAGCAGCATCTGGAGCAGCTTTGGCAGAGCGGGAAGGCGCCGTGGAAGACGTGGTGAGAGGCAGTTTGGAGACAGTATGAGGCAGTGAGAGACAGTGAACGGCAGTGAGGGGCAGGATGGAGTGGAGTGGGCGGCGAGTGTTTTTGACGGGCCACACGGGGTTCAAGGGGGGCTGGCTGGCGCTTTGGCTGGCGCGGCTGGGGGCGGAGGTGCGCGGGTATGCGCTCGATCCGGTGACGACACCCAATTTTTTCGACGTGGCTCGCGTGGGCACGCGGATTGAGGATGTACGGGGAGATATCCGCGATGCTGCGAAGCTCGCCGCGGCGATGACGGAGTTTGAACCGGAGGTGGTCTTTCACCTGGCGGCGCAACCGCTGGTGCGTGCGTCGTATGCTGACCCGCTGTTGACCTACGAGACCAACGTGATGGGCACGGCGAAGGTACTGGAGGCGGTGCGGCGGGCGGGATCCGTGCGCGCGGTGGTCTCGGTGACAACGGACAAGTGCTACGAAAATCGCGAGTGGCTGTGGGGGTATCGGGAGAGCGACCCGTTGGGCGGCTATGATCCTTACTCAAGCTCGAAGGCGTGCGCGGAGCTGGTGTCGGCGGCCTACCGGCAGTCGTTCTTTTCAGGCGGCGGCGTGCGCCTGGCGACGGCTCGCGCGGGCAATGTGATCGGCGGCGGAGACTGGTCTGAGGACCGGCTGATTCCGGACCTGGTGCGTGGATTTGTTTCGGGTAAGCCGGTGGCGATCAGGAGGCCGGAGGCGATTCGGCCCTGGCAACATGTGCTGGAACCGATCGAAGGGTATATCCGGCTGGCGGAGCGGCTGCTGGCGGAAGATGGCGCGCGCTATGCGACGGCGTTCAACTTCGGACCGGCGGACGACGATGCGCGCCCGGTGGAATGGATTGCGGAGCGCATGGCGAAGCAGTGGGGCGACGGGGCGGAGTGGTTTGTCGATGGTGAGCGCGGAGTGCATGAGGCAGGCTATTTGAAGCTGGATGCGAGCCGGGCCCGGGCGGAGCTGGGCTGGTCGCCGAGGCTGAGGCTGGGTGATGCGTTGGACTGGCTGGTGAGCTGGTACCGGGCTTACGAGGCCGGGGCTGACATGCAGGCTTTTACGTTGCAACAGATTGCGGAGTACGAGTCTCGAATGGAGGCAACAGCTCACCTTCAGTCATAAATGTTGCGCGTGCTACACACGGTGGGGAGTTTTTGGAGGGCATGCCCAAACCGCAGAGCCGGTGCGTGCATCTACCGAGAAGACTCTGCGTGCGCCAGGTCGCGCGTAGAAATTCCTGGAAGTGAGCCAACCATGTCGCTAAAGCTGTTGCCGGGGCGTCCCTACCCGCTGGGCGCTAAACCAAGTTCGAAGGGCACCAACTTTGCACTGTACTCGGAATGCGGAACATCTGTCAGGGTTTGCTTGTTTAACGAAGCGGGCGAAGAGACCGACTCGATAGAGCTGCGTGAGCGCACGGCATTTGTTTTTCACGGGTTCATCCTGGGGGTGAAGCCGGGACAAAGGTACGGCTATCGCGTGGATGGGCCGTGGGATCCAGCCAACGGGATGCGGTTCAATCCGAAAAAGCTGCTGGTCGATCCGTATGCGGAGGCGATCTCCGGGGTGGTGGATTGGAAGCAGCCGATCTTTCCGTATCCGGTGGAGTCAGGCAACGACATGGAGCGGGACGACCGCGACTCAGCGGCAGGTGTGCCGAAGTCAATCGTGGTGGGGCACGATTTTGACTGGGAAGGGGATTGCCGGCCGGAGACGCCGCTGTCGGAGTCGGTGATCTACGAAGTGCATGTGAAGGGCTACTCCAAGCGCAACCCGATGGTGCCGGAAAAGCTGCGCGGCACCTACGCGGGACTGGCGCACGAGGCGAGCATCAACTACCTGAAGATGCTTGGGGTGACCGCGGTGGAGCTGCTGCCGGTACACCACTTTATCGACGACGGACACCTGGTGGACAAGGGGCTGGCGAACTACTGGGGCTATAACACGCTGGGATACTTTGCGCCGATGGCGCGCTACAGCTCCTCAGGAGACACAGGCGGGCAGGTGAACGAGTTCAAACAGATGGTGAAGGAACTGCATGCGGCGGGGCTTGAGGTGATTCTCGACGTGGTGTACAACCACACCTGCGAAGGCAACGAGAAGGGTCCGGTACTGTCGTTCAAAGGGGCGGACAACAGGACGTATTACCGGACGGTGGATGACGACCCCAAGTTTTACATGGACTACACGGGCACGGGCAATACGCTGAATGTGCATCATCCGCAGGTGCTGAAGCTGCTGATGGACTCGCTGCGCTACTGGGTGACGGAGATGCATGTGGATGGCTTCCGCTTCGACCTGGCGGCGACGCTGGCGCGCGAACTGCACGATGTGTCGAAGCTTTCGTCATTCTTCGACACGATCCACCAGGACCCGGTGCTGGCGGATGTGAAGCTGATCGCGGAGCCATGGGATGTGGGCGAGGGCGGCTACCAGGTGGGGCAGTTCCCCGTGCTGTGGGCGGAGTGGAATGGATTGTACCGGGACACGGTGCGGCGGTTCTGGAAGGGCGATGAAGGACAGCTATCGAATTTCGCGTACCGGCTGACAGGATCTTCGGATCTCTATCAGAATGACGGACGCAAGCCATATGCGAGCATCAACTTCATCACGGCGCACGATGGATTTACGCTGTGCGACCTGGTGAGTTACAACGAGAAACACAACGAGGCCAACGGCGATAACAACAACGATGGCGCCAACGATAACGACTCGTGGAACATGGGCGCGGAAGGGCCGACGGACGATGAAGGCATCAACAATCTGCGCGAGCGGCAGATGCGGAATCTGCTGGCGACGCTGATGTTGTCGCAGGGCGTGCCGATGCTGGCGGGCGGGGATGAGGTAGCACGGTCGCAGCTGGGCAACAACAATGCGTATTGCCAGGATAACGAGCTGACCTGGTATGACTGGAATCTTGACCCGCCGCGGCGGCGGCTGATGGAGTACACGGGGAAGCTGATCCAGTTGCGGCGGGCGCACCCGAACCTTCACAGGCGGAGGTTCTTCCAGGATCGCCAGATCCGCGGGTCGGTGGTGCGGGATATCGCCTGGTACAGCACGGATGGCGGTGAGTTCTCGGACGACGACTGGAACGCGGGCTGGAACCGCTCGCTGGGGCTGATGCTGAACGGGAGGACGCTTGAGGTCTCGGACGAAGAGGGCAACAAGGTGGAGGACGATTCTTTCCTGATCCTGATCAACGCGTCGGCGGAAGGGGTTGAGTTTACGCTGCCGCCCCCGCCTAATGGAAGTCCGTGGAAGCTGGTGCTGAAGACGGAGAACATCGACGATCCGTTCGCCGAGGAGGCGCTGGAGACGAAGATCATCGTGGGTGGACGTGCGCTGGTGCTGTTGAGCGATGGAACTGAGCCGCGTGCCGAAATCCGGCGAACCGGCGCGAAGGGAGGAGTCTGAGCAGGCGGAAAGCAGCGGCACATATAAAATGATCGCGTGGATACTTTAGACCCGAACCTCCCCGGCGCTGCCTTGACTGAAGAAACAGAAGAGCAGGACTTCGCTTCCCTGCTGCGTGAGAACGATCAGAGCAGGGCCAACGCAGTGGACCGGAGCGGAGGGTCGAAGCAGATCGATGCGACGGTGGTGGCGGTGTCGGCCGATACCGTGTTCCTGGATATAGGCTACAAGACCGAAGGCATTCTGCCGCTGAGCGGCTTCGGCGCGAATGAGAAGGCGGTCGAGCCAGGCGATGTCGTCCGGGTGACGGTGAAGGGGCGGGACGCGGACGGCTACTACGAGCTTACGCGGCAGCGCACGGCGACGCCGAAGGACTACAGCTCGCTCGAAGAGGCGTTTGAGGCCAAGGGCACCGTGCTGGGCACGGTGACCGGCGTGGTGAAGGGCGGGCTGACAGTCGACATCGGGATGCGGGCGTTCATGCCTTCGTCGCGCACGGGGACTCGCGATGCAGCGGAGATGGAGAAGCTCGTGGGGCAGGAGATCCGGGTGCGGATTACGCAGCTGGATCTCGAAGGCGGCGAGTCGGGACGGCCGGATGCGGTGGTGGACCGGCGCAGTGTGCTTGAAGAGGAGCAGCGGGCGAATGCAGACGCGCGGTTCTCCGAGCTTGCTGAGGGGCAGACCGTGCAGGGGACGGTGCGCTCGCTGACGGACTTCGGCGCGTTTGTGGATTTGAGCGGAGCGGATGCGCTGCTGCATATCTCGGATATGGCGTGGCATCGGGTCGGGAATCCGGCTGAGATCGTGAGCGTCGGTGACGTGATCGAGGCGAAGATCCTGAAGATCGACTCGTCGGACGCGAGCAAACGCAGGATCGCTGTGGGACTGAAGCAGCTGCAGGCGCATCCGTGGGATACGGTGCCGGAGCGGTTTCACCTGGGCGACAAGGTGACGGGGACAGTGACGCGCGATGCGGACTTTGGCGCGTTTGTGGAGCTGGCGCCGGGAGTGGAAGGGCTGATCCACATCAGCGAGATGGCCTGGGGCAAAAAGGCGCGGAAGCCGTCCGACATTGTGAAGGTCGGGGATACGGTGGAGACGGTGATCCTCGCCATCGACACGGAGCAGAAGCGGATTGGGCTGGGGCTGAAGCAGGCGCTGGGCGATCCTTGGGTGGAGGTGGTGAAGACGATTCACCCGGGCGCGGTGGTGGAAGGACCGGTGTCGCGGATCACGAAGTTCGGCGCGTTTGTGGAGCTGGCGCCGGGCGTCGAGGGCCTGGTTCACATTTCCGAGATTACGGCGGAGAAGCGGCTGAATCATCCGTCGGACGCACTGCGTGTGGGCGAGATGGTGAAGGCGCAGGTCCTGGATATTGATCGCGAGAAGCGGCAGCTGAAGCTCTCGATCAAGCAGATGGTGCCGACGGGACTGGACGAGTTCATCCTGGAGCATGCGGTGGGCGACACGGTGACGGGGCGGATCATCGACATCGATCGCGTGTCCAACACGGCACGGGTGGAGCTGGGTGAAGGCATCATCGCGCCGTGCCCGGTGCCGCCGGAGGATCCTACGGACGCGGGCACGCCAGCGCCTACCAGCGGCGCACCGGTCGATCTTTCGCAGCTCGGGTCGCTGCTGGCGGCGAAGTGGAAGACGGATGTTTCAGCGAAGCCCCAGAACACGGCCAAACCCGCGGCGGCGGCCAAGGACGCGACCAGCCTGGCGGCGGGACAGGTGCGCAGCTTCCGGCTGAAAGAGCTGGAGCCGGAGACGAAGAAGATTGCGCTGGAGCTTGCCTGAGCGAGCAGATGGCGCACGCGGGCGATACTGTGACGCTGATCCTGGGGGGTGCGCGCAGCGGCAAGAGCCGCCATGCGCAGCAGCTTGCCGCAGAGTTCGAACGGGTGCTGTTCGTGGCGACGGCGAGCGCCAGCGATGAGGAGATGCGGGCCAAGATTGAACGTCATCGCGAAGAGCGTCCCGGCACCTGGATGACGGTGGAGGAGTCGCTTGATGTGGCCGGGGTGATCGCGCGCGAGGGGCCGAACTACGACGTGATCGTGATCGACTGCCTGACGCTCTATGCAGCGAATCTGCTGGGCGCTGGCCTGGATACGGAGGCTGAAGTGGGGCGGCTTTGCACGTGTTTGGCGGCCGCCGTATGCCCGGTGCTGCTGGTCTCAAACGAGGTGGGGAGCGGCGTGGTGCCGGAGTATCTTTCGGGGCGGCGCTATCGCGATCTGCTAGGCGAGATCAATCAGCGGGTGGCACGGGTAGCCACGCGGGTTATCCTCATGGTCGCGGGTCTGCCGCTGACGCTGAAATGATGGTGGAGCTGGAGCAAATTTCGGTGGCGCTGGCGGAGGCGGCCGCGCGGATCCCGGCGCCGCGGCCGGAGAGCGAGGCGCGGGCGCGACTGGATACGCTGACCAAGCCGAACGGGGCGCTCGGGCGGCTGGAGGATTTTGCGGCGCAGCTTTATGCGCTGCGGATCACGGAGCTGCGCAAAGCGGTGTATGTGTTTGCGGCCGACCATGGGCTGGCTGCCGAGGGAGTGAGCGCCTACCCGGCGGAGGTGACGCGGCAGATGGTGCTGAACTTCCTTGCGGGGGGAGCGGCGATCAACGTGCTTGCGCGGCTGCATGGGGCGGCGGTGCATATCGTGGACGCGGGAGTTGCGGGCGAGCTGCCGGAGGATGCGGGGCTGACGGGCCGGCGGGTGCGGGCGGGTTCGCGGAACATGCTGGTGGAGCCGGCGATGTCTGTTGAGGAGCTGCGCGGGGCGCTGGAGCTGGGGCTCGCATGCGCGGCTTCGGCCACAGGGTACAACCTGATCGCAGTGGGGGAGATGGGCATCGGCAATACCTCCGCGGCGAGCCTGCTGACGGCGGCGTTGACGGGGCGCCCGGTGGCTGCGGTGACCGGGCGCGGCACGGGGCTGGACGATGTGGCGCACGCGCGGAAGATCGCGGTGCTGCAGCGAGTGTTTGCGCTGCACGAGGCGGAGCTTACGGGGCCGGCGGAGATACTGCGGCGCCTGGGCGGTCTCGAGATCGCCGCGATGAGCGGGTTCATGATCGGGGCCGCGAGCAATGGGGCAGCGGTGATCGTGGACGGATTCATCTCGACTGCGGCGGCGGCGTTTGCGCTGACGTTTGCGCCGGAGATCCGTCCGTGGGTGTTCAGCGGGCACCGGTCGCAGGAGCCCGGGCACGGAGTGCTGCTGGAGCATCTGGGGCTTGAGCCGGTGCTCGATCTGGGCATGCGGCTGGGCGAGGGCACGGGCGCGGTGCTGGCGATGCCGGTGCTCGAGTCGGCGCTGGCGCTTTACCAGCAGATGGCGACGTTTGCCTCGGCGAGTGTCTCGGGAGCCCGGAGTTGAGTGCGCGGCGGCGTGCCGGTCCGGCGGCTGCCCTGCTTGCGGCGATACAGTTCCTGACGCGATTTCCGGTGCCGTCGTTCGCCTTCGACGCGGAGACTCTGCCGCGCGCGCTGTTCTTCTTCCCTGTCGTGGGTGCGGCGCTGGGAGCCATCACGGGCGCCGCAAACACGCTGCTTGCCGGGCACCTGCCGCGGCTGGTTGCGGCAGGGTTTGCGGTTGCACTGCTGATGGCCATGACCGGAGCGCTGCACGAGGACGCGCTGGCGGATTGCGCGGACGCCTTCGGGCTGCGGCGGCCGGTCGATCGGACCATCGCGATCATGCGCGACAGCCGCATCGGCAGCTTCGGCGCGGCGACGCTGGGGATCTCGATTGTGCTGCGAGTAAGCCTGATTGCGGCCCTGCCAATGGGCAAAGCGCTGCCGTGCATGATCGCTGCGGCGACACTGGCGCGCTGGTCGACGCTGCCGCTGGCTTTGTTGCCGGCGGCTCAGCCGGAGCTGGGGCAGGGCGCGACGATTGCGCAGCGCGCGAGCCGCGCAACATTGGTGCTGGGGACGGTGCTGGCGGTGGTTATCGTGGCCGCGGCACTGCGGCTAGGGGCGATCCCGGCGGGCGGGGCGGCGCTGATCGTGACGGCGCTGACCGGCGTGTTCTACATGCGGCGGCTGGGCGGGACCACGGGAGACTGCTTCGGCGCGACGAACCAGCTGGTAGAGATCGCGGTGCTGACCTGCGGCGCGTGGGTGATGTGATGCGGCTGCTGCTGATTCGCCACGCCGAGACGGCGCTCGCGGGTACGTTCTGCGGGTGGTCTGATCCGGGCTTGAATGAGCAGGGGCGGGCGCAGCTTGGAGCGCTGCTGGAGCGGATAGCGGAGGAGCGCGTTGCCGCGGTTTACTCGAGCGACCTGGCGCGGGCGCTGGAGACGGCGGAGGCGATCGCGGCGACGCGCGGGCTTGCGGTGGAGGCGCGGAGGGGGCTGCGGGAGATTCATTTTGGCGAATGGGAGGGGATGACGTGGCAGGAGATCGAGGCGCGGAGCCCGGACTACGCGGCGCGCTGGGTGGCGGAGTTCCCTGCCCTGCCGGCGCCGGGTGGCGAAGACTACGTGGAGTTTCGTGGGCGCGTGCTGGCCGCTGTGGCCGCGATTGGCGGGGTCGAGCAGAGCGGCGCGACGGCCGTGGTGAGCCATGGCGGCGCGCTGCGGGTGGTGCTGGAGGAGCTTGCAGGCTGTTCAGGCGATGAAGCCTTCCGGCTCACGCGCGACTACACTGGCATTATCCGGTGTGAGCTTCAACCGGGCGGCGGCAGGCTGAGGCTGGAAGACAGGTAAGCGGAAGAGAGGAAAGACGCATGTCATCGATTGCAACCAAGACCGGGGATGCGGGGAGCACGGGGCTGGCGGGGGGGGTGCGGCTCTCGAAGGCGGACGTGCGGGTGGAGTCGTACGGGACGGTGGACGAGCTGGGGGCGTTCCTGGGGTTCGCGCGCAGTATCTGCACGCACCGGGATATCGCGGGGTGGACGGAGGAGATCCAGCGGACGCTGTTCCGGGTCGGCGGGGCGCTGTCGACGCCGGTGGAGGGGCGGAAGACGGGCGCGGCGGTGACGGAGGAGGACGTGGAGTGGCTTACGCGACTGGTGTACCAGATCGAGGCGACGGAGGGGATCCTGTCGGACTGGTCGCTGCCGGGAGCGAATACCGAGTCGGCGGCGTACGAGATTGCACGGACGGTGTGCCGGCGGGCGGAGCGGCTGGCGGTACGGCTGAACGAGTCGGGCGGGCATGCGGAGATTCCGGACATGGCGCTGGTGCCGGCGGAGGCGATCGCGTACTTGAACCGACTGTCGGACCTGATCTGGCTGTTCGGGAGGCTGATCGAGCTGCGCGCGGGTGTGGATGGGCGGCTGCGCGACGGGAGCAAGCCGGGGCCGAACTTTTCGCGTGCGTGGTGACGGGATGAGGGATGGGCGAGGGCTGGACGGGCCGTACCCCCCTCCCCCCCTCGAAGTATCTAAAGTATTCAAAGTAGAACACTTAAGTCTGGACCTGGTATGGAGACTTTCTGCACTGTTTTTGAGGCAACGGCTTTTCCCAAGCAGATGCCGACGCCTTCCGGAGCTTTGACAAGATGAGCGCGACGCCGTTTCAGATTCTGCCCAGCTCGCATGCGCGGGTGCTGGAGACGTTTGCCGCGAGTGCGGGGCTGGAGGCGGCGCTGCAGAGGGTGGTGCGGGGCGAGGTGCGCTTCGACGCGGGGTCGCGGGCGCTGTATGCGACGGACGCCTCGAACTACCGGCAGATGCCGATCGGACTGGTGGTGCCGCGGGACGAGGCGGATGTGATCGCGACGGTGGAGGTGTGCCGGCGGTTCGATGCGCCAATCCTGTCGCGGGGGGCGGGGACGTCGCTGGCGGGGCAGGGCTGCAACACGGCGGTGGTGCTCGATTTTTCGAAGTACATGAACGGGATGGAGCCGGTGGACGCGGTGAACCGCACGGTGAAGGTGCAGCCGGGCATCGTGCTGGACCGGTTGCGGGACGCGGCGGAGGTGTTCAACCTGACGTTTGCGCCGGACCCGGCGACGCACTCGCGCTGCACGCTGGGCGGGATGATCGGCAACAACTCCTGCGGGGTGCATGCGCTGATGGGCGGCAAGACGGTGGATAACATTGTGGCGCTGGAGCTGCTGCTATACGACGGGACGAGGATGACGGTGGGGCCGACGAGCGAGGCGGAGCTGGCAGAGAAGATCCGCGCGGGGGGGCGGGAAGGGGCGATCTACGCGGAGCTGAAGGCGATCCGCGACGACTACGGGGAGCAGGTGCGGGCAAGATTCCCGCGGATTCCGCGGCGGGTTTCGGGGTTCAACCTGGATGAGCTGCTGCCGGAGAACGGATTCAACCTGGCGCGGGCGCTGGTGGGCAGCGAAGGGACGTGCGCGGTGATTCTGTCCGCGACGCTGCGGCTGGTGGAGAGTCCGCCATTCCGGACGCTGCTGGGGATCGGGTTCGAGGACATCTTCATCGCGGCGGACCATGTGCCGATGCTGCTCGAACATCCGCTGATCGGGCTGGAAGGGGTGGACGGGCTGCTGCTGGATGCGCTGCGGCTGAAGCAGAAGTCGCTGGCCGACCTGCCGCTGCTGCCGGAGGGACGAGGGTTTCTGCTGGCGGAGTTTGGCGGCGCGACCCAGCCGGAGGCGGATGAGAAGGCGGCAAGGCTGAAGACGGCGCTCACGGGCGGGTCGGGGGCGACGGAGGTCAGGATTTATACGACGGCGGAGGCGCCCAGGGTGTGGCACATTCGCGAGTCGGGGCTGGGGGCGACGGCGTTTGTGCCGGCCAAAGGCACGGGGTGGGAGGGCTGGGAGGATGCGGCGGTCGATCCGGCGCAGCTGGGCGCGTACCTGCGCGCGATTGTGGCGCTGATGGATGAGTACGGCTACGTGTGCCCGATGTATGGGCATTTCGGGCAGGGCTGCGTGCACATGCGGCACAACTTCGACCTGGAGTCGGAGGGCGGGATTCGCAATTTTCGCGAGTTCATTGAGCGCGCGGCGGAGATCGTGCTGGCGCATGGGGGGTCGCTCTCGGGCGAGCACGGGGATGGGCAGGCGCGGGGGGCGCTGCTGCCGAAGATGTTCGGCGAGGAGTTGATGGAGGCTTTTCGCCGGTTCAAGCGGGTGTGGGACCCGGGCAACCGGATGAACCCGGGCAAGCTGATTGACGCGCACCAGCCGCACGAGGATCTTCGGCTGGGCGCGGATTACAAGCCGTGGAAGCCGGAGCTGCACTTCGCGCTGCCGGAGGATGGCGGGTCGCTGGCCTCGGCGGCGCTGCGCTGCGTGGGGGTGGGGGCGTGCCGCAAGACGGATGCGGGGACGATGTGTCCGAGCTTCATGGCGACGGGTGAGGAGCTGCATTCGACGCGAGGCCGGGCGCACCTGCTGTGGGAGCTGATGCAGGGCGAGGTGCTGGAAGGCGGGTGGCAGAACGCGGCGGTGAAGGAGTCGCTGGACCTGTGCCTCTCGTGCAAGGCGTGCAAGAGCGAGTGCCCGGTGTCAGTGGACATGGCGACGTACAAGGCGGAGTTCCTGGCGCACCACTTCGAGCATGCGCGGAGGCCGCTGGCGCACTATGCGTTCGGGCGGATCGACCGGGTGGCGCGGCTGGCGAACGTGGTTCCGTTCGGGCCGGGGCTGGTGAATGCGGTGAACAATGCGCCGGGTGTTTCGAGGTGGATGAAGGGTGCGCTGCACATCCACGAGAGCCGGAGGTTTCCGCGGTTTGCGCGCGCTTACTCGCGGCGCTTGCAGCCGGATGCGAGCCACGAGGAGGCCCGGCCGAGGGTGATCCTGTGGGCGGATACGTTCAACAACTACTTTCATCCGGAGACGATGGCTGCGGCGCACAAGGTGTTGCGCGATGCGGGATTTCGAGTGACGGTGCCGCGCGGACACCTGTGCTGCGGACGGCCGCTGTACGACTTCGGGATGCTGGATACGGCGAAGGAGTATTTGCTCGCGATCCTGGATCAGTTTGAGACGCAGCTTGGTTTTGAGACGCCGGTGGTGGTGCTGGAGCCGAGCTGCGCGTCGGTGTTTCGCGACGAGCTGTGCAACCTGCTGCCCAGGGATGAGCGCGCGAAGAAGCTGCGCGGGCAGACGTTTCTGCTGAGCGAGTTCCTGGTGCGGTTTGCGCCGGAGTACCGCGTGCCCGAGCTGAGCGGGGAGATGATCGTCCATGGGCATTGCCACCATCGCGCTTCGTTCGGCATGACGGACGAGATGAGCCTGCTGCGGCAGACGGGGGCGCAGGTGAGACTGCTGGATTCGGGATGCTGCGGGATGGCGGGGCCGTTCGGATTCGAGGCGGACAAGTATGCGATTTCGCAGACGCTGGGCAACCGGGTGCTGCTGCCGGCAGTGCGGGCGGCGGGGGCGGAGACGCGGATTGTGACGGACGGGTTCAGCTGCGCGGAACAGATTACGCAGAACACGTCGCGGCGGGCGATGCATCTGGCGGAAGTTCTGGCGGGTCCTTCTGCATCTGACGTTGCAGCAAAGTAGAGTTGCAGCAAAGTAGATTCGGGAGAGGCGATACCGAGAGAGACATGCTTGCTTCGCACGCCGCGCACATTCTGCTGCCTGTGATCGTGGGCGGAAGCCTGCTGCTGATGCTGATGCGGCCGCGCGGGATCGCCGAGGTGTGGTGGATCGGTGGCGGGGTGGTGCTGCTGGTTGGGCTGGGGCTGGTTCCGCTGCGGCTGGCGGGAAAGGCGGCGGCGGAGGGCAGCGATGTCTACCTGTTCCTGATCGGCATGATGCTGCTGTCGGAGCTGGCGCGGGAGCAGGGGGTGTTCGACTGGGTGGCATCCACGGCGGTGAAGGGCGCGGCCGGATCGTGCTCGCGGCTGTTCCTGCTGGTGTACGCGGTGGGGACGGTGGTAACGATCTTTCTCTCGAACGATGCGACGGCGGTGGTGCTGACGCCGGCGATCCTGAGCGCGGTGCGCAAGGCGAAGGTTGAGCCGCTGCCGTACCTGTTCGCGTGCGCGCTGGTCGCGAATGCGGCGTCGTTCGTACTGCCGATCTCGAACCCGGCCAACCTGGTGGTGTTTCACACGGCCATGCCGCCTTTGGGCCGGTGGCTGGCGGCGTTCGCGGTGCCTTGCCTGCTCTCGATTGCCGCGACGTACCTGGTGATCCGGTGGATGTTCAGGAACGAGCTTCGCGGGAAGATCGAGGCGGATGTCGAGGGTTCATCGTTGAGCGGCAATGGCCGGCTGGTGGTGGGCGGACTGGCGGCGATTGTGGCGGTGCTGCTGACGGCATCGGCGCTGAAGAAGGACCTGGGGCTGCCAACGTGCGTGGGGGCGCTGGCGATTACGCTGGTGGTCTCCATGAACGCGAAGAGCAATCCGCTGCGGCTGGCCAGGGAGATCAGCTGGAGCACGCTGCTGCTAGTGGCGGGGTTGTTCATTATGGTGGACGCGGTGGAGAGCGAGGGCGCGCTGCGGCTGACGCAGGCGTGGCTCGAGTGGGTAGAGCGGCTGGGCCCGGCGCTGGCGGCGCTGGTGGCAGGGTTTGCGGTGGGCGTAGGGAATAACCTGGTGAACAATCTTCCGCTGGGGCTGATTGCCGGGGCGACGGTGCAGGCGGCGCAGGTGAAGGGCCTGATCGCGAACGCGGTGTTGATTGGCGTGGACCTGGGGCCGAACCTGTCGGTGACCGGATCGCTGGCGACGATCCTGTGGCTGCTGGCGCTGCGCAAAGAGCAGCTGGACGTCAGCTTCTGGAAGTTTCTGAAGGTCGGCGCGATCGCGATGCCGGTGGCGCTGGCGGCAGCGCTGGGTGGCGCGATTGCGCTGCAGGCGTTGAGCGGAGGCCGTTGAAGCGACTGCGGCCTTCAGTTGCGGACGACGCCAGCCTGGCGCAGCGCGGCGATGGTGGGCAGGCCGTCGACCGCCATGAGCAGGTCGGCCTCGGCGAGCAGGCTGCGCAGGACGTGCACGACGCCGTCGGCGCCATCGAGCGCGAGGCCGTAGGCGTAAGGGCGGCCGATGCCGACGGCGGTGGCACCCATGGCGAGCGCCTTGACGATGTCGCTGCCGGAGCGGACGCCGGAGTCGAAGAGCACGGGTGTGCGGCCGGAGGCGTCGACAACGGCGGGCAGGAGGTCGATGGCGGCGACGCCTCCGTTGGCCTGGCGGCCGCCGTGGTTGGAGCAGTAGATGGCGTCGACGCCGGCGTCGATGGCGCGGCGGGCGTCGTCGGGATGGCAGATGCCTTTGAGGATGAGGGGCAGGCTGGTGAGCGAGCGCAGCCAGGGGAGGTCGGCCCAGGTGAGGACCTTGCCGAACGTCTGGGCCCACTGCGCGACGGCGGCGGGGAGGTCTTGCTCGGGCGGCCTGGCGAGCAGGCTGCGGAAGTGCGGGTCGGTGAAGTAGTTCTGCAGCACGTGGCCGCGGAGCTGGGGGAAGTTGGCGGTGTTGAGGTCGCGCGGGCGCCAGCCGGTGAGCCAGGTATCGAGGGTGACGACGAGGGCTTTGAAGCCGGCGGCCTCGGCGCGGTGGACGAGGCTTTCGGCGACGGCCTTGTCCTTGGGGGTGTAGAGCTGGAAGAAGCCGGGGGTGGACTGGAGGTCGCGGGCGATGCTCTCGATGGGGTCGTTGGAGAGCGTGGAGGCGACCATGGGCACGCCGAGGCGGGCGGCGGCCTGGGCGACGGCGAGATCGCCGTGGCCATCCGGAGTGCAGATGCCGAGCACGCCGATGGGGCTGAGAAAGATGGGGGTGGGCAGTTGGAGGCCGAAGAGGTCGACGGAGAGGTCGCGGGTGGCGCAGTCGACCAGCATGCGGGGAACGATGCCCCAGTGGCGGAAGGCGTCGGCGTTGTGGCGCTGGGTGAACTCGTCGCCGCAGCCGCCCTGTACGTAGGAGAGGACGGAGGCGGGCATGATGGCCTGCGCCTTCTGTTCGAGGGAGTGGAAGTCGACGGGGAGGCGAGGCAGGATGCCGCGCAGGCCGTTGCCGTAGATCTCGCTCTGATAGTCGCCGAAGTGGGGCACGTCGTATCCTTCTCAGGGGCCTGGTGGTGGGAGCCGCCGGGGTACGTACCATAGTAGAACGGCTGGCTGCGAGGTTGGTCGGGAGGTTGGGGGCAGGAAGCTGCGGAGGAGAAGGGATGAGCGCTGAGATCCGGATTCCGTCGCTGCTGAAGATTGGCGGCGGTGCGTTTGCCGAGGTGGCGGCGATGCTGGTGCAACTGGGGTGCAGGCGGCCGCTGATCGTGACTGATCCGTTCATGTTGACGACAGGGCTGCCGGCGCGGCTGCAGGCGCAGGTACGCGGGGCGGGGCTAAGCTGCGAGATTTTTCATGAGACGCAGGCCGATCCGACGACGGCAGTGGTGGAGGCGGGCGTGCGGGTGTTCGTGGAGGGCGGGCATGATGCGCTGGTAAGCCTGGGCGGCGGAAGCCCGATCGATACGGCGAAGGCGATCGGGATGATGGCGGGCAATGGCGGGCGGGTTCGAGACTACAAGGCGCCGCATGCGCCGCGGCTGGCGGGGCCGATGCACGTGGCGATTCCGACGACCGCGGGGACGGGCTCGGAGGTGACGCGCTTCACGGTGATCACGGATGTGGAGACGGACGAGAAGATGCTGATCGCGGGCGATGTGCTGATCCCCACGGCGGCGGTGGTGGATTACGAGCTGACGCTGACGATGCCGCGCCGATTGACCGCGGATACAGGCACGGATTCGCTGACGCATGCGATTGAGGCTTATGTGAGCCGCAGGGCGAATCCGTTCAGCGATGCGCTGGCGCGGGCGGCGATGAGGACCATCTGGCGGGAGTTGCCGGTCTGTTTCGGGGAGCCCGGCGATCGCCGCGCGCGCGAGGCGATGATGCTGGCGGCGACGCAGGCGGGGATTGCGTTTTCGAACGCCAGCGTGGCGCTGGTGCATGGCATGAGCCGGCCGCTGGGGGTGCACTTCCATGTGCCGCACGGGCTCTCGAATGCGATGCTGCTGCCAGCGGTGACGGCGTTCAGCGCGGCGGCGGCAATGAGCCGGTATGCGGAGTGCGCGCGCACGATGGGAGTAGCGGCGGAGGTGGACTCGGATGAGCGTGCGGTGGAGGAGCTGATCCGCGGATTGTACCGGCGCAACGAGGAGCTGGAGGTGCCTTCGCCGCGGCGGTTCGGGATTGAGCGGGAGCGCTACATGGCGCTGATCCCGACGATGACGGGGCAGGCGCTGGCGTCGGGCTCGCCACAGAACAACCCGCGGGTTCCGGCGGTGGAAGAGATCGCGGCGCTTTACGCGCAGGTGTGGGAGTAAGGATCAGGGTCAGGAAGCGATGCCGTACTTTTGAGCCAGGAAGAGGCGCAGCGGGCGCGGGACGGTGCGGGCGAGTTCCTGCCAGGTGAGCAGGCGGAGGCGCGACTGGAGCTGCAGGCTGCGGACGGCGCGCATGATCGCGTACCACGCCTCGGCGAGGTCGGGCCGGCGGGAATCGATGAGGACGCAGAAAGTGGCACCGGGGTCGGCGTGGGTGGCTAGCACGCCGCGGACGAGCTGGTAGGAGCGGACGCCGCGCGGGGTGAGCTCGAGGAGGTCGCGGTCGAAGAGTTCGCAGAAGTCGGGGTAGCGTTCGAGGAGCCGCAGGGGCGCGGTCTGGAAGCCGGTCTCGGTGAGCTTGGCTTCGACGAGCAGGTGGCCGAGGCGCATGTCGATCTCGGTGCGGTCTTTGAGGATGCGCGGCTTGCGGCCTTTGCCGGGGCCGAGCGGAATGTTGGGGTGGAAGCCGAACTCGGGCTCGAGGCCGGGAGCGATGCCGAGCAGCGCGGGCAGCGTACGCGAGGCGAGCAGGCGGGGATAGCAGAAGATGTTCATCAACAGGGCGTCGGAGCTGGAGGCGGCGTCGAGTTCGCACCAGGGGCGGATGAGCTCGTCGGGGCCGGTGGGGCGGGCGCGGCGCCGGGCGGTGTGGGGTTTGCGCAGGCGCGCAGCCCAGGCGGGGTGGGCCAGGATGCGGCGGTAGGAGGCGTCGATGAAGTTGCCGTGGGTGTGGGCTTGCGGAGTGTGGATGACGGAGCTGCGGGTGCGCTCGTGGGGGGTTGCGGGGGTGATGAGGAGGGACTGGCGGAGAGGGTTGGCACGCGAGCGGAGGGTGGTGGAGGGCGTGGGTGGGTCAGGCGGGATGTCGCGGAACTCTTCTTCGGACCACATGGGAGCCATCCAAAAAACAGGAACACGGATAAGACGGATCTAAACGGATCAAAGCGGATAGAGCGAAAGCGCACAACAAGCTGAACGGGTGATGTCAGGTTGCTCCATGGCCTGGTTCGCCAGCGGCCCTATCCGTTCTGATCCCGCTCTTATCCTTCTTATCCGTGTTCCGCTTTACTTCTTCTACTCTTCGCGGAGGACTTCAAGGGGTTTCTGGCCGAGGATGCGATGGCTGGCGAACCAGCCGGTGGCGACCGTGAGGGCGGCTGTGGCAAGGAGGCCGAGCAGGTCCCAGCTCCACTCGATCTGGCTGGGGATGGTGAGGGCGCGAAGCAGGTAATGGACGACGATGTTGGCGAAGACGATGCCGACGAAGCCGGCGACCAGGCCGAGGACGGCGAACTCGATGGAGAAGATGCCGGCGATGCGCGAGCGGGTGGCGCCCAGGGTCTTGAGTACGACCACCTCCCGGATGCGGCGATAGCGGGTGCCGGCGATGGAAGACGCGAGGATGACGATGCCGGCGAAGATGGAAAAGGCGGCCAGGAACTGCACGACGTAGATGATCTGGATAACGACGGAACGGATGGTCTCAAGCGCCTGCGCGACGTTGATGACGGTGACGGTGGGGAAGGCGGCGTAGAGCGCGCGCTGGAGTTCGGGGACTTTCTCCGGCGTGGCGTGCACGCCGCCGTACCAGATGACGGGCAGGTCGGCGAGAGCGCGCTCAGGCAGGATGAACTCGGCGCGGCTGTAGGCGTGCTGGCCGTCGGATTTGGTGAGCGCGACGACGGTGGCGTCGAAGCGCTTGTCCTGCGCGGAGAAGGTGACGGTGGAGCCGACCTTCAGGCCCAGACGGTCGGCCTGGCGCTGGGCGATGGCGACGACGGGATGGGCGGCGGCGTCGGCGGCCTGGGCGGCGGTCCACCACTTCCCGGCTACGACTTTCTCGCCGGGCGGAGGCGACTGCGCCTCGTCCGGCGGGTGGGTGAGCTGGATGGACTGGAGCATGCGGTGGGGGAAGTTCTTGAGCTTGATGTCGGCGGCGGGTGTGCCGTTGAGGGCGAGGATGCGCGAGGTGACGACGGCGAGAAGCTCAGGCGGCGCGGTGACGGCGGAGGAGTTCTTGAGCAGGGTGCGCATGCCGCCGATCTCCTCGTCGGTGATGTCGATGAGGAAGATGTTGGGCAGGTTGGGGGTGGCGGAGATATGCAGCTGCTGGACGACGGAGTGCTGCATGAGGAAGACCAGCATGATCTGCATGACGCCCATGCCGAGCGCGGCGAGCAGCGCGGCGGAGGGGTTGCCGGGGCGATAAAGATTGGCCAGGCCGTGGCGCAGCGTGGAGGGCAGATGCAGGCGGGTGCGGGTGAGCAGGAACTTGAGCGCCTGCAGGACGACGATGGACGCGACGAGCAGCACGATGAGGATGAGGACGAGGCCACCGGTGAAGTACTTGCCAACCTCCTTTGAATCCGAGACGCGCGAAGCGATGAAGCCGATGCCGATCAGGATCAGGACGGTGGCGACGATCTGGGCGAAGCTCTTGCGGATGCGATAGAGGATGAGGCGATCGAGTGTGAGATTGGAGTCGGTGGTGACGCTGCGGCCTTTGAAGAGGGCCACAATGAGTGCCCAGATGGGCTGGTCGAGATCGTCTACCGCGCGGCGCAGGATGAGGATGGGGCGGACGCTGCGAATGTCGAGCAGCGGCGGCAGGGTGAAGAGCAGCGTGGTGAGGATGCCGGCGCCGAGGCCGGCGAACATGGCGCGGGGATCGATGTGGAGGTCGGGTGTGACGTTGACCAGCGAGGCGAGCAGGTGGGGGAAGGCGAGCTGGACGCCGAGGCCGAGGAGCACGCCGAGCAGGCCGCCGGCGAGGCCAAGCAGCAGCGTCTGGATGAGGTAGATCTTGATGACCTGGGCGGAGGTGGCGCCGAGCGACTTCATGATGGCGATGGTGTCGAGGCGCTGGGCGAGGTGGGCGCGCATGGCCATGGCGACGCCGACGGCGCCGAGGACGAGCGCGACGAGCGACATGAGCGAGAGCAGGCTGGTGGCCTGGTCGAGCCCCGCGGTGAGGGCGGGGTTGGTCTCGCGGTAGTCGGTGATCTGGGCCTCGGGCAGCAGCTTGATGAGGCGGGCCTTGAGATCGGCGACGGCGGAGTCGGAGATGGGCGCGCCGTTCGCGGGCGAGGGGATTTTGAAGAGGTAGCGCTGGCCGGCGCGGCTGCCGGGGGCGAGCAGGCCGGAGGCGTCGAGGCCCTGGCGGGAGATGAGCACGCGCGGGCCGGCGGCGAAGGAGCCGGAGAGGCGGTCGGGTTCGTTGACGACGACGGAGGCGATGCGGAAGAGCTTGTTGCCGATCTTGAGCTGGTCGCCGACGTGCAGCTTGAGGCGGACGAGGAGGTCATCGGCGACCGCGACGGAGTCGGCGTTGAGGACCGAGGGGAGCGCGGCGGCGGGGTCGAGCTCGACGGTGCCGTAGTAGGGATATTGCGCCGGGTCGACGGCTTTGAGCGAGACGAGCAGGGGGTCGAGGGTGCGGGCGGCGGAGGCCATCGAGAGCAGCTCGGTGACGGGCGTCATGCGGATGCCCTCGGACTGGATCTGCTCGAGGCCGGCGGTTTCGCCGGGGGTGGGCTGCTGGGTGGTGCGGGCGGAGAGGTCGGCGGCCATGATGGCGCGGGCGCGGTTGAGCAGCGTGGCGCGGAAGGAGTTGGAGAAGCCGCGCACGCCGGTGAGCGCGGCGACGCCGATGGCGACGGAGAGGATGACGAAGAAGAACTTGCCGCGCGAGGAGTGCATCTCGCGGGAGGCGATCTTGAAGGCGGAGGTGTAGGAGAGCGAGGGCATGGACTCTCCTTACGCCAGGGTGGCGGGGTTGGGGTTGAGGTCGTCGGAGATGATGAGGCCGTCGCGGAGGACGATGCGGCGGTCGGCGTAGCCGGCGAGGACCGCGTCGTGGGTGACGAGGACGAGCGTGGTGCCTTCGGTCTTGTTGAGGCCGAGCAGAAGCTCGAGGACGTGGGCGCCGTTGGCGGTGTCGAGATTGCCGGTGGGCTCGTCGGCGAGCACGATGGGCGGGCGGAGGACGAAGGCGCGGGCGAGGGCGACGCGCTGCTGCTCGCCGCCCGAGAGCTGGACGGGATAGTGGTCGAGGCGGTCGCCGAGGCCGACGGAGGTGAGCAGGGTGCGCGCGCGGGACATGCCATCGGAGCCGGAGCCGGCGTTGAGCTCGTGGGGCAGCAGGACGTTCTCCAGCGCGGTGAGCGTGGGGATGAGCTGGTAGGACTGGAAGACGAAGCCGATGGTGCGGCCGCGAACCTGGGCGAGCGAGTCCTCGGGCAGGTAGGAGATGGATTGGCCGTTGAGCGCGACGTCGCCGGAGGAAGGCGTGTCGAGGCCGGCGAGCAGGCCGAGCAGCGTTGATTTGCCGGAGCCGGAGGAGCCCATGATGGCGACGAACTGGCCTCGGGGAACGATGAAATCGAGGCCGCGGAGGATGTCCACGGTACGGGTGCCGTTGCGAATGGATTTGCGGAGTGCCGTGACCGTGATCATGCCGGCGGAGGCGGGTTGGTTCAACGGTGGCGATCTCCTGGACTTTGTTCGGTGTGGGACTGGCTGCGCGGGGTTTGGTAACTTGGATGGATGGAGAAGATTCTATCCTGTTTGATGTTGTGGGCCGCGCTGGCGGGGCTGGCGGGGTGCAGGGCGGATGCGGGTTCGCGGGTCTCATCGGAGATCGACAGCGCCAACGGCTCCGCGGGACGGATGAAGGAGCAGCCGAGCCCCGAGGCGAAGCAGACGCCGCAGGAGGCACGGCCGCTGATCGTGTGCTTTGGGGACAGCCTGACAGCGGGCTATGGGGCGGATGAGGGCGAGAGCTACCCGGATTTCCTGCAGCGGGATCTGGACGGCGACGGGTTCCGGTATCGCGTGGTGAATGAGGGGGTGAGCGGGAACACGACCAAGGACGGCGTGGACCGGCTGCCGGGCGTGGTGGCGATGCATCCGGCGCTGGTGGTGCTGGAGTTTGGCGGCAATGACGGGCTGCGCGGGTTCAAGGTGGAGACGACCAAGACCAACCTGAGCAGGATGATTACGGCGCTGAAGGCCGCGGGCGCGAAGGTGGTGATCGCGGGGATGACGCTGCCGCCGGACTACGGGGCGGACTACGTGAACAACTTTACGGCGATGTATCCGGCGCTGGGAAAGAAGTACGATGCGCCGGTGATTCCGTTCCTGCTGGCCGATGTGTATGGACGGCCAGGGATGATCCAGGCGGACGGGATTCACGCGACGAACAAGGGCAACGAAGGCGTCGCGCGGACGGTGCTGCCGCTGGTGGAGGCGCAGTTGAAGCGCTGAAAAGTCGAGCTCAGCCGATGACGACGTGCGGCTGCATGAGGGTTCCGGCGACGCGGCGGGCGATGGCGATGAGCTCGGTGGGGGTGGTGAAGACCTTGACCAGGGGCGCCTGCGAGAAGTCGGGAAGGTTGGCGGGGAGGCCGTTGCGCAGCTTGCCGGCGAGGCGCTCATCGACTGTGACGGAGGGGAGCTCCGGCAGCAGGGTGCGGGGATGAGGCAGCAGCGCGGCGAAGGCTTGGGCGGGGGCGGGTGAGTTGGCGGCGGCCTTGAGCTGCTCGACGGTGACGGCCTGCGCGAGCGGGAAGAGGCCGGCGCTGGTGCGGCGCAGGGCGGAGAGATGGGCTCCGCAGCCGGCGAGCGCGCCGAGCTCGTGGGCGACGGAGCGGACGTAGCCGCCGGCCGAGACGGTGATGCTGAAGGTCGCGGTGTCGCCCTGAAGCGTGAGCAGCTCGAAGTGATGGATGACGATGCGCGCGGGCTTGACCGGCACGGGAAGCCCGGCGCGGGCGAGCTTGTGGGCGGGAACGCCGTTGAGCTTCTTGGCGGAGAAGATGGGCGGCATCTGGTTTACCTCGCCGTGGAAGGTTGCCGCGAGGGAGCGGAGTTCGTCGAGGCTGCGGGTCAGGGGGACGGGCTCGGCCGCCGGCGTGCCCTCGGCGTCGAAGGTGTCGGTGGCGAAGCCGAAGCGGATGCAGCCGGTGTATTGCTTTTCGTTCTGAGAAAAGAACTGTGCCAGGCGGGTGTAGCGGCCGAGCAGCAGGGGGAGCACGCCGGTCGCCATGGGATCGAGCGTGCCCAGGTGGCCGATGGACTTTTCGCCGGTGGCGCGGCGGACGAGCGCGACGACATCGTGGGAGGTAAGGCCGGCGGGTTTATCGAGGATGAGCAGGCCGTCGAGCGACATGGAGGAGATTGAGATGGCTTGACGATTCTAGAGCAGTTTGGCGGTGGATGGGAGGCGGCGGCGAACGGTTGAGGGCGGGAGGCGGACTCGTGCTGAAATAGAGCAGACATCCTTATGCCGCAAACTCCCGGGCGCGTTCCCAATCTGCTGCACACGTTGTTCTTCGTCGTGCTGACGTACCTGTGCATTGTGCTGGCGGGCGCGGCGCTGGCGGCGGGCTCGCGTGCGCGGGAGATGAGCGATCGCATGGTGCTGCCGGCGGAAGCCGCGGCATACGTGGTGGCACTGGCGGTCGCGTGGTTTTTCTTCGGCGTGCTCTGGGAGCGGCCGTTTCTGGACGGCATCGAGTGGAACGGGCGCGCGGCACGGCCGTGGCTGGCGGTCTTCGGGCTGGTGCTGGGATTTCTGGCGCAGGCTGCGGAGGCGCTTTTTCCGGATCCGGGCAAGGTGCCGGTTGAAGAGCTCTTCCACTCCGGTATCAGCATCTGGCTGCTGGCGCTGTTCGGCAGCGTGATGGCGCCGGTGTTTGAGGAGATCGTCTTCCGCGGGTTCCTGCTGCCGGCGCTGGCGCTGGCGGTGGACTGGCTGTGGCTGCCGCGCGGAGCCGATGCTGCGGCGACACTGGCCGCGTGGCGCAGCGCGGAGACGTTTTCAAGGCCCGCGCTGGTGGTCTCGGCGCTGATTACGAGCGTGCTGTTTTCGCTGATCCACGCGCCGCAGGTGGGGTATGCGCTGCCCTCGATCGCACTGCTGGCGGTGGTGTCCCTGGTGCTGTGCGCGGTGCGCATCCGGATGCGGTCGGTGGCGGCGAGCGCGCTGGTGCACGGCTGCTATAACCTGTCGGTGTTTGTGGCGGTGTTCGTGGGGACGGGTGGATTCCGGCACATGGAGCGGATGTGATGCAGGTCCACGTCAAGGAGTTCATGCCGGAATGGACGCGTCCCGGCGGCGTGGGCAACGACCGACAGCACACATGTGCAGGCACAGGTGTATGATCATCGGATGGCGATGGCGGCTAAGGCTGAGGCGACGCACCGGACTGTGGTTCTGCTGCGCGCGGCGGAGAAGAAGCATTTGACGAAGCTGGCGCGGGAGCAAAGAGTCTCGGCGAGCGAGATCATCCGGCGTTCGCTGCATGCGTATGAACCGGCACCGCAGCAGTTAAACGAGGCGGAGTTGAGCGCGCTGATGACCGAGATGAATGCGGCCTTGGATCAGGCGCTTGAGAACGTGCGCTCGGCCCGCGTAGAGGTGGCGGGGAACATCGCCAAGATGCGCCGGTTACGGAAACAGCAGGCATGACACTGAGCGGCGACGCGTTCGCGCTCATCAAGAAGATTTTTCTGGTGAGCGAGGAACTGACCCGGCTTTCGAGTGAGGTGCGAGAGCTCTCTCGCGAAAGCACGAACCACGAGGTGCGGCTGGCGGTGATCGAGACGAAGCTCGAGATCTCTCATCGAAGCTCGCATCGCAAGTCGAAACTTCTTCCCGGCAGCTAAGGAGCCCGCCCTATGCCCACACCCCGCGCCGCGCTGCTGGACCTGATCGCCACGCACTCCTTTCGCCTGGGCGAGTTCACGCTCGCTTCCGGGCAGAAGAGCGACTACTACATCGACTGCCGCACGACCACGCTGCACGCGGAGGGCGGACGGTTGGCGGGCATCGTGCTGCTGGACATCATCCGCGAGCGCTTTGGCGACGCGCAGGCGATCGGGGGGCTGACGATGGGAGCCGATCCACTGGTATCGAACGCGGCTTCGGCGAGCGCGTGGGAGCTGGCCGATCATCGCGAGTTTGAAGAGCTGGACCCGGAGCAGGATCACGGGCCGGAGCCGACGCTGATCCACGGGTTCCTGGTGCGAAAGTCGGAGAAAACGCATGGCACCGGACGGCGGGTGGAGGGCTTCCTGGTAGAGGGTGCGGACGTGCTGATCGTGGACGACGTATGCACCACGGGCGGCTCGACGATTACGGCTATCGAGGCGACTCGGCAGGCTGGCATGAATGTGATCGGCGTACTTTGCCTGGTGGACCGCGAACAGGGCGGCCGGCTCGAGATCGAGCGGGCGCTGGCTGAGGTTCCGGCCGAGCGCGAGATCCCGTTTGTGCCGGTGTTTACAGCCAACGACGTGCGCCGGGCGCATCTGCAGCTGCGCCGCTAGAGCAGCGCTCCTCAGCGGGAAGCCCCTCTATCCTTGAAGCGCGTCACCATGCACGAATGCTGAGCGCGCCAGTTCTGTGCAGCGATTGCCCACATGCAGACCTCGATCTGCTTTGGTCCCCAGAGGATGTTCTGCGTGTACTCGAATCCCACGCGCTCAAGCAGCTTGCGCGAGTTCTCGTGTGCGACGCCATGCCCGGCGACGATTGCCGGCAGCCCGAGCGTATCGAAGCCATGCGCGAGTACAGCGAGCAAAGCCTCCTCACCCAGCCGCAGCCCCCAGGTGGACCGCATGAGATGAACGCCCGCCTCAACGATCGCGGGATCGAACGACCACGGCCGCAGACCGGCACATCCTGCAAACTCGCCGGTATCGCGTAAGAACATCGGCCAGTATGCGAAAGCGAGACGGCTCTCGCGTTCACACTCGACATGCAAGCGATCGCGCGCCTGCTCCGGGCTCAAGGCGCCGCCGAAGAAGCGTGTTACCTCGGGGTCACACCACAAGGCTTCAGCGAGTGGGGTGTCCTCGGGAGTCCAGCTTCGGAACGTCAGACGGGCAGAGGACGAGGGAACCATTCGTAAGGGAAGCTCCAGCGCCGGGTGGCTCACTCCGTGGGATAACGATACGCAAAGGGCGCTGCTGGCGATAGCCACACCGCGGTGACGGCGCTCTGGTTCGGACGGCTCGCATCGCCGCGCGGCGAACCTTCGCGCGCGTGCCCCTGCTAAACTGCAGGTGTTGCGCTTGTGGGGTTCCCATGTTGATTTTGCTGCCTCGTTGCCGCCGTTGCAGGGCAATCCTGAGACGAAGATCGCGCTTCCGCATCTTCGATATTCCCCTTGTCCTGCTGGGGTTTATCGCGTGCCGGTGCAGCACGTGCAGCCGCCGGACGTACTGCCACCGGCTGCTTGGCGGGCGCAGCCTGGAACCGAAGAAGAGGCCGGCGGCAGCGCCGCAGGGGTCGGCTCGGATAGACTATGCAGGACATGATTCCCACCCTGGAATGGCTTCCGACCGGCGTTAGTTTTCTGGATCAAACCAAGCTCCCGCTTGAAGAGACATACGTTCTCGCCACGGACTACAAGCAGGTGGCAGAGGTGATCCGCGACATGATCGTGCGGGGCGCGATGGCGATCGGGGTTTCGGGTGCGATGGGCGTGGCGCTGGGGATCGAGCGTTCTTCCGCGCAGACGCTCGGCGATCTGGACGCAGAAGTCGAGGTGATCTGCGCGACGCTGGCGGCGACGCGGCCGACGGCGGTGAACCTGTTCTGGGGGATCGGCCAGATACGCGACCTATACAACCGGCTGGCGGCGGCGGGTACGACGATCACGCAGATCAAGGCCGCGGTGGTGGCGCGGGCGCGCGAGATGTACGACGAAGATATCGCCAACTGCAAACAGCTTGGGCAGTTTGGCGCGGAGTTGCTGCCGCGGAAAGGCACGGTGCTGACCCACTGCAATGCGGGCTCGCTGGCGGCGTGCGGGTACGGGTCGGCGCTGGGGGTGATCCGGGCGGCGGTGGAGCGCGGGCAGGAGATCGACGTGCTGGCCGACGAGACGCGGCCGTACCTGCAGGGCGCACGGCTGACCGCGTGGGAGCTGATGAAAGACAACATTCCGACCACGGTGCTGTGCGACAACATGAGCGCGCACCTGATGAAGCTGGGGCGGATCCAGGCGGTGATCGTGGGAGCAGACCGCATCGCGGCCAACGGCGATACGGCCAACAAGATCGGGACGTATGGCGTGTCGATCCTGGCGCGCGAGCACGGAATACCGTTCTACGTGGCGGCGCCGTGGGCCACGATCGACATGGAGACGGCGCATGGCGACCTGATCCCGATCGAGCAGCGCGACGCCCGCGAGGTGACGCACTCGAACGGCAGGCAGATGACGCCGACCGGCGTGGGGATCGAGAACCCGGCGTTCGACGTGACGCCAGCCAAGTACATTACGGCGATCATTACCGAGCGCGGCGTGCTGCGGGCGCCGTTCACGGAGTCGATCCGCGAGGCTTCGGAGCTGGGGCAGACGGAACTCGTCGCCTGAAGGCGGTGGGCGCGTTATAGTATCGGCGTATCCACTACTCGGCCGTGTTCGGAGTCATGATGCGTTTGAGCGCCTTCTTCTGCTCTGTTCTGTCTGCGCTGGCCTTGGGGCATCCCGCCGCCGGGCAACAAGCTGTTCCCGCTCAGCCGCCGGTTTCGACGCTGAAGGCGCAGGCGCGGCTGGTGATTGTGGACGTGGTGGTGACGGACCGGGATCATCATGCGGTGCATGGGCTTGCGCGGCAGGATTTCACGGTGCTTGAGGGTGGTCAGCCGCAGACGGTTGCGGCGTTTGAAGAGCACCGGGCGCTGAGCGCGGGAGAGGCGGCGAAGTTTCCCGCGCTGCCGCCCATGCCGCCGGGAGTGTTCACGAACTACACCCCCGCGCCGAGCAACACGGCGGTGAACATCCTGCTGCTGGACGCGCTGAACACGCCGATGAAGGACCAGGCCTATGTGCGTCAGCAGCTGCTCGAGTACCTGAAGAACTCGCGGCCGGGGACGAACGTGGCGATCTTTGGGCTCTCCACGCAGCTGGTGATGCTGCAGGGCTTCACGCAGAATCCCGAGCTGCTGAAGGCGGTGGTGAACAAGCAGATGGGTAAGGGATCGCCGCTGCTGGACGACGTGGTGGGTGGCGGCGGCATGCCGGACACGGCGACGGACCAGAACGCCGCGATGGGCAACCTGCTGCCGGCGGATATCGTGGCTCACATGCAGACATTCCAGAACATCAGCACTTCGTTCCAGCTGCAGCTGCGCGCCAAGTACACGCTGGACGCGATGAGCGTGCTGGCGCGTTATCTCTCCAGCATTCCCGGGCGCAAGAACCTGATCTGGTTTTCAGGCTCGTTCCCGATCAACATCATGCCCGACATGACGGGCGAGTCGGACGATCCATTTGCCGGCGTAGCGGACTCGGAGAAGGAGTACCGCGACACGACCAACCTGCTGGCCTTCAGCCAGGTCGCGGTGTATCCCATTGATGCGCGCGGGCTGATGACCTCGCCGGTGTTCAGCGCGGCGACCTCGGGGGCGAAGTATGCGCATCAACCCTCGGCGGTCAACCGCGACACCAACACGTTCTTTCAACAGACGGCGGACGAGCATTCGACGATGTACCGGATGGCGGACGACACGGGCGGGCGCGCATTTGTGAACACCAACGGATTGTCTCAGGCGGTTGCCGCGGCCATCGATGAGGGATCGAACTACTACACCATCGCGTACGTGCCGACGAACGCGAAGTGGACGGGCGACTACCGCCGGATCAAGGTGACGGTGGCTAAACCCAATTACCTGCTGGCGTATCGGCACGGCTACTACGCGGACGATCCTAACGGGAGGAACTCGGCGGTGGCTCTCGCGCCGGCAGCGGCTGCCGACAAGCCTCTGAACCTGGCTGCGCAGGGTGACGCCAAGGCAGGCGCCAACAACGACGCGAACGCGGCAGCCATCGCGCGGCGCGACGCCATGATGAAGGCGATGATTCACGGCGTGCCGGGCGCGACGCAGATCCTCTACAAGGTGCGCATTCTGCCGCGCTCAGATGCCACGGAAGACACGGTGGCTCAACGTAACGGCGCCAACAGCCCCAACTATGCTGCGATGAAGCCGCCCTACAAACGCTATGCTCTCGACTTCGCGGTGTCGCCGGCGGACATCGCATACACCATCTCCGCAGATGGCACGCGGCATGGCGTGGTGGATTTCATGGTGGTGGTGTATCAGCCCGACGGGCGGCGGGTGAACTCGGCCATCGAGACCGTGGAGGCGACCCTGACGCCCGCTCAGTACAGGTCGCTGGGGCAAAGCGGGATTCCGATGCACCTGGAGGTGAGTGTGCCGGTGAAGGGCGACTATAGCATCCGCACAGGTATCTTCGACCCCAACAGCACTCGTGTAGGGTCGAGCGAAGTGTCAATTGCTGCGGTGAAAAATCTACCGCCGATTGTGGCCCCTGTTTCACAGGCGCCGGGCAAATGAGCCGAGGCGTGGCATATGCTAGGGCAAGGGAGTAAAGGGCCCGCGCAGCATGACTCCGCACTATCCCGCGATTTTCGATCTGCGCCGGCGCTCTCTGGCGCGCGGCTGCGTGCTGGTGCTGGCCAGTCTGCTGGCCGCGGTACGGCTGGCCGATTTTCCACATAACCGCGCGACGCTACTGCTCATCATCCCGCTGCTTATCGCGGTCGTTGGTACAGGCGAGACAGTACGCTGCATGCGGCGGCGCTGGGATTTTTATCATGCTGGCGTGATCCTGTGCGTTTACATGGACCTGATGGCGCTGGCCATGATGACCTTCTTCCTGGTGTGTCCGTACTGGGCCATGTCGCGCTGAACCCGCGTTGCGGAACGGGTGACTGGTATACTCGCGCCTGATTAGATTGGAACCAGCCGACCTACATTCAGCTCGCTCGACTTCCAGGAGAACGCACCATGATCAAAGGCTTTCGCGACTTCATCATGCGCGGCAACGTCATCGACCTGGCCGTGGCCGTCATCATCGGCGCGGCGTTTACGGCCATCGTCACTTCCTTTGTCACCAACATCATTACGCCGCTGATCGCCGCCATCGTGGGCAAGCCGGACTTCTCCGCGCTGGTGCTGCACGTGAACGGCGGCATCATCACCTATGGCACCTTCCTGAACTCGGTGATCTCTTTCCTGTTGCTGGCGGGCGTGGTGTATTTCCTCATCGTAGCTCCGATGAACTATGCGATTGCGCGCTTTCGGAAGCCGGTGGTCACAGAGGTGAACACAAAGACGTGCGCGCAGTGCCTATCCGAGATCCCGCTGGCCGCGACGCGTTGCAAGTTCTGCACGCAGCCGGCCTGATCTGCACGCAGTTGGCCTGATCTGCACGCAGTTGGCCTGATCTGCACGCAGTTGGCCTGATCTGCACGCAGCCGGCCGGAACGGGGGATGTGCGAGGCTTGTGCGGCTTCCGTTGGAGGCCGCCCGGGGGCGTCGCAACATCGGGCGTTGCAACAGCGTAAATAAACCTTGACAGCATGGGGCCGCGCGCCGGGTTTGCTGGTAGATTGATCCTGCACATCGGGCCTCCCCTGCAACTCGAATGAAATTTCCTAATTTCGAGAGGAGCTGTCATGTCCGCTTTGCTTACGCAAGATCCCGTGCAGATGAACCAGGGCTTCCAACTTGATGAAGCGCAATTCCGCGCCAAGATCCCGTATCCGCTGACCACCACCAGTCTGAAGGGTGTGTTCATCAACCCCACTCCGCCTGAATCGTTCGACCTTGCCACGGCGAGTCAGAGCGATCTCCTCAAGAACGGCATCACCATTCGCAAGCCTACGCCGCAGGATCCTCCTGAGCTCCAGAAGATGTGGACTGACTTCTTCTCGCGCAAGTGGCTTGCGGCTGATCGCATCGTGCCCGAGTTCGAGGTGCAGACCGGCAAATCGCACATCCTGAAGAAGCCTCCCGTAAAGCAGCGAGACGGCGTCTACACGAGCAACGGCTGGGCGGGCGCGGTGACTGAAACCGGCAAGTGGGTGATGTGCTTCGGCACGTGGACCATTCCCACCGTGAGCAAGCCGCGGGAGCCGCAAGGAACGGAGGGAGGATGGAACTCGGCTTCCTGGGTCGGCATCGATGGATGGAACGATTCGATCGTCAGCTCGAACGACGTGGTGCAGGCGGGCATCGAGCAGAAGGTCGATGCACAGGGCAATACGTCCTACGTGGCGTGGTATGAGTGGTTCGCGCCCCAGCAGCCAAACTCGCCGCCGTACATCTGGCAGACCAACATACCCAACATGCCGGTGAAGCCCGGGCAATCAGTCTCCTGCGCCGTGATGTACGTCGGCACGACGGCGGTGAACCTTGCCTTCACCAACAACACGACGGGGGTGCATTTTTCCATTACCCTGGCTCCGCCGCCGGGGGCAAACTTCAACGGTAAAACGTGCGAGTGGGTCATGGAGGCGCCGGATACAGGCGAGCCCGTGTCCGCGCTGCCGAGGTTTACACCCGTGGTGTTTACGGCGGCCATCGGCTGCGGCCCGGGTCTCGTGGTCACGAACCCTGCAATCAGCTCCATCACCAACATCGCCGATGCAGAGAATGTGACGCTGACGAAGACGACTGTAGGCACGGACACAGCGACCATCAGCTTCATCGGCTAACCAGGCCCTAACGCACGCCTGAGGTTCGGTACAACTTCTTATCCACGATTCGTTGTGCGGGTGGTATTTTTTTCCCCACCCGGGCAGGAGCATTCTTGGTCCATAGAGGTGGCCCGAGCCGCCCGTTCAGGAGTACGACCCTTGATCTACGACTTGGTTCTTTCTCTTGTTTTCCTTGCGGTGATCGTTGCGCCCACGCTGATGGCGATGAGCGCGCGTCACCGCAAGGAGAACGCCGCCTGAGCAGTGTTCTCTGGATACCGCTCAAGCAAACGACCGCACTATCTCACCGCAGTCCGGGCCCCGAACGACAGAAGCCGCACCCTCGGCCAAGGGTGCGGCCTTTCTTCCATAGCCTGCCGGACTGCTAGCTTCTCAGCGCCATCTGTTCGGTGACGATCTGGGTAAGGTCGGGTTTTTTGAGACCGAACTCCGTCTCGTTGAACTTGTCGACTTTGCTGGACCAGTTCATGGAGCAGAATTTAGGCCCGCACATGCTGCAGAAGGCGGCTTCCTTGTAGTAGTCGTCAGGCAGCGTCTCGTCGTGCATGCTGCGCGCGGTCTCGGGGTCGAGCGAGAGCGCGAACTGCTTGTCCCAGTCGAAGGTGTAGCGCGCGTGCGAGATGGCATCGTCGCGGTCGCGCGCGCCGGGCCGGTGGCGCGCCACGTCGGCCGCGTGGGCCGCGATCTTGTAGGCGATGATGCCGTCCTTCACGTCTTTCTCATTGGGCAGCCCCAGGTGCTCCTTGGGCGTGACGTAGCAAAGCATCGCCGCGCCGTGCCAGCCGATCATGGCTGCGCCGATGGCGGAGGTGATGTGGTCGTAGCCCGGCGCGATGTCCGTGACCAGCGGCCCGAGCACGTAGAAGGGCGCACCGTCGCAGAGCTCAACTTCCTTATCCACCTGCAGCTTGATCTGGTCCATGGGGATGTGGCCTGGGCCTTCGATCATCACCTGTACATCGCTCTTCCAGGCCCGGCGGGTCAGCTCGCCGAGGGTCTTCAGCTCGGCAAACTGCGCCTCGTCGGAAGCGTCGGCGAGGCAGCCGGGACGAAGTCCGTCGCCCAGCGAGTAGCTGACGTCGTACTTGGCCATGATCCTGGTGATGCGGTCGAAGTTGGTGTAGAGGAAGTTCTGCTTGTGGTGGTGGGTCATCCACTGCGCCATGATGGCGCCGCCGCGGCTGACGATGCCGGTAATGCGCTTCGCCACCAGCGGAACATACTCCACCAGAACGCCGGCGTGGATGGTGAAGTAGTCGACGCCCTGCTGCGCCTGCTCCTCGATTACCTCGAGATAGAGGTCGATGTTGAGATCTTCCAGACGTTTGACGCGGTTGAGCGCCTCGTAGAGCGGGACGGTGCCGATGGGCACGGGCGAGTGGCGGAGGATCTGCTCGCGAATCATGGGGATGTCGCCGCCGGTGGAGAGATCCATCACCGTGTCCGCGCCGTAGTGGACGGCCGTGTGCAGCTTGCGCAGCTCTTCATCCACGTTCGAGGTGAGCGCGGAGTTGCCGATGTTGGCGTTGATCTTGCACAACGATTCCACACCGATGGCCATGGGCTCGAGCTCAGGATGGTTGATGTTGGCCGGGATGATCATGGTGCCGCGGGCGATCTCGCTGCGCACCAGCTCGGCGGAGATCTTTTCCTTCTGCGCGACGAAGGCCATCTCCTCGGTGATGAGCCCCTGGCGCGCGAAGTGCATCTGGCTCATGTTGCTGTCGCCGGTGCGGGCAGCCTCCGCTTTGCGCTTGACGATCCACTCTGCGCGCCCCGCCGGCACCTTGTACCCGTTGTTCGCGGCGTGCTGACCGTTGCCGTTTTCAGTCATTCAAAGCCCCCATGTTTATCGATTTTTCATCGAATTGCGTGCGTTTCCTGCCCCTGCGGGACAACCTGGAATAGAGACGAGTATACGCCCGCGATCAAGAAAACCCCGCGTCTGCCGCCGCACTCCAATCTGCTCAGAACCGGATGACCCTGCGCGCTTCGCGCCCGCTCTACCCGGTTGAACGAAGTTTCAGGAGAGACCTATGAAATTCTTTTCCGCAAACCTGAAGGACCTTCGCGAACTATACATTGTGCATCTGCAGAAGGCGCTCGACCTCGAGCAGTCGATCACCGAGGCGTTGCCGACGATGATCGAAAAGGCAAACGACATGCAGCTGAAGCAGGCCTTCAGCAACCACCTGGAAGAGACGCGCGGGCACGTCACGAAGGTGCAGAGCATCCTGCAACAGGCAGCCGGGGATGACTCGACTCAGACGTGCAAGGTGATCAAGGCGCTGGTGGCCGAGGCGCAGGACGGCATGAAGGATGCAGGGGATCCTTCAGTGATGGACGTCACGCTGATCGCTGCGGGCCAGCAGGTGGAGCACCACGAGATGGCCGTTTACGGCACGCTTCGCTCGTGGGCTGAGATCCTGGGCGAGACCAGCCAAGCGAACATCCTGGAACAGATCCTGGATGAAGAGAAGAACGCTGACGCGCTACTCACCAACATTGCAGACAGCGTGAACACCACCGCCGATACACCGGCCTACGCGACGAGCAACTAACGTTCTCTGCCGCAGCAAGGACACGCCCGCCCCGTCATGCACCGTCGGCGGGCGCCTTCATCTCACGACTTAGTAGTAGCGGTTCAGGTCCATGCCGGCGTAGAGGCTTGCCACCTGGTCGCCGTAGCCGTTGAACATCTGCGTAGGGATCGAGTGCGGAAAGCCGTTGTCGATGCGGCGCTCATGAGCCTGGGACCAGCGGTGACTGATGTTCGGATTCACGTTCGAGTAAAAGCCGTACTCCTCGGGGTTTAGCTCGTTCCACAACGTGCTGGGCTGCTTTTCCACGAAGTTGAACTTCACGATGGACTTGGCGGACTTGTAGCCCCACTTCCAGGGCACGTTGATGCGGACGGGCGCGCCATTCTGATTGGGCAGGACCTGGCCGTAGCAGCCGAAGGTGAGCATGGTGAGCGGATGCATTGCCTCGTCCATGCGCAGGCCCTCGGTGTAGGGCCAGGGATAGCCGTCGGGAAGTTCGGGCATGTTCTTGCGGTCGACCAGCGAGACGAACTGGATGTACTTGGCGTTGGGCAGCGGCTCGCAGAAGTTCACGAACTCGGAGAGCGAGTAGCCATCCCACGGGATGACCATGGACCAGGCCTCCACGCAGCGGTGACGGTACACCCGGCTCTCGAGCGGACGATAGTGGATGAGATCGTCGATGTTCACCGTCTTAGGCTTCTTCACCAGGCCCGTTACCTGGACGGTCCAGGGCCGCGTGTGCAGGGTATGCGCGTTCTTGGCGGGCTGGTCCTTGTCCACGCCATATTCGTAGAAGTTGTTGTAGCTGGTCGCCTTCGCGAAGGGGGTCTGGGCGTCGGTGGCCTGGAACTTGCCGGGCACGGTCTCGAGCTTGTCGTCTGCTGCGGCGAAGGCGCGCCGCGGCAGCAGCCCGGCGGCAGCGCTTCCGGCGGCCAGCGCGGCGGTGCGGGTGATGAAGGTGCGGCGGCTTTCAAACTGCGCCTGCGGCGTAATCTCGGACGACGGAATGGAGCCGCCGGATAGGTGCGTCTTGCGGATCAGCATGTATTTCCTCTCGCAAACTGCTTCTGGTAAGACTACGCGAATGCGCGAAGGTCAGATGCAGGTCGAGGGGCGCAGGTGACAATTGCACGAGGAGGAGTTGCCCGGATGGCGCCAGCGCTAGCGCCTGGGGATGCGCCGCATGCCGTTGAGCCGGAAGCTGACCCCGGCCGAGATGCCGTAGGGCGTCAACTGGCCGTAGGTGAACTGCGGCCAGATCTGGTACTCGAAGTCGATGACGCGCACGATCATGCGGTCGCCGACCAGCCAGTCGATTCCGCCGCCCGGCGCGTACTCCAGGTAGGAGCCGTGCGCGTAGTTGAAGGGCAGCGTGATCTTGCCCATGCCTACCAGGAACTTCGCGTAGGGGCGCAGGTTGCCGCCGCGAATGGCCACCCGCGGCCCCACCAGGTAGTTGCTCTCAGTGACCTGTTCGTCGGTGTGGTATTTCAGGTTGCGGAACTCGAACTCCAGGCCGTAGCGCCAGGTGGGGTTCACGTCGGCATAGCTGACGGTGCCGCCGACTTTGCTCTGCCCATAGTCAAGCTGGAAGAGCGAGACGCCGCCGCCAACGGCGATGAAGCTGCCTGGGCCTTTGGCCGTGTAGACCGCCTGCGCGACTGCAACGCGCGCCGCCAGTGCCAGGCCGCAAGCCAGAACACAGGCTAGAACGCAAGCCCGGCCCAGGGTTCGAACGTGGATCTGCATACCGGCCCTCATTACTGTGTCACGGTGAGCGTCATCACCTGTGACTGGGTGACGCCGGTTCCCTGCCCTGCGGCAGTTACCTTGAACTGGTACGTGCCGGCGGGCGTGCCGTTCACCTGCAGCCCGGAGCAGCCGCTGACGCCCAGCGTACCCACCACTGCGGCCAGCAGCACGATCAGCAAACCGAGGCCTTTGCGCCAGTTGGAACGCCGGCGCAGCCGGAAGAGCGCGATGCCCGCCAGCAGACCGCCGGGCAGGAAGCAGAGCAGCGCCGTGCGGTCGGCGCTGGAGCGCATGCCGGGCCTGGCCAGCGCGGCCTGCGCGCCCGCACCCAGCGGATCGCCGGTGTCGATGATCAGTTGCACGGTGCCGCCGCCGTTCGCCGTCAGCGCCATGCTGGTGGAGCTGAAGGTGCAGGTCGCCGCCTGCGGCAGGCCGAGGCAGCCGAACTGCAGCGTATCGCTAAAGTTCTGCACCGACTGGATCGTCAGCTGCACGGTGCCATGCTGCTTGCTTGGGAACGACATTGTGGAGGGCGTCAGCGCCATGGTGAACTGGGTCGCCGGGCCGCCGCTGATAGTCGCCGCGAGCGAGACCGAGGCCGCGTAGGCCGTGTCGCCGGAGTAGCTGGCGACGATACTCTCAGAAGCGGACGCAAGCACGATCGTGAGGCTGGCCACGCCCGTGGCGTCGATGGCGCTCGAGCCGATTGTGCCGCCGGAAGAGGTGGTGAAGGCGATCTTGCCGGTCGGAGGCGTGGGGCCGGTCCAGCGCACCACGCCGATCAGCGTCACCTCGAGCGGGTTGCTGGGGTTAGTCTGGGTCGCGCTCAGGGTCGTGGAGGTTGCACGCAGCGTCACGCCTTCGGTGAGCGCGGGGGAGGCCGTGGGGAAGTTGTCGCCATCGCCCGCGTAGGTGGCGATGATGGAGTGATTGCCGGCGGAGAGCGATGGCACGCTCAGCGTGGCCTGGCCGGTCGCGTCCAGGGGAACGCTGCCCAGCTTGACGCCGCCATCGGTGAAGGCAACGAGGCCGGTCGGCTGGCCGACGCCGCTGTTGGTCACGGCGACGGTCAGCACGATGGGCGCGAGCGTCGAGGCCGGATTCACGCTGGTGGTGAGCGCGGCCGAGGTGACTTCAAGCACCGACACCGTGAGCGGCGTCGACACCGAGTCGTTGGCGCGGCTGTCGCCCGTGTAGTTGGCCACGATGGCATGCGGCCCGGGCGCGAGCGTCGCAAGCGCCAGCCGCGCGACGCCGGTCGAATCCACTACGCCGGTGCCGATAGCCGTGCCTCCGTCGGTGAAGGTGACCGAGCCGGTGGCCGTGCCGCCGGTGCTGGCGATGGTCGCGGTTAAGCCCAGCGAGCTGCCGTAGATGGCGGGGTTGGCACTGGCGGTAAGCACGATCTGCGTGGTCGCGCTTTGGATAGTCTGGGTCAGGGTGGTTGAGCCGGGGGCGTAGTGCAGGTCGCCCGCATAGTTGACGCTGATGGCGTGGGTTCCGACCGCGAGCGTCGAGGTGGAGAAGGTGGCTGCGCCGGTTGCGTCCAGCGCGCCGCCGCCGACGCCGGTCGCGCCATCCTTGAAGGTAACGGCGCCAGTGGGGATGACACCCGGCTCGCCGACGACCCTGACGCTGAAGACGACCGCCGTGCCCGCGATGGCGGGGTTGGCGCTCGAGGCCAGCGTCACGTTGACGTTCTCGACGATCAGCTCGGCGAGGCCGGCGGAGGTCGATGGCGCGTGGTTGGTATCGCCCGCGTAGACCGCCGTGATGGTATGCGGCCCGGCGATAAGTGAAGAGGTGGCCAGCGACGCCACGCCGGCGGTGCTCACCGCGGCCGTGCCGAGGGATGTGGTCCCGTCCAGGAAGGTGACCTGCCCGGTGAAGTTGGGGCTGATGCTGCTGAGTGTCGCGGTGAGCGCGAGGCTCTGGCCGAGGACCGCGGGGTTGGCGTTTGCGGTGAGCGCGGTGGTGCTTGCGCCGGCCTGCACCACGACGGTGATGGGGTTCGAAACTGCGGCCTGGTTATCCGCGTCGCCGGCGTAGGTGACGGTGAGCGAGTGCGTGCCGACGGCCAGCAGCAGGCCCGGAAAGTTGAAGCCGGCGGAGGCGGTCTGCGCGGCGATAACGTTGCCGCCATCCCGCAAGGTGAGCGCCCCCGTGGGCGTCACGCCGTTGGTCGTCAACGTACCGGCCACGGTGAAGCTGGTGCCCGCGTTGACGGGCGCGGTCGGGCCGGCCGCGGTGAGCGCTGTAACCGCCAGCGTCACGGTCTCAAGCGCCGGCGCGGCGCTGCTGCCGCTGAAGTTCGCATCGCCGGCGTACACGGCGGTGATGGGGTGGCTGCCCACGGTGAAGCTCGCGACCGGCAGGGTCGCAACGCCCTGCCCGTTGAGTGTGCCCGGCCCGATGTTGTTGCCACTGTCAAAGAAGGTGACCAGCCCGGTCGGTACGCCGGTTGCGCCGGTCACGGTGGCGCTGAGGACCACGGCCTTGCCGGCGAGCGAGGGCGCCAGCGGTGAGAGCGCGGCGGTGCTGGAGCTGAGGATGACGCTCTGGCTGAGCGGGTTTGAAGCGCTGCCCGAGTAGTTCGTGCCGCCCACGTAGGTGGCGACGATGCTGTGCGGGCCCACCGCAAGGGTGCTGATCGCGAGCCCGGCAACGCCGCTCAGGCCGTTGCCGCTGACGACGATCGCCGCGCTGCCGATGGCGACGCCACCGTCTGAAAAGGTGACCTGCCCGGTGATCGGCCCAGCGGCAGTCGCGCCCGCAGCCAAGGTAACGGTGGCGGTTAGATGCAGCGTGGCCAGCGCATTGATCGGGCTCACGTCCGAGACGAGCGTAGTGACGGTGCCGATCTGCAGCACTGTCTGACTTAGCGAGGCGGACGAGCTGGTCACGTCATCCACGCTGCCGCCGTACTTTGCCACTACGTTGTAGGTGGCCGGGGCGAGCGCAGGCAGCAGCAGCGTGGCGACGCCGCTGGCGCTCACCGTGGCGGTACCCAGCACATTCGTGCCCGAGTTGAAGCTGACGGTTCCAATTGGCGCCGGGCCGCCGGGGCTCAACACCGTCGCCGTAAAGGTGACTGGCGCGCCTACCACGATGGAGGCGGCACTGGTCGCGAGCGTGGTTACTGTAGCGGCCTGCTGGACGACTTCGCTGACCAGGTTCGACTGGCCTGCCGAGTCAGTTGCGTCGCCGGCATACTGCGCGGAGAGCGCGTGCGTGCCGGGCAGAAGCTGAGTGGTGGTGATCGTGCCCACGCCGGAGGCGTTCAAGGCGGAGCTCGCCAGCACGCTGCTGCCGTCGTAGAAGACGACCGACCCGGTGGGCGTCAAGGTGCTGCCGGTGGCGGTGAGCGTGAGCGTGACGGCGCCCGTGACCACCGCGGGATTGGGGCTGACGGTGAGCACCAGGCCGGGCGCCTGGCGAACGGTCTGCACCAGCACCGCGGAGGTAGCGGCCGCGTCGTCCTCATCGCCCTGGTAGGCGGCCGTGATGTTGTGCTGGCCGAGCGTGAGCGTGGAGACCGTGCAGGAGGCCGTGCTGACGCGGACAGCCGCGCTGCAGATCTGCGTGGTTCCGTCGAGGAAGTTTACCGTGCCCGTCCACGTCCCGCTGCTGCCGCTGATCGTCGCCGTGAAGGTGACGGGGTCGCCGATTAGGCTGGGATTCTTGCTGGAGGTCAGGCTCACGGTGGTGGGCTCGACACTCAGCACTTCGCCTGACACATTGATGAGCAGCGGACTGTTGCCCGCGTTCGAACCCGCGGTCAAAGAGCCGGTAACCAGCAGGCCGACGGTGGTGGGCGCGAACTCCACGCCCAGGTTGCAGGAGCTGTCCACGGCCATCAGCGCCGCCGGCACGCAGGTGGTGGTCGCAAGGTCGAGCACCGTGTTGTTCAGCACTGGCGGCGTCAGCGCTAGGCTGGCGTTGCCGTCGTTCTCCACCGTTACCGCGTCGGGCGAGGAGACTTTGCCGACCTTCATCGTGGGATACATCAGCGGCAATGTCGTCACGCTGATTTTGCGGATGCGGTTGTGAAACATATCCGCGAAGAGCAGGTTGCCACTCTGATCGAGATAGAGCGCGTACGGCCCATACATCGTCGCGAGGTTCGCCGGGCCGGCGTCGCCGCTGAACTGCTCGCTGTCCGTGCCGGAGATGGTGGCGATGATGCCGGTGCCGGCGTTCACCTTGCGGATGCGGTTGTTGCCCGAGTCCGCGATGTAAAGATTGCCGGCGGGGTCCTGCGCGAGCGCCACGGGCGCGAACATCTGGGCCTGCGTGGCTGCGGCGCCATCGCCAAAGAAGCCCTCAGCGCCGGTACCTGCGACGGTCGAGATCATCCCGCTGGCGTCGACCTTGCGCACCCGCTGGTTATTTGTATCCGCAATATAGATCGAGCCGTCGATGCCGATGAAGACGCTCCACGGCGTGTTGAGCGCGGCGGTGGAGGCGCGCTGGCCGTCGCCGTTATAGCTGGGCGCGCCCGTGCCGGCGAAGGTCTGGATGATGCCCGTGGTCGCATTCACCAGGCGCACCACGTGGTTGCCGGTGTCGGCGATGTAGAGGTTCTGCTGTGCGTCGAGCGCGAGACCCTGCGGCAGGTAAAGCCGCGCCGCGGTTGCCGGGCCGCCATCGCCCGAGTAGCCCTGCATGCCGGGCACGCCCGCCACGGTCGTGATCACTCCGCTCACTGCGTCCACGCGCCGGACCGCATCGTTGCCGGTATCGACGAAGTAGATGTTTCCCGCGCCATCGAGCGCAAGCCCAGAGGGCTGGCTGACCTCGGCCTGCAGCGCCGAGCCGCCGTCGCCGGAGTAGCCGGGCGTGCCGTTGCCGGCGATGGTGGAGATGAAGCCGCTGACCGCGTCCACGCGGCGGATGCGCGAGTTGTTGGCGTCCGAAAGGAAGATGTTGCCGGCCGCATCGGCGACTACGCCCATGGGCAGGAAGATGGGCGCGTCCGTGGCGGGCACGCCATCGCCCGTGTAGACCCAGTTGCCGCTGCCCGCGACCGTATCCATGCGGCCGGGCGTCAGCGTGGCCAGCGAACCCTGTGCCGAGCCGCTAATCATGCGGCTGCCAAGCACGCGTCCGTCCGCGCTCTGGACCACCACCGCGCCCGAGCGCAGCCCGGGATACTTCGGCGTGAAGACCGCCGCGACCGTGCATTGCTGGCCGGGAAGGTAGGTGGTCTGCGCAGCGCAGCTTCCGCCGGCCGCGACCGAGAAATCCATGTTGGCCACGCCCTGGGTCAGGGCCACAGGCGCGACCGCCGTCCCTCCAGCCGACATCGTCACCGTGATCGTCAAAGGCTGCGACTGCTGGCCCACGCTCACCGTGTTCGGAAAGACCTGTCCGACATCTCCAAAAGCAGTGCCAAACGCCGGCACCAACGCCAGTACGAGGCCGAACGACAGACGGCAGGTCTTCATGAGACGTCTATCGGCATGGCGGCGAAGTCCTTGAATCAGAAAGCTGGCGATGCGCGGCCCTGATGAAGCTGAAGCGAAAGCAGGAGACTGTGTCACGATGGTTTGAGCCTGGGGTGCGGGATTTCTAGGTACTGGTAACAAGTTGTACCGATTACCAACATTCCGAGTGAATCACCCGCCCATGCAACTTCGGTGTCATGCCTCCCTCGCTCGCGTTCGCGCCCCACATCGTTTAAAAGCAAAGACCCCGCGCTAAGGCGGGGTCTCGAAACGGCTGCGGAGACTCGCTACTTGGTGAAGATCGTGCTGCCGGGCGTGTCGCCCTCATCCACATGAATGCGATTCTGTGCGCGCTTGGCGCTCTCCATCGCGCTCTTGTCCAGGCTGCTCTTGTCGGACTCTTCGTTCGTCTGCTCGATGGCTTCGTGCGACTGCCGTCCCGGTATCTTGGTCGAATCCATTCCCTGTGCCATAGTTCCACCTCTGCCTGAATGGATGGCAGCGCCGGGGCTGAGGTTGTCCTGCGCAGACTTGGGTTCATGCGCGCAGGCCGATACACTGATGGCATGGGTCAAGAACGAATAAGCGCCCGCGCCTCCACTGCCGCCGACGCAGCGCGCGAGATCCACCGCAATGCGGTGGTGATCGACACACACGCTGATACACCGCAGCGCTTCCTCGACGACGCCTGGGATTTCACCTCCGCCGAAGGTGACTGGGGCGGCATGATCTCGCTCGAGTCGGCGCGCCGCGGCAATCTCGCGGCCGAGTTCTTCGCCGTCTGGGTCGATCCCGCTGAGCATGGCGAACATCCCGCGCGGCGTGCGCTCGAGCTCACCGATGCTGTTCTCGAGCAGGTTCGGCGCCATCCTGATTCGCTTGCGCTTTGTCTCGGTCCCGCAGACATCGTTGCCGCGCGTGCGGCCGGGAAGTTCGCCGTGCTGTTGGGTCTCGAAGGCGGCCACGCGATTGAGAACTCGCTGGCGCTGCTGCGCAACTTCTATCGGCTGGGTATCCGCTACATGACGCTTACCTGGGCCAATTCCAACGACTGGGCCGAGTCGAGCGGCAATCACGGTGCCACGACCCGTGCCGGGCTGTCGCCGTTTGGGCGCGAGGTCATCGCCGAGATGAACCGGCTCGGCATGATGATCGATGTATCGCATGTCTCGGACCGGACGCTCGACGACGTACTCGCGATCACGAGCGCGCCGCTGATCGCATCGCACTCCTCCGCACGCGCGCTGACGGATGTGCCACGCAACCTGACCGACGCGCAGTTACGGGCCATCGCGGCAACGGGTGGCGCGGTGATGGTGAACTTCTATCCTGGCTTCATCCACCAGCCCTGGCGCGACGCCTGGGAGGACTGCCGCGCTGAACGCGCCGCCATGCAGGGGCAAGCCGCCGCGCCCTACCGCGCACAGGCCAGGCCGGTACCCTTCAGTGTATCGAACGCCATCGACCGCAGCTTTGCCGAACATATCGCCGCGCGCGTGGGCCGCCCGCCGTTCTCCGCACTAATGGCCCACTTTCAGCACATCACCCGCGTGGCCGGCATCGACCACGTCGGCATCGGCTCGGACTTCGACGGCATACCGGCGCTGCCAGAGGGGATCGACTCCGCAGCCGACCTGTGGCGCATCACCGAGGCCTTGTGCGGTCGCGGCTACACGGCCGCGGACATCCACAAGGTTCTGGGCGGGAACCTGCTGCGAGTCTTTCATGCCGTAGAGGCCGCTGCTGTAGAAGCCGCTGGTGTCGACGCTGCTGGTTCGAGCAGCCGGATCGCAAGCTGAATCCTTACTTCTCCGCCAGCAAGGTGATCTTGCTGATGTGCGGCGGCTCGGAGAAGAGCTCATCGGCCGAGGCCATCATCGCTTTGGCGATCTCCCCGTTCAGGTGAGCCTCGCGCCCGGCCTCATCGTTGAAGGTATCGAAGACGCTGTACGCGCCGTCGTCTTCCTTAATGCCGAACCAGTGAACCGTTCCCGGCTCGTCCTGCGCCATCGTCGCGCCCTGCTTCAGGAATTCCTCCACCGCAGCCTCTTTGCCGGCCTTGGGGATCAATCGTACGTACAACGCAAGCTTCGCCATGGTTGCCTCCTCTCCTTAGGACGCCGCGCGGCCGCTTTGCGGACGCACGCCGGAATAAGGTAGCGTTAATACCGTGATCAGTACCTGCAGCAAGCGCCTCTCCCACCTCGCCGTCCTGCTGCTTGCCGCAGCCGCCGTCAACGCTCCGGCCCTGGCAGCCCAGACCACGCCGCCGCCTACGCCGCCGCCCGCAGCACCGCCCGAAGCGTCCGCGCCGGATGCCCTGCCCGACTCGCCCGGCGCGGCCAACGCTCCCCTGCCCGGGGTCGTGCCCACCGGACCCACCGTGCTCTTCGACACCTCGATGGGCCGCCTCACCTGCAAGCTCTTCGACAAGCAGGCGCCGGTCGCCTCGGCGAACTTCATCGGTCTCGCCGAAGGCACCAAGGACTGGACCGACCCTGTCACCCAGGCCAAGGTACACGGCAAGCCCTTCTACGACGGCACCACCTTCCATCGCGTCATCCCCTCCTTCATGATCCAGGGAGGCGACCGCCGCGGCGACGGCACCGGTGACGCGGGCTACTACTTCGACAACGAGAACGTGCCCAGCCTCACCTTCGATGTGCCCGGACGGCTGGCCATGGCGAACGCCGGCCCCAACACCAACGGCACGCAGTTTTTCATCACCGAATTGCCTCAACCGGACCTCGATGGCAAATACACCATCTTCGGCCAGTGCGATGCGCACTCCGTGTTGATCGTCGCCACTATCGCCCGCGTGGAGCGCAACGCGTCCGACAAGCCGATCACGCCGGTCACGATCAACAAGGTCACGATGGTGCGCGAGGGCCAGCCCGTTCCGCCCGAACCCGCTCCGGCCGCAAGCCCGGCCGCGGCGGCAGCACCGGCCTCGCGTCCGCCCGCCTAGTCGCCGCCGGACTCCGCAGAGCTTAGAATCTAACCAGCAGATCTTCGCAGCCGGCCGGAATCAACCGGCTGCACGCACGAACTATCAATCAGTCGTCCAACGGCTCAAATCAAGCTGCAAGGAGCAACCTACCGCATGCCCACCAAGCCCGGCACCTACGCGACCTTCAAGACCTCCGAAGGCACCATTGTCTGCGAGCTCTTCGAGAAGGACGCGCCCGAAACCGTCAAGAACTTCATCGCGCTCGCCGAAGGATCGAAGGATTGGACCTCCCGCTCCAAGAAGGCCGAGAAGCTCTACGACGGCACCGTCTTCCATCGCGTCATCCCCAACTTCATGATCCAGGGCGGCGATCCCGAAGGCACCGGGATGGGCGGCCCGGGCTACAAGTTTGCCGACGAAACCAAGACCAGCCCGCATCACTTCAAGCAGCCCGGCAAGCTGGCCATGGCCAACTCCGGCCCCAACACCAACGGCAGCCAGTTCTTCATCACGGTTACGGATACCAGCTGGCTCACCGGCAAGCACACCATCTTCGGCGAAGTGGTCGAAGGCTACGACGTGGTGGAGAAGATCAGCAAGGTGCCGCGCGACGGCATGGATCGGCCCAAGAACCCCGTCGTGCTGGAGTCGGTCACCATCGAACGCGTTTAATCCAAAGGAACGATCAAGGCCAGACGCCGGACAGAGGAATGGCTATCGCAGAGCTTCGGTCCACGGCAATGACAGGCACGAGCACCATGGAGCGCCAGGGCAACCTCAACTGGCAGCCCGTGGTGCTCGGTCTCTGTGCAGCCATCGCGCTCTTCTCGCGCTTCCTGCACGCCTCGTTCTACGGCTTCTTTGAAGACGATTTCTTCTACTACGCGCTGGTCGCCAGGCAGCTTGTGCTGGCGCACCTTTCAAGCGCCGACGGCGTGCACCTCACCAACGGCTATCATCCGCTATGGCTGCTGATCGTTGCGGCCTGCTACGGGATGTTTCCGGGCATCTTCTTCTTCATTGCCGTGCAGGCTGTCGCCCTGGTTGCGATCCTGGTCTACTACTTCGGCGTTCTACGCTGCCTAACCGCTTTTGCGGTCCCGCCGAAGCTTCGCAATCTGGCCGCGCTCGCCCTGTCGCTGCATGCGCTGCTGCTCTTCCGCTTTGGCATGGAGGTCACGCTCGCCCTTCCGCTGGGCGTCTGGACGCTGGCGTTCGTCCTGTCGCCCAGCTTCCGCTGGAGCGCGAAACAGACTCTCGTGTATGGATTGCTCGCGTGCCTCACCACGCTGGCGCGGCTCGACTCCATCCTGCTGTTCGCGCTGCTCATGGCCTTGCAGACGCTCACCGCCGGTGTTCCCTGGTCCGAGCGGCTGCGGCGCGTGGCGATCTTTTGCTGCGGCTGGCTCCCCTTCGCCTTCTATCTCGGCCTCAACCTGCATGTCTTCCATACCCTGCTGCCCATCTCCGGCGCCGCCAAGCAGCTGAAGCCGCTTTGGCCGCTCTCTTCATTTCCACTGCAGACCGTGTTCTTGCCGCCGGACCGCACCAAGCTCGCCTTCGTCTACCCAGCGCTGCTTTTACTCGCAGCCTGCGCCTTTGTATTCCTGCGTCGGCTGCGCCGGCCACTACAGCCCGAGCCAAGCCGCGCCGTCCTCGCCGCGCTCTTCCTCTTTCCTCTTCTGCACATTGGCCTGCTTTGCATCCTCAGCGATTGGGCGACCTGGCCGTGGTACTTCTACTCACTCTGCTACGCCGCGCTGGCTGCGGCTGCGGTCCTGCTGCAGCCATTGGAAGCTCTGCCCCGCATCAGCACGCGAGTGGCTCGCCCCGCGCTTCTCGCCATAGCCTCGGCGTTCGCAGCCTATCTCTGCGCGTATGCCGTGTTCAAGAAGCCTCCCTACAAGGTTCTGACCTTCGTCTCCGGCTTCGCTCAACAGCACCCCGGCATCTATGCCATGGGCGATGGCAGCGGCACCCCAGCCTTCATCGCCGGCCAGCCCTTCATCCAGCTTGAGGGCCTGATGATGGATGCGGAGTACATCCGGCTGCTTCGGCAGAGAACGCCGCTGGCCGACGCGCTGCGCCGCTACCACGTGGACTACTACGTCTCCTTCGTGGACCCGCACCACGGCTCCTGCTTCAGCGTTGCGGAGCCAGCTCAGGCGGGCCGCTACTCCCCGCGGATGAGCGGCAGGATTTGCGTCCCGCCGATCGCCTCGATCGACGAGGGACCCGCGCGGGTTGAGATCTATCATGCGTCGGATGTGTTGCTTCCCTGAAGACGCGGCAGCCTATGCAGATGCTCTTGCGTGAGGTCACGTAACTCCAGGCTCTAACGAGGTCCCGGCAGGTTCAAAAACATCCCCGTCGGAAAGACCCTGAGCCGCATCTCTCCATGCTCGAGCGCTCCATAGAAATAGTCCTGGTCGTGGTTGGGCACGTGGGCGAAGGTCACCATCGCATCCGGCAGGCGCGCCTGGCCAGGTTTGTGGCTCACCGTGCGGAAGCCCGCAACGAAAAACAGGTAAATTCCGGCCGCTGCGATCGCCGCCGAGCAAAACGCGCCGAGCGCAAGCACGCGTCCCTGCTTACCTGCCGCCAAAACCAATGCGAGCGCAAGCGCCGCTTGGAGGATGCGCGCACCGGGATCTGAGATGCCCAACGCGGCTCCCGGCGCCAGCAGAAACAGCGGCACGGCCAGCACGACTGCGATCCATAGGAATCGCTCCTCACGCCCCCGTCTCAGCCCGCGCCGTGCAGCCTGTAGCATCGCCCAGCCGAGCAGCAAGGCCAACACAAGATTCAACAGGAAGAGGATCGCAAACCAGCTTCCGCCCAGCAGCCAGTAGGCTCCGCTCTCCGGGTTGATGAAGCCGAATGACTTCAGATAGGAGTTCCCCTTGAACGCCCAGAACGCCTCCGAATAATTGCGCACCGACGCCTGCATGCCGGCTTGCCCGTCCGCGTTATCCGCGATGAGAAAACGCCCCAGCACGTACCAGCAGCAGAGGAACGCGCTCGGCAACGCCTGCCAAAGCAGCCTCCAACGTCCCGTCTGAGCCGCGAAGAGGACCAGTAGAAGCACGCCGAAAGCAAACGGGATCATGTGCGTGAAGAAGGCAAGCAGAAGCAGCACGCCCAGCTTCCACTCGCCCGATCTTGCTGCCCGCCCCTGCCTCAGCAGCAGAGAGGCAAGCAGCAGCAGCCAGCATAAGCCGAGCTCGAAGTTCGTAAAGCCGTACCAGAAGTTCAAGTTCAGAAAGACCGCCCCAGGCACGATGAGCCACGCGGCGGCGCCGGAGCCTACCGTTCGCAGCATGTGCTTCAGCGCGAAAAGTCCGGCCGCGAGCTGCACGCAGAGCCAGGCCTTTGCAGCGAGCGTCCAGGGCAGCAGAAGCGACAGCAAGCCGATGCCCAGGGTGGCAGCGCTGTTCGGCACAGGATAGGGCTTCAGCGCATGAGCCGCATCCGGATGGCCCAGCAGATGATCGCGCAGCAGCACACCTTGATAGGTCCAGTTGGCATAATCGGTCAGGCTGGGCGGCACGCTGTGGCCCCAGAACAGACACGCGTAAACCAGCAGGAGCCCGGCGGTATACCACTCCGCCGCGCGGCTCCGCACATCCATCGGCATATGCACGATAGTACCGGTTCTCACGCGTCCTCTCTAACATCCTCAAGCCGGCGTAGTCCCGAGTGGTCATCCTGTACGAGCCGAGCCGAAGGACTTGCGTCGGCTTCTTCGCCCTATGCCAGCAGTCTCTTCACCTGCGCCTGCACCCGCGTCCACGCATAGGTCTCCGGGTCCACCACATCCATGTGCGACGCGCCACCGATCATCTCCACCGTCACGTTCTCGCCCAGCTTCTTGCCACGCACCGCCCAGCGGGCCGGCAGCTGCGGCGGTATCTGATCGTCGTACGTTCCCTGCAGCAGCACCTGCGGCACGTTCAGCGGCAGCAGCTCGCCTGGATTGCCCGCCCTGTAGCGCTCGGGAGCCTCATCCGGCTTCGCTCCCATGAATCGGATCACGTTGCCCTTGTCTGCGGCAAAGGTGAAGTAGCCCGCCAGATCGATCGTCAGCCGCAGGTCCACCGCCCCGGCCAGGGCCACCACGCCGCGCATGGGCAGCATCTTCACCGGGCGCTCGAGCACACCGCCGTCCAGCAGATGCGGCCGGCCGGCGAGCCAGAACGCCAGGTGCCCGCCCGCCGAATGCCCCATGACCACCACGCGCGTCAGGTCCAGCGGATAGCTCCTGCCGAGCGACTCCAGGAAGTCGTAGCCAGCGGCCACGTCCTCGAATGTGCCCGGCCAGCCGCCGCCCTCATTGCCCACGCGCCGATACTCGAGCGACCACGCCGCCACGCCGTCGCGCTTCAGCGCCGCGCAGAGATGCCCGCCATACTCCAGCCCGTACTCCGCCTTCCACCATCCGCCGTGGATGAAGACCACCACCGGCGCTCGGCCGCGACCCGCCGGCAGCCACAGATCGCCAAACTGGAACTCCTTCGCTCCATACCGCAGCCGGTGGTCCGCAAGAGGTGCCACGCGGCTCAGCACATCCATAGACATGGAACGATACTACCGGCACAACGGAGCGAACGAGTTCCCGCCACCGTCGCCGTAATCACAACCGGAACTCTTGCTGTTTTTGGCTTAACGGGCGTCCACCGGCAACGTGATGATCACCTCGCCCGGCCGGGTGTAGTGCAGCTCCTCGCGTGCCTGGTGCTCAATCGCGCCCGGATCACTCTCCAGCCGCTGCACATGCCCCTTCAGAGCTTCGTTCTCTTCCGTCAGCATCTCCAGCTGCTGCTGGAGCGATCGTGCATCCTGCAGCTTCTGCTGGTACGCGGTCAGTCCGTTCTGGCCAAACATCACGTGATACCCGACACCCACCGCCAACACGCCGGCGGCCACTGTCGCGAACCTCCGCCGCTGCTCCAACACCCGCAAACACACGCGCAGCAGCCCCGCGCCGCGCCCACGAAATCTCGCCTTGATTCTCATAACGGTGTGCCCAGTTAAGCGGTTCCGCGCCCGCGCAGTCAAGCGGATAACCCATCCCGCAACGATCGGGTATCCACCTCGACACCCTTGCTTCTTCCGCGCTTGCCGCTTACCGCACCACAATCGGACAAACCCTTCTGCCCTTGTTATCCTTGTAGCGCTGGCCACGCTGCGCCGAACCCGCAGCCCGGCTTGCGTGAGGCACTCGCCCCCGGCGCCTGAGTATCCCGAGTAAGGACCTCCACTCCATGAACATCGCCCAACCCGCCCGCACCCACGCCTCACTCGCGCAGCCCTTCGAACAGACCCTTGCCGGTAGAGCCGTGCTCGCGGTCTCGGCCAGCCTCTTCGTCGCGCTCTGCGCGCATATCTCCGTGCGGCTTCCGTTCACGCCCGTGCCGTTCACCCTCAGCGACTTCGCCGTCGTGCTCGTGGGCCTCGCGCTCGGCCCGGTCACCGCATTCTCCGCTCTCGTTCTCTACCTCGCGGAAGGCGCGTGCGGCTTGCCGGTCTTTACTCCCGGTGGCCTCGGCGGCGTCGCGCAGCTGCTCGGGCCCACGGGCGGCTTCCTCCTGGCGTACCCCTTTGCCGCCGCGCTCGCCGGCATGCTCCGCCAGAACCTCAAGCGTACTTTCGTCGCCAGCCTCATCGCCGCCGCCGCTGCGAGCTCGCTGCTCATGGCCGCCGGCGGGGTATGGCTCGCCGTCTTCGCTCACCTCTCCGCCGCTGCCGCGTTCAAGCTCGCCGAGCTGCCCTTCATCCCCGGCCAGCTGGTCAAGGTCGCCGCCGCCGCCGGCATCTTCACCTCGCTCCGGCGCTGGCGTCGCGGCTAAACCTCCGCACCACGCTCCACCAACGAACAAGCATCACGCGCATGCACCACGCGCTCTACCGTTACCCTCTCCCAGACTGAAGGACCGCATCAATGATCTCCCAGGCCGTACGTGAAATTCAGATTGCCCACAGCCCCGACTCCGACGACGCCTTCATGTTCTACGGCCTCGCCACCAGCAAGATCCGCGTGCCGGGCTACAAGTTCGTGCATCACCTGACGGACATCGAGACGCTCAACCACCGCGCCATCAACGAAGCTTTTTACGACGTCACCGCCATCAGCTTCCATGCGTACCCGTACATGCAGGAGAACTACACCCTGATGACCTGCGGCGGCAGCATGGGCGATGGCTACGGGCCCATGCTGGTCGCTCCGCGTAAGTACAGCTTCGCCGAGATCGCCAAGCTGCGCATCGCCATCCCCGGCACGCTTACTACCGCCTACCTTGCCTTGCGCCTCTGCTGCCCGGAGATCGAGACCTTCGTCGTCGACTTCGACAAGATCATCCCCGCCGTCGTCGCCGGCGAATACGACGCCGGCCTGCTCATCCACGAGGGCCAGCTCACCTACGGCAACGACGGCCTCATTAAGATCCTCGATCTGGGCCAGTGGTGGCGCACCGAAACCGGCGGCCTCCCGCTCCCGCTGGGTGGCAACGCCATCCGCCGCTCGCTTGGCCCCGAGGTCATGTTCACTACGACCCACGCCGTGCGCGATTCCATCCAGCACGCGCTCGACAATCGCGAAGAGGCGACGCAATACTCCATGCAATTCGCCCGCGACCTTGATCCCAACTTGGCCAGCCGCTATATAGGCATGTACGTGAACCAGCGCACACTCGACTACGGCGACGACGGCCGCGAAGCCATCCGCCGCATCCTTCAGATGGGCCACGAGCGCGGCATCATCCCTATCGCGGCCAACGTCGACTTCGTCGGCTAAGCCGCTGCCGTGCGCCTACCCCGCAGACTTCCGCGCTGCAGCGTTTACCTCTTCAGTTCTCTGCAGGTCTCTCCGCATGGTCGATCACGAGAACCGGCACCAGTCCTCGCGCCGGTTCCAGCTTCAGCCCCAGCTGCTCCTGGATAGCCGTGAAGAGCGAAGGCCCGGTGGCGTCTGCTGAGGCGGCTTCCTGCCACTCCAGCCTAAACGCCTCTCGATACGACAGCCCGGTGCGATCGATCACAGGACGGCCCAAGCGCCAGGAAAGCTCATAGGCGAGCACCGCGAGCGAATCGCCGCCCGCTCGCACAACAATGCGCTCTGCTTCGGTCAGGTCAGGTTCGCTCGCGCTCGTTTCGCTGAGCCTGGCGCCTCTCTTCGCGACAACCAGCGCGTAGACCGGCATCTCTCGAGCTTCAGTGTGCACCTTCAGTTTGAAGCGGTCCGCCAGCAACGCTGCCAGCATCTTCCGCTTGGTCTCGCGTCCCTGCTCTGGCGAAAAACCGGCAAACTGCTCGTCGAACTTCGGATCAGCTTTGGCTTCCAGAGAAAATTTCTCCGAAGTCACCCAGTCAGGACCACCATACATCCGCAGATCGGGTATGTCGTAGGCCACCTCCAGCAGCGCCTTCAGATTTAAGTTGACCGCCTTGATGTAGCCACTGCGCGCCGAGTTCGTGATGTGGGTCCGAACGTTGTTGTCATTCTTCATGGGCCGAATGGACACGACATCAAACTCCGGCTGCAACGATGCCTGGGCTGCGCGCGAAACATCCTGCGCCCCCACGCTGACTGACAGCGAGGCGACCGCGCAGAGCAGGACGATGGCGGGCCCAACTCGAATAACGCGCCTCAGCAAGATCATTCCGATCCCTCGTCCCAGCCGGCCCTAGCTACGATCGCCGACCGCCTGCGCACCCAGCAGCTCCGGCAGCACTCCCGCCGCGGTCCCCAGCACCACCTCATCGAACAAAGCCGCATTCAGCGGCCTCTCCGGCCCGACATACACGGTCGTGATGGCGCGTTGGCGCGCGAGCTGCACAAACCCTGCCGCCGGATACACCGAGCCCGACGTCCCCACCACCAGCAGCGTGGTCGCCGACGCAAGCTCACGGTAGATCACGTCCATGCCTAATGGCACCTCGCCGAACCAGACAATGTGCGACCGCACTGCGGCCCCGCAGCTCACACAACTCGGCAGCTCCGCAGCTTCCAGGTACGCCTGCTCGTCGGCAAACGGCTCCTCGCAGTACACGCAGCGCGACTCGAACAGCACCCCATGCATGTGATGCACACGCCGCGATCCCGCCTGCTCATGCAGCGTGTCTACATTTTGCGTGCAAAGAAAGAAGTGCCCGTCCATCTTCTTTTCAAGCTCGGCCAATGCGACATGCGCGGGGTTGGGGCGCGCCGCCAGCGCATCGCGGCGCCGCTCTGAATAGAACTGCCACACCAGCACCGGGTCCGCCTCCCACGCCTCGGGCTTCGCCACCTGCTCCACGCGGTAGCCGCTCCACAGGCCGCCCGAGTCCCGGAACGTCGCCAGCCCGCTCTCCGCCGAGATGCCCGCACCTGTCAAAACAAACAGCCGATCATCCTTGTTCAACCGCATGACTCCAGCATAATCCGGCCCTCGCGCCCTCTGCTACGGCAGCCGAACCCCGCTCCTGTGGTATCCTCATCGTAGTGATGGTCGAGGGCGACCTGGGCTTTGCGGCCCGTCGGCACCTCTCCTGAGCCTTGAAACATCAGGCTCTCCCTCGCTCCCGGACGCGTAGCTCAACTGGCAGAGCATTCGACTCTTAATCGACTGGTTGAAGGTTCGATTCCTTCCGCGTCCACCACTTCTTTTGCGCCAGGACGGACAAGCCGCAGCGATCGTCACCCCTTCGGCGCTGCGGGAATCTCTGATCCTACTGCGGTGTACTTGCGGCCGCAGAATTTCGCTCGCCCTCGCTCGACGCCCGCAGCGACCCGGCGTCCTTTTCCGCCGCCGCCTTCTTGTTCTTCTTCGCGTCTTTGCTGTCCGGCGTGTTGTACGGGAAGGCAAAGAGAACGCCTGAGACCGGCACCACCAGGCTCATCTGATCCATGCTGCCCGGGCGGTCGAAGTACACCCGCCCGTACGCCGCTTCCCTGGGCTCAAGCTTACTGCGCCGCAGCACCGCCCGGCTGGTGAGCCGCGCCAACGCGACTTCCTTGTCCCGCGCGTGATTCGCCGAGGTCCAGTACGAAGGCGGAGGCAGTCCGGCGCTCGCGTGCTCCTGCTTGACGGGCTTCGCGTTTGCCGTCTCGAGCTTATCGGGATCCACATACGAGAGCCGCTTGCCCTTCGCGCCGCCAACCTCGATCCTGAAGTCGGCCGGCAGCAGCTCCACCACACTGCTCGTCTGGTTCACAATCACCACGTCCGCGTGGCTGAAGTTGCGGTCGAAGCCCAGCGCCACCTTGACCACGAAGCCGTCGGTTTCCATGGCCAGGAACTTGCGCCCATTGATCGATTCTTCCTCGCAGCCCTTGCCCACCCGGCAGGTCACGACCTCACCGGAGCGAATCACGATCTTCTTCTTGAACTCGGCATCCGACTCCGCCGCGGTGGCCGTACCCTTGGCGTTCGGCTTGGGCGCAGCCTCCTGCGCCAGCCCGGACCCCACACAGAAGCTCAGCAGCATCGCGGCATGTAATCGGCGCATCGGAACTCCTCGCGAACGGGAATAGCAAAGCGGCCGAAAGCTCTCGCTCCGGCTGCTGCTTGCTTCACCATAAAGGCTTCAGGCAATCCCATCATGCAACCTTGGTTGCAGACCCGCGCTCTACCGTGCCATCTGCCCTGCGGCAGACGCCGGCTTCCGAGAACATATTACCCGCCACTCCTCCTTCGGCACTCGTGTAAACCGCGTTTCGAACAAACTCTCTCAATGGCGAACTTGTCATCACGCCCGGCCGGCTACCTACGTACGTCGTGATGACAAAGCTCCGGCCTGGATCGTCCGTCGAGGGCAGCAGGGAATTTGGCTTAGAAGGTAAACGAAAGCCCGGCCTGAATCGTCCGGGGGGCCTGTGCAAAGTAGAGCGTCTGCCCATCGGCCGAGAGAAACGGCCGATATCCCTCCGCCAGCAGGTTGGTCACGTCGATCGTCGCATCCAGCCCCTGTGGCAGACGATTTCCCCAGTGGATCGGCTGCCGCAACAGGCAGCTGAAGAACGCCTGATCGCTGAACGCGCTGTAGGGGTCCACTGCCGACACTACGCTCGAGGGCTGCCAGCGGTACGACGCACGCACGCGCGTCCCAGTCGCCATCAGCCTGCCCTTCAGCGCAAACGTCGCCGCCTGCGAGCTTCCCGGCTTCAGCCCGGCCAGCGCGTCCGCATAGATCACCGTAGGCCCGGCATTCGATACGAGCGCATCACCCGTGCTGTACTCCGCCGCGACCCAAAGCCCCTGCGTGATCGGCGTGTTCACCGTCACCCGGGCACCGTTCGTCCGGTATCCCGCAGCCAGCGCGCGGAAACTGCCAGTGGTCGGATCCACCAGCATGCCGTCCGGGACTACGCTCGCCCGGCTCGCACTGGCTGGTCCGCCCGAGGCGCCCGCGACGGGAGAACCACCCAGGCCGCCCGAAACCATCGTCTGCTGCAGCGCATCATGGTAGTACGCCACCTCGATGGTGCCGCGTGCTGCCTTGCGGCCGATCGAAACCTCCTGGTGCCGCCCGGACTCGAGCGTCAGCCGGCCGTTCTTCACCAGCGCCACCGGCACCGCGTTCTCGCCCGTCGACACATCTTCAAACCCCTGCAGCTCCCGGTCCGTCGCCATGCGGTAGTGCAGCGACCACACGCCCGAGGAGTGCGCCGTCAGACGCAGAAAGGGATGACCGACAAGTGCATAGCGCGTGCTGTGCACTCCCTCCACGCTGCCGCCAGCCTCCACCTGCAGCTCTTCGCCCAGGCTCAGTCGTTCACCGCTCGTCATCGAGAAGACCTGCAGCCCGCCCGGCATCCCCGCCGCCACCAACTCCGGGTGCGCCGTGTAGCTGACCACCGTCCGCGCCGCGCCGTCAAAACCCACACGCCGCTCGTAGCCCGCGTCAAGCTCCTGCGAGGGAGCATAGGCCGAAGGCACCCGGGACGAGCCCATGTCGGCGCGCAGCATCATGTCGCCGCCGTCGTCCATCTGGCGGTGGATATCCAGAATGTTGTGCACCCCACCCTGCCCGAACTCACCATCGCCGCTCGAAACGGTCGCCCGCGCCCGTGTCTGCACTGGCTTTTGCTGCTCCGTTGCGCTCGACGACACCTCGATCACATTGCCGTCTTCAACGATGCGCAGGATGGGCCGGTTGGCGCTCGATCGCAGCGTCCACTTCCAGTCGTCGCTCGATTCGTCCGCCCTGCGTCGCTGCGCCGGCAGCCACTCCGCCGTATCGAACAGTGCGGCCAGCGTCAGGTTCACCACCGCCGTCGCGCCCGTCCGCAGCTCCAGGTTCTGCCGCACCGCCGGCACAAACAGCGTCGCGCTGGCTCGCACCAGGTAGCTGCCCGGCTTCAAATTTGCGATGACATAGCGCCCATGCAGATCGGTGAAGGCCGTCGCCACGGTGGCTGCATCGGCGGTAAGCACCTGCACCAGCGCGCCCATCTGCGCCACACCCTGCGCATCCCGCACCATACCTGAGAGCACCGCTCCCGGCGCCGCCATCGCACCTGGCGCCAGCGCCAGCATCGCCCCCAGCAACAGAAGAGTAGCCGCACCAGCCTTGCGGCCTGCGGAGTTCGTTCGAGTTCCTGCCTGGGATCGTGGCACAGCGTTCCTCTGTGCGTCCGCCTGCGCTACAAATCCAGTACTCGCCAGCAGCCGTCCATCGCCTTCGTTCCGCGTGACCATGCCGCCCAACTCCGCAAGTCCTGCCAAACCGTCCAAACGACTACTCCACTGTAAACGGCGCGCTCTCCGCAAACTGCTGCTTCTTCACGCCGTCGTTCACCTTGATGTTCACCGCGTACTTGCCCGGCTGCAGGCTGGCCAGCGGAACGCTTTTTTCAAGTGTCACCTGGTCCGCGTTCGGGCTCAGCTTGTTGGTCGACTCCATCGTATCCAGAATCGCCTTGTTCGTCGCCAGGTCCATGATCTGGTACTCGATCGTGGCCCCGTTTTGCTTGTTCTCGCCGATACCCAGGTTATACACCTGCATCCAGAAGTTCAGATTCTGCCCACGCTTGAATGCGATCGGCACGGCCACGCCGGTCGACACACGCGGGCGGATGCGCGTGTTGCCGATCACGAAGTTACCCGCGCCGATGTCCTTCGAAGGCACCCGCTCCATCGTGTCCGCCAGGATCAACGAGGAGTGCGCCAGTTGGTCGTCGTCGTACTTGGGCACGTTCACACTCCGGCGCCAGGTTCCGATGTGATCCGGATTGTTAACGTCCTTGATCACCACGTCCACCTTGTAGAGGCCCGGTCGCAGCGGCAACGCCTTCCAGTAGACCGAAAGCTTCTGCTGCTCCTGCGGCAGCAACTCGCTCGGCGTCTGCACCGCCACGGTCTCTTCAAACGTCTGCAGCGGCCGCCCGGTCAGCGACGACACCCGCCCCAGGATGTTCACCGTGCCCATCGAAACGCCGTCCTTGGTGCTGAACGTTATGTCCTTGTTGTGAATCTGCACCGTCAGCGGCACCAGCACCGTGTCATTGGTGATCTTCACGTAATCCGTCCGCACGTCGAACAGAAACGGAGGCCCAGTGAGGATCTTTGAGCTCACCATATAGCTCTCCAGATCTTTGAACTTTATAACCGGCGCGGCCTGCAACTTCGCATACCGGTCAAGCCGGTCGAACTGCTTGGACTGATTCTGCTCGGACCCCGGCCCCTTGCCCAGCTGCTCCAGCCCGCCACCACTGAAGCGGTCCGTCTTCGATGATTGCCCCATCTGCTCATACAGCGTCTGCCCGGCGCCCGGCACATTCTTCAGCGCGTCCTTCTCCGAACGGTCGATCGTCATGTGGTAATCGCCGCACATGCACGTATCGACAAACTCGATGTCAATGTTATCGCCGATGCCTTCGATATAGCGGTAGTGCCAGATCTCGAAGGGGAAGGTCGACGTGCTGCCGCCGCCCTCCTCCATCGGACGCTCATAGCTGCCGCCGCTGGGGTGCGAGTCGATCGAATCTGGCTTGCCGTACGCAATGTAGATGTGTCCGCGATCCGTCCGCCAGCCCGACTTGCCCGCCGCGAAGTGCTCGTTGGCGTACGCAATGCGCGCGTAGTGTTCTTCGCGATACTCATTGTCCGGCGAGTCCGGATTCGGATTCCGGCGCAGCCAGAAGTTTTCAATAAACTGGTCCCGCTCCAGGTCGTTCGAAAGGTGCTTGAACGCCGAAAGCTCCTCGTCCGTAATAATCCACTTCACGTCCTGGTCTACCCAGGTCTTGTAGGAGCCCTTCAACTCCTGCTTCAACGCCTTATTGGTCTGGATTTTTTCCTGGTCGGTGCGTCCGCGCTTGGTAGGGTCGGGCACCTCATCAGTTACCGGAGCTTTCTTCACTCCGTCCGGATCGCTCGTCTGCGCCAGCGCTCCGTGCCCCAGCGCGCCCGCGCCGGCCAGAGCCAGGCACATCGCGGCGACGCTCAACATCCTCGGGCAACGCGGGAAACGGTGGCTAAGCATAAGTCAGGACCCCTGTTCGTAGTTACCGGTATTGTAGGCTCTCTTCACACAACATTCAAACTGGCAGGCAACCCTTCTCGGCCTGCTATGATCTCCCTGTAATCCAGCAACATACAAGGAGCAGCTGCTGTCAGAGAAGCGGATTCCTATCGTTTGACTCTGCGGCGGCCAACTCGGAATCGATGCGGGGAAAGATTTCCCGCGAGCCAGAGTAGATTTCCGGAACTCCACCCCCACTTCGCTCGTACCTGTCTTCGACCCCGGCACCCGAAGGCCCCAACCACCATGCCGCACGTCGAACCTTTGGGAAAGATGCCCGGCGAAGACTCAGGCCAGGCGGACAGCGCAGAGTAGCATTGGAGCAAAGCCAAATGCCGCCTAGAAAGAAGTAATGAGCGCCAAGAAGATCATCATCGTTCTCGCTATCCTGCTCGTCGTCGCCGGCGTCACCGCCCTCACCATCTATCGCGGCCAGGCGAACCTCGTCAAGGTCACCACCGCCGCCGTCTCCCGCCAGGACCTTACCTCCATCGTCAGCGGCACCGGCCAGATCAAGCCCAAGACCTACGTCAACATCGGCGCCACCGCCTTCGGCCGCATCACCCACCTCAACGTGAAGGAAGGCGATCACGTCAAGAAGGGGACCGTCCTCGCCACCGTTGAGAATGTGCAGCCCTCCGCCACCGTCGCCGCGCAGGACGCCACCATCGCGGCCTCGAAGACCGACGTCAGCTCCTTCATCGCCGCCGAGCAGACCGCCAAGGCCAACATCGCCGCCGCCAAGGCCGACCTCGAGCAGAAGCGCCTGGACTACGACCGCGCCAAGGCGCTCTACGACGGCAAGCTGATCGCCAAGCAGGACTTCGACGCCAAGCAGGCTGCCTACGACAGCGCCGTCGCTACGCTCGACCAGCGCCAGGCTGCCTACGCCCAGGCTGTCGCGCAGACCGCCTCACAGCGCGGCCACGTCACCCAGGCCATCGCCTCGCAGCGCGCCAACTACGACTCGCTGGATAAGACCATCTCGCGCGCCCCCTTCGACGCGCTGGTCACCAACGTGCCCGTCCGCGAGGGCGAAACCATGGTCGTCGGCATCCAGAACGCCGAGGGCTCCACCCTCATGACCCTCGCCGACATGTCCGTCATCACCGCCGAGGTCAAGGTGGACGAGACCGACATCGTCTCCGTCGCGCTCGGTCAGACCGCCGACGTCACCGTCGATGCCCTGCCCGGCAAGACCTTCAAAGGCCACGTCACCGAGGTCGGCGACCAGGCCCTGCTCCGCACCACCGGCATCGCCACCTCGCAGTCCACCACCGGCACGGAAGAAGCCAAGGACTTCAAGGTAGTGGTCACCATTGACGACGCCAACGGCGAGATGAACGACGCGCTCCGCCCGGGGCTCTCCGCCACCGCCAAGATCGTTACCGCCCATCGCAACAATGTCATCGTCATCCCCATCCAGGCTCTTGTGCAGCGCGACCCCCTTGTCGAGAAGGCGCTGATGGACAACGCCGGCCGCGTCTCCTCCGCGCCCGCGCCCGTCGCCGCCGCCAGCAAGACCAAGCCTGTCCTTACCCAGGGCGTCTACATCCTGCGCGCCGACCACGGCAAGCAGCGCGCCGTCTTCGTCCCCATCACCACCGGCATCACCGGCGCCACGGACATCGAAGTCACCTCCGGCCTCGCGCCGGGCCAGACGCTCATCACCGGCCGCTACAAGATTCTTCGCTCCCTCAAGAGCGGCACCGTCGTCAAAGCAGACAACACCCCGGAAGTGGAAGCGGAGAAATCCTGATCCGCACCATCCCCGCCGCGCATCGATACGGCTTATAACTAACCTATGCCGACTGCAGAACTCGATCCCGCCCTCGTCAACGCCGCCGGCCCCGAGCCTGGCGACGTCATCGTCACCAGCAATCTCTGGAAGACCTACGAGATGGGCGACCAGAAGGTGCATGCGCTGCGCGGCGTCAACCTGCGCATCCGCCACAACGAGTACGTCGCCATCATGGGTCCGTCCGGCTCCGGCAAGTCCACCCTCATGAACCTCATCGGCTGCCTCGACTCGCCGTCCCAGGGCAAGTACTGGCTCAACGGCCACGACGTCTCCGAGCTCAACGACGACGAGCTCGCGCGCATCCGAAACAAGGAGATCGGCTTCGTCTTCCAGACCTTCAACCTCCTCGCCCGCGCCACCTCGCTGCATAACGTCGAGCTTCCTCTCATCTACAACGGCACACCGGCGGCTGAGCGCATCGCCCGCGCCACCGCCGTTCTCGAGTCCGTCCATCTCGGCTCGCGCATGATGCACAAGCCGAACGAGCTCTCCGGCGGCCAGCGCCAGCGCGTTGCCATCGCCCGCGCCCTGGTCAACCGGCCATCCATCATCCTGGCCGACGAACCCACCGGGAACCTCGACTCCAAAACCGGCGACGAGATCATGGCGCTCTTCGACGAGCTCCAGGCCAGGGGCAACACCATCGTTGTCGTCACCCACGAGCCCGATATCGCCGAGTACGCCCACCGCGTCATCACCATTCGCGACGGCGTCATTGCGAGCGACCACCCCAGCTCCCGCCACGCCCACCGCATCTCCAGTTGACTGCTCGCGCTTAGTCCAGGGCTTTGAATCCTCACTTCGCTTCTCAATGAACGTTCGTCATTCTGCGCGAAGTAGGTCGCGGAAGCGGATTACGCAGTCGAAGGACCCCGAAGCATCGCGTTACACCGGATGACTAACCCATCTCCACCACGGCCTCAAGCAGACGCAAACGGACGTTCCTGGTCATATCCACATGCAATCTGCTGTTTATTCCTGATCTCCTGCGCCAACCCAGCCCAATTCCATCTAAATTCCCCATTTTCAATAATTGAAACGGAAGAGAGTGCATCTCATCTAAGTAACTGAATGGCAAACGATACGTCCAAAACACCAATGAAGAGGCTCCAGCGCCCGCCGGTCTTTTCCGCCTTGCTTTCGCTGGTGGCCGGTTCGCTCATCGTCGGCTGCACCGCGCTTGGCTCATCCGCCGCCGCGCAGCAGGTGGTGCTGGACGTCCATCCGGATGCGCTTCCCGAAGCGCTCCCAAGCTCCCTGCCAGAATCGCCCGGCGCTCTGCTCTCCGAGTCATCGTCAAACTCCACGGGACTTGCGGCCAGTCCTGCCGCGGGCCAGCAGGATGGCACCGGCGCGCCGCCCAAGCGCCTCTTCGGCATCGTACCCAACTTCCGTTCCGTCTCCACCCAGGTCAAGCTGCCGCCCCAGACGGTGGGTGAGAAATTCTCGGATGCTACCAAGGACAGCTTCGACTACTCTTCACTCGCGCTCGTCAGCCTGGTCGCGCTTGAGGGCTACGTCACCACCGCCACTCCCGAGTTCGGCCGCGGCGGGCTCGGCTACGGGCGTTATCTCTGGCACTCCGCCGCCGATCAGACCATCGAAAACTACATCGTCGAGTTCATCATCCCGGTCGCCGCCCACGAAGATACCCGCTTCTACACCCTCACGCGCGGCAGCTTCGCCAAGCGCGCCGGCTACTCGCTCGGTCGCGTCTTCATCACGCGCAGCGACTCCGGCCGAAGCACCTTCAACTCTGGCGAAGTCCTCGGGGCCGCCGCCGCCTCCGGCATCTCGAACCTCTACTACCCAAGCCACGAGCGCACGGTCCACAACTTCGCCACCAAGTACGCCACCAACATAGGCATCGACGCCGCCTCCTACTTCATCAAGGAGTTCTATCCCGAGATCAGTCACGGCTTCAGCCATCGCAAGCAGCAAACCTCCGCTCCGTAACTCGGCCGCCTGACCGAGCGCCCCGTCCTGTTTTGGCCGGCATCTCACACCCGCAGCGCCCCGGCGTCTGCGGGCCTTCTGTTTTCCCCGGCCCGCCTCTGGACAAACCATTTACACTAGGTTATGGACAACACCGCGCCTGCACGAGTGAAGGACCTCCGTTTTGATCAACTCTGTCATAGCTAAAGTATTCGGCACCGCCAACGACCGCGCCCTCAAGCGCCTTCTCCCCCTGGTTGCGCAGGTGAACGCCTTCGAGCCCGAGGTCGAGGCTCTCAGCGACGAGCAGCTGCGCGAAAAAACCACCGAGTTCCGAGCCCGCATCGCGGAGGCTGTCCAGGGCATCGACCCCAAAACCGATCCTGACGTCCTCGCCGCCGCGGAAAAGTCCGCGCTCGACGCCCTGCTGCCTGAGGCCTTCGCCGTTGTCCGCGAAGCCGGCCGCCGCGTCGTGGGCATGCGCCATTTCGACGTCCAACTCATCGGCGGAGCCATCCTCCACCAGGGCAAGATTGCGGAGATGAAGACCGGCGAAGGCAAAACCCTCGTCGCCACGCTGCCCGCCTACCTCAACGCGCTCGCCGGCCGCGGCGTCCACGTCGTCACCGTCAACGATTACCTCGCCAAGCGCGACGCGGAGTGGATGGGCAAGATCTACGGCTTTCTCGGCCTCACCGTCGGCGTCATCGTGCACGATCTCTCCGATGAACAGCGGCGCGAAGCCTACGCAGCCGACATCACCTACGGCACCAACAACGAGTTCGGCTTCGACTATCTTCGCGACAACATGAAGTTCGAGCTCGCCGACATGGTTCAGCGCGGCCATTACTTCTGCATCGTCGACGAAGTGGACTCCATCCTCATCGACGAGGCGCGCACCCCGCTCATCATCTCCGGTCCCACGGATCAGACCACCGACAAGTACACCCGCGTCAACGCCATCATCCCCAGGCTCGAGCTCGGCGAACTGATCGAGTCGCTCGAACAGAAGACCTGGTCCGGCGACTTCGTCGTCGACGAGAAAGCCCGCGCCATCACCGTCACCGACGAGGGCTGGGAAAAGATCGAGGGCTTGCTCGGCATCGGCAACATCGCCGACCCCGAAAACTGGGATCTCAAGCACCACGTCGAAGTCGGCATCAAGGCACACTACCTCTACAAGCGCGATGTCGAATACGTCGTCAAAGACGGCGAGGTCATCATCGTCGACGAGTTCACCGGACGTCTCATGCCGGGCCGCCGCTGGTCCGACGGGCTGCACCAGGCCGTCGAAGCCAAGGAAGGCGTCAGCATCCGCAAGGAAGACCAGACCCTCGCCACCATCACCTTCCAGAACTACTTCCGCCTCTATAAGAAGCTCTCCGGCATGACCGGCACAGCCGAGACTGAGGCCGCCGAGTTCGACAAGATCTACAAGCTCGACATCGTGGTCACGCCCACCAACCGCAAGATGCAGCGCATCGAAAACGCCGACGTCGTCTACCGCACCACCCAGGAAAAGTACTTCGCCGTCGCCGACGAGATCTCCCGGCTGCACGCGGAAAAGCAGCCCGTCCTGGTCGGCACTACCAGCATCGAAAAGTCCGAGCTGCTCTCCGAGATCCTCAAGCGCAAAGGCGTGCGCCACGTCGTCCTCAACGCCAAATTCCACGAGAAGGAAGCCGAGATCGTCGCTCAGGCCGGCCGCCTCGGCATGGTCACCATCGCCACCAACATGGCCGGCCGCGGTACCGATATCCTGCTCGGCGGCAATCCCGACTTCATGGCTCGGCAGGACCTCGTGCGCAAGCAGCAGGCCCGCGCCGTCTCCGCAGCCGAAGGCGCCATCCAACCCGTCGCCGGCCCCGGCATGATGCGCTTTTACTACTCCGGCCAGGAGTTCGAAGCCACCCAGGAGGCCTGGGACGCAGGCGTCGCCTCGCATGAAGCCGCCGCCAAAGCCGAGCACGATCAGGTCACCGCCGCCGGCGGCCTGCACATCCTCGGTACCGAACGCCATGAGTCCCGCCGCGTCGACAACCAGCTGCGCGGCCGTGCCGGACGCCAGGGCGACCCCGGCGCCAGCCGCTTCTATCTCTCGCTTGAAGACGACCTCATGCGCATCTTCGCGCGCGAGTGGGTCTCCACCCTTTTGCAGCGGCTCGGCATGGAAGAGGGCGTGCCCATCGAGTCGGGCATGATCTCCAAGCGCATCGAGGCCGCGCAGAAGGCCGTCGAAACTCAGAACTTCGAATCCCGCAAGCACGTTCTCGAATACGACGACGTCATGAACAAGCAGCGGGAAGCCGTGTACGGCCTGCGCCGCCAGTTGATGGAGGGCGTCGACCAGAAACAGCTCATCACCGAGGACTACACCTCCACCATCCTCTCCAACATCCTCGACGAGTTTGCCCCGGAAAAATCCCTCCCCAGCGAGTGGAACTACGACAAGATCTTCGAGGCCATCTTCGACATCTTCGGCGCACACTTCGCTCTCGCCGACGCCGCCGGGAACGAAGCTTCGGGCGCCCTCGCTCGCGCTTCTTCTTCGAATGAACCAGGCGCTGCCAACACCATCCCGCTCGAGCCTTCGCTCAGCCGCCACGATCTCGGCGAGACCATCTTCGAAAGACTCCGCGCCCGCTACGACATCAAGGAGCAGATCCTCTCCGCGCCGCAGATGCGCTATCACGAACGCATCGTCATGCTCTCCGTACTCGACGGCCTGTGGAAGGATCACCTCCTCGCCATGGACCACCTCAAGGAAGGCATCGGCCTCCGCGGCTACGCCCAGCAGGACCCGCTCGTCGCCTACAAAAAAGAGTCGTTCGACATGTTCGAAGCCATGATGCTGCGCTTCCAGGAAGACACCGCCCGGCATCTCTTCCGCATGCAGATCATTGGCCCCGACGGCAAGCCGATCGAGACTGCCGAGCAGTTGCAGCAGGCCCAGTTGCAGCAGGCGCAAGCGCAGCTGCAGCAGGCGCAGCTGCAGCAGGCGCAACAGCCTCAGCCCGAGCTCACGCCTGCCCGCGGCCGCCAGCAGCTTGCCTCCGCCGCTGCCTCGCAGCCTGCGCCGCCGGTCATCCCGACCCGCGCGCCCGCTACCACCATCGATGCGCTCGAGCGCGAGTTCCAGAAGAAGAAGGAGCGCGAGCTCAACCAGGCGCGCCAGGCTGGCGCCGCCACGGCCACAGCCACCGCGCAGCGCAAAGCCGGCGAAAAAGTCGGTCGCAACGACCGCTGCCCCTGCGGCTCAGGCAAGAAGTTCAAGAACTGCCACGGCGCCGCAGCCTGATCCGCCCACACACCGCTTCCTAACGTTCAGCTCGTCATTCTGAGCCAACGGCGAAGAATCTCACTGTTCGCCTTCGCTCGTCATTCTGAGCCAACGGCGAAGAATCTCGGTAGTGGCCGTTGCTTATTCTCCCAATCACCGGTCAGCCCCGCGACGTCGCGACAACCAAAACCCTTACTTCGCCAGATCATCCAGCAGCACCTTGGCCTTCGTAGCCAACGTCAGCGCGCCATCCGGATCACCCGCATCGAGCGCCGTCTGCGACTGCCGCTCGAAATTCTTCACTCGCACGATCTGATCTTTCTCCTTCTCCTTCACCTCGGCGGATAGTCCCGCCAACCGCTTATCCACGGTGGCCAGCAGTTCCACCGTCTGCCGCCGCAGCTCTGGCGCTGTTCCTCCACCTGGCGTCAGCTCTCCGATCGCACTCGCGCCGGAGCCGGCGGGCGGCGGACCCGGGGGCGGCCCGGCGCTCGCCACCTGGACCGGAGTCCCCGGGGTAGCGGGTTGAGCCGCGGGCGTCGCCGGCTTCTTCGGCTTCTTCGGCTTCTTGGTCGGCACCTCCACCGGGGTCAAGGGCGTCGGCTGCAGCGGCACCGTAGGCACAACCGGCGCGTTGTCCACCTGTGCCGTCGTATCCACCGGAACCGGCTGTGGCGGCGGCAAGGTCACCGTGGCCACCTGCTTCTTGTGTGCGCATCCCCAAGCCAACATACACAGCCCGAGCAGCGCCACCCGCGATGCTCTAAGCCCTGCGAACTGGCCGGTCACGATCATGCCCGGCTACCGGCAACCGCTCGCGAGTAACCTTTGTTGTCCGCGGCGGCCACTGAGGCCGGCAGCCGCATGGTAAATACCGACCCCTCGCCCGGCTCCGACGCCGCCTCCATCGCGCCGCCATGCATCTGCACGATGCGATACGTCATCGCCAGCCCGATCCCGCTGCCCTTGGCCTTGGTCGTGAAGTAGAGATCAAAAATCCGCGGCATCAACTCCGGCGGGATCCCCACCCCAGCGTCCGCCACCTCCACGATCGCCGTGTCCTTCTCCTGGCGCACATCGATCCGCAGCACCCCGCCCCTGGGCATGGCCTGCATCCCGTTCAGCACCAGATTCAGCAGCGCCTGCCGCAGCATCTCACCGTCCGCCCGCACCATCACCGGCTGCTCGGTGCGGCAGTCGAAGACCACGTGGTGCTCCTCCATCTCGGCCGTCGTTAACTCCACCACCGCGTCCACTACGTCGGCCAGGTTCATCTCCTGCATACGCAGCTCCATCGGCCGCGTAAAGTCCGCCAGCGTCTGCACCACCCGGTCCAGCCGCTCCATCTCACCCGCCAGTATCTCCACGTGCCTCTGCGCCCCAGCCAGGAATCCCCTGCCCTCTCCGGCTGTCTCCAGCTTTGCTCTCAATAGCTCCAGATGCACCACCATAGCATTGATCGGGTTCTTCACCTCGTGCCCCACGCCTGCCGTCAGACGCCCGACCGCCGCCAGCCTCCGCGAAACCTCCAACTCCTGCTCCAGCTTCATCGCCGACCCGCGATCCCGCAGCGTCAGCAGCGTACCCATCCTCCGGCTCAGCGCCGCGCGCTCCCGCCCCCGCTGTTCTGTTCCCTTGCCGTCACCACTCAGCCCCTCGTTCAGCCAGTCCAGCGAGAACTCCACCTCCCGCCCATCCTCCATCCGCACCTGCTCCGCGGCCACGTCCAGTTCGTCCTCGAACGCACCCAAGACCGCTCTGCCCAGCATGGTCTCGCGCGCAAAGATCTCCTCCAGGCTCCGCCCCACCAGCGCCTTGCCCTCCGCCCCCACGAAGTTTGCCACCGCATCCGACACCATCACCGCGCGCCGCTCCGCCGTGAACAGCACCACGCCGTCCCGCAGCGTATCCAGCATCTGGTTTAAATTGCTCTGCAGATCCGTGTAGACCGCTTCGTTGGTCCGCATCCTGCGACCCAGCCGGTCAATCGTGTTCGCCACCCGCACCACGGCGTCATCTCTTAGCCCTTCTCCGCGACCCGTGCCCAGCTCGCGCGGCTCCGCCTCCAGCTCCGCCGCCTCGGTCAGCCGCTCCAGCCGCCGGCTGATCTCCTCAATCGGCCTTGACGCCAGGAACGTCAGCAGCCCCGCCGCCGCCGTCGAAACCAGCGCGCAGATCAGCGCCAGCAGCAACCCATCCTTCAACCGCGGCAGGTAGCTGGCCTTCAGGAACGTCGACCGCACGCCCACATGCACCACCAGAAACGACTCCCCGTTGCGGTCCAGCGGCGCATTCACGTCCAGCACCCGCGCCTGTCCCAGCACCTGCCTCGCCCCAAAGGCAATACTCGCCGCCCGCAGCCGGTCGAACTCCATGCGCGTCGGCGCCTGCTGGTTCAGCGCCTGTGGATCGGTCGAGACCAGCGTCCAGCCATGCGCGTCCGTCACGCTCACGTCCTGCACCGACGGGCTGTAGCGCACGAACGAGTCCATCGTATCCAGCAGCGGCTGGTGGCTGCGCAGCGCGTTCGTCACCGCCCTCTGCAGCGCCTCGTCGGACCCATCCTCGGGCGGCTGCGCCTTCAGCCCTACCTCGACTGCCTGCCGCGTCATCATCAGTACCTGCCGCGCCATCACGTCGGTCGTCGAGCCCGTCTGCGCGATCCTCTGCCGCAGCAGCTCGCCCAGAAACAGCAGCGAAAGCACGATCACGATCGCGAACATCACCCCTGTCGCCGCCAGCACCAGCTTCGTCTTCAGACGCATGGTTCGCTCCGTGCTCCCTTGCCCAGCCGCAGCCTCACGCCCTTCGTCCCCGTCTCTACTCGCGCGTTCCCGCCGCTGTGTACTCCTTCAGCTTGTTCTGCAGCGTCTTGGTGCTGATGCCCAGGATCTCCGCCGCGCGGGTCTTGTTGTTCAAGGTCGAAACCAGCGTCTTCAGAATCAACTGCCGCTCCGCCTCGTCGACCGTCGTCCCCACCTCCACGTGCACGGCCGTATCGCTCGCCGCTGCCCCAGGGCTCTCTACCGGCCGCTCCCCAAAGCCCGGCGGCAGATGCTGCGCGCCAAGCATCCCAGTCTCCGCCAGCACCACCGCGCGTTCAATCGTATTGCGCAGCTCGCGCACATTGCCCGGCCAGTTGTAGATATCCATGCGGGTCATCAGCTCGGTCGTCATTCCCGCCACGCTGCAGCCGTGCTTCTCGTTCATATCCACAATCATCTTCTCCGCGATCGCCCGGATATCAGACTTGTGCGCCCGCAGCGGCGGCATATGGATGTTGAACACATTCAGCCGGTAGTAGAGATCGCCTCGCAGCTCGCCCGCCGCAACTGCCGTCTGCGGATCCTTGTTCGTCGCCGCGATCACCCGCACGTCCACCGGCGTCTCCATCTTGCTGCCCAGCCGCCGCAGCTTGCGGTCCTCGAGCACCCGCAGCAGCTTCGCCTGCGTCGCCGCCGGCATCTCGCCGATCTCGTCTAGCAGCATCGTGCCACCTTCGGCCAGCTCGAAACACCCTGCCCGCCGCTCCACCGCCCCCGTAAACGCACCCTTCTCGTGCCCGAAGATCTCGCTCTCGATCAGCGTCTCCGGGATCGCCGCGCAGTTCACCCCCACAAACGGCTTGTTGCGTCGCGACGAAAGCTCGTGCAGCGCGCGCGCCACCAGCTCCTTGCCCGTACCGCTCTCGCCCGTCACCAGCACACTCACGTTGGAGTGCGCCACCCGCTCCACCAGCGAGAACACCGCGCGCATCTCCGGCGTATTGCCCACCAGCTCACCCAGCGCCCCGGTCGTCTTTTGCGAGCGGCGGTACGGCGCCTCCACCTCCGCCGCCCGCTGCCGGCTCGCGCTCTGCAGAATCGCCTTGAGCCGCGCCGGCTCTACTGGCTTCGGCAGATAATCCCACGCGCCGTTACGCATCGCCTCCACCGCGCTCTCTATCGATCCCTGCGCTGTCAGCATCACCACCTGCGTCTTCACCGGCAGCTCCGCTAGCTTGCGCAGCAACACCATGCCATCCATGCGTGGCATCTTCAGGTCCGTCACCACCATGCCCGGCGACCAGCGCTCCATCATCTCGAGCGCCTCCACCCCATCCGAAGCACACTCCGCCTCATACCCCCACGACGCCACCAGCTCTGTCAGCCCGGTCCGCGCATGCAACTCGTCCTCTACGATCAATACTCTTTCCGGCAACGTTCACTCCCTTTCATCTGCTTCTGAGCCACTCAGCTTCGCCGGAACCAACCCGGCGGCCGAAGTACCAAATCGCGGCCCGCCCCCGATAACCATTCAGATGCACTCGCCCGCTAGACGTAAGCCGCGCGTCCTGCATCAAAGTGCCTCGGTCAGCCCGGAGTTAACCTAGCCCGGCATAGAACGCCGCCAAATGTCAGGCACCGTCCGACGCTCGGCAACAGGTTAACTGCTCTATTCTATGCCTTCTGCGTTTATCCTTGAAGTCATGCTAGACCCCGAACTCACGCCCGAGGCTCTCGTGAAGCTCCGCGCCGACACCGTCGGAACTCCCGCCGAACCCACCATCCTTGACGTTCGCGAGCCCTGGGAGGTCGCCACCGCTTCCATCCCTGGCGCCGTCCTCATCCCCATGGGCGAAATGACCTCCCGCGCCCACGCCGAGCTCGATCCCGACCAGCCCTACGTCGTCGTCTGCCACCATGGCGCGCGCTCCCTTTCCGTCACCATGTGGCTCCGCAACCAGGGCTTCGACCACGTCCAATCCCTCGCCGGCGGCATAGACCACTACGCCCGCACCGTCGATCCCACCGTTCCCCTCTACTAGCCAACCCACAAACCCAAACCCGTCACCCGTACCACCGCCGTCATTCTGAGCCGAAGGCGAAGAACCTCAGAAATTCGCCCTTGCCGTTGCCCTAGCATTGCCCTACCTACAACACAGCCATAACCCCCATGGACCGTCGCCACTTCCTCCAATCCACCGCCGCAGCCTCCGTCTCCCTGCTTGCGGGATGCACGCACAAACCTATGACCTCATCTGCCGCTCTCGCCTCCGCACCTCCGCTTCCCTCCTACGACGCCGTCCCGCCCCTCGCGCCCATCCGCGCCCATGAAGATCGCCTCTTCAAGATCACCGTCTGCCTCCGTCCCTTCCGCGCTGTCGGACCGCGCATCGAGGCCGAGCGCGTCGCCCTCGCCGGCTCCGACAAACTCGTCGTCCACAACTACGGCCACGGCGGCTCCGGCTGGTCGCTCTCCTGGGGCTCCGGCGCCCGCGCCATCGACCTCGCGCTCGCTGGCTCCGACCCCGCCGGACAGGAGATCGCCGTCATCGGCACCGGAGCCCTCGGCCTCACCGCCGCCACCCTCCTCCAGCGCGCCGGCTGCCGCGTCACCATCTACGCCCGCGACCGCGTCTCCGACTCCCGCAGCTTCCGCGCCACCGGCTCCTGGACCCCCGACTCCCGCATCGCCCTCGCCCAGTCCGCCACGCCGCAGTTCGCCGCCGTGTGGGAAGCGATGGCCCGCTACTCCTGGCGTACCTACCAGTCCTACCTCGGCTTCCCCGGCGCTCCCATAGAGTTCACCGACCGCTACTTCCTGACCGATCTCCACCCCGAAAACGACCTGCAGCGCCGCCGCGACATCGACCCCATCGGCTTCGCCCACCTCATGCCCCTCATCCAGGACATCAGCCCCCGCTCCCTCGACCTGCCTCCCGGCCAGCACCCCTTCCCCACCCGCTTCGCCCGCCGCAATACCCAGCTCATGTTCAACATCACCGACCTCGCCCACCAGCTCTTCAACGACTTCATGATCGCCGGCGGACGCATCGAGACCCGCGACTTCCACTCCCCCTCCGAGCTCGCCTCGCTCCCTCAGCGCGCCATCATCAACTGCACCGGCTACGGCGCCCGCGCGCTCTTCGGCGACAACTCCATCACCCCCGTCCGCGGCCAGATCGGCTGGCTCATCCCCCAGCCCGAGTGCAACTACGGCCTCAATATCGACAACCTCAACGTCCTCGCCCGCCGCGACGGCATCGTCGTCCAGCTCAGCGAGCAGGGCGAAGCCTCCGGCTGGAACAACACCAACGAGACCCCCGACCGCCGCGAAGCCGAGGAAGGCGTCCGCCAGCTCCGCGCCCTCTTCGACCGCATGAAGCCCACCACCCGCCTCGCCTGAGCCACAAACAACCGCATCTCCATCCGACCCAGACCTCGTCAGCCTGAGCAATCGCGCGTCTGAGCCGCGGTCGATAGGCCCCTGGCCTCGCCATCCCGCAATACCGGCGGCCATCTGCGGCTCAAAGCTGTTCGCCACGCCGCGCCGAGCTGAAGGAGCCGCAGCTGTCTCCACGTGCGATGAACCTTAAAATACGAAATATATTCCCAGACAGTGTAAAAACGATTGACATCGCACCCGGCTCACCGTACGGTGGCGTTAACACTAAAGTTGCACCGGGCCCTTTCTTTTGTTGTACTCTCTCTCTCGTCGCCGCCCAATGCAGGAGCCCCGGCTCGGACGGCTTGTCAAGAAACGTAAAACCGTCAGGAGCTCACTCATGTTGAAGCGTCTCGCCCTACTTTCTGGAATTTCTGCGTCTCTCCTCGCCGTATCTGCGTCGGCCAGCCCCATCGTCTCAGGCTTCAACAGCAATACGTTAGCCACGTGCGACGACTGCTTCTCGGGCTTGACGCCTCTTGGCTTCGCCCTGAACTTCTACGGCAGCACCTACACCGGCCTCTACGTCAACAACAACGGCAACGTAACCTTCGGCGCGGGTCAGTCCGCATACACCCCCTACGGCCTCTCCGCCTCAACTCAAGCCATCATTGCTCCGTTCTTCGCCGACGTCGACACCCGCGGAGCCGGAGTTGTGACCTACGGCACGGGTACCTACAACGGCGACGCGGCCTTCGGCGTCACCTACAGCGGTGTCGGGTACTATTCCGGGGCGACTGACAAGCTTGACAACTTCCAGGTGCTGCTCGTCAGCAGGACCGACCTCGGCGCGGGTGACTTCGATATCTACTTCAACTACGGCTCCATGCAGTGGGAGACAGGTGACGCCAGCGGCGGGAACGACGGCCTCGGCGGGGCCTGCGCGGTCGTTGGCTACAGCAATGGGACCATTGCCGGAGCCAACGAGACGACGTATGAGCTTCCCGGGTCCGGAACCTGCGGAGCCCTCATCGACGGCGGCCCCAACGCCCTGTCCAGCCACACCAACGACGGCGTGACCGGGCAGTACCTCTTTGAGGACGTCAACGGCGTCATCACCGTGCCGCCGCCCCCGCCGCCCCCCACCGGTACCGTCACCCCGGAGCCCTCCAGCCTCGTGCTCCTCGGCACCGGTGTCCTCGGCCTCGCGGGCGCGGCTCGCCGGCGCTTCTTCAAAGCGTAAGTTCAACCTGACACGCTGCCGCGCAGTAAGCCGGTGGTGAAAACAGGAAAGCTCCGGCAGACCACCGCCGGAGCTTTTCCTTTGCTTCAACCGTTCGCCTGAACCCGGAATCCAAGCGCCCCGGCAGCTCTCACCCTCCATATCAATCTTCGATAAATCACTCTATCTGCCGTTGACTCGCTAACGGCGCTGTCCTACCGTCTCCATCATGGAAGACTTCGATCAGCTCCTCAGCAACTACAAGCAAGCCGTTGACGCCTGGGTCAATGCGATCCACAACGAAGAGTATCTCGCCAACTCCGACCACTCCATAGTCGAGATGGAGAAGTGGGACACCGCCGGCCTCCAGGTCCACGACGCCGAACTCGCCGCCAAGAAGGCGCGCGACCTCTACAAGAATGCCCTGCGCCGCAAGAACTACGGCTTCTAGACCAATCCGCCACCTCAATCTAGAGCGGCCGTCATCCTGAGCGAAGGCGCGCCAGCGCCGCAGCCGAAGGACCCCCGAGTCCCTCGGCCCTCCTATATCGCCAACCCTTTCCGTCCCAATACCGCGTCAACAAACGCGGCAATCAATCCGGGATCACACGCTGGTAACCTCCAAAATTGGCCCGGCAACTCTAAGGTAATTTCTTCCCGAAAGTTGTTGACACCCCCCGAAAACCACGTAGTCTCAACTCAGTTCAAAGAAAGATTCACCACCCACTGCACCACTTAGGAGCTCTCTCCATGATTCACTTGAAAGCCACTCTCTTGGCTCTTGCAGCCGTCGCCTTCACGATTCCTACCCTTGCAAACGCCGAGTCCATCGTGCTGGTAAACCCCAGCTTTGAGACCGGCGATTTTACCGGCTATACCCAATCCGGCAACACGGGTTTCACCAGCGTCAGCGGAAGCTTCAGCGGCGTCGACCCCGTCGATGGCAACTACCAGGCCTCCTTCGGTCCTGTAGGCTCCACGGGGTCCATCTCCCAGAGCTTCACGGACAACGCCAACGAGATTTACACCCTCAACTACGATCTCTACAATTTTGGCGGAACTCCCTCCTCCTTCGCCGCGTCAGTCGATGGCGTCACCCTTCTGGGCCTCACCAACCCCGACGCCTTCCCCTACACCCTCGAGAGCCAGACTTTCGTCGGTACCGGCAACGATTCCTTTACCTTTACCTTCCAGCAGGACCCCTCCTACTTGCTGCTTGATAACATCAGCATCGTCGGCGGCGCCACCGTCACACCCGAGCCTTCGAGCTTCGTCCTCCTCGGCTCCGGCGTCCTCGGTCTCGCTGGTGCAGCCCGCCGCCGCTTCCTCAAAGCCTAACCTCCCTGCCGCTTGGCCGCTGGGCACGGAGATCACTCCGTGCCCGCGGCATCTTTCCCCCAGCATCCAATTACGATTCCCCGCCTGATGTCCTGTGCTATGGTCGAATCCTCAACTCACCAACTGAGGTTTCGCCATGCGCTTGACCCGAGTTCTTGCCTGCCTCACCCTTGCAGCCGCCACCGCTCCGCTCGCCTCCGCCCAGGGCTTCACCGTCGAGCAGGTCATGAGCTCTCCTTTTCCGTCCGAGCTCACCTCCGCCAGTCACGCGTCGCGCATCGCCTGGGTCTTCGACGCCCGCGGTTCGCGTAACGTCTGGGTGGCCGACGCACCCTCCTTCGTGCCCCGCCAGCTGACCCACTACACCGGCGACGACGGCCAGGAGATCGACTCGCTCCGCCTCACCCCTGACGGCCAGGCAGTCCTCTACGCTCGGGGCTCAGAGCTCAACGGCGCCGGCCTCGCCGCCAATCCCACCCACGAAGACAAACAGCCCAAACAGCAGGTGTGGATGGCCTCCGCAGCGTCCGCCGGCGAGCCCCGCCTGCTCGGCGAGATGGCCTGCCCCCGCGAAGACTGCGAAGACATCCAGATCTCTCCCGACGGCCGCTGGGCCGTGTGGTCCGGCCGCCACCAGCTCTGGCTCGCCGACCTCCACTCCTCCACCGCTGCCAAACAGCTCACCGAGATCCGCGGCGATGTCGCCTCGCCCGCCTGGTCACCCGATAGCACCCGCATCGCCGCCACCATCGCCCGCGGCGACCATGCCTTCGTCTCCATCCTGGACCTCAAGGACGGAGCCCTCTGCGGCGTTCATTACGTCGCGCCCTCGGTCGACCGCGATCTCGCTCCCCGCTGGTCGCCCGACGGATCGAAGCTCGCCTTCCTGCGCGTGCGCGGCGTCGCGGCCAAACAGACCATGATTCCCTGGCACCCCGAGCCCTGGGCCCTCTGGACCGCCGACACCCACACCTACACCGGCAGCGAACTCTGGAAGAGCGGCGAAACCCTTCGCGACTCGCTGCCCGAGTTCGGCCCCGCCCAGTTGATCTTCGCCCAGGATGCCCGCATCGTCTTCGCCTCCGAGGCCGATGGCCGCGACCATCTCTACTCCATCTCACCCGCCGGCGGTCCGCCCGTCCTGCTCACCCGCGGCGACTTCGACGTCGAGGACGTCAGCCTCAGCCGCGACGGCAAGTCCATCCTGCTCGCCTCGAACGCCGAGGATGTCGACCGCCGCCACATCTGGCGAGTCGCCGTCGTAGGCGGCGCCCCGCCTGAGCCCGTTAGCTGGAACCGCGCCGCCAGCGCCGGAACCATCGAATGGGCGCCGGTCGACATCGGCGACGGCAAAACCATCGCCTGCCTCGGCTCCACCGCCACCTCGCCCGCGCTCGTCTACCGCGCCGCCGCCGGCGCCCGCGAGCTGATCTCTACCGACGCGCTGCCCAAAGATTTCCCCACTGCGCAGCTCGTCACGCCCACGCAGGTCCTCTTCAAAAGCTCCGACGGCCTCACCATCCATGGCCAGCTCTTCGTCCCCCACGGCCAGACGCGCCCCGGCCCCGCGCTCATCTTCACTCACGGCGGCCCCAAGCGCCAGATGCTGCTCGGCTTCCACTACCGCGACTACTACCACAACGCCTACGCCGAAAATCAGTACCTTGCCAGCCTTGGCTACACCGTGCTCTCGGTCAACTACCGCCTTGGCATCATGTACGGCGCCGACTTCCGCGAGCCTCCCAACTCCGGCTGGCGTGGCGCCGCCGAGTACAACGACGTCCTCGCCGGCGCGCGCTATCTCCAGTCCCTCCCCAACGTCAACCCCCGCCAGATCGGCCTCTGGGGCGGCTCCTACGGCGGCTTCCTCACCGCCCTTGGCCTCGCCCGCAACTCCGACATCTTCAAGGCCGGCGTCGACTTTCACGGCGTCCACGACTGGACCACCCAGGTCCGCTTCGACGACGGCCCCGCTGCCGCGCCCGACCTCGACGCCGCCCGCAAGCTCGCCTTCTCGTCCTCACCCAACTCCGCGCTCGACGGCTGGAAGTCGCCCGTCCTCCTCATCCAGGGCGACGACGACCGCAACGTCCAGTTCAGCCAGATGGTCACCCTCGTGCAAAAGCTGCGCGAGCACGGCACGCCCTTCGAGCAGACCGTCTACCCCGACGAAATCCACGGCTTCCTGCTCTGGCACGACTGGGTCCGCTCCTACACCGCCGAAGCCGAGTTCTTCGAGCGCCATCTCCCCACGCACTGAGTCACTGGCTGTTCAGCTCGTCATTCTGAGCGAAGCGAAGAATCTCAGTATTTGCCTTTTTTCTCTGCCCTAAGGCGTAACGTCCGTAGCGGTGGCCGCCGAAAGCTGATGAATCGCCAGCCACGTCTGCTGATACGCGCTCAGCGCATTCCCAGTCGCCGAGCGCGCATCTCGCAGCGCGTCCAGATAGTCGATCAGCGCGATCCCTCCATGCTCAAACGCAAACTGCGCGATCGAGAGCACGTCCGCCGACTCATCCAGGTAGTGCGTCGTGAACCGGTCCGAGAGCCGTTTCGCCTGCTCGTAGCCCACCCACGCCTGCGTCACGTCCGATACCACCTGGTTGCGCGCCGCAATCTCCGTGAACCGGCTCGCATCCGCCTGGAACCGCGCCGTCTGCTTGTTGCCCTGGTTCCTGTCGAAGATGCGCAGCGGAATATTGATCGACGCGCCGAACGACCGCTCCGGCCCTGTCAGGTCGAACTCACCTTCAAGCGTCGGGTCCGCCGTACCGTTCGCGACCGCCAGCCGCGCGTTGGCCTCCGCCGCCAGCACGCCCTGCCGAGCTGCCGCGTAGTCCGGCCGCGTCGCCAGCGCCGTAGCCGTCAGCTGCTGCGGCGTCTGGCTCACCACCGGCGGCAGTATATCTCCCGCGATATCGAATTCGGGACTCGGATTCTCAACCCCGATCAGCGTCTGCAGCTGCGCGCTCGCCTGCTCCAGCGTAATGATGTCGTTGGCTTCCGCGCTCTCCAGATCGCCCAGCTGCAGGTCCAGCCGCTCAAAGTCCAGCTTGCCCAGGTCCCCCGCCTGATAGCGATCGTTCGCAATCTCCACCTCGTGGCGAAAGTCCTTCAGTGACGCCGCTGAAAGCTGCTGCGCGTCCTTGGCGATCAGCATGTGCACGAACGCCGTCTTCACCGTCAGGATCGTCTGTCGCAGCGTATCGTCCAGCTGCGCCTGCGTCTGCGCCGTCGTCGCCCGCGCCTGGTCCAGCCGGAAGCCTCGCTTGTTGCCCCGCTCAAAGAGTCGCGAAACCTGCACGTTATAGAAGTACGGATTGTTTTCGCTCGCCGGCTCCGTCACGTTCTGGCTGGCGATCGTGAGGTACGGGTTGGCCCGCACGCCCGCCTGCAGCTCCTGTGCCCGCACCGCGCGCAGGTTCTGCTGCGCCGCCAGGATCGTCGGATTCTTGCTCTGCGCCAGGTCGATCACCTGCCGCAGCGTCAGCGCGCCAGGTTTGGAGGTCGGCGGCTTGCGCGGGTCCGGCCCCGGAGTCGCCTGCGCCGCGTAAGCCGCTGCCGCCGGTGAGAGCCCCGCCGCCTGATCTGGACTCTGTCCCGGCGGCGCCTGCCCTGCGGGAGCCTGACCCGACGCCGGTGCCGGCGCGGCGCCGCGTCCCCCCGCAGCCGGAGCTGCCGGCGCACCCGGTGCAGCGGGCGCCGGAGCCGGTGTCGCCGGAGCAGGCGCGGCCTGCCCACGCAGGTACGGTGGAACAATCATGATCATCGCGAGCGCCAGGCCCCAGGCCGATGCCACTCGCCGAGATGTATGAGCCAGCCTCAATGTGCCAGCTCCGTTTCCGGCGCCGGCAGCACATCAGTATCGCGCGCAATCAGCACGTACAGCGTTGGCAGCAGGAACACGCCCGTCACCAGCGCGCCCACCAGCCCGCCCACGATCACGATCGCGAACGGCCGCTGCGAGTCCGAGCCGATCCCATGCGACAGCGCCGCCGGAAGCAGCCCCAGCGTCGCCACCAGCATCGTCATCATGATCGGCCGCAGCCGGATCACCGCCCCTTCGAGCGCCGCATCCCGCACGCTGTAGCCGCGCGCCCGCATCTGGTTGATGCACTCCAGCATAATGATCCCCGTCTGCACCGACACGCCGAACAGCGCCAGGAACCCGACGCCCGACGACACCGACATCCGCGTGCCCGTCAGCCATAGCGCAAACAGGCCGCCCACCGGCGCGATCGCCACGTTCGCCAGCACCAGCAGCGCCCACTTGAACGAGCCGAACATCCCGTAGAGAATGATGAAGATCAGCATGATCGTCAGCGGGCAGACGATCAGCAGCCGCCGCGTGCTGCGCTTCTGGCTTTCGTATTCGCCCGCCCAGTCCAGCTTGTACCCCGCCGGCAGCTGCACCTGCTTCGACACCTTGCTGATCGCCTCTTCCACCGTCGTACCCAGGTCGCGATTGCGCACGCTGTACTTGATGGCCACATAGCGTTGGCCCTCCTCGCGTCCGATCGACTCCGCTCCGTCCACGAACTTGGCCTGCGTCACCTGAGAGAGCGACACGCGCTCGCCCGATGGCGCCAGCAGCCGGATGTTGCCGATCTCTTCGGGCGTGCTGCGGTACACCGGCGAGTAGCGCGCCGTCACATCGTACCGCGCCTCCCCATCCAGCACCTGCGTCACCGGTGCGCCCGCGATCGTGCCTCCCACTGCGCCTTCAATCGCCGCCTGGATGTCCGCTACGTTGATGCCGTAGCGCGCCGCCGCGTCGCGATCCACCACATAGTTCAAGTTGGGCTGGCCGATCACGCGGAATAATCCAAGGTCCGCCACGCCCTTGATGCCGCTCATGATCTGCACAATCTGGTTGCCCTTCTCTTCCAGTGTCCGCAGGTCGGTCCCGTAGAGCTTCACCGCCAGCTCGCCCTTCACCCCTGAAACCGCCTCTTCCACGTTGTCCGAGATCGGCTGCGAGAAGTTCCACACCACCCCGGGCGTCTTCTCAAGCTCCCGGTCCATCGCCGCAATCAGCTCATCCTTGTTCTTGTGGAAGGCCGGCCGCCACTTGTCCTTCGGCAGCAGGTCGACGAAGTACTCCGTGTTGAAGAAGCCCGTCGTGTCCGTGCCGTCATCCGGCCGCCCGATCTGCGACACCACCTGCGTCACCTCCGGGAACGACGACAGCACAATGCGCGTGTGGTCCGCGATGTTGCGGCTCTCCGTCGGCCCCGTCGAAGGCGCCAGCGAACCGCGCACCCAGATCGCGCCCTCGTCCAGGTGCGGCAGGAACTCCGAGCCGATCGCCCCCGAGAACAGCAGGAAGCATCCCAGCGCGAACAGCAGCGTGGCACCGCCAATCGGGAAGAACTTATGCTCAATCCCCCAGCGGTTCGACTCGCGATAACGCTCCGTGATCCAGCGCATCAGCGGGTTCTCCCACTCGCTCGCTCCCTTGGCAAACAGGAAGCTGGCCAGCACCGGCGCCAGGATCATCGAGAAAAGCAGCGAGCCCAGCAGCGCGAACGCCACCGTCCACGCCATCGGCTTGAACAGCCGGCCCTCCACCGCCTGCAGCGTGAAGATCGGCAGGTAGGCGGTGATGATGATGGCGATCGAGTAGAACACCGGCCGCTGCACCTCGTGCGCCGCCTCGCGGATCTGCGTGGACGAGTTGCCCCCCGCCGCCTGCTCCTCGCGCTTCTGGTGGCTCAGGTGCCGGACGATGTTCTCTACCATCACCACCGCGCCCTCCACCACCATGCCGAAGTCCAGCGCGCCCAGCGAGAGCAGGTTGGCCGGTATGTGCGCCAGGTCCAGGCAGATCGACGCGAACAGCAGCGAGAACGGGATCGTGATCGCCACGATCAGCGCGCCGCGCAGATTGCCCAGGAAGATGAATAGGATCAGCGCCACCAGGCAGATCCCGATCGTAAGGTTCTCGAGCACCGTGTGCGTGGTCAGCGCCAGCAGGTCGCTGCGATCCAGGAACTTTACGACCTTCACACCCTTCGGCAGGATGTGCTCATTCAGCTCATCCACCTTGGCATGGATGCCGCGCAGCGTCTCGTCCGAGTTCTCGCCCTTGTGCAGCAGCACCACGCCTTCCACTACGTCGCCGTCATCCATCAGCTTGTTGTCCTGCGCTCGATAGGTCTTGCCGATCTGTCCCAGCCGGATCTTCGGCCCCTGCACCACCTTGGCAATGTCCGAGACGCGTAGCGCCGTCCCGTTCGCCGCCTTCAGCACCGTCTGCGCAATCTGCGCCACATTCGTAAACAGCCCCACCTCGCGCACGTTGATCTGCTGCTGGCCCTGCTCGATAAAGCTGCCGCCCGCGTTCACATTGTTCGCCGCCAGCTGCTGCTGTACCTGTTGCAGCGTCAGCCCGTACGCGATCAGCTTTTCCGGGTCGACAATCACCTGGTACTCACGCGTCAGCCCTCCAAAGCTCGACACGTCCACCACTCCCGGCACCGAGCGGAACTGCCGCTCCAGCGTCCAGTCCTCGATCCCCTTCAGCGACATCGTGTCGTATTCAGGGTTCGTGCTGCGCAGCGTGTACCAGAAGATCTGCCCCACCGGGCTCCAGTCCGTGCCAATCTGCGGCTGCAGCCCCGTCGGCAGCGTCACCTGCGAAAGCCGCTCCAGCACCTTCTCCCGGTTCCAGTCATTCGAGCTCGCATCGTCAAAGATCATCGTCAGCGACGACAGCCCCGCCAGCGACGTCGAGCGCAGGTGCGTCATATGCGGAATGCCCGCCATGCCGATCTCGAGCGGCACCGTCACCTGCTGCTCCACCTCCTCCGCCGCTCGGCCCGGCCACTGCGTGATCACCGTCACGTAGTTGTTGGCCACGTCCGGGTACGCCTCCACCGGCAGGTTGTGGAACGAGATCGCGCCCCACACAAACAGCAGCACCGCCACCACCAAAATGATGAAGCGGTTATTGAGCGAAAAGTCGACGATCTTCGCGATCATGCGCCGGCCCCTTGCTTTGCTTCGCGAACAGTCGCAGCCGTCCTGGTCGAGACGCCGATAAGGCGCGACTCAGCGCCGCCACCGGCGTGGAGCGGCAGGCGGCGGGTGTGTTCTGATCCGCTCACGTGCTCCCATCCGCTCATTATTGGTCCGCCGTATTCTGCAGGTCGAGCGCGTTCATCACCACCTGCTGCCCCGGACGCAGCCCCGCCAGCACCTCGGTCAGGTTGTTATCCAGCGTCCTGCCCGCTTTGATCTCCACCCGCTTGAACGTCCCCTGCTGCGTTCCCGGCGCAAACACAAACTCGCGGTCGTGCAGGTGCAGGATTGCGTCCGCCGGCACCACCACCATCACCTGCGCCTGGCTGCCCAGCAGCGTCGCCGTCGCAAACATGCCGATGCGCAGCTCCGTGCCCGGGTTCGGCACCTGGATCCTCACCTTCGCCGTACGGATGTTCGGGTCCAGCACCGCCCCGATATCCGAGATCGTCCCCGAAAACGTCTTGCCCGGCAGCGCGTTGATGTGGATGTCCGCATGCTGTCCCAGGTGGATCGTGTTCAGATCGTTCTCGAACACGTCGCACACCACCCACACGTGCGTCAGGTCGGCGATCAGCAGCGACCCTGCCGGCCCCGCATAGTTGATTCCCGCCGCTCCCGCGGCTGTCACATTCTGCGAGATCACGATTCCCGAACTCGGCGCGTACACATGCACCGTATCCGAAGGATGGTTCTTGTCCACTCCCAGAATCCGCAGCTGCTCTTCCGACGCCCTGAGCGCCGCCAGCGCGTCCTCCTCGCCATTCTGCGCCGCCTCCAGCTGCGTCTGCGGAATCGCGCCCTTGTCGTACAGCAGCTTGTCCCGGTCCAATGTCACCTTGGCGAAATGCTCGTCCGACACTGCCTTGAGGTAAGTCGCGAACGCCGTCGACACGTCCGGGCTCTGCACATCCATCACCAGCTGCCCCTTGCGCACCGTGTCGCCCAGCCCCACATGCAGCGCGATCACCCGCCCATTCGCCAGCGACAGCACCGGGATCTCCCGCGACACATCCGGCGACACCGCCCCCGTCACATTCAGCGTCGGCACCACGTTGCGCGAGGCCGCGGTCGCCAGCGGAAACAGGTTGGGATGATCCACCCGCACCCCGCTGTTATCCCCCGTCTCAACCACTGTGGGCGTCGGCGGCGGCGCCTCCGCTGCCGGGTCCGTCTTGCCCGATTTGCAACCGGCCAGCGAGATCGCGAACAACAGGGGCAATCCCAGAGTCCGTAGTAAGGTGACGGTACGTTGCGTCATCGGACTCAGTTTGATCCCTCACGTTCCAGAGAATAAGTAAAACAGCCGCACAGGCCCGAAAACACGGAGCGCCTGAAGCACGCCTTTTTTTCGTCTTGGCCGGTCAAATATAAGGCTAACTCATTTGACGATAGAAGTTCACTAAGCGATCCATCCTTCGATCCCGCCGGCCACTATCTTTCGATCCGTCCACCATCTCCTCCTGCGTTCGCAACGCCAGTGGACGATACTGTCGGAATGCCCCGTTTGCCCTCCGCCATGCGCAGCCGCGGATTCATCCTCGTGGCCGGTCTCTGCGCCATCACCGGCATCGCCCTCGCCGACCGTGCGCTCGCCGATGGCATTCCCCTCGCGCTGCTCTACCTCGCGCCCGTAGCCGTCATGAGCACCGTCCTGCGCCGCTGGCAGATCCTGCTCCTCGGCGCCCTCTGCACCATGGTCGCCGAGTTCGCCGACGCCTTCCCCTGGACCGTCGCCCAGGGCATCCCCCGCGACGCCCTCTACTTCTTCGCCTACACCGCCGCCGGCCTCTACGTCTCCGAGCTCTTGTCCCGACGCCGCGCCGAACAGCAGCACGTCCTCGCCCTTGAAACCGAGATGGAGGCTCGCCATGACGTCGAAGAGCAGCTTCGCCTCGTCGTCGCAAACTCCTCCATCGCCATCGTCACCGCCGACGAGTTCGGCAACATCCTCACCGCCAACTCCGCCGCCGAAACCCTCTTCGCCGGCGACGGCGCTGCGCGGCCCATCCTGCAGGGCGCCAAGCTCGACCACTTCCTCCCCTCGCTCGCCCGCGTCCCCATCCGCCAGCAGGGCTGGGAGCAGCTCCGCACCATGATGCAATGCCAGGGCCTCCGCGCCAGCGGCGAACCCTTCATGGCCGACGTCTGGTTCTCCACCTACACCACCTCCAGCGGCGGCCGGCTCACCGCCATGATTATCGATTCCTCGCTCGAAATGCGCGACCGCGAAGAAGCCAACCTTGAGCAGGTGCTCGTCGGCTCCCGCCTCGCCATCGGCGCGGTCTCGCACGAGATCCGCAACATCTGCGCTGCTATCTCCGTCGTCCAGCAGAACCTCCGCTCCGCCTACCCGCAGCAGCAGCAGCCCGAGGACCTCGACGCCCTTCGCCAGCTCGTCGCCGCCCTCGAACGCATCGCCTTCGTCGAGCTCTCGCTCGTCCGCCGCCAGCCCGCCACGCTCCGCCTCGACAGCTTCCTCCGCGAGCTCTACATTATCCTCCAGCCCTCGCTCCGCACCGCCGGCATCGCCCTCGACTGGAACGTCCCCGACAACCTGCCCGAGGTCTCCGCCGACCCGCAGAGCCTCCTCCTGGTGCTGCTCAACCTGGTGCGCAACGCCGAAACCGCCCTCGCCGATGTCCCCGATGCGCGGCTCGGCGTCAGCGCCGCCCGCCATGGCGCCGGCGTCCAGATCTCGCTCGCCGACAACGGTCCCGGCGTCCAGCATCCCGAGCGGCTCTTCCGTCCCTTCCAGCCCGGCAAAGTCGCCGGTCCCCCCGGCGGCCTCGGCCTCTATCTCTCCCGTGCCATGATGCTCAGCTTCCACGGAGATCTGCGTTATCGCCCCGGCAGCCCAGGCGCAACCTTCGTCGTTGAAATGGCCGCAGCCGAGGCAGACGCATGAATGCAGCCGCCAACGCCGAACCCCCGATCGGCATCCTGCTCGTCGACGACCACACCCTCTTCCGCGAGGGCCTCCGCCGCATGCTCGAAATGGCCCCCGGCATCGAGGTCCGCGGCGACTTCGCCTCCGCCCCTGAGGCTCTCGCCGCAATCGCCGCGCCCAATACTCTCGACTTCGACGTTGCGCTCATCGACTACGAGCTATCCCTTCCCGGCAGTGAACGTACCGGCGGCGAGCGCACCAGCAGCGAGCACACCACCGGCGTAGACCTCGTCCGTGAACTCCGCCGCCTCCGCCCCGCCGCCCGCGTCCTCATGGTCACTGCCGGCATGCAGCCCGGCGAAGCCCTGCGCGCCCTTAACGAGCTCAACGCCGGCATCTTCATCAAGACCGAGCCTCTCGCCGAGCTTATGCTCGCCATCCGCCGCACCGCCGCCGGCACCCGCTGGCTCTCCTCCGGCGCAGCCGTCGAGCTGATCTCTGCCCGCGCAACCCAGCCGCCTCCCGGCCCCCGCCAGCCCCTCACCCCGCGTGAGTCCACCGTCTTGAACGCCGTGCTCGAAGGCCTCAGCAACAAGCAGATCGGCGCCCGCATGGACCTCACCGAAAGCGCCGTCAAGGCCGTTCTGCAAAAGCTCTTTGAAAAGACCGGAGTCCGCACCCGCTCCCAGCTCGTCCGCTACGCCATCGAAGCCCAGATCACACGCCGCTAACGACTTCCCGCGAACATCCTGCCTCAAACTCTCAAACAAAACCGTCATCCTGAGCTGCGTAGGTAGTAGCAGCGACTTCCGCAGCCGAAGGACCCCGAAGACGCCGATCCAGCCTCAGACGCACATACCTTTGGCTGATATCGTCTCGCCCGCCGCTCCGCAACCCTCAGCCAAACGCCGCGCAAGCCGCCTTCTCATCCGCGTGCAGCGTCGTGTACTTCGTAATCCCCACCATCGTGAACACCTTCTTGAAGTGCGGCGTCAGCCCAAACGTATGGATCGTCTGCCCCTGTTTCCCCGCCGCCATCATCATCTGGATCACCAGCGCGATCCCCGACGAATTTAGATACTCCACCTTCGAGAAGTCCAGCAGTATCCGCTTCGCCGAGGCCGGCAACCCCTGGTACGTCCCCAGCACCGCCGCCTGCGACGCGCTCGTTATATCCCCCGAAAAGCGCAGCACCGTAATCGGCTCCCCAGCAGCGCACGCGATCTCTTCGGTCTTTACCTTGGTGCCTTGATCCATCTCAATCCTCTCCGCAGCAATTTTGCGTTTCTCGCAACCTAGTCAGACGCCCGGTTCAGGTGAATCACCATGCGCGCGTAGCTGCCCGCCGGCGGCGACGACACCCACTCCGCCTCGTCCACCAACGCCTGGATCAGGAACATCCCCATCCCCCGCGCGTCCTCTTCGCCGTGCATCTTTTTGTCGATATCCGGCGCCGCCGCTCTGCCCTGCGCGCCACCTTGCGGGCCCTCCCCCGTATCGCTCACCTTCACCTCCAGCGACTCCGAGTCGATCGACAGCACCACCCCCACCGAAAGCGACGCGTCCAGCTTGTTGCCATGCTCCATCGCGTTGATGCAAGCCTCCGCTACCGCTGTCTTCAGGTCTTCCACCCGCTCCTCGGCAAACCCCATCAGCCGCGCCACCGACGCCGCCGTGTTCATCGCCACCTTCTCATAGCCCAGCCGAGATGGCAGGCGCAGCTCAACGGTGCTCGCGTTCTTGTCCTCCGTCGCCACCACCTCAGCCTCCCATACCCGCCTACCGCAGCAGGACCATCGCCGTCATATCGTCCGTCTGCTCCCGGCCGTCGCTGAACTCATCCAGCGTCCTCCACAGCGTTTCCAGAACTCCATCCGACTGTACAGAATCGGCGTGGTTAAAGGAATCCAGAAGACGCTCTTCGCCAAACTCTTCCTCCCCGCGAAACACCTCCGTCAACCCGTCCGTATACACCAGCAGCCGCGACCCCGGCGGCAGCCCATGCGTCTCCGCCTCGTACGTCGAAAACGGGATCAGCCCGATCGGCGTCCCCGATGCCCCGATCCGCGTCGTCGCATACCCCCCGCCGTCCGGCACCAGCAGGAACGCCGGATTATGCCCCGCGTTCACAAACTGCACCGTATCCGTCTGCGGATCGAGTTCCAGGAAGATCGCCGTCACATACCGCCGCCGCGACTCCTCCCCTTCGTTCCAGTGCAGCAGGTTCATCCGCGTGGCAATCTCCAGCAGCGGGATTCCCGCGTTCACCATCGCCCGAAACCCCGACCGGAAGCTCGTCGTCACCAGCGCCGACGCCAGCCCCTTGCCCGCTACATCGGCCACCACGATCGTCGTCGGCGCGCCCGCCCTGCTCGGCGGAACGATGTCCAGGTAGTCGCCGCCCACCGCATAGCAGGTCACCGACCGCATCGCCAGCGTGTACCCCGGGATCTCCGGCATCTTCTGCGGCAGCAGCGACCGCTGGACTTGCCGTGCCGAGGCCAGGTCGCTCTCAATCCTCTGCCACTCCACCGTCCGCTGGTGAAACCGCGCATTCTCGACCGCCACCCCTGCCTGGATCGCCAGCGACTCCAGGAAATCCAGCTCGTCGAGCGACAGCGTCCGCTCCCTCGGCGTCAGCACTACCAGCTCCGTCACCACGTTGCCCGCCTTGTCATGCAGCGGAAACCTGGTCTGACTCTCCTCGAACTCCGCCAGCTCCCCCGGCACCTCCCCATAGGTCTGCGGAAACGTCGTAAACCACGCCCCCGTCAGCTCCAGCTCGCGCACCACGATCTGCAGCACGATCCTCAGCACCTCATCCAGATCAATTGTCGAGTGGATCTGCCGGCTCGCCTCCAGCAGCGCCTGCAGCCGCACCACCTGCTGCTGCGCGAAGAGCGTCTCATCGGGCTGAATCATCGCTTCCCTCTCTCGTAATCCCGCCGCGCCGCCTGCCACCGCGCCCAGCCGAATAAAATCATGAAGCGATGCTACCGAAAAATCTACTCCAGTTGGAGCGCGATGGCTTCTGCGTTCTGCCCGGCCGGCTGCCTATCGGCGCTCTCGAAGCCTGCCGCCGCGCCTTCTGGCCGCTCCTGCTCGAGCACCTCGCCCAGGCCGCACCCAACCGCGGCCCCGGCCGCCACTTCCTGCCCATGCCCTTCGCGCCTCCCTGCTTCGCGCCCGAGTTCTTCTTCGATCCCGAGGTCCTCTCCCTCATCCGTGCCGTCCTCGGCGACCGCGTCGTTGCCGACCAGTGGGGCTGCGACGTCCCCGTCGCCGGCTCCGCCTATCAGGATTGGCACATCGACTTTCGCCGGCCCCTCTTCGAGGAAGCCCCTGCCCTCCCGCTGCCCGCCTACATGCTCCTCATGAGCTTCGGCCTCACCCCCATCGGCCCCGACGACGGACCCATCCAGATCGCCCCCGGCACCCACCGCCTTCACTCCCTCGAGGCCCTCGAGCAAGCCGCCGCAGCCCTGTGCACCAGTACCCCTGGCGCCAGCCCCATCCCCTTCCAGCCGGTCGAACTCAACCTCGGCGACGTCCTCATCCGCCATCCCTGGGCCCTCCATCGCGGCACGCCCAACCTCAGCCTCACGCCGCGCGCCCTGCTCACCATCCGCTTTGTCCGCCGCTGGTACGCCGACGACAGCCGCGAGGTCCACTGCATCCCCGCCGAACTCTGGTCCAGCCTCACCCCCAACCAGCGCGCCCTCCTCCGCTTCCCCGTCCACCCTTGAGCCCCCCGGGGCATTCTGAGGCCCCATGCCGTCATTCTGAGCCGAAGGCGAAGAATCTCAGTATCGGCCGTTGCTCCTTCTCAATCCCATCGCTCCTTTATGTGTCCCAACTCCATTCTGCGCTACACTGCACGGGGACGAACGCCCTTGGCCGACACAACCACAAATCGCCTCACCCTGAAGCTCGACTCCGTCCTGCCCAGCGTTGAGAAGATCGAAGAGATCGCCGAGCGCTTCGCCCACCAGGCCGGCTTCGACGAGGACACCGCCAGCCACGTCGCTATGGTCTGCCGCGAGGCCGCCGTCAACGCCATCGTTCATGGCAACAAGTACGACCCCGCCAAGCACGTCACCGCCAGCTTCGACCTCACCTCCGACGCCCTTACCATCGAGATCGCCGACGAGGGCCCCGGCCTCGATCCCGACACCTGCCCCGACCCCCTCGCCCCGGAAAATCTCCTGCGAACCTCGGGCCGGGGGATTTTCCTTATGCGCGCGCTGATGGATGAGGTACACTTTCGCCAGTTGAGTCCGGGAACGCAGATCACCATGATGAAACGAAGAGCTCAAAAGGAGACGGAAGCATGAGTATGAAGTTCAAAACCCGTGAAGTAGATGGGGTGACGATCCTGGATCTGAGTGGCAAGATAACGCTGGGTGAGGGTAGCGGCACCCTCCGCGACGCGGTGCGCGACATCGTCGCCAAGGGATCCAACAAGATTCTCCTCAACCTCGGGGATGTGAACTACATCGACAGCTCCGGCCTCGGTGAACTCGTCAGCGCCTACACTGCCGTCAAGAATGCTGGCGGCGAGCTCAAGCTCGTCAACCTCACCAAGAAGGTCAGCGACCTGCTCGTCATCACCAAGCTCGCCACCGTCTTCGATGCCAAGGACGACGAAGCGTCCGCAGTAGCCTCCTTCGCCTGATCCCAACCCGATCCTCCCGGCAAAGCCGTCGCTCCTCGCGACGGCTTTCTCGTCCGGGTGCCCCATAATCACCTGAGACGCAGTCGAAGGGTTATCGTGGGGTGACTCACTCGCCGCGGCCCCAACATCGCCTCTGGACGCTCAGCTCGTAATCCACAACCCCCGACCCACAGATCATAGCCTTAGCCATCGCTCTGATCCTCCTCCGCGCCGGCCCATCAACCCACTAACCCACCCACAAACCCCAACAACCCCGCATCCCCGCCCGTTCCCGCCGCCACAACCACCCCCGTCCCAAACGGCCCGCCAATCGCTTCCCCCGGCAGCGACACGCTAGGGACCCCGCCCAGCGAAAACGGCGCCGTATACCGCAGCATCTTCGCCCGCGTCTCCGCGTGATCGTCCGCCGCCAGCAGCCGGCTCACCGGCGCCGCCGGCAACATCAGAAACTCGTACTCGCCGAACAGCCGCATCAGCTCAGCCCGGAACCGCTCGTGCCGCCTCCTCAGCGCGGCCAACTCACTCGCCGCGATCCCTGCCCCCCACGCCAGCCGCTGCGCAATCGACGCCTCGAACTCGGCAAAGTGTCCCGTATGAATCTGCGCCGCCTCATGCGCCTGGATCGCCGCAAAGATCTCCATCGCCTCCCCCCACGGCTCCGTATCGATCTCCTTGATCTCCGCGCCGCGCTCCTGCATCTGCTGCTTCCACCCCGCATATCCCGCCAGCACATCCTCGGCCGCGTCATGCAGAAACGTCCCCGGCACGCACCCGATCCGCACCGCCCGCCGCACACCCGCCTCAAGGGGCACCCCAAACAGCGCCTGCGCAATCGCAGCCACATCCCGCGGGTCCCGCATGATCAACCCCAGCGTGTCGAACGACGGCGCCAGGTGCGCCCCACCCTCCCACCCGCCCGGAAACCAGCCTTCCCTGTCCGTCAGCCCGTGCGACGCACGATACCCCGTCAGCCGGCACAGCGCCGCCGGCACCCGCACCGATCCGCCCGTATCCGTCCCGATCGCCGCCAGCGCTGACCCCTCCTGCACGCTCATGCACGCCCCCGACGACGACCCACCCGTCAGCAGCGCCACATCCCGCGGCTGCAGCGCGTCCCCGTAGTCCGCGCTCTGCCCCGTAATCCCATACGCCAGCGGATGCAGGTGCGTCTTGCCCGTGATCGCGCATCCCGCCGCCCGCATCCGCCCCGCCACCGCCGAGTCCTTCACCGCTATCGGATTTCGCGCCGCATAGAACCGGCTCCCCGCCGTCGTCACCGTCCCCGCCAGGTCAAAACAATCCTTCAGCGAGATCGGCACGCCGTACAGCGCCGCTCCCGCCGTCAGCTCCTCCGCCTGCCGCAGCAAAGCCTCCGCCTCAAAGTAGATATACGCATTCCGCGACCCACCCGAGTTCGCCCGCGCAATCGTCTCCCTCGCAACCGTACGCGGCGTCGCATCCCCGGCATTCAGCGCCCGGCGAAGTTCACTCAACGGAGACAGCGTCGGCATAGCGTGCGGCATGAAATCTTTGACCCCCAAACCCTCAATGGAAGTTGATGTCGCCGCCACCCGTCATGTTCAGATGGCATGAGAGTGCTCGTCTTCGGCCACGTTGGTGGGTCCGTGGCTGAACGCAATCCAGATTTGCAGGCAAGAGAACAGCCTAGCGAAGCTTAGCAAGTAAGCCACGGCAACGGAAGCGAAGTTGAACCAGCGCGCGCCGAGCTGGATTGCAGCTACCGCGTCCCGGCGACACGCACCTGCCGCACCAGCCCATCGTGCGCAGCGGTCAGCAGCGCCGCCTGCGCCGTATCCTCTGAAAGCTCCCAGATCATCAGCCCGCCCAACCCGTGCTCCACCACGTACGCCGCCTTGGCCTTCACGCTGACCGGATCATCAAAGGTCCAGAACGCGTCCCCATCAAACAGCCACGGCGTATGCGAAACCGGATCCCGATGAACCTCCGACCCCGCCACCAGCGTCTCAATGTAGCTGTACGGACGGTCCCCGCGCACCGGCGTCCCCTCCTGAAACACGCCTTCGCTTACGTCCGGCACGTCCGTCCAGCCGTAGCCATAGAACGGCACCCCGATCAGAAGCTTGGCCGCCGGAACTCCCGCCGCCAGGAACGCCTGCACCGAACCCGCCGCACCTCCGCTCGGCGGCGGCCCTGGCGCCGGCGCGCTCGCGGGAACACTGCCCGCCGGAGCCGCCGTCTTGGCTGCCGGTGTCGTACTTGCCGTCGGATTCACCCCGGTCGGAGCAGGAGCCGGAGCAGGAGTAGGAGCCGCAGCCGCCACGCTCGGGGGCGGCATGACCACGCTTGGGGGCGGTAGTGCCACGCTATAGAGCGGCGCCACAAAGCCCGTCCTCCGCATCCACGGACCGGCAAAGTCATACGTCATCAGCCCCACCTCATCCACCTGCGCTGCCACCGCGGCAAAGTCGCTGCCGCTGTACATCCGCGGGCTCGGCCCCACCGCCACCGTCAGCTTCAGCCCCGCACGCACCACGTCCATCTGGCGCCGGAACTCGCCCAGCAGCGCGATGAAGTTCGCCGCATCCGCCCCCTGCGGGTACTCCCAATCCACATCGATCCCGTCGAACAGCCCCGGAGCACTGACATTCGGTGCCAGCTTCCCCTTCACCCACAGGTCGATGCACGAGGCGACAAACGCCCGTTGGTTCTCCGGCTGGGCATCGAAGGCAAAGTCCGCCGCCCGCCCCTCCAGCGAGATCAGCACCTTCAGCCGCGGATAGGCCCGCTTCAACTCCGCCAGCTGATGCAGATGCCCGCGAAACGGCGATTCCGGATCGTCCGCCTGCCCGCTCACCGCCTCCGCCACACCGAACGCGTGATCCAGGTCCGCATTTCTATCCGCCACCGAGCAGCGCCCGCCGGTCACAAAACCCTGCGCATAGTTCAACTGGTCGAGCATCGTCGCCTTATTGTTCGCCGCCAGGTCTTTCAGCGTGTACTGCGGCGAGCTATACAGTCCCCACTGCCCGAAGTACCCCACCAGGATCGGCCTGTGCGCGCCCTCTTGGGCGTGACACACCAGCGACAACACCAGGCACAGAGAAACCACGAAACGCTTGGAACACCTTTCAGTCACACCGACTCAGATGTGCGCCGGACGCCACCCGGTTCACATGCCACTTCGACGATGCGCAAACACCTCGTCCGCCGCGGCTGCGCAGTCAAGCCAGCGGCAATCTTTCTCGCCGCCCGCTTCCCCCCATCCTCTAAACCAACACCGCTTCCTCACTCATTGCCGGATAGTCCACGTACCCCTCCGGCCCATGCGTGTAAAACGTGTCGAACACCGGCTCATTCAGCGGCGCGCCCAAAGCAAAACGCCTCGGCAGATCCGGGTTGGCGATGAACAGCTTGCCGAAGGCGACCGCATCCGCCTCGCCGGCCTCAATCACCTGCTCCGCCTGCGCCTGCGTGTACTTCTCGTTGGCAATGTAGACCCCGCCAAACACCCGCTTCAGCTCCGGTCCCAGCCGGTCTTCGCCGTAATACTCGCGCGCCATCAGGAACGCCAGCCCGCGCCTGCCCAGCTCTCGCGCCACGTAGGTGAAGATCTCCCGCGGGTTCACATCGCCCATCCCCATCACATCGCCGCGCGGTGCCAGGTGCATGCCCACGCGGTCCGCGCCGAAGACCGCCGCCGCCGCGTCCGCCACCGCCAGGTGCATCTTTGCCCGGTTCTCCACGCTCCCGCCGTACTCGTCCTCGCGCAGGTTGGAGGCCGAGTGCAGAAACTGATCCAGCAGGTAGCCGTTCGCCCCATGGATCTCCACCCCGTCGAAGCCAGCCTCCTTGGCGTTCTTCGCTCCCTGATGGAACTCCTCGATCACCTGCTTGATCTCCTCCACGCTCAGCGCGCGCGGCGTCTCAAACTCCTTCTTCGGACGGATCAGCGTCACCGTCCCCGGCGGCGGCACCGCGCTCGGCGCCACCGGCTTCCTGCCATCCAGAAAGCTCGGGTCGCTCACCCGTCCCACATGCCAGATCTGCGCCAGTATCCGGCCCCCGGCCTCATGCACCGCCTCCGTCACCGGCTTCCATAACTCCGTCTGCTCCTCTGACCAAATCCCCGGTACCTGCGCATACCCCACCCCCATCGGCGACACCGGCGTACCCTCCGTGATGATCATGCCCGCGCCCGCGCGCTGCCGGTAGTACTCCACCATCAGCGGCGTCGGCAGATGATCCACCGTACCCCGCAAACGCGTCAGAGGCGCCATCACCACCCGGTTCGGCAGCTCCAACGCACCCACCTTCAACGGTTCAAACAGCTTGCTCAAGAAATCCCTCCTGAACCTTGCTCTCGTAAACTTCCTCTCTTTAGAGATGTTCCCGGCCTGCAATCGGTTCTCCTGCCCTCAGCCCCATGCCGCATCGCATCCATCCACCGCCACGCAACCCTCAAGCCGCCGCCGCTGCTCCCACCCCAGCCGCTCCAGCTCCGGCCCGTCGCCAAACTCCTCCACGTACCCCACGCACAGGTACGCCACCACCGTCAGGCTCTCCGGAACCGCCAGCGTCTCGCGCAGCCGCTCCATGTCCAGGATGCTCACCCAGCCCACGCCAATGCCCTCCGCCCTCGCCGCCAGCCACAGATTTTCGACCGCGCACACCGTCGAATACACGGCCATCTCCGGCATCGACTGCCGCCCCAGCCCATGGCCTTGCGCGCTCCTCGCATCGCACAGCACGCAGATGTTCAGCGCCGCTTCCAGGATCCCTTCGAGCTTCAGCGCCCGGTACTCCTCCGCCCGCGCCGCGTCGTAACCCTGCGCCGCAGCCTCGTTCGCGGCAGCAAAGACATCGCGCACCCGCCGCCGCACGCCCGCATCCTCCACCAGCACAAACCGTGTCGGCTGCATCAGCCCCACCGACGGCGCCGAGTGAGCCGCCGCCAGCACCCGCGTCAGCACCTCGCGCTCCAGCGGCCTCGCGACGAAACCCCGCCGCACATCCCGGCGCTCCGCGATCACCCGATACACCGCCGCCCGCTCCGCCTGATCGAATCCGCCCGCCGCTCGAACCATCAACCCGCCACCACGATCTCCGCGAAATCCGCAATCCCGCCGAAATCGCCCAGCACCTGCCGCAGCAACGCCAGCCGGTTGGCTCGAACCGCCTCATCCGGATCCATCACCATCACCGCATCGAAGAACCCGTCCACCTGCGGCCGCAGCGAGGCAATCATCTCCAGCGCTATGCGATACTGCTTCCCGGCCCGCAGCTTCGCCACCTCCGGCTTCACGTCCGCTGCCTTCGCCGCCAGCGCCAGCTCCGCGCCGTCTTTCAGCAGCGCCACATCCAGCCCTGCGCTCGGCGCAATTCCCTTCTCCTCGGCCTGTGCCAGGATATTCCGCATCCGTTTGAACGCCGCCGACACCGCCGCGAAGTCCTCGCCGCCGCGGACCGCTGTCACCGCCTCTGCGCGCGCCACCGCGTCCTTCACGTCGTCCGCGCCCACCGCCAGCACCGCCTTCACCACGTCATAGGCCTGCCCCTTCGCCTCGCGCAGATAGAATTCCAGCCGCTCCGCAAAGAACACTTCGATCTGCCTCACCGGCTCTTCGTCCGCGCCCGCGGCCGCCCGCGCAATCTCGCCCAGTCCCAGCGGCAACACGCTCTCGGCCAGTATCTTCACCACCCCATTCGCCGCTCGCCGCAGCGCAAACGGATCCTTCGATCCCGTCGGCTCCAGCCCCAGTCCAAACATCCCGGCAATCGTATCCGCCTTGTCCGCAATCGACAGTAATTGGCCTTCCACCGTCAACGGAATCCGGTCCTCCATCGACATCGGCCGATACTGATCGTAGATCGCCGCCGCCGTCTTGGGCAACGCTCCCTGCGCCCCTGCGTACAGTCCGCCGATCTGTCCCTGCAGCTCCGTAAACTCCTTCACCAGCTCCGTCGTCAGGTCCGCCTTGGCCAGCGTCGCCGCCTCGTCCAGCACGGCTGTGTCGACATTGCCCCCGCGCGCCATCATCCGCTCGCCCAGCTTCGCCGCCAGCACCCGCACCCGATGCGTCTTGGCCGCGTAACTTCCCAGGTCCTTATGAAACGTGAGCTTCTCCAGCAGCGCCACGCGATCCGTCAGCGGCACCCGTTGATCGAACTCCCAGAAGAACCGCGCATCGTTGAACCGCGCCCGCAGCACCCGCTCGTTCCCATGCCGGATCACCGCCTCCCCGGCATCATCCGCCACCGTATTCAAGACCGCCAGAAAGTAAGCCGCCAACTCGCCCTTCCCGCCCTCTCGTCCCTCTTCCCTCTTCCCTCCTCCCTTTCCCTGCTCTACCGCAAAATAGTTCTGGTGATCCCGCATCACCGTCACCAGCACCTCTTCCGGCAGCGCCAGGTACTCGCGCTCAAAGCCGCCCGCAATCACCGACGGCCACTCCGTCATGTGCGTCATCTTGTCCACCAGCGCCTCATCCTCGCGCCAGCGCAGACCATCCCCCGCCGCCCGGCAAACCCGATCCAGCGCCTTGCGGATCGTATGCCGCCGCACCTCCACATCCACCATCACAAACGCCTTCGTCAGCGCGTCCACGTACTCGCCCGGCGTGCCGATCTCAATCGCCTCCGGCCCGCGCAGCACGCGATGCCCATACGTCCTGCGCCCCGCCTCGTACCCGCCAAACGACACCGGCACCACTGCCTCCCCAAGCAGCGCCAGCACCCAGCGCACCGGCCGCACAAACCTCTCCGGCTTGGCGGCCCGCCAGTACATCGTCTTCGCCCAGTAAATTCCTGCCAGCTCCTTCGGCAACTCAGCCGCAATCACCTCTGCCGCGCTGCGCCCCGCCCTCACCGCCGTCGCCGCAAGGTAATCTCCCTTGGCCGTTGCTACCGTCTTCAGCTCCGCAACATCCACCCCCGCCTTCTTCGCGAACGCCATCGCCGCCGGCCCCGGCTGCCCATCCTTGTACGCAATCTTCACCGCCGGCCCCATCACCTCTTCGCGCACATCCTCCTGCCGCTCCCGCACCTCGCGCACCAGCACCGCCAGCCGCCGCGGAGTCGAGTAACCCACCGCACTACCGCCGTCGCCCAGCAACCGCTCCCGCTCCAGCAGCGCCGCCGTCCGCTTCACAAGCTCTGCCTGCGCCCCCGCGATCATGCGCGCCGGCACCTCTTCCAACCCAATCTCAAACAGAAAATCAGCCACGCGCCACCAACTCCCCGGCGTTCAACACCGCTTCCTGCGCCGCGTAACCCTTCGCCACCCCCACCACCAGCGTCCTGATCCTCGCCATCACCCCCACCCGCTCCGTCACCGAGATCGCCCCCCGCGCATCCAGCAGGTTGAACACCTGCGAGCACTTCAGCGCCAGCTCATACGCCCCCAGCACCGGAAACCTCTTCAGCGTCAGCTCATCCATCTCCTCAAACCCACGCGCCCGTTCCAGTAAGCCCAGGCACTCCGCCTCATACAGCTCCAGGTGCTTCCACAGGGACGCCACGTCCGCATAGTCGAACCCGTACGCCGAAAACTGCCGCTCCTCGGCCAGCCGGATCTCGCCGTATGTAGTTGCTTTTTCTGTGTCCGGCTCTACCGCCCACACAATCTCGTAGATTGAATCCACATCCTGCAGAAAGCCCGCAATCCGTTCCAGCCCATACGTGATCTCTCCGCAGATCGGGTCCAGATCCATCCCCCCGCACTGCTGGAAGTACGTGAACTGCGTAATCTCCAGCCCGTCCAGCATCACCTGCCAGCCCACGCCCCACGCGCCGCCCACCGGCCACTCCCAGTTGTCCTCTTCAAACTTGATGTCATGCTCGCGCAGGTCGATCCCGATCGCCACCAGGCTCTCGAGATACAGCTCCTGCACATTCACCGGCGGCGGCTTCAAGATCACCTGCATCTGCGTATGCCGAAACAGCCGGTTCGGGTTCTCGCCATAGCGCCCATCGGCCGGCCTGCGCGATGGCTGTGCATAAGCGATCCGCACCGGCCGCCGCCCCAGCACCCGCAGAAACGTGTCCGGCGACATCGTCCCCGCGCCTACCTCCACGTCATACGGCTGCTGCAGCACGCACCCCCGCTCCGCCCAGAACCGCTGCAGCGTAAACAGCAGCTCCTGGAACGTCAGCGCCTTCTTCTTCTCAACTGTACCCATACCCCGATTCTATCGGAGCGCCGTCACGTCACCGCGCCGGCAGATCCAGGGGCGCCGGCAGCGCCGCCTCCAGCGTCGCCAGCACCGCCGCGTTGATCACGGGAGTCAACGCCTGCCCGTGCTTCACCTGGAAGTTATGCAGCGCCGTGATCGTATGCACCCCACCCAGCCCGTCCACACCACCCGGATCGAAACCCAGGTAGAGCAGGCACATCTGCCCCGCACGCACCGTCAGGTCGGGCAGCGGAGAGCCGTCCGCATACGCCGTATACGCCTTCGCCAGCCGCGTGTCGTACTGGTTCTTCGCGTAGTCCGAGCCGTTGTAATGCAGCGCGTACGTGGCCCAATCCTGCGTACGCAGCGCATCTTCAAGCCCCTTCGAGCTGATGAAGCCAACCATCGCCATCAGCTGCTCGTCCTCCGACGCGCACATCGCGGTAATCATCTCGTCCACCGACCCATAGCCCGCGATCTTGTAGTTCGAGCCCATCACCTGCCCCAGGCCCCACGACGCGCTCTGCAACGCCGCCTCCTGGTTCAGATCCACCGCCTGCCCCAGCCGCACATACTGGTTCGGCACTCCGCCCACGCCATACCCGCCCGCCACCGGATTGCTGATCCCCGGCGCCGTCGCATCGAATTGACCGCCCGTCAATTGATGGAAGATGTGCCGCTCGAACAGTATCTGCGGTCGCAGGTCAGCCACGTACCCGCAGCCCGGCGTCTCCACCGACATGATCGTCCACAGCGTCGGCGCATCGATGCCCAGCGCCGTCAACGCAGCTTCAAAGCCCGCTCCCGTCAACGGCCGTGACGTACACGGATACGGTAGAATCGCCATCGCTCACACTCCTTGTATGCATCTGCCTCCAGCTTCCTGAAGCAGCAAAATTCATGCTGAATGGCCCGTGCTGCCCACTATCCACCATGCCGGGTTTTCTCGCAACTGCTTTCTGAACAAACGAGTTCGCCACCCTCAAACCCGCATCTACCGCATCCGCGACATCTCCACGATCTCCGCCTCCGACCACCGCGGCGTAATGTGCTGTGAGCAGTTCCAGTCGAACGCCGCCACCTTGATCACCACTACCCGCTCCATCTTGGCGCCGTAGCCCGCCGCCGTCACGGTGGCCTCCAACTGCTTCTCCTCGCCCGGTTCCACAATCCGGCCGTGCCCGATGATCTTCAGCCGCGCACGCAGCGGATAGTCCATCAGGAACACCGCCACACGATCGTTGCTTTCGAGATTGCCCGCCGTAATGTACTGCTTGTTGCCCGCAAAGTCCGCGAACGCCACCGTCCGCCCGTCCAGCACCTTCAGAAAGCCTCGCGGACCACCGCGATGCTGTACGTACGGCCAGCCGTCAGCCGTCACGCTCGCCAGGTAAAAACTGTCTCGCGCCGCAATAAAGTCGCGTTCGAACTCGCCCAGTGCGTCGTCGATCTCGCCCCGCTCGGCCATCCGCTCGTACTGCGCGCGCGACCCGTGCGCCGTCTGCAGGCGCTTCGCCGCCGCGCCGAACATCGTTCTCGCAAATCCCTGCCCCATCGCCCTCTCTTGCCTCAGTCTACGTCGGCGGCTCCGCTCTCCTCCGCCTTCCCATCTCGGGAGCATCGCTGACATCTCTTGGAATCGTATCCGGATCAGCCGCCACGTTAGGGTCCGGTATTGACATCGAGACTCCCGCCGGACGCACCACCGCGTTGCTCTTCGCGATCGTCACCAGTATCTCGTGATCGCCGGGAACGTTGTTGCGCGGCCGCCCGAACTCAACAATGTAACGCCCCCGCGCCATCCGCACGAACTCCGCGAGTTGCCGGTTCAGATCGGCAGGCTTCACGTCCATCACCATTCCGCCGCTCAACTGGGACACCGCGTCCAGCGGACTGACATCTGCGAACTTCAGGAACACCCCTGGCGCGCCTGTTGGGTACGCTGCGGCCAGCGCTGCCCGCGGCGCCAGCGCGAACACAGCCACCCCCTTGCTCGCGGCAAAGTTCTTCGCTTCTCTCCACTACAGCTTGCTGTCCCAAACTACGCCGGCCCGCACACGCCCGCCGACTACGCCCGCGCCAGCGCCCTGGCGCTCGCCAGCCGCCGCTCCAGGTGGCGCTCCAGCGTCTCCACCGCAAACCGCCGCAGCTCCGCTCCCCGCGCCTTCGGCCAATCCTCCTCCGCCAGCCCCGCCACCGTCCCCCGAAACATCCGCAGCGCCTCCGCCACGCCCACCGCGCTCAACGCCGCACTGCCCGGCCGCCGGTCGTCCGCGCAAGTCACCCCATCGCTGGTACCCGAGTACCACACCGTGCCGCCGCCCGCCCCACCCGCCAGCCGCGCCCCGCACACCACGCACGTCCCCAGCTCCGGCATCCAGCCCATCAGCCGGTTCATCCACAGGCAGAAGTACGTCACCGGCATCCACACCCGGCCCGCCTTGAGCTGCGCCATCACCGCCACCGCCAGGCGAAACACGGCATCCTCCACCGCGCCCTCCGGCAGCTCGTCCAGCACCTCCGCAAGCAGCTCAATCGCCGCCACCCGCGCGTAATCCACCGCGCCCGTCAGCGGCGAGCTCACAATCTCGAACCCGTCCAGCCGCACCAACTCCTGCCTCGGCCGCTCCGCCCACGTCGCGCGCACATGCGTCATCGGCTCCAGCGCCCCGCCAAACCGCCGCCGCGACCGCATCGCGTGCCGCGCCACCCCCTTCACCCGCCCATGCTCGCGCGTGAACAGGCTCACCAGCAGGTCCGCCTCATGAAACGGCCACGTCCGCAGCACGATCGCCTCCCCCACCCGCACCACCACGCGTCCCTCAGCCAAGCCTCACCGCCCGAACTGCCGCAGATGATGATCCGTATGCAGATATCCCCAGCGCATCCAGTCCGCCCCCGTCATACGCCCGAAGTAGGCATGTGCCGTCTGGTTCTCCCGCGCCGCAATCAGCCGTTCCAGTCCCATCTGCGCCCCCGCTCGATCCCGCTCGAACGACTCCGGCGCCGCCACCCGGCCGCGCTTCAGCTCGGGCACAGTCTCCACACCCTTCGGCCATTGCATCGGCACCCAGAGCGCCAGCCACTTGTACATCGGCCGCGGTATCGGCACCTTCGCCATCTCCACCCGCTTCTCGCCCAGCGCCACCGCGAACGCCGCGCGCAGATGACACACCATCTCCTCCACTCGCATCACGCCCCAGCGCGCCCCATCCCCCGGCCTCAGCGCTGCCAGACGTCCGCGAATCTGCTCCGCATCCTCGCCCCGCGCCAACGTCTTCACTTGCTCCTCACCAAAGCAAACGCGCAGCCCGAACGAATCGGCGCCGCGCGTCTACTGACCACTCCGGAATCCTTACCGCCCGAAATGCGCCGCGTTCTTCTCCTGGAAGCTCGCCCACTTCTCCGGCAGATCGTCCCCCGCGTAGATCGCCGACACCGGGCACACCGGCACGCACGCGCCGCAATCAATGCACTCCACCGGATCGATGTACAGCTGCTCCGTCTCTGCGTGACCCTTCTCGTCCTTTTTGGGGTGGATGCAATCCACCGGGCATGCATCCACGCACGCTGAATCCTTCGTGCCGATGCAAGGTTCCGCAATTACATACGCCATCTTTAAATCTCCCTTATCTCATGCCTGAACGTTGATCTAAATTCTACCAGCAGCGAAGCACCCGTCATGGCACTCCCTGCGCACCGCCCTTTAGATGCTGCGCAGCCATGCAACGAGATCTTCCGGGAAGATCCTCTCAATCCTGGCCATTCGCTCCAGCTCCTCCAAGGAAAACCAGCGCATCTCCTTCATGATCCTGATCTCCTCCTCCGTCACTCCGGCGAGCAGCGGTGCGCTCCTCGGGCAGCTGCCCAGGAAGTAGTAATCCGTGTTATCTCTCATCTCGCCCTGGTGAAGAAAGCAGTTCGACTCAACCCGGACCGGACCCTCCAACCGCAGTTCCAGTCCCAGCTCTTCCGCAAGCTCGCGCTGCGCCGCATCCATGTCCGTCTCGCCGTCTTCGATCTCCCCACCCGGCATCGCCCAGAAGACGAACTCGCCCTCCGCCTGCGGCACCACGAAACGAATCAGGAGAACTCGTCCTTCAGGCTCCCGCAGCAGCACACGCGCGGTCCTGCGCTTACGCACCCGCGGCGTTCCCCACCCGGCCCTCGTTTCCCCGGCTCTCTTCCGCCTCCCGCATCGCGCGAAACTCCGCCGGACTCGGAATCGCACCCATCCCGCGCCCCGCAAACAGCTCCCCGAAAAGATGCGTCATCTCCCCCAGGATCAACCCGTTCGTGGCCATCACCTCGGTCGAATCCAGCCGGAACCTGCTCCCGTCAAACCGCGTCACCGTGCCGCCCGCCTCTTCAATCAGCAGGTACCCCGCGCTCGTATCCCAAGGATTAAGCTTGAACTCCCAGAACCCGTCCAGCCGCCCACACGCCACATACGCCATATCGATCGCCGCCGACCCCGCCCGCCGCACCCCGTGCGAGCGCAGCGTCATCTCCTGGTAAAAATGCACATTCGGACTCGCATGCCGCTTCTGTGATGGAAACCCCGTCGCCGTCAGCGACTCCTGCAGCTTCGCCGTCTTCGACACCCCGATCCGCCTTCCGTTCAGCCACGCACCCCCGCCCCGCTCCGTCCTGAAACACTCATCCCGCAGCGGATCGTAGATCACCCCCGCGACCATCTCGCCGTCTTCATCCTCACCCAGCCCCGGCGCCCGCCGCTCGCATCCCAGCACCACGCAGAAAACCGGAAACCCATGCGCGAAATTGGTCGTCCCGTCCAGCGGATCCACATACCAGCGGAACTCGCCTCCCAGCCGCTCCCTGGTCCCCTCCTCGCCGTATACCCCATGCGCCGGAAACGCAGCCTGCAGCCTCGTCTTGATCAGCGCCTCGCTGGCCCGGTCCGCCTCCGTCACCAGGTCCACATCGCCCTTGTACTCCATCGCCACGCCGCGCTCGTAGAACCCCCGCAGCAGCGCCCCCGCCTCCCGCGCAACCTCCTCAGCCACCTCTAGGAACTCACTCACGCGCACACCCTCAGCTCACAGCTTACAGCTGGATAACTCACAGCCCCCAAACAGCCCGCGAGTATCCCTGGCTTCACCATCCCCTCGCCCCCAAACAGCTCGCAGCTGACAGCTGAAAAGCTCTCAGCTCACGAACCTCCTCATCAAGGCTTCCCCTCGTAGTACCCTGACCGCGACCGCATCGTCACCCCCGACCCCGCTCCCACCCCTTCCACCTTGATCGTCCGCAGCCCGTCCGCCCGGCTCTTCACCGTCCGCTCCGGCGCGTAGTAGCCCAGCACATACTGCGTACGCAGGTCCTCCGAAACCTGCGTAAACGCCGGCCCCAGGTCCTTCGCATCCTCAATGTAGAAATACTTCCCACCCGTATCGTTCGACATCTGGATCAGCGCATGCTCCCCACCCGTATTGCGCCCCGCGTCGGCATAAATCGGTATCACCACCAGCGAGTAGATCATCACCCCCGAGCGCTGCGCCTGTTCCAGCGCCTGCCCATACCGCACCCCGTGCACCGTGTCTCCGCCATCGGTAATCAGCACCAGCACCCGCCGCCGTCCATTCGCTGCGCTCGTCTCTCCCAGCCGCTGGCACGCCAGGTACACCGCGTCGTACATCGCTGTCGCCGCGCCTTTTTCCAGCGTCTCCAGCCCCGCATCAATCCGCTTGCGATCCTTCGTAAACGACACGATCTCGTGCACCGTATCCGAGAACTCCATCACATCCAGCTCGTCCGAATCGGACGGCCCCGTCCGCAGCAGCGACGCCACGAACCGCCTCGCCGCCTGCATCTCCAGCTTCTCGTTTCTCAGCAGGCTCTCACTTCCATCGATCGCCAGCACAATCGACAGCGGCGTCGCCGACTCCTTCTCGAAGAACGCGATCTTCTGCTCCGTCCCGTCCTCCAGCAGACGGAAGTCCGCCTTGCTCAGCCCCGCCACCGGCGCGCCCTTATCATCCACCGCGTTCACCGCCACCGTCACCAGCCGCGCCGACAACTTCAGCGTCGGCAACTTCTCATCCGGCGGAGTCCTCCGCTCGATCGGCGCCTGCGCCCCCGCCAGGCCAAGCCCCAGCACGACCATCAACAGCAAGCCCTTCATCAAACACTCGAACACTCTGATCACACCTGTAAGACGATCCCAAACCGCCGACGTAGACACCACCCGTCCTATCCGCTCTTATCCTGATCCGCCTTGATCGGCGTTACGCCTTCTCCCGATTCAGCGCCACATCCGCCGGAAACGCCTCACCGTCTGCCCAAATTGCCCCATCCACAAACGTCTCCTTCTTCCAGATCGGCACCTGCTTCTTCAGCGTATCGATCAGCCATCGGCAGGCGTCAAACGCCGCCCCACGATGCGCGCTCGCCACCACGATCAGCACGCTCGTCTCCCCTACTCTTAGCCGGCCCAGTCGATGCAGCATCGCCAAATCCCGCACTCCGAACCGCCGCACCGCCTCTTCCGCCAACCCGCGCATCTGTTCCAGAGCCATCTCCCGGTATGCCTCGTAATCCAGGTAGAGAGTCTCCCGGCCACGCGTATTATTGCGCACAATCCCGTCGAACACGCACACCGCGCCATCTTCCCCGGCCTTGATCGTCGCCATCACCTCCGCCGCCGGCAGCACCTCATCCAGGATCTCAACCCTCACCTCGCCCCTCCGCTCACCGGCGGCAGCAGCGCCACCTCATCCCCGTCGTGCAGCAGCGTCTCTGCCCCCGCATACTCCCGGTTCACCGCCACTGCCAACGCAGCCCAGATCTTCGCATCCACCACCCCCCCCCCCTGAAGCAAACCGACGAGGTCCCTCACGCACGCCCCGTCCGCAAGTTCCACAACATCCCGCTCGCCCCCAAAAGAATCCTTCAACACCCCGAAATAAAGCACATGAACCGTCACTCACCCATCCTACCGCGCGCACAACTGCCCCACCTACCGGCAGCACCGTCAAGCGAGGGTTGTCATTCTGAGCGAAGCGAAGAATCTCAGTATTCGAAGCTGCAACTCCCCCCACTGAGCAGTCTCATTCGAGCGTAGCCAGGATCTCCCTATCTGCTCTCCCCCCGCCCTCAATCCTGCGGCGGCGCCGCCGTCTCATCCTTCTTCTTCCCATGATGAAACGGCTTCGCGACCAGCCTGCCCGTTCCCTTCGCCACCTTGCCCGTGCCCTTCGCCGCCCCCACCCCGGCATCCTTCGCGCCGACCGCCGCACCCTTGCCCACATTGCCCGCCGCATCCACCGGGTGCAGCGTCACCAGGTCCCCCGCACCCTTGCCGACGCCCTCCGCCGCCTTACCCGCACCTTCACCAGTCCCTTTCGCCGCATCCCCCACCCCGCTCCCATAGTCCCCACCGATACTCCTGCCCGTCTGCTGCTGAACCTGAGCCGGACTCTGCGCCGGAACCGGCTGCTGTTGAATTGGCTGCTGCGTAGCCTGCCCCCAGGCCGCCACTCCCAAACCCAATCCCAACGCAAACACGCTCGCCGCAATCTTCATAACCCGACCCTCCACGAAATTCGATGCTCCCACTCCACCCCGGATGCCAACTTCGTCGATCTATCCCGCTGGGCCTTGTGCCCGCCTAACCCTGCCTGCTCACTCCTCCTTCGCCTCCGCCAGCAACTGCCGCCCCTTCGCCGCCAGCTTCTTCTCATCCGCCTCCGTCTTCGGCACCGGCTCACCCCAGGCCGCGGCTTGCAGAGCCTGCCGCGTCGGCTCGCCATCCTTCACCACCGGCCCCGGCGGAGTGGTGAAGTGCCGCGTCAGAAACGAGCCCTTCCGCCTCTTCTTCTCCGGTGTATCCGCTGCACCCTTCACCCCCGGCCGTAGATGCCCGCCGCTCGCCTCGTTGTACGCCTTCCGACCCGCCGCCGTCAGCCCGCCCTTCGGATCTCTGCCTTCCTTGGGCAGCGAAACCGATCGCCGGCTCGGCGGCTTCTGCCCCGCCGCGTTCGTCGTTGCACTTTTCTTTGCCGCACTCTTTTTTGCCGGCGTTTTCCTTGCGGACGTCTTCTTCGCAGCAGCCTTCTTCGTCGCCATGCACCTTCCCCCCAGTCGCTCGGAGCCTCGCCTCCAGCCCCCTTCAGCCTGTCGCCTTGGATGCCACCCGCTCCCGGCGCTGCCAACAAAATCGTCGCCAACGCTCACATTTTGTTAGCAAAATGACGCCCTTCCACGTATGGTTCCGTCATGCGAAAATCCCTTGCCGCGCTTGTCCTCGGCGTCGCCGTGTGCGGCACCGTCTCCGCCCAGTCACCTTCGTCCGCCCGTAGCTGGGACCGCGTCATGGCCCTGCCCGCCGGAACCGCCGTGCGCGTCCACACCAGGACCCACTCCGCTCACTGCAAGGTGAAGTCTGCCGAACCCGACTCGCTCACCTGCGTTACCGGCGGCGACGGTAAGACAGAGGTCTTCAACAAGGCCGACATTAGCAACATCAAGATCTCTCATCGCGGACGCTCCGCCATCGCCGGTGCAGCCATCGGCGCGGGCACCGGAGCAGCCATCGGCGCGGCCGCTGGCCAGAACGGCCAGATCATCGGCCGCGGCGGGCTCGCGGCCATCTTCGCCGTTCCGCTCGCCCTTCTCGGCGCCATCATCGGAGTCTCCACCGACTTCACCGTGGCCACCATCTACAAGGCCTGACAGCATTCGGAGCTAAGCCAGCCAGCCCTGAAGTAGAACGCAAACGAAGAAACCCCGCTCGATAAGCGGGGTCTCTCACTTCTTGAAACAACGAACTCAGCCGCGGGACATACCGGGCGGCGTCACACAATCAGGCCGCAGCCGCGATCACTTCCTCCCGCACTTCCTCGTCCTGTTCCGCCTCGACCACGTTCTTCGGCAGCGCCACCGCCAGCACATCCTCGATATGCTTTGCATAGTGGATCGTGATCCCCTCCGTCTGATCCGGCGTCAGGTCCTCGTCCACCTGCTGCTTGCAGTCCGCCGGCATCACTACGTCGCGAACGCCCGCCCGCTTGGCCGCCAGGAACTTCTCCTTGATCCCGCCCACCGGCAGCACATCGCCGCTCAGCGTGATCTCGCCCGTCATCGCCAGCAGTGGCCGCACCGGCTTGTCCGTCAGCAGACTCACCAGCGCCGTCGCCATCGTCACGCCCGCGCTTGGCCCGTCCTTCGGGATCGCGCCCGCGGGCACGTGGATGTGGATGTCCATGTCCTTGGTGAAATCCTCATCCAGACCCAGCGCCTTCGCGTTCGACCGCACCCACGTCAGCGCCGCCTGCATCGACTCCTTCATCACGTCGCCAATCTGCCCGGTGATATTGAAGCCGCCCTTGCCCTTCATCTTGTTCGCTTCAATGAACAGGATGTCGCCGCCCGCCGGCGTCCACGCCAGGCCAACCACCACGCCCGCACGCTTCGTCCGCTCCGCGATCTCCGTATCCACGCGCACCTTGATCCCGCCTAGGAACTCGTGAATGATCTCCGGCGTAATCACCAGCCTCTCGTCACGTCCCTCGGCGATCTTGCGCGCCAGCTTCCGGCAAACCGTCCCGATCTGCTGCTCCAATTTGCGCACCCCGGCCTCGCGCGTATAGTGCCTCGCCACCAGCGCCACGCTCTCGGTCGGGAACTCGATCATGCCTTCCGGCACGCCGTTTTCCTTGATCTGCCGCGGAATCAGATAGCGTTCCGCAATCGCGACCTTCTCTTCCTCCGTGTAACCCGTCAGCTCGATAATCTCCATCCGATCCAGCAACGGTCCCGGAATCGTATCCAGCTGGTTGGCCGTGCAGATGAACAGTACCTTGCTCAAGTCGAAAGGCTGATCCAGGTAGTTGTCCCGAAACGTATTGTTCTGCTCCGGGTCCAGCGTCTCCAGCAGCGCGCTCGCCGGATCACCCCGGAAGTCACGCCCCAGCTTGTCGATCTCGTCCAGCATGAACACCGGGTCCTTCACCTCTACCCGCTTCAAGTGCTGGATGATCTGCCCCGGTAGCGCGCCAATATACGTCCGGCGATGCCCGCGGATCTCCGCCTCATCATGCATCCCGCCCAGCGAGATCCTTGAGAACTTGCGATCCAGCGCCCGCGCAATGCTCCGCCCCAGGCTCGTCTTGCCCACGCCCGGAGGACCGACAAAGCACAGAATCGGCCCCTTCATATCCGGCTTCAGCCGCCGCACGCTCAGGTAGTCCAGGATTCTGTCCTTTACCTTGCGCAGCCCGTAGTGATCTTCATCCAGGAACTTCTGCGCCTTCAGGATGTCCACCTCGCCCGAGCTCGTCTTGTTCCACGGCAGCACCGCCAGCCATTCCACGTAGTTCCGCGTCAGCGAGTAATCCGCCGCCGCCGGGTTCATCCGGCTCAGCCTGCCCAGCTCCTTCAGCGCGTCCTTCTGGACCTCCTCCGGCATCCCCGCCGTTTCGATCTTCTCCTTCAGATCCGCAATGTCTTTCTGCGTATCGTCCAGGTCCCCAAGCTCCTTCTGGATCGCCTTAAGCTGCTCCCGCAGGTAGTAGTCGCGCTGCGAGCTCTGCACCGAATCCTGCACCTCGCTCTGGATCTTGTTGCGCAGCTGCTGCACCTCAAGCTCCTTCGCCAGGTGCTTGTTGATCCGCTCCAGCCGCATCATCACGTCCGGCGTCTCCAGCAGCTCCTGCTTGTCCACCGTGGTCAAAAACGGCAGGCTCGACGCAATAAAATCCGCCAGCCGTCCCGCCTCGTCGATGTTGATCGCAATCGTCTGCAGATCATCCGACAGCGTCGGCGACGACGTTACAATCGTCTGGAACTGGCTCACCACGTTGCGCTGCAGCGCCTCCAGCTCCGGCGTCTTCACCGGCTCCGTCTCCGCGATCGTCTCGAACTCCGCCATCATGAACGGTTGCAGCTGTGTATACGTCCCCAGCCGCACCCTCTCGTTGCCCTCGGTAAACACAAACAGGCTCTGGTTGGGCATCTTCACAACCTTGTGCACCGTCGCGCGCGTCCCCACAGAGTGCAGGTCCGAGCCCTCCGGCGTGTCCAGCCGCGCATCCCGCTGGGCGACCACAAGTATCGTCTTTTCTTCACCCAGCGACTGAATCAGCTGGATCGAGCTCTCTCGCCCCACCGTCAGCGGCAGCACCGCATGCGGGAACAGCACCGTATCGCGAACCGGCAGCACCGGCACTGACCCCCGGCTGCCCTCCATCTGGTTCACCGTCTCCCCGCTCTGACCGCTCTTGCCCGTGGGTTTGATTACACTTACGAAATCGTTTGGCATGTTGAGTGTCCTTCTATCAAGTTTCCTTCTATATGATTCATCAGCTTCAGAAAAGTCGCAACCCGGCCTCTATCCCCTATCGGCGCCCAGACCCAACTTCAGCACCACCAGACCCGAACAACGTATTGGCCTTGATCGACGATCCATCTGACCCGATCGGCCTTATGCCTTCTTCCATCCCGCCAACCTGTCTCCATCAGCCCTGTACTAAATACGATGCCGACCACCCAACCGTTTGCTGGACTTATTTACTTCGCGTTACTCTGCCGCGCGATACCGCCCCAGTTCCTTCACCATCTGACAGGTTCCGCGCAGCCCCGTGAGCGCCGCACCCACCCGGCCCTCATCCTCAAAGCGCACATCGACAAAAAACACGTACTCCCAGGGCCGCCCCTGCACCGGCCGAGACTCTATCTTGGTCAGGTTCAGCCCCACGCCCCGAAACGCCTCCAGCGCCTCCAGCAGCGTGCCCGGCCGATGCTCCACGCTGAACGCCACGCTCAGCTTGTTCGCCCCCTCCACCTCCGCGCTCACCCCCCGCGTCAACACAAGGAACCGCGTGAAGTTCTCGGCATGATCCTCTACCCCCGCCACCAGCACCTCCGCCCCGTACTCCCGTGCCGCCAGCGCCGGCGCGATCCCGGCCGTATCCCTCCACCCCACCTCCATCACCTGCTTCACGCTGCCCGCCGTGTCGTAGAACGGCACCGCCTCGATCTCTGGGTGCGCCCGCAGCCATCGCCGGCACTGCGACAGCGCCACCGGATGCGACAGCACGCGCCGCACCTCGTCCATCCGCACCCCCGGCGCCGCAACCACGTTGTGCCGGATGCGCAGCAGCGTCTCTCCCACCACGCTCACCTCGTGCCCCAGTAGCAGATCGTAGTGCTCCGCCACCGACCCATGCAGGCTGTTTTCGATCGGCAGCACTGCCATTTCTACCTCGCCTCGCTCCAGCCTCTCGAACACCTCCGCCGACAAGCCGCACGGCGCTAACTTCGCCTCTCCGCCACCTACCTCGAGCGCCGCCATATGGCTGTTCGACCCCCGTTCACCCTGGATCGCAATCCGGATTGGTCCCTGTTCAACTTCCATCCACCTCACCAAAAATCCCCGCCTTTCCGCTTGACAAAATCACCGTAAGACAACTCCGTCTCCACACCCCGCAACTTACCATAGGAAGCCCGCACGGGCCGCGCAGCCTTGGGCAGAATCCATTGCCCAGGGAGACTTACAGGAGAAAGAAATATGCTCTGGACTATCACCATCGTGCTTTTCGTCCTCTGGCTGGTTGGTCTCGTTAGCAGCTACACCATGGGTGGATGGATCCACATCCTCCTCGTCCTCGCGGTCATCGTGCTCATCTTCAACCTGCTCTCCGGACGCCGAGGAGCCCTCTAACTCCTATTCCAAAGAAGCCGCCGGGATGCACACCGCAGCATACATCGCAGCGCTCAAACGCAGTCTCAAGCACCACGGGAGAACGACCATGAACACCAGCAAAACAGAAGGCGTATTCGACCAGGCGAAGGGCAAGATCAAACAGGCTGTAGGCGAGGCCACCAACAACCAGTCGCTCGCCAACTCCGGCGCGGCCGACCAGGTCAAAGGCCACGCCAAAGAAGCCTGGGGCAACGTCAAGGACACCGCCGCCGACCTGAACGAACGCGCCGCCGCCCGCACCGAAACCCGCACCGACGCCACCCGCGCCGACGCCCACGCGGAAGGCAATCACCTCCGCGACAAGGTCGCCAACACCGCCGCCAATGTCAAGGACTCCATCAACCGCGGCCTCGACAATCTCGAGAACAAGAGCCGCCACTAAGCTCAAAGCAAAGCGCCCGAGCTTCAGCCCCTGGAGCGTTCCTGCTTTAGGGGCAAGCTTTTGCTCTTCACCCCGCCCGCATCCCTCGGCATCAGCCACGCTTCAACAGCACCGCCGCCGCCACAAACCCAAAGAACACCACCGAGATTACCCCGTTCAACGTAAAGAACGCCGCATTCATCCGTCGCAGATCCCGCGGCGAGATGATGCTGTGCTCATACACCAGCAGCCCCGCCACCACGGCCGTCCCCGCCAGCCCCACCGGTCCCAGCCCGAACAGCCGATCCAGCCACACCGCCAGGCCCACCATCAGCACGTGCATCCCGCGCGCAATCCAGAACGCGCCCTCGAGCCCAAACGCCGCCGGCACGCTGTGCAATCCGACCCGGCGATCGTGCTCAAAATCCTGGCACGCGTACAGCACGTCGAACCCGCCCACCCACAGCACCACGACTGCGGTCAGCACCAGAATGCGCGCGTCGAGCGCCCCCCGAACCGCGATCCACGCCGCCGCCGGCGCTATCCCCAGCGCCAGTCCCAGCACCAGGTGCGACCACCGCGTCAGCCGCTTCATGTAGCTGTAACCCAACACCACTGCCAACGCCAGCGGCGCCATCTCCAGCGTCAACCGGTTCAGCATTCCCGCCGCCGCCACGAACACCGCCGCCGCTAGCACCACAAAGCCCGCCACAAATCCCGGTTCCAGCGCGCCCGCCGGGATCGCCCGCATCGCCGTCCTCGGATTCACCGCATCCAGTTGCGCATCCGCCCAGCGGTTGAACGCCATCGCCGCCGTACGCGCCGCGACCATGCACACCACGATCAACCCCAGCTTCCCCGCCGGCGGCCATCCTCCCGCAGCCAGCATAGCCCCCGCCAGCGCAAACGGCAGCGCGAAGATCGAGTGTTCCCACTTGATCATCTCGAGCGTCACCGCCGTGTTCCGTGCCAGCGTAGCCATACTGCTATTCTATGGCGTCACTTCCCCTGCGCCGGCCCCGCCACCTGCAGGTTGTTGGTCACCTTGAAAACTCCCGGCACGCCATTCGCCCGGATGTTCGCCGCATCCTTGTCCGCCTGCGAATCCACCACTCCGTTCAACGTCACATTCCCGTTGATCACCGTAATCCGGATCGGCTTGGCCGGATCGATCGCATACTTGTTCAGCGTCGGGAACCCATAGATCGCCCGAAACTCCGCTATCCGGATGCGGTCATCGTTGGGCGAAAGCGGCGCCACTTCGATGTTATCCACCACGTCCCGCACGCCCTTCGTATTCGCCACCAGGCTCAGCGCGGCGTCCTTGTCCACCGGCCCATACGCCACGCCGCCCAGCGTCACCACGCCGTTCTGCACCCCGATCGTAATCGAGTTGAACGCCGTCGTCCCATAGCCCACGCGGTCGTACGCCAGCTTCTCTGCCAGCTTGTTGCGCAGCGTCACGTCGTCCATCTCGCCCGCCGCTACCTGGATCTCGTTGTCCACCCCCCGCACGTTCTTGCGATGGTGCGCCCTTTTGTCGGCATCTTCCTTGTCCGCATATGTTGGAACTGTCCCGGTCAGCGTCACCGTCCCGTTCTGCACACTGGCATGCACATCCTGAAACTGCTTTTTGTCCAGCGCCTTCACCACGTCAGCCTGGAGCTGCGCGTCCTGCCCACTCTCCTGCGGTGCCTGCGACCACGCCGAACCGATCGTCACCGCTCCGGCGACCGTCAGCATTCCTAACCAGCGCTTCGCTTCTGCTCTCATCGCGCTCCTCCGCCGCCCCCGGGGGCTGCACGGACTACGATGCTCCCTCACCGAAGAAGGCATCCTGATCTCCCGCCTCTGTACTCCCCACCCATACCACCCGTCATCCTGAGCGAAGTCCGTCGCGTCTTCAAGCGACGGACGCAGTCGAAGGACCCCGAGGTCATCGCGCAACCCGGCGTTCCGGACCCCTCTGCAACAACTCTGTCACTCACCTGCACTCGATCGCGGGCCGGCTTCCACCCCACTACCGGTACCGTCGCCGAATCTTGTAAACAATACTGAACACGCCCGTCTCGTCGCGCGTCGCCACTAGCGACGTATTCGGCGAAAGCGCATACTGCACCTGGATCAGCTGTTCCGCCGACGAGTTCACGTTGGTCGCATACACCAGCGTGATCTGCCGCGAAAGCTGCTCCTGCACCGTGATCCGCGCCGTCGAGTTCCCGAGCGTCCCGATGAACGCCGGATCGATCTTCACGCTGCCCGCCCCGCCAAACAGCTTCGACACCCGGCTGCTCACCGTCGCATTCAGCGCCCCGCCCAGCAGCGAGCTTGTCGTCGGGTCCGTCCCCGCCGCCACCTGCTGCTCCTGGTAAAGCTGCGCCTCTTCCTGCGTTCGTCCCAGCGCCAGCAGCGCAAAGACGTCCGCCTCGCTCAACGGCGGCTCCGACCGGTACGTCGGCTTCAAATTCGAAGCCGTCCCGTGCAGCCCCACCGTCACGTCGTACGTCTCCACCCGCGCCACCGCGTCCAGGTCGATCGTCGGATCGATCCGCACCGGGTTCGTGAAGTAGATATCCCCGCGCTGCAGCTGATACTTGGTCCCCGCGAAGGTCGCGCTACCGTCCGTGATCTGGATGCGCCCCAACACCGTCGGCTCCGCCACGCTCCCGCGGATCGTCAGGTCCACCGTCCCCGCCAGCTTCGCATAGCTGTTCTGGAAGTCCAGCTGCGGCGAGCTCGTGATGTGCACATCGAGCAGGATTTTGTTCGAGGCCGCCGTCGGGTCGGGCGGCGCCTGCACTCCACCCGTCCCGCTAAACGCCGCAAAGTCCACATCCGCGCCCACCCCGAAGCGCGTCAGCAGCACCGATCCGCTCAGCCGCGCGCTCTGCGGGCCGCCCTGCAGCCGCAGATTCGCGTTCGCCGTCGCGCTCAATCCGTATAGCCGCACCCGCACCACATCGCCCGTCGCCGTCAGGTCCGCATACAGCCCATTGCGATACGTCAGGAACCCGCCGATCTTCAGCTGGCCGCCGCCCGTGGTCGCCGTCAGCGACTGCACGTTCAGCCGGTCCTGCGTAAACACCAGCCTCCCGTTCATGTCGCTCAACCCGTTCGGGATTCCCTCCACCGCCACGTTCACCTTCTGGAACTCCACGTTCCCCGTCAGCGCCGGGTCGCCAACCGTTCCCTCCGCTCCCACCGAAAACACCACCTTGCCGCTCGTAATCAAGTCCGGGTCAAACGTATGCGCCAGCGACATGCTCACGCTGCCCAGCGCCTTCACATCCAGCCGCCCCGCCTTCGAGTCCGGCTGCTTCGTCTTCGCATTCACCGCGCCGAACACCTGCGCCGTGCCGCTCGCTCTCAGGTCCGTGTCCGGTCCCGTAATGTGAAACTGGTCCAGCGTCGCAATCCCGTTCCTCAAGCCCAGCGTCAACGGCTCCGCTGCCTGGAACGTCAGCCCCTGCGACGTAATGCTGAAGTTACTGAACACTGCCTGACCCTGCATTGCCATCGGCGTCTTCGCCGGCCCGCTCACGTTTACCACGCCGGAGATATTCGACTGCGCCTTGATCCCGTCCGGCATGAACAGAGCCAGCGGCCGCCCCACATCCAGGTTCGCAATCGTCAGCTTCGCCTTCGTATCGTAGTTCCCCGTCAGCGACGTCTGCCCGTCCGCCGCCACCTGCGTCCCGATCAACGTCGATCGCAGGCTGTAGTACACCAGCGACCCCTCGCTGTGCGCCTCGATCGTCGCGTCCCCGATCGGCTTGCCCTCCGCCACCACGTTGGCCAGCTTCACATTCGCCTTCAGCCCCGGCTCTTCCATCGTGCCGCTCGCATCCAGCACCAGGCTGATCGTTCCGTCCGCCGGTACATTCGCCTTCTGCACCGTCGTGAACTTCGAAAGCTGCAGGTTATCCCCCTGCACATGCGCATGCAGCCGCTTTGTCCCCAGGTCATACCCGCCGTTGCCGGCAATCATCATTCCGTGCAGCCGCACGGCAAGCTGCGACACCTCGATGTCCTTGCCCTGCGCCGCCATCGTCACGTTCACTGACTCATACGGCTCGCCGTACGCCACCCCGTTCACCAGCCCCACCGTGCCGCTGCCGTTCAGGTTTCCGAACGTCCCCGCCACGTGCGCATCGATCGCGATCGTGCCCGTTAGCGGCACATTCTGCTGCTGCCCCGCGATCGCCAGCAGATCCCCCACCTGCGCATTGGCCAGCTGCACCTTCGCATCCATCGTGGTCCCGTTGTCCCACACGTACGTCGGCTTGCGATGCACCATCACCGTCCGCGGATTGAACGCGCCCGCCACGTGCAACACGGCCGTACCCTGCTTGATTGTCGAGCTCGCCACCGCCAGCCCCGCCGGCGTGTACTCCGCATCCGCCACCAGTGAATCGATATGCACGTCCGTCGCCCCGGCAGCTGGCGCGGGCGCAGGCGCAGGCGGCGTGTTCGAGCTCAACGCGGCCGTTATCAGGTTCGGGTTCGCCGCCGGCGGCGCAGGCGGAGGCGGCAGGATCTGCCCCAGCAGCACCTCCAGGTTGCTCGCCTCCAGGTGCCCCTTCACGTCCAGCTTCGCGATCTCTCCCGTAGCCGTGCCATGGAACAACACCGCCCCATGCAGCTTCACCGGTATCGCCGCCGACCCCTTCTTCCCGTTGCCCGTCAGTCCCAGCGTGGTCAGCAGCTGGTTGTACTCGGCCAGGTCGCGCAGCGACAGGTCCACATTCAGGCTCGTCAGCCGGTCCCCGACATTCACGCCCAGCACGCCGCTCGCGTTCAGCGTCGACTGCGGCGTATTCGCCGTCAGCCGCTCCAGCCGCACCGTCTCCGTCTTGCCGTCATAGTGCCCCAGGATCTGCCCCGTCACCGGGATGTCCGAGAGCGCGCCCTTGCGCTTCAGCCCCACCGGCGCCAGCCCCAGCGTCGCCTCCACCTGCACCGTGTCAGAGATGTCCGTCGCCGGCCCGCCCCACTCCACCTTTACCGGCCCCGAAATCGACGTGTCGAACCCCAGGTCCCCGTAGTCCTTCGGCGCCGTCACATCCATGATCGTGCGCAGCGGAATCTTGTCCACCGTCACCGTCAGGTAGGCATGCGCCGGCGCCACCTGCGGCACCACCGGCGCCGCGGGCGTGTTGGTGTTCCCGGTGATCGCCGCTGACGTCTTGTTCGCCGTCGTGGTCGCGCCCTGCACCGTCGGTGACGTCGACGGCGTGTTCTGCGGCACCTCGCCCAGCCAGTTGTCGATCTTCAGCTCGCCCGTCGCGCTCCCCCCGCCCGGCAGATAGCCCGTCAGGGCGGTCAGCAACAGCTGCGACGGCGTAATGTGCAGCGTCGCTCCGCCGTTGATGTCATGCAGCCGTACATTCGGGTTGCGGTACGCCGCATTGTGCAGCTTCGTCGAGCCCACCAGCAGGTAGCCGTTCTGGCAATCCGGGTCCGGCGGCAGCGTCTTCGGAGCCGCCGTTGCGGCCTCCCGGCGGCTCCGCTCCCGCTGCCAGAACTTCGGCTTCTGCTGCGCCTGCACCGGCTGCACGTAGCAGTTATGCCCTTCCAGGTTGATGTCCACTGACCCTGTGCTGAACCCCTCTACCCCCGCCAGCACCGTCAGCTGCTTCAGCTCCAGCGATCCAGAAACCTTCGCCTGCCACTGCGGATTCGCAAAGTGGTTGATCCCACCCGACGCCTGCAGCTCCGAGTTCTCGCCCGTATGAAATTCGAACGCCTTCAAGTCCGCCGCGTCCCGTCCCACCTCCGCCTGCACATGCAGGCTCGACTTCGCCTCCGGCTGCTTGTCGATCTGCGTAGCCAGATCGTGCAGGTCGATCGTCGCCCCGTAGCGGTCCGTCGTCGGGATGTAGTGCACCTCCGCCTGCAGATCGCGCGCCAGCAGGTTGAACGGGATCGCACGGTCGTTCACCTGCGACAGCCCGTTCACCAGCTGCGCCTCCGTCGCCTTCAGATCCAGCAGCGTATCGATCACCGGCTCGTTCGACTGCGTCTTCTTCTTCGGCACCGGCTGGTTCGTCTTGCCTTGCTTGTCGATAATCAGGTGCACATGCGGCTGCTCCACGCGCAGCAGGTTCAGCCCGATGTGCGAGCCCGTCCCCGCCCCCGCGGCGTGCGACAGAAACGTAATGATCCGCAGCCGCACAAAAATCTTGTCCGCGGAAAGGTACGGCGCCTCTCCCGGCCCCTCCAGCCCATGGATCACCAGCCCGTCCGCCTCAATCGCCAGGTGCCACAGGTTGAACGTAATCCGGCCCAGCTCCACCTTGCCGCCGGTCGCGTCCTCCAGCACGCTCACAACCTCCGCGCCCACCCGCCGCTGGAAGTCCGCCGTCGTCGTATACCAGGAAAGCCCCGCCACCAGCAGCACGATCAGCAAACCCACGCTCGCGAAGATCCACGCCACCACCCTCGCCGCTTTTCGCGCCGGCGTACGCCGTCCCCGCCGCACCGGCGCGCCACCGCCTGCAGCGGTCGCGGGCTCTGCGCCCGGTGACCCACTTCTGTTCACTGGCGGCCTCACCTCATCGCTCAAAGCTGCACCTCACCCGGCTGCATCATCCGCACCGCGCCCTGCGCCCGCAGCGACTTCAGCCAGTCGTCGAGCAGCGCCGTCACCTGCTGCTGCAGCAGAATCTCCTGGATCCGGTCCGAAATCGTATCCAGCGGCGGCGCCGGCACCTTCTGCTTCGCATACTCCGGCACCAGCGTCTTGTCGTAATACGCCTTGATCTCCGCCGGCGCAATCCGGATCCCCGACCGGAATCGCTCCTCCACGAACTTCAGTATCTCCATCCGCTGCCGCCAGCGCTCCGTCAGCTCCTCCATCGTGAAGCCCTGGTCATGCACGAACCGCGCCCACCCCGCGTCGGTCTCGCAGTGGTACTCCTGCCGGCACGCCGGAATATCCTTCCGCAGCAACTGCAGCTGCGCGTTCACCTCCGCATCGCTCACCGCCAGGTCCGGCTGCAGACGCGCCTGCTGCACAATCAGCAAGCGGTCGATCAGCCGCTCAATCGCCTGCTGCCGCGAGAACGTCGTCTCCGCCCGAAACGGCTGGAACGCCTGGAACCGCCGATCCTCATCCACATCGCTTTCGAGCACCAGGTCCCCGTTCACCACCGCAATCACCTGGTCCACCATCACTCCCCCACCAGCCCCACTCTGCCCAGCACCCGGCGTCTGCGTCCCGGGCGCGCCTTGGCCGTGCGCCAGCATCGCGCCCGCCAGCACCAACACGCCTGCCCATCCCCAACGCCTGCCCATGCCGTCCCCTAGAAGCTCTGCCCGATGCTGAAGAAGAAGTTGAAGTGGCTCCCCTGCCCCACGTACGGCAGGATGTTGTTCACATACACGCCCGGCGCCGTCTGCTCCGTAATCACCGGATACTTGGGCGGATTCAGGTTGTAGCTGAAGTCCACGCGGATCGGTCCCACCGGCGTCTTGTACCGTGCCCCCAGCCCGATCGCATGCGAAAAGTAGTTGAAGTTGCACGTCCCGATCCCGTTCGGATTCGTCAGCACCTCGCACGTCTGCTCGTTCGGCTGGTGAAACCGACCGATGCTCGGAAACATATCCCCCACATGCTGGAACACGTTGCCCATATCGTGGAAGATCACGAAGCTCACACTATCCCCCACCACCGGCAGCACCGGCGCCGGCAGCCGCATCTCCAGCGTATTGATGAACACCGCAGACCCGCCCACCGGGTAGCCCGTCTGCAGGTCCCGCGGACCCGCCCCGTTGATCGGGAACCCGCGATGCGACGTCGCTCCGCCCGCATACAACCGCTCCGGCAGCGGCACCGGGTTGCAGCTCGCGTTGGTCTCCAGCAGGTTCACCGTCATCGTCACCGCGCACGCCGAGTTCCCCACGTTCGGATTCGGCCCGAATGAGTCGATGAATCCCACCCGCGTGTTGCGCGCGAACACATACTTCCGCTTGCCGAACGTGTAGTACGTCGAGTTCGTGATGTCCGTCCGGTTGAAGTCCGTCTGCGACCCGAACTTCGACGACGCCAGGAAATTCTGCACGCTCGTATACGAGCCTTTGCCGGCATCGAGCGGCGACGGCGTCCGCGTATCGTGGAACCACGTAATCCCCGGCCCGCCCACCCGCACCGGCTCCGACAGCAGCGGTATCAGGTTGGCCGAAATCGCCAGGCTGTTCGGATCCACCGCCACCCGCCGGTACTCGAAGTTGTAGATGAACGTGTCTTTCCTGCCCACCTTCTGCGTCAGCCGCACATCCCCCTGCAGCGTCGACGACGCGAACGTCGTAATATCCTGCACGTTCGTATACCCGCCCGAGGTCTGGAACGCCAGGTTCTTGTGCCCCAGGAAGTGCGGTATCTGGAACGTCACCGTCGCCACCTTTTCGAGCAGCCCGTACGTCCCGTGCACCGTCAGCACGTCCTGCGTCCCGCGGAAGTTGATCCGGCTCACATCGATCGAAACTCGCGGACTCACCCCCGCCTTGCCCTCTTGCGCCTTCGTCGTGCCCTGCTGCGTGCAGAACTGGCACGCCGGTATGCCCGTCTGCGCCTCGAACCCAAACCCGTACGTCACGTCCCAGCGCTTGGCCTCCACCGTCTGCACCAGCACATTCTTCTCCTCCGCGTGCCCAGCCGGATTCTGCACCGCCGCAATCACCTCGTTGAACAGCGCCAGGTCATACAGGTTCCGCTGCGTCTCCAGCAGCGCGCTCTGGTCCAGCGGTGACCCCGCGTGCACCTTCACTTGGTCGTTCACCACGCTCTGCCGCGTGTAGTGCACGCCGCTCTCCAGCACCTTGCCGATGAACACTTGCGGCCCTTCCGTCACGTTGAAGCTCACATCCGTCTTCGTCTTGTCCGTCTTCTCGACGACCTGCTGCACCTCCACCTTCGCCTCGTCGAACCCGTTGCTCAGGTAGTAGCCCAGGATCGCATCGCGATCGCCCGACAACGTAATCAACGAGAATGGCTGGCCTGGCTGCGCCTGCAGTTCACCTGCAATCACCTGCCTCCGGCTCGCGTCCATGCCCGCCAGCTTCACCGTGCCGAACTTCTGCTGCGACCCTTCCTCGATCTTGTACACCACCGAGATCTGCTCGTACTTGTCCAGGTGACCCACCTTCTGCGTGTTGTCCTTCACCGTGCCCGTCACCTTGGCATCGTTGAAGCCGTTGGCGCGATAAAGAGCCTGGATTGTCTTCTCATCCGCCGTCACCAGCTCGTGGCTGTAGCGTCCGCTGCGCTGGTACGCATCGCCCTTCTGCACCTTCAGCGATTGCTTCAACAAATCCGAAGCGAAGTACTTGTTGCCCTGCACCTCCACCGACACCACCCGGTGCCGCGCCCCCTTGTCCACCGTGTAAAGCACCGTCTCTTCGTCCGGACCCGAGTGCTCTACCTTCACCCCCACCACGGCGTCGAAGTACCCCTGCTGCTGCAGGTAGTCCTTCATGTTGTATGTGCCTTCATTCAGCAGATCGTTGTCCACCGTGCCTTCTTCAAACACCGGCACCAGCAGGTGCAGCCGGCTTTTGGAAAACCGCGCACCCTCCACCTCCACCTTCACCACCGGCCCGCGCTCTACCTGGAAGTCGTAGTTCACCATCTTCGTCGCCGGATCATACGTCGACTTCTTCAGACTTACGGTCGCCTCCAGCCGGTCGTTCTTCTGCGCATAGTTCCGCAGACTGCTCAGCGCCGTGCTCGTCGTATCGTGCGTCACCTTGGTCTTCGGCTTCAGCTTGCCCTTCTTGCGGAACTGCGCCACCGTGATGCCAGTGTCCTTCCCCTCCAGCGTCACCGTGCCCACCCGCGCCTGCGGCCCCACCGCCACCGTGAACGTCACATTCACCTGCCGCCCCGCGTCGTCGCGGTCCATCCTCGCCATCACCACCGGCTCATAGTAGCCGTTCTGCATCAGCACATCGTGCAGCGCCGCCGTCGCCACCTCGATGTCGGTGCTCGTAAACGGCGCCCCCGGGTTCAGCTTGCTCCCATACTCCAGCAGCGACGTCAGGCGGTCATCCTCCACGCCCGCGATCTGCACCCGGCCCACGTAATACCGCGGAGTGCCCGCAAAGATCAGCGTCACGCCCGCGCCCGTCCGCTCCACCCTCACTCCAATATCGCGGTAGCGCCCCGTGGCGAACAGCCGCCGCGTCGTCTGCCGCACCTTTTCCGCGTCGAACGGCTCGCCCGCCTTCTGCGACAGCTCCTGCCGCAACCGGTCCGTCTGATCGAACTCCACACCCTCGTATCGGATCGCCTCCACCTTCAGCCCCGTGAACTCGCCCAGCCTCGCCGTCAACGGCGGCAGCTTCGACTCCACCGGCGCGCCATTGTCCTGCTGCGCGCCCGTCGATTGCGGCTCCTTAGCCGCCTGCGGAACCGTCGCCGGCGCGCCCGTCTGCCCCGACGTCACCGGAGCCGCCGCCGGCGTGCCCTGCGTCGTCCCCTGGGACCACCCGCGCGCACCAAACAGAGCCACGCCCCACATGGCTCCCACCGCCGCGCCTCGAGCGCATCCTCTCAACTTCTTGCTACCCGGTCCCGACACTCAACAGCCTCGCCCTTCCAACAATACAAGCGCCGCGATCAACGCTCTGTTGCCTCCCTGACATCTGCTGGGGAACTGCCCGTGCCCCCATTCTATGGCTACGATGCGCATTCCCCTCTTCCTGTTAGTCCCACCTGCGTAAGAGGGCATCCCTATACTTAATCGCATGCACCGCCACTGCAGCGCAACCGCATGACCCAACTCGACAGCTTTCCCGACCGCTATTCCCGCCAGGTTCTCTTCCCCGGCATCGCCGCCCGTGGCCAGCAACTCCTCGCTCAGGCCCGCGTCGCCATCGTTGGCGTCGGTGCCACGGGCGCCGCCACCGCCTCGCTGCTCGCCCGCGCCGGCGTCGGCCACATCACCCTCATCGACCGCGACTTCGTCGAGCCTTCCAACCTCCAGCGCCAGGTTCTCTTCGACGAAGCCGACGCGCGCGCCGCCCTGCCCAAGGCCGAAGCCGCCCGCCGCAAGATTGCCGCCTTCAACTCCGCCATCCAGGTCGAAGCCGTCATCGCCGACCTCGTCCCCGCCAACATCCACGACCTCCTCGCCCCTGCCCATCTCCTGCTCGACTGCACCGACAACTTCGAAACCCGCTACCTCCTCAACGACTTCGCCGTCCAGCAAACGAAGCCCTGGATCTACGCCGCCGCCGTCGCCGCCTCCGCCGCCACCATGACCATCCTTCCCAATCCCCTGCCTCCAACTTCCCTACTCCCTACCCCCAACTCCCTACCCCCTGCTCTTAACCGCGACCAGCCTTCTCTTCCCTCTTCCCTCTTCCCTCTTCCCTCCCCCGCCATGCCTCCTCCTCCACCCACCGCCTGCCTCGCCTGCATCTTCCCCACTCCTCCCACCGGCGCGGTCGAGACCTGCGACACGGCCGGCATCCTCTCCACCGCCGTCAACCTCGCCGCCTCCATCCAGTCCACCGAAGCCCTCAAGCTCCTCACCGGCCAGCCTCATCTCATCCGCCGAACCCTGCTCTCCTTCGATCTCTGGAGCAACTCCCGCTCCGAGATCTCCACCTCCACCCCCGATCCCGAGTGCCCCGTCTGCGCCCTGCGCAGCTTCATCTACCTCGCCGGCGACGCCCGCCCCCACATCACGCTCTGCGGCCGCAACTCCGTCCAGATCCACGAGCATCAACGCCCCATTGACCTTGCGGCGCTCCAGTCCACCCTGGCCCGTGACCCCACCCTCTCGGACCTCCGCTCCAACGCGCTGCTGCTCCGCTTCCGCCGCGGCGCTCACACCATCACCGTCTTCCCCGATGGCCGCGCCCTCATCCAGGGCACCACCGATCCCGCCGTCGCACGCGCTCTCTACGCCCGCTTCATCGGCTCCTGAATCCCGGTCTGAACAACCTTTCCCTTCGCCGAACCCTCCTATTTTCAGTAGCAGGTCAGAGCGAACATCAGCCACGCGCGCAGAGAGTCTGCGTTTGCGTTACCCTTGATCAAGGCGAGAACCGGAAACGAGCTGCGGAAACCGCCGCTCAGCACGAGGACCAGCCACGACGGAACCCCCGAATCGAGCCCGAGATGATTTCCCAAGGTCAACTGATGACGCAGGTAAAAACGAACCCCGGCTTGTTCAAGCGGAATCCCCCTATTGCCGGTGAAGCCGAAGCCATCGAGGCTGCGAAAAACGGCGACGCCGATGCCTTCTCCAAGCTCTACGCGCTGCACAAGCGCCGCGTCTACACCCTCTGCCTGCGCATGCTCGGCAATGTCTCCGAAGCCGAAGACATGACCCAGGAAGCCTTCCTTCACCTCTTCCGCAAGCTCGGCAGCTTCCGCGGCGAGTCCGCCTTCTCCACCTGGCTCCATCGCCTCACCGTCAACCTCGTGCTCATGCACCTGCGCAAGAAGGGCCTGAACCTCGTCTCGCTCGAAGAGACTATCAGCCCCTCTGACGAAGACACGCCCAAGCGCGACTTCGGCAGCCGCGATCCCATGCTCGCCGGCTCCGTCGACCGCGTCGCCCTGGAGCGCGCCGTCGCCTCCCTGCCCCCCGGCTACCGCATGGTCTTCGTCCTGCACGACGTCGAAGGCTTCGAGCACAACGAGATCGCCACCATGCTCGAATGCTCCACCGGCAACAGCAAGTCGCAGCTCCACAAGGCGCGTCTCAAGCTGCGTGAACTGCTCCGTCTCCAATCCCAGAGCCCCACTCCCACCCTGGCCAGCAAGGAGGCCACGGCATGAACGACCGCGAAGACTCAAACCACAATCCGCCCGCCCCAGAGCCCCAGACCAACGGCCGCGGAGCTCCCTACACCGGCCACCCCGATGACCTGCACAACCTCATCGCGGTGGCCGGCAGCGACGAAGAGGATCCCCTCGCCGCTCTCCGCAACGATCCCAACTACTCCGAGCTCATCCGCGAGCTCGAGTACATCGCCCAGCAGGCCCGGCTCCTCTTCCAGCCGTCGGAAGAGGCGCCCAGCGACGAAGTCTGGCAAAGAATCCAAAGCCAGCTCCCCACCAAACCCGACGCCTGACCCCGCCTGTAACCCAGTTCAAAACTCCTACACCCGTAGCCCTCAAACCATACCCTTTCCCACCACCCTGCCCTAAAACCGCACCACCGCGTGCCCCACGCACATCTCCCCCGCCTCGTTCACCAGCCGGTCGACCAGCCCCTCTCCCAGCTGCGCCAGAAAGTGCACGCCCGCCACCACCCGCTCCTGCGGATGCCCATCCGGAAACAGGTGCAGCATCATCGCCTCGGCGTGCCTCCTCAGGCTCGCCTCCTTCTGCACCTCGAAGCTCGCCGCCATCCGGCGCAGGCGGTTCATTTGGTAGCGCATCTTGCTCGCCGCCACCTCCGCCGACCGCCCTAGGCTCGCATCCATCGCTTCCATATACCCCGTCAGCGCCCCCAACTCCGCGTCCATCGCATTGCCCACTGCCGCCAGCCTGCGCTTGCCTTCGCTCGGCATGGCCCTCGCTCCCAGCCGCTGCGCCAGCGCCTCCGCGGTCTTCGCCTCCAGCACGTCCTTCAGCGTCACCTCGTGCCTGGCCATCGCCGCGCCCACCGCCGGCTCAATCAGAGTCGCTGAGAACCGCGGCAGCACCGGCGTCAGCCTTCCCGATATCGCCTCGTACAACACCGCGCTCTGCGCAAAGTAAGCCACCTCCGCCGGCCCGCCCACGTACGCCGCCGTCGGCAAAATCGTATCCTGGAACACCGGCCGCAGCAGCGCATTGGGGCTCAGCCGCTCCGGCGCCGCGGCCACCACCGCCAGCAGCTCGGCCGTTGTATAACTCCGCGCCCCGGCCTTCCATCCACCCCCGCCAACCCGCCGCAAACCCACCCGCTCGCCGGTCGCCTCATCGATCAAAAACAGCAGCGAAGCCCCCGGCTTCACCAGCACCTGCGCGTGATATCCCTTGGCTTCCAGCTCCTGCGCGCGCGCCAGCAGCGCCTGCTCCAGCTCTTCCGCCCGTTCGATCCCCGCCCGCAGCGTCGCCGCACCCAGCCTGTGAAACTCCCGCCCCGCCGCGTCCACTACGATCAGCCCGTGCCCCGCAAACAGCCGCGTCAACCATCGCCCGAACGCTCCCGCCAGCGTCCTGTCCTCCTCGTAACACTCTCTCAGCAGCTCGCACACCGGCGCATACCCCAGCAGCTCGCTGGCCTCCTCGAGCAGCCCCGCGACACCCTCGCCCAGCCGCACTCCGCCCACCTCGCCACCCGCACTCTTCAGCCCCAGCGTCAGCGTCTCCACGCTCTTTTTTGTCAGCAGCGACACCTGGTCCACCTCCGCCAGGTCGTGGTCCTCGCTCGCCAGCCAGAACACCGGCACATGCTCCACTCCCGTCGCCCGCGTCGCCTCCTTGGCCCGCGCCACCGCCGTCGCTGCCTTCAGCAACGTCAGCAGCGGCCCGCCGAACAGACCCACCTGCTGCCCCGTCACCACCGCCCGCGCTCCCCTGCGCAGCTGTTCGATATTCCTCAGCGTCGCCTCGCCCGCGCCAAACTCCACCGCCTGCACCCGCAGCGCATCCGCTAGCCCACCCGGCTCCGCGACAGCCACCTGGCGCCCCATCCACTCGCCGCCCAGGGCCTCCGAGCCGTACCAGCCGCGCACCTCCGCCCCCATCGCCAGATAATCCCCATACAGCCGGGAAACATGCGGCAACACCGACATCGGGTAACACTCAGCGCTCATCAGTTCCAGCCCTTCACTCCCAAGTGTACCGTCGCTTGTGGCTCGTCACCGTTCAACTCATTCCGTTCATCATTCAACTCGTCATCCTGAGCGAAGTTTGTCGCGCTTCTGCGACAAACGCAGTCGAAGGACCCCGAAATCTGCTCGCCTCACCACCGCTTTTCGAGCCCCTCAACAACAGCTCCCGCTTCCCTCTTCAACTTCAGCTTGATCACTCCGGACACCGCTTTGGATGCGCCCCCCAACCCACGCGACGCAGAATGATACCGTAGCCCCATGCCGACCAAACCCCAGCCCAAGCCCTCCCGGCCGTCCTCCACCAAGGCCGTCGTCCTCGCCTCCAAAGTCTCCTTCCAGGGCAAGGTCTTCTCCGTCACCACCGACACCGTCACCGAGCCCGGCGGCATCACCAGCACCCGCGACGTCATTCGCCACAACGGCTCCGTCGTCATCCTCGCCGTTGACACCTCCGTCAACCCCAACGACCCCACCATCCTCCTCGAGCGCCAGTACCGCCACGCCGCCGGCCAGTTCCTCCTCGAGCTGCCCGCCGGCCGTATCGAGCCTGGCGAAGCGCCCCTCGCCGCCGCCAAACGCGAGCTCATCGAAGAAACCGGCTTCCGCGCCCGCCGCTGGTCCCGCCTCATCCGCTACTACGCCTCGCCCGGCTTCCTCGCCGAAACGATGCAGGTCTTCCTCGCCCAGGACATCCGCCCCGGCCTCGCCCAACCTGAGCCCGACGAGAAGATCACCCTGCTTCAGCTCCCGCTTTCACGGGTATTCGATCTCATCAAAAAAAACGAGATCATTGACGGCAAGACCATAATTTCCGTATTGCTCCTTCACCAAACGCGAATGAACCAAATACCTTGAGGCGCAATGGCCCCTCAGAGTCAACAATTTACGGCCTTGTGTCGCCTAGCGAACAGAAGGCTTGCGCTGCTTAGGACAGAATTTGTCAGGACGCAAGTCAGGCAGCGTAAATACTTCCGGTAGCGTCCATCTTCTTCAGAAAGAGAGTCGTGCACGGAGGTTCGCAATGGCGCAGTACAAAGGTGAGGTTAAGTGGTTCAACAACGCAAAAGGCTTCGGTTTCCTGGGCCGTGAAGGAGGCCCCGATGTATTCGTGCACTACAGCTCCATCCAGCTCGAGGGCTACAAGAGCCTGAAGGAGGGAGATCAAGTAGAGTTCGACATCATCCAGGGAGCACAGGGACCACAGGCGGATAAGGTCACACGCGTCAAGTCCGCCTTGTAGCGTTCACTGCCTTCCCCCAGCACTTTGCGTCATACTGAGGAGCGCCCACCCGGGCGCTCTTTCCCTTTTCGCCATGGACAACATCACCCTCGCCCGTCTCCTCGATGAAACCGCCGCATTGCTGGAAATCGACGGAGCCGACCTCTTTCGCGTGCGCTCCTATCGCCGCGCCGCAGAGGCCGTCGAGCAGCAGACGACTCAGCTCGCCACCCTGGCCACCCCCACCGCCGACCCCAAAGAACTCCTCGCCATCCCCGGCATCGGCAAAGGCATGGCCGCCAGCATCCGCGACCTTGTCGCCACCGGAACCATGCCGCTGCGCGAAGAGCTCCTCAGGAAATACCGCCCCACCATGCTCGAGCTCCTCCGCCTTCCCGGCATGGGCCCCAAAACCGTCGCCCTCGTCTGGTCCGCCCTCCAGGTCTCGAACCTCGATGAACTCGAGGCCGCCGCCCGCGCCGGCCACCTCAACACCCTGCCCCGCATGGGCGAGAAGTTCGTCGCCAAGCTCCTCAAGGGCATCGAAGACCATCGCCGCAACTCCTCCCGCTTCCGCATCGACGTCGCCCGCGAGCACGCCGAGCGCATCGCCGCCCTCATCCTCGCCTTCCCCGGCATCGACACCGTCACCCCCGCCGGCTCGCTCCGCCGCGGCCGCGAGACCGTCGGCGACCTCGATCTCCTCGCCACCGGCCCCGCTTGCGAACCCGATGTCGTCGCCGCCGCCGTCGAGCACGTCGCCACCCTGCCCCTCATCGACAAGCTCCACGCCCGCGGCGCCAACAAGGTCACCTTCACCCTCCGCAACAGCCTCCAGGTCGACGTCCGCCTCCTTCCGCGCTCCTCCTACGGCGCCGCCATGCAGTACTTCACCGGCTCCAAGCACCACAACGTCGCGCTCCGCCAGCGCGCCATCAAGCAGGGTCTCACCCTATCCGAGTACGCCCTGCTCCGCCTCGAAGACAACAAGATCGTCGCCGCCGAAACCGAAGCCGGCATCTACAACGCCCTCGGCCTCGACTACATCCCGCCCGAGCTGCGCGAGAACTGCGGCGAGCTTGAAGCCGCCGCCGCCCACACCCTGCCCAGCCTCATCGCCCTCGCCGACCTCTACGGCGATGTCCACATGCACACCTCCGAGACCGACGGCTCCTGCACCATCCGCGAGATGGCCCTCGCCGCCATCGAGCGCGGCCGCCGCTACATCGCCATCACCGACCACAGCAAGAACCTCGCCATGACCAACGGCATGGACGACGCTCGCGCCCTCGCCCACGCCGCCCGCGTCCGCCAGGTCAACGCCGACCTCGCCCGCGAGATGCCCGGCCGCATCCACCTCTTCACCGGCATCGAGGTCGACATCCTCGCCGACGGCGCGCTCGATCTCGACGACTCCACCCTCGCCCAGCTCGACATCGTCGTCGCCAGCGTCCACTCCCGCTTCGACCAGCCCATCGACGTCATGACCGCGCGCGTCCTCCGCGCCATCGAAAACCCCTACGTGCGGATCCTCGGCCACCCCACCGGCCGCAAGCTCCTCAGGCGCGACCCCTACGCGATCGACCTCGACGCCATCTTCCGCCGCGCCGCGGAGCTTGGCGTCGCGGTCGAACACAATGCCGCCCCCGCCCGCACCGACCTCTCCGACGCCAACCTCCGCCTCGCCAAATCTCTCGGCTGTAAAATCTCGATCAACACCGACGCCCACGCCACCGCCGAGATGGACTACTTCGAAGACGGCATCCTCCAGCTCCGCCGCGCCTGGCTCACCTCCGCCGACATCGTCAACACCGCCCCCACCCCCGAAGCCTTCCTGGCCACCCTCCGCCCCCGCCCCTGACCCACCACGCCATTCTGAACCGCAGGCCCCAAAAACCCAAAGCCTAAACCCGCAAACCCAAACCCTCAGATCATGCCTTTCCCACCTGAAAACCCACGCCCAGTTCGCCCCCTCCTAACGGCCAGCGCTTGACACGCCCTGTATAATGGAATTAGTAGAGAAGAAGGCCGGGCACACCGCTCCGGGCCTTTTCCATTAGCCGAAACCTGGCTGTATATACAGACCTAAGTCGTTTACTTTCAGATTTTTGACTCTAAGCAGGGGGAGGGGGGGTACCCACCCGCGAACCCCCAACTTGACGAGCCTCTAAGGTGCCGGATCGTAGTTCAGGTTCTGCCCCAGCCAGCGTTCAACTTCCTCAATCGTCATCGACTTACGCCGCGCGTAATCCTCCACCTGATCGCGTCCAATCTTGCCCAGCGAGAAGTAGCGCGACTGCGGGTGCGCAAAGTAGAGCCCGCTGACGCTGGAGCCGGGCCACATGGCGAAGGACTCCGTGATCCGGATACTGGTGTTCGCCTCCACGTCGAGCAGCCGCCACAGCGGACCCTTCTCGGTGTGATCCGGGCAGGCAGGGTACCCCGCCGCGGGCCGGATGCCACGGTACTTCTCCTGGATGAAGTCCTCTGGATCAAGGTTTTCGGCCAGGCCGTACCCCCACTCGTCGCGCACGCGCTTGTGCAGGCATTCCGCAAAAGCTTCGGCCAGACGATCGGCCAGCGCCTCGGCCATGATCGCGTTGTAGTCGTCGTTTGCCTCCCGGAAACCATCGGTCAGCGTCTTCAGCCCGATGCCGCTGGTGACGGCAAACGCGCCTAGGCTATCGCGCAGGCCCCTCTCCGCCGGCGCGATGAAGTCCGCCAGCGACCGGCACGGTTCCGTGCCCTCCCGGTTGGCTTGCTGACGCAGGAAGTGGAAACGCTCCAGCACCTGCGAGCGCGTGTCGTCCGTGTACAGGTAGACGTCGTCGCCCACCGCGCTGGCTCGGAAGAAGCCATACACCCCGCGCGCCGTGAGCAGCTTCTCATGGATGATCCGGTCGAGCAGAGCATTGCCGTCCAGGAACAGTTGACGGGCATGTTCGCCCTGCTCCTCGTGATGCAGGATGCGCGGGTAGATCCCCTTCAGCCCCCACGTGTGGAAGAAGGGCGACCAGTCCATAAACTCGCGCAGGGTAGCCAGCGGGAAGTCCTCAAGGCTGCAGACGCCCGTGAACGCCGGGACAGCAAGGTCTTCCGCGCGCCAGGTGATCGGCGTGCGACGCTGCCTCGCCGTCTCGATCGGCACTGTCGTCTGGCGCGGCGCAGCGTGAGCGGTGCGCAGCCGCTCATAGTCGGCTCGGTGGGCTGCAACGAAGTCTTCCCTGCCATCTTCTGACAGCAGGCTGGTCGTCACGGGGACAGCACGGCTGGCATCGAGCACGTGAACTACCGGCTCGCTGTAGTGCGGGGCGATCTTGATGGCCGTGTGGGCGCGGCTGGTCGTGGCGCCGCCGATCAGCAGGGGCAGCTTGAACCCCTGCCGCTCCATCTCCTTGGCCACATGAACCATCTCGTCCAGCGATGGCGTAATCAGGCCGCTCAAACCGATCATGTTGGCGTTTTCGCTGCGCGCCCGCTCCAGAATCTTCTCGGCCGGCACCATCACGCCCATGTCGATCACTTCGTAGTTGTTGCACGCGAGCACGACCCCGACGATGTTCTTGCCGATGTCGTGGACATCGCCCTTGACGGTAGCCAGCACGATCTTGCCCTGCGCCTTCACAACCTCGCCCGCCGCCTCCATGGCCGCCTTCTCGGCCTCCATGAAGGGTGTAAGGTGGGCGACCGCCTTCTTCATCACACGCGCCGATTTAACCACCTGGGGCAGGAACATCTTGCCCGCGCCAAAGAGATCGCCGACCACGCTCATGCCCGCCATAAGAGGCCCTTCAATGACGAGAAGCGGGCGGCCCAGCTTGACCCGCGCTTCCTCCGCGTCGATCTCAATGAAGGCGTCGATGCCCTTGACGAGCGCGTAGGAGAGCCGTTCTTCGACCGTTCCCTTGCGCCACTCTTCGGTCTTCTTCTCCGTCGCGACGGCGCCCGAAGATTCGCCCTTGAGCTTCTCGCCGTAGTCGACCAGCCGCTCTGTGGCGTCCGGGCGGCGATTGAGCAGCACATCTTCAACCAGCACCTTGAGCTCGGGCTCGATCTCTTCGTAGAGCTCGAGCATCCCGGCGTTCACGATGCCCATGTCCATACCCGCGCCGATCGCGTGGTAAAGAAAGGCCGAGTGCATGGCCTCGCGCACCTTGTTGTTACCGCGGAAGCTGAACGAGATATTCGAGACGCCGCCCGATACCTTGGCGTGGGGCAGATTGGCCTTGATCCAACGCGTCGCATTGATAAAGTCCACCGCGTAGTTGTTGTGCTCCTCCATGCCGGTCGCGACGGTGAGGATGTTCGGGTCGAAGATGATGTCTTCCGGCGGGAGGCCAACCTCGTCGACAAGAAGCCGGTAGGCGCGTTCGCAGATGCGGATCTTTTCTTCGAACGTGGCGGCCTGGCCCTGCTCGTCGAAGGCCATCACCACCGCGGCAGCGCCGTACTTCAGCACCGTGGCGGCGTTCGCACGAAACTTGTCCTCCCCTTCCTTGAGCGAGATCGAGTTCACGATGCCTTTGCCCTGCAAGCATTTCAGACCGGCCTCGATCACCTCCCACTTGGAGGAGTCGACCATGAACGGAACCTTGGCGACCTCTGGCTCGGAGCCGAGAAGCTGAAGGTAACGGCTCATGGCCGCAACGCCGTCAATCATGCCCTCGTCCATGCAGATGTCGATGATGTTGGCGCCGTTCTCCACCTGCTGGCGCGCAATCGAGACGGCCTCCTCATACTTGCCTTCGCGGATGAGACGGGCAAACTTCGGCGACCCGGCGACGTTGGTGCGTTCGCCGATCATGATGTAAACGCCTGGCTGCTGGGTGAAGGGTTGTGAACCGGAGAGGCGTAGCGGCTTTATTTCCCCGGTTACACTTTCCCGGACTGCACCGGGAGACGTGGTCACGCGGCGGCCTCAAGGAAGTTGAGGCTGCGTGGAGCTTTGCCTTCGAGCGCTTTGGCAATGGCGGCGATGTGCTCCGGTGTGTTGCCGCAGCAGCCGCCGGCGATGTTGATCAAGCCGTCCTGCGCAAAGTTACCCAGGAACTTCGCCATGTCGGGCGGGCGAAGGTCGAAGCCGGTTTCAGAGAGAGGGTTGGGCAGGCCCGCGTTTGGATAGCAGGAGATCGCGACATCGGCTTTCTCCGACAGTTCGGAGAGGAACGGGTACATCAGGTCCGGTCCAAGCGAGCAGTTGAGGCCGACCGAGAGCGGCTTCACGTGTTTAACTGCGTTCCAGAAGGCCTCCGTCGTCTGGGCGGAGATGAGGGTCTCACCCCCACGCCCTACTGCCGCCGAGATCATGATGGGCAGCGCCTTGTCCCCCGTCAGACCGTCCGCGTCGAACACTTCGCGGATAGCGACGAGCGCGGCCTTCGCGTTCAGCGAGTCGAAGATGGTCTCGACCAGCAGCAGATCGGAGCCGCCCGCGATCAGCGCGCGGACCTGTTGCATGTAGGCGGTCTTCACCTGGTCGAAGGTGACGACGCGGAAGCCGGGATCGTCGGCGTCGGGCGAGTTCGAGAGCGAAACTGTCAGCGGGCCGATGGCGCCGGCAACGAAGCGCTGACGGCCGGTCGCGTTGGCGGCACGGTCCGCAACCTGGCGGCACTGCTGGGCCGAAGTGCGGTTGATGTCGTCAGCCAGCTCGATCAGGAAGGGATCTTCAATGATCTTCTGGTAGAAGTTCGGGTCCTTGCGACCGCCGTGTTCGCGCGGGTCGTCGACAAAGAACTCGCTCTGCGTAATGCTGGTGGCCCCGAACGTATTGGTCTCGATGATGTCGGCACCCGCTTCAAGGAAGCGCCGGTGAATGTCAGAGATCATCTCGGGCTGGGTGAGCGAGAAGAGATCGCCGTTGTTGAGGAGATCCTTCTTCGAGTTCTTGAAGCGCTCGCCGCGAATGTCGGCTTCAGCCATCCCGTAGGTGCGGATGGTCGTGCCCATCGCACCGTCAATGATGGCGATGCGTGACTCAAGAACCTGCAGAAGCGGATGGTGAATGCGAGGCATGATGGTTAGATGAACCAAGGTGCGGTATGGAGCAGACCGCGAACCCCGCGGCTTTGCTCGCTTAGATGGCGGGCTAGAGGAGCTTGTCGGTGAGGTCCTGGGGGCTGCCGGGGGTGAAGGGCATGGCTGGCTTGATGTCCACGAGGAGGTCTTCCTTGCGCATAACCAGGGTGGTGGCGTTCAGGCTGGCGAGCTCGAAGCCGTGGCCGTGGGTGATGGCGTCGGTGGGGCAAGCCTCGACGCAGTAGCCGCAGAAGATGCAGCGGTTGTAGTCGATGTTGTAGACCTTGGCATAGCGCTCGGCGGAGGAGATGCGGACCTCGTCGGTGTTCTCCGCGGCTTCGATGTAGATGCAGTTCGATGGACAGGCGGCGGCGCAGAGGAAGCAGGCAACGCACTTCTCCAGGCCGTTTTCGTCGCGCTGCAGCTGATGCTTGCCGCGGAAGCGCTGCTGGAACTGCGCGCCGCGCATGGGGCCGGGGCCGTCGGGGTAGTTCTCGACCTCGGTCGGCTTGAACATCTGCCCGAAGGTGATGCTCATACCCTTGGCAATGGCGGCGGCGTCTTTGACAATCGACATAGGTCAAGTATATTCCGGGCAGACAGCGCCGTGTTGACAGGGTCGGTATGGTGACGGGGTTGAGGTGAGTGTGATGAAGCAGATGCTGGTGGCTGTGAGTGTGATTGCGCTTACGGTGAGTCGCTTCACTGAACCTGCGCGTCGAAGACCCCGGTTTCCACGGTTGAGCCGTGCTTCATCTGGATGAAGATGCGGTAGTGGCCGGGAGATGGGAAGCCGTAGGGGAAGCCGACTTCCGGCGGTAGCGGGCCGGACGGGGTCATGGATCGCATGGCGGGAGTGGCGCTCAGGCTGGCGTCGGCGAGCATGACGTCGGGCATGGCGGCGGAGCCGTCAGGATGGGTGTGGGCGAAGACGGAGCCGTCGGTCTTGACGAAGGCGGCGTGGCCGGCCATGCCGAGGTAAGGCTGGATGTCGGTGGCCGGTTGGCCCGCGGGATCAAGCAGGCGGAAGTGAAAGACGTAGGCGGTGTTGGCGGTGATGGCGGTGGGGCGATCCCAGACCATGGTGTAGCCGTCCGGAAGCTTATAGGCGGGACCAAGCAGGCCAGCGCTGAGCGGCGCGGGGGAGGCGCTGGCGTCTTCGGGGTCGAGCGGCGCGGCGGGCATGCCCGCGGGGATGTCGAGCGTGGTGAGGAGGGTCTCGGGGAAGCCGGTGACGTGGACGACGTCGCCGAAGAGCTGGTAGTGGCCGGGGGGCATGGCGGGGAGGGTAGCGCGGAAGTCGCCGGGGCCGGCAAGGGTGGGGTGAAGGTGGAAGGCTGCATCCATCTGGGGGAAGCGGATGGCGTAGAGGTGCATGATCTTGCCGTGGTCGGGCAGGTAGTCGTTGTTGGGCCGGGTGTAGTGGCCGCGGGCGTCGGTGACGCGAGCGACGGACAAGTCAAGCTGGTTGCCGGTGAGGCTGGCGGAGGTGCGCGCGGGGCCGAAGAGGCCGATCCTGCCGGCGTAGCTTGCGGCTTCAACGTTCCACCATTTGGCTCCAAGGAGGACGAAGGCGGCCATGATGACGAGACTGACGGCGGTGGCGATGAGGCCGCGGCGGCGGAGCGCCGGAGTGGGAGCGACGCCGGGCGGGAGGCGCGACTCACGGACCGAGGCTGCGACGATGCCGGCCATGGAGAGGATAAGGAAGAGGCCGAGGACGCCGAGGGTGAGGCCCATGCCGCGCTGCATCTTGAGGGTGGAGACGGGGACGGCGACCACGGGAACGGTGGCCTGCATGGCGCCGGACGGGCCATCGATGTCGAAGCGGACCTGCCAGGTGCCGGAGGCCATCATCCAGACGGCGCCGGTGTAGAAGGCGGGATCGGCGGCGGAGGCCTGCATAGGGTCGGAGGCGGGCGGATGCCTGGAGGCCTCACCGGTGACAGGCAGAGGGGTGACACGGAGGCGGGTAATGGGCGCGCCGCTGCTGCGGACCTCGACGGTGGCGACGCCGGGGATGACGTTGGGCGGCCGGACGGTGACGAAGAGGGTGTAGGGGCCGGCGTGGATGGTCTCGAAGACGTCCTTGGAGCCGACGTGGGCGTGGGCGGCGGGAAGGATGAAGAGGAGGATGGCGGCGATCATGGGGATGAGCCGACCGGTCGAAAGACGAATACGGAGATTCCGGCTACGCCGGAATGAACGCCCGAGTGTGCGTGGGTTGCGGGATTGGTTGAGGCGGGTCATCGCTGGACGCTCCGCATCCAGTTGCCTAGGCGCAGGCCGATGTAGGTACTGATGGAGGCGTAGATGGAGGCCATGAGGAGACCGGTGGCGAGGGCGGCGCCGGCGGCGGGCTCGAAGAAGTGGCGGAGCCGGTCGTAGTCGTCGGGGCGGGAGTTGTAGTCGAAATAGATGGTGCCGAAGAATCGGTTTTCGCTGGCCTTGGTCATGAGGAAGGAGGCGAACGGCCATTCGACGGCGACCAGGACGGCGATGAAGACGAAGCCGGAGACGGCGGCGATCTGCCAGAACTTCCAGGTGCGCAGGCGGCTCCAGAGGAGATCGAGCGCGAGCGCGGGGACGATGATGAGGACGGGGAACTTGGCCGGGACGAGGTGGGTGACGGGAAAGTAGACCGGGCCAAGCTTGGGGCTGGCGGGGGCCAGGGGCAGGATGAGGATCTCGGCGATGGCGAAGAGCATGTAGACGGCCGAGGTGGTGGTGGCGGCCCAGCGGAAGCGCGAGGCGCGGGAGAGCCCGGCGAAGACGATGGGGACGGCGATGCCCATGGCGATGTAGGCGGTGGTGTTGTGGAGCATGACATCCCAGGTCTGCTCGAGGATGAAGAACATCTGGCCGCCGACCATGAGGCCGCCGAGGTAGAGGAAGAGGGCCTGGAGGGTCTTGTGGGTGGAGGCTTCGGGGGTGCCGGGCTGGGCGGCAATAGTACGGTTCATGGCGGCGAGGATGAGGAACTCGATGCCGACACCCACGCCGCGGATGCCGAGGATGAGCAGGGTGTGGGGCGGGGAGATGATCTTGACGTCGAGGCCGTAAGCGTTGTGCCACCAGTTGTCGAAGGGGGCGGAGGTGAGCATGGCGATGCCGCCCCAGGCGGCGATGAAGGCGCCGAGGGGCGCGCGGAAGCCGAGCACGGAGACGGATTCAAGCTGCAGCCGGGTGGAACGGCCGAAGGTGGTGTAGAGGATGAGGTATCCGCAGACGACGGCGGCGATGACGCCGCAGGCGTAAATAGCGAGGTGCGCGGGCGTGAGGAAGGTGTCGCGGCCGATGGAGCGGTGCCAAGCGACGTCCCAGGCGCCGCCGATGGTGGAGGAGGTGACGGCGAGGACGCCGGCCCAGATGGTCCAGGGGACGCGGCTGGCACGGGTTGCGGTCGCGGTGCCGGGAATGGCGGCGGCGGCCGAGTTCATGGGTAAGCTGGCCATGGCGATCTCTCCTGTGCGGTTCTGGTGAGGGTACCCCCCCCCGGGGGGGTCAAAGTATCTAAAGTATTCAAAACGTGAGGCTTAAGTCTGGACTTAGACTTAGACTTCGATTTCGCGAAGCGGGAAGCGGAGTCTTCGGCGATGTCTCGGAACCGACGAGCAGCGGCTGACGCGACCTCAGGAAAGCAAGACTACACATGCGACGAAAGACAGATGCAGGTTCCTCGGCTGCGCCTCGGAATGACAGGCCAAGGTGGCCGGTCGCGCTTTGCGTAGTGCCGGGTCGTGCATGCGCGGTGCCCGGGTGGTGCCGGGGCGGTGCTGGGTCGTGCTTGCTGCTTCGGTCGTGCAGGGGCCTACTTCGATTATAACGAGCCGCGGGGAGGCAATGTGACAAGATTCGAAGGGGAATAGTGGCAAAAGAATCAACGAGTTGGATTGTGCGGGCAAGATTCGGGGGTTGACAGGTTTGAGCGGGCACGAGGGTCAGGAGGTGTAAGTTTTCCAGTCGGCGACGGTTTGGGCGGCGTAGGCGTCGGCGAAGTCGCAGATGGCCTGTTTGAAGCGGTTGCCCTTGCCGATGTAGCCGGCGATGACGCGAGCGTCGCCGGAGCGGGAGTGGGCGCGGGCGAGGATCTCGCCGCAGACCTCGGCGTAGGCTTCGAGGCCGGAGGCTTTGAGAGTGGTCATGTCGACCGAGGCCTTGTGATCATTAAGCTGGCGGACGAGGTAGTCGCGGCCGGCGATAGAGGTCCAGCCGAGCAGGGGGTCGGACTGGAACTGCATGGCGCGCTGTCCGTCGACGACGCGCTCGCCCTGGTTCCGAAAGACGGCGGCGTCGGGCAGGTAGGGCGCCCAGGCGGAGCGGACCTCCTGCTTGATCTGCAGAAAGAGAGGGTCGGCAGCGCCGTTGCCTTCGAGCAGGACGCAGTAGTCGCGCAGGCCGACGGAGCCGGTGCCGACGACCTTAAAGCCGACCGCGCTGGGGCGGAACTGGGCCATGACGTGACGGCGCTCGGGCGAGAGGGTGGCGATGTAGGCGGGGAGTGAAGCGAGGATGCGGGTGGCTTCGACGCCGGTGACGGGGCGGAGCAGAGGCGGGGCGGAGGGTTTGGCTCCGGGGATGGGCAGGGTTTTGAAGGCGCGGCCGTGGGCGGTGGGCTTGGTGAGGCGGTCGAGCGAGAGCAGCGGGGATTGCCGCTCGGCCTTGAGCAGGATGGAGGCGATGGGCTTGATGCTGGCGAGGCGGTGGACCTGAAAGCGGGCGACCTCGAGTATGGGCAGGAGGGCGAGGTGCGAGACCATGGCCGAGTAGTGGTCGAGGAAGAGAGCGGCGGCGGCGGCGGCGGCGCTGCGCTTGATGTTGGCGGACTGGGCGGCGAGGAGGATGCTGGCGGCCATGCGCTTGACGTCCCACTCGAAGGGGCCGCGGATTGTCTCGTCGAAGTCATTGAGGTCGAAGATGAGGGCGTTGCCGATGCCGCAGAAGGCGCCGAGGTTCTGGACGTGGGCGTCGCCGCAGAGCTGGGTAAGGATGCCCGTGTGGGGCTGAAGGGCGAGATCGTAGGCCATGACGGGGGCGGCGCCGCGGAAGAAGCTGAAGGCGGAGGCGGACATGCGGTCGCGCTTGACGGCAAGGTACTCGGGGAGGCGGCCGCGCATGGATTGATGAAGCAGAGCCTCGGGGGTGCGCTTGCGCAGGCTGGGGTCCCAACGGGCGAGGCCGGTGCGGGGAAGGGTTTTGCGGTGGCGCTCGCCTTCGAGGATGAGGGATGCGGGCGGAGTGGCGCGATGGCTAGGCTTGGGAGCGGGCTGGACGGTGGGCTGAGCGGCGGGCTTGGCGGCGGGTTGGGACGTGCGAGGTTTGCCGGAGGACTGGGCGGGCTTGGATGATGTCACAGTGCTGTTCAGTGTAGAGCAACGGGTTGGCAGGCGGGGCGGAGATGTGGTTCACTCGGGGGCATGATGATGCAAGAGAGTCGGCGAAGGTTCTTGAGGACGGGGTCCGTGGCGGCGGTGGCGGGGCTGAGTGTGACAGCGGGCAGAGCGCGTGCGGCTGGGTTAGGGGTCGAGGCGGCGAAGTTCCAGGTGTTTACGGCGGAGACGCTGGCGGCGGATGTGAAGGCGCTGGAGGCCACGCCGGGCAATAACAACCTGGTGACGGCGAAGGATTTTGCGGTGGTGCTCACGACCGAGGTGGCGAAGAGCGCGACGGAGTACGAGTGGCACGAGGGCCGGGATCACGTGGTGCAGATTGTGGATGGAGAGACGGTGTACGAGGTGGGCGGCAAGCCGCAGGGGGCGCGGAGCACGGGTGCGGGGGAGTGGAAGTCGAGCGGGGTGGAAGGGGCGACGACGCTGACGCTGAAGAAGGGCGATATGCTGATGATTCCGCGGGGGACGATGCACCGGCGGAGTACGAAGGGAAGGGTTACGTTTATTTTGATTTCGCCGGGGGTGGTGGCGGGGTGAGGCGTCAGGATTTGGCGGGATCGATGATCTTGAGCCCGGGGAAGTGGGTGCGGTAGAAGCCGCGGTCACGGGTTAGCAGCGCATCGGCCTGATTGGTAGCGTGGGCGGCGATGAGGAAGTCGGGAAGCACCCTGGAACGCTTGCCGCCGATCTTCAGGTAGCTGAGCCACATTCTGGATGCGCTGAAGCTGCTGTCGGGCAACAGAGGCTCCGGCCTGATCTGGAAGTGCTGGAGGAAGGTGTCACACTCCCGCCGCTCGAGGAACGCGGCACAGACCTCGGCGTAAACAACATCGCAGATGACAATGACCCCGGAGTCGTGCGCGTTACGAATCGCTTGTATGGACTTCGCGGCGAAGAGGTCGTTCTGCTGGATAATGTCGAAGAGGATGTTCGAGTCGATTGCGGTGATCAAAGCTTGCGTCCACGAATGGCTTCGAAGAAGGTATCGGAGGAGCCGAAGCCAAGTTGCTTCATACGCTTTTTGCCGGAGCCGAGCCACTTGGCGACAGCGGCGTCGAACTGCTTTGGATCGCGCTTTGGGATGAGGGTGATGACTCCCTTTTTGTCAGACACTTCGATTTCGGTTTCGGGCGTTATGCCGTACTTGATCCGGAGAGCTTTCGGGATGGTGATCTGTCCGCGCTCAGTCGTTTTCATACTCTTTAGTATGAATCGGAATACGTATTTTGGATAGGTATTTGCTATTCGATACCGAGCTTTCTCCAGAGGGCGTCAACTTTGGTTTTGACGGAGGTGGACATCTGGAGCATGGGGGGCCAGGGGCGGGTGAAGCCTTCGGCGGGCCACTTGCGGGTGGCGTCGATGCCCATTTTGCTGCCGTAGTTGGGCAGGCGGGAAGCGTGGTCGAGGGTGTCGACGGGGCCGAGGGTGAACTGGATGTCACGCTCGGGGTCGATGTTGTTGGCGGTGCGAAGGGTGACTTCGGCGAGGTCCTGGACGTCGCAATCTTCGTCGACGACGATGATGCACTTGGTGAACATGGCCTGGCCCATGGCCCAGATGCCGTTCATGACCTTGCGGGCGTGGCCGGCGTAGGACTTGCGGATGGACACGATCATGAGGTTGTGGAAGACGCCGGCGGCGGGGAGGTTCACGTCACGGATCTCAGGCAACGTCAGTTGCATGAGGGGGAGAAAGATGCGCTCGACGGCCTTACCCATCCAGGCGTCTTCCATGGGCGGCTTGCCGACGACGGTGGCGGCGTAGATGGGCTTGCGGCGGTGGGTGATGCAGGTGAGGTGGAAGACGGGGTAGTCGTCCTGCATGGTGTAGAAGCCGGTGTGGTCGCCGAAGGGGCCTTCGGTGCGGAGCTCGGCGAGGTTGACGAAGCCCTCGAGGATGTACTCGGCGTGGGCGGGGACTTCGAGCGCGACGGTCTCGCCGCGGACGAGCTCGACGGGCGCCTGGCGAAGGAAGCCGGCGATGAGGTACTCCTCGATCTCGGGCGGTGCGGGAACGATGGCGGAGAAGGTGGTGGCGGGATCGGTGCCGATGGCGACGGCGACTTCCATGCGATCGCCCTGGATGCGGGTGGCGACCTGCTGCGGGATGGGTGCGGAGGTGGAGGCGGTGCCGCCGGCAGTGAGGGCCATGAGCTCGACCTGTCCGGCGAGCGAGCCGGCGGCGGCGCGGGCGCGGTCGCGGAGCTGCTCGGCGGCGTTCTTCTGGCGCTGCCAGTGCATGCCGGTGGTCCGCCTGTCGTAGACCTGCATGCGATACATGCCGACGTTGCGCTTGCCGGAGCGCGCATCGCGGGTGATGACGCAGGGGAGGGTGATAAAAGGGCCGCCGTCCTGCGGCCAGGTGGTGAGGACTGGGAGTTTACCGAGGTCGATGTCGTCGCCCTTGAGGATGACCTGCTTGCAGGAGGCGGAAGACTTGTCGATCACCTTGGGGAAGAAGCTGCCGACTTCGGCGAGGGTGGGGAGGAGCTTGAGCTTGTCGAGGAAGGAGACGGGCGTGGGCGGGTGGAGGAGGGTGCGGATGCGGTTGGCGATCTCGTCGAGTGACGAGACGTCGAGCGCGAGCTTCATGCGGCGCTCGGAGCCGAACTGGTTCATGAGAACGCGGGCGCCGGGATGGCTGGTGACATTTTCAAAGAGGAGGGCGGGGCCGCCGGGGCCGCGCTTCGTTGTGGCGGGGAGCTTGGAGGTGCGGTCGGCAATCTCGGCCATTTCGAGGGTCGGGGAGACGGGGACGGTGATGGTGGTGAGCTCGCCGGCGCGGTCGAGACGGGTGATCCAGTCGCGGAGATCGTTGTAGGGCAATTCCCTGCTCTCTTTCTTCTGCCTGTTGATGGTAACTGGTGGCGAGTTCGAGATGAGGGAGGAAAGGCGCGGGCGGTGGTGGCACTGCAGGATTGTTCGAGGTCCTTCGACTGCGTCCATCGCGGGTCGCGATGGACTTCGCTCAGGATGACGAGGTAAGGGGGGTAAAGGCGTGGGGTACCTGCAGGCAAAAGCAACTGCAGATGCAGGTCCTTCGACTCGGCTGCGCCTTGCTCAGGATGACAAGGGTAGTGGAAGGAACGAAGGGCGGGAGGGTGGTGTCTAAGGGGGTGTACGCACTCCTCGCTGGCTGCGCGCACATTCTGGCAAGGCGAGGTGCGGCATGTTTGAGGACAGTCTGTTTTCTTCACGGGTGGCGAAGCGGTCGAGGCGTACGCGGTGGATCGCGGCGGCGTCGGTAGGATTGCAGGGGACGATTGTGGCGGGGCTGGTGATGGCGCCGCTGGTATGGCCGGAGAGATTGCCGGCCGTGCGGACGGCTCCGCAGGTGGCGACGGTCGCCTTGATGAAGGCGGTGAAGGCTGAGCCGCTGAAGCCGCGGGTCGTGAGAGTAACGAATGAGGTGGCGATGCGGGTGCCGTCGAATGCGGCAGCGCCGGTGATGGAGGCGCGGCGCGGGGGGATGATTACCGCTGCGGCAGCGAGCGCGGAGACGGCGCCCACGCTGGCGCTGGGGAATGGCATGTCAAGCGGGCCTTCGCTGGGAGTTGGGCTGGTAGTTGGGCTGGGTGCTGGGCTGGGCTGCGGCCTCGGGACGGGCGGGGTTGCGGTGGCGAGTGCCAGGAGCAGTGCGCCGGTGCGGGTGTCTTCGGGAGTTTCGGCGGGGCTGCTGCTGACGCCGATCGTACCGTGTATCCGCGGATTGCGGTGATGGCGCGCGTGGAGGGAACGGTGGTGGTGACGGCGACGATCGGGAAGGATGGGCGGATTGTGGGGCTGCAGGTGGTGAGCGGGCCGGAGATGCTGCGGCGGGCGGCGGCGAATGCGGTGAAGGAGGCGCGCTACCGGCCGTATCTACTGAACGGCGAGCCTACGGATGTGGTGACGACGATCGCGGTGAATTTCAGGATGGGGAGTTGAGGGCGCGGGTCAGGCGGACCAGCGGGTTGCGGACACGGCCTCAGGCTGGGGCAGGGGGGCGAGGCTGGAGACAACGCACTTTTCGTCGTGGGTGCGGAGCTCGCGGGGTAGGACGCGGCCGGCTTCGGGGTCGCGGGCGACGATGATCCAGGCGTCGCGGACGTTGCGGACGCAGGCGATGACCTCGTCGAAGCCTTCGGCGGATTCGATGTGCGAGGCTTCGAGGGTGAGGGTGAACATGGCGGCGTAGAAGTCGGAAAGGGAGGCGGCGGCGGCGCCGCCGACGTCAGGACGGAGACGGGCCTGGAGATACATGAGAATGTCGACGACCTTCTTGACGGCTAGGCGGCGGCCGATGGTGTCGTCTTCAAGGACGCAACGGCGGGCGCGATGCAGCGAGCGCAAGGCGGCATCGTACAGTGCGACGACCAGTTCCATGCCGGTGGCGCCGACGATGGTCTGCTGCTGGTAGGACATTGCGCTCATGCTGTGGCTCCGATGGTTTGAGGGTTAGGATTGCGTTTGGTTGTAGCCGGTGATGGCGCTGTAGATCTGGTTGACTTCATCGAGCTGGCTGGGAATGGATTGCAGGACCTGGTTGGCGGTGGTGAGCTCGGTGGTGAGGGTGGTCTTCTGGGTGGCGAGGAGCGCGTCCTCGGCGGTGACGTCGGCGTTGAGGCCGGTCTCCTCAGTGGAGTCCTGCGCGAGAGCGAGTGTGATGGCTCCCTGCGGGGTGGAGGAGCCGAGCGAGTCGAGGGCGGTGGAGAGGTTCTGGCCGAAACTGCCGGAATTCTGCAGGTAGCCGGTGACGTCGGAGAAGCTGGAGTTGAGGGTGCTGTCGAGAGTGCCGACGTTGAGCGAGAGGGTGCCGTCGTCGCCGAGCATGAGGCCGAGCTGAGCGATGTTGTTGATGGAGCCGCTGGGTGCGCCGCCGAGCAGCGAGGAGGAGAGCTGGCTCTGGATGAGGGCCAGGGTGGGACTACCGTAAAGCGGTTCAGCGGCGCCGCTGGCGTTGTTGCCTTCCTGGGTTTTGATGGAGGTGACGACCGAGTTGTAGGCCGTGACGAGAGACTGAACGGCGGTCTCGACGGAGGAGTTGTCGTTGGTGATTTGAACCTGGAGCTGGGTGGAGGGCGAGGCGGAGAGGAGCTGGAAGGTGACGCCGGGGATGGCGCCGGTGACGGTGTTGGAGGCGCTGGTGGTGGGCAGGCCGTCGACGGTGAACTGGGCGTCGGCGGCGGACTGGCCGACGCTGAAGCCGACTGCGGTGGAGGTAGAGGCGTCGGTGAGCGAGGGTGTGAGGGTGATGGCCCCGGCGGCGCCGGAGGTCTGGCTGACGAGCGAGAGGCGCGAGCCGGTGGTGTCGGTGACGACGGAGGCGGAGACGCCGTAGGAGCCCGCGTTGATGGCGGCGGCGAGCGAGGAGAGAGTGTTGGTGGAGGAGCCCAGGGTGAGGGTTTGAGCGGCGGCGGTACCGACCTGTATGGAGAGACTGCCGCTGAGGGTGTCGGTCGCGTGGGCGATGCTGCCGGAATACTGCGAGGAAGTTTGGGCGAGCGAGGTGACGACAACGGTGTGACTGCCGGCGACGGCGGAGGAGCCGGCGGCAGTGAGGGTGAGGACATCGGGGTCGGAGCTCGAGCCTTGTTTGGAGGCGAGGACGCCGTCGAAGCTGGTGAGGGAGCTGACGGCGGTGGAGAGCGTGGAGAGATTGGAACCGATGGAGGTGAGGGCGGTGTCCTGCGCCTGCAGGGCGGTGAGTTGGGTCTTCCAGGGAGTTTCAATGGCGGAAGAGACGGCGAGAATGGAGCTGACGGTGGAGGCGACGTCGAAGCCGGTGCCGCTGGTTGCCGATCCGAAGCTCAGGCCGACGGTGCCCATGGGGGTCTCTCCTGGTGGTGGTGTGGTGCAGGTTGAGGGCCGAAGTTTTGGGGAGTGGATTAGAGGATTCTGGGAGAGGGTTTGGGGGGGCTTAGGGGGCTTCAGGATACGGGTGGGTGGGCGAAGGCATACCGCAGCGGCTGAAGCCCGCTCTGTGTGGGGTCTTGAGAGACCCAAGGCCGAAGCCTTGGGGTACCTTCAGGCAAAGGCGACGGCTCTGGTTTGGCTTGCGCACGGGTTGCTGGGGCTCGGAGTTGGTGGTGGAAATGGATTGAATGTTAGGCGCTGCGAAGGACCTCGGGGTCCTTCGACTGCGGCTTGCCTTCGCTCAGGATGACGAGAGTTGTGGTCGAGACGAGAGTTGTGTTGGGGAGGCGAGATGCAGGTCCTTCGACTGCGGCTTTGCCTTCGCTCAGGATGACAGGGGTTGTGGTGGATGAAGGGGTTGTGGGGGTCTGGGGAAAAAGAAGGCAGACTCGCTGGTGCCGAGTCTGCCGCCAGGGAATGAACCCTAAGGGCCCAAGGGTTGAAGGTTGGCGATTACTGGACCAGCTTCAGCACCTCCTGCTGGACGCTGTTGGCCTGGGCCAGTGCGCTGATGCCGGTCTGGCTGAGGACCTGGTACTTGGCCAGGTCGCTGGCAGCCTGACCGTAGTTGGTGGAGGTGATGTTGCTCTCCGCCGACGTCAAGTTGACTGATTCGGAGGACGCCACGTTGGACGCCGCGGTCAACTGGTTGATGTTCGCTCCGAGGATTCCGCGCTGGTACGCCACGTCGCCGATGGCTGCGGTGACATTGGTGAGGACGGTTTCGGCGGTGGCCGCGGTGAGCGAGGAAATATCGGTGGAGGCGCCGGAGGCGAAGTCGATGCCGGGGCCGTTGGTGGTGCCGGGAGCGGTGGTCTGGGTGAGCGCGGAGCCGGTGAGGTCGATGGTGTTGGAGGCTCCGGTGGCGCCTGTGAGGATGAGCTTGCCGGCGTCGGCGCCGGTGCCTACGCTGGCGGTGATGCCGACGCTACCGGCGGTGAAGGCGGTGTTCAACTGCGTGACGGCCTGGGCGACAGTGCTGCCGGCGGTGATGGTGTAGGAGTTGGCGCCGGCGGCGGCGTAGTTGACGCTGATGGTGCCGCCGATGGTGCTGCCGGCGGCGGGTGCGGCGAATTTGGCCACGGCCGCGACGGAGGCCGAAGGCGTGCTGGCGGTGGGCGTGGCGAGGGCAGTGGTGACGCCGGCGCTGGGTGTGGAGATGCCGACGCTGCCAGCGGAGAGCGCGCCGATGACCTCGTTGTAGGAGTTGGCGCCGGAGCTTGTGCCATCGCTGACGAAGACGGTTTTGGCGGTGGCGGAGAAGACGGTATTGCCGTTGTAGTTGGTGGTGGAGCCGATGTCGCCGATCTCGGAGAGGATGTTCTGGTATTCCTGATTGGCGGAGCTGACCTGGCCGGGGTTGAGAGTGCCGTTGCTGGCCTCGGTGGCGAGGGTGACGGCGCGGTTGAGCAGGTTGGTGACCTGGGAGAGAGCGCCGTCGGCGGTCTGCAGGAGACCGATGCCGGAGTCGACGTTTTGCGCGGACTGGCTGAGGGCGGAGACGTTGGCCTGGAGGCCGTTGGCTACGGCGAGGCCGGCGGCATCGTCGGCGCCGGAGTTGATGCGGGAGCCTGAGGAGAGCTGCTCCAGGGTGTTCTGCAGGCTGTTCTGTGTCTGGTTGAGGTTGTTCTGCGCGTAGATGCTGGCGATGTTGTTCAAGAGACCCAAGGACATTTGATCCGCTCCTTATGTTGACGATTTTCGTTTGCCGCGCGGCCCGTCCCGGGTGCGGGGTGTATGACGATTGGCCTGGAGCCCGATGGCTGCCGGCTTCGCCCCTTCTGCTTGCGGAAGGCTGCGCGTTCACTGACTGCATCGGCGAGGTTGTTACGGACTTTAGGAATTGTGCAAGCCGGGAGCCGGCGTAGAGGCGTGCGTAGAGGCCGGCGTAGAGTTGCGGGGGCTGCTGGCCGATGAAGCGAAGGAGGAGCGACGACGGCAATGATGGAGCTGACGCGTTTGAACGGACACCCGCTGATGGTGAACTGCGACCTGGTGAAGTTTGTGGAGGCGACGCCGGACACGACGCTGTCGCTGGTGACAGGAGAGAAGCTGATGGTGCGCGAGTCTCCGGAAGAAGTAGTGGAGCGGATGCAGCGGTATCGCGGAAGCGTGCTGCGGATGGCGTGGCCGGATGCGGCGGCGGCGCTCGGGGCGAAGAGCGCGCAGAAGTTTGTAGCAACAGAATAGGGGAGTCTGGGCGATGGATATTGCAAGTATTGGTGGACTGGCACTGGCGTTGATCGGCATCCTGGCCGGCATGATGATCGAGGGCGGCAACATCGGGCAGATCATCAAACCGACGGCGGCGCTGATCGTGGTTGGGGGCACGGCGGGCGCGGTGATGCTGCAGTTTCCGCTGAACATCTTCATTGCGGCGTTGAAGGCGCTGATGAAGGTGTTTCTGCACAAGGGTGCGGATGGCGAGGCGATCCTGCAGCAGATTGTGGGCTTCGCGAACAAGGCGCGGAAGTCGGGCATTGTTTCGCTGGACGCGGACCTGGAGAGCATCAGCGATCCGTTTCTGAAGCAGGCGCTGGGGCTGGCGGTGGATGGCACGGAGTCGAGCGAGGTGCGCAAGATCATGGAGCTGGAGCTGGAGAACAAGTCGGAGATTGAAGAGAAGATCCCGGCGGTGTTCGAGGCGGCGGGCGGCTACTCGCCGACGGTGGGGATCATCGGCGCGGTGCTGGGGCTGATCCAGGTGATGAAGAACCTGGACAACATCGACGAGGTGGGCCGCGGGATTGCGACGGCGTTCGTGGCGACGATCTACGGGGTGGGCGTGGCGAACCTGATCTGCCTGCCGGCAGCGGGCAAGCTGAAGTTCCGCCACCGCGAGGAGACGATGATCAAGGAGATGATGCTGGAGGGCGTGCTCTCGATCGTGGACGGGATGAACCCGCGGATGATCGAGACGAAGCTGCGGACGTTCCTGTTTGAGAGCGGGCATGCGGAGCCCGCGAAGGCCGGGGGTAAGGCGGAAGCCAACGCGGCTGCCGAGGCGACGGCATGAGCAAGAAGAAACATCCGGAGCATGTGAACCACGAGCGCTGGCTGGTCTCGTATGCGGACTTCATCACGCTGCTGTTTGCGTTCTTCGTGGTGCTGTTCGCGTCGGGGCAGTCGGACAAGCGCAAGGAGATCATGCTGGCGCACGCGATGCAGTCAGCGTTCCGCTATAACGGGATCTTTGATCCGCACTCGAAGACGCCACCGATCTCGGACGAGCCGGGATCGGTGGATGTGGCGACGGCTTCGCCGCTGGCGCTGCCGGTGCCGCTGGAGAACCCGGTGGATGGGACGGGGCAGAGGGTGACGGAGAGGCTGCGCGAGGTGATCGAGAGGCAGGTGAACGAGCGCAAGACCGAGGCGGGCGCGATCACGGTGCGGGCCAGCGGCGATGGGCTGGTGGTGAGTCTGCGCGAGGGCGGGTTCTTCGCGTCGGGCTCGGCGGAGGTGCGGGAGGAGACGGCGGCGGTGTTGAAGCGGGTGATGGCTGCGCTGCCGCGGCAGAGGATGCGCGTGGAAGGGCACACGGATGACGTGCCGATTCACACGGCGCAGTTTGCGACGAACTGGGAGCTTTCGACGGCGCGCGCGGCGACGATTACGCGCATGCTGATTGCGCAGAGCGCAGTGGACGCGGCGCGGGTGTCGGCGGCGGGGTATGCGGAGTTCCAGCCGATTGCAGATAATGCGACCGAGGAGGGGCGGGCGCAGAACCGGCGCGTGGATATCGTGCTGCTGGACGTGGGGCCAAGGGATGCGGCGGGGATGAAGCCGCCGGCTGCGACTAAGCCTCGACTCCAAGCAGCTTCACGATGACGCGCTTGGCGCGCTGGCCGTCGAACTCGGCATAGAAGATGCGCTGCCAGGTGCCGAGGTCGAGACGGCCGCGGGTGACGGGCAGGGTGGTTTCGTGGTGCAGGAGGAGAGCTTTGAGGTGGGCGTCGGCGTTGTCCTCGCCGGTGCGGTGATGCTTGTAGCCGGGCCAGGATGGGGCGAGCTTCTCGAGCCAGGTGGAGATGTCTTCGATGAGGCCGCCCTCGTTGTCGTTGACGTAAATGGCGGCGGTGATGTGCATGGGTGAGACAAAGCAGAGACCGTCGACGATGCCGCTGCGGCGGACGATCTCTTCGACCTGCGGGGTGATGTGGACCATCTGGAAGCGCTCGGCGGTGTTGAAGGTAAGGTACTCGGTGTGGGCTTTCATGGAAGCCATGCGGGGTCTCCTGATTCGTGGTGGCGATTTATAGTGGATGGATGGCGTTTGAGGCGAACACGGGACGCGGAGGCTGCGGGTGGCGCAGGCTGGCGGCGGTTGTTTGCCTCACGGCTCTTTTGATGCTGGCAGTGCCCTGCCCCATGGTTGGGGCTGGAATGGCCGGACATGCGGCGATGGCGGGCATGGGTGGCGCGGGCTGCTGCGATGGCGGGGCGACTCTCTCCGGGCCGGCGGGGTTGTGCTGCCAGGTGACGACGCAGCCGGCGGAGCAGATCCAGACGGCCTCGCTAGCCGTGGTGGTGACGGTGCAGGACCTGGTGTGGGCGGGGACGCCGGCGCGGGTGGATGCGGCCGATGTTCCCAGGGGCGAGCCGCAGGTGTCTCCGCCGCTGCTTCACACCATTCTAAGAATCTGATCCGGATCCCCGATGCCTGTATTGCGGATGGCGCATGGCTGCGCCTTTGGTCCGGATAGCTCGACGACGATCTGGATGGCTCGACGACGATTGATGGGGATTCCATGCCTGGGACGAGGGTTTTGTGTTTTGCAGTGGTGTTGTGCGGGGCGTCGGCGTGGGCGCAGCAGGGAGCGCCGATGGCGGGGATGAAGATGCCGGCGGGGCGGATGCCGGGCATGGAGATGCAGCGGGGCGGGACGATGACGCAGGCAGCGGGGCTGATGGATGCAGAGCTGCAGCATGCATCGTCGGGCACGTCGATTGAGCCGCCGGCGACGCCGATGCACATGCTGATTACGGAGCTCGGGGGATGGCGGCTGATGCTGCATGGCGTGGCGTTTGTGGCCGGCACGCAGCAGCAGGCGGGGTCGGACCGGGGTGGGGACAAGCTCTTCTCGACCAACTGGGTGATGCCGATGGCGCAGCGGGATTGGGGGCCGGGGCAGTTGACGGTGCGGGCGATGCTGTCGCTGGAGCCGGCGACGATCAGCGGGGGATACTATCCGGAGCTGTTTCAGCAGGGGGAGACGGCGGGCGGGAAGGCGATTGTGGATGGGCAGCATCCGCATGATTTTGTGATGGAGCTGGCGGCGCTCTACGATGTGCGGCTGGGCGAGAAGACTCTGCTGAGCGTGTATGCGGCTCCGGTGGGCGATCCGGCGCTGGGGCCGACGGCGTATCCGCACCGGTTTTCGGCAAGCGAGGACCCGCTGGCGGCACTGGGGCATCACCAGGAGGACTCAACGCATATCGCGTTCAACGTGGTGACGGCAGGGGTGACGGAGGGGCCGGTGAGGGTGGAGGTTTCGGGGTTCCATGGCGCGGAGCCGGATGAGGCGCGATGGCATCTGCAGCCGTCGCCGAACGGGGTGACGCCGGACAGCTACGCGACACGGGTGACGGTGGTGCCGGGGAAGGACTGGGCGGCGCAGTACTCGATTGGGCACCTGGCGAGCCCGGAGGCGCTGGAGCCGGGAGTGGACCAGAGGCGGCAGACGGCTTCGGTGATGTATACGCGGGAGACGGGCGTTCGGCATGACCGGGCTTCAATGCCAGGGATGGACATGGCGAGTGCGGCGACGGGGAGCTGGGCGACGACGGCGCTCTGGGGGCAGACGAAGTCGCTGGCGACGGGTGCGGTGGAGGACTCGTATCTGGTGGAGTCACTGCGGACCTCCGGGCAGAACGCGGTGTTTACACGGATCGAGGTGGCAGCGCGGACGAGCGAGCTGCTGCGGGAGCCGGTCGAGACGGTGGTCGGGCATGTGCAGGCTTACACACTGGGATATGACCGCGATTTCAAGCTGGGGCGGGATGCGCACTGGGCGCTAGGGGCGCAGTTCACGGCTTACAGGGCGCCGGATGCGCTAGCGGCGGCGTATGGACGCGTGCCGTACGGGGCGGTGGCGTTTGTGCGGGTGCGGCTTGGGAGGTGACTCCCCCCCTCTCCCATGTTTTGAGTCAAATATTTGAAAACAGTAGACTTAGCTGTTGTATACACGGCTGCAACCGGCAAATATCTCATTTCAGAGGAGTTGAAGGGTAGTGCGGAGGGCACTTTCCCTGCAGGCGCGGAGTAGGCTGGAGGGGTGACTGTCTATATTGCTACGACGAACGCGGGCAAGCTGCGGGATTTTGCGCTGGCGGCGGGGGATGGGGTGGAGGTTGTGCCGCTGCCGGGGCTGGAGGGGATGGCGGCGCCGGCGGAGGATGAGGCGACGTTTGAGGGCAATGCGCGGGTGAAGGCGGAGGCCTACTCGCGGGCGGCGACGGGAGTGCTGGTGCTGGCGGACGACTCGGGGCTGGAGGTGGATGCGCTGGGCGGGGCGCCGGGGGTGAGAAGCGCGCGGTTCGCGGAGGATCGCGGTTTCAGGACCAACCGGCCGCTGCCGGTAGATCAGCGGAACAATCTTTGCCTGCTGGATGCGCTGGCGGCTACACGGGAGGCGCAGCGGGGGGCGAGATACCGGTGCGTGCTGGCGCTGGCGCGGGATGGCGAGGTGCTGGCGACGGCGGAGGGGTCGGTGGAGGGAGAGATCCTGGCGGTGCCGCGAGGGACGAGCGGGTTCGGGTATGATCCGCTGTTTTTGCTGCCGGATGAGGGCAGGACGATGGCGGAGCTGGGTATGGAGGAGCGGCAGGGGTTCAGCCATCGGGGACGGGCGTGGAGGGAGATGCTGGGGAGGCTGGAGCGGGAGGATGTGCCGGGCCTTCGAGGCTGAAGGCATGTCACGGGGGCTCACGCGCATTTTGTGCAGGCGGGGTCTGACTTACAAGCTCATAGTCTGCAACAAGCTTTTTGGGTTTCTTTGCAGCTTTGAAGTAGCCGATCGAGCGAAAGCCGTATATGCATAGGGGCGCCTCTTTCCGGGCGACTCAGCCGCTACCGGGTCGTTCCACTCTGAACGGACTTGGGGTTGTCAGACGAGCACGTTCATCAGGGTCGCTCCGCCGAGCACGGCAAAGAGCGCCACAGTGATTGCGACTGCACCCACCTTCAAGAAGTTGCAGAAGCTCACGTCCAGCTTCTCTCCTTCTTCGCTTCCGCGCGAGTCTTTATGAAGCGCGAGCAGCCATAGCATCGTCTGCAGTGAGCCGGCGACCGAGAGGTTAGGGCCAAGGTCCACATCAAGAGTCCGCCCTTGCGGGGGCTACTTTAGCTTTTCCTGCCGTGCCCACCAGAAGCCCAAGACAGCCTTTGCGGACCAGAGCTGTATCCGGTTCCGGCTACCAATGCAGCGATACGCCTGTTCTCTTGTACTCGCCCTCGGGCGCTTGATCGAAGGTGACGGTGAGGTCGTCGCCTTGCAGCAAGGCACCTGTAGCCTGTACTCGCGCGGCAGGATCGTTCCTGCGGACGGTAAGATGCTGGACCGTGCCGGCGGGAGCTTCGAGCACAAGGTTCAGCTCGTGGTCTCCTCGTTGTTGATCCACAACCTTGAGCGACGAGGTCCGGTCACCTTCCACAGGCGATTGATGCTTCACGCTGACTTCGACACTGGGCAAGTCAATGAATGTCTGGTGGTGGGCCTGCGGCTTCGACTCACAGGGCTCCGCGCCAGCATGTTGGGTTAGACACAAGACACCTGGACTCTCCGACGAGACATCAATATCGAGTCGCCGACCTACTCTTTTCATGTGGACGTCGAACATCCGATCGCCTATAGCGACGTGCTCCAATGACGCTTCATTCCAGTCCGCAGGTAGTTGCGGATTGATGGTGAGGGTGTGATTGAGTGCGTCGCTCTCGATGCCGGCGAGGCCGCGGATTGTGGGGGAGAGAAGCATGGCCGAAGACCAAAGCTGGTGCGATGAACTGCGGCCGAGAGGTTCAAAAAACTCGCCGGAGAGGACCTCGGTGATGGCACCGGGATCCTGGAGCCAGGTCAGTTGCGCGTCGACAAACAGGTTGGCAAACCCCTGCAGCGGTCTTCCGCTCCGATAGTCCGCCATGGCGAGCCATCCTGTGTAGAGCGGCCATACAGATCCGTGGTGATAGCTCACGGGATCGTAGATCGCGGCGTCGGTAGCGACCGACCGGGGTCCCCAGTCGGTGGCGAAACGAGTGCTGGCCCAGGCCTGAAAGGTTGCGTCTGCGTGTGGCAACCAGAGGCGCCCCGACCACCAAGCAACAGAAGGAAAGATAGAGAGCACGTTTTCATACGAGCCGTCAGCACGGCGGCTGAAGGCGTATGTCCCGTCGGATGTGCGATAGTCCTCGAGTTTTCCGGCGATCTCAGCGGAGGTTCTGGCAGCGGAAGCACTGAGAGGCTCGTCCTGAAGCAGGTGCGCGAGCCTGGAGATACTCTGGGCGGACTGCTGGTCGAGTGCTGCCAGGTAGAGCTCCTGGTGCGGCATGGTGGGCAGCCATTCCTCGACCCACCCGGTTCCCTGCGTGTTGTCATAGACGCCGTTGGTGGTGTGACTTCTGGTAAAGGCATACGCGCGCTTGACGGCGTCCCAATGCTCGCGGAGGTAGGCCAGGTCGCCGCTGGCACGAACGTAATCCTCCATCTCCATGATGAAAAGGGGCGTGGAGTCGGCGGCGGCGTAGAGATACGGAAGATGCTCCCAATCCACCTCGGCTGCTGTCTGCGAGTACTCGTGCATCATCTTGCCGTCGGCCCGCTGGTGTGCGAGAAGGAAGTTCATTGCGTCGCGGCTGAGAGCGAAGTCGCCGTAGCTGTTGACGGCGTACAGGGTCCAGAGGGTATCGCGTCCGAAGAACCAGCCGAAGCCGGGTCGCGCGGAGTCGCCGGAGGTGAACCATCCACCGGCAAGGCCGGCGCCGTGGGCGGTGGTGACGCGGGATTGCTGGATGGAGATCTCCGCCCAGCGCAGCGCCTCATTGAATCGCTGGTCGGGTGTGGTGATGGTGAGTCGCGTGTCAAAGAAGTGGTTGTAGAAGTCCGCGGTTTGCTGGTAGAGCTCAGCGATGCGTCCGGCTTGTTGAAGCAACTGGTCGAGCAGGTCGGTGCGGGCGGACGCGCCGGAATGCTTGCCATCGGATACGGCTGTGAGAAGAGGATAGAAGACGTAGTCATCCTGCCCGGGATGGTAGGAGAGGTGAAACTCGAGCGGTTCGGACTTGGGGCGTTCCTGATAGGGGCGGAGTGGGCCGGGAGTGGCTTTGGGCATGGCCACCATCCCGAACATGCTGGGGTCGTCGGTTTCGAGCGAGTACGCTCCTCCGCTTCCGCGGGCGACCCAGCTGCCGCCAGGCCGGCCATGGTTGGGCGCGGGCCATTCACGCTCCATGCTGGGGGTAAAGGACAGCGTCACGTCCGCGGCACGGGTGGCGTGGATTTCGAAGAGAACGATCGCGGCACCCACGCCGGGCGATCCATTGCGCGGCAGAAACATATGCTGGCGCACGGTGATGGCCGCGTGGGAATAGACGATGGTCGTGTGGTCGGGCCGCACCTCCATACTGGACGCATAGTCGTTCAGGTTGATGACTGCACCGTAGTCCTGCAACTGCGCGGTGAGATGAACATCGCGCAGGACCTTTACGGGCAGCGACCAGAGTTCGAAGGTGCCATCCTGTTGACCGAGGATTGCGCCGCGCTCGCCGACGACGGAGAACGGCTGGTTCGGTCTTGCTGAGCGCTCGATGACGAGCGGATTGCTGTTGAGCGCAAAGGCGGGAACCGGGGCGAAGAGAGCTTGTGCAGGCAACGAGGCGGCACTCGAAAGGCCGAGCAAGACGCAGGTGAAGACCGACGCAAGGGTACGCACGAGTTCTCCAGGCTTTCCAGTGAGCTAGGCGGACCTGAGGCCGGGCTGCCCTTCGGCAGCCCGGCCGGTTACAGGATCACCTTCCGCTAGAAGGTAACTCTAGCTGCAAATTGAAGCCGGCGCATGGTGCTGTTCCCTTCCAGGCTGGTGATCAGCCCTGCGCCCTGAGCGACGGTGCAGTCGATGCAATGTGAGTTGTTCGAGGTAGGGATGTCGAGTTCCGGGTGATTGAAGATGTTGAAGGCCTGCACCTGGAACTCACCGTGGACCCGCTCGGCCAGCGGAATGGCCTTGATGAGGGAGAGGTCAGCGTAGTAGTCACGCGGACCTACGAGGGTGTTGCGCCCGATGTTGCCAAAGGTGCCGAAGGCCGGCCGGCTGAAGGGACCGGAGGCGGCGCCGTTGGCTGTCAAGGCGGCGACGGGAGTGAAGTAGGACCGGGCGTGCGTGATCGGGTTCAGAGCCCCGGCGCGGGTGGGAAAGGCACTTGCGTTGCCGTTGGGACGGCAGTCGCTGGTGGCTCCGGTGTTGCCATAGTTGGTATCGACGTCCTGGTCCGAGCCACACTCCTGGTAGGTCGGCGTGAAGGGTCTGCCGCTCTCCCAGGTGGTCTGGCCAGCGATGGTGAAGCCGCCGATGAGACTGTCAACCACGCGGTTTGCATTGCCGAGGAACTGCCGCCCCTTTCCGAACGGAAGGGTGTAGACGCTGCTCAGCACAAAGATTTGCGCGCGGTTGGTGTCATTGCGTCCGTAGCTGACGTGCTTCTGAGCAGGGAGTGCGAAGGCTGCATCACTGCCGAAGTTAGTGGCCTTGGACCAGGTGTAGTTGGCGTTGAACGAGAGTCCTTTGGAGAAGCGTTTGTCGAGCTTGGTCTGGAGAGCGTTGTAGGTCGCACGCCCGTTCGGGGCCAGGTTGCCGATGCTGTTGGAACAGCAGACGGTGGGAACTCCGTTGTACGTGCTGTGGAAGAAGTTGTAGTACGGTCTGCGTACGGAGGTTCCGGCCGCGATGTCCGCGGGTGTGCGAGGAAGCGGATACTGGTTCAAGTCCTCGCCGAAGGTCTCGCCGGGGTAGACACGCTCGCCGATGTTGCCGACGTACGCAACCTCGAAGCTGGTGGCGGCGCCGAACTGCTGCTGCACGGCGACGTTGAACTGGTCCACCCGCGGCAGAGTGATGGTCTGCGGACGAACACTTTCGCCGATGTTATCCGAGAAGGGGATGATGCCGTTCGCAGGGATGGTGGGACGAGGCGCGACCGCCGGGGGCGCGGCCAAGGTGGTTGCGAAGGAGTTCGGAGCGGCGCTGTTGGTGTTGCCAATGTTCTCGTTCGCCTGCACGGGCAGGTTGTGCGAGAGCGCGCTGCCGAAGAGAGTGCCGAAGTAGCCGACGGTGTCATACGTCTGGCCGCCGCCGGCGCGCAGGACGGTGGAGGGTGTGACCTGGTAGGCAATGCCGAAGCGCGGAGCGATGTTCTTATAGTCCATATTCTCGCCGCCGTTGGTTCCGATTCCGTCGACGCCCGCGACGCGGATTCCGCCCGAAGCGATGGAGGCGAACCCTCCATGGCCGGCACCGTTGACGGTCTCCGGATAGATCAGATCCCAGCGCACGCCATAGTTCATAGTGAGCCGGGGAGTGATCCGCCAGGTGTCCTGCGCATAGAAGGCGAGACGTTTTTGATAGTTGTACTGATCGTTGATGTAGACGTCGAAGCGCTGGAACTCCGCCGCGTCGCCAAGCAGGAACGAAGCAAGATCGCTGCCACCAACGCCGGTCGCCGAGGCGGTGGTGACATTGGCGAAGGTGAACAGCCCGGCGCGGTTGTTGTCGCTGGCGTTGCGCACGTTCTTGGCGTAGCGCAGGTCAGCGCCAAATTTGATGGCGTGGTTGCCGATGTTCTTGGTCCAGTTGTTGGTGATTTGGAAGACCTGTTCACTCTCCGTCAGAGGGCAGTTGCAGCTTTGGCTGCCCAGATTGCTCTCGGTGTTGGCGAAGTTGAAGCTGGGCAAGGTGAGGGTGTCCGTGGGATTGACCGTGTTTGGCGGCGTGGGGGTCACGATGCCGAGCGCAGCCGCGGTGGTCAAACCTGCGTACTTGTTCTCCGAGACGTGATAGCTCAAGAAGCCGAAGCGGAAGTCGGTCAACAAGGTGGGCTTGAGCGCGTAATCAGCTCCGATGGTCGCGCTCTGATTCTGCGTCACCGTGTTGCCCGTGGTGTTGCCGAGTCCGAAGCCGTTGCCGCCGGCGGGCCCGAAGGCAGGTACACCGAGAAGACGGAACAGAGCGTAGTCGTAGCGGCCGAAGGCGTGGATCTTTTCTCCGAACTGCTGGTCGAGCCGCATGTCGGCCTGGTCGCTGTTCAATATTCCGTTGCCGGAGGCGGCATAGTTGTTGGTGATCCCGGCGCTGGCCACGTTGGGGTAAGGCAACAAGGAGAGCAGAGCCTTGGCCTGGCTGCTGACCGCGGAGAACGGGATCGTCCCGGTGGGGGTGGCGTAGGGCAGCTTGGTGACGGGGTTGTATAAGGGCAGGCCGCCGGCGTACTCGGTCAGGTTGCAGATGCCGGAGCCATCGCCCTTGACGCAGGTGTTCTGCACGGTTGCGGTAGGGATGTTCTGGAAGAAGCTGTTGCCGACGCGGTTGCGCAGACCCTGGTAGTCGAGGAAGAAGAACGACCTGTCTCTGCGGATGGGGCCGCTGACGGAGCCGCCGAACTGGTTATAGAGCTCGCTGGGGATCAAGCGCCGGGTGATGGGGTCGGGGGTGAACTGGGTGAACGGGTTCCTCGCATACTGGGCGTCGGAGTGCCTGAACAGGAAAGCGTCGCCATGGATGGAGTTGCCACCGGACTTGGTGGTGACGCTGACGATGCCGCCCGCCGCCCCGCCGAGTTCGGCGTCATAATTCTGGGTCGTGACTTTGGTCTCGCTGATGGAGTCCAATGTCGGGTTAAGCACAATGATGCCGAGCACAGGGTCGCGGTTGTCGGTGCCATCGAGGAGGAAGCCCTGCTCGCCGTAGTTCGAGCCATTGGTATTCAGGGCAAGACCACCCTGTGGATTTTCCGGCCCGGCGATGTTGAAGCTGGAGTGTTGCACGCCTGGGGTGAGCAGCAGGAAGCTGGTGAAGTTGCGGTTCAGGTTCGGCAGGGTTGAGACGGTGCGCTCATCGAGGATCTCGGACACATCGGCACGGTCAGTCTTGAGGCTGGGCGTGTCGGTGGTCACATCCACGGTCTGCGAGGAGCCGGTGACCGCGAGGGTGACGTCGACCTTCTGCGCGGCGTCGGCGTGGATCTCTACTGGATTCGTCTGCGTGCTGGAGAAGGACGGAGCCTCAACTTTGACGGTGTAGGTGTCGGGGATCAGATGCTCAATGGTCCAGGCGCCTGAACCATTGGTAGTCGCTGTTTGAACCGTTCCCTTCTGCACGTCGGTGATGGTGACGGTGGCCCCGGGGATCAAGGCTCCTGAGGCATCGCTGACGGTTCCGTAGAGTGATCCATATACAGCCTGGGCCGAGAGCGGGGCGTTCCCCATGAAGAGGAAGGCTCCTACTGCTAACGCGAGTCTGCCAAGTGCTTTTGCGTGTAGTGACTTCATACTGCCTCCAAAGCGCTTCAACATTTCCGTACGCGAGTGCCACTATGACTGGCCGGGGTGAGGTTGTCATCGTGTTTCACGGTGAAGTATGATCGGGGAACACGTCAATTTCACCCGTTCTCGATCACGGATGATGTTCATTTGAGAGAGTTTATGGATGTTGTTGAGTTGGAAGAATGTCGCGCCGTGGTCGAGCGTGTAGCGGGTAGTCAACCCTTCAGTTCTGCCCCGAAGCTCCGCGCCTTTTTCCTGTATGTCGCCGATTGCAGTCTTCGTGGGCAGCCGGAGGAGGCGACCGAGCAGCAGATCGGGACGCGAGTCTTCTCCCGGCCTGCGGGTTACAACTCGGGTGAAGACAGCATCGTCAGGTCGCAGGCGCGGCTGCTGCGCATGAAGCTGAACACCTACTTTTCGACAGAGGAGGGTAAGCGCGAGCCCCTGGTCATCGAGATACCTAAAGGCCACTACGTGCCGGTGTTTCGGGATCGGACGGCATCTGCGCTGGATGCACCTGAAGCCTCCTTTCCGCAGGAGGCGCCGCTGCCGGCGGGACGGGACTCTGGTGAGCGCGCGGCGGCAAGTGCTCCCGTTCCAGTTCCAGATATTGAGGCGGCACCGAAACGAAGGTATCCGGCTGTTCTCAGCTACGTGATGCTGCTCGCCGGACTGGTCCTTGGAGGGATACTGGGCGCTTGGTCGTATCGACGGTGGTCGACGGTGGAGGCTCGGAAGCCAGACCTGTTGTGGTCGACGTTCTTCGCGAAGACACCGCCTACGCTGGTTATTTACAGCAATCCGCTGTTCAATGGCACTCCGTCGACTGGCCTCAAACTGGTTGGGCCGGCGACCATCTCGGCCCCACATGACCTGGACGACGACACCTACACCGGGACCGGAGAAGTAGGGGCGATCCGGCAACTGACACGCATGTTTGACGCGCACGAGGCGGACTTTATCCTGAAGCGAAGCCGGCTCGTGACGTGGGACGAAGCGCGGTCCAGCAACCTGATCTTCGTCGGTGCTCCGAGCCAGAACCCGGCACTGGAAGATCTTCCCGCACTCTCGCAGTTCGCCATCGCGATCGATCCGGCAGAGCATGGCTCCATTGTGAATCGCCATCCGCTGCCGGGGGAGCCGGCGAGCTTCCCAACGAACGACAAGACGCAGGAGACGGCGATCATTGCGCTGGTGCCGGGGCTTGAGACCAGAACCCATATCCTGGTCGTCAGCGGTCTGACCACCATCGGAACGCAGACCGCGATGGAGTTTTTGTGCCGGCTTGAGAATATCGCTCAACTGGCGCAGCAGGCCGGAACTTCAAACGGGGAGATACGGCCGTTCGAAGCCGTGCTGCAGATCGGGGTCAGCAAAGGCGTGGGCATCAACGCCAAGCTGGTGCTGCTGCATCATCATTGAGTTGCCAGGCCACGCTGCCCCTGGACTATAGTGTCAAGGTGCTGAGGGCTATGCGGGACCGGTCTCCCCAAACGAGGGTTCAAGTCGCAGGCTGGTTCCATCTGCTGGTCGTGTGCCTGCTGCTTGGGCCAGGTGGATCTATCGCCGGAGCCCAACCAGCTACCGAATACACGATTCCGGATGAGACTGCCGCCGCCATGAGCTATACAAGCGGCGGACGCTTCCTTGGAGTTCATGGCCGACGCTCCGTGGTGATGGGATACGCGAGCCAGGGCCTCGAGATCTGGGGCTATCCCTTTCAGATCCTCTCCGGCTACAAGGTTGGCTTCCGGCCTGTTGGATCCGCAACAACGACGGACTCCGTTGCCCTGCTTCGGCGTGTGGACTGCCGTCCAGAATCTACGACACGCACGTACATTGGGCCGGATTTCCTGGTGAGCGAGACGATCCTTGTTCCACTGGATCAGCCGGGCGCCATGATGACCTATGAGGTGGAAGGCGCAAGGCAAGTGGATGTGGTGGTGCAGTTCCAGCCTGTGATGAACCTGATGTGGCCCGGTGCGGTGGGTGGTCAATACGCGCAATGGAAGAAGGAGATGGCGGGCTACCTGGTCACGGAACCGGAGCACGGGTTCAGCGCGGCCATTGCATCTCCGGACACGATTTCTCATGACGACACGGTGAACAGCAGTGTCCGTCAGCAGACCACGTTATCGTTCGTGGTGCGCCCGCAGGCTGGGACGAAGCAGGCTAGCACGAAGTGGATGGGATCCGCATCGGTGTACGTTGTTCTCAACGAGGCGAACTCGGCGGCACCCGCATCTGCGCTGCAGGGGTTGGTGATGAATCAGGCAAGGTTGGTTGACGAAGCCAGGCAGCACTATGCCGACGTGGCGAGCAAGGCCGTGCATGTGGAGACTCCGGATGCCGAGGTGAACGATGCGATCGCGTGGTCTGAAGCCGCGCTCGACCAGGCATGGGTGTGCAATCCGCTGCTGGGCTGCGGCCTTGTGGCTGGGTACGGTCCGTCTCGGGACGCTCGGCGCCCGCAGTACGCATGGTTCTTCGCTGGAGATGGGTTGATCGCCAGCAATGCCCTGATCTCGGCAGGCGAGTACGCGCGGGCGAAGGAGGAGCTTAGCTTCATCGCGAAGTATCAGCAGCCAAAGACGGGCATGATCTGGCATGAACTTTCGCAAAGCGCCGGGTTCATCGAGTGGTCGAAGCTTCCGTACATGTATGTGCACGTGGACATTACGCCGGACTATCTCAAGACCGTCGCACATTATGTGGAGGCCAGTGGTGACGTCGCCTTCGCACAGGAACATTGGGACTCTATTCTGCAAGCGTATCGATACTGCCGTTCGCTGATCAGCCGCACCGACCACCTGCCGCACATTCCGCTGGATAAAGAAGGTGGTGATGAGCAGGCGCGGCCCGAAGATGATCTCTCGCTCTCCGCCAGCATGCTCTTCGCGCACCACGCCTTCGCGAACTTAGCGAAGGTCGCGGGTCATCCGGAACTGGCTGCAGAGGCGCTGAGTGAGGCGGCCTTGTTGCAACAGGCGATCACAACCAAATACTGGGACACTGCCCGCAACTTCTGGATAGCCGGCCACACCGAGGCAGGTGCGTCGATTGACAGCAGGCGAGCAGGTCCCGTGCTGCTGATCCCCGCGAGCATCTTTTCCGCTCAACAGAATGAGACGCTTCTGCGTCAACTGGCATCTTCCGACTTTCGCACGGACTGGGGCATGCGTGAGGTCGCCCTGAGTTCGATTGACTTCGACCCTTACTCTTACGGTCGGGGCAGCGTGTCAGCACCGGCGACTGCGCAGGCGGCAACAGCCTTCTGGCAGGCGCACCATCCGGAGACGGGGCTATCGATCTGGCGAGACCTGCTGGCCTGGAATCGCCTGGAAACACCCGGGCACATGCACGAGGTTCTGGCAGGCAGTTTCTTCCATGAGCAGACGGAATCAGTTCCGGAGCAGACCTGGTCCTCGGCGGGATTTCTGGATGCGACACTTTCCGGCTTGCTCGGCCTGGAGGTGGACGGAGCCAATCAGCGCCTACGGTTTGCGCCCCATCTTCCACCGGAGTGGGACCGGATCAGTGTCGAACATGTCAGCCTTAGCCATTCGACGCTTAATCTTGTTGTTACGCAGAGTATGACTTCGGTGGGTCTCGAGATGGAGAACCAGGGTGCTCCCGCAGCAATGATGTTCGAGCCGCAGATCCCGCTGGGAGCGAGTCTGATCGGTGCTGAGTGTGAAGGTCGCAGGATTGCGGCAAAAGTCCGCACATGGGATCAGGACGAGCACGCGACGCTGCCGGTGCTGATTCCCTCCGGCACAAGTCACTGCCGGCTGCAACTAGCGGGCGGGGTAGCAGTGATTGAGCAGAGACCTTTGCTCGAGGTGGGTGATGCGAGCACACGGCTGAAGATGACGAGCCTCAGCCTGCACGGACGAACGCTTTCGATCGAGTCAGACGTGCTTGCCAAAGGCAGCAAAGCACTTGTGCTGCGGACTCCCTGGCGGCTTGCAGAGTGCGAAGGGGCGGTCAGTCGCATGCTGCCGAACGGCGATCTCGAGCTTGAGATGAAGCCGGGGGCGACTGCCGGTGCGGGTGGCTTTACACACATGTCAACGACTGTTGTGTTCGCGCGCTGAACACCTGGAGGAGCCTGCGAGAGATGAGAACCGACCGGTCACGACGTGAGTTTATGAAGTGCGCCGGCGCAAGCGGCTCGATGATGCTGATGCGAAAGCCGGCTTTGGCTTTGCTCGGAGATGACCCAGAGCCGCCGCTCGAGGAGTTCGGCTACGGCCAGGTGAGCATTCGCGGTGCGATCCAGCAGGCGCAGCGGGATAACGTGCGCCAGGTACTGATGAGCCTGGACGAGGACAGCCTGTTGAAACCGTTTCGTGAGATGAGCGGAGTGGAGGCTCCCGGAAACAGCCTTGGAGGCTGGTATGAGTGGAAGCCGGACTATAACTACCATCATGATGATGCAGGATTGGCCCCTGGATCGACCTTCGGCCAGTGGACTTCGGCGCTCTGCAGACTGCACGCGAGTTCACGATCTGAAGATCCGCGAGGCCAGGCCGCAGTCGCGGCACGGGTGATGCGACTGCATCGTGCACTCGTTGAGACGATTACGAGCGGCTATTTTGAGAAGACACGATTTCCAGGTTACAGCTACGACAAGCTGGTGTGCGGGGTGATGGACGCTCACCGTCTGATCGGCGACCCGGATGCCTTCGCGCAGCTTGACAAGATCACGGACGTGGCACTGCCTTCCCTGCCAGGGCGAGCCATTCCTCGCGACGTGCAATGGAAGCCGGGTGCCGACCTGTCGTGGATGTGGGATGAAACCTACACGATGCCGGAGAATCTTTACCTTGTGTTCCAGATGCGGGCGGGGATGCGGTACCGCGCGATGGCACAAGCGTACCTGATGGATGAAAGCTTCTTTGAGCCGCTGTCACGCGGAGTGAATGCGCTGGTCGACAAGCACGCGTGCAGCCATGTCAACGCGCTTTGTTCGGCGATGCAGGCGTACCTCGTGGCTGGGAGCGGGATGCATCTTGCGGCAGCGCTGCAGGGGTTTGATTTTCTGGAGCAGCAGAGCTTCGCCACAGGAGGTTGGGGGCCGGACGAACTGCTGCGCAAGCCGGGCTACGATGAGCTGGCCAAGAGTCTCACGTTGACCCACAACGGATTTGAAACACCTTGCGGAAGCTACATGCAGATGAAGCTGACACGGTACCTGCTGCGCGCCACCAGAGATGGCAGGTACGGAGACAGCATGGAAAGAGTGATGCTGAACACAATCATGGGTGCGCTGCCGCTTGAGGCGGACGGGAGGTCTTTTTACAACTGCGACTATAACAATGCGGGCAAACGTGTTTACTCGGTACATCGATGGCCCTGCTGCTCGGGCACTCTGCCGCAGGTGGTAGCCGATTACGGGATCAACGGGTACTTCCACGAGCCCTCAGGGGTGTGGGTCAATCTTTACCAGCCTTCCGAACTGCGTTGGAGAGACGGTGAGAGCTTGATCACGCTAGAGCAGGAGGGCACGTACCTGCAGGATGGAACGGTTCGGATGAAGATTACGGCATCGCGGCCGTCTGCGTTTACGCTTCACCTTCGAGTGCCTGCCTGGGCTGCCGGGAGAGCTCGTCTTCGAGTCAATGACCGCCCCGAGGTGGTTGCGGCCTGGAAAGGATTTACCGCGGTGCGGCGCGTGTGGCGTACCGGTGACCGGGTTGAGCTGATGCTGCCGATGTCGTTGCGGCTGGAGCTTCTGCCGGCCGATGGCGCGACGGTTCATACGCAAACGGCCGCTCTGCTGTGGGGCCCACTCGTGCTCTTCCCGGTACGCGAAGGCAGCGACAAGGGCCCCATGACATTTACCCGGGAGAACCTGCTTGGGGCGAAGCGAAGTGACCTTGAATGGACCGCAACAAGTTCCTCGGGCGCGCGCAAGCTGGTTCCTTTCTTTGCCCTTGGAGACAGCGAGTACTCGACCTATGTGCACCTTACCGGCTGACCGTGATCGCAGCTGCGCAGATGAGTTCAAGGCGCAGGGACGGCGGAGACATGATTCAGACGCTAGTGCGGCTTAGGTTGACCTTAGCGCACACTTCCTATTCAAGTGGGGAGGGTTGTCTGACTTGCTGCTGATGGTGCGGAGCTTTATTTCACCATCAGGGCGCTATAGACCAGAGCAGGGAGTTGGGTACCGAGCGCATCCGTCGCGGGAACGGCCATGTGCTGCGTCATCACCACGACTGCCACATCTTCTTTTGGATCGATCCAGAAGTAGGTTGATGCGGCGCCAGCCCAAAAGCATGTTCCCTCCGGGCTCATCCTTTCGGCGCCCGCCTCGTTGCGAATGACACCGAACCCCAACCCCATGCCGATTCCCTTCTGCAGATCTGGAATACCAGCCGGTTCGAGATGATCCTGCGTCATGAAAGCCACAGTCTGCGGACTGAGATAGCGTCTTCCGTCGAGTTCGCCGCCGTTGAGCATCATTTCTGCAAAGCGCCAGTAGTCCTCCGTCGTACCTACCAGGCCATAGCTGCCCCCTTTGCGGCGATGGTCCGTGGTGTAGCTGTTTACTGACCATGGCTGAAGGAGGGGCGACTCGCCGCTGGGGTGACCGTGCGCCTCGTCCAGAAGGGTGAGTTTTCCGTTTTTCATCCAGCTGACCGGCACCAGACGTTGTGCTTCGTCGGGGTCAAGCCAGAAGCCAGTGTCGCGCATGCCGAGGGGAACAAGAAGCCGCTTTTGAAGGAACTGATCAAATGGCATGCCGGAGAGGACTTCAACAAGTCGTGCCGCGACATCCGGCCCTACGCTGTACGAGAATCCTGTTGCCGGCTGGTAGTGTAACGGCAACCGGGACAGCTTCGCCATCATCTCCTGGAGCGTGATGTCTAAATCGAGCAGCCCGGCCTTTACATATGCTGCGTCGTACGCGTCGCCGGCGATGCCATGCGAGAAGCCGGCGGTGTGGCGCAGGATGTCGTGTATGGTCGGTGGATGCTCAGCGGGCACGGTGTCACTGAAGGGCGAGTTGGGCGTCTTTAGAACACGCAGGCTCGAGAACTCCGGCAGGTATTTTGCAAGCGGGTCGTCCAACTGAAAGCGGCCCTCCTCGTACAGCATCATCAGTGCCGTGGACGTGATGGGCTTGGTCATCGAGTAGAACCGAAAGATCGAGTCCTTCTCCAGCTTTGTGTGCTTCTCGACATCGGCGTAACCGAGCGCCGACTCGTGCACGACCTTTCCGTGGCGGGAGACCAGGATTACCATGCCGGCAAGCTCGCCTTTGTCGATCTTAGCGCTGTAGAACTTGTCCATGTAGGCGAGGCGTTCCGAGGAGAAGCCGGCGTCTTCCGGTCTAGCGAAAGGAACATTCTGAGCGCAGAGCAGAGTCGCTGTGACTCCCGTAGCGAAGAACAGGAAAGCAATGGAACGACGGAACATGGTCAACCTCCTGAAGCGACACAGTTGCCACCGGGCTCCGGTGTGGCCCTTCGAAACAACGATGCTTCGACAACAAGTAAGAGCTTATGAGTACAGCAGCAGGCGGTTACACCGCGTCGATTGTAGGTTGCTTGCTCTGGTACCATGAACGACACTTAGAAGCCGCACTACGCAATGAGTTTTAGCAAGCATAGCAGCAGTGGATTCATCCAGAATGTAGCAACCCTGAGGTGAAGGATGGTGTTCTCCAAGGTGTTGATTCGGCGTTGCAACGCGATGCGTATGCTTGCGTGATTTGGCTTGCTCTACTTTGGAATAGCGCAGGCGCAGCAGCCCTTGAAGACCTTGATCGTTGGAGTCGATCACCGACTAACGGCAAGTTTAGATGGAGATTGGCATTATTTGGTAGATCAGTCCACGGCCCGCGCTCTCTACAACACGGATGGCAAGGTTCGCAATAAAAGCTATGGGTTGAACAATCATCCGAAAATATCAGCAGCGGCCCACACAATGCTCGTCATGCGGATAATGGTAGACGCACAAAGTTTGCGCTCAAGTCCGCTGAGGAAACTAAGATATTGTCCACATCTGCCTGCGAGTCTACCCGCTCCGCGCGGTAAGGCGCTTCGGCATGCATGTTGGCACCTTGAAGAAAAATGGCTTTGCCGTTCAGCAAGATGCGTGTCCCATCCACTCGCACATCACGTAAGCCGATATCGTCAGTTATGCTGGACTTTCGCTCACCAACACGCAATATTCCAAAGCCGCAGGATGGCTTTAACAGGAAAGGTCTGATCGCCGAGGATGGCAAAAAAAATCAAGCGTTTTATCCGGTTCAGAACTTGTATCAGCAACATTCGGTTGGTAAAGCTGAATAGTCCTCGACGACGCCTTTCTCGTTGAGCAAGGCGATTCGATCGCGAGACATGGGCGACGTTCGCTTCTTCTATCAGGACCCCTCTTAAGCAAGGCTTCCGCTGAGTTGGCGGGAGAAACTACCCCGTTGCGGGAGGGGATCCGCCGCAATCAACCTTGAAAGGAATGGCGGTCAATCCTCGACGAGTCGCGAGGGTTCAGCATTGGTGTGAGTGCTGGCTAGGCGGCTAAGGCTTGATGAGGATCCAGACTACCGGCCCGATGATTCCGGACGTGAGCAAAGGCGAGTCTGGCTTGTAGGCCGTGATGTTCGTCACGGTGATGGGGTGGGTGACGCCGGGCTGGAGATCACCGATGAGTCGGTTCGGCCAGAGATTCGTTACTTCGATCTCAAGTTTGTTGAGGCCGGGAAGCAGGAATCTGATCACGTCGAGTCGGTAAGGTCGCGCCCAGATGGTGCCAGCCTCGACGCCGTTGACACGAATGCGAGCGATCTCCCGGATGCTCGCGAACTGGAGCGCCACTTGATCCTGAGGGCTGTGCTGGGGCGCTTCTACCGTAGCCGTGTACGTCACGGCTCCAGAGAAGAAACCTACAGCCGGGTCGGTTGATTCGGTCCAGCTCTTCAGGTCGCGAACTTCCAACGGGGCGGCGGGACCTCCGCGATTCGGCTGAAAGGTGAGCTTCCAGTTGCCCCGAAGCTGCAGGGTCACCTGCTGTTCGGCAGCCCTAGGGAGAAAAGCGGCGGGAAGTTCCCTGCTGAAGATGACGGCGATGGAGCCGAAGGCGGGAAGATGGAGCCGGGCGGTGGTCAGGCCCTGTTGCGCTGGATCAAGCGGCAGTGCGATAGAGGCTCCGGTCACCGCGTCCCACGTGGCCGCGGGTTTGCCGGCGACGCGGAAGGACGCGGTGAAGTCAGCGCCCGCGGGTGAGGCGTTGCGCAGGAAGTAGATGTCGGTGTCGCCGGAGCGTCGATGGACGTAATCGATTCCCGCTGCGCTCGTTGCGTTCGCCTGAGGCGCGGGGACCGGGCTGAAGTCCGGAGAATAATGGAGGACCTGAAGGACGGCATGCGCGTCCGCGGTGCAGAAGACTTGCCCGGCCCGTAGGGGTGGGAGGGACTGGAGTCACAGTCCGCCCAGAGCCGGGCGTTCTGAGTGTTGAAGCAGACCGTCGTTGAGCATAGCGGATGCGTCGGGCATGCTGAACGAGCCTGCCTCGATGGCAGCGCTGCGAGAACGAAGGGTCGTGGCGGCGGGCGCTTTGCCGGGCTGCGGAGCGAGTGCCGGGCCGTGGTTCAGCGGGTAGGCCAGTAGCGCGATCTGGCGATAGAAGCCGTTGTTTGCCTCGGGGGCCGGGGGAAGGGCATGCGTGGGGACGCCGCCGGTGACCAGCGTGCGCGAGTAGGTCAGGACCTTAGAGGCTTGTTCCGGCTTGACGCCGGGACCGCCGAGGTTCCAGCCGCTGGTGATGTGCAGTGTGATTTGGAGGCCGAGGCGGTCGGCTTCAGAGACTGCGTGCGTGAACAGCGCTGTCCAGGCCGGGCTGCCGAAGGTAGGTGCGGCCGGAACGTTGCGGTTGCCGGCTTGATCGGAGCCGTTTGCATCCACCAGCAGAGCGCCACCGAAGCCTTTGGCCTTCATCTCTTCGAGATCGTGAGTGATGGTGGCCTTATCGGTGTTGCCGTTGAGCCACCACCAGTAGCAGCGTAGCCGCGCCTCCGGTGGAGGATTGAGGAATTCCGCATGGAGCTCTGATAACGAAAGCGGGATTTGTTGAGCCGCTTCGGGGAAGGCCAGCCCGCGGAGCAGCAGGTGCAGAGAGCACATAAACGAAGGTGGGGACTAGAGGCGAGCTTCATGATGGGAGCGCATTGAGACGGTGGGATACCAACCTTGTTGCAAGGCTGGGTGACGAGTAGAGGCAGGAGGAGTTGGACCTCAGAGCCTCCTCCAGAACGGCACCCTAGAAGTTTAGACGTACCGTGAGCTGACCGGTCCGCGGATCGTTGATTTGCGTGGCCTGGCCAACTGGGTCGACGGCGGTTCCGGAACCGGTACGGGAGGCCATGTTGGCGGCATCGGGCGTGGTGTTAGGAGCTGAGTAGTTGGGTGTATTCAGAACGTCGAAGTACTCGCCACGAAGTTCGAAGCTCACGCCCTCCCGGAGGATGAACTTCTTGACGATGGAGAGGTCGGCCTGGGGATGAACGGAGTAGCGAAGCCCAAGGACGTTGGAGTTACTCTGCGACGTGAAGGCGATCCGCTGACGGAAGGCGGGCTTGGGAGACCGCGAGTCACAGGCGGTCAAGGTGTTATAAGCGCCCCGTCGAGTTAGTCGTTGAGAACACTTGAGTCACGGTGACGGCGCTGTGGTAGCGTTCACAGCCTGCCGCTGATAGCAGGGATTGAAGGTACGGAAGAGGTTCGCGTTGGGCTGGTGATAGTCTCCGACGATGTTTACGTTGCCGGGCACCGGGATAAGCAGGCCGTTCGCAAAGCGCATGCTTGGGCGCGGGAAAATAGCCGAGCAGCGCCCTGCCCACGGGGTTGATTGCAGAAGCGATGTTGTTGTTGGCGAAGTACTGGGTACGATTGCCACTGGCATCCAGCGGAGAAGTGGGCATGTACAGCTGTATGCCGGTAGTGCATAGCCCTGCACTGTTGAAGGTCGAGCAGAGGCCAGAAAAGTCGCCGGCAAAGTTCGGGCGCTGCAGGCACGCGGCTGGTGTAATTGATGGCGACGCCTTTCACGACGAGAGTGTCAGACCATCCTTAGGCTTGGCGGGCTTTGCCGTAATCGTCACTGGCGATGCTGCCGCTGTGACAAACTTTGTTTCGGGGGTTTGATCATCGGCAACCAACCTAAAACAAAATCTTCGCTCCGAATTGTAGTTCTCGTGGCGTATTTCCCAGGCTGGTGATTTGACCGAAGGAACCAGATGTGACGGATGTATTCGGGGCTCCAAAGACGACCTGATTGAGCGCATTGAAGGCTTCAAATCGTATTTCGACGGAGAGACGATCTGTAATACGTTCAGTCTTGAACAGAGATGCATCAAGATCGTGGTACGACGGCGCACGAACGTTTGCCAACAATCGTGGCGTGTTACCAAACGTAAACGGTGCGGGTTGGCTGAAGAGGGATGTATTGAAGTAGCGTTTCAGCCTGGTCGCGACAGGACCAGTCAGCTTCGGGTTCTGCCCAGTCCAATTGGGACGCTCTGAGGCACTGCCCGAGTCCGACTGATTCGAAGCTGATAGCGCCAGTGGAAAACCGGTGTGGTAGTTCTCGATAGCATTCACTTGCCACCCGCCGCCGATAGCGTCAAGGGCACGATTCCAATGGGAGCCGAAGTGTTGGCCCCTGCCAAACGGCAATACATATCGGCCGCTTGCAACAATGCTACGTGAGATGTCGTTGGCAGAAACGGCCCTCTCCCCTTGCGGATTGTAAATGTTTTGCGGACTGGCGGACTGTCCAATAACAGCGACAACGGAGTAGTTGTCGATCTGTTTTTGCCCGTTGAATGAGAACAGAAAGCTGGAGCCGCTGCGATAGCGCTGCTCTACCTTGATCTGGAGGGCGTCATAAAGCACGAATCCACCCGTCGGATACTCAATGATCACCGATTGGTATTGTGGGAATGGTGCGATGAGATAGCTGGCCGGAACGGTAGCTGCAGCCTCCGGACCGGTGGTGATGATGCCGTAAAATGGGTTGGCCACGTTGGTTTGAAGCGCAGTTCCCAGACTCAGCGCCGAAGGCGGCAGTTGATCGAGATTGTAGTCTCCGCCTCCCCCTTTATTCACTTGAAGAGCGTGGTTGCCGACGTACGCCGCGTCAAGGAGAATGTTGCCCGGCAGTTGACGCTGCACGTCCAGGCTGTAGTTCTCGCTGTACGGAACCCGCTTATCCTGGTAAAGCTGACTCTGGAAGGTCGAACCGATGCCTGTTGCGGCACCCAGGGTTGATCCCGTGGGCAAGTTGATGCCTGTGGGATATGGGTTGCTCAGAAAGTAAGTTGGAGTGAGGCCATTTGGGCTGGAGCTGAAAGTGGTGATGGCGTTGAAGCCCACCTGCCCGAAGGTTCCCATGGCCTCATTGTAAGAGGGAGCAAAGAAGATGCCGAAGCCACCGCGTACGTCTGTTTTGTTGTTAATAGCGTAGGCGACGCCAAGCCGTGGTGAGAAGTCCGTGAACTCAGTCGAATCCTGAGGTCGGCTGGAAGGCGAGTTGTAGACGAAACCACCTACCAGGTTAGGGAGCTTGGCTGACCCGGCTAGCGGCGACGGCAAATTAGGATTGAATGTCTCCATACGGTTCAGGCGTTCAGTTCGCGGTCGGTCCACATCCCAACGCAGACCCATGTTGAAAGTCAGCTTGGGCGTGGCCTTCCAGTCATCCTGAACAAAGACTCCGTAAGCGAAGCTTTCCGTTGCTAGATTCTTGATGCGAATACCGATCTGTCCTGTCCCCTGACCAAGCAGGAAGCTGGCGATGGAGTTACCGGATGTGGACGAGGCAACGTTAGGATTCGGGCCTTGCGTGTAGGAGCTGTTTGAACTGTACGTTCCGGTGGAGTTGCCCGATTCGTTGACGTTGGCGAGAAGAACTCGAAGGTCCGCGCCTGCCTTCAGCGTATGATTGCCGATCAGCCTTGTGATCGTGGCTCCATAAAGCTGAGTTGAATACGAGTCATGCCGTGTGTTGCCCTGTGTTGCGTCTCCGAGGGTGTAATAGTTGGCCGGAGCAAACCCGGGAAAGATGAGATGGTCTGCGTTTGCTGCAATAGAGGCCGGAAAGCCGAGGCTAGTTGGGTTGAAGCCAAGGGCAACTGGGCTGTAATTCAGAAATATTCGAGCGAACCCCGCCCTGATATCGACCAGGAAATTGGCAGAGGGTGCATATGTGTAATTGGATGCGGCGGCATTGTCACGTTCCAACTCATTGATCGCACCCTCCCCCAGATCGTTACTCGCCGGGAACAGGATTGAAGTAGGAGTCGTCAACGTTCGATGTGAGTAGCGAACGAAAAAGCGATTGTTCTCATTGATCTGCTCATCGAGCTTCGAATCATACTGATCGCTGTTTGTGGTCTGAGTTCCTTGTGCATAGTAGTTGTTATAACCGAGCGCATTTTCGGTCTGATTTGGAAGGGGGTAGTACGCCAGAAATGCTTTCGCTACGGGATCGATGAGGTTGGGCGGAATCATGTTGCTCTGGAATGCTGCCCTTGTGTATCCGGTGGCGGCTGACCCAGAAGTTGTGAAAGGGTTATAGATATTGAACCCGGAGGTGGAGAAATCTCCCATTCGCTCTGCGGCAGTCGGTACGGATGTGGTGAGTGTGACTCCCTGACCCTGGCGAAGGCCTTCGTAGGTGAAGAAACAGAAAGTTTTATTAAGTCCATTGTAGAGTTTTGGCAGAATCAGGGGGCCGCCAATACTTGCACCGTACTGGTGACGGGAGAAAGCAGGAAGCGGCAATTTGATACCGGAGAAGCTGTAAAAGTCAGCTTCCACATCTGAGTTGCGGTAGAACTCAAACGCGCTGCCGTGGAACTTGTTCGTGCCGGATTTATAGATGAGGTTGATGACACCTCCTCCGCTGCGGCCGTACTCCGCAGTGTAGATGTTGCTCTGGATGTTGAACTCCTGAACTGACTCTACCGATGGAAAAACGGCAAAGCCATTGATGGGTGTAGCAAGCGGGGGCGATGAAGGAATGCCATCAATCAGGATCTCGGTGCTTCCCGGACGCCCACCATTGATCGATATATTTGCACTATTGAACGCGGTCCCTACTGAACCCGTGACCCCGGGGACTAGAAACACAAGGGCGTAGGGGTTCCGCTGATTGAGCGGCAGGTCCACGATGGTCTGGGTAGGCAGTATCTGTCCTATAGTTGCCGAGTTTTCCGACAGCAGCGGAGTAGCCGCAGTGACCTCAACCGTCTGCGAGACATTGCCAACGGTAAGCTTAACGTCAATTGTGGCTTGTTGGTTTACGTCGAGCATCAGACCGGACTGCTTGAAAGATTCGTACCCTGTTATCTGGACTGATATTGTGTACGGACCTCCAGGTTGGAGAGCCGTCACAAGATAGTGCCCGTTCGGTTCGGTGTGCGTGGAAGTCACAGCATTCGTGGACGTATTCGTGACGACGACGGTCGCTCCGGGGATGACAGCGCCAGTTGCGTCAGTGACGATGCCCTGTAGGGTTGCCGTTACCAGTTGCGGTAACCCTCGTTGAACAAAGCATTGGAGGAGAATGAGTATCGACAGGCGCAGGTATAGGCCACCACGTCCTTTGCTTTTCATGATCATCCTCTGCGTTTGCTTGCGTTGGCTGCGAAAACTTGTGGATGTCAACCCTGCAGACACCGTTTACTTTAGCGCAGATGAACTCTAGATTTGTAGTTCAAGCTTTGTCAAGAGAATAATTGCGCGGGCTTTAGCGGATGGTGAGCAGGCGCGCTTCGGCGGAACACGGAAAGGCGCCGGCGCAGGAAGAGCCACGGCATATCTCCGGACTGACTGATCCCGAACGCAGTTGTGGCTAGATATGTACGGTCGTTAGAAGACGCCCAGCTGGTATCGTTCACCCGGCTTGTGAGGATAGTCTTGAAGCAGCAACTTCTCCAGCAGTTGATCACGCATCGCAGTCCGCTGAGTTCGGTAGCCCGGGTCGCCCGCAAGATTGTGCTGTTCTGCGGGGTCGTCGCTTAGATGGAAGAGTTGCTCGCCAGAACCGCCCGGGTACAAGGTGTAACGCCAGTCCTGAGTGCGGATTGTGCGAGCCCAGAAATCGGGCGTCGTGGAGTCTATGTTGTTGTAGCTTTCGATCTCGACAGCGTCGCGCCAATTATCTACTCGTTCACCACGACAAAGCGGCAGGAGAGAGCGGCCAGGATAGACCTCTTCGGCGATACGAGGATTCTTCGCCAGAAAAGTACCAGCAAAGTCGGGCTCAGGCATTGGCAGCGAGGCCATTTCCATGACGGTGGGGAAAATGTCTTCGAGCTGAACCAGGTTGTTGAACGCCTTACCTCGCTGCAAGGTAGGTCCTGCAATCACTAGAGGTACCCTAACGCAGGAATCGTAATGGCGCTCACCCTTGCCCGTGAATCCATGATCCAAGAATAGTTCGCCATGGTCGGACAGAAAGATGATGTAAGTATCCTTCAGCCGGCCCGTAGCTTCTAGGGTGTTCATCAATACACCGAGCTGAGCGTCAAGGTGTGTCAGGTCGGCCATGTAGTAATGGCGGACCGAGCGCCAGTTTTCCGGAAGGACGGTATGCGCACCTTCGGTATGGGGGAAGCAGCGCGGGTGCAAAGGATCATCCAACCATTCGATAGGGGCCGGCGCAGAAATCAAGGACTCGTCAACATTCTTCATCCTATCTGCCGGAGGACAAGATGGACTATGAGGCTGGATGTAGCTGATTTGCGCATATAACGGCCTGGATCTATCTGCGGAGGAGAGATACTCTGCCGCCTGCCGCGTGATCCACTCGGTTTGCGATAAATAGTCCGGGAAAGGAAGCGTGTAGCGGCCCGGATTATTCAGCGGAAACGCCGGAGTAGCCCAAGGAAAACTGCTGCGAATCGATACGATCTCCGCGCTAAGATTGATCTTTTCGGGTCCGTACTGCTTCAGTTCGGGGATCATGTAGTCACCCACAGTCGCGAGAGCCTGGCGTCGGAAGTCGGGGTGCTCTCGTGCGACCCAGTCAAACCAGAAGCCCGCTCGGGCGTCTTCGGTGTTTTGAACCACATCAAAGCCGTAAGACCTGTAGTCCTGGTGAACGCCGGAAAATTGCGGACGATGATGGAGCTTACCGAAAGCCGCTGTCTGCCAGCCCCCGCGTTGCAACTCCTGTGCGTAAGTGGTCATAGCCGGGTCGAGTTCATAACCATTCTGTAGAACACCGTGACCGCGCGTGCGGAGCCCGGTTGCCAACGATGCGCGCGAAGGAACGCAGACCGGATTGCTCACGCAGGTGTTGTCGAAAGAAACACCGTGCGCTCTAAGCCGTTGAAAATTCGGCAACTCGACGGCCTTCGTTTCCCAAACCCAGGCGGCCGAGAGTTGATCCACCATAAAGAGAACGATATTAGGGTGTGTCCTCCCTTGCCCCTTCGACTCGGGAAAGCGTTGCGTGGCGGCTAGCGCAGCAGCGCCCTTCAAGAAGGATCGCCGGCCGAACTCAAAGTATTTCGCATTAGTTGCCACTCGCCGCTCCTCTTGATCGAAGGTGCCGAGGACAAAGCGTAACCGAAACAGTTAGCGTTTGACAAGAAGCGGTTTGGTTTTGTTCTTTCCGTCTTGAGCCCATCTTCTGAAACGCATCAGCGCATGAAGATCGTCAGATTCTGCGTCAGGGCCTCTCCGCTGAAAACGGGGTGACAAACCGAACTGTTCCGGTTGGCGGCGAGTTTGTTGGCGATCGACAAACTCGAGTAGCCCTACCCAGTGCCTGTTCAGAGCGCTCGGGGCGCGACTTCAACCGAGTGTCGGCTCACACTCAGATTGCTCAATCGTGGGACGATAAATGCGTAGAGGGCTATCACAATGAACGCCGTTGCCGGAACAACAAACCCCAAGGCGAGGGATCCACTCTGGTGAGCGACTAAACCAACCAACGGGGGAAAGACTGCGCCACCTGCGATAGACATGACGAGTAAGCTGCCGCCGATCTTCGTGTCGGCGCCTAGACCCTTGACCCCTAGAGCAAAAATCGTCGGATACATTACAGACATGAAAAAACTGGTGACTACGATTGCGATACCCCCAGTGAACCCAGGCCGCTCAATCCCTACGACCAGGAGGATCACATTTGCGAGGGCGTAGAAGCCGATCATTTTTGCTGGATTGATGTAGCGCATCAGTGGTGTGGAAACGACGCGTCCTAGGCCGAGCGCGACCAAGGTTCCAGTAAGCCAGTAACCAGCAGAGCGATCTCCCAGTGTGGTGTATGCCCGGAGATACGGTATTAGATTGCTCCAGATGCTAACTTGCGCCCCAACATAGAAGAACATGGCAGTAATTGCCCAGATGAGCGATCTGTTCCGGAACAGTCGTCCGTAGGTGCCACCCCGTGGCTCAGACACCTGCGACGGATAACCTTCGTACTCGTTCGAATCCAAGCTCTTCGGAAATCGGGCACGGCTAAGAAAAACAGCTAAGATCATCACACAGCAACCGAGCACGACATATGTAGGAACCACGCGGAGGATCTCCGTATGGAGATAGGACACGTATGTCCCTTGAGCCTTCATGGCGCTCACCTGGGCTGGTGTAGCGTCGACACCAGAGAAGATGAACCAAGTCCCAATCAGCACTCCAGCGATGGTGCCAGGCGGGTTGAAGGATTGGGCAAAGTTCAGTCGCTGCTCGGAAGTATGCGGGTCGCCGAATTGCGCAATCAGTGGGTTGGCAGCTGTCTCAAGAAATGAAGCGCCGCTGCCGACAACGAAGATCGCAATTAGGAATGGCGTGTACTGGCCGATAATGGCCGCTGGCCAAAATAGTAGCGTCCCGACGCCGAAAGTCAGTAAGCCGATGACCAGCCCTGCCTTGTATCCGTAGCGCCGCATGAGCAATGCGGCAGGTGTCGCCATGAGGGCATATGCAAGGAAATTCGCGGTTTGTACCAGCTGAGCCTGTAGCAAATTGAGCTCAAAGGACTTGCGAAACTGCTGGACAAGAATATCAGTGAGGTTGTTGGACATGCCCCAGACAAAGAACACAGTGGTCGTCAGAAGGAAAGTCACTATGTACCCGGCCGGGAAAATTGATATGCCCCCGGTCAACTCTCTCTTAGTGGTGAGAGGCTTAGTCTTCATCAGGGGAGCTCCATTGGACGTCTCGAGTCCAGACAATGACGTGAAACACGTCTAGGCAAATTGAACCATGATCTTGGTGAACTTTTCCGGGCTTGCACTCCAGGTAGCCAACATTGCCGCCGCCTCCTCTGGGGGAACGATCGCGCTCACCGCATCTTCCACTGGGAATTTGCCTGCTTCCAACATTCGGATGACCTCCGCGAAATCTTCCGGCAGCGCGTTCCGGCTGCCCAAGATATCTAGTTCTTTTTGCACGAACAGCCGAGTTTCGTACGAGACCGGCTCTTTGGCATAACCGATATAGACAACACGGCCAGTGAAAGCCACCTCCTCGACAGCGGCGCGAAAGGTTGACGCTAAACCGATGGCCTCAATGACCACGTCGGGCCCGTCGCCGGTAATTGCGAGCAGCCGCTCGTGCAAATTATCCCGGCCCGTATTTATCAACTCCGAGGCTCCCGCTCGCCGTGCTATTGCGAGCTTCCGGTCATCCACGTCGATCGCAATCGTCCGAGCACCGCGAAAGGCGGAGGCCGCGATGGCCCCCAGACCGATACCTCCGCAGCCAAAGACCGCAACGGTGTCGGAAGGAGCGACACGGCCTCGCGCAACTGCATGCGCGCCCACTGTAAGCGGCTCGACCAGTGCCAATTCCTTGAGACTCAGGTTTGCTGTGTAGAGCACTTCAGCGGGCATCGAAATATACTCCGTCATCGCGCCATCGCGCTGCACGCCTAGTGTCTGGTTCCGTTGGCATGCGTTTACGCGACCTCGTCGGCAACTTGCGCAAACGCCGCAGTGTGTGTAGGGAGACAGTGTGACTGGGGTGCCCGGTGCAAGAGGGCCTCCGCTGACGACGGTGGCTGCTACTTCATGGCCTGGGACTCGCGGAAATTCGACCATCGCGTTACCACCACGATAAGTCGTCAGATCCGTTCCACACATGCCGACTAAGTGTACCCGTAGCCGTACTTCATTGTCCGGCGATGCCGCCTCTGGATGGTCAACCAGGGATGCGGCGCCGGGTGCCTGGATTTGAAAGGTCTTCATTGTGAGTGATCCTGTTTGCCGCGCATTTATCTACGAGGTGAACGAATACGCAAACCGAGTCTGCACTAGGAACTGCTCGGGAACCGCCGATCAACCGGCGGAGCCGAGTTGCGTCATAGCTAAAAGGTAATGCGGCCAGTAAGCTGCAGCCGCCGGAAGCCATCGGTGGTGCCGCCAACCGCGGAGAGCGGGACGCCGAAGTCCGCATTGTTCGGGTTAGCATCGGGCGCGTTGAAGTTGTGGCGGTTGAAACAGTCTAAGCATTCGGTCTTGAACTGGAAGCGGTACCGGTCGCCGATAAGGGGCGTGTTCTTAATGAAGACGAAGTCCTCTTGCAGGTACGCGAAGTTGCGCACCTGCCCCGTCACTCGAGGTAAGTTGCCAAAAAGGTACGGGCCTCCATTGCGCCTAGACGGAACGTCAAGATTTTGATCGAGGAGTGCGGGAGTTTTCTGTAGCGCAGCATAGGCCGTGTTAGTTCCTGCCGGCTGCAGCAATCCATTGAAGATGCTGTCTCTCGTTGAGTCTGGTCCCTGCGCCGGAGACGCAGTAGTAAGGGCGGCGATATATACAAAGGGCTGAATCGTGTGACGATTCAGTCCGCTACGGAGACTGGAACCGGGTAACTGAGTTAGGCTTAGACAGTCGTTGAAGTCCGGCGCGCCACTTGCGCAGCCGATTGAGAACGGAACGCCCGATAGGTAACGCTGAATGCCTCCGACGGTGATTCCACTGACCAGCGCATTGGTCAAACGATTAAGATGCCCACCAAACGCCTTGTTTTTGCCGATAGGCAAGTCGTAGAGGTAATTTACTACGAAGTTGTGAGGGATGTCCTGGATCGAGATAGATTTTGCAGTCTTGAGATTATAAGAGTTTTGGATCAGTGCCTGCGTGCCGCCATTTATGCCGCCAATCGCCGAGTCCGCGTCGGTAATCGTCTTTGACCATGTGAAGGACGCGTTGAACGTTAGACCAAACCGCGCGCGATGATCAATCGACGTAACCAGAGCGTCATAGCTGGTGTGACCCTTGTTCTCGATATCGGACGGTGTGTCCAGGTTGCCATACTGCGGGAAAGGTCGAAGCGCCTGGCCGACTGTACCGTTAAATCCACGGTAAGGTGCTGTAATTCCATTTGCCGTCAGCGCTGATGATCCTAAACGGTCGCCGAGAGCAAGGTCCGCTGCTGGTATATTGTTCAGCTGCAGCAGGAACGAGGGCAAGTTCTGTCCGGACTGACCAATGTAGCCAATGGTAAAGATCGTGTCGCGCGCAAGCTCCTGCTGGACCTGTAGATTCCACTCCGAGATCATACCGTTGCGGCCGAAGCTAGGCTCGATATACTCCGTATCAGATGTTGGCGCAGCTGCGTTGCCATTATCCTGCTGCCCAGGATCGAAATTCGGCAGGTTAGTAAACGCAGGGATACCAGTGTTGAGGTTCAAAGCGGGATTGAAACCATCACCAGCAACACCGAGCGATCCCGTGTAGCCTTCCAACGTCACATTGCCTGTTCCACCACCGCCAAAATCGGCGTAGAGGAGTGGTGCGTAAAGAATCGCCCCGCCACCGCGCAGCACGGTCTTGCCGTTTGAATTGGACGGGCTGTACGCGAAGCCAATGCGCGGACCAATGTCCTTGAAGTAAGTAGTGGCCCAAGCCGTGTTGCAGTTGCAGTTGGTGCCGAATATCAACGCGCCCGGCAAACCGCTTACTGGATCAATGGCGTTTGCGGAGAAATTGGATGTCATATTCCGTGCCTCATGGCGCGGCATGTCAACCTCATAACGCAGACCCAGGTTAAGAGTCAGGTTCTGGGTGGCCTTGAGGTCATCCTGAATATAGCCAGCGGTGTATTTGGTGATCCACTTGGGATCCTGTGCCGTGATGACGCGCACGTAATCAGGTAGACCGAGCTCCAGTCCGGCGAGACCAAACCCCGTTCCCGCTGCGTGGCCGAGGCCGGCCTTGGCATCAGCCGTCTCCGGGTTATACCCGTAGATCTGACCGTTGGCGTTTGTAGCTCCCTTGGCGATGAACTGCGTGTAACGGAAATCGATGCCGAACTTAAAGTCGTTGCGTCCAAGCTGCAGAGTAACCGCATCATTGAGGAGAAAATGCAGTTCAGTGTGGTCGGTATTAGTAGCTGCTCCAAGAGCAGACACACCGTTCTGAGGGATGATATTCGGAAACGCGTCTGAGTTGATTCCTGTAATGCCTAGCTGCGAGGCAAAGTTGACGCCCTGAGAGATCTCCGAGGAGAGGTCATCATTGTTAATCCGGTTGACGCCGAACAAGAACGTATTTAAAAGTTTCGGAGAAATGATGTAGTCGAAGCCAGTCCGGACGATCTCTGACTTTAGATCCTGAATGATGTTTCCGCCAGCGGGCCCGGGATACTGCGGTGCCGTGCCCCCGAAAGGCACAGTGTTTTCACGCATGTTGTAACTTGCATACAACTTGACCTTTGCTGTTAGATTTTCGTCAACCCGCCCCGTGTAAGTCGTGTTAGCGAGCTGCTGGACACCAGTGAACACGTAATTGTTCGAAAGACCAGCATTCTGCGGCAGGGGATACGCATTAATGATGGCCTTACCGACAGCAGTGATCTGTGCGGGGTTGATCACGTTCGGCACGCCTCCGTACATGAACTGCGTTCGACATTGCTGCCCCGCGTAGGCTGAAATCGTGCTGGTCGTGCTGGTCGAAGGGTCGAATATCTGTCCATTCAGGTTGGGTAGGCCAGTGCATGGATTTACCTGCCCGGTCGGTGTACCTTGCGCCGCTAGAATCTCGGTGAAATTACCTTGGCGCTCCAGAAGGGTCGGAACAGTAGAGGTTGTTCGGAATCCCTGATGTTTCTCAAACTGTTCAAAGGAAAAAAAGAAGAACGTTTTGTCGATCCCGTTGTAGAGGTGGGGTATGCGAACTGGACCACTCAGCACGGCCCCATAATCGTTCTTTTGATCCACAGTGCGCTTGTTCTGCTGTGAACAGGCCGCCGCCGTCTGGACTCCCTGCTGTAGACAGATCGATAAATTCCCGTTGTTAAACCAGTAGTTGGCATCGAGGGCAGTGTTTCGAAAGATATCAAAGGCGCTACCGTGGTAAACGTTTACTCCGCTGCGCGTCGCGAAGTTCTCAATACCGCCACTGGTGCGTCCGTACTGCGCTTGTGGCGTAGAGGTTGTTACCTGAAATTCGCGGATAGCCTCCACGGAAGGGGAGATCTCGTCAAAGGTCGAACCGTTCTCTTCACGCTGCGTGCTCAGGCCATCCACCAATACTTGCGCTGCGAAGTTCTGACCGCCGCCTATTTTGCTTAAGTAAATGCCTGCGCCCTGCGCTGCGCCGGAACCCTGTTGCGTCGTCGCAGTTCCCGGACCTACCGTACCTGGAATCAGGAAGACAAAGCTCTCGATGGCGCGCAATTGGCCTAAGCCACCAAGCGCAAGCGGAAGCTCCTCAATCTGCTTGGATTGGACGACCCCTCCCACGTCGGAGGTCTCGGTCTCGACACCAGTGCCGCTCGCATCCACCTCTACGACCGTGTTGTCTGTGCCGACGGAAAGTTTGATGTTGAGCGGTGTCGTCGTGCCGATCTGAACCAACACGCCGTTACTTGCCTGCTTTTCGAAACCTTGAGCCGTCACCGTCACCGTATAGGTACCAAGTGCGATATGGGGGAAGCGGTAGTCGCCCGTGGCCGTTGACTTCGCCGTGTAGGTTGAACCCGTGGAGTCGTTTTTGGCTTCGACGGTGGCGTTCGGGATGACGGCGCCAGAAGGATCAGTAATGCTGCCTGCAATCTGTCCCTGATTGGTCTGAGCCATCATGGAGGAGGGGACGAGTGAGATTAAGCTGATTGCTATACCCGTCTGCATCAGCATGTTCTTGAGCTTCATTGGAAGTGCCTCCGGTACTTACGCTAAATTCGACCAAGTCTAGGCTGTTGAACAACCGGTGTCAAGCCTAACTGTATCGCTAACTTCTTTCGTATATGCCCCGGCGTAATGCTTTGATGTCAAGCCGCAGGCTGACCTGGAGACGCGCTAGTTTGCCGGCACCAAGGCAAAGCGCCAATACTGCGCGTCTGTGCCGTTCGCGTAGTACTGCTGGATTGTCGTGTTAGGCGTCTCGAGCCCGTAATAAAGATCCATGACCTGCTGATTGCAGCTGTTCGTGATCACGTTGTACCCGTTGTTTTCACCGTTCGCTGTGATGGACCAAAGTTGATTGCATGTCCCCGTTGCGGCACCGAGCACGAGCGGCGAACCAGCTGCTGCAGTCGTGCTTGACAGCCCGACATACATGCCGGTGGCAAGATCCTTAATCGTCCACAAGCCTGCCGCATTCTGTACTAGGGTGAAGGTCTGGGCTCTATCCAGGCCGAGAACCTGCGTATGCATTGTGCCGCCACTAGAATCCATGTTCCAACCCGAGATTTTATTCTGAAGAGAGTAGTTCTGCCCTGAGACCGGGCCATCCAAAACCGCGGCTAGTCCGGGGAGAGCATAGAAGAACGAGGTATGCTCAAACAGAAGGTGATCCGTCGTAGTCTGATCATGATCGTCGATTTCGAAGTCGAAGCGAAGGTGCTTCGCGAACGGAATCGTATCGACCAGACGGGTACGGTTAAGAACTGTTGTGCCGTTGTATACTCCCTGAGTCTCGTTAGCAATCTGCGATGGATCAGCCACATTTGACGCCCAAGGAACCTGAAACAACGCGGTATTGCCATACGCATAGCCGAAGTAGTCCTCGGTCCCCGTGCCGCGGATGGATGGGTAGTTGGCAAGATTATCGGAATCGACGTAGAAGAGCTCGTCGCCCTCCCCATAGTAGTTGTAAGTCGTGTCGCCTGCATCCTGGTACTGGTACACGGTTTCATTGTCTCCCACGTAGACACCGGCACCATTTACATACAAGAAGCGCTGCACCTGGTTGTTAGTAGGCGCGAGCACGCCGTTCGTGCGGGAGACTGCATGAAAGTGCATGGACGTGGCTGTGCTCCATGGGTAGGATCGTACATCTGCCGTAAGCGGCACTGTAACCGCTGCAGCGGTTGTGTTGTTAATCGTGATTGAGGCGCTCGTTTGGTAGGGCATCGTCCAGCGTGATATCAAGGTACCGTCTGAGGTCACCGACTGCGTCATGGTGGTGCCGGCGTTGATGCCTGAAGCACCCGAGCCATTCGTACCGTCTCCTGACCCAAAGAATTGGCCGAAAGGTACCGCGGAGACGGTCTGCTCCCCATCGAAGGTAAGACTGATCTGCAGACCCTTGAGCGTCGCCGCGCTGGTGCCGACATTCGTCTTCAAGAAGCGCACAGCGTTTGCTCCGGCCGTCAGCGGGATGTTCGCCGATCCGCCGGCGGGGATGGCCGCGTTGAAGACAGACAAGGCTGCGGCATCCACCAGCGGGCTGGGCGGCGCGCTTGGTCCTGTCTGACCGATAGGCGTCAATTGAGCCAGCGCGGCGTTGACTGCTGTCATGGTGCCTTGATATTCGGCCAGCGAGTAGCTCACGATGTTTGTGCCCGCAGGAAACAGCTTGTACTCCAATACGTAGTCCATGATCGGGTACGTCGTACCGGTGGGCCCGTCATAGGTGACCATGATGCTTTTGGCAAATGGGATTGGCAAATACAGGTCTTGTCCGGATGTAGCGCCATAAGGGACGATCGCGGGCGTGACCGGGATGCCGGAGGTATAACAGAGCGGCGCCGTGGCGTAGGCCGTCGCGCAGGTTAGCAGTTGGTTGACATCGGCCATGATCGCCGGCGTTGTCGAGCCGTCGATATAGTACCGGATATTATGTCCAGCGAAGTTAGGTCCCCCGACAAACAGGCGGGTGACCACTCCAGGTCCATTGACTGACAGCATGATGTGCTGCGTGATGCCGTTGAGCGTAACGTCACCATGGAAGTTGCCTCCATCCACGTCACCATCAAAGTAGGTTGCGTTCGGCCCGTAGGCACGTGGATCCTTGCTGTCCGACATGCCAGCTGTTACGCCCGTGGGGAACTCGGCAAGTGTGTCAAGGTTGATCATCTGCTGGATGAAGGCAAGGGTGTCGAGAGCGACGGTGTTTACCGGGACGTTGGTTACTGTGATCGGCACAGAAGACGTGGCGGTCGTGTAGTCTGTCGTATCGGTTGGTGTGAAGGTAACCGAAAGAGTGTCGGTGCCGAGGGGCTCGACAGCGCCGACTCCCGGGATGTACACAAAGCTTCCCGGCGTGTTCGCCGTCGCGTCCAGTTGCGCAGCGCTCAGGGCTGTGGTTGTCGTAATCGGTGCCGGCGCTGGCCATGTAATTGTCGGAGTTCCTTTGTTAATGGTCAGACTCACCGTTGCCGAGGCGCTCTTATACGTACCGGGGTCAAGGGGGACAAAAGTCACTGAGAGCTGCGTCATTCCGGCGACAGGCACTGTTCCCGCCGCGGGGCTGTAGGTGAACGATCCTGCAACGTTTGCTGTTGCATCAAGCTGCGCAGACGACAATGGCGTGCCGTATGTGATGGCTGCTGGCGGAAGCCAAGTAATGACGGGAGCAATACTTGCTCCGGCCGGCCCGGAGGAGTTGCAGCCCACGAACAAGGCCGACGCACACGCGGTAAGACTGACCGCAAGCAGGTGGAGCGCAAAGTTCGGCGATGGCCCACCGTACCGTCTCGTGTCGTTCATATAATTACGTCTCCTTGGCGCTTCACGCTTAGCCTCGTGATGGAACAGTCTGCTTTGTTATACGCTTACTTTAGTGCTGACTATCAGGTTGCAGGAGAGCTTAGCATACGCGCGGCACGACTGGGAAGTATCGATTGCTATGTAGGAGTTTGGGTTCGCTCGATCAGTTACCGTACGTTCCATTGGTGTTAACAGCTGGAGAAATGCCTCTTCCCAGCCCCCCAACTAGGAGATTGCTATGAATGCTCGACGCATGTTCAACGCGGGAGGCCTCGCCCTCACCTGGCTGTCCTGGGCCTTCCTGGCCACACCTGCGCAGCAATCCGCCGCAACGAAGCCCGCGCTCTCGCAACAGCAGACGTATCGCGCTCACCGTGCGTCCAGCGCAGACCCCGCAGGCGCAAACCGTGATTACCGGACTGTTTCCCCAGGTGCCACCCAGACAGTCCTCGACACCGGCGGCCCGGGAGCTGTGACACACCTCTGGTTTGCGGTAGCAGACCACGAACCAGTAGCGCTGAAGCGAGTAGTGCTGCGTATGTACTGGGACGGCGAAACAATGCCTAGCGTAGAGACACCGATAGGCGATTTCTTCGGCCTTGGCCTCGGACAATGCTATGTCTGGCAGTCGGCGGTGCTTGCCGTATCGCCGGTGTGCGGACTGAACTCATATTTCGACATGCCCTACGCTCATCACGCGCGAATCACGGTGACAAACGAAGGCACGCAGCCCATCTGGGGACTCTTCTACAACATCGACTACCGCACCTACCCTGAGCCTCTACTTCCAGGTACGCTGTACTTCCATGCGCAGTATCGGCAGGCTCAGCCCAATCACGGTCTCGCGTCACAGTTCGTCAATAATCAAGACCCGCGCGCAGACGATCTGATCAACCTCGATGGCAAGTATAACTACGTCTGGGTGGAGGCGAAGGGCAGAGGCCAGTTTGTTGGCGTGACCATGTCTGTGCTGCAGAATCAGGACAGCTGGTGGGGCGAAGGCGATGAGATGTTTTTCATTGACGGAGAGACAAAGCCGTCGATCCAGGGAACTGGCTCCGAAGATTACTTTGGCGGCAGCGGCGACTTTCGTCGGCCGTTCTCTTTTGCTTCGGTCGGCGCACCGGTTGTTGGTGATGAACTTGCCGGCAGCCGTTCCAGTGTCTATCGCTTCGAACTGGAGTCGCCTATCCCGTTCACGTCAAGTTTTCGCGCTACGATTGAACATGGCAACGGGAACGCGCGCTCGGACAATTTTTATTCCGTCGCGTACTGGTACCAAACCGAGCCACACGCCCCCTTCCCTGCTTTGCCGCTAGTCGAGGACCGCATCCCGCACCTCGTGCGGACGAGCGGCCCGGGCGGCGCGCTGGGTCCGGCTCCCGTAGAACATCCTTAGCGATCCATCGCCGCGCTAAGGGTGATTGAAGGTAAGAACCGCACCTAAATGTACCCCGAGCACGGAGTACGCGATACCATCAAGTTCCGCTTCGGTACCTACAAGATGGATGGTTCGTTGCGTGTGCTCCACAGAAGCATGAGGACCAAGTGCGACAGCCGGCGACGAAGACTCAAGCTCATAGAAGTGGCCAAGTTGCGGCTTGCCCGGCGCGGGTACGCCGTCGTTATAGCAGTTGGCCACATCACCTCGATATGGCTCCTTCTGGATTTCCCAGGCACTATTGACGTAGTCCGCTGTGGGATCCTGATTGTATTGAACGATCGTCAGGATCTGATGTTCCGGCTCATAGCTGCCGATCACGCCACGTGATCGCTTTGGGTTGATGCCAAGTTTGCTGCGGTAGTTCGAGTCCGCCTTGAAGAACACGGCGTTCTCTCCGATCTTTAGACGATCTGCAGGGACCGCGCCGAAGTAATCGGTCTTCACTGAAATGCCCAACTGGCTATCCGGTCTGGCGCGAAACGGAAGGATGATCGTTGCGGCGGGCGCGGCTCGGAACTGTCCGAGCACCCACAGAGAAAGGACGCCTTTCGCCTTACTCATCGGGTCAGTAGATAAATTGGTCATTGTGTTCTCCGACTCGTAGCCCACCATCTTCACGCCGTCTACAGGAGGAACGCCAAGGTATTTCCACACCTCCACAGGGGTCAGCAGCTGAACGCGCCGGTCGATCTGAACGTTGAATCTGGTTCCAGAATAGTTGGTAAGCATGAGAGACTTGCGCAGCCTGATGGCGGTTCGGCTTTGGCTCACTACGTCGAAAGCTTCTGTGTCCAGCGTAGCTGGGGTGTACCAGTGATCGAGATCGAACGGTACCCCGGGCGCGAAGAAGATTGAGAACTGGCCGCCTTCCGGACCGATCCACAGCCGATCTTCTCCACCTACTGCATTGATGTGCTCTTGCACTTTGCCGGACGCGATCAGATCCTGGTTGATCCAGCCAAAGCTGCGCCCCGACGCCCCGTCGACTGAACTCGTCAGCACGCGCCCTTGCATCGCCGGCCAGACGGCGATGGTAGCGCCGTTATCAGCACCCAACACAATCAGCTTGCTATGCGAGTCGACGAACGCAACCGCATCTCCGAATGTATTGATCGCGTTTTGACCGGCGGCGATGGCGCTCGCTGCCAACATGCAGGCTAGAAGGCTGGCGGCGCAGGTTTCCTTCATGTATTCTCCCTTATTTACCACTGATAGACCCAGGCGTAGGTTGTGTAGGTTGTGGCCATTGGTTTACCGGTCGGTCCGGCGACCTTGTTGCCCAGCATCTCACCGCACCGGCACGCGAGGCGCAGCCCGCCGGAGAAGAGCAACGGGTCGATATCGTGGAATCGATATGCGGAGAACGTAAAGTTCGTTTCGTCTTTGTGCGTCAGGCCTGCTTGGGGCAGATGATACAGACCACGATTGAAGTAGTACGTACCAAGGAAGTAGTCCTCCAGGCCAGAAGACAACATCTGCGGCTCAGTCGCACCGCCGATGTAGGCGCGCATTTGCCCTTCCATAAACTCGAAATTCGTACTCTGCGCCGCCATCGTGACTTGAAACACCATGCCGTCGTGTACGACGTTGCAGAGATCGAAGATTTGCTCGGGTTCGGTATGTAAGTTCTCCTGCTTATAAAGCCGGAGGCGCGCTGTAGAAGGCAACGGAATGCCAGACACCTCCAGCGGATAGTTCTTGAGACCGCGTACGATCCACCAGAACACCATATCCCGAGCCACACCCTCCGGAAGTTCTGCGGTGACGCGGATGCTCTTACCGAACGGGATTCGGTAATTCAAGAAGATACCACTGGGAGCACCCGTAATGCCCGCCCACTGAGTGCCCCATGGAGCCGCTGGATCCGAAAAGCCCACACCCACGGCCAATCCAAGCTCGGCGTCGATGGAAGGAACAGTCTCACCATCGATATAGATACGTAAGCGCAGGTTGCGAAAGTTGGTGAAGTCGCCGCCGAACCACATATGGTCGACATAGCCGCTTCCCTGTTCTTCGGCAAGTGTGCCCTCTGCATGCTCGGCGAAGGGCCTCAACTCTTTGCCCACCTGGCTGAATGTAGTCGCGCGACTAAGCGGAGTATGCGGCGCCTTGCCCCCTGGTTCGGCGGGAGTGTCGGCAAGAACAGGGACAGCGGCCAAAGGCAACGAAGCAAACGAAAGCAGGGAAAACGTACGTCGGTCCATGGTTTCCTCTTATGATTGTCTCTCGTGAACAAAGGGTGGTTGATTAAGTGGTTCACCCGGCGCCGGTCCTCGTGTGGACAATTGGTAGACGCGGATGGCATTGCCCCCGAAAATAGCTTCGCGCACTTCCTTCGGTAAAGGGATTGCCCACTCCATCAACGTAGACCACCACCGCTGGTATCCGGTCGCAACCAAGCAGACCGGCCAGTCAGAGCCGGCGAGCAGTCTGTCGGCGCCAAAGACGCGGAGCGCGTGATCAAGATAAGGCCGCAAGTCCTCAAGGGTCCATCGCGTCCACTCCGCTTCTGTCACCATGCCGGACAGCTTGCAGCAAATGTTTTCATGTTCCGCGAGGCGCGCCAGATCATCCGCCCAGGTTTGAAACTGCTGCGATCGCAACTTCGGCTTGCCCATGTGATCCAGTACAAAAGCCTGCTGCGGGTGTTGTGCCACAAACTGCGTGGCGACTTGTAAATGATGTGCATAAATCAGCACGTCATAGACGAGACCCGTATCTAACAAGCAGGCCACGCCCGCGTTGAACGCTTTACCGAGCAAGAAGTTTGGATCCGGCTCATCCTGAGCTACATGTCTGACGCCCTTTAATCGGGGGGCGTGGCGAAACTCGCGAAGCGTTGTGGCCAAGCTTTCATCAGCAAGAGGAAACCACCCGACAACGCCGCGTATCTCTGGGTTTCCATCCGCGCACGAAAGCAGCCACCGGGTCTCGTCTACGCTCTGCCTAGCCTGCACTACGATCGACCCATCTAAACCAGCCCCGGCGAGTTCGTGCACAAAGTCGAGGGGCAAAAAGTTTCGTCGGAGCGAATCCATCTCGTCGCTAATCCAGCCGAAGTCTTGCTGCGAATACTGCCACAGGTGATGGTGCGCATCGATCAGCTCAGCCATAGTTTTCTTCGCGTCCAGAAGGCCAGGTGAGGTTGTGAACCGGCTTTGCGATCTGTTCTATTCCGGCAAGCAAGGCGGGGGCGATCGCGAGATCAAGCGCCCGTAGGCTTGCGTCAACGTGCGCGCGTGTGGACATACCGACCAAGGTAGTTGCTACCCCATCATTCTCGAAGCAGAACTTGAGAGCGACTTCGGATGCATTTACCCCATGCGCCGTACAGTACTCAATGATCTTCTTGCCCGTCTCATGCACCTCCAGCGGAGCCGGATGCCAGGAAGGCGCGCCACCCTCGGTAAGGATCCCCATGTGCAAGGCTGACGCATTGATTACTCCGATGGCATGCTCGCTGGCAAACGGCAGCAGGACATCATCCATGTCGGAGATCAAGAGGTTATAGCGGCAGTACGTCAGGACGCTGTCCACTTCGATACGCGACGCGATGTCAATCAGGTTCCGCAGCGAGTATCCAGTAATACCGACGTAACGCGTTTTACCTTGCTGTTGCATCTTTCGCATCGCCGGGATGGTCTCATTGACGATCTGATCGACGTCGCCAAATTCCACGTCGTGCGCCTGCAGTAGATCGACGTGATCTGTTCGCAGACGGCGTAAAGAGTCTTCAAGACCTGCGGTAATCCTAGGCGGCGAGAAGTCGAATTCATCGCTCCCATAGCGACCACACTTGGTCGCTAGCACGATGCCATGGCGATATCCCTCAAGAGCCTCACCGAGTCGTTGCTCAGCCACTGTCAAACCATAGTAGGGAGACACGTCGAAGAAATTGATGCCGCGATCTATCGCGTATCGGACGGCTGCAATGCCCTCCTGCGGATCTGTCTGCCGGAAGACGTTCCCGAGAGGCGAGGCGCCAAAGCTGACCATTGACACCTGAAGGTCGGTACGTCCAAGCCGACGACATGGCACTTCCGGCATGACTACAGCTGGCCGATTTGTCCTTGTCTCCTGACTGCTCAAGCGTACCTCCAGAGGGGTCTCTAACATGGCACAATCATGTGCCGCAGATCATCGCTACAGTAACCGCCGTTCCGAATTCAGTCAAGGTGCTGCGCGGGCCGCGCCAGAGCGACCAGCGAACACACAGCACCCCAGTTAGAGCAGATATGGCGCTCCGGCCAAGAGAGAAAACGCTCGACCATCTTCAAGCCTTGCACCCGCGTCACTTCTGCGGAGCCGTGTTTCCGCTTACATTTAGCGTGATGTTTATAGTCTGTGTCGGCATGCTGCCGCTAGTCGCTGTAACGCTTAAAGGAAACGCGGTTGCGGGCTCAGTGGCATTTGGCGTCTTACTACACGCGGAGAGCCCCGTCGCGAGGTCGAACCCCGCTAAGCCGACCAGGACTATGAAAAGCGATCTCCTCAGCCTGCTTCTGCTTCTTCCTCCTTTCAACAATGTAAACGGCAGAAGAAAGCACGCCACAACACCTGCCAGCCCGCCGATCCCGAAGCTCCCAGGACGCCGCAGCGATGCGCCGACCGCCGGTACGTTGATCTTCAACATCACAGTCTGTGGACCAGTTGCACCTGGTGCGATCGAAGCCGGAGAGAAGGATGCAGTGTACGCGCTTGACGGCAAACCATTCACGCCGAAGAGCACTTGCGCGTTGAAGAGGCTGAGAGCTGGCGTCACTGTGAACGTATAGGTAGCCGTCGTACCGAAGCTTGCGGACTGCGTTGACGAACTGCCGGAAGCAAGCGCAAATGCCAAACCGCCGCCCGAGACCGTAATGGGCGCGGATGTAGTCGAAAGCATACTGACCGGATCTGTGACCGTGATCGTCTGCGGACCGTCGCTGAACAGCGTTATCGTAAACGTTCCGGTGCCTTTGCTCAGCGTCGACGGCGTGGGCAATACAGCGAGAGGATCTGTACTGGTGAACGTCAGCGTACCGGGATACGTCGTAGCGACGGCACCACCCTTCAGCATTTCGGTCACGGTCAAAGTAAAGGATGTCCCGGCAGCGGCTGCCGCCGGTGCCGTCACCGTCGGATTGGCCAGGCCACCGGACTGCAGGTTCAGCGCCGTCGAGGCACTGGCCGCGTAGACACTGTCTCCCGAGTAGGTTGCTATTACGTTGTCCGTTGTAACCCCCGGCAAAGTTACGTTGATCGCTGCAGCCGTCGTCGTGGCGTAACCCAGCACGGTCGATGTGGTGTTCGGCGTGAAGTTCTCTGTGCCCAGATCCGGACGGCCGTCGCCGTTGAAGTCCGCCACCAGCGGCGTACCCGATCCCGTGTTGATACCAACAGCCACACCCACACGTGTGCCGAATGAGCCGGTGCCCGTGCCGTACAGGATACCCGTGTTATAAGTCGCGCCATTATCCTCGACAATGATGTCCTGAAAGCCGTCCCCGTTCATGTCAGCCAGCGTCACTCCATTGGCATAAGACCCTCCGCCATCACCGATCGGGTAGGTCATGACGGCGTGGAAACTCCCGTCTCCATTGCCGAGCAATACGCCGACGTTCCCAGTGCCGCGGTTTGAAGTCACCACGTCCAGATTACCGTCGCTGTTGACGTCGCCCAGGACCACACCAACCGGATTCACTGCGGTCAGCGTGCCCGTGCCTGCTGGCGTATTCAGTGGAGCAGCAAAGGTACCGTTTCCCTTGCCTCCACTTCCGTTGCCCAGCAGCACCTGCACGTTGCCGGTGGCGTAGTTCACGCCGACCAGGTCTAGGATGCCGTCCCCATTGATATCGCCGGCCGCAAACGAGTGGTTGTTCTCAAACGACACGTTGGTAGCCACTATCGTGCTTGACTTGGCGAAGGACCCGGTGCCGTTACCGGGAAAAAGCTGTAGTGTGTTGTCGCCTGAGTTGTCGACGATGATATCTGGAAAGCCGTCACCGTTGAAGTCACCTACTACGGCTGACCACGGATTTGTACCCGTCTTGTAGTAAACCGCAGGCTGGAAAGTTCCCGGCGCGTTCTTGCCTGCATTCAGGTACACACCCATCTCGTAATAGCCTTCGTTTACCGGATACGCGCCACCAGGGGTTTCAGTACCACCGAAAACCTCGTCGTAGTCGGTCACGATCATGTCTGGATACCCGTCGCCATTCACGTCCGCGATAACGATGTGATTGGGGTCAAAACCCGCAGGATAGTACGCCGGGGGCCCGAAAGTCCCATCCCCTTTGCCCAGATAAACTTGTATGTTTTGCGTGCCTGGGCAGAATCCGCAGTTGGGGTTCCCGTTTGCCGGGGCTCCTGGAGGCGCGGAGGCATACGGATTAGCCAGGGCAATAATCAGGTCTGGTATACCATCACCGTTGACATCAGCCGTGACCGCACCATCTGGATTGTAGTTCGACATCAGCGTCTGCAGGTTACTGAAGCCGCCCGGACTATTTGAGGTTACAGTAACTGTCTGAATTACCGTGTTGGTGGTTTTATCTGTGAAGACAATCGTGCCGGTCGGATTGCTCTTCCCGAACGCCGTCACGGTCGCACTCAGTCCATAGCTGCCCTGTGTGCCGGTGGACGTCAGCACCACGGACGTCTTGTGTGTCCCTGCTGGAGGCTCACCGTTCAACGGCGCGGATATAAAGCTCAAAAGAAGGACAACCTGCAACAGCGGCTGCACAGACGAGGCTAAGCGCATCACGAAGATCTCCAGAGAACGTGCAGGACCGAAGGCTGTTGCTCCGCGCAAACTGTCGCGCCAGACGTCAGCGCTCGATTTGCTTAGGAGAATTGTACCCGCTACAGTAAGCAAAACAGGTATCGCTTACTTTCTAACGCGAGACAAACGCTATGTGAGGAGGTAAGGGTTTGTCAAGTCGTGCTGCACCTAGTGTGCAGGGTTCGCTTTATCCCGGCGGTCTACGCATGTCGCGGCGGCGAGTCCTGGCAGCCTTCGGACTCTCGCAGTTCGACTCAAACCGCACGCAGTGGGTTCATCCGGGGAACTGGTGTGGTTGGAACTTCACCGCACCGGGAGATGCAATTATGCTTGGGCTGAACGACTGTGCTGAGCCTATCAGGGCTTCAGCCGCAAGGCGTTTCGCTGATCCTTGTGACCGGAGGAACAAACAACATGGAAGGATGTTGCGCACCATCTCCCGTCCGTGACTCACGTCCAGACCGACTGAGCAGTGTTATCTTCGCTCCCGAAGACGTGCAGACCAAACTCGCTCAAACAGCGGTTCCTCTTGCCGGTGGCCGCTTCCTCATGGGTACCAACTCGGCTGAGGCCTGTCCGCTTGACGGAGAAGGGCCGGTACGTGCGGTAGTGGTCTCACCCTTTCGCATGCAGCCCTTCGCCGTAACTAATCAACAATTTGGTGACTTTGTTTCTGCTACCGGATACGAGACCGACGCCGAGCAGTTGGGGTGGTCGTTCGTATTCTGGGATCATCTCCAAACTCCTTATTCTAAGAAGCTACCGGAAGGCGTAGCAACCGATGCCCCATGGTGGTGCAAAGTTGCTGAGGCTTGTTGGAAGACGCCTGAAGGTCCCGGATCAACTTTGGTGAAGCGCCAAGATCATCCGGTTGTGCATGTGTCATGGAATGATGCCATGGCCTACTGTCGGTGGTCGGCTCAGCGGCTGCCAACCGAAGCTGAATGGGAGTATGCGGCCCGCGGAGGGCTGGAGCAAAAGCTTTATCCATGGGGGGACAAGTTGCGGCCGAAAGGCGAGCATCGGTGCAACATCTGGCAGGGCGAGTTCCCCCGGGTCGACAAAGCCGAAGATGGATACTCGGGTACCTGTCCGGTGAATACATTCCCTCCTAACGGCTACGATCTCTTCTGCATGACAGGCAATACGTGGGAGTGGTGCGCCGATTGGTTTAGTGCAGAGCATGATTGCTTCACCAGCCCGGAGAACCTCAAAGGACCGTCCATTGGGGCCGCACGCGTCATGAAGGGTGGCTCCTTCCTTTGTCATAAGTCATATTGCAATCGATATCGCGTCGCCGCGAGGACTTCGAGTCCGCCTGATACATCATCGTCAAACGTGAGCTTTCGTTGCGTCGCCCCTTGACTCTTCCAAAAGCTATTGCAAATTGGTTTCGAAGCGTGACGATCAACCGCTTGAATCGGCCTCTAGAATAGCTTCTCGGAGTAAAGCTTTTCCTGCAATACATAGAGCTGCGAGCACCTGGATCGGTCGATTGCTCTTAGAAGCGCTGTCGCTCGTCATGTTTGCGGAAGGTTTCGGTCAAGGTGTGTGTATCCCCCATCAACCACGACCTGCTGCGCGGTTGTATGGCCGGAGAGCTCGGGTGAAAGCAGGAACACGACCATGGCGGCAATCTCCGCGCCTTTCGTCATTCTCTTTCCAAGAGGAATCCGATCCGTAATTTGCTTTAGCTTGCCGCCTGGATCATGGTGGCTCTCCAGCCAGCGCTGATACAACGGCGTTAAGACCTCCGCCGGCAGGACAGCGTTGACGCGGATGCCGTATGGCAGCAGTTCCGCGGCCCATTCACGCGTTAAAGCGAGTTGCGCCCCCTTGGCTGCCGCATAGGCGCTGGTGCCGCCTTGCCCAACCAGCGCGACCTTGGAACTTATGTTTACAATGGAGCCCCGGCTCGCCTTGAGCATTGGTAAAGCGAAATGTGCCAAAGCATAGTAGTGCAATAAGTTCTGCCTGAGACTCTCCAGAAATCGTTCGGGACTGCCATGCTCAAGACCAACACCATCGTTAGCGCCTGCATTATTGACCAAGCCGTCAAGCCTTCCAAACTCACGTTCAATGTACTCGATGGCGCCGCGGCACTGCTCACTATCAGCTAATTCCATCTCAATGAATTCGACCGCGGCCCCGATGTGAGCCAGCCCCCACTTGAAACTTTTCACCGTGGAAGATGAACGCCCGAGTACGACTACGCGCGCCTCTTCCGCCAGGCATGCTCGCGTGATTGCTTCCCCGATCCCTGCCCCGCCACCGGTGACTACAATCAGCCGGCCCTTGAGCCCACAATCCACACGTGCCCCCAATCTACTGCGACTATGCTGGTACGATCGAACTGGAAAGCTCTGGCTTTACCGTTTACTGACTTTTACTTCGATGAGGATCTGGTGTCAAGTTCTGCGGAGTTCGGCGGCGTGAATGGATCCATCAGTCTGAACCTTCTTCTTATTGACAGACTAAAAAACTAGCCGGGAATTCCGGAGTAGTAGTCATGGCCCTACCGCTAGCTCACCAGTATGCTATATCGAGGAAACCATTGTTCAATAACCTGATTATTCGAGATGTCCGTATCATTGATCTTCGTTTTCCGACGTCTCGCGACCGGATCGGCTCAGATGCTGTTAACAAAGATCCGGACTATTCAGCTGCTTACTGCATCCTCAAAACAAATGGAGATTGGGAGGGACACGGCCTCACATTCACCTTGGGTCGCGGCACCGAGATCGTGGTCAGTGCACTTGAGTACCTTGCACGCCTGGTTCGTGGTCGCAGCCTCGAGTCCCTGGCAGCTGATATGAACGGACTCTATCTGTTGCTGACCGGAGACACACAATTTCGCTGGCTCGGACCCGAAAAGGGTGTAATTCATCTGGCTGTAGGCGCCATGATCAACGCAGTTTGGGATCTCTACGCAAAGACAGAGAACAAGCCCGTCTGGAAGCTCTTGGCGGATATGGAACCGGAACAGATCGTTGCGGCCATTGACTTCCGTTACATCGCGGACGCGCTGTCACGCGACGAGGCGCTCGAACGGTTGCGGTATGCGAAATCGCGGCAGGCAGAACGTCTGGAGTTACTGAAAGCTACAGGATATCCCGCGTATACCACCTCAGCCGGCTGGTTCGGCTTTAGCGATGAGACCATCCGTTCCTTGTGCCGTGAAGGCATCGTGGACGGCTGGACCCACTTCAAGCTTAAGGTAGGTGGCTTACCTGAAGATGACATGCGGCGGGGCCGAATCATGCGTGAAGAGATTGGTTGGGAGCGCCGCATGATGGTTGATGCAAACCAGAGATGGGGCGTTGAGGAAGCTATTCGCCGCACTCGCGAACTCGCCGAACTGGATCCTTGGTGGATGGAAGAACCTACTAACCCGGACGATATTCTGGGCCATGCGCGAATTCGTCGCGAAGTCGCTCCCATCCGCATTGCCACGGGCGAGCATTGTCACAATGCAGTGATGTTCAAGCAGCTGTTCCAGGCTCGAGCGATCGATGTCTGCCAGATCGATTCATGCCGCGTGGCTGGAGTGAATGAGAATCTTGCCATCATGCTCATGGCTGCAAAGTTTGGCATTTCAGTCTGCCCGCATGCGGGCGGCGTGGGGCTGTGCGAGTACGTGCAGCACCTTTCTATCTTTGACTTTCTAGGCATATCGTGCTCGCTTGAAGACCGCATTGTCGAGTACGTAGATCACCTTCACGAGCACTTTCGCCATCCGGTTGTAATACGACGCGGCAAATACATGTTGCCGATGGCGCCGGGCTACAGTGCGGAAATCCTGCCACATTCGCTTAGCCGTTTCGCGTATCCCTACGGAGCAGCATGGAAGGAAGGCGCGCAGGAAGGCCGTCCGCCGTTCAATCCTAGGAACGCGTAGCAACAGGCGCCGCGCTGCCCCTCGATAGAGACTAAGGAGTTGCGTCCGGCTGCCAAGAAAGCCATACTCCGCGTAGCTGCCTGCGAAGATCAACCTTGAAGTTTAAGGAATCCGCCGTCAAGAGGATAATCACAGCCGGTAAGAAACGCAGCGTGATCGGAGCACAAATACAGCGCTAAACTTGCCACTTCACTTGGCTCAGCCATACGCCCGATTGGTTGAGACTCAGCTAACTTCTGGAGCATCTCCGTCTCGCGTCCTGGGTAGTGTTTTGAGAGGAAGCCGTCGACGAAAGTGGTGTGCACGCGCGCCGGCGAAATTGAGTTACATCGTATATTGTGCTTCAGATGATCTCGCGCGATTGAATAAGTCATCGCAAGGACAGCCCCTTTGCTCATCGAGTAGCTGAAACGGTCGGCCAACCCACAGGATGCAGCTATCGACGCTATATTCAAGATAACTCCACCGCCCTGGTTGGCCATGCGGCCCACCACCGCGCGCGAACAGTTGTAGACGCTTTTTACGTTGACTCGAAAGATCAAATCGAAATCCTCCTCGAGCGTCGACTCCACCGTTCCAAGCCCTGCAATGCCTGCATTGTTCACCAGTATGTCGACACGTCCCATGCCGCGGAACAAACGATCTACCGCCGACTGGTCGGCTACATCGCACGCATGTGCTTTGCCTCCGTTCGAAGTGGCGGCAACCGCTGCGGCCTGTTGGTTCAGATCAACTATGTGGACAATAGCACCAGCCTTGGTGAACGCCGTGGCGATCGCAAGGCCGATACCACTTGCGGCGCCTGTCACAACTGCGACTTTATCCGCTAATTGTATGTTCAAGTTGTAACCCTCTTCATCTGCTGCGGACTACATTGACTTCTTCACTTCAATCAACCTATGAGCAGGCGCTGGGGTTCTTCCCCGTTGGGCACCGAACATCCGTGGTCCTACCGTCTCGTCTTGAGTTGAGCGGGAAGAGCTAGGAGATGCTTGGCAGGCCTGCATGGACCTAGGTAATGGATAGCGCCTTTGCCGCGACAACTCTCTTCCTGACTGATCGAGTGCTCTCGCGTTCGGTCGAAGCACGAGCAGCCAATCGAGGCTGCAGCACTATTCTACGGAATGGTGGCGAGGCCTCGCTCTCATCCAAATCAGCTGCCTTGAGCTCCAGTATGAGTTTTGCCGTTCGTGCACCAATTTCACGGCTGCGCTGGTCAACGCTCGAAAGCGGCACACGGACTATGTCGTCGAAGTGAAGATTACCGCAGCCGATTACCGCAACATCCTGCGGAACAGAAAGACCGAGCTCCGTAGCTCCTCGGATGACGCCCGTCGCGATAACGTCGTTATAGCAAAAGATGCCGTCCGGGGGCCGCTTCAAATGACTCAGTGTTTCGAACGCCGACTCACCGTGCTGCTTCCCGTCCACGTCGACACTGCGGGCCTCAACAATGTACTCCGGCGGGACATGTCGACCATGCTTCGCCATGGTATCGAGAAAGCCTTTAAGCCGCCGTTTGCCTGTGCTGTTTTCCGGACCTCGTACGTGAGCGATCCGGTCGCATCCGATGCTCAAGAGGTGCTCGGTCGCAAGTTTACCTGAAGCGTAGTCGTCTGAGCCGACAAAGTGGGCCGGAAAGCCCTCGAACATGCGATCGACCAGGATTAGGGGCGTTTCACCTGCTTGGATCTCGCGCAAGCCAGCCGGATCGTTCGTGCAGGACGCAACCACGATCGCATCAAGCCGATGCGCTAGCATGTGTTCGATCTCCTGCTGCTCCAGCATCGCATCTTCTTCGGAGGAAGACATCACGAGAAAGTACCCATGTTCGCGGAGAACAAGCGAGAGGCCTTTCGCTACCTCCGCGAAGAAAGGGTGAATGAGATCAGGAACGATAAACCCGATCAAGGATGAGCGCCCGGTCACAAGGCTCCGTGCAGCAAGGTTCGGCCGATAGTTCTTCTCCTTAACCTTAGCCTCGACGCGCTCCCGTGTCTTCTTGCTGATATCAGGGTGGTTTCTAAGGGCCTTAGACACCGTCACAAGGGACACACCAAGCTCTAACGCTATGTCCTTCATCTTTACAGCCATGTAAGGAAATATACACTCTGAACTGAACTCGATGCAGCCGCTGCGCGATGAAAGAGACGATCGAACTCGCCCTGCAAGAACGGCGCGATCATCCGAACAGCGGTCACGCTGTTGTCGCGACGAGACTGAGCGTGCCCTTTCAGAAAGCACCGAAATCGGCTTATCTAAAGAAGAGTCTTCTCTAAATGGCTTCTTAACGAAGCGCGAACGACAATGATTGAAGTTTAGAGGTCGTATAGGGGTCTGGAAACCGGCTCATCACATCCTTCAATACCGCTAAGCAGTTGAGGGTGCCAGCAATGTTGGGTCAACGCCTCATAGGTTGTTCGTGATGAACGTCTACAAACTACTTATTGCCTGTTTGGGAGGCTCCGCATGCGCGTTCAAGGTGCGGACACCAAGGAGAAGGGGGTGTTACCTCTTCTGAGCGACCTGGCAGTCTCGCGGAGGCCAGGAGTGGTTTTGCTCATAGTGAGAAAGGAAGGTTCTTGAGAGCTGATTGAGTCTTTGAAATGAGTGTTCTTTGAAAAGATTCCGCGTGAAAATTTCGTCTACGACATCACGCTGGAACGCATCCGCAGGCGTGCGGAAAGCGCCGGTTCACGTGCAGACGTTTGCACCGGAACCGCCTGCGCGGAGACGCGGCACGCCGCTAAGCAGCAGTCCGAGCAAACAGCCGTACTGAACCACCAGCACCTACGTACCGGATCGTGAGCGATGAGCAGAGTCCATTGGTTTCACCTCAAAAGCACCGTATCGTTCGTCATCGCAATTGGCTCAGGACTGCTACTCCAAAGTGGGGCAGGGTCACTTCAGACACTTCCCCGCCGTTAAGCACATCCTGCATCGTCTCGGATAATTTGATCGTCTGCGGCTCCGCAGCGTAGTTCGTCAGGATGAAGATGCGCTTGTCTGCGCCGGACCGGATAGAAAGACCCACCGTTGCGGGAAGGTCCGGCATGACAGTCGCCACACCGCTCTGCGCCACCATCCACTTCGCCGCGTTCTTCATGGTCGCGGGATCAAGCGCTGCCCCGATGTAGGTGATCCGTCCCTTGCCCACAACACGCGTCACTGCGGCCGGCTGATCGTCAAGCCACCCGTTACTCTTGCCGTAACGCATCAGAACGGTCACGTCCGGCGTACGGACCCCAATCAACTCAGCCCAGATTGTGTCCGTATCATTGCCCCACACACCTGTCGCTGGAATTGAGTGTTCGAGCGAGTACCATTTTTCCACGCGCGCCCCCAGCAGATCGACCAGTGGCCCGGGCTGATGTTTCACCTGTAAAGCATTATCTTCATCCTTCAGTCCGCTGCGCTGACCCAGCACCAGATGACCGCCACCGCGAACATAGCTCTCTAGATTCTGCGCCGCCTCTGGCGTTAAAACATTCAACGCCGGTGCGACTACCAGCTTGTAGCGTGAGAGCGGGGCCACATCTGAGACCACATCCACGGAGCGAGTCAGTTCCTTCAATGGCGCGTAGTATTCACTCAATGCCGTAACTGGGTTGAAAGCCGCGTTGAAGCGCTGGACATTGATCGCCCAGCGGCTCGGGAAGTTATTGAGGATCGCGACCTCTGATTCAACCGTTGTTCCTTCCAGCGATGCTCCAGCTTTTTCAAACTCGGCGCCAGTCTCCTGCACCTCCGTGTAGAGCGGCATGGCAGTGCCATCCGGGCCTACTAGCGTACCGTGGTACTGCTCCTGGCCGTTCAGCGCCGAGCGCCACTGCCAGTACTCCACGCACTCTGAGCCGTGCCCGACCGCGTTCCATGCCATCGCACGCACCTCACCCTTGTCGAGATCGTTGTTCTCGCTCGACCAGTTCACCGAGCCCGGCTGCGTCTCGATCACCCAGAAGTTTCTGCGCAGTTAGCCCCGTGTCAGATCGTGTACGATGCCATTTGCGATCGGGTCGAGATGACCTGTTCCCACGTAGTCATCCCATGCGGCAAAGTCCAGGTCCTGTTCGACGGTGTAATGATCGAAGGCGTCAAACCAGCCCATTGTGTTCGTAGTAATCTTCTGCCGCGCCTCCACGTTCGCGCGAAGAATATCCAACTGGACCTTCTGGTAGCCGCGCCATGTCTCGGAGACAAACTGCTTCCAGTTCAGAAACAAACCGGGATTGGGGCGTGCGCCCGGGAACGGAATCTGCGGCCAGTCCTGGTAGGTCTCGCTCCAGTAGGCCGTCGTCCAGCGCGTGTTGAGGTTGTCCAGCGTCTTGTACTTCGCGTGCAACCAATCCTGAAAGCGCACCAGATCCTCAGGTCCGTAGCTTTCGTTCTTGTACTCATTATCGATTTGCCATGCGATCACGTTTGGATCGTGACCAAAACGCTTTGCCATCTGAAGCGTCATCGCGCCGGCCAGCTGGCGATACTTCAGATCAGACCAGTCAAACTGCTGCCGATCGCCGTGAACATCCTTGCGGCGCGTCGCCTGGATCGTTCGCAGCGTCTCCGGATACTTCGAGGTAAGCCAGGCAGGAGGCGCCGCGGACGGCGTTCCTAGCACCAACGCAATATGATGACGCTCCGCGGCTCGAGTGGCACGAGCCAGCCAATCCAATTCATAGTGCCCTTCGGTCGGCTCCATCGTGCTCCATGCAAACTCACCCACACGCACAAAGTTAATGTGAGCTGCCTCCATCAGCGCGAGGTCTGCATCCCATCGCGATTCCGGCCACTGCTCTGGATACCACGCAGCCCCAAACAGTAGAGGCGCCTTACGCGGTTCTGGAGGAAGTGGAGCCTGCGCCCGAAGAGGCAAGGCCGATAGCGCGAACAGAACGCCAAGCACAGCCACACCACTCTGCCGCAGGAGTTCTTTACCGAAGCAATGCACCATCAGAACCTCCGTACAGAATTCAGAAAAGCCAGTCAGGCGACTGCGGAAAGTCAACGAACTCCAACCTGCGAGAGCAGCATTTTGGCACGGTCTGAAACACTTTGATCCTGGTCACGAACTGCGACGTTCAGGTCCTGCAACGCAGCCTGCCGATCGCCACGCTGGAGCCGCGCCATCGCTAGATCCAGGTGAGCCCGTCCGTCTGTTTCAGAGATGGCCAGGCACTTCTGAAACTCCAGCTCAGCCGCGGCGACCGCTCCACTTGCCCCCAGCACCTCTCCTAACTGCAGCTCTGCCGTACAGGAGCGAGGTGAGAGTGCGACGATGGCTCGCGCCTCAGCCTCCGCGCGCTTCCATTGCTGCAGTTGCGTCAACACAGAGACTAGACGACTGCGATAGGCGACCGACTGGGGCGCCAGATGGACCGCCTTATCCAAATAGAACGCCGCCTCTTTCCAATCTTGACGATCTGCAAGCAGGTTGGCAAGATTCGCCTCCGCACCAGCATCGTAAGGATCCGTCTTCAGGCTTGCACGAAAGGCGTTCTCGGCGTCCGCCGTCTGACCCGCAGCAGCCAGCCCGAGACCAAGCTCATTCTGAGCCAGCGCAAAGTCGGGTTGAAGCTGGATCGCTTTGCGAAGATCTTCCATCCCAGAAGATTGCTGACCCGCCTGCAGCTCGACACGGCCTCGTTCATACAAGAGCACTGGATTGCTGGAGTCGTGGGCAAGCGCCTCACCAAGCGTGCTGATCGCCTCCGTCCCCTGCCCTGCATCTGCCTGCGCAACGGCGAGACCGCGACGCGCTCGCACTGACAACGGGTCAAGCAAAAGCGCGTTGCGGTACGCATCCATCGCGGCCGGCTGATTTCCTACGCGATGTTCCGCGTCTCCAAGCTCTACAGAAAAGCCGGCCTGGACGGGATGTTCCGCAGTAATCGCCGCCTGCAGCTGCGGAATTCCGGCCCGCAGATTGCTACCCTCCTGGACCTGCGCAACCGCCGTGTAGAGACTCGCCGGCCCAGCACTCGCTGCAGCGACCCCAGGATACGGCTTCACCGGTCCCCGATAGCTGCGCGAAGCCACCGCTTCCACTTCGGCCATTGGCCTACGCAGAATCTCAGCCGGTGGTGGACGGCGTTGAATGAGGTGATCCGTCATCAGTACATGCACAACATCTTCTGTACGCCGGACCGGCATGTGACACGATACACACACATGCGAAGCCACGTGTTGACCGGAAGCAACCTCCGCCGCGAGTGCGCTGCTATGACAGCGAAGGCAGATGTTAGCGTAATATTCGGTCGCCGCCGGGCCCTTCTGAAGATTATGCGGATTATGACAGGTCTCGCAAGTCAGCGATCCCTTGCTCTCGCGAAAGCAGCGCGACTGCCGTAGCCGATAGGGAGCGCTCACAATCTCAAAGTTATCCGGCGGCACTTGATCCGAATCACGCATAAAGTAACTAATCGATTGCTCGAGCGGCTGGCCCGCCTCATAAGAGAATGACGGTCGATCATAATGACGTATGTGATCGGGCAGCGGCTGACTGGTCGTCTGCAGATGGCACAGCTCGCAGACCTGCATCTGACGCGCTGCATCGATCCGGGCGGGATTTAGAATCGCAGCACGCACTGCATCGATCGGTTGATTGGCGGACTCGGCAGCAGTCACATGGCGCTGCCCAGGGCCGTGGCACCGCTGGCAATCTATCCCTTGCGGCAACTCTCCCACATAGATTGGTCTCGCCGCAAAGTCAGCGTGCGTCAGATCAGGCGTGCGGGGATAGCCGTTGTGGCACGACATACATTCATATGAAATTGCCCTGCGCGTCGCCGGATGTGCGTTGTCGAATCCGGGGTTCATCCCGAAGTGCCCGCCATCTTCCGCATACCAGGCCAGCGGCAACTCAATCAGGCGTCCGTCGCCCTCCCGGTGCAGATAAGTTCGTGCATGATTCCCCGAACCCATAACCTCATCAACCTCAAGCGTCTCCTGATTCTGCGGCTCGCCCTGCGGTCCGAGTTGCCAGCGTGTCTGCCACAGACGCCGGTCTTTGGAGGACATCGAATAGTAGGTTCCAGAAGCCTGGTGAAAGAACGCTGACTTCGCGAGAAACTTAGGGTCCATGTCCGCTGCACCCGGTCGTGAAAAGGCCCTTGCCATGCCCGTACGCGCATAGCCCTCCGCGGCGTCTGCATGACACTGCAGGCAGGTGGCTGGATCGGCGTAGGCATTTGCCTGCTGAGCAGGCTGGACCGTACGCTTGCCGAGAAGACTGAACAAGACAACGATCAGCACAACCGCCGCCCCAGCTCCGATCGTGAGGGCAGTCAAACGAATCCACGGTGCCCATGGAGTGCTACGGAAAGAAGCCACGTCACTTCCAGGATTAGGTAAGTTTCCCTACGACTTTCCCCACCAAAACGGTTTGAGCCCGCATTGTACAGCAGAGTTCCATCCCGGTCGAGCGTACAGCCAACTTCGGTTCGGTCATCCGGACCTGCTCTTAGATCGACCGCAGCATTCCATATCTAAAATGTGAGTCGTGCGGTAAGTTGAACCTGCCGAGGTGTGTTTTGTGAGTTTGTCTGTCCAGCGGTGAAGAACTGCTCGCCGCTGGTAGTATTCGGATTGATGATTCCTTGAATGTTGAACACATTGAAGAAGTCCGCATTCAACCGGAAGTATACCTTCTCAGTGATTGGAAAGACCTTGAATAAAGATGCATCCGCCGTGTGAATCCAAGGACCCGCCAGATAGGTATGCGAGAACGGATTTGTTCCATTGTAGTTACTCGCAGAAGGTCCCGGTGTATAGCCTATGGTTACAGTGGAACCATTTGCCAGCGTTAATGGCACATTGTTCGTAAGGTAGTTCTTGTTACTGAATGTAGGCGTTGTGCCGTTACACGTCACAATTCCCGGGTTGTTTTGGATTGGCTGCTGGTAGGGTACGTAGTCCACCGGTAGTCCGGTAATCGTCGGATTCCCGGCGCAGTAGGGTTTGATCAGGTTGGGCGAGATATACCCGTTGAACCAGAGGTGCGCCTGCCTGCAAGGATTAAAACTGCAATCAGTGATAATTTTATTCTTGTACAGCTTGATTGGAGCCGTCTGACCAAAGTTTGCAGCAGCCACTTGAAAATACTGTGACGTAATCGTTGCATCTCCAGCAAGTTGGAACCCTCCAATCAACTCGTCGACAAAGCGATTCGATTTACTGAAGAACCGCTTTCCCCGTCCAAAGGGCAGATCGTAGATAAAGTTCAGGCCGATGTGATGCTTGGGAATGGCAGAATCGAGTTGATAGTTCACCTGCCGGTTTAGCGATGCTGGATCCGTATAAGCCAGCACGCCCGGCAAGTAGTCCTGCACTGGATAGATAGCGCTGTCACGGAAGGTGTTACCGCCCACTCGGAAGGCGCGTGAATAAGTGTAGAAACCCTGATACGCCAGGCCCTTCTTGTACAAACGCTGGAAGTTCACCTGAGCGAAGTTGTTATTTGAATAGCCAGTACGGTCATCCTGCGTGACCGTCCCGTATGTGTGATTGTCGTACGGATTGAGCGCCACCGTGGCATAGGTGCCGGTCGGCGGGATCATGCCGGTCGTAGCTTCGTAGACGTAGGTCGGTATCGTTTGATTGTGATAGTTGAGTTGATCCAGGTTGCTCCCCAGCTCATTTCCATAGCTCACCCGGATGACCTGGTTGCCTTTGAGGGGTTGCTCCACCGTTGCGCTAAGCTCGCGAACGACGTTCGGCGGATAGTGCGGGTTGAACACGGTCTCAGCGGGATTGCCAGGCAAGACAGAGGTCGTTGTGCCCGTGTTCACCACGCCGGCGCTATTCTTCCCGGCAATGATCGTCTGGGGAGCCCTCAGCAGGTAATTCGGCAGCCCATCGGGCGACTGATTAGCTGTTGTGTAGCTTTGAGAATAGTTCTGCGCAATAGGCGTGTTGTTCTTCTGAATAGAGTAGAAGTTGCGTGTTGGGATTGGATAGACGTACTGACCGAAGCCCGCACGGAAGACGGTACCCGAGCCGCTCCTGAAGGGGCTAAACGCGAAACCTACACGTGGGTTGAAGATCTGCGCGCCGTTAACCAGGTGAGGAGGCACACCCGCCTCCTGCGGCGACTCAAAGTTTACACCGAGATTCTGCACGTTTGTAATCAAGGCCGGCGTCGTGAAGCCTTTGGCGATCATCTGCGAGATCGGTTCTCCGGTGACAACGGCGCCGCGCGCGAAGTCGAAGCCAAACACAAGGTTATTCTGCTCCTGGATCGGCGGGTGGTCTTCATACCGCAACCCGAGATTGAGCGTCAGTTTCTCATTAACGTGCCAATCATCTTGGAAGTAGGCGTCGTACTCGGCATCGTGGTAATGCAGATATGGCGAGTTGAGCGTAACAGCGTAGCTCGACGCCGCACCAAGGAAAAAGTCGGCATTTCGCGTTGCCAGTGTTAGCCAGCGCACTATAATTCGCTCCGGATGCAGGGTTGTTGAGTCCGGTCGCCTGTCCATTGTAAGAGATGGTATCGGGAGAGCGATCAGGAAGAACACCTAAATGTTCGTGACGAAACCGACCTCCGAAGAAGAGTTGATGCTTCGACAGTGTCTTTGTGAGGTCCTCATCCAGGTTGAAGATGATCTGCGAACCATCGTAGTTGAACTGTGTCCCGGCATAGTAGGTGAAGAGATTGGTCGAACCAACCTGAGGAAAGCCGACCTCGCCGAAATTGTCAGGCAGATTGAGCAATTGGTCGTAGTTCGTCTGCGTGTTTCCGCCACCCTCAACATTATCATTCTCCCACTGCTGTCCTACGGTCAGTTGCGACACAAAGGTTGGCGAGAACACATGCGTGTAGCCGAGACCAGCACTGTACACGTGGGTCGGACTGCTCGCAAAATTAGTCGATTGGGCGCCAAGCAAAGGGCTCGATAGCACGTTGGGAAGCTGTGCGGTTGTAGGGGTTCGCAACGTAAGTTGCGAGCGGATCGTTTGTGTGTACCGCAAGAAGAGTCGATTCTTTTCGTTAATCGTTTGGTCTACTCTCGCCGTTACGGTCGGCGTCGTTGTGTCGGTAATTCCCGGGGCTGTGTAGTTGGTGCCAACTCGCGGATCGATGTTGTTTGTGGGCAGAGGTGTAATGGCGTACAAAGCCTGCGCGAGAGGACTGATGCGCGTAGAAGGGATTGTGTTCATCGGGAAGGCAGTTCTTGCATAGTTCTGAGCAGCCCCCTGTGACGTCGCAGGGTCATAAAGGACCTGCGGAATACCATTGCCGACCGAGGTTGACAGCAACGAGCTGAAATCTCCCATCCGTTCCGCCGCCGTTGGTACAGTGTCTTGGTAGTTCATGGTCTGCCGAAGCGAATAGCGCTCAAAGGCAACGAAAAAGAAGGAACGGTCTTGCCCACTGTAGAGTTTTGGAATCGTGATCGGTCCGCCGACGGAGGCGCCAAACTCATTCCGGACAAGCTTTGGTGCAATGAGATTTGATGGGTCTGAACGACTCTTCGCTACGCCGATCGCATTGTTGCGGGCGGTCTCGAACAAACTCCCATGGAAGTGGTTCGTTCCTGATTAGGTCGTGACCACCGCGGTTGCCGGCTCAGCAAATTCCGCATTCGAGTTGGTCGTCTCCAGTCGGACCTCCTCTACTGAGTCCGGATCGGGTTGGAGTGTCGGCCCGCCGCTGTTCCGGTTTGAGAGCGGCGCGCCGTCCTGCACATACTCCACACCAGCACTCTCCAGCCCATTTACGCGCGTCCCGCCCGCCTCAAGCCCTGGCGTGCTGAGCTGCAACAGCGTCAGGATGTTGCGCCCGTTCTCAGGCAGTTGGTTGATCCGCTGATTATCGAGTGTTGAACTGATTGTCCCGTTCTCGTAGTTGGCCAACTGCGCGGTGCCGCCCTCAACCACAAGCGTTTCAGTGACCGCGCCCGGCGCTAGCTTGGGACTAACAAGTGCAGTCTGGGAAACCTGAAGCGTGATCGTCGTCTGGTACTTCTCCATCCCAGGCGCCGTGAACGTCAGGCTGTAGGTTCCGGCAAACAGAGAGGGCGCCGTGTAAAAGCCGCTCGCGTTTGCGGTCGTGTCGTACACCACCCCTGTCGCCGTGTTCTCGACATGAAGCGCCGCATTCGGGATGATAGCACCGGTCGCATCCTGCACCGTCCCCTGAATTGACCCCGCGCCCGACTGGCTCCACAAGGCCGTTGGCATAACCAGAGTGACGGAAAAGATGAGCAGGAGAACGAGACTGGAGAACGAGTGCGTCAATACCCGCGTCTTTCGCATATGATGATGAGCCATGATGATGCCTCTAGGAATTGGAAACGTGCTCTTGTGACACGATCTCTGGCGTGCCTGTGATCAGCGGCTCAGGGCTGTGGAACCAACGATCCCCTGAGCATGGGATCACTCACTCTTGTAATTAGCGATAACTGTAACGCACGAGAAACATAGGCGAGCCTGTTGCGCTTGTCAACGGGGCAGATTGCATTTCGTCAGCGAACCTCAGGACATGGCAACGCCAGTGCACCACCATGGCTCTGCGGACGCGATGCGACGGAACAACTGAACCAAAGCGTTTAGACCGCTCGCGACCGGCAAGTCATAGAAGGTGGGATGAATGTCAGCTAATTCTTCAATAAAGAAGACGCCCCAGGGCGGCCGCGCACTGGCTTTCGGACACTGCAGCGGTCGGAATGATCTATCAGGAGGCAGGTCCATCAAAGTGAAAGACCTCAACCGCGTCCGACCACTTCTCCCCCGCTTGCGCATCAGGTAATACTTCCTGCATGGGGTCCATGATCGCCCACCACCGCTGTGTTTCCGGGTCAGCGGCCATCTTCCGCATGTCTGCGTCGAAGTCGTTTCCGTGATACTCGAAGTATCCAAACAACAAGCCGGCGCGCAAGAAGATGCTGTAGTTCCGGATGCCGCACGCAGCGATTGTGTCCAGCACGCCTGGCCAGACGTCAGCGTGATATCGGATGTACTCAGCCTCGGCCTTAGGACGTAACCGAATGATCTGCGCGTATCGCTTCAAAGCCTTTTCCTTTCAATTAGCGGTCGGTAGAGAATTCTAACCGGCGACCTCTCGCTCGTGTGCGGTCCCCTGCCTGATTTACTCTGCAGCCTCAAAGATCACGGTGATTTCGGCGGTTTGAGAACGCGCCGCTACTTCGATCACCAGATTCTTGACGTCCGGCTGCTGCGCCTGCGGTGCAGGTGCATCTGCGCCGAGAATCTTGAAGATACCTTCCGACGGAGAGGAGATCGAGATCTTGAGCCGCTTGCCTGCCAGCTCGAGCAGGGCTGCCTGGCTTTGCAGCGTGATGGTTGCACGCGTATGCATATTCCAGCGAATGGTCTTGCCTGCCCCTCCGCGGAGCAGATCGTGCAAGATGACCCGAGGCTGTGGAGACCGCACAAGCTCGACTCTGCGTTCCACTCTGGTGAACGTCGGCCCGTACGCCTGCGTGAGATCGAACGTCGCCTGCCCTGCTTCGGCGGACGACGAGTACCCAACAAAGTTCGAGTTTGCCGTCAGAATCTGGTTCTCAGAACCCAGGCTCAACGTGTTATGTCCTTCGGTTCGCATTCTGTAATACTGCCACCGTTTCTTGCCGAAGTAATCCGGAAGATCATAGTTGTCTGGTCCCAGATCAAGCGCCCACCGTTCCCCCAATGCGTCAAGCACAAATGTGCCCAGGTCAAGATGCCCGTGCGACACCACGTTATCACCTCCCTTGCAGCCGACGAAGAATGCGTCCGGATCGGTCCACGAACTCCTGATACAGGCCACAACGATGCGGCGAAAGAAGATATCGAGCGGGGGATAAGCTGCCTTGAGTTGTGACTGGTGTGGCTGTGACCAGAGCAGGTGAAATATTTCAGGATTGCGGCCTTCCATCTGCGCTGTCTCCCGCACCGCATAGATAGGTTTGTCAAAGCGCTGTGCCAACCACATCATCTCGGACGCCGGCTCAACAGCAGCCTTTGCATCCGCGTAGTTGAAGCTCTGTCCTGAAGGGCCGATCGTTGCGATGCGAAACATGCCCGTGTCTGCGAACCCCTCAATGCCCGACAAACCAAAATCGTCTCCGAGCGACGAGGTCAGGCTGGATAACATGAGACAGGTATACTTCGTCGCGTACGACCAGTATCCCGGACCCTCCGGCCAGCCACCATCTGGGGCATAGTTCATCATCGCATTGCGCACGTTCGTGGTCGTGTGCTGAAGAGTTGCGGAAGGCTCCTGGGCACGAGCTGCTTTCATCAGCCGGTCGTCGTTTGCGATCGCGAGCGCACCTGCGGTCAGCCCGCCGGCGCAGACCTGACCCCAGTTATTCGCGAAAGGCCTAGTCCAGAAGACGCCTGCCGCGTACTCCGCAAGACCCGGCCTCAAACCAAACTCGATGATCTTCGTCCGAACCAGCTCGCGCTCCTGCGGAGAGAGGAAATCGTAAAGCCAGTCGTAGCCGAGTGCGGCTGCGTTCGTCATCTCGGCGACATCGAGAAAATGTGGTGGATGCCAGTCTGGAAAGGCGCAGATGGCTAGCAGTTCGCGGCGCGCCCGATCAGCTTTCTTTTGATCGCCATCCAGCCGGTAGAGCGCTGCGAGGGTGGAGATATGTGCCAGGGCCTTCCTGCTTTGCTCCAGAAGACGAATGCCGATAAGCGTGTAACTCGCTGTCGGCTCCGTGATCATGCTGGCTGCGGTGGCCTGAAGGCGCGTGTACCACTCAGTTAATGTCCGATCCTGCGGGATCGCCGCACGCAAGCTGTCCCAGGCGCCAGCTCGCAGATGCAGCCGGGGATGTTCACCGGTGAGCTTTTCATCGAGGAGCTGCTGCATGGTCTGCGCGTCCGCCGGCCAGCCGTGCGGGAGCGGCGACGCAAACGAAGCTGCCGCCGTGACGCCTGCAAGACCGCTGAGCCCAGCAACAAAGTGACGACGGTTCATAGGTCTCCCGTTCTGGCAGCTCACGATAGTCAACGGCTCGTACGAACCTCTACGTGGTAAGTTTCTGACCCGCTAGCGAGCGAAAGCGGGGCCGTTAGATCACCACTGCGCGGAGCATGCCTGCCGTTCACCTCCACGATCGCAGAAGGCTCGTTCATTCCAGGGAGCGCCAGCATCACCGGCTCGGACGACGGAGACTTCATATCCAAAACGAAGCGCCCAGGTGAACTGGTCCACGAGATGGTCACATCCCCGTCGGGAGTCGGAACAACTCCCTTCGCATTTTGTAACCCGCTCGCATGCGGCTGAACTCGTATCTTCTTATAGCCAGGAAGGGCCGGAGTAACGCCGAGGATACGTGCGGACATCTGGATAAGCGGTGTACCGCCCCAGCCATGGCTAAAGTCTCCCTGGCCGAACATCTCAGAGAAGGTTTGCGTCTCAGGATTTAGAGTCCACTGATGCATCTGCGCAACAGCGTAGCGGTCTAACACGTCCGCATGCGCCTCCGCGGAAAAGACGAAGTGCATGAAGTATGGCTGGACATTCAGGCCGGCTGGCCGCGCGTTCAACCGATCCATGATGGCCGCCTGGCGATCTCGCGGAGCAAGATCATAGAGAACAGCCAGGGTATTTACATGCGTGCTGTGAGTCTCGATGACTCTATCTTCGGGAAGCCATTTGCCTAGCGGCTGATGGTTCTGATGGGGTTTACCGTCCCGGTAAAGACCGGCAACTGGATCCCAAAGCTCTCTTTCAAAGGCTGCTCTGATCTCGGAACGTTGCTGTTCATAGTGGGCGCTCCTCGCCGAGTCATGCTCAATCTCGGCAAGACGTGCCCCGTCTTCGAGCCCCTTGTAGTAAAAGGCAGTAAGATACCCCTGTCCGATCACCGCCGGTGGATGGTGCGCCGGAAAGCCGGCGATCGTGACCCAATCCATAAACATGTAGGTAGGCGCCTCGGAGAGCAGCCCGTTCGCTCCTTTGAAGGTTGCCCAGTGGTCGAGCAGACGATCAACCGTCGGCTTCAACTCATGCAGCAGCGCCGCGTCCCCCGTGTAGTCGTAGTATTCCATGAGCATCTGCAGCCATAACATCGAGTAACTCGTATGAAAGTTGACCTCGCCCGCATGATCAAGAACCTCAGCAAACTTGCGAAGGTCCTGCTCCGTCAACGCCTGCGCGTCAAAGGCATAGTCGTTCTCCATCGCCTCGATGAGGTAATCGCCAAAATCACCGATAGGCTCCTGGTGGTTTGGAGAATCGAGATAGTGATTCTGCATGCAGATCTGTGTCTGCCAGCGAGACGCCTCCCAAAGCTTGTTCAAAGCTTCATCGCTTGAGCTGAAGGAACCACGATAAGTGACCGGCTGCGAGACAAAGTCTGCCCGGATGTCGCTAAAGTCTGTAGGCCCGGCAGAGTGAGAGACCGTGACAAACATGATGGAGAACGCGTCGTAAACGGGATGCTCAAAGACCGTCTCTCCATCGCGAAGGATGATCTGCGCTGATCGCCGCGGGTTCGGATCTGCCTTCGTCTCCGCGGTCTGGATCGTCACGACGGTCCCAGCAGTGCCCTTTACCCGGAATGACGCATACGCGCTGAGCACGCGGTCAAACTGAACGGAAAAGCTTCCGTCGCCAGTCAGCCGAAGATCACCGTCTTGACCGAGCTGCGTTCCGGTGCGGGTCAGGTTCGCTGTTTGATCATCGACTTTACGGATCGGCCAGGCAGCTTCCATGGGGCCGGGCAGACGGCTTGCGCGCAGTGGACCCCAGATTGAATCGACAGCCTGAGCCCTCTTCCAGTTCGGTGTGTTTTCCGCGCTGCGCCAAGCCGGGTCTTCAAGACGCGCGTCGAAGTAGAGTCCATCCTCCGGCTTCTTTCCGGCGGCGACAGGCAGAGCCCCATTGAGAATAGGGCCATCGCTGTAGGCCGTCACAGGCTGCGTCTCCCAGGAGCTGTCCGAGGCGATGTGCGCTAATTCGGTCGATCCACGCAGAAGGCTTACTTCAAACGCAAAGCCCGAGTGGTGCAGCGTATAACTCGGCGAAAGATGCGTGGTCAGCACCTCGGCTGCAATGACGTTCTGCCCCGCGTGCAGATAAGGTGCAAGATCAACCTGATTGTAGAGCCACTGGTGCGACCAGTCCTGACTTAGAATCTCGTCGAAGCCCGGATCATCCGGCCCGCGCGAGACAAGACGGCCATTTACCCACATCCGATAGATCCGGTCGGCACTGACCTTTGCTAACGCTACGGTCGCCGGAGCGCCGGGAGGCAAGGTAAAGACCTTCCTCAGATGGGCGCCGGCAGCGGCTGCGCTGGCGTCTGGATACCAGATCCACTGCGGGGACCAGACCCGTTGGTCAGGCAGCGCAGAAACCGCCGGCCCTATCGCCTGAGCGCCCTGCGAGGTGATCTGGACACGTCCTGTCCACCCCGCTACCGGCCCGCGTGGGTCGGCAGATGCCTGCTGCGCACGCGCCGGGGGAAGGATCAGACGCGCGGCAACGAGGAGCAGGCAGCAACGAGCCCATCTCCTTTGCGCATATACGATCCATCGACTAGCCAAACCGCACCTTCAAACAGATGCCCAGGTCGGCCGTCGCTGGTTTGTTACCGGGTGTGGTCACGCGCAGCCCACCACTCTCCTGCGTAAACGCCAGCGCCTCATCATGACTGAGTAAACGAACATCAAGCACCTTGGACGGCTGCTGTGGACTCGCCATTCCCAGAGCACGGATCATCGCCTCTCCCTGCGGCCAGCCCATCAGGAACGCATAGAGCGTCTTACCCTTGGTGGTAAAGCGCACGTCCTGCGCACCCAGATCGGGCTGCTTACTTTCATTGAAGCCGCTCTGATCAACCTTCACCGCCATCGCAGGGCCTTCTCCGTTGATCTTCCAGGGCCGGGACGAGTAGATCCCTTCCGAGTTCACCCGCATCCACGCCGTGATCCCCTCGAGCACCTTCATCTCATCCGGATCGAGCTCTCCGGAGGCTGGCAGGGGGAAGTTCAGCAGCAAATTACCGTTTTTACTGACGATATCAACCAGCAGGTCGATGACCTTCTTCGGCGTCTTGTACTTATGCTGCTCCAACAGAGCTAGATTGTAGTGCCACTGGCCGATACAGGTGTCAGACTGCCAAGGCGCAGGCCAGATCGTGTCGGAGACGCCCCGTTCGCGGTCGAGCACACATATTCCCTGCGAACACTGCTGAACATTCTTGCCGAAGTACACGGTCTCTGGATGGCCGTTCAGATCAACCGGTCCAACGTTGTAAATCTCGGCCACCGTCGACAATCCGTATTCATCGAACGGTATGCCGCCATCGGTGTAGATCAGGTCGGGCTGATGCTGATCAATCAGGTCCTTCACTCGATTGAAGTACTGCAACTTCCAGCGATCGGGAGCGAACCGGCCCATGGCCTGCGCGGTCTTGTCGAAGTCTGCTGGTTCCCCTTCGTAGTTGTGATAGAGATCCGCAAAAGCCGGGTTAGCGCCATCATAGGGGACCCCCGCATAGGGCCCCTTGGTATCGGCGAGGTGAGAGGGGGCAAACCAGTCATAGCTGTTCGACAGGTGCTCGCTCACGCCAAAATAAATGCCACGGCGCCGCGCCGCGGCAGCCCAGAGACCAACAACATCTTTCTTCGGCCCCGTTGTGACGGAGTTCCAGCGCGGCTGATATTTAGAGTTCCAGAGATCATAGTTATCATGATGGACGCCCATGGAGAAGAAGTACTTGGCCCCGGCCTTCTGGTACAAGTCCATCAGGTGTTCTGGATCCCACTTAGCCGCGGTGAACAACGGAATCGCTGTGTCCTTATAACCGAACTTCGACTGTGGTCCAAAGCGCTTGAGATGGTAGGCATATTGCGGCGAATCTTCCAGGTACATCTTCCGCGCGTACCAGTCCCCGTCCCCCACCGCAGACTGTGGACCCCAATGTGCCCAGATACCAAACTTCGCATCGGCGAACCAGGAGGGTGGCGTGTACGCCTTCAACGACGGCTGATTGCCCTGGAACGGCCCTGGAGTTACGTTCACCCCCTGCGGTCCCTGCGTGGTGGCCTGTGCCCAACCCCTGCGAAGCATCCACGTAGGCACCGCTCCACCAAGTAGTTGGAGCGCTTGTCTTCTGTTCATCGGGTATCTCCTCTCTCCTTGGGGGATACTCACCGGTCCTCGAAAGCATCGCCCTTGCGGAATGCGTTATCGCTAACTCCAACGTTGTACACTTTTCACGTGCTTGCGGCAACCTGGCAGACGCACTCTGCCGAAAGGCCAAATCGATGACCCGCACCTCGCGACGCAACTTCCTCCAGACGACGCTCACCGCCGGCCTCGCCTCTTCGCTCCCCGCCAGCAGAAGCTCCAGCGCCGCGCAGCCCACCGCCGATGTGTCGGCGCAGAGCAGGCAGACGGCTCCGTCGATCGGGGATCAACCCACCGCAATCACTTTTCCGCGAAGACATACCGCTGCCGCACTGGCCCGGGTCTCATGCCCGCTCGGCGGCATCGGCACCGGTGGCATCGGCCTCGGCGGACGAGGGAATCTCCAGGATTGGCAGATCTTCAACCGCGCCGACATCGGCAACGCGCTCCAATACAGCATGCCCTGTCTTTACGTGAAGCTGCCGGATCAGCGTCCCTACAGCACCGTGCTCGAGCGCAGACTGCTGCCTCCCTACGATCTGCAGCAAGAGGGACTGGGTTTTGCAAACGCACCAGGACTGCCGCGCTTCGATGAGGCGACCTTTTTTGGATCGTTCCCCACGTCAAGGATTGAGTTCCAGGACCAGCAGTGTCCGATGCAGGTCGCCCTTGACGCTTTCTCACCATTCCAGCCACTCGACGCCGACTCCTCCGGCATCCCTTGCGCAGTGCTCACGTATGAAGTCCACAATCCCACGTCGCAGCCGGCCGACGTCGTTGTCGCCTGGGCGATGACCAACCCGGTCACCCAATCGGACTCCAAGCTTCCGGACGGCCGTCGCAACGAGATCCGCACACCGCGCCCTGAACTCGGCGGAATCTACATGACCAATCTGTCTCTAGCGCCAGACGATCCCATGTACGGATCCTTCGCAATCAGTGCCCTGTCTGACTCGAAGCACGAGTATTTGGCGAGATGGCAGGGCGGCAGCGGCTGGCGCGTCGGACCGCAACACTTCTGGTTTGATGAGTTCTCAAAGACCGGCAGCTTGGGGGCTGAGACCGAACCGTCGGCTCCCGTAGCCTGCATCTCGCAACGGCTTAGTGTCGCGCCGGGCACGACCGGTGCGTTCCGCTTCCTCATCACATGGCACTTCCCCAACCGCACGCCGGAACGCTGCGGCTGGAGCGCGCCTGCAGGAAAAAGTAAGACGATCATCGGCAACTGGTATTGCACCCAGTATAAGGACGCCTGGGACGTCGCCGAGCGCGTGCAGGCGCGTCTCCCCGAGCTTGAACGCAAGACGCGGGCCTTTGTAAACACACTCCAGCAATCTACCCTCCCCGAGGCTGTCATAGAAGCGGCCAGCGCAAATCTCAGCACGCTGGTCTCAAACACCAGCTTTCGCATCACCGACGGCAGCTTCCAAGGCTTCGAAGGTTGTAGCGATCACCGCGGACTAGGTTTCGGCACCTGTACGCATGTGTGGAACTATGAAGTAGCGACCCAGTTTGTCTTCCCTACCCTCGCCCGCTCCATGCGTGAGACCAGCTTCGGTTACGCCACAAACGCTGAAGGTCACATGGACTTTCGCCATAAGCTTCCACCCTCCAACGAATACTGGGGTGCAGCTGCGGCGGATGGTCAGATGGGCCAGATCGTAAAGCTCTACTTCGACTGGGTTCTCTGCGGAGACGATAAGTGGCTACGACAACAGTGGGCAGGCGCCAAGCGAGCGCTGGCCTCTGCATGGCGTCCCGGCGGATGGGACGAGCGGAAGTTTGGCGTCATGGACGGTGTTCAGCACAACACCTATGACGTCGAGTTCTACGGACCGAACCCCATGTGCAGCAGCTGGTACCTCGCGGCGCTGCGCGCAACTACCGCGATGGCAACCGCCATGGGTGACACCGCACTCGCCGAAGAGTGCCGACACATGGCCGATGAGGGCAGCCGCTGGATCGACGCCAATCTCTTCAACGGCGAATACCACATCCAGAAGATTCGTCCGATCCCACAAGACAAGATCGCCAGTGGCTTACAGGTCGGCATGGGTACGAAGGACACCATGCATCCCCAGTTCCAGGTTGGCGATGGCTGCCTTGTAGATCAACTCATCGGTCAATATATGGCAACCGTTGCCGGTCTGGGAGATCTTCTGGACACAGAACACATCAAGAAGACCCTGGCCTCTATCTATAAGTACAACTACAAACGTTCCCTCCATAATCATCCTTCCGTACAGCGGGTCTATGCTCTTAATGATGAAGCTGCATTAGTCATCTGCGACTACTCCGTCGGCACTCCACCCGCGGTCCCGATGCCGTACTATGCCGAGATCATGACCGGCTATGAATACAGCGCGGCCGTCCTGATGCTGGCGAACGGCATGGTCGATCAGGGAGTCGAGTGCATCGGCAATATTCGCCGGCGCTATGACGGTGAAAGGGCAAATCCTTACGACGAAACCGAATACGGTCGGCACTACGCGCGTGCCATGGCGAGCTGGGCATCCATTCCGATCCTCTCCGGCTTCCGCTGGGATGGCCGCGGCAAGACACTTGAACTCATGCCGCACATCACTGCGGATCCGTTCCTCTCCTTCTGGTCGACGCCTCAGGCATGGGGCAGCTTCAAGATGCAACCGGGTCGCGTACATGTTGAGGTGAACACCGGCGCCCTGACTGTCGCAAGCCTCAAAGTCCCTCTCGCAACCGAATCGGGTGCGCCGCTCAAAGTGCAGTCTGGTCCTACCGCAATCAACGCCACTGTAAAGCCAGAACAGAACCACCAGGTTCTTGTCTTCGCCTCCCCGGTCGAGATCAAGCCTGGCCGTTCGCTGCAGATCACGCATTAACCACCTTCGCGCTTTGCACCTGAGACTTCTGGAGGCACCATGTTCCCCATAGGAAAAGCTTTAGCTTCTTTTCTAGCCACACACCTCTTCCTCACTGGCGCAACCGCTGCTTCCGCGCAGGAGCCTCGTGCGATCCCCCAGCTCTCCGGCGCGCGAGTCACGGAGATCGGTGCGATGCTGCCCACCCAACCCGCGGGATTCGGAGCACCCTGCGCCGACCGGAGGGCGTGGGCGCCAGTTGCCGCCCGATTTGACGCCAACATCAGTGCTGCTGAGCGATTCCTGGCACAACCTATTCCAGCCTGGAGCGATGACGACTATCTTGAGTTCTCTCGCGAGGGCACGAGGCCTCGCGGAGAAGCGATGTTGCGCGCACGCGATGGACAGCTCGCGACTCTCGTCATGGCGGAATGTTCGGAGTGGCGGGGTCGTTTTCTTCCACGTATCGCCGAGCAGCTGGATGTAATCGCAACCCAGAAATCCTGGACGCTGCCGGCTCATGATGGCAAGCTGGAGAACTTCAATGGAACGAGATACTTCGTCGAACTCAACTCATCCCAACTCGCTTACACCGTGGCGGAGACCTTGTATCTCATTGGCGACCGGGTGCCTTCAGCCACAAGGCAGCACGCTCTGGCGGCGCTGAAAGTACGCATCTTCGATCCAACTCGCAGGCTGATCGCCGGCAAGGATCACGAGTTCTGGCTCTACGCGAACAGCAATTGGAACGCAGTCTGCTGGAACGGCGTCACTTCGTCTGCTCTTACTGTCCTGCCGGATCGTCAGGAGCGTGCCTTCTGGGCTGCTGCCGGAGAGCTCTACAGCCACGCGTATCTTGGAAGTTACACCGATGATGGCTATGCCGAAGAAGGCATCGGCTACTGGAGCTATGGTTTCGGTAATTATGAGAACCTTCGCGAGCAGCTTTATTACTCAACATCCGGAAAAATCGACTTATACAACGACAAGAAGGCGCGCCTCGCAGCACTCTTTCCGTCCCAATTTCAAATGCTCCCAGGAGTCTACGCGGACTTTGCGGACGCGCGCTTTATGACCAAACCGGATGCGAGCCTGATGGCTCAGATTGATCACGTCTTTGAGCTTGGCTTTATGAAACAGGAAATCGCCAACTCCCCTCTCAGTGGCAATCTGCAAAGTGCAGTGCTCAGTGCGTTTCCTGATCGTTCCGCCCGTTCGCAACAGAAGGGAGATGGTGGTGTTAGCGGCCTCATCGGCTTGCGTACCTTCTATGCTGATGCCGGTGTTCTTGTAGACAGGCCCGCCCCGAACGGACATTTAGCCATCACGATTAAAGCGGACGGCAATGGTGGGCACAGTCACAACGACGTGGGTTCCTACTCCATCGGACTACTCTCCACGCAGCCGGTCGGTGATCCCGGTGGACCAACTGCCTACACTGCGGAAACATTCACAAGCAAGCGCTTTGAATCAAAGCTGCTGAACTCGTTTGGTCATCCGGTCCCTGAGATCGATGGTCAACTGCAGTTGGATGCGACAAAGGTTCAGGCACCTGTCCTCTCCACCCACTTCAGTTCTGGAGAGGACCAGTTCTCAATAGATATGAGCCGGGCCTACGCTGACCCGAAACTCAAGAAGCTGACTCGAACGATGACTTACACACGTAGCGAAGAAGGCACCGTCGAGATCAAAGACAGCTTTGAAGTGACCAGCCCGATTGACGTGGAGGAGTCTTTCCCGACACACGGTTCCGTGAAACAGATCGACGCTAAGACCTTGCAGTTTGATCTGGATTCTGCCCACCTCCGCGTAATCATCGATGGGCCGGAAACTTTCGCCCTAAAGCAGGAACCAGTCAATGAGTATGGAGATCCCTTCCTGCGCGTGGGCGTCAAGGTCCACCTGAACGGATCGGGAGCGATCACCATGCACTTCAGCCGAGCCAGCCCGTAAGGACGATCTTTGCCGATGTCGGGGTCCACCAGTCGAGGTGGTTCTACGCTGGAACTGTCCTTATGACGCCGAATTCTCTCATGCAGTCGTTCGTGGCTGGACGAGAGCGGAGCTCCGATGAAGGTGCAGCAGGAGCTGATGCGACACGCTTCCATCCAGACGACGATGAACGTCTATGGACAGGCAATGTCGTCATCGAAGCGGGAAGCGAATGGAGAGGTTGTCACGATGGTGCTCGAGCCGTTGAAAGCAAGCGCCTGAAACCCACATTTCTTGTGGGGAGACCATGGAAGCCGACGGCTTTCGTGACTCCCGGAAGTTGTTGAATTGGTTGGTTGCGGGGGTAGGATTTGAACCTACGACCTTTGGGTATGAGTTTACCAACTAACGTATTATCAACGAGTTAGGCGGCGTGACCGGTAGCTGTAAAGAGTCCTAAGTAGTTGAAAGTACGTTGAGCGATTGAGTATTCCGGGTTGATAACGGGTTGAAGACCAACGCCCTCTACTCGGTTCAACATACCACCTTTCCCACTCTTATCGGATTTCGGAGACGATGAAGCCGGGGAATCGGGGGGGAATTTCGCCGCTCCGTCATCGCTGACGAGAAGCCGACTTCCCGTTCCTAACCGAACGAAACCAGATAAGCTTGATTGTGCATTGCGAGCCGACGTTAAGGATAGCCCGTGAAAAGAGCCCGTATCTGGTCGAGGAGAGCCCTGCTGTTCTCCGCGTTCTCTGTGTTCTGCGCGGCTTCAGTGGCTAACGCTGCTGCGAGGGAAGGGTCATGGGACAGATTGGGCTAGAAGCCGGGAAAATAAACCTGAAGGCACCACAAGAACTCTCTCGATTCGCATTCCTTGTGGGTCAGTGGCGTTGTGACGCGAGGCTGAAGTCGGCAGATGGGGGATGGCAGCACTTTCAGGTGCTTTGGACAGGACATTACATCCTCGATGGATACGCCATCGCAGATGAGTACACAATGACCGACCCCAGAGGAGCACTGGTCGTACTTGGAATGAACTTCCGAACCTATGACGCTTCCAAAAAGGAATGGCACATCAAGTGGCTAAATGCCCTGTCGGGAACATGGACCGATCTGGTGTCGGGGGACGCAGGCGGGATAAGCATCACCGACCGAGCGATCACTTATTCCTTTAAGGAACCGATTGCGGCCCAAGCGTACACGAGGGCCACATATACCAACATCTCCGGGGATCGTTTCACCTGGATTGGTGAGAAGTCGAACGATGGGCAGTCCTGGGCTGACTTCATGGTTGTCGAATGCAAACGCAGCGGGCATTAGGGTGAGAGCTCCACACCACATGGTCGCATAACTCCTATTGAACGCGTTTCCCGTCAGGGGTCGCCAGCTTCCGAGATAGCCGGCTTGTCATTATCGACGGGCTTTCCGACGATATATTCTGTTGGCTGCGGGATGAGATCGCGTTGATTGGAGAGCACAATGAGGTGGGGTTGGATTGACCTCAACTTCCCGTGGATTGGCTCTTTAGCTGCAGTTTTAATGCTGATCGTGCTGTTTTCGACGAACAGGCTGCGAAGGGATTCGAAGCAATCGCGATGGCGAGATCTCAGCTGGCTTTCCTGGCTTGGGGTAGCGATCTACTTGACTCACAACATCGAAGAGTACGGGGTGGACCTGCTTGGACAATCCCATGCTTTCCCCCATTTCATGTGCGCTATGCTGGCTCAACCGCCTTACCCCTTTTGCCCAATACCAGCGCCGTTTTATCTGGCGGTCAATTTGCCGCTGTTCTGGGTCGGGGCTCCAGTCGCGGCCATCTTTAGCCGTCGTCACCCGATGCTCGGTTTGTCGGTCTATGGCGTTATCTTCGTGAATGCGCTCACACATCTCGGAGCCTTCCTGCGCTCTAGCTATAACCCCGGCGTGCTTACGGCGCTCATCCTCTTCCTTCCCGCTTCGTTCTGGGTGGCCAAGGTCTGTTTTGGAAAAGGCGGGCTGCCTTACGGGGTACTCGCTTTCATCGTCGCCGACGGGGTCTTGCTGCACGCCGTTCTGATGGTGTCCACGGAGCTGTTTCTACACGGAGTGATCGGTGGTGCGGCTCTCACGGGCATTCAGATCGTGAACGCTATCTCGTTCTTTGTGTTTGCCTGGATCGCCGACAGCCGGCGGATCGGCAACTTCGTCCGTCCTCGTCAGTCTTCATAAATGCTCCTATCAACTTTTGGGAATTGCCGACCATAAGCCGGCACACGGTACCGGTTCGATGCCGGAAGCGATTTCGGTTTCCAACAGGCACCAGTTCTATTTTTCGCAATTTCGGGTCCATGGTTCGTATACCCGTCGTATGTTCGATTATGAGCTGACTTCGAGGGCGTCCATGGAAAGCGAAACGCAACGAATCGCGCTTGGGTTGCGCCAGCGAGATGTCGCCGTCCTTGAAGCCCTGGTCGAGCAATACCAATACCGGCTTGTTCGTTATCTCGTCTCGCTGTTGGGCAGACGCGATGGAGTTGACGATTTCGTGCAGGAGACGTGGCTCCGAGTTTTGGAGCGGGGTGGGTCGTATGACGGGCAGTCCCGCTTTGAACCCTGGCTGTTCAGGGTGGCACGCAATATTGCTCTCGATGCCATGCGTAAGCGACCGATGTTCAGTCTGGACTCAAATGAGGTGGATGGTGTTCACTCATCGCCTGCTTCCATTGAGCCTTCGCCCTACACGATTGCGGCGCGGACACAAGATGCCGAGCGGCTTGCCCACTCGCTGCAAACTCTGGAGCCCGTCTATCGCGAAGCCCTCGTACTGCGTTTTCAAGAAGATTTATCTCTACAGGAGATATCCGTGATTGTGGGAGCGCCGGTGTCTACCGTAGCTTCCAGAATCTATCGAGGACTGGCAACGCTGCGGCCGCATTTCGAGGGAGAAACAGCATGAATTTTGACCACCACCAAAGTTTCCAACGCATGATCGACGAGAGTCTGGCGGGCGCGATCTCAGCGGAGAAGGAACAATCTCTTTGCGAGCATCTCTCTACTTGCGCTCCATGCCAAGAGTATCTCAGCGCCAGCAACCGGGTGATCGCTGGCCTCAGCGGTTTTTCGTTCGAGGTAAATCCAACCCTTAATGCCAGGGTTCTGGCAGCCCTCAGGCTGCAGGCGGAAGGGGGCCACAGGGTCTCTGGGGGTGACACCGGAACAATGCGACAGCACCACATGCCAACCAAGAACTGGGCTGCATTTGCTGTAGCACTCTCGATGTCATTTGTCGGATCGGGACTCGTGTGCCAGATGGCCGAGCGTCTGGCGGTCCCAATGCATTTTGTCTCTGCTCACGTCCAGGCAGGCGTGCTCGTCTTTTGGCTGCTGCCGTCTCTTTGCGCGGCCTTATGTCTGCTCGCGGCGCCTGGCGAGAATCGAGGTATTGCATGACACAGCAATCAGCGGTGCTTTTGATAGCGTTCTTGGCCGGAATTGTAGTTGCGGCTGTCTTATTGGGGACGGCAACGCGGAAGGTTCTGCCCCGAACTGCAATGGGCATCGCGGCGCTGGCGATCCCCGTTTGGGTGCTCTATCTTGCTTCCAGCCAGGGCCGTTCCCTACTTGCCGCCAAAGGATTTCTCAGTGCTTTGCCGGAAGCGCTTTGGTTTGGCCTAACGTTCGGCGTCTTCACCGCGGCCTTTTTCCTTGCCCTCGGATATGTCTACGGGGACGCAAAAAGGCGTCAAAAGCCCGCTTGGGCCTGGGTGATTGCCGCTTTCCTCATACCCAATTTTATTGGGTTCATTCTTTATTTTCTGTTCCGAGGGCCTCTCCTTAGGCTTTGCGGTTCCTGTGGCAAGCCTATTCGCGGGGGGGAAGCATTCTGCAGCCACTGCGGATCCTCGCAGGGTTCCTAATGTCGAACGCATCACTGCTGACGATCACAAAAAAACGGAGGACAGTATGAAATGTGAACGCGCCTTACAGGTAGTGCTGGTTGTTGTGGGCCTGCTTTATAGCTTTTGGGGCTATCTCCTGTTTGACAATCTGTGGCACGCTCAGTGGCTTAGCGGGCATAGTGACGTGATGCCGATGTTTCTGAGCCTTAACACGGCGCTTGGGGTCTGTCTGTTGTTTGCCGCTAAGCAGCCGGCCAAGCATCGCTTGATGATCGCCTATGGGGCGTGGTCGAGCCTTGCGCATGCGTTCACGATGACAATCATGTCGGCGCAGGCGGTGGCGCACGGGATGCACAGGCAGGATAGTCCCCAGGACATTGTGATGTTTGTCGTGATTGGAGGCACGCTGCTTGCACTCCTCCCGGCAAAACAAACAACGCCGGTCGGCGCGCCTTTCAGTGAGCCGCGCTTTGCCGAACGCTAGGAATTTCGGCTTCTGAAAGACCGGTTCCCGATCTGCTGCCAACGAGTCGTTTGCCTTCGCAGTCCCCCAAGATCGCCTTGTCCCTGGCTGAGGGGTCCCTTATCGAATTTGGGACACGATGAAACCCGTGACACGCGCAGGGAATGCGCGTATCCACTGCGATAGGAATGGATCTTCAAATCTCATTCTGACGCCGCCTTCGTGTTCCTCTTCACGAAGGATTTCCTTGTCGGTGAGAGCTTCGAGAGCGCGCTGTACCGTTGAGGCTCCTTTGCCCACCGATAGCGCCACCTTCTGAGATTGAAGTCGAGCACCAGCCTCTTGAATCACTGCCAGCATGGTCTTCTGCTGAACGGCGGTGAGAGATGACCAGATTTGTGTGTAGAAAGGGTCGTATTGCCTCACGATGAGGCTCATTGCCTCATGGACGAGAATCGAGGTGAGAACGGCTGTATGCTTGGGCCGCGTGCGCAGTTGGTCCCAACAGGCGTGCGCTAACATCTGCACGTTGTATGGCACTTCTTCCGACAAGTCGAGAATGGCCTGAAGCGCAGCGTCGTCTTCGATACGGTAGCCACTTTCTTCGAACTTGGAACGGAGAAATGCGACAAAATCGGCTTTTGGCACCGGTCCAATGAAGCGAACCGCACCCAGCCGGTAGAAGGGTCTCGCCGCGTCCATCGTCATTGCGGTGAGCATCCGCGTCTTCGAGCCCGCGAACACATACCCGACCCGCTTGTGTCGCTGAATGGCCGCGCGAATTTGCGATTCGGCCTGGGTGCCCCCCATCTCGATGACTTTCTGAAACTCATCGACAATGAGGCCAACCGGTCGACCCTTTGGCTGAGCCGCCGCGAGAGCTTCCAGGCCATTCAGGGCTTCAACCAGTAGGGTCAGATGGGCCTCTTGGGTTGATGCAACATTCATTCCCAACTTGGCGCTCCAAGCATCCTGGGTAATGTTGAAACTCAGTTCGGGACGAAGCCGGGAAAAGAAGCCGCGGACTTGCTCTCCAACCCGTTCGACAGGCCCCTTCAGAGCTTTTGCCGCGGTTGAAATAAGGCTCGTCACGAAGGTGTCCAACGCAGGGTAGCTCTCTGCGTCGAACCGCAGAACGACGGCATCAGTCGTGCTCAGACGATCTTCCGATGTCTTGAGGATTGAGGTCTTCCCGAAACGTCTCGGCCCAACGAGGAAGAGCTTCGAGCCTTGGCGGATAGTCTGAACGACCGCGGCAACCTCGTCGGCCCGATCCACAAGCTCTTCGGTTCCCAGTTCGCGGCCAAATTCAAAAGGGTTATTCATCACGCACTTTTGTATCACGCAAAACTGCGTAACGCAATGATGCGGATTGTTCCAGATAGCGTCTGAAGTGTCTCCCCTCATCTGGCGGATGCAAGGCGTCATTCCTTGACGAAGAATTCATCGTTGATCGGCTTGAGAGATTACGCGTAAAAGCTGAGCGACGGCGGCTTGCTTCGTCTGAATAGGACCGCAGGATTTACCCTCTGATTCGTTTTCTGAATAAGCGACGTATCGAAAGTTATTGGACTCGATGAACGATGAGCCTCTACGTTACGCATATCCCAACCGATTCCACGGTTGATCGAGGTGCTAATGAAGACGACAGTTCAGCTTGAGTCCCGGCTCGCCAACAGGTGGGCACAACGCTTCTCTAAACAAAAGATCGCCAACGCTGCGCGTATGTTGGCCCCAACCCTAATCGCGGTCTCTTTTGCGAGCGCCGCACACGCACAGGGAACGATGGACTTCTCCGGCGCCCAGACGCTTATGGGAACGTTCAATGCCTATGTCTTCGATGTCTTGCAGACAGACGGCACCGAGCTTCCCACCATGCGAGAGATTCACGGCACGGTAGGCGAGAACCGCGACCGCATCCTCGCATTCATCAAGCGGCAGGGCATCGAGCTTTCTTTACCGAGAAGATCGCCCGACACTCGGCATCAGCTACGGCGGACGCATTGCCATTCTCCCCGGACAGACCGAAGCAGAGGAGTTTTCAACCCTTGTCCACGAACTCGCGCACGAGATGCTGCATAAGGCTGAACGGCGCACCACCACCACCAAAGTCGTCAAAGAGACGGAAGCTGAGGCGATTGCCTTTGTCATCGGTAGAGCCGTAGGACTGGAGACGGGTTCAGCATCCGCCGACTATATCCACCTTTACCACGGCAACGCTTCGCTACTGGCCGAGAGCTTGGAAGTCATCCAGCAAGCATCCGCCGTCATCCTTGCCGCATTGCAGCCGCCGACCGCAGCAGAGGCAGAGATGCCCGATGCAGAACTCGCGAAGGTGGCCTAATGCAGACCATTCTCCGCATCCTTAGACAGGCCGGAGGTTGGCACCACGGCCTGTACCTCAAGATCGAAAACCCGTCCTATATGGCTTTGGTCATTGAGGCGACCAACGAATCCGGCCCGTGTGGTCTCCCCGCAGTCTCTGTCTGTCACTACGGCGAACAGAACGGCGACCTTATGCGCGACCCGGAGATGTGTTTCGAGCTTGGATTCGCGGACGGGCCACACCTGAACGCCTTCTATTACCGAAACGATTATGTCGGGATTGAACAGTGGAGCCGCACTATAGCGGATGCCCACTATATCTACCTCGCCAGGTTGCACCAGCAGCACGAGCGCTTCGCCAAGGTGTGGGACAACAATCTGCGATTGCAAGGCTTCGCTGAAGCCTTCGAGCAGCAGCAGAACACCCCACAGGCATAACCCTTTCCCGCCCCGGAGCGGTCAGGAAAAGTGCGTCCGCGCCACAACCGCCATGCAGTGCAACCGCTCAAGGAGAGCAGCCATGCAGGATTCATCATCATTCCAATTTCTCGCAATAGACACCATCCACGAATCCACCACCAACCCCCGCCGCACCTTCGATGAGGCCAAGCTGTACGAGCTTGCCGAGTCCATCAAGCACAACGGCTTGATTCAACCGCTCACCGTGCGACCCAATAACCAAGGCTTCGAGATCGTCGCGGGAGCCAGACGCTACCGCGCCGCCCACCTTGCAGAGTTGTTTTCCGTTCCCGCCCGCATCGTCGATATCGACGACGCCCAGGCGCTCGAATGGCAGCTAGTCGAAAACAGCCAGCGGGAGGACGTTCACCCATACGAAGAAGCGCAGCGCTTCCAGCGTCTTCTCGACATGCCCGGTTACGACGTAGCCGCGTTGGTCGAGAAATCAGGCAAAAGCGCAGCACACATATATTCACGGTTGAGCCTCTTGCAACTCATTCCCGATGTCGCCCAGGCATTCATCGAGGAGCGCATCACCGCCAGCCATGCCAATCTGCTCGCGCGTTTGCCACAGGAGCACCAAGCCACGGCATACGAGAACTGCTGGCGGAAAGACTGGCAGGACAAGGAACCACACCTGCTCCCCGCCAAGCATCTTTCCGCATGGATACAGGCCAATCTATACCTTAACCTCGCGGAGGCTCCGTTCGACCGTGAAGACACCAGCCTCAACCCCTCTGCCGGAGCTTGCGTTACTTGCCCGCGCCGCAGCGGATTCAATACCAGCTTGTTTGCGGACGTGCACGGCGACCAGTGCCTAGACGCGCCCTGCTTCCAAATGAAGGTGAGCGCTCACATCGACCGCGAGGTTGCGGCGCGTCCCGAGCTTGTGAGCATCGAGACGGCGTGGCGAGCTCCCAAAGAGCAGCGGCCCGGCGCAATGCAAAAGCACCAGTACCGCGAACTCGACATTGCCGACAATCCGGACGCCGAGCCGCCATGCAGCCACACCAAGTCAGCCATCATCGTGTTCGGCAAGAACGCCGGACGCACCTTAACGGTATGCACCGAGAACGATTGCCCGGTGCACAACCCGCGTGTCGTGGCGCAACGTCCCGCCGATCCGCCGCCCATCATCGCGCCCGCACCCGAACAGGAAACGGAAGAGGAGGCAACGCAGCGACAAGCCGAGCATGATCAGCGCATGGCGGAATACAAGGCCGAGCAGGAACGCAAGGAAGGAGAACGCAAGGCCGAGTTTGAGCGCCAACAGCAGGAGTACGAGGCCGAGCAAGCCCGTACAAACGAATTACGCAATGCGCGGCTAACCACCTTCGAGCACATTATTGGCAACGCACCTATAGCCTTCACCGCGCCGCAGTTGAGGGTGTTTCTCAGCGCCCTCGTCAACCTTGACCCATATGACTTCGCGGAGGATGTTGCAGCGTTCTACGTCGGCGACAACGAAAACAACGAACAGACAGCGGAGGAAGTTCTGTCTTGCACTCTCGCACCCTTGCCCGACGAGAAGCTGACCCAGTTTGCCCTTCGGCTCGTCTTGACCGGGCATACCGACTTTCCACGCGAGAGCGACATCGACTTCCTCGTCCGGGCGGAAGTAGCGTTCGTTCCGCCCCCACCCAAGAAACAAACGGCAAAGAAGAAAAAGCCCACGGCAATAAAACAAGCGAGTCCTCCAGCGGGGAAGGTGTTTCCACCCAAGAAGAGAATCGCAGCTTAGACCCCACGGGGAGCCGGCAACGGCTCCCCAAATTTTTGCAGGAGACTTTCCCGCTCCTGCACCTCCCCCCTCTATTCCTGCGGCGCTTAGGCGAACGCCGTCCTAGAGTATGAACAACTCATACATTGAGATCTCGAATCCGCGTTCTACACGGAATCCTTATGGCCAGTATCTCTGCGATAAGCGATGCACTCGATAAGTGACGAGGAGCGTTTGTCGGGACGTATCCCACAATCCCTAGTTAGATGGTCCGAAACCACCCAGCACGTCTACCGCATCTCAACGGCAGTAAGGAGGTGCCCGGCTCGCACCCCTCAATTACCAAAAAAGGTACGAAACTGAGCAAGGACTAGCTCGGGCTGTTCTTCAGGCAGAAGATGCCCGCAAGGAAGCGCCTCGCCTGTGACCAGTCCGGCGGCCTTCTTCCTCCAAGTCGGGAGCACGTCCCAGAGATGCCCCACCGTGCCTTTCGCTCCCCACAAGGCGAGTACAGGAGCCTGAATCAGGTGGTGTGCCGCATCGTCGGCCCGATCCATGTCAAGATCTAGGCTTGCCGCCGCGCGGTAGTCCTCACAGACAGCGTGAATGGTCGCCGTGCAACAATAGCAGCGGATGTACTCGCCCATGACCTCCGGGGTGACCGCGCCCGGAGTCTTTCCCTGAACAAAAAGGTGTTCGCGCAGGTAGTAGACGGGGTCGAGGCCGATGAGATGTTCCGGCATGGGCTCCGGTTGAATCTGTAGAAACCACCAGACGTACTTCGTCGCGAACTCCTTCGTCGTGCCATCGTACATTGTCAGTGTAGGAACGATATCCAGCAGTGCGACCTTCTCGACCGTATCGGGATGGTCTAAGCACATGCGATGGGCGACACGGCCGCCGCGGTCGTGCCCTGCAACCTCGAAGCGCTTATGGCCGAGGTGGGCCATGACCTCGACCTGATCCTGGGCCATCGCTCGGAACGAGTAGTTTACGTGATTGGCACCACCGTCCGGTTTACTGGAATCTCCATAACCGCGCAGATCGGTCAGCACAACGCTGTGGTGCTCAGCCAGCGCGGGCGCGATCTTGTGCCAAGTCAAGTGCGTCTCAGGGTGACCATGCAGCAACAGCAGGGGAGGTCCATCGCCTTTCGTCATCACGCGAATCGTCGCTCCCGAGGTTTTTACATATTGCGAACGGAAACCGGGAAGGAATCTCTCCGAGACTCTGTCGGATGGCGTGGGTGGCAGATGGGTCAATGGGGCGCATGCTCGAGGCCCCGAGCTAGCGCTGGGCAATGATCGCTGCATATTCTCGGGGGCAGGTTCTGTGCTCGTCTGCGCGACAGCGGTCTTCAGAGCACCAGCCGCGGCTGAAGCTAATGCAGTCCCGGTAAAGCGACGTCGGTTCATCATGATCGCGATTGACTCTTCCTATTTCCTATGGATTCCGACCTGGAATACGACATTGCCTGAAGAGACCACTGGTGGTTCGGACGGCATCACCATCGCGATGCGCCGACCTAGGTTTTCGCCCTATTGTTAACCAATCTGCGATCTGCATTCACTGCACCCTTTTCTGCACTGAAGAGCGGCGGTAGTGGGCGGCTTCATCAATACTTCATGTTCGTGAGATCTTCGATCATGCCCGGGCCGGTTGGATCCCATCCCAAGGTCTTCCGCGTCCATTCGCTGGAAGCAGGCATGTCAAAAGTCGCATAATGCGCGAACATTCCGAAGTGGCCTGCAGCCTGCTCCGAGGGAATGGAAACGACCGGCACTTTGAGTCCTTTTCCGATGGCTTCCGCGATGTCACGCAACGACACGCCCTCTTCCTGTACCGCGTGATACGTTGTCAAACCCGGCGCTGTCTTTTCAACCGCGAGCCGATACAAGTGCGCCACGTCCTTCACCGGAGCCGCTGCCCATCGAAACGCGCCATCTCCCACATACGCAGAGACCCCCTTCTCGCGCGCGATCTGAATCAGAAACGAGACTAGTCCTTGTTTGTAGGTGTCATGCACCTGCGACATCCTTAGCACGCCAACGTGCACACCCCGTTCGGCAACTGTTCGCGCTGCTTGTTCCCCTTTGCGTGGAATCGCCGGCGAATCAATCGCAGGGTCTGTCTCGGTGCGCACATGCCCCGGTTCGCCACTTGTGATCGCGACGCCCGAAGTCACCAGGAGCACCTTACCTGACTCCAGGGCAGCCCCCAGCGCCTCGATCGCCCTCATCTCATTCTGAGAATTCTCCGCGAACTTCGACATGTCATGGTCAAATGCCAGGTTGATCACGGCATCCATGCCCTTCGCTCCGTTGCGCAGACTCTCAATATCCTCTATGTCGCCGCGATGAACTTCAGCTCCGGCTGCTTTCAGGTGCTCTGCGCCGGCATCGCTGCGCGTCATACCGCGAACTTTATGCCCCGCTTCGATCAGTTCCTTAACTAGTCCAGTACCGATGAATCCTGTCGCTCCCGTTACGAAAATGCGCATGATTTCGAACCTCCCCGACTCTTCATCTATGATTGTTAGAAGCAAGTAGTATGTAAGGTTTTTTGGCAAATCGCGGTCTGCACTCGCTTCCATAAATCAGACTTTACTGTTGGTTGTTCTCCGTGGTGCATCCCAGTAAGTCCTTGAACCGCAGTACGTGGGAGGACTCGCCTTCGCCAACGCGGGCGTCAGCGGTCCTCACGGTTGTGAGGATGCAGAAGGGTCCGGAAGCTCCACACGCAAGAGCTTAGCTGGACGCACAGTGCCATCAGGCGGAGGTGACGCTGTACCCCCATCGGAGAGGAAGAAGGCTATTTTGCCATACTCTCCGGGGACTCGGCTCCAAGCACCGCTGGAAGGCCCAATGAGTTCTTCGTTGAAAGGATCCCCTGCTACGCTCTGAGTGAATCCGCTGTTCTCGGCAGGATTCATCGAGACGCGGTCGATCGTGTTTTGGCGGTGTGTCGTCAGGTATATGACGCCAGCATCCTCGTCAATGCAGAAATCGTCTCCCATTCTCCCGGCAACCACCAGTTCGGGCTCCCCTGCAGGATCGTGCGTATCCGGATCAACGGGTATACGCATGAAGAGCTTTTTGGCCGTCGCGGTGTAGTAGACATAGTTCGTCTTCGCCGCAAAACGCACACCATTGACGCCCGGCTGTTCGGGTTTGAGTTGGCCGGGATAATAGCCCATGCTTTCGTGTTTCATCCAAACACGAGCCGTGGGGGGTCCCCCACTTGGTGCCAGATCGATGCGCCAGATCAGGCTGGCGAAAGAATCTGCGATTAGTAAGACATTAGGAGCGATCAGGCAGCTGCCATTCAAACCCCGGGCCGCAGAGGGAAGCTGCAGGACCATCTCGGGATGGACGGAGGCACCAACACGCCATTTGCGCAGGTCCAAACGATAAAGGTACGCCTCGTGGGTAGTGTAGAAGTTTCCTGTGGCGATGTAGAAAATGTCCGGTTCGACTTCTGTGATGCCGCACGCTACTTCAGCAAAAGTGAACAACAAAAGTGGTGTGACTGTTTGCTCTCCATAAACGGCGGGAACAAACCACAATTCGTGATGGTTCGCCACGGTTACGAGGATCGAATTGTCCTGGCGGACTGCGAGATTCTCTAGAAAGTACTTCGCGGGGAAGTAGGCGACGGTCGAGAGTTTGGCTTGAATTATCTTGTCAGGTGGCATTCTGAGCATCTCCCGGTAGCGAAGGCAGGGCGTGCAAGGTGTGATGCGACGGGCAATGATGTCGCATCGTGGTCGCTGTGGCATCAGCGCAAATCCGTTTTGCTCTACGTCAACGGGTACACAGTGTTCCTGAGCATCTACTCACTATGTTTGCTCGCGCACGCACGTAATTGCAGCTTGAGCCCCGATTGCCCGGGAGTTAGAAGCTGTTCCATCAACACGTTGGCCTCAACACAGGAGGATGCATGGCAGAGACCGCTGATTTTGGTACCTTCGGCCGTTTTCAGGAAACTCCGATCGGCGAGATGTCGCCGGACATGAAAGACGCCTACGACTTCACAATGACGCTTCGCGGTGTCGTACCCGGTCCCCATAAGATCTGGTTGGCAAACCCAAGGTTGTCGAAGACAATCGTTCCCACTGGCTACTACTACCAGAATGAGTCCACGCTCACAAAGGCTGAGATCGAGATCGTGACGAACGTCATCAATGGTCAGTGGCGCGCGGCATATGGCAACTATGAACATGAACAAATCGGCGAGAAGCAAGGTCACCTCGAACCCAAGAGCGTCGAGGCTCTCATTGCTGGCCTGCCAACGTCTTTTGCGGACTCCCGGGAGCAGTCCATTTACGAGCTCGCTCTAGCCCTTGCCAATCATCGCGTTGTTCCAACTGGGCTTTATAAGCGATGCAAGGAGCTCTTGGGCGACGCCGGCATTGTCGATGTCACGGTGCTAATGGGTTGGTTCACGATGGTTTCTCTGACTCTGATGGCCTTTGACGTGCCGTCGAACGCTGTCGGTCTCGATCAGTAAGGGGGGCGGATGTCCAGTGAAAATGACCATCTTGGCGGCAGGATTACACTGTCAGACCCGACCGCGCTGACTCGCAGCCAACAAAGCCTCTACAAACTCATCAACGAAAAAGCTGTTCCGTGGGCCACTGCCTCTGGTTTTGTTGCGAAAACGGATGACGGGCGGCTCATCGGACCTTTCAACGTTGTATTGGAGCCCTGAACTCGGAGCTTCGTTTCTACAATTTCAGGGTGCCGAAGAAAAGAGGACCAGCCTGAGTGAGCGGGTGCGTCAAGTGGTGATCCTCACCGTCGGATCTGTCTGGGAGGCGCCATACGAGTTATATGCTCACGCCGCCGTAGCACGCACCGCCGGGCTCCTGGAGGAAGCCATTCAGAAGCTTGTGAAGGGTGAACTTGCAACTGGCCTCTCGAAGGAAGAGCAGCTGGCGCAGCAATTCACCAAAGAACTCGCGCTGGAGCGCACTGTCTCACAAGAGGTGTTTGATCAAGCTAAGGTTGTGTTCGGAGTTCGCGGCGTCGTCGATATGGTGTTCCTTGCAGGATGTTACGAGACAGTTTGCTCTTTGTTGAACACATTTGCTGTTCCAGCTCCCCCGCGATGAGATGCGCAAGCAACTCCGCAATTTCTTTGAACGGATCAGCGCCGAAGCATCTGAACCTAGTGAGACGTGTCTACTCCGACTGACCTGGATAAGGCGATCTTCCTAAAGATGTTCTCCGTTGCCTCGTCGATAGGAGAAACAAACACCAGGGTGCTTTCCGGCAGCGCTGGGTAGAGCGCCCGTATGCAGCATAGTCGAAGACTTCCGAACCTTGGATGAACAACGTCACAGGACAACGGGTCAAGCGATGCTGTCCGTTGTTCATTCCAAAGCCGTCGAAATGTAGCACTTTTCTCCAGCAGAGTGGCAATCAGCGACTCGAATCCTGGTTCGCCAATATGTTTGGCATAGCGCACCCGTAGTAAACCCACACCGTTACGCAGCGCGTCTTCGTCATAGAACACGAGTCTTCCAGGATCCAGGAAATTCCGCCATGCGAAATTTCTCCCGAAAGGCAATGAAGACTCGGACCAGTCGTAAATAACATCGGCCAGATGATTGAAGGCGATGCAGTCAAAGCGGTCATTCCAGAGCATCGCTGGTCCTGCAGTGAAGCCATCGAGCAAACGCTGTACGTCTCGGAGCTCATCGCCCCTACCTTGTTCAGTGTTTCCGATCTCTTTTCCCGCCAGGGACTGAAAATACGCCGTGTCCGAGGGCGAAAGGCGTAAGGCCTTCGCTATGCGCTCGATTACCTCCTTTGACACCTGGATATCCCGGCTTTGTTCAAGCCACGTATACCAAGCCAACCCAACTTGCGCCAAAGAGGCAACTTCCTCTCGCCGCAATCCTGGGGTCCTTCGCCGTGGTCCCCCTGCCAGGCCTACTGCTTCCGGCTGGATCATCGATCGTCGTGTACGAAGGAATCGCGCTAACTCGGCCTTCCGGGCGCTGTCGTCCATCTGCCAGATACCTCGTGTACTAGGATACGCCATCCTCTTGTCAGAGGATGTACTTCTCAAATATCGTGGTGAAGTTGTAATTCAGAGAACAAGCTTCTGTTTCAGCTGAGACGCAAATGGATCCGGTTGCAACCGTCGATAGAAGGCTTTCAAATGCTAGACCTGAACGACGTGCGAGTGTTCACGGTCGTGGCGCGCAGGGGAACGTTCAGCGCCGCCGGCAGAGAGCTGCGCCTGCCGACGTCGACCGTCGCACGTGCGACAACCAGACTGGAGAAGCACTTGGAGGTGCTTCTCCTTAGGCGAAGTCCCAAGGGCGTTCTGCTAACGGACGCCGGTACAGAGTTTCTGGTGAGTTGCAATCAGGCGCTTCGGACGATCAGGATTGGGAGCGAAACGTTGCAAGAACGGCGCGTCAACCCCAGCGGTCTCATCAGGGTCTGTAGTCCGATCGTGTTGGCAAACGGTCTGCTGGTCCAAATTCTCCCGGACTTCTTGCGAAGATACCCAGACCTCCGCGTTGCCATGGAAACGTACACGGACGACTTTGAGCGGGAGCCCAGAGAGGACGTGGACGTATTCTTCAAGATCGTGCCGCCGAGAGACTCTACCAGGCGCATGCGAAAGTTTCCTAGTACCCTGCGAGGTCTGTATGCGACAAAAGAATATGTTCACCGTGCGGGTAAACCGCATCTCCCCAATGAATTGCTCGCACATGCTTGCATCGGCGCAGGGACTTGGAAACTGAGAAACGGCCCGGCTGAAGTAGTTGAAGTTGCTCCAACATTTCGTGTTGCTACTTATGATCCAGTGGTCATGTGCGATCTGGTCTTAACAGGTCTAGGCATTGCTGTTCTGCCGCTTTACATGGCGAGGCAACCAGGAATTAGTCAGCGGCTCGTTCCAATATTGCCTTTGTGGCATCCGAGACCTGCAACCATCTCCGCTCTATACTTCGGTCCGGCTGCGTTGGCGCCGAAGATCAAAGTCTTCCTGGACTTTGTGGGAGAGATCCTTGGTACAGAGCGGGATCCTCGCGTCAAAGAGGCGCCCTTTGAGGGATTGTTTGGAAAACCCGAAGAAGTTTGATGATTGAGTTGACCACAGTGTCAGGTTCCGTGCGAGGCTGTAGGGAGTAAACGCCCTTATGCCTTCGATTGAAAGCTGCCTGCGACCAATTGCAATGTCCCCAATCGGAATCCCGAGGCGAATCTTGATATTGGCACTATCAAGCAAAGGCCGATGAGACGACCTCCTACAGCGTTTATCTGTAGGGATCGCCAGTCCGCGAACGCGCTAATTCGATGAAAAGTGCGGCATCAGTTCGAAGAACAGCTATGGGCGACGATCTGTCTTGGGAGTCCAGATGAATGGTTCGCTCGTCCGTTCGCAGTAGCATCTTTCAAACCGCTAACACATAAGTCCGACCGCCGGAACTCCTACCACTCCCGGCATTGCCTTTGGCATGGAAGCCGCCACTGCAACTGACTTCCAGTAGACATTTGGCTCTTTCATGCGGTTTGTTCGCACTTCCTAAGAAGGAGTGTCCAGCCTCGACTTCTGACCGTCGGAAGGTGCTACGGGCCGTCCCCCTCGATGCAAAACAACTTTGCCGTACTGCAATACGGGGATTCGCAGCTTTCCGCAATTCAGTCGCCATCACACACGCAGGTATTGAATTCGTATTGTGACAGCACCCTACCCACTCTGAATGTGAACCACTATTGGCACGTACGAGCGGGCGCTGGAATTCACAACCTAGGAACAGCTATCGAAAGGAGCAGCGATGAGCGTGCAATCACCTGCAGCTGAAATGACACCAAAGGGGGCTTTGCTTCGCTTCTATGAAGCCGAGGCGAACTACATGAAGGCGTTCCAAGAGGACGGAGCCGCAAGTTTCGACGAGGTGCGAGAGACGTTGGCGCCCGATGTCGTTCTGCACCAGTCCCCTGACTTGCCGTTTGGCGGAGACTACGTCGGCTACGAGGGATATGAGAGATGGGCCATCAAGATGGGCTCGATCTTCGACAAGCTCGAAGTGACGGATCGGGAGTTCTTGGAGCAGGGTGACAAGGTCATTGTGGTGTGCCGTTTCATCACGCGGTCGCGGATCAATGGCTCTGTTCAGGACCTTCCCATGGTGCAGGTCGTGACTGTTCGGAATGGAAAGATTGTCGATTTTCGACCTTTCTACTGGAACGCTCCCGCGTATGTGGCTGCCGCTGCACGCTAAATACCCGCCGAAAGATTTCCAAGAAAAAGGAGTTCTTATGGGCACTCAGGAACAGCAACCCACGGAGACTTTGAAGCGCTTTTATGAGGCAGAGTCTGCATATCTCGGGCCGGGTGGAGGTGATTTTTCCGAAGTCGCGGCGACGCTTGATCCAGACTGCGTCATCTTCCAACCTGCATCTCTGCCTTACGGCGGGGAATGGAGAGGGCGCAGCGGTTTCGAGGCTTGGATGAAAGCCTTCGCGGAGCAATGGTCGTCGCTGCAGGTCAAGGATTCAGAGCTCTACCCGAACGGCGACGTGATCGTAAGTAAGTCGCACGTGTATGCCGTCGCGAAGAGTACGGGCCGAGATGCTGACTGGCCGCTGTTGCAGTTCTTCAGAGTACGAAACGGCAAGATCGTGGAGTTGCGGCCATTTCACTGGGATACCGCGAGCATGCTCGAGGCGCTCAAGCCTTAGGTCTCCGAGAAGCACCACAATGGAACGGCAGTGAAACTTAGACCTCTGCTCCGCGATCTGAAAGGGAGAGAACAATGCGAATCAAAGCCGCTGTCCTCGAAGAAAAAGCAGGACCGTTCGTCCTGCATGAAGTCGAACAATCCCCACCGAGGAAAGATGAAGTTCTCGTGCGTATCGTCGCCAGTGGAATCTGTCAGACAGACCTCCATGTGCGAGATCAGGAGATGCCGGTTCCACTCCCGCTCATCCTGGGACACGAAGGCGCCGGAATTGTCGAGTCGGTCGGGGAGTCGGTGCACGGTCTCGAACCGGGGGACCACGTCGTATTGTCCTATCCTTCATGCCTGCACTGCCGCTTTTGCCGAAGCGGTCGGAACTACTACTGTGAGCACTCGATAGAACTCTGCTTCGGGGGATCGCGGCTCGATCGCTCCGATGCATCGCATTGGCCAGAAGGCCACGCGAAGCGCCCGACACTGCACAGCCACTTTTTTGCGCAATCTTCGTTCGCCACATATGCCATCGCGCATGAGAGCAACGTCGTCCGCGTGCCGAAGGACATTGCTCTAGATATCTTGGCGCCCCTGGGATGCGGCATGCAGACCGGGGCAGGTGCCGTCATCAACGGGCTCAAAGTTCACCCGGGCTCAAATATAGCTGTAATCGGCGTCGGTGCCGTCGGACTTGCCGCTGTCATGGCGGCAAAACTCGCCGGGGCAACTCGGATCATCGCTTTGGACGTGGAGCCGGATCGCCTCGCCACGGCTCAGCGTCTCGGCGCAACTGACACCATCGATGCTAGTGAACCCGCCTTCGCCGAGTCCGTCGCTGCCATGGTGCGCGGCGGGGTTAACTTCGTCCTGGAATGCAGCGGCAAACCGGAGATGCTCTCTGCCGCGGTCAACATGCTCTCCGCTACGGTAGTTGCCGCTTTGGTAGGGGGCGCCCCCAGCGGAGCAGCCGCTTCCATCGACATGACCAGGCTGCTCAACGGACGAACCGTCCGCGGAATCATTCAGGGCGAAGCTATTCCGCAGCTCTTCATTCCACAAATGATCGAGTGGTTCCGTGCTGGCCTATTTCCATTCGACCAGCTCCTCCGTCACTACAACTTCGAAGACATCAATAGGGCCGTCGACGACGTGCGCGAAGGCTCGGCGATCAAAGCGGTTCTACGCATGGACCAAGTCTGAAAAGCCAGCAAAGGAGAAAATCATGGTAACTCAAACAGTCGAAGCAAAGCTGCTCCAGGGCTCGCACTGGATCGGCGGAGAATGGAAATCGAACGGCACGAAAAGGGAGAGTGTCGATCCAGCCTCAGGAACGGTCATAGGCCAATATTCAGTGGCCACACTGGATGACGTGCACCGCGCCGTGACGGCCGCGAAGAAAGCGTTCCACTCGACCATCTGGAAGGATGACCGGCTGCTGCGAGCCCGCGTACTCAACAGACTGGCGGATAGCTTTGAGCAGCGCGCGGAGGAACTTGCGAACCTGCTCGCGCTTGAAAATGGAAAGGTCCTCCCCCATGCGCGCCTTGAGATCGGGATCGTTCCCCAAACTCTCCGCTTCAACGCCGCCCTCGCTCTCACCGATTACGGCCGGACCGCACAAGTCGTCCCCGGTTCTTTATCTCTCGTCATCAGGCAGGCTGCCGGCGTCGCGGGGGTCATCGCGCCGTGGAACTCGCCTGTTGCTTTGATGATCCGCTCGCTCGCCCCCGCACTCGCCGCCGGTGCAACGGCAGTGGTGATGCTCCCCGCACAGACAGCTCAGGTGAACACCCTCATCGCCAGAATCATCGCCAACGTAGAGGAGCTTCCTACAGGTGTGGTGAACATCTTCACAGGCGGACAAGAGGCCGGCAATGCATTGGTCGTTCACCCCGATGTCCCGGTCATCAGCTTTACCGGTAGCACCAAAACGGGCCGCGACATCTCAGCGAATGCCGCTCCGTGGGTCAAACGCCTCGGATTGGAGCTGGGGGGTAAAACTCCTATGGTGGTCTTCGACGACGCGGATCTCGAAGCTGCGGTTCCCAAACTGGCTCAGGCCTTGACCGTTTTCGGAGGCCAGTTCTGCATGACGGGAAGCCGCCTGCTGGTGCAGCGAGGCATCGCCGACCGACTACGGAGCACACTCGCGCAACGCCTCGAAACGCTCAAGGTGGGTCCTGCATCCGACCCTGACAGTGAGATGGGACCGCTCATCGATAAGCCCAATGTCGACCGGATCGACAAGATGGTCGAGGACGCGATCGCGGCCGGCGCAAAGGTCATTGTGCGCGGCGGGCCGGCTACGGAGGAGCGCCTGAGCAAAGGCGCCTTCTTCCGCCCAACACTGCTGGAAGTGAACGACTCCAAGTTGCCGATTGTCCAGAAAGAGGTTTTTGGGCCGGTGTTGACAATGCAGGTGTTTGACACCGAGGACGAGGCCATCGCACTCGCAAACGACAGCGAATATGGGCTGAGCGCGAGCGTGTGGTCACGTGATATTGATCGCCCGCTGCGCGTCGCGCGAGAGTTGGAAGCAGGAACGGTCTGGATCAACAACTGGGCGGTCCTCTTCGACCAGTTCGAAGAGGGCGGCTTCAAGCAGAGTGGCCAGGGAAGGATGCGAGGTCTCGCCGTAATCGATGACTTCATCGAGTACAAACATATCTCACTCACGCCCGGCGAAGCTCAAGTAGGTTAGCTAAACAATTCAAAGGAGAACAGCATGTCAACACAGACAAAGGTCGAGCGCATTCAGGCACTGCTCAATGATCCTCTCAACGTGGATCTCGTGAACAAACTCATCGCGAAGGATGCGACCTATGTTTCGCTCAACTTCGACAACCCCGAGCTGAAAAAGATCATGCCCTGGGCGGGTACCGGTAAGGGACCGCAGGCCGTACTCGACACCTACCGGCAAGTTGGCCATTACTGGAAGAATGAAGGACTCAAGATCACCGACTCCGTGGAGACCAGCGACAAGGTAGCGGTGTTCGGAACCTTCACCTACAGGTCCGTAACCCTCGGCAAGGCTATTACTTCTCCCTTTTGCATCTTCGCCAAATTCGATGATGAACAGGTCGTTCATATGCAATTCATGGAGGACACTTTTGGCACCGCTTCGACCTTCCGTTCAGGTGGAACATGGACTTTCCACAGTAATCCAGAAGGCAAGATCGTCGAACTCTAAACCGCGCAGGCGAGCCACAACCGGCGAAAGGATGAGTAATGGACGGCAAGATCATTCTCGAAGAGCACTTTTCTACCGAGCTGAATAACCAATTCTGGGATGCCGACGGCGAAAACCAGCGCAATGGTCAGACCTACGCTCAAGACGTAGCCCAGCGTCTTCTCGACCCGGAGCTCTGCCTGGCGGAGATGGATCAGGCAGGCATCGGTCACTGCGTTCTGTCGCTCACGTCGCCCGGTGTGCAGTCTGTGGGCGACGCTGGAAAGGCGCGCGAACTCGCTCAGACATGTAACGATCATCTGCACTCGGTCATGCAGCGGCATCCGGATCGCTTCTCCGGATTCGCAGCCCTCGCAGTGCAAGACCCTCGTTTTGCCGCGGACGAACTGCAGCGCTGTGTGGAAAAGCTCGGGTTCAAGGGCGCTCTCATCAATGGTTACTCAAACCTAGGTCCGGGCGAGAGCGTTCAGTACCTTGATGAGGAGCCCGTTCGGGAGCTATGGGATCGGGCGGCTAAATTAGACGTTCCTATCTATCTGCATCCGCGCGAGCCACTTCAATCTCAGACCCGGTCCATCGAGGGATTGCCCGAATTAGTCGGCTCGGCTTGGGGCTTTGGGTACGAGACAGCGAGCCATGCTATCCGGCTGATGCTAAGTGACGTCTTCGACGTCTATCCCAATTTGCAGATCATCCTGGGACATCTTGGAGAAGGGCTGCCCTTCCTGCTGCCGCGCCTGCAACATCGTCTCAAGGAACAGCGGTGTGGAATGAGGGGCGCTCGGGCAAAACACCGGCCCAGCGATTACTTCAGCAACAACTTCTGGATCACCACCAGTGGCCACTTCCATCGCAAGGCACTACTCAATTCCATTGAGGAGATAGGGGTTGAACGTCTCTTGTTCTCCGTCGATTACCCATTCGAGCAGATGAGCGCCGGGGCTGACTGGTTCGACGATCTCGATCTGGAAGGCGATACGCAGATTCGGATAGGACGAGAGAACGCCGTCAAGCTACTGAGGCTGAACTTACCCTCGCTCCCTGTCGTTTCAGCTTAACGATCTATAGATCCTTAGAGGAGACCGCAATGGAGAAGAAACCATTCGTTTTGTTGACAACCATTCATGTCAAGCCGGGTTGCGAAGAGGAGTTTCTCTCCATCGTCAACCCGGTCAATGATCGGATGCGCCTTGAACCGACGTTTCTGAACACCGTACTGCATAGAAGCCACGAAGATCCAACCCTCTTCATGCTTCATGAGACATGGCTCGACCGGGACAACTTCTTCTCGGTGCAGATGAAGCAACCGTACAGAGAAGCTTACGAGGCACGTCTGCCGGCATTGCTGAGGCGTCCTCGTGAGATGAAAACATTCGAGCCGCTTCGAGCGGACTTCATCTTCCAAAGCGGCTCCTCGCATCCGTAGATTGAGCGGCTGTCTTCTGCAGAAACAGCTGCACAATCGTTTTGCTCCTAATGTCTGGAGACGAACCACAACGTATTGAACTTAACCACGAAACAAGGAGAACAGGATGACAAACCATCGAATCGATGTTCATACCCATCTGATTCCACCCTTCTGGGCGGAAGAGCTGAAATCCCACGGAGGCGATCCTTCAGGTTGGGGCGCTCCTGAGTGGAGTCCGGAACAGCTTCTCAAATTCATGGATGACGAAGGGATCGCCGTCTCGGTTCTCTCGTTGACCGCACCTGGCATCGAGGGTTGGGAAGGTGCTGCACGAATCGAGATCGCGCGCCGGGTTAACGACTACGGTGCACACTTGATGGACCAACGTCCAGACCGGTTCGGGTACTTCACCACACTGGCACTTCCGGATGTGGACGCGGCTTTGTCGGAGATTGAGAGATCGCTGGATGTCCTTCACGTGGATGGCGTCACGCTGCACAGCAACTATGACGGAGTCTATCTGTCGGATCCGCGTTTCGATCCCGTCTGGCAAGAGCTTGATCGGCGCTCAGCGACCGTCTTCGTCCATCCAGCCCGACCGCCACAGCTGCCGGTACTGCCGGGCGCGCCAAGCCCTTTCGCGGACTATCCAGCCGATACCACGCGTTGCGCCCTGGACCTGGTCCTCAAGGGACACCGTAAGCGCTTCGCATCCACCAAAGTCATCCTGTCTCATGGCGGCGGGTATCTTCCCTTTGCCGCCACTCGGTTCGCAGAGCTTGGGGCTTCGCTGGCAAAGGATCGCTCTCCCGAAGACATTATGACGGACATCAAGAGCTTCTACTTCGACACGGCTCTAGTCGCGCCGAGCGGAATTCCCAGCCTCATCGGAACTGTTCCTCTCGAACAGATCGTCTTCGGCACAGACTATCCATATGCATCTGAGGAAGTCAGTAAGACCTTCGACGCGAACCTCGACCATTCAACTCTCCTGTCCCCCGATCAGGTCAACAAAATTAATAGGGGAGCAGCAAAGTTGATTGCTCGGTTGGGAAATCTTATGTGAATGAACTCATGCTCTATTTAGTGGCAATGAAAGACTAAATTGCGGAAATCGATAGCAAGAGATAAGTGCATCCAGCTCCCCGACGTGATTCAGAGAGTTCTTTGAACGCTCTGAAGACAGGATCGAAGGTTGTTCCTGCAGCCACTGACTTGCACTCTCGATGCCGCTCCTGCTGCGTCATCGGACGCTCACTCAATCTGTTAGGATCGCGCTCGCGAGAATGCCGAAGAGATGCTCAGCCCGCGATGTGAGCGATGGCTGGTCACGGGTCCAGGCAAGCGCGCCAATAAGCGCGAACAGGTCGACGCCATCGATATCGTTGCGCGCGGCACCGTCCGCTTGAGCACGGGCAAGGAGTCGCGTGCCTGCCGCGCGCATGGCCACGCACGAAGCATGAAGTGCGGAGTTCGGATCTTCGATGGCGACCATCATCGGAGCCGTAACACCACGAAATTCCTGTGCAACGGCGACGGTTTCGCGCAGCCATACGATGAGAGCTTCGCCGGTCAAATTCGCACTTTGGAGTTCGCCCGCCCTAACCGTCAGTTCGTCGAAGCGCGCGCGCAGTAGGGCGTCGAGCAGTGCCTCTCGCGTGGGAAAGTGACGGTAGAGCGTGCCGAGACCGACTCCCGTTCTGCGCGCTATGTCACGCAGCGAGGCCCCAGCGCCGTCCTTGAGTACGACGGCACGCGCGACCGAGAGGAGGTGGTCATAGTTCTTCTTTGCGTCAGCTCTCATAATGACCCATTTGACAAGCGGAGCACCGCTCCGTATGTTGTAAAAGAGGTAAAATCCGGAGCGATGCTCCGGATAAGGATATCCCACTCTGCGGTGGAAGGAGAGATCGATGTCGGGAAATACTATGAAAGCTATTCAACTACACGAGTTCGGTGGCCCTGAGGTGCTGCGCTACGAAGACGTGGCGGTTCCTGAACTGAAGGCCGGGGAAGTGCTCGTTCGCGTTCACGCGATCGGCATCAATCCCCCTGACTGGTATTTACGTGAGGGTTATAAGGACCTGCCTCCTGATTGGAGGCCAGAAGTGCCCTTGCCTATCATCCCGGGGACGGACGTATCGGGAGTCGTAGAGGCCGTTGCCCCTGATGTACAGGAGTTCAAGGTCGGGGACGAAGTCTTTGGGATGATTCGCTTCCCCAGCTTTGGGGAGAGCCGTGCATATGCGGAGTACATTGCTGCGCCCGCGCCGGAACTCGCACTCAAGCCGGCTCACATCGACCACGTGCACGCAGCAGGGGCACCTATGTCTGGACTTACCGCGTGGCAATTCTTGATCGATGTGGGACACAATCATCCGAATCCACTTCAAGCGAAACGGCACCGGCCGGTGCCGCTCGGGGGCAAGACGGTACTCATCAATGGTGCTGCGGGCGGCGTGGGTCACTTGGCGGTGCAATTGGCGAAGTGGAAGGGTGCGCACGTCATTGCCGTGGCATCGTCCACACAGGAGTCCTTCCTGCGCGAGCTCGGGGCCGACGAATTTATCGACTACACAAAGAGAGCCGCCGAAGACGCCGCACATGACGTTGATCTAGTCGTCGATACTCTCGGTGGTCCTACTACGGGGCGTTTCCTGCGCACGCTCAAGCGCGGGGGCGCATTATTCCCTGTTTTCCTGGGCTTCTCCGATCGCGAAGAGGCGGAAAGGCTAGGCGTCACCGTCTCGAGTACCCAGGTGCGCTCGAACGGCCCGCAACTCGCAGAGTTCGGGCACTTGCTCGATGCAGGCAGGGTTCGAGTAGCCATAGACAGCACGTTCCCGCTCGCGGACGCTCAAAAGGCGCACAAGCGAGCCGCTCAAGGGCACATTCAAGGCAAGATCGTGCTCACGGCTTAGTGAGGACGGAACTGATTCCATGCTCAAGGACTACGCTGCGGAAAAGGGACCGGCAATGCTCCCCATTCCGCTGACGGAACTAGGAGGATTGATGATTACAGTGATGGGTTACATTCACGTAGATCCGGCTGTTGCGGATGAGTTTCTGGCCGATGTTAAGGCACTCACCCCTAGCTCGACCAACGAGAACGGCTGTCTTTTCTACGCCATCGCTTTAGATTGCGCGCTCACCGGACGCATGCTAATCGCCGAGCGCTGGCGCGACCAGAAATCCTTGACGAAACACCTTGAGACAAAACAGACGTTATCGTTTCTGGAAAAATGGGAGAACAGGTTAAAGAGCAACGTCCACAAATATGACAGCTCAAATGAACGGTCGCTCGCGGATTAGGCACCAATCAGCGGACGACGGAGCTAAGAACCAACTTCCTTGAGGCTGACCATGTCTCGCCGAGGGGGCATTCCGAACATACGTCCATACTCGCGGATGAATTGAGTCGGGCTCTCATAACCGACCTGAGCGGCTGTGGTTCCCACATTCAACTCATCCGCAATCATTACTCTTCGTGCCTCAAGCAAACGGAGCTGTTTCTGATACTGTAGCGGCGTCATGGACGTGATGGCCTTGAACTGACGGTGGAAAGCAGACGGACTCATTCGCGCGAGAGACGCGAGGTCCTCAATGCGGACCGGCTCCGCAAAGTGATCGCGAAGGAAATGGATGGCGTGAAGCACATTTTTGGTGTGCGTCTTTCCGACCGTCATGCTTATCACTTCTGCTCCCTGGGGTCCAGTCAGAAGCCAATAGCAGATCTCACGCATGATGGCGGGATACAACACGGAAATTGCTCTTGGCGTCTCCAGTAAACGTACCAACCGCAGAGCACTGTCCAGCAGTGGGCCGTCGAACTCTGTCACGAAGACGCTCCTGGCAACGTCACCGCTCTCTTCCGGCAGGGCGTCCAGGCTCTTCATGACTTCGCGCATGATGGCGAGATCGAACTCGATGATGACACCAAGGTATGGTTCACTCGGACTTGCCTCAACAATGCTGCTGAACGCGGGCAATTCGACGCTGACCACCAAGGCCTGGCCCGCACGGTAATTGAAGCGCGCCTCTCCAAACATGGTCCACTTGGCGCCCTGAACGACGATGCACAGTGCCGGCTTACAGATGTGAAAGTTGGTCCGCTTTTCGTGGTTTGAACGAAGAAGCGTCAGTCCGGGAACTGCGGTCACAAACGGACCTAGTCCTCGCCGCGACTCGGTGTATCGTGCCGCTGCTTTCTTTAACGAACTCAGCATCCTTTTGCTTTCTACTCCTCAGCACCCGAGGTGATTGTATCAAATGAAAGCAGGATTAGGCAGAAAATAGGAAGTTTGGGCAGGTGCTACGGCATGGTGTGGCGTATCTAACCACCAGTACGCACTACAAATACGTGCGTTGGAGGAAACAATGCCAACAGAGAAAAGCTTGTCAATCGCAGGAAAAATCGCAATCGTCACCGGAGGCAGCCGCGGGCTGGGCCGGAACACAGTGCTTCACCTCGCCAAACGGGGTGTCCACTCAATCTTCACCTACAACTCCAATCAGGCAGAAGCCGACAAGGCTGTTGCGGAGGTGAACAAGGCCGGAGCTAAGGCCATCGCACTGAAGCTTGACGTTGGCGACGTAAGTTCTTTCGAGCACTTTGTGCAGCAGGCAAAAAAGGCGCTCGCGGAGCTCGGCGCGGAGCGCTTCGACTTTCTGATCAATAATGCGGGCGTCTCCCATCATGCGCTATTCGAGAAAACAACAGAGGCTGAGCTAGATCTGCTCTACAACGTCAACTTCAAAGGGGTGTTCTTTCTGACCCAGAAACTGCTTCCGCTCATCAACGATGGCGGCCGCATCGTGATGATCTCGACCGGGCTCACGCGGATCATCATCCCGGAGAGCGCCCCGTATGGCTCGCTCAAAGGAGCCATCGAAGTGCTTACCAAGTACCTGGCCAAGGAGCTTGGTCCTCGCCGGATTACCGTGAACGCTGTGGCTCCGGGAGCCATTCAGACCGACTTCAGCGGCGGCGTGGTGCGCGATAACCCCGCAGTGAACAAGATGGTCTCGGATGCAACTGCACTCGGTCGCCCGGGGCTTCCGGACGACGTCGGTCCCATGATCGCGTCCTTGCTGACAGAGGACAACCGCTGGGTAAATGCGCAGCGGATCGAAGTCTCCGGTGGTCAATCGATCTAGCCGGGGAGAGGAGGGCGCAGCACAAGGCGCCCTCTTCAGCACCTTCCGTCAGGAAAACCAGATCAATGGGGGAGTCAGCATGACCGATCTCAACAATAAGGTTGCACTCATCACCGGGGCCGGTCGAGGAATCGGCAAGGCCATCGCCGAGCGCTACGGCGCTCTAGGCGCAAGCGTCGTTGTGAATTATGCCTCCTCCGCCGAGGCTGCTCAGGAAACCGCGAACGTGATCGAACGTTCCGGAGGGGAAGCGATTGCAGTGCAGGCGGATGTCTCGAAGGTAGCCGATCTCGAGCGCCTCTTCCAGACCTCACTTGAGCGATATGGCCGCCTTGACATCGTTGTGGCGAATGCGGGTCTCGAAATGTCAGGGAAGCCTGTTCTCGAGTTCACCGAGGAGGAGTATGAGCGGCTCTTCAACACCAACACAAAAGGTGCTTTCTTTACGATCCAAAAGGCCGCGAAGTATGTAGCGGACAACGGCCGCATCATCTTCGTAGGGTCAAGCACGACGGCCTTCCCGATACCCGGCCATGGTCTCTACGGGAGCAGCAAAATGGCGCCGCGTTTTCTCATAGAAGTCTTGGCAAAGGAGATTGGATACCGAGGCGTGACGGTCAACTCAATACTGCCCACGGCAACCCAAGGCGCTGGCAGACATGCCGACCCGAAACCCGAAATCGGTCAATTCATCAAGAACTTCATGCCTATGAACCGCATCGGCACCTTAGAAGACTCCGCCAATGCAGCAGAGTTTCTTGCCAGCGATCTTGCCAGCTTCGTGAGCGGCCAACACCTGCTTCTCAGCGGTGGCGGACCCGCCTAGTTGGATCGACGAAACAAGGAAACCCTTGCATAAGCATTAGTGATTCTCGAGCACTCGTGGGGTTCATGAGGCCTAGGTGAGTAGAAAATCCCCAAAGGCTACTTAGGAAGCAAGTTTGGCGCAGCAACATTGACCCACTTCAGCGCGTGAGGACGGCCCGTGGCAGGACCTTCCGTGCAGGCCGGATGCCTGTCTAACCCGCAGCCGTACTGGGACGAACCGCACGTAGAGGTATCATCTACATCAGCGCAACGATCTGTTGCAGCTTGTGATTCATCACGTCTCCGCCGAGGAGAGGTTCCGTTTTGGGGAATCGACTAGACCTCAACGATGTCAGGATCTTCGTTGTCGCAGCTAGGACGGCAACGCTCAGCGGTGCTGCGCGCGAATTGGGTTTACCTGCGTCCACGGTGAGCAGATCGATAACGCGTCTGGAGAGACATCTGGGGCTCCTGCTTGTACAACGAGGACAGCGGGGTGTGAAGCTCACTGACGCCGGAACTCAATACCTAGGCTCCTGCAAGCAGGCTTTACAGACGCTTAAGGATGGCGGAGAGCTTCTCGACCGACATAGAGTTCATCCAGGAGGGTTGCTCAAGGTGGCCTGCCCAACCACCATGGCTAGAGACGTCCTTGCACCGATGCTCATGACATTCCTCAACGCTCACCCGGAGTTGCAGATGGAGATCAATCCATACTCTTCAGGGTTCGATAAAGAGCCGAACGAGAACGTTGATGTTCATTTCATGCTCCGTGAGCCGAACGATTCTGGAAGGCACGTGAGGCACTATCCGGCCACGAAGCTTGCTCTCTATGCAAGCAGGGATTATGTGTCTGCATTCGGACTAGTAAAAGAACCTGAAGATTTGCAGGCGCACCGCTGCATCGGCTCTGGATCCGACTCACGCTACGCTAAGTGGAAGCTAGCGAAAGGAAAGAAGTCATCGATCCTCGATTTGAAGTTTCAGGTGATGGCCACTGATCCCGAGGTTCATCGGCGCCTGGCTCTCGACGGAGCGGGGGTAGCGATGCTCCCGATCTGGATGGCGAAAAATCCCGCTTCTGCTGGCCAACTGGTACCCGTGCTTCCTACGTGGCGACCTGATCCGCTACCACTCTGTGCCTTGTACTCTGGAAACTCCAGCATGACGCCGAAGGTTAGAGCCTTCCTTGATTTCGTGGCCGGATACTTAGGTACGGACCGGGACCCCCGCGTGGCTGGCTGTGCCGCTTACGAGTGCTTTGAGAAGCCCAGCGGGACGAAAAACAAGCCAACCACGCCTGCAGCCACGTAGCGATGTCTTGGGAGTCCCACGCGTTGGTCGCGGAGATTGTAAAATCCGCGCCTTAAGCATGTTTCAACAACTCCGTTCGATACTTGGGAGCAAGTTCCTGCGCTTTCTTCATAAACTCCGCCTGTTGCTTTGCATCGAGCTTGGGTGGAGGTGACGTCCTGGTAGCGACAGGAATTCCGACCTCTTTGAAAAACTCTTCCTGACCCGCGGGCGAGCAGATACAGAGCAGCCGCACGGCCTTTGACGATGCATTGTGGAACTGGTGGGGAGCATTTGCGGGGATGTTCACAGTCTCGCCCGCGCGCACAATGGACTTCTTTCCCCGAAAAGTGGCTTCTATCTCGCCTTCCAGCAGAATAAAGGTCTCCTCGAAGTCGTGACGATGTGGCGCGGGACCGCCGTCAGGGGGAATGTGCATGTCAATGACGCAGAAGCGGCCGTTCGTATCCTTCCCGCTTAGAGTGATGGTGTAGGTATCGCCCACCAATCCAATGTGCGGCAGAGTCTGATCTCTGTCGGCGTCGACAAGAGTGAGCGTACGCTTTGGGTCGTCGGGTGGGATTGGCGGATACTGCAACTTCTGGTCAGGCATGCTTCTGCTCCTTTGTTCAGTATTCTTCTGCTGTTGCGGCCTCACTCCCCAAGAGGCAAGAGCCTCAAACCTGCTGGTGAGTACTGCGGAAAGCGTGATCGCGGCGCCTTTGGCCGCTGAGCGGCGGCTGATGGTTCTCAATGCCTTGGCCCCTTTTCTGCCAGAGCTCGGATATTCCGCACCACCTCATCCGGAGCCTCTTCTGGAATGAAGTGGCCGCAATCCCGAAGAACTGAGCCTTCGACAGAACCAGCGACCGCCTTCACCATCTCTTGAACCTTCGCGCCCATGCCCTTTTCCCCTCCGAGAGCGATCAGGGGCACCTTGACCTTGTTCTTCTGGAGCGGCTCTGTCTGATCAATCGTTTCAAAGGCTGCACGATATACGCCGAGGGCGCCAAGCACACCCTCTGCCCCTGAGAATGTTCGCAGGTACTCGTTCACTGTGTCCGGGTCAATGGAGTCTCGTCTCGCCGTGGCGCCATCGTAGAACCACGTGAGGAACGCTTGCTCGTTTCCGACAATCAGGCGTTCGGGAACGCCGGGCGCGAACGGAAGGATCCACCACCACATGGAGCCGTTTTTCATCGCTTCCGGAGTGTACGAAATGATCTTGGTGAGAAACTGCGAGAGCATCGTCGGGGCCTCCATATAGAGCAATCCGGCGACCTCGGTCGGATGGTCCGCCGCCCAAAGCAGCGCAGGATGCGCGCCCATGTCGTGTGCCGCCAGGATCAGAGGGCGCCCCGCCCCAAACTCCGTCTGACGGGCCAACGCGCGGAATTCTTCGGCGAGGGAGCGCGCATCATACCCTTCATTTCCGCCAGGTTTGTCGGAATCGCCGTACCCGCGCATGTCTGGAACGAGCACAGAAAAGCCCGCTGCTGCCAAGAGCGGCATCACCTTGTGCCACGTATAAGCCGTTCCGAGGAATCCATGCCACAGGAGCACAGGAATTCCGTTTGGATTGCCACCGATCCAGTAATGGATGCGAACCCCATGGAGGAGCGCCGTCTCGCTGCGGAAGTTGGGGATTTCCTTTGGCATCGATCTATTTCCCTCGTAAATCAATTGCTAACTTGCCGGTTGCATCATGGGAGCCGTGGCGACCAGTTGTTTCACGATCTCCATCCCGGCGGGGGTGGACCAGTCCTGCACTAGCTCTGCAACGATTGTGTTGGTGGTTGTCAGCACCACGCCACCTGTTCCATCCGCCGGCGCGACATCTCCTCTTGAAGCTCATAGCTTGAGCCCGAGGCGTCGATCACCGCTTGTACCGCAAATCCGAGCTGGACCGCGCTGATGCTCGGAAAGATAAGGCAAATATCTGTCGTGACCCCACCCATAATGAGGTTCTTTCGGCCCGTGGCTTCAATCGCACCACTGAAGTTTGGATCAGACCATGCATTCACGATTCCGACTCGTTTCACGCGCGCCTTGTATGCAGGCGGCGACGCCTGCTGCAGAGCCGGAGCTAACGGGCCTTGTATGTGATCTTCCTGGCTCGTCGTGAAGACGATCGGCATCTTCAGCCGCTCGGCTGCTTCGGTCAGCAGGACGGCATTGCGCAGCGATACATCGGAACTGACGTTTCGTATTAACTGTAGGGTTCCGACCTGGTAGTCGATGAGGACGAGCGCGCTGTTGTCGGGAGTAAACTGCCCGCGCATTTCGAAATCTGCTTTCTTTCCGCCAAACATTTGGTGTCTCCTAAGATCAAATAGAAACTCACGGTGGGTGAGCGCCACTAAGTTGCAGCGAGTTCCTCGAAGTACGTCCGCAGATTCCGCGGCTCGCGATTGAGGATCGCTCGCAATGTGAGCGCGTACCTACGAGTGGGTGATGATCGTACCAGTCGAACATTTTCTGGAGCATGGCTCTCTGTTCGTCCTCGGGCTTTCCTCCGGCCGGCGCCTTTCCAGATTCCAACCTAACGGCCCTGATGTCTCGCCCTAATACTTCGCTCAGCAGCTCGGCTACGTCTTGCCGATTCAAGTGGCCTTCGGCGCACAACTCAAAAGTGCCAACTAACAACCGATCCTCAGTAAGGGCGACTGCTGCAACCTCCGCTACGTCGCGATAGTCGACTCTCGAAAAGCGTGTATCGCTGGACCAAGGCTCACCGAGGACTCCGGTAGCAAGTATCTTTGGAAAAGATGCGGCAAAGTTTTGGAAGAACATCGCAGGGTGTAGGAAGACATACTCCATGCCCGAAGTGAGAACAGCCTCCTCAACGGGTATTTTCGCGGCGTGATTGACCAATTCCGTCAACACTGGATGGATGACGGAGGAAAAGACAAATCGACGCACGCCAGCCTCTCGCGCTGCCGCTACGAGACTCTGGCCCACGTCAGCCTCCTGCTGCAGAAAGGCTGGCGCCAAGTAAAAGGCTGACGATACGCCATTCATCGCACGCTGCACGCTGCTCATTTCGCGCAGGTCTCCGATTGCGACTTCCGCCGTGCCCGCCTGGAAGGCCGCATCAGTCTCTTCGGGGTTCTTGACGAACGCCCTAACCTTCACACCACGTTTGGCAAGCGCGGGCACCACAAGACCTGCAAATTGTCCGGCGGCGCCGACAACCAGGACAACATCCCGGTTCTCGTCAGAGGAAGCACCTGATTGCTGACGTTTCAAATCCGGATTGGACTGATGGCTCACCTTCGTCCCACTCATATGTTCCTCAGTTCTTGACCTTCCCGCCGTCTACAACAAGGACCTGGCCCGACACAAAATTCGCGTCGTGCGAAGCGAAAAAGAAGACGGGGCCGGACAGATCGTCCGGCTGTTCGTCGCGTTTTATGGCTCTCACTGATTTTTGAGATTCGATCATCGAGGCTGGCATCTCCCTGCGAACAGGCTCCGTAACCGTCAATCCAGGGGCGACGAGGTTAACCGTGATACCGAATTCCCCAAGCTCCATCGCCAGGGACCGGCTAAAGCCGGTCAGGCCAGCCTTTGCCGCTACATAATGTGTTTGGCCGGGGACACCTTCGAACACGGAAGCAGAACCAATATTCACAATCCGGCCCCAACCCCTCCCCTTGAGAAGCGGAAGCAAAGCATGTGTCATGAGGAAGGCCGCGCCAAGATTGATGGCCATGACCTCCTGCCAGTTTTCAAACGTCATCTCCTCAAATGAGACGATGGGGTAATAACCCGCACAATTCACCAAGACGTCAACCCGATCGGCCCTTGAGCGTATTTCCTCGGCGAGCCTGCTGGCTTCACTCTCCTTCGAAACATCTCCAACTAGAGTTGTTAGCAGTCGCCCGGCCTTGTAGATGTCTTGAAGGTGTTTCAAGGCATTCACATCACGGTCTATGACGATAACCTGATCGTCATTGCGAACGAAGCGGTCGACAATCTTCGAACCGATACCCCCCGCTCCTCCGGTGACAATCACAACCCGATCGTTATGTCCTCTACACTCCTCCAAGTGACTCCTCCCACGGCTTATAGATGCTCCAGTGCACTTCGTCGTTCCTTGCATGGGTGCAATGAGGGTTTGCGATTCTGCAATTCACGCGAAGTCACCGTAGTACATCAGTGAAATTGGAGACATAACTCTCGATGAAGATCGTTGCCCCCCCCTTATCACGTGCAGTCGACCGCTGCGGAGTCGCGTGGTGGATTTCCATACTTCGCTCACCACGATTCAGTCTCATCGCTTTGGTCTCAGAAATGGCGTCCGCTCTGTGCTGCTGGCATTTACCCGTTCGGTGAAGGTAAAGTTTCGGATTTCGACCCAATCTTCGCCAGGCTCACCGAAATCTCGGATGACGACGTCGCTATGCTTTATCGACCCGATGATTACGCTAAGCCGTTTTTTCCCGGGGCGCAGCAACTCGCCGCGGAAGCGGATGAGGCAATGGCGAAAGGCAGCACTGCGCAGGCGAGAGATCTTTTTCTGCGTGCAGCGGCGGTTTACCGGATAGCGCGATTCCCGATCAACCGATCGGCACTGAGCCAGGAGGCTTGGGTAAAGGGCAAAGCGGTTTACGAAATGGCGGGCCAGCTACTCGATCCCCCGAGCCTTCCGCTTGAGATTCCGTTCACACACGTCGATGTGTCCGCTGGCGATCGCAACATCGGCATCCAGGCATACCTTCGCCTTCCTAAGGGCGAGAAGCCGGCAGAGGGGTGGCCTGTTCTGCTCTTCATCTGTGGGCTGGATGCCTACAAGACCGACCACACTCCGCGGACGCAGGAACATGTGAACCGTGGATTCGCCACCCTAAGCTTCGAAATCCCAGGGACAGGCGATTGTCCCGCTGCACCGAATGACCCGGCCTCGCCGGATCGGCTCATGAGTAGTGTCATCGATTGGGTTTCGGCCAACGCTTCTAGATATGGCTTCAATCTAGAGGGAGTTTTAGCGCGTGGTATCAGCACTGGCGGCTACTACGCATTCCGAAGTGCCCACACGCACGCGGAGAGGTTGTTTGCCGTGGTTGCCCAAGGCGGGGGAAGTCATCATATGTTCGACGCCGCCTGGATCCATGCTCAGAACCAGATGGAGTATCCATTCGCGTTAGCCGACGCCCTTGCTTATAAATTTGGCTACCGTGACGCCGACCCGGAGACTGCTATCTCGCGCTACGCGGTCGAGAGCCGTAAATTAGTTTGGTCGATTCCGGCATAGTTGGGACGCCCACATGCAAGGTACTCGTCATCAATGGAATGGAGGACTCCATCTTCCCGATCGAAGACAGCTTCATCGTGGCTTATCAGGGTCACAACAAAGAATTGGTTGTCCGCGGTGATCGCAGCCACATGGGCAACCCAGGGGCCGAGAAAATCCTATACGAGTGGATCGATAACGTGGTTGCCGACAAACCCTAGTTCCCCTGGAGGCTGAGGATTGTTCTTCCAGGCACAAGGACAGCATCGTTTTGCGATGCAAGCACAAATAAATGATGTTAGATGATGCGGTTCTTAGCGACTGGCGGCACAGGTGATGTGGAAGGAGCTTCACGCGCACAGCAAGTTGCAGAGTTCATTAGTCCTCCCAAGTCTTAGGGCTTGTCAGAAAGGACCTGGTGGATTGGGAGAGGCGGCTTGGTGAACCTATGGTGAACATTGCTCTAGGACCACCACCCCGAGCGCGGTTCTAGTTGGCGGATGCCCGGAATCCGGTCGTCGCCTCTACCGCACGGGCTAGCATGGCCGGATCGGATACACCCTGATAGTCCACGCGCGGCGTATAAGCCGACTCCGACCGACCGACCTCTTTATCCGTCAAGGTGACGGCGAGCGACGCGATGGCATCGTCGATGTGCTTGACCTTGAGTGCGCCTACTATGGGTGCGGCAACGACAGGTTTGGTACGAAGCCAGGCTAATGCAACGCTCGCTTGGCTCACGCCCCGTTCTGTTGCAACTGCGCCCACAGCGGGAGCGGCCACAGAGCAGTGCTCAAACTCACGAAGATTGGTGACCCATAAGCGAACTGCCAAGTATCTCGTTTGAGAGTTCGGGATCGTCCACGACTCGTGCCAGAATTAAGCTGCCGACCATCGTGGCCAAAGCGTTGATCGCCTGCCTTCTCTTGTTGCGTCTGGACGACCAGGGAAACCTCTCTCCGAACTTTTCGATTAAGCTCCGCACGTGACGCGTTACCACAGCGCGGGTCTTCGGCTGCGTCTGAAAGTCGGTAGCTAATGCCGCCATGATGCATCCGTTCCCCGGATCGTCGCGATGTTCTGGACTGAGATAATCGCGAAACATGGCCTGCTTGCCCTCCTCGGAACGCGTGAACGTTTCCAAAGCGGCCATGCTCTGATCGGAAGCGTGCGCGAAGGCCTCCGCAAGCAGATCTTCTTTTGAATTCAAGTGGTTGTAAAACGAGCCGTGGGTCAGCCCGGTTGCCGTCATGATCTCGCTGATGCTTGCGCCGGAAAAGCCCCGTTCCCGAAAGAGACGTGAGGCCGACTGCAACGCCCTAGTGTGCTTCTCAGCCGTTTCCGCCGCCCAATAGCGCATTTTTTCTCCTTCATGCTGCCTCTTGACATTATGCCTGATAATCATCATGCTTGATAAGTAGCAAGCCTTACGCTCGTAAGGCTTGGACAAGGAGAACATATGGACGGAACAAAAGGATTGGGAACCGCCATCGTGACGGGAGCCTCGTCGGGTATTGGAAAGGTCTATGCGGAAAAGCTTGCGGAACGGGGTTTCGACCTCATTCTCATTGCCAGGCGGGCGGAGCGGCTTTCGGGGTTGGCAGAACAACTGAAGGCAAAGCATGGCATCGGAGTTGCGAACATCGTCGCGGACCTGAGCAAGCCTGAAGATCTGGATCGGGTGGCGCAGCGTCTCGAAGGCGACTCCTCGCTCACGCTGCTGGTCAACAACGCGGGCATCAGTGTCATGGGTGCATTTGCGGATGCCAAGGCCCGGGGCGATTGCGGACATGCTGCACGTCAATGTGCTGGCATTGACCCGGCTCGCGCTTGCCGTACTGCCCGGCTTCAAGCAGCGGGATCATGGAACACTGATCAACATAGGGTCTGTTTTGGGCTTCTATGGCTATCCGGGGACCAGCGCATATAGCGGCACGAAGGCTTACGTGCTCACTTTCACCCGAGGCCTGCAGGCTGAGCTTGCCGGCAGCAACGTCAAGGCGCAGCTTGTTGCGCCGGCGGGCACAGCGACTGAGGGATGGGACAGCACGACGGTTGATCCGTCGATTGTGATGACGGCGGAGGAATGCGTGGAGGCTTCGTTGAAGGGCCTGGATATGCAGGAGCCGACGACGTTGCCCTCCGTGGACGATCTGCATCTGCTGGCTAACTACGAGGCCGCAGCCAGGGCACTCACGAGTGCCTCCCAGACTGGGAAACCTGCGAATCGGTACAGCCAGGTTCAGTAATGACCCTCAGAGGCGGGGTGAGCACAAGCGGCTCACCCTTGCTTTCACCAGCAATTGGGTGCTTCCTAAGCCCTTGGACTTGGTGGTCAGTACCCGCAGGTCGGCTTCTCGGAAGCATTCCACTCCGGGTGTTCTCAATTCATGAGAACCGGCGGATGCACTCATTGAGCTTGGATCTGCCAATGCCGCATTGCTCGTCCTGAGAGACACTCATCGTCAGCCCGGAGCTGTTGCTTACATGGTCGTCAAGTTGGTGGCTTAGCACCTAGCAGAAAAAGCATCGGAGTGCGGCCTCAGCTCGACATCCATTTCTGCTTCGTAGTTGCTCAAGCCGATACCGACCGACCTGCGAAGAACCGCGGGCAGCCAGCCCAAACACAAAGATCCAGCCATATTTAATGAAATCATCACAGGTCGGAGGAACATTCAGTGGCGTAACGCTAATTGTGATCTAATCGCGCAGCTTGCCGTCGACCTAAGGACGGACCCAACTTCACCATCTTCCAGAACGCTGGCACGTGAGAACTGTCACGGCATCCGTCATCCGCATGTGCCGCGCGCTAAAACTGGGCAGTGCTTCATCGTCGTCGAATCTTTCCGCGCGTTGAGAGAATCTAACCGCGAGCGGCTCAGGAGATGATGCATGGCAAAGGTAGTTCTGGTAACGGGCGCAAACAAGGGCATCGGATTCGAGGTTTCGCGGGCTCTTGGCAAAGCCGGATTTACTGTATTGCTGGGCGCACGCGATGCTATACGCGGTGAAGAGGCGGCGGCAAAACTGCGCGCCGAAGCGCTGGACGTCCGGTTTGTCCACGCCGATCTGGAGCGCGCGCACGAAACGGCGACTGCGCTTGCCGAGAAGATTCTGAAAGACTTTGGCTACTTGGATGTGCTGGTCAACAACGCTGGTGTTGCCGACATGACGGGGGCTGATTCGCCTGCTGGCACGGTTTCGATCGACGTTGTGAAGCGCATTTTCAACACCAACTTCTTCGGCACGGTAGAGTTCACGCAACCTCTGCTGCCGCTTCTTAAGGCAGCACCCGCAGCACGCATTGTGAATGTCTCCAGCGGTCTCGGCTCTTTCGAGATCAACATTAACCCGGACACGCCGTTCTATGGGATAAAGCCGCTCGGGTATAACGCATCAAAGGCAGCGCTGAATATGTTCACCGTGAACTTGGCGTGGGAATTGCGGGACACGAAGGTGAAGGTTAACTCGGTTTGCCCTGGCTACGTCGCCACGGACCTGAACAACCACAGTGGTCCCGGGACCGCAGCCGACGGCGCCATCGCAATCGTAAAGTACGCGCAGATTGGCGAAGACGGCCCGACCGCGGGTTTCTTCCACAAGGACGGCGCGTACGGCTGGTAGTCTGCGAACCTTTTCGAGGCGAAGAGCGGAGTTCTATGGGCTCCGCTTTCTACTTGCGACGCACCCGCCAGCGACTGACATCATGAGTGGTCGCCAATCAGTGCACCGGCGCTTTAGGACCAATCATCCAGGAGCGTAACTTCCGGGAGCAGCGTTTATGAGGCCATATCCGTTGGCCACGCCCTCATTGCCGTTCGTGCTAAGTCCAATAAAGCCTTCTGACCCACCCCGTCCCTTGCCAACGTTGACATGCCTTGGACGATAGCCATCGTCATGGAGGCCAAGGCTTGCGCGTTTGCCGTTCCGGGCAGACGGCCTTCGCGGATGTCCCGTTCCGCTCTTTTTTGAAGAGCCTTCCGGTTGGCGTCGCGGATGTTCTTCAGGGCTGCACGCACTCGCTGCGAATTGATCGACCCGCTGGACGCGGCGCTTGCGACCAGACACCCCGCAGGAGCGTCCCTTTGAGTGAACCACCGCGCGGAAAGCTCAAGAAGCTGCTGAGCAGCCTCCCGGGCAGAACGAGCCTCCGCAATCAGTTCGGGAGTTGTCTTCGGTCCTGGGTTCGCATATTTTTCCAAGCATTCCAAGAAAAGAGATTCCTTGTCTCCGAAGGCGGTGTAGAGGCTCGGCGCGGTAATGCCCATGGCCTGGGTGAGTTCCGCGACGCTTGTGGTCTCGTAACCTGTCCGCCAGAACTGCAATTGGGCCGCATGCAGCGCCTTATCACGATCGAACGAGAGCGGCCGTCCTAGACGTTTCGCTGTTGGAGACTCTAGCGTTTCCATAACAAGTATTATGAAAACCGTTGACCAAGTCCGCAACTGCCGGCATACTTTTCATAGTGGTCACTATGAAAGAGAGGCAACGATGGATTTACGGCTGAACGGGAAGCGTGCTCTGGTCACAGGGAGTACAAGCGGAATCGGGGAGCAGATCGCGAAGACTCTTGCGGGGGGAAGGTGTTCAGGTTGTCGTTCATGGCAGGCGCAAGGCCGAAGCCGACCGAGTGGTGCAGGAGATTACAGCGGCTGGAGGTATGGCCATGGCGGCCATCGGCGATCTTGGAAGCGATGAGGAGACGGCCGAGGTGGTGAAAGTCTCGTTGTCGGCTTTCGGCGGTATCGACATCCTCATTAACAACGCGGGGACATTTCCCATGAAGCCATGGCTGCTATCGACTGCAGCTGAGTGGCTCGATCTGTACAACGCAAATGTGGGCTCGGTGGTACGACTGGTCACGCAGCTTGTTCCCACAATGGTGGAGCGTAAGTGGGGTCGGGTTGTCATGCTGGGCAGCTTCCTTGGCCCAATGCCAGGTCCGCCTGTGGCTAACTACGGCACGACAAAGGCTGCCAACATCGCCCAGGCTGTTTCTTTGGCAAAAGAACTCAGCGGGACCGGCGTGACTGCAAACACGGTCAGCCCAGGCCCATCCGAACCCCAGGGATGGAAGCCGGGGCACGGGAAATGATGACCTCGCAGGGACAGGAGTACAACTTCGACACGTTCGAGCAGTTTTATGTACAGCAAACTCGTCTGCCTGCTGGAAGGATCGGCTCACCGATGGACATAGCAAACATGGTGGCTTTATTATCCAGTCCTCTCGCTGACTTTATCACAGGTGCCAACCTACGCGTAGACGGCGGCATGATGCCGACAACCAACTAAGGTGAAAGGGGCTGCGGCGATTGCAGCCTCTTCGCCATGTACCGCGCAATCGGCTCGTCATCAGGAATCGCCCCACTTAGTGACCGCTTTGGCGTGTTTCGCAACTGTCTATTCTCCCGCCTCCGCTGCTTCCTGCGCGATCCACTCCTTTGAAAGAGAGGCGACTGACGATCGAGAAAACATCTGCCTTGTCCTTCAAGCCTTGCTTCCTTTGTACTCTAGTGCTTCACGAGCGCATATACGCAGGCCACGAGAAGAATCAAACACACCAACAACCTACAAAAAGTTGGGGGTGCATCCCCAGGACGGATCCGTTCTCCTTCGTAAACTCAGGATCACTCCAGCCCGTACCCGGAAAGACAGGGGACAGAAGCATAGCCAAAAAGTAGAGTGCACTCGCAACAGCAGCAAGGGTAAAGTGCAAGAAAGTCAACGGCCCAGTTCCGAAGAGGAGAAATAGCGAAAAGAGTCCCACACCTATGCCCAGCAGCATGGTTTGTGCGTTGTGAAACTTGGCGTGGGGTGGCCAGCGCGGATTATGAATGTGCTGTTTTGCTGTAAACGGAATAACCGCGTCCGCGACATAGCCACCGAAGTTAAACACTGCGACTAGTGCGACGACCCATTTTGCGATTTCCATAAACGGTCACCTCTTAAGAACATGAATGTTCTGGACGCGAAAGGTACATGAAATAATCGTTATAGCATATACCTATGACCAAGAACAAGCTGGCGGCTCAATTACCCGATCAGGACAGCAGCTCCCCAGGCGATCTCGCGTTTCTCATTGCACAGGTTGGATCACACGCGCAGATTTCCTTTGGAAAGCAGGTTGTTCCTCTCGGCCTTCGGCTCGCCCATGTGGGCGTGCTCAAGGCGATCTTCGGAACGAATAGGCTGACTCAGCGCGAGTTAGGGGACACTCTCGGAATGTTTCCTAGCAACCTGGTCAGGCTGATCGACGAACTCGAACAGAAAGGCCTTGTGCGACGCCGTCACAATGCGTCCGACCGGCGTTCCTATACGCTTGTGCTGACCAACAAGGGTCAGAGGATGACGTCAGAGCTGATCGCTCTCACGGAAGCGCATGGAGATCGCATCTGCGCTGCTCTTAGTCCTGTGGAACGTCGAGAACTGACGCAACTTCTTCGAAAGATCGCTGCCGGACAGGGGCTTCAGCCCGGTGTTCATCCAGAACTGCCCGGCCTGAAATCCCGTCGAGCGACAAAGGCCTGAACTCTATGATGTGAAGGAAAACGGCATAAATCTCCCAAATCGCATCCTCGACGGCAACGCCATTGGTTACCTTCCCGATTGGAGAAGACGAAGTTGACGAACCGGCGTACAACCCGGCCGCCATCTTTTCCGACGATCCGACAATCGCTCCTTACTTGCGTGGGGAGGCCAGATTCTGGGCGGCGCTCACAACACAGGCCCGGCGCAAGCTTCGCTCCTTTGAAGCAGTTCCATCCGAGCCTGTGACCATACGTGATAGCTGGGGTACGGCAAACCACCACGCAGCCAGTCCGATCAGCAGAAAGACCAGCTTTGCTGGATCAAGATTGTCATTCAATGTGCCGTCATATTGTGCTTCGGCAAACATCGCAACGGTGCGCTGATAGTGAGCTGTACGAGCAGCTTCGTTTACGGCTGGCCCCTCGGCCAGACCCTCCCAGAGCAAGAGCCGGACCAGCTGAGGATGCTCGGCATGGTAGTCGAAGATGCAGCCTGTATATTCCCCGATATTCTCTAGGCCGGGAGCGTTCGCTCCCAAGGAGATAGCGAGCTTTTCCAGTTCCTCAATGAGCACCGTTTCAAAGAGTCGTCGTTTGTCCCCGAAATAGTTGTAGAGCCGCTCCTTATTGATCCCCGCGAGAGCTGCGATCCGCGCCATGGTCGTTCCGTCCGGTCCATGGGCGGTGAACTCTTCACATGCCGCTTGTTGCAGACGGCGGCGCGTTTCCTGTGTATCCCAAGCCATAAATCCATTCTATTTGAATCTCCAACCGTTCGGTTGGAATCTCATGATGGTATCCAACCAATGCGTTGGAGTTTTCGAATGTCACTAATTTAGGAGATTGATATGCCGGGAACAGCGAACGATGCATTGGGCGGGCGATTGCCTTTATGCGAGCCTAAGACACTCACGGGGCCACAGCGAATACTGTACGACTCCATAGTCGAAGAAATGGCACCCTGGGGCCAAAGAGCCGGATTCAAGATGGTGACGGCCGATGGCCGGCTGATAGGCCCATTCAACGCTTTCCTGCTAAACCCCGAGATCACCAGAGCGCTCCTGGCTTTTGATGCCGCCCTGAAGAAACACGTCTCCTTTTCAGAGCGGGTGCGCGAGGTCATCATCCTTGCTGTTGGCGGTGTATGGGAGTCCAAGTACGAGCTCTACTCTCATTCGATCATGGGACGTAACGCCGGACTGTCCGCGGCAGCCATAAGCTCGCTTAGCTCTGGTGATTTGCCCCAGGATCTCGCCCCGGATGAATTGCTTGGGGCTCGCATAGCGCATGACATGGCCAAATCTTACCGAATCAGCGACTCTCTTTTCGTTGAAGCTGAGAAGACATTTGGGAAGCAAGGTCTGTATGAGATTGGAGTTCTCATCGGGGAGTTCAGTCTTACCTGCACCATCCTCAACTTATTCGACATTCCCGCTCCCGGCCCCGAGGTCTGACGGTGTAAGGAGTCTTGCTCCGCGCAGCTCGACCCCGTCAGCGTACGCAACACCGCGGAAGTGTGCGCCGTCCCTCCCAAGGGCGCAAGCAATTCAACCGTTGTTATAACCGCATTTCCGCTTGGAGTTGTCATGTCGAATGCCCCTAATTCTGCTTTTACCGTAGAAACAGCTGCTGTGTTTCCCAAGTCTTATTTTCTCGAGAACCTTGTTACTCGTACAGACGGATCCATCTTGGTCACGGCTACAAACAAAGGTGAACTCTGGTATGTTCCCGACGCGGCAGGCGACCTCCCGGTCACGCCGCTTCTCCTCGATTCTCTTGATGGTTTGCCCATGGGCATCGTGGAAGTCGAGCCCGACGTCTTTTGGGTTTGTACCCTGGGTGAGGCTGCGGTTGAACGGTATGATCTGCGCGGTTGGAATCCCGGTGACCCGGTAAGGCGAGAGCGTGTGTTTACCTTCCCAACATCGGCGTCGGGCCTTAATGGCACCTGCCTCCTCGGCCCCAGAGTTCTCCTCATCGCCGATGGGACCGCGGGTTTGATCTGGCGCTTGGATATAGCTGATGATGGCCGTTCGGCGAAAGCTTCAATCTGGCTGCGCGACAGAACCATGGCCGCCGGCTGGGAACTGCCAGAGGTTGTCCTCACTCCGAAGGTGACGGTTCCATACCCGGGCGTCAATGGAGTTCGCTTTGCCGCAAAGACCAACTTCCTCTACTACACCGGATGCGCTCAGCAACTCTTCGTCCGAGTAGCTGTTGACCCGCACACGCTGGATGCTGTCGGCTTGCCCGAGGTCCTTGAGAGCGGTATTCTCTCAGCCGATGACTTCTGCATCGACGAAGCGGCCGAAGTTGCCTATATCGGCACGCACGTTGCAAATACGATCCAAAAGGTATCGCTGAACCCGAGCAAATCGCCGAAGGCCGACATCGTCTCTGGGGATCCGTTCAACGACAAGCTTGTTGGGCCCTCAAGCCTCTACTGGGCGCCAAAGGCAGAAGGCCGCGTCGCTTACGTCACGACCGATGGTGGACTTCTGGCGCCCGGTCCCGATGGGATCGTCCATCCTCCTGCACTGTTGCGCTTCACCATTCACGACGGTTCGTCCGCGAAGAAATAGTCTAATCGAGCGGTGTTTGCAGGTCTATGGAAATGCGGGGATGTCTCCTCCTGGGCCCGCACTATACCTGTGTTAGCGCATGTGCAGCGTTGGAACAGATCTGTCAGACGTCGGCTTATCGAGGGGTGAACATGTCGGGAAGAGTTGAGAGCAAGATTGCGGTGGTGACAGGCGGAACTAGTGGCATTGGATTGGCGACAGCCCGACTGCTCGCGGCGGAGGGGGCCAAGGTCTTTGTAACAGGACGAAGGAATCCAGAACTCGCAGCGGCAATTCAGCAGATCGGGCATGGAGCTGTGGGCATCCAGGGCGACGTTTCCAAGCTGGAGGATCTCGACCGCCTGTTCACGACGATCAGAGCACAAGCTGGGCGACTGGATATCCTGTTCGCGAATGCCGGCACGGCGGAACACCTCATGATTGAACAGGTAACCGAAAGTCAGTTCGACGCCGGTTTCTCCGCTAACGTCAAAGGTGTGTTCTTCTGCATGCAGAAGGCTCTGCCGTTGATGCCCGAGGGAGCTGCCGTTGTTCTGAATGCTTCCATGTGGACGATCAAGGGAATCCCTGGTTTCGGCGTATTGAGCGCGAGCAAGGCGGCGGTGAGGAGCTTCGCGCGGACGTGGGCGAACGAATTCAGGGAGCGGCGGATACGCGTAAACGTCGTCAGCCCAGGACCCGTACATACTCCATTGATCGAGAAAGCGACAGGTGGCCGTGAAAACGCCGAGCGACTCTTGTCGGAACTGTCTAAAGACATCCCTCTCGCTCGCCCCGGCAGGCCGGACGAGATTGCAAAAGCTGTTTTATTCCTCGCCTCAGAAGATGCAAGCTATGTGAACGGCGCTGAGCTTTTCGTCGATGGCGGGATGGTTCAGATCTAGCAACTATTCATTTGCAGAAGCGTTTCATTTTACGCTGAGGAGTGGAGTGACAACAGGCGCTAAGGAGGCTCTCTATGGGCAGCCGTACATCCTGCAAAATAAGTTTGCTGTACTGCAATACCAGGCTCGCATCTCTTCGCAACTGATTCGCCATCACAGAGACAAGTACTTATTTTTGCTCTGTGAGATGTTTTATGGGTTCAGAGAAGGAGAATGCACATGGCGCATGAAGAGCAGGAGAAGTCAAACACGGCGCTTGGCCTAGTGAAGGCGTTCTTTGCCGCTAAAGAACGTCATGATCTAGGCGCAACTATGGCGCTATTTAGCGACGACGCGGTATACATCTTTCCCTTGGCTGCGTCCGGGAAACAGGAAAACTGGTTCAACTATAAGGGCAAAGAAGCCGTCACTAAGTACCAGGGTCAAGTCTTAGAACGTTTCAAGCAAATAAAGATGCTCGAGCCCAGGTACTTCGTCACCGCGGACGGCAGCAATGTCTTCGTTGAGTCAAGGGGCGACTACATCGCTCAGGATGGCACCGCTTATAACAACGTATACATCTTCAAATTCGTAATCCGCGATGACAAGATTGCAGAAGGGTACGAATACGCCAATCCGGTAACCTACGCCAAACTAGCTGGTCTGCCTATCGGTTAGGCATATGCAGTGACGGAGGCGGTCCATGACTTATGAGTGCCTCGATGCGTTTCGGGGCTCGGTTCAATGTTATGTGAGGCCGTACTCGAGGATGGAAAACGCAATTTTGGGATCAAATCAAAGCAAACCCGGGATGCATAAAAGTCGACGATCCGCATCAGAACAAAACATTGGTCATGCAAGAAGAAGATGCCTCTAGATTTGCCGGCGATAATAACGGGTTGCTCTCTAACACATGTGAGGCGTCCTTCCTTTGCAGCCGCTTTCAATAGTTGAGGCGCGTTCTTCGCGCGGATTTGTCTGACCTCATCACCTACTGGAGGAAGCCATCATGCGAGGCACAGATACCATTTCGACGGTCGCGCCGCTAGCTGGCAAGTCAACGGTCGAGGCCGTCGGTCAGGCGGTTTGGGAGAATAGACAGCCGAGAACCTCGCGTCGCGGGGAGTTCTGGCTCCCAGGCGATCGAGTGACAATCAAATGCAAGACCTACCAACGTGGGCCTATGTTCGTGGCATGGGAAGCTCCCGCATCCGTAAGTCAGCCTTATCCCATCGTGCTGATACACGGCGGAGCCTTACAGGGAACAGAATGGCTAGACACCCCAGACGGTCGCCCAGGCTGGGCGCAACGGCTGGTGGAAGCAGGCTACGCTGTCTTCGTTGTCGACCGCGTTGGTCAGGGACGCTCGCCCTACAACCCTGACCTGCTTGGACCCATGAGTCCGCAGTTTCCCTACGAAGAAGGTGAAGAGGTTTTCTTCTCTCCCAAGGTGAAAAAAGAGCACACGCAGTGGCCGTTCGATCCGCGTGACGCTGCCGCGTTGGATGCTTACATAGCCCCGTTTGGCCCTCTGCCCGCCGACATTGCCGCCTGGCAAGCTATGGATGCTGACCGGTTGGCAGATCTATTGGATCGAATCGGGCCATCCATCCTAATGACACACTCAGCTTCGGGTTCCGACGGGTGGCTTACTGCCGACCGACGTTCGGAACTGGTCGTCGCGATTGTTACGGTCGAGCCAATGGGACCAGCATTTGCAGACACACCCAACATTGGAGTGCTTTCGTGGGGACTCACGTCAGCACCGATAACCTACGAACCGCGACGAAACAGCCCCGAGGAAGTCCAAGCCGCAGATCCATCCTCTTTAAGGATTCCTGCGCTGGTTGACAAACCGGTCGCTGTTGTCAGTGGAGAAGTCTCCGTGCAATCGAAATACGCACCGGAGATCGTCAAGTTTCTGTGCAACGCGGGTGCCTCAGCTGAACTCATTCATCTCCCGGACCACAACATCCACGGGAACGGGCATGGACTCATTTACGAGAAGAATTCAGATGAAGCACTTCGACCAGTTCTGAGTTGGCTACAGCAGCATGTTGCTGGGTCCGGTTCCGGAGACAAGGAGAAGCGATGAGACTGAACCCAATTCCGCCGGTCGAATTTAGTCCGGAACAGCGCGCGTTATTCGATCAAATCCAGGACATCACCCAAGGCAGGGACCGTGGATTCAAGATGGCGCGTGAGGACGGTGCGATGCTGGGACCGTATAACGCCATGCTGCACTTCCCAATGTATGGAAGCGCGGTGTGGGCAGTAAATACGGCGCTTACTAAGCACACCACACTCCCAAAAGCAGTTCACGAGATTGCCATTCTTGTAACGGGCTCGCGATTCAGTGCCCGATATGAGATCTACGCTCATGAGTTCACAGCGGCTAAAACTGGACTGTCGCTCTCGCAAGTTTCGGCTTTAGCGGCCGGGTCTCGCCCCGCGACTCTTTCTGAGGAAGAGGGGATAGCATTTGACGTGGCGATGGCCCTCTCTCGCGGCGCACAGCTTCCCGAGTCCACATACCAGGCTGCCTCGACGGCCTTTGGCAAGGACGGTACTGCTGAACTCATCTACCTCGTGGGTTTCTACTGCACGATCTCGGTGTTGCTGAATGGCTTTGATGTTCCTGTGCCGGGGCGTGACAGCGACGGCCGGTGAAGGGAGTAGTCAATGTCAGAATTCGAGATAAACCGCCGAGAGCTACTGGCCGGACTTCTCTCCGTTGGGAGCGCTATGATCGTGCCTTCAGGTCGAGCCATACCACCTTTGCCGGGTGACGCTGAGCGTCCTGCGAAAGTTACCGAGCAAGGACTCGGCAACGTGGATCTGACGCTTCAGATCAACGGCGAACAGCACCGAGTCAATCAGCTTGCGGTGAACACGACTCTGCTGGACTGTCTGCGCGATCACTTACACCTAACAGGAAGTAAAAAGGGCTGCGGCTTGGGCCACTGCGGCGCGTGTACGGTTCTTGTCGACGGCAGACGGATCACCTCATGTCTTGCACTCGCAGTCATGCAACAAGGAAAGCAGATCACTACGATTGAAGGACTCGCACATGGAGACGAACTGCATCCAGTCCAAGCGGCCTTTGTAGAGCAAGACGGTTTTCAGTGTGGCTATTGCACACCCGGACAGATCATGAGCGCAGTTGCTTGTATCCAGGAAGGCCACATCAGCAGCGACGATGAGATTCGTGAATGGATGAGTGGAAACATCTGCCGGTGCGGTGCTTACCCGAACATCGTCGCAGCCGTGCGCGAAGTGGCTCAGAGGAGCGCATAGATGGTTCCCTTTACCTTCGCGCGGTCACGCAGTGTCGCTTCTGCTGTGCAAACGGGCGCACTCCATGTCTCCACTCAGTCTGAGGAACCCGGTACTGCATTCTTTGCTGGAGGGACCGACATGGTCCAACTCATGCGGGAACAGGTTCTCAACCCGCGCCATGTCGTGGATGTTACCGCACTACCCGGCATTAGTGACATCGTTGCAGGACCTGCAGGCGCCACGCTTGGCGCCCTTGTCCAGATGAGTGATGCGGCGGAACATCCGGGCGTCCGCGAGCATTATCCTGTAATTGCAGAGGCCCTACTCGCCAGCGCGTCGCCCCAAGTGAGGAACTTGGCGACCTTAGGCGGCAACCTGCTCCAGCGAACGCGCTGTGGCTACTTCCGGGATGTAGCGTCGCCCTGCAATAAGCGCCAGCCCGGCAGCGGTTGCCCCGCAATCAACGGGCAAAACCGATTACATGCCGTCCTTGGTACAAGCGAGCATTGCATTGCGACATACGCCGGGGACTTGGCCAATGCACTCCTAGTTCTTGATGCGAAGATACGCATCGCAGGCTCACGCGGTGAGCGCCAGATTGCCCTGCGAGACCTGCACAAGCAGCCGCACGATACGCCTCATCTTGAGACGCAACTAGCGCCAGGGGAACTCATCCTCGCGATAGAAATCCCTTCGGGCGCCGCTGCTCGCAAATCGCATTACTTGAAAGTCCGTGATCGAGCAACCTTCGAGTGGTCTATCGCCTCCGTGGCGGTTGCACTCGATCTTGACTCTTTCGGCGCAGTGCGCGATGTGCGACTCGCTGTAGGCGGCGTAGCGACAACACCGTGGAGACTTCCTGAGGTCGAGGAAGCCCTCCGTGGTCACGTGCTCGACTCCGGGTTATGCCGACATGCAGCGGAACTTGCCACACGAAACGCCGTGTCCCACGGGAAGAACGTCTACAAGATCAAATTGATCCAGCGAGCGATCGTTCGCGCGTTGGAAGAAACAGGCGGTCTTGCATGAGCAGCTTGGTCGGATCTCCCATAAGCCGGGTTGATGGACCGGCCAAAGTAACGGGCCGGGCAACCTATGCTGCTGAGTTTCACCCTGATGGTCTCACATACGCAGCCATAGTCGAAAGCAGCATTTCTGCGGGAAGCATATCGCACATCGACTCGACACAAGCGGAACGGGCCCCCGGCGTACTGATGGTACTCACCTTCCTGAATGCGCCGAAACTACCCTACGGTCCCTACAAGCAGCGGCCAGCTGTAGAGCCGGTATCAGGCGAGGCGCTTCGAGTCTTGCAGGACGCAGAAATCAAGTTCTCTGGCCAACCCATTGGCGTTGTCGTCGCCCATACACAAACGCAGGCCGAGTACGCGGCTTCGTTGGTGCGCGTGCGTTATGTGCCAGCTAAGTCTCTGACGCACTTCGATAGCGACCGAAGCGTACCGACATCAGAAGCAGCGGCGAAAAAGGGACGGGGACCTGAAGCCCGGCAAGGTGGCGATGCCGATGAAGCGTTCCATCAGGCTGCTGTCAAGATCGATGGGCATTACGTTCAGCCGCGCGAGCACCAAAACGCGATGGAGCCGCACGCGACAGTCGCTGAGTGGAAAGACGGTCAACTTACGATTTGGGACAAGACTCAATGGGTCGACAATGTTCGTGAAGAAATGGTGCGCATCTTTGGCATCTCGGCAGACTCAGTGCGCGTTATCAACCCATTCGTGGGAGGGGCGTTTGGATCGAGTCTAAGAACGTGGCCACACGTCACGCTTGCGGTGATGGCGTCGCGTCAAGTCGGTAGACCCGTGCGTCTGGAATTGACGAGGCGGCAGCTCTACTACTCGACTGGTTTCCGGCCGCACACAGAGCAGCGTGTTGCGCTTGGAGCGCAACATGACGGGCACCTGCAGGCGCACATCCAGGAAGCCATTGGACAGACCTCCACGTATGAGGAGTTTGCTGAAGCAACGCTTGACGCGCCGGCCGTAACCTATGCCTGCGAAAATCGACGAACGAGCTACCGTCTCGTTCCCATGAACACGAATACACCGTGCCCCATGCGCGGTCCCGGACACGCGACGGGCCTGTTCGCCCAGGAAGTCGCCATGGACGAGTTGGCCGCTCTGCTGAAGCTCGATCCCATCCAGCTTCGTCTGCGAAACTTCGCTGAGCGATCTCCCAAGAAGGACCTTCCCTGGTCCAGTAACGCCCTACAGGACTGCTATCGTATAGGCGCTGAGCGGTTTGGTTGGGAGCGCCGGACGCCAGAGCCGAGGTCCATGCGGGCTGGTCGTCAGTTGGTCGGTTTGGGCATGGCCACAGCCGTCAACACAGCCCCACGTTATCCCGCGAGCGCCTCAGCTACGCTTCTCGCTGATGGAACTGTCGTCGTCCGTAGTGCCACCAGCGATATGGGGCCTGGCACGTACACCGCCATGACTCAGGTCGCCGCCGACACACTTGGCCTTCCTCTCCCTCGTGTTCGCTTCGAACTCGGTGACTCCACGTTTCCGAAGGCCGAAGAGCATGGTGGCTCCACCACGACGGCAAGTATCGGACCAGCAGTACGAGAGGCTTGCCTAGCCCTCCTTGCGAAGATCAGCGGCACTTTGGGTTCATCTGCCCTTTTTGCACCCGACTTGCTAGACAAGATTAGGTCGGCAGGCTCTAGCCAGATCGAAGCCCACTCTGACAGTAAGCCCGGAGACGAAAAGGATACTTATGCGATGTACTCATTTGGAGTCATTTTTGCAGAGGTTCACGTCGACCCCGACTTCGGGACTGTGCGAGTAACCCGCATCTCTGGCGCTTATGATGCCGGCCGAATCGTCAACCCAAAACTGGCCCGCAGTCAATGCATCGGCGGGATGATCGGAGGCCTAGGCATGGCGCTGCTCGAAGGCGCGGAATGGGATACACGTCTTGGGAGGGTAGCAAACGCGAATCTTGCAGAGTACCTGGTGCCGGTATGCGCGGACATCGGTGAGCTAGACGTAATCTTCGTACCGGGTGAAGATAAGCTGCTGAGCCCGCTCGGTGTTAAAGGCCTCGCGGAACTCGGACTCTGTGGCGTGGCGCCGGCAATAGCTAACGCTGTATGGCACGCGACAGGTGTTCGAGTCCGCGAACTACCGATCACGCCAGATAAATTGATTGTCTACTTATAAGCCCCAGATCTGAGTGACGAAAACTGCCTGAACATCCCGTTGCACTGGTCGGGCTACCCTACGCCCAATCCGCACTTCAACCATTGTTCGCCAAACGCTTATCACAAAGGAACCGCTCGTGTCTGCACCGGAGTGACGTCTGTAAAATGCTTCACGTCAGCCATCACCTGTGGGGTCTCCGTTGATTCAAACGATGCTTTGATCGCAGCATCATCCCTGAATTTGCATTCACAAATCGCGATGGTCCCATTCCCTAGATCCTCTGGGTACAAGACGCTTAGACTTTCAAGTCCATGCTGCTTCCAGCACTGCATTACCAGAGGCAAATGATGATTTCTGTAGTAGCCTCGATCAAAACGGGTTGATTCATCGCCCGAGTACGTGATGTATACGACAGCCATATTCCATCTCCTTAAGGGGGTTAGATAGTAAGTAGCAGACGACAACCGGGGTGGCCGCAACAACAATGAGTCGCAACTCGCATGCCGGAGCTGCTAAACAACAACGGCAGGGGGCATTGTTGGGCAGTGACGAAGCTTACAGCCACCCTACAGATCTTGGATGCGAATTGAAATCCGCCTTAGTCCCAAGCTTGCTGCAGTTTGCTCCAATAATTGCTGCCTCAGGCTTAGATCAGATGTTGCGTTCGGAATTCCGTTGGGCTGCACTTGTACTCGTTCGCAAATGCGGCGGCAAAGTGGCCGTGGTGCATGTAGCCGCAACTAACGGCGATCTCGCCGATGGACATTCCTGTTTCCTTCAGGAGATTTCTTGCAAGCTGCATTCGCAGCCGCGTCAGATATCGGTGAGGAGTGATGCCGAGCTTCTCCTTGAAGAGGCGTGAGAAGTGGAATGAACTGATACCCGCTTCAGCCGCGAGTCGACCTGATGTCAACTCCTCTGTGCAGTGTTGTTGCATGTACTCCATAACCCGCAGCAATCGCCGGTCAGTTAGGTCATGTCCTGCGCTTCTGGATAGCCTCTGCTCAGGCTGTTGATTCATCTTTGAAAGCAAATAGGTTGCCAGAAAACGAGCGCCAGCATCTGCCAGCAGGTCGGGAGCTCCTTTGGCTATTTGCTGGCCAAGTGATCTAACAACATTCACTATGAGGGGATCTGTAAACGAAAGAGCATCAAGGGCGTTGCTGCTCGTCCTCTCGCCCGCTCGCCGATACTCTTCGCGTGATTCATCGAAGTAGTGGGCAGGAATGTAAAGACGCAAAATGATCGATTCAGCGTTGCTCTTAGAATGCCATCGCAAACGATTCGTGGTACCTGGGGCGGTTAGGCCTCCGCAACCCGGTCGATAGGAGGCTTTCTTCCAAGACCCAGACGAGAAGCTCTCAATCTCGTATGCACCTTTCAGAACAACCACAATGAGCGCATCTGGAGAGGCGGCCGTTTCGTAGTGCTCAACCGTTCCGGGTTGCTCAAAAGTCTGCAGTAGTACCGAAGTCCACCCACACGCTTCGCTCGACAGCAATTGTCGACCAGGGCGCAGTGCGCTCGCGCGGAGACTCATTCGAGAGAATCTTGGGAGTGTTTTCACGATGCCCAATCCTGTCATGCTATTTACATTGCGGTCGCTTGCGCTGCCGCGGTGGCGCCGCTGCAATGCTGAATGCAACTGCTGATTAACATAAATGATTAACGGAAGCGCAACGGAGTTCGCCAAGCCTGAGTGGCGAGTGCATGTCTCCTGATTGCGTACTGCCCCGGCTCATAGACGTTACGGCCATGTTGCTATCGCAAGGTTCACATCTCCGTAAGCTCTTCGCGCGAAGCCCCATGTCTCGCTGAGAGTGACAGGCCATGCAGCACCATCGTGTAGTAGCCCGCCAGACTTGCCATCGGTACTTCTTTCCCGAGCTCCCCTCGACCCTGATCCTGTTTCAGATGCTTAGGGACGCTTTTGAGTGTCTCTTGGCGGCGTACGGCCAGATGTTCCTGTAGGGTCCTGTTTACGCGTACAGTTGACAGCAGCCAGCAGACAGCCGTAAAAGCATCCACCGCGCCCTTATCCCCAAGCCTCTGGTCCACAGCCTGCAGCGGATTCTGACGCACTACCACTAAGGCACCTGATTGTTCGCTATCGGGATGTCGCCTCGCGATAATCGAGCATTCGCGAAACGTTGTTCTCCACCCATTGCGTGAGCGCCTGCACATGCGCTGCGAGCTCACGGCCAAGCGGTGTGAGGCTGTATTCGACCTTGGGCGGTTTGGTGGGATAGACCACACGCAGGACGAAGCCATCGGACTCAAGCGCCTGAAGCGAGTGGGCGAGCATGCGTTCACTTACGCCGCCGATCCGGCGTGTCAGTTCACTAAAACGATGAGTCCGCTCCAGCAGCATGACCAGGATCAAAGAACTCCAGCGTGTCGAGATGTGATCGAGAACGATGCGCGAAGGGCAATCCGCTGCACACAGGTTGCCGGTTTGCTGCCGTTTCGGACGGGGAGCGTGATGAGTTTCTTTTCTTCGACATGATAGTAGCTTACATTAGTGTACGTACTTACATTTGGTAAGTACTTGCTGTACGCTCGAACTGGTTGAGACATTTCTCAGCCAAGGAGTGAGGACATGATCGTAGTGACAGGAGCAACGGGGCAACTCGGAAAGCTTATCGTCGAACAATTGTTGGAGAAGGTACCAGCAGAGCAGATCGTCGCCGTTGTGCGCGATCCGAAGAAGGCGCAGGCTTTTGCGGAACAGGGAGTGCAGGTGCGGCAGGCAGACTACTCCCAGCCTGAGAGTCTCGCTGCAGCCTTCAATGGTGTGGAGAAGGTACTGCTCGTCTCTTCGAGCGAGGTAGGCCATCGTGTGCCGCAGCACCAGGCAGTCACCGACGCAGCGCAGGCAGCTGGCGTAAAACTGCTTGCCTACACCAGCATCCTCAATGCCGACACCTCAACGCTCCTCTTAGCCAAGGAACATCAGCCGACCGAGGCCTATGTTCGGGCGTCCGGTGTGCCGTTCACCTTCCTTCGGAATGGCTGGTATACGGAGAATCACACTTCCACGCTGGTGGCTGCGGTGGAACATGGCGCTGTTCTGGGAGCGGCAAAGGATGGCCGCTTTGCCACAGCAACGCGTGCGGACTACGCTGCCGCGGCCGTCACCGTGCTGACTGGCAACGGCCACGAAAACAAGGTTTACGAACTAGGCGGCGACGAACCTTATACGCTCACCGAGTTTGCCGCTGAAGCCGCACGGCAGACAAACAAGCCTGTGACTTACAAGGATCTACCGCAGGAGGACTACGCCAAGGCTCTCGCCGGCTTCGGCCTTCCGGAAGGACTGGCCCACGCCATTGCAGACGCCGATGCAGGAGCAAGCCGCGGAGAGCTCTTTACCAGTTCGCATGACCTCAGCAGGTTGATCGGCCGCGCCACGACACCGCTGCAGGAGTCCGTTGCCGCAGCGCTCTCGCGGTAAGTCTTCGCACAGATAAAAGCTTGACGATGGAGGAAACTATGACAGGTACACGCTTGCACTACATCTACGATCCGCTGTGCGGCTGGTGCTACGCCGTCGCACCTTTAGTAAAAGCCGCACGGGAGGTCGCGTCGATCGAGCTCCATGGCGGCGGCATGATGACCGGAGCACGCCGGCAGCAGATCACTCCGGCCTGGCGGGAGTATGTCGCTCCCCATGATCGTCAGATCACGCAGGCGACGGGGCAACAGTTCGGCCAGGCGTACCTGAACGGCCTGCTCACAGATCATACTGCGTGGCTCGACTCGGAGCCGCCCACCGCAGCTGTTCTGGCGGCGGAGCAGGTCCAAGAAGCTGGCCTGGATATGCTCGCACGCTTGTATGAGGCGCACTACGTCGAAGGACTGCGGATTGCCGATGCCGGTGTTTTGAGCGATCTTGCAGGTGAACTTGGATTGGACCGCGGTCCTTTTTTAGAGGCCCTGCAAAGCTTCCGTGGAGAAGCGGTGAACGCCCACTTTGCGGAAAGCCGCGGTCTCCTGAGTGCTGTCGGCGCCAGAGGCTACCCAACGTTCGTCATCGAGCGCGAAGGTCACTTAGAACGGCTTGATCACACCCCCTTCCTGGGCAGACCGGAGGCCTGGCAGAGTGCCCTGAAGAGCATGAAGCTCAGGCCGCCCGCGCCGTCGCAGTTTGAAGTCGGCTGCGGGCCCGACGGTTGTGCGATCTAGGCGAAGTCGCCTGGGTCCGCTTGTCCATCTAGGAACAGCTCCGGGTGGCATCCAGCTGGAGTTTTGATCAACTCGAGAGGCGAACGGTCCTGCTCACAACCCCACAATCGTTTGGAGAAGTTTGTCCGGCGAGCCGCACCAAAGAGGAACCATCATGAGAAAGTATCTGTCCCTGTTGCTGTTGTTCTGCGCTGTTGCTGCTTGCCGGCTGTACATGCAGGCGCAAGCCGTCCCCAAAAACGCAAACGAGCGTCTTGTTCTCGACTTCTACAATCTAGCCTTCAATGCACACAAACCTTCGGAAGCAGCGCAGCGCTATATCGGTGCCACGTATATTCAGCACAACCCGCTCGTGCCGAATGGGACTGCACCCTTCGTGAACTATTTCGCAGCCTTCTTTCAGACCCATCCCGATGCGGCCTTGGACATGGTCAGGGTGATCTCTGAGGGAGATCTCGTCGTCGTGCATTCCAAGTTCACGACGGGTCCCCAAGATAGAGGAGAGGCGATCATTGATATCTTCCGGGTAGCAGACGGGAAAATCGTTGAGCACTGGGATGTCATTCAGCCGATCCCCGAACAATCCGCGAACGGAAATACTATGTTTGCGGGAAATAACGCGCACTAATCTCATGTCGTTCTGTCTGACGAGGAGGTGGAGCAAGTCGCTTCACCTCCTGCTCAGCTCTCGTCATGGGCATAGCTGGCAGCGAAGAAGCTGCTTAATCTGCCGAGCCAAATATCTTTGCTGTGGCGCTCGATGCCCAACGACCTATCCGAGTCAAAGGCTACAAGCTCGTGAGCTTTGCCTCATTTCGCCAGTAGATCTTTTCCTGGTCTCTGCTGAGCAGGCGGAGGTATGAGGTGGTTCTCAGCGAGCAGCGGCCTCATAGGGGAGGAAGAGTGTGAAGACTGTGCCAGACGAAGCCTCGGTGCGGCTTCGGACTCCCAGCCGACCACAGTGACGCTCGACGATCTCCTGACTGACCCAGAGACCGAGGCCAGTGCCTGCAGTGACCTTGGTGGTAAGAAAGGCTTGGAAGATGAGGCGGAGGTTTCGGCCGTCGATTCCGGATACGTGTCCGCAACCGTGAAAGGCAGACCGCTCCGGTCGGTACGCCAATCTGTCGCTTCACGAGCGCGTAGCAGCATGCGTGCTTCCTTCCGCATCCGTCGCGTCGATGGCGTTGACGACCAGATTACTCAGGACTTGGCGGATTTCACGTTCAAAGCAGGCAACCGGGCGAGTCATCTTCAGCCTACGTTCAACAAAAATGCCTGCGTTCACTAAGCGGTCCTGACGAATGGAGAGGCAATCGTCGAACAGCGCAGCTGCGAGGAGCCGAGAAGTGGATAGGAAACTCACGACATCCTCAGTTAGGTAGCCGTCGATCACGCGTCCTGAGTAGCGGAATCACTATGCATATTGTTTATCGCAATCTCAGGACGTTTATTCAGCAGCTTTGGGCTCGGAACAAGGTATTCCGTCGCATCTCAGACACAAGCTGCTACGCGCTGGGCGCCCATGCTTGCTGCGCTGCCTCGATAGGATGGATCTTCTCCCTTCCAGATCACATCCTCCAACCACTTCGGGCGGACCTATGAAACTGGGCTACCAACGCCCTAGATGGCATCCACAGGTCTCCAAATCGCTCGCGTTGAAGAGTTCAGATTCTAATGACCAATACATCGAGCGACGGGAATGGTGATAGGAAGCATTGGGAGAGCGTTCACATCTGTCCGAAATGCGCCTGCGTTACCAATCTGTCTAAGATTGATCTCAGAGCGGTCACTACCGGAGTCGTCGAGTGTCCGCGCTGCCATTGGTCTGGACCTGTAGAAATTGAGATAGCCGAAGTTGATGAAGCCGGCGAAGGATAATCGCCTTTGCGCTACGCGGAGCGTCTCACCCCTAGCGGCAACGAGCGTTGCACATCCTTCTTCGGCACAGAAAGCCTACGCATGAAGGCGCGAACGAACTCGCTTAGGAGCTTCGATTCATTGTCCTGGCGAGAAACTAGATACGTTCTTAGCGTTAGCTCCGGTGCCGACAGAGGTCGAACGGTCACGCCGTTTCGTGACAACAACAGGGCGCCGGCCTTGACGACAAATGCGACACACTCACCGTCTTGCACGAAAGGGAAAGCCTCCTCCGGTGCTGTAATGTGGCGAATTTTCTTTGGGAATGCGCCTTTCAGCTTCGCAAGGTGCGTTATTTCGTCATAAACCGGTGGGTGCAATCTCCGCTCGAACAAGATCCAGCAATGGTCCGAAAGGGATTCAAGCGTGACGGAAGGGAAGGCCGCCAGCTTGTCGTCCTTTGACATTGCGATGTAGAACGGCGATTCAGCAATCTTAACTGTCGTGAGCAGGGACGATTCCGGAGGCTGGGTTGCGATTGCCAAGTCGAGAGAGCCGTCGAGGACCTCGTCAATAAGCATAAAAGAGAACTGACTGGTGAGTTCGAGCTTCAGGCGAGAGTAGAGCGGAAGCTGGCCCGATTGCAGTGTAGACACCAAGAATGGATCTGTATATGGTGACCGCCCAACAAACAAAACGGTATCTGCGTCCCGCATTACGTCACGAGCTGCCTGGAAAGCCCTCTCTGCGTACATGATGGAGAGCTTAGACTTTTCAACGTAGGCCCGTCCCGCGCCATTGAGAGCAACAGTCTTCCGATCTCGGTCGAAAATCCTGAACCCAAGAATATCTTCCAATTCCTGTATGTTCTTGGTCAACTGCGGCTGGCTGATTCGCAGTCTCTTTGCTGCCTTTGTGAAATGCAGCGTTTCGGCTAGCGCTATGGCCGAGTCCATGAACTTCGTTTCGTTGTGCGTCATACGCCGCCCTCCATACTGCTCAACGTAGAGCGGTTAGGACGCGACTGGACTTCGGGGCCGGGGCCGCCTCAAGTCAGACGAGCGTCGTCCGCAAGGTGCCGTTGGTGGTTGGACATCGCGTGATGCCGTTCGGGATGCCGGGTTGTTCACCACTCTTATTCTTTCTGTGAATAACTGGTATCCAATTGTGAATTGGACACAAGCCTTACCGCCACGCAATCGTGAATGTAATCGGCGCGAGCGCAAGGGAGCCCTGCCGAGTTGCGAGGTAGATCATGTTGTCCCCTCCGAAAGCAGCCCCCCAAACGTACCGTTCTGCCTTCGAACCTCTTTTTGGATCTCCAAGAGGCGGCAGTGATTCTGGGAATGCACTGGAAGACCCTAGAAATCAAAGCGCGGCACAGAGAAGTTCCGGCCTTCAAAGTAGGAAAACGCTGGCGTTTCCGCCTGAGTTCGCTCAATTCCTGGCTGGAGCATGGAATAAACTCGAATACAACCGATCACGCCGCGCTGACTAGACAGGAGCAACATCCTTGAAGTTCACACGGCAACGCTTTCAACGTGGATCCCTTCGGCGAGTGCCGAGGGCCAACAACAAGACAGCGTGGGAGTACCGCTACAAAGACCCCACGACCGGCAAGGAAAAGTCGATGTATCTGAGCACAGAACAGTTCCCAACGCAGGTCGCGGTCGAGCGGCATGTGGAGGCTTTCGTGCTAAAACTCAACTCTGAAAACCCAACGCTAGCCGTTTTAGAACCGACGTTCTCCGCTGTCCTGGACCGCTTTATCGACGAAGAGCGCATGCTCGAAATCAAGAAGCGGCGGCCGGGGGATCGTCGGATGCGGACGGCGAACTCAGCTACTCAACAGTCGTTTCTTACCTCAGCGTCATCAAGCGTGTGCGTGCGAAGTGGGGAACCACCCGCATCACTCGGATGAAGCCGTTGAGCGTCCAGGAATGGCTGAGGAACTTGGATGCCGCGCCGAAAACCAAAGGCCACCTCAAGGCGATCATGCACCGTTTGTACGAGAAACCATGCTGTGGGAGATGGTTGACTGGCAGCGGAATCCAATGGAGTTGGTGGAAGTCAAGGGCATCAGCAAGCGCCGCAAGAAGCCCGTTGTCCTCACCGTTGACCAGTATTACCTCATCCTCTCGCTGCTGCCTGAGCCTTACCGGACGATGGTCGTGGTGGCTCAGTGTACCGGTCTCAGAGCTGAAGAGGTTCTGGCCCTGGAATGGGATGACATCGACTTCGAGAACCTCAGCATGAGGATCGTCCGAGCGGTCGTTCACGGTCGCATCAAGGCTGTGAAGACCGAGTATTCGGAAGACGAGCTTCCGCTAGACCCTGATTTCGCGACCGCTCTTCTTGAATGGAAGCGGAAATCCGCCGATCCAACCCGGTTTACCGGGTTGGAGTTGATGTTCCCAAGCCACGTCACAGGGCGTCATTACCACACAGCTCCGGCGCAACAGGACTATATCCGTCCTGCCGGATGCTGTTTGGTTGTGTGCCCCACGTGCGGGGCTGGGATGGGCGTTTGGTGCCGGCAGGAAGGCGCGGTTCCGAACGGCGGTCGTTTGCCCTTGCATGATGAGCGCTGGGAGGCAGCTGGGAAGTACGGGAGTGTCGGATGGCATACATTCCGCCACACCTATCGGTCATGGCTGGACGACACCGGGGCACCAATGGGAGTGCAGCAGAAGCTCATGCGGCACGCCCAAATCTCGACCACAATGAACGTGTACGGCAACGCGCTGATGGAAGCAAAGCGCGACGCTAACACAAGAGTTGTCAGGAAGGCACTGAGGAGCGCATAGCCATGAAAAGGTCCTCACCGACGTGCGAAAACCCTCGGAGTGTTCACGAGGGCTGTTATACCGGGTTATTCCGGGTTGACGTTTTCGCTAAGTGGTTGCGGGGGTAGGATTTGAACCTACGACCTTTGGGTTATGAGACGACGCAAATCCCTGTAAGTCATAGAAAACAAAGGGTACGAGTGGTAACCCATCGGAACAATCGGAAATGGCTCCAAGTGGCACATTTGGAAAGGGTTAGGAGCAAATAGGAACTTTTGGGAATCGGGTATTGGGAACTTAGTGGGGACTTAAGACAGGCTTAAGTCCCCATTTTGCCCAAGCCGTTTCGGTCCCCATTGGGGACTTAACTTTGGGACTGCCCAAGACCCAAAGGTCGTCCTCCTAAGTAGTTGATTCCAATATCCAAGGCCTCCGGAAATTGAACTGCGAGCCTTTGAGGAATCTCCCTTCTGGATGGCCGGTTGACGCCCAAAGGTCGGCGTCATAGCCAATCGGTCCCCATTGGGGACTGAAACGGAGCCGCCATGAATTCATCCTTTGAACCATCATTCGAGCCGGCAACTCTGCTTGCCGAACTCGCGAACCTTCCACCCAAACCACCGCGCTCGAAGTTAGAACCTCACCGCGAACTGATCCGGGAACTTCGCCGCAAGGGGCGGACGTATCGGGAGGTGTCCCGGCTCTTTGCTGATCGGCTTGGGCTACAGGTCGCACCTAGTACGCTTCACTCCTTCGTCAAAGTCCGCGCCCGCCATCGGAAGCAGGTGCAATTCGAACTGCCCGCCGCCGCGCTGCCAAGTGCCGAGCTGCCGGTAAGCGACCGCCTCGCCGCGTTCAAAGCTAAGCCCACAGCGCAGGAAGCAAAGCGTTCCCGGTTTGTCTTCCGCGAAAACGAACCCCTCACACTGAGCACTGATGGAGGTGCCCGATGACACAAGCAGCAAAGAATCAAGCCGCGCCCACGAAGCGCGTGGTTTTCACAATGGGCGGCAAAGGCGGCGTTGGCAAGACGGGCGTCATGGTGGCCTTGGCCGAATGGTTCACCGCAAACGAGATTCCTGTAACCCTGCTCGACCTGGACACAGAGAACAAAGCCCGTGGCTCGCTCAAGCATTTCTTCAATGGGTCGGTCACCAAGGTCAACATTCATACTCCTGCCGGCCTGGATGCCTTTGTCGATCATCTCGATAGCGGGTCGGAGATCATCCTGGCCGACATGGGAGCTGGTGCCGGACAGGTGGCAGCGGACTGGTTCGAGAGTATGTATGAAGACGTGGCGGCGACCGGAGTCAGCTTTACCGCTGTCGGCGTTGTCACACCGGACCCGGCAAGCGTCGAGAGTATCCTCGCCTGGGCTAACCGGCTTCAGGATCGCGTCAGTTACGTGGTGGTGGAGAATGCGACCAGCACGCTCTCCGACTTCACCTACTGGAAGGGAACCGAGCAAGCCAAGCGCTTCCGTGAGGCATTCTCTCCGACAATCCTCCAGATGGAGTTCCGTCTGGCAGAGCTTGAAAACCCGATTCGTCAGCATGGGATCAAGCTGGGAGACGTGGCTGACCGCAAGGCATCAGTAGATGAGCTGAAGCGAGCATCGCTTGTGATGCGCGCACAGAGCTACCGTCGTCGGCTGTTCAGCGAGTTCGACCGCACGAAGGAGGTCTTCCTTCCATGAGCACCGTTTCGATATTGCAAAATCTCGATGAAGCACAGGCGGGAGAGTCGACTTTATTCGACTCTCTCGCCCGGCTTGTGCCGGAAGAACTACAGACGGCCTACTATCGTGTCCTCGCTCATACCCGCACTCTGAGCCCAGATGATGAAATGCTTCGTATCCTCGAAGCTATGGGCATCCTGGCCCTGCTGACTCGGCATACGCCCAAAGACATCGCTGATGAGCGTGAGCGCATTCAGGAGATGTTGGATCTTCATCTTCAGTTCTCCGATGAGTCACAACAGAAGATGTTGGAGTATGTCCATTTCATAGAAGGGCGTTTGGCGGGTCTGCCTTCTGAAATTGAAGTCGGCCTCGACCCTCAGCAGATTGCGAAGGTTCTTGGAGAGAGTCTACGTCAGCACTTTGTGAGTTCGGGTGTACCTGAAACCGTAGCTGGACTTCAGGCGACATCTACTGCGATGGGGAACATCCAAAAGCAGCTGATCGGTGCGCTGCGCGACCTTACGGACAGAGACGGCGGCGTCGCTGCTAGAGTCGAGTCCGCAAATCGCCAAATCGTTCAGACACTCGAACGCCGAACCAAGGCCCTGGATGAACTCTTACACGAATTCAAAACAGACCTGCTCCGCATCTGGATTCCGCTGGCGACTGGTGCAACGATGCTCGTCGGATTGTTTGCGGGCATGGAGATACAAGGATGTCGAGACTCGGAACCCACTCCGCTCACTCAGTCGTCGCCCACGCCACCGCTAACGCCTTCCATTCCTGACTCACCCGAAGAAACCACAGTCAAAGCTCTTAGCCTCCGCATACAAAGACCGCCTTCTAAGCGAGCCGAGCATGCTGATAAGTGAGATGGTGTAGAAGGTGCTCCTTCTATTTGAATTATGCGTCATTCACCGCCTCGGCACCGATACTAATCGAGTGTCGATGAGTGCGTTGGCGACTGAGGGCTCAACGAACGTGAATCGTCTTAACCTAGCATATGGAGCCTTTGTTCGACCTTTCTTCGCCATTGGGGAGCGCATCAGTCTCGTTTAGCGCAGTGGAGATTTGTCGTCGTTCGACCTTGGGCAGGGTTCAGGTGAGTTCGGACCAAATCCAAGTTGCAGAGATCTGTGATCGGTATACTGAAGGCTAGGAACCAGAGACGGTTCGCGGTTGCCATCAGGTGCGCGTGGGTAGGAGCTCAGCCTTAGCGGCGTGGATGTCGTGCAAGCGAAAATGGATGATCCAGCGGCTCAGAGATCTGATAATGATCTTTCGTACTCTGCGGGCACTCTGGTTGTGCGTTTTCGAAGGGGGTTGTCACTGATGCTGATTGCGATTGAAGGATGTGTAGGCGCCGGCAAGTCCACGGTCGCACGTGGTCTCGCAACTCTTAGGGACAGTGCATTGCTTCTGGAGGATTTTGAGAGCAACCCGTTCCTTCGCGATTTCTATGCCGATCCCGTGGCAAATGCATTGGAGACCGAGTTCGCTTTCCTTTTGTTGCACTTTCACCAACTCAAGAGTCAGGTCATCGGAAATCCCAGCAAAGAGACGATTTCTGATTTTCACCTAGGCAAAGATTTGCTGTATGCAGACCTCAATTTACCTGCGGCACGTTCTAAGCAACTATTCCAAGGGCTATACGAGTACTGTTCAGAGGTGGTGCCTGCACCCGCGCTAATCATTTTCTTGTCCTCCTCGACAGATTTGCTTCTGCGTCGTATCAGATCTAGGAATCGGGATTTCGAAATGGAGATTGATGCGGGATATTATGCCTCAGTGAACTCAGCCTATGAAGAGTTCTTTAGCTCCTATTCCGGGAAAAAACTATCCATTCCAATGGACGAGTGGAATTTTGTCGGCGATCCCTCACTGTTTGATAAGCTCTCGCTGTTAGTGGACCGCGAACTATGTCTTGGCAAGTAGATCCATATCAGTGGTGCATTGCAGACCTTTTCTCGGCGGAGTGGAGATGAAGGCACCTGATCTTTTGTCCGACTACTACCGCGTTCGAGATTTTGAATACGTTCAACCTCTTTATGATCTTGCATTTCTTTTAGAGGTTGATGCTCTCGCAAAACGCCAGGAGATTCCGAAATACCGGACGTTCTCGCTCTGGCGCGCCGGATATAGTCTTGATGGATACGGAACGACGATCGACCGGTGGCTTGAAGGAAAAGCTGGTAATCAAGATCTTGATTACGTTCCCTCCACCCGTATTCGTCAATACCTCACCAGTATTCGCCTCAGCGGGACCGTTCCCGAGCTGGGCCAATACAAAACTGTTGGTCACGATCGTTGTTTGCGGCTTCGCTCTGTTCGTGGTTTGGGACCTGCTGCCATAGCTCTCACCCTTCTATCCACCGCGATCGACGAGCATTTTCTGGGCAATGTTAAGAATGTCTTTGCCGCAAACAGGGATCGTATCGCCAGTATCTGGGCAGGAACTAGTGTCGGTCCTTGGCAGTCGGCCCATATAGTCCCACCGCTCATGAGATTCCTGCATAGAATTCAGACCTGCTCGGGAAAAACACTTCGCGCTACCATTGCTGGTATCCATGATCCATTCGAGCCGATCAACAGTCCGATCTCTGTCGATGTGAACCTCGATTCCGAGCTTCTTCCTGCCGCCGTGCAGGCCGCCCTAAGTGTCGAAAATCAATTCCACACTGCTAATTCTCAGACGTCCGGCCGCATCCGGATTGAGCACCAAATGGGTTGGGGATTCGAGCTGAAATCGAGTGGCAAAAGGATCGGCCGCGACACCATCGCCGCAATAATTGCTTCGCTTGACCCAATGGCGAACTGCGAGAATCATGGACTTCAATCAGATCTACATCTGCACACGGCTTGGTCTGACGGCAGTGCGTCCGTCAACACAATGGCGATTGCAGTTGTCGACAGTGGTCTAAATTTTTTTGCTGTAACTGACCATAGTCGCTCAGAAAAGCTCCAAGGGGGACTGACGCCTCCGCTATGGTTACGGCAGGCAAATGCCCTTACTCTCGCTAAACCTGTCTGTCCTGTTCTCCATGGCATCGAGGTCGATATCCTGAAGGACGGATCTCTGGACCTTCCGAAATCCCTTCTGAGGGCGGCCGATATAGTCGTTGCTTCTGTCCATTCAAACTGGGCCGACGATCCTCGGACGAACACCGACCGGCTCCTAAAGGCTATTCAGTCCGGCTGCATAGATGTTATGGCCCATCCGACCTCAGCTGTGATCGGTAAGCCAGGTGTCCCGGACTATTGGAGACCGCCTGCGGAAGTGTACTGGGACGAGGTGTTCCGCGAATGCTCACGATGGCGTGTGGCTCTTGAGCTCAACTGCTTTCCATCACGATTGGATTTGTCGCTCGGAATGCTGCAGAAGGCGATCACAGCAGGTTGCACGATCTCGATTGGCTCAGATGCTCATGCACGCTCGCACCTGCTGAACCTGCGCTTCGGGGCGGCTGCTTTGCTCCGCCTCGAAGCTCATACGGTCCTGAATCGTCTCTCGTACGACCACCTAAAGCAATGGATCGCGGAATCGAGAGGAATACGAAGTGAGATGAGTGCGAGCCTCTTCGGAGCACGTCAATCGGAGTTGTTCTTCGAGGCACTGGCAGGTCCAACGAAACCCCAACTACAAGCTCGAATTCGGCCACCTCAAAACATACCATCGGGATCGCGAGTAGTAGGAATTGATCTTACTGCAGGTGACAAGGCGACCGGCATCGCGCTCCTGGACGGTTTTGATGTTCAGACATGCTCGCTCACAACAGATGAAGAAATACTCCGGTTCGTCGCTGAAAAGTCACCGCAAATCGTGAGCATAGACTCCCCTCTTGGGCTTCCTGGTGGGGGCATCACAATTGATCCGGCGGCCGGCATCGTTCGCGTCGCAGAACGGGACTTGGCGAGCGTCGGAATTCCTGCATACCCCGCGCTAATCGACTCCATGAAAAGCCTTACGCTGCGCGGCATTGGCCTTCGCCGCGCGATCCAGCAACTCCCCTTGGCACCTCACGTTATCGAGTCGTATCCCGGTGCAGCACAGGACATACTCTCCATTCCCCGAAAGCAGAAAGGTCTTGATCTGTTGCGCGAAGGGCTCAGGAGGTTGGGTTTGACGGGAAGTGGACTGGACACCGCTTCGCACGATGAGATGGACGCCATTACCTCAGCAATTGTCGGTCGGTATTTCGAATCAGGCCAATTTGAGCCCATGGGTATTCCAAGCGAAGCCCAACTCGTCGTGCCCAAAGTTCGGCCACTTCAGTTTGAACTGAGTCCGATCATCTGCTTGGCCGGGATGACGGGGGCTGGCAAGTCGGTAGTAGCTCGGTATCTGAGCGTCTTCTATGGGTTCGACTGGATCCGGACTCGCGGACTAATTCGTGACCTTCTAATTGAGGACTTAGAAGTGCCATTGTCGGATCGTTTGTTTCAGCGACGGGTCAACGCAGACGCAATTACGGAGCAAGATTTGCGCGATTTTGGCGCGGTAATTTTGAATGAATATCAACAGATCCCTTTGCGGCGAAAGCTATCCAATACCATCAACGGCCTCTCGCAACCAGTTGTCGTAGATTCCGTTCGCGATCTTGCTGATGTGGATTTGGACCAAGTTGGAAACCGTCCGGTGATGATCTGGTACATCGATTGCAACGACGCCACACGTCAGCAGCGTATTTCTACCAAGTCAAAATTAGGCGCCAAACGACCATCAGGCATCAGTTCTGTCGATCGCATGGCTCCGCTGCTTCGCGAGAGAGCGACCAACGTTATTCCCAATAACGGTTCCCTTGAGGAACTCAGGTGGCGCGTGGACGATACGTTGCTGGACGCCATCTATATTTACCCTCCAACCCCTACTTCTTAGTGCTGGTCTCTCGACTCTTTTCGACTACAAAGATAGCGGACGATCTGGCTGGGTTCATTACCGAAATCCTTGAGACTGAATTGTAGACTGTCCATGGCGGCAAGTGATTTCCCAGCAAGCTTCTTCTTCCCAGTATTCGGCAATTCGTTAACTCTCAGGGTAACGTGTTCGCTAATCTCTTCAAGTTTCCTCAGGAATTCCGGCTTTGTGAGCTTTTCAACGTCATTTCCAAGTGTGTCCTTTTTGCCGACTTGCTTCAGGAACGCCTTGTATTCCCCAAAGGTCAGGAGACTAAACTTATCCTTCGCTACAGCTTCATTCTTAAGATAGCCTCGCATAATCTGACCAGCCTTCAATGCCTGCTTGTTCTTCGAGTCCAATCGAAGAACAAGATGCAAACGATTTAGCTTCTCTTCAAGAGTTGGTGGTCCCATACATAGTAAAAGATCAAACCGTCCGGCGCGCTTGATTGCCGCATCAAAGCGATCCTGAAAATTGGTCGCCATGAAGAATACGACCTGCCCTTGGTCGTGTAGGTCAGTCAGCTTCGGCAACATGGATGTGGTCAGGAACTGACTTGCGATATCCAGCTGCTTATCTCCATCCCGTGTTTGCACGAGAGCATCCATCTCGTCGAACAAGATAACAACCCCGGAAAGGTCCATTAGATCTTCAAAGATTTCATTTGACTGCAAGTAAATGTTATCTAAGTTTCCCTTGAGGAACTCCGACGGTGTTATTTCAACCATCTTCCACTGGAGATCATCAGCGACAGCCTTGGTCACTTGTGTCTTCGAGGTGCCGGGCGGTCCAAATAGGAGCGCTGAGACCGGCCCACTGGAAGATTGCTCCCTCAGTGAGTTTTCTGTTTTGTCCTTGTGGATCTCTATGATTCGGTTGTAGAGCGTTTTTGAAAGCGGTTGATGACCAGTTGGAAATAAGATGTCGATGTCAAGCAGATCGTTGATCGCCGAAGTCGGACCCAATTTTTCGGGTAGCCGAACCTTATATTTAGTGAGCACTATCTTTTGGATTTGTTGAGACAGTGCACTAACCAACTCATGCAAAAACATGTGGACAACCGCTGTCGCCCATGATTCAGGCTGGCCCGCTTCCAATGACGAAAGTTGGCCCCCCGAATTCCATCCAGAATATGTAAGAGACTGCTCTACATACGGAGGCAATTTATTCGTTTCGCACCATGTCACAGCCTTCTCGAGAGCTGTGACTATGCTTGATCGCTCAAGTATGTTTCCGGAAGTAGGGCCGAACTCGCAGAGCATCGCTTCCAACAGTTCAAATGCAAAGCAAAAATTTGAGCCAGCATCTTGATAGTGGAATAAAGGAAAATACTTATTCCAAATCCCGCTCTCGGTCTGTTTTGATACCAGCTCGTCTATTGAGTGCTCTAATTCTATGAGTGATGGAAGCGCCGCAATGTGCTCCTTCGCAGGTCCGACCTCACGCTGTTTGCCCAATGTGAGCAGCCTAGCGCACAGGCACGCGGCCATGCCCATCGCTACCGGATCCATCATCGCATCGTGTTCCGCAACCACCAATGAGCGGCGGTGATTAAATTCCTTTGCTGCCCATGTACAGAGCTCGCCCCATTCGTCTTTAGGTAGAACGATCCCTGCACGCCAAATAGCATCAACAAACCAATAGACAACGGCTGCGGAGGGTGGATAGTCATTGATCGAGAAATTATCCGCATTTGCGGCCAGGGACTTCGCGATATCAAGGATTGATTGTTTCGTCGGGCGCGATATTAGCTGAGGAAACTGGTCAGCGATAAGTGCGCGATTGGCAACTACCAAGTCGTACCTGTTCTGGTTGCCCGTTAGTAAAAGTTTCTTTGTTTGCTCACTAGCGTTTGGAAATCTCTCCTCTTCATAAATCCAACCACCCTGGATCAATCTTCCCAAATCAGAAGCCACCAGTCGAGTAAGCCGCTTAGTGTCCTTCGAGTTTGCCTCGACCATCTGAGTTATCGAATCTCTTGTGGTATCTGACATCGAAAACCAAAGAAAGCGGGAGGCTTTGTCCGGGTGCATTTTTAAAATGCGAGCGAGTTCCTCTATGTTTGATATTCCGAGGTCCGTCTCCCAGAATCTCTTATCTATGTCTTCAGTTGAATGAGGAGAAAACGCGTCGTGATCAAGCAGGCCTTTTTGGCGAAGGTAACCGTAGGCCCTAAGTACAAGAGTTGTTGTGAACGCATTATTGTCTGAGAGGCCCGAACTCATCCATGGTGCCTGGAAGAGCTTTCGGAAAATGGCGAGGCCAGTCGGTGTTGTCCCATCAGGGAGTTTGTGGTTCCGGTAAAACGTTGTGAAGGAGTTGGTTGCAGCTAGAGCCATTAAGCTTGAGCAAGTGGTGGTCACATTGATATCGCCGGGTTGTGCTGGCGAATCCGGCTTTCGTCGGAAGGTTCCGTCACTCTTTGAAAAAGGTGCCAAATCATCAGCTACATCACGATGTAGATGCCTTGCTCGTTCTCGAAGACTGCGAAGGCGCTTCAACGTGATATCAGACATAGACGACCTCGGACACTGGGGCGCCCACACCCGTCTGAATGCAATCAAATGTACCGAAACCAGTGCCGATCAGTGCGACCGGTACTCCGGTTTCCATCTCGAGTTCTCGAATGAATGCAAGCGCCTTGGGTGAAAGATCGCTGCGGTCGCTCACATTCAAATTTCTATGATCGAGGCGATCTAATCCCATAATTGCAAGACTCGTTGGACGATTGTAGGCACATGCAACTTTGACGGACTCCAAATCAAAATGAGCAACACGGCGAAGCCGCTTCGTGACGGATGTGTACTCCGGGGTCATCTGAGGTGCTCCGGATATTTGCTGCACCTCTTCCCATGAACATTCGTTGGCGAAGGGTCCGCTGGGTCCACCGACCCTGATAGGAAAGGTTCTAATGACCATGATAATTGCGCTTATTAGGCGAGGGGAAAGACCGACCTCCATGGCAAAACCAGCAGCAGTAGTATCTCGGGACGTAACGAAAGGATAATCAGTCCCGTGCAACAGTGACAACGCGAAACCTTGGGTGCCCTCGACGATGACGTCGCCACTCTCATCAATGACCTTGTGAAGGAGCGGAGCCACCGTTTCGACACGGCAACGTGCCCGTAGCGATTTAGAGCTATGAGCGAGTAGAACCTCCGGCTGGCGGGACATTCGACGAACCAGAGCAGCCCCAGTGCCGGAACATGTGCTGCCGATGCCAGTCAGTTGATCTCTTTCAGCTTCGCGATCGGCCTCAGTCACGACAACGGCCCGGGGATCAACGATGATCCTCTCGCGATCAATGCCAAGCATGTCGAGTTCACTAATCAAGATAGGCTCATCGATGATGCATCCCGCAGCGATGCAGAAGATGGCTTTCTTGGGCTCCGCGCAGGAAGGAACCTGCCGCATAATGACATCTCTGCCATCGATAGTGACTGTATGGCCAGAGTTTGGGCCGCCGCATCGGACGAGCCATGGGCTCTCTGAGGCACTCGCGAGGAGAGCAACAACCTTCCCTTTCCCCTCAGATCCGTATTGGCCGCCTACGACTATGGTTGCTGGCATCTTTCCCCTTATCAGCGACAATTGCGCTTCTTATCAATTTACTATCAGCGTCAGGCGAAGCGCCATAAGGGTATCGGCCACCTGAGTGCAGCGATTTGTTGAGGAGGTCGGACGTTTCCCGTCCCAAACCGGCGAGAATAAGGCCAATGCACCATGGAGAACCATCGCAGGCACCAGCGGTGCTTCTGGGCGATCACGGTACGCCTGATCGCTGAAGTGCGACTCTTTGAAAACTATGTGAACTCCCGTAGTCGGGGCGCTCTTACGTTCGGGCGATAGAATGGCCGCATGGAGTCCTTCGGACATCCCTCGAACTGAGATCGAACATCCCCGGACCGTGTTCGACCCTGTTCGATATTCGTTCGCTTTGAGGTTTTGCAAACGCATTCCTAAGCCGACAGGCCTAGGGATGGTGTCTCTTTCTTCATCTAGCTTTTCTCTTCGGCTGTTTCCGTTGCTTCTCAGAGTCGGACACATCCCATTCGCCTCTGCTGCTCGCCATACGCGGCTGTCCGATCTGCTGCAAGGCATCCTGAAGCCACGGAGGAAACAGGGATGCGTGCTGCTGGAGTTCACGGATCTCCGCCTCGGGAACCTTCTCGACAATCTGGCTGAGGACTTTACTGGCCTCGATGGGGCCAGCCCATGCCAGCGCGCGGACCAACTCCCCTAGCGGCTCATCCCAAAGGACGAGCCGCCAGTCAGGAACATGCTGGAGGTAGACCGTCAATTTGCCCAACTTATATGAGCGAGTTCTACCGGATGTCCAATAGACGCTGTGTACAGGAACCTGAGTGGTCAAGCCGAGGGCATTGGCGCAGGCCGCTCCAAAGGGAGCGATGGCCTCTCCCGATTGAGCGGCGAGCTGGTGGATGAAGAGGTGAGCGTGGGGCGCATGGCGGCCAAAGCGACTGACAACGGGGGCAAGGTAGACTCCACGTGCAGTTCTAAGAATCTCGCCGCCTTTTGCTAAGGCGCGGAGTGCCCGGGATACGGCAGGCCGATTTCCGAGATGGAGAAACGCTGCCGCCGTGATCGGTGCCCCTTCAGGCCGGCAACTGATTTCCGTGGCGATTGCTTTGGCCAGTTCTTGCATCCCTAACCGCAGTATAAGGATGCGGCTGGATCGGCTACAGTTCGCGCCGGTGTTTAGCCCGTCGGGTGGGCAAATTCAGGCGCTCTCGTTCTTCTGAGAGCGACCTTCAGGGCGGGAAGACGGGCGATTTCGCGTCAAAGAGAAATCAAGGGGATGCCTACGGGGCCGCTGCGGCACGCGAAAGTACACCCAATTCCACCCATTTCTTTCAAGCCCATAGAATGACGGCGGACGGCGGAAGCCGCCCGCCGAGGATAGCTCTAGCTGGCTTCCGCCAGTTGAGGAGCATCTGAGAGCGCTGTTTCGGCCTTGGATTCAAGAGCGGAGAGGATGACGGCGGAAGTCTTCTGGATGACTTCAAGGCTTTCGGCGAGGAGTGCCGCATTGCCGTGGTAGAGGTGGATATAGTCGGCGGATGCTCGACCCGTGCTGAGTCCGATGGTCTTGCCGACGACAAACGCAATGGCCTCGGCCTCCGTCTCGCGCACGGTCTTCGTTGTCGCGGTGCGCCGCTTGGCTTTATGCAGCATTTCGTGCGAGAGTTCGTGAACAAGCGTGCTGAACTCTTCGGCTGCCTCCTGTCCGGGGAGGATGGCGATCCTACCGCCGTAGCTCATTCCGAGTGCTGGCGCAATGCTCTCCTTGAACTCAAGCTGGATGCCCTGGGCGGAGATGAAGTCTAGCAGCCTTTCGCGGTACTCCCCGACATTGCCGGTCACACGTTCTGACAACTCGGGAAGCTCTTTGCCTTCGGTCTGGGAGACATCGAAGACGTAGGCGGAGCGGAATCCTACCAGCACGGTTTGATTCTGGGTGCGGATGTCCTTCTCGGCTTCGGCATCCTTCTTCCGTCGAACTCCGATGACAGGGGCAAGGATACGGATACCGCGCTCACCTTTCCTGACCTTCCGGCCAAGCTGGTTCCACGCATAGAGGCCAGCAACGCGGGTAGCATCGGGCTTCTGTCTTGCAATCTCAAGAATGTTGCCAAAGGAGTAGTTGTGAAACCTGCCCATCGCACTTAGGTAGGCGGTGAGGCCGTCTGAATGTCCCTGCTCCAGTTGTTCGATGAGGGCTTGGATGTTGGCGGCAATTGCTTCTTTTGCCGTTTGCTGCTTTGGTTGCGGATTTTTGGGGTTCTGGGTGAACGGAATGACGGGGTTTGCGGTGGTGATAGCGGTGGTGTTCATGGGTGCTTCCTCCTTGGCCTTGGCCGTTGCTTTTCATGCCACGCGTGGCATGTACCTACATGCCGAACGCCACCTGGCGAAGGCGGGGTAGCAAGGTGCAAGGGAGGGGTCTCCCCACCCTTGGAGAGGGAGCCGAAGGCGGAACGGAAAGGGCGGAGCGCAGCGGAGGTCTGCACAAGCGAAGCGCGGAAGATTGGGGAAGCCCTTGCGCCGCGCGAGGGCAGCGCCCTTAGGAGGGTTTGGTTTCCTTATTTGCGCGTAAAGCGCGCCTGATTGGCCCTCTACACTCTTGCTTGGCATCCCGGCAGAAGCGCCGATTCGACGCCATACCTAGTAGATTGGGTTAAGCCCGCTGGCACTCGATGGAAGGAATCGACTCTTATGAAGAGCTACTACCGCGTCATGCTTGGACGCAAAAGCATTTACGCTCCAGAATGTTTGGCCGGAAAGTTTATCGGAGCCGGATTCGATATCAACCAAGACCTGACGAGCAAGCTCCCCGACGAATGGCGAATGTTCAATCAGGAATTCATTCCGATCTATCTAGCGAATCACCCTGATAAATCCAAGATCGGTGCGGGACTCGCTTGTGGTGCTTTATGGACGGTCGCCAAGGGGATTCAAAAAGGCGACATCGTCCTCTGTCCCGATGGTTCTGGCCAGTATCGTGTTGGCGAGGTGAGTGGAGATTACTACTACCAGCCGGGGGAGATCCTCCCTCATCGCCGCCCTGTTCAATGGTTGATTGTAAGCATTGATCGAGCCGCATTGAGTGAGGCTTTGAAAAATTCTGCCGGATCGATCGGTACCGTAAGCAATATCTCCCGATACGCCGAAGAGATCGAGAAGCTAATTGGCGACGTCTCCGCTCCGAAGCTCATCTCGACGGATGCCACAGTCGAGGATGCTTCGGCCTTCGCGCTCGAAGCTCACCTTGAAGAGTTCCTCGTAAAGAACTGGGCGCAGACAGATTTGGGCAAAGAGTACGACATCTACGAAGAAGATGGAGAGCCAGCACAACAGTATCAGACTGATACCGGGCCTCTCGACATTTTGGCTATCAGCAAAGATAAGAAGCGACTCTTGGTGGTGGAACTGAAGAAGGGTCGGGCGAGCGACGCCGTCGTCGGACAAACGCTACGGTATATGAGTTTCGTACAGGAAGTGTTGGCCGAAAAGGATCAAGGAGTGAAAGGGATCATCATCGCACTCGAAGATGACCAGAGAATTCGACGGGCCTTGTCGATGGTCCCGAGCATTGACTTCTACCGTTACCAAATCAGTTTCAAGTTGGTTAAGAACTAAAGCTGATACCCGCTAACGAAGCGATTCTAGAACTCCGTTAGCGGAATACGCTATATGCATGAAAATCTAGGTTGTCCGAGTGGGGCCTGTAATTCGCCTGCGCAGGCTCGCGTATGCGCTCGCCATGCAACTTGTAATACTCCTTGCCATTGTCGAACTCCTCGCGTATTCGCCTGCTGACCTGGATTCGCCTGTCCAACGGGTCGATGGTGATGTACCCTTCGTCGAACAGTCGATGTAGATCGCTGCGCATGAGAATGCCATTCGAGACCTCATGGCGCTGAAGAATCGCATAGGGTTTTATGTGAGCAGCGTCGAGGACAGGTAGTGTCCGCTCGCCGGACAACGCACAGCGCCGCTCATAGGCATCAGTAATGACGATTCGAAACGAACCCTGTCCAAGTCTTGGTAGAACGATCTGCGGCTTGCCGAGTCCATGTGATTCGATTGCGGCCAGCGTGGCCGTTTCTTCATGCAACTTTTCTAGGGGCTGTAATCGCAGCCTCTGCTCAACTTCATTCCAGAGCTCACGTCCGGTTCCGATTTCTCCGTCGTAGCCTTTGCCTTGCACCGTCTGCGATTTGAAATCTGGAGGCGACGGGAGCCACTGTTCCGTCGGCCAGAAAAATGGCTCCGCAAGTAGTACACAGCCGATGGTGGGGTTGTCGGCTGGTTGAATGACGGCACGCCGGTATTTGCCGATACGCTGTCGCATCTCAGTCAAAGAGGAGACGCCGTTACCTTCACGAAAGGCGTCCCACGCCAGATTGACCGGCAACTGCTGAAACTTGGTAAAGAAACCACCGCCCACAATGAAATTGTCGGGTGCGTGTAGTTTGAACAGGAGCAGTTCGCCAGGGTCAAGGGCTTTGAAAGTTGCCGTAGGCGATGGCCGCCAAAAGTTCACCTCTTCCACGTTGACGCGTGAGGCGTGGAGGTCGAACCATTCTTTATCAGTGACACCGACGAATATTCGCATGTTCCTTGTTTAACGAAAGTTTACAGTGGGCGACTTCGTCTGTACGAACAACTGGCAGTTCAATATCGTTGAATGTCCCGGTGCGTCTTGCGCCAAAACTCGCACCGCTGGTGCGAGTTTTAGGCCGGAGAGCATCGTCCGCTCTAGGGTCGCACTCTTGAGCTGACGCGCCAACTCGGGTTTGCTTCAGTGTGCCTTGACGGCGAGCCTGAGGTAAAGCTCTCGCTCTTCGTGCCGCTTGGAAAGTCCGATGATGAGTAGGTTTGGGGGCAGCGGACGATAGGCCGTAAAAGGGGTGCGAAGCGTCCTCCGTGAGCACTTTCTCGACATTAGGAACCTGATAATCAACAATGCTTGTTGCAAGAGAGGATTGAGGATGAACGCAACAGAAGCAAAGCTCCTATTGGCGGATTGGAATGAAGAAGACGAATCCCCGGCCAACTTGCCAGCGTCCGCATTATCAAATTTGACCGTGGATGACCTGCCGGACGGCCTCACACTTGAGGTCGGAAGCATGAAAGACGGAGTGCTGCATCTTGACTGGAGCGGATCGCTTGGCCGCGACGGTTCAGTTCTATATGGCATAGCGGACCATACGATGACGCGCAAATATTGGTATTCGCCGCTAGGACTAGAGCAATATCTAGATCTCGTTAGGCGTGCGGTAGAGACGCGGCAGCGGCTGCGCGGAGACGTCGAGCTTACCGATTATGACGACGATGGTGCCTACATAGCGCTTCGCTTCCGCATAGATACTTCCGAGACAAATCTAGGCAGAGCATACGAGAGCATTCGGAAAGTTGCCAAAGAGGTGGAGGAGGCAGCGGAGCACGCCGCGGACGAAATCGGACAGCGGATCGCAGAAATAGCATCACGCCTTTCCGCTTGGGGTTCTGAAACGCTTGATGCACTCGTTGAAGCTGTAGAAAGCGCAAACTCTGCTGACAGCAAAGGGAGGACTCTCGAGGAGCTTTGCAGCCGTCTTTTTGAGTCCGTTCCCGGATTTATAGTCACAGGGCGTCTGCGTACTCAAACCGAGGAAATAGACATCTCGGTACTCAACGATAGTGCAGAGCCACGTCTGCGCCGCGAGGGTGCGGTGATTCTCGTCGAATGTAAGAACTGGTCAGGCAGGTGCGGAAAGAACGAGTTCGTCGTCTTCCATTCCAAGTTAGAAAACCGGAGCCAGAGATGCACATTGGGATTCTTGGTCTCGTGGAATGGCTTTAGCGATACGATTACCAAGGAAATGCTGCGAGGAAGTCGAGAGCAAATTCTTGTGGTACCAGTGACGGGTGAAGATATACGCTCTGCCGTACGATCTGGAGACTTTGCAGAGACACTCTTGCGATGGTGGGAAAAAGCAGTAAATTTGTGATCCAGTGACGAGTGATTCCTCAAATCTCGGGTGGCTGATTGATCTCAACGCGTCCTCAGGTGGAACAACGGTCTCCGGTGGCCTACGTAGAGGTACATCTGCCGTCTACGCCAAGTCTGTTCTGGATTAGTAGAGGTACTGCTGGAAGCCAACGAACATATCCCGAATCTCGGGAGGCGCACCCAGTTCGAGTATCGCGTCGGAAATGGCGTTGTAGCGAAGGATCAAGAGCGGCGAGAGCTTGTCCTGGTCTAGTTCTTCCACCCCCTCGGTGATGTACTGTGAGAGCACGAAGTCGAGAAAGGCCTGCTGCTTCTCGGGGAACGTCGCTTGAATTGAGGGCCTCGCACGGTCGGCTCGTTCCTGTCTGGTGGCACGGGGCAAAGCGAACGCGATGTAGGCGAGCACATCATAGAGGTCTGATTGCTCAGCGGCGAGCGCCCGCTGTATCTCCGCAAGCTGTGATCGATCAAAACCCTTTCCCTCAAGGCTCCTCAGCAGAGCGCGGCGTGTATCGGGTTTGCTCCAGATTTTGCGGAGCTCATCCTCATCCTTGAAGAACTCAGGCAGGGTGCCGAACAGCGATTCCAGAAACTGATTGGCAGAGATGGGTCTACCGTCCGCACTCCAGAAGCTGGTTGCGGTCATATGCTGAATCTCGCGAGCTTTGCCATCTGCCAGCCGAATGACCAAACGCTCACGGCGTGGCGCAGGGTCATCTTCGCCCTCGGGCAATTCTTCGTCCGGGTCAGGAGCTGCTGGCTGGGGCAGTCGCGGCTCTGGGTCCGGTTCAGGATCAAGCGGCTCACCGTCCCACTCAGGATCATTGAACAGATGATGGGCGCGAACGAAATCGTAGATGGTAAAAAAGTCCTTGCCATCGAAAAGTCGAGTTCCACGCCCGATGATCTGCTTGAACTCGATCATGGAGTTCACGGGGCGGAGAAGGACGATGTTGCGCACGTTGCGGGCATCGACGCCGGTAGACAGTTTCTGCGATGTCGTCAGGATCGTGGGGATGGTCTTCTCGTTGTCCTGGAACTCGCGGAGATACTGGTCGCCAAGAGAGCCATCGTTGGCCGTCACGCGACAGCAGTACATCGGGTCGGCGCTCGTCTTCTTCTGGTTGATGAGGTCACGGATGGCGGCGGCGTGGAGCTGCGTGGCGCAGAAGACGATGGTCTTTTCCCGCTGATCGATCCGCTCCATGAGCACGGAGACACGCTTCTCCTCGCGCTCCTTGATCTCGATGATGCGGTTGAAGTCGGACTCAGTGTAGCGACGGCCTTCCTCTACTTCGCCTTCAACGATGGTGTCGTCCGGGGTGTACACATAGTCGTCGAGCGTGGTGGATACCTGAACGACTTTGAAGGGCGTAAGGAAGCCGTCGTTGATGCCTTCCTTCAGTGAGTAAATATAGACCGGCTCTCCGAAGTAGGCGTAGGTGTCTACGTTATCCCGGCGCTTGGGCGTGGCTGTGAGGCCGAGCTGGATCGCCGGGGCGAAGTAGTCGAGGATGCCGCGCCAGTTCGACTCGTCATTGGCGCCTCCGCGATGGCACTCGTCGATGATGATGAAGTCGAAGAAGTCGGGTGGATACTGGCCGAAGTAAGGCGCTGGCTGGCCATCCGGGCCGGTGCCGGACATGAAGGTCTGGAAGATCGTAAAGAAGATGCTTGCGTTTGTAGGAACTTTGCCAGACTTGCGAATCGAGTCCGGTGCGATACGGATGCGGGCATCGTCGGCAAACGAAGAGAACGAGTTGTAGGCCTGGTCGGCAAGGATGTTACGGTCGGCGAGGAAGAGGATGCGGGGCCGACGGGTAGGCTGGCGCGACAGGTTCCACTTGGCGTGGAAGAGCTTCCATGCAATTTGGAAGGCAATGGCGGTCTTGCCGGTTCCGGTGGCGAGAGTCAGCAGTATGCGCTGGCGTTCATCTGCAACTGCCTCAAGGACACGCTGAATGGCGGTGTCCTGATAGTAGCGAACATCCCATGATCCGGAGCGGTCCTCGAAGGGAACCTGAGCGAAGCGTTCGCGCCAAGCATTCGGCACGGCAAAGGTCGCGGCCCACAGTTCGTCCGGCGTGGGGAAGTGATCTACCAGACCCTCGGAAGTTGTGATGGCAACCGGGCCACCGGGTTCATCTATGTTGGCTGGCTCCTGAACTGGCGTATTGCCCAAGTCCATGCGGTAGATCTTGTGGCCGTTCGTTGCGTAGGCGAAGCGGACCGTCATCTTCCCGGCATAGTGCTTGGCCTGGGCGACTCCCTCAGCTTCGGAAAGTTCTTCGCGCTTGGCCTCGATGACGGCGAGTTTGCGGTTTTGATAGACGAGGATGTAGTCGGCGATATCGGGATCGGTGCGGCGTCCGGCTCCGATCAGGCGTCCCTGAGTGATCTTGAACTCGCGCAGAATCCGTGATCCCGCGACCACGCCCCAGCCAGCAGCGCGGAGGGCGGGGTCGATCAGCTCGGCTCGGGTCTCGGATTCGTTGCGCATCGTTCGTTAGTGTTTCTTGGCCTCAACCCTTTTCCCTTTGCCTTCAGGGCAAAGCCCCTTCGCTCTAATCCATTCAATGGCCGTAAAGAATTTGTCACGAGGAATATTTAGTTTATCGCTATGCCAGTCCTCTCGTGCGGCACGAACGATGCGCTCATCATCGATGGGGTCACCGTCCATCAGCAGGTTGTTCCAAGCGGCATATACCGTAGCGAAGATCTCCGCTTGTTTGGTGGTCATAGGCGTCATCAAGTTCAGCAGCTTATCGAGGTCTTGATTGCGATCCCCTAACACAGCGCGGGTCTTTGTCACGAGAGAATCAAAACTTGCTTTCTTCGTGACTCTGTAAGCCCCGCTCGGCTGACGCGCGAAGGTGAGGTATCCAGCCTTGTCGGCTCGATGCTCGACTTTTTTTAGGTGAGGAAAGTCATTTGGCCCGGCGGCATCGCGGACGGGAGCCCGACCCAAATCCACTCCCACATATGCCTCGACCATGTGTGCAATCTTTTCCGCTTTGACGTGTCCGAAGTCGGATGCGCTATGCAGTGCTTCGTGAGACCCATAGGCGACCGCAAGAACTCCAACGTGGAGATCGGTCGACGAGATATTTTGCAGTGTGACGGGGAACGGGATAACGATGGCCTGCGAGTGTTGTTGCTTTAGCAATTGACCGGAAAATGCTCTGTGTAGGAGGGACTTCTTGAGTTCTCGCAGCATCAGCAGCTTCTTGCCGTAGAGTGCCTCTAGCCTCACCGTGTCTGAATATATTTCCTCCATCTCGTTTACCATGGTCTGCTGTTCAGCGAGAGAAATGGGGAACGATATAGATACTTCCCCTAGCTTGGTAGGGGAGGTGTGGCGAACTTTCACGCCAGATGCGCTATCGTGTACAGCCTTCCTGAAGGCCTTTGTATTGAATACATAAAAGAAGAAGCTATTGAGCCAAGGGATACCAGGCCGACTCTTCACTAATCCCAGTCGCTGATTATGTAGGAATGCGCCTGATTTCGGAACGATAAGTGGACTGCCCAAAAGTCCGGCAGCCTGTTCCGTCATTGCGACTAACAGGTCGCCCGCATTCAACAGAAACTCTTTCGGAAAATCGCCTTGATAGTATTTTTGTTTCTCGCCGCGATCTCGATATCCGCCGTGTTCATAAAAGTTTCCGGGAGTAAGCAGTACATGTTGCCCTTCGGCAGCAAAATACTCACTTCTAAATGCAAAGCCATGTTTGAAATCGCAGAGATCTGATAGTGTTTTCGTCTCCCATCCCTCACCTCCGCTCCTAAACCGGAGCTCTAACGTGGCCTCAAAGAGGCCACGTGCATTCAGCAAATTGCTCTTGATGCGTTCCTCTGTATCAGCGATTCCATCGAAGGCTTCCCGGAGTGTGGTAGCGATGCGCTTTTGTTCTGTAATGCTGGAAGGAAAGCGAACCATCATTTTGTCTGCAATGATATTGCGAGCAAGTTCTGTTTGTCCTCCACATCCTTCTCCGCTATTTTTGAGCTGATCTTCAATGTCGATCAACATGTACCCGAAGAATTCAGGGTGAAACATTCCCGGTTTCGGTCGAACGATTGTGATGTGAGAGTCGACAGTCGTTGGCTCGCCAATCGCGCCACTGACCTGGGCAACTCGTCCAAGTGTTCCGGTTCCAGTGGAGTTGATGAGGCCATCGCCGAATTGAAGGAAGCGATCCAAGGCTACTCGCTTTTCTTTGTCATCATGGCGGCGGGAGATGGACCACTCGATCTCGTGATCTCGAATGCACCTTTGATTCAGAACACGGATTCCGCCTTCAGCAAGGTATTTAGGGGATATGCCACGACTAATTAGTGAACAAACTTCACCGAGTGACTTCGTTTGCCAGTCTGCCGCATCGGTGCATTGGGTAACTGACATTTCCGCTCTAGGGTTTGGGCGTTTATGCATTTTGCTCCCCAATCCATTCTTCCAGCTTTTGCTGCAACTCTTCTTTGCTGGGCAGGTAGAGCTGATACTCGCGAGCGTGGATGTTCGCGTCTTTCGGCAGGGTGATGTCGACCAAGGCGGTGTTCTTCTTCTTGCAGAGGACGATGCCGATGGTGTGGTTCTCCGCTTCTGTCTTCACGAAGCGGTCAAAGTAGTTGACATACATCTGCATCTGGCCGAGGTCCTGATGGGTCAGCTTGCCGATCTTGAGGTCGATGAGTACATAGCAGCGCAGGAGCCGGTTATAGAGCACAAGGTCTACGAAGAAGTGCTCCTCATCAAAGGTGAACCGCTTCTGCCGAGCCTCAAAGAGGAAGCCTTTGCCCAGCTCCAGCAGGAAGTTTTCGATGTGGGTAACGATGGCCGATTCCAGCTCGGACTCAGAGTAGCTAGCCTTTTCCTGTAGACCAAGGAACTCCAGAACGTATGGCTCTTTGAGCAAGTCATGCGGCTTCGCGACGTGTTGGCCCTTGCGTGCAAGCTCCCGGATCGAATTCTTGTCCCGGCTCAGAGCAAGGCGCTCATAGAGACCGGCATTGAACTGGCGCTTCAACTCCCGCAGCGTCCATCCCTGCTGGGCGGCCTCAATCTCATAGAAGCTGCGCTCGGCCTCTTTCAGACCCATCAGGAAGACGTAATGCGACCAGCTCAGTGTAAAGGCGGGCTGCGGTTGAGTGCCGGTATTGAGCGATTCTCCAGACAGCGTCTGGACAATCAACGGCTTCATGAATTCACCAGACAGTGTCTGGTGAATCGACTCGCTCCCCAATTCGCCAGACACTGTCTGGCGAATTAGGGCCATGCGTTCCGGATACGCGAGATAGAACTGACGCATGTATCTGAGATTGCTGACCGAAAAGCCATTACCAAACTCGCCGGTTAGTCGTGTGGACAGGTCAGCCAGAAGCTCCTTGCCGTATTCTGCACGATCCTGGCCATGCTGCTCTTGATTTACGATCCGGCGACCAATCTCGTAGTTGGTATGAACCTGCAGCAGGTCAACGCCACGGGCGATGGTCTGACGCGCCGACAGGACCAGCGCACGGATATCCTCATATAGCGGAACTGGCTTCTTGAGTTTGCTCATAGCAGACCTCGAATGCCCTGGAGGATTTCGGCGCTTTCGAGGTCGAGGGCGGCGATCTCGTCCAGTATCTCCTGCGGGGAGCGATGGACGATCTCATCGTTGCCGTTCGGGTTCTTGACGGAGAGGTCGAAGGTCTTTTGGTCGATGCCGCTTACGTCAATCGACCAAGACTGTGGGGAATCGGCAAATGTCGCCTGCTGAGTTATGAAGTCGGCGAGGTCGGCATCGTTTAGCGGATTTGTTTTGCCGAGATTGCGGCCAGGGTTCAGTTGATAGAACCAAACCTTGCGCGTTGCAGAGCCTTTGGTGAAGAACAGCACGACTGTCTTCACACCTGCGCCCTGGAAGGTACCGCCGGGGCAGTCGAGGATTGTGTGCAGGTCACACGACTCCAGGAGGAGCTTGCGGAGCGAGACACTCGCATTATCCGTGTTTGAGAGGAACGTGTTCTTGATAACGATGCCAGCGCGTCCACCGGCACGGAGCTTACGGATGAAGTGCTGAAGGAAGAGAAACGCCGTTTCAGATGTCTTGATGGGGAAGTTCTGCTGAACTTCGGTGCGCTCACGACCTCCAAAAGGCGGGTTCGCTAGGATCACATCGTGCCGATCCTTCTCCTGGATGTCGTTGTTGTTTAGCTCCAGCGTGTTGGTATGGATGATGTTGGGAGCCTCGATACCGTGGAGGATCATGTTCATCAACCCGATTACATAGGCAAGGGGCTTCTTCTCCTGGCCGTAAAAAGTGTTGGTCTGGAGCTTTTTGCGGTTGGCGACGTTCTTTGCCTCCTGATTGAGCCGCTCGAATGACTCGCAAAGGAAGCCTGCGGAGCCGAGGGCCCCGTCGTAGATCGTCTCGCCGATTCGCGGCTTGACGACGGCGAGCATGGCGCGGATGAGCGGGCGCGGAGTGTAATACTCGCCGCCGTTCCGTCCGGCGTTCCCCATTGAGCGAATCTTGGCCTCATAGAGGTCGGAGAGTTCATGCTTCTCAGTCTGCGAGTTGAAGCGGAGGGTATCGACCAGCTCGATGACTTCGCGGAGGTTGTAGCCGGACTGGAACTTGTTTTTGAGTTCGCCGAAGATCTCACCAATCTTGTACTCGATGGTGTCGGGACGGTCCGCCCGCTGTTTGAAACCCTTTAAATAGGGGAAGAGTTTCTGGTCAACGAAGTCGCGGAGGTCATCTCCGATGAGGGCGCGGTTGTGGTCAAGGCCGCCGCTGGCGGTAAGCGGCGTAGCCCATGAGTGCCAGCGGTATGGCTTCTCTAGCAAGAACGTATGAGGCTGGCCATGCAGTTCGGCGATCTGCGCCCGGTCTTGTTCGAGGGCGTCAAGGTATTTGAGGAAAAGCAGCCAAGAGGTCTGCTCAATGTAATCGAGTTCAGACGAAACACCTGCGTCCTTGCGGAGGATGTCGTCGATCTTCTTAAAAGCCTGTTCGAACATTCTGGAGATACCTTTTCTGCGGGTCTCCCTACAGGATAAGCGACTGCTGGCAAAAGATGGTGCAGCGTGATTGTCTCGGCAGTGCCGAGACAACTCCCCTGGCCTGACATGCGTCATCAAAAGGCCCGTCACCCTGACAGGCTATGCCGGGAGTTGCCTCGGATGCTCTATGCCTCAAGAAGTCATCAGCATTTATGCTGTTGGGTTCGTCAGCTTGCAGGTCAATTCCTTCGCGCCCAAACCATCAATGAACGGTCAGCCCAATCGCCCGGAAGTCTAGGACGCGACTTCGACCGACACAGACTCGACGAGATCGGAGACACGGAACCGCCAGAGTTTGCCAAGCTGGTAGCCTCTGACTTCACCCCGTCGCGCCATGCGCTGCAGGGTTTTGGGGTGAATCCTCAGAAGCGCTGCGGCTTGTTCTGTGTCGATCAGCGGCTCAAAACGTGGATCACTGGTTGCCGAGACCCGAGCGGGTGGTTTCTTTCCGAAGTCCATAGCAAATCTCCCGTGATGGGAAGGCCTATTCGTGCAAATCCCTCATCTCTAGCTTCATCGAACGTTGGAATTCTGTCCAATGACTATTGCGCACTTCGTTATTCCTCACAGGAATAAGTCGCAACGCACTCATTTGAAAAGGCATATTCGCCGCGCTTGATGAATGTCTACTTGGAGTCAGCCTGGTAGAGCCGTTTTACCCTGCCACGTATCCGGGGTGCGAACCCTCAATAAGGGTTCGGGCTATTCAAGGTTACAGTCCGAACCTTGAATAGCGGCAGGACGAGTGGGCACTCAGAAATCTGTCAGGCTCGCAGCGAGGACCTGCGCGGAGGTTGCACAGAGCTTGCATTCCAATTTCGAACAGCCGTAGCGTCGCTCTATGTTGACGATTCGGGCGATGACCGGCGGCGCTGGCTATGCACAAAAGCATCTGGAGCACAGCGACTACTTCGATCAAAATCGCACAGTGCAGGGTGAGTGGCATGGTCGGGGAGCGGAATTGCTAGGGCTGAATGGCGCGGTCACGCACCAGCAGTTCGAAGCCGTCCGTGAGGGGCTGCATCCTGAGACGAGCGAGTTTCTGCGTCCGCGCCACAGTGCGGACCGGCTTGCAACTGATGGAGAGGTGGAGAGCAAGGCGCGATCTCTATACGACCTGACCTTTTCGGCCCCGAAGTCTGTCTCGGTACAGGCTTTGGTGGGCGGAGACGACAGGCTGCTAGAAGCGCATCGCCACGCCGTCGCTGTGGCGTTGCAGGAAGCGGAGCGGTATGCGGGTGCAAGAGTGCGTTTGGATGGCGCGAACCATGATCGTCAGACGGGAAATCTAGTCGTCGCGGCGTACACACACGACAGCAGCCGTCAGCTTGATCCGCAACTCCATACGCACGCGGTCGCCGCGAACCTGAGTTATGACGGAGTGGAGGGCCGATGGAAGGCACTCCAGGCCTCGGGAATGTATGAGCGCCGTGCCTACATTACTGAGGTCTATCGGAATGAGCTGGCACGGAAGGTGCGCGGGCTGGGATACGAGATAGAGAGTCAGCGGAACGCAAAGGGAGTTGATAACGGATTCGAGATCAAAGGCATTTCAAGAGACGTACTGGAGCGGTACTCACAGCGCAGCGACCAACGGGACGAGTCCATTCGGCAGTTTGCAGCGGAGCATGGGCGGAAACCAACGGATAACGAGGTCGCCGTCTTGGTGCGGCAATCCCGCCCGGACAAATTGCATGAGATTAGTTCAGCTGAGGTTCATCGCTTACAGCTAGAGCGAATCTCCCCACTGGAGCACAGAAACCTGCTTGAGCTTCGTGAGCAGTCTATCGGGCGTAGTCAAACATTCATTCCTGAGATAGCTCCAGCCGTCCAATCTCTGCAACATGCGGAAGAGCACCTGTTCGAGCGGAAGACTGTCTCCAAGGATCACGAATTGATGACGGAGGCCCTGCGTCATGGCAGAGGCAAGCTCGATCTCGCGGAGTTGCGCGGAAGCTACGAGTTTGAAGTAGCTCAGAGCAAACTCCTTCAGGTCGGCGGCAATGTAGCGACCCAAGCAAGTCTTGAACGCGAGCGGAGCATGGTGGCGGTCGTCGATCACGGCATCCATCGTTACCCGGCTCTGGGTGGCAACGATCACTTTGAGCCGAAGGCGAGTCTCCGGTTAGAACAACGTCACGCCGTAGAGACGATACTTGCGTCCCAAGATTTTGCAGTCAATCTGCGCGGTGCGGCAGGGACCGGGAAGACCGCTACGCTGCAGGAGATTGATCGCGGTTTGCACGCGGCGGGGCATGAGGTTTTGGCTGTAGCTCCAACGCGGAGCGCTGTCGAGGAACTACAGAAAGTTGGCTTTGGTTCGTCGATGACGATCTCTCGTTTGCTGGAGGACCAGACCGCACAGGAGCGTCTTCGGGGAAATGTGCTTATCGTGGACGAGGCAGGCATGGTCTCAGGGCGGCAAATGGAAGGGCTGCTCGATCTGGCCCGCCGCGAGGATGCGCGGATTCTGTTCTCTGGGGACACGCGCCAGATACAGAGTGTGGAGTCTTCTGACGCTTTGCGAATCCTGGAGCGCGAGTCGCGGATGACAAGCGTTTCCTTGACCGGCATCCAGCGCCAATCGAACCCTGAGTATCGAGAGGCCATTGAAACCTTCCGGCAATCGCCCGATCAAGGTTTTGCCAAGCTCCAAGACTTGGGAGCCCTCCGTGAGGTGCCCTACACGGAGCGAGCGAAGGCAGTGGCCGAAGTATATCGAGAGGTGACGGCAGAGCCTAGTCGCAAGGTGCTCGTCGTTGCGCCCACGCATGAAGAGATTGGGCGCGTCACGCAGGCGATCCGCGAAGATCTGAAGCAGAGGTCTGTATTGGGTGATGGTGAAACTCTCCAGCGACATATTCCGTTGCAGTGGACGGAAGCGCAGAAGAAGGACATCTCCAACTATCAACCCGATCAGGTGCTAGTGTTTCATCGTGCCTCACGCGGTATAGAGAAGCATGAGGCGTTGACTGTCACTGGCGTTTCGGGTGCCAGCATCCACACGATGAACGAGCGTGGTGAAGAGAAGTCCGTCAGTCTCACACAGGCAAGATCGTTTTCCGTGCATGAGCGCACGGAGATTGAAATTGCTGCCGGGGATAAGCTGCTGATGATGGGCAATCGCAAAGAGCCGGGGTTCCGGGCAACAAACGGTGAGCTAACGACCGTGCGGAGTGTCGAGCGAGGGATTATCAATCTGGAAGATGGGCGGAGCGTGCCGGCGAACTATCGCGAGTTCACGCATGGTTACGCCGTCACGGCGCATCGCAGCCAAGGTAAGACAGTCGATCAGGTCATCATCTCCGCTGACGTTATGAAGCAGGAGCTGTTTTACGTCGCTGCGTCGCGTGGCCGTGAGGGGATTGCAATCGTCACTTCAGATGTAGAACGCCTCGGTCAATCGTTGGGTGTCTCGATGGCACGTCCGTCTGCGATAGAGCTTGCAAACGAGATTTCACAGACGAAGCAGCCGCTTGAGCACAGTGCAGAAATGAACCCGAAACAGGTCACCGAAACGCTCAAGCCTCCGCGCGATATGGGGTTTGAGCAAGGTATAGGATTGGGATTTTAGCCCCCAGTCATGCGCGGAATTTGCTCCAGCCAACCGGCACTGATACCGGCAATATAATCCACGATGTCTCATCTAAATGGTTACATGTGTATACTTTGTGATAGATATGAAACCGGCAAAAAGAGCGCCTATGCCGACACCTTCCTGGATGGAGCCTATGCTTCCATCGGACGGAGGCAGAGCACTGGAAGATATTGCTTTCGACCTCATCTCCAGCGCCAATGCACTTGCAGGTCAGATTCATCCCATCGTTACTGAGTCAGTCGGCAACCTTGTCCGTTCGATGAACTGCTACTACTCAAACCTCATAGAGGGTCACGATACGCATCCGCGTGACATTGACCGCGCATTGCATAAAGACTACTCAACTGAACCTCGCAAAAGAGCCTTGCAGCTCGAAGCGGTCGCGCACATCGAAGTCCAGAAGGCAATCGACGAAGGCGACGACCCGAAAGACTTTCCGGCTTCATCGGCATACGCCATCTGGCTGCACCGCGAGTTCTGCCGTCGTCTGCCGGATGAGCTGCTATGGGTCGAAGATCCCGAGACAAAGCGCCGCATACTGCTTACGTCTGGGGCGCTACGCGACGGGGAAGTCGTTGTCGGTCTGCACCTGCCGCCACCGGCTGCCGCGCTCCCTGGGTTTCTTAAGCGTTTCGAGCAGGTCTACAGCCCACAGAGTTTATCCAAGGTGCGACAGGTGACCGCCGTAGCGGCTGCACATCATCGCTTCCTCTGGATACATCCTTTCTACGACGGCAACGGTCGCGTGGCGCGATTGATGTCGCACGCTCTGTTGCGTCGCCTCGGAGTTGGCAATAGCCTCTGGTCTGTGGCGCGGGGTCTTGCGCGGAATGTAGGTGATTACAAATCCTTGCTGATGGCTGCGGATGCTTCACGTCGTGGCGACTTGGATGGTCGGGGGAATCTTTCGCAGGCGGCTCTTGATAGCTTTTGCGAATTCTTCTTGCGTGTCTCGAACGATCAGGTTTCGTATATGAGCACGATCCTTCAGCCTTCTGAGTTGCTCCGTCGCATGGAAATCTACGTCGAAGACGAGACGCGCGCGGGTCGTCTTCCCAAGGGCAGCTTCCCACTACTGCGTGAGGCTCTCCTTGCCGGTGAGTTTGAGCGCGGGCTGGCTCCCTCGCTTACGGGGTACAAGGAGCGGATGGCGCGGACGGTCGTATCGAAGCTGCTGGATGCGGGGCTGCTCGTTTCCCCAAGTCATGTGGCGCGTCTGCGACTCGGATTCCCGCTGCCAGTTGTCGAGCGCTGGTTTCCAGCGTTGTATCCATCAGCTAGCTATCGCTTCTATGCCTAACTCAGTACGATCAGCCCTGCTTCTAAACTATTTTTAGCCAGTTTTCCACAGGCGAATCGAGTCCCAAGCGTTCCCAAGAATTCCTTAGAAGACACTGTAACGACAATAAAGGCCTCAGAGTCCGAAAGACCTCTTCCCAAAGGGCTTCGTGAGCATCTGGACAAATCTTCTGCACAGTTTGATCGTGTGTTCAGGAGGCGTACGAGCCATGTCCGATTTCAAGTTTTCAACGGAGCCGTTCCTGGATAGCGATCAAGCCGCCGCTATCCTTCGCATTCACCCCAAGACCCTTCAACGTCTGGCCCGACACGGTCGCGTCATCGGGTACCGTGTCGGCAAGCTCTGGCGATTTCACCGTTCAGACCTTGAGGGCCGGAATGATGGCTTCGTTTCCACACTCGACTCCGACACTGCCGAGCGGTACGCTTTAAGTACCACTCGTGCCCGCAACTAACAGGAGGTAATCCATGTTTGTTCGGACACGGTTTCAATATGGCAGTCTGCGGCTACGGAAGCGCGAGCGAGGTTCTGACGTGTGGGAGTTTCGTTATTACGAGACCAACCCGGAAGGCAAGCGGGTACGGCGGAGCATGATCCTTGGGGAACAAGCTTTGTATCGGACCGAGGCCGAAGCACGTAAGGCAACGCAAGCAATTCTGATGCAGCTCAACGAGGAAGCTCCACGCGCGGAAATGGAAGCTCCGACGTTCGGGGCTCTGCTCGATAAATACATCGAGCATGAGTTGCCAGAGCGATACTCCACCCGGAGTTCGCATCTGTCGAACATTCGGAAACACATTCGACCGCGCTGGAACGAACAACCCGTAAACAAGATGAAACCGATGGCGATGGAGCTGTGGCTGCGTGATCTGCCGCTTGCTCCCAAGTCGAAGGTTCATATACGGAGCCTGATGCATCTGGTCTTGAAGTGTGCGGAGCGATGGGAAGTCATTGAAATTGGCAAGAACCCCGTCACGCTGGTACGCGTCAAGAATGCAAGCAAGCGACTGAAGCGGCCCCAGATCCTCGAAGTGGCTCAGTTCTTCGAGATGCTCAAGCATCTCGCGGAGCCCTACCGCACGATGGTGATGGTGGCGCAGTGTACGGGACTTCGCATCAGCGAAATTCTGGGCCTGCAATGGGGTGACTTCGATTTCGAAGCGCACACCTTCATGGTTCAGCGCAGCTCTGTCGGTGGACGGATCGACGCGGCGAAGACGGAATACTCGAAGGACTATGTTCCGCTCGACCCGCGTCTAGAAGAACTGCTGCTTCGGTGGCGGAGCTTCAGCACCTATTCCAAGGATGGGGATTGGGTCTTCGCCAACCCACAGACTGGAAAGCCGTATCACCAGGAGAGCCTCAAGAAGCGCCAGCTTCGCAGGGTCGCCGACATCATCGGCCTGCCGGAAGGGATCGGTTGGCATACGTTCCGCCACACCTATCGCTCATGGCTCGATGAGACCGGCGCTCCGATGAAGGTGCAGCAGGAGTTGATGCGTCATGCCTCTATCCAGACGACGATGAATGTCTATGGAAGGGCGATGACAGACTCGAAGCGGAAAGCCAACAGCCAAGTCGTAGGGCTGGTGTTTGGCGAAACGCTGGACGTGAGAAAGGGGGACTTAAACACCACAGTCCTTCAATGAAGAAGGACTGATTAGGAGGAGCCATTTCCGATTGGGGGATAATGGGGTCTTGTTTGGGAAATCGGCGTCTGTAAGTTATTGATTCTTTGGTTGCGGGGGTAGGATTTGAACCTACGACCTTTGGGTTATGAGCCCAACGAGCTACCGGGCTGCTCCACCCCGCAAAACAACTATAAATCGGGTCGTACCTCGGGGTCAATGGGACGGCTGAGCCGGGGGCCAGCTCGCCGCACCGTAACTTTTCCGTGAAAAACACGTCTGCATGAGTACCGGTAGTCGGTGCGCGAATGCACCTCCGACCGGGGCGAAACTGGAGGCTGCAATGCGGAATGGAACGAATTGGAACGACGAGGCGCTGAAGGTAACGCGCCAGGTGTTTTTGCTCGCAGGGATGATTGCGGCCGGGGGGCTGGCGGTCGCGCAGAACATGTTGCCCGATGCGCAGGTGGAGGCGAACGTTCTGCGGGCGCTGGCGGCGGCTCCTGAACTTGCAAGTGATGCGATCACATCGAAGACGGTCTATGGCACGGTGACCTTGACCGGATCGGTCCATGACGAACCGGCGCGAAGCAAAGCCGAGACGCTCGCCGCCAATGCGGACGGCGTGAAGAAGGTAGTGGACGAACTTCGCCTGGGAACGGCGGCTGCAACCACCGATGGCGGCACCAGCCCGGCTGCGGGCGATGGAAGCGCGGCGCCGCTTGTGCTGCAGTCGGATGGCACATACGCGCCGGCGGACGGGCAGGTGGTCTCGCAGGCTCCCGCGCAGACAGATGGGCAGCGGCCGCTGCCGGGTACAGCGCCGGCTGAGACCGCACAGCGGAACAATCCAGATGCGGACCAGCAGCTCGATCAACAGATGGCGCAGCAGCAGCCCGGCCAGCCGCAGGGCGCACCGGGGCAGGCGCCAAGCGCTCAGCCAGGCCAGCAGGCTCCGCTGCAGCAGGGTCAGGCCCCGTACGGCCAGGCTCCGTATGGGCAGGCGCCATACGGGCAGGCGCCTTATGGGCAGGCGCCTTATGGTCAGGCTCCGTACGGTCAGACGCCGGGCCAGACCGGTGACCCCCAGGCTCAACAGCAGTCTGGTTCGTCGCCCTATGGGCCTTACGGGCGCCGGCCTCTCTACCCCAGCTATCCGCAGCAGTACCCGCAGAACGGGGCGGCTCCGTATGGTCAGAACGCCCCCTACGCTCAGTCTGCGCCCTACGGCCAAGCTCCTTACGGCCAGGCTCCGTATGGCCAGCAGGCTCCTTACGGGCAACAGGCGCCGTATGGCCAGGCTCCGTATGGACAGCAGCCGGCGCCCTATGCGCAGGCGGCGCCGGTTGCCGGCGGGCAGGAAGGCGGCGAGAACGTGGTGGTTCCAACCGGGACCATGATCCGGGTGCGCATCAACCGGCCTCTCTCCAGCAATCGCACAACACCTGGAACGACCTTTGACGGCATCGTGGCGAACGACGTCGTCGCCGGGAACCTGGTGGCAATTCCGCGCGGCGCAACCGTGCTGGGCAAGGTGATCGACGCCAAGAGCTCGGGCGCGCTGAAGGGCCGGGGCGAGATGCAGATCGAGCTCACCTCGGTGGTGCTGGGCGGCAAGACGTACCCGCTGGTCTCCGATGTCTGGGATCACCATGGCGGCGACAAGACGATCGAAACCATCAACAAGACGGCGGGCTTTGGCGCCGGCGGCGCGGTAATCGGCGCGCTGGCGGGCGGCGGAGTCGGCGCCGCGGTGGGCGGCGGCATCGGCGCGGCGCTGGGTCTGGGCTCGTCGGCAGCCTCGGGCAACGGCCAGGTGTTCATCCCGGCGGAGGCGATGCTGACCTTCCACACGGCGCAGGATACCCCCGTAACCACGGTCTCGGAGCAGGAGATGCAGCGGCTGGCGTACGGTGTACCGGCCGGAGCCGATCCGCGGATGCAGCGGCGCCCCGTGTATGTCGCGCCGGGCTATCCGAATCCTTACTACCGGTATCCGGGGCCGTACGGGCCTTACGGCTACCCAAACTACTAACCTCTACTTCACAGTCGAAAGGGCGCCCACAAGGCGCTCTTCTTCTTGTCCGCATACCGCAAGCGGAAGACTATCCCCCTCCCCCCTCCAAGTATCCAGAGTATTCAAAATAAAAGGCTTAGGTCTGGACCTGGTCTGTGAGGTCTGCGCGGATGAAGCTGCCTGCGGCGGAAGCTGCTGCCTTAATTGTAGAAGATTGAGTGGGGCAGGTATGACAACTTTATCTGCTTCAGGGTCAGCAAGTTACACTCGGAGGGGGCTTGACAGCGTTTTCTGGGGCGAACCGACGATTTTGCGGCGCCGTCCCCTTACCAGAAGCAGTCGAGGTACGTCTGGTATGCATGCCGACGAAGCTTCCAGCGGTGCGCACCCATTTAGCCAGCAGCCGCTGCCAATCTGCTGCTGCGAACAGAAAGCGGGCTCCGTTCAGACGCTTCCTCTGGATCGCCCTGGCTCTGGCATCCGCGGCGCAGTGCGCGCCGGCGGGAAAAAGTGCTGACGGGCAGGCCGAGCCCAAGGGGGAAGCCGCCAGGCCGATGGCCAGGGACGCAGACCCGGACTGGGAGGTCGCGACGGTAAAGCCGAGCAATCCAGACGACACAAACGGCCAGCATATTCGCCTGCAGGGTCGGCGCGTGCTCCTGCTCGACACCACGCTGGAACAGTTCCTGCTGCTGGGGTACGGGGTGCAGAGCAGCCAGCTTGCGGGCGAACCGGAGTGGGCGAAGACGGTGCGCTGGGATGTGGACGGCGTGCCGGATGCGGACGGTGTGCCGAGTTGGAGACAGCTCCAGGGGATGATGCGGAAGATCCTGGCGGAGCGGTTCGGCTTGCAGCTGCATCGCGAGCAGCGGCAGATGCCGGTCTTCGCGTTGACGGTGGCCAAGGGCGGCCCCAGGATGATCGCCAACCAGAGTGACCCGGACGGGTGGCTGGACCAGCAGAACGGAACCAGCAACGGCCGCCACGTGGAGGACCTGAAGAATGCGTCCATGGCGGACCTGGCGCTGATCCTGCAATTTCATGTGGACCGGCCGGTGATCGATCAGACCGGACTCAAGGGACGCTTCGACTTCAAGGTGCAGTGGAGTGTCGATGAGACACCGACGGCGGACGCTCCCCCGGGCTTGTTTACGGCGCTCCCGGATCAGATCGGGCTGAAGCTGGAACGCGTGAAGGCGCCGGCGGAGGTGCTGGTGATCGACAAGGTGCAGCGGGCGGAGGCGAACTAGGTCTGCGGCCTGGCGGCGCGGGCCAGGAACTCCTGCGCGACGCTGGCGACCAGCTCGCCGCGCTGGTTGAATATGGAACCGAGGGAGAGGCCGCGGCCGTCGCGGGCGACCGGCGAATGCATGACCTGCAGCATCCACTCGTCGGCGGCAGCCTCGCGATGAAACCAGATGCTGTGATCCAGGCTCGCGGTTTGCAGCTCGGTGCGCGGATGGTTCTGCAAGCCCGCCGGGACGAGCCGCAGGTCCGACGCGAAGCCGATGGCCGCCTGGTGAATCCGGTTGTCACCGCGAATGGGCTGGCGGGAGCGCGTCCAGAAGGGGTGCGCCAGGGCGCCATCGCCGCTGGCCGCGGGCACAGCGTCAAGACGCCGCACCTCCAGCATGCGGTCGGCGAGGTAGTGCTTCATCGGCTTGCCGGTCTGCTCACTTTGCCGCGCGCGCAGCAGGGTGTAGTCCTCCACGCTATCCGGCGGAGGCACGTCGGGCATGGCGATCTCATGCTGCGGGCCGTCGTTGCCCTGGTGGTGCGAGCTCAAGCCGGCCAACAGCAGGCGCTCACCCTGCCGGATCTGGATGTGCCGGGTGTCGAAGCTGCCGCCGTCGCGGGTGTGCTCCACGCTGATCTCGAAGAGCCGCTGCTTCTCGCCCATGCCGATGAAGAAGGCATGCAGCGAGTGGCAGCGGCGGGCCTCCATGGACGCGGCCACGATGGCCTGGCCAACGACCAGGCCGCCGAAGACGATGCGCTCGTCGGTGGGCGGAGCGCCGGGAGCGGTCCACCGGCCGGGGCCATCGGGCGTCAAAGCGAAGAGATCGTCGAAGGTCATGAGGCGTCCTTGCTCGCGGCGCGCGCGGCTGCTCGCTGGTTTGTAAATGGTGGGTTTGTAGTTTGCCTAGAAGATTTCAAACAGCCCTGCCCCACCCATGCCTCCGCCCATGCACATGGTCACCACGCCCCAGCGTGCGCCGCGGCGCTGCCCTTCATGCAGGATGTGCGCCGTCATGCGCGCGCCGGACATGCCGTAGGGATGGCCGATCGAGATCGCGCCGCCCGAGACGTTCAACTTCTCGTTGGGGATGCCGAGCTTGTCGCGGCAGTAGATCACCTGGCAGGCGAAGGCCTCGTTCAACTCCCAGAGATCGATGTCGGCCATGGTGAGTCCGTGCTTTGCGAGCAGCGGGGGCACGGCGAAGACCGGGCCGATGCCCATCTCGTCCGGCGCGCATCCCGCGACAGCCAGCCCGCGATAGGCGCCCAGCGGCTTCAGCCCGCGGCGCTCCGCCTCGGCGCGATCCATCAGCACCAGCGCGGAGGCGCCATCGGAGAGCTGCGACGCGTTGCCGGCCGTGATGTACTCGCCCCTGGCCACCTTCTGCCCGTTGGCGAACACCGGCTTCAGCTTTGCCAGGTCCTCGAGCGTGGTCTGCGGGCGGTTGCCCTCGTCGCGGCTGATCGTCACCTCGCGCGCGGTGGTCTGGCCGGTCTGTTTGTCCGTGACGTTCATCGTCGTCGTCACCGGCATCAACTCGGCATCAAAGCGCCCCGCGGCCTGCGCCTCCGCGGTTCGCTGCTGCGACTGCAGCGCGTACTCGTCCTGCGCCTGACGGCTAATGCCGTAGCGGCCGGCGACGATCTCGGCCGTCTCGATCATGGCCATGTAGAGCGCCGGGTCGCGCGCGATCAGCCTGGGGTCGCTGGCGCGATAGGAGTTCATGTGCTCGTTCTGCACCAGCGAGATTGACTCCACGCCACCCGCGACCGCGGTCGTCAGCTCGCCATTCAGGATGCCCTTGGCCACGGTCGCGATTGCCATCAGCCCGGAGCCGCACTGCCGGTCGACGGTCATGCCGGGCACGCTCTCCGGCAGGCCCGCCCAGAGCGCTGCCTGGCGCGCGACGTTGAAGCCGGTCGAGCCCTGCTGCAGGGCGCAACCCATGACCACATCCTCTACCTGCGCGGGATCGATGCCCGCGCGGCGCACGGCTTCGCGGATCGCCGAGCCGGCCAGCGCCTGGCCCTGGGTATCGTTAAACGAACCACGAAAGGCTTTGCCGATGGGGGTTCGAGCGGTTGCGACAATGACTGCTTCAGCCATGGAGCTCCTTGGACAGTGAGAGATAGTGCCCGTCGTTTGATGCCGGCCGGCGCTTCGAGATTGCGCCACAGCTATTTGTGCGCGCTGAGCCTGGCCAGCACTCCTTTCAGCTGGTCGAGCTTCTGGCCGGCCTCGGCCAGCCGGCCGGCCGCCGTGAGCCTCTGGTAGTCCTCGAAGTCGCGGTTGGCCTCGGCGATCAAGCCGTTGAGGTCGGTCGCGGGCTGCACCGCGCCCGCCGTGGCTGCCGGGGACTGTGGCGACGTCTGATTCGGAGCCGGCCCGGCTTGCTGAGCCTCGCTCCCGGTGAGCGACGACGGCACGCCGCCGAAGAGCGAGGCGAGCGCCGCCTGGAAGGTCGTGCCGTAGGCCAGCTTGTCCTGCAGCGCCAGCACCACCAGCCGCAGCTCCGGCATGGGGCTCTGCTGCGCCTGCAGGTAGATCGGCTCCGCGTACAGCAACGCCTTGCCCGAGGGAATCACGAGCAGGCTGCCGCGCACCACGTGCGAGCCCTGCTGGTTCCACAACGTCAGCTGTCCCGAGAGCTGCGCGTTCTGGTCGATGCGCGCCTCAATCTGCTGCGGCCCGTCGATCAGCCTCGTCTTGGGAAAGTCGTACACGACGGCCGTGCCGTAGTTCGCGCCGTCGCAGCGGCCGGCTATCCAACCGATGAGGTTGTTGCGGTTGGCGGGCGTAAACGGCAGTATCTCAACGAACTCCTCGCCGGTGCCGCCGGGCAGCTTCATCAGCACGAAGTTGGGCCGCATCATCTGCACGGTCTGCTGGCCGTTGGAGTCGGTGCCGTTTTCGGTGGCCACGGTCCAGAGGTCCTCGCGATTGAAGAAGACCGCCGGGTTCGTCATGTGGTAGAGCCCGTACACCTCCGACTGCAGGTTGAAGAGCGCCTCCGGGTAGCGCACGTGGCGGCGCAGGTCGGCAGGCATGGCGGAGGCATCCTTGAAGAGGCTCGGGAAGATGCCGCGATACGCGCCCAGCACGGGGTCTTCGGTATCGAAGACGTAGAAGGTGGTCGAGCCGTTATAGGCGTCGATGACGACCTTCACGCTGTTGCGCATGTAGTTCACTTCGTTCTCGCCCAGCGCATAGTGGGTGGAGTAGGGATAGCTGTCCGAGACGGTGAACGCGTCCATGATCCACGACAGCCGGCCATCGTCGCCCACCACCACGTAGGGGTCGTGATCGAAGACCAGGAACGGCGCGAGCTTCGCCACGCGCTCCCGGATGTTGCGCCGCATCAGCAGCCGGCTCTCGGGGTTCACGTCGTCGCTGAAGGGCAGCGTGCCGAGGTCGCCGAGGTCGGCCGCGAGCAGCACGCGGCGCAGAAAGCCGCCCAGCGCGATGCCGCCCGTGCCCTGATACGACGTCAGGTTATTGCTTTGCCCCTGCGGATAATCGAACTCCTGCTGGCGCGTCTTCACGTAGACGTCAGTGTCCGTCAGCTCGCCGAAGTAGAGCTCCGGCCGCTTCACCTCGAGGCCCGGCACCGTGCTCTGCACCGGCATGTTGCTCAGCAGCAGGTTAGGCAGACCTTCAGAGGTAAAGCCGTTCACCGGGTTCATTGTCACGCCGTAGCCGTGCGTGTAGATAAGCTTCTCGTTGATCCAGTTGTGGCTGCTGACGGGCAGCTTGTCCACGTTCAGCTCGCGCTCGGCCAGCATCACTTCGCGCATGGTGCCGTTCAATACGTAGCGATCGATATCGATGTCGGGGAAGTCGTAGTAGGTGCGAATCTCCTGCACCTGGCGCAGCGTATCCTGGAGCGCATGCCAGTCCCACAGGCGAATGTTGTCGAGCGTCGGCTGGTTGTGTTCCTTGTCCGTGGCCTCGAGCGTGGTCTCGGCGGGAAACTCGCTCTGCGAGAACTTGTCCAGGCCGTACGCTTTGCGCGTGAGTTCGATGTTGTGCGCGATGAACGGCTCCTCGCGCACCAGCTGATTGGGCTTCACGATGAAAGTGCTGACATACCAGCTGAACAGGCCCATCAAGACGTAGCAGAGTCCCGCCGGGATGACCGCGCCGACCAAGGCTGCGCCACCCCCGCCCCGCACCGCGTTCGCCGCGGCGATGACCGCGCCGATCACCAGCGCGAGGGCCACGATCGTGAGCCCGTGGATCGTGACGTGCGCGTCCGTGTAGTTGATCCCGTCGAAGAGCGTGTGGTGCTCGAGCAGCTGCTCGTAGCGATCCACGAAGACGTTCAACGCGATGACCAGCAGCAGGAACGAGCCGGTAAGCGAGAGCCCCCGCCAGGGCGAAGGCGCAAAGCTCATGCGCCGGTTCTCGATCGTCCGCGAGCCGCTGGTGATCACCAGGAACAACACCGCCACCGCGCAGGTGGCAAGCGCCAGCGTCAGCAGCCAGGTGTTCAGCACCTGCCAGGCCGGCAGCGTGAACAGAAAGAAGTTGAGCGGCTTGCCGAAGATGGGATCGACGATCGCCCCGGCGGCATGCGGCGCGTACCAGAACAGCGCCAGGGTCTGCCACTCCGCCATCATGCTGAGGCCGCCCAGCAGCGCCAGCACCACCGAACCCCACAGCGAGATGAAACGCAGCGCGGGCGCTACCGAAAGGCTCATCCGCTGCCCTGCGATGACGATTGAGTGCGCACTGGGAAGATCGTCGCCGTGGATGCGCCGCATCGCGGAGAACGCCGCGTACAGCAGCACGAAGGTCAACACGGTGAAGAGGACGAAGACAGTCGCCTCCAGGCTAAAAGTCCTCCAGAAGACCTGGCGATAGCCCAGCGACTGAAACCAGAGAAGATCTACCCACTCCGACAACGAGGTCCGCGCGGCGATCAGCGCCAGCAGCAGAATTCCGGCGACCACCAGCAGCGCGCGCCGTTTGCGCCCGGACGGCGCCGGGTCGGGTGAGTCAAGGTATCGTTCCACGTTCCCTCCACACAAGCATCAGCGATTCTACAGGCTGCGTGGAGGGGACGATGAGCGTTGAAGCGGCCGGGCCAGTGCATGCCCTGCCGCCTGGCCCCGCGGCAACCTTGCCGCGAGGCGTGCGCAGCTTACCAGATCGGGTCAGGATAGCAGCCCGGGCAGGAGCAGGGCGAGCCGCCGTTGGCCTGCGGGCCGTGTTCGTTGTCGAAGCTCGATCTCTCCGCCGCGCGGGCCTGGGCAGCATCCGCGCCGGGACGAACTGGCGACGCATCTCTCGTGCTGGCTTGAGTCAAATGGCTTTGCATATCGGTCTCCTCTGATTGGCGTCATCGCCGTGCCTGCTGCTATCCCGAAGCTACGCGCCGCCTGGACGCACCGCAAGCATGGCCCGTCCGAATCGGACCAGAGTCCCAACCGCTCTACTCCGATGCATGTTTGGTGTTGCGCAGGATGCGCCTCACCTTCTTGGGCGAGATGCTGAGCCGCTTCGACACCAGCGTGACGTTCTTGCCGCTCTGCAGCCATACTTTGGGGATGACGAGCTCGGCAAACTCCTCCTGAATCTGCTGGAAACTCTTGTTGCCGAGCTGTCCATCCGACCATAGCCGCAGCGTCTCCTCGACGCGCGTCGCGCCCAGCAGCTTGCCCTTCAGATCGCCGAGCACCTTGTAGAGATGATCGCGATCGTTCTGACTCAGCAGCGCCGACGCCTTGCCCGCATACTCCTTGGCCACGTCCCATTCCTGAAAATACTCAGCGGCTGCCGCCATTCCGCGGGCGATGTACGCCTCGGCCAGCAGCCGCTTGTTCTGCGTATGCAGCGCGAGCTCGATGGCCTGCTCGGCGTGCCGCACCGCGAGGTCCGCATGCAGCGCCACATCGGGATCCTCGCCCAGCTGCTCCTCCGACCGCGCCAGCTCGACGGCCGACATCACGATCTTGGCGCGCGCCATCAGGATCTGATCGTGCTTCGACTCGCCGAGGTCGAACGCGCGCTGCCCTTCCTTCGATGCTTCATCGATATCGCCGCTCTCAAGATGCAGATGCGCCGCATTCACCAGCACCGAACCGGTTCCGCCCTGATGCTGATGCAGCGCGTATATCTTGCCTGCCTGCTCCAGCAGTTCCAGCGCCTCGCGCGACAGCTTCAGCGAGCGCGCATGCGTGGCCCCACTGGCGTGTCCGTCGCCGCCCTTCGGCTGCAGGTCCAGCGCGATCAGCCGCTTCACGTAGGCGGCGTTCACCAGCGCGCGGGCCAGGTTGGGATGCTGTGGATAGCTCTTCGAGTAGATGGCGATGGCCGCTTCAAAATGGCTCAGCGCGCGCGTGTACTCACCCGAGCGGCGCACGAAGCGCCCGCGCGCCGACTCGATATTGCCCAGCGACAAGGCATGGCCGGTGGGCCGCAACGTGGCCTCCGCCTCATCCAGAAGCTGGAACGCATACGGCCGCTCGCCGCTCTGGAACGCGAGCCAGCTCTCATGAATCTTGGTCACGGCCACCAGCTTGGGCGCCTTGGCGCGCTCCCCCGCATCGCGCGCCTGCTTGATGTGGTAGAGCGCATGCTCGTAGTCGCCGCGCTTGCGATGCGCGCGACCCTTCCAGAAGTTCGTCAGAAAGAGTAGATAGTCGTCGAGCATCCCGTGGCCCACGCGCAGCACGAGATCCAGCAGATCGATGGATAGCTCGAGTTGCTCCGCCGCCAGGCATCGATACGCCTCCACGAGGCTCAACTTCAGGAAATCGCCGACTGCAAGCTGGGCCTTGTCCAGCTGCGACACTCCGCTCATCATGCCGTCGAGGAACGCGAGGTCGCGATAGCCGAGGTCCGTCCACTGCGCCACGCACAGCAGCATTGGCACGGCCTCAGGAGTGCGCATGTCCAGCGTCGCGCGCTCGCTGAAGTGTTCGTCGAGCAGCGCAAAGCCGCTGCGCACGTCACGCCGCAGCAGTGCGCGTTCGAGCTCGTCCAGCAGCTTTACCTGGCTCGCCCTGGAGTTCAACGCTGATCCCCTCATCGTGGCCACTGTCTCATCATCGGCACTATAGTCCACCATCGGCGCGCCCGCCATCACCCTCGTCCGAAACGGACGGGGCACCCTTGTGGTACGTCGAGCCTGATCGGTAGAGTCCTCCCTGTACCGCGAACGCCGCGGCGCTGAGTGCCGAGCACTCCACTTTCTCCTCCGAGGTTCTTCCATGAGCGGTCTTGCAAAACAGGTGTACAGGTTTGGCAGCGATGTAGTTGACGGCAACGGGTCCATGGGCGACATTCTCGGCGGCAAGGGCGCCGGCCTCGCCGAGATGACCATGCTCTCCGTCCCCGTGCCCCCGGGCTTCACCGTCACGACCGACGTCTGCCGCTTCTACCTCGAGCACGCCACGCTGCCACCGGACCTGCAGCCCGAGCTCGCCCGCTCGCTTCACTGGCTCGAAACGAGTATCGGCAAGCGCTTCGGCGACGCCAGCGATCCGCTGCTGGTCAGCGTGCGCTCCGGCGCGCCCATCTCCATGCCCGGCATGATGGATACCGTGCTGAACGTGGGCCTGAATGATGCCTGCGTGCGCGGCCTCGCCGAGAAGAGCGGCTCCGAGATCTTCGCGCTGGACTCCTACCGGCGCCTGCTGCAGATGTTCGGCTCAGTCGTGCTGGACGTGCCCAAGCACGCCTTTGAAGAGGCGTCTGAAGACGTCCGCACCGCGTCGCCGGCGGGCATCCACGGCGAGCTCACCGAGCGCGAGCTGTGCCTGATCATCGAATCCTTCAAAGCGGTCATCGAGCAGCACACCGGCCAGCCGTTCCCGCAGGATCCCGCTGTGCAGCTGGCGCTGGCCATCGAGGCCGTCTTCCGCTCGTGGCGCAGCGACCGCGCCTGCTTCTACCGGCGGCTCAACCACATTCCCGACACCATGGGCACCGCCGTCACAGTCCAGACGATGGTCTTCGGCAATCGCGGCCTCACCAGCGGCACCGGCGTCGGCTTTACCCGCAACCCCTCCACGGGAGAGCTTGGCGTCTTCGGCGAGTACCTGCCCAACGCCCAGGGCGAGGATATCGTCGCCGGCATCCGCACCCCGATGGCCATCTCCGAGCTCTCGGAGCAGCTTCCCGAGGTCTACTTCGAGCTCCTTCAGCTGGTCGAGCGGCTGGAACAGCACTATAAGGACACCCAGGACTTCGAGTTCACGGTGGAAGCCGGCAAGCTCTTCCTACTGCAGACTCGCGCCGCCAAACGCGCCGCGCTCGCCTCCGTCCGCATCGCGGTCGACATGGCGCGCGAAGGCCTCATCACTCCCGAGGAAGCGATCCGCCGCGTCAAGCCCGCCAGCCTGGTCGAGATGCTCTCGCCGCAACTCGATCTGAACGCCGACACCCCCGCCCCGCTGGCCACCGGCCTGCCCGCCTCACCCGGGGCCGCGGTCGGCGTCATCGCGCTCTCCGCAAACCGGGCCGTCGCCATGCACGCGGAAGGCGAGACCGTTATCCTGCTCACGCAGGAGACCACGGCCGACGACATCCACGGCATGGACGCCTCGGTGGGCTTCCTGACCGCCCGCGGCGGCGCCACCAGCCACGCCGCCGTGGTGGCCCGCGGCATGGGCAAGTGCTGCATCACCGGCGCCAAGGCCATCACCATCGACTCCAAAGCCGGCACCGCGCAGATCGGCAGCCAGACCTTCCGCGAAGGCGACTGGCTTTCGCTGGACGGCAGCACCGGCCGCGTCTTCGCCGGCAAACTGCCCATGCGGCCCGCCAGCCAGATCCATCCTGAGCTCGATCAGCTGCTGCAGTGGGCGCTCGCTCAAAGCGAAACCGCCGTTCGCGCCAACGCGGACACCCCAGCCGACGCCACCGCGGCCCGCGCCGCCGGAGCTGTGGGCATCGGTCTCTGCCGCACCGAGCACATGTTCTTCGCCACCGACCGGCTCAGCCACGTGCGCACCATGATCCTGGCCAAGACGATCGAAGAGCGGATCCAGGCGCTCGAAGTGCTGCTGCCGATGCAGCAGCGCGACTTCGAAGAGCTCTTCCGCACCATGGCCCCGCTGCCCGTCACCATCCGCCTGCTGGACCCGCCGCTGCACGAGTTCCTGCCCTCCACCGACGAGCTTGACGAGGAGCTGGCGACCGCCCGGCGTGATGAAAACTGGGATCAGTGCCTCACGCTCGAGGGCGTTCGCCGCCAAGTCGAGCTGCTCACCGAGGTGAACCCCATGATGGGCCATCGCGGCTGCCGCCTCTCGCTCACCTACCCCGAGATCCTCCACATGCAGGTCCGCGCCATCCTGCGCGCTGCCCTGGTCGTCGCTGCCGAAGGCCATGCGCCGGTGCCCGAGATCATGGTGCCGCTGGTCGCCTCCGAGCAGGAGATGCGCGTGCTCGCCGAGATGATCCACGCCACCGCCGCGGAGGTCTTCGCCGGCCACGGCGAGCCCATCCCGTACAAGATCGGCACCATGATCGAGCTGCCTCGCGCCGCGGTCTGCGCCGGTCCCATCTCCAAACACGTCAGCTTCATCTCCTTCGGCACCAACGACCTCACCCAGATGACCTTCGGCTTCTCCCGCGACGATGCCCGCAACTACCTCGACAGCTACCTCGAGCAGGGCATCCTCAAGGTCGATCCGTTCATCACCATCGATCGCGAGGGCGTCGGGCAGTTGATGCAGATGGCCATCACCAGCGTGCGCGCCGTCAACCCGTCCATCAAGATCGGCGTCTGCGGCGAGCACGGCGGAGACCCGGAGTCCATCCAGTTCTTCCATTCGCTGGGCGTCGACTACGTCTCCTGCTCGCCCTCCCGGCTGCGCGTGGCGCAACTTGCCGCCGCCCAGGCCAGCGCGCAAAGCACTGCGCAGGCCACTCGCGGCCGCCGCGAAAGCGGGACCCCGGCCAAGGGCGTCCTGCCGCTCGCCTCCTGATCCGCTTCAAACCTACTCTTCAAGCACAAGAAGCCGTCTTCCACCCGGAAGACGGCTTCTTCGTGCACCCACTTCGTACGTCTTATACCCGCGACAACTTGCGGCAAGCGGCGTGAGGCCTCACTGAATGGAGGCACGATCCTGAACAAAGGGCGAGAGACGCAGGCGCGGGTGAACAGGCGGAGATCCGCGCGAGCGCCGGTTCTGAACCACAAAGACACTGACAATCTGGGCTGGGTACGTGGGAACGAGACGTTTGCCGCCTCGCGCAGGTTCTTTGGTGCAGATCAACCGCGCGATCAGGCAGGGAGAGAGCAACATCAACAGGAACGCCAGGCCAACATAGAAGTCGTTCATTGAGAACCCCTATTCAGAGAAGCCCGTCAGCCCCCTTGCGGAGGCATCGGGGTAAGTGAAGCATTTGGTTGGCTTCGGTTCCAGAGGAGCCGAAACGTTGGATCGTGTGTCCCACCTTAGTGGGATAGGCCGGGACAGTCAAGAAATCTTTGGGCACAAGTGCCGCCGATGGAAACACTTACCTAAGTCACCGAACTTCCGGTTACCCCCGCCAAAAGTCGAAGGCGTGCCTCCTTGCAGGCTTCTCCATCGGCGGCCTAACCCCTTGCACGCGCCGCGCCGCGCTGTTCCGCATCAGAAACTATTTCCCAATCGCACCCTGAACGTTGTATAAAAGACCGCGCCGAACGTTCACTGTCACGCAGGGCCCGAAATCCGCCAGCACCCGAAGCCACAGGAGCACCCCAATGATCCACTTTACCGCCCGATTCATCATCAGAAACAACGCCCGATCCGCCGCCCTCCTCGCAAGCATCGCCTTGGCCGTGGGCGCCTTTGCCGCCGGCGCGCTGGCGCAGACTCCCCTGTCCGGCGCCACGCCGCCCAGGACCTGGGTCGACAAGGATACCGGCCACCGCCTCATCCGCCTCACCGACGAGCCCGGCTCCTCCGGCTTCTACTTCAACATCAACGCCTACACGCCCGACCTGAAGCAGATGATCTACACCGCGGCCGACGGCATCCACGCCATGGATCTCGCCACCCGCAAGTCGCGGCTCATCGTCCCCAATCCGCCTCGCCCGACCGGCGAGGACGCGCAGCAGTTCCGCTTCGGCGGCGTCCACGCCATCATCGCCGGCCGCATCTCCAACTCGGTCTTCTACACCATGGCCGACCCCGCCACCCACGTCACCGCCATCTACAAGGCGGACGTCTACTCCGGCGCCATCACCAAGCTCACCAACCTGCCCGCGGGCATGTCCGTGGCTACCATCAACGCCGACGAGACGCTGGGCGCCGGCACGCTGAACGACACGCAGAACGCCACCGAATACGGGGCCAACCGCGTCAACCCGCCGGGCATGGCCGGCCCACTCGTCCAGCCGCAGAATAAGGGCGAGATGATGGAACAGCGCCTCGCTGCGCGCATCCCGCTGACGCTTTATACGATCAATCTTCAATCCGGCAAGCTCACGCCGCTGCTTCACTCCACTGACTGGGTCAACCACCTGCTCTTCTCCCCCACCGATCCGCAGCTGCTGATGTACTGCCACGAAGGCCCCTGGCAAAAGGTCGATCGCATCTGGATGATCCACACCGACGGCACCGGCAACGTACTCATTCACCAGCGGCACATCGCCATGGAGATCGCCGGGCACGAGTTCTGGGGCCTCGACGGCAAAACCATCTGGTACGATTGGCAGCCCATCAAGGGCCAGGATTTCTACCTCGCCAGCTACGACCCGGCCAGCGGCAAACGCATGGCCTACCACATGGAGCGCAACGACTGGTCCATCCACTTCAACCTCACCAAGGATCTTGATGTCTTCACCGGCGACGGAGGCGACCCCGGCCAGGTGGCCAAGGCGCCCGACGGCGAGTGGATCGAGCTCTTCCACCCCCGGAAGATCGACACGGCCGGCGCGCTCAACCAGCCCGACTTCTTCCAGCCCGGCGTCTTCCACTCCGAGCACCTGGTGAACATGGCGCAGCACAACTACAAGCTGGAGCCCAACGTCCGCTTCTCGCCCGACAAGTCGCTCGTCATCTTTACCAGCAACATGTTCGGCCCCAGCTACGTCTTCGCGGTTGAGACCGTTAAAGCCGTCAATCCCAACCCCGCCGAGGTCCTCTCCACGCCCGAACTCGCCTCCAGATTCAACCCCGGCAAACCTCCGGCCACGCCGCCCAACAAGTAACGCCGCGCTTATTTCAGCCTTTCGAAAGACTCGATTTCGTTCGTGCTTTTTCGGTCGAAAAAAGTACTAAATTCCGTCCAGACCATGGCCGATAGAACCCGCATGGTCCAGCTAATTTACGCCAGCGCAGCCACACGCCCTTTTTCCGCCCCTCAGCTCAACACCCTGCTCGAGAAGGCGCGCGCCCGCAACAGCTTGTTCAGCGTCACCGGCATGCTTCTCTACCACTCCGGTTCGTTCCTCATCCTCGCCTCCATCCGCCGCGACCCGCGCCACACCAACACCAAGATCCTCTCCCGCCAGTCCAGCACGCGGCGCGAGTTCGATCAGTGGGCCATGGGGTTCGTCGACACCTCGCAGCTGGAGCGCACGCCTGGCCTGGTCGACTACCATCGCACCCTGCCCAAACTCACCATCGGCTCCTCCGATGCCAAGCGCTACCTGCGCTTCTTTCAGGATGGCCTCTGCCGGCAGACCGTATCGGTTTGAACCGGGCTTTGCCAAGGACCGCGCCAGGCAAATCCGACGCTAAGATAGAGGGGTGACCGAGCGCTCCTCAACCCCGTTTCGCATGCCCGCCGAGTGGGAGCCGCACGCCGCCACCTGGCTCGCCTGGCCGCACAATCCCGAGGACTGGCCCGGCAAATTCCAGCCGATCCCGTGGGTTTACGCCGAGATCGTCCGCCACCTCTCGCAGGTGGAGGACGTCCACATCCTGGTCAACAACCAGCCCTCCGAGCAGCGCGCCACCGCCATCCTCAAGCGCGGCGGCGCCAACCTCGCCCGCACGCACTTCCACCAGTGGCCCACCGATCGCGTCTGGCTGCGCGATTCCGGACCCATCTTCACCAAGGATCCGGGCGGGAATCTCTCCATCACCAACTGGCGCTTCAACGCCTGGGCCAAGTATGACAACTGGCGCCGCGACGACCAGATCCCGCAGCACGTCGCCCGCCACTACGCCATGCCCGAGCGCCGCCCCGAAGCACTGAACGCGGCCGGCGAGCCCGTGCGCCTGATCCTCGAAGGCGGCTCGATCGACGTCAACGGCCAGGGCATCCTCATCACCACCGAGGAGTGCCTGCTCTCCGAAGTCCAGCAGCGCAACCCCGGCCTCGGCGACGAAAAATCCACCCGCGACCAGCTGGAGCGCGCCTTCGCCGAACACCTCGGCATCGCGCAGACCATCTGGCTCCATCGCGGCTGCGCCGGCGACGACACCCACGGACACGTCGACGACATCACCCGCTTCGTCGCGCCCAACAAGATCCTCACCTGCATCGAGCGCAATACCGCGGACGAAAACCACCTGCCGCTCGCTGAAAACCTCGCCCGCCTGCATGCCGCTCGCAACCACGAGGGCGAGCCCTTCGAGATCGTGCATCTGCCCATGCCCTGCCCGGTCAAATTCGAAGGCCAGCGCCTCCCCGCCAGCTACGCCAACTTCTACATCGCCAACTCCATCGTCCTCGTCCCCACCTTCAACGACCCCAACGACCGTCACGCGCTCAACATCATCGCGAGCTGTTTCCCCGAGCGTGACGTCATCGGCATTCACGCGGTGGACCTCGTCTGGGGCCTCGGCACCCTGCATTGCCTCACCCAGCAGGAACCCGCCTAGGGCGCCGGCACTGCGGAGCTAGGCTCGGGAGTTGTGCCTGGCAGTCCCGGCGAGCTTAGCCGGCGGCCAAGCTCAACCATCGGCGCCTCGATAGCATGGAACGTTGCAACCGAGGCTGCTCCCGTAAGCGCCAGGTACAACGCGATCCCGGCCGGAAGATTGCGAACCTGCATGACTGTGAACACAAAGTAAAGTACAGGTACGTGCAACAGGTATATTCCGTAGGAATAAAGCGCCACCTTACTAAACGATCGATTGAATATCCCGCTGCGGGAGTCCACAAAGCAATTAATACTCGGACCGATCATCAAGGCCAGCGCCCAATCGCCCCATATGGCGTGGCCGGATCTATTGAGATAGCAATAGGAAAAAACAAGTGCCAGCACGAGTGGAGGCCAGAGGTAAGCAGCAAGCAACGGCCGGAACGTCTTGCGTAACGTATAACAGAGCACCCCGGAAAGGAAGCACGGCACGTAGGCCAGTAAGTTGAGGTGTTCCGTCCTCCGGTTCAAGAGCCACGCAACGAGGCAGAAAAAAAAGACAAGACCTCCAATAAAAAGCGAAGCCCTCTTTTTTCTGGCGACTAAGAACAGGAACGGCAGCACCGCGTACATCTGCACTTCATACGGAAGACTCCATAAAGGGGCGAGTACCTGGCGTTTGACAACCAGGTTCTGCACCAGCAGCAGGTTCGAGAGGATTGCCGCACCAGTGACAGGTCCGGGAGGGTTACCGGCGGGAATCCTGCACGCGACAACCAGGATAATCGCAAAAATCGCGAGTGGATAAATACGGAATATTCTGCGAACGTAAAAACGCCAGGTCACATCCTTCAGGCTGGAGTGCATGCGTTGCAGGGAATACATCAAGACCAGGCTCGTATGCACGAAAAAGACAATCACGCCCGCATGCCCGATCTGAGACAAAACAGACAGGAAATCGGCGCCGTAAACCGTCTGCAGAGTTGGTAGAAGGTGGCTGAAGAGAACCGCGCCAACGGCAACCGAACGAAGAATATCCAGGTTTGCCCTTTGCCCCATAGCGAGGCATAAGAATAGCATGGAGGCTTCAAGCCCTCTCACCACCAGTCAGTTCCGCCGCGCTGAGCCGCCAGAGTGCAGCGCCCTGAACGGCTTATGCTGCTGGCTTCGACTCTCGGAGACGGCCCGCCGCAGAAATCCGGAACGCGGGAATCATAGTCCCGCCGGTGAGCAGCAGAAGCCAGGGCGCGGGCTCAGGAGTTACAGAGACCGGCCCCGCAGAGCCGCTGGAGATGATCAGCGTGCCCTCTCCATCGGTCGCGCCGTCCGCGATGGCGAACGTACCCGTGTTGAAGACGATGCCGGTGCCGGAACCCGAGTAGAAGGGCATGAGCGACGTATCCACCCAGAAGAACAGCGGGCTGGCAAGGTCGGTCGTGAAGCTCGCGGCAGCGCTGTTCCCTGAGGAGGACGTGCCGTTGTCAGTGATGACCACATTGCTGAAGATAGTGCTGCTGCCGTTTACCGTGGTTGTCGTCGTGGCCGTCGCTGTATCCAGGGAGAAGCTGAAGCTTACCGGAGTGACGCTGAGAGCCGATGATTCCGTATCCTGAAACGTGTACACCGTTGCGAATGCGGTTTTGGGCGATAGTGCCAATACGCCCGTCATGAGTACGATTCCGATACGCCACATAGGGTGATCCTTCCGTCCTGCAATCATGCGGGCCCGAGCCCCTTACCTTCTAAGCATGCGCCTTGATGAGCCGAACGAACATCATTTTCCGCTGAATTCCCACCGCGTGTAGCTCCTCGCGCGAGCCGCCATTCAATGGATACGCGCGATCTGCCGCGAATACAGCGTGTTCTTCGGAAACTCGCGCGAGAGCTCCGTCAGCAGCGCCCGCGCCTGGTCGGGATGGTTGTCCTTGAGCTCCGCCACCGCCAGCATCAGGCGCGCGAACGGCGCCAGGTAGTGGCCCTTGGCCGCCGTAACCCGCAGCTGCCGGATGCCCTCTTCCTTGCTCGTCGGGTCGCCGCGCATGGAAAGGAAGAAGCGGATGATCCCCGGCTTGAGCGACAGCATGTAGTTCTCGACGCCCACCGCAATCGTCGCGTCGTAGAGATTCGGATCCGCCGCCAGCGTGCGCTTGGCCAGCACGCTCGCCTGCTCCGTGAACTTCAGCGCCGCATAGTCCTTCTTGTCGATCATCGCGGCGTAATCCGAGTGCATCCCCGCGATCAGCGTCTCTGTGTACAGCGCCCGCGCGTCGGCTGGATTCCTGGCCAGGCTGCGCTGCGCCAGCGTCTGTGCCTGCCCCACCCGCTCGTCAAAGGCCCGCCGCACGCCCGGATCCGGCACCGCACGCTTCCGCCCCGTGAACCGGTCCTCATCCGCGAACAGCTCAATATCCAGCACGCCCAGCCGGTCGAACTCGGAGAAGAGGTACGCCGCCGCATCCGATGCCGGCCCCAGCGGATCGTCCGGATGCGCCTGCGACCATCCCCCGAACACCTGGTGCGCTCCCGCAAAATCCAGGTTGTACATGTCGAAGTAGCCCTCATCCAGCCCGCCATGCGTCAACTGCTGCGCGCCCGCCAACGGAGCCCCGCATACCAGTCCCACGAGAACAACCCGCCACCATCCGGCCATTACGTCTCCATCGTCCCTTTGTACCCTGCTGCTACCTGTGTACCCTACTGTTAGACGTCCAGCCCATCCCACGGAAGCCCTGACTCTCTTGGATGCAGGTCAAGCCTCTGGCTTTGGGAGGTTTACCGCCCGAGGTAGTCCGGGCAACTACACCTCTGCACCCATCCCCGCCCCCGTATCATCCAAAGTACTGAGGAACCCATGCCCACCGCGACCATTGAAGAGACCATCGCCGCCCTGCCCAAGCTGACCAACGAGGAGATCGCCCGCTACTCCCGCCACCTCATCCTGCCCGAGGTGGGCTACGAGGGCCAGCAGAAGCTCAAAGCCGCCCGCGTCCTCTGCGTCGGTACCGGCGGCCTGGGCGCGCCGCTTGCGCTCTACCTCGCCGCGGCCGGCGTCGGAACCCTTGGCCTGGTCGACTTCGACACTGTCGACGCCTCGAACCTGCAGCGCCAGGTCATCCACTCCACCGCCACCGTCGGCAAGCTCAAAGTCGATTCCGCCGAGATCATGTTGAAGGGCCTCAACCCCTCGCTCAACGTGGTCAAGTACAACACCATGCTCACCTCGGCCAACGCCCTCGAAATTTTCGGAGACTTCGACATCATCGCCGACGGCACGGACAACTTCCAGACCCGCTACCTGGTCAACGACGCCTGCGTCCTCACCGGCAAGCCCAACGCCTACGGGTCTATCTTCCGCTTCGAAGGCCAGGCGTCGCTCTTCGCCACCGAAGCCGGCCCCTGCTACCGCTGCCTCTACCCGGAGCCGCCGCCGCCGGGCCTGGTGCCCAGCTGCGCGGAGGGCGGCGTACTCGGCATCCTGCCCGGGCTCGTCGGCATCATCCAGGCCACTGAGGTCATCAAGTACATCCTGGGCATCGGCGAATCGCTTGCCGGCCGCCTGCTCCTCGTCGACGCGCTGGGCATGAACTTCCGCCAGCTGAAGCTGCGCAAGAATCCCGCCTGCCCCGCCTGCGGCACCCACGAGATCAAAGAGCTCATCGACTACGACCAGTTCTGCGGCATCGCGCCTCCCGAGTCCGCCACCGGCCCGCTCGAGGTCGCGCAGAACCAGGACGTCTCCGGCGCGGTCGTCGACGGCATCCCGCAGATCACCGTCGACGAGCTCAAGCGCAAGCAGGACGCCCGCGAGAACTTCTTCCTGCTCGACGTGCGCGAGCCTCACGAAGTTCCCATCGCCACCCTGAACGCCCCGCTGATCCCCGTCGGCTCGTTGGAGCAGCGACTCGCCGAGCTCCCCGCCGACAAGGAGACCGACATCGTCGTCCATTGCCGCAGTGGCGCCCGCAGCCAGAAGGCCGCGCTGGTGCTCAGGAACGCCGGCTACACCCACGTCTCGAATCTCGCCGGCGGCATCCTCGCCTGGGCCGATAAGATCGACCCTACGATGGCGAAGTATTAGCGTAGTTCACTGCAAAACGGCTGGATCGCTTTTCACCGCAAAGCGGGCTGAGCCTCTACCGCAAAGCGGGCTGAGCCTCTACCGCGGAGCGGTCCAGCACCCCACGAAGTGGCGCCCGTCCGGCGTCAGGACGCACTTGCCGTTGCCCCTAAGCCGTAGGCTCGTCCTTATCGTCCACCACCAGTATCTCGAGCGACAGCGGCGGCATCAGCATGCAATCCATCTGCGCGATGGACGCGACCGCCTTCGCGATGGTGGAGTTCAGGCAGGGCTCGGTCGTCACCACAAACGGCAGCCGGTGCTTCGGATAGCCGCGCCGCTGCAGCAGCGAGTCGATGTTCGCGCCCACCTTGGAGAGCGCGCCCGCGATCGCCGAGACGATGCCCGGCTTGTCGTCCACCACGAAGCGCAGGTAGTGCGGCGCGACCGAGTCGCCCGTCACCTCCCGGGGCGTCACCGGCAGCGAGACGCAGCGCGCACCCTGCGCCACTGCCAGTATGTCCGACATCACCGCCACCGCCGTCGCGTCGCCGCCCGCGCCGTGGCCTGAGAACACCACGTCGCCGCCCATGCGGCCGGTCGACACAACCATATTCTGCGTTCCGTGCGACCACGCCATGGGCGAGTTCATCGGCACCAGCATCGGCGCCACCCGCGCGTACATGCCGTCGCCGTTCAGCGCCTGCGCCTTGCTCACCTGCCGCACCGTGCAGCCCAGTTCCTTGGCGTAGGCGAAGTCGATCGCGTCGACCTCCGCAATCGTTTGCGTCGCGACCTTGTCCGGATCGAGCTCCGCGTGCATCGCCACCCGCGCCAGGATGCACAGCTTGGCCCGCGCGTCGAAGCCGCCCACATCCGCAATCGGATCGGCCTCCGCATAGCCCAGCGCCTGCGCATCCTTCAGCACGTCGGCATAGCGGTCACCCGCCTCCATCCGGCTCAGGATGTAGTTGCACGTCCCGTTGAGGATGCCGCTGACCCGCGTCACCTCGTCGCCGGAGAGCCCCTGCAGCATGCCCGGAATTACCGGCACGCCCCCGGCAACCGCCGCTCCATGCAACAGCTGCACACCATGCTCGGCCGCCAGCCGCGCCAGCGCCGGCCCGCGGTAGGCGATCAGCTGCTTATTCGCCGTCACCACCGACTTGCCCGCCGCCAGCGACCGCTCAATCCACTGCCCTGCCGGCTCCACCCCGCCCACCAGCTCCACCACCACGTCCGCGTCCGAGTTCAGAATGTTCTCGAAACCCTCCGTCCAGACGACGCTTTGGCCCACGTAGCCGGCCTCCGCGGAGGCGCGCTTCCGGGCCACATTCCGGTTTAGGACATGCGTCAGTTCAAGACCCGCGAACGCTCCCCGATGCAGTGCCTTGGCCACCGATCCGCCCACCGTCCCCAGACCCAGCAGCGCGATCTTCGTCGTCCCGTTGGCGGCCATCAGTAGTGAACCCTTTCAGCGAACTCGGCCCACACCCTGAAGCTCTCGGCGGCCTCAGTCCGCATCATGTTGCCGGTGGGCAGTTCGCGCGCCTCGGCCGGCAGCCGCACCTGCTCATAGAAGCGTGAGTCGTCAAAGCCCGCGTCCGCCGCGTCGCTGGCCGTGCTGCCGAAGTAGAGCGCCTCGCAGCGCGCCCAGAGTATCGCCGCCAGGCACATGGGGCAGGGCTCGCAGCTGGAGTAAATGGTGCACTGCTTCAACTCGTACGACCCCAGCGCCGCGCACGCCTTGCGGATCGCCACCACCTCCGCATGCGCCGTAGGGTCGTTGGTCGAGGTCACCTGGTTCGCGCCCGTAGCGACCACCTCGCCGTCCTTCACGATCACCGCGCCGAACGGCCCGCCGCGGCCGGAGAGCACGTTCCCGGTCGCCAATGTGATCGCCATCTGCATGAACCGGGCATCTCCCCGCATTGCCTGATTATGGCACACGGCATATTCTGAGAGACCGGTCCGCTGACGCCCGGACCGCCGGCCTCTGGTCCTTGCTAAACTGGCAGAACCATCGTTGATACTCCATGCCGATCCAGTCCATCAATCCCGCCACCGGTGAGCTCCTGCGCAGCTTCCAGCCGCTCGGCGAAGAGGCCGTCAAGGCCAAGATCGCCATCGCCCATGCCGCCTACCGCGCCTACCAGGAGATCCCGCTCGAACACCGCGCGCTCTGCATGCGCAAGCTGGCCGGCATCATGGAGCACGAAGCCGAAGAGCTCGCCACCCTGGTCACGCAGGAGATGGGCAAGACCCTCGCCGCCGCCCGGCAGGAGGTGCTCAAATGCGCGCTCGGCTGCCGCTACTACGCCGAAAACGCCGCGCGCATCCTCTCCGAGGAGCCCATCCCCACCGACAGCAACAACAGCTATGTTCGCTGGGATCCGCTCGGCATCATCCTCGCCGTCATGCCGTGGAACTTCCCCTTCTGGCAGGTCTTCCGCTTCCTCGCTCCCGCGCTGATGGCCGGCAACGTCGCCCTGCTCAAGCATTCCTCGAACGTGCCGCAGACCGCGCTGGCCATCGAAGCTCTCGTCCGCCGCGCCGGCTTCCCCCGCGGCACCTTCCAAACGCTGCTCATCGAATCCCGCCAGGTGGAGTCGGTGCTCTCCGACGAGCGCGTCGCCGCCGTCACCGTCACCGGCTCCGAGGCCGCCGGCCGCGCCGTCGCCGCGCAGGCCGGCTGGCTCATCAAGCGCTCCGTACTCGAGCTTGGCGGCTCCGATCCCTTCGTCGTCATGGCCTCGGCCGATCTCGAGCTCGCCGTCCAGACCGCCGTGAAGGCGCGCACCATCAACAACGGCCAGTCCTGCATCGCGGCCAAGCGCTTCATCATCGAGGACCCCATCTACGACGACTTCGAGACGAAGTTCGTCGCCGCCATGGAGGCCTTGAAGGTCGGCGATCCAATGCTCGAAATCACCGACATCGGGCCGCTCGCCACCACCCAGCTGCTCGAAGACCTCGAGGGCCAGGTCGAAGCGGCCAAGCGCGCCGGCGCCAGGGTTTTATGCGGCGGCGAGCGCATGATGGGTACCGGCAACTACTACGAACCGACCGTCCTGGCCGGCGTCCCGCGCAGCGCCGCCGTCTATCGCGACGAGATCTTTGGGCCCGTGGCGATGATGTTCCGCGTCGCTTCGCTTGATGAGGCCATCGAGGTCGCGAACGATACTCCCTTCGGCCTGGGCGCCTCGGTCTGGACCCGCGACGCGGAGGAGCAGAAACGGCTCATCGCCGAGCTTGAGTGCGGGCAGGTCTTCGTCAACTCCATGGTCGCCAGCGATCCGCGCCTGCCCTTCGGCGGCATCAAGCGCTCGGGCTACGGCCGCGAGCTCTCCGCCGCCGGCATGCGCGAGTTCCTCAACGCCAAGACCGTCGTCATCGCCGACGCCGTGCAGCAGACCGAGATCGCCTTCGAGCCCCAGAAAGACCAGGAACCCACCCTCAACCAGCCCTACGATTCCAACCAGTTCAAGCAGGCCTTTCGCACCGCACTCAAGGACGGCGAGTAGCTCTCTCCAAAGGAACGGATCGCATGCCACTGACCCGTCGCCGAGGCATCTGGTCCGCAGTCATTCTGCTGCTCATCGTGCAGGCTTCGCTGGCGCTCTTCATCGTCCATCGCGAGTCCCTCACCTTCGACGAAGACGACCACATGTTCGCCGGCTACATGATGTGGAAGACGGCCGACTTCGGCCTCAACCCCGAGCATCCGCCGCTCGTCAAGCTCCTCGCCACCGTCCCCGTGCTCGGCCCTAGGCTCTGGATCCCGCCGCTGCAGGGCCGCTTCTTCAAGACCGAAGCCTACCTAGACGGCCGCGACTGGCTCGCCCGCGACGACGGCGGGGCGCAGCGGCTCGTCTTCCGCATGCGCGCCGCCACCGAGATCCTCGCGCTCGCGCTCTGCCTGCTCGTCTTCCTCGCCGCCCGGCAGTGGTTCGGCGACATCCCCGCCCTCATCGCGCTGGTCCTCGTCGTCTTCGACCCCAACATCCTCGCCCACTCCGCCCTCGTCACCACCGACGCCGGCGTCTCCTGCTTCTTCCTCGCCGCCATCTTCGCCTTCTACCGCTTCGTGGTCACGCCCACGCTCGCCCGCCTGGTCCTCGCCGGCCTTGCCTCCGGCCTGCTGCTCGCCACCAAGCACTCCGGCATCCTGCTGGCGCCCATGCTGCTTTTGCTCATCGCGTGGGAGATCCTCGCCGCACCCTCGCCGCAGCGCAAACCCGTCGCCCTCCGCCTTGGCGGAGCCTTCCTCGCCATCACCCTCATCGCCGTCCTGGTCCTCTGGTCCTTCTACGGCTTCCGCTATACCGCTCGTCCCTCCGGCTTCGCTCTCAATCCCTCGCTCGCCGTCTACGCCACCTCGCTGAGCCACTTCCAGTCCTCGGTCGTGGCCGCCATCGCCCACCTACACCTCCTGCCCGAGTCCTACCTCATGGGCCTGGTCGACGTGAAGCTCGCGGCCGCCGACTACCCCACCTTCCTGCTCGGCCGCGTCTACGCCCACGGCCTGTGGTACTACTTTCCCTTCATCATCATCATCAAGACCACCCTCGGCCTGCTCGCGCTCACCTTCCTCGCAGCCTTCGCAGTCGCGACCCGCGGCCGCGAGCGCCGGCGCGAATGGATCTTCGTCACCATCCCGCCCGTCGTCTACCTGGCGGTCGCCATGCTCTCCGGCATGAACATCGGCGCGCGTCATCTGCTGCCCATGTGGGCCTTCATGGCCATCTTCGCAGCCGCCGGCGCCGCGCTGCTCGCCCGCCGCAGCCGCGGCTGGACCATCGCCATCATCATCCTGCTCGCCGCCCACGTCGTCTCAACCCTGCTCGCCTTCCCCAACGAGATGGCCTACGCCAACGAAGCCTGGGGAGGCCCGCGCAGCGTCCACAACTACCTCTCCGATGCCAACGTCGACTGGGCCCAGCAGCTCATCCAGGTTAAACAGTGGCAGGACCGCCATCCCGCCGAAGAGTGCTGGTTTGCCTATTTCGCGCGCCCCGAAGTCGATCCCGCCGTCTACGGCATCCGTTGCCACGCGCTCCCCACCCTCGACACCCTCTTCATGGGCGGCGCCGACATCATCCCCGCCACCATCACCGGCACAGTCCTCATCAGCGCCGGCGACCTCAGCGGCTGCGAGTGGCCCTCCGGCCAGCTCAACCCTTACCGCAGCTTCCAGCCCCTGCGTCCCGACGAGGTCATCGAAGACTCCGTCTTTGTCTATCGCGGCACCTTTCCCGTCCTCGATGCCGCGATCGACTCGCGTGCCCAGCAAAGCGACACTCTGCTCGCCGCCGCCCAGCCCGCAGAGGCCCTCGCTCTCGCCCGCGAAGCCGTCCAGCTCGGCCCCGGCAACCTCTTCGCCCAGACTGCGCTCGGCCGCGCCGCAGCCGCCGCCGGCGACAAGCCGACCGCCCGCGCCGCATACCTGGCCGCCATCCAGGCCGCCCGCCAGCTCGAACCCGGCGCCCAGCCCAGCTACATCCCCGACCTTCAAACCAGACTCCAGCGCCTTACCCCATAGGCCGTCATACTGACCGAAGCCCAGCGCAGTCGAAGGACCTGCATCTCAGGACCCCCACAACCTTGATCAACAAAATACAGTGCGATCTCCTCCCCTCGTACTCTAAACACGTAAAGGAGCAGTACCCATGCCGTTGAACTCATACCTCACCCTCGGCCGGTCCGGCCTGCGCGTCAGTCCCCTATGCCTCGGCGCCATGACCTTCGGAGAAGACCTCGCCCCTGGATTTGGAGCCAGCGTCGAGGACTCCGAAGCCATCCTCGCCCACTTCCTGGACCAGGGCGGAAACTTCATCGACACCGCCAACGGCTATACCCGCGGACACTCCGAAAAGATCATCGGCGACTTCTTCCATCAGCGCCAGGGCAGGCGCGACCGCACCGTCATCGCCACCAAGTTCTTCATCAATCTTTTCGCCGGCGACCCCAACGGCGGCGGAGCAGGCAGAAAGGCCATCGTTGCCCAGTGCGAGGAGTCGCTGCGCCGACTCCAGACCGATTACATCGACCTCTACTACATCCACAACTGGGACCGCTTCACACCCATTGAAGAGACCATGTGCGCCCTGGACGATCTGGTCAAGTCCGGCAAGGTGCGCTATATCGGTTTCTCCGATGCACCCGCCTGGAAGGTCGCACAGGCCCAGCTGCTGGCTCAGTTCCGCGGCTGGAATCCCCTCATCGCCTTGCAGATCGAGTACTCGCTCATGCAGCGGACCGTCGAAGGCGAGCTCGTCCCCATGGCCCAGGAGCTCGGCCTTGGCGTCCTGCCCTGGGGTCCGCTCAAAAGCGGAGCTCTCTCCGGCAAGTACACCCGCGTTAACGGCGCAAAGTTGCAGGGGCCCCGCGGCGCACGCTTCGGCGACTTCACGGAAAAGCAGTACGACATTATCGATGCCGTCGCGCGCATTGCCGCCGAGCACAACGCCGACTCCGCCGCCGTCGCGCTCGCCTGGCTGATGTCTCAGCCCGGCGTAAGCTCCACCATCATCGGCGCCCGGACTTTAGAGCAGCTGAAGTCGAACCTCAAGGCGCTCGATCTAACCCTCACCGCCGAGCAGATCGCTTCTCTCAATGCGGCGTCCAGGCCGGCGCTCAACTTCCCTGCTGACTTCCTCGCCGCCGCCCCGTCCATCGCCCATGCCGGAGCCACCGTCAACGGCATCCCCAGTCAGCTGATGTTCATGGTTCCCAGGGACGACAGCTCCCGCTGGTAGCCGGGCGAGGGTGCCCCATGATCGCCTCGCGATGGATTCTCAGAGGCTGTCGTGAGTCGATTCGAACCTGTCATCCTGAGCGAAGGCGCGCAGCGCCGCAGTCTAAGGACCTGCATCTCAGGACCACCGCAAAACCCCTGTATCATCCTGAGCGAAGGCGGAGTTGAGTCGAAGGACCTGCATCTCAGGAGCACCAAAGAATCCAGTGATCGAGCGGAAACTCAGCGCTGCTTTGTTCACGAAAGCAGTCCAGCAAACCCGAAGAGTCTCCCCATCACCCGCCCGCCCGTCCCCTTAGCGCCATCGTCGCCGCATGGAACCCCGCCATCCCATGCACCCCGCCCCCCGGCGGCGTGGACGCCCCGCACAAAAAGAGCCCCTTCGTCGCGGTCCGGTACAGTGACGCCGTAGGCCGGAACACCAGCTGTCCCGCCGCCATCGAGCCCGCCCCCAGATCCCCACCCACCAAATTCGGATTCCACCGTTCCAGCGCCGCCGGAGCCATCACCGACCGCGCCAGCACGCACTCCCGGAAGCCCGGCGCAAACCTCTCCAGCTGCTTCTCGATCTTGCCCAGGTAATCCGCGTCCGACCCGTTCGGCACGTGGCAGTACGCCCACGCCGTGTGCTTCCCTGCCGGCGCCCGCTCCGTGTCGAACAGCGACGGCTGCACCACCAGCACGAACGGCCGCTCCGCCGTCAGGCTCCGCTCCGACTCCGCCACCTCCTCCAGCGTCCCGCACACATGCACCGTGCCGGCGCGCAGGCACTCCCTCGCCTTCCACGGTATGGGCTCGCTCAACGCGTAATCCACCTTGAACGCCCCGGCTCCGTAGCGAAACCCCTCCAGCTTCCGCCGATAGCTGTCCGGCAGCACTCCCCCGGCCATGCGGACCAGCTGCCGCGGCGTCACATCCGCCATCACCAGCTGGCACGGGTCGGTCCTCAACCCCAGGTTCCCCGTCCCCGCGGTCTTGCTCAGCACCGACAACTCGGCGCCCGCCACCCCCACCCGGTACGCCTCGCGCCCCGTCTCCACCCGCCCGCCCAGCGCCACCAGCCGCCTCACCAGCAGGTCAGTCAACGCCTGTCCGCCGCCGCGCAGCACCGGCCAGCCCACCGCGTGACCGGCCGCCATCAGCACCAGCCCCACCGCGGCGCTGGTCGCGTCCTCCAGCGGCAGCACCGAGTGCGCCGCCATCCCCGCCAGCAGCGCCCGCGCCCGTACCCCCTTGAACCTCATCCGCGCCAGCGTCGCCGCCGGCAGCAGCGCCGGCAGCCCGAAGCGCGCCAGCACCAGCGGATGCCGCGGCATATGCACCAGCGGCCCCAGGAAATCCTCCAGCAGCACCTCGAAGTTCTCGACCGTTTTCCCCACCAGCGACCGGTACGCGGCCGCATCCGATCCATCCAGCCCTGCGGCCGTCTCCTCCACCGAGTGCTCCAGCATTACCGCCGTCCCGTCATCCAGCGGGTGCGCGCACGGCGCCGCCGGCTCGATCCACGGAATCTGCAGATTCAACGATCGGAACAACGGACTCGCCACGCCCATCGGGTAGGCCGACGAGCCCAGGTCGTGCCGGAACCCAGGCAGCGTCACCTCGGCCGTCGAGCACCCGCCGCCCAGCCGCTGATTCCGCTCCAGAACCGTCGTCCGCACCCCGGCCCCGGCCAGCGTAATCGCCGCCGCCAACCCGTTCGGACCCGACCCGATCACGCAAGCGCTGGCCATACATCAAGATACCGCGCCTCCTTGAAAAAAGCCGCTGCCCTGAAGTTGGTGCACTTTCGCGCGCTCAAAGTCCAGACTTCCGGAGGCCGAAGTCCAGACTTAAGCTGCCTGTTTTGAATACTTTGGATACTTTCGCCCCGGGGGGGGTACTAGTCTTCCTTACCCTCGGCCGAAGCCAACTCCGCTTCCGCCTTGCGCATGATCTCGTTGGCCTCGTCGTATTTCGAGCCATCGTCGCCCGCCTCAGACCACATCTTCTGAGCCTCTTGCAGCTCTTCTTCGGCCCGGCCCCGGTCGATCTCCTCCGGATGCATCGCCGTCTCGGCCAGCATCGTTACCCGGTCCGGCAGCACCTCCACAAACCCCCAGGCCACGAAGAACTTCTGCTCGCCCGAGGTCCCGCCGTGCAGCCGCACCTCGCCTGCGCCGAGCTCTGCCAGCAGCGGCGCATGCCCGTACAGCGCCTCCAGGTAGCCCGATGCCGACGGCAGCTCCACCGCCTCCGCCGTCGCGTCCAACAGCACGCGATCCGGCGTTACCAGCCGCACCGCCAACACTCCGCCCTGTCCCGCTTCCGCCATCGCGCCTTCACTGCCCCATACTGCCCTGTGCTGCTTGCTATTGCCCTTTGCTGCCCCTTAGACCGCTTCCTTCATCTTCTCGGCGGCTGCCTTCACATCCTCGATGCCGCCCTTCAGATAGAACGCCTGTTCCGGGATGTCGTCGTGCTTGCCTTCGATGATCTCCTTGAAGCTTCGCACCGTATCTTCGACCTTTACATACGCGCCCGGAATACCGGTGAAGATCTCCGCCACGTGGAACGGCTGCGACAGGAACCGCTGCACCTTGCGCGCCCGCGCCACGGTCGTCTTGTCTTCGTCCGAGAGCTCGTCGATGCCCAGAATCGCGATGATGTCCTGCAGGTCCTTGTAGCGCTGCAGAATCCGCTTCACGCCCTGCGCCACATCGTAGTGCTCCTGGCCGACAATACGCGGCGACAGGATCCGCGAGGTCGACGCCAGCGGGTCGACCGCCGGATAGATCCCGAGCTCGGACAGCGGACGCGAAAGCACAGTCGTCGCATCCAGGTGGGCGAAGGTCGTCGCCGGCGCGGGGTCCGTCAAGTCGTCGGCCGGCACGTAGACCGCCTGCACCGAGGTGATCGACCCCTTCTTGGTGGACGTAATCCGCTCCTGCAGCTCGCCCATCTCCGTCGCCAGGTTGGGCTGGTATCCCACCGCGGAAGGCATGCGCCCCAGCAGCGTCGAGACCTCCGACCCCGCCTGGGTAAAGCGGAAGATGTTGTCGATGAACAGCAGCGTGTCCGCCCCTTCAACGTCGCGGAAGTACTCCGCTACCGTCAGCCCGGTCAGCGCCACGCGCAGACGCGCCCCCGGCGGCTCGGTCATCTGTCCATAGATCAGCGCCGCCTTCGACTTGTTGTAGTCGTGGATGTCAATGACACCCGACTCCTGAAACTCGTGCCACAGGTCGTTGCCTTCGCGCGTCCGTTCGCCCACACCGGCAAACACCGAGAAGCCGCCGTGCTGGCTCGCCACGTTGTTGATCAGTTCCTGGATGATGACCGTCTTGCCCACACCCGCGCCGCCGAACAGCCCGATCTTGCCGCCCTTCAGAAACGGCTGGATCAGGTCGATCACCTTGATGCCCGTCTCGAACATCTCCTCCGACGTCGACTGCTCGTCGAACGCCGGCGCCGACCGGTGGATCGGCATGTAGGTCTTGGCGTTCACCGGTCCAAGCTCGTCGACCGGCTGGCCCAGCACGTTCAGCACGCGACCCAGCGTCTCCCGGCCCACCGGCACCATGATGCCGTTGCCGGTGTCATGCGCATTCATGCCGCGCACCATGCCCTCGGTGGCCACCATCGCGATGCAGCGCACGCGCCCCTCGCCCAGGTGCTGCTGCACCTCGACCACCACATCCATGGGGGTCGGCACGTTGAAACCTTCGCTGGTAATCCGCAGCGCCTGGTAGATCGGCGGCATCTGCGCCTCTTCAAACTGCACGTCAACGGCTGGACCGCTGACCGAAATTACTTTCCCAATAGTCTCTGCCATAGTCTCTCTGTCTCAGAACCCTAACCAAAATCGTCATCTGGGCGATGCCAGAACCTAAAACGTTATTCTTCAAAAACCTTGCTTCAAGGGAGCGTCACAGCGCCGCTGCTCCGCTCACAATCTCGATGATCTCCTTGGTAATCGCCGCCTGCCGGACCCGGTTCATCGTCAGGCTCAGCGAGTCAATCAGATCGCCCGCGTTCTTCGTCGCCGCATCCGTCGCCGTCATGCGCGCCGCATGCTCCGCCGCCGTCGACTCCAGCAGCGCATGGAAGATCTGCGTCGTCACATAGCGCGGCATCAGGTGCGCAAACAGCTCCTCCGGCGGCTGGTCGAAGATGTAGTCCACATCCGCCGTGCCAAACTTCTTCGCCTCTCCCTCCATTGCGCTCGTATCCGGCTCATACACGCTGATCCCTTCGGACTCCGCTGCGCGAATCGCCGCATCCCGCTGCTCTTCGGTCATCTCCTCCGCGCTCTCGATCTCCTGCGCGCCCAGCCGCCGGATGGGCAGCAGCTTCTCCACCACAATCCGCTGCGAGAGCACGCTCTTGAACTCGTTGTAGACGATGTACACCGAATCGATCTCCGACCGCTCATACCGCTCCACGATCGACCGCGCCATCCCGGCCACGTCCTCAAAGTTCGACTTCAGCAGCATATCCGGATGTTCCGCCGCAACCTCAACCTGCTGCGCGCGGTGCCGGATCGTCTCGTAGTGCGTCGAGAGATCGTTATCGTAATGCTCTTCGGTCTTCTCGTAGTTCGCCGCCGGGAAGCGGCGCTTGTACATGCCGATAGCCTTCTTGCCGATCGGCTCCAGATCGACATTCTGCCCCAGCGCGGTGCGCGCGTTGATGAACTTCTGCGCCGCCTTGCCGACGTTGGCGTTGAAGCCGCCCGCAAAGCCCTTGTCGCCCGCGATGACCACCACGAGCACGTTCTTCTCCTCGCGCTCGATGAGCAGCGGATTGAGTATCTCGCCCGTCTCCTCGTTGTAGATGTCGGTCCGCCGCACCAGCGACTCCAGCACATTCAGCAGCATCTGCGCATACGGCCGCGCCTGCATGGCCCGTTCCTGAGCGCGCCGCAGCTTGGCCGCCGAAACCATCTTCATGGCTTTCGTGATCTGCCGCGTGTTCTTTACACTGCGGATGCGTCGCCGAAGATCGAGTACATTCGCCATTGGTTACTTGTCGCCTACCATCGCTGCGGCCTGGGTCGTCTGGGCCGCCTGCTGCGCCGGCGCGTTCTCGCCTGCCTTATCCTTCAGCCCGGCAAGGAACCCGCTCTTATAGTCGTTGATCGCATCCGTGAGCCGCTTCTTGATGTCATCGTCGAGCGACTTCTTGGCCTCGATATCCTTCAGCAACTGGCCCTGCTGCGACTGCATGTAAGGATGAAAGCCCTCTTCAAACGCCTGGATATCCTTCACCTCGACGTCGTCCAGCAGACTGTTCGTTCCGGCATACAGGATCACCACCTGCTGCACCCAGGTCAGCGGTTGAAACTGCGGCTGCTTCAACAGCTCCACCAGCCGCGAGCCCTTGTTCAGCTGATTTTGCGTCGCCTTATCGAGGTCCGAGCCGAACTGCGAGAATGCTGCCAACTCGCGATACTGCGCCAGGTCCAGCTTCAGCGTCGACCCCACCTGCTTGGTCGCCTTGATGGCCGCCGCAAAACCCACGCGCGACACCGACAAGCCCACGTTCACCGCCGGACGCACGCCCGAGTTGAACAGGTCCGTCTCCACGAAGATCTGCCCGTCGGTGATCGAGATGACGTTGGTTGGAATGTACGCCGACACGTCGCCGGCCTGTGTCTCGATGATCGGCAGCGCCGTCAGCGACCCGGCGCCCAGCTTGTCGCTCACCTTCGCCGAGCGCTCCAGCAGCCGCGAATGCAGATAGAAGACGTCGCCGGGATAGGCCTCGCGCCCAGGCGGCCGGCGCAGCAGCAGCGAGATCTCGCGATAGCTGGCCGCGTGCTTGGATAGATCGTCGTAGATGATCAGCGCGTGCTTGCCGCTGTCGCGGAAGTACTCGCCCATCGCGGTCGCCGCAAAGGGCGCCAGATACTGCATGGGGGCGGGCTCGGAGGCCGTCGCCGCCACCACGATCGTGTACGCCATGGCGCCATAGGACTCCAGCGTCTGCACCACCTGCGCCACGCTCGACCGCTTCTGCCCGATCGCGCAGTAGATGCAGATCAGGTCATTCTTGGCCGAGTTGATGATCGTATCCAACGCGATCGCCGTCTTGCCCGTCTGCCGGTCGCCGATCAGCAGCTCGCGCTGCCCGCGCCCGATCGGGATCATCGTGTCGATGGCCTTGATGCCCGTCGCCATCGGTTCGCGCACGCTCTGGCGGTCGATCACGCCCGGCGCCAGCCGCTCGATGGGCAGCGTCTTGTCCGTCAGAATCGGTCCCTTGTCGTCGATCGGCTGGCCGAGCGCATTCACGACGCGTCCGATCATCGCCTCACCCACCGGCACGCTCATGATCTTGCCGGTACGCTTGACCTGCTCACCCTCACGCAACTCAGAAAACTCACCCAACAGCACCGCGCCCACCTGGTCTTCGTCCAGGTTCATCGCGAGGCCCGCCACGCCATGCGGAAACTCGATCAGCTCGCCGGCCATGACCTTATCCAGCCCGTGCACCCGGGCGATCCCGTCGCCCAGCGACATGATCGTGCCTACTTCATCCACCTGTACGCGCTGCTCGTAGTTCGCGATCTTCTGGCTTAGCAGCGCGGTAATCTCATCAGCTCGAATCTGTGCCATAACGTGTCCTGATCCCTATCCTGTTCGTTCCTCACCGGCGTGCAGCCCGGCTTTAGGCGTTCACTAAATTCTGCTTCAGCTGCTCCAGCTGCGTGCGCACCGAGCCGTCGTACACCGTCGAGCCGATCTTCACGACCGCCCCGCCCAGCAGCGCCGGATCCAACCCATACGTCACGCGAACCGCGGTCCTGGCCAGCCGCGCAACCTGCGCTTCGAGCTGCCTGCGATCGTCCTCGTTCAGCTCGTTCGCGCTCGTCACCTCGGCCTCGGTCACACCCTTGTTCACATCCGCCACAAGATCATACGCGGACACAATCTCGTTCAACTCGCCGAGCCGCTGATGATCCATGATGACCGCGATGAAGTTCCGCACCTCGCGCATCATGCCTAGCCGCTCCGCCAGCGCGTCGACCACGCTCAGCTTCTGCGCCGGCTCGATCGAGGGGTTCATCAGGATCTCGCGCAGATCGTGGCTGCCGTTTAACGTATCCGCGAAGTCCTTCATCTGCTCTTGCGCCGCCGCCGCATCCAGATTCGACGAGGCCACCACCGCCGCAAACGCGTTGGCATAGCGGTGCGCCAGCAGCTCGACCGTGCCCTGCCCCGCCATCAGTTCTGTCCGCCTGTCGAATCATCCATGCCCAGCTGGCGGGCAAAGTTCTGCACCAGCAGCCGGTCCGTCTCGGCCGAGATCACCAGCTTCTTGGCCGCCTGCTCGATCGCCAGCTCCGCCGCGTACTGCTGCAGCTGTCGCCTCGCATGCATGCTCGCCGCCGCGATCTCCTGCTCCGCCGCTGCCACGATCTTCTTCTTCTCTTCTTCTACCGAGGCCTTGATCCGCACCTCCTCCGCCGCCGCATCCTTCTCGGCCTGGGCCTTCATCTCGGCGATCTGCCCGTCCAGTTTGGCCAGGCGATCCTCCACGCTGTTCAACCGCGCGCTCGCCTGTTCGGTCGCCGCCCGCGCATCCACCAGCTGCTTCTGGATCCCGGAGGTGCGCTCCCGGAACGCCTTCGGCATGGTCTTGGCGAGCACATAGCCCAGGGCCAGCGCCAGCACCGCGAAGTTTCCCACTTCGAATACGGTGGCCGCCGTCTCCGTGCTCATCCCGAGCAACTTGCCCATCTTCTGCACCATAGCCGAGTGCTTGTAGACGTCGTTCTCATCTTTCTCGGCCTGGTTTGCCTCGGTGGAGTTTGCCGCGGGCGTCATCTGCCGGCCTGAGTCGTCCTGCCGGGCCGGCTCCTGCGCGTTCAACCGCGAGCCAGCTACGGTTCCAAGCAGCGAGACCAGCAGCAGCAGCCGCATGAAGTGCTTTTTGATGGTCATTGTGCGGCCTCCGATCCTGCTACGCCCGCGGGCAGTACCGCATTCAGAATCTGCGCGCTCAGCTCTCCGCTCATGCCTTCGATCTGCTGCTTGGCGACCTCGGCGCTCTGCTCGAGGTTCTCCCGCGCGGCCTGCACCTTCTCCTGGGTCGCCGCGCGCGCCTGCTCGAGCGCCTGCTCGCGCTCTTTCGCCCATTGTTTTAGGCGGCGGTCGCGAGCCTCAAAGATCTCCCGCCGCGCTGAGCGCAGCTTGTCCTCAAACACCGCAGTCTCAGCTTCAGCCGCGCTGATCGCCCCGCGCGCCTGCTCGAGCGCACCCACGGTGCGCGCGCGCCGCTCCGCCAGCACGTGGTCCAGCGGGCGCCGCACCAGCACGCCATACGCCACCACCAGCAGCAGGAAAAAGACAATCGTCGGCACAGAGCCGAGCACAAGTCCGCCCAATTGAGTCAGTATCTGTTCCATGGATTGAAGGCAGCGGGGAAGATCTGCCTGAAAACCTCATCGTTCCTTTGCCGGCATCGTCATTGGCCGGCTGCTCAAGTGCTCTAATTAAGTCGCTGTTATACCCCTAAGTTTTAGCAAAGCGCAAAAGGCAGTGTCAAACGGCGTGCACGATAAACGGACACGCCGGGCGATAAACGCATGGCTGTCAGCTGCCGCTCTCCCGCTCCTGAAAGCGCCGGTACCGCCCCAGCAAGGAGGCCGGGCCTACCGTCTGGAAGTAGGCCAAGTTGCCCTCAAAGCGCTTCTCCGACACCAGCGCGCCGGCTTCGAGCGCTGCAATCACGCTGCCCTCACTCTGCGGCACCCGGAACCTTGCCTCCACCAGCGGATCGCGCACCAGCGCCTGGTCGATGACGCGCAGCAGCCGGTCGACACCCTGGCCCGTCAGGCCCGAGACCGCGACCGCCTTCTCGCCCGTTTGCAACCGCGCCTGCTCCTCCGGCGAAAGCAGGTCCACCTTGTTCAGCACCTCGATCATGGGCGTCCTCGTGACCTCCAGTTCGCCGAGCACCTTCTCCACCTGCGCCTTCTGCTCCTCGACCATGGCGCTCGAGGCGTCGCGCACATGCAGCAGGATCTCCGCTCGCTCGACCTCTTCCAGCGTGGCACGAAAGCTGGTCACGAGCTCATGCGGCAGGTTGCGGATGAATCCTACCGTGTCCGACAGCAGGATCTTGCGCCGCGACGGCAGCTGTAGCTGGGCGAGTTTGGGGTCCAGCGTGGCGAACATGCGCGAGCTTTCCAGCACGCCGGCCGCGGTGATGGCGTTGAACAACGTGCTCTTGCCAGCGTTGGTATAACCCACCAGCGCGACCACCGGCACCGGCACGGCCTCACGCCGTTGCCGCTGCTGCCGCCGGATGCGCTTCACCGCCTCCAGCTGTTTCTTGACGTGATCCACGCGCAGGTTAATGCGCCGGCGGTCGGTCTCGAGCTTGGTCTCACCGGGTCCTCGGGTGCCGATGCCGCCACCCAGCTGGCTCATCGCCTTGCCCTTGCCGGCCAGCCGCGGCAGCTGGTACTCAAGCTGAGCCAGCTCCACCTGCAGCTGGCCCTCGCGGGTGCGCGCGTGCCTCGCAAAGATGTCCAGGATCAGCTGCGTCCGGTCGATCACCCGGCACGGCAGCCGCGCCTCCAGATTCCTCATCTGCGAGGGCGTGAGGTCGTGGTCGAACAGCACCAGGTCCGCCTCGCTCGAAGCCGCGACAGCCTCAATCTCGTCGATCTTGCCCGTGCCCACCAGGGTTGCGGCGTCCGGCCGAGCACGTTTCTGCAGGATCGTGGCGACCACTTCTGCGCCCGCGCTTCGAGCGAGTTCCTCGAACTCGGCAAGAGACGCCTCGAAGTCCAGATCGGGAGCGCTCTCGGGCGAGGGCTCGTGCGGCGGCGGTTCAGTGTCATCGCCGAAGCCGCCGGCCAGGACTGCGGAGGAGCTCCTCGCCAGACGGGCAGCGGTGCTGAGGCGCCGGCGCCCGCCGGTAAACTCCACCGCGACCAGGACCGCGCGCTCCGCCCGGGGCAGGGCCTGCCGCATCCTGGCCTGCCTGGTCTCATCTGAGACATGCACCGTCGTCCGCTTCGCTTTGCTCATTGGAAGCGTACCACCGCAGCCTGCCTGCTAGGCGCCCGCAGACGAGCCCGTAGACGAGCCCGGGTCAGCGGCTCCCAGCGGAGCACCCGGCCCCGCGGCCGTGTGGGTACGCGGGTCGGCGGTGCGTACGTCGCCATGGCTGCCCGGACGTCCGCTCACGACCGTCGAGATCGCATGCTTAAAGATCAGTTGCTCCTGGCTGTTGTTTTCGAGCAGCACCGAGTACTTGTCGAAGGAGCGGATCTTGCCGGTCAGCTTCACGCCGCTGACCAGGTAGATCGTTATCGGGCTCTTGTCCTTGCGGACCGTGTTCAGGAAGGTGTCCTGAATATTCTGTGCCGGCTTCGAATCCATAGGTGCCGATCTCCTCGTTGTCGATGCGGGTATCATGTGTCTCCGCCGTACGTACTAGTTTTGTGAGCCCGCAAGCGCGGTAGTCAAGCTGTTGGCAGCCCGGGTGCAGGCAAACGATTGCACTAACCCAAGCCTCCTCACAATACGAGTATCGCGCGTCAATATCAAGTTTCTGTTACATAAACGCCGAAGTCTCGTCAATCCCCACGTTGTACCATGAGCGGGTGGCAGAAAACCCTCCCGCGATCCTGTTTCAGGCTGTTCCGATGCTCGACTTTTCGCGCCAGTTCGCGCTGCATCGCGACGAGCTTCTCTCCGCCATGGAGCAGGTCTGCTCCTCACAGCGCTTCATTCTGGGCCCGCAAGTCGAATCATTCGAACGCGCTGCCGCTGAGGCGTGCGGCGTAGCGCATGCGATCGGGTGCGCGAGCGGCACGGACGCACTCTGGCTGGCCATGGCAGCGGCGGGCTTGGCGGACACTCCAGGCCGTGCCGTGGTAACGACGCCGTTCAGCTTTTTCGCCTCGGCGAGCTCGATCCTGCGCTGCGGAGCACGTCCCGTTTTCGCCGATATCGACCCATTCACCTTCAACCTGTCGCCCGCAGCCGTCTCAAATTTGCTGGGCAGAGCCTCCACTCCGCCGGTAGCGGCCATCCTGCCGGTCCATCTCTTCGGACAATGCGCGGAGTGGGATGCGTTCGAGAGCCTGGCGCGGGAACACCGCGGGCTGCTCCTGGTGGAGGACGCTGCACAGGCCTTTGGCGCGGCGTGGACCGCGCAGAATGGCCAGTCGCGGCCGGCAGGATCACTGGGCGATGCGGCCGCCTTCAGCTTCTATCCCACCAAGAACCTCTCCGCGTTTGGCGACGCGGGGCTTGTCACCACCGGCTCTTCCACGCTGGACACGCGGGCGCGATCGCTGCGCGCGCACGGCATGACGCGCCGCTACTTTCACGACGAAGTCGGCTGGAACTCCCGGCTGGATACGCTGCAGGCCGCCGTGCTGGAGGTAAAGCTCCGCCACCTTGCGGGCTGGAACCAGCGCCGGCGCAGCCTGGCCGCGCGCTACAACCAGCTCTTTCTGCAATCCGGCATCGCGACTCTCACCTCGCCTGAGAGCCCGGCCGGCATAGAGTCCGGAGTGGTGCTGCCGTACACCCACCCGCGCGCGCAGCACGTCTTCCACCAGTACGTGATCAGGGCGCCGCGCCGGGACGCGCTGCGGGCTCATCTTGCCGCGCTGAACATCGGGTCGGAGGTCTACTATCCGCTGTGTCTGCACGAGCAGGCCGCGCTGAAGCAGCTTGGCTACCGCACCGGCGACTTCCCGCATGCCGAGCGTGCCGCCGCGGAGGTGCTCGCGCTTCCGCTCTACCCGGAGCTGCGAGACGACGAACAGCAGACGGTGGTAGAGGCGATCCGCGGCTTCTACGCCTGAGTTTCAGTTAGCGGCGATTGTCCGTGGCGGGCTCGGGGTGGATGAGCAGGCGAGAGACGGAGGGTGCGGCGAGCTTGAAGGCGTTCTCGAGTGCGGTGATGATCTGGTGCACGCGGGCCATGGGGAGCTCGTCGGGCAGGGTGCAGTGGCAGTTGACCTGGATACGGTCGTGATGCCGGGTGACGTGGATGTCGTGGATGTCGGAGATCTCAGGGAAGGCGGCGGCGACGTTGCGCAACTGGTGGCGGAGCGCGATGGCCTCGCGGTCCTGCTCGAAGGCGGCGGGGCTCTCGATGGTGGCGGGCTCGGATTCGATGTGGGTGAGGATGGAGGCGATGTTGGGAACCTCGCGGCGGATCTCGGCTTCGAGTTGAGTGACGATGGTGTGGGCTTCGCGCAAAGGCAGCGTTTCGTCGAGCTCCAGATGCAGTTCGAGGTGGAGGGCGCCGTCGTATTGCTGGAGGGAGACGTCGTGGATGGAGAGATTGGCGCGGGCGGCGACGGCGCGGACGCGGTCGTGGACGGATTCGGCGAGGGTGGCGGTGGGTACGGAGTGGACGACGACATCGGCTGAGGGGAGGACACGCTGGATGGCGTTGGTGGCGGCGGAGGTGATCTGCTCGGAGCGCTGGAAGGTGAGGTTGCGCGGCATGGCGAGCGTGACGTCGGCGAAGTAGCCGGAGCCGGCGCGGCGGGTGCGTAGACGATCGACGGAGAGGACTCCGTCGATGGTGGCGAGCTCGTGGATGAGGTTGCGGCGGGTCTGGGCGGCGGTGGCGCCATCCTGGGCGGGGGTGGCGTCGAGGAGCGTGTCTGCGGTGCGGCGGGCGAGCGACAGGGAGACGCGCAGGATGATGGCGGCGACGACCAGGGCCGCGACGGGGTCGGCGACTTCGAGCGAGGGATGGTGGTAGAGCTCGCCAAACTTGGTGGCGGCGAGTCCGAGCAGGACGGCGGCGGAGGCGTAGATGTCGGTGCCGAAGTGGAGGGCGTCGGCGGCGAGGGCGTCGGAGCGCTGGGCGATGGCGATGCGGCGCAGGGAGCGCGAGCGGGTGAAGTCGACGACGATGGAGAGGAGCAGGACGAGAAATGGCCAGATGGTGAGCGGGAGGTCGAGATGGCGGTGATGCAGGATGCGCTGGAGCGATTCGTAGACGATCCAGACGCAGGAGGCGAGCATGAGGCCGGTCTCGATGAAGGCGGAGAGCGACTCGATTTTGCCGTGGCCGTAGTTGTGCTCGTCGTCGGCGGGGCGGTCGGCGGCGCGGACCGAGAAGAGGGTGATGGCGGCGGCGATGAGGTCGATGCCGGAGTGGGCGGACTCCGAGAGCATGCCGAGTGAGCCGGTGAGGATGCCGGTGAGGAGCTTGAGCAGGGTGATGGCGGCGGCGGCGACCACGGAGAGCAGTGCGGCGGCGCGCTTGGAGCTGCCGGGGGATGGGCGGCGCGGAGTGACGGCAGACCCGGCAGCTTGCTCGTGCGTGGCCGTGGGGCTCATGGCACATGATGCTACAGGTTCGAACGCAGAGGTGCGAAGCAGCTGGGAGATCAGCAGGTCTCGGGGTGGGATTGTAGCTCGCACCCCCCTCCCCCTTCTTCCAAGTCAAAAATTTGAAAACAAGGGGTTTAGCTCTGGCTCAGATCGTGCCGATGCACCAGGAAGTGTGCAGAGGTGAAGGACGATTTCGAGCGCAGCGGGCGATGCAGCGAAGAACGTGCGGAAGAGCACTTCGAGGGTTCAGGGTTTGGTGGCGAGGTAGAGGCCGACGACGCCGAAGGTGTAGGGGGTCCAGGTGACGTTGTGGAAGCCAGCCTTGTGGAAAAGTTCTGTCATGCGTGGCGGCTGGGGAAAGCGCGCGACCGAGGCAGGCAGATAGGTGTAGGCGGCGGAGCTGGAGATCAGGCCGCCGAGAGGGGGCAGGATCTTCTGAAAATAAATTTTGTAGAGACGCCCCGTAAGTCCTGTGGGCTGATTGCACTCGAGGATGGCGACCGTGCCGCCAGGGCGCAGGACGCGGAAGAGTTCAGCCAGCGCGCCCTCATAGCTGGAGAGATTGCGGAAGCCAAATGCGGAGGATATCAGGTGCAGGGATTCGGAGGGCAGGGGAAGATGTAACGCATCACCTTCTACCGGCAAGATATTCCTACGGTTGAACTTGTTCATGCCTAGACTGAGCATGTTGTGAGAAAAGTCGAGTGCCAGGATTGGAGCTGTGGAAAATGTGGAAGGCCGATGTTTCAGGAGGGCCAGGGTCATGTCGCCGGTGCCGCAGCAGAGGTCGAGGACAAGGGCTTCGGGATTGCGGAGGACGGGTCGGACGGCGCGGGCGGCGCGACGCCACCAGAGGCGGTCGATGCCGGCGGAGAGCAGATGGTTGAGCAGATCGTAACGGCCCGCGATGGAGTCGAACATCTGCTGGACCTGCTCTGAACTGCTGATGGCTCCGGCCGCGGGCTGGATGGCGAGGGGCGGCGCGGTTGTGGATAGGCTGTGGTGATCCTTGTGGATCATGAAGTTTTTCCTGTGGAAGCAAAGGTGGCGGGGAAAGGAAAAGATTGAGCTGAAGGTTTTCGGTTTACGGGCTGAGGGTGGGCGTGAGCTGAGGGCTTTGGGTTTGTGAGCTGAGAGCTTTAAGTTTATGAGCTAAGGGCTTTGGGTTTGGGCGTGGTTGAGGAGCGCATGTCAGTGAGCATGGCGGCGGCGGCGGATTCGAGTTCGGCATCCGTGACGTCATAGACGATTTCGACTGAGCCTATGCCGCTGGCGATGATGAAGGCGCGGCGGCCGGAGCGGGCTTTCTTGTCGGAGGCGGTGAGGGCGACGAGCTGGGCGGGCGTGGCGCGGAAGCGCGGCAGGGGGCCGAAGGCGAGGATGAGATTGGCCATGCGGGCGAACTGCTCCGGGGTGATGGAGCGGCGGGCGAGCGAGAGGTGGAGGGCGGCGATGGAGCCCCAGGCGACGGCTTCGCCGTGGAGGAGCTTCTGGTAGCCGGTGGCGGCCTCGATGGCGTGGCCGAGGGTGTGGCCGAAGTTGAGGATCATGCGCAGGCCGGACTCCTTCTCGTCCTGGTGGACGACGTCGGCTTTGACCTGGATGGAGGCGGCGATGATGCGGGTGAGGGTCGCTGGGTCGAGGATCCACTCATCGGGATGAGACTCCGATGAATGGGGCACGGATGGTTTCAGGGTTTTTTCGAGTAGGGTGAAGAGGCGGGGGGAGCGGATGATGGCGGCTTTGATGGATTCCTGGAGGCCTGCGCGGAGCTCGGCGGCGGGAAGGGTGCGGAGGAGATCGGTGCCGGCGAGGACGGCGAGCGGGTGGTGGAAGCTGCCGATGAGGTTCTTGCCGGCGGCGAGGTTGACCCCGGTTTTACCGCCGACGGAGGAGTCGACCTGGGCGAGCAGGGTCGTGGGCACCTGGATGTAGGGGATGCCGCGCATGTAGATGGCGGCGAGAAAGCCGGTGATGTCGCCGATGACGCCGCCGCCGAAGGCGATGAGGAGCGCGTCGCGGTCGGCGCCGTGGCGGGCGAGCTGCTCGGCGAGAGATTCTACGGCGGCGAGGCGCTTGTGCTTTTCGCCGGGCGGAAGGAAGAGGACGGTGGGGGACTGCGCCTCAGGGAAAGAGGCGCGAACCTGGGCCGACCAGAGCTGCCAGATGTTGGGCGAGGTGATGAGGAAGGGGCGGCGGCCGGGCGCGAGCTTCCGCAGGCGGGAGTGGAGGCCGGCAACGAGATCGCTGCCGATAAGGATGGGGTAGGTGGCGGAGGGGGTGGAGAGACGGATTGTTTTCAGGGCCACCGCATGATGGTATCGCAGGCGTGCGCGGGCAGGCGCGGAGGCCGAACGCGGATAAGAGCGGATAAGACTGATGGGCAGGGATTTTGTGGCGTGGTGAAGATTGCGGGGTGGGGATGACGGCAGGGTGTTGGGAGGACGGTGCTGGGAGTTGAGGGAGCTGGGTTTCAGCGTAGGATTTTGCTATGGAATGGTTTGATTTTGTGGTGGTGGGTGGTGGGATCGCAGGGTTGAGTGCGGTGAATCGGCTGGCACAGGCGGGGCGAGTGCTTTGCGTGACGAAGGAAGAGCTCGCGGAATCGAACACGAGCTACGCGCAGGGTGGGATCGCGGTGGCAATGGGGGGCAGCGAGGATGTGGCGCTGCATCTTAAAGACACGCTGGCGGCGGGGGATGGGCTGGTGGACCGGGTGGCCGCGGCGATGCTGGTGGGCGAGGGGCCGGGCAGGGTGGAAGAGCTGCTGGGGTGGGGGACGGAGTTCGACCGGGGGGCGGGAGGCGAGCTGCTGAGGACGCGGGAGGGTGCGCACAGCCTGTCGAGGATACTGCACGCGCATGGGGATGCGACGGGGAGGGAGATTGCGCGGGCGCTGCTGAAGCATGTGCGCGGGTTGAAGAACGTTAAATTGATGGAGTGGACTACGGCCGTAGACCTGGTGGTGGAGGGGCAGCGGGTGACGGGCGTGACGCTGCTGGGTCCGGATGGCGGGTTGCGCGAGGTGCAGGCGGGGGCGGTGCTGATTGCCAGTGGCGGGACGGGACAGGTGTACAGCGATACCACCAACCCGGCGGTGGCGACGGGGGACGGGATCGCGATGGCGTACCGGGCGGGAGCGGCGCTTGAGGATATGGAGTTCTACCAGTTTCACCCGACGGCGTTTGCGCTGGAGGGTGCGCCGCGGTTTCTGCTGAGCGAGGCGCTGCGCGGGGAGGGCGCGCTGCTGCGCAATGCCGCGGGCGAGCGGTTCATGGAGGGACTGCATCCGCTGGCAGAACTGGCGCCGCGAGATGTGGTGGCGCGGGCGGTGACACGGGAGGCGCTGAACGGGCCGGTTCACCTGGATATGCGGCATGTGCGGGGAGTGGATCTTAAGGCGCGGTTCCCGGGGATGTCGGAATTTCTGGAGGGGTATGGGCTGGAGCTGGGGAGGGACTTGATCCCGGTGCGGCCGGCGGCGCACTACCTGATGGGCGGGATCAGGACGGATGTGCACGGACGGACGAGCCTGAAGGGCCTGTATGCGGCGGGTGAGGCGGCGTGCACGGGGGTGCATGGGGCGAATCGGCTGGCGAGTAACTCGCTGCTGGAGGGGCTGGTGTTTGGAGTGGCGGCGGCGGAGACGATGGTGAAGGAGACGCCTGGGGGGCCCCCTCATCACGGTGAAGCTGTGGTGAATGGGGCACAGGGACTTACTGGTCACGATGAGGCTGTGATGGATGGGGCCCGGGGGGAAGGTTCGACCGGGGATGAGGTGGAGGGTTGGATTGCGCGGCTGAGAGCAATGATGTGGCGGGAGGCAGGTTTGCTGCGGGATGGGGCGGGGCTGAGGCGGGCGCAGGCGGAGCTGGACGGGATGGCCAGGACGATGCCCCGAAAGATGACGCGGCGGGCGGTGGAGGCGCGGAACCTGTATACGCTGGCGGGGGTGATGGTGGAGTCGGCGCTGGGCCGGGAGGAGAGCCGGGGAGCACACTTCCGGAGTGACTTCCCGGAGCGGGATGAGGTGGCGCGGCACTCGGTGATGGAGCGTGGGCGGCTGCGGTTTGAATGATAAGGTACGACTGAGGCAGCCGGAGGGCACGTGGCACGAGCGTTGTGGGAGGTGCGGCGGGACGCGATCCAGAAGGTGAAGCGGCTGGTGAAGCGGTCGACGCTGCTGGCGGACCTGTACGTGCTGAAGCAGCGGCTGGCGAACCGGATGTCCAGGGGCGGTGACAAACGGGTGGTGTTTTTCCCGGACACGATGAGTACGGGCAGCTCGGGCGACCTGCGGGTGAAGGCGGTGGCGGAGGAGTTGAAGAAGTTTGGCTGGCGGGTGATCGTGGTGCCGAACTGGATGGACCTGGAGTATCGGCTGAAGGTGGTGAGGCGGGAGAATCCGCATGTGATCTTTCTGCAGCAGTCGCGGCATCCGCTGAACCGCCCGAGATTTTACCCGGGATATGCGACGTTGTACGACATTGACGATGCGGACTATATCAAGTGGCCGGAGATCGCGAAGGAGTGTTCCACGGGGGCGTCGGTGGCGGTGGCGGGGAGTACGCACCTGGCGGAGGTGTTCCGGGGGTATGGGGCGGTCGATCCGGAGGTGGTATGGACGGGGACGTATATCCACTCGGTGCCGGGGGCGAAGCCGAACGAGGAGCGCGGCGATGTGATTACGTGGGCGCACAGCCATCCGGAGGGGTACCCGATTGAGGCGGCGCTGATTATGGATGTGCTGCTGCGGGTGGCGGAGAGGCGGCAGTTTGTGTTTCGGATCTACAGCGACAACTCGGCGTGGACCGAGGGGTACCTGGCGCCGCTGCGGGCGAAGGGGATTGTGACGGAGGTGTACGGGGCGCGGATGTACAGCGCGTTCATCGGGTCGCTGGCGACGGCGGCGATCGGGCTGCACGCGGTGTCGATGGACCACGGGCCGAGCCGGGGCAAGTCGTTCGGGAAGCTGCTGGCGTACATGGCCGCCGATGTGGCGGTGGTGACCTCGAATAATGTGGATCACCCGCTGTTCTTCAGGAATGGCGAAAACGGGATGCTGGTGGATACGCAGGATGAGTGGGTGAGCGCGATCGACAGGCTGCTGGCGGATGCGGCGGCGCGCGGAGCGATGGTGCGGGCGGCGCGGAAGGATTTCCTGGAGCGGCTGACGACGCGCGCGGTGGCGACGAAGCTGGATGGGATCATGAGCCGGTTTGTGGCGCGGAGCACTTAGGGCGAGGGTGCGCCGGGGTGGGCGGGCTGCGATATGCTTACCCCTGACCTCATGAAGCGAATCCTTACGGCTGTTGTTCTGATAGTTATTGTCGTGGCGATGGTGCTTCGCGGTGCGCCATGGCTGCTGTCGAGCTTTGCGGCGGTGGTGGCGGCGCTGGCAGCCTACGAGTACCGCGCGATGGCGCATCGCGGGGCGGCGGTGCAGGATACGGACGTCTATATTCCGCTGTGGTGGCTCGTGGCGTCGATCGTGGCGATCTTCTTCTTTACGCTGCGGCTGCCGGATTTCGAACTGCCGGTGCTCTCGCTGCTGACGTTCATCCTGCTGGCGTGGTCGGGCTTTCGCGCGCCGCTGAACCGGGTGCTGCTGGATACGTCGCTGGGATTGTTCGCGCTGATCTACATTGTGTATCCGCTGACGCTGCTGCCGCTGATCCGCGCGCACGAGGACGGCACGGGGCTGCTGCTGTTCCTGTTTGTGTGCGTTTGGACGGGGGACAGCGCGGCGCTGTACGTGGGCAAGAACTTCGGACGGCGGAGGCTGTCGCGGCTCTCGCCGAATAAGACGTGGGAGGGAGCGATCGCGTCGGTGGTGGCGGCGGTGCTGTTCGGGATGGGGCTCTACTTTGTTGGCGTCTATCTTTCTCCGCGAGGCTATACGGCGCTGCACATTGCGATGCCGGCATGGCAGATGGTGATCCTCGCGGTAGTGTTGAACGTGGCGGCGCAGCTTGGGGACCTGCTGGAGTCGGCGATCAAGCGCGGGGCTGACGTGAAGGACTCGGGGACGCTGCTGCCGGGGCACGGCGGGATTCTGGACCGGATTGACGCGCTGCTGCTGGCGGCGCCGGTGCTGTGGTATATCCTGCTGCTGAAGGACTGGCAGACGCTGTTCCGCTGAGGCGGGCGGCTAGCGTGACCTGCGAAGATCCAGGCGCGGTTCGCGTTCTACCTTCGTGGGGATGACGAGCAGGAGCGCCGAAGGGGGGCTAGACCTGGGCGACTTCCAGCTGATCTTGCGGGATGGCGGTCAGGAGATTGCGGGTTCTGTGCCACGCGGCTTCGATATCTTTGCGGTCCATGGTGACCAGCGATCCGCTGGTCGCGGTCTCCCAGACGGCGGTGGCTTGCTGCAGCAAGGCATCGCGATCCTGGGCGGTGCGCATTTTCGCTGAGAGGCGGCCGATGGTCGAGAGAAGCCGGATGAGGACTGCGGGGTTATCGGCCGCAGCCTGCCTGATCTGGTCAAAGGCCTGCTTAATGAGGCGGGGCAGCAGGAGTGGACGCACGTAGAGACGCAGCGCGCCGTCGGCGTCGTGCCAGCTGCCGCCGATGGCACGGGTGGCAGCGAGGATGGTGAGCGCCTCACCGAGCAGATCCACGCTGGCGACACCGGTGAAGGTGTCGTTGACCGCGGGGCTGAGGGCGCGGATCGCGATCTCGACGATCTGGGCGATGCCGAACTCGAGGTCCTGATCCAGGACGCGGTGGCGGCCAAGTTCGATGTTTTCGATGACTCGAGGCGCCAGGATGGGCAGGGCCGAGGACGGCGAGATCGCGGCCAGGGTCTCGCCTTCGAGCACGAACTGCCCGGGCCGGAACGGGATGGAGATGAGCGCGTTGGCCTGGATTGCGGCGTTGACGAGGGCGGCATAGTTGATTTGCTGCAGGTAGCCGCTGCGGGGGCTGAGAAGAGGTGCGCCGACGAGGGAGAGGGGCTGGCTTGAGGGCTGGGCCGGAAGCGGGGCTGAATCCGGGTTCGGTTTCGAGTCCGGGTTCGGGGAAGCCGTACCCCTGCTCTCGCTGCGGTCGACATCTACTGCGTTGCGAAGATCGTCGACGATGCGGCCGATGGCGTCGGGGTTTTGAATGAGGACGGCTACGCGGTGACTGTAGAAGACGAGGAAGCCGAAGGCGCCCAGGACGAGGAACCAGCTTGTGATGAGCGAGACCTGGGGGATGAACGATCCGGAGGCGTCCTGGTGGGTGACGAGGAAGACCAGGAAGACATAGATGAAGGCACCCATGAAGATGCCGATGCAGGTTTGCGTGACCCAATCCTGAACGAAGCGGTAGAGCAGCCGAGGGCCGAAGAGATTGGCCACCATCGAGAGGACGAGCAGAGCGACAGAGAAGATGAGAGCCAGCACGGTGCTGACGCAACCCATCATGGAGCTGAGGATGGCGCGGGCGTCGTCGATGCTGCCCATCGTAAACCAGCCAGGGAGGCGGATGACGTGATAGGCCGCGAGCATGTCCGGAACCATGGTGATGGCGAAGAGAAGCACCGCGGCCAAGGACATCTTGAGCGGCACGAGCCAAAGATTGACATTCGATTTGGGAGAGGTGAGGCGGAAACCGGTCATAGGTTTAAGGTTTCAGTCTGCGCGTCTTGGGGTAAGAAAGGCATAAAGGTGGTCGTGGCTCCGCGGTCCGCGCAGGCCCTCACCGGCGCCTTCGCCTTCGAGCAGGGTACCGGGTGCATGGCTAAGCGTGCTGGGCGAGGCGTGCTGTTACCCAGGATCGGCTCGCTGCGGCGGCGCGGGGCGGTTAGGACGGTAAAAAGTCTCGCGGAGGAGGTAAATGCCTTGAGTCATCGCGGGGGTTTACGCGCGATTGCGGGGGAGCGTCATAAATCAGAAGCTGTAAGTTGTTCATTCGGAGTCTTTTTGCTGTGAATCGCGAAAACTATGCAAAGAGAATCGTGCGACCATTGCGTGAAGTCTGGACATGAGAGGAGGGTGACCATCGAGCCGGAAACGCCTGTTCACGCTTCTCCCAAGCGGAACGGTTACGGCAAAGAAGATCAGGAGAGCAGCCAATGACCATGAAATCCCCCCTAATTTCAATCCTGCAGAGACAGGGAACCGCAGGTGTCGTCCTCGCTTTGGGTCTTCTGCTCACGGCCGTAATTCCAGACGGGCGGGCGCAGTCGGACTCCGGGCGCGTCCTGGGCACGGTGACGGACACGACGGGGGCGGCGATACCTAGCGCCGGCATTACCCTGATCAATAAGACCACGGGGTTGAAGCTGATCGGGAGCTCTAACGATCGCGGCGAGCTCAACGTCTCCGCTGTGCCTCCCGGGGACTACACGGTGACGGTGAACGCGACCGGGTTCCAGACCGAGACCCAGGCGGTAACGGTGAGGGTAACCACCAGCCTGACGGTGAACTTTGCCCTGAAGCCCGGCGCGGAGAGCACGACGGTGGAGGTCACCGACGCGGCGTCTCTGGTGAACACATCAGACCCCACCCTGGGCGAGACGATTGAGCAAAAGCAGATTACGGAGCTGCCACTGAACGGCCGCAACGCGCTGAACCTGGCCTTGCTGGCGCCGGGAGTGACCCAGGGAGCGTATGGCGAACAGAACCAGGACACGGCCGGCCGCCACGGCGACACTGGAGGGAGCGCGCTCTCTGTGAACGCTACGCGGCCCCAGGCCAACAACTTCATTCTGGATGGCGTGGACAACAATGACAGTTTGCAGAATGTGATTCTCTTCTTCCCGCCGGTAGACGCGACGCAGGAGTTCAAGGTGGATACGAGCGTGGCACCGGCGCAGTACGGACGCGCGGGCGGAGCCCTGGTGGTGAGCTCGATCAAGTCTGGCACCAACACGATCCACGGGTCGGCGTTCGAGTTCTACCGCAGCGATAAATGGGCGGCGAACCCCAATTACGAGTTCCCGTACAACGACTCGCCGGCCGGGCCGAAGCCTCCTTATAACCGGAGCCAGTTCGGCGGGTCCGCGGGGCTGCCTGTCATCAAAGACAAGCTGTTCCTGTTCGGCGATTACGAAGGGACCCGCTACCAACAGCCGGCGGGCAGCGGCTACGACACCGTGCCCACGGCCATGATGCGCCAGGGCAACTTCCAGGAACTGCTGAACCCTGTGCTCGCGAGTAACGGTATCACCAACGGTGCTGCTCCGTTCTACACGACCTATTTCCCGAACTGCTATCCGAATTCCGGGACTTTGAACAATACCTTTCCCGCGACGGGCAGCAAGGGGCAGATCTTCGATCCACTGACCTGCGCTCCGTTCCAGAACAACATCATTCCAATGGGCCGTCTGAATCCGGTCTCGGTGAACTACCTCAACGCCTTCCCACTGCCGACTCGTACCGATCGCTTGATCGGGAATTATTTTTTCCAGCAGAACCAGGTAGGTAAGTACAACACCTTTGATACGAGGCTGGACTGGAATGCCTCGACAAGCGACCTTTTCTTCTTCCGGGTTTCTTACGACAACACGAGCTCGAATCAGAATTCGCAGCTGGCGCAGAACGGTAGCAACCCACCTTTGAATGCTTCGGGCCAACAGAACTATCTGCATGGCCGCGGGTATGACCTAGGCTATACGCACACCTTTTCCCCGCGTGCCGTGAACGAGGCGCGGTTAGCGTATAACCGCGATAATTACGGATATTTGCCGCCGAATTACGGAGTCTCGGTGGGTGCGGAACTTGGGATCCAGAATACGACCTTGGGCGCGGCGAAGAATACGGGCGGTCCCTTGACGGGCGGCTACGGAACTGACCTCACTTACACGGGCGACTATGGGCCGTTTGAAGTACCGCAGAATATCTATGAGGTGACTGACACGTTCAGTCTGAATATTCGTGCACACCAGATCAGTGTGGGTGGAACGCTGCTGCGCCGAGTTACAAATTACTACCGGCCGATCGAAGGTAAGGGAGGACTCTTTTATAGTCCGCAGCTTTTCACAGGGTATGACGAGAGCGAGTACCTAGTGGGCGGTGTGAGCCAGTATCAGATTGGCGCGCAGACGGGCTTCTTCTCCAACGTCAACCAGGAAGATGCGCTCTTTGTGCAGGATAACTGGCGAGTGAATCAGAGACTGACGCTGAACCTTGGTCTTCGTTATGACCTGATCACATGGCCGTACGAAGCTCATAATCAGCAGAGCTCGTTCAACATCAACAACGGTCAGGTGCTGGAAGCGGGTGTGAACGGCGTCTCGAGAACCATCGTCAACCAGGATTATCTGAATTTCGCTCCGCGGCTTGGGTTTGCGTACGATCTTACTGGAAATGGGAAGTTAGCGATCCACGGAGGCTATGGGATTTTCTACTTCCCGGACTATGGTGGGATTAACAATCAACTGGGACAGAACGGACCTTTCAGCGGGAATAACTACTTCCTAGCGCAGGACGGGTACTGCATTACGCTGAGCGGTCAGACAGCGCAACGGCAGGCTCCTAACTCCTGTGCAGCGTACACGAGTCCGGCGGCCGTGACGGCACCGCTGCCGCTGCCGGCAACCACCGCTACCTTCAACCCACTGGATCCCCCGGCGAACATCGGTGGCACGGCGATCAACGTCAACAACAAACATAGCCAGATCCAGGAGTACAACCTTCAGTTGCAGCAGCAGTTATCTCCACGAGATGTCTTCAGCGCGGCGTATGTGGGCACACATGCGGACCGACTTTCAACCTTCTACAACTTGACTCAATATCATATTGGGGCGACGACGCTGCCTTATGCAAACCAGGATGGCGGCATTACTTACGACTGGTATAACGGCAGCTCGCACTACAACGGACTGCAACTGCATTATGAGCATCGCGCGGCGAACCTGCTGGCGACGGCCTCCTATGCCTGGTCTCATGCACTGGACAACACGGATAGCCCGTACGGCGGAACACCCGTGGCGGTACTGCTCTACTACGACCAGGCGGCGAACTATGGAAATTCCAGCCAGGACGAACGGCATATTTTCAGCTCATCCTTTGTGTACAGCCTGCCGTTTGGACATGGGCAGCGATTTGGCGGGAATGCGAATCGGATTATCGATTTATTGATCGGCGGTTTTCAGGTGAACACGATTGTTCAACTATCGACGGGGCAGCCGATTGACATCCAGGCGGGCGGGAGCGGCAGGCAGACTGTGACCAACCGGCCGGACCAGGTCGGACCCATCGAGTATCCGAAGAAGCTCACTGAATGGTTCAATCCCGCTTCGTTCAACTCGGTTGAGCTTCCGTATCAGACGGCGACTGATGGAACCGGCAACCTGGTGTACACGCGAGTGGGAACTCTGGGACGCAACGCGGTGTACGGGCCGGGCTTTCGCGACATGGACCTGGGACTTCAGAAGAATGTCCATATCAGCGAGGGCAAGCAGTTGGAGTTGCACGGGGACGCGTTCAACGTCACAAACACACCGAGTTTCGCAAATCCAAGCAACGTGGACGCGGGTTCCGTGTTCGGCGCCATCACCGGGCTACGCAGTTCGTCACGCAAGATCCAGCTAGCCGCCCGCCTAGTGTTTTAGCGGCGAAGAACATGCTTGCCCTGCTGTCGTGGAGCGCCGTCGAAGGCCGGCGCCCCACGACACATCCCAAGTCGCGCCTTAGAAGTGCTTGCATTCAGGAGTTTGCTATGAAGGTTTGTTCGTGTTCCCGCCGCTTACTCAGTTCCTTTGTTCTTCTTGCCGGCGTGCTTCTTGGTGCTTCATCGGTCTGCGCGCAGACTACGCCCCCGATCCCCGAAGGCGACGTTCGAGTGCACTATTTCCGTCCTGACGGCAACTACACGGGCTGGACCATCTATGCGTTCATCGATACGACTGAGCCGAATAACTTCCAGGCCGGCCCGGTAGCCGTGACGGGAACGGATAGCTTCGGTGCTTACTTCGATGTAGGGGTTATCGCAAATGCGCAGAATGTAGGACTCATTCTGCATAATGGCAATACAAAGGATCCGGGGCCGAACCAGTACGTCGATCCTGCGACTCAGGGGAACGAGTTCTGGGAGCTTTCCGGCAGCGACCAGATGCTGACCTACCGGCCGCCGACTGGTCCGGATACCGCTATTCCGCCAGGAAAAGCGCGGATCCACTACTACCGGCCGGACGGCAACTACGATAACTGGAGCTTGTATGTTTACGGCGCGACTACCGATCCGACGGGTAACTTCTGCGTCACGGAAGACCAGTTTTCCGGCTACGACAGCTATGGACCTTACTTCGATGTTGGCGTGGTTAATGGATATCTCGGATTCATCATTCATAACTGCCAGACAGGCGTGAAGGATCCGGGCCAGGATCAGGCGCTGCAGATACCATCGCAGCTGGAAGGCTGGGTGATCTCGGGCAACCAGACGGTGTTTCTGCAGCAACCGACCGCCGCTCAACTGCTGAGCGGCGCGTTCAACCAGTTACAGGCATACTGGATCGATGCGTCGACCATCGCGCTGCAATCGATCTACACGCACGGTGGCTACAGCTATGCTTTGACGTCAAGCCCGACGGCGAGCCTGCAGATTACGGCGACCGGGCTCACGGGCGGAACATCCCTTCCACTTACACCCTACAGCGGGACGTTGACGGCCGATGAACTGGTGCGGTATCCGCAGCTCAGCGGATACGCGCTGTTCAAGCTGCCGGCCAACGTCGATCCCACGGCTCTTACACTGGCTCTGAAGAGCCAGCTGCAGGTGACAGCCTCGGCCTCAGACGGCACGCTGAAGTACACGACAGGCGTGCAGAGCTTTGGCGCGCTGGACGCACTGCTGGCCTACACGGGGAAGCTTGGCGTAGTGGTCCGGCAGCCCTTTGACCTGGACCCGGGCGACGGCGAACAGCCCGCGCCGGTGAAGATCCGCGTGTGGGCACCGACCGCACAGAGCCTCTCGCTTCTGCTGTTTGATCATGAGACCGATACTGCGCCCGAAGAGACGCTTGCGATGAAGTCGCACGGCGGCGTGTGGGTGGCGGATGGTGATCAGAGATGGCTGGGCAAGTACTACCAGTTCAGCGCGCAGGTCTTTGTCGCGGCGAACCAGGCTGTTGTGACGAACACGACCACTGACCCGTACTCTGTGGACCTCTCGCTGAATGGCACGATGTCGCGGATTACGGATCTGAACAGTGAAGACACCAAGCCGCGGCTATGGGATCAGATCGGCTCACCAGCGCTAAACAGCCTGAGTGATTCGAGCTTGTATGAGCTGCACATCCGCGACTTCAGCGTAGGCGACGCAACGGTGCCGGCCGCTCACCAGGGCACGTACGAGGCGTTCACGGACCTGAACAGCAATGGCATGCGCCATCTGACGGAGCTCGCCCGCGCGGGACTGACAGGCGTGCACCTGCTGCCGTCCTTTCATTTCGGCAGCGTGAACGAGGATAAGTCGACCTGGTCCAATCCAGGCAACCTGACGCCGTACCCGCCGGATGGTCAGCAGCAACAGGCCGCGGTGCAGGCGGTGCAGGCGACGGATGCGTACAACTGGGGCTATGACCCGGTGCACTACATGGCTCCGGCCGGGCAGTACGCGCAGAATCCAACGGAGCGCGTGAAGGAGTACCGCGACATGGTGGAGGCGCTGCATGCTTCGGGTCTGCGGGTGATCCAGGACGTGGTGTTCAACCACACCTACACCAGCGGTGAGACGCCCTCGGCTAACCTCGATGAACTGGTGCCGAACTACTACCATCGGCTGGATGCGAACGGGGTGCTTGAAACCGGATCGTGCTGCGCAGATACCGCGAGCGAGCACCAGATGATGGAAAAGCTGATGATCGACACCGTGGTGCTGAATGCGAAGCAGTACAAGATCGATGGCTTCCGGTTCGATGCGATGGGTCTGCACTTCGTCTACAACATGGTTGACATTCGCAACGCGCTGAACGCGCTGACGCTTGCCAAGGATGGGGTCGACGGCAAGAAGATCTATATGTACGGCGAGGGCTTTCAGATCGCCGAGGCAGCCAACAATGCGATCGGGCCGAACGCCAGCCAGATCAACCTGTACGGGACGGGGATCGGCAGCTTCAACGATCGGATTCGGGACAGCGTTCGCGGCGGCTATATCTTTGGCACCGACTTCCAGGTACAAGGTTATGCCACGGGGCTCTTCACCGACCCCAGCAGCTACACAAGCCAAAATACGGGAGCAGCCGACCAGCGGACAGCGCTGCTGAACGATGAGGATCTGATCCGGGTCTCGCTTGCCGGCGCGCTGAAGAACTACAGCTTTACGGACGCGCTGGGCCAAGTGGTTGCAGCCTCGCAGCTGACGTACATGGGCCAACCGGCAGGTTATGCCGCCTCGCCGCTTGAAGATGTGAACTACGTTTCGGTTCACGATAACCAGACGCTGTTCGACGCGGTTCAGATCAAGAGCGCCGCGGCTGACACGGCAGAGCAGCGGGCGCGGCGGCAGGTTGTGGCTTTGAGCCTGGTGGCGCTGGCGCAGGGCGTTCCGTTCTTCCACGCCGCGGACGATCTGCTGCGGTCCAAGGACATGGATAACGGCAGCTATAATTCCGGGGACTGGTTCAACAAGATTGACTGGACGGGCCTGGGGAACAACTGGGGCATCGGACTTCCGCTGGCCAATGTCAACCAGGCGCAGTGGACGTTTGAGCAGCCGCTGCTGGCGAACACAGCGTTGAAGCCGAGCGCGGCCACGATTGCACTCACTACGAACCTGTTCCAGGAGCTCCTGCAGATTCGCTACAGCACAGGCCTCTTCCGGATGAGCACGTTTGCGGAGGTGCAAAGTAACTTGACGTTCCTGAACACGGGCCAGAGCCAGACTCCTGGTCTGATCGTGATGAAGCTGGATGATGGCGGGCGCAACTATGGAGGCGCGCCCCATCTGGTGGTCTTCTTCAACGCGAGCAACCAGCCGATCACGTATACGGACCCGATCCTGAAGGGGATCAAACTGCATCTGCACCCGGTGCAGCAGCGTTCGGAGGACGCGATTGTGAAGCAGTCGACGTTTGATCCCAAGGAAGGTACGGCGGTGATTCCAGCGCTGACGACGGCGGTGTTTGTCACTGATCAGGAGTAGGTGTCAGCAGCGGAGTCCCGGGGGGGCTGGACTCCGCTGTTCTCTTGGCCAGTCTCTTCAACAGGGGTTTGGGCAGGCGGAATTAAGCACGCGCCAACAAGGACAAGAAGGCAGACATGCACTTTCGTCGACGTAACACCCACGTGATGCTGCCGGTTCTGTTCTGTGCGGCGACCTCCGCGCTGACGCAGCAGATGAGTGCCGATCCTCATGGCGTGACCGCGGTGGATGGGAGGGTCTCACTGCAGGTGAGCGCCCTGCGCGATGACGTGGTGCGCGTGCGCATGTGGAAGGACAACAACGCGCCCGAGGATGCATCGTGGGCGGTGCTGCCTGCCTCTCGAACGAGCAGCGTAGCGGTGACTGCCGAGCCGCACGGCTTTGCGACGCGCAAGCTTCGCGTAACGATCGACGAGAAGCTGGGTTTGACGCTGACGGATTTAGCAGGAAATGTGCTCGAGAAAGATGCGGCGCCGGTGCGTTGGGAGGGCAGCCGCTTCACCGTGAGCAAGCAGAATGGACTGGACGACCATTTCTTTGGACTTGGGGATAAGGCCGGCCCGCTCGACCATGCGGGAGAAGCGTTTACCTTGTGGAACACGGACGCGTTCGCATGGCAGGAGACGACCGATCCGCTGTACAAGAGCATTCCGTTCTTCCTGCATGTGAGCCATGGACACACGGTCGGTGTCTTCCTGGACAATACGTTTCGCTCCAACTTCGACTTCGGGCGCTCGGACCCGAAGGCATACACGTTCGGCGCGTTGGACGGCTCGATCGACTACTACCTGATGTACGGCCCGGAGCCGAGGCAGGTGGTGACGACGTGGTCGTGGTTGACCGGGCCTACGGTGTTGCCTCCGCTCTGGTGCTTGGGATTTCAGCAGTCGCGCTACACGTATTATCCGGAGTCGCAGCTACGAGAGGTTGCGGAGCGGCTGCGCAAAGATCACATACCGACGGATGCGCTTTGGCTCGACATCGACTTTCAACATAAGAACTGGCCTTTCACGGTGGATGACCAAGCGTACCCGGACTTCAAGGGTCTGGTTCGGGACTTGACGGCTGACTTGTTCAAGCTGGTGGTGATCACGGACCTGCATGTTGCCAAACAGCCCAACGCCGGCTATGCGCCCTATGACTCGGGCGTGGCCGGAGATCGCTTCGTGAAGAATCCCGATGGGTCGACCTATGTGGGAACAGTGTGGCCGGGCGACTCGGTTTTCCCGGACTTTGTGCAGGCCAGCACGCGGAAGTGGTGGGGAACGCTGTTCGCCGATTTTGTTGCCGACGGGGTGGCCGGATTCTGGAACGACATGAACGAGCCCGCTGTCTTCAATACGCCCGGTAAGACCATGCCGGGGAACGTGCAGAGCCGTATTGAGGAGCCAGGATTTCGCCGGCGGGTGGCGAGCGAGCTTGAGACACATAACATCTTTGGCCTAGAGAATGCTCGCGCCACGTGGGACGGGGAGCTTGCGCTGCGGCCCAACGAGCGGCCATTCGTGATGACACGAGCCAGCTACGCGGGCGGGCAGCGGTACGGAAGCACGTGGACCGGAGACAACAGCAGCACATGGAATCACCTGCAGGAGACCGTGCCGCAGATATTGAACCTGGGCTTGAGCGGGTTTGCGCTCAGCGGCGCTGATGTGGGCGGTTTTGCTGGATCACCTTCACCTGAGCTGCTGACGAAATGGGTGGAGCTGGCGGCGTTCCAGCCCATCGATCGGATTCACTCGGTCAAAGGATCAAGGATGCACGAGGTGTGGGTCGACGGGCCGGAACAGGAGAATATTCGCAGGCGCTTTATTGAAGAACGCTACCGGTTGATGCCCTACCTCTACACCACGGCGGAAGAAACCTCTCGCGATGGGTTGCCGATCGATAGACCGTTGTTCCTCGAGTACCCGGATGACTTTACGGCAGGTACCGAGTTCATGTTTGGCGGCCGCATCCTGGTAGCTCCAAGCGACCACCTTGAAGACGTGGTTCCTTACGCGGTGCATTTGCCGCCTGGCACGTGGTACGACTACTGGACCGGCAAGCCGGTGATGAGCGGCAAGCCGGCGGGACCGGTGGACCTGGAACAGCGGGACAAGGTGCTGGCGCAGAAACCGCTGCTGGTGACGCCCACCCTGGATGAGCTGCCGGTGTTTGTGCGCGGCGGCACGATCCTGCCCATCGCACCGCTCACGCAAAGTACGGCCGAGATACCCACGGGACCACTCACGCTGAGAGTTTTCCCGTTGACGCCGGGCTTCGACAGCCCCTCAGCAACCTGCTCGGGCGAGGTGTACAGCGATGACGGGCACAGCTTCAACTTCCGCAAGGGCGAGTTCGCCCGGGTACAGTTCAACTGCTCGACGGGTCCGGATGGAACGGTGAAGGTGCAGATCGGAAGGCAGGAGGGCACATGGAAGCCGTGGTGGCACACGTACCGGATTGAAGTGGTTGGCATGACGCCGAAGTCGCCACGGGCGGCGGTGAACCAGAGGCTCGTGACGATGACACAAGTGGAGGGACGCTGGGGAGTGACCGTGGATGCGAGCAGCGCAGAGACCAGCGTTGAAATGAAGTAGGTGCGCTAAATGAAGCTTCGCTCTGAGACCGCGGAACTGCTAACAGGCACAGTGACGGGACAACCACCGAGAAGCCCCGCAGAGGCTTGATGGCTGGGCAGGATGAGCAGCAGCACTTCCCTGCTTCCCTGACGGCGTTTGGCTCTGGCAAACCTGATCTGCCGACTCGCCCTATCCGTCACAGGCTGGCTTCATCGTCGCTGGTGAAGAGCCTGCAGGTACCCCCGCGCATAATCAACCGTACCGAATGAGGTCCGCATATGAAGCTGAGAGAGGCAACTTGTCTGGCACTTGCTTATCTGCTGGTCGTCACGCCGATGCTTCGCGCTACGACTCCGAAGCAGCAACAGGGTGGAAGTACAGCGATCCTGATGCAGGGCTGGCGCTGGGATTCAGCCGCCGCCCAGAACCCGGACTGGTATACGACCATGAAGGGCCTGGCCGCGGATATGAAGGCGCTGGGCATCACGCACGTGTGGTTTCCACCGGCAACCGACGCAGAGGTGAATAGCAATACGGGGAATGCCGAGGGGTATCTGCCGCGCCAGCTGAACATCCTGAACAGCGCGTATGGCACGCAGGCGGAGCTGCAGGCTACCATCAGCGCATTCGCGGCGCAAGGCATAAAGTCGGTGGCCGATATCGTCATCAACCACCGCGTGGGCACATCGAGCACGTATGGCGAGTTCACCAATCCAAGCTGGGGATCGAGCAGCATCGTCAGCAACGATGAGGGCGGTGACGGGACAGGCGCTGCCGATAGCGGACTTGGTTTTCCTCTGGCTCCGGATCTTGATCACACAAATACTACCGTGGCGAATGGCATTATCAGCTACATGGCCGCATTGAAGGATCTTGGCTTTACGGGCCTGCGCTATGACTATGCACCGGGGTACCGGGCGGGCTTTGAAGAGAGCTATACCAACCAGTTTGCCCCGGACCTGTGTGTGGCCGAGGTGTGGAACAAGTTCACCAACTTCAGTAATACCAGCGTAAGCGCGAACGTGCAGTCGGAGGTGAACTTCATCCAAGGTGACGGCGCCAGCTGCAGCAACAGCTCTGACGCGTATTGTGGCGGGGGCAACCAGTCCAGCTGCGGGACGTTTGACTACACAACGCACACGCTGCTGGTGCAGGCGCTGCAGTATAACGACTACTACCTGCTGCTGAACCAGACGACGATGCAAGGGCCTGCAGGCGTGATCGGTGTGCTGCCCGCGATGGAGGTCACCTTTGTTGACAATCATGACACCGGCCCGGCCGAGAATTGCGACGTAGGCCAGAACGAGAATCCCGTGCCCTGCGGAGATGTGATGCAGGGGTACGCGTATATCCTGACGCACCCGGGCATACCGACGATCTTCTACCCTCACGTCTACGACTGGGGCTTGAGGAGCCAGATTCTGCCCCTGGTGAACGCGAGGCACTCCGCCGGTATCACGTCCACGTCAGCGGTTTCGGTCCAGACTGCTGTCACGGGGCTGTATGCGGCAATTATCACGGGCACGGCGCATCAACTGGCCATGAAGATCGGGCCGAATGGCTGGGCGCCGAGTGGCGGTACGGGATGGACGCTGCTGACATCCGGGACCAACTATGCCGTGTGGATCAGCAACTGAAGGTCGGCGGACGGCGGGGCGTATAAATTCATCTGCGGTTCGTGGCTCGCGGCCGAGCGCATGTACCGGTGGGTCGGTTTGCTATGGCTGAATCAATCCAGCAGCAGAAGATAGCTGACAGGGCAGCCCCTGGGCTGGACTTCGGGAGACGACAAGGTTTCCGGGAGGGAGACGGAAGGCACACCCGAGGGGCCAATGCCCCGGTTCTGCGTGGTTCTTAGCGACCTCAGGTTAAAGGTTGAGGGGTACCTTCAGGCAGAAGCGAGGGCAGGAGCAAAGGCGGGACGCAGGCCTTTCGACTTGGCTTTGCCTCGCTCAGAATGACACGGTTTGTGGGCACATCGCGTCAAGGCCGCGACAGCGTGCGCCTAGTCAAATGAAGAGACCTGAAGACTCTCTAAAAACGCATGCCCGCGAGTACGGGCGTGCGCATCCAAAATGTGGAGAGGTTGAAAGCTCATCATGCCGATATCACAGGTTGTGGTCGTCACAGGAGCGTCGGCTGGTTTGGGGCGGGCGATTGCGCACGGGTTCGCCAGACGCGGCTCGCGGCTTGGGCTGCTGGCCCGGAACCCTGAGGCGCTGAACGCTGCGAAAGAAGAGTGCGAGCAACTTGGCGGCGAATGCATCGTTCTGCCAGTGGATGTCTCCGATGCGGAAGCGGTGGACGCCGCCGCGTCGAAGGTGGAGGAGATGCTCGGGCCGATCGATGTCTGGGTCAATGATGCGATGGTCAGCGTGTTCTCCCCAGTGAAGGAGATGGAGGCATCGGACTACAAGCGTGTTACGGAGGTGCTGTACCTGGGCTTCGTGCATGGAACGATGGCCGCCTTGAAACGTATGATGCCGCGCGATCGCGGCACTATCATTCAGATCGGCTCCGCGCTCGCGTACCGCTCGATCCCTTTGCAGTCTGCTTATTGCGCCTGCAAACATGCGATTAACGGATTTACCGATTCGCTGCGTTGCGAGTTGATCCACGACAAGAGCAACGTGCAGTTGACGGCCGTGCATATGCCTGCCATGAACACCATCCAGTTTGACTGGGTAAAGAACCGCATGCCAAACAATACACAACCCGTGCCGCCGATCTTTGAACCGGATCTAGCCGCGAAGGTTGTCGTAGAGGCGGGCACTGTGGCTCGGCCGCGACGCGAGTATTGGGTGGGAGCCCCGACAGTTGCAGCTATCCTGGGCCAGAAGATTATTCCAGGGCTGCTGGATTATTACCTCGGCAAGACAGGCTACAAGTCACAGCAGATTCAGGGCGAGCCGAGGGATCCGAGTGCACCCAACAATCTCTATGACTTTGTGCCGGGAACGCATGCCACGCGCGGCAAGTTTTCCGATCGCTCCACTCGCACGAGCGCCGAGATCTTCTTCACCTTGCATCGTCAGTGGGTCATCCTGGGTGCCGCAGTCGCCGCAGGTCTGATCGGTGCAGCGCTGGCCACGCGGAGGATGCGTAGGTGAGCTCTCCTGATAGTGCGATGAAGGCCGGACCCCTGGTAGCGTGCTCGGCCGCCATGGCTACACTCGTTCCCGTGATGCTGTTCCAGACCGGCATGATCGATCAGCTTCCGGACCCGCCGGGCTCCATCTTCGACTCTGAGAAAATCACCACGTCGAGAGGCGCACATCCGCTCGGCATTCCGGATGCGGTACTCGGACTGGGAAGCTACGCAGCTACTTTTGCGCTCCTGCTGCTGGCGCGCCGGCACCCGGCTGCCAGGACGTTGCTGGGTGCAAAACTCATTCTCGATGGAAGCATGGCCGGCATCAACGGGGTGCGGCAGGTCGTTACTTTCGGCAAGATCTGCTCGTGGTGTACGGGGACGGCAATCGCGACCGCGTGTATGGTCTGGTCTGGCCGCCGAGTGATCGCAGACGTCCTACAGGCAGAGAAGGCCGACCTAAAGCAGAGAGTGTCAAGCGTGGACGCGCGCGCGGGGGAAGTGTGAGCGACGCTCGATGACTAACGCCAGGGTTGAGAAGCATGACTGTACCCAACCGGCGAGAATTTTGGGGCCGCCCCACGCACCGGGCAACGAAGCCCGCGAACTACCGCGGATAGTCGATGGCGTTGGGTAGCTCTTCGCCAGGTAGAACCAGACGCGACTTGACCGACGCACAGCAGTGCCAACCCCGCGCGAGGAATGATAGCTCTGCATCAAAGTTTTTGCATCCTACTCTCGCAGAAAACGAGCTGAAAAAGAAAGGTGAACATTCATGCGCAAGATTATCTTTTGGGCAACGATTCTCTCAGGCGCCGTCGCCGCGTATCTGCTGTATCGACGCGGTGTACCACTAAGCGAGATTGCAGAAGACGTGACATCGCACCCAGTTCGCAGCATGGTTCATGAGTTGCATATCGCCGCGCCACAGCCGAAGGAAGCGAGCTAGTCGAAAGCAGGGTGGCAACCGCAGGATGGAGGCGGAGATGGTTCTCGATGTGATTCGCAGAGAACGACTCTTGCGCGGGCTGGCTGAGGCCCACCTCGATGCCTACGTGTGTAGTGCTGCATCAGATGTGCTGCTGCTTACCGGCTACTGGCCGGTGATGGGCATGAGCATCTCGTTCCTGACGGCTGATGGGTCGTGTCACGTATTGCTGCCGCAGGACGAGGAAGAACTGGCGCGAAAGACATCGTGCGCTGAGATCACGACTTATCAGCCACATTCGCTCCAAAAGCTGACCGATCAGATCACTTCGCTCAAAGAGCCGCTTACACAGATGGTGCGGATGCTTGAGCTGGAGCAAGCCCGCATCGGTATCCGGCAGAGAGTGACCGAACAGCCATCGTCCTACGTGGTTTCGGCAAACTTCCACGACTCTCTGAGTATCCTGTTCACGCAAGTCTCTCCCGCTGCGAGGCTCGAGAGTTGCGATCACCTGCTCGAAGCTCAGAAGGCCAGCAAGACTCCTGCCGAACTGGAGCGTCTGGAGCGTGCCGCGAGAATCGTGGCCACCGGATTTGCCGCGGCGGAAGCGGCAATCGTTCCCGGTCAAAGGGAGACCGACGTCGCCGCGCGCATCCAGTTTGCCTTTGACACAGCACCGGAAGCTGAAGAGGTTCAACGCAGCTACGGGAGCTTCTATTGCATGTCCGGACCGAACTCTGCTACGGCCGCTGCCGCGTATGCCCGCACTCGGCAGCGCAAGCTGCAAGACGGCGACCTGGTGATGATTCACGCCAACACCTGCGCGGATGGCTTCTGGACCGACGTGACCCGAACCTACGTGGCCGGTGCCCCAAGTGACCGGCAGCAAGCCATGCGCAGTGCAATCGACGAGGCGCGGAAGGCGGGCCTGGCCGCCATTCGCCCCTGCGCCTTTGGCAGTGCGGTGGATGCTGCAGCCCGCGCGGTACTGCAGGCGCACGGGTTCGGCGACGCCTTTAAACATGGGGCGGGTCACGGGGTAGGCTTTGCTGCTGCCAACGCAGTGGGGCGTCCGCGCATCCATCCACTCTCGCCGGATGTGCTGGAGGCCGGCATGACCTTCAACCTGGAACCGGCGGTCTACTTCGAAGGCTACGGTGGCATGCGACATTGCGATCTGGTTGCCGTAACCGCGGACGGCGCTCGGGTTCTTACCAACTTCTAAGGTAACTATGTTTTCTAGAGCATCTATTACGGGTAGCAAGGTCTCTGTTTATACGGTTCCCACGGACGCGCCGGAGGCCGATGGCACGTTTGCCTGGGATAGCACGACGATGATCCTGGTGCAGTTGGACGCTGCGGACAAGAGAGGGATTGGCTACACCTACGCCGACGCGAGCGTGGGTGAACTTACGCGAAGCCTGCTGCAGAAGGTGGTTCATGGCAAAGATGCATTTGCGCATGCCTCGCTGGTGCAGGCCATGATGCACGAGGTCCGGAACTCCGGCGAAACTGGCATGACGCGCATGGCCATCGCGGCCATCGACAACGCACTGTGGGATCTTCGTGCGCGACTTCTCGAGACGCCGTTGGTCAACCTGCTGGGACGTGTCCGCGAGCAGATTCCGGTGTATGGCAGCGGCGGCTTCACGACATACTCGGACGAACAGCTCACCGCGCAACTCGGCGGATGGGCTTCGCAGGGCTTCACCATGGTGAAGATGAAAGTTGGGACACACGCGCAGGACGATCCGCATCGCGTGGAGGTTGCACGCAAAGCGATTGGCCCGCAGACACAGCTGTTTGTCGACGCGAACGGCGCCTATACCAGGACGCAGGCGCTCGAACTTGCGCATCTATTCGCAGACACGTATGACGTGCGCTGGTTTGAGGAACCGGTGAGCTCAGATGCGTTGGAGTCGCTTCATCAGATCTGCGAACGCGCACCAGTACACATGGATATTGCCGCTGGTGAATACGGCTATACGGCTTGGTATTTCAAGCGCATGATCGACACGCAGGCAGTGACAGTGCTGCAAGCTGATGCGACGCGATGTGGGGGCATCAGCGGTTTTCTCGACGTCGCGGCGCTGTGCTGGGCTTCCAATCTGCCGCTTTCTGCACACTGTGGCCCAAGCATGCATCTACACGTCTGTTGCGCCGTGCCGCGGGCCATCCACATGGAGTACTTCCATGACCACGTTCGCATCGAGAAGATGTTCTTTGAGGGCTTTTGTGAAGCGGCACAGGGAGTGATGAGGCCCGACCTGAGCCGTGCAGGCCATGGTCTCGAGTTGAAGGAAGACGACGCTGCACCCTACCTCGCTTAGCGCGCGAAGAGAGAAGGTTGCGGTACCAGGAGTCCACCGAAGCGCAAGCGGAATGAGGAGGGAGCAAATGGCGAAGACAGTTTCCGACTTGATTGTGGAACGACTGATTGAGTGGGGTGTAGATACAATCTTTGGCTATCCCGGCGACGGGGTGGACGGGTTCTTTGAAGCACTGCGTACACACAAGGACCAACTGAGATTTGTGCAGGTGCGGCATGAGGAATCGGCCGCGTTCGCGGCCTGCGGTTATGCCAAGTACACCGGCCGCATCGGCGTCTGCTGCGCCACGTCTGGTCCAGGTGGCGTGCACCTGCTAAATGGCTTGTATGACGCCAAGTGCGACCTGCAGCCGGTCTTGGCCATCACCGGTCACACGTTTCATGACCTCATCGGCATGGACTACCAACAGGATGTAGATCTGGACAAGCTCTACATGGATGTCGCCGAGTTCAACGAGCGCGTGATGGGTCCGGCGCACGCGGTGAACTGCGTGGATATGGCGATCCGCACCGCCTACGGCCGCCGCGGCGTCAGCCACATCTGCATTCCAAAGGACATCCAGGATTGGACGCAGAGTGAGGCGCATCGCAACCACGGCAACGTGAAAGGCCACAGCGGCGACTGGAGTGCGCCGTCGACGGCCTCGCCCGCTAAGACTCTGCTGCGTCAAGCCGCCAACCTGATCAACGATGGCGAGAATGTCGCAATTTTGGCGGGGCGCGGCGCCCTGGGCTGCAGCGAAGAGTTGACGCAGCTTGCGGACACCGTTGGCGGCCCGATTGTGAAAGCGCTGCTGGGCAAAGCAGCCGTTCCGGATCGCAGTCCGTATACCACCGGCGGCCTCGGTCTGCTGGGCACGGCGCCATCGGTGGATGCGATGCAGGAGTGCGACACGTTCATCATGATTGGTTCGAGCTACCCGTACATGGAGTTCCTGCCCAAACCGGGGCAGGCCAAGTGCGTTCAGATCGACGTCGATCCCACACGCATCGGCCTGCGCTACCCGGCCGAGGTCGGACTCGTGGGCGATGCGAAGACGATTTTGAACGGCTTGCTGCCACTGTTGAAGTCCAAGAACAAGCGCTTCCTGAAGAGGTCACAAGAGCGGATGAAGAGCTGGTTCAAGCTGATGGAAGAGCGGGGCACACGCCCGGACATGCCGATGAAGCCGCAGGTCGTCACCCATACGCTCAACAAACTGCTGAAGGACGATGCGATCATCTCTTCCGACAGCGGCACCATCGCTACCTGGACTGCGCGCTATGTGGACATTCGCGGCAGCCAGCAGTTTTCGCTCTCCGGATCGTTGGCTACCATGGCGAATGGCTTGCCATACAGCATCGGTGCGGCTATCGCCTATCCTGGACGGCAGGTCGTCTGCGTGGTGGGGGATGGCGGCCTGACCATGCTGATGGGCGACATCGCTACGCTAGTCAAGTACAAGCTGAACGTAACGGTAATTGTGATCAAGAACAATGTGCTCGGCCAGATCAAGTGGGAGCAGATGATCCTGGAGGGCAACCCGGAGTACGGGGTGGAACTCGAGCCGATCGACTTTGCCATGGTGGCCCAGGCGTGCGGTGCGCGCGGATACACACTGGAGCGCCCGCAGGATGCCGAGAGAGTGCTGCGAACAGCCTTATCAGGAACCGGACCCGCCGTGGTCCAGTGCGTGGTCGATCCGAATGAACCGCCTATGCCAGGCAAGGTTTCGACCCAGCAGGCGATCAAGTTTGCCGAGTCGCTGCTGCGGGGTGAGAGAGATCGCGGCAAGATCATCAAGACGGTGGCCGCTGATAAGTTTCGCGAGGTGCTGTAGATCATGGCCGAATCGACAGAGCTATCAGTACGGCATCCAGCCCAAGATGTATCGATCGTGTTGCACGCGATTCGCGAAGGACGATTTCAGCGGAGCCTCTCCTTGCTCACCGCGGTCTCGAGCCTCGTCAGCGGTCTGGAGGTGGCTTACGAGCACTATCGCGGAAGCTACAGCCGGCGCGTGATGTATACACCGGTAATTCTTAGCGTGCTGCTGGCGGCGGCTGGCTTCGCGGCTACCTTCAGCCGATCTGGAGCCCGGGCCATACTTCGGCTTGTCTCGCTGGTCACGCTGATTGATGCAGTTGTCGGCTTCTACTTTCATTACCGCGGTATTCGGCGTAAACCCGGAGGGTGGCGACTTCCGATGACGAACATGGTCATGGGCCCACCAATCTTCTCGCCGTTACTCTTTGGCACCGCCGCCTATCTTGGCCTCATCGCCTCCTACTTGCAACGCGAGGATGAAACGGCGTCTGCCTCGCAGTCGGGGGAAGACACCTGGCTGGCTAAATTCCTGCCTCCAACCACGGGCCGCGAGCTCATCTCGGCCGAACAGGACGTACGCGAAGGCAGGTTCCAGCGTCAGGTGGCGATCGTCGCCGGCATCAGCTCGCTGCTGAGTGGCTTTGAGGCCTACTACTCGCACTACAAGAACAACTTCCGCTACTGGGTTCAGTGGACGCCCGTGGTGATCGCACCTGTGCTGGCCGGTGCGGCCTTCGGCTCAGTGGTCAAGCCCCGGCTGGCCACCACCGCACTGCCGGCACTCTCCGCCGTGGCCGCAGTCGATGCCGGGGTGGGCTTCTACTACCATGCGCGCGGCATCCTGCGCCGTCCTGGCGGCGTGCGTCACCTGCTATACAACATTGTGTACGGTCCGCCTATCTTCGCGCCGCTGCTCTTCGGAGCGGCTGGCATGTTTGGCGGGCTGGCAAGCCTTCTTCGCAGGAGCAAGCGATGACTGTTGACCCCAAGCTGCTGACCACCGACCCTGCCACGGGTGAGCCTCGTCTGCCTACACGCCAGCCCGGCTACTATCCGGGTTACAGCACACTTGCACAGAGCGCCTTCTGGGAAGATGCCACGCGCGAACTGGTGGAGACGCGCGTGTCAGACCCGCCGAAACGACGCTTCTTCAGCAAAGAACAATGGGCGTTCTGGACGCTTGTGTTCTCGCATCTTCTTCCGCAGACCGATCGGACCGAAGACAGGCAGGTTCCGCTGATTGCCCCTCTCGATGAACGACTTTACCTCGACAAGACGGTCGGCTACCGCTATGAAGACATGCCCACCGACCAGGAGGCGTACCGCCTGGGCGTGGAGGCGATCGATGCCGAAGCACAGCATCAGTTCGGCGGGAGCTTCAGCGTGCTTCCGTATCACCAGCGCGAGTTGGTCCTGCAGGCGATCGCCGAGAACAAAGCGGAAGGCGCCCGAGAGATATGGCGGCGCATGTCGCAGAAGCGCTTCTGGCAACTCATCATGCAGGATGCCGTTGAAGCGTACTACTCGCATCCCTGGGCATGGGATGAGATCGGCTACGGCGGCCCGGCTTATCCGAGAGCCTACATGCGACTGGAGCGCGGCGAACCCGAGCCGTGGGAGAAAGAAGAGCGCCGCTATGAATGGGCGGCTCCCGCACTGTCGCTCTCCAGCCATGTCGACCCATCCGGAAGCGACGACCAGAGCCAGCATGGCAGTGGAGGCACACATTGAAGACTCCTCTGTTCGGCAGGTTTGAAGAGCAAGGGCCTAATAAGCACATGCTGGGACCGATGCAGCATATCCACGTTCCCGGGCGACGATTCAAGGACTCGGAAGAAGTCGACTACGTGATTGTCGGTGTGGGCTCGGCTGGCGGTGTGCTGGTTCAGCGCCTGGCTCGGGCGGGGTTCAACGTGGTTGGATTGGAAGCAGGCCCTTTCTGGGACACGGAGAAGGATTGGGTCTCGGACGAGACCGGCTCCCACGAACTTTACTGGACTGACCCGCGCGTCACCGGTGGCTCCGACCCACTGGCACTCGGCGCCAACAATAGCGGCAAAGGCGTGGGCGGAGGCTCCGTGCATTGGGCGGCCTTCGCGCCGCGATTTCATCCGTCAGACTTCGAGGTCTACACCCGTGACGGGGTGGGCGCGGACTGGCCCATCGACTACAAGACGATCCAGCCGTACTACGAGCAGCTTGAACTGGAGATGCCGGTAGCAGGTCCTGCGTACTATCCCTGGGGACATCCTCACGGATACCCATATGGCCCCCATCCGATGGGCGGAGTTGGGAATGCGCTCATCAAGGGTTGCACAGCTCTGAAGATTCCCGTCTCGATTGGAGGGCCGGTCGCTATCCTGGCCGGCTCGCATGGCGATCGGCCGCATTGCATCTATCGCGGATTTTGCATTCAGGGCTGCAAGGTGGGCGCAAAGGCAAGTACGTTGATCACGCACGTTCCGGACGCGCTCCGCAGCGGTGCTGAGATCCGACCGCACAGCATGGCTGCGCGCATTGAACTAGGACCGGACCGCCGCGTGAAAGGTGTTCACTATTTCGACCGCGACGGGAACCTGCACTTTCAAAAGACCAAGGCGGCTATCGTCTCAGGCTATGCGATTGAAACTCCCAGACTGCTGCTGAACTCCGCATGTCCGTCATTCGAAAACGGCCTGGCGAACTCCAGCGGGACGCTGGGCAAGTACCTGATGGCCCAGGCGGGCAACGTTATCCTTGGCCGGTTCGACCAGCCTGTGCGCATGTACAAGGCGCCGCCGGCGCACGCCCTTACTGAGGAGTTCTACGAGACCGACCCGAAGAATGACTTTGCTCGAGGCTTTGCGATTCAGACGGTCGGGCCGCTCCCTGTAGCTTTCGCCAAGCAGATGCTGGCAGCCAAGAAGGCATGGGGTTGGGGCATGCGGCGGGAGATGATGGACTATAACCATTGGGCAGCGTTCGGACTGCTCGGCGAAATTCTACCGTGGGCTGATAATGCGGTGACGCTCGACGAAGAGAAAGATCGTTTTGGATTACCAGTAGCGCATGTCACCTTCAACCTGCATGACAACGACAAGAAGCTTATCAAAGCAGCCAAGGAAAAGACGATGGACGTGATGCGTGCCGCGGGAGCCACAGAGGTCGTCGAGGAGACACGCTACGCGCACCTCGTCGGTGCATGCCGAATGGGCTCCGACGCAAGGACCTCTGTCGTTGATAAGTTTGGGAGAACCCATGACATCTCCAATCTGTTTGTTTGTGATGGCAGCGTCTTTCCGACGCAAGGTTCCGCGAACCCCGGTCTCACCATCCAGGCGCTTGCCGCACGCACAGCGGATTACCTGATTAGTCAAGGAGACCGCATCTTCCACTCGAAGGACCGCGACATGACCGAACCTGTTATCCGGCGCGAACTTGCACCAGCAGGGACGTGGGGTAAGGGAGTTCCGCGCATTAAATGAGACCGCCAGCTAGCCGAGCAGCTTCACACCGACGGCACATCTGGGGAAGAAATCGTTGTGACTTAACGAAGTTCTTCTGCTGAAAGAGTAAGCGGCGCAGTATCAACGCTCTTCAGGGCTCCACACTTAGTATCACCCCGAGGGTTGTAGCCGAACTGTCGCCCACGCGAATCTCGATAGTTCCTTTTCTACGGTGCGTATCATCCCGCGGTCAAGGATGGACAACTCGTTGTGATTGATACTGAAACTCACCTGCACCGACTTGCCGGCTAGGATCTCCACTCGCCTGAAATCCTTCAACAGCATCTCCGGCTGAACAACACTGCTCACGTCGTGGTGCACATAGAGTTGGATGACATCATCTCCATCGCGCGACCCGATGTTGGTGACAGTCACCGTGGCGGTCGCGGCTCCTGACGGCGTGATCTTCGAATGATCCAAGATAGGCTTGGAGATCTTAAACTTTGTATAACTCAAGCCGAACCCGAATGGAAAAGAGGGACGTTGCTATCGAGGACATAGCCTCGGCGCGCCGCTGGGTGCTTATAGTAGAAGACCGGAAGTTGACCTACATTGTTCGCGATCGTAACAGGCAGATGGCCTGAGGGATTAATGTCCCCGAAGAGTACGTCGGCGACGGCGTGACCTGCTTCCTGCCCCGGGTACCAGGCTTCGACAATGGCGGGAACTCGTGCCGCCAACTCGGTGATCGAGTAAGCTTTGCCGTTGATCAGCACAGCAGTTGTGGGTTTACCCAATGCCACGATCTGCCGCACCAACTCCATTTGTCGGCCGGGAAGTTCGAGCGAATCTGAATCACCCAGACCGGGCGGGAGCTGACCGCCCGCGTCACCGAAGGACTCGCGAGCAAGGACCTCGTTTCCTCCAAGGACGAGCACAATCGCGTCAGCTGATTTTGCAATTGTGACCGCGGCTCTGATCAGTTCCGCGTCGCGCGTAGCCGACGGAGGGTCATAGGGAGCGATCTGGTTCAGCTGCGGATTGATATCTGGCTCGGTAAGACGGCAGCCTTCAGCGTAGACCACCTTTGTTCCATTCGCGGCACGTTGCCGTATTCCAGTAAGAACAGTGGTGAAATTGTCTGTGGCACCACTGTACCCTCCGATGCGCTGCTTATCCGCATTTGGGCCTATGACAGCAAGCGTCTTAATCTTGCTAGGAGTGAGCGGTAGTACATCCTTGTCGTTCTTCAGCAGGATAATGGATTCATCCGCGATTTTGCGTGAGAGAGCCGCGTGCTGCGCGGTCCCGACGCTCAACGCGATCCTGTCAACGTCCACGTACGGATGCTCAAACAGCCCCGCGTTGAATAGAGGTGGACTTACGCGAAGTCCGAAATTAAAGAAACAGATAGGAGATCGTAACGTTGGCCAAGGAACCCGAGCTAACCGACAAGCCTGCCTTGCAAAAGGAGAGGATCCTCAGTGCAGCTTCTGATGTTTTCCTGGCGACTGGCTTCGAAAAAACCAGCACTGCGGAGATTGCACGGCTCGCAAGAGTCTCCAAGCGCGAGCTCTACCTCCACTTCTCCGACAAGCGCGCCCTCCTGGCTGCAGTTGTCGACGACCTGCAGCGTGGCATCGGGGGCCGCATGGATAGCCTCTGGGCGTCGACCGAGTCGATGGAAGATGTGCTGCTGAACTCCGCAAAAGTCATCCAAAGCTTCATCCTCTCGGAACGCTTCGGCAAGCTGGTCCGTATTGTGGCCGCGGAGGCTTACCCATAGCCCCAACATTGCACACCAGTTTTCGAAATGGGTCCAAGTGCAGGACGCCGGGCGACCGCTCGTTATCTGAGGGAACAGATGAAGCAGGGGAAGCTTCGCAAAGCCGACCCAATGAAAGCTGCGGATGACTTCCTCGATCTCGTTGTCGGCGCGCAGCTGCTGACGGCTGTCATCCTGGGTCAGATCAATCCCACAGTGCCCAAGCCGGCTGACGTCAGGCATGCCGTAGAAGTGTTCCTGATGATCTATAACCCTGACGCGCCAAAGCAAACGGTGAAGCCGCGCTTACGATCGGTCAAGTAGAACCTGAAGAACTCCTCGCACAGCGCGAAGACGGTCGATGTGCCGCTTGTGACCTCCGTGTGAGGACCACAGGACGAGATGGCTACTGCCGGACCAGCGCCGCTTTCATCCAGGTTCGAATCATTCAAAAAGCCGTGGCCAAGACGTTCGTACTTGACGAGCGTCACCTCGGACCCTGTCTTTGCAAGAGCGTCATACAACAGTTGACTCTGGGTCCATGGAACCAGAGCGTCGGACCCGCCATGCAGGAGCAGGAAGGGCGGTGCGCCTGCATGGACATACCTGGCCGGATTAGCGAGGGCTACTTCGCGTGACCCCTTCGCAACCGGCACTCCAAGGTGACGCGACTCGAATGAACCCGGATGAGCAGCGGGCAGAACGTTTCGAACCACCACGGTCTCAGCATCTGGAACCTTCGGCGGCATGGCAATGCGATCGTCGTCAATCAATGAGAAATCGGTGGGACCGTACCCGTCGACCACGGCCTGCACCTTGCTGCTGAATCCTGAATATTCTTCGCCCACGAATTCATCGTCAGAGAGCGCAGCGATGGCCGACAAATGACCGCCGGCCGACGAGCCCCACAAAGCCAGCGCTTCAGCGTCGAGCGAATACTCCTGGGCGACGGAGCGGACCCACCTCACGGCACTCAGTACGTCCACCACTGGCTCGGGAAAGGTAACTTCGTTGCTCAGCCGATAGTCAAAGCTGACCATGGCGAAGCCGCGTTCTGCAAACCAGCGCGAAAGATCAGGAGCAAGCTTGCGATCTCCGAATCGCCAGCCGCCGCCGTGGACCCAGAGGATGGTCGGAGCGGGCCGATCCATGCCCACAGGTAGAAACAGGTCGGCGAGTCGCGGTACGCCGCCGGCGTGGCTGTACACGAGATCTGGGAGCATCTTGACGCTATACGTGGGCGAGGCCATAGATTCCTTATGCGATCGGGGGCGCGGTCGGGGGTGGACCGCCCGGCCGTTCGAGTATCTTCAGGTCCAGTTCGCCGAGATGCTGGATGACACGGTCGAAGCGGAAGGGCGGAGGAACCAGAGGGTAGATGTACCCATCGAACGGCTGGCAGAGATAGCGGAAGAAGTGCTCGAAGTAGCCCGGCGTCAGAAAGCCGATGAACCGGGTGCCGTTCTTGAGGAGACGGAAGGAGTGCGGGGTACAGGGCGGGATATAGAGAAAGTCGCCGGGCTCCAACGTAATGAATTGATCGCCGGCAAACATCTCCATTGCGCCGTTGAGACAGAAGAATGTTTCAGCCACCTTTTCGTGGAGATGCTTCGGGATAGCCGGACCGATAGGACCTTCGGTCATAAGGGATACGAAAACACCGTCGCTACAACTCTCCAGACCCATCAACGTGTAGAGCTGTTCGCCGGCCATCCCGCGCTCGCCTTCACCACTGGCGAGGACAAACGGCACAACGCCGCTAGGCGCGACGGCAACTTTGCCCGCCGAAGGCACAGCCGTGTGGGTCATCATGTCAATGAAGTGGGTGTCCACTCCATCAACCGGCTGCGTCCAGTCGGTCGCCGGCAAAAGCTCAGAGTAGACCGTCCCCTCGTACGGCTCGCCGATCGCCGGATAGATCGCGTGAGCGCTTCCGCTGAAGGTCCAGGAGAGCATCTTGCCGCGATGATCAAGATAGGAGAAGCCATGCACGGTTGCCGCCGGAATGCTGACGTAATCCCCCGGCGAAAGCACAAAGACTTTCTCGGCCAGCGTGAAGGAGATGGCACCCTCCACGACATAGATCGCCTCGTGGGTGGAGAGGTGCGTGTGTAACGGAAAGTGCTCCCCTTTCGCTCCTGTGAGGATAGTTCCCGCCATGGCCGCGCCAAGATCTTCAGGGCGAGCGATGACGGTTGCCAGTTGCCGTCCAAAGGCGAAGCGCTGCCCTTCGCCAGCGTCGAGCTTGTAGGGAGTAGCCACACCGGGAAGTTCATTATGCATCATAGGTTGACCTTTGCGCTGTGACGGTGGATTGCATCTCTCAAGGTTTGAGCGGCGGCGAGCCGACCGGAACTGTTGTGGTACTAAACGGTACCATAGCGATGCTACTTGCTAACAAAACACGGCTGCGTTTGTAAAGCAGAACTTGTGAGCGCGATGTCCAGCGAAATGGGCTCTCGCTGGCAGTCACTTGGGTCCGCCCAAAGCGTTTGACAAGAATACGGTACTATCAGGTACCATCACCCTCGACTGCTCGCAGGATGCCACGGGTTCCGGCCAATCACCGAAGGAGATGTATGAAATGTGCAAGCTACAAGCTCGACGGGCAGCCCACCTGGGGCGTAATCGAGGGCGACGAAGTCATTCACGTCGGTGAAGCAGTGAAAGACAATTATCCCGACCTGAAATCCATGATCGCCGCGAATGCCTTCAACGAGCTTGAGGCCTTCCTCGCGTCTTCCCGGCGCAGTCCAACCGCCATTATCACCTGGCTGCCAGTGGTTCCCAATCCTGACAAGATCCTGTGCGTCGGTTTGAACTATGAGAAGCACCGCGAGGAGACAGGGCGCGTCGAAGTGCGGCACCCGACGATCTTCGGACGCTTCGCGAATTCCCAGACGGCCCATATGGCAGATATCGTCCGTCCGCGCGTCTCGTCGAATCTTGATTTCGAAGGCGAGCTCGCCATCGTTATTGGGAAAACGGGACGTTACATCGAGCAAGAAAAAGCGTTCGGGTATGTCGCCGGGTACAGTTGCTACAACGACGCCAGTCTGCGCGATTGGCAGTACCACACGCACCAGTTCACTCCGGGGAAAAACTTCCCGGGGACTGGCGCGTTCGGTCCGTGGATGGCTACTCCCGATGAACTCGGCGAGCTGGCCGGGCTGCGCATATCTACCCGACTGAACGGCGAAGTTGTCCAGGATGCACATCTTGGAGAGATGATCTTCGACATTCCGACCGTGATCAACTACTGCTCGTCGTTTACACAACTTGAAGCTGGTGATGTGATCCTCACCGGGACACCGGGTGGTGTGGGGGTGAAACGAACACCGCAGCTCTGGATGAAGCCCGGCGACGTAGTTGAGGTTGAGATCGAGCGCCTCGGCATCTTGCGCAATGGCATCGCGGACGAAGCCTGAGAGAGCGTACTCGCCATGAGAGCTTCCGTATTCACTGCTATCGAGATCCACTCCCACGTGGTGCCCGCAACGTTTCAGCGCTCGGTCTCCAAGGTCGCCGGCTGGCGTCATTGAGTACACGGCTGAGGTTCTCCAGGTGGACGAAACGTATAAGACAGGCGCGCCCTCGGATTGGGTGTGGCCGCCGGGACGGACAGACCATTGGGGCATCGCGCCGCCCAAGCCTGAAGCCGTAAAGCAGGCGCAGCTCGCCATTTCTTTCGCCACCACAGGATAATCAGATTTCTTCGCAAACAGGATTGCTTCGTATGTCGTCTCCTTCGCCCATCTCCTCGCTGGCCCAGAACTACGACGTGGCCGTTGTCGGGTTTGGCCCCGCTGGGGCGGTAGCTGCCCTTTGGCTTGGTCAGGCCGGCATCCGCACGTTGGTGGTCGATAGGAGTGAAGAGATATGGCAGATTCCACGCGCGATCGCAATCGATCATGAGATCCTCCGTGTTTTTCAGAACCTCGGCGTGGCGCACGACGTGTTGCCATACACGGCGCCGTTCCCCGCTTCCGAGCACTTTGGTGTTGACGGCCAGTTGATCCGGCGCATCCATGTCGTCGAACCTCCGTACCCGGTGGGCTACACCCCAACCATGGTCTTCACTCAGCCAGCAGTTGAAGCTGTTTTGCGCAGGCATGTGGCAGCATCAGAGAGCGTGACCACCGCTCTCGGATGGGAGGTGACAAACATCGCACAGGATCCCCTGGAAGCCACCGTCGAGTTGAAGGCAAACGGAAGTACGCAGAAGATAACCGCGAAGTACGTGATCGCCTGCGACGGAGCTTCGAGCAGTGTGCGCCGAATGCTTGGCATCAAGCTCAAGGACCTGGGCTTCGACGAGCCGTGGCTCGTTGTCGATGACTGTGCACGAGGCCGCGCTTGGTAAGCTGCCCCAGACAGCCGCACAGTACTGCAATCCTGAGCGTCCGAGCACCTTCATCGTAGGTCCCGGCAATCATCGCCGCTGGGAGATCATGCTTTCGCCCGGCGAAGATCCGCGTGAGATGGAGAAGGCGGAGAACGTCTGGCGCCTGCTATCGCCGTGGCTTGAGGCAGGAGATGGAGCCCTGTGGCACGCCAGCAGCTACCGCTTTCACGCGCTGCTTGCCGCCGAGTGGCGCAAAGGTCGCTTCTTCCTCGCCGGAGACGCGGCTCACCAGCAGCCGCCATTCATCGGTCAGGGTATGTGCCAAGGCATACGAGACGTGACGAATCTCTGCTGGAAGCTCATCGAGGTGATCAACGGCCGGGCTGGCGATACTTTGCTTTATACCTACGAGGAAGAGCGCCGTCGCCATGTGCACACTCTCACGTCCCGGATCAAGGCGATCGGTTACCATATCTGCGAGCGAGACCCGGCTGCCGCACGGCAACGAGACGCGGCGCTGTTGCTGCAAGGCGGCGGCCAGGCGCCTACCGTAACGCGGCAGGAGATTGTTCCTCCGCTGGGGACTGGGCTGATTGCAAACCACGCGCACCCTGCCAATGGGACTCTGTTTCCGCAGCCATGGATCCTCTCGCCCGCGGGAGCTGAGCACATGGATGTGCTTACCGGGCACGGCTGGCGCCTGGTGCTCGACGGGCGCCAAAATATCGAGAAAGACGTTGACGTTCCGCACGACCTGGCGTTGAAGATCGTAGTGATTGGAGGCGCCGGCTTTGAGGAGCAGGACGGCGTCGCCGCTAAGTGGTTTCAGCAAAATGCAAGCGTCGGCGCTATCGTGCGACCCGATCACTACGTCTACGCCACCGCATCAACGGTGGCGCAGATTGGTCCGCTCTTGAGTGGCTTGTGTCTCGCGTTGAACTCTCCTGGGAGTGGTGCGTGCTGAACGGCTGCACCCGGGAGCGTAACCGAATACGAGTTGACAATTCTGTGGTACTTTGCCGTACCATTAGTTACGCTGAACGAACCGGGCTCGCGGATCATCGTGGCCATTTCCTCACAACCATGGCTAAAAAAGCAGCGGCACACCCGGAGACTGATGACAGCGCGAAACGCGCTTACCGCTTGCACACCGCTGGGGCCCAGCCGGAATATCTCTCACCTGGATATAGATCTTCAGTGGGGCGGGCGCCATCTCAGCCCCTCATCGTGCTTCCCCATACGCTCTCAGAGCTGACCGGTCCTGTCTTCGGCAACAACAGCGTGCATAAGAGGGACAGCGACCTGACTGCGCAGCATGCCGGTCAGCCCGTCGGCGAGCGCATCATCGTTCATGGTCGGGTCCTCGATGACGGAGGGCGTCCCGTCCCCCATGCGCTGGTCGAAGTCTGGCAGGCCAATGCAGCCGGGCGTCATCGCCACAAAGTCGATCAGCATGACGCGCCACTCGACCCGAATTTCAGCGGCGCAGGTCGCCTTCTGACTGCGAGCGACGGGACGTTCCAGTTCAAGACCATTAGGCCCGGTTCTTATCCGTGGGGGAACCACTACAACGCCTGGCGTCCGGCGCACATCCACTTCTCGCTCTTTGGCGCAGGCCTGCTATCCCGCCTCGTCACACAGATGTACTTCCCCGGCGACCCACTCCTGAAGCTGGACCCCATCTACAACAGCATCGACGATGTCGCGGCCCGCGAACGCCTTATCTCAAGCTTCGACATCGATCGCACCGAACCTTCGTATGCGCTCGCCTACCAATTTAACATCGTGCTTCGCGGCCAGCACGATACGATCTTCGAGACAAGGTGACGCCGTGAACCCAGACCATCCAGCAACGCCAGAGTGCATCGGATCGCAAACGGTAGGACCGTACTATGCGATCGGGCTCGACTACCTGGTGAACGAGACGTTGGCCGGCCCGAGTGTCGCCGGACGACACATCACGATTGCGGGTACTATCTTCGATGCTGATGGGGAACCAGTTCCTGACGCCATTGTTGAGTTGTGGCAGGCTTCCGCAGCGGGCGTTTACAGCACTCAAGCCGATGCCGAGGGCTCCGGCAACTTTTCAGGCTTTACCAGACTCAGCACACATGAAGCTGGCCGCTTCAAGGTCGAGACGATCGAACCGGGACCCGTGCCCTATATAGATGGTCGGATGCAGGCGCCCCACATCGTCGTGTTGCTTTTCATGCGCGGGCTCATGCGCCACCTCGTCACCCGCATCTATATGCCGGAGCATCCCCTCAACTCCTCCGATCCTGTGTTGCAGCTCATTCCGGAAACCCGTCGCGCGACACTCATTGCAAGGGCTTCCGAGCTAGCGAGTGACGAGCTTCATTGGGACATCCATCTTCAGGGTGCGAAAGAGACGGTATTCTTTCATTGCTGAATTCTTCCGAGTCCTCTGGAACTCCGCAGGAAAGGAGCGCAGCATGAGCGGCGACACGCACCTGCTGGGACCCCTCTTCTACGGTGCGGAGGTGACGCAGATCTTCTCCTCGCAGAGCCAGCTTCAGACGATGGTGAAGTTCGAGGTGGCTCTAGCCCACGCGCTGGAGGCAGCCGGCGTAGCTCCTGCCGGAACTGGTGACAGCTGCGAGAACGGCGCTGAAGGCTTCCCGACGACAGAGCAGGCGCAGATCATTGCACAAGGTGCAGCCCTGAGCGGCAACCTCGCGATCCCTTTTGTGAAGCTGTTGACCGACTGGGTCCGAGCTCGTGCAGGTGACGCAGCGGACTTCATCCATTTCGGCGCCACCAGCCAGGACCTTCTCGACACTGCACTTGTGCTGCGTCTGCGTGACTTTCTCAACCTAGCCGAGAGCCAGTTGCGGGCCACTTGCGACGCACTGGTCCGGTACACCCGGCAACACCGCTCCACGCTGCTTCCTGGACGCACCTGGTTGCAGCAGGGTCCGCCGATAACGTTCGGCCTGAAGACAGCGCAATGGCTCTCCTCCATGTTGCGCCATCTTGATCGCCTCGCGGCGATCCGCGATCGCCTGCTTATGTTGCAGTTCGGGGGGGCGGTGGGAACTCTGGCATCACTTGGAGCGGATGGGCCTGCAGTCACTCAGGAGTTGGCCCAACGCCTCTCGTTAGAGGTGCCGGATACTCCATGGCACAGCCAGCGCGATTCGTTGGCTGAACTGGGCGCGGTGCTCGGGCTCATCTGTGGCAGCGTTGGCAAGATGGCGCGCGATCTCTCCCTGATGCTGCAGCATGAGGTCGCTGAGATCAGCCTCGTCGCTGCTGAGGGTGAAGGTGGATCATCCACCATGCCGCACAAACGCAACCCGGTCGCGCTTGCTGTCGTGTTGGCTGCGTCTGTTCGCGCGCCCGCGTTGGCCGCAATCATGATCTCCGCTATGGTGCAGGAACATGAGCGAGGTCTGGGGGGATGGCACGCCGAGTGGGAGACCTTGCCCGAGCTCTGTTGCCTCACCAGCGGCGCACTCGCGAGTATGCTGTCCGCGCTCAGTCAACTGAGGATTGACGCCGAAGCCATGCAGCACAATCTGAGTCTGCTGCAAGGCGTTACACTCGCGGAAGCAGTCAGCATGCGCCTGAGCCGCGCAATCGGCAGACCCGCCGCGCACCGGGTCCTTGAAGCCGCATCCCGCGCGGCCCTTGAACGTAACATCGATCTTCTTATCGTCCTGCAGGAGGACCCAGTAGTCGCAGCCAACCTTTCGGCTTCGGATCTAGCTCAGGCACTCGATCCAGCTTATTATCTGGGGTCGACGGAGCTTTTTATAGACCAGGTTCTGACACAAGCAACCCGACATCTTCCGGCGGAGCGCCTCCATGCCGCTCGCTGACATCGGAAACTTCAAGCTGCACTACGCTCTCGATGGAGGATCATCACGCCCCGTCGTAGCACTATCGAACTCTCTTGGCGCCGATATCTCAATGTGGGATGCGCAGATGGATGCGCTGCTCACGCACTTTAGCGTTCTGCGCTACGATACGCGGGGTCACGGGCGGAGCGAGTCACCGGGCGGTCCGAGCACGCTGGCCGATCTTGGCCGAGACCTCCTCTCACTCCTCGACAGGCTCAGCATCTCTAAAGCTCAGCTCTGTGGAGTGTCACTGGGCGGCATCACTTCGATGTGGTGCGGTCTACACGCACCGCATCGGGTCTCGAGTCTAGTTTTGAGCAACACCTCCGCGAAGATCGGTTCGGGCGGTATGTGGAAGCAGCGCATGGAGCAGGTGGAGACGCATGGAGTAAGTTCCATCGCGGATGCTGTCGTTCCGCGTTGGTTTACCAAGAGATTCCAGGAGAGTGGCCACGCCCTTGATGCGCAGAAGGCGATGCTGCTCGGTTGTTCGAGCGAAGGCTACCTGGCTGCCTGCGCCGCGCTGCGCGACTCCGATCTACGAGAAGAGATTTACGCGATCACCGCGCCTACGCTTGTCATCTCCGGGGAAAGCGACATGGTCACACCACCAGTGGATGGACAAGCTCTGACGGCCGCAATCCCAAGCGCCGTCTTCGTCGAAGTGCCGGGTGCTCACCTTTCGAATATTGAAGAGCCGGAAGCCTACAATCGGGTCCTACTTGCCTTCCTTCAACGACACGCAGTCTATGAGGTAACCCGATGAATGATGAACAGCGCAGTCACGAGGGAATGACCGTCAGGCGCGCCGTGCTGGGCGATGCGCACGTGGATCGGGCCACGGCAAAGTCGGCTGATCCCATGCAGGCCGAGTTTCAGGATCTGATCACGCGCTACGCCTGGGGCGAAATCTGGACCCGCCCGGGTCTGCCGCGGCACACCCGTAGCCTGCTGACGATCGCGATGATGGTGGCTCTCAATCGCGCAGAAGAGTTGCGGCTGCATCTTCGCGCTGCCGCGAACAACGGGGTGTCACGCGAAGAGATCAAAGAAGTTCTGCTGCAATGCGCCATCTACTGCGGGGTGCCTGCAGCCAACTCGGCGTTCCATCAGGCTTCGGATGTCTTCGCGGCTCTGGACTCGGAGCTTGCAGCGACCCGGCAGGACTCTTCAGAGATCGCGGAGGACTGACCGGTGAAACGCATTCGCACCCAGGTCGGCATCATCGGTGCCGGTCCGTCCGGACTCATCCTGGCCCGACTGCTAAAGCTTGCCGGAATCGATTGCGTCATCATTGAACTCCGTTCCCGCAGCTACGTGGAACACCGACTCCGCGCAGGCGTTCTTGAGCAAAACACAGTAGATCTGCTGCGAGCGCTGGGAATGGCCGAGCGAATCGACCGCGAAGGACTGGTTCACCACGGGATCGATATAGGCTTTCGCGGCAAACGCCACCGTATTGACTTGAGCGAACTGACGGGTGGAAAGAGCGTAACCGTCTACGGCCAACATGAGGTCGTCAAGGACTTTATTGCTCGCCGCCTGGAAGACGGCCTTCCAATCTTCTTTGAAGCCACTGCTGCCACCGTTCACAACATCGTCACCGACACTCCTTCTATCGGATTCATGCACGGGGATGAGAACTATGAAGTACATTGCGACTACATCGCAGGCTGCGACGGATTTCACGGCCCCTGCCGTCCTTCGATCCCGGCTTCAGAACTCACACTATACGACAGAGACTATCCTTTCGCGTGGCTTGGCATTCTGGCGGAAGCGCGACCGACGCGCGAGGAACTTGTCTATCAGAACAGTGCAGCGGGATTTGCCTTGTACAGCATGCGCTCGCTTGCCATCACCCGGCTCTATCTGCAGTGTGAGCCCGGCGAAAACATTGCTGCATGGAGCGATGACCGCATCTGGGATGAATTAACTGCACGCCTCGCAGCGGATGATGGGTGGTCCCCTGAGCCGGGGCCAATTATTCAAGAGCGTCACCGGCATGCGGAGCTTTGTGACCGATCCAATGCAGTACGGCCGGCTCTTCCTGCTGGGAGATGCTGCACACATCGAGCCGCCGACTGGTGCGAAGGGAATGAATCTGGCGATTGCCGACGCATTCTTCCTTTCCCGCGCTCTGGAGTCTTTCTACCGCCAGAACGATCGCGAACGACTGGCTGCGTACTCTGATACCTGTCTGCGCCGCATATGGAAGGTTCAGCGATTTTCCTGGTGGATGACCTCCATGCTTCACAACTTCCCTGAGGCTCAACCGTTCGATCAGCAGAGACAGTTAGCCGAACTCGATTATCTGACGATGTCGCGCGCCGCCGCCACGACACTTGCAGAGAATTACGTTGGGCTTTCGTTGGAGATATGAAGGATCTGCGATTGAGACTCGCCCGACTGCCTAACTTCCTCGGGACGCGCGAAAGCCGGGTGACGACGACTCGGGCGGGGGTTGCTGACACCCGATAGCCGGCCAGCTTCTACCTCCAGAATGCTGCCCACGCTTCCGATTTCATCAAAGCAAAAAAGTGAATTCCTCGCTGCAACCTCACGGAACGAGAAGCCATCAATCCGAGTGTCTGCCAACCAGTTTGGCTGGACATGCAGCCGGACTCGGTAAGAGCTCGGCATCCCAGCGGGTAGGCCCCACCTTGGGATGGCGTACCTGGCGTCAGCACGACTGCGGAAATCCAGGGCACCACCTTCATCGCGCCGCTACCTGAAACCTCCCCTGCAAGCTCTCGGCTTACGCCGACCCGGCCCCGTGCACCCGCATGGAAGGAGTTCTTCATGCAGCAGTCTTCTACCCCAACCAGCAGCTTCTCCCGTCAGCTTCCGTTCGGTCCCAAAACCATCGTCCTTGGCGCCACGGCCCTGGTCGCCTATGGCCTGACCCGCCGCTCCAAAGCAGGGACGGCCCTCGCCGCAGCCGGTGGCCTGCTCGCGTACAAGGCCGTCCAGAACACTCAAAGCACGGCCGACACACATGCGGTGTTCCTGGTGAATGCCTCACCGGAGCAGGCTTATAACTTGTGGCGTGATTTCGCGGGCTTGCCACGTTTTATGGTTCACCTCAAGTCAGTTCGGGAGCTCGGTAATGGGCGTTCCGAGTGGGTCGCCTTTGGCCCAGGGCGACGCGAGATTCGATGGAACGCCGAGACCACCGAAGATACACCCAACCGGCGCATCGCCTGGCGCTCGCTACCCGACTCCGATGTACACATAAGCGGCTCAGTGGACTTCCGCCCCGACCCGCAAGGACGTGGCACGTTTGTCGACGTCAGAGTACAGTACGGGGTTCCTGGCGGCGCACTCAGCAGCGGTATCGCCGCGCTCTTCGGCAAGAACCCGGAGTTTGTCGTTCGCGAGGATGTCCGCCGCTTTAAACAACTGCTCGAAACCGGTGAGGTGCCCACGACACGTGGCCAGACGCACGGCCCGCGCGGCGTTCACGGCCACGTCGAGCAGATGCTCTTTCGCGAGAAGACAAACCTGCCTGAGCCGCAGATCGCTCAGCCCAGGTCGGCCGCATAGAAGGACGACTCTGATCAAGTATGGCGTGCGTACCTAAGAGCACGCGTGTGCCCGGTTTCCCCAACCCACACTAAGGAGCTCACGATGAAAGCCGTCTGCTGGATGGGCAAAGAAAAGATGCAGGTACTTGATGTGCCTGACCCCAAGATTCTCAACCCGCGTGATGCCGTCGTCCGCATCACCACAACCTGTATTTGCGGTTCGGACCTTCACCTCTACGATGGCTTTATTCCCACCATGGAGCAGGGCGACATCATGGGGCATGAGTTCATGGGCGAGGTGGTTGAGGTAGGCCCCGGCGTCAACAAAGAGAAACTCAAGATCGGTGACCGGGTTGTCGTTCCGTTTACGATCGCCTGTGGCAATTGTCACTCCTGCAAAGACCAACTCTGGTCTTGTTGCGACAACTCCAACCCAAACGCGTGGATCGCCGAAAAGATGATGGGCTACAGTCCATCGGGTCTCTTCGGCTACACACACATGATGGGCGGGTATAGCGGCGGTCAGGCACAGTACGCGCGTGTGCCGTATGCCGATGTTGGACCCATCAAGATTCCGGACGGCATCCCCGACGAGAAGGTCATCTTCCTGTCCGACATCTTTCCGACGGGCTACATGGGGGCGGAGAACTGCAACATTCGCGAGGGCGACACCATCGCTGTGTGGGGCTGCGGTCCTGTGGCCCAGTTTGCGATTCGTAGTTGCTTCATGCTCGGCGCGGGGCGCGTCATTGCGATCGACCGTGTGCCGGAGCGGCTGGAACTGGCGCGTGCCGCAGGCGCAGAGACCTTGAACTTCGAAGAGGTAAACGTCCTTGAGGCCCTGCACGAGATGACCGGCAACCGCGGGCCTGATGCGTGCATGGACGTTGTCGGCCTGGAAGCTTCTGGTCATGGCGTCATGTATGCGTATGACCGCGCCAAACAGATGGCGCGCATACAGACCGATCGTCCGATCGTTCTTCGTGAAGCGATCATGGCCTGTAAGAAAGGCGGAACGGTATCAGTGCCCGGCGTTTATGGCGGGCTGGTCGACAAAATCCCGATGGGCGCCTACATGAATAAAGGTCTCACCATGAAGACTGGCCAAACTCACATGATGCGCTACATGGGCCCGCTGCTGGAACGAATTCAACAGGGCGAGATCGATCCGTCCTTCGTCATCAGCCACAGATTGCCGCTGGACAGCGCGCCGGAAGGCTACCGCATGTTCCGCGATAAGCAGGACCGCTGCATCAAGATCGTACTGAAGCCCTGGGAACAGCCGGCGGCTGCGTGATACCGGCTGCGCTGAGAGGAGACATATGCTTCTGTCGAAATTTGAAGCCAACGCCCAAACGGTCGTTCCGAAGGTCATCGGTCCGACCGTGCACGGCATCATCGACTACTGTCATGCAGCCTTCTTCTTTACTCTAGGCATGGTTTCCGCCCGGTCGCGCAACAAGGCTGCAGCGCAGGCAGCGTTCGCGACCGGCGGCTTCATCCTGGTGCAATCGCTCTTGACCGACTACCGCTTCGGAGCGAAACCGGTCTTCTCGTTTGAGACTCACGGCAAGATAGACGCCGTGTTTGCCTCGAGCTCGTGGGCAATACCGCTGCTCTTCGGCTTTAAAGACACGGCTGCTGGAAGGATCTTCGAGAGCAACTCTCTCGCAGAGGCGTCTGTCTTGGCGCTGACCGACTGGAACAGCAAACGCGCCCGCGAGGAACGTCGGTCGTTCTGAGACTCGCTGCGGGATGACCCAGTTGGTTACTCGGCTGCAGCAGAGACGCGGGGTGGCCGCGAAGAGAACATTATGGCTCCAAGAGCGGACAGAGAGCCTCGCAGCGCGCAGCCGCGTCACGGCAGCCACTTCTACGGGCGTGGCAATGCCAGGTGCCGGGCAGCGCTGATAACACAAGCCCGACGATACCTTCGCTCCGTTGTACCTTTGCCGTCCGACCCGGTGACCATACGCGCCAGCTGGGGTACGGCAAACCACCAAGCGGCCAGGCCGATCAGTAAGAAAACCAGCTTCGCTGGATCGAGATCGTCATTCAACAGGCCGTTCCGCTGTGCTTCGGCGAACCTTGCCACCGTGCGCTGGTAGTGAGCGGTACGGCCTGCCTCGTTTACGGCCGGCCCCTCGGCTAGACCCTCCCAAAGCAAGAGCCGAACCAGGTGCGGATGGCTGGCATGATAGTCGAAGATGCACCCCGTATACTTACCGATATCCTCCAGACTGGGAGCATTCGCTTCCAATGAAACGGCGAGCTTTTCCAACTCTTCAATCAGCACGGTCTCGAAGAGGAGCCGTTTGTCGCCGAAATAGTTGTAGAGCCGCTCCTTGTTAATTCCCGCCAAAGCTGCGATCCGCGCCATGGTCGTGCCGTCGGGACCATGTGCGGCAAATTCTGTGCACGCTGCTTGCTGCAGACGGCGGCGCGTGTCCTGTGTATCCCAAGCCATGCCCTGATGATAATGCATCTCCAACGCTCTGGTTGGAATCTGATAGATATATTCCAACTTAAACGTTGGGATTTGACGGGCAGAAAGCCGGTCATGGAGGAGAGTGAGCATGGCGGGCAGAGTGGAAAACAAGATCGCGGTCGTTACGGGCGGCACAAGTGGCATTGGATTGGCGACAGCGAAGCTCTTCGCTGCGGAGGGCGCCAAGGTTTTCGTCACAGGCCGAAGAGGTCCGGAACTCGCCTCGGCTCTCGAACAGATCGGTCACGGCGCCGTGGGTGTTCAGGGCGACGTCTCCAAGCTCGAGGAACTGGACCGGCTGTTTACGGCGGTCCGAGAGCAAGAGGGCAGGCTGGACATCCTGTTCGCGAACGCCGGCACGGCGGAACACCTCACGATAGAACAGGTATCTGAGAGTCAGTTTGAAGCTGGCTTCTCCGCGAATGTCAAGGGCGTCTTCTTCTGCATGCAGAAAGCCTTGCCGTTGATGCCCGACGGAGCGGCCGTTGTCTTAAATGCTTCCATGTGGACGATCAAGGGGATACCTGGATTTGGCGTATTGAGCGCAAGCAAGGCGGCGGTGCGGAGCTTCGCCCGGACCTGGGCAAACGAACTCAGGGCGCGTCGCATACGCGTAAACGTCGTCAGTCCAGGGCCAGTCCATACTCCGTCGATTGAGAAGGCGACAGGTGGCCGGGAAAACGCCGAGCGACTCTTGTCCGAACTGGCTGAAGACATACCCCTGGGCCGCGCCGGAAGGCCGGACGAGATCGCAAAAGCTGTTTTATTTCTCGCCTCAGACGATGCAAGCTACGTGAACGGCGCTGAACTCTTCGTCGATGGAGGGATGGTTCAGATCTAGCCAAGATCCGTTAAGCGCTCTATCTCTAATCATTCTAACTGAGTGTTCCGCAGACGCTGATGGGCATGACGTCTTCGAGCCAGATTACTGGGTGAAGTTACACACTCTTGTAGACTCCGGGAGGGACGACGCTAGAGACGTTGGCGGCGAACGAGCATCTGCCAAACGCCCCTAGTGAACTACCTCGATGCACGCTTCCAGCTAGCAGAGTTCTTTGAAAACTCTTTGTAAATCCTGTCTGCCGCGGCGCGCAGAAACCTTGATCCGAGCCAACGACAAAGGCAAAGGTGCGAGCTTCTTAAAGCGCGGGGAGACCATAGGTACGGTCGACGCCGGAAAGGACGCAAACCTGCTGCTTCTTGATGGCGATCCGACCGCGAGTGTGCAGAGCCTCCACAAGCTTGCAGTGGTTGTGCGGGCCGGCCGTTTCTACGATAAAGACGAAATGCTTGGGTTGCGAGAAAAGGTCGTCTCGAGGCTTGGAAACACCAGACTTTGAAAGCTAATCCATTCGGCGCGAGGGCTCCCCGATCCATTGATGACACAGGCGCCGTCGCGGTCAAACCGGAGCCCATGGTAAGCCGCTGGACTCATGGCGGTACAACGAGGCGGGTCCGGAAGGACTCGTGGACCGCAGCAGCGGCCCTCACAGTTGGTCGCATGCGACGATTAAGCTACCGGCTTCACTAAGTAAGGCACCGTTCCAGGAGAAAGAGGCCATGTCTTCTAGCTTTTAACGCGACCCATGTAGTGATCCAGCCACTCCAGGACGCTATGTACCAAGGTTGGCCGTTGTTCCGTTACATCATGCGGCGTGTCGAGCAGGATGTGACGCTTATCCTGTGGTGCGGTTCCGAGCATGGCGAACAGCGGGTTCTGCATCTTGTCTACCGAGAAGACGTAGTCGTAACGACCGTTGACCATGAGGACTGGTTTCTTCATCCGCGGGGCGAAGTCAGCCTGGTCGCCCCCGGGCGGCGGGGGATCAAGGAAGAATCCTCCGTCGAGAAATATCGCTGTCTTCAACCGGTCTTGCAGGAGCGTTGCCGCGATGACGCCCTCGGCGGACCCCATGCTCACGCCGAGGTACGCGAAGTCACTGTGATCGATGTCGGCTCGGGTCTCCAGGTAGTCGAGGGAGCGCGCAATATCTTTGTACCAGTCCGTTGTGAGCTGGATGTCCTGCCCGCCGCTAGGCAAGGAGAACTTGATCGTTCGCTCGTAGGTGTTTTCATAGATGGGGTACATCACCGCGCGTCCACTCTGCAGGATGTAATCAAAGAACTGCAGATCGCCCAGCTCGCGTCCGCCGCCACTGTTCGGGATGTAGTCAACGCGTGCGCTTGGGAAGAAGATGACTGTCTGGTATGGCGGACGAACGTGAGTGGGGAGAAACAGGTAAGCCGACATGCGCTCACCGCGATAGCCGGTATCGTAAGAGATCTTCTCCTCGCGCCAGTCCGCTGTCTCGCGAACCACGCCGCCAGAGACTGCGTTCAAGGGCGTCCGGGGGTACGCGTAGAGGAGTTTGTAGGCGTTGAAGATGACGTCCGAAGCCGGTTTGTAGTGCGAGAAGTCACGCGAAATTCGCTGCACGCGGCTGGTTGCTTCGGGCGGCAGCTGCCCCAGATTGCGCACACATCGGAAGCCGTTGGTTTCGGAGCGGTCGAACGGCGACTCCGACTCCGAACTGGTGGCAATATACGAGGGCGATCTCCAGGAACCGCCAAGGATGAAGTGCAGGCCGTGATCCACCGTGGTGGCGACCCACTCGCGTACGTTGCCGACCATGTCATAGGTGCCGAATGGACCGAGGCCTTGGTAGCTTCCGACCGGCGCTGCTCGAGTGTGCTCAATGTTACTCAACGGGATATTGTATGACGCGGAGTCAGTCGGCGCGGCCGCGTACCACTGACTGAGGGCGGGTAGCTCTTTACCTGCAAACGATGCATACGCTGACGCCTCGAACCAGCTGACACCCGCCACCGGCAGGTCCCCTTCGCCCTCCGGATAGTGTCCGGCGGTCCAGGTCGAGGGTCCGGGGCGGCCGGTGGCGTCGCGGAATTGAGCCGTGGCCTGTTCCCAGGTCAGCGTTCCGGTGTCAGCGGTAAAGCTCTGAGACCAGTACTGCCTGTTTTCATAGCCGCCGCTATCTACAAACTTCTGGAACTCCCGGTTTGTCACCTCAAAGCGATCGATGTAAAACGGTGGAAGTTTATACGGCCCCAGCCAACCCACGAAGGCCACGAAGGAACCCCAGCTACTGGCCGGAACGAGTACCATCCGGGGCGGCGCGGCCTGCGTTGCAGCCAGATCAAAGTCCATGCGAGCGCTCGTCTCGGGCGCGACGAGCAACTGACCAACTCCGGGTTTAGAGACTCTCCAGCGGAAGTACCCTTGGGGTACGCGTAGATTGTTGAGCGGCGTCGTGCCCAGGAGATGCCACGCTCCATTTGGCGTCAGGTAGTCCTGGATCTCGACCTTCGCACCGGCGGGAGAGGAGTTTACGGCGATGGTAGTGCTGTTGTCTTCGATCAGGCGCTGCAACTGCGCGTTATCGGGCAGATATCTTTTGGCCTGGTTGGCGAGGAGAAAGCCCGCGAGCGCAAGGTTCTCTCCCTGCAAATCGACGACCCTTGGCATCGCCTGCTCGAGCGCCCATCGTCTTTTGGCGAAGCGGTAGTAGATCGTAGCGCTCACACCCGTGACGAGCACGATCGCCAGCATGGCAAGCACGAGGAGGGTGCGGGAAGAGTGCGATGACGCGACGGCTTTCTGGCCGGAGACTGTGCTGAATTCGGCAAGCAGCGCCGACCCGTCCTGCGCCATCTCCGCGGCCGACTGGTAGCGGCTGGCTGGAGACTTGGCAAGTGCACGGGAGATGATTTGCTCGGCCAGCGGGGGGAGATCCGGCCGAAGTTGCTTCGCGGGCGGCGGCGGGTCGTTGAGAATGGCGTGCAGCACCGCGATGGCACCTTCGCCGGTGAACGGTGTGCGCGCCGTCAGCGACTCAAAATAAATGACACCCAGGCTCCAGAGGTCAGTGCGTGGGTCCACAGGCTTACCCTCGGCCTGCTCCGGAGACATGTAAAGAGGCGTGCCCGCAATCATCCCAGCTTCAAGGATCGAGCGGGTCGCATCACTGGACTGCGGATGCAGTAGCTTGGCGATGCCGAAGTCCAAAACCTTTATGTTGCCCTTGAGCGTAATCATCACGTTGGTGGGCTTGAGGTCGCGATGGATGACACCCTGTTCATGCGCATCCTCAAGAGCTTCGGCAATCTGCAGCAGGATAGACGTCGCTTCCTTTACCGTCAGCGGCCCAGAACTTAGCCTGTTGGCAAGGGTCTCACCGGCAACGCACTCCATCACCAGGAAGTCGATGCCGTCCTGCTCGCCTACGTCGTAGATGGCGGCGATACGACTGTGAGACAGCTTGGCCAGGGCGAGCGTCTCACGGCGAAATCGGCGCCGTGTCTCTTCATCCGAGAGCAGACCGGGAGACAGGACCTTGATGGCAACGTCGCGCTCCAGCTTTTCGTCTCGCGCACGGTAGACAGCGCCCATGCCGCCGGCGCCGAGTGGCTCGCGAATCGTGTAGCGGCCTAGCTTACTGCCCGCTGGGAAGCGTTCAGCAAAGAAGGCCTGCTCGACCTCCACGTCGGCAGTGGCATGCGCATCGAAGGGCGCCGCGACCGTAGGCTGATCCATGAAGTCGCCCATACGCTGATAGTCCATCAGCAGACCTTCGACTAGCCTGCGCAGCTCGGCCGATCCGCGACAGGCACGCACCAGGAAAGCCGACCGCTCTCCAGGTGGAAGCTCAAGAGCTTCAGCAAACACTTCTTCGGCGGATTGATCCCGGTTGGCCATGATTACATCCACGTCACACGTTGCGGAGCTGGGTGCTGCAGTGATGGCTGCCTTGAACTGAGCAGAAAAGTGAGTCGCCACTGCTCTTTCGTGCCAAATCTACCGCAGAGAGACTTGACGGTCCCGGGCTCCCGCGGACCATTCTCGGTGACCGCGTGTCTCTCGTCGTCTGGGCGATAATACCACCCGCAGGGAGGACGATGAACGGATGGAGATGGATAGCGTGTCGGTCACCGCTCGTGAAAGCCATGGTAGCGGGAACGCGAGAGCCGCGTCAGATCTCTTCCCGCTGGTGTACGCGAGCTACACCGGCTGGCTCGGGCTTACATGCGGCGCGAGGGCTCCAATTCGCACCCTGCAGGCTACCGCTCTCATCGAATCTGTCGGTCATGTCTAGCCCCAGCGATAGTAAGAGTTGTCGAAAGCGGATTAGATTCTGAAGATCCTTGGCAAACAGCACGAGCGTCACTCAGTGCTTACATCCCAATTCCGTCGAGTTGGCCTATCGGAAGCTATGACCAACTGTCGAGACGGGCGTTTGTCGGGTCGATTGGCGTCCTATTTGCAAGAGTGCTGCATTCAAGTCTGGATCCTTGCCGCTAGTGATGTCTGAGGCGGTCCGTGACACACGAATATCTGGCGTAACTCCGGCATCGGGCGTTGATTCTGGCGGGAATGTGCCAATGAGCGGCAGATCGAGTTCGATACCCGAATGAGGCAGGCGCAAGAAGAAGAAGGCTCCTCCGTTTTTTCCACGCTGACTACCACCCGTCGGTTGACCGATCAGCACGCCAAGGTGATAGCTTTGCATATTCTGCGCGAACTGAAACGTTGCTGAACTGTTAGTCGCATCGATGAGTACGAAGACCTTGCCCCGGAATTGCTCACCTGACGGCTTGATCACATCACCCGAAGAATCATCATCGTAGCGCGTCAATGTCAGATAACTCACGTCTCGCGGTGCTGTCGGCCAAGGCTCTTTCAGATCAACAGCATCCTTGCCCCAGTCGCGAAAACTCTTGTCCCATGTATCGAGATAGGGCACAAGGTCGTCCGGGATCTTTCGATACCTGACAAGACGTTCCATTGGGGATAGGGACATCGGCGCATTGATCAGATGGGCGATGATCTCGTAACCTCATCAATCCCTCCCTCGTTCCGCGAAGGTCGAGGATGAGTGCAGAAGCATGCTCCTTGGCCGCGCTGTTCACTTTCTCGTTCAACCAACTCTTCCAGTCCCACTTGCTGTCGTACAGCGCCCAGGTCGGCATTACGATGTACGTGCTGTTGCCAGCTATCTGCCTGGCTGCGAACAATACGTCACTACCGCCTTTGCGTGCTTCTTCACGCTGTTTGATAGGAGCACTTCGCTGCTCGAATGTGAGGCCATCCGCTATGACGTGTTCCGCTAGCTTGCTGTCAGGTCGCCGAACCGTGCGATCAAACTGCTGTGTGCGGGACGGAAAATACATCGGGTAGTAGATATCGAAGGTTTCGTATTCGCTGTCTCCGGTGACAGACAACTGTGCGATCCGCTTGCTGTCGTTCGCGCCGTCTAACCGAGCTATCAGCAGCAACTTCTTCAATATCTGCGAGGTGGGGATTCCATTGATCGAGACGATATCTGTCCCAGCGGGAAACGCACGTTTGTCCGCCAAAACCTCGGGTAACGATCATGCGCTGGTTCGGCCACTCAAAATAGAACGGTACGCGCGGGGTGCTTTTGAACAGCATCTGTATCGGGTCTTTAGATTGATTGAACGGGTTAGCTTGCGTATGCCCACAACGCACTTTCGCTGCAATTCGAAAAATGCGAGAAATGCTTCCTGCACTGTTTCGTCGTGATCAACCTGTCGATTCAATTGCGCGAAAGCAGCATCCATCTGCGCCTTGCTGTTGTACCGGTAAAGACCCGGGTGCATCCCTTCGTAGGCTTCACGAAGAATGGCGGCATCCGCACGCAGGTCGCTGGAGCGAATGAGAGCTGAATTCTGTCCACGAAGGGAACAGGTTCCCATACAGATAGAGACGCACAGGAGTCCAAGAGGGAAAAATCTTTGCTTATTCATATGAGAGTGCGTGGCAAGAGAAGTTTACATCCATCTCCGTCGATCAGTCCCACATGTGGCTTCACGAAAGCTATGCGCCATCCATTCTCAACTGACGATGAGAGGCCGATTCAGATTTCGGGCAATGTCGATTTGGATGACGTGGTGGAACGCAAAAGCGTTGTCGTCGCGAAGATCCAGCAGAGGCGAAGACGCACGGCTCACCAGGATTGTGATGACGCCGATTAAGGATCAATTGCCGATTGGAATGTCGGGGCTGCGGATGGGAGATGTTCCCGGCTCAGCCGGCGCAAGTCAGGGCGTGACGATCGGTGTCAGGTGAAGGCTTTGGGCGCTGAGTGCGGCGGCTCCTGAGGCGGTGCCGTTGGCGATGAGGGTAATGTTGAAGGCGACGGGCGTCCCTTCCAATACGTTACCTCCTTCTCTATACACAGCCAGCCCCCGGGCTTGCTGAGAAATCGTTTTCATCCGACCTAACCGGACCCAGATTCTGTTGTCTAATCGGGCGAATGGATAAGGCAGAGAACGAAATCATCAAGCTGGTGCTGAGTGGCCATCGAGACGCTTACCGCGACCTCGTCGATCGCCACTACCAGTTTGCCTTTCGCATCGCCTGTCGCATTACCGGCGACCCCGACGACGCGGAGGAGGTCGCGCAGGAGGCTTTCCTCCGCGCCTATACGCAACTTACGACATTTCGGCAGGACAGCAGCTTTTCTACGTGGGTCAGCAGGATCGCTATGAACCAAGCACTCAATCTAGTCGAACGGCGAAAACGTGATTTGCTCAAGAGCAGCGAGCGGCTCGCCGAATCACCCAACGGCGAAGGCGACGTGCAACTGGCAGACGGCAAAGCCGGCCCCGAGCGCCTGCTGCTCGAACGCGAGTTGACCTCCATGCGCGAGGCGGCAATGGCGACGCTCACCCCGATGGAGCGCACCGCCTTCACCCTGCGCCACCTGGAAGAGATGCCCATCGCCGAAATCGCCGAAGCGTTGCACGTGCCCGCCAACTCAGCCAAGCAAGCCGTCTTTCGCGCCGTCAGCAAACTCCGCCGGACGCTCGTTCCAGCCGTGGGAGGTGTCCGTTGAACCACATCACTGAAGAAGACCTGATCGCCTACCAGCTTCGGGAAGCCGTGGACGCCGGCGCCATCCGCCAGCATCTGGAGGTATGCGCCGAATGCGCAGGCACCGCTGAGAGCATCGCTGAAACCCTGCGCGTCTTCTCGGCAGAGCCGGTTCCTCAAGCTAATCTCGATCACGCCTGGCAGCGTCTGCGCGGAAGTCTGCCGCCAGTGATCGCGACACCGAGGCGCACAAGGATGTGGCGATGGCTTGCGGCGCCGGTGCTTGCGCTGGCTCTTTTGCTCGCGTTTGCTGTGACGCAGCAGCAGTTTGCCAGGCAGGGACCCTACACGTCAGCTCATCTGCATGCCGGCCCACTCACCCCGGAGCCTCGTGAGCCGGATCCTGCAAATCATCTTGAGAATGCCGAGCGTCTGCTCACCGAGGTGAGCCACAGCGATGGCCCGCTCGATGAAAGCACGCGTGCCCAGGCGCAGAACCTGCTGCTTTCAAATGCCGTTTACATCCGCAAGGCTAATGCCGAAGGCGATGTCGCGGAGGCAGCCGTGCTCGACAGGCTGGACCGCACGCTCACCACGCTGGAACACGAGCCCACAGGCAAAACAAACAGAGCAGATGGCAGTTGGCATCTGCGCGTCGAGATGAACACCAGCGGCCTGCTCTTCGATATCCGAATCCTGCAACAGAACGATAACTCGGCTAAGGAAACCAAATGAATCGCAACCTGCTTCCCTTCTCCTTCGCGCTCCTCGGCTTCATTGCCGTCAGCCCCGCGGCTGTCTTCGCGACGCCCCCTCTCGCCCCGGCAGCTTTTGCTCCGGATGTTGATGCACCGTACGCCGCCGGCACTAAAGCTTTGAATGAACGTCGCTGGGCAGATGCTGTCACTTCCTTTGAGCAGGTCGTCAACGCCAAAGGCAGGAAGGTGGATGCCGCACTGTATTGGAAGGCCTACGCGTTGAACAAGCTCGGCAAGCAGGATCTCGCGCATGACACGTGCATCCAGCTTTCGACGCAGTTCAAAGACAGCACGTGGAACAAGGATTGCAGCTCGCTCAGTTCGTCTCTGGTCGATGTCAACGTCTCGGTCAAGATGCGCGACATGGATCGGCAACAGCGTGATCAGGACCGTGACCTGCAGCGGGACCTGGGGCGAAGCGTAAGCCGTGGGGGCCAGACCCCCAGAGACCCCGACGCTGAAATCAAGATCCTCGCGCTCAACTCGCTCATGCATCGAGACCCGGCGCAGGCCATGCCCATACTGCGCACCTTACTGACAGGCGAACAGCCCATAGCGGTGAAGCAGCAGGCGCTGTTCGCCCTTGCACAGAATAAGTCACCTGAAGCCGACGCGCTGATGCATGATCTGGTCGTCGGCAAAATGGGACCGGAGCTGCAGCTGCAGGCCATTCAGTCCAGCGGAATCTACCACGGTGGGCGAAGTAACGACGGGCTTGCAGAAGCTTATCGCAGCACCACCGATCCCAGGGTGAAGCGCGCCGTCATCTCGGCGTACTTCGTCTCCAACGATGACAGCGATCTGGTCGAACTCGCACGGCAGGAAAAAGACCTGGAAATGAAGCGCCGCATTGTCTCGCAGTTATCGCTGATGAAGGGTAAGGCCGCTGGCGATTACATGATGGAACTACTGAAGTAGGTTCAACCGACAACCAGTTTCTTCAACCTTCGCCAAGGAGCCTCTCCATGCGTTTGATCCCCTATGTCTTCATGCTTGCCGCCACCCTGCTCGGCGGGCGGCCCGCACTCTTCGCACAGCAACCGCAGGTTGTCGATGCCCAGCTCTCCACGCAGCCAGTCGCGGGCACTCTGCAAACGAATCTCGACAAGCTGAAGCAATCCACGACGCCGCTTTGGGTCGGCTACAGCGTCCCAACCGCCAAGCCTTTCAACAGCAACTGGAACTCGCCGCACATCGCTTACCTGGAGAAGAACACTAGGAGTGAGGGCCACTCAGCGGAAATGCCTTCAACCGAACAGGACCACGCGGTCATCCTCTTCCGCCTCGCAGGAGGTAAGGTCGATCAGGTACGCGCCAGCGGCGTCGATCAAGAGCTTGATGGCGGCGGCCTGCGCTTCGTCTGGCTCACCAACGTGACGCCTGAGGACAGCGTAGCTACTCTGAAGACTATCTGCCAGGCGCCCGCTTCGGACCACCTGATCAACAGCGCGGTCTTCATCCTCTCGCTGCATCAGTCCGCCGCTACGGTGCCAGCGTTGGTCGATCTCGCCGGTCCGGGCACGAACCTGCATCTCCGCGAACAGGCCGCCTTCTGGCTCTCGACCGGTCGCGAGCACGAAGGCTTCCTGGCCCTGCAGAGCCTCGCACGCAACGATAAGGACGAGACCTTCCGCACCAAGCTGACCTTCGACTTCAGCGCCTCTAAGGACTCGGGCGCGCTCGATGAACTGATTCGCATGGCCCATGAGGATGCCTCGCCCAAAGTTCGCAGCCAGGCACAGTTCTGGATGGCAAGCCGTGGCGGCAAGATTGTCGCCGACTCGCTGCACGATGCTGCGGAGAACGACCCGGACGCGCAGAACCGCAAGCAGGCGGTCTTCGCTATCTCGCGCCTGCCGGAGGGCCAGGCCGCACCGCTTTTGGTAAATCTTGCCGAGAGCAGCAAGTACCCAGAGGTGCGCAGGCCGGCCGTATTCTGGCTCGGCCAATCCAAAGACCCGAAGGCGCTCGATTACCTGACGAAGCTGGTCACGTCTTCGGCCCGTTAATCTTGATGACGCGATATTGCAGAATGCGAGATTACTAAGGATCCCTATGAAGATCGCCATCGTAGTCGCGGCTGCGATTATGCAACTGCTGCCCAGCGCCTCGGGGCAGAAAGCCTGTGCGCCGCTCACCGGGGTCGTTCGTGACAGCACGCAGGCGCTGATCCCCGGCGCCACGATCACGCTGGATGGCAAGCAACATGTCGTCAGCAGATCGGATGGCGCGTTTGGGTTTGCCTGCATTGCAGCCGGCAGGCACGTGCTCGCCATCAAGGCCGGTGGGTTTGCCGAAGCGACCATGTCGATCAACACACCGTTGGCCGAAGCGGCAGCCGTGATCCTGCGGCCCGAAGCCATAGCCACCATTGTGGACGTGACCGCCAGCGACGATCCCGCGATCGCACCCACGGTGACTGCCAGCGGTCCAAGCCAGACCATCTCCGGCAGCCATCTACAGTCGCTCGCCGATGACCCCGACGATCTATTGAAGCAGCTGCAGCAGCTCTCCGCAGCCGCCGGCGGAGCGGCCTCCGGTGCTACGGTGGCCGTTGACGGCTTCGATAACGGCGAGGGCGGCACCCATCTGCCGCCCAAGGCTTCCATTGCCTATGTCAAGGTAAACCCCGACCTGTTCTCCGCCGAGTACCGCAACCCTCCGTTCAGCGGCGGCCGCATTGAGGTATACACCAAGCCCGGCCTCCCTACCTACCATGGCGCGCTCTTCGGCACCAACTCAAGCTCATGGATGAACGCCCGCGACCCGTTCTCCACAGCCTCCACACCACTCGGCAAGCAGCGCTACGGCTTTGGACTGACAGGACCCATTCGCAAACAAGGCTCAGACTTCTTTACCGCACTGGAGCATCGCAGCATCAACAACGACGCAGTCGTCGACGCGATGATGGTCAACGCCGCCGGCCAGCAGACGCCTCTGCTTCAGACCGTCGCGGCACCGCAGAGTCTGTGGATCGGCGACGCCAAGATCGACTGGCAACTGGGTGCGAAGAACAACTTCAGCGCCAGCGTCGAGACTTACAACAACCACCTCACAAACAACGGTGTCGGCGGTGTCTTCCTGTCTGACAACGGCTATGCCGTCAGTCGTTACGACACCAACATCCACATCACCGATGTTACGACCATCTCGCCAAAGATCATGCACGAAGGCCGGCTCGGCCTTGAACTCGACGGCTTCAGCAATACGCCGAACTCAACCGCACCACAGGTTCAGATTGCGGGTGCGTTCACTGCGGGCGGGGGCTCGCAGGGCAACTCCCACGAACACGAGCTTTGGGCCAGCATCATCGACGACGCAATCATCCAGACCAGGAATCATCTGATCAAAGTTGGCATTCAGCCTGAGTTCATCGACATCAACCAGCACTTCCCTACCAACTTCAACGGCACGTATGTCTTCGGCGGCGGAGTAACATCAACTGGCGCCACGTTGACCGGCATCCAGCAGTATGTCAACGCGCTCAACGGAGCCGCCGACGGCTCTCCGACCACGTTTTCGAACGTGACCGGAACTCCCGATCTTGAGGTGTTCCAGTTCCGCAACGCGGTCTATTATCAGGACGATTGGAAGGCGCTCGCCAACCTTCACTTTGCCTACGGACTGCGTTATTACACTCAGATCGAACCGACCAATGGCACCGGCCTTCAGCCGCGGCTGAGCGTTGCGTGGTCGCCGGACAAAAAGCAAACCTGGAGTCTGCATGCACATGCGGGGTTATTCTCTGGCCGCAACGGCGCGCACAACTGGGCCCAGATCGTCTTCGGTGACGGCACCCACCGCATGAGCAGCACTCTCTACAATCCCACCTGCTCGGCCGGCGGCGTCTTCGATCCCAGCACATGTGCAACGCTCAACTCGACCAGCGTAAGCTCACCGATCTACAGCATCCGTACTGTGCAGCCAAACATGCCGAACCTCTTCTACTCAACCTATAACGTTGGCTTTTCTAAGTCCTTGCCCAGGGGATTCAGCTTTTCCGCCGATTACTACATCGGCGAGATGTGGCACTGCCCACGGACGGAGAACATCAACTCCCCGACCAATGGTCAGCCGACCGGCCCCCGTCCATACGGCGCCAATCTGAACATCCTGCAGATGCAGGGCACCGGCCGCGGCTATTCGAATGTGCAGTTCTTTGGGCTGAGCAATCAGGCGCTCAAGCGCGTACAGTTCTTCGCCGGGGCGGTTCGTGTGGACGTAACGGATGACACCGACGACAATTCCTTTTACACTCCGCAGACGACGGGGGTGAATGCCGGCGAGTATGCACGGCGCGACAATCAGGGCCTGTGGCAGGTCTTCGGCAACGCCACGCTCAACCTGCCCGGCAAGATCGTCTACAGCGCCAACTACAACGGCCAGGGACTGGGCGTTTACAACGTGACCACCGGCTTCGATAACAACGGCGATGGAGACTTCAACGATCGTCCCCAGTATGCGCGCGCGGGCACACCGCTTTGCTCCGTTCAGCCAAACGCGTCACCCTGCGGCTACACCACGCCCTGGGGTGAACTGGTCACCTCAGGCGGTGTGGGCAGCCTTCCGCGCAACAAAGGCTACATGCCTTGGACCTTCTATCTGGATAGCAACCTGCAGCGGAGCTTCAACCTGACGCACAACGCCAAAGCCGAGCACCGGCAGACGCTATCCGTCAACCTGCGCTCATCCAATCTGTTGAACCACCGCAACGTCACTTCGGTCGGCAGCGTCCTCGGGTCCCCATTGTTTGGGCAGGCCTACACCGCGGACAATGGACGCCGTGTTGAAATCGGCTTACGCTACGGGTTCTAAGCCAGCTCCGGCGACCAGACACTGCCTTCGCAAGCCGGAGATAAGGCCTGGACCACGATGCCTTATCCCTGCGGGTGTGCCGGGGCGCACCTTCCAAGAAGGACACTTCAACAGCTGGCTTTCACCACGGATCTCGGACCAATCGACAATTTGCGTTCGTCTAGCGACTACCCTCCGAATGCTTATCGCTGCTCGATGAGTGCATCGGCGCTCTTAGGCCGACTTAGTCTGCGCCCCTGAAAACTGGATACTCGCTCAAATCAGTTCTGAAATCAACCGGATGTACTCGATCGATCAATGATTTCCACTGGGTTGAAGGATGTCGCGTAGACTCAGGGTATCTGAACAACCGGTTCTCAATGGCTCCTCCGAACGCCTGGAGTCTCATGTCCGACCTGTCTCTGCCTGGTTCTACCTCTTCTGCCTCCCTTCTGTTACAGCCAGAGCACGATTGCCACAGGCTTCGATTACTCCGTGGGCATAGCCGTCGATGGTGCTGGCAATGTCTTCATCGCCGATCAAGATGCCACGGACATCCTCGAAGAGAGGCTCGTCAGCGGAAGCTGTACCCAAACTGTCGCGTTCTCCTATCTGGCAACATTGAAGCGGTTGCCGTGGACGGGGCTGGTGATGTCTTCATCTGAAGTCTTGCCTGCGAGTTACTCAAGGAAACTCCGGGCAGTGCCGCTATGTTCAAAGTACGATCTCCCGTACTCGTTATGCTTCTGCGATCGCGGTGGATAGCTGCGGCAACTTGTACGTAGGTCGGAACGGCGAAGCACTTTATGAAGAAATCCCGAGAGCGACGAAACTGTCTCCACCGCAGGGCACGTCACGTAGATCGAGAATGAGCGCTGAGGTGCTTCGGTACCGCACGAGCGCTTTATCAACTGCAGCCACCGTCTTCTGCTCGCCCGAAGACGATTCGTTCCCCTTGTTCTCCGCTGAACTTCATCTAAATCCTTCGATGAGCATCAGGTCGCTTGCCGCATCGTCGAGCTGCGCGTACACCAGATACCGCCCGTCGGGGGAAACATCAAGCCCGTACTCAGGTTTACCCATGCGCAGCACGATGCTCGTGACGCTCTTCGTGAAGTCGTAGAGCATGAGCGCACAGGCGCCCGACTGGTCCGGATAGGTCATGTAATAAATCCCGCGCCTAGCGAGCGCGAAGTTGACACGATATAGCGAGTTTGCCACCTGCTTTTCTGGGCCACCCTCAATCGGCATCTTCCAAACCGATCCCGAATCTCCACGCATGGTGCGCGCGAAGTAGAGGGTTTTCCCATCCTCGGATTCCACAGCGAACTCTCCACCGTTGTGCGTCACCTGAACGGCCGTGCCACCGGTCGCGGCCATCTTCCAGACCTCCGTGCGGCCTGTCCGGTTGGAGGTGAAGTACAGCCATCTACCGTCTCGGGACCATGACGCACCGAAGTTCCCGAACTTGTCCTTCGTAAGCTGGTTCATTCCGCCACCCTGGACCCCCAGGGTGTAGATCTGAGGGCTTCCGGTTTCATTCGAGTCCAGCGCCACCATCTTGCCATCGGGGGACCAGTGCGGCGTGCCCGCCATCCCACTCTTCACGAATGTAAGCTGCCGTACTGACTTCGCTTCGGCATCGTCAGCAAGCCACACCTGGCTTCTCCCTCCACCGCGCGTCGATTGAAATGCGATCCTGTTGCCGTCAGGCGAGTATCGCGGAGCTACGTCGCGAAACGTCGAGGCGATCAACCGCTGCGGGTTCAACTCCTTCGCCGTCAGGTCGAGTCTCCAGACATTCGCATCTCCATGCGGCACCGCGTATGCCAGCCTGCCGCCCTGCCGTGCTACTGCGACCCCCTCTATGCCCGGACCGGTTCCGGGCACCGGCTGCACTTCGCCATCTCCCACGCTAATTCGATAAAGCCCATTGGCCGCCACGGCCACCACCGACCTGCCATCCGGCATCCACGCTGCCCACGAAACTGGGGGACTGTGCTGTGCCATCACTTTTGGGGCTCCGACCGGTTCAGCGTTTTCATTCAGCGGAACGGTGAACAGGGTGCCTTGGAAGTAGAACTCCGGCAGTCGGTTGAAGAGGAGTGTCCTGCCGTCCTGAGAGATCGCTGGATTTCTGTCTTCAGAGCCAAGCCCAGGCTCAGTGATCTGCTTTGTATCCCCCGTCGCCAGCGAGACCCGTACAAGGACGCTCTGCTGGTTGACCCACGCGCTCACAATCAGCCACTTACCATCCGCGGACCATGCTAGTGCACCTTCTCTCGTAAACCAGACCGGATCGACGTTGAGTGCAATGCTCGCCACTCTGCGTTCCGGTCCCCCCAGCGGCGGAATCAGCATCAAATCGCCTCGCCCGGGAGCCACAATCCTGATGAATGCGATCGTCGATCCGTCCGGTGACCAGGACGGCATCCTGTCCGGCCGGGGGTCATTCGTCAGCCTCAGTGGCACGGCGTCCGGACCGATCGCCTTCACATAGATGTCCAGGTTGTCCTGCTTCTCGCCGTCCCACTGGAAAGCCACTTGGGTTCCGTCCGGGGAGAACGATGGACTCTCTACATTGCCCCGGTATGAGGTCAGCGGTTCCGCTGTAAGGGCAACCTGTTGAGCCGGCGCGTGGTGAAATCGCCACGTCCCTGCCCCCGCCGCCACCACCCCCACCACCAGCAGTGCTCCGACCACCCACGTGGTGACCCGGCGTTCCCGAGACGCTGTCGCCCTCGTCGAATTGGGCGGTTCTGCAACCGTCAACTCGCCCACGAACCGATAGCCCACCGTAGGCAGCGTCGCGATAAAGCGGGGCCGCTTCGGGTCGTCTTCCAGCGCCTTACGTATCTGCGCAATCGCACGGGTTAGAGCATTGTCGCTGACGGCAGTCTGCTCCCAGACCACCCGGAAGATTTCGTCCTTCGTCAGTACCCGGTTCCGATTCTCGATCAAGAACTCCAACAGTCGAAACGACTTCGGCTCCAGTGCGACCTCCTGGTCTCCGCGCCGAAGGCGTCGGGCCGCGGTATCCAGCGTGAGCCCTTCGAAGCGGTAGATGACCGGAGATCCCATGGGAATGTAGCGCGAGTATAGCGCTGCGGCTCTTGCCGACGGCCGGTGTTCGGGTGGAGCGGCAAAAACATCACGCTTTCATCACAACCCATCCGGCCCAGGTCACTACTTTCAGACCTCGCAACGCCCACGCTGCGGGCATGATACCTCACTCCTTCTACCTGACCAGCCTCTTTTTGGCCTTGTCTCTCTCTTCAGCCTCGGTCGCGCAACCGGCTCAGAGCAGTGTTCCCATGAAGGTCCTGGCGGGAAAGCCGGTGGTCGACGGCGTCTTCATCAATGGACAGGGGCCTTACCGTTTCCTCGTCGACACCGGCAGCCAGAGCAACCAGTTGGACTCCGCCCTGGCCTGCAAGCTGAGGCTGGCCGCCACGCTACGACTCGAGCTCCAAACCCCATCCGGTGGATCGACCGTCCATGGTGGGCAAGTCGGCCGGGTGACCTTGGGACCCCTGGAAGCGGCTGACCAGGAATTCCTGTTTACCAACTTCAACGATCTTTCCACCTTGCCGCGCGATGTAAAGGGTCTCCTGGGGCAGGAGTTCCTGTCCCACTTCGACTATGTCCTGGACTTTCAGCATCTCCGCTTGACGCTTGGGGGGCCGTCCGCCCCAGGGAAGCCAACCCGCTTCCGCCTCATCTTCGGTCGCATGGCGGTCCCCACCAGCGTCGGAGAGTTGGTTCTGGACTCAGGCGCCGAGATGCTCTTTCTCTTCCGCCAGTCCTCCCGCCCTGCCACCGCGCAGGTCATCGGCGCGTCGGGCGCGAGAGTGGCCGTCTCCCTGGACAACGCTCCGGAAGTCCACATCGGCGATCGCCGGTACCACCCCGCTCAGGCTCAGTACTACCCCGTCTCCGGTGCCGAAGAGGCCGGTCTGCTGCCTGCAAGCCTGTTCCACACTATCTTCATCTGCAACTCAAAACAGTATGTCATCTTCGACGCGCAGTGACGGGGAGGATGCAACCGCAAGCAGCCGCCGGGATGACCTTGATGGCGCTGTATCCATGTACACGATAGACCCCGCGGAGAAAATGGCGGGTTTGTCTCCTTCCTCCCTCGCCATCCACTCTTCTGGAAATTCGTCTCCGTGGTGAATGACAACTGGAGTGACGTCTCGACCTACACGCACTCTATAGCCAGTGGCAAACTTCAGACCCATAGGCAACATGATCACATCGCGAGCTGACCCTACAGCAACACTGCCTTCTACTAGCAAAGTCTTCCTCAACTGGTGACGAATCGTCACTGCCTTCGGCGACCCAATTTGGCCGATTACTCTGCTTGTCGCCGGCGACCACTTCTCAGCACAAAGATCTAGCCAAGATTTTAGACATGCGGTCCCTCTTAGCCTTGCCTTAAGCCGCAAGAGACAGCCCGTCATCGGACAAGGCTGTTTTAGTGGCGGAGCCGCTTAGATCAGCTATCAGCCAAAAGCCGGGGGTGGGCGAAAGCAGCATAGAAAACAGGTTGGGTCTTGATTTTCATGCGAGTACAATTCAGACCACCGGCAAGTAAAGAGGGCATTCAGGGACAGTATGTCTTATCCAGATCTCCGGTCCAAAGGGCGCCGATGGCAGTTCGGTTGTTGCGAATACGTTGAGATTAGCCGGAAGCTGATCGTCAACGGCCAGACTGTCAGGATGGAAGCCAAACCCCTGGACGTGCTGCTTCGCTTGCTGGAGACTCCCTATCAGGTCGTAGGCAAGGAACATTTGTTGGATAGCGTCTGGCCGGACGTCGAGACCACTGAGCAAAGTCTCACCACCGCAATCTCCAAGCTGCGAAAGGCGATCGGCGGACCCAGGGAGTCAGTGATCCTGAATGTGGCGGGCCTCGGATATCGGATGGCTGTACCGGTGGTCTGTACTCTCGAGGAGCAGGGCTCATCACCCCTGGCGATTCGGCCAGGCGATACCATTCCGCTACGACCGCACTGGCAGGCCATCAGGAAGCTAAGCGACAATGAGCGGTCGCCGGTGTGGCTGGCGCAGCACCAGAAGACGAAGGAAGAGCGTGTCTATAAATTCGCCATGGACGGCGTACGGCTGCGCGCGCTGCAGCGAGAGGTAATCATCTATCGCCTTCTCACGAAAGGCTTAGGAGAGCGGGCCTCCTTTCTCGTCCGCATTTTAGATTGGAACTTTGAAGAGGAGCCATTTTTCCTCGAGAGTGAATACTGCGGCGAGAATCTGCTGCAGGCGTCTGCAAGCCCAGCATTCTGTGGCGCGACTATTGAGCGACGGCTGCAGATTGCCGCGGAGCTCGCTACCTCGATGGCGGCCGCCCACGCTCTTGCGGTGCTGCATAATGATTTGAAGCCTACCAACATCCTTATCGTGCCAGGTGCCGGCATTGCCAACGACCGGCCGCAGCAAGCGAAGGCAGGTATTTGGGAGCTGAAGATCGCAGACTTCGGAGCGGCATCGCTCGAAAATACCGAACTGTTGCGGGCTCTGGACATCTCCGGCCTCGATGCACCCAGCGTCAAGGTCTCTCACTCAGGCGCGCTGGGCGGAACGGCAATATATCGTGCCCCGGAGCTTCTCTCGGGAAGCGCGCCCACGGTTCTCAGTGACATCTACGCCGTTGGTGTCATCTTGTACCAGCTTGCCTCCGGCAACTTCCGTGAGCCGCCCTCTCCCGGGTGGGAGAACAAGATTGCAGATCCGGTCCTCGTCCGTGACATCGCCGACGCTGCCAACGTGAATCCGGACCAACGCATCCAGACCATGGCCGAGTTGGCTACAAGATTGCAGAATTTTGTACCGCGCCGTGAGGAGAAGCAACGCCGCGATCAGTTGGAGGCAGAGACCCGGGCGGCACAAGAGGCTCTTGCCCGCACACGCATGCGGCGCCCGTGGGTCATCCTGGCCATCGCATCGCTCTTCGTCGCCTTCGTGCTCGCGCTCTGGACAGCCCGGCATGCTATTCAGGACCGGAATGCCGAGCGGAAACGAACTGCGGCTCTTGAGTCGATGTACAACTTTCTCGCGATCGATCTGCTCGGCCAAAGCAACCCCTACCTTGACATGGCCGGCTCAGCAAAGGCCGCACAGGAGACACTCGTTGATGCGATTGCGGCGGCTTCTCCCCAGATCGATAGCCGCTTTTCCCACCAGCCGGAAATCGCTGGCCGTCTGCATGAGACGATAGCTGACTCGTATCGAAGCCGGACTCGATTTGAGGCAGCCGATCAGGAGTATGCGACCGCCGCACAGAGCTTTCGCGAGTCAGAAGGGCCGCTCTCGCAACACGCCGTCATCGTGGAGTTAAAGCGGGAGTTCGCCGGCATCAGCGCTCTTCTACCCGGATCGGTGCAGGCGGCCAGGGAGGGCTTCGAGCTACAGCAGAAGGTCATCGCCTCCATCGCTCATCCCTCTGTAGAGTTACAGGCGTGGGAGACGCTGGTGAGGTCCGGCCTGCTTGGAATGGGGCCGCATCCCGAGCAGGCCCTTCCCATGATCACATCCGCCGTCGCGCGCGCGCGCGCCACTCCCGGCTTTGATCCCGCTCTTCTGGTGCGACTGGAAAATCAGTTCTGCGGCACCTACGTCCGCCTGGGCGACGGCAAAAACCTGGAGCGTGTCTCCCGCGAGATTATCGCCCTGCTCATCCAGCAGCACGGTGGTGACAGCCCCACCCTGTTTCCATACCAGATGTACCTGGAGGAGGCGTTTTACCTGGAGGGGAAGTACCCTGAAGTCGTGGCCCAGGCGGATACAAACTTCGCCTTGTTCAAGCACTTCCTTGGCGACCAGCATCAGTTGACCCTCGCCACGCTGGCGACGCGCGCTGCCGCGGAAGGACAGATGGAACGTTACGCTGAAGCGGAACGCGACGACCTCGCGCTGTACGCTGCGGAACAGCAAAATCCTTCCGGCAAGCGCATGGAAGAGGGGAGCCTGGCCGACGCCGCAACGTTCGAGTGCCGTCGTGGAGATTTCCTGTCTGGCATCCAGCATGCCCGTAAAGTCGTTCAGGACACAGCCCCGGGTCCGTCTTCACAGCCCATGTTCTATAACGGGTCCATGCTCACCATCGCGGAGTGCATCATTGCGCAGCAGGAGGCAGGCTCCTCCGCAAACAAGAACGCAGAGCTGGATGAGGCTGAATCGCTGCTGAACCGGGTGGACGTAAAGCAGATGTCAGAGACCAGCGATGCATCCGCATACGCCGGGGCCCGGGACGTAGCGCGGGCCCGAATCGCTCTGCTGCGAGGCCGTAGCGAAGCTGCACGGGCCGCAGTCGCAGCCGCTGAGCCCTTGTTAGCTCCACCCGGAGCAGATCCCTTTGAGAAAAGACAACTGCAGCGCGTCGAAGCGGAACTCAAACGCGAAAGCCGTTAACGAAACTCTGCGTTAGAACTCTTGAACAGTTACTTGAGCCGAGCATCAAGCGAACTCCGCGGCATCCCTTCATGGTGCTGTCAGGAGGAAAGTGCCATGCGTCTCCGTGAGGTGAGGCTTCAAAGGGCGGCCGCTCTTGCTCTACTGCTGCTCAGCGTCGCGGTCCTGGTTATCACAGGGTGTGACAACCCCAGAAAAGCTCAGATCAAGCAGCAGTTGAGTGAGCTTGCTACGGAGTGCGACCGCGCCCGGCAGTCCGTGTCTGATCATGAAAGCGCTCTCGAAACGATGCGGCAGCGCCTCACCGAACGGCGTTCTCAATTGACTGAATACAACGCGAGCGTCCAGGCTTACATGCTTGACCACAAGATGGCCGTTGCGGCCCTGGCGGCTGGAGTCGGGGGCCTTCAGATGGCTTCAAATAACGCATACTCCGACGACGCAAAACAAATGGGATCGGCTATTGCCATCATTGCGGCTCTCTGGGCGATCAACAACATGGATGAGGTCAGCGACCTCTTAGAGACCCTCAACCAGGCCGACGCTCACGCGGACACGCTCAAGAACGATATCACCCAGACCGCGGCGGCCCTTCAGCAGGAAGAGCGGTCCGTGGAAATCAGCAAAGAACAGCTTCAGGCGCTGATCCAGCGGCAGACCGGACTGCAGCAGGAGCTCAGTACCCTGTGAAGGTCCTTAAGGATTCTTAAGCAGGTTCTTGAGTCCGTGTTGAGGCATTGCCTTGCGGGCGTGCGGCATAGTGCTCTGGGAGAACAGCGTTAGCTTGCACTCTCCACATTTCAATCCAACTCAGATTCGGGAGGCTCCCATCCGATGCGAACTCGTTCAGGTCCTCAAACATCCGCCTGTACCTCCCTCATTAGCGCCACCTGCCTGCTCGTCGCAATGGGAGTTTGTGCCGCGCCTGTGCAACTCTTGGCTGCCGCGCCTCCGTCCGTTCCGGCCGGCACCACTGTCTCGGTGCGCACCCTGGATGCGATTCATTCGCGCCAGGCCGAGGTGGGCCAAAGCTATCGCTGCACGGTCGAGTCTCCGGTCTCCGTCTCGGGAACACAAATCGTCGCACGCGGCGCTGACTGCATCCTGCGCATCGTCGAGACCAAGGACGCCGGCCAGCTCACGGGAAAATCTGAGTTGAAGCTGGAGCTCGCGCAGATTCGCGTCGACAAAGAGCTCATCGATGTAAGTTCGGAGCCCGCCACCCTGGAGAGTGCGGGCAAGGGCAAGTCGACGGCAGCGAAAACCGGTATCGGCGCGGCTGCCGGAGCGGGTCTTGGCAGCCTTTTCGGCGGAAAGAAAGGAGCGGCCGTCGGCGCCGGGGCTGGAGCAGGCGCCGGTGTAGCCACGGCTGCGCTCACTCACGGTCCGGAGATCAAGGTCGCTGCGGAGACCGTTCTCAACTTTGTCATTCATTGAGGTACATCATGATGCCCTTGATTTCATCTGCCCGGTCAAGCGCCCGGCGCCGTCTTGAGCGGCGTTTCGTCTGTCTGGTCGCTCTCTCCGCTGCCGCGGTCTTTGCTTCAGCGAACTGTGCCCACGCGCAATCCGGCGAGCTGCTGCACCGGGGCCAGTGGACCGTAGATGCTCCCGCCGGCGGCTGCGGCTCTCTGCCGCTGCTGCAGGTCAGGGGTCCGGGAACCCTCTTCGACGCCGCTAACGCAAGCAGCCTCTCGGACTTGCAGGATGCCCTTGCGGTTCCCCTTGCCAGGGTGTGCCCGGGCGTGAGCGAGGTCATCCTGGCAAACGGTCGCAGCCGCAAGCTGATCCGGCTGAAGCCGCCAGCCGCCGCCGCCGTTTCCGCTCCCAGCGTCTCTCCAGCCGCCGCGCCCGCGCCTGCTCCTAGCGCCGCAGCTGCCGGCGGAGGCACTCCGCTCTCCGCATCGAGCGCACCGGCATCCCAGTCGCAGAGTATGCCGCCTATTCCGCAACCTGGGTCGCCGCCACCTGTCCTGCCCCTCCGCAGCTCTCTCCCGAGCCTCTCCTCGGCCCATGGCGAGCAAGCTAAGTGCGATATCCTTTTCCGCTGGCTTGAGTTGGGCAAGGCTATTGCGCCGGGCAAACGCGCGGGCGCGGCGCTCCCTCCGCAGATGATGGACATCTTCCGCGATGAGACGATGATCGCCGTCTTCGGCAAGCCGTATGACTCGATGGAGAACGGCGCTCGCATCGAGCTTTCGGAGAAGGCGTTCGCTCCCTGCGATGGAGACGCCCGCCGCCCGGCTGCCCGTCCCATGGACAACCGTCGCCCCATCCAGATCGCCGGTATCAACCTTGGGAACGTTCGACTAGCCGAACCTGCCGCTCCGCTCCCCCCGGAGTACCGCCAGGAGTTTGCCCAGTACACCGAATTAATCCATGAGGCGTTCGCCGGCCATCCTGGCCGTTTTGAACCTGCCGCCGTCACCGAGTATCTTCAGAAGGTACGGGATCAAGTCGGCTGGGCCAACGCCGCGACTTCCGCCGCAGCCGCCGCGCCAGCTACCCTGGAGGCCTTCCGCCTTATCCAGGAAAGCTACAATCAGACTGTCCAGAAGGCTGCCATGCTCCGCCCTGACGAACGAGACCTCGTGCGGGCGTACCTTGCACGGCGCCTAAGCGATCTGGCCCCGGCGGTCGTCCAGGGCTGGCTAGCGACAGCCGCAACCTTGCCACAAACCGTGGAGTCGGCTAACGCTCTGCTCAATACCCGCACACAGATGGCTGGAGTCTTCAACTCGCTCAGCGACCAGCAACGCTCCGCTGCCGAAGCTACCCTGGCGCGGGCGCTTGACAGCGATGTCTCGCCCGCCATGCAGGCTGAAGCCGCCAAGCTGACTTCGCTCCGGCCAAACTGGCAAGGCGCACAGGATCTCGGCACACAGGAAGCTGCATTTCTCTCCCGCTTCGGTCAGTTTTCGGCTTCCTCCTCGTACACGTCCGCCATAAGTCAATTTGACGCCGCCCGCAACCGGATCTACCCCGCCGTTCTTCCGGAGTGGCGCAAGAAAGTGGCTGCCGCCCAGCTACAGTCCGGCGATATCGCAAGCCTGCGCGACCAGCTGAAGGTCCTCTTCGTCTCTCCTTCAGACCGCGCCCTGCCCCTGTTCCAGCAGTTTGAGCAGCCCGTCCGCGAACGCCAGGCTCAGCTTGACGCGCACGTTGCGGAAGACGAGCGCCGCCGCCTCGCCGAAGCAGAGCTCGCGGCCGCCGACGAAGCACGTAGACAGGAGAAGCTAAGCGGCGGTGCGCAGCCCATCTCCCCGGTACGCACTGATCAGGCCTCCGCAGTTGGGCCCGTTGCCGCGGGCGCGTTGAAAGTAGGAAGCGGGCCAAACGCCGACATCCTCAACGCGATCTTCGAAGGAGCTTTTGAAAAGATCAATCTGGACCGCTCCTCGCCCGACTTTGAAGCCATCGGAGGAGGCTACATCGAAGGCTTTTCAGCCCAATGCTTCAATCACCTACCAGCCAATCGCGTTCAGATCATGCGGACCGAGTGCGACGAGTACTGGGTGACCAGGAACGGCTGGGGCGTGGAGCTCTCCCGCAGCTGCATCTCCTCGCACCAGGAGGGCACCGGTGTGTTTGCTGACCCGGAGCTTTATGCCGCGCTCCACAGCACGCCTGTACAGGCGGTCGGCAGTGCCTTCCGCTCCATCTTCGACATTCTGACCTCAGGCGGTAACCCTCTCACGGCTCCGCTGAATATGGCTGCTAACCTGATCCAGCTCAAGAATGATGCACACGCTGTCGTTACGGAAAACGGCTGTACCAGCCCTGCCGTCAAGCGTTTCCAAAAGAACCTGGAGCTGTTCGCACTGGGCAAGGAGGGTCTTCGCCGGGACGGCACGGTCAAGCTGGGCGTTGCGCTGCTGCCCCCTGCACCCGGCACAAAGTATCGCGACTCGGACTACACCCGGATGCTGGACGACATGGTCAGCGAGCAGGGAAAGACCTGGGCCGTCAACCGCTACATCCCCGGTTCCGTCGGCGCTGTGAAGGTGATTAGCCGCGATGCTCTGGGGCGTCCCGCGAAGGTTTCCGCGGACTACGCCTTCAACGGATTTTCCGCCAGGGAGGTGGGGACGGTCAGCCTCGTCTTCGAGGATGGCCGGCCCAGCTGTCTCTACTTCTCGGACCAGCCGAGTACCTGTCGCACACCCACTCACCGCCTCACCACCGCCTATGTCCAGGGAGAATACCGGTGACTCCACTCGCTCCTTGCGGGCAGCTCATACCTGGGCTCGTAAGAATTCTTCAGCCGCTTCTTGAAGTCCTAATCAAGCCTTCGGCGGGTTTCTGAACGAAGGTCGTTGCAGAGCGAGCGATCGCTTACGTCGCTTGCTCCGTGCTCCCCGCTGCCTGCAGTTGGGCCGCACGTCCTTACCTTTGGGAGCGCTGGTAAGCCTACCGTCAATGATGTCAAACCAGGAGGTCATTATGCCTAGCCCATTCAAAGTTGGTCAGACTCTCGCCCAGCAGAACAAGCCTCTTCCTGCCATGAACAACACGTCCTACGCGGTCCAGCAGCAGGTCAAGTCTGGATACGCTTCGGGCAAAAAGTAATGCATCTGCTGGCGGGGCACGGCATGGGCTCCGCCAGCACGCTTCCAGACCCTTCCCTCGCGTGCCCACTCAAGGAGTGCTTCCATGCCGTCAAGCTCGTCGCAGCGCTTGTTATCTCTCTTTCTCTCGCTCGTTCTGCCACTACTTGCAGGGTGTTCCTTCTCGAGCCTGAATGCACCTTCATCGCCGGGCGCTGCGTTTCGTGGAAGGTTGCAGGGCGGCCAGCAGCCCATCGTTGGTGCTCATCTTTACCTCTTCGCTGCCAATACGACCGGGTACGGCCAAACTTCCGTGTCGTTGCTGAATGCAGCGCTGACTGGCAACTCGGACGCGCTTGGCGCCTATGTCACCTCCGATGCGGCCGGTAGTTTTTCCATTACGGGCGACTACGGGTGCACTCCCAATACTCAGGTGTACGTCTACGCCTCGGGCGGGAACTCGGGCTCAGGATTCAATGCGGCCGTCGGCCTTCTTGCGGCGCTGGGCAGCTGTCCCCTGTCCGGCAACTTCCTGACCGTGACCCCCTACATCGTTGTCAATGAGGTTTCCACGGTCGCAGCCGCCTACTCGATCAGCGGTTTCGCGACGGATGCAACCCACGTTTCGAGCTCAGGGACAGCACTGGCGCAGACAGGCATCGCGAATGCCTTCGCAAATGCCTCCAATCTTGCAAACCTTCCTACTGGAACGGCGCTCCTGACAACGCCAACGGGCGGCACAGTCACGCAGAAGCAGACCAACCTGCTGGCTGATATTCTCGCCTCATGCGTCAACTCCACCGGTGCCGTGACCGGCCCGGCGAATCCGTCCCCGTGCTACACGCTCTTCCACGCGGCTAGCTCAGATGGGAGCGCGAGCGGCACGATCCCTGCTGAGACAGCGTCGGCTGCGATCAACATCGCTCACCATCCCAGCGCTAACATCGCTGCGCTTTATGCGCTCGCGTCCGCGGCGTCGCCGTTTCAGCCGGTTGCGCCAACCCAGCCCCTTGACTTTACGGAGACGATTACCTTCGCGGGACTCTCTACGCCGATCGGTATCGCCATCGACGGCTTCGGGGACGTTTGGCTCGCGGCCGCCGCCAGCGAAAGCGTCGTGGAGTTATCCAGCCTTGGCGCCTTCCTCTCTCCTGTCGCAGGCTACACGGGAGGAGGAATTTACGAGCCCGACTACATTGCCATCGATCCCGCCGGCAATGCCTGGGTGGCCAATCACGAGCCCGGCGTTAATCCTCCCGGAGTGGTAAAGCTATCGCCCTCCGGCGCCGCCCTCTCTCCATCAGAAGGCTTTACCGGCGGCGGTCTCAACACCCTCCCGACCGCCATCGCGAGCGATGGCTCCGGCAACGCGTGGGTGGTCGATACCGGCGTCGGCGAGATCACTGAGTTCTCAAGCGCAGGCGTTCCTCTCTCTCCCGCAACCGCCTTCCGCGGCGGAGGCCTGAACAGCCCGGAAAGCATTGCCATGGACAGCAACGGCAATGCCTGGCTCGGCAGCTACAGCAGCATCTCCGAGTTCTCTCCAGCAGGCATCGCTCTCTCTCCCACGAACGGGTTTCGCGGTGGTGGTCTCGCCTACGCATTCTCGATCGCGGTCGATCACGCAAACAATATCTGGGTTGGGAATGCGGAGGCGAACAGCTCTCCGAGTTCTCGAACGAGGGCGTGCCGATCTCTCCTTCGTCCGGCTTCACGGGTGGCGGACTTGACGGTCCACAGAGCATTGCGATCGACGGCGACGGAAATGTCTGGGTAGCCAACACTCGGCTTGCCGAGTTTTCGCCGGCAGGCGTTGCTCTATCGTCCACGCAGGGCTATCTCTCGCATGGCGGAGGCGGTGCAGCCATCGCGATCGCGATCGACGGCTCCGGCAATCTTTGGACCACCAACGACGCCCTGTTTGGAAACGTGACCGAATTTGTTGGCATCGCTGCGCCGGTCGTTACCCCCCTTGCTTACGGAGTAGCTCACAACAGCCTTGGCACGCGCCCATAGTAAGGCGCTCCGTTCATTACTGCCGACCAGCGTTGCGAGCCTCTCTCAATGGGTAAGTCTTGGGACGAGATCAGAAGGCTGGATCGATAGACTGCAGAGTCTGAAAGACGCTTGCCCTTAGACGCAGCAACAGCGTATCTATTGCCTCAGACATCGCGTTCTAGAGCGTCCCAATATCCTGCCCAGAACTGAGACTCATGTCCAGGCCGACGGATCGACAAAGAAACACAGTCGTGCCGCTCACCCTCGGAGGTGGAACTCTCCACCACGAGCGAGTCCCAACTCCTCCATTTGCAGCAGATTGCTTACCCACCTCCACTGAGACAGGCAAAGCGTGACCATTCCCCGTAAAGGGAGAAAAGTCGATATAGGCAAAGCGCCAGGTACGCTCAGCGAAGAGCCACTTGCCGTCAATCTTCTCCAGCGAGTCAAAGAAGATGCCGGCAACATGGTAGTACTTCTCTCCGCCCTTGCCGGTTTCTCGCATAATCCAGCGAGCCGTTGCGCGATCTCCGTTCAGTTCGATCACACCGGAATGGGCGTACTGGACAAAACATTCCTTGTTGCCGCGCAATTGCGAGATCAAGCCCACGATCTCGTCAACTCCCTTGCGCACATTCTGAGCGGCTCTTCGATAGTAAAGACGCCGTCCGCCGTCCACACAGTCGCAAGCTGCACCATGTCACTTCGTGTTACAGCGTCGGCAAACTTCGCGACCAGGTCGCGAATCGCAGACTCATCTTCCAATCTCTGTATGCGTTCTTCCAGGGTTGCCATCACACCTCCTTCGTTCATGGCGAATCGATCCGCCATGTAAGAATTAGATGAGCAAAGCTTCAGTTTCAAAGCTCGCATATGAAAATTACCGCCGCACCCACATACTTGCCACGAAAGACGCCCATTCAGGCGCGTTCCGCCGCGACCGTTGAGGCTATCGAAGAGGCCACTATTCAGGTTTTGCTGAAGGAAGGCTTGCAGCGCTTCACCACAAATCGAGTTGCTCGTTCGCCGGTGTCTCCGTTGGAACTCTCTATCAGTACTACCCCAATAAGCAGTCACTTCTCTTTGCCCTGCTCGACCGGCATATGAGCAAAGTGGCACATGCTATAGAGCAGGTGAACCGGCTTGCCCAAAGGAAGCCGCTCGCAGACATGGTTGAAGAGTTAGTACGTACTTTCCTAGAGGCGAAACTCTCACGGACCGACATTTCGACGGCCCTTTACCGGATTTCAGCTGAGATCGGAGGACCGATCATCGTGGCACGCAGCAACGCCCGAATTCGAAAGTCGATTCTCCAGTTATTACAAACAGCCTCGGACATTCAGCGAACGCCCGACAAATTTTCAACTGAGTCATGTTTTCAGCCATGTCCGAGGTAACGAGAACTGCGCTCGAGGATGGAGCTTCTTCCGCAAAGGCTGGAGATCTCGTGAAGCAGCTCACCCTATTATGTCAGTCGTACATGATGGCCGTAGCAGGACCACGTGCACTCAAGTGACTCCTCAGAAGAGCACTTGTCGTCAGGACGGCTAAACAGCGCCAACCCGGCAACCCGCCCTCGAAGGACTGATTTTCAGGTCAAAACGTGCTCTTTGGACCATAACTTGCCCATGCTAAATGGCTCCTGAGGTAGGACTCGAACCTACAACCCTTCGGTTAACAGGGCACGTGTAGGGTCTGGAGCACGTTTGTTTTCTTTAGGATAAGTCGGAGTCGGGAGGCGTTTTTGGAGTCCTTTCGGCACACAATTTGACGGAGTTTTTGACGAAGTTTCTGGGGAGATCACCCTTCGGAAACTGCCCGAATGCTCTTCCCTCAACCGTTCTCTGGAAACCTGGTCGTGGACAGAACGAACCTTTGAGACTTGCCTCTGATCAAACCGTACATCGTGCTTCCCTGTTCTTGCGTCTCCTGAAAACGCCTTTCGGGAAGCTGGCGGGCCAAGCCGCCAGTATCAGTAGGGCACTCCCACTAGGTGAGTGCAGTGGCGATTGACGCTCATCAAGACCACAACTGAAGAGAAGCGCCTTCCCCGCAACTAAGGACGCTTCGCCGTCCGAAACCCTAGATCGAGAGTGATGCCGCGTCTCCAAGTTGGAGAAGTCTGACTTTGCGAAACGCTGCAGCCCGCCGTAACCTCTTTAGTATTCTCAATCCGAAAGAAGAGACGCCCCTGATGAAAACGATTTTGTACCGCGCCGTGGCTGCGGCGCTTGCCTTTTCACCTTGCGGTTTCTTATCGGGGCAGTCCCTTGCGCCCAATGCGGCTATGTCGAACATCCTCTACGGCGCGGCCTACTACAACGAATACATGCCGGCAGATTTGCAGCCCGGCCGTTTGGATAAAGATGTCTCCCTGATGCGCGAGGCCGGGATCAGCGTGGTGCGTATGGGCGAGTCCAGTTGGAGCCTTTGGGAGCCATCTGACGGCAAATTCAACTACGCCTGGATGGATCGGATCGTCGATGCTATGGGCAAGGCCAATATCAAAGTCATCATGGGCACCCCTACCTACTCCATACCGGTCTGGATGTGGAAGGCTCATCCGGAGATCCTTGCACGCCCGCTCGGCGGTGGCCCCGTGGGCTACGGCATGCGGCAGAACATGAACACAGACGATCCCAACTACCGCCATTACGCCGACCGGCTTATCGTGAACCTCGTCAGCCACTACAGGGACAACCCGACCGTCATTGGCTGGCAGATCGATAACGAGACCGCATCCTATGGTGCCTCCAACCCCCTGAAGTCTTCGGGAAATTCGTTGAACGTCTCAAGAAAAAGTTTGGAACTACCGACGCTCTCAATAAGGCGTGGTTCCTCAACTACTGGGGCGAAGATGTCTACGACTGGCGCGAAATGCCCACGCGCGACAACGCTACCAGCACAAGCTACAAGTTGGAGTGGTCACGCTTCGAGCAGGATCGCGTCACGGACTTCCTCACCTGGCAGGCTGGCCTTGTGCGCGCACATCGTCGGTCCGATCAATTCGTCACCCAGGACTTCGCCTCCGCCATGCGCCCCGACGTTAATGAACTCGACGTTGCAAAGGTCCTCGATGTCGTCGCCGCCAACCCATATCACGGAACACAGGATCAGATGGACGGCGGGTACCAGGCGTTGCAGGGTGACTACTTCCGTTCTCTCAAGCATAAGAACTTCCTTGTTACCGAGACGAACGCGCAGTCTATAGGTTGGAACTCCGCAGGCCAATATCCGCCCTACGACGGCCAGATGCGGCTCGATGTGTACACCGACATCTCGAGCGGCGCAAACATGGTTGAGTACTGGCACTGGCACTCCATCCACGCTGGCCAAGAGACGTATTGGAAAGGCGTACTTGGCCACGACCTCGAACCGAATCGCGCATACGCGGAGGTCAGCCGTACGGCGCATGAACTGCAAACAATCGGTGCGCAGATTGTCAATTTGTCTATCCGCAACGAGGTCGCCATCCTCTACAGCGCCGATTCCAGCAGCGGCATCAGTTTCATGCCTTACACCCGCAGCGGCAACGGTTACGCCGCTACCCTGCAGCAGCTTCATCAGGCTCTCTATAAAGCCAACGTCGGCGCAGACTTCGTCTTCCCTTCCACCAACGACTTCTCGGCCTACAAGCTACTCATCGTCCCCTCGCTCTACGTCGCTGACGACGCTCTGCTCAAGCGCATCTCCGACTACGTTCACGACGGCGGGCACGGCCTCATGACCTTCAAGAGCGGCTTCACCACCAGAACTCCGCTGTCCGCTGGGAAAAAGCCCCAGGCCCGCTGCACGATGCCGCAGGGTTCACCTATCAGGAATTCTCCAACCTTGAAAAGCCGCTTGCCCTGCCCGGGGATCCGTTCCAGGTTGGCGATTCCAACCGCGTCAGTCAGTGGGCCGAGTTCCTTGATCTAACCACCGCCAAGCCCCTTGCCACCTACGATCACCCATCCTTTGGACGGTGGCCGGCGATTACAGAAAATCATTATGGCAAAGGCAGTCTGCTGTACGAGGGGACGGCGCTTTCCGACGGGCTGCAACAGGCTGTTGTGCAACATGCATTGCAGGCGAGCGGAATCTCATTTGATCCAGATGCATTCCGATCTGTGGTTCGCGTCAAGCACGGCGTCAACGTCGAGGGCAGGACGATCACTTATCTGCTTAACTATTCCTCAAATGTCGCCAATGCCAAGTACGGTGGACCCCCAGGACATGACATTTTGACAGGCAAGGCCGTATCTCCTGGAGAGGCGTTGCCAATCTCTCCTTGGGACTTGGTCATCGTCGTGAGCGGTAGGTAGCAAAGAGTTGACTCCAATGCATTGTGTTTGACACGGGCCCACTTCCCCAAGGAGCGAGGACGCATATCCGCATCCTCGCCCCGATGATTGGCACCCGCAAGAAGAAACCGAACAGGCCACCGATGCAGTACTTGCGGAGGTGGCCTAAGGCAAACAATTCTTGACATCCTAAAGAAGGCCGGAGGTTGGCACCCCGGCCGCTACCTCAAAATCGAGAACGAACCGTATACGGAACTCGTCGTCGAAGCCATGGACGATTCGGCCCGACAGAGCTTCCCTGACCGGCGGCTCGACTTGCCTGGTCAGAGGCACCCAGCCAGATGCACATCCCTTCTGCGTGATGAATCCAGCAGCCGATAACAGGCGCTGATCTGCGCAGGTACCGACCTGGACGACACTATCCGAGCATTCATCTGGATTTTCATCACCAAGTCGCTGCCTGGCTGAGAGGCGAGCGAACGCCGCATCGTCGACCTCCTGCGCGAGAGAGATTAGTTGGAACCCTAGTTTAGTCGATCAATTCGGTTGCCTGAGAACCGATTTCAGCGCTGCCACCCACGAGCTGGCAATGGCCTAGGTCGCACATCGCGAGTTGGACCAGCGCGTCATTGATCGCGTCACTGGTTTTGGTGGAGAGAAAATGGAGACGCCTCGTCACCTTTGCCGCCAAGCAGCATAGCTGGTAGCGATTCGCAGTGTTCTCTTCAGCACGAAAGACTATCTCGGATCGCAAGGCGTCTCCATTTACAAGGTTGATGATTCGTAGGTTACAGACGGCAAATCAAGAGCTCACGCTCGTAGATCATTTCTGGCGGCAGATGGTCATGCAACTGCAGGAAGAGCTCTTCATGCCCCATCACCTCTCGCTTCCAGGCGTCGCGATCGACGGTCTGCAGATGCTGAAACTGCTCATAGCTGAAGTCCAGCCCATTCCAATTGACATCCTGGTACTTGGGCGTCCAGCCGATCGGTGTTTCTTTGCCGCGCACCCGGCCGCGAACTCGATCAACCACCCACTTGAGCACACGCATGTTTTCGCCGTAACCGGGCCACAGGAACTTTCCCTCCTCGTCTTTGCGGAACCAGTTGACGTGGAAGATGCGCGGGGTGGAGGCGAGGCTTCTCTGCATCTGCAGCCAATGACGGAAGTAGTCGCCCATGTGGTAGCCGCAGAAAAGCAGCATGGCCATGGGGTCCCGCCGCACCGTCCCGATATTGCCGCCGGCGGCGGCGGTCGTCTCTGAACCCATGGTGGCCCCGGTGTAGACTCCGCTGCTCCAGTTGAAGGCCTGGTAGATGAGTGGCAGGACCGTGGGTCGACGGCCGCCGAAGAGAATGGCGGAGATAGGTACACCGGCCGGGTCCTCCCAACAGGAGTCGATCGACGGACACTGCGATGCGGGCGCGGTGAAACGGCCGTTGGGATGAGCGGCCGGGGTCTTCGAAGCAGGCGTCCATGGGTTGCGCGCCAATCGATCGCTTCGGCGGGAGGCGTGTCCGTCATGCCCTCCCACCAGATATCGCCTGTGGGCACTCCCTTTTCGGCGACCAACGCAACGTTGGTGAAGATACTGTTGCGCCGCAGCGTGGCCATCGCGTTCGGGTTGCTCTTCTCGCTGGTGCCGGGCGCGACGCCGAAGAAGCCGTACTCCGGATTGATGGCCCGGAGGTTTCCTGTCGCATCCGGCTTGATCCATGCAATGTCGTCGCCGACGGTCCAGACCTTCCAGCCATCAAAGCCTTGGGGCGGGATGAGCATGGCGAAGTTGGTCTTGCCACACGCACTGGGAAAAGCTCCGGCGACGTACGTCTTCTCCGTCTTGCCGGCACCGTCTGGGGGGCTTTCCACGCCGACGATCAGCATATGCTCCGCCATCCAGCCTTCGTCGCGAGCGATATTGGAGGCGATGCGGAGCGCGAAGCACTTCTTGCCCAGCAGCGCATTGCCGCCGTAGCCCGAGCCGTAGGACCAGATCTCCCGCGTCTCTGGAAAGTGAACGATGTACTTGGTGTCATTCTGCGGCCATGCTACGTCCGCCTGGCCTGTCGCCAGCGGTGCGCCGAGCGAGTGCAGGCACGGGACAACACGCTTCTCATCCTTTTCAATCTCCCGGTACACCGCAGTACCGATGCGGGCCATAATGCGCATGTTAACAACCGCATAGGCGGAATCCGTAAGCTGTACCCCGATCTGTGACATGGGCGAGCCGACCGGGCCCATCGAAAACGGCATGACATACATCGTGCGTCCGCGCATGGCTCCACGGAAGAGCGCCCTCAGCTTCTTGCGCATCACGAATGGATCTTCCCAGTTGTTAGTGGGGCCGGCGTTGTCCTTTGAGAGTGAGCAGATGTAGGTACGATCTTCTACCCGCGCAACGTCGTTGGCGGAGGATCGGGCGTAAAAGCATCCAGGCCATTTGACTGGGTCTAGACTGGTAAAGCTCCCGGCATTGACGAGCAGCTGCTTCAGCCGGCGTCTTCTTCCTCGGAGCCGTCGAGCCAGTGGATGTCGGCTGGCTGGCACAGTTCCGCCATCTTCTCCACCCAGCGGATGAGGTGTTTGTTCGTTGTCGGTACCGAGTTTTTGGAGGTGCCGCTTCTGGTCTTCACGAAGAGCGTCGTCCTTTAATGATGCGTGTTTCATGTTCAAGTCATGAGGGGTAAGCCAACGTAGTTTTCGGCAAGTGTGGTGGCCGCTGCTCGCGAGGTCGTGACGTAAGCAAGCTCAGCGATCTGCCGTTGGCGGTCGAACGGGTTGGCATCGGCAAAGTTGTGCAGCATCGAGGTCATCCACCAGGAGAAACGCTGAACCTTCCACACGCGGCTCAAACAACTGGCCGTGTATGCGGCCAAGGCCTCAGTCTTGTTGCGTATGTAAAAGCCAGTGAGCGCCTGCGAGAGGACGAGGGCATCCGCGATGGCCAGATTCATCCCCTTCGCGCCGGTAGGAGGCACGATATGCGCGGCGTCGCCAAGCAAAAAGAGCCGGCCGTACTGCATGGGGTCAGCGACGAAGCTGCGCATGCCGGTGATGCCCTTCTGGATGATTTTGCCGGGTGTGGGGGTCCAACCGTCTGCGCCGGTCAGGCGCCGGTTGAGCTCGTCCCAGATGCGCTCGTCGCTCCATTGGCTCAGGTCTTCCTGCGGCTCGCATTGCAGGTAAAGGCGCGTGACCGTGGGCGAGCGCATGCTGTACAAAGCGAACCCGCGCGGACTGTTCTGGTAGATCAGCTCTTCGCGTGAAGGCGGCGCCTCGGCCAGAATGCCAAGCCAGCCAAAGGGGTACTCGCGATCGTAGAGGGTGATGCTGGAAGCCGGGATGGCGGGCCGGCAGATGCCGTGGAAACCATCGCAGCCAGCGATGTAGTCGCACTTCAATTCACGAGGCTCGCCGCGATAAATGAACTGCAGGGACGGGTGGTCGGTGTCGACGCCCTTGAGCGCGGCTTCCGTCGACTCAAAGAGAATGGGCAGGCCATCGGCGAGGCGGCACTCGATCAGGTCCTTCACGACTTCGTGCTGGCCGTAGACGGTGACGCACCTGCCCCCAGTCAGCTCGGATAGATCGAGGCGGTGGCGCTCGCCCCGAAAGCCGAGTTCGATGCCGTGATGGCGAAGGCCTTCACGCGTCATGCGTGCGCCAACGCCAGCGTCATTCATCAGGTCGACGGTTGTCTGCTCGAGGACGCCAGCGCGGATACGCTGCTCGGCGTACTGGCGCGACCGCAGTTCGATGACGACGGACTCGATGCCGGCAAGATGAAGCAAGTGAGCAAGCATCAGGCCGGCGGGCCCCGCGCCAAGGATGGCTACCTGCGTGGTCAAAGTCTTCATACTGTCTCCGCTTCCGCAAAGACCTCGGCTGCCAAGTGGAAGGCAGAGTTTGCTGCTGGGACACCGCAGTAGATCGCGGTCTGCAAAAGGACTTCCTTGATCTCGTCGCGGGAGACACCGTTGTTGGCCGCGGCGCGAAGGTGCAGGCGCAGCTCGTCGGTGCGATTGAGCGCGACCATCATGGCGATCGTGATCAGGCTCCGGGTGTGGCGGGGCAGGCCGGGACGCGTCCAGATCTCTCCCCAGGCATAGCGTGTGATGAGGTCCTGAAACTCGACCGTGAGAGAATCCGCCGGCTTTGCGCTGGCACGGTCGACATGCGCATCGCCAAGAACTGCGCGGCGAATTGTCATCCCTTCGGCGTGGCGTTGTGCGTCATCCATGGTGTTGCCTTCCCGCGGCTAGGACTTGAGAAACGTGAGCAGAGCGGCGTTGTAGAGCTCCGGGAACTCGATGTTGCAGAGGTGACCCCCGGGCAAAAGTTCAAACTCGGAGCCGGCGATGGCGGCCTGAAGGAAGCGACCTTCTGCGGGTGGCGTGGCCACATCGTCCGTGGCCGAGATGATCAGAGTAGGCGCGGTGATGGAGGAGACCTTCTCCCGAAGATCGCTGTCGCGAATCGCCTCGCTCGCCGCGACGTAGCCTTGCATAGAGCAACCCAGCAACATCTGTTTTTGCCGCTGAAAGCGGGTGCTGTCAGCGACGAAAGCCGGCGTGAACCAGCGGACGGGAACGGCGTCTGTGATCGCGTCCATACCACCAGCTTTGACGACGGCAATACGTTCATTCCAGGCTGCGGCTTCGCCAAGTTTTGCGGCCGTGTTGCTGAGAACGAGCCTGTGCACGCGCTCTGGTGCGTGCAATGCAATCCCCATCGCGGTCAATCCGCCAAGCGAGACTCCGCACAGATGCACTTGTTCGATCCCCAGAGCATCAAGCAGAGCAATGAGGTCAAGGCCGAGCGATGCAAGGGTCGTGGGCCCGGTCGGTATCGTGCTGCGCCCGTGGCCGCGCGTATCGTAGCGAAGGACGCGGAAGTAGGGGTGCAGCGCGCCGGCCTGCGCTTCCCACATCGACAGATCGGCCCCGAGGGAGTTCGAGAAGGCGACGACGGGCAGGGTTGGGTCTCCGGCCAGCTCGTAGTAGAAGTCGGTGCCGACAAGGTCAATGAGCGGCATGGTTTGCCTCCCTAGCCGTGGCCAGTACCTGATCGATGAAGGTGGCGGTGGACCCGAGGTAGGTAGTGGGGTCGAGCGTATCGTGAATCTGCTCACGAGAGAGATGCTTCGTGATGGCCTCATCGGCGCAAAGCACGTAGGAAAGGTCTTTGTTCTGCGCCAGCGCGGCACGCGACGCATGCTCGAGCATTGCGTGGGCAGCGGGACGCCCGAGGAACGGGCTCAATCGCATCGCGACAGCCTCCGCCATGGCCAGACCGTGCTGCCGATCCATGTTGCGACGCATCGCTTCGCTGTCTACGGTGAGCGATGAGAGCGCGTGATTCATCGCTCCTATGGATCGCTCTGTGATTCGGCAGAGATCCGGAAGGGTTTCCCATTCGGCATGCCACCCGCCGAGCCCGCGCTCGTGCTCCTGCACCATGGCGGAGAGCATCGTACCGGCGATTCCGGGTGCACGAACTGCGGCGGACAGGACCACGGCAAGATCCACCGGATTGCGCTTGTGTGGCATCGTCGATGAGCCGCCGGTGACTTCGAATTGAACCTCCGCAAACTCGGTCTGGACCATGAGCGACAGGTCGCGGGCGATCTTGCCGAGCGTACCGTCGAGTAAGGCCAGGAACGTGGCAAAGTCGACGACGGTATCGCGCTGGCTGTGCCAAGGGATGTCGGGGCAGGCCAGGTTGAGGCGGCTCGCCAACTCCTTTGCGACATGGCTGCCCTGGGTGCCGAGTGACGCCAGCGTTCCGACGGCGCCGCCAAACTGCAGCATGGCAACATGCTGGCCGGCAGCCGCTATGCGCTCGCGATGGCGAAGCATCACAGCGAGCCACTGCGCGGTCTTGAGCCCGAAGGAGACAGGAGGGCCCTGCTGCATCCACGTGCGCCCGGCTAGCAGCGTGTTGCGGTGTTGCTCTGTAAGCGAGATCAGGACGGCGATAAGCGGGCCGATCTGGCCGTCGAGAGCCGTGGCAAAATCACGCAAGGTCAGGACCAGGGCGGTGTCGAGAAGATCCTGGCTGGTCGCCCCAAAGTGGATGAAGTCGGAGGCCTGAGGAGCACTCGATCGCACGTAATCCGTGAGCAGCTTGACAAACGGAATGGCGATGTTTCCGCTGCTCGCTGCACCCGTCGCAATCGCCTGTTGATGAGCAACCGTTGGGAAGCCGACGCTTCCATGCTCGCAGGCGAGGCCCGTGCCCGCGGGAGCTAGACCAGTCGTCTCCAGTGCATAGGCCAGAGGAATTTCGAAGCGGACCATGGCCGCAAGCTGATGCTCAGACGCGAAAAGCCGCTCAGCGTGCGTGCCGTGTAGGAGCGGCGTCAGCAGGTTGAGGGGGGGAGTCAGCATTCGAAAAAAACCGTCTCTCGCGAACCTTGCATATGGATGTCCCAGTGCAGGGTCTGGGGCCCTATCGGGTTGGCAATCAGAGTCGCCCGCCGACCTTCAGGGACCAGCAGCAGCACAGGGTCATGCGCATTCAAGGCATGGTTGGGAAAGTAGATGCGCGTGACGAGATGACGCATCAACCCGCGCATAAACAGCAACACGACGATATGCGGAGCCTGCTCGCGACCGTCCGGGAACCCAACGGCTCCAGGTATAACCGTCTGGACATGAAAGGTTCCGCCGCTGTGGGTGCTGAGCCTCGCAAAGCCAAGAAACCCATCCAGATTGCGCGCGCGGCCTATTTCCTGATGCTCGTGATACTGCCCGCCGGGCGAGGCTTGCCATAGCTCGACGATGGCGTCGGGGATGGGCGCACCGTCGGCATCGAAGACCGTGCCAGAGAGAGTGATCGGCTCGCCACCAGCTTGCGGTCCCGCCAAGGTCTCAGAGACGAGATGATCCAGGCCGATGGCGTAATACGGCCCCACGGTTTGCGACCCAACACATTCGGGCGTCAGGGATAACGTCATATCAGAGAGTCTCGAAGGGCGTTTCGTGGCGGCCGCGCAGGACGATGTCGAAGCGGTAGGCGAGAGCGTAGGCGGGCTGCGTACGCTCGATATCGAAACTCGAAATCAAGCGCTCCCGGACCGCAGGATCATCGATGCTGTTGAAGATCGGGTCAAGCGCATGGAGCGGGTCGCCCGGAAAATACATCTGCGTGACGAGCCGCGAAAGCAGGCCGGCACCGAAAAGCGAGAAGTGGATGTGCGCGGGACGCCACGCATTGAAGTGATTGCCCCAGGGGTATGCGCCGGGCTTAATGGTTTGAAATTGGAAGCTACCGTCGCTGCGTGTGAGCAAACGACCGGCACCGCTGAAGTTCGGGTCCAGCGGAGCGTCATGCTGGTCGAGCTTGTGCTTGTAACGCCCGGCGGCGTTCGCTTGCCAGACCTCCAGCAGCGCGCCGGGGATCGGGCGTCCGGCATCATCCACAACACGTCCGTGGACGAGAATGCGTTCGCCCAGGGGCTGCCCCACATGCTGCGCCGTAAGGTCGTTGTCCGTAGGCAGAATGCCGGCGTGGCCGAAGACAGGGCCCGAGAGCTCCGACAGGGTATGGGGCAGAACGATGAGCGGCTGCGAGGGTGCGCGGCGGACGGAAGAGCGGTACGCTGGCGAGAGATACTCGGGCTGTGAGCCGGGGGTGTGGGGGTGATAATGCTTCATCGCTTAAACCCTCTCGAAGGCCGCGGCGATGCCCTGACCGACGCCGACGCACATCGTTGCAACGCACGGGTGCCGCCGGTGCGCTGCATCTGGTGGATGGCCGTGAGGGCCAGGCGCGCGCCGCTCATTCCGAGAGGATGGCCGAGCGCGATAGCGCCGCCGTTGGCGTTCACATGGGCGGTGTCATCAGCCAAGCCAAGCTCGCGGAGCACGGCAAGGGCCTGGCTGGCGAACGCCTCATTCAGCTCGATCGTGGTGAAGTTATCGATGTGCAGACCCAGGCGTGCAAGCAGCTTGCGCGTTGCCGGTACGGGGCCGATGCCCATGATGCGCGGGGCTACGCCAGCGGTGGCCATGCCGAGAAACCGTGCACGAGGCGTCAGTTCGTAGCGGTTGACTGCCTCCTCGGATGCGAGCAGCAAGGCGGCTGCGCCATCGTTGATTCCGGACGCATTGCCAGCGGTAACTGTTCCATCTTTGCGCACGACGGGCTTCAAACGCTCGAGCGCGGCGAGCGAGGTCTCGGGGCGAGGGTGCTCGTCGGCGGACACCGTGATCGTGCCCTTCTTCTGCACGACTTCTACGGGAACAATCTCCCCCGCAAAATATCCTGACGCGATGGCCGCTGCCGCGCGCTGCTGACTGCGGAGCGCAAACGCATCCTGATCGGCACGCGAGACGTGCCACTGCGCAGCCACATTCTCGCCGGTCTCGGGCATCGAGTCCGTGCCGTATGCGGCTTGCATGTCGGGATTGATAAAGCGCCAGCCCAGGGTCGTGTCGGCAATCTCAGGCGAGCGGGCAAACGCTGTCTCCGCCTTGGCGAGGACAAACGGTGCGCGCGACATGGACTCTACGCCGCCCGCGATCGCAAGGTGCACGTCCCCGCCCGCGATGGCGCGAGCGGCTGTTCCCACGGCGTCCAAACCAGAGCCGCACAGGCGATTCAGCGTAACGCCTAGAACGGTCTCCGGCAGGCCGGCGAGCAGCAAAGCCATGCGGGCCACGTTGCGATTATCTTCTCCGGACTGATTGGCACAACCCAGGAAGACCTCGTCGAGCTGGGTCCAATCGATGCCGGGGTGACGCGCCATGAGCGCCTTCAGCGGCATGGCGGCGAGGTCGTCCGCACGCACCGTCGCAAGCGCGCCGCCGTAACGGCCGATGGGTGTCCGTATGCCATCGCAGATGTAGACCGGCCTCATGCTTCGGCCTCCGCGCCGCCGTGGGCCAGTGCGGTCCGGGCTTCGAGCGCACGCAGTATATCCAGCTCCACCAAAGATGGGGGCAGGGTCTCGTCCACGGACTCCGCAAACAAAATGGGCCAGCCAGTCGCTTTGCGGACCTGTTCCGCGGTAATCCCGGGGTGCAGCTGGGTCACGGTGAGTTCTCTGCTGACGGCGTCCGGCCGCATAATGCAAAGGTCCGTGATGACAGCCGACGGGCCGCTCCCGGGCAGGTTGAGTTGCTTGCGGGAGTCCCCGCCACGATAGTGACCAACCGAGGTGACAAAGTCCAGCTTCTCCACGAAAGTACGCGCGGATTGCTTCAGGATGATGAGAACTTCCTTCGCAGAGGCGCTTATCTCCGGGGCTCCCCCGGCACCGGGCAAACGCACCTTCGGCGAGCCATAGGGCACATTGCCTCGCCGGTCTGCCTTCTGGGCGTGGATCACGGTCACATCCGGACGCACCGAAGGTGTGGCGGCAAGCTGCTCGCCGGTGAAAGGACACTGGATAGTCTTGAGTTGTGGATTGACACTGGGAAGATCGCTGCCCGCATAACCGCGAAGGACCGCGAAAGGAAGGCCGGAAGCCCCTGCAGCGAAAGCATTGGCAAGATCGCTGTGGCTGCGCTCTTCGAGCTCAAGCGCCTGAGGCCAAGCCTTTTCGACCGCGTCTCGAAAGCGATGCAACGAGCCGACGCCGGGGTTTCCACCCCAGGAGAAGATGAGTTTGCGTACACAACCAGCACCGATCAACTGATCGTAAATTACATCCGGCGTCATACGCACAAGAGTCAGATCGCGTCTGCCCTGCCGGATGATCTCATGCCCGGCGGCGTAAGGGATCAGGTGCGTAAAGCCTTCTAGCGCGACGACATCGCCGTCATGCACATGCGCTCGGATTGCTTGCTGGAGTTCTAGGATCTGGGCCATAGGTGAACTCACTTCCATGTCGTTGCAATAGCGAGGAAGGGCTGCGCCCGTTATGGTACTACTAAGTACCATACTGCTGTCAACCCATCTTAGAGGAAGAATGTAGGCCCTCAGGGCCGGCGAGGATGCTGTTGAGCTGCTGCACCTGCCGGCGCGCTTGCTCGACGTCAAGCGCCAGGCCATAGACATAGTGATCCGGCCGCACGATGACCACGTGGCACGCATGACGATCGAACCAATGTGCGACGATGTCGTCCTTTTCAGCGAGCCCAGTGCCGCCGATGACAACCCAGGTCAAGGCCATCCCTCCTTCGACATCGATCACCTCCGCATCGTGTGGAGCGATCGTTCGGCCATCCACAATGAGCCTCCACCCAACACCGGTCAGCGTGTCCATATGGACCGGACCGTCCAGCGTATTGATCCAGGGCTGCGGAAACAGTGTGCCATTCGCCTTATTGCCATCGTTGGCGATTAGGCCGACTTGGATCGGTGGCACGATTTCCTGGCGCGTCACCATGGGCGCTTTGCCGCCGCCCTGCGCCAGCAGGGTCTCGTCGCGCAGCCTCGCTGCCTCCGAGTCGCGTTCGCAAATGTGATGCCCGATCGCTTTGATGCGAGACGTGAGGGTGAGCACGTGCTGGCTGCGTTCCTGCTCGTAAGTTTCCAGCAAACGAACATCGGCGCGACCGGCAAAGACCTCCTCAAGCTTCCAGCACAGGTTGACCACATCGCGGATACCCTGGCACATACCCTGGCCGATGAACGGCGGCTGTTGGTGGGCGGCGTCGCCCGCCAGGAAGATGCAACCGATGCGCCAACGCTCGGCCAGCAACGCATGAAACCGGTAGCTATTCGCTCGCCATAGAGTGCCGTCTAAGGGATCGAGCCACGGGGAAAGCAGCTTCCAGACCTGCTCCGGCTGTTCCATTACGCGTGGATCCTCACCGGGGTTCAGCATGATCTCCCAACGGCGGTGATTGTTGGGGCCGATGATGAAGGTGGTCGGCCGTTCCGGATTGCAATACTGCGCAGCTGTCGCGGGCAGCTTGTGCAAGCTGCTTGGCTGCACGAGCACGTCCACAACGAGCCACGGCTCATCGAAGATAAGGTCCTTCAGCTTGATGCCGGTCATCCGGCGTACGCTGCTGGACGCCCCGTCGCAACCGATCACGTAGCGCGCCGAGACTTGCTGAATCTCTCCACCGGGCCGGGCGATCTCGATAGTCGCATACTCGCTTGTCTGAGTGAGCGATTTGAGCTCATGCGAGAGCGCGATGTTGACGCTCGCATTGGTTCCCGCATGCTCGCGCAGGATGCCTTCGACGATCGGCTGGGTGAAGACCATCGTGGGCGTATATCCGAGCGGAAACGGTGGAGCCACGGCGTCGATGCGACGAATCAACTGGCCCTGCGCACCGAAGTGCTCAGAGGCAGGAAAGGGTGCCGTGTAGGGCAGCACCTGCTCTGCGATGCCAAGGTTCTGGAGCACACGTAGGATCTCGTGGTCGATCGCCACGGCCCGCGGGATCTGCCAGACCTCCGGGCTCTTTTCGACTACCAGCGTTCGCAGACCGGCGTGCCCCAGCAAGCCGGCAGCCACCGCACCGACAGGGCCGAAGCCGACGACGACTACATCATATTCAGGCTGCAGCCACGCTTCACTTGGCGACAACATCGTTATCCTTCTTTTTGGTGACAGAAGCAAACGGAATGGCGAGCTGGGCCCGCTTGAGCGACTCAGGTTTCGGCGGCGCAATGCCCCAGTGATCGGTCCGGCCGGCCGGCCACACCCACTCGTCTGGTCCCTTGACGCGATAGGTGTCATCTACCTGAAGAACCTCGACGGTGTACTCGATGACGAAGCCCGTAGGGTCTTCGAAATAGGCGAACACGTTGTCGCCCGGGCCGTGGCGGCCGACGCCCCAGCCGATGGGATAGCCATGATCGACCATCCGGCCGGAGCCGCGCATGACGGACTCTGTGTCGGGCATCATAAATGCGATGTGGTTCATGCCATCGATGCCCGAGTCTGCCAGCACGACTGCGTGGTGGTCATTGTTGCAGCGCAGAAAGGCCATCATCTTCGAGCGGTCTGTCAGTGTAAAGCCCAGTGCGCGCTCGAAGAATGCTCGGGTCGCATCAATGTCCTTACAGTTAAGATTGACGTGTGAGAGTCGATACGGAAGGCCCTGACGACGGTCGTCCTGTGCGTGGAAGGTGTCTCCGTGAACAAGGTTGAAGACATAGCCCTCCGGGGTCAAGACGGTAGCAATGGCGCCGCCCCCCGGCGCGGTATCGGGGTGTGCCGGCTCGACCACCGAGCCGCCAGCCGCCGCTACGGATGCACACAGCAGCGCAAGTGCGGGCTCGTCTGCAACGCGGAAGGTAACAGAGAGAACCTCCGAAGCCGGATGCTGGCGAAGAGACAGCGCATGGGGATCGCGGCCTGTGGCGCGCAAATAAATGGTTCCGTCCACGCGGGCAACTTCGGTCAGCCCCCAGACCTTCGTGTAGAACTCCAGAGACCGCGCCAAATCAGGGGTTCCAAGCGCTACGCTGCAAATTTCAACGATGGGAAAGCGGCTCATGCGATAGCTCCTGACAGACCCAGAAACCGCTCCGCGTTGGCAACGAGCAGCTTCTGCTGGAGCGCTGCGCCGTCACTCGTCTTGCAGATCCGCTCGACAGGGTGGCGCTCGTGAAAGTTGAACGGATAGTCGGTTCCAACCATAAGCCCCGCGTCTCCGAAAGTCGCGAGAAGGTGCCGTAGGGTCGGCTCATCATAGACGAGAGCGTCATAGAAGAAGCGGCGTGCCTGCGCATAGACATCAGCATGTACGCACTCACGCAAAGCCGGGAAGACACGCATCCCCTCATGGAGCCGAGGCAGCAGCGAGGCCAGCGTTCCGCCCCCGTGACTGAACGCGATGCGGAGCCTGGGGAAACGCTCAAGCGTGTTCCCAGTGATGACCGACGCAGCGGCCAGCCCGATGTCGGTCGGGTATCCAAGCACCTGCTGCAGCGCGTTGGGGCCGACCAGGCGGTCCATACCGGCAGGCCGCACAGCATGGACGAAGACAGCAGCATCCAGGCGCTCGGCAGCGGAGAAGAACGGGTCAAACTGCGGCGCCCCGATAGCCACGCCGTTGATGTTGCTGCCGATCTCCACACCCGCAAAGCCAAGCGTCTGGCGGGCACGCGTCAACTCCGCAATAGCAAGGTCGAGGTCCTGCAGCGGGACGGCGGCCAGCCCGATCAGACGGCCGCCGGAGGCTGTCACAAATTCAGCCGTCTGGTCGTTGATGTAGCGCAGGAGATCGTCCGCGTCCTGCGCGGGAAGCCAGTAAGAAAACAGCTCCGGCATTGGGGAGACGACCTGCAAGGCCACGTGCATGGCATCCATGTCGGCGATCCGCTTAGGCACGTCCCAGCAGCGATCGGTGAGCGTCCGGTAGACCTTGCCGTCGATCATGATCTTGCGATGGCAGTCGTGCGCGGACTCCATGGACGGCCATCCGGCCTGTCCGCGCAACGAAGGCGGAAAGGCGGCGGGCACAACGTGGGTGTGAATGTCGATCGCTCTCTGCATGGGCCTCAGGCCTCGGCGGCGATGCCGTTGCGCAGCGTCCCCAGCCGCTCAATCTCCACCTCGACCGTGTCGCCCGGCTTCATCCAAAGAGGCGGCGTACGCTTGACGCCGACACCACCGGGCGTCCCCATCAGGATCACATCGCCCGGCTCGAGCGGATTGAACGACGAGCAGTACTCGATCACGGTAGGAATGTCGAAGATCATCTGGCCGAGTGTGGCATCCTGCACCACCTCACCGTTCAAACGGGTCTGGATCCGCAACGGCGCAAGCTCTCCAAGCTCTTCCGGCGTCATCATCCAGGGCCCAAACGCACCCGTCTGCGGAAAGTTTTTTCCAGGCGTGAACTGGTGCGTATGGTGTTGCCAGTCCCGCACGCTGCCGTCGTTGTAGCAGGCATAGCCGGCCACATGTTCAAAGGCATGCTCATGTTCGATATACCGGCCAGCCTTGCCGATCACAACGGCAAGCTCCCCCTCATAGTCGAGATCGGTAGAGACCCTCGGTTGGAGAATATCGGCCATGTGAGCCGTCTGGGTATTCGCAAACCGCCCGAAAATCGTAGGGTGCTGAACGACGGCGCGGCCAGTCTCCTTGCGGTGCGTCTGGTAGTTGAGGCCCACGCAGAATATCTTGTCGGGATTCGGAATGACCGGGAGCCACTCAAGCTCGGCGAGGGGACTTTGCGCGGACCGCGTCCTTGCTTCCGCCGCCTCTCCGAAGGCTTGCGCGGCGATCAAACCTTTCAGGTCCGCATAGCGCCCGCTCAGGGTCTTGCCGACATGGAACGCGGTGTCACCTTCGATGATGCCCCAGGTGCTCTCCCCTGCGAGCCGGTAACTGGCTAGTTTCATGGTTCTCCTTGATGCGCGGAAGGTGCGGAACGCGCTCGTGCGGTTGATGGTACTCTACGGTACCAGTAGTTTGTCAAGCCATACCGATTCCATCCCACGATCGCGTGGCCCGCTCACTTTTTCCTTTACAAAGCCCATTGCGTTTTGCTAAGAATTGGCAGTCGCGAAATGGTACGGGTTAGTACCATTTGCAAGAAAGCCTGCGTCACACCAGGCGAAATGAAGCCTAAAATTCAAAGAAATCTTGCGCCTGGCCGCAAGAAGGATGACACGGTGAATCTCAATCAGTTACCCGGTAAGCCCTCCCCCTACAAGCTGGAAGCCGGGGAAGGCATGCGTTACGTGATCGGCCGGCATCTCGCCACCGTTATCGCCCGTGCAGAAGATCTGGGCGTCGCGATGGCGGGCACCATCCTCTCCGGCTCAAAAGGCGCACACTTCCCACTTCACAGCCACCAGTCAACCCACGAGGCGATGTTCGTCCTTGAGGGCGACGTCTCGCTCACCCTGGGCGACAAGGTGTTCAAGCTCTCTCCCGGCGATTATGTCAACATCCCACCCGGAACGCCGCATGCGTTCACTTACCTCGATCATCGCGGCAAACTGGTCGCCTGGACCTTTGGCGGCAATGCCGACACGCTTTACGCCTCGCTGGGCCAGCCCTATGAAGGCACGGTTTACTCGGAGTCGTCCGCAGACATTGACTGGGGACGCGCGGTCGACGGCGTAGATGTACAGTTTGTCGACCATGGGTCCGATCTCGTCGCGAGCACAGCAAAGCTCGAGGCAGCTCCCGTGGGCGCGGTGCCTTTTGTCCTGCGTGGCGGCGAAGGCGAGCGCATGCTGGCCGGCGAGCAACTCTATACGCTCATGGGCATGGCGCACAACAGTGACGGCCTGTTCCACTCGCTGATGACCGAAGGCCCAAAGGGCCCGATGATTCCCAAGCACATGCACGAGAAGACCTGCGAGACCTTCTTCTGCCTGAGCGGCGGCATGGAGATGCTGGTCGGCGATGAGGCTATCTCGCTTGCGCCCGGCGACTTTCTCTACATCCCTGCCGGCGTACCGCATGCGTTCCAGCTGGTCAAGAACGACACCCGCTTCATGGGCTTTCTGACGCCTGGGAACTTCGAGCAGTTTTTCCGCTATCTCTGCCAGCCCTTCGATGGCTACATGTACCCGTTGGTGCCCCCACCGTTCCGATTCGACCGCGTCATCCAGCACCTCGCCGAGCTCGACCTGAAGCTGTTGGGACGTCCTGGCGGACCACCACCGCCACCACCCGCTGCCGCCGCTTAGGAGAGATCGATGGAAGCCCCTCGGTATGAAGTCCAGGTTTTTCGTGACCTGGTGTACAGCCATGCAGGAGGTTCGCCAAGACTGGCGGACCTCTATCTGCCGCAAGGTGTCGCTGGCAGGCTGCCGGTCATCGTATGGGTTCATGGCGGCGGCTGGCGCTTCGGCGATCGTCACCTCTCACCCGACCTTACCCGCTGGTTCGCGGCGCGTGGCTTTGCAATGGTGACCTTCGACTATAGGCTCAGTGGAGAAGCCATCTTCCCCGCGCCAGTCATCGACCTCAAAACCGTCATCCGCTGGGTCCGTTCCGTCGCGGACCAGTATGGCCTCGATCCGGAGGCGATTGGCCTTTGGGGATCGTCGGCCGGCTCGCAATTATCCGCCATCGCCGCGCTCTCGAACGACTTAATCTTTGTCAGCGACGAGCACGCAGGCTTCAGCAATGCGGTTGCCTGCGTCGCGGATGCCTACTGCCCGACGGACTTCGCCCGGGTCGACGAGGATCGTATCGCCGTCCCGCCCAAGGTCCCTGACGCGGAGACAGTACTGGTCAAGATCACCGTCCCCACCTCACACCCGGAGTCGTTTGAATCACGGCACATCGGTACGGCCGTCGTGGCGGGATCTCCGCAGGTGCTCGCTGCAAGTCCGCTGACTTACGTACATGCCGGTGCTCCCCCATTCCTGCTGCTGCATGGAGAGTCAGACGCGCTGGTCCCCTGGACGCAGAGCATGTTTCTGTACAAGGCACTGGAGAGCGCCGGAAACGACTCTACCCTGGTGCTCTTCGAGCGTTTTGGTCACGGGTTCCTGAACAACTCCGACCTCGATCAGACCGACTCTGGAGAGACGACGATCTATCGTCGGGGCTCTGAGCCCTACACCAGTGCGCACCCGCTGCAGTGCTTCGCACTGTGCGAGCAATTCTTCCGCTACTTCCTGATCGATGGCGCAGACGCCTCAACGCCGTTTGCGCCAGAGATCGCGTAGATCGACAGGAAGGTCTCAACCGAGTGACGAATTCTGCTCGTCTTCGACTTGATGGCTTCGGTCTGGCCCAACACGACTGCGGTCATCAACTGGGCGCCGATCACGAGGTCGAGAAAGTCGTCGGCGGCCTGCATAGCATTGGCCTTGCGCAGATTGCCCAGCGCCATCTGTTCTTTCAGGTAGCGTGCAGTTGCCTTCCGTCCCGCGCCGGGACCGGTGTCGAAGAACTGCTGTGCGATGCCTGGACTATGGTAAAACTCGGCTGCGACGATCCTCATCAGATTGCCGAAACGCTCTGACAGGATGAAGCCCTGGATCACTTTCGCAGAGGTCAGCAGAACCTCTTCCAGCGGCGCCTGCGAGGCCCACGTATCGTCCATCCGCTCTCCCATCTGGTCCTGCAAGTCTTGCACGACAGCTGCAAGCAGGGCTCTCTTATCGGCAAAGTGGGAATAGAGTTCGCGCTTCGACACTTTGGCCAGACGCGCGATTTCTGCAGTGCTGGTTTTCTCAAAACCGCTGGCCAAGAACTCGCTCGCGGCCGCGTCGAGGATGCGTTTCCGATGCGTCGGCTGACCTGCTTCGATTTTTGCCAATGTTAAACTCTCCAGGCCCAATCGAACGGGCGATGCTTTGCTGCAGCAGGAAGTACTTTAGGCATAAGCCCCATTCTAATTGCTGCGCGCATCCGAGGCCGCACTAATGACGTCCTCAAGTGCGGGTAAAGGTGCGGATTGCCCGGGGCGTCACCACAGCTGCAAGCAGCGCACCGTAGCCCGCTTTAGCCGGCAGCAATGGCGTAAAGGCAAGCCCGTTCGGCAGTAGGTGAGGTAGCAGCGCCCAGCACAAACCCACAACCAGGCCAGTCATCACGAGCGCGCTCGCGATCGCGGTTGCGACCACTCTGCCCACTGAGATTCTTGTGTCGCGTGCAACCCACGGCAGGCTCCCCGCGAGGAGCCTTTGTCGGGTCAGCAGGCCGGGCACAAGGCAAGCCATCAAGGTCACCATAAACGTCTGCGGTGCCATGTCTGGCACGATGCCGTGTGCGCCCAGAACCGGAATACGCGCCTGTGCGTGGAACACGACGTAGACGAACGCAAGGCTCAGCACCGTGTTGATGGCGACGCTGATCAAAGTTTCGGTGCGAACATAACCTGCGCGAGAACTCATGAGCTTCCTCCCCATCGATCAACGCAGCAACGTGACAGGACCCAGCATGCCGGAAGGCATCAACGGGGAATCCTTGCTGTAGGCATGAATTCCCGTAAAGGTCTGGCGCGCCGTCACGCCCGGCTGCTCATCGCCGATCAGCCGATTAGGCCACAGGTTGGTCACCTGCACGCTGATGGTATTGTCCCCGGCATGCAGCAGATGTCCCAGCGGCAGACGATAAGGCGGCGCCCACAGGATCCTGTCGATCTTCGCACCGTTGACCGAAACCTCCGCAATCTCGCGCACGTCGCCAAGATCGAGCAAGAGATTCTGGGCGGCTTCCGCATCGGTCAGCCGTACCGTCCTGCTGTAGGTCGCGGTGCCGGAAAAGTACTTCGTGGCCGCATTGCTCGAGTCCGTCCACGATCGCAAAGCCGGCTGCGCAACTGCGCCAATGCCAGGCACCGCAAGCTGCCAGCCGTGGCTCAGGTCGCGCACCGCCACCGGCACACTTGTCGCGACGCTGGCTTGCCGGGCATTGGTAGTTGGCCCAAACACCACAAACGTAGAGCCCTCTGCGTCAAAGTGTAGCGGCACGGTCGTCATGCCGTCCTTCATCGAGTAGGCGAGCGGGGTCCGCTCTCCTGTCATCGGATTCCATGCTGCCGGAACGCGATTCACGGCTCGAAACGTCACTCTCGTATCGAAGGCATGCATCTTCTGGGTAGCCAAAAAGTAGATCTCTTCCTCAGTAGAGTGGCGATGCAGCCACACAAGATCTTGGTCGGAGCTCCCGCTGGGCATCGGCCGCAGCAAGTCGGGCCCTGCATTCTCGGCTGCCGTGTAAGTCACATCCGGCTGCACCGTGAGCTGCCGCAAGATCGATTCCATCTCGCCACTTGCAAAGACGCGTCCCTTCCCGGCCACGTGTCCCGCTGCGGAGGCCGGTTCCGCCCCCCACAACTTCTCCGTCAGCCGTGAAAACTCAGCGGCAGAAGCCTGGTCTGCCGCGCTGGGCGACGACCGCGGTCGCGGCCCAAGCATGGTCGCGCCGTTGCTCACCAGCTCGTCGAGCTTTCGCAACAGCGCGAGCGTCATCATCCGCATCTCGGCTGGCAATACAAGCAGCCGGTAACTCATCCCCCCATCGAGCAGCAGGCGGTCGCCCTGCACAATGGCGTGGTGCAGCAACACATCGTCGTTCACGTAGTCGAAGCCGTAGTGGACTGGAAGCGCCGGAACACTGGCCTTCCAGAACGGCACCACGGCCGGAGCGCCTTCGCCGCAGAGATAAGCCACATCCGCAACATACGTCCCCTGCTGCAGCAGATACGACGTCCGTGCCAGATAAGTGGTCCACGCAACAGCCTGCTCGGCCCAGGTGATGTTGCGCGTAAAGTTCTGCCCAAAGGGCCCAAGGGTCAGCCCCGGCTTGTGGGCGTCGTCGACAAAAGGTTGGTGGTCGGACGTGTGGATGACGATGCGGTTGATGCCGCGCGCAAACGTCTCATCAGCCAGCGGCTTCAGGTAGAAGGGCGATTGCCCCCAGCCCGGCATCCCAATCGTCGTCGTGAAAGACTCTGCGGCGGCGATCGGCTTGCCGTAGATGTGGGCTGCGGAGGCAGCTTCGCGAATATCCGCAACGTGGGTCGGCAGGTCGTGCTCGCCCGGCGCAGGCGTCCAGAACTCACCCATCGGCACCGTTACCTGGCCCTTGTTCAACAGTCCGTCGCCGGTGGTCGGCAGGTCGGTCCCCATGGCTTCGGCGTAAAGGCTCAGGCCGGCGGGTTGGATAGCTGCAGTAAACACCTTGAAGTGATTCTCCGCCAGCATTTCTCCGAGCGTGCGGCGAAAGTCCCAGAGAAATGCATCGCTACGTGCCGCACTGCCGACAACCCGGCCGGTAAGAGCCGGCAAGAACGGTATTAGGCTATACCCCCGGCGAGTGCGAAACTCCTCTTCCATGCGCTCGGTCCAGTTGGAATTTCCCGCCTCCCAGCTATCCAGCAGGTAGTTGCGAAAGCTCTTTCCGTAGTACTCACCCGCCACGCTCGAAATCATGGCCGTGTAGGTTCGAGCGTAGGCCTCGACGTCATCCCTGCTGTACTTGTCTACCTCGAGCCCGGTCGCCGCCGGGGTCGCTGGATGATTTTTCTCTCCCGTAAGCGAGTAGCCGAAACGCAGCACCACCCAGTCGCCCGCCGGTGCCTGCCAGTTCAACGTTCCATCGGTCTGCATCTTCGACGTCAGATCGAGCACTCCATCTTCAGCAACAGCAACCGCTGCAGGGCTGGCCGGAGTCGGCGAAGATGCGTCCGCAATGAATACGCCGAAGGACGCCTTGTCCTCCCACTGATTGATCTGCGGCGAGGTATGGATCACAGCCTCCGACAGCGTGACGCCTTCGATCAGAGGCACCCCCAGAGCCATCGCAATGGGATTCGGCGGTGCAGCCTGCAGGCGCAAACGGTAGAAAGTCGCCGTTACAGGAGCATAGGCGTACGTGCGCAGCGTAAAGCCGCCACCCGCTGAGGAAAGCGCTCCCGGCAGCTCAGCCAGCGGCCTCCAGCTCTGGCCGTCGTCGCTGCATTCAATCGTCCCATGCGGCAAAGGTGGAGCTAGAAAGCCACCGGTTACCCCCACGCCCACGGTCATTCCGTAGGTCGTTGTCGGCCTCGCGTAAGTAAATTGGATCCACCCGCCGGTCGACCCCTTTGGCGGCGTAAGCAAAGTCATCTTGCCCAGGTCCGCGCCGTTCAGCAGCTTCAGGTCTACGGGCGTCGCCGAGTTCGTCGTAAGCACTGGCGCGGCCGCCTTCTCCTTCACATCCCGCCGATACGCCACCACCTTGACATCCCGGTAAAAACGCGACGTCGGCGGCTGAGGCGCGATCGGCAAGGCAGGTAAAGTCCCGGGCAGATCGACGGGCGTGGGGAACGACATATCCGGAGCCGAAGGCATCGTCTGATACTTGCCCACCGTATCGGGTGGCGCGGTCAAGATCTGGTGCACCTTACCGGGCCCCGTGACCAGCGTTTCGCTCCACACGTACTTCTTCATTCCCCGTTGTGGCTCCACCCACGGTCCGGCCGTCTCGCTCCATCCGCCCGAGGCCGCCATGCCCATCTCCAAATGCAGGCGGTCTGCTTCCGCTGCCGCATGGTGCCACGCATCCTTCCACTCCGGCGTCATCCAGATCAGCGGCTTCTCCACAAACCGCGGCGTCGACAGATCGCCATCGAACATCTGGAATCCGCCCAGGTTGATGCGGTGCATCCACTCCAGGTCGGCCGTGATGCCTTCCTTGGTGACGTTGCCGCTCAGCCAGTGCCACCACACCCGCGGCTTCGCACTATCCGGCGGCTTTATAAAGTTGCGTTCCATCTCCGACTGCGCGTGCACACTGCCGAGCAAGGAAAGTGTGCAAGTCAACGCAAGGCCCACACGCGATAGTGGTCTCATCGTCAGCCATCCTTTAAAGCTTGGAGTTTTTGGCCAGATCGCCCAGCACGTAAGCGCTCCGTTTTGGCGTCCGCTTCTGCGTCGCGCGGTCCACTGCAACCAGCCCAAAGTGGATGTCGAAGCCGAACACCCACTCGAAGTTATCGATCAGCGACCAATGGATATAGGAACGTACATCCACGCAATCCTTGCGGCATCGTTCGACGCCTGCCACCGCACGCTTAATGAACTCCACGCGGCGCGTGTCGTCGTTCGTGCTGACACCGTTCTCGGTCACCATCACGGGAACGCCGGTCTCCCGGGCCACCAAGCGAATGACATTCTCGAGCCCCTCGGGATAGAACTCCGAATGGTTCTGCGTCTGCTCCGCGCCCTCAGGAACAGGCAGGTTCCCAGCGCCGACAAACGAGCGGCCGTAGTTCTGCACGCCAATGTAATCATCCGTCTTGGCGATATCAAACCACGGCTGGTACACCTCACGGCGCTTCACCTCCACCTGGCTCGCGGTCTTCATCGCTGGCAGCGGCGCCTGGTCGTCCTCAATCGCCAGGCTGAAGCCTACGGGCAGCCCGGAGCGCTCAGCCTTGATCGCCTTGCGAGACTCGCGATGCGCGACCAGCATGCCATCTCGCATCTTCTCCGGATCACCCATGAAGTACGAGCTGAATTTGGCGGTGGTCTGGGTACGCGTCCGCGCCAGGTTGCTCAGGATAAAGTCGCTCAGGTTTCCACCGGGCATTTGCATCCACCGAAAGAGCATAAACAGATTGGGCTCGTTCAACGTCATCGCGTAGCCAATTAGATCGCCCAGGTCGCGCGTTACGCGTGCACAGTAACGTGCAAACAAAGCCGGCGCATCCGCACTCTCCCAGCCGCCGGCCAGGGCAAACCACGCTGGCGTCGCGTCGTGGTTGTACGTGACGATTGGAGTAATGCCGTGCTTGTGGCAGGCCTCCAGCATGTGCCGGTAATGCGCAATCTCGGCGGCGGAAAACGCACCCTTTACCGGCTCGATCCGCGACCACTCCACTGAGAAGCGGTAGGCGTTGAGCCCGAAGGACGCCAGCATCGCGATATCTTCCTCAAACAGGTGATAGTGGTCGCAGGCATCGCCTGAGGGCTCCTTGAAGATGGAGTTCGGCAGATTCTCGAGCAGCCAGCAGTCGTCGTTGACCAGGTTGCCTTCCACCTGGTGCCCTGCAGTCGCCGCACCCCACAAGAATTTGCTCTTGGTAGTAGCGGTCTTTACCGGTCGGCCCTGCGCCTGCGCAGCGGGAGCAGTCAGCGCCGTAACGGACGAGGCCGCCCCGGCACAAAGCAGGCCGAGCGCATTGCGTCGTGTCAGTGATCTTTCATTCATCGTCCTGTCTCCCATGGCTGCCCCGCGGTGGTGAAAGCGTGCGACCGGTACGCAGCAGTACCATTTCCCGGATAACTGATAACAGATTGGCTAGACAGTTGTAAAGCCATGGTTCTGCATGGTCCCGGCTGACGGACGGCCCGCTGCGGAGCTCTTCCCCGGGCGGGTCACAGGCGCTGTGAAAGTTTTTCTTTACAGTCCTTGAAACGTCGTGGTACAAACGGACCCGAATAGAAAGGTACTGACGAGTACCACTGAAATTCTGTCTCAGCGTTCCGGGTCTCCGGCGATGCGACGCTTTCAGCTCCGATCGATACCAGGCAGACGATCAGGGACACGAATCTCAATGACGCAGCGCAGGAGCAATATGATGTTCATCAGAACCAAGCTCGCAGTACTCGCCACCATCGTCTGCATCGCTTCGGCAGGAGCCGCTTACGCGCAGGTCTCCACCGCAACCATCACCGGTGTCGTGCAAGATGCGGGGGGCGCTATCATCCCCGGCGCAGTCATCGTCGTCCGCCAGACCCTCACCAACACGACCTCCCAGACCGTCAGCACCGGCAGCGGCAGCTTTTCGCTCCCGGCCCTTCCGGTCGGCCCATACGCGATGACCATCACATCGCCCGGCTTCTCGAAATACGAGCGCACCAACATCGTGCTCACCGTCGGGCAGGTTGCCAACTTCGAAGTTCAGCTTCCGGTCGGCGCCGCGAATGAGACCATCACCGTCAGCACCGGCACACCCCTGGTCAACCCGACCGACCCCACCATCCAGGACACCATCGACGAGCAGGTGGTCGTCAGCCTGCCGCTCGACGGGCGCAACCCGGCCGCGCTGGTCTTCACCGCCGGCGGCGTCTCCAACGCAGGCGAGAACATCGGCACCGGTCAGCTTGCCAGCCTCAGCCAGATCGCGCCCCCCGGCGTCACGGTTCCAAACTCGATCGCCCCGGCAGTCAACGGTGTTCGCGCCGGCGGCACCTACTTCTCGCTCGATGGCGCCGTCAACGTCGACCCGCTCGGCGTGATCGGCGGCCCCTTTCCAGACCCCGACGCCACCCAAGAGTTCCAGGTCGTTACCGGAACCTTCGGCGCGCGCTATGTCTCCGCCCCTGGCGGCGCCGTCAACATTGTCACTCACTCGGGCGCCAACCAGTTTCACGGCACGGTCTTCGAGTTCATCCGCAACAGCTACTTCAATGCTGACAACGCGGTCCTGCGCACCCCGGACGGCCTCAAGCGCAACCAGTTTGGAGCCACCCTCGGGGGTCCCATCCTCCGGAACAAGCTGTTCTTCTTCGCTTCCTACCAGGGCAGCCGCCAGGCGCAGGCGATCCCGGAGAAGTACTTCGTCCCAACCGCGGCCGAGCGCAGTGGCGTCTTCCAGGCCTGCCCGGTCGGTGCCCCTTGCACGGCAGCCAACACGACGTCCATTCCACTGGCTGCGCTGCCCCCCATCTTTGGGCCCAACACGGCTAATTCGGTCAACGCAAACTTCTTCAACTACAAGGGTTCAGAAAATCCGCTGATTCCGCTTGCGAACAGCGCCGATGGCTCCTATGTCTTCGGCCTGCCATCCCACAACAACGGCACCCAGCTCGTCGGCCGGCTGGACTATCAGCTCAATACGAAGCACCGTCTCTTCGCGCGCACATATGTTGATCACTTCGTCAGCCCGGCGGTAGAGCAGTCGACGGCAGCACCCTACAACCTCTTCAACACCTCCGCTGCCACCAAGCAATACTGGGAGACTTACGCGGTGGGTGACACCTGGACCCCCACCCCCAACCTCGTCTTCGAGACACGGGTCTCGTTCCTTAACGTCATCAGCAATCAGGATGCGCCGCAGTCCGCCAGTGCTTACGATTACGCCGCATTTGGCGCGAAGAACTTTTCAGAGCCTATCCCCACCGGAATCGGCATCACCGTTATCGGCTCAACCGTTCCGCCGTCCCCCGCGGGCCGGGACCGTTATCCGCGCACCAACTTCACCGTGTCGGAAGACGCGATCTACAGCAAGGGCCCGCATGAGATTACCATCGGCGGCGACTTCCAGCGAATCCACAATGGAGTTGCCAACACGGCCGGCCAGACCGGCGTCGTCATCTACGCCGGAGTCTATACCAGCATTCTCGGTGGCATTTTGGGTCTCCAGTTTCAGGATCCGGCCTTCGCCGACTTCTACCTCGGCCACCCGGTTCAGTTCATCCAGGGCGACGGCTTCTTCTCCTCCAACCATGGCTCGCTGCCAGGCGTCTACGCCCAGGATAAATGGCGCGTCAACAAGCGCCTCACGGCGACATACGGACTTCGCTATGACCCCTTCCTGCCTTACAAGCCGGAGAACAACCAGATCAGCTGCTACCGTGCCGGCCAGCAATCCACCGTATACACCAACGCTCCCAAGGGTCTGATCTATCCTGGCGACCCCAACTGCAGCGCCGGCGGTGTCGGCGGATACTACAAGCTGCTGCAGCCCCGCGTTGGCGTCGCATATCAGCTCAACCAGAAGGGTACCCAGGCCCTTCGCGCTGGTTACGGTCTGTACTCCATCCAGGTGCCGCTCAACGCGCTGGGCGGCTTCCAGGCCGCACCCTTCACCCGTCAGCTCATCCTCACCAATCCCTTCCAGAGCATCTCCGACATCTACGGCTCGAACGGCGCCACCAATCCTTTTTCCACAGGTTTCCGGGGCTTTGGCTACACGCCCCCGGCCAATGCTGCCTTCAGCACCAACCCGCCGGCCAACGCCGCCAACTTCTCGGCTGATTTCCGTCCCGGCTACGTCCAGCAGTACTCTCTCTCCTACCAGGCCAGCATCGGCGCAAACGATACCATAGAACTCGCTTACGTCGGCACCAAGAGCACCCACGTCGCGCAAAACTTCGACCTGAACGAGCCCGTCTACATCCCCGGCATCAGCACGGGTGTGGCCGGTTCCTGCGGCACCCTTTCCGGGACCAACCTTCCCGCCAAGGGGTCTGCCTGCTCCAGCACAGGCAATGAGCAGGTCCGGCGCCCCAACCAGGGCCTCGCCGTCCTCAGCACGGAAGCGCCGCTCGGCTACTCGAATTACTCCGGTCTGCAGGTCTCGTACCATCACCGCGCCTCCCGCGGCCTGGATATCAACTCCAATTTCGCCTACCAGAAAACGATCGACAACGGCTCGAACCCCGGCAGCACCGGATCCGGCGTGACCGGCGCCATCGACCTCGACGCCACCAACCCCAACTTCAGCCGCGGCCTGGCCGACTTCGACCAGACCTTCACCTTCCGCAATACACTCGTCTACACCGCGCCGTCGCTCAAGAACCGCAACGCCTTCGTCCGCACGGCGATCGGGGGCTGGGCCAGCAGCGGAAGCTTCGTCTTCGATTCCGGCCAGCCCTTCAGCGTCACCACCAGCGGTGCGGACAACTCCTACACCGGCACCGGTCTGGATCGTGCCGACAAGGTCGCGGGCCAGCCGCTTTACGTCAACGGCCAGCTGAACTACAACGCCTTCGCCGTCAATGCCCCGGGAACGCTTGGCAATTCATCGCGCAACGCTTACCGCTCCGCGCCCAACTACGAGGTTGATAGCGCCCTGCTCAAGACCTTCCCACTCACCGAGCGCGTCGGCCTGCTCTTCCGCGCGGAGGCTTTCAACGTCATCAACCACGCCAACTACTTCGCGCCGCTGGTCGCCCGCGACACCGCCAACGTCAGCAGCTTCGGCACCTACCAGGCAGCCCGTCAGGCGCGGACCCTCCAGTTCGCCTTGAAGCTCACCTTCTAGGAAAGTCCGCTATAAAGAAAAGACGGTGAGCCTCCTGCTGGGGGTTCATCGTCTTTCTCCCACAACCCTTCCTTAAGCCTGGAGACCCGATGTCCCTCACTCGCAGAAATTTGCTCGCCCTCGGTGGTACCCTCGGTGCCGGCGCCATCCTACCCGCGAAATTCATGGCGCAAATGTCCGTAGCAGCCCCTCAGGCAGCGCCCGATCCCATCAGCCAGGTGAACCCACAGTTCCGCGCTCAATTGCAGAGGATCGAGCACGACATGGGTCCTATGCCGACCATGAGCACAGCCAGCCTGCCCCAGATGCGGGAGATGAACAACAGTTTCGGAGGCCAGCCGCTTGCCTCGCCTGAGGTCGTAGCCAGGATGATCCCCGGCATCGCGGGAGCACCCGACGTACGCATCTACATCGTCGGCGCAACGCCCGGTGCGCACAAGCCTGCGGTTCTTCACATCCACGGTGGAGGCTACGTCGCCGGGTCCGCCGCTGCCAGTAAACGAGACATTCAGCAACTTGCCCTCGGCCAGGACTGTGTCGTCGTCTCGGTCGAGTACCGGCTCGCCCCGGAGACGATCTTCCCGGGCTCGCTCAACGACAATTACGCCGCGCTCAAATGGCTATATCAGAACGCCGCAAGCCTGGGCGTGGACCCGAAACGGATAGCAGTCAAGGGTGAAAGCGCCGGCGGAGGACACGCCGCCGCACTCGCTATCGCAGCTCGCGACCGCGGAGAAGTACCCATCTGCTTTCAGGTCCTCATCTATCCCATGCTCGATGACCGAACCGGCTCGACCCAGCACCTGCCGGCGCAGTTCGGCCACTATGTCTGGAATGCTGCCAGCAACCGCTTCGGATGGTCGTCCCTGCTCGGTGTGCCCGCCGGGTCAGCCAAGGTTCCGCTGAATTCAGTACCTGCTCGTACCGCCACGCTCGCCGGCCTGCCGCCTGCCTTTATCGGCGTAGGCTCCATCGACCTGTTCGCCCCGGAAGACATCGCATACGCCTCCCGCCTGATAGTCGCCGGGGTGCCGGTCGAGTTGCAGTTGGTACCCGGCGCATTTCATGGCTTCGATCAGATTGCGGCCGACGCACCTCTCAGCAAAGCTTTCGCAGCTGCGTGGAACGCTGCTTTGAAAAATGCGTTCACCTCCCCGAAAGGGTGATCAAACCGCTGGTCCTCACACCCAGGCATATCAATCGAGTCCAGGTCAGCGATCCGCAATGCAATTCCGTACCGCACCAGGGAGCCCTCATGAACTTCCGCAACTCCGTTAGCAATCGGTTCGTTTGCTCCGCGCTGTTCAGCTTTGCCGTCGGCCCGGCGTGCGCACAAATGCCGCAGATGCCGCCCATGCTTGAGTCCACACGACCGGACCTGAAGGGCGAGGTCCGGCTCTACCCGGGAACCGCCCCGGGGTCCGCGGCCAACGCTCTGCCGGAGCAATGGAACACCATGGGCGGCTTCCACATGGCCCGCAACGTCACCGTGCCCACCCTCATTCCGGTCCTTCCCGACCCCGCCAAGGCCACCGGTGCCGCCGTCCTCATCGCACCCGGCGGAGCCTTCATGGCCCTCGCCATGGACAACGAAGGTCTCCTGGTCGCGCACGCCCTGGCCGACCGCGGCGTCGCCGCCTTCGTCCTCAAGTACCGCCTGGACCCCACCCCGCGCGACATCCCCGGCTTTGATAAAGCCATAGGTGAGCGCATGGGTCCCGCACTCCAGGCCGGCAGCAAAGGCTTCGTGGTTGACTCGCCCCTCGCCGTCGACGACGCCGCCACCGCCCTGCGACTGATCCGTTCGCGGGCCGCCGAGTGGAAGATCGACCCCGCACGCACCGGCATGATCGGCTTCTCCGCAGGCGCACAAACCGCCCTTGCCCTGACGCTGCAAAACCGGCCCGGCGCCCGGCCAGACTTCGTAGCCATCCTCTATGGACCGATGGCCGCGGTGAGGGTGCCGCCCAACCCAGCCGCGCTCTTCGTCGCGCTCGCCTCAAATGACCCGCTCGCCGGCAGACAGGGATTCGGCCTCGTCCAATCGTGGCAGGCGGCCGGTGGCGCCGTCGAGCTGCACTTCTACCACGACGGCGATCACGGGTTCGGCATGCGCACCCTCGGCACCACCAGCGACCTCTGGTTCCAGGAGTTCTTTGCTTGGCTCAAGGACGGCAAGTTCCTCTCCTCGCTCGAAAATGTTACCCGATGAAGCTGCTTACTCTCCTGACGCTCGGCTGTCTGTCCGTATCCCTGCCGGCGCAGCAGAATCCAAAGTCGATGAAAAAGGTCGGCACCGTCGACACACGCTTCCAGTCCTACAACGTCGAGATGGCCGAGATCATCGGCGGCAAATTCTGGAAGCCCTATGCGCCCCTCAACTCCGCTCCCTCGCCCGGCTCGCCCTTCGAGCAACGCAACCCCATTGACCTCGGCAATTCGCGCCTGCGAAAGCTGGCCGCCGCCCTGGGCCCGGCCTACGTGCGCGTCTCGGGTTCCTGGGCCAATACGGTGCACTTCCAAGACTCGGACGCGCCGCCGCCGGCCACGCCGCCACCCGGCTTCTCAGGAGTGTTGACTCGTACGCAATGGAAGGGGCTCATACTTTTCGCGAAGGCCGCAGATGCAAAAATCGTCACGTCCTTTGCGGCGAGCGAAGGAACCCGCAACGCATCCGGAATCTGGCAGCCTGAAGAAGCGCGTGCGCTGCTGCGCTTCACCACCTCGAACGGCAGCAGCATCGCCGCTGCGGAGTTTGTGAACGAACCCACCTTCATCGCCGTAAGCGGCCTGCCCAAAGGCTACGACGCCGCAGCCTACGGGAAGGACTTCGCCGTCTTCCACGACTTCCTCCGCGAAGAGGCGCCCGGCGCTCTCCTGCTGGGACCAAGCGCGGTCGGAGAAGGGTTCGGCGCTTCGCCGATGAAGCTCCTCCCGGCCGCCGACCTGCTCGTCGCAACCCAGAAGGATCCGTTGGACGCCTTCTCGTACCACTTTTACGGAGCCGCCTCGCAGCGCTGCGAGTCTCTCGGGGAGAGCGCGCTCACCACTGCACAAGCCGCGCTCACCGAAGACTGGCTCGCAAGAACCTCCATCGTCGAGGCCTTTTACGCCGGTCTGCGCGACCGCTACGCGCCAGGTAAGCCCATGTGGCTCACGGAGTCCGGCCAGGCCGCATGCGGTGGAGACCGCTGGGCCGCCACCTTCCTCGACAGCTTCCACTATGCCGACGAGCTTGGCCGCCTAGCACGGCAACACGTCCAGGTCGTCATGCACAATACCCTCGCCGCCAGCGACTACGGCCTGATCGACGACGTAACACTCATGCCGCGGCCGGACTACTGGACCGCCCTGCTTTGGCACAAGACCATGGGGACGACCGTGCTCGATCCAGGCAAGTCCCCATCGGACTCCCTCCACCTGTACGCTCACTGCATGCGGGACCAGCCCGGCGGCGTAACGCTCCTGGCGCTGAATTTTGGCACCTCGAACCAATCCATTCCGATGCCCCAGCCCTCCAGCAGATTCACCCTCACGGCTACGGACCTGACCGGCAACTCCGTTCAGCTGAACGGCACCACCCTCGCCCTGACCGCAACCGACGACATGCCCCCTTTAGGAGGCGTACCGACCCCATCCGGCTCGGTCGACCTGCCATCCACCAGCATCACCTTCCTCACCATGAAAGGCGCCGCAAACGCCGCGTGCCGCTAGCTCTTTAATCGTTTGCGGTGATTGAAAACAGCGTGGAAGACCGTGGCTTGCCATCGATCAACCACTTGATGGCTTCGAATCCCGTTCGGTGCTCAAAATTAGATGACACATTCCGTGCGCTCTTCGCGCCTTCCCTTGGCGTCCTGCCCTCCACCTAGCCTTATCGAGGCCCCACCATATTCCGAATCAGCCTTACCCAAGACCTCACAGCAACTTACTCACGAAGATAGTTGCCATAGCTAAAGCCCGTTTCGGCGTGCAATGGCGCCCAGAACAGCTGCGCTGGGCTTGAGTGTGCGACGGAATGTCTTGCGGTCAACGGACGCAAGTCCGTACTTTGGACGGTAGCCGGAAGCCCATTCGAAGTTATCCATCAAGGACCAATGCACGTAACCCAGCACTGGCACTCCATCATCCATAGCCTTGGCGAGTTCACGCAACGCCGCTGGGATAAGGGCAGCGCGCTGTGTGTCATCTTCCGTGGCGATGCCGTGCTCCGTGACAACGATCGGCTTTCTCGTAACCTCGTGGACGTAGCGAGCGCAGTTGGCAAGTGAGGCCGGGTAAAATTCGTCACCGATCTGATCGCGTTGTGCAGCCGCAGGTGGCTGCACAATTCCTTTTGCATCCCAAAGGCGGCGCGTGTAGTTCTGTATTCCGATGAAGTCATCCTGTCTCGCAGTTTTAAGCCAGTGTCCATAGAACTCATTTCGCATCGCGTCGCGCATGCTGTTGTCGGCACCTGCCGACTGCTCATCCACGATCGCCAGGGAAAAGCCGATCAGGAGGCTGCTTCGCACGGCCTTGATCGCCGCAAACCCGGCACGATGGCCCTTGAGCAGATTGGGCTGCATCTCCTTCGCTTCTACGAAGGCTGGCCCTCCGACAAAACGCTTCACGCCGGTTCGCCGGCTCGCTTCTGCAAGCATAGCTGACTGTAGTTGCTTGGCCCCATCGGGTACCATGCGGTTGGCAATAAGGAGTCCATCGGGCTCGTTCAAGGTGACGACGTATTCGATGCCATCGGCAAGATGCCGTGCCGCTCGATCGCAGTAGCGCGCGAAGAGAGCGGGCGAGTCGGGGTTGGTCCAGCCACCTTGCGCAGCAAACCAGAGAGGCACCGTCCAGTGGCTGAACGTCACAATGGGCTTTAGGCCTCGCTCACGGCAACCGTCCACGATCGCTTTGTAGTGGTCCAGCATGGCAACGGAAAAGAGGCCCGGTTCAGGCTCGATGCGTGACCACTCGAGGCTGAAACGGTAACTATTCAACCCAATGCTGCGTACAAGGTCAAGATCCGTGGGCCACAGGCTGAAGCTGTTGCATGCGTCCAGAACGGGCTCTGCAAACAGGGTGGGTTTAGTGTTCTCAAGCAGCCAGAAATCACTGTTGACGTCGTTGCCCTCGATCTGATGCCCCGCGGTCGCAGCGCCCCAAAGAAATCCTCTTGGGAATGAACTGCGCTGCGCGCGCTGGGCAGAGGCCGGAACCGCACTGAGAGCAGCCGAGATAAGTGCAGTCTTTCCAAATTCGCGACGAGTCATGGCCATCGGTTCCCCCTGATTCTGTCCTTCAACATCAAAGCTAGGAGCGGTTACGTGCCGCCTCGAAAACGGTACGCCCTAGTACCAGACCGCGCACAAGTATTACCAAAGACAAGGGCAGGTTGTAAACCAAGCGCCAAGCAGTGCGTTCTAGAAGCAGGGGACGATTGGGGAACGATGAGTTCCGGGCCACATCAATGCAAGCTGTACCCGCACCTCTCCCGCGACACCAGCGAGACCTGGCGACGAGGTCTGCACAGGAACAGGAAGGACGAAAGAACAGTCGAAACGGCGGGTCCGCAAGCACCGGATTCGTGATCGGCTTGTATAGAGACGCACGGCAGTCATCAACCAGATACGAGTGTTCTTATTGGAGCGAGGCATGGAATGCGTAGCGGATGGCCCGTTTTAGCGCTATTGGGAACAGCAAGGAACCGTTATTGGACCCTTATCGGACCCGTGGGTCCAAAACCTCGACCTCTGCCCTAAACCACTGCTTCCACACGGCAGAGGTGTTCGAGCGAATACTTCGATTGGTTGCGTTTGCTTCGAATATAAGCCATAATAGAGAGGAGGAAAAAGCCGTGCCGGAAGCCCTTCAGACCCAGATTTTACCCACGCCGTCCGAAGCCAAACAGGCCGAAGAAACCAGCCGTCTCTTGTCCTCCCGGCTGCGCTCGAAGACTCCTCTTCGCCTCCGGGTCGTCGGAGCGCCGGAAGACGAGACCGTCGTACTTCCCGCTTCCGCCCTCAAGATGCTGGTCGGAATCCTCGATGAAATGGGGCGCGGAAACACCGTCACAGTGATCCCGGTTCATGCCGAATTGACCACCCAGGAGGCAGCCGACATGTTGAGCATCTCGCGGCCTTCTCTGATCCAAATGCTGGACGAGGGCAACATCGAATACCGCAAGGTTGGAACCCATCGCCGGGTACGTTTCGAGTCCCTGATGGCTTACAAGCGGAAGGCCCATGCCGAGCGCCTTGCGGCTCTCAACGAGCTGGCCGCCTACGACCAGGAGATCGGGATCTGATTCGTGGCGATACTCGGGGCCTTCTTCGACGCAAATGTGCTCTACCCTTCGGGCCTGCGGAACTTCCTCATGCACCTCGCATTGACGGGAATCTTCCGCGCCCATTGGTCTGCCGAAGTGCACGAGGAATGGGTACGCAATCTTCTAAAGAATCGGCCCGACCTTTCAAGAAAGAAGCTGGAGCGCACGCGGCAGCTGATGGAGAAGGCCTTGAACGTCCCCATGAGCGTCTGAGCGCCGGAGAAGTCCATCGTTCCTTGGGCATGGGGCAACGCTCGCGAAAGCGAGCACGAAGAGCGACGGCATAATTACACGAAAGGCTTGAGTAAGCTTCCGGCCCAGTAGTTTGAGATTGTGACGAAGTGACATCCTGATTTCTCCTGATGGCGTGGAGTGATTGCCATGTCAGGAAACTAGGTCACTTGGTGCCGCTGAGTCCAAGTCTTCTTTTTTAGATTAAGCAAAGTTTCGCTTATAGAAGAGGGCTATCCGAGAAGTTCCAACTGCTTCGGTAAGGGGCGTACTCCACGGGGTCGTTTCCGCTGGACAGTAAGACCTTCCTGTCGCAGGAATTTCTGAACAAATGGGAGCGCAATGTGTTGGCTAGTCTTGCTGGCAACAAAGGCTGTCTGAGCCGACCAGTTCACCCCCGCAATCGGCCGAGTCGTCAACCCAGATTCGAGAGGCAACGCTTGATCAATGAGGGCGAGCCCATACTTCTCTTTGACCATCCATTGGATGTCCGCAGGATTCGTCACAGAGTTTGCAAGCCTCATTGGGATGCCAACCTCGGCGAACAGATTGACCAGATGCGCATGGGCCGACGGGTGAAGTTCCGGATCGCGAAAGACTCTGATCCGCGGCGCAACTTCGTGGATATCCAGCTGCGTGTGTAAAGCCAGTGGGTCATCGGTTCTCATGCACACGACAAGCTGAGAATGTGCGACCGTGATCACGTCTAGAGTCTGGCTGTCGACGGGGCAAGGCAGGATGCCGCAATCGAGTGCATTCGATTCAAGCCGCCGCACAATGAGGGCTGAATCACCGCCTGAGAATACGACCTCACACTTGGGAAAGAGATCGGAATAGCACTGTCGGAATGTCGTCAGGAGTGTTGGGTTTCACAAAGGATGAAAAGCCGAGCCTTAGCGTCGGTACTTCGCCCTTATGGATCGCTCGGGCGATCGCGAAGACTTCGCGCCGTTCTTCCAGGACTGTCCAAGCCCAACTCAGAACAAGTTCGCCGGCAGGAGTCGGCGTGACGCCATCTCGGCCTTGCCTCAGAAAAATGGGAAATCCGATGTCGCTCTCAAGCCCACGTATTTGCTGACTGATGGCTGGCTGGGAGCGGTACATTTTCTCAGCAGCCCTCGTGAAGTTTTTACCTTCGTTGATAGCGACCAGATATTCGAGATGGCGAAACTCTACCGGTTCTGACATGGCCCTGTACTCCGCTGGTGTGGGCCTTGCACTCCACACCGATCTGTGGAAAAGACATACCTAATTCTTGGGCGCGGGTATCAACACTGTCAACGGGGCACCTCAAGGTGCCCGGTTACCTGGAGGTGCTCTTCAGCTTCGGAAACCGGCACCTTCTATAGGTTTTGCCATGGGTGGCATAGATAGGAAGTATTGGACGCGTTCTCTTTCGGCTTTCACAATCAAGGTGTTTCAGACCTAGGGAGCCGCAGCGTCAAGAAGCAGCAGTTTCCTTCTCGATCCGCTAGACGTCTGGAAAAATTCGCAACCGAAGGGAACCCAATGCCAAACTCTGCCAGAAACCTCAACTACATGTCTCAAATCCCACCATCAATTCGCAAACCCCCGGCGTCGGAATCGTCAGCTTGGAATGCAGTGCGGACCGAAGCGCCATCACCGTTGACCACGCCCACATTCCCGCTCACCGAGAATCGGGGCGATTCGCGAGGCACAATCAGTTTTCCTATTCAAGAACGTCTTCTCAACGCTCGCGAGGTAGCCGCGCAACTAGGGGTATCAGAGCGGTGGGTGCGCGACCACACAACACGTCGGTCTCCAAAGATTCGAGGTGTAAAGCTCGGAACCCTGATGAGGTACCGCTGCGCCGACGTGGAAGAGTTCATGGAAAGGTTGACGACCTCTCGCACTTCTTTTCAACGTCAGTTTGGAGGATGATTAAGGTGTTCTCCACGACCAGGACCAGAAGCAGAATCGGAGAATGAAATGGCAATGAAGTATCAGAAGGGCACCGTTTATCTCACAGGTAAGCGGACCAAGATGTGGTACGGCCAGTATCTGGTCTACAGAAAGGACCAGGACGGAAAGGAGGTATGAAAGCTGCGGAACGTTCGCATCTGTCCCAAGGCAAACACGCCGAAGTGGAAGGCGGAACAAATGCTGCAAGAAATCATTCTGAAGGAGACCCAAGGGGTCGGTCCGACTCCGACGCTTCCTCCAGATGATTCGGTGACGTTTCGGTGGTTTGTAGAACAGCGTTATATCCCGATGCGCCAAGGCGGTTGGAGTCCGGCTTACAAGAAGACGAACACCTACCAACTAGGGCATTATCTGGTCTCTCACTTCGGAGATCAACCGTTGCGCAATCTGAGTACGTTTGAAATTCAGGTTTGGCTCAATGGCATTGCAGCACAGGGATACTCGGGAGCAGTGGTTCGCCAGTGCTTCTCCAACATCCGTGCAATATCTCGCATGGCCAGGAAGCAGAAGTATCTGACCGAAGACCCAGCAGAGGATGTCACCATGCCGTTGACCGAACCAGTCGAAAAGCCCGTCATGTCGCGAGAGCAGATTCTCGCGCTTCTCGGAGCGATCGAAGACGCGCACGATCTCTGTCTGATGTCTATCGGGCTCTTCTGTGGGCCGCGTGCAAGTGAAGCGCTCGGACTGCAATGGAAGTGCTGGACAGGTGAAGCGCTGATGCCGCATGGCACGGCCTACGAAGGAAGGTTCTACAAGGAACGGCTCAAGACAAAGGCCAGCAAGGCCCCTATTCCTGTGCCGGAGCCCGTCAGACCTTTCATCGAAGCATGGAAGGCTCTCTGCACGGACTGTTCGCCCGAAGCGTTGATGTTTCCGACCTTCGGACGGGGAGACCGTATAGGACAGGCGGTACCCCGCGACGGGAAGAACTTCCTGCGTTGGCGGATACGGCCAGTCTCACGGCGGCTTGGCATTCCTGACCGGCTCGTCACGTTTCAAGTCATGCGCCGGACGATGGGAACCGACATGCAGAACCACGGGACGCTGAAGGACACGCAGGGGGCGTTACGTCACGCCAGCATTACCACTACGGGCAATGTGTACGTGCAGACTCTCGATGCGAATGTTGCTCGTGCGGTCAACTCCCGTGCGACGGCAGTACTCGAAGGCTGGTCCCCGGCTGAGAAGCTGGGACTGAAAGGCAGGAATATCCGCAAAGCCTTGGAGGCACCTGAACAGGGTCAGATAGCAATTTGACGAAGTTTGACGGAGTGGAGCGGAAGGAGGTCTTCTAAGTGCTTGATAAATATGGCTCCTGAGGTAGGACTCGAACCTACAACCCTTCGGTTAACAGCCGAATGCTCTGCCATTGAGCTACTCAGGAACGTGCCGCCAACATGCCATGAGGCATGAATGCGCGCGATAAAACTGCTACACCCCACCTCTCCAGTTATAGCAAATGCGACCCCGACGGTCAAAGCATCCCCCGCGCCACTCACCGCGGCCACCGGAGCTATGGGTAAAGCAGCACCGCCAGGCTATACCCCGTGAACGGCCCCTCTTTCCCCGTACTGCAAGCGCCCACCGCCGCTTCGCGATACCTCCCATCCTCCAGCCGTGCCGTCAGTTCCTCCGGCAACCGGTCAATATCCGACGACGTATACCGCATCACAAACCACGGCTGCCGCGCCCCCGCATAACCCGTCGCCATCAAACACGTCTCGCGCGCCTCCCGTGCATCGCCGATCAGCCTCAGCCCTCGTCTCGCAAGCAGTCCGCCAACTTCAAACTCCTGCTGCTCCAGCGATATCCGCTGCACCGTTCGCGCAAAGTCCTCCACCGCATACAGCTGCCCATCCCGCTGTACCACCGCAATCCCCACCGAATCGACCTTGGGGTCCAGCAGGTTCGCGCGATGCCCCTCCGACTTCATCCACAATTCGTGGATCAGCGCAGAGTTCGGCGCCTCCGCCACGTTCTCCGATACCAGCGAGAAGTGCGCTCCCGCATCCGCCGCCCGGCTGGCCAGCTCAGGCTCGCCCGGGAACTGGTGCGATATCCCCCGCCGCCTCGCCATCTCATACGCATGCCACCGCGCCGCCGCCTGCAATTGCGGATTGATCCGCAGCGGCGAAAGATTACGCATCATTCGATCCTGATTGGCCGCCGCCAGCAGGTACTGCTCCGACACATTCTGCGCCGCAAGCCATGGCGCCGACACCATCATCGTCAGCCACAATCCAAGGCTTAGCCCAATCCCCCACCCAGTCTTCGGCTCCGTCTTCCGCACAGTTCAACTCCTGCCCTGTAAAGACCCGCCTGCGCGGCGAAGGTTGCACGTTCACCGGCTCGCCTGAACCGTCAGCGGCGGCAGCCTGCCCCTGTACTTCACCATCAGCTGCAGCAGCTTGCGCGCCTCCCAGTAGCGCGGCACATAGCGCCTCGGCTCCGAGATGCAGCGGTACAGCCAACCTAGGTAAAACCTGTCCGCAAACACCGGGATGTTCACCTGGTCCCCGCTCAAAAAAGCGATCGCCGCCCCAATGCAGTGAATCGCCGGCAGGTATCTCAGGTTGCGCTTCACGTAGAGACCCAGCCGCTCCTGTGTCCCCCCACCCACCGTCACGATCACGTGCCGCGGCCGCAACCGGTCAAGCCTCGCGATCAGCTCCGGATCCTCAAGCTTCGGCCCATATATCGGCGCCATGTAGATACTCTCCGCCGGCACTTCGATACCCTGCGTCGCCAGCCAATCCAGGTTCAGCCTCGCGCTCTTCTCGCTCGCCATAATCCAGAGCGTGTTGCCCGGCGTGCGCACCTCGTCCTCCAGCAGCAGCTCGCGCAGATACTCGAGCCCCGAGAGACGGCTCACCTTGTCCCGCTCCAGCAAGTTCCAGATCATCACCATGTACGCCGAATCCGTGATCGCCAGGTCCGCGTTCAGCAGCGCCTCGCGGTACCCCGCGTTCGTCCCCAGGTCCTTCAGCGCGGGCGCTGCCGGCACCACCAGCAGCCCGCCGTTGCGCATCCTGCCGATCGCCTCCTGCGCGCTGCCATAGAAGAAATCAATCCCCAGGATCCGCCGAAAACAGTTGCCGCCGAAACGGGCGCTACCGTCCTCGTCCTGCGTCGTCATCACTTCGTGGTTAAGGCCTGCATCTCGTCGAAGATCCATGCGTACGTCTTCTCCAGGCCATCGCGAAGCTTGGTCGAAGGCTCCCAACCCAGGTACTCGAGGATCTTTGTGTTGTCGCTGTTGCGTCCGTTCACACCCTTCGGCGCGCTCAGGTTGTAGCGTCGCTTCAGCGTCACGCCGCCGATCTCTTCCGCCACATCCACCAGTTGGTTGATCGTCACCAGCTCATCCGAACCCAGGTTGATCGGCTCCAGGATGTCGCTTTCCATAATCATCTGCGAGCCCTTCGTGCAGTCGTCCACATACATGAACGAGCGCGTCTGCTTGCCATCGCCCCAGATCTCGATCTCGTGGTTTCCGCTCAGCTTGGCTTCAATCACCTTGCGGCAGATCGCCGCCGGAGCCTTCTCGCGCCCGCCCATCCACGTCCCCAGCGGCCCATACACGTTGTGGTATCGCGCTACCCGCGTCGTCATCCCATAGTCTTCGCGGAAATGCCTGCACATCCGTTCTGAAAACAGCTTCTCCCACCCATAGCCGTCCTCCGGCATCGCCGGGTAGGCATCCTCTTCTTTCAGCGCCACCACGTCCGGATTCGTCTGCTTCTCCGCGTTGTACACGCACGCCGACGAGGAAAAGAAAAACCGCTCCACGCCCTTGTCCCGGGCCGCCATCAGCATGTGCGTATTGGTCAGCACAGAGAGCATGCACAGCGCCTTGTTGTTCTCGATGAACCCCATCCCGCCCATGTCCGCCGCCAGCTGGTATACGGTGGTCACCCCGTCCGCCGCCCTCAGGCAGTTGTCCTTGTCCTTCAGATCCAGGGACAGGCTCTCCACCCCATCCGTCACCTGGTACCACTCATCCAGCGGCTTGATGTCCACCGCGCGGATCACGTCCACACCATGGTCCAGCAGGTGCTTCACCATGTATCCGCCAATAAAGCCGCCAGCGCCGCAAACTACCGCCTTTTCCCCATTAAGACTCATAAGAACTCACTCCTGAAGACTTCATTCCACCAGACATGCACGGCAAGTCCTTAGCCGTCAGCCGCATCCCACAACGATTTCCAGCAGTTTTCTCTAGCTTCCAGTGTCGTCGGCCCCAGCCTCACTGTCAAGGAATCGGCTTCCCGGCACTCGCTCCATCTGAGCTTCGGTAGGCTCTTGCTCAAGTGCAATTAGCTCGGCAGGAAGCCCGTTTGTTACTACAGTCTTCCTCGCATCTATCCCGATTCGCATCAATATGTGGATACCGGGTCTCGCACGAACCGTGACATTGGAAGAACGCTTCCGAATCACATCGTTGTCGACAGCTATAGGCCCGTGCTTGAGCGTTGTATTGCGCCGTTTTCTCCCGCTCGGCGGCATCCATCTTTTCAGCTTCAATCTCGCGTTTTTCAGCTTCCGCCCGTTTGTCCGCTGCAGATTTCTCAGTCGCGGCCCTCAGGTCCAAAGCGGTAAGGTTCTGCTCAAGCTGCTTGCTCCGGCTGTCGATCCTGCTTTGCTGTTGTTCAACGGCCTCTCGCTCCTCCGCTGTCTTCTTTTCCATTGCAGCAAGGTCCCTGGCGAGCTGCTCGCTCCGCGCGTTCGCAGCTTGCCTTGCGTCGCGCTCACGATTCGCCTCCACGTTCAACCGGTTGATGTCGCGTGCCCCAAAAGCCAGCGCCGAAACCAGGGCGAGCGAAGCAAGCACCCACAACAGCGCAACCCGCCTCCGCTGTTCAGACCGCTTCCTCCCTCCGATCAGCTGCGACAGGTGATCGAACGCGGCAACATGAAACTGCGTATCCATCGAGACGCCATTGTTCTCCATGGCCCGCGCCAGCAAGGGAGGCAACACCGGGGGAGCCGTGAAATCCTGAGAGAACACCGGGACAATCTGCCGCCCGAGTTTTGTAGCCTCCTCAATCTCCCGCAAAACCCAATCGTCGCCGCCCCTGCTCTGGAAGCTGTCGCTGGTGCAAATCAGGATCAGCGCACGGCATGAATGGATCGCCGTCTGTATCTGCGGCCAGAATTTGCCAGGGTCCGATTCAGCGACATCCAGAAAGGTTCGCAGGCCTCGCGCGCGCAACTCTGCATTAACGAGGTGAGCGAGCGCGTACCCTCGTTGACGGCGGTAGCTGATGAAGACCAATCCCCTCATGGACTCAGCGCCTCCACAGACAAATTTACTTCCGATGGAGAGATCCTATCCCGGAACAGAGCAAGATGATCCCAGCGAGATGATCCCAGCGGCCCCTCGCAACCCGGGATCCTGCCTTGCGCTTGCAACATCGGCTTCGCGATATACCATCATGCAGACCGATGCTCTCCGTCCATTCTCTCCGCCGCCAGCCCCTTGCCGCCATCGGCGTCCTCCTGCTCATCCTCTTCATCACCGCCGCCATCTTCGCGCCCTTCCTCGCCCCGCGCAATCCCGCTCAGCTCGACCTCGACACCCGCCTCGCCGGCCCTGGTCCCGGCCACATCCTCGGCACCGACGAGCTCGGCCGCGACATCCTCTCCCGTCTCCTCTTCGGCGCCCGTATCTCCCTCATCGTGGCCGTCTCGGTCGTGGCCATCTCGCTCGTTCTCGGCCTGCTCGCCGGCCTCATCTCCGGCTTCTACGGCGGCATCCCCGACGTCATTCTCAACACCTATGTCTCGAACGCCTTCCTTGCCCTTCCCGGCATCCTCCTCGCCATCGCCTTCGTCGCCTTCCTCGGCCCGGGTCTCCTTAACCTCATCCTCGCGCTCTCCATCTCCGGCTGGGTCGGCTACGCGCGCCTCGTCCGCGCCCAGGTCATGGCCGTCCGCCAGCGCGAGTTCGTCGAAGCCGCCCGCGCCCTCGGCGCCTCCGACCTCCGCATCCTGCTCCGCCACATCCTGCCCAACATTCTCCAGCCGCTCATCGTCCAGGCCGCCGTCGGCATGGCCGGAGCCGTCCTCGCCGAAGCCACCCTCAGCTTCCTAGGGCTCGGCATCCCTCCACCCGCCGCCTCCTGGGGCTCCATGCTCAACGAGGCCCGCTCCCACCTCTTCGACTCACCCCACATGGTCGTCTTCCCCGCCCTCGCCGTCATGCTCGCGGTCCTCTCCTTCAACTTCATCGGCGATGCCCTCCGCGACTTCCTCGACCCCCGCACCCGTCTCACCACCGGCCTCTAGCGCTCAGTTCTCTCAGTCAAACAACAGGCATGGCTTCCGGGATTATGCTTAGCTGGCAGCCGCCAGCAACCCGCGACGTCCCAACTCAAACCATGCTCATCGCCGCCATCTCCGACACCCACTCGCTCCTCCGCCCCGAAGCTCTCGCCGCCATCCAGGGCGTGGACCACATCCTCCACGCCGGCGACGTCGGCGACCCCGTCATCCTCACCACCCTGCGCGCCATCGCGCCCGTCACCGCCATCCGCGGCAACATCGACACCCACGGCCCCTGCGCCGCGCTCCCCGCAACCGAAGCCGTCGAACTCGCCGGCCATCTCATCTACCTCGTCCACTCCATCCAGTGGCTGGACATCGACCCGCGCGCCGCCGGCATCGCCATGGTCCTCAGCGGCCACTCCCACAAACCCTCCATCGAAACCCGCGACGGCATCCTCTACCTCAACCCGGGCAGCGCCGGCCCTCGCCGTTTCTCCCTGCCCGTCACCCTCGCCCTCATCGAAGCCACCGTCGCGTCGCTGACTCCCCGGCTCGTCCCCCTGCTCCCAAACTCGTCATCTCGAGCGGCAGCGCAGCCCTGAGCGGAGGCGCAAGCCTGAGCGGAGGTGCAAGCCTGAGCGGAGGTGCAAGCCTGAGCGGAGGTGCAAGCCTGAGCGGAGGTGCAGCCCGCCAAAGTCAAAGGACCTGCATCTGCTTGCTCGCAGACGTGCTTTTGCCTGCAGCTCACATCCCACGCTTTCCACACAGAAAACCTCATCGACCCACGAATTTCACCGTCTCCAGAATGCCCTCCATCCGCTTGAAGATCGCTCCCAGCTGAGCCTCCGTAAGATCCTCCGCGCCGCTCACTTCCCCTCCGCAAAACGAGTTCACCGCCAGGTCGAACCGTACGCAGCTTCCCTGCCGCAGCGCCGTATACGCCACATCCCGGGCCTCCGTGCAGATGTGGCCATGCTCGTCCTTGCCCCGGTTGAACTTCACATCTCCCACCACCTCTGGCTGTAACCCTTTGAAGGGCCTGGTGTTAGTCTGCGCCGCGCAAGACGCCGCCGCGCTGTGCGGCGTGACGCTCAGATAAAAGAGCGCCCCGCTGAACGTCGAAAGCGGGTAAGGATTAAACGCCAGGCTCGCAACCGCCCGCAGCTCCGCCCGCCTCGGAGCCGTCCGCGCGTCCAGGTGAAACGTGCTCACCTCCCCATCCTTGCGGTTCAAATTCCACCCCGCCGGCAGCCGAAACTCAACGTGCGCCCGCGAATCCACCACCGTCTGCGCCGCCGGACTCACCGGCTCTGGCGCCTCACGCTGCGGCGGCGCTCCAGGCGCAGGTTTCGGCACTGGCACCACCTTCGGCACCTGCTTGGGAGCATCCTGCCCCCCAGCCACGCCGCCCAACAGCCACATCGCCAGAAACCAGCCCCTCATCCTTTGCCTCACCTCATCCGCGGGTTAGCAACGGTATACGCCATATCGGTCAGCAGATTCACTCCCACATAAGTCAAACCTATCGCCAGGATGCACCCCTGCACCAGCGCATAGTCCCGATTCGAGATCGCTGAAACCGTCAAGCGGCCGATCCCCGGCAGACTGAAGATCGTCTCTGTCACAATCGCCCCCGCCAGCAGACTGCCGAACTGCAGCCCCACGACCGTCAACACAGGTATCAGCGCGCTTCTCAGCGCATGCCGATATACCACCACGCGCTCGCTCAACCCCTTCGCCCGCGCCGTCCGAATGTAGTCCTGACCCAGCTCTTCCAGCATGGCGGTCCGCACCATCCGTGTCAGGATGGCCGCCAGCCCGCTTCCCAGAGTCACCGCCGGCAAAACCATGTGCGTCACCAGGCCCCACCCCGTCCCCGCACCCGAGACCGGCAGCCAGCCCAGACCGATCGAAAACCCCAGGATCAGCAGTGGCCCCAACGCAAAGTTTGGGAAGCTCAGCCCCACCAGCGAAACCACGCCCGCCGCCCTGTCCTGCCAGCCATCCCGGTGCGTCGCCGCCCAGACCCCCGCCGGCACCGCGACCAGAACTCCCAGCCCCAGCGCCGCCAGCGCCAGCGCCAAGGTATAAGGGTAGCGTTCCAGCACCAGCCCCAGTACCGGCTGGCGCAGCCGCAGGCTCTGCCCCAGGTCAGCATGCAGCACACCCGTCAGATAGCGTCCATACTGCACCGTGAGCGGCGCATCCAGGCCATAGGCATGCCGCAGCGCCGACACATCGGACGCCGTCGCTCCCTCGCCCAGCATCTGCACGATCGGATCGCCGGGTACCAGGTGAATCAGCAGAAACACGATCGACACCACCAGCCAAAGCACCGGCAGCGTCACCGCTAACCGTCTCGCAGCGTGCCACAACGGCGTCATCCGGAGCGACCCTGGGGAGGCGAAGACCCCGCGTTTTCCACCCGCCCTCGTCAACCTGCAACCTCCAGCCCTTCATTCTCCGCAGGCGAGTGATCGTCGGCCGCACGCAAGCGATCCTCCACCCGCACCTTGCCAATTCTTCGCCCCGTCAACTCCGCCACGGTAAACAGCCGGCCCGCGTGGGTCACGCTCTCCCCCACCTCCGGTATGTGCCCCAACTCCGCCAGCAGAAAGCCAGCGAGCGTCTCCACTCCGGGCTTCCGCGGGAATGGCCAACCCAGCTGCGTAGTCAGATCCCGCAAGGTAGCGCTTCCGTCGATCACGACGACACCGGTCGCGCTCAGCATCGTGCCCACCGGCGCCGGCTCATCGAACTCATCCTCCAGCTCCCCGACCACCTGCTCCAGCGCATCCTCAGCCGTCACCAGCCCTACCGTCGAGCCGAACTCATCCACCACGATGGCCATCTGCCGCCGGCGATCCTGAAACTCCTGCAGCAGCTCCGCGGCCAGCTTCGTCTCCGGGACGAACATCACGTCGCGCATCACCTCCCGCAATGTCAGCCCGCTCTCCGCCCGCGCGCCCTGCCCTGGCGCGCCGAGCCGCAGCGCCGTCGCTCGAAAGTGCATCAGGCGAGCCACATCCTTCCAATGCACAATCCCGATGATGTGCTCCGGCCCGCGTTCACCGTCGAACACCGGTATCCGCGTATGCTGCTCGTCCACGATCCGCGCGCTCGCCTGCTCCAGCGGCATCCTCGCCGGCAGCGAGAAGATCTTCCCGCGCGGCGTCATGATCTCCCGCACCGTCACGTGGCTCAGCTCGATCGCCCGATGGATGATCTCCTCCTGGAAGCCCGGCAGCATACCCATCCGCCGCGCCGCGGTCGCGATCATCTTCAACTCCTCCGGACTGTGCACCTCGCCTTCACCCTTCAGCGGTGCGCGGAACAGCCGCAGAACCAGCGTCGCAGAACCGTTCATGAGGCGCACCGCGGGGCGTGTCATGCGCATGAAAACATCCATCGGCCCGGCGACTGCCAGCGCAATGCGCTCCGACCGCTGCAGCGCCAGCGACTTCGGCACCAGCTCACCCAGCAGCACCTCGAAGTACGTGATGGTCGCAAAGGCAAGTGCAATTGCCGCTGCATGGCTGTAACCCACCGCATGGGGCGGCAGCTCCCCGACCAGCTTTGCGGCCACCCGCAGGATCGCCTGTGCCACTGCCGGCTCACCTACCCAGCCCAGCGCCAGGGCCGCCAGCGTGACACCGAACTGCACCGCCGGCAGAAAATCATCCATCGAATTCTTGAGCTGCAGTACGGTACGCGCGCCCGGCCGCCCATGGGAGATCAGCTGCTGCACCCGGGTCTCGCGGATGCTCACCAGCGCAAACTCCGCCGCGACAAAAAAGCTGTTGGCCAGGATGAAAAAGGCCACCATCACGCCCCGAACAAGCATCCACTCGAGCATTCTCAAATGCTAGCAGCACCGGTCATCGCCCGGCAGAATGACGAAACGCCAAGCAAAAACAGGAAGGCCCTCGCCGCAGCGAGGGCCTTCGGGAATGTTCGCACTGATCAGACAGCCGCCGGCACACCCAGCACCTTCGAGATCGACTTGTCGATCGTATCTTTGGGGACAAAGCCAACAATCTGCTCCGCCACCTTTCCGTCTTTAAAGATCAGCAGTGCGGGGATCCCGCGAATCCCATACCTCGACGGCGTAGACGAGTTCTTATCCACATCCATCTTCATCACCTTCAGGCGGCCGTTGTACTGGGTCGCAATCTCGTCCACCACCGGGGCCAGCGCACGGCACGGTCCGCACCACGCAGCCCAGAAATCTACCAGAACAGGCTCCGCGCTCTTGAGCACATCCTGCTCGAACTCAGCATCGTTGACTTCACTAACAAACTGTCCTGCCATGTCTTACATCCTCCGCGCCGGATGTCCTTGACCGGCCTATCCATAATAGATGCAAACCAGACTACCGCGATTCACTCCGCAGACCCGGCCGCGGGGTGCTCGCTGCCAGCCAGGACCACTCAACATCCTCAGCCACACCGCATTAAAGGTAAACGCCCGGACCTCGCACATTCAGCAAGGTCAACGGGCGGTGATGCAGCCCTCCCCAGAACTGCCCACGAACCTAAGGTATGGAAGTGTGACGGATGTGTAAAGAGTATCTTTTTGACTCAATAGTAACTATTACCAAAGTTGTAGCACAAATGCCACTCAAGACTGCTAGTCCTTACGCTGCAGCAGTACCCTCTGAGATACGCGTCTCGATCACCTCTAGAGCCTGATCGCCCGCCACCCGCCTCATGCGCTCCGTGATCTCATCGGGATCATTCTCCGAGGCAGCAAGCAGCAAAACCGCCGGACCTGCCCCACTCAGCGTCACTGAATACACACCCTGCGTCTTCGCCAGCGGCAGCAACAGCGGCAGCAAGGGGCAAGCTCCACTTCGGTAAGGTTGATGCACATGATCGACAGTCCCAGCCCGCAGCAACTCCGGCCTGCCCAGGGCGAAGGCCGCGACCAGCATCGCAGTCGCTTGAATATTCCCGACTGCATCTGCCCTCGGGTACGTCGCAGGGAGCAGGGCTCTCGCTTCGCTCGTGGCAAGGCTTTCCGCAGGCAGCGCCAGAAGCAACCGCCACGGGAGCCCAATTCCAAAGGTAGCCGCGACGAGACTTCCTTCCGCCATCGCAGAAACGGTCATGCCGCCGTAAAAACATGCGGCCACGTTATCCGGATGGCCCTCTCGCCGGCAGGCCTCGGCGACCAACTCCTCGTCACGCCATCCCAGGCGCCCAAATTCGTTCGCCAGCATTACGCCTGCCAGCAGCGCGGCCGCGCTCGACCCGCAACCCATGCCCAGCGGGATCCCGTTTCTCACCGTGAGCTTCAGCGCCGGGCCCTCTGGAGCAAGCTCCCGGTACGTCGCCAGCATCAGGTTCCCTTCGAGCGCGCCGACCAATCTGTAATCGCGCCCGGTGGCCTCGATCGCGAACTTTGCGGCGGCTTCCGCATCGACTTCCAGCCACAACCCCATCGCCAGGCCCACCGCGTCGAAGCCCGGTCCAAGGTTCGCGGAGGTTGCCGGTAGCCTTAGTCGATACGCCATGCTTCAACTATATCCACCGCACGGCCCCAGCCGGCAGGCTGCTGAAACCCTTCCGGACGTCTCGTTCAGAGCCGAGGCGGTTAGAAGGTAAAGCTGGCGGTCAGGTTCACCCGGCGAATAGCCGAGTTCGTGGTGTAGATGCCCTGCGCAAGCGTCGTGCTCGATCCAAAGCTCGGCGAGGTAAACGTCCCGACCGGCGTGCTGCGATCGACGATGTTGAAGATGTTGTCCGCCATCACCCCGAACGAGAGGTTATAGCGCCGGCCGCTGGAGGCTCCGCCGCCGCCAAAACCGCCGCCGCCGCCGCCACGCCCTCCGGGACCGCCCGGACCGCGGCCGCCTCCCGGAGGTCCTCCCGGACCGTTCTGGCCGCCCTGCCCCTGCGGCCGCGGCCCGGTCTTCTCGCCGAAGCCGAAGGTCTTGACGATGCGCAGGTTCATGGTGAAGTTAGCCGGGCCGGTGCAGTCGTTGATCGGAACCGGAGTGTAGGGCGCATCGGTAGGCGGCTCGACGAACGTGCCGCAGTTCCCAATGGACTTGGCGCCTGCCGTGCTAGGAGTCGCAAACGTCGCGCGGCTGTTGAAGATGTTGTCGTGGAAAACGTCAACTCCGGAGGTGATGTTGTAGGGATTGCCCGATTGCGCCACGATCAGCGGGCTGAACGTGAGCAGGTGCGGGGCGGTGTAGCTGCCACCGATAAACACGCGATTACGCACGTCGAAGGAAGCTCGTCCGTAGTCCGCCGCCAGGTCGTTGGGAACGGAAGCAAAGGAGTTGATGCCTCCGGTATCCGAATGCGCGAAGTTCAAGACGTAATATCCGAAGAAACTGGCATTGTGGAAGTTGCGTAGATTGAAGTTTGTGATGAGTTGATTCTGGTTGAAAACACCCTCTGACTGGTATTGGTAGAGCAGCGGCTGGGTGGTTGACGCGGTAAAGTAATTCGGCACGTCGCTCTCAAACTGGTGCACACCACGAATGTGTTGGTAGTTGACCGAAATAGTCGCGTTGCGCGCCAGCTGCTGGTCTATGCCAAGGTTCTCCTGCATCGTGTAGGGCGCATGCAGGTTGCTTGCGATCGTCTGCTCGGTCAATCGGCTTTGGCTGATAGGGCACCCCGCTGGAGTGTTTGGGTTGCAACCGCTGCCGATGGTTGTAGTCGCTGAGTTCGCGGAGGAGACCGTGTACTGCTGCTGGTTCACGCCGTTGTCGCGTATCGTGGCGAGCTGGTTCGTAAGCTGAAAGCGGTCGTAGAAGATACCGGCTCCGGCGCGCAGCACCGTCTTTTTACCTAGACCGTAGGCGGTGGAGAGGCGCGGCGCAACGTCCGCATGGTCGTGGATAAAGTTCTGCGTCTCAAACCGAAGCCCGTAGCTGAACGTCCAGTTCGGTTTGATCTTCCAGTCGTCTTCTGCGTAAACGCCAAGATCGGTCGCGCGAGCTGAGACGGTCGGCACAGGAATTTGCGTGACTGTATAGTCGGCCAGATTGCCCGCGACATAGTTGGCGATGCTGGTATAGCTGAACGTGCCGTTTGAGCCCGCCGTCGACGTGTTGGTGTCGTTGGTCGTGCGGAGACGTCCGCCGAAGCGGATGAAGTGCTTCGCCAGGGCGATCGAAGTGTAGTTCTGAAACTCCAGGTGATTCTGGACATCGTTGGACGTACCGTTCGGCGATCCGCCCCCGTTGAATGCACCCTGCACACTGACATACGGCGCAGTAGAGAAAGGCTGTGAGTTCGAGGTGGGTCGCTGATACTCGAAATGAATCTCGTTGATGATCTTAGAGCTGAAGATCTGCGTGTCGCTCACTTGGATGGTGGTCTCGGCGACATCCGAGTTGTAGCCGGCCGAGGCCAGCGTAAGGTTGCCGATCCCCTGGTTCTGCTGATTGTTGTGCGTGGACTGGAAGCGAACCGTGAGTGTGTTCTTATCGCCCAGCGCGAGGTCGACGCGCGGGGAGATGTCCCACCGCGTCTGCGGCTGAAACTGCGCCAGGGTATATCCGTTCCCGTTGACGGTCTGGAAGACCGTGCAGCCCGGCGTTCCCGGATAGCAGAAGGTTCCGCCGGTCTGGTTCGTAGCGTAGATCGCCGGCGGGTCGACGATAGAGTTGCTCTGAATCTGTCGGTAGGAGCCATTGAGCGTAAACGAAGCGGTCTTGCTGATGGGACCGGACAGGCTGCCGAAGCTGAACAGCGTATGGTAGCCCGGCTGAGCGGTGTTCCCAATGAACGGGCTGCCGCTGTTGAAGCTCTTGTCCTGCCCATTCACCTGCGCCGAACCATGAAACTTGTCCGTGCCTGGCTTGGTGAAGATCTCCACCCGTCCGAAGCCTGCGCGATCGTACTGAGCCGAGAAGGGATTCTGGTTGATGCGGATTTCGCGGATAGAGGATTTAGGCGGCAGCTGGCCGCCGGTGAAGCCGTCAATGTAGATCTGTCCGCCGTTGGGCCCGGCTGAGGGTCCGGCCAAGGCGGAGAGTTCGTCGGAGAGTTCATCCGGGTCATCCGACAGCGCGTCGAGGTCCTTGCCTGTGAGGACAGTAGCGCTGGCGTTCGAATCCTGATCGACCGAGACCATGGCGGTGGAAGTCGTCACGTTGACCGTCTGCTCGGCGTCCTGGATAGCGAGCTTGGCGTTGATCGTCAGCGGAGTGCCGGCAACTACACGCACCCCCTGGCGGACGAACGTGGCGAAGTTGGTCATGGTTACGGTCAGCGAGTAGGTCCCGGTAGGAACACCGCGGAAGACGTAGCTGCCGTCGCTCTGGGAGGTGGTGGTGATCGACTTGCCGGAGGCAGGTGTCAGCGTGACCGTGGCGCCGGGGATTTCAGCGTCATCCGGATCGGCAATGGCGCCGCGTATGGACACTGGTGCGGCGGCGCGGTCTGCGGTCTGGCCGGAGGAGGAAGCGGCTGAGGGCGCGGGTGCGGGGCGTGTCTGGCCCAGAAGACCTGCGGGGTGGAGCGTCGAGACGAGCACCAGCGAAGCGCAGGAGAGGGATACTCGCGAGGACTTCGTTGGCGGTGGCGAATTGCGGACAGACATCAAGGCTCCTCAGTGTCGGGTCAGTTAGTCAGATCGATGTGCAGAACAAAGTGCAGCGTAGTGGAAGATCGAGCGCTACTGCGGGCCAGGGCCGCCCCCGCCCGCCTCGGGTGTGCCGAGATTCCACGGCGAAAGCGTGATCGGTTGGCCCCCGGCCGGGGTGGCGGAAAGCAGTTGTTCCACGCCTGAGAGCAGGGTGATTGCGGTATAGGATTCCGAGCCGCGGCCCTGAGTAGCCACCAGCATCACCGCTTCGCCCGGTTTGAGCTCGGCCAGCGTCTCCGCCGGAAGCCGGGCCAGCATACGGGAAAGATCCATTCCTGCGCGAGCGCGTCCGCCCCCCGCGCCGTCTCCACCGCCGTAGCGCGAACCGCCTCCGCCGGAAGCTGCGGACTGGCCCGCGCCGCCGCCACCAGCACCGGCTGCTCCGCCTCCAGCGGCACCGCCCGCAGCCGCCGACGGGTTGTTGCGCGCCGCGAACATCGCCGCTGCCTGGGACGGGAGCTTGCGCAGATCGGAGTTGGAGGTGACCTTCACCGTGACGACGCGCTTCGTGGCTAGGTCCTTCAGCGACACGGTGCCGAGTGCCGGGTCAACGGCGGTGACAATGCCGGAAAGATTCGCGAAGCTACCAGTAACCACTTCCTCCGCAGTCACGGCGAGATTATCGTCGGAATGGGCGCCGCGCGCGGTGAGTTGGTCGCCCACGTGGATCTGGTCCAGGTTGCTGGCCTTCGCATCCTGGAAGTTGACGGAGTCGTCGGCATAGCGGCGGAAGATGGTTCCGCCAGTGGTTTGGATCTTGATGGTTCGGGTACCGGAGGAGATGTTGATCACCTGGCCATCAACCGACTTGACGATGCCTCCCACTCCCCGCCTCTGCCAGTCCGCCTGCTGAGCCTGGTTGCGGGCCGCGAGATCGGACGACTTCATGAGGATGATGCGCGAAGCGACGATCACATCCGCGCTGTCGCCTGGCTTGCCGGTGGCCAGAATGCGGTCGCCTACCGCGATGTCCGAGGCTGCGGCCGGAGTAGCCGTCTTGAGGTCGGTGCTGCCGGGGGGAAGCTGCAGAACCGGTGCGCCGGGGGCGATAGTCACCGTAATCGGTGCGCCCGCCGCCGTGGAGATCGTAATGCTGTCGCCCGAAACGGACTTAACCGTGCCCAGTTGGCGTGAAGCGGCAGCCGGCGCCTGCGCCCGGGCGGGAGGCGCCGTGATGGTGACCCAGGCGGGCGCCGCCAGTGCAAGCGCAACTGCGAGGTGGGTGGTGCGGAGTGGTCCGAACATCGTTGAATCCTCTGAGGCAGTGCGGCGGAGCAAATGTCTGTGTGCAGGGGCCTAGGGGTGATACGGAACACGAGGGCAAAAGTTTCGCCGCACACAGAAGTTCCGGACGATCGGAATCAGAGGGATGCCGTCCCCGGAAACCCGGACAGCGGCGCTCTGATGTCTGAAGGGCCGCATCTCCACCGTTTCGTGGGCGACACCGTCGATACGCAGGCTCAAGCGACCAAAGAACGCAGTCCGGCAGACTGAACCTGCCGTGTTGCAAGCGGTCGCTAGGGATTGCGTCTCAACTGCCTACTCGGCTTCGGTAGAGAGGATCGCGATCGCATCGGGGGGTACGCTGGCCGAGCCATTTTCCAGGCTCACCGCGGGGTCCGACGCGAGCGCAACGCGATGGCTTCCGGAGACCCGGAAAGTGGCAGGGTCGCTCCCGAGGTTGATCAGGACCGTCACCTGGCGGCGATCCATACGCAGCCAGCGCCTGTCTTCGCTGAACGACACCTTCACATGTCCACGATCGCCATCGTTCAGCGATATGGAATTTCGGCGCAGACGTATAAGATTCTGAGTCCACTCGTGGATCGCCTTGTGCTTGCCTTCGCCGACCTCCGGCCACTTCAGACGTGAGTTAAGAAAGGTAGATGGCTCCTCCGGGTTCGGAACCTGGTCTTCATCCCAGCCGAAGGCTGCAAACTCCTTTTTGCGACCCTCGGCCACGAGACGCGCCATCTCCGGGTCTTCGTGGTCGGCGAAGTAGAGAAACGGGGAGGAGGCCGCGAACTCCTCACCCTGAAAGAGCATGGGGATAAAAGGCGCGGTGAGAACGATGCCGAGCGCTACTTTGGTGCGGGCCTCGCCGATGATGTGCTCCAGGCGGTCGCCCGTAGCGCGGTTCCCGACCTGATCATGATTCTGGATGAAGCCGACGAAACGATGCGCCGACAAGGAATCCACGGGTCTGCCGTGGCGCCGCTTGCGATAAACAGAGTACTCGCCGTCGTAGACGAACATCTGCTTGAGCGATTTGGCAAGGCACTCAAACTCGCCAAAGTCGTTGTAGTAGCCCTTGTTGCCTTTCTCCACATGCAGAAGAGTGAACAGCGAGTGGTGGAAATCGTCGGACCATTGGGCATCAATCCCGTAACCCTTGGCCTCGATCGGCGCCACGATCTGCGGGTTATTCAGATCGGATTCGGCGATGAGAACCAGGCGGCGCCCCAGCGTTGCCGACAAGTTATCCACGTCCGCCGAGAGCTGCTCGAGGAAGTGCACCGCGGATCGATCCATGATCTCGTGGATCGCATCCAGACGCAGACCATCGATGTGATAGTCGCGCATCCACATCAGCGCGTTGTCGAAGAAGAACTGGCGGACCTCGTCCGAACCCTCGGCCTCGAAGTTGATCGCATCACCCCATGGAGTGTGGTGGACGGCGGTCGTATAAGGACCGAACTTGCCCGTGTAGTTGCCCACCGGACCGAAGTGGTTGTAGACCACGTCGAGGATCACCGCGATGCCGTGCGCATGTGCGGCGTTGACGAAGCGTTTTAGCCCATCCGGACCGCCGTAGCAGTGATTCACGGCGAAGAGATCCACACCGTCGTAGCCCCAGCCACGTCCGCCGGCAAACTCCGCCACGGGCATGATCTCGATATGCGTGATCCCGAGATTGTAGAGGTACTGCAGCCGCTCGATCGCGCCGTCGAAGTTCCCTTCAGGAGTGAAGGTTCCGATATGAAGCTCGTAAATGATGGCGCCGGTGAGTGGCGGACCCTGCCAAAGCTGGTCGTCCCATCGAAAACTTCGATGGTCGTACACAGCGGACGGCCGATGAACGCCATGGGGTTGGTACAGGCTGCGTGGGTCCGGGTAGGGCGTCGGATCGTCGTCCAGCAGGAACGCGTACTCGGTCCCGGGTTCGACATCGTCAACGGCGCAGTTCCAGTATCCTTTGTCATCCGGGCCTTGCATCGTGTGGATGGCGTCGCCCAGTTTGAGCGCTACTTTTCCGGGTATCGGCGCCCAGACAGTGAACTGATGCATGACTTTGTTCTCCTCGGATAAATGTGGCTCGTAAAGGCTCCCACGCTTTAGGGAGCCAGGATCGTCACAGCGATCAGCATTGTTCATTCCCGGGTCAGTAAGGCCACTGGGAATTTACGCAAAAGCGCTTCAACCGGCTGTACGCCGGTTTCGATGTGCTCCCCGCTAAGCCGGTTGCACCACCTGCCATCCGGAATCTGCAAGGTAGTGGCTTCCCAGGAAGAGAGCGTCACGGAGTGCCGCGGCGCGACTGTGATCACATCGTCGCCGCGGAGGTAGGCGACGGCGTGACGCGCCTTGCGTCCGCTGGCAGAGAGCGGCTTGTAGGCGGCCTCCGGGCCGAACCACTCCGGATGTTCCCGGCGCAGTTTAAGGCACTGCTGGATGACGTGCAGTTTGGGCAGGCCTTCATCCATGCGCGCGAGAATCTGGCCGCTGTTGAGCGACGGCAGTTCCTTGAGCAGGCGGCGGCGCAGGACATAATCCACCGGCCGGCGATTGTCCGGATCGACCAGCGACAGATCCCAAAGCTCCGCACCCTGGTACAGGTCGGGAACGCCAGGTGCGGTGTTCTTCAGCAGCGTCTGCGTCAACGAGTTGATGCGTCCGGGCAGCAGGATGCGCGCGACAAACTTCTCCAGATCGGCAAAAAACTCCCGATCGGACAAAGTCGAATCGATGAAGCCGTTCAGCGCGTCTTCAAACTCCTTGTTGTTCGCCACCCATGAGGTTTGCTGCTTGGCTTCGCGCATGGCCTTCTGCATGTAGGCCTTGATGCGGTCGCGATCGATAGGCCAGGCGCCGATGAGCGTCTGGTAGAGGAAGTATTCGGAGTTGCGGTCCGGCAGAGCCTTGGTCTTGCGAGGCTCGTTCATCTCAGCCCATCGTTCAATGGCGGCGGCAAACTCATGAGGAACTTCGCTCAGCACGGCCAGCCGCGCACGGACGTCATCCGAGCGCTTGGTATCGTGCGTGGAGAGCGTGACCATCGTGCCGGGATGCGTGGCTTGCATCTTTGCCTGGTAGGCGTGGAAATCTTCCAGCGAAAGACCGTCGCGCCCGGGATCGCCGCCTACCTCGCAGAGCGCGGTAAGCCGGTTGTAGCAGTAGAACGCAGTGTCTTCGACACCCTTCGCCATCACCGGCGAGGTGAACTGCTGGAAGCGCAGGACGAACTCCGTCTCGAGCTTGCCCGTGACCTGCAAGGTGAGAACCTGCTCGAAGAAATCGAAGAGTCCAGGGTCGATGTCAGGGCGCTTGTCCTTGGCGCAATGCACCGCCCGAAGGATGTACCGCCGGTCTTCGGCCGTAATCTCATTTCGATCCGGCACAACATAGCTGCGGTAGATCGCGAAGCATGCAGCGATTTCGCGAATGGCCCGCCGAACCTCTGCGCGGGTGTAATCCCGCTGGTTGCGATGCTGCTCGCAGATGTCCACAAAGATGCTTGCGAGGCGGTTGACATCCGAACCCAGGGCTTCCTGAGCGACCGCGATCTTCTTGTCGTGGGCGATCGGCGGGAACTCGGTGGGCTGGCCCGTAAAGTCGCCATAGACTGTCGTGAGATCAGCCATACCCTTGCGGCGAACCAACAGGCCAAGCGCCACGTTCAAGAAGTCGTAGCCACTGGTGCCATCGATCGGCCACGCGGCTTTCTTGCCTCCGCGCAGAAACTCACCTGCGGCCAGGATCTTCTCGCCGATGATCCATGCGCCCGGCGCGGCTTCGCGCAGTCGGCGGAAGTACTCGAGCGGATCGCGAAGACCATCCGGATGGTCAACGCGCACACCGTCCAGAACGCCGCGGCGCAGCCAGTCGAGGATCAGTGCGTGCGTCTCTTCGAAGACGTGCTGGCGCTCCATGCGCAGGCCGATGAGCGAGTTGACATCGAAAAATCGGCGATAGCCAAGCTGCTGGTCGGCGGTCTTCCAGTAAGCCAGCCGATAGTTCTGGTGGTTGAGAAAATCGTCGAGCGAGTCGTGATCAACGTTGAGTTCGCGGACAGCGCGGTCGATCGCCTCACAGACCTGCTCCTCCTCGCCGCAGAGACGTTCGAGCAGCCGGTTGATGACTACCTTGTCACGATGCCGCGCGAGCACGGTGCGCCGGTCCTCCAGGGAAGGATTAGGCAGCCGGCCGTAAGAGGCAGCAATAAAGCTGAGCGCGTCAGACCCCGCGTACACCGCGGCCCTCGCCAGGATGACCGGCACCGATGTGGGTGCAGCGGGAAAGGTCTCTCCCGCCGCCTCGATCAGGAACTTCGATCCCGTACGAATTACCTTGATACCGCCCGATTCAAGCACTCGTCCGTACTGGTCGCCCAGCACCGGGACCAGCACCTTGTCGCGCAGGCGCTCCTCCTGCGGGTTCCAGTCGATGTCAAAGAAGCTCGCGTAACGGCTGGAAGCGCCGTTTTCCAGAACATCCCACCAGAAGCGATTCTTGCTCCCGATGGCCATGTGGTTGGGAACGATGTCCAGCACCTGGCCGAGACCGTTTTCGCCAAAAGTCTTACAGAACCGCTCGTGGGCCTCTGAGCCGCCAAGTTCTTCGTTCACACGTTGATGATCGACAACATCATAGCCATGCATGCTGTCCGGCGCAGCCTGCAGATACGGCGAGCTGTAGACGTGCGAGATGCCAAGATCGTAGAGGTAGCTGGCGATTGCTGAAGCATGGTCGAACGTGAAACCTTTGTGCAGTTGCAGCCTGTAGGTCGAGGCCGGAAGGCGCGGCTTGATCATCGGAATTCCTTGAGTTTCGGTTAGGTGCACAGGCTGGTGCGTGGGTTGCAACTGCCGGTTGAACGCACGTCAGCACTTCTCCTGAGCTGGCGGATCGGGACGCCAATCACCCGAGATAGCGAAGGCAGCATGGACCAGCGCAATATGCGAAAGCGCCTGAGGAAAGTTGCCGACCAGCCGGTTGTTCGCCACATCCCACTCCTCTGAAAGCAGGCCCAGGTCGTTGCGCAGCGACAGCAGACGCTCGAAGAGTTGGCGCGCCTGATCGCGGCGGCCAATCAACCACAAGCAGTTGACCATCCAGAAGCTGCATGCCAGGAACGTGCCCTCGCCCGGCGGCAGACCGTCTGGTGATGTGCGTGTGTCGTAGCGCTCTACAAAGCCTTTCTTCATCAGGTGCTTCTGTATGGCGTCGATCGTGCCCACGATGCGCGGATCGTTCATGGGCAGAAAGCCGACCAGTCCGATGCGCAGGCACGACGCATCCAGCTCGTTCGAGCCGTACGACTGGGTAAATGAATTCAGCTTCTTGGAGAATCCCTTACTGCATATCTGCTTGTGAAGCAGTTCGCGGTTCCTCTTCCAGCCCTTAACGTCGCCTTTACCATCATACTTCTCGTGATACTTAATGGCACGGTCGAGCGCAACCCAGGCCATCACCTTCGAGTGAACGAAGTGCTTGCGCCCGCCGCGCGTCTCCCAGATGCCGTCGTCCGGTTCCACCCACACCTGACACAAATGGTCCACAAGCTGCGCTTCGACCGAGTTAGCCGAGACCTTGATGTCATCATCGGGTATCGGGGTGCGCGCCAGCGCGCTGACAACCTCCCCGAAGACATCCAGCTGGAACTGACCCGAGGCCGCATTGCCAATGTTGACCGGGCGAGAGTTCTCGTATCCCGGCAGCCAGTCGGCAGCCCACTCCGTGAGTTGGCGCTCGCCGTTGATGCCGTAGATGGTTTGCAACTGTGAAGGCGCGCCGGCGATAGCGCGCAGCAGCCAGCGCCGCCACGCGACGGCTTCTTCCTGGTAGCCGGCTCCCAGCAGCACCAACAGCGTAAAGGCCGTGTCGCGCAGCCAGCAGTAGCGATAATCCCAGTTGCGAGGGCCACCGATCTGCTCCGGCAGAGAGGTCGTAACCGCGGCGACGATACCGCCCGAAGGCTTGTAGGTAAGGGCCTTCAGGGTGATCAGCGAGCGGCGAACCGCATCCGTGTAAGGCCCCTGGTAGGTGTTGCGGCTGTTCCATTCCCGCCAGAACGTGACTGTATCCTTGAGCGCGGAGACGGCCGAGAAAGGTTCCGGATCCTGCACCGGATCGTTGCCGTCCTTACCAAGCGAAGAGCCATACGTGAGCGTGAAGGGAAGTTCCTCACCCTCCTGCAGCGTGAAGTCGGCCGCCGTCGTCATGCCTTCGCCCTTCAGCCTCACCGGGGTGCGCAGCACGATGAGCTCGCCACCGGCCACCGCCCGGAGCCCCTCTTCGATGTGCGTAACCCAGGGAATCGTGCGCCCATAGTCGAAGCGGATGGAGAGCTCCATCCGCATCTCCACGTGCCCTCGCAGACAGCGAAGGATGCGGACCACGTCGGAGTTATCGCCCCGTGGTGGCATGAAGTCCAAAAGGCTTACCGTTCCGGTCGAGGTCTCGAAGGTCGTCTCAAGAACCAGTGTGTCAGGCACATAGCGGCGGATCACACGGTTGGCGGGCCGTCTCGGCGCAACCTTCCAGTAGCCATGCTCAGCGGTGCCGAGCAACGCGGCGAAGCAGGCGCCAGAGGAGAAGTTGGGCCAGCAAAGCCAGTCAATCGAGCCATCGCGGCCGACCAGGGCTGCGGTTTCGCAGTCCCCGATAACGCCATAATCCTCAATGCGCTGACCTCGAAGCGCGGGTTGGGAGCTTCGCTTTCTTCCAAACAAGGGTCTAATCTCCATTCCTACGGGAATCGCACGTGTGGGTCAAGCTGGCAATCGAGCTAGCCTGGGTCAGAAACCCCGCTGCGGGGTCTCTGCATCTCTATGTTGTAGTGACCACTCTCCGGCTTCACGAGAACCGGTCTAAAACCGTTAGATGCCCGTCATCGAGAAAAGTCAAACGAGATTGCTGACTGCTGAATAGGAGCCTGAATCAACTATGGAAAGCTGGGTGGGATGAAGCCAGGTGAGGGCCGTAGCCGCGTCGTCATTGAAGAGGTGCAGCCGAACGTAAACTGCGGGCGGTACCCGGCCTGTCGGATTCTCGGCGACCAGGTCACCGTAACTGCCGCAATCTTCGCCGATGGACATGATCACGTTGCCGCAAGGCTCCTGTACCGCCACAAGAGCGATCGCCGCTGGCGTGCGGTCCCGATGACCGCCCTCGACAACGATCTGTGGAGCGCGTCGTTCACCGCCAGTCGGCTGGGCGCGTGTAGCTTCCAGGTCATGGGCTGGATCGATCACTTCGATACCTGGTGCAGCGATCTACAAAAGAGACTGGCGGCGCAACCCGATCCCGACCACCCTACGGACAACGACGTGGACCAGAACATTCCTCTGGCACTCCGTACCGGGGCGCTCCTGCTGGAGCAGGCGGCCAAGCGCGCGCGAGGGGCGGACGCCAAACATCTCGGCGAGATCGTCTCCTCCCTCCGCTGGATGGCCGAGCAAAACGCCACCGTCTATGAATATCCGGTGAGCGAGGAAATGCGGGCTTTGGCGGCGCGCTATCCGGACCTGAGCTTCGCGACCAGGACGCCCATCGAGTTTCCTTTGTGGATAGACCGCGAAAAGGCTCGCTACTCGACCTGGTACGAGCTCTTTCCCCGCTCCACGTCGCCTATTCCCGGCAAGCACGGAACCTTCCGTGATGTGGAGACACAACTGCCGGAGATTGCGGCGATGGGCTTCGACGTACTCTATCTCCCACCCATCCATCCCATCGGCACCGCGTTTCGCAAGGGCCGTAACAACTCGACGACGGCTCTGGAGGGCGATGTCGGCAGTCCCTGGGCCATCGGCGCTAAGCCGACCAAAGATAACGAGGGCGGGCACAAAGCCATTCATCCCGAGTTGGGCACCTTCGCCGACTTTGATCATCTGGTCAAGGCAGCCGCGGGACACGGGCTGGAGATTGCGCTTGACATCGCCTTCCAATGCTCGCCGGACCATCCCTGGGTCAAGGAACATCCAGCCTGGTTCACCATTCGCCCGGACGGATCGATCCAGTACGCCGAAAATCCGCCCAAGAAATACCAGGACATCTACCCGCTGAACTTCGAGAGCGTGGAATGGCGAAGTCTTTGGGAAGAACTGCACTCGGTCTTCGAGTTCTGGATCAAGCGCGGCGTCAAAATCTTCCGGGTGGACAATCCACACACCAAGGCCCTGCCCTTCTGGGAGTGGTGTCTTGGCGATCTGCGCGAAAAGTACCCGGACACGATTTACCTGGCCGAAGCCTTTACCCGGCCTCACGTCATGTACTCGCTCGCCAAGGCCGGCTTCACGCAGTCCTACACCTACTTCACCTGGCGCACGACCAAAGCCGAACTGCAGACGTACCTGGAAGAGATCACGCGGCCTCCCGTGAGCGACTTCTTCCAGCCAAACTTCTGGCCCAATACGCCCGACATCCTGCACAAATCGCTGCAGGAGGGCGGGCGGCCGGCATTCATGCAGAGGCTGATTCTGGCCGCCACACTCACCGCAAACTACGGCATCTACGGGCCCGCGTATGAACTGGGTGAAAACATTCCCGCAAATCCCTCGCCCGGCAAGACCGAGAGCGAGGAGTACATGGACAGTGAAAAGTACGAGATCCGCCAGCGCAGCCGGAACCAGCCCCAATCCCTCGTGTCGCTGATTACGGACATCAACAACATCAGGCGCGCAAACCCGGCCTTACAATCGAACCAATCGCTCTGGTTCCACCCCGTCGATAATCCCCGTATCATGTGCTATTCCAAGTCAACCAACGATGGCAGCGCCGGTGAGAACACCATCCTTGTCGCCATCAACCTCGATCCGGCGCAAGAGCAGGCGGGTTGGATCGACCTGGATCTGAAGCAGCTGAGAATTCCGTACGATACGGACTTTGTCGTCGAGGATCTGCTGACCGGATCGAAGTACACGTGGCACGATCGCAGCAACTATGTGGCTCTGCGGCCGGACGTACAGCCCGCACATATCTTCAGGATCACGCGGCACGGTACGGCCTGACGCTGCCTTTCGGCATCGCAGGAGCAGGACGTCGAGGGACATGGAACGTGAAGAAGCTGGGCAGCGCCGCCGATCCGCTCTGGTACAAGGACGCAGTCATCTATGAAATTCACGTGCGTGCATTTCAGGATTCGAACAACGACGGCATCGGCGACTTCCAAGGACTGATGTCGCGGCTGGATTACCTGCAGGATCTTGGCGTCACCTGCTTGTGGCTCCTGCCGTTTTTCCCCTCTCCGCTGAAGGATGATGGCTACGACATCGCCAACTATGTTGACGTCAACTCTTCCTACGGAACGCTCAACGACTTCAAGTTGTTCCTGGACGCGGCGCACAAACGCGATATGCAGGTGATGATCGAGCTGGTCATCAATCACACCAGTGATCAGCATCCGTGGTTCAAGGCGGCCCGCCTCGCGCCCCCCGGCTCGCCCGAACGTGACATGTACGTGTGGTCCGAGACCGACCGCAAGTACCCTGGGGTGCGGATCATCTTCACCGATACGGAGAAGTCGAACTGGACCTGGGACGACCAGGCAAAAGCCTTTTACTGGCACCGCTTCTTCTCCCACCAGCCGGACCTTAACTTCGACAATCCGCGGGTCATGGAAGAGGTCCTGACGGCCATGCGGTTCTGGCTCGACATGGGCGTCGACGCGCTCCGCCTGGACGCCATCCCCTACCTCGTGGAGCGGGACGGGACCAACTGCGAGAATGTGCCGGAGACGCACGTCAAGATCAAGGAGATCCGTAAAGTCATCGACGCGGAATACGGCAATCGCCTGATCCTGGCTGAGGCCAACATGTGGCCGGCCGACGTCCGGCCCTACTTCGGCGACGGCGACGAGTGCCATATGGCCTTCCACTTCCCGCTGATGCCGCGCATCTACATGGCGCTGCGCCAGGAAGATCGTCTTCCGATCACCGACATCATGGCCCAGACCCCGGGTATCCCGGACAGCTGCCAGTGGGGACTCTTCCTCCGCAATCACGACGAGCTTACGCTCGAGATGGTCACCGACGACGAACGCGACTATATGTACCTGGCCTACTCGGCCGATCCGCGCATGAGGATCAACGTCGGAATCCGGCGCCGACTCGCCCCACTCGTGGATAACAATCGCCGCCGCATAGAGCTGCTGAACTCCCTGCTGCTGAGCTTTCCAGGCACGCCGATCCTCTACTACGGCGATGAGATTGGCATGGGTGACAACATCTACCTGGGCGATCGCAACGGTGTACGAACGCCCATGCAGTGGAACTCGGACCGCAACGCCGGCTTCTCCAAATGCGACCCGGCCAGGCTCTACTTTCCCGTCGTCATGGACCCCATCTACGGGTACCAGGTGGTCAACGTCGAGGCGCAGCTGAGCGATCAATCCTCGCTGCTGCACTGGACGCGCAACATGATTGCCTTGCGGAAGCTTTTCCAGGTCTTCGGCCGCGGAACTCTCGAGTTCCTGCACCCCGAAAACCGCAAGGTGCTGGCCTACCTGCGCAATCTCAAGCGCGATGACGGCACGATGGAGACTGTGCTGTGCGTCGCCAATCTTTCTCGTTTCGCGCAGCCCGTCTCCCTGGACCTCAAGGCCTACGCGGGAGCGGTTCCCGTTGAGATGCTGGGCTATGTTTCGTTTCCGCAGGTCACCGCCGGCCCCTACCCGCTTACCGTGGCGCCCTACTCGTTTCTCTGGTTTGAGCTCCAGCCCGCGCCTGTTCCGCAGCCTGACGAGCGAACGGACGAGAAGCAGCCCGCAGCGGAGAGTGAAGAGACGGCTCTCCAACTGCTTGCAAACGGATGGGGTGCGTTGACGCAGGGTCCGGGGCTTGCGCTGCTCGAATCCGCCCTGCCCGGATGGCTGGCGCGGCAACGCTGGTTCGGCGCAAAGACCAAGGCTATTCAGACCGTCCGCATCGTCGAGTGGGCCGCTCTGCCTGTTCTGGGAACAATCGAGCCGCCCGCAGCCGCTGACCGTGCAGAGCTGCCCGAACCTTCGACACTCGGAGCAGCCCTCTTCTTCGTTGAGCTGGAATACACCGAAGGCGCAAAAGATCTCTACCAGATTCCGCTGGCGCTGAGTACGGGCCGCGACCTGGACAGCATTACCGCCTCCGCTCCCACCACCGTGCTGTCCATGCTTGCCACCCCCACGGGGCCCGCGGCGCTCCACGATGCAACCACACGCGAGGACGTTCGCCAGGCTCTGTTGAGGCTGGTACAGGATGATGCCAGCGTCGCTCTCCACGCGAGCGGCGCGGACGCAACCGATCCCGGGCGAACCTTACAAGGCTGCCGGTCCAGCCTCTTCGCTCAGGTTCGAGGCAGCCAGGCCATGCCCTCACGCACCGGCTCAGCGGAACAGTCCAACACCAGCATCCTTTATGACGGCCGCATGATCATGAAGCTGTTTCGCCGTCTGCAGCCAGGGCAGAACCCCGACATCGAAATCGGACGCTTCCTGACCGAGGTCGCCCGTTTCCCACGCATCGCGCCCTTCCTGGGGGATATCACTCTTACCTTCTCGAACCGCAACGAGGCGGGCGAACCGATCGCTACTGCAATGCTGCAGGAACTCGTCGAGAACGAGGGTGACGGCTGGCAGTGGACGCTCGAGGAACTGGCGCGCTTCTACGAGTCGGTCGCGGGTTGTCCGCCGCCATCGAGCGAGGGGCTCGCGCCCAGCTTTACCCAACAGGCGCCCCCACCCTCAGAAGCGCGGGAGCATGCCTGGCTCTACCTTGAGGCCGCTGCCCTGCTGGGACGGCGCACGGCGGAGATGCACCTCGCGCTGGCCACCGATACGAACGATGAAGCCTTCCGCGCCGAGCCCTTTGCGCAGGAGGACCTTGAAGCAGATGCGCGCAGAATCGAAGCGCAGATCAACAACACGCTGGCTGCGGTCAAGGTCCGGATCTTCACCCTCAAAGACGAGACCGCGGACGATGCCGGGATGATCCTGAGCCGGCGCATCGAGCTCTTCGCCCGCGCTTCGGCCATCATGGCTGCCACCGCCTCCGGCCAGCGCATCCGCATCCACGGTGACTACCACCTCGGCCAGGTTCTGCGTGCGAAGAACGACTTCGTCCTGCTCGATTTCGAGGGTGAACCGGCCCGTCCGCTAGCCGAGCGCAGGCGCAAACAGTGCCCGCTCAAAGACGTTGCAGGCATGCTGCGCAGCTTCTCCTACGCTGCGGCCGCAGGCCTCGACCAGTATGTGCAACGCCATCCGGACCGCCAGAAGGCGCTCGAACCATGGTCCAAGTTGTGGCAGAATGCAATGTCAACGGAGTTTCTCCGGGCGTACCGTCAGACAGCGGCTGCCAAGCCTGGGCTGCTCCCCGAACCGGAGCAGGCCGGAGCACTCCTGAACGCCTACCTGCTTGAAAAGGCACTTTATGAGTTGCTGTACGAGTTGAATAATCGGCCCGCGTGGGTGCGAATCCCGCTTGCAGGTATCCTGACCTTGCCCAAGCCCGCAATGGCAGGAGCGAATGGATGACCAAGAGAGAGCGATAGATGGCAACGATGAGCACAAGTCCCGACGTCGCATCCGCAGCCGCAGGCACGGCACTGCTCATCAGCCTGCCTGCGTTCGGGCAGGGATCGTTTGATGAAATGCTGGCCAGGCTCGCGCGGGCGTTCGCGGGGACCGACACCATCATCGCGACACAGGAAGCCGCGTCCCAAAGTGTCGAAGGAACCTCGCTCCGCATCGTCAACTACACGCCTGAACTGGCTTCCACAAGCAACTGGACGCTGACCGCGGCGGACTTCCTCAACGCCCATGAACTTGCCAGCACTCACCGGGCCGCGGCGGTGCTGATGCTGGGCGCCGAAGCTGAATCGCTGACCCCGGAAGCGCTGCGGGCTCTCGCCAACGGCGTTCTCGTCAGTCAGGTTGATCTAAGTGTGGCGCGTTATGCTCTGCCGCCTCGCGCCGGCCTCGTCAACTCCGCCATTCTGTACCCGTTGACGCGCGCGCTCTTTGGCACGATCCCGCGGTTCCCCTTGGCGATCGATCTTTGCCTATCGGCGCGGATGGCCGAACGGCTCGCCACCGTGGCGCAGCGATCCACCGCAGCGAACCAGCCCGAGGCGCTGGTGTGGCCTGTGGCCGAAGCCGCGATTGCCTCCTACACCATCGGCCAGGTGGACGTAGGCACCCGCACCCTGCCGCAGCCCACGGCGCCGGATCTGAATGCGCTGCTGGCGCACGTCACAGGTTCGCTCTTCGCCGATGTAGACGCCAAAGCTGCATTCTGGCAGCGTGCACGCGTAGCCGTTACGCCTCGGCCGATCAGCGGATCCATCACGAGCCCCGAGTTGCCGATGGAAGAGGTCCAGCCGATGATCGATGGCTTCCGGCTGGCCTATGGAAACTTGTCCGAGATCTGGTCCCTGGTGTTGCCGCCGCAATCGCTCCTCGGCCTGAAGCGCCTCTCCGTCATGCCGTACGAGAGCTTCGCAATGCCCGAGACCCTTTGGGCGAGAGTCGTATACGACTTCCTGCTCGCATACCGGCTGCGCACCATCAACCGTGGCCACCTGCTCGGAGCGCTGACGCCACTCTACCTCGCGTGGGTCGCATCGCACATCCTCAAAGCGAGCGCCGGCAAAGATCCTGAAGTTCTCATCGAGGCGCAGGCCGCCGCCTTTGAGGCCGACAAGCCCTACCTCGTATCGCGCTGGCGCTGGCCGGATCGATTCAACCCCTAGGCCCCTCGTCTGCGCGTTCACGATACGAACGCGGCCAAGCCAAAGGTACAAGGAGCATCGGAAGGAACAAGGAGCATTGAACATGCGACTCACTTTTCAGCCCGACCAGTATTCGAACTACCCCGTCTCACCCGACGGCGGGTCTACGTGGCACCACATGTCCGATGCGCTGCATGAGTCCATCTATCGTGTCCTCGCGCTGCTCATCAGCATCTTGCCCGGCCTGTTCGCGCTGATCGTCGCGGTCGGCGTCATGGTCGGTATCGGAATGCTCCTCAGCGCAGTCCTGCGCAGGGGGTTGAGCGCAGCCCGATTCGATGAGCGCCTCGCGCGTCGTCAGGCCAGCGGCATTGCAGACTGGTCGCCCTCCCACAGCCCCACCGCGCTGGTGGGGCGTTGTGTCTTCTGGGGTTGCGTGGTGCTCGGTCTGGTCATTGGCGTCTCCGCGTTTGATGCCTCGTACTCCGGCACCTCCGCGCTGACCATCTCGCTGCTGCCTTACCTGACGCGCTCCGTGGGCGCCGTGCTGCTGTTATTCGCCGGCAACATCATCGCTCGCTTCCTCGCCCGCACCGTCCTCATCGGCGCGGTCAACAACCAGCTGCAATACGCGCGCGTTCTCTCGATGGGCGTCAAGTGGCTCGTATTGGTTCTCACCGCGGCCATGGTGCTCGACCACCTGCAGGTCGGCGGAACGGTTGTCGAGCTCGCCTTCGGCATTCTCTTCGGCGGCATCGTGCTCACCCTTGCGCTGGCCGTCGGTCTCGGCTCGCGAGACCTCGTCACTCGCTCCCTCGAACGCAGCGCCGACCGCCCCGAGCGCGGCATGTTCACCGGCGTCGAGCCGCCCCGCGAGAAGACCGAGACACTGCGCCACTTCTAGCAATCCCCCACGAGGACGCTCACCGCCCATGCAGCAGCAGGAGATCTACGCGCAGCTTACCGCCATCTTCCACGATGTCTTCGACGACGATACGCTGGTCCTGACACCCGATCTCACCGCCGCCAGCGTTCCGGAATGGGACTCGTTCAACCACATCAACCTGATCGTTGCGGTCGAATCGCGCCTGAAGATCAAGTTCCAGACCGCGGAGCTGGAGTCCATGAACTCGGTGGGCCACCTGGTCGCGCTCATCGAGCAGAAGCTCGCCGCGCAGAATCACTGACTTACCGTCCAGCCTAACGCTTCTGCAGCACAGGCGGAGCAGGCGGAGAAGGAGCGCCATACTTCGCCCCGGCCTTCATCATATCGTTGAGGTTGAGGTGACCCTTCAAATGAATGAAGTTCAGTTCTTTCGGTTCGGCATCAATGATCACCAATTCGCTTACCTGGCCTTCGACGTCAGTCTTGACGCTGACATCGGTCGATGAGGTCGCGCTGCGCTCTCGCACGATGTGTGAGAAACCCGCTGCATCCAGCCGTTTCGAAAACTCTTCCACATCGGACATTGTGTAGTCGCCGGCCTTGCTGTACTCGTAGGAGTGAATGATGACAAAGTCCATCTTGCTCATCAGGTCTCCGCTGTCGCTGAATTTGCCCGCCATGCGGAGCATGTTTTTATCCAGGTTCACCTCGCTCGACTGCTTGGCGTTGGCGGCGAATTTCTCCGCCCCCGAGAACAGGTCGTCCTTGACCTGCGGTGCGCGTGCAAGCGCGCTGGTGAAGGAGAAGGCGAAGCAAACAGAGGTGACTAGAACGCGGCGAAGAGTACTGGGCATGTTGAACTCGCTTTCCTGGGCAGAGCTGGGTTGAGATGCAGAACTTAGTCGTTGGATCGCCGGGGATGGACTTGGACTTTCACTCCAGCCTCTTCTACCTCGCGGCTGGCATTGGCCAGAGAACGGCTGGTAAGGCGCATGGCCATAGCGAATCGAGCCTGCGTGAGCGCAGCCTGCCGCTGCTCGGCGACTTCCCTGACATGCGCACGGTGGAGAGCGAGTGAGCCAAAGCAGGCCAGCAAGACCATCGTCGCGGCTAGCACCGGACGCAGCCAGCGCCAGTCGAAGAAGGAGCCCAATGACACCTCGCTCCGCCTCCCGGGGCTGGGTGCGTCGTTTGTTTCCGCAGCCACACGCGCCATCACGCGTTGCGCAAAACCGGCAGGCGCACCGACCCGGCGAAGATCTCCCTCAAGCTTCTGTTCCAAATCATTCATCGCACGAACTCCTTCAGCATGACGTCGGCCTTGCGGCGCAGCAGTCCCAGGCCGCGCTGCAGGTTGGACTTGACGCTGGCCAGCGGTTGCGCCAGCAGTGCCGCAATCTCGTCGGGTCGCATCTCTTCCTGGTAGCGCAGCACGATGGCAACGCGCATCGGTTCCGGGAGCGTCTGCAGCACGGACTCGATGCGTGTCTCGAGCGCAGGGTTCGCCATGCTCCGCTCGCCGGGCCCGGCTGTCTCCACGTCATCGTCCCACTCCGTTGCCTGACTCTCCGGCCGCAGCGCCCTGCGGCGCATTGCGTCGGTGGCGCGATGGACGGCAACGCGGCGCAGCCAGAAGCGGATGTGGTCGCGCGTTTCCAGCCGCTCCAGCGACCTGTGCAGCTCCACAAAGCAGTCCTGGGCAACCTCCTCCGCGAAGCCGTAGTCTCCGAGCAGCCGCAGCGCAATCGAGAACACCATGCCTTGATGTTCCTCAACCACCTTGCGAAAATCACGCTCGTTCAGCCTCACTCTGCTTCCTCAACCACCTATACGCACGCAAGCAAAGATTCAAACGCACAATCTTCCAGAAACTGGCACGCTCTCCGCGTGCCCGTTGCTTCGTTCGTTATTGGAACCAGTTCGATAACGGACTAACACTTTCGTATGATTTCCCCTCGACAAAGGTGCAGGAACGCGAGCACCTTTAGGGAATGGGGTTCGCCAAAGGGATGAGAGATTCTCTTCAAAGGCCGGCGCAGCAAGCTGGCCGTACAAAGAGGCCTCACCATGCATGACTTTCTCGTCGCCGGAGCGTTCCTTCTGATGGTTCTTCTTCCTTGCCTCGTCACGATGGGCGCTGGCACGGATGAAGAAGGTGACGAGGCGTAGCATCGGCCTTGTAGCAGCCCGCCGTCAAGAATAGAGTTCGCGTGCCGCCTTCAGTGTGGCCGGTGTATCGATGTCGAGCTCACCCCCGGGCAGGTCAACCGTTCGGGCGGATTCCAACAAACGCCGAGCACCTTCATCGCCGCGCAAAGTCAACAACTCCTCAAAGCAGCTCGCAGGGAAACAGGCCGGTACGCCGCGCCTCCCCATGTACGCTGATGCGGCCGGGCCGTCCACTGCCGCGGCCATCAAGGCTTGCAGATGGTCCGGCGTCACTGCCGGCTGATCGCAGGTCATCAGGATGACCCTCCCCTGCTCCCAGCCTCCGGACTCGGTCTGAACGAGAGCCGCAACGCTCGCCCGTATGGACGAAGCCATACCCTCGTGCCAGACGTCGTTGATGACCACGCGCGCAGCGCTAAGATTGCAGCTCTCCATCACCGTCTCCGCACCCGCACCAAGCACTACCAGAACGGCATGGCAGCCTGCCTCAAGCGCAATGCGCACCGCCCGCTCCAGCAGCCGCTCGCCAGCCAGGCGCGCAAGTTGTTTCGGCTCGCCCAGCCTGCTCGAGGCGCCGGCAGCGAGGATGACCGCGACCACCCCGGTCTGCGAATCATCCCGGCTCATCCAGCGTTCAGCGCGCAGTGCGCCTGCAGGTAAAGAGACGCGCCGCCCTTCTCGATCTGCGACGCTACCTCGGTCGTCGTGAGTCTGCGCTGGCTGCCGATGCGTCCGTGACTCACCGACTGCACCTCCGCAACGATCGCCAGCGCGATCGCCTCAGGACCATCGCCGCCGATATCGAGGCCCACCGGCGCGAAGACGTTCGCGCACACATCCTCCACGCTCCAGTCGAGCATTGCAGCTGCCTCGCTGGCCAGCAGGCTGCTGCGATGCCGCGACCCGAGCAGCCCCAAATAGGCCGGACGGCGCGGCAGCGTCTGAACCAGCATCTCCCGATCCTGTTCATAGCTATGCGTCATGAGGATCACTGCATCCCGCGGTCCGATGTCCAGATCAAAATGTCGGGCGGAGTCCAGCCGGATGACTTGCTCCGCGCCCGGAAACCGCTCTGCACGGGCAAGTTGCGCGCGCCCATCGGCAACAACCACTGACCAGCCGAGCAGAGCGGCCATCTCGACCAGCGGCTTCGCGTCGTCTCCTGCTCCCAGAACGAACAGCCTCTGCGGCGCCCGGAGCACCTCAACAAAACGCCCCTCATACGTCTCGCCGGCCTTCAGTTGCCGGGCGCAATGAATCTTTTCCCCGCTGAGCTCTGGACTGACGAAAACCAGATCGCCCGTCGAATCCACGATAACCCGCCGCAGCTTCCTTCCCTGCCCCGGCAGAAAACTGACCACCGTCGACTCCCGCCCCTCAAGCGATGCGGCCATCGCCTGCATCAGCGCTGCACCTTCCGGCAGGCGCACCGACTCGAAGAGCAGATCAACCGTGCCTCCACACCCCAGACCGAACGGGATCTCCGCCGTATCGTCGAAGCTCGTCGAGTAGCGCTCGATCACCGCGCTCTCGCGTGTGATCCAGCCGGCCTTGCGAACCACGTCCGCCTCCAGGCAGCCGCCGCTGATCGTTCCCGCGTACACGTCTCCCGCCCCCGATCCGCCCTGTATCAGCAGCCGCGCCCCCGGCTGGCGGTAGGATGAGCCTTCGACCCGCACCAGGGTGACCAGTGTGCCTCCGTCGTCCGGGCCGCCGCGCCGCCACATCTCCACCAGTCTCCGCCGATCCATCATCTCTTATGTCCTACAGAGGTAGATGCATTGACCGTGGCAGGCGGCTCGTACCCGTTCCAGTCCACATCAAACTCTGCTAAACTCACAGAGTCGAGTTCGCGAGCCCGCCGGCGTGTCCCAGCGCCTGCAACCTAAGGTAAGCGCCATCCAAATCGGCAAGTTTCAGCGTCATCTCGGGGCGTAGCGCAGTCTGGTAGCGCACCTGGTTCGGGACCAGGGGGTCGGAGGTTCGAATCCTCTCGCCCCGACCATTCTTGCATTGACACCTTTTGAAGTTCATTTCAAAGGGCTCGCTGACGCCTCACCTACTTCAGGCTCTTCGTCAAGGATCGAAGGTCGGTCGAGCATACATCCTCAAACATGGACGTTGCGCCCTCCACCAGGTGCGATGAAAGCGCAAGAACGGCCTGAGCGCGAAGCGTCGGCTCCCCGTGGTAGGTCTCGTCCACCGCGTTGCGCAGCCGGTCGAAACTTCCTCTAAGGTTCGACGAAGAACCGGAACGCGCGCGGCCGGCAAACGTCTCTGCCATGATCAGCAGCAAGGAGTGCAGTTCCCGGTCGAAGTCGATCTGCGCGTCGAGCAGAGCCGGTGCGAGCTCGTCGGGCCGCACACGCGTCCTGTATTGCAACCAGGTAATTTCAAGCAGGAACAGCGCCCGGAGCCGCGGCTGCCAGCCAAGCAGCAGTTCGCGCACGCGAAGACTTCGATTGCGTGTTCTTCCCGTCTCGAAGAGAACCGCATCCGCCTGCGCGTTCAAAGCGCCGAAGTTCTGGCTCAGCTTGTCGCGTTTTGCTCGAAGGTCGGCGAGGTCAGCGGGCTTATTCCCGTGCCACGGCATAGCCAGTCGCGCCAGCAGGCGAAGGTTCTCGGCGAAGAGGTCCATCATGACAACCACCGCCGGCTTGTACCCGAGCACGTCGAAGACGAATCCCATGACAACCAGCCCCAGCAGAATGCCAAGCACGTTGTCGCGCGCAATCCGCAGGTTTGTCTGGGCAAACGGACCGCGCAGGTGGATCAAAAAGAAGGCCAGCGCCATCTGGCTGCCGAAGTAGGAGATGCGCGGACTGGCCGTGATAAACCAGGCAGCCATGAACGTCACCGCGACGAACATGACGCTAAAGCCGCTGATGCTGTCCAGCGCCGGCAGGATCAACACCTGCGAGCCGATCCCGAAGAACAATCCGCCCACGATCGCACCGGAGAAGCGCAGCAGCTGCTTCTGTCGCGACGATCCGATGCTGGTCAGCGCCGTGACCACGCACGTGAAGAGCGATGTGTTCAGCCCCGGATAGTGGACCGCTTCCATCAGGAAGTAGCAGATCACGGACGCAACACAGCCGCGCACGGCAAAGTTCAGATGATCCGGGTTCGAGCCGGCGTCGGGTACAAAGATCGGTGAGTCCGGCGGCTGCGCTCGATCCGACGGATCCAAGTCGCTATTGCTTGTACAGAGCGCTGTTGTCAGCAGCTCTGCCGTGCGCTCAAGCTCAGTCAGCAGCGGAAATGCCTGCGAAGTATCGCGTGGAACCGCCTCCGCAGGACGCCTTACCTTGCCTTGCAGCTGCAACCTGATTTCACCCAACTCCTTCGCAAGCCCGTCGCGGCGTTGGACTTCGCTGCGGGATAAAGCCTCTTCCGGTAAGCTGACCGTGAGGTCCACCAGCCGTCCTACGAGTGAAACAACGGTGCTCAGGCGAGCGCGATCCTGTAGTCCGCGGCCGCTCGCGCTTCGTCGCAGGCTCGAGACGCCAACCGTCGCAAGTTGTTCGAGGTGCGCATGCGTCTTCGAATCCACTGCCCCGCGTCCACTCTGGGCCAGCCACTGCTCCACCACCGTAAGCCGATCCGCCAGACCCGCCTGCAACGGATCCGCCGTCCGGAACAGCGCAAAGCCAGTCTCCACCACCAGGGTCGCAACAATCGCCACCGCCACGCTGCCCGCAACCCACAGGTTCGCCACCACCACAGCCGCTGTCGGCACAGGGTTATCCCACGCCGGTACCGTCAGCACGGTCAGGATAGCGAACGCCGAAGCGGCCGCGTAGTTCGACATCACTGCCAGCGCGTAGAACGCCAGGAAGAAGCTGCCCACCACCCACGCGAAATGCGTCAGCGGGTAGTTCACAAACAGCATCGCTCCCATTTGCGAAAGCAGAAAAGAGACACAGCACGCCGCCATCAACGAGCGCGCTGCCCGCAACGTCGTCAGGGGAGTCTCGCGAGGAAGGAGCAGACTGTAGAAGCCTCCCACCGAGGCGCCCGGCAGCCCGAACGTCACAATCACCAGCATCGTCAGGGTAGCGGCAAGTACGTAGCGCAGCGCCAGCATCGCCCGCCCCGGGTAGGGCGCCAACTCGCTGCGCAGGAACTCCGGAAACCACTCCGTGAGCGGAGGCTGGCGGCGCAGCCGGGGCGAGCTCGGCGGACCCTTCGGGCCGGTCTTCGTGTTCGGAACGGTGAGCCCTCCCGTACTCATCGGCGCCCGGCGACCGGTTGGGTCTTTACCACCGCAACTGCTGATTGGCCGATCCGCAGCAGGTCCGGCGGCGGTGACAGAATACGGATCCGCACCGGATAGCGCGCCGCCAGGTGAACCCAGCTCAGTGTCCGGTCCACCGAGGGCAGGCCGGGCGTCAGCACGCCGGCCACGCTCGGGTCGGGCGTAACGCCATATCCGATGCTCTCCACCACTCCCCGCAGCGGCGTCGTCTCATGCAGCATCAGGAACACATCCGCCGCAGAGCCCGGCGCCACATGCTTCAACTGCGTCTCGCGAAAGTTCGCAATAACCCACCACTCCCGTGCGTCGATCAGCGTAAACACCTGGGCGCCGGTATGAACATATGCGCCCAACGACGTCGTCAGGTTCGTAATGTAGCCGTCAAACGGCGCATACACCCGGCAGTTGTTCAGGTTGTACTGCGCCAGCCGGATCGCTGCTGCACGCTCCTCACGCTGGTTCGTCAGGGGCGCCAGCGTCTCCACGCCGTTCGCCGCCTGGTCGCGCTGCGCACGTCGTTGTTCAACGTCGGCGTCGGACTGCTCAAAGTGTGACCGGTTACTCTGCACCCTCGCCTCCGCCAGCGCCACCTGCGCCTGCGCCTGTTCCACGGCTCGCGTGCGCGTCTCAAGAACAGTGCGCGCCTGGTCCACCTGGTCCACAGTCACGAACTGCTGCACCAGCAGAGGCTCCAGCCGTTTCAGGTTGTCCTCCGCATAGTGCCGGTCAGCTTCCGCCCGTAGCTCCGCGGCGCGGGCATCCGCCAGATTAGCCTGCGCCTCCCCGATCTCCGCTGCCGTCGCATCGCGGTTCGACGCACTGCTCGCGATATTGGCTCGCGCAACATGCACTCCGCTGATCTGCGAGTTGATGTAGCGCGCCCGGTCCTCGATCTGGCCCTCGAGCGCCGCCTGATCCGACTGCGCCCGCTCCAGCGCATAACGGTAAGGCCGTTCATCAACCACAAACAGCAGGTCCCCCGCATGAACAAACTGGTTGTCTTGAATCGGCAGCTGCATGATCGGCCCGTCCACCTGCGGTGCCATGCCGATGAAGTTGGCGAATACCTCGGCATCGTCGGTTCGCGGATGAACTACCGCGCGAAGCACGGCGATAACGGTGATCAGTGCGGCCACGAGAACGACGCCCGCAAACACCAGCCACCCGAGCAGCGGCTTGCGCGACGCACTATCGTCCTCACCCTGCTCAGGATCTTCCCTTTCCTCCTCACTCTGCTGCTGTTCATCCGGATCATCTGCCCCGTCTTTCTCGTCTTCCTGAGGTTTCTTTTCCTGACCCTGGTCCTCCTTACTTCTGTCTCCCTGATCCCTGTCTTCCTGATCCGAACGCCGCGAGTCTCCGCCCGCAGTCTCTTGCGGTCTTGCGGCGTGCTCGACCTTCGCGCCTTCATTATCCTTTGCTCCGTCAGCTCTTTCGTCTGGCAAGGCAATCCTCCTCGTGATCAGCTATTCGAAAGCAATGAGCCACAGCGTGCATGCCATCGTCAGCGCAATCGCCAGATAAAAGATCGGCAGCAAGGGCAGGTGGCGTTCGATCCCTGCTTTTTCAAGCACCCAGTGCAGGCCCACAGTCAGCAGGATGCCGGCCAGGATGCAGGCGATCCAGCCGGGGAAGTACGAGCCCAGTACGTTGAACGAAGGCGCCCGCGCGCAGCCCGTCACCCCAGCCGTGACGGCCGCACCAAGCACCTGAACCATGGAGCGCCATCGCGTCATGGGTGGCTCTTTCGCGCGGTCGACTGCAGCAGGTCGCCGGTCCGGTAGGCAAGGTTCGCCAGTTGATTCAGCAGCTCCGTACGCGCGGTCACATCGCCGCTTCGCGCCTCCGCCAGGGTTCGCTGCGCGGAGACAACATCCACGATGTTGCGTAGCCCAAGCTGGTAGGTCTTGAGCGCCGCATCATACGAGGTTTGCGACGCCGAGAGCAGCGCCGTCGCGGCGTCGCGCTGCGCAAATGCCGTCCGCAGCGAAACGTACGCGCTCCACACCTGCTGCTCAATCTGGTCGCGTGCGTCGTCGATATTGGCCTGCGCGCGCTTCTCATCGTCGTGCGCCCGCTCCAGCTGCTCCACGCGCCGCCCTCCATCAAAGACATCCCACTGCAGCGAGAGGTTTACGTTCCATTCTTCAAAGGGACCGGCATAGGTGCTCGGCAGCTGGTTCTGCTGGCCGAATGCGCGGTTTTCCCCTCCCTGCCCCTGGAACTGCAACTGCGGCAGAAACGCTGAGTGTGCCTGCCGCAGCTCCTGCCGCGCCGCCGCCAGAGCCGCTGTCTGCTCGCCAAGTTCAGGCCGCTGCACCATGGCGCGCTTCACCTCGACCGCCGGATCCACCTCAAACCGGTCTGGCAACGTCAACTGATCCAGCGATTGAACCGTCAGCCGGCTCAACGGAGATGCTCCTAACAGCGACAACAGGTCCCCCCGTGCGATATCCACCTGCCCGATCGCATCCTGAAGGGCGTAGTTTGCCTGCAGCGACGCAGCCCGCGCTTCCAGCGCATCCGGCAGAGTGGACAGCCCTACCTTCAGGCGCGCCTCGACCGCCTTCCGAACCGTATCCGCGTTCTCGAAGTTCACCTGCGCGGCGTCGCGCTGGCCAATCGTATTGAGCAAACGATAGTAGCGCCGCGAGACCTCGAAAAGAACGTCAAGCTGAACACGATTGAAGCTGAAGTTTGCCGACAGCAACTGTTCGCGCGCCGTGGCAATGCGCGATGATCGCGCCCCAAAATCCAGGATCAGGTAATTCACCTCCAGCATCGGCTGGTAAAACCCAATCGTCTGCCGGACCCAGGTCGAGCCGAACAGCACTCCGTCACGAGTCGTATTCGTCATCATCACGGCCGTCATCGCCGGATATAAGTCGCTGCGCGCAATGCCAAGCAGTTCCGCCTGCCCACGCGCCTGTTCCCACGCGGCCCTGGTCGCGGGATTGTGCTGTTCCGCCAGGTCGACCAACTCTGGCAGCGTATAAACATGCTCCCCATCGACGCTGGTATGAGGGTCTCGCCCCAGTGCCGTTGACTGCGCCTGCGCGTTCGACGACGGCGGCGTCCACGGCTCGTCCGGTCTCGATGGAGCTCTCTGCGCATACCCCGGAACCGCAACCACCGGCAGCGCTACAAACGAGCAACATAAAAACCAGCGGATCAGACTCCCCGGCGCGCGTCGGGCTTCAGCCATCCGCTCGAGCTGACACGTCTCACGCACGACGATGCCTGGAGAACACCTCATGCAGAAGCCGAACATCGCAACTGACTCCTTCTTTTTTTGACAACGTTTCGAACGGCCCGTCCTATCAGGTAGCGTTTCGAGACGAACACCCCGCGGCGTGAATCGCGGATAATGAATTCTTGGTTCTAAAGATGCCAAAATCCTCGGCCAGGAAACCCCTCAGGTCGGGTCCGGGCCAGACGCGCAGGTACAGAGACCCTATATGCAGGTGCAAAGCCTATTGCTTGGATTGCTCGGCTTCATCGCACTCTTCGCGGGCGCGGCCCGGCGACTTGGGATTCCGTACCCCATCATGCTGGTGGTGGCCGGGCTCTCACTTAGCCTCGTGCCCGGTATACCGCACATAGCATTGAGTCCGGACCTCGTCTTCCTGGTGTTTCTCCCCCCGCTGCTTTACGCCGCCGCCTGGACGCTCTCCTGGCAGCAGTTCATGAAGAACCTCTCCAGTATCGGGTGGCTTGCCTTCGGGCTGGTCGTCTTCACCGTCGGAACTGTGGCTCTGACCGCCAGCGTCTGGCTTCCCGGGTTCGACTGGAAGGCCGGCTTCCTGCTCGGAGCGGTCGTTGCCGCCACTGACCCGATCGCGGCCACGGCCACGGCACGCCGGCTGGGACTGCCCCAGAACATCACCCACTTACTCGAAGCGGAAAGCCTGGTCAACGATGGTACCGGTCTTCTCGCGCTGCAGTTTGGACTTACCATCCTCGCCGAAGGGAGAGCTCCGGGTGTATTCGAAGGCGTCGGACGCCTGATCTACCTCGTAGGCGGAGGCGTGGCCGTTGGAGTTGCCATCGGAAGCGTGGTCGCCTGGTTCGAACAGTGGGTAGATGACGGCCCCGTCGAGATTGTCATCAGCCTCCTGGTACCGTACCTCACCTACCTCGCAGGCAACTCACTCCATGCTTCGGGCGTGCTCGCCGTGATCGCTTGCGGCATGATCATGAGCCGCCAGAGCGTGAATTTCCTCACCGGTTCCGTAAGGCTGCAACTCGACGCCGTGTGGGAGGCCTTGACCTTCGTCCTGAACGGCGTAGTGTTCGTTCTCATCGGGTTGCAACTGCCCTATGTGCTGGGCGAAATCCACGGGCTGCGGGCGTGGAAACTTGCCGCCTATGGCGCTGGATTCAGTGGCTTCCTCATTCTCCTTCGCTTGCTTTGGGTGTTCGCGGTTCAGTACGGGCGTTACTTCCTCTCCATGCGCAGCGGCGGCTACCAGGCGGAGCAAACAGCCTCGCCAAAACCTCGCGTGAAGGAAGTCTTCCTGGTCGGTTGGACTGGTCTGCGCGGCGTGCTCTCGCTTACCGCCGCGGTGGCCCTGCCTGAGGTGTTGCCCGACGGACGTTTCTTCGCACCGCGTAGCATGATCGTGTACCTGGCGTTCTCAGTCATCCTGACGACACTCGTTCTCCAGGGTCTTACGCTCCCAGCCCTGATCCGGCGGCTCGGACTTATCGATGCCGACGACCAGGGCCGGCACGAGGAAGAGGCAAGGCGCGTACTTCTCGTCAAGGCCCTGGCGGCCGTGGAGCGCAGCCGCGTAAAAGGCGGTCCGGAAACTGCCGGCGTCTACCAGGATCTTGAAGCGCTCTATGAGCGGCGTCTCGCCTCCCTTCCGCGGCGCAGGAGAGGACGGGCAAATCCGACCGCGCAGATGTTGTATGAGCACCGCAAGTCCGCCGCGCTGCAGGCCTTGCAGGTCGAACGAGATGCGCTGGCCGAACTCCAGGCCGCGGGCCAGACCAACGACGAAACCGTCAGGGTTCTGCAGCGGGAGCTTGATCTGGCAGAGAGCCGTGTCCACACATCCGGATCGCTGCTCTAGTCTTAGCAACCTGGCAGCAGAAACGCATACGGCAACGAAGAGGCTCCCGCGACCAAGGGAACAAGCGTCGACTTACCTGGCCGGACCGCCCGCAGCTTTGTCCAGATCCAGGTTCAACTCCAGGACATTCACCCGAGGCTCTCCCAGGAACCCCAGTTCGCGTCCCTCGGTGTGCGCTCCAATCAGGTTGCGCACGGCCTCCTCACTCATATGCCGCGCTTGCGCAATGCGGGCCACCTGATATTCCGCCGCAGCTGGAGTGATGTGCGGATCAAGTCCCGAGGCGGAGGCTGTCACCAGGTCGATCGGGACTTCCGTGCCGGGGCGATCGCTCTGTGCTGCCGCAGCATCGCTCTTCACGCGATCAATCAGCTTCTGATTCGTCGGCGCGTAGTTGGACCCGCCCGAGTTCGCCCCGTCATACCCCGCTCCAGCAGCAGAGGGCCGCGAATGAAAATAGAGCGGCGAGGAGAATGGCTGGCCGATCAGGCGCGAACCCACCAGCGTTCCATCGCGAGAGAGCAGTTGGCCATCCGCCTTCTTCTTGAACAACAGCTGCGCGACTCCCGTAACGGCAAGCGGATACGCGAGCCCGAAGACCAGCGTGGTAACCACGGTGTAGAGCAGGGCGGTGATGAGATTGCGGCGCATGGGCTGATCCTTATGCAAGGTGAATCGCGGTAATGATGACGTCGATGATCTTGATGCCCAGGAACGGCGCGATCAGGCCCCCAACGCCATAGATGATCAGGTTTCGGCGCAGCAGCGCCTCCGCCGACAAGGCCTTATAGCCGACGCCCCTGAGCGCAAGTGGAATGAGCCCGATGATGATCAGCGCATTGAAGATCACGGCGGAGAGAATAGCGGACTCCGGCGTCTTCAGGTGCATGATGTTCAGCGCGGCCAGCACTGGGAAGCGAACGGCAAACATGGCCGGCAGAATGGCAAAGTACTTCGCCACATCATTCGCAATGGAGAAGGTAGTCAGCGCGCCGCGCGTCATCAGCAGTTGCTTCCCGATCTCGACGATCTCAATGAGCTTGGTCGGGTTCGAGTCGAGATCGACCATGTTGCCGGCTTCCTTCGCGGCCTGCGTGCCGGTGTTCATCGCCACGCCCACATCGGCCTGCGCTAGCGCCGGCGCGTCGTTGGTGCCGTCGCCGGTCATGGCCACCAGCTTGCCTTCGGCCTGCTCGCGGCGGATCAGGTCCATCTTGTCTTTGGGCTTCGCCTCGGCCAGGTAGTCGTCCACTCCCGCCTCGCGCGCAATTGCCGCCGCCGTGAGCGGGTTGTCACCCGTGATCATGATGGTGCGAATGCCCATCGCCCTAAGCTGGGCGAACCGCTCTTTCATCCCGCCCTTGACGATGTCCTTCAGGTGAATCACTCCCAGCGCACGATTGCCCTCCGCGACTACCAGCGGCGTGCCTCCGGAGCGCGCGACACCCTCCACATCCGATCGCACCTGGTCCGGCAGCGAGCCGCCGTTCTCTTTCAGGAAGCCCGCAATCGCGTCGGTCGCTCCCTTGCGGATCATGCGGTTTTCCATGTTAATTCCCGACATGCGGGTCGTCGCCGAAAACGGCACGAACTCCGCTTTGAGCTCTTGCAGTTCGCGCCCCCGCAGTCCGTAGGCTTCCTTGGCAAGCACCACGATGCTTCGTCCTTCGGGCGTCTCATCCGGCAGCGATGACAGTTGCGCCGCATCCGCAAGCTCCGCTTTACTCACGCCCGGCGCCGCAATGAACTCCGACGCCTGCCGGTTGCCGAGAGTGATCGTGCCCGTCTTATCCAGCAGAAGCGTGTTCACATCGCCGGCTGCTTCCACCGCCCGGCCCGACATCGCAAGCACGTTGTACTGCACCAGGCGATCCATCCCCGCAATGCCGATCGCCGAAAGCAGCCCCCCGATCGTCGTCGGAATAAGACACACCAGCAGTGAGATCAGCACAAAGACCGTCTGCGGAGCCGAAGAGTAAATCGCAATCGGCTGCAGCGTCACCACCGCGAGCAGGAAGATAATCGTGAGCCCGGCCAGCAGAATATTCAGCGCGATCTCGTTGGGCGTCTTCTGCCGCTCGGCACCCTCCACCAGCGCGATCATGCGGTCCAGAAACGTCTCGCCCGGGTTGGACGTGATCTTGATGGTGATCTGGTCCGACAGCACGCGCGTCCCACCCGTCACCGCCGACCGATCGCCGCCCGCCTCCCGTATCACCGGCGCCGACTCACCCGTGATCGCCGACTCGTCCACCGAAGCGACGCCTTCAATGATCTCGCCATCTCCCGGGATCATCGCGCCCGCCGGGCACAGGCACAGGTCGCCCGAGCGAAGCTGCACACTCGGAACCTCTTCCGTTGACCCATCCGGCTTAAGCCGCATGGCCACCGTCTCCGATTTCGCCCGGCGCAGCGCATCCGCCTGAGCCTTGCCGCGACCCTCCGCCATAGCCTCCGCAAAGTTCGCGAAGAGAACCGTGAACCAGAGCCACAAGGTGATCTGCAGGTCGAAGCGCAGCGCATGCCGCCCGGCGATCACGTCCACTACCGTGTAGATCGTCGTGATGAGGCTGCCGACCTCCACCACGAACATCACCGGATTCTTCATCATCGTGCGCGGATTTAACTTCACAAAGGCGTCGCCCAAGGCCCGGCTGACAATCTTCGAATCCCAGAGAGAACGCTTGCGGGTATTTGCCATGTCTTCTTTCCTAGAAGGTCTTGCCGGCTTGTAAAAGGAGATGTTCCAGGACCGGTCCCAATGACAGCGCAGGGAAAAAGGTCAGTGCGCCCACGATGATGATCGTGCCGACAAGCAGAACCGTGAACAGCGGAGTGTGGACCGGAAACGTGCCCAGCGACGGCGGAACAAGCTTCTTCTGCGCCAGGCTGCCGGCGATGGCCAGCATCGGTACGATCATCAGAAAACGCCCGATCAACATCGCCGCTGTTAGCGCAAGGTTGTACCAGTGCGTGTTGGCGTTCAGGCCCGCGAAAGCCGAACCGTTGTTCCCCGTGGCCGATGTAAACGCGTAAAGGATCTCGGAAAGCCCATGCGGGCCTCCGTTGCTCAGTGCGCTGAGGCCCACGTTCGGCATCAACAGCGACACCGCCGAAAAGCCCAATATCGACAGCGGAAAGATCAGCAGGTAGAGCATCGCCATCTTTACGTCGAACGACTCGATCTTCTTGCCCAGGTACTCCGGCGTCCGGCCCACCATCAGGCCCGCGATGAAGACCGCCAGGATCACGAACACGAGCATCCCGTAAAGACCTGACCCCACTCCGCCAAAGATCACCTCGCCCAGCATGATGTTCACCAGCGGCACCAGGCCGCCCAGCGGCATGAACGAATCGTGCCAGCTGTTGATCGCTCCACAGCTTGCATCCGTGGTGACGGTCGCAAACAGCGCAGAGTTTGCAATGCCGAAGCGGACTTCTTTGCCTTCCATGTTGCCGCCTGGCTGCGCGGCGGATGGGCGCTGATCAACGTGAATCGCCGCACTGTGGAGCAGTGGGTTGGGCTCCGCTTCGGCATGGTAGGCAACCACGACACCCACCAGGAACAACACCGCCATCGCCGCGAACACCGCCCATCCGTGTGCCGGCGACTTCACCATGCGTCCCAGCGTGACGGTAAGCCCGGCGGGAATCAGGAAGATCGAAAACATCTCCAGCAGGTTCGTCAACGGGGTCGGATTCTCAAACGGATGCGAGCTGTTGGCGTTGAAGAATCCGCCGCCGTTCGTCCCCAGCATCTTGATCGCTTCCTGCGACGCGACCGGCCCCTGCGCGATACTCTGCGTCATGATCGTTTGTGTGGTCGCTTTCCCGTCCGCTCCCGTAGTAGTCACTACCAGTGGCTGCACCAGCTTCACGTGATCGTAGGGCCGGAAGTTCTGCACGACCCCCTGCGATACCAGCAGCAGCGCGTAAATGAAGCAGCCCGGTAGAAGGATCCAAAGCGAGGCGCGCGTTGTATCGACCCAGAAGTTGCCCAGCGTCTTGGATTCCCGCCGCGCAATCCCGCGCACAAATGCAATCGCCAACGCGATCCCGACCGCGGCCGAGAAGAAGTTGTGGTACGCCAGCGTGAGCATCTGCGTCAGATAGCTCATCGTGGTTTCGGGCACGTACGATTGCCAGTTCGTGTTCGTTGTAAACGATGCCGCCGTGTTCAGCGCCAGGTCTGGAGCTACCGCCCCAAGGTGCTGCGGGTTGAGAGGAAGAACCTGTTGCACACGTTCGATTACGTAGCTGACGAGCAGTGTGACCAGGCTGAACAACAGCATCGCCACCGCGTATTCGGTCCAATGCATCTCGCGGCTTTCATCCACGCCCGTGCATCGGTAAAGCAGCCGTTCCATCGGCCGGAAGAGTACGTCGGCAAAGGTGCGCTCGCGCTCGAACACCCGAGCCATGTAGAGGCCCATCGGTTTCGCGCAGAGCGTGACCAGAAGAAAGAAGAAAGCGATCTGTAACCAGCCGTTGGCCGTCATGTGTACGAATCCCTGTTAGAAGTTTTCCGGTTTAAGAAGCGCGTACACGAGATACACAAAAAGCCCGAGTACAACCGCGCCGAGCAGCAGAATCTGCAACATCACTCACCAGCTTTCTTACCCAGACGTTCACAGCCCATGGCATAGGCGATCGCGATCAGAAAGAACGCAATCGGTGCCGCAAAGCAGCCTAAATCCCACATCAGAAGAACCTCCAAGATCCGGCCTCGCGAGCCGATGAGCCTAAAGGGCTAAGCCCGCACAACGCCCTCGACGAGTTTCCGGATAACCGCGTGAGGAAGGCATAAGGAGAGTGAGCAATCGCGCGCCGTTCACGCCGGCCGGTCTCCTTGGCTCGGGTCAAAGAATACATACCCGAGATAGTTCACGGTCTTCAGGTAAACCGGGTTTGCGGGCTCGTCCTCAAGCTTCTTGCGAAGCTGCATGATGTACGTCCGCAGGTACTCCCGCTCATCGCCATACTCTGCACCCCATACCGAACTCAGGAGCTTTGCATGCAGGATCGGGTGCCCCGCATGGCTCATCAGATAGGCCACCAGGTCGAATTCCGTGGGTGTAAGCCGAATCTCCTGGCCGCGCTTGCGAAGCACGCGCCGCGCGGGATGCAACTCAAAGATTCCCACCCGGATCGGCTCCTCGGTTGTCTGCGCGGGATTGCGGGCCCGCCGCAGCCCGGCGCGTATTCTTGCCGTGAGCTCCCGTATCTGGAATGGCTTCGTAATGTAGTCGTCGGCACCCGCATCCAGCGCCTGCACCTTGTCTTCTTCGCTGTCGCGGACCGTGACCACCAGGATCGAAATTTGCGGAAACTCGCGCCGCACGCGGCGGCATGCCTCCACCCCGCCCATGCCCGCCATATTCAGATCCATCAGGACAACGTCGTATGTAGCCATGCGGAGACGCGCGAGCGCTTCTTCTCCAGTCGAAGCCTCGCCCGTCTCGAAACCAAGCGCTGACAGAGTCGTCTTCAGGCTCTGGCGGATGTGGGGGTCGTCCTCCACCAGAAGAATGTTGCCGTTTGCATTATCCATGCTTGTCCCTTGTGTAGTGCTGAATCGCAAAGATGAACCGCGTGGTGCGCTCAGAACACTCCACGGAGACTCGGCCACCGTGAGCTTCTGCCGTTTTCTTTACGATTGAAAGTCCCACGCCTGTGCCGGCAGGCCCATAGATCGCGTCGGCGCCGCGGTAGAAGCGCTCGAAGATGCGTGTACGTTCCTCCGGCCGGATGGACGAACCCGGCAGCGCAACGTTCTGTACCACCACCTCCGTCTCGGACTCCGTCTGGTTGACAGTGATCTCAATCGAGCTCCCGATCGCTGAGTACTTCGCCGCGTTATCCACCAGCTGCTGCAACGCCAGCTCCACCAGCGGAGCGTCCAGCTGATCATCGCGAAGCGTGGCCGGAGTCTTGATCACGGTGCGTTCGCGCGTACTGTCATCCTGCTCAGCCACCAGCTTGTTGAGCAGATCCACAATCGACGAAGTCCTTCGGCGCAGACGGATCTCCCTCGCCTCCAATGCTGCCGTCTGCAGCAGCCGCGTCGTCAGCTGGCTGAGCATGGTTGCGCGCTCATCGATGATCGAGACCAGCTCCGCCTGCGTCGCACTCAGCTGATCGATCGCAAGAAGCCCCGAGCTCGCCGTCTGGATCGCCGTAAGCGGCGTCTTGAACCCATGCGCCAGCCCGTCCAGCACCGCGGTACGCAGCTTCTCTGCGTCGCGCTCAATCTCCACGCGGGTCTCACGCTGGATCGCCCGGGTGCGCTCGAACGTGATCGCCGAGAGTGATGCGATCGCATCCGCAGCGAGCGGATCGATCTGCCAGCCCCGCATGCTCACCGCCCCCACCACGCTGGTCCCGAGCCTCAGCATGCGCCTGGAGCACCGCGCCGCAACATCATCGCTATCCTGGTCCGCCAGATACGCCTCATAGGCGCGGTTCATCGGCCCGCCATGCGTCCTTCCATCTTGAGCCTCGCTATCTTGCGACAACTCCCATATGTCCACTTCCTCGACACCGAATATCTCCCCGATCAGCGCACTCAGTTGCGCCGCGGTCGGCTGGCGCAGGTCGATCAGCAGGATCGCGCGGCATAGCTCATATAGTTTGATGGCACGCTCGCGCTGATGCTCCACCTGCGCTGCGTGTCCGCGCACCTTCGATGAAAGACCGCTGACGAGCAACGCCGTCGTCTCAAAGGCGAAGAGCGAAACCCAGTTCTGCGGATCCGCCACGGAAAACGTGTAAACCGGCGCCGTAAAGAGGAAGTTGAGACACAGGAAAGCACAAACCGAGACAATCGTGGCCTGCACAAACCCCAGACGCAGCGCGGCCACCAACACCAGCAGCATCTCGAGCGAGCCCGCGGTTGACAGGTTGAAGTGAAAACGAAACGCCAGCGTGGCAAACCCCACAACGCTCGCCACTAGCAGAACGGCCAGCGCGGTCCGCCGGATGCCCCTCTTCGAAAGCCGGCGTCGAAGATCAGAAAACACCCGCATCCTCTCTTCGCTTGCCACCTTCGACCTCCGTTTGATGATAACGCGTGGCGCCAGGAAACAGTGCAAGCCGCAAAGGTCGACCGATTTACTCATAACTTCCTTATGGCCGAAAGGTTATCGTACGTTTTGCAGGATCAACCTCCAGCACTGCGGACGGAGCGGATGTCTTTTTTTGATGTTGTGATCGGTAAGCCGCTCGCCACGAGCGAAGAACGGGGCGAGCACATTGGCCCGATTGCCGGGATCCCTGTCTTCGGCCTTGACGCTCTCAGTTCCGCCGCCTACGGCCCTGAAGCCGCGCTCACGCTGCTCATCCCGCTGGGCATGGCGGGCATCGCCCACATCATTCCCATCAGCGCTGCAATCATCATCCTGCTCGCGATTGTCTACTTCTCCTACCTTCAGACCATCGACGCATATCCCGGTGGCGGAGGCAGCTATACCGTAGCCTCTGAAAACCTGGGTGAAACCGCCGGCCTCTTCGCTGCCGCCGCGTTGATGATCGATTACATCTTGAACGCAGCCGTCGGCATCTCGGCCGGCGTCGGAGCCCTGATCTCCGCCTTCCCCGTCCTGCAGCCCCATACGCTGGCGCTCTGCCTCCTCATTCTCGCGCTGCTCACCCTCATCAACATGCGAGGAGTCAAGGACACCGGCGCCACCTTCCTCTTGCCGACCTACCTCTTTCTCGGGACGCTCCTCTTCATCATCGCGGTCGGCTCTGCCAGGACGATCGCCGCCCACGGGCACCCCATCCCCGTCCTTCCACCGCCCCGGCTTCCACCCGGCACATCCTTGTTGCCTATCTGGCTCCTGCTCAAAGTCTTCGCCAGCGGCTGCACCGCCATGACAGGCGTCGAGGCGGTCTCAAACGGCGTAAACGCCTTCCGCACGCCCACCCAGAGGAATGCGAAACGCACCCTGACCATCATCATCGTCCTGCTCATGGTGTTCCTGGCCGGCATCGCGCTGCTTTGCCGGGCCTACGGCATCGGCGCCACTGACCCCAACAGCGCCGGCTACCAGAGCGTGCTGTCACAGCTCATCTCCGCCGTCATGGGCCGCGGCTGGTTCTACTACATCAGCATCGCTTCCATCCTCGCCGTGCTTGCACTCTCAGCCAACACCTCCTACGCCGACTTTCCCCGGCTCACGCGCGCCATCGCGCAGCGCGACTACCTGCCTCACGTCTTCAAAATCCGCGGCCGCCGGCTCCTCTACTCGCACGGCATCTATGCGCTGGTGGGCTTCACCGGCTGCCTGCTCATCATCTTCGGCGGCGTCACTGACCGCCTCATACCCCTCTTCGCCATCGGTGCCTTCCTCGCCTTCACGCTCTCCCAGGCCGGCATGGTCATGCATTGGAAGCGCGAGGCCGGACCGGGCGCTCTGCATCGCATGATCGTCAACGGCGTCGGTGCCGTCGCCACCGGCATCACGCTGCTGGTCGTACTGGTCGCCAAATTTAGTGAGGGCGCCTGGATCACCGCCATCCTCGTGCCGGCACTCATCATCCTCATGAGCAGCGTCAAACGCCACTACGACCGCGTCGCTCGCGAGGTCGCCGTCGATCGTCCCATGCACGTCCAGAACCTCACCGAACCCATGGTCATCGTTCCTCTCGACCGCTGGAGCCGCATCAGCGAGAAGGCGCTGCGCTTCGCCATGAAGCTCAGCGACCACGTTCAGGCGGTTCACGTCGATGCCGAAGATAACTGTGAGCAGGTGCAGCAAAACTGGCGCGACAACGTCAGGACCCCGCTCGAGCAGATAGGCAGCCAACCGCCGGAGCTGGTCATGGTGCCCTCACCCTATCGCTTCGTCCTCATGCCCCTCGTCAACTACATCTTGGAAGTAGAGCGCCAGAACCCCGAACGCCAGATCGCGGTGCTTGTCCCCGAACTCGTCGTCAAGCACTTCTGGCAGACTCCGCTCCACAATCAGCGCGCCCAGCTGCTGAAGCTGCTGCTGCTCGTTCGCGGCAACCAGCGCATCATCGTCATCAACATCCCCTGGTACCTCTGAATTCGCTTACAGATCTGCTCCTCAAAGCAGCAACTCGCCGAGCCTGTCCAGAAACGCAGCCTGGCTGCTCTGGATGTGCTCGCGCGCTGCTGCAATCGGGAACCATCGTCCCTCGTCCACCTCCGGAATCTCCAGCCGTCGCCCGGAGCGTGGCGGCCACTCGATCTCACACGTGTTGCTCACCAGCCTGGACGCCTCGCAATCCCCTTCAAAGGCCCATGCGTGAATCGTCTTGCCGCTCGCCTGTTTGACCACGCCTAACTCTCTGAAATCTCCCTCTGCCGGGAAGCTCGTCTCCTCGGTAAACTCGCGCCTCGCCGCCGTCAGCGCCTCTTCGTCCGCCGTGTACTCACCCTTGGGGATGGACCAGGCACCCGCGTTCTTCTTCGACCAGAAAGGTCCTCCAGGATGAACCAGGAAAACCTCTGGCCCGTCCTCCCGCAGTCGATACATCAATAAACCCGCGCTCATCTTTGGCATGGCCGATTCCTTACCCCTTCAATCTAACCCCGACTCGCCCCCGCCCGCGCCCGCCGTTTTGCTCAACTCGCCGCGTTCGCCCGGATACAACATCAGAGCCGGACTCGCCACCGCCGCGAACACCCACGCACGGCTCAGGCAGAAGTTCGCCGTCGAGCAGCCTGTTATCGCAATCAAGTGACACACCCACAGCGGGAGATGAGTCCTTACCGTCAAAAGTCTCAGAATCACCAGGCTACCGACAATCGAAACCACACCGTTCGAGAGCTGAAAACGAAGCAGACGCGGCAGGCAGCTCGCGCTCTGCCCAGTCTTTGAGCAACCAGCGTCTCGGCAACCAGCGTCTCGGCAACCAGCATCTCGCCAGGTGTAATGCACGTGCCACACGAAGTTATGCAGCAGCGTGAGTTCCACCGCCCCAGCCGACGCGTAAAGAGCATGACCTCTTATCCAGCGGTTCAAAACAGCGACTGCGGCAAGTTGAACCGGTACGCCGATCGCACCGACCAGATTGAACTTCAGCCACTGCACCCATGTCTTCACGGCAGCGGCTCCTCGCGATATAGCTGCGCCGAGTGCTGCAAAATCAGCATGATCGCGATCAGGAACATACCAGCCGACGCGATCGCTCCGCCCACATCGAACAGCAGCAGCCGCTGCCCCAGGACTGTGCAGAACGGACTGCGCAGAAGAGCAAGGTTGCCGATAATGAGCAGGAGACGAATCTCCGTCGGCCCAAATACCCCCTGCGACATCTCGAAGCTGCCCACCGTGTAAGTCGCTAGGTAGCTCTCGCTCGAAAGCAGCAGAAAAGCAATCAGCATAGCCAGCGCGATCTGCCAGTGCACGAGCCCCGATAGACCAAGCCCGCACATCAAAGCGATCGCGCCCAGCAGATCCACCACGTGGTCCGCATAGAAGCCAAATCGCGGCCGCTGCTGGCCTCGAAACCGTGCCAGCGTCCCATCCATGCTGTCCCCAAACCAGTTCATGCCGATGCACAGCATCACCAGCCACAACGCGCTTCGGTTGTAGCGGCACACGCCATAACTGATCCCCGCACCCACCTGCGCCGCCAGCCCAAGCAGCGTAAGTTGGTCTGAGCTCAGCCACCTTGGCGCACGTTCCGCCATCCATCTCAGCGCTCGCCGCTCGACCGACGCCGTCAGCGAGTGGTTGATGCGCCGCGCCGGCTTGAAGCTACTTCCCGCCATCGTGCATGCTTCTACGGTCTTCTCCATCGTGTCTCTCCTTGGAACTTTGTTTGGCTACTTACGGATCGCATCGAGCGCCGAGCGCAGCGTAAACTCAAGCGACTCCCGCGGCACACTTTCAACATAGGGTCGCAACGCCCATCCCAGACCAGCCGGTATCGCACGGCTCAGCGACACCGACTCGATCTGGATGTAAAGACCGCCATCCCCCTCTTCGTACGTCCAGTAGGTATTCAGTCGCCACAGGAAGCCATGCTCCTCCGCCCCGCCCAGCGACCGTTCGCGGCTGCTGCCCGCCCCGTCGATCTCGTAAATCTGCGTGCTCCGCGACGCGCTGTATCCGGCCCCATCCGCAGCCCCGCCAAACGTCACATCGTAGGTCGCATCCATCACCACCGTCAGCACGTGCTTCTGCCGCACGCGCATGAACGCCAGCAGATGGTCTCCACTTCCGCTCAGCACTCTTGCCTGCAGCACCTGCGGGTAGAAGTGCTTGGGGTAGCCGTTGAAGTCGCGCAGCAGATGCTCCAGGTCCGACGCCCTCGCTCCCGGCGCAAACGCGCTGCCTCGCCAGTGCCGCAGCAGCGCTCCTGGCGCGCCGACACTCGCCGCCGAACCAACTGCTTCGATACTCAACTCTCCGTGACGCAACCGCCCTTCAGCCGCCGAGCCGCTTCCCAGCCCGCACAAGCGCGAACCCGGGGTCTGATGTTGCCGGCCCAGGCGCGCCTCGACTGTCGTCACATACGCGTCAAACGCCCGGACTGCCTCCGCCGGAGGCTCCGCCAGCGCCCGCTTCGAGAGCGCAAGTGAGATCAGAAACCCCGCCAGCACGCTCAATCCTCTGTACTGCCAATGGCCATGAACTTTCATGTCCGCAGCCTGCCAGTCTGCTACCCCTGAGGCAATGCAAGGAACCTCACCCGCAGGCATTTGTTCCTCACGGCGCAACTCGTTCATATCACTGGTCCTGCCCGGAGTTCTCCATCTCCGCGCCGCTGCGCTCCGACGCCGCTGCCGTTCGATACACTGTTGGTGGATATGGGAGACTCGAACCTACGCCAGGCCGCGCGCTACCGCTTCGGAGTCTTCGAAGCCAACTCCGCCACCGGCGAGCTTCGCAAGCAGGGCATCCGCATCAAGCTGAACGTCCAGCCCTTTCAAGTGCTCCTCATGCTGCTGGAGCGCCCCGGCCAGGTGCTCAGCCGCGAAGAGATCTCCTGCGAGCTTTGGCCCGACGGAACCTTCGTCGACTACGAGCACGGAGTCAACTCAGCCGTAAACCGGCTCCGCGAAGCGCTCGGCGATAAAGCCGGCAGCCCTCGCTTCATCGAGACCCTCGCCCGTCGCGGTTATCGCTTCCTGGCCTCCGTCGAACGCATCGCCGATAACGCCGCCTCCGCCTCCCCCGCACTGTCGTACCCGGCGCCCGAACTCCACCACCTGCCCGCCCCTCCGGAGCCGGAGCCTGAGCTGGTCAGCCGTTTCCTCGCCACCCCGCGCGACCTGCCCCCAACCCCTCACCACACCGTGCAGACGCTCTTCATCCTGCTGCAGATCATGTACGCCGCCTTCTACGTTGGCGCGCTCTCTAACCTTCCCGAGGTAGGCGATCTCTTCGCCGCGCTTCCCAGGCCGGCCGAGGCCTTTACCGTCCTGGTCGTCACCGCCGCCCTCCTCATTCCCGTCCGCGCCTTTCTCCTCTGCGCCGTCCTCTTCCATGCGCCTGGGGTCAGGGAGAAGCTGCTCAGCATCTGGCCTTACCTTCTGCCCTTCGATGAGCTTTGGGCCCTCTCACCCTTTCTGCTGCTGCACCACATCAACTACGGCCTCGCGCTCTCCTGTACGGCGCTGCTCGCGTATTCACCCTTTGCCCAACGCGCGCTCATCCTCATGGGCGCCGGCGCGCCTGCTCCACAGCGTGCCCAGGCCTGAGGCCTTAATTTGGAGAAAAGGAGCACCCCCATCGTCATCGCCAGCTGGAACGTCAATTCCATCAATGCACGACTGCAACATGTCCTTACGTGGCTCGAGCAGCGCCGCCCCGATGTCCTCCTGCTTCAGGAGCTGAAGGGCACCGACTTCCCTGCTGCCATCTTCGAGCACGCCGGCTACCAGAGCGTCGCCGTCACCCAGAAGGCCTACAACGGCGTCGCCATCCTCTCCCGCCATCCCGTGCAGGCCGTCACGTCCACTCTCCCCGGAGATGAAGCAGACAGCCACTCCCGCTATCTCGAAGTCATGATCGACGGCATCCGTATCGTCAACATCTACCTCCCCAACGGAAACCCCACCGGAACCGGCAAATTCGACTACAAGCTCTCCTGGATGGATCGACTCCTCGTCAGCATGAGCGCCTGGAAAAACGGCTCTACGCCCACCCTGGTCGGCGGCGACTTCAACGTCATCCCCGAGGACATCGACTGCCACAAGCCCGCCTCCTGGATCCGCGACGCCCTCTTCCAGCCCGAACCGAGAGCACGGTATCGCGCGCTCCTCGAACTTGGTTACGTCGATGCATTCCGCTCGCTCCACCCCAACGAACCCGGGCAGTTCACCTACTGGGACTACTTCCGCCAGGCCTTCGAGCACAACCGCGGCATCCGCATCGACCACTTCCTGCTTTCGCCCGATCTCGCCACTCGCCTCCAGAGCTGCGAGATCGACAAGGGACCCAGATCCCTGCCCAAGCCGTCAGACCATACCCCGATCCTTTGCACCCTCGGCTGATTGAACTCACCCTGCGTGAGTCCTCATCCAGCATCTGTTCGGTCCCGGGTCCTGAGGCAATCGCTGCAGCGCTCTTCGAGGTGAACCGTGGACGACCACTACGCCATCAACGTGGCAAAAACCGAGATCCGCGAAGGCTACAACACCGGCGACGTCGAGCGCGTTCTCTCCGCCTATCTCGACGGATTCACCTACCTGTCCGACGGCCTGCCCAGTTTCGGTGCCGGCGAGTCGCTCGTCGTCCTACGGGAGCGGCTGACGCGGCTCTTCACCCGCTTCCACGTCGAGTTCGTGCCCGTCATGATCTCCGTCACTCTCTTCGGTGACACCGCGCTCGATTATGGATGGCATCAGTTCACCCTGCACTCCCGGCAGGATGGGTCCGTCAACCTGGTGCGCAACCGCTACGTCGAACTCTGGAAGAAACGTCCAGACGGCACCTGGGCCATCGCCCTCTTCATCGACAACGCGGACCACAGATCGCTCCTGCTCGACGATATGCTCCAGGCTCTCAGGGACGGCGTGTACGACCCCGAGAAACTTCCCGGCTATCGCACCCCGAACTCCACCCAGAACCGATGAACCATGCGATCGCCGAAGCCGGGCGGCAGATCGTAGATCCGGTCATCCGCCGCAAGCTGCACCGTGTTGCGCACTCCATCGCAGACCGCCGTGCAGTGTGCGCAGTGCTTCAGGTGCAATTCCATCCGCTGCTGCATCTCTGCATCCAGCGTCTGATCCACAAACTCCGACACCTGCTGCCAGGCCTCAAGACACGTCATCTCGATGATCGTCGTCATATCACTTCCTCCCATCACCACGGCCGCACCTTCTTGTACTGCCTCGTCTCGTGCGTCCAGCCGCCGTCGTACCCTGGCGCCAGCGCGTCCCGCAGCTGAAGCCTCGCGCGCAGCAGCCTCGTCTTCACCACTTCCGGCGAAACTCCAAGAAGTTCAGCCGTCTCACGCACACTCATCTGTCGCATGTCGCGCAATATCAGCACCTCTCGGTAGATGCGCCTCAGCGCTCCCACGGCTTTCACCAGCGCCTCGCGCAGCTCCTTGCGGTCCAGCGCCTCACTCGGAATCTCGCGCCAGTCGGCGAAATCGCGGGGAACGTAGTCGCCTTCTTCGTTCTCACGCCCCGCATCCAGCGACTGGTACTGGCTTCGACGGCTGCGGCGCAGCGCCATTCGCGATTCGTTGAACGCAATCTGCACCAGCCACGTGCTGAACTTCGCTTCACCCCGAAAACTCTCCAGGTTGCGCAGCGCCTTCAGGAAGACCTCCTGCGCCACATCTTCCGCGTCCGCATTGTTGCCCAGCAGGCTGAACGCGGTCGCATACACTGCTCGCTGGTAAGGTTGGATCAGCGCGTAGAAGTGCTCTCTTTCGCCTGAGCAGATCAGACGAATCAGTTCGCTTTCTTCTTCCCTGCTCCTGCTGGTAGTCGTCATCGGTAAGTCGTGGTTCTACAATCCGGCTCGGCAAAAACCACCGAACCGTCGTCCTTCATCTATCCTGATGGTCGCCAGCCATCTGACTCACTCGCGCTCCGAAAGTGACGACTTGCACCGCCTGAGCTCCCTGAACTTTTCTGTCACCTTTAAGAGACTCACCTATCTTACGGATGCGAACACTCGATCTATCCATCAGGGGGGATGAATGAGCAATCCTCAAGAACCGCACGCGCTGGAACATTCGCACGCTGAGCCCACCATCCGCCTGGAGCTCAAACACCCGCTGGCCCTCCGATGGATGCATTGGATCAACTTCCCGGTCCTGTTCACCATGATCTGGAGCGGCCTCTTGATCTACTGGAACGACTCCGACAACGCCTACCAGCACGCGCACCGCGTCTACCGCATCGGCCTCGGGCATGTCACCCTCTTCCGTCTCTTTCCAGACTGGTTCTACCGCTGGCTGCGTGTGCCCTACCACGTCACCCAGGGCCTCGGGTATCACTTTTTCTTCATGTGGTTCTTCGCCATCAACGGCGTTGCCTACGTCTTGTACACCTGGCTCTCCGGTGAGTGGCGCTTCCTCCTCCCCCAGCGGCGCAGCCTCCGCGACGCCATCCAGGTCACTTTGGTCGACCTCCACCTGCGCAAGGGTCTGCCGCCACAAACCAAGTACAACGGCGCACAACGCATCGCCTACACGTCCGTTATCGTCATGGGCGCGGGCATGCTTCTTACCGGCCTCGCGATCTATAAGCCAACCTCCGCTCACTGGCTTACCAGCCTTCTCGGCGGCTACGAGATGGCCCGCTGGCTCCACTTCTGGCTCACCATCGCCTTCCTCGGCTTCTTCGCCATCCACGTCATCCAGGTCGTGCTCGCCGGCTGGAATAACTTCCGCTCCATGGTCAGCGGCCAGGAGATTCAACCGCTGCACGCGCCATCCATCGCAGCCGAGCGCAGGGAGTGGCGATGAGCGACCGCATGGAGCATCAACCCAAGAGCGCAGGCCAGCCTAGCCTCTCCGACGGCCAGGTGCTTGCCGCCTCCCGCCGCCACACCCGTCGATCCTTCCTCGTCGCCGCCGGTGCCTCTGCCGCTGCCTACGGCTTCTACCACTATCTCGACGTCGGGCCGCACGAGAACATGCAGCCCAAACCTCTCGAAGAGTCCTATCTCACCAACGCGGCCATCTCGCGCGGCCTCTTTCAGGAGCATGTCCTCGCACCCACCTATCCTCTCTCTCGCGCCGAAAACCTCCGCGTCAACGGCATCTTCGGCCTCAAGATGGACCTCATCCCCGACTCCTGGCGTCTGCAACTCGTAGGCGCACAGCATGCCGAGGCCCACCCGCGCTTCGTCAGCGACGTCACTGCATGGGAGTACCGCTACAAGGCCGCCGCTTCCGGCGAAGACCAGGGCCACGACACCAAGGTCGACCCGAACACCCTTACCGCGCAAAAGATGGCGCCCGAATCCAGGTTGGCCAAGGCGCAGGAAGATGAGAACCATACCGCCCGCATGCCAAGGGGCCGGGAGGAAGCCGGCGAGAGCGACTCGACCCTGCCGCCCGGAACGCCCGGCCTGCTGCTCACGCTCGACGACATCGTCCACCTGCCCCGTCAGGAGTTCGTCACCCAATTCAAGTGCATCGAAGGCTGGAGCCAGTACGTGCATTGGGCCGGCGTACGCATGGCTGACTTCATCGAGCGCTTCCCGCCCCAGCTCATCGACGGCAAGGAACCTCGCTACGTCTACATGGAAACCCCCGACGGCGACTACTACACCGGCTACGACCTTCATGCCCTGCGCCATCCGCAGGCGCTGCTGGTCAACGAAATGATGGGTGCGCCCCTCACCCAGCCACACGGCGCGCCGCTCCGTCTTCACCTGCCCACAAAATACGGTTACAAGCAGATCAAACGCATCGGGCTCATCGCCTATACCAACGACAAGCCCGACGATTACTGGACCAAGCTGGGCTACGACTGGTACGCGGGCCTTTGACTAACCCTCAATTGACGGAGCCTGGCGCAGGTGTGGAAGAGCAGCAAAGTCCAATCAACCCTGGCGTCGGCGACATCAGAATCCGCATCACCTCGGAGCACTCATGCCTTCACCATCCGCGGTCCAACCGCCCTCTCAACACCTCACCCGCATCGCACGCCCGCTGCCGGCCGCAACCGCTCTGTCGATCTTCCTTGCGCTATGCGCCTCGGCCCAGACCCCACCCGCGCCTCCTGCTCAGAGCCAGGCAGTCCTCGTCGAACTCTTCACCTCCGAAGGTTGCTCCAGCTGCCCGCCCGCCGACGAACTTCTCCGCCAGGTCAGCGGTCACACCACACCCGCCGGCCAACTCATCGTCGGCCTCAGCGAACACGTCAGCTACTGGAACGGTCTTGGCTGGAAAGATCCCTTCTCCTCCGACCAATACACATCGCGCCAGAGCGACTACAGCTCCCGCCTCGGCCTGGACTCCGTCTACACGCCGCAGATGGTCGTCAACGGCCGCGAGCAGTTCGTCGGTGGCGATCGCCGCGCCTTGAACGCAGCCTTCACTGCGGAAGCCCAGCGCAAGCAGATTGCGCTCCACATCATCGCCTTGCACGTCGCGGATAAGACCTTGACCTTCACCTACTCCGCAGCCGGCCTGCCCGCGAGAGGTTCCTTCGACCTCATCGCGGTCCTCGCCGACGATGTGGATCGCTCCAACGTCTCGCGCGGTGAAAACTCTGGCCGCCAGCTCGTCCACGTCTCCGTCGCTCGTGCCCTGGCGCCTCTCGGGAAGTTGAAGGCGACCGAAGAAGAGACGACGACCTTGCCCCTTCCGCCATCCTTCATACCCGGCGAAAAACACCACCTGGTCATCTTTGCGCAGCAGTCAGGAACCGGCCCCATCGTCGGCATCGACACGAAGCCCTTGTAGCAACCTGAACTGCCGTCCTGAGCGAAGCGCAGCCCGGTCGAGCGAAGCGCAGCGTACTCAAGCGAAGCGCAGCGTACTCAAACGACCCGCATCTACCTGCCTCTAAATCACGAACAGATCCACAAACTCATGCACGGGCATCGCCTCCAGCGCACCCCGATCGAGCACCGCTTCGACAATCCTCGCCTGTTGTTTCGCCGGGAACCGTCGTGCCAGGTTCGTCCGGAACTTCGCCTCCAGCAGCGGTATACCGTCGGCCCGCCGCCGCCGGTGCCCGATCGGATACTCTACCGTCTCTTCCAGCACCGTGCCATCGTCCAGCTCGACAGACAATCCATTCGCAATCGACCGCTTCTCCGGATCGTGGTAGTCCAGCGTGAACTGCGCAACTTCTTCCGTCTCCATGCGGCTGCGCAGCGCGTCGATGCGCGGATCGGCCGCCACTGCATCCTCGTAGTCCGCAGCCGTCAGCCGCCCGAAGATCAAGGGCACCGCAATCATGTACTGGATGCAGTGATCGCGATCCGCCGGGTTATTCAGTGGCCCCTTCTTGTCAATAATCCGGATACACGCCTCATGCGTCCGGATCGTGATCCGCCGGATATCCAGTGCGGTCTTGCCCATCAGCTGCAGCCGGCCGTAAAGCGTCACCGCCGCTTCCACTGCGGTCTGCGAGTGGAACTCCGCCGGAAAACTGATCTTGAACAGCACATTCTCCATCACGTACGAACCATAGGCCCGCTGGAACTTGAACTCGTTGCCGCGAAAGCTCACATCGTAGAAGCCCCAGATCTTCGCCGTCAGCACGCTCGGGTAGCCCATCTCGCCCGTCTTCGCCATCAGCGCCAGCCGCACCGCCCGGCTGGTCGCATCGCCCGCTGCCCAGCTCTTGCGTGAGCCCGTATTCGGGGCATGGCGATACGTCCGCAGGCTCTGCCCATCCACCCACGCCAGCGACACCGCCGCAAGACTCTCCTCGCGCGTCAGCCCCAGCAGCTGCGCAACCACCGCTGTCGACGCCACCTTCACTAGCACCACGTGATCCAGCCCCACGCGGTTGAACGAGTTCTCCAGCGCAATGCAGCCCTGGATCTCGTGCGCCTTGATCATCGCCGTCAGCACCTGCCGCATCGTCAGCGGAGCCTTGCCCGAAGCCACCGCCGTCCGCGAAAGCCAGTCCGCCACCGCTAGGATGCCGCCCAGGTTATCCGACGGATGGCCCCACTCCGCCGCCAGCCACGTGTCGTTGAAATCCAGCCAGCGGATCATCGCCCCGATGTTGAACGCCGCCTGCACCGGATCCAGCTGAAACTGCGTCCCCGGTACCTTCGCTCCGTTCGGCACCACCGTACCCTGGACCACCGGCCCCAGCAGCTTCGTGCAGGCCGGATACTCCAGCGCCTCCAGCCCGCAACCCAGCGTATCGATCAGGCAGTGGCGCGCCGTCTCATACGCCAGTTCGCTGCCAATCTCATACGACTCTACGTACTCGACAATGTCGACCAGTACCTTGTCATACTCCTGGTGTTGCGTCGTGATGTGTCCGGACAATGTGTTCGCTCCTCAATCCTGCTACTTGCGTTCCGCGATCGGCACAAACGCGAGGTTATCGGGTCCCGTGTAGTTCGCCGCCGGACGTATGATCTTGCCATCCAGCCTCTGCTCGATCACGTGCGCGCTCCACCCCGCCGTGCGCGCAATCACAAACAGCGGCGTAAACATCGCCGTCGGCACACGCATCATGTGGTAGCTCACCGCGCTGAACCAGTCAAGATTCGGAAACATCTTCTTCGTCTCCCACATCACCGATTCCAGGCGTTCCGCAATCTCGAACAAGCCCATGCTGCCCGCCTGCTCGGAGAGCTCCCGCGCCACCTCCTTGATCACCTTGTTGCGCGGATCGGAGATCGTATACACCGGGTGTCCGAAGCCGATAATCACTTCCTTAGCCGCAACCCGCCGCCGGATATCCTCCTCAGCCGCGTCCGCGTTTTCATAGCGCTTCTGTATGTCCAGCGCGACCTCGTTCGCTCCGCCATGCTTCGGCCCTCGCAGCGCCCCGATCGCCCCCGCAATGCACGAGTACAGGTCCGATCCCGTGCCCGCAATCACCCGCCCCGTAAACGTCGACGCGTTAAACTCATGCTCCGCATAGAGATTCAGGCTGGTCTGCATCGCGCGCACCCACTCCGCCGAGGGATCATCGCCATGCAGCAGATGAAGAAAGTGCGCCGCAATGGAGTCATCCTCCGTCTCTACCTCGATGCGCCGCCCATGCGTCGCGAAGTGGTACCAGTACAGCAGCATCGAACTCAACGAGGCGAGCAGGTGATCCGCGATATCCCGCGCTCCCGCCACGCTGTGATCGTCCTTCTCCGGCAGCACGCAGCCCAGCACGGACACGCCCGTTCGCATCACATCCATCGGGTGCGACGCCGCCGGAAGGCACTCCAACGCCGCCCTCACCGCGGCCGGCAAGCCTCGCAGCGCCTTCAGCTTCGCCTTGTACGCAGCGAGCTCCGCCCGGTTCGGCAGCCTCCCATGCACCAGCAAATGCGCCACCTCCTCGAACTCGGTAGCCGTCGCCAGGTCAAGGATGTCGTACCCGCGATAATGCAGATCATTGCCGCTGCGCCCCACCGTGCATAGCGCAGTATTACCCGCCGGCGTACCGGAAAGCGCAACTGACTTCTTAGGCTTGAACGCGACGGGCTCTGTTACTGGCGGAGTTTCAGTCATGGTCTTCTTGCTCCCTGTCAGCTCTGCTTCGCTTGCGCAAACAGCCTGTCCAGCTTCTGTTCGTACTCGTGATATCCAAGAAACTCGTACAGCTCGGCCCGGGTCTGCATCATCCCCACCGCACTGCTCTGCGTTCCTTCCGCTCGAATCGTCTGGTACACCTTCAGCGCCGCGGCGTTCATCGCGCGGTACGCCGAGCAGCAGTAAAGAACGATGTCCACGCCCGCCGCCCCAAGCTCCTCTTTCGTATACAGCGGCGTCTGCCCGAACTCCGTAATGTTGGCCAGGATCGGAACTCCCGCCGCCGCCCGGAACTTCGCATAATCCTTCAAGTCAGTCACCGCTTCCGCGAAGATCATGTCCGCGCCGGCTTCCACGTAAGCCCCTACCCGCGCCAGCGTAGCCTCCAGACCTTCACCGGCCAGTGCGTCCGTCCGCGCCATCACCACAAAGCTCGCATCCGTCCGCGCGTCCACCGCAGCCTTGATCCGATCCGCCATCTCGCCCGTAGCCACCACTTCCTTGCCTGGACGATGACCGCATCGCTTCGTCCCCACCTGGTCTTCCATATGCACCGCCGCCACGCCCGCCTTGGCCATCGCGCGGATTGTTCGGGCGATGTTGAACGCGCCGCCCCAACCCGTATCAATATCCACCAGCAGCGGCAGCGTCGTCACATCCGTGATCCGGCCCGCGTCCGTCAGCACATCCTCCATCGTGCTGATCCCCAGGTCCGGGATGCCCAGCGAGTTCGCCGCCACTCCGCCGCCCGAAAGGTAAAGCGCGCGAAACCCCGTCGCCTCGGCCATCCGCGCCGTAAACGCAGTAATAGCCCCTATGACCTGAAGTGGTCTCTCCTCCGCCACGGCCTGGCGAAACCTTTGCCCTGGCGTCAAGCGTTCTTCTTGCATCTTTATCTTGATCTCCGTCGATCCGGCTCGCCTCTGAACTCGACCGTCCCTTGACTTGCCCGCTCATCCAGACTACCAGCCAGATTGCCGCTTCAAATGAAGAAACGCTTCATGAACAGCGCAGCGCGCTTCTTCGTAGGCCATCTATCTCTACTCAAGAAGTAAAAAGATCGTTCGCGATGTCTGTCAAGCCAAGCCGATGCCCGTCGTGCTACCACCTTCGGAGCACCTTCCATCGTGAGAGAAACACCATACCCACAACCTTTTCGTGAGGGCAATCCCCATAGAAATCCTTCGCCCACAGCCCTTCCGCTTCCGCTACGCTCACCATATGTCAATGCCCGCGCGAGTACTGCTCATTGGAACCCTGCAAGCCGAACTCGACGCGCGCGCCGCCATCCTCGAACACTTCTGGCGCACCGCCACAGCCGAGGTCCCCGGCAACGGCAGCCCCGACCTCCAGGCTGACGTCATCGTCGTCTGCGAGACCCTCCCCGAGCCCTCCCGCCAGCAGTGGGTCGAGCGTCTCCGCCACCAGCTCCCCGCCTCCATCGTCGTCAAGATGAATAGCCACGACTCCGGCCCCTATGCCGGCGCCGACGCCATCGTCAACCAGGAGCACGGCCCCGGCGCCCTGGTCTCGAAGATCTACGAACTCCTCACCGAACGCGGCCTCGGCAGCCGCGCCTGGCCGATCGTAGCCCAGGCTCATCGCCTGACCTGAACACCTGCCTGCTCCAGCCTCCACCGCAGGCCAGCATAGCCTCCATGACGTATTCCCGCGGCGATTCGGTCAACGCCACAGGCTCTCGCCCGACAGCCTAGCGGAACGTAAATCCCGCAATCGGACCGATAATCCCAAACACCTGCAGCAGCCACACCACAACGCAGATCAACACCACCCCATTCAACAGCGACTTGATGCTGCCCGCCATCGGAATAAAGCGGTTAATCAGTCCGAGCAGCACGCCAACGACGATCAGCACAATAACTACATGGACCAGCACAGGATTCGGCGTAACCATTGTCAGTTTTTCCTCGAAGAGTTGGAAAGCGGGCCTGGATCGTTCAGACGCGCGGCTGCGCTCTCCGGTTGGCCAGATAAGTAGTCTTTCGCCCGCACCGCCCGCTCTTACGTCGGCCCCTTCCCAACGAACCGGTAGATCGCGCAGAACTCGTCCCCCGTAGACCCATACTCCTTCTGTTCCGCAATTTCGGCCAGGTCCGCGAGATGATCTTCCGCACTCATCGGCACCAGCCCTCGGAACAGCCCCTCAAATGCAGGGTTGCGGTCCAGCACCGCCGCATGCTCCGCGTTCACGTACAGCAGGTCGAACGCTCCAGGCCGTTCCGCATAGTGTCCTTCTATCCGCGCCACAAACCGCCGCATCACCGGCGCCTCGAACGGATGGAACAGAAAGGCCAGCGTGGGATTCGAGGGCAGCGGAGCCTCCAGCGCATCCGCCTCCACCAGCCGGACTGGCGCCAGCGGCCCCTCAACGCCGCCGTCAGCGCTCTCCGCAACTATCCGCGCGTTCTTCTGCGCCACCTCCGCCAGCCCGGGATTCAATTCAATCCCCACCACCTCTTGAAACGGATGCATCGCCGCAATCAACATCCCGCGCCCCTTGCCCGCGCCCACGTCCAGAAACGTGTATTGATCAATCTCGTAGCGCGGCTTCGTTCGCAGCCAGATCTCGATTAGCCCATGCAAAATCGACGGGGCGACCGCGTAGTAAGCCGTGATGTGCTCATCGTTCGCATGCCCCGTCACCAGCTCCGAACGCGGAATCAGCCCACCCGTATCCGTCCCATGCGCCCGGTCGAACGGATGCACGGGCGCCGCCTTCACCGGCCGGCCCATCGTCAAGACCTTCTCATTCTTCTTCGGACGTCTCCCCGTCGCCATCCTTGAACTCTACTGCGTCAGCCACGCATCCGTCGCCACACCCACCCATCCATCGCCGCACCAGGACCCCATCGCCGCCTCAAGCCGCCCGTCGCCACCCCATGCGTACCGGGCCCTGCCTTATCTACTCCACACCCAAGCCCAATCACCCCAAGCGTACCGAGCCTTGCCTTATCTACTCTCCACCCACACCAATCCTTGTCATCCTGAGCCGAGCGCAGCGGAGTCGAAGGACTGCATCTAAGAACCACCACAACCGCCCTTCATCCTGAGCGCTCCCCCCCGCTTGTCATCCTGAGCGAGGCGAAGCCGAGTCGAAGGACCTGCATCTCCGAGATTCTGAGCCGAAGACGAAGAATCTAGTATTTCGTTACTGTCTTTCGCCGTTTCCCTCAAGCAATCCGCCATTCTCGTGCCTCGCCGCTCTCCCGGAGACTCCCCACAATCCCCCGCCACTATCTCCGGTTATTCAAAATCGGAAACACCCTAGCATCCAGCCCCAGCAACCGCCGCCCCTCCGGCGTAATCCGCGCCTCCGTCCAGACCACCCCCGCCGCAAACTCGATCCCGATCCGCGAAAGCCCCTCAACTCCCCCCAGCCGATTCCGTATCTGCGCCTCGAGCATCGCCCTGGCATCTTCATCCTCACTCACGGCCACCATCTTCAGCCGCAGCGCTTGCCGCACCGGCACTCCCTCCACCCCCGCCCCGGGCGCCTCGGCATCCACCGTCAGTTTAATTCCCTCCACCATCCCCAGGTCGACGACGTTCACTGCCTTGCCAAACCGGCTCACTCCGTCATAACAGGCCCGCAGCGCCTCCCGAACATCATCCTCTGTCAGCATCGCACCGCTCGGCCCCGCCCTACGGAGCCTGCTCCCGGTCCGTCAGGTAGGTGGTCAGCGCCGCGCTCGCGTCCTGGTTGCGCTCCGCCTGCGGCCATTCTTCGCTCCACACCACCACCGCTCCCGGCAGTGTCAGCGACTTCTGCCGCGCTCCCAGCACCACCAGCAGCGTCGTCTGCCAGGCCTTCTGCTCCAGCATCATGAAGCTCTGCGCCGGGCTCTCGCGCAGGTCCGCAACCTCCTCGCCCTGGTGCGCAATCGCCCTCGCAAGCGCATCGCCCTTCAGCTTGTCCTGGTCGATCCGAACCGTCAGCAGCAGCCCATCCGCCGACGCCTTTGCGCCCTTGGTCCCTTCGCCCGGCGGCACATTCGCCAGCCCGTCAAACGCCACGGTCACGCCGTTGTCCACACCCGGCCCGCCAAAGGCATCGAGCGCCCGCTGCATCTGCGCCGCGGTTGGTGTCGTCTTCCCGAAAGCCTCTTCGCTCTTCTTGATCGCGGCGCCGTAATCCTTGCCGCCCCCGCCCTGGTTGTCGTCCTTGATCTTCGGCGCCTTCGAGAAATCGATCTCCTTCGCCGTAGGATCCGCCACCGACTGCAGCACCATCCGCACGCTATACAGATTCATATTGCCGAACCCGTCCAGCCCCGTGATCTTGCCCGCGCTGTCCCGCTTCAATCCCGCGTCCTCGGTACCGTCGATCCGCCCCGTCAGCGTCGCCATCACGTCGTTCTTCACGCATCCCAGGCACATCCCCGGCGTCTTGGCCTTCACCGATAGCAGGTTGTCGAAGTTCTCAAACGCCGCATCGCGCTGCAGCGCCACCGCCGGTCGCTCCTTGCCCGGCGTCCCCGTCGCATTCGATGCCAGCTGCAGCGTCACCACCGTCGCCGGCCCCGACTTCGACCGCGTCCCCGTCGGATAGCTCAGCCATATCCCGCTACTGCACGAGTCGCCCCTGATGAAGAACGAATCGAAGTCCGCCTGTACCACGCCCTTCACCCGCACCATCTTCCCGTCATACTTCATCGGATGGTTCGCCACATCGCACACCGAAGCATCGACAACCTGGCCCCGCGCTCCGGAAGTAGCAGCGAGCAGGCACGCAGCCGCAAGAAAATATCCCTTCACCCTTCACCTCGTCAGAAAAAATCCCACGGACCCCGAAATTTTACTACTCTTATCCAACAACCCCATGCCCGTCGCCCCGCAATCGCCGCCCGCCAGCAACTCCACCGCAGACACCACCCGCAGCGCCATCGCGGCCATCTGGCGCCGCAACCTCCCCCAGACCCTCGATCGTCTCACCCTCCTCGATCAGACCGCCACGGCAGCCCTCACCCAAGACCTCACCTCCACGCTCGCCGCCGAAGCCCGCGACACCGCCCACAAACTCGCCGGCTCACTCGGCACCTTCGGCTACCCCGAGGGCACCCGCCTCGCCCGTGACCTCGAGCAACTCCTCGACAATCCCATCCCAAACGCCACCCGCATCCGCGAAGTTACCGTCGCGCTCCGCGCCTCCATCTTCCCTCCCAATCCCCCGCAACTCTGAGCAAGAGCAAAGCCGGATCGAAGACCTGCATTTCCAAGTCAGACCTGCATCTCCGAGTCAGACCTGCATCACCGAGTCAGACCTGCATTTCCAAGTCAGACCTGCATCACCGGCCCATCAAAGTCGCCCCACTAATTACAACTCACCGCCGTCCAAACCCCCGCTGCATTCGAATCCGGGTGATAGATCCCCAGATCCAGAAACCCGCCCGCCGGCACCGCCACTGACCCCGTCGCCGTGCAACTCATTCCATTCGACACCGCGCAACTCAACGCCGTATCCGCCATCCCCGACCCCGCCGCGCCCACTCGCAGCGTCACCGTAATCGTCGCCGCCTGCAGCGAGTAAGCCGTCAGCGACGCCGCCGTACATCCATTCGGGACCCACGTCAGCACCGCCGCCGTCTCCGTCGCCGCCTGGTTCGTGTTGTTCACCGAGTAATACGCAGCGTTGTAAGAAACCGCGTGGTACATCGAAACGAACGGTACCCCTGTCGTACTCCCGCCGCCCCCACCGCCGCCCCCACCGCCCGCGGCCCCCGTCGCTCCCTGCGGAATAGTGAAGTTCAGCACCGCCGCCGTCGCTGTCCCCGTGTTTACCACCCCGGCCGCGCTTCCCGGGGCTCCGGTCGTCACCATGCCCACCTGCACCGTGGCGCCCGCTCCTGTCGGCCCGCTCGGTCCCGCCGCCCCCGCCGGCCCCGCCGCGCCATCCGCCCCGTTCGACCCCGCCGCCGACAGCAGGCTCCAGAACGCAGGCGAAAACCCCGGGGTATTCCCAGCATTCGACCCCACCAGCGAGATCCAGCTCGATCCCTGGAACACCACCCCATCGTTCATCGCGTAGTTCACCACCGAGCTGTACGTCCCGCGGTAAGCCAGCCCGGGCGCACCCGCCGGCCCTGCCGCGCCGGGCGGTCCCGCGGGCCCCGCCGGACCAGGCGCCCCCACCGGCCCTGCCACCCCGGTCGCGCCCGCCGGTCCCGCTTGCCCTGCCGGCCCCATCGGTCCCGGCAAGCCCGTCGGTCCTTCAAACCCCGTCGCACCCTGCGGACCCGCCGGACCCGCAGACCCCGCCGCGGCCAGCACTCCCCAGTACACCGGCGAAACATCCGGCTGCCGTCCCGAGTTCGCTACCAGCGCAATGTAGCTCCCACCCAGGTAGCTCACCGCATCCCCCAGGTTGTAAGCCGTCCCTGTCAACCACACCCCGGCAAACGCCACCGGCGGCCCCGGCGCTCCGGCCGGACCCGCTGCCCCCGGCAACCCCGGCGCTCCCGGCGCTCCCGCCGGCCCGGCCGCGCCCGCCGCTCCCTGCGCCGCCAGCACCGCCCAGTCCACAGGCGAAAAGTCCGGCGTATTTCCATGATTCCCCGCCACCAGCGAAACATACGTCGAGCCGCCATAACTCACCGCATCCGCCACCGCGTAGTTCGCCGTCGAGGCATAATTCCCCGTGTAGTTGATCCCCGGCGGCCCCACCGGCCCCGCCACTCCGTTCGCCCCTGGAACTCCTCCTGGCCCCTGCGGCCCAACCGGTCCCTGCGGTCCCACCGCCCCCGCCGGTCCGGCCGCGCCCGTCGCTCCCGCCCCTCCGGCCGCCGCAAACAGCGCCCACTCCGCCGGACTCTGATCCGGCGTATTCCCATGGTTGTTTGCCACCAGCGACACATACCCCGCGCCCTGCCACATCACCCCATCGGCCAGCGCATAGTTCACCGCCGACTGATAGTTCCCCTGGAACATCAGTCCTACCGGCCCCGGCACCCCCTGCGGTCCCGCCGGTCCGCTCAATCCCGCGTCGCCCTTCGGTCCCGGGATCCCCTGCGCTCCGGCCTGCCCCGCGATCCCCTGCGCGCCCTGGTCCCCCTTTTCGCCCGGAGGTCCCACCGGCCCTAACGCCCCCGTCGCTCCCGTTGGTCCCGGCGCTCCCGCCGCACCCATCGGCCCCGTCGGACCCTGCGCCGTCAGCAGTCCCCACTGCCCTGGGCTCAGGCTCGGCGTGTTGCCATGGTTCCCCGCTATCAACGACGCCCAGCTCGACCCCTGCCACAGCACCACGTCTCCCAGCGCATAGTTCGTCGTCGAGGCGTACGCCCCCTGGTACACCAGCCCCGGCGTTCCCGGAGCCCCATTTGCCCCTGCCGGACCAGCCGCTCCCGCCACCCCCGGCGGACCCTGGATCCCCGCCGCGCCCGCCGTCCCCTGCGGCCCGGCCGCCCCCGCTGGACCCGCCAGCCCGGCAACACCCGCAGCTCCCTGCGGCCCAGCCGGACCAGCCCCCAGCCCGGCAACACCCGCAGCTCCCTGCGGCCCAGCCGGACCCACAACTCCAGCCGGACCCTGCGACACCAGCTCCACATCCAGCGTCGCCGCATGCGCCGTCAGGTCGTTTTCCTTGCTGTCAAACTCCGCCACCGCCGTCCCCGCGGTCAACGCCAGCCCTAAGTTCGTCGCCGGCGCTCCCACCCAACCCTGCACCAGAGCCGTCACATCCACCGCCACAAACGCGCCCGCCTGCCCCACCGTAAACACCTGCGCCGCGGCTCCCACGGAGGGCATGGTCTGGAAGGTCACGCCATACTCGCTCCACGCGCTCGTAATCGGCGCCACGCTCACCAGCCCCGCCGTGTCCACCCGGTTCGCATACAGCCGCAGCACCGCCCGCGACACCTGTGCCGGCGTCGTCCCCACCGGCAGCAGGCTTAAATCAAACTGCAGCAGCCCCGTATAGCCGCCGCCCACGTTCACATTGGAAATTGCCCCACTGTTCACCGCCGGCAGAGCCGCATTCACATGCGCATCCGCCACCAGTGTCGTCTCCACCGCCCGCGCCTGCGCGCACAGCGCACCCAGCGCAGCGACCAGGCCAAGCCGCAGCCAGAACCCCAGGGTCGTACCAGCCATGCCGTGCCGTACCCTCAAGGCCCTCTCCGTTCACGAACCAACAACGATCACTGCTCAGGATTCACGTTGCCGCCGCCCAAGTGGCCATGCGGTCTTTCGCCTGCATCTTCTGTGAGCCAATTCAAAATCACCACCACCTCATCGAGCAAGCAATTTCTCGCCCCTCGAACCGATTTCCAGCCCCAGCCTCTCGCACACCCCGCCCCACCACCAAATCCCTGTCATCCTGACACCAAACTCTGTCATCCCGACACCAGATCTCTGTCATCCTGAGCGAAGGCGAAGCCGCAGCCGAAGCACCTGCATCTCCGCACCGCCACCGCCCCCCCGCGCTCAGACCTCCGAAGCCCCGTAGCACTTCCCCACCCTCCCCCAAACTCCTCTATCATCCAGAGACGATGCCTCTGGACGTCCAGCACCTCCTCAAATCCGGCGCCGCGCTCACCGACCAGGCGCTCGAACGCCTCCTGCCTCACGCCGACACCCCGCCGCACTCCATCCACCGCGCCATGCGCCACAGCACCTTCGCCGGCGGCAAGCGCCTCCGCCCCATCCTCGCGCTTGAAGCCGCCCGCATGGTCGCCGGCTCCGACTCCATCCTTGAACCCGCCGCCCCGCTCGCCGCCGCCCTCGAGATGCTCCACACCTATTCCCTCATCCACGACGACCTCCCGGCCCTCGACAACGACGATCTCCGCCGCGGCCAGCCCACCTGCCACGTCGTCTTCGGCGAGGCCACCGCCATCCTCGCCGGCGACGCCCTCCAGACCCTCGCATTCCAGACCATCGCCGCCCTCGCCTGCCCTCCCCAATCCACCGTGGACATCCTCCGCGAAGTCTCCTCCGCCATCTCCACCGGCGTTGGCCAGGACCTCCCCGGCGGCCTCCCGCCCGGCATGATCGGCGGCCAGGTCATGGACATCGAATCCGAAGGCGCCCCCCCAACCGCCGAGCTCGTGGAGCGCATTCACCGCGCCAAAACCGGCGCCCTCATCACCGTCTCCGTCGTCTCCGGCGGCATCTTCGCCGGCGCCTCGCCCGACCAGATCCCCCGCCTCCGCACCTTCGGCGAAAACGCCGGCCTCGCCTTCCAGATCGTGGACGACGTCCTCGACATGACCCAGGACTCCGCCCAGCTCGGCAAAACCGCCGGCAAGGATACCGCCTCCGACAAAGCCACCTGGCCCGCCGTCTTCGGCATCGACGAGAGCCTCCACGCCGCCAACCAGCTCATCGCCGACGCCTTCGCCGCCCTCGCTCCCTTCGGCCCCGCCGCCGAGCCCCTCAAATCCCTCGCCCGCTATCTCACCACCCGCACAAACTAGCGCCCTAACCCGATCCGGTTGCACGCACTCTCGCCCCGCACGTTGCGCTCACCTGCCCCTGCCTGGCCCCGTCCGCCCGCTACAATCATTCAGGAGCCCCCGTTGCCCTCACTCCCCGAACCCACCGGCCGCTTCTCCCATGCCTGGCGCGCCCTGCGTCATCCCAACTTCCGTCTCTTCTTCGCCGGCCAGACTATCTCCCTCATCGGCACCTGGATGACCCGCATCGCCACCAGCTGGCTCGTCTACCGCCTCACCGGCTCCGCCTTCCTGCTCGGCTTGGTCGGCTTCGTCGGCCAGATCCCCACCTTCCTCTTCACACCCTTCGCCGGCGTCTGGATCGACCGCCTCGACCGCCGCAAGCTGCTCGTCTGGACCCAGGCGCTGCTCGCCCTGCAATCCCTCGCCATGGCCGCGCTCATCTTCGCCCACACCATCAATATGACTGAGGTCCTCATCCTCAGCGCCTTCCAGGGCCTCATCAACGCCTTCGACATGCCCGCCCGCCAGACCTTCGTCATCGAGATGGTCAACGACCGCCGCGATCTCGGCAACGCCATCGCCATCAACTCCTCCATGGTCAACATCGCCCGGCTGCTCGGCCCCGCCATCGCCGGCCTGCTCATCGCCGCCGTCGGCGAAGGTCCCTGCTTCCTCATCGACGGCATCAGCTACTTCGCCGTCATCGCCTCGCTCCTCCTTATGCATCTCGCGCCTTTTGTGCATCGCCCCGCGGTCGCCTCCGTCCTCCATCAGCTCGCCGAAGGCTGGACCTACGTCCGCACCTTCACGCCCATCCGCGCCATCCTCACACTCTTCGCCATCATCAGCCTCATGGGCATGCCCTACTTCGTGCTCATGCCCATCTTCGCCTCGCAGGTCCTGCATGGCGGGGCCCACACCCTCGGCTACCTCATGGGCGCCAGCGGCGTCGGAGCCCTCATCGCCGCGCTCAACATGGCCGCCCGCAAGTCCGTCCGCGGCCTCACCACCCTCATCCCGTTGGCCGGCCTCCTCTTCGCCGTTTGCCTTGTCATCTTCGGCTTCTCCCACACGCTCTGGCTCTCGCTCGCCCTCATGCTGCTCAGCGGCGCCGGCATGATGCAGCTCATGGCCGGCTCCAACACCGTCATCCAGACTCTCGTCCCGGAAGAAAAGCGCGGCCGCGTGATGAGCTTCTACACCATGGCCTTCATCGGCATGGCGCCCTTCGGCAGCCTGCTCACCGGAGCCCTCGCCCACCGCTTCGGCGCCCCTCACACCGTCATCATCACCGGCGTCTGCTGCCTGGTCGCCGTCGCCTGGTTCGCCGCCCAGCTCAAGCAAATCCGCGCCGTCATGCACCCCATCTACATCCAGATGGGCATCCTCCACCAACCCTCCTGATCCCTGCACTAACCCCTGTCATCCTGAGCGAGGCGAAGCCGAGTCGAAGGACCTGCATCTCCGAACGCGCCCCACCCTCGTCATCCTGAGCGAAGGCGAAGCCGCAGCCGAAGGACCCTGAAGAACCTCACGCACCCACACCGTTCGGCCGTTCCGCCGCAGGATCCCGCCTCCCCACCCCCTGAGCGAGGCGAAGCCGAGTCGAAGGACCTGCATCTCCGAACGCCCCCCACCCTCGTCATCCTGAGCGGAGGCGAAGCCGCAGCCGAAGGACCCCGAAGAACCTAACGCACCCAAACCGTTCGGCCATTTCCGCCGCACCTTTCCGCCTCCCCACCCCTGTCATCCTGAGCGAGGCGAAGCCGAGTCCAAGGACCTGCATCTGCCTTTGCTCTTCCCCCAACCGCCTTACCCCCTCAGCGGCACCCATATCTCAAACCGATCATCCCCCATCCCGAACATCGCCGCGTAGTACTCCACCATCGGCCCGTCGCCCACCTCTCCCTTGTGCGCCTCCATCCAGTGCATCCCCAGCCCCATCCACACCCGCCGGATCACCTCCACCCCACCCTTATGCGCAAACACCGCATATCGCTGCGCCGGCACCTCCACCTCCACCCAGTCGTCCGGCAAAGTCTTCAGCTTACCCACCTCCACCCCACTCACGTACCGCATCGGTGTCGTCCGGGACACCACCGCATAGGTCGCCCCCGTCCATCCGTTCTCATCCAGCGCCGCGTTCAACCGGCCCCACTGTTTCGGGATCTCCACCGTCTGCTCCATCGTGTACTCTCCGCTGAGCCCCACCACCCGCAGCCCCGCGACCTCCCGCACCTCCGGCTCGCCCAGCTCTTCCGGCGTCATCGCATCCATCCCGCACCTCCCCTAACCGTACCGCTGCAGAAAATCGTAACTCACCTTGGCCGACTCCAGCTGCGGCCGCACATACGGAGCCTCCTGCTCCGCAAACGCATGCTCGATCCCGATCCCCTTCGCCGCCGCAAAGATCGGTCCGTAATCGATAAAGCCCTTCCCCAACTCCGTCCCCTTCGGTCTTCCCGGGCCCACCAGGTCGATCGTCCGCGGCCCCGGTAGAAAGTCCTTCACGTGCAGCATCCGGAACCGCCCCGGAAAGCGCCTGAAGTACTCCACCGGACTCGCCCCCGCCGCCACCATCCAGCCGCAGTCCACCTCAAACTTCACCAGTTCATGATCCGTCTCCCGCAGCAGCACGTCGTACCCTGTCCCGCCGCCCGGCATCGCCTCAAACTCGAAGTTGTGGTTGTGATACGCATACTTCAGCCCGGCCGCCCTCGCCCCGCGCCCGATCTCGTTCATCCGCGCCGCCATCCGCTTGAACCCATCCAGACCCATCGGAGGCAGCGGCGGCTGCTCCAGGCTGCTGTTGCCCAGGCTCGCTCGGCCGGGGTCCTGCAACTGGCGCAGATACGAGCTCACCGCCCACTCCGCCCCCAACTTGTTGCCCGCCGCAAACACCGGCCCCAGCTCATTGTCCATCTTGAACGACAGGTGCGCGCTCGGCATCCCCAGCCCCGCATCCGACACCATCCTGCGCAGCTCCGCCGGCCCATACCGGTCCATGTCGTATGTCTCCACCTCCCGGTACCCGATGCCGCGCAGCGCCTTCAGCGTGCCCGGCCCATCCGCCGCCAGCGGCTCCCTCACCGCATATAGCTGGATGCCCGCCGGCAAGCCCAGCGGCGCCGCCCACGCTCTGCCCGCCACCACTCCCGCCGCTATCCCCGCCTGCACAAAACGCCGTCTGTTCATGGGAATCTTCCTTTCAGCCGCTACATGGCTGTCAAAGTTGCTTCATCCTCGCGAACAGCTCCCTCCGGAGCTCTGTGAGCCAGGGTCTCCGACACTACCTCCGCGATCACCTTCTCGTCGACCCCATGCCGCCTGAGGCTCTCCAGCAGCCCTACAATCTCCGGCTGATTAAGCCTCGATTCGTCTCTCCGCATACCCTCGCTGATGTACACCCGGATCAGAGACTCCGCGCTGCTCCAGCCCAGAACCGGAGCCATCTCCCGAAGGTCCTCCACCACGTCTTCCGGCAAACGGATCGTGACGCTCGTTTTCGGTCGCTCCAGCCGTCTTCGTGCAAGCCTTTTTTCACTCAGCGTCTTCATAGACCCTTATCTCCCTTCTGGTGGCGTCGCGTGCAGACACGATTCGAATCCTTTGCCCTTCCACTTCCAGATGAACCACGTACAGTAAACTTCTCGCCCGGCTCAGGCCGATCGCCGCCAACCGACTCTCTCCCGGAACACTCGCATCGAACAGCAACTGCAGCGGATCGCTGAAGACCTCGATGGCTTCCTGGAAGCTCCCGCCATGCTTCGTGAGATTTGTCGCCGCCTTATCACTATTCCAGACGAACGCCTGCCCCTATACGTGAAGAAAACGTCCATCTTCGTAACTACAAGATACAGACTCCGCAGCAAAGCTAAAATCCCTCATGGCACGTTTCGCCTTTCTGCTCCTGATCATCACCCCCGCCACCTTAGCCCAGACGACCCTCCCCAAAACCCCGGCCGCCACCACCTCCACCTCCAACCCCTCCCCCGCCGCTGCCGAACCCGCCCTCCCGCCGCCCCCCACACCCTCCCGCGCCCAGGTCCTCCGCGGAGCCTACGGCCCCTGGCGCGCCAACAATGACCTCCTCTACTACCACCTCACCCTCCGCGTCGACCCCGCCACCGAGACCATCGCCGGCTCCAACCTCGTCCGCTTCAACATGCTCGCCGACGCCACCCGCATCCAGCTCGATCTCACCCCCGCGCTCGCCATCGACCGCATCACCTTCGGCGCCCAGACCCTCCCCTACCTCCGCGACTCCGGCGCCCTCTTCATCGACTTCCCCCGCACCCTCCGCCGCGGCGAAACCATCGAGATCACCGTCGCCTATCACGGCTCGCCCGTCTCCCGCGGCCGCTTCGGCGGCTTCACCTTCGCCCGCGACCCCGCCGGACGCCCCTGGATCTACACCGCAGTGGAGGACGGCGCCAGCGTCCAGGACACCGGCGCCTCCCTCTTCTGGCCCTGCAAGGACCAGTGGCGCGACGAGCCCCAGCAAGGCATGGACATCTCCATCGCCGTCCCCACCGGCCTCACCGACATCTCCAACGGCCGCTTCATCTCAGCCATTCCGCTCAGCGGAGACCAGGCCGGCTACATCCAGTGGAACTACCACGTCTCTTACCCCATCAACGCCTACGATGTCGCCCTCAACATCGGCGCCTACGCCCACTTCTCCGACACCTACACCAACCGCGAACACCCCGGGTCTCCGCCTCTCTCGCTCGACTTCTACGCCCTCCCCGAAGACCTCGCACAGGCCAAAGCCCAGTTCCCCCAGGCCCGCGCCATGCTCGACGCCTACGAGCACTTCCTCGGCCCCTACCCCTTCGTCCGCGACGGTTACAAGCTCATCCAAGTCCCCTACGCCGGCATGGAGCATCAGTCCGCCATCGCCTACGGCAACCGCTTCCACAACGGCTATCTCGACCGCGACTGGACCGGCGCCGGCATCTCTCCGCGCTTCGACTTCATCATCATCCACGAGTCCGGCCACGAGTGGTTCGGCAACTCCATCACCGCTGCCGACCAGTCCGACATGTGGATCCACGAGGGCTGGACCACCTACCTCGAATCCCTCTTTGTCGAATTTCACTACGGCCGCGCCGACGCCCTCCGCTACCTCGCCGGCCTCATCCCCAAGGTCCACAACAACCGCCCCATTCTCACCGAGCGCGGCGTCGCCGGCGACCCGCCCTCCGACCAGTACTTCAAAGCCGCCCTCATGATCGCCACCCTCCGCTCCTCACTCGCCGCCAACGGCATCGCCAACGACCCCCAATGGTTCACCCTCCTGCACGACTTCTACCAGCACTTCGCCTACCACAACATCCTCACGGAAGACGTCATCGCCTGGTGGAACACCAACACCCGCCTCGACCTCACCCCCTTCTTCAACCAGTACCTGCGCCACACCGCCATCCCCTGTCTCGAGCTCACCTGGCTCCCCGACACCCCCGGCGCCACCACCCACACCGTCCTCTACAAATGGCGGGCCGGCGAACCCGCCTTCGCCATGCCCGTGCAAGTCTCCGCCGATCAGGCCTCGTCACCCTGGCAGACCCTCCACCCCACCACCGCCTGGCAATCCTTCACCACCCCCCTGGCCCCCACCGAATTCCATGTCGCCACCGACCTCTTCTACATCAACGTAGCCATCAACCCATAGCCACCGCAGCGAAGCTACGGAATCTGCTCTTGCCTTTGCTGTTGCTGTTGCCTTTGCCTGAGGGTAGCCCAAGGCTTCAGCCTTGCTTCCCTTCTCGTCCGTCATTCCGCAGCGAAGCAAGGAACTTGTTGTTGCTTTTGCTTTTGCTTTTGCTTTTGCTTTGCTTTGCTTATGCTTTTGCTTTTTGCTTTTGCCTTTGCCTGAAGGTAGCCCAAGGCTTCAGCCTTGGGTCTCTAGACCACAGCCTAGGAATGGGGCTTTAGCCCCTGGGGTATGCCTTCTCGTCCCAACCCCAGTCATCTCGCGCGCAGCGCCCCAGCCGCGCAGTTCGAACGACCCGCAACTCCCATCCCCACAACCCTGTCATCCTGAGCGCAGCGCCGCAGGCGCGCAGTCGAAGGACCTGCATCTGTCTTTGCCTTTGCATTGCATCCGCCTTTGCTGTTGCCTTTGCCTTTGCCTTTGCCTGAAGGTAGCCCAAGGCTTCAGCCTTGGGTCTCTAGGCCACAGCCTAGAATGGGGCTTTCGCCCTGGGGTATGCCTTCTCGTCCCAACCCCGTCATCTCGCGCGCAGCGCCCCAGCCGCGCAGTCGAACGACCTGCATCTGCCTTTGCCCAAAGGTAGCCCAAGGCTTCAGCCTTGGGTCTCTCCCAACACCCCGACGATGGGCTTTAGCCCCTAAGGTCCTCTCACGAGCCCCCTTGGCTCTCCCCGCCCCTCACTGCTTGTGATAGTTCGGGAACGCCGGACGATGCGGCTCCGGCACAGGATGCTTCGCCAGGTCATCCAGCGCCAGCGCCACCGCCTTCTCCAGTTGCGGATCATGGCCTTCGCTCACCGCCTTCGGGTCCTGCTCCACCGCGAAATCCGGCTCGATGCCGCGGTTCTCCACATCCCACTCCCCCGCCGGCGAGAACTGTCCAAAGCTCGGCGACGTCACCGTGCCGCCATCCATCAGCACCGGATATTGCCCGATGCCCACCAGTCCGCCCCACGTCCGCTTGCCCACCAGCGGCCCCACCTTCTGCTGCCGGAACAGGTAGGGCATCGCATCCCCGCCCGAGCCGGAAAGCTCGTTCGTGATCATCACCTTCGCACCCAGGATCGACGCGTTCGGCGTATGGTCGATCTGCCCGTAGCGCGGCTGCCAGTAGCTCAACAGCGTCCGCTTCATCGCCTCGATGATGTAGTCCGCCACCTGCCCGCCCGCGTTGAACCGCTCGTCGATCACCGCGCCCTGCTTATCCTGCTGCGCGTAGTAGTACCGGTTGAAGTTCGTGAATCCGCCCTCGCCCGTATCCGGCAGGTACACGTACGCCAGCTTGCCGCCCGAGAGCTGATCCACCTTCTTCTGGTTGCCTTCGATCCAGTCGATGTTACGCAGCTCCGCCTCGCTCCGGATCGGGATCACCGTGATATCCCGCCCGCCCGCGCCGCTCGCCGCGCCCACCCGGATCGTCACCGCGTGCCCCGCCGTCCCCTCCAGCGGCCGCTGAATATCCTCCTCCGCGGTCACCTCCTTGCCGCCAATCGCCAGGATGCAGTCGCCCACCTTCACCTTCAGCCCTGGCTGTGTCAAAGGCGCAGCCGCCGCCGGATTCCAGTGACCGCCGTCATACAGCTTCGCAATGCAGTAGCGATTCTCGGTGATCGTGAAATCCGCCCCCAGCAGCCCGCCCGGCACCCGCCGCGCCTCGGGAATCTCGCCGCCGTTGCCGCGCAAATGCCCTACAGAGAACCCGCTCAGCATCTCCTGAAAGATGTAGTTCAAGTCGGTGCGCGACGCGATCGACGCCACGTACGGCTCAAACCGCCTCTCCTCGGCCTCCGTATTCACGCCGTGAAAATGCGGATCGTAGAAGTAGGCTCGCTCGATCCGCCACACCTCGTGGTACATCTGCTGCCACTCCGCCGCCGGGTTCACACGCACCTGCATATCCGCCAGGTTCAGCGGACCGCCCGCCGCATCCGCCCCTCCACCAGCCCCGCCTCCCGCACCTGCCGCCCCGCCCGGCGCACCGCCGGCCCGCGCTGCCCCGCCAGCGCCCACCGCCGCATTGATGATCGAGTACGTCCGCCCCGCGCCTCGTCCCTGCGGTCCGCCCCCGCCCTCCGCCTCTTCGCCCGCACGGCTCTGCTCGATCAGGATCTTCTCGCCGTTCGCCGAAACCTGGTAAAAGCCTACCCGCTCCGCAATCGTGTCCGCCCGCTTCGTCTCCAGCGAGAAGCGCTTCAACGTCGCGCCGCCCCCACCGCCTGCACCTCGTCCGCCCTCCGCGTGTTCCACAAAGAAGAATCCGCCCGCCCGCCCGCTCTGCAGGTCCGCATACGAGCGCGCCGGCAGCGGCAGCGCCACAATCCGTTGCTGAATGCCGTCCACATCCACCCGCGTCGGCCGCGTGTTCGGGACCACCGGCTGGCCAGGTCTCCGCTGTGCCCCGCCTGCGTCCGCACCCTCCCCGCCCGCACCCTGCCCGCCTGCACCCGGCCGCGCCGGCTCGTCGCCCATATCGCGCGACTGCTCCCGCGCCTCGGCCTGCGTCTTCTCATCATCGCTCTCCGGCGCCAGCGGGCTCGCGCCGTCCGCAGCCAGCACCTCCGCGTAGATGTTGCGCGACGTCCGCAGCAGGTCGCTCGTCATGTCCAGCCCGAACGAAGTCCCCGCCGAGTTCGTGCTCGCCGCGAAGTAGAGGTCTTTGCCGTTCTTGTCGAACGCCGGATAGCGCGCGTCCGCCATCTGGTCTGTCACCTGCGTGCTCTGCCCCGAAGCCACGGAGAAGAGATACACCGCATGCAGATGATTGCTCAGGATCCGCGTATACGCGATCCACTTCGAGTCCGGCGACCACGCATAGTCGCGATCCGTCTCCGAAAACACGTTGTTCTCACCCACGTGCGTCAGCTTGCCCGTCGCCGCGTCCAGCATCCACAGGTTCAGCCGGTTGTCAGGGAACGTAATCAGCTTCGAGTCCGGCGACCACGCCGGCGCGAAGTAATACGCCGGCTCCGCGGCCAGCGGATACTTCTTCACCGCGCCCTCCGACGTTTGGTTCGAGATGTACAGCCCGTACAGCCCGCCCTCGTCCGAGAAGTACGCGATCGATTGCCCATCCGGCGACCACGCCGGCTCCCGCTCCATCGCGCCGGTCGTGTTCGTAATATCGCGCGTCGGGCCCTTCTTCGCGGGCACCGTCAGGATCTCGCCGTGCGCCTCGAACACCGCCCGCACCCCCGTCGGCGAGATGCCCGCATGCAGAATCTGCGTGCTCACCGTCTCAATCCGCTCCCGCACCTCCGGCAGGTCCGCCGTCACGTCGATCGCCACCACGTGCGACTTCGACGTCGCCGGATCGAACAGGTAGATCTCGCCCAGTTGGTCGTACACCAGCCCGCCTGGCCCCGCCGCCAGCGAGTGCAGGTCCGGGCCGTTGTTGTGCAGCACCTCCGTCACCGCCTTCGACGCCGGATCGTACGAGAAGATCGCCGTCGCGCCCTTGCGATCCGAGAGGAAGTAGATCTTCCCGTTCAGCCACACCGGCGACCAGTCCGAGGTCTTCTCGTGCGGTATCGTCACCGTCGTCAGGTCCGCCATGTTCGTCACGTTGATCGTGCCTGCTCGCCCCCCGTGATAGTTCCCCCACGAAACGAACGAGGTGTAATCGAAGCTGAACGCCGGCGCCAGCGGCGAGTACGCCAGATACCTGCCGTCCGCCGAGAACTGGCCCTGATAAGCCAGCGGCAGCGGCAGCAGCTTCGCCGCACCACCCTTCGGCGACACCTCGAACAGCTGCACGTAGCGGCTCGCCGCCGCACGGTTCGACCGGAAGACGATCTGCGAACCGTCCGGCGTCCACGCCACCGGCACATCCGCCGCCGGATGATACGTCACCCGCTTCGGCACCCCGCCCGCGACCGGAATGGTGAAGACGTCCGTATTGCCGTCGTACTCGCCCGAGAACGCCACCGTCTGCCCGTCCGGCGAAACCACCGGCGCTGTCTCAATCCCGATCCCCACCGTCAGGCGGCTCGCCCGGCCCCCGTTGCGGTCCACCGTCCAGAGATCTCCGGCATAGTTGAACACGATCTGCGTCTGCGTCAGCGCCGGCCGCTGCAGCAGGTGGGGCTTCGCCGCGGGTGCGGCAAACGCTGTGGAAGCTGAAACGATGAGAACGGGAAGTACGGCGAATCGAACGCGCAAAGTAAGTCTCTCCAGTGCTGAAGGCGGTTGCGGAAGTGCGATGATCTTACTCCTACCCCCCTCCCTGCCGCCGAACGACAGCCGCCAGACCAAACACCCGTCAGACCACACACCCGCCAGACCGCACAGCCGCCACACCGTATAGCCGCACACTCTCATCCTCTCCATCGCCCGCCCTGCTATCCTCCACTCGAATGCCCAAAGTCAAGTCAGAACGCCTGCTGCTCGGCGCAGCCGCCATCCTGTTCCTCCTGGGCGCACTGCTCCCGCACACCTCTGCTGGATACGCCCACGCCGCCATCACGCTCCGGGTCGTCGCCATCCTGCTCTTCGCCGCCTTCGCCGCCCGGCGCCGCACCCTCACCCCCTGGATCTTCGTCGCCATGGTCGCCGGCGCCGAGGTCGGCTTTGACGCGCCCGCCTTCGCCGTCAATCTCCGCGTCTTCTCGGACATCTTTCTTCGCCTCATCAAGACCATCGTCGCGCCCTTGATCCTCGCCACCCTGATCACCGGCATCGCCGGCCACGGAGACCTCAAGTCCGTCGGCCGCATGGGCGTCAAGAGCATCGTCTACTTCGAGGTACTCACCACCCTCGCCCTCGTCATTGGCCTCGTCGCCATCAACATCTCAAAGGCCGGCGTCGGCCTCGCCATCCCCGTGGCCAACGGCGCTGCCGAAACCCTGCAGAAGGTCGCCCCCACCCACTGGGACGACTTCCTCCTCCACATCTTCCCGGAGAACATTGCCAAGTCCATCGCCGAGGGCCAGATCCTCCAGGTCGCGGTCTTCGGCGTCTTCTTCGGCATCGCCCTCGCCACCCTCGGCGAAGCCAAACGCGCTCCTGTCATGCGCCTATGCGAGAGCCTCAGCGAAGTCATGTTCAAGTTCACCAACGTCGTCATGTATTTCGCTCCCATCGGCGTCGGCGCCGCCATGGCCTTCACCGTCGGACACATGGGCCTCGGCGTCCTGGTCAATCTCGGCAAGCTGCTGTTGACCCTCTACGCCGCCCTCGCCGCCTTCGGTCTGCTCGTCCTGCTGCCCGTCGCCCTGCTCGCCCGCGTGCCCGTCCTTCGCTTCCTCCAGGCCGTCGCCGAACCCGCCACCATCGCCTTCGCCACCTCCACCAGCGAGGCCGCCCTGCCCCGCGCCATGGAGGCCATGGAAGCCCTCGGCGTACCTCGCCGCATCGTCGCCTTCGTCATCCCCGCCGGCTACAGCTTCAATCTCGACGGCTCCACCCTCTACCTCGCGCTCTCCAGCATCTTCGTCGCGCAGGCAGCCGGCGTGCACCTGTCCTGGGGCGAACAGCTGCTCATGATGGGCACCCTCATCCTCACCAGCAAGGGCGTCGCCGGCGTCCCCCGCGCCACCCTCGTCGTGCTGCTCGCCACCGCCGCAACCTTCCGTCTGCCCACCGAACCCATCTTCGTCATCCTCGGCATCGACGCGCTCATGGATATGGCGCGCACCATGGTCAACGTCGTCGGCAACTGCCTGGCCAGCGCCGTCCTCGCACGCTGGGAAGGTGAATTCGGCGTCGAACCTCCCAGCGTCGTCGTGCTCGAGGGTATGAGAGAGTAACTCGGACTAAAAACCCAGATTGCCTGCCGGCTGCCTGCAACACCCTCCGCTCACGTGCGGAAGCGCTTGGCGGTCGTATACTTAAGGTTAGGTGTTTTTACCAACGGAATGAGCAATATCCTCGCGTCCATCAACTCGCCGGCTGACGTCAAGCGGCTCACCATCCCTCAGCTTACCCAACTGGCCGCGGAGATACGCGAACGGCTCATCCAGAGCGTCGCCAAAACCGGCGGGCACATCGGCCCCAATCTCGGTGTCGTCGAACTCACCATCGCCATGCACTACGTCTTCGACACGCCTGCTGACAGCTTCATCTTCGACGTCAGCCACCAGGCCTACGTGCACAAACTTCTCACCGGCCGCGAGAAGCGTTTCCACACCATCCGCCAGGCCGACGGCCTCAACGGCTTCATGCTGCGCACCGAGAGCGACCACGACAGCTACGGCGCCGGACACGCTGGCACCGCGCTCAGCGCCGCGCTGGGCATGGCCGTAGGCCGCGACATGTCCGGCGGCAAGGAACACATCGTCGCCCTCGCCGGCGACGCCGCCTTCACCAACGGCATCTCCTTCGAAGCGCTGAACAACATCGCCTCGCAAACCAAGCGCCTCATCATCGTGCTCAACGATAACGAGTGGTCCATCGACAAGAACGTCGGCGCCATCGCGGAGTACTTCCACAAGATCGCCACCAACGCAACCTACAGCAGCCTGCATGACAAAGCCGCCGGCCTTATCGAACGCTTCGGCGGCAAGGCTGCCAGGCACGTCGCACGCAAAGCGGAAGAAGCCGCCAAGGGCCTGGTCGGCCGCGGCATCATCTTCGAGGAGTTCGGCCTCAGCTACTTCGGACCCATCGACGGGCACAATCTCCCGTTGCTCATCGAGACCTTCAAGTTCCTCAAGACCCAGAACAAGCCCGTCGTGCTTCACGCCATCACACAAAAAGGACGTGGATTTCAGCCCGCCATCGACGGGCAAAAAAAGTTCCATGGCCTCGGCCCCTACCATCCCGAGACCGGCGAAACCAAGCCCGCCGCACAGCAGACCTACTCGGAAGTCTTCGCCGAGACTCTCTCCAAACTCGCCGACAGCAACGACAAGGTCGTAGCGATCACCGCCGCCATGCCCAACGGCACCGCGCTCGATCTCTTCCGTCCCCGGCATCCTTCGCGCTACTTCGACGTCGGCATCGCCGAAGAGCACGCTGTCATCTTCGCCGCCGGCATGGCTATCAAGGGATACAAGCCCTTCTGCGCTATCTACTCCACCTTCCTGCAGCGCGCCTTCGATCAGATCGTGCACGACGTCTGCCTGCAGAACCTGCCCGTCGTCTTCTGCATGGATCGCGGCGGCCTCAGCGGCGACGACGGTCCCACCCACCACGGCCTCTTCGACATCAGCTACCTGCGCAGCATCCCCAACCTCATCCACATGGTGCCGCGCGACGAGGACACCCTCGCCGACATGATGTACACCGCCATGCTGCACGAAGGCCCGGCGGCCATCCGCTACCCTCGCGGCACCGGTCCGGCGTCCATCGTCAAGCCGCGCCCCACCGCCCTCGAGATCGGTAAGGCGGAGGTCCTTCGCGATACCTGCCCCGATGGCTGCGACATCGCCATCTTCGCGCTCGGCGCCATGATGGCCGAAGGCGAGCGCCTCGCCGACATGCTCGAAGCCCAGGGCTTCAGCGTCGCCCTCATCGATCCCCGCTTCGCTAAGCCCGTCGACCGCGATTGCATTGCGTTCTACGGCCATCGCTGCGGCCTGATCTTCACCCTTGAAGATCACGTGCTGGCCGGCGGCTTCGGCTCCGCGGTGCTCGAAACCCTCAATGAACTCGAGATAACCGTACCTGTCGTCCGAGTTGGCTGGCCCGACCAGTTCATTGAGCATGGCAAGGTCGAAGCTCTGCGCGCCAGGTACGGCCTCACCGCCGAGGCCGCCCTGGCCAGGAGCGCCGAGCACCTGCGGCTCCTCTCCGAAGCCCGTGAACTTCGTAGCGTGGCCGTGCGCTAAAGCAAATTCCCTGTTGCTCTACGCCCGCGGCCGCCCCACCATCATCCCCAGCAACTCCGCCGTCCGCTCTTGGCGATACGCGAACATCTTGCGGAACTGCCAGTCCGCAAACATCCGCTGCGCGGCCTTGCCCAGCACTCCCAGCCGCATCTCGTACTCCACCTCATCCCGCAGCAGTGTGCCATCCGCGCCCTCGCGAGCCTCAGCCTGCAAGCGATGGCAGTGCCGCCAATACGCGAACGGCCCGCGGTGCTGGATATCGCAGAAGTGATCGTTCCAAGCGAACTCTGTGATCTCCGCCTCCCACGGAACGCGCAGCGGCGCCAGCGGGAACGGCCGGAAGCTGATCGTCATGCGCGTCCCCGCGCCGGCCGCGATCCCCTTCGTCGGAAACCCCGTCTCCGGCCGCGGCGGCGGCGGAGCGAACGACGCCTCCTCAATCCGCGCCTTCTGCCAGCGCGGCATCAGACGCGGCAGGTTCTCAGGATTCGCAAAAAACGCGAAGACCGTTTCCACCGGATACGGCAGCCACTGCTCGGAGCTGAAAAAGTGATGCATCTCTACTCTCAGTTATAACGTGCAGCAAAAAGAAGGGTGCCCGCGAAGGGCACCCTTACTTGGGGAGAGCAACCGACTAGGGCATCAGAACGGTGTCGATCACGTGGATCACGCCGTTCGACTGAATGACATCGGCGACCGTAACCTTGGCCGTGCCGCCCTTCGCATCGGTGATGATGATGTGCTTGCCCGAACCCGTGAAGGTCAGCGTCTCGCCGTTCACCGTGGTCGCGGTAGCCTTGCCGCCACCATCCTTGATCATCTTGTCCAGGTCCTTCGACGTGATCTTGCCCGGAACCACATGGTAGGTCAGGATCGCCGTCAGCTGTGCCTTGTTCTCAGGCTTCACCAGCGTGTCCACCGTGCCCGCCGGCAGCTTGGCGAACGCAGCATCGGTCGGAGCAAAAACAGTGAACGGGCCCGCGGAGTTGAGCGTGTCGACCAGGCCGGCAGCCTTCACAGCCGCAACCAGGGTCTTGTGGATCGGCGAATTTACCGCGTTCTCAACGATAGTCTTGGTGGGATACATCTCGGCGCCGCCCACCTTTGGATCGGTCTGGGCGCTTGCACCAAGGGTTGTCAATGCGAGAAAGGCAGCGGCGGTCGTGGCGAGCAGCGTGTTCTTGATCTTCATAAGTAGTTCGTCCTTTGCTTGCTTGTTCTTTGCTTCGCCCGGCTTCAGGCGTTCCATCTCATCTACGTGGCCCATGCTGCTGTGGATTGCTACATGAGGTTCAGATGCCCACGGTCTTCGGCCACCCGCCACTTTCTTGTCTTCTCAGGCTCAACTTGCGGCGTGTCAAACTTGACTTCGCACTTTGACCGCCGCGTTGACATTGATGTGTAGCGCGCGTCAACTGAGTGAACAGCGATGAGCGGACAGGCAATCCAGGAACATCGACAGACGGCAGCGCCCGAGCACGCGTGGCGCAAGTCCTCGCACGATAGCGGCCTGCTGCTCATCGGACTCTTCAAGCTGACCAAGTCCATCTTTTTCTTCCTCCTCGGCATCGGTGCGTTTCACCTGCTGCACAAGGATCTCGGCGACGAAGTCATGAAGCTCGCGATGCTCCTGCGCCGCGATCCCGAAGGCCACCTCGTCTCGCTCGTCATGGAAAAGGTAGACCTCATCGATACCCGCCACATGCGCGAGATCGGCTTCGCCACCTTCGCCTACTCTGGCCTCGCGCTCATCGAAGGCATCGGCCTCACGCTCGAAAAAGTCTGGGCGGAGTACCTTACCCTGAGCCTCACCGTCCTGTTCCTTCCCTGGGAGTGCTTTGAGCTCTTCCGCGAAGCCACCATCTTCCGCGTCGCCCTGCTCCTCATCAACCTCGCCGTGCTCGCCTACCTGCTCTGGCTGCTCGATCGCAAAAAGAAGGCCGCCACCACCCGGCAGCCCGCCTGATCCAGCCTTCGCTCTAACGGCGCCGGTCGCTGGAGAGTTTCGCAAACGCCAGCAGCAGCGTCAGGAAGCCCGTAGGCAGGCAGCCCATGGCCAGCATCAGCGCCAGCCAGCCCAGGTTGGTATGCGGCCCTTGCCGTCCAACGCCGCCAAATACCGTCTCGGCCAGCACCGCCGCGGCCACCCCGGCCAGGAAGATCACGGTGCCGGTCGTCAGCAGTTTGCGGGTGTCGGGGCGCATCCGCTAGCGCCGCACTACGGCTTGGATAAAGTAAACGAACACTCCGCTTACCGAGACATAAAGCCAGATCGGATACGTCCAGCGCGCGAGCCTCCGATGCTGCGGAAACCGCCCCGTCAGCGAGAGGAAGAACGTAATCAGGATCAGCGGCAGCGCCACGATCGCCAGCGGAATGTGCGTAGCGAACAGCACGAACGCATACGTGTACCACAGCACTCCCGTATGCGCGATGGGCAGCCGCGTCTCGCCATGCAGAAAGTAAGTCGCCAGATAGCTGACCAGGAACGCCGACGAGAACATAAACGCCGTGAACATGGCGTTGCGGTGCAGCGGCACCAGGCGCGCGCGGATAAATCGGTAGCCCGTGTAGAGCGCGATCGCCGAAGCCAGGTTCAGCACCGCGTTCAGTGCCGGCAGGAAATTGAAGCTCGCGCTCGCGGCGTCAACCGGCGGGTGAACATACACCAGCCAGAAGATAAAGGCGCTGGCCAGGGCGGACACCGCCAGGATCGTGACGATCACTGAAGGCGGGGTGCGAAGGTCGGTGGGTGAAGCAATGTTGGCGGGCATGTTTAGGTCCAGGGTCACGTAAATTTTGTTTTTAGACGTTGACTAAAAAAGAATGCGGCCGCGCGCGTTCAGCAGCATGGCGCCCAGCAGCAGCGGGAGGTAGACGACACTCGCCTTGAGCAGGTTGCGCGCCCGCGTGCGGTTGCCGGAAGAGGCCGGATCGCGCAGGATCGCCGCGAAACGCACGGTGAAATAGAGGTACCCCAGCGAGAGCAGCGTCGCCACCACCGCGTAGGGCATGCCGGTCACGCCCAGCCACGTCGGCGTCAGGGCTACCGGCACCATCAGCACCGCGTAGAACAGCGCCTGCACCACAGTCGACCGCGCCGCCCAGGCAATCGGCTGCTGCGTCGCCGCCAGCTTGATGCCGCCATGCCGATAGTCGTCCCGGTACAGCCACCCGATCGCCATAAAATGAGGAAACTGCCACACGAACAGCACGGCGAACAGCGCCACCGCCGGCCACTCGATGAGACCCCGCGCCGCCGTCCAGCCAATCAGGGGCGGCAGCGCTCCCGGGAACGCGCCAATAAAGGTATTCAGCGACGTCATGCGCTTCAGCGGAGTGTAGATCGCCACGTAGCCCGTCGCCGTAAGCAGCGTCAGCGTGCCGGTCAGCAGGTTCGCCTCCGCCACCAGGATCGCCGTGCCCGCCAGGATGAAGAAGAAGCCCAGCAGCAGCCCATGCGCCAGGCCGATCTGCCCCGTCACCATCGGCCGCCGTGCCGTGCGCGGCATCCGTCCGTCCGACCGGCGCTCCAGCGCCTGGTTCAGCACCGACGACCCGCACGTCACCAGCGCAATGCCCACCAGCGCCGCCCCCGACTGCAGATCGAACGGGCTCACCCCCGAGCGCAGCCGCCCCAGGTAAAGCCCCGCCGCCGCCGTGATCAGCACCATCAGCGAGACCCGCGGCTTGAAGAGCGTGGCGTACGCCGAAAGCAGCGACGCTCCGGGCACAACGCCCGTCTTCGTCCCTTCGGCTGCATGCGGCAGGACGCGTTCGGAGGTAGCGGTATGACCCACACGTTTAGTTTAGAGCACTTTGCTCCCCACGGTAGGCGAGCAGCCCATCCACCCACTCTGCACCAGGCCATCAGCTTATAGCTCGCTCTTACTGAGAGCTCACGAAACACTCGCGCCATGCCGGATCCAAGCCACCAGGTCGCCCCTCCAAGGCCTTTTTGCTAGCATCGTCCCATGTCTCGAGCGTTGCGTTTCGGCGTTTTGCTTCATTGTTTCGGCATGACTCCGGTCATCGCAGCATCCGGTCAGGCAGCACCGCCCGCTGCTCCCGCGACCGCCACGGCTCCGGCCACCGCTCCGGCCACCACTCCGGCGACCGCCCCCGCCACCCTGCCCGGCGTTCTCCCCGCTGCCGGACCGAACTCCTCGTCCCCGTTCACCCTCATCCCCATCACTCCTCCCGAGCTGAGCCCCGGAGTCGTCAAGCTGCTCGAACTCGAGGGCCGCTTCGCCCAGGAGGTCGCAGAAGGCGGCGGCAAGGCCTTCGCATCCTGGTTCGCCGAGGACGCCGTCACCCTCAGCAACGGCAAGCCCGTCGTCATGGGCCGCGGCGCCATCGAGCAGGACGCCAACTGGTCTCCTAGGGAGTACCAGCTCACCTGGCTCGCTCAGGGTGCGCAGATGGGCCCCTCCGGCGACATGGGCTTCACCTGGGGCCACTACGAGGGTCGCGCCACCGGCCCCAAGGGCGAGCCCGTTATCAAAACCGGCCGCTACATCACCATCTGGAAGAAGCTGCCTGATGGCACATGGAAGGTAGCGCTCGACGCCAGCGCCGATGAACCCCCTGCCCCATCCGACTGCTGCTCCGTAGTCAAGCCCCAGTAGTCAAGCCTTAGTAACTCCAAACCAGTTACCTAAGTCTAGGTCTCGACTACGACTAAAGTGGAAGACAACGGGCGACAAGTTGGAGAGTCAACTGCCGCGTCCTATCCTACGATCTACTGTGATGACCTCCGTGATGACCAGGGCGCTGCCGAAAGAGGAGATGCAGCGCGCCAACGCCCTCGAGCAATACGAGGTGCTGGCGCTGCCGCCCGACCCTGCCATCGAAGAGATCACCATGCTGGCCGCCGATCTCTGCAACACGCCCATGGCCGCCATCTCCCTCATCGCGCCGGATGGCCTTTACTTCCAGTCCCGCATCGGCCCCGGTCCCGCGCGCCTCCCCCGCGGCCGCATGCCTTGTGAAATGGCCGTCCAGGGCGAGGGCATCTACGAGATCCCCGACGCGCGCTACGACGAGCACTTCGGTCCCGACGGCATCATGATCGCCGGCCGCGCCTTCCGCTTCTACGCCGGCGTCCCGCTCATCACCCCCGACGGTGCCCGGATCGGCTGCCTCTTCGTGCAGGATTCCGTCCCCCACACCCTCACCGAAAAACAGCGCCGCGCCCTTGTCACTCTTAGCCGCCAGGTAGTCGCCAGGTTCGAGCTGAACAAGCGCGTCCGTTTCATGGAGCGCGACGGCCGCGTGCGTCACCGCGTTGAGACCCAGCTGCGCGTCGAGCGGAACTTCGTCTCCACCGTGCTCGACACCGTCGGCGCCCTGGTCGCTGTCTTTGACACCGCGGGACGCATCGTCCGCTTCAACCGCGCCTGCGAAGAGGTCTCCGGCTATGAGTTCTCCTCGCTCGCCGGCAGCTTCCTCTGGGACAAGCTCATCCCCGCGGCCGATGTGCCGGCCGCCATCGAGAACTTCGAGCGCCTGCGCAGCGGCAAATTCCCCGCCACCTTTGAAAATCACTGGCGCGACCGGAACGGCGACCTGCACCGCATCGCCTGGTCCGCCACCGCGCTGGTCGATGCCCAGGGCCACACCACCTTCATCATCGCCACCGGCATCGACGTCACCCAGCAGCGCGGCGCCGAGGGCACGCTGCGCGAGAGCGAAGCCCGCTACCGCGAGCTCGTCGAAGGCTCCCTCGGCATGGTCTGCACCCACGACCTCGAGGGCGAGTTGCTCTCCGTCAACACCCACGGCGCCGAGAGCATCGGCTGGACCGTCGAGGAGATGCAGGGCCGCAACCTGGCCGAGTTCATGCCCCAGGAGCATCGCGCCGTGCTCCCACGCTACCTCGGTCGCATCGCCGAGAAAGGCGAGGCGCAGGGCCGGCTCCACATCTGCCACAAGGACGGAGACGTGCGCGTCATCGCCTTCCGCAACAAGCTCATCGAGGTGCCCGGCCGCAAGCCGTACGTCCTCGGCTTCGGCATCGACATCTCCGAGCAGGTGCGCATGGAAGAAAAGCTGCGCGCCCTCATGCACCAGTCCAACTCCATCCTCGAGGCGGTCGGCGACGGCATCTACGGCGTCGACCTCGCCGGCAACGTCACCGTCATGAACCAGGCCGCCGCCGCCATGCTCGGCTATAAACCCGAGGAGCTGCTGGGGCGCAAGCTCCACGAGGTCATCCAGCACACCCGCGCCGACGGCACCGCCTACTCCGAAGCCGACAGCCCCATCCTCGCCACCATCAAGAATCTCGACACTGTGCGCGTCTCGAACGAGGTCTTCTGGCGCAAGGACGGCACCAGCTTCCCCGTCGAATACGTCGCCCGCCCCCAGATCGATGCCGTGGCAGAGAAGGGCGAAGACATCGCGGTCGGCGTGGTCGTCGCGTTTACTGACACCACCGAGCGTCGCGCCCTCGACCAGATGAAGGACGAGTTCATCTCCACCGTCTCGCACGAGCTGCGTACCCCGCTCACCAGCCTGCGCGCGGCCCTCGGCCTCGTCACCGGAGGCGCCCTCGCCACCCGCCCCGAAAAAATGCAGCAGATGCTCGAGATCGCCATCGGCAACACCGACCGGCTCATCCGCCTGGTCAACGACATCCTCGACATCGAGCGCATCTCCAGCGGCAACGCCGAGCTGCACTCCGCCATGATCCGCGCTCAGACGCTGCTCGAGCGAGCCGTCGGCTTGCAGCACGCCGCCGCCCTCAAAACCAACCTCCGCTTCACCGTCCTCGGCAACGCCGTCGAGGTCTGGGCCGACCCCGACCGCATCCTGCAGGCGCTCTCAAACCTCATCTCCAACGCCATCAAGTTCTCCCCGGCCGGCGGCCAGATCCTGCTCACCGCCCACCGCGTCGGCGTCAACGAGGCCCAGTTCAACGTCAGCGACCAGGGCCGCGGCATCCCCGCCGCAAAACTCGACAAGGTCTTCGAGCGCTTCCAGCAGGTCGACGCCTCCGACTCCCGCGCCATGGGCGGCACCGGTCTCGGCCTCGCTATCTGCCGCAGCATCATCACCCAGCACGGCGGCAGAATCTGGGCCTCCAGCCCGCCCGGCCAGGGCGCCACCTTCCACTTCACCCTCCCCATGCGCCCCAGTGCGCACCTTCGCTAGGCCGCCAAACCTGCCCCGGCAAGCTGCAGCCGCTTTCCTTTTGAGTTCGATTCTGTTACAAATGCCAGAGAAATCCCCGCAAAGAGGCTTCTAGCTTCCCCCGCGCACGTTGTTGAGGGCGCGGGCTTCTTCCTGAACGAGGGGTGTTGACAACATGGCAGGTTTGACCGAGATGGCGAAGGCGATGTGGAATGGCCAGCTGCTGGCCGAGAGCGAAACGACCGAAACCGTGGAAGGCAACATCTATTTCCCTGAAGAATCGGTGAACCGCGAGTTTTTCCGGCCCAGTTCCACCACGTCGAGTTGCCCCTGGAAGGGACAGGCACGTTACTACACCATCGTGGTGGACGGCCAGGAGAACCCCGACGCCGCCTGGTACTACCCCGACCCCAAGCCCGCCGCCCGCTCCGTCAAGCACCACATCGCCTTCTGGCGCGGCGTCGAAGTCACAAAATAAACCGCCCAGGCTTGACCTCTTCAGTTGTCCTTCCCGAAGGCAAGCCGCGTCGTCGTCCCCGCCTTCCGCCACCACCTAACTCCCTCTAAACACAAGCCCTCGCCGCCACCTTCCGCGTCCTCACCGTCACGCTCACGGCCGGCAGCCTGCCCTGCGTGTGCGCCTCCACCACCATCTCCCCAGCCTGCTTCGTGCCCTGCACAATCAGCTGCGCCAGCCCGTTGAACAGGCTCCGCGCCGGCTCCTTGTCCGGCTCCTGGCAGTTCGGGTCGCCGTTCCCCACCCCGATCACGCTCCCCTCGCCCGTCACCCGGAAGCGCACAAAGTCTCCCGCCGTCGGAACCACCCTCCCCTGCGCGTCCACGCCCTCCACCTTCAGCACCGCGACATCTTCGCCATCCGCGTCGATCTCCGCCCGGTCCGCCGTCACCCGCAGCGCCGCCACCGGGCCCGTCGTCTCCCGCTTCTCGGTCATCACCACCTTGCCGCCCCGGCTGCCTCGCGCCTCCAGCGTCCCGGGCTCATACCCGACGCTCCACTCCACGTGCGTCAGCGCCTCCACCTTCTTCTTCCCCAGGCTCTTCCCATTCAAGAAGAGCTCCACCTCTTCCAGGTTCGTGTGCACCCAGACGCTCACCGGCTCGCCTAGCCGCTGCTCCCAATTCCAGTGCGGAAACAGGTGCAACACCGGCTCCTTGCCCCACCATGCCTTGTAGTAGAAGTAATCGTCTTTGGGAAACCCGCACATGTCCACAATCCCGAACTGTGAGCTGATCGACGGCCATCCATACGGCGTTGGCTCCCCGCGGTAGTCGAAGCCGGTCCACGCAAACCCGCCCGCCAGGTACTCCCGCGTCCCGTAGAACTTCCACCACTGCTCCGCCGTCTCCGCCCACGGTGGATAGTTCAGGTCATACGCGCTCACCCAGTTGCGCAGCGTATCCGTCGTGTAAACGCCCCGCGTCGCCACCGTGCTCGCCGTCTCCGTCCCCACCATCGGCTGCGCAGGATGCGCCGCATGGTACCCGTCGATCTCCTTCAGCGCATAGTTGAACCCCTCCACATCCAGCGCCGGCGAAAGCCCCTTGCCCCAGCTGCTGTTCACCGCCTCCGTGCACAGCCGCGTCGGGTCCAGCTCGTGCGACCGCGCCACCATCGTCGCCGCCACCCGCTCGCCCTCCGCCGCCGACTGCAGCCGCCCCTCCTCGTTCCCGATCGACCAGATCACGATCGCCGGCGAGTTCCGGTAGCGCTTCACCATCACCTCGTACTGCGCCAGCCCCTCCGCCGTCGACGCCGCCAGCCGCGTCTCGCACATCATCATCATGCCCATCCGGTCGCACGCCTCCACCCACTCCGGCGTCGGCATATTGTGCGACGTCCGCACCGCGTTCGACCCCATCTCCTTCAGCACCGCCAGCCGATACCACTGCAGCCTGTCCGGCAGCGCCGCCCCTACACCCGCATGATCCTGGTGATTGCACGTGCCCTTCAACTTCACCGCTTGCCCGTTCAAAAAGAATCCCTTGTTCACATCGAACCGCACCGTCCTCACCCCGAAGCTCACCTGCTCCTGATCCACCACCGCCCCGCCCACCTCCACCGTCACCATCGCCTTGTACAGCACCGGCGTCTCCGGCGACCAAAGCGCGGGCTTCTCCAACCTCGCCGTCGCCGTATACGTCGCCTCGCCATCGGCCGCAATCGTCTGCCCCGGCGCGGCGGCCGTCGCCACGCTCCTGCCCTCCGCGTCGAAGATTGTCCACTTCACTAAAGCCTTCACTGGAGCTCCAGCCGCTCGCCCCTGGTTCTTCACCACCGTCCCCAGGCTCAACTCGGCCCCGCCGCCCTTCACCTCAGACCGGACATAACTCTCCCACCGCCCCACATGCACCGCAGCCGTCTTGCTTAGCCACACATGCCGGTAGATCCCCGCCCCCTCATAAAACCAGCCATCCCCAAAGCTGGCGTCCATCCGCACCACCAGCACGTTCTTCTGGCCATAGTTGGCATAGTCCGTCACGTCGAACGTAAACGGACAATAGCCGTTATCGTTGCGGCCCATGAAGTACCCGTTGAAGAACACCAGCGCCCCGCGGAACGCGCCGTCAAACTCAACCGCGATCCGCCTGCCCTTGTCCGCGTCGGCCAGCTCAAACACCTTCCTGTACCAGCCCACGCTGGTCTCCGGATACGCCCGCCCCAACGGCTTGAATCCATGCCCTTCCAGCCGCTTGTCATCCACAAACGGAAGCTCCACCGCCCAGTCATGCGGCAGGTTCAGTTCCCGCCACTTCGAGTCGTCGAACGTCAAGTCGCAGAACTTGAAGCTCCCCGCCTTCGCAAAATCCCCCTGCCCCATCCCCAAGCCCAGGTCCTTCGCCGGATCCCACAGGTTGCCAAACGTGAACTTCCACCCAAAGTCCATCAACAGCCGCTGCCTCGGCCCTTCATCAGCGGCGGCCGCGGCCCGCAGCGCCTCCGCCTGCGCCCCCCTTGCCATCGCCATCGCCGAGCCCGAAACCCAGCTCCCCGCCGTAACCGCCAGCCCTGCACGCAGCACATCCCGCCGCGAAATGCTCGTCATCTCAGGTCCTCGCCCGCGCAGAAATCGAGAGCCGCAGCTCTCTCGCCGGCGAATGTAACCATACCCGAAAACCGCGCCTGAATCGATGAACCGTCACCGATCAACCGCTCCAGCCAGCCCGCTCAGGGCTTATGCTGCATCTGCTGCGCCGCCGCATTGCTCGTCACCGCCGCCGCGCTCGGCAGCTGCGTCATATCCCAGCCCCCGCCCAGCGCCTGGATCAGCTCCACCGCCGCCGTCAGCTCGCTCACCCGCAGCGTCATCTGGATCTGCTGGTTGGTCAGCAGCGTGTATTGCGCCGTAATCACGTCCAGGTAGGGATCGATCCCCGTCTGATAGCGCACCGTCTCCAGGTTCACATAGCGCTGCGCCGCGTCGATCGCCTGCTGCTCCCGGCTCACCTCCGCCGACGCCACCCGTACCCCCGCCAGCGAGTCCTCCACCTGCTGAAACGCCGTCAGAACCGTCTGCTTGTAAAGCGCCAGGTCCGCATTGAACTGCGCCGTGTACTGCGCCACCGTCGCCTTCCGCAGTCCCCCGTCGAAGATCAGCTCCTGCGCCGAGCCCCCCACCGACCAGAACAGCGCCGGCACCGAGAACAGCGTTCCGATCATCGACGACTCCAGCCCTCCGCTCCCGGTCAGCGGCAGCGTGGGGTAATACGCCGCCTTCTCGTACCCGATAACGGCATTAGCCTCCGCCATCGTCCGCTCCGCCGCCGCAATGTCCGGCCGCCGCTGCAGCAGCTGCGACGGCACCCCGATCGGGATCGCCGGCACTCCCGTCGTCAACCCCTTCACCGGCATCGAAAAGCTCGACGCCGGCTTGCCGATCAGCATCGCGATCGCGTGCTCATAGATCGCCCGGTTCGTCGCCACCGCCGCCGCCGACTCCTCCGCATTGTGCAGCGTGCTCTCCGCCTGCGCCGTCGCCACCGCCGCGTCGATCCCCGTCCGCTCCAGCGCCTTGGTCAGGTCTACCGTCTGCTGGTCCAGCTGCACCATCTTGTTGTACAGATCCTGCAGCGCATCCTGCCCGCGCAGCTGGAAGTAGTACTCCGCCAGCGCCGCCTGCTCCGTCAGCCGCTCATTCTCAAGATCCGCCGCGCTCACCTGCGCTCCATAGCGGTACTCCCGAATCTGGTTCCGCACCCGCCCCCACAAGTCCGGCTCCCACGACACATCAAACGGAAACGCCAGATCCGTAAACGTTCCCCCACCCGCCGCCGCCGAACTCGACCCCGTCCCCGTCCCCGTGCCTGTCCCGGTCCCGCCCGTCCCGCCCGTCCCACCTGTCCCTCCAGTCCCGCCCGTACCCGTCCCACCTGTACCCGTCCCGCCCGTACCCGTCCCGCCACTCGTCCCGCCTGACCCCGTACTCGCCACGCCAAATCCCCGCAGCGTGCTCGGCGAGTGCTCCCGCGAGTACGAGGGCGCCGTCGTCAGCGTCGGGAACAGCCCCGACCGCGCCTGCCTCACCTCCGCCCGCGCCGCCATGAAGCTCTGGAAATACTGCGCAATATTCTGGTTGTTGATGTCCAGCTGATCTTCCAGCGCATTCAGCTCCGGCTCGTGGAAGATCTCCCACCACTTGCCCTTCAGCATCGCATCCTGCGGCTGTGCCGGCTTCCACGTATCGTCCGGCGCACCCTTGTACGCCGTCGGCGCCGTCTCCTTGTACGCCGGCGGCGGCGGCATCGAGGGAGCCACATACTTCGGACCCACCCGGCAGCCCCCCAGCAAACTCAACACCGTCAGCCCGGCCCCTCGTATCGCGTTCTTCACTTCAAAGCGCTTCTCTCTCATACCGTGCTCACCTTTGCCTCTGCCGCTGCGCCAACGCCGTGCCGCCGCGTGCGCCCCGCGTTCTGCACCCTGATCCGCAGATTGTCCATGAATAGATAAATCACCGGCGTCGTGTACAGCGTCAGCACCTGGCTCACGATCAACCCGCCAATGATCGAAATCCCCAGCGGCCGCCGCAGCTCCGACCCCATCCCCGTGCCCACCGCCAGCGGCACCGCACCAAACAGCGCCGCCATCGTCGTCATCAGGATCGGCCTGAACCGCAGCATCGACGCCTCAAAGATCGAGTCGCGCGTGTTCTTCCCCTCCACCCGCTCCGCGTTCAGCGCAAAATCGATCATCATGATCGCGTTCTTCTTCACGATTCCGATCAGCAGAATGATCCCGATGATCGACATCACATCCAGCTCCGTGCGCGTAATCAGCAGCGCCAGGATCGCCCCCACACTCGCCGAAGGCAGCGTCGACAAAATCGTCAGCGGATGCACCAGGCTCTCGTACAGAATCCCCAGCACGATATACACCGCCAGGATCGCCGTCCCGATCAGGTACGGCTCGCTCCCCAGCGACTGCTTGTACGCCTGCAGCGTCCCTGCGAACATCCCCTGCACCGACGGCGGAACCCCCATCTTCGCTTCAATCTTCTGGATCTCGTCCGCCACCTGTCCCAGCGAAACCCCCGGCCCCGTATTGAAGTTCACCGTCACCGACGGAAACAATCCGGTGTGGTTGATGGCCAGCGGCGACGTCGACGCCTGGTACTTCATCAGCGAATCGAGCGGCACCGGCCCCCCGCCCTGCGTCGGAATCACGTACGTGTTCTTCAACCCCTGCGGCGTCTGCCAGTACTTCGGCGCCACCTCCATCACCACGTAGTACTGGTTCAGCTCCGTGTAGATCGTCGAGACTTCTTCCTGCCCAAACGCCCCGTACAGCGTCTGGTCCAGCGATTGCGGCGTCGCTCCCAGCCGCGCCGCCGTCGTCCGGTCATAGGTCAGCAGCGCCTGCATCCCGTTGTTCTGCTGGTCCGAGTTCGGATCCTCCACACCAGGCGCGCGCTTCAGCTCCTTCAGCAGCTGCGGCCCAAACTGCTGCAGCTGCTCCTGGTTCTCCGCCTCCAGCGTGTACTGGTACTGCGCATTCGCTTGCCGCCCGCCGATCCGTATATCCTGCACCGCCTGCAAATACGTCGCAGCCCCCGCAACCTTGGCCAGCTTCGGCCGCAGCCGGTTGATCACGTCCGCCGCGCTCTGTCCCTTGCGTTGATCCAGGGGCTTCAGCGCAATGAACGTAAACCCGCTGTTGGTCGCGCCCTGCCCGCCCGTGAAGCCCATCACGTTCTCCACCGCCGGGTCCGACTTGATGATCGTGATCGCCTGCTGCACCGCATCGCGCATCGCATAAAACGACGTGCTCTGCGGCCCTTGCATGCCGCCCGTCATCACCCCCGTGTCCTCCTGTGGAAAGAAGCCCTTCGGGATCTTCGCCACCAGGTAGAAGTTCAATCCCAGCGTCGCAAGAAACACCAGCAGGATCAGCGCCGAGTGATCCAGCGTCCACGTCAGGCTGCGCCGGTAGCCGTTCAGCAGCTTCGTAAAGCCCGCCTCGCTCCAGCGATACAGCCTCCCATGCGTCATCTCGCGCTCCGGCCGCAGCAACCGCGAACACATCATCGGCGTCGTCGTCAGCGATACCACCATCGACACCAGAATCGCCGCCGACAACGTGATCGCAAACTCCCGGAACAGCCGCCCGATGATCCCACCCATCAGCAGGATCGGAATGAACACCGCAATCAGCGACACGCTGATCGAAAACACCGTAAAGCCGATCTCCCTCGCACCCAGCAGCGAAGCCTCCACCGGCGTCAGCCCTTCTTCCAGATGGCGCGCAATATTTTCCATCACCACAATCGCGTCATCCACCACGAACCCGCTCGCGATCGCCAGCGCCATCAGCGAAAGATTATCCAGCGAAAAGCCGCAGAGGTACATGATGGCGCACGTGCCGATCAGCGATACCGGCACCGCCACCGCCGGAACCAGCGTCCCCGGCAGGTTGCGCAGGAACAGGAACACCACCAGCACCACCAGCAGCACAGAGATCACCAGCGTCCGCTCGATGTCCGACACCGACGCGCGAATCGTCAGCGTCCGGTCCAGAATCGTGATCAGGTGCTCGCCGGTCGGAATCGTCGCCTGCAGCGACGGCAGCGCCGCCTTCACCGCATCCACCGTCGTAATAATGTTCGCGCCCGGCTGCCGGTAGATCAGCATATTCACCGAAGGCTTGCCGTTCAAAAACCCCGCCTGCCGGATCGTCTGCTGCGAATCCACCACGTCCGCCGCATCCTCCAGCCGCACCGCGCCGCCGTTGTGGTACCCGATCACCAGCGGCTTGTAGTCCGCGGCCTTCGAGATCTGGTCGTTCGCCAGGATGTCGAAACGCGACTCGCCGTTCGACAGCGCCCCCTTGGCCGAGTTCGAATTTTGCCCCGCGATCACCTGCTGCAGCTGCGGCAGGCTGATCCCATAGCTCGCCAGCTGCGTCAAATTCACCTCCACCCGCACCGCCGGCAGCGACGCCCCCACCACCAGCACCTCCCCCACCCCCGAGATCTGCGACACCCGCTGCTGCACCACCGTCGAAGCCTCGTCGTACAGCTGCGGAATGTCGTACACATCCGACTGCAGCCCCAGCACCATAATCGGTGAGTCCGCCGGATTCACCTTGCGATACGTCGGGTTCGCCGGCAGGTTCGACGGCAGATACGTCCGCGCCGCGTTGATGCCCGCCTCCACATCCCGCGCCGCCCCATTGATATCGCGGCTCAGATCGAACTGCAGCGTGATGCTCGTCGTCCCCAGCGAGCTCGCCGACGTCATCTCCGTCACCCCGGCGATATGCCCGAACTGCCGCTCCAGCGGCGTCGCCACCGCCGACGCCATGATGTCCGGGCTCGCGCCGGGCAGCGTCGCCGCCACGCTGATCGTCGGAAAATCCACCTGCGGCAGCGGCGACACCGGCAGCACCACGAACGCGATAATCCCCGCAATCCACACCGCCACCGTCAGCAGCACCGTCGCCACCGGACGCTCAATGAAAATCCGCGACGGGTTCATGCCGGCAGCTCCGCCTCCGACGCCCCGATCGGCTTGTTCCGGCTGCTCGCCCGCTTGCCCGAAAAGCGCGCGCTCAGGTCGTCGAAGAAGATGTAGATCACCGGCGTCGTATACAGCGTGAGCACCTGGCTGAACAGCAGCCCGCCCACCATCGCCACGCCCAGCGGCTTGCGCAGCTCCGACCCGATCCCCGTGCCGAACGCCAGCGGCAGCCCGCTCAGCAGCGCCGCCATCGTCGTCATCAGGATCGGCCGCAGCCGCAGCAGCGACGCCTGGTAGATCGCCTCCGTCGAGCTCTTGCCCTCCTTGCGCTCCGCCTCCAGCGCAAAGTCTACCATCATAATGCCGTTCTTCTTCACGATGCCGATCAGCAGGATGATCCCGATGATCGCCACAATATCCAGGTCGAGATGAAACAGCTCCAGCGCCAGCAGCGCCCCCACCCCCGCCGAAGGCAGCGTCGACAGAATCGTCAGCGGATGCACAAAGCTCTCGTACAGCACGCCCAGCACGATATACACCACCACCAGCGCCGCCAGGATCAGCAAGCCCTCGTTCGACAGCGAGCTCTCGAACGCCGCCGCCGTCCCCTGGTAGTTCGAAACCACGCTCGCCGGCAGCCCGATCTCATCCAGCGTCTTGTTGATCGCATCCAGCGCCTGTCCCAGCGAGTAACCCGTCGCCAGGTTGAACGACACCGTCACCGCCGGAAACTGTCCCTGGTGATCGATCGCCAGCGACTCGCTCTCCGGCTGGAACCGTGCGAACGCGCTCAATGGTACGGGCGTCGGCAACGTCATCGTACCCGCACCCGCACCCGCACCACCGCCTCCCCCGGCGCCCTCCCCCGTCGTCGTCCCCGACCCCGCCCGCGTCGTTCCGCTCACCGCCGTGTTCGCCCCCGACGACATCGCGCCGCCCGTGCTCGCGCTCGACAGCACCGTAGCGTTCGAACTCGACGCCGACGTCTGCGACAGCGCCGAACTCGCATCCACCGTCGCCGCTCCGCCTGCCGTCGTCGTGCTGTTGCTCGCGCTCAGCGCCGACGTGCCCGACACCGGCGCCGCTACCCCGGTCGTCTGCGCCGGACTCAGCAACGTCGTGCTCGCCATGCTTGCGCCGCTGCCCGCGCCCGAGGACGACCCCGCCGTATTCGACTGCACCGCCGACGAGCTCGGGCTCGTCCCCGACGACTGCACATAGATCCGGTTCAGCATGTTCGGATCGCGTTGAAACAGCGGCTCCGTCTCCAGGATCACGTGGTACTGGTTCACCTGCGTGTACATCGTGTTCACCTGGCGCTGGCCGAACGCGTCGTACAACGTGTTATCGATCGTCGAGGGCGTGATCCCGAACCGCGAAGCCGTCGGCCGGTCGATCTGGAGCGTCTCCGCCACCCCGCCCAGCTGCTGGTCCGTTACTACATCCGCCAGCTCCGGAAGCTGCTGCAGCCGCGTCAGCACCGTCTGCGTCACGCCGTTCAGCTCACCCAGGTTCGGATCTTCAAGCGTGTACTGGTACTCCGTCCGGCTCACCCGGTCATCCACCGTCAGGTCCTGCACCGGCTGCATGTACAGCTTGATCCCCTCCACCTGGTTCAGCTTCGGTCCCAGCCGGTTGATCACCTCGGTCGCCGACATCTTCCTCTGGCCGATATCTTTTAGGTTGATCTGGATGCGCCCGCTGTTCAACGTCGTATTCGTACCATCCGCGCCGATGAACGATGACAGGCTCTCCACCGCCGGGTCGCGCAGCAGCTCCTTCGCCAGCGCCTGCTGCTTCTCCTCCATCGCCGCAAACGAGATCGACGCCGGCGCCTGCGTAATCCCCTGAATAATGCCCGTATCCTGCGTCGGAAAGAACCCCTTCGGAATCGTAATGTAAAGCACCACCGTCAGTACCAGCGTCACCGCGAACACCAGCAGCGTCACCGTCTGGAACCGCAGCACAAACCGCAGCGTCCGCCCGTAAAAGTCGACAATCCCCTGGAACACCCGCTCCGAGTAGTCGTAGAACCGCCCCTGCTGCTCCCGTGGCGTATAGCGCAGCAGCCGCGCCGACATCATCGGCGTCAGCGTCAGCGACACAAACGCCGAAAGCACGATCGTCACCGCCAGCGTCACCGCGAACTCGCGGAACAGCCGCCCCGCAATATCGCCCATGAACAGCAGCGGGATCAGCACCGCGATCAGCGACACCGTCAGCGACAGAATCGTAAAGCCGATCTGCTCCGCGCCCTTCAGCGCCGCCTCCATTGGAGAATCGCCTTCCTCGATATAGCGCGAGATGTTCTCGATCATCACGATCGCGTCGTCCACCACGAACCCCGTCGAGATCGTCAACGCCATCATCGTCAGGTTGTTCAGGCTGTAACCCGCCAGGTACATCACGCCGAACGTGCCCACCAGCGACAGCGGCACCGCGATACTCGGAATGATCGTCGCCCGCAGGCTGCGCAGGAACAGGAAGATAACCATCACCACCAGCCCGATGGTCAGCATCAGCTCGAACTCCACATCCTTCACCGACGCCCGGATCGCCGTCGTGCGGTCCGTCACCACCTGCACGTGCACCGCCTGCGGCAGCGTCGTCTCCAGCTGCGGCAGCAGCTTCTCAATCGAGTCCACCACCTGGATCGTGTTCGCTGCCGGCTGCCGCTGGATATTCACGATCACCGCCGGCGTCGTGTTCACCCACGCCGCCAGCTCCGTGTTCTCCACCCCGTCGATCACCCGCGCCACGCTCGTCAGCATCACCGGCGCGTTATTCCGATACGCCACCACCACCGACCGGTAGTCCTTGCTCGTCTGCAGCTGGTCGTTCGCGTTGATCGTGTAATCCTGCGCCGGCCCGTCGAAGTTGCCCTTCGCCGAGTTCAGGCTGTTGCCCGTCAACGCGTTCCGCACGTCTTCCAGGTTGATCCCGTACGCCGCCAGCTCCGTCGGATTCACCTGCACCCGCACCGCCGGCTTCTGCCCGCCCGAGATGCTCACCAGCCCCACGCCCGAGATCTGCGAGATCTTCGGCGCCAGCCGCGTATCCGCCAGGTCCTCCACCTGCGACAGCGGAAGCTCCTTCGACGTCAGCGCCAGCGTCAGCACCGGCGCATCCGCCGGATTGCTCTTGCTGTACGTCGGCGGCGCCGGCAGGTTCGCCGGCAGGTAGCTCTGCGCCGCGTTGATCGCCGCCTGTACCTCCTGCTCCGCCACGTCGATGTTCAGGCTCAGCTGAAACTGCATCACGATCACCGACGTCCCGCCCGAGCTCGTCGACGTCATCTGGCTCAGCCCCGCCACCTCGCCGAACTGGCGCTCCAGCGGCGCCGTCACCGCCGACGCCACCACATCCGGGCTCGCCCCCGGATAGAACGTCTGCACCTGGATCGTCGGGTAATCCACCTCCGGCAGCGCCGACACCGGCAGCTGGAAGAACGCCACGCCGCCCGCCAGGAACATCGCCGCCATCAGCAGCGCCGTCGCCACCGGACGCAGAATAAACGGACGCGACGGGCTCATGGCGCGGAGTTCCCCGAGGCCGGCGAGCCGTTGGTCTGCGCCGTGCTGTTGTTCTGGTTCGTGCCCGGCACCGCCGCCTTGCGCTGCACCTGCGCCGTCGCTCCGTTTTCCAGCCGGTCGAAGCCGCTCGTCGCCAGCGTCACGCCCGGATTCACTCCCTGCACCGCCGTCACCTTCTCATTGCTCGTAAACGTCGTGATGTTCTGCACCGCGACCTTCGCGCTGTTGTCCGCACCCGGCTGCACCACGTACACGAACGCCGCCGTCCCGTTGCGCTGCACCGCCGCCGACGGAACCAGCGTTACATTCTCGAGCGTCTTCACCAGCAGCCGCGCATTCACAAACTGGTTCGGATAAAGCGTCAGGTTCGTATTGCCAAACGTCGCGCGAAACTTCAGCGTGCCCGTCGTCGTGTCGATCTGGTTATCCAGCGACGTCAACTTACCCTGCGCGATCTGCTTGTCGTCCGCGCGGTCGAACGCATCCACCTCCAGGCTGCGGCGGCTCTTCAACTGCGCCTGAATCTGCGGCAGATCGTCCTCGCTCACATTGAACACGACCGTGATCGGCTGCAGCTGCGTGATCACCACCAGCGTCGACCCCGTCCCCGAGAACACCGTGTTGCCCGGGTCCACCAGCCGCAGCCCCACCTTGCCCGCGATCGGCGCCACAATGTGGCAGTAGCTCAACTGCACCCGGTCGTAATCCACCGTACCCTGGTCCGCCTTCACCGTGCCTTCATCCTGCACCACGGTCTGCTGCTGATCTTCAAGCTGCTGCCGCGCAATCGCATTCTGCGCATACGCCGCCTGGTACCGCGCCAAATCGATCTTCGCTTCCGCCAGCACCCCCTGGTCGTGCTCCAGCGTCCCTTCCGCCTGCGTCAGCGTCGCCTGGTACGGCTGCGGATCGATATCCACCAGCGGGTCGCCCTTGCGCACCACCTGCCCTTCGCGGTAATGCACCGCGATCACCCGCCCCGTAATCTGGCTGTACACCGTTACCGTGTAGAGCGGCGTCACGGTGCCCAGTGCGTTCACATACACCGGCATGTTGCCCGTAGAACTCTGCCCCACCGTAATCGCAGCCGGACCCTGCTGACCTCGGCGACCACCCGTCGCTTTGCCGCCCGACCCTCCCGCAGCGCCTGCTCCCGCCGCGCCGGCCTTTGAGCCTCCCGACCCCTTCGCGCCCGCCGCCTTCTTGGGCCGCGTCGTCAAGAAGATCGCCGCGATCACCACCACAGCGATCACCAGTCCGCCCACCCACAGCAGGCGCCGGCGGGTCTTGTGCTTTGCCCTCTGTCTCTCCCGCTCAAACTCCTCGCGCGAGGAGTTATGCTCTTCAAACGCTGTTCCGAGCTCTCCGCCGTATGAGGTCGAACTCTGCGCCTCAAAGCTCCTGCCCAGCTCTTCCCCGTCCTGCTGCAACGGTTCCCTGTTGTCTCGCGGCATCGAGAATCCTTCACGTTAAAGGAACGTGGAAAAAAAGATCAGTGGAACCCCGTTCAACCACCTCGGGAAAGAGACGCTCAGCCATCGCCAAAAGTTTGCGGCCAGCCGCCTGCATCCCGGCTACTGGTGGGCTCATGGAACTCACGGCCGGCTGTGTTTCACCTGCTCGCGCGCTCGGCCTGCCGCTGCCCCCGCCTCATCTGATTTGGTGGCGGTGGACAGAATCGAACTGTCGACCTACGGGTTATGAGTCCGTCGCTCTAACCATCTGAGCTACACCGCCTGGTGTTGAGGGGGGAAGGGATGCCGCGCCTGGTCCATCGGCTCGCGCCGACGCACCAGTGCCGCAAACCTGCATAAGGCACAAACTTTGATGATAGTAGCCCCCGCGACACAGGTCAACCGCCTCGCCCCCCCCCCGGCTTACGGTCCATCACTCAACCCCGTTTTCCGGCGCGCCCTTGTCCGAACGCTCGCGGTTCGGCGCTATCGCCACCAGCTGTGCGGTGGTAAACGTTGCTATCGTCCCATCCGAGAACTCCACCAGCACCGCAGTGCCGTCCACGCGATCCACCGAAGTTACGTGGAGCTCCTTCTCCGTTGACATCTCAAGCCTCCCTGTTGCCAGATGGTCACAGTGCGCGCCTCGAAAACAACCCCCAGTTCATCAAGTCTGAACTCTTCCCCGACCCCCGCGCTGTCGGCTGGCGAACATTTCCTGCGCACCCTCGCCGTCATCCCCGCCCGCCTCGCCTCCACCCGTCTCCCCCGCAAGGTTCTCCGCGAACTCACCGGCCCCAACGGTGACTCTCGTCCCATGCTCGCCTGGGTCTACGCCGCCGCCCGCGCCTGCCCCCAGCTCTCCGCCATCGTCATCGCCACCGACTCCGAAGAGGTCGCCGCCTTCTGCCGCGCCCACGCCTGGCCCGTCGAGCTTACCTCCCCCGATCTCCCCTCCGGCTCCGACCGCGTCCACGCCGTCACCCAGCTACCCGCCTGGCGCAGCTTCGACATCATCGTCAACATCCAGTCCGACGAACCCCTCCTCCGCCCCGAGCACATCGCCGCGCTCCTCCGCCCCTTCGCCGCCCCGCACGTCGACGTCACCACCCTCAAAGTCCTCTGCACCCCCCAGGAGATCACCAGCCCCAACGCCGTCAAAGTCGTCACCGCACTCGACGGCCGCGCCCTCTACTTCTCCCGCGCCACCATCCCCTTTCAGCGCGACCCCGCCGCCACGCACCCGCCCATCTGGAAGCACATCGGCCTCTACGCCTTCCGCGCTGCCGCCCTCGCGCGCTTCCACGCCCTCGCCCCCTCACCCCTCGAGCAGACCGAGCGCCTCGAACAGCTCCGCCTGCTCGAAAATAACTTCGCCATCTACGTCGAACCCACCCCCCACGACACCATCGGCGTAGACACCGAAGCCGACCTCGCCCGCGCCGAGCAAGCCCTCCAGACCCCACCAAACCCCGCCTAACCCTCAGCCCAAAACCACAAACCCAAAACCCCTGGATCGTGCCTTGAACCCCCTCGTCATCCAGGAACGCCAAACTCCAGCCGCAATCCACCCGCCCCCACCCCCGCCCGTACCCCCGTCAGCGACTCCACCACCCAATCCGCTCCCGCCCCGTACAGCTCCGCCGCAGTATGCGTCCCCAGCACCCCCAGCACCTTGCTCCCCGCCGCCTTCCCCGACCCCACCCCCGTCGGCGCATCCTCCACCACCACGCACTCCTCCGGCCTGAACCCCAGCAGCTCCGCGCCCTTCCGGTACGGCTCTGGATTCGGCTTGCCCAACGCCACATCATCCCCCGCGATCAGCGCCTGCGGCAGCGGCAACTCCGCCGCCTTCAACCGCCCCACCAGCAGTCGCCGCGTCGCCGAAGTCACAATCGTCCACCGCTCCGCCGGCAGCGACCCCAGCAGCTCTCTCACCCCCGGCAGCACCTGCAGGTCCGCCACGTCCGCGATCTCCATGTCTTCAATCAGCCGCAGACCCTCCGCCACCTGAGCATCCGTAAAATCCGGCCGCAGCCCGCGAATGATCTCCACCGCACGCGTCCCGTGCGCAATCGTAAAACTCTCCGCCCCCGGCACCCGGTAGTGCGCAGCCCACAGCCGCCAGCAACGGTTCACGCTCGCAATCGAGCTGATCAGCACCCCATCGCTGTCAAACAACAAAGCCTGGCACTCAACAATCACCTGGATCCATACCTCCCTCTAGCCTTTGCCTCTTTGCTTGTCATCGCGCCGCGATGCTTCCGCCGTTGCTCGTCCTGACCGCCGTCATCGGCCTTGCGCCCGGCCTCTACCCCGCCTCCACAAACTCCCGCGCCGCTCCCAGCACCTGCTCCACGCTCTCCATCGAGCAGCTCTCGCAGTACACCCTTAGCAGCGGCTCCGTCCCGCTCGCTCGCAGCAGCAGCCACGTCTCCGCCGCGTTCGCCTTGCCCGCGCACGCTTTGTTCTCCAGAAAGAACTTGATCCCGTCCAGCGTCTCCACCCGCAGCACCTTCATCCCTGCAAACTCATCCCCCGCCCGCACCTCGCCCGCGCGCCGTATCGCCGCCTCCTTCACCGCCTGGTCGATATGCATATCCACCCGCCCATACTGGTGCTCGCCGTACTCCTCCTGCAGCGCGGCGACCAGCCCGCCCAGCGTCTTCTTCTCGTCCGCCATCACCTGGGCCAGCAGCAGGCTGTTCAGCAGCCCGTCCCGCTCCGGCAAATGCCGGCTGATCCCCACCCCGCCCGACTCCTCGCCCCCGATCAGAATGTTCTCCGTCAGCATCAGGTCGCACACATACTTGAACCCGATCCCATGCTCATGCAGCCGCCGCCCGTGCTTGGCCGCAATCCGGTCCAGCATCTTCGTCGTGTTGAACGCCCGCGTCACATCCCCCGGCCAGCCCTTCCGCTCCAGCAGCCACTGCAGCAGGATCGCGTAGATCTTGTGCGCGTCCACCACGTTCCCGTGCTCATCCACCGCGCCGATCCGGTCCGCATCGCCATCCGTCACCAGCCCCGCGTCGCACCTCTCTTCCACCACCCGCACCTGCGTCTCCCGGATATGCGGCAGAATCGGCTCCGGATTGATCCCCGGAAACGCCGGATTGATCTCCGCCCGCATCTCCACGCACTCCACCCCCTCCCTGCCCAGGATCCCCGCCACCACTCCGCGCCCCGCGCCATACATGCAGTCGATCAGGAACCTGTACCCCGAAGCCTTGATCGCCGCCACATCCACGAACCGCTCCAGCGCCGCCACATACTCCGGATTGAAATCCACCTCCTCGATCTTCGCCGCCTCCGCCACCGTCCTCAGCGGCTTCTCCAGGTACCCCTCGATCGCCGCCATGATCGACGGCTTCCCGCTCCCCCCATAGCTCGCCTTGTACTTCACCCCGTTCCACGCCGCCGGGTTATGGCTCGACGTGATCATCACGCCGCCCGCCGCCCGCCGCTCCCGCACCGCGTAGCTCAAGGCCGGCGTAGGCGTCACCCTGTCCGCCAGCTGCACCGGGATCCCCGCCCCCGCCATCACCTCCGCCACCACCCGCGCAAACGCCTGCGACTCAAACCGCGTATCCCACCCGATCGCCACCCCGCGCGTCCACTCTTCCTCCCCCAGCACGTAGTGCGCAATGGCCCGCGCTGCCACCCTCACATTCGCAAAGGTGAAGTCGTCCGCAATGATCCCGCGCCAGCCATCCGTCCCAAACTTCACCACACCCATCGCCCCTGCCTCTCACTGCCGTTTACTGCCCTCTCCTGCCTCTCACCGCCCTAAATCAACTCCTCCCGCCCCATCCCCTCATGCACCATCTTCACAATCTTGCTCACATCCTGCGACCGGTCCCTGGTCGTAATCAGCAGCGCATCGTCCGTCTCCACTACCACCAGCCCGTTCACGCCCAGCAGCGCCACCATCTTGCCCGGCGCAAACACGTAGTTGCCCTTGCTTTGGATCGCCGCCAGCCCGTTCGCCGGCCCATCCGTCACATTCTCGTCCTCATGCTCGCCCAAATGCTCATGCAGCGACGCCCACGACCCCAGGTCGTTCCACCCGAAGTCCGCCGGCACGCAGTAGATCCCCGCCCGCCCTTCGCCCTTCTGCGACCGTGGCTCCAGCACCGCATAGTCCACCGAGATGTTCTCGCACTTCCCATACTCCTCCGCGAACACCCGCTCAAACTCCGGCTTGCCATGCGCCGCCGCGATCCGCTCCAGCACCGGCGCCATCTCCGGCGCGTGCTCCCGAACCGCGTTCGCCAGCGTCCGTGCGCTCCACAGAAATATCCCCGCGTTCCACGTAAAGTTACCCGCCGCCAGGAACTTCTCCGCCGTCGTCCAGTCCGGCTTTTCCCGGAACCGCCGCACCCGCCACACCGGCACCGCGCCTTCAGCCTCCGGCGTCAGCTTCAACCCCTGCTCTACATACCCGTAGCCCGTCTCAATCCGCGTCGGCGGCACGCCCAGCACCACGATATGCTCGCCCGAAGCCGCCAGCCGCACCCCCGCCGCAATCACCTCCGCAAACCGCTCCCCATCCGCCACCACGTGGTCCGAGGGAAACACCCCGATCACCGTATCCGGCTCCGTCCTCTCCAGCATGAACGCCGTCAACGCGCACGCTGGCGCCGTATTCCGCGCCACCGGCTCGCTCAAAATATGCTCCGCCTTCAGCGCCGGCAGCTGCTCCGAGATCGTCCCCGCCAGCCACCTGTTCGTCACCACCCAGATGTCGTCAGCCTTCGCCACCGGCAGCAGCCGCAGCAGCGTCTGCTGAATCATCGTCTCCGCCCCGTCCAGCGCCAGCACCTGCTTGGCCCGCGCCCGCCGGCTCCTCGGCCAGAACCGCGTCCCGCTCCCACCCGCCAGGATCACCGGCGCAAATCGTATCCCATCAATACCCATACTCCTCCATGGCGTTCAAGTGGGATTTGCCGCGTGCCTCCTACTCCCTACCCCCTACACCCTACTCCCTGCACTTGCCGGACCTCGCCTTCTCACCCTCACAGCCCGCCAAACCACTCCCGCATCCGCGTCACACCCTCATCCACCACATCCGCGCTCACCGCGTAGCTCAGCCGTATATGCTCGTTCGTCCCGAACGGCTCGCCCGGCACCACCACCACGTGCGCCTCGCTCAGCAGCCGCGCCGCCACATCCCCCGCCGTCCTGATCCCGCTCTTGCCAAAAAACGCACTCACATTCGGGTACACATAGAACGCGCCCTGTGGCACCGTGCACGTCACCCCCGGAATCGTCTTCAATCCCTCCAGAATCCTGTCCCGCAGCGCAATGTAATCCGTCCGCATCGCCTGCACGCACTCCTGGCTCCCGCTCAGCGCCGCAATCGACGCCTTCTGCACAAAGCTCGCCGCGCTGCTCGTGCTCTGCGACTGCAGCTTGCTCATCGCCGCGATCACCGCCTTCGGCCCCAGCGCAAATCCCGCCCGCCAGCCCGTCATCGCGTACGTCTTCGACAGGCTCCCCAGCACCACCACGTGCTCCTTCGCCTCCGTCACCGACGCACCGCTGTACGGCTTGCCCACAAAATTCAGGTACGCGTAGCACTCATCCAGCAGCACAAACACCCCGCGCTCATGCGCCAGCCGCACGATCGCCTCCACATCCCCGAACTCCATCACCGCGCCGCTCGGATTCGAGGGCGAACACAAAATGATCGCCTTCGTCTTCTCCGTCATCGCCGCCTCGATCATCCCCGCCGTCACCCGGAAATTCTCCCGCTCCTCGCTCTCCACCAGCTTCACCACCCCGCCCGCATACTGGATAATGTCCTTGTAGCTCACCCAGTACGGCACCGGCAGAATCACCTCGTCGCCGTGGTCGCACAGCACCTGCAGCGCGTTGAACAGCGCCAGCTTCCCGCCCGTCGTAAACACGCACTCCTCCGGCGTATAGCTCGTGCCGAAATCCTCCGCATGCCGTGCGCAGATCGCCTTGCGCACATCCGGCGTCCCCGCCACCGCCGTATAGCGCGTAAACCCCTGATTGATCGCCTCGATCGCCGCGTCCTTGATGTGCCTCGGCGTCTCGAAGTGCGGCTCTCCCGCTCCAAAGTCGCTCAGGTCGATCCCCGTCGCCTTCAGCCGCAGCGCCTCGGCCGTAATCGCCATCGTCGCTGACACTTCAATCCGGTTGATCCGGTCCGTCAACACCTTCGTCTTCGCCATCACGCCGGCAGCTGTGCTCATATCTCACAGTCTTTCAGAAATCCCCCTCGAAATAAACCGCCAAACCCCAAACCGCCGCTCTTTCTTCCACCCCCGCCAACCTCAACCATTGGCCTCCGGAAGAAAGATCATGAAGCTTGTCCCGCTGTTCTCTCCCTGCCGGCTCCTCACCTGCACCCGCCCGCCGTGTTTCCGCACGATCTCCTCGCTCACCCACAGCCCCAGCCCCGTGCCCGTCGCCTCCTTGGTCGTAAAGAACGCCTCGAAGATCCTCCGCCGCGTCTCCTCCGCCATCCCCACCCCGGAATCCATCAACGTGATCCGCGCACCCGGACACCACATCCCGTCCGTCCGCTGTCCATGCCCGCCGCGCACGCTCAGGCGCAGCCTGCCGCCCTTCGGCATCGCGTCCAGCGCATTGCCAATCAGGTTGGCGAACAACTGCCGCAGCTCTCCTCCAAACCCGAATACCTCCGGCTCGCCGCGAAACCTCTTCTCCACCACCACCTTCCCCGCCGCGATCCGCGGCTGGTACAGCATCACAATCGCATTCAGGATCTCCACCACATTCGCCCGGCTCGGCAGCGTCGACTGCCGGTAAAACCGCAGCGTCTGCTGCGTAATCTGCGCCACCCGCGAGAGCTCCGCCTGCGCCGTCATCACCAGTTCAGCCGCCGTCGCATTCAGCCCCTCGTGCGTCTCCAGCAGGTACAGCAGGTTCGTCACCGCCTCCAGCGGATTGTTGATCTCGTGCGCAATACTCGCCGCCAGCCGTCCCGTCGCCGCCAGCTTCTCCGTTCGCCGCAAAGCCTCCTCCGCCCGCAGCCGGTCCGTGATCTCCACCACGATCACCCCCACCCACCGGATCGGCTCCCGCCCTGTCCGCACCGGGTAAAAGTGCATCTGCCAGCAGCGTTGCACCCCCGGTGCCTGCGGCATCTCGCCGGCAAGCTCCACGTTCCTCAGCCGCTCGCCCGTCTCGAACACCTGCCGGAGCGCTTCCACCTTTGCCTCGCCCACCGACGGTGGATACACCTCCCGCGGCGTCCGCCCCAGGTGCTCCTCCACCGGGAGACCATGCAGCCCGGCCAGAAACTCGTTCACCCGCACATAGCGCAGATCGCGATCGAAAAACGCAAACCCGATCGGCGCATTGCTCAACATCGAATTCAGCAGCGCCAGCGTCTCCAGCAGCCCGCGCCTCTGCTCCTCGAGCTCGCCCACCATCGAGTTGAAGCTCTCCGTCAGCTGCCCCGCCTCATTCTTCGTCGTCACCGCCAGCGGGAACCCGGTGTTCAGGTTCGGCCCCTCCATCACCCGGCCCGTCGCCGCCCGCAGCCTGTGCAGCGGTCGCGTAATCGATCGCACCACCAGGAACATCGGCAGAAGATTCGCCAGCAGCGCGAACCCGCCGTACGTCATCGCGATCCGCACCACGATCCCCGTCGTACTCAGCCCCAGTGCGTGGTTCGGCTCCAGCCACAGCAGCGCCACCGGCTTGCCCTCGCGCAGCACCGGCGTCACCGCCTCCAGCTGATCGTTCTTGATCCGGAAGATCTGCTGCCGCTCCGCCGCCGTCGCCAGCACCCGCTCCTCCGGCGCGTCCAGCCCCACGCCCCTGCCGTTATCCGTCACCGCCAGCGTCCGGCCCGCCAGGTCCGTCACCCGCGCCACGTCGATCGTCGGCGCGATCCGCGCCAGCTCCAGCGTGTTATGCACCGACGTCATATCCTGCTGCGACAGCTCCGCCGAGCACGCGGCCCCCAGCCGGTTCAGCTGCTGAACCATCCGCTCGCGCGTCCGCACCTCAGCCGTACGCCGCTGCGACTCCACCGTGTACCAGATAAACAATGCCAGAAAAACCGTCTGCACCAGGATGGTGCTAAGCATCAACTGCCCAAACAAAGACCGCGGAAGCACTCGACGCATCAGTCCACCCTAAGCCGCAAATCCACCCGGCCTCCCCGAAAAGCCCCATCAGTCCGCCAGCTCAACCCCCACCCCGCGCTCAACCCTTCTTTCCCTTACCTGCCTTCTTCACCGGCGCCTCCACCACGTCGCTCTCGCCATCCCCGATCATGTGCAGCCGCATGAAATTCGTCGCGCCCGACCTCGTCCTCGTGCCCGCCACGATTCCCACTACCTGCCGCGGCTGCACGTATCCGCGCACCTCCAGTATCTCCTCCGCCATCTCCACCAGCTTGTCAGTATCCCGGAATCGCTCGCACAAAATCGGATACGTTCCCCACAGCATCATCGTCCGGTTGATCACCTTCTCATACGGGCTCAACGCGTAGATCGGCGGCTCCGGCCTGTACTTCGACAGCAGCCGCACCGTGCTTCCGCTCTCCGTAAAAATCGCAATCGCCGCCAGGTCCAGGTCTTCCGCCGAGTGCGCCATGCACTCGCAGATCGTCTCCGCCACGCTCAGCTTCGCTCGCCGCCTCATCCTCGGCATCGGGCTCGGATCGTTCCGGATCTGATCCTCCGTCTCGCTCACAATCTTCGCCATCATCGCCACCGCCTGCACCGGATACTTGCCCGCGGCCGTCTCCCCCGAGAGCATCACGGAGTCCGTCCCGTCGTAGATCGCGTTCGCCACATCGCTCGCCTCGGCCCGCGTCGGCCGCGGGTTTTCAATCATCGATTCCAGCATCTGCGTCGCCGTGATCACCGGCTTCCGGAACTCCGCCGCCCGTTTGATAATGTGCTTCTGAATCGCCGGCACCTTCTCCGGCGGCACCTCCACTCCCAGGTCGCCGCGCGCCACCATGATCCCGTCCGCCACCTCCAGGATCGAGTCCAGGTGCTCGATCGCCTGCGGCTTTTCCAGCTTCGCAATCACCCACGCATCGCTCTTCAACGCATCCAGCCGCAGCTTCACATGCCGCACATCGTCCGCCGTCCGCACAAACGACACCGCCACCGTATCCACGCCCTGCCCGATCGCAAAGATCAGGTCTTCCTCATCCTTCTCCGTCAGCGACGGCACCTTCACCGGGATCCCCGGCAGATTGATCCCCTTCTTCTCCCCCAGCAGCCCCCCGTTCACAATCTCGCACACCACGTCCACGCCGTTGATCTTCTCCACTCGCAGCTCGATCAACCCGTCCGACAGCAGAATCCGCGACCCCGGCTCCAGGTTCTCCGCCAGCGTCGTGAACACCGTCCCCACCATCGCCGCCGTCCCGTCGATATCCCGCGGCGTAATCGTCAGCCGCTTGCCCGCCACCAGCATCACCGGCTTGTGATCCTTCAGCCGCCCCGTTCGGATCTTCGGCCCCTGCAGGTCCGCCAGGATGCAGATCGGCTTGTTCTCTTCCTTCGCCACCTGCCGCACCATCCGGATCAGCTCCGCCTTCTGCTCGTGCGACCCATGCGAAAAGTTCAGCCGCGCCACATCCAGCCCCGCCCGCACCAGCTGCCGGAACACCGGCGTCGTGCTGCACGAAGGACCCAGCGTCGCCACAATCTTCGCCCGGCGCGTACGATCGAGCGCACTCACCCCCACGCCCGCACTCAAGCCCGCTGCGCTATTGCTTCCGCTTCCATTCAAACTCTTCATCTCCGGGTGGCCGCGTTCTCTCGACCACCGCCGCCGCCGGTGGTCGTTCTTTAGGGCAATCGTTGTACGAACGCAATTCTAACCCGCAAACGACAAGCTCACTCACTCTCCACCACGTCCACCTCCGCGATCCCGCCCATCCGCGCGTACTGTTCGTTAAACTCCCCCCCGCACAGCACGCTCAGAAACACCAGGTACAGCCACACCAGCAGCGCAATGCCCGCCCCCAGCGACCCATACACCTGGCTGTAGTTCGCCAGCCGCGTCACATACCAGCCAAACGCCAGCGTCGACGCAAACCACATTGCCGTCGCCATCACCGCGCCCGGCAGCACCTTCGTCCAGCGCTGTTCCTTCGGCGTCCCCAGGTGGTAAATCGACCCCGTCAGCCCCACCACACCCGCCAGCGCCACCGTCCAGCGCGCCGCCAGCGCCGCCATAAAGAACGCCAGCCGCATCGACCCCGACAGATCGTTCGCCAGCCACAACGTAATCAGCCGCCCGAACACCACCAGCCCCGTCGCGATCGCCAGCGGCACCAGCGACAGCGGCACCAGCGCCAGCGCCCGCAGCCGCCGCTGCCAGAACGTCCAGCAGCTCACCGGCAGGTTCAGCGCCCGCCGCAGCCCTTCCATCAGCGTCGCAATAATGCTCGAAGCCCCCGTAATGCTCACCAGCGTCGCCACCACCAGCGCCCGCGTCGTACGCGGCGAGCTCCCCGCCCCCACAAAATAGCTCTGCAGCAGCGGCAGCACATCGGACGGCAGCACCTGGTCGAAGAACCCGCCCACCTCCAGCTTCAGCGGAGCCACATCCGGCAGCAGCGCAATCGCCGCCGCCGCCACAATCATCGCCGGAAACAACGCCACAATCCCCGAGTACGCCGCCGACTGCGCCAGGTTCAGCGCATCATGCCGCAGCGCCGCCGCCACCGACCGCTGCACCATCCTCGGCAGGTTGAGCGCCCTCCTCACTCTCCGCATCGAGCGCCCACCCCCGCCCTACTTCTTCCACTGCTCCAGAAACTCCGTCACCGACTGCGCATTCATATACCGCATGTCCCGGAACTGCCCCGTCGCCTGCGAGTACAGCACCTTCCCATTCGCATCCAGCACTGCCAGCGCCGGCACCCCCGACTTCACCGGCACCCCATACTTCGCCGCCAGCTCAATATTCTTGTCCATGTGCCCGATAAACACGTGCACCACCACGAAATTCTTCTCCAGCAGCTCCTGGTTCGGCTCCTCATGGAAGTAAATATCCAGCACCTGGCAATCTCCGCACCAATCCCCGCCGAAGTCCAGCAGCACCCGCTTGTGCTCTTGTTTCGCCTGCTTCAGCGCCGCTGCGATATCCGCCTGAGAATCCGCATCCTCCACGTACAAATGCCTCTTCGTATACGGATGCGCCGGCGGCTTGGTCCCCGGTGCCGGCGCCGCCTGCTGCGCCTGAACCCCGCACACCCCCGCCAACACCACCGCCAAAGCCACGCTCTTCCACGCACTCGTCATACGCCGCTCCCATTCAACTCCAGAATCAATCCACTATAGTCGATGTTCCCCACCTCGAAACGATACAAACCCTCCTAGCCATCCGCCCCAACCCCCGTCATCCTGAGCGAAGGCGAAGCCGAGTCGAAGGACCTGCATCTGTCTCCGCCCGTCACCCGCCCCCACCCCCGTCATCCTGAGCGAAGGCGAAGCCGAGTCGAAGGACCTGCATCTGTCTTCGCCCGTCACCCGCACCCACCCCCGTCATCCTGAGCGAAGCGCCGCAGGCGCGCAGTCGAAGGACCCCGAAGCATCACACCGGCCCCGTACTCCAGGGCCATTCCAGCCGCGCTCCCCATACAAACGTCCCGACAGCCCCATACAGACTCCCGACCCCTCCATGCGATACCCTTCTCTCCCATGAAACTCCTCGCCTTCGCCCTCCTCCTCACCCTGCCCGCCGACAGCCAGACCGCCACCATCACCCCGCCGCCCACCGGCTTCGCCTCCATCATCCCCCTCTGGCCCGCCGGCCAGGTCCCGCTCGCCGCCGGCACCGGCGAGGGCCACACCCCGCGCCTCTACGCCTACCCCGCGCCCGGCCCCGGACCGCACCCCGTCGTTATCGTCATGCCCGGCGGCGGCTACACCCATCTCGCCATCGAAAAGGAAGGCGCCGCCCCCGCCAGATGGCTCAACGCCCACGGCGTCTCCGCCTTCGTCCTCGAGTACCGCCTCTCCCCCGCCTACCACTTCCCGGCCCCCATGCTCGACGCCGCCCGCGCCATCCGTTACCTCCGCGCCAACGCCTCCACCCTCGCCATCGACCCCCACAAGCTCGGCGTCTGGGGCTTCTCCGCCGGCGCCCACCTCTCCGGCTACCTCGCCTCCGTCCACGACCAAGGCCAGTCCCAGCCCGCCGACCCCGTCGACCGCCAGCCCGACCGCCCCGACTTCGCCATCCTCTCCTACGGCCGCTTCGACCTCAGCCCGGACACGCCCCGCGGCACCCCCACCGACGCCGCTCCCTCCATGGAAACCGTCCTCGCCGCCACCACCAGCCAGATCGACGTCCTTCCCCTCATCACCGCGGACAACTCTCCCTCCTTCCTCTACTCCACCACCGGCGACCAGACCGTCGACTCCCGCAACTCCACCCTCTTCTACAACGAGCTCAAGCGCGTCAAGGTCCCCGCCGAGCTCCACGTCTTCGAGCTCGGCGCCCACGGCTCCGGCCTCGCCGACAACGCCAACAAAACCCCCACCCCCGCCCCTCCCGAGCTCGCCATCTGGCCAACTCTCCTCGCCCACTGGATGCAACAAAACTCCTGGATGCCCACCCCCTGACCCCCACCCTGTCATCCTGACCCCCTAAAACTCTGTCACTTGACCCGCCCCAAACTCTGTCATCCTGAGCGAGGCAAAGCCGAGTCGAAGGACCTGCATCTCCGCTGCCCCCACGCAGCCCTTCCGCGCCCTCCCTCATCCAACACATCGCAAGCAATCCGGATAAGCCCGCACGTTGTGACTTGCCCGCAAACTCCAGGAGAACCAACCATGAAACTCCGCAACTCAGCTCTCAGTTTTGCCTTGCTGGCCCTCTCCGCGGCCCCGCTCGCGGCTGCCAACGTCTCCACCGATTACGATCACAACGCCAACTTCCGCGGCTATCACACCTTCTCCTTCTACAAGGTCCAGACCTCCGATCCCCTCTACGAGCAGCGCATCCGGGACGAGGTCACCGCCGATCTCAGCAAGGCCGGCTGGCAGCGCGTCGACTCCGGCGGTGACGTCACCATTACCGCCGTCGGCAACGTCAGAACCCAGCAGGAGTACAACACCTTCTACGACGGCCTCGGCGGCGGCGGCTGGGGTTGGCGCGGCTGGGGCGGCTGGGGAGGAGGCTGGGGTACCACCCAGACCACCGTCACCCAGGTTCCCGTCGGAACCCTCATGCTCGACATGTACGACTCCAGCACCCACCAGCTCATCTGGCGCGGCCGCAGCACCGACTCCATCAGCAACAACGGCGACAAGAACACCAAAAAGCTCGACAAGGACATCGACAAGATGCTCAACGGCTTCCCGCCCAAAACCAAAGGCTAAAACCCCTAGGCGCCCCACCCGGGGCGCCTCTCCACTTCCACCCCACTCCGCCTTCCCTACCCCCTACTCCCTACTCCCTACTCCTTGTCTTCAACCGAAACCCGCTCTCTCCTTCTCTTCCCCCTTCCCTCTTCCCTGCTTTCCCCAGGCACTAAAATCACCCTGTGCTCCCTCCCGACATCCATCCCGGTCCCACCCCCCGCTATCCCGCCGGCCCCCGCTTCCTCTCCCGCCTGCTTCGCCCCGAGCGCCGCCAGAACGCCGCCGACTTCAGCCTCCACGCCGCCGCCCGCTTCGGCGACCTCGTCCACTACCGCGCCTTTGGCCGCGACGTCTTCCAGCTCAACCACCCCACCCTCATCGCCGATCTCTTCCTCCGCGACGCCCCCAACCACCATCGCAACCTCGTCATGCAAGCCGCCCGCCAGGTCCTCGGCACCGGCCTCCTCACCTCCGAGGAGCCGCTCCACATGCGCCAGCGCCGCCTCGCCCAGCCCGCCTTCCTGCGCGAACGCATCGCCGCCTACGCCCAGGTCATCGGCCACCAGACCCTCACCCTCACCTCGCGCTGGCCCTCCACGACCGCCACCGATCGCCCCTTCGATCTCCATAGCCAGATGCTCGAGCTCGCCCTCCGCATCGTCGGCAAATGCCTCTTCGACCTCGATCAGCTCGAGGACATCGCCTCTATCGCGGCCGCCGTCGACTCCTTCATGGCCTTCCTGCCGCTCGCCTTCCTGCCCTTCTCCGCCCAGATCCAGCGCCTCCCCATCCCCTCCATGCGCCGCCTCCAGCGCGGCAAAGCCCACCTCGACCACCTCATCTACGCCATGATCGCCGAGCGCCGCCGCGACCCCGCCGACCGCGGCGACCTCCTCTCCATGCTCCTCAACGCCACCGACCCCGACCCAGACCCCTCGTCCACCACCAACACCATGTCCGACCGCCAGCTCCACGACGAGTGCGTCACCATCATCCTCGCCGGCCACGAAACCACCGCCAACGCCCTCTCCTTCGCCCTCCACCTTATCGCCCACCACCCCGAAGTCCAGCAGCGCCTCCACACCGAGGCCGCCGCTGTCCTCGGCTCGCGCACCCCCACCGCCGCCGACTACGCGCTCCTCCCCTACGCTACCCAGGTCTTCGCCGAGGCCATGCGTCTCTACCCGCCCGTCTGGGTCACCGCCCGCACCTGCGTCACGCCCTACCAGATCGCCGGCTACGACATCCCCGTCGGCGCCACCCTCCTCGCACCCCAGTACGCCGTCCACCGCGACCCCCGCTTTCACCCCAGCCCCGACACCTTCGATCCCGGCCGCTTCCTCCCCGAACCCAAAGCCGCCCGTCCCCGCTACAGCTACTTCCCCTTCGCCGGCGGCAGTCGCCAGTGCATCGCGGAGGGCCTCGCCTGGATGGAAGGCACCCTCGTCCTCGCCCTCATCGCCCGCGACTGGCGCCTCACCCCGCCCCCCAATTCACCACTTGTCCCTCGCCTCAAACCCGCCATCAGCCTCCGCCCCACCCACGGCATCCCCCTCCTCCTCCAACGCCGCTAACACCCTCTATCCCCCGCGCCAACCACCCTCCCCGCACTAACCCGTCATCCTGAGCAAAGCCTGGCGCGCACCCGCACTAAACCGTCATCCTGAGCAAAGCCTGGCGCGCACCCGCACTAAACCGTCATCCTGAGCAAAGCCTGGCGCGCACCCGCACTAACCGTCATCCTGAGCGAAGTTTGGTGCGCACTTGCGCCAAACGCAGTCGAAGGACCCCGACGAAACTCACTCACCCCTACCGCCGGCCAATTTCAACCCTTGCCCCGCACTGCCCCCCACCCGCCACAAACTCCCACCCCACCCGCCTGAGCGCCTAAAGGCGCGTCACACACAACCTCGACACACAACCTCGACAACCCTACCCACAAACCACCGCCCCCACCACCCGAGCCTCCACCTTCTGCGGCGGCCCCGCGCTCGCCCCTCGCGGACGCAGCACCAGGAACAGCAAAAACAACCCCACAATCATCGCCACGAGCAGATACAGCATCATCGGCCCCCGGCTTCCGCTCTTCTCTTCCTCTGGCCCGCCTATCTTGCGCATGACGGGTAGGATGCATCTACTTCACTTCGCGGCGGGGTACATCACCTGCACCGTCAAAATCTCGTATGGCTTGATCCCCACCGTGACCACATCCTGCGTCATCGCAAGATGATCTCCCTCCACCTTCTCCATCAGGTTCGTCTCCACCGCGTACGTCGCCCCGGTCGGCACCCGCAGCTTCACCTGCCCCGCCCTCCCCGCCCACTCGTACATCCTGAAGATCAGCCCGTTCGTAGCCTCCGCCTTCTTCACCGCCGTCAACGTCACATTCGCATTCTCCACCGCCGCGAACGAGTGCTCCGCTCCCATCTCCCCGCTGTGCGCAAACGTCTGCTCCCCCGTCAGCGGATCGTTCAGCTCGTACCCTCGCCGCACCGTCTGCGCCTCCTTCCATCCGCCCCCATGCGGATAGATCGCATACGTAAACTGCTGCCGTCCCCGGTCCGCCGCCTCGTCCGGCCACGTCGGCGACCGCAGCAGCGTCAGCCGCAGCAGGTTGCCCACCGCGTCGTACCCGTACTTCGAATCGTTCAAAATCGTTACACCCTGCCGCTCATCTCCCAGGTCCGCCCAGCGCATCGCCGGCACCTCGAACTTCGCCTTCTCCCAGCTGTTCGTCCGTTGCGTCGTCCGCTCGATGCTCCCGTATGGGATCTCGTACGTCGCCTTGCCCGACGTAGCCGCCAGCGTGAACGCCGCCTTCAGCAGCACGTGCGTCTCATGCCAGTCGATATCGTTCCCCACCCGCACCTCGTCCGCCCCCGCGTCCAGCGAAATCTCCTGCACGAACTTCGAGCTTCCCCACGTCCTCGCCACCCGCACCGTCGCCCGCACCGGCCCGCGCTCTGCCAGCGTCACCGCATCCACCTGCACAATCGGCGTCATCGTCCCATCCAGCGTCCCCGGATCGATGTTCCACGCGTCATACGCCTTCGGCGTGTCCTTGTACGTCTGCAGCTGGTTCCCGCAACTCCCCGCCGCCAGCATCTCCCTGCCCTCCAGCGCCAGGCTCGTCATGCATCCCGTCTTCCTGTCGATCGTCACGCGCAGCTTCTCATTGCTCAGCACCCACGCCCCGCCCTCATCCGACGCCGTCACCCCGCTGCCCGCCATGCCCTTGCCCGCCGGCCCGCCGCCCACCGCATGCAGCACGGCGTACCCCATCGCCGGAACATCCTTCACCCGCGCCAGCACCTCAAACGTGTGCGTCCCCGCATCCTTCAACACCACCTGCGACATCACCGGCTGCTCCCGCGCATCCAGTATCCGTACCGTCTCCGCCGCCTCCGGCAGCTGCACGCTCAACTTCACCGTCTCCGTACGCGGCCAGCCCATCGTATTCATCACCATCACCGGCACGCCCGCCTTCACCCGCGTATCCACCCCAGCCCCCAGCGTCTTCAGCGCGCCTTCACTCACCTCCCGGTCCACGTGGTACACCTCCGCGTAGTCCCGCTGCGCATCCTTGTAAATCACTCCAATCCCCGACCCCGCCGCCAGATCGTGAAACTGGTTGAACGTAATCTTCTTCCAGTTCTCCGTCAGCGCCTCCCCCGGGTACTCCTCGCCCTTCAGCCACGCCAGCGACGCCAGCTTCTCCGCATCCAGCGTCTTCACCTCGCTCAAGCGCATGCTCGCCTTGTGCTTCGCCTGCGACGTCATCACCCCGCGGTGGTACTCGAAGTAAAGCTCGTCCTTCCACGTCGGCAGCCCCACCTCGCCGCCCTCGCCCATCGCCGGTGCCACGTAGCCTTTGGCAATGCTGTCGTAGTTCCACTCCTTCGAGTCCTTGTTCAACTTCCCTTCCACATCCGTAAAGTAACTCTGCGCCGTGCGATATCTCATCGCCGGAACCGCATCCGTCTTGCCCGCCGCAATCCAGTGATCTCCCTGGTCCAGCATGTCACGCGTCGGTCCTCCGCCATGATCTCCAATCCCGTATAAGTCGAGTAATTCCGTCGTCCCCGGATTTCTAACTGCCGTCTCCGCAAAATCCGCGCTGATCCGCGTCGGATTCACATTGTCATGCACATAGTCCGTCGGAAAGTAAGTCAGCACCTTGCTCCCGTCCGGCGACTCCCACCAGAACAGCCGGAACGGCAGCTGATTCGTATCGTTCCAGTGCATCTTCTGAGTTACAAAATAATCCATCCCGCTGCGCTTATAAATCTGCGGTAACTGCCAGTTATATCCGAAAGAATCCGGATTCCATCCTATCCGCGCAGTAACTCCATACTGCTCCTTGAAGTATCTCTGCCCGACTAATAACTGCCTCACCAGGCTCTCGCCATCGGGCATATTCAGATCCGGTTCCACCCACATCCCGCCTACAATCTCCCAACGTCCTTCCTTCACCCGCTCGCGAATCTGCTCGTTCAGCTTCGGATACTTCTCCGCCATCCACTCCGTATACTGCGCCGCGCTCTGCGTATAGGTGTACTCCGGATACTCATTCATCAGCTGCAGCGCCGTCGTAAACGTCCGCTTCACCACGTCAATCGTCTCCGACCTCGGCCAAAGCCACGCCGCATCGATATGCGCGTTGCCCGCCAGGTCCACCTTGGCAGTCGCCATCGCGCCATGCAGCCCATCCAGAATCCCCTGCGCCTTCCTCAGCGACACATCAAACCCAGCCTGGTCCCCTGCCGTCAGCGCATTAAAATCGATCGCCCCCACCGCCTCCTCCACCTTCGGCAGCAGGTCTCGCCGCGCCGGCGTCAGCGCCGGCAGCAGGTTCGCCGCCGCGATGCACTGCACCCGAACATCCTCCGGACTCGGCCTTCCACCCGCTCCCGCCGTCACCTGCTCCACGCGCAGGCTTACCCCGCGAAACGTCTTCTCATCCACCGTCCGCAGCAGCTTTACCGCGATCAGCACCTTGTCCCCAGGCTTCGCCGGCTCAAACAGGACGATCGGCTCCAGGTCATCGCCCAGCGCCACCCTCCGCCCGTTGAAGTAGATGATCTCGGGCATCGGCCCATTCGCATCCGCGCGAAACTGGAACCACACCCGCGACCCCGAAATGTCGTACCCGTTCAGCGTCTTCGGCACCTCCACCTCGCGCCGATACCACACCGCGTCCATCGGCGCCTTGGCCCCTCGCTCCACCTCCGGCCACGCCGAATCATCCAGCCCCACCGCCTCGCCATGCGCCAGGTCCCCCGCATGGAACCGCCACTTCCCCGCCGGCAGCGCATTCAGCGTCTCCAGCGTATGCAGCTTCTCCATCGCCCCCGGCGACAGGTTCTTCAACTCCCGCACCGGCGTAAACGACTGCCCCGCCGCCCCCACCCAACCGCAGCCCAACCCCAGACACCCAACCAGTACCACCCGCAAAACCGGACGTAGATTCATGCCACCAAGCCTACATCACCTCACAAGCCTCTCGCGGCAGGTGGTATAACTTCGACACACTGCCTTAAGATCGGACACACACCTTGTTGGAATCCCTCCTCAAAGCCTTTGTCGAGATTGTCAAGTTCTCTCCCGACTGGGTAAAAGCCCTTGTTGTTGTCGTCTCGCTCTTTCTCCTCATCGTCATCGTGCTGAAGACCACAAAGATCGCCAATAAGCTTCTCCCGCGCACCATCCCTCTTGGCTTTATGAACGTCCAGCTCCTTCCTGTCGATGATGACAAGTTCAACACCGGCTACCACAAGCTCCAGTACGTAATGGTCCTCTCTCTTCTCGACCGCTCGGGGGCCATCGGGCCCATCTACACTCGCTGCGTCAACCGCCTCGAGCCCGCTCTACGCAACGTCCCCGTTTACGACGAAGCCGTCTACTACACCTTGGAGCGCTTTCCCAAGAAGCAGCCCCTCAATGGTCGCAGCAACAACTCGACAGGAGTCATTGATGCTCGGCGCATCATCCCCTGGCAGGAAAAGTACAGCCATCCCGACCCCGGATCAACTCCGGATCCTCACAACATGAACTTCGACCTTATCTCGGAAACCGACACCTTTCTCTCCATCGGCCACTACCTCAACGGTCTACAAGGTGACAAGCAGGACTTCAGAACCCGTGTCTATCAGGACACAAACGACGCCCGCCTCGTCGTTGACCTCTCCGCCATCCCCGGAATTAAGGACATCGTTGTCGAAATCACCGGTCAGATCACCCGCGGAAAACAGGCTGCCGTCCAGGAAATCGATCCCCGCCAGATCAGCCCCGGAATCTATATGATGACCTGCAACGACGCCGCCGAAGGCGACACCCTCATCATGAACTTCAGCTTCGATCGAACCCTCGCGCCCAAACCTGGCCGCAGCTCATAATCCAAGAGACTCCGCCCGTCTTGGTGCGGCAAGGTCTCGATCCTAAGTATGTGCGCGGTCGCAATCCTTCTCACCGTACTGCGAAACATTTCGATCGGTTCGAGAACATCCCGGAAAGATACCCTCCCGACAAAAAAGGGCGGACCCCCGAAGGTCCGCCCTGCCTTTACGCGAAGCGTCGAGCACGGTACGAAGTACCGAAGCGTCGAACACGGTACGAAGTACCGAAGCGTCGAACACGGTACGAAGTACCTACTCCGCCGCCATCTCTTCCTGTTCGCCTTCCATCCGCATCTGCTCCAGCTCGCGCTCCTCGGCCTCGATCGCCGCGGTCACCTCTTGCTGAACCTGTGCCGCAGCCTCTTCCAGCTCCGGCGACAGCTGCACATTGCGGTAGTACTCCATCCCCGTGCCGGCCGGAATCAGCCGCCCCACGATGACGTTCTCCTTCAGCCCGCGCAGCGTATCGATCGATCCGTTGATCGAAGCCTCCGTCAGCACCCTCGTCGTCTCCTGGAACGAAGCCGCCGAGATGAAGCTGTCCGTCGAAAGCGACGCCTTCGTGATCCCCAGCAGCAGGCTGCGCCCGATCGCCGGCCGTCCGCCCGTCATCAGCACGCGCTGATTCTCGGCGTTGAACCGGAAGCGGTCCGTCTGCTGGTCGACCAGGAACGTCGTGTCACCGACCTCCTCGATCTTCACCCAGCGCAGCATCTGCCGCACGATCGTCTCGATATGCTTGTCCGAGATGGTCACACCCTGCAACCGGTAGACCTCCTGGATCTCGTTCACGAGATACATCTGCAGCGCCCGCTCGCCCAGCACCTCAAGGATGTCGTGCGGATTGCGCGGTCCATCGATCAGCGCGTCGCCTGCCCGCAGCCGCTCGCCCTCCTGCACGTTCACGTAGACACCGCGAGGAACGCTGTACTCCTCTTCCTGCCCGTTGTCGCCCGTCACGTACACCTTGCGCTGGCCCTTCGACACGTCGCCGAACCGCACCACGCCGTCGATCTTGGAGATGATCGCCGGATCGCGCGGCTTGCGCGCCTCGAACAACTCCACCACCCGGGGCAAACCGCCCGTGATGTCCTTCGTTCGTGTCGTCTCGCGCGGGATCTTCGCCAGGATGTCTCCCGGGAACACCTCGTCGCCATCCTGCAGCATCAGGTGAGCGCGGCTCGGCATCAGGTACCGCTTGTTACCCTGCGGGCTCTTGATGATGATCGCCGGCTGCCGCTTCTCGTCCGGCGAGTCGGCGACCACCAGCCGTGAAAGCCCGGTCACCTCGTCCACCTCTTCGTTCAGCGTCACACCTTCCTGCAGGTCCTTGAACTGCACCGTGCCCGCAATCTCGGTCAGCAGCGAGAACGTGTAAGGATCCCACTCGCCAATCACCGTGCCCTGCTGCACCTTGGTGCCCTCTTCCACCTTCAGCTTGGCGCCATACACAATCGCGTACCGCTCCTTCTCGCGGCCCTTGTCATCCACCACGGCAATCGAGCCGTTGCGGTTGAACGCCACCAGTCCGCCATCCTTCGAGCGCACCGTCACCAGGTTGATGAAGCGGATCGTACCCGCGTTCTTGGCTTCAAGATGCGAAGCATCCGAAACCCGGCTCGCCGTTCCGCCGATGTGGAACGTACGCATCGTCAGCTGCGTGCCCGGCTCGCCGATCGACTGCGCCGCAATCACGCCCACGGCCTCGCCCATCTCGACCATCTTGCCCGAGCCCAGGTTCCTGCCGTAGCACAGGATACAAACCCCGCGCTTCGACTCGCACGTCAGCACCGAACGGATCTTCACCCGCTCAATACCCGCCGCCTGGATCGCCGACGCCAGGTCCTCGTCGATCTCCTGGTTCACCTCGACGATCGTCTTGCCCTCGAAGTCCTTCAGCTTCTCAAGCGACACACGCCCGATAATCCGGTCGCGCAGCGGCTCGATCGTCTCTCCGGCCTCGATGATCGGCGTCACGTAGATGCCTTCCACCGTGCCGCAGTCGTTGTGCGAAATGATCACGTCCTGCGCCACGTCCACCAGGCGCCTGGTCAGGTAGCCCGAGTCCGCCGTCTTCAACGCCGTATCCGCCAGGCCCTTGCGTGCGCCGTGCGTCGAGATGAAATACTGCAGCACCGTCAACCCCTCGCGGAAGTTGGCCGTGATCGGCGTTTCGATGATCTCGCCCGACGGCTTCGCCATCAAACCGCGCATACCCGAAAGCTGCCGGATCTGCTGCTTCGATCCTCGTGCGCCCGAGTCCGCCATGATGTAGATCGGGTTCATCGTGCCGTCGCGGTCCGCCTGCTTCATGTTGTTGAACATCTCGTCCGCAACCCGCTCCGTCACCGTCGACCACAGCTGGATTACCTTGTTGTTGCGCTCGCCGTTCGTGATCGCACCATCAAGATACTGCTGCTGCACGTTGATTACCTGCTTCTCCGCATCCCCCACCACGGAGTACTTCGAGTCCGGGATCACCATGTCGTCCAACCCCACCGAAAGCCCCGACCGCGTCGCATACGTAAAGCCAAGATCCTTGATCTTGTCCAGCGCATGCACCGTCGTCTCCAGCCCCAGGTTCAGGTACAGATAGTTGATCAGCTGCCCGATCCCCTTCTTCTTCAGCAGCCCGTTCACATACGGCATGCCCTCCGGCAGCGCGTCGTTCAGAATCGCGCGGCCCACCGTCGTGTTGATGAACTGCTTGTTGAACTCGATCGGCTCCGTGTGCGTCAGGTCCTGGTCGTCGTACGCGGTGGTCATATCCAGCACCATGCCCGTGTAGCGCAGCCGGATCGGCGTCAGCGTCTCCACCTGCTTGGCCTCGAGCGCCATGAACACCTCTTCGATGTTCGCGAACACCCGGCCCTCGCCGCGCGCATTCACCTTCGCCTTCGTCAGGTAGTAAAGCCCCAGCACCAGGTCCTGCGTCGGCACCGTAATCGGCTGGCCTGAAGCCGGCGAGAGGATGTTGTGCGACGCCAGCATCAGCACGCTCGCCTCGATCTGCGCCTCCGGGCTCAGCGGAATGTGCACCGCCATCTGGTCGCCGTCAAAGTCCGCGTTGAACGCCGTGCACACCAGCGGGTGGATCTTGATCGCCTTGCCCTCCACCAGCACCGGCTCGAACGCCTGGATGCCCAGCCTGTGCAGCGTCGGTGCGCGGTTCAGCAGCACCGGGTGGTCCTTGATCACTTCTTCAAGGATGTCCCACACGATCGGCTCCTGCATCTCGACCATCTCTTTTGCCTGCTTGATCGTCGTGCAATGCCCCGTCTGCTCCAGCCGGTGATAGATAAACGGCTTGAACAACTCGAGCGCCATCTTCTTCGGCAGGCCGCACTGGTGCAGCTTCAGCTCCGGCCCCACCACGATCACCGACCGCCCCGAATAGTCCACGCGCTTGCCCAGCAGGTTCTGCCGGAAGCGCCCCTGCTTGCCCTTCAACGTATCCGAGAGCGACTTCAGCGGACGGTTGTTCGCGCCGCGCAGCACGCGTCCACGCCGGCCGTTATCGAACAGCGCATCCACTGCCTCCTGCAGCATGCGCTTCTCGTTGCGCACAATCACTTCCGGCGCATGCAGGTCCATCAGCTTCTTCAAACGGTTGTTGCGGTTGATCACCCGCCGGTACAGGTCGTTCAGGTCCGACGTCGCAAACCGTCCGCCATCCAGCGGCACCAGCGGGCGCAGCTCGGGCGGGATCACCGGGATCACATCCAGGATCATCCACTGCGGCAGGTTGTCCGACTTGCGGAACGCCTCCACGATCTTCAGCCGCTTCGAGTACTTGAGCTTCTTCTGCAGACTCGTCTCGGTCTTCATTCTTTCCCGGAGTTCAATGCTGAGCTCCACGATCTCCACCCGCTTCAGCAGCTCCTTGATCGCCTCCGCGCCCATCATCGCCTTGAACCCCGACGGCCGGTACTGCTGGTCCAGCTCGCGGAACCGGTTCTCATCCTTGATGACCTCGCGCTCCTTCACCGGCGCGTCGCCCGGATCGACCACCACGTAGCTCTCGAAGTACAGCACCGCCTCAAGCTCGCGCAGGCTGATGTCCAGCAGGTGTCCGATGCGGCTCGGCAGACCCTTGAAGAACCACACGTGCGAGCACGGGCTCGCCAGCTCGATGTGGCCCAGGCGCTCGCGCCGCACCTTGCTCAGCGTCACCTCCACGCCGCATTTGTCGCAGATCACCCCGCGATGCTTCATGCGCTTGTACTTCCCGCACAGGCACTCCCAGTCCGTGATCGGTCCAAAAATGCGCGCGCAGAACAGCCCGTCGCGCTCGGGCTTGAACGTGCGGTAGTTGATGGTTTCCGGCTTCGTCACCTCGCCATGCGACCAGCTGCGGATCTTCTCCGGCGAAGCGAGCTGGATCTTGATGGCGTCAAAGTCGGCGATGGGTCCGGTCAGTTCAAAGGGGCTGGAGCGAAACATATTTGCGTCTCCGTTGCAGCGTTCGCGCTGCGGTTCATTGCATTCACTGCTCAGGCGATGGAAGCGTTACTTTAAGTCTCATCGCCTTCTTCTATTTCATGCCGGTCGTCCGTCGGCGGGCTCCTCTTGAACATTGAGCGTTATGCCTTGCTCAAGAGAGCCCGCCATGGTCCGGCGAGTCTTGCTGACAGCTACTAGCGAAAAGCTCGTAGCTTGGGTTCCACTAATCCGCCGCCGCAATCGACGGCAGCGCCACTGCCTTCTTCTGGTCCGCCTGCTTGATCAGTTCCACATCCAGGCACAGGCTCTGCAGCTCGCGGATCAGCACGTTGAAGCTCTCCGGAACGCCCGGCTCAATCGCCGCCTCGCCCTTCACGATCGCCTCGTAGATCTTCGTTCGTCCGAAGACATCGTCCGACTTCGCCGTCAGCAGCTCCTGCAGGATGTAAGCCGCGCCATACGCCTCGAGCGCCCACACCTCCATCTCGCCGAACCGTTGTCCGCCGAACTGCGCCTTGCCACCCAGCGGCTGCTGTGTGATCAGGCTGTACGGTCCGATCGAGCGTGCGTGGATCTTGTCGTCCACAAGGTGGCTCAGCTTCAGCATGTAGATGTATCCAACGGTCGCCGGCTGCTCGAACTCATCGCCCAGCATCCCGTCGAACAGCGGCGTCTTGCCCGAGCTCGGCAGGCCCGCCGACTTCAGCAGCGCCTTGATCTCCGTCTCGCGCGCGCCGTCGAAGACCGCCGTGCCGAACCAGATGCCGCGCTTCATGCCCGCCGCCACGCGCATCGTCTGCGTGTCGTCCAGATCCAGCAGTTGGTTCAACGCCGCAGTCCCCGCAAAGCGCGCCTTGAACAGCTCACGCACCTCGTTGGCACTCGTCATCTCCGCAGCCAGCGCCGCAACCTGTGCACCAAGCTCATGTGCCGCCCAGCCCAGGTGCGTCTCGAGGATCTGCCCCACGTTCATACGCGAAGGCACACCCAGCGGGTTCAGCACAATCTCCACCGGCGTTCCGTCCGGCAGATACGGCATATCTTCCTCGGGCAGGATCCGTGCGATCACGCCCTTGTTGCCATGCCGTCCCGCCATCTTGTCGCCGACGCTCAGCTTGCGCTTCATCGCGATGTACACCTTCACCATCTTGATCACGCCCGGGCTCAGCTCGTCGCCCTTCTGCATCTTGCCGATCTTCTCGTTCGTGATCTTCCTCAGCACGTCGATCTGCCGCGACGTCATCTCCTCGATCTCGTCGATCTGCTCGTTCACCCGCGGGTCCTTGTCCGCATAGCGAATCCGCTTCAGGTTCCGTGTCGAAATCAGCTCGATCATGTCGCGATCCAGCACCTCGCCCTTGTTCAGCAGCTTCTTGTTGGTGCGCTCGTCGTGCAGGTCGGCCAGCACCTCCTTCTTGCCCAGAATCGCCTCCAGACGCTTCAACCGCTCGTCGGTCAAAATGCGAATCTCGTCCGCAAGATTGCGCTCCAGCTTCTCTACCTGCTCCTGCTCGATCTGCTTGGCGCGCTCATCCTTCTCCTGGCCCTTGCGGCTGAAGATGCGAACATCCACCACCGTGCCTTCGATACCCGGAGGGCACGTCAGTGAAGCATCGCGCACATCGCCGGCCTTCTCGCCGAAGATCGCTCTCAGCAGCTTCTCTTCGGGCGTCAGCTGCGTCTCGCCCTTCGGCGTCACCTTGCCGACCAGGATGTCGTTATGCCCGATCTTGGCGCCGATCCGGATAATGCCCGACTCGTCGAGATCCCGAAGCGCGTGTTCAGACACGTTCGGAATATCCCGCGTAATCTCTTCCGGCCCCAGCTTCGTGTCGCGCGCCTCAATCTCGAACTCCTCAATGTGAATCGAGGTGTAGTAGTCCTCCCGGACCAGCTTCTCCGAGATCAGGATCGCGTCCTCGAAGTTGTAACCGCGCCACGGCATGAACGCCACCAGCACGTTGCGGCCGAGTCCAAGCTCGCCCTGCTCCGTGCACGGCCCGTCCGCGATCACCTGCCCCTTCAGCACCCGGTCGCCCTTGCGCACGATCGGCTTCTGGTTGATGCACGTGTTCTGGTTCGAGCGCTTGAACTTCGTCAGCTGGTAAATATCCGAACCCACCTCGCGCGAGAGCTGCGTCGGGTGATGTTCACCCTCCACCCGCACGATGATCCGCTCCGAGTCCACCGAGTCGATGATCCCGTTGCGCTTGGCCAGGATCACCGCGCCCGAATCGCGCGCCGTCACCCCTTCCATGCCCGTCCCGACAAACGGAGCCTCCGCCACCAGCAGCGGCACGCTCTGCCGCTGCATGTTCGCGCCCATCAGCGCGCGGTTGGCGTCGTCATGTTCGAGGAACGGCACCAGCGACGCCGCCACCGACACCAGCTGCTTCGGGCTCACGTCGACGTAGTCCACCTCGCTCTTGTTCACCAGCACGAAGTTGCCCTGGCGCCGCGCATCCACAATGTCCTGCACGATATTCAGCTTCTCGTCCAGCTCAATGTTGGCCTGCGCAATCGTGTGCCGGTCCTCCTCCCACGCCGAAAGATAGAAGCTGAACGGCTCCAGGTCCATCGTGCGCTTGCCCGCCTTGCGCAGCTCTTCGTTCTTCGCCTGCGCCTCGCTCGTTTCGAGGAAGTCGCCCTGCCGCATGCCGCTCTCGCCGGCGTTCGTCACCGCCACGAAATCCAGCGCGCGCCCGTCTTTCACCCGGCGGTACGGGCTCTCGATGAACCCATACTCGTTGATTCGCGCAAAGCAGCTCAGGCTCGAGATCAGCCCGATGTTCGGACCTTCCGGCGTCTCGATCGGGCAGATCCGGCCGTAGTGCGTCGGGTGCACGTCGCGCACCTCGAAGCCCGCGCGCTCGCGGCTCAGACCACCGGGCCCAAGGGCAGAAAGCCTCCGCTTGTGCGTAATCTCGCTCAGCGGATTGGTCTGGTCCATGAACTGGCTCAGCTGGCTCGACCCGAAGAACTCGCGGATCGCCGCCATCACCGGCTTGGCGTTGATCAGGTCGTGCGGCATCGCCGTCGACATCTCCTGATACACGCTCATCTTCTCCTTGATCGCGCGCTCCATGCGCACCAGGCCGATGCGGAACTGGTTCTCCATCAGCTCGCCCACCGCGCGCACGCGGCGGTTGCCCAGGTGGTCGATGTCATCCACCACGCCGATGTTCTTTCTCAGCTTCAGCAGGTAGCGGATCGTTCCGTAGAAGTCCTCCGGCGTCAGCGTCCGCTTGTCCAGCTCCGTCGCCGACTGATCCTCATACAGCTTGATGTTGAACTTCAGCCTCCCCACCCTCGAAAAGTCGTACTTGCGCGGATCGAAGAACATGCCCTCGAACAGCGCCGTCGCCGTGTCCAGCGTCGGCGGATCGCCCGGCCGCAGCTTGCGGTAGATCTCGATCAGCGCCTCTTCCGGCTTGCGCACCGAGTCGCGCCGCAGCGTGTTCGTAATGATGTTGCCCACATCATCCCGCTCCGGGAAGAACACCTCGAAGCTCGTCACGCCGCTCTGGATGATCTTGTGCAGCTTGTCCGCCGTCAGCTCCTGGTTCGACTCGTACAGCAGCTCGCCCGTCGCCATGTCCACCACGTCTGCCGCCGTCATCGCGCCGTCGAACTCGCTCGTCTCGACCGGCACCGTCTCGATCTTGTGCGAGCGCAGGCTCTTCAGCACGCTCGGCGAGATCTTCCGCCCCGCCACGCCAATGTCCTCGCCCTTGTGCGCAATCGCCGCCGCCGGCCGCGTGCCCAGCAGGTTGGTCGGCTTGCCGTCCTCCGCCACCTTCCAGCTCAGCTTGCCCTCCGCCACGTTGATCGTGTCCACCGTGTAGAACGTCTTCAGAATCTCCTCGTCCGTCCTCAGCCCCAGCGCGCGCAGAAAGATCGTGCCCAGGAACTTGCGCTTGCGGTCGATGCGCACGTAGAGCGTGTTCTTCTGGTCGTACTCGAACTCTACCCAGCTGCCGCGGTACGGAATGATCTTGCCCAGGAAGTACGTCCGGTTGTTCGCCGTCTCGAAGAACACGCCCGGGCTACGGTGCAGCTGGCTCACGATCACCCGCTCCGTCCCGTTCACAATGAAGGTCCCGTTCTGGCTCATCAGCGGAATATCGCCGAAGAACACCTCCTGCTCCTTCATGTCGCGCAACGTCTTCACGCCCGTCTCGGCGTCCTTGTCGTAGATCTTCAGCCGGATCGTGACCTTCAACGGCGCCGAATACGTCATGCCGCGCTCTTCGCACTCCGCCTGGTCGTACTTCAGCTGCAGACCCACCGGGTCGCCGCACTTGGTGCAGAAGTCCGGAGTGTTCTTGTTGTACGTGCCGCAGAAGTTACACAGCACGTCGCCCGGGTGGAACGGGTCCGTGATCACCATGTGGCCGCAGTTCGTGCAGGCCGTGCGCAGGTGGTTCAGCCCCTTCAAATAGCCGCACTTGCACTCCCAGTTGCCGATCGAAAAATCCACAAACTCCAGCTCGCTCACGTTGCGGAAGTCGGTGATCGGAAACACCGACGTAAACACGCTCTGCAGCCCGTTGTCCTCGCGCTCCTGCGGCAGCTTGTCCATCTGCAGGAAGCGCTCGTAGCTCCGGCGCTGCACCTCGATCAAATTCGGAATCTGGATCGCGGTCGGAATCTTCGAGAAATCTAGACGGCTGCGAAATGCGCGCAGCTCCCCGGTGTGGCCAGCGTTGCTCTGTTCGGACATGCTCTCTCCTCAATCCTTCTGTTGTCATCCCGCAGCGAAGCCAGGGAACCTGCTGAAACTCGCCCGCTTCGCTGCCAGTACATCTCGAACGCACGCTCAACTTCGTCGCCGGCCCTCGCCTGCCGGCCAACTCCGTGCATCCCATCCCCAGCCCATCGCCGCCGGCTGGTCTTGCCCATCAGTTTTTCTTTGTCTGCGCCAGGGATCTCGAAGCATTTTGAGATCTCGCTGCACCCTTGCCATTCGCCAGTTGTCGCCTTGCTCATCCAGCCCGTACGCCTTGCCGCCGGAGATCCTGCCTCTTTCTCAAACCGATGAAAACTTTCCCTTTCAACCCCGCATCGAACCTGCTATAAAAAGCCCGGTCAACGCTGCGCGGCAAGCCGGTCCCTGCAGCGCGGAAACCTCGCCGGAGACGGCAAAAACGCCCGCAGGGACAGGAACTCCCGTGAGCGCAAAGAACAAAACTCGCACTGATTCAATCTGCTGTGTGTAATGCCTGCCACCCTTTAGAGCTCGCCGTGCTCCAAAGATTGCCGCCGTATGCCCGTTTCACATTACCCGCCCGCCGCTTGACCGGTAACATGGCCGGCCCCTTAGCCCGCTCGCCGCGGGATGGACCGGGAAACACCATGCTGAATCGCCAAACCCTCGAAAGACCTCAACGCTGAACTCAGAAAATTCGCATCGTCCGGGCTCGCCCGTCTGCTGCACAAGGCAGAGGCGATATCCCCAATAAAGAGGATACCGCGTTCTGCCAATAGGTGCAACTTGTGGGAACCCGGGTGGCAACCTGCCGCCCGGACACCCCGCCGGAACTACTTGATCTCGACCGAAGCAATGCCGTCGAACTTCTTCGCGATCGCCGCCGCGTCGTCCTTCGACACATTCTCCTTCAACGGCTTGGGCGCGCCGTCCACCAGGTCCTTGGCTTCCTTCAGACCCAGCGCCGTCACCTCGCGAACCGCCTTGATGGTCGCAATCTTGTTCGCGCCCGCGTCCTTCAGGATCACGGTGAACTCCGTCTTCTCTTCGACCGGAGCAGCCGCAGCCGCTCCCGCCCCGCCGCCCGCCGACGGCGCAGCAACCGCCGCAGCCGCCGAAACGCCCAGGCGCTCCTCGAGCTTCTTCACCAGCGCCGAAGCCTCAAGCAGGCTCAAGCTCACGATCGCATCTTCCAACTGCTGAATATCCGCCATTATCTCTCTCCAGTTTTCTTCTGAACTTGAACTTCTCCCAGCGTTTCCGGGCGCCTTCGCCCCCGGCTGCTCTCACCCCTCCCGGGTTTCCGCTGCGCCCAGACAAGCGCACCCCGAAGCGATGGAGCGAATCCTGATCCAACCCTCAACTGTTAGCCTTCAACCGGCTCCGTCCCCGCAGCCTCGCCGGCCTGCGTCGCCGTTCCGTTCTCCGGCTGCTCCGCGCCGCTCGCCTGCACGCCCGCGGCCGACTCCTCCACATGCGCCGCCTCAATCTCCGTCTCCGCCGGAGCATCCGCCGCAGGCGCCTCCACCAAAGCCTGGATCTCTGCCGGAACCTCCGCCGGAACCTCAGGCACCAGCGCCGCCGCCTCGGCCGGAACCTCAGCCGCCGCAGGCGTCTCACTCACAGCCGCAGGCGTCTCACTCGCAGCCGCAGGCGTGTCACTCGCAGCCGCAGGCGCCTCACTCGCAGCCGCTGCCGGAGCAGCCGCCGCAGCCGCTCCCGCCGCAAACTTCTCTTTCTCCACACCCTGCCCCAGCACCACCGCCAGGTCGCGCCCGGTCGCGTTCAGCACCGTCGCCAGCCGCTGCGCCGGGCTCTGGATCAGGAACAGCAGCTTCGAGAACAGCTCTTCCTTGCCCGGCATCGTCGCCAGCGCCGTAATCTCCTCCACCGAGATCACCTTGCCGTCCACAATCCCCAGCTTGAACGTAAACTCCGCGTTATCCTTCACCCAGCCCGACAGCGCCTTGGCCAGCGCCACCGGATCGCCCGACGTATACGCCACCGACGACACGCCCTTCAACCCCTGCAGCGCCGCCTCGATCTTGGAGCCCTGGCTGGCCTTCGCCGCCAGCTTGTTCTTCACCACGTGGTAGCTGCCGCCGGCCGCCCGCACCGTCTTGCGCAGCTCAAAGTCCTTGGCCGCCGTCAGCCCCGCAAACGTGCCCACGATCGCCGATGTCGAAGACTCCAGCTCCTTCGTCAGCACCTCAACCTTCAACGCCTTTGTCGCCCTGCTCAACGCCATATCGAAACCCTAACCCTTGCCGCCGGCGTCCCGCGCCGGACTCAATCTCTGCCGCAACTGAACTTACCGCTTAGAGCTCCCAAGCATAAGCTCCCGAACCTATCCAAGCTCCCGAACCCTGTCCGCCTACGCCTTACCCGCCAGATCGCTCACCGAGCTGTCCAGCTGCACGCCCGGCCCCATCGTCGAGGAGATCGTAATCCCCTTGATGTACTTGCCCTTGGCCGCGCTCGGCTTGGCCTTCATCACGCTCGTAATCACCGTCATCGCGTTGTCGATCAGCTTCTGCGGCTCGAACGACAGCTTGCCCACCGGCACATGCACCAGCGCGGTCTTGTCCGTCCGAAACTCCACCTTACCGGCCTTGATCTCCTTGATCGCCGCCGCCACATCCGTCGTCACCGTGCCCGTCTTCGGGTTCGGCATCAGCCCCTTCGGACCCAGCACCTTGCCCAGCCGTCCCACCGACCGCATCATGTCCGGCGTCGCGATCAGCGCGTCAAACGCCGTCCAGCCTTCCTTCTGAATTCGCTCCACCAGCTCCTCGCCGCCGAAGAACTCCGCGCCAGCCGCCTCGGCGTCCTTGATCTTGTCTCCGCTCGCGATCACTGCCACGATCTTGCTCTTGCCCAGCCCGTGCGGCAGCACCACCGTACCGCGCACCATCTGGTCCGCATGCCGCGGGTCCACGCCCAGCCGCATCGTGATGTCGACCGTCTCGTCGAACTTCGCATACTGCGCCTTCTTCAGCAGTGGAACCGCATCCGTCAGCAGGTACGGCCGCGGCTCAACCATCGCGCGCGCCTTCGCCAGGTTCTTTGAAATCTTCTGTGCCATAGGTGTCGACTCTTCTCTTGTTCTCTAATCTCCCACCCTCAATGCCGCACTCCGCATCAGCGTGGTCCGATATCACGAGCCATCCGGCCCGAAAGCCTCAGCAGGAGCCAAGGCAACCTTACAAGTATGCCTAACCGAACGCCCGCAGTCAAGCGCAAGCCTCGGGTCCCCCGAAATCCTGTCATCCTGAGCGAGCGCCGCGAGTCGAAGGACCCGCATTTGGTCCTGCTCTGCCCAACGCCCAAGTCCTTGAGCCCCTGCAGTCCACCCGCAATCAAAGCCTTCTCACCCCCAAACCCGCCCCATCACCAGGCAGAACCCCCGCACTGGCCCACTCCCCTCCACGCTCGCCGGGTCCACCAGCCTCTCCGGCTCCTCGCCCGCCCGGTAGATCGTCACCGCCCGCTCTTTAGGATCGATCAGCCAACCCACCTGCACGCCGTTCGCCACCCAATGCTTCATCTTCTCTTCTAGATCGCCCCGCCGATCGCTCTCCGAACGCAGCTCGATCACGAAATCCGGACTCACAGGCGCAAATCGTGCCTGCTCCGCCTCGCTCAGCTGTGCAACCTTCTCGAGCGACACCCACGCCGCATCCGGCGCCCTCATCGACCCATCCGGCAGCGCATAGCCGCCGTTCGAATCCGTAGTCACGCCACGCCCATCGGCCTCCGCCCACTCCTCCAGCAACCGCGTAATCCGGCTGTTCATCCGGCTGCTGCCAAAACCTGCAGGCGTCATAATCACCAATTCTCCGTCCGGCTCCCGTTCCACCCGCCAAGGCTCGTTCGCCGCGCAGAAGCGCAGCAACTCCTCGTCCGTCATCGGCGCCGCCGTCCGCAGCCGCACCGGCAGAGAACCCTCCGTGAGCGTCACATGCATGGCCAAAGTCTACTCCAGGCCCTCTCTGAGCCGACAGCCGCTCCCCGCGCATGAGCAAGGACGCGTCAGCGCAGCGGCGAAGAACCCCCGGAAACACCTGATCCATTCCGCCCCCTTGACACGCCCTGTATAATCATGATAGAGGGCAAACACCCGAGACAGCGCCGGCACCGCCGTGGCTCTCGCCTTCCTCCAGGCCAGACCTAACTCCTTTAGTTTCATATTTTTGACTTCAACCACCCGGTAGGGGGAGAACCCACACATGCACACAGAAATCAGCTCCACAGCCCAGCCCAGACGCTTCCAGTGCCGCCATATCCTCACCAACGGCAACCGCTGCCGAGCCGTCTGTCTCCGCCACGAAGAATTTTGTTACTTCCACCACACCACCCGTGTCCCGATTCGGAACGCGCGCCAGCCGCTCGCCGCCACCTCCCAACGTGACGCCTTCGACCTCCCCAACATCGAGGATCGCGGCTCCATCCAGCTCGCCATCGCCCAGATCCTCCGCCGCATCGCCGCCAACTCACTCGACCCCCGCCGCGCCGGACTTCTTCTCTACGGCCTCCAGATCGCCTCCATCAACCTGCCCCCCATCGACCGCAAAGCTCCCGCTTCACCCGAGGCCTCCATCGAAGACATCACCCTCGACCCCGTCCACGGCCCCATCGCCCCGCCCGCCGACTTCCTCTCGCCCAAATCCGACCTCTCCCTCTACGACATCCTCATGGACCAGTGGGAAAAGGATCGCGCCCGCTTCGAAGCCGAAGAAGCCGCGCTCGCAAACGACGCCAAGCCGCACGCCGCCACCCTCCCCAACCTCCAGGCCGTCGCGGCCGCCTCCTCAAGGCTGCGCCCGCGTCCCCGGCACCCCGTGCGTCAGCCGCTTCAGCAGGAACTCCTGGAACAGCGTGCTGAACGCCCCCGTCGCCACCCCCAGCAACGTATTCGCCACCGTCACCTGCACGCTGTGCTGCGAGCTGCGCGGATAATACAGCGTCGAAATCCCCGCCGCGCCCAGGTTCCCAAACACATTCGAGTAGTTCGGCTGCCACTTTCCGTTGTCGCCCTTGCATACCACCGTCGTCGAAATCGCGTACAGCGCCCGCACCACAATCCGTCCATGCCCCCGGTAGAAATACCTCGGATCCTGGTGCAGGATCGATGGCAGCAGCGCCGCGCCCAGCATCGTCGCGCTCAGCTTGTCTCCGTACGTCGCCGCATAGCGCTGCGCATAGCCTGTAAATCCCGGCCCATAATCCGCGAAATCTCCCTGCGCCTGCTCAATCCCCGCCGTCACCCCCGTCGTCATGAAGCTCAGCGGATCGGTGCTCACCTTGATCGCCAGCTTGAACTTCTGCTTCCGCGTCAGCGGCGCCGCATTGCCCACATAGCTCACGTAAAAGTTCGGCAGAATGCCCAAAATCCTCTGGTGCATCTCGACCGTAATCTGCTGCTCCGCCAGATCCTCCAGCGTAATCGCCGTCACTGACGTGTCGATCGCCTCCACCCCGAGCTCCACCTCGGGCACCACGAACTCCTCGCCCTCGTGCAGCACAATCACGTCCTTGATCTTCCACGACGCGAACCCCGTCGCCGCGATCGTCACCACGTACCGCCCCGGAGGCACCCCCGTGAACCGAAACTCGCCCCCCGCATCCGACGTCAGCGCCCGCGCCGCCCTCGACCCCTCCTCCTCGAGCGTCACCCTCGCTCCCGGAATCTTCGCCTTGTCCGTATCCGCCACCGTCCCGGCGATACTCGCGCTCCCCGCCGCCACCGCCGCCGCTGCCCCGGCCTGCCCCCCCGGCTGCCCCCCAGCCTGCGCTGTAGCTTGCGTATCCCGACCAGCCCGCTCCCAGCCCGGTGCATCCGGAAGTTCATCTCTCACCACCGCTGCCGTTCCCGCTTCCTCACGCGGAACCTCAGCCCCGGCCACCGGCAGAGACACTCCGAGCACCAGCAGAAGACAAATCATCCGCCAACTCATCGTCGGATACTACCAGAACCGCCGTCCTCTCCATGCTCCAATCCCGCCCGCAAAATCACGCTTGACAGCCCCCGGCACACGGGGCTACGCTCCTTTCATGGTAGGCGAAGAAAAAGCGAACTACGGCGAAGCGGCACTCAACCTCTTTCCCATCCTCCCCGCCGCCCCCACCGGGCTCGCCCGCATGGCAGCCCAGGCCAGCCACGTCGCCGACGGACACAACATCGAGTTCCGCGCCATCAAGGTCCGCAGCATCCTCAACAAGTCCGTCTCGCGCCGCGGCCTCTCCCTCGCCTGGTCCATCAATCCCTACCGCGGCTGCGAGTTCGCCTGCCGCTACTGCTACGCGCGCTACACCCATGAGTTCCTCGCCCCCAGCACCGCCCCGAGCACTCCCACCGCCGGCTCCTGCGCCCCCGACTTCCACGACCCCAGCCTCTTCGAGCGCCTCATCTTCCTCAAGGAAAACGCCGCCTGGCTCCTCGAGCAGGAGCTCAAGAAAATCGATCCCGCCGGCGAAATCGCCCTCGGCACCGCCACCGACCCCTACCAGCCCATCGAGCGCACCGCCGCCATCACCCGCTCCATCCTCGAGGTCTTCGCCCGCCGCTCCGGTTACCGCCTCGGCATCGTCACCAAATCCAAGCTCATCGAACGCGACGTCGATCTCCTCACCCAGATCGCCCGCCGCAACACCCTTGTCATCCACGTCACCATCACTACCCCCGACCCCGCACTCGCCCGCCTGCTCGAGCCTCGCGCGCCCCGCCCCGACCTCCGCCTCGCCGCCGTCCGCAATCTCCGCCAGGCCGGTCTCACCGTCGGCATCCTCTGCTCGCCCCTGCTCCCCGGCCTCACCGACGACGCCGAGTCCATCGACCGCATGGCCTCCCACGCCGCCCAGGCCCACGCCAGCTTCTTCGCCGCCCAGCCTCTCTTCTTGAAGTCGTGTTCACGTCCTACCTACCTGAGCTTCGTTCGTGAACACTTCCCCCACCTCGCCGCTGACTACGCCGAGCGCTTCGCCGCCCGCGACTTCGCCGGCCAGCCCTACCGCCGCCACCTCGCCCATCTCGTCGAAAAAGCCTGCCGCCGCCACGGCCTCGCCCGCCGCTCCACCGACGCGCTCCTCACCCGCGACGCCGGCCCCGCCCGCATCCCACCCGCCCGCGCCCACACCCCCATCCAATCCGCCCTTTTCGCCTGAACCGCCATCATTCCTTTTTTCCTCTACCTTCAGCGCGTCTTTCTGAGCGGAGCGAAAAATCTCAGTATCTCGCGGCTGCGCCCCAGCCATCTGTCTTACCACTGTAAACTCACGTCTCTGAACCCCCGCCCACGCCAAACGCAAAGGCCACCCCTTGCGGGATGGCCTTTGCCTCGCTTCTAAGAACCTTAGGCCGTAATCTCAATCCCCATCGACCGCGCCGTCCCGCGAATGCTTCGCGCCGCCGCCTCCACCGTCGTCGAGTTCAGATCCGGCATCTTCTGCGTCGCAATCTCCATGATCTGCTTCTCCGTAACCTTGCCCTTCTTGTCCTTGTTCGGCGTCCCCGAGCCCTTCTCGATGCCCGCCGCTTTCTTCAGCAGCACCGCCGCCGGTGGCGTCTTCGTGATGAAGCTGAACGTCCGGTCCGCAAACACCGTGATCACCACCGGAATCGTCAGCCCCGCCATCGACGGGTCCTTGGTCCGCTCGTTGAACTGCTTGCAGAACTCCATGATGTTGACCTGCGCCTGACCCAGCGCGGGTCCGATCGGCGGTGCCGGCGTCGCCTTGCCCGCCATCACCTGCAGCTTCACATATCCATTGATCTTCTTCGGTGCCATCTCTCAACCCTCTTTACGCTTCTGGCGAGCGCCTTCTCTTTCAAAGGCCCCGCGAATTTGTTGTTGCTCCTGCTTCGGTTCCCGCTCCGAGAAGCCCCTTTGCCGTTGCACACACAGCCGGGCGGCGCGTTCCCCAATCCTGTTGGCCGAAACTACTCGACCATCTTGTCGACCTTCGAAAACTCGATCTCCACCGGCGTCGACCGCCCGAAGATACTCACCATCACCTTCAGCGTCTGCTTGTCCTCGTTCACGTCGTCCACCGCTCCGTTGAAGTTGGCGAACGGCCCTTCGTTGATCCGCACCATCTCCCCCTTGTCGAACTTCACCTTCATCGAAGGCTTGTCCTTCGACACATCGCTCCGGAACAGGATCGAGCTCACCTCCTGCTCGCTCAGCGCGACCGGGCTATCGCCCGTCCCCAGAAAGCCCGTCACCCGCGGCGTGTTCTTGATCACGTGCCACAGGTCGTTGTCCAGGTCCATCTCCACCAGCACGTAGCCCGGCAGGAACACCCGCTCGATGGTGTACTTCTTGCCGTTGCGCAGCTCCGTCACCGGCTCGGTCGGAATCATGATCCGCCCGATCTTGTTCTCCAGGTTGTATGCCCGGATCCGGCTCTCCAGCGACTCCCGCACCTTGCGCTCGAACCCCGAGTACGCATGGATGATGTACCACTTGAAATTCTCATTGACCGGCGGCGCGAGCTGCTCGCCTTCGCCCTCGGGAACCTGCCCGTCCGGATTGATCTCTTCTGCCACGCTGACCTCGGTCTTCTTCACGCTCTCACCCGCTCCATCCTAAGTCGTCTTCGTCAGGTGCTGGAACAGCAGGTCCACCCCATGCCCGATCACGTAGTCCACCAGCGCAAAATACGCCGCAAAGATGAACACCGTCACGATCACCACGATGGTCGTATCCTTCACCTGCTCCCGCGAAGGCGTGATCACCTTCTTCATCTCCGCGCGAACATCTTTCAGGAACTCGGACAGCCGCGCCGGCCCCGTCTTCAGCCGGTCCATCGCATTACTGGGTTGTGCCACCACTGCTACTGTCTTCGCCATCGCACTGCCTCAAACTTCCATCTTTTGAACTGCTTGCTCTTCTTGCGTGCCCTTACATCGAAACTGGCGGGGGAGCTCGGATTCGAACCGAGAAGTTCGGTTTTGGAGACCGACAGTTTAACCGTTGAGCTTACTCCCCCAAACTCGAGCGATTAGCCTCTGGCTACTCCGCTGGAGCTACGGCTCATCGCCCGGTTACTTCGTCTCTTTGTGATCCGTGTGCTTCCGGCACGTATTGCAGAACTTCGAGAACTCCAGCCGGCCTGTCGTCGTCTTCTTGTTCTTGGTCGTCGAATAGTTCCGGTTCTTGCACTCCGGGCACTGCAGGGTAATGATCTCGCGCATGTTGTTGTTCTCCTCAACTTCGAATTGGCCAGCCACCTCGGCTGGCAAGCAGCAGTCAGGCTCTTAGGAACAGGCGCCCGGCACGCCGCGACGCAGGCTTGAGGCGCCTGCAACCTGTATTCCTGATTGTAAAGCGGAGGCGGAGCGGTCAGGCCACGCTCAACCTGTCTATTATCCACGAAACGGAGACGAAGCGCCACTTCTCTCCTCAAGAAACCAGCAGGCGGCGAGCCCAAGCCCGCCGCCTGCCTCTTACTGCCCTTCCCTGCCTCTTACCGCTACTTGATAATCTCCGAGATCGTCCCCGCGCCCACAGTCCTGCCGCCCTCGCGAATCGCGAACCGCAGACCCTTCTCCATCGCCACCGGCGTATGCAGCGTGATCTCGAGCTCGATGTTGTCTCCCGGCATGCACATCTCCGTGCCCGCCGGCAGCTTCGCCGAGCCCGTCACGTCCGTGGTCCGGAAGTAAAACTGCGGCCGATACCCGTTGAAGAACGGCGTATGCCGCCCGCCCTCTTCCTTGCTCAGCACGTACACACTGCCCTTGAACTGCGTGTGCGGCGTAATCGAGCCCGGCTTGGCCAGCACCATCCCGCGCTCCACGTCTTCCTTCGCAATACCGCGCAGCAGCAGCCCCGCGTTATCGCCCGCCAGGCCCTCGTCCAGCTGCTTCTTGAACATCTCCACGCCCGTACACACCGTCTGCTGCGTGTCCCGGAACCCGACGATCGAGCACGCCTCGCCCACCTTGATCTTGCCCCGCTCGATCCGCCCCGTCACCACCGTGCCGCGGCCCGAGATCGAGAAGATATCTTCAATCGGCATCAGGAACGGCAGATCCACCGCGCGCTCCGGCTGCGGTATGTACTTGTCCACCGCATCCATCAGCTCGTCGATCTTCGCCTCCCACTGCGCTTCCCCGTTCAGCGCGCCCAGCGCCGAGCCGCGGATGATCGGCGTATCGTCCCCCGGATAGTCGTACTTCGAAAGCAGCTCGCGGACTTCCATCTCCACCAGCTCGATCAGCTCCTCATCCTCCACCGCATCGCACTTGTTCAGAAACACCACAATGAACGGCACGCCCACCTGCCGCGCCAGCAGCACGTGCTCCTTGGTCTGCGGCATCGGACCGTCGGTCGCCGCCACCACCAGGATCGCGCCATCCATCTGCGCCGCGCCCGTGATCATGTTCTTGATGTAGTCCGCGTGGCCCGGGCAGTCGACGTGCGCATAGTGCCGGTTGGGCGTCTCGTACTCCACATGCGAGGTGGCAATCGTGATCCCGCGCTCCCGCTCTTCGGGCGCGTTATCGATCGTGTCGAACGAGCGGAACGTGTTCTTCGGGTTGTGCTTCGACAACACCTTCGTGATCGCCGCCGTCAGCGTCGTCTTGCCATGATCAATATGCCCAATCGTCCCGATGTTCACGTGCGGCTTGGACCGGTCAAACTTTTCCTTACCCATATCAATTCTCCGTCTCTCGTTGGTTGATCTCGATTGGCGCCGGCATCACAAACCGGCCAGACTTACCGCGGAACGTGGGCTCGCCCGTCGCAGCGAGCTCCGGCCTCAGTAATACGCATACAGCTTGAAAAAACGCTGCCGCAACTCCGCCGGCACGCGCTCCAGGCTCGCCAGGTAGTACTCCCGTATCTGCCCCTGATCGGCGTTGCCCAGCTTGGCGTACTCGGCCTTCGTACCCTTGCCCAGCAGCCCCTTGCCCAGCACGCTCTCGAAATCCCGTATGCGCATATCGCCGCGCGCCATAGACTTCAGGAACTCCGCCACCCGCCCCGGCGAAAAGGAGCCTTCAATCGCCTCGTGAACCACGCGGAACGACTGCGGATCTGCGATCGGAAGAACCGGCTGCTCAAAATTCCCGATCGGCTCCTGCACGTTGCCCTCAATACTCAACTTCAACTCCTGCCAGGCCTGTCGCCCGGATTCGATTTGGAGCGGGAGACGGGAATCGGACCCGCGACCAACAGCTTGGAAGGCTGTGACTCTACCACTGAGTTACTCCCGCTCATCGCGACTCGTCCCGGCAACTCCAGCCAAGGCTCATGCCTCGCCCGCCGTCACGACCGCCCTGCACTTACCTTTTTCAACTCAAGCTCTGGAGCTGACGGAGAGGCTTGAACTCTCGACCTCTCCCTTACCAAGGGAGTGCTCTACCACTGAGCTACGCCAGCCAACGTGCCTTACCATCCTACCGCGAAAACTACCGCGACCGAAGCCTTCCAATCACAATCCGGAAGCCAAAAAATGCCAGCAGCACAAACGTCAGAGCCCGCGGCTTCCCCGGCTCCATCGTCAACCACGCCGCCACACTCAACAGCCCCAGCACCGCCAGCGCCACAATCATCCGTCCGCTGCCGGCAGGACTGAAATCCATCTCGCTCCTCAACCAGGCCGGTCCCGCCCGAACGCTCCGCGCATCCAGAAGAGGTGTGTGGTGCACAGGGGAGGATTCGAACCTCCGTAACTCGAAGAGTGGCAGATTTACAGTCTGCTGCCATTAACCACTCGGCCACCTGTGCACACCTGCCGCCCACCCCGCCGCCACGCAAGCTACCGCACACCTGCCGCTCAAGAAACTCTCTCGCCTGAGTGGAATGTGGCTCGCTCAAGCCACGAAGGGATAAGCAGCACAACCGTTCCGACATCCGCTGCCCTCGAACCCCAGCGCCCTGCCCGAGCCGTCTGAAGTAAATGGAGCTGACGAAGGGATTTGAACCCCCGACCCTCTGATTACAAATCAGATGCTCTACCAGCTGAGCTACGCCAGCCCGAAAACAGCCTTGCTTCGAGCATCCCCAGGCGCAGAACCACCCGCGAAAAGCCCGCCGCAAGTCTCGACTTTACCATACCCACCCCACCCCGGCAACGGCCGCCGGCTCACCCCTCCAACGCACTCGAACACCCGCCCGAAACGCCTGTCCCCCACCCCCCTCTAACCAGCGGGCCTCTCCGCTTCGCGCTGGCCATTTCGCGCAGGCCATGCCCAAAGCGGTATCGTAGCCTTACGCTCCTCTGGCATCCACCATCCATGCTCAAACTCCTTCTCGCCGTCCTGGCTCTCGCCGCAGCTCCCGCGCTCGCCGCGCTTCCCGCTCACGCTCAGACCCCCGCCCCGCCCGCCACCCAGCACGTCACCGAGTCGCCCCAGGTCATCGAAGGCCCGCAGACCCCCGGCAACGCACCCTCCCGCCCCGCCGAGCCGGCCCTCATGTCCAACGACACCGTCATCCGCATGCACGACGCCGGCCTCTCCGATGACCTCATCCTCCAGACCATCACCGCCCAGCCCGGCCGCTACACCACCGACGCCGACTCCCTCATCGCCCTCAAGAAAGCCGGCCTCTCCGACGCCGTCATCGCCGGCATGGCCAACAAGGCGCGCCGCCAGCTCACCTCCGCCCCCGTCATCAGCGAGGTCGCCCTCTCGCCCGTCAACGAGATCGGCGTCTACTTCAAGGATAAAAACGGCGTCTGGCAGCCTATGGAATCCGAGATGGTCCACATCAAATCCGGCGGCTTCGTTAAGTCCACCCTCACCCACAACATCATCAAGGAAGACCGCAACGGCGTCGTCTCCGGCCGCGAAGCCAAGCTCCTCCTGCCCCGCCCTATTGAGTTCCTCATCTACGCTCCGGAGGGCGTCACCGCCTCCGAGTACGAGCTCATCCGCTTCCGCCTCAACAGCAAGGACCGGGAATTCCGCACCCTCACCGGCGGCATCATCCACTCCTCTGGCGGCGCCCAACGCGACGACGTCGCCTTCACCCCCGTCAAAACCGCCCCCCACACCTGGACCTTCACCCTGGACCGCAACACCCCCGGCGCCGAGTACGGCATCCTCCCGCCAGGCACCGGCAACGTCACCAACGGTGGCAAAATCTACACCTTCGCCATCAGCGAATAACAACTCCGCATGCAGCAGCCCTGACTGCGTAACCAGATCTCAGGCCGGCGTTCTCAGGGCCGCAGGCCGCAACGAATTTCAAGCCCCGAAAGCCGCGAACGCATTCTCAAGCCCGGAAGTCCCCTAAGGCGTTCTCAGGGCGCAAGCCCCACAAGGCGTTCTCAGGGCCGAAGGCCCGTGCCATAACAGCCCAGCCCGAAGGGCTGGGGTTCCAGGGGTCTAGCAACCGAGGGCTGTAAGCCCGACCCATAGCCAGCAGCGAGAAAGACAAACCCTTCGAGAAAGCCAGCCACTATGGCAACAACGGCTGGTTCCTTATCCGCCTGACGCCTTCGCCTTCCGCCCCATCCGGTACACTCATCCCCAGCATGCGCAAGCGCACCGCATACACCCTGCTCACCGTCCTGTTGCTGCTCTGCGCCCTCGCGGCCGCCCTTTACCTCCGCCAGAAAGCTCCTCCCGAGGCCGCCCGCCTCCTGCCCGAATCCGACGCCATCGTCTTCGTCAACCTCCGCCCCCTCCGCGCCGCCACCCACTTCGACCGCAACCCCATCTCCCCCGCCTCCTTCCAGCCCTTCATCGACGCCACCGGCATCCTCCCCGAGCGCGATCTCGACGCCGTCGCCATCGGCCTCCACCGCATGCCCGACCCCTCCGGCCCCAACGGCCCCACCGCCTTCTCGCTCGTCATGGAAGGCCGCTTCGACCGCACCCGCCTCACCCGCTACCTCGAATCCATCTCCGCCCGGCAGGAAACCTACGCCGGCCGCATCATCTACTGCATCCCCTCCCAGGGCCGAACCGTCCGCGTCGCCCTCCTCGGCTACGACACCATCGCCACCTCCAACACCCCCACCCCCGAGCAGATCCACTCCATCCTCGACCGCCAGCGCGCCGCCGCCAGCCCCTTCGCCGGCTCCTCCCTCCTCGCCGCCCGCTACGCCGACGTGCCCGCCTTCTCCGCCGCCTGGGCCATCGGCCACATCGGTCTGCCCTTCACCCAGAACCCCGCTGGCAGCGAGGGCAGCGGCAGCAGCGCCAGAATCACCCTCATGGGCCTCGAACTCCCCCTGCCCGCCGACACCACCTTCGTCGCCAGCCTCGGCCTCTCCACCTCCCTGCCTCTGCATCCCGGCGCCGTCGCCCTGCGCATCGACCAGATCGCCCCCTCCGACGCCGACGCCGCCCAGTCCGTCTCCTCCCTCAATGGCCTTCTCTCCCTCTTCCGCTCCATCCAATCCGCCCAGCAACCCACCCCCCGCACCCCCGCCGACCTGGCCTTCCGCCAGTTCATCGACTCCATCGCCATCGTCCAGCACCACGACCGCGCCACCCTCACCGCCACCCTCCCCCCCGACACCCTCAAACGCCTCACCACCCCCTAGCTCTCACGCACAACCAGCATCCATCCTGCGTTGCCTTGCCCCTTCCCCGCCACCCTATTGACACGCCTCGTATAATAGAGACAGAGGAAAAACCGGAAGCGCGGCGAAAGCCTGGCTCCTTTACCCGCAACCCAACAAATCCGTCATCCTGAGCGAAGGCGCGTCAGCGCCGCAGCCGAAGGACCCCGAAGAATCCGTCATCACCCCAGAACTGCGCGCCTTTCAGCCCAGCTCTAAGCCAGACCTAAGCTCTTTCTTTTCAAATTTTTGACTCTAACCAAGGGGGGAGGGGGGAGCTCCATGCCGCAGCCGCCACAATCAGCAACATCACCCACTCAAGCCGCCCGCCGCCGCACATCGCGCTCAGCCGAACCCGCAGCCACCACCGTCTCCGCTCTCCGCGTCACCGGCACACTGCGCTCCTCGCCCAGCACCTCGGCCGCCCGCCGCAGTTCGGCGATGTGCCTCTTCCTGCCATCCAGCGAATCCTGCACCAGGATCCGCTGCTGCGCCAGCCCTTTAGGAAACGAGCGGATCACCAGATCGTCCGCCAGCGGGATCTCATCCAGCATCACCTGCTGCGCCATCGGCGCCGGCCCAACCGTCAGCGGCCTATCGTCCAGGCCGCCACCCGAAACCCGGCGCGCCAGCCGAAAACCCGGCGATGACTCCCGGTCTTCACTGCCAAAGTACGCGGCCACGCACGGCGAGAACACAAGAATGAGGAACAGGACCAGGAGCATGGAGTTCACCTGTACGAAGCACCGACGCCTCAACCCCGGATTATAGTCCCCTTAATGTAACCAACGTCACATAAAGCGTACTCAGGAGTCACCTTTAGGTAACCCTCGCAGTGACAGTCACCGCTAAAGAAAAACCCCTCCAAAGAGGGGTTTTCATGGTCGATCGCTCAACCCTAGCTGCAACCGCTCGTATTCCCGCAGCTCATGCACCGGTAGCAGCTCCCTGACCGCGTCATGATTGCCCCGCACGTAGCGCAGCTTGGGCTGTCGCCCATCTCGTACAGCTCCTTCATCGCGTCCGCTGCGTGGTAGATGCCGCGATCCTCAAACGACTGCGGCAGATGATCGCCGCCCGCCGGCGCATCTAGCCCCGACCTCGCCTGCAGATCCGGCGCAATCCCGCCCTTTGGCGGCGTCCGATCCTCATACTGCTCGCGATGATCGTGCTCGGCTGGTGTCGCCACGTACACCTGCTGCGGCGGGGTCGTCACCGTCACATCCGTCGCGTTCCCGTCCATCGGGTTCAGATGGATCGTATTCGCCGGCGCCGTCACCGTGCCCTCCACCGGCACCACCGCCTGCGGCGACAGCCCGCTGAACAGGTCCAGCTGCGTCCCCGAGAGGAACCGTATCTGGATCCACCGGAAGATGTAATCCATGATCGACTTCGCGTAGCCGATCTGCTCATTGCCCGTCCAGCCCGAGGGCTCAAAGCGCGTATGCGCAAACTTATCGCACAGCACCTTCAGCGGAACCCCGTGCTGCAGCGCCAGCGAGACCGCCGTCGCAAACGAGTCCATCAGCCCCGAAACAGTCGAGCCCTCCTTCGCCATCCGGATGAAAATCTCGCCCGGCTGCCCGTTCGGATACAGCCCCACCGTGATGTACCCCTCGTGCCCGCCCAGCGCGAACTTGTGCGTCACCGACGCCCGCTCCGCCGGCAGGCGATGCCGCACCGCGCGCGGCGGCTGCTTCGAGTCCAGCGCATCCGCATTCTCGAGCGACGCCGCGGCCAGGGCCGTGATCTGCTTGTTCAACTGCGCAATCGTCGCCTGGTGCGCGGTCAGCTGCGCCGCCGCCGCGGCCCGCTCGGCCGCAATCGCCTCGTCGATCTCGGTCTGCGCGGCCGCCGCGCCAGACACGTTCACCGCCTTCTTCTCGTCAGCCTCCCTCTTCTTGTCCGCGTCGGCCTTCTTGTCCGCGTCGGTAGACACGTTCAGCGGCTGCGCGCCTTTCGACCCATCGCGGTAGATCGCCACCGCCTTGATGCCCTGGCGCCAGCTCTCCAGGTACGCCTCGGCGATGTCCTCCACCGTGCAGTCGTTGGGCAGGTTCACCGTCTTTGAGATCGCGCCCGACAGGAACGGCTGCGTCGCCGCCATCATCTTGATGTGGCCCATGTAGTGGATCGAGCGCGTGCCCTTGGCCGGCTTGAAGCTGCAGTCGAAGCACGCCAGGTGCTCCAGCTTGATCCCCGGCGCGCCCTCGATCGTGCCCGTCGCGTCGATGTAGCTCACGATCGCATTCATCTGGTCATCGCTGTAGCCCAGCTTGATCAGCGCCGACGGCACCGTGTTGTTCACGATCTTGATCATGCCGCCGCCCACCAGCTTCTTGTACTTCACCAGCGCCAGGTCCGGCTCGATGCCCGTCGTATCGCAGTCCATCATGAACCCGATCGTGCCCGTCGGCGCCAGCACCGTCACCTGCGAGTTGCGATAGCCGTGCTGCTCGCCCTGCATCAGCGCCCCATCCCAGGCATCCTTCGAGGCCTGGATCAGCTGGTCGAGCTGCGGTACGTGGAACGGCTCCGCGCTCTGCCGCGACGTGCCGATCTTGTTCACCTCCGCCCGGTGCATGCGGATCACGTCCAGGAACGGCTCGCGGTTCACGTAGAAGCCCGGGCATGCGCCGCCTTTCTGCGCCCCCACCCCCTGGCAGATCGGTGTAGCCGCCGCCAGCGGCGGGCACTTCTCCGCAATCACCGCCGACTGGTGATACGCATCGCCGCACAGGATCGCCGTCAGCGTCGCGGCAAAATCGCGCCCCGCGTCCGAGTCGTACGGCAGCCCGAACGACATCAACAGCGCGCCCAGGTTCGCATAGCCCAGCCCCAGCGGCCGGTAGTCGTGCGAGTTCTTCGCGATCATCTCCGTCGGATACCCCGCCGAGTCGACAATGATCTCCATCGCCGTCGTCACGATCGCAATCGCATGCCGGTACGCCGCAATATCAAACTGCCCGCCCGGCGAGACGAACTTCATCAGGTTGAACGACGCCAGGTTGCACGCCGAGTCGTCCAGGAACATGTACTCCGAGCACGGGTTCGACGCGTTGATCCGCGCCGTATTCTTGCTCGTGTGCCACCGGTTGATCGTCGTGTCATACTGCATGCCCGGATCGCCGCACAGCCACGTATTCTGGGCGATCTTGTGCATGATCTCCCGCGCCGGCCCTGTGTGCACCGGCTTGCGATCCTTCACCGTGCGCGTCGAGAACTCCGCATCCCGCTCCACCGCGGACATGAACTCGTCCGTCACCCGGACGCTGTTGTTCGCATTCTGGAAGAAGATCGAGGAGTACGCCTCGCTGTCCGGACCCGACCCGTCGTAGCCCGCCGCGATCAGCGTGTACGCCTTCGCCTCTTCCTTGCTCTTGCACTCGATGAAGTCGACGATATCGGGATGGTCCACATTCAGCACCACCATCTTGGCCGCGCGCCGCGTCTTGCCGCCCGACTTGATCACGCCCGCGAACGCGTCGAAGCCGCGCATGAAGCTCAGCGGCCCGCTCGCCGTCCCGCCGCCCGAAAGCGTCTCCATGCTCCCGCGAATCGTGGACAGGTTCGACCCCGCCCCCGACCCCCACTTGAACAGCATCCCCTCCGTCTTCGCCAGGGTCAGAATCGAATCCAGCGAGTCCTGCACCGAATTGATGAAGCACGCGCTGCACTGCGGCTTTGAGTAACCCGTCGTCGAGAACGTCACCTGCCGCTTCTCCGCGTCCCAGTGCCAGTTCTGCGCATCCGAGTTCGGCTCCAGCCGGTCGCACCCCACGTTGAACCACACCGGCGAGTTGAACGCCACCTTCTGGTTCAGCAGCAGGTGCACCAACTCCGCGTAGAACGTCCGCCCGTCCTCCTCTGAAGCGAAGTAGCCGCCGTCCATCCCCCAGTCCGTGATCGACTCGGCCACCCGCGTAATCAGCGCCCGCACCCCCGACTCGCGCTCCGCCGTCCCCACCAGCCCATGCAGATACTTGCTGGCCACAATGTTGGTCGCGGTCATCGACCAGTCCACCGGCGACTCCACGTTCTTCTGTTCGAAGATGATGTTGCCCTTCCAGTCCTGGATGATCGCGTCGCGCAGCTCCCACGCCACCTGGTCGTAGGGGCTCACGCCCGGCGTGCTGAAAAAGCGCGCGAACGACAGCCCGCTGCCCGCCCGCACGGCGGAGCCCGCCGCTCCTGTTGCGCCGGAGCGCGATGCCGATGAGGAAGCGCCGCTTGCGGCCGCTGCGTACTGGGGTTTGGTCTGCTGCTGGGTTTCGCTCATCGCTGATACTCCTTCAAGGTCAATCGTTCGATCTGATTTCTGCATTCCGCATTCTGCGTTCCGATTTCGTGCGTTCCCGCGTGCCGGTCCCGAGCGCAAGTCGGCCAGCCTGCGGCGCAATGGCCTGCGCGGTGGCAACTCATGCTGCGTTCACTTGCCCTGGGATTGGTGCACCCGCTGGTATGGGTGCAAACGCAACATTAGTGCCCCCTATTGGGTGTGTCAAGTATAAAACAACCACATCTTGTGTTGGTTTCCCTGATACCTCCAAAACGGCTCGGCATCGTGCCGAAACAATCCCGCACTTCCGAAAACCCCGGAAATCGCTGTGGAAGTCGCGCAGAAGCCGCTCCAATGCAGGACTTCTCAGCTGTGAACGGAAGATGAATTCTCCCTTCTTCGACCCTACGGCTGCTCCTCTGCCCGCGCAAGGGAGAACAACCGCGCGCCAAAGTGGATTTCAGGGAAATTCCGCACCGTCATCGCGCCGCTCAGCCCCCGCTCCCGGCGCGGAAACCTTTCAGTAAAATGAGAAAGATTCACACTGGAGCTGTGATGACATCCATGCTGCAGGAAGAAATCAAGCAGGCCAGGCCCTTCGACAGTCTGCGCGAGGAGGTCTGGCTCAATCTGCAGCGGACCTCCGCCCTCCTTGGACACAAGGTCGAGCAGGAGCTTCGCCCCCGAGGCCTCTCCCCGACCCAGTACAACGTACTGCGCATCCTGCGCGGCGCCGACGCCAGGGGTCTCTGCCAGTATGAAATCGGCGGCCGCCTCGTCGCCCAGGTCCCTGACGTGCCGCGCATCCTCGAACGCATGGAGCGTGCCGGCTGGGTGCGGCGCGACCGCGGCGAACAGGATCGCCGCATGGTCATCGCACGCCTCACCGAAACCGGCCGCGCCATCGTCGACGAACTCGACGCCCCCATGCAGCACATGATGCGCCAGATGTTCAGCGGCATGGACGACCAGTCCATCACCCAACTGAACGAACTCCTCGTAGAAGCCCGCCAAACCTCCCGCACCTCTAAGCACACCGCCGACTCGTCATCCTGAGCCCCCAAACCCTGTCATCCTGAGCGAAGGCGAAGCCGAGTCGAAGGACCTGCATCTCGAACCACCCCCAGAACCCGTCATCCTGAGCGAAGGCGCGGAGCGCCGCAGCCGAAGGACCCCGAGTCCCCCCGCCGCGCCTACACTCTCAAACCCTTTCCGCCACCAACTCCCACCCGCAGCCCGATCCGAATCGAAGCGACTGCATCCTTCGTCTGCGAGCGTGTCAGCCCGCCCCCCGGCCCTAAGGCTGCCCCCCGCCACTCCCCGGCCCCGCCGGCTGCGCACTCCGGTCCGAAATCCGCGACGCGTAAAGCGCCAGCTTGATCTGCTTCAGATCCACCTCCAGCCGTGTATTCCCCTCCGGCTTGGCCTGGATGAACTCGAGCGGCGTCCCCGGGCACAGGAATGTCCGGTCCGCCTGGCCCTGCGCGTCCCGGCTGCGGAAGCTCAGCGGCACCGTCAGCACCGGATCAAAATCCAGCGTGGAAGGCCCGGCGCTCAGGTTCGCCCGGCGCGGCACCTTGGGCGCCGCCGGGTCGGAGCACGATCCCGCCGTCACCTGCGCCGTCACGAAGTTCAGCTCCGGCACCACCAGTGGATAGCGGCACGTCGGCGGCTCATCCGGGTCTTCCTGTGAGTACGAGCAGATCCCGTGCCCCGGCACGCTGAACGGCTGGAGCGTCGCCTTCCACGTGCTCGGATCGCTCGCCTTCAGGTGTTCCGCGGCAATCGAAAGATGAACGTCCGCAGCCCCGTTCCCCAGCTTGTTGAAGACATCCATCGGCACCGCCAGCCCCACCAGCGCCACCGGGTTATACGCGTTGATCTCCTGCCCGAACGCCGTGTTGTAGGGCGAGCTCCAGTGCACCCCCGGCGCATCGATCGTCGCTGCCACCCCTTTCACCACGTAGTTTGATTTGTCATCCGCGCCCGTCACCGTCACCGGCAGCCCTACCAGCACCTGGTTGCGTTCCACGCGCAGCCGCCCCGTCCCGGCCTCCGTCGGCCCCAGCCCGTCGGGCAGCTTCGAGAGCTTGGGCGCGTCCGCCGCCGTCGCTACCGGATACGCATGCCGGATCAGCGCCGTCGCCGGCGTCAGCAGCAGCAGGATCCCCGCCACCACCGGCGTCACGATCAGCATCAACCGCGCCACCGTCGTCCGCCGCGTCCTGTACTGGTACACCAGCGCAATCGCCGGCAGCAGGATCAACACCGCCAGCGCCGTCGGCTCTAGCGCCGGCGGAGACATCCGCTGAAAGATCATGAACCCCACCACCGCCGCCAGCACGATCAGGTAGATGATCCCGCCCAGCACCGCCAGCAGCATGCGCGCAAACGTGCTCGTCACCGCCGCAATCGCCGTCAGCGGAACCACGATGATCACCGTCAGCAGCAGCAAATTATGCAGCAGCGCGGGCAGCACCGTCGTCGGGTACAGCCCCGCATGCTTCAGCAGGTACACCTGCATCAGGAAGAACGGCACATACAGAAACGCCACAAGGTAGAGCAGCTTCGCCGCCAGCAGGCTCCCCCAGTGGTATGGCCGCGACGTCCAGAACTGCCGGTCCCCCACCAACGTCTCATCGTGGATCAGCCGCGAGATCACCACCAGCCACGAGATCGGCATCAGCAGGTGCAGGAACGCGGCCAGCAGCGCAATCACCCCCGCATACTGGCTGTGCGTCCACCCCGACGGTGCCGACCACGCGAACGCCACAAACAGGATGAGCGCGACCACCGTCTCCGGCCACAGGTGAATCAGGTCCTTGCGAAAGATATGCAGCGGCTGCGGCAGAGCCATTCTCGAACTTCCCTTCTCTCTCGTAATCTGTGCCGGCAAAATCAGGCTGCCGGCGCCGCCGGCGTCCGCCCCGACTTCGCCAGCGCCAGGAAGATCCCGCGCAGCGTCATCGGCGCGACCTGCATCTGCGGCGCAGCGCCCGGGAACACCTCCGCCACCTGCGCCGCCACCGGCTCCGTATCGTAGTGAATATGCACGAACCGCGCCGCCGTCAGCGTCTGCTCCAGCAGCAGCCACGAGTCCGGCGGCGTGCCCACGCGCGTCAGAGCCGCAGGCCCCTCGCCTGTTATCTGGCTTGCCAGAGAACCCGGCACAGGCGGCGGCAGCGTCAACGTAATCTCCCGGAAGCGTGCCGTCAGCGAATGCAGCTCTTCGGCAAACAGCAGCTTGCCCTGGTGCAGAAAGCCGATGTGCGTCGCAAACGACTCCACCTCCGCCAGGTCGTGCGATGAGATCAGGATCGTAGGCCGTACCTGCTCCGGATGCGCCGCCAGCGCCTCGCCCGCCGCCAGCGACCGCGGCTTCACCCGCGACATCAGCGCCTCGATCAGCTCATCCCGCACCAGCGGATCGAGCCCCGAAAACGGCTCATCCAGCAGGATGATCTGCGGCGAAAACGCCAGGATCGACGCCAGCGCCGCCTTCATCAGCATCCCGCGCGAGAGATGCTTCAGCTTCCGGTCCAGCGGCAGCTCCAGCTGTTCCACTAGCCCGCGGTCGTCCCAGCTCGGGTAGAAGCCCTTCAGATACTCCAGGAACTGGCGCACCGTCATCCAGTCCGGCAGCTCCTGGTTTTCGCTGGCATAAGCGATCCGGGTAAAGTCCGCGCCCGTCAGCCGCGCCGTGTCCTTGCCCAGCATCGTCGCCGACCCGCTCGTCGGCCGGATCATGTTCATCAGCAGCTTGATCAGCGTCGTCTTGCCCGCGCCGTTATGCCCCACCAGCGCGAACACCGCGCCTTGCGGAACGGTCAGCGTCACTGGGTGCAGAGCCTGCGTGCGGCGGTATCCCTTGGACAGGGCGTGGGTCTCGATGGCGGCGGTCATATCGGCGTGCGCAACTCCAATGGGGACACTTGGAGGCTAGCACGACCCGCCGCCGCAACCTAACCACATGCTTGCTTTGAACAGACACAGCAGCCAAACCAGAAAACTAGCGCATCGTCGTGTTCAGCGAGAACTCGCCACAGCGATGCTGCGCCTGCGCCTGCTCGAGCGTCGGTGCGCCGGGACTGGTGCGAATCACCTGGCAGCAGCTGGAGCAGATTGACTCGGCCTGCGCACCAAGGCGGGGTATGAAATCCTTCAATGCTGGCATGGCTCCGGGCCCTCCGATCAGTGTGGCTCGGTCGGGCTGAGCACTGCCGTACTAACCGATTAGAGAACTCCGCCACCCCTCAAGTTGTCTGGTCAGACCTCGCTGCCTTGTGGTCAACAGCCTACCTCGCCCACCCTACCTCGCCCCATCCGCCACGCTCGCCCGCCCACCCAGCACCCGCAGCAGGTCCGGAGTGTCGTAGTGCAGCAGCACTCGGGGCAGTACATCCTCGGGCGCGTCCTTGGGTAACGGTTCAGCCAGCAGCTGCGCATAGCTGGGCGGCAGATCGTGCAGCGTCACATGCCTCAGCCGCGCGTCCAGCACCGCCGCATGCAGCAGCACCAGCGCCAGGTGTCCCGATGCCTCCGCCGTGATCCTCTCCGGATCTTCCGTCGCGCCACCGGCCGTGAAGTTCAGCGCGCCAATCACATCGTCCACCCGCATGCCCAGCAGCGTCCGCCCCACCAGCTCGGCGCGTTGCCCCAGCATGTAAAACCCGCCCAGGATCGACGACTTCGACTCCTCCGTACCCGGCGGCGAGGGCCGCGGCGCCAGCACCACGATCGCCGTCCCCGACTGCGCCGCCGCCACATACCCCGCGATCTCCGCCCTGCGCGCGCCTTCCAGCGACTCATCCAGCGACTCCCGCAGAATCATCCGCACCGGGTGCCGTCCCGCGCCCGTCGGCCGGTAGAACTCGTACTCCACCTCCACCCCCGGCCCCGTCCGCAGCGTCATCCGGTGCCGTATGTGCTCAGGATCGGGCTCCCCGATCACCATGTGCACCGGCGGAACCCCACCCGCGGCCGCCACCGCTCCCGTCACCTTCCGCACCTCTCCCGCCAGGCCCGCCGCCGTCGGCGCTACCTCTTTCGCCAGTGTCCCGGCATGCGCCAGGTTCAGCGAAAACACCGTCGCCGCACCCGGATAAGCCGTCGCCACCTGCCCGGTAGACGTCACCTGCAGTGCGCCTCTGGGCAGCTCCGCCGGGCTCGGCCAGGCCTCCGCAACCTTCGGCGCCGCGCTCGAGTGCGCCAGCTGCAGCAGAAAGAAACTCACAATCTCCGCCGTCAGCGGACGTAGGTTGCCATGCCCGCCCGCTCCCGCAATCAACTGCAGCCGCGCCCCTGCCGGCACCGCATTCGCCGTGTCTGCATTCAGCGTCGGCCCGTCCGGCGTCTCGGGATCGGGCCTCTCCCCGTCGCTGTCCCCGCGCTAGCCGGGTCGAACAGCGCATAAAACCGCCGTGCCTCTCGCATCGTATCCAGCGTCCCCACCCACGGAAACATGTCGCTCGCCGTAGCGATCACTGCGTACGGCCGCGGCGCCGCCACTTCGATCCAGTCCGCAAAATCCAGCCCCGCCGCAATCCAGCCCGGCGTCGTCTGTTCGCCATCCTGCGGCCCCAGCTTGGGCAGCAGCGTGTCGTAGCTCGTGATGTAACACGCCGTCCCCGCCGCCGCAACGCGCGTGTCCAGCCCGCCCAGCAGCGCCGTCATCGCCCCGCCCCCCGAGCAGCCAAACGCCCCAATCCGCTCCGGATCGACCTCTGCCCGCGTCTCCAGGTAATCCACCGCCCGCATCCCGTCCCACAGGAAGTACTTCGCCACCGACTCACCGATCAGCACCGGCTGCAGGCTCGCCTCCGCATGTTCGCCCGTCGGCCGCGTCGCCAGCGACTTCGACGCATCCGCCGGATCCGGATACTGCAACCGCTCCCCTTGCCCGATCGGATCGTAGGAGAGCACCGCAAACCCGTTGCGCGCAAACGTCACCGCAAACGGGAAGTCGCTCACCTTGCCACTCGCCCCATGCCCCGGCGCGACCACGATCGCCGGCAGCTTGCCCGCAGGCGCAGGATCAGGCAGGTAAAGTAGCGCCGTCACGTGAAACCCCGGCTGCGAATCGAACAACACCTTCTCGATCCGCACCCCCGCCATCTTCGTCTCGCCCAGCACCTGCGGATTCAGCGGCGTCTTCGCCGGCAGCGGCCCCAGCAGCCGCAGCATCGTGGCGCGCACCTTGGCCTGCCGCGCCTCCGCCACTTGCCGCGTCGCAATCCCCGCCACCTCCGCGCGACGATCCGCCGTCATCCCGGCCGCCACCGTATCCAGCCAGTGGTTCAGCTCCAGCCGCGCCGAGTTGTCCGGCTTCACCCCCGGCGGCGCACTCTGCGCCCGCACCATTGCCGACCAGAACATGAGCCCCATAACCGGAACCAGAAGCGGAACCAGAAGCGGAAACAGAACCGGAAACAGATATCTGCGCATGGCACGCCCTTTGTACGGCGTCCCCTCACCACCGGTCAAGACCGCACGCGACCGATTGCCGCACGCGCAGCCAATTGCCGCACCCGCAGCCGCATCAGATGGTAGAACTACTCAGCACCGGTCCCGTCACAACGTTCGGACCAACACCGCACACAGGAGACATGATGGCAGCAGACACAACCTCAGCAGCTGCAACCAGCACCCCAAACCGCGCCTGGCCGCACGCTCTCCTCCTGCTTCTCCTCTTCTCCGCGGCGGCTCTTGCCCCTGCCGCCGCCCAGACTCCCACACCCATCCCGCATCTCGACTTCCAGAAGATCGTCGGCTCCTGGTACGAGATCGCCCGCCTGCCCAACAAGCTCGAGAAGCACTGCGCCAGCGACGCCGTCCAGCTCTACACCCCGTCCTTCAAGCCCTCGCGCTTCGCCGTCGTCGACTCCTGCCGCGAGAAGGATGGCAGCATCGACACCCGCAACGCCAAGGGCAAAGCGCAGGACAAGAGCGGCGACGGCAAGCTCCGCATCGCCCACACCTGGCCCTTCTACCGCAAGTTCTGGGTTCTCGCCCTCGCTCCCGACGCCCAATGGCTCCTCATCGGCAGCCCCAACCACAAGTACCTTTGGATCCTCGCCCACACCCCCACCCTGCCCGCCGCCACCCTCGCCGACGTCAAGGCCCGCGCCGCCGCCCAGGGCTTCGACATCTCCAAGCTCGTCCCCACCCCCCAGAACCCCAAGACCAGCGACTGAAACTCCTCCGCACGCCCCCCACGCGCCGCCGTCGTCCTGAGCGCTTCTCCGCGCACCCCCCACGCGCAGCCGTCATCTTGAGCACTCTTCCGCACCCCTCACGCGCCGCCCGTCATCCTGAGCAAAGCTGGCGCGCGCGCCAGCGTAGTCGAAGGACCCCGAAGAAGGACGCACCCCCCTACCTCCAGGCGCTTTCAGCCCGCATCTCCAAGTCTCACTATCCCTCAAGCCAACCGCCGCAGCCGCCTTCTCAACTCCGCCGTCGCCTCCCGGTGGCACACCACGCAAAGCGTTCGCAGGTTATCCAGATCGCACTGTCCGCCGCCCTCCACCACCGGCAGAATGTGATCCGCATCCCACAGCGACCGCCGCGCCGCGATCGTCTTCATCCCGTAGAGCCTCAGTCCCGCCTCTCGCGCCGCACCCCGAGCCCGCTTCAGCGCCGCATAGATCGCCACCGTATCCGCGCCGCACCCATCGCATACCCCCCGGTCCCGCGCAAACACTCTATCCCGCAGATACCCAGGATCCGTCCTGAGCCGCCACTGGTCCACGCAGTAGTCCGAGCAGAACGTCCGCCGCCGCTTCGCCAGGATCTCCAGCTCGCACCACCGGCACAGCGGCAGCCCGTTCGGCCCCACCGGCAGCAGCTTTCGCTTGGTCCTTCCCCCCGCCAATGTCCGCGGCAGCAGCATCTATCCGAGCATAAAGCTCACCCGCGCCGCCCGGGGAGTAACCTCCGCGTCACCCGCGTCGTGCTCGCGGACTCTATGATGGGAAAGGAAAGCGAGAACACTCATGGCCAGAACCCAGTCGACGATGGTGGAACTCGGCACCATTGCTCCTCCCTTCGAGCTCATCGACGTCGTCAGCGGACGCGCCCTCGGCCGCGACGACATCTTCGCCCTCTCCTGGGACGACGACCGCTCCGACCAGGCCAATCTCATGCCCGGCGGCGGCGCCTCCAAGACCGGCCGCCACGGCCTGCTCGTCATGTTCGTCTGCGTCCATTGCCCCTACGTCAAGCACGTCGAAGAGGAGCTCGCCCGCATTGGTGTCGACTACCAAGGCCGCATCGCCATCGCCGCCATCAGCTCCAACGACATTACCGCGTACCCCCAGGACGGCCCCGAACCCATGAAACAGCAGGCCCAGCGCCTCGGCTGGCGCTTCCCCTACCTCTTCGACGAGTCCCAGGAGGTCGCCCGCAGCTACCACGCCGCCTGCACCCCGGACTTCTTCCTCTTCAACGCTGAGCTCAAGCTTGTCTACCGCGGCCAGCTCGACAGCAGCCGCCCGCCCCGCGACGGTATGGGCGAAACCGGCGCCGTCGCCAACATCCCCGTCACCGGCGAAGACCTGCGCCGCGCCATGGACGACGTTATCGCCGGCCGCCGCCCCGATCCCAACCAGCGCACCAGCATCGGCTGCAACATCAAGTGGCGCGAATAACCCGCACCCACCCGCACCCGCCGTCATTCTGAGCGAAGCGAAGAATCTCAGTATTTCGCCTTCGCATGTTCACCCCACCACGCTACAAAGCCATCCACCCCACACCCCAAAACCGGAGCCCCCTTGGACGAAACCCTGGACCACCTGAAGGACGGCATCCGCCGCTTCCGCCGCGACGTCTACCCCCGGCACGCCGAAACCTACCAGCGCGCCATGAGCGAGCCGCAGCGCCCCCGCGCCCTCATCATCACCTGCGCCGACTCCCGCATCCATCCCGACGTCCTCACCCAGGCCACTCCCGGCGAGATCTTCGTCACCCGCAACATCGGCAACATGGTCCCCACCTACCCCGAGATGGTCGGCGGCGTCAGCGCCGTGCTCGAGTTCGCCGTCTCCGCCTTCCAGGTCCGCCACATCGCCGTCTGCGGCCACACCGACTGCGGCGCCATGAAGGCCCTGCTCGATCCCGCCTCAGTCGAATCCATGCCCACCGTCAAAACCTGGCTCACCAACGCCCATGCCGCGCTCGCCTCCGCCCGCGCCATCGCCCAGCAGACCGGCGAAACCGACCTGCTCCGCATCGTCACCGAGCAGAATGTAGCCTTGCAGATGCGGCACCTCACCACTCATCCCGCGGTCGCCGGCGCGCTCGCCCGCAACGAGCTCACCATCTCCGGCTGGATCTACGACATCGCCCACGGCCAGGTCCGCATCGCCGATGGCGTCGGCGCCAGCTTCGAGCCCATGGAAGACTAACCCGCGCGCCCCGGAAACTTCCCCAAACGCAGGACAGCGCCGGAAACCATCTCCGGCGCAATCACATTCAGCGGAGGCCCGTACTACGCTTAGTAAGAGGGTTGTTTTGACTGGCTGGTTGCGTCCGACCCGTGCTGCTTCACCATCTTGTTGTACAGCCCCAGGATCAGGAACGGCGCCACCCACTGGCCCACAAATAGTGCTTCATGCTGCTTCTTCGCCGCCTGAAAGCAGACGGATCCGATGATCGACGCGACTGCCGCCGCGAGAAACACGCTGGACGGAACCTGGCTTGTTACCTTCTCAATGGCTGCTGTTACCTGATCTTCCTGTGCTTCGCCGGCTGCTACGCGGTAATCGGTCATGTGGCAAGATCTCCTTCAGCGGCTCTGCCGCTTACATCTCAGAGAGATGCAGAAAACCCGCCGGGCAGCTAGGGATTCATTCGCTCCGGCCCAACTTTCTGCAAGATCAAAATTGCCGCCCCGCAATGTTCAACCCGGCAACCCTCCCGGAACTCTTACAACTTCATTGACGCCGCTCCCACTCTCGACTATCGTTAAGCTTCGCGCAGTCTCGCGTCTGCACGTCTGCGGTCCCGTATGGCTTGAAACCGGCTCTCCGGAACACGCTGCGGCAAAGCATCCAGCGAGACTCCCGTGGAACCCCGTCCGGCTCGGCCCCAGGCCGCCGGCCAGGTCCCTCCACCCAGGGCTGACAGGACCCGCGCGCCGCTTCACCCCTGTCCCAGGCAGTCCGGTAGCGCGTGGAGCTCGGCCCCGGCCACTCCCGTAACCTCATCCGCCAGGCTCTCGAACCTCCGCGCAGACGGCTCATGCCGCCTGCATCGTCTCAGCCGTCCCACCCTCCTTCGCGAACCACGCTGTGCCCGCTCGCCGGGCCAACCGAAGACAGCAGAATCAGGGAGTACACCGCTCTATGAGCAACATCGGAAACACTCACGGAACCACCGTCCCCTCCGGAAAAGACATCCAGCGTAAGTGGTTCGTCATCGACGCCGCCGGCAAGACCCTCGGCCGCCTCTCCACCGTCGCCGCCTCCATCCTCGCCGGCAAGCTCAACCCGCTCTACACCCCATACATCGACATGGGCGATCACGTCATCGTCATCAACTGCGAGAAGATCGTGCTCACCGGCATGAAGGGCGACCAGAAGCTCTACCGCCGCTATACCGGCTTCCCCGGCGGCCTGCGCGAGGAGAGCTTCATCAAGCTGCTCGACCGCCGTCCCGAGGCCATCGTAGAGCAGTCCATCAAGGGCATGCTGCCCAAATCCAAGCTCGGCCGCCAGATGGCCACCAAGCTCAAGGTCTACAAGGGCGACAAGCACCCCCACCTCGCTCAGCAGCCACAGCCCCTCGAGTTCCACGCCACCAACGCCCCCAAGGCTCCCGGCACCGTCAAGCCCGGCCAGCCCACTCACCACCACGATGCCCTCGAAGCCTGATCGGCAATATCGTCTTTCTGGCCTGGCCAGAATCTCAGTATTCGCCTTTGTCTTGCTCTTGCTCTTCAGAGCCACAACAAATTCGGGGCTCTAGCCCCTGGGGTATGGCCTCTTCGGAACCCCGAACTACTTCAAGGAGCCTCATGGCAGATCTGATCCAGTACTACGGAACCGGCCGGCGCAAATCCTCCATCGCCCGCGTCTTCCTCCGTCCCGGCAGCGGCAAGTTCACCGTCAACGGCAAGGAAGCCGACGTCTACTTCGTCACACCGCAGCAGCGCGCAGCCGCCAAACGCTCCCTCGGCATAGCCGACATCGGGGAGACCTTCGACGTCCTCACCACCGTCCGCGGCGGCGGCGTCATGGGCCAGGCCGATGCCGTTAAGCTCGGCATCGCCCGCGCCCTCATGGAATTCAACCCCGAGCTCCGCAAGGCGCTCAAGGCCGAAGGTCTCGTCACCCGCGATTCGCGCGGCAAGGAACGCAAGAAGTACGGGCAGAAGGGCGCACGCGCTCGCTTCCAGTTCTCCAAGCGCTAACAAGTTCAGCCACCATTTGGGTGCCCCACGTCTCGCCTTTGAGACGTGGGGCACCCAATCCGGTGGGTCCCACCAGAACCACTCGCTTCACCCTCCGCCTCACCGCGGAGGCCAGGACCTAAATCTCCCGGCGCCTCACCGCATGGGATAAACCCAGACCGGCCGCCCCACTCACCCCGCGTCTATAAACAGGAGCCTCACCATGGCAAGCATCACGATGAAGGAACTGCTCGAAGCCGGCGTCCACTTCGGACACCAGACCAAGCGCTGGAACCCCAAGATGAAGGAATACATCTTCGGCGAGCGCAACGGGATCTACATCATCGACCTCCAGAAGACCCTCAAGATGTTCAAGGAAGCGTCGAAGTTCGTCACCGACCTCACCTCCACCGGCAAGCTCATCCTCTTCGTCGGCACCAAGCGCCAGGCCCAGGATGCCATCGCCGAAGAGGCCACCCGCGCCGGCATGCCCTACATCAACTCCCGCTGGCTCGGCGGCCTCCTCACCAACTGGGTCACCGTGCAGAAGTCCGTCAAGCGCCTCGCCGAACTCGACGACATGTCCACCGACGGCCGCTACGAGCTGCTCACCAAGAAGGAAGTCATCAAGCTCGAGCGCGAGCGCAAGCACCTCTCCACCAACCTCGCCGGCATCAAGGCCATGAAGCGCCTGCCCGACGCGCTCTTCGTCGTCGATTCCAACAACGAGGCCATCGCCGTCGCCGAAGCCCGCAAGCTTGGCATCCCCGTCGTCGCCGTCGTCGATACCAACTGCGATCCCACCGTCGTCGACTACGTCATCCCCGGCAACGATGACGCCCTGCGCGCTATCCGCCTCTTCACCATGAAGATGGCCGACTCCGCCGCCGAAGGCGTCCAGATGGTCTCCGAGCGCGCCTTCGCCACCGAGACCGCCGACACCCGCGAGCTGCCCACCGAATCCCACTTCGTCGGCCTCGAGGACGAGAACGGCGCCCCCGACGCTCCCATCCAGGAGTCCACCGGCACCGCCGAAGCCTCCATCGAGGACGTCGAAGGCGCCGAGGATGTCGACAACATCGACCTCGACGCCGTGCTCGGCGGCGGCATCAAGAAGGCCCCCGTCGCAGCCACCGAGCCCGAGCCCGAAGCCGAGCCGGCCCACGTCGAAGCCACCGCCTGACTCTCGTCGGTGCCCTGGCCGGCGAGGTACCCCAAGGCTTCAGCCCCTGGGGTTTGCCCTCCTTCGACACTCCACAGCGTCCAAGGAGAATCGAACCCCCGCGTTCCGCTTCGCTCATCAAGCGTCAACTATAGAAGGGTAACCACATGTCCACCGAAACACCCGTTAAGGAAGAAACCGTGAAGATCGACGCCAAGCTCGTCAAGGAACTCCGCGAAAAGTCAGGCGCCCCCATGGGCGACTGCCTTAAGGCCCTTCAGGAAGCCAAGGGCGACATGGAGAACGCCTTCGTCGTCCTCCGCAAGCGCGGCATGGCTTCCGCCGCCAAGAAGGCCTCGCGCACCACCAACGAGGGCGCGGTCGGCACCTACATCCACGCCGGCGGCAAAATCGGCGTGCTCATCGAGCTCAACTGCGAGTCCGACTTCGTCGCCCGCACCGAGGACTTCCAGGAGCTCCTCCGCGACATCGCCATGCACATCGCCGCCACCGACCCCCGCTTCGTCGGCCGCGACGAGGTCCCGCAAGCCGACCTCGACCGCGAGCGCGAAGTCTTCCTCGCCCAGCCCGCCATGAAGGGCAAGCCCGAGGCCGTCATTGGCAAGATCCTTGAAGGCAAGCTGGCCAAGTTCTACGAGGAGGTCTGCCTGCTCGATCAGCCCTTCATCAAGGAAGCCTCGCAGACCATCGCCCAGCTCATCGCCGCCAAGGTCGCCAAGCTCGGCGAGAACATGTCCGTCCGCCGCTTCGCCCGCTTCAAAGTAGGCGCCCCCGACTGGACCGTAGCCCAGACCAAACCCGCCGCCGACGAACCCTCCGCCTAACCCGGGTGCCCCATGATCACCTCGAAGGCGAAGCCGGAGAGGTGATCGTGGGGTCACTCCCTTCCGGCCCCCGCGCCTACCCTCCCCTCCAATCCACCCAAGCCCCACCATTGCCGCTGCCCGCTTAGCCTCAAACAACACCGCGCAGCCCTCCATCGGCACTCTTCCCTCGTTATAGACTCATCCCATGCTCAGACCCTGTTTCGTCGTCGTAGACCGTGAGCATTCCGGGACCATCTCCACCCGCAAGCTCGTCATCGAGACCGGCAAGTTCAACGTCATCACCGCCTATAGCGGCGAGGAAGCCCTCGAGACCGTCCGCGCCTACCCCGCCGTCAACGGCATCGTCCTCGACGCCGGCATCGAGGACATACCTTGCGCCGAGCTCGTGCGCCGCCTTAAAGAGATACAGCCGAAGCTCGCCGTCATCGTCGTCGGCGGCCCCGGCCAGGAGTCCTGCGCCGGCCAGGATTACTTCCTCCACTCCTTCAGCCCTGCCCTCCTGCTCGACCTGCTGCGCTCCCTCATGCCCTCCGAGACCGCCGCCATCAGCCGCCGCGACGAAGACCTCGCCGACTGAGCACCTCGCCGGCTAGAGCACGAGCGTTCTTACCTCACTTCATCTTCTTCAGCTCCGCCACCATCCGCGAAAAGCCCTCGTCGAACGCCTTCACATCCTCCGGCCTCGCCCCCGGAGCCTGCCCCGCGCGCATGAATCCGTGGCCCGCCCCCTCATACGTCACCGGCTCATAGAACTTGCCCGCCGCCTTCATGTCCAGCACCGTCTGCGGCACCGTCGCATCTACCCGCGCGTCATTGCCCGCGTAGAAGCCATACACCGGCGCCGTAATCGCAGCCAGCGCCTCCGCCTTTGGTCCCGGGCCGTAGAAGACGAACGCCGCGCTCAGATCCGGCCGCTGTGTCGCAAACAGAAACGATTTGCCGCCACCCCAGCAGAAGCCCGCGATCGCCAGCTTGCCGCTCGCGCTGGGCAGCTTCTTGCCGTAGTCGGCCACCGCGTTCAGATCCGCCGTCACCTGCGCCGCGTCCAGCGTGGTCACGCCCTTCACCACCGCGTCCTGCCCGCTGTAGGCGTCCGTCCCGCCGCCGCCCGGGCCCATGCCGCTCAGCAGATCCGGCGCCAGCACGATGTACCCCTTGGCCGCGATCTCATCCGCCTGCAGCTTGAACCAGTCGCTCAGCCCAAAGATCTCGTGGATCAGCACCACCACCGGCGCCTTGGTCTTGATCTCCGGATACACCGCGAACACCGTCACCGAGCGCCCGTCATGGGTCACCGTCACGTACTCCCGGTGCCGCGAGCTCTTTTCCAGCGCATCCTTCGCCCACTGCTGCGAGGGCTGCTGCGGCACCTGCATATCCGCGTGCATCGCCATCGGCTCATGTTCCTGCATCGCCATCTCGCTCGCGGCGCTCGTCATCTGCGCCCTCGCGCTCGAACCCACGGACACACACACCGCCACCAGCGTCATCATCCAGGCAGCACTCCACTTCGTCTTCACTAGCATCATGCCAGCGAGTCTACGTCGCCCCGCCCCGCCGAGCAACCCTATCCTCGCCGGCACTTCACCCCATCACACTCGCTCGCGCTAATCGGCCCCAAACATCCGCCCCTGATCCCTCTCATTCCCGTTGCCGCTTTGCCGTGGTCCCTCAACCCCGGTTATCGAAGATCGAGCTCACGATCCCGCCCACCACCCCTGCCTGCAGGTTGTCCTGGCGCCTCTCGCCCGGCGCATACTCCATGATCTGGTGCGCCAGCCGTGAGATCGGCAGCGTCTGCAGCCACACCCTCCCCGGCCCGGTCAGCAGCGCCAGGAACAGTCCATCTCCCCCGAAGATCATGTTCTTGATCCCCGGCACCCGCGTAATCTGGAAGCTCACGCTGCCCGTAAACGCCCCCACATGCCCGGGATGCACCCGCAGCATCTCGCCCGGCTGCAGGTCCTTCACAATCACCTCGCCCGACAGCTCGATCCACGCCGTCCCATACCCCGAGATCTTCTGCAGCAGAAACCCGTCGCCGCCAAAGATCCCCGCGCCCAGCGACTGCTGAAACCCCACCCCCAGCGACACCTGGTTCGTCGCACACAGAAACCCGTGCCGATGGATCATGAACTCCTGCCCGCCGCCCACCTCGATCGGCAGAATATGGCCCGGCACCTTGGTTGCAAACGCAATCTCCCCCGGCATCCCCATCGCCGAGTACTCCGTCATGAAGATCGATCCGCCTCCCGCCACCCGCCGAATCACGCCCAGGAAGCCGCCTCCGCCGCCCATCTGCGTATGCGTCTGCATCTGGATCGACTGCGTCATCCAGCTCAGCTCCCCGGCCTCGGAGAAAATCGCCTCTCCCGGCTGCAGCAGCACCTCCAGCACCGGCATCGTCGTTCCCTGAATCCTGCTTTGCATCGTCCCGCCTCCCCGTCCGCTCGCGTGCGGCCACGAGCGTTACATTGATCCTACGAAATTACCGCCGCCGAAGTTCACCGCCTTGCAACTCCCCCGCAACGCCCTCGCCAACATGCAACCGTTCGCGCCGCACCCGCCCTCTATGCACTCGGCAGGTGCGGTGGCAGTGGCTTTCAGCGCGTCCACGTTCTCCCGGCAAGCGCCTGACCTCCACTCCTGTTGAGGACATTTACCGATGTACTATACCGACAAAAAATTGCAATATCCCGTTCGCGTCGAAAAGCCCAACCCCATCTTCGCCCGCGCCCTCCAGCAGGCCATCGGCGGCGTCGAAGGCGAGATCCGCGTCTGCATGCAGTACTTCTTCCAGGCTTGGGGCGCACGCGGCCCGGTCAAATACCGCGACATGCTCCTCAACACCGCCACCGAAGAGATCTCGCACATCGAGATGCTCGCCACCGCCGTCGCGCTCAACCTCGAGAAAGCGCCCGTCGAGCTCCAGGAAGAAGCCGTCGCCGCCAGCCCCGCCGTCGCGGCCGTCATGGGCGGTATGGACTTCCGCCACATCCTCTCCACCGGCCTCGCCGCCATGCCGTCCGACGCCAACGGCGTGCCCTTCAACATGTCCCACATCTACGCCAGCGGTAACCTCGCCGCCGACATGTACTGCAACGTAGCGGCCGAAGCCACCGGCCGCGCCCTCGCCGCCCGCCTCTACCAGATGACCGACGATCCCGGCATGAAGGACATGCTCTCCTTCAACATCGCCCGCGACACCATGCACCAGGAACAGTGGCTCGCCGTCCTCCAGGAGCTAGGTCCCTCCCACCTCCCCATTCCCAACAGCTTCCCCCAATCCCAGGAGAAGAGCGAAGTCGCCTACCAGTTCGTCATCACCACCATGGATGGCGTCGGCACCCAGGCCAACCAGCCCTGGACCTCCGGCCCCGCGCCCGACGGCAAGGGCAACTTCACCTCCGCTCTCGCCACCCCGCTCGGCCCCGTCCCCGATCTCGGCTTCGGTCGCCCCGACACCTACGGTCAAAGCGAGCAAGCCCTCGGCTCCGCCAGCGGCCTCCTCGAAAAAGGCAAAGACCTCTACGAACGCGCCAAGGTAACTCTCTAACCCCATTGCTAACCCTCTGCCAGGGCGTCCACCGCGGGCGCCCTGGCAAACGCCCCCTTGCTGCACCCAACCCAGTTCTCTCGAGATGAACTCCACAGCCCGCTCCCGCAAGAAACCCGCTCCCGCCTCCGTCGCTCCCGAACCAGACTGGCCCGCCATCCTCCGCGAAGCCCGTCAGCGCTTCGGCATCAAGCGCTTTCGCCCCGGCCAGCGCGAGGTCCTCGACCACGTCTTTCACGCCCGCGACACCCTCGCCATCATGCCCACCGGTGCCGGCAAATCCCTTACCTACCAGCTTCCCGCCCTCTTTCTGCCCAAGCCGGTCGTCGTCGTCTCCCCTCTCATCGCTCTCATGCAGGACCAGCAGGAGAAGGCCGCCGAAGCCGACATCGCCGTGGAAAAGCTCGACTCCACCCTCGCCGCCTCCGCCGCCCTCCAGGCCGAGCAGGAGATCGCCCGCCACATCGCTCAACTGATCTACGTCACCCCCGAGCGCCTCGAAAACAGCGACTTTCTCGACTCACTCCTCGCCGCCGGCGGCATCTCTCTGCTCGTCGTCGACGAGGCCCACTGCATCTCCCAGTGGGGTCACGACTTTCGCCCCGCCTTCCTCTCCATCGGCGAAGCTCGCCGCCATCTCGGCAACCCGCCCGTCTTGGCCCTCACCGCCACCGCCACCCCCGAAGTCGTCAAGGAGATCCTCGACTCCCTCCACGCCCCCGGCGCGGCGCTCATCTCCACCGGCATCGAGCGCGATAACCTCCACTTCGCCGTCCACCCCACCGTCAACACCGACGCCAAGCTCATCCGCATCACCTCCATGCTCCAGCAGCAGGAAGGCACCGGCATCATCTACACCGCCAGCGTCAAATCCGCCAACGAGCTCCACGCCTGGCTCACCGACCACGGCGTCTCCAGCGGCCACTATCACGGCCGCATGCCCACCCGCGAGCGCGAGCGCATCCAGCAGGCCTTTATGCGCGGCGATCACAAAGTCATGATCGCCACCAAAGCCTTCGGCCTCGGCATCGACAAGCCTGACATGCGCTTCGTCTTCCACTACGAGTTCCCCGACTCCCTCGAAACCTACTATCAGGAGGCCGGCCGCGCCGGTCGCGACGGCCTTCCCGCCAACGCCGTCCTGCTCTACCGCCTCGAAGACAAGCGCATCCAGAGCTTCTTCCTCGCCGGCCGCTACCCCCACCTGCACGAGGTCCGCGCCGTCTACGACTCCCTCGCCCCCGGCGCCCCACCCAACAAGGTCCCGCGCCGCCGCGCCCAGGTGATCCTTAACCTCCTGCGCCAGGCCGGCCTCGTCCGCCGCACCACCCGCGGCTACGCCCTCTCTGCCGCCGAGCCCCCCACCGACGACACCCTCGAAGCCCTGCTCAAAACCTACGTCGACCGCGCTTCCCGCGACAAGGAACGCCTCGCCGAGATGATGCATTACGCCGAAACCCCCAACTGCCGCATCCAGGTCATCCGCGCCTACTTCGACGAGCCCACCGGCGACCCCTGCACCCGCTGCGACAACTGCCTCCGCACCCAGCAGGTTGAAGAGAATCAACCCGAACCCGCAGCCTCATCCCAGCCATCCATCCACATCATCCCCAACATCCACGGCGAGATCCACACCACCCGCGACCTGCCCGACCCCTCTTCATCCGTCGCCTTCCACCCCGGCGACCACGTCCGCCACAAGCGCTTCGGCCAGGGAGCCGTCCTCGACGTCCTCAACGACGTCGTCCTCGTCGACTTCGTCAAGGGCGGCCAGAAACGCCTCCGCGCCGACTTCCTCCGCGCCGCGTGACCCGGGTGCCCCATGATCACCTTGAAGGCAAAGCCTGAGAGGTTATCGTGGGGTCACTCCCTTGAACTCACCCGCCAGACCCGGACCTCACCCTCCTGCCTCATACTGCCTCTCCCCGCCCGTCCCTGCCTGTTACTGCCTCACCCCTACCGCGCCTTCACGCCCGTCCCCCCCCAAAGTTGTCATCCTGAGCGAAGGCGCAGCCGAGTCGAACGACCTGCATCTGCCTCGCCCCGGCCGCCCAGGCGAGCAGCCACCCCATCCTACTTCGCGGCCACCTTCTCACCCTGCGCCCCCGGCTTCGAAATATCGAAGATCAGCGTCTGGTAAAACTCGTGCGTCGACGTAAACAGCGGCGGCATGCACAGATCCCCTTCCATATGCGCCGACGTCTTGCCGGCCTGGAACGGCTCGACCGCATGAAAGCAGCCCGTATACGGCTGCCACGCCGTCCCCACATAGTAGTGAACCCCATACCCCGCCAGCGTCGGCAGCAGCGGATCCTGGTGATGGATATGCTCCAGGAACGTCTTGTCCATCATCAGCCCTTCCGTCTGGATCACCTTGTACGGCATCAGGTACGCCACCATCCCCGACCGGTCGCCCATCGCATACACCCCCGGGTGCGTCCGCGAGAACTGTTCGATCTCCACCGCCGCCGCATAGATCGCCGGCTGCACGCTCGTCCACCACTTCGAAACCCCCACCTCCACCACCACGATCACGAACACCGCCGCCGCCAGCATCGGCGAGTAGAACACCTCCACATCCCTCAGCACCAGGCTGAAGATGATGAAGCTCACGCACAGCGCCGCCCGCAGCGGATACAGGTACCAGATCCACAGCTGCCAGTCGCTCAGGCAGCTCAGCAGGAAGAAGTAAACGAACGGAAACAGCAGCGCCGCCGGGAAGATCACCTTCTGCATCGGCCGCAGCCGCTTCCACACGAAGGGCAGCGCCAGCACCGCCAGGTGCACAATCCCCTGGTTCACCCAGTTGTTGAAGTTGTTGCTGTACACCGAAAGCCACGGCTTCAACGACGGAGCATGCGTAAACTTCAGCTGCTTCGCCATACCCGAAACCGGCATCCACAACCCAAACACAACGTGGTTCATCAGCAGGTATGCCAGCACCGGCGTCAGCCCGATCGCAATCCCCACCGTCTGCTTCGCCGTGAACGTCCGCCGCACCTCTCCGTTCACCACCACGAAGAACACCAGCAGCGCTGCGAAGATCGACAGGTCAAGCCGGGACAGCACCATCGCCGACGCCACCAGGCCGAACCCGATGCACTTCCAGAAGCTGCCCTGCCACCGGTTCCGCCGCTGCAGCAGCACCATCACCACAAACATCAGCGGAACCGCCAGGATCACCTCCATCCCCGTGTAGAAGATGTGCAGCGAATAGATCGCCAGGTACGCCGCAAACGAGTTCCGCAGCAGCACTCCCATCGGGGCCTGCGCCATCAGAATGTTCGCCAGGAAGAAGACGGTCAGCGAAGAAATAATCGCGATCGTCGCCACAAACCCGAAGATCGCCCACCCGTTCGTGCTGAAGAAGCTGAACGCCGTCAACGTCAGCTCCCACAGCGGATGGTAGCCGTTCGTCGCCACAATCCCGTTCGACGTCGAGCCATGCCCATGCGCCAGGCTCTGCGCCACCTTCAGGTAGTAGTACACGTCGTCTTCCAGAAACAGCATCCACGGCTTGCCCGAGAAAAACGCCCGCGCCGTCGCCAGCAGCCCGCTCAGCAGCACCAGCCCCGCCATCAGCGGCCGCACCCACCCGTCCGACGCAAATGTCAGAAAATCCAGAAACCTGCGCAGCGGCGTAATCACCGGAGCAAGATCAACCGTCGTCGTCGCGGCAGTCGCGGTAGACCCGTGCATCAAACCGGCCCCTCCCGTCGCATAATCGTGTGGCTTGATGGGGTCCCCCTTCATTTGTCGTGATATTGGACTGACGCGCCACACTCCCCCGCCGTTGCGTCATGTCGTCAACAGACCACCGATAACCGCTCCCGCAAATCACAATCCAGCCCCGGCAGATCAGCCGCTGCACGTTTGCGCGAAAATGGCAGGAATGCGCAAATCACTCCTCGCACTCGCCGTAGCCGCCTTTGGAATCGGTACCTCCGAGTTCGTCATCATGGGCCTGCTGCCGGACCTCGCCCGAAGCTTCAGCGTCAGCATCCCCAGAGCCGGCGTGCTGGTCTCCGCCTACGCGCTCAGCGTCACCTTCGGCTCGCCGCTCATCGCCCTCCTGCTCGGGCGTACCGAGCGCAAACGCGCCCTGCTCATCCTCATGGGCATCTTCATCGCCGGCAATCTCCTCTGCGCGCTCGCGCCCACCTACTCGCTGCTGCTCGGCGCCCGTGTCCTTACCGCGCTCTGTCATGGCGCCTTCTTCGGCATCGGCAGCATCGTTGCCACCAACCTCGTTCCCCCCAACCAGCGCAACCGGGCCGTCACCCTGATGTTCAGCGGTCTCACCATCGCGAACGTCCTTGGCGTGCCCGCCGGAACCGCCCTCGGCCAGGCCTTCGGTTGGCGCGCAGCCTTCCTCGCCCTCATCCCCATCGGCCTCATCGCCCTCGCCTCCCTCTACCTCATGGTCCCGACCCAACCCTCCCAACCCGTTCAGCTCAAGCATGAGTTCCGCGCCGTCCTCCGCCCCCAGGTGCAACTGGTGCTCAGCCTCAGCACCATCTCCTCCATCGCGCTCTTCTGTGTCTTCACCTACATCGCTCCCATCCTCGAATCCGTCACCCACCTTTCCCCGCACGCCGTCACCTGGGTGCTGGTCCTGTTCGGCGTCAGCATCACCGCCGGCAACATCCTCGGCGGCCGCCTCGGAGACTGGAAACCAATGCCCCTGGTCATCGCCGGCCTGGCGCTGCTCATCGTCATCCTGCTTGCCATGCCCCTCGCCATGCCCCGCCTCATCCCGGCCGTGGCGCTCGTCTTTGTATGGGGGTTCGTGCACTTCTGCGCCATCGCTCCCCTGCAGCCCAGGATCGTCGAGCAGGCCGCCGGCGCGCCAAACCTCGCTTCCACTCTCAACCAGGGCGCCTTCAACCTGGGCAACGCGCTCGGCGCCGGCCTCGGCGGCCTCGTGCTCACCGCCGGCTATGGCTACCTCAAGCTTCCCATAGCCGCCGCTGCCGTAGCTGCAGTCTGTCTATGCGTCGCCGTGGCAACGCTGCGGCTCGAAAAGACAGCCAGCCAAAGCATGGCCTTCACTCCCGAAGGCCCGCCACACAACAGCCCCGCCCAGGGCCGCTAAGCTTCACGCCGCCCCCACTTAGGAAAAGTGCCCTCCGCCCCCATACCTATCCGGCCCCGAATGAATACTTTGCCCGTCCAGAGCCTCAAAGTCCAGACCTAACTCCCCTCCTTTGAGTACTTTGCATACTTCCACCGGGGGTGGGGGGTATCCCCCGTGCGATACTTACTCCTGACATGTACAAGCGAGTCCTCCTCAAGCTCTCGGGCGAAGCCCTGGCCGCCGGCTCAGGTTTCGGCATCGACGCCATCTTCATCCACAAGGTCGCTGAAGAGATCGCCGACGTCCACGCGCTCGGCTGCGAGATCGCCATCGTCGTCGGCGGCGGTAACTTCTTCCGCGGCGTCGCCCAGCAGGCCATTGACATGGACCGCGTCGCCGCCGATCACATGGGCATGCTCTCCACCGTCATCAACGCCATCGCCCTCCAGGACGCCATCGAAAAACGCGGCCTCTTCTGCCGCGTCATGTCCGCCATCGAGATGCACCAGGTCGCCGAACCCTACATCCGCCGCCGCGCCATGCGCCACCTCGAAAAGGGACGCATCATCATCTTCGCCGCCGGTACCGGCAACCCCTTCTTCTCCACCGACACCGCCGCCTCCCTCCGCGCCATGGAGATCAAGGCCGACATCCTCCTCAAAGCCACCTCGGTCGACGGCATCTACTCCGCCGACCCCAAGCGTGACCCCCGCGCCACCCGCTACGAGACCATCTCCTACGACCAGATCCTCCGCGACAACCTCAAGGTCATGGACACCACCGCCGTCTCGCTCTGCCGCGACAACCACATGCCCATGATGGTCTTCTCCATGCGCGAACAGGGCAACATCACCCGCGTCGTCGCCGGCGAACCCCTCGGCACCCTCGTCACTCCCTAGCACTCTCCCCGCTTAGCGTGCACCGCCCGCCACCTGCAGAATCGACCCCGTCACCCATCCCGCGTCATCCGACGCCAGAAACGCCACCACCCCCGCGATGTCCTCCGGCTCGCCGATCCGCCCCAGCGGCGTCATCGCAACCATCATCTTCTCCATGTCGCCGCCCAGAAGCGACGCAGTGCCTTCCGTGCTCACCATGCCAGGGTTGATCGCATTCACCCGAATCTTCTTCGGCCCCAGCTCCTTCGCCAGCACCCGCGTAATCACATCCACCGCACCCTTGCTCCCCGCGTAGATCGAGGACATCGGCATCGCGTTCTCCGTCACCACCGAGCTGATGTTGATCACCGCACCGCCCTCGGCCGGGAACAGCGCAACCGCCGCCTTGGTCGCCAGCAGCAGCCCCGTCACGTTCACCCCGAAGATGTTCTCGACCTGTTCTGCCGTGATCTGCTCCAGCGGAGAGAACGCATAGATCCCCGCATTGTTCACCAGGATATCGACCTTCCCGAACGCCTTTTTCGTCTCCGCAAACAGCGCCTCAATCTCCGCTGGCTTGCTCACGTTACCGCCCACCGCGATTGCCCGGCCGCCCGCCTGCTCGATCGCCGCGACCACCTTGTCCGCGCCTTCCTTGCTCGTCGAGTAGTTCACCACCACCGACGCCCCCTGCGCCGCCAGCTCCTTCGCAATGCTCGCGCCAATCCCCTTCGACGCTCCCGTAACTACTGCGATCTTACCCGTCAGCTTTGCCATCTCTCTCACCTCTTCGATTTCTGTCTAATAGTTAGACAGTCATCGAATAGATGAGACGCTTTGAACCGAAGATTCACTCATCCAGCCGACACACCCGCTCTCGCATCATCGTCGTGATTCCGCAGGGAATCTGCTATCGCCCTTTGCTGCACCGCCCGTGGCCTCTAGATCACCGCCAGCCGCTTCAGATAAGCCTCCCAAACCTCCCGCCGCAGGAACAGGTTGGCCCCGCGACCCTCCCGCTGCGTCTCGATCAGTCCCGCCTCGCTCAGTTCCTTCATATGGTGCGATACCGTAGCCGCGGAGATCGCCTCGTGAACCTCCAGCGTGCTGCACGGCAGCCCCGTCCCCGCCGCCGCCGCCACCTGCTTGACGATCGCGAACCGCCGCGGGTCCGCCATCGCCCGCGCGATCGCGTGAAACTGCTCCTCGGTCAGCGAGATCTCCTTGCCTGCGTCACCCATGTCCATACACTCTACAGATGCCTCCCTCCGGCCGCCGCGCTTCCCTCCACAGCAAAGTCTGCTGAGAAACAGAAACCTCGGGCCACAACCACGCGTCTGATCCTTCAGGCGCACAGGGCGTCTTCTTCAGGCGCATCGCGCGTCTGGTCCATCAGGCGCATCGCTCGGCGCTTCCCGCGTCCAAGTCCCTCAACCTGCGCGTCCAGCCGACCCGCAACAACCCAGCCCATCAGCCCAGGCCCACGTCCCAAGCCAGCCCGCGCCTAACCTTCTCCCCTCCTCCAGGAGCACCAACATCTCCCCCACCGCCGCACTCGAAAGCCCCGGCGTCGCACTCGATCCCGCCGTCAACGGTCAGACTGCCGCAAAGCCTGTCCGCAGGCCGCCCCTGCCCGCTCTCACCGGCCTGCGCACCATCCTCGCCGTCAACATCATGTTCTTCCACTTCACCCCGCCCCACCCCAACGTCCTCTCGCCCCTCATCAACAACTCCTTCGTCTTCGTCGGCTGCTTCTTCCTCATCTCTGGCTTCGTCCTCGCCTACAACTACGCCGATCGCCCCACCCTCGATAAGCGCCGCTTCTACATCGCCCGCCTCTCCCGCGTCTACCCCACCTATCTCCTCGTCCTCTTCCTCTCCCTCCCCTTCCTGCTTCAGGAGTGGAAGGCCCGTCCCCATCACCAGTTCTTCCTCGGCATCCTCCTCACCCCTCTTTCGCTTCAGGGCTGGTTCCCCAAGCTCGCCACCTTCTGGAACACCGTCGGCTGGACCCTCCCCGCCGAGATCATGCTTTACGCCATCTTCCCCTTCCTGCTCATCCTCATCGCCCGCCACTCCCACCGCCTCGCCCGCCCGCGCCAGCTCGTCCTCGCCATCGCCGCCCTTTGGATCATCGGCATCCTCCCCCACCTCACCTACTTCCTCCTCAACCCCGACCACCTCGCCGCCCCCGCCAACCGCTACACCTACGCCTTCTGGCTGCGCGCGCTCAAGTTCTCTCCGCCCGCCTACCTCTGCACCTTCGCCGCCGGCATCCTCCTGGCGCGTCTGCACGCCATGCTTTCGCTCACCGTCTTCAAACGCTTCCTCATCGCAGCCACGGCGGTCGTCGCGCTCAGCCTCTTCCTCACCTTTGCCGTGGACCACGTCCCCTACGTCATCGTGCACGGGTCGCTTCTGCTTCCCCTCTTTTCCCTGCTCCTGCTCGGACTCGCCGGCCCCAACCCAGTCGCCGCCGTCCTCGCCTGGCGCCCCATCGTGCTGCTCGGCGAAACCACCTTCGCCCTCTACCTGCTGCACTTCAACGCCTTCCTGCTGCTGCACTTCTACCAAATCCCGGAGCGTCTCCACGTCGCCCGCTTCGACCCCTGGATCTCCTACGCGGCCATCATGGCACTCGCCTTCCTTATCTCCAACTACTTCGAGAAACCTGCCCGGCAGTTCGTTCTCGGCTTCGCAGCCCGACGTCAGCCCTGACAACGCTTGACCGCGTTAACAGAAAAGCCCCGCCGCAGCGGGGCTCTTCACCATCCGCACTCTTCCGTCTACTCGACGATCTGCGTAGCGTGCGCTCCGTTCGCCACCGCTACCGCGCAGGTCGGCAGCCCCTGCGAGGAGAACTGCGTCCCCTGCACCGCCGTCAGCGCCCCGGTGTGCGGGTTCAGCTGCTCCGCCGAGACCGAGTTATCCGTATTGTTCGACGTGAACAGGTAGATTCCCAGCGCCGGCTCGATCGTCACGCAGGTAGGCCCGGTGGCCACAGTGGTTCCGCCACCCGCGCCCGAGAGCGCCCCATTGCCCGCCGTATTGATCACATAAGCCGTCACCGTGCTGGAGGTAAAGTTCGAGACATACACGAAGTGGCCGCGCGGATCCACCGTCACGCTCACGGGGAACAGCCCGGTCGTGTACGGCGAAGCGATGTTCGCCATCAGCGTGCTGCCGACCATGTAGTACGCATACAGCTGGTTGGTCGTCGAATCCGTAACATACACGTAAGTCCCGGTCGGATCGCCCGCAATCGAGCTCGGCGTAGTACCCGCCGCATACCCGCCCGATATCGGTCCCGCTACCGGCGTCAGCGCCCCCGTCGAGGCATTCTCCGTAAACTCCAGCAGCACGCCGAACGGCGCTGCGTTCGTCGGCTTCTCCTGGTCGATCACGTAGACAAAGTTGTTCTTCTGGCTCGCCATGATCCCCACCGGGTTATCGCCAACCGGAAAGTACGGCAGCGGAGTCGCCGCGGTCGTCCCCACCGTCGTATTCGTCACCGGCGTTCCCAGCGATCCGTCCGCGTTGATCGGGAACACCGCCACGCCGCCCGGCCCCGGCCGCGCCGCCGTAAAGCCGTTCTGGTAGGTGAACGTCACGTACAGAAACTTGCCCGCCGCATCGATCGCCGCCGACGTCGGCAGCGTACCCGTCACGCCGTTGCCCGTAACCACCGGGTACGTATTCGCCGCGTACAGCTTCCCGTCCGTGCCCACCTGGAACTCCACCACGTTCGACGACGGCGCATCATGGTTCAGCACGTACACGAACTTGCCGCCCGGAGCGGCCACCAGCGTCAGCGGATTCACCCCACCCGAGGGTATCGGCGAATCCGAAAGCTGCTCCAGCGCACCCGATTGATAGTCGATGGCGTAAGCGGTGATCAGGCCCGGTGACGCCTTGGCGTTCGTCACGTAAAGATAGCCCTCCGTGTAGTCGCGGCTGCATGCCGTCATGCCCAGCCCGACCGCCAGCGACACTGCGAGAGCTTTCAATCCCCGGCCAGTTCCATTCCAGCTCGTTCCACTCAACATCATTCTCTTTCCTGCTCCTGGGGCGCTAGGACCCGCAATCCTCGTTCATTTATCCAACACGTGCATTAACCCGAAGCTAGGCCCGAAGCTCGGCCCTTGGCGACTAGATATTCCCGCTGATCGCCAGGCACGTCGGCGTCTTCGTCACCGGGAACACCGAGCCCCGTTGCAGGTCCGAGAGGTATCCGCGGTTCTGGTCCAGCAGCTTTCCGGTCACCGTACTGTCCACGCTGTTCGACGTGTAGATGTACTGGTTAGTCGGGTCCTGCGCGATACAAACCGGACCCGATCCCGTGGCGTACGGGTTGTTGGTCGAGTCCGCCAGCGTCGCCAGCTGGCCCAGCGAGTTGATCGTGAACGCCGAGATCGAGCTGTTCGAGTTCGGCACCGTGCCGATGTTCGACTGATTGAGCACATACAGGAACTTGCCGCTCGAACTGGTCAACGAGTTCACCGGATTCAGCGTACCCGACACATTCGCCTGCTGGCTCCCGCTCACCTGCGTCAGCGAACAGCCGCTGCCGCCTGATTGCAGCGTGAAGATCTGGTTCGCGCCCTTGTCCGTCAGGAAGATAAAGCTGCTTGCCGATGAACCCTGTGACGTGTTGATCGAGCTCAGGCTGTTCGAGCCGCTCACAATGTACGACCCGGTCGTGGCCACCGTCAGCTGACCGTTACCCGTGTTCACCGAATAGGGATAGAGCGAATTGGGCAGCAACGTATAAAGACATCCGTTCGAGCCGAACTTCGTCATGATCGGATTCGGCCCCACATCAAACCACTTCAGCGGCTGCCCGCCAATCAAGATCGTCGTGTTCGGCACCAGGGTCAGCCGGCCCGTGTCGCTCGCGATCTGGAACGCCGTGATCGAGCCGTTCCCCGTCGTCGCAAAGTCAGCCGAGTACTTGTCCAGCACGTAAAGATAGTTGCCGCTGCTGTCCGTCGTCGCCCACACCGGATCAACACCCTGGCTCGAGAAGTTCTGCTCAAACGTTAGAATGCCGCCCGATCCCACCGAAAACTCCGCGATTCCCGAGCCGCTCGGCGCAACGTAGTTTGGCGCGCCCGGCACACCCACCATCCCCGACCCGCTATTGATCACATAGACGAAACGCCCGCCTGCCTTCACGACAATGTCCACCGGGTTCGCCCCGCCCGAGGCAAACGGGGAATGCTGGATCGCCGTCAGATTACCCGTGTAATCGTCGATCAGGAACCCTGAAATCTGGTTGTAATACGTCCCCAGAACCCACATGTATCCAATGGTGCCGCCGCCGCAGGCCGTCATGCCAAGTCCGAGTGCTGCCGTTGCTACCAGGGCCGTGAACATCCGGCCAATCTTGCTGAACGTCATGTGTTTTCTAATTCCTCGCCCTCGTACTGAGGTGCCGCTGGTGAACTTGTGCTGAGGGGTGTGTTGCTCCGTTTATTGTAGAAGCACCGGAGACTTTATGCCACTTTCCATAGAAGCAATCGAGGGCCTGCCAACTGCAGCGGGAAGTGCACATTCGACGCTGGAAAGGCGCGTTCGATAGCAGCCGCGCCCCGAAATCGCAAAGAAAAGAGCCCCGGCCGAAGCCCGGGCCCTCCTCCAACCGCTACCTTCGTCACCACACCCGGCAGGACTTCTCCGGCATCATCGGCTGGCCCACCTTGCAGCCAAACGCCTTGCCGAACTCATCGAAATTCTGCACCGTTCCGTTCGTACGCCACTCGCCCGAGCTGTGCGGATCGGTCTTCGCCGAGTTGCGCGCAGCCTGTTCCGTCTGGTTCTGGCACCACACCTGGCCAAACGTGATAAAGAACTCCTGCGCCGGCGTGTACCCATCCTTCTTCGCCGCCGCAGAGGTCCCCTGCTCGGCCATTACCTCCTGCAGCGCCCGGTACGCGATCCGGATACCTCCGTTGTCCGCCGAGTTTTCGCCCAGTGTCAGTTTGCCGTTCAGGTTCTGCCCCTCCGCCACCTTGAACCCCGAGTACTCGTCTGCAATGCACTTGGTGCGCTCGTTGAACTTCGTCAGGTCGTCAGGCGTAAACCAGCTGCCCAGCGATCCGTCCGCGTTGTACTTCACATTGCCCGTCGGCCCATACTTCGATCCCTGGTCGTCGAACCCATGCGTCATCTCATGCCCAATCACCACACCGATGCCCCCGAAGTTCACCGCCGGATCCGCGCTGAAGTCATAGAACGGCGGCTGCAGGATTCCCGCCGGGAAGTTGATATCGTTCTGCGGCGGGTTGTAGTACGCGTTCACCGTCGGCGGCGTCATCGACCACTCCGTCTCATCCACCGGCTGGCCCAGCCGATGCAGGTTGCGGTTCCGCTCAAACACGCCGTTGCGATGGATATTCCCCACCAGGTCGTCCCGCTTCACCGTCAACGCGCTGTAATCCCGCCAGTTCGCCGGATAGCCGATCTTCTGCCGGAACGCCGCTAGCTTCAGCTCGGCCTGCTTCTTCGTCTCGTCGCTCATCCACGGCAGCGTCTGGATGTCTTCGTCCAGCGCCTTCTTCAGCGCCGCCACCAGCTTCTCCATGTTGGCCTTCGCATCCGCCGGGAAGTTCTCCTTCACCCAGTCCTGCCCCACCGCCTCGCCCAGCGCGCCGTCGGTCAGGCGAACGCACCGCTTCCAGCGCGGCTGCTCTTCCTTCTGCCCGTTCAACGTCTTGTTGAAGAAGTCGAACGTCTCGTCCACAAACGCCTTCGACAGGAACGGCGCCGCGCTGTGCAACTCGTGCCAGCGCATATACGACTTCAGCGCCGGCAGCGGCTCATCCGTAATCTCCTCGTTCACCGTCGTCAGGAAGTTCGGCGACGACACATTCAGCGTCTTCACCTGCGGAATCCCGATCTCCGTCAGGAACACGTGCCAGTCGAACTCCGGCGTCAGCAGCTGCGCCTGCGTCACCGTCATAATGTGGTATCGGGCCGCCGGATCACGCATCTCCACCCGGCTCATCGAGCCCTTGGCCAGCGCCGTCTCAATGCGCATCGTGTCCGTCGCCTCCTGCTTGGCCACCTCCGGCGTATCGCCCAGCAGCGTGAACATCTTCACCATGTGCGCCACATACTGCTGCCGCAAAGCCGCCGAGCGCGCATCCTCCGCCAGGTAGTAGTCGCGATCCGGCAGCGTCAGCCCGCCCTGTCCCGTCTGCAAAATCTGCTGGCTCGAGTCCTTCTGGTCCGGCCCCACCGCCACCCCGATCAGCGTTCCCGCCCCCTCCATCTTCTGCAGCGAGGCATCCAGCTGCGCGATCCGCTTGCGATCCGTCACCGCCGCAATCGCCGCCAGCTGCGGGTCGATCGGATGCGCACCCAGCTTGTCCGCCGCCTCGCTATTCATGCACGCCGCAAAGAAGTCGCCATACTTCTTCTGCAGCGGCGTCTTCGGGGCGTCAGCCGCGGCCTTAAGCTCCTGGTACAGCAGGTATTGATTCCGCTCGCCCAGTTCGTTGAACCTCCCCCACCGTGTATCCGTCGGGTGATCCGACATCGGGTTGTTCTTCAGCCAGTTGCCGCACGCATACTGGTAAAAATCCGTACATGGATCAGCCGTCTTGTCGATCGAAGCCTTGTCAAAGATCACCGGCTTCTTCGGCGCCGAAGTCGGCCCGCTATCCGGATCGTTGCTGACGCTCTGGGCTGATGCTGACGGAACGCCCGTACCGGCGAGCAGCCCCGCCGCAACAAGAAGACCTGGAAACACAGACGAAACGCGCATGAAACTCCTGGATGATCGCTGCCAAGGCAGTCAAGGGTATGAGACAGACAATACACCTTTTGACTGGCGCTGAGCTACGGCCGGAACAGCCGTTGCTCCATCCCGAAATCAGTCCCGCAATCTGAAGATCCAAGCCAGCGCGGCGAACACCTCCCCTTACGCTGCAGCCTCCAATCGACCCCGTAACGCGCTCACCCGCGCTCCCCCTCCGGCCCTTCAGCCAACCCTTACCCCGCGGCGTTATAATCCTTCTCGTTCGGGCCTCATCCGGCAAGCGCTGGAGCGGCACTGGAGAAGACTATGAGCATCACCACCTCCCCAACCCCGGGGACGCCTCACCCTGTCCGGAAAGTCACCGCGCAGACCCTGCTCGCCCGCAAGCGTCTCGGCCAGCCCATCACCGCCCTCACCGCATACGACTACGCCACCGCCCGCCTCGTCGACGAAGCCGGCATCGACATCATCCTCGTCGGCGACTCGCTCGGCATGGTCGTGCTCGGCTACGACAGCACCCTGCCCGTCACCATGGACGAGATGCTCCATCACGCCCGCCCCGTAGCCCGCGCCGCGCACTCCGCCTTCCTCGTCGCCGACATGCCCTTCGGCAGCTACCACTCCTCCATCCCCCAGGCCATCGACAACGCCGCCCGCTTCATCAAGGAAGCCGGCATGGCCGCCGTCAAGATCGAAGGCGGAGCCAGCCGCGCGGACCTCGTCGAACAGCTCACCCGCGCCGAAATCCCCGTCGTCGGCCACATCGGCCTTACCCCTCAGTCGCTGCATCGCATGGGCGGCTATCGCGTGCAGGGAACCTCGCTCGAAGCCATCGAGACCCTGCTCACCGATGCCATGGCGCTCGAGACCGCCGGCGCCGTCGCGCTCGTCCTCGAAGGCGTGCCCCGCGAACTCGCCGCGCGCATCACCCGCCAGCTCGACATCCCCACCATCGGCATCGGCGCCGGCCCCGCCTGCGACGGCCAGATCCTCGTCTTCCACGACCTCTTCCACCTCACCTTCTCGCCCGCCGCCAAATTCGTCCGCCGCTACGGCGACGCCGCCCAGCTCTTCCGCCAGGGCATAGCGCACTTCCGCGACGACGTCTCCACCGGCGCCTTCCCCAGCGACCGCGAAAGCTATCACCTGCCTCCCGAGACCCGCGAAGCTCTCGCATCCCGCGGCTATCCCCTCCATCAGCCCGAGCCCGAGCCCGCCAAAGCCTGACCCATGCGGATCCTCACCACCATCGCTGAAATGCGCCAGGCATGCAGCCAGGCCCGCCACGCCGCGCTCGCCGGCGCCACGCTCGGCCTCGTCCCCACCATGGGCGCCATCCATCCAGGCCACCTCTCGCTCGTCGCCGCCGCTCGCGCCCACTGCGATATCGTCGCCGCCAGCATCTTCGTCAACCCGCTGCAATTTGGCCCCACGGAAGACTTCACCCGCTACCCCCGCACCTTCGACGAAGACTGCCGCCAGCTCGCCGCCGCGAAGGTAGACCTGCTCTTCGCGCCCGACGCTCAGGAGATGTATCCACCCGGCGCCGTCACCACCGTCGAAGTCCGCGGCATCAGCGACCGCCTCGACGGCGCCTCACGCCCCGGACACTTCCGCGGCGTCGCCACCGTCGTCGCCAAGCTCTTCAACATCATTGGCCCAAACGTCGCCTTTTTCGGCCAGAAGGACGCCGCCCAGGTCGCCGTCCTCACAGCCATGGTGCGCGACCTCAACCTGCCCGTGCGCCTCGCCGTCTGCCCCACCGTTCGCGAGCCCGACGGTCTCGCCCTCAGCTCGCGCAACTGCTATCTCTCACCCGAACAGCGCCTCCACGCACTCGCGCTTCCGCGTGCCCTCGCGGCCGCACAACACAGCATCAGCCACGGCGAAGCCAATCCCACGACACTCCGCAAAACCATGGCAGATCTTCTCCACGCCACGCCCGGCGTTCGTCTCGACTACGCCGAGGTCGTCGATCCCGAGACTCTCCAGCCCCTGGACTCCCTCGACCATGGCGCGCTGCTCGCCGTCGCCGCCTGGCTCGGCGAGACCCGCCTCATCGACAATCAAAAAATCGCACCTGCAGAGGCCCACCATGCCTGAGCCCATCAAGGTCACCCTCGGAGTCTGCGGCGGCGTCGCCGCCTACAAAGCCGCCGAGCTCGTCCGCGCGCTCCAGCAGCACCATCTCGACGTGCACGTCGTCATGACCCGCGCCGCCGAGGAGTTCATCCGCCCCCTCACCTTCAGCTCGCTCACCGGCCACAAAGTCATCACCAGCCTCTGGACCGAATCCGAGCCCCCCAGCGCCGGACCCGCTGGCCTCCCCGCCCCGTCCTCCATCGAGCACATCGCCGAGGCCCAGACCACCAACCTCCTCATCGTCGCTCCCGCCACCGCCCACGCCCTCGCCAAATTCGCCCACGGCCTCGCCGACGACTTCCTCTCCACGCTCTACCTCGCCACCCAAGCACCCGTCCTCGTCGCCCCCGCCATGAACGTGAACATGTGGAACCACCCCGCGACCCAGGCCAACCTCGCCACTCTCCGCCAGCGCGGCGTCACCATCGTCGAGCCCGGCAGCGGCTACCTCGCCTGCGGCATGGTGGGCGATGGCCGCCTCGCCGGCATCCCCGCCATCGTCGAAGCCGCCATCGCCATCCTTCAGCCCGGGCCATCCCTCCGCGGCGAAACCATCCTCATCACCGCCGGCGGAACCCGCGAAACCATCGATCCCGTCCGCTTCATCGGCAATCGCTCCAGCGGCAAGATGGGCTATGCGCTCGCCGAAGCCGCGCTCGCCCGCGGCGCCCGCGTCATCCTCGTCTCCGCCCCGACATCGCTCGCCCCGCCTCCCGCCGCCGAGTTCATCCCCGTCACCTCCGCAGCCGAGATGCGCGACGCCGTCCTCGCCCGACTCCCCGAAGCCACCATCGTCATCAAGGCCGCCGCCGTCAGCGACTTCCGCCCCAGCCGCGTCGTCCAGCAGAAGCTCAAGCGATCCGAATCCATCCACCTCGCCCTCGAGCCCACCGAAGACATCGCCCGCCTCGCCGTCGAGCGCCGCATCCCCGGCACCCTCGTCATCGCCTTCGCCGCCGAGACCGAAGACCTCATTGCCAACGCCCGCGCCAAGCTCCTGCGCAAAGGCGTCGACGCCATCATCGCCAACGATGTCTCCACACCCGGCATCGGCTTCGACTCAGCCGACAACGCAGCCGTCATGCTCACCCACGACCAGACCTTCGTGCTCGAAAGACAATCCAAGCACTCCCTCGCCCACCGCATCCTGGACCACATCCACGCCCTGGCCGCCGCCGCCGCCCTCACCACCCGCTAAGCGCCACAAGCCGACGGGAACCACCCCGAACCCCGCGCCTGCCCCCCCCACAGATTCCGTCATCCTGAGCGAAGTTTGTCGCGCCTCACGCGACAAACGCAGTCGAAGGATCCCGAAGAACCCACCACCCGCCTCCGCACTCGAACTCTTTCTAACCCCGCCCTCTTATCCCTGCCCCACAAACCCGTCATCCTGAGCGAAGGACGGCGCCGCATCTGGCGCCGTCCGCAGTCGAAGGAACCCGAAGAGTCCACCACCCGCCCCGTAAGCCAACCCCTCCTGACCCCGAACCCCGTCCTACCTCGCCGTCAACGCCTTCAAAAACAAGTACGTAAACTCCACCCCCTTGTAATACGACTCCACCCCCAGCCGCTCGTCCTTGCCGTGCGCGCGTACGTCGTCCTCATCGATCTGAAATCCATTCAGCCCATAGCTCGGCACGCCCGCCGCTGTCGTGTAGATCGAGTCGCTTGCCCCCGCCTCCATCGTCGGGACGATAGGAAGAGGAGACCCGCCTGGCAGCCCCGGCCACATCTCTCCCACCACCTTCTCGAGCGCCCGCTGTACCGTCGCGTTCACCGGCGGCGGCGGCGCCGACGTCCGCTCTGCGCCCTTCTCCATCACCATCCCCGCGTCCGTCACATACTCCACCTTCAGCTCCGGATCGTTGAACACCCGCACCAGCTCCTGCCTCACCTCCTCACCCGAGTGCCCCGGCAGAATCCTGCAGTTCACATTGGCCTGCGCCTTCTGCGGCAGCGCGTTCGGTGCATGCCCCGCCGACATCATCGTCGCCACGCACGTTGTCCGCAAAATCGAGTTGTACATCGGATCCTGCGCCAGCCGCTCCGCCGCCGCCCTATCCATCGGCTGCTTCAGCACTCCGCGAATATCCTCCACCGTCTGCCCCTGCGCAGTCGTCGTCATCTTTTCGAGATACGCCCGCGTCACCGCGTTCAGCTCGAACGGCGCCGGCGTATGCTCCAGCTTCACCAGCGCCTCCGCCACGTGGTAGATCGCGTTATCCGGCACCGGCAGCGAGCTGTGCCCGCCCTTGTTCGTCGCCGTCACCCGGAAGTCCGCATACGTCTTCTCCGTCGCCTCCACGTCGAAGATCGTCGCCCTGCCCTTCTCCGCATACACCCCGCCCGCATCCGGGTTGATCACGAACTCCGCCTTCATCAGCTCGGGATGATTCGTCTCCAGCCACTCCACCCCGTTCGATTTGCCGCCCTCCTCATCCGCCGTCAGCGCCACTGTGATATCCCGGTCCGGCACATAGTCTTCGCGCTTCATCCGGATCAGCGTGTACACCAGCGCCGCATCGCCTTCCTTGATGTCCTGCGTCCCGCGCCCGTAGAAAAATCCATCCTTCTCCGTGAACACGAACGGATCCGTCGTCCAGTCCTCGCGCTTCGCCTCCACCACATCCAGGTGGCAGATCACCAATATCGGCTTCAACCCGCTTCCCGCCCTGCCGTGATACGTCACCACCAGATTCATCTTGCGGTCGTCCCGCTCGCTCGGCCCCAGCAACTTGAGATCCTCGGCCGCAAACCCCGCGCTCAGCAGCCGCTGCCGCATCGCCTGCGCCGCCTTCGTTACCGACCCCACTGAATCCGTCGAGTTGATCTCGATCAGCTGCTTGAAGATATCCCGCGCCAGCGCCCGGTCTCCTGCCGGCAGTTCTTGCGCCTGCATCGCCATCGTCATCGCCCCCGCCAGCAAAACCGCGCCAACCCTCTTCATCTCAACCCCTCTTCGTTGTCCATAAGCAGCCCGGCGCAGGAACCTGCCGTCCCTCCGCCGTTTCAGTCTGCGTATCGCTTCTATACTTGCACAAGCCCCTATGCCCCAAACCCCGCGAATCCAGGCTCCGCCCATCCAGGTCCCGCCCATCCAAGCCCCGCCCATCGCGGCGCAACTCACCGCTGCCGCCAAGCTCTACGGCACCTTCCCCGCCCTGCGCCCCACCACCCTCAGCCTCGAAGCCGGCCGCATCTACCTCGTCCTGGGTGAGAACGGCGCCGGCAAATCCACCCTGCTCCGTCTCCTCGCCGGCCTCGCCGCCCCCTCCGCCGGCACCGTCTCCGTCCTCGGCTCCCCGCCCGACAAGCTCCGCGGCCGCATCGCCTACATGTCCCACGCCTCCATGCTTTACGACGAGCTCTCCGCCATCGAAAACCTCCGCTACTTCGCCACCCTCCACGCCCACGGCGGGTGCGCCTGCGTCGGCTCGCCCGAGATGGCCCTCCGCGCCGTCGATCTCGATCCCGCGCTCTCCCGCCCCGTCGGGCAGTACTCCCAGGGCATGCGCCAGCGCGCCTCCCTCGCCCGCGTCCTCCAGTCCGACCCCGAGCTCCTCCTGCTCGACGAGCCCTTCTCCAACCTCGATCTCGCCAGCGCCAACCACATCGTCGCGCTGCTTGCCGACTTCCTTACCTGGCCCTTGCCCGCGCGCCCCGGCCGCCCCGCCGCCGCCTCCCGCACCATCGTCCTCACCACCCATCAGGCGCACCTCGCCGCCTCCATCGCCCACTCCACCCTCACCCTCGACCGTGGTCAGCTCGTCGCCATCACTCCTAACCCACATCTCTCAACTCACGCATGAAGACCCACCCCGCCCGCCCGCGTGGCAAGATCACCCGGCCCTGCCCCACTGCAATCGGCGCGCATCCGCCCTCATCGGCGTTAAGCCTTGCCCCCGCGGCGCCGCGAGCTCAATGAACTTCCTCCGCCACACCCTCACCCATCTCCGCAAGGACCTTCGCCTCGAATGGCGCTCGCGCGACGCCATCACCGCCATGGCCTTCTTCTCACTGCTCGTCGTCGTCGTCTTTTCGCTCGCCTTCGACCCCACCGCCGCTGTCTCCCGTCAGATCGCCGGCGGCATCCTCTGGATCGTCATCCTCTTCTCCGCCACCACCGCCCTCAATCAATCCTGGTCCCGCGAGCAGCGCAACCACGTCCTCGACGCCCACCGCATGGCGCCCAGCTCCCCCGCCGCGCTCTTCCTCGGCAAGTCTCTCGCCAACATGCTCTTCGTCTCCGCCGTCGAAATCCTGCTCGCCCCGCTCTTCATCATCTTCTACAACCTCCGCGCGCTCGGCGACGCGTGGCTCCTGCTCCTCGTCCTCCCGCTCGGCACCTGGGCCCTGGTCATCAACGGAACCTTCTTCGCGGCCCTCGCCCTCCGCACCCGCAACCGCGAAACCATGCTCCCCCTCATCCTCTTCCCCATCTCCATTCCCGCGCTGCTCGCCATGGTCCAGGCCTCCACCGCCATCCTCACCGGCGAGTACGAACCCAACCTCTGGATCCGCCTCCTCATCGGCTACAACATCGCCTTCACCACCGTCTGCCTCCTCCTCTTCGAAACCACCCTCAACGCCGAATAAACTTCGAACATGACGCCAGACATAGAAACATCGCGCCTCATACTCCGCCCCCTCAGTCTCGAAGATGCTCCGCGCACCCAGGTCCTCATTGATGCCTGGGAGGTCGTGCGCTATCTTGCCTCGTCCGTTCCCTGGCCCTACCCGCCCGACGGCGCACTCGCCTACTACCGCGACGTTGTCCTCCCCAACATCGCTCGCGGTGACGAATGGGCGTGGACGATACGGCTAAAAGCCCCGCCCGCAGAACACATCGGGGCGATCAGCCTCTATCGCAGCGAAACCGAAAACCGCGGCTTCTGGCTTGGTACGCAGTGGCATCGCCAAGGCTTTATGACCGAGGCCGTCCACGCCGTCAACGACTTTTGGTTCAACACGCTCGGCTTCGATCTACTGCGCACGCCCAAAGCCGCGCTCAACCTCGGCTCCTCGCGTATCTCCGCCTCCACCGGCATGCGCCTGGTGAAAACCTTTGAGAAGCCATTCGTCTCCGGCACGCTTCCCGCCGAGCTCTGGGAACTCACTCGCGAAGAATGGAACGCCCGCACTATAAGATAAAGACATGGCTGCAGTGACCGCCCCCCGCTCCACCGTATCCCGCACTCTGGGAATCCTCTGGCTCTGCCTCACCTTGCTTGCGCTCGCCTACGCCTTCCGTCAGGCCATCGTCATCGCCCCCACGGAAGCCACCATGGGCAACGTCCAGCGCATCTTCTACTGGCACGTTCCCTCCGCCATCCTCGGGCTGCTCTTTCCCTACGTCAACTTCGGCGCCTCGCTCGCTTTCCTCTACCTGCGCCGCCGCAACCCCCTCGCCGCGCTCACCGCCGACGCACTCGCCCTCGCCTCCGCCGAAGTCACCCTCGTCTTCACCTCCATCTGCCTCGCCACCGGCATGCTCTGGGGACGCGCCGTCTGGGGCATCTGGTGGACCTGGGACGCGCGCCTCACCTCGCTCCTCCTCCTCTGGCTCCTCTACGTCGCCTACCTCATGTCCCGCCGTCTCGCCTCCACCGGCCAGACCTCCACCGTCGGCGCCATCATCTCCGTCTTCGCCGCCATCGACGTCCCCATCGTCTACTACTCCATCCAGTGGTTCCGCACCCAGCACCCCTCGCCCGTCCTCACCGGCGATGGCCAGCTAGACCCCGCCATGCGCACCGCCTTCGGCTGGAACTTCCTCGCCTGGGCCCTGTGGGGCATCTTCATCTGCGCCTTCCGCTTCGCGCTGGAGCGCCGCCGCCAGCGCGTCGATCAGGCCGCCACCCTCCAGGCCCTCGAAGCCTCCATCCCACGCGACACCTACAATCCCCACCCGGAGCCCGGAAATGCATTTTGACGGCTTCAACACCATCGAAGGCCGCCACCTGGTCATCGCCTACGCGCTCGTCATCCTCATCCAGGCCGGCTACGCCGGCTGGGTCGCCTTATCGTGGCTCAAGCTCAAGGCAAAAAAAGCAACGGAGCCAGCCGTCTGACCAGCTCCGTTGTCCGAGGAGTTTCGCAGTGATGTGGCGCCGCAATCGTAGCTGCTGGCATCCACTTCACTTCGGCTAAACCCGCCTCCCGCCGGCGAGTTGCGATCAATACCAGAAATTTCGGCGCTCCCCCTAAGCACCCGCCACAAACAACCAAACCCCCGACTCTAAACCAAAAAACCCAAAACCCTCAGATCATCCCTTCCATATCAAAAACTCCCCGCAAAGATCGACCGCAGCTTCGCCTTCAACCCCTGCTCTTCCCCCGCCCGCCTGATCTGCGTCCGGTGCGTATACAGCACCATCCCGATCGCCGCCGCAAACTCCGGCTTGGCCAGCTCCGGAGGCATGAACGGCAGCTTCACCGGCGACCCCACCCGCGCCGGCACCCGCAGCAGCGACTCCGCATTATCCAGCAGCCCCACCATGTTGGCCCCGCCGCCCGTCAGCACGCAGCCCGCGCCCAGCGCCTCCAGCACCCCGCCCTGCCGCAGGTTGTCCCGCAGCATCGTAAACAGCTCCCGCGCCCGCGGCTCCAGGATCTCCGCCAGAAACCGCTGCCGCACCAGCCGGATCGCTCCCCCGCCATCCAGCCCCGCGCCCACCTCGATCTCCGCCAGCTGCGGCACGCTCGTCACCACGCAGTTCCCGTACGTGCACTTCAGGTGCTCCGCCTCTTCCACACTCACGTGCAGCCCCACCGCCAGGTCGTTCGTAAAGTGATCCCCGCCCAGCGGCAGCACCGCCGTATGCGCGATCGCTCCTTCGAAATACACCGCCAGCTCCGTCGTGCTCGCCCCGATGTCCACCAGGCAGATCCCCAGCTCGCGCTCATCCGGAAACAGCACCGCCTCCGCCGACGCAATCCCCTCGTACACCGTGTCTTCCACCTCCAGCCCCGCCCGGTTCGCGCACGTAATCACACTCTGCGCAATCCCCCCCGAGCACGTCGACAGGTGCAGATTCACCTCCAACCGGTTCCCCACCATCCCCACCGGATCGTGGATCCCCGCCTGGTCGTCCAGGATGAACTCCTGCGGCAGCAGGTGCATCACCTCGCGGTCCGGCGGCAGCGGCACGCTCCTTGCCCGGTCCACCGCCGCCCGTATCTCTTCCCGCGTAATCTCCTTCATCCGCGAGCCCATCGAAATCCCGCCGCGCGAGTTGATCCCCCGCACGTGCGTTCCGCCAATCCCCACCACCGCCGTCTCGATCGTCGCCCGCGCCGTCCTCTCCGCCGTCAGCGCCGCCCGGTTGATCGCCTCCGCCGCCGGCCCCAGCTCCGCGATCAGCCCCTTGCGCATCCCCTGCGACCGCTCGATCCCGTGCCCGCGATACTTCAGCACGCCATCCGACACCTCCGCCACCAGCACGCAGCTCTTCTGGCTTCCCGCGTCCAGCACCGTAATCAGGTTCTCTACCTTCGGAGTCACTGTGGTGGCCCCCCCGCCGCCGGATGCGTCTTGCCCTTCACCGGCACGTCAAACGCCGTCTGTAAATGCCCACCGGTCGCTGCCGCGCCCCCGGCACCCTTCACCGTGCTCCCACCCTGCGTGCCCCATTCATCGCGCGCAGCGTGATGAGTGGGCTCCGCCACCACCGCCGTCTTCCCCGCACCCTTCCCCGCCTTCCCCGCATCCTTCTTCACCCCGACCGCACCCTTCGCCCCCTCCGCCGTCTTCTCCCCCGCACCCGCCGGAGCAGCAGCCGAAACCGCCGTCCCCGGAGCCATCTCCAGCACCACCTGCCGCTCATATCGCATATCCGCCGACGCCAGCCGCGGATACGACGCCTGCCACCCCGCCAGGTTCTTCTCAAACAGCTCGTACCGGTGCAGAAAGTCCTTGTCCCCAAAATGCACCAGCACATCCGACTTCCCCGCTGGAATCAGCGCCTTCACATCCTCCGGGTTCGACAGATCCACCTCGCTCAGCTCCTTCGACACCCTCTCCCCGCCCGCATCCAGCTCCGCCTCAAAGCGCTGAAACAGCTTCATCCGCGCCGCCCGCACCGACACCGGATCCGCCTGCACCAACCCCGTCACCACCGGAAACGAGTAATGCGTCTCTCCCGCCTCATCCGTCCCGTCCGCCTCCGGAGCCATATCCAGCAGCACCCCATGCGCGTCCACCAGGCCGATCCTGCTGCCCTGCCGCACAAACGCCACCGGCGTCCGCTCCACAATCGCCACCCGGAACCGGTTCGGCAGCAGCCGCATCACCGTCGCATGCTCCACCCACGGCAGCCGTTCCAGCTCCGCCCGCCGCTCCTCCAGCGGCACCGTCAGAACGTTCCGCTCCACATCCTCGCCGAAGACGCTCAGCAGCTGCGGCCGCGTCAGGTGCTTGTTACCCGTAATCTGGATCGCCGCACTCGACTCAATCACCAGCCGCGGCTCCTTGCCCAGCATCGACCGCAGCTCCCACAGCGCCGCCGTAAACCCCACCATCGCCGCCACCAGCACGCAGCCGGCCACCACCCTGCCCACCGTACTCCGCGGCACTCCACCCTTCAGCCGGAACCGCACTCCTCCGCTCCGCCGCCGCACAAACCCCTCGTCCTCATCCCGCCCCGCCGCGAAATCCTCGCCCAGGTCCCGGCGATCCAACCCGCGCCGCAGCGCCGGCGCCCCCGGCATCCGCCGCACCGCCTCCGCTTTCCCCGCGCGACTCATCCCGGGCGCATCCAGCACCGCTCCACCATCCCCTGTATTTGCCTTCACACTTCGCACGCCGAGCAGGTCGCGAGAAATCGCCACCCCCATTATGCCGCCCGTCCCGCCTGAAATCCCCGCCCATTTCAAGGGAGTACCCACCCACACACCCTGAATCCTTTTCTACCCTACTCCCTACTCCCTACCCCCTACTCCCTGTTCTTATCCCAACCCCGCCGTCCCCGACTCCGCCCGCAGCACACCCCCTCGTCTTCTAACCCTCGCCCCTTACCCGCAACTCCTCCAGCAACACCGGCGCAATCCCGCTCACGCTCCCCGCCCCCTGCGTAATCACCACATCCCCCGGCCTCACCCTCCCCACCACCGCCGCCACCGCCTCCTCCACCGACCCCGCATACCTCGCCTTCCCTCCCGCAATCCTGCCCGCCAGTCCCTCCGCCGTCACCTCCGCGATCGGCGCCTCGCTCGCCGCATAGATATCCAGCACCTCCACCCTGTCCGCATCTCCAAACGCCCCTGCGAACTCGTCCATCAGGTCTCGTGTCCGCGTATACCTGTGCGGCTGGAAGATCACATGCACCGCTCTGTACCCGCACTCCCGCGCCGCCTTCAGCGTCGCCACAATCTCCGTCGGATGGTGCCCGTAATCGTCCACCACCGTCACCCCGCCCACCATCCCCTTCACCTGGAACCGCCGGTCCACGCCCCGGAACGTCGCCAGCCCCTCCGCAATCAGCCCCGGCGCCACCCCCAGCTGCACCCCCACCGCCACCGCCGCCGTCGCATTCAACACGTTATGCCGTCCCGGCACATGCAGCGCAAACGGCCCCAGCAGCAGCCCGCGGTAATTCACGTCGAACCGCGCCTGCCCCCCACTCCGCTCCAGCATCAACAGCCGGAAGTCGGCATCCGCGCTCTCCCCGTACGTGTAAACCCGCCGCCTCACCCGCGGCAAAATCCCTCGCAGCCGTTCGTTATCCACGCACGCCGTCGCCGCCCCGTAGAACGGCAGCCGGTCCATGAACTCCACAAACGCGTTCTCCACATCCTCCATGTCCCGGTAGCAATCCATGTGCTCCCGATCCAGGTTCGTCACTACCCCCAGCACCGGGCTCAGCTTCAAAAAGCTGCGGTCGCTCTCATCCGCTTCGGCAACCAGATATTGGCTGGTTCCAAGCCGCGCATTCGACCCCAGCGCATCCACCCTTCCCCCCACCACCACCGTCGGATCCAGCCCCCCGCCCGCCAGCACCGCCGCGATCATGCTCGTCGTCGTCGTCTTCCCGTGCATCCCCGCCACGGCGATCCCGAACTTCAGCCGCATCAGCTCCGCCAGCATCTCCGCCCGCTGGATCACCGGGATCTTCCGCGCCCGCGCCTCCATAATCTCCGGATTCGCCGCACTCACCGCACTGGACGCCACCACCACATCGCACGCCGCCGCATTGTGCCCCACGTGCCCTGTATAGATCGTCGCGCCCATCGCCGCCAGCCGGTCCGTCGCCCCCGACTGCTTCAGATCTGACCCTGAAACGCTGTACCCCATCGTCAGCAGAATCTCCGCGATCCCACTCATCCCGATCCCGCCAATCCCAATGAAATGCACTCGCTGCGAGGGCGCAAACAGAATATGACCCGGCACAAACATCTCTTCACTCTACCAGCGCCCCGCCCCCACCCCCTGTCATCCCGAGCGAGGCAAAGCCAAGCCAAGGACCTGCCTTTGCCCTTGCCTTTGCCCGAAGGTACCCCAAGGCTTCAGCCTTGGGCCTCTCAGTTTCGTCCCACGAAACGGGCTTTAGCCCCTGGGGTATGCCTTCCCCCAACCAGCCCCGTCGTTCCACTCAACCCGCAGCCAAGCCAAGGACCTGCCTTTGCCCTTGCCTTTGCCCGAAGGTACCCCAAGGCTTCAGCCTTGAGCCTCTCAGTTCGTCCCACGAAACGGGCTTTAGCCCCTGGGGTATGCCTTCCCCAACCAGCCCCGTCGTCCCGCTCAATCCGCAGTCACGCCAAGGACCTGCCTTTGCCCTTGCTTTTGCCTGAAGGTACTCCAAGGCTTCAGCCTTGGGTCTCTCAGTTCCGTCCCCACGAAACGGGCTTTAGCCCCTGAGGTATGCCTTCCCCCAACCAGCCCCGTCGTCACGCTCAACCCGCAGCCAAGCCAAGGACCTGCCTCGGCCCTTGCCTTTGCCCGAAGGTACCCCAAGGCTTCAGCCTTGGGTCTCTCAGTTCTGTCCCCACGAAATGGGCTTTAGCCCCTGAGGTATGCCTTCCCCCAACCAGCCCCGTCGTCACGCTCAACCCGCAGCCAAGCCAAGGACCTGCCTCGGCCCTTGCCTTTGCCCGAAGGTACCCCAAGGCTTCAGCCTTGGGTCTCTCAGTTCTGTCCCCACGAAATGGGCTTTAGCCCCTGGGGTATGCCTTCCCCAACCAGCCCCGTCGTCCCGCTCAATCCGCAGTCACGCCAAGGACCTGCCTCGGCCCTTGCCGTTGCCCGAAGGTACCCCAAGGCTTCAGCCTTGGGTCTCTCAGTTCTGTCCCCACGAAATGGGCTTTAGCCCCTGGGGTATGCCTTCCCCAACCAGCCCCGTCGTCCCGCTGAATCCGCAGTCACGCCAAGGACCTGCCTTTGCCCTTGCCTTTGCCCGAAGGTACCCCAAGGCTTCAGCCTTGGGCCTCTCAGTTTCGTCCCACGAAACGGGCTTTAGCCCCTGGGGTATGTCTTCCCCAACCAGCCCCGTCGTCCCGCTCAATCCGCAGTCACGCCAAGGACCTGCCTTTGCCCTTGCCGTTGCCCGAAGGTACCCCAAGGCTTCAGCCTTGGGCCTCTCAGTTTCGTCCCACGAAACGGGCTTTAGCCCCTGGAGTATGCCTTCCCCCAACCAGCACCGTCGTTCCATTCAACCCGCAGCCAAGCCAAGGACCTGCCTCTCCACCACCCCTCTGTCATCCTGAGCAAGGCGCAGCCAAGCCGAAGGACCTGCATTTGCCCTTGCTTTTGCCCCGACGCTCAGCTCCCTTCCAGAAATCCGCGCGCATCCGCCCTGATCGGCGTTAAGCCTTCCCCCGAACAACAACCCGAATCCCATCAACGCCGAAATCTTTTCCTTGACAACCGTTCCCCTGCAACCGCAAACTGGTGTCGGGTACACCTACCCCTAAGGACAAAACCATGCGTACTCTTGTGGCCATCCTCGCGCTTTCGCCTGCGCTGCTTCACGCCCAGGCAAAGTCGCCTGCTCAGCCCGTATCTACGCCGTCAGTCACCTCCACCCTGCAGTCCAAACTCGTTGCCCCGGCTCTCCTTGCGTCAGAACCCGGCACCACCCCCCTCTCCGTTCGCACCACCACCGGCGTCACGCCCGCGCATCTCATCCACATCGCCAACCTCGAAGAGTCAAGCTTTGCCCTCCCCTTCCTCACCGTCAACCGCACCATCGTCATCGCCATGACGGTCGACAAGACCGGCAAACCCCAGGACCTGCACCTCACCAAGCCCGCAGATCCCTTCACCAACCGTGAAGTCCTCGACGCGGTAGCCCGCTTCCGTTACCAGCCCGCGACCGTCGGCGGCGTGCCCGTCGACGAGCCCGTCAACCTGATCCTCACCATCAGCCGCTAAAGCTCCACACACCCAAAGCAACAACGCACTTGGCGGGGCGGCCCACGGGCTTCCCCGCCGTTTTTGCTACGCTTCGCCTCCAGGCAGCGTCATATAGAGTGAGATCCACGGAGTAGTCCACGGAGTAGAAAGACACATGCCTTACCAGATCAATCGCCAGATCGACCCCCGCACCGGAACCTGGAACGACCTGCAGCCCGCCCACCAGGCAGGCCCCATCGCCATCCCCCGCGAGGGCACCGCGCCGCTCCTGGCGAAGGTCCTCGGCATCACCTCGCTCGGTTTCCTCATCACCGCCGTCGGCGTCACCACCTCGCCCGCCTGGGCCACGCTGCCCGGCTTCATCGCCGTGCTCGCCCTCATCTTCGCCATCAACGGCGCCCGCCGCAGCGCCAACGCCAACCTCGCCCTCGGCCTCTTCCTCCTGCTCACCTACTTCATGGGCTGGGAGATCGGCCCGCTGCTCCATCGCTATATCGCCGCCATCGGCCCCGGCATCGTCTTCCAGGCCGCCGCTACCACTGGCCTCGGCATGGCCTGCATGGGCATCGTCGCCTACCTCTTCAACATCAACTACCGCCGCCTCACCGGTATCGCGTCCGCCGCGCTGCTCGGCGTGCTCCTGCTCGGCATCGTCAGCATCTTCTTCCACTTCCTCCAGCCCGACACCTACTCCTGGCTCATCCTCGGCGTCTTCACCCTGCTCACCATCGGCGACTTCGCCCGCATCCGCGCCGGCGGCGACGGCCAATCCGCCGTATCCCTCGCGCTCTCCATCTACCTCGACGCGATCAACATCTTTCTCGCCATCCTCCAACTCCTCTCCGGCCGCCGCCGCGACTGACCCGCACTCTCGCCCAAACCCGAAACACCAACCCCACTAACCCTTACCCGCAGATCAAAAAGCACTCCAAAAATCTCGCCGTACGGCCGTGGCGGGCCGGCCTGCCGTCCGCCGCAAGCCTTCCATAGCCTCTCCGCCTCAGCTCACCCCGAGCCCTTGTCAAGCCCCTACTCTCCCCCAAAGCCCGAAATCTCCAACATCCATGCGCCTTTCCAGTCTGCATTTTCTTGTCATACTTCCCCCCTCCTTCCAAGTACAATTAACCTACTGACAAAACTTTCCGCCTCGGCTGCAAGCCGCAACGTGCCTGTTTTCAAATATTTGACTCGCCTGCACCCCTGAAATCAACGACTTCGCTTGGATAGACAGGATCTAACTCCTTTGTTTTCAAATTTTTGCGCACTATTGCCGGGTGGGGGGTACCCCTCGACCCCAGAAGGAACGCCAGCCATGCTCAGGACCTACCACGACGCAGACGCCGACCTCTCGCTCATCCAGGCCAGGAAGGTCGCCATCATCGGCTACGGCTCGCAGGGCCACGCCCACGCCCTCAACCTCAAGGACTCCGGCGTCGATGTCCGCGTAGGCCTCCGCCCCGAATCCAAGAACGCGCAGCGCGCCCGCAATCACGGGCTCGTGGTCGGCTCCGTCGCCGAGGTCTCCGCCTGGGCCGACGTCATCATGAACCTCACCCCCGACCAGACCGCCGCCAAGGTCTACCACGCCGAGATCGCCCCCAACATGAAGCCCGACGTCACCCTCATGTTCGCGCACGGCTTCAACATCCGCTTCCGCACCATCACCCCGCCGCCCACCGCCGACGTCAGCATGGTCGCCCCCAAAGGTCCCGGCCACCGCCTCCGCGAGGTCTTCACCGAGGGCGGCGGCATCCCCGCCCTGGTAGCAGTCGAGCAGGATCCCTCCGGTTCCGCCCTCCCGCTCGCCCTCTCCTACGCTAAAGGCATCGGCTGCACCCGCGCCGGCGTCCTCCCCACCACCTTCACCGAAGAGACCGAAACCGACCTCTTCGGCGAGCAGGCAGTCCTCTGCGGCGGCACCTCGGCCCTCGTCAAGGCGGGCTTTGAGACCCTCGTCGAAGCCGGCTACCAGCCCGAGCTCGCCTACTTCGAGGTCCTCCACGAGCTCAAGCTCATCGTCGACCTCATGTATCGCGGCGGCCTCGAATACATGCGCCACTCCATCTCCGACACCGCCGAGTGGGGCGACTACATGGCCGGACCCCGCATCGTCACCCCCGAAGTCAGAAAAGCCATGAAGTCCCTGCTCACCGAGATTCAGGACGGTACCTTCGCCAGGAAATTCATCGAAGAAAATGAGACCGGCCGCCACGAGTTCACCCGTATCCGCAGGGAGGAAGCCGCGCACCCCATCGAAGCCGTCGGCGCCCAGCTCCGCGCCGGCATGCCCTTCCTCGATCCCGTCAAGGTGCAGGACGGCGTCGTCGTCAAAGCCTGAAGCGGAAGGTGGTCTCCTCCGCGAGGCCTATTTGAAGTTGGCGATCCAGTAGCCGAACAGCGCCAGCACGAACGCCGCCGCGCCGAACACGATCTTCTGCCGCGCCAGGTAGCGCACCCGCCCCAGCGTCATGGCTGGCACCAGTCCCGGCCCCAGCGCCAGGCCGCACAGGAATCCGCCGATGTGTGCCGAGTTATCGATTCGCACCGGCCCGACAAACAGCGTGGACGCGCCGATCACCAGGTTGATCACCGAAAACCGCACCACCGACGTTCGCAGCCGCTTCAGCTCCACCCACGGGATCGGCAGCTTGTGGTTTGAAAGCAGCACAATCAGGATCCCCGCAATGCCGAAGACCGCGCCCGAAGCTCCCGCGCCCATGCCCGCGTAAAACTCCAGCGGCTGCCGGAAGATCGACGCCAGGATTACATCCCAGGCCACTGACAGCAGGTTCCCGGCGATGCCCGTCAGCAGGTAAATCGCGATCAGCCCGAACGGGCCCACCAGCGGCTCGCCCAGCAGCCCGAGATTCCACAGGCACCACATGTTGGTCGCGATGTGAATGATCCCGATGTGTACGAACGTCGCCGTCACCAGCCGGTACCACTGCCCGCCGGCCAGCACCAGCGAAGCATTGTTCGCGCCGAAGTGCCTCAGCTGCTCCGTCGTCGGCGCCTTGGGCGAGACGCCGTGCAGGATCATCCACACGAACATCAGGACGTTCACGCCCAGCAGGAAATACGTGCCCGGCGCCGAGCGCGGGTCCCACTCGCTGTAGCGCCGCCGGTTGCGCCGCTCCACCGGCGTCTGGCCGGGAGCAAAGTCCCCCGCTGCCGGGGCGCCCGGGTCAGGTGAAGTTTTCGTCTCGGCAGACATGTGGATCAGGCGTGGCGACGCGTAAAGCGCTGCCGGATGCCAGAGGGAATGCGTTGCTGGACCAGTCCGCTCACCAGCCCCGGAAGCGGTGTCGCGATCGCCACCAGCAGCCACAGCACGATCGACACCACCAGTCCAGCGATCGCGACGGCCTGCAGCGAGATGGAGATCGGCTCCTGGCGCAGATGCACCGTCAGGCTGCCTGCGATGTGTGTCAGTACCTCCAGCCGGTGCATCACCGCCGCGGCCAGCAGGAAAGCGAAGATCGAGAGCGTGCTCACCGTGATCAGCAGCACGTCGATCGTGCGGGCGATATGCTGCCGATGCCGGCAATGCTGGCACTCCGCCAGGTGGTTCTCGTAATCGGTCCGCATCTCAGGCGAGATGCTCGAGATGTCGTAGCGCCAGCCAGAGAGAATCGCCCCCACAATGGGGTCGGTACAGGACTTCGCTTGGACCGTGCTCGATCTGGGGGTGACGGCTGCGTTGCGCATAGATTCAAGCTTCATTCTACCTTGTTTGACTCGGAACCGGGCGGGAAGGTGCAAAGAGTAATGCCCGGAAAGGAAAGGTCTTCACCCCGCATCTCAACGCTGCCGCAGCAGGCGGATCACAGATGAATCGGCGCCAGCGGCTCCGCCTGCGTGGCCAGCAGAATGCGGTTGCCAAGCAGGCTCATGCGGTTTCCGATCGCCCGCTGCGCCGTAATCCGCGCCAGCTCGGGCGCATTGTTCGACTCCGAAAGATGTCCCAGCACGATCCACGCGGCGCCCCCATCGTAGTCGCGCTCCAGGAACTCGGCCGTAGCATCGTTCGACAGATGTCCCACCCGCGACAGCACGCGCTGCTTCACCGACCACGGGTAGGGGCCGTCACGCAGCATCTCCAGGTCGTGGTTCGACTCGAGCAGCAGCACGTCGACGTTGCGCAGCGCGGACTTGACGTTGGGCGGCAGATACCCCAGGTCGGTCGCTAGCGCCATGCGAATGCCGTCCGACGAGAAGACGAAGCCGCACGGATCGGCCGCATCGTGCGGAATTGTGAACGGACAGATCTCGACATCGCCGATCGAGAACTTGTGCCCGGCGCGGAAGTACTCGACTGCCGGGAGGTAAGTCGGATCCTGCCTGGCTTTCGCCGTCGTGCCAGGATCACAGTCTTCCTCAGTATCCGCCGGCAGTTCGAGCGTTGCGTTCGGGTCGTCCGAGCGATTCAGGCTGGGATCGAACGCCGCCGCCTGCGCGGAGATGCTGGCGATGGACTCCAACTCGGCTGCCGCAACCGGCGCATACGTCGGGACCTTGGCTGCCAGCGCCTCCGCGCGGGCAAGCTTCTCCGCCGCCATATGGTCGAGCCACTTGGCATAGCTCATCGTGGTGCGCGGAGTCAGCATCCGCACCCACGCCCGGTGCGTCGGCTCCGTGAAGAAGACCGGAATGCCCAGGCGGCGCGCCAGTACTGCCAGACCGGCCACATGGTCCAGGTGCTCATGCGTGATAAGGATCGCATCCAGTTGCGCAGGATCTTCGCCAGCCAAAGCCATCCGCCGCAACAACTCGCGGCAGGAGAGCCCGGCATCCACCAGGATGCTCGTTCTGGAGCTGGCAATGACGGTCGAATTGCCCTTGGACCCCGAGGCGAGGACGGTCATGCGCATCTGCTTAACATACGCGCTTTGTTCGCCCGGCGCGAGCGTGGAAAACAGGTCCGAACAGCAAACTAACGGGCTAAAGCCGCGGTGGCTAGGCCTGTGCGCTGGCCCGCAGCGGCGCCAGGAAGTTCACCGTGGAGCGCAGCACGACCTCATTCTTCTGGTTGAACGCCAGCGTCCGCGTGCGTACGATCCCGTAGTTCTTGCGCGAGGTCGACTGCCGCACGCCCACCACCTCAATCTCCGTCCGGATGGTATCGCCCGGGCGCACCGGGGCGGTCCAGCGCATCTCCTCCACGCCCGCACCGATCATGCCGCCGAAGACCTTGATCGACTGCACGCGCAGCCGCATTACGATGGCGGCCGTAAGCCACCCGGAGGCCGCCAGGCCCTTGAAGAAGCTGCCCTCGCCGGCCTTCTCATCCAGGTGAAAGGGCTGCGGATCGTACTTCTGGCCGAACTCCTTGATCTCCTCGGCCGAGACCTTGGCGGAGGTGGCGGAATGGAACATCTGGCCGATGTGAAAGTCTTCAAAGTAAAGCTCGGAGTGCTGGGCGGGCATGCGTTTTCCTTTGGGGAAGATTATCGCAGGTCGCGGTCCGCGCCGGCTTAGTAGGTGTAGAACCCGCGCCCGGACTTCCGGCCCAGCCAGCCCGCGGAGACCATCCGTACGAGCAGCGGGCAGGGGCGGTATTTCGGGTCGCCCAACCCCTCCACCAGCACGCGCATGATGTCCACGCATACATCCAGGCCGATGAAGTCCGCCAGCGTCAGCGGGCCCATCGGATGCGCCATTCCCTCGCGGAAGATGGTGTCCACCGCCTCCGGGGTGGCGACGCCCTCCATCACCGCAAAGCACGCCTCGTTGATCAGCGGCATGAGCACGCGATTTGAGACAAATCCAGCGGCGTCGTTGACCTCGACTGGAATTTTGCCCAACGCAAGCGACAGCGCGTGCACCCGGTCATAGCTAGCCTGCGTACTCTGCAGGCCGCGGATGATCTCGACCAGCTTCATCACGGGCACGGGGTTGAAGAAGTGCATCCCGATCACCTGGCCGGGGCGCTGAGTCAGCGCAGCCAGCCGCGTGATGGAGATGCTGCTGGTGTTCGAAGCCAGGATCGCTTCTGGCGGCAGCACCCGGTCGAGTGTCCGGAAGAGTTCGGACTTCACCTCGAACCGCTCCGTTGCCGCTTCTACGGCGAGCGATGCAGAGGCGAGATCGTCGAGCGACGTGGTTGTGGTGATACGCGCCTCCGCAGCCTGTGCCTCTGCGGCCGTCAGCTTCTGCTTCGAGACCTCGCGTGCAAGGTTCTTGCCGATATTGGTGACCGCGTTATCGAGCGCGGACTGGGAGATATCGGCAAGCAGGACCGGGTGGCCGGCACGGGCAAACACGTGCGCGATGCCGTTGCCCATGGTGCCGGCGCCGAGGATGGCGATGGTTTCTGGCATAAGTGGATTGCTCCGGGATTGAACTAGAGACTGACTAGAAGCTTACAACTCTGCGATCTTCGGCAGCCGTCAGTTCACCTGGAGCAGGAGAACGGTGATGTTGTCGCCGCCTCCCGCGTCGTTCGCCTGATCGACCAGCGTCTGGCACAGGCTGGCCAGATCAAGCTGACCGGCGCGCTTGCGCGTGGTGACGCGATGGATGGTCCGGCAGATGTCCGTGTCTGAGAGCTCGCGGGTGAGACCGTCCGAGGCAAGCAGGTAGAGATCGCCGGGCTGGGGATCCAGGTGCCGGATCTCGGGTTCGACCGAGGCCTGCGAGCCCACGGCGCGCGTAATGATGTTGCGCATGGGATGAAACTCGGCTTCGTAGGCGGTGATCTCACCCAGACGAAGCTGCTCCTCGACCAGCGAGTGGTCGATGGTGAGCTGGGTCAGGACGCCCTCACGGAACAGGTAGCAGCGGCTGTCACCCACGTGAGCCAGTGTAAGTGAAGAGCGCACATTGCCCGCAGCGGATTGCAGGTAGAGGCCGACCAGCGTAGTGCCCATCCCGTGCAGTTCTAGCGAGCGATGGGCCTGCTGGTAGACGGCCTGGTTGGCCGCATGGATCGCCGCGTCGAGCTGCACGTCCGGTGTGCCGGTGCGAGGGCTTTCATCAGCCGTGGGTGCGAACGCATTCAGAAAGGTCTGCGCCGCGAGCTTGCTGGCAACCTCACCGGCGGCGGCTCCGCCCATGCCGTCGCACACGACGAAGACGCCGTTCTCCGGCGCGGCCGCGCAGACATCCTCGTTGCCCTTGCGGACGCGCCCCGGATGGGACAGCATGGCGAAGTTGAAAGGTTTCAGTGCCATTAAGAATCGTGCAGATGCACTGCGGGAAACGATACACGGGTTTGGACAGGCGACCAAGCAACGAATACGGGCAGCAGAGAAAGAGCATCAACCTTGGAACATTCTGGGACTGGTTCGTTTTGCCAATGAGCATGTGGCCCGGCGCCTTCAAGCCAAAGCCTGCACACGCTAGGATGGAGATGTCGGCTGCAGCAAGAGTTGCCCTACCGTTCCCCTCCGAAAGGACTTTCATGCCTCTTTCGCACCAGAAGCGCGCTCTCGTTACCGGAGGCGCGGGCCTCATCGGATCGCACATCGTCGACCTGCTGCTGCACGAGGGCTGGACGGTAAGGATCCTCGACAACCTGGAGCCGCAGACGCACAAGCTGGGCAAGCCCGCGTGGGTGAACGCGGCCGCGGAGTTCCGGCAGGGTGAGGTGCAGGAGTACGAGACCATGCGTGCCGCGCTCGAGGACATCGACGTGGTCTTCCATGAGGCGGCCTACGGTGGCTACATGCCGGAGATGGCGAAGTATGTTCTGGTGAACAGCTTCGGCACTGCGCAGATGCTGGAGATCATCCGCGATCACCAATTACCCGTGAAGAAGGTCGTGGTCGCGAGCTCGCAAGCCGTGTACAGCGAAGGTGCGGCAGAGTGTCCGGAGCACGGGCATGTCGTTCCTCTGCTGCGGCCGGCGGAGCAGCTGCGGGCAGGCGACTTCAGCGTCCATTGCCCGCTGTGCGGAAAGGCGACCACGTCTATCCCCACGCCCGAGAACACGCCGGGCGGCGGCGAAACCGTGTACGCGCTCACCAAGGTAGACCAGGAACGGCTGGTGCTCCTGTGGGGCAAGCAGACGGGCATCCCAACGGTGGCGCTCCGGTATAGCTGCACCTATGGGCCGAGGCAGTCGCTCTTCAATCCCTACACCGGCGTCATCGCGATCTTCTGCACTCGGCTGCTGAACGGCCAGCCGCCGGTGATGTACGAGGATGGCGGGCAGACCCGCGACCTGTGCTTTGTCGAGGACATTGCGCGTGCAAATCTGCTGGTTGCCAGCACGGAAAAGCTGGATGGACTGCCGGTAAACGTGGGCAGCGGACGCGCGACCAGCGTGCGCGACCTCGCGGGGATCATCGCCGACCGGCTGGGGGTCGGGTTGAAGCCGCTGGCCCGCGGCGAGTTCCGGCCCGGAGAGATCCGGTCGCTGATCTCGGATGTCAGCCGCATCCGGAGCATCGGGTATGAACCCCGGACCACGCTCGAAGACGGCATCGGGCAGTACATCGACTGGATTCGCACCCAGGGAACCGTAGAGGACTACTTCGGCGCGGCTGAGGCCGGACTGCGCGCCAAGGGGATTGTCCAGACTGTGCAAGCGGGAAGCTGATGCTGTTATCCAGCTGGCCGCTCAGGAGATACCGAGCTGCGCCTGGATCTGCTCGAGCGAGCGGTTCTTGGTTTCGGGGAACACGAACAGGACGAGGAAAAACTGCAGGACCATCATGCTTGCAAAGAAGACAAACGGCGTGCCCTGCGAAAACCTCGCCACCACCACCGGGAAGTAGAGCGTGATAATGGCCGCCGACACCCAGTGGGCCGAGGAGCCAACGCTCTGGCCCTTGGAGCGGACGCGGTTGGGAAAAACCTCCGCGATATATACCCAAATGACCGAGCCCTGGGAGATGGCGAAGAAGACGATGAACACGACCAGCAGCCAGACGAGCAGCTCCTGGTGCGTGTGGGTGTAAAAGATCGCGGCGACGCCAGAGAGCGCGAAGACCATACCGACGGAGCCAATGAGCAGCAGCGTCTTGCGGCCAAGCTTGTCGATAAGGCTCATCCCCAGCAGCGTTGCGAGCAGGTTGACCAGGCCGATGCCAACCGTCTGCAGGCCGGCTGAGCTGGCGCTGAAGCCAGCTGCGGCGAAGATGGAGTTGGCGTAGTAGAGGATGGCGTTGATCCCGGAGAGCTGGTTGAGCAGGCCGATCGAAACAGCCAGCAGGATTGGGAACGCGTAGCGTCGCGTGAAGAGCGGCTCTTCCCTGGCGCCGCGTTCGAGGTGGACGGACTCGATGATCTCCTGGAGCTCGGCGTCGGAGTTCGGCGAGCCCATCATCTGAAGCACCTGCCGGGCTTCGAGCGTCTGGTTGGTGGTGACGAGCCAGCGCGAGCTGCGCGGAATGCCATAAAGCATGATGAGGAAGAGCGCGGAGGGCAGGATGGCCATGCCGAACTCCCAGCGCCACTCCCGCAGGCCTAGATGCAGCGACGCAATGATGAAGTTGGAGAGATACGCAAGCAGGATACCGAGCACGATGTTGATCTGGAAGAGCCCCACCATGCGTCCGCGCCAGCGTGCGGGGGCAAGCTCCGCGATGTACACCGGACCGAGGACGGAAGAGCCGCCGATACCCAGGCCGCCGATCAGCCGAAAGACCATCAGCGAGTTCCAGCTCCAGGCGAAGGCGCAGCCGATCGCCGAGACGGTATAGAGGACAGCCATGATCCGCAACGCCTCACGGCCTCCGATCCTTTGACCAAGACTGCCCGAAGTCACGGCTCCGATCACGGTGCCCACCAGGCCGATAAAGACAGTCAGCCCAAGCGTAGACGGCGTGAGCTGAAACACTTGGGTGAGCTGCTGGGTAGTGCCGGCAATGACGGCCGTGTCGAAACCGAAGAGCAGACCGCCAAGCGCGCCGACCGCGGTGGCTTTTACCAGAAAGCGAGTCATTCATCTCTCCTCGGACTTTGGTCCCGCCGAGAAGTGTATCCCGATATGGGAAGATCAAGAACCCGCGTGGCCCGCAGTGAGCGCGCCGGCGAAAAGCGTTTAACGCTCCGGTCGTCAGCTCTGCTTTAAACGTACCGCGCTGTACGTTTTTAGCTTGACAGTCCTCAATCGAAGGCGATATATATCAGTACCGTACTGGACGGTTATTATCTAGCTCACCGGGCGGAGGGAGAGAGGCGAATGAGTTTCTCGGTAATGGATAGACAGACTGATGCATCGTCCCTGCCGGACCCCTCACGCAAGGCGGCTCAACCCGACCGGTTCGAAGATTCGACACAGATTGGGAGAGACCTTCTACACAGCGTCGCCTCGATTGCCGACACGTTGAACAATGGTGCGGCGGAGTCGGATGCGGCGGGGCGCCTCACTGAGGAGACTCTCGAGGCACTGACGTCACAAGGCCTGTGGCGCATGCGGCTTTGCAGGGAGCTGGGCGGGCTTGAACTTCCGATCGTTACCCAGATCGAAGTACTTTCCGCGCTGGCCACAGAAGACACGTCGAGTGCCTGGTGCACAATGGTCGCGAACAACGGCCTCGCCGTTCTGGGTGCGACCATGCCAGCGGCGGCTGTAGAGCGGGTCTTTCAGGACGGCGTGCCACGCTGCTCAATCGTAGCTCCACCAGGTGGCTCGGCCACGCCCACTAAAGGCGGCTTCGTCCTGAATGGAACATGGCGTCTGGCGAGTTCTATCCACCATGCAGACTGGGTGTATGCTACGGCTTTTGTCGAGCGCGACCCTTCTCGGTTGCTGCCGCTGGCTGTTCCCGCGCGTGACGTGCAACTGCTTGATACATGGAATGTTGTGGGACTCGCTGGAACTGGCTCAAAGGATTTCAAACTCGCGGACTACTTTCTGCCTGCCGAGTTAGCGGGCCGCGAGGAGGCACCCTTTTCGCAGGTCCGCGGAAGCAGGCGATACGACCTGGTGGAAGTTGAGTATCTGGAAAGCTACGAGCATCTTGCATTTGCCCTTGGCGCCGGCCGCCGGGCACTACGTGAGTTGCGTCTTGTGTACTCCAAGCCGCTGCCCGGCCGCTATGTCGCTGAGCGCGAAGTGGTCGAAGGTGAGATGGGCAGAGCGGTCGTCGAGTTACATGCAGTGGAGGCCTTGGCGTACTCGCTGTTTACAAGGGTGGACGCGGCCGCCGCAGGCGAGCCCCAAGCCTGGTCACATGCAGAGCGGCATCTTCCCCGCGCCCTGGCCTCTCTGGCGACAGATCTTGCCCTCAAGTGCGTGCAACTGGCGTTCCATCGCGCCGGCTTAGTGGCTCTACGCAAGCCGAACATCTTTGAAAAGCTGCTGCGGGATATGAGCGTGGCGGCTACTCACGTGGTCGTCGACGATCTGGCTTTTCCGGCATATGCACAGCACCTTATCGAGACCGGGGCTCCACTTGAGCTTGGAGCTCGCACGTTCACGTCTGTCCCGCGGAGTCATTGACATGGACCCACAAAGCTATCGGCAGTTTTTCGGACAACTTCCTACCGGAGTCACGGCGATTGTGGCGAATGCGGGGCAGGGTCCCGTGGGGCTGATTGTAGGCACGTTTTCTTCGGTCTCGCTGGACCCACCACTTGTAAGTTTCATGGTCACGAAGGGATCGCGTTCCTGGGCCGCTGTCCAGGCGATCGGCAGGTTCACAGCAAACATTCTGGCCAGCGATCAGCGACGGTTGAGCCAGACCTTATCCGGTTGGTCGCCCGACAAGTTCCGCAATGTGCTCTTTGATGAAGGAAAAGCACATGTACTCAAGGACTGTCTTGCTTGGGCGGACTGCATTGTGGAGCGTGAGGTCGAGGCGGGAGACCACACAATCGTGCTGGCCAGACCTTGTGAGTTATCTGTAGTTCGAACCGCGAAGCCACTCATTTTCTTCCAGCGAGCCTATCACCGCACTTTGCCCGTTGAAGATTTCCGCGCACCAGGGTGGGCATAAAAGTTATAAGCAGCAGGCACTTCATAAAGGTAAGTTAGCAAGCACCACGGTAAGTCAGGTTGGAAGGAGATAACTATGATCAGTTCCATCGTCGAGTCGGCAGAGCTTTCCCGTACCGAACTGTTGGACCAGGCACGAGAGGTTGGGGAGTTCGCCTGCAGTCGCCGCGAGCAGTCTGAAAAGGACCGCCGCATGCCGGATGCAGTGGTGGAAAAGCTGCGGGAGAGCGGGTTGATGAAGTTATGCCGCCACCGCCGGTGGGGCGGGGCGGAGGCTGATCCTATGACTTTTCTGGATGTGGGCCGGGAGATTGCACGTGGGTCAGCATCTCTTGGCTGGATCTACTCCGTGTTGGGATTTCACGAATGGTACATGGCATTTACCTCGGACAAGCTGCAGCAGGAGGTTTGGGGCAAGGATCCCGATGCATTCATCTGCGATTCCTTCGCGCCTGTTGGACAGATCGAGAAGGTTGCGGACGGCTATCTTCTCAGTGGAAACTGGCGCTTCGCGAGCGGCATTGAATGGTCCTCGTGGATTGCTGTGGGCGGCATCGCGGTGGCGCCGGACGGCGAAGTACCGGAGCACCTGATGTTCTTCGTGCCCCGCGAAGAGTTGGTCATCCATGATGACTGGAACACTCTCGGCCTGAAGGGAACCGCCAGCCGTGCGGTTTCCATTGCGCCGACCTTCGTGCCCGACCACCGGGTCTTCGCGCTGGCCAGAGTGGCTGGTCCCGTGCGGGGGAAGGTCGCGGAGGATGGACCTCTGTGGCGCATTCCGCTGATGACGATGCAGGGACTGGCGATTCTGACGCCTTCGATCGGCATAGCGCAGCGGGTCGTTGAGGAGTTCTCAACGTGGACGAAGGCTCGGATCCGCCCATATGAAAACGGGGCCGCTGCCCGCGAAGCACCGGCGCCCCAGTTCGCGCTTGCCGCCGCGGCAACCCAATGGGATGCGTCCTGGGCGCTGGCGCAGCAGTATGCGCAGGAGGGCTGGGATCGCGCGTTGAGCGGCAAGAGCTGGGTCCTGAGCGAAGAGGAACGTGCACGATACTTCTCGTGGCGCGGCTATATCGGACGATCGTCGATCGAACTGAGTGACGAGCTGTTCATCGGGTCGGGCGCCATGGCGCTGTTTGATTCTCATCCGCTGCAGCAGTTGTTCCGGGATGTGCATTCAACAGGAGTCCACATCGGTGTTGATCGTGCGGACGCTTACACCAGCCGGGGGCGCGTTGCAATGGGCTTCCCTGGACACAACTTCCACTAGAACGAACTCGAAAGGATACTGATATGTCTGAAGCTGCCGTTATGGTCGAGAGTACGCAGGCATCGCTGGCCTCCGTCGATTCCATTCTAGAAAGATTCCGCGATTTGCAACCCGCCATCCGGGCACGTGCGGCGCTTTCGGAAGAGAACAGGTCGATTCCGCAGGAGTCGGCGCGGGAGTTCCTGGCAGCGGGACTGGCACGGGTGCTTACCCCGAAGAAGTTTGGTGGCACCGAGCTTGGACTTCAGGCCTGGGTCGATATTTCTATCGAGATCGGCAAGGCCGATGCTGCGCACGCCTGGTGCGCAAGTCTGATGATGCATCATCCGCACTACCTTGCACAGTTTCCGGAAGCTGCGCAGGCCGCGGTTTGGTCCTCCGGGCCGGATGTGGCGATCGCGGCTACCTTCACGCCCACCTCGAAGGTAGAGCCGGTTGAAGGTGGCTACAACATCATCTCGTGCTCCATCCCCTACCTGAGCGGGATCAACCATAGCAGCTGGGTGATCATCGGGGGCATGCTGCCGACGGGCGGCCCGCCGGATTGGACGCTCTTCCTGATTCCCCCTGGAAAGTTCAAGGTAATCGACACGTGGCATACTACCGGCATGCGCGGCACCGGCAGCAACACGGTGGTGGTAGAGAATGTGTTTGTACCGACCGAGCACACGTTGCGGGTGGCCGATATGCGCGATGCAAATACTCCGGGCGGAAAGATCAATGATGCGCCCATGTACCACGCACCCTGGATCACCTATGCGCCGCTCACGTTCCTGGCGCCCATGCTGGGTGCGGCCCGGGGTGCGCTGGAGGACTACCGCAGCTGGACGGCGAAACGGGCCAGCCTGTTCGGGGCGCAGGTGGCTGAGTTCACGAGTATCCAGGTGCATGTCGCGCGCGCCGCGGCGGACCTGGACGCCGCTGAGCTGCTGATGCAGCGTTGTGTACAGGTGGCGGAGGCGGACGAACCGGCTTCGGAGGAGCTGCGTGCGCGGGCATACCGGGACCAGGCACGAGCGTCTGAGCTCATCGTCGAGGCGATGGACACAGTGATGAAGATCTCGGGGGCAGCCGGCTTCGCGTCCAGCAGCAGCATCCAGCGGGCGTGGCGTGATGTCCACTTTGCCTCCAGCCACGTCATTCTAAATCCCGAGGTGAGCTTCGCAGCATGGGGACGCCAGCAGTTCGGGCTCGAGCGCGATCAGAAGCAGATGATGTACTGAAATGAGGAGGCGATGACTGACTGGACGAGGCGCATCTTCATAGGATCGGGGCTTGCGGCGGCAAGCAGAATCTCGGGCCTGGCTCGAGCGGCACAGCAAGGGGCAAGGAAGGAAGCGACACGAGTGGGAGCAAGCCGCATCGACGTGCACCAGCACCTGCTGCCGCCGGAGTTCCTGGCGGCGCTGGAGCGGCATGGGATGGGCGCCTGGGCGCCGGCCAAGTGGAGTGCGGAAGGTGCCATCGCGATGATGGATGAGCACCACATTGCCACTGGCGTGCTATCCCTCTCGACGCCCGGCCCAAGCCTGGGCGATGTGGCCGAGGCCAGAACGCTGACGAGAGAGGTGAACGAACGGCAGGCGGAGCTGGTCAAAAGCCGGCCCGATCGCTTTGGGATGTTCGCCTGCGTTCCGCTTCCGGACGTGGACGGATCGCTGGACGCTATCCGGCACGCGTATGACGAGCTTGCAACCGATGGCGTGATTCTACTGGCGAACAACCGGGGTGTTTACCTGGGCGACCCAGCGTTTGATCCGGTGATGGAAGAGTTGAACCGGCGGGCGGCGGTGGTGCTGGTCCACCCCGGGCCTCTGCCGGGAGCACCGGCGAAGGGCATCCATCCCTCGCTGGCGGATTTCCTGCTGGATACCACGCGCGCCGCGATCAACCTCGTCTCGAACGGGGTGCCGCGACGCTTTCCGCGGCTGCGGATGATCCTGGCGCACGCCGGCGGGTTCGTTCCGTACGCGGCGTATCGCATCTCGATGTTGTCGAACGTGGTCGATCCAAGGGTCGACTCGGCCGCGATGCTGGAGGACCTATCAAGCTTCTACTTCGACACAGCCTTGTCAGGGAGCCCGACCGTGCTGCCGAGTCTCCTGGCCTTTGCCAAGCCGGGACATGTACTCTTTGGCTCTGACTGGCCGTACTGTCCGAACAGTACCGTGGGCTTCTTTACAGGCAACCTGGACGATTACAAGGGTCTCGATGCTGGAGGTCATGCGGCCATCAACCGGAACAGCGCCGAGGTTCTGTTTCCGCGACTGGCGCGACAGGGATCTGGGGCAAAAGTCGGGAGCTAGACCGCTCCGCGTCGTAAGCTGCTGCAGAGGACCTTGGCCAAGTAGAGTGGGTGTCGGCGCAGGAGTACCCCCCACCCCCCATCGACCAAGTCAAAAATCTGAAAACAAACCACTTAGGCCTGTATATACAGCCTGAAATCGAGCAGTAAGAAGCGGTTTTCCACAGCGTTCCACAGGATCTGCCGGACGAAACGACGGAAGCCGGCCTGACCGAGGCGAAGGGTCTGGAGAGCAGCAGCGATGAATATCGACGTGCATGCGCATCACCTGCCGGCAGCTTACATGGCGCTGCTGCGTGAGGGCAACGGGCCGGTGTTTGGGGCGGCCCACGATGAGTCAACCTTGCGCAGGATGATGGAGGGGCAGGATGAGGCGGGGATCGACGTGCAGATACTCAGTACGGGTCCAAACAGCCCGTACCTCAGCGATGCGCGCCTGGCGGAGGCTGCGGCGCGGAACGTGAACGACCGCTACAGGCGAATCGTGGACGAGAGCGGTGGACGATTTCTGGCGTTTGGCAGTGTGCCGCTACCACATGGCAATGAGGCTGCCGAGGAAGCGATTCGCTGCCTGGATGAGCTGGGGTTTGCGGGCATTCACCTTGGCTGCTCGGCGCTGGGCCGACCCCTAGATGACCCGAGCTTTGCGGAGATGTGGGCTGAACTGGATCGGCGCGCCGCGGTGGTTTACATTCATCCGGGCGGGATCCTGTGCGGCAGCGAGCCCGGCCTCGCGGGCATGAACGACCCGGGCATCGCGGTGACGATCGGGAGCGCGGCGGAGCTTGCCACGGCTGCGTTGCGGCTGGCGGGCTTGTGTCGCACGCGCCGGCGACTTCGGATCATTATCGGGCTGGTTGGCGGTTCTTTACCGTTTCTTCTGCAGCGCGTCATCTGGCTGGGCGGACGGTTCAAAGGGAGTTCACTGCTCGCCGAGCAGGGGGAAGATGGATCGCTGCTGGCAGAGTTAAGGCGGTTCAGCTACGACGTCAATTTTCTTCCTGACCCGGCCGTACTGGTGAGTGCGCGCGAGGCCTACGGTCTGGATCGACTGCTGTTTGGGAGCGACTCACCATCTGTGGAGCCGAAGGTCACGCTGCAATTCATGCGGGATGCAGGCATGAACGAGGCGGAGGTGGCTGGAGTTCTAAGTAGTAACGCTGCCCGGCTTTTCGGGAGTTAAGCCTGGGCGCCCCGGGTCAGGCGGATTTGTTCTCAGCACAAGGGGCTGCGACCGCGTACGCGCGCAGGAAGGCATCCACGGCTTCTCCGATGACGGCTTCTTTTTCTGACGGTGCCCCGTAGAGTGCGTTCTCGAGGAATCCGGCCTCCAGCAGTCCCTTGAGATGAAGGGCGGCTGTTGAGGGCGACCGCCTGGGCAGTTTGCCGAGCTTCATGACCTGGGCGAAGTAAGCTGCCATCTTGGGCAGCGCGCGGCCGGGTCCTTGATCATAGAGGTGCGGACCGAGCGAAGAGCCATAGCCCTCGGAGATGGCGGTGCGGGTGATGGCCAGGACTTCCTCGCCGATGATGAAACGAACGTAGGCTTTTCCGAACCGACGCAACACGCCGCGTATGTCATCCAGGCCGGGGTCGAGCAGGTTCATGATCTGGTCGCCGGGACCTTCGCAGGCGGCCTTCATGGTGGTCTCGAAGAGCTCTTCTTTGGATCGGAAGTAGCCGTAGAGGGTGCCTTTCGATCCGCCGAGTCGACGCGAGATCATGGCCATGCTGGCGCGTTCAAAACCAACTTCCCGAAAGACCTCGAGAGCTACATCGATAATGGCTTGCTTCCGGTCTTCGGTCCTGACTCGCAACACAACCACCTTTCACTCAATCGGCACACGCGACGAACCGGCGCATCTTCAGGGGTCGCCAAGCAGCCCTGCTCATATTGTAGTGTGAAGGGCTCGCCAACGCGGTTGACAGTTGGCCAATGTTGAGTTGCGAGTGTTGGTGCGAGGCGAGTGTGCAAAGGCTGAAGTGCTGTTTACAAAATTGCCATGCAATATTTCAGTCGATGGAAGTCGCCGCGAAGACAAGTCGATCCCGGCTTAGTAGTTCAGTAGATCGAGAGTTCGCGGCAGACGAGACGACTTACGAGAGTAAGAGAATTTTCAGTAGTTGGCGCGAAGAGAAAACTGCAGTAATCGCGGCTGATTTTGCTGCGAGGTAATGACGCCGAAGATGGAGCTGGATGACGTGACGTTGGGGTCTCCGAACTGGGTCCGGTTGATCAGGTTGAAGGCCTCGGCGCGGAAGACGATGTTGATGTTGTCGTGCACGGTAGTGGTTTTTCCGACCGAGAAGTCCCAGTTATCGATGCCTGCGTCACGCAGCACGCCGTCGGTGCGAGGTTCGTTGCCGAAGGCGGTGGCGGCGGGAGCGGTGAAGCAGGCCGCGTTGATGTAGGGCTGTCCGGAGCGACCCTGCGATTCGATCGAGCCGATCTTCTTGTTACATCCCGGAACTACGTTGGGGCGGATCTGGCCAGCGCCGAAGAGGTTGGCGAGATTATTGTTGGTGGCAATAATCGCCAGCGGAAATCCACTTTGAAAGATATTGATGCCGGTGGCATTCCATCCACCGATGAGCTCCTGAACGAGTCCGCTGCTGTTGCCGAGGAAGTGCCTGCCTTTGCCGAAGGGCAGATCGAGGATGTAACTGACGACGAGGCGATTCGGCACGTCGAAGCTGAGATAGGATTTCTCAGCGCGAAGGTTGGTGTAGTCCTGGATTAAACCTTCGGCATGACTTTCTACCTGAGCCACGGTGGATTCAGAGTTAGAGAGGAATTTCGCCCAGCTGTAGTTACCCAATAAAGTACCTCCGCTCGAAAAGCGCTTGGTGACGGTCGCCTGGAGGGAGTGGTAGTAGGAGTCACCGACGTACTCAGACTGGGCGTTCACATTCTGGTACATGGGATAAGGACGAAGGGTTTGACCGACAGTGACGGGAGAGCCGGGTGCGACGGGGGCGGAGAGTGCGGCGCCCATGGCATCGTACTGGTCGGGAAGCTGGTTGATATCGGCGGTAGCCGCGACAGGCAGATGGTCGCCGCGAGCGCCGAGATAGGCGAGTTGCAGGGAGGAACTGCCGCTGAGCGACTGCTGGACGTTGGCGTTCCACTGCTGCAGGTAGGGGAAGCGCGAGTAGGGAATGCGGCTGGTGATGGTCTGGCCGGCGAAGTAGTTCGGGTTGCTGGCGTAGGCGCGGCCGATGGGTTGGAGAAGCATGGGGACAACAGGACTGTTGGGCGCATGCAGGAGCGGATTGCTCAAGGGGCTGCCCGGGATCACGAAGGTGATGGGCGAGTTGATGGGCGACGAGAAGGTGGTGGACGAGTAGTTGGTATTGACGGGAAGGAAGCCAAGGCTGTAGCCGGCGCGTACGGAGGTTCCAGGGTAGGGCTGGAAGGCCAGGCCAATACGTGGAGAGAAGAGCGAGAGGTGTGATTGTATGTCGGCACGGCTGGGGTAGGCGGAGGAGTTGACGAGGACCAGCGGATTGCTGAGCTGGGGCAGCAGGACGGTGTTGCGGTCTTGCTTGTTGGTGTTGCCGCGGGGGAGTTCGTAGCGCACACCGGCGGTGATGGTGAGACGCGGGGAGACCTGGAAGATGTCGTTGGCGAAGACTCCGGAGTAGTAATCGACGCTGCTGCGGGCGGGCGCCTCCTGAAAGCCGAGCGGCGCAGAGGTGATGACGCCGGTGACGAAGTCGGCGATGGGCGTGGCACCTCCGCCAGGAAGGACGGGCATGATGGGCGCGGCGCCGTTATAGCTTCTGCAGGTGCTGGGCCCGAGATAGGGGATGCAGGCGGTGGAGGTGCCGGCGAAGACGAACAGGCCGGAGGATGAGACGGAGAAGCCGAAGTAGTTCTCGCGTCGGCGCGCCTCGCCGCCGAAGCTGAGGGAGTGGCGGCCAGCGGTTCTGGAGTAGGTGCCGGAGAGGGCGTAGTTATCCGACGAGGACAGGGTGGTGGGGTTCTGGAGATTGTAGGGCTGGCTGATGAGGTTGGGGATGATGATGGCGGGGTACTCGGTGCCCAGGATCTGCGGAGCGATGGAGGCGTAGACCGGACCAAACTGGGCGAGGTTCGCGCCTTGTGCCGGGGCGATGTGGTTGAAGTTGCGGACGTAGGAGGCGCGCAGATCGAGCACGGACTTGGCGTCGAGAACGATGGTGTCGCCGACGACGTACTGCTGGGCGTGGGTGATGTTCGCAGGGGTGGAGCTGGGGCCGCCGGTGCCGGTGAGGTATTGCGTCGGGGGCTGGTCGCCGTCGTAGCGGCTGTAGCGGGCGAAGAGTTTCTGTTTTTCTCCGAGGCTGGCGTCAAGGCGGACGGTGTAGCTGTTGGTGACGCCGCTGCCCCTACCATTTTCAGAGAAGTTGATGGCGGGGTTGGTGGAGGTGACGTTGGGCGCGGGGAAGTAGCGGATGACGTTGGCCACTGCGCTCGAGGTGGGATCGATGCGGTTGGGACAGATGACGTTGGCGACGCCGTTGCAGGAGAACTGTCGCTCGGTGCTGTAGATGCCGGCGCCGGGGATGGCGGTCTGGGTAGTTGGATCGTAGATGGGCGGGTCTGCCCGGAAGTCTCCGCTGAGTTCGGAGAGGGTGGGGACGCGGCCGACGTTGGGGACGCCGAGGGCGACGCGGAAGCCCTCGTAGGAGCCGAAGTAGAAGACCTTGCTCTTGATGGGTCCGCCGACCGCGGCGCCGAACTGGTTCTGAGTGAACTCCGGGCGCGGGACGGGAGCGCCGTTGACAATGGTTTGCTTGTTGAAGAAGGCGTTGGCGTTGAAGACGTCGTTGCGGAGGTATTCGTAGACGGTTCCGTGCACGGTGGAGGTGCCGGCGCGGGTGGCGAAGTTGACGATGCCGCCGCTGAACTCTCCGTATTGCGGGCCGATGACGCTGGTCTCGACACGGAATTCCTGGATGACGTCCTGCGGGAGGACCAAGGGCAGGGTGTGGCCGAGGGAGAGATTGAGCGGGGCGCCATCGACGTATACGGAGGATTGCCCGGAGAGGCCGCCGGCGATCTGGTAGTTGTTCAAACCGAAGGGGCTGGTGAAGCCGCCGCCGTTCTGGTTGTTGCTGGTGTTGCCGCTGGTGGAGCCCTGGGCGATGACGCCGGGGGTGAGGGTGACGAGGTTCATCACGTTGCGTCCGTTGAGCGGCGTGTCAAGCACTTGCCTGCCCTCGATGACCTGGCTCACGGTAGGCGACTGCGTCTCGACGAGCGCCGTGGAGGAGTCGACGGTGACGCTCTCCGAGACCTCACCGACGGACAGGGTGTAGTCGATGGAGGCCTGGTCTTCGACGTGGAGGTCGATGCCGGTTTGCACGACGGTCTTGAAGCCGGGGAGGGACACGGTCGCGCGGTAGGTGCCGGGCAGCAGGCCGGTGATGCGGTAGGAGCCATCGGAGGTGGTCTTCGCGGCTTCGGCGACACCGGTGGCGGTGTTGGTGAAGAGAATGGTCGCTCCGGCCGCCTTGGCGCCGGAGGTGTCGGTCACCACGCCAGCGACGGTGGCTGTGGTGGTGGTCTGCGCCAGGGCCTGGGTGAGAACGGGCAGGGGCGAAAGGACCAGCAGGATGCGGAACAACGATCTTATGAGCAGCTTTGAGATGCGTTCCATATAGTCGAAGAACTCCATGTTGCTTGTTTCTGTCACACACAGAGGAAGATGGTGTCAACAGATTTGCAACACAATGCTCTTGTGTCGGCACGCTTGTCAAGCAGTTTGTCAACAGCTTGCCGCGGTCGTGTGCAAAGGCTGCTGGTGGAAAGGGTTCGGACGCGTGCATGAGCGGCCGCCGCGGTCGGGCGCGCGCTACAGCTGGCGGCGTTCTGGGGTGCGCGTTGCGGATGTTGAACCGGGCGGCTGGGTTTTGGTAACCGCTAAGTCAAGAAGCGGGAGCCTGAGTGGTTCGGGAGGTCAACGCGAGGGCGAGTGTTGACATGCCTGCGGCTCAAAGCTCGTCGTAGGACCCCATGGCCAGGACGTATCCGCGCAGCCGGAATGCGTTGTACTGAGGTGCTACGCCGCCGAGGATGAGGGTCGAAACGCGGCTCATGAAATTCGCATAGAGGTCCGACGCGCGCTCGCCGTCGCGTCCTTCCGCGGCCTCCAGGATGGCGCGGAATTCGGGGCCGCCGGAGTAAACACTGGGAATTTTGTCGAGCGTTTTTCTGCGGTGGCGCTGGATGTTGTCGATGAGAAGGCTGATCAGGGCTTCGATCCTGGGGGAGGAGTGCTTGACGATGGTGAGGGTGAAGTCGCGGTACGGCACCTCCCAGCCCAACTCATCTCCCTGAGCCGCGCCCTCCATCAGCCGAACGCAGTTGCGGAGGTGTTCAAGTTCCTGATCGGTGAGTAGAGGAACACTGACGCGGATGGCGAGCGTGACGTTGGCGAGGTGGAGGCAGAGGACAGCCTCAAGATCGGAGATGTCATAAGGAGCCACGTTGAACTGCTGGTTGTCGCGGGCGATGACGAGCTGATCCTGCTGCAGGCGGCGCAGCGCCTCGCGCACGGGACCGCGGCTGGTGCCGGCGGCCTTGGCCAGGACGGGCTGGGAGAGCGTTGTTCCGGGGAGGAGGATGCCGTTCAGGATGTCCGAACGGATCTTGTCGTACACGAGGGTAGTCATGTTGCCGATGCGCTTTTTGGCCACATGTTTTTCAGTGCCTTTCGGCGGTGTACTTCGCTTACCCTTCATAGGGTTGCAGATTACCAGACAATGCCACCCGGTGGTATGAGCGTGCGCGGTCTGAGGAGGTGACGTGCCCGCAATCGAGCCGCGCACGTAGCGACTACGCCGCCAGAAATGGAGCTTTGCGGATCGATTGGAATGCTCCACATGGATCACCTGCCCCGGAATCGCGGTATTTGCCGACTAAGTCTGTGTCTCGTCAAGCCGCTTCGAATGAGGGAGATGGCAGGTTGACGTCGCGGAAGAGGAAGCAGGGTTGACTTTGTAAACAGAGGGACCGCAAGATGTTGACACTTTGAGCGATTAGAAGATGGCCGCGTGGGATTTGCGCAGCGTTGAGGAGAGTGCAACGACCAACAGCGTGCGAACCGCGAGCCATGATGCCTCTGGGCGGCACTCGACTAAGGCTCTCCTGAGGTCCATGATGCAGAGTAACGCGGTTGCCGAGGCGTTTCTAACAACAGCTTTTTCGATTCACGAAGATCACGTTCAGAATCATTGCAGTAGCGCGTCTGATGCACGGGACGTGGGATCAATCGTGTATCATTTCGGCTCAGAAGGAGACGCACTTGCCGGTTGGGGAGAAGGTAGACCGAGTGGCGTTCGGCCTTTTTGAAGCCGATCTGCATTCCGGGGAGCTTTGGAAGGCGGGCTACAGGATCAAGCTTCCGAGGCAGCCTTTCCGTATCCTGGCGGCGCTGCTGGCAAGACCGGGCGACATCGTCACCCGGGAAGATCTGCAGCTTGAGATCTGGGGCGCGAACACGAACGTCGACTTTGATCAGGCGATCGCCGCAGCTATTAACAAGATCCGGGATGCGCTGGGGGACTCGGCTGAGAACCCGCGGTTTATCCAGACACTGACCAAGCGCGGATACCGGTTCATTGCACCGGTCAGCCGGATCGCTGCCTCTGCGAGCGACTCTGCTGATGGCGTTGTGCAGATGCCGGTTCTGGAGGCAAAGGGTGCAGACGACCTGCTGGAACGGACGGTCTGGACCGAACCACACAGTACGCAGGGATCGCGGCCGGTGCGGTCGCCGGTTGACGATCCGGCGCCGGCTGCGCAGTCGCCAATTCCCTTCCGGGTGCCAAAGAGTGATGAGGCAGGGGTTGACGGTGGGCGCGCTGGAGGAGCTCCAGCAGGACGTACCGGCTGGCTGAGTCGAGTGAGATGGCCGCAGCTGTGCCTGCTGGCGGCCGGGCTTGCGGGGGTCGCCCTCATGGTGCGGTGGTTGCTGCCGGCGCCGCCGAGGACAGCGCCTTTTCGGATCGACCAGGTGACGCATTACGTCCCGATCTCACTTGGGCCGCCTAACCCTGAGAGCTTCCTGACGATGGCGATAGACGGGGATCGTGTGCTGACTTCGGTGATGGTGAACGGTCTGCCGCGACTTTCTTCGATCGATGTGGATACGGGTGAGGTGCAGAGCATTGCGGTTCCGGATGAGATCTCGTCAAATGCGCTGGCGGACATCTCAAAAGACGGCTCGAGGCTGTTGCTGCGCAGCCAGCAATCGACCGAGTCTGAGCAGCCACTCTGGGTGGTCCCTTCGGTAGGCGGGAGCGGACGCCGGATCCCGGGTGTGCTGGCACATGACGCCGCCTGGATGCCGGACGGCACCAGCATTCTGTATGCGACCGGCAACGACCTGGCGCTGATTGGCTCGAGTGAAGATTCGTCGACCGAGTACGTGAAGCTTCGCGGGCGCGCCTTCTGGATGCGCTGGTCGCCGGACGGGAAGCTGCTGCGATTTACGTTGTTCGATCCACGGACGCATGCGGCTGCGCTGTGGGAGATGGAGAGCGGTAGCCGGACTCCTCGGCCGGTGGCGATGCCCGAGGCGGAGCACCTCTCCGCCTGCTGCGGAGTGTGGATGCCGGATGGGCAATCGTACGTGTTTGAGGCCAACGACAACCTGTGGCAGCTAACGGGGTTTGGGCGGTCGGCGAAGCTTCTTCAGCTGACGAACGGACCGCTTCGCTCGCTTTCTCCGGTGGCGGCGCGTAATGGCAGCCGCGTCTTCTTTGTGGGGCTGGAAGCTCCTTCGGGGTTGCAACAGTTCGATCCGGAACGAAGCGAGTTTCGGTCGGCGCCGGCCTTCCTGGCGGACGCCAATCGGATCGATTTTTCGAGAGACGGTAAGTGGGTGGCTTGGACCGACATCCATGAAAAGCTTTGGCGGGCGCGGACTGACGGGTCGGACAAGGTTCGGCTTACTTCGGACGCGCTGGAGGTCTTTCTGGCGCACTGGGCGCCGGATGGACGGCGGCTGGCGGTGATGGCACGGAAGCCAATGGGTGTGTGGCAGATCTACCTGGTGGACGCTGCGGGGGGGAAGGCCGAGGCGATGCTGAACGAGCCGCGTAACGCCGCCGATCCCAGCTGGTCTGCTGACGGAGAGAGCCTGGTGTTCGGCCGCGAGCCGGACCTGATGGGCAAAGAGAGCGGCTCCCGCACGCTGCAGATCGTGAATCTTTCCACGCACCGGACGGAAGAGATTCCAAGCTCGGAGGACCTGTTCAGTCCACGCTGGTCGCCGGATGGCCGATGGATCGTGGCGCTGACGTCCAATCAGAAGCTGGTGATGCTGTACGACGTGGCGGGCCGGCGCTGGCAGCGACTGGCAGCGACAAGCGCGGCGGACCCGGTGTGGAGCGAGGACAGCAAGGCAATCTACATCCACGCTTTCCTCGCAGACCGGGAGCCAATTCTGCGGATAGGCGTGCCGGATGGGTCGATCCGGACGGTGGCCGACCTGGGCAACTTTCACGATGGAGAGGCGGCAAATTACTTCTTCGGGGGAACGACGCCAAGAGGAGAGCCGCTGGTGCAACCTCGCGTGGGGACTGGCAACCTGTACAGCATCGCCGTGGCCAAGCAGTAAGGCGATGAGCTTAGGTCAGCGTGGAATCTGACCGAGGACGCGCTGAACCTGCACGCGGGCAAGCGCCAGGTTGAGCTGCGACTCGAGCAGGGCGGCCTGTGACGAGGCTTTCGAGGCGGTGGCTTGATCGCGCTGCGAGGGAAGGATTTCGCCATTGTTGAAGCGCGCGAAGGCGACACGCTCGGAGCCGGCAGCGGCCTCGCTGGCCATCTGCTTGGCGGTCAGATCCGCCTGGGCCTCATCGACCTGATCGTAGGTGACGTCAACCGAGGCGCTGGTCTGCTCGCGCTGCTCATCGAGGGCGAGACGGGCCTTGGTCAACAGCGCCCTGGCGTCTCGTACCTCGGCTCTGCGCTTGCCTCCGTCGAAGAGATCGATGCTGACCTGGCCGGAGAAGACCCCGTAGTTATGAACGAAAAACGCCACGCCGCTTTGGTAGCTCTCGTGCGCGACCGCGGTGATGGAGGGGATGTAGGCATCTTCGGCGAGGCGCACGCTGGCGCTGGCTTTTTCCACCTCATGCTGGGCCTCGAGCACGTGGGGTTCGTGGGCGAGCGCGATGCTAAGGGCTTCGGCGCGAGCGGGCAGGGTGCCGGTTCCCTGCGTTTGCGGCGGCATCTGAGGGTCGAGCGGCGTGCCGACGGGAAGGGCCAGAAGGGTGTCGAGCTGGGTGAGTTGGTCGCGCTCCTGGGTGCGGGCGGCGAGCAGCGACTCCTCAGCCTGCGCGCGCTGCGCACGGACGGAGGCGAGATCGGCGTTCACGGCGCTGCCTTCCCTTACGTTGGCCTCTGCCTCGTGCTCCCGTTCGTGAGCGGCGAGCAGGGCCGCCTGAGCGGCGGCGATCTGGGCGCGGGCGACGAGCACGCCGTAGAAGTAGCGATGAACGTTGGCGACGGTCTGGATGCGGGTGTCGAGCTCGGCGGCGTCGGAGCGACGCATATCGGCGACGGCGGCGCGGTTCTCCTCATGGACGGCGAAGAGCTGAGTGAGCGGCTGGGAGAGCTGCGTGCGCGAGAAGTAGGTAGCGTTGCCGCCTTGATCGATGCGGATTGTCTCAGCGGGTATCGGGCCGGTGGCTGCGGGCTGGCCGAAGGAGCCGGCGGGGATAACGATGCCCTCGCGATCCGTGATGTAGCTTACCTGGGAGCTGTTGGTGATCTTGGGATAGTAGTCGGCGCGGGCCTTGGCTTTGAGTTGCGCGTAGTGTTGCGTGTCCTGGTGGGCCATGGCTATGGTGCGGTTTTGGGCGAGCGCGAGATCGATGGCTTCTTGCAGCTGCAGCGGACGTGACTGGGCGAAGGCTGGAAGCGCATAGATCAAGAGCAACAGAGGGAGGCCTGCTTTAGGCATGCTGTTTTCCTCGGCGTGCCAGATCACGCAGCTGCATGGGCGCGCGCCGTATGGAGGCCACCAGGATGAGCGAGGAGGCCAGGACGATGGCCTCGACGGTGTACGCGTCGGCCAGGCTGAGTGTGGCGGCCTGGGCGCGGAGACGCCCGGCGATGAGTGCGGCTGCGCCTGCCGCGGCCTGCGAGGGACTGCTGCCGGCGCTGGCGAGGGCGCGTCCGGCGGCCTGCAGCTGCTGGTTGACGGTGAAGCTGCCGGCGGCCAGGTCCTGCGCGAGCATGGAGGTGTGAAAGCGTCCGCGGATGGTGATGAGATGGGTGAGCAGCGTGGTCATGATCTGGCCACCGAAGAGCCGCACGGTGTGAAACCAGGCGACGAAGGTGAGGGTGCGGATGGGGTCCTTGGCTGCGCCGGAGTTGATGAGCTCGAGCACGATGGAACCGACGAGACCGCAGACGGCGGCGGCGGTGCCGAGTGCGAGGAGGAGCTGTCCCACAACGAAGTTGCCCCGCGACCACACCGAGGCGAGCTGCATGCCCGCATAGCAGCTGAGGCATACAGTGCCGAAGCCGCCAGCGAGGACGAGGCGCGGATCGAGCCTGATGAGCGAGAGCGCAGCGGCCAGCGCGCAGACCAGCGTGGGGAGCGCGACCCAGGCGAGGACGACGCCGGATTGCAGGGGCAGGAGCCCGCGGACACCGCCCAGGAACTGCGGCACGAGAACTGCGGAGGAGAGCAGCGAAAAGCGCAGTACGCAGAGGCAGAGACTGAGCAGGAGCACATTGCGATCGAAGATGGCGCCAAGCTGGACCATGGGATTGGGCCGAAGCAGGTGCCGGACCCACCCGGCGAGGAGCAGGAAGGCTCCGCACACCAGCAGCGCGACGATGGTGCCGGAACGCCACCAGTCGAGGCGGTCGCCCTGGGTGAGCAGCAGGAAGAGCGTGGCGAGGCCGAGGCTGGTGTAGAGAAAGCCGGACCAGGTAGGACGGAGGCGATCCTTGTCCGCCGGGCTGATGGCGGCGGTGGGGCCGTCGGGCATGCCGCGGTAGACGAAGTACCCCATGGGCCCGGTGAGCAGCAGACTGGCCCAGAAGAGCCAGCGCCAGGAGAGGTATTGCATGGCGAAGCCCTCGATGAGCGTGGAGACGTGCAAGGATCCGATGACGTCGAAGACATAGGCGGAGATGCCAAAGAGAATGAGCTTGGGAGGCAGGTTGCGGGCGACAAAGCTCAGCGTGAGCGGGTAGAAGCTGCCGCAGGCGAAACCAAGCAGCGTGAGCACGGCCAGGAGCGATGCGTAGCTGTTTACCCAGGGCGCGATGAGGGCGCAGACGAAGGCGATGGGGACGGCGGTGAGGAGCACGCGGCGGGGGCCGATCATGCCGCCGAGGTACACCGTCAGCGGGCCGGTGAGCATCTGCCCGGCGTTGTAGACGGGCGCGAGCCATGCGCCCTGGTCGACGCTGAGGTGCAGAGCGCCGCGCAGGTCGGGCAGGCCGACGCTGAGCAACTGCCCGACCATGACGGAGGTCATGACTCCCAGCAGGACGGCGACGATGCCCAGCCAGGGGGTGGCTTTGGCCTGGCCGCTCTGGGCGCCCGCGGGGGCCGGCGCCGGGACTGTGCTGGCGGTGCTCATCGCGCCCCCGATGGACGTACCTTCACCTCGCAGGAGAAGCCGGGTCTCAGCTCACCCAGTTCATTGTTGCGATCCTCGATACTGATCTTGACGGGGATACGCTGGATCACCTTGGTGAAGTTGCCGGTAGCGTTGTCGGGCGGAAGAAGCGACGTCTGCGAGCCGCTGGCGGGCGAGAACTCCAGAACGTGACCGTGAAAGACCTTGCCGGCAATCGCGTCGATGCGGATCTCCGCCTGGTCGCCCGGATGCATGTTCGCAAGCTGCGTTTCTTCGTAGTTGGCCTGCACCCAAAGATCTCCTTCGACGAGCGCGATGACCTCCATGCCGGGTGAGACGAGCTGTCCGGGGAAGGCCATCCGTTCAGTCACGAGACCATCGACGGGGGCGTGGATCTGGGTGTAGTTGAGCTGCACCTGCGCGGACTTGACGGCTGCGAGGCGCTGCTGAATGTCGGCGCGGAGGTCCTGGTCCTTGGCGTCGAGCAGGTGCAGGTCCTGCTGACTCTGGGCGAGCACGGCACGCTGAGCCTGGATAGCGTTTGATGCCTTATCTGCGTTGGAGCGGGCGGAGTCCAACGACGCATGTCGCTGGTCGTCGTCAGCGACGGCCTTTTCGAGCGTCTGGCGGGTGGTGGCCTGCTCGCGGTAGAGGTTCTCCTGGCGATGCCGCTCCTCGGCCGTCTGCCGGGCTTCGGCGTCGGCTGCCGAGACCTGGCCAAGCGCAGAGCGCTGGTCTGCAACCGACTCGTCCACTTGGTGGCGGGTCTGCGCGATCTTGTCGACCTGCACCTGCTTCTGAACCTGGTTATCTGCCAGAGCAGCCTTGGCGGCCGCGAGTGCGGACTCGGCCTGCTCCAACTGGGCGCGGCTATCGGAGTCGTCGATCTGGGCGATCAGTTCGCCGGCCCGGACGCGCTGGTAGTCGTTGACGTTGAGGGTTTGCAAGTTGCCGGTGACGCGAGTGCTGAGCGGAACAATGTTGGCGTGAACATAGGCGTCGTTGGTGCTTTCGACTCCAGAACTGCGCCAGTGATTCCATCGGAAGAGCACCAGAAAGAGGAGCAATCCGGCCACTAGAAGTACCACAACCGGTATTAGCCAGGTGGCTTTACGGGACGAGGCCTTCGACTCTGTCTGGCTGGGAGCCTTGGACTCTGTCTGGCTGGGGGAGGCGGTGTCAGCCTGGCTCATATGAGCCTCTCGCGTACTGGATTGATGATTCAGGCTTGAGATGAAGTTGGTTTTTGAGAAAGTTGCCCGGAGTCTCTTGACGGTCTCTCTCTTTCTCCTTGAACTGCGGCCACGGAGGGACAGCAAAGCGCAACAGGCAGATGGCGGGCTTGCGATGGCGAGCGCTTCCGGGGCTTGACGAACAGAGAAAGACACGATGCGTGCAGCAGGTTGGCGTTAGGATAGCGAGAGGTGCGGCCGCGGAGAAGGGCGGCGCGTACGGATGCGATCCTGACAGGTGGATGCTTGCTCTATTGGCTGCTGTACCAGAAGCTGTTTCCCTACTTTCACGGATTTCGGATCTTTCGCTACCTGACGTTCCGGTGCGTGTTTGCGAGCCTGACGGCGCTGCTGATCGGGATGCTGATCGGGCCGATGGTGATCGAGCGGCTGCGGGAGTTTCAGATCGGGCAGTACATCCGGGAAGAAGGACCGCAGAGCCATCAGAAGAAGGGCGGCACGCCGACGATGGGCGGCGTGCTGATCTGCATTTCGATCCTGGTGCCGACGCTGCTGTGGAGCGATCTCTCGAACCCGTACGTGTGGCTGGTGATGGCGTCGACGCTGGCGTTCGGGGCGATTGGATTTGCGGATGACTACATCAAGGTGCTGCACAAGCATAACCAGGGGCTGACGGCGCGGCAGAAGCTGGGGCTGCAGTTTACGACCAGCGGGCTGGTGGCGGTGGCGCTGATCGTGATGCAGGCGCGGGGAAGCTATTCGACACGGCTGATGGTGCCGTTCGCGAAGCGGGTGCGGCCGGACCTGGTGTGGGAGTGGATGGGCAACGTGCCGCACGCGCATTGGCTGGCGTTTGTGCCGTTCGTGGTGTTCGTGATGCTGGTGGTGACGCTGACGAGCAACGCGGTGAACCTGACGGACGGGCTGGACGGGCTGGCGATCGGCTGCACGATCATCGCGGCGGGCGCGCTGACGGTGCTGACGTATGTGAGCGGGCACGTGGTGTTTTCGGACTACCTGGAGTTGCAGCGGATGCCGATGGTAAGCGAGCTGACGGTGTTCTGCGGGGCGATGGTGGGAGGATCGATCGGGTTCCTCTGGTACAACGCGCACCCGGCCGAGATTTTTATGGGGGACGTGGGATCGCTGGCGCTGGGCGGGGCGATTGCGACGGTGGCGGTGATCATCAAGCAGGAGCTGCTGCTGCCGTTTATCGGCGGGGTGTTCATCCTGGAGGCGGCGAGCGTGATTCTGCAGGTGGGCAGCTACAAGCTGCGCAACGGCAAGCGAATCTTCAAGATGGCGCCGCTGCACCATCACTTTGAGCTGCTGGGGTGGAGCGAGAGCAAGGTGATTGCGCGGTTCTGGATCATGGCGCTGGTGTTTGCGCTTTTCGCGCTGACGACGCTGAAGCTGCGGTAGAGCAGGTGAGGTAGCGGGACGTCGAAGATGCGGTGTTCATGCGCAGGAAATTTGCGGTAATCGCCCGGGCAAGCGGGTTGGCGGTTTCAGAGGCGGCGGCATCTCTGATAGGTTGTTTGCTGAATCACTACAGTTGCGACCAAGTTTTCCCACATTGAACACCACGCTTGCCGCAGGTGCGCGGGCGGGGAGAGGGACCATCATGTTTGCTCTTGAAGAGAATGCTGTTGTTCGGGCCACGGCTTGTGGATCCAAGACTGTCGCTTCCCTGCTCTGCTCATCCTTCCTCTGCTCAGCGGCGGCGGTGAGTCTGCTTTGCGGACCGGGCTCGGCTTCGGGCTGGGCGCAAGGACAGCCGGGCCAGGGCCAGGCGGGGCAGGGCCAGGCGGGGCAGGCGGACAAGGCTGCGGGGCCGTTTGCCGGGTTGAGCTTCCGCCAGGTCGGGCCGTTCCGGGGCGGGCGCTCGGGGGCGGTGACGGGGGTGCAGACGCAGCCGCTGACGTTCTACATGGGCGCGACGGGCGGGGGGATCTTCAAGACGACGGATGGCGGGCAGCGCTGGGTGCCGGTGGCGGACGGGCAGATCAAGCTGGGCTCGGTGGGAGCGATCGCGGTGTCGGACTCGGACCCGAATATTGTGTACGCGGGGATGGGTGAGGCGGACCTGCGCGGCAACGCCTCACATGGGGACGGGGTGTACAAGTCGACCGACGCGGGCAAGACGTGGACGCACATGGGGTTGACGGACACGCAGCAGATCGGCGCGGTGAAGATCGACCCCAGGAATCCGGATGTGGTGTACGTGGCGGCGATGGGGCACATGACGGCGCCGAACGCGGAGCGCGGGGTGTTCCGGACGCGGGATGGCGGCAAGACGTGGCAGAAAGTGCTGTTCAAGAGCGACCGGGCAGGGGCGATCGATCTCTCGATCGATCCGCTGAATACGCAGGTGTTGTACGCGTCGATCTACCAGTTTCTCCGGAAGCCGTGGACGTTTGAGAGCGGCGGGCCGGACAGCGGGCTGTGGAAGTCGACCGATGGGGGCGATACGTGGAAGGAGATTACGCATAACCAGGGGATGCCGAAGGGTATTGTGGGACGGATCGGGATCGCGGTATCGCCGGCGCGGGCGGGCAGCGTGTGGGCGATTGTGGAAGCGGAAGAGGGCGGGGTGTTTCACAGCGACGACGGCGGGGCGACGTGGGCGCTGGTGAACGACAAGCGCGAGATCAAGCAGCGGGCGTGGTACTACTCGCGGATATTCGCGGACCCCAAGAACCCGGACACGATGTATGCGCTGAACACGAGCTTTTACCGCTCGATCGACGGCGGACATACCTTCAAGGCGATTCCGACGGGGCACGGGGATAACCACGATCTCTGGATTGCGAACGACGATCCAAACCGGATGATCGAGTCGAACGACGGCGGGGCGAATGTGACGTTCGACGGCGGCAAGACGTTCTCGACGATTATGAACCAGCCGACGGCGCAGTTTTACCGGGTGGTGGTTGACAACGATTTTCCTTATCACATCTACGGCGCGCAGCAGGATAATACGACGGTGGAGACGTCGAGCCGGGGCAACAGCGGCGCGATCACGGAGTCGGACTGGCACGAGGTAGGCGGGGGCGAGAGCGGCTGGATCGCGCCCGATCCGACGGATTCGCGGTTTGTGTATGCGGGCTCGTACGACGGGCTGCTGACGCGCTATGACAACCAGACGGGCGGGCTGAGGAACATCAATCCGTGGCCGGACAACCCGATGGGGTCGGGCGTGGAGGTGATGAAGTACCGGATGCAGTGGAGCTTTCCGCTGCTGTTCAGCCCCAACGATCCGAAGCTGCTGTATGCCGGCAGCCAGTACCTGCTGGGGACGCGCGACGAGGGCCGGAGCTGGACGGTGATGAGCCCGGACCTGACGCGCAACGACAAGAGCAAGCAGGGCCCGGTGGGCGGGCCGCTGACCAAGGACAACACGGCGGTTGAATACTACGACACGATCTTTACGGTCGACGAGTCGACGGTGGAGAAGGGGCTGATCTGGGTAGGGTCGGACGACGGGTTGATCCACCTGACGCGCGACGGCGGCAAGAGCTGGCAGAACGTGACGCCGAAGGGGATTCCTGATTTCATCCGGATCAACTGCATCGCGGCTTCGCCGTTTGACGCGGGCACGGCTTACGTGGCGGCGACGATGTACCTGACGGACGACTACCGGCCGTATCTCTACCGGACGACGGACTTCGGCAAGACGTGGAAGCAGATCACGAACGGGATTCCGCAGGATGACTTTACGCGGACGATCCGGCCCGACCCGAAGATGAAGGGGCTGCTGTTCGCGGGGACGGAGGCGCATCTTTATATCTCGGCCAACGACGGCGAAAACTGGATGCCGTTCCAGCTGAACCTGCCCAATGTGCCGATGACGGACATCACGTTCCAGAGGCGCGAGGACGACATGGTGATCTCGACGCAGGGCCGCGGGTTCTACGTGATGGACGACATGCCGGAGGTGCGGGCGATGGCGGCGGCGGGCAAGGCGCCGGACGCGCCGCTGAATCTCTATGCGCCGAAGGAGACGTACCGGTACATCGGGGGCGGCGGAGGATTTGGGCCGGGGCCGACGAATGCGGGCAAGAATCCTCCATCGGGCGTGGTGCTGTATTACTCGCTGAAGGCCAAGCCGGCTGGAGATGTGGTGATCCGGGTGAAGGACGCGGATGGCAAGCAGGTGAATGAGTACACGTCGAAGCCGGAGCCGAAGGAGGCGCCCGGACTGGAAGACGAGGGCGAGCCGCGGGGCGGCGCTCCGAAGCCGGGGACCAGACCGGGGATGAACCGGTTCGTGTGGGACCTGCGGTATGCGGACGCGACCAAGTTTCCGGGGATGATCTTCTGGGCGGGCAGTGTGCGCGGGCCGCAGGTGGTTCCGGGGACGTACACGGTCGAGATCTCGGCCGACGGGCACACGGACAGCCAGAAGGTGGTGGTGAAGGCGGACCCGCGGGTGGCGTCGACGGCGGAGGATTACCGCAAGCAGCTGGAGTTTGGGCTGCAGGTTCGGGACCGGGTGTCGGTGGCGAACCAGGCGGTGATCGACATCCGCAAGGCCAAGAAGCAGCTGGACAGCTATGCGGCGACGGCGCCGGCCAATGTTGCCGGGGAGGCGAAGCGGATCTCGGCGAACCTGAGCGTGGTGGAGGATGCGATCTACCAAACCAAGCTGAGGGCAAATGAAGATGCGTTGAACTTTCCGATCCGGCTGAACAACAAGATTGCGGCGGTGCTGTCGACGGTGGAGCAGAGCGATACGGCGCCGACGGAGCAGAGCTACGGGGTGTTCAAGGACCTTTCGGCGCAGCTGCAGGTGCAGTTGGACAAGCTGGCGCAGATTGAGGCAACGGATGTGGCGGCGTTTAACAAGCTCGTGCGGGACCAGAATATTCCGGCGATTGCGATCAAGGGCGGGGAGTAGGCGGGTTGACCTTCCGGCAGTATGTGTCGCGCCTTCGGCCCTCGGTCGAGGTCACACTGACACCCAGGCCTTCGGCCCCGGCTGTTATGTGCCGGGCCTTCGGCCGCGAAATCGTTCAGAGCCCGGGCGCAAAAGTGACGACTTCGAAGTGACGCACCGAATGAGGAGACAGCATGACGGGAATGGAAGCGGTGGGGGCGGGTTCAATCAGGGTGGGTGCAATGAAGCGCGTTGCCATGACCGGATTGCTGGCGGCAGTGGCTGTCTCCGGGGTGGCGCGGGTGGTTGCGCAGAGCGCTCCGGCGTACGACGCGAAGCAGTGGTCGGGGCTGCACTACCGTAATGTCGGGCCGTGGCGCGGGGGACGGGTGACGGCGGTGACCGGGGTGCCGGCGCAGCCGCTGACGTTCTACATGGGGACCGTGGGCGGCGGGGTGTGGAAGACGACGGACGCGGGTCACACGTGGGTGAACATGACGGACGGGCAGTTCCCCGTGGGCTCGATGGGCGCGGTGGAGGTGTCACAGACGAACCCCAACATCATCTATGCGGGGACGGGCTCGTCGAAGATCCGGAGCAATGTGTCGATCGGGCGCGGGATCTACAAGTCGACCGACGCGGGCAAGACGTGGAGCTTCGCGGGGCTGCGCGACGTGGGGCAGATTGCGACGATCCGGGTGAACCCGACCAACGCGGCCGAGGTGTTTGTGGCGGCGAGCGGCAATCCGTTCCTGGCCAACAAGGAGCGCGGGGTGTGGCGCTCGCGCGATGGCGGCAGGACGTGGAAGCAGGTGCTGTTCCTGACGGAGGAGCTGGGAGCGGCCGACCTGGAGCTGCAGCCGGGGCATCCGAACGTGGTGTTTGCGTGCATGTGGCATGGGCTGAGGAAGCCGTGGTCGATCGTGAGCGGAAGCACGGACGGCGGCATTTACAAGAGCACGGATGGCGGCGAGACGTGGAAGAAGCTGACGGACGGGCTGCCGAATCAGCTGTTCGGGCGGAGCAACGTGGCGATCTCGAACGTGGCGCCGGACCGGATCTACGCGTTGATCGAGGCCAAGCCGGGCTCGGGGCTCTACCGGTCTGACGACTCGGGCGCGCACTGGAAGCTGGTGAACGATTCGGGGCGGATTACGACGCGGCCGTTCTACTACGACACGATCGGCGTGGACCCGAACAATCCGGATGTGATCTGGGTGGGCGACGAGAGCTGGATGAGGAGCGTGGACGGGGGCAAGACGTTCCGCAACATGCCGGAGCCGCATGGCGACAACCACGATGTGTGGATCAACCCGACGAACTCGCAGTACATGATCGAGGGCAACGATGGCGGGGCGATCGTGTCGCTGGACGGCGGGCTGACGTGGAGCAGCCAGAACAACCAGCCGACGGCGGAGATCTACCAGGTGGCGCTGGACGAGCAGTTTCCGTATCGCATCTACGGCGCGCAGCAGGACAACACGACGGTGATTGTGCCGAGCCTGCCGCTGGGCGACGGGGTGGAGTTCCGCGATGGGCCGGGCTGCGAGACGGGGCCGATCATTCCGAAGATGGGCGATCCGAACGTGGTGTGGGGCGGGTGCAAGGGACAGTTCAGCCGCTGGAACATGAAGACGAACCGCAACGAGCAGAACTACTGGGTGGGCGGTGAGTCGCTGTACGGGAACGAGCCGGGGGCGCTGAAGTTCCGCTTTCAACGCGTGGCGCCGATGGAGATCTCGCCGTTCGAGCCGAACACGGTGTACTACGGGTCGCAGTATGTGCATCGGACGCGCGACGGCGGTGTGACGTGGGAGACGATCAGCCCGGACCTGACGGCCAAGCCGGCGGGCACGCAGTATGGGAGCGGCGAGCCGATTACGCGCGACGCGACGGGCGAAGAGATGTACAGCGTGGTGTATTCGATTCGCGAGTCACCGCTGAAGCGCGGGGTGATCTGGGCGGGCTCGAACGATGGGCTGATGTGGGTGACCCAGGACGACGGCAAGCACTGGGCGAACGTGACGCCGCCGGGGCTGGCGCCGGGCGGCAGGGTGCAGAATATCGAGCCGGGACGGTTCAAGGTGGGGACGGCGTATGTGGCGATGTACCGCTACCTGCTGGGGGATTTCGCGCCGTATATCTATCGCACGGACGATTTCGGCAAGACGTGGACGCGGCTGACGGATGGCAAGAACGGGATTGCGGCGGACGAGCCGACGCGCGTGGTGCGGGAGGATCCGGCGCGGCCGGGGCTGCTGTACGCGGGGACGGAGTTCGGGATGTACCTCTCGATGGACCGGGGGACGACGTGGACGCCGTTTCAGCTCAATCTGCCGGCGGTTCCGGTGACGGATATCAAACTGGCCAAGAACGACCTGGTGATGTCGACGCAGGGGCGCGGGTTCTGGGTGCTGGATAACCTGAGCGTGCTGCATCAACTGCCGGCGAGCGGGGCGCAGACGGGCGATACGCTCTACAAGCCGGAGGTGGCCACGCGGATTCCGGCGGAGGGTGACGGCGGCCGCGGTGCGGCCGCGGGGGCGCAGTATCCGCTGAGCGGGGCGCAGATCGAGTATTTCCTGGCGAAGGATGCGAGCGAGCCGCTGACGCTGACGGTGCTGGACAGGGCGGGGCATGTGGTGCGGAGCTTTACGAGCGTGGCGCCACCGCGGCGGCCGGGACGGGGCGGCGAGGAGGGCGGCGGAGGCGGCGATGAAGAGGAAGGACGCTTCAGGGCGAGCTATCCGGTGACGCTGGACGGCAAGGCGGGGATGCACCGGTTTACCTGGGACCTGCGCTATGCGGGCGCGTGGATGAGCGCGACGCAGCCGCAGGCGGCAAATGGGCCGGTGGCGGCGCCGGGGATGTACACGGTGCAGATGAGCAGCGGAAGCTGGACGGCGAAGCAGCCGCTGGAGATCGTGGAAGACCCGCGGGTAACGGCGGATGGCGTGACGACGGCCGACCTGGCCGGGCAGCTGGATTTTCAGCTGAAGGCGATGGCGCTGCTGAGCGAGGTGAACCACGCGGTGGCGCGGGTTCGGGAGGCACAGGCGAAGATGAAGGCCGACGGTGCGGACGGCACGGACAAGGCGCAGCAGCTCAAGGCGGTTGCGGACAAGCTGATCACGCCGCCGATCCGCTATAGCCAGCCGGTGCTGCAGACGCACGTGGCGTACCTGTACAGCGAGAACAACCGGACCGACCAGAAGGTGGGCCGGGACGCGATCGCGCGATACGAGCAGCTGCGGAAACAGGTGGAGGCTGAGGTGGCGGAAGTCAATCGGATACTGGGGCCGGCTTGAGGAACCTGTTGTCCTGAGGGTTCTGCAGAACCTTCGTCAAAGGGCTTCAAGGGATAGAACAGGGGCCAGGGTGTAGAGAGCAGGGATCTCGGCTGCGGAGCCATGTTCCTTCGATGGAAATGGCGAGTTTGCCTAAGCTGCCTGTACACCCACGGGCAATCTGCCATAGGCTGGACGGATGCAAGGTTTGGAGTTGAAGAACAAGCGGGTGCTGGTGGTGGGGCTGGGCAAGTCGGGGATAGCGGCGGCGCACTTTTTGCGTACGCAGGGCGCCCGGGTAACGGTGAGCGATACGCGCTCGGCGCAGGCGCTGGGGGCGGAGATTCCGGCGCTGCTGGATGCCGGGATCATGGTGGAAAGCGGCGGGCATGGGCTGCTGACGTTCCGGCGGCAGGACCTGATCGTGGTGTCGCCGGGAGTAGCGCTATCTACGCCCGAGGTGGCGCAGGCCGCGGCGCTGTGCGTGCCGGTGACAGGCGAGCTGGAACTGGCGAGCCGCTTTCTGAAGGGCAGCGTGGTGGCGATTACGGGCTCGAACGGCAAGACCACGACGACGACGCTGGCGGGAAAGATCTTCGCCGACGCGGGCGTGCCGACGCTGGTGGGCGGGAACATCGGGCGACCGGTGATCGAGCTGGTGGCGGAGAGCACGGCAGAGACGGTGAGCGTGCTGGAGGTTTCGAGCTTCCAGCTGGAGACGACGGAGGAGTTCCATCCGCGGGTGGCGGTGATCCTGAATATCACACCGGACCACCTGGACCGGCATGGGAGCTTCGGGCGCTATGTGGCGGCGAAGGAAAAGATCTTTGCGCGGCAAGGCGCGGACGATGCGCTGGTGTTGAACGCGGACGACCGCACGGCGCAGATGTGCGCGGCGCGGGCGAAGAGCGGCGTGTACTGGTTCTCGGGTACGCGCGTGGTGCGGCAGGGCGCGTTCGTGCGCGAGGGCGTGGTGTGCTGGGTGGAGAAGGAAGGGGGCGCGACGGAGCCGGTGCTGCCGGTATCGGAGATACCGCTGCGGGGCGCGCATAACGTCGAAAACGTACTGGCGGCGGTATGTGTGGCGCGGCTGTCGGGGATTGCGAGCGAGTCGATACGATCGTCTGTGGCGAGTTTCCGGGCGGTGGAGCATCGGCTGGAGCTGGTGCGGACGCGGGGGGGCGTGGAGTACTTCAACGATTCGAAGGCGACCAACGTGGACGCGACGATGAAGGCGGTGGCGTCGTTTGCGGGTGGGATTCACCTGATCCTGGGGGGCAAGGACAAGGACTCGGACTACACGCTGCTGGGGCCGCTGCTGCGGGAGCGGGTGAAGGCTGTTTACACGATTGGTTCGGCGGCGGAAAAGATTGAGCGCGAGCTGGCGGGGGTGGTGAAGATAGAGTCTGCAGCGACGCTGGACGCGGCTGTGGCACGTGCGGCCGCGGAAGCGAAGAGCGGCGAGGTAGTGCTGCTGGCGCCGGCGTGCTCAAGCTTCGACCAGTTTGACAACTACGAACATCGCGGACGCGTGTTTCGCGAGTGCGTGCAGGGGTTGGATGGATAGCAGGGCGGGAAGCAGCTTCCTCGGCTTCGCCTCGGAATGACAAGCAAGGGTTATGAGCGTGGAGTAAAGCGGAATGGCGAAGCGGGTTGGGGTGGACAAGTGGCTCTTCGGGGTGGTGCTGCTGCTGGTGCTGTTCGGGCTGGTGATGGTGTTCTCGGCTTCGGCAGTGATGGCGACGGCGGAGGGCTCGCCGTACAAGTACCTGGCCAAGCAGGCGATGTTCGCGCTGCTGGGGATGGTGGCGCTGACGCTGCTGATGCGTGTGGATTACCGCCGCTTCAATAATCCGCGGGTGGTGTTTCCGGCGATGGCCGTGACCACGCTGCTGCTGGTAAGCGTGTTTGCGATGCGGCCGCTGAACCATACGCATCGTTGGTTCAAGCTGGGCTTCTTCACGTTTCAGCCCTCGGAGCTGGCGACGCCGCTGGTGGTGTTGTTCCTGGCGTACTTTCTGCAGACGCGCATTTACAAGATGGACGACTGGAAGGGGACGGTGCTGCGCGCGGCGCTGCCTCCGCTGGTGTTCATCGGGCTGATTATGAAGCAGCCGGACCTGGGCACGGCGCTGGTGTGTGCGGGCGTGACGATGGCGATGCTGTACCTGGCGGGGATGCAGGTGAAGTGGATCGGCGTGGCGCTGCTGGCGTCGTCGCCGGTGATGTATTACATGCTGTGGCTGGTGCCGTTCCGGCGGGCGCGGCTGGAGACGTTCATCCATCCGGAGCTCGATCCGCTGGGCAAGGGATTTCACATCATGCAGTCGCTGATCGCGGTGGGCACGGGCGGCGTACGCGGGCTGGGGCTGATGGAAGGGCGGCAGAAGCTCTACTTCCTGCCGGAGGCGTGGACGGACTTCATCTTCGCCAACATCTCGGAAGAGCTCGGGCTGCTGGGTGCGCTGACGCTGGTGGCGCTGTTCGTGATGTTCGGCTATCGCGGGATGCGGGCGGCCTTTCTCTCGACCGATCCGTTTGCGCGCTTCCTGGCGTTCGGGCTGACGACGGCGATCCTGATCCAGGCGTTCTTCAACATGAGCGTGGCGATCTCACTGCTGCCGACCAAGGGGATTACGCTGCCGTTTATCTCATTTGGGGGGACGAGTCTGTTTGTGACGCTGGCGGGGATGGGCGTGCTGCTGAATATTACGCGCGAGATCGACTAGGTGGGGCTGCGGGTTCTGATTGCGGGGGGCGGGACGGGCGGGCACGTGATGCCGGCGCTGGCGATCGGGCGGGAGCTGCGCGACAGGCATGGAGCCGAGGTGCGGTTCGTGGGCACGGCGCGCGGGCTCGAGACCAGGCTGGTGCCGGAGGCGGGCTTTGCGCTGGAGCTGATCCAGGTAGGGCAGCTGAAGAACGTGAGCCTGGGGACGCGGGTACGGACGCTGGCTGATCTGCCCCTGGGGGTGACGCGCTGCCTCGGCCTGCTGCGGGGATTCAGGCCAAACGTGGTGGTGGGCGTGGGCGGTTATGCGAGCGGGCCGGCGATGATGGCGGCGATCCTGCTGCGCGTGCCGACGGTGGCGTACGAACCGAACGCGGTTCCGGGGCTGGCGAACCGGATGGTGGGGCGGTATGTGAGTGCGGCGGCGGTGAACTTCGCGCAGACGGCGAGCTACTTCCGCAACGCCAGCGTGACGGGGGTGCCGGTGCGGCAGGCCATCTTCGAGATTGCCCGGAAGCCGGAGGGCAGCGCGCCGCGGCTGCTGGTGACGGCGGGCAGCAACGGGGCGCGGGTGTTCAACGAGACGATGCCGCTGATCGCAGCGAGGCTGCTGGAGGCGGTGCCAGGGCTGACGATCCTGCACCAGTCCGGCGTGCGGGCGCTGGAGGCGACTCTCGATGCGTACAGGGCGAGCGGCGCGGAGCCCGCACGATGGGAGGTGCGGGCGTTCATCGAGGACATGCCGGCGCAGTACGCGGCGTGCGACCTGGTGCTGGCGCGCGCCGGGAGCACGGTGGCGGAGCTGGCCGCGGCGGGCAAGCCGTCGCTGCTGGTGCCGTTTCCGCAGGCGGCGGACGACCACCAGAGGAAAAACGCGGAGGCGCTGGCGGACGCGGGGGCGGCGGTGATGATGCTGCAGGTGGAGTTGACGCCGGAACGGCTGCTGGAAGAGTTGACGAGATTGCTTTCTGATCGCGCGCTGTTAAGCGCGATGGGCGAGAAGGCGCGGGGGATGGCCAGGCCGGGGGCGGTAGAGCGGATTGCGGAGATCTGTGTAGCGGTTGCGGACGGGGCTTGAGGCGGCGGGCTAAAGCCCCTCTCAAAGTTGAGGATGGTTTCGTGGGTCTGAAGCCCTACGCTTCCGCCTGAAGGCATGCGTAGGGCTGAAGCCGCACGCTTACACCTTAAGGAAAGAGAAAACCGCCCGGAACTTTGTGGGTCCCGGGCGGCTTTGATCTAAGCGGTTAGCGGTGTCCGCCGTGCGAGCCGCCGCCACCACCACCGCCGTGTGAAGCACCCCCGCTGGGAGCGGAGAAGTGCTGCTGCGGCGCGGAGAAGTGCTGTTGCGGAGCGGAGAAGTGCTGCTGCGGAGCGGCCGGATGGTAGCTCTGCGGAGCTGCACCGCCACGGTAGGCGCTGGCTGCACCGCTGTAGGCATAGCCGGCGCGGGCGTTGACCTGCGGAGCGGCTGCGCGCTGGTTCGCTGCGAAGCCGCTGCCGTATTGTCCGCCGCGGAACTGGCTCGCCTGGTTGTAGGCGCCTCCGCGGAAGGCCGCGCCGTTAGCTCCTACGCGGCTGAAGCTGACGCCGCCGGGGCGGATGTTGCTGATGCCCCCGAAGCGCTGGCTGTAGACGAAGCGGTTGTAGCCGCCGATGTGCGCGTACTCGCGGTTATAGAAGAAGTGACCGCCGCGCCAGTAGCCGCCGTAGAAGCCGGTGCCGAAGTAGCCGAAGCCGTAGTTGATGCCGCCGTAGAAGCCAACGGTGGGACCCCAGTAGCCGGCGTTCCAGAAGTAGCCGGTGCCGCCGTAGCCCCAGTAGCCAGGAGTCCAGAGGGCCTCCTGGTAGGGGGGCAGAACCCACTGGCCGGGAACCCAGTAGTAGCCGCCGGGACCGTACGCCCAGTAGCCGGGGGTCCAGATGTAGCCATCACCGGGCGCGACGGGCTGGTCGTACGCGGGCAGCGGCGGCGGCGCCTGGACGATCTGTTCCTGGCCACTGTAAGGCTGGGCGCCCTGAGGGTAGCCGTTGGGATCACCGGCTGCGCCGGGATAGCCCTGGGAGTAGTCAGGCTGCTGCTGCGGGTAGCCTTGCTGCGGATAGCCCTGGGGCTGACCATAGGACTGCTGCTGCGGGTAGGGCTGCTGCTGGCCGTAAGACTGCTGGTCGGGGTAGCCCTGCTGCTGGGGGTAGCCCTGCTGCTGCGGATTGGGCTGTTGCTCTGAGTAGCCCTGGGGGTGGCCGGAGTAGTAGCTCTGCGCGGCAGGGCTGCCGTAGTTCTGCGGATCCTGCGGGTTGTAGGGCTGCGGGGTGGGATTGTACTGGGCGAACGCGGCTGCGGGTGCGGCGACGAGAGCGGCGGCGAGAACGGCCCGGGAAAGTGTTGGCATCACGAGATCGGCGAAGCGCATAGAGTGCCTGGCCCGCCAGTCCTTCGCTTGCCCGGGAGATGCTTTGCGGCCCCGGGTTGCGCGGATGGCGGTGTCTGAGTGCCGGCTGAGTCTGTCCGGTCTCAGTATGTTAGACCCAGGTTACGGGGAATGGTTGCTGCAACAGGTTTGCGGGCGAGGGCCGTGGGGCGGTGACTGGTGTGCATTACCTGGCGTCGGATTGCCTGGCGGCCTGGCCGGTGAAGAGCGCCCTGGGGCACATGACGTGGACGCCCACGCGGGGCAGGTCGACGAGCTGGGTGATGTCGACGTCGCAGGCGACAGAGATGAGGGCGTAGGCGTCGGCGCGAGAGAGCGGGGCGTGGCCCTGCGCGGCGGCGGAGGCGGGATCGGAGAGGAAGGAGATCATGTTGCGGACGGCCATCTCGGTGGCGGCCTTGAGGTCCTCATGGAAGCCCATGGAGATGTACTGGGTAGAGGTTTCGGCGCGCGGCCAGGCGAGGCGGCTGGGGTTGTCGTAGGAGTCCTTGTGAAGGATGAACTGGAAGGTGCCGGTGAGCATGGTCTCCATGGCGGTGATGTCGACTTCACCGTTGCCCTGCCCGGCGTGGCCGTCGCCGGCCTCGAAGTTGGCGCCTTTGGAGTTGATGGGGATGAAGAGCGTGGAGCCGGCGACGAGCTCCTTGTTATCCATGTTGCCGGCGTTCATCCAGGGCGGGGCGGAGTCGGTTTTGCCGCCGGGGGTGGCGATGCCCATGGAGCCGAAGAAGGGATGCAGCGGGATGTCGACGCCGGGTGCGAAGTGGCCGAGCATCTTGTCGCGGTCGAGCGGGATGATGCGGCCCTTGGAGTAGGGGAAGTCGTTGGGCAGGAAGCCGCGGCCGGCGCCCATGTTGTTGCAGGCCCAAGGGACGTCGAGGGTGATCTTCTGGATGCGGACTTCGAGGACGTCGCCGGGTTCGGCGCCCTCGATCGCGACGGGGCCGGTGAGCAGGTGGCCGCCGGGGCCGCGATTTTCAGCCGCGGGCGGGTGGTCGTAGACTGCCTGGACGTAGGGCGGGATGTCGGCGGCGGCGACGCCGCGGGCGATGAGGCCCTTGGCAGGTCCGCACGTGGAGAGCGTCTGCATGACGACGGTATCGCCGGAGGCGACGGTGAGCGCGGGTTTGGCCATGGCATTGTAGTTGCCCCAGACGATGTTCTCGGGGGTGACGAGGAGCGTTTTGGGGGCCTGGGCAAGCGCGGCGACAGCGATGACGGGCAGCAATGCGGCGAGGGTGCGCGACGGGTTGGCCATAGGCTCCTGGAGGTACGGATGGGTGCGGGTGAGGGTGGTACCCCCCCCTTCCCCTGGTTCTAAGTCAAATATTTGAAAACAGAAGAGTTAGGTCTGTCTATACAGCGGCCTTGACAGCGATCTTGCATTTTGTCTGGTTGGTTTAATTCTACGGGATTGGCGGGGGTGAACATGACAGGAAAATTTGCGCGCTAAGTGATTGAGAGGACGAGAGATTGAGGGATTGGTGCGGGTTTGTGGGGTTGACAGGCGGTTTGGGCGGGGTATGGGGTGACGCCTTTGGCCCTGAACTCGTTGGGTAAGGTTGTTTTGGAGTGTGGGGTCGGCGTTCGAGGCGGAAGTGGCCTTGCGGCGGGGGGCGGGGAGGGTTCTTCGGGGTCCTTCGGCTGCGTTTGGCGCGGTGCGCCAAACTTCGCTCAGGATGACGGAGGGTTTTCCTGATAGACCTCGGACAAAGGATTAGTTGGGGGCTTCTTCTTCGTGGACGTCTTCGAATTCGTTGGGGATGATCTCGCTGGTGGTGGGAAGGGGTTGGGGAGGCTCGGGGGCGCCGTTAGTGCCGAGCGCCTTGAGGACGCGGCTGGTGTGATGGCCGCGGCGCATGGCCATGCGGCCGGTGCGCGAGGTTTCGAGGATGGTGTAGCCGCTTTCGGTAAGGACCTGGACGAGGCCCTCGATCTTGGAGGCGGAGCCGGTCATCTCGAGCATGATGGACTCGGGGGCGAGGTCGACGACGCGGGCTTTGAAGACGGTGGCGAGCTCGAAGATCTGGGAGCGGGAGTGCTGGCCGAGCGGCGAGCTGGGGCCGGCGGCGATCTTGATGAGGCAAAGCTCGCGGATGACGGCTTCGCTGCGGCCGACCTCGTCGACGTCGACGGTGGTTTCGAGCTTGTAGAGCGAGGCGCGGATGCGGTGGGCGGCGTGCTCGGGGGCCTCGCAGACGATGGTCATGCGGGAGGTGTCGGAGCGCTCTGACTCGCCGACGGTGAGCGAGACGATGTTGATGTTGAGCCGGCGGAAGAGCGAGGCGACGCGGGTGAGGACGCCGGGTTTGTCTTGCACGAGTGCGACGAAGGTGTGGAGCATGGGGGACCTCGGTGCGTGGATTATGGTTTGGCCGGGGCGGTGGGTGCGGCGGTTTGGGATGCAGTGGTGTACGGCGCTTCGGAGTCCCATAGCTGGGTCTCGGTGCCGTCGGCGTGGTGGAGGACGCCCGAGTCCCATTGCGGGTTCTTGTAGTCGCCGAAGGTGTAGTCGCCGGCGCCGTGGTAGCTGGCGTCGCAGGGCAGCGGGCCCCTGGTGTATTTCTCGCTGGCGCATTTGGGGCCGCGGTAGACGTGGAACCAGACGATGGGCTTGCGGGCGTCGATGAATTTCTGGGAGAGGTGCAGGGAGTCGAAGGTGTGGGCATGGGCGGCGTCGCGGAACTGCCAGAGGATGGCTTCGATGTCGGCGTCGGAGGCGGCGGGTGTGGTGACGAGGGTGTAGGTGTCGTTGTCCTGGTGGAAGATTTTGAAGGGCGGCGGGGCGACGGTGGGGCGTGGAGGGTAGGCGGGGGCGGAGGGCTTGGGTGACGGCGCCGGAGCGGGCGCGGTGTGGCAGCCGGCGAGCGAGAGGGAGAGAGCGGCGAGGGCGGTGGGGCGGGCTAAGCGGTGCATGGCGGCCTCAGACGGTGGGGTGGCGGTAGAGGTAGACGGCGCGTTGGCGGAAGAGATGGCGCGAGGGGAAGGCGGGGTCGGTGCAGTCGAGGTCGGGGCGGTAGTGCATGCCGAGCTTTTCCATGAGGCGGCGGCCGGGGAGGTTGGCGGCGGCGGTGACGCCTACGACTTCGGCGAAGTGGAGCTGCTCGCAGGCGAGTTTCAGCAGGGCGCGTCCGCCTTCGGTGGCGAGGCCCTGGCGCTGGTGTTGGCGGTTGAGGCGGAAGACGATTTCGAGCGCGGGCTGCGCGAGCCGCGGCAGGACGAGCGGCATGAGGCGAACGCCCATCATGCCGGCGAAGATGCCGGTGGGGCGGCCATCGACGCGGGTCTCGGCGGCGAGGAGATCGAAGCCGAACTTCTGGAGGTTGGCGAGCGATTGGTCGATGGCCTCGTTGCTGCGATGGCGGGTGAGCGGGGCGAGCTCGAAGGCCATGACCTCGCGGTCGGCGTTCAGGGCGGCGAAGGGTTCGCGGTCGCGCTGCTGCCAAGGACGCAGGAGGAGGCGCTCGGTTTTGACCTGGAGCAGCATGGGGCCGAGGCTGAAGTGGTCTTCGAGGGCTTCGAACTTGCCGCAGAAGACGAGGCCGGGATTGCGGCGGGCGTCCCAGAGGAGGGTGCGGACCTCGGGGCTGGGCGCGGCGTCGTCGAGCACCTGCTGGACGGCGTCGGAGGCGGTGATGGTGAGGCCTTGTTCGCGCAGGGCGGAGTCGACGCGGGCGCGGAGCTCGGCGGCGCTGGCGGAGTCGGAGGCGATCCAGAGCGAGGCGGCGCTGTGGCCGTTGAGGTGAGGGTTTTCGCGGGGGCCGCTGACGTGGAAGCGGCCGATCCAGATGGGCTTGAGGGTGGTGGGCTTGAGGGCTGCGGGTTCAGGGGCTGCGGGCATCAATCGCTCTCGGCGGTTTCAAGCAGCGGGTCGATGACGGGGCGGCGCACCATCTCGTGCAGCGCGGCTCCGGGAGCGATCATGGGGTAGACGCCGTCTTCTTTCTCGACCTGAAAGTTGATGAGGAAGGCGGAGCCGGAGGTACGCGCGCGGGTGACGGTGGAGGTGACGTCGGGGCGACGGCTGACGTGCGCGCCGGGGATGCCGTGGGCGGCGGCGAGCAGGACGAAGTCCGGGCTGAGGATGGGGGAGGCGGAGTAGTTCTTGTCGTAGAAGGTCTCCTGCCACTGGCGGACCATGCCGAGGAAGCCGTTGTTGATGACGGCGATGTTGATATGTAACTGTTCCTGAACGATTGTGGAGAGCTCGGCGGCGGTCATCTGGAAGCCACCGTCGCCGGCAATGACCCAGACGTCCTTGTCGGGGCAGGCGGCCTTGGCGCCGATGGCGGCGGGCAGCGCGAAGCCCATGGTGCCGAGGCCGCCGGAGGTGACGAGCGAGCGGGAGGCTTCGTGCTTGAAGTACTGGGCCTCCCACATCTGGTGCTGGCCGACGTCGGTGACGATGATGGTGGAGTGTTCGCTACCGGCGGCGACGGCCTCGCGCCAGATGTCGTTGATGACGTGCGCGGCGTAGAGGTGGCCGTTGTCGGGGAGGTTGACGATGTCGCGGACGGCGGCGGTGCCTTTGCTGGCGTTGATCTCGCGGAGCCAGGGGGAGGTTGGAACCCACTCATCGCGGTGAGACTGCGATAAATGGGGCACAGGGGTTGCGAGAAGGGGGAGAAGGGTGGTGAGGACGGCTTTGAGGTCGCCGATGAGAGCGACGTCGGCGTGGACGTTTTTGGAGATTTCGCTGGGGTCGATCTCGATGTGGATCTTGCGGGCGTGGGGCGCGTAGCTGGCGAGATTGCCGGTGACGCGGTCGTCGAAGCGCATGCCGAAGGCGAGCAGGAGGTCGGCGTTCTGGATGGCGTGGTTGACCCAGGATTCGCCGTGCATGCCCATCATGCCGAGCGAGAGGGGATGCGCGGCGGGAATAGCGCCGAGGCCGAGGAGCGTGGAGGCAATGGGGATCTGGAGGGCTTCGGCGAAGGCGATGACCTCGGCCTCGGCGCCGGACTGGATGACGCCGTGGCCGGCGAGGATGATGGGTTTGCGGGCGGCGCGGATGAGCTCGATGGCCTGGCGGATGGCGGAGGACTCGGCCTTGAGCATGGGGTGGGGGCGAGCGACGGAGGGCGCGGCGGCGGCGAAGGAGAAGGGCGCGGTGGCCTGCTGGGCGTCCTTGGTAATGTCGATGAGGACGGGGCCGGGACGGCCGGAGGTGGCGATCTGGAAGGCGAGGCGGACGGTGGGGGCGATGTCCTCGGCGCGGGTGACGAGGAAGTTGTGCTTGGTGATGGGGAGGGTGATGCCGGTGATGTCGATCTCCTGGAAGGCATCGGAGCCGAGGACTCTGGAGGAGACCTGACCGGTGATGGCGATGACGGGGATGGAGTCCAGCATGGCGGTGGCGATGCCGGTGACGAGGTTGGTGGCGCCGGGGCCGGAGGTGGCCATGCAGACGCCGACGCGGCCACTGGCGCGGGCGTAGCCGTCGGCCATGTGGGATGCGCCTTGCTCGTGGCGGACGAGGACGTGGTGGATGGTCGGGAATTTGCGGAGGGCGTCGTAGATGGGGAGGATGGCGCCGCCGGGGTAGCCGAAGATGGTGGTGGTGCCCTCGCCGGCGAGGGTGGCCCAGAGGATTTCGGCGCCGGTGAGTTGGGGGTGTTGATTTGAAAGTTCGTTGCTCATGAACAGCTCCTCAGGTGCAATACATTTTCGCGATACGGTACGGAGTAGAGCCCTATCGTGTGAAATCCAAACGTGCTAATGACCATGCCGTATGCCAGACCTTTACTTTTGTCCTCGGGGGTAGCACCAGCGAATGAGCCGGACATTGCGAGGCCGCCTTCGCCGTTTCTGTGCCATGTTCCTGTAACCAAACTCGTGGAACGATCCCCATGCCACAGTCGCTGGAGGAATTGATGATCCGGATTTAGCGTGAGAGTACTGCACTGCCCATCTGCCCGGGCGATGTACTCACCGGTGAGATATTGATCGGCGAAGTTCCAGCCCTGCCACCACCAGGCAAGTGAGGCAAATAGGATTACGAAAAACGTCAGGGCGCGGATGGGTTTGCTCATGTCCGCCTCGCCGGCAGGACCGAAGGTCCGTTACATAACAGCCTAGGCCGAAGGCCTAGGGTCGAGTGAGCAGCGATGACGGAGGGCTGAAGGCCCGCCATATAATCCCGGTCATGCCGCAGACTCATAACTTCAATCTCGTGCATGTTGTGTTCAGCACCAAAGGTCGATCGCCATCGATTACGGAAGAGATCATGCCTGATCTTCATGCGTATATTGCTGGCACAGCGCGGCAATTGGATTGTGAGTGTTTCCGCGCTGGTGGCGTTGCCGACCATGTGCATCTGGCGTTGCGGTTGAGCGCGACACGGGCAGCGGCGAAGGTCGTTTCCGAGGTAAAAACAAGCTCTTCGCAATGGATGAAGACGAAGGGTTTCACGGCATTTGCGTGGCAGCGTGGGTATGGTTTGTTTTCCGTTAGTCCGGCCCATCTCGGGAATTTGATGGCATACATTAGCGGACAGAAGGCGCACCATGTCCGCCAGGATTTCCAGGAGGAGATGCGAGGATTTTATGGGCGGTATCATGTGACCTTCGATGAGCGGTATGTGTGGGACTGAAGGTATGTGCCGGGCCTTCAGCCCTCGGTTTTGTAGTCTTTTCACCTAGGCCTTCGGCCTAGGCTGTTATGTCGTCGGGCCGTTGGCCCTTTTTGCGACTATGTAGTGATGGCTCCTTCGCTGGCGGAGCTTACGGTGGCGGCGTATTTGGCGAAGACGCCGCGTTGGTAGCGGGGGGCGGGGGGGTGCCAGGCGGCGCGGCGGGTGGCGAGTTCGCTTTCGGGGACGTTGAGGGTGAGGGTGCGGGCGGGGATGTCGAAGGTGATGGTGTCGCCTTCGCGGACGAGGGCGATGGGGCCGCCGAGGAAGGCTTCGGGGGCGACGTGGCCGGCCATGAGGCCGCGGGTGGCGCCGGAGAAACGGCCATCGGTCAAGAGAGCGACTGTGTCGCTCAGCTGTGGAATGCCCTTGATGGCGGCCGTGACGGCGAGCATCTCGCGCATGCCGGGGCCGCCGCGCGGGCCTTCGTAGCGGATGACCAACACGTCACCCGGCTGGATCTGGCCGGACTCGATAGCGGCGTGGCAGAGGTCTTCGGAGTCGAAGACGCGGGCGGTGCCGGTGTGGTGGATGCGCTCGTGGCCGGCGACCTTGATGACGGCGCCCTCGGGGGCGAGATTGCCCTTCATGATGACCAGGCCGCCGGTGGGTTTGAGGGGCTCGGACCACTGGCGGATGACGGGCTGGCCGGGGGTTTCGACGGCGGCGTCGGCCTCCTGGAAGGTGGTGCGGCCGCTGACGGTGGGGGTGTCGTGGAGCTGGCCGCGCTGCTTGAGGCGGGCGGCGAGGAGGCGTGAGCCGCCGGCGTCCTGATAATCCTTGGCGACGTATTTGCCGCCGGGGGAGAGGTCGCAGATGAAGGGCGTGCGCTCGGAGATGGCGTCGAAGTCGTGCATGTCGAGCGGGATGGAGAGCTCGCGGGCGATGGCGATGAGGTGCAGGACGGCGTTGGTGGAGCCGCCCGAGGCGCAGACGGCGGCGATGGCGTTTTCGAGCGACTGGCGGGTGATGATTCTGGAGGGGCGTGTGTCGTTGCGGCAGAGGTCCATGATCATCGCACCTGCCTCACGGGAGGCGTGGGATTTTTCAGGGGACATGGCGGGGACGCCGGTGAGATTGAACGGGGAGATGCCGAGGAACTCGCCGGCCATGGCCATGGTGTTGGCGGTGAACTGGCCTCCGCAGGCTCCGGGGCCGGGGCAGGCGGCGGCTTCGAGGGCTTCGAGCTGTTCGTCGGAGATGGCGCCGGCGGCGTGCGAGCCCATGCCTTCGAAGACGTTGAGGATGGTGATATCCACAAATTTGGTCCCGCCGGTCCCGTCGGGCTGGGCGAGGCGGCCGGGCGCGATGCTGCCGCCGTAGAGCATGATGCCGGGGATGTCGAGCCGGGCCATGGCCATGATGGTGCCGGGCATGTTCTTGTCGCAGCCGGCGATGCAGACGATGCCGTCGAAGAGGTTGCCGCGGGCGACGAGCTCGATGGAGTCGGCGATAACTTCGCGGGAGATGAGCGAAGCTTTCATGCCTTCGGTACCCATGGTGATGCCGTCGGAGATGGTGACGGTGTTGAACTCCATGGGGGTGCCGCCGGCGTCGCGGATGCCCTGCTTGACGGCGGCGGCGACGTCGCGGAGGTGGAAGTTGCAGGGGCCGATCTCGGTCCAGGTATTGGCGACGCCGATGATGGGTTTGTGGAGGTCGTCTTTCGAGAAGCCGACGCCGCGCAGGTAGGAGCGGGCGGCGGCGCGGGAGGGGCCTTCGGTGAGGGCGTTCGAGTGGGTCTTGCCGGGGGTGCTCATGAGGGCTCTTTCGTTAGAAGCCGGTTACCCAGGCCTTCGGCCCAGGCTGTTATATGGCGCGCCTTCAGCGCTTAGAACGTGGCTTCGGGTGTTTAAGCAGTGATTGCCGAGGCGCGGGGTGTGAGCCAGAAGGCTTGGTCGTGAGCGGCTTCGTAGGCGTCGAGGTCGGACTGGTGGCGGAGGGTGAGGCCGATGTCGTCGAGGCCGTTGAGGAGGCAGTATTTGCGGAAGGGATCGATCTCGAAGGTGGCGGCGAAGCCTTCGTCGTCGGTGACGGTTTGGGCCTCGAGCGAGATGGTGAGGGTGTGGGCGGGGTTGCGCAGGCTGCGCTGGGTGAGCGTGTTGACGTCGGCTTCGGAGAGGCGGACGAGGATCATGCCGTTCTTGCCGGCGTTGGAAAAGAAGATGTCTGCGAAGCTGGGGGCGATGACGGCGAGGAAGCCGAACTGCGCGAGGGCCCAGGCGGCGTGCTCGCGGGAGGAGCCACAGCCGAAGTTCTTGCCGGCGATGAGGATTTTGGCTCCGGCGCAGCGGGGCTGGTTGAGGGCGAAGTCGGGGTTGGGCTGGCCGGCGTCGGGGCCATCCTGGATGCGGCGCCAGTCGAAGAAGAGGAACTCGCCGTAGCCGGTGCGCTCGATGCGCTTGAGGAACTGCTTGGGGATGATCTGGTCGGTGTCGATGTTGGAGATGTCGAGTGGGACGGCGATGGAGGTGAGGATGTTGATGGGCTGCATGGGGTCCTCATGGCGTTGGTGGCTGGGATGGGAGTGCATACCCCAGAGGCTAAAGCCCCTTGCTTTTTGGGGCGAATGGGAGACCCAAGGCTGAATCCTTGGGGTACCTTCAGGCAACGGCAAGGGCAACAGTAATGGCAAGAACAACAGCAGGAGCAACGACGAGGGCAACAGGACAGCTGAAGCTAAGGCGAAGTAGAGACCTGAAGAAAAAGCTAAAAGCAAATCTCTGCGGGATGGCAGACGAACAGAGGGCTATGAGGCTTCCTTGAACTTCCAGGTGCGGACGTCGGTGAGGTGGCCGGTGATGGCGGCGGCGGCGGCCATGACGGGCGAGACCAGATGGGTGCGGCCGCCGCGGCCCTGGCGGCCTTCGAAGTTGCGGTTGCTGGTTGAGGCGCAGCGCTCGCCGGGCTCGAGGATGTCGGGGTTCATACCGAGACACATGCTGCAGCCGGGCTCGCGCCAGTCGAAGCCGGCGGTGGTAAAGACCCGGTCGAGGCCCTCCTCTTCGGCCTGGGCTTTGACGGATTGCGAGCCGGGGACGACCATGGCGCGGACCGATGTGGCCACGTGGTAGCCGCGGACGAGGGCGGCGGCGGCGCGAAGGTCTTCAATGCGGGCGTTGGTGCAGGAGCCGATGAAGACGCGGTCGACAGCAATTTCCTGCATGGGCATGCCGGCCTTGAGGTTCATGTATTCGAGGGCGCGATGAAAGTTGTTGCGGTCGGCCTCGCTGGCGCCCGGCGGCAGGGCGGGGACGGTGGAGTCGATGCCGGTGACCATGCCGGGGCTGGTGCCCCAGGTGACGGTGGGCGAGAGGGTGGCGGCGTCGATGTGGAGCTCGCGGTTGAAGGTGGCGCCTTCGTCGGTGGCGAGCGTGGACCAGTGGGCGACGGCCTCGTTCCAAGCTGCGGGCTGCCCGTCGTGGCTCAGGGTTGATGGCGAAAAGCGGCGGCCTTTGAGGTAGGCGAAGGTGGTGGCGTCGGGGGCGATCATGCCGGCGCGGGCACCGGCTTCGATGCTCATGTTGCAGATGGTCATGCGGCCTTCCATGGAGAGCGCGCGGATGGCGGAGCCGGCGTATTCGACGACGTAGCCGGTGGCGCCGGCGGTGCCGATCTGGCCGATGATGTGCAGCACGATGTCCTTGGCGGTAACGCCGAGGGGCAGGTCGCCTTCGACCGAGATGCGGAAGGTTTTGGGCTTGTCCTGGGGGAGGGTCTGGGTGGCCATGACGTGCTCGACCTCGCTGGTGCCGATGCCGAAGGCGAGCGCGCCGAAGGCTCCGTGGGTGCTGGTGTGGGAGTCGCCGCAGACGATGGTCATGCCGGGCTTGGTGAGGCCGAGCTCAGGGCCGATGATGTGGACGATTCCCTGCTCCGGCGATTGCACGTCGTAGAGCTCGACGCCGAACTCGACGCAGTTGCGGCGCAGGGCCTCGATCTGGGCGGAGGCGATCTGGTCGACGATATGTAACCGGTCCTGCACAGATGAGGTGGGGACGTTGTGGTCGACGGTGGCGACGGTGCGGTCGGGGCGGCGGAGGCGACGGCCGGTCATGCGCAGGCCGTCGAAGGCCTGGGGACTGGTGACCTCGTGGATGAGGTGGAGGTCGATGTAGAGGATGGTGGGTTCGTTGGCGGGCTCGACGACGATGTGCTGTTGCCAGACTTTTTCGAAGAGGGTGCGGGGTGTGGTGGATGGGGTCATGTTGTGGCTCGCTTACGGGGTTGAACGGTTCGGAGTATCAGGGTGATGCGAGTGGTTTCGGGGTCCTTCGACTTCGGCTATCGCGATGATGCCGCGATGGCCTTCGCTCAGGATGACGGACGCTGAGAAGACGCGGGTCATGAGGGCGGGCGGCGGGGGAGCGTGGGGCCTTCGTTGGTGGGGCTGGCGGCGGCGGTGGGGACGGGGACCTGGTGCGGGGCGCCGTCGGGGTCGACGAGGATGGCGGCGGTGATCTTCTGGACGATGCCGGTGCCGGGGAGCGGCTGGGCCATCCAGCGGGTGATGGAGCGATAGAGCGGCGGGGGCAGGTGGGCGGAGTTGTCGCCGGAGCCGGGCAGCGGCTTTTCAAAGAGCGGCTTGTTGGGGAAGATCCAGAGGGTGTATTCGGCGGCGGGGTCGGTGGTGGGGCGGGAGGCGCGGATCCAGTCGATGGCGGCGAAGACGACGAGCGGGTCCTTGGAGTTGAGGTCGGCGAAGATGAGGCCGCGCGAGGTGCGGAAGCGGAAGACTTGGCCGGTGGCGGTGATGTAGCGGTTATCGTCGGCGATGACCTGGCCGGGGATGGCGAGGAAGTCGTATACGGTGTCGGCGAGGGACTTGCGGGCGACGCCCTTGGGGTCGTCGGCGTTGGGGCCCCAGAAGGATTGCGGGGCGGTGAAGTACTGCTCGAGGAAGTCGCGGAAGTGGGTGTCCTGGATGAGCTCGTGCTCGCGGCCTTCGGCGGGCGGCGGCGAGTACTGCCAGAGCCACTCGAGGTCGGCGGGACGCTGCTTGGATTTCTTGGTGTCGCGGGGCGGGATGGGCGGTTCGCCCAGCAACTGCGCGCGCGCGGGGAGGGCACAGGCAAGCAGGGCGAGAGATGCGGCGAGGGTTCGTGCGGCAGCCCAAGCCCACATCTCAGAGGCGAGATGTGGGGCACCCGGCTTCGAGTTGAGACGAAATGGCTTCATGACTGGCCTGCGTAGTAGTCGCGCTTGCGCTGGCGGCGGAGGGCGCGTTCCTTGGAGCCGGCGAGATACATGGCGAGGTTGCCGAAGAGCAGAAACAGGGCGCCGCCGAGGATGACGATGAGCGGCCGGTAGCCGCGCACGAGCTGGATGGCGGACGCCGTGAGGACGGCGAGGGTGACCAGCAGGTAGCGGGTTGAGGCGGAGAAAGACATGGTGGTTAGACGGCGTGCATGCTCTGGCGGCGGTCGATGGCCTCGGTGAGCGCCTGGTGGACGAGCTTGCCCATCTGGGTGGTGGAGACGATGGCGTCGCGGGTGTCTGGGCTGCGGCTGTCTGAGGCGCGGGCGAGGTCGGCGGTGCGATGTCCCTGGGCGAGCACGTCCTGGACAGCGGCCTCGACGGCAGCGGCTTCAGACTCGAGGTGGGCGGAGTGGCGCAGCACCATGGCGGCGGTGAGGATGGCGCCGAGGGGATTTGCCTTGCCGGTGCCCGCAATATCCGGAGCAGACCCGTGCACGGGCTCGTAGAGGTTGACGGTGCCGCCGATGGTGGCGGAGGGCAGCATGCCGAGCGAGCCGGTGATGACGGCGGCCTCGTCGGAGAGGATGTCGCCGAAAAGGTTTTCGGTGAGCACCACGTCGAAGTTGCGCGGGGTGTTCATGAGGTGCATGGCCATGGAGTCGACGAGCTGGTGCTCAAGGGTGACGCCGGAATAATCGGCGGCGACCTCGGTGACGACGGCGCGCCAGAGCTGCGAGACCTCGAGGACGTTGGCCTTGTCGACGCTGGTGACCTTGTTGCGGCGGCGGCCGGCGAGCTCGAAGGCGATGCGCGCGACGCGGGCGATCTCGGGCCTGGTGTAGCGCATGGTGTTGACGGCCTCGCCGGTGTCGCGATCCCACCAGCGCGGCGCGCCGAAGTAGAGGCCGCCGAGCAGCTCGCGCACGAAGAGGATGTCGGCGTCCTTGGTGACCTCCGGCCGCAGGGGCGAGTTGGAGCTGAGCGCGGCGTAGGCGACAGAGGGACGCAGGTTGGCGAAGCCGCCGAGCGCCTGGCGGATCTTGAGCAGGCCGGCTTCGGGGCGCTTGTCGGGGGTGAGCGAGTTGAACTTGTTGTCGCCCACGGCGCCGAGCAGGACGGCGTCGGAGTCGAGGCAACGATCGATGGTGGCCTGGGGCAGGGGTGAGCCGGTCGCGGTGATGGCGACGCCGCCGATGAGAGCGGGGGAGAAGACGAAGTCGTGGCCGCCGAGCTCAGCGACGGCCGAGAGGATCTTGACGGCTTCGCCGGTGACCTCGGGGCCGATGCCGTCGCCGGCGAGGACTGTGATTCTAAGCAGCATTGGCTCTCTTCCTTGGTTGGACTCAGTGAGCCGCTACGGCGACGCCTTTTTCCGGTTGCAGCAGGCTGATGAGGTCCTGGTCGTAGATGGATTTCTTGCGGTCGGCGAGCGCGGTGAAGCGCTGGTAGACCTCGTCGAGCTGGGTGCGGGTGAGCGGGTGGCCGAGGTCGGCGAGGCGCTGCTCGAGCAGGCGGCGCCCGCTATGTTTGCCGAGGACGAGGTTGGTGGCGGGCACGCCGACGGACTCGGGCGTCATGATCTCGTAGGTGAGCGGATTGGCGAGGACGCCGTGCTGATGGATGCCGGACTCGTGCGCGAAGGCATTGGCGCCAACGACGGCCTTGTTGGGCGAGCAGCCGAAGCTGATGAGCTCTGCGAGCAGGCGGCTGGTGGGGTAGAGCTGCGGCATGCGGATGCGGCTGGTGTACGGGAACTTGTCGCGGCGGGTGGCGAGGGCGGCGGCGATCTCCTCCAGTGCGGCGTTGCCGGCGCGCTCACCGATGCCGTTGATGGTGCACTCGACCTGGCGTGCGCCGCCTTCGATGCCGGCCAGCGAATTGGCGACGGCCATGCCGAGATCGTTGTGGCAGTGGGTGGAGAAGACGATGCCGGCGGTGCCGGGGATCTCGCGGGCCATGCGCTGGAAGAGCGCCTTGTACTCGTCGGGCGTGGTGTAGCCGACGGTGTCGGGCAGGTTGATGGTGGAGGCTCCGGCCTGCACGGCGACGGTGACGATCTGGCGGAGGAAGCCGGGGTCGGAGCGGGTGGCGTCTTCGGCGGAGAACTCGACGTTGCCGGAGTAGGTGCAGGCCAGCGCGACGGACTCTGCAACCTGTTCGAGCGCCTGCTGGCGGGTGATCTTGAGCTTGGCTTCGAGGTGCAGGTCGGAGCTGGCGAGGAAGACGTGAATGCGATTGACGGGCGCGGGTTCGACGGCGCGCGCGGCGGCTTCGATGTCCTCGCGCTTGCAGCGGGCGAGCGAGGCGATGCGCGGGCCGCGGACCTCGCGGCTGATGGCGCGGATGCTGTCCAGGTCGCCGGCGGAGGCGATGGCGAAGCCGGCCTCGAGGACGTCCACGCCGAGCGCGGCAAGTTGATGCGCCATGCGCAGCTTCTCTTCGTGGTGCATGGTGCAGCCGGGGCTCTGCTCGCCGTCGCGGAGGGTGGTGTCGAAGAAGACGATTTGATCTCGATTGGCAGTCATAGCAGATACGTGTTCGATGATGATTTCAACTTGCTCATCATAATAGATGCTTATGATGAAGGGGATCAGTATTATGAAATCTAATTGGCATAGTGGCGATGCCGCGAACGCGCCAAGCGGCCCGGACGCGAATAACAAGCATGATACTTGAAGGCGCAGGCGCCTGCGGGCACGAACGGACGTGGTGAAGGGACATGGATCTCTTTCAGCTTGAGACATTTCTGGCGGTGGCGGAGGAGCGCAGCTTCTCGCGGGCGGCGACGCGGCTGCACCGGACGCAGTCGGCGGTGAGCCAGGCTGTGGCCAAGCTGGAAGCGGAGCTGGGCGAGGTGCTGCTGGAGCGCTCGTCGCGGGACGGCACGCTGACGGACGCGGGCGAGGTGCTGCGGGAGTACGCGCTGAAGCTGCTGAACCTGCGCGGCGAGGCGGCCGGCGCGCTGAGCGATCTGCGGGCGCTGCATCGCGGACGGCTGAACCTGGCGGCCAACGAATACACCTGCCTGTACCTGCTGCCGCTGCTGGATGAGTACCGGCGGCAGAATCCGGAGATCAAGGTGGCGGTGCAGCGGGCGCTGGCGAGCCGGATTCCGGACGAGGTGCTGATGCACTCGGTGGAGATCGGCGTGCTGTCGTTCAAGCCGGAAGATCCGCAGGTGCAGTCGGTGATGGTGTATCGCGATGAGCTGAGCCTGGTGGTGAATCCGCGGCATGGGCTGGCGCGGGCGGGCGAGGTCTCGATCCGGCAGCTGGGCGCGCTGAACTTTATCGCGCACAATATTCCGTCGCCGCAGCGGCAGAAGGTGATCCAGACGTTTCGCCGGTACAAGACGCCGCTGAACATGGGAGTGGAGCTGCCGTCGATCGAGGCGATCAAGCGGTTTGTGGAGATGGGCAACGGCGTGGCGCTGGTGCCGGGGCTGACGGTGAAGAATGAGCTGGCCAGCGGCGCGCTGGTGCAGGTGCGGATCAAGGAGCTGCAGATCGAGCGCAGGCTGCGGCTGGTGTTCCGGCGGCAGGCGAGTCTCTCGCATGCGGCGCTGGCGTTTTTGAAGGTGGTGGAAGCGTACTCGGCGGCGCACGGCGATCCGTATGCGTATCGGCCGGCGGGTTAATTCTTTGAGGATTCGGGAACATTTCCGGGCGGATCACGTCTGTACTCGGTAGAACCACCGCCCGGAGCCAGCACCTCCGGAAGATTCACAAGGAAAGCGAGTTCTTTTATGAAGCTCAACACGATGCATGGTCTATCCGCAGTGCGGGTGGCAGTTCTGGCGCTGTGTACGGCGGCGCTGGGCACGACGGCGATGATGGCGCAGGATACTCCGCCGGCGGGACCGCCTCCCGGGCAGGGCGGACCAGGTGGTCTGGGCCGCGGCGGCATGGGCGGGCCGGAGCAGCAGGAGCGGCAGCTGGCGATGATGACCAGGCAGCTGAACCTGACGCCGGACCAGGTGTCGGCGATCAAGGCGATCCAGGCGGACGGCCGCAAGCAGATGATGGCGCTGCGCGACGATACGACGGTGACCGGACCGGATCGCCGGACGAAGATGATGGCGATGCGCGACGCGGAGCAGGCCAAGATCAAGGCGACGCTGACCGACGATCAGAAGACCAAGTACGACGCGATGATGGCGCAGCAGCGCGAACGGCGCGAGAACGGCGGAGGCGGTAATGGTGGACCGCCACCGCCACCGCCGCCGCCGCCGGCGACTCTGTAACGGCTTACAGCAGCGCCGCGGCAAGGCATGGCATGGGGCCGGAGCGTGAAATTTGCGCTTCGGCCTTTTTGCGTGCGCGGCGACCGGCGGGTGAGCGAGCGGGTACAATTGCCTAGAGCGAGTTGCAGTTCGCTCCTGCCATAGAAAACCTGCCATCTGGATTTTGGAATGGTGTCGCACCCAACGGTAGGAGGCGGAGTCTAACGGTGCATCGCGTGACTTTGAGAGGGTTTGAGAAAGAATGAAGAAGACGATCTTGTTGGGCGTACTGATGTTGTCAGCTGCCGCGGGTTTTGCACAGGAGAGCCGGCAGGACGTCAGCATCAGCGGCTACGGTCTGTTGGGGATGCGGGTCAACGGCGCGGGCGGCGTCTTCATCACGAACCAAACCAAGACGGGCGGGATTCTGGCCAGCTATCGCTATCTCCTGACGCCGCACAGTGCGCTGGAGCTGAATTATTCGTGGGCGCAGAACACCCTGTATTTTCAGTGCTGCGGGAATACGACGCGGAACCCGATCCACACGCGGCAGCAGGAGATCTCGGCGGCCTACGTGTACGGGCTGACGTTCAAAAACTATAACCCGTTCGTGGAGGCAGGCATCGGCGGGATCGTCTTCACGCCCATCCAGAACGGCACGTATACGCTGGATGCGAAGCAGAATACGACGATCGGCGGGCTGTTTGGCGGGGGGCTCGCGTATGAGATCAGCCCCAGCTTCGACGTGCGCGCGGAGTATCGCGGGCTGCTGGTGAAGGCGCCGGACTTCAAGCTGCCGGGCGACGTGTTCAAGACCAACCGGTATGAGTGGGTGAATATGCCGGCGATCGGCGTGGCGTACCACTTCTAAGACGATTTGTGGTGGATGAGCCGTTTTCTCCGCCGGAGAGGACGGCTTTTCTCGTTAAGGCGATAGCAGATTTGCTTCGGGAACGACAAGCAAGGGCTTGGTGGTCAGCACGATTGCGTTTAGCCTGGCGCTTGATCACTTGCCGTAGTGGCGGCCGCGCGAGAGTCCGCCGGGGAAGTGGTAGGCGAACCCGATGGTGACGAGCTGCGGATTGAGGCCGGTGGGAGGGAAGCTGAGCCAGTCCTGGTATTCGTAATCGACGCGAAAGTTGAGGTAGGGCAGGACGTGAACGTCGGCGCCCACGCCGCCGGAGAACATGTTGTAGGCCAGGTTGGCGACGCCGTTGGGAAAGTTGAAGACGCCGCGGCCGTACATGGCTTTGACGTAGGGCTCGAAGCGGCCGTAGGTGAGGTGGTAGCGCGGACCGATCTCGTAGGTGCGCTCGTAGACCTGGTCGCCCTTGGAGGAGTCTGCCTGGTGGAAGACGAACTCGCCGCCGAGGTGGTTGGTGAGGTCGAGCGTGGTGTAGATGGCGAAGCCACGGAGGGCGGAGGGGTTGTAGCCGGATTCGTCGTAGACGTAGCCGCCGCCCACCTGCAGGTCGGCACGGCGGGAGGCGGTGGGACGGGACTGGGCGTGCAGAGCGGGAGGTACGAAGAAGGCGCCGAGACAGAGAGAGATGAGAAATCGGTTCAGCAAAGCAGCGTCTCCTGTGCTCGAGGAGCGCGCCTCGGCGGGGGATCTATCGAACGACGTAGGACATGCCAACGGTGATGGCGAGCGGCGAAAGCGAGTTGGGCTGAAAGTCTGGCCAGCGTTGGAGTTCCACATCAGCGAGGCGAATATTCAGCTTGGGAGTTACTTTATACTCCAAGCCTCCTCCAAAGCCATAGACGTTGAAAGTCGACGACTGATTCAGCAGCTGGTTGGTGATTTTGGCGCGGCCCAGCATGAGCTTGGCGTAGAGCGCGACGGGGTGACGTCGATAGATGAGGCGGGGACCGAGCAGCCAGGAGTTTTCGCCGATATCGCCGGGGGAGACGATGCCGCCGAGCCGGCCTTCCACTTCGAGGCCGAGGTAGCGGCGGAGGTCGAGATCGGCCCAGAAGGCGACGCCTTGATTGGCGTCGGGGGCGTAGTCGGTCTTGAGGTACATGGCGCCGGCGCCGGCCTGCAGGCGAGTGGAGCGGCTTCCTGCGGCGATGTCCTGGCTATGGCTGCGGGGGGCGACGAAGAGGAAGAGGGCAAGGGAAGCAAAGGCAGTGGAAGACCGCATGCGGGAGTGCTCCAAGGGACAATCGAGTGCTGCAACCCCCAGGGCGGGGGGAAGCCCGTGATGCAGGAAAGAACCCCGGGGCAGGTCGTAGCCTGCCCCTGTGGGTGAGTTAGTTTAGCGGCTGGCCGGCGGTGCGTCCGCGGGTGGCGGGGTGGTGCCGGGGGTCGTTCCCGGTGTGGCGGCCGGAGTTGTGGCCGGCGGCGCCGTGGCTGGGGTGGCGCCCGGTGTAGCGCTGGGGTCGGGCGCGGCGGCCGGAGCGGCCTGGTCAGTTGTGGCGCCGGCCGCGGGGGCTGCGGGTGCGGCAGGCGGTTTGTAGTAGGAAAGTTTCAGGTAGACGGGCGAGACCTCGAACGGCATCTTGTCGCTGGCGCTCAGGATGGGCTCGAAGGAGGTGTGCATGGTGACCACCTGGTCAGTCCAGGGGTCAAAGCGGAGGAAGCTCGAGAGCGGCACGGCGGCCTGCTGCTTGAGGTTCTTGACGTCCAGCTTTTCGCCCTTGGGCATGAGCGCGGCGAGCCAGAAGGTCTGGTCGGTGTCGCTCTTGACGAGGCCGTCGCCGATCATGGGCTCGTTGAGCGCGCGCAGACCCTTGATGCGGGCCTGCAGCTGCTGCAGGTAGAGGCCAAAGTACTGCTGCTTATCGGCGAGTTCCTTGGCGTTCAGGAGCTCAACTGCCTTCTTGGCGGCCTCGGTGTTATCGGCGTCCGTGTGGTGCATGGGGATGCGCTTGAAGGCCGAGTTGTCGGGGAAGAGCAGGCGGTCGTTGAAGGCGTATTTGGTGTCCAGGCGGTGCCCGACGATGATGTGGGCGAGCTGGAAGGCGAGCAGCGCGTCGAGATTTCCTTCCTGCTGCTGGCCATCGCTGGTGACGACGGCGGTGGTGTCGATGAGGCTCTTCGAGAGGATGATGGTGTTGCCGACGGCGAGCGATTCGAGCGGCTCGGTGAGCAGGGTGCGGACGCGGATGGGGCTCGAGACGGCGATGTTGTTGTAGGCGAGGATGTTGTTGGCGAGCGCCTCGAGGGTGTGGTCGAAGTCGCTGGGCGCGTCGAGCAGGCCGGCCTGGAAGAGCCGCTCCACGACGTTGTCCTCAGCCTGCTTGACGAAGGCGCGCTGCGCGCCGAGCGGGCTGACGTCCTGCGCATCCTGCGAGACGTCGGTGGTGCCTACGACCTCGACCGAGGTGTTTTCGGCTGTGGCCACGGGAACTTTGAGCACGTAGCCCCAGACGTGGTTGATGGCCTTGAACTTGAGCGTGCTGGTCTGGCTCTTGGGGTCGCTCTCCTCCACGTAGAAGCTGGTGGGCAGCCAGAGGTTGGGCTGCACGTTGGTGCGCCAGCTGTCGAAGTGGAAGAACTCGTGGTAGTCCTTCTCGGAGCCGGCGAGGTCGCCGTTGTAGCGCACGATGTTGCCGTTGCCGGTTTCGACCCAGATGCGGCCGAAGAAGCGTCCGGCATCGCCCTTGACGGGCTGTACGTCGAAGACGGCGGTGGGGATGGTGCCGAGAAAATCGTTGCGGACGAAGTAGAAGTTATAGTGCTGCCGATCGAAGCCGCCGGTGGAGTCGATCAGGATCATGCGCACGAAGCCATCCGGCTGGAACTGCAGGTGCAGCGAGCCGCCGAGGCCGGAGAGGAAGCCGGCCGAGTTCTTGAAGAAGCTGAGCTTGCCCTTCTTCTCGCCGACCTTGGGACCTTCCTGGAACTGGCTGTCGCCGATGACCTTGCCGAACTCGACGCGCCCGAGGAAGTGCTGGTCGGACTCGGGGACCTGGCGCATGACGGGGTCGGGCTTCATGTTCTGGATGTAGGTCTCGACCAGCGGCGCGCGCTCCTTGACGACCTTGATGACCTCCTGCTCGCGGACGAGGGCCTTGTCGATCAGCGCGCTCTGGGCCGGAGTCAGTTTCTTCCCGGCCGGCACTTCCTTTTTCTTGCTGCCGAAGATGGGAATGGCTGCGTGGCCCGGCAGGGCGCTGGCGGCGAGAAGTGCCAGCGTGAGCCCGGCAGTGATGTGCTTCCTTAAGATCATGTTGTACAAGCTCCTGTGAGGTTACGGCTCCGAACGGCAAGGCCTTTCAGGCTGGAAGTCATTGGTTAGACGATGCTGGTGAGGAGAACCTGACACCGGAATCGAAATGTTCACCCTGCGCCAAACTCCAATTCTAGGCCATCTGAAAGATGATGTTGACCACGCCTTCCCAGTCGATGGGGTTGCCGGAGGCGTCGACCGCGGGCTTGAAGCGGATGCCCTGCGCGGCGCGGAGTGCGGATTCGTCGAGCCCGGAGCCGAGTCCGCTGGAGACGCCGAGCACGGTGACGGCACCGGTGGAGGAGACCCGGATGCGCACGCTGACGGTGCCTTCGAGGTGCTTGGCGGTGGCCTCGGCGGTGTAGACCGGCTTGGGCTTGAAGAGCACCTGCGGAGCGGTGCGGACGGCGGCGTGGGTGACCTGCGTGGTGGGTGGAGGCGGAGGCGCGGCGGCGGCGAGCGAGACGGTGCGCGGCTGGCTGCCGAGGCCGTTGCCGGGGGTGGTTCCGGTGCCGCCGGTGACGCCGCCGAGCTTGACGCCGGTGACGGCGCGGGCGCCGGTGCCGCTGAGGCTGCCGCCGGGCTGGCCGGAGCCGAGCGAGACCTTGGTGGAGTTGGGGCCGCCGCCGGTGTTGGTGGCGGGCATGCCGCCCACGCCCTTCTGGCCGAGGTTGGTGGCCATGACGCCGGGCGCGTTGGTGGGATGGATGGGGTTATCGGGATGGCCGAGCGCGACCTCGGTGGGATGCGCGTCGTGATTGACAACCGAGGCGGACTGCGCGAGGTTGACGGCGACCGGCTTCGGCGCGGCGGCGGCTACGACCATCTTGGGCGGCGCCGGGGTAACCACCGGCAGCGGCTTGGGCGGCATGACGGGCATCACCTTGGGCGGCTCGACGACCTTGACCTCGGGCAGAACGATCTTGGGCTCGGGCGGTTTGACCACGGGCTTGGGCGGAACGATCTTGGGTGGGATGATCTTGGGCTTGATGGGCTCAGGGGGCTTCTCCTTGAGCGGCACGACCAGCGTGATCTGCTTGGCGCGGTTGTCGATGGTCTTCTTCGCGGCCGCACCGATGATCAGCACGATCAAGGCCAGGATCACATTGACCGTGATGGACGTGAAGAGCGAGCTCTTGCTTTGGCTGCCGGCATTCAAGACGCCAAAATGCTTGAACTGCAGGTCTTTCGGGTTGGGGTCTTCGCTGCGAAGGGGCTTGGCCATGAAACAGGTCCTTTATAAGGGCCTCGGTGAGAGGAGGCGACAGGTATATGGTTGGGTCGGAGAGTCGCGGGAACCGAATCTCCACCGACGCTGTGCGCAAGGTTCGAAGCTCGACGTACTCGGCTGAACTTCGGGATAACCCCCGGGGTTCCGGGAGTAACTCATCCTTAAGGATACAGTCATGCAAGCGCGATACCAAGGGGTACGGGGGTTCGTGTGAGTTTTCTCACCTCTCCGTAACATGTGCCGGGATGCCTTTTGCTGTTCTCCGGCCCCTCATGGGCGAAACTAAAGTAACACAAACAAGTGTGCCAGAGGCTAACCAGGGCAGCACTGGTACTTTTGTTGCAGGGGTTGCGCGGGAAGTTTCAGTTCCGGGCACCGAAGGAGGCAAATGCGAATTCTAGTCACGGGCGGAGCAGGGTACATCGGCGGATCGGTAAGCCGGATGCTGCTCAGTGCCGGGCACGAGGTAACGGTGTTCGACAACTTCTGCCATAGCCGGCGGACGACGGTGGCAGCGGGAGCGACGGTGGTGGAGGGCGACCTGAGCGACCGGGCGCTGCTCGAGAAGACGCTTGCGGCTGGCAGGTTCGACGGCGTGATGCACTTTGCGGCGCTGATTGAAGCGGGCGAATCGATGAAGGTGCCGGAGCAATACTTCCGCAATAACACGGCGGGCACCTTGACGCTGCTGGAAGCGATGCTTGCCACGGGACACAACCGCGTTGTCTTCAGCTCCTCGGCGGCCTGCTACGGAGAACCGGAGAGCACGCCGATCCTGGAGACAGCTCGGCTTGCCCCTACAAACCCATACGGCGAGAGCAAGTTGCTGTCGGAGTCGATGATGCGCTGGATGAGCGAGGCGCATGGGCTGCGCTTCGCCGCGCTGCGCTACTTCAACGTGGCAGGCGCGCTCGAGGATTACGGCGAGAACCACGAGCCTGAATCGCACCTGATTCCGCTGGTGCTGGACGTGGCCGCGGGCCGGCGCGCCAACATCCGCATCTACGGGCAGGATTATCCGACGCCCGACGGCACGTGCATCCGCGACTACATCCACGTGGAGGACCTGGGCCACGCGCACATGCTGGCGCTGAACGCGCTGAGTGCCGGGCCCGTGCCGGGCAAGCGGGGCTACCTGATCTACAACATCGGCGACGGTACCGGCTTCAGCGTGCTGCAGGTGATCGAATCGGTGCGCCGGGTGACGGGGCACGCGGTGCCGGTGGAGATGCAGCCGCGGCGGCCGGGCGACCCGGCGGTGCTGGTGGCGAGCTCCGCGGCGATCAGCCGGGACCTGGGCTGGAAGCCGCAACATACGGAGCTGGACGACATCATCCGCAGCGCCTGGGTGTGGCACCAGAAGCTCCATGGCGGAAGCTGAGGAAGACCCACGGAGGCGCACGTGTTTCAGAGCATGTTCCACCTGCAGTTGCCGATTCTCGAAAAGATTCTCCGTCCGATGCTGGTATACGTGGCGCTGGTCGGCTTTCTGCGCCTGTTCGGCAAGCGCGAGCTGGCGCAGCTGAACCCGTTCGACCTGGTGGTGCTGCTGAGCCTCTCAAATACGGTGCAGAACGCGATGATCGGCGACGACAACTCGGTGTCGGGCGGAGTGATCGGAGCGCTCTCGCTGCTGACGATCAACTGGGCGCTGAGCCGGACGCTCTACAAGATGCCGCGGCTGAACCAGGCGCTCGAGGGCAGCGCCTCCACGTTGATTGTGAACGGCAAGATCGATCATGACGCGCTGAAGAAGGAGGCGCTCAGCGAAGCGGAGCTGCTCGCCGTGCTGCACAAGCAGAGCTTCAACACCTTTGAGGAGGTGGCCAAGTGCGTGCTGGAGCCGAACGGCACGTTCTATATCGAGGCCAAGAGCCCGTCGTTCAACGAGCAGGAGGTGTCGGAGCTGCTGGCCACCATGCGCAAGCTGACGGAGGATGTGGCGTACCTGCGGCGGGAGCTGGAGGAGCGCCTGCCGGCGGGGGACAAGGCCGGATCGTAGCCTCAGCCTTCGGTGCGGGAGTCGAGCTTCATCAGTGCGCGGGTGAGCCGCTGCGGGGGCGAGGGCAGGCGTGTATCGCGGAGCGCGGCGCGGTAGCCGCCCATGTAGATGGAAAACAGAACCGCCAGCGCGCAGCCTACGCCAAAGGCGAACCCCAGGAAAAAGCCGATCAGTGCAGCGGCGGTGAAGTTCACCCGGTCAGCTTAGCACGTGGGTGCAGGGCGGCTTGGCGCGGGCAAGCTACCGGGGCGGTTGGGCGAGTGCGGGCGAGGCGGGTACGGCGGGTGCAGGCGAGGCGGGTGCGGAGAGCGGGGCGGGCGGCGCCTTGCTGAAGATCTTGAGCGCGCTCGCGACGGTGTAGTTCAAGCCCCAGGCTGCGGGCAGCACAACGATGACCCATGCGACGGCGATCGCCGCAGGCGAAGATCTCTTGAGTTCCTTGTCCGGCATGACTGCTCCTGTCTGTTGCGTGTCTTGCTGGGTTCAATGTGCTGCGCCGACGGGCACCAGGGTCTGGTCGGTCATCCAGTATTTCGCTGCCACGGGACGGACCAGCAGGTTGGCCACGAAGCCGACGACGAGCAGGCCGCACATGATGTGCAGGATGAGCGGATAGGCGTCCTGCTTGTTCAGGTGGTTGGCGACGTAGTGGTCAAGGATGCCGTTGACGATGAGCGGTCCGACGATGCCGGCGGTGGACCAGGCAGTGAGCAGCCGGCCGTGGATGGCCGAGACGTTGTAGCCGCCGAAGAGGTCTTTGAGGTACGCGGGAATGGTGGCGAAACCGCCGCCGTACATGGAGATGATGACCAGCGCGATGACGACGAAGAGCGGCACTGAGTTGAGATGATCGCCGCGGGTGAGGGGCAGGGAGAAGAACAGCACGGCGCCCAGGACGAAGAAGACGAAGTAGGTTGCCTTGCGGCCGAGGTAGTCCGAGGTGGAGGCCCAGAAGAAGCGGCCGGCCATATTGAAGATGCTGAGCAGGCCGACGAATCCACCGGCGGCGATGGCGCTGATGTGGCCGCGGAAAAAGTCCTGGATCATGGGCGAGGCCTGCTCCAGGATGCCGATGCCGGCGGTGACGTTGCAGAACAGGATGATCCAGAGCAGCACGAACTGGGGCGTCTTCCAAGCCTGCTCGACGGCGACGTTGTTGGTGGAGATGAGCGCCGAGACCTTATTGGCGCCGGACCAGCCTTCCGGCTTCCAGCCCTCGCGCGGCACGCGGATGGTGAAGACGCCGAACATCATGAAGATGAAGTAGAGCAGGCCCATGGTGATGAAGGTGGGCGTGATGGGATTGGCGGGGTGGCCGGCGGCTTTAAAGTGGGCCATGAGCTGGTTGCCCAGCGGGCTGCCGATCATGGCGCCGCCGCCGAACCCCATGATGGCGAGGCCGGTGGCGAGGCCGGGGCGATCGGGGAACCACTTGATGAGCGTGGAGACGGGCGAGATGTAGCCCAGGCCGAGGCCGACGCCGCCGACCACGCCATAGCCGAGATAGACCAGCAGCAGCTGGTGGCTGGCGACGCCCGCGCCCGCGATGAGGAAGCCGGCGCCAAAGCAGCAGGCCGCGTAGAACATGGCGCGGCGCGGCCCGGCGTGCTCCAGCCAGGCGCCGAACAGCGCGGCCGAGATGCCGAGGAAGGCAATGGCGACCGAAAAGATGTAGCCGATGTCCTTGTTCAGGTTGTTGGGATCGACGAAGGGTTTGAAGTAGGCGACGAGCGGGGTCTTGAAGACCGAAAACGCGTATACCTGGCCGATGGCGAGGTGAATGGCTAGTGCGGCCGGCGGGACCAGCCAGCGGCTGTAGCCTGGGGGCGCGATCGAACGTTCGCGATCGAGGAATGAAAGCATTTTTAGACTCCGGGAATAAAGCTCGAACAAAATGAATCAATGCAGCACGGCCTTTCTACTCCTGCCGGTGCCCGTTTGAACAGCTATTTCGTTGGACGCTTAACGGCACGGTAATCTGAGCGTTGTCATTGCCCCGCCGAGCCGCCATGGAGTACCTTTCTTTCTTGAGCGTGATGCCGCTCGCTCTGCCCAGGAGAACCAACGTGTCAACCTCCGCCACACCTGCGCCGCTCAGCTCGAACATGGACTCGCTGCTGCGCGAAGACCGCGTGTTTCCCCCGCCGGCCGAGTTCGCGGCGCACGCCCTGATCGGCACCGCTGCTGAGTACGATGCCCTCTACCGGCGCAGCGTTGAAGCAACCGAAGAGTTCTGGGGAGAAGCGGCCGCGGAGCTCGAGTGGTTCACGCCGTGGGAGAAGGTGCTGGAGGGCGCGATGGGCTCGGCGCGCTGGTTCACCGGCGGCAAGCTGAACCTGAGCCACAACTGCGTGGATCGCCACGCTGCGGGGCCGCGACGCGACAAGACGGCACTGCTGTGGGAGGGCGAGCCGGGCGAGGTGCGCCGCATCAGCTACGGTGAGCTCCTGGAGCAGGTGCAGCGCTTCGCGAATGTGCTGAAGTCGCTAGGCGTCAGCAAGGGCGATCGCGTGGCGATCTACATGGGCATGTGTCCGGAGCTGGCGATTGCGCTGCTGGCGTGCGCGCGCATCGGCGCGATCCACTCGGTCATTTTTGGCGGGTTTGCGCCGCAAGCGATCGTGGACCGGGTCAACGACTCCGCATGCGTCGCGGTGCTGACGCAGGATGTGAGCTACCGGCGCGGCGCGGAGGTGAAGCTCAAAGCCATTGTCGACGAGGCGCTGGCCAAGTGTGCCTCGGTGAAGTCGGTGGTGGTGTACCAGCGCGGCAGCGTTGCGGGCGCGCCGAAAACCCAGACGCCGGTCGAGATGCTGGCCGGCCGCGACCACTGGTGGCACGAGGCGATGGAGGCCGCCGCGCCCGCCTGCCCGGCCGAGGCGATGGACTCTGAAGACCCGCTCTACATCCTCTACACCTCGGGGACGACAGGCAAGCCGAAGGGGCTGGTTCACACCACCGGCGGCTACTCGGTGCAGACGTATCTGACGAGCAAGTACGTCTTCGACCTGCACGAAGATGACGTTTACTTCTGCACCGCGGATATCGGGTGGGTGACGGGCCACAGCTACGTGGTCTACGGCCCGCTGCAGAATGGCGCGACCGTGGTGATGTACGAGGGCGCGCCCAACTACCCGGAGAACGATCGCTTCTGGAAGATCATCGACGATCACAAGGTGACGGTCTTCTACACCGCGCCGACAGCCATCCGGGCCTTCATCAAGTGGGGCGACGCGTGGGTGCGCAAACACTCGCTGGCGTCGTTGCGGCTGCTGGGGACGGTGGGCGAGCCGATCAACCCCGAGGCGTGGATGTGGTATCACCGCGAGATCGGCAAGCAGCGCTGCCCGATCGTCGACACCTGGTGGCAGACCGAGACGGGCGCGATCCTGATCGCGCCGATCCCGGGCGCGGTGCCGACCAAGCCGGGTTCGGCCACGCGGCCCTTCTTCGGGATTGTGCCTGAAGTGGTGACACGAGAGGGCGACCCGGTGCCGGCCGGGCAGGGCGGGCTGCTGGTGATCCGCAAGCCCTGGCCTTCGATGGCGCGGACCATCTACGGCGATCCTGAGCGCTACCAGCAGGCCTACTTCTCTGAAGTGCCGGGCAGCTACTTTACCGGCGACGGCGCGCGCATGGATGCGGACGGCTACTTCTGGCTGATGGGGCGGGTGGACGATGTGATCAACGTGAGCGGGCATCGGCTGGGCACGATGGAGATCGAGTCCGCGCTGGTGGCGCACACGAAGGTGGCCGAAGCCGCGGTAGTGGGCCGGCCGGACGACCTGAAGGGCCAGGCGATCGCGGCGTTCGTAACGCTGGAAGAAGGCCACGAGCCATCGGACGAGCTGAAGCAGGAGCTGCGGCAGTGGGTGGCGAAAGAGATTGGAGCGCTGGCGCGGCCGGACGATCTGCGGTTTACGCAGATGCTGCCCAAGACACGCTCCGGCAAGATCATGCGGAGGCTGTTGCGCGAGCTTGCCACGACCGGAACGGTGACGGGGGATACGACGACGCTGGAAGACTTCGGGGTGATCGCGAAGCTGCGCGGGGATGAGGAATAGAAAGGATCCGGGGCAGGTGCGCGGATAAAGAGCAGCCTGCACAGTGGCGGGCCCCTGCCTTACTCCAAGCCGCTGAAGACTTCGTCAAGATCAAGGTAGATCGGGGTATTGGGAACGTCGATCCGGCCGGCGGTGACCAGCTTCAGGCCGGCATCTGTGTAGGTGAACGCGGCGCGCTCCTCGGGATCAAGCAGCCAGATGTTCTGGATGCCCATGAGCCAGAAATCAGAGAGACGGGAGACGACCCGCGGAAGACTATCTTCGGGCGACAGTACTTCGATCGCGATCAAGGGGGCGGTGGCGCGAACCCGCTCCGACATGGCGGCATCGTCATAGGCGACGGTGATGTCGGGGATCCTGACGCGGGTCTTGCTGACCAGAGTGCGAAGCTCCGGGATAACGCGAATCTTCCACTCGGCGCGGCGGGAGCGAAACCAGAATCCCAGCTCCATCTGCAACAATCCATGTTTGGTCTCACCCAACGTACGCTCCTCCACTTGCCCGTCCACAAAGTCGCAGTCGGGCTGAAACGAGGTGTGCAGGTACTCCTCGAGCGTCATCGTTTCAGGATGAGAGTGCGGCAGCGCTGCCATGGCGGTCCTGTGTCCTTGAGTTGATTATGCTCCCGCGGCCTGCTTGCGTTGCGCGTCCATCCGTGCGAGCACCATGGTGTAGCGCTCCTGGTAGGCCGGATACATCTCGATCAGCTTGGTGAGCTTGGGCATGAAGGGCTGGCCGGTGACCTTGCGGAACTGCTCGAAGAACGGCGTCATCTTGGCGTAGTAGTAAAAGTTCTCGCCGTTGGTATCGAGAAACAGATCGGCGTCAAGCGCGTCGTGCAGCACGAGCGAGGCGGCCATCTCCCAGTAGCTGATGACCTGGCGCCAGGCGGCGTTCTCGCGGGTGCCGGCGGCGCGCGCGATGGCGGAGATGTCGTCGATGCTGCTCACCTGCATGGTCTGCAGCAGCAGGCGCGACTCGCGCATGGTGCCTTCGGTACGCAACTCGTAGAGCTTCAAAATGATCTCTGCATCGGACGACGAAGCCATGCTCGTTTCTCCTGGAGTTCTCTTATGCTACTGCTGCAATTTCTTCTGCTTCGACGGCCTTGGGCGGGCCCACCAGACGCTGGTAGCTGCATGGGGGGGCGGTGGGCGCGGTGCTAACCTCTGCCGGAGCGCCTTTGCGCGGGCGGCGCTTGGGCAGGAACTCGTGGTTGTTGGGGCAGACCAGGTAGGTGCCTTCCTTGTTGCCGTACTCCAGCAAGTAAGCGGAGTCGCACCTGGGGCAGGTCTCATCGACCAGCTTCAGGCGCGAGGCGAAGTCGCACTTGGGATAGTTGACGCAGCCATAGAAGGTATCGCCCCGCTTGGTCTTGCGCACGGCGATGTCGCCGCCATCCTTGGGACACTTCACGTCCAGCAGATCCTGCTTGACGTACTTGCACTTGGGATAGCCGGAGCAGGCGATGAACTCGCCGTAGGCGCCGTCGCGTTTGAGCAGCGGCTTGCCGCACTTGGGGCAGGCCTCGTCGAGGATCACGGGCGGCTTGGTCTGCACCTTCTGGGTCAGCTTGCGAATGGTCTTGCAGGGCGGGTCTTCGCTATAGCCGGGGCAGCTCATGAAGGGACCCCAGGGCCCGTTCTTCAACACCATCTGCCGCCCGCAGTTATCGCAGAACTCCTCCTCCGGAGCCTCGTCCGCGCCCGGCGCCGTGAGGTCCGGCTTGGCGGCAAAGTTCTCCTTGGTGAAGTCACAGGAGAAGGGCTCGGCCGTCACTTTCTTGCCCTTGGCGGCAGCCTCGGCAACTGCCTTGGCGAACTCCTTAGCGTCGGCCACCTCCTGCTGGAAGTTCATCTCGTCGCCGGTCATGCCCTTGACGATCATGGGGAAGTGGAAGCTCTTCAGCACCTTCTTGAGCACGGCCTTCGGGTCCTTCTTCCACGGGCCGGCCGCGATGGTGACCGGCTTGGCCTTGGTGAAGGCGCTGCAGGAGTAGAAGCTGCCGAACTTGCCCCACTTGAGCAGCAGCGGCGAGCCGCACTTGTCGCACAGCTCGGTAGTCGCCTCCTCGCGCCGCTTGATGTCTTCCATGTCGCGCCCGGCGACGGCAAGCTCCTGCTCGAGGTGCGTGTAGAAGCCGTCCAGCAGGTCGGTCCAGCGCTCTTCGCCGGCCTCGACCGCGTCCAGTTCGCCTTCGAGCGTGGCCGTGTAGCCAGTCTCAAAGATATAGGGAAAGTTCTTGACCAGCAGTTCGGTGACGACCATGCCGATCTCGGTGGGGACGAACTTGGCGCCGATCTTCTTCACATAGTCGCGATCCTGGATGGTGTTGATGATGGACGCGTAGGTGGACGGCCGGCCGATGCCTTTCTCTTCGAGCGTCTTGACCAGCGACGCCTCGTTGAAGCGCGGCGGCGGCTCGGTGAACTTCTGCTCCGGCTTGAGCTCACGCAGGGTGAGCGCGTCGCCGGCCGCGACCTCGGGCAGGATGGCGTCTTCGGACGCGCTCTCCCAGATGGCCTGAAAGCCCTTGAACTTCAGAATGGACCCGCTGATGCGGAAGTTATAGAGGTGATCGGCCTGCGCGGCGACCTCGATGGTCGTCTGGTCGGAGACCGCGTTCGACATCTGCGACGAGACGAACTTGCGCCAGATGAGGTCATAGAGCTTGAACTGTTCTTCGCTGAGATACTGACGGATGGACTCCGGCGTGAAGCTTACATTGGTGGGGCGGATCGCCTCGTGCGCGTCCTGCGCATCCTTCTTGCCCTTGTAGTCGATGGCTTCGCCGGCCAGGTACTTCGCGCCCAGCGATCCCTGGACATACTCGCGGGCCGCGGCAATCGACTCCGCCGAAGCGCGCGTGGAGTCGGTGCGCATGTAGGTGATGAGTCCGACCGTTCCGTGCCGGCCGATCTCCACACCTTCATAGAGACGCTGCGCCACGCCCATGGTGCGGCGCACGTTGAAGCCCAGGCGATTGCTCGCATCCTGCTGCAGCTTGCTCGTGATGTAGGGCGCGGTCGGCCGGGCCTGGCGCTCCTTGCGCACCACGCTGGCCACCGTCCAGGCGGCCTGCTTCAGCTGGCCGAGAACCTCTTCGGTCGCGTCTTCATCGGGCAGTGCCCCGTTGAGGAACTGCTCCTTGCCCTCGGCATCGACGCCATTGAAGACTCGCGCTGGCACTCCATCGACGCCCGTGAACCTGGCGGTAAACTCTTCGCTCTTTCCGGGCTTCAAGGCCGCGCCAATAGTCCAGTACTCCACCGGCTTGAAGGCGCTGATCTCGCGTTCACGTTCCACGATGAGCCGCAGCGCGACCGTCTGCACGCGACCTGCGGAAAGCCCGCGGCGCACCTTGTCCCACAAGAGCGGCGAGATCTGGTAGCCGACCAGACGGTCGAGCACACGCCGCGTCTGCTGCGCGTCGACCAGGTGCTCGTTCACGTCGCGCGCATGCTGAAAGGCGTCCTTGACGGCCTTCTGCGTGATCTCGTTGAAGGTGACGCGCTGAATGGTCGCGCCCTTCTTCAGCATGGGCTTCAATTGCAGCGACAGGTGCGCGGCGATGGCTTCGCCTTCGCGGTCGGGGTCCGGCGCGAGGTACACGGCGTCGGCCTTGGAGGCGAGCTTCTGCAGCCGCTCCACGATCTTTTCCTTGCCTGGCGAGATGATGAGCGTCGGCTCAAAGGTGCGCCGCTTCAGCTCCACGCCGATGTCGTTCTTGGGCAGGTCCATGATGTGGCCGATTGAGGCCTCCACCGTGTACTCCGATCCGAGATACTTGTTAATCGTCTTGGCCTTCGCCGGTGATTCGACGATCACTAATGATTTGCTCATTGTTCCCTTCATCCACCGAATCGCGGGCCGCGGCCCTGGTTTGCGATTCCCGTTCGTTTCATTGCGAACCTAACACGAGTTGCCGGAATTGCGCCAACTCAAAGTCCCGCTACGCCGCCTGTCGGCAGCGTATCCCACTTTGTTTTCATCTGAGCTTTACGCGTGAGCGCTACCCTGTGGACGCGCCGCGGCGGAAAGGGTTTAGATTTGACAGAAACACTGGCGGGAACACTACGCGGGATCAGAAGCAGCGCACGTAGTTCTTGCCTGGCAGCGACTTCACCTTGCCTGAAAGTTCAAGCTCAAAGAGCGCGGTAAAGATCTCGGCCGAGTTCAACTCCGCCTCCATCTGCTCCATCAGCGCGTCGAGCTGAGTGGATTCATCATGCCGCAACCGGTTATACACCAGCCGTTCATGGTTGCCCATCTGCTGCTCGGTAAATAGAGATGCAGTTCCGCCGGCTTTCGATTCATCCGGCTTTCCAGCTGCGCGGGCGGCGTCCTGGCGATCTTCGAGCTCGAGCCTGATCTGCGAGGACAGATCCTCCCACACATCTTCCCACGTGGCGGTGAGCTTGGCGCCCTGCTTGATGAGCGTGTTTGGCCCCCAGGAGTTCTTGTTGGTGACGTTGCCGGGCACCGCGTAGACGTCGCGATTCTGCTCCATGGCGCAGCGCGCGGTGATGCGTGTGCCGCTGTATTCCGCCGCCTCAATCACCAGCACGCCCACGCTCATGCCGGAGAGTACGCGGTTGCGGATGGGAAAGTTCTGCGGCGCGGGAAACGTGCCCAGCGGATACTCCGTGACAATCGTTCCGCCTGAGAGCACGATGGACTCCGCAAGCTTCTTGTTCTCTTTGGGATAGACGACGTCGAGCCCCGTGCCCCACACGGCGACGGTCTGGCCGCCGGCGTCGAGCGCGCCCTTGTGCGCCGCGGTATCGATGCCGCGCGCCATGCCGGAGAAGATGGCCATGCCGCGATTGGCGAGATCGCGCGACAGCAGCTCCGCCATGCCCAGGCCATAGGGCGTCGGCGAGCGCGTGCCCACGACTGCGATCCCGGGGCGCGCAAGCAGATCGACGTTGCCGCGCACCCAAAGCACCGCGGGCGGATCGTAGATCTCGAGCAGCCGCCCGGGGTAGGCGTCGTCGCGCGGCGTCAGGAAGGTCGCGCCCGTCTCGGCCACAAGTTTGGCTTCCTTCTCGGCCGCGGCCCGGGCCCGTCCGTCGGCGACGAACTGCGCCGCAGCCGCGGGCATGCGCAGCGATTCAAGCTCGGTGAGCGCCATGGCGAAGATGCGCGAGGCATCGCCGGCAAGCTCCACGGCACGCGCAATCCGCGTCGGGCCCATGCCCGGGGTCAAGGCCAGCGCCAGCCATGCCAGGCGGTCTTCCGACGTGCTTGTTTCACCTGCAGACATCACGGACGTCGCCATCGTGCTCCGGGTTGCGATCTGCGGTTGAGGGTACCACGAGGCGGTAACCGATACACTACCCCTGTGGCTCTTCGCGTTGCTGCTATCGACTTCCTGAACCCCGCGCCGCTGATGTGGGACTTCCAGCACGATCCGCTGCAAGGCGAACTGGCCGGGCGCTATGAGATAGCTGCCATGCTGCCGTCGGCGTGCGCGCAGGCGCTGAGTGAAGGGCGCGCCGACCTAGGACTGATCCCCGTCGCAGCCATTACGCCGGAGCTTCGCATCGTGCCGGGATGCACCATCGCCTCGCTGGCCCGGGTACGCTCCATCCAGCTGGTGGTGAAGCGGCCGCTGGAGCTGGCGCAGGTGAAGAGCGTGGCCGCGGACACGGCGTCGCGCAGCTCGGTGGCTTACACGCAGGTGCTGTTTCGCCACTTCCTGGGCGTCGATCCGGTGTTCCATCCCGCGGCCGCGGATGCGGAGGCGATGCTCGCGCACTGCGACGCCGCGCTGCTGATCGGCGACCCCGCGCTGCTGGCGCTCGGGCGCCGCGCCGAGATTGAGGCTCGCGTGGGGCCGTGCACCTGGTATGACCTGGCCGAGCAATGGGTGGAGCGTACGCGCCTGCCCTGGGTGGCGGCGGTGTGGGCGGTCCGCCCCGAAGCCGTGCCGGCCGCCGCGGCACGCAGGCAGTTGATCGACGATCTAAATCTCTCGCGCGATCACGGGCTCGCCTCGCTGGACGCGCTGGTGGCGGAGTGGACGCCGCGCATCGCGATTCCGCCGGCGACCATCCGGGCCTACCTTAGCAACAACATCCACTACACGCTAGACGGGGCCTGCGTGGAGGGCATCGCCACGTTCCGCGCGCTGGCGGCACAGGTTGGCGCGCTCGATTCCCTGCCCCGGCTGCCGTTTCTCGAGGACTAAGTCGTAGGGGTCGGGCGGCGAGCGAAGGCTGCTGGCGACTTCCCACCGTCCGCCGCCGTCTTACCCGGTATGGTTAGGAGTATGCTGCTCGCCTCAATGCCCGGCCGCGCCGTTCACGCCACAGCTCCGTTGGCGGCGATGTGGCTGGCGGCGGAGAGCAGCAGCGGCCACCGGCTGATGCACCTGCTGGTCTCCTTCGGGCTGGCCGGGCTCTTCATGGTGTCGATCGTCGACTCGTCGTTCGTGCCGCTGCCGGTGCCAGGCATGACCGACATCATGCTGGTGCTCTTTGCGGCGCAGCACTCGAACCCCTGGCTGCTGGTGATCATTGCGGCAGCGGGCTCGGCGCTGGGCGGCTTCTTCTCCTACCAGGTGGGCCAGTCGGGCGGGCTGGCGTTTATTGAGAAGCGCACGCCGCCGCGCATCTACAAGCGCGTTACCCGCTGGATGGAATCGCACGCCATCCTGGCCGTGGCGCTGCCGGCGCTGCTGCCGCCGCCCATGCCGCTGAGCCCGTTTGTGCTGGCCGCGGGAGCGCTGAAGATGTCGCGCGGCAAGTTCATGTGGACCTTTACCTTGAGCCGGCTGGCGCGGCACGCCCTCGCGGTATGGCTGGGCGTGCACTACGGGCGGTCGGTACTGGAGCTGTGGCGCAAGTTCACAACCACGTGGGGCACGCCGATCCTGATCTTCATCTGGACGGGCATTCTGATATCGCTGGGCTACGCGTTCTGGCAGCTCTGGAAGACCAGCCACTCGGTGGGGGTCGTGAAGCGCGGCCCACGCAAGCCGCTGCAGGTGAGTTAGACCGCGAGCGGCTGCGGACGCGGCGCGAACTTGCGCTTGTAGTAGATGGTCGTCGCTACGATGGCCGGTACGCCGATGGCGGTGGGCCAAAGCCAAAGCACATAGCCGGCACGGGGAAAGACGAGCGGCAGCGTGACGACCGAGAACGCCGTCCACGCGGCGATGTAGCTCCCGATGAAGTTGCCCAGGTGCGTGTACCACCAGAACATCTTCTCGCGGGGTTTGCGCACGAAGCTGATCGCCTGCGCGGCCGCGAGCCTCATGCCGAGTATGCCGAAGATGATGGCGACGATGCCCATATGCTGAACCCAGGCGGGGCGCAGCCAGCCAAACAGGGCAAGGCACGCGCTGCTGATGAAGGTGACGCTGGCAGCGATCCAGTCGACGGGCCGGGCGCTGCCGCCGCGCGCGAGATCCTTGAGGCGCAGCACGCGGAAGCCCGAGAAAGCCGCGTAGAAACTGAACACGGCCACCAGCGCCAGGAACAGTACCGGCCTGTACAACGCCATGGGCAGCGCGGTGGCGGCGACGGCTCCCATGGACCACAGGTACACCATGCCCCAGCGCTTATGCTGCCGGCCGCCCTTGGCCGTGACCAGCGCCACCGGCGCCAGCAGGAACGATCCGAAGCCGGCAGTAATGTGCACGGTCAGCAGCGCTCTCATCCAGATGGGATCATGCATGCTGCGTCCTCCGTGTACCCGTCATGTCTCCTTACGCAGTGCTGCCGGTTTGGTTCCCGGCTAAAACTCCCACTGCAACAGTGTCGCGCCCACGGTGAAGCCCGCGCCCACGCTGGCCAGCAGCACCAGGTCGCCCTTCTTGAGCCGGCCGTCGTCGATGGCGGTCTGCATCGCCAGCGGGATGGTTGCCGCGGTGGTGTTGCCGAAGCGGTCGATGTTGATCACGACGCTCTTCTCGTCCATGCCCAGCCGCTCTGCGGTGGAGAGGATGATGCGCTTGTTGGCCTGGTGCGGGATGAAGCAGGAGAGATCCTTGCCGGTCAAGCCGTTGCGCGTCAACACGGTCTCCGCGGCCTCGGCCATCTTGCGCACGGCGAACTTGTAGACCGCGCCGCCATCCTGGTGGACGAAGTGCATCTTGGCGGCGACGGTCTCGGCAGTGGAAGGATGGAGCGAGCCGCCGCCGGGCATGTTAAGCGCCACGGCGCCGGAGCCATCGATCTCGTGCCAGTAGTCGATCAGTCCCACTTCGCCGTCTTCGCAGGGCTCAATCAGCACCGCGCCCGCGCCATCGCCGAAGATGACGCAGGTCGCCCGGTCGTTGTAGTCGATGATGGAGCTCATGACGTCCGCGCCGATGACCATCACCTTGCGGTGCGCGCCGGATTCGACCAGCTTGGCGCCCATCTGCAACGCGTAGGGAAAGCCCGAGCAGGCGGCCGAGAGGTCAAACCCCCACGCCTTGGCGCCTAGCTTGTCCTGCACCAGGCAGGCGGTCGCGGGGAACATCATGTCCGGCGTAACGGTCGCCACGATGATCACCTCGAGGTCGGCGGCGGTGATGCCACGCTTGGCCATGCAGACCCGGGCGGCTTCGACGGCAAGATCGCTGGTGGCGACGCCCTTGTCCACGATGTGGCGCTCGCGAATGCCGGTGCGCTCCTGGATCCACTGGTCGCTGGTCGCCACCATCTTCTCCAGATCCTGGTTGGTCAACAGACGCGGCGGCACGTAGGTGCCTACACCACTGATCTTTGCCCGCACGGCAGCGCGGGGCTTCAACGTCAGACTCAAATCTTTCACCTCAACAGGGACGCTCCCCAGCATACAAAACATCCGCGATTGAATCACCATTCATTTTTAGGCCGGGGCGGGGGCGCAGAAGGCTTAACGCCGATCGAGGTGGATGAGCGCCGATCGAAGCGGATGAGGGTCAAGGCGGTTTGAGAGACGCGGCCCAATCGGCGCTTCACTGTCTTTTATTGTCTTGACCGGTGAGTATCGGGCTTGATCGGTGTTAAGACTTCTTCACTGTGGGGTGAGGGGAGGTTTAGCGTACCGGGCGACCTACTGCGCCCATACTAGCCCGTTACCGTTGCTTCCTTCCGGACCTGGCGGGGTTGGCGGGATTACGTCGCGTAGGACCCGGCACGACATCCAGTCTACCATCGCAGTACGAGGTCCACACGCTTGCCCCAGGCTTTCCCCGTACCGGCGCCGCCGGAGAACCACGACGAAGTGCTGCGCCACTACCGCGCCCGCCAGCAGATCCTGCACGACGACATCGCACAGGCCCGCAGTCGCCGGCGCGCGATCATCCGCTGGGGGCTGCTCGCCATGGTGCTGCTTTCAGTCGCCTCCAAGGCTCCGCCGGCTGAGCCCGTCAGCGGCTTTCTGCTGCTGATCGAGCTGCCGGCGGGCATCGCGCTCATCTGGCTGTCGAGCCGCCACAGCGCCCGCATCGCGCGCTCCGAACGCCTGCTCGCCTTCTACGACCGCAGTCTGCAGCGCGCCGACGGCAGCCTGCCACAATCCGGCCGCACGGGCCTGGAAGAGGATCCCGAGGCCGCCCAGTCGCTGCGCGGCGGCGCTGGATCGCTGCGCGGGAGCAATGGATCGCTGGTCGGGAACGGATCGCTGCGCGGGAACGGTTCGCTGCGCGAGGCCGGCCACCTTTACGACCGCGATCTGGACCTGCTCGGCCCCGAGTCGCTCTTCGGCCTGCTCGCCACGGTGCGCACCGGGCCGGGGGAGCGCGGCCTGGCGTACTACCTGCTTCATCCCGCCACGCATGCAGAGACGATTCTCCGCCAGCAGGCCGTTCGCGAGCTACTGCCCCAGGCGGAGCTCCGCGAGAAGATCGCGCTGCTGGGCACCAGCCGCTTCCACCAGATCTCCGCCGGCTTCTTCGATGGATGGCTCGAGGACCCGGCGCCTTTCATTCACGCCGCGTGGCGCATCGCGCTGCTCATCACTGCCCTGCTGAACGTGGCGCTGCTCTTCGCCGGGCTCACCCACTTTCGGCCGTGGGGCTTTGTCCTTCCCAACCTGGCCCTGACGCTCGCTATCCAGGGTGCGTTTGCGCTGATCCTGCGCCGTCGCACCGCGCCGCTGCTCACCTCCTCCGCTCGCCTGCAGCAGCACGTGCGCCTGATGGCCGAAGGCCTGGCGCTGATGGACGCGGCCACCTTTACCAGCCCGAAGTTGCTTGAGCTGCAGAGCGCCGCCCGCAAACCGGCGGGCGCGGTAAAACTGCTGAGGCAGCTCGACGGCCACCTGGTCATCGTCGAGCAGCGGCCCAAGGAGTACTTCCTCCTCATCTCGCTGTTCCTGGCCGGCGGCACGCAGGTGGCCATCTCGATTGCCCGCTGGAAGCGCCGCCACGCCGAGGCCATGCGCCACTGGCTTGAGGCCTGGGCGGAGTTCGAGGCGCTCAACGCGGTGGCCACCTATGCCTTTGAGCACCCGCCCGGCGACGGTACGTATGCCTGGCCCGAGCTGCTGCCGGCCGATCATCCGCGGGTGTACGAGGCCGCGGCGCTGGGTCATCCGCTGCTTGAAGGGTCGGTGACGAACGATGTACACCTGGGCGGCTCGCCCAGCTTTTACCTGATCAGCGGCTCCAACATGGCGGGCAAGTCGACGCTGCTGCGCTCGATCGGCGTGAATGCCGTGCTGGCGTATGCGGGAGCGCCGGTCCGCGCGCGATCCCTGCGGCTGACCCCGCTGGCCATCGGCGCGTCGCTCGCGCTCACCGACTCGCTGGCCGAGGGCCGCTCCAAGTTTCTTGCCGAGGTTGAGCGGCTCTCCGCCGTCGTTCGCCTCAGCGCTGCTTCGCCCGTGCTCTTCCTGGTCGACGAGATCTTCAGCGGCACCAACTCGGCCGACCGGCTAACGGCCGCCCGCGCCGTGCTGCGCCAGCTACTTGCCAACGGAGCGATCGGCGCACTCTCCACCCATGACCTCGCCCTGACGGAGCTGGCGAACGAGAGTAACGCCGGGCTGAACGTGCACATGGCCAGTCCCGACCCCGCCGACCCACTGGGCTTCGACTTCAAGCTCAAACCCGGCGTGAACACATCGTCGAATGCGCTGGCCATCATCCGGATGCTGGGCCTGGAGGCTTGAAAACAGCAACGGGGATAAGTGCGGGATGACTATGGGATAGAAGGAGCGAAGACGAAGTCGTTTTGCCTTGTTGATCCCGTACTTATCCGCCCTAGAGGATTATATACTTGACGCAAGGCTGCATTTCCTCTAATCTTTCTTACGGGCGGCTTCTTCGCTGCATCTGCTTCATTCTTCAAGTGCTTATGCACGTCGGGATGGAACAAATGCTTGATGGCTTCATCGGTTGTCATCTCGCGGGGATGTTTCGGCGGTTTAGGGGGATTAGACATGGCAGCCACCAATGTGAATCTTTGCTCTCTGATTGAGCAGTTCGGCTCCGAAGATCGCTGCCGCGCCTATCTTGAGGCGCTGCGCTGGCCGGACGAGGTTAAGTGCCCCCGCTGCGATTCGGACAAGATTTCGCAGATCGTGAAGCGTAACCAGTTTGATTGCGACAACTGCCGCTACCAGTTTTCTGTGACGGCTGGAACCATCTTTAACGATTCCCACCTGCCCCTCTGGAAGTGGTTTCTTGCTGTGTACCTGCTGTGCGAGTCCAAGAAGGGCATGAGCGCCTGCCAGATCCAGCGGACTCTTGGCATCTCTTACAAGACCGCGTGGTATCTGTGCCATCGCATTCGCGCGGCGATGAAGGACATTAACCCGGAGCCGCTTGACGGGATCGTGGAGATTGACGAAACCTACGTCGGGGGCAAGGTTCACGGCAAAGGAACCCAGGGTCGTAGCCTCAAGCACAAAGAGGTGGTCATCGGGATAAAGCAGCGCGGGGGCGAACTTCGATTCTTCAAGGCTGAGGATGTGAAGTCGGGAACTCTTGCAAAGTACATCAAAGAGAACGTTAGCGCCGATGTGGATGTCGTAATGACGGACGACTTCTCTGGTTATCCCAAGGCGATGATTATGGCCGGAATCAACGGACGCAAGCATGAGACCATCAAGCACTCTGAGGGCGTCTACGTTGACGGAGACGTGACAACAAACGGCATTGAATCCGCCTTCTCTCTCCTCAAGCGCGGCATCATTGGGTCGTGGCATAAAGTCTCTGCGAAGCATCTGGAGGCCTACCTTGATGAGATGACGTTCAGGTTCAACAACCGGGACAATCCCTATCTGTTTCGTGACACGTTGATGCTTCTGATAGAAGCTCCCGTCTTGGAATACAAGAAGCTCACGGCAGCGGCCTAGTTCGCTGCTTGAGACTGATTTTTAGCTTCCATCGCCTTCCTAACCGCCAAAGTAACGACATCAGCGCTTGGACGTAGTGGGATGAATTGCCGCCAGTAAAGCCCGCTTGCACTTCCATACCAGTCGGAACCATAAACGCTGTTTTGAAGGATGTTTCTTGGATCGGCGGCAAGGCTTTGATTCAGAGACTCGATCATCAGCGCAGAGTCTTTTTCGATGGAGTCATCAAGTAACTTCAAAGCGGCAGTGACATCGGCAGGGAGCGCTGCCGAGGACATCATCGCAGTGAGCTTTCTTCGGCTCTCGTTGTACTTCTGAGAGGTGTTGATAACTCCAATCTTTCCTGGGATCCACTCTACGTTGACGCGATTGTTTACTGTTGTTAGATGAGCGTATCGCATATCAATACGGGCTTGGCCGTTCAAAAAGTATGAGCCGATTGCTGCCGCTTGATCAGGGGAAACTAGTTCCGGAGCAAGCTTTTGTTTTGCGAAATCAATGTTGAAAGTTAGCATTTGAGGAAAGTCGAACTCCTCTCGTAGAGCCCCCTCGTCTCTCTTGCAGATGAAGTTATTAACTTCCGCTAATTCGGTGTCCGCTCCGTTACTCGTCGGCAAAGGCGAATTGACTACAGCATCGTGCGGATGTACTAGGACGTTCCAGCCCCACCACGCTCCAACTCCAAGCCCTCCGCCTGCAAGTATGAAACCTACCAGACTCAAAACTGGCCTCCTCCGTCTCTGAGCGGTTATCCATGGCGATACCTCCCACAAGAAGTACAGCGGACAAAGGACAAGTATGATTATTCCAAAATCCTTATGAATCCATCCCATTAGCGTTGCCCCAACGCCGACGAGAGCAGCAAGATTGAGAATGGTTCTAAGCCAACCGGGAATGTCGCGGGGCGACGCCATGGGCAGAATCGTCTCACCTACCACCACCTTGCGTCAAGGTGATAATCTTCGTGCAGAATCACGTCCCAAACCAGGACCCCGCTGTGCGTGGCAGGTGCAGTCGCGGTTGGCTGGAGGTCAGGCGCGGGTGTCTGAGTGAATCTCGCGGAACAGGCTGGCCTGCTCGACGTAGATGGGAGTGCCTGCGACCTCTAGGCGATCGGCGGAGGTCCAGTCGGAGCCGGAGCACATGCGTCCTGATTGAGTCTTCGGGTCAATGATCCACACGGTTTCCACGCCCATGGTCCGGTAATCGCGGCAGCGCTCTTCCAGTTGCGAGTAGGTGTCGTCGGACGAGAGGATTTCGACGATAAGCAGTGGCGGATCGACCAGGATGTCGGGCTGCGGGCCGGGGCGAACCAGGATGAGATCGGGGATGCGGATCCGCGTGGTGGAGACCTGAAGACGTTGTTCCGTCGAGATCAGGGCGTCCCAGAGCGACTCATGGTTATAGAACCAGGCAGCCAGGATGGCCTGCAGTCTTGCATGGTCCCACTTGCCCACGTTCCGCTCCCGGACTTCTCCGTCGATGTACTCACAGTCCGGCCGGTAGGTGGTGTGGATGTATTCGGACACGGAAATCTGGAGGGCGCCGGCCATAGCGGTAGTGTACGCCGGGGTGGAGTAGGCGCCGCTGGCAAGGTCGTGAGTCAGCTGCCCGGCTTGGTCACTGGATGCGGGCCGATCGTACCCCGCGGCGTGCCGTCCAGAGCAGACCAAGAGCGCCAATGGCGAGCAGCGAAATCGATGCCGGTTCGGGTGTGGTTATGTTGAAGCTGCCCGCCTCGACGATCAGGTTGCTGCCGTTGATGCCCTGGCCCTCGGGCACCGTGAGATAGATCCCGTTGTCAGCGAAGAGATCGATGATGACGCCGTTGCCGAGATCGAGTCCAACGCCGAAGCCGTCGAAGAAGTCGGGTCCGATCGGCGGATAGAAGAGAATGTTGTCGTTCAGCTGGTAGGCGGTGCCGAGCGGTGCGAGCGTGATGGAGGTACTGGCCTGGCCGAAGTCGTAGGTCGCGGTTCCGGTGGCTGAGGTAACCATGTAGACGCCGTTGGTGTTGCCGTTGTAGCTGGATGGCATGACCGTGAGTGTGCCGGAGGCGTCGTACGGCGTGCCCGTGATGGTGAAATTGAAGGTGTCAGCGAAGGCCGGCGTCGCAAGACCGGCCAGGAGGGCGATCGGCAGGAGGAAAGCGGACTTCATCGGTGTTTCTCCAAGCGTGAGTCTCAGAGCAGATCGGGCCCGGAGTTCTCAACTGCGCGACAGTATATGCGCGTCGAGCGCAGGTTCTTCAGCGCGGACGGCGATCGCCGAAGTGGGCACCTGGCGGCGCCGTGTGCGGCAGGACAAGCCGGCCGCGGGCGAGGGCTGACTAGAATCGAGTGAATGGGACGGATACGGGTACTTTCAGATCAGGTGGCAAACCAGATCGCCGCCGGCGAGGTGGTGGAGCGGCCCGCGTCGGTGGTGAAGGAGCTGCTTGAAAATTCGATCGACGCGGGCGCCACGCGCATCCGGGTGGAGGTGGAGGCGGGCGGGCGCAAGCTGATCCGGGTGATCGACAACGGCTGCGGGATGGTGCGGGATGACGCGCTGCTGGCCTTCGAGCGGCATGCGACCTCCAAGCTGCACACCTCGGACGACCTCCTCTCCATCGCGACGCTGGGGTTCCGCGGCGAGGCGCTGCCCAGCATCGGCAGCGTGGCGCGCGTGGAGCTGGAGACGCGCGCGGCCGAGGACGAGGTAGGCACGGTGGTTGAGATCAGCGGCGGCAAGATGCTGCGGGTGGAGGAGGCCGGGCTGCCCCAGGGCACGACCATCGCCGTGCGGGATCTGTTCTTCAATACGCCGGCCCGGCGCAAGTTCCTGAAGTCGGAGCAGACCGAGCTCCAGCATATCGCCGCGCTGGTGACGCACTATGCACTGGCGCATGCGACCCGGCACTTCGAGCTGCACTCGAGCACCCAGGCCCTGTTGGTGGCGCCCGCGGTCGCCGATGCAGGCGAGCGGCTCTACCAGATCTTCGGCGCGGAGACCGCCGGCCTGATGATCCAGACGGCGGCCGAGATGGACTTCGCCCGCGCCGGGCTGCCCGAGCCTCCCCCCTGGCGACGCGAAGAGGACTACACCCCGCCCGAGCCGGGGTTCATCCGCATCATGGGCTTTGTGAGCAAGCCGGAGCTGCAGCGGCTGAACCGCAACGCCATCTACGTCTTCGTCAATCACCGCCTGGTGCGCGACAAGCTGGTGCTGCATGCGCTGGCCGAGGCTTATCGAAACATCATCCCGCCCACCAGCTTTCCGGTGGTACTCCTGTTCATCGAGATGCCGCCGGCGGAGGTCGACGTGAACGTGCATCCGGCCAAGACCGAGGTGCGCTTCCGCCAGCCCAGCTTCGTGCATGACTTCATCCGCGAGACCGTGCGGACGGCGCTGATGAAGACGCGGCCCGCGGCGAGCTTTGCCAGCGCGCTGTCCGGAGCGGCGTTCCAGGGCGCCAGCGCCAGCCTGCTGCTGGATGTGAGCCCGCTGCCGGGCGGATTGGAGCAGCCGGTCTTCGATCCGCGCCACGCCGAAAGCGAAGGCGCGCCACTGCCGGAAGAAAGCGCGCCGTTCGAGATCAAGGCGCCGTTTGCGTTGAAGCCGCCGGAAGTTGCGCCGTCGCCGGGACGGCTGGGGTTTGGGGAAGCCGGCATCGCCGTGGGGTACGACGCGCCCGCGGAGGTGAGCCGCGACGGCGGGCGAGTGGTGGAGGAGCCGTCGCTCTACTCGCTCGCCACGCTGAAGCCCCTGGGGCAGCTGCGCGATTCGTTCATCCTGGCGGTGAACGAAGAGGGGCTGTGGATCGTGGACCAGCATGTGGCGCACGAGCGGGTGCTGTTTGAAAAGATCCTGCGCGAACGCGAGACGGAGCAGGTGCAGCGGCAGCGGCTGTTGATGCCGCTGCTCATCGAACTGCTGCCGGCGCAGATGGTAGCGTTCGCGCGCATTGCCGAGGAGCTGGAGCGCAACGGCTTTGAGGCCGAACCGTTCGGACCAAGAACGCTAGCCGTGAAGGCCGCGCCGGTGGGGCTCGAAGGCCGGGAGCTGGAGCAGATGATCGAGGACGTGCTGAGCGTGGACGACCGGCTGCAGCAGACCGAGAACGCCGAGGCCCGGCGGCGGCGCATCGCGGCCAGCATGGCCTGCCACGCGGCGGTGAAGATCAACATGAAGCTGGACGCGGAAAAGATCGAGTGGCTGTTCGCGGAACTGGGCAAAACCGAGCATCCAACCAGCTGTCCGCACGGTCGTCCGATCGCACTCAGGTATTCTCATAAAGAGATCGAAAAGGCGTTCCAGCGATAACGCAGACGGCTTCGTTCGGGTTCTCGCGTCACTTTGACAACTTGGCAACTCCTTCGGCGAAGGAGGCTCACGCGCGGCAGTGTTGTACAGCCACGGCGCCCGGGCAGGAAGGCACCACCCTTGAGTTCTATAGAGAACAGCAGTTCATCGGCAGAGAGTAAGACGGCAGAGAGCAAGAGCAGCAGGACGAACCCCGCCGCGCCCCCCACGGCGGATCAACTCGCGTCCGCGCGCGCCGCGCACTGGCACCAGGATCAGAAGCCGCTGCTGAGCCAGGAGGCTCTGCGCGACTGGATCGGCCGCAGCGGGCTCGTGGCCTATGGGCCGCGGGCGCAGCAGCTGGGAGCGCCTGCGCCTTCGGTCGTCGAAGCGACGGCGGGCAAAAAGCTGGGGACGGACGGCGACCCCGACAGCGGACTGGATGGCGCCGAGGCGGTGAAGACGCTACTTGCCAGGCTCATCGCGGAGGGCAGCGTGGTGCCGCTGAGCCTGCTGGGCGCCTCCGGCGGGCTGGGCACGGATGTGCCGGATTACGTGGCGTCGGCTGCGGTGTTTTCGTTCATCTTTACCTTGCGCGGCAACAAGGCGTGGAAGCAGCCGCCGGTGACGGCCGGGCCGCTGAAGGTGTCGCCGCTGGCGCTGGCGGTGTACGAGATGCTGGCCGCGAAGGTGACCATGTCGGCCTACGACCTGGCCACGCAGCTGGGCAAGGAGGTGACCGAGGGCGCGGTGCTGCGCGCACTGACCGAGCTCTGGGGACAGCTCCGGGTGCTGCCGGTGCCGCAGCTGGACGGTTCGGTGACGCTCTGGGAGTTGACCAGCGCACGTTTCACCAAGCAGATCAAGGCCGGGGCGAACGCCGGGCAGCCTTCGGCGCTGAGCGCGCTCATCTCGCTCTACCTGGGGCAGGCAATCGCGGCCACCGAAGACGAGATCGAGACGTTCCTGTCGCCGCTGGCGGCCAGGTCGCGGGTGCGCGAGGTGATCCACGCGCTGCTGTCCGCAAGGCAGCTGGAGACGTTCGTGGTGGAGGGCAGGACGCTGCTGCATGTGGCCGGCGAGCTGCCGGGGTTTGCGGCGGCTGCCGCGCCCGCGGCTTCGGAGGCGACAGCCGGCGACTCGACGGCGGAGGCCGGCGATTCGCGGATTACGAAGTTTGCGGCCAGGCCGGGAAGCAAGATCGGCACGGGATTGCGATCCAAGCCGGCCTTCGGCAAAAAGCCCGGGTTCGGAGGCAAGCCGGGCTTCGCAAGCAAGCCTTATGGCTCAAGGCCGCCGGCAGGAGACCGCGAGCGCAGGCCGTTCAAGCGGGCTGAAGGTGCCGGCCCGGCCCGGCCGGCGTTCGACAAGCCCTGGAGTGAGGATCGGGCGGCTCGTCCCGAGGGTGGCGAGGGCCGCCCGCCTCGGCGCGAGTTTACGCCCCGGCCGCGCGCGGCGGAGGGTAGCGCAGAAGCCGGTGGAGCGGGCGGCGATGCGCCGCGCAGAACGTTCTCGAAGCCAGGTACGTTTGGGCGCAAGCGGGAGGGCGGCGCGGGCTTCGATCGCGGCGAGGGGCGGCCGCCGCGCAGGGAAGGCGGCGAACGGCCGCAACGGGCGTACAGCGAGCGGCCCAGCTCGGATCGGCCTCGCTCGCCTAGGCCTTCTTCAGGACGATTCGGTGCAGACCGGTCCGGTTCAGACCGGCCCGGCTCAGAACGGTTCAGTTCAGAACGGTCCGGCTCAAGCCGGCCGGGCGGCGCAAGCTTCAAGCGCCCTGGCGGGGGCGCAGGTTCCTATGCGTCAAGACCCAGGCCCGCATTTGGCGGCAAGCCGGCTTTCACGCGAGATCGCGGAGCTGACGCAGAAGGCGGACAGGCCAGCAACCGCGGCGAAGCGACGGGACGTGGCGATGCGCCGAAGCGGGTCTATCGCAAGTTCGACGCGCCGCGCGAGAAGAAGCCGTTCAGCAAGTCATCCGGACCCAAGCCGGCGTTTGGCGCCAAGCCGGCGTTCGGCGGCAGGCCGGCCCGCGATTCATCTGGCGAGGGCCGGCCTGAGCGGGGACGTCCGGAGCGGGAACGTCCAGAGCGAGCACGTGCGGCGCGCAGCTTCGATGGACCGCGGCCGCGCGCTGCCGGCTTTGATCGTCCCGGGGCAGAGGCGGGTGATCGTCGTCCGCGGCCGAGCTTCGGAGCCCGGCCAGGCGCAGGGCCAGGCGCTGCATCAGGAGGCGCCAGGTCAGGCAGCGGCAGGTCGGGCGGTGAGAATTCAGGCGGCAAGAAGCCCTTTGCCAAAGCGGGCGGAGCGTTCGCCAAGTTCTCCGACGGCAAGAAGCTCTTTCGTAAGCCCGGCCCGGGCAAGAGCTCGGCGAGCGGTGGCCGGCCGGCGGGCGGCGGCGGCGGCGGCGGCTTCAAGCCGGTGAAGCGCAAGCGGCCTGAGGGGAACGGGTGATGGACGTGGACCAGCAGAAGCGCGAAAGGCCAGTGATTGCCATCGACGGTCCGGCCGGCGCGGGTAAGAGCACGCTGGCGGCGCACCTGGCGCGGCGCTTCGGCTTCCTGAACCTGGAGACCGGCGCGATGTACCGGGCGCTGGCGCTGAAGGCGATCGACAACGACCTGGATCTCGATGAAGAGGCGGCCCTGCTGGCGCTGTGCGACGTGACGACGATTCGCCTGGAGCCGGTACGCGACGGCAACCGCGTCCTGCTGGACGGAGTGGACGTCTCGCGGCGGATTCGCGACGGCGATGTCACGGCGGCGGCGTCGCGGGCCAGCGTGCATCCGCGGGTGCGGGAGTGGATGGTGGCGCAGCAGCGGCAGCTCGGCGCGGCCGGCGGCGTGGTCATGGAAGGCCGCGATATTGGGACGGCGGTATTTCCCGATGCCGAGGTGAAGATCTTTCTGGACGCGGCGCCGGAGGTGCGCGGCAACCGGCGGTTCAGGCAGGTGGCCTCGAACGAGCACGAGAGCACGCCGGTGACGGAGGGCGCGGTGCTGGCCGAGATGAAGGCTCGGGACGAGCGCGACCGGACGCGGGCGCAGTCGCCGTTGAAGCCGGCCGAAGATGCGATCGCGCTGGATTCGACCGGAATGAGCCTGGATGAGGTGCTGGCGCGGAGCGAGGAGATCGTGCGGCGCTATTTGACGTTGCAAGGTTCCGATCGTTTGCACTGATCCTGGTGCAAAACAGTAAAAAGTTCAACTTTTTCTTGCAAGAGTTGTCAACTGTGCTAATCTCGGTACATCGTTTGGTAACAGATTGGTTTTCTGCACGCAGTAGATGTCGAACCCCGATTTGTTCTAGCGGCAAATTCAAGAAAGCTTTAAGGTAATAACGAAAATGGAACAGGGAACAGTGAAGTGGTTTAACGATGCCAAGGGGTTTGGCTTCATCAGCCGTCAGAACGGCGAGGATGTGTTTGTTCACTACTCGGCGATCAATTCAAACGGCTTCAAGAGCCTTCAAGAGGGTCAGGCAGTGCAGTTCAACGTGGTCAAGGGACCGAAGGGCTGGCAGGCGTCTGACGTTCAGCCTCTCTAATCCATTGGCTTCGTGAGCGGCTTGTCCTGCAAAGTCTTGCAGGGTGAGGCTCCCACGGATACAGACAAGTTTGGCGAGAAGGGATAGCCCGTGGCTGTCCCTTCTCGCGTTAAGACTTGAACCAGAGCAGGATCAGGTGACCGCAGGCCAGCGCGAGCAGACCGGCGGCGACATCGTCCAGCATGATGCCGGTGCCGGCTGGCAGGCGTTCGAGCTGCCGGATGGGCGGCGGCTTCAGGATGTCGAACAGCCGGAAGAGCAGCAGGGCAAGCGCGGCATGGCGCCAGTCGGCCGGAATGGCGATGAGCGCGAACAACTGCCCGGCAACCTCGTCGATGACCACGTGGCCGGGGTCTTCGCGTGCCGATTCGCGTGCGCAGATGGTTGCGGCCGGAATGCCGATCGCAGTAACGGCAAGCGCGGCGATCATAGTGCCAATCACCTGTGTGGAAAACGCCGGGTGCATGGCGTGGATGGCGCCGAACCACAGCAGAACAGCGGCAACCGAGCCATAGGTTCCGGGCCCGGGACGCAGGAAGCCCGCGCCGAAGAAAGTGGCGATGGCCCAGGCCCAGGGGGTTCTCTTCCCGATCTTTGCGCGGTCGATGTACGGCTGTTTAGCCATCGCTCTCGTTGGTCGAGGACTTGGAGCGGTGCTGCAGCCCTTCAAGCTCGTCGAGCAGGTCCGGGTCGTGGATGGGTGAAGAGATGACGTAGCCGCCGGAGGCCCACTTGCCGAGGTCCAGGATGCGGCAGCGGTCGGAGCAGAAGGGGAAGTCGGGCGCGTCGGCCAGGACGACCTTGCGGCAGGTAGGACAGAAGAGCGCTTTGGGTGTGGTCATGGCTGCGGTTCCCACGGGTTCAGGAGCTTCAGGTCTGGGATGCTGGTGAAGTCCCTCGTGTTGCGGGTCACGAGCGTCAGGCCGTGTTCGAGTGCGGTGGCTGCAAGGAAGCATGACGCGTGTACCAGCTACTCGAGGATCCGAGCGACCACGTCGTAGTCGTGGGATTCGGTGATTTCGGCGCGGTAGAAGGTGCCCGGCACCAGGGACTCATGGGGGCCGAAGTCGTTGATCAGGACCTTGCCGTCGATCTCGGGAGCGTGCAGCGGCGTGCGCCCTTCCCACAGCAGGTTGGTCTCTTCGCTCGGGCCTTCGACGAGCAGGTCGACGGTGCGGCCGATCCACTCGCGCTTGGCCTTGATGGAGACGCGCTGCTGCAGCCGCATGAGCTTGCGGCGGCGAGCCTGGATGGTGCGCGCCGGCAGCTTGAGCGCTGAATCCAGCTCGAAGGCCTTAGCGCCCTCTTCGTCCGAGTAGGTAAAGACGCCCAGCCAGTCGATCCTGGCCGCACGCACGAACGCGCAAAGCTGCTCGAAATCCGCCTCGGTTTCGCCCGGGAAGCCGACGATGAAGCTGGTGCGGATGACGATGCCGGGGACGATGCGCCGGGCCTTCGCGATCAGCTCGAGAAAGATCTGTGCGTTGCCGCCGCGCTTCATCGTCTTGAGCACCGGGGCTGAGGCGTGCTGCAGCGGCACATCGAGGTACTTGGCGATAGTGTCGTGCTTCGCCATGGTTTCAAGAAGGCGCGTGGTCACCTTGTTGGGGTAGGTGTAGAGGAAGCGCAGCCAGCGCAGGCCGGGGAGCACGGCCAGGGCGTCGAGCAGTTGAGCAAGCCCGTCTTTCATGCCGAGGTCTTCGCCGTAGCAGGTGGTGTCCTGGCCGATGAGCGTGAACTCGCGGACGCCCTGCGCGATGAGGTTCTGCGCTTCAGCGAGGATGGAGCCCATGTGCCGCGAGCGGAACTTGCCGCGAAGCTGCGGGATGATGCAGAAGCTGCAAGGATGATCGCAGCCTTCGGCGATCTTGATGTAGGCGGAGGCGCGCGGGGTGGAGAGCAGGCGCGGCGTCTGGTCCGAGTAGAGGTACTCGGGCAGCGCGGCGGTGGCGCCGTCCCAGGCCTCGCGGGAGAAGCGGCCGGACTGCTCGCGGGCCAGGCCCTCGGGGCGTCCGGCGAGTTCTGGCGCAAGCTGCGAACCGACTTCGGTGGGGTGCGAGTGCTGGTGCACGGCGGACGGTGCGCGCGATGCCAGAGCCACCTCCGACGTCTGGGGGAGAATGTTGAAGGGCGACGTGGAGGCGGAGTGCCCGGCCGGAGTGAGGCCGGCCGCGCTGAGGATGGCTTCGAGCTCGCCGGTGCCGACCACCGCGTCGACCTCCGGAATGTTGGCGCGGATCTCGTCGCGGTAGCGCTCGACCAGGCAGCCGGCAACGACGACCCGGCTGGCGCGGCCGCCGTTCTGCTGCTTGTGCTTCACCATTTCCAGGATGGTGTTGACGGACTCCTGCTTGGCCGAATCGATGAAGCTGCAGGTGTTGATGACGATGATCTCGGCATCTTCGGCGCGGGCCGTCAGCTCGGCGCCATTATGGTGCAGCAGCCCCATCATCACCTCGGAGTCGACGAGGTTTTTGGGGCAGCCGAGCGAAACGAAGCCGACTTTGGGGCGCGCGGGGGCGGGGGCGGCGTTGGCTAAAACGTGATCAAGAACAGCAGAAGGCATGACAGACCATTCTACCAAGGTCTGCTATCAGGCGTTGCCGGCGCGACTGCGATCAGAGCGGCGGCGGATTCGGGCTGGCCGGCGCTGATGAATCCGGCTGCGAGTCCGGCGGTGAGTCGAAGAAGACGATCCGCTTCGCTTTGATGGTTCGCGTGTCGCGGTCCAGGTGTCCGAAGACGATGGCGAAGTGGCCCAGGACGGGGTCGGGCGCCTTGAGCGTGGTGAATTTGGTTCCGCTGCCCGCTTGCAGCCTGGTCGAGGGGCTAAGCAGCACGTGGATATACGCCACGTCGAAGTCGTTGGGCGAGCGCACACGGGTGATGTTGCCGCTCAGGTCCGGCGGACTATCGGCCGCGGCCGGCGCGATGGTCGTCCAGGCGAGGAGGACAAAGAGGATCCATGGCCGCGCGCGCATGGCCGAATCCTATTTGAAGAGCATGCGCACGGCAATCACAATCAGCAGGATGGCGAAGCCGCGCCGCAGAGCGGTGTCGGAGAGGTACTGTGCCCAGCCGCCGCCGATCCAGCCGCCCACCGCGAAGCCGAGGGCGACCAGGATCGCCAGGCGCAGGTCGACGTTGCCGTCCTTCCAGTACTTCCAGAAGGCGAAGATGCCGATCGGCAGCAGCAGCGCGCCCAGCGATGTACCCTGCGCCTTGTGCTGCGACATGCCGTAGAACAGCACCAGGATCGGCACCAGCAGCGCGCCGCCGCCAATACCAACCAGGCCGGAGATGATGCCGATGACCACGCCCAGGAGCAGACCGCCGGCGATCGCCATGGATTATTTCTCCTGCGCGGCGAGGAGCTTTTCGTAGAGTGCGATCGTCTGGTCCGCGATGTTCTCCCAGGCGAACATCTCTTCCACGCGCCGCCGGCCCGCCTCTCCGAGACGTTTGGCCAACGCCGGATCGGCCAGCAACTCGGTGATCGGCGCGGCCAGGTCGCGGGCGAACTGATCCGGGTCCGAGGGGAAGGTGGTGACGGGGTCGGCGGCGAACGGCACCAGCCGGCCGGTCTCGCTCTGCCCGGGGGTTCCGGGCGGCACCACCACCTCCAGGATGCCGCCGGTGGCCGAGGCGACCACCGGCGCGCGGCAGGCCATGGCTTCGAGGTTGATGATGCCGAACGGCTCGTACACCGACGGGCAGCAGAAGACGGCGCAGTGGGAGTAGAGCTGGATGGCCTCGATCTTGGTGACCATCTGCTCGATCCAGACGATGTTGTGTCCGCTGCCAGTCGGGTCGCCGGTGGCAATGGCGTGGCCGCCCTCGCGCGTGACCTGGTGATGGCCCTCGGGATGGCTGCCCGGCGTCTCGCGGCGCAGCGCCTCTACCTTGTCGCGCATTTCGGTCGCGATCTCGGGCGTGTCCGGCGCGCCCGCGCAGAGCACCACCTGCGTGCCCGGCGGCAGGTAGCGCACCGCGTCCACCAGGTGCGTGACGCCCTTCTGCCGCGTGATGCGCCCCACGAAGAGCACGTACGGCTTTTCGGGATCAACCCCGTACTTGATGAGCGCGTCAGTCGCGTCAGTGTACTGGTATTGCTTCAGGTCGATGCCGTTGTAGATCACGTGGATGGAGTCGGGATCGACATCCGGATAGGCGCGGATGATGTCCGCGCGGGTGCCGTGCGAGACCGCGATGATCGCGTCGGCGGCCATGATGGCCGTGCGCTCCATCCACGACGACAAGGCGTACCCGGCGCCGAGCTGCTCGGCCTTCCACGCGCGCAGCGGCTCGAGCGAGTGCGTCGTAAGCACCAGCGGAATGTTGTAAAGCTTCTTGGCCAGGAACCCCGCCATGGCGACATACCAGGTATGCGTGTGCACCAGGTCGATCTCGCCCAGCTCCTTCTGCTGCGAGAGGTTCAGCGCGAAGGCGTCGATGGCGGTCTTGAACTTGGCCTGCGTCTCGCCGGTCACCTCCGGCGGGGGCTCGTCGCCGCGCACGTGCAGGTTGCCCTGGTCTTCGTGCTGCGTGCCCCAGCAGTGCACTTCCACTTCTATCTTGCGGGCGAGCTCGCGGGCGAGGTACTCAACGTGCACGCCGGCGCCGCCGTAGACGTTGGGCGGATACTCGCGGGTCATCAGGCCTACGCGCATGGTGTCTCTCCTTCAATGGCAGTCAAAGGGTAAATCAAAGCGGGCAAATCGAGGGAGTTCAGTGCGCGCAGGGAGTACAAGGCGCAGCCAGATGCCCATTCAAACGCAGCGTGCCCTTGCGTCGGCAACGGCTGAAAGCGCCTGAGAGCAAACAGCGAGACGCAACGTAGCGGCGGTCAAACCGCATGCGCCCGCAGTCCTGCACCGCGCAACTACAGAGCCTCACCGCCGAGGCCAAAGCGTCCGCAGTGAGGCTCTTGATGAGGATGTAGCAGGTCTGGATCCTGGGGCCCGGGTGCGCTGCGTTATATGACCTTGAGCAGCAGCAGGATGAGGACAATGGTGAGGATCAGCGAAAGCCCGCCGCCGCCGTAGTAGCCGAGGCCCGGGCCCATGCGGTAGCCGCCAAAACCGAAGACGAGAATCAGGATGATAAGGACGATCAACATAGTAGAACTCTCCGTTCCAAAAGAAATCCGCTGCACCTGTTGTTCCGGCAGCGGCTCATAAGCGGTTGGATGCAAATGGCAAGATGACGTGAATACTTTTACGTCATCAATGTGGATAAAGCGTACGGCAACTCGTCAGGGCAGCCTGGCTGCGGCAGCCTCGGGATTCCAGTCGTCGTTGCCGCGCAGGAAACTGGCCGGAAGGAACTGTTTGACGTCCGCGGCGCTGAGCGTGTGGGCCCAGGAAACTCGTAGCGGCGCGCCAGAGCTTGCGACTGCGCCGGCGCCGGTCGAGCCGTACTCCGCGTACCAGGCGGTTGACTCGTTGGCCGCCTTGCCCCAGTTGTTCCAGCCCGCCGGATCGAGGTCGGCAGGCAGGCTGGTGTTGATGTACACGACGCGCGAGTACGCCCGCCACGGACGGCCCAGGCCAATCATTCGGCGGGCCGAAGCCGCGCTCTTCGCGCCGGCAGTCGCGGGGTCCATCGGCTGCGCGCTGTGGTCGATCGAGCTGGTAACGCGCGAGTTCAGGATCACGAAGCCCGTAGGCTGGCGCGAGTCGGCGCGGGATTGCGCCGTGACGAACCCGGGCCCGTTCGAGTTAAGCTCCGAGCGGTCGAAGACAGCCGCCGCGTTGCCGAAGATATAGTCCACGCCGCCGGTGATGAAGCAGTCCAGATAGTACTGCCGGCCGAAGTCGGCAAACAGCGTGTCCTGATGGCCCAGGAAGCGGACTCGCTTGAAGACGGCGCGGTCTGCGCGCACTGCCGCGGCGACCGCCTGGCCCGTGTTGCCGGCGGCGTTCTCCAGGGTGAGGTTGTCGGCCTCAAAGCCGTCGCCGTTGATCTCGGCGGTCTCGGTAAAGAACGTCCCGCCCGCCTGCTTCGCATTCAGCGTATTGGTGATCACCGTATCGTCAGGGCGCGCGCCCAGGCCGATCAGCGTGACGTTCTTGTGGTTCTGCGTAACGATAATGCGTTCGTGGTACGTGCCGGGCGCGATCTCGATGAACACCCTGCCGCCCGGGCCCGCGAATGGATGATGATCGAGCGCGTTCTGGATGGTGGGAAAGGTGGAGAGGTCTTCGTTGCCGGGTCCCGCGGACGCCGCGCCCGGCTGCACGCGCACATGCACGTCCTGGGCGGCGATGGACGCGACGCAAATCACGACCGACACAATAAGGCAGCTTCTGAACATGACCGAAAGCTTAGACGCTCGTACTGGCCGTAGCGAAACAGGAACGGGGATAGGGCGGGAAGATTATCACCTTGACGCAAGGTGGTGGTAGGTGAGACGATTCTGCCCATGGCGTCGCCCCGCGACATTCCCGGTTGGCTTAGAACCATTCTCAATCTTGCTGCTCTCGTCGGCGTTGGGGCAACGCTAATGGGATGGATTCATAAGGATTTTGGAATAATCATACTTGTCCTTTGTCCGCTGTACTTCTTGTGGGAGGTATCGCCATGGATAACCGCTCAGAGACGGAGGAGGCCAGTTTTGAGTCTGGTAGGTTTCATACTTGCAGGCGGAGGGCTTGGAGTTGGAGCGTGGTGGGGCTGGAACGTCCTAGTACATCCGCACGATGCTGTAGTCAATTCGCCTTTGCCGACGAGTAACGGAGCGGACACCGAATTAGCGGAAGTTAATAACTTCATCTGCAAGAGAGACGAGGGGGCTCTACGAGAGGAGTTCGACTTTCCTCAAATGCTAACTTTCAACATTGATTTCGCAAAACAAAAGCTTGCTCCGGAACTAGTTTCCCCTGATCAAGCGGCAGCAATCGGCTCATACTTTTTGAACGGCCAAGCCCGTATTGATATGCGATACGCTCATCTAACAACAGTAAACAATCGCGTCAACGTAGAGTGGATCCCAGGAAAGATTGGAGTTATCAACACCTCTCAGAAGTACAACGAGAGCCGAAGAAAGCTCACTGCGATGATGTCCTCGGCAGCGCTCCCTGCCGATGTCACTGCCGCTTTGAAGTTACTTGATGACTCCATCGAAAAAGACTCTGCGCTGATGATCGAGTCTCTGAATCAAAGCCTTGCCGCCGATCCAAGAAACATCCTTCAAAACAGCGTTTATGGTTCCGACTGGTATGGAAGTGCAAGCGGGCTTTACTGGCGGCAATTCATCCCACTACGTCCAAGCGCTGATGTCGTTACTTTGGCGGTTAGGAAGGCGATGGAAGCTAAAAATCAGTCTCAAGCAGCGAACTAGGCCGCTGCCGTGAGCTTCTTGTATTCCAAGACGGGAGCTTCTATCAGAAGCATCAACGTGTCACGAAACAGATAGGGATTGTCCCGGTTGTTGAACCTGAACGTCATCTCATCAAGGTAGGCCTCCAGATGCTTCGCAGAGACTTTATGCCACGACCCAATGATGCCGCGCTTGAGGAGAGAGAAGGCGGATTCAATGCCGTTTGTTGTCACGTCTCCGTCAACGTAGACGCCCTCAGAGTGCTTGATGGTCTCATGCTTGCGTCCGTTGATTCCGGCCATAATCATCGCCTTGGGATAACCAGAGAAGTCGTCCGTCATTACGACATCCACATCGGCGCTAACGTTCTCTTTGATGTACTTTGCAAGAGTTCCCGACTTCACATCCTCAGCCTTGAAGAATCGAAGTTCGCCCCCGCGCTGCTTTATCCCGATGACCACCTCTTTGTGCTTGAGGCTACGACCCTGGGTTCCTTTGCCGTGAACCTTGCCCCCGACGTAGGTTTCGTCAATCTCCACGATCCCGTCAAGCGGCTCCGGGTTAATGTCCTTCATCGCCGCGCGAATGCGATGGCACAGATACCACGCGGTCTTGTAAGAGATGCCAAGAGTCCGCTGGATCTGGCAGGCGCTCATGCCCTTCTTGGACTCGCACAGCAGGTACACAGCAAGAAACCACTTCCAGAGGGGCAGGTGGGAATCGTTAAAGATGGTTCCAGCCGTCACAGAAAACTGGTAGCGGCAGTTGTCGCAATCAAACTGGTTACGCTTCACGATCTGCGAAATCTTGTCCGAATCGCAGCGGGGGCACTTAACCTCGTCCGGCCAGCGCAGCGCCTCAAGATAGGCGCGGCAGCGATCTTCGGAGCCGAACTGCTCAATCAGAGAGCAAAGATTCACATTGGTGGCTGCCATGTCTAATCCCCCTAAACCGCCGAAACATCCCCGCGAGATGACAACCGATGAAGCCATCAAGCATTTGTTCCATCCCGACGTGCATAAGCACTTGAAGAATGAAGCAGATGCAGCGAAGAAGCCGCCCGTAAGAAAGATTAGAGGAAATGCAGCCTTGCGTCAAGTATATAATCCTCTGATGCCGGAAGATTATCACCTTGACGCAAGGTGGTGGTAGGTGAGACGATTCTGCCCATGGCGTCGCCCCGCGACATTCCCGGTTGGCTTAGAACCATTCTCAATCTTGCTGCTCTCGTCGGCGTTGGGGCAACGCTAATGGGATGGATTCATAAGGATTTTGGAATAATCATACTTGTCCTTTGTCCGCTGTACTTCTTGTGGGAGGTATCGCCATGGATAACCGCTCAGAGACGGAGGAGGCCAGTTTTGAGTCTGGTAGGTTTCATACTTGCAGGCGGAGGGCTTGGAGTTGGAGCGTGGTGGGGCTGGAACGTCCTAGTACATCCGCACGATGCTGTAGTCAATTCGCCTTTGCCGACGAGTAACGGAGCGGACACCGAATTAGCGGAAGTTAATAACTTCATCTGCAAGAGAGACGAGGGGGCTCTACGAGAGGAGTTCGACTTTCCTCAAATGCTAACTTTCAACATTGATTTCGCAAAACAAAAGCTTGCTCCGGAACTAGTTTCCCCTGATCAAGCGGCAGCAATCGGCTCATACTTTTTGAACGGCCAAGCCCGTATTGATATGCGATACGCTCATCTAACAACAGTAAACAATCGCGTCAACGTAGAGTGGATCCCAGGAAAGATTGGAGTTATCAACACCTCTCAGAAGTACAACGAGAGCCGAAGAAAGCTCACTGCGATGATGTCCTCGGCAGCGCTCCCTGCCGATGTCACTGCCGCTTTGAAGTTACTTGATGACTCCATCGAAAAAGACTCTGCGCTGATGATCGAGTCTCTGAATCAAAGCCTTGCCGCCGATCCAAGAAACATCCTTCAAAACAGCGTTTATGGTTCCGACTGGTATGGAAGTGCAAGCGGGCTTTACTGGCGGCAATTCATCCCACTACGTCCAAGCGCTGATGTCGTTACTTTGGCGGTTAGGAAGGCGATGGAAGCTAAAAATCAGTCTCAAGCAGCGAACTAGGCCGCTGCCGTGAGCTTCTTGTATTCCAAGACGGGAGCTTCTATCAGAAGCATCAACGTGTCACGAAACAGATAGGGATTGTCCCGGTTGTTGAACCTGAACGTCATCTCATCAAGGTAGGCCTCCAGATGCTTCGCAGAGACTTTATGCCACGACCCAATGATGCCGCGCTTGAGGAGAGAGAAGGCGGATTCAATGCCGTTTGTTGTCACGTCTCCGTCAACGTAGACGCCCTCAGAGTGCTTGATGGTCTCATGCTTGCGTCCGTTGATTCCGGCCATAATCATCGCCTTGGGATAACCAGAGAAGTCGTCCGTCATTACGACATCCACATCGGCGCTAACGTTCTCTTTGATGTACTTTGCAAGAGTTCCCGACTTCACATCCTCAGCCTTGAAGAATCGAAGTTCGCCCCCGCGCTGCTTTATCCCGATGACCACCTCTTTGTGCTTGAGGCTACGACCCTGGGTTCCTTTGCCGTGAACCTTGCCCCCGACGTAGGTTTCGTCAATCTCCACGATCCCGTCAAGCGGCTCCGGGTTAATGTCCTTCATCGCCGCGCGAATGCGATGGCACAGATACCACGCGGTCTTGTAAGAGATGCCAAGAGTCCGCTGGATCTGGCAGGCGCTCATGCCCTTCTTGGACTCGCACAGCAGGTACACAGCAAGAAACCACTTCCAGAGGGGCAGGTGGGAATCGTTAAAGATGGTTCCAGCCGTCACAGAAAACTGGTAGCGGCAGTTGTCGCAATCAAACTGGTTACGCTTCACGATCTGCGAAATCTTGTCCGAATCGCAGCGGGGGCACTTAACCTCGTCCGGCCAGCGCAGCGCCTCAAGATAGGCGCGGCAGCGATCTTCGGAGCCGAACTGCTCAATCAGAGAGCAAAGATTCACATTGGTGGCTGCCATGTCTAATCCCCCTAAACCGCCGAAACATCCCCGCGAGATGACAACCGATGAAGCCATCAAGCATTTGTTCCATCCCGACGTGCATAAGCACTTGAAGAATGAAGCAGATGCAGCGAAGAAGCCGCCCGTAAGAAAGATTAGAGGAAATGCAGCCTTGCGTCAAGTATATAATCCTCTTCTGCACAGCAGTTTCGCTTTCTCTTTGCTTTGCCAAGCTCGCGAATGCTAGTATCTGGTTTTACCCAGCACCCACCGAGGAGAAGAACATCGTGGCCGATGAACGGAGCAAGGCGATAGAGGCTGCACTTTCACAGCTGGAGAAGCAGTTCGGCAAAGGCTCCATCATGCGGCTCGGGTCGAAAGAAGCGATCGTGCCGATCTCCGTGATCTCCACCGGATCGATCTCCTTCGACGCCGCGCTGGGCGTAGGCGGCGTGCCCCGCGGACGCGTCATTGAGATCTTCGGGCCGGAATCCTCGGGCAAGACCACCATCACTCTCCAGATCATCGCCGAGGCCCAGAAGGCCGGCGGACTCGCCGCCTTCGTCGACGCGGAGCACGCGCTCGATCCCGGCTACGCCAAGAAGCTCGGTGTCGATGTTGATAACCTCCTGGTCTCGCAGCCCGACTACGGCGAGCAGGCGCTCGAGATCGTCGAGGCGCTGGTCCGCTCCGGCGCCATCGATGTCCTGGTGGTCGACTCCGTCGCGGCGCTGGTGCCGAAGGCGGAGCTCGACGGCGAGATGGGCGACTCCCACATGGGGCTGCAGGCGCGGCTCATGTCGCAGGCGCTACGCAAGCTCACCGGCACGGTTGCCAAGTCGCGCACGTCGCTCATCTTCATCAACCAGATTCGCGACAAGATCGGCGTCATGTTCGGCAATCCCGAGACCACCACCGGCGGCCGCGCGCTCAAGTTCTACTCGTCCGTGCGCATCGACATCCGACGCATCGGCGCGGTCAAGGAAGGCGACGTCGTCGTCGGCTCGCGCACCAAGGTCAAGATCGTCAAGAACAAGGTCGCCGCGCCCTTCCGCGACGCCGAGTTCGACATCCTCTACGGCGAGGGCATCTCGCGCGAAGGCGACACGCTCGATCTCGCCGTGCTGCATAACATCGTGGACAAGAGCGGCGCCTGGTACAGCTTCCAGGGCGAGCGCATCGGGCAGGGCCGCGAAAACGTCCGCGGCTTTCTCAAGGAAAACCGCGAGGTCTTCGGCCGCATCGACAGCGAGCTGCGCAAGAAGCTCGGTATCGGCGCCTCCGCGCTGCCTGTCCCGCCCATCCCGGAGGACGGCCCCGAGCAGGCCGTGGCCGTGGTCAGGGGCAAACGAGCCTAGCGCCGGCAGCAGGCGTTAATTGCCCGGCGGAGGAGGCGGAGGGGGTGTGCCGCTCGTCGGCCGCCCGGCGTGATCCCGAAACTGCCGCGACTCATCGCCCCGGCCATGCTGGTCTGCCTGCAGCTTCGTCCATTGGTCCGCTGTCAGCACCGCGCGCAGTCCCAGCAGCATCTTCGCGTTCGCTTTTTCGAGATCCGCCCGCAGGTCCGCGATGCGCGAGATCTCCGCCAGCGCCTTGCCTGAATCCACCGGATTCGCGTTCAGCAGCGGCTCCAGGTTCAGCTGCTCTTTCTCCAGACCCGCCTTAAGGTCGATCAGCTGGATCCGGCTCTGATGGAAGATGTCGTCCATCTTTTTCTGCTGGTCGGCGCTCAGGCCCAGCCTGGCGATCACGCCCGGGTTCCTCCACCACGTCCCCGGCGGCACCATGCCCATGCCTCTGTCGTCCAGGCCGTGCAGCATCATCGCGCGGTCCACGCGCTGATGTCTTTCGGCCCCGGTCACGGGCGCGGCTGGCGCCTGCGGCGATCCGGGCGCCTGTGCCCAGGCCAGCGGAGAAGCCAGTATCGCGGTCCCGGCCAGCCATCCCGCCTGCTTCCATCCCATGATCTTCCTCCTGAAGTCGGGCATCAGTTCCGAGCCCGGGTGGCGGACTCCGCGGGCACGGCAAGCGGCGCCAGCGAAGGTGGAATGGAGGTCGAGATATCCTGCTCGACACCATCGAGCAGCGCCTCGTCGGACGCCTGTTGCGCGGCCACGCTGACCGCAGGGCGTGCTGCTCCGTCAGAGGCTGCCGGCCGCGCCACCAGCCAGTGCGGCCGAACCACCGTGATGGACATGCTCACCAGCGCAAGCACCGTCGCGCAGCAGGCGGTCCACGCCTGCACTCCAAACGCGGCCCGAACCGGGGTGGAAACAGGCCGCCGCGGCAGCCTCCCCGGCGCCTGAGGCTTCACCAGGCTGGGCCTCGCAGGCGTGTCGGCGGCAAGGCCATCGACAGCCAACCGCAGGTTACTCAGCGACGCGCGGATCTGCGCCAGCTCATCCCGGCAGGCCGCGCAGCGTTCCACATGGCCGCCGGCCAGCGAATCCGGCGATCGGTCCAGCAGCGCGTAGAACTGCTCATCGCTAAGATGGCGCTCGGCCTCGCGTTGAAGCACTGGATTACTGAAGCGGCTCATGGGCTCTCCTTTGCGGCTCCGCGTGCGGCGGGCCGATGGCGGCTGCGGATGACCGCCAGCGAACGGTACAGGTGAGTCTTTACTGTGCTCACCGGCAGATGCATCACGGCGGCGATCTCGGCCAGTTCAAGCTCCTCAACGAAGCGCAGCAGGAAGACGACGCGCTGCCGCTCGGTCAGCGTCGCCACCGTTTCCCACACCTGCACCAGCTGCTGGTGCGCGATCATCGCGGCCTCGCTCGAGCTCTTCTGCGCGGGCAGAAACGCGGCTATCTCCTGGGCATCTACGGCCGTCCGGGCGACCTGGCGCCAGAAGCGAAAGCGGTTGGTGCGGGTATGGTCGCGCACCAGGTTCAGCGCGATGCGCATTAGCCAGGTCAACGCCGCGCACTCGCCGCGAAACTGATCGCGCGCCGTCCACGCCCGCAGGAAGGTCTCCTGGGTCAGCGTCTCGGCCATGTCGCGGTCGCGCAGCGAGACCAGCAGAAAGCGGAAGATGCGCTGGCTGTACAGGCTGTGCAGCGTGTCAATCGAGAGCGACGACGACTCGGAGACTGCCACCGCATCCGGATTGACGATGGCCAGGTTCATCGATCTTATTGGAATGGACGAGCTTGAGGTCTTCGAGACTACATGGTTGTGCAGATTATTCGGTATGCTTCTCCTTGTCATGCATACCGTGCGAGCGATCTATCCCGGCACCTTCGATCCGCTGACCAACGGCCATCTGGACCTGATCGCGCGCGGCGCCAAGATCGTCGACGAACTGGTGGTCGCCATCCTGCGCAACTCGGAGAAAGGCGTTCCGCTGTTCTCGATCTCCGAGCGCCTGGAGATGATTACCGAGGCCGTCAGCGTCTTCTCGAACGTCTCCGTCACCACCTTCGACGGCTTGCTGGTTGATTTCGCGCGCGCCCAGCAGGCCCGCGCCGTGCTGCGCGGCATCCGCGCCATCTCCGACTACGAGTACGAGTTCCAGATGGCCATGATGAACCGCAAGCTCGACCCGGAGCTCGAAACCCTCTTCATGATGCCCGCCGAAAAGTACACCTACGTCAGTTCGCGGCTCATCAAGGGAGTGTTCCGGCTGGGCGGCGATGTCTCCGCGCTGGTCCCGCCCATGGTAATGGAGCGGCTCATGGCCAAGAGCGTGGCCGCCCCCTGAGCCCGCCCAACCCACCTGAGCTTCCGATCCCGAGTGATCCCTCCATGACGATCCAGGAACAGTTCGGCCAGATCGATATCTACGTCTTCGACCAGATCCTGCGCGGCAACATCGGCCCCGGCATGCTCATTCTGGACGCAGGCTGCGGCTACGGCCGGAACCTCGTTCACCTGCTGCGCGAAGGTTGCGAGATCTTCGCCGTCGACGCGGATGCGGGCGGCGTGGAGCACGTGCGCGAACTGGCCGGCATCCTGGCGCCGCATCTGCCGGAGAGCAACTTCCGCCTGGCGGCGATCGAGGCGCTGCCCTTTGCCAACAACTTCGCCGATGTCGTCATCTGCAGTTCGGTGCTGCACTTCGCGCGCGACGAGGCTCACTTCCTCAAGATGGTGGAGGAGCTGTGGCGCGTGCTGCGTCCGGGCGGCCTGCTCTTCTGCCGGCTCGGCTCGCGCATCGGCATGGACTTCCCTCACGTTCGCGGGCAGATCTATCGCATCGGCGACGGCTCGGAGTGGTTCCTGGTGGATGAGATCTCGCTGCTCGACCTCACCGAGCAGATGGGCGCGGTGCTGGTCGATCCGCTCAAGACCACCATCGTGCAGGACTATCGCTGCATGACCACCTGGGTGCTGCGCAAGCGCCGGAACTAGTCCCTCCGCCGCGCACCGCTTGCAGCACCGCACTATTCATCTGGCGTTCAAGGCCGGTTCATCAAGCGCGCCATCAGCGAGCCAATACTGAGGAAGTTCAACAACTTCAACTCAGGGGAACCCCGTTCATGGTCCGTAAACTGGCCGCATCGTTGTCTATCGTCACCATCATCCTCAGCGGTTGCGGCGGCACCGCGCCCAACTACACCACGGTCTCGGTTCCGACGGTCACGGTGACCCCCACGACTAGCGCCCAGGTGATCAAGCACGTGGTCGTTATCTTCGGTGAGAACATCTCCTTCGACCATTACTTCGGCACCTATCCGAACGCCTTGAACAACCCGGGCGAGAACAAGTTCACCGCCGCCGCGGGCACGCCGGTCCCGAACAACTTCACCAGCAACCCCGGACTGCTGACCGCGAATCCCAACATGAACGCGGCCAACGGCGCAGGCGCGACCAACCCCTTCCGGCTCTCGCCTGCGCAGGCCGCGACCGCCGACCAGGACCACAACTACGCCGACGAGCAGGCAGCTTACGATAACGGCAAGATGGACCTGTTTCCGCTCTCGGTGGGTACCGCCGACACCGCCGCCGTGGCCACCGCCACCGGAGCCGCGGCCATCGCCAGCACCAAGGGCTTGACCATGGGCTACTACGACGGTAACACCATCACCGCGCTGTGGAACTACGCGCAGCACTACGCGTTGAACGACCACTCGTACAGCAGCACCTTCGGGCCGTCAACGCCGGGCGCGATCAACCTCATCTCCGGCCAGACCAACGGCGTGATCAACACCGTGAACCCCGGCGGCGCGGTCGTCGCCGACGGCAACGGCGGGCTGACGCTGATCAGCGACGCGGACCCGACCGGCGACTACTGCTCGAGCACCACGACCTCGGTGAGCATGTCCGGCAAGAACGTCGGCGACCTGCTCAATGCCAAGGGCGTCTCCTGGGGATGGTTCGAGGGCGGCTTCGACCTCACCGCGACCAATCCCAACAACACCATCGGGTGCACGCGGTCCTCAGTCTCGACCTACACCGGCACGCAGACCGACTACTCGGCGCACCACCAGCCGTTCCAGTACTACGCCAGCACCATCAACCCGCTGCACAGCCGCCCGACACCGGGAGTGGCGATCGGCACAACCGACGCCGCGGCCAACCACCAGTACGATATCCACGACTTCACCGACGCGCTCAAGGCCGGGCAGATGGCCAGCGTCAGCTTCCTGAAGGCGCCGCGCTTTGAGGATGCGCACGCCGGCAACTCCGACCCGCTCGATGAGCAGGCCTTCCTGGTGAACACCATCAACGCGATCCAGCAATCGAACTTCTGGCCGAGCACCGCGATCATTATCGCCTATGACGACTCGGACGGCTGGTACGATCACCTCTCCAACCTGGTGAACGGCTCGGCAACTGCGTCCGACAAGATCAGCGGCGCCGGGATATGCATCAGCACCACCGCGGCTGCCGCTGCGCTGCCCGGCCTCACGGGAACCAAGCCCGCGCAGGGCCGCTGCGGGTACGGCACGCGCATGCCGCTCATGGTGATCTCGCCCTGGGCCAACAAGAACCAGGTTGACTCCACCGTCACCGATCAGAGCTCCGTCCTGCGCTTCATCGAAGACACGTTCCTCTCGAGTCAGCGCATCGGCGGCGGCTCGTTTGATACGGTGGCCGGTTCGCTCAACAACATGTTCAACTTTTCGAACGGCGCCGTAGTTCCCAATCCGAATGTCGTGCTGCTCAACCCAGCCACGGGAGCAGTGACCAGCGGCAACTAGCCCGATTCACGACCTCTTGATGTTGTCTGCTTATGTTGAAGAGCACATGCCCTTATTTCTTTCGGGCATGTGCTCTTTCCCTTTGGGAGTTTCCCGCTTGCCCGCTTCCCGACGCGCCTTTCTTGAACAAGCTGCCGCTTTAACGCTCGCCTACAGCGCTCGCCGCGTCGCTGGCCAGGCCACCATGCCCGGCATGAAGATGCCGGCAGCTCAGCTTCCCGCAACCCAGGCCGGCCAGGACGCGCGCGCCGCTGCTCCCGCGCCCACACCGCCGCACGTCGGGCCGCCCATGCTGCACACCCTCGCGCTGCCTCCCTTCGTCGACGCGCTGCCGCTGCCCAGGGTGCTGCGGCCGGAGTCGCACCGGGGCCGGCGATCGCTCACCCTGACCATGCAGGAGATCCACGCCAGGGTGCACCGCGACGTGCCTGAGACGCGCCTGTGGACCTACGCCGCCGGCGGTCCGCCCGAGGCTCTCGCGCCGCTGATCGAGGCCCGGTCGGGCGAGCCGCTCGAGATCAAGTGGCTGAACAACCTGCCCACCAAACACTTCCTGCCCATCGATCACTCGCTGCACGGCGCCGGCAAGGATGTGCCGGAGGTTCGGACCGTGGCGCACCTGCACGGCGCCAGGGTGCTCTCGAAGGACGATGGCTACCCGGAAGACTGGTTCGCGCCGGGACAGAGCCGCACCTGCCGCTACCCTTTCGATCAGGAGGCGGCCACGCTCTGGTATCACGACCACGCCATGGGCATCAACCGGCTGAACACCTACGCCGGACTCTTCGGCATGGTGCTGCTGCGCGACAACGTAGAAGATTCGCTGGGTCTGCCGGCCGGCCGCTACGAGATTCCGCTCATCTTCTACGATCGCGACTTCAGCGCCGAAGGACAGCTCTTCTACGATGTCTCAGGCGATCCGGCCACGCCGTGGATCCCGGAGTTCAACGCCGACGGCATCCTGGTCAACGGCAAGATCCGTCCCTACGCCGAGGTGGAACCGCGCCTCTACCGCTTCCGCATGCTGAACACGGCCAATAGTCGCTTCTTCAATCTCTCGCTCTCAAACGGACAGCCGCTGCTGCAGATCGGCAGCGACCAGGGCCTGCTGGCCGCGCCCGTCAAGCAGGATCGCATCATCCTGGGATGCGCGGAGCGCGCCGACGTGCTCATCGACTTCAGCCAGTACGCGGGGCAGACCGTGCATCTGCGTACCGGCGCCTTTGCCATCCTCGAGTTTCGCGTGAGCAAGCAGCCGGGCAACGGAGCAGCGGCACGGCTTCCAGCTATCCCGAAGACCCTGCGGCCGCTGCCGCGCATCCCCGAGTCCGCCGCCGTAAAGACCCGCACCATCACGCTGCACGAGTACAACGACGAGGCCGCCCGGCCCATGGTGATGCTGCTCAACCGTAAACACTGGCACGAGCCCACCACCGAGCACGTGAAGCTGAACTCGACCGAGATCTGGGAGTTCGTCAACCTCACCGAAGACACTCATCCCATGCACCTGCACCTGGTGCGCTTCCAGATCCTCGACCGCCGGCCCTTCGACAAGTCCGAGTACCTCATCCAGAAGCAGCTCCGCTTCACCGCCGCAGCGGCTCCCGCCGAGGCGCATGAGATGGGCTGGAAGGACGTCGTCCAGTGTCCGCCGGGCACCATTACGCGCATCATCGTCCCGTTCAGTGGCTTCGTCGGCAAGTACCTCTACCACTGCCACATCCTGGAGCACGAGGCCAACGACATGATGCGGCCGTTTGAAGTAGTTGCCTGACGCGCGGCTAGACCTGTAGGTATAAGGAGGCTTTGGCCGCAACGCCGTTTACGCATAACGAAGAACGGCTCTGCACGGACTCATCGACTCCACAGCGACAAGGTATCTGCTCTAGCGGCTCAGGCGCAGCGCGAACTGGATCACGCGCTGCTCGGTCGTGGTCGCCGTGATGCTGCCGAAGGCCGCGCTGCCGAAGCTGCCGTTGGGCTGCGCGAAGGCCGGCGTGTTGGTCACGTTGAAGACCTCGGCGCGGAACTCGGCGTCGTTCTTCTCGAAGAAGTGCGTATGTTTTACCAGCGCCGCATCGAGATCGCGGTAGGCCGGTCCGCGTACCGGGTTGCGCGAGGCGTCGCCGATGATGAACGTGCCGGCGGTCGCGAACGCCGCCGTGTTGAAGAAGTGGGCCGGCGTGCGTTGGGCGGGCGGCAGAGCAGGGTTCGCCGCCAGGTTCGGCCGCTGCAGCGCGAAGCCCGCGAACGCATTGTTGTTGGTGGCCTGCGTCACCGTCACCGGCATGCCGGACTGCAGCAGCGTGATCGCGTTCACTGCCCAGCCGCCCAGCAGCGCGTCGGCAAGATGGCCGGACGCGAAGCGGTGTCCGCGCCCTGCCGGCAGTTCATAAATGCCCGCCAGCGAGGTCAGATTGGGGATGTCGCCGTTCGAGGAATCGCGTTCCAGGTAAGGCCGGTAGGTGTCGGCGGCGATCAGTGAAGAAGAGTTCGGCGACGACAGCACGGTCGACGAAAACACCGACGACGCATCGTCAATCAGCTTCGAATGCGTATACGCCGCCAGCAGGTACACCCCGTGCGAAAGCCGCTGCTCCACCTTCACCTCCAGCGCGTTGTAGTTGGAAGTGCCGCTGTTGTTGCGGTAGATGGAAACATTCTGGAAGCGCGGGTAGGGCTTCAGCAGCTGCGCCGCGGCGACCGTCTTGCCGCCGATCGAGCTCGAGATGGGAATCTGCCCGTAGTACGGGTTGGCCACCTGCGCAGTCAGGCTCGCCGGGTTCGTAAGGCCCTGCGCCAGCTGCGCCGCCGTCAGCTGGTTGAAGTTCGAATCCGGGATGCCGAGGTGCACGATGTGGGAGCCCACGTACGCGACATCCATCGACAGATTGCTCGTAAGCTGATGCTGTACGCCCAGGTTCCACTGCTGCGAGTAGCCCGAGCCCGCGTTGCGATTTACCGTGTAGACGCTCTGCCCCAGGCCCGCAGCCGGGGTCAGCGGTATCGGCGCCACGCTGGGGCCGTTCGACAACACGAACGCTGAGTTGATGCTGTCCTGCGTCTTCTGCTGCACATTCTGGATGAACGGAAACTGCGGCAGCGTAAACGGCGTGGTAATGCCTGACTGATCGATAAACACGATGCCGAAGCCCGAGCGGACGACCGTCCTGGGCGTGACGAGATAGGTCAAGCCTAGGCGCGGCGCGACATTATCCCAATGCAGCCCGCGGGCGCTGCGCGGATTTCCATCCACTCCCGCGAAGTCAAGCTGCTGCGTCGTCAGGTTAAAGACCGCGCCCTGGTTGTTTACCTCGGTGGAGGGCGAGTGCAGCGTCCAGCGCGCGCCGATGTTGAGCGTGAGCCGGTCGGTGGCGCGCCAATCGTCCTGCACGAAGTACTCCTGGATGTGGTCGCGCGGGCGGATCTTCGAGGTCTGCAGATCGATGCTGAAGGTGTCGACCTGCCCCAGCAGAAAGCTGGCCAGCGAGTTGCCGCCGATGGTGGTCGTGGTGCCCGTCGCGCTGGTCGTCTGCACGTCCGTGCCGGTCGTCGTGAAGGCAAACGAGCCCGTCGGGTTGGGCGGCGAAACCGCGTTCAGCTGGTAGAAGCGGATGTCCGCGCCGGCCTTGAACGCGTGCCGTCCGCGCGTGTAGACCACCGTCTCGACCAGCTGCGAAACATCCGTCTGGTACGCGGAGAAGGTGCTCGCCGAGGGGCCAAGCTGCTGCAAGCCGGTAAAGGTAAACAGCGGCAACGCGTTCGAGAACGCCGCATTAGTGGGGATACCGGGAATGCCCAGCGCCGCCGATGCGGTAGTGTTCAGCGTCGGGCCGGTAATCGTGTTGCCGCGCCGCGTGTAGCCAAGGTGCAGATCGTTGATCAGCGCCGGCGAAAACGTGTGAACCTCGTCGAAGACCGCCTGCTGCCCGAGCACGTGTGAGAGCCCCGCCACGCCGCCCGTGCCGATCACGGAACCCGTGACCGCGCCGCTGCCGCCCGGCAATGGCGTCACCGGCAGCTCGACATCGGAGAAGTAGGAGTAGCGACCAAACGTGCGATCGCGGCTGCGATAGGCACCGTCCACGCGGAAGTCGAACTGGTTCTGGTGGTCCGAGTCGTTGGCGGTGCGGCTGTAGTTATTGGCCGCGCCGATGCTGGTGGGAATGGGGAAGAGCGCCAGCAGCGCCACGGCCGCGGGGTCCAGCGGCTCCGTGATCACATCGTTCGCGAACTCCGGCCGAACGTATTTGCCGGCCACCACACTCGTCCGGTCCGGATCGTAGATCTTCGCCACGCCGGTAAAGATCCCCTGGCGCTCGCTCAGTGTGGGGATCGTCGAGATCACCGTGCGCCCGATCAGCGCCTTGATGCCCTGGTAGTCGCCGAAGAAGAACAGCTTGTCGCGCAGCACCGGGCCGCCGATCGTGCCGCCATAGAGGTTGCGGCGATATTCGGGTTTGGCGCCGGTCGTCGAGAAGTAGTTGCGCGCATTCAGATCTTCGTTGCGGAAGAACTCGAACAGTGACCCATGGAAGGTGTTCGAGCCGGAGCGCGTGGCGACGTTCACCACGCCGCCGTTGAAGCGGCCGAACTCCGCCGGCACGTTGTCGGCCTCGACCGTGAACTCCTGGATGTCGTCGACGATCGGGAAGAAGGCCACCTGGCCGGGCTCGGGCTGCAGCGCCGAGATGCCGTCGTAGAGATACTCGTTGGTCCGCGGACGTCCGCCATTGATACGCGGCAGCACCGTGCCCGGCGGCAGCGACACGCCCGGCGCAAGCTGCGCCAGGTTGATGAAGTTGCGGCTGTTGAGTGGAAGCGCGACCACCGGCGCGCCGGGGATGTGGGTCTCGATGTCGCTCTCGGCCACCTGCAGCGGCGGCGCATCGGCATCCACGGCGACCGTTTGCCGATCGCTGCCCACGGTCAGCACCAGGTTCGCGCTGGTCGTCTGTCCCACGCCCACGGTCACGCTGCTGCGCGCCAGGTGCTCGAAGCCCGGCGCGATCACATCCAGCCGGTACGTCCCGGGGTTTAGATGGGTGAAGAGAAAGTCGCCCGAGGTCGACGTGCTGCCTTGCTGATGAATGTCGGTGGCCATGTCCGTCAGCGTCACCTGCGCATGCGCGACGGCGGCGCCCGACGGATCGTGGACCGAGCCCTCGAGGCCTGCGACGATCTGTGCCCGGCAAGTGGTTGCAGCGGACAGGGCGAAGAGGCAAGCTGAGGCGAAGCAGATGCGTCTCAAAGCGACGGACTCCTGGAATGATGCGCAACGAACAAGCCACGGCAGCTTTGCCGCTTCCGCGTGCGCAGATTGGATCGGCGCGGGCTATCGCCGCCCGTGCCGGAGAGGTCGTGCTCCGAAGTGCTGCTGGATCGGTCCCGATGCAACGAAACTATACGAATCGAATCGTACAGTCAAGAAAGCGCGGAGATCTCCGCGAGAGACCGCGCAGCACTCAGGCCGAAGCTTTAGGCGGGAGTTCTATGCGGGAGCTTTTAGGCAGGATCATCCAGCCGCTCGATCATCACGTCGGTCGACTTGATGAGAGCAGCCGCCGCGTCCCCCTTCTTCAGCCGCAGTTCGCGCACCGCGCTGGCCGTAATGATCGCGGTAATGTGCGTGTCGCCGGCCGCGATCACCACCTCGGCCAGCAGGCCTTCCACGCGAACGCTGACCACCTTGCCCGCGATCTGGTTGCGTCCGCTCACGCGCCGGTAGCGCTCCCGCGACTCCGCTGCCGGCGCCGCCCTCTCGCGCGTCAGAAAGGGCTTCAGCGTCGCCTGCGCAATGCGGTGATGGCCGCCCGGCGTCTGCGTAGTGCGCAGCTTGCCGCTCAGGATCCACTGCTTGATGGTGGGGTAGCTGATCGAGAGCATCCGGGCCGCTTCACGCGGAGTCAACATGGGGGTCGCTGCAGGCATATGGTAGAAGTAGCAGAAATTGCTGCCGCGCGCATCCCACATCAGCCCTGCCAGCACGTTACGAACCCTCCGCGCAAACCTGCCGGCTTTGCTCCCGCAAGGCAATCCGTGCTTGAATCAGCACATGCGGAGGTTGCTCTCCATCCTGCTGCTGGCCGTGCTCGGCCTTCCCCTGGTCTCGCCCCTGCTCGCCGCGGGACAGGACCCGGAGGCAGGTCTGGCCGCATGCTGCCGCAGGAACGGCAAGCACCATTGCAGCATGGGGCTTGGTCCGGGCGATGCCGCGGCCGGCCAGAGCCCGCGCTTGCAGGCTCCGGCTGCGCGCTGCCCGTACTGCCCGCGCCTGGCCGCGGTCTACCACCCTCTGCCGCTGGCGGCGCCGCCGGCTCAATCCATCTTCGCCGCGCTCGTCAGTCACCCGGCCGGCTTCGCGCAGACCCAGTCCAGATTGCGCATATCGCGCGACCGCTCCCGCCAGAAGCGCGGACCACCCTCTCTCTCCTAAGCTGACGAGTCCTTAGCTGACGATCGCACCTGATCGATCCGGACCTCTGCACGGACCCGCATGGATGCGTGCCGTCAGACCCGTCTTCCGCTTTGCGTCTGCCCCACACGGCAAGAGAGGGAATACCGCAATGCGCAGGCATGCACTGGCTGTTCTGTTTACGCTTCTCAGCGTCGCCTCATCGGCCCTCGCGTCCGACCTCGGCCTCATCCGCGGCGTCGTCCACGACCCGCAGCACCGGCCCATCCAGGGCGCTCAGGTCACCGTATCCGCAGCCAACTCCACCTTGAAGTTCACCGTCATCACGCATCCCGACGGCACCTTCGCCATCCCCGCCGTGCCGCTTGGCGATTACCTCATCTCGGTCACGGACCCGGGCTTCCAGCAGCTCCGGCAGCCGCTCACCCTGGCCTCGAACACCTCCTCCGAGCTGCACTTCGAGCTCGGCCTCGCGTCCGTCAGTCAAACCGCGACGGTCACCTCGCAGGCCGCGTCAACCAACGTCGACAGCGTCACGCCCACCACCCTCATCAGCCGCATCGACATCGCCGACACGCCCGGCTCCGACCGCACCAACGGCCTCGAGATGATCACCGACTTCGTGCCCGGCGCCTACATCACGCACGACATGCTGCACATGCGCGGCGGCCACCAGGTCAGCTGGCAGATCGACGGCGTCGACATCCCCAACACCAACATCGCCAGCAACCTCGGCGCGCAGATCGACCCCAAGGACATCGACTACCTCGAGGTTCAGCGCGGCAGCTACAGCGCCGGCCTCGGCGATCGCACCTATGGCATCTTCAACGTCGTTCCACGCACTGGCTTCGAGCGCGACCACGGCGCCGAGCTGGTCTTGAGCGCGGGCAACTTCCTCCAGACCAACGACCAGCTGAGCTTCGGCAGCCACACGGAGAAGTTCGCCTACTACACCAGCCTCTCCGCCAACCGCTCCGACTTCGGCCTCTCCCCGCCCGTCGGCCAGGTACTGCACGACGCCGCCAACGGCCTTGGCGGCTTCCTCTCGCTCATCGACAACCGCACGCCCAAAGACCAGCTCCGCCTCACCGCCCAGCTGCGCGGCGACTTCTTCCAGATCCCCTACGATCCCGACCCCAACAGCCTCGGCAACCAGCAATACGATTCCAGCGGCCTGCGCGACACCCAGCGCGAGACCGACGCCTTCACCATCCTCTCCTTCGTCCACACCTTCAACTCCGCCGCGGTCCTCCAGATCTCGCCCTTCTACCACTTCAACCGCACCGACTACACGCCCGGCCCCGCCGACCTCCCCGTTGCCACCACCTCCGATCGCTCCTCCAACTACGCCGGCCTGCAGGCCTCCATCACCGGCCAGATCAAACACAACATGCTTGAGGCCGGCCTCTACTCCTTCGGCCAGCACGACAGCTACGTCTTCGGCTCGGTCTTCAACGATGGCAGCGCGGCCAGCTTCAACATTCCGGGCCAGACCAGCGGCGGCGTCGTCGAACAGTCTATCTCCGACAACCTGAAACTCTGGCCCTGGCTCACGCTGATCGGTGGTGTGCGCGCCTCGCAGTTCAAAGGCGCCTTCGTTGAAAGCTATGTCGATCCCCGCGCCGGCATTGCGCTGCAGATCCCCAGACTCAACTGGGTCTTCCGCGCCTTCTACGGCCGCTTCTACCAGCCGCCCCCGCTGCTCACCGCCAGCGGCCCCATCGTGCAGTTCGCGCAGGCCAACAACACCGCCTTCCAGCCGCTCCACGGCGAGCGCGACGAGGAGCGCCAGTTCGGCGTGCAGATCCCCTTTCGCGGCTGGCTGCTCGACGCCGACACCTTCCAGACCCGCGCCAACAACTTTCTTGACCACTCCAACATCGGCGAGTCCAGCCTCTACTATCCCGTCACCGTCGATGGCGCGCTCATCCAGGCCTGGGAGCTCACCGTCCGCTCGCCGCGCTTCGCCCATCTCGGCCAGGCCCACCTCGCCTACTCCAACCAGATCGCGCAGCAGCGCGGCCCCATCACCGGCGGGCTGGTCTGCTACCCCGCCGGCGACCCATCCTGCGCCGCCGGCTTCAGCTACACCCCGCTCGATCACGACCAGCGCAACACGCTCAACCTCGGCTTCGACGCCGCGCTGCCTTCGCACGTCCAGGCCTCGACCAACGTCTCCTCCGGCTCCGGCTTTCACAACGGCTCGCCCGACCAGCAGTACCCCGGCAACTACCTGCCGCAGCACACCACCTTCGACCTGCGCCTGAGCCGCGCCTTTGGCGAGCGGACCACCATCGCCGTCAACGCGTTGAACGTCGCCAACCGCCGCGTGCTGCTCGACAACTCACTCACCTTCGGCGGCTTCCACTACAACGACCCGCGCCAGATCTACGCGGAGGTCCGCTACCGCTTCCACTACTAGCGCGTGCGGGCCCGGGGCACCATTGCGTCCGTCACCGCCGTCCCCTACACTGGTCACAGCTTCGCGCTGCACGGCGCGCAGAGGTTCGGGCTGTTAGCTCAGTTGGTTAGAGCGCCTGCCTTACAAGCAGGATGTCGGGGGTTCGAGTCCCTCACGGCCCACCACTTCCTTCCCGCCCACTCCATCCCTTACGAGCTGTTCAGCGGCGCATCCATCATCCCCGGCTCATGGTTCTTCACGTTCCCCATAAGCGGACTGGTAAATGAAGGCTCGTCTAACCAAACTATTTTTCGCCTTTGAACAGAGTCGTCATCTTGGCTTGGGGATTCCGGTATTTGTACATGAAGCGACAGTATCCGCGTATCAGCCAGCCCACCTGCATGAGGAGGATGATTGCGCTAGCGATAGTACGCGCGGCGTAAGCCATTCCAGCCATGCTAGCAGCAGCACGGCCCCGTACTGGGGCGCTATGTAACAAGATCAACCGGCGGCTGATCCTTGACCTCACACGAGAGCCAACGTTCTTTGTAACCTCTGGGGTACGAGATAAAAGGCATGCGCGTATGAACCGAGGACATGCGAAGCAGGTACCGGGACCCGGCGTTTCTTGAATAGCCACTTCCGAGGGCCGGCCATCAGACAGGGTGCCCTCAGGTTCCCGGGCCGGCCCTCCTCGAATCTAAGCTGCTCTTGGATGGAGGACCACTTTGTGCCAACCATCCACACGGGCATCGAAGTTCTTGTAGCCCTGCGGTGCTTCGATCAGCGATAGCTCGTGCGAGATGATTGCGGACGGGTTCGCCTTGCCATAGTGGATCAGTTGCATCAGCTTGCGGTTATACGCTTTCACGTTGCATTGACCTGTCCCGATCTTCTGCCCTTTGAACCAGAACTTGCCGAAATCAAAGGCAATTTCGCCCTTCTTGGCAAGCTTGTCGGCGCCCCCCGGATCTTGAGGAACAAAGACGCCCACGACCCCAATATTCCCCGTGAACTTGACGGCGTTCACGAGCGAGTTCATCACCAGATTCGGCACCTCTTGCCCCTTCGGGGTGTGGCACTGATAGCCAATGCACTCGCAACCGCAGTCCGTTCCCTCACCGCCCGTGGCGTCAAGAATCTGTTCAACCTCGCGCCCCTCATCCTCTACGATCGGAGTAGCTCCAAGCTTTTCCGCTACCTTGAGCCGGTCAGTGTTGTGGTCCACGACAAAGATCTGACTTGCGCCTTGAACCCGGGCAGAGAGCGTCGCCATCAGACCGACGGGGCCAGAGCCGTAGATCACCACCGAATCCCCCGGCGTCAGACTGGCAAGCCGCGTGGAGTGCCAACCCGTAGGAAAAATGTCCGAGAGCATGACGTAGTCTCGTTCTTTCTCTTCGGCATCGTCGGGGAGGATGAGACAGTTGTAATCCCCATACGGAACGCGCAGGAACTCTGCCTGGCCGCCATCGTAGGGTCCCATATCCGCAAACCCGTATGCGGCGCCAGCCATGTTCGGTACCTTGCTGCGATCCGCCGTGGTCAGGCAAAAGGCGGACAGTCCGCGCTCGCAGTTCGCACAGAAACCGCAGCCGATGTTGAAGGGCAGCACGACACGGTCGCCAACCTTCACCCGGTCGACTCCTTCACCGATCTCGATGACCTCACCCAGGTTTTCATGACCGAGAACCCGCCCCTCCTCCATGTCGGTGCGACCCTCATACATGTGCAGGTCAGAACCGCAGATATTCGTGGAAGTGATTCGGACGAGAACATCCGTTGGCGCTTCGATGGTGGGGTCGGGAACTTTGTCGACCGATACACTTCGAGGACCATGATAGACAAGTGCTTTCATGACGTTGTCTCTTTTCTGTTCGCGTCCCTCACAGACGCAAACTGCAATGAAGTTGAGGTTCCGCCGCGAGCGTACGGCACCACGCGCCAGGGTCTGGCGCCGTCTTCGCGCCGCGCTTCGGGATAGGCTGCGTTTGGATGCATCTCAAATGCTCTCTCGCCGCTGCACCGCCTTTCAATCACTTTCGCCCACAGAGTGCACGTTTCCTTTCGTCTGACCGGCGTCCGGCATTGCGTCACAGCATCTCGAGCCGAACCTTTTGCCGGGCCGGTGGAAACACCTGCTCGAGCTCTTCAAGATCCGTTTCTGACAGGCGGAGGTCAAGCGCGCCGCGGTTCTCGCGGACATGACCTGGCTCGCCTGCACGGGGGATGGCGATGACCCCTTCGTTTCGCAGGACCCAGGCGAGAGCCACCTGGGCCGAGGTGGCGCTGTGTCGTTCCGCCACCTTTTGCAGTTCGTGATGACGAAGCATCCGTCCTTGCTCGATGGGAGAGTACGCCATGATCGGCATACGGCGCTGTTGACACCAGGGCAGCAGATCGTACTCGATACCGCGACGGGTAAGGTTGTAGAGCACCTGATTCGTTACAACGTCGGATCCACCCGGAAGACCGGCCAGCTCCTCCATGTCAGAGACATCAAAGTTGCTGACGCCCCAGTATCGGATCTTGCCGGCCCGCACAAGCGATTGAAAGCCCTCGATCGTCTCCTCCAGTGGGTGGCTGCCTCTCCAGTGAAGAAGGTATAAGTCCAGCCTGTCTGTTCCGAGGCGGCTCAGGCTGCGTTCGCAGGCCGCAATGGTGCCGCGACGCGTGGCATTGTGCGGAAGCACTTTGCTGACCAGGAAGACCTCGTCACGACGGCCGGCGATGGCAGCGCCGACCAGTTCTTCAGCGGCTCCATCGCCGTACATCTCGGCCGTGTCGACCAGGGTCATGCCGAGATCGAGCCCGATGCGCAAGGCCGCGATCTCATCCCCGCGGCGTCCTGGGGTTTCTCCGAGCCGCCATGTCCCTTGCCCCAGGATGGGAAGGACATCTCCCGAGGGAAGCTTGGTGGTGCGGGCCACAGGTTCTCCAGTTGCTTTCATGATCACTCTCGCTTTCAGGCGGGATCGCAGAGCTGTGGATGTGGCTCTGCTCGCCGACGACCGAGACTCCAGCCGGGTATCCTGCTCAGTCTGAAGACGAACCTGAAAAACTGATCATCCCCGTTGTCACAGCTTTTGTTTTGATCCCTCAGGATCCGTTCAGGCGAAAGACGGATCGCAGGGTTTTCGGACAGCTTCGGACGCAGCAAAGAAGGGCTCATGTGGGCAGGAGGCGGTGTCTAACGATCAAACACTCATACCAGAGGCTCCTGCCGAAGCGGGCGCGTTCCGATCTTCGAAATGGACCCTTTAATTGCGCGTCTGCTTTGGGGTCAAACCTTGCATGGGGCCATTTCGTGCATACTGCGACGAACTCTCTATAAGATACGTTGCCTTGTGAATGACGATTTTTTTGCAGTCGACGCCAGCGAGCTCCCGTGCGCATCAGCAAAGCGAGACAACACCCTTCGCGAACGCCCCTGGAACAAAGTTGCGGCCGACGCCTCCCACCCACTCCATCCTCACTCGCTGTTCAGCGGCGCATCCATCATCCCCGGGTTGTTGTTCTTCACGTTCCCCACCAGCGGATTAGCCGGCCGCATCTCCATCTCGCCCGCCTCAAACGGACGCAGCAGATCAACCGGCGGCTGTTCCGTCACCTCGCGCGAGAGCCAGCGATCATAGTCCCTGGCGTGCAGAATCACAGGCATGCGCGTGTGCACCCGCGACATCAGCTCGTTGGCCTCCGTCGTCACGATGCCGAACGATTGCAGCCACTGCCCCTGTGCATCCTTCCATGCGTCCCACAGGCCGGCAAACGCGAACAGCGAGCTATCGGAGACGGTGAAGACATACGGCTGTTTCGTCTTTGCATCGAGCCGCTTCCACTCGTAGAACGCCGACGCCGGGACCAGGCAGCGCCGCTTCTTGAAGGGCTCGCGCCAGGTCGGGCTCTTCTGCACACTCTCCGCTCGCGCGTTGATCGTCGACACGCCCTTCACGTCCGCCAGCTGTCTGGTGAAGAACGGCACCAGCCCCCAGCGCATCAGCACCAGCTCCCGCGAGCCGTCGTCGCGGCGCTCCCGGATCACGGGCTGAAACGTCGTCGGCGCCACGTTGTAATCGTCCGGCGGCATAGCGAGCCCGTCCAGGTCGCCCTTGACGTGGAACGCCTCCGCGATCCGTTGCTTGTCGCCTCGTCTCACGTATCGACCGCACATGATGCAGGTAGCCTACCTCAAGCTTCCTTAGCGTGCAGATCGTTCTATGCGCCCGGGAGCGTTCCCTCGCACAACACCCTCAACGCGCGGTCTCTGCGGGCGGCGGCGCATCGGCAGGGGCCGCACCCTCACCCGTCGCGGGCACGGCGCGCAGGCTGAAACTCGCGATCGCCGGCGGTATAGACCCCGGAAGCATCTGCAGCGTGCCCAGCACCTCGTTGCCGGCCGGCCTCTGGTCGCGCATGCGAAACACCACAACGCCCGGCTGCACCTCCTTGCAGGAGAGCAGGTTGAAGCCGCCGGTCTGCTGGCGAAGCTCCATCTGCGCGGCGGCCGAACCCGCCGGCGCCACGCTGGGCAGCGCGCTTTCGAGCCCCGCGTAGCTGGCCTGGTTGAACGCGGCCAGCCAGTCGTACAGCAGGCGCCCGGCATCGGTGTTGGGGATCAGCCCGACCTCACTCCCGAAGCGCGGCAGCCGCACCAGGATCGTGGGATGGACGGGGCTGACGTGGTTGCCGTGGCGCGCCGGCACCGGAGCGTCAGCCGGGTCGCCAAGCACCACGGTATCGATCTGCGACGGGTCATCTTTTTCGTCGTCGGGCGAGCCGCCCGCGGGCGTGGCGCCGGCCGAGCGGCTCGGGCCGGAGTCGTCCAGCCGGAAGCGCTTATCGCCGCTGTGACGCATCGCGAAGACGCCCGCGGAGAGCACAGCCACCGCGACCAGAGTCCCCAGCAGGATCGCTCCAGGACGCAGCGGTTGACGCTCGGTCAGGTAGAACCGCGGAGCGCCAAAGCCCGCGCCCTTAGCGGGGGATGGCTGCGGCACCGGCGTCACGGCCTTTCGCTTGCGCGGCGCGCGCCAAAAGGAATCTCGAAGCCGCAAGGTTCAACGCCCGGTCGCCCGCCGCAGCAGCACAGGCGAGAAGGTTGCCAGCAGCGCGACGCCCTCTATCAAGGCAAGCACCGCGGTCCTGCGGTAGAGCGCCGCGGCCGTCCACGTCAGCAGGATCCAGAACGTCATGTTCGCGCTCGCCGCCACGTACACCCAGTCGGAGAACTTGTGCTGATCGCGGAAGAAGTCCATCTCCTTAAGCGTCGGGTACATCGTCGCCGGCCGCAGCGAAAGACGCAGCAGCACCACCGGCAGCAGGTTAAGCGCCAGCACCAGCGCGCACCACAGGCCCGCCAGCGCCGGGTAGCGCGGCTCGACATACCACGTCAGCGCGACCGTGAGCAGCACGTTGAACGTCGCGCCCGCATTCACCACGGCCGGAAAATGCAGCATGTCGCCGAGCCGGTTCATTTCGTTCACGCGCTTTTCTGCTGGACGCACACGGGTCTCCTCAGCTGCCGCTTCAGATGCGATTCTATAGACGCGGGCGCCGGCTGCGGAACACCTCTGGCTGTCCCCGCACCGAGGTTCGCGTGGCATGAACATAGAAAGCGTCTGGGACTATCCAAGACCGCCGCGGCTGGAACCGGTGCCGCAGCGCATTCGCATCCTTCACGCGGGGCTCACCGTGGCCGACACCCGCGCCGCCCTGCGCATCCTCGAGACCAGCCATCCGCCGGTCTACTACATCCCGCCGGCAGACCTGGCGCCTGGCCTGGCGCCCGATCTGGTTCCTGGCCTGCTGCGGCCATCCACGCGACGGCAAAGCTTCTGCGAGTTCAAGGGCCTGGCCAGCTACTGGGATCTCGTCACCCCGTCCGCCACGGTCCGCGACGTCGCCTGGTCCTACGCGCATCCCGCCGCGCCCTACGCCGCCCTGGCCGGACATCTGGCCTTCTACGCCAGCAAGGTAGACGAATGCTGGGTGGACGAGGAGCGCGTCGCCGCCCAGCCGGGCGACTTCTACGGCGGTTGGATCACGGCCAACCTGCGCGGACCTTTCAAAGGCGCGCCGGGCACCCAGGGCTGGTAACGCGCAACAAACCCGCGTTCCTATCCCGCAGTACCTTCCGGCAGTAGTATGAAGTCGGCCATCTGCCCTGGGGTAAACCGCTTTGAGCATCGTCGCGGGAGTCGACTTCGGAACGCTGAGCGTACGCATCTCCATCTTCGACCGGCAGCGCGGCGTGCTCGGCCGCGCCACCGCGCCATATCCGCTGCTGCGTTCCGCGCACGATCCCGACTTCGCCACCCAGCGCCACTCCGACCAGATGGACGCGCTCGTCCAGGCCACCCGCGAGGCTCTGCGCGTCAGCGGCATCGACGGCGCTGAAATCCGCGCGCTCGCGCTCGACACCACCGGCTCCAGCGTCATCATCGTCGGTCAGGATCTCGTCCCGCTCTCCGACTATTATCTCTGGTGCGATCACCGCGCCGCCGCCGAGGCCGCCGAGATCACCGCCGCCGCCCACGCCTGGAACGACGGTCAGAACAGCGGCGCCGGCTTCGAAGGCATCGCCTGGTGCGGCGGCGTCTACTCCTCCGAGTGGGGCTGGTCGAAACTCCTGCACTGGCTCCGCCACAACTCCGCCCGCCGCGCCGAGTTCGTCACCGCGCTCGAACACTGCGACATGGTCGCGGCCACGCTCTGCGGCATCACCGATCCCGCCCAGCTGCCGCGCAGCATCTGCGCCATGGGTCACAAATGGATGTGGAACCCGCGCTGGGACGGCCTGCCGCCTGAAGACTTCCTGGTCAGCGTCGACCCGCTCCTCGCCGGCATCCGCGCCCGGCTCACCGGCCGCTACGCCACTTCCGACACCATCGCCGGCACGCTCACTCCACACTGGGCCGAGCGCCTCGGCCTCGCTCCCGGCATCCCCATCCCGGTCGGCGCCTTCGACGCCCACTGGGATGCCGTCGGCGCCAACATCCGTCTCGGCGACGTCGTCAACGTCATTGGCACCTCCACCTGCATCATCGGCATCAGCGACCGCGAAACCCTCGTCCCCGGCGTCTGCGGCGTCGTGCCCGGCTCCGTCTACCCCCACCGCGTCGGCGTGGAAGCCGGCCTCTCCGCGGTCGGCGACATCTTCTCTGCCATCGCCGCGCGCGCCGGCAAGTCGGTCGCCGAGCTCTCGCAGACCGCCGCCGGCTACCGCGCCGGCCAGACCGGCCTCCTTCGCCTCACCTGGGATAACGGCGATCGCACCGTCCTCGTCAATCCCGCGCTGGGCGGCGTCACCTTCGGCTGGAATCTCGCCCACACCGCCGCCGATGAGCTCTTCGCCGCCATTGAAGGCACCGCCATGCACACCCGCATCATCCTTGAGCGCATGGAATCACACGGCACCGCCATCCGCCGCGTCATCAACGGCGGCGGCATCCCGCAGCGCAACGCGGCGCTCAACCAGGTCTACGCCAACGTCCTCAACAAGCCCGTCCTGGTCACCACCGGCGACGTCACCTCGCTCGGCTCGGTCATCTTCGCCTTCCTCGCCGCGGGCGACTTCGCCTCCGTCGAAGAGGCCCAGGACGCCCTCTGCCCACCCTTCGTCACCTTCACCCCGCAGCCCCGGGAAGTCGAGCGCGCCGGCCGGCTCTTCCAGCTCTTCCGCCGCGCCTACTTCGCTCTCGGCTCGCCCGACGCCGCAGCCGCCCCGCTCGGCGACCTCCTGCCCGCCCTCCGCGCCATCCGCCAGGAAGCCGCCCTCGCCGGCGCCGCCGCGAACCCCGAGTCGGCGCTTCCGGCCCCGGCCCCCAGCCGTTCCTGACGCGCCCCGCTCCTGCAGCCTCTACAATCAGCCCATCTACAATCGGCGCAACTATATCAGCCCAGCCATGCCCACCCGCCTCATCATCAACGCCGACGACTTCGGCCTCACCCCGGGCATCAACCGCGCCATCATCCAGCTGCATCAGGCCGGCGTCATCTCCTCCGCCACCCTCATGGCTACCGCGCCCGCCTTCCTGGACGCCGTCGCGCTCGCCCTTGCCAACCCCTCCCTTGGTGTCGGCTGCCATCTTGTCCTGGTCGACGGCATCCCCCTCTCTCACCCCGAATCCATCCCCACCCTGCTCGGCGCCGACGGCAAAACCTTCCGGCCCTCCATCTTCGACTTCGCCCAGGCCGCCCTCCGCCACACCATCCGCGCCGACGACCTAGCCCGCGAAGCCCAGGCGCAGATCCAGGCGGTCCAGCGCGCCGGCATCGACGTCACCCACATCGACACCCACAAACATACTCACATCTTTCCCGCCGTCGCCGAGACCGTCCTGCACATCGCCGCGCGCTGCGGCGTCCCCGCCATGCGCAATCCCTTTGAACCGCCCTGGTCCATCCAGCTGGCGCACGCCTCCCTGCCGCGCCGCCTGCAGCTCAGCCTGCTCGCCCGCCTCGAGCCCGCCTTCCGCAAGCTCACCCATCTCCCCGCGCAGTACGGCTTCGTCCCCGCGGGCACGCTCGGCATAGCCGCCACCGGCTCTCTCACCGTCCCCGTTCTGCATGCCATGCTCTCGGGCCTGCAAACCCGGCCCGACGACACCGCCAGCGTCTTCGAGCTCTGCTGCCATCCCGGCTTCGAGGACCTCGCCCTCGACTCCGTTCGCACCCGCCTCCGCGCCTCCCGCGCCGCCGAGTACCGCGCCCTGCTCCACGTCGTCCCCGAGATTCTCGCGCATCCTTCCGCCCCCGAACTCATCCACTATGGGAACCTTGGCGTCCCCGGGCTGCAGCGGGCGTCGGGACAATTCGCTCCCAGCACCGGCTACGAAAAGGTCTTATGACGCAGGCAGCATCTCCCGGACGCCCCCTCCGCATCGGCATCACCTGCTATCCCACCTATGGCGGCTCCGGCGTCGTTGCCACCGAGCTCGGCATCGAGCTCGCCGCGCGCGGTCACAACGTCCACTTCATCACCTCGTCGGCGCCCTTTCGCCTCACCGGCCGCGAGTCCAACATCCACTTCCACCAGGTCGAGCTCTTCCACTACCCGCTCTTTGAACACCCGCCCTACGACCTCGCCCTCGCCACCCGCATGGCCGAGGTTGCCGAGTTCTACTCGCTCGACCTGCTCCACGTCCACTACGCCATCCCCCACTCCGTCTCCGCTTACCTGGCCAAGCAGATGCTCGCCACCCGCGGCATCCATCTGCCTTTCATCACCACCCTCCACGGCACCGACATCACCCTCGTCGGCCTCGACCGCTCCTACCTGCCCATCACCCGCTTCGGCATCGAGCAATCCGACGGCGTCACCGCCATCTCCGCCTACCTGAAAGACCGAACCCACCAGGCCTTCAAGGTCGAACACCCCATCGAGGTCATCCGCAACTTCGTCAACTGCGACTTCTACGTCGCGCGCCCCGAGCAGATCGCGCAGCTCCGCCCGCGCTACGCCGCCCCCGAAGAAAAGCTGCTCGTCCACCTCTCCAACTTCCGCCCCGTCAAGCGCCTGGGCGACGTCGTCCAGGTCTTCGCCCGCGTCGCCAACGCGCTGCCCGCGCGCCTCATGCTCATCGGCGACGGCCCCGACCGCTCCACCGCCGAGTACCTCGCGCGCCAGCTCGGCGTCCGCGACCGCATCCACTTCCTCGGCAAGCAGGACAACGTCAACGAACTCCTCCCGCTCGCCGATCTCATGCTCATGCCGTCCGAGATGGAGTCCTTCGGCCTGGCCGCGCTCGAGTCCATGGCCTGCCGCGTGCCCGCCATCGCCACCCTCGTCGGCGGCGTCCCCGAGCTCATCGCCGACGGCGCCAACGGCATCCTCTGCGACGTCGGGGACATCGACGCCATGTCCCTCGCCGCCATCGATCTCCTCAGCGACCCGCCGCGCCTCGAAGCCATGCGCACCGCCGCCCGCAAGACCGCGCAGGACCACTTCTGCGCCTCCACCATCATCGGCCTCTACGAGTCCTACTACCGCCGGATCCTCGCCCGCTAAGGGGTGCCCCATGATCATCGCGAGGCCGCAGGCCGAACGAGTATTGTGGGGTGAGTCACTTCCCAGTCCAACGCCCGCCCCACCCCTGAAGGCCGAAAACCCGCCGCACCCCAAGGGCCGAAGGCCCGCCCAAAAACCCAAGGGCCGAAGGCCGCCCCAAACCCCAAGGGCCGAAGGCCCGACCCATAACAGCCCAGCCCGCAGGGCTGGGTTCCCTTCATCACCCTCATCCGAGGGCTGAAAGCCCGACCCATCACCCCCGCCAAATCTCTCCGCAAAAAGCCCCAACCTCAAACCCGCGACAAACTTCCGCCAAGCCGGCTCAATCAAGCATCAAACATCCTGTCCCCCCACGCAGCAGAACGCCAGGTGCCTGAAGGATTCACGCTTTGAACCATTCCTCCACGTCGCCCACGAACCTCGACCCCACGGCCCCTAACCTCGCCGCTCCCGATCCCGCCGCTCCCGATCTCACGGTCCCCGACCCCGCCACCTTCGACCTCGCCACCTTCGATCTCAAGGACATGATCGAGTGCGGCCGCGCCGTCCGCCACGTCGCCCGCAACGCCTCCACCATGGAGGCTGCGGCGCGCCGCATCGTCAGCTGGTTCCACTCCCACCTCGTCGACAGCCGCACCGCCCAGCGCAACTGCGTCCTCGTCCGCTGCTTCAAAACCCACCGCTTCGCGCAGCTCCCCAACGATCTCGCCCCCATTGCCGCCCAGGCCCTCGCGCCCGAACTCCGCGCCGCTATCCCTTCCGATCTGCCCGTCCTCACCCTGCTCGCCACCGCCGGCGAGCAGCCGCAGTGGAATGATCGCCGCGCCTCCCGCGGCCACGCCGCCATCCCGCTCGAAAGCGTCAGCTTCGTCGAGCGCGCGCCCATGATCGCCGCCCTGCTGCGCCAGATGGGCGTCAACATCCAGGCCGCCCTCTACCCCGACGCCGAGTTCATCCTCGACTCCGAGCAGCGCTCCTTCAACGTCTTCCACGTCGAGCACGCCCCGTACGACCCGCGCATCCCCGCCCAGGATCAGTTCGTCCACCCCCACGGCATCCGCTCCGTGCTCGGCTTCGGCGGCCTGCTGCCCTCGGGCGAGCTCTTCGCCGTCATCATCTTCTCCCGCACCGTCATCCCGCGCGATACCGCCGACCTCTTCCAGACCATCGCCCTCTGCGTCAAACTCGCCCTGCTCCCGTACACTCGCCTGCCGCGCTTTGACTCGCAGCTCGCGGAGTCCGGCCCGCCGCCCGCCGGAGCCGCCATCCGCGCGCCCGGCACGCCGCTGGGCGAATCGGAAGAAGAGCAGCTGCGCTCCGAGATCGCCACCCTGCAGCTCCTCATCCCCGCGCTCGAAGACGCCGCGCTCCACCAGACCCGCCGCCTGCAATCCGCCTACTCCGATCTGCAGCGACAGGAAGAGCAGGTCCGCCAGCAGGAACGCAAGCTCAGCGCCATGCTCCAAGCCACCTCCGACGCCGTCTTCCTCCTCGACCGCCAGTGGCGCTTCACCTTCCTCAATCAGCGCGCCATCACCCTCATCGCCAGCGGCCGCGACCTGCTCTACACCACCATGTTCGAGTCCTTCCCCGCCGAGGCCACCTCCAGCTTCTTCGCGCACTACCGGCGCGCCATGGATGAGCGCATCGAGGTTCACTTCCAGGAGTACTACCCGGCGCCGCTCGACAAGTGGTTCGAGGTCCACGCCTCGCCCACCGCCGACGGCATCGCCGTCTTCTTCCGCGACATCACCGAGCGCCTCCAGACCGAGGCCACCCTCCGCCAGGCCGAAAAGCTCGCCGCCACCGGCCGCATGGCAGCCTCCATCGCGCACGAGATCAACAACCCGCTCGAGGCCATCACCAACCTGCTCTATCTCCTCGCCGCCGATCCCGACCTGAACTCCGACTCGCGCAGCTACGTCCGCGACGCCGAAAGCGAGCTGCGCCGCGTCTCCGAGATCACCACCCACATGCTGCGCTTTTACCGCCAGAGCACCCGGCCCCAGGATGTCGACCTCCACGAAGTCCTTGACTCCGTGCTCGTCCTCTTCCAGGGCCGCCTCAACCGCGCCGGCGTGCTCGTCGAAAAGCGCTTTGCCCCCGCCGCACTCTTCGGCTTCGCCGGCGAGCTCCGCCAGATCTTCGCCAACCTCGTCGGCAACGCGCTCGACGCCTCCTCCAGCGGCGGCCGGATCTGCCTTCGCGTCCGCCCCGCCTCCCATGCCACCTCCGGCGCACCCGGCGTCCGCGTCACCATCGCCGACACCGGCACGGGCATCAGCCCCGCCGCCCGCCAGCACCTCTTCGAACCCTTCTTCACCACCAAGGGCATCACCGGCACCGGCCTCGGCCTCTGGATCACCCTCGAGCTCGTCCGCAAGCACCACGGCTCCATCCGCATCCGCAGCTCAGCGTCTGAGCCCAACCGCGGCACCGTCTTCAGCCTCTTCTTCCCCGCCCAGACCGCGCCCACAGCCTGACCGCACTGCCAGTCCGCGCCCTACCAAGCTCCGAAAGCCTCTACCGCCGCACGCTCCGCACCGCGTCCTCTACTGCCTCCCGCACCTTGCCCCAGCCGCCGCCCTCCCCTTCCACGATCGGCATCTTCAGCACCACCTTGGTTCCCCGCCCCGGCCGGCTTTCGATTGTCACCTCCGCCTCATCGCCGTACAGCACCTGCATCCGCTCGCGCACATTCCTCATCCCGATCCCCGTTCCCGGCCGCACGATTTGCCCGGCCGACGGCCGGCCCGGCGCCATTCCCACGCCGTCGTCCTCCACCTCCACCGCCAGCTTGCCCTCCTCAGTGATTCGGCTGCGCAGCGTCACCGTCCCGCCGTCGATGCGCGGCTCCAGCCCATGCTTGATCGAGTTTTCGATCAGCGGCTGCAGCAGCATCGCCGGCACCACCACGCTCAGCGTCTCTTCTGCAATCTCCTTCACCACCCTCAGCTTTTCGCCGAACCGCACCACCTCGATATCCAGGTAATCGTCCGTAAACGCCAGTTCCTCCTCAAACGAAACGAAGCCTTCGCGATCCTTCAGCAGCACTCGCAGAATGTTGGCCAGCTTCACGATCATCTCCCGCGCCAGCTCCGGCTTCGACCGCACCAGCGAAGTAATCGAGTTCAGCGTGTTGAACAGAAAGTGCGGGTTGATCTGCCGCTGCAGCGCATCCAGCCTCGCCTCCAGCAGCAGCCGGCTCTGCTCCTCCAGCTTGCGCTCGATCCGGATCTGGTTCCAGATCTTCAGCGGTATCCCCACCACCACCGGCGAGCAGAAGCAGATGCACACCTCCACCCACCAGTTATCCGAGTGCAGATCGAACAGCCGCCGCGGATACAGCCGCGACAGCTGGCTCGTCCCGAACGACATCGCCATGATCAGCATCAGCAGCAGGATCTGCCGGTCCAGCTGCGGTCGCTTCAGGTTGCGCGTAATCCAGCGGTAGATGCTCAGATCCACCAGCGGCGAAAACGACCACACCGCCTCCGCGTCCGTAAAATTGCGGAACGCCCCCGCCACCGCGCCGACCGCGACGTTGATCACCAGCGTCCAGTACTCGCCATGCAGCATCGCCGGCAGCGACAGCGCCGCGCCGCCCGCCATCGCCGCCAGCGGCCCCACCAGGATCCCCAGCAGGATCGTCGCCTCGAACGAGATATCCGCCGCCAGGAAGTTCTCCACGCGAACCCGGATCCACACGCCCAGCACCAGCGGCGCGCAGATCAGCGCCACCAGCTGCGCCGTCTGGCGAACGCTGCGAACCGGCAGCAGCAGCAGATTGCGAAACGTCTTCGATCGCGCCAGCGAACTCGACACCGCCGCCGCCACCCCCAGCTCCACCAGCAGCGTAATGAAGATCAGCGATGTCGAGACCGGCTTCACCTCACTACTCTACCCCTTCTCTGAATCTCCTCTCACACAACGTCATCTAAGTAGCAGACCCGAAACGCCCGCATCATCTCCGTATAATCGCCCCATGCCGTTCCTCTCGCTCCGCAAGCTCGCCGACGCCGACTTCCCCACCCGCTGGGGACACTTTCGCATCCTCGGTTTCGAAGGCATCGTCGAAAACCCGCTCCCCTGCAACGAGGATCTGCCCGCCCCCGCCACCCGCATCGAGTCCGCCGTGGCCCTCGTCATGGGCTCGCTCGCCGCCATGCAGACCACGCCTCCCGTCGTCCGCATCCACTCCCAGTGCCTCACCGGCGACGTCTTCCACTCGCTCCGCTGCGACTGCCGCCAGCAGCTCGAGCTCGCCCTCGCCACCATCGCCGAAGCCGGCTGCGGCATCCTCCTCTACGAAAACCAGGAAGGCCGCGGCATCGGCCTCATGGCCAAGCTCCAGGCCTACGAGCTCCAGGACCTCGGCCGCGACACCATCGAAGCCAATTTAGAGCTCGGCTACGCCGCCGACTGCCGCCGCTTCGAGCTACCCGCCGCCATCCTGCAGCACCTCAGCATCCCTGCCGTCCGCCTCATCACCAACAACCCTGAAAAAGTCGAAGCCCTCGAACTCGCCGGCGTCCGCGTCGCCGAGCGCATCCAGGCCGACGTCCCCCCCGAGCCCCAATCCCAGCGCTACCTCCAGACCAAGCGCGAAAAGATGGGCCACCTCGTCCGCTAGCCGCGAGGCGAAGCCGAGCCGAAGGACACGCATTCCGGCCCCCCCCAAACCCCGTCATCCTGAGCGAAGGCGCAAAGCGCCGCAGTCGAAGGACCTGCATCTCGCCTTTGCCTGAAGGTACCCCAAGGCTTCAGCCTTGGGTCTCTCAAGGTCCGAATCCGAGACCGGACTTTAGCCCCAGGGGTATGCCTTCGACCCCAAAAATATCCGTCATCCTGAGCAAGGCGAAGCCGAGCCGAAGGGCCCGCATTCCGGCCCCCCCCCCAAACCCCGTCATCCTGAGCGAAGGCGCAAAGCGCCGCAGTCGAAGGACCCCGAGTCTCTTCACCTCGTCCCTACCGTTCCCCCCATTTCGCCCCAACTCCCGCCCCACAACTTCCTTTAGCCCCTCCGCACCAACCCCACCATCCCCATCGCCTTTCCCACCTCGGCGTTCTTCATAAACGTCTCCCACGCAAACCCCGTCCTCAGGTTCTCCGCCATCAGCACGCCGATCCCCTGGTCGATCCCCAGCACATCCGCGTCGTACCACCCATCCCGCGCATGGAACGCATCCACAAACCCATACCGCCCCCACGCTTTCGGATACTTCTGCCGCAGGCTCATCAGCACCCGCAGGCAATCCTGCGGCACAAACGCCAGCGATCCCGCCGCCGCGCACGGCACCACGCTGCCGTCGATCTTGCCCATCACCGGCGGCCCGCCCCACGCCGTATACCCATGCTCCGAGTCCGACGCCGTAATCCCCCAGTAGTCGTCCGAGTACCCCATTCCCAGCGACAAACAAAACGCCTTATGCGCCCGCGTCGCGACAATCGAGTTCGCGAAGTAGTCCGCATACCGGTCATGCCTGCCGCGAAAGTCAAACCACGCATGCGAGTACTGGTGCGTGAACAGCGGCGCCACATCCGAGATGTAGCGGAACCCCTCAAACTCGACGTACGGCCGCGCAAACGCCTGCCACGTCCGCACATCCACACCGTGCGTCGGCGACCCGATCCCCAGCAGGTAGATCATCATCAGCTCCGAGTACGTACTCCAGCGCGCCTTCAGAAACCCCGACTCCGGCTTCCACCCCATCGAGTACGTCATCGGCGGCGCCTGCGCCGGCGCACCCTCCGGCAGCCCATACAACATCCACGGCCACTCCACCCGCTCGTAGAGCGCCGTCGCCAGGTCGCGAATCTCCTTCTCCACCCCCGCACCCAAAAAGTACGCGCGGCACAGCAGCGCCCCGCACAGGAAGATCGACGTGTCGATTGACGAAGCCTCGCACCGCCACAGCCGCTCCCCGGTCTCGAGATCCATGAAGTGATAGAAGAACCCGTGCTCCTGCTTCGGCACCCGCAGATGCCAGTCCAGCGTCGTCCTCACCCGGCTCCGCACCTCGGCCGCCGGCAGGTACCCGCGCTTATCTGCCACGCACAGCGCACTCAGCCCGAAGCCCGTCGCCGCCACGCTCGCCACCCGCCGCGTCTCGCTGCCCTCGGCCCGCGCCCGGTCCCGCACCTGTCCCGTCGTCGCGCTCGCCTGGTCGAAGAAAAACTGGCATCCGCGCCGCTCCAGCTCATCCAGAAACACATCCTGCTCCGCGCTCACCACCCCTGCCGGCGCTGCCGCTCCCGCCGCTGTCCGTGCCGGAGCTGCTACGCCGGCCGCCCCCCAGCCAGCCGCACCAAAGCCCGCCAGCGACGCCGCGCCCATCCACCGCAAAGCCTCTCGCCGACTCGCCACCGACTCCGCTCCTGCCTTGCTCTCTTGGACTTCCTGGCGTTTGCGGTCTCGCTCGTCCTTCCTGAGCGAAATGCAGCACGCCTTACCGTGCCTGACGTAGCCGTAGGACCGCGAAGAGCTCTGCCCTGCCCCGAACTCCGGATCGTTCCAACGTTCTCTCCGCGGCGACGTGCCGCTCACCCTATCGTATCTCCATCACCACCAGCCCATGCTCCGGCACATCCACCATCATCCGCCCATCCTTGAAGCTCCGCATCTCCGCCGGCGCCTGCTGCCCCGCCGCCCGCAGCTGCGCAATCTGTTCCCGGCTCGGCGTCGCCGGCCGGCCCATCGCGTCGAACGCCTTGATCGCGCTGCCATGATCGTCATCGATCCGCAGCAGCGAAGCCTTCGCTCCCCCGCCCATACCCTTCAACGTCAGCTCGAAGCGCTTCACCGGCCGCGGCCCCGCTGGCGGCGGCGTGTACCCCGGCCCCGTCCCGTCCGGCGCCGAATAGTTCCAGATCGCCACCACCACCGAGCCATCCCTGCGCCGCGTCACCAGCGCACTCTCTGACTCGTTGGCCAGCCGCTCCTCGCCCAGCCGATGCAGCGCCGCGAAGATGTTCAGCGCCGGCTTCGGAATCCGGTCCTCCGCCAGCAGCCCGAAGCCGCCATAGAACGGCGTCCGCACAATCCCCTGCTCTTCAAACACATCAGAAAAATCCCAGTACGCCATCGACTCCGTCAGCCCGTCGCACAGCCTGATGTTGTTCGCCAGCCATGGCCCCATGTACGCCGCGTCCGTCACGTCCGGCTCATTGGCGTAGCTCGCGTTGTACTCGGAGAAGATCAGCGGAAGCTTGGGGAACGCCGACCGCGCGATCTCCTCATGCACCTTCTTCACCGACCGCCACACCATCTGGTCGCGCGGAATCTCCTCGTCGGTCTTGAACACATCCTGCGCCCGGTCGTTCGCATACACGTGCGTGCTCACAAAATTTACCGGCACATTGCCCTTGCCGGCATGCTCCAGGAACTCCGCCACCCACGCCGCCTGCGCCGTCGCCGGCCCGCCCACCTGCAGCCGCGCCGACACCCGCTTCAGATCCTTCGCCGTATGGTCGTAGAGCTCGAAATACGTGGACTGCCGCGGCTCGCCGCCCCAGAAATCCAGGTTCGGCTCATTCCACACCTCGAACTTCCACGTCGCTACCTCGTCCAGCCCGTAGCGCTGAATCAGATGCTGCGCCAGCGCCTGGATCATCCCGTCCCAGAGCCCGTAATCCCGAGGCGGCGAGACCACCGGCTTATACCAGAACGACTGCGTCTTGCCCGGATCGGCCGCCATCTTCTTCGGCATGAAACTCAGCTCCACGAACGGCCGCACGTGGTGCTCCAGCAGGCTGTCGTAGATCTGGTCCACGTAGGAAAAGTTATAGACGCTCGCCTCGTTCGCCGCCACCGCCGCCTGCCCCGGATTCTGTGTGCGCCGGTCCGGATCGTACAGCCCCACATCGTCCATCAGGATGCCGTGAAACCGCACCGACTCGAACTCCGTCGCCGCCTTCACTGTGTCCAGATTCTTGCGGTAGTCGTCGCGCAGCTCCAGCACCGCCCGCCCCGACCCGAACGTCTTCTCCCAGAAGTGCGGAAACGGCGTAGCCCGCGCCCCCGCATCGATCGTCACCGCAACCACCTGCGCCGCCTGCCCCCAGGCCGGCACGCCCGCCCCGCCGCCCGCACCCAGAGCCGCGGCCATCATCCAACCCAATGCTGATCTCATCGCTTGCTCCAGAACCTGCCGCCGCAGCCGGAAACTTGCCCCGCAAACCCCGGAACCCCACGCAACACGCCGGCATCACCGTCGCGCGCGCGGGGTCTTCCTACCCACCGTCAGAACTGCAGACGCGCCAGGAACTCAATCACTCGTCCGGCATCTGCGCCGGCCGACTTCCCGAAGTTCGTGTCCGTCACGTTCGTGCCGAACCCTTCGTTCGAGATCGGCTGCAGCTGCAGCAGGTTGAAGGCGTTGTACATGTTGGCCTGGAAGCGCAGCACCGCCGTATGCTTGAAACCCTCGAACGAGACCTGCTTACCCAGGCTGAAGTCCACATCGCGGTAGCAAGGCCCGGTCAGGCTGTTGCGCGCCACCACCGGCACGTACGGGACCGTCGCCGAGGGCTGTGCCGTGCTGAAATAATTCTGGCCTCCAGCCGTGCCGCTCGCGCCGCGGTTGGCGAAGTTCGATCCGGTCTTGAACGCATTGTTGCTGCAGCTTGTGCCGAACTGCGCAGGCGTTACACCCGGCGCAAACGCGATGGGGCGAATCGGGCTCAACACCCCGGAGTTCGGAATCGCCGTGAAACTGTTGTTCACCACCGGCGTCCACGAGAAGCCCGAGTGCAGCGACGCGATCGCGTTCGCCTGCCAGCCGCCCACTGCCTGGTTCAGCAGGCCGAGGCGGGTATGCGCCTTGGGCGTCGTGTACACCACCGTTCCCGTCACCCGGTTGCGCACGTCATTATCCGACCGCCCCCACTCCGCCCGGTTGTTCGCCGGGTCCGTCTGGTTCGCGCTGCCATCCGACTGGTCGCCGTTCGTGATGTTGTCCATGGCCTTCGACCACGAGTAGGTCGCGTCGAACTGCAGCCCCCGCGAGAGCCGCTTCAGCACCCGCACGTTCAGCGCGTTATACGCCTGGCTCGAATCCGTTTGCGCCAGGTAGTCCCCGTTGGTAGGCGTTTGTGTCGTCACTCCGCCAGCGGTGTAGGAGGTCGGATACAGGAACTGCTGCGGCACCAGGCGCGAATAGTGCCGCCCCAGGCTCCCCGTATACTCCACCGTCAGCGTCGTATTCGTATTCAGCAGCGTCTCCGTGCCCAGCGAATACAGGTAGCTGATCGGGTTCCTGATCGTTCCACCAACACCATAAATCGTCACCTGAGCCGTACCGCCGCCGACGTTATTCGGAAAGCCCGAAGGCTGAATGCCCGTAGCGAACGCCGGGTTCGCCGGGAACGCACTCAGGTTATTGCCATTGCCATGCACATACTTGATCAGCCCGCCGTCATAGGGCGTGCTGAAGTCCTGCGTGCTCGTAGCGCAGCAGACGCCAAACGAGACCACGCCCGGCCCGTTGGTCACGATGTTCTCGAACAACGATAGATCCAGGTGGTTGTAGGCCGTCGCAAAACCGCCGCGAATCACGATCTTGTTATTGAAGTAGTTCGGGTTCCAGGCGAACGAGAGCTTCGGCAGATAGTGCCCATAGTCCGTGTTGTACAGGTTCTGCACCGGTTGCAGCGTCAGCCCGATCAGTGCTCCGCCCGGACCCGTACCCGGGCTCGGCTCGTACGACAACGCACCGTTCGCCCGATGCCACGGCGTAAAGATCTCGTAACGGAAACCCGCATTGAAGCTCAACGTCGGCGTCGCCTTCCAGTCATGCTGCACATACCCGTAGTACGTCTGGGAGCGGAAGTGCGCATTCGTGTTCGGCGCCAGGCCGTTGGCCGGATTCACCGTCTGCGATTCGAAAAACGCCGCATCGTTGGCCAGGTTCCAGATCCCCGCAAAGTCGAAGTCCGGCCTCACCCCGCCGTTCAGGTTGTCGTTATCCTGCTCCCACCGCACGCCGCCGCCAAACCGCAGCGAATGCGTGCCGAACGTGTGCGTCACCTGGTCGCTCACCTCGATGGTGTTTTGCGCCAGGATCGCTCCCGTCGTCGACCCTCCCTGCACCCCGAAATCCAGCTCGTTGAACGGAATCCCCTGCTGCACATACGTGTACGGAATGCCCAGGTTGATCTGCCCGAAGTCCGCCGGCCCGTTGTCATGGAAGCGCGTCCCGTTCGACCGCAGCTCGTTCAGCCAGTTGGCGGAAAACGTGTGGATGTAGATCAGCGTTGCCGCCGAGTTCAGCGGCTTGAACGGAATATCCCCAATCTCCCGCGATACGCCATCCGAGCTCGTGACGTTATCCAGCTTGGTAAAATACACGCTGCCCGCAATCAAATCCTTCTGCGTCGGATGGTAATCCACCCGCCCGTTGTACTGGTTGCCGCGCGAATGGCTGGGCACGCTCAACTGCACATATTCAATATCCGGCACGCCGTCCAGCCCACCGCCCACGTACCCGCCGCCTACGTTCAAACCCGGTCCGGGAACGGTCGTGCACGGTGGGTTACCTGTAGTACCGCAGTTGGCCGGCGTCGTCATCGTCGTTGTAAACACCGGCAGGTAATTCCCCAGCTGACTTGCACCGCCCGGCGTCAGCGAGCCGATATCCAGCATCCCGTTCACCACCTGGCAGTACGGCCCGCTCTGCGCGGTCTGCGTCACCACCGCGCCCGCCCCGTTCACCCTGTTCGGCAAAAACGTCCCCTGGTTGTTCGAGTAGCTCGAGCAATCCCCCGTCAGCACATTGCGGATCCGCGGCGCAATGCCGAAGCTGTTCAGCGTCGCTGCCGAGAGCCCGCCCGGTCGCTGCGCAATCACTGCCGCCCGATAGCTCGCCGTCTCCACGTAGGTCGGCGCGCTGATCGTGTTGTTCGCCTGCCCATAGCCCTGGAACGAACCGAAGAGGAACAGCTTGTCCCTGACGATCGGCCCGCCCAGCGACGCCGCATACGTCCTCTGCTTGATCGCAACCCGCACCGGCTTCGAGCCCGCCGTCGGCCCGCCGTAGCGGTTGTACGCGTCCAGCCCCGGCTCGTTGTACAGGAAGAACAGCGACCCATGCAGATCGTTGGTGCCCGACTTCGTCGTCACCTTGATGATCGCGCCCGAGTTGCGGCCGTCCGCCGCATCGAACGACGTCGAGATCGCCGTCAGGCTCTCGGTCGATTCAAGGTTCGGCGTCACCACCGCCGCCCCGCCATGCACCAGCGAGTTCACGCTCACGCCGTCGATCGTGTAGTTGTTATCCGAGATCCGCTGCCCGTCCGCCGAGATCTGGATCTGGTTCTCCGTCTGATAAATTCCCGAGTTCGATCCGCCCACACCCACGTTGTTGGGCAGAAACACCGCCTGTCCCGTGCCGCTCCGCGCCGCATCGCCCGTAATGCCCGGCGCCGTACGCAGCAGCTCGTACGGGTCCGCGCCAAACGCTGGCAGCCGCTGGATCTCTTCGCTCGAAAGCGTCCTCGCCACGTTCGCGTCCGACGTCTGCAGCACCGGCAGATCGTTCGCGTTCACGTCGACCGACTCCGACGCGCCGCCCGTCGCCAGCTTCACCTCTAGGCTGCGCGGCGTCTCCGCCACCACATCCACATCGTTGAACGTGCTCGTCTTGAACCCCGGCGCCGTTACCGTCACCGTGTAGTGCGCCGGCGGCAACTGGTTGAACTGGAAGAACCCCGCGCCGGTCGAAGTCGCCGTCTGCTTCGCCTGCGTCCCCGTGTTCACCAGCGTCACCGTCGCGCCGGGAATGATCGCCCCGGTCGGATCCTCCACGGTGCCGCTCAGGCTGGCATTGAACTGCGCCCACGCGCCCGTCCCCGCGCCCACCGCCAGCGTCGCCGCAACCGTCACGCGCACAACCCACTTCATCATCCATCCGCTCATCGACTGCCTCCAAAGATCTTCCGCTTGCTGCCGCTACTGTCGTCTCTCTACTCAACTGCCCTTCACTGCCGTCTACTGCACTTCACCGCACTTCACTGAATCTTACCCACTTAGGCAAACGTTTGCCCAACCCGAGGCATTCTTACCTCCCATTCCTACCACTGTCAAGAAATCTTTTCCGCCCCCCCGCGCCATGTGAGAAAGTCAGTACCGGAGCGACCTACGCATGACTCCGAAGCACGAACCCCCCGACAGCAGAACCTTGCCCGACAGCAATACCCTGCCTGCAAGCAAAACCTCGCCCGTCAGCGAACCTTCCTCCGCGCCCACCCGCCCCACGCCCGCCCGCCCCGCCCGTCCCGTCGGCCTCCGCACCATCGCCGATCACCTCGGCCTCTCCACCGCGGCCGTCTCGCGCGTCCTCTCCGGCTCCCCCGCCGCGCGCTCCATCCCCCCCGCCACCCAGCAGAAGATCCACGCCGCCGCCGCCCGCTTTGAATACCGCCCCAACGTCCTCGCCCGTTCCCTCCGCTCGCGCCGCTCCTTCACCCTCGGCGTCATGGTCCCCGAGGTCTCCGAGGGCTACGCCACCCTCGTCCTCTCCGGCATCGAGCAGCGCCTCCTCGACGCCGACTTCTTCTACTTCGTCGTCTCCCACCACCACCGCCCCGAGCTCATCGAGCGCTACCCCCAGCTTCTGCTCGCGCGTGCCGTTGAAGGCCTCATCGCCATCGACACCCCGCTCACCTCCCGCCTCCACATCCCCACCGTCACCGTCTCCGGACACCACGAGCCGCCCGGCATCACCAACATCCTGCTCAACCACCGCCGCGCCGCCGCCCTCGCCATCGAGCACCTCGCCGGCCTCCGTCACACCCGCATCGCCTTCATCCAGGGCCAGCAGTTCTCTTCCGACACCCGCCCGCGCTGGGCCGCCATCCGCGCCGCCATGGCCGCCTGCCGCATCCCCCTATCGCCCCACCTCGTCTCTCAGCTCCAGGGCGATACCCCCAGCCACGAGCCCGGCTACCTCGCCACCCAGCGCCTCCTCGCCGCCCAGGCGCACCTTCCCCCCGCGCGCCACTTCACCGCCCTCTTCGCCTTCAACGACATCTCCGCCATCGGCGCCATCCGCGCCCTCCGCGAGGCCGGCCTCCGCGTCCCCGAGGACGTCTCCGTCGTCGGCTTCGACGACGTCCAGTCCGCCGCCTTCCAGAACCCCGGCCTCACCACCGTTCGCCAGCCCCTGCAGCAGATGGGCATCCTCGCCGCTCAGTCCGTGCTCGACCAGATTCAGTGCCCCGCCCCCACCGCCGCCAACCTCCGCCACATCAACCGCACCGTCGAGCCCGAGCTCATCGTCCGCGGCTCCACCGCCCCCCGCCACCGCCCCTGACAGCGGCTCAGCCTCTGCGCACCATTCCTGCCGCCACTTTCGCGGTCGTCACCGCCTGCCCCACATGGCGCTGCGTGTGCTCCGCGCAATGCACCACCAGCCCTCCCACCGTCGACGGCAGCTTCCCCCGCCCCACCTCTCGCGCCTCTTCAAAGCTCTCCCGCGGTATCCCGAGCACCCGCTCCATTGCCCGCGTCACCCCGCGCTCGAACTCCGCCAACACCTCCTGCGCCAGCGCCCGTTCCTCCAACTCGCTGCGCAGCGCCGCCAGCTGCGCCTCCGTCAACTGCCCACCCTCAGCGTAGGTCAGCAGCCGATCCAGGCTCCGGGCTATATGCCGCAGATGAAACCCCACCGAACCCAGTCCCATCGGCCGCGCGTTCATCTCCTCGTCACTCAGCCCCGCGCACCACCGCGCCACATCCTCCCGCGCCAGCTCCAGCGCATGCAGCACCTGCCGCCGCACTGCATCCACCTCGGTCAGCGTCCCCCGCAACCAGGGCTCAACCGCCTCCTCTCCCATCCGTCCCCCTATCACCCGCTCCCCTACTCCCTACCTACTACCCCCTACTCCCTGCTCTGTCCCTAACCGCCTCTGTCTTCTCTTTCCTCTTCCCTCTTCCCTGCTCCCTGCCTTCCCGCTCCTCAAAGCCCCTTCCCCGCCCGAAACCTCCGCACCACCGCCCCCACATCCTCGTGCCTGCCATCCACCGCATCGTTCATCGCCTGCATCTCCTCCGCCGACACCTTCCCCGCCAGCCGCACCATCGCCGTCTGCATCTCCGGATGCCGCCGCAGCGAATCCTCCCGCACCAGCGGCACCGCCTCATACGGAGGAAAGTAGTGCCGGTCATCCTCGAGCACCCGAAATCCCAGCGCGCGTATCGGCCCGTCGGTCGAGTTGCCAGCCACGATATCCACCTGCCCCGCCCCCAGCGCCCGGTAAAGCAGCCCCAGGTCCATCACCCGCGGCTTGCCGAACTCGATCCCGTACGACTTCTCCAACCCCGCCAACCCATCCGGCCGCGCCTGGAACTCATACCCCACCCCCAGCCGGAGCGGGCCCACCCGTTTCACATCCGAGATCGTCTTCAACCCCAGCCGGTCCGCATCTGCACCCCGCACCACCATCGCAAACGTATCCTCGAACCCGAGCCCCGGCTCTACCCGCACCTTGTAGCGCTGTTCATACAGCCCCGAAATCGTCTGAAAGACCTGCCCCTGCAAACCCTTCGTGCCCCATTCATCGCGTTCTTCGCGATGAGTGGGATCAGGCAGCGGCTGCTTCAGGATAGCCGTCAACGCCGTCCCGCTGTACTCCACGTACGCGTCGATCCGCCCGCTCACCAGCGCCTGCTGGCAAAGATAGCTCCCCGCCAGGTAGAACCGCCGCTCCACCCGCCCCTGCCCCTCGGCCTCGATCTCCTGCGCCAGCAACTCCCCCAGCACCACCTGCTCGGTAAAGTTCTTCGCCCCCACCACCACCCGCGATCCCCGCGGCGGCGCACATCCGGCCAACGCAATCAACCCCAGCAGCACCCACCCCGTGCCCCACCCACCGAACCGCCGCCCGAATGCCGTGCCCCATTCATCGCACCCTTGCGATGAGTGGGTCCGCCACCGGAACCACCCCCGCAACACCCTCACCGCCGCACCGCCAGCCGTCCCTCCAGCCATCCCAGCCCGCCATCCGCGGCCAGCGCCAGCAGCGCCGCCGGCACCGCCCCCGCCAGCACCAGTCCGTTATCCACGCTCGCCACCCCACGAAAGATCAGCTCGCCCAGCCCGCCCGCGCCGATCGCCGCCGCGATCGTCGCCACCCCCACGCACGTCACCGTCGCCGTCCGCAGCCCGGCCAGGATCACGCTCGCGCTCAGCGGCAGCTCCACCTTCCGCAGCCTCTGCCCGCCGGTCATCCCCATGGCCTCCGCCACATCCACCAGCGCCGGGTCGACATTGCGAATCCCCGCATACGTGTTGCGCACGATCGGCAGCAGCGCGTACCCGGTCAGCGCCAGGATCGCCAGCCTCGCCGCATTCTCGCCCAGCCACGGCACCGGCAGCAGCAGCCCGAACAACGCCAGGCTCGGGATCACCTGGATCACATTCGTCACCGCAATCACTGGCCGCGCCCAGCGCTCATGCCGCGTCAGCCAGACGCCCACCGGCAGCCCTACCCCCGCCGCCAGCAGCATCGCGAACACCGTCAGCCACAGATGCTCAAACGTCAGCCGCCCGATCTCCGCCCCATGCAGCCGCAGAAACCCCGTCATGCCCGGTGCACCGCGGCCACATACTTCCGCACATACTCCACTTCGCTGCTCTCTACCTCGCCCGGGCGCAGGTCCGCCACCACCTTCCCGCCCTCCAGGAACACCAGCCGCTCCGCCAGGTAGAGCGCCTCGTTCAGATCGTGCGTCACCAGCAGCACCGTCTTGCGCACCCGCCCCAGCAGCTCCTTCACCATCGTCTGCATCTCGGCCCGCGTCATCGGGTCCAGCGCCCCGAACGGCTCATCCATCAGCAGCACGCCCGGGTCCCCCGCCAGCGCACGCGCCAGCCCCACCCGCTGCCTCTGCCCTCCGCTCAGCTGCCACGGATAGCGCTTCGCCAGCCCGGCATCCAGCCCCGCCAGCGCCAGCACCTCGGCCACTCGCGACCCATCCGGCTTGCCCGCCAGCTCCAGCGCCAGCCCCACATTGCGCTCCACCGTCCAGTGCGGAAACAGCCCCGTCTCCTGGATCACGTACCCGATCCCCCGGCGCAGCTCCAGCAGGTCCCAGTCCGCCGTCGGCCGCGCACCCACGCAAACCGTCCCGGACGTCGGCCTGACCAGCGCATTCACCATCCGCATCAACGTCGTCTTGCCGCTGCCGCTCCGCCCCAGCAGCGCCGTCGTCGTCCCCGGCTCCAGCCGCAGCCACACATCTTCCAGCAGCGAACGGCCGCCCAGCGTGTGCCCTACCCCCGCGAACTCCACGCCAGCCTCGTCCACACCCTACTCCTGGCTGAGTGGCTCCCCGCCCCGTGATCCTTCACTCACACGATCCAACCCCGGAGAATCCTGGCTCGAAGCCTCCTGACTCGAAGAATCCTGGCTCGAAGCCTCCTGCCCCGCCTGCTCACCATCGGCTGAACCCTGCCCATCCCGGGCCGCTCCGTCAACCGCAGCCGCCGGAGCAGCTTCGCCCGCGCCCCCACCCTCGCCGCCCGCGCCCTTCACCCGCACTACCGTGATCTTGTCGAAGCCTTCCTTGAACGCCGGCGGACGCAGCCGCTCCGCCATCTTGTGCATCACCTCGTCCGTCACCTGGCGGTCGCGTTTCGAGTTCCGCTCCAGGCAGATCGCCAGCGGCACATCGAAGAACACCGCCTGCACCTCGTACCCAAAGCTCTTCGCCATCTTGATCCACTGCCGTCGCTCGTGCGGACTCAGGTTGGTCGCATCCACGTAGTTCCACGGCATCTTCGCGATCAGCCGCGCCCGCAGCAAACTCCGCAGTGTCGAGAACACCAGCCCCTGGTACCTCTGGTCCGTGATGTCGTCAAACAGGATCGTCCGCAGCATGTCGCTCGACAGCGGCGATACCCCGCGCCGCTTGTACCACGTCGTCTTGCCCGAACCCGGCAGCCCGATCGTCAGCACCACGTAGCCCTTCAGACTCTTCGCCGCCACCTGCTCCGCCGGCGGCGTGCTCAGCGACTCCGGCTGCGTCTCCACCACCATCTTCCCGCCCGCCGCGGCCGGCGCAAACGCCTCATCCGGCCTCTCCATCGGCGGCAGGTGATCCGGCGCCCCATCCACCCGGGCCGCACTCACCCGCGGCGCATTCACCTGGGCGAGCTCAGCGGGCGGCTGCTTCAGCGGCGGCGCTTGAACCGGCGCCATCTCCACCGGCGGCAACTCCACCGGCATCTCCGCCGTGCGCGAAATCACCGGCTTCGTCTCTGCCGGCTGCCGCGTCACCGGGTCCGGATACGTCGGCCGAAGCGGCGCCAGCTGGCCCGACGGCAACTCCTGTCCACTTTTGCCGGTGGACTCTGATTCATTGGGCCCACGCCTGGAACGTCTTCTCATCTTGTCCAATATCCAATCGCGCATCTCGCGCTTACTCTCTGTCTGTGCAGCTCGCCTGCATCTGCTTGAAATAGCCGCGGCTCGCCGTCTCGTTCACGCAGCATCTAACCACGCTTGTAACACACGCCCCTGACCTCCGCAAATTTCCCCGCGCCTGCGAAAGATCTTCGCCCTCTACCATCCACGATTGCGCCCCCCATCCCCATTTGATAGCCTCCGAACAGGAAACTTATCCCCCACATTCCGCGGCAACCGCGAGAACCCTCCTGAGGAGCAAGCCCCCATGGCAGTAAAAGTAGGCATCAACGGCTTCGGCCGTATCGGACGCAACGTCTTCCGCAGCGCCCTCGGCAATCCCGACATCGACTTCGTCGCCGTCAACGACCTCACCACCCCTGCCACCCTCGCCCACCTCCTCAAATACGACTCCATCCTCGGCAACCTGAAGCAGCAGATCACCCACGGCGCCGACTTCATCAGCGTCGACGGCAAGCAGATCAAGGTCTTCGCCGAGCGCGATCCCGCCAAACTCGACTGGGCCTCCGTCGGCGCCGAGATCGTCGTCGAATCCACCGGCTTCTTCACCGACGCCGCCAAAGCCAAAGCCCACCTCGGCTCGACCGTCAAGAAGGTGATCATCTCCGCCCCCGCCAGCAACGAGGACATTACCCTCGTCCTCGGAGTCAACGACGACAAATACGAGGCCGCGAAGCACAACGTCATCTCGAACGCCTCCTGCACCACCAACTGCCTCGCGCCCGTCGTCAAGGTCCTGCACTCCACCTTCGGCATCGCCTCCGGCATCATGACCACCATTCACAGCTACACCAACGATCAGGTCATCCTCGACACTCCGCATAAGGACCTGCGCCGCGCCCGCGCCGCCGCCCTCTCCATGATCCCCTCCTCCACCGGCGCCGCCAAGGCCCTCAAGCTCGTCATCCCGGAGATGTCCGGCAAGCTCGACGGCTTCGCCATCCGCGTCCCCACCCCCAACGTCTCGGTCGTCGACCTCACCTTCGTCTCCGAAAAACCCATCACTATCGAGAGCATCAACGCCGCCGTCAAATCTGCCGCCGACGGCGAGCTCAAGGGCATCCTCGGCTACACCGACGAGGAGCTCGTCTCCAGCGACTTCAAGGGCAACCCGCTCTCGTCCATCTTCGACTCCCTCCTTACCAAGGTCGTCGGCGCCAACATGGGCAAAGTCATCAGCTGGTACGACAACGAGTGGGGCTACTCCAACCGGGTCAAAGACCTCATCCTCTTCCTCGTCGACAAAGGTCTCTAGCATCCACCAGGAGGTCTCAATGGATAAGCCCATTCCTGAAGACTCACGAACAGACGAAGAGTCGGGATTCTGATTGTTGCCGTGCGTTGGGACGGCCAAGCGTTTTTCTCGCGATGACGTACGCCGTAGAGGATCGGGCAGTTTGCGTTAGCACCGGGCCAGAAGAAGATTCATGACGCAGAGTTTGCGTGCTGCAACACCGGCTCACCCAGAACAAACAAGGGGAACAAGTGTGTACGACGCTTCAAGACCTTCCTACCTTCGAGTCAGTTCTACGGTACTGCCGGTGACGTCAAAGAAGTGGTATTCAACAGGAGTATCAAGATACCTCCTTCGGCAATGGTCTCGGAAGGCGATCAAGGCCCGTCGAGAACCTTAACTAGGACATACTCATGAATAACCCCCGCCAGAACTTCCCCGGCACCTCCCCCTACGAGCCCGTCATCGGCTTCTCCCGCGCCGTCCGCGTCGGCTCCCACGTCATGGTCTCCGGCACCGGCCCGGTTGGAGCAGATGACTCCGGCGTAGCCGAGCAAGCCGACCAGTGCCTCACCCTCATCGCCGCCATCCTCAAGGAGGCCGGCACCAGCTTCGAGCACGTCGTCCGCAGCCGCATCTTCCTCACCGACATCGCCGACTGGGAGGCCGTCGGCCGCATCCACGGCAAGTTCTTCTCGCTCATCCGCCCCGCCGCCACCATGGTCGTCGTCGCCGCACTCCTCGACCCCCGCTGGAAGGTCGAGATCGAAGTCGACGCCATCCTCCCGGAGTAGCGCAAATTACCCGGGTGCTCCAGCCTCCGTCGGTTATCCTGAACGCCATGTCCAAACTCTCCATTCGCGATCTCGACCTCACCGGCAAACGCGTGCTCATCCGTGTCGACTTCAACGTCCCCCTCTCCAAAGACGAATCGCCCCGCATCCTCGACGACACCCGCATCCGCGAGACCCTGCCCACCATCGAGTACGCCGTACGCCGCAAAGCCAAGGTCATCCTCTGCTCGCACCTCGGCCGCCCCAAAGGCAAAGTCGTTCCGTCCATGAGCCTGCGCCCCGTCGTCGACCGCCTCCGCGAGCTCCTCGATCACGTGCTTGGCCCCGATGAAAACGTCGGCTTCGCCCCTGATTGCGTCGGCCCCGTCACCACCGAGATGGTCATGGGCCTCGAGCCCGGCCAGACCCTCCTGCTTGAAAACCTCCGCTTCCACGCCGAGGAAGAAGCCAACGACCCCGCCTTCGCCAGAAAACTCGCCGGCCTCTGCGAGCTCTTCGTCAATGACGCCTTCGGCAGCGCCCACCGCGCCCACGCCTCCACGGAAGGCATTACCCACTTCGTCGCGCAGAATGGAGGCCAGTCGGCCGCCGGCCTGCTCATGGAATCCGAGCTCAAGCACCTCGGCAAGGCGCTCACCGAGCCCGACAAGCCCTTCGTCGCCATCATTGGCGGAGCCAAGGTCTCGGACAAGATCGGCGTCATCGAAAGCCTCATGGAAAAGGCCGACTCCATCCTCATCGGCGGCGGCATGGCCTACACCTTCCTCCGCGCCCAGGGGCAGGAAACCGGCAAGTCGCTCGTCGAAGAGGACAAGATCGAGATCGCCCGCGCCGCCCTCGCCAGGGCCGAAGCCAAGGGCGTCCGCTTCCTGCTTCCCGTCGATCACTGTCTCGCCGACCGCTTCGACCCCAAGGCCAAAGCCACTCCCTTCGAAGGCTCCGGCGCCTTCCCTGCCGATCTGATGGCTCTCGACATCGGACCCAAAACGATCCAGCTCTTCGCCGCCGAGATCGCCCAGGCCCAGACTGTGCTGTGGAACGGCCCGATGGGCGTCTTTGAATTTGCCGCCTTCGCCGCTGGCACCAACGCCATCGCCAAGGCCGTCGCCGCCAATGAAGACGCCACCACCATCGTCGGCGGCGGCGACTCGGTCTCCGCCATCCAGAAGTCCGGCTACGCCGATCGCATCACCCACATCTCCACGGGCGGCGGCGCCTCGCTTGAGTTCCTCGAGGGCAAGGTCCTGCCCGGCGTTGAAGCCCTCACGGATCGGCCCTGACGCTCTTCAGCAGCCCCGAGATCATCTTGCGCACACCAATCGCCTCGTGGCTCAGCCTTTTCGTGCTGTGCCCATAACGATCACAACCCAAAACCGATAGATCATCTCCCCACCCTTTGGCATACTGGAACTCTATGCGCAAACCCGTCATCGCCGGCAACTGGAAGATGTACAAGACGCCCAAGGAATCGCTCGCCTTTCTGGACAAGTTCCTTCCCCTCGTCAAGGACCACACCCGCGACGAGATCGTGCTCTTCCCCACCATGACCTCGCTCGGCTATGTCCTTGAAGCCACCCGCGAGAGCAACGTTCGCGCCGGCGCCCAGACCATGCACTGGATGAATGAAGGTCCCTACACCGGCCAGACCTCGCCCACCATGCTCGCCAGCATCCGCTGCACCCACGTCCTGCTCGGCCACTCTGAGCGTCGCATCTACGCCCACGAAACCGACGACATGGTCAACTGGAAGCTCAAGGCGGCTCTCGCCCACGGCCTCACCCCCGTGGTCTGCGTCGGCGAGCCGCTCGAAAAGCGCCAGACCGGCCTCACCGACGCCGTGCTCAAGTGGCAGATAGCCTGCGCACTCAATGGCATCGAGCCCGAAAGCTCTGAGAAGCTCATGATCGCCTACGAGCCTATCTGGGCCATCGGCACCGGCAGCGTCGCCACGCCCACCCAGGCGCAGGAAGCCCATCAGATCATCCGCGAAGAGATCGCCGCCCGCCTCGGCTCAGCCCGCGCCGACACCACGCGAATCCTCTACGGCGGCTCCGTCAAGCCGGAGAACACCACTACCCTCATGGCGCAGCCCGACATCGACGGAGCACTGGTAGGAGGCGCCAGCCTCGACCCCGAAACCTTCTGCAAGATCGTCAACTACAGCCAGTCGGCCTGACGTTGCGTCGGCCCGACGCTTATGCCCCGGCTCTACCGCCGATACGGATGATGGTGATGATAGTAGTGGCGATGATGATGGCGCCTGTGTCCCACGTTCACCACCACCTGCGCCTCAGCAGACGGCACCAGCGCCGCGACTGAGAACATCATCACAACTGCGATCAGCAACTTGCTCAAGCTTCGCATCTCGTTTGTTTCCTCCACTTGCAAACCCAAGTGGTCTGATGCTCACTTTCCGACCTGATGTTGTCCCGCTGGCTTATCGCACCACGCCCGCCTGGTCCATCGGCCAGTAGACGAACGCCGCCTTGCCATAGATCAGGTTGCGATCCACCGGCCCGAAGTCGCGGCTGTCGCTCGCCACGTTGCGATGATCGCCCAACACGAAATATTGGTTATCCGGAATCGTCATCTCCGGCAGCGAGTGATCGTCCGTGTACCGCGTCGGCACATACGGCTCCGCGATCCTCTGCCCGTTCACGAACACCCGTCCATGATCGATCCGCACCCGGTCCCCCGGCAGCCCGATCACGCGCTTGATGTAGCTCTTCGTCTGGTCGCGCGGATACAGAAAAACCACCACGTCCCCGCGATGAATGTCGCCCACCCGGAACGCCAGTTTGTTGATGAACAACCGGTCCTCATTCTCAAGGTTAGGCATCATCGACGTGCCTTCCACCCGCACCGGCTGGTACAGGAAGATGATGATAAACGCCGAAACCCCCACCGCAAGCACGAGGTCGCGCAGCCACCCGCGCAGCCCGGTTCGCGCCTGAACGGGCGTCATCATCGGCGCCTCGCGACGCACATCATCCTTGTGAAATCCCTGATCTTGAAATCCCTGCCCCATGCTCGTTCTTCCGATCCTACGTCCCAGCACGTTTAGACGCATGAAACTTTGCGTCGCATTACTCCATCACGTCACCATGCCACGTCCAGCGCCTGCTCTTCGCTTTTGACTCCTCCGAGACCTCTTCTGCCCCTTTCTGGTCACTCCCGCTCTCGCAGGCTTTGTTGGTGCATCCAACCATTCAGCAGGAATAGAATGGGAATCGTACGAGCATAATCCTATGGCAACCCTCACCATGACAGACCAGGCATCGCCCGATAAGCCGGAAAAGCCCTCAAACGGCCGGCATCCACACGATCTTTCTTCTCTCACCACCGAAAGTCCGAACGCCGCCTCCCAGGGCCTCGACACCAAGAGCGCCCTCGAGATCGCCCGGATCATCAACCACGAAGACTCCAAGATCAGCGCCGCCGTCAAGAAAGCCCTTCCCGAGATCGCCATCGTCATCGACACCGTGGCCCGCTCCCTCCGCGACGGTGGCCGCCTCATCTACGTCGGCGCCGGCTCCAGCGGACGCATCTCCTCGCTCGACGCCAGCGAGTGCCCGCCCACCTTCTCCACCGCGCCCTCGCAGGTCCAATACATCATGGCCGGCGGCCCCAAAGCCCTCGCCTCCGCCTCCGACGTCAACGAAGACTCACCCGAGATCGGCCAGCGCGACATCGCTCGCCGCCGCCCCACCCGCAAGGACATCGTCATCGGCGTCTCCGCCTCCGGACGCACGCCCTACGTCGTCGGCGCCGTCGAGTACGCCCGCGCCCGCGGCGCCAAGACCGCCTGCATCACCTGCAACGAAAACACCCCGCTCGCCGACGTCTCCGACACCGCCATCGTCGCCGAAGTCGGCCCCGAGGTCATCTCCGGCTCCACTCGCATGAAGGCCTCAACCGCCCAGAAGATGATCCTCAACATGATCACCACCGGCGCCATGACGCGGCTCGGCTACGTCTACGAGAACCTCATGGTCAACGTGCACATGAAGAACGCCAAGCTCGTCGAGCGCGGCATCCGCGTCCTCATGGGCGTCTGCGACATCGATCGCGACACCGCCATCCGCACCATCAAATCCGCCGGCAAATCCATCCCGATCGCCCTCGTCATGCTCAAAGCCAACGTCGACAAGATGGAGGCGGTCCGCCGCCTCACCAAATCCGACGGCAACGTCCGGCTCGCCATCGACGACTCCCGCCTCGAGCTCTAACCGCTTCCACCCGGGCCTTCTGTGCACCAGGGAGAAACTTTTCCCCCAAGATCACGTCGATACCAACGCAGGCAGAATCGGACCCGTCCCATTCCAGCCGCGTTGAGATTTCCGTTGTCGTAAGCAGGAGCTACCTCCATGAAGCATCTCGTCACATCCGCCCTTACGGTCCTCGCGCTCACCATCGGCACCGCCGCCTTCGCGCAGGAACCCCAGTCCACCCCCTCGCAATCTTCAGGGCAGCAGGGCCAGTGGCATCACCACGCCCCGAACCCCGAGCGCGAGATCAAAATGCTGACCAGGCGTCTCCAGCTCACGCCCGATCAGGCCTCCGCCATCGAGCCCATCCTCGCTGACCGCGACCAGAAGCTCGAATCCCTCAAGCCCGCCGCCGGAACCACGCCCGACTACAAGGCCCTCCACGCCCAGCGTCAGGCCATCATGCAGGACACCACCGCCAGGATCGATCCCATCCTCAACGACACGCAGAAGCAGCAGCTCGCGGCCATGCGCCAGCACGGCGGCCGCGGCCAGCATGGCAACTGGAACAAGGGCACCGGCACAGGAACCGCCACCCCGGCCTCCAATCCCGGCGCCTGACCTCTTCCGTCCGCGTCAATCTCCGCCCGGCCGCACCTCAGCCGGGCGGTCCTGTCTCTCCCCACACCCGTGAATCTACTTCGACACGGATTCGCACAAGCATCGTCCGTAAACTAACCTTCATGGACAAGTTTGTCGTGCGCGGGGGCAATCCCCTGCTCGGTACGGTCAAGATCTCCGGAGCCAAAAACTCCGCGCTCCCCTGCATGGCCGCCGCCATCCTCACTGAAGAAGAGGTCATCCTCGAAAACATCCCCCAGGTTCAGGACATCGAGACCGAGCGCCGCCTGCTCGTTAGCATGGGCGCCGAAGTCCAGCTCGGCTACGGCCGCGCCCAGCACCGCACCCACATCAAGTGCGCCGTCCTCTCCGACCCCGTCGCCAAGTACGAGATCGTCAAGACCATGCGCGCCAGCTCGCTCGTCCTCGGCCCTCTCATCGCCCGCACCGGCATCGCCCGCGTCGCCATGCCCGGCGGCTGCGCCATCGGCGGCCGCCCCATCGACCTCCATCTCACCGCCCTCGAAGCCATGGGCGCCGTCATCACCCACGACCACGGCTACCTCGAAGCCCGCACCCCCAACAACGGCTCCGCCCGCCTCCGCGGCGCGCACATCGTCTTCGACCGCATCACCGTCACCGGCACCGAAGACATCCTCATGGCCGCCGTCCTTGCCGAAGGCGACACCCTGCTCGAAAACTGCGCCCGCGAGCCCGAGGTCACCGATCTCGCCGCCCTGCTCACCGCCATGGGTGCCAGCATCCAGGGCGCCGGCACCTCCACCATCCGCGTCCGCGGCGTCGCCCGCCTCCACGGCGCCCGCCACAAGATCAATCCCGACCGCATCGAAGCCGGCACCTTCCTCATCGCCGGCGCCATCACCGGAGGCGACCTCAACATCGACTGCTGCGACCCCGCCCACCTCGGCGCGCTCATCGCCAAGCTCGAGCAATGCGGCGTCCGCATCGACGTCGCCCGCGATCACCTGCGCGTCCGCTCCGGCGGCGCCGGCGAAAACGCCCTCCGCGCCGCCGACATCTCCACCGAGGAATACCCCGGCTTCCCCACCGACATGCAGGCCCAGTTCATGGCCCTCGCCACCCAGACCCAGGGCACCACCACCGTCACCGAGAACATCTTCGAAAACCGTTTCATGCACGTCCAGGAACTGAACCGCATGGGCGCCAACATCACCGTGCAGGGCCGCACCGCCACCGTCCGCGGCAAGACTCCCCTCCAATCCGCCGCCGTCATGTGTTCCGACCTCCGCGCCTCTGCCTCGCTGGTCCTCGCCGCCCTCGTGGCCGACGGCGAAACCATCCTCGACCGCGTCTACCACGTCGATCGCGGCTACGAGCGCATCGAAGAGAAGCTCCGCGGCGTCGGCGCCCAAATCCGCCGCATGGGCGACGTCTTCGGCAAGCGCTAACCCAAACCAGACCTCCGCTAGCCGGTCGGACGCATCTCCAAACCCCCACACCCCTCGTCATCCTGAGCGAAGCCGCAAAGCGCCGCAACCGAAAGACCTTATCCCCGCATCCACCCCCCCATCCCCTCGTCATCCTGAGCGAAGGCGCAAAGCCCCGCAGCCGGAGGACCCCGAAGCTCTTCGCCCAACCCAAACATCCAACCCTTTTCCGCCCCTACCCCAACCCCTTCCCATAAACCCACGCATCCATCCCCACCCCATAAAACTCCGCCTCCATCCCCAGCCTCTCGTACCCCGCCCGCTCATAGAACGCCACCGCGCCCGCGTTCCCTGCGTACACATGCAGCATCATCTGCGCCGCCCCCGCCTCCCTCGCGTGCCGCTCCGCTGCTTCCATCAGCTGCCTCGCCACGCCTTCCCGCCGCATCTCCGGGCGCACATCCAGCGTCACCACGTACCCCACTGTCCCGCCGCCCTCCACCTGCACAATCACGAATCCCGCCTGCTCCCCGCCGCCCTCCACCACGTACACGCCCGCGTTTTTCCGCGTCGCGAACCGCCGCATCGCATCCCGGCTGAACCGGAATGGCTCCGCAAAACACAGCACATCGAGCCTGAACATCGCTTCCAGGTCCGCTGCACTTCCGCGCCGCAGCACCCTGCTTCCCGGTGCCTTCACTGCCTGCTCCTGCCCGCAAACACCTGAGAACCGCCTGAAGCATAGATTTTTGTGCGAAGCTTCAAAATAGAGACTACAGTTTGAATGTTGTTTACAGTTCTGCGACTCTCCCTTGAACGATGAACCGAAGGACACCCCGGGCCAGCGCCACAAGCTCCTGAGCATGTCGAGGACGGATTCGAGGTGTCCGGATGCACGCTGGAAAGTTCAGGAACACCATTCTCAGGGCACTCCAGCCCGAAGCAATAGCCCGCCTTCATCTTCACCACGTCACCTTCGAGATCGGTCACGAGATCGAATACCCCGGCCTTGCCATAGAGCGCCTCACCTTCGTCGAAGAGGGCATGGCCTCCATGACCGCCACCTTCAACGACGGCTCTCAGGTCGAGGTTGGCATGTTCGGTTACGAGTCCGTCATCGGCGTCTCCGCTCTCATGGGCACCAAGCGCAGCCTCAACCGGGTCTACACCCAGATCGCAGGTCACGGCTTCTCGACCGGCCTCGAATACGGTCGGCGGGAGTTCGCCCTCGGAGGCACCTTTCAGATTCTCGCCCTCCGCTACGTCCAGGCCCAGTTGATCCAGGCCGCGCAGTCGGCGGGCTGCAACGCCAAACACAGTTCCGAACAGCGCCTCGCCCGCTGGCTCCTCATCTGCGCCGATCGCGCCCACAGCAACTCCTTCATCATGTCCCACGAGTTCCTCGCCGACATGCTCGGCAGCAGCCGCTCCACCGTCTCCGTAGCCGCCGCCCACCTCAAGCGCGAGAAAATCATCGAGTACACCCGCAGCAACATTCGCATCCTTGACCCCGCCGGACTCCGTGCCGTCTCCTGCGAGTGCTACGGGGTCATCAAAGACCACCTCGACAACTACGCCGAATTCGACACCGGCCAGGTAGCCTGACTCGCCGCCCGAGCCCGCCGTTTCTTCCGGCAGAATCTGTGGAACGCTGTGGAAAAACCCCGTCTGCCACCTTGTATATACGGCCTAAGTGGCTTGTTTTCACATTTTTGACTTACCTGTGGGGGGTGGGGGTACTTCTAAGCCGACACCGTGAACGTGTCCTCGCTCCGCGTCACCGCCCGGTACAGCGTGTCCCGCTCGAACGGCACGCGCCCCGCCTCCGTGATCAGCCGGACCAGGTCCGCGCGGCGCAATCCCTGCGGCGTGCTCGCCCCCGCATCGTGGTAGATCTTCTCCTCGATCACCGTTCCGTCGATGTCGTCCGCCCCGAATCGCAGCGAGATCTGCGCCATCTTCGGCGTCACCATCTGCCAGTAACTCTTGATGTGGGCGAAGTTATCCAGCATCAGCCGCCCCACCGCAATCTGCCGGATGTCCAGCATCCCCGTCGACTTGGGGATGTGCGCCAGCGCCGTGTTGTCCGGGTGGAACGACAGCGGGATAAACGTCTGGAACCCGCCCGTCTCATCCTGCACCGCGCGCAGCTTTACCAGGTGGTCCACCCGGTCCTCATCCGCTTCCACATGCCCATACAGCATCGTCGCGTTCGACCGGAAACCCATTTGGTGCGCCAGCCGCGCCGTCTCCAGCCACTCCCCCCCATCGATCTTGTGGTCGCAGATAATATGCCGCACCCGGTCCGCAAAGATCTCCGCCCCGCCCCCAGGCAGCGAATCCACCCCCGCCGCCTTCATCGCCGCCAGCGTCTCCGCAATCGTCATCTTGCCGCGCTTGGCCAGGAACGACACCTCCACCATCGTGAACGCCTTGATGTGCACCTGCGGGAACCGCTCCTTTAGCCCTCGCACCAGGTCCATGAAATACGAGAACGGCAGGTCCGGATGCAGCCCGCCCACGATGTGGAACTCGGTCACCGCCTCCGTGTAGCCGGAGCCCGCCGCCTCCCACGCCTCTTCGAGCGCCATCGTGTACGTGCCCGCCTCACCCTTCTTGCGCCCGAACGCACACAGCCGGCACGACGCCACGCACACGTTGGTCGGATTGATGTGCCGGTTCACGTTGAAGTAGGTCACGTCGCCGTGCATCCGCTCCCGCACCAGGTTCGCCAGCCACCCCACCGCCAGGATGTCCGGCGAGCGGTAGAGCGACACCCCGTCTTCAAACGAAAGGCGCTCACCCGCCTGCACCTTCTCAGCGATCCGCTCCAGCGCGGGATCCTCGGTTTGAAATGAGTGGCGCGGCTTCGACGAGATTGCATTCGGCATGGTCATAACTCAATTCTAGTCCTTTGCAATTCTAGTCCTCTGCGCTGGCCTTACTGGCGCGCAGGAGGCGAAGCCGGCACCGCCGCCGTACTGTCGCTCGCCGCCGCGCCCGCCTTCGGCAGTGGAGACGCCATCATCCGCGGCTGCATCACGATGCCGTCGAACAGCGTGGCCGCCACCAGGTGGTCGTCCACCGGACGCGCAAAGCGCAGCGTCCACCCCGACTCGTAGTAGGCCACCGAACGCTGCGGCAGCTTCATGGTAAACACCACACCCTGCGGGCCGGCCGTCGTCACCGTCACGGCGTTGGCCAGCTCGTCGTAGTAGATGCTGGTCACTGAACTGACGAAGAGATTTTTTGGCGTGCTCCAGACATTCCCACCGTCGGAGGAGATGAAGAGCCCTTCGCGGCCGCCCACCCAGATCTCTCCCGAGGGCTCGACCGCCACGGCGGACACCTGCGTCAGCTCAGCCGGCAGCTTGATCGGAGCCCACGTCACCCCCGAATCCGGAGAGAACGAGATGGAGTGCAGGGAGCCCGCGACCACATTCTGCTTCGCGGAGGCGAGGAAGCGCCACTCCGTGCTGCTCTTCGGCCCGGCGGAAGCCCACGTCTGCCCATTGTCGCTGCTCGAGAGCAGCCCGGCCGAAGTCGCCGCGAGCACCAACCGCTCCGTCGTTACCATCACGTAGACGCCACCGTCGAACACAGCCGGCTGTACCGCAATCCCCACCGGCGCGGTCGCGGCCACCCCCGCCGGCGCTGAAGTCTGCGCCAGGCTCTGCCGCGGCGCCGGTCCTTTTCCGCTGACCGCCCGCTTTCCGCCGACCGCCCGCTTCTTCGTAGCCGCCGCCGGTGCCGCTGCGGGCTTCGTCTTCGCCTTCGCCGGAACCGTGTGCTTCACGTTGTGCTGAGCGGCATTGCGCTTCGCACCGGTCGCCGGCCTGTGCACTGCCACACGTTTGTGCGCGATAGGAACTGGAGGCCGCGTAACGATCGGCGCCGGCCGCACCGGCTGTGCCGCCGAGAGCCCCTCAGGCATCCCCTCCACCCGCTGCCAGGTCTCCGATGAGCCATCCAGGCGAAAGATGCCATGAATGGTTCCAGCCAGCATCGTGCCATCCGGCGCCTGGTCCAGTGCGAAGACATCCCGCCCCTGTAGCCCGTCGCTGCGCTGCATCCAGTTCACCCCGCCGTTCGTGCTTTCAAACACTCCGCCCCAGTCCTTGTCATTCACGACGCCCACGAAAAGTGTGGAGCGGCGGTTGGCATCGCGCGCCAATGTCGTCACCTGGCGTGCGGAGAACCCGCGGTTCGAGGGGTGAAAGGTGTCGCCGCCATCGTCTGAAGCCAGCACTCCGCCGCGATCCGTCGCCAGCAGAACCCGCTGCGGATGCTCAAGGTTCACCGAGACATCGTTGACAATGATCTCCGGACCCGTGGTCCGCGACCACGTCTTACCCGCATCGTCGGACCGGAACAGGCCCTCGGTCGTGCCCGCGAAGACTCGATCCAGGTTGTGCGGATCCTGCAGTAAAACGCGCGTCCGGCGGGCCGTCGAGGGTATTCCCTGCACCTTGCGAAAGACCCCGCCCGCATTCTCGCTCTTGTAGATCCCCGAGCAGGCGCTCGCGTAGACCGTCTGCGGAGAAGTCGGATCGACGATGATCGAGAACACATCCGAATCGTCGATGATGCCTTCCTTGATGTTGTCCCAGTGCTCCCCGCCATCCGTCGTCTTCCACGGCAGATGCCAGGTGCCGGCGTAGATCACGTCCGGATCCTTGGGATCGATTGCTACGGATGCAAATTCATGCAAGCCGCCCGCATCGGCGGGGCTGATGCGCTGCCATCTCCGGCCGCCGTCGGTCGAGCGAAAGACGCCTTGCAGGCTGCCCGCGACCAGGATCTTCGGCTCGGAAGCAGACGCGGCAAGCGCCCGCACCGACTGCCCCCGCATCTCCGCCTGGTTTGTCCACGTAGCACCGCCATCATCGCTGACGAAGATACCTCCATCGTCGTTGTTCCCCACCACCCACGCCCCCACGATCAGGTGACGTGGATTCCGCGCGTCCACCACAATCGAGTCCAACACCAGGTCGTCGCGCTTGCCTATTTGCGCCAGCCTTAACCACGAGTCGCCGGAATCATGCGATTCATACATCCATCCATTCGCCGCTCCAAGATAGAGATGGGCGTGATCCTGAGGATCGGGCGCGATCCGCCGCGCATCCCCGCCATCGGGACCGAACGGCATCCACGGAGCCGCAACCAGTGGTGCCGTCCATGCCATGGAAAGCCATAGCATTAACCGGGCAACTACCTGAACCTTCACGCTGACGCCTGCCAAGCTCCACTGCCCCCTGAACGCACTTCCTCTTAGACGCAAACTCGAGCCTAGATGCACATGACGCGCGCGTTTCGATACTTGCCTCGAACAACACAAAGGCCGACTGAGCAGATGCCCAGCCAGCCTTTGTGCCGTTCCAGAAGAGACTAGCTCTTCTTGTGGCGCCTTTTCGGAGCCGCTGCCGTGCGTGGCTGGGGCTTGACCGAGCCCTCATCCACAGGCGTTCCGTTCAGCGATGAGGTATCCGCACCCGCCGGAACGAGAGTCGTGGTGACCGTCTCGTTGTCGCCCGTGCCGGTGAAGACCATGATCCGGGACGGATCGATGCCCTTATCGGTAACCAGGTACGCCTTCGTGTTGACGGCGCGCTCGGCGGCCAGGTTCGGCTTGGTCCTGGCGTGCTTGCCCTTGGCAGGCGCCATCTCCTTGGCCGTCGCGTTACCCGTCAGGTAAAGCTTGGCGTCGGTGGAGCGCTGCAGGTTCAGAGCCAGGTCATCCAGGCAGGCTTTGGCTTCGTTGTTGACCCGGGCCGGACGACGTGGGTCGCGATCGAAGCTGATCGTGCACAGGCTGGTCGTGGTCGGTTTCGCGACGACCGGTGGCGCCGGTGCAACGACCGTGACAGTGGTGGTGGTCGAAGCCGTCTGACCCTTGTCGTCAACCACGTTGCAGGTGACGGTGATCGGACCAGGCGCCGCGCCGGTGGTGGAGAGGGTAGCCGGGCTCGTCGTGCCGCTGATCGTGCCGGCCGTCGTGCTGAAGCTATAGGTCAGAGGACGATTCTGCGGGCTCACACCGTTGGCGGTGATCGTGGAAGAATCACCCGGGCTCACCGTGGAGGGGTTCGCGGAGCAGCTGATGGTAGGCGGCTCGAACGGCTTCACCGTGAAGTCCGCGGAGCAGTCAGCCATCTGGCCCGGCTTGGAACCCTCAGCAACGTGACCCTTCACCGTGTAGGTGCCAGGAGCGAGATCCTTGGTATCGATATTCGCCGTGCTGCTGGTCCCGGAGATCTTGCCACCGGTCGCCGTCCAGCTATAGGTCGGGGTCTTCTTGGGGTTGAGATTCAGAGCCGTTCCGGTCGCCGTGACCGGGTCACCCGGGAACACCGTGGTCGGAGCCACCGTGCAGGTGTAGGTGATGGGCGGCGGCGGGATGATGTGGCCGAAGTGCGTCACGATACCCGTGCTCAGGTCTACTCCGGAGAGGTTGGTGCGGCCGCCCAGCTGTCCGGCCGTAGGAACCGGAACCGCCGGACCGTAGTCCACGTGCATGTACTGGTAATCAGCCTCAAACAACCGCAACGAGAAGCGGTTGTTGAAGAACGGCAAATCGTAATCCATGCCGCCGCCGGCCGTGATCGTCGCACCCCACATGTACGGCTCGTGATACAGATTTAGCGACTCCTGGCCGGTCACGTCCGTGCCGCTGTTCGGGCCACCCAGCCGCGCGCCGCCCACCAGGCCATGCGCGAACAACGTGAAGTTCTGCATCGGAGCACGGGCGATCAGACCGCCGCTCGAACTGTAGAGGCCGTCATTGACGCCGCTCGGGTGCGCCATCAGGTTGATCTCGGCGCCCACATACTTGTTGAAGTACAACGCCACACTGCCGGCCGCGCCCAGGTTGATCGACGAGTAATTGATGTTGCCGGGCTTGACCTGGCCGTGTGCGCCGAAATAGCTGAAGCCGGTAAAAACGTCAACGCGCGAAGGGTTAGGCCCCACCGGGGCGGTTGTGCTGGGTGCAGTCTGCGCACTCAGGCTTGCGACTCCAAGGCTGACTGCACATGCAGCCAGTCCGAACCGGCCAATACTACGAAACGCGCGATAAACCATTCGACTTCCTCCGCTGAATTGTTACTTCGAAAACTTTCTTAGTCTGAGACAATCATCTTTCCAATTGTGACGGTCCAACAAAGTTTACCCTAGATACATCCACCAGCTACAACAAAAAGCAAGGACTTAAGGACATGTAAAGCAAAATGTACCAGCGCCGGACTCGCCTTACGAGGAATAAATTCATCCGTACCTCGCAAGTAATCCGCCTCCGGGAGCGGCGACTTTTTTCGGCACCGACGCGCCGCCTGCACCCGGCCATGCCCCATGCGTCATTACGTCAGGTTGAGGGTGCGCCGCACTGATCCCCTTTCGCTCTGAATCTTCTCCTGCAGCAGCGTAATCGCATACAAAAGCTGCTCCGGCCGCGGCGGGCAGCCAGGAACGTATATGTCTACCGGGATCACCTGGTTCACTCCCTGCAGCAAAGCGTAGTTGTTGAACACTCCGCCGGAGGTCGCGCAGGCGCCCATCGAGATCACCCACTTCGGCTCCGGCATCTGCTCATACAGGCGCCGGATCACGGGCGCCATCTTCTGCGAGACCCGGCCGGCAACGATCATCAGATCGCTTTGCCGCGGCGACGGCCGGAACACCTCAGCGCCGAATCGTGCGATATCAAAGCGCGATCCGCCCAGCGACATCATCTCGATGGCGCAGCACGCCAGCCCAAACGTCATCGGCCATACTGAGTTCTTGCGCACCCAGTTGATCGCCGCATCCAGCGAGGCCAGGACGATGCCTTCCTGTTCGTCATACCCCCAGCTCACTTCCTTGAGTTTTTCCTGATTCTGCCCGGAACTGTCGAGTGCGCCGAAGAAATAGCGGTCGTGGGCCGTGGCTTTCGGGGTGGGTCTGCCGTTGCTGGTCGTCTCTCCAGGAGAACTTGTCATGAGTTTGATGATAAAGCGATTGAAGGAGAAAGTTGACGGAACTCGTGCGGTAGATTTTCCAGGGCTTCGGGCGGTCAACAGGATGGATGCTGCACCCCGGAGGACGGTTGTTCAACCGCTGCCACAATTCCGGGGCACAACCTGCAACCCATTCGCAACGGTAAAGCCCGCGGGCAGATCGAGTTCGATCCGGAAGCGCAGCCAGACAATGCGGCCCAGCGGGTCCGGAGGAGCGTCAGGCGTCTGCACCAGCGTGTGTGCCGTGGACGTGAAGTGGGAGGCCACGGGAGCCGCCATGCGCCATTGATCGGCCGTCCCCGGGACGAGCTTCGCGTCCACGATCGTAAATGCTCCCTCCGCCGCCTGGGCGATCTGGCTTGATAGCTCCACCTGCAGCGGTGCCGGAGGCGTCGCGCCGGCCTGTGCAAAGCGGAGGTAAACCTCCTCCAGCCGGTGAAACGCCGCCGCCGAGGTGGCGAAGCGGAACCGCCGCGGGTTCCATCCCACCGCGTCCTGGGCGCGGAAGGCGAAGTCGGTCGAGATCGAAAGCGGCGTCACCGACTGGTACGGCGGCGTGGCCAGCTCGGCGTAATCGTGCTCGCCCGCCGCACCGGACTGCGGAATCACCCGCAGGATCCAGCCCGAGTGGATCGGCTGCAGATACACCTCCAGGTTATTGCCCAGCGGCTTTGCAAACGCCTGGCCCGCGTTCACCTCCCCTTCCACGGCCGCTCGCCTGCAGGCTGCCGCCTTCGCCTTGGGCGCAGCCCAAACATCGCCTGAGCCGGCCGCCATCAGCGTTGCCCACGAGGTTACAAAGAGCACGGCCCGCCCCACCCGGCCAACACAACACGGAGAACATCGGCTAACGTGCATTGATCTCGATCGCCCCCAGCAACGACGTGCGCAGCGTTTCCTGCATGGCCGGCTCCAGCTTCACCGCGCCGTGCGTAATGTAGAAGACGTCGATGGCCATCTCTCCCTCGGTATCGATCAGCGCCACTTCAATGTTGCAGCCGAACTCCGCGATCGTAAATGCCAGCGCCCGCAGCAGCCCGGGAGTATCCTGCGCGACCACCTGGAGGAGTGTGCTCTGCGTCGACGCGGCGTCGTCAAAATCCACCCGCGACTGCACCTGAACTTTATGCGACTTGCGGCGTCCGCGTCGACGTGCGGCCAGCAGCGCTTCGAGGTCCGCCTGGCCCGACATCACGTTGCGAACGCTTTCCACGAAGCGCTCGCGCTCCGACTCGTTCAGCTCCAGCGTACGAAACGTGTCCGTGAAGCGGAAGCTGTCGACCACGATGCCGTGCGCATTCGAAAATGCGTCTGCGGTCACGATGTTCATGCCCCACGCCGCCAGCGCGCCGGCCATGGAGGCGAAGAGCATGGGCCGATCGCGCGTGACCAGGCTGAGTTCGCTCAGCCCCGGCGCGTAGCGGAAGTCAAGCTGATTGCTCTCGGCTTCTGGCAGGTCAGGCGAAGCCAGCTTTGCCGCCATCTCGAAGTGCGCGCGGATATGCTCGGCGCTGCGCGTCTGCAGATAGCGCAGCGGAAAGCCTTCGAGAAAGTGGGCCAACTCGATGCGCCGGTCGCGCAGCATGGCGTGAACCTTGAACATCACGTCGCCCAGGTCCGTATCGGCCGCAGACGCCACGCGCTCGTCGTCCACGTTGCGGTCGAGAAAGTTGGACGTGGCAATGTGCAGCCGCCACAGGTTCTCTGCCTTCCAGGGCGTCAGCGCGTCGGGGTGGACAGCCGTGATGTCGGCATAGGTGAAGAGCGTGAGCATGCGCAGGGCCTCCGGCGTGGGCACGCGCATCGCAAAGCTGCGGATGGTCTCGGTGTCGAAGACGTCGCGGCGCAGCGCTGCCGACATCTCCAGATGATTGCGGATGATGTCGAGCACCAGGCCCGCCTCATAGGGATCGAGTTCCAGCCGCGCCAGCACCCCGCGTGCCAGCCGGGCTGACTCCAGCGCATGCCCGGAGCTGGCGTGGCCCTTGCCCGTATCGTGCAGCAGCGCTGCCAGAAAGAGCAGTTCGGGATGCGGCAGGTCGCGCAGAATGGAGCCGAAGCGCTCCGCCCACACGTCGCGCTCGGGGGCGTTCTTCGCTGCCGGCTTGGCGGCTTTCAGCGTGAGCGCGTGCAGCGTGTCGATCAGCACGAACGTATGCTCGTCCACCGTGTAGCGGTGGTAGGCGTCGCGGATCACCAGCGCGTCGATGCCGTGGAACTCCGGGATCACCAGTTCAAGGATGCCCAGCGCATGCATGGCACGCAGCGCGTGTCCGGCAAAGGGTCCGGTCAGGATAGCCTGCAGATGCTCCCACAGCGCGGGGCCGTCTTCGAGATTCGCGGAGAGGAGCGGCAGGGCGTCTTCGAGGCGCACCTCGGCCTCGGGCGAGAGGCTGGCGCCGGTGCGCGCGATGGTGGTGAAGATGGCCAGCGCCGTGTCGGGATCATGTTCAGGCCCCTGACCGCCCACAGCCGGCGGCGGAAACGAGATGCGGCCGTGGCGTACGTCGAAGCCCGGGTGCGGCGCCGGGGACGCGGTGCGGCGCAGCGACAGCAGGCGCGCCGCCGGCCTGGGGGGCGACGCGGCATCGATCGACTGCGCCACCCGCCGCACGATGGAGCGCGCGTGGCGGAAGTAGAGGCGCATCCAGTAGGAGGCGTCCACGGCCTGCGGGACGGGGCGGTTCACCGGCATGCCCAGCAGCGCCGCCGCGGCTTCATCCTGCGTCTGCCAGTCCAGCGTGTTGTCGTCGCGGCCGTGGCGGAAGTGCAGGAAAGCACGCACCAGCAGGAGGAAGTCGCGGGCTTCGAGGAAGCCGGGCGGCGGCGGGGGGTCGGGTGTGGGGTGGAGGCGCGTGAGCCAGGCGTAGACGTGGGCGTCGCGCAGGCCGCCGGGACAGTCCTTCACGTTGGGCTCCAGGTGGAAGAGGGTGTCGCCGTAGCGCGCGTGGCGGGTGCGGGTGACATCCAGCAGGCGCGCGGCGATCCTGGCGGCATCGCGGGCCAGCAGCCTGGGAATGACGGTGGTCAGCAGCCGGGCGCTCAGGTCCGGGTCGCCGGCCAGCGCGCGGGCGTCGAGCAGGGCGAGGGTGAACTCGACGTTCTCGGGGTCGAACCGGCCGCACTCCGCCAGCGTGCGCGTCATGGGCGAGACGCGCAGTCCGGCGTCCCAGAGCATCTGGTTCAGGCGGCGGATGGACTCCTTGACCTGCCGCTCCGGCACGCGGCCGTCGAGCAGGAACATCAGGTCCACGTCGGAGGAGGGGAAGAGCTCGCCGCGTCCGTAACCGCCGACGGCCAGGACCGAGATGCCGGAGGCCAGCCCGGGCTCGGCGGGCAGGAGGCTCGCCCAGAGCGACGTGACGAGCGCGTCGACAGCGGCGGCGCGGGCGCGGATGGCCGTCGCGCCAGAAGATGGGCTGCGGATCCCGGCGTCAAAGCCGGCGCGGATCGCGGCCACGCTCTGCTCATACTGCTGCCGGGGATGCTGGGCTTTCGGATTCTCCATCAGCTCAGGACCTCCAGCTCAGTATTCCAGCTCACGACCCTGCGGAATCGAGGGTTTGCCCCCCTCCCCCCGTGAAGTATCTAAAGTATTCAAAGCAGAACAGTTAAGTCTGGACCTGGTATGCGAGTTGCTCCAACAACTGTGCATACCTCGGGGACGAGTTGGAGACTTACAGCGCGATCTCGCCGCGCTCGTCGTTGCGGATGCGGATGGCCTCATCGATGCGCGAGACGAAGATCTTGCCGTCGCCGATCTTGCCCGTACGGGCGGCGGTGCAGATGGCCTGGATGGCTCGCTCGGCCAGCGCGTCCGTGACGACGAGCTCGAGCTTGATCTTGGGCAGCAGGTCCACGGCATACTCGCGGCCGCGATAGAACTCGGTGTGGCCCTTCTGGCGGCCGTGGCCACGAGCCTCGAGCACGGTCATGCCCTCCACGCCGACTTCAATGAGCGCGTCCTTGACCTCTTCGAGCTTGGACGGCTGGATGATGGCTTCGATCTTCTGCATTTGGATTCCTTCGCGGCTGGATAGCTTCTTGCTTTTCGCTGTCAGCCCTGAGCTAGAGGCTAGCAGCTAAACGCCGGCATGACTTACGATCAGGCGGCGAAGTCGTAGCCCTCTTCGCCATGCTGGGAGATGTCGAGGCCCTCGCGCTCGTCTTCTTCGTTGACGCGCAGGCCGAGAGTCTTGTCGACCAGGACGAGTATGACGAGTGTGCCGGCGATCGACAAGCTCCAGGCGATGGCGATGCCAGTGAACTGGTTGAGCAGCTGGTGGGGATTGCCCTCGAGCGCGCCCGTGGGCTTTCCCGCGCCGAAGATGGGGTTGATGGCAGAGTTGGCGAACAGCCCGGTGAGCAGCGCGCCGATCGTTCCCCCGGCGCCGTGCACGCCGAACGCGTCGAGCGAGTCGTCGTAGCCGAAGAGCGCTTTGACCGACACCACCATGAAGAAGCAGGCGACGCCGGTGATCAGCCCGATCCACAGCGCGGAGATGGGCGTGACGAAGCCGGCGGCGGGCGTGATGCCGACCAGGCCGGCGACCGCGCCCGAGATCGCTCCCAGCGCCGACGGCTTGCCGTTGCGGATCCACTCCGCTGCCGACCAGCCAAGCGCCGCGGCGGCCGCGCCGAAGTGGGTGGCGACGAAGGCCGAAGTGGCCAACGTGCCGGCACCCAGCGCGGAGCCCGCGTTGAAGCCGAACCAGCCAACCCACAGCAGCGCCGCGCCGACGAAGCTGAGCACCACCGAGTGCGGCGGCATGGCGACCTTAGGGTAGCCGATGCGCTTGCCCAGATAGAGCGCGGTGACCAGCGCCGAGACGCCCGAGGTGACGTGGACGACGGTGCCGCCGGCGAAGTCCAGCGTGGGGAACTTGCCGCCCAGCGAGGCGTTGAGCAGGCCGCCGATGCCCCACACCATGTGCGCCATGGGGCTGTAGACGAAGAGCGCCCAGAGGATCATGAAGACGATCATGGCGGAGAACTTGACCCGCTCCGCAAACGCGCCGGTGATGAGCGCGGGGGTGATGATGGCGAACATGAGCTGATAGACCATGAAGGTCTGGAGCGGGATGGTGGGCGCGTAATCCTTGGCCAGCTGCAGCCCCACGCCGTGCAGCAGGACGTTGTGGAAGCCGCCGATGAAGGCGTTGCCGGCGCCGAAGGCCAGCGAGTAGGTGACCAGCGCCCAGAGCACGGTGACGATGCCCATCAGCGCGAAGGTCTGCATCATGGTGCCGAGGACATTCTTGCGGCGCACGAGCCCGCCATAGAAGAGCGCCAGGCCGGGCGCGGACATCATCAGCACGAGCGCCGAGGAGACGAGCATCCAGCCGTTATCGCCCGCGGTCTGCGCGGCAGCCACGGCGGCGGTGTTATCGGCAACCTGCTTTTCGAGCGCGGCGATGCGGCTTGCGTCGGAAACGGGTGCGGTGGAAGCGGGCGAAGCGGAAGCGGGCGAAGCGGAAGCAGACGAAGCGGAAGCAGACGAAGCGGGGGCAAGTGCGGCAGCGGGCGAGGAGCCAGCCGGCTGCGCGTGCAGCGAGAGCGGCGGAGCGACGACGGAGCCCAGACTCAGCAGCAGCAGCAGGACCGTAGACAGCTTGATCTGGAATGCCTTGATCCGGAGTTGCCTGGAGGGAAGAAAACGCATCGATCGCTCACCTTTGTGGGGTTGGAGGTGCGGTTGGATTGTTGAACTGGACGGACTGCCATACGATCAACCCGCGGAGAGGACGGTCTCAGCGGCTGGAGCCGGAGATCAGATGCGACACGGATAGCACGGCAGAAGCCGTGCCCAGGCAAAACTGGGGTACTCGTCCAACTGAATATCGTTTCGCTTACTCTACACAAGCGGCGACGCAAGACAAAGCGAAATTGACCAACGACAGGAGACGACGATGGCAGGCGAAGCAACAACTACATCCGGCGAGGCAACAACTACATCCGGCGAGGCAACGGCGGGCGTCAGCAATGCGAAGGCGGCGAAGCTCTATCGCTGGGCGGACATGGAGCCGGAGCAGATGAGCCCGCTGCTCACGCGGCAGTTCCTGCACGGCGAGAAGGCGATGCTCTCGCGCATCATGCTGAAGCAGGGCTGCCTGGTGCCGGAGCACAGCCACGCCAACGAACAGATCTCCATGATCCTGAGCGGGTCGATGGAGTTCATCGTCAGCGGTGTCTTGCAGGTGGTGCGAGCGGGCGAGATCCTGGTGATCCCGGGAGATGCGCCGCACTCCGCAAGGGCGCTTGAAGATACCGAGAATCTTGACCTCTTCGCGCCGCCCCGGCAGGACTGGATCGATGGCAAAGATGCTTATTTGCGCTAAAACCAAATAGTGCGGTTAACAACTCGCCGGGCGCTTTCGGGCTCCAATTGAGAGGAGTACGAGGTAAACGAAGATGTCTCAATGGAAAGTTTTAGCGTTTTCCGCCATCGCAGCAGCAGCACTCAGTGGATCACAGGTTGCACCGGCGCAGATCTCGGTCGGCATCGGAGTCGGCGGGCCGCCGGTCTGCCCGTATGGGTACTTCGACTATGCACCGTATGATTGCGCGCCGTACGGCTACTACGGTCCCGACTGGTTCACGGGCGGCGTCTTCCTAGGAGCCGGGCCCTGGTTCCACGGGCCGCGCGGCTTCTACGGGCACGTGGACAATCGCTACGATCCGCACAATGGCTATCGCGGACCGCTGCCCTCTCGCGGCGCGCAGCCGTTCACGCACTTTCAGCCGAATGAGGCACGTGACGGCCAGGGTCATATAGGCCAGGCAGGTCATCAGCCCACAGGCGAGCACGTCGGCGGCTACCAGGGCTTTCACGGCGGTGGCGGAAGACCGCGCTAGACGGCCGCTCTCATCGTTGAAAGAGGTTAGAAGCGCCCCGGGGCTCGTCGCGAGTGGCGAGTCCCCGCTGCGCGTTACGGCAGCTGCGTGCCGGGTTCCGCCCCCATCAGGCCGCGGGCGTGGAGCCACGTGGCCAGCAGGTCCGGCCAGTTCTTGAGATCCGGGTAGCCCGGCGCCAGGCCGACGCCGTGCGGTCCGTGCGCGAACAAATGCATCTCGGCCGGCACCTTGGCCGCTACCAGCGCGGAGTAGAACATGATCGAGTTCATGACCGGGACCGTCGCGTCATCGGTGGTGGCGAAGAGAAACGTGGGCGGCGTCGCCGAGGTGACGTGCTTCTCGGGGGAGAGCAGCTGCACCAGCGCGGGGTCGGGATGCTCGCCCAGCAGGTAGAGCCGCGAGCCGCGGTGGACGGAGGGATCCTCCATGGTGATGACGGGATAGGCGAGGATGAGGAAGTCGGGCCGGGCGGACAGACTGTCAATCGCATCGGCGGCCGGCGAGGTCTGCAGATCGTAGAGCGTACCGGCGCTCGCCGCCAGGTGGCCGCCGGCGCTGAAACCCCACAGGCCGACGTGGCTGGGGTCGATGCCCAGGGCGGCGGCCTGGGCGCGGACGGTGCGGATGGCGCGCTGCGCGTCGGCGAGCTCAGCCGGGTGATGGTAGGTGGGTCCGAGGCGATACTTGAGCACGAAGCCCGCCACGCTGTGCGCGTTGAGCCAGCGCGCGACATCTTCGCCTTCCTTCTGCATGGAGAGGTGCTGGTAGCCGCCGCCGGGCGCGATGATCACCCCCGTGCGGGTGGGGTTCTGAGCCGGCAGGTAAGCCGTGAACGTGGGGATGTCGACGTCGGCCGTTCCGGTGGCCAGCGGTGCGCGGCCGGGCCAAAGCGGCTGGGGAGTTGGCGGCGAGGGCTGGCCGGGCAGGAGAGATGGGGACATGGCGAAGGCAAGCAGCAGAAGGTGGGGAAGGCCGGAAATGCGCATGGGAGTGACGCCTCGGGGGCAGGGGTTCGGATATGGGCTGGGGAGGATTCTAACTGAGCGCAAGGGTGGCCGGGTAAGGGCAGACTGGCATCTATAATGGTCCAGACTTTACCGCAAGGCATTGCAGGACAGCATGATGCACTAGGGCTTCAAGTCCGCGGACGAACAGGTGCTGAGTTTTGGCCGCTGGACTAACTGGAAAGCTAGACTAACTGAAAATGGATGGTTGCCGATGAATGCACGCGAACGCAAGATGCTGGATCTGTTGAAGACGGGGCGCGACGAGTTTGGCTATGTGGCCGTGAAGGCGGAGTTTGAGGCCGAGGGCACGCGGGTGGATGAGCTGCTGCGGCTGGTGGAGATCTGCCGCAAGGCGGGGCTGAAGCTGGGGTTGAAGGTGGGCGGCTGCGAGGCCATGCGCGACCTGATCGAGAGCAAGCAGATCGGCGTGGACTACATCATCGCGCCGATGATCGAGAGCACGTATGCGCTGTCGAAGTTCGCCGAGGCGGTGAGCAAGGTGTACACGGGCGAGGAGCAGGAGGAGACCGACTTCCTCTTCAATCTGGAGACGATCACGGCGTTCGAGCAGCTGGAGGCCATGGCGGCCGCGACGCAGAAGGCGCCGGAGCTGGCTGGCATCGTCTTCGGGCGCGTCGATTTCTCGCTCTCGGCGGGGCTTGGACGCGACGCCATCAACGGCGAAGAGGTGACGGATTACGTGCTGAAGACGTGCGCGGTGTGCAAGGACAAGGGGCTCGACCTGGTGGTGGGCGGCGGCGTGTCGTCGGATTCGATCCCGGTGCTGCGCCAGATGGTGGATGTGCACCTGACGCGCTTTGAGACGCGCAAGGTGATCTTCGATGCGCAGGCCGCGAAGGAGAAGCACATCGGCGAGGGGCTGCTGAACGCCGTGCACTTTGAGCTGCTGTGGCTGCTGAACAAGCGCGATTATTACGGGGCGATTCAACAGGAAGATGCCAAGCGGATCGACATGCTGGAGAGTCGCTGGGCGGTGCTGAACCGGTGACCGCTGGAGAGCCTGTTGAGGCGGTGGTGTTCGATCTTGATGGGACGCTGATCGACTCGGTGCCGGGGATTGCAAGGGCGCTGCGCGAGGCGTTTCGATGCGCGGGCAAGGCAATGCCGGAGGGTGAGGTAAGTCAGTTCGTGGGGCCGCCGATCCGGGTGATCGCCCGTGGGCTCGACCCTTCCTTGACCGACGCGGATCTCTCCCTCATCGAGCCGGCTTACCGGGCCAGCTACGATTCCGATGGCTGGCGCCACAGCGCGCTGTATCCGGAAGTGACGGAGACCCTGACGCACCTGCGCGCGAAGGGTTTGCCGCTGTTCGTGGTGACGAACAAGCCGCGGCTCCCGACCGCGCGGCTGCTGGCTCACTTCGAGCTCGACTCGCTCTTCACCGAGGTGCTGAGCCGGGATAGCCGCGAGCCGCCGTATCCGGAGAAGGCGAGCATGCTGGCGGATCTGATCTGCCGCCGCAAGCTGCGACCCGAGCAGGCGTGGATGGTAGGCGACACGGCGGAAGACGGCGAAGCAGCGGCGCGCTGCGGTATGCCCTTCGTCTACGCGACCTATGGCTACGGGGGCGCGTGCGGAGCATTGACCATGGCGCAGAACGCGGCGCTCACCCCAGCGCTCACCACAATAGATCGGATTGCCCACATCCGCAGACATCTGCCAAGCGAAGGTACCTTGCGACCATGATGAAGTACAGCGACCAACTTGCAACCTGGCTCTGCGAGCTCGGATATACACACTGTTTTTTCGTGGCCGGCGGCAATATTATGCATCTGCTGGAAAGCTGTAGCCGGAGACTCACTTGCGTTCCGGTCGTGCACGAGGTTGCAGCTGGTATCGCTGCCGAGTACTTCAACGAGGTCTCGGAGGGCGAACGGGCTTTTGCCCTGGTGACGGCCGGGCCGGGCCTGACGAACATCGTGACGGCGATGGCAGGCGCTTATCTTGAAAGCCGTGAGTTGCTGGTGATTGGCGGACAGGTGAAGGTATCGGACCTGGCGCGCGGGCAGGTCCGGCAGCGCGGCATCCAAGAGGTGGATGGCGTCAGCATCGCGCGGCCGCTGACGGTAGCCTCCGAGCTGATTGACCGCACGCTGAACCGGAGGGAGTTTGTCCGCCTTGCGGAGTCCGGCAGCCGTGGGCGCAAGGGGCCGGTGTTTCTGGAAATTCCTTTGGATGTACAGGGTGCGCCGACGCAGCTTGAAGAGACCTCGGCGGTCGCGGAAGCGACCGGACATGGGGCGCTCCCGTCGATTGACTCGGCTACATGGCAGCAGCTTGAGAGCTTATTAAGGGAGGCCCGGCGGCCTGTGCTGTTGATCGGAGGAGGCGTTTCGCGGCTCACGGCGGCGGCGCTTCTGGATGATCTGGGAGCAACCGGCATTCCTCTCATGGTGACGTGGAACGGACTTGACCGGGTGCCGGAAGATCATCCGCTTTTCATGGGCCGGCCGAATACCTGGGGGCAGCGCGCCGCCAACATCGTGTTGCAACAGGCAGACCTGCTCATCGCTCTGGGCACACGGCTCGGGCTGCAGCAGACGGGATTCAACTGGCAGCAGTTCATTCCGGTGGGCAAGGTGGTGCAGGTGGAGTGCGACGATGCGGAGTTGACCAAAGGCCACCCGCGAGTCGATCTGCGCGTGCGCGCCGATGCCAATGACGTACTGCGCCAGGTCGCGGGGTTGGAAGCTCTGCCGGACTACGGGGAGTGGCTTGCCTTCGGTCGCAGTGTGCGGGCACAGCTTCCACTCAACGACCCGCAGAATCACACCGGCCGGGGGTATGTCTCGCCTTACGAATTCGTGCTGCAGCTCTCAAGCCTTTGCAAGGCTGACGACGTGGTGATTCCCTGCTCGAGCGGAAGCGCAAACACCGTGATGCAGCAGACGTTTCTGATCAAGCGCGGGCAGCGCGCGTTCAACAACAAGAGTCTGGCCTCGATGGGCTATGGACTGGCGGGATCGATCGGCGCCGCGCTGGCAGCGAAGGGGAGACGAACCGTACTGGTCGAAGGAGACGGCGGATTTACACAGAATCTACAGGAACTGGGAACCGTCGCAGCGAACAAGCTGAATTTGAAGATCTTTCTGTTTGACGACGATGGCTACGCATCCATTCGAATGACGCAGAAGAACTACTTCGGCGGGCGATACGTGGGCTGCGATGGGGCCACAGGATTGGGCATGCCGAACTGGGAGCTGCTGTTCCAGGCATACTCGATTCCAGTGATGCGAATCAAACCGGGCTACGAGCAGAGTCCCGGCTTTCTTGACGCGTTTGAGCGGCCGGGCGCACACGGGTTCCTGGTGCATATTGATCCGGCGCAGACGTATTTCCCCAAGATCAGTTCGCGCGTGACCGCGAGCGGCTCCATGGAATCGAACCCGCTGCATCGCATGAGCCCGGACCTGGATCCCGAGATCGCGAAAAAGGTCTTTCGCTTTCTGCCGGTTTGAAGAAGCGGCTAGACCGCTAACTTCATGTTCACTTTGAGAGGACGATGCTGCCGGCGAGATCTGGCAGCTGCACAAAGGGCGCGCCACTGGACTCCACAAACTCGTCCACCGCACTGCGCACACCTTGGAACCTGCGGTTGTTATAGTCATGCACAAAGATCGATCCGCCCTTCGCGAGCCGGGGATAAAAGTAGCGCAGTCCCGCGAGTGTGGGCTTGTAAAGGTCCACATCCAGGCTCACGAACGCGAAGGTCTCTTCCAGCCCCTCTGCCGTCTGCGGAAAGTAACCCTTGCGAATCACGACGCGATCACGCTCCACCATCCGGGCAAGCACCAGTTCTACGTTGGTGTCTTCAAACTCGCCGGCTCTGGCTTCAGAGAGACCGGATTCAGCATTGCCTGCGAGATCCTTTTCAGAAAAGCCCTCAAAGGTGTCGAAGAGGTAGAGATCCCTGCCGGGGAAGAGGCGATTGAGTATCGCAGCCAACTCCCCCTGATAAACCCCGAGCTCGGCGACGGCGCCGGGCACATTCCTGGCCATGATGCGTTGGGCGGCGAGCCGTATCGCCATCATGCGGCAGTAATCGTTCTCGAACGAAATTCCCTCCGGTGCGGCGTGGGGCCACATCTGCATCGTGCAAAGGGAAAGAGGGTGTAGTCCAATCCCGAGATGGCGGTTGAGCCGGTCCATGTCGCGGTTGACCGCTCTGCGAAGACCTTCATCGAAGCCTGAGTAGAAGAGCAGAATACGCTCGGGCTCGATGCCGAGAGCGACCAACTGAGCACGTATAGGCTCGCCGGCTCGACCAGTCACGACGATAAAATCGAACTCAGCGGAGTGGAGCCGTCGAGGCGCTTCAACGCAGAGCCCCTGCACTACTCGCCCATGCTTCGAGGCATCGTTATCGAAGAGTCCGGCAACCTGAACATTCTCCGGCAGTACACTGAGCAGGTCGCGCAGACCGCTTCCCGCTCCAAACAAAGCTACTCGCATTTCATCCTCTGGTATTCGCGGCTAATCGAATGGAACGTTGAACCATAACGCTTGAGTCAGCGAAGATACTTGATGATGCCACTACCGCTACCCGCCGACGACCTTCGCCTGATTCTCGCAGCTACAACCCCGCTGTGGGAAGAGATGCGCGACAGACGCATCTTCGTGAGCGGCGGAACCGGCTTCTTCGGCTGCTGGCTGGTCGAGACGTTCCTGGAGGCGAACCGGCGGCTGGAGCTGGGCGCGCGCATGACGGTGCTGTCGCGCACTCCCGAGGCCTTCCGGGCGAAGATGCCGCACCTCAAGCACGAAGCTTCGCTGACGCTGCTCGCAGGCGATGTAACCAGCTTCGCGTTTCCGCCGGGCGAATACGAGTTCATGATCCACGCCGCGACCGAAGCCAGCGCGCGACAGCTTCGCGAGCAGCCGCGCACGATGCTGGCGACGATCCTGCAAGGCACGGAACGCATGCTCGACTTCGCCGCGCGCGCCGGAGCCCGCAAGCTGCTGCTGACCAGCTCCGGCGCGGTCTACGGCTCGCAGCCAACGCACATGACGCACGTGGCCGAACAGTATAGCGGCGCGCCCGATCCGCTGCTGCCCGGTAGCGCCTACGGCGAGGGCAAACGCGCGGCGGAGATGATGTGCGCGGTGGCCGCGACGAAGCAGCTCGAGATCAAGATCGCGCGCTGTTACGCATTCCTGGGTCCTCACCTGCCGCTCGATACGCACTTCGCCGCAGGCAACTTTCTCGCGGACGCGCTGGCCGGCAGGCCCATCGAGATTGCGTCCGATGGCTCGAGCGTGCGGTCGTATCTTTACGCGGCGGACCTCGCCGTCTGGCTGTGGACGATGCTGTTCCGCGCGCCCTCGCTGCGCGCGTACAACGTAGGCTCGGAGCAGCCGGTGAGCATCCGCGAGCTGGCCGAAACCGTGGTTGCGTCGGTCAATCCGGCCAGCCAGGTACGCGTGCTGGGAGCCGCGGGAGACGCGCCCGTGAACCGCTACGTTCCGTTAACCCAGCGTGCGCAAACCGAACTCGGCCTGAGGCAAACAGTGTCGCTTGCTGACGGTTTGCAGCGCACGGCGGCGTGGCACCGGCTAAAATGAGCGAAGACCTTGCAGTGAGCACACTCCCTCAAAGCGTGACACCCGCCCCGCCCGCAGCGGCTGCGTCGACATCAGCCCCGGCCACATCGCCGGCGCCTGAGCCTGCTGTGGCCCAGCCTGCTCCTGCTGAGGACCAGCCTGCTCCGCGCGCGCATGGCCCCTTCGCCGCTCTTCGCCGCGCCTTCCCCACAGGCGAGGTCATCCGCTTTCTCATCGTCGGCGCGACCAATACGCTGGTCGCCTATGCGCTCTATGCCTTGTGCGTGCGCCTTTATACCCACGCGCTGCCCACCCACGGCAAGCCGCTGATCGCCGACTACGCCTCCATCACCTCCAAGCCTATCGCGATCACCGTGGCGTTCCTCGGCTACAAGCACTTCGTCTTCAGGACCAAGGGCAATTACCTGAAGGAGTACCTTCGCTGCTTCGCGGTGTATGGCGTCAGCACGCCGGCCGAGTTGATCATCCTGCCGGTGGCGACGAAGGTCTTCATGCTCTCCGCGCTCTCGCATCCTTACGCGCCGTACCTCGCCGGCATCGTGAACTCGGTGCTGATCGCGAGCTACAGTTACTTCGCGCATAAGAAGTTTTCCTTCAAGCGGTGAGGACGGGCATGAGAACGATCAGCATCGTGACGGCGTGCTTCAACGAGGAAGCCAACGTGGAGCCGCTCTCGACGCGGGTGCGCGAAATCATGGCCACGATGCCGCAGTACCGCTACGAACATCTGTTCATCGACAACCACTCAACCGACGAGACGGTGCCCAGACTGAAGCGCATCGCCGCGCAGGATCCGCGAGTCAAGATCATCGTCAACGCGCGCAACTTCGGCCACATCCGGTCGCCGGTGCATGCGCTCTTCCAGGCCACGGGCGATGCGATCATCTCGCTGGTGGCCGACTTTCAGGATCCGCCGGAGATGATCCCGGAAATGATTCGCGAGTGGGAGGATGGCGCCTCGGCCGTGCTGTGCATCAAGCGCACCAGCGAGGAGGCGACCGTGATGTTCTGGCTCCGCAAGAAGTACTACCAGCTTGCGGAGCGACTCTCGTCCATTGAGACGATTCAGAACTTCACCGGCTTCGGCCTCTTCGACCGCAGGCTGATGGAGATTGCCAAGTCCTTCGGCGATCCATACCCATTCTTTCGTGGCATGATCGCCGAGATCGGGCTGCCCTACCGCAAGCTCTATTACGATCAGCCCAACCGCAAGTTCGGCATCACCAAGAACAACTGGTACACGCTTTACGACATCGGCATGCTGGGCATCATCAACCACTCGCGCGTGCCGCTGCGGCTGGCCGTCTTCGCGGGCTTTGCGGGCGCGGCGCTGTCGTTCGCGGTGGCCATGGTTTACCTGGTGCTCAAGCTGGTGTTCTGGAGCACGTTTACCTTCGGCCTCGCGCCCATGCTCATCGGCATCTTCTTCGTGGCGTCGCTGCAGCTTGTGTTCCTGGGCGTGCTGGGCGAGTATGTTGGGGCGATCTACACGCAGGTGCAGCAGCGGCCCTACACGGTGGAGCTGGAACGGGTCAACTTTCCCGCCCCGGCAGGTGCCGGGCCGACCATCGCAGGCAGCGAACGAAGTTAGAATGAGGGCGGAGAAACACGATGAACGACCTGGTACGGCGGCAGCTTGCACAATCGATACGAACGATGCAGGCGGTCCATGACGATGAACGCATTCATGACACGATGGTCGCCATCGGCAGGCTGACCGCCGACGCGATGCGCAGCGGCAAGAAGCTTCTGGTAGCCGGCAACGGCGGCTCGGCAGCCGATTCGCAGCATCTCGTCGCCGAGTTTGTGGCTCGGCTCACGGTCGATCGTCCGGCGCTGCGCGCAGTCGCGCTGACCACCGACACGTCCATCCTCACCGCCGCCGGAAATGACTACGGCTATGATTTCGTCTTCTCGCGGCAGGTTGAGGCGCTTGGCCTGGAGGGCGATGTGTTTCTCGCCATCTCGACCTCCGGCAACTCGAAGAATCTCGTCCGCGCGCTAAACGAAGCACGCAAGCTCGGCGTGCATACCATCGGCTTCACCGGTAACGACGGCGGCGCCATGCGCGAGCTGTGCGACTACAACGTGATCATCCCGTCGAACATCACGATGAACATCCAGGAGTCGCACCTGGCGCTCGAACACATCTTCTGCATGCTGGTGGAGCGCTTCACCTTCGGCGTTGACTTCGACAAGGCTCCGCAGAAGCTGAGCGAGTAAAATCGACCCATGACGACTGTGGATGTGGTGTATCGCTTTGGCGCGCGGCCAACCGAAGCGGCGGTGATGGGTCTGGCGCGGCTGCGCGAGGTCTACGGCATTCGGCGGCTGGAGTTCGATGAGACCGCGATGACCGTACGGGTGGAGTACGATTCAACGCGGCTGACCGAGCCGGTGATCCACCAGCTGCTGCGGCGCGGCGGCCTCGACGTTACCGAGCGCGTGACGCTCTACGCCACTCCGCCGCCGCCCGCGCCCGTCCCGGCCACCTAGTTGGGTGAGGTTGCCCTGAGCCTTCAACTCCGGTATTCTTGCAGAGTTGCATCCCCCTGCAACTGTGCGCCCGTAGCTCAGCTGGATAGAGCATTTGGCTACGAACCAAAGGGTCGGAGGTTCGAATCCTTCCGGGCGCACCATCAAGATCGCCAGGTCGAAACGAGTACTGGCGGTCAACCAGACTCTGAACTCACGGATGATTGGTGTTGAAGTGCTTCACCAGGCTCTTGCCGTACGAGGCGTATGGCTTCTGAAGGGCTTGGTGGCTCGCCGCGTAACCCGTGACGCACTGGCCAAAGCGTGTCTCGAACATGAAGGCCAGCGTCCCTTCCAGCTTATGCGGTGCCAGCGCGACGTTGCTTGCCTTCTCAAAGGCATCCCGGTCAGGCCCGTGCGGCAGCATCGTGTTATGCAGCGAAACGCCGCCGGGAGCAAAGCCGCCGCCGGTCTTCGCGTCGTAGACACCGTAGATCAGGCCCATGAACTCGCTCATGACGTTCATGTGATACCACGGCGGCCGAAACGTGTCCTCCGCCACCAGCCAGCGTTCCGGGAAGATCACGAAGTCGAGGTTGGCCGTCCCCGGCGTCTCCGAGGTCGAGGTCAAGACCGTGAAGATGGAAGGGTCGGCGTGGTCGAACAGCACGGGGCCGACGGGCGAGAATCGGCGCAGATCATACTTGTACGGCGCATAGTTCCCGTGCCATGCGACCACATCGAGCGGAGAGTGATCGATCTCGCACGCCCACAGCGCGCCTCCCCACTTCACCGTCAGCGTAGAGGCCGCGTCGCGGTCCTCGTAGGCGGCAACGGGCGTAAGAAAATCGCGCGGGTTGGCCAGGCAGTTCGCGCCGATCGGGCCGCGTTCCGGCAAGGTCAACGCCGCGCCGTAGTTCTCGCAGATATACCCGCGGGCCTGCTCTTCCAGCAGCTCGACGATGAACTTGACTCCGCGCGGAATGACACACATCTCTCCGGGGATCAGGTCGATGACGCCGAACTCGGTGCGGAAGCGCAGCCCGCCCAGCTGCGGGACGATCAGCATCTCGCCGTCCGCGTTGTAGAAATACTCATCCCGCATGGAACGCGTGGCGAAGTAGAGGTGGGCGGCCATGCCGCTTTGTGCGTTCGCGTCGCCGGCCGTCGTCATGGTGCGTACGCCTTCGATGAACGAGAGCGGCTCGCCCGCGATCTCGCCCGCAATGTCGATCGGATCCCAGCGAAGCGGGGCCGGCGGCAACTCGGCTCCAGGCGAGGGCGCGGTACGCCACAAGCCCGCCTCGACCTTATGGAACTCGCCCCACAGCGCCACGGTAGGGCGTATGCGGTAGAGCCAGGTGCGTTCGTTGCTCTTGCGCGGCGCGGTGAAAGGCGAGCCGGAGATCTGCTCGGCGTAAAGGCCGTACGCGCACTTCTGGGGCGAGTTGCGTCCCACCGGCAGCGCGCCGGGAAGCGCCTCGGTCTCAAAGCCATTGCCGAAACCGGACATGTAGCCCTCGGTCAGTCCCGAGCCGCTGGCCAGGGCTGCGGACCGGGCCGGTGATGCAATCGTGGGAGGCATTGCCGTATCTCCTTCGGTTGGAACTATAACGCACGGCCGGGGCACACGCTAAAGATTGCCACGCAGTGCCTGCTCGCGTTCGATCGCCTCAAACAGTGCCTTGAAGTTCCCTTTGCCGAAGGACTTCGAACCCTTCCGCTGGATGATCTCGTAGAACAGTGTCGGCCGGTCTTCCACTGGCCGCGTGAAGATCTGCAGCATGTAGCCTTCGTTGTCGCGATCCACCAGGATGCCCAGCTTCTCCAGCTCGTCCACCGGCTCGTCGATGGCGCCGACGCGCGCCTGCAGCTCAGTGTAGTAGCTGTGCGGCACCGTAAGAAACTCGAGGCCGTGGGCTTGCAGATGAGAGACCGTCGAAAGAATATCGTTGGTCGCCAGCGCGATATGTTGCACGCCCGGACCGTGATAGAAGTCGAGATATTCCTCAATCTGGCTCTTGCGTTTGCCCTCCGCCGGCTCGTTGATCGGGAACTTCACATAGCCGTTGCCATTGGCCATCACCTTCGACATCAGCGCGGAGTACTCGGTCGAGATGTCGTTGTCGTCGAAGTGCTGGTACAACCCGAAGCCCATCACCTTCGCATAGAAATCCACCCACTCGTTCATCGCATTCCAGCCGACGTTGCCCACGCAGTGATCGATGTGGATGAGGCCGCAGGGCCGCGCGATGGGGTCTTCCTGGATGGCCTTGTAGCCGGGCATGAACGCGCCACGATACCCGGTCCGCTCCACGAACGTATGCACCGTGTCGCCGTAGGCATGGATGGCCGACGTAACCACCTTGCCGAACTCGTCTTCGGTCTCGAGCGGTTCGTGCGCTGACCTGGCGCCTCGTGCGGTGGTGGCCAGCCACGAGTGACGCGCGTCATCCACCCACAACGCGATGGAGTGCACGCCATCGCCATGCACGTGGACCTGGCGCGCAATCTCGGAGTCACTGCGCAGCGCGGTCGTCAGGACAAAGCGCACCTTGCCCTGCTGCAGCACGTAGCTGGCGCGGTCGCGTACACCCGTCTCCGGGCCGGCATAGCCGACCAGGCTCATGCCGAACGCACCACGATAAAAGTAGGCCGCCTGGCGCGCGTTGCCGACGTAGAACTCGACGTGGTCCGTACCCTTGAGCGGAAGAAAATCTTCGACCTTGGTCTGGCTGGAAGTTTGAACGGCCGTTGCCATGTAAATCTCCTTATCAGTAAACAGTTCGACGTGATTGAGTGCAGGTCCGTTTTATGGGAAGGTGATGGCCGGCACAACCATGCCGCGGCATTCCCCCAGGCTGATGCGCGGCAAGCCGTCGCGCTCGCAGAACCCGCGCAGGATGACCTCGTCGCCGTCTTCGAGGAACGTGCGCCGCTCCCCGTGCGCGAGCTCTATCCCCACCTGGCCGCGCCGGGACAGCTCCAGCAGGCATCCCTCGGTGCCGGGCGCGGAGCCCGAGACGGTGCCGCTGCCCAGCAGGTCACCCGCGTTCAGGTTGCAGCCATTCGCCGTGTGGTGCGCAATCATCTGCGCAAAGCTCCAGTAGAGCCCGCGCAGATTGCCGCGGCTCACGCGGTGCGGCGTGAGACCCTGCGCGCGCATCAGCGCCGTCGAGAGATACACCCCGAGCGTCATGTCGATGGCCGGCTCGCACGCCAGGCCGCTGTCGTCCAGATACTCCATCGGCGCAGGGTCGCCCGCCGCCCGCGCCGCGCGAGGCACGCGGAACGGCAGCAGCGCCTCCCGGCTGACCACCCAGGGTGACAGGCTGGTTGCAAAGTTCTTGCCCAGGAACGGCCCCAGGGGCTGAGATTCCCACACCTGGACATCGCGCGCCGACCAGTCGTTCAGCAGCGAATAGCCGAAGAGATGCCGCTCCGCCTGCCACACCGGGATCGGCACGCCCAGCGGGTTGCCGCAGCCCACGTACGCGCCCACCTCAAGCTCGTAGTCCAACTGGGCGCTCGGCCCAAAGACCGGTTCATCGCTGCCCTGCCGCCTGGCCTGGCCATGCGGACGTACGATCGCAGCGCCGCTCAGAACCAGGGAAGATGAGCGCCCATGGTACGCAATGGGGACATACTTGTAGTTCGGCGGCAGCGGCTGATCAGGCCGGAAGAGCCGCCCCACGTTGGTCGCATGTTCGATCGATGCGAAAAAATCCGTATAGTCCTGCACCCGCACCGGTGCGGCAAAGCGCGCGCCCTGCATGGGAACCAGGTGTCTGCTCACGGCGTCCCGCACGGCCTGCGGCGCGCCGGCCGCCAGGCAGAACGTAAGCGCATTCCGAAGCTCGAGCCAAGCCTCCGGCCCGCACTCCATCAGCGCATTCAGGTTGCTGGCCAGGCACGCAGTCCGCGCCGCGCCACTGCGCACGGGAAGATGACCCTCGTGGCTAAGCCGGTTGAGATCGACGATGCTGTCGCCAATGCCAACGCCAAGGTGGACCTCGTCTCCAACGGCCAGCGCGCAGTAAGGCAGGCTCTGCAAGGGAAAGCCGAGCTCCGGCTGGTTGGCAGAGTCCACCCAGCTATGGCCAACCGATCCGGCTTCGTTCATAGGGCGTCTCTCTTCGCTCCCGGCCACCGCACCTACAGCTTGTATTGACCAGCGTCGACCATCGCCTGCGATATCTCCCGCCCCATCGAAACGAGGTTCACCGGGTCATGCTGCGAAAGCTGCCGGTAGACCTTCATGCGGCGCGCAAGCCCCGCGTCGTCTCCCGCACTGCCCAGGACGAGTTCCGCGGCGGTCTGCACCATGCGCAGCGACCAGCGTGCGTGATACCTGGTCAGCTTCACCGCCAGCGGGCGGCTGCCTTCCATCTTCTCCGTGCGCAAAATCATGGACTCAAGAATCAGCGCCTCCGCCAGGATCTCTGCCAGCGCGCCCATCACCTCCTGCTGTTCCGCGAGTCCATCTCCGAAGCTCTGCAACGCTGTTGCAGCACACAAAAGGAAGATCTTCTTGACGCTCGCCAGCAACCCCCGTTCCGCAGCCAGCGCCCCCTCAAATCTCGGGGTCGCGCCGTCGCCCCGCTCTACCTGGTCCCGCTCCGCCTCGTCCCGCTCCGCCTCGTCCATCAGCGTCTCCATGGCGGAATGCAGCGGCACCACGCCCTGCCTGGCGCGCTTCAGCATCCAGTTCATGGTGATCATGCGGTTGATCTCGTTCGTGCCTTCGAAGATCTTGTTGATCCGCGCGTCCCGGTACGTTCTCTCGGCGGGATAGTCCTCCACGTAGCCATAGCCGCCATGCAACTGCAGCATCTCATCGGCGGCGCGGCAGAAGATCTCCGAGCAGGCGAACTTCAGGATCGAACACTCCGTCGCGAACTCCTCAATGCACTTCTGAACCTGCTGATAGTAGCTGGGCGAAGTCTTATCGAGCTCGGCCAGCGCGGCGTCGATCGCGCCCACTACCCGGTACGATACCGATTCGCCCGCGTAGATCGCCGCCGCGGTCTCCGCAATCTTCTTCTGCACCAGCCCGAACGATGTGATCGGCTTGCCGAAGGCCACGCGCTCCCGCGCATAGCGAACACCGTCGCGGAAGGCGACCCGTGCTCCTCCAATTGTGCGCGTGCCCAGCTTGTAGCGGCCCACGTTCAGAATGTTGAACGCGATCTGATGTCCCTTGCCCGCGGTTCCAAGCAGGTTCTCGACCGGCACCTTGCAGTCGTTCAACACCAGCGGGCACGTGGACGAACCGCGTATGCCCAGCTTGTGTTCTTCGCTCCCGATGGTCAAGCCCGGCGAGCCGCGCTCCACCAGGAACGCCGTGAACTTCTCTCCGTCGATCTTGGCGAAGACGGTGAACAGGTCGGCAAAGCCGGCGTTTGAGATCCACATCTTCTCGCCGTTGAGGATGTAGTGTCGGCCGTCATCGGAGAGCTTCGCCCGCGCGCGGATGTTCATCGCATCCGACCCGGCCGATGCCTCCGACAGCGCATACGCGGCGATCCACTCGGCCGTCATCAGCTTGGGGAGATATCTCGCCTTCTGCTCCGCCGTGCCGAACCACACCAGCGGCAGCAGACCTATCGTCACATCCGCCCCAAAGGTCGTGTTGAAGCTGCCGCACACGGACATCCTGTCCGCCACCAGTGCGGAGGTCACCTTGTCCATCTCCAGGCCGCCATACTCTTCCGGCACATCGATGCCCAGCAGCCCAAGCTCTCCGGCTTCCCGCATCAGCTGCCGGCTTGCCGCGAAATCCTTGGCTTCAATCGCCGCGATCTGCGGGCGGACTCGCTGCTCCGCGAAGTTGGCCGTCAACTCCGCGATCTGCCGCTGCTCCGGCGTAAAATCCTCCGGCGTAAAGATCTCCGCCGGCGTCAGATCCTCCACGATGAAGCTGCCGCCCGCTACCCGTTTCACCTTCCCAGGCTCCGTTACCGTCATCATGTGTCTTCCCCTCCCGGCAACAGTATGCGGCGCGCAAGGTACGCGTCAACCGGCTCAACTTCGGGCTCCGCAGCCCGGGTAGAATGTTCATGCTACCCAAGCCGCACCACGTCGAGGGCCGGAATGATCAAGCTGCACTCTCATGATGATGTTCTTGAAATCCTGATCGACGCGCCGCCAGTCAATGCGCTCGGCTCCTCCACCCGGCAGGAGTTCATCCAGGCCATCACGCACGCTGCCAGTGACCCGTCGGTCAAAGCCGTCGTCGTGCGCGGCAGCGGCAAGCTCTTCTCCGCAGGCGCCGACATCACCGAGTTCGGCAAGGAGATCTCCGCACCCGAACTCCCCGAGATGGTGGACCGGATCGAGGCCTGCGACAAACCCGTCATCGCCGCCCTCCACGGCACCTGTTTCGGCGGCGGCCTTGAGACCGCCCTCGCCTGCCACTATCGCGTCGCTGCGCCTTCGGCCAGGCTGGGTCTGCCGGAGGTAAAGCTCGGCCTCTTGCCCGGCGCCGGCGGCACGCAACGCCTGCCCCGCCTGGTAGGCGTCGCAACCGCGCTCGAGATGATCGTCACCGGCGAACCCATCTCTGCCCTCGAGGCGGAACGCTATGGTCTCGTCGACCTCCTCACCAAAGAAGACACGCTCCTGGACGAGGCCATCGCCTTCGCGCGGCGTGCACCCGGCGTGCGCCGCACCGGCCAGCTGACGGTTGCCGCCGAGCCTGGTGTCTTTGAGCGATTCGCCTCCGCGAACGCACGCAGGATCAAAGGCCTGGATGCCCAGGCAGCCTGCATTGAAGCAGTCAAAGCGGCTGTCGAGCTTCCGTTGGCGCAGGGGCTTGCGCTCGAACGCAGCTTGTTTAGCAGGCTCATGGCGGGCGACCAATCCCGCGCCCTGCGCCACATCTTCTTCGCCGAACGCGCCGCGTCCCGGGTAGAGGGCCTGCCCAAAACCACTCAGCTTCGTCCCATCACCAGGATCGGCGTCATCGGCGCCGGCACCATGGGCGGCGGCATCTCCATGAACTTTCTCTCCGCCGGCATCCCGGTCACCATCGTCGAGATGGCGCAGGATGCGCTCGACCGCGGAGTCGGCGTGGTCCGTCGCAACTACGAAGCGAGCGCCGCCAAAGGCCGCATCTCCTCCCAGCAGGTGTCGGAGGCAATGTCCCTGTTGAACCCCACGCTCGACTTCAACGCGCTCGCCGAATGCGATCTCCTCATCGAGGCCGTCTACGAAAACCTCGACGTAAAGCTCGACATCTTCAAGCGCCTCGACAGCCTCGCCCGGCCCGGCGCCATGCTGGCTTCGAACACCAGCTACCTCAACATCGATCGCATGGCCGAGGTCACGGCGCGTCCCGGCGACGTGCTCGGCACACACTTCTTTTCGCCCGCCAACGTCATGAAGCTGGTTGAGGTCGTGCGCGGCGCCGCCACCGCTCCCGACGCGCTCGCCACCGCCATCGATCTCGCCCGCCGCATCCGCAAGGTCCCGGTCGTCTCCGGCGTCTGCTATGGCTTCATCGGCAATCGCATGCTCATCCCCCGCCAGGAACAGGCCACCGCCCTGCTGCTCGATGGCGCATCGCCCCAGCAGATCGACCAGGTCCATACGCAGTTCGGCATGCCCATGGGCCCTTTCCAGATGGCCGACCTCGCCGGCGTTGATATCGGTTGGCATCGCGATCCGTCGCGCGTCGAAAGCGTCAAGGACGCGCTCTGCGCTCAGGGCCGCTGGGGCCAGAAGACCAAAGCCGGCTTCTACGACTACGACGATCAGCGCCGGCCCACACCTTCGACCGTCACCTCGGAGATACTAGACCGCTTCCGCAGCCAGGCAGGCCGCACCCCGCGTCCGGTCAGCGAAGAAGAGATCGTGGTGCGCACCCTCTACACCATGATCAACGAAGGCGCCAAGATCCTTGAAGAAGGCATAGCCCAGCGCGCCTCCGACATCGACGTCGTGTGGGTCTTCGGCTACGGCTGGCCTCCAGCCAAGGGAGGACCAATGTTCTGGGCGCAGACGATCGGCCTGCAGACCGTCGTCGACGGACTGGAACGATATCGCCAGCAGCTCGGCCCCGGCTTTACCGTCTCTTCCCTGCTGCGGGAACGTGCCGCCTCCGGCAGCAGCCTCGACCGCGAGGGCTAAGCTTTGCTCCGGCCCGGCGCGATCTCCGGCCCGGTGTTTAGATCAGCTTGAACCGGCCTGTCGCGAAGCCGAGCTGGACCGTAATCGTGCCTTCGTTCACAAACCACGGCCGCACCGTGAACGAGCGCGCTCCATTGGCATGCATCGGATCGGCGGCGGCAATCTGCTGCGCCTCGCTCAGCGACGAAGCCCGATATACCACCGTGCCGTCGCCTTCCCACTCCTGCTCATCGTCCGTCCAGTTCGGACCCGCGGCAAACATGACGCCGTCGCGTTCCAGCTTCTCCTGATACTGCAGATGAATGTCCAGGTTCTCCATCACCGGGCCGATCCCGCGCAGCGGCCTGGTCGTCACCAGGTAAAGCTGCTTGGCAAGATAGCCGCGCGTCTCGCACTCCGCGATGATCTCTTTGGCAGGAACCGATTTCTCACTCATAGCGTCTCTCTGCTCCGGTTGGCGTCAAACGAATGATTGGGCCGCAGGCCCGGCGGAAGATCAGGCGATGTCATCCAATGGTCATGCGATGAACATGGTGGTGAACTAAAGACTGCGTTCCAGCCGAAGACTTGTCAAGCATTCCCGCAAGGCATAGCCAAACTTGCAGGCTGCCGGCGCCTGACCAGCTAATCATTCGGAACAGCCCGCCGCCACGTAATCCTCGCCACCTTCGAACTCCCGATGAAGCTTTGTCGGCCATCCGTTTCCAGTTGCAGCCGGTCCCCGCGCAGCGTGAAAACCCGTATCTGGGTCTGCCCAAGCCAGTTGGGAAAAAAGCTTACGGCCACCTCATGAGACACGGTACCCGCCTGCTCGTCGACAGAAAACCGCCCTGCGTACCCCAGGTAGGTGCGTCCGGCCTCCGCATACTCGCCCGGCTCGCCCCCGTACAGATCGCCTGCCGCGAACGCCCGTCGCCCGCTGCTCTGCATCTGCGCGGACATGTAGCCATCCGCCGTGTATAGGATGATGCCCTCAGGCGAAGGGCCAAACGGGTAACGTTCCGCCCCCGTCCCCAAATCGATTTCGACGTACGACTCCAGCCGCCACGCACCAGCCAGGGCCGCTCTGATATCAAGCTCAGGAGCCATCTTCGCTTCCTTCCTCACACCGCCGCCTGAACGGAACACCGCATTCATTCCGCTGCGCGACCTTCGCCTTAAGCTTCGTTCACGAACCTGTTTTCGATCGCGCCGATCCCATCGATCTCTACCCGCACAACATCGCCTTCCCGCAGAAACTGCTGCGGCTTCATGGCGAACCCGATGCCCGGCGGCGTCCCCGTGAAGATGAGGTCGCCCGGCTCCAGCGTCATCGCGGTCGAAAGCTGCTCGACCATCTCGAAGCAGTTGAAGATCAGCTGCTCGGTACTCGAGTTCTGCCGCTGCTCCCCGTTCACGTACGCCCGGATGTTCAGGTGGTGCGGGTCGATCGCATCAGACGTCACAATGCAGGGCCCCACTGGGCCATGCGTATCGAACGACTTGCCCAGGCTCCACTGCGAGATCCGCAGCTGCCAGTCCCGCACCGAGACATCGTTGCCCACGCTGTAGCCCGCAATCACCGAGCTCGCCTCCGCCGCGCTCACATGCTTGCAGCGCTTACCGATCACGATCACCAGCTCCGCCTCGTAGTCGATCTGCGAAGAGGCCCGCGGAATCTGCACCGAATCGAACGGCCCGACCAGCGTCGCCGTCGCCTTGGTGAACCAGAGCTGGTTCTTCGGCAGCTCCATGTTCGCCTCCTTGGCGTGATCCGCGTAGTTCAGCCCGATAGCCCACATGCTGCGCGGCCGTTCAACAGGCGCCAGCAGGCGCACGGCGGAGTGCTCCAGATCGGCCGCGCCAGCCTCATCCAACCGCTTCAGCTGTGGTGCCACCGTCTGCCACTCCTCCAGCAGCCCAAGCATCGTGCCTGGTGCATCCGGCAGGTGCGCCGCGACATCGACGACGCCAGACTCCAGCCATAACCCGATCCTGGCCGAACCATTCTGATCGAAACGAACCAGCTTCATAGCGAAGTACCCTGCTTTCCTGAAATCAAGATTGAACTTAGACCCTACACGATTCACCGGCTCGTTCCCATGAACTCACTTCGACAACACAGTGACCAGTTCGCGGAGCCCGTGTTCTCCACTGCTTGCCCGCGGCACCCCCCCTTCGAACGGCATCCGCGAATCTGCACTAAACTGTCAGCAGCGCAACGACAAAGGAATGCATGCAGATCGCCTCAGTAGGAACCGCCTTTCCGGCCCACCGTTACACCCAGACCGAAATCTCCACCGCCCTCACCGAACGCTGGCGCGACAAGCTTCCCGAACCCCGCCTCCTCACCCGGCTTCACGCCAACTGCGGCGTCGACACCCGCTACTTCGTCCTGCCCATGCACGAGTACCCCTCGCTAATCGGCTTCCAGGCCACCAACGACGCCTGGATCGATGCCGCCGTCACCCTCGGCCAGCAGGCCATCGACCGCGCCCTCACCCCGCTCGGCCTCACCGCGGCCGACATCTCCGCCATCTTCTTCGCGTCGGTCACCGGCATCGCCTCGCCTACCATCGACGCTCGCCTCATCAACCTCATGCCCTTCCCCACCCACGTCAAGCGCACCCCCATCTTCGGCCTCGGCTGCGTCGCCGGAGCCGCCGGCATCGCGCGCGCCTCGGACTATCTCCGCGCCTTCCCCAAACAGTTCGCGCTGCTCCTCTCGGTTGAGCTCTGCTCCCTCACGTGGCAGGATGACGATCAGTCCATCGCCAACATCATCTCCACCGGCCTCTTCGGCGATGGCTGCGCCGCCGTCCTGCTCGCCGGCTCGGAGACCGTGCTGCCCTCGCCCCGCGCCCGTACGCCCGAGATCCTCGCCACCCGCAGCACCTTCTATCGCGACACCGAGCACATCATGGGATGGGACATCCGCGACACCGGCTTCCGCATTGTCCTCTCGCCCGACGTCCCCAAGGTAGTCCTCGAGAACCTGCGCGGCGACGTCGACAGCTTCCTCGCCGATCACTCTCTCACCCTGGCCGACATCGGCACCTGGATCTTCCACTCCGGCGGCCCCAAGGTTCTCGAAGCCACGGAGCAGGCGCTCGAACTGCCCGCTGGCGCCCTCGCCCTCAGCTGGAAATCCCTCAGCGAGGTCGGCAACCTCTCCGCCGCATCCGTCCTCTGCGTCCTCGCCGACACCCTCGACAACCACCCCGCCGCACCCGGCACCTACTCCATCCTCGCCGCCATGGGACCCGCCTTCTGCCTCGAACTTGTCCTGCTCAAGTGGTAGCCCTGATGCTGGTCAAGTGTTCGCGTCGACGTTCGCCCGTCATCCTGAGCGAAGCGCAACCTTAATGCCGCTCCAACCCGGCCGGCCCCGCCCCCAGCCCCCTGCCGATCGCCCCCAGCAGCAGCGTCATAAACGAAAGCCCGCGCCGGCTGTCCTCGCTCGTTGCCCGCCGCGCCAGCGCCCACAGCGACGGCGGCTTCTTCTCCGCGCGGTGCTCGCCCGTCGCCGTCACCATCGCCTTCGACACCTCGTCCAGCGTCTCCGGATCCAGCGCCATCACGATCTTCCCCGCCGCCAGCAGGTTGCGAATCAGCGCCACCCCGCCAGGCAGCTTGGCATACTCCGCCAGCTTGCCCGCAATCACATCACGCCCGCCGATCAGCCCGTTCACCAGGTCCAGCGTGCCGTTGGCGTGCGCCGTCTTCAGAATGTCGTACGCCACCAGCAGCGCCTCCGCATGCTCCAGCGGAGCCGCCTCAAGCTGCCGCTGCAACTCCTGCTTCGGATCCACCACCGGCTTGAACCGCAACGGATTCGCCATCCACCCACCTGCCTCTCACTGCCCTTTACTGCCGTTCACGGCCCTTTACTGCCCTTTACTGCCGTTCTAAACCGTCGTGCTCTTGATCTGCACCAGCCGGTCGCTCTCCCGCGTTCCCGGCAGATGATACCCCGGCAACGCCCACTTACGCTCAATCTCCAGCCCCATCTGCGGATGCCGCGTGCCGTAGCGGAAATTCTGCCGCGGCAGCGGATTCTCGCCCTGCTCCGGCAGTACCGTCATGTGCACGCTCGTCTCCTTGAACGCCGGCGTATGCGTCGCCCTGTCTGTATGGCTGCTCGTCATCTTGTTCACCGGCTCATCCACTGAGTTCATCGGCATGTACAGCTGTTTGCCCTTCACCCGGTCGCTCACCAGCACCTGCACCTTCACCCGCCCGTACGGGCTCTGCAGCTGCACATAGCGTCCGCTGGTCAGCCCGCGCTCCTCGGCCAGCTCCGGCGACACCTCAACGAAATTCTCCGGCGTAATCTCCTTGATGCCGGGCGACCGGTACGTCATCGACCCCTGCTCGAAGTGCTCCAGCAGCCGCCCGTTATTCAAATGCAGATCGTACCGCTCGTTCACCTCTTCCGACGGCGGCAAATATTCGAGCGGCCAGAACCGCGCCTTGCCATCCGGGAACGGGAACTTGTCCACATAGCACAGCGGTGTATCCGTGCCATCCTCCGCCACCGGCCACTGCAGGCTCTTGTAACCCTCCAGCCGCTCGTAGGTCACGCCCGCAAACGTCGGCGTAAGCCGCGCCACCTCCACCATCACGTCCGAGGGATGCTTGTAGCTCCACTTGCCGCCCATCCGGTTCGCGATCAGCTGGATGATCTCCCAGTCCGGCTTGGACTCGCCCAGCGGCTCCAGCGCCTTGTAGAGCCGCTGTATCCGCCGTTCCGTGTTCACGAACGTCCCATCCTTTTCCAGCGACGGCGACGCCGGCAGCACCAGGTCCGCATACTCGCACGTCACCGAGAAGTTGATGTCCTGCACAATCAGAAACTCGAGCGCCCGCAGCGCCTGGCCCACATCGTTCGCGTTCGCGTCCGACGTGATCGTGTCCTCGCCCTTGATGTACAGCGCCTTCAGCTTGCCGTCGTGGATCGCGCGGATCATCTCGTGGTTATCGAGGCCCTTCGCCGTCGGCAGCGTGCATCCCCAGTCCGCCTCGAACTTCGCCCGGATCGCCTCGTCATCCACCTTCTGGTAGCCCGAAAACACATTCGGCATCGACCCGAAGTCGCTCGCGCCCTGCACGTTGTTGTGCCCACGCAGCGGATACCCGCCCGTCCCCGGCCGCTTGTAGTTACCCGTCAGCAGCAGCAGGTTGCTGATCGCGGTCGACGTGTCCGACCCGCCGCAGTGCTGCGTCACCCCCATCGCCCACAGCATGCACACGCTCTCCGCCGCCGCAATCTCATTGGCCAGCGTAATCAGCGTCGCCTGCGGAATCCCCGTCACCTTCTCCGTGTACTCCAGCGTGAACGGCTCCAGCGACTTCTCGAACTCGTCAAACCGGTTCACCCACTGGTTTACGAAATCCATCTTCGCCAGCTTGTGATCCAGGATGTACTTCGACACCCCCATCAGCCACACCTCGTCCGTCGAGGGGTTTGGCTGGATGAACATATCCGCGCGCTCCGCCATCTCATGCCGGCGCAGGTCGGCCACAATCAGCCGCTGCCCGCGATGCTTGTGCGAGCGCTTGATCCGCGTCGCCAGCACCGGGTGCGACTCCGCGGTATTCGACCCGATGATCACCACCAGCGCCGCCTGTTCGATGTCCGCAATCGAGCCCGAGTCCGCCCCATACCCCACCGTCCGCTGCAGCCCCATCGACGCCGGCGTCTGGCAGTAGCGGCTGCAGTTATCGATGTTGTTGGTCCCGATCACCTGCCGCGCCAGCTTCTGCATCAGGTAGCTCTCTTCGTTCGTGCACTTGGACGAAGCAATAAACGCCAGCGCATCCGGCCCGTGCTTCTCCCTGATCCCCGTCCACTTCTCGTGGATCACGTCCAGCGCCTTCTCCCACGTGATTTCAACAAAGGTGTCGCCCTGCCGCAGCAGCGGCCTGGTCAGCCGGTCCGGCGAGTTGATGAAGTCCCACGCGAACTTGCCCTTCACGCACGTCGAGATCCCGTTCGCCGGCCCGTGCGTCGGCTCGATCTTCAGAATGTGCCGGTCGCGCGTCCACACGTCGAAGCTGCAGCCCACCCCGCAGTACGTGCACACGGTCTTCGTTCGCCGCACGCGCTCCTTGCGCATCTCCGCTTCCATCTCGCTCAAGGATAGAATCGGCCCATACCCGATCGGCGGCTCGATCGCCTTCACCACCTCGATCATGTCGTCCAGCACCTTCGGCGGCAGGTTCGTCAGGTACCCCGCGTGCCCGATCATGGACTTCTCCATCAGCGCATTGCACGGACACACCGTTACGCAATGCCCGCAGCTCACGCAGCTCGAACCCGCAATCTCCTCACCGCCATCCCACAGCACCCGCGGATGCGCACTCTCCCAGTCAATCGTCAGCGTCTCGTTTACCTGCACGTTCTGGCACGCCTCCACGCATCGCCCGCACAGGATGCACTGGTCCGGGTCGTAGCGATAGAACGGGTTCGACATGTCCTTCGCGTACGGCTTCTCCAGATACGGCCGGGCCTGGTGCTTCACGTCCAGGTCCTTGGTCGCGTTATGGATCGTGCAGTTCTGGTTGTTGTTGTCGCACACCGTGCAATACAGCATGTGGTTCTGCAGTATGCGGTCAAACGCCTCGCGCTGCGCCGTGTCCACTTCCAGGCCCTCGGTCAGCACCTGCATGTTGGTCGTCACCGCCGTACCGCATGCGCGCACCAGCTTCCCGTCCAGCTTCACCATGCATGTATCGCAGCTTTGGATCGGCCCCATCTGCGGCAGGTAGCACACATGCGGCGGCGCCGGAGCCTGGCGCCGCTCCGCATCGCGCAGCAGCGTCTCAATCAGCATCTCGCCCGCGTGCGCCTCCACGGCGCGTCCATTCACCATCACGGTTGCGTTTGGGGTGATATCCGGAGGAGTATTCAGGAGCGACTTCGTCACAGCCATATCTCACCTGAGATGCACCCATCCCCCCCAGCGGCTACGCCAGCTGTTGAACCCGCAGCTCTTAACCCACCAACCCTGAACCCCACAGATCGAGCCTTCGAACCCGCAGCTCATAACCCACCAACCCAAAAACCCGCAGATCAGCCTCGCCAACCCCAACCCTACCCTGACCCATCTCCGCCCACAAACCGCATCTTCAGCGTCCAACCTCTCCATGGAGCTCCTCGCCGAAACCCCGCGCCCAGCCGAACCCAAACTCTGGCGTCCGCGCCGCGTCATGATCACCCCTGACGCCTACGCGCTCGAGCACGGCCGCGTCATGCTCGCCCGCGCCGAAGCCCTCGGCGCCGAAGTCATCCGCCTCAAATCCAACCAGCTCCGCGGCCTCGCCGGCCCAGACCCGCGCAAAGCCTACGCCCTCGCCAAGACCACCTTCGCCATCGTCGTCTCGCCTCCCGGCCAGAGAAAGCTGCAGCCCATCCCGCCCAGCGCCGACTGGCAGTTCCACCTCGCCCAGGGCTGCCCCGCCCACTGCCAGTACTGCTATCTTGCCGGCAGTCTCAGCGGCCCGCCTGTCACCCGCGCCTACGCCAACCTCACCGAGATCCTCGACGGCCTCCGCCCCTACGTCGGCCAGGGAACCATCACCTCCAGATCGCGCGACCGCGCCCACGAAGGAACCACCTTCGAGGCCAGCTGCTACACCGACCCTCTCGGCATCGAGCACCTCACCGGCTCCCTCGAGCAGGCCATCCGCTTCTTCGCCGCCTGGGATGCCCCCGTGCAGCTCCGCTTCACCACCAAGTTCGACGCCGTCCACCCCTTCCTCTCCATCCAGCACCACGGCCGCACCCGCGCCCGATTCTCGCTCAACGCAGCCAGCGTCTCCCGCGACTTCGAAGGCGGAACCGCCACCGTGCCGCAGCGCCTCCGCGCCCTCCGCACCCTGGCCCTCGCCGGCTATCCCGTCGGCCTCACCATCGCCCCCATCATGCCCGTTGAGCGCTGGCGCGAGCAGTACCTCGCCCTCTTCCAATCCGTCGCCGAGGCCCTCAGCGGTCTTCCCGCCGCCCACCTCCCAGTCGACCTCCCAGTCGACCTGACGGTAGAGCTCATCACCCACCGCTTCACCCCCGGCTCAAAAGACGTGCTCCTCAACTGGTACCCCAAAACCACCCTCGACCTGCGCGAGGAGGCCAGAACCGAAAAACGAAACAAGTTCGGCGGCTTTAAATACGTCTACCCCAAGGACTCTATGGCAGAGATGAAGTCCTGGTTCTACGAGGCGCTTGCCGCCGTCCTGCCCACCGCCCGCATCCTCTATTGGACCTAGACCATGCCCCCACCCGGCCGCATCCGCATCGGCATCTCAGGCTGGCGCTACCGCAACTGGCGCGGCGTCTTCTACCCGCCCGGCCTGCAGCAGAGAAGAGAGCTCGAGTTCGCCTCCCGCATCTTCCCCTCGGTCGAGATCAACGGCACCTTCTACTCCCTCCAGCGCCCCGCCTACTTCGAGCAGTGGGCCGCCCACACCCCCGCCGACTTCCTCTTCGCCCTCAAAGGCGGCCGCTTCATCACCCACATGCGCAAGCTGGTCGCGGTCGACACCGCCCTGGCCAACTTCTTCGCCTCCGGCGTCCTCGCCCTCGGCCCCAAGATCGGCCCCATCCTCTGGCAGCTGCCCCCGCAGCTCCGCTTCAACGACCCCGCCCGCTTCGAAGCTTTCTTCAAGCTCCTGCCCCGCACCTCCCGCGCCGCCGCCCGCCTCGCCAAACAGTGCGGCGAACCCCTCCTCGCCCCTGGCCGCTCCTGCCTCAAGCCCACCGCCGACGTCCCGCTCCGCCACGCCGTCGAGATCCGCCACGAATCCTTCGCCACCCCCGAGTTCCTCGCCCTCCTCCGCCGCCACGACATCGGCCTCGTCGTCGCCGACACCGTCGAGTGGCCGCTCCTGCTGGACGTCACCTCCTCCCTCGTCTACATCCGCCTCCACGGCTCCGAGCACCTCTACGCCTCGGGCTATGAGCCCCCTGCCATCGACACCTGGGCCCGCCGCATCCTGGCCTTCGCCTCCGGCCAGCTCCCACCCCTCGACCTCCCATCGCAAGCCGCCGCCTCGCAAGCCCCCGCCGCCCAGACTCCCGGCCCCCCAACGGTTGATCCAGTTTCCCAACCCAACCGCGCCCGCTTCGCCGCTCCGTTCCCCAGCGCCGACCACATCCCCCGGGACGTCTTCGTCTACTTCGACAACGACGCCCACGTCCGCGCCCCCTTCGACGCCCAGGCCCTCATCTCCCGCGTCGCCGCCCTCTCACCCCCAACCCCACAAACCCCGTCATCCTGAGCGGAGCGCCCGCCCTAACCCCGTCATCCTGAGCGGAAGCGCCGCAGGCCTCAGTCGAAGGACCTGCATTTAGCTTTCCTCTGCTCACCGACCTGCATTCAGCTTCGCTTCTGCCTGAAGGTACCTCAAGGCTTTAGCCTTGGGTCTCTCAGGTCGCCAGAAGCGGGGCCTTAGCCCCTGGGGTATGCCTCCCCCCCCTCTGACCGGCCCCGAAGCCCGCCCCCTTGACACGCCCTGTATAATCGAAATAGAAGCAGAAAGGCCCGGGCACCCCAGCCCGGGCCTTTTCTCGTCTCTCAAACGACCTTGTATATACAGAGCTAAGTACCTTGTTTTCAAATTTTTGACTCCAACTAGGGGGAGGGGGGGAGCCCTAAAACTCACTCCGGCGGCGGAGGTTTATAAGCGTCCTTCTCCGCCTTACCCGTAGGATCGAGCGGCTGCTGCTCCTCGTGCGTCACCTTCGGCACCTCAAACGGCGCCTTCAATCCGCGGTCCGCCGCGGCCCTGGCGTCGGCCGGCATGCCCGGTACCGCTAGCGCCGCCTTGTACTCCGCCACGGCCGCCGCCCGCTCCGCCGGCTCCTTGGTGTCGTACAGCCGGCCCAGGTAGATATGCGACCACGCCAGCGTCCTCGGATTTCTCGAGCTCGTCAGCACATCCTGGAAGTCGACCTCCGAATCCTTGGGATCGCCTTCCATCAACAGCACCCGCGCCTTCACGAACATCGCGTCGCCCCGGTCCTGCGTCGGATCCGCCAGCGCCTTGTCCGCGATCGCCTCCGCCCCATCCAGGTCGCCCTCGAGCATCTTCTTCTCGGCCAGCATCATGCCCGTCGGTACCGGCGCGACCCGCCGCACAAATTCGCCCGACCCCTGCGGCAGGAACTGGATCTGCTCCGCCTGGTGCGCAACCCGGCCCACGTCCATGCCGTACACCATCTCGCCCATGCTCTCGCTCAACCCTTCGGACGAGCGCTCCAGCGCCTGGAACTTGCCGTAGAAGTAATCCGTCAGCACCCAGCCCTCGCGCATGTCCAGGTCCACTTGCCTGCGCCGCACCACCTCCGCCTGCCGGTCGTAGGAGATCATCTCCTCCGTGTAGCGGGCCTCATCCGTACGCACCCGGGCCCCCGTCGGCTTCACCGGCGCCGGGAACCCGACATACATCGTCCGCGCCTCGATCGCCTTGATCATGCATTCGGTCACCAGCGCCACTACGTCCGACTTGTACGTAAAATCCAGCGGCGCATCCTGCACCGGCTTCAACAGCGGCACCAAACGCGTCATGGACTGCGCCCGCGCGTACACCAGCGGCTCGATCTCGTAGTGCAGGTACAGGTGGCGGATCTGGTCCATCTTCACCGCCCCCGCCGCCGTCGGCGAGGTCACCAGCGCGTAATCGCTCGCGTAGATTCGCGCGTTTGGTGAATTCGGCGCCAGCATCGGCTCAATCAGGATCAGCAGCCGCCGCCCGTCGTAGCTGCTCACCGGCACCCGCAGGTAGACGTTGGTCGCCAGGATCATCTGCGTCACCGGATCATGCAGCCGCCCGGTGATCGCCTCATACTCCGGCCGGTGCTTCAGCCAGACCGCATGCAGCTGCGTTTTCTCGGCAAAGTCCCGCAGCCGCGGCAGGATGTTCACCACCGCCAGTGCATCCGGCGGCATGTCCGTCTCCTCGGCCGTCGGCGTCAGCTGCGGCGGCGGAGACAAATACAACGCCAGTGAAACGTACTGCGCCAGCGAACGGCCGGGGTCCGAGAGCCGGTGCTCATCCACATACTGGCAGAGCGCGTCCTTACTCTGCCGCACCAGCGCCGACTCCGCCACCGCCGCGGCCACATCGTCGCGCACTTCCGTCCGCACCGGCTGTGAATCAGCCAGGTCCGCGTCGTAGCCGCAGACGTTCAGCGCCGTCGCCAGGTCGAAGAGTGGCTCACTGGTCTCGAGCGTGATCGCCGCACCCCCGGCCTGCGGCTGGCCTACCCGCGCCCGGGCCGGCTCCTGCGTTGGCGCGCCGCTGCCGGGCGCGCTGCTGGAGGAAGACGAAGAACTCTGACCGGCGGCACTCGCCGCCAGAACGCAAACTGCAAACGCTGCTAAGACAACACACTTCAAAGGGAGACCCGCAAGGAGACCATCAAGACGTTCGACGCCCCGCACCAAGCATAAGAGAGCGAGGCATACCCCGACAACCCGCGCCTCTCCGCCTCGCCCGCCGTCGAGCCCCGGCGCTAGCCGTGCACCGACACGCCGGAAAACGTAATCAGCACCTGGCCGCGCACCGGCTCGCCAAAGACCCGGGCCGGTTCGTAGACCTGTAGCATCAGCTGATCGCGCACCTGCGCGCTCGTCGCCGGGTCCATCGGCCCGGAGAGCACCGTGTAGTCGTACACCTTGCCGGTCGCGCTCACGCTCGCCTGGATCACGATCGTCGAGTCCTCCGGCGTCACCGGCTCCAGCCGTGCCGCGGAGTAGAGATAGTGCGGCGCCGTCAACGCACCCAGCGGCTCGTCGTTGGCCAGCACCGCCTGCGGTGCCGCCACCACGCCCACCAGCATGGCCAGGCTCCCGATCAACACCAGCGCGCTCGCCAGCCCCGCCGAAAGCTGCAGCAGCGCCGGCCGCAATAGATTGTCCCACTTCAGGCTCAGCCCGTCGTACCAGTGGCCGTGCCGCCGCGCCCCTTCGTGCGAGATCGCCAGGCGCAGCTTCAACCCCAGATCGGAAGGAGACTTCAACGTGCCCACCGTCTCCAGAACCCGCTGCATGCCGCGCCAGTCGTCAAACTCCTGCCGGCAGTCGCCGCAGCTGTCCAGATGCCCCGCCACCGTCTGCATCTCCACGCCGCTGATCGCGCCATCCAGGTATCCCGAGAAGGACCGCCGGATTTCTTTGCAGTTCATGCCCGCCCTCCCGTCAGCGCCGCCGTCAACCCGTCGGCCGCCAGGATCTCCTTCAGCGCCGCCCGCCCGCGCATCAACCGGCTCTTCACCGTACCCACCGGCACCTTGAGAATCTCCGCAATCTCCTCATAACAGAATCCCTCCATCTCCCGCAGCACCACAACCGTCCGGAACGCCTCCGGCAGCTTCCTCAAACAGGCTTCTACCCGCGCCTTCATCTCCGCCTGCGCCGCATGGTCATATGGCGATCCCTCTCCGGCCATCAGCGTCGCTGCCATGCAAAGCACCTCGCCGGCGTCGTCCGCCTCCGCCGCGCCCACCGGGGAGTCGATGGTCAACTCCTGCCGCTTGTGCCGGGTCCACCAGCGTCTCTGGTTCGACGCCTCGTGCAGCGCAATTCGATAGAGCCACGTACGCAGGCTCGCGTCTCCATTGAAACTGCGAATGCTACGGAACACCTTGATGAAGACTTCTTGGGTGATATCAGCAGCATCCGCGGGATCCTGCAGGCTGCGGGCAATGAGCGAATAGAGTGGCTGCGAGTACTGCGCGATGAGCACCCCGAACGCCTCTTCAGAGCCCGCCTTCAACGCAGCCACCAGCGCGGCGTCTTCAGTCCGAACTCCAAGTGCGCTCGCCAGATTGCCCACGATTGTGCCCGCCTGCATTTCGGGTGTCCTTTAGCCTACGTCGGCGCGGCCGAAGCCGCAACTGGGGTCCTGCGAGGGGTCAGAGGTAACTACGCCGCCGGCGGCCGAGTGCTCGCTCACTCTACAGGATTAGACACCTGCGCGACCAGGATTGTTCCATCACCGTTTGACGCCACCTCCTTCAACCCTCAGAATAGAGCTAGTGGGCCTGTGGCGCAGCTGGGAGCGCGCTTCCATGGCATGGAAGAGGTCATCGGTTCGATCCCGATCAGGTCCACCAAACAACCACCTAGAAGTCAAAGAGCTACAGGAAGCAATCCCCCTGTTTCCCGTTAGCGGCTTTGTGTCATATTGTGTCGCAGGCATTAGCGCGGGTGTGCCACCTTGTGCCGACCCCGCTTTCCCAAGGACATAGAGCATGGTTACCTCAAGGAACCCGGTCTCTGCACGAAATCCTAAATGACATTCTTTATGCTTCGACCAGGATTGCTACCCGCTGCCCCCCCCCGGCTGGCGGATCCCATGCTGCGAGCTTGGTGCCTTCGCCAGAACCCAATACGATCAGTTCGAATGCTAAAGATTGGTGCCTTCGCTCGCAACCACAGAGAACCCTCATATCGCTTGCATTTAGCTCACCGAGGCGGCGGACGTGGTGAGGTGCTACAGCGTTTCACGCTCGCTGCTGAGCTGGTCAGCTCTGTTGTCTGCAGTCTTGAGACGCAAGCAGGTCCTCAGCTTTCCATACCAGACGGCGCGCCTAGAGCGCTGCTTTGTTGGCGGGCAGGAGGGATCATCTCCTCCAGGCAGTGTCCCATACAAAGATCGAATTGGAGCGTCTTTGAGATATCTTTTGAAAGCCATATCCAAATCTCAGCGTCGATGTGCTCTCAGTGGGACATCGAGCTACTAGCCTTCGACGGAGATAGGGTTGGGGTGAAGATTGCCGTAATGCAAGGCAAAGAACATAATGCGTCAGAAAAGACTGCGTAAGATCAAATTGTTGTAGTCCCCACTCGCTTTACCGCGGTAGATAGATTGACATTATTTTCTTATAGCGTTTGGCACTCAATCTTGCTTCTACTTTCCTTTGCGCTCTTTGAAACCCCCGTTTCCATGCTGTACGTCTGCTGCGTCCACTTTCGCTTCCATCGTTACAGGGGCTCGGCGATTTTCTCCGTTCTTAATCCCCAGTCAGCCTTCGACGCCATTACTGGACGAAGTCTAATTGCTTTTCTTCCAAGCGACTGTCGAGGTATTAGAAGGGATCTGCGCTGGCGGTCTGGGCTTCCGGGTTGGGGGCGGCGAGCCCGCGGCAATGTCGCAGGCGCTTGAGAATGGCGCGGCGGGCGGGCTCTTCTATGAGCGAGAAGACGGCTGCCGAGAGAGAAAAGAGCGTAACGAAGAAGACAAGGTCGAAAAGCCAGTGTTGTGCCTCGGTTTGGTGGAAACGCTTGGCGCCGGCTGCGAAAAAAGACAGAAGGCCCATGTGGACCAGGTACATGGAGTAGCTAGCTTGGCCTAGAGAGACCATCTGTCGGCTTGAGAGCCAGCGGTGAAGTACGCCTCCGCCAAAGCTCAGACCAAGCAGGACGGCGGCAGAGGCCGGTAAGAGCAGACCGTTGAAGAGGAGCAGGTAGGAGAGACGATCCTCAAAGGCGCAGGTAAAAAGGACCAGCATGAATCCGGTGAAGTAGAGGCGAGGACCTAAGCTTCGCGAGAATGGCTGCGCGCTGAGGGTGACATACAGCTTGCAGAGAAGGATGCCAGCGAGAAACTCGGGTAGGCGCAGCAGGGGATTGAACTTGATGAGCTCACGCCAGGCATCGAGGCGGGGTTGCGAGCTCGAGAAGAAGACGGCGAGCAGTAAGGTAGCGGCGCAGATGGTTATCCAGAGGGCGGCGATGGCGGCGATCTGGTTGCGAACACGGGTTGTCTTCCAGAGCCGGAATCCAAGATAAGGAAAGGTCAGGTAGAAGAAAGCTTCCACGCTGAGGGACCAGGCGGGGCCTCCCCAGAAGAGCGCGACGGCAGGACTCCAGGCCTGTAGGAGGGTGAGCACGAGCGACGCGGAGAGGAGCATAGAGGGGATGTGGAGCGGACCGAGCTTGAGAAGGCCGGCGAAGAGGGAGGGAAGACCGAACGCCAAGGCGAAGAGGTAGACGGGATAGATTCGGGCGATGCGGGCAGTCCAGAAGGCGCGTCGGCGGGCATCGGTCCAGGCTGTGCCCAGGTCGTAGTTGTAGGCGAGGACGAAGCCGGAGAGCAGAAAGAATATCCCTACTGCGCTTCCTCCGGACAGGAGGATATTGCGGATAGGCGCAGGGGAGAGTGCGATCAGCTGGTTCAAAGGCCGATCAACTTCCATGAAGTGGTAGAGAACGACCCAAAGAGCGAGCAAAATGCGGAGACCGGTAAGCGCAGGCAGAGGAGGGTGTCTGGGGCTCGACGTAGGGCGGCTTTCAGGAAGCGATGTTGGCATTCTAGAGGAAGCTTGCAGCCTTGAGGCAGGTGATATTTGAGCCCTTGCGCGATGATCGGCATCCGGATGCAAAAACACGCTGCTCCCAGCGGAGGTAAAAGTTCCCTTTACCCAGCGTTTAGTGCGCAGTCCAGCAATACAGCTCTTCGAGCGACAGGATCACTTACTTATACCACTCGAGGTTTTTGGCAATGCCTGATCGCCTCGCGGCTGCGGAGTTGGAGAGTTCTTCCGCAGGATGATGGCGTCGAGCGTGGGGATGCGCTTGAAGTGGCGCTTAGTTCAGACTTAGGCTTTCGGCCTAGAGCACTCGATCCTCAATCGAAGCCATTTCCATCGCTCCGGAGACTTTTCCTGAAGGACTGCGCGAGGAGGTAATAAGCGTCAGGTATTTAGCGGCGTGGATAGCCGCCGATTTGAGTTCCAGGAGTCCGATTTGATTCGTGTTCTTCCCCGCACAGAGGATGATTCCCAGCGGGCTCTGCTCTCCCTGCTCGGTCTCGTGCTTCGCAACCCAGCGGAGGTAAAGTTCCATTTACCCTTGGACTCAGCTTTGATGGCTCCCGGCTTCAGCTCCACGACGATCAAACGCTTAAACTTCCGATTGAACAAGAGGAGATGAATGTAGGGGTCTTCGCCGAGTCGGATGCACTTCTGGCGAGCGACGAAGGAGAAGTTGGGGACCATCTCCAGGAGGAAGGTCGCCAGTTCGCGCAGAAACCAGCTCAGCGGTACAAGGGATCAGATTGGGTTAACAGCGGTTTCTAACAAGTAGAACTCTCTTCCGCCCTGTACGGAAGCTGGCTAATGAGATTGAGGACCATGGCCGCCTGCCGCTTCCGTCCCGCGTTGCGCAATCTTTCTAAACGTCTCGCGCAGCTCTTCAGGGCTGCGCACGACGATGCGTCGGTTCAGTGTGAGCAGCATGGCAGCAAACATCTCAAGATCGTCCCGACCGCATCGCAAGCGGACGCCATCCTCTTCCGTCTCCCGGCTTACGCGCCACAGCGCGAAGCTCTGTCGAGCTTCCTCGACGGACATTGCCACCCAAACGTCGAGTTGATAGCGAGACTGTATGAAGGGCATGTTTTCGACCATGTAGCTTCGCGCGTCGAAGCCTTGTGGACGCACAAACGTCTTACTTCCGGTGCGGAGATCGGCCACGCGATCAAGGCGGAATGTTCTGGTAGCCTTCCGCATGAGGCAGCGGCCGATAAGATACCAGCGATCGTCGATATGCAGTACAGCATATGGCTCAACGTCGCGCTGCGAGGTCTCCTTGGCATGGCGATTCGTAGCTGAAGCGGACGCGCTTACGGGCACGGATAGCCGTGGCTGCAGTGATCAGGCAGGATACCGACGTCGGGACCGTCCACATGCTAGGCTCGAGCGCGACCGTGTCCTCAACGACCCGTACGCTTTCACGCAGCGTCTGGGGAAGCACACGTTCAAGCTTGGCCAGCGCACCTTCTGTAGCGGGTGCGAACGCTTCCAGTCCGATCTGGCGCAGTGCGCGCAGGCCAAGCGACAGCGCGAAAGCCTCTTCATTGGTAAGCAGCAGCGGAGGTAACCGGAAGCCCGGCCGCAAACGATAAGCTCCGCCCACTCCTGGTGTCGAGTCAATGGAATGCTGAGGTCCTTAGGCCGAACGATGTAGCGCTGCACGGTGCGCAGGTCTACCTCAAGCCTCCGCGCCAGCTCTGCTCCAGAGACGCTGTCGCGCGCTTGAAGAATCTCAAGGACTGTGAGCACGCGCATGACAGGACCTTCCATAGGAAGAGTATGACTCCGAGTTGCGACGCGTATTGTCGGCAATTGCTCGTGATTTGGCCTTCAAGCCCACCCAGGGCTTTGAGGTGCCTTATGGCTATCGAATCGAAATCAACCTTCCTTACACCCACTGAAATCCTGACCCATTGGCAAGGGCATCGGGCACTCACACGCAAAATGCTCGAGGCTTTTCCTGACGACAAGCTCTTCAGCTACAGTCTCGGCGGCATGCGTACCTTCGGCGAGCTCGGCAACGAGTTTCTCGGCATGATACTGCCCACCGTGCGTGGCATCACAACCGGCGAATGGGAGAAGTTCGAGTTCGCCAAGCCGACAACCAAGCAGGAACTACTGGCCGAGTGGGACAAGCAAATTTGGTGAGTGCATGACGATTTGTCGTCAGACTACATTCCTAACGGAAAGAGCCTTTATCACGATCAACCCAAGCCCACCTCACTACGACAAGGAGCTGTCGTAGTGAAGGCCGTAATCCGCAGTTCAGCAGATCGTATTTACTGGATTGTGAAAAGGAGGGGATTAGACGGAGAGGCACCAGGGTTACGGCCGTAATCGTCGCTGCTCCGCTTCCGACCAGATCACTTCCCGGGATGGCTACTGTCACGTGGGCGTTGTCGACGATAGTTGTGGTGCGGTAGCTTCCGTCCCAAAGCAATCCAGTAAGTACGATCTGCTGAATAGGTACATACGCCGTGATGTACAGCGGGGCAAGTGGTGCCGGATAGGTTGGAGACTGTGATGGATTTCACGCGGGCGTCAGCACCGCGGAAGCCGGCAGTGTCACAGTCATCTGGGTTGAGTTGCTGTAGGTGGAGGGAATGGCCACTCCATTGAGGGCTACGGTCGTTGCGGAAGTGAAGTTGCTGCCGTTAAGGGTAAGCGTAGTCGCCGTGTTCACCGGCACCAGCGTCGAAGAAAGCGAGGTCAGCGTCGGCGGTGGAGGGTTAACAATTGGCACAGACAGCACATTCGAAACCGCTGGTGTAACGGCAGGATTGATGACCGTGACCGAAGCTGTTCCTGCATTGGCAAGCAGGCTGGCCGGCAAATCTTTTGCAAGGTAATATCCGCTTGTACTGCTGAACCCGTACCCGGTCGTCAGGGAGACGCCGTTCCACTGAATGGACGATCCGGGAACAAGGTTCTGCCCGTACACGTACAGGAAGGTGCTGGCCGCTCCGGCTGTGAACTGCGTCGGAGAGGTCCGGGTAATGACCGGCCAATGCAGCCTTAGATTCGGACGGGACGGCACCTCATGCACCTTTGCCGATGAACGGTTATGCTACAGGTGAGGGAACTATGCCACTTCAAGACATTCTCGATTCTATAGATCAAGAGATCTCGCAGCTGCAACGTGCACGTACCTTGCTCGCCGGCAATACAAGTGTGGAACTTCCCGGCAAGCGGCGCGGCCGTCCGAAGGGCTCGACGAATAAGCCGCAAGTGCCTACCACCCCGGTCGCGAAGAAAGCGGTGAAGCGCCCCATCAGCCCAAAAGGAAAGGCAGGCATTGCGACCGTCCAGAAGGGTGGATCGGCAAAACAGAAGAAGGCTGCAGCCACGCCGAAGAAGACGGTAATTACCTCCAGTTCCGCAATGGCCAAGAAACCTAGCAAACCGGCTGGCAATAAGACGTTGGCCAAGAAGACTTCGGCCGCGAAGAAGAAAGCGGCACCTAGCAACTCGACCTCTGAGGGCCAGTCGGCGAGTTCGTCAGCCGAGGCGTCCGTAGCATAAAGCAGTCTGAACTTGAAGCGCGTCACGTGTCTGTCGTAGCCGCAATAAGCCACGCCATGCATTTCTTTACCACGTCCGATAGTGAGTCCCACCGAGCATGAAAAGCCCGTAATCGCGAGGGTTGACGAGAGACCGAGGACCGACCGGGATGGAGGTGCGCAAGATCCGGAACAGTGCTGACGATGGAACCTCTCTCCTGTTCAGATCAAAGGCCATCCTCTTGGCGCTCAGCACCTATCGGAGTAAGGAGCGGCGACGCCTTCGGTCTTTGGTACACGCTAGAATCGGGTGGGGGGTACACCATGGAGACGATCTCGCAAGCCTCAGCGGCGCTGTGCACGCCGAGGAAGCGCGGTGTCCGAGAACGCTCCAAGAAGGAGCGGGAAGAAAGAATTATCCTCGCGGCCCGCGAGCTGTTTGCAGACTACGGATATGAAAGTGCGACTCTCCGACAGATAGCCGCTCGAGCAGGCCTGGGTCTCGCGACCTTGTTCAATTACGTCAGCGACAAACGGGATTTGATCTATCTGGTCTTCAATGGAGAGATGGACGCCTTGGTGGACAAGGCCCTCGCGGCGCCCTGCCACTGGCAGAGCTTTGAAGCAAAGGTTCTAAGTATCACCGAACTTCATTACCGCCGGTTTGCGGAGGATCCCGTTCTTTCGAGGATTCTGCTGAGTGAGGTCCTGCTCCAGACCCCGGGGTTACACCTGGCAAGATTTCTGGATATTCGCCAACGGCTGATTGAGGGCATCGAGAGGTTGGTGGAGGAGGCCCAGAAAACAGGAGAGGTGCAGGCGCACGAAAGCGCGCAGATGATTGCGCGCTACATCTTCTTCTCGTTTTCCATGGCGGTGCGCTGGTGGCTGGCGACACCCGAGCCGCGTTGGCAGAGCGGTCAGCTAGAGTTTCAGCGGATCCTAAACCTGAAGATGGATGGACTCCGGGCAGGCGTAAAGACTTCCAGGAGCTGATAACTCCATATCCTCTTTTGCAGCCGCTCGTCCAGGCGCGGGCGCGGCTTAGCCGGGGAGAGCGGTTACTACCTGCCTGGGCGCCGACCTCGGATCGTCAACGACCTTGCATTCCTTATCAAAAATCATGGTTGCTCTCCGTTCCAGCGTATAGGCAGGCCACTCCCCGGTTCTGCTGTTTGAGGGATTTCCACTTCGGGAGAAGGCGACCCAGGCTGCTACGGTCTTCTCGGCGAGCGCAAACCGCTTCTCTTGCGGATCCGCTTTAGCGCGACTCTCGGGGTTAGTGGTTGTGTCGCCGTTGTCAGCGTCGAGCGCAAAAGGAATGTCGAGGTTGTCGAACACGAACGGCACGTCGATGCAGTGGTAGGCCCACATCCCACCTAGACGAGGGGATTTCCAGTCAAACTCGTACATGAATACGGGCGCCTTTTGCTGGGCGACCTTTCGTTCTGCCTCCAGGATGGCATTGCGAAACTGTGCCGTATCCGTCGAAATCTGGATAAGTAGATCGATCGAGGAATCACCCGGGTATTGCTTCCGATAGAACGCCAGCAACTTGTCGATGCCGGCATCGTCCACGTGCACTTTGTTGGCAAGATTCCTGCGAAGACGTTGATGCAGATCAGCGTTGTCCTGCGGGGGGTTCTTGATATCGTTGCCCAGCATTGCCGCCGCCTCGCCCGATGTGGAGCCGATCATCAGCGGCACGTCTGCGGAGATAGCGGGTGCGACAGGGTCCCAGCAATAGGCAGAAAGGGTCACTCCATCCACCACCGGCTGGAAGGGTGTCGGGTTGAGGCGAGGGTCATGCTGATTGACGATTGCGGCGGTCACAGCCACGAGCCGTTCGACGGGTACCTGCTGCAGCTCGTCGACTTGATGTGGCTTTAGTTCGAGCGCGGCAAGGACCGCTTCCGCGACTTTGTTTCCTTCCTCGCGGCTGTTGCCTCGCAGGTGGGCGCCGCTCTGATTGATGGCCTTGCCAAACAGGCCCCTCGCAGAAGGCATGGCCATCAGCGTATTTACTTTGCCGCCACCTCCGGACTGTCCAAAGATGGTGACGTTGGTCGCGTCACCGCCGAAGCCATCGATGTTGGTTCTCACCCATTTGAGTGCGGCGACGAGATCAAGCTGCCCGACGTTGCCCATCGCATACTTGTCCGACAAGCCACCCAGGTACAGGTAGCCGAAGATGTTCAGGCGATGGTTGACGGTGACAACCACCACATCGCCCTTCTTCGCCAAGTGTGTTCCCTCGTAGGGCGCCTCGCCGGCCGAACCGGCATAGAAGCCGCCGCCGTGCATATACACCATCACTGGACGCTTCTTGCCATCTGCAGCCGGAGTCCAGACGTTTAGGAAGAGACAATCCTCACGCGGGGCTGTGGGCTCGTACCAAGCATTGAAGAGATCGGCCTTTACCGGATAGCAGCGAGCGCCCCAGGCGTTTGCGTCGCGTACGCCAGCCCAGGGCTTCACGGATGTGGGCGGCATGAATCTGGCCGCACCGCCGGCCGGACCGCCATATGGAATGCCCTTGTAAACGCTGACGCCCTCGCGCATCACGCCACGCAGCTTGCCACAGTCTGTGTCGACAATCTTGGAGGCAATCTCCGCGCCCGCAAAGGGAGACAGCTTGCGCAACATGGACGGGGTGGCAAGCAGGCCGGCATACAGAGAGTTGGAGAGAAACTTACGCCGGTGCAGATCGATGATTTCGCAACGTTGCATGATCTCTCGCGCGTGACGTGGTTGGAGTGGAGGTCAAGTCGTGATTGCCGCCCGGACTGACGGCAACAGCCAAAACAACACGAACGTGTTTGCGTGGTAAAGCCTGCTCGCATGGATCTTACTTTGTCAAGCGTTCTTGCAATGTCAGGTTTTACTGCGAATTCTGTGGGTTGAAGATAATTGTTGACAAAGTATTCGCCTCTAAAGCAGCATGCGATTCGCAAACACGTTCGTCTCTGCGCGGTCTGGATGTTCAGGCCCGGCAAGGACGCCAGGAGCCAATGGCATGAAGATCGTCCCCGCGAAAGCACTCCTTAGCTTTTCTCATCGCATGCTGGTGGTCGCCTGGCTGCTCTCAATTCCCAGCGCGCTCTTTGCGCAGGGCACCGCGGCGACCGTGACCGGCTTCGTGTCCGACCCATCTGGCGCGAAGCTTCCATCGGCGACCGTCACCTTCACCAACCTTGCCACGGGTGTGGCCGGCAGCGCGACGACGAACAGCGCGGGCTTGTACCGGATAACGGGGCTGCTGCCCGGCAGCTATCGTTCCACCACAATGATGCAGGGTTTCAAGACAGCGGTGCGCGATGCCATCGATCTCCATCTGGAAGATCAGGTGTCGATTGACTATACGCTTGAGGTTGGGTCGACGTCAGAGAGCGTGACGGTGGAAGCCGGGAATGCGGTGCTGGAGACGCAATCGCCGACGGTAAGCCAGGTGATCGAAGGCCGTCAGGTGCAGGAGACGCCGCTGAATGGACGCAATGCGATGAACCTGGTTGCATTGACCCCTGGCGTCGTGGCGCAGGGCGCGACCGGCGGCGCGGCGAGCAACAATGTCGCCGGCGGGTCCACTACAAACTCCTACGCCTTCAACAACTACCAAATTGCGGGAGGCTTTGCGAACCAGAGCAGCGTGTACCTGGATGGGTCGCCGCTCAACATCATTCAGGGCCACCTGACGTCGTTTGTTATCCAGCAGGATGCAGTGCAGGAGTTTCGTGTGGAGACCAGCCTGGTAAACCCGCAGTATGGCGAGTTTGGCGGCGGGATTATCTCCTTCGCCACAAAGTCCGGAACCAGCGCGCTGCACGGAACCGTGTACGAGTACAACCGAAACACGGACTATAACGCGAATACCTTCTTCAACAACCTTACCCTTGTCAACGGGGCCAAGGTGCCGAGACCGCAGTACATTCAGAATCAGTTTGGCGCCGCTGTCGGTGGGCCGATCAAGAAGGACAAGATTTTCTTTTTTGTGGCTTATGAAGGCTTTCGCGTTGCGCTGGGTGTTGCGAATACGGGCAAGGTGCCAACACCGGCGGAACTGAGCGGCAACTTCCAGGCGGATGCACCGATCTTCGACCCGACTACATCAAAGACGGTGAACGGGGTGACGACGGAACAGCAGATATCCTGCAATGGCATTGCGAATGTCGTGTGCCAGCCGGGCATGCCGGGCTCGGGGTCGACGATCGATCCTACTTCAAATGTGATCGCGAATGTGGTCCGCTACTTCCCTACTCCCAATACCACCTCCGCGGGCGCGGGCATCAACTTCACGCGGAACGGCAAGGCGGGCTCGTCCAACTCCAATTACGACTTCCGACTGGACGGCAACCAGGGCGCGAAGCAGAAGCTCTTCTTCCGCTACGCACGCCTGGACCGGACGGAACCGGGGACCCGCTATCTCAATAACACAACGGGAGGACCCGCGGCGGGCAATGGGGTCGGCGCTACGGTGCAGAACTATGTTGTGGGCGACACGATTGTGGTGAACTCCACTTCGGTGGTCGACTTGCGCGCGTCCTATCTGCGCTACTTCAGCTATCTGGCGCCGGGTACGGCCAATGTCAACCTCTCGTTGTTCGGGCCTTTTTATGCGGCCATCTCACCACAGATTACGTACCAGCTTTACCCGAACATTACCCTGCCCGGGAATATCGCACAGCCATACGGGACGGTCGATACTTCGGGAGTAAATCCATTAGAAAATTACGCTTTCTCCGGGACGTACTCCAAGGTATTGGGGAAGCACTCGCTCACATTTGGCGGCGAGGGCCGGCAGCGCGAAGAGTACTACAACATCGACGCGACGGCGGCGGGGAACTTCACCTTTGCCGGGTCAGCCACTGCGTGCGTTCCTTCGCCGGTCAAGATCTGCGCGCTGACGACGGGCGGCAACGCGATAACACCTGCGGCGCCGGGGTCCGGAGCAACGCCGATCGCGGACTTCATCATCGGCACCATCACCTCCGCCGGCGCGGGCTTTACGGAAGCCACGTTTCCAAGCGCCGTGAATCATTACGGGGGCATCTTCGCCAACGACACCTTCCAGATGTCACCGCGGATGACAATTACGGCCGGGCTGCGCTACGAACTGCCGGGCGGCTTCACGGAGAAGCATGACAAAGATACTGTGCTGCTTCCCGCGCTTGCCAACCCACTGGTGCTGGTGCACTCGAGCATTTACGCGAGCCGCAGCGACCTGAGCCCGCACCTTAAGCTTCTATCCCCGCGCGTAGGGGTTGCCTTCCAGCCGGTCCCCGGCACCTCCGTTCGGGCCGGCTACAGTCTGTCTTATTTGCCGGCGGATACGGTGAGCAATACGGCGGCGGCTGGATCGCCGATCAACTCCGCGAACACATTTGTGGCTCCTGGAGCGAAGCTAAGCGCGCCGTTGGGAGGCACGGCCACCAATCCAAATACGAAGATCGTGCAACCGATAGGGCGGGGCTATGCGAGCAACCCCAATGCGTTTGTCGGGCAGGCGATCCAGGGCAGGTTGGCCTTCTCGCGCTTTCCTTACCTGCAGCAGTGGAACGCGACCGTGCAGCAGACGTTCCGCTCAGATTCCATTGTGCAGCTGGCCTACCTTGGTGCACGAGGAGACCATCTCCCGGTGAACAGCAGCATCGACATCAATCAGCTACCGGACCGATACGACAGTATGGGTGTCGCCGGGCTGGCCGCGCTGGCTTCGCCCGGCGTGTCGGTCGGTCAGTCGCTGCGACCCTTCCCGATTTATCAGAATGTAAGTGCGCTTTCGCCGTATCTGGGCGATTCGTATTACCACTCGGCCCAGGTCACCTTCAACAAGCGCTTTGGAGGCGGGGGTACGCTGCTGGCCAGCTACAGCTGGTCGAAGGTTCTGTCTAACTCGGAATCGACCAATCCTCAGGTGGAAAACCATCCAGCGGGCGTGACGCAGGACTATGACAATCTGCGTGCGGAGAAGTCCTACCTGAGCTTCGACGTGCCGCAACATCTCGTGGTGAGTTACATCCTGGATCTGCCGTTCGGCAAGGGCAAGCGCTTTTTGGCCAGCAGTGACGGAGTAGTAGAAAGACTTGTCTCGGGATGGAACGTCAGCGGCATCAACACCTTCCAGTCGGGTCTACCGGAAGCGATTACGGCAACAGCCAATGTGCTTTCTACCACGTTCGGCGCGGGGACGATTCGGCCCAACGTTGTACCGGGCTGCAACAAGCGACTGCCGGGCTCGCTGGTCTCGCTGGCGCAGACCACAAAGCCTACGTTGAACGCGGCGTGCTTCACCGCGCCGGCTGCTACGGCTTTCGGAAACCAGCCCCGCACCGACGGCTCCATCCGTACGCAAGGTGTGGATAACTGGGACTTCTCGTTGGGCAAGTCCACTCCACTTAATGAACGTTTCAATGTGGTGTTTCGAGCAGAGGCGTTCAATCTGATCAACCGCGTGCAGTTTGGCGATCCCACGTTGAGCTCCGCAAGCGCTGTGTTTGGGATTATCACTGCCCAGGTGAATACACCACGGCTGCTGCAATTTTCAGTGCGCCTGAATTTTTGACCTTCCTAAGTTGTGATGGAAGCACACTGCATGAATTGCTAACTACAACGATCTTGAAAGGTCCCCGATGCATCCGATTCCTCACGTCTCTCTTCGTTTTATCCGGCAGAGCAAGCTACGGAGCGCGCGCTTCATGGCGCTGGTAGCCTCAGCAATGGTTGCAGCCCTGCAACTCTCCGCGCAGAACTTTGATCCTGCCCGCGCGAAGGCACACCTCTTAGCCCAGTGTCCCGCTTTGCCTGCTCACGGCGCAAACGAAGCTCCTATCCACGTCGACAGATGGGGCGGCACCGGTCCTAGAGTTCTGCTGATCCACGGCGGTGTACAAGGAAAGCTGGGCGGTGGTCCTTCGACTTTCGACCAGCAGAAGGCGCTTGTCGGTATGGGTTGGACCGTGTTCCGTGTGGATCGTCCTGGCTTTGGTGCGAGTCCGTCGCGGGGTCCTGATGACCAAGAGTCGGCGGCGGTGTGGGCGGCGGACATGCTGGGGGGCGGCACTCATCTGATTGGCCACTCCTTTGGCGGCGCGATTTCGCTGCTTGCAGCTGCGCGACACCCCGAGTCGGTACGATCTCTCATCCTGGTAGAACCAGGCTTGCAGCCGCTTCTGGCAGGCGCTGCCGGGTATACTTCCATTGCTGAGCATAACCAGTCCTCTGCGATGCGAATGCTCGCCGAGGCTCGGACACCAGGAGATTTCGCAATTGCAGTCGTCAAGAAAGTTGGCACTGACGGTTCGGGTGGGCCAAATCAGGCTGCGGCGGAGCTGACCACGAACCCCGAGAGTGCGAAAGGGATGGGCTGCGCGCTCCTGCGGGCGCGCCAAGCGTCTGCGGCGAGTCTGCAAGCGGCAGCCGCTACCGTAGTGAGCGCACATATCCCCGTGCTGGTCATCTCGGGCGGTTACGACCCTTTGGTAGATCAAACGGACGAGGCTATTGCGCACATCCTTCACGGGACCTATGTCAAGGTGCAATCACCGAATCACTTCGTCATGCAGGCCAATCCAGCGGACTTCAACCGGACCGTAGATAGCTTCATGCGCAAGGCGAATGCCGCTGACCAATCCGACATACGATAGCAGAGCCAAAATCAACCATTCTTCCCTGAAGTACCTCCCCTAGGAGGCTTACCAAAGAGGTCGAGCCTGTGTGTCATGCTTGCGCATTCGGATGAGGACGATTTCGTGAAGTCCGCCTCGACGATACGCGCAGAACAGATCCATGTTTTGCAATATGGCCTGACCGCCTAGTCAGTCATATCACGCAGGCCATAGCGTAACCTCATTACCCACCGATGACCGAAGCCGAAGTTCCCAGCACGTTTTTTGATCGTCACCACCATGCGGTAACCGAGTGAGCATTGATCTGCGCAGGTTTACGTGAGCATCTTGTAGATTCCGGTTGATGACCGGGACGTGTAAGCAGGCTTGGAAGCCTTGTGGTCCGTCGGCGTTCTTATAAGGAGCGAGAGGCTGGCCGTTAATCCTCCAACGACCTCTTAGATCAGCTTATCCAGGGTGATGGGCAGGTCTCTTACGCGGATCCCAGTCGCGTTAAAGATGGCATTGCCGATGGCCGCGGCGACGCCCACCAAGCCAATCTCGCCTAATCCCTTGGCCCCGATTGGGTTCACAATGTTGTCTTCTTCGTGAACGAAGATTACCTCGATGTCATGTACATCTGCATTGACCGGCACGTGGTACTCACCGAGGTTGTGGTTCATGACTCGTCCTAACTGGTGATCCGTCACGGCCTGTTCCTCCAACGCCATGCCGATACCCCACACGATGCCGCCGATGATTTGGTTTCGTGCTGCCTCGCGATTGATGATGCGTCCGCCGGCAATCGCACTCACGACGCGGCATACAGATACAGTGCCGAAGTCTTCGTCTACCTCCACTTCCGTGAAGACAGCCGAGTGGGTGTAGCTCTTGTATCCATGTTGCTTCAGCAGGTTCGGACCAGCCTTCGTCTTCTCTACAATTGCCTCACCGTCTCCGGCCGCGAGCGCCGCCTGCAGAGTGATGAACTTTGAGGGGTCGTCGCGAAGAGAAATGCGTTCGTTCGCAAATTCGACGTCTTCCATAGACGCCCCTTTTAGCGGCGATTCCGCTACGCCGACGGCGAGCGTAAGCACGCTCTTGGCAATCGCCTTACAAGCCTCTGTCACCGCGCTGCCAACAGAGGAGATAGTCCACGATCCGCCTTCGAGCGGCGCCACCGGTAGTTCCGTATCGGCAAGCTTCACGACGATCCGGTCCAGCGGCAGACCCAGTGTTTCGCCCGCAAGAATCGCCAAAGCAGTGTAAGTGCCAGTACCGATGTCCGAAGTTCCACTGGAAATGGTAAGCGTGCCGTCAGGTGCAAGACTTGCTTTGGCGGCGGCAGGCATCTGCGGCGATTCCCAGACGCCACCAGCCATGCCATGGCCCACCAACGCGGTACCCCGGCGAGTGCTGCGAGGCGTGGCGTTGCGCTTGCTCCAGCCGAAGACTTCAGCTGCTTGCCGGTAGCACTCTTTCAACTCTTTGCTGGAATATTTCTTGTCGTGGTTCTGATCCCGCTCCGCGTAATTCTGCAGTCGAAGAGCAATGGGATCGCGGCCAGTGGCGACCGCAAGTTCATCCATTGCGGTTTCGATTGCCCATACGCCTTGCGCTGCGCCGGGAGCACGCATATCCCCTGGCGTGGCTGTGTCCATCGCCACGGTTTTCTCTTCCATGGTGACGTTGTCGCATCGATAGCTTAGGCCGCTCCAGTTGGCAATCACTTCGAAGTAGTTTTCGTAGCGAGAAGTAGCCTGCAAGGTCTCCGAGTGAATTGACTGCAGATTGCCGTTTGTATCCGACCCCAGCCGGATTTGCTGGAGCGTTTCAGGCCGATGGCCGATGGTGAACATCTGGTCGCGGGTGAGCGTCACGCGCACCGAACGCTTGAGCGCTTTCGCCGCAAGCGTGGCGAAGAAGAGCTGGTACTGCGGGCGAAGCGCTGAACCGAAGCCGCCGCCGACAAACGGTGACTCCACACGCACCTCGTCTTGCGAATAGCCAAAGACCTTCGTCACATAGAGTTTGCTGTTTGACACGCTCTGGGTCTTGTCATAAATCGTGAGCGTTTCGTCAGAGTTAAAGACCACCGTTGTGGTGAAGAGCTCCATCGGGTTATGGGTCTCAGTCGGTGAGTGATAGTCCTTGTCGAGCTTGATCGCTGCCGCTGCGTACGCCTCGGCAGAATTACCGCGCGGCTTTGGCGGAGCCTCGATGCCCGCGCGATTCGTCTTCTTGACCTTGGTCGATTCCTGAACAGCCACCGACATGTCAGTCTGGTGAGTGAGTGCCTTGTATTCGACCTTTACAAGGGTAGCCATATACCGTGCTGCCTCAAAGGTCTCAGCCACCGCAAGCGCTATGGGTTGTCCGCTGTGATGAATCTGCGCGTCATAGAGAGGACGCAGGGGACTGCCATCCTCTGGCGCGTCTTCATCCCGATAGGACTTGTCAAAAAGAGGAAGATGCGGCCGGTTCTCATGGGTGAACACTTCGATCGCCCCAGGCACCTCCATGGCTTGTCTCGTGTTGATTGAAGTGATTTCACCATGTGCAATCGCCCCAGACACCACGACAGCGTAGACCATGTCGGGCGCAAAGAATTCACCTGCGTACTTTGCTGCGCCCGAGACCTTTGCGGGTCCATCGATACGGTTGACGTCACTACCTACCAAGTGCGTGTTCATGCCTGATCTCCCTCGTGCGCAGCCTGTTCCAGTGCGCGCACAATAGTCACAGGAGCGAGCTTGAGTTTGAAGTCGTTACCGCCAAAGCCCTGCGCACCGGCGAGTAACGCTATCTGAAAGTCGTGCCAGGTGTTCCGGTTGGCAGGTTTGCCGAGAAGCAGATCCTGTTCAAGCTGAACGTTGCGCCATGGCTTCGGAGCGACACCACCCAACGCGACACCAGCCCTGGTGATGAGACCATCCTTGACCTCAAGACCGGCCGCAACGGAGACGAGAGCGAACGCGTAGGATTGCCGATCCCGTACCTTAACATACGCGGAGTTTCCAGCAAAGCCGATTGCGGGCAGGTCCACTGCAGTGATGATTTCATCTTTCTTGAGAACGGTCTCGATCTCCGGGTGCTCCCCTGGAAGGAGATGAAACTCCGCGATGGGGATGCTGCGATCACCCGACGAGCCAGTCACCTGAATCACGGCGCCCAGGGCCGCTAAGGCGACGCACATATCGGAAGGGTGTGTTGCGATGCACTGCACGCTGGTACCCAGGATAGCGAGAATACGATTGTCGCCCTCTTTGGCAGGGCATCCCGTACCGGGTTCGCGTTTGTTGCAAGGCACGGCTGTGTCGTAGAAGTACACGCAGCGCGTGCGCTGCAGTAGATTCCCGCCGGTTGTCGCTTTGTTGCGCAGCTGCGGACTCGCACCCGCGAGGATCGCACGCGAAAGCACAGGATAGCGCGCCGATATCACAGGATGGTAGGCGACATTGCTGTTGGTTACCAACGCTCCGATACGTACGCCGCCATCGGGTAGATCTGTGATTGCTTGAAGATCCAAGCGATTCAAATCGACCAAAGCCGTCGGGTGAACAACCGAATACTTCATTAGATCGACGAGATTGGTTCCGCCGGCGATGAACTTGGCACCATCATGGCCGCCTACAAACCAGGCGGCTCCGCTGGTGTCGGTAGCACGTACATATTCAAAGTTATTCAAGGTGTCCCCTCTTCGCTTGTGGATGCGGTCGTCATTAATTGTCGTACTGCCGCCACGATGTTGGGGTAAGCACCACATCGGCAGAGGTTGCCGCTCAACTGTTCCCGGATGTCGGCGTCGTTCTTGACGTGTCCTTCGCGCAACATACCGACCGCAGAGCAGATCTGTCCAGGCGTGCAGTAGCCGCACTGGTATCCATCATGGTCGACGAATGCCTGCTGCAGGGGTGAAAGGCTGCCCTCGCCTCCCAGGCCCTCTATCGTCGTCACCTCGCCACCATCATGCATGACGGCCAGACACAAGCAGCTGTTCACCCGCACACCATCAACCAGCACAGTGCACGCGCCGCACTGGCCGTGGTCACAGCCCTTCTTACTTCCAGTCAGTTGCAGGGTCTCTCGAAGAAGGTCGAGCAGCGACGTCCAAGGCTCGATGTACAGAACGTGCTCTCGCTCGTTGACCCTCAAGCGGGTTTCGACGGCGAGTCTAGAGTGTTTGTTTGGCTCTTTATCCTTGACCACTGTTTATCCTCGTTTCCAATCTCTGCTTGTTCAGGGGTCCACAGCGCCTAACATCCAATCGCGCGAAAAAGACATTGATCGAATCTCGATTTCGGTCACGATGAGATGCGAGCCGATTGGCGATCAGGAGATCGCTCGTAACTTCAGTTTTTCCTCTTCGAGGGGGGCTGACCGGGAATCCACATCATCGCCCACATCCATCTCGATCGTACCGCGTCAATTCGGCCCGGATGTTCTTCGATGCATTGTTTACGGTTTTGGGTTGTGATCTGTGCGACTCAGAATCTGAGTTGCACCTCCGTCCACACGTTGTTCGGCCCGTTCACAGAACTTGACTGATCCCAAGCAAGGAAGGAGCGAGAGCCGCTTTGCTTGTTTAAACCAAAGGTTGTCGGCTTATCACCGTGAATGGGAGGCCTGAATCATGTCACGGTCGACCACAGCAAACTCGCCATTGATGTCAATGAGTGCAGTGAAGTGAATCTCTGAAGCTGTCCTCCGGTGCCCGTTGATAACAAGTTGATAAGCGTTGCGTTGCAGCGGCGACACTGGTGCCATCATCAGACTAAGACTGCGTAAAGCCTTCTGGTCCAAACTTATTCCTCCGAACGATGGCAGAACTGCCATAATTTGTCACAATCCTGCCATACTTGATTGGGAGGCAGGCATATGACAAGAAACATCGTCTTCATGGTTCCACCGCCTTTCCAACTGCTGGATCTTACTGGTCCTTTCTGTGTCTTTGCCGAGGCCAATGCCGCTCTCAAGAGAAAGGCTTACTCACTCCAGATCGTCTCCACGGCTAAAGGAGAGGCGCTGGTGAGCAGCGTAGGCCTATCTGTGGATCCCCACGTTTACTACAGGGACTGTAGGAATGCGATTGATACGCTCCTGGTCATTGGCGGCCTGGGAGCGATGGGACCATACAATGATGATCTTCTCAAATGGATTTGTACAAGAAGTAGGCGGACACGTCGCATCGCGACAGTTTGTACAGGAGCCTTCCTGCTTGCCGCAACGGGACTTCTAGACGGGCGAAAGGCCACGACACATTGGCAATGTTGGGACCGGTTTGCGGACCAGTACCCCGCAGTCGACGTGCAGAAGAACCCAATCTTCGTCAAAGACGGCCCCTTCTATACGAGTGCAGGGGTTACCGCCGGCATCGATCTCTCTTTGGCGCTTGTTGAGGAAGATTTCGGAACTCACGTTGCAAGTTCGATAGCGAGGCTACTGGTGCTCTATCTCCGCAGGCCGGGGGGGCAGGCGCAATTTAGTGATTTGGTTTTCGACAGCGGCACGGTCACAGACGACCTTCTGAAAGACCTGCCAGCCTGGGTGAGAGCGAGAATGGCACGGGACCTTTCAGTCGAAGCGCTTGCCCGCAAAGTGTCTATGAGTCCTCGCACGTTCGCAAGACGTTTTGCCGCTCAATTTCATCAGACGCCGGCGGCATGGGTGCGGAAGATGCGAGTGGAAGGGGCAAAGACGTTATTGCAGGAGCCCCGTGTCGAGATCGCTCTTGTGGCAAGGCGGTGCGGGTTCAGAAGTGTTACGGCCCTGCGTGATGCATTTGTTCTTCAATACGGGACAACCCCAAAAGAATACAAGATGAGGCTTGGCCGGTAGGACAAGTCGTGATGATCCCCTGGCAGGGCGCGGCGAGGCGTTCATCAACTCCCCAGGTTTGTGTCATTTGTCAGAAAGAAGAGCCACTGCTAGTGCTCGGACTTCCACGAATCGGGATGTTCGTCGAGTTCGATTTCCAGGATTCCGACAAAGCGCGCCACCAACATATAGTGACCAACCAAGACGATTACTGTCGCCAGGTCACGGTCAGACAGCACCTTTCTGGCCGCGGCAAAGGTGTCGTCCGATATACGAGGCGTGGCGACGCATGCGTCGACAAACGCAAGAATCGGCTTCAGTTCCCCAGTCACTGAAGCTTCTTCGTGGGCTTCGATGGCAGCAATTTCCGCGTCACTCCAGCCGACATTCTTGGCTTGCTCAAGATGCTGCATCCGCTCGTAGGAACTGCCCTGCAACGTGGCAACGCGCAGAATGACGGCCTCCCTGATCTTTGGGTTCAAACCAGAGGCACGCAGGGCATTCGCCAGGTTAGGCAGAGCACCAGCAAGTCGCTGGTCCAGCACAAGTAACCCACGCGTGAGATTCGATGGAAACCTGTCGTACTGCGCATGTTGTTCTTCTGTCATCTTTACGACAGAAACAAGAGGTATTCGGGACATACAGGTCTCCGGCATTCCCTGGCGTGTGAACTTTGCCCCGCCTCGGCCATTTCGTTTGGTCCTAGCCCGGTAACAGCGGTTGCCCCGTGGCTCTGATGCTGCACTTCGTCAGTAGTACGCTGCTACCTTTGGCGGATCATTTTACTACCGGTTACAGGAAGTATCGAGATGCTCACTCCAGGGGGGATTTCTTCGATCCGATCTTGTCGGTCACTTCCATCGGCACTCGGCAGCCGTTTAGAAAGAGACTAAGCAGGTTGAACCAGGCGATCATCAAAATAAGCTTACGTGTGATTGCCTTGCCGTGACACTCGAGAAGAGTTTTCAACGTCATGTCGGTCAGAGTGCCAGTCGTAGACAGCTCATCTGTAGCGGTGCAGATGAGGGCACATTCTGAGGACAACCCCTCGACAGGACCGAGTGTTCCAATGGCTTCGATCTCCGCGTCGGTCAGCCCATTGTTCCGCGACATGGGTACCTTCGCCTACCACTCATAGGGCACATTCAGCACCGTAGCCGCACGCAGAATGATGCTTTGCCGAAGTTTCGGATCTACACCTTCAGCAGCAAAGACCGCTTTGACCAGACCTACCGTTGCCGAGCACATGTCCTCACATCCGGCGAACATTTTGACGACATTCAGCGCCTTTTCAGGGTCATAGGACGCACCAAGCACCTCGCGTATCTTGTCATCCGTCGGGGGAGGGATCCAGACGTCGGAGTCAAAAGGGGGTTGGTCCGGGCATCTATCTCTCCTTGACTCGGTTCCTTTGAGGGTATGAACGCCAGTGAGGCGTGCCATTAGCACTTCAGCGTCAGATTATCCCCTGCCACTCTTTGGTCTTGACCGCGGGAGCATGCATGACGGCGAAGCCATGAATTTTGGACGCAAGGCAGTTCCACACGCAAGAGCTTAGCCGGTCGAGCGTTTCCATCAGGCGCAGGTGACGCCGTTCCCCCATCCGTGAGGAAGAACGCGACCTTGCCGTACTCCCCCGGAAGGCGGCTCCAGGCGCTGCTGGAAGGCCCGATGAGTTCTTCGTTGAAAGGATCTCCTGCAACGCTCTGCGTAACGCCACTGTTCTTGGCAGGAATCATGGACACGCGGTCAATCCTGCCGGCGGCGACTGCAGCGAGCCTAGCTTCAGCAATCTTTTCAGAGGGCATTGCGCATCTCCGTGCATGGGAGCCGACCTTCGAGGTGACCGTCCGGAACTTTGATGCGACGCGCAGCGATGACGGTTGGGCAGATCGCTGTGCTCCAGTGAAACTTAGCTTTGTGTTTCCGCAATAGTCGCCGCACCGAATTTCGAATCTATTCTTCGGTTTCGCTGTTCTTTGGCCTCGTCCACAGAGACGGCATAGTTGCAGGTCCCTTTGCCCTGAAGTTGGCCTTTCCTTGGTCAACCACAGGGGGAAGCACGACAGACACCGCCGAAATTGGTACACTCGGCCGATCCGCGAAACGCCCGTCCGCGAGACGTCGTCTGACACGAAAGATGCGTATGACTTCACCATGAAGCTGCCGGTGTAGTACCCGGCCCCATAACATATGGTTGGCAAGCCCAACGTTAACCAAAATGATTTCACGCCCACTTCAAACAGACCGGGAGACAGGAGATGTCTAATTCCCTCACAGCAAGGCTCGTGCAATTCGTCACTAATGTCGTCAATTCCAAACATCAGGATCTGCTGGAAATGCTCACTGATGATGCCGTCATGGAGTTTCCCTACCATCTTCCGACGACTCCGGCGCAATTGGTCGGAAAGCCTGACATAGTACGATTTTTCGCTGGATTTGGTGATTTCCTGGTTCTCGAAGAAACCCGTTTGATCGCCGCGCACGAGACGGCCGATCCGAACGTCGGGATTGTTGAATATCAGGGTAAGGGTAAAGCGTCAAAGACCGGACGCCCATACCAGCAGAAGTACGTTACTGTTCTCACCTTCCGCAATGGCCAGATCAGTCATTGGAAGGATTATTGGAACCCGGTCAGCGTGCTCGACGCAACGTCGGAGTCGCATTCGAACCGAAGTTAGTTTGAGGTCTGCTCCCGGCCCCGGCATCAGGCGTGGCTCCGTTTTCCAGGGGCATAAAGCGATCGAACCAACGGTCGCGAAATCATCCTTCCATAACGAGAATTTGGAGAGCATCATGAAAGTCGCATTCAAAGACGATTCGTTTGCGTTCGAGTTCGTACGCAACCTGGGCTTCATGTACTACGGGGGTGCGGATCTGGGCGAGATGATTGCAACCGCTCAACAAATCACGGAAGGTGATTTCGCGAGCTGGTTCGTGGAATGGGATAAGCGAGCCCGCCGAATCCTAGCCAGAGCTGATGCTGATCTCGGCGAGAGTCATCTGGAAAGCGCACGTCAGGGTTACCTGCGGGCATCCACCTACTTCCGGATGGCCGAATTCTATCTCCACGGCGATCCCGCAGACCCACGCATTCTTCCCGAATCCAGGGCTTCGCAGGAGGCATATGCAAAAGGCGCGAAGCTCACCGGACGGACCTGGGAGCCGGCGCAGATCCCATTCGAAGGAACCACCTTGCCGGGGTATTTCTACAAGGTAGATGAGTCTGGCAAGCCGCGTCCCACATTGATCTTTCACGGCGGTCTTGTTCCAGCCTCGAAGAGCTTTTCTATTTCGGCGCAGCAGGGGCCGTGGCACGCGGTTACAACTGTCTTACCTTCGACGGTCCCGGTCAGGGTGCTCCGCTGCGCGAGCAGAAGCTCTACCACCGCTTCGACTGGGAAAAGGTGGTGACGCCGATTCTTGATTATGCTCTTACCCGGACAGACGTGGACGGTGACAACCTGGCACTGATGGGTATGAGCATGGGCGGCTACTTTGCTGCCAGCGCCGCTGCATTCGAACAGCGGCTGCGCGCGACTATTCTCTTCAATGGAATCTACAGTTTTTACGATAGTATGCGCGGCCAGATGCCGAAGGAAGCCATCGCTGCTCTGGATGCCGGCGAAGCGATCAAGTGTGAGGAGATCACTTGCAAGCGCATGCAGAACGAGACCAACTTGCGGTGGACAGTGACCAAAAGCGTCTATTCGTTCGGTGCGTCCGGACTTGTCGATTACTTCGCCAAACTCGAACCGTACACCATGGAGGGTGTCGCAGGACGGATCCAATGTCCATGCCTTGTTCTGGACGCCGAAGGAGACATTCTGGTGGGCGGTACCCAACCCCAACAGATCTATGATGCCTTGCAAGCTCCGAAGCAACTCTTCCGTTTCACCAGCGAAGATGGGGCTGAGAACCATTGCGAATCAGGCGCTCTCGCTTACCTGCATGAAGTCGTCTTCAGCTGGCTGGATGAAACGTTGCAGCGAAACGATGCTCGAACGTGTCGAAGTAATCCGCCATTTGCCATCGCTCGCCCTGCTGCTTGGCCTAACACTACCAACCCTTATGCTTCGCGATTCGGTGTGCAGTACTGATGATCTGCGCCCTGCGGGCCTGTCACGCAACTTTCTGTTCCGCAATTCGGGCTAACCGTTCGAGCTCCGCCGACGGGCGGGCGGTGGGCATAGCTCTGCCAGATAACCAGAACAGTCCATTTGTCGCTGAGCCGTGCGCAGAGATCGTTCGAGCGGTCTGGTAGGAAGTCGATTCCGCCTCACATCTCTGATCCAATCCCGTCTCTGCTGGCTCATCCATAAGTATCACCGTTGTGCCTGAGGCATAAACTTGTGCCGTCTTCCGCGGACTTCATGCTTCTTCTATAAGTAAATCATGATCATGTGCGAGGTGAACCATGAGTGACACTCAACGGCCAATCCTGGTCTTCGGTGCTACGGGCAGGCAAGGTGGTTCCGTCGCAAAGGCGCTGTTGGAAGCGGCTTGGCCCGTGCGCGCGCTTGTCCGAGATCGTGCGTCACCGGCGGCGATGGCGCTTCGCAATGCAGGCGCTGAACTTGTGGAAGGATGCTTCGCGGACGCCATGGCGATACGCGGTGCCATGCAGGGCGTGCACGGAGTCTACAGTGTTCATCCAGGTTCAAGCGCAAGCGGCTCACCAGATGACGATGAGGTGCGGTCAGGAATCGCCATCGCGGATCTGGCGGTCGAAAACGGCGTTGCCCATCTTGTCTATTCCTCGGGAGCCAGTGCCGGAGAAAAGCTGACGGGGGTGGCCCGGTTCGATGCCAAACCTCGCGTTGAGGCGCACATCCGCAAGTTGCCAATCACTGCAACCATCGTCAGGCCGATGATCTTCATGGAGATGCTCACCAGGCCGGGCCTCGGCTTGAACGAAGGACGGTTTACGTTCTTCCTCAGGCCAGATGAATCCATGCAACTCGTTGCCGTCGAGGATATTGGCAGGTTTGTTAGAAGCATCTTCCGGGACAACACGCGCTTTGGTGGAGTGACTCTAAAGCTTGCAAGCGATACCGTCACAGGTCGCTCGTTGGAGTCCGACCTATCGGAAGCAGCGGGTTACCCCATCGTTTACTCGCGCTTCTCCGAGGAGTTTCTCAGGGCGCAGCCCGACCTCGCGCAGATGACGGCTAGCCTACAGAATGGGCCCCTCGCAGATCATGCGGATCTCGACATCATGCGAGAGATGAATCCGCAGCTATTGTCGTTCCGTTCCTGGCTTGCTGGAAGTGGACGAAAGTCTCTCAATGACGCTCTTGCGAAGACGTCGGTCGGATAGAACTGACATGAGCGCCTGATCCAAGCTATGGAAGAAATCAAATCGATGCAGAACGAATTTGATTGCCAAACTGGAAGCGGGCAAAACTGCACTCATTTTGCCCGCTTGGCAAAGCTCCTGTTAGAGTTCCTGGCCAACTACGCTTTGGCCAAGAAATCTTAGAACTTCAATTTCAATGCAAACTGCAGTTGACGTGGCAAGTAGTTCGGGTTCGTCTGCATCACCTCGGCGAAAACCGAGGCCGCGGGCGGTGCAAAGACAGCCACCTGGTTGGTCGTGGGTTGCTGGTTCTGATCGTTCTCGATGAAATACCCCGCCGTATTCGTCAAATTGAATGCCTCTGCCCGGAACTCCAGATTGAAGCGGTCCGACAAACCGAAGTCTTTGAACAGAGAGAAGTCAAAATGTTCGAAAGTAGGCCCGGTCAGACTGTTGCGAGGCGTGTTGCCAAACTGGCCGGGCTGTGGCGATTCAAAGGCGTTGCGGTCAAACCACTCTGATAGCGTCCGGTGAGCCAACTTGGGATTGTGTAGCTGGATCGGACGCGTCGGTCCGCCGCCGATGCCTGAATAGATCGAGTTTCCCGGGTAGGAGTAGTTGTCGGTAATGCTGAACGGGCTGCCCGCATTCCAAATCCAGATGCTGTTCGCCTGCCAACCCGCCAGGGCCAGGTGTTTGATCCCGGTGGACGATCGAAAGAACGGCAGCTCGTAGGTCGAGGCAAAGGCCAGCCGGTTGCGAAGGTCAATGTCGCTGTTGCCGGTTTCATAAGTCTTGATGTCGAACGGATCAAGATTCCCCCACCCCTCCTGGCCCTCGTAGCTAAGGTCGGTAGAGTCGTCGATGGCGTGAGACCAGGTGTAGTTCGCTGTCACTGTCAGTCCGTGATCCAGGCGTCGCTGGTAGGAAAGCTGCAGAGCATGATAACTCCCGGTGCCTATGCTGTAGTATTCGCCGACACCGCCGAGCCCCGGCAGGATCGTGGCCGTCGGACGTGTGGTGAGGAACGTGCCGAGAGTCGCGGTATGTGGATCGGGGACGTTGATGTCATTCAGCGGCGCTGGCAGATGGCGGTCAAGCTGGCCGACATAGCCGATCGTGACGACGCTCTTGCCAAGCTGCTGCTCCACCAGGGTGTTGAACTGGATGACGTAGGACGTCCGATAATTCAGAGCGACGTTGTCCGGCAGGCCGAGGCTAGCGCTGTTGAGCGCCTGCGGTGTCGGGATCGGAATGCCCTGCCCCAGCGTGACCGTCTGGCCAGCCGCAGGGTTGCACGCAGGTTGCACCGTCACAGGCGTAGTCGGGTTGCGAGCGTTGTAGCGGGTCTCGATCGTTGTGGCCAAAGTGGAGCCGCATCCTTGGCCAGCTACCGATGGCGCATAGACGGCGTTGAACGGCGCATTTTTCAACGAAGCGTTAGAGGTATAGTTCCCCGGAAAGTACGCTAGCCCAAAGCCACCCCGCACCACGGTGCCAGGCCTGACCGTTACGGCGTAGCCCACGCGAGGCGCGATGTTGGAGTAAGTTGTAGGAACTCCGGCGGTATTTGTCGAGCTCACGATGCCGGTCAGGTTCGCACCTTGAGCCTTCAGGAAGTTATATCCTTTGGCCGGAACTAATAGCTGGTGATTTACCGGGTCGTAGTTAGAGATGCGGCCGTCCGCCTCGGTGAACGGCGTGTACACGTCGTAACGCAAACCGTAGACGAGAGTGAAATTCGGTGTAACTCGCCAGGTGTCCTGGGCAAAGCCTCCGGGCTCCCAGGATCGATAGTTCGGCGTATACAGGTCGATGTTGCGCCCTTCGCTGGTGAACGCGCCGACCAGGAATGTAGCGAGTGAGTTTGGGTTGCGCGTGCCCGAGTCCTCCGGGAGGCCGAAATTGATGTTTCCAACAGCATTGTTGCTCTGCTGGTTACGCGCCTGGCGATAGATGGCTTCGGCGCCGAAGCGGATGTTGTGTCGACCCAGCGTGTATGTGACCGTTCCGTATAACTGGTAGGTGTTGGTGGTGTCCGCTATGGGCACGAAGTTGCTATCTCCGAGCGGATTGAAGCCGGAAAGATTGACCAGCGGCAGTCCCGAACTGGCTGCGCTGTAATCGATGTTTCCTGGAAAACCGGCCGCAGTCGCTGCGTTTGTTCCAGAGTTCGGCGAGTTCGATTGGTTAGCAATGCGGGTGTACGCCACTTTGAACTCCGACAGCAGCGAAGGCGTAAACACGTGCGTGTAGTTCAGTTGTGCGTTGTAGGCCTTATCCGATGCCGGTCCAGCATACCCATACTGTCCGTTCCCTGGGTTAATCGAGACACCATTGATCGTCTGGTTGGGCAAGCCAGTGGGGATGAGAGAGTTGACACTGTTCGACGTGAATCGTGCGAACAGAAGGTTAGTGCTGTTGAAGTTCTGGTCAATGCGGCCATCGAACGTCTCGCTGTACTGTGTGCCTAATGGGTTCGAAACATAGTTGCCGTTCGTGCTCGTAGTGTTCGGTGCGGGGTACAGCTTCAGCAGGTTCACGGCAATAGGATCGAGCGGCAGCCCAGCTGTGTCCGGATCAGCAGCGACGACCGCGGCAGGGTTTTGCTCCTGCGCCAACGTGGGCACGTTGCTGTACACGGGAGCGTTTGTGCCTCGGATCTGTCGGAAGCCTTCGTAGCCGAAGAAAAAGAAGGTGTGATCCTTGATGATCGGGCCGCCGATGCTTCCGCCAAAGTCGTTCTGGCGCAGCTCCGGGGTTGCGCCGCCCGCGGGGATCAGGGGATTCTTCGCATTGAAGTAATCGTTTTGCAGAAACTCATACGCCGATCCGTGCAGCTGATTCGTACCGCTCTTGGTCAGCACGCTGACGACGCCGCCCGCGCTCCGCCCCGTCTCTGGCGTGTAGTCGTTCGTCTGCACGGTAACTTGCTCAATGGAGTCAAGCGACGGTTTCACGCCGATAGTCCCGATGATGCGCTCGTTATTGTCTGTGCCATCAAGCTGGTTATTGTTCAGCTGCGAGTCTTGCCCGTTCACAGAAAAGGAGCTGGTTTGGCGCCGATCGTCGGGCCGCTGGCCGCTGCTCAAGCCATCCACGCTGGCCGCTTCGTTAGCGCCTGGCGTCAGTATGACCAGGTTCGTCAGGTTCCGTGTGCTGGTCGGCAGATTCTCCACTGCCTGCTCCGTGATGGTCGTGGTCACGGTTGCGCTGTCTGCCTGCAGTAACGGCGTCTGACCGGTCACCTCAACGGTCTGCGAAGACCCGCCAACGGCCAGCACCGCATTTTCACGCGCACGGTCTCCCCCATTCAACGTGATGTCTTTTACCTGGAAACTATTGAATCCGGCCGCCTGCACTGTGACCGAGTAGTGGCCGGGCGGCAACAGGTTGAACACGTACTCTCCCGCGCCATTCGTCCGTACCTCGCGGTTGGAATGCGTGCCGAGATCCTCCAGCTGCACCTGCGCACCTGGAATGATGGCTCCCGTCGCGTCGGTCACGAACCCGACGATGTCCGCAGTGGTCAACTGTGCCGTTGCCACACCGATAGCTATCCAGAACATCAGTAAGGCCGAGAAGAGCGAATGTAGGGAGCGTAAAGGTTTCATGGTTTGCCTCCAAAGTGTTAAAGCGGTTTAACGTGAAATCGCGAGAATTAGAACTGACGCCCGATGATCTTGTCAATCGAAATTGCTAAACCGTGTTAACATGGCGAATGTGCCTCGCCGCAAGTCACCACAAGAGCATCCCTCCACGCCCTCGTCCATTGTCGGTGGCAAGCGGACCAATCTTCGTGTCCTGGCGGAACACCTTGGCTTGTCGCGCACGACGATCTCGCTCGTTCTGAATAACGCTCCACTGGCCCAGCGTCTCTCGGCCGAAACGCGAAAACGCGTAATACAGGCAGCGGCGAGCTTCGGTTATCGCGCGAATTACTTTGCGCGATCGCTTGGCCAAAAGCATACGTTCCTGGTCGGCATCATCGCTCCAGACTTCAGCCACGGATACGACTCCACGGTGCTGAGCGGGGCCGAGCGCTTGCTGATGGAAAGCGAATACGTGTACTTTGTCTCCAGTCATCTCTGGTCTCCGGCGTTGCTCTCGCGCAGCGTGGATATGCTTCTGGACCGTGGTGCCGAAGGTCTCGTGCTCATCAACACGGTGGTCGAAAAGCCGACGGGCGTGCCCACCGTCACCATCGGCGGTAGTACTCCATCTCCTGGAGGCGCACTCATACACATCGACAATCCGTTCGGGACGCGCTTGGCCATAGAGCACCTCGTGGCTCTTGGACACCGACGCATCGCCTTCATCAAAGGGCATGAGGGTAGTCTCGATACGGAAGAGCGCTGGGCCGGCATCAAGCGCACCTGCAAACGGCTGCGACTCGACTTTGACCCCTCGCTCACCGTGCAGTTAGAGCGCATCGGACTGACAGGTAACTACGGCATCGAGGAAGGCTATAAAGCCGCGCAGCTGCTGCTGTCGCGCAAAAAGGCCTTCACAGCGGTCTTTTCGTTCAATGATCACTCCGCGGTGGGTGCCATGCACGCCTTGCGCGACGCAGGCCTGCGAGTTCCCGACGATGTCTCCGTCGTCGGCTTCGACGATATCGACCTCGCCAGTGTGGCCTATCCTCCGCTTACCAGCATTCGTCAGCCCCTGCGTGAGATGGGCGAGCGCGCTGCCCGGATCGTTCTCGCTCAGATCGGGCAGGAGGACTCGTCATCTCTCCACGTGAAGATCAAGCCCAATCTGGTCTGTCGAGCCTCGACCGCTGCCGCTCCACCCAAACGCGTGCGCTTGGAGTCACGCTGAGGAGTTCGCGCCCCGACATGGGTCACCGGTCCACGACACCCCTTTGATGGGAAGTTTAGACCTGCCTTGACCTCAACCGTTCCGTCCGGCTCAGATCAGTGCCTTCCGAACCAAGGATGAACTGTTCAGCAAGGTCGCCGGATTGCTAAGACAACGCGACTTCTATGCGCTCAGGATTGTTGTTGAATCTTACGGTCACCTCGAACATCTTCACGTGCGGAGGTTCCATGCTTAGAGGACAGGTCATCGCGATCACAGGAGCGAGCAGCGGTATCGGCAAGGCTGCAGCGTTGGAGCTGGCTCGACACGGAGCAAGAGTTGTCTTGGGCGCTCGACATGAAGAAGCTCTTCTACAAGTAGCCGAGCAGGTCCGCCTTACCGGAGGCGAAGCGGTATACCGTCCCACTGACGTGAGCAAGCGTGAAGATCTGCTCGCTTTGGTACACCTCGCTCAGGAGAGCTTCGGTCGCCTCGATGTTCTGTTCAGCAATGCAGGCGCTATGCCCATCGGACCCTTTGACGAGCTTGCCGTCGAAGACTGGGAGACCATGGTGGACGTCAACATCAAGGGTGTCCTCTACGGGATAGCGGCTGCGCTGCCAGTTTTCAAGCAACAGGGTTCCGGGCATTTCATCCATATGGCATCCACGGCCGCTCGCAAGACCGTCCCGAATCAGGTGGTCTACTCGGCCACCAAAGCTGCGGTTTTAGCCCTCTCGGACGGGCTTCGGCAGGAGTTGGCTGGAAAGATTCGGGTCAGCACCATCCTGCCAGGTTTCACCGATACCGCCTTCAGCAAGCACGTGAAAAGCCCCGAACTGAAAGCTCAATTGCAGAAGGCAGGAGAGAAGTTCGCCATGTCGCCTGAGGCGGTGGCAAAGGCTATCGTTTACATCCTTCAGCAGCCTGAAGACATAAACATCGGAGAGGTGACCCTTCGTTCAAAGGCGCAGGCCTGACGTTAATTCCTGGTGGTGAGTACCGGAAACGCCGCTGCTTTATCAATCCATCCTGGCAACGAGCCGAGTTGAGCATAGCCGCGCGCTGAAAGCCCGCGAGCGAACCGTGGAACGCAGAAAGCCCGATCTATGTGAGCCGTTTCCACTCTGCGATGGATGAAAACCAGACCGGTGTGCGCTCGATTTTCAGATCCACGATCAACTTCTCGAACGCCGCACGGTAGTCCCTGGTCATTTGGTCTTGCATAAAGGACTCCGGTGTCTCGTCCCAGACCTCGTAGTTCACGATGACCTCCGGATCTCTTGCATCCTGGATCAACGATGCTTCGACAAACGTCGGCTCCTCCACAATGTGGGCGAAGAGTTCCTGCAACGAAGCGATGAATTCCGGCCTGATCGACTCACCGACTCGGAAGTTCACGATGAGGGTTATCTTGTCTGTCATGCATCTCCTTACTTGTGGACTTAGACATCATCTCGCAGCGAGCGGTCATGTAAAAGTCGGGCTGCAACGCTGCGGTCTCGCGGTGACTGTTTGTCTTCGACCTTGAGTTGTCACTCCGGAGACGTAATAACAAACACGAGCTCGGTATCCTGCAAGGCCTTGACATGGATTGTCGCCTCCTCGCGCAGAACGATGCCCTCGCCCGCGGTGGCGCGTACGCCGTTCACCTTCACGGCGCCGGAAGATACGACGAGGTAGCCGAGGTCGCCGGACCTGAGGTCGTAATTGGTCGCCGTACCCGCAAAGAGAGACGCGCCGAGTATCTCCGCATCGCAGCGGAGCTCCAGGCTGCCCTTCGTTCCGCGCCCACTTGCCAGCGTAATAAATTGGCCGGCGCGGTCAGCCTTCGGAAAGGATTGCGTATCCCAACGCGGAGCGTGTCCTGCGGTGCGCGGCCTCAGCCAGATCTGGAAGATCTTTGTCGGCACATCGCCGGGATTGTGCCCCTCGTGCTGGATGCCGGTACCGGCGCTGATCACCTGCACGTCTCCGGCCTCGAGGCGCTCCTGGTTGCCCAGACTGTCCTGGTGCGACACAGCTCCAGCTCGTACATAGGTGACGATTTCAACGTCAGCGTGGCTGTGCATACCAAAGCCGGCGTGAGGAGCGATCTCATCATCATTCAGCACGTAGAGGCTGCCGACCGGCTTGTGTTCGGGGTTGCCGAACCGGCCTATGGCGAAGTGATGTTTGGCTTTGAGCCAGCCCATGTCCGCCCCGGCAATCGTATCGAGTGACTTCAGTTCAAGCATGGATCCCTCCATTCTTCCAGTGGTTATGCGGTGTGGTAGCTCGCCTGGAAGATCGACTGGAAGGCATTCCGCACGTTCCAGAACGAAAGGGCGAGTAGAACGGACACAAAGACAGCGACAGGCAAGCCGCTCCGGGCCATGAACGCGTGGAACAGAACGATATTCGTGGTGATGGCTGCGAGAACCACCAGCGTGAGCGGCACAAAGCGATTGATCAGCAACAGGAGTCCGCCGAGAGCCTGCAGCGCCATGATCACCAGAAGCTCATGGGACAGGAACAGCCCGCCCATAAACATGCCTCCAGGCCCTGGAGGAGGCGGTGTCGGAATGAAGTGCAGGAATCCGTTGAGCCCGAAGATGAGGTAAACCAGACCAAGCAAGTAGCGTGCGATCGTGGAAGCGATTGTCATGAGCAATGTCCTTTCTGAGGTCGTGGAGACCAAATGGTCCCCCCGGGATGTGGCAGCAAAAGCAACAACTGTTGCCCTACTGGATGCTTCAGAGTATACATCGATTCACAACATGTGTCGTTTAGACAATGAAAGTTGCTCAAGCGTAAACTAGCAGAGTGAACGATCTCACGAAGACCCTTGATCCTCGCGTGCGCCGAACCAGGCAGCTCTTGCACGATGCGTTCGTGCAGCTCCTGGCCAAAAAGACGTTTGCGGAGATCTCGGTGGGAGATGTTACCGACGCGGCCACCGTCAACCGGGCCACCTTTTATGCGCATTACCCCGATAAGTACGCACTGCTGGAATGCACCACCGCCGCACGCTTTGCGGATCTGCTGGAGAAGCGGGCGGTCTCTTTCGACGGCACGTGTGACTCTGCCCTGCGAAAGATCTTTCTCGGCATCACCGACTTCATGTTCAGCGTGCTCGGTCCCGGTCACGAGCATCCGCCGCGCCTGGACCCCTCCATGGAACTGGCCATCATCGCCGTCGTCCGTGGCCTGGTAGTAGAAGGTCTGAACCAGTACCCGGCAGACTGGAAGGTGTCTCAGCAAACCCTGGCGAACACGGTGAGTTGGGGTCTGTACGGCGCCGCAAGGGACTGGATCAACTCGCCCCAACGAGCACCGGTTGAAGAGATTGCCAACCGCGTCAGCGGCTTACTTGCCCCTCTGGTGCATCCGCGCTAGCCCCAGCAAGCTCGTGAAGAGCCGCAGCATCAGAGTACGAAAAAGCGTTCTGGATCGATACCTGCGCACCGTGGATCGTCCGCCGTGCCGAGCACAGACGTTAACTCTTTGTGGAACGCATGTTCCTTCGATCCGGGACGCAAGCGACCGTTGAACAGGGAACAGAAAACAATTGGCTCTATCTCCCACTCAGGAAGTAATCGGACGAGGCGTCGCCCGGTCCTTTCGTTTGCGGCCAGCCACAACGGAAGAATCGCGATTCCTGCATCTGCCAAGGTTAAATCAGCCAGCACGTCGGGGTCGGAGACGCTGATCACGAAATCCGGATGGACTCGAGTTTGCTCCGACTCTCTCGAAAACGACCAGCCTTCAATCACGCTGCCTTCATCCCCCAGACATGTCAAACTCGTCAGGTCGGTCGGGTGCTTAGGTTTGGCGTGGCAGGATGTCAGAAAATTCTCACTGCAGAACAGACCTTGCCGAATGGAGGGAAACACATGCAGATGACGGCGGGAATCTCGTGGTGTGCGGACTTTTAGAAAGACATCGTGCGCTGTCTTAGGCTCTTGATTCCAGTTTGAACAATAAAGTTCAATCTCAACCCTGAGCTTGGGATGCCTTCTTTGAAACCGCGGAACAATGGCAGGGAGCACAGAACGTGCGAACTGCGCGGGCGCGCTCAAGCGAAGCGTTCCTTCCAGTTCACCGCGTTTGCCGCGTATAGCCTCCTCGGCTGCATGTTGTGCCTCCAGGATCTTATGACAAGCCGCACGCAGACGGCGTCCTGTATCTGTCAGTGAGTGTCCCTCCCGACTCCTTCGCACCAGATCCTCCCTTGCAGCATGCTCCAGGCGCTTGAGGCCGCGGCTTACCGTATGCAAGGGCAAGCCGAGCGAGACCGCTGCTTCGCTCAAAGTGTGCGAAGAGGCAATCGCTAGGAAGATCTGGGCATCCGCTGGCGCGATGTGATCGAGCCCTCCGGCTTTGCTCCTGCGTGCATCTGCATTTTGCATCTCTTCTACCTCTCTCGTTCGCTTGTTGCAGCGAATGCAAACTAGGTTTGCACATAGAACACGCAACGACCTTCACCCGGCCGCTCTCTCATACTCATACACGCTGCGCGTGATGAAGGCCACGGCCCCGGTCAGCAGCAGCCGACAAAGACTTTTGCGGCCCCGCGAACGCGAGCGTGTCATAGCGGATCAGGCAGCCCTCCCTGTTAGCAAGAAACTTGAATTAGAAGGAGCAACATGAAAATTCTCGTCATTGGTGGAACCGGAAACGTAGGCGGCTGTGTCGTCACGGAGCTAACCAGGCGCGGCGCGGATGTCCGGGTGCTGGCGCGCAAGAAGCCCGAAGCAGACAAACTCCCGGCCGGCGTAGATGTCGCCATTGGAGATCTGCTCGATCCCGTATCGATAGAACAAGCAATGCAGGGAGTAGACAAGCTCTTCCTGCTGAACGCCGTAGTTCCCGACGAATTAACCCAGGCACTTATCGCGTATGACGTCGCGAAGCGGATCGGCCTGAAGCACGTGACCTATCTCTCGGTCTTCAAAGTCGAGGAGTTCCGCGACGTGCCTCACTTCGCATCGAAGCTGGCGGTCGAGAGCGCACTGCGTGAGTTTGGAGTTCCGTACACCATCCTGCGCCCCGGCTACTACATGCAGAACGATCTAAATCTAAAAGGTGCCCTTACCGGCCCGGGCGTCTACCCAATGCCGATCGGCACAGCGGGCATAGCGGCGGCAGACACACGGGATATCGCGGAAGCTGCCGCCATTTCACTGACAGAGCCCGGACACGAAGGTCAGACGTATGACATCGTGGCACCCTCGCCCATCAGCGGGCCGGCGAACGCCGCCTTGTGGAGCAAGCTGCTGGGCAAGGAGATCAAGTACACAGGGCACGACTTCGACCAATGGGAGAAGACGATGCGCGCCAGTATGCCAAGCTGGAGCGCCTTCGATCTTCGCATGATGTTTCAGGGCTACTTCGACCGCGGTTTTGCTGCTACGGAGACAGAGGTGACTCGCCTCCGCAAACTGCTTGGCCGATCTCCCCGCAGCTATGAGGAATTTGCCGCCGAGGCGGTCAAAACTTGGAAGGCCTAGTCAACTCCACCTGTAGAGGATGTGCCGTGAAAAACCTGACACCGCAGATCGCGAACTTTCGCAGTGAGTCTGTTCGTGTGAATGACGTCCGCCTTCATTACTGGATCGGCGGCGATCCCGCGGGCCGGCCTGTGCTGCTCTGGCATGGATTTCTCGGGACAGCCTATTCCTGGCATAAGTTGATGCCGCTCCTTGCAGACGCGGGGTATTCGGTCCTGGTACCGGACATGCGCGGCTACGGTGACTCCGACAAGCCCGCAGGAGACGCTGGATATGATGGCGCGGCTCTTGCCAAAGACTTCAGATCCCTCGTACAGCAGATAGGCTTTGGAGCCGGGCGCCCACTGACTCTCATCGCACATGACATGGGCGCACCGCCGGCGTTGCTCTGGGCAGCCACACATCCGAGCGAGATCGCCCTGCTACTTTATGTAGAAGCGCCAGTGATGCTTCAGTCCATCCTGGAAAGGATCATCACCTTCACTCCGCAGGTGATGGCCCAGGGCAGCATGTGGTGGTGGATCCTGCCTCTGGCGCCTGGTGTTCCTCAGGCTCTCCTGGTTGGCAAAGAGAGGGAGTTTCTCAACTGGTTCTATCGCGGCTACTCTGTCGCAAAACCCGAGGCCATTGCTCCTGAAGCGGTTAATGAATACCTGCGCACATTCTCTGGCGTCGAAGGCGTGCTGGGTGCGCTCGGAGTTTATCGAACCGCGTTTGCAACCATGGATCAGACTTTGCCGCTCATGGCGAAGAAAGTTCAGGTACCAATCGTTGCCATCGGCGGGGAGAAGGGTTTAGGCGAGCGCGTCGGTCAATTTGTCTCGATGGTGGCGGCAAACGTTGAAAGCGTGGTGCTGCCAGGCTGCGGCCATTTCGTTCCCGAAGAATGTCCCGAGGCCATCGTGGAGCACCTCGATCGGAGCCACGCGAGCGGTTCCGCTAATTCGAAGGAAATCGGGAGATGAAGCTGATAATTGATCGCCGCCAAACCAAAAACTCATACATTACAGCGAGGCTCTAGATATCCAAAGTAACTCAGAAGATTGCACGCTTAAGATCATCCGCACGCACAATAACTCAAGATCAACGCCCAGGAGAAGCATCATGGCCGACCCACAGACGCAGTATCCTCCCATTCCGCCCGACGATCTCACGCGCACTCTCACCTGCTCCAATCCAGACCAGGACGGAAAGCTGCCGCACATCGGTCTGGTCGGCGACACCTATACCATCACGATCGACGGAGACGATACAAACGGCCGCTTCTGCGTCATCGATATGCACATCCCTCACGATGGCGGCCCAAGCCCGCATCGCCACGACTTTGAGGAGACGTTCATCGTGTTGCATGGAGAAATCGAGGCAACGTTCCGCGGCAAGAAATCTACCCTTCATGCAGGTGAGACTGTCAACATCCCTGCGAATGCTCCGCATCAGTTCCACAACAAGTCTGCCGAGGCGGCTCGTCTGCTTTGCATCTGCTCTCCGGCAGGACAGGAGAAGTTCTTCCTGGAAGTCGGCGTGCCTGTGGCGAATCGAACCACTGCCCCGCCCAAGCTCGATGAGAAGCAGCAAGCCGCCTTCCTGGAAAAGGCCAAGGAGCTTGCTCCCAAGTACAAGACCGAACTGCTCAAGGAAGCTTGACGAGATGGACATCCATGACGTCTCCACCGCGACATAGATCGCTTGGACTGCGCTCCCAAGACTCCGATCAGAGTACTCAGCCCGCGTTCTATGCCGAGAAGCCTTCCGATCGCCCACTGCATCTATGTCTGCAGTGGCTCTACGCGGCGCGGAGGACTCGTGGTGAACACACAGAACCTGTTAGCTCAGGCCTACTCTGCTTTCAACAGGAGAGATATCGACGGTGCTCTGGCGCTCATGAGCGAAGACGTGAGCTGGCCCAAGGCGTCGGAAGGCGGGCGCGCAGTCGGGAAAGAAGAGATTCGCTCTTACTGGAGCCGGCAGTGGCAGGAGTTTAATCCCCACGTGGAGCCCGTCGAGATGGTCAACAAACAGGACGGCACCGTCGACGTCAGAGTTCATCAGCTCGTGAAGAGTCTCGCTGGCGAAGTCCTGTTCGACGGCGAAGTTTGGCACGTTTACACCGTAGCCTACGGCCTGATTGAACGCATGGACCTCAAGGCAGAGGAAGCAAGCTCGGACGCGACCCCGTCGGCCCCATTCTCTAGGCACTAGCATCCGTCAGGATCGAAGGCCTCGCATCAGAGGCGACGAGGTTGTGTCTAAAGCTCCCTCGCTTCTGCACGCTGCGGAACGGGAATCTGACGTAGGCACCTTGCAGATGCCTTGGGCTCTCCGACCATCATCTCGTGGACCAACTGTCGTGTGGTTGATAGAGGCGATTCTCCGTCTGCTTTTCGTATCCCAGGTGATCCGGCCGCCACAGTATCTCCATATATGCGCCCCACGGCGTCTTGAAGTACCAGATCCTCTCGCCCTGTTTTACATCTCCTTTCGCATCAATTGGGCCTTGAAGCAACTCCGCTCCCTGCTCTTGCAACGATTTGGCAGCTGCCTCGATGTCGTCCACAAAGAAAGCGATATGTGCTGCGCCGTAATCGACGTTGCTGGGCATCGTGCGCTGCTGCGAATCGGCGTCGAACGCCATCAGTTCCACGTTGATGTTCGGTCCCAGGCGGAGCATGGCAAGATTGATGCTGTTGATCTTGACTCCCGTCGGCGTCTCATCGAATGGTCCCAATCTCCACAGTAAATCGGCACCCAACGCCCTCTCGAAGAACTCAATAGCGGCATCCAGATCAGGTACAGTGAAGCCGACATGATCAACATGTCTGGCAGATACAATTCCCTTCGACATGGCGTTTCTCCTTTGCTCGCTTATCGAGGCGAGTGCTTCACAAACGTATAGACGCTCTCTCCCAGCACCATGCCGAGAAGACCGATCAGGGCAACGATAGGCGGAGCGGGACTCTTGACCCGGCATAGCCCGTAGAGGACGCCCACAAGGCACCCTAGAAGGAACGAGAAAAAGTAGGCTTTCACTGGCACACCTCCGCGCGATTAAGAAATTCAAGAAGTTCTCGCACCACAATCTCCGGTTGTTCTTCCATCACGTAGTGCCCGCAATCCTCAATCACACCACCTTCAACCCGGAGCGCGAGCGCTTCCATCGCGGCCCTCAGCCGGTCGCCCGTCCCGCTCCGGCCACCCAGTGCAAGTACCGGCATGGATAGCTTTCTCGTGCTGAACTCCTTGTTCTGCTTGGCGCTCTCCGCGACGGCGCGATAGTATGCAAAGCCGCGACCCATGGCCCCGTGACGTGCGTAAGCTTCCACGTAGCGGTCTCGATTAGCTCGTGGTATCCGATCAAGTCGCACCGACTTGTGTTCGAAGAGCCAATCGAAGAGCTCGCGCTCACGTCCGCTCGTCAATATCTCCGGCAGCTCGGGAAGGTTGTTGAAAGAGAACTGCCATAGCTTGACATTCAACTCAGGCGACAACGGAAAACTCTGCGGAGCGCCGGTACCCGGGACCGCGGTATCCAGCAGCGTGAGGCTCTTTACCTGTTCTGGAAACTGCGCTGCCCAGGCATACGCAATCCAGCCGCCCACATCATGTCCAGCCAGATGAATGCGCTCCGATGTCACGGTGTTCACCGCGGCCGATAGCATCTTCGAAACGTTGGCCGTGTCATAGCCTTCGCCCGCGGGCTCGGACTTACCCAAGCCGGGCGGGTCCAGCGCGAAGACCTGATGGCGCTCTGCAAGCCGCGGCAGGACTTCGCTGTAAGCTTCGGCGGTCTCAGGCCATCCCGGCAGCAGGATCACCGGCGTCCCTGAGCCCGCAACGAGTGCGTGAATCCCACCCTCAAGCATTGTTTCTCTCCAGGTCAAGTTCATTCGTCCCTCCTCCCAAACTGCGTCGCTCTACTGCGGCCCATCGATACCAGCATGCCGGCCCGGCACCCATTGCACGCGCAGAACGAGCTTGTTGCTCTCTGGGCGATTCACTGCACCAACTTCGTGATACCCATTGGCGTAAAGCAGGTACTTGCCCCGGTCCCAGACAATCCCCGGACCGATCGCTCCTACCTGCTCCGGCGATGACAAGATGTCCACGCCGTTGATCCGAGGCGCAGTGATCTCACGAAGCAAGTAGCCGTTTGCTCCTATCCACACGCCGTGCGGCAGATTGTATGCAGCCGTCGCGTTGAAGTGAACAGCCTGGCCGGCTTGGCTCGATCGTGCCTGGTTTCCGACAGCAGGATCGTTGTTCTTGCCGTTGTAGAGATAGTGCATCCGCCAGCTGGTCTCCACCTTCCTGGTCGGAAGAAGCGTGAAAGCGTAGTACGGATTCACCGCGAACGCGTGCCCGCTCAGACTGACCGGAGCACCCTGCCGGTACTCACCCGACGGCACCTCGAAGTCCAGCACAAAGCGCTGATTGAACTGGCTCGAGCCAAACCTCAGCGCCCTCCATTGCAGGACAAGCGGCGAAACAGTCAGATCCCCAAACCCGCCCGCCACACCGCCGGAGCCCGCATTCACATGCGCGGCTGCGACAACCGCTTCAAAGCCCCACCATGCCCCCAACAGCTTTCGATTCGTCAGGTCGACGCCATGCGTTAGCCCGCTGATGCTGTTCACACCGGAAGCTCCAGCTACCACCTGTCCTGAACCGCCCATCGTTGTGCCGCTGTGACTAGCGTCTCCAATCTGCTCCACAAGAACCCCCGGCGCGCCAAGCGCATCCAGGAAGCTTGTGTCTCCAAGATTCACGGTGGGCTCCTGCGGATGCTGCTGCGCACGCAGTACGGCGCTCCCTGCCAGGACGACAAGCAGGAGTTCTCCCAACCGGCGGCCTACGCGAGTCATCACCATGTTCTCCCTCGGTCGCCTAAGACCTCTGCGCGAGATCCATCCATACCTCTGGCGAGCACGCGCAACGTATTCGCGTCGATCAATTCGTTGCCTCGGATTGCTGGTATTCCCTTGTTTGCACTTAGTTTGCCCATCGGATTCTCAAACACCTCTAGAAGAGATGCGACGTCGATTCTCCGAGATTGAGAATACTTGGTGATGTAACCTATCACCGTTCCACATGAATAGCTTTGAGGAGGTCGCATGGACATCAGGCACTATCGGAGCTTCATCGCCTTGGCGGATGAAGGCACTTTCACCTCCGCCGCGCGAAAGCTGCACATAGTCCAATCCGGCCTATCCGTCACCATCAAGGAGATGGAAGAGGAACTCGGCGTCAGGTTGGTTGAGCGCACCACCCGACGCGTGTCCTTGACCGACGCAGGCATCCTGTTTCTGGAGTACGCCAGGCCGGCCGTGACCATGCTCAAGGACGGTATGGAGGCCGTCAGATCACAAAGCTGCGTAGTGCGCGGTTTGATTAACCTCGGCATTCTCCAGAGCTTGGCGCCGTATATCGATCTCCCGGCTGTCCTCGGTAGATTCCATGCACGATACCCCGAGGTTGAGATCACCGTCCGGTCGATCGACAGCCCACAGGCGCCAGAACTCGTGAGGCAGGGAGCCATCGATCTCTGCTTCCACGCCGTCACGGCGAAGAAGCTTTTAGCCGGCGTAGACGCTACGCCCTTTGTCCGGGACTCCCTGGTCGCAGTCTGCGCCAGGAAGCATCCGCTCTCCCAACGAAAAGCAGTCACGCTGGAACTGCTGTGTGCACTCCCCTTTGTGGATCTCACGCCGGAACGAGAGCTTCGCGCAATCGTCGACAGGATTTGTTCAGCTCATGGGCTTAGCCGCAAGAGCATGTTTGAAGTCAGCGCGGTCGAAACCATGCTTCAGTTCGTAGCCGCAGGACTGGGCGTCTCTGTCGTGCCTCTGGCGTTGGCAGAGGCCTCCAAGGCCTCTCTCGGTCTGCATATTCTGCCGTTCCGGGATCAGGGCTTCCACATGCCGAAGTGGGACCTCGCCATATTGGTCCGGTCGCAGCGTCAGAAACTCGCCACGCAGACCGTCTTGAACCTCATGCTCGAAGCTCTCACGCAAACTCCAAAGTATAGGGCGAAATCAAAGTAGAACATTGATCCACAATCGATCGTTCTCCAAGATGAAAGGCAACATGATCACACCAGCCGAGGGGTAAGTCGTCTACACAGTTCACCTGTACAGTGGGCCTGTATATCTTATAAGGTAATTTCATGCGTAGGGGATCGCCCGCAATCGCTCCGGCTGTCGAGATCGAAGTCGCGTCCGATCTCGCCGCACAACTTCGGACTGTCTTCAGCAGGCTGAAACGGCGCCTGCGGGAGCAGGGCGGCCGAGGAGATCTAACCCCCTCTCAGATCTCCGTCCTCCTTCGACTTGAAAAGGATGGCGCGGCCACCGTGTCATCCCTGACTCGCGCGGAGGGGATCCGCCCGCAATCCATGAGCTCCATCGTCACCTCGCTGCAGCACGTCGGCTTGGTCGGCAGCTCCTCCGACCCCAACGATGGCCGTCAGACCTTGATGTCGCTCAGCAAGAAATGTGAAAAGTTGCTTCGGCAGAACCGTGCCGCAAGGCAGGATTGGCTCACCACCGCCATCCTGCAAAAGCTCTCCGCCCAGGAGCAGCGGAAGCTATCGGGTGCGCTCGAGCTACTGAGCCGACTTACCCAGAAGGTGACTCCTCCGTAACGCAACTCCACTACCAACCGCTTTCGGCAGACTACCGAAAGCGCTGATCGTCATCTTTCCTCAGATAAAGCAGTACCACCCAGAAATCACGATCCGCTCGCGAAAAGGAATCCAACCCAATGAACTGGCTTCAGCTCGTTTCGTACTTCTTCGCTGGCATGTTTCTGGCAAACGCCGTTCCGCATCTGGTCAGCGGCATGGTGGGACGGTCCTTCCAGAGCCCCTTCGCAAAGCCCCCCGGGCGAGGGCTCTCTTCCTCGACCGTCAACGTTCTCTGGGGATTTCTCAACGCCGTCATCGCCTACCTGCTCCTGCTGCGTGTCGGGAACTTCAGCCTGCGCTCGACCAGCCAGACCCTCGTCTTCGCGCTAGGTGTACTGCTGCTCAGCCTGCAATCTGCCCGACACTTCGGCCAGTTTCATGGCGGCTCCACGCCCGAGGGTTGATGAAAAGTCTTGTGAGCGGCGCCTTTCGTGCCTTGCATAGTTTCAAGTATCGGGTGTGGGCTGCTGGCGCCCTCGTGTCCAACATTGGCACCTGGATGCAGGGCATCGCCCAGGACTAGGTTGACAACGTACACCAAGCTCCTTATAGTTGACGTTGTCAACCCGAAGGAGGTTCGGTATGTCCACAGTTCTCATCACCGGCGGCCACGCCGGTATCGGCTTCGAATGCGCCAGGCAACTGGCGTCTCGTTCGCACTGCGATCTGGTCCTTGCCGGGCGCAGCGTAGACCAGATAGAGACCGCCGCACAACATCTCCGCACGAGCTACGGCATAGCAGTCACCACGCTGAAACTGGATACCTCCTCGCTGGCCTCGGTCAGGCAGGCCGCAGCGCAGTTCCGCACTCTGCTCGACAGCGGTAAGGTAGCATCGCTCGACGCGCTCCTCTGCAACGCCGGCGGTAGGCACAACGGGCCCCTCACCTACAGCCCCGATGGTTACGAAACAACCTTTGCGACCAACTGTCTCGGACACTTCCTGCTGGTCGAGTTGCTCGTCGATCGCATGTCCAATGGCGGACGCATCGTCTTCACCGCAAGTGGAACGCACGATCCCGATACGACCGATGGAAAGCTGGTCGGCAAAGTTGTTGAGCCGGATGCAATGGCTCTTGCCAACAACGGAAAGGATGGCAGCAAACCAATCTCTGCCGGCGTCCGCTACTCAACCTCGAAGCTCTGCACCATCCTGTATGCGTATGAACTGCACCGCCGCTTACGGCGCGCCGGCAGCTCAATCGCGTCAATCGCCTTCGACCCCGGCTCCATCCCCGAGACGGGACTGCTGAGAACCATGCCCAAACCTGTGCAGTGGCTTGCCAGGACCTCCATGATGAAGAGCCTCATGAAGCGCCTGGGCGTCACCCAGGGCTCGATTGGCTTTTCCGGCGCTTCCCTCGCGCAAATCGCAGCGGATCCCATGTACGCAAACGCCTCCGGCAAGTATCTCCAGTCGAACGATGGCGCATTGAACGAGACGCGATCCTCTAAGATGTCCTATGACGAACAGAGGGCAGCCAAACTATGGAACGACTCCAGGAAGCTCGTCCGCTTGCAGCCCGGCGAAGAGTCAGCTCAGCTGCGCTGACCACGGACAAGAGACTCATCCTTGCCGCGACCACGCTGCTCGATTCCGGCGGCGAGAATGCCGTAACACTCCGCGCGGTCGGCCATGCCTCCGGCATATCTCATAACGCTCCCTACAAGCATTTCAAGAGCCGCGATGCCCTGTTGGCTGCCGTCGCCACGGCCGACTTCGTGATGCTGACCCAAGCCTTCAAAGTGCTCCGTCAGAGCTCCAGGAAGCCATCTGCAAAGTTGATGAAGGCGCTCAACGTCATAGTAGATTTCAGCGTGGAACATCCCGCACGTTATAGGCTCCTGTTTAACGATCCAGCCATCGCCGCACAAAAGGGTGAACTGGAGCAGAGCGCTCTAGCCACGTTCGCCGAGTTCATCGTGATCGTCCGTGAATGTCAGGCCGCGCAGGCCTTGCCGGACATACCCGACACCACCCTTGCCGGACTACTCTTTGCCACCATGCACGGTCTCATCGCCCTGCGGGAGAGCGGCAGAATGCACCCCGAAAAAGGGCTCTCCGGAGTGCAAAGCGGCTTGAAGACTTTGCTTCTTCTATTGTCCCCTCAACGCACGTGATCTAGTTTCCGCGACGAGTTGGGCGGACCGGATGCACATCTCAGTATGGAAGAGAGCGTTCCCAACCTGGTGAACGTTCTACTGAACAAGCAGGACAGCTCCGGTCTGGAGTATCTCGCTACCTCGTCCGCACCTTGCCTTGGTAGCACGCCCCGCGACTCGCAGAGAACGCAGCCCCAGCACTTGGCTCCGCACTGTCAAGCCCTCCTCACCTCTCGTTCTTCCCTATCTCGCTGCCTTCCAACCACTTACCGGATGCATTTTCCTGGCATAGTCACTCCCGCGCATCCGCTAAAACAAAGGCAGCAAAACGAAAGGCCCGGTGTTTCCGCCGGGCCTTCCTGTTTTCGCCTTTATCTTAACCTGCTCTTGTATAAACCTTGTATATGCAGCCTATCTTCTTTGCTTTCAGGTATTTGATTTGACTTACCGGAGGGGGGGGTAGCTATGGAACGATCAGATGTGGCAGCTCACCATCCCGCGTTTCTCCAGGTACTTCTGGTGGTACTCCTCCGCCTTCCAGAAGTTCGTCGCCGGCATCACCTGCGTCACGATCGGGCTGCGAAACGTCCCCGACGCGCTCAATTCCGCGATCTTCGCCTTGGCCGCCTCCGCCTGCTGCTCCGAGTGCGTAAAGATCGCGCTCCTGTACTGCGATCCCCAGTCCGGCCCCTGCCGGTTCAACTGCGTCGGATCGTGAAGCGAGAAAAACACGTCCAGCAGATCCTCGTACCGCACCCGCGAGTTATCGAACGTCACCTGCACCACCTCCGCATGTCCTGTGCGGTCGGTACAGACCTCTTTGTACGTCGGATGCTCCAGCGTGCCGCCCTCGTAGCCGACCACCGTATCCAGCACCCCCATCATCTCGCCAAATCGAGCTTCCACACCCCAGAAACACCCTGCTGCAAAAGTACCTTTTTCAATCGCCACTGCATTACTCCTCGACTCTCCATTGGATGCGACCAGCCTCGAAAAGTGCCGAAGCCGCTGATGAAAAGCCCGAGTATTCTTAGCCCCCGAACCCTCCCTCGTCAAGCGACGCAAGTTGTACTCTTTTCACGTGGCTCAACCCTCCCCTGCTACCATCGCGCACAATGTCTTCTCACTCTGAACCCCCGTTTGAACGCCTCGCCCGCCTCAGCCAAACTGAACTCCTGTCGCTGGCCCGCAGCTATGACTCGCTCACGGAGCCGGCGCAATCCGCCCTGCGCGCCGAGTTCGCCCGCCGCAATCTTGAGCCACCACTCATCGACGACCCCGAACCTGAGGCCGCCAGCCGAACGCTCGTCACTGTCCGCCGGTACCGCGACCTCTCCGAAGCCATCGTCGCACGCTCACTCCTCGAATCCGCCGGTATCACCGTCTACCTCCGTGACGAGAACACCATCCGCCTCGACTGGCAGATCTCGAACTTCATCGGCGGCCTGCGGCTCCAGGTCGAAGACTCCGACCAGTCCGCCGCCCTCGAAATCCTCGCTCAGCCCATCCCGGAGGAGATCACCTTCGGCCCGCTCGCCGGCTTCGAGCAGCCGCACTGCCCAGTCTGCGACTCCATCGACATCACCTTCGAAGGCGCCTCCCGCGCCGCCGCCCTCGCCTCCCTCTACGTCCTTGGCGTGCCTCTGCCGCCCGGCCGCGAGACCTGGCTCTGCAACGTCTGCTCCGCCCGCTGGGAAGACGCCGACTCCCTCCCTACCGGCTAGGTGTCGCCTTCGAAGCAAAACTCTTCCGTGCCACTGCCCGCTTGGGCTTTACCGGCGACTTCAGCTTGGCAAACTCCGGCAGACTCTTCTTCGGCTCCACCTTCCTGCCCTTCGCCGCCCGGTCCAGCGCCATCACCTCGCCTGGCTTCAGCTCCCGGAACTCGCCCGGCGCAACGTCCAGGCGCAGCGCCCCATACCCAATCCGCCGGATCTTTTCCACATGATGCCCGATCTCTTCAAACATCTTCCTCAACTGCCGGTTTCGCCCCTCGGTCAGCGTCACCTCAAACCAAGGGTTGTCACCGCCCCGCACCAGCTCCACCTTCGCCGGAGCGGTCAGGATCCTATCCCGCCGCCCTGCCCGCACCTCGTCCAGACGCCCGCGGTCGATCATGATCCCGCGCCGGATCTGCTCCAGACCCTCTGCCGGCGGAACCCCGCTCGTCTTCACCAGGTACGTCTTCTCCACTCCGGCTGCGGCCTTCGAGAGCGCATTCGCCAACTCGCCATCGTTGGTCATCAGCAGCAGGCCTTCGCTCAGGTAGTCCAGCCGTCCCACCGGGTAGAGCCGCACCTGGTCACCATGCGGCCCGCTCTTCTGCTGCATCAACTGCATCACCGTCGGCCGCTTCTGCGGATCGACCAGCGTCGTGACGTACCCGCGCGGCTTGTTCAGCATGTAGTAACGCTGCTGCTCCGGCCCGTGCAGCAGCTTGCCGTCCACCCGTATGTGATCCTTGCTCGCGTCCGCTCGCGTGCCTAGCTCAGTCACGACGGTGCCGTTTACCTGCACGCGCCCGTTAAGGATGATCTCCTCGGCCTTGCGCCGGCTCGCTATTCCCGCCTTGGCGAGGATCTTCTGCAGCCGCTCCCCTGCCGGGGCGTCGGCTTCTGGTTGTCGCTTCGTGGTCATGCCCCATTATCGCCCCGCCCAGCAATTTCGGCGGCGCCAGCCCGTCAACATCAGCGCAAGGGTCCTTACTCGCCCTTATACGGGTCCGGAGCTCCGCCCCGCGGCACTTGCTCCGCCTCTGCGGGAACCGGCTTCAGCGGCTCATCCGGCTTAAACTCATTGTCACCCTCCGGCGTCCCTACCACGTCGGTCTTGCTGTCGTCCGCGCTGTCTGGCGCCTCAAAGTTCCGGTCCGGCATCGTCACTCCCCGCTCTGGATTGCTGCTTCATCCGCCGACGGGTCCTCGCCCGGCTGGTCATAGGTCGGCGGCAGACCCGAAAGTCTTCCGTCCACGGTCGGCATCTCGTCGCTCGGCCGGTTGCTCTCATCCTGGTTCAAATCATCCGAATCCCCGTCCGCCTGCGGCTCGGTCGCATGCTTCTCTTCCTCCAGGTTCTCATGCGTAATTCGCTCCTCCGCCGTCTCCCTGGTGTCAGATCCCTCAGGCATCGCCATCTCCTCCTGCTCGGCCAGTTCGCCGGCCATCTTCTCAAACTCTTCGATGCTCGGAAGCTCGGCAACGTCCTTCAGCCCGAAGCGCAGCAGGAAATCCTTTGTGGTCTTATAAAGAATCGGCCGCCCGATCACCTGTTTCCGCCCCGCCGTCGTAATCAGCTTGCGCGCCATCAGGCTGCCCAGCACGCCGCCCGAGTCCACCCCTCGAATCTCCGAGATCTCCGGCCCGGTCACCGGCTGCTTGTACGCCACCACCGCCAGGGTCTCGAGCGCCTGCAGCGTCAGCTTCAGCGGCGGTTTCAGACTCTTCACGAATCCCCGCACAGCATCGTGATATTCGGGCTTGGTCCCCATCCGGTAGCCGCCGGCGACCTCCCGCACCTCGATCCCCCGATCCGACGTCTGGTACTCCGCCACCAGCCCGTCCACCGTCTCCCGCATGAACTCGCGCAGCCGGCGCTCCCGCTCCCGCGCCACCTTCTTCTCGCCCGCTCCATCCGCCGCCTGGGCGCCCGCCGCATCGCTCGCGACAACCGCCCTCGCCTCCAGCGGCTCTTGCTCAGCAAGCTCCGCGAGCGGCGTCTCGCTGGCGTCGCGTTCGTCTTCAGCATCCGGAGCATCAGGAGCGTCCGGACCATCCGGAGCATCCGCGCCGGCCTCATCCCGATCCGCCAGATGCAGCGTTCGCTGCCGCGCCGCCATCTGGTCCAGCTCGCGCTGCGCCTCCATCCCCAAGAGCCCCACCAGTTGCGCCAGCGTCACCGGCTCTTCGGAGGCGTAGATCACCGCCTCGATCTTCGCTTTCAAGCTCATAGTTGCTTCACGTCCACGCCCCAAGGGTTGATGTTCCAGTCTATCAACCCATCAACGCTCGGCGCATGCAACAGCTACTTCGTCACCATGTTGAACAGCCAGAACAGGCAGCCCGACAGCAGCGCCGCCGCCGGCAGCGTGAACACCCACGCTAGCGCGATATCCCGGATCGTCGACATCTGCAATCCGCTCCGGTTCGCCGCCATCGTACCCGCCACGCCCGAGCTCAGCACGTGCGTCGTACTCACCGGCAGCCCCAGCCCGTCCGCCAGGCCGATCGTGATCATCGCCATGATCTCGGCCGACGCCCCCTGCGCATACGTCAGGTGCGTCTTGCCGATCTTCTCGCCCACCGTCACCACGATGCGCTTCCACCCCACCATCGTACCCAGGCCGAGCGCCAGCGCCACCGCCACCTTCACCCACGTCGGAATGAAACGCGTCGAGCGATCCAGAAAGCTCCTGTAGTTCGCGATCACCGCCGTGTCGTTCGCGTTCATCTTCGGTCCGGTCTTGGCCAGCAGCTTCAGCGATTCGCTCGTCACGTACATCTGGTTGCGCACGTTGGCCTGCATGTCCGCCGGCACCCCGGCCAGCGATCCATAACCGGACGCCTCGTTGCGAATGTCCGTGATCTCCTGCTGCAAAGCCGGAATCACGGCCGGCGCAAACTTCTTCTTGGCCACGAACTGCTGCAGGTCTCCGCCCGCATCGCCCTGCGCCGTCCCCGGCTGGACATACTGGTCCAGCACGCCCACCACCTGCGTCGAGACCGCCGCGAACGTCTGGATATCCTGCGGTCCCACGGCATGGTTCAGCGCATACGCCGTCGGCACCGTACCCACCAGGATCAGCATGATCAGCCCCATGCCCTTCTGCCCGTCGTTCGATCCATGGAAGTAGCTCACGCCTCCGCAGGTCCCGATCAGCAGCAGCCGGATGTAGAACGGCGGCGGCTCCGGACCCTCCGGCGCCTTGTACAGCCGCGGATCGCGCGCCACCAGCTTGAAGAGAAAGAACAGCAGCGCCGCTCCGATGAACCCGATCACCGGCGACAGCGCCAGCGTCGAGAACACCTTCGTCACCTGCGGCCACTCCACGCCCGCCGTGCCGGAGTTGCCCTGCATCAGCTGGTTCATGATCCCCACCCCGATGATCGACCCGATCATGGTATGCGAGCTCGACGCCGGCAGCCCGCGCCACCACGTCGCCAGGTTCCAGATAATCGCCGCAAACAGCAGCGCGAACACCATCGCAAACCCGGAGCCCTTCGACACTTTCAGGATCAGCTCCACGGGCAGCAGCGTGATGACGGAATACGCCACCGCGCCCGAGCTCAGCAGTACCCCCACGAAGTTCAAAATGCCCGAATACACCACCGCGATATGCGGCTCCAGCGAGTGCGTATAAATGCACGTCGCCACCGCGTTTGCCGTGTCGTGAAAGCCGTTCACGAACTCGAAGCCCAGCGCAATGAACAGCGCCACGCCCAGCAGCACGTACGGAAACACCGACGCATTGTGAACGATCGAGAGATCGGCAGAGATCTTGGTCGCGATGTAGATCACGCCGCCGATCAGCATCGCAACGAAGACCAGCGTGCCGATCATCCCTGGACTGGATTTCTTCAGCTTCTCATCGAGCAGCGAGGATGCCGGTGCAACGGCAGGAGTTGCCATCGGTTGCCTTTCCTATCACCTGAAAGTTGTACCCAACCATCTTCGACCGTGATCTACAAAGCGAGCATGAACAGCGGGTTAATCTTTGCTCGCTCATAAGCCACGTCGCACCCGCATGGCAAAGGCTTTCATCCTCATCCGTTTCACCCCAGCCTCACGGCTTGCGACAGGGCGCATCGAAGGTGCAAAATGGCCCCTCGTCTGCCCGAGCTTCAAGCACCGTCGCAGGCAGCTCGACCATCCTGACCCACCCGGAGAACCCTCGTGGCCCCGTCTCAAATCGTTCGCGCTCCACTGCTTGCGACATTGCTGCTCGCGGCGTTCCCGCTGACTCTCCTCCCCGCGCAGGAAGCCTCGCCGCCCTACAAGAATCCCAGCCTGCCTGTCGGGCAACGTGTCGCCGACGTACTCAGCCGCATGACGCTCGAGGAGAAGGCCGCCATGCTCGCCGGCTCCGGCTGGATGGAGAGCACCGGCGTCCCGCGCCTGGGCATCCCCGCCATCAAGATGGCCGACGGACCCATGGGCATCAGGATCTGGGCCGGCTCCTCCGCCGATACCAGCGTCGAGGGCGTCATCCACAACTTCACCAGCACCGCCTTTCCCGCCGGCATCGATCTCGCCGCCTCCTGGGACCCCGCCCTCGCACGCCAGGTCGGACAGGCCATCGGCCAGGAGGTTGCATCCGTCGGCCGCGACATGATCCTCGGCCCTACCGTCAACATCCAGCGCACGCCGCTGTGGGGGCGCAACTTCGAGAGCTACGGCGAAGACCCCTACCTCGCCGGCCGCATCGCCGTCGGCTACATCCAGGGCGTTCAGGGCGAACACGTCATCACCTCGGTGAAGCACTTCGTCGTCAACAATGAGGAGTTTGAGCGTCATCGCATCGACGTCGCAGTCGACGAGCGAACCCTGCATGAGATCTACTTCCCCGCCTTCGAGGCCGCCATCCGCGACGGTCACGTCTGGGCAGTCATGTCGTCCTACAACAAGGTGAACGGCCTCTACGCAGCGGAGAACCCGCTGCTCAAGCAGGAACTCTACCGCGAAGCCGGCTTCAAGGGCTTTGTCCTCTCCGATTGGGGGAGCACCTACAGCACCGCCGCCACCGTGAACGCCGGCATGGATCTGGAGATGCCTGGAGGCCCGCCGATGCAGCGCTGGCTCGCCCGGCCGGGCACCCAGGAAGCCGGCAACGACTGCGGCTACCTGGTGCCCGCGAATGTCATCCCGCTGGTCAGGAGCGGCGCCATCCCCCCAGCCAACCTCGACAGCAACGTGAGCCGCATCCTCACCGTCATCTTTGAGGCTGGACTCATCGATCATCCACACGCCGGTGGCGCGCCCATCGATACTCCCGCGCAGCGTGCTGTCGCCCGCAAGGCCGCCGATGAAGGCATGGTGCTGCTCAAAAACCAGGGCGCCATCCTCCCTCTCGACGCCGCCAGACTGCACTCCATCGCCGTCATCGGCCCCGCCGCGGCGACTGCGCGCATCGGCGGCGGCGGCAGCGGACTGGTGGTCGCCCGCGATGTCGTGGCGCCTCTCGACGCTATCCGCAAGCGCGCCGGCAGCGCTGAGGTGCGTTACGCTCTCGGCGCAGTCATGCCCGGAGAAACTCAGCCGCCCGACGCACCTCAGTCCCGCCAGGGCTTGCTCGACCAGGCCGTCATGGCAGCCAGGAATGCGGATGTCGCCCTGGTATTTGTTGGCTATTCATCCAAGCTCGAGACCGAAGGCAAGGACCGCCCCAACATGGACCTGCCGGAGGGTCAGGACGAGTTGATCCGCGCCGTCGCTGCCGTGAATAAGAAGACCATCGTCATCCTGAACGCGGGAGACTCCGTCAATCTGAAGCAGTGGGTCGACCAGGTCCCCGCACTGCTCGACGCATGGTACGGCGGCGAGGAAGGCGGCGACGCCATGGCAGACCTGCTCTTCGGCGACGTGGACCCTTCCGGCAAGCTGCCGTTTTCCTTCCTCAGAAGCCTCGAAGATTCGCCCAGCTACGGCAACTATCCCGGCCAGAACCTGCACGTGAAGTATGCGGAGGGAATCTACGTCGGCTACCGCTACTTCGACAAGCATCCCGACACCAGGCCGCTCTTCCCCTTCGGCTTCGGCTTGTCCTACACCACCTTCGAGCTAAGCCGGCTGGAGGCGCCCCATACTGCCAGCGCAGCCAGGACATTCACTGTCAGCCTGACCGTGCGCAACACCGGCTCGCGCGAGGGAGCTGAGGTCGTCCAGCTCTATATTGGCAACCCGGGCGCGACCGTCGATCGCCCCGCGCGTGAGCTCAAAGCCTTTGAGCGAGTGGAGCTCGCGCCCGGAGCAAGCAAGCGCGTCACCTTCGAGCTCGATCCCCGCGCGCTCTCCTTCTACAGCATCCAGAAGCATGCCTGGACCGTCGAGCCCGGGCAGTTCGATATCTCGGTCGGCTCCTCCTCGCGCGACCTCCCGCTCAAATCAACCTTCACCGTGACCCCGTAGCCATGAACCTTGAAATCGCCATCGGCGACATCACTCTCCTCTCAGTCGACGCCATCGTCAACGCGGCCAACACCTCGCTGCTCGGCGGAGGCGGCGTCGACGGAGCCATCCACCGCGCGGCCGGCCCGGAGCTACTCGCCGCCTGCCGCCACCTCCACGGCTGCCGCACCGGAGACGCCAAGGCCACGCCCGGCTTCCGCCTGCCCGCCGCCTGGGTCTTCCACGCCGTCGGCCCCGTTTGGCAGGGCGGCTCCCACGACGAGGACGCCTTGCTGGCCAGTTGCTATACGCGCTGCCTGCAACTCGCCGCCGAGCGCCAGATCGCCTCCATCGCCTTCCCCGCCATCAGCACCGGCATCTACGGCTTCCCTCTCGAACGCGCCGCCCGCATCGCCATCAGCACCGTCCGCGCCCACGCCGCACCACCGCTCGAACGCGTCATCTTCTCCTGCTTCAACTCATCCGCGGCAGCCATCTACGAGCGTCTGCTCGCCAGCTAAACTCGTCTGGTGCCCACCATCCTGCGCTTCCGCAGCTTCCGCATTGCGATCTTTCTCAACGACCATCTTCCTGCCCACGTGCATGTGATCAGAGGTGATGAATCAATCATCTTCGGTCTGGGCTGCTGGAATGGCCGCTCACGCGGCGAGCAAACAAAGGCGTCAAGCCCGCGGATGAGCGTGCCATTGCTGCCTACTTGTTAGATAATCAACTAGCTCTTTGTAGAGCATGGGAGGCGATGCATGGAGACCCAACCGGCAGCGGATGAAGCAAACGACGCGACATCCACTTCGCCTGCCTCTCCTTTGTCTGTGAGCAAGGCATCCTTCGACCCCGAGACACGGCTCATCACGTTGGAAATGCGCGGCGGCTACTCCGTTTTTTTTCGTCCGGAACGTGCCCAGGGCCTGGGAACTGCATCGGTCGAAGATCTTTCCGAGATACAGATAGAATCGTCCGGCGAGTCCATTTACTTCCCGCGTCTGGACGCCGACTTTTCCGTTCCGAATCTGCTGAAGGGTAGATTCGGAAATGACCGCTGGGAAGCCGATTGGCTGGCCGCACATGCCCCGGAGAAGGCCGCCTGACGCCTACCGCCAGTCGTCCCGCGCCGCCCCGCTGTCCTCAAAAATCTGGTCGAAACCTTCCGCCTTCTTGATCAGGATGTCGCCCAGCGCCACCGGCTGATGCAGCAGCACCGCCTGCAGCCTCACCAGTTCAAGCATCGCCAGGAACATGCAGATCAGCGCCCGCTCGGTGTGCGTATTATGCAGCATCCTGCGCAGGCTCACCGGCCTGTCCTCCATCAGCAGCCGCCGCTTCACGTAGTCGATCATCCTGGCTACGGTCACAGTCTCTTCGTCCACATCCAGCACCGGCCGCGCCCGCATCCGCGCCAGGATCTCCTGGAACACCCGCACCAGGTCCACCGTATCGGCCGCGATCTCCCGCTCCGCGCCCGCGTCGTCCTCGAACTCCCGCATCCCCGGGTTGGTCCACGTCGCCTCTTCCACCTGCTGCTTCTGCGCCAGCATCTGCGCCGCCGCCTTGAACCGCTCGTGTTCGAGCAGCCGTTCCACCAGCTCGCGCCTCGGGTCCAGGTCCTCGCCCGCGGCCAGGGTCGCGGCGTCCCGCGGCAGCAGCATCTTGCTCTTGATGTGGATCAGCAGCGACGCCGTATAGATAAACTCGCCCGCCGCATCCACGTCCGTGTTGCGCAACTGGTGTGTGTACTCCAGAAACTGCGCCGTGATCTTCGCCATCGGTATGTCGTAGATGTCGATATTCTGCCGCCGGATCAAGTCCAGCAGCAGGTCCATCGGCCCCTCGTACACCTGCCCCACCGTCACGGAAAACGGCGACTCCGACCCATCGTCCTTGGCCGCGTCCTTCTTGGCCGGCGTCGGCGCAGCCTCAGCCACCGGCAGCGGCTTCAGCACAAACGGCTCCGCATGCGGCTCGACCTCCACCGCACTCTCATCCGCCGCTTGCATCCTCTCCTCGGCCATCGCTACTCCAGCCCCACCGCGACCCGAACCTCACGCATCGTCTGGTTGGCCCGCGCATTCGCCCTCACTGCGCCCGCCTCCAGAATCGCGTCTACCTCGCCCGAATTAGCCTCAAAGTAGCTCCTCCGCTCGCGAATTGGCCGCAGCTGCGCCACCACTCCGTCCGCCAGCCAGCCCTTGCACTGGATGCACCCGATCCCCGCCGTCCGGCACCCTTCCGCCGCCTCCGCCTGCACCTCCGCGCTCGAAAACACCTTGTGCAGGTCGAACACCGGGCACACCTCCGGATTCCCCGGATCGCTTCTTCGCACCCGCGCCGGATCCGTCACCATCGTCTTCAGCTTCGTCCGGACCTCCGCCTCACCATCCGACAGCAGAATCGTATTCCCGTAGCTCTTCGACATCTTCCGCCCGTCCGTCCCCGGCAGCTTCGGGCTAGGCGTCAGCAGCACCTGCGGCTCCGGCAGCACCGGGTTCAGCACCGGTACGCTGTGCATATGCTCCGGCAGCGTCCTCCGCGGCTCCACCGGCAGATCCCCCGCCCGCGGATAGAGAAAGTTGAACCGCCGCGCGATCTCCCGCGTGATCTCCACGTGCGCCGCCTGGTCCTGCCCCACCGGCACAAACGACGCCTGGTAGATCAGGATATCCGCCGACTGCAGCAGCGGATAGCCAAGAAACCCGATCGTCGCCAGGTCCTTCTCCTTCAACTGCTCCTGCTGATCCTTGTAGCTCGGCACCCGCTCCAGCCAGCTCAGCGGCGTAATCATCGCCAGCAGATCGTTCAGCTCAAAATGCGCCGGCACCCGGCTCTGCTTGAAGATCGTGCACTTCGCCGGATCGAGCCCCGCCGCCAGGAAGTCCAGCGCCACCTCGCGGATGTTCTCCTTCAACTTGCTCGTATCCGCATAATCCGTCGTCAGAGCGTGGTAATCCGCAATGAAGAAGTAGCACTCATACTCCTCCTGCAGCTTCACCCAGTTATAAAGCGCGCCCATGTAGTTGCCCAGGTGCAGCTTGCCCGTCGGCCGCATCCCGCTCAACACCCGCTGCCGCCCGCTGCTCCCGGCCGCGCCCGGCCCCGGCCCCGCCCCGCTCATCCCGTCTCCGCTCAACTCACTCATCGTTCGCAACCAACTCCAAACCTCAAGCCTACATACTCCCCAGTACCGAGTCGAACACCCCCAGCAGCGGCAGGTAGAAGATCGGCAGGATAAACCTCCCCGCCAGGAAGAACACGATCAGGATCCCGAAGCCGCCAATCCGGTCATACGCCTGCTCTACCTTGTACGGCAGGAAGTATCGAATGATCCGGCTCCCGTCCAGCGGCGGGATCGGAATCAGGTTGAACACGAACAGCAGCACATTGGTCAGCACCGCGTAATACAGCAGCAGCGCCAGCGGAAACAGCGTCGGCAGCGTCAGCGTATCCACCGGCACCTTCCGCGCCAGCGCCATCGCCGCAAATACCGAGTCGCTCCCCGCCCCCGGCAGATGCTTCAGGATCAACAGCAGCACCAGCGCCCCCACCGCCATCGCCAGGTTGCTCGCCGGCCCGGCCAGCGTGGTCAGAATGTCATCCCGCTTCACCCGCTTGAAGTTCCTCAGCGTCACCGGACAAGGCTTCGCCCAACCCAGCAGCATCCCCCCATAAAACAACGAGATCAGCGGCATCGCGATCGACCCCCATGGATCGATATGCTTGGCCGGGTTCAGCGTCACCCGCCCCAGCATGTACGCCGTCGGATCGCCCAGGCGCATCGCCGCGTACGCATGCGCGCACTCGTGCACGCTGAACGCAAACACCAGCACCAGCACCTGGAACAGCACCAGCATCACTTCCTGATTCATCCCACCAGCTTACTGGAACACGCGCAGCAATCCGTCCCTTGGCCACCCTCGCCGTCGTCCTGAGCGAAGTTTCCCGCGCTTCTTGCGACAAACGTAGTCGAAGGACCCGAAAAAGCTCCACCGCCCAAAAATCAAACCCTTTCGCACACCGATGCTTGGAGCGAACTCACCACTCACCCGTCACTCCGCGTGCGCCTTGTCCAGCAGCTCAGCCATCGTTTCCTTATGCTTCGGCTTTCTCTCCGCCTTGTCCTTCGGATCGGGCAGCACCTTCTCCGCCGGCACCACCCCCACCCGCGCCCGCGCGTTCTCCTTCACCGCCTTCACAATCGAAAACACCCGCTTCTTCGCCTTGCGCACCGCAGCACCCGCCCCTTCAAACAACCTGCCCTAGTATGCAATACTTCCTACCGGAGGGCACAGCATCCGTTCGGCGACCCCCTCGCCGTCGGCTCTTGCCCTTCTCTCAGGAGATCACCGATGGAAGAGCGAGATTTTTTCGATGAACGGCCCGAGACCCGTACCCACACCATGACCTGTCCGCACTGCGGCCAGCAGGGGGAGTACCAGCTCGGTTGGCTCGTGCGCCGCAAAAAGGCCCAGCTCGGCCGCGGCGCCGACGAACGCGACCGCGCCCGCTTCGCCAAGGCCCAGTCCTACATGGTCCGCCGCGACGACCTCGTCGGCTGCAAAAACATCCGCTGCCGCAAGCGTTTCGACGTCGCCGGCATCCAGTCCGTCGCCTTCATCTAGCCTCGTCCTCCGTCATCGGAAATGTCCGGTCCGCTGTCTGCTGCAGCCCGATCGGTCTGTCATTCTGCGCGTATTCGCTGTCTTGAAAACCGAACCGCTCCAAACCCGCAGTCATGATTTATCATCCAACTTGAAACGGCAGGAGCACCCACCCACATGGCCAACACCCTCATCCCCGTCGAAGAGCGCAACCTAAGCCCCGAGCAGGTCGAACTTCTCGACCGCCGCCGCCGCCGCGGACAGCTCTTCCTGGTCATCTGCTTCCAATGCCTCATCGTCGGCACCCTCATGCTCATCTGGTCCGGGCAGGACGCCACCTACTCCCCCGGCTGGGCGCGCCCCATGGTCTACTGGAACGCCATTACCTACGCTCTCGCGTTGTTCTTCGGCATCGCCGGCCTCCGTTTGCGCCGCGGCTCCAACGAGTTCCTCTCGTACTAAGCCTCTGTTCCTCCGGCGCCAGCCTCACACCGCCGCTTCCTTCTCCGCGCCTGCCTCTTCCGCCAAGGCACTGTTGCCGTAGATCACCTGCCCGTACTCCAGAATCGTCACCATCCCTACGCCTCCGCAGATGTTTCCCAGCACCGCTGGGATAAACCAGTGCGGGTACGCGCTCCATGGCGCCTGCCGCGTCAGGATCGTGATAAACACCTCACCCGAGGTCGCAATGCAGTGCGCGAAGTTGCCCAGGCCGACGATGAACGTCAGCAGCCAGATAATCATCACCGAGCCCGTAATCGAGTGCGACCCTGACACCAGCCACGCCGCCAGCGCGATGATCCACCCGCCCATCACCCCCGTCCAGAACACCGTCGCCGGCGGGTGCGCAATCGCATCCACGCCCAGTTGCGCCAGCGACTGCAGCACCGGAGAGCTCAGCGCCGGCGTCAACGAGGCCAGCGCTGCGAATGCGAACGCGCCCAAGACGTTCGAGGGCAGCACCACCGCCCACAGCCGCATCGTGTTCCAGAACTCCTTCTTCTCCGCCAGCACCAGCGCCACCGGGTACAGCGTGTTTTCCGTAAACAACTGCGAGCGCCCGATGATCACCACGATGAACCCCAGCGGGTAAAACATCCGCGAGATCACCGTGGTCCCAGGGGTGTGCGGCAGCAGCGCCAGCGCCAGCGCCGTGCCCAGCGCCGACAAGCCCATGAACGTCCCGCCCCCGAAGCCCGACAGCGCCAGCGACACACTGGACCGTTTCAGCTCCTGCCGCGCGTTGGTCGCCACCTGCTTGTAGATCTCCTCCGCGGAGGGCCGCGAGAGGTGCTTCTGGTGGTCCGGCCCCTGTTCCTGCTCTGCGCCCGCGGCGGACTTATGACGCTTCAGTCGCCATGCCATGGTCTTATCCTCTTGGTTGCACACGTCTGCTGCGCACTAGTCTGATGCGAAATCCCGCCCTGCCAGCCCGGCATCGATCTCGCCTTCTACATCCAACCACTATGCATCGAACACCAGAGAGGCATCCGAGAACTTCATGGGCAAGCGCGTCAGGATCTTCCTGAATCAGAAGTCCGGCGGCGGTGCCGGAGAAGACGCCGCCAGCCTGGCCGCCAGCTTTGCCCGGCACGGCTGCGAGAGCGCCATCAGCCACCTCTCCGCTGAGCTCGACCTCGCCGCACTCGCCCGCAGCGAGCCCCAGGACGTCGCCTTCATCGCCGCCGGCGGCGACGGCACCGTGAATTGCGTCGCCCGCGCCGTCGCCAACACCTCCCGCCGCATGGGCGTCCTGCCCGTCGGCACTCTCAACCACTTCGCCAAGGATCTCGGCCTGCCGCCGGATCTTGAGGCCGCCGTCGCCGTCGCCGCCGGCGATACCGCCCGCTCCGTCGACGCCGGCGAGGTCAACGGCCGCATCTTCGTCAACAACTCCAGCCTCGGCGCCTACCCCGCCATGGTGCTTGAGCGCGAGCGCATGAAGCGCACAGGCTGGAACCGCTGGCTTTCGCTCGTCGTCGCCTCGGTCCGTTCCTTCATCCACTTCCGCCGCATGAACGTGGAAGTGCAGGTCAACGGCGCGCCCGTCCGCCGCCGCACGCCCTTCATCTTCATCGGCAACAACGAGTACTGCCTCCAGGGCTCGCGCATCGCCCGGCGCGAGCGCCTCGACGGCGGCAAGCTCTCCGTCTACCTGGCCCACGGCATCGGCCGTGCCGGCACGCTGCGCATGGCCCTCGCCGCACTCCTCGGCAGGGTTCGCCAGGTCCCCGAGTACGAAGAACTGCTCGTCGATCAGCTCACCATCACCGTCCGCCGCCGCCGTTCGCGCGTGTCGCTCGATGGCGAGGTCAAGCTCCTCGCCAGCCCCCTGCGCTACCGCATCCTTCCCGGCGCGCTCTGCGTACTCTGCCCCGCCCCCCAGGCGCCCCCGGACCACCCATGAAGACCCTGGCCCACATCTCGGACGTGCACTTCGGGCGCGAAGACCCCGAGATCGTCGCCGGCCTGATCGAGTCGGTGCGCAACGCCCGGCCGGACTTCGTCGTCGTCTCCGGCGACCTCACACAGCGCGCCCGCAAGAAGCAGTTCCGCGCTGCCCGCGCCTTCCTGCGCCAGCTGCCGCGGGTGCCGCGTATCGTCGTGCCCGGCAACCACGATGTCTCCGCCACCAACCTGCTGGAGCGTGCGCTGCGCCCATTAGCCCGCTACAAACGCTACATCACCGGCGACCTCTCGCCCTTCTACGGGGACCCCGAGATCGCCGTCGCCGGCATCAACACAGTCCGCATCGGCTCGGTCAAGAACGGCCGCATCAACGTCCGCCAGATGAAGACCGTCTGCGACCAGTTCGAGCGCGCCCAGCCAACCGCCGCCCGCATCGTCGTCATGCACCACCCCATCGACCTCGCCGAGCACGACCACAAGCACGCGCTCGTAGGCCGCTCCACCGCCGCCATGAAGGAGTTCGCCCGCTGCCGGGTAGACCTCTTCCTCTCCGGCCACCTGCACGCCGGCCTCACCCTCGCCACCAGCGCCCGCTATCGTCTCGAGGGCTACAGCGCCGTCATGGCCCAGGCTGGCACCGCCGTCTCCACCCGCACCCGCGGCGAGGCCAACGCCTGGAACCTCATCCGCATCGCAGCCTCGCCAGCCACCATCGACGTCCAGCAGATGGAGTGGAACGGTAAGCGCTTCCGCCCCGGCCGCTGCGAGCGCTACCTCAAGGCCGAAGACGGCTGGGCTCTGCGCGCGCCTGAGCCCTCAGCCTGAACAACATGCTGCAACTCTCCACGACATCCACACCACCTTCCATCTCGAGCCACAAAACCACCATCATCAACGAACGCTCTTCCGCGCCCAAGTCCCCGACCCCATCCCAATACCGCCAAAACCTCAGCAAAACGAGTGTTCCACGTGGAACACTCCGCCTCCACCACGCCCACTTTTTCCCACTAAAACTCAAACGCAAATTCGTTACCAATCAGACATTTCCAGCATCCGGGCTTACGTTCGCGCCAGCACGTGCCACGCCCTGTCAATCGCCACCACCGCCGCCAGCCAAAGCGCGCCAGTGAGAAAGCCCGCCAGCACATCCGTGGGGTAGTGCATCCCCAGGTAGATCCGGCTCAGCCCGATCCCCAATGGCATCAGCTTCGCCGGCAGCAGGATCCCGAAGCGCCTCCGCGTCGATGTCCGGCGATGCAGCGCCACGTAAGCCAGCGTTCCGTAGAACACCACCGCAAACAGCGAATGGCCGCTGGGAAACGAGAACGTATGCTCGTCCCCGATCGACCACGACACCAGCGGCCGCGCGCGATGGAAGTGCTCCTTCAGCATCTCGTTCAGCACAAACGCGCCTGAAATCGCCCCGCCCAGCAGCGCCGCCGCGTGGCGCCCATCGCGCCGCACCAGGTAGACGATCGCGATGGCCAGCGCCGTCGCGAAGATCTTGATCGATCCCAGCCACGTAAGCGCCAACATCACCCGCGTCAGGTGCGGGTTTGTCAGCCCGTGAATCTTGTCCTGCATCAGCAGATCGAAACGCAGCACCTCGGGCCGGTCCAGCCGCTGATCCATCAGCGTAAGTAGCAACAGGATCACCGCGCAGCTCAGCGCCCCCACCGCCGCCGAAGTCAGGTAGAAGCGCAGGTGCGGGTTTGACTGCCGGGTTCGATCGGATCGCATAGGTCGGCAAAGATTGAAGCGCAAAACCATCATAGGTTGCGGGCTCCCGGGATTTGGCGGATGCTGGAAGAATGAGCAAGCGCCTCCTATGCAGCCGCAGGCAAGTGGCCGGGAAACTGATCGCGTGGATCTTTGCCGGCTCCTTCGTTCTCTCCTCGCCCCTCGCCGCGCAGACCGAGCCTCAGCGCCCCACCAGCACCCCCTACTCAGGCGACCTCTCCATCTTCGAGACACCGGACCGCGACAAGAATCTTGAGATCGACCGCGTCATGGACCTGCTGCACATCCAGCCCGGCCGCAGCGTTGCCGATATCGGCGCGGGCTCCGGCTGGTTTACCGTGCGCGCCGCGCGCCGCGTAGGCCCCTCCGGCACCGTCTTCGCGGAAGACATCAACCCCGACGCCATCCACTACATCAATGAGCGCAGCAGGAAGGAACAACTCGGCAACGTGCACCCCATCCTCGGTGTGCCGGACGATGCAAAGCTGCCGTCCGGCAGCGTCGACGCCGTGCTGATGCTGAAGGTCTACCACGAGATCGCGCATCCCGTTCCATTCATGCGGCAGCTTCGCGAGTCGCTCAGGCCCGGCGCGCGCGTCGGCGTCATCGATCGCAATGGCAATGGCAGCGGCACCGACCATGGTCTTCCGCAACCGATCCTCGAAAAGGAGATGGCGGAGGCCGGCTTCCGCAAAGTCGCCAAATACGACTTCACCAAGAAGGACGGCCAGGACTACTTCGTCATCTTCGAAGCCGTGCGTCCGGCTCAGGCCGCAGGCCAGTCCTCGTCGCAGTGAACTTTCGCTGTGCCAAAGTGCTTCATCTGGGTTAGAGTGAAGGCAATATCGGAAAAACCAGTTGGTGCTCTCCTCTAGCTTGGCCACGAAGGACGCGGGCGCATCGCCGTCTCTTTTCCATGCGTGACCTCTATCAGGCTGCCTGAGTAGCACCTATCCGTTCCACGCTTCCGCACATGCAATGGAGGGTTTGGATCTATGGGTTTGACGAGGCGCGACTTTCTTACGCGGGTGGGCCAGGCCGGAGGCTACGGCGCGGCATTCCTGGCCATGCAGGGCATGGGCTTCATGGCGCCGGCATCGGCAGGCGCGGAGCCGCTGAGTGCGGCGCCAGGGTCAGGCAAGGGCATCAAGGTGGTCGTGCTCGGCGGCGGCATCGCGGGGTTGGTGTCGGCCTACGAACTGTGCGCTTTGGGCTATGAAACGACGCTTCTTGAAGCCCGAGAGCGGCCCGGCGGACGCAACTGGACGGTGCGCGGCGGGGACAAGGTCGTCTTCAGCGATGGCGCAACCCAGACCTGTACCTGGGACGAAGACCACTACCAGAACTTCGGCCCGGCCCGCCTGCCCTCCATCCATCCGACCATCCTCGGCTACTGCAGAAAGCTCGGCGTTGAACTGCAGGTGGAGGTCAACATGACGAACTCCGCCTTCCTCCAGAATGACGCAGCCTATGGTGGCAAACCTGTCGTTATGCGCCAGGCCGTAAACGATACCCGCGGCCATGTGAGCGAGTTGCTCGGCAAGTGCCTGCAGCAAGGTGGCCTGGACCAGGAGATCACCAAAGAAGATCGCGACCGGATGCTCAGCTTCCTTCGCATTTACGGCTCGCTCGACGAAGCCGGCAAGTACAACGGCAGCGATCGTGCAGGCTACGCGAAGATGGCCGGCGCCGGAGACGAGACCGGAGTTCTCAGCCAGCCGCTTGACATGCACACGCTGCTCGACTGCAACTTCTGGCAGGGCATCATGTTCGACCAGCAGTTCGACATGCAGGCGACCATGTTCCAGCCGGTCGGCGGTATGGACCGCATTCCATTCGCCTTCGCCAAATCCCTCGGCGACATCGTCCAGTACGGCGCGCCCGTGACCGAAATCCGCAAGACCGCCAAGGGCGTCAGGATCGCTTACAAGCAAAAAGGCGTTGAGAAATCACTGGCCGCCGACTACTGCATCTGCGCGATGCCGCTCACCATCCTGCGCAACATTCCCAACGACTTCGACGCTCCCTACAAGAAGGTCATCGCAGAATGCACCTACGCCTCAGCCTACAAGGTCGCCTGGGAGAGCCGGCGCTTCTGGGAGCAGGATTACAACATCTACGGCGGCCTGGAGTTTGTGAACACCGGCTGTAGTCCCATCTGGTTTCCCTCCGCCGGCCTGTTTTCCCAGCGCGGCGTGGTGGTCAGCGGCTACACCGACGAGACGAACCAGCCGTTCGGCAAGCTGCCCATTCCCGAGAAGTTTGAAGAGAGCCGCAAGTCCATCGAGCGGCTGCACCCCGGACACGGCAAGGAGCTCGAAAAGCCAATGTACGTCGGCTGGGGCAGGGTCCCGTACAACGAGGGCTCTTGGATACGCAGCTACGGCCCTGAACCCAGCCGCGGCCCGCACGAGACCTCCGGCACCAACGGTGCACTCAGCGCCTCCAGCCCCGGCGGCGCCCCCGGCGTAGCCGTCACGCGCCAGACCGGCCAGGCGCGCAATCCTGGAGCGGCGCGGACCCAGACCAATCTTGGCTACGAAACACTGTGCAAACCCGACGGCCGCATCGTCTTCGCCGGCGACCATGTCAGCCACATCGTGGCCTGGCAAGAGGGAGCGGCTCTCAGCGCCTTACGCGCCGTCCAGCAGGTCGCCGACCAGGCCAAAGCCGCAAAGCTCACCCAGGTCACGTCCGGCCCGGTGTCCGCTTAGCTCTTTCCACTCAAACGCAACGTCCACGGAGAATCTTCGATGAAGAGCACGAAAGTGATAGTCATGGCGGTTGCGTTGTTCGCGGCTGCAACCGCCGCGCCGGCGCAGGTGGCAGTGAAGCACATCCAGACTGAGAAGGCAGCCATTGCGACCGGCGTCTGGGCCGGCGATACCTACTACCTCAGCGGCCAGCTAGCCAGCCCGGTCACCCCGGCCGACGCCGCTAAGGGCACGGCCGCGGACTACGGAGACACCAAGGCGCAGGCCGCCAGCGTCTTTGCCAAGATCCAGGCCGCGCTCAAGGAGCAGGGCCTCGACATGAAAGATGTCGTCAAGATGACAGTTTTCCTCGGCCCCGACCCTAAGACCGGCAAGCTCGACTTTGCCGGGATGCAGTCCGAGTACGTGAAGTACTTCGGTACCGCCGATCAGCCCAACAAGCCCGCGCGCTCCGCCTTCCAGGTTGCCGCGCTCGCCGCTCCGTGGGCGCTGCTCGAGATCGAGGTCATCGCCGTGCGCAGCAAGTAAAAGCGCGGTACGCACAAATGAGAAGGGGAGCCCCATCCGGGCTCCCCTTTATCGTCCGGGTCCATCCTAGCTTACTTCGGCATTTCACTCAGCCGCTTGGCCAGCAACTGTTCCAGCTCCTCGAGCGCCTTTGAGAAGCCTTCGATCCCTTCCTTCAGCTTGTCGTGCGCCATCCGGTCTTCGGCATGCATCTTCTCGAAGGTCTCTTTGTCGATCGTCAGTTTCTTGATCTCCATGTCCTTTGACTTTGCCGGATCGAGCTTCCTTGGCAGCTCGCCTTCCGTAGAATCAAGCTCTTCCAGCAGCTTCGGCGCAATGGTCAGCAGGTCGCAGCCCGCGAGCTCCTTGATCTCGCCGATGTTGCGGAAGCTCGCCCCCATCACCACGGTCTTGTAATCGAACTTCTTGTAGTAGTTGTAAATCGTCGTGACGCTCTGCACACCGGGGTCGTCGACTCCGGTGTAATCTTTGCCCGTGTCTTTCTTGTACCAGTCCAGAATGCGCCCTACGAACGGCGAGATCAGCGTGACCTTCGCTTCCGCGCAGGCAATCGCCTGGTGCAGCCCGAAGAGCAGCGTCAGGTTGCAGTGGATGCCTTCCTTTTCCAGCTGCTCTGCCGCCTTGATCCCGTCCCATGTGGAGGCGATCTTGATCAGCACGCGATCCCGCGAGATGCCCGCTTTATCGTATTGATCAATGATGTCGTGCGCCTGGTCCATCGTCTTGGCCGTATCGTATGACAGGCGGGCGTCCACCTCGGTTGAGACCCGTCCCGGAACTATGTCCAGTATCTTGCGCCCGAAGGCCACCGCCAACGTCTTGAAGGCATAGGCCGCAACGTCCTTGTCGCTCGCGCCGTCGCCAGCTTCCTTGCGAGCCGTCTTCAACACGTCGTCCACAATCGACTCGTACTCCGGCATCTCGGACGCCGCCGCGATCAGCGAAGGATTGGTAGTCGAATCCTGCGGCTTGAACTTCTTGATCGAGTTGATGTCGCCCGAATCGGCCACCACGATCGTCATGTTTCGGAGTTGTTCTAACAGCGTCGGCATTGTCTGTTCCTCTACCTCTTAAGATGCCATTTTAGCGCTCGCGGCTAGCGTGCTAGCCCTAGCAGCCATTCGACCTTCACTTGCGGCTACTCCGCCGCCAGCCGGTTGCGCAGCACACCCAGCCCGGCGATCTCCACCTCGACCGTGTCCCCGGCCTGCATCGGTCCTACCCCCGCCGGCGTCCCGGTCGGAATGATGTCACCTGGCTCCAGCGTCATGAACGATGTGATGTAGCGTAAAAGCTCGGGGATCGGAAAGATGAAGTCGGCCGTAGAGCCATGCTGCTTCACTTCGCCATTCAGCCGCGTGGTCACCGTCACAGGCTCACCGAACGCTGGGTCGATCTCGTCCGAAACCACCGGCCCTACCGGGCAGAACGTATCGAAACCTTTGCCCCGCGTCCACTGCCCATCGGCCTTCTGCAGATCGCGTGCCGTCACATCGTTGGCCAGCACATAGCCCCTGATATACGGCTTCACATCCTCGTTCGTCCCCAGGTTTCGGCACCGTTTGCCCACCACGATCGCCAGTTCGCCCTCGAAGTCAATCCGCTTCGACAGCCCTGGCATCACCACCACGCCCTCCGGAGCCAGCAGCGACGAGGGCGGCTTCAAAAAGATCAGCGGCTCCTTGGGAACTTCGTTCCCCAGCTCCGCCGCGTGGTCGCGGTAGTTTCTGCCTACGCAGACAATCTTCGACGGCCGCACGGGGGCAAGCAGCGTGAAGGACTGGAGCGGCCCCGCCGCAAAGTTGCCCGCACCCCACACCGCCGCCACCGCGTCCTCCTCCGGTACCGCCATCGCCGCGACCGCCCAAAGCACTCCGTCGCGCTCCTCCACCGTCACATACGCCGACCCATCTGTCGTGCTGATCTTTGCATACCGCATTCCTGGTTGATCTCCTATGAGGCTTTCTACAGCCAGACTTCTACTTTCTCAGACTTTCACGAACCTCGTTGCTGGGCGCGCTCTCGTTGTGCCGCTGGTCGAGTGCTGTCACGCGATAGGTGTACTCGCGCCCGGCCTCAACCTTGAGGTCGCGATACGCCGCTCCCGCCACCGGCTCGGCAGTCAACCGCACAAACGCCCCACCGCCTTCACGCCGGTACACGTTATATCCGACTACATCATCCTCCGGGTTCGTCTCCCACGAGAGGTCGATCGATGGGGCGGCCTCGAAGCCGCCACCAGGCACCGACACCAGACCCACCGGAGCTCGCGGCGGGAAGGTATCTCGGTAGACAAAGTTGGTCGGCGGCGACGAGATCCCACGCAACTCCAGTTCGTGTCCTTCAAGTGTTACCTTGGCCACACGCTGCGCTACGTACACGTAGCTGTTCTGATCGCGTACTCCGCTGTCCACTGTGCCGCCGGGGTCTTCGCCAGCGCGGGCCTCGGCGATCAACGTCACCTCTCGCGAGGGGCTTTTACCCGCACTTGCCCCCGCCGTACCTGCCATTCCCGGTCTGGACGTCCTGGGCGCTCTACGCGCCTCCGCGCTCGTCGGCTGAGCCGAATGCAGCGCCCCCGCGGCCGTCGCCGTAAGCGTCCGTTTCAGCTCCATCATGGCTCCCCGCCCACCTGCAAAGGGTGCAGGTTTCCAGCGGACCAACACGGCCTCACGCTCGGCGGTCAGGCTAAGCGGTCCCACCGGCTCCGGTGCTGCGCCGCCCAGCACAAATACCTCATCGGACTTGCCTGCAGAGCGCCCGCGCTCGTTCAGAAGCTCCACGCGGTAGGCGAGCAGTCGCAAAGCCCCGGAGCGCTCCTCAGGCGGCAGTGTCTCGGTCGCGCTCGCCGCACCTGGCGCCACCACCTTCCGCAGCACCTCTGCGCAGGCTTCCTTGCCGCGCTCGCGGCATACCACCGCCGTGACGCTGCCGCGAATCTTTGCCCCATCCGTCGTATTCCCTGAGGTCATCCAAGTGAGCGTTACATCCCCGCCCACCCGCGCGGCGGTGAGCTTCTCCGCCATTTCCGGCAGGCGCAACGAGGGTGCACGCGGCACGCCGGGGCTCGCACACCCGACCGTCAGCAAGATCCCCCCGGCCAGCGCGGCGGACAACCGCCCGCTCGCTCGTAAGCCCGGTCGCGCCACATCACGTCGAAATTCAGACATCCAGGATCAGCCTAGCATTCGTATCCCATGTGCGGGTCCAATTGCCTTCTCTTCGCCCGCCACCACGAAGACTCCCGACCGGAAATTTCTTGCCAGGCGTACAACTGTGTGTGCGCCCTGAACATCTTTGTTCATATCATGAAGAAGCCGGCGACCAAGACTGCCTTCCCACCCACCGAACAAGCCCACCCGCTGCCTGAACCGCCGCGCGAGGTCAGCACCCTCTCCATTGACGGCGAAGCCGCTGAGAACGTGATCTCCGAAAAGCGAATCGGCGAACGCATCAAGTACCTGCGGCTCAAAAAGTCGATGGGCCTCGTCGAGCTTGGCCGTCATACGGGCCTCTCTGCCAGCTTTCTCTCCCAGCTGGAGACGGGCCGGGTCGTTCCCACGCTGCGTAATCTGGCCCGCATCGCGATGGTCTTCTCCAAGGATCTAAGTTACTTCTTCGATCCGGAGCCCGTTACCCTGTTTCGCGTCCACCGGAGCAACGGCCGTGTGCGCCTGCCGCAGACGGGTGTTGCCGATCCCACCTATTACTTCGAGAGCCTCGGGTATCTGGTTCCCGATCGGCAACTTGATCCCTACTTTGCCGAGTTCCTCCCTCACAAGCATGACCGCGACCTCCGCGCGCACCAGCACGTCGGCGCCGAGTTCCTTTACGTGCTGTCCGGCGATCTCGACATCCAGCACGGCGAGACGACCCATCATGTCAGCGCGGGTGATGCGGCCTACTTCGACGCGAATACTACCCACAGTTATCTCTGCACCGGCGACGTTCCGGCCACGGCTCTCATTGTCACCCTGCAGCAACCATTGGCGCCGCAGCTTCCCGTCCGCAACAATCACCTGCCGCCGCGGATGCGCCCGCCGGCTTTTGCCCCGCTGCCCGTCCAGCCAGAGTCTGCTCTGCGCCGGCGCGCTGAATAATTCGTTCGACTCCTTCCGTCCTCGCCCGCATCTCTCGCGGCAGCACTTTTCGTTGCAGGCGACGTACCGCGCCCTCGGCTCATCCATGTACCTGTCTGTCGCGCTCTACCGTGCGCAATCGTCTTCGTAAATCGGTTTTCAGGAGGAGCAGCCCGATGCCCACAGCCGTAGATACTGCGGTCAACACAGCACCAACGACCTTCACCACGCTGCCTGACGCGAAACAGCCCGGTGATCACTACCAGCCGCTGCCGAGGGACTCCAAAGACGGCATGGTTTACGCGCACGCCCGTCAAACGATCCTCGCTGAGCCAGAGACGCTCTATCAGCTCTGGAGCGACGTCACCCTCTTTCCCAAGTGGCAGGAGCACGTTGTCTCCGTGACACCCATCTCTCCTACCCTCAGCCACTGGGTTATGGGCAACCCGGAAGAGCAGGACGGGAAACGGGTCGAGTTTGACAGCCAGATCGTCGAAGACAACCCAGGTCAGAAGCTTGCCTGGCAATCCGTTCACGGCGACATCAAGCAAAGCGGTGAAGTGACTTTCGCTGCGCGACGCGACGGCCGCGGGACGGTCGTCACGCTTACCCAGCAGTTTGAGATCGGCAAGCTCGCCAACGCCGCCGCGGCGTTCGCCAAGCGGAGCCCCAGCCAGACGGTCATCGAAAATCTGCGTCACTTCAAGGAACTCGCTGAGACCGGCGAGATCCCTTCCGTTAAAGGCCAGCCGCACGGTCCCCGTGGCATCTCCGGCGGCATCAAGGAGTGGATGTACGGCGAAACCAACCCCACCCCGCCCGGCACCAGCGAAGTCGCCTGACAGCAGCTCAACGCAATGCGCAAGCCCCCTCGAACGCGTGGTAAGGAAAAGGAACAAAGTTATGAAAGCAGTCTGCTGGATGGGAAGTGGAAGCATTGAGGTTCACACGGTTGCCGACCCCGAGATCATTAACCCGCACGATGCCATCATCCGCATCACCCGCACCGCCATCTGCGGCAGCGACCTTCACCTTTACGACGGGTACATCCCTACCATGGAGTCCGGTGACATCTTGGGCCATGAGTTCATGGGGGTCGTAGAAGAAGTCGGCTCCGCGGTCAAGAAGCTGAAGCGCGGCGACCGCGTCGTCGTTCCGTTTACCATCGCCTGCGGCTCCTGCACCTTCTGCAAAAAGCAGCTCTGGTCGGCCTGCGACAACACCAATCCGAACGCGCGCATCGCGGAGGCCATGTATGGCTACACCGGCTCCGCCCTCTTCGGCTACTCGCACATCTATGGCGGGTACGCAGGCGGACAGGCGCAGTTCGTACGCGTGCCGTTCGCCGACGTCGGCCCGCTGAAGATCGAATCGGGGCTGCCCGACGAAAAAGTCCTCTTCCTGTCCGACATCTTCCCGACCGGGTACATGGGTGCGGATAACGCCAACATCGAGCCCGGCGATACTGTCGCGATCTGGGGCTGCGGACCGGTCGGCCTCTTCGCCATGGCCAGTGCCTACATGCTCGGCGCCGGGAAGGTCATCGCCATCGATCGCTTCCCCGAGCGCCTAAAACTGGCTCGCGAGTACTGTGGGGCCACCACTATCGACTACGCCCAGGATGGTGTCGCCGTCGTTGAAGCCCTGCGTGATCTCACAGGCGGAATTGGCCCCGACAGCTGTATCGATGCGGTCGGCATGGAAGCGCACTCCGACACCTCGCTGGGCGCTTACGACAAGGTGAAGCAGACCCTTATGATGGAGACCGATCGACCCTTCGTGCTGCGCCAGGCCATTCAGTCCGTGCGCAAGGGCGGCACGCTTTCCATCCCCGGCGTCTATGGTGGGGTGCTCGACAAGGTGAACTTCGGCGCTGCCTTTGGTAAGGGCATCAAGATGGCCATGGGCCAGACTCACATGCACAAGTACATGGCTCCACTGCTCAAGTACATCGAAGACGGCCGCATCGACCCGTCCTTCCTCATCTCTCACCGTATCGGCATCCAGCAGGTCCCCGAAATGTACAAGGTCTGGCGCGACAAGCAGGACGCCGTTACCAAGATCGTCATCGACCCCTGGCAGGACACGATCGCCGCCGCCTAGCGACAAAGGCGTAGCGCGGATAAGAGCAGATGACGCGCATATAAGAACCAGACCGAGGCACATGTCTGGCCTCTGTCCGTGAAGATCTGCTTTATCGGCGTACTGCTCCTGCCTCTCAGCTTCGTTGATGAATCCGCAGGTTCAAGTCGCGAAGCTGCAGTTCGCTCACTGGCGTAGGCGCGTCCACCATCAGATCGATTGCCTTGGCCGTCTTCGGGAACGCGATTACCTCGCGCAGGCTGGTGGCGCCGGCGAGGATCATCACGATCCGGTCCAACCCGAGAGCGATCCCGCCATGGGGAGGCGTGCCGTACTCCAGCGCATCCAGGAAGAACCCGAAGCGCGCTTTCTGCTCCTCTTCGTTCATCCCCAGCGAGCGAAATATTTCAGCCTGTACATCCTTGCGATGGATGCGGATTGAGCCCGAGCCCAGCTCCGTCCCGTTCAACACGATGTCGTATGCCAACGCCCGCACGGCACCCTTGTCCGAGGTCAGCCGCCCCGCCCGAATATCATCCTCGTGCGGCGACGTAAAGGGATGGTGCGCCGCCTGCCACAGCTTTGCCTCCTCGTCCCACTCATACATCGGAAAGTCCGTAACCCAGCAAAATTTGAAGTCATTCGCCGATCCTGTCTGAGTATGCAGGCCATGCTTGTCAGCAAACTTCCGCGCCAGCTCCAGCCGCAGCGCACCCACCTTCTTGTAGATCCATTGCGGGTCGAAGTTCCACTTCGCTGGTGTGCCCAGCTTGGGCGTGATCACGATCGTAAGTTCTTCGCTGCTCGAAGGATTGATCCCCCACTCCCCGCCGGTTGCAGCCGCGAAGACGTTCTGGATGTTCTCCGCCAGCGGGGCGAACTCTGGATTGGTCTTGAGGCGCGCCACGTCCAGGTAATCCAGCCCGCAATCCCCGAAGAACCTGCGGATCTCGTCCACCAGCGAACGCCGCTGGGTGCCGCTCATGACGCCCGACTTCGGGATCAGAAATCCAATCACGGGCAGCGCCGGCTCGATCTTCAGCGACTGCCGCAAATCCGGCGTAAGGGTTGCGGTCAGGTCTACCATCGCCGGCAGCCGCATGTCGGGTTTGTCGATGCCATACAGCCGGATGGCATCGTCATAGGTCATCCGCGGAAACGGCGGCTTGAGCTCGATCCCGCCCGCGCGGAACGCCGCCGTTAAGAAGCTCTCGACCACGTTGAAGATCACTTGCTGCTGCGGGAACGTCATCTCGAGGTCGATCTGCGTGAACTCCGGTTGCCGGTCCGCGCGCAGATCTTCATCGCGGAAGCAGCGCGCAATCTGGAAGTATTTGTCGAAGCCCGACACCATCAGGATCTGCTTGAAGATCTGCGGCGATTGCGGCAGGGCGTAGAACTGCCCCGCGTGCACCCGGCTTGGCACCAGGTAGTCTCGTGCCCCTTCGGGGGTTGAGCGCGTCATGAAGGGCGTCTCGATCTCTAGAAATCCCGCGTCTGAGAGATTGTTGCGAATGGCCCGCGTCACCTCGTGCCGCAGACGGAAATTGCGCTGCATCTCCACCCGCCGCAGGTCAAGGTAGCGATACTTCAGGCGCACCTCTTCGTTGGCGATTGCGTCTTCCGCGGGCGAGAAGGGAGGGGTCTTGGCATCGCTCAGCAGCAGAAGTTCCTGTGCCGCCACCTCGATCTCGCCGGTGTCCATCTTGGGATTTTCGAGGCCCTGCGCGCGCCGCCGCACCTTGCCTGTTGCAACCACGACGAACTCCGGCCGCGCCGCCTCGGCCTTGGCGTGGGCCGCCGCGGAGATCTCCTTGTCCAACACGACCTGCGTGATCCCGGAGCGATCCCGGACGTCAAGGAAGATCAGGTTGCCGTGGTCCCGCCGCCGGTTCACCCAGCCCATGACGATCACATCTTCGCCGGAGTTGCTCGCGCGCAGTTCCCCGCACATGTGGGTGCGCTGCAGATGGCCTAAAAAGTCGAGTGTCACAATCTTCCTATTGTACGAAGTTCCCTGGTGCGCGGTGTAAGTGATAGGCAAGCATGGGTGAACGGGTACCGCCACTCACGCATCCAACGCCAGATGATCGCCCGGAAGATCCCCCGCCGGAAGACCGCAACGCCGGCAGAGATCGTTCCCGATCCCGTCCAGAGCGCGAAGATCGCGGGTCTCCGCTACGTCTCCGACCGCAAGCCCGGAATCCAGCGCCTGCGCCGCGGCAAGAGCTTTCGCTACGTCGACCCCGAGGGCAAGCCGCTGCGAGATGAAGAGACGCTCAAGCGGATTCGATCCCTCGTCATCCCGCCGGCGTGGAACGATGTCTGGGTCTGTCCGTTGTCGAACGGCCACCTTCAGGCCACCGGGCGCGACGCTCGCGGCCGCAAGCAGAGCCGCTATCATCCGCGCTGGCGCGAAGTTCGCGACGAGACCAAGTACGAGCACATGCTGGCCTTCGGTGATGCGCTGCCGACCATCCGCAAGCGAGTTGACCACGACCTCGCCCTGCCCGGACTGCCGCGCGAGAAGGTCCTCGCTACGCTTGTCCGCCTGATGGAGACCACCTTCATCCGCGTCGGCAACGAGGAGTACGCCCGCGAGAACAAATCGTACGGCCTCACCACCATGCGCACGCGGCACGCCCGCGTCCACGGCGCCACGGTCACCTTCGATTTCGCCGGCAAGAGCGGTGTTCACCACACGATCGATGTGCAGAATCGCCGCCTGGCTGCAATCGTTAAGCGCTGCCAGGACCTTCCCGGTCACGAGCTGTTCCAGTATCTGGATGAGCAGGGCGACCGCCACGGCGTCGACTCGGCGGACGTCAACGAGTACCTTCACCAGATTACGGGCCAGCATTTCACCGCGAAGGATTTCCGGACCTGGGCCGGCTCGGTGCTCGCCGCCATGATGCTACGGGAGTTTGAGCCCTACGAGTCGCAGAGCCAGGCCAAGAAAAATGTGGTCGAAGCGATCAAGGCGGTCGCTGAGCGCCTTGGCAACACCCCGTCAGTGTGCCGCAAGTGCTACATCCATCCCGAGGTCCTGGCCCGCTACATGAACGGCCAGATGCTCAAAGAAGTCGAGGCGGCAGTGGCAAAGGAGGTTGCGAAGGAGATGGATAAGCAGTTGATCACGCTTCGCGATGAGGAGTTCGCGCTCTTGCGCCTGCTGGAGCATAAAGTAGAACATCCATCCCTTGCAGTCTGACTTGCCACCCGTTAGACATCGCCGGGCTTCAAGCCCGTGTTCCTCGCGATGCGTGCCCAACATGCGTGGGCCTATCTCTTCACCGTCGTGAAACGCCCAGGTAATCTTGATAACCCTCGCGGACAAGCTGCCGGTGGGGCGTTACTCACGCGCGTGTCATCCTGCCAGCCGACATGGTGAAGCGCCTTCAGGACCTTGCGCACCTTCGAGCTTGGCTACTGACTCACGACGCCGCGAACTGCACATGGTCCATGATGATCTGTTCCCGGTCCAAACGGTCGGCAAGGATTCGCAGGGCAATCGCCTTCACCTTCGATTCCGCCTCCAGGCGAGACGCGCAGCAGGCCATAGCTCCCGGAAGTTCGGCGATCTCCGCGATTCCACCGCCCATCTTCTTCGCCTTCGAATTCGATCTGATACTCCATTCGATCCTCGATGGCTTCAATCATAGCTGTCCGCTGCTGCCGCTTACCGCGTCCGCCGGTAATGAAAGGCATCTGGCAGCCGCGGCATCCCGATGGCCTCGTAAAAGCCCACCGCCGCCGGCGCCGAACTCAGCAGCACCGTGACCTCCGGACCAACCTCCGCGCGGGTACGTTCGATCAAAGCCTGCCCGATACCTTGTTTCTGCACCCACTCACTCACCGCCAGGTCCGATAGATAGCAGCAGTAGGAGAAGTCCGTCACCGACCGTGCGATACCCACCAGCTTCCCGTCCAGCCTGGCCGTCACCGTCAGATTTGCTCCGCGCAGCATTCGATCCAGCCGCTCCAGATCATCCGTGGGCCGTCGCGGCGCCAACCCGGACTCCAGCAGCAAGCGCTGGAATTCAGCGGCGGTCACTCCCGTCTCGACTGCCAGCAGTATGCCCTCTGACGCGCTCATTGGCCCAGATGGCTTCCCAGACCGGCTAACTCAACTTCGGTCTGTAATCCCGTCGCAAAGTTCTTCACCTTAACCCTCCCGCTGGCTATCTCATCGTCTCCAAGCAGCACAATATGGCGCGCCACCCGGTCGGCTGCATCGAACGACTTCTTCACCCGAAAGCTGCCATCGCCCACCTCCACCGCCAGACCGTTACGGCGCAGATCACGCGCCAGCGCCAGCGCCGGTGCATTGGCGGCCAGGCCGATCGGCGCAATGTACGCATCCAGCTTGCCGCCGGGCTTCTCCCCCGCCATGGCCTGCAGGGTCAGGATCAACCGGTCCTCGCCGATGGCAAACCCGATCCCCGGTGCCTTCGGGCCGCCCAGCATCTCGCTCAGGCCGTCGTAGCGTCCTCCGCCCAGCAGCGCATTTTGCGTCCCCAGACCGCTGCCGTCGGGAACCGTAAACTCGAAGGTCGTGCGGGTGTAGTAGTCGAGCCCGCGTACCAGCCGCGGATTCACGTGGTACGCCACGCCCGATGCCTCGAGCGCCGCCAGCACCTGCGCGAAGTGCTCGCGGCTCGACTCGTCCAGGTAGTCTGCGATCTTCGGCAGCGAGTCGATGAGTGCCTGGTCGTTGGGGTCCTTGGAGTCCAGCACCCGCAGCGGATTGGTATCGGCGCGCCGCTGGTTGTCCTCGCACAGGCGATGCTTTATGGGCGCCAGTGCCTCCCTGAGCGCGGCTACATAGCGCGGCCGGTCCGTAGCCGAACCCACGGAGTTCAGCTCCAGCCGCCAGCCCTTGATGCCTAGCTCATCCAGCAGCGAGGCGAGCATCTCCAGCACCTCGGCATCCCGGATGGGGCTCTCTGCGCCGGCGCTGACGGGGCCCATCACCTCCACGCCAATCTGCCAGAACTGCCGGTAGCGGCCGCGCTGCGGGCGCTCGCGCCGGAATTGTGGCCCAATATAAAACAGCTTCTGCAGATTGCCGGCGTCACCCAGCTTGTGCTCGATGTAGGCCCTGACCACGCCGGCTGTATTCTCGGGCCGCAGCGTCAGGGACTGTGCCTTTTCACTCGCCGCCCGCGCCCGGTCATCCCACGTGTACATCTCCTTGGAGACGATGTCCGTCTCCTCGCCTACTCCGCGCGCAAACAGCTCGGTCGCCTCAAAGATGGGGGTGCGGATCTCGCCGAACCCGTAGCGCCGGAAGAGAGCGCGTGCGGTCGCCTCGACGCGATTCCAAAGCTCGGTCTCCGGGGGCAAGAGGTCCCGGGTACCACGTACTGCCTTCAACATGGACATTGAGCCAGTCTAGCGAACTACGCGGTGGGACCGTGAGCCGCTCCGCGAAGAGCATCCGCCTCGCGGCGTCCTTGCATCTGATTGACTAGGCGAACACTATCTCGCCACGGAGGAGTTCACATGTCCGTTACCACTAAGCTTTTCGCACCCGCAGTGGCCTTCGCGATGCTGATCGCGTGCAGTTCCCACGGGAGCGCCCAGACGACCTATCCGCCTGCCTCGACCACTCAACAGACCACGACGACCACGACAACGAACACCCCAACCACGGCACCGTTGACGAAGAAGCAGATGAAGGGGCAGCGCAAGGAGCAGAAGGCAGCCGAGAAGGCGGCGAGTGAGAACGCCCAGGCTCAGAAAGACCAGGCCAACGCGCTGAAGCACGAGGACAAGGCCCAGGTGCAGCAGGAGAAGGTGCAGCAGCAGGCTGCGCCACCACCTCCGCCACCACCGCAGCTCTAATTATTGGTTGAAGCTGCCGGTGCCTTTGGCTTGCTGCCAAGCTCAGGATCTTTATGGCGCCTTTCCAGTACGAACTCCGTGAACAGATGTGATCCGACCCGGGTAGCGAAGATGAGCCTGGCGCTCACCGCGCCCGCGCGCGGGTCAGGACCGCCGGGGTACCAGATGGTGTGCGCGATGATGGGTCCGGAAAAGTCCGCAACCGTGGGAGTCAGGGTGAAGAAGCGGTGTCCGTCCGAGTCGTGGCGGGCCGTGATCTCGGCCAGAAGCGCATTTTCGATCTTCGCCTTGACGTGGCATCCGTGACAGGGGATGTAGCGCAGATCTTCGTGGAAAGTTGCCTCCATAGCATACCGCACGTTGCCGTCGATGGCGGTGATCGCGACGTTGGAGCCGAAGCGCTGCATGAAGCCGGGAAAGTCCTGGCCCCAACCCTCGGGCTTGTCGCGCGCTTCTCCGTAGAGCGTCCTGACAGTGGATCGCGCCATGGCAGGAAGCCCATAGCTGTCTTTCAAGTAGTCGACGAAGACATCGTGTCTGGTGGGCCTCTCGTAGGGGCGGCCGTTCACGATGGCGAGCTTGCTCACACGAAGCGCCTCGGCGTCCTTTGCGGCAGCCTGCTCCGGGTCCAGCTGCGGCCGCGTGCTCAGCGGCTTGCTGCTCTGCTGTTGCGGTGCATCTGGCAAAATGGATGTAATTTCGTCGGCCAAGGCGCAGGTGGCAGGAGCAAGAATCGACAGCGTAACGAGCAGTTTTAGGGCCGTGGAGACAAGCATTGTGAACCTCGGAAAGTGAGACAGCGACGCGATGCCATTGGATACCCTTCGTCGGCAACGGCGCAAGGTAATTCCGCGGTCGGCGTTTCTTCAGCCTGGCAGGGTTTCGTTTAGATAGATTGCCACATAATCCAAGTAATTCCGCGCATACTTCAAGATCAATTCGCGATCTGATCCGCCCAGCTGCCGCCGCACCTTGCCCGGAACGCCGGCAACCAGCGACCGCGGCGGGATGATCGTATGCTCCGGGATGACGGCGCCGGCCGCAATGATGGATCCGGCTCCTATCCGTGCGTCGTTCAGGATGGTCGCGCCCATCCCCACCAGCACCTCGTCCTCGAGCACGCAGCCATGCACCGTCGCGTTGTGCCCGATGGTGACCATCTCGCCGACGACGACCGGGTAGACATGCCGCATCCCGTGCAGCACGGCGCAGTCCTGCACGTTCGACCGGGCGCCGATCCGGATGGAGTTCACGTCGCCTCGCACCACGGCGTTCATCCACACGCTGGCCTGCTCGCCCAGGATCACGTCCCCGATCAACTGAGCGCTGAAGTCGACATAGCAGCTTGCGGGAACGACGGGGCGCACGCCCTGGTAGGTGCGGATCATGCGCCCATCATACCCCGCTAAGCGCAGAGTCCTGCCGCTTTGGGGCGCGGGCGGCCCGCCCTGAACACTCGTCCGGTTACCTAAAGATTTCATAAAAATGGTGATTCACGCGCCGCGCGATGGCGTATTCTTTGGAGAAAGCCATTCAGGCTCGATTGTGAGGTGTATTTTCATTGGCAGAGATTCGAGTTCAGGAGGGTGAGCCCCTCGAGAACGCGCTCCGCCGCTTCAAACGAAAGGTTCAGACGGAAGACATCATTAAAGAGGTCAAGCGTCACTCTTTTTATCTGAAGCCAGGCGAAAAGAAGCGCGTGAAAGAGGCGCTCGCTCGCAAGCGGAATCGCAAGAAAGTTCGCAAAGAGCAGGACTAGTCGGAAGTTTCCCGCACTAGCCGCTTAAACGTGTGTAGAATCGGGGCCGGTTCGTTTGAGCCGGTCCCAAGCACCCTGCCGGGTTTTTGCAGCACTACTTCCCTCCCCCTCACGATCCCGGCGCCACGCGCACCATTGTACGGATGGTCGCAGAACGCCGGTTTTTTGCGTTCAGTGCGTTCAGTTCGACGGGCCCCGTTTCTGTAACACCCAAGCTTGACCGCGTAACCATCGCAGATGCGAAGTACGAGCGATCAATCTTCACTCTCAATGGGGACTTGCCATGGAAACTCAATTCGAGGATCGCATCCTCACCTGCTCAGACTGCCATCAGGAGTTCGTCTTCACCGCCGGCGAACAGCTCTTCTTCCACGATAAGCAATTCAAAAACGATCCGAAGCGATGCAAGCCGTGCAAGTCGCGACGCTCCGGATTGACGGCCGCAGCCAACGGGAACGGACCCGCGGCGGCTGGGCTGTCGCGCACCGAAACGCGCACGGAGTGCTCGGAGTGCGGCGTGCAGACGACGGTTCCGTTCAAGCCTACGCAGGGCCGCCCGGTACTTTGCCGGCAATGCTTCCAGATCAGGAACCGCGCCGCGGCAGCCGCGGCGGCCGCGCGTCAGGCCGAGCCGGCAACGCCCAGCGTGACGATCGACCCCGTCTCGCCGGTTTTGCTGGCAGCGGCGCCTTTGCCTGCGGAGACAGCCTCGCTGCTGAAGGAGGCCGCCGCAGAGGCGGACGGGCTGACGCTTTCGCCGGACGCGGCGCTGGTTGCGGCCGCGGTGATGGCAAGCGCAGCGCCGGGCTCCTCGGTGGCGAGCGCGGCCGATCTGGCGTCGATCTCGCCGGCTGTTGCGGCGCCGGCGCCGGGCGTACCGGTGGGAGTGCTAGCCTCGGCGGCGCTCGAACACCATGCTGCCGAGCTGCTGCCGCTGGGCGCCGAGCCCCCCGACGCATAGCTGAGCGGCTATGCTGTTGGCATGCATCCTCAAGCGCGCGAAGGCGACGAAGACCTGGTCCGCGGGCGGCTGGCCCTGGGCGATTTCGAGCTGACCATCTGCACGGACGGCACCTACCTGCTCGATGGCGGCGCCATGTTCGGCGTGGTGCCGAAACCGATGTGGCAGAAGCGGACGCTGCCGGACGAGCAGAACCGTATCCTGCTGGGGCTGAATACGGTCGTGATCCGGACCGGGTCCGCGGTGGTGCTGATCGAGACCGGCATCGGCAACAAGATGAGCGACAAGATGGTGCAGATCCACCAGAGCCACGCGCTGCTACCCGCGTCGCTGGTGGCGGCCGGGGTGCGGCCGGAGGAGGTGACCCACGTGGTCAACACGCATCTGCACTTCGACCACTGCGGCTGGAACACGACGCTCCACGCGGATGGGTCGGTGACGCCGACGTTTCCCAAGGCGCGCTATTTCGCGCATCGCGGCGAGGTGGAGCACGGGCGGCTGCAACTGGACCGGGACAAGGTGTCGTACAACGAGCCGAACTATGGGCCGCTTATCGAGTCCGGGCAGATGACGCTGGTGGACGCGGCGTCGCTCGCGCGGGATCCGGAGATTGTTCCGGGTATCTGGCTGGAGGAGTTTCCCGGCCACACGGCGCAGCTTCTTGGCGTGCACATCGAATCCGGCGGGCAGCACGCCTGCTATATCAGCGATCTGCTCCCCACGAGCAACCACCTGGATCCGACGTGGGTGATGGGTTACGATCTAGACCCGGTCCGATCGATCGCGGAGCGCAAGCGGTTCCTGGCGCGAGCGATTCCGGAGAACTGGGTGGTGCTTTTTACCCACGATCACCAGCTTCCCGCGGCGAGGATCGGGTGGAACGAGAACGGCAAGCCGGTCGCGAAGGCGGCTCTGTAGGCGAGATGTCAAGGTAGTACCCCCCTCCCGCCTGAAGAGAGTCAAAAATTTGAAAACAGGGGAGTTAGGTCTGGCTCTGAGGGGATAATTGCGGGGTTCGAACTGCACCGTTTATGAGGCAGCGGCTTTTTGGCTGTGCCAGGTGGTGTAGGCGTCGAGCGCGGATTTGGGGCCCGGGCTGTACCAGGCGTAGCCGTTGCGGCGTTCGACGGTGAGGTCATCGACGTTGTCGTGGATGGTCTTGTCGCGGTCGCCGAAGACGGGTGTGCCGGTCTCGATGGAGTAGTAGCGGGCCCAGATGGGGCCGGCGCCGGGGGTGGGCTGGAGGTGGCGTGGGGTGGTGTTGCGTCCGCCGACGAAGGCCTGGCCGTAGATGGCATGGGCCTTGAGCCAGGCGATGCCGGCTTCGACGGAGGCGCGGACGGCGGGGCCGGGGTGGTCGAGTTGCATGAGGAAGATGAGGATGTCGGCGCTCTCGCCGGTGGAGAGGGCGGCGGGCTCGAAGTTGCGGCCGGCGACAGGGACGAGGGTGAGAGGGTCGTGCTGCTGGGCCCATACGGTGGGTTTTCCGTTGACTACGACCTGAGTTTTCAGGATGCAGTCGACGGCGCGGGCGGCGGCCTGGGCGGCCTGGGCGCGGAGGTCCGGGGGGATGAAGGTGTAGTCGCGGGTGCCGAGCGACAGGTCGTGGAGGAGCGAGGCGGATTCGGTGACGGCGTTGTCGTTGAAGGTGATGGCGTCATGGTAGCCACCTTCGAGGGGCCAGACCTGGGGCCAGCCGCCGTTGGGGTACTGGGCGTTGAGCAGGTAGTAGACGCCGCGGATGAAGCTCTTGCGGAAGCGGTCGCCGTCGGGACCGGGGTGGGCGGTGGAGATACGGGCGAGGAAGTGGAGCTCGGTGTTGGTGGCGTCGTTATCGAGGGTGCCGACGTAGTTCCAGTGGGGGTCGCGTGGGGCGTCGAAGTCGTCGGTGCCTAGATACCTGGAGATGTTGTTGGAGGTGTAGCTCTGGCCGGGGAGGCGGGCGGAGCCGGCCATGTCGAGGTTTTTGGACCAGCCGCCGTTGGGAATCTGGAAGGAGAGGATGGTCTCAGCGATGTGGAGGGCTTCGGGCGACTGGTACCAGGCGGCGTCGCGGTCGAGCGGCATGGAGCGTGCGCCGGGGCTCTCGCGGGGCATGGGCGGGATGGGTCCGGTGAGGTGGCCGCGCTCGATGAAGGGCTCGTCCTGATCGAAGTGGAGCTGGTTGGTGGAGCGGCGGAGGTAGTCGAGCCAGGGCTGGCGCTGGGCAGCGGGGAGGATGGTGTTGATGCGCTGCGCAGTGAGGGATTCGGCGGGTTTGGAGAGGCCGATGAGGACGGGGTGCAGGGGCAGGACGAGGGCGAGGAGGAGCAGACGCATGGGGAACTTTACCGCAGGAAGGGGGTGATTGGTAAGACCAATTATGGGGGGAGGCCGGCTTTGGGGAAGGCAAACGGCTTCGGGGAGAGGCAAGGGGATTCGGCTCGCGTGGGGTTACCGGGGGTTAGGCGAAGGCATACCCAGGGGCTAAAGCCCCGCGCCTTTGGGGGATCAAGAGAGACCCAAGGCTAAAGCCTTGGGGTACCTTCAGGCAAAGGCAACGGCTTCAGGCAAAGGCAACGGCATAAGCAAAAGCAAATGCAGGTTCTTCGACTCGGCTGCGCCTCGCTCAGAATGACAACGCGGAGAGGGGAGTTCCGGGCGAAAGGGCCGGACGGTTTGGGCGAGGAGAGAGACTCGGGGTCCTTCGACTTCGGCGCTGAGGCGCCTTCGCTCAGGATGACGGGGTTCGGGTGGGGAGGGCGAAGAGCAGGTTGTTTGGCTCGGCTGCGCCTTCCGCCCAGGATGACAGAGGGGTGGAGCGGCATCTTACCGGGGATGAGCGAACTGAGTGGGGTTGAGGTGGTGGTGGTGGGGGCGGGGGTGGCGGGGCTGGCCGCGGCGCGGGTGATTGCCGAGGCGGGACGGCGGGTAACGGTGCTTGAGGCTCAGGAGAGGGTGGGTGGGCGGATCAGGACGGTGAGGGTGGGAGACGAGGTGGTGGAGCTGGGGGCGGAGTTTTTGCATGGCAGGGCGGCGGAGCTGTGGGGGTTGATCGAAGAGGCGGGGCTCGAGACGTATGAGCGGGTGGGGGAGTTTATGCGGGCGGGCGAAGAGGGGCCGGTGGAGATGGAGGATGGAGGCGACGAGGTGCTGGAGGGGCTGAAGAGCTTTGCGGGGCCGGATTCCTCGTTTGCGGAGTATGTGGATCGGCTGGGGTTGAAGGAGGCGGAGCGGCGGCAGGTGACGGGGTTTGTTGAGGGATTCAACGCGGCGGATGCGCGGGAGGCGAGCGTGCTGGCACTGGGCCGGCAGCAGCGGGCGGAGGACGAGATTGAGGGAGACCGTAGCTGGCGAGTGACGGAGGGGTACGACCGGGTGCCGGAGTTTCTGCGCGGGTGCGTGGAGGCGGCGGGCGGCCAGGTGGTGCTGGGCGCGCAGGTGACCGAGGTGGAGTGGAGGGAGCGTGCGGCGACGGTGCGCTGCGAGGATAGGCGGAAGTTCAAGGCGGGGAAGGTGGTGGTGGCGCTGCCTCTAGGTGTGCTGCAGGCGGGGGCGGTGCGGTTTACGCCGGAGCCGGGCGGGGTGATGGGGGCGGCGGGGCGGATGAGGATGGGGCAGGTGTGCCGGGTCACGCTGCGGTTCAGGCGGAGGATATGGCCGGAGGAGATGAGTTTCCTGATGGCGCGGGAGTCGCTGCCGACGGTCTGGTGGTCGGAGCGGGGCGGGGCGAGGGAGGGATTGACGCTGACGGGCTGGGTGGGTGGACCGAGATCGGCGGCGCTGAACGGGCTAGGCGAGGAGGCGCTGCGGGAGCGCGCGATCCAGGGATTGGCGCAGGCGCTGAGGATGGATGGGGAGGAGGTGCGGGGGGAGTTGACGCGCTTCTACATGCACGACTGGCAGGGAGACGAGTGGGCGCGGGGAGCGTACTCGTGGGTGCCGGTGGGGGGTGCGGAGGCTTCGGCGGAGATGGCGGGGCCGGTGGCGGGGACGCTGTTTTTCGCGGGGGAGCATACGGATACGACGGGGCACTGGGGGACGGTGCATGCGGCGCTAAGGAGCGGGTTGCGGGCGGGGCGGCAGGTGCTGGAGGGGATTTGAGGTGGGCGGGCTATGCTGGTTTAGTTTCGCGGAGACCCACCTATCGCGATGGTACCGCGATGGATGGGGCACACAGAACGATGCTGATGCGCGTGATTCGATTGGTCGTGGCGCCGTGCCTGGGGGTGTCGACGGCGCTGTTTGTGGTGTGGAGCTGGCGGTGGCCGCTGGTGGGGGATGCGGCGCTGATCCACTACATCGGGTTTCTGATCGGGCGGGGGTGGGCGCCGTACCGGCAACTGGGCGACATGAATATGCCTGGATCGTTCCTGATTGAGATGGCGGCGATGAAGGTGTTTGGCGCGGGCGACCTGGGGTGGAGGCTGTACGATTTTTCGCTGCTGGGGGTGGCGGCGGGGGCGTTTTGGGTGGTGACGCGGCGCGCGGGGTGGTTTGCGGCGGTGTTCGCAGGGGCGATGTTTGCGCTGGTGCATGGGCGCGACGGACTGGCGGAGGGAGGGCAGCGCGATCTGACGATGGCGGTTTGCCTGGTGGCGGCGACGGCGCTGCTATTTGTGGGGGTGCGGCGGAGGGCCTGGTGGGGGTTTGCGGGGTTTGGCTTGCTGGCGGGGGTGGCGCTGACGATCAAGCCTACGGCGCTGCTGGTGAGTTTGGCGCAGCTGGGGGTGGCGGTCTGGGCGGTGCGGCGGGGGAAAGAACCCACATCGCAGGGGCGAGATGTGGGGCCCCTGCTTTGGGCGGTGGCGGGGATGGTGGTGGGGCCGCTGGCGGCACTGGGATTTCTGGTGAGGGAGAAGGCAGTGGGGGCGTTCTGGGTGGGGCTGCGGACGGTGGTTCCGTACTACGCGAGCCTGGGGCACCGGGGGATGGGGTTTTTGCTGCTGCATAGCGTGTCGCCGCTGCTGCCGCTGGTGCTGATATGGGCGGCGGTGCTGGTGGTGGCGCGGTCGCGGTGGGATTGGGAGCGGGCGATGCTGGGGTGGGGAGCGGGGCTGGGACTGGTGTCGTACGTGGTGCAGGCGCGGGGGCTGCCGTACTACCGGTATCCGCTGTTGGCGTTTCTGCTGCCGTTGATGGCGGTGGATTTCGCGGAGGCGATTAGGCGGGAGCGATGGGAGGGACTGAGGGGGAAGGTGGCCGGCGGGCTGGCGGTGGCGGGGCTGCTGGTGGGCGGGCTGTGGCTGGGGCCGCAGTCGGCGGTGCTGGCGCACCGGTATCGATGGTGGGAGACGGACTTCATCTCGACCTTGCAGGGGGATCTTCAGCGGCGGGGCGGGCGGGGGTTGGATGGGACGGGGCTAGATGGCCGGGTGCAGTGTGTGGACTCGATCTCGGGGTGTGGCGCGACGCTCTACCGGATGCGGCTGGCTCCGGCGACGGGCGTGCTGTCGGACTTTCTGCTGTTCGGGCCGGAGAGCGCGGCGGCGGTGCGGAACGCGAGGGCGGAGTTTGTGGACGGGGTGCAGAAGCGGCCGCCGCAGGTGGTGGTGGTGAGCAGCTGGCTGCATATGGATGGTCCGGATGGCTACGCGAAGCTGCAGCGGTGGCCGTGGATGGAGGATTGGCTGGCGCGCGAGTACCGGCTGGAGACGGACTGGCGGCCGGGGCGGAGGACGCGGTGGTGGAGCCGGGAGGAGACGCCGGCGGGGTACCGGATCTATGTTCGGAGATGAGGCGGCCGGGCGATGAGGTGCTTAGCGATGAGGCGGGAAGGGTTTTGGGTCGCGTAAACTGGGGTGTGCGGGGAGTTTGCGATGTCGCGTGGGAGTGCAATGGGGAAGGCGGCGGAGGGGAAGCAGGGTCCGCCGCACGCTCAGGAGCTGGAGCGGGTGCTGGGGTACCGGTTCAAGCGGCGGGCGCTGCTGGAGCTGGCGCTGACGCACCGGTCGTATGTGTATGACGTGGCTGGAGCTGGTGGTGCAGAGAGCGATGCGGGGCGGGAGCTGGCGGGGCGGGAGCTGGCGGACCCCTCGCGGGATAACGAGCAGCTGGAGTTTATGGGAGATGCGGCGCTGGGGCTGCTGGCAGCGGAGTGGCTTTGCCGGAGGTTTCCAGGGTCGCGGGAGGGCGAGCTGACGCGGCTGCGGGCGTCGGTGGTGAGCCGGAAACACCTGGGCGAGGTGGGGACGCGGCTGGGGCTGGGACGCTGGCTGCGGCTGGGCAAGACGGCGGAGAGGAACGCAGGGCGGACGAATACAGCGCTGTTTGCGAATGCGGTGGAGGCGCTGATTGCGGCGTTGTACCTGGATGGGGGGATTGAGGAGGCGCGGCGGTTTGTGGAGGAGCAGGTGCTGGCCGGGGCGGTGGAGGGGATGGAGCGGTCGCTGGAGAAGGCTGGCGAGAAGGCGAGTGGCGGCGGCGGAGAGGGATTCAGCGAGGCGGTGGGGGATCACAAGTCGGCGCTGCAGGAGATGCTCCAGGCGGAGGGACGGGAGCGGCCACAGTATCGGGTGGTGAGCGAGACGGGGCCGGACCATCGGCGGGTGTTCCGGGTGGCGATATGGCTGGGCGGGGCTGAGGAGGGCGCGCTGGCGGAGGCGGAGGGGCTGACGAAGAAGCAGGCGCAGCAGGAGGCGGCGCGGATCGCGCTGGGGAAGTTGATGGCGGGGGATGGGGTGCGGCGTGGGTGAGCCGGGGGTGCTGCCGGAGATGGCGGCGGGCGCTGAGGCGGGCGCTGCGACTGCTGCTGTGGCGGGCGCGGCGACTGGTGTGAATGGGGGCCTGGGGCGGGGCGCGGGGTTGGCGGCGCATGGATATCACCAGCATCGGGTGGGGCTGCTGCCGGCACTGCAGTCGCTGCTGTATTACCTGGTGGGGGCGCTGTTCTGCATGACGTTTGCGCTGCAGCCGATCCGGATCCCATCGGCGAGCATGGAGCCGACGCTGCTGGTAGGGGATTTTCTGCTGATGAATAAGCAGGTGGTGCCGGGGGAAGCGTTTGGACTGATGCCGCCGGTGGAGATCCGGCGCGGCGATGTGGTGGTGTTTCACGATCCGGTGGACGATCCGTCGGTCCACCTGGTGAAGCGGGTGATCGGGGTGCCGGGAGACCGGATCCATCTGCGCGATGGGGTGGTGTACCGCAATGGAGAGCCGCTGCAGGAGAGCTATGCGGTGTACCGGAAGGCGGCGGAGGATGCGTTTCGGGACGACTTCCCGGACCTGCACACGATGGACTCGCGGGTGAATGTGAACTGGTGGATCCGGCTGCGGAGCCTGGTGCGCGAGGGCGAAGTGACGGTGCCGCCGGGAAGCTATTTCGTAATGGGGGATAACCGCAACGACAGCGAAGACAGCCGGTACTGGGGGTTCGTGCCGCGGGGCGCGATCGTGGGCAAGCCGCTGCTGATCTATTTTTCGCGGCCGCAGCCGGAGATGGACGATGCCGGGCTGCCGGGTTCGATGGCCGGCGGGAAGGCGAAGCTGGGGCGATGGGAGCGGACGTTCCGGGTGGTGCGGTGAGGGGTGACGCCGGCAGAGCGGTATACAAGGTGTTACCATTCCGCAGGATCGAGGTGCAGGAATATATTGATCGCCTCGGTCGTAACCGCTTCAACTAGTGGTTTGTGAAGTTGGACGGTGGCGCACAGGCAAGGGTTCTGGCTACGGTGGGCCGTTTAGAGGCCGGCAACGTTGCGGCGATCAAGGGTCAGGGCGGCGGTCTGTCTGAGTTGCGCCTGGACTTTGGCCGGGCTATCGGTGGACTGCGGCAGGGACGGCGAGAGGCTAGTGATTCTGCTTGGTGGCGGAACCAAGAGCAGGCAGCAGGACGACATCGATATCGCGAGGGTGATATGGCAGGAGTACAAGGAAAGAAAGCGAGCGCGAAGCATTCGCTGACCAGACCGTTCAGCGAAACCATCCATGAGACGCTGCAGGAGAGTGCCGGCTTCCGCAAGGCTCTGTTGCGCGAGGCGGTAGGGTGCATGCTGACGGGCGAGGTAGAGATTGGTAAATCGATGCTGCGGAAGTATGTGAATGGAACGATCGGCTTTATTGCTTTGGGTAAGGCGCTGAACCGTTCACCGAAGACGCTGATGCGGATGCTGGGGCCGAAGGGCAATCCGCACATCCGGAACTTCTTCGAGATCGTGGCGTATCTGCAGAAGCTTGAAGGGCGGGTCTTCGACTGGCCGGAGCAGACGGCGGCTTGATGAGGCGGCGGCGAAGTGACGAGGGACTTACACTGGAGAGAGCGCGTTTCGCGGCGCAGTGAGATGCAGGGGGACGGAGATAGAGCAGATGGCTGAGGTGAAGGAGTTGGACGGCACGACGGTGGTGGAGGAGACGGGCGGGAAGCCGGAGGTGGTGGAGACGCCGCTGGAGTCGCTGGCGTCGATCTGCACGGTGCTGGCGGTGGGCTTGTTCCTGATGACGTTTATCTTCCAGAACTACGTGATTCCCTCGGGCTCGATGGAGAAGACGCTGCTGGTGGGGGACCACGTGTTTGTGGACCGGATGACGCTGGCTCCGCCGACCAAGTGGGCTTTCTTTGAGCATTACCGCGATGTGCGGCGAGGCGACATTATCGTGTTCATGAAGCCGAACGCGGAGACGCCGGACCTGGTGCTGGTGAAGCGGACGATCGGGGTGCCGGGCGACCGGGTGCACCTGCGCAACGGCATTGTGTATTTGAATGGCGTGGCCCAGGATGAGCCGATGGCGGCCAAACCGCAGGATGACAGCGATCCGCAGGATGCCTACGATCCGCTGCGGGACGACTTTCCGAAGAACGGCGTGCCCAATGGGTCGACCGCGCTGTGGGCGCAGGAAGAGCCTTTCCACGTGGAGGGTGAAGACCTGGTGGTGCCGCCGGGATATGTGTTCGCGATGGGGGATAACCGGACGCACAGCCTGGATGGGCGGTTCTGGGGGTTTGTGCCGCGGCAGAATATTCTGGGGCGGCCGCTGTTCAACTACTGGTCGTTCGAGACCTCCGCGGATACGATGGAGGCGCAGCAGGCGTCGCTAGGGGCGCGGATCGGATCGTTCTTTACGACGGCGGTGCATATTTTCGACAAGACGCGCTGGAAGCGGACGCTGCATTTGATCAAGTAGAGAGAGCGATGGAGAGCATGGGTATACACGATGTGATCATTGTCGGGCTTCCGCTACTCATGATCCTCGGAGGCATCCTGATGAACCGTTCGGACGCGAAGGACCTGCGGTCGGAGATGAAGGATCTTCGTCAGGAGGCGATTGGCCGCCATTCGGAGGTGCTTGCACGGTTCAATGTGCTTGAGGCGGACATGCGGCAGTTTTACCATCTGGCCGGGCATGTTGGAAGCGCGCATGGACTTGATTGAAGAACGCTGAGCGCCTGGGGTTGTGATGATGCAGGAGACGGAGGACGGGCGCGAGGTCGAGGTCGGGAGCGGCCTGGAGCAAGCGCCGGAGTTTGATCCTGCGGACTTCGAGCCGCGGCCTTTCAGCGTGCCGGACCGGCGGCGGGCAATGTGGGTGGTTGGGGTGCTGGCGGCGCTGGTGCTGATGGCGGTGCTGCCCCCGCTGATCAACGTAAACCGGTTTCGGCGGCAGATTGCGACGAGCATCTCGCGCAGCCTGGGACGGCCGGTGCACATGGACGCGGTGACGCTGAACATGCTGCCGATGCCGGGGTTCACGATGGAGAATTTTGTGGTGGGGGAAGACCCGGCGTTCGGGACGGAGCCGGTGATCCATGCCAACACGGTGCGGGCGACGCTGCGGGTGCGATCGCTGTGGCGGCGGAGGGTGGAGTTCTCGCGGATCTCGCTGACGGATACGAGTGTGAACCTGGTGCACAGGGCGGATGGACAGTGGAATGTGGAGAGCATCCTGCTGCAGGCATCACGGATTGAAGCGGCGCCGACGGCACAGGCGCAGGCGGGCTACGTGCCGAGGTTTCCGTACATCGAGGCGACGGGCGCGCGGGTGAACGTGAAGATGGGGCTCGAGAAGATGCCGCTGTCGCTGATCGATGGGGAGTTTGCGCTGTGGCTGCCAAAGCCGGAGCAGTGGCGGCTGCGGCTGGAGGGGCATCCGGCGCGGACGGATACGGCGGCGATGAACACGGGGACGCTGCGGGTGCAGGGGACGCTGGGCAAGGCGGGCACGCTGGCGGAGGTGCCGGTGGAGCTGGCCGCGGAGTGGACGGCGGCTCCGCTGGGCGCGGTGAGCTGGGTGGTGATGGGACGCGACGGAGGGTTGCGCGGAGAGATGACGCTGCGCGCGAGCGTGGCGGGCACGATGGGGAACAATGCGCTGGAGAGCCGGCTGGAGCTGCGCGGGCTGCGGCGGACTGACTTTGTGCCGGCGCAGACGATCGACGTGGATGTAGGGTGCAAGGGACAGGCGATGGAGGTGTTTCATCGCATGGGCGAGGTGCAGTGCAGCTGGCCGGCGGGCGCGGCGGGAAGCGGCGTGATGGTGACGGGGAAGGTTCCGGAGCTGCTGCAGCCGAGGACGGCCGCGCTGGATGCTGAGGTGAGAAACGTGCCGGCGGGCGTGCTGCTGGCGGGGCTGCGGGTAGCGAGTGCGCGAGTGGCGCCGGAGTTGACGCTAGGGGGGAAGATCGCGGGAAGCTTCGCCTCGGCGGAACGGGCGGGGAGCATGACGATTGAACAGGCGCGGCTGGCGCTGGGCGGCGGCGCGCCGTTTGTGGAGCAGGATGTGACTGGGACCACGGCGGACGGGCGATTGGAGCTGGGGCCGGTGGATGTGGCTTTGGGCGGAGCGGCTACGCTGACGGGGCATCTGGATGCGGCGGGGTACGGGATGCATTTGAGCGGGACGGTGCTGCGGTCGCGACTGATGGCGATGGCGGCGGCGCTGCCGCAGTTTGGGGATGGTCTGGAGGAGGCGCTGCCGGCGGCGCCGGAGAGCGGGGCTGCGGTGGGTGGGCCGGGCGTTGAGGAAACAACGATCCGGGTGGATCTGGTGTCGTCGCGGGCGTGGGGTGGGGGGCAGGTGTGGACGGCGATGCCGGCGAAGGCGGTGAACGGGAAGAAGGTGCGGCGGCGGTAGGAGAGTGAGGCTGCCGAGTTGACAGGCTGGTAGGTTCTTTGTCTGGCGTGAACAGGCCAAAGTCGCTGGTCGACGCATGGGCAGCAAGAAAGGGCGACGAAGTAGTGAGGCAGCCGAATGCGAGGTCAATTCGCCGGGTGTGTGTCTTGATGCGCCTACTTTTTCACTTTCCAGGCGACGGGGAATCTTCTTCCTGTGTTAGGTTTTTCTTGTCCCAATATTACCCAAAGGGTGTATTCCGTGCCGACCAAAAAAGTGCTTTATTCCCTCCTGGCTCTGACCCTGGTCACAGCCGCGCCGACCTTCGCAAACGCCGAAGTCATCACCTGGAACCCCGGGGGCACCACGCCGCCGCTGGGCCAACCGGGCATCGGCGGCACGGGCAATGCGTTCAGCTTCAATTCGCTATCAGTCGCCGACTTCGCGACCATGACGCTTTCCGGAGCCGGGACCTTCAACGAAACCGGCTACCTGAACGTTACGGGCGCGGTCCTGGGCTCCACCCCCTTCACCCCTATCGGGCTCGGCGGGACAACTGCAGGCGGCGGCGAAACCTCGGGACTCTATACGCTTTACTACGCGTTCAGCGCCACGGGGACTACGAGCGCACCGAACTTCAACTCGCTGGGTGTATACAACGGGAACTTTTCAACCCTCAACTACACCTTGTATGGCGTCAACGGCGAGTCTTCGTTCAGCTTCGCCGGGACCACTCCGACGGTCACCAATTCCTCAACCGCTGTTGTGCTCGGCACCGGATCGTTGATCCTGGGCTCACCGGCCCAAAACGTGAACGGGTTGACGGTCACAAATGGACAAACTCCCTCAAACGGCTCGATGTATGAGATTACTCCGAGCGCGAGTAACCTGGACCTCACCTTTACGCCAAATACCTTCGAAGCTGGCTTCTTTTCCAACCCAAACGCAGCGACCTCCCTCATTCTGAATGGTGCACTGACGGCCGATCCGGGGGTAGTTACACTGGTCAACACAAGTACGATCGAAATCAACAACGGCCGCGGTACGCTGTCTTATTCCGCGGTCGTTCCCCCGCCCACCGCCACTACCCCTGAACCGGCCAGCTTCGCGCTGGTCCTGTCCGGAGTGGCGGGAGTGGCTGGCGCAGTCCGCAGGCGCCGCTCCGCCCGTTCCTGAGAGCTCGGTGCTTCTGACAAGCTCGTTCAGCTAACCATCTCGCCATACTCAGTTCTGTCGATCGCCTCCCGGCGCTGCACATTGCGCGCCGGGCGAGAGCCATCACGGCTGCTTGTTGTCAGGGTGTGGCGATGCGGATGGGTTCGATATGGGTGGTGGTGCGGAGCTCGGGGACGCTGCCGTCATTGACCTGGACGGATTCGGGGGTGTCCTCAAAGAGGATGCGGACGGACGCGGTGGCGTGGGGCGGGATGCGCAGGCGCTGGGTGGCGCTGGTGGCGACCGCGCGGACGATGACGGGGACGTCGGCGGCGGCTTCGCCGTCGTTGCGGACGTCGACGGCGACGAGGTAGCCGGACGATTTGCCGGGGCGCGCGGGCAGCGGGCGGGGGTTGGCCTGGACGATGGTGAGGTCGGGCAGGCCGGGGTCGTTGAGGACCCAGTCGTGGAAGAACCAGGCGAGGTCCTGAGAAGAGCTCTTTTCGATGGAGCGTTCGAAGGCGGAGGGGTCGCGATCGAGCGCGGGGTTGAGGGTGACGGAGCGGCGCCAGGCGAAGAGTGACTGGCGGAAGAGGTCGTCGCCGAGGAGCTCGCGGAGTTGCCAGAGGACGGAGGCGGATTTGAAGCGGAGGAAGACGTCGGAGGTGGCCTGGGTGAGGGGCTGGGCGGCGGGGGAGCCGGGAGGCGGCTCGGCGAAGGCGATGAGGGTGGAGGCGTGCTGGAGCTCGGCGATGGCGGCTTCGCGACCCTGGGTGCGCTCGGTCCAGAGCAGGCTCATGAACTCGGGGATGCCCTGGTCGAGCCAGAGGGAGGCGGGGTCGGGCGATGTGGGGGGAGCGGAGATGAAGGCGTGGGTGAGGCCGCGGACCAGCTCGGGGGCGAGAGTCTGGGGAGCGAGGGTGGGTTCGAGCTCGGCGGCGATGAAGGCGGAATCTTCAAAGCGCTCGCCGGGGTGATCGAGCAGGAGCAGCGGGGCGATGGGGTGCGGGGCGAGCCAAGCGGCGAGCAGCGGCTGGATCAAGGCGGCCGCGCGGGCGTAGGGATCGATCTCCTCAGGGTGCGGCGTGATGACGGTGAGGAGCTGATCGGGCGTGGTGGTGGGGCGCTGGGCGGTGAGGAAGAGGCTGGGGATGCGGTAGCCGATGGGAGCGGCGGGAGTTTCGGCGGTGGCGAGGCCGTGGGTTTCGCCGATGGCTTCGGTGTCGGTGTCGGGGGTGGGGGTGAGGGGGTAGAGGGCGCCGTTGACGATGGCGGAGTCGGGCGGGTCGCCGACGTACTCGATGGTGAGCCGGAGGCGCATGGTGGCGGCGAGGTCGAGGATGCGCTGCTGCGCGACGAGGGCGGAGAGCTTGTTGGTGTCGCCGAGGATGGCGGCGGGTGCGGCAACGGGATACCAGAGGACGTTGCCGAGGCCGCGGAGGGCTGTGGCGGCGAGGTCGGTGGTGGGGAAGATGGCGTCCCAATCGAGGAGGATGGCGCGGGAGTGGTCGATGGCGGCGGGGCCGAGGGTTTCGAGGCGGGCGGCAGACTGGTTGATGGTGCCGGAGTAGAAGGCGGAGAGCGACAGGGTGGCGCCGGGGGCGAGCGGCTGGGCGGGCGTGAGGATAGCTTCCTGGGCGTAACCGGTGTGGTCGGCGTCGGTGCCGATAGGAGATTGGGTGAAGGCGATGGGGCGGAGACCGGCAGGAGTCGCGGCGGAGATGGATTGCCAGCGCAGGGAGCCGGAGATCTGGAGCGGGATGCGGGGTACGGGGGCGGTGGTCTGGTTGCGCAGGGTGAGGGTGGCGCGGGCGTCTTCGCGGGAATCGGCGGGGATGATGTGGAGGTCGAGTGAGAGTGAGGTGATGAGGATGGAGGTGCGCTCGGCGTCGGTGACGGGGGTGGCGGGGAGGGCGTCGGGAGCGGTAGTGGGGGTGGTGGGGGCAGTGGCGACGGGCGTGCCGGGGGTCTGGGCGCTGGCTGGAAGGGTGAGGAGTGCGGCGAGGGCGGCGAGGACGGCGGAGCGGAGATGATGTGCGGAAAGCAAGGAGGGCATACCCCAAGGGCTAAGGCCCCGGTTTTCGGTTATGGAAGAGAGACCCAAGGCTAAAGCCTTGGGGTACCTTCAGGCCAAAGCATGAAGTACTGGCTCTCGAGTTAGGCCAAGTAGACCCGAAGCTAAAGCATCGGGCTACCAGGCTTGGGGTACCTTCAGGTCAAAAGCAAGAGCATGAAGTACTGGCTCTCGAATTAGACCCAAGGAGACCGAAGCTGAAACATCTACTACCCGCCTTGGGGTACCTTCAGGATCAAGGTTCGCGCACGGAGACCGGGGATTAGACGGAGCCGAGGCCTTTGCGGGGTTTGGCGGGTTTGGGGGTGGGTGGGTTGGAGGAGGGCTGGGTGCGCTGGCGGAGGGCTTCGTACATGACGACGGCGCCGGCGACCGAGACGTTGAGCGAGGAGACGCTGCCGGCCATGGGGATGCGGAGGAGGTAGTCGCAGGTCTTCTTGACGAGATCGTGGAGGCCGGCGCCCTCGGCTCCGAGGACCAGGCAGCAGTCCTGGTTGAAATCGAAGTTGGTGTAGTCGGGAGCGCCGCGCTCGTCGAGGCCGATGATCCAGAGGTTGGCTTTTTTGAGCTGCTCGAGGGCGCGGGTGAGATTGGTGATGCGCGCGATGGGGATGTGCTCGCTGGCGCCGGCGCTGGTTTTGGCGACGACGCCGGTGATGGGCGAGGCGCGGCGCTCGGGGATGAGGACGCCGTCGACGCCGGCGCCGTCGGCGGAGCGGAGGAGCGCGCCGAGGTTGTGGGGGTCTTCGACGCTGTCCAACGCGAGCAGGAATTTGTGTCCTGCACGAGCGGGCGCGGCGAGGAGGTCCTCGATGGTGAGGAATTTGCGCTCGTGGAGGACGGCGACGGCGCCCTGGTGGGCGTCGGTTTTGGCGAGGCGGGTGAGCTGGTCTTTTCCGGAGAGGGAGCAGCGGACGCCGGCGGTGCGGCAGAGCTCGCTGAGTTGTTCAAGGCGGGAGGAGCGGGCGAGCTGATCGCGGGAGATGAGGACGTACTCCAGGCGGCGGCCGCCGGCGCGAATGGCCTCTTCAATGGGGTGGAGGCCGTAAAGAACTTCCATGGCTCTCAGTTTAACCCCTAGAATAAAGCGGCGGGACCCCCGCGCGTGCAACTTTCCCCGGATATGGCCGTCTTCAGGAGTGTGGGCATGGCACAGACATCGATCGTTGGACTGGTGCGTTCGCGGGATGAAGAGGCGCTTCGCCTGGAGGCGGCGCAGCAGGAGAATCTGGCGATTGCGCGCGGGCTGAAGCGCAACGATCCGGCGCTGCTGGATCAGCTGATCGAGACGTATCAACATCGGCTGCTGCGCTATCTTCTGTTCCTGACCGGCAAGCGCGAGGTCGCGGAGGACCTGTTCCAGGAGACCTGGATGCGGGTGCTGCTGCGCGGCGGGCAATATAACGGCAAGGCGCGGTTCGACACGTGGCTGTTTACGATAGCGCGCAACCTGGTGATCGACCTGAGCCGCAAGCGGCAGATGGCGAGCCTGGACGAGATGAGCGAGACGGGCGAGGATGAACGACCGTTCGAGGTGGCGATCGACGGGCCGTCTCCGTTTGAGCAGTTTGCCAGCCGCGAGGACCGGGCGGAGGTGGCCGAGGTGCTGCTGCGGCTGGAGCCGAACTATCGCGAGGTATTGACGCTGCGGTTTCACGAGGAGATGTCGCTCGAAGAGATTGCGGGCGTGACGCGGGCTCCGCTTTCGACGGTGAAGTCGCGGCTGTATCGCGGGCTGGCGGCGCTGAAACCGGAAGTGGAACAACTGCGCAAGGCACATGCAGCCGGGTATGCGAACGGGAGCACGGGCCGATGAAGCGAGCGCACGATGAGATGGCAGAGCAGGATTTGATCTCCGCGGGGTTGACGCCAGGGCACGAAACGAACGCGGTCGCGTCGGCGGCGATGGTGAACCGTACTCATCGGGTGGTGCGGGAGCGGGCGCATACGCTGCAGACGCAGAGGAGCCGGGCGCGCAGCCTGTGGATACCGCTGGGCCTGAGCTCGGGGCTGCTGGTGGTGCTGGTGTGCGCGATCTGGAACGCGTTTCAAGAGTATGAGGCGTCGCCGGCGGGGCTTCCGGATACGAGCCAGATGCTGGTGCTGATGATGTGGTCGCTGCCGATCTCGGCGATGCTGCTGGCGGTGGTGTGGTTTCGGCGCACGAATGGCAGAGCGGAGAATGAGAGTTCGCGATGACATTCCCATGGGAGCGAAAGGAAGCAACGGCCAGCGGCCGGGAGCGTGGGTTGAACACGAATACAGATGGACGGGGCGCGGGTAAGCCGGCCGGGGGGCAGGGTGAGCTGGGGATGATTCCCTGGTGGTCGATCCTGCTGGCGGTGGCGGCGTTTGCAGCGATGCAGTATGTGTTTCACGGGCTGATGCCGAGGCCGAAGCACGATTTCGGGCCGATGCGGCTGCTGATGGGCTACTCGTGGGGCACGCTGGTGGCGAGCTATGTGCTGCTGGTGGGGTATGTGAGCCGGGATGTGAAGCGGCGGAACATGCAGCCGGGGTTGTGGATGCTGCTGGTGGTGCTGATGCCCGGGGGGATTGGCGCGGTGGTGTACTTCCTGCTGCGGCAGCCGATGATGTCGCGCTGCCCGCATTGCTCGACGGAGATCGCATCGAGCTATCACTTCTGTCCGCAATGCCAGTTCCAGATGGCTCCGGTGTGCGGCCAGTGCTTCCGCGGGGTGGAGATCACGGATGTGTATTGCAAGCAGTGCGGGCATGACCTGGATCAGGACCAGGTGCCGGCGCGGCTGAGGGCTTTTCGGGATTAGCAGCCAAGCCGTCAGTGATTAGCAGCCAATCCGTCATTAACGTGATTAACTTGAGGGATGGCGCTGAGGGTCCTGATCGTCGACGATGAACCGCTGGCGCGGCAGGAGCTGCAATACCTGCTGGAGAGTGCGGGCGACGTGGACGTGCTGGGCGTGGGGTCGAACGGCATCGAGGCGGTGGAGCTGATCCGGACGCATAAGCCGGATGTGGTGTTTCTGGATGTGCAGATGCCGGGCCTGGATGGGTTTGGCGTGTTGAAGAAGCTGCTGGAGAAGAAGATGCGGCTGCCGCAGGTGGTGTTTGCCACGGCATATGACCAGTATGCGGTGCGGGCGTTCGAGGTGAACGCGGTGGACTACCTGTTGAAGCCGTTCGACCGGGCGCGAGTGGGCAAGACGATCGAAAAGGCGCGGGCGCGGGTGACGCCGGCGGCGGAGGCGACGGGGGAGTCAGGCACGGCGGCGAAGCTGGACGCGCTGCTGCGGCTGGTGGGCGAGGTGGCGCAGCCGGCGAAGGCAGGCGCGGCGAAGACGCTGACGGGCAAGGTGGTGGTGCGGGCGCAGAGCCGGCTGCTGCTGGTGGATCAGAAAGAGATCTGCTTTGCCTCGATTGAGGAGGGCGCGATCTCGGTGACGACGCCGACGGTGGAGGGCAAGTCGAACTGCCGGACGCTCGAGGAGCTGATGGAGCAGCTCGATCCGGCGGCGTTCTGGCGGGCCCATCGGTCATTTCTGGTCAATATCCAGCACATCCGCGAGGTGGTGCCGTGGTTCAAGTCAAGCTACCAGCTGCGCATGGACGACCCGAAGAAGACGGAGATCCCGGTGAGCCGGACCCAGACGAAGCGGCTCAGGGAGCTGTTTAATCTCTGAGGTTGGGACCGAGTGGTGAAGATTAGTAGATGAGGATCAGGATTCTCGCTTGACGTTCTCTCCCTGGCCGGTTAGAAGGGCTCATGAGACCTGGTCAACCCTGGTACGACTGGAGCGGCTTCTCGCCCGCAGCGCGGCGGAGAGCCTTCCTGCTGGCGGCGCTTTGCCTTCTGGCTGTGCTTGCGGCTGAAGAGTGGCTCTCGATCCGTCATCTCTCGATTACGGTGGATGAGGGGGCGCATACCTATGCGGGCTATCAACACTGGAAGGCGCGGGATTTCGGGGTGAATCCCGAGCACCCGCCGCTGGTGAAGCTGGTGGCGGCGGCGCCGCTGCTGGGGCTTACGCTTCAGCAGCCGCATCCGCCCCCGATCAACTTCATGGTGGAGCAGTACAGCGGCGGAACTCAGCTGATGGATGAGAACGACGGAGAGCTTCTGCTGCGGCGAGCACGAGTGGCTGCGAGCACGTTCACGCTGCTGTTGGGGTTTTTGGTGCTCGCCGCGGGAACGGAGATGTTCGGACCGGCGGCCGGGCTGCTGGCGCTGACACTGTTCACTTTCGAACCGACGGTGCTTGCGCACGGGGCGCTGGTCACCACGGATATGGGTGTCGCGTGCTTCATGTTTGCGAGCTTCTACGGGTTTTACCGCTACCTGCTTCGCCCAACATCGGCGCGGCTGCTGGTGTGCGGCGTCGCGGTGGGGCTGGCGCTGGCTTCGAAGGTGAGCGGGGTGCTTGCACTACCGATTCTGATTGCGCTCGCGCTGGTACACCTGCTGGGAGTGGACCGGGCAGATCGCCTGCAACGCGTGAAGATGCTGGGCGCATCGCTCGCGGGGCTCTTTGTGATAGCGTATGCGGTCCTTTGGAGCTTCTACACCTTTCGCTACGCGGCTCGACCGGGAGCGCTGACGTTGAGGCCGACGCTGGCGCAGATGACGCGAACGCTGCACCACCCCTGGCAGACGGCGCTTGTGGACCACGTGGCGAAGCTGCACCTGCTGCCCGAAGGATATCTCTACGGCTGGGCGAAGCTGGTTGGAAATTCGATCGGAACTCCAGGCTTTCTCTTCGGGCATATCTTTCCGAACGGGACGTGGATTTATTTTCCGGCAGCGCTGGTGATCAAGAGCTCGTTGAGCTTGCTGGTGCTTCTGCTTCTGACTCCGTTCGTGCTGAAGCGACTGGACAGGAGGGCGTACTTCCCTGCTGCCGGTCTAGCGATCTCGTTGCTGATCGTGGTGTTGAGCAGCATGACCCTGAAGCTCAACATCGGCGTACGTCATGAACTTGCCGTGTATCCATTTGCGGTGGTGCTGGCAGGTGCGGCAGCCTGGCTGGCAGGGCGCGCTTCGCGTGCGGGAGCGGGGGTGGTGGCGGCGCTTCTGCTCCTGCAATGCGTGAGCTCGCTGCACAGCTATCCGGATTATCTTCCCTATGCCAACGAGGCGTTCGGCGGACCTTCGAAGACGTATCGGTGGCTCACGGACTCGAATGTGGACTGGGGACAGCAGCTGAAGGAAGTCGCCGAGTATGTACGCACACACGACGTGGGTGAGTGCTGGTTCGCGTACAGCAACATGAGCACCGCGCCGGCGAAGCTGCTGCCATGTAAGCCTCTGCCCACGGGGCTGGCGCTGATTGCGGGAGTGCCGCAGCCGCCTGTTCCGCCGCACCTCCACGGGACGGTGATGATCAGTGCGCTGGACGCTTCGGGCGCGCTCTGGGGGCCGGGCAGTTTGAATCCATATGGCCAGTTCCAGAGCGGAAGGCCGGCAGAGCTCATCGGCAATTCGGTGCTGGTGTACCGGGGCGACTTCGACGTGCCGTTGGTGGCGGCGCTATCGCATATGAGCCAGGTGCCCATGCTTGTGCTGATGCACCAGCCGGACGGCGCTTTGAAGGAAGCGACCACCGCGCAGGCGCTCGACCCGGAATCTCCAATGCTGGAGGCCTACCTGGGAAGAGCCCTGCTCCAGCTTGGCCGAAGCGACGACGCGAACCAGGCGTTTGCGAGAGCGGTTCAGAAAGCAAGGATGCGCGGGAGTGACGAGGAGATGCGATTCGTTACTGCGCAGATCGACCAGGCGATGCACCCAGTGTTCGATTGACGAGGCAGGATGCTGAGGTTAGGCGCGGCCTGCGCGCTTCTGCGCGAGGACGAGGCCGCGCGGAGTGGGCAGGAAGATGCAGGAGACGAGGCCTTCGGCTTCGAGAGCGAAGGCGGCCTCGCGGACGGTTTTGAGGTGGGAGCTGGCGTCGTGGATGAGGATGAGGCCGGTGGGGAGGATCTGGGGGAGAAAGCGTTTGACCTCGGCGGCGCGGATGGGGGTGTCGGAGTCGGAGAAGAGGATGTCGATGGAGCCTTCGACCTGCATCTCGAGCGAGGATTCGTTGCGCAGCTCGATCCAGGGGGCGAGCTCGGAGGCGGCGATCTTCTGCTGGGCCCTGGCGAAGACGACGGGGTCGAACTCGCAGGAGATGATCTTGCCGAAGCCGTTGGCGCGCAGGCCTTCGGCCATCCAGAGGGTGCTGACGCCGAGGAAGGAGCCGGTCTCGACGATGAGCGCGGGCTTGAGGGTGGTGACGAGGGTGCGGAGGAATTCGAGGACTTCGGCCTCCGCGGTCATGGAGTCGTACATGTGCCAGCGCTCGGGGTGAGGGCACTCGGGGGTGGCGCGATGGTATTCGGGCAGGAGCGCGCCGCCGGCCCGCTCGGCCTGGAGCATGACCTTGTGTTCTTGTTTCAGCTTTTTCCGGAAGAGTCTCATGGTCAGCGCGGCAGAGTGAGTCGTGGCGGGCAGGCTTCAGGATAAATGCTTTGCGCGCGGGCGTTCTGCTAGTCTTCTGCCATCGGGGTGATGATGGGGCGAGTGGTGTGGCGCGTGGTGATTGGCGCGGTGGTTGCGCTGGCGCTGGTGTACCTGGGGGACTGGGTGGTGTGGCGAGTGCGGGTGGCGCGCGGCGGCGGCATGGGCGAGGTGACGGTGACGCGGATGGTGGTGGCGCCGCTGAAGGGGAACAAGGAGGAGTACTATCCGGACGGGAGCGCAGAGGTAGCGTGCAGCCAGAGCCTGTTCCCGCAGGTGGGGGGCGGGGCGTGCTGGTGGGTGGAGCAGCATCGGGTGGTGATGGAGCGGTAGCTGGCTAGCTGTCTTTGCGGTAGAGGAGGTTGCGCATGGCCTCGCGGCGGGCGGCGTTGGCTTCGCGGTCGGTGTGTCCGGCAGGCGAGGCGGCGGAGTCGTCAGACTCGGGTTCGCTGCAGGTCGGGCAGCGGTTGGCAAAGCCGGGTTTGCCGGGTTTGAGCTCGAACTCTTCGGAACAGACGGCGCAGATCTTGATGGGGAAGGGCATGTTTCGAGTTTAATACAGGGGTATACCCCCCCTCCCCCTGAAGTATCCAAAGTATTCAAAGCAGGTAGGTTAAGTCTGGACCAGGTATGCGGGGTATGACCGGGAGGGGTGTTCGCCGGGGGGGAGTTTGTCAAGTTCTTAGGGGTGGGTTGGGTTCATCTACTAGAATCGATTTCGCTGAGAATGCTGGGGAGGACTGCCTGATGAAACGTGATGGTCGGCGCAATTTGATCAAGAGCATGGGAGCGGCGGCGCTTTTGCCGTTGGTTGCCAGTCAGGCTGCCGCGGCGCAGGGTGGCGGGGCCGACGGAGGGATCGGGCCGGAGACGGTGTATGAGCTGCGGGTGTACCACCTGAATCCGGGGATGCAGCCAAAGATCCTGGAGCGGTTTCGCGGGGCGGAGACGGCGATCTTCAAGCGGTGCGGGATGCAGCCGGTGGCGTACTGGACGGCGATCGACGGGCCGGCGCTGCTGCCGGGAGGGGGCGGGACGCTGATCTACATCCTGCGGCACCACAGCCGGGCGGCCGCCGACGCGAGCTGGGCGAAGTTCCGGGCCGACCCGGAGTGGGTGGCGCTGAAGACGGAGAGCGAGAAGGATGGGGCGTTCGTGGTGAGTCAGGAGCAAACGTTTATGAAGCTTACGGATTTCTCGCCAGAGGTGTAGAGAAACCCACTCATCACTTCGTGATGAATGGGGCACAGGACTGTCCGTTAGTAGTGTGTGCCCCATTCATCGCGGTTCGTTCGCGATGAGTGGGTTGGCGGCACGGTGTCTGGCGGCGGCCGTCCATTCGGATTCGATCTCGACGGTGGAGGGAGCACCGGTAAGGTAGTGGCGATAGCTGCTCCACGGGTAGAGTTCGGCTGTGGGAACGAGGCCGCGTTTCGCCGGGTTCTGGTGGATGTAGTGGATAACATCGTGCCGCTCTTCCGGGCCGCGGATGTTGCGGTCGAAGTAGCGGGTCTGCCAAAGCTGCTTACGGTCGCCTTTGAGCTTCTTCGAGGTCTCCTGCTTGAGGGACTTGAGAAACTGGCTGATGAGGATGGCGGGTGGCTCATTCATGAGCAGATGGACGTGCTCTGGCATGAGAACGTAGGCATAAATGCCGGCTTGGTGGCGGGCACGGGTCTGTTCGAGCTGCTGCTCGACGATGGCCTTGGATTCAGGTGAGGTGAGAAAGGGCTGTCGACGGAAGCAGCTGAAGGTGACGAAGTGGAGGGATTCGACCTGCTGGAATCGTTGGAGGCCGTAGGGCATGAGGCATGGTAACCGAGGGCTTGGCTGAGTGGAGAGTTGGGGTGGACCCACTCATCGCGATGAGGCTGCGATGAATGGGGCACGGGAGTTGTTGGCTGGGTGAGCGGGCCACCCGTCCTGGGGGAGATGTATGGGCTACCCGCCCCTGATGACGAGCCCGGGCCTGTTCGAGTTGGTGCCCGACGATGGAGTTGGATCCAGGTGAAGTGAGGAAGGGCTGACGACGATAGCATCTGAAGGTAACGAAGTGGAGGGATTCGACCTGCTGAAACCTGTTGGAGGCTGTAGGGAATGAGGCATGGTAAACCGACGGCCTGGGTACGTGGAGAGTCGGGGTGGGCCCACTCATCGCGATGGAGCTGCGATGAATGGGGCACGAGAGTTGTTCAGGAGTGAAGAGGATGCATGGGCCACCCCGCCCACCTGCCTCTGACCCTTATTCCATTGAGCTCTCAACTTCGTAAGGCAGTCCCTGTACGCGCTCTTCACGTAATCTTGCATACTCCTTGAGACCGAGATGAACTTTGAAGAGATTCGCGGAATTGTCCCATCCCGCTTCAGGATGAGTGTATTGGAAAGCCCATGTTGTACCACCGTACCCACTCCGCCGCTCATATCCCAGGACTGAGAAGCGGTAAAGCATCTTTAGTGCGTCGGCCGCGTCGAGTCCATTTTCAACGGACCGGCGTTTGTCGTATTCGCTTATGAACTGCATGCGATCAAAAGTGAGCGTGCTGATACCTGAACAGGCTTGCAGAGCCTCATCCCATTGAGGCCTGTGGGCGATGATCTCGTCATCCAGCTCTGATTTTAGGTAACGCGAATAAGCATCACGTGCATACGTGATGTCTTCGTTGTCTATTATGACCGGTTCTTCAACCGGACCGAAGTTTTCAGAACGTTTCTTGACTTGATCAAGAGTGAAATTCAAGAAGCTAATCACGTCTCGAGGCCGAAGAAATGTTCTCGCCAAAATGTGGCTCCATTTGCTTTGTGAACCACGCATATTCCGAGCCGTGGAGATGTCCGCCCACTTCACCTGCTTGCCCAGGCGTACTCCAAGTCGTATGTTTACTAATTGCATCAGACTTGCTGGAGTCCATTCAAGAGTGAATGCCGTAGACTGCGTAATCTTGTTCTTATCTGAAAAGACAAGATCATCCCAGAGATCGGAACGAAGATAGACTACCGGATTTAGATTTATCTCGGTGGGTTTGGCGGCCTGACGTACGCTGCGGGCAGCTAAGATAAGCCCAGTTAGCATCTGCTTCCGAGAGTCATCAAAATTTGTAATACCCTGATCTAATTCGTCGAAATGCAGTTGGAGCATCTCGAGTCCTGACTCCAATGCAACGGTGCGCGCCGCCTGAAGAAGTGCTTCTGAAAGCGCGTCCAATTCCGAACCTAAAGGCTTATCCCGAACGCCGCGCTTGAAACTTATGCTCACCAGCTTGTTGCCCAAAACCTGGGGCTCTAAAGTCGTGCCTTCAAGTTTCAGTTTCTCCGGAGCAAGTATCTCCTTCAATTGAGCGTTGACTCCGCCGTAGTTCTTCTCTGCGAACAATCGAATCGCTTTCGCATCTGGTGAATTCTTATCCGGCGCCTTCTCAAATGCGAGCAACGCGAATTCAACTGCGATTAGGAAGCGCCACGAGGCAACGTAAGCTTCGATTGCTGCCGCTCCGTGATCTGTCCGCTCGGCGTGAACCGCCCATGGATACCCCCCGAGGTTTAGAGGACGAGATACAATCGTACCCTTCTCTTCCGCAAAAAATCGAACTAACGCAGTCTTTCCTGAGCCTTTCCGGCCCAGTGAGAGGAGTACTTTGCTGCCACGAATTTCACTGACGGCAGCGGTTTGAAGAAAATAGTCTAGTACCGTGTCTTCTTCTGCCGCGACGTCACCGAAAGTCGTCAACTTGCGTAGATCTAAGTTGTTCATCTATCTCCTCTCGCTGTGCAGGTTATTCGACCGTGACGCTTTTCGCCAGATTTCTTGGTTGGTCTACGTCGCAGCCGCGGCGGACGGCGATGTGGTAGGCGAGGAGTTGGAGGGGGACTACTTCTAGGATGGGGAGTAGGAGCTCGGGGGCGGCGGGGATGTGGATGACGTGCTCGACTAGCTGGGCTATGTCGTGGTCGCCTTCGGTAGCTATGGCGATGACGCGACCGCTGCGGGCGGTGACTTCCTGGATGTTGGAGAGGGTTTTTTCGTATTTGAGGACGGAGCTGGGGTCGGCGGGGTCTTTGGTGGCGATGCAGACTACGGGGAGGGTCTCGTCAATGAGGGCGTTGGGGCCGTGCTTCATCTCGCCGGCAGGGTAGCCCTCGGCGTGGATGTAGGAGATCTCCTTGAGCTTGAGGGCGCCCTCAAGCGCGATGGGGTAGTGGATGCCGCGGCCGAGGAAGAGGAAGTCGTTGGCGGTGGAGAAGGACTTGGCCAGCGCACAGCATTGGTCGTCTACGGAGCGGAGGATCTCTTCGAGTTTGGCGGGGATGCGGGAGAGCTCGGTGACGTAGTGGAGGGACTCTTCGGAGGTGATGGTTTTTCTCTGCTGGGCGAGGTAGAGGGCGAAGACGAAGAGGGCGGTGAGCTGGGCGGTGAAGGCCTTGGTGGAGGCGACGCCGATCTCTGGGCCGGCGTTGGTGGTGATGGTGCCCTGCGCGGCGCGGGTGATGGCGGCGCCGACGACGTTGCAGATGGCGAGGGTTTTGGAGCCTTTGCGGATGAGCTCCTGCTGGGCGGCGATGGTGTCGGCGGTTTCGCCGGACTGGGTGATGAGGAGGCCGAGGTTGGAGGCGTCGGGGATGGGGTCGCGGTAGCGGTATTCGCTGGCGTAGTCGACGTCGACGGGGAGGCGGGCGAGGCGCTCGATCATGAACTTGCCGGCGAGGCCGGAGTGCCAGGAGGTGCCGCAGGCGGCGATGGTGATGCCGGTGGCGGCGGCGAACTCGGCGGGCGTGATGTGCATGTCGGGAAGGAAGACCTCGCCGGTGGAGAGCGAGACGCGACCGAGGGTGGTGTCGCGGACGGCGCGGGGCTGCTCGTTGATCTCCTTGAGCATGAAGTGCTTGTAGCCGGCTTTTTCGGCCTGAATGGGGTCCCAGGCGATTCTTTGAACCTTGAGGGCGAGTTCTTTGCCGTCAAAGTCGGTCAGCCGGATGCCGGCGGGGGTGAGGGTGGCGATTTCGCCGTCGGCGAGGAAGTGGATGTTGCGGGTGTGATGGAGGATGCCGGGGACGTCGGAGGCGAGGAAGAACTCGCCGTCGCCGATGCCCAAAACAGCAGGAGGTCCCATGCGGGCGGCGACGAGGGTATCGGGGGAGTGGGCGGAGAGGACGCCGATGGCGAAGGCGCCGGTGAGGCGCTTGACGGCGCGACGGACGGCCTCGTCGAGGGGGATGCGGGGGGGGTGGGGGTCGAGAAGGGCGGCGGTGGATTCGTTGGCTTCGGCGGTGCGCTCGGCGTGGGGCTGGGGCTGAACGGTTCGAGCGCCGGAGGTGGGGTCGGCAGCGTCGGGGTCCTTCGACTGCGCGGCGTCGCGATGAGACTGCGCCGGCGCTCCGCTCAGGATGACGGAGGTTTGCGGGTCGACTTGGGTAGCGAGTTCGAGTTCGTCCTGGATGAGGTGGGCGATGATCTCGGTGTCGGTTTCGGACTGGAAGACGTGGCCTTTGGCGATGAGGGATTGCTTGAGCGCGAGGTAGTTTTCAACGATGCCGTTGTGCACGACGACGAGGGTGCCGGTGCCGTCGCGGTGGGGGTGCGCGTTCTCTTCAGTGGGGCGGCCGTGGGTGGCCCAGCGGGTGTGTCCGATGCCGTAGGTGCCCTGGATGGGCGAGGCCTGGATGACGGCTTCGAGGTTGCGGAGCTTGCCGGGGGCGCGGCGCAGGGCGAGGGCGCCGGGCGCGGCGGGGTCGCCGCCTACGGCGATGCCGGCGGAGTCGTAGCCGCGGTATTCGAGGCGGCGAAGACCTTCAATGATGACGGGGACGACTGACTTGGGACCGATGTAACCGACGATTCCGCACATGGGGTTAGTGTATGCGATGGGCGACGGGGCGAAGGCGCGGAATGGTGGCGGGCTACCAGCGGATGTGGAGGGAGCGTTCGTCGCCTTCGAGGTGGGCGAGGGTGATCTCGGCCTGGGCGCGGGCGAGGACGGAGGGGAACTTCTCGCCCCACTCGATGAGGACGAGGGCGTCGGGTTCGGCGGCGATCTCGTCGAGGCCGAGGGTGGCGAGTTCGCGCTCGGTTTCGAGCCGGTAGAGATCGAGGTGGAAGATGTGGACCCGAGGGGCGGAGTACTCGTGGATGAGGGTGAAGGTGGGGCTGGTGACGTCTTCAGGAGCGGCGGCGTGGAGGGCGGCGGCCCAGCCTTTGACGAGGGTGGTTTTGCCAGCGCCGAGCGGGCCGCGCAGGATGACGACGCGGGGCGCGGGCAGCATCTCGGCAATGGTGGCGGCGATGGCGAGGGTGCCGGCGGGGGAGCGGGTCTTGAAGCGCTTTTCGCGGGTGAAGGTCACGGCTCGGACCTGTAGGCGGCTGCGCGAAGGCTGGGCGGGAGGCGCAGGCCGCAGAGCCAGGTGAGGCCGTCTTCGTCCTGGGTGCGGTAGCGGAAGGCGTCGGAGAGGTGGGCGAGGACGTCGGTGGCGAGGACGGTTTTTTCGTCCATGGCGTGGGCGGCGAAGTCGGCGGCGAGGCCGTGGAGGTAGACGGCGGCTTCGACGGCGGGGGCAACGTGGCCGGGGAACTGCGCGAGCAGGGCGGCGACGATGCCGGTGAGGATGTCGCCGCTGCCGCCTTTGGCGAGGGCGGGGTTGCCGGTGGTGTTGACAGCGATGGCGCCGTCGGGGTGTGCGACGAGGGTGCGCCAGCCTTTGAGGACCAGGGTGAGCTGATGTTCGGTGGCGAAGCGGCGGGCGATGTTGATGCGGTCGGCTTCGACCTCCTTGATGGTGATGCCGAGCAGGCGGGCCATCTCGCCGGGGTGGGGGGTGAGGACCATGGTGCGGGAGCCGCCGTGGAGCGCGGCGGCGCGGCCGGCGTCGAAGGCGTTGAGGGCGTCGGCGTCGATGACGATGGGCAGAGAGGTGCGCTCGATGAGGGCGCGGGCGAAGTCGCTGGCCTGGCCGCGGGTGGAGAGCCCGGGGCCGAGGGCGATGAGCTTGATGCCGCTGAGCAGGGCGTCGAGGTTGGCGGAGTCGTCGACGTTCAAGAGTGAGGCGCTGCCTTCGGGGCCCTCGTGGAGCGCGCGCACCATGAGTTCGGGGGCGATGGCGCCGACCAGCGGGACGAGGCCGCGCGGCACGGCGGCGGTGACGAGGCCGGCGCCGGCACGCAGGCAGGCCAGCGAGGCCATGCTGGGCGCGCCCGCGGTGCCAAAGCTGCCGCCGACGACGAGGACGTGGCCGAACTTGCCCTTGTTGGAGTTGATGGGGCGAGCTTTTTCGGTGAGGAGCTTGGCGGCGCCGCTCCAATGGAGATTGGTGGAGGTGGTGACGAGCTCGGCGGGGGAGCCAATGTCCGCCATGACGACGGGGCCGAAGACGCCGGGGGTGAGATGGCTGAAGACATGCGCGAGCTTGGGCGCGGTGAAGGTGACGACGGCATCGGCGCGGAAGGCGCCTTCGACGGTTTCGGCGTGGGAGTCGGCGTCCCAGCCGCTGGGCAGGTCGACGGCGACGACCGGGACGGGGACGCGGGTGAGCGCGTCGCGCAGCAGGATGGCGTGGCCGCGCAGGGGCGGCTTGAAGCCGGTGCCGAAGACGGCGTCGACGAGCAGGTCGGCTTCGGCGAGAAGGGCGGCCAGATCATCCAGTTGGGCTTGCTCGGGGAGTTCTTCGACGATGTCGTCGGAGGTGGCTTGTTTGAGTTGGGCAAGGGCTTCGGCGGCTTCGCCTTTGATCTCGGCCTGCGCGCCGAGGAGGAGGACGCGGACGCCGACGCCTTCGCCGGCGAGCAGGCGCGCGGTGACGAAGCCGTCGCCGCCGTTATTGCCTTTGCCGCAGAGCACCATGACGTGCGCGGCTTCGGGGTATCGGCGGAGGCAGAAGGCGGCTACGGCTTCTCCGGCGGATTCCATGAGGCTGCTGAGCGAGATGCCGGCGGCGGCGGTGCGGCGGTCGGTGGCGCCCATCTCCTCTGCGGTGAGGACGGGCAAGAGGGTAGGCGTGGGTTCTGCTGGTGGCATGTTCATGGGATGCGGGAGAGGCAGTGAAAGGCAGAGGAGCGCAGTGAGGGGCAGGGAGAGGCGGCGTTGTTCTTATATGAACAAACCTGGGGGTGCGCTTTCAAGATGTGGAGGTTGCGCTGATGTGCGATTTCGCCGCGAAGTCAGGCAACAAGTGGCAAAGAGCAGGCACCTAAGGGCTCGGGTAGAACGCTAAGGTGCGCTGCAGGTATCGACCCGAAGGCCACGCCCACAGATCAAACCATTCCAACGCCTGATCGATCGGCTTGGGTAAAACCCTGAACGCCCGGCAGAACGCAGCTTCCCCAGGATGCAAGTGGGGTCTCGCGGCGGTGCGCCCGGAGGGGGGCAGATGACGAAGACCAAACTCGAGTACAGGGCATACAGGAGTGACGATGGCATTGACGGATGAACGGACGACATTGATCTGCCTGTTCCATCATGAGGGACAGGCGCGGGCGGCGGTCGAGGACTTATCTCGCGCCGGGGTAGCAGAGGAGTCGATCAGCGTGATCGACGGGGACTCACGCGATGGTGCGTCGGGGCTGATGGCGCTGGAGCGAATGGGGGTTCCGGAGCGCGACCGGGAGCACCTGCAGGATGGCTTGCGGGATGGCGGCTCGATTGTCGCGGTGATGGCGATTCGCGACCACGTGGATGTGGTCGAAAACATCTTCGGGAAGCACCAGGCGAAGAAGATCGACGAGGCAGTGACGCGCGATGAAGAGCCGGCTCCAGCGCTGGCGGCAGAACCGGCAGAGCGGGTGATCCCGGTGGTTGAGGAGGAGCTCGCGGTGGGCAAGCGCACGGTGGACCAGGGCGGCGTCCGGGTGTTCCGGCGAGTCGTGGAGATCCCCGTGGAGGAGACGGTTGCACTGCGCGAAGAGCATGTGCTGATCGAGCGGAACCCGGTAGACCGTCCAGCGACGGATGCGGACCTGGAGCTACAGGGCGAACGCGTGATCGAACTGACCGAGACGGCGGAGGAGGCGGTGGTGGGCAAAGATGCGCGGGTGGTGGAAGAGGTGGTGGTGGGCAAGGTGGCCGGGGAGCGGACGGAACACATCTCGGAGACGGTGCGGCGGACGCAGGTGGAGATGGAAGAGCTGCCGGAGGCGGAGGCGGGGCGGGTGGAGCGGCAGCGGTATTGACGGCGTGATGAACGCAGGAGCCGACCGCTCATCAACGCACGCCCCAAGCTTCCGATGAACGCACGACAAAAATCTGAGTCACAGAGGAGATTCCATGGCAGAACGCGTGAAGGTATTTGAGGAAAAGAAGAAGCTGTCCATCTGGGCGTGGCTGCTGCCATTACTGCTGTTGCTGGCGCTGCTGGCCTATTTCCTGACGAGGCACCACCCGGCGGGCGATGCGGCGGCGGCGCAGAGCGCACCGGCGGCTACAGGCGCATTTCCAGATCTTGGCACGGTGCACTTCGAGACCGACCAGGCGACGCTGACGCCGGAGGGCAAGGCAACGCTGGACCGGGCGGCAGCGGCGATGAAGGGCAATCCTAACGTGCATCTGCGGCTGGAAGGCTATACGGACAGCACGGGGACCGAGCCGCACAACGATGACCTGAGCAGCCGGCGAGCGACGACGGTGGCGGATTACCTCCAGTCGCAGGGGATCGATCGTAGCCGGCTGACGGGGCAGGGATTCGGTCCGGCCAATCCGGTGGATACGAACGCAACCACACAGGGCAAGGCGGACAACCGCCGTGTCGAACTCTTTTCGCAGCAATAACCGAGAGGCGGCCTGAAGAGGCGCGCCAGGAGCTATCCATGGCAAAGACAGTGGTTGGACTTTTCAGCAGCATGACGGAAGCACAGCAGGTGAAGCAGGCGCTGGTGGCACAGGGGATCGAGGCAGGGCACATCAGCGTGGTGGCGGACGATGGCTACGATGACGATATGAGTGAGACATCGAGCGGCATGGCGGGTTCGACGAGTGCGGGCTCGACAGGTGCGGGCTCTACGTCGGGCAGCTCGACCTCTACCGGTGCGGGGACGGAGAGCGGGATCAAGGGTGCGGGACACAAGATCGCCGCGTTCTTCCAGAACCTGACTGGCGGGGACGATGATGTGCACTCGCATTATGCGAAGGGCGTGAATGAAGGCGGCGCGCTGCTGACGGCGACCGTGGATGATTCGCGCGCGGCCGAGGTGGCGAGCCTGCTGAAGCAGCATGGAGCGCGGGACCTGGATGCAGGCTACGGACAGCAGGCTGATTCGGGCACGCCGGTGTATGGTGGGGCCACGGACACCAACACCCAGGGTGAGACCGCCATCCCGGTCGTCGAGGAGCAGCTGGTGGTGGGCAAGCGCGAGGTGGATCGCGGCGGAGTTCGCGTGTATTCACACGTGGTGGAACAGCCGGTAGAGACGGATGTGACGCTGCGCAACGAACGCATCAACGTGGCGCGGCGGGCGGTAAACCGGCCGGCGACCGCGGCAGACTTTGCGGCGGGCACGGGCGCCTTCGAGGTGCGGGCGAGCGGCGAGGAAGCGGTCGTGGGCAAGAACAGCCGGGTGGTCGAAGAGGTGGTCGTGGGCAAGGAGGCGAGCGAGCGGCAGGAGACGGTTCGCGACTCGGTGCGCAAGACCGAAGTGGAGGTGGAGCAGGTGCCGGGCGAACTGGTGGAGAAGTCGCGGTACTGAGGTCTTCAGCAGCACGCCGGAGTAAACCGAGGTGGGCCGCACAAAGGTTTGTGCGGCCCCTTCTGTTCGAGCAAGAGAGACAGGCTGAGCTGGAGTTGTCAGGAGTTGTCATGGATCGCAATGTGGATTCGGAACGGATTGCGCTGCAAACCGGCGCGGCACGCGAGGACAGCAATATACTGCTGGCCGAGGGCTGGCTGGATGCGGCGAAGGAGCGCACGGAGCTGCGCCTGGAGGACGGGCGCGTGGTGTCGATCCCGACGGCCCTGCTGCTTGCAGCGGCAGAGGCCGGGGAGCGGGGACGGAGCGCGGCTGGCGAGCAGGCTGGGGCGGGCGCAGGTGAGGGCGCGGGTGAGATTGGAGCCGGTGAGGGTATGACGATCCCGGTGGTGGAAGAGCGGCTGGTGGTGGGGCGCAAGGTGATGCCGACGGCGCGGGTGCTGCTGGAGAAGCATGTGCACGAGTACGAGGAGACGCTGGATATCCCGCTGGCGGTGAGGACGTTCGACATAGAGCGCGTGGTGATGAACGAGCCGGTGGCGACGGCGCCGGGCGTTCGGGTGGAGGGCGAGACGACGATCTATCCGATTGTGGAGGAGCAGCTGGTGGTGACGTCACAGCTGATCCTGAAGGAAGAGCTGCGCGTGACGCGGCGAGACACGGAGCGCCGAGACCAGAGAACAGTGACGCTGAAGCGGGAGAGTGTGACGGTGGTGCGGGAGCCGACAGGAAAAGGCGAGCCGGCGGGGTGAGCGGAAAAGGCGGAGCAGGTCTAAGCGACGCGGGACTAGAAAATGAGCCGCGCGTCGCTACTCGGTTGATGATTTTTCCTGGCTTTGTACCAGATCGATGGGACTAGCACCGCACTGCAGAAGAAATGCAGCTGTACGATCAAACTCCGCCGGCAGGCGGGTGTCATCGTCGGGATGACCGCTGGGGACGTAGATCACGATTAGGTACTCCTGTAACGAAGCAGATGACGAACTGGCGTTGCTTCTGCGCAGCAATGACCTTTTCGTAGATGAAGGACGAAAGCTCGTCCACATCGTGACGAGCCGCTCGGGAGTGAGCGATCTCGCGGATATCGAGTCCGGATCGCAGAGCGAGTGCGGCTTCGATGATCGTTGGAACGGGCCGATACTCTCCGTTGTCCCATGCGATTGCATCGATCGCTGACTCCGCCTCGCCGCTTGGGACAGCTGCAAGTTCAACCGGCAGACGCTCCCACGAGGTTCCACGAACTGGCGCCATCCAGTACGCCGCCGTGTCCAGGAAGGGCAGCTCTTGCTGACGAGCGGAGTTCTCGGTGGGTGAAGCGCGAGGAGAGACAACGAAGCAGAAGATCTTTCGATTCGTCGATGGCGCGTGGAAGTAATGCAGAAGAAGCCCATACTCCTCGACCTGCAGATAGTCGTCGCTTGTGGCTGGATGAGATTTTTGCTCGAGCACGATGATGGCGCTGCTCGCAAGAAGCACCACGTCCAGCCGCTTCATCTTGCGAGGGATATTGAACTCAAGCAGGATCTCCCAGCATGCACACTGCGGCTTATGAGCGATCAGTTCCTGCATAGCCACGCGGAGCCGCGCGAGGTCCTGCGCCCAAGCCAAGGTCTGGCTCGTACGTTGATGCTCAAACCCATCTGCTGCGTAGGCGAGCGACAGTGCGCCAGTGAGACTCGTGTCAGTGGTGGAAAGAAAAACCTCTACAGACGAACGGTAGAAAGCGGGCATGAGTGGCGCCAGGATACCAGGCGGTTGGTATCAGCCCTGCGGTATGCTTTCGCGGAGTTCGCGGGTCTTGAGGACGATGAGGTACTCGTAGAAGGCGGCGAGGGTGGCGTAGGCGAGGCCGGCGGGGCCGTCGAGGATGGCGCCGCGCAGGATGACGAGATAGAGCCACTTGATGAGGGGGCGGCCGGGGAGTTTGTAGAAGAGGGCCTTCTGGTGGAGGCGGCGGGTGTGGAAGTCGGGGGCGGGCGAGCCGAGGCCGAGGGCGGTGCGGACGGAGGGGTTCTGCAGGCCGGACTGGGCGTGGATGAGCGCGGCTTCCATGGTGGAGTAGCGGTTGTGGCGATCAACCCAATGGGCGATGCCCTTCGAGAAGGGGAAGTGATCGAGCGGCGCGGTGAGGTTGGCGATGGCGCCGTCGATCTCGAGGACCTCGTTGATGGAGCGGGTGTAGCGGGCGCGCGCGGGGCGGACGAGGCGGATGTAGAAGGGCGTGAGCTGCGCGTGTTTGAGCCAGGTGTTGAAGAGGAAGTCGCGGCGGCGGATGCGATAGGCGGAGATGGCCGGGGCGTCGAAGCGGGCGATGCGCTGGATTTCGGCGGAGAGCTCGGGGGTGGGGCGCTCGTCGGCGTCGAGGATGAGTAGCCAGGGGTGCTGGAAGGGTAACTGAAGGCCGAAGTTGCGCTGGGCGGCGTAGTCGTCGAAGGTGCGCTGATGGAGGTGGGCGCCGGCGGCGCGGGCGACGGCGGGGGTGGCGTCGGTGGAGTCGGAGTCGACGACGTGGATGTCGTTAGACCAGGCGACGGAGGCCAGGGCGCCGGGGAGATCGCGCTCTTCGTTCTTGGTAAGGATGAGAATGGAGATCATCGACTCATTCAAACCTACAACAAAGGCTGTGGAAGAGCGTTGGCCGCGCGGGGCGGCGAGGTGTGCAAAGCCACAAAACCCCCGCCGCGGCGAGGGTTTTTGTGAAGGCCAGAGATAGGAGAGTGGAGCAGTGTAGGTGCTGAGAGAGAAGAACGACAGTTGTTCTGGTTCATTGCGGATGTCGTAAGTTGCATCCGCTCCATTGAATCCCGTGCCGGGCATCGTAAGGCAGTGCCGGTCGCAGGAGGGGATTTGAAGGGAGACGCTCCGTCGTACAAGAGCGCTGAATCGAGAACCACGCAGGCAGAGACGATCCAGTGTTGCAGGATCAGTACCACGGTACAGATTCCGATACAGGGTTCTTTGGCGGTAGGGGTCCCTATGTTTCTATCGCATTAGGGCCGTCGATCTAACCCAAAGATGATCACTCGTTCTATGAGGATGAGCATACAACGAATGGGGGAGAATGCAAGCAAAATAATCGCGAAAAGGGAAATATTTTCGTAGTAAGGACTTTGAGCGTTTATCAACCGGCGCGCTAGAGGCTTCGCAAAGCCAGGATTGCGTTCAAACCGCCGAAGGCCAGGGCATTGCTGAGTGCCAGGATGGGTTCGTCGGCGAGCACGGTTCGGGGGGTCTGGACGATGAGGTCGAGCGGCAGCGTGGGGTCGGGCGCCGTTGTGCCGAGCGTGAAAGGCAGGCGGCGGTGATGCAGAGCGAGCGTGGTGATGAGGGTTTCGATGGCGGAGGAGGCGCCGAGCGAGTGGCCGTGGAAGCCCTTGGTGCCGGAGATGGGGATGTGCGGCAGGCGCGGGCCAAAGACCTGCGCGAGCGCGGCGGTCTCGGTGGCATCGTTGGCGCGGGTGCCGGTGCCGTGGGCGTTGATGTAGGCGACCTGCTCGCGTAGAGATTGCGCGTTGCCGGGCTGGCCGGTGGAGGCGAGGGTGAAGGCGGCGTCGTCGAGCGCGGCGAAGATGGCCTGGGCGGGGCCCTCCGGGATGGGCTGGGTGATGTGGTGGGCGTCGGTGGACATGCCCAGGCCGAGGATTTCAGCGTAGATGGGGGCGCGGCGCGCGCGGGCGGAGGCGAGGGTTTCGATGGCGAGGACGGCGGAGCCTTCGGCTAGGCTCATGCCGTCGCGGTCGGCGGAGAAGGGGCGGCAGGCGGTGGGGGAGACGACGCGCATGGAGTCCCAGGCGCGCAGGCAGGTGCGGGTGAGGCAGGCCTCGTGGGCCCCGGCGAGCGCGGCCGAGACCATGCCGGAGCGGACCATGTGGAAAGCCAGGCCGATGGCGTGGGCGCCGGACGAGCAGGCGGTGGTGATGGTGAGGGCGGGGCCGGTGATGCGGTGCTCGATGGCGACCTGGGAGGCGCCGTTGGATGCCATGGAGCGGGCGATGCCGAGCGGATGGACGCGCGCGTTGTCGACGTAGACGGCCGCGGTGGCTTGCTCCTCAACGTGCTGGCCGCCTACCGAACAGCCGAAGAGGATGGCGACGCGGTTGAGCGGGTGGTGGGCGAGAAGGTTCGATTCGGCGACGGCCTGGCGGGCGGCGAGCAGGCCCATCTGCGAGGAACGCTCGCTGGTGGCGAGCTGGGTCTCGGAGAGCGCCGAGGGATCAAAGCCGGCGACGAGCCCGATGTTATTGAAGCGGAGGCGGGAGTCAGAGGCGGCGCCGGGGTCGTTGGGCGGTATGGGGAGGATGCCGGTGCGGCCGGCTTCCAGCGAATCCCAGAGGGCGGAGGGCGAGCGGCCAATGGGGGTGATGCAGCCCACGCCTGTGATGACGACCCGGTTCATGCGCTTCCCTTCCCTGTACTGTCCATCTTACGGGCAAGGGCGACAGGTGGCGCGCGGGCAGCAGGCGGGCGGGCGGGCGGAGCGCGGGAGGCTACTTGGCGGCCTGCAGGCGGCGAACGCCTTCGATGACGTCGTTGACGGTGCGGAGCGAGTTAAGCGAGTCGTCCGGGATGGTGATGTCGAACTTCTCCTCGACTTCGAAGGAGAGATTGATCTTGTCCAACGAGTCCATCTGGAGCGAGTCGAAGGTGGAGGCAGGCGTGATGACGCTGGGGTCGATGGACTTGGCGCGCGCGATCATTTCGATGACAGTGGCGGTTATGTCGTTCATGGGGGGAGTTTACTTGGCAAGGTTGGTCTGGGCAAATACAAACGGGCGGCATGATTTGGCAGGGTTGAATGGGGGGGCGCGGCGGCCGGTCACGGCGCGGCCCGGGGTTGACGGCGGCGCCGGGTCAGCTTGCTCGCCGAAGCTGACCGGCCCCTCTGGCGCGGCTCAAGAGGATTTTCTGCCGGCTGAGGCATGATTCGTGGTTAAACTGCGTCCATTCTGGCCCGATGTCCCGAATTGCCCCTTTGCGCCACGCCACTGTGAGGATAGGATTCGCGCATGCGCGCCTACAATTTGTGTTTTTCTCCGTTGCTCTGTGGCCTTGAACACGCGGCGGGTGCCGCAAAGCTCGCTTCCACTCACCGCTTTGCGCTGCTGGCTTCGGCTGCCCTGATCTCGGCTGGGCTCTCGGCCGGGCTGTCAGGCTGCGCAGTCTCTTCTTCTGCTCCCGCCGCCATCCAGGTGGAAGCGTCGCTCGCGGGGTCAGTTCACGGCGGCCAGCAGCCTGTGTCGGGAGCGCTGGTGTCGCTGATCGCACCCGGCACGGGCGGGTACGGGTCGGTGGGCACGCTGATTACCAGCACGACGACCAATGCGGCGGGTGGATTTACCTTGCCGCGCCCCTACACCTGCCCGGCGAATAGCGGCCTGGTGTACCTGCTGGCCACGGGCGGCAACGCGGGTGCGGGGACGAACGCCGCGATCGCCGAAGCCGCGATCGTGGGCTCCTGCAGCGCGCTGAGTGCGTCAACCTTCGTCAACATCTCCGAGGTGACGACGGTGGCAGCGGCGTATGCGCTGGCGCCGTTCGCGACCATTTCGCCGGGGGTGACGGGCATCGGGACCTCCGCGGGCAACCTGCAGGGCCTCTACAACGCGGCCGGCCCCGCCAACAACCTGGCGAACATTGCCACCGGCCTGGCCCATGCGACCGGCGATCTCCCCGGAATCGTTCCGCCTACCTCGGAGCTGAACACCCTGGCCGACATCCTTTCTTCCTGCGTGAACCAGGGCACCACCTCGGCGTTGACGGGCACGTGCGCGACGCTGTTCGGCGCTGCCACGCCGTCGGGCGGAGCGACGCCGACGGATACCTTCCAGGCCGCGATCAACATCGCCAAGGCGCCGGGCCGCAACGTCAACACGCTGTTCGGCCTGGTGACGGCGAGCCCGCCATTCCAGCCGGCGCTTGCCTCGGCGCCCAACGACTTCTCGGTCGCGCTGGGCTTCAACGGCGGAGCCCTGACCCTCGGGGGCGGCAACCTCGGCGTCGCCATTGATGCCCTCGGCGATGCCTGGATCGTCACAGGGCAGGTCAACCCCAACGTCCATTCGCTGACGGAAATCTCTCCTGCCGGCACCTATATTTCCGGAGCCGCCGTCACCAACTCGGCAGGGTTCGACTACGCCACCCTCAGCTACCCGGTCGGGATCGCCATCGACCAGAGCGGCTACGTCTGGGTGACGAACAACGGCGCCGGCAATCTCCAGAAGTTCAACTCCGACGGAACGCCCAGAGCGACCATCACCGCGAACTCCTTCCTGGGTCCCAACGCGCTGGCCTTCGATCCGACCGGCGATGCCTGGGTCGTGAACTTCGGCAACGCCGGCGGCGGCATTAGCAATGTCACCGAGATTAATACCACGGGCGTCGAGGCCAGCGGAAGTCCGTTCGCCGCCGGCCAGCAGGGCGTTGACATCGCCGTAAGTCCAACGGCTGTCTGGCAGACGAACTCACAGGGTAATTACGTGTACCGCATCGACCTGACCACCCACGCCACCCAGAACCAGCAGATCGGCGGTAGCATTGGGGACGTGGCCATCGATCATGCCAACAACGCCTGGCTCGCGGTGACCGGGAACGGCAGCATCTTTGAGATCTCCGATTCCCTCTCCTACGTCAACACTCCCTACGGCGGCTACCAGGTGGCCGGCACAAGACCGCAGAACATCGCTGTGGATGGATTGGGGAACGTATTTGCCGGCGCGTTGACCGACGGAACCAGCCCAGGCAGCCTGCTCGAATACTCGAATTCGGCGGTCCTGCTCTCGCCCGGGACCGGCTTCACGGGCTCGAATACCATCCCGGCCGTTCCCGGAGTTCCCGGAGGCATCGCCATCGACGGCTCTGGCAACATCTGGATCACGGGCGGACCCAACGGCGGCAGTGCTCCTATCTTCGTGTCGGAGATCGTCGGCATCGCCGCGCCGGTAGTGACACCGCGGGCGGTGGCCACGACGAACAACACGCTGGGAACGCGTCCGTAGACGGCGCAAAGACGCGTCCCGGTGTCTTGATGCAGGCTCGTGCAGGCTTCAGGCGGGCTTGGCCCCGGGCACGCGCTTCAGCAGCAGGTCGATCTGGCCGGCGTGGTGCGACTCATGCTCGCAGACGTGGAACCACTTGCAGAAGTTGTTGGTGGGCCCGCCAAAGCTCTCATCCACCACGTTGGTCAGCCAGGCATCATCGCGCTTCTTGAACTCGGCCAGCGAGTGCTCGCGCACCTGGGCGAGTTTGCCAAGATAGAAGTCCAGATCGTGCCCCTTGATCGTCTTGCGGCCGGCATCGCCAAGGTCCATGGCCGCTCCCCACTCGGCCTGGTAGGCGGCGGGATAGCCCTTGCGCAGGTCCGCGTTCTCAAAGGTGATCAACTGGTAGATTCGCTCCGTTGCGGCGAGGTGCAGCAGCAGCGCGCCGATGCTGTTCGCATTGGCGTCGAAGAGATAGTCCAGCTGCGGCACGGTGATGCCTTTGACGGGGCGCGTCACTGACGGCCGCATCCAGGTAAGCATGGAGATCAGCGTTCCGATCTGCGGGGTGTAGCCCGGACGCGGGCCGAGAACGTTCGGGCCATCGCCGGCCGCCGCGCCCCCGGGCTGCACGAGCAGCAGACCGGCGCCGGCGGCAGCGCTCGTCTTCAAGAACATCCTGCGGCTTGGAGCCATCAGATGCAGCATGGAAGCACTCTCCTGGAGGGACGCGGCCAGTCTAACGCAGGCCGGTCTCGGGTGAGCGGCGAAATGCGTAGGAGGCCGGGAGAACGGCGGCTGCGCACCGGCCAGTCAATCTCGCAGTCTTGGCTGACGCTCCTTCAGTTCCAGCAGCAAAGCTTCAATCTGTTCGTTCTGCTCGAGGTGCGCGAAGCGTTCGTCGAGCGTCTCGGCCGAGGCGACCGCCGTGAGGGTGCGGGCGGCGTGGCTGCGGGCCGCGCCTTCATCGGCGCGCGCTGCCAGGCGTGCGAGCTTCGCCTGCGACGAGCCGTTTTCAAGCATGGACTGCGCGGCAGAGGCGCGTTCGACGGCACGGTTGCGCCGCAGCTGCGCGATCAGCAGCTCCACCCGGCCCTGGGTCTCGGATAGCTTCTGCTGCAGGCGCGTGTAGGCGCCGCGCAGGGTTTCCACCTCGGCAGTCTGATCGTCGTGCTGCTGGGCGAGGCCCTCAACCATGCGCTGGTGCGAAAGGGCGCGCTCGAGCGCCGCGCGGGCCAGGTCGTCCTGCTGGCGGGCGACGGCGAACTCCGCCTTGCGCAGCCATTGCGCGTGCGACTCCTGCTGCTCGGTCTTCTTCTTTTCGAGCAGATGCTGGTCCGCGATCGCGATGGCGACCTGCGTCTTGAGCTGGATCAACTGGTTCTCCATGTCGAGCAGCAGCTGGCGTGCCAGCTTTTCGGGGTCCTCGGCTTTGCTGAGCAGATCGTTGATGTTGGCGCGAAGCAGGGTGGAGACGCGTTCGAGAAGAGCCATGGCAAGGTTCCTTTCCTGATCTGTGCGGCCACGCCCAGGCGAGCGCAGGGACAATGGCCGATGATGAGTGGCTACCAGCGCCGGCCGAAGAGGCGGTCGAGCGCGACGAGGGCCAGGATGGTGAGCAGGCCGCGTCCGGGGCGGCGCCCGAAGCCATAGCCGTAAGAGCCATAGCCGCCGTAACCGTTATAGCCATTGCCCCAGCCTTGCCCGTAGCCGCCCCGGCGCCGATGCCAGCGGCGATGGCGGAAGGGTGCGGTGAGGACGCGGATGACAACTACGAGCAGAACAACCAGCAAAATGGGTGCGAACAACAGGTGGGTCAACATCGTCTTCTCCTTACTTCGTTACTTCAAGCGTTGGCGTTGGCTTGGTCTTGGGCCAGGCGCCCGCGTCTTGCAGGTAACATGCGGGCTCCCGGACCACAGTGAATGCACGCCACGAGCGGTTTAGTCGGCGGCCTTGCCGTCGATGATCTCGCGCGGCTTCATGGCCTTGACGTTGGACATGAGGTCGCTCATCTTCATGCCGCTCAGGGCCTCAAAGAGCGCGGGAACCTGCGAGGCGATCTTGGTCATGTCGCCGGTGAGCTTGTTGAGGCCGGTGTGCTCGTCGCCGCCGGTGGAGACGATGGTGATCTTGTCCACATTGGCCAGCGGCTCGGCCATGGCGCGGACCACGTCGGCCATGTTGGTGATGAGCTTGTCGACGACGGCGGCCTGCGTCCACTCCTGGTAGGCCTCGGCCTTGACGTTCATGGCCTTGGCCTCGGCTTCGCCCTTCTGGAAGATGATGCTGGCCTCGGCCTCGCCCTGCATGCGGGTGACGGCAGCCTGGGCTTCACCGTTGGCGCGCGCGGCGGCGGCGCGGCCCTCGGCCTCGGTGGTAATGCGGCCTTTCTCGGCGGCGGCGATGTTCTGGATGCGCCGGGCCTCGATCTCCGAACCCTTGAGCACGGTGGCGATAAGCTCCTTTTCGTGACGCAGGATCTCGGCCTCCTGCACCTTCACCTGCTGCTCCTTTTCGATCTGCATGACCTTCACCTGCTCGGCGACGACCTGCTGCTGCATGACGTTGGTCTGCAGTTCGTAGGCCTTATCGGCCTGCGCCTCCTGACGCCGCGACTGCTCGGTGAACTGCGCCTTCTGGATAGCGAGGTCGCGCTGCGCCTCGGCCTGCTTGCCAAGCGATGCGGTCTCGGCGATGACACGGTCCTGGTCGGAGGCGGCCTTGGCGATGGCGGCCTCGCGCAGCGCGTTGGCGCGGCGGATGGCGGTGTCGCGCTCGGCTTCAGCGGTGGCTATCTCGGCATCGCGCTTGATGCGGGCGACATCCGGCCGGCCCATGTTGGTGATGTACTCGTTCTTGTCGCGGACCTCGCGGATGGTGAAGCTGACGACTTCGAGGCCCATCTTGGACATGTCGTCCATGCAGGTGGAGCGCATGCGCTCGGCGACGAGTTCGGGCTCCTTCACGATCTGCTCCACGGTGAGCTGGCCGATGATGCCGCGCAGATGGCCTTCCATGACCAGGCGGATGAGGCCTTCGCGCTGGTCGGGCGATTTGGAGAGGAACTGCTCGGCGGCGGTGAGAATGGATTCGTTGTCGGAGCGAACCTTGATCTGCGCGACCGCCTCCACGGTGACGGCGACGCCCTGCTTGGTGTAGAGGTCCTGCTGCGGCGCGACGTCGAAGCTCATGAGCTCAAGCGTGAGCTCGCGGTAGGTTTCGACGACCGGGAAGATGACGGCGCCGCCGGCCTTGATGACGCGCGGATGACGGAAGCCGTAGACGATGATGGCCTGGTTCGGCCCCGCTTTGCGAAACATGCGGGCCAGCCCAATGAAGAGGGCGAGCAACGCGATGACGGCCAGCCCGACGATAATGACAAACGAGTTCTGCATGGAAGTTCCTTATGGAATTGCGTGAAATGTTGAGTGCTGAGGCGAGCGATCGCGCTCTGCCAGGGTCCGCGACGCGGGGATGAAGCGCCGAGAGTTCATCCCGGCGGCGAGGCTGGCTGGCCCGCTTCAGATGCGCTCATCAGCTCTTCGAGCGGACTGACGTAGGCGATGCCTTTGGCGTAGCGCAGGACGACGACCTCAGTGCCGCGGGGGATCGCCGCGCCGCGCTCGCTGCGTGCGGCGGCGCTGCGGCGGGCGCCCGTCTGGCTGAAGAGAATCTCGCCGGTTCCGCCGTTGGCGCGGATCTCGTCCGAGACGCGCGCGACCACGCCGTCCATGCGGGTCTCTTCCGCGGTAAGCACGCGCTCGTGCGGCAGCAGCAGCTTGAAGAGCACGGCATAGAGGATGCCCGCGCCTACGAGTCCGGAGAGCACGGCAAGCAGCAGGACCAGCGGCGTGATGATGCCGGTGTAGTGGTTCAGCAGATAGCCTGCGCCGCCGAACCAGCAGAGAAACGCGGGCAAGGTGAAGCCGTTGAGCGCGGACATCTCGGCGCCGGCATGGCTGCCGTGCGCGGGAGCAGGCGCCGAAGCGTGGGCGTGCGGCAGGTGTGTGTGCGGCAGATGCAGGTGGCCGAAGTGGATGCGGCCCAGGCCGCTGAACGCGGCGAGCAGGCTCATGACCAGGCCGACGACGAAGCAGATCATGTAAAGCAGGTTCATCGGGAGTCTCTCTTTCCTTTCTCTTTCTTCTTTTTCTTGCGGCTCTTCTTTTCCGGCGATTCGCTGTCGGACGCGGAGATGCTGAGCGGCTGCGGCGCGCCGGCTGTGTCAGCCGGCGCCAGGACGGCGGTGAGCCGTTCGACCAGCTGCGGCGTCTTCAGGATGGATTCGAGCAGCAGCAGGCAGCGGCGCGAGTCGTCGTGATGGGCGAGCGCGAGCAGCGCACGGCAAAGCTCGGGGTCGCGGCGGCCGAAGCTCTCGGCGCCGGCGATGAGCCAGAGGTCGAGCTTGTCTTCCACGATCTCGGTGGTGCGGAGCTCGGCCTGGAAGCCTTCGGGGTCCTCGACCAGGTAGCCGGGATGCACCTTGAAGAAGCGCGCGAGCAGCAGCCGCGTGGTGTTGGTGAGGTGCGGCCGCGCGCCGGACTCCAGCTGCGAGAGGTAAGACTGCGAGATCGTCTTGCCCTTCATCTCCTCGGCGATGGCGCGGACGAGCTCCTGCTGGGTCATGGCGCGATTGAGACCGCGCAGCGACCCTTCCACTTCGCGAAGGTACCGCAGTTTTTCAGCCAGCTTCACGGCGGATCTCCTTATTGCGATCCGTGATATTTATATCGCGGATTGCGATACGCTGCAATAGAATTCGGCGGGCTGTCCTTTTGCGGACAGGAGTTCGTCTGGAGAGATCTGTGGAACGCTGTGGAAAAGGTCCGGACTTCAGTGAGGAAGTCCAGACTTAAGCCACGCCTTTTGAGTACTTTGAATACCTGGAGGGGGAGAGAGGGGGCAGGTTCGATCAGGACAGGATAGGTGCAGACGCGAGCGCGGCTGCGAAGCGATAGATGACGCTGGCGCTGGGGGCCTCGTGGCCTTCGAGGACCGCAAGCTGGATGGCGAAGTTGCCCAGGGTGGAGCTCTCGGGCGAGCCGCGAAAGACTTCCAGGCCGGTCGCCTCGGCGATGAGGCGGTTGAGATAGACGTTGCGGCTGCCACCGCCGACGATGAAGACGCGCCGGAACTCTTTGCCGGTGAGCTCGGCGATCTGGGCGAGGACTGCGCGGTAGCGGGCCGCGAGCGAGTGGAAGATGAGGTTGGCGAAGACGGGCGCGTGGGTGGAGCGTTCAGGGTGCGGAGCGTGGCCGCGGGATATGAGCTGGGCGTTGATGCGCTGCATCATGCCGCCGGGCAGCAGGAGCTCGGGGTGGTCGCTGTCGATGAGGGTGGCGGGGGCGGGCAGGCGCTCGGCGGCGGCGATGAGGTCGTCGATGAGCCAGGGCTGAATGGGGTCCACCTGATCTTCGGCGAGCGCGTCCCACTGGTTCATGCACTGGCGCAGCGGCCACATGCCGTTAAGGTTGGCGTGGAAGAGCGTGAGGCCGCCGGCCCCGGCGAGGTTGGTATAGGCGGCCGCGGCGGGCGTGCGTATGGGCGTAGTGACCAGCGTCCCGACGAGAGACCAGGTGCCGGAGGAGATGTAGGCCCAGTCCGACTCTGACGAGCTGCCCTTGGGGCCGAGGGCGGGGATGCCGGCGATGGCGGCGGCGGTGTCGTGGCAGGCGGGAGCGATGAGCCGGGTGTGTCGATAGGCGGGCAGTGCGGAGAGGGGTCCGGTGAGCTGGCCGAGATCGGTGCCGGGCGGGGTGAGGAGAGGCGCGGAGGCGGGATCGAGGCCGGCGGCGGCGAAGATCTCCTTCGACCAGGCGCGCTGGTCGATATCGACGAGTTGGCCGTGAGCGGCATTGGTGGCCTCGGCGGCAGGACGGCCGCCGAGGCGGTAGAGGATGTACTCGGGGAGCTGGATCCAGCCGGCGCCGGGCGGGAGCGCGGCCTGGCGGTCGGCGACGAGCTGGTAGAGGGTGTTGATGCGCTGCGGGAAGGTGGCGGTGATCTGGACCATGCGCTGCGGGGAGATGCGCTGGTGCAGCCATGATTCGGCGGCGAGGGTGCGGGGGTCGCGGTAGCAGAAGGGGTCGGCGAGCGGGTTGCCGGCTGTGTCGAGGCGGACGTAGTCGACGGCCCAGCCATCGGCGGCGATGGAGCGGATGCCTTCGGGGGCGAGGCCGGCGGCGCGGCGCAGGCCGGTGAGGACGCCTGCTTCGATGGCGGCGAGGTCCCAGTGGAGTCCGTCGGGGCGTTCGACGGGGGCGTTGGGGAAGCGGTGGACGAGGGTGATCTCGGGCGAACCGCGCGGCCAGCGGAGAAGCGAGACGCGGCAGGATTCGGCGCCAAGGTCGATGGCGACAAGGGCTTGTTGAGGCGGGTTGGAAGGGGAGGCGGGCATGAGTGACAGGAAGCGGACTTACCGGAAAGTGAGCAACCCCACGATAACCGCGACGAGGCGCGGTTATCGTGGGGCACCCGGGCCCGAACAACATTCTTACTCAGCGGAGGTAGGCTTCGACGAGACCTCCGTCGACGGGGATGAGGTGGCCGGTGGTGCAGGGCGCGAGCGGGCCGGCGAGGAACATGATGGCCTGGGCGCAGTCGCGGGGGTCAATGGGCTGGTGGGTCAAGGTGCGCTGCGCGTAGAACTTCGCGAGCACGTTGCGCAGCGCGTTGTCGTCCATCGCTTCCTCGAAGGGCAGGTTGTACTTCCTGAGCGAGGCGATGACGCGGTCGCGGGGAAACATGGTAGAGCCCTTGACGACGGTGGCGGGCGAGATGCCGTTGACCCGGATGTGCGGCGAGTAGGTGACGGCGAGCTCGCGGATGAGGTGCGAGAGGGCGGCCTTGGAGACGTCGTAGGCCTCGGTGCCGCGCTTGGCGACGACGGCGTTGGCGGAGCTGGTGAGGACGATCGAAGCGTCGATGCCCTGGGCGGCGAAGACGCCATGAGCCTGGTCGGTGAGCTTGTAGTTGGCGGTGACGTTGACTTCGAGGGTGACGCCCCAGAGCTTGTCGTCGATGACGCCGCTGGGTGTGGAGGGGAAGATGGCGGCGGTGTTGACGAGGATGTCGAGACCGCCGAACGCTTTCACGGTCTGGTCGAGCGCGGACTGGATCGCCTCACGGCTGGTGATGTCAATGGAGGCGGAGACGGCGAGTTCCTTGCCGTAGGCGGCCTTGATCTCTTCGGCAACGGCGGCTGCGCCGGCGGTATCGCGGTCGGCGACGACGACGTGGGCGCCCTTCTCGGCGGCGAGCAGAGCGACTTCGCGGCCGATGCCGGAGCCCCCGCCGACCACCAGCACGATGCGGCGGCTGAGCTCCTTTTCAGGAGGCTGGCGGCGAATCTTGGCTTCTTCGAGCTTCCAGTACTCGATGCGGAAGGCCTCCGACGGAGGGAGCGCGACGTAGTTGGCGTGGGCGGAGAACTCCGCGGGGCCGGCGGCGGGACCGGCCTGCGGGATGTCGCCGCAGTTGGCGTTGGCGCCGAGCGCTCCGGCGCCATGCATGACGCCGATGGCGTTGATGTAGAACTCACCCGTGATGCGGGACTCGGTCTTGTTCTTGCCGAAGGTGAACATGCCGACGCCGGGCACGAGGACGACGGTGGGGCTGGCGTCGCGCACTCCGGGCGAGTCGGGCAGGGCGTGCCTGGCGTAGTACTGAGCGTACTCGGCGCGATACGTCTCGAGCGAGGTTTCAAGCAGCGCGGGCAACTCGGCGGGGTCGGTACCGGAGCCTGGGGTGGGATCCCAGGGGATAAACATGGGGCGGATCTTGGTGCGAATGAAGTGGTCGGGGCAGCTGGTGCCGAGGTGGGCGAGATCGCGCGCGTGGGCGGAGTTGACGAAGTCGAGGACGGCCGGCGTGTCGGTGAAGCTGCCGATCCATCGCTGGCGGCGGGAGACGAGGCCGCGAATGTGGGGCATGAGCTTGAGGGCGACTGCGGCGCGGTCTTGGCGGGATGTGTGGACGGCGCCGCCGAACGGCTTGTGCGCAGGATGTGAGGCGTGGCGCTCGATGAACTGGCCGAGCTGGTCGATGATGGTGATGGTGGAGAGGTAGGATTCGCGCTGGGTCTCGCCCCAGGTGAAGAGGCCATGGCCGCCGAGGACGACACCATCGCAGCCAGGCGTTTCGCGGACGATTTTGCGAAGCATCATGCCGAGCTCGAAGCCGGGGCGCTGCCAGGGCAGCCAGGCGAGCCGGTGGCCGAACTCGCGGTTGAACTCCTCCATCTTGATCTTGCCATTGGAGGAGGCGGCGAGCGCGATGCCCCAGTCGGGGTGCAGGTGATCGACGTGCGGGAAGGGCAGGTAGCCGTGGAGCGGGGTGTCGATGGAGGCGGCGACGGGGTTGTTGCCGAAGGTGCAGAGCGGATAGAGATCGACCATCTCGTCTTCGGCTTCGACGCCGCGATAGGCCTTCTCGAGCGCCAGGAGCTTGTCGAGGTAGAGGGTGGCGAAGCCGGCGCGCTTGATGGAGCCGAGGTCGCCTCCGGAGCCTTTGACCCAAAGGATCTTCTTCGTCTCTCCGTCGACGGGATCGACCTGGTCGAGCTTGGAGCTGGTGTTGCCGCCGCCAAAGTTGGTGATGCGGAGATCGGAGCCGAGCACGTTCGAGCGGTAGCGGAGGAGTTCGGGGGGATCGAGGGTGGCGGCGACTGCATCGTCCCAGCGGTCTTCAAGGAACTTGAGAGATGAGGTTGAGGGCATGGTGCAGGCTCCGGCGCGGCAGGATGTCGGAAAGCAAAGCGAGTCCATCATAGACGCGCGGAGTCAATAGGGCAATAGTTTCTGATGTGAATTCCGGATGGCGATGCAGAGCTACTCGCGCGTGACCATCTTGTGCGCGACGTAGTTGTAGGGCGGGACGGTCTGGCCGCGGAGCAGGGCGAGCCCGAGGCGCAGCAGGCTGGGGCCGTAGGAGGCGGTCTCGTGGGAGACAGAGCCGATGAGCGGGGATCTGTTGCTACGGATCTCGGCCAGGGCCTCCGGGATGCAGTCCTGGCCAACGATGACGACGTGCTTGTCGCGCTTGCGCTCGCGGACGGCGTCGAGCGCGCCGAGGGCGCTGGTGTCGGTGGCGGCGGCGACCAGGATGCGGCGATCGCGGGGATGGCGCTCGAGGAAGTCGGAGATGAGCTTGCGGCTGCGGTCGCGGACGCCGCGGCCATCAATGCGCACGAAGCACTCGATGGGGATGTCGGGAATCTTGTTCTTGACGCCTTCGAAGGAGCCGGTGATGCGGCTTTGGACGAGGTTGCCGGCTTCGGGCAGGTCGAGCCCGATGATCCAGTCGACCTTGCCCTCCCAGTGCTGGAGCGCGTAGTCGGCGAGAGCTTCGCCGGCTTCGACGCCGATGCGGTAGTTGTCGACGCCGAAGTAGGTGGCGTGGGGGTGCGGGATGTCAATGGCGATGAGCGGGATGTTGGCGGCGGCGATCTTGTCGGCGATCATGGGAGCGATCTGCTGCTCGACCTGGAACTCGATGACGAGATCGACGCGGGCGCGCACGAACTCCTCGGCGTTGAGCAGGGCGGTCTCGGCGTCGTAACGATTGTCGAGGATGAGGAGGTCGACACCGAGCTCGACGGCGGCTTCCTTGAGCGATTCGGTGACCTGCACGGAGAAGGGCATGTCGCTGGACTGGCTGGCGTAGCCGAAGCGAAGCTTCTTGGTGCGCGAGACCTGGCGGTAGAGGCCGTCGGAGCCCTGGACGAGATAGCCGCGATGGATGAACGACTTAAGGACGCGGTAGACGGTGGTTTTGGAGATGCGGGTCTCGCGGTGGATAGCCTCGAGCGACATGGGCTGCTTCTCGGCCTGGAGCAGCTCGAGGATGTCGAGCGCCTTGGTAAGGACGGGGATGAGGTAAAGAGGACGGTTTGTCTTGGCCACGGCGTTCACGTCTCTTTCAGTCGAGCTTGAAATCTAAGCGTAACTTGAGACTACGTTAGCGGCGCCCGCGGCGCGTTCCGCGGTGATGCGTTCGACGTAGCCGCTGGAGCGGAGTTCGGCGAGAGGATCCGTGGGCAGGCCGCGCGCTTCGCGCCACTCGCGGACGAGCGGGCGGACGTCGGTCCAGAAGGCGGTGCGGAAGGTCTCCTCGGCCTCGACGAGCGAGCAGGCGTCCTGCAGCTCGGCGAGGCGCTGCTGGTCGATCAGGGCGGCGCGGGCGTAGAGCTCCTGCGCGGTGACGACGGACTGGACCATGGCTTCGAGCTTGCCTTTTAGGTTGTGGCTCTGATCGATCATGAAGGCGATGGAGGCGCGATCTTCGGCGGAGACGGAGAGGATCTCGTGGAAGATGCGGAAGAGCTGGTAGGGATCGATGGAGCCGAGGGTGAGGTCGTCGTCCGCGTACTTGCGGTCGTTGAAGTGGAAGCCGCCGAGAGCGCGGGCGGAGAGCAGCCAGGCGACGATCTGCTCGATGTTGGTGCCCTGGTAGTGGTGGCCGGTATCGACGAGGACCTGGGCGCGGGAGCCGGCGCGGCGGGCAAGTTCGAGCGCCATGCCCCAGTCGGCGATGTCGGTGTGGTAGAAGGCGGGCTCGAAGGGCTTGTATTCGATGAGCATGCGCTGCCGGCCGGAGAGCGCGGCGTGCATGGTGTAGAAGATCTCTTCCATGTAGCCGATGCGGCGGGTGATGCTCTGGGTGCCAGGATAGTTGGAGCCGTCGGCGACCCAGATGGAGATGTCGGGCGAATCAAGCGCTTCGGAGATGGCGACGGAGTCGAGCAGGTGATCGAGAGCCTGCTTGCGGATCTCCGCGCTGGGGTTGCAGATGGAGCCGTATTTGTAGACCTGATCCTGGAAAAGGTTGGGGTTGATGGAGCCGGCGCGAATGCCGTACTGCTGCTCGAGCGCCTGGATGCGGGGCGCGTCGGCGACGCCGCCGGGGAGATCCCAGAGGACGTGCAGGGCGATGGTGGGGCTGGCGCCGGTGAGGTGGTTGACCTGGGCTGCGTCGGCGAACTTCTCCTCAATGGTGGCGGCGGCGGCGGGCTGCACGAACTTGCCGAAGCGGGTGCCGGTATTGGCGAAGCCCCACGAGGGCACCTCGATGCGGAAGCCGTCGAGCGCCGCGAAGACCTGGTCCCGCGGATCAGATGAGGTGGTGGAGCTATGGCCGGGAGATGTTCCGTTTGAGTGGCTCATGACCTAAACCTCCGTGGAGCGGCTGCGGTGAAGGATGTCCCTATTGAATTATGCGATACCCCGCATGAATTCCGGGTGGACTGTTGAAGAGTCTGGTCGCGCCCCGCGAGCAGCGGCGGCAAAGCGGCTGGACGCTGGTCGGGGGTGTTCGGCGCGGCGCGATGGACGCACGTAATTCATTAGGGACTATATTTCACATTTGCAACTTCCGTCGAGTATGATTGTCGGCGCCTCAACAACCTGCATTCTGGAGCGAGCAAGCGATGGGAGCAAATCCGTTTCTCGGCGTGGTTTACCACTGGATCGGCGGGTTTGCGTCGGCGACCAACTTCATCCCGTTTCGGGGGATCAAGCGCTGGTCGTGGGAGGTGTATTGGCTGATCCAGGGATTTGCGGCGTGGATTGTGGCTCCGCTGGTGCTGGGCTGCCTGTTCGTGCCGCACCTGTTCTCGATTTTGCGCCAGGTGTATGGCGAAGATCCGCACAGCGTGATGCTGGCGCTGCTGTTCGGAGCGCTGTGGGGGGTGGGCGGGATCACGTTCGGGCTGGCGATCCGCTACCTGGGGATCGCGCTGGGGTATGCGATCGCGCTAGGACTCTGCGCGGCGTTCGGGACGATTGTGCCGCCGATCGTGCATGGGCAGATCCTGACGATCCTGCACCAGAACTCCGGGCAGATCATCCTGCTGGGAGTTGCGGTCTGCGTGCTGGGCGTGGCGGTGAACGGAGCTGCGGGCGTCTCGAAGGATCGGGAGTTCACGCCGGAAGAGAAGGCCGAGGCGGGAGAGAAGGACTTCAGCTTTGGCAAGGGGCTGGCGATTGCCGTCCTGGCCGGGCTGATGAGCTCGTTCTTTGCGTTCGGGCTGGACGCGGGCAAGCCGATTGGCGCGCTGACCAGGACGAGGCTGATGGCGGCGGGGCACTCGGACGTGCTGCAGAATCTGCCGGTGCTGGTGGTGGTGCTGTGGGGTGGGTTTCTGACCAACTTTGTGTGGTCGTGGGTGCTGATTTTTCAGAATGGCTCGGCGGCGCAGTTCACGGGGACGCCCGGGTTGAACCCGATGCGGGCGACGCACACGACCGGAAACACGATGGCGCGGTTCGATCCGGAAGACCCCGAGTACGCGGAGCGGCTTTCAGGCGCGACGCTCGCGGCGAACTACCTGTTTGCGGGGCTGGCGGGTGTGATCTGGTACTTCCAGTTCTTCTTCTACTCCATGGGCACGACCAAGATGGGCAGGTACGACTTCTCCTCATGGACGCTGCATATGGCGTCGATCATCATCTTCGCGACGCTCTGGGGGATCTTTCTAAAGGAGTGGCGCGGGACGAGCGGACGGACGAAGACGCTGGTGGCGGCGGGGTTGTTGCTGCTGGTGGGGTCGACGGTGGTAGTGGGGTACGGGAACTATATGCAGTCGGTGCTGAAGAAGTAGCGGAGCTGGCGGAGGAGATGGAATGAAGCGCGTGTGTTTCGTGTTGAACATTCGGCCGGAGCGGGTTGAGGAGTACAGGGCTCGCCATCGCGAGGTGTGGCCCGAGATGCGGGCGGCGCTGGCGGAGACGGGCTGGAAGGATTACACGCTGTTCCTGCGCGAAGACGGGCTGCTGGTGGGCTACCTGGTGACGAAGGACTTCGAGGCGGCCAAGGCGGCGATGAAGAAGCTGCCGGTGAACACGCGCTGGCAAGAGCACATGGCACCGCTCTTCGATCGGCTGGGGGGTCATGCCGACGATGAGATGCAGGCGCTGGATGAGGTGTTTCACCTGGATTGACGTGCCGCCCCGGGTGGGGTTGCGAGCGAGTGACGCGGGTTGGGGGCGAGCAGCCTTGCAGCTGGGGAGTGGTACGGGCGACCTGTATGGCCTAAAGTTCAGGTTCAGACGGAATCTCCGTCCTTATGGACGGTAACCGCCCTGGCGACCGAACCCCGGGCCCGCTTCCTGAATCCAACTGATGGCATGGAGGATACGCATGGCGAACACCGGAGACACTGAGACTCCCAAGCCGCTGCCGCATGACTCTGCTGAAGAAGGCAAACGGATCCGCCGGATGCAGATGATGATGCAGATGGTGATGCAGGTCATTGCGCAGGATGCCTCGCTGACCATTGAAGAGGCCTCGCAGATGATCGCGGACTCGAAAAAAGCTGCGCTGGCCATGTTTCCTGACAAAGAATTCGCCTACGAGATCATCTGGCGTCCCCGTTTTCAGCGTCTCATGCGTGAACGTTTTCGCATTATGTAAGTGTTCGCCCATCACGCGCACGATTGGGTCAGGGGTTTCATGGACCAAAGTCGATTGGAAATCTGGGGTGGCGCGGAGTACACATGCAATCGCGTCAACGACACTTATTTCGACCAGATGTTGCTCTCCGGGCATTGCGAGCGGCCGGGGGATCTCGAGCTGTTTCGTGATCTCGGCATCACTGCACTGCGCACCGGCCTGCTTTGGGAGCGCCACGATGTCGACCCCTCCTGGCGCTGGATGGACGCCCATCTGGCCGCCGTTCGAGCTGCCGGGCTGCGTCCGATTGCGGGCCTGGTGCACCATGGAAGCGGCCCGCCGCACACCAGCCTGCTCGATCCTGGCTTTCCCGAGGCGCTCGCCGCCTACGCGGGCGCTGTGGCCGCGCGCTACCCGTGGATCGATGCCTATACCCCGGTGAACGAGCCCAACACTACCGCCCGGTTCAGCTGCCTGTACGGCTTCTGGCATCCGCATCTGAAATCCCACAGCAGCTTTCTGCGCGCGCTGCTGAACCAGATGAAGGCAACGGTGCTGAGCATGCGGGCCATTCGCGAGGTTCGCCCCGACGCTCAGCTCATCCAGACCGACGACGCCGGCCGCATCTACAGTACGCCGGAGCTCTCCTCCACCTGCGACCTGCTAAACGAGCGGCGCTGGCTGCAGATCGACCTGCTATGCGGCGAGGTGGATCATCTCCACCCGCTATTCGGGTCGCTGCTTGCCGCCGGGATCCCGGAGCGCGAGATCCTGTGGTTCCGGGACAATCGCTGCCCGCCCTCGATCGTGGGCATCAACTACTACGTGACGAGCGACCGCTTTCTCGACCACCGGCTCTGGCTCTATCCAGACGTGCGGGTCTGCGACGAGGGACCGTTTTTGGATCTGGAGGCGGTGCGGGCCCGCGAGGCAGGAATCGCCGGGTTCGAGTCCCTGCTGCTCGAGGCGGACGAGCGCTTTGGCCTGCCTACGGCCGTTACGGAAGTTCACCTGGGCGACCGCGTGGAGCAGCAGATCGGCTGGACGCTGGAGGCTTGGTATGGGGCGCAGCGTGCTCGTGCCGCCGGCGCCGACTGTCGGGCCATCACCTTCTGGGCCTTGCTGGGTTCTTACTTTTGGAACTCGCTCGTGACCCGCGACAACGGCCACTACGAGCCGGGCGTCTTCGACCTGAGCAGCGGCGAACTGCGGGCGACGCGGCTCGCCGAGCTCATCAAACAGCTTGCCCGCGGCGAGAAACCTGCGCGCTCCCGGCACGTCGGCTGGTGGAATCGTCCGGAGCGACTGATTCGTCAACCCGAATTTACTGCCGCCGATTGATGTGAGAGGCCGCTGTGTGGGCGGAAGCCGGGGCTTTCAGCTGCGAAACGGGTAGCTGGAGGCGACCAGAAGCTCCTCTTCCACGTGGGATGTGGCGCGCCGGCCGGCAAAGAACTGCTCTACCGCGCCCAGCACCGCGGCGCCGTCACGCGACTCGAAGATCTGCTTGCGCAGGGTTGCACCGCCAGGGATGCCGTGGGTGAACCAACTGGCAAACTGCTTCATCTTACCCAGCGTCTCGCGCACCGCCGACTCGCGATTCTTCTTCAGCCGCTTCTGCTCGTCGGTCGGCTCCACGCCCGGCTGATGGCGCACCACCGGATGCTCCGCCAGTTCGTCGAGCAGCATGTCGAAGTACGCCCGGATCATCCCGTAGCGATCCTCATCGGTGGGCACGTCGTACCTGCCGGTCGCCGTATATTGGGCAATCTGGCGGAAGATCCAAGGGTTCGCCGGAGCCGCGCGTCCGATCATCACGGCGTCGCAGCCGGTCCGGTCCACCATCGCCACGGCATCCTCGGGCGAGATGACATCGCCGTTCCCGATCACGGGGATGCTCACGGCATCCTTCACCGCGGCGATGTACTCCCAGCGGGCCTGCCCGGAGTAGCCGTTCTCCCGCGTGCGCGCGTGCAGCGCCACGGCGTTCAGCCCGCAATCCTGGGCCAACCTGGCGAGCGGGACACAGACGATGTTGGAGTCGTTCCAGCCCATGCGGAACTTCACGCTGAACGGGATGGTGACCGCGGCACGGACCTGCTTGAAGATGACCTCGATCAGCGGCAGATCGCGCAGCAGCCCCGACCCTCCGTTGCAGTTGACCACCCGCTTGGCCGGGCAGCCCAGGTTCAGATCGACGATGTCGAAGCCCGCATCCTGGCAGATGCGCGCGGAGTCAGCCAACGTCTCAGGGTTGGACCCGAAGAGCTGCGCGGAGATCGGATGCTCATCGTCGTAGTAGGTCAGGTAGCGCTTGCGCTTGGTCTCGCGCATGCGCGAAAGCCCGTCGGCCGAGGTGAACTCGGTCATGATGAGCCCGCACCCCGACTGTTCGTTCGTGGTCGCCGCCTCCACGTCCCCGAACTCCGTTCCCCGTGCCGCCTCGGGCGTGAACTTGCTGGCGTTCTTGATGAAGCGCCGGAACACGGTATCGGTGACGCCCGCCATGGGGGCGAGCACCGTCGCGGGCGCGATCCGCACCCCGCCGATGGACAGCGAGGCGGGCACCCGCGTCTCCGCGGGCATCTCGTTGCGGGCCGGATTGTCCCAGTGCTTCTGCATCCTGTCTGGCTCTAAACTAACTGGCTCGAAAGTGAAAAGGCCTCCGCGGCATGGGCGGAGGCCTGGTCAGCCGTTCAACGGTGCTTACTTTTTCTCCGCCGTCTTCGCCGCATCGGACTTGGCTGCGTCTGACTGGGCGAACTTGCGCCGGAACCGGTCCACGCGTCCAGCCGTGTCAATCAGCTTCTGCTTGCCCGTGAAGAACGGGTGGCACGCCGCGCAGATTTCGAGCACGATGTCGCCTTTGTGGGTGGAGCGCGTCTGAAACACGGAACCGCACGCGCACTTTACGTTGATGTCGTTATACGACGGGTGAATCGCTTCTTTCGGCATTGCGTATCCTTTATGTGGCCTGGCCGGCTTGCGGTTCGCTTGCGAACGGGTCTGAACACCGTCACATCGAAGGGCCTGTCGCGCTGCCGGCTCACCATGGGCACGTCTCCATCCCTCACCAGCCGGAACAGACACGCTTCCCTCAGTCTATCTTTGATTCACACAGCAGGCAATTGGATTCAGCCGCCGGCGAGGCGGCCAACCACCTGCGATACTTGGTCCATGCAAGAGCTTTGCCCCATCTGTCAGGGTTCCGGGCTTCGCCTCGTGGAGCGCCCCGACGGCTCGCGGGCCGCGCGGGACTGCGAGTGCCGCCTGGAGCGCCGCGCCGTCCGCATGATCGCCCGCACGCGCATTCCGCGCCGCTACGAGCACTGTACGCTCGAGTCGTTCGAGACCGGCTTTCCGTCGGCCACCCGTTCGCTGCAGGCCGCACATCTCTCCGCCCGCAAGTTCGTGGAGTCCTACCCGCTGGAAACCCGCGGGGCCGGGCTGCTGCTCACCGGCTCAATCGGGGTCGGCAAAACCCACCTGGCCGTGGGCATCCTGCAGGCGCTGGTCGGCGAGCGCGGCGCCACCGGGCTCTTCTACGATTACCGCGAGCTCCTGAAGCAGGTGCAGAACAGCTACAACCGCCAGGTGCAGGCGACGGAGCTTGAAATCCTCGCGCCGGTCTTCGAGGCTGAAGTGCTGGTGCTCGATGAGCTCGGGGCATCGAAGCCCACCGACTGGGTCTGGGACACGGTCGCCCATATCCTGAACACCCGGTATAACGACCGCCGCACCACCATCATCACCACCAACTACGCCAACGCCGCGCCACTTCTCTCCGACAGCTCCATCAAGGCCGCCACCCGCGAGGAGACGCTCGGCGACCGCATCGGGGAGCGCATGCGGAGCCGGCTGCAGGAGATGTGCGTGGTGGTCGAGATGCAGGGTGTCGACTTCCGCCAGACTGTGAATCTGGCCCGCTTTGGTTGAGGCGGACCAGAGTAAAATCGCGCCCATGAGCCCTGTTCCGCCTACCGTTCCGGCAACATCCGGGCCACTTTTCGGCTCCCGCCCACCGGAGCGCACTCCGGTCAACGTCCTGCCGTGGGCTATCGCGGGTGCGGTTGTGCTCGTGGCTGTGGTGGTTTTGATCGTGATGAGCCACAAACCCAAGAGCCAACCCAACGCCCTGCTGCCCGTCGATCCCTACGCCTCTTCGCTCGTCTTCGGAGGCCTGGAGATGAGCGAATCGTCTTCTTACTCGGGCGGCAAGTCGACCTTCATTGACGGACGGGTGCGCAACGGCGGCCCGCGCACCGTGACCGGCGTCACCCTGCAGGTGCTGTTTGCCAACTCCGAAGCCCTGCCGCCGCAGGTGGAGACGGTTCCCCTGGCGCTCATCCGCACGCGCCAGCCATATGTCGATACGCAGCCGGTCGCCGCCGCGCCCCTGGCTCCGGGCGACGAGCGCGAGTTTCGCCTCATCTTTGAAGATATTGGCGCCAACTGGAACCAACAGCTCCCCGAGATTCGTGTTGTCCACGTGACCACTCGCTAGTGCTTGTTATGTAGGGCGCGGCGGGCTGGGGACCGATGCCTCGCCCCAAAAATCCCCGTAGCGGCGCCCAAATTTCCCACGCCGGGAGGGCCTGCGGCGGATCCAGCAGGATCTAACACGTTTGTTTTCAGCCATGTGACCCGGTGAGCACTTTGGCATGCCAGTTGCTACAGCCGATACAGCGAAGACCTGTCCCGAAGTCCTAGCCCCGAGCATCCTCAATCGATGCCGGTTTCAGTTTGGAGGAAGCAAAGCATGAAGCATTGCAAAGTTCTCGGTACCGCCGGTCTCTTCGTTGTGAGCACATTTGGCCCTGTGTTCGCGCAGCCGAACACGCCCGCGCAAGCCAGCACGTCAGCCCAGACGGCGACGCAAAGCTCGAACACCGCCTCCACGCAGACCAACCCGGACGGCACGTACGCCACGGGCAAGCCGCTCGAGCAGCAGTCCAAGGAGGGCTTCTGGGGCCACATGAACCCCTTTGCCCGCAAGAAATGGGTGAACCGCCAGATTGAGCCGGTCCGCGACCGCGCCAACGAGCTGGACGAATTGCAGGCCAAGAACGCCAACGACATCCGCGACGTAGACGCCCGGGCCACCACCGGCATCGCGCGCGCGAACGACGCAGCCAAGGCTGCCGATGCGCACGCAGCAGACGCGGCGAACCGCGCTGACGCGGCCAACTCGCTCGCGGTCTCGGCTAACGGCAAGACCACTGCCCTGAATGGCACCGTCTCCAATCTCGACCAGTACAGCAAGGTCAATGCGATCGCGGTCACCTTCCCTGCCGGCCGCACCGTTCTGGGTGCGCAGGCCAAGCAGGATCTCGATGGAGTAGCCCAGGCGCTCTCGTCGGAGAAGGGCTACATTGTTGAGGTCCAGGGTTACAGCCGCGCGGGCGTTGCTCACTCGCAGGCGCTGGCCGATTCGGTCGTGCGTTATCTCGTGGTCGAGCACCAGGTGCCGATCTACCGCATCTACCGGACCGGCCTGGGCAAGGAAGTTGCCGCTAACGATGCCGACCCGAACGAGAAGCCGCTGACCAACGGAGTGCGCGTGACGGTGCTGCACAACAGCCTGGCCGGCATGGGTTCGACGACTACCAGCGGAACGTCGAAGCCGCCGACCACCCCGGCCAGCGCCTCGCCGGAGGGCAGCAACTAATCCGCGGAGCCGGTTGAGCATGGCGTTTCGAGCCGTCTCAGCTGGTTCCTGCATCACAAAGATCGCGAGATGGCGCCGCCCCTACGGGCATCACGAGCGCATCCGCAAAGAGCTCTCCTAACCAGAGAGAACCAAGGCAGATTGGCCCCTCACACGAGGGGCCCTTTTTTTCTCCGGGGCAAAGCAGGCGGGCGTACAAGCAAAGACTTGCTTCGGGGCGAGATGCGCCTTACCTTTTCCTGATGGCCGACTGCCCTAAGGAACACCTATGAACATCTTGCTGTTGTTGCTTCTGGTATTCGCGGCACTGCTCACCCAGCCGCTGGCCGCCCAGGTGAGTCCTCAGGTCATCATTCCGCCGACGCCGATCATCCAGGCTCCACCGGCGCAGCCTCCGAGCCCGACCGATCCCGCTGCGCATGCGGCACTTCATCTGCCCGTGCCGGCCAATCCCGCGCTCCCCACCCTCTTCCTCGTCGGCGACTCCACCGTCCGGGCCGGCCATGGTGACGGCGCCCAGGGCCAGTGGGGCTGGGGCGAGCCACTGGTGAGCTTCTTCGATCCTGCCCGGGTCAATGTCGTGAACCGCGCGATCGGCGGACGCTCCAGCCGAACCTACATCACGGAAGGCCACTGGGCCGACACCCTGGCCCTGATCAAACCCGGCGACGTTGTGCTCTTCCAGTTTGGGCACAACGACGGCGGCATTCCGGACGAACCCACGCGCGCCCGCTCTTCGCTGCCCGGCCTCGGAGAGCGAACCCTCGAGATCAAGAACCCCATACTGAGGCGGGATGAAACCGTCCACACCTTCGGTTGGTATATGACGAAGTACGTCCAGGAGACCCGCGCCAAAGGCGCCACGCCCATCATCTGCTCGCTGATTCCGCGCAAGATCTGGAGCGGCGGCAAGATCGTCCGCAACTCCGCGGATTACGCCGGCTGGGCACGGCAGGTCGCCGAAACCGAGCACGCCGGCTTCATCGACCTGAACAACATCATCGCGGACCGGTACGACACGATGGGCGAGGCGGCCGTCGAGCCACTGTTCGCCGACCCGCACACGCACACCTCCGCCGCTGGTGCGGAGCTCAACGCCGAAGCCGTCGTCATCGGCCTCAAGCGCCTGCCGCAGGACCCGGCCGCGGCCTTCTTCTCCGCCAAAGGCCTCGCGGTCCAGCCCTGACGCTTCGCTCGCGCGAGATGGTCGCGTTCCAGACTGCGCGCCGCATCAGGGAAGCGGCTCGCCGGGGTCAGGAAGAGTGCCGGTAAGGTGGTGCAGGAAGGCGTCCCAGTGGGCGCCGTAGGTGTCCCAGCCGCCGATGGAAGCGACGCGCTGGCGGGCGGCGGAGGCGAGGCGGGCGCGGAGGGCGGGATCGTCGGCGAGGAGCTGCATGCGGGTGGCGAGGGCGTCGATATCGTGGGCAGACTCGGGGACGGGGACGATGAAACCTTCTATGCCGTCGGTGAAGAGGTCTTCGGCGCCGGTGGCGGAGGTGGCGATGACGGGGCACTCGCAGGCCAGGGCCTGGGCCTGGACCAGCGCGAGACCCTCTTCGACCGAGGGCAGGACCATGACGTGGCTGCGGCTCATACGGTCGATGAGCTCGGACTGCGGGATGGAGCCGAGAAAGGTGACATTTTCAGTAGGCAGGCGGGCGAGCAGAGGGCGGATGTGGGCCTGGATGGCGCCGACGACGGTGAGGTGTTTGCCGGGGTGCCTGAGGCGATGGAAGGCCTGGAGGAGGTAGGGGATGCCCTTGCGCAGGCTGACCTGGCCGGCGAAGAGGACTTCGAAGGCTTGGGTGGGCGGGTCTGACGTTTTGTGGAAGCGATCGAGGCGGACGCCGTAGGGAATGACCTGAAGCTTGTGCTCGGGGACGCCCATCCGGAGGAAGGAGCGCGCGGCGGCGTGGGAGGGGACGGTGATGGCGTCGGCGGCGGCGTAGCAGGCCTCTTCGCGGCGGGTGACGTGGGGATGGGCGGGCGGAGAGGGGATGCCCCAGCGCTGGTACTCGGCGGCGAGGACGCGGTCCATGGAGCGCTGGTGGGTGGAGCCGCGGTCGCAGATGTAGCGGCCGCCGCGCTGCTGCACGGCCTGGCCGGTGAGCAGGCCGGCTCCGGAGATGCCGATGAAGGCGTCGCAGGGTGGGATGACGAGGCGGGTCCAGAGGTCGAAGGCGAGGGGGTTGACGCGCTTCATGGCGGCGGAGACGGAGGCGGGATAGAAGCGGGTGAGGTCGAGGAGGTAGTCGGGCAGATGGATGAACGGGAAGGCGCCAACGTACTTGCGGGCGAGGCCTTCGCGACGGAGGCGTCGCCAGGGCCAGGTGGAGTAGAGCTTGCGAAGATGGCCGCGGCGCTCAAGCTGGTGGGCCAGCTCGAAATGGTGGAAGACCCCAAGGACGGCCTGGACGATTTGCATGGGCTGAGGGTGATGGTAGCAGGGGGGAGGGTGAGGGGGTGAGCCCTGACGGCTGCGGATTGGCGGCTTTCGGCTGGAAAGACAAATGCAGGTCCTTCGACTTCGCTGCGCTTCGCTCAGGATGACAGCTTTGTGTGGTTCAGATGGATTTTGTGGTTCAGATGGATTTTGTGGTTCAGATGGATTTTGTGGTTCAGATGGATTTTGTGGTTCAGACGGGAGGGCTGATTGTGACTTCGCTTTTCCGACGTTCAAGGGTGTGGGGCGAGCGGTGTGGCGGCGACGGATTCGCGGATGCGGCCGTCGGAGGTGAGGAAGAAGGTGGTGAGGCCGAAGAGGTCGGTGCGGAAGAGGTGGGTGTGGCGGGCGGCGAGGCGGGCAATGACCTCCGCGCGGGGATGGCCGAAGGTGTTCAGGCGGCCGACGCTGATGACGGCGTCGGTAGGGGCGGCGGCGTCGAGGAAGGGCTGAGTGGTGGAGGTGCGGCTGCCATGATGGCCGACCTTGAGCAGGGTGACGGGATGGATGAGGGCGGCGGCGAGCATGGCTTGTTCGCTGGAGGTCTCGGCGTCGCCCTCAAGGAGGGCTGAGGCTTGGCCGAAGTGGAGCTCGAGAACGAGCGAGTCGTCGTTGCGCGGGGCGGCGGAATTGGCGTAGGCGGCGGTGGGGGAAAGGGCTTCGATGTTGACGGGGCCCCAGGGCAGGCGGTCGCCGACCTGCAGGTGGCGGACGAGGATACCCAGGCGAGCGGCCTGGGCGAGCAGGGCGGCGAAGAGGGCGGAGCGGGGCGAGCCGGCGAGATTGGCGGGGACCCAGAGCTCGCGGGGGCGGAAGTCGGCGAGGATGGCGGGCATGCCGCCCATGTGGTCGGTGTGGGCGTGGGTGAGGACGAGGATGTCGAGGCGGCGGAGGCGGCGCGACCAGAGGTAGGGGGCGACGACCTGCTCGCCGATGTCGTAGCCGGCGACGATTTCGGCGGGGCCGTGGCGGCCGACGGGGCCGCCGGCGTCGATGAGCATGGTGCGGCCGTCGGGGTTGACGGCGAGGAGGCTGTCGCCCTGGCCGACGTCGATGGCGGTGATTTCGAGCGTGCCGGGAGAGGTGACGGGGGGCTCGGGCCAAAGGACGAGCGCGGCGAGCAGAGGCAGGGCGAGCGCCGCGGCGACGGCGGCGGGGCGGGAGCGGCGGACAAGCCAGCAGCAGGCGCACCAGGCGGCGATAGCCAGGAGAGCGACCGAGGGCGCGGGGCCGGGGAGGCGGACGTCCGCGGCAGAGAGATGGCTGATGCGATGGATGATCCAGGTGACGCCGTGCAGCAGGAAGGCAGTGACGGCGGCGGGGATGAGCGCGAGCCAGGGGCTGAGCAGCGCGCAGAGGAAGGTCGCGAGCGCGGCGGTGGCGAGGAAGGCCACGACAGGCAGGACGATGAGGTTGGCGGGCACGCCGAAGAGCGCGGCGCGGTGGAAGTAGGCGGCCATGGGGAGGGTCATGACGAGCTCGGCGACGATGCTGATGAGGGCGAGTTCGAGAGTCCAGAAGAGGGCGCGGACGAAGAGCGCGGGCAGCTGGCGGGACCAGGGGCCGAGGAGAGAGGCGACGGTTTCGCCCCAGAGCTCGAGCATGAGGATGAACTGGGAGGCGCGGGGGTCCGGGCGGGGGTGGGGTGGGTCGAAGACCTGGCGGGTGAGCGGGAGGAAGCGCAGGAAGGTGCGCCGGCTGAGGGGGATGGCGATGCCGCCGATGGCGAGGATGACGAGCGCGGTCATCTGGAAGCTGGCGTCGAAGAGGCTGGAGGGAGACCAGATGAGCAGGGCAAGGACGGCGGCGCCGAGGGCGTTGATGGGGTCGCGGGCAGATCCTCCGGCGCCCGAGCGTGAGAGCAGGCGCGCGAGCAGGTATACGGAGGTCATGACGAGGGCGCGCTGGGCGGGCTGGCCGAAGCCGGTGAGGGCGGCGTAGGCGGCGGCGAGGGCGATGGTGAGGAGCGTGGCGAGCCAGGGCGGGGCGCGCAGGCGGCGCAGGAGCCAGAAGACGCCGGCGGCGAGCAGCGCGATGTGGAGGCCGGAGACGACGAAGAGGTGGAAGGTGCCGGTGCGCTCGAAGCCGGTGCGCAGGGGGTGGGTGAGGCCGGTGCGGTCGCCAAAGAGCATGGCGTTGAGCATGAGGGCGTCGGCCTGGTCGAGACGAAGGGCGCGGGGCAGATGCTGATTGTCGGGTGAGGCGGCGAAGGCGAGCAGGCGCTGCGAGGCCCAGGTCTGGGCGGCGATGAGGCGGCAGCGAAGGGCCGGCGGGGAGTGGTCGAGGAGCTGGACGCGCGAAGCGGCGACGCTCGACTGGAGGTCGATGCCCTGGGTGAGGAGATAGCCGGAGTACTGGAAGACGCCGGGGTCGCGGAAACGCTGGGCGGGCTTGAGGCGGAGGGGGAGTTCGAGGCGGTCGCCGCAGTGGAGGATGAGGGCGGCGGCGCCGGGGTCGTAGAGCGAGATGCGGATGCCGCCGGAGATGGGGACGAGGGCGGAGGTGTCGGGGGTGACCTGCTCGATGGAGTCGAGGGCGAGGTCGAAGGAGGAGTGGGCGGCGGAGGCGGGGGTGTCTTCGGTGGACTCCCAGGGCGGGATGGGGTCGGCGTCGGCTTCAGCTTCGGGGGTGGGTTGAGGGGCGGGGTGGAGGCGGATGACGTGGCCGCGGACGGTGCGGCTCAGGTTGTCGGCGAAGGGCATGAGGGCTGCAGAGGTGGCGGGAGCTGGCTGCCACTGGGCAGCGGCGAAGCCGAGGAGGAGCCAGAGGGCGGCGACGGGCAGCCAGGCAATGCGGAGGGCGGGGCGGAGGGCAGCGAGAGCGACGGCGGCGAGGAGGATGAGGGCGCCGAGGAGCAGCGGGACGGGAGTGAAGGAGGTGTAGGCGAGCTGGACATGGGAGGCGAGGATGCCGAGGGCGAACCAGGTGGCGGCGGCGGCGAGGGGGGCTCGGCGGAAGCGAAGTCGAAGGACGGAGCTTGCGGGGTCGGGCATGGGGATCGTGCGGCTCGGGGTGACGGGACAGAGTGGAACGGGACAGAGTGGGACGGGACAGATGTTGTTGTACACCACGGGAAACGAGGGCTTGGGCCCCCTCCCCGGCAAAAGCATGCAAAATATTCAAAGCATTCCACTTAGGTCTGGACCAGGATGCAAAGGTGAACCAAAGAGTGTGCAGTGACGCAGGACGATCTCAGACCGTGAGGTGGACGACGGTTTCGAGGTGGAAGGTCTGGGGGAAGAGGTCGACGAGGTGGACGGAGTGGATGCGGTAGGCGCGGGTGAGGATGGCGAGGTCGCGGGCGAGGGTGACGGGGTCGCAGGAGACGTAGACGATGCGGGCGGGGCGAATGCGGGCGAGGATAGCGGAGGCTTCGGGGCCGAGGCCGGCGCGTGGCGGGTCGAGGACGACGAGATCGGGACGGTCGCGGTCGAACTCGCGAGCACGGAGGAAGTCGAGGGTGGAGGAGCGTACGGCCTGAAAGGCGGCAGGACCCTTGCGCGGAGCGGCGGCGGCGGCGAGGTCGGCGCTGGCGGCTTCGCCGGCCTCGACGGCCAAGATGCGGGCGGCGGGTAAGTGAGCCTGCAACGCGCGGGTGAAGAGGCCGACGCCGGCGAAGAGGTCCCAGGCGAGGGTGGGGGCGGGGCCGGGAGCGGGTGGGGTGACGACGAGCTGGACGAGGGTATCGATCAGCGTTTCGACGAGGAAGCGGTTTACCTGGAAGAAGGCGCCGCGGCTGACCCAGTAGGTGAGTCCGCCGGCGGGGTAGGCGAGGCCGGCGGCTCCCCAGGCGGCACCGGGGAAGCTGCGGCGGAGGCGGCGGCCGAGTTCGGGGTCGACCTGGGCGCCGGCGCCGACGAGCTCGGGCAGGGAGTCGTGGAGGTGCTCGCAGAAGGCCTTGAAGGCGGCGGGATCGCGGTGGATGGGTTCGATGTTGCGCAGGAAGAGGGTGAGTTGGAGGCGGGACTGATCGGGGAGGCAGAAGAGCTCGACCTCGGAGGCGGCGGCGAGCCAGCGGCGGGCAAGGGGGTTGGAGGCTGCGAGCTCGAGGAGGGTCTGGGCGGCGCGCCAGAGCAGGGGCGCGGCGATGGGACACATGCGGATGGGAAGGAACTGGTTGGAGCCGGGGAGGCTGTAGCCGGCCTGCAGGGGAGCGGCGCCAGGCCCGGCGGAGGGTTCGAGGCGCAGGCGGATGCGGTTGCGATAGCCCCAGGGCTCGGCGGAGTGGATGGGGATTTCGGCGGGCAAGACGAGGCCGGTGCGTTGGAGGAGGGCGGTAAGGATCTCGCGCTTAAGGTCGAGCTGAGCAGGGTACGCGGCGTGCTGGTAGTGGCAGCCGCCGCAGAGGCCGAAGTGGACGCAGGCGGGAGCAACGCGGTGGGGGGAGGGTTCGAGGATGGTGAGGGGGGCGGTGAGCTCGACCTGCTCGCCGGGCAGGACGTAGGGGAGCGGGCCGGCGTGGTCGGAGGAGAACGCGCCGCCGTAGAGGGGCTGGAGGATGCGGGCAGGGATGGGTGTGGCTTCGGGAGCTAGCATCGGGAGGGGGTCCAGGAACATCATATGGATGCAGCTGGTTATAAGCTGCCCGGGAGAAACAGCCCGGTGAGGTCGGCGGCAAACGGCTGCTGCAGGTTCTAGTCCTCTTTTCGATTTATGGCTTGCCTGTCGGGGTTTTGTGATGTTCCGATGGGCGCAGGGAGTAACCCCACGATAACCTTTCGGACGGAGTCCTCAAGGTGATCATGGGGCACCCGGGGGGAGCGGATGGCGCAACTTTTGGGCTGATCCGGGGTATTACGAGATGGTGAATTCGGAGCAGACCGGAACAGAGGCTGCGACCGGAGGGTACTCCAGATGAAAGTCTGGGCAGGCCGGCCCGGAAGTTGGGGCGGCTACGAGGAGGTTTCAAATGAAAGCAATTCGGAATATAGCTCTCTTAGGTGTTCTGCTGGGCATCTTCTTCATTCCGGCGGCGGTGCCGAGCGCCCATGCCCAGGTGGCGGTCGGAGTCGGATTTGGTTATCCGGGGCCCTACGCGTATGGTCCGCCGGCCTGTGAGTACGGGTACTATGGGTATGCTCCTTATGCCTGCGCTCCGTATGGCTACTATGGCCCGTCGTACTTCCTGGGCGGCGTGTTCATCGGCGCGGGACCGTGGTTCCGGGGTGGCTATGGATACGGATATCGCGGCGGGTACGGATTCCGCGGTGGCTATGGCATTGGCTACCGGCCGGGGTACGCGGTAGGCGGCTTCCGTGGGGGTGAGGGCTTCCGTGGCGCGTCGGTGGGCGGCTTCCGGGGTGCATCGGTAGGCGGCGGATTCCATGGCGGCGGCGGACGTCGCTGAGTACGCTGTGAGGACGTGAGTGAAGGGCCGGCGAGTGCGCCGGCCCTTCTTGCGTTTTGGGCAGAGGTTGGAAGGGCCGGGGAGTTGGGGACGACCAGCTTCTTCGGGGTCCTTCGACTGCGTTGGTGCGAGGGCGCGCCAACTTCGCTCAGGATGACGCGGCTTTCTAGGTGTGGGGCATGTAGAAGAGGCTGAGGCGGGGGAGGTTGCGGGCTTCGAGGAGGCGCTTGAGCAGAAATTGTTGCTGGATCTGCTTGATCTGGACGGCTTGCATGCGGGCGCGGTAGGGGGCGAGCTCGCGGTCGGCTTGCTCGCGGAGGGCGACGAGCTCGGACTCGGGGGCGGAGGCGAGGAGCGAGGCGAAGAGCTTTTCCTCGAGGACACTGAGGGTGCGGTCGAGATCTTCAAGGCGAGGAGGTGGGTGTCCGGAGACGCGAGGCGGCGAGCTCGCGCAGGCGGGCGGCGGTGGCGGGGGCGAGTCCGGTGGCTTCGATGGCGGCGGCGTTGCGTTCGAGGAAGGCCTGGACGCGCGCGGTCTCGAAGCCGCTTTCGACGGGTGGGCCAGCGGCGCGAGGCAGGCCGGTGGAGGCCTCGACGGCGGCCTCGGTGGCGAGCATGACGGATTGCGCGGCCCAGGCGAGGCCATTGATTTTGCGGGTGCGGCGGGGGCCGGCGCGGAGCTTCTGGGCGTCGTGCCTGTCGAAGGCGTCGTCGATGCCGCGCAGGACGGCTTCGAGGGGGACGCCGGCGTCGCGCCAGGTTTCGATGAGCGCCCAGTCGAGGGTGGAGAGCATGAGGAGCGAGCCGCGGCGCTGCTGGAAGCGCTGCTCGATCTCGGTGAAGTAGTTGAAGTAGTTCTGCATGGGTGCTGCGGGCGTCAGGAGGCTTTGTGGTTCTGGCGGGCCTGGCGGGCCTGGCGCTCGAGGTTGCGCTCGAAGATGATGCGCAGACCGCTGAGGGTGAGGGTCTCGTCGACCAGGGAGCAGTAGCGGGAGCCTTCGGCGATGAGGCGGGCGAGGCCGCCGGTGGCGATGGTGTCGACGCGCGTGCCGGGCGGGAGGCCGGCGTGGAGATGCTGGAGCATGCGCTCGAGGATGCCGTCGACGAGGCCAATGTAGCCGTAGTAGAGGCCGATCTGGATGTTGTCGACGGTGCCTGTGCCGATGACCTTGGCGGGGCGTTTGACGTCGATGCGGGGGAGGCGGGCGGCGCGGCTGAAGAGGGCTTCGGCGGAGATGCCGAGGCCGGGCGCGATGGCTCCGCCGAGGAACTCGCCGCGGGCGGAGACGACGTCGAAGGTGGTGGCGGTGCCCATGTCGACGACGATGCAGGGGCCTTTGAAGCGGTCGAAGGCGGCGACGCAGTTGACGATGCGGTCGGCGCCGACCTCGGCGGGGTTGTCGGTGAGGACGGGCAGGCCGGTTTTGACGCCAGGCTCGACGAAGAGCGGGCGGACTTTGAAGAACTGCTCGCAGACGGCGCGAAGGGTGGAGTCGATGGGCGGGACGACGGAGGAGATGGCGATGCCGGTGACGTCGTCCATGGCGATGCGGGCGATCTCAAAGAGGCTGCGGAGGAGCACGCCGAACTCGTCCGTGGTGGCGGAGGCGGGAGTGGTGATGCGCCATTGGGCGGCGAGGTCGGTGGTGTAGTGGTGGGGGGCGGCGGGACGGATCTCTGTCGGCTGGAGGGCGGGCGCGGCGGCGGTGGCCGGGGATGGGAGCGCGGCGGGGTAGAGGCCGAGGACGGTGTTGGAGTTGCCGACGTCGATTGCGAGCAGCATTGTGGGTTGATTTTACGCTGAGGGATGGGCTTACGCGGAGCGGACGCCGCCGGAGAGGACGGTGCGGAGGGTGCCGGAGTCGTCCTGGACGAGGAGGAAGCCGTGGGGGTCGAGGCCGCGGGTGATGCCGGAGAAGCCGCCTTGCTCGCCGATCCCGTCAGCTCCGACATGGACGCGCTTGCCGGAGGCCCAGGTGGAGGCGGCGGTGAAGCGGTCGAGGAGCGTGGGGTCGGCGGGGGCGGCGTCGAGAAGGGTGAGTTCGCGGTCGAGATGGCGGAGGAGGGCGGCGAGGATGGGCTCGCGAGGGTAAAGGCGACCGGTTTCGAGGTGGAGCGAGGTGGCGAGCGAGGCGAGCGCGGGGGGGAAGCGGGGGTGGTTGAGGTTGAGGCCGATGCCGATGACGGCGTAGCTGAGGGTGGGGCCGCTGGGGCTGCTGCCGCCGGTGGAGGCGGATTCGACGAGGATGCCGCCGAACTTGCGGGCGTCGTGGTGGACGCCGAACATGAGGTCGTTGGGCCAGCGGATGTCGGGGGCGAGGCCGGTGGCTTCGAGGACGGCGGCGCGGGCGGCGAGGCCAGTGGCGAGCGGGATGCGGGCGGCGTGGCTGAGCGGGATGCGGGGGGTGACGAGGGCGCTGACGTAGAGTCCGTCGCCGGGGGCGGAGTACCAGGCGTGGCCGCCGCGGCCGCGGCCGGCGGTCTGCTGGTCGGCGACCCAGACGCCGTGGCGGGCGCCGGCAAGGGCGGCTTCAAGGGCGAGCTGGTTGGTGGAGCCGACAGAGGCGAAGTGCTGGAGGCGGTGGTGGAAGCGGGTGGCGGGGATGGCGGCGTCGAGGGCGGGGAGGTCGAGGGTGGGGGTGGGGGTGGGGGGTAAAGGGGGCATGGCGAGTCTGGGCGATCGGGGGCTGAAAGGTCCGGCGTTCTGAGGTGACGCGGGGTTCTACGGGGTCCTTCGACTGCGTTTGTCGCAGAAGCGCGACAAACTTCGCTCAGGATGACGATTGTGGTGAATGCGTTGGAGGTGAGGGCGACTTGTGGTGAGCTTGGTCACCGGCGGGGCAGGTCTGGAGGTGGCTCAGGTGGCGTCTACGGCGATGCGCATGCTGAGGTCGACGGCGATGGCGGAGTGGGTGAGGGCGCCGATGGAGATGAGGTCGGCGCCAGCGAGGGCGTACTGGCGGACGTTCTGGAGGGTGATGCCGCCGGAGGCCTCGACGGGAACGGAGGGGAGAGCGGATTTGATCTGCTTGACGGCCTTCTTGACGGCGGCGGGAGACATGTTGTCGAGCAGGATGGATTCGGCTCCGCCGGCGATGGCGGCGTCGAGCTCGGCCTGGGAGCGGACTTCGACCTGAATGGACTGCTTGCCTTTGCGGAATTTGAGAGCATTTGCGAGGGCCGCGGCGATGCCTCCGCCGAGGTCGACGTGGTTGTTCTTGATGAGGATGCCGTCCTGAAGGTCGAGGCGATGGTTGACGCCGCCGCCGCAGCAGACGGCGTACTTATCGAGGGCACGGAGGCCGGGGATGGTCTTGCGGGTGTCGAGGATCTTGGTCTTGGTGCCGGCGACGGCTTTGACGAACTCGTTGGTGAGGGTGGCGATGCCGCTCATGCGCTGGAGGAGGTTGAGCATGACGCGCTCGGTGGAGAGGAGCGAGGCGGCGTTGGCGCGGATGACGGCGATGGTCTGGCCCTTCTTGACGCGAACGCCGTCGAAGATCTCGGGGTGGCTGATGACTTCGAAGCGGCCAAGGGGCGGCGTGCCGGCTTTGGCGGCGAGGTCGGCGAAGGTCTGGAGCAGGACGGGGATGACGCCGAGGCCGGCGACGATGCAAGGCTGCTTGGCGAGGATGGAGGCGGTGGCGCGGAGCTTGGGGTCGATGGTGAGGGCGGTGGTGATGTCGTGGGCGGCCTTGTCCTCGACGAGGGCGGCTTCGAGGAGGTTTCGGATGCGTCTGCTCTTCCAGTCCATGAGTCAATCCTAAACTCTACGGAGTCGGCGGCACCTGGTCTGCATCTGAACAAGATGACATGTTCTTTGCAACCAATCTCTTGACGCCGCTGACCAGCCAGTTTGCCTCGCTGATGCTGCTGGCGTTGCCGGTAGCGTGCGCGTCGTGGACGGTGACGCACGAAGAGGTGTTCCGGGAGCCGCGGGAGTTTTGCAAGGAGCAGTCGGAGCGCGGGCGGGTGCTGCCGGTGCGGAAGTTCTTTTACCTGTTTACGTGCGAGTACTGCTTCTCGCATTACGTGACGGCGTTTTTCCTGCTGGTAACGCACTTCCAGATGCTCTATGCGGGGTGGAGAGGCTACCTGGTGTCGTGGTTTGCGCTGGTGTGGATTGCGAATGTGTACATGAGCATCTTCAACCGGCTGCGGCTGGATATCAAGCATGAGAACGTGGTGATTGCGACGGAGCAGGCGGTGCAGAAGAAGGTGGAAGGCAGCGTGGGTTGAGCGGCTTGGGGGTCCGGAGATGCGGGTCCTTTGACTCGGCTGCGCCTCGCTCAGGATGACAGGGCGTTGGGGGTCGGGATGGTGTTGACGCGGCGGAAGGCATACCCCAGGGGCTAACGCCCTCAGTTCATGGGGGCGATCTTAGAGACCCAAAGCTGAAGCCTTGGGATACCTTCGGGCAAGGGCAAGAGAGTGCAGGCGGGCTGGGTTAGCGAGCGCGGCCCTGGGAGCGCATGCGGTGGGCGATGAGCTCGAGCATGCGTTCGGGGGCCATGCCCTCGGGCAGCGGGATGCCCATGCGGGTGGCCATGGTGGCGGCAACACGGGCGCTGAGGCCGGCGCGCTTTTCTACGCTGAGGTCGAGGGCGCGGCTGAAGAAGGTGTCGATGACGTGGAGATCGGCGGCGGTGAGGCGGGCGACGGCGTCGGCGGGCAGGGTGGATTCGGCGGCGTCCCACTCGGCCTGGGCGTTGGGCATGAAGCGCTGCTGGGCGGCGGGCGGTGCGTAGACGGAGGAGGTAAAGGAGCGGCTGAAGTGAACGTCGGAGGTGGGGGTGTGGCTGCTGAAGGCGAGCAGCGGCTGCTCGTCGGCGCGCTCGTGCACGACGATGGTGCCGGCGACGAGATCGCCAAGGCGCTTGTTTTCGCGGTTGCAGAGCATGGCGATGACGCCGACGAGATAGATGCTGGGGAACATGTCGACGATGCGGAGGAGGTTGCGGGCGAGGGCTTCGAAGAGGGTGATGGAGCGGCCGGAGTCCTTGAGGACGCGGAGCTTCATGATGCGTTTGCCGGGGGTCTGGCCGTTCCAGAAGGCCTCAAAGAGGGCGAAGTAGCCCCAGAACATGAGGAAGTTGACCAGGATGAAGAGGGCGACGAGCCATTTGGCGGCGGTGTCGGACTGGCGCTCCATGGCCTTGTTGACGGGCTCGTAGGCGGAGGTGGCGTAGATGATGACGCCGAGCAGGAGGTAGGCGAGGGTTTGAAGGAGGGTGTCGAGAAGGATGGCGACGAAGCGGCTGCCGAGGCCGGCGATGGGGAAGCGCAGATCGACCTGTTCGGGGGTCTCGATGTTAAGCTGGTCGGCGTACAGGTTGATTTCAGGCACGGCGTGCTCCGAGAGGTGACGTTTTCTATGATCTCAAATCGCTGGATCGAAGTGCGCCGCGAGAACTGGAGCCGGCTGGAGACGGCGGCGGCGCAGGCGGAGCGGTCGGGGCTGAAGTCGCTTTCGGCGGGCGAGCTGCGGGAGTTTGGGCTGCTGTACCGGCAGGCCGCGGCGGACCTCTCGGCGGTGCGGACGGATGCGGGCTCGCGCACACTGGAAGCGTACCTGAACCGGCTGGTGAGCCGCGCGCATAATTTCGTGTATTCGGGCCGCGAGCTGGGGCCGAAGAGCGTGTGGCGGTTCATGGCGTGGGAGTATCCGCGGATCTTCCGGCGGCTGCTGCCGTATACGGCGACGGCGACGCTGCTGTGCGTGGCGGGGGCGCTGCTGGGGGTGATTGTGACGCTGGTGCGGCCGGAGTTCATGCATGCGATGCTGGGGCCACAGATGATTGCGAAGATCGAGCACCACCAGATGTGGACGGACTCGATCCTGGGGCAGGAGCCGCAGGCCTCGAGCGGGATTATGACGAACAACATCGGGGTGTGCTTCGCGACGTTCGCGGGCGGGATTACGGCGGGGCTCTGGACGATCCTGCTGATGTTCGGGAATGGATTTCAGATCGGGGTGATCGCGGTGGCGTGCGCGCAGCACGGCATGAGCCTGAGCCTGTGGAGCTTCGTGGCGGCGCACGGGGCGCTGGAGCTGCCGAGCATCTTCATCTCGGGCGGGGCGGGGCTGCGGCTGGCGGCGGGGCTGCTGTTTCCGGGGTACCTGCGGCGCAAGGATGCGCTGGCACGGGCGGGGTCGGAGTCGATCCGGCTGCTGGCGGGGACGGTGCCGATGCTGATCGTGGCGGGGCTGCTGGAGGGATTTCTCGATCCCTCGAAGGCTCCGATGGCGCTGAAGTTTTCGATCTCGGCGGTGCTGTTGACGGGGCTGGTGGTTTGGCTGGGGGAGGGTTGGCGGCGGCCGCTGGCGAGCGGCGCGGCAGAGGATGCTTCGCTGACGGAGGCGAACGGGTAACGGCGCGAAGAGTCTGGCCGGAACAGGCCGTGATGGGGCGATCAAGATCTCTGCGGCTTTGCGTTCGAGACGAGCGTGGGGGCGCGCTGGGTTGGTCGATTGCGGGTGAGCGATGCAATAATGCCAATCATGAATGAAAGCTCTGCTTCCCTGCCCGCGACCTCGGGCCCGGTCGTTGACCGACGCCGATTTCTTGCTGTGTGCTCCGCTGCCGGAGTGGGCCACACGCTGCTGCCGGGGGCGCTACTGGCGCTGGCGACCGAGACAGCTACAGGGCAGGCGTATGGCGGACGGCCGGCGGAGGCGGCGAGCGGCTTGCCGAAGATTACCGCGGCGATGATTGATGCGGCGGCGGTGATCGCGGGCGTTACGCTGCCGGACGATGTGAAGGCGATGATGCTGGACGGGCTGACGAGCCAGCGCGAGAGCGTGGTGGAGATCCGCAAGCTGAACCTGCCGAACAGCGTAGCGCCGGCGCTGATCTTCGATCCGGTGCCGGCGGGCATGGTGCTGGATACGGTGAAGAAGCCGGCGAAGATCAGCCCGGCGCCGGATGTGCGGGCGCTGATGGCGGGGATGGCGGGCGGGACGGATGTGGCAAGCAGGCTGGGTGCGGCGACCGACGCGCTGGCGTTCCTGACGGTGCGGGAGCTGGCGGAGCTGGTGCGGACCAAGCGGGTGAGCTCGACGACGCTGACGCGGATGTACCTGGCGCGGCTGAAGCGGCTGGATGCGACGCTGCATTGCGTGATTACGCTGACCGAAGAGCGCGCGCTGAAGCAGGCGGCGGCGGCGGATGCGGAGATCGCGGCGGGGCGCTATCGCGGGCCGCTGCACGGGATTCCGTGGGGCGGCAAGGATCTGCTGGCGGTGAAGGGATATCCGACGACGTGGGGCGCGGCGGGATTTGAGGCGCAAACCTTCGACGAGGACGCCGAGGTGGTGAAGCGGCTGGATGCGGCGGGGGCGGTGCTGATCGCGAAGCTGGCGATGGGCGCGCTGGCGCAGGGTGACCTGTGGTTTGGGGCGCGGTGCCGGAATCCGTGGAATCCGAAGCAGGGTTCGAGCGGTTCGTCGGCGGGAAGCGCGAGCGCGACGGCGGCGGGATGCGTGGGGTTCGCGATCGGGACGGAGACGCTGGGCAGCATCTCTTCGCCGAGCACACGCTGCGGGACGACGGGGCTGCGGCCGACGTTCGGGCTGGTGCCACGGACGGGTGCGATGGCGCTCTCGTGGTCGATGGACAAGATTGGGCCGATCTGCCGGTCGGTGGAGGATTGCGCGCTGGTGCTGGGCGCGATCTACGGGCAGGATCAGCATGACCTGACGGTGCAGCCGGCGGCGTTCAACTGGGATGCGGGGTTCGACTGGCGGACGTTGCGGGTGGGGTACATCAAGTCGGCGTTTGACGCGCCGGTGATGCCGGAGCTGAAGGCGCCGACGGCGGGCGGAGATGCGGAGATGGAGGCCTACACTCGGCGGGTGGCGCGGATGAAGGGGCAGATGGCGCGGGCGACGTACGATCTGCAGTATTCGACGGCGACGCTGGAGGTGCTGCGCACGAAGATGAAGGTGAACCTGACTGCGGTGGAGATGCCGAAGTTTCCGTTTGGATCGATGACCGCGCTGCTGGAGGCGGAGGGTGCGGCGACGTTCGACGACCTGACGCGCAGCGGGCGGGACAGGCTGCTGACGGGGCAGCAGCCGGGCGACTGGCCGAACCAGTTCCGGGTGGCGCGGTTCTATTCGGCGGTGGACTACATCAACGCGAACCGGGCGCGGACGCTGGCGATCGGGATGATGCACGAGCTGTTCAAACAGGTGGATGTAATCGTGACGCCGTCGCAGGGAGCGCAACTGACGGCGACGAACCTGACGGGACAGCCGGCGATCATTGTGCCAAACGGGCTGCGGGGTGCGGATGCGCCGCCGTCGCCGGACCTGACGGATGGCGCGCTGCAGAATGCGGGCGGCCCGGGGACGCCGGTGTCGATCACGTTCCTGGGCGGGCTGTACACGGAGGCGAAGCTGGCGGCGTTCGCGCGGGCCTACCAGGATGCGACGGGCTTCCACAAGCTGCATCCGCAGCTGGCTTGATGGAAGGGGCCGCACCGCTGGTAGAAGCTCGCAACCTGAGCAAGCTGTATGGGGCGACGCGGGTGGTGGATGACGTGTCGCTGACGATTGCGCGGGGTGAGACGCTGGGGCTGGTGGGGGAGTCGGGGTCGGGCAAGTCGACGGTGGCGCGGATGCTGCTGCGGCTGGTGGAGCCGAGTGCGGGGGCGGTGCGGTTCGACGGCGTGGACGTGCTGGCTGCGAACAAGGCGCAGCTTCGCGGGCTGCGGCGACGCATGCAGATCGTGTTCCAGGATCCTTATGCGGCGCTGAACCCGAAGATGCGCATTGGCGAGATCATAGCCGAGCCGTTCGCGATTCACGGCGGGCACAGCCGGGAGGACGTTCGGAGACGAGTGCGGGAGCTGGTGGGCGAGGTGAGGCTGGCTGCGCCGGAAGAGGCGGACGGGCTGCTTGCACGGTATCCGCATGAGTTTTCCGGGGGGCAGAGGCAGCGGATCAACATTGCTCGGGCGCTGGCGCTGAAGCCGGCGTTGCTGGTGCTGGATGAGCCGGTGAGCGCGCTGGATGTGTCGGTGGGGGCGACGGTGATCAACCTGCTGCGGGAGTTGCAGCGGACCCATGGGTTGACGTACCTGTTCATCTCGCACTCGATGCCGCTGGTGCGGTATCTCTGCGATCGCGTGGCGGTGATGCAGCGGGGGCGCGTGGTGGAGAGCGGACCGGCGCTGGAGGTGTGCAGTCATCCTCGCGATGTTTATACGCGGAGCCTGATTGCCGCGACGCCGGAGCTGCCCCCACTACAATGAAAGCTGAATGCTCTCCCATGTTTTTGCCCATTGGCGGTTTCTCTGGCTGATTGTTGCGTCGCTGCTGGCGGGGATCATGAACGCCATGGCGGGTGGCGGCTCATTCATCTCGTTTCCTGCGCTGCTGGGGCTGGGGATTGCGCCGATCGAAGCGAATGCGACGAACACGGTGGCGCTGTGGCCGGGGCAACTTACGTCTCTGGCAGCGCTGCATGGCGACCTGCGGCGGTCGCTGGTGCCGGTGGTTCTGCTGACGTCGCTGATCGGTGGTGTGTCTGGGGCAGAGGTGCTGCTGCATACACGGCAGCAGACGTTTCTGCACCTGATCCCGTGGCTGCTGCTGACGGGGGCAGTGATCTTCGGGATCAGCGGGCCGATCTCGCGCTGGCTGCATAGCCGCGCTGTGCATGACGCGGCGGAGCACCGGCCGGAGCCGGAGATCAACCGGCTGTTTCTGTTTCTTGGACTGTTCCCGGTGTGCGCGTATATCGGCTATTTCGGCGCGGGCGGAGGCTTCCTGGTGATGACGGTCCTGGCGCTGTTTGGCATGGACAACATGTATCAGCTCACGGCGATGAAGATCATTACGGCTGCGACGTCTAACTTTTGCGCGATCGTCACCTTTGTTTGGAACGGGAGAATCGTGTGGCATGACTGCCTCATCGCAATGGTAGCGGCAGGCGTCGGCGGGTTCATCGGCGCACGCTACACGCGGAGAATGAATCAGGATGTGCTGCGCGGAGTGGTGGTGGTGACCGGCTTCCTGATTGCAGGGTACTTCTTCTGGAGAGAGCGTTGATGATGGAGAAGCGCGGGGCGGACTGGGAGATGGTGGACCGGGAGATGGTGTGGACCAGGAGATGAAGAGTTGAGCCACGAAGGCATTCGGATTGTGAGTGAAGAGCAGGCGCGGCGCGAGGCGGCGCAGGAGACTCGGCTGACTGCGGCGGCGAGCACGCCGGCCAAGGTGCGGGTGATGAAGTCCGAAGGTACGGGCGTTGCGGTCGAGTGGAAGGACGGGCACAGCAGCACGTGGACGTTTGCGTGGCTACGCAATGCCTGCCCTTGTGCGTTATGCAATGAGGAGCGCGAGCAGACCGGGCGGGCGATCGGTGTGGCGAAGCCTCGCGAGGGCGGGCCGCTGGCGCTCTTCCAGGCGCCACCGCGGCCGGTCGAGGCGACGCCGGTCGGGAAGTATGCGCTGCGGTTCAAGTGGAACGATGGCCATGAATCCGGCATCTACTCGTGGGAGTATCTGCGGCGAGTATGCCAGTGCGAAGTTTGTCTCGGAGGCCGGGGAAGCTCTGAAGAGAGTTTGTAGAAGAGGATTGATTTTGCCACACGCGATGATTGAATCTCCCGGGGACTTGATTGACGTACCCACGGCTGGCCTGAACATAACCGCGGATAACGAGATGAGGAGGCTGCAGCTTCGGCTGGCGCCGCTCTACGATCGGCTGGCCGGGCATCCACTTTACGCCTCGTTCCATACGATCGAGCAGCTGGGCGTGTTCATGCAGTCGCACGTCTTTGCGGTGTGGGACTTCATGAGCTTGCTCAAGAGTCTGCAGCGGGGACTGACGGGGGTTGAAGTTCCATGGCTTCCGACAGCGGACGCGGCCACGCGGCGCTTGATCAACGAGATTGTTCTGGGCGAGGAATCGGATGTGTACGAGGGCCGAGCGGCAAGCCACTTCGAGCTTTATCTGGAGGCGATGGAGACTGCGGGAATTTCGACCGGGACGATCCGAAGTTTTCTGTCCGCTGTTGGGAACGGGCTCTCCGTGCAGGAGGCCCTGGAGACGGCGCAGGCGCCTACTGCCGCATGCACGTTCGTAGCCGAGACGTTCCGGATCATCGCCGGCGGGCGGTTGCATGAGATCGCCGCAGCCTTCACGTTCGGCCGCGAAGATCTTATTCCAGATATCTTCCGCGGATTCATCCGTGGACAGGATGAGCGATTGAGCGGGAGGCTTTCACTTCTGCGCTGGTACCTCGATCGCCACATTGAGGTCGACGGCGATCAACATGGGCCGATGGCGCTGGAGATGGTGGCTACCCTCTGCGGACGGGACGAAGAGAGATGGCGGGAGGCTACGGAGGCTGCGGTTGCGGCAGTGGAGGCGCGGCTTGCGCTTTGGGACGCGATCGCGGTGGCGGTTCGCCGGGTTGGGTCGGCGGCTTAGCTGAGGGCGATGCTCTGTGGCGGCGGCGCTCAGCCTGTGCGGCGAAGCGAGGCGGCCGGCGCGCTGCGGAGAACCAGGTACAAGGCGACGAGCAGCGGCGGCTCGGCCAACAGCAGGGCGTGACTCGGGAAGTGCTGCGCGACGAACGATCCAGCCAGCGCGCCGGCGAAAAAGGCGAGGCAGATGACACCCAGCTTCCAGGCCTGAGCGGCGCCTTTTGCGCGGAGATCGGGAGCGGCGGGGAACAAGTGGTCGAATAGGCCTTCCGCAAACATGCGCAGGTTGCCGGTCAGAAAGGTTGAGTTGTAGGTGAAGCGTCCGACGCGGCGGAAGGTGGCGACCTGAAACGCGGAGACGAAGGCAACGATGCCAATGTAGGCGAGTTGCGGGAACACAGGTGGAAGCAGGCCAACCACCAGGAGCACGAGGCTCTCGAGTGCGATGACTGCTAGGGCGGGGTTGGGCACCGGCAGTCTGTGGAGGAGCCGGGCGCCGAGCACGCCGAGGAGGAAGCCGGTGAGCGGCACCAGATGGCGGATGGTCTGAGCCCACTGCTGGTCGACAAGGGCGATTGCCAGGAAGATGACGTTGCCGGTCATGGCGTTAGCGAAGACGTGGCCGTGGTCGAGGTAGATGACCGCGTCGAGCACGCCGCCGGTGCCCGCGAGAAGGAGGGCGGAGACGATGTCAGTGGCGTTGGAGCGGGACTCGCCGGCGAGCTGGGGACTGGGCATGATGGGAGTGACGGGGGGGGGTGGATGAAAACAAGAAAGGCCCACCCGGGTGGGGTGGGCCTTTGGATTTATGCCGGCGATCACCTAATCTCCCACACACTTACGCGTGCAGTACCATCGGCCCAACGAGGCTTAACTTCCGTGTTCGGGATGGGAACGGGTGTGACCCTCGCGGTAAACTCACCGGCAAATTGTCGAAAGTCGCTCGTGGCGATCTTTCACGACTGAATAGATTGGGGATGTTCGCTAGAAACATCATGTAAAGGTAACTACAGGGCTTGTGTTGAATGTGCTCTAGAACAGTGGATGTTGATTCACTGCGCAGAGTAAATTCTATGGACAAGCCGAACGGGCGATTAGTACTGGTAAGCTACACGCATTACTGCGCTTCAACCTCCAGCCTATCAACCTGGTGGTCTTCCAGGGCCCTTCATTTCCCTTTTGGGTTGGGAGATCTCATCTTAGAGCGTGCTTCCCGCTTATATGCATTCAGCGGTTATCACAACCGAACTTCGCTACCCAGCCGTGCCATTGGCATGACAACTGGAACACAAGAGGTTCGTCCATCCCGGTCCTCTCGTACTAAGGACAGCCCTCTTCAAATCTCCTACGCCCACAGCAGATAGAGACCGAACTGTCTCGCGACGTTCTGAACCCAGCTCACGTACCACTTTAATAGGCGAACAGCCTAACCCTTGGAACCTTCTACAGCTCCAGGATGTGATGAGCCGACATCGAGGTGCCAAACCGAAGCGTCGATATGAACTCTTGGCTTCGATCAGCCTGTTATCCCCGGCGTACCTTTTATCCGTTGAGCGATGGCCATTCCATACAGAACCACCGGATCACTAAGGCCTGCTTTCGCATCTGCTCGACTTGTAGGTCTCGCAGTTAACCACACTTATGCCTTTGCACTCGACGGCCGATTTCCAAACGGCCTGAGTGTAGCTTCGCGCGCCTCCGTTACAATTTAGGAGGCGACCGCCCCAGTCAAACTACCCGTCTTGCATTGTCCCTCCTCCAGATAATGGAAGCAGGTTAGAGTCACAACAACCGCAGGGTGGTATCTCACCGTTGGCTCCGCCAAACCCGAAAGTCTGGCATCAAAGCCTCCCACCTATCCTGCGCAGCAGTTGCCGTAACCCAATGCAAAAGTATAGTAAAGGTGCACGGGGTCTTTTCGTCTAGCTGCGGGTAACCGGCATCTTCACCGGTACTACAAGTTCGCCGAGCAACTCGTTAAGACAGTCGAACGATCGTTACTCCATTCGTGCAGGTCGGAACTTACCCGACAAGGAATTTCGCTACCTTAGGACCGTTATAGTTACGGCCGCCGTTCACCGGGGCTTCAATTCAAAGCTTCGCCTTGCGGCTAACCTCTCCTTTTAACCTTCCGGCACCGGGCAGGAGTCAGCCCCTATACGTCGTTTTTGACTTTGCAGAGACCTGTGTTTTTGTTAAACAGTCGCCGTTCGCGTTTCACTGCGGCCCCCCTGGGCTTGCACCCCTGGGGGCGACCCTTCTCCCGAAGTTACGGGTCTAATTTGCCGAGTTCCTTAACAAGCTTTCACTCGAGCGCCTTTGGATATTCTCCTCGTCTACCTGTGTCGGTTTGTGGTACGGTTCCCGATCCCTCTCCTTAGAGGTTTTTCTTGGCACCATGAAATCAGCAGGTTTCAGCCATTCGGCTTACTCTTTTACGCCTCACTGTTATGCTTCCCCGGATTTGCCTAGAGAAACCAGCTTACGCGTATCACACCCCATAGCCATAGGAGGTGCTGCCTATCCTTATGCGTCACCCCATCGTGATAACGAGGTATCGGAAGTTCCGGAATATTAACCGGACATCCATCGTCTACGCCTTTCGGCCTCGACTTAGGGACCGACTAACCCTGAGCGGATTAACCTTCCTCAGGAAACCTTAGACTTTCGGCGTGAAGGGTTCTCACCTTCATTATCGCTACTTATGCCGGCAGGGTCTCTTCTCTAATGTCCACCAGTCTTCCCAGTCTGGCTTCATCCACGAGAGAATGCTCTCCTACCACGCAACCAATAAAGGTTGCATCCGCAGCTTCGGTATACAGTTTTAGCCCCGTTGTATTGTCGGCACCGGACCCCTTGACCAGTGAGCTATTACGCTTTCTTTAAAGGATGGCTGCTTCTAAGCCAACCTCCTGGCTGTCTGAGGGTTCCGACTTCCTTTCCCACTTAACTGTAATTTTGGGACCTTAGCTGGCGGTCTGGACTGTTTTCCTCTCGACTGTGAAGCTTAGCCCCCACAGTCTGACTGCCGTGCTGGTTGTGATCGGCATTCGAAGTTTGGTTGGATTCAGTAAGCCGGAAAGCCCCCTAGTCCATCCATGTCTCTACCACCGATCCAAATCACACGACGCTAGCCCTAAAGCTATTTCGGAGAGAACGAGCTATCACGGAATTTGATTAGCCTTTCACCCCTACCCTCAGCTCATCCGAGCTTTTTTCAACAAACACCGGTTCGGTCCTCCAGTGAGTGTTACCTCACCTTCAACCTGGCCAAGGGTAGATCATCCCGCTTCGCGTCTATTCCTGCCAACTTAACGCCCTATTCAGACTCGCTTTCGCTGCGGCTCGCTCACGCTTAACCTTGCTGACAAGAATAACTAGCCGGCTCATTATGCAATAGGCACGCGGTCAGACATTCCCTTACGGGCATAGTCCTCCCACTGCTTGTAGGCACACGGTTTCAGGTACTTTTCACTCCCCTCAATGGGGTGCTTTTCGCCTTTCCCTCACGGTACTGGTTCACTATCGGTCAGAAACGAGTATTTAGCCTTACGGGATGGTCCCCGTGGATTCAAGCAGGGTTTCTCGTGCCCCGCCTTACTCAGGTACCTGCTTCGAGTCTGGATCACTTTCGCCTACGCGACTGTCACGCTCTTTGGTTCCCCTTTCCAGAGGACTCAGCTAGCGACCAGATTGGTAACTCTACTGTTGCAGGCCCTACAACCCCCGAACTACCTTGATAGTACGGGTTTGGGCTGTTCCGATTTCGCTCGCCACTACTTTCGGAATCGAGGTTTCTTTCTTCTCCTGGAGGTACTGAGATGGTTCACTTCCCTCCGTTCGCTTGTTCCTACCTATGTATTCAGTAGGACATAACCAGGTTTTGCCTGGTTGGGTTTCCCCATTCGGAAATCTCCGGATCAACGCCTGTGTGCGGCTCCCCGAAGCTTATCGCAGCTTGCCACGTCCTTCATCGCCTGTTTCTGCCAAGGCATCCACCGTGCGCCCTTAGTAGCTTGACCATAGAATTTACTCTCGCGCAGCAGAGAAGCTACCTCTACCCCACTGAAAGCTTCTAGATCTCTGTGTGTGTATTACGTCCACTTTCGCCGGTATGACGGACAACGTCATACGAATATTCTAAAGACACTCAACAACTGACAGCTTCCTTGCCAGAGACAACCTGGAAAGGCGTGCTGCTCAGCCTTGTAGTTATATTTACCCAATCTATTCAGTTGTCAAAAATCGCAAACCAAGCATGGAGCGGTTCCCTTACGGGACGGCCCGGATCTTGTTTGATCGCGCCCTGAGGCGGCTTGAGCAGTCTGCTCAAGGTTCAACATCTGTGCAATTTGACGCATCAGACGCTCAACCTGAAGCAGGTTTGCTTTGAAAATCCTTCTGAGAGTGGTGGAGCTGAACGGGATCGAACCGTTGACCCCCTGCTTGCAAAGCAGGTGCTCTCCCAACTGAGCTACAGCCCCATCGCAATCCAATATAAGCGGACGGCGGAAGTAAGTGGTGGGCCTGGGTAGATTCGAACTACCGACCTCACCCTTATCAGGGGTGCGCTCTAACCAACTGAGCTACAGGCCCGGGACGGCAGCTTTTTGCCGCTAGTTCCGGCCGCTGGCATGGAGGCCGGCGGCCGGAAGCTAAGAGCTGATCTCTCGAAAGGTTTCGAGGACACAGTTGAACATGCGAATGGGCTACGCCCACCTGACGATCGTGAAACAGGATTGCGAAAAAGAGAAGGTCGAGTTCAGGCTCATCCGGCCTCCGAAGAGACGACCCGAAGGACTCACCGCCGAAGCGGATCCGGATGGTACTCGGCAACGTCACTACGAAGCTCAATGGATCGTGAAAACCATTGCCCGCGATCGCGGGGCGCTCGAGTGTGCCGAGACGTTCTCTCTTAGAAAGGAGGTGATCCAGCCGCAGGTTCTCCTACGGCTACCTTGTTACGACTTCACCCCAATCATGAATTACACCTTGGGCGGCTGCTCCTCTTGCGAGTTAGCGCACCGACTTCTAGTGCAACCCACTTTCGTGATGTGACGGGCGGTGTGTACAAGGCCCGGGAACGTATTCACCGTGGCGTGCTGATCCACGATTACTAGCGATTCCAGCTTCATGGAGTCGAGTTGCAGACTCCAATCCGAACTGAGGCCGGCTTTTTCCGATTAGCTCCCCCTCGCGGGTTTGCAGCGGTTTGTACCGGCCATTGTAGCACGTGTGTAGCCCTGGACATAAAGGCCATGAGGACTTGACGTCATCCCCACCTTCCTCCCCGTTATCCGAGGCGGTTTCGTCAGAGTGCTCAACTAAATGGTAGCAACTGAAGATAAGGGTTGCGCTCGTTGCGGGACTTAACCCAACATCTCACGACACGAGCTGACGACAGCCATGCAGCACCTATACACAAGCCTATTGCTAGGCGCCGACGTTTCTGCCGGATTCTTGTGCATTTCGAGCCCAGGTAAGGTTCTTCGCGTTGCGTCGAATTAAACCACATGCTCCACCGCTTGTGCGGGCCCCCGTCAATTCCTTTGAGTTTCAGTCTTGCGACCGTACTCCCCAGGCGGATTGCTTATCGCGTTAGCTTCGGCACGGCAGGATTGGGTACCTGCCACACCAAGCAATCATCGTTTAGGGCTAGGACTACCAGGGTATCTAATCCTGTTTGCTCCCCTAGCTTTCGTGCATCAGCGTCAGTTATTGTCCAGTGAGCCGCTTTCGCCACAGGTGTTCCTTCCGATATCTACGCATTTCACCGCTACACCGGAAATTCCACTCACCTCTCCAATACTCAAGCCCGGTAGTTTCTCATGCAGACTATGGGTTGAGCCCATAGATTTCACATAAGACTTGCCAAACCGCCTACGCACCCTTTACGCCCAATAAATCCGAACAACGCTTGCCCCCCTCGTATTACCGCGGCTGCTGGCACGAAGTTAGCCGGGGCTTCTTCTATGGGTACCGTCATTATCTTCCCCATCGAAAGGAGTTTACGTACCGAGATACTTCATCCTCCACGCGGCGTTGCTGCGTCAGGGTTTCCCCCATTGCGCAAAATTCCCCACTGCTGCCTCCCGTAGGAGTCTGGACCGTGTTTCAGTTCCAGTGTGTCCGTGCGCCCTCTCAGGCCGGATACAGATCATCGTCTTGGTGGGCCATTACCCCGCCAACTAACTAATCTGCCGCGAACTCCTCTTTAAGCGCCTTTCGGCTTTGACCCGTAGGTGTTATGCGGTATTAATTAAGGTTTCCCTCAGCTATTCCCCACTCAAAGGTAGATTATTCACGTGTTACTCACCCGTGCGCCACTTTACTCAGGGCCGAAGCCCCTTTCTCGTTCGACTTGCATGTGTTAGGCACGCCGCCAGCGTTGATTCTGAGCCAGGATCAAACTCTCGTTTAATCTTGGTTTGCATGCCATCGGAGCGACAGGGGTCGCCGATGGTTAGCATGCGCCCTCGCAGCTCGAAAACTGCGAAGGATATAACTAGTGAGAATGACTCGACCAAATTCGTCAATCATTCCACGACTGGCATGTTCAACTATGTTGTCAAAGATCCTGACTCATCTCGCCTGAGCGGTGAGTTTTGGATCAAGGACCAGGCAGTGGCGATCCCGAAGGAAGGCATACCTTGTGTCCTCGAACTTGATGGCGCTTGCGTCTGGGTTTAGCTGCTCTTCTTTGCCGCTGACTCAGGGCTTAGTTCAACCCGTATGCGGACTGCGTAGCAGCTCGTGACGTTGTAAGCACGAACTTTCTAAGCTTAGCTAAACTCGTGAGCCTTGTCAACCAGAATCTTGAAGTTTTTTCACGGCCCTTTCACGGGGCGTAATGGGTTGACGAAGGCCGGTTTACCCGAACGCTCGTACAGCGCAAGACTTGGAAACAACGAGACGGCAGGAATGCCGCGGAGCACTGAGCTCCTAAAGTACCGATAAGCAACTACTGCAAGAACTGAGAAGCAGCTGCTCCCCTCCCGAACTGCGGAGGTGGTGAAACCTGGTGGGCTAGAAGCTCCCATCCTGTATTGCAGTGGCTTGGGTTTGGATCGGTTGGCCGGTATTGCTCGGCTCTCAACCGTGATCAAAACGCTTGGACTGCGCTCCGTCGTCCCTCAAACTCTGCGTGTTGCTTTCAGAAGCCGAGGTGCGAAGCTGGTAACCGTTGTTACCCAGTTAGAGTAACGTATCTTCCGGTTGGTTGCAAGACTTGCTTGCCACGCGCTGCCGGTCGAGACGCTACTGCTTCGCGACTTCTGTGAGAGTAGCAGCGCAGGCGGGGCTGTGCAAGTGCCTTGGATTGTGCAAAAAGCCCAAAAGCGGTTGAAAAGCGGCTGGGCTAGACTCTTCGCTATGGAAGCAACGGAGATGCAGGAGTTCTCGAAGCAGATGAAAGAGGCGGGCGAAGGCGGCGAGTCGCTGACCAGGATCTCGCTTGCGGTCTCGATCCTGGCGGTGCTGGTGGCGATGGTGACGGTGCTGGGACACCGGACCCACACGGAGGCGGTGCTGGCGCAATCGCGTGCGGGCGACCAGTGGAATCTGTACCAGGCCAAACGGATTCGCTCGGACCAGGTAGCCGTGGCGATGGATCTGCTGGCACTGCAGCCTTCCTCGAACGCGCAGGGCGTGGAGAAGAAGCTGGAGGAGTACCGGGCGCACCAGGAGAAGTGGAAGGAAGACCTGACCGAGGAGCAGAACAAGGCGCATGATTTCGAAGCCGAGGTCGGCAAGGCGGAGGCGAAGGCGAGCCGCTACGACCTGGGAGAGGCGCTGCTGCAGATCGGCGTGGTGCTGTGTTCGATCACGCTGTTCACGAGGCGGAGGCTGTATTTCTTCGTGGGACTGGGGCTGGGCGCGGCAGGGCTGCTGTTTGCGGGTTCGGCGCTGCTGCTGCGGTGAGCGAGGCTGGAGCGAAGTACCTGTCGCTGTGGAGTAGACGAGTCGCAGAGCCGTTTTCCTTGAGCGAAACGGCGTTGGGACCAAAGCCTTCCTATACGGCTCGAGGTAATTTGCTCTAGTCGCCGGGCCGGGTGAGGACGCCGAGGTCGACCATGCCGTTGACGAAGTACTGTACGGCGAGCGCGACCAGGAGCAGGCCCATGATGCGGACGAGAATACGGATGCCGCTCTCGCCGAGAATGCCGGCGACGCGGCCGGAGTTCCCCAGTACGAGATAGCAGACGACCGCGGTGAAGGAGATGGCGGCCAGGATCGCGGCCATCATGGACCAGCGGCCCTGGGTTTGGCCGACGAGCACCATGACGGAGGTGATGGAGCCGGGGCCGGCGAGCATGGGAATGCCGAGCGGAACGATGCCGGCGTCATCCTTGACGGCGGCGGCCTGGGCTTCGGGGCCGGTCTCCTGGGTGGGGGAGCGCTTGGCGTTAAGCATGTCCAGGCCGATGAGCAGGAGGATGATGCCGCCGGCGATTTCAAAGGCAGGCAGCGTGATGCCGAAGACGCGGAAGATGTACTGGCCGGCGAGGGCGAAGGCGGTAAGCACGGTGAAGGCAGTGATGCTGGCTTTGCGGGCCATGGAGCGGCGGCGGCGCTTGTCGGCGCCGGCGGTGACGGCGAGGAAGGTGGGCAGGGCGGCGAAGGGGTCGACAAGGAAGAAGATGCTGCTGAGCGCGAGGACGGAGAAGCGGACGACGGCGGAGCGCTCGAAGCTGGTGAGGCGGGCGGGGGACGGGACCGCAACGACGACCGCGTGGACGGCGCGAACGACGCCAGGCAGGTGGCCAAGGAGCTCCGGATGCGAGAGGAGATGCGTCACAAACCATTCTCCCATGTGAGCCGGAGACAGCGGTGCGCCGGTATAATCGTCCGCAACCGCCGGCGCAGACGAGCGGCGATAAGGAGCAGGACGATGCCTTTGCAGACGACCAAGAATATCTGGCATAACGGGGAGCTGATCCCGTGGGAGAACGCCAACATCCACATCATGTCGCATGTGGTGCACTACGGATCATCGATCTTCGAGGGGATCCGCTGCTACAAGCAGCAGGCGACGGCGGGCATCTTCCGGCTGGAAGAGCACATGCAGCGTTTCCGCGACTCGGGGCACATCTACCGGATGCCGCTGGGCTTCACGGTGGCGGAGCTCTCGCAGGCGGTGGTGGATGTGGTGGAGGCGAACAGGGTGGCGCCGTGCTACATCCGTCCGGTGGCGTTCCGCGGGTATGGAGAGATCGGCGTAAATCCGCTGAAATCGCCGGTGGAGGTGTATATCGCGAACTACCCCTGGGGCAAGTATGTGCCGGGCAATGAAGGTGCGAACGTGTGCGTTTCAAGCTGGAACCGGAATGCGCCGAATACGATGCCGGCGATGGCGAAGGCGGGCGGGAACTACCTGAACTCGCAGCTGATCCGGATGGAAGCGGAGATCAACGGCTACGATGAGGGGATCGCGCTGGATGTGAACGGGGTGCTCTCGGAGGGCTCGGGCGAGAATCTCTTCCTGGTGCGGGGCGGTGTGCTGTATACGACGCCGCTGGCGAGCTCGGTGCTGAACGGGATTACGCGCAGCTCGATTTTGACGCTGGCTAAGGAGCTGGGGATCCCGGTGATGGAACAGATGCTGCCGCGGGAGATGCTGTACGTGGCGGATGAGGCGTTCTTCACGGGAACGGCGGCGGAGGTGACCCACCTGCGCTCGGTGGACCGGATACTTATCGGCGATGGAACGATGGGTCCGGTGACAACCGCGCTGCACGATGAGTTCTTCGGCATTGTGAACGGGACGAGACCGGACCGGCATAACTGGCTGACGCCGGTGCAGGTGAAGGTTGAGGAGCCGGTCGGAGTGTAGCCAGCATGTGTTGGCAAGGTATGCGATCGCGTCAATGGCTCCGGAGTGGGAGCGGTTTTGACGCGATCGGCTTTTGCGCAAACTCCGGGTGAGGATCAGCGCCCTTTGCTGGGCTGGTGAACGCCGATGAGCTCGGGCTCACTGGTGACGCGGAGGGTTTCCACCTGGGCGGTCTGGGGGCGCTTCTTGCGATGGACCGGCTCGAGCTGCTGCGCCTTTCCGGTGAGCAGCGCCTGCTCGATGGCTTCGATGACGCGCACGTCGAGCATGCCTTCCTCACCATCGGGTTCGGGCTGCTGATCGTTGAGGATGCAGTTGGAGAAGTACTTGAGCTCGCCGCCGAAGTGATCGGTCGTCTTGAAGCTTTCCTTCTTTTTGCTCTCGCCGACGGTGAGGGTGTGCTCCATGGAGGCGCCGACCTGGTACGCGGGCTGCGAGAAGAGATCGCCCTTGGCGCCGACGACGCGGTAGTCGTCGAGGTCGCCGCCGTTGTAGCTGACGACAAAGGAGCCGACGCGGTTGGCTTCGAACTTGAGAGTGACGGCGACTGTGTCGTCGAAGGGTTTGCCGTCGACGTCGACGAAGCGCTCGGAATCGGTATTGACGCCGAGGGCGGCGACCTCGATGGGTTCGGCGCCGAAGAGGTTTCGGACGGCGTTGATGGGGTAGGGGCCCATATCGGCGACGGGGCCGGCCCAGAAGCCATGCTTGGCGCGGTGGTTCTGGTCCGAAACCGGTTGCGAGAAGGATGAGTTGAAGAAGCGGAGGCTGCCGAGCTCGCCTTCGCGGACGCGTTCGATAGCCTTGAGCGTGCCGGGCTCGAAATGCAGGCGATAGGCGATCATCAGCTTGGCTCCGCTGGCCTGGCTGGCGGCGATGATGCGTTGACACTCCGCCACGCTGACGGCCATGGGCTTTTCGAGTAGCAGATGGACGCCGGCTTCGAGGATCCTGACGGCGTAGTCGACGTGATCGAAGTTGGGCGTGGCGAGGTAGACGGCGTCAATGTCGCCGGACGCGAGCAGATGGTCGAGCTCGTCGTAGCTGTAGACCTTGTCGATGCCGTACTTCTCGCCGACCTTATCGGCCTTTTCGCGGTGGCCGGTTACGAGCGCAACTACTTCACTGTTACCGGTGTGCTCGACACCGGGCAGGAGCGCGGTCTGAGCGATCCATCCAACCCCGACTACGGCATAGCGAACTTTGCCCCCGGTGACAACTCTGGCTTGCGTCATGAACTCTCCTTTGGCCTGACTCCGGTTTGTTTACCGCGTCGAACGGCGCGCGTGAGGCGCTTTTCACGCAACCGGAAGACTTGGATGCCGGGGAGACCGTTGGCGTTCGCGCCGCTCGCCTGACGATTTCCGAGGGATGCGGACGAGAGCCGCGCGGGTGTGAGGCCAGGTTACGGAGGTACGTGCGGGGGCTGCAGCGAAGGGTTCCAGGAGAGACGACGAGGCAGGCAAGATCGTGCTGGCCCGAAAGATGTAGGAGGATTATCTCCTGGTGGGCGCGAAAGTGCTTGCCAACGCGATGATTCGTAATAGGCTGAATGCAGCGCTCTCCCGCCCAGGCCAACTGCTCGCCAATTCTTTCGCTTGCCGAGGTTTCATGTCTGACTTTGTTCCACCCATGTGCCCCAAGTGCCATAGTCGACGGACGAGTCGCGTGAAGCGCTATGGCTTTCTCCAGACCGTCGTGCTGCCCTACCTGGAACGTTATCCGTGGGAATGCAGTGGATGCCGCTCAGTATTCACGTTCAAGAGCCGGGGACGGGCGAAGCGGCGCGAAGCCCCCAGCGAAATGAGCCTGGAGAGAACGCACTCAGGCTGAGTGCAGCGGGCTCTTACGACCTCCTCGTGCAAAGTGGGTCGTGGTTCAGGTCTTCGAGGCTTGGAGCTACGAGGGGATCTGATCGAGCACGGCTTCGAGCGGCTTTGTGGTGAGTTCGCCGGGGCCGCCCCTCTGATCATCCCAGCCGGGAAGAATCTGTGAGCCAGTGATGAGGCGCGCGCCATCCTGGAAGGTGAGGTAAGTCCAGGCCCAGGAGCGAAAGACGGAGAAGCGGTTACGGAAGCCGATCAGGAAGAAGATGTGGACGACCAGCCAGGCCATCCAGGCGGGGAAGCCGGACCAGTGAGCTTTGAACGGCCATTGAATATTGGCGACGGCCGCGGCCCGGCCGATGGTGGCCATGTCGCCCTTGTCGAAGTAGCGGAAGCCTTTCGAGGAGAGCTTGCCCGCGATGGTTTCACCGATGCGCCGGGCGGCATAGTCGCCCATCTGCATGGCCGGCTGCGCGACGCCGGGGACCTGTTTGCCATCCTGTTCAACGTGGGCGAGATCGCCGCAGACGAAGACGTTCGTGAGACCCTTCGGGTTCAGGAATTGGTCGACCATGACGCATCCCTTGCGATCGGTCTCAACGCCAAGCTGCTTGCCGAGAGGCGAGGCCTGCACGCCGGCGCCCCACAGGGTGCAGACGGAGTCGATGCGCTCGTCGCCAACCATGACGTAGCCGGGCTGCACGTCGGTGACGTGAGCGCCGGTGCGGAGCTTGACAGAGAGATGTTCGAGCTGTTTTCGCGCACTGGCTTGCAGGTCAGGCGGATAGGCGCCCAGGATGGCGGGCGAACCCTCCAGGATGAGGACCTGCGCGGCGGATGGATCGATGTGCCGGAAGTCCATGGTCATGTAGAGCTTGGCGATATCGGAGATGGCGCCGGCGAGCTCCACGCCGGTGGGACCGCCGCCGATGATGACGAAGTTCAGCGCGGGGTGGGTGCCGGTCTCGACCATCTGGCGCTCGGCGAGCTCGAAGGCGAGCAAGACGCGGCGGCGGATCTCGGTGGCATCCTCGACGGTCTTGAGACCGGGCGCGATGGCGGCCCACTCGTCCTTGCCGAAGTAGGAGTGGGTGGAGCCGGTGGCGAGGATGAGGAAGTCGTAGACGAGCTCGGAGCCGCTCTTCAGCTTGATGCGCTGCTGCGTGGTGTCAATCCCTTCAGCCTCATCCATAAGCACTTCTATGTTCTTGTGTTTACGGACCATGCTGCGGATGGGCTGGGCGATGTCGGCGGGCGAGAGAACGGCCAATGCCACCTGGTAGAGCAGCGGCTGGAAGAGATGGTAGTTGCGGCGGTCGACGATAGTGACGTCGACGGGGAGATGGGCGAGACCCAGGGCAGCATGCATGCCGCCAAATCCGCCGCCGATGACAACTACCCGGTGCCGCACCGTGCCGCCGTCCGGGCTCAGGTTACCCTTGCCTGCCGTTCCGACCATCGAACCCTCCAGTCACGCCAAATGCCATTTGGGATGTCTTCTATGTGATGCGGCTGGGTGACGGGCGGATTGATGGCGGGGATCAAGGCGTTGAAGTGAGCGTGCAAGTGACGAAGCCCTGTGTGCCTGCGGAGAAAGCCAGTTCAGTCTGGGCGGCAACGGCGGGTGCGGAGAGCGGCGCGATGCTGACCGTGCCGTCAGCCGCTGAGATGACAACGGTGGTGCGCGCGTCGAGGACCGGCGCCCCGGGGCAGCGGCCTTGTGCGGGACAGGCCTGATTCAGTGGGGTGAGCGTCTGGTAGATGCTGACCGAGGCGCCTGCGACGGGGTGGCCGGCGGCGTCGACGACTGTGGCAACGACGGGAGAGAAACTGGCGCTGCCTTGGGTCAACTGTGTGTCGCCGCTGGAGATCGAGATGCGGAGGTCCGCGAGAGCGACGCCGGTGGCGGTAAAGTTCGCGCAGACGCTGGTCCACGCGCAGGCGGAGGAGGTGGCCTGAACGCCAGCGGCAAGCGGGCCGAGGAGGACGGGCATGGACGCGACGCCGTTGCTGCCGGTGGATATGGCGGCGGCGGCGAGTTGTATGCCTGTCTGTGCGCTCCAGATGGTGGGTTGTACGGGTGAGGGCAGGTTGTTCTCTTGAGCCTGCAGAGCGAAGGTGAAGCGGAAGGTGGAGGCTTCAGCGAGCCAGATGGCGGGGGTGAGCGGCTGCACGGTGAAGACGTCGGCAGCGACGCTGAAGGGCAGGGTGATGGTGTTCGCGCCGGTGGTGGCGTCGGGCGTGGCGGAGAGGAAGACGGTTCCCGCTGAGACTCCGGTGACGCCGATGGAGGCTATACCGTTGGAGTCCGTCAGCAGGGTGCAGGGCGCGGCTGGGCAGGCGGTGAAGCGGACGGAGGAACCTCCCGCGCCGAAGGTGACAGAGGCGTTGCTGACCGGGGTCACGCCATCCGCCAGCACCAGGCGAACGGTGAACGGTGAGCTCGCGGCTGCCCCGGCGAAGACGCTGCCTCCGGGGCTGGTGACGAGGAGGAGCTTGTCTGGCGGGTTGACGGCCTGGAACGTGGCGGATTGCGTGATGCTGGCGTCAGCGGCGAGCAGCGAGATGATGCCGGGGGCGAGCGGTTTGACGAGGCTCGAGACGATGCCGTGGGCGTCCGTTGTGAGCGTGCAGGTGGCGGCTCCGCAGGCGAGCAGCGTGGCTGAACCGGCAGTGACGGAGACGGTGATGGGCCGGTTGGCTGCAGGTGTGACGCCATCCGCGAGAAGCACCTGGAGGGAGAGAGGAATGGCGGCGACCAGACCGGCAAAAGATCCGTTGGCGGGGACAGTGACGACTGTGAGCTGATCAGGCTGTACCGCCGCGGTGAAGGTGGCGGTCTGGCTGACGCTGCCATCGGACGCGCGGAGGGTGATGGAGCCGGCGGATGTGGGGGTGATCTGGACCGACGCTAGACCGTTCGCATCGGACGTGAAGACGCAGGTTGGAAGGCCACAGGAGCCGAGCGTAGCGGAGCCGGCGATGATGGCGATGGTAACAGGACGGCCAGCCACGGGCGTGGCGCCGTCGCCTTGCAGGGTGCGGACAGCGAAGGGAAGAGTGGCGGGAAGGCCGACCGCGGAACCGTTGGCCGGGACGCTGACGACCTGCATCACCTCCGGAGCGGCTTGAACGATGAAGGAGGCGCTCTGGGTGACTGATCCGTCTGCCGCGGAGATGGTGATGGGGCCGGCGGCCAGCGGCGTGACGGAGGTGCTGAGGACGCCCGCGGAGTTTGTCTGGAGCACGCAGGTGGATGTGCCCGAGCAGGCTGCAAAGGAGGCGGCACCGGATGCAACTGAAAGCGTGATGTTCTTGCCTGCCGCGGGGGTGATGCCATCGCTGAAGAAGACCTGGACGGTGAATGGCGCGGTGGCAGGCTGGCCGGCGTAGCCCCCGGAGGCGGGGGCGCTGAGCAGGTTCATGAGGTCGGGCTTGCTGCTCGCCATGAAGTTGATGGTCTGGCTGGTGAGAAGCTCCACAACCTGAATGGATACGGGTCCCGGCCCCCAGGCGACGCCATGCATGGACGCCATTCCATTCGCGTCGGTCACGACGGAACAGCTTCCGTAGGTGCAATCGGTAAAGCTGAAGGAACCATTGACGGCGGAGAAGCTGAGGGTTTTTCCGGGGAAGACGGTCGTGCCATCGGAGCCGATCAATTCGACGGTGAGGGTGACCGGATCGCCGACCAACACGCCGCCCGCAGCCGGCCGCGTCACGATGCGCATGGTCTCCGTGGGGCCGATTGCGGTGAAGGCAGCGCTGAGGCTGATGCCGGAGAAGACCGCGCTCAAGCTGATGACGCCTGGCTTCAGCGGAGTGATCGTCGTTGAGACCATGCCGTTGGCGTCGGTGATGAGCTCGCAGAGACCGATCCCGCAGGAGTTGAGCAGCACGGAGTCCTGTGGGCCGTTGACGCCCACCTCGACGTTGGGCACGGGCGTGACGCCATCCTGAAGAAGCTGGACGGTAAATGGAACGGCGGCGGGAACACCGACGGGGAGATTACCGGTGGGCGCGCTGACGATCTGCAGCCCGAGAGTATGGGGGATCGTGGTGAGTTGGATGGATTGAGTGACGGCGCCGAACGCGGCCTGGATAGTGTAGGTGCCGGGAAGCTGAGGCACGACGGAAACCTGAGCCTGGCCTGAACCCACAGTCGCCATGGTGCAGGTGAATGTGCCGCACTGCGTGAAGATGACGCCCGCGGGAGCGCTGAAGACGATGGGCTCGGAGTAGTCGGGGGTCGTGCCGTCGGCGTGGAGCAGGCGGACGGAGAAGTTGCCTGCAAGGTCACCGGCGTAGCCGTTGGTCGGCGCGGCGAGGACCTGCATGATGTCCTGATCGCTGACGCCGGTGAAGGCTGCGGTTTGCCTGGCGTCGCCGTCGGCGGCCTGGATGGTGATGGGGCCGAGGCTGGTGGGAGTGACGAAGGCGCTCACCGAGCCATCGGAGGCTGTGGTGAGGGTGCAAACGGCAGCGAAGCAGCCGCTGAAGGTCGCGGAGCCTACGGTGGCGGTAAAGGTGACACTGCGTCCTCCCATGCCCTGGCCGTTGGGGGCGAGGACGCGCAGCAGGAATGGCGTGACAGAGGCGACGGTGACGGGGAGGTTTCCGGAAGGCGCCTGGAGCAGGACCATGGATGCGGCTTGCGCGATGACCTTGAAGCTTACGCTTTGGGAGACGTTTGCGTCGGTGGCCTGGAGAGTGATGGCGCCGGCAGCGAGCGGGGTGAGAGCGGCCGAGGCGATGCCGTCAGCGCCGGTGACGATGGTGCATGGATCAGAGGCGCAGGCGGACCAGCGGACGGAGCCGGAGGTTGCGGTGAAGACGACGCTTTCACCGGCTGCGGGCGTGATGCCGTCGGCGGCGAGCATCTGCACGGCAAAAGGGGGCGCGGCGAGGTCGCCGGCGTAGGCGGTGGCGGGGGGCGCGCTGACAATCTTCATGGTGAGCGTGCGCAGGGGTGCGGCGGTGTACGTAAGCGCGGCGATCATGGTGCTGGAGGCGCCGGTGGAGAGGTCGGAGACGGTGACGTTGACGGCGGAGTTTGGAAGCGCGGAGACCGCGGCAAGTGACGGTGCGGTGACGACGATGAGATTGGCGGTCCAGCTGACGACGGGGGCGGAGACTCCGTTGATGGTGACGGCGTTGCCGGCGCGAAAGCCAAGGCCGCTGATGCTGATGTTTCCGCCGGAGGTGGAGATCTGCGCGGGAGAGACGCTGTCGGCGTAGAAGAACCTGGCCTGGTAGGCGAAGTCGGGGCGGCCGTCGCCGCGTTGATCGGCGATGCCGAGGGTGAGGTGGTTGAGTTCGCCGGTCTTAGCCTGCAGGCTGGTGGTGCCGACGCCGCGCGCCTGGAAGGCTGTGGGCGAGACGCCGACGGAGGGCAGGTCGCCGGGGGCGTCGGTGGGGGCGAAGAGACCGATGACCGGCATGGCTTTGGCTTCGGTCGCGAGCCCCTGCGCGTCGAGTGCAGTGACTTCAATGGTGAGGCTGCGGTTGGGCTGGACGTCGATGCCGGCGTAGGACACGTGGCCATAGCCGCAGAGGAGGCCCGTCCACCAGCCGGTGGTGGGCAGCTGCGCGGGGGCAGAGGCCGTGCCGTCGCTGCCGCTGCCGCAGGCAGGTGCGGCGTCGGCGATGGTCCAATATGCGGCGCCGATGTCGCCCTGGGCGCCGACCGCGTAGCTTTGCGGGAGCGCTATGGAGCCCGAGGGCGCGACGTTGCCCGGGGCGTACGGCCCGAGGCTGTACTGGCCGATGTAGAGCGGGTTGATAGGCTCGAGTGAAAAGATCAGGGTTTGCCAGGGGTAGTCGGCCTCGGTGGGTGTGTAGTGGAAGAGGAACTGGCCCTGCCAGCTCTGATCCTGCCATCCCTCGCTGCCGAGGGCGCTGGTGTCTGACGGGACGAAGGGAGACCGGCCGTTGCGGCGGAAGCTGGCGCCGCTGACGGTCGAGGTCTCGAACCAGGAGTCAGGGACGGTGCTGTTGGGAGGCTGGCGCCGGATGAGGACGTTGACTCCCGCCATGCCTTCTCCGGTGGGGAAGGCGATGTTGCCGCGCGCCTGCGAGGCGGCGGTGTAGCTCCACTGTTTACCAGCGGGTGGGGTGGGGGTCTGGGGTACGGGGTAGACGGCGACCATGGATGCGATGTCGTCGGCGCGCAGCTGAAAGGGATTCGGCAGGCACTGGTAGCTGTAGGGCCCGCAGAGGATGTCGATCGGGTGCATGATCGGCCAGTTGAGCGCCTGGTTGTAGGTGGGGGTGGGGACGCCGGTGAAGACGTTGTCGTTGGTCTGGGACCAGGCCAGGCCGAGGACGCGGCCGAAGGCACGCTCCAGCTGATATTGGAGTTGGAGCTGCTGCTGCGGCAGGGGTCCGGTGCAGCGGCCGTTGAGCACCAGGATGGCGTGCAGGATGTAGCCGGCGGGATCGAAGCTGTCCACACTCTCGGTGACGGCGTTCTGGCGGCAGGCGCTGGGGTCGCTGGCGCCGGAGCCGAGCAGGATGTCGGTGATGGAGCCGTCGCTGTCGTAGAGGATGGCGAGGGGGATCGCCGCGGCATTGGCGCTGGTGACGTCCGCAGGGAAAACCTGGCCGGCGGCGTCAAGGTAGGCGTTCTGCCCGTTCACGTGCTCGGCCAGCGAGCCGCCCTGGGCGATGGTGAGACTGGCTACGGGCACGTTCCAGACGCCCGCCGCGGCCGCGACGAGGGCGTCGGCAGCCTGGTGTGGAACGTAGGCGCTGAGGTCGGCGGGATCGGTGAAGTAGAGAAGATTCGCCTGGCGCCAGCCTACGGGTGTTCCCTGGGGCGCGCTGAAAAAGGGCGCGCCGGTGACGAAGCGCGGTCCGCCTGCCCGGGCCGTCGACGAGATGAGCAGGATGGCGAGAAAGAGGGCGAGTTGCTGCAGACGAAGGTCAGCGCGGGGCATGGCTGACCTCGGTGGTTCCCTGCAGCAGGGCAAGGACCTGGCTGAGGCTGGTGCGGGCGGCTGGAGCGGAGCTGCCGGCCGGTTCGAGCGGAGTGACTGGACCGGGCCAGTCGGAGTTGTCGGTGGCACCGGCGATGGGCTGCACGGGGCGGCCCTGGACGCTGGTGCTGAGCGCCGGGTGCGGGCTGGCGGAGGGGGCGGCGGCCCGGGCGACGCGCGCGTTGAGCCAGCGCAGGTCGACCGCCAGGGAGGCCGCTAGGGAGGCAGCGAGCGAGGCCGCGGGGTCGGCTGCCAGGCCGGCGTCGGGAGGCGCGACACCGGCGGCGTCAGCGAGCGGTTCGACGCCGTTTGAGACCAGGGGAATGGCGCCGTCGCTTCCGCCTACGGGCGCGCTCATCCCGGAGGGTCCGCGGGCGGTCAGTAGCATGAGCAGTCGCTGCCCGATGCGATAACGATCGGGTTGCGCGGTCCACAGGCCGGCCCACTCGCGGAGCACGTAGACGCTGCCCTTCGACCCGCGCAAGGGCTGGTCTATGGCGAAGCGGACGTCAACGAAGCTGGCGGCGTCGCTATGGGAGATGGCCTCGACGTGCCCGACGAAGATGATGGCGGCGTGGCTGGCGAGGTCGGTGAGAGCGCCGGCGGTGGAGGCAGGGATGGCTGCCTCAGCTGCGGTGGGCGTGGACCGCGGCGATGCGGGCCGGCTTGAGGCGGTGTGAACAGCCGGCTGCGCATGCAGGTGGGCAGAAACTCCGAAGCTCCATGCCAGCGTGGAGATCGCCGCGAGCGTCCTGCCCAATCGTTTCGACACCTGCAGCCTCCGGTCTTCTCCCTTTCATTTCGTCAGGGAGAGGCGGAAGGCGGAAGGCTGTTGCAGTTCCGGACAGAGGCGCTGGAGATCAGAGTTCGGGATAGAAGTCGAAGAAGGCATCGATACTGTGGCGCAGCTGTGCCTCGATCTGTTCCCTGCTGCCCTCGAGCAGGTGCATGGTGACGCTCGCATCGTTGCCATTCTTCAGTTCGAGGGGAGCATCGTTCACCTTCGCCAGCTCGTCGGCAGGCAGCAGACGCATTCCATAGACCAAGACCAGATTTGCCATGTCTTGATTGTTTCACCTCGTGGAAGGGACGGGCGCGGTGGCCACGCGCGGGCATTTACACTGGTCAGGCATGACTTCTGAAACAACATCTGCAGTTGAAACACGCGATCTGGTCATCCTCGGCTCCGGCTGCTCCGGGCTTACGGCTGCGATTTATGCGGCGCGATCAAACCTGAAGCCCCTGGTGCTGGAAGGGCATGAGCCGGGCGGACAGCTTTCGATCACGACGCTGGTGGAGAACTTTCCCGGCTTTCCGGAGGGGATCCAGGGGCCGGAGCTCATTGAAAACATGAGGAAACAGGCCGAGCGCTTTGGCGCGGAGATGCGCATGGCGCACCTGGCGGCGGCGGACCTGGCCTCGCACCCCATCAAGCTGACGATGGGCAAGGACGTGGTGCATACGCGGACGCTGATCATCGCCTCGGGAGCGAGCGCGCGCTGGCTGAACCTGCCGTCGGAACAGGCGCTGATCGGCCACGGGGTGAGCTCGTGTGCGACCTGCGACGGGTTCTTCGCGTCGGGCAAGGAGATCGCGGTGATCGGCGGCGGCGACAGTGCGATGGAAGAGGCGCTGTTTCTGACCAGATTCGCGAGCAAGGTGACGCTGATCAATCGCACGGAGAAGTTCCGCGCCTCGCCGATCATGCTGGAGCGGGCCAAGGCTCATCCTTCGATCCAGTTCCTGCACAACACCGTGGTGGAAGAGGTGCTGGGCGTGGAGGAGAAGGATGTGAAGGGGCTGCGGCTGCGGGACATGGCTTCGGGTGAGCAGTCGACGCTGCCGGTTTCGTTCATGTTCCTGGGCATCGGGCACACGCCCAACGCGCAGGCGTTCCGGGGCATGATGGACCTGGATGAGGACGGATACATTCTGACGCAGGACGACGTGTACTGCACGCATGAAGGCCGGACTCTGCCGGGGGTGTACGCCTGCGGCGATATCAAGGACCGCAAGTACCGGCAGGCGATCACGGCGGCGGGCAGCGGCTGCATGGCGGCGCTGGAAGTGGAGAAGTATCTTGAGGAGCACGGGCGGTAGGCTGGGAGCACGTTCATCGCTACCAGTGCTCCGCCTGGTGCGTCCAATGAAATACGTCGAAAGCCGCATTGCCGATCGCGGCTGACGTTGGGGTATCATCCTCACATCATGCTCCGCCTGCTCACCTCCCGACTCGTTGGCCGCAAGCTAGAAGAGATGCCCGCCTTAATCGCCGCGACGGCTTCAGAGGCGCTGGCGGATGCTATGCCGGAGCTGGAGGAATCGAGGCTGCTGCGCACGCTGGGCTGGGTCTCGGCGGGGCTGGGGGCTGTGGCGCTGGGGCTGTTTGTGGGGCGCGAGCTGCGGTCGCGGTACAAGTTCAACCGGCGCACGCCGTACGACTTCTACGCGCATTCGGGCGACGAGATGCAGGATATGGAGTTTGGCGTAGGCATCTGACGGCTGCGGGCTGGCGACTTTTTTGATCGGGTTTGGCGAAAAAAGTTGGCGTGGTGGACGCGAGAGTGTTCCAGGTGCGCGGGTGTGGGTAGTGGTGGATGGCGGTGGTAAATCTGTGGCTTGACGTGGAAGTCTGTGTGGATGTCGTGGGGAGTTGCCGCAGGTATTAGGGCTGGATGGGTGTCGGGCGGGCGTCTGCCGACGGTTCTCGGGCGATGGGAGCACTTTGGGTGCAATTGGCGGAGTGTGGCTTTCGGCGGGGGAGTGGACGATACTGCCTATGACGATGACGTTGAGCAACTCCAATGCGAAGTTGAGCGTGCCGAGCGTGTTTGCGGGCAAGCAATGGCAGCAGGTGCTGGAGCGCGACGGGCGAGCGGATGGGCAGTTCTTCTACGCGGTGAAGTCGACGCGCGTCTATTGCCGGCCGAGCTGTCCGAGCCGCAGGCCGACGCGGAAGAACGTGACGTTCTACCCGACGGCGGAGGCGGCGCGGGCGGCGGGGTATCGGGCGTGCCTGCGCTGCGAGCCGGACCTGGCGAGTCCGCGGCCGGATCCGCAGGCGGGCGCGATCAAGGTGGTGACAGAGTACCTGGAGCGGCACCAGGGCGAGCGGACCAAGCTGAAGGATCTGGCGAAGGCGACGGGCGTGGGGAAGTTTACGATCCTGCGCGGGTTCAAGCGGGTGCTGGGTGTCTCGCCGGGGGAGTATGGCAGAGCGCAGAAGGTGGCGGCGTTCAAGGCCAAGGTGCGCGAGCCGAAGGTGTCGGTGACGGACGCGATCTACGCGGCGGGGTTTGGGTCGAGCAGCCGCTTGTATGAGGGCGCGGGGGCGCGCCTGGGGATGACGCCGTCGGCGTTGAAGGCGGGCGGAAAAGGGATGCGGGTGCGGTATGCGCTGGGCGAGTCGCCGCTGGGGATGGTGCTGGTGGCGGCGACGGAGCTGGGGGTGTGTGCGATCGCGTTCGGGGACGCCGAGGATGCGATGGTGGAGGAACTGCGCGGGCGCTTTCCGCGGGCGGAGCTGAAACGGATGGACACGGAGCTGGAGTATGCAGTGACGGCGGTGGTGGCCGGGGTGAAGGAGCACGCGGCAGCGATCGAGCTGCCGATGGATGTGCGGGCGACGGCGTTTCAGCACCGGGTGTGGCGGGAGCTGCAGGCGATTCCGCGGGGCGAGACGCGGAGCTACTCGGAGATTGCGGAGGCGATTGGGAGCCCGCGGTCGGCGCGGGCGGTGGCGGCGGCGTGTGCGAGTAATCCAGTGGCGGTGGTGGTTCCGTGCCACCGGGTGGTGGGGAAGAATGGCAGCCTGACGGGCTACAGGTGGGGCGTGGAGCGGAAGCGCGCGCTGCTGGATGCGGAGCGGGCGGGATGACGGAGTCGTTGCCGAAGGCATACAGGCCGTGGTTGATTGCGAGCGTGGCGGTGCTGGTGGCGTCGCTGATGCTGCTGGCAGTGGCGGTTGGCGCGGCGTTTGTGTACTTCAACGAGCACGGGCTGCCGCTGTGGGTGGTGGTGACGGGCGGGTTCGCGGTGCTGGGGATCGGCGTCGGGTTTGGGGGGTTTTTCCTGATGATGATGGCGGCGGGCTGGATGTCGTTCCGCGAGCGGCGGAAGGTGCAGGTGATCCCGCCGGCGCGCAAGGGTTGAAGCTGGGGAGACGGCTAAAGCCCCCGGTTTTAGGCGAGTGCTGGAGAGACCCGAGGCTAAAGCCTCGGGGTACCTTCAGGCGCAAGGCAAAGGCGGATGCAGGTCCTTCGACTCGGCTTTGCCTCGCTTAGGATGGCAGGGGTTTGGGGGAGCGGGATGGCGGAAGGCAAGAGCAAGAGCAAGAGCAAAGTGGATGCAGATCCTTCGACTCGGCTATGCCTCACTCAGGATGACAGGCTTTTTGGAAGGCGGAGGGGAGCACGGGGCGTGCAGACCAAGAGGTGGGTGGCGCGATAGAGTGGGTGGATGGCTGCGGCGGCGGAAGGGGTGGATGCGCGGAGGGTGTACAGCAAGATCAGCTGGCGGCTGATTCCGTACATCTTCGGGCTGTACATCCTGGCCTATCTTGACCGGGTAAATGTTGGGTTTGCGGCGGTGGAGTTCAGGCGGGACCTGGGGCTCTCGGCTTCGGCCTACGGGCTGGGTGCGGCGATGTTCTTCGCAGGTCAGTTCCTGTTTGATTTACCCAGCAACCTGCTGCTGCGCAAGGTGGGGGCGCGGCTCTGGATTGCGCGCATCATGATCTCGTGGGGCGTGGTGGCGACGCTGATGATGTTCGTGAAGGGGGCGCACTCGTTTTACGGGATGCGGCTGCTGCTGGGGGTGAGCGAGGCGGGGTTTTTTCCGGGGATGATTCTGTACCTGTCGGACTGGTTTCCGTCGGGCGAGCGGGCGCGGGCGGTGGCGAAGTTCATGACGGCGACCTCAATTGCGGGGGTGGTGGGCGGGCCGGTGTCGAGCTTTCTGCTGAAGCTGGAAGGCCGCGCGGGGCTGCATGGCTGGCAGTGGCTGTTCATGCTGGAAGGGATACCGACGTTCCTGGCGGGGATCTCGGTGCTGTGGGTGCTGAAGGACAAGCCGGACGATGCGGGGTGGCTGACGGAGGCGGAGAAGCAGTGGCTGGACGGGGAGTTGGAACGCGACCGCAAGGCGGGCGGGGCGAGCCAGCGGGAGCATCTGGGAGACGCGTTCCGGCTGCCGATGCTTTGGGTGCTGGCGGGGGTTTACTTTCTGAGCCAGGTAGGGGTGTACACGGTGAACCTGTGGATGCCGACGCTGCTGAATGGATTTGCCGGCGGGAGCGGCGGGGCAGGAGCGGCGAGCGTGATCGCACGCTATGCGACGGTGCCGTATGTGGCGGCGGCGATCTTTACGGTGGTGGTGGGCTGGTCGAGCGACCGGACGGGGGAGCGGCGAGGGCATATCGCGGGCTGCCTGCTGCTGAGCGCGGTGGGGTTCGGGTGGGCGGCGTATGCGCACTCGCTGGCGGCGACGCTGGGGGCGATGACGCTGGGAGCGATGGGTTTCTGGAGCATGATGGGGCCGTTCTGGACGCTTCCGACGGGGGTGCTGGGCGGGCAGGCAGCGGCGGGCGGGGTGGCGATCCTGACGATGGTGGGGAGCGTGGGCGGGTTTGCCGGGCCGTACCTGACGGGGATGCTGCGGGACAGGACGAACGGGTTTACGGCCGGGCTGCTGGCGATCGCGGGTATGTCGGTGGGGGCGGCGTGGCTTTGTGTGGCGCTGCCGGGGCGCGAGACGAAGGGATGAGTGGGTCGGGGGCTGGAAGGCTCGGGGAATGGGGGGAGTTCAGCGGGGTCCTTCGGCTGCGCTGCGCCTCGCTCAGGATGACAGTTAGAGACCCAAGGCTGAAGCCCTGGGGTACCTTCGGGCCGAGGCGTGGCTGGAATGCTCGGAGAGTGGGGGTGGCGGAGGGTTCCTCGGGGTCCTTCGACTCGGCTGCGCCTCGCTCAGGATGACGGTGTTGGGGTGGGAGAAGAGAGATGCAGGTCCTTCAGCGACGCTGCGCTTCGCTCAGGATGACGGTGGGGGAGGAGGGAGATGCAGCTAGCGGGTTGAATGTTGGGCGGGATTGTTTGAGGGTGCGGCATGGGATGCGGAATTTGGCGTGACTTTATCGGTGGCTTGCGGGAGTGCCGGTGATAGGCTTAAACGGGCGAAAATTCTGCAGAATGATCTTTCATTGAGGTGTTTGGTATGGCAACGGCGACGATGGGCGATGTGACGGCAAAGGCGCACGACTACAAGGTAGCGGATATCTCGCTGGCGGAGTTTGGACGGAAGGAGATCGAAATCGCCGAGCAGGAGATGCCCGGGCTGATGTCGATCCGGCGCAAGTATGCGGTGAACAAGCCGCTGAAGGGTGTGCGCGTGACGGGCTCGCTGCACATGACGATCCAGACGGCGGTGCTGATCGAGACGATGGTCGACCTGGGCGCGGATGTGCGCTGGGCGAGCTGCAATATCTTTTCGACGCAGGACCATGCGGCGGCGGCGATTGCGGCGGCGGGCGTGCCAGTGTTTGCGTGGAAGGGCGAGACGCTGGAGGAGTTCTGGTGGTGCACGAATGAGTCGCTGAGCTTCCCGGACGGGAAGGGCGGGCTGCTGGGGCCGCAGCTGGTGATCGACGATGGTGGCGACGTGACGCTGCTGATCCACAAGGGTTACGAGATGGAGAACGGGGACAAGTGGGTGGATTCGGCCTCGAGCTCGATGGAAGAGGGCGTGATCAAGAATCTGCTGAAGAAGGTTCACGCGGAGCATCCGACGCGCTGGCACGACGTGGCGACGGAGTGGCGCGGGGTGTCGGAGGAGACGACGACGGGCGTGCACCGGCTGTACAAGATGATGGAGAAGGGCACGCTGCTGGTGCCGGCGATCAACGTGAACGACTCGGTGACCAAGTCGAAGTTCGACAACCTGTATGGTTGCCGCGAGTCGCTGGTGGACGGCATCAAGCGCGCGACGGACGTGATGGTGGCGGGCAAGGTGGCGGTGGTGTGCGGCTTCGGCGACGTGGGCAAGGGGTCGGCGGCGAGCCTGCGCGGGCTGGGTGCGCGGGTGATCGTGACGGAGATCGATCCGATCAACGCGCTGCAGGCGGCGATCGAAGGCTACGAGGTGACGACGATCGAAGAGACGCTGGGCCGCGGCGATATCTACGTGACCTGCACAGGCAACGTGGACATCATTACGCTCGAGCACATGAAGCTGATGAAGGACCAGGCGATCGTGTGCAACATCGGCCACTTCGACAACGAGATCCAGATGGAGCCGTTGAATGCTTCGGGCGCGGTGCGGACGAACATCAAGCCGCAGGTGGACAAGTACACGTTTGAGAACGGCAACTCGATCTTTGTGCTGGCGGAGGGACGGCTGGTGAACCTGGGCTGCGCGACGGGCCACCCGAGCTTCGTGATGTCTGCGAGCTTCTCGAACCAGACGCTGGCGCAGCTTGACCTGTGGGAGAAGAAGGACGAGTACAAGGTGGGGATCTATATCCTGCCCAAGAAACTGGATGAGGAGGTGGCGCGGCTGCATCTCGAGAAGATCGGGGTGAAGCTGACGACGCTCTCGGAGAAGCAGGCGAGTTACCTTGGCGTGCCGGTGGATGGGCCGTACAAGTCGGAGATTTACCGGTACTAAGCGGTCAGTAGAACGAGGAAAGGGCTGGCCTGCGAGAGATCCGGGGCTGGCCCTTTTTACGTTTACCATGATGACGGTGACAGACGGGATGTGACGGGACAGGAGGCGAGATGCTGCTGCGTGGGATGGCGGTTGCGGGGTTGATGGTGGGGGTCGCGGTGGGGCTTGTTGCGATGGGGCAGGGCGCAGGAGGGCAGGGCGCGGCGGGCCAGGCCGGGGCGGCGGCGGGTGGCGCGAAGATGACGTGTGCGGTGGTGCATGCGACGCCCAATGAGGCGGAAGCGGCGTTGGATAAGGGGCAGTTTGCGCAGGCGACGCAGCTCTACCAGGCGATGCTGGCCAAGCAGCCGGACGATGCTGCGGCCAAGGTCGGACTGGTGAGCAGCATGATCGGCGAAGGCAAGGTGGCGGAGGCGTTGACGCTGGCAAATGAGTACGCGGCGGCGTCGCCGAACGATCCGCAGGTGCTGGAGGCAGTGGGCGAGGTCCGCTTCCGGCGGGGCGAGGTGGACGAGGCGGCGAATGCGTTCAACAAGGCACGGCAGCTGAATCCATGCCTGCCGCGGTTGTACGTGGATATCTCGCGGTACCAGACGCTGGCGGGCAACTTTCTTTCGGCGCAGAAGGCGCTGGATCTAGCGCATAGCCTTTCGCCGGACGACCCGGCGATCACCAACCGCTGGCGGGCGGCGCATGCGCGGAGGCTAACGCCGGACGAGCAGGTGGAACGGCTGACGCGTTTGATGGAGCGAGACGGAGAGACGGACGAGCAGAAGAAGGAGATCGGGGAACAGATCAAGCGGGTGAAGGCGCGCAGCAACGGGGACTGCGAGATGGTGTCGCCGGTGGAGACGGCGAAGCTGCCATTGCTGGTGATCGGGAACTCGAACATGGAGATCAATGTGCCGGCGGGGGCGGTGGCGCTGGATCTGGAGTTCAACGGCAAGCGCAAGCGGCTGGAGGTGGACACGGGAGCGAGCGGGCTGACGATTACGAAGTCGGCGGCGGCGAGCGCGGGACTGGTAACGGAGGCAGAGATCCGGCTGGGCGGGATCGGGGACCAGGGGACGGTGCGGACGTACGTGACTCACGTGGATCGGTTGAAGATGGGTGGGATGGAATTTCACAACTGCGAGGTGGAGGTGCTGGACCGGAACAGCGCGGGGCTGGAGGTGGACGGACTGGTGGGGACGGATGTGTTCGCGCGCTGGCTGGTGACGATCGACACGCCCGGGCGCGAGCTGCGGCTGGCGCCGCTGCCGCCGCGGCCGGGGGACGAGCCGGGTCCGGTGCAGCTGGAAATCCACGGCACGAGCGGGAACGGGGTAGACGCGAGCGGAGTTCCGCATGACCGGTACGTGGCGCCGGAGATGCAGAACTGGGCGCGGGTGTTCCGGCGGGGGCACAACATCATCATGCCGGCGCAGGTGAACTCGCTGCCGATCAAGCTGTTCATCCTGGATACGGGCGCGTTTTCGGGTAGCCTGTCGTCCGCAACGGCGAAGGAGATCGGGCCGCTGCGCAGCTCGAATCTGAAGGTGAAGGGCTTGAGTGGCTTGATGAACGAGACCTACACGATCGACAAGCCGGCGATCATGCACTTTGCCAACGTACAGCAAACGATCGAGGATATTCCGGTCTTCGACATCTCCAACATCTCGCGGTCGCTAGGGGTGGAGATCGCGGGCTTTCTGGGGTTCAAGACGCTGCGCGAACTGGTGATCTCGATCGACTACCGGGATGACCTGGTGAAGTTCGCGTATGACCCGAACAAGGGGTTTCATGCGCATTAGGCGATGGAAGCGGCCTGAGCCGGAGACGGGCGGTTGGGGAGGCCGGGGTTTGATAGAATGCCAGAGGCGGGCCGATGTAGCTCAGTTGGTAGAGCAACTGATTCGTAATCAGTAGGTCAGCGGTTCAACTCCGCTCATCGGCTCCATTGCTTTCGCAGTTGCGGCAGGCGTGTCATATGCTGGAAGGATGAGGCGAGACAGGCTGCTGTGGATTGTGGTGTGCGGGCTTTGCCTGTGCGGGTGGGGCGGGGCGCAGCGGGAGATCGGGGCGCAGCGGGAGATCGGCGCGCAGCAGGAGAGCGGGGCGCAGCGGGAGCGCGGGTACTGGCGGGCGGCAAGTACGACGGCCAGGGGGATTACCGGCGACGTGGCGCTGTCGGAGGAGAGGATCACGATCAACTTCACGGCCTTCCCAATCGCGGAGATCAGGAAGCTGCGCTCGGAGGAGGCGGCGGGCGTCTTCAACACGGAAGGCCAGGCGGGCGGCAGCGGGACTCTGTACCGGCTGAGCATTCCGGCGGAGAAGGTGTTGCTGCACAAGAACAAGCTGTGCGGGTCGGACGAGACGCAGTGGATGGCGAGCTATGCGGCGGGAAAGAATCTGCAGCTGGCGTTCTTCTCCGGAGCGGCGATGCCGGTGTTTACGCCGGACGCGATTACCAATGCGGCGAATCTTTGCGGGACGTTTTCGTACGTGCGGTAGGGCAGCTGGGGCGGTTTGGGAAGAAGGCAAACCCCAGGGGCTAAGGCCCCAGTTCTGCCGACCTGCCCTAGAGACCCAAGGCTGGAGCCTTGGGGTATTTCAGGCAAGGGCCGAGGGCGGATGCGGGTCCCTTCGAGTGCGCGGCGAGAGCCAGCCCAAGTGTATGGGGCGGAAAGGCGATGACGTTGTTGGCTTGTGAGCTTCTTCGGGGTCCTTCGACTGCGTTTGGCTCGAGAGCCGCCAAACTTCGCTCAGGATGACGAATTCATTGGGGGGCCACAAAGGCGCGCTGGTCGAGTACAAGAAGCTTCCAAGTGGTGTTAGTGGGTGGCGTGGGCTTCGGCCTGGGCGGCCCAGAGCTGCCACTGGCGGGGGTTGGCGGAGAGCAGCGAGCCCTCGTTGGTGGCGTCGACGCGGGCGGCTTCGGTGGGGTTGAGCCAGGTGACGGGGCCGAGCCTGAGGGCTTCGAGCTCGATCTGGGCGTTGAGCTGGGTGTAGATGGCGCGGAAGACGGCGTGTCGGACGCTGGGGCCGGTGACGGACATGCCGTGGCCGCGCATGAGCACGACTGGGGATGAACCGAGGGATTTTGCGACGGCGGCGCCGAGGGCGTTGGTGGTGATGAGCATGCCGTTCTCAGGGCCGGCGGCGGCGCGGATCTCGAAGAGCGGGACGGTGGGCGGAAGGAAGCCGGCCATGTGCATGATGGGACGGAGGGCGACGCCGGTGACGCCGAAGGGAATGACGGCGGGGGAGTGGCAGTGGACGACGGACTGGACGTCGGGGCGGGCGCGGTAGATCTCGCCGTGGATGAAGCGCTCGCTGTAGGTAGGCTGGCCGTGGGGGTCGATGGGCTGGCTGTTCTCGTCGAACTCGAGGATGTCAGCGCGGGAGACGAGACCGGGGGCTCGGGAGCGGGAGAGAAAGAAGTGGCCGGGATGGCTGACGGAGCGGACGCTGACGTGGCCGTAGGCGTCGAGGACGCCCTGGTCGAAGAGGATGTGGTTGGCCAGGATGAGGTCGGCGATGCGCTGCTCGTCGGTGTCGGGAATGGCGGGCTGGTCGGGTGAGGTGGTGGCCTGGGCGTGGGCGAGCGAGGGCAAGATCGCGAGAGTGAGCATGAGGGCTAGGAGGTGGTTCGACATGGCGTGGATGCTAACTTTCTCGCGCTTGAGAGTGCAATGGCGTGCGGGCTTGAAGGAAGGCTTAACGCTGATCAGGGCGGATTGAAGGCGATAAGAACGGATCTTTTTCATGGGAAGGCTCGAGACGATAAGAGTGGGTGACGGTTTGGGTGCGGGAGGCGAGGCCGGCGAGCGAGTTGCTGGCGGCGGCGATGTAGCGGTCGGGGCGGAGAAGCAGGAAGACGGTGCGGGTGGGCGGAATGAACGGGTTCATGGTGGCGTGGATGTCGCGGACGGCTTCCACTGGGAGGGTGGGGTCGGGGTTGTAGATGCTGGGCAGGATGGCGAGTGGTTGGTAGTCCAGTGTGGCGGCGTCGGCCAGGAGTTGCTGGGCGGCGGGGCCGAAGGCGACGAGGCGGAAGGTGTCGCCGAGGAGGTCGTCGAGGAGGATGCGGGCGCCCGAGGCGGTTTCGACGAGCGGCTGGGGGAGCATGCGGCCGACGAGTTTCCGGGTGGCCGGGTCTTCCGCGGCGGGGTCGAGGAAGCCGCGCCGGTAGAAGGGCTTGGGCTTGTATTTCATCTGGGCGAAGTAGGCCTGGAGCGGCGGGGCGAAGCGGGTGAGTCGGAAGCCGGTCTGGATGAGGGCGGTTTGGAGGCGGGAGCGGGGCATCATGATGCGCCCCATGTTGACGGCGAGCTGGATGAGGGCGCGGGCGTGGGGTTCGCGCTCTTCGAAGTAGGTGCGGAGGAGCGCGGGTCCAAGCTGGCTGCGGAGGACGGCGGTGAGCTTCCAGCCGAGGTTGAAGGCGTCGCGGATGCCGCTGTTCATGCCCTGGCCGGCGAAGGGCGGGGAGAGGTGGGCGGCGTCGCCGGCGAGGAAGATACGGTTTGTGTCCCAACGGTCGGCGATGAGGGCGTGGAAGGCGTAGACCTGGGCGCGGACGATGGGGGCGCCGGCGTCGGGGCCGTGGGCGGCGAGCAGGCGCTGGACGAAGTCGGGGTGGGTGGCGGCGGCGTCGTCCTCGTGGGGGTGGAGCATGAACTCGTAGCGGCGGATGCCGAAGGGGCCGGGGAGGGTGATGAGGGGGCGGGCGGGGTTGCAGACGACGCGGGTCTGGCGGAGGCGCTCGCGGGTGGAGGCGAGGTCGACGATGAGCCAGCGCTGGGGGTAGCTGGAGCCGAGCATGGAGGCGCCGATGTGCTTGCGGGTGGGGCTGCGGGCGCCGTCGCAGGCGATGACGTAGGAGGCGCGGAGGGTTTCGGCAGGGGCGTCTTCGGGATGGACCTGGAGGTGGACGTCGTTGGGGGTTTCAGTGAGCGACGCGACGGTGTGGCGGAAGAGAGTGGTGACGTTGGGGAAGCGGCGGGCGCCCTCAAGGAGGGTCTGTTCGAGGCGGGGCTGGGTGAACGCGTTGCGGCGCGGGAAGCCGTACTCGCGGGTGGAGGGCTCGACGCGGAGGAAGCAGCGGCCGGCGGAGGTGAAGTAGTGCGAGCCGTAGTCCTGGGCGACGTCGCGCAGGACTTGGTCGACGAGGCCAATGGATTGCATGGTGCGGAGGGATTCGTCGTCGATAGAGACGGCGCGGGGGGCGCGAACGGTAGAGTCGTTGCGCTCGAGGAGGACGACGCGCAGGCCGGCACGGCCGAGGATGTTGGCGAGGGTGAGGCCGGTAGGGCCGGCGCCGATGATGGCTGCGTCGCAGGGGGGGTGGGGCATGCTGTGGCCGTCAGGCAGTAGAAACCGGGGCATGCATGATCTTGTCGGGGGTGATGGGAAAGTCGCGGATGCGCTTGCCGGTGGCGTTATAGATGGCGTTGGCGACGGCGGCGGGGGTGCCGGTGACGGAGACTTCGCCGAGGCCCCGGGCGCCAAGCGGGTTGAAGACGGTGTCGGGGATGTCGAGGCAGGTGATGTCGATGGAGCCGATGTCGGCGTTGACGGGGATGTGGTATTCGGCGAAGTTCTCGTTGACAGTGCGGCCGAGGACGGGATCGATGTGGGCTTCTTCGTGGAGCGCGAAGGAGACGCCCCAGACGATGCCGCCGATGAGCTGGTTGAGGCCGGTTTTGCGATTGATGAGGGTCCCGATGTCGTAGGTGCCGGTGACGCGGCGGACGGTGACCATGTGGGTGAAGCGGTCGACGGCGACCTCGACGAAGACGGCACCAAAGGAGTAGGAGCTGGCGGAGGAACGGGCGGCGGCGTCGGGCTCGGCGGAACCGGTGGCTTCGATGGGGCGGGAGTCGTTGCGGGCGAGCAGGGCAGCGATGGTTTCTGACTGGCTTGGCTTCGATGTATTCAAGATGCGGGCGTCGCGGGTGGTGAGCGCCTGGGGGTCGAGGCCGTGGAGCGGGGATTGGGGGTCGGCGGCGGCGAGCGAGAAGAGCTTGAGGCGGGCGGCGAGGGCGGCGGCGCGGACGGCGGGACAGACGCTGGCGGCGGTGACGGAGCCGGTGGAGGGGGGTGCGGGCGGGAGGCTGGAATCGCCGAGTTTGACCTGGATGAGGGTGGGGTCGAGGCCGAGCGGCTCGGCGGCGGCCTGGGCCATGATGGTGTAGGTGCCGGTCCCGAGCTCCTGGCTGGCGGAGGCGACGAGGGCGCGGCCATCGGGGAGGATGCGGACGAGGGCCTGGGCGGCGGAGCGGTTGGCGTGGCGGGTGGCGGAGGCCATGCCGTGGCCGATGAGGGCGTCGCCCTCGACGCGGCTGCCGGGAATGAGATTGCGCCGGGACCAGCCGAAGCGGTCGGCGGCCTGCTGGTAGCACTCGCGGAGATGCTTGGAGGTGAAGGGGAGGTCGCGGCTGGGGTCGCGGTCGGCGTAGTTGATGAGGCGGAGCTGGACGGGGTCCATGCGGAGCTTGAGGGCGAGCTCGTCAAGCGCGGACTCGAGCGCGGCGGTGCCGGTGGATTCGCCGGGGGCGCGCATGTTGGTGGCGACGCCGAGGTTCATATCGACGAGGCGATGGGAGGTGACGTTGGAGTCGCTGGCGTAGAGCATGCGGGTCTGGAAGGCGGAGGACTCGAGGAAGTCTTCCATAACCGAGGCGTGGAGGATGACGTCGTGCTCGACGGCGAGGAGCTTGCCCTGGGCTGACGCGCCGAGGCGGATCCGCTGGACGGTGGCGGGACGGGAGCCGACGGGACCGAACATCTGGTTGCGGTCGAGGGCGAGCCTGACGGGTTTGCCGACGACGCGCGAGGCCATGGCGGCGAGCATGACGTGGGACCAGGTGGAGCCTTTGCTGCCAAAGCCGCCGCCGGTGAAAGGGCACTGGACGCGGATGTTCTCGACCGGGATGGCGAAGGCGCGGGCGAGAGTCTGGCGGACGCCGGTGAGGGACTGGGTGGAGTCGTAGAGGTTGAGCTTGTCGCCTTCCCACCAGGCGAGGGTGGAGTGGGTCTCCATGGGGTTGTGGTTCTGGATGGGCGTGCGGTAGGTAGCCTCGAAGGTGACGGCGGACTGGGCGAGCGAGGCGGCGAGGTCGCCGCGGCTGGTGTCGACGGGCTCGCGGAAGGCGCCTTTGAGGGGGCGAGCTTCGCCGAGGCGGCCGAGGAAGTCGAGCCGGGGCGGGTCCGGGCGGTAGTCAATGCGGAGCAGGGCGGCGGCGCAGCGAGCTTCGGCGAGGCGGGAGGCGACGACGAGGGCGATGGGCTGGCCGTTGTAGTGGACGGCGGGGTCCTGAAGCAGGCTGACGGCGCGGGCGCGGCCGGGCTGCGCAGGTTGAACGGGAAGGCGCGGCGCGTTGAACGGGGTGAGGACGGCGAGGACGCCGTGGGCGCGCTCGGCGGCGGCCGTTTCGATGGAGGTAATGGTGCCGTTGGGGATCGTGCTTTGCACGAGAAAGGCGTGGACGACGTTGGGGACGGGGAACTCGGCGGTGTAGGTGGCGGCGCCGGTGACCTTGGCGCGGCCGTCGTAGCGCTGCTGCAGCTCGCGGGTGGGCGGAGGGAGCTCGTCGGGGGTCATGACTTCCCTTCCCCGTCTGCCTGAACTGCCGCGCGGGCTGCGGCACGAACAGCGGCGACGATGTTGGGGTAGGCTCCGCAGCGGCAGAGATTGCCGGACATGCGCTCGCGGATCTCGGCGTCGGTGAGGGCGGGGCGGGCGGTCTGGCCGGTGCGGAAGCTGACGATGGAGAGCTTGCCCTGGGCGGCCTCCTGGAGGAGCGCGGTGGCGGAGCAGATCTGGCCGGGGGTGCAGTAGCCGCACTGGAAGGCGTCGTGCTCGAGGAAGGCGGCCTGCACGGGCGAGAGGGTGTCGTTGTTCGCGAGGCCTTCGATGGTGGTGATGCGGCTCAAGTTGGCGGCGACGGCGAGGGTGAGGCAGGAGTTGACGCGGCGACCGTCGAGCAGGACGGTGCAGGCGCCGCACTGGCCGTGATCGCAGCCTTTCTTGGTGCCGGGAAGGTTGAGGTCGTCACGCAGGGCGTCGAGGAGAGAGGTGCGGGTGTCGAGGGTGAGGGGGTGGGGCTGGCCGTTGACGATGAGGGTGATGCTGGCGGTGTGCGGGGTGGTGGAGGCGGCGGCGGCGCGGTCCTGCGCCTCCGCGACCTGCGGGAGACCGGCGGCAACGCCTGCGCCGAGGATGCCGGCGGCCTTGATGAAGGTGCGGCGGGAGAGATCGGCATCGAGCTCCGACGGGAGGAGAGGGGGAGCTTCGTCGACGGGCGGGCGGGGACTCATACCTTGGCGACCTTGCTAACTTCAGGCGGGAAGAGCTCGTCGATGGGGACGAGGCGGTGGGTCACGCCCTGTTCGTGGCAGTACTGCAGGAAGGCTTCGAGGGTGCGGCGATTAGGCTCGATGCCGTAAGGCCAGAGGTCCGAACCGAAGACCTCCTGGGCGGAGCGGAGGGCGTGATACGACCACGGAATTGCGATGGGCGAGTTCACGATGGTGGAGAGGCGCTGGAGACTGTTGGCTTTGGCCTGCTCGAAAGCCTGGAGGAGATTCATGGCGAGCCAGGGGTAACGGGCGACGACGTCGCGCTTGAGCACCATGAGATGCATGATGGGGAAGATGCCGGTGTCACGGAAGTAGGCCTCTTCGATGGCGCGGTAGTCGGGCCAGAGGCGGGCAATGCGAGGGTCGCCGGCGACGAAGGATGCGGGCTCGCGGGCGGAGATGATGGCATCGAGGTCGCCGGCGAGGAGCATGTCGTTAAGGGCGCGGTCGGGGATGTGCTCGATCCCGACGCCGGGAGCGAGGGTGAGCGAGACTTTCTCGGTGCGGCCGGCTTCGTTGACGCCGCCCTGCACCCAGCGGATGCCGGCGAGCGGGACGCCGCACTGATGCTGGAGGTAAGCGCGGGCGTAGATGCCGGCGGTCTGGGTCCACTCCGGGATGCCGACGCGGCGGCCGGTGAGATCCTGCGCGGTGCGGATGCCACTGGCGGTGGCGATGTAGAAGCCGGACTGGCGGAAGACGCGCGAGGGGAAGACGGGGATGGCGGTGAAGCGCGAGTCGCCGCCGGCGCTGCCGATGATGGAGACGTACTTGGCGGAGGAGAACTCGGAGATGTCCCACTCGGCGAAGGAGAAGGTGCGGAAGAAGATCTCTTCGATGGGCAGGTGGAGGGCTTGGAGCTCGATGCCTTCAGGACGGACGTGGCCTGAGACGAGATCTGCGAGGTGGTCGTAGTGGCCGGTCGCCATGGAGAGCTGGAGCTTCGACATGTGGAGACCTTGTGCGGCTATGCGGCCGAGACTTCAGCGGGCTGGAGCAGACGCGCGCGGATGAGGACCTGTTCGAGGATCGCCTGGTGGGACTTGTCGAGAGGGATGAGCGGGAGGCGGAGCTCGGGGCTTTCGAGCAGGCCGAGGCGGGACATCATGTACTTGAGCGGCACGGGATTGGTGTCGATGAAGATGGACTGGTTGAGCTCGAAGATCTCGGTGTGTATCTGCAAGGCACGCTCGTAGTCGCGCTGCTGGACTGCGCTGTAGAGCTCGGCGACGCGCGCGGGGGCGAGGTTGCCGACGGCGTTCATGAGGCCGGCGCCGCCGAGGACCAGCATGGGGAGGCTGAGAGCTTCGACGCCGCAGAAGATACGGAACTCCGGGCCGAGGCCCACGAGAAGCTCGGTGAGCAGCTCGAGGTTCTGGTCGGCGTGCTTGAGGCCGACGAGGCGCGGGAGCTGCTCGGCGATGCGGAAGACGGTGTGCGCCTTGATGGAGACGGCGGCGCGGCCGGGAATGTGATAGATCATGAGCGGCAGCTTGACACGCTGGCCGAGCGCGACGAAGTAGTCGACCAGGCCCTTCTGCGATGGCTTGATGTAGTACGGCGTGACGACGAGCGCGGCGGCGGCGCCGGCCTGCTCGGCCTGTTCGGTGAGCTTGAGGGTCTCAACGAAGGATTGCGAGCCGGTGGCGGCGACGACCTGGATGCGGCCGGCGGCGACGGAGAGCGCGACCTTGAGCAACTCGGTGCGCTCGTCAATGGAGAGGCTGCTGGGCTCACCGGTGGTGCCGGCGACGACGATGCCGTGGGAGCCCAGCTGGACCTGGCGTTCGGCGAGCTCGGCGAACTTGTCGAAGTCGACCTTGCCGCCGCGGAAGGGAGTGACTAGGGGCGGAAACGACCCGCGCAGGAAGGCTTTGTCTAGAGGCATCATGGGCGGGAAATCGCTCCTTTTCCGAGAGGTACGCCGTGTGCGGTTTATGCGGGTCTGTTGGTGGTGAAGCCTTCGTTGGCTCCGAGCAGTTCGATGGGCTGGTCGAGGCTTTCCTGCCAGAGCAGGGAGCCCATCCAGATGTTGAGCGGGCTGTCCTGCACCGTGAGTTCGTAGACGTCTTCATCCAGAGAGGCATGGTTGTGCACCGCCCAGCCGGGCGCCGACAGCATCAGGTCGCCGGCCTTCCACTCGTACTTCACGCCCTCAACCACGCTGTAGCCCGAGCCCTCGAAGTAGTAGTTGATGGCCGCGCCGGTGTGGCGGTGCGGACGATCGACGATGTTCTTCGGACGCAGGCACATGGTCGCGAAGAAGTTGCTCGTCGTGCCGTTGGTGTGGCCCGTGGCCGGGTTGTAGAGCAGGTACAGCCTGCGCCCGCGATAGCTCTGCCCCAGCGAGGCCAGCTTGTCGAGCTCCTGCTTCACGCGCGGCCAGGGGAAGTGATGCGGCGAGTGCTTCACGACATCCGGGTTGATGAGCTTCTCGTACGGCATCAGGTAGCCGCCATCGTCGGTGATGGGGAAGGTGCCGAAGGGACTCTCGGCCGAGGAGTGCTCGTCGTAGCTCTTCTTTTTGCCAACCTCTTTGGGGTTCTCTTCAGCCACGTAGATCTTCAGCTTGCGCAGCAGCGGCGCGTTGCTGTAGGTGAGCCGCACCTGCAGATCATCGCTGTCGTTACAGTGCTCGTAGATGACCCAGGAGGGCGTGTTGAAGACGTCGTACTGGCCGAAGCGGATCACCTTGCCGTCGACGGTCGATTCGCCGCCGCCGCGAATGCAGAAGTTTACCTGCGAGGCGTTGTGGCGGATGGGCGTGGTGCGCTCGCCCGGCTTCAACACCGAGATCGAGACATCGATGCCGGGAGAGAGGCCGTCGCCCGCGCCGGTCAAAGGATTGGCGATGCGCGAGACGCGCCGTCCATTGGCCGGAGCCGGCAAGCTCGCCAGACGCTCCACCTCCGCCTCAATCGCCTCGCGCGGAATCGTCACCGCGGGGATCAGCTCCGGCTTCTGCGGCTCCACAAAGCCCGTTCCATCCACAAACGAATACGCTGCCTGTTCCATCAATGCCTTCTCCTTGGTCTAGATCGCCGGGCGCAGTCGCTGGCCTGCGCCGCAGCAGTTTGGTACTTAGGTCTTCTTTTCGCCATTCATAGCCAGCGGCGGAGGCGACAGGTTGAGCGTATTGGCAATGATGGCGTGCGACATGTAGCGGCCAATGAGCATGAGCAGCGCCATGGCCTGGCTGTGGCCGACGGCTTCAATCGTCGCTTCGAACTCGGGAGTGGTGTGGTGGCCGTGACGCTGCACGACCCCGACGGCGAAGCGCTGCACGACGGACTCCTGCTGCGAGAGATGCTTCTGCCCATTCAGACTGAGCACGTCACTGATCCAATCTTCACTGAAGCCCAGCTTGCGCGAGAGGCGTTCGTGCTGGATGCGCTCGTAGTCGTTCTTCATGAGCACGGCGACGGAGAGCGAGACGAGCTCCACGAGATTGTTGGGTAAGGCGTGCTTGAGGTGTTCAGTGAAATGAAGGAAGGAGAGCAGCGCCTCCGGCTGGTGGGCGGTGCACTGAAAGAATTCGCCCAGGTAGCCGAGGCGCTTGACCCGCGGGCCGAGGAAGGTAGCAAGCTCTGGCGGCATCTCGCTGACGGAGAGCCGGGGGATCTGATCACTCATGGTCCGAGGTCTCGAGGTGGCATTGAACATCGACGACGTGCGACGTCATGACGCGCTTGGCGAGCTCAGCGTTGCCGCTGCGCAGGGCTTCGAAGATGCTGCGGTGGTAGGAGACAACGCGATTACGCATCTCCTCCGTGCGCTTGGAGCGGAGGATGGAGTCGCGGATGGATTGATTGACCGCGTTGACGACGATGTTCATGACGGGGTTATGGGCCGCCTCGGCGACGCAGCGGTGAAAGTCCATGTCGAGCTTGCGGCTGAGTTCTCCACTCTTCAGTTCTTCTTCCTGCGCGATGACGACGGCCTCGATGGCGCTGAGGTCCTCCGGGGTGGCGCGCAGGGTCGCCAGCCGAGTGATCTCGGGCTCGAGGATGGAACGCATCTCGGTGAGGTTCGCGCTTTTGGCGGAGCCGAGCCGGACGACAGTGTTGAGTGAGTCGGCGAGCGCATTGAGGGCGTTGTCAAAGTCAGCCACGAAGGCGCCGCCGCCCGCACCGCGTTTGACGGTGATCAAGCCTTCTTTCTCAAGCGCGCGCAAGGCTTCGCGCAGCGCGACGCGGCTGGTCTGGAAGTGCTCCGCCATCTCGCGCTCGGGCGGCAGCTTGTGGCCGGTAACGATCAAGCCCCGAAAGATAGCCTGGCGGATCTGATCTGCTACAGGTTCATGGAGGCGCCGGCGCTTGACGCCTACTATCTTGAACGAGCCGTTCGATGGAGTCTCTTTCATAGGCTTCCGTAACCTCAAGCAGAGGGTCCGTTCACTTTGATCCACTAGAACAGGGCGCTTGCTTGGTCTTATGTTATACCAAAGCGTACGGGATATCATTTGCGCGCGCCGAGCGGGTTTCCACTCTGTTGCTTGTGAAAGCCGCCATTGTTTATTCATCGCTTCGAACTCCTATCCAATAGAAGTAGATATGGACTAAGCCTCGCCCTTGGTGACTAACCTACGTAGGCGATCCAACGCCCCGCGGCCACAATTCCGAACCACAGCAGGATGGATGCTGAACCTGCGATGCGTGCCGATACGGGCGCGATGGGATCCCGATCCCACTTGTCCACACTTTGATAGGCGAGCGAGTGAAAGACTACGGCGTTGATGCCCGCGACGAGGATGAGCAACATCTTCAACTGGAACGCCCAGTTTCCGTACATCTTGACGGCTTCAGACGAGAACATGAGCAGGCCGGTGACGACCTGGACGATGAAGCCGAACCAAGCCCAAGGCAGGAATCGTTCCGCCAGCTTTGATACCGGTTCATCGCGAAAGGTAAGTCCCATGAGACGCAGATCGAGGATGGACGTAGCTCCGACAAGCGAGACAATGCCGAAGATATGCAGGGTCTCGATGACCGGGAAGAGCCAGACGGAATCGCGTATCGCGGCTCCCATCGCGGTATGATCGAGCCACTTGCAAAATGCTAATACTGCGTTCATCGTATGAGTCCTTCGCAACCTGCCATGTGAACTTACAACAAGCTCCAGTGCACCGGGTCAACTAAGTCGAAATCTTCAAGCCTGGAAGTAACCTGCGTGGATTTTCAGACAATATCGTTTGTAATTCCTGGGAATTAAATGCTTCGCAGTTTTTCAGGTCATTTTCCTGCTCAAGCACGGCGCCTTCGTACGGAAAGTCGGTGCCAAAGAGTATCTGAGAGATCCCTACGACTTTATTGAGGGCAGTCATAGCAACGACATTGTTGGCGTTGGCGGTGTCGTAGTAGAACTGCCGCAGTTGATGCAGCCGCGCGTTGGGCCGGGTGGGGTCGGTGAGGCTTGCCATGTCCTTGCGGCCGAGGATGCGTTCGATGAGAAAGGGCATGGTGCCGCCGGCGTGCGAGAAGGTGAAGCGCAGATCGGGGTAGCGGTCGCCGACGTTGATCACGACCAGGCTCATGATCGCGCGGGTAGTGTCGGTGCCGTACTCGATGACGTTGTTATTGACGCCGGGAACCAGGTAGCGTTGCGTGCCGGAGCCGCCGCGGGTGCAGCAGCTGGGTACATTGGCGTGGGTAAAGACAACGGCTTTGCGCCGGTTCAACTCCTCGAGCACGGGCGCGAAGGACGCGTCGCCGAGCCACTTGTCGCCATAGCTGGTGAGCACGCCGACGCCGTCCGCTTTCAAGGTGTCGAAGGCGTATTCAATCTCGCGCAGGCTGCCTTCGACGTCGGGCAGCGGCAGGACGGCAAAGAGGCCGAAGCGGCCCGGGTAGTCGACGCGCATCTTAGCGCCATAGTCGTTGCAGTCGCGAGCCATAGCCCGCGTCTCTTCGATGGTCGCGACGTTCGGGCCTAGCCAGATGCCGGGGTAGGTGATCGAGACGACGGCGGTGGCGACTCCAGCGCGATCGAGTTCCTCCACGGCCTTGGCCGGGGTCCAGCCTTCCCAAACGTTCAGAAGCAGCTTGCGCGAGGCGAGGAACGACATCCACTTGGGCGGCCCGAAGTGATGATGCATATCGATCGGGCGTGGCTTGCCAGCAGCGCCCTGAGCTTGCGAGCGATGCACGGGAAGAAGCGCGGCTGCACCGGCAGCGGCGGCGCCCCACAGGAACTCCCGGCGTCCGGGCAGCAGCGCGCCGGGCGAGGGCCTGAGCAACGAGCCCGGCGCTATGTCCGGCGATGTGGTCTTGCTGTGCATTGTTCTCTCTCCAGACACGTTGACGGCTGCCAGCTACTGCTACGTCGCATAGGCCTGTGCTATGGCTTGGGTGGGGTCTTCGGCATGTTCAGCCCCTGCGAGCCATAAGTCGGCGCCATAACTTTCTTGTTGAATTCCGCATCTACTTCCGGGACACAGATCCATTCCTGTAACTGGTCCTGCTGAAGCTTCAATATTCGTGTAAATCCGGACCATGACTTGTCGCCCCAGGCCTTGGGATCGGAGAAGGTCATGTCGATCCTGAGCGTGTTGTAGTCGGTGCGGGTGTAGCGTTCGACAAGGTGAAACTCCTTGCTCATGGGATGATCGACATCCTCAGCGACAAAGTCCTTGCCGTTGAAACCGATCGTATCGACGACCAGGGTGTCCCCCTCCCACTTACCAACGGAGTTTGCCATGTATGTGGGAGAAAGATCTTTGGGATGCTCCTGGCCGATCCAGATATCGCGCCACTCGCGATGTAACTCAAATACCTGGTGAATACGCCCGGGCAGCTGGATATTTTCAAGCGGGTAGAAACGAAGGTAGGCGAACTGCGCGGGCACGCCGATGGGATCGCAGTTCTGGCCGGGGAAGCCGCCGCTTACCGTGATGTGAGTGCCGTGAGTAATACCCCCCGGGAACTTGTGGTCGATCGCCCACTGGGTCAGAGGGGGTTCTGGCATATCGCTGCGGAAATAGAGATTGGACTTCGGAGTCATCGGCAGCCGCCACACTCCGGAGAGGTCGTGATGATCGTACGGCTTATCGCTTATAGGCGCTGCGGCGGTCTTCATGGGCGCCTGCGCACCCAGGACGGCGGAGCCGGAGGCTAGCGCGACTACCGCGGCCGCTACAACTACTCTCCACATACTCATAATTACCTCTTACATCCTCAAGCTTTGAAGTTACTGCGCGGACTTGTCTGCGCCGAAGCCCCTGTCGCCCTTCAATGAATTCTTTGGCCGAGTAAAGACACTGTCTTTGACCGGTGCGTTTTCAATGAGCTTCATAATGACGCCGCGGACGCGAGTCTCTGGTCCCTGGTTGACGAATTGAAAAGGCGCGATGGTGCCGTCGCCTACCTTGCGGTACTGGAGCAGGTCGACGATCCTGGCGCTGTCGCCGGCCGGCGAGAGCTTGGCCGGGCCGGAGCTGTTGGCGAGCGGCGGATTGGGCCAGTTGGGATTATTTCCCGCGCTGGCGAAGCGCAACAGCAGACCGGTGCTGGTATCGAAGTAGAGCCAGGTGTAATCATCGGTGGCGCGCGCCGGCACGCCGAGCAGAAGGTAGGTATCCCGAGCCGAAGCGGCGGGGATGATGTCCGGGCCCTGGCCGCCTGCGACTTCGCCCACGGGCAGTGCCGCCGGTTGAAAGATCTTGTGGATGCCTTTGTATTCGAAGCGTTGATATGCTTTGCGTAAGTGGTCCAGATCTAATGGGAAATATCCGTAGAAATATAACTCCTGCTCACAAAGTCCGTCAGTCGAATTCTTTGCATCCTTTGGAATTCCACTTGGATCCTTGCGGCCGGACCAGCTCCAACCACCCTTTTCATCGCAGCCATTAGGCCAGCGAAGGAAGGTTCCATCGAGGGCGCTATCGCTCATGATGGACAAGAGCCTGCCGTTCTCGGCGCCAGGCTTCTTGGTGTAGCGCAGCAGGTATTCGTCCTCTGGTGTGCCCACGTCCTGGAAGCGGCGCTGCGCGATCACGCGAGTGTTGACCTTGGCGAGAGCGGCTGCTCCGCCCAGGGCTTCCTGGTAGTGGGTCAGGATCTGGTCGACGCTGGGCCCGCTGCCGGCAGCCGGGGTGCATGGCCAGTTCTGCTCGTAGAGGCAATCAAAGAAATGCGCTGTGCCGGGAGCGGACTGCGGCGTCTGCCAGGTTTGCTCTGTGACGGCCTGTGCGGGGAGAACTCCGGTACAAAACAACACCGCGAACGCTGACAACAGCGGCAAGGCCAGGAGGGACGAGCTTCTTCGCGAGGAGGAAGGCGTAGCACCCCCTTCCTGCCGGCCTGACCGGGAGAGGATGGTGAATCCGGGTTTGCAGTGCCATTTCATCTGTACGCATCTCCTTGATGGTTGGGAACTCAGAACAGGATCTTGAGTGAAAACTGGATAGTGCGTCCAGGTGTGGATGCGGCGTCGATGCCATCATAGTTGGGGCGCTCAACCGCGTCAGTCGCTGTTCCGCTGAAGAGTCCACCCACGTGCACGGGGCCGAAGTTAGCGCGGTTGAGAGCGTTGAAGATCTCAGTCCGGAACTGCACCTTGCCGCGGTCGCCCAATAGAGCCCAGCTGGTGTCTTTGTTGATGGAGAAGTCCACCGTGGCGAGGCCGGGCTCGGTCAGAACGTTCCGCCCTACATTGCCGATGGTTCCAACCGGCTGCAGCGCAAACATGTTGGCGTTGTACCACTGACCGGGTTTGTGAACATACACGGAGCCGCGGTTGAATGGCGTGGGGTTGTAGGTGTAGCAACTCGTGGACCCTGCAGGACAGGTCGTGTAACCGGCGGCCTGCGCAGCGGCTTGCAGTGCGGCGACGTTAGAGGTTGTGACGTAGCTGACGCGCTCCAGCCCGCCTCCGCCAGTGGCTATGCCGGACGCCTCACGGTCAGAGGATTGCAGCGGCGAGAAGGGCGTGCCGGTCCGAAGTGTAGTGATGGTTCCAAACCACCAGCCATTCTCGAGTTTGCTGACGAATCGCCCTTGCGAAAACTCAGGCAGATGGTAGACAGCGTTGAAGTGGAAGTTATGCCGGATGTCGTAGTCGCCCGGCCCGTAGTCCAGCTTGGGATCGTAGGGATCTTCGACCGTGTCGGTGGTGGCTCCGCTGGTGTCTGTGTTGGCGATGCCCTCGGTGTCGTCCAGCAGCTTGCTCCAGGTGTAGGCGGCTTGAAACTCGAGACCATGCGTAAGGCTCTTGGTGACGTTGAGCTGCAGCGAGTTATACCAGGAGACGCCGCGCGCGCTGAAGAGGGCAAAATTGGAGTAGTTCTGATTCAGCCGATGTTGCGCAAGCTTGGGGTTGATGAGGCTGGCCTGCCAGACGGGGAGAGCGCCCGGGAGCGCAGTCGTGTAGTCCGCGCAGCCCTGAGGGACGTTCTTGTACACGGTAGGGCAGAAGGGGTTGGCCTCATCCGCGGGCTGCCACAGGTGCAGTCCGCGTGAGCCGGCGAAGGCGACACTCATAACGATGCTGCCGGGAAACTGCTGCTCGACCGCCATGTTGTAGTCGATCATGCGAGGCGACTTGTAGTAGTGGTCGATACTGGTTGGCGAACCAGCGCTGGCAACTGTAGGAATGGGAAGCGGGAGCACGATGGTAGCGGGCGCGCCGGGCGAGGTTGGCGTGACGGTATAGCTGTTGCTGTAGGGCGGCGTGCCCTCACCGGCGAGGCCGAAGATGGCGCCCAGGTTGGCGATGTCATAGAGGATGGCCGCGCCGCCGCGCAGGGACGATTTACCGTCACCAAAGATATCTAGAGCAAAGCCGACGCGCGGGCTGAAGTCAGTGTAGGTAGGATCGCCCACGATGGGTCCGAGGGTGACGTTGTTGCTGTAAGGAGGCGCAACGTAATAGGACTGGCGACCATTTTTTTCGGTCGGCTGCGTGTTGAACTCATAACGCAATCCGTAGTTCAGGGTGAGGCGCGGCATGATGCGCCACTCATCCTGAACGTAGTTGCCGATGGTGAAGAACAGCATGTCCTTCAGTCCGTTGTAGCCGGGGGCATAGGTGACATAGTTGCGGTATTTGCCCAGCAGGAAAGACTGGAGAGAAGACCAGTTGGTCATGCCCTTCTGCCCGTGCGCGATGTCGGCGTACTGATCGTAGTGGTTGATCAAGGTACCGAATTTCAGCGCATGCTTGCCCTTGGTAAAGAAGAGGTCGTCGCCCACGCTGAAGATATTTTGTGTCAGCAGGATGGAGTCTGCGCCGGTGTCGCTGAAGTTGGCGACGGATGAGACGTTGAAGGTGCAAAGCACCTGGCCGGTGATGCAGGAGTACTGCGGGCCGGTCAACATCTTGGTGTACGGGTTGGATGCCGATGGGGTGTCGTCGACGACGTGCGAGCGGCTGTAGGAGAAGCGGCCGGAGTTCAGCAGGGCAGACGAGAAGATGTGGTTTTCGCCGAAGGTGACATATTGCTGCTTCTCAATCAGGCCTGTGTCGAAGATGGGGAAGATGCGCGGATATATTTCATTGGTGTTGTCGAAGGTATAGCGTCCGAAGAGTGTGTCCTTGGCCGAGAACGTATGATCGATGCGGCCCTGAACGTAGTCTTCGTGGGTGCGCTCGGTGCTGAGGTAGGTAAATTCGTCGCCCGGCTCGACGTTCGGCAGCGGCCAGAGCGCGAGGATGGGTTGGATGTAGGGGTTCACGTTTTCGGTCTGGCCGGGCTTCAGGGCCGAGTCGCAGGCGTTGGTCACGGTCTCAACTCCGTTGACGATCGGTGCGTGGCAGGCGGCGGGAATCGTAGGGGTGAGGCCGACGTTGGGCGGATTGTCCCAGACTTCGCGGAAGCCTTCGTAGGTGGCGAAGAAGAAGGTCTTGTCCCTCTTGATGGGACCGCCGACGGAGCCGCCGAACTGGTTGCGCTCGAAGGGCGCGATGCGCCGGCCGCCGCCCGGGACGCTTGCCGGCAGCGAGTAGAGGTTATCGAAGTAATTGCGCGCGTTCAGAACGCTGTTGCGAAGATACTCGAAGACGTCGCCGTGAAACGAGTTAGTTCCGCTCTTGGTGACGATGGTGGTCTGGCTGCCCATGACGAGGCCATACTCCGCGCCGTAGCTGTTGGTAATCAGCTTGTACTCGCTGATACCGTCGAGGCCCAGCGACTCACCGGAGATGGAGGACGCGCTGGCGCCCTGCACGTTGCCCATGATGGCGCCGTCGAGCGTGTACATGTTCGAGCGGATCGGCGCGCCGTTGGCGCTATAGAACTCGCCGTAGAGACCCTGGCTGCCATATTGATTGTTCTGGAACTGGGTAACGCCAGTTTGCAGCAGGGTGAGGTCGACGAAGTTGCGTCCGTTCAGCGGAAGCTCGTTGAGCTGGGTGTTATCGACCACGTGGCCGATGGAGCTGGTGGTGGTATCCACGCGTGCGGCGTCAGCGGTGACGACCACTTCGTCCTGGGTTTCACCTAGCTGCATGGTGAAGTCGACGACCGCTTCCTGGCCGACGTCGAGCGTCAGGCCACGCTGCGTCTCGCTTTTGAATCCGGGCATCTCCACGCGGACGATGTAGTGGCCGATGGGAAGAGCGGGCAAGCTGTAGGCGCCATTGGAATTGGTGGTCGCGATGCGCGGCCGGTTTTCCTCGACGTTTGTCACCGTTACGTGGGCGTTCGCCACCAGCAGTCCAGTTGGATCCTTAACGACACCAGAGATGGTGCCGGTGGGCGTAACCTGCGCCCGGAGAGGGCAGGCCGCTAGAACTACAACCAAGGCCAGGAACAAGCTGCTTCGGAGGGCGAGTCGGAGTGGGAACGGCAGGATAGTCATATCTCCCCTTGCAATGAATGGATCGATGCAGCCAAGCCAGCTGCTCTTTCGTCGTGCTATCGTTCTCGTGCTTTCGGCCCCGTGCATGGCAGATCCAGGTGTTCAGGTGCGAGGTTCGGATGCTGCGCGTTCGAGTCGTCCAGAGTGGTGCGAAATGAGACGGGCTAATCTTAGACCAATGCATGTGCATGTCAACAGAAAAATATTCCGGCTATGCGGACGTGCCTGCAGAAACGGAGTTTTGAAGACACTGTGCTTGTCGCAAACGAGCATGGAGCGACGTGCGCGTAATACAGCGCATACATCGTGCTTGCTCTTCTTGGAGTGTTTGGTCTAATCTTGGTCCGCCGCGAACGTAGCAGGCGTTGATGCGTTGCAGGTCGCGCCAACGAGGGCGCCGACCTTCCAAAAATAGGGGCTACATGAGCACGGTGACGGGAAGCCGCGAGAGGAGACGGATGAACACACGAACGACCATCGATGTCGGAGCCGTGCTGGAGAGCAGTCGCCTCACTTCCTTTCAGGCGGCTATCCTGCTCAACACCTGCTTGGTCATGTTCATTGAAGGCTATGACATGCAGGTCACGTCGTACGCCGCGCCGGCGATCATTAAGGCGTGGCATCTTGCCAGCGCCTACTTCGCACCGGTCTTCGCGCTCGGACTGTTGGGCAACCTGCTGGGCGGCACGGTGCTGGGCCACATGGGCGACCGCTACGGGCGCAAGAAAGTGATCATCGTCGGCCTGTTGCTCTTCGGCGCGTTCACGTTGCTGGCGGCTTACGCAGGCTCTCTGACCCAACTGCTCACGTTACGTTTCCTGGCCGGCGTGGGCATCGGCGCTTCTATTCCTGCAGCCATCGCGCTCACGGTGGAGTATGCGCCGGCGCATCGCAAGGCAACCACCATCAGCATCCTTTACCTGGGCTACACGATGGGCGGGACTATTGGCGGCTTCGCGGCGGCAAGCCTGATTCCGCATCATGGCTGGCCGATCGTCTTCAAGCTTGGCGGCATCGCGCCCATGCTGTTTGCGGGCGTGGTGGCCTTTGCGCTGCCTGAGTCCGTGCGCTTCCTGGCGGTGAAACGAGATCGCCCCGAGCAGGTGATGGCCATCCTGCACAGGCTTAAACCGGGCCTGGCCTTCGACGACCACACCGACTTCATCATCAAGGAAGAGAGACATCAGGGGATGCCGGTCAGGCATCTGTTCACCAGTGGCCGCGCGCTGGTGACGATCCTGCTCTGGATTGCCTTTACCTCCAGCCTGCTGGGCCATTACTTCCTGACCAGCTGGCTTCCCACGCTGCTGGCGGGGACAGCCGTTCCGTTCACCTACGCAATCGTCTCGACCGCTCTGCTGCAGGGCGGCGGCGGCATCGGCGGGCTGGTTCTTTGCTGGATCAGCGACAAGAAGAGCATGCTGTTCATCGCTGCGGCCTTCTGCCTGGCTGCGCCGCTGATCGTCTTCATCCCCAACGTGCGCGGATCGGCGCTTCTGCTGCTCTCGTTCATGGTGGGCTTCTTCCTGGTGGGCGGGCAGATCGGTCTGAACTCGATCGCCGGGACCATTTACCCGACGGACATCCGCGCCACCGGCGTCGGCTGGGCTCTCGGCATCGGGCGCGTGGGCTCGATCCTGGGCCCGGTGCTGGGCGGCGTGCTGATTGCGCACCATACGCCGAACAACCTGCTCTTCGTGTATGCGGCGATCGTCGTGTTCATCTGCGCGATCATGATCTCGACGCTGTGGCGGATCGTCTGCCGCGGCAGGCACCTGGGCGAAACTCCCGAGGTGATCCACAGTATTGCTTCTTCAGCACGGAACGCCTAAAGACGTTTTCACCTGGAGGGTTTGCGATGCGCATACGACCTTTTGTTCCGGCGATCGGCATGCTGACGATTCTGATGGCGTGCTGGGCAGCGGCCCGGCAGACACCCATTGCCGCCAACCAGATAGCAGCCGGCCAGACGCCCGCCGCCACCAACCTGCACCCGGCCACGCTCCTGCAGTTGATGCGCGGGGTCATGTTCCCCAACTCCAACGTGATCTTCCTCTCGCAGAGCAAAAGGTTTGCGAACGTTACGCCGGCGAAAGATCCCTCGGCGGCGACCGATCCTCTGCAGGGAACCTACGCAGGCTGGGAGGCGGTCGAGAACAGCTCGCTGGCGATCGTGGAAGAGACGAACCTGCTGACGGTGTCGGGGCGTGTCTGTTCGAACGGACGCCCTGTGCCGGTCAACAACCCGGACTGGCCGAAGCTGGTCGACGGCCTGCGAACGGCGGGCATGCAGTCCTTTCACGCCGCGCAGACCAAGGACCCGGCGAAGATGGCCGATGCCGCCGACGCGCTGACGACCGCGTGCGGTAACTGCCACGTGAAGTATCGTGACAAAGACAAGATGGACGATCGCTGCCGCTGAAGGCGCTTTCATCATCAGATAAGGAAACATGCCGAATCCGGACGACTTTTCGCACTTCGATCTCGCCAGTCTGTCGAAGGCGGATATATACAAGCTGCTTGCGTCGCTGATCATGCCGCGGCCGATCGCCTGGGTCGTCTCGCGCGATGCCGACGGATTGATTAACGCGGCGCCCTTCTCCTTCTTCAACATGGTCTCGTCCGATCCGCCGCTGGTCATGATCAGCTTCTCGGGCGCTAAAGACCGCGACTCCAAGGACTCGCTCTACAACATTCGCGCGCATGGTGAGTTCGTGGTGAACCTGGTGTCGGAGGAGTTGGCCGACGCCATGAACATCACCGCCACCAACGCTCCGCGGGGCTGCGACGAGACGCAGCTGGCCGGTCTTGAGCTTACCCCCTCCGTGGTAGTCGACGTGCCGCGCATCAAGGCTTCGCCCGTGGCGCTCGAATGCAAGGTCTCGCAGATCATCGAGCCTGGCGGCACCAGCACGCTGTGCCTGGGGCGCGTGGTGTATGTCCACGTGCGCACGTCGGCCTTTGAGAATCTGGAGCGGCTGTATATCGACCCGGGGCAGCTTCGGCTCATCGGCCGCATGCATGGCTCCGGCGCCTACACTACGACGCGCGATCTGTTCCAAATCAAGCGCGCGGATTGGCCGCTGAAGCCTGGCTAGACCTCAATGCTGTGCAGCACCGGGCAGCTTCAGCGCGCCGCTGTCATACACGACGCGCCCGCCGACGATCGTCAACACCGAGCTGATGTGCTTGATGGCTTCGTCGGGGACTCGGTTTGGATCGAGGAAGTCGTCGCTTAGCACGACCACGTCCGCCAGCTTGTCCGGCTCGATGGAGCCGAGGTCCTTCTCTTCGCGCGTAAACCACGGCTGGCTGGCCGTGTACATGCGGAGCGCCTGCATGCGCGTCAGCGTCTGGCCCGCGGCCACCTGCTGGCCGACACTGTTCTTTCCGGTCACCATGTAATACATGTGCACCCAGGGATTCAGCGCCGAAACAGTGCCACCGTCGCTGCCGTAGCCCACATGGATGCCGCTTTCCACCAGCATGCGGAAGGGCGGTATGTCTTTGGGCGAGGCACGCGGCGGAGTGCTCGCTGTGTAGCGGCCGCCGGCGGCGCTGACCCCGACACCGATCGCCTTGAGCCGCTGAATGGTATCCGCGTCAATGCCGGGAACGTGGGCCAGGCACCAGCGCAGCGGAGCCAGCGGCGTCTGCTGGTTGATGGCCTCCCAGATGCGCGTGAACTCCTTCTCATCGGCCAGCGCCATGCCGTGCTCATCGTAGGCCCAGCCGTCCTGCGCGATGAGCCGCGCCGCTGCCTGGTAGATGTCGGGTGAAGAGTTGGGCGTGAACGGAAACGCTCCGCTGTAGATGCGTTCGCCGATGCCCGAGACCTTGAGCCAGTTGTCGCCGAAGTCGTGAAACTGATTGTTCAGCCGCGCCTTGAGCAGCGGCAGCTCGGGGGTGAGATCCTGCATGTAAAAGAAGATGCGCAGCCGCATCGACATCCTGCCCTCGCGGTCGAGCGCCAGGAACGAGTCGTAGCCGGTGTACGGATTGAGGTTGTTGGTTCGGGTTCCGATCTCCGCGAGACCCTTCGCGCCGGGCGTGTCAGCCGGCCACGTGCCCCCTTTGTCGTCGGAGGTGGTGAGACCAAGGCTGGCCGCGTACGCCATGATGTCGAGCGCGCCGCGCCGGCGATCGTCTGCAGTCTGCAGCGATGCGATCGCGTTGTAAGCGGCAACGGTCGGCGCATTCGCTTCGATCTTGCCGTCGATTCCAACTTGGATGCCTTTAGCTTGAAGGAACGCCTTGCCCTTGCTGTTGGTTGTTGCCGGTCCGTCGAAGCCCGTCTGGATATAGATGGGGTTGTTGGCGGCGGCCTGGTCGAGTTCAGCCGCGGTGGGCAGACGCTTCTCCGCGAACTGTTCCGGGCTCCAGCCTCCGACCGAGGTGATCCACTCTCCAGGTGCAATCGCCGCGGCCTTGGCGTGGAGCAGACGTTGCAACTCCTCGATGGATGCGGGTAGATCGAGCCGCACGTCATGGCCCGGCCGCAGCGAGGTAACGACGATGTGATTATGGCTGTCGATCAGCCCGGGGATCGCCGTGCGCCCCTTCAGATCAATGAGATCGGCGCAGCCTGCGTGCTTCGGAATGCCGGCAGTCGTACCTGTCGCCACGATGCGATCGCCGTCGATGGTGACGGAAGCCGCCGTCGTGTTGCGTTCGTTCATCGTCACGATCCTGCCGTTGTAAAGAATCTTCGTACGGCAGGGCTGCGCATACGCAACATGACCTGCGGTCAGCAAGCAGAGTGCAAGCAGCGCGGCAGGGGGGTTGATGGCGATCTTCATGAGAGCATCCCGTTGCCCAGTCATTTCGTCAGGCGCGGAAAGAGCCTCATCGCGTTTCCGCTCTTAACCGCCTCCAATTCGCTCGGGTCGAACGCTTTGGAATCAATCAGCCCCATCGTGCTTTCGATCGTGCTGCGATAGGGATAGTCGGTGCCAAAGAGAATCTGCGACATGGGCACAACGTGTTTGAGCGCGGTCATCGGAACGGGATGGAAGGTCTGCGCCGTGTCGTAGTAGAACCGCGAGATCTCGGCCTGGAAGTCGTGCTGCTCGCCGCCCTCGCCGCGGGTGCGCGAAACACGGTTGGTGAACCGCCCGATGAGATACGGCATCGTGCCGCCGCCATGTGAAAACGTCATGCGGATATTCGGATAGCGCTTCGCTGCCCCGCTGAACACCATTCGCACAATAGCTCGAGTGGTGTCCGTGCCGTATTCGATCTCGGCTGCGGAGACGCCGGGCAGCAGGTTGTTGCAGCACGCGTTCACCGTCGGATGCGTGAAGACGACAGCCTTGCGGCGGTCGAGCTCCTCGAAGATGGGAGCGTAAAACGGATCGCCCAGCCACTTGTCCTGGTAGCTGGTCAGGAGCATCACGCCATCGGCCTTCAGCACATCGAGCGCATACGCCATTTCCTTCAGGCTGCCATCGATATCCGGCACCAGCAGCGTGGCGAAGCTGCCGAAGCGGCCGGGGTGATCGGACATGAGCTTGGCCGCGTACTCATTGCAGTCGCGCGCAAGATGCCGCGCCTGGTCTTTATCGCCAAACCAAACGCCGGGCACCACGGTCGAGTTGAACGCGGTCCTCACGCCGCCCTTGTCCATGTCGTCGAGGGTCTTCTCCACCGACCAGCCAACCAGCGGCTTCGGCATCAACCCCTTCTCGACGAGCACGCTGGTGTACGCTGGCGGCGCGAAGTGATGATGCACATCCACCCAGCCGGAAAGAGTCGGCGCGACCTTCGCCGATTGCGCCGTGAGCCGGCCACCGGCCCATGCGCCCGCGCTCAACAGGGCGAAGTCCCTGAGCAGCTGCCGCCTGTCGAAGCCTCGAAAACTTTCGTCCATCTCACTCTCCCTGATCTCTTCTGGATTTCGTACTATCTTGCCGCCTGCACCCGCGCACCGTCGCTGAGCGCTGGGTCAGGCGTTGCCATGGACCGGTACGGATTCCGGTCCCGCGCCAGCCCGATGCTGACGATGACCGCGAGCGCCGCGAGACTCGCCGGCAGCGCTCCCGCAAAGAAGATCTGGCGCAGCGACCAGGCTCGCGCCATCATCACGCCGCCGAGCACCGGACCGACGATGGAACCAAGGCGGCCGACTCCCAGCGCCCAGCCAATGCCCGTGGAGCGAATCGCCGTAGGATAGAACGTTGCCGCCAACGCGTTGAGCCCGGCCTGCGCTCCCTGGATGAAGCAGCCGAGCAAGAATACCAACAGCATCACCAGCGGAAACGACACCACGAAGCCCAGCGAGCCGATCAGCGCGAGCGACAGCAGGAACTCTGACAGCATCACCGCCGTGCTTCCCCGCGCCCTCATGAGACGGCCTTGCACCAGCGACCCGATGATGCCGCCCAGCGAGAAGATGGACACGCCGAAGATGCCCGCTGATGCTGGCATGTGAGTCTGGCGCAGCAGCGCCGGCAGCCAGTTGATGATGAAATACAACATCAGCAGGTTCATGAAGAAGGGCACCCAGATCAGCATCGTGCCCGCGCCGCGGCCCTCCGCAAAGAGGTGGATGAGCGGGTTACCCTCCGGCCGGTGATCTTCCTGCGCGACTGTGAAATTCACCGCGTTCGGCGATACATCCGGCGCGATCCGCTGGAGGATCCGCTCCATCTCGCCGCGGTCCCTGCGCCGCACGCTGAGGAACCGGATCGACTCCGGCAGGATGCTGATGAGCAGCAACGCGACCACGAGAGGGATGATCCCGCCCGCGTAGAACACCGACTGCCAGCCCCAGCGCGGCAGCATCACCGAACTCACCAGCCCGCCCAGCAGCGCGCCCAGAGGCATGCTGCAGAAGAGCATCGTCACCAGCACCTGCTGCAGCCGCCTGGGTGCATACTCGGTCGTCAGCGCAACCACGTTCGGCATCGCGCCGCCTAGGCCCAGCCCGGTGAGGAAGCGGAAGATCACCACCTGCTGCAGCGTCGCGGCGCGCGCCGTGGCGATGGCAAAGATGGCGAAGGTAAGCGTGGCGAAGATGATGGGAACTTTGCGCCCGATGCGGTCGGCTAGCGGACCCGCAATCATCGACGCCAGCATCAGGCCGATCAGGGCCGCCGCGAAGACCGGCCCGAACGACCGAACGGAGACATGCAGCGACTCCGCCATCGAAGGCGCAAGGAAGCCGATGCTCTGCGTGTCAAAGCCGTCCAGCACCAGCACCAGCCCGCATAGCGAGATGGTCGTCAGCTGGAATCGGCTCAGCGGCCGCTGGTCGATGATCTCGCTTACTCTCGGAGCCTGGTTCCCGGCGGCCATCGCATCGCTCCTTTTAGCTTGCTTCGCGACTGCGGGTCGCGGCGCATTATTCTGTGGTGAATCCACAGTCTTCCGCGCAGGCACACGTACGCCTGGCTTGAAGACACTATGGCTTGACCTTATACCTTTGCTCCGCAAGAGCTGTCAATCCGGGTCTTGTACCTTTCCGTCGTCCTCGTCAGCGGTCGGCAGGCAGCCCACCGATCTCCGGAGAATTATTTGGTCTAAGGTTCTACCTCATGGTAGAGTGCTCCTGTCAAGAAAGACCCTTGTCTCGCGATCTGTACTTGGGTCTATAACTGTTGCGTGAAGGAGAAGGCATTGATGGAACAGGCAGCGTATTCGTTTGTGGATGGAACGGGCTTTGTGGAGCCGCAGAAGCCGGAGCTGATCCCCGCGGTGACGATTCCGCGCGAGGCGATTGAGGCGGAGGTGGAGCGTCTGGCGAGCTTGCCGGCTCCGGCGAATGGACGGCGCGTCTCGCGCATCGTGAACCCGCTGACCGGCGCGGGCGATGGGCTCTCTCCCGGCATCGATGTCTCGATCTCGGTGTTGAAGCCGGGCGAGCGCACCACGCCCATCCGCCACAACGCCTCGCAGGTGAATTTCTGCATCCGCGGCGGCGGCGAGTCCATCGTGGACGGCAAGCGGATCCGCTTCGGCCAGTATGACGTCTTCAACACGCCCTCCTGGGTCATCTACGAGCACTGTAACGACAGCGATGATCTGCAGGTGCGGCTCACCTACAGCAACGCGCCGCTGCTGCGCAAGCTGAAGATCTACGTGGCTGAAGAGAACCCCAAAGAGGTCGGCAAGAAGAAGAGCTACGACGAGCACTCCTCGGCCGAGAGCCCCTTCGGCACCTTCCCCATCACCGACGATGGCGGCTACCTGATGCCGTACGAGAAGCTCATTAACCCGGATGTCGTGAAGCACTCGCCGCACCACTTTCCCTGGCCGCGCGTGAAGCAGGAGCTCGACAAGCTGGCCTCGCTGGGGCAGAGCTATCGCGGGCGCCGCTTGTATCTGCTGTATAACCCTGCGACGGGCCACACCAACGGTACGACCAGCAACTTCTTCGCGACCATGTGCCTGCGCCCGAAGAACATCGTCGATCGTCCGCATCGCCACACCGGCGCGGCCATCAACTACTACTTCGAGGGCTCGGGCTACAGCGTGGTCGAGGGCGTGAAGTACGAGTGGAAGGCCGGCGACCTGATGCTGTCGGCGCCCGGCTGGGCGGTGCACAACCATGCCTCTCTGGATGAAGACGTCTACGAACTCACGGTGCAGGACAGCCCCCTCAACATCTGGATGGGCTCCCTGCTCTGGCAGGAAAGCCTCGACCAGCCCATCGAACTGCTCGGCGCCAACGAAGGCTTCACCACCAACAGACCCGCATAAACCGCACACGGCGTACGAAGAAGGATGCTTTCAAGATCAAGTTGCTGTTGGAGGAACCAATGCCACTGAGCGCAATGCAGGCTTCAGCCTATCTGCACCACATCCATATGAACTCGCCCGAGCCGCAGCAGCTGGCAGAGTGGTACGGGCGAGCGATGGACATGCAGGTGGACCCCGCAGGGGATGGCATGTGGCTGGCCACGGGACCGGCGCGGCAGGTTCTGTTTTCAGCCGGGGAGGCGAAGAAGCTTGCCCAGGCGGGCTTTGGCGTACGCGACGCGGAGTCGCTGGCCGGGCTGCGTGAACGCGCTGAACAGATGGGGCTCGCCGCGCGGCCGGTGGAGACGCCGCTCTTCCAACCGGGAGCTTTCGGCGTGACGGATCCGGATGGCAACGAGATAGTTTTCGGGCTTTCATTTCCACGGCCGGTGACGCCGGGCAGGCGCATTCGCGGGCCCATTCAGCACCTCACGCTGGCCTCGCGCGACATCCAGGCGATCGAAGAGTTCTACGCCGACAAGCTTGGCTTCGGTGTTTCGGACCGCGTGGTGAACGACGATGGCAAGGTGATGACCTGCTTCATGCGCGGTAACCACGAGCACCACAATTTGGCCTGTTTTTTCCAGGATCGCGTGGGTGTGGATCATCACTCGTATGAGGCCGGTGAATGGGATACGATCCGCGACTGGTCGGATCATCTGGCGCGCGAAGGGGTGCAGCTGTTCTGGGGGCCGGGCCGGCATGGTCCGGGCAACAACCTCTTCATCTTTACCGAGGACCCGGACGGCAACTGGATCGAGATCTCGGCCGAGCTTGAGGTCGTACACGACCGGCCGGTAAAGATATGGCCGCACGAGGAGCGCACGCTTAACCTGTGGGGACATGGCGTGCTTCGGGCCGCCAAATAAAGGAAGAGGAACATGGCATTCATCTCATTTCAGGCCGAGGGCCGCAGCAGCTACGGAGTGCTTCGCGAAGACGGCGTCTTCGATCTTGGGCGGCGGCTTGGCAGCGTGCTGCCGGACCTGAAGTCCTTCGTCGCCGCGCAGGGTCTGGGCATGCTTGCGCCGCTTCCAGCAGCGGCTACCGATTACGCTAGCGGCGAGTTCACCTATCTGCCCGTGATCCCTAACCCGGCGAAGGTACTCTGCGTGGGGCTGAACTATGATGAGCATCGCAAGGAGACCGGGCGTACGCCGACCAAGCATCCGTCGATCTTTACGCGCTTTCCCGACACGCTGATCGGCCAGGAGGCGCCAATCCTGCTGCCGCCAAATTCGAGCTCGCTCGATTGGGAAGGTGAGCTCGCGGTGGTGATCGGCAGGGCCGCATTTCGAGTGGGCGAGGAAGAGGCGCTCAACTTCGTGGGCGGCTACTCGGTATTCAACGATGCGACCATCCGCGACTGGCAGCACCATACGCACCAGTTCATTCCGGGCAAAAACTTCCCGGCTACCGGCGCCTTCGGCCCCGCGCTGCTCACGCCTGAAGAAACCGGCGAGCTGCAGGACAAGCGCATTGAGACACGATTGAATGGAGCGGTGATGCAGTCCGCCAAGTTGGGCGACATGATCTTCTCGGTGGCGCAGATCATCGCCTATGTGAGCGGCTTTACACGGCTGGTGCCGGGTGATGTGATTGCGACTGGGACTCCGGGAGGCGTGGGGTTCAAGCGCGATCCGCAGGTGTTTATGCGCGCAAGCGATCGCGTTGAGGTGAGCATTGAAGGCATGGGCACGCTGAGCAACAGCATCGTGGCGGAAGCCTGAAGTGGAAGCTTGATGCTGCGTGGGTTCGTGCGGCGAGTTGCCGGGCAAAGCTGCAACGTGCGACCTTGATACCCGTGCCGGGGGCGCGAATCCAATGGCTTTCCATGAGACCGGCAATGCGAGCAGCAGCTTCATAGACACGCCGCCCGATGTGAGTTCGCAGCGCATTCTCATCATCGACGATGACCGCAAGTTTGCGCGGCTGCTCGAAGACTACCTGGCGCCCTTCGGGTTCGAGGTGCAGCAGGCGCACGATGGGCTGGAAGGCCTGCGCAGGCTCTCCGAAAGCGGCTTCGACGCGCTGGTACTGGACCTGATGCTGCCGGGAATCGACGGCATCGAAGTGCTGCGGCGAATGGGGCCGCAGCGCGAGGTGCCGGTGCTGATGCTGACCGCACGCGGCGAGGAGCCGGACCGCATCGTGGGCCTGGAGATGGGCGCCGACGACTACGTGTCGAAGACGGTGACGCCGCGCGAGATCCTGGCGCGGCTGCGTGCGTTGACGCGCCGTCACCAGCGGGAGCGCCGGCAGGAGAACGATCGGCCGATACACGTCGGGCCGCTCGAGATCGACGGCAACGCCAGGCAGGCCAGCCTGCGCGGAGAGGTGCTTCCGCTGACCAGTATCGAGTTCGATCTGCTGCTGTCGCTGGCGCGCGCGGCCGGGCACGTGAAGACGCGCGATCAGCTGCTGATGGAGACGGCCGCGCGGCTTCCGAATACCTTTGATCGCTCGGTCGACGTCCATATCTCGTCGCTGCGGCGCAAGCTGGGTGACGATCCGCGCGATCCGGAATTCATCGTAACGGTGCGCAACACGGGCTACATGATGCGAGGGCGGCGATGAACTTTCCGCTTCCAGGGAAGTCGCTGGCGACGCGCGCGCTGCTGCTGGGCCTGATGAACGCGGCCGCGGTGCTGGCGCTTGGCGTCGTCACGATGGAGACGATCTACCATCGCGGGCTGGTCGACTTCTTTGAAGCTCCGGTGCAGGAGCGGATCCTGTCAATTTCGCGCTCCATCTCGCTGGACCTGCTGGAGAGCGGCTCGGACTCATGGAATACGATTCTGCAGCGCGACGCGCAGGGCACGCCCTTTCAGTTTGCGCTGCTGGATAACTACGGCCGGCAGATTGCGGGTGAGCCAATGCAGATGCCGGCCGGCGTTCACCAGTTCTCCAACAACGTCACCTCGGAGCTCAGTTATATTCCGCATTTTGAGAGCAACGAGCGCCCTGAACGCAAGTATTCAGCCGGCAACTTTCTCTTGGAACGCGATCCAAGGACGAAGATGTACTGGGCCGGCGTGCATGTGCTGATGCGCTACAGCGACGCGGAAATGTATGGTCACGGAACGTTGATCTGGCGCTTTCCTTCGCTTTGGACCAACCCCTACTTCTTCGATTTCCGGCCCTACGTGCTGCTCATCGGCGGCGCGCTGCTGATCACGGCGCTCTGCTGGCTGCCGGCGGCGCGCGCGCTGCTGCGCCGGGTCTCCAGACTGACGAGCGCGACCCGCGAGATCGCCAAAGGGCGCTTCGATGTCTCGCTGCCGCGCGCCGCAGAGGATGAGATCGGGCAGCTGACCGAGTCGGTGGCACTGATGTCCCGCCAGATCGCCGGGCTGATGCATCAGCAGGAACGCTTCGTCAGCGACGCCGCGCACGAGCTCTGTTCGCCGCTGTCACGGCTGCAGATGGCGCTCGAACTGATGCGGCCGCGCAGCGATGGCGCTTACTTCAACGACCTGGCTGAGGAGGTCGCGCAGATGTCCGAGCTCATCCAGGACCTGCTCTTCTACTCGCGCGCGCGCAATGAGAAGCTGCCGCCGAAGGCTCAGGACGTAGAGATTGCGACCACCATCCGCAGCCTGATTGAGCGCGAGTCGCTCTCCGGCAAAGCGGTGATCGTCGACGTGCCTGCGTCGCTGCATGTGCATGTGTCGGAGTCGCACCTGCGGCGCGCGCTGGCCAACCTGCTGCGCAACGCGCATCAACATGCGGGTGAGGCAGGCAGCGTGGAGATCAGCGCGCACCAGGATACGGGCGGCGTCCACGTCTTCGTGCGCGACGAGGGGCCGGGCATCCCCGAGGGCGAACTGCGCCAGGTCTTCGCGCCGTTCTACCGCGTGGAGTACGCGCGCTCGCGCCACACGGGGGGCACGGGCCTGGGGCTCGCGATCGTGCAGAGCTCCATTGAAGCCTGCGGCGGCACGGTGAGCTGCCGCAACCGCCGCCCCACGGGGCTCGAGGTAGAGATGATCCTGCCGGCCGCTTGAACCCGTGCGGCGACCGGGCGCAGGCACCAAGCCCGCGTTGAAGCAAGCTCACATCACTTTACATAGCTTTACATCGCGGGCTCGCCGGCGGCACTATCATTGGCTCAATCGCGGATCGGCGTTTGCCGCCGAGGCGAGCCGGAGGGATGTATGAGGAAGTTGCTGCAACGTTGTTCGGTCGTTCTAATCGCCGGTCTGGTAAGCGCGACCCCGGCGCTGGCGCATCATGGCTATGCCGCCTATGACGAAACCAAGTCCGTGACCCTGACCGGTACGGTGACGGATTTCGAACTCGAAAACCCGCACTCCACCATGTCCTTCGACGTGAAGGGTCCGGACGGCAAGATGGAGAACTGGGTGGCCGAGGCGGGCCACGTGCGGCTGATGCAGGACCTGGGCTGGAACTCGACCACGCTGAAGCCGGGCGACGTCGTCTCGTTTACGTTCCACCCCGCGAAGAACGGCTCCCACGCCGTGGACCTGGTGCAGGTGAAGCTGCCCGACGGCCGGACATTGTGGGCGCATAGCAGCGGCGGCAACCCCGCTCCGCAGTAAACCTCACAAAGAGTGAAGCCATCGTGAGGCAAGTCCGGGTTCTGCCGCTGATTGGTGGGCTCGGACTTGCGTTTGGAGCCGCAATGAGCTCGCGACGCCCAACTCTTCCTACCAAACTAACCTGCCTACCTTCAATCACTTGCCTTCATCCATCCGCTCGCAACCTAAAGTCTCGCGATGAACTAGGACCAACTCGGTCTCATATCGGGCTACAATCTCCAAATGCGCTTCATCTGCAGTAGTTGTCTTCGAACTCGGCTTTCCCGCGGCTGCCACCGGCTTCTCTCTCCGATCTCGTGGATGACCAGGTGCGCCGGTCCGGCCGTGCTCCTCCTCTGCTTCGCAGTCGTGCAACTTTGGGCGGCAGCCGCCGGCAGTATCTCGGGCACGATCACCGATGCGACTGGCGCAATCGTACCGTCGGCCCAGTTGACGGCAGTCAACCAGGCTCAGCACACGATCTACCACGGCGTCTCCAATGCGCAGGGCATGTACTCGTTCCTCAACCTGCCCGTAGGACGCTATGACCTCACGGTCTCAGAGGCAGGCTTTGCCACCCGCAAGCTCACCGATTTGGTAGTGGACACCGACGCCAGCCTGCGCGCCGACGTTGTCCTGGCGGTGGGCGGCGCCTCCGACACAGTAACCGTCTCGAGCGATGCCGGCACGCAGATCGACAGCACCTCCACTCATCTCGGCGAGGTAGTCTCCGCGGCGCAGATGGAGGCAATCCCACTGAACGGCCGCAGCTACACGGACCTGCTCTCAATCCAGCCGGGCGTCGCGCCCGTGTCCACACTGCTGCCGAACTCCGTCATCATGGCCGGGGTCACCGGCGGGATCTCGCCCTCCGGCGATCAGAACCCGGGTAACGTCTCGATCGATGGCCAGCGCGAGTCGTCGAACGGCTTCATTGTGAACGGGGTTGACGTACAGGAGCATATGAACGGCGGCACTTCGGTGGTGCCGAACCTGGATTCCATCGAGCAGTTTCGCGTGCTTACCAACAACTTCGACCCGGAGTACGGCAACTACAACGGCGGCATGATCACCGTCGTGACCAAGTCGGGCGGCGGCGGATTCCATGGCAATGCCTTCGAGTTCCTGCGCAACACCGCGCTCGACGCCCGCGGCTACTTCGACCCCGTGCGCCCCACCTTCCGGCAGAACCAGTTTGGCGGCACCCTCGGCGGGCCGGTAAGCCATACGCGGCTCTTCTTCTTTGCCGACTATCAGGGCACGCGCACCACGCAGGGCATCTCCACCGGCAACATCTCCGTGCCTAGCGTGGCGGAACGCAGCGGCAACTTCATCAATCCCGCCACTCAGAGCTCCGAGCTAACCGGCTCGGTCTCAGGGCCCTACCTGGCCTCGCTGCTGACCCAGGCGCTGGGCCGCCCAGTGCAGGCGGGTGAGGCGTACAGCACCGTATTTCCCAACGACATCATTCCGCAGACGGCCTGGTCCGCGCCGGCCCGGAATCTGCTCCAGTACATTCCATCTCCAAATGTCAGCTCCAACCAGTTCTCCACCTCCGCCTACGCGCAAACCAACCGCGACGACAAGGGGTCCTTCCACCTCGACGCGGACACGCGGCTGGGCCGTCTCGCGGGCTACTACTTCCTGGACGATTACACTCTGGATACTCCGTACCCCGGCCAGCAGGGCGGCGCCTCCATTCCGGGCTTCGACGCGCTCACCATCGGGCGCGCGCAGTTGCTGTCTATTTCGGATACCAAGGTGCTGGGGCCGAACGCGGTGAACGAGTTCAATTTCGGCTACCTGCGCTATGCCAACGTCATCGGTCAGCCGCACGGCGGCCTGGGCGTATCGCTGGCGTCGCAGGGCTTTGTCACCGGCGCGGGCACACCGGGAATCTATGTGCAGGCGCCGGAGTTCGAGGGTGTGCAGAACATCACCTTTCCCAGCTTCACCATGGGTGTGCCCGTCACCAACGAGACGCAGATCAACAATACGTACTACGTCAGCGATGGCCTCTCGCGGGTCTTCGGCGCGCATACGCTCAAGGTCGGAGGGCAGTTCCACCTGGACCAGGTCAACGAGCATCCCAACGGCACCTTCAACGGTACCTTCAACATCGATGGCACCGAGACCGGCGACGCCTACGCGGACTTCCTGCTGGGGACGCCCAGCAACTTCACCCAGTCCTCGGGCCAGTACTTCTATCTGCGCAATCATTACCTCGGCATCTACGCGCAGGATAGCTGGCGCGTGCGCAGCGACCTGACGCTGAACGCCGGGCTTCGCTGGGACGTCATTGAGCCGTGGTCAGAGAAGAATCACCAGCTCCAGACCTACATTCCGGGACGGCAATCGGTGCTCTTCCCGGGCGCGCCGCCGGGCTTCGTCGTGGCCGGCGACCCGGGCGTGCCGCAGACCATCGCCCCCACGGGATTCGGCAACTTCGCTCCGCGTCTCGGTGTCGCCTACTCTCCGCATGCCGCCGGCGGGCTGGAGCGTCTGCTGCTGGGAGACGCCGGCCAGAGCAGCCTCAAGGCAAGCTACGGCCTCTTCTACACCGCGTTTCCAGGGCTCTCAGCCGGCATCATGTACGCCGTGCCGCCCTTCGGCTATAACTACCTAAGCCCGGCCCCGCCGCTGCTGGCGACGCCCTTCATCACGGCAGCGACGGGCGTGAATAATGGTCAGCGGTTTCCCTTCCCATTTCCTCCGCGTAACGTCTCGGCCAGCAGCCCGGACACGAATGTTGACTGGTCGAACTTGACCCCCATCTCGGCCGACCCATTCTTCTATTATCGCAACCGCGCTCCGTACATCGACAACTACATGCTCTCGTTTGAACGGCAGATCGGCCGCAGCCTGGTGTTCACGGCCAGCTTCGTGGGCAATCAGGGTCATCATCTGCTGACGCTGGTCTCTGCCAATCCGGGCAGTCCCGCGCTCTGCCTGAGCCTGGCGAGCGCAGGCTGCGGGCCCTTCGGCGAGGACAACACCTACACCACCGCCAGCGGCCAGACGATCCAGGGGACGCGCGTCGGGCAAGGTCCGGAGTACGGCGAAAATACCGCCGACAAGTCCATTGCCAACTCCAACTACAACGCGCTTGAGACCACGTTGAAATACCAGCGCGGAAGCTCCTCGTTCCTCCTCAGCTATACGTATGCCAAGTCCATCGACCAGGGCTCGAACCTGGGCGAGCAACTCAATCCCATCGATCCGCGCCAGTCGCGCGCCATCTCCGCCTACGACCTGAAGCACGACTTCGTGGCGACCTACAGCTTGAATCTGCCATTCGCGAAGCTGCTTCGTTTGAACTCCAGCAACGGAGCGACGAGCACATTACTTGGCGGATGGAGTCTCTCCGGCACGACCCGCTTCGCCAGCGGACTGCCCGTGACGTTGTCGGACAACTCCGATAATTCGCTGCTCGGCACGCTCGGCAACGGCGCCAATAACTTCCTGCTCGACACGCCGCGTTTCCTGCCTGGACCGCTTATGATCAATACCAACGGACGCACCGGCAGGCCGGCTTTCAACACCGTTTTGTTCCCGGAAGAGCTGCTGGGGCAGCTTGGCAACGCGAAGCGCCGCATGTTCTACGGGCCGGGTCTCGAAAACTTCGACACCAGCCTGCAGAAGGCAATCCATCTGCGCGAAGGGACCTCGCTCGACCTGCGCTTGGAGGCGTTCAACCTGTTCAACCACACGCAGTTCTTCGGTCCCGCGGCAGTGGACGGGCAGGCGGAAGATCCCAACTTCGGGCAGATCGTCAGCGCCGCATCGCCCCGGCTGCTGCAGGTGGCCGTCAAGTTCTCGTTTTGATCTACGGGAGGCTCAGTTGGAGGCGACCGCCGACCCGCTCGCGGGCTTGACCTGCGCCCGTTTGAGCAGCTTCTTCAGCCGGCCGTCAATGCTGTCGGATTCGTCGCCAGAGCCGATGACCTGCGTCGTGAGCACGCCGTCGGAGTCGATGGTGAAGTAGTTGGGGATCGCCTTGACGCCGAACAGATCGGCCAGCTTGTTATCGCGGTCGCGATACTGCACCCACGTCATCTCGTTCCTGGCAACGAACTCGCGCCACTTATTCTCATCATCATCACGGCTGATGCTGATCACCACCAGCGGCTGGCCGGCGAACTCCTTCACGATCTTCTTGATGTGCGGCAGCTCGGCATTACACGGGCCGCACCAGGTGGCCCAGAAGTCGATCAGCACCACCTTGCCGTTCATGTCGTCCAGGTTGAACCGCTTCCCGTCGAGCGCAGTGACCTCAAAGGCGGGTGCCATTCTCTGCAGGGAAAGCGCCGGGTTCTCGGCGAAGTGCTCGGCGCGCAGCCGCATCGGATCGTCCGGCGCGGCGCCCGCGGCGCAGACGCTGAACGCCTGCTTGGCCTCGTCGAGCTTGCCCATGCGAGCCAGCACGCAGGCATCAGACCAGCGTGCCGCGTTGTTCTTGGGGAAGTCCGTAAGCGCCGCCTGCAGCGCCGCGTGCGCGGCATCCAGCTGCGCCGGCTTCGGCTTGTCGCCGCCCTGGTGCAGCAGCGCGTCGCCAAGCCGGTACTCCGCGACTGACTTCTGCGCCGGGGTCTCGGCGATCGCCTGGAGCTGCGCCGCGGTGGCAGCCGCATCCTTGAAGTTGGCCATGCCGAACTGCACGGCGTAGAGATCGTTCAGGCAGCGGCGGCACTGACCGTTCGAGATCTTCACCGCCTTCTTGAAGTCGCCAATCGCACCCGAGTAGTCGCCGCTGCGGCGCAGCTTGCGCGCGTCGGCCATCGCCTCAACCAACTTGGGATCGGCCTCGTAGGCCGGAGCCGCTGGGGCGCTCGCCGCGGGCGCAGCCGCATTGGTAGAAGCCGGATTGGACTGGCCTGAAGCAGGCAGCAGGAAGAGCGACAGAGCGAGGGAAGCGAGGGAAGCGAGGGAAGCGAGGGAAGCGAGCAAGGCTGGACGCACGGAGACGACTCCTGGACGGCTGCAGTTATTCTGGGCCGGTTTGCGCGCGGACTCAAGTGGATTCTTGCGTGTGCCTCCAGCAACAGGCGGAGACTCACCGACGCAGCCCGGGCGTGCGCCGCTCTAGCTGAAAGCCGCCGCCGCTCCGACGCTGAAGATGGTGACCACAAGCCACCAGCCGAGCACGACCGTCGCCGACTGCGCAATCGTCTTCCTGGAGATGATCGACATGCCATAGATCACCAGGCCCAGGGTCCAGAGCTGGATGATGTCGAGGCGGGCCAGCAGCGCGCGCAGCCAGGGCGAAGCATCGGTGAGATAGTAGCCCAGGTTGGTGCCGACCGGGTTCTTATAGTCGTAGGCCTCGGCATTGCCGCCGAAGTAGAGCGTCACAATCAGCAGCAGGTTCAGCAGCAGATAGGGCAGCGAGGCGTAAAAGCAGGTGGCGAAGACCTGGCCAAAGGTCGTCTGCGCGCCCAGGATGAAGTTGAACGAAGCCCACAGAATAAGCGCATAGAACGCGAAGCCGATCACCAGCACGACGGGCACCGCATAGCTGATGTACCCGGTGATCTTGGCCCCGATGGCCATGCGCGCGGCACGGTCCTCCGGGCTGAGCTGGTTCAACGCGTCTTCCTGCTTGGGGCTGGAATGTATCTGGTTCTCATTCACGCGATCGAACCCCACCTGGTGCTGCACCACCCAGGCCGAGGCCAGCGAGCCGAGCACCATCAGGATCAGCGGGAGCCACCAGCTGGTATTGCCCAGGATGTCCGTAAACGTCTTCGAGGGCGCGACAAAGACATCAATCACGCGCTCCGCCTGGCTGAGGCCAGGTGAACTGGTGGCTGGGCTGACTGCGACATCGTTCGACATGCCGAAGACTCCTGAAAGGTATAGCCGAGATTGTAGCCGCAGACCGGGTAGATGCAAGCAGAAAGAAATGCCCGCGGCGCTTGAAGCTAAAGCCGCCATATGGCCCGCGACAAAGCAAAAGGCCCCCGCAACGCCGGGGGCCTCTTGCGCTGCATCTTCGGCGCTTACTGGGTGACGCCGTGTTCCTTGGCTTCCTTGCGGCGCTCAATCTCCTTGCGTGCGCCCATCACGCGCTGCGCCCACATGTCGGCGGCAGCCAGGTCAGCCTTGGCCGCTTCCGGGTTGCCGCACTCCAGGTCCGCTTTGCGGCGGCTCATCAGGCTCATGTAAGTCATCGCGGCGTCGTACGTGGAGTCGATATCGATAGCCTTCTGCAGATACTGCATGCCTTCGCTGACCAGCGGCTGATTCTCCTGTACGAGTTTGGCGCAGCCCGGCTTGCTGATCTTGAAATTGCCGTTGATGTTGTCCTCGAGGCCCTCGCTCTTCAACTCGGTGATGGCGTTCTTATAGGCCTGAATCCAGTCCACCACGCCCACCGTGTAGTAGGCTTCAGAGTCGTTGGGCGCCAGCGCGATAACCTTCTTTTCGTATTCCTTGGCTTCCTCGGGCTTGCCGATATTGCGGTCGATTGACGCGATCTGTCGCAGCGCGTTCACGTTGTTCGGATCCTCCCGCAGCACCTCCTGGAACCCATCCAGCGCCTTCTGCGCGACCTTCATGTTGTCCGCGGACGTAAGATTGGGGACCACCTGCGAGGCGTACGTGGTGGCCAGGTAAAGCCTCGGGTTGGGATTGTTCGGATCCTCAGCGATCGCCTTCTGGAAGTGGTTCTCCGCCTCTTCATAGCGGGCATTCTTGAAGGCAGCGACGCCCTTGTTAATCTGGTCGTTGGCAATAAGGTGCTTACAGCCCGTGGCGGACATCAGAAAAAAAGCCATCAGAGCGGCTACTGCCGGGACTCTTGCATTCAAATTCATGGGGCGTATTTCTCCTTGAAGGAAAAGCGCGTCAGGTATCGGACGATAATACAGCAGGTTGATGTCCCGTTCCCGCTGATTGTAATGTCTGTGATGCAGGAATGCCTAGCAAGGAGTTCAGGATCAACTCCAGGCCTCGACGAGAATACATGACGCTGCTTGCGATGTGAACCGGGGAATAGTCCGGAGCCAGGACGTTGACCTGCGCCAGCCCCGGAAAGCCGGGAGGGGTATCTGACACGGGGTCGGGACCGGAACTCGTGGGCCGCAACCGGGAACCGCAATCAGGAAGCGATGAACCCCGCGCGTTCGCCCCGGAATCGAATAGCCGAGGAACAGAAACCATGCCTGAGACCACTCCATCCGCAGCCGAACAGTCCAGCCTCGCCAACTCCTCCTCCAGCCCGGCCGCTCCCTCTACGGTCAAGATCGTCCGCTTCCACCAGACCGGCGGCGCGGACGTGCTCCAACTGGAAGACATGCCGCTCCCAGAGCCCGGCGCCGCGAGGTCCGCTTGCGCGTTCAGGCCATAGGACTGAACCGCGCCGAGGTAGCCTTCCGCCTGGGCAGATATATGGTTACACCAAAGTTACCTTCGAAGATCGGTTACGAGGCCTCGGGCACGGTAGAAGCGATCGGATCCGAAGTCGACCCCGGCCTGCTCGGCAAAGCCGTATCCACCGTGCCTTCTTTCCCGCTCGACAAGTACGGCGTGTATGGCGAAGTCGCGATCGTGCCCGCCTACTCGCTGGCCGAATACCCGCCGCAGCTTTCTCCCGAGGAAGGCACCAGCATCTGGATGCAGTACATGACCGCCTGGGGCGCGCTGGTGCACTTCGGCAAGCTGGGCCAGGGCGACTTCGTGATCATCCCTGCCGCCTCGAGCTCGGTCGGTCTCGCCTCCATCGAGATCGCTCATGCCGAGGGCGCAGTCGCCATCGCCACCACGCGCACCGCGGCCAAGAAAGATGAGCTGCTCTCGCTGGGGGCAGATCACGTCATCGTCACCGACGAGGAAGACCTCCCCGCGCGTGTCATGGAGATCACCGGCGGCAATGGCGCGCGGATCATCTTCGACCCCGTGGGCGGCCCCGGTGTGGAAGCGCTGGCCAAAGCCGCCGCGCCCATGGCCCAGATCTTCCTCTACGGCGCACTGGCCAGCGCGCCCACCCCGCTCCCGCTCTTCATCGCGCTGAGCAAGCACCTCACCTTCAAGGGCTACACCCTCTTCGAGGTCGTCAGCGACGCGGCCTTGCGCACGCAAGCCGAGAAGTACATCTACGACCACATCGTCGCGGGCGACTTCAAGCCGCGCATTGACCGCACCTTCCCGCTGGCGCAGATCGTCGAGGCGCACCGCTACATGGAGTCCAACGCGCAGATCGGCAAGATCGTGGTCACGGTGTAGCCCGTTTACTCCGCCCCCTTCTTCAGCGGCGAGACCTCCGGCTTCACGTAGGTGTCCATCCAGCGCTCGATCTCCCACAGCACGTGCTGCTTGGTTTCGAGCGCGCCGTAGGCATGCGGCTCCAGCGGCAGAAATACCAGCCGAACCGTTGCGCCCTGGCCCTTCAGCGCCGCGTAAAAGCGCTCGCTCTGGATGGGGAACGTGCCCGTGTTGTCGTCCGCCTCGCCGTGGATCAGCAGGATCGGTGTCTTGATCTTGTCCGCGTAGCTGAAGGGCGACATCTTGGTGTAGAGCTCGGGTGCCTGCCAGTAGGTACGTTCCTCGTTCTGGAAGCCGTACGGCGTCAGCGAACGGTTGTAGGCTCCGCTCTCCGCGATGCCGGCGCGGAACATGTCGGTGTGCGCCAGCAGGTTCGCCGTCATAAAGGCGCCGTAGCTGTGACCCATCACCGCCACTCGCTTCGGGTCCACCACTCCAAGCGACGCGCCCTCATCGACGGCCGCCTTGGCCCCGGCCACGAGCTGCTCCACGTACGAATCGTTCGGCTGCTGGTCGCCCTCGCCGATGATCGGGATCGTGGCGCTATCCAGGATCGCATAGCCCGCCTGCACCAGGTAGACATGCGAACCGCCGCCGAACGACGGGTAGCGATTGGGCGATCCGCTCACCTGGCTGGCCGAGTCGCGCGTCTTGAACTCCGCCGGGTACGCCTCCATCAACGTCGGCAGCGGGCCCAGACTCTTGTCGTAGCCGGCCGGCAGCCACAGCGTGGCGGTCAGGTCCACGCCGTCGTTGCGCTTGTATTTCAGCTGCGTCCGCGTGGGCAGCTTGATGCCGGCGTAGCGCGCCGGAAAAGTCGTCAGCGCCACCGGTTCGCCGCCCGTGAACGCCGCCGCGAAGTAGTTCGGCGACTGCGTCTGGCTCTCGCGCCGGATCAGCACCTTGTCGTCCGAAAGCAACGCCACCGGATCGTCGTAATACGGGTCGCTGGAGCGGTAAAGGATCTTCTCCTTGCCGCTGACCAGCGGCATCACCGCCACGAACGGCCTGTCGCCGCCCGGCGAAGCACCCGGCGAGACGAAGTAGACGCCCTGGCCATCGGCGGTCAGCTTCAGCACCATCTTGCCGCTGGCGTTCTCGACCGTCATCGGGCGGCCCGGGTTGCCGTAGCGGTCCTGCGACGAGCCCGCATAGAGCGTCCTGATGCCGCTGCCCGGCGCCGACGGATCGAACGCCACAAGCATCGACTTGCGGTCGGAGAAGCGCGATTCGTTCACGATCGCGAGGTGATCGTTGCCCCACTCGATGCCGCGGCCCGCGCCCGGAAAGCCGCCGCGCGCAAGCCGCAGCGGAGCCTCATAGATCATGGTCGGCTGGCCATCAAACGGCGCCGTCAGCGCGAAGACGCGATCGGCCACCGTCGCGTCTTTCTTGGGCAGCCCGCCGTCGGCTGCTTCCACCCACACCAGCGTCGCGGGCGCGTCGCTGCGCCACTGGTAGTCGCGCGGGCCGGGCTCGACCGCATCGCGCGAGATGGGAAGGTTATCGACCAGCGGACGATCCTGCATGACCTTCGCCGCACCTGTCTTCAGCGTCACGATCTCGGTCTTCATTGGAAACCGCTGCGCCGGAACCGTGTAGCTGAACGGCCGGTGCAGCATCGAGACAAGCGCGTACTTCCCGTCGGGCGAGGTCGTCACGCTGTCCAGCATGCCCTTGACCGGCAGCATTCTTGCCGCGCCGGTCAACGGCACAATCGCCAACTGCGAGGTGCCGTAGTACTCGAAGATGTTTTCATCATCCGCGCTCTTCAGCATGTCCTCGTAGGTCGGCGCGGGCGTCACCTTGCCCAGGTTCTCGGAGACGTCCGGCCCGGTGGGAACGTCGCTCACCACAGGCGCCGCTCCCCGCGGCACAGGGATCACCTTGCACAGCAGCGAAGCGTCGTCCGGCTGCCACTCGCACGGATTGCGCCCCAGCACCGCATCAAGATGCACGGTGCCGACACGATGCGCGCGCGCCTCGGCGACATCGACTACCCACAATTCGAGCCCGGCGCTTCCAGCCGCGTCGCTGCGCTGCACGAACGCCACGTGCTTCGAATCCGCCGACCACATCGCATTGGTCAGCTTCAGCTTCGCCGGCAGCCCGCCAATTGGCTTCACCGCGCCGCCCACCGGCTGCAGGCTCAGCGCAATCGAATACTGCTCCACGCTTGGCCCGCTCACCTTGGGATTGAACCGCAGCCCCGCCAGCCGGTACCGCGGCTGCGCCACATCGGCGATCGTGGGAAACGTCGCCGGCTGCTCGATCAGCATGGTCTTGCGGTCCGGCGAGAGCCGCGCCTCCGGCGTCCGCGGCGCGTCCAGCAGCTGCTCGATCGCCGGCGAAGGCTTCTGGTAGGTGGTCGCCTGCGCCTGCGCCGAACCGGTCATCACCGCCCCGAACACTACGCCACAGACCGCCACGCTTGCCACATGCAGAATTCTCTTCATCTCACTCGCCTCGATCACACTCGGTCTCGTCGCCATGCCGGCCAAGGCAGAAGAGTCTGCACGCCGGAACTGCACCAGGTACAACGGTGGGCTGAGTTTACATGGACGCACCAACCTGCGGCCAAGTCTCCCGCTCCGGCGGCAGTGCCCAAACACCATCCGCTGACGGAAAGGTAAACTTAAGCCAGCGATGATCCTGCCCTTCGTCCGCGAGTTGCTCGCCGACCTCAAACACTCCGATCCCTTCGACCGCGCCCGCCGCCACCTCGAGCATGGCTCTGTCGGCGGAAACGCCCGGCGCCGCATCGCCGGCCTCACCTTCACCGCGCGGGCGCTGTACCTGCCGTTCTTCGTGCAGGCCTCGTCCGCCCCCGCGCTCGTGCTCGTCGCCGACAACAAGGCCGCCGAGGCGCTCCACCACGCCGTGCTCGCCGCCTGCGACCTCACCGGCGCGCTCTCGCCGGCCAGCATCGTGCGCCTGCCCGCGCATGACGTGCTGCCCTTTGAGAACCTTTCGCCTCATCCGGAGATCCAGGAGACCCGCGCTGCCACCCTTTGGAAGATCGCCTCCGGCGCCCGCGCCGAGCACCCCGTTCGCCTCGTCATCGCGCCCATCGAGGCCGCCTGCCTCAAGCTCTTCCACTCCGACTTCTACTCCGCGCTCGCGCTCACCCTGCGCACCGGTGAGGAGTACCTGCCCGACATGCTCGTCGAGCACCTGCTCTCGGTCGGCTACACCCGCGTCGACGTGGTCGAGATGCCCGGCCAGCTCACCCTGCGCGGCGGCATCCTCGACGTCTACTCGCCCGAAATGGACCGGCCCGTCCGAATCGACTTCTTCGGAGACGAGATCGAATCCATTCGTAAGTTCGATCCCGAGACCCAGCGCTCGCAGTCCTCGCTCGACTCCGCGCTGCTGCTTCCGCTCACCGAGATCCCCATCACGGAAAAAGTTCTCCAGGCCATCAACGCCCGGCTCACCCGCAGCGGAACCGCGGCCGCGGCCGAGCTGGAAGGCGGCGAGACGCCCGCCGAGCTCCAGACCCACGTAGCCACCCGGACCGGCGAAGCCACCGTCTTCCCTGGCTGGGAGTTCTTCGCGCCCGTGGCCGGCGCCAGCAGCACCCTGCTCGACTTGCTCGGACCGCAGACGCGCGTCTTTATTGAAGAGCCCGCCATGATCCGCAACCAGGGCGAGCGCTGGTGGAACAAGGTCGAGCAGCGCCACGATCGCTCCGGCATCGGCACTCTCATCCGCCCCGACGACATCTATCTTTCGCCGTGGGCGCTCGATGACGCGCTGCAGCGCTTTGCCGGCGCAGATCTTGACCAGCTTGGCGCAGTCGACGTGCTCGACGCCGACCGCAGCGGCCTCTCTGAAATCGACTTCGCCACCCGCCCCACAATGCGCTTCCACGGAGCCATCCCGGCGCTGATTGACGCCGTCAACTCGCTCGTCAAGCAGGACGCCCGTGTCATCCTCACCGCGCCCAACCAGGGCGAGGTCGAGCGCCTGGCCGGCCTGCTGCAGGAGTACCGCGTCCCCTACCGGCTCGGCTCGCGCAACATGAGCGCCGGCTCCGAAACCATCTACTCCGAATCGAGCTACCTCGCCGGCGCCACCGGCACGCCGGTCATCGTGCGCGTGCCCATCGCCAACGGCGTGCAGATCCTTGACCTTGAAAAAGCCAGCGCGCGCCAGATCGTCATCTTCGGCGCCAACGACCTCACCGATGAAGCCGACATCGCCGCGCGGCCGGCCACGCGCAAGTCCAAGACCTCCGCCTTCATCTCCGACTTCCGCGACCTGGCCGTCGGCGACTACGTCGTGCACGTCGAGCACGGCATCGCCCAGTACTGCGGCCTGCGCACCATCGACGAAGACAACGGCAACACGCTCGAGCTCATGATCCTCGAATTCGCCGAGGGCGCCAAGCTCTACGTCCCGCTCACCCGCCTGGACCTCATCCAGAAGTACCGCTCCACCGAGACCGGACCAGCGCCCGTGCTGAACAAGCTCGGCTCGCAGGCCTGGACCAAGACCAAGGCGCGCGTCAAAAAGGCAATGGCCGATATGGCCGCGGAGCTGCTCAAGCTCTACGCCGCGCGCAAGGCCGCGGTCGGCTACGCCTTCTCGTCCGACAACAACCTGCAGCGCGAGTTTGAAGATGCCTTCGCCTTCACCGAAACCGACGACCAGCTCGCCGCCATCAAGGACATCAAGTCCGACATGGAATCGCCCCAACCCATGGACCGCCTCTTGTGCGGCGATGTCGGCTACGGCAAGACCGAAGTGGCCATGCGCGCCGCCTTCAAGGCCGTGCAGGACGGCAAACAGGTCGCCGTGCTCACCCCCACCACCGTCCTCTCCTTCCAGCACTTCGAGTCCTTCAAGCGCCGCTTCGCCAACTTCCCCGTCAGCGTCGAAATGCTCTCCCGCTTCCGCACCGCCAAGGAGAAGACCGCAATCGTCGAGCAGGTGGAGGCGGGCAAAGTCGACATCCTCATCGGTACCCATGCCATCCTTGCCCAGAGGCTCAAATTCCAGGACCTCGGTCTGCTCGTCGTCGATGAAGAGCAGCGCTTCGGCGTGCGCCACAAGGAGCGCCTGAAGTCCATGCGCACCTCGATCGACGTGCTCGCCATGTCGGCCACGCCCATCCCGCGCACCCTGCACATGTCTTTGATGGGCCTGCGCGATATGTCCGTCATCGAGACGCCGCCCAAGGACCGCATGGCCATCCAGACCATCGTCGCCAAGTTCGATGAGAAGCTCGTCCGCACCGCCATCGAGATGGAGCTCGAGCGCGGCGGCCAGGTCTACTTCGTCAACAACCGCGTGGAAACCATCTATGAGCTCGCCGCCAAGATCCGTGAACTTGTGCCGTCCGCGCGCATCGCCATCGGCCATGGCCAGCTGCCGGAGGCCGAGCTCGAGCGCGTCATGCTCGCCTTCATGAACCATGAATACGACGTCTTGGTCGCCACCTCCATCATCGAGAACGGCCTCGACATTCCGCTCGCCAACACCATCATCGTCAATCGCGCCGACCGCCACGGCCTCAGCGAGCTCTACCAGCTTCGCGGACGCGTCGGCCGCAGCAATCGCCGCGCCTACGCGTACCTGCTCATCCCGCCCGACACTCAGCTCACCGAGATCGCCCGCCGCCGCCTGGCCGCGCTCAAGGAGTTCTCCGACCTCGGCGCCGGCTTCAAAATCGCCGCGCTTGACCTCGAGCTGCGCGGCGCCGGCAACATGCTCGGCGGCGAGCAGTCCGGACACATCGAGGCTATCGGCTTCGAGCTCTACACCTCCATGCTGGAGGAAGCCGTCAACAAGCTCAAGGGCGAAGGCGACAAGCCCGCACACGCCACCACCGTCCTCAACCTCGGCATCTCGGTGCGCATCGACTCCGGCTATATCCCCGAAGAGAACCAGCGGCTGCGCATGTACAAACGAATCGCCGGCGCACTCGACCAAGCCGCCATCGACGACGTCCGCAGCGAACTGCACGACCGCTACGGCGCTCCGCCTGAATCCGTGCTGAACCTGCTCGCCGCGGGCGAGCTCCGCCTCAAGTGCGAGCAGCTCGGCATCGCCCAGCTCGATCGCAAGCGCACCCAGGTCGAGCTCCCCAACCCCGCCGACCGCAAGCGCCCCATCAAGACCTTCGTCGAGATGCTGCACCTCCGCTTCGCCGCTCCAGACTCCGCCGAGTCGAACGATCTTGCTCACGCCTCGGTCGACCCCGGCATGCTGATGAAGCTCGTCGGCCGCAACGCCAAGCGCGGCGCGCAGTTCACCCCGCAAGGGATCCTGCGTTGGCCTCTCACCTCCGCCAAAGCCGAAGACGTGCTCTCTGAAACCCGCGCCCTGCTCGAGTCGCTCCAACCCAGCGACTGAATTCCTCTGCGACGTGCAGAAGCCTTGATCCGCTGCCCCTCACCCTGAGCACGCGCGCTGGACACCTCTACTTCATAGAAGCACGCACCGCCGGCGCCGTCCGGATCACCATCCAATCACCAGTCTGGAACCATTCTCTGTACTCGATTTTCCACTCTCCGTTCGCTACTTTCTGCATGATGAGCTGGTCCAGTTCGTGGTGCGGCAAGGGCTTGCCCCCGTTGTACAGCACCTCGTGCATCTCCATCGTATCCAGCGTGCGCTGGTAGACGATCCAAGGTGGCGGCTCGCTCTTCACCGCTGCGATCAACTCCTCCATGGTGGCCCGGCTCACCGTGTCGAACCAGGTCTGAACGTAATCGTGCCAGGGTGGGACATCGCAGAACCAGTTCGCATAAGGATTTGTGATTTCGAGCAGCCCCGTTGGCGTTCCGTCCTTGTTTATCGTCGCGCAGATCGTCTTCACCAGTTGCAATTGATCGCGTTCGATGTACATCTCTCCGTAGATCGGGTGCCGGTACCACACACGATCCACGAACATCGCACGATCCTTGAAGTGGTGCCACGCATAGGGATACATACTCTTCGCAATCACTCCGGAGCAGATCATGACGCACGCCGCCACTGCCAGCGCCACCCTTCCCGCTTCCCGCCGGAAGAGCCAGGGCGCCGACAATGGCAGCACCAGTAGGAACAGACCAAGCACTTCAAACACGCCTTCGTTCGTCGACCGCGACGTCATCCCGCACGCAATGATCTGGAGCAAAGGAAACATCAGCAACGTCTCGCGCCACTCAACCTCCGCTCCCGCGCCCTTGCGCAACCTGCGAGCCGCGCGCCATAGCATCCAGGTCGCCAGCCAAAGCGCGAAGACCATCCCATAGGCGCCAATCGCCTGGTTCGGCCAGTTCATTCCCCGCTGCCGCCAGGCCGCAATCACCACGATCGCCAGCAAGAACCCCGCTGCCCAGCGCCTCCAGCCAGCCGCGTACGCGGAGCGTCTTCGGTCCATCCACAGTGCCGCCACGCACGTGACAAACAGACCCACAAGCAAGCCCTGCACTATCGTCTCGGGCTTCAGCAGGTTGAACCGGAGCTGCCATTTCAGGAAGTGAAGCGGTCCCTTCAGAACGCTCCCGGTACCTCCCTTGATGGCCGACGCACGAACAATCGTGTCGAGCCTCCACTCGCGAAAGCTGTCACCCGTAAGCAGGATCACTCCGGCGAAGCTTGCCGCGGTTCCCGCCGCAAACAATGCCATGGCCGTCCAGCGAAACCGGCGCGCGGCGAACCACAATACAAAACCAGAGGCCGCAAAGAGCGTCGCTCCATCATTCAAACGGTTTGAAAGCGAAAGCCCAGCCAGAACACCCGGCAAGGCACTGCACCAAAGCCCAGACCTGCTCTCCACCCGGTCTCCAACCAGCAGCAGGAGATAGAGCGAGAACACGACGAAGCACGTGTTCGTGATGTGGTAATCATCGAAACGGAAGATGCTTGACGTCAGGGTAAAGACGAAGGCCGCGCCCAGCAGCAACGCTCTTTGCCCATCCGTCCAACTAACCCGCACCGCAAGCAGCCAAAGCCCCAGGCAGAAGCCGCCCAGCTGCACCAAGGCCAGCAGCTTGGAGGCCAGCCAGCTCACGCCAAACAGGCTCTGCGTCCACGCCGTCAGCAGCACGAACAAGGGCTGCAGCGGCAGGTGCATCCCGGAATACAGCAGATGGTGCTCCCGGTATAGCCGCCCATACCAGAACCACAGGCCATCGCCAATGGGATGCACGTTCAACGTAAACGCCACGCCGTACAGAAAACAGAGCACCGCCGCTATGGTCACCCACACGCGTCCGCCGCCCAGACCTGGCCTGCCCTCTTGCTGCCCACCGCGAACTTTCATCTCTCTCCAGAACCCACGTGCCAGCGAGGCCGTGTGGATCACCAGGCGGCGGCTCGGCTCTCCCTGTCAGTATAGGTGGGGTCAGTACAGGTGGGGTCAGCACCGGTCGCGCCCGTCATCGACCGCGGACACCCGAGTTCTTCCCTTCACCGCCTCCGCCACCAATAGTTCGCACACTGGACGATCTTCGTTCTCCGGATGTATCCTTCGTTCGCGCCCCCGGAGACCCCATGATCAGCCGCCGAACCTTCAACTCCAATCTCGCCATCGCCGCCACCGGCACCGCTCTTTCCTCGGCCGCGCCCCTGACCGCCAAGGCCTACTCCCAGATCGCCGGCGCCAACGACCGCGTCAATTTCGCCATCGCCGGGCTCAACGGCCGCGGCAAGGCGCATCTCTCCGCGCTGGCCAACAACAGCGACAAGGCGCGCGTCACCTATATCTGCGACGTGGACTCACACATACTCGATACCGTCGGGCCGCAGGCTGACAAGGAGCTAGGCTACGCTCCGAAACGCGAGGGCGACTTCCGCCGCGCGCTCGATGCGAAGGACGTTGACGTCCTCACCATTGCCACGCCCGACCACTGGCACGCGCCCATGGCGGTCCTCGCGCTCAAAGCCGGCAAGCACGCCTACTGCGAAAAACCCTCCAGCCACAATCCGCGCGAGGGCGAGCTGCTCATCGAAGCGCAGAAGAAGTACGGCAAGCTCGTGCAGGTCGGCGATCAGCAGCGCTCCTCGCCCCACACCATCAAGATGGTGCAGATGGTCAAGGAGGGCGTGATCGGCAAGGCCTACTTCGCCGACGCCTGGTACACCAACAACCGCAAGTCCATGGGCACCGGCAACGTTACCCCGCCGCCCCCAACGCTCAACTGGGATCTCTGGCAGGGGCCCGCGCCGCGCAGCGCCTACAAGGACAACATCCACCCCTACAACTGGCACTGGCTCTTCCGCTACGGCACGGGCGAAAGCCTGAACAACGGCACCCACGAGGTCGACGTGGCGCGCTGGCTGCTCGGCGTCGGCTACCCCGACTCCGTCACCTCGTCCGCCGGCCGCTACGCCTTTAAGGACGACTGGCAGTTCTACGACACCATGGACACCGCCTACAAATATCCCGACGCGCTCATCACCTGGGAGGGCCGCTGCTGCAACAACATGCCACGCTACAACCGCGAGCGCGGCGTCGCCCTGCACGGCACCACCGGGAGCGTCATCATCGACCGCGCCGGCTACGAGGTCTACGACCTGAACGGCAAGAAGACCGACGAGTTCAAGCAGGGCAAATCCTCTTCGACCGGCGACCTCATCGGCCGCGACACCATGACCGATGCCCACTTCGCCAACCTCATCGCCGCCATCCGCAGCGGCGAGCCCTTGCACTCGCCGATCGAGATCGCCAACGTCTCCGTCACCATGGTGCAGCACTCCAACATCGCCTGGCGCGTCAATCGCGAGCTTCGCCTCGACACCGCCACCGGCCACATCCTCAACGATCCCGAAGCCATGAAGCTCTGGGGACGCGAGTACGAGAAGGGTTGGGAGGTAAAGGTATAGGCGGGTTCACGCCGCAGCCCGTTGCCGTCCGTCGCCTAAAACCGCCTTGGCGCACCCTCCTGTCAGCGAGTATCATCTAAACAGACAGATTCAGGAGAACCCCATGGCATACAGCGACAAGGTAGTCGATCATTACAGCAATCCCCGCAACGTCGGGCAGATGGACAAGAACTCGGACCAGGTGGGCACCGGGCTCGTGGGAGCCCCGGAGTGCGGCGACGTCATGCGCCTTCAGATTCGCGTCAACCCTGAAACCCAAGTCATCGAGGACGCCAAGTTCAAGACCTTCGGCTGCGGCTCGGCCATTGCCTCCAGCTCGCTCGCCACAGAGTGGGTCAAGGGCAAGACCATCGCCGAGGCCCTCACCATCTCCAACACCGACATCGTCAAAGAGCTTGCGCTGCCGCCGGTCAAGATCCACTGCAGCGTCCTGGCGGAGGACGCCATCCGCGCCGCGATCGGCGACTGGAAGAAGAAGAACCACGTCGGCGAGGAAGCCACCGCGACCGTAGCCGCCGCCCACTAATCGACTCCACGGGTACCCCATGCTCACCCTGAGGACCACCAGGTCCGAATGGTATCGTGGGGTTCCTCGCGTTAGCTCTTCGCTATCAACCATGTCTATGGTCACCCTACAAACCGAAACTTCGAAGGCCATGCAGGCGTCTGCCCAGGCGGCGCAGCCGGCACAAAAAGACCCCCTCGCCGGTATGACCCTGCTCACCGCCGAGGGCCAGCAGCCCCGCGCCAGGCAGGCCATCGAGATCACCAGGAACGCCCTCAAGCGCATCCGGGTCGCCATGGCCAAAGAGGGCATCAGCCCCTCGCAGGGCGGCCTGCGGGTAGGCATCACCGGCGGTGGCTGCTCCGGCCTCTCCTACAATATCCGCTTCGATACCCAGCCCCGCGAGCGCGACCGCACCTTCGTCTTCGGCGCCGGCATTGAGACGCCCAACGATCCCTCCGGCGCCCAGCCCGTCCGCATCTTCGTCGACCCCAAGAGCTTCCTGTACCTCGCCGGCATGGTCCTCGACTTTGAAGAAACGTTGATGCGCCAGGGCTTCAACTTCATCAATCCCAACTCGACAAAATCCTGCGGCTGCGGCTCCAGCTTCTCCGCCTAGACAGAGGAGATAGCTTGACGGCCCCGCAATCAGCCTCTATTGTCCGCTCGAGGTGGAGCGGCGGTGAAATTTCGAGAGATCATCAAAGAAGTTGAGCAAGACGGTTGGCGATTGCACAAAATGGTTGGTAGTCACGGGCAGTACAAACATCCTGTGAAGCCTGGTCGCGTCACCATAGCTGGGAAGCCTAGCCAAGATGTTCCGGAAGGCACGCGCAAGAGTATTCTGAAGCAAGCGGGCTTGGAGTAACCTATGCGCGAGTACACCGTGATCTACGAAGCTACGAACGACGGCGGCTGGGGTGCCTATGCTCCCGATCTTCCCGGACTAGGCGTAGTCGGCGACACCTTTGAAGAAGCTGAGCAGTTAATTCGCGACGGAATCTCCATCCACATCGCTGGCCTCCTGGAAGATGGCCTGCCGATCCCCGAACCCACCACGCTCGCCGCGCGCGTCGCCGTCGCCGCCTAATCCTCAGTCAGCTCCCCCGGCGTCTCGTCGCCCTCCGACGACTGCTCGCCCTCCGGCAACTCCTCGCCCTCCTGCACGTCCGCCTTCGCGAACCCATGCGGAGCGCTGGGCGCCGCCCCCAGTCCTTTGCCCATCTCTTCTCCGGCGGCGGCCATCGTCTGGCCCTTCATCGCCCCGCCGACAGCGGCGTCCATCATCAGCTCGGCAAACCGCCGCGTTGCCTTGTCCAGCCGCTCGATCCCCTGCCGGATGATCCTGTAATCCCCGCCCCGCACCGACGCCTTGAGCTCATCCATCCCGGCCTCGATGAACTCGATCTCCGAGAACGAAAGCTGCGACCACGCCGGCGTCTTCTTGCCCTTTTCCACCGCTTCTAGGATCGTCTGCGCCTCGTTCTTCGCCTCGATCACCTGCCGCTCCGTGATGTCCTTTTCCGCGTTGTCGAACGAGTCCAGAATCATCGTCTCCACCTGTTCATCGGTTAGCCCGTACGTTGGCTTCACGTCGATCTCGGCTTCCTTTCCGCTCCGCTGCTCGCGCGCCGACACCTTCAAGATCCCGTTGGCATCGATCAGAAACTTCACCTCGATCCGCGGCAGCCCGGCCACCATCGGCGGGATGCCTTTCAGATCGAACCGCGCCAGCGACCGGCAATCCTTGGCCAGCTCCCGCTCGCCCTGCACCACGTGGATCGCCACGTTTGTCTGCCCGTCCACCCCGGTCGTAAAGTGTTCGGTCGCACTCGCAGGTATGGTCGAGTTGCGCTGAATGATCTTCGCCACCACGCCGCCCAGCGCCTCAATTCCCAGCGAGAGCGGCGTCACATCCAGCAGCAGCAAATCATCGAGCGCCGAACCAGCAGCCGCGCCCGACAAAATCCCCGCCTGCACCGCCGCGCCCAGCGCCACCACCTCGTCCGGATTGAGCTCTGTATGCAGCGTCTTGCCGCGCGCCTCCACGCCAAACAAGTCCGCGACCAGCCGCCGCACCGCCGGGATCCGCGTCGAGCCCCCCACCATCACCACCTCATCGATCTGCTCCGGCGCGAGCCCCGCATCCTTCAGCGCCTGCTTCACCGGCCCTACCGTCCTGGCAATCACCGGCGCGATCAGCTCCTCAAACTGCGTCCGCGAAATCTCCCGCGCGTAGTCGTCGCCGCTCGGCAGCCGCACCGCCAGCCGCGCGCTCTCCTGGCTCGAAAGCGCGATCTTGGCCTCGATCACCGCCTTCCGCACTGCCTGCACCACCTCAGGATTCCCCCGTACATCCTGCTTCAGGTCGCCCGCTATATCGTCCAGCCCAATGGCGATCAGCAGGTTGTCGATATCGTCCCCGCCAAGGTGCGTATCGCCGCCGGTCGCAATCACCTCGAAGATCCCCTCGTGCAGCTTCAATATCGAAATATCGAACGTCCCGCCACCCAGGTCGTAGACCGCGATCACTCCGTCCTTGCTCTTGTCCAGCCCATACGCCAGCGCCGCCGCCGTCGGCTCGTTCACCAGCCGCAGCACCTCCAGCCCGGCGATCCGCCCCGCATCCTTGGTCGCCTGCCGCTGCGCATCGTTGAAGTAAGCCGGCACCGTGATCACCGCCCTCGTCACCGCCGCGCCAAAGAACCTCTCCGCATTTTTCTTCAGCTGCTGCAGCACGTAAGCCGAGATCTCCGGCGGCGTCATGGTCAGCCCGCCCACATTCAGCCGCAGAACCTCTCCTGCCTTCGCGCCCTCCGCCAGCCGAAACGGAAACAGCTTCAGCTCTTCCTGCACGTCGTCCAGATCCCTGCCCATCAGCCGTTTGGCCGAGTACACCGCCGCGCCCGTGTCCGTCATCAGCGTCGTCCGCGCCGCGTTCCCCACCTTCACCCCGTCTTCCGTCCACGCCACCACGCTCGGCACCAGCCGTTCGCCGTCCTCGCCCGGGATCACCACCGGCGCATCGCCCTCCATATACGCCACCAGCGAGTTCGTCGTGCCCAGGTCGATACCGACAACAATGCTCCGTGCTTCCGCCATGAATCTCTCTTTCCTCTTCCAGGTGCCTCTGTTCTGATGCGCAGGCGCACCCCGCGGTTCATGCTTGACACCGCACGGCAATTCATTCTCATATACCCTGCAATGCGTCTCGTCATCATCTACACGCAGCGCGCAGAAAAGGTGCGATGATGCTCCCAGCTTTGCACACCACATCCGAGGTTAGCCATGCCGCCTAAAGCCCGTTTCGCCTCACAGAACCGCGTCGCCCTGCCTGGCAGCGAGAAGAAATCCATTACCTCTCCGGAGGCCGCGCCCGACCTGCACCCCGGCAAACCCACGCCCACGCCTCCTCCCGGCGGCCCCATCACGGTCTCCGTCGTGGTCCGGCCCAAATCTCCCGTGGAGACAGAATCCCTCGGCAAGCCCGGCTCGCGTCTCTCCCGCGCCGAATTCGTGAAGCGCCACGGCCCCGACCCTGCCTCGGTCAAGCTTGTGAAAGCGTTCGCCGCCGAGTTCGGCCTCACCGCCCAGCTCGCGCCCAACGGCCGCCGCACCGTGCACCTCACCGGCACCGCGGCCGCCATGCAGAAGGCCTTCGGCGTCAAGCTCTCGCAGCACATCATCGACGGCACCAAGTACCGCGTCCGCGAAGGCGCCGTCTGCCTCCCCGAGGAGCTCACCGGCCACGTCACCGCCGTGCTCGGCCTCGACAACCGCCCCCAGGCCCACCCTCACTTTCGTAGCCCTCGCGGCGGCTCCGGCGTCGCCAGCAACGCCGCAACCAACATCTCCTACACCCCGCCCCAGGTCGCCGAGCTCTACGACTTCCCCGCCGGAGCCAAAGCCACCGGCCAGACCATCGCCGTCATCGAACTCGGCGGCGGCTACAAAACCGCCGACATCACCGCCTACTTCAAGACGCTCGGCATCCCCGCGCCCAAACTGACGGCCGTCCTGGTCGACAAGGCCAAGAACGCCCCCACCAACTCCAACAGCGCCGACGGCGAAGTCCTGCTCGACATCGAGGTCGCCGCCGCCGTGGCCCCCGGCGCCAACATCGCCGTCTACTTCGCGCCCAACACCGACCAGGGCTTCATCGATGCCATCTCGACCGCCGTCCACGACACGACCAACAAGCCCAGCGTCATCTCCATCAGCTGGGGCGGCCCCGAATCCACCTGGACCGTACAATCCATGACCGCGCTTGACACCGCCTGCCAGTCCGCCGCCGCGCTCGGCATCACCATCACCGTCGCCGCCGGCGACAACGGCTCCTCCGACGGCGTCACCACCGACAAGCTCAACCACGTCGACTTCCCCGCCTCCAGCCCGCACGTCCTGGCCTGCGGCGGCACCAAGCTCACCGGCTCCGGCACCAGCATCTCGAGCGAGGTCGTCTGGAACGAGACCGCGTCCAACGAAGGCGCCACCGGCGGCGGCGTCAGTGACGTCTTTCCCCTGCCCACCTGGCAGAAGAACGCCAACGTCCCCGCACCCACGGTCGCAGCCGGCGGCCGCGGCGTGCCCGATGTCGCGGGCGATGCCGACCCCGCAACCGGCTACAGCGTGCGCGTCGACGGCAAGAACCTCGTCATTGGCGGCACTTCCGCCGTGGCTCCGCTCTGGGCCGGTCTCATCGCGCTCGCCAACGCCCAGAACAAAGTCTCCGCCGGCTTCATCAACCCCATCATCTACGCCGCCGGCGCCAAGAGCGCCTTCCGCGACATCACCTCCGGCAACAACGGCGCCTTCTCCGCCGGCCCGGGCTGGGACGCCTGCACCGGCCTCGGCTCGCCCATCGGCGCCGCCCTCATCGCCGCCGTTAAACCTGCAGTCATATCGCCCGTTCCTGCGAAGAACGTGGCTGAAACAGCAGCCAAAAGGAAGAGCAAGAAGAAGTAAGAAGCTTCGGGTCCCATCCAGAAAGGGGGGCAAGCGCCAGAGCTGTGCGCCCCCTCGCTCGCACCGTTGGTTCGGAGGTTTCCCCATGGCCAGCTTCGCGAAATCCTGTCCTTCCACCATCATCCGCTCGCTGCGCTATCGAGACGCGCACAAGGCCATCGACTTCCTCGTGTCGGCCTTCGGGTTCGAGCGCAAAGCCGTCTATGACAATCCCGATGGATCCGTCGGCCACGCCGAGCTCACCTTCGGCAACGGCATGATCATGCTAGGCTCGGCCTCCAACCAGAACGAGTGGAGCAAGCACCTCGTCATGCCCGATGAAGTCGGCAATCGCGACACCTCCGCCGCCTACCTCATCGTCACCGACCCACGCGCCGTCTTCGAGTCCGCCAAAGCCGCCGGCGCCCGCATCGTCATGGACTTTGAAGCCAAGGACTACGGCGGCAGCGGCTTCTCCTGCGCCGACCCCGAAGGCCATCTCTGGTCCTTCGGCGACTACGACCCGTGGGCGTAAGCGGCCGGCCTGAGCGCCCGGCCTCAGCGCTTCAAGCCGGCAGCATGGTATTTTGCTCGAATGGAGCTAAACCCCTACGCCACCTGCCTCGGCGGCCAGGACCCCCGCGCCGTCCTCGCCGCCACCCCCGGCCTCGTCCATCAGGCGGTCTGCGCCCTATCTCCCGAGCAGGTCGAAGCCCCCATCGCGCCGCCGCTCAACGGCAAGCTCAAGTGGAGCCCGCGCCAGATCGTCGCGCACCTCGCCGACTGCGAGCTCGTCTTCAGCTTCCGCCTCCGCCAGACCCTCGCCGAGAACACCCCCACCATCCAGCCCTTCGACCAGGATCGCTGGGCCGAACGCTACGCCGGCTACGACCTGCCCTCCGCCCTCGAGCTGCTCCGCGCCACCCGCGCCTGGAACCTCAAGCTCATCGGCGGCCTCAGCGAAGCCGACCTCGCCCGCGAGATGACCCACCCCGAACGCGGCACCATGACCTTCCAGACGGTCCTCGAAACCATGGCCGGCCACGACCTCAACCACCTCGCCCAGCTCCAATCCGTGGTCTAGCCAGCTACCCCAGCAATCCGGTTCCCTACTGCGGCGTCGCAGCCGGTCTCCGCCGATCCACCACCCGATACCCCTCTGGCGCCTGGAAGAACTTCGGGTCCGGCTCCACAGTGCTGATCTCGGTCACCGTGAACAGCTGCCGTCCAAGCTGCGGCGTGTCCAGCACCGAACTCAGGTTCAGCCCCAGCTCGGGCGAGAAGCGAAACTCCCGCACCGTCACCAGCGGCTGATCGTTGCCCATCGTGCCCGGGTTCAGCGTCGTCGTCTCGCGATAAGCGTGCACCGGCAGGCCGGCGAAGAACCCCGGGCCCAGGTCCTCATGCCGGTAGGTGCCGCGCCCGCTCTTCAGCGGCCCCGAGGCAGCCAGGTCCGGCCGCGGCGCAATGATCTCGCTCCAGCCGCGCCAGTCCTCCAGGTCGCACACATGGGTTCGTGCGCTGCATTCCAGCAGCGTGCGGGCCACGGGATCGGCGATTTGAATCCAGCTCATCTTCGAAACAATACTGGTGTTCCTGGGCGCAAGCAGCCAGCGCTCCTGGTAGATGCGGCCGGCGCTATCCCGCTTGATCGGCCGCGAGTTCACCACGGTAACAGTGCCGCCGTTGTTCATCGGCCGCGACCACTCCGTGCTGAGCTGCAGGCTGAACGGCGCATGCGCCAGGGGCAGCACCGCCAGGCTTTCAAGCAGCTCCTGCCCGTGGTTGTCGTAGGACACGCCGCCATCGTCAGGCACCTGCGCCGTGCAGGTACCGGCTATCCCGAAGCCAAGCAGCAGCAGCGCGAGTTTCATCCGCCGAGCATAGCACCCACGCCAATCCGCCGTCCGGCCGCCAGGGCGACTGCGGGAGCGCGCACCCGCATCCAAGCGGCAGATGCAAGCCGCAGGACAAAGGAGAAACCCATGCCGCGTTCCAGCAGTGCCGACCCGCTCGCCCGCCTCGCCGAGCGCCAGAACTGGATTCCCTCCGCCGCCGAACTCGCCGCGCAGGACGCCATCCGCGCCCTCTTCCGCAGCTTCGGAGCCTCGGGCGACGCGATCCGGCGCGCGCTGCACGGCACCTGGCTCCACGAGCCTCTGCACGCCGTGCTTACGGACGTGCCGGTCGGCGCCTGGACCGCCGCCGTCGTCTTCGACGCGCTCTCCGCCATCGCCCAAAGCCGCTCGCTCGACAAGGCGGCCGACGCCTGCGTCATCCTCGGCCTGGCAGGCGCCGCGGGAGCATCGATCTCCGGCATCAACGACTGGGCCGAGATCAAGCAGACGCGCCCGCGCCGCATCGGCTCCGTCCATGCGCTGCTGAACGTCGCGGCCACGGCGCTCTTCGTCGGCTCCGCCATCCAGCGCAGAAACAGCGGTTCCCGGAGCGCCGCACGCATCCTCGGCGCACTCGGCTTCGTCGTCGTCTCCGCCTCCGCTCACCTGGGCGGAAACCTCATCTACGAGCATGGCATCGGCGTCGAGTCGAAGAAGACCGACCCGCTCTTCCCGCCCGCCCCAAGGCGCGCACCTGAGCCCGCTGGCGCCGGCGCAGCCGCGGCACGCGAGACCCAATAGAATGGGCTCAGGGCTCACGCCCAACCCATGCCCGACAGCTTCGCCCAAACCGTGAAATCCCAGGTAGACATCGTCAAGGTCATCGGCGACTACGTGAAGTTGCGCAAGACCGGCGCGCAGAACTACACCGGCCTCTGCCCCTTCCACAAGGAAAAGACCGGCAGCTTCTCCGTCAACGCCACGCACGGCTACTTCTATTGCTTCGGCTGCCACGAGAAGGGCGACGTGTTCACCTTCGTCATGAAGATGGACGTCATCACATTCCCCGAGGCCGTGCGCGCGGTCGCCGCCAAAGCCGGCATTTCCCTGCCCAAACGCGAGTTCTCCTCCCCCGCCGAGGCCGAGGAGGCCGGCCTCCGCCGTCATCTCGTAGACATCCACGAGGCCGCCACGCAATACTTTTCGGCCGCTCTCAAATCTCCCCCGGCCGCCCGCGCCCGCGAGTACCTCACCGGCCGCGGCGTCACCCCGGACACCATCCAGAAGTTCCGCATCGGCTTCGCGCCCGACGACTTCAACGCCATGCGCGAGGCGCTCAAGCCGCACTTCGCCGAGGAGGTCCTGCGCGCCTCCGGCCTCTTCAGCTCCAGCGAGAAGAACGACGAAAACCAGCCCACCGGCCCGCTCTACGCCCGCTTCCGCCGCCGCATCACCTTTCCCATCGCCAACGAGCAGGGCAAGACCATCGCCTTCACCGCCCGCGCGCTCGAAGAGGTCGACGACAAAGGCCGGCCTATCGCCAAGTACCTCAACTCCCCCGAGACCGCGCTCTACACCAAGGGCCACGTGCTCTTCAATCTCGATAAGGCCAAGGCGGACATGCGCGCGGAGAACTTTGCCATCCTCGTCGAAGGCCAGATGGACTGCATCTCGGTCTACATGGCCGGCGTCAAAAACGTCCTCGCCACCTCCGGCACCGCCTTCACCGAGATGCAGGCGCGCCTGCTCAGCCGCTTCACCAGGCGCGTCATCGTCAACTTCGATCCCGACCAGGCCGGCGCCAACGCCGCCGAGAAGTCGATTGCACTGCTCACCGAAGAGGGCTTCGAGGTCAAGGTGGTCGCGCTCGAAGGCGGCCTCGACCCCGACCGCTTCGTCCGCGAGCAGGGCATCCAGGCCTACATGGCCGCGCTGCGCACCGCCCGCCGCCACTCCGACTACCTCATCGAGCGCGCCCGCACGCTCTTTCCCGGCCGCACCCCCGAAGCCAAAACCCGCGCGTTGAACTTCCTGCTGCCGCACATCCGCCGCATGCCCTCCGCGCTGCACCGCGACGAGTTCGCCGCCGACGCCGCGCAAAAGCTCGGCATCGACTCCGCCGTCATGCGCCAGGAGTTGAAGCAGGCTGCCGCGGCGCGCCTGTCGAGCGTCCGCCCCCGCCGGCTTGAACCCGCCAACGAGATCGAGCGCGTGCTGCTGCGTGCGCTGGTTCTGCCCCAGCACGACGAAGCCCGCATGCGCGCCGCCGCCGCGCTGGTCGACAACCCCGCCTGGTACGACGGCATGGCCGCCGCGCCGCTGCTCGAGGCGCTGGCCCACTCCCCCGCGCCCTCCAACCCGCTCGAGGCCGCGCCCGACGACGCCACCCGCAGCCTGCTCGCCGAGGTGCTCGCCTCGCAGCCTGACGACTCGCCCGACGCCTCAGTCGCCATCCGCACCCACACTCCAGGCCAGAGCACGCTCGAGCAGGTCGAGAACGCGCTGCTCACCCTCGCGCACCGCCACCTCGAGCGCCGCCAGCGCGAGCTGCGCACCTCCATCGCCGAAGCCGAGCGCCGCGGCGATCAATCCATGGTCGAGACGCTCACCCGCGAAAAGATGAAGGTCGACCGCGCGCTCCGCGAGCAATGACCGCCAGCCACCGGCTACGCACGCGTTCGTAGCTCGAAGACATCCGGCCGGCTGTAATGCCCCGCCGTGTCCAGGTCGAACTTGCCGCGCAGTATGTCATCAAGATCGATCTCGGCATGGATCAGGTTGTCTGCCGGCGCGCTCCGGGCCAGCACCTCTCCGCGCGGCGACACGATCATGCTGCAACCTTCGATGACACCCGCCTCGCCCGCACCATCCGCGCCCGCACCACCCGTGCCGGCCCCGCGCATCTCCTCCGGCCAGTCTTCCCGCGTAAGCCGCTGGCAGGCGCTCAGCACAAAGCAGCGTCCCTCGTAGGCAATGTGCCGCATGCTGGCCTGCCAGATCTCGCGCGAGTCCACCGTCGGTGCGCACCACAGCTCGACACCTTGGCTGTACAGATGCTGCCGGTACATCGGCATGTAGTTCTCCCAGCAGATCGCCATGCCAATGCGCCCGATCTGCGTCTCGATCACCTGCATGGTCGTGCCGTCGCCCATGCCCCACAGGATGCGCTCCATCGCCGTCGGCATCAGCTTGCGATGCTTGTAGCGCAGTCCGGCCTCGGGCGTAAACAGCAGCGACGAGCAATACAGCGTGCCGCCATCGCGCTCCACCACGCCCACCACGATGTGCAGGCTCAGCTCCCGCGCCCAGCCCGCCAGCATCTCCGTCTCCGGCCCCGGGCAGCGCACCGCTGCCTGCGCATAACGCAGAAACATCTCGCGGCCCGCCTCGCTCCGCGCCCCCACCGTGGTGCCGAACGTCAGCCCCTTGGGATAGCCGCCCAGCAGCGCTTCGGGCAGCACCAGCAGCGCCGCGCCTCCCGCCGCCGCGCCTCGGCATAGCTTCTCCACCCGCTCCATCGTTGCCGGTGTGTCGAACATCCGGCTGCCTGTCTGCGCGACACTCACCTTCAGCATGTCCTCAGTCCATCACGTCGCGCGGGGCCTCGCCCGGCATCTCGTCGCACGGCAGGAACAGCGTGAACACTGTGCCGTGCCGCACCGCGTCTGTACATGACCGCACCCGCAGCCGTCCCTGGTGACGCGCGACGATGCCGGCCGAGATCCAAAGCCCGAGCCCTGTGCCCTGCAGATCTTTCGTGGTAAAGAAAGGCTCAAACAGCCGCTTTAACACCTCGGGCGTCATGCCGTGGCCCGTATCGGCGATGGTGATCCGAACGCCGCGCGCGCCGTCCAGCACAGCATAATCGCGAACCTCGTGCGCCCGCACCACCAGTCGCCCGCCAGTGCGCATGGCGTCGATCGCGTTCGCAATCAGGTTGTTCAGCACCTGCCGGATATCGTTTTCAAAGCACAGGATCTGCGTCACGCTGTCGTAGCGCGCGTCCACCTTGATATGCGAGTTGGCTAGCCGTCCGGTGTACAGCCGGATCACCGCATCCACCAGCTCCTGCGCCGTCACCCGCGTCGGCGCCACCGCCTGGCGATGGAACCGCAGCGTCTGCGTGGCGATCTGCGACACCCGCGAGAGCTCCGACTGCGCCATGTGCACATACACCTTCAGCTCCTCCGGCAGCTTGGCATCGAGCGACACCAGGTACAGCAGGTTCGTGATCGCCTCCAGCGGATTATTGATCTCGTGCGAGATGGAGCTGGCCAGCCGTCCCACCGCCGCCAGCTTTTCGCTTTGAATCAGCGCCGCCTCAGACTTCTTCTGGTTGGTGATCTCGATCGACGCCGTCGAGATCGCCCGGATCGTGCCATCCTCGCGGTACACCGGCGAGTAGTTCACGCTCCAGGCGCGGTGCTCCCCCGGCCGCGCGGCCAGCGCGCCTTCCAGCAGCCGGTCCTTGATCGCCGCGCCCTGCGCCACCAGGCTCATCATCTCCTGCAGCCCCGGCACGCTCTCGGGCGGCGCAATCTCGCTCAGCTTGCGCCCCAGGATGTACTCCTTGGGATAACCCAGCATCTCCGCTTCGTGGTCATTCAAGTTCAAAAAGCGGAACTCCACCGGGTCGAGCAGCGCCATACCCACCGGCGTCGTCTTGTAGATCGTCTCCAGCTCGACCCGTCGCCGTTCGGTCTCCGCCTGCTGCGCCTCCAGCGCCTCCGCGGAGGTCTTGCGGTCGTGGATGTCGTAGGCCACGCCCAGCCAGTGCAGAATCCTGCCCGCCTCATCACGCACCGGCGCGGCGCGCAGATGCCACCAGCGATGCTCGCCCGTCTCCGCACGGCGCAGGTGCGCCTCCACGTCGTACTCCACGCCCGTCGTCACCGAGCGCGTCCAGACCTCCACCACCCGCTCCCGGTCCTCGGGCGCGAAGGCCTCCAGCCAGCCCAGCCCGCTCAGGTTCTCCGGCGTCAGCCCGATGTAGGCCAGGAAGCCCTGGTTGGCGTAGGTGATGTTCCCCTCCGCATCGCCCATCCAGATGGCCTGCGGGTTGAGATCGGCTAGCACGCGATAGCGTTCTTCGCTGGCCCGCAGGGCAGCCTCGCTGCGCTTGCGCGCCGTGATGTCCGTACCCATCCCGCGCATCGTGGTCGCCACGCCCTCGTCATTCAGGATGGCCTGCCCGCGCACCTCCACCCACAGCGGCTGGCCGTCGGCGCCAATCACCTCCAGGTCCATCGTGAAGCGGTCGCCGCTCACCAGCGCCGCGTCGATCGTCGCAGCCAGCGGCCCCTGGTAGTCCGGATGCACAATGCTGCGGAACGCCGCCTGCGTCGCCACGTTCTCCAGCGGATGCCCATACACCGGCTGCGAGCCCATCCCGTAACGGACCTCACCCGTGCACAGGTCCAGCGTCCAGGTGGCGATGGCGGCCGCGCTCTGCACCGCCGCCAGCAGTTCCTGCTGCTCCCGCACCACCTCATCATGCTGCTTCTGCTGCGTAATGTCGCGGAAGAAAAGCACGATGCCATCCGGCGCGGGCTCGGACTGCACCCACACCCAGGCGTTCAGCGGCTCGCCATAGTAGAGCTCCACCGATCCCCGCGCGCCCTCCTTCATGGCTCGGTGGTACATCTCCCACAATGGTCCCCGCGCCGCCTCCGGAAACACCTCCCAGTGATTTCGGCCCAGCAGCCGCCGCTCCGGGTCGATCATCTTCTGAGCGTTGGCATTCAGAAATGTGATCCGCCATTCCCTGTCCAGCGTGGCCACTGCATCGCTCGTCACCGTCAACACCTGCGAGAGCCGCCGCCCCATCTCCTGGGCGCGCTCCTCCGCCAGCCGCCGCGCGGTGATGTCCGAGAAAAAGATCATGATCCCTTCGCCGTAAGGCCGCGCCTGCACCCTCAGCCACATATCCAGCGGCGCGTTGAAGAACGCTTCAAACTCCGTGTCCACGCGGTCGTGCATGGTAGTCCGGTACGAGCTGCCGAAGGGCTCATCATGGTTGCCCGGAAAGCGCTCGAAGATGTCGTGGCCAAGCAGCTGATCGTCGTTCACGATCTCCATCGCGCGCCGGTTCGCGTATGCAAACTTCCAGTCGCGATCCACGATCACCACGCCGTCTGGAACCGTGTCAAGCAGCTCCTGAACCAGCGCGCGCGTCTCCGCCAGCGGGGGCAGAACACCGTTCGTCGCAGATGCGGGGAAGGTCATCGGGCGGTCCAGCCGGAGCGGAAGATGCGGAAGGTACGCTCCATTCTATACAGCCGTCGAGCCGCGCGCACTCTTCCGGCGCGCGATTCACCGGCCTTTCAGGAGCCCAACTTAACCGGCCTTCTAGTACATCAATACGCCCGCTGATACATCCGCGACATACGATCGTGCCACCCCAGCCCGTCATCATCCAGCAGCGCCCACAGCAGCCCCAGCCCCATCGGACACACCGCCACCAGCTGCGCCAGGATCCTGCGCCGCATCTCTGCCCGTGTGGGATTTTCATCCGCGAAGGTGCACAGGCCGATCCGCGCATAGCGCATCCCCGGCGTATCCCCGCGCAGCGAAAAGAACAGCAGCTCATACCCCAGATACATCGCCGCACCCGTCGCCGCCAGCGCCAGCGCCGCCGGCAGCCCCGTTGGAACCTGCCCCACAACCTCCGCGAAGACGGCCACGAACCCCACCAGCGCCAGCAGCACCAGCAGCAGATCCACCAGCGCCGCCATCAACCGCAATCCCAGCGGCGCGGTCTGCGGCGGCAGCAGCGCGGGCGCCAGCGGAGCCTCCGCCGTCGCCACCGGAGCCGCCGGAGCGTGCGCCTCCAGCCGGATCGACGCAGCCCACTCCGGGGCAGCCGTCGGCACCGGCGGCGCGGTCGAAATCTGCTCCGGCTCTACCTCAAAGATCCTCAGCTGCCGCGTACGCGGAGCCTCGTCCGCCAGCGGTCCCTCGGCCAGCCGCGGCCGCGCCCGCCTGGCCGCAATCAACTGCCGCGGAAACTCCAGCAAATTCGCCGGCAGCGGCACCGGCGGCTCGCGATCCTGCGCCAGAAAGGCCTTGTAATCCTCAAACACCGGCGACTGCCGGAACGCAATCTCCGCGTCCAGGGCCTGCGCCTCCTGCTCATCCGGCGCCGCATCCGGCCCGTCCACTGCCTCTGCAGCCCGGCCGACGCGCGGCGTACTCGGCGGCCGGCCCAGGTCCTCATACAGCCGCACTGTCAATCCCGCCACCCGCTGGACCACCGCCGAATCCTTGCCTGTGTTCCCCGGCGCCGGCGCATCAAGCCGCTCCTCCGTTTCCACCGTCTGCGCCGTCTCGCGCGTAAACTCCTGCGGCGCATCCCACAGCGCCAGCTCGCCCAGCAGCTCCTGCTGCACCGCCGCCACTGCCTCCGCGTTGCGCCGCGCCACCTCCGCCGTCGCTGCCGCCTCTTCTACCGCCTGCCGCGCCTGCTCCGCCAGGAACGCCCGATAGCTCGGCGTCTGCGCATACCGTTCCGCTACCGTCGCCGAGACCGCCGCCGCCACCGCATGCTGCCGCCGCCGCGGCTTGTGCGCCGCCTCCTCTGCCGTCTGCCCGGCTGCAAGCTCCTGCCCCCGCCGCCGCCGATGCGCCGCCAGGCGCTCCGCCACCTGCTGCCTCAACTCCGCGCGCCCCGCCGCCATCGGCTCCAGTGCAAACGCCTCTGCCGCCACCACCCCATCCGCCGCAACCTCGCGTTGTGCAGATCCCGTCATGCCTTCACTCCGAAAAGCTCGTTTCGCCGAAATCGTTTAGCCTTGCAACTGTGTCGTCCGTTCGCAGCTTTCAGCACGCCTTGCCCGAGCTCCAACCCTCTCGCCGGCGTTTGCTCGTTCTGCTTCGCCGTTGCACAACAATCGCGGCACGTTACCTACTTATAACCATCACGCTCGCGCTTGCCAACAACATTCCGCTCCCTTCCCAGCAGATGCCGACTCAGTCACCCCCCGCCGCCCTCCCCGACAGCCCGCAAGCCACCGCAGACCCCAGCGACGACCCCGCCCGCTACCCCACCGCCCGCGTCCTCAACCCGCCCGCCGCCGGCGCCGCCGTCGTCATCGAAAGCGCCGGCCCCCAGACCTACTTCGCCGGCCAGTACACCCTCGACCAGGATGTCGTCATCACCTACCTCGACCGCCGCGTGCAGGCCGACCACATCGAGTACGACTCCAACACCGGCGACCTCACCGCCACCGGGCATCTCTTCCTCACCGCCCGCGGCAACTCCGAAATCATCCACGCCTCGCACGGCGTCTACAACCTCCGCACCGCCACCGGCCGCTTCTTCGACGTCACCGGCTCGGTCGGCGTCCTGCCCCACGCCTCCTCCCGCCGCCCCATCTACACCTCCGGCAATCCCTTCCTCTTCACCGGCCGCATCGTCGTCAAAACCGGCGAGCGCGACTACGACATCTACGACGGCACCGTCACCTCCTGCCAGCTGCCCCGGCCCGACTGGCTGCTCTCCGCCGACCACTTCTCCCTCCTCGACGACAAGGCCACCGGCCGCAACTCCACCTTCCGCCTGCTCTCCATCCCCATCCTCTTCCTGCCCTACGTCACCCACCCCACCGACTCCGACCAGCGCCAGTCCGGCCTGCTGATCCCCACCGTCGGCCAGTCCACCACCCGCGGCTTCACCCTCGGCGAGCAGTATTACCTCGTCCTCGGCCGCTCCGCCGACCTCACCGTCGGCGCCGAATACTACTCCTCGATCGGCTACGCCGAGAACGCCACCTTCCGCTATCGCGGTGTCGGTCCGGACTTCGTCACCCTCCACTACGCCCAGGTACTCGATCGCCGCCCCGCAGCCGAAAATCAGGGCGGCGAAGAGGTCGTCCTCGCCGCGCGCCGCGACCTCAACTCAACCACCCGCGCCGCCACCAACATCGACTATCTCTCCAGCTACGTCTACCGCGAAGCCTTCACCGACAACTTCAACCAGGCCGTCACCTCCGACATCGTCTCCACCGCCTTCCTCAGCCGCCAGGCCAACGGCTTCCAGTCCGCCGCCTACTTCGACCGCTACCAGGGCATCAAGCTCGTCGCCCAGGGCTCCACCCCCCAGCAGCAGGTCCGCATCTTCCACGTCCCCACCCTCTCCTTCTTCACCACCGATCACCGCCTCGGCGCCACCGGCCTCGAACTCTCAATGGAAGCCACCGCCTCCGGCCTCAAACGCACTCAGCCCGGCTTCTCCTCGGGCGGCATCATCGAGCGCTTCGACCTCCATCCGCAGGCCGCCTACCCCATCACCTTCGGCGGCTGGCACCTGCTCCCCACCGTCGCCGCGCGCGAGACCGCCTACACCCGCTCCCGCTACCCGCTCGGCCCCGGCCAGCCACTCACCGAGAACCTCTCGCCCATCTCCCGCTCCGACTTCGAGCTCACCTTCGCCGTCCACCCCCCGGCCGTCGAACGAGACTTCGCTCCCCGCCACCTGCAGCGCCTCCTCGGCACCGAAGTCCGCCACACCATCGCGCCCGAGGTCACCTACCGCCTCACCAAAGGCGTCTCCGACTTCGCCCAGATCCTCCGCTTCGACGCCACCGACGTCGTCGCCGACACCAACGAACTCGAGTACGGCGTCACCCAGCACCTCTTCCGCCGCTCCCACGCCGCCGCCGACCCCAGCGCGCCCTGCCCCACCGCCCAGGTCGCCAACTCGCCCGGCTTCAACTCCGCCCTCGACCCCGCCACCGACGTGCAGACCGAAAATCCTTTCGCCTTCGACACTCCCGTCAGCGGCTGCCCGTCCGAAGACCTCATCTCCTGGCGCCTCACCCAGAAGTACTTCTTCGATCAGACCTTCGGCGGCGCCATCAACAACGGCCGCCGCAACATCTTCGACACCACGCTCGCCCTCTCCGGCGTCGCCTTCCTCACCGAGCCGCGCGCCGTCTCCCCGCTCATCTCCCGCCTGCGCTTCCGCACCTCCGCCCACTCCGATATCGAGTGGGACTTCGACCTCGACACCGGCGCACGCAAGTTCAACTCCTCCAACCTCTTCCTCGACCTGCACCAGGGCAACCGCTTCGCCGCCCTCAGCTACGCCCGCCTCGACGCCCCCGGGCGCTTCTTCACCGCGAGCCCCAACCCCGGCACCGGCGCCAATCCCGTCACCGGCGTCACCTCATCCATCTCGGACTTCAACCAGCTTCGCCTGCTCGGCGGCTACGGCAATCCCATCAAGCCCGGCCTCTCGCTCGCGGCCAACCTCGGCATCGACCTCAAGGCCCTCTACGGCGCCACCAGCCAGAACACCTCAGCCACCGGCGTCGTCACCACCACCACCGTCTACCCGGCGCTGCTGCAGTACGCCGCCATCCAGACTGCCTACAACTGGAACTGCTGCGGCCTGGCCGTCGAATACCGCAAGTTCGAACTGGGCTCCGTCCGCAACGAAGGCTCCTACAAGTTCAACTTTACCCTCGCCAACATAGGTGCCGCCGGCAACCTCCGCCGCGCCGAGCGCCTCTTCTGAACCAGCGTCCCTCCCGCTCTATCCCCCACGCTCTTTCGAGAAAGATCCGCGCTCTGATCCGCACTGATCCGTCTTACGCCGTTCTTCCCGCTCCGCCCTGCAGCCGCTCCAGCTCCCCGGCAAACTCCGCCGCAATCTCCGGCCGGCCCCGCTCCACCCCGCGCACGGTCTCGCCCAGCAGCAGCCGCGCCGGCACGCTGGCCGGGTCGCTCCAGCACAGATCCAGTCCCTTGCGAATCATCTCGCGCTCTTCGCGATTGCCCAGCCCGGCTCCATCCATGCCCGCGCAGCGCAGCGCCAGCAACCCCTCCAGCGCTTCCAGGTACGCCCGCAGGTCGGCCGGCACGCGATACTCCGCCGCCGAAGTCTCGGCGCGCCCCAGCGCACTCAGCAGCTCCACCATCTCGTCCGCCAGCCCTGGCAGCCCGTCCTGTGGCGAGTCGGGCCCAAACTCCGCGCTCAGCTCGCCGATCCTCGCTCCATCCCGCGTCCGGATGAACACCAGCGACGCCTCCCACGGCTCGACCTCCGCATCCACGTGCACCGTCACCATGTACTCACTGCTGTTCGGTCCCTGCGCCGCCTGCACCGCCGCCTCATCTGGCCAGCGCGACGCCCGCACCACGAACCCGCCCGGCCGCACTCCCGCCACGCCCGCCGCCCAGGGCAGCATCGCGCGCCCCTCCGCCGCGGTACGCATCTGCGTCTGCTCGGCCAGAAACAACGTCACCGACCGCGACACGCCGTCCAGCGCCGCGCTCGGCCGCTCCATCCCTTCCGGCATCTCGGCCGAGCCGCCCAGGAACGTCACCGTCGGCGCGCCCTCAGGCTTCTGCTGCGACAAGCCGTCAACAGGCGAACCCGCCGGCAGCCAAACCGCCCCATCTACCCGCACCATCCCGATCTGCATCTGGCCCGCGGCCGCTTCCATCTGCTTCACCCGTTCCAGCGTCGCGTGCGCCCGCGCACTCTCGCCCTTCGCCTCGTAAAGCCCGGCCATATTGGCCAGCACGAACCCATTCTCGCCATGCCGGTCCAGATAGCCGGCCAGCACCATCTCCGCCTCCACCAGTCGCTCCTGCAGGATCAGCGTCTGCGCCCAAACGCAGGTCCCGCGCACCAGGTTCGGATCGATCTCGTACAAACGTGCAGCAGCCTCTGTCACCTCGGCAACAAAGCCTTCGTTCAAACTGATCGCCACTACCTTGTACAGCTCTTCCGGCGACTCCCAGCCCGCCTTCACCAGCCCCGGGATCACCTCTTCCGCCCATACCTTGCGCGGCACCAACACCTCACGCCCCTCCGCATCCACTGCCCGGATCGCGTCCACTGCCGCGTCCTTCTCGGTCCCAATGTCACTCACTGCTTCTCTCCCACACTCACCGCATCTGCTGAAAACATCTCGATCGCCTGCCCCACCCGCAGCATCGTCGCCTCGTCGAAGTGCCGCGCCATGATCTGCACCCCCACCGGCAGCCCCTCGGCCGTCGCGCCGCACGGCACGCTCATCCCGCAGATGCCCGCCAGGCTCGCCGCCACCGAGTACACGTCCGCCAGGTACATCGCGATCGGATCGTCCACCTTTTCGCCCAGCTTGAACGCCGGCGTCGGCGTCATCGGCGACACCATCACATCACAGCGCTCGAACGCCGCCAGGAAGTCGCGCGTCACCAGCGTCCGCACCTGCTGCGCCTTGCGATAGTACGCGTCGTAATACCCCGCGCTCAACGCATACGTTCCCAGCAGTATCCTTCGCTTTACCTCCGCGCCAAACCCCTCGTCGCGCGTCCGGCGATACATCGCGCCCAGCGTGTTCGACTCGTCCGACCTCAGCCCGAACCGCACCCCATCGAACCGCGAAAGGTTCGACGAAGCCTCCGCCGTCGCCAGCACGTAGTACGTCGGGATGGCGTATTTCGTATGCGGCAGGCTCACCTTCACCAGCTCGCAGCCCGCCGCCTTCAACCCGTCCAGCACGCGCTCAATAGACGCCCGTATCTCCTCCTCCAACCCCTCGCCGAAATACTCCTCCGGCACACCCACGCGCAGCCCCGCCACCGGCTCCGCCAGCGCCCCCACGTAGTCGCCTACCGGACGGTCCGCCGAGGTCGCGTCCAGCTCGTCCCGGCCCGCCAGCACGCCCAGCATCGTGGCCGCGTCGCGCACATTCGCCGTCAGCGGCCCCACCCGGTCCAGCGACGACGCAAACGCGATCAACCCGTAGCGGCTCACGCGCCCATACGTCGGCAGCACCCCCACCACTCCGCAGAACGCCGCCGGCTGCCGGATCGACCCGCCCGTGTCCGTCCCCAGCGTCGCCGCCGCAAACCCCGCCGCCACCGCCGCCGCCGAGCCGCCGCTCGAGCCTCCCGGAACCCGGTCCAGCGCCCGCGGATTGCGCACCGGCCGGTACGCCGAGTTCTCGTTCGACGACCCCATCGCAAACTCGTCGCAGTTCAGCTTCCCCAACAGCACCGCCCCCGCCGCCTCCAGCTTCGCCACCGCCGTCGCGTCATACGGCGGCCGGTAGCCCTCCAGGATCTTCGACCCCGCCGTCGCCGGCGCGCCGCGCATCACGAGCACATCCTTGATCGCCACCGGCACCCCCGCCAGTGGCCCTGCCTCCTCGCCCCGCGCGCGCAGCGCATCCACACGCTCCGCCTGCGCCATCGCCCGCTCCCGGCTCAACGCCAGAAAGCTGTTGATCGCCTTCCCCTGCACCCCATCATTGGCCGCAATCAAGCCATAGTGCCGCTCCGCCAGCGCCACCGCCGACCCCGCACCCTTCGCCTCGTCAATCGTCACCAATCCCGCCTCTCGCGCCCTTGACTGCCTCTCACTGCCGTTTACTGCCGTTTACTGCCCCTCACTGCCCCTCACTGTCTCTCAATCACTCGCGGCACCTTGAAAAAGCGCCCATCCGTCTCCGGCGCCGTCGCCATCACCGCCTTGCGGTCCAGCGACGGCCGCACCTCATCCGCTCGCAGCGCGCCGCCTGCCCCGTCGTTCGCCCCGCCGATCACATCGCCAACCTGCGCCATCGGCTCGACCTCCGCCGTATCCAGCTCGCCCAGCTGCGCCACATACGCCAGGATCGCGTTCAGATCGCGCTGCATCCGCGGCTCTTCCTCCGCCGTCAGCTCCAGGTTTGCCAGCTCCGCCACCCGCCGAACCTCCTCCACCGTGACCGCGCCCTCGCTCATCCCGTTTCCCCTCGCTCCGGAGCCTCCAGCGCCCGTCTCGGCCCCGGCTTCCTCACCTCAAAGTGTATCCCGCGCACCTGCACCCCCGCGATCTTCGCCAACTCGCGCTCCAGCACACCGCCCATCGAGAGCATCTGCTCCATCCACATCGCGTCCTGCACCTCCACCCGCACCACGCCGTCCACAAAACCCGCAATTTCGCCGCGCGCAGCCAGCGCTTTACCGCATGCCACCGGCCACGCCGCAGCCAGCCGGTCGGCCACCGGCAGCGTCTCCAGGCTGCGCGCCAGGTTGCGCTTCAGCACGTCGCGCATGCTCTCCATCAGTCTTCTCCGGCCGCCGCACTCATCATCGCTGCCGCCGCCGGCACCCGCTCCAGCACGAACTCGCGCATCGCCCGCAGGAACACCGGCGTGGCAAAACCCGCCGCCCACGCCTGCGTCACGCGCGGTGAAAACTCCGCCTCCCGAGCCTCAAATCGCCTGATCCCATCCATCGCCGACTCGATCGTCTGCTCGCCGAAATACACGCCCGTCAAACCTTCACCTTCGCTCCGCACCGTCTCGAGCGACCCGCCCGCCCCGTAGCAAACCACCGGCCGGCCGCACGCCTGCGCCTCCAGCGGCACCATCCCGAAGTCCTCATCCGCCGCGAACAGCAGCGCCCGGCACTCCGCATACTGCTGCCACAACTCCTCGTCCGGCAGCGCCCCCAGGAACCTGACGTTCGGGCCCGCCATCCGCCGCAGCCGCGCCTCCTCCGGCCCTGCGCCCGCAATGCGCAGCTTCCGCCCCAGCCGCCGGCACGCTTCCATCAGCACCTCCGTCTGCTTGTATCCCACCAGCCGCCCCGCACATAGATAATGCTCGCCCGTCTGCTTGGCCAGCCTGGCGCGCTCAAGATCGATCGGAGGATGGATCACCGCGGCCTCCCGCCCATACACCCGCTCAATCCGGCCCGCCACGTAGCGCGAGTTGGCCACAAAGTAAGTCACCCTGCCCGCCGCCCGCTCATCCCAGCGCCGCAGCCGTCCCGCCGTCGCCGTAAATGCCGCCCGCACCAGCGCGCCCATCTGCTCGCGGTACGCCTCGTACCCGTCATACAGGTACCGCATCGGCGAGTGGCAATAGCAGATATGCACCGCGCGCTCGTCCACCCGCACCCCCTTCACCGGCCCGCTGTCCGACGAGATGACGAGGTCGAACCCACGCAGATCGAGGCTCTCCGTCGCCCACGCATAAAACGGCATCATGTGCCTGTGGTGGCTCGCGCCCATCGGAATCCGCTGCAGAAACGACGTATGCATCGCGCGCTCGCGGAGCCCCTGCGGAATACCCTCTGGCGCCGCCACCAGCGTAAAGATCTCCGCCTGCGGAAACAGTGACGCGATGCACTCCGCTACGCGCTCCCCGCCGCCTTTAGTCACGAACCAGTGATGAACGATCGCAATCCGCACCCCGCTAGTATGCACCGTCGCGATTCACCACCGACTTGAACGTCGCCAGCAGGATCCGCACGTCCCGGAACAGTGACCAGCGCTCCACGTAATCGCAGTCCAGCTTCACCCGCGCCTCGTAGCTCAGCTTGCTGCGCCCGGAGACCTGCCACAGGCCGGTCACGCCCGGCTTCACCCGGCAGTAGCGGTCGAAGAACTCGCCATACTTCTCCACCTCCGCCGCCACAATCGGCCGCGGCCCCACCATGCTCATCTGCCCCAGGATCACGTTCCACGCCTGCGGCAGCTCATCCAGGCTATAGCGCCGCAGGAACGTGCCCACCGGCGTAATCCGCGGGTCTGTGCGCAGCTTGTGCGTATGATTCCACTCTTTTCTCGCCTTGGGGTGCTTGGTCAGATACTGCTCCAGCACCTCCGATGAGTTCACGCACATGGTGCGGAACTTCCACATGGAGAAAAATGCGCCATCGCGGCAGATCCGCCGATGCGAGAAGAACACCGGCCCCGGCGACGTAAACTTCACCACCGCCGCCACGATCAACAGCGCCGGCAGCAGCACCGGCAGCCCCAGCACCACAACCAGAATATCCATCACTCGCTTGATCGTCCGATAGCGAAAAAACGACGATGGCGCCGAGTACTCGCGGCGCAGCCTCGTCTGCCTGCGGCCCACATCCTGGCCCAGGCCGTGACCCAGATCGGCCGACGCCGCAAAGTCGTGCAGCACCGCCTTGCTTGAACTGGCTTCGACGAACCGGCTCTCGTTGGAGTGGGACTCACTCACCATGCGTTAACCCGGCCCGAGTTCTGCCCTTCAACTCCACTGCCGGCATCCGCACCGGGAAAACAGTTACCGCGCCACAACCTTCAGCTAGGCCTCCAGCCATAAGTCTTCACCTTTCCTTAGTGGCTTCCACCCGCCGCGAGCCTCTTCATTGGACTCTTCGGCAACGGTGTTCTTCCGGATCGGACTTTTGAGTCGACTTACCCTTCGCGTCTGCCGTATCAGCGTGCCCCAGCATAACGCAACGGTGTTTCTTTTGAATAGCTTACTTCTTTAGCACGCGGAAAGGAACCCCGAACCTGCAACCGCGTTCCCGAATCCGGAACACCTCTGCCTGTAAGTTAGGATGATTGGATGCAGGTTCTCGAAACCCCGCTGCGCGACGTCAAGCTGCTCTCCCCGCGCCGCTTCGGCGACGACCGCGGCTGGTTCGCCGAGGTCTTCAATACCCAGACCTTCGCCGCGGCCGGCCTCCCCACCCACTTCGTCCAGGACAACCAGTCCTTCTCCTGCCGCGGCGTTCTGCGTGGGCTTCACTACCAGCTCGGCAAGCCCCAAGGCAAGCTCGTCCGCGTCCTCTCCGGCCACATCTGGGACGTCGCCGTCGACCTCCGCCGCGACTCCCCCGACTTCGGCAAGCACGCCGGCTTCCACCTCAAGCCGCTCAACTCCGCCGGCGAGCTCGAGCTGCTCTGGATCCCGCAGGGCTTCGCCCACGGCTTTCTCGTCCTCTCCGAAACCGCCGAGGTCCTCTACAAGACCACCGACCTCTACTTCCCCGCCGGCGAACGCGCCATCCGCTGGGACGACCCCACCCTCGCCATCCCCTGGCCGCTCCACGCCCTCGCCCCCTCGGTCAGCGCCAAAGACGCCCAGGCCGTCTCCCTGGACGCCGCCGAGCTCCCCTGAGAGCGAGGGAAGAGGGAAAACCGAGGGAAGAGGAAAGAGCGAGGGAAGAGGGAAGAGAGTGCGCAGCACCGTCCTTGCCTTCTCTTCCCTCCTCCCTCCTCCCTCTTCCCTCCTCCTCACAGCCGATAAAACCTATCCGCCCCCAGCACCAGCACCAACGTGATCCCCGCAATCGCAATCTCCCCGATCGCCCCTACCAGGAACGGCTTCCAGCCCTGCTTCAACAGATCCCTGAAGCTCGTCCTCAGCCCCACGCCCGCAAACGTCAGCAGAAACGCCCACCGGCTCAGATTTCCCAGCGCGGCGATCTGCGGCCGCGTGAACCCGTAAGGAATCAGCCCGGCCACGTGCGGAAACGCCTTCGGATCCAGCGTGCCGATCGTCGCCACTAGCGAGATCAACAGGAACCCCAGCACGAATTTGGGGAACTTCCTCCACAGGAACGCGCCCTTGTTGGTGATCTCCTTGGCCTGCCCCTGCTTCGCCCAGTAGAGCGCATACCCCAGCACCACGAACCCGATGCACGCGTTGCGGCAGGTCTTCGCCAGCACCGCGAACTTGCCCGCCGCATCCGAGTAGAGCGCCCCCGCCGCCGTCGCCTCGGCCGTGTTATCTACCGCGAGCCCGGTCCACAGCCCATACGCGTGATCGCTCATGTGCAGCGTATGGCCCACCAGCGGGAACAGCACCAGCGAGATGGCGCCCAGCGCCAGGATCGCCGCAATCGCCACGGACGAGTCCTCCTCATCGGCCTCGATCGCGCCCTGCGTCGCAATGATCGCCGACACCCCACACACGCTCGAACCCACCGCCAGCAGCGAGATCAGCTTGGGCGGCAGGTTGAAGCCGCGCCCCAGGTACGTCATGAACGTCAGCGCCAGCGCCAGCTCGATGAAGATCAGCACGAACGAGATGCCGCTCAGGTGCAGTATGTCGCCCAGAATAAACCGCGCACCCAGCAGGATGATCCCCGCCTTCAGCCAGAACTCGTACGTCGCCACGCCCGCCCGGAAGATGCGCGGCACGCCCACCGTGTTGGCGATCAGCACGCCGATCAGGATCGCCCAAAGCACATACTCGATGTTCGGCAGCACCTGGTGGTGCGCCTTGCCATACCGCGCAATGCTCTGCTCGATGAACTTGCCCGCGTACCCCACCACCGCCAGCAGCGCGATGCCCGGCAGCAGCCCCGGCAGCCCATGCCGGTTCGCCTCTTCCCTGTCCCGCTTCAGCTCCAGCGGCAATGCCGTCGCACTCGTCGCCATCTCATCCTCCTCGTTGCTGCTCTATTCCGTCCCCAACAATCCCATCGCAAACAAACGCCGCAAACAACGTCGGCATTCTGAGCCGAAGGCGAAGATTCTCAGTATTTGGCCTGCCTCCACTACCACGGCACGCTCTTGATCACACCCGTCCTCACCAGCACCGCCAGCGCCAGCGACAACACAACCGCCCAGACATCGAGCGAAAGAGAAAACTTCCTGCGAGGTGCTGCCATGGCAGACTCCTTATCGAAAGAACACGTGAGTTGGAAGAACGGAAGACAGCCGTATTACGGAATGCGAACTGGCGTCTTCATAGAGCTGAATTCGCGGCTCTGCAGAAGGGAACTAACAACAACAACGGCAACACAGGCGGGGAGCCATGTGGCCTGGCATGCGGCAGAGAACGGATTGTGTGCTGCTCTGCATGGTGTCGTTTAGATGTAACACGAATCGCCTCGACTCGCCTAATCTGCATCCACCCGCGCGCCTTCGTCTCTCCTCCGCGCCTGCACTGAGCCTGCACTGAGCCTGCACTAAAATTGACGCAATGCGTCTCGCCGTCAGCCTCCTGTTCGTCTCGGCCTTGCTCCAAGTCCAATCGCCGCTCCAAGCCCAATCGCCGCCTGTGTCGCCCGCGCAGCGATGCTCGCAGCTCAACGCCGCTACCGTCCCCGCCACCAGCATCGCGCTGCCCACCCGCGGAGCGGCGGTCACCCACGCCGGTCTTGCCCACTCCGGCTCCGGCCCGCACCGCGTCGAGTTCTGCAAACTGCTCGGCACCGTCATCTCCGTCGATCCCGACGCCCAGCCCATCCACTTCGAGCTCAACCTGCCCACAGCCTGGAACGGCAAAGCCGTCCACTTCGGCGGCGGCGGCTTCGACGGCGTGCTGACCACCACCACCGGCCTCGCCGTCCAGGAGGTCGGCATCACCCGCGACCCCACACCCCTGCAGCGCGGCTACGCCACCTTCGGCTCGGACTCGGGCCACCATCACCACTACCTCTTCGCGCCGGACATGCTCAACGCGCTCTCCGGCCGCTTCGCCACCAACCCCGAGCAGCGCCGCAACTATGACCACGACGCCCTCAAGAAGGTCCACGACACCGTCGTCGCGCTTATTACCCGCTACTACGGGGTGCCGCCGCGCCGCATGTTCTTCATCGGCGGCTCTACCGGTGGCCGCGAAGCCTACTTCGTCACCCAGCTCTGGCCGCAAGATTACGACGGCGTCCTCGGCGCCTACGCCGGCTGGAACCAGGTCGAGCTCGACCTGCAGTTCATCCGCGTCTCCCAGGCCATCTACCGCCGGGGCGACAAGTACGCCCGCGGCTGGCTGCCCCATGCCAAGACTCGCCTGGTCGCACGACGCGTCATGCAGGTCTGCGACACGCTCGACGGCCTCAAGGACGGCATCATCTCCAATCCCTCGGCCTGCCACGTCTCGCTCGACGCGCTCGCCTGCCCGCCCGGCAAGGACGCGAAATCCTGCCTCACCCCCGGCCAGCTCCAGACCTTTCAGACCTTCGCCACCGAGCAGCGCACCGCCTTCCCGCTCTCGAACGGCGTCCAGTCCATCCCCGGCTACAACATTACCTCCGGCGTCAATCTCACCGGCGAGATGGGCTTCATCCGTTTCCCGCTGCCTCCGCCCTTCGTTCTCTTCAACGCCTTCTACTACCAGATCGCCGACGGCGTCTTCCGCTACTTCCTTCCCCGCCAGCCGGGCGCGCACCTGCTTCAGATCGACACCGCCACCGCCGGCCCGTACGCCTTCGATCTACCCATCGAGTCCCACCTCGCCGACGCCTCCAACCCCGATCTCACGCCCTTTGCCGTCCACGGCGGCAAGTTCCTCATGCTGCACGGCACGGTCGACGCCACCATCCCCACCGGCGCGTCGATCGAGTTCTACCAGATGCTGCAGGCGCGGCTCGGCCAGCCGCTGCTCGACAGCTTCGTCCGCTTCTATCTCGTCCCCGGCTACGGGCACACCTTCGGCGTCTTCAACGCCGGCTTCGACTCGCTCGGTGTCCTCGATCGCTGGGTCGAGACCGACCAGCCGCCCGAGGGCCTGGTCGTCACGGACAACAACAAGCGCCAGCATGGACGCGAGCGGCCGCTCTGCCCGTATCCGCAGTGGCCGAAGTACACCTCCGGCGACGCTGCCCTCGCCTCCAGCTTCATCTGCGCCAAGCCTGAATAAGCGCTCAGGCTCCGGTTGAAGCGGGAAGTATCGCCACCGTCACGGGAGGCATCTTCTTCGCGGCCAGGCTGCTGTTGAACTCCTTCAGCTCGTTCGCGACCACCGCGTCGAACGCCTTCTGCTGCGCCTCCGTCCGCGCGCCCAGCTCCTCCGCCACCGCGTAGGCCTGCGCCGTCGGAGCCGTATCGCCCGACTCCACGCTCCGCAGCAGCGCGCCGATGTAGTTGTTCAATCGAATCGGGAAGTTCAACGGATCCTGCCCGCTGCGGTTCTGCACCTGGTAGATCGTCTCCTCAATCGTCTTCATCCTGGCCTCGAGCGCCTGCGACTGCGCCTTCAGCTGCGCATCCGAGCTGCCCTTCAGGCGATCGTTTACCTGGCTTCGCACCTGCCGTATCTCGCTCACGATGGTGTCCGCCTGCGTCATCTGGCCGCTGATCTTCAACGCCAGGTCAAACTGTTTCTGCAGGTCCTCCTGCGTCGTGCTCGCCACGCGCGGGTCCTTCTCCACCTTCAGATCCGCGGTCTGCGTCACCCCATTCGCCGTAAGCCGCACATGGTACATACCCGGGACCGCCGTCGGTCCGGACCGTGCCGCCGACCAGAGGATCATCCCCGGAAACGCATAGGGCGACGGGTAATGCAGATCCCACGTGAAGCGGTTGATCCCTTGCGCGGTTCCCGGAGCACGCGCCGGACGCGCCCGGAAGTCGCCCTGGTCTTCTTCAGCCGCCGGCTTCTTGCCCGGCGGCGTGCTCGTAAACGTCTGCACCAGCTTGTTCGAGCCATCCAAAATCTCGATCGTCACCTTGTCAGCCGCTTTGGCCAGGTGATAGTCGATCACCGCCTCGCTCACGTTGCGCATCGCCGGCCGGGGCTGGTAAAGATGCGCCGGCTCCCCGTCGGTCGCGGGCGTCGCCTGCCGCAGCCAGTCGATGTCGTCCAGGATGTAGAACGAACGTCCGTGCGTGGCCGCCACCAGGTCGTGCTTCTCCACCGCGATGTCTGCCACCTGCGTGTCCGGCATGTTGTACGCCAGGCTCTTCCAATGCGTGCCATCGTCAGTCGAGATATAGATCGAGTGCTCGGTTCCCGCGTAGAGCAGCCCCGGCCGTTCGCGATCCTCCCGCACCACGCGCACGAAGTCATCCGCCGGCAGGCCGTCCACGATCTTCGTCCAGTGCTTGCCATAATCCGCCGTCTTGTAGACGTACGGCGCGCGATCGTCCATCTGGTAGCGGTTGGCCGCCAGGTACGCCGTCCCCGGCTTGTGCCACGACGCATCGATCATCCCAATGCGGCTATAGACCGGCAGCCCCTCCGGCGTAATCTTGTCCCAGTTCTTCCCGCTGTCGCGCGTAATGTACGTAAGCCCATCATCGGACCCCGTCCAGATCGTTCCCTCTTCCAGCCGCGACGGCGCAATCGTGAAGATCGTCGCGTAGATCTCCGGTCCGTTCTGGTCCTTCGTAATCGGCCCGCCCGAGTCCCCCAGCGTCTTCGGATCGGCCAGCGTCAGGTCCGGGCTCACGATCGTCCAGCTCTTGCCCGCGTTGGTCGTCTTGAACAGGTGTTGCGACGAGCAGTACATCGTATTCGGGTCCAGCGGATCGAAGACGATGGGGAAGGTCCACTGCCAGCGCTCCTTCAGCGTCGACGCGGCCTGGCCCGAGAAGAAGAACGGATACGGCTGGATATCCTGCTCCTGCCCGTCGCGCCGGTCGTAGCGCGTCAGCATCGCACCCTGGCTGCCCGCGAAGAAGATGTTCGGGTCCTTGGGATCGGGCGCGATGTACCCGCTCTCCCCGCCGCCCACCGCGTACAGCCACTGTCCCTGCGGCTCGGCCGGATTGTGGAAGTTCCCCCCGGCCCGGCTGGCCACGCACAGAGTCGTATTGTCCTGCTGCGCCCCACATACCTGGTAAGGGACATCCGTCGTCGTCGCCACATGGTAAAGCTGCGCCGTGGGGAAGGTCTCCGGCGTCCACGTCAGGCCGCCATCCACCGACACCGTGCCCCCGCCGTCATTCGACTCCACCATCCGCTTCGGGTTCTGCGGGTCGATCCACAGGTCATGGTTGTCCCCGTGCGGCTGCCGGATCGACTTGATCGTCTTGCCTCCATCGGCCGACTTGTAGAAGCTCACGTTGGTGAAGTACACCAGGTCCTTATCCTTCGGATCGGCGAACAGCCGCGTGTAGTAGAACGCACGCTGCTTGATGTTGTGATCTTCCGAGATCTTCGCCCACGTCGCGCCCCCATCTTCCGACCGGTAGAGCCCGCCGTCCGCATTCTCAATCAGCGCGTAAATGCGATTTGAATCGGCCGAGACAGCGACGCCGATCTTGCCGTCGATCCCCGCCGGCAGCCCTGGATTGCGCGTGATGTCCTTCCACGTGTCGCCGCCATCGCTGGACTTGTACAGCTTGCTCGCCGGGCCCCCGCTCGACAGCGACCAAGGCGTACGATACACATCCCAGATCGCCGCGAACATCACCTTGGGATTGCGCGGATCGATCGACAGGTCCTCGGCGCCGGCGCGATCGTTCTCATACAGAATCTTCTTCCAGCTCGCGCCGCCATCGGTCGAGCGAAAGACCCCCCGCTCCGTGCTTGGCGCGTACGTGTGCCCCAGCACGGCCGCGTACACTAGGTTCGGATCGTGGTCGTCCACCCGCAGCCGCGCAATCGCCTGCGAGTTCTCGAGCCCCACATGCTTCCACGTCTTGCCGCCATCGGTGGTCTTGTACACCCCGTCGCCCTGCATCACGTTGCCGCGCAGCTCGCTCTCGCCCATCCCCACGTACACGATGTCCGGGTTCGACGCCGCTACCGCGACCGCACCTACCGACGAGCTGTGAATCTTGCCGTCCGTCACCGGCGTCCACACCGTCCCGCCATCTACCGTCTTCCACAGCCCGCCGCCCACCGCGCCGAAGTAGTACTCGTTCGGCCGCGCCGAACTCCCCGCCGAGGTCAGCGAACGTCCCCCGCGATCCGGCCCTATGTTGCGCCAGATCGTCGGCCCGCCCGGCTCCATCTGCGGACGCTGCGCGGCCAGGGTTGAACAGGTAACAGCGAGAAGCACGGGGGCGATCCAGCCTGAAGCTCTCTTCATCCAGCCTGAAGCTCGTTTCATGGTTGACTCCGGTACTCCTATGCTGATTGCAAGCTCAGCCTGTGTCAATCGCGTTTCGCCGCGCACAACCCGGCTCGGCCATAATGTTGCGCACAACCTCCTTCTCCAGACCCGTGTTCAGTCAGATGTAACAAGGAGGAAGTCATGAAAACCATAGGCATGAAAGCGATGGTTGCAAAGCTCTTCACGGTCGGCTTGCTCGCGGGAGCGTTCGCGATCGCCACACCCTCCAAGGCCCAGGCCCAGGTCTCCTTTGGCGTCCGCATCGGCGGACCCGTCTACGGCGCCGCTTACGTCCCCGCCTATCGCCGTCCCGTCTACGTCGCGCCCGCCTATGGATACGGCTACTACGCCCCCGGCTACGATCGCTTCGCCTTCGAGCGCCGCCACGACTTCTATCGCCACGAAGAGTACCAGCGCTTCGGCCGCGATCGCCACATCGAAGGCTGGGGCCGCTAGAACAGCTGACCTGTGGGTGTTAGCGGGAGCCTTCGCACCTCGGCGCCTCGTTTCCCCCCACCCACGCAAGCGGGTCATCTGCTCTGGAACTCTCTACCCAGTCTCGAACAGCAACAGGGAGCCCCTCAGAAGGCTCCCTGTTGCCGTCTTCACAGCCCTCGAGCGTGCAGTTCAAACCGGCTGATAGTACCGCCCGTCCACATCCGCGCATCCCCGGCACAGCGTCCGCCCTTCGCGCACGATCTCCCGGTCATAGTTGATGCCCTCGCCGCACTGCGCGCACACGATCCGTCCGGACTTGTACCCCGGCATCTCCCTCGCCTCAATCGGCGCCGACACCCACTGCTCGGTAAACAGCTCCGCATCCGGCATCGCGCGATACGCGTGCATCTGCTGCGCATTCTTACCCTCGATCTCCGGATAAAGCTCGCGCGCCCGCTCCTTCGACGACTCGCGCGCCGCCACCCGGATCGCCCGTCCGCTGCCCAGGTCCACAAACGTCGCCGCCATCTTGCCCCAGTCGCGGAACTTCAGCGCCCGCTTGCCCAGCCTGCAGCCCGTCACCACCGCGATCGCGTCGGTCGCACAGCGGTCGATCTCCACAAACGTCACCAGCCGCTTGCGGTCTGCGCCCTTGGGGTCCGTGATGCCCAGCCGCTCCAACCCCAGCATCGCCATCCGCACGCCCAGGATCTGCCCCGCGCACAGGTGCCCGTGCGCCACCTCCGCCTCCCTTACCAGCTCCTCAAACACCAACCCCATCCCTCAACTCTACGCCCCACGACCCCAAGCCCCACCACCCTCCACTCTCAGCTCTCCTCTAAGCCTTAAGCTCTCAGCTGCCCTTAGCTTCAAGCTTTAAGCTCTCGATTGTCCTTAGCTTTAAGCCCTTAGCTTCTGCCTTAAACCTCAAGGACCACCGTTCTCATCCCCCTCCTCCACCAGCGAGCTCAGACCGACAACATTGAACGTCACCGCCTCGCCACCCGTTGGCTTGATCGTCACCCGCACCGGCAGCCTCTGCCACTCCGCCGGCTGGCACACCGGGATGAAGTGGTTCGCCTGCGGCCACGCCCCGATCTGCTTCGACACCACCGCCCTGCGCGCGCCAAGCTCCGCTACCACCGCATACAGGCCGCCCTTCGCCGTCTGCGCCACCCCGCAGTAGGCTGCATAATCCCGATACCACACCACGTTCGAGACCTCGGCATCGAAGTCCGGCAGGTGCAGCGCGCTGATGTGCCCGGTCATCCGGTCCACCACCAGCCACGGCCCCGGCTGCCATATCCACTTCGCCTCGCGGTCCCCCGGCAGCCCGTCATTCAGCCGCATCGCGCGCCGCACCGCGAAGGTCCGGTCCGTCACCTCGTGGATCTCACCCGTAGTCCACTCACGCTGCCGCTCGTCGACCATCAGCGGCCTCACCTTCAGCGTGGTGGTGTCCTCATTTTTCTCGTCCGGTGTCACATCCGGCGGCGTGTACGGCACGCGGCGCACTGCGCCCAGCACCACCGCATGCGCGCGCGGCGGATTGGCCATCTTGATGGGCTTGGGAGCAGCGGCCTGGGCAGCTGCCGGCCTCTGCACCCCGACACCCAGGACAATCAGCAGAGGCAAAGAAGCCATCAGCACAGGGAAAGAAGCCGTTAGCAGAGGCAAAGAAGCCACGCGCAAAGTCTGCATGACACCCGAGCTTAGGCACTCTCCCCCTCCCACGCAAGCGCAATCGTGGCAGCTGAAATCACGCGCCGCCGCCCCCGCCTTAACCACCCTGAGTCCCCTGCTCAAACAGGGGCGAACGTACGGCGATACCCCATCACTTTTCAAGAGGCGCCATCCCGCCCCGGAGTAGTATCGTGGAATCAGCACGCCCCAACATCAGAGCGAGCCCAACAACCTTCGCCGCGCGCCTCGCGGCCCATTCCCAGCACCAAAGGAAGGAACCAAACGAACTATGTGGAAGCCCAATCAACCCGGTAGCACCACTCCTCCCACACCCGAGCCGCAGCGCCCGGCAACTACTCCTTCGGCCAGCTTCGAACCGGCCCCCTCCACCCCTGCGCGTCCGCCCGTCGCCACACCCGGCGCCGTGCCTACCGGCGAACAGGCCACCATCGGCAAGTCCCTCATCATCAAGGGTGAGCTCTCCGGCTCCGAGTCGCTCTTCATCGACGGGAAGGTCGAGGGCGCCATCACCCTGCCTGGAAACCGCGTCACCGTCGGCCGCAACGGCCAGGTCGCAGCCAACATCAACGCCCGCGAGATCGTCGTGCTCGGCAAGGTCCGCGGTAACTGCCAGGCCTCCGACCGCGTCGACATCCGCAGCGAAGGCTCGCTCACCGGCGACGTCATCGCCGCGCGCATCTCCATCGAGGATGGCGCCTTCTTCAAGGGCGGCATCGACATTCGCAAGCCCGGCAGCGCCGACCAGAAAGTCCCCGTCGCCGACAAGGAACCCATCGCCATCAACAGCTAAGCGTTTGGCGCAAGCCAGCAGCAAAATGCCCCGGCCTCGGCCGGGGCATCGTCTTTGAGCCGCGCTCACATCGCCACTCAAAGCAGGTTACGCAGCACACCAAAGAGCCCCACACCCACCCAGCAGCCCACCATCACCCACCTCGGCACATCCGCCCACACCCGCCTGCTGCCCATCATCACCCGCACGTACGCTACCCCCGCATACCCCGCCGCAACCATCAGCGCCACAACCACCAGACCATTCCACCGCACGGCTTCCACCAGCTCACCACGCAGCAGTGCCGCAACCGCCCGGGTTCCGCCGCAGCCTGGACAAAGCCACCCCGTCCACTCGCGGAACGGACACGCCGGATACACACCCGCCACCCCCGGCGTCCACCGCCGCACTACAACTGCCGCCAGCGCCGCTGCAATGGCCGTACCCGCCAGCCACAGGTGCGCCTTCTTCCGCCGCTTCAACTCAGAACGCGCGTCCCGCTCCATACCGCGCCGCCTGCTTGATCTCGTTGATCCGGTTCAAATGGTACTGAAAGTAGATGCCCCCGAAGAAGAACGTCATCACCGGATTCAATCGAAGCCCCACCGGCTCCGGCCCGTTGAAGTGCTCCTCCAGCGACGCACTCATCACAAACCGCGTCACGAACAGCAGCACCAGGTACAACAGCGCCAACGCGCTACCCATCGGTCCCAGCCCCCGGGCCGTCACATGGTGCGACATCAGCGAGACCGTCTGTCCAAACCCCATCGAGATCCGGATGATCAGCAGCACATACAGCGCCGCGTAGAAGAAGATGCCGTTGCTGTTCGGCTGTACCTTCTTCAACCACAGCGCCTGCACGATCACGAACACCTTCGAGAACAGGCTGCAGGTAATAATCGTCAGCAGCAGATACAGCCCCCAGTGCAGGTTCGGCGCATCCGGATACGGGGAAACCGCTAGAGCCGCGGCACCCGGATAAGCAGCCGGATTGCCCGCCTGACTGTACGTCGAATCCTGCCCCGCGTAGCCCGGGCTCGCAAAGCTCGTACTCCCCGCGCCGGTACTCCCCGCGCCGGTGCTCGCAAAGCTGGTGCCCGCAAAGCTGGTGCCCGCACCCGCCGCCGCTACCGCCTCAGCACCCGCCGCGCCCTGTCCGCCCAGTATCTGCGCCACCGGCAACCACTCCGTCATCTCTTCGTTCTTCGCCAGGTCGCTCGGCAGTACGTTGCCGCTGGCCAAATAACGCTGCAAATCTTCAAGCGTGTACGGGCCATACACCTGGCCATTGCGCGAAACCTGATAGTGCATCGTGATGCTCCTGAGAGTCTTCGCCGAAGCGGTCCCGCTGGAAGGCAGGTCAGACGGTCTGTACGTCAGATTCAATCACGGAGTTCCATTCCGCACAACCGCGCCCGCTGCACTGCTCTCCGTCAGATCGTCTGGCCTTCCGCCGTCGCCAGGGTCGTATCCTTCGCAGCGCGGCTGAATTGAATCCGCACATCCGTAGCCCGCCTCAGCCCGAACGCCCCCGGCGTCGGCGCCGTCACCGCGAGGAAGTCCACCCGGTTCACATCTTCCAGCACGAACGACGGCCGCGCATCCGCCGCCATCGGCGCAATCTCCACATGGCTCATCTCCAGGTTCTTTATGTGCCGCAGATAGAACCCCTGCGCCGGCATCGCCCCGAACATCCCCGGGTCCGGATACTTCTCCGCAGCCTCCGGCGGCACGATCCCCACCGCCTCCGCTCCCACTCCGCCCTGGTGCTGCATGTAGAAGTTCGCGATCTTCACATCTTCAATCGGATACCCCGGGATCCCCGACAGAATGTTCGGCAGCCGCGCCAGCGAGTTCGAGCTCGCCACATTCGCCACCATGATCCGCTTCAGCGTCCCCACCTTCGTCGTCTCCTTCGGCCCCCGCAGCCGCGCTCCCAGCCTGAAAAACAGCGGCCCGTTGATCAGGTTGCGGCACGTGATACTCGAGATCGTGATGTCCTCGCACAGCGCGCCGTCCTCGCTCTCCAGGGCAATCCCGTTGCATCCTTCCAGCACGCAGTTCGAGATCGTAATGTTCTTGAACCCGCCATTCGACTCCGTCCCGCACTTGATCCGGCCCGTCCGCCCCGCGCCCCGCGCATCGGCTGGAAATATCCGGAACGTCCCGTCCATCATCGTCCCCAGCTCGTAATATCCCGTCACCACGCAGTTCGTGATCGTGCAGTTCTCCGTCGCCCGCGGATACCCCAGCGCATAGCTCGACTTCGGACAGATCCCGTCATCCCACGGCGAGTTCACCGTGCAGTTCGATACATGCACGTTCTTGCAGCAATCGATATCCATCCCGTCGCGGTCCGTGTCGATCCGCAGGTTATCGATCGTCAGGTTATCCACCCCCGTCAGCAGCAGCCCGAAGTGCCCGCCCTTCAAAATCGAGAAGTCCTTCAGCAGCACGTTGTGGCAGTTCTTCAGCGCAATCGCCTTGTTCCCCACGCCCGCCTGCTCGGCCTGGTACATCGGATAGTCGCCCCGCGGCGGCCGTACTTGTGCTGCCGGGGCCTGCGCTGGCGGTACTTGCCCGCCCGCCGGCCGCTCCGGCCCGAAGCCCGCGCCACGCTCCGCTCCCGGCGGACGGCCCGGCCCAACACCCGGACCTGCGCCAAAGCTCAAGCCCTTGCCATAGATCAGCCCCGGCCCCGTGATCGCCACATCATGCAGTCCCTCGCCCCACATCAGCGAATTATGCCAGTGGTTGTGCCCGTAATCCTGGTACGCGTCCCACGCCGTGTTCGGCTCCGCCGCGTCGTACCTCCCGCCCATCTGCCCCGTCGTCTCGCCAGGCTTGGGCGAATCCGCCGCCAGGATCACCGCACCCTGCGCCAGGAAGATCTCCACATTGCTCTTCAGCCGGATCGAGAAGCACAGATACGTTCCCGCCGGCACAAACACCCTGCCCCCGCCCGCTGCCGCCGCCGCGTCGATCGCCGCGTTGATCGCGGGTGTATCGAGCGCCCGTCCCGTTCCCGTCGCGCCAAAGGCCCGCACATCGAACAGCATCGGGCTTCCACCTTGCCCAGGCCGCGCACTTTGCCCAAACCCGGGCGCAAAGCCGGCCAGAGCCAGCGGAGACAGTTTCAGCAGATCACGGCGAAAGCTATCCATAGCGCCGTCATCCTAGCAGAGTTGACGCACCTTTGAGAAACTGTTTCTGTATTGACTCGCCCGCCCTCAGAACTTCGGCAGCTGCGCCGTCGTCCAGCCCCCGCCCAGGGCCTTCACCAGCAGCACCGACGCATCCATCCGGCGACGCATGATGTCGATGTCGTTCCGCTCGTTGGCCAGCGCCGTCTGCTGCGCCGTCACCACCTGCAGATACGTGTCGATCCCGCCCACATAGCGGTTGTCGAAGATCTTCTGCGCGCCCTGCGCCGCCGCGGTCGCCTGCCGCTGCTGCTCCGCCTCCTGCGCCAATATCCGCAGTGCCGCCAGGTTGTCCTCCACCTGCTGGAACGCCGTCAGCACCGTCTGCCGGTAATCCGCCGAGCTCTCCTCAAACCCCGCCACCGCCTGCGCCGACTGGCTCCGCCGCAACCCCGCATCGAACACGTTGTAGTTCAGCGTCGGCCCAATCGCATACACGATGTTAGATACGCTGAAGAAATTCGCCAGCGTCCCCGACTCAAACCCCGCCGCCGCTGAAATCCCCACCGTCGGGAAGAAAGCCGCGCGCGCAATCCCAACCCGCTCGTTCGCCTCCGCCGTCCTGCGCTCCGCGGCGGCGATATCCGGCCGCCGTTCCAGCAGCTGCGAGGGCAGGCTCGGCGGGATCGGCGGCGGCGTGGCCATCAACGGAGCCACGGCCAGCGAGAAACTGTTCGGCGGCTGTCCCACCAGGATCGCGATCGCATGCTCATATTGCGCCCGCTGCACCGCGATATCGCTCTGCTGCACAATCGCCGCCTGCAGCTGCGTCTTCGCCTGAAACACGTCGGACTCCGCCACCACGCCGCCCTCGAACCGGTTGGTCGTGATCCGCAGCGCCTCCTGGTAGTCCTTCACCGTATCCGCCAGCAGCTTGGTCTGCGCGTCCGCGCTGCGCAGCTCGAAGTAATCCATCGCCAGCTCCGTCTGCACCGAGAGCTGTGCCGTTTGGAGATCCGCCGCCGTCGCCTGCGTCTCTTCCTTGGCAATGTTGATGTTGCGCCGGATCCGTCCCCAGAAGTCGATCTCGTACGTCAGCGTCAGCGGCAGCTGAATATCGGACACGCCCGCGTTCACTTCGCTCGCGTTGAAGTACGGCCGTCCCGCCGAGTAGCGAATCCCCTGCGCCAGCGCCTGCGTGCCCAGCGTCGGCTTCAGCGCCGACGCATTGATCCCGATCTGCGCCCGCGCCTCCGCATAACGCGCCGCGTATGACTTGATCGACTGGTTCTGGATCGCCGCCCGCGTCTCCAGCTCCGACAGCACCGGATCGCTGAACATCGTCCACCAGTCGCCCCGCAGCGTCGCATCCGCAGGCGTCGCCGCGTGCCAGTTCGGGTCCGCCTCCTTGTACGCGTCCACCGTCGCATCCGGAGCCTGGTAGGTCGGCACCGTCGGCTTCACATACTTTGGCCCCACCATGCATCCGCTCAGCAGCCCCGCCAGCACTCCGGACAGCGCTCCAGCCGCCACCGGACGCAGCGCCCGCCTCACCTTCCCTGTGCCAGCCCTCATGCCCCCGAACCCTGCCCTGAAGCCTGCCCCGAACCCTGGCCCTTGATCGTCACCTGCTGCCCCGCCTGGATCGAGTCCGACGGATCCACGATGATCGCGTCATCCGGGCTCAGCCCCGACGCCACCTCCACCGTCTGCCCGCGGTCCTGCGAGATCTTCACCGGCACCAGCTGCACGCGATTGTTCCGCACCACCGCTACCTGCATCCCTTGCGCGCGGAAGATCAGCGTGTTCGATGGGATCGTCAGCGCCCCGCCGCTCGTCGGTATGTTAAAGTGCACCGTCGCATACGCGCCCGGCAGCAGCTTGCCCGTCGGATTCGGTACGTCCACCTCTACGTTCAGCGTGCGCGAGGCCGGATCGATCGCCGCCGAGTTGCGCGTGATCCGCCCTGTGAACGTCTGGCCCGGATACTCATCCAGCGTCAGCGTCGCCGTGCCGCCGTCCCGCACCATCCCCGAGTAGATCTCCGGCACCGCCACAAAAACCCGCAGCTGGTTGATCGATGCCAGGTGAAACAGCTCCTTCGCCGACGTATTCCCATTCGTTCCGCCCGTGATCAGGTCGCCGATATCCGTGTTGCGCGCCGTCACTACCCCGTCGAACGGCGCATACACCTTCTCGAACGACTGCAGCTGCTCCAGCCGCCGCACCGCCGCCATCGCCGCTTCCACCGCCGCGTGCTTGGCCGCCGCATCCCCCATCGCCTGGTCCGTCTCCTGCTTCGACACCGAGTTCGACTTCAGCAGATTCTGGTAGCGCCCGCTGGTAATGTTGGCTAGGTCCAAGTTCGCCTGCGCCGCCTTCAGATCGGCCTGTGCCACTTGCAGCTGCTGGTCCAGCTCCGGCGTCTCAATCGTCGCCATCAGCTGCCCCTTCCGCACGTGCGCGCCGATATCGAAGAACCACTTCTGCAGGTAGCCATTGGTCCGCGAGTAGATCGGCGTGTCCACGTACGGCTGCGTGTTGCCCGGCAGCGCCAGCGTTCCCGACCCGCCGCCGGTCACCGGATGCACCACCTTCACCTCCGGGATCGCCTCGCTCTTGTTCTCCACCACCAGGCTCTGCGTCTCGGCCGACCGCACATGCATCCCGTACAGCACCACGCACAGCAGCAGAATGCCCGCGACGATCAGCCCCATCCAGAAGCCGCGCCCCAGCCGTGCCCGGCCCGTCCCGGACTCCGCGCCCACGCCTGGCGTTTGCTTCGGACCCAGTCCCTGCGCCAGCCGGTCATCGTCCAGATCGCGCGTCATCCGCTCGTCGTAGCCTTCTCCGCCCGTGCCCAGCGGCCCGCGCTGAGCCGGCGCATCTGCCGGGTACGTCTCCTGCTCAAAGCTCTCGGGAACCGCCTGTTTGCTCATGGTTTATGCTCCTGCCGCAACGTGCTGCCGGGCAGCCGCCGTCGCTGCGCTTCCACGTTCCAGTTCCGTATCCTTCTTCTTCGCGCCGTGCAGCAGCGCAAACACCGCCGGCACAAAGATCAGCGTAGCCACCGTCGCCGCGCTCAATCCGCCGATCACCGCCCGGCCCAGCGGCGCATTCTGCTCGCCGCCCTCGCCCAGCCCCAGCGCCATCGGGATCATGCCGATGATCATCGCCAGCGCCGTCATCATCACCGGCCGGAACCGCGTGCTGCCCGCCTCGATCGCCGCCAGCAGCGCATCATGATGTTCCTCCAGCCGCGTCTTCGCAAACGAAATCACCAGGATCGAATTGGCCGTCGCCACGCCCATGCACATAATCGCACCCATCAGAGCCGGCACGCTCAGCGTCGTGTTGGTCGCGAACAGGAACATCACAATCCCCGCCAGCGCCGCCGGCAGCGCCGTAATGATAATGAACGGGTCCAGCCACGACTGGAAGTTCACCACGATCAGCAGGTACACCAGCACGATTGCGAACGCCAGCCCGCCCAGCAGCCCGAGGTACGACGCCTTCATCGTCTCCACCTGCCCCTTCACCGCCACGAAGTTGCCCCTCGTCAACTCGCCTTTGTGCCGCGCCACTACCTCATCGATCGCCCGGCTCACCGACCCCAGGTCGCGCCCCTGCACGTTGCCGTAGATATCCAGCGTGCGCCGCACATTGAACTGCGTCACCACCGGCAGCTCCGTCGTCCGCGAGATCGTCGCCACGTCCGCCAGGATCTCCGGCTTGGTCGCCGTGCTCGACGTCAGCGGCACGTTGCGCAGGTCGTTCAACGACTCCACCGTATACTGCGGAGCCTGCGCCACCATGTTGTAATTCACGCCCGTCTGCGGATTCAGGTAGAACATCGGCGTCAGCTGCGAGCTTCCGCTCAGAATGTTCACCAGGCTCCCGCCGATATCCCGGAAGTTGTACCCGCCCTGCTCCGCCTTGGTCCGGTCCACGTCGATTGCCAGCGCCGGGTAGTCGTCCGGCTGCTGGATCCGCAGGTCCACCAGCCCCGGAATTTTGTGCAGCTCCGCCAGCACATCGTTCGCCACCTTGCGATTGCCCGCGTTGTCCGAGCCCTCGAACTGCACGTCGATCGGCGAAGGCAGGCCGAAATTCAAGATCTGCGTCACAATATCCGACGGCAGGAAATAGAAGATCGTCGCCGGAAACGCATCCGGCAGCACCTTGCGCAGCTTCGCCACGTACTCCGCCGTCGGCTTGTGGTTCTCCTTCAGGCTCACCAGCACATCCGCATCGCCCGAGCCGAACAGCCCCGACGTCGCATGCTGCGTGTTGATCGTCGAGTACGGCAGCCCGATGTTATCCAGGATGTTGTCCATCTCGTTGGTCGGAACAATCTTGCGGATCCGATCCTCCACCTCGTCGCACAGCTTCGCCGTCTCCTCAATGCGCGTCCCGCTCGGCGCCCGCAGATGCAGCAGGAACGAGCCGTTGTCGCTCGCCGGGAAGAAGTTCTGTCCCAGGAACGGCACCAGCAGGAACATCAGCAGGCAGAACCCCAGGAACAGCGGCACGAACAGCATCCGCATCTCCACCAGCCGCGTCAGCACGTTCTGGTAGTTCGTCCGCACCCGCTCAAAGCCGCGCTCGAACCCGCGCTGAAAACGCGCCAGCACGCCCTGCGACGGCACCGCATGATGATCATGCTTTTTCAGCAGGTACATCGCCAGCGTAGGCACCAGCGTCCGCGAAAGCACATACGAGGCCAGCATGGCGAACACCACCGCCTCCGCCAGCGGCACGAACAGGTACCGCGACACGCCCGAAAGAAAGAACATCGGCAGAAACACAATGCAGATGCACAGCGTCGAGACCAGCGCCGGTACCGCGATCTGCGCCGCGCCCTCCAGGATCGCCTCGTTCAGTTCGTTGCCTTCTTCCAGATACCGCTCGATGTTCTCGATCGTCACCGTCGCATCGTCCACCAGGATGCCCACCGCCAGCGCCAGCCCGCCCAGCGTCATGATGTTGATCGTCTCGCCGATCAACCCCAGCACAATCAGCGACGACAGAATCGACAGCGGGATCGATACCGCAATAATCAGCGTCGCCCGCCAGCTGCCCAGGAACAGCAGGATCATCAGCCCCGTCAGCACCGCCGCAATCACCGCCTCGCGAATCACGCCCTGCACCGACGCCTTCACGAAGATCGCCTGGTTGGCCAGCGGCGTAATCACCAGCGCCGGCTTGTTGATGATCGCCTTGATCTTCGGCAGCATGTCCAGCACGCCCTGCACCACCGAGAGCGTCGACGCCTCGCCCGCCTTCAGCACCACCAGCAGCACTGCCCGCTTCCCATCCTGCCGCACGATGTTCGTCTGCGGAATACTCCCGTCCGCCACCGTCGCCACATCGCGCAGGTACACCACCGACTCGCCTACCCTCTTGATCGGCAGGTCGCTCAACCCCTGCAGCGTCGTCGGCGACGAGTTCACCAGCACGTCGTACTCATCCACCCCGATCTTCGCCGTACCGCCCGGCTGGACCACATTCTGCGCCTGCAGCGCATTCAACACGTCCGTCGGAGCCAGGCTCTTGGCCTGCAGCAGCTTCGGGTCCAGGTTGATCATGATCGACCGCTGCTTGCCCCCGTACACGTTTGGCACCACCGCGCCATTCACCGTCGAAAGCTGCGGCCGGATGAAGTTCAATCCATAGTCGTTCAGCTGCTGCTCGCTCAGCCCGTTACCCGACAGCGCCAGCTGGATGATCGGCACCGAAGACGCCGAAAAATTGATGATCTGCGGCGGCAGCGTGCCCGGCGGCAAAGACTTCAGCATGAACTGTGACGCAGACGAGATCTGCGCGTTCGCCCGGTCCAGCGACGCCCCCGGCTGCAGGAAGATGCGAATGATCGCCTGCCCGCGCATCGTCGTCGATTCCAGGTGCTCGACGTTGTCCGTCAACGTCGTAATCACCTTTTCGTACGGGGTCGTCAGCCGTCCTTCCAGCTCCTCCGGATTCAGCCCCGTGTACGTGAAGGCCACCGAGATCACCGGGATATTGATGTTCGGAAAGATATCCGTCGGCGTCCGGCTGATCACCACCGGCGCGCCAATCAGGATCAGAATCGCCAGAACGATGAACGTATATGGCCGGTCGAGCGCCAGCTTCACAATCCACATAGCAGCTTTTCCTCGCGTTGTCCCTGCTTAAGGTTACCCCACCCACGTCCATCGAACGAAATCAGGCGAAATGTTTGTCACTCCGCGTCGTTGTCATCGTTTGTCATTCCGCAGCGAAGTCCTTGTTTGTCATTCCGCAGCCTAGTTTTTGATCTCAGTCCGAGCGCAGCGAGCAACCTCCTTCTTGCCCTTGCCAACACCGCCGCCCGCCATCACCCCTCCACCACGACCACGCCCTCGCCCGCCCGCAAACCCATCCACCCGCCCGCCAGCTCACCCTCCCGGTCCAGGTACGTGCTCAGCGCCACCCTCCCCCGCACCTCCTCCGCCTTCTTCTCCTCCGCCGTGAAATTCAGCAGCACGCTCACCCTCTCCGCGTCCCGCACCCGCACGTACCGCAGCACCCCGCCGCTCGCCCCCACGTTCTCGATCTCGCCACCCCTGAGCACCGGCATCTCTCTTCTTAGACTGAGCAGCCGCCGATAAAGCCTCAGCATCGTCCCCGTGTCGGCCGTCTCCGTCTCCACCGTATACCCCGGCCAACCCTCCACCAGCGGCAGCCACGTCTTCTTACCCGCCTGTGTAAACCCCGCATTCTCCGTGTTCTCCCAAAGCATCGGCGATCGCTCCGGATCGCGCCCCAGCCCTAGCCCAGGCTCATTCTTCTCCGCCGGGTCCCGCACCTCCGCCGGCGCAATCGTCGCGTCCGGCATCCCCAGCTCATCCCCGTAGTAGAGCGTCGGCGTCCCTTTCAGCGTCAGCAGCAGCATCGCCGCCACCCGCGCCTGCGCTGCGCCGATCCGCGTCGCCAGCCGGTGCTGATCGTGATTGCCCAGCACCCAGTTCGGCCACGCACCCTTGGGCAGCGCCGCCTCGTACTGCTTGATCAGCGCCGCGATCGCCGTCGCCTCCCACGCAGTCAGGATCAGGTGGAAGTTGAACGGCATCTGCGCCCCCTTCAGCTCCGGCCCGCCGTAGTACTTCACCAGCTGCTCCACCGGCAGGTAGATCTCCCCGATCAGCAGCCGCTCGCCGTACTCGTCCAGCAGCCGCCGCATCTCCGCCACGATCACCAGCGTCTCCGGCTGGTCCGCCGTATACTTCGGCAGCACCGACCCCATCAGTCCGCCGCCCCGCCACTCCGGGTTCGGCGGATTGTTCCGGAACTCCGCATCCTTGATCAGCAGCCAGATCACATCCATCCGCAACCCGTCGACGCGCTTCTCCAGCCAGAAGCGCATCCCTCCGTACATCGCCGCGCGCACCTCCGGATTGCGCCAGTTCAGGTCCGGCTGCTGCTTCAAAAACGAGTGATAGTAGTACTGCCCCGTCCCCTCATCGAGCGTCCACGCCGGCCCCCCGAAGTTCGACACCCAGTTGTTCGGCACGCCGCCCCCTGGCGCCGGCTCCCGCCACAGATACCAGTCCCGTTTCCCGCTCTTCCGCGAGCTTCTCGACTCCACAAACCACGGGTGCTCATCCGACGTATGGTTGGGCACGAAGTCCAGGATCAGCTTCAGCCCGCGCTCATGCACCGCCGCCAGCAGCGCGTCGAAGTCCGCCATCGTCCCGAACAGCGGATCCACCCCGCAGTAATCCGCCACGTCGTACCCGAAGTCCGCCATCGGCGAGGGATAAAACGGCGACACCCACACCGCATCCACGCCCAGCTCCACCAGGTAATCCAGCCGCTGCGCAATCCCGCGCAGATCTCCCACCCCGTCCAAATTCGTATCCTGGAACGACCTCGGATACACCTGGTAGATCACCCCATCCCGCCACCAAACCTGCGCCCGCTCATCCATCCCCACTAGGATGCCGTTGCGAAAAGGCCCGCCACTCGCGCTCCTACCCACAAGCCACTAGCCCAAAACTCAAGACCGGCCAACCCTCAACCCACAGACCATAGCCTTCGCTGGCCCATCCACGGGTGCCTGTGTCCGAAGCCCCCTAAGGCTTCGCCTCCAACTCCGCACTCAACCTCGTCCCCGTCCCCGACACGTTCATCGTCCGGCTCCAGTCGACATATCCCTTCTTCTTCACCGTAATCGTGTGCTGCCCCGCAGCCACGGCAACCGTCGACGGCGTACTCCCCACGAACGTGCCATCCACCTCGATGTCCGCGCCGCTCACGCTCGAATCGACAGCCAGGCTTGCCTGCCCTGCCGCCAACAACGGGCTCGCGACCTCGCCGCCGGCAGTGCCATTAGCGGGAGCCCCACTACCAGCAGCGCCCGGAACCGCCATCTTCGCCATATCCAGTCGCATGTCGCCCTGCACAAAGGCCGTGATCTCGGTCCCCTTGGGGATATCCACGGACTTGCCATGCATGAAGAGAAACAACGGCGCGGCCGGAAAGAACACGATGCTCGTGGCAACGATCGCCCCTGTCATCGCGCCCACGTGACCACCGCCCTTGTTATCCTGCGCAGCCCGCAGCTGCGCCTTCTCGCCGTCCACCAGGCGAACGCTATCCACGTTGACGTCCAGCTTGCCACCGCGGCCCATCCGCTTCTTGGGCTCCGCATCCGTCACCGTCGCCAGGGCGTTCGCGCCCTTCAGAATGACCGGCACACCCTGAACATCCACCTCCTCCACCACCTCAAACGGCACCGACTCGCCCGTCTTCTGTTTCTCCGACGAAATGTTCTCCGCCAGTCTCAGCTTCACGGGCGTGCCGTCCAGCAAGGTATTCGGCGGTGGCGGCGCTGCCGGTGTCGCTGCCGGTGTGGCCGCGGCAGTGCCCGTCGCGGCTGAACTTGCAGGACTCTGCGCCGCGCTCTGAAAGCCCGACGCCCGTTCACTGCTACTGAGGAGGCAGATTAAGACAAGAGCAGTCAGTCTCATGCGAGAAGCCTCTGATGAAGTGTGGGAACGCAGACGATGTTACGAGCAATCCCCATAAGCGCAACACAATTCTTCGCGTCCGTTCCGAAATGGAACCGCTGCATGCCCATCAAGCTTCCGCCGCGATGAGCTCAGCGCCCGATGCTGAGCCCGGTCTTCGCTCGCCCCTCCCCTACAGCACGCTCCCCGGCATCCGTTGCTCCACCATCGACCCCTGGCAGCTGCACTTGCGGTTTCGCATCTCTTCCGGCCGCGCCCGCACAATCGCCTCTTTACCGCACGCCACGCACGTCAACAGAATCATCTTCATGCCCCCTTATAGCCAACCCCGCGCCCGCCGTCTCTAGCCCATCCGCGCCACGGCCCCCACCCATCCGTGGCATCCACACAGAAAACCGCGTCCAGCCACCCAACTACCATCGCCCGTCACTCATTTCCGTCGTTTCAGCCCCCCGAACATCCCCGCACCCCGCATCCACATCCACCTATGGAGAACCCGCACAAACGAAAAGAGGATCGACCCGCATGTCCGACATCATCGCCAGCGCCGCACCCATCGAGCACCCTGAAACCGAGCACGGCCACAAAGTCCCCATGGACCCCAACGAGATCAAGCCCAAGATCGCCTCCGATATCGCCTACTGGGCCAAGGAGTTCGGCGTCTCCCACGACCTCCTCCACGAGGCCATCCGCACCCACGGCATCCACATCCCCAAGCTGCGCGCCGCCCTCGCCCACCATCAGGTCAACCTCACCTGAGCCAACCGCTCAGACCCTGAACGCCCGCTCCCCCGCCCCGGCGCAAGTCCGTCCTCAAGCAGCCGGGCGCTAGTCCACCTGCGCCCGCGCCATCGTCGGCAGCCCCCGCACCCGCCCTCCCCGGCTTCTTCTCCGCCCGCCTGATCTTGTAAACGGCTCGCAGCATCGCCTCTTATACTCTCCCCATGCCCCGCTCCACCCCCGCCGCCGAGATCGACCACCTCCGCGATGAGCTCCGCCACCACGAGCACCTCTACTACGTCCTCGACGCGCCCGTCCTCACCGACGCCCAGTACGACGCCCTGATGAACCGTCTCAAGGCCCTCGAAGCTGCCCACCCCGACCTCATCACGCCCGACTCCCCCACCCAGCGCGTCGGCGGCAAGCCCGCCGCCGGCTTCCAGAAGATCCCGCACTCCCGCCCCATGCTCTCGCTCGACAACGCCTACAACGAGGCCGATCTCCGCGCCTGGGACACCCGCATCCGCGCCGCCCTCCCGCCCTCCGAGCCCGTCGCCTACACCTGCGAGCTCAAGCTCGACGGGCTCTCCCTCGCCCTCCACTACGCGCCCGCCCCCAACGGCGGCGCCGAGCTCCTCCGCGGCCTCACCCGCGGCGACGGCGCCATCGGCGAGGACGTCACCTCCAACGTCCGCACCATCCGCTCCATCCCCCTCCATATCTCCCCCGCCAGACTCAAATCGGCCCACCTGCCCCAGGCCTTCGAAGTCCGCGGCGAATGCGTCATGCCGCAGTCCGCCTTCCGCCAGATGAACGCCGAGCTCGAAGCCCAGGGCCAGCCCGCCAAGGTCAACCCCCGCAACGCCGCCGCCGGCACCATCCGCACCCTTGAGCCCAACATCGTCGCCCAGCGCCGCCTCGACTTCTACGCCTACTTTCTCCTCGCCGCGCCCGGCGGCTCCGACCCCGGCCAGCCGCTCCTGCCCTTTCAATCCGCCGCCCTCGCCGCCCTCGGCCACATCGGCATGCGTGTCAACCCCCAGCTCGCCACCGTCGCTACCATCGACGAAGTTCTCGCCTTCATCGCCCGCTCCGAGCCCCTCCGCGACACCCTCCCCTACGAGATCGACGGCATCGTCATCAAGCTCGACTCCGCCGCCCAGCAGCGCCGCCTCGGCTTCACCGGCAAAGCCCCCCGCTGGGCCATCGCCTACAAATTCGCTGCCCGCGCCGCCGTCACCCGCCTTAACGGAGTCCTCTTCCAGGTCGGCCGCACCGGCAAGCTCACCCCCGTCGCCGATCTCGAGCCCGTCTTCATCTCCGGCACCACTGTCTCCCGCGCCACCCTCCACAACCCCGACGAGATCGCCCGCCTCGGCGTCCGCATCGGCGACTTCGTCTCCGTCGAGCGCGGCGGCGACGTCATCCCCAAGATCACCGCCGTCGTCCCCCCGCCGGATGGTGAAGCCCCGCCCGCCACCCGGCCCATCGTCTTCCCCACCCACTGCCCTCGCTGCCACACCGCGCTCGTCCGCGAAGAAGGCGAGGTCGACCTCCGCTGCGTCAACGCCAGCTGCCCCGCCCGCCTCGAAGAGGAGCTGCGCCACTTCGCCTCCCGTCGCGTCATGAACATCGAAGGCCTCGGCGAATCCCTCATCACCCAGCTCCTCGGCCACACCCTCCCCGAACCCACCCCCCAAGGCCCTCCTGACGAAGCCCGTCATCCTGAGCGAAGCGCGCAGCGCGCAGCCGAAGGACCCCGAAGCCCCCAACCCACCCCCGACTCTCCGCCCCTTTCAGCCGCCGACCCCGCCGAAACCGAAGCCGAAGCCCCCACTCGCCCCGCCCTCGTCCACTCCATCGCCGACATCTATTCCCTCACCCGCGACCAGCTCCTCACCCTCGACCGCATCGGCGACAAAACCGCCGACAACCTCCTCGCCGAGATCGACCGCTCCCGCTCCGCCCCGCTCGCCCGCGTGCTCCTCGGTCTCGGCATCCGCCACGTCGGCGAGCGCACCGCCCAAACCCTCGCCGACGAGTTCGGCTGCCTCGACGCCCTCATCGCCGCCTCCCTCGCCGACCCCGCCGGAGCCGCCCTCACCCGCGTCAACGACGTCGGCCCCACCGTCGCCGCCGCCATCCACGACTTCTTCTCCAATCCCACCAACCTCGCCCTCGTCGAGCGCCTCCGCGCCGCCGGCCTCACCTTTACCGCCGAAAAACGCCTCCGCGGCACCGCCCTCGAAGGCCTCACCTTCGTCCTCACCGGCACCCTCCCTACCCTCACCCGCGACGCCGCCAAGGCGCTCATCGAGCAGGCCGGCGGCAAGGTCTCCGGCTCCGTCTCGAAGAAAACCGACTACCTCGTCGCTGGCGAAGAAGCCGGAAGCAAACTCGACAAAGCCCAATCTTTAAACGTGAAGATCCTCGACGAGCCCTCGCTGCTAAGCCTTCTCGGCCATCCCCAGGGATCCGAAGCACAGCCCGCGCCCGAATAGCCATCTCTTGCTGCGCCGCTCGCCTTTCGCACAACCCGCTGCCGTTTACTCCGGAGGCGCCGTCGCAAACACCTGTTCCGCCTTGGCCCCGATCACCCGGTAAAGCGCAAACTGACGCGCCGTCTGCCCCCTCAGCTCAAACAGCAGCGAAGCCCTGTTCGACGCATCCGCGTCCACTGCATCCACCGGCCGCATCCAAGGCGTCCGGTCCAGGTGCGTCGAATCCGTCACAGTCTCGAGCGCCACCTTCACCTCGCCCTGCGGCTCCCGCTGCGCCACCACCGACACATACCGCGTCGCCCCGCCCACCCCCGCCGACTCCGCCGTATACACATACGTCGCCGCGCCCCCATAACTCAGCGTGTACGCCCTCAGAACCTCGTTCGTCAGCGCCACCGGCGCCGGAGCCGCCGCCGCAGCAGCAGCAGCAGCAGCCTTCCGCCTCGCCGCCGCCCGCGCCGCCGCTGTCTTACCCGCAGTGCTGGCCGCAGCAGTCTTCGCCGCCGGCGCCGCAGCGGCCGCCGCCGGAGCCGCCGCAGGCGCCGGCGACACGTCATACTGCGCCAGCTTCGCCCGCGCCTCGGCCTCCATCTTCGCCGTCACCTGCGTGCGTTCCTCATCGCTCTCCCACACCCGTTGAAAATCGTGCTCCGGCCGGTCCTTCGCATCCGACACCGCCACCATCTGGTGCATGTCCTTCGGCAGCCCACGCAGCGGCGGCAACTGATCCTCATCCATCCGGTTGGTCGGCACCCCCCGATGCAGCACCGGCCGGTCCGGATCGTCGTTCAGCGTGCCCGTTCCCGTCACCGACGCCGTCTCCTTCTTCTTCTGCGTCGCCTTCACATCGCTCGGCGAGCGCTTCTTCAGCGTCGGCCGATCCGCATCGTCCTTCGCCGAATCCGAGCTCGTGCTGTCCGTGCTCGTCGTGTCCGCACTCGTATCCCGCCGCTTCATCGTCGGCCGGTCCGGATCGTCCTGTGCCGAAACCGTCGTCCCCGCGCCCGCCGCGCCGCTCCGGTCCACCGGCGTCGCCGGCTTCTGCGCATCGGCATCGTTCTTGCTCGTGTCGCTGCTATCACCTTTGTTCGTATTCGAGAAATGCGGCCGGTTCCCGCCGCTCGCCACCACCTGCGGCAGCGGCCCGCTCTTCTTCGCCGCCACCAGCGTCTGCTTCGTCATCGGCTTGAACGCCCCATACGCCAGCCAGCCATCGTCAATCTGCGATGCGCCCGCCACGCCCGCACTGTTGTTCACAAAATGCCGCGCAAACGCCAGCTCCAGCGTCCCCTCCGCCACTCCACCCTTCTCCAGTTCGAACACCGTCCCCGTGCCCAGCGCGAAAGGCACCGGCCGCGCCAGGTACACTCCCGCATCCTCAAACTGCCCGTCGATAAACACCGACACCGGCACCACCCGGCTCGCCGTCGCCTTGCCCTCTTCTCCCGTCCACTCGTACACCGCCACCGCCCGCACCACGGTCTCCGGTTTCTTCACCACGTGCGTCTGCGCCCGCGCCCCCGCCGCGCAAAGCTCGCCCAGCACCGCCACTGCCGCCAACCCGCGTCGCATCATCCTCCCGTTAGACGCACATTCCTGCCAAACCACGCTACTCTAACCTCACCCAAATGCCCCTCAGCGAATCGCCAGCACCGCCGCTCCTCGACGTCGCCAACCTCAACATCGCCTTCGGCCCCCACACCGCCGTCCACGACCTCTCCTTCACCATCGCCCCCGGCGAAACCCTCGGCCTGGTCGGCGAATCCGGCTCCGGCAAATCCGCCACCTCGCTCGCCCTGCTGCGTCTGCTCCCGCCCACCGCCCGCCTCTCCGGTGCAATCACCTTCGCCGGCCGCCGTCTCGACACCCTCCCCGAACCCGCCATCCGCAGCCTCCGCGGCAGCGCCATCTCCATGATCTTTCAGGAGCCCATGACCGCCCTCAACCCCGTCATGCGCGTTGGCGACCAAATCGCCGAAGCCCTCCTCGCCCACCACCCCGGCCTCGCTCGTGCCACCGTCCGCGACCGCGTCCTCGCCGCCATGCACGAGGTCGGCCTCCCCGCTCCCGAAACCCGCCTCCGCGACTACCCCCACCAGTTCTCCGGCGGCCAGCGCCAGCGCATCCTCATCGCCATCGCCCTCATCAACCGCCCTCAGCTCCTCATCGCCGACGAGCCCACCACCGCCCTCGACGTCACCGTCCAGGCCCAGATCCTCGACCTCCTCCGCACCCTTCGCCGCACCCACTCCCTCGCCATCCTCTTCATCTCCCACGACCTCGCCGTCGTCAGCCAGATCGCCCACCGCGTCGCCGTCATGCAGCACGGCCGCATCGTCGAGTCTGCTCTCGCCGCCACCCTCTTCCGCGCGCCCTCGCACCCCTACACCCGCAAGCTCCTCGCCAGCGCCCCCACCATGCACACCGATCGCACCCTCCCCCTCGCCACCCTCGCCTGACGCCTCGCGCGCCTCCTGCGATAATGATCTCGGCCCATGCGAGCGCTCATCCTCTCCGATATCCACGGCAACCTCGAAGCCCTCGAAGCCGTCCTCGCCGCAGCCGACGCCCTCCATCCGCCCCACGACGAGCTTTGGAACCTCGGCGACCTCGTCGGTTACGGCGGCAGCCCCAACCAGGTCATCGAGCGCATCCGCCCCCTCGAGACCCACGTCGTCCGCGGCAATCACGACCGCGTCTGCTGCGGTCTCAGCTCGCCCCACAACTTCAATCCCGTCGCCCGCAGCGCCGCCCTCTGGACCCGCACCGAGCTCACCGCTGAAAACCTCGCCTGGCTCAAAGCCGTCCCCCAGGGCCCGCTCTTCCCCGCCCACCCCGGCGTCTCTCTCTCCCACGGCTCGCCGCTCGACGAAGATCAGTACATCCTCAACATGCGCGACGCCTGGGCGCCGCTCCAGCAGATGTCCACCCCCGTCACCTTCTTCGGCCACACCCACATCCAGGGCGGCTTCGCGCAGAAAGACCACGACTGGCAGGAGCTTCGCCCCCAGCAGCACGGCACCCCCGCCGTCAATGGCAACGGCCCCGGCATCCCCGACTCCGCCAGCTGGACCGTCGCTCTCCCGCCCGGCACCCGCCACCTCATCAACCCCGGCTCCGTCGGCCAGCCCCGCGACCACGACTGGCGCGCCGCATTCGCCATCTTCGATACCGAAGCCTGCGAGGTCACCTACCATCGCGTTCCCTACGACCTCGTCGCCAGCCAGGGCCGCATCCTCATGGCCGGCCTCCCCGAACGCCTCGCCGCCCGCCTCCGCGAAGGCCGTTAGGGCAAATTACCTGTAGGTTATAAAGAGCTTCGGTCTCAACGCCTTTCGGCTCAATGAAAACCGCTCTGCACACACTCTCCCACTCCACAGCCACAGGTAATTCGCTCTAGGAGTACACTTCCGAAAGTGGAGACCGAGCATGGCAGACTCGCTAACCGTCACAATCCAGCTCAGCCCTGAGGCCCGCGAATTTGTGCGGCAAAGCGTAGAACGGGGTCAGTATCCCTCCGAGGGCGATCTTGTGTCGCACAGTGTTGAGTCGATGATGTGCGACGCAGAACAGATCGAAGGGTGGATGGAAGAACCTTCTGAAGAAGCCCTGAACGTCTGGATGCAAGAAGTTGTCGGCCCCATCTACGACCGTATGCAGGCTGATCCCCGGCGTGGTATTCCGCCTGAAGACGTGCTCACACATCTGGAAGAACGCCGCCGGGCTCGTAAGAAGTCAGCCTGATGGCCGTACCGGTTGAGTACTCACCCGAAGCATCGACCACCTCGCTGAACTGCAAGACTTCATCGCAAACGCGTCCTACCCCGAGACCGCAACGAGATACATCATGAGGATAGTCAAGTTTTGCAATGCGATTGGAAACGCCCCTATCGCGGTCAGGGACACGATGAGTTCCGGCCCGGCGTGAGGTCGATCGGTTTCGAAAAAAGGGTCACCATCATCTTTAGAGTCGCACCCCTGCAAGTCACAATACTCGGCCTCTACTATGGCGGCAAACAGCCTCCACTTGAGATCCGCAGCTTCTAGAGTCAATCCCTCTGCTCCTCCAGCTGCATGCCCAGCTCCTCCCACTGCGTCAGCAGCTCCCCATGCTCTCCCCGCAGCCGGTCCAGCTCCGCCGCGCCCCGCTGCTGCTCCTCCGCGTTCGTAAACACGCCGAGCTTCTCCTCCGCCACCGCGATCCTGCGCTCCCACTCCGCGATCGCCTCCTCCGCCGCCGACACCTCGTCCTCCAGCAGCTTCAGCTTGATCGGGTTCAGCTTCTTCGCCACCGGCTTCTTGTCGGCAACCACGCTATTTGTAACCAGAACAGTCGCAGGCACTCTCGCGGGCACAAAGTTCGTAACCGAAGCAGTTACCTTCTCCGGACCACCCTGTTTTCTCCACAGGTAATCCTCATAATTCCCAGGGTAGATATGCACCCGCCGATCCTCTACCTCGAACACCCGCGTCGCCAGACCATCAATAAAGTAACGATCGTGGCTCACGAACAGTACTGTTCCCGAGAAGTTCCGGATCGCATCCAGCAGCACGTCCTTCGCCCGCAGATCCAGGTGGTTGGTCGGCTCATCCAGCAGCAGCATGTTCGCCGGACTCACCAGCATCTTCGCCATCGCGTACCGGTTGCGTTCTCCTCCGCTCAGCACCCCCAGCGTCTTGAACACGTCATCGCCCGAAAACATGAAGCACCCCAGCAGGCTGCGCAGCTCCACCACCGGCACCTTCGGCGCGATCCCCGCAATGTCGTCCAGCATCTTTGCGCTTCCGTCCAGCACCTTGTACTGATCCTGCGCAAAGTAATCCGCCAGCACATTGTGCCCCAGCTTGATCATGCCTGACGTCGGCTCCTCGATCCCGCTCAGCATCCGGATCAGCGTCGACTTGCCCGCGCCATTCGCCCCCACCAGCGCAATCCGGTCACCGCGATCGATCTGAAAGCTAACATCCTCGAGCACCCGCTTCACGCCCCCATCCGGCATCGGATAGTTCTTCGTCAGCCCCGTCACCTCGATCACCGTCCGCCCGCTCGCCGGCGGCTGCGGAATCGTGAAGTGAATCGTCGCCTCTTCCTCCGGCACCACGATCCGCTCGATCTTCTCCAGTTCCTTGATCCGGCTCTGCACCTGCTTCGCCTTCGTCGCCTGGTAGCGAAACCGGTTGATGAACGCCTCCAGGTCCTCGATCCGTTCCTTCTGGTTCTTGTACGCGTTCATCAGCTGCGTCTTGCGCTCTTCCTTCTGCACCACGTACTTCTCAAACCCGCCGTGATACACATGCGCCCGCTTGTTCCACACCTCCATGATCTTGCCCACCGTCACGTCCAGAAAATACCGGTCGTGTGAGATCAGCACAAACGCATTCTCGTAATTCCGCAGGTAATCTTCCAGCCAGTTCCGCGTCTCCAGATCCAGATGATTCGTCGGCTCATCCAGCAGCAGCAGGCTCGGCTTTTCGAGCAGCAGCTTGGCCAGCGCAATCCGCATCTGCCACCCGCCTGAGAACTCCTCCGTCTTCCGCTCCCAATCGTCTTTCGAGAAGCCCAGCCCGCCCAGCACCGTCCCCACCTGCGAGTCCAGCGTGTAGATATCGTGCGTGTGCAGCACATCCATAATGTGCGAGTAGCGATCCGCCGCCGCCTGGTACTCCGGCGACTCATGCGCCAGATCGCTCAGCTTCCCCGTCAGCTCCTCCGCCTCCGTCTCCATCCCGCGCAGCTCGTCAAAGACGCTCAGGCACTCCTCGAACACCGTCTTGCCGCGCATCGCCAGCCCATCCTGCGGCAGGTAGCCCAGCGTCATCCCCTTCTGCCGCGAGATCGTCCCGTAATCCAGCGACTCCATCCCCGCCAGCACTTTCAGCAGCGTGCTCTTGCCCGTGCCGTTTCCGCCCACCAGCCCCGTTCGCTCGTCCGGCGTAATCAGCCAGTTCACATCCTCGAACAGCAGCTTCGTCCCAAACCTCTTGCCCGCGCCTGAAAGTTGTAGCATCTCTCTTATTTTCTCATCCGCACGTCTGCCGCCTCCGCTCCCGCCCGCCAGCCTGATAGCCTCATCTCACCGTGCCTTTCACCAGACTCGCAGGTCCGCTCCTGCTCCTCGCACTGTTCGCTCCCCACACCGCGCATGCCCAATCCCCCACGCCTGAACCCGTCATCCACTTCATCCACGGCCAGTGGTTCGACGGCGCCGCCTTCGTACCCACTGACTTCTACGTCGAGTCCGGCGTCCTCACCCCTCATCCCTCCTCTCTCGCCCATCTCCGCACCGTCGACCTCCACAACCACTTCGTCGTGCCGCCCTTCGGCGACGCCCACGAGCACAACTTCGACTCCCTCTCCAACACGCCCGCCGTCGTCGCCCAGTACCTCCGCGACGGCATCTTCTACGCCCAGGGCATGACCGACGTCCTCGCCGGCTCCGTCGCCGTCTCCATCGCCGGCCTCGTCAACACCCCCGGCACCGTCGACGTCACCTACGCCCACGGCGCCCTCACCGCCGTCAACGGACACCCCAAGGAAGTCTACGAGTCCCTCGTCAACGGCTTCTACTACCCCGCCACCCCCGCCCAGCGCGCCATCGTCCTCGCCTCTCACCTCCGCGAAAGCCAGGCCTACTGGGAGATCGACTCTCCCGCCGACCTCGAAGAGAAGTGGCCCTTCATCCTTGCCGGCCGCCCCGATCTCATCAAGGTCATCCTCAGCGACAGCGAACACTACAACCCCGACTCCCACCTCCATCCCGTCCTCGGCAAAGGCCTCGACCCCGCCCTCGTCCCGCTCATCGTCGCCCGCGCCCACGCCGCCGGCCTCAAAGTCGCCGCGCACATCGACACCGCCCACGACTTCCACGTCGCCGTCACCGCCGGCGTCGACGAGCTTGGCCACCTCCCCGGCTACGGCCTCAACGCCGCCGACGATCCCGCCACCGTCCACCTCACCGACTCCGATATCGCCCTCTGCGCCGCCCAGCACTGCCGCCTCCAGGCCACCGCCGGCATCTTCGTCGATGACCACACCGCCCCCGCCGACCTTGCCTCCCGCCGCCGCTCCCAGCTCGACAACCTCACCCGCCTCAAGGCCGCTGGCATCCCCATCCTCATCGGCTCCGACCACTACGGCCAGGACTCCCTCCACGAAGCCGCCTACCTCCAGTCCCTCGGCCTCTGGTCCCCGCTCGAGCTGCTCCGGATGTGGTCCGTCACCACCCCTCAGGCCATCTTCCCCAAACGCCGCATCGGCCAACTCGAGCCCGGCTTCGAAGCCAGCTTCCTTGTCCTCGCCGCCAATCCCCTCCTCGACTTCAACGCCACCCACACCATCCTCGATCGCTGGAAGCAAGGCCGCCAACTCCCCGCACCCGCAGTACTATCGAAGTAGCTCCCCGGAATCACTTACAGAACGCCCCCAGAAACGCCTACAGGAACGACCCCATCAACCCTCCCGGCAACTCGCGCGACCAGCTGCCCCGGCCCCTTCTCATCGCGCTCGCGATCCTGCTTCTGCTCGCCATCTCCTCCCCCCTCGCCTGGCTTCTCCTCCGCAGCCGCGCCGAAGCCTTCGTCCGCCGCCGCATCGCCTCCACCGTCGCCGCCAGGCTCCACTCCACCGTCACCCTCGATCAACTCCACCTCTCGCTCCTCCGCGGCCTCTCCGTAGGCTTCCGCCTCGACGCCTCCAACGTCCGCATCACGCCCATCGGCGCCTCTCCCGGCGCGCCGCCCTTCATCTCCATCGCCACCCTGCACACCGAGACCTCCCTCGCCAACCTCCTCTTCCACCAGGCGCGCAACTCCCACGTCGCCGCCCACGGCATGGTCGTCAACCTCTCCGCCGCCACCCGCCAGCTGCTCGAGCAAGCCGTCTCCTCCACACCCAACTCCTCCGCCGCCAGCCCCAACTCGCTCCCGCTCGCTCGCCTCACCGTCGTAGACTCCACGCTCCTGCTCGAACCCACCACCCCCGGCAAGCCCCCCATCGTCTTCCACTGCTCCCGCCTCGTACTCGACAACCTCGACAACGCCCTCACCCCCAGCACCTTCGACGCCAACCTCACCTCCCCGATCCCCAGCCTCCACTCCTCCGGCAGCTTCGGCCCGCTCCACCTCGCCCGCCTCCGCGACACCCCCGTCGACGCCTCCTACCAGCTCACCAACGCCCCGCTCAACCTCTTCTCCGGCGTCCTCGGCACCGTCTCCTCCACCGGCGACCTCCACGGCACCCTCGGCAGCCTCACCATCGCCGGCGCCGCCCAGTCCCCCGCCTTCGCCCTCGACGTCAGCGCCCATCCCTTCCCGGCCACCGCCACCTTCCGCGCCCGCTTCGACCTCACCTCCGGCGACTTCGCCCTCTCCGCCGCCTCCGTCCACTTCCTCCGCACCACCGCCGACGCCACCGGCTCCATCACCCGCCAACCCCAGGGCCGCCACATTCACCTCGACCTCCACATCCGCGACGGCCGCAACGAGGACCTCCTCACCCTCCTCTCCACCCCACGCCCCGTCTTCCTCGGCCCCATCACCCTCGACAGCCGCATCGACGTCCCCACCGGCAGCCTCCCCCTCATCCGCCGCATGACCGCCTCCGGCCGCGCCTCGCTCCCCAGCCTCCTCTGGACCAACCCCGCCATCCAGCAGCAGATGGACTCCCTCTCCATGCGCGCCGGCGGCCACGCCCGCACCGCCGCCGCCGCCCACCCCGCCGATCTCCCCGTCATCCACTCCTCCCTCTCCGGCCACTTCTCCCTGGCCTCCGCCGACATCGCCATCACCCACCTCGTCTACACCATGCCCGGCGCCGTCATCCTCATGGACGGCAACTTCCCTCTCCTCACCTCCCGCATGCAGTTCCACGGCGTCGCCCGCACCATCGCCTCTGCCTCCCACATGGAAACCGGCGTCGCCCGCCTCCTGCTCAAACCCATCAGCCCCTTCCTCAAGAAGAACGGCACCGGCATGCAGGTCCCGATCTCCTTTTCCGGCGAAAAATCCAGCCCCACCCTCACCCTCGACCTCACCCACCCCACCCAGGACCGCACCGTCTCCCACCAAAACCCCCAAGCCCCCCACCCCTGAACCGCGGCCCGTCGGTCCTGAAGACCTGTCATCCTGAGCGAAGCGCCGCAGGCGCGCAGTCGAACGACCTGCATCGGCCCTTGCCGTTGCTTTTTGCCTGGTTGCGTTGCCGTCGCTTTTGCTTTTGCTTTTGCTTTTGGCTTTGCTTTTGCCCGAAGGTACCCCAAGGCTTCAGCCTTGGGTCTCTCAGGACCCCCACAACAGCGGGCTTTAGCCCCTGGGGTATGCCCTCATCCGCGCCGCCCCCCCTTTCATCCTGGGCGAAGCGCCGCAGGCGCGCAGTCGAACGACCTGCATCTGCCGTTGCCGTTGCTTTGCCTGGTTGCCGTTGCTTTTGCTTTTGCTTTTGCTTCTGCTTCTGCTTCTGCTTTTGCTTTTGCTTTTGCTTTTGCTTTTGCCTGAAGGTACCCCAAGGCTTCAGCCTTGGGTCTCTCAGGACCCCCACAACACCGGGCTCTCGCCCCTGGGATATGCCCTCATCCAGGCCGCCCGCCCCTTGTCATCCTGAGCGAAGCGTCGCAGGCGCGCAGTCGAAGGACCTACATTTGCCCCTGCCGTTGCCGTTGCTTTGCCTGGTTGCCCTTGCCGTTGCCGTTGCCCTTGCCGTTGCCGTCGCCGTTGCTTTTGCCCGAAGGTACCCCAAGGCTTCAGCCTTGGGTCTCTCAGGACCCCCACAACAGCGGGCTTTAGCCCCTGGGGTATGCCCTCATCCAGGCCGCCCGCCCCTTGTCATCCTGAGCGAAGCGTCGCAGGCGCGCAGTCGAAGGACCTACATTTGCCCCTGCCGTTGCCGTTGCTTTTGCCCGAAGGTACCCCAAGGCTTCAGCCTTGGGTCTCTCAGGACCCCCACAACAGCGGGCTTTAGCCCCTGGGGTATGCCCTCATCCAGGCCGCCCGCCCCTTGTCATCCTGAGCGAAGCGTCGCAGGCGCGCAGTCGAAGGACCTACATTTGCCCCTGCCGTTGCCGTTGCTTTGCCTGGTTGCCCTTGCCGTTGCCCTTGCCGTTGCCGTTGCCGTTGCTTTTGCCCGAAGGTACCCCAAGGCTTCAGCCTTGGGTCTCTCAGGCCCCCCACAACAGCGGGCTTTAGCCCCTGGGGTATGCCCTCGCCCACCGCGCCCTAACCTCGAACCCCCGCCCCCCACCACCCGCCCATTCTGCTACGCTGAATCTTTGGAGCCAACCTGCCCGGATGCCCGCTCAGCCACAACTTCTTCCCGACTCACCCGAAGAGCAACCCGCATCTCCCCCGCCCCCGCCCACCGTCGAGCCCGCGCCCATTTGGCTGCAGCGGCTCTCCCTCTTCATCCTCGTCATCTTCTGCATCTATCTCGGTGTCATCGTCACCGTCCTGCCCTGGTGGCGTTCGGTCTGGGATCAGAACCCCGTCTTCACCGCATTTCCCCACCTCGCCGAGTTCCTCCGCCTCGGACCCGTCCGCGGCCTCGTCTCCGGCCTCGGTCTCCTCGACATCTGGATCGGCATCTCCGAAGCCATCCACTACCGCGACCAGCGCGGCTGAACCCCCCCTTATGCCTGACCAACCCGCCTCCCCCGACACCCTTGCCCGCGCCTTCCTCGCCTACGAAAACCCCGACTTCCTCGAATCGCCCGACGGCCGCCTCTTCCGCATCATGTCCGAGTACCAGGAGCCCCTCGTCCGCTTCCGCCGCGAGCGCATCGCCGACACCGTCGTCTTCTTCGGCTCCGCCCGCTTCCGCGCACTCGAACCCGCAGCTCAAAACGTGCAGCTTTTAGACCACACCGCCTCCGCTCAGCCCGCACCCGCCCAGCCCGCCGCCATCGAAGCCGCCGCCTACTACGGGGACGCCCGCACACTCGCCCGCCTCGTCTCCACCTGGGCCATGCATCTCCCCGGCCCCCGCCATCGCTTCGTCGTCACCTCCGGCGGCGGCCCCGGCATCATGGAAGCCGCCAACCGCGGCGCATGGGAGGCTGGCGCGCGCTCCATCGGCCTCAACATCAAGCTCCCCTTCGAGCAGCTCCCCAACCCCTGGATCACCCCCGAGCTCAACTTCGAGTTCCGTTACTTCTTCATGCGCAAGTTTTGGTTCGCCTACCTCGCCAAGGCCCTCGTCGTCTTCCCCGGCGGCTTCGGCACCATCGACGAGATGTTCGAGATCCTCACCCTCGCCCAGACCCACAAGCTCTCCAGCGCCCCCACCGTCATCATCTACGGCTCCGCCTACTGGAAGTCCGTCCTCAACTTGGACTTCCTCGCCCAAAAGGGCGCCATCTCCGAAAAGGACCTCGCCCTCTTCCAGTTCGCCGACACCCCCGAACAGGCCTTCGCCCTCCTAAAATCCGGCCTCGAGCCCCACCTCGACTCCCCTGGCCGTGGCGACTCCGAACCCCAGCGCGCCTTCGCCCCCGACATCCCCGCCCCACCCGCCCAGGACCTCCTCGGCCCCGACATCAACAAAACCCTCCCCTAACCCCCCGCGCCATTCCTGTCATCCTGACTGACTACCCACCCGTCGTCATCCTGAGCGAAGCTTGGCGCGCTTTCGCGCTTGGCGAAGTCGAAGGACCCCGAAGAAGCTCACTCACCCCGACTCTCCGGCGCTTTCCCACCGCAGACGTTCACCCTCTAAAATCCGAGCAGCCATCCGAGTCACTGCCAAACCGTGCCACCGCTCAGTCATCCTGAGCGAAGCTTGGCGCGCTTTTCGCGCCTGGCGAAGTCGAAGGACCTCGAAAAAGCTCACTCACCCCGACCTTCCGGCGCTTTCCACCCCTGCAAGCCCATCACCCTCCTCGCCTCAAAACCCCTGTCAACCCCCCACCCACGCCCAAATCCTCTAACCCCAACAATCCAAACCCCAAACTCACTGCCATTTCCCTGTCATACTCACCCCACCCATCCAGCTATACTGGATACACCAGGAAAGGCTGCCACCGGCAGCCTTTTCCTTTGCCTGGAGCCATCCACTTCAAGCCAGACCTAAGTACTTTGTTTTCAAATTTTTGACTTAGAACAAGGGGGGAGGGGGTATACCTCTGCGAACCTCCTTCGCCACCCTGCCGCCGGGATATTCTCGCCCCATTCTCAGTGCAGTCACGGCCCCGCAACATCCACCGCCGAAAATATCCACAGCAAGGGAGGTTCCCCATGAGTCAGTCGACCGTCTCCTACCTCTGGCGCGAACCTGCTGCCGCCGCCGGCTTTACCACCGGCGTCTCCCTCCACTCGCACACCTCCGCCTCGCACGAAACCCTCGACTTCATCGCCGAGCTCTCCAACGACCACGCCTGGATGCACCCCATCATCCGCTGGGGCGAGCGCCGCTCCATCCGCTTCTCCGGCATCCACCCCGACTACGCCCGAGCCTTCTGGACCCCACCCCTCACCCCCCGCCTCGCCTTTGACCTCGAACGCTCCCAGATTGAAAACTCTCTCCAGCTCTCGGCCCTCGTCTCCCTCTCCGATCACGACGACATCTCTGCACCTCTCCTCTTGCGCGCCCTGCCCTCCGCCCGTCATATCCCTGTCTCCGTCGAGTGGTCCGTCCCCTACGCCAACCCGTCCGCCGCTCCCTCCGCCACGCCCGATGCCCCTAGCCGCCCCACCGCCTTCCACCTCGGCATCCACAACCTGCCCTCCGCCTCCGCCGCCGCCTGGATCGCCCGCCTCAACGCCTTCACTGCGCAGCCGCTCGCGGACCGCCCTCCCAACCTGCTCGGCGAACTCCTCGCCGAGCTCGACGCCATCCCCACCGTCCTCATCGTCTTCAACCATCCGTTGTGGGACCTCTACCGCATCGGCGCGGCGTTTCGCCAGGTGCTGGTCAACGACTTCCTCGCCGCCCACGGCCAGTACATCCACGCCCTCGAGCTCAACGGCCTCCGCAACTGGAGCGAGAACCGCGCCGTCCACGCGCTCGCCCGCCAGTGGAACCAGCTCGTCATCTCCGGCGGCGACCGCCACGGCGTCGAACCTAACGCCAACCTCAACCTCACCCGCGCCGGCAGCTTCTCCGAGTTCGTCCACGAGCTCCGCCGCGAGCGCATCTCGAACGTCCTCTTCATGCCCCAGTACAAGCAGCCCTGGAAGCACCGCATCCTCCAGTCCACGCTCGACGCCATCCGTAACTACCCCGACTTTCCCGCCGGCTCCCGCCGCTGGGACGAGCGCGTCTTCGCCCCTAACGCCCACGGCGAACTCCGCCCGCTCTCCGAGCTCTGGAAGACCGGCCACGCCGGCGGCCGCACCCCCATCTACCTCAACGCGCTTCTCTCCGCCGTTCGCCTGCTGGGCCGCGCGCCCGTCTCCGGCTCGCTCCGCCTCGCCTGGAACGACTCCACCGCCATGCGCGCCGCCCTGACCCAGCAGGACGCCTGAGCCTGGCGTGAAGCCCGCCCTACTCCGCCGCCTTCGTCTTCGCCGGCTCCATCCCCAGTCCGTACCGGTCGTACCAGCCAAACCACCGCTGGTAACGGTCTTTGATAAAGCTCGGCCGCGTGAACCCGTGGAACTCCCCCGGATACACGATCAGCTCCGCCGTCGTACCCACGCTCTTCAACGCCTGGTACATCTGCTCCCCGCCCTCCACCGGCACATTGAAATCCTTGTCTCCGCCCATGAACAGCGTGGGCGTCTTGATCTTGTCCGCATGGAAGAACGGATACGAGAGCTTCACATACAGCTCCGGATTCTTCCACGGCGGCCCGATCTCGTTCTCATACTGCAGAATGTACTGGTCGATCCCGTACAGCACGATCAGGTTCCCCATCCCCGCGCCGCTCGACGCCGCCTTGAACCGCGTCGTCGACGCGATCAGGTAGTCCGTCAGAATGCCGCCGTAGCTCCAGCCGCCCACCATCAGCTTGTCCGGGTCGACCTTGCCCGTGGCAATCGCGCCATCTACCGCCGCCAGCAGGTCCAGCACCTCCTTGTGGCCCCAGTCCGCGCTGATCGCCTCGCTGTACGCGTGCCCCCGGCCGGTGCTACCGCGGTAGTTCACATTCAGCACCGCATACCCGTGCGCCGCAAACATCTGCCGGCTCTCGTTGAACCCGTGCGCATCCTGGCTGGTCGGTCCGCCATGGATGAACAGCAGCATGGGAGCCTTGGTCCCCGCTGCATACCCGACCGGCATCGTCAGCAGGCTGTGCACCTCGTTGCCGTCGCTGGTCTTGGCCGCAAGCTCCTCCACCGGCATGATGGTCAGCGCGGCGACTTCGGCATCGTTGTGCCCCGTCAGCTTGCGCAGGTTGCCGTCCTCCAGCGCATACACCTCCGCGGGAGCTGCATCCGTGCTCCACAGCAGCGCCGCATGCCCGCCGCCGACACTCAGCCCCGACGCCGACCCTGGCTCCTTGGTTATATGCCGCACCCCCCCGCCCGCCAGCGGCACGTACCCGACAAACACGTTGCGATCCTCCTGCACCTCGGTTAGCACGCCCTTGCCGTCCGGCGCCAGGACAGACGCGCCTGTCCAGTGGTCGTAACCCGGCGCCAGCACCCGGGGCGTTCCACCCGCCGCCGGCACCATCGCCGTCTCGGTCAGCTGATAGATCGAGTAGCCCGGCGTCACGCCCTGCTTGTAGATGATCTGCTTCGAATCCGGCGTCCACGCCAGCGGCCCCTGGTCCGGCCCCAGGAACGTCGTCACCTTGGTCGCCGCCGTGCCTGCTCCCGTCCCGCTGGCAGCGCTCACCACGAACACATCGTCGTTGGACACCCGGTCCGGGTCCGGCGCACTCTGGTTGCTGGTAAACGCCACCAGCTTCCCATCCGGACTGAACTCGCCCCCGCGCTCCCCAAAGCTGCCCGGCCCGCTCACAGCGCCGTTCGTTAGTTTGGTGAGCTTCTTCGACGCAATGTCGAACAGATAGAGATGTGCCTCGCGGTCCGACAGGAACCCCTGCACATCCTGCTTGAAGTGGTACCGGTCTAACACGATCGGCTTGGGCGGCTTCGGCTTGCCGCCCGGCGCCGGCTCATCCGGCTCCTCCTTCTGCGTCAACGTCAGCAGCAGCGTCTTCGAGTCCGGAGACCACCGGTAGTCGCCCAGGTTCTCCTTCACATTCGTCAACTGTTTCGCCTCGCCGCCGCGCCGGTCCAGCAGCCACACCTGCGATCCCTTCGCTCCGCCCGGCCCCGCATCCCGGCCGGAGCTGAACGCCAGCCACCGCCCGTCCGGGCTCCACCTGGGATTCCCCGCCGAGTCCTTGCCCTGCGTCAGCTGGATGTCTTGCTTCCCGTCCCAGCTCACCATCCACAGATCGGAGACGCTCTTGTCTTCACCCGCATCCACTCGCCCCACCGTGTACGCCACCCATTTGCCGTCGGGCGACACCTGCGGCGCACCCACCCGCACCATCCTCGCCAGATCGTCCACCGTCATCCCGTGCTTAGCCTGCGCCGCGATCGGCACTACGCCCGAGAGCAGCAAAGCCGCCCATGTCCCCGCCCAACCTATCTTTCGCATGGTCGGAGTCTACCAAAGTGTAGATCCAGCTACGCTACTCCTGTCTGTCCGTCTCAAACTCGAGGGGTCGCCTGGTCATAAGAGCAAGTTCTTCTCCATAAACATGCTGTCGTGTCCCGATGTGCCCCGATCTGCCCTCTGCTGACCCTTGCGACACGGCCTCCAGAGCTCTAGACTCCAGCCTTGTCAGCGGCGGGGCGAAAAAGCGCGCGCCGACAATTAGACTCCGTTTTCACACTGGATACATGTTGCGTTCGACAGTCTGTCGAGCATCTTGGTTCTCGCTGTTGTGCTTTCTTTTGGAACGACATACCCCTCACCATTACTGTCCCTGCGGACGACCCGTAGCAATGTTCCGTATCCCTCACTCTCGGTAACACCGATCCTGCGTACGACTGAACCAAGGAGACCACCATGTTCTCGTCTCACACTGGCCATCGTTCTCACTCTTCCCGGCCTCAACTCCCGTTGCCCGTGGCACTCGCCGGCGTGCTTGCCGCGCTGCTTACCGGATGCGCCGTGCAGAATCCGGCTTCCCCCGTCGCTGAACCCGGCGTGTCGCTCCAGGGACGCGTCTACGGCGGCCAGCAGCCGGTAACCGGCTCCCACATTCATCTCATGGCCGCCGGCACCTCAGGCTATGGCGGGGCCGCCAACTCGCTCCTGACCATCGGCACCGCGGGCTCGGACGCCTACGGCGGATACGTCTTGACGGATAGCAACGGAAACTTCTCCATCACCGGCGACTACACCTGCGTTCCCGGCACCCAGGCCTACGTGCTCGCTACCGGAGGCAACCCCGGTCTGCCCAATAACCAGACCAACGCGAATCTCGCCCTGATCGCCGCCATTGGACAATGTCCCACCACTCTAACCTACCTGCAGTCCGTGCCGCTCATCTTCATCAATGAAGTTTCGACTGCGGCCTCCGTCTACGCCATGGCCGGCTACATGACGGACCTCTCGCATGTGTCCTCCAGCGGCACTCCACTCGCTATTACCGGCATCGCCAATGCGTTTGCGACCGCGAAGAACCTGTTCAGCATCAACCAGGGCGTCGCCTACGCCACCACGCCCGCAGGGAATGGCACCGTACCCCAGGCCGAGCTCAACACGCTCGCCAACATCATCGCCAGCTGCGTCAATACCGCCGCCGCCTCCTCCATGCAGTGTTCCATACTCTTTTCGAACGCCGTGAACGGCTCGACGCAGCCGACGGACACCGTAACAGCGGCGCTCAACATCGCTCATAACCCCGCCGCCAACGTAGGCAATCTCTTCAACCTGCAAGCCGCCGTCGCGGCGCCTTTCGGGCCGGCTCTCAGCGCGGCGCCCAGTGACTTTACCGTGGCGCTAAGCTTCACCGGCGGCGGCCTGAATGGCCCCACCAGCCTGGCCATCGACGGCACCGGCAACGTTTGGCTGGTCAACGCCGCCACCGTATCCGAGTTCAACGGCGTCACCGGAGCCGCTATCTCTCCCGCAGCCGGATACACCGGTAACGGCCTTACCGCGCCGTTCGCGATCGCGATTGATCCATCGAATAACGCCTGGGTCGTCAACACCTCAACCTACAACTACGTCACCGGCGCCTTAATCGCTCCTACCCAGGTCAGCAAGTTCACCCCCGGCGGCGGCACCGCGCTCAACTCTCCCTACACTGGCGGAGGCCTCAACATTGGCCCAGGCATCAACGTCCTCAGCCCCCGCGACATCGCGTTCGACGCCCTCGGCAATGCCTGGATCGCCGATTCGGGCAATGGCTCCGCCACCCAGCTCAACGGGACCACCGGCGTTGCCCTTTCACCTGCCACCGGCTACCCGCTCGCGTCCACGCAGACGAACCCCAGTGGCATCGCCGTGGACGGCGCCCAGCATGTCTGGGTTTCGGGCTTCAACGGCAACACGCTTTATGAACTGAGCGCCCTGACCGGAGCGCAGCTCGGAGCCTCCGCCTACCGGGCCAATGGTCTGGAGCAGCCCTACTCCATCGCCATCGACGCTTCCAACAACGTATGGCTTCCCAACCAGTTCGATCCAAACACGCTCGTCGGCGCCACGATCAGCGAGTTCACCTCCGTTACGGGCGGCAACCTGTACTCCGGGGGAGGCATACTCGGCCCCGTCGGCGTCGCCATCGACGGAGCCAGCAACGTCTGGATCGCCAACCAGATCCACACCAACCCTTCCGCCACCGCGGGACTCACCGAGTTGAACAACGCCGGCACGCCTCTCTCACCTTCCGTCGGCTTCACCTCCAGTTACCTCTTCAGCCCCGGTGACGTCGGCGTAGATGCATCCGGCAACGTCTGGGCCTCGAACTCAGTGGCCCAGGGCAGCTACACCAACGGCCTCAACCTGGTCGAGTTCGTCGGTGCCGCGGTACCAGTCGCCACCCCCATCGCGACCGCGGTCGGGACCAACAAGCTCGGCCAGCGCCCCTGATGCACGGCCGACCGCCATCGCTCCCTGAGTCGTGAGATCGCCACCACGCATCTCACGGCTCACAGGAGCTAACATGGAATATCGCCAACTCGGCCGATCCGGCCTCAAAGTCCCCGAACTCTGCTTCGGTGCCGGCACCTTCGGGACTAGCAACCAGTTCTTCAAGGCATGGAGCAACACCACGCAGGAGGAAGCCGATCGCATCGCCGGCATCTGCATGGACGCCGGAGTCAACTTCTTCGACACCGCCGATATCTACTCCGACGGCAACAGCGAGATTGCCCTCGGCAAGGCGCTCTCGGCTTACCCCCGCGACGCGGTCCTCATCTCCACCAAGGCGACCTTCCGTGCCGGCAAAGGGCCGAACGACGTCGGCTCCAGCCGCTACCACCTGATGCAGTCCATTGAGCGATCGCTCGAGCGCCTGGACACCGACTACATCGACGTCTACCACCTGCACGCCTTCGACGCCCTTACTCCTGTCGAAGAGACTCTCAACACGCTCGACAAGATGGTCCGAGAGGGCAAGGTTCGCTACATCGCCTGCTCCAACTTCTCCGGCTGGCACCTGATGAAGTCGCTTTCCGTTTCGGAGCGCTACGGCTGGGCCCGCTACGTCGGCCACCAGGTCTACTACTCGCTGCTCAACCGCGACTACGAGTGGGAGCTCATGCCGCTCGCGCTGGACCAGGGCGTGGGAGCCCTCATTTGGTCACCGCTTGGCTGGGGCCGTCTCACCGGTAAAATCCGGCGCGGCTCCGGCATCCCCGAGCAGTCGCGCCTCAACGAGAAGATAGTCGCCGACGCCGGTCCGCAGGTCTCACTCGAACGCATCTACAACGTGGTCGAAGTCATCGACGAGATCGCGAAGGAGACCGAAAAGTCCGTTCCTCAGATCGCGCTCAACTGGCTCCTGCAGCGCCCTACCGTCTCCACACTGATCATCGGAGCACGCAATGAGGAACAGCTGCGCGCCAACCTGGGCGCCGTAGGCTGGAAGCTAACCCCCGACCAGGTCGCCAGGCTCGACGCCGCGACCCTCCAGCCCAAAGCCTACCCCTACTGGCACCAGACCCAGTTCGGAGAGCGCAACCCCGCGCCCGTGTAAGCGAAGAACGGGCTGCCGCATTGCCGCGGCAGCCCGTTTCTAACCTCTGAAACTCAGTGCGCCGCCCACTCGATCTTCGAGAGGTCTATGCCTTCCTTCACCATCTCGTAAAGCGGACTCATCTCGCGCAGGTGCTTCACCACGTTGATCACCTTGTCCGAAACGTAGTCCACCTCGGGCCTCGTATTGAACCGGCCCAGCCCAAAGCGAATCGATGAATGCGCGACGTCGTCCCCCAGCCCCAGCGCCTTGAGCACATAGCTCGGTTCAAGCGTTGCCGATGTGCAGGCCGAGCCCGACGATACCGCGATGTCGTTGATGCCCATCAGCAGCGACTCGCCTTCCACGTGCACGAAGCTCATGTTCAGGTTGCCCGGCAGGTGGTGCTCCATGTTGCCGTTCACGTGGACGTAGTCCAGCGCGTTCTCGAACTTCTGCTTCAGGTAATCGCGCAGCTCCTTCAAGCGTGCGGTCTCCGCGACCATCTCGTCGCCCGCGATCTCGCAGGCTTTGCCCAGGCCAACGATGCCCGGGACATTCAGCGTGCCGGAGCGCATTCCGCGCTCGTGTCCGCCGCCATTGATCTGCTCCGTGATCTGCACCCTGGGGTTCCGCCGCCGCACGTACAGCGCTCCAACGCCCTTTGGCCCATAGATCTTGTGCGCCGTCAGGGAGAGCACGTCGATGTTCATCGTTTGCACGTCGACCGGAATCTTGCCCACTGCCTGCACGGCATCGGTGTGGAACAGGATGCCGCGCTCATGGCACAGCTTGCCGATCTCCTCGACCGGCTGAACCACGCCGATCTCGTTATTGGCGAACATGATTGTCACCAGGATCGTCTTGTCGGTAATCGCACTACGCAGCGCGTCCAGGGAGATCAACCCGTCTTCCTGCACCGGCAGGTACGTGACCTCATAACCCTGCCGCTCCAGCTTCTTGCAGGTATCCAGCACCGCCTTGTGCTCAGTCACCTGCGTGATGATGTGGTTGCCCTTCTCGCGGTACATCTCAGCGATGCCCTTGATGGCCAGGTTGTTCGATTCGGTCGCGCCGGAGGTAAAGATGATCTCCTTGGGCGTGCAGCCGATCAGTTTGGCGACCTGCTCGCGCGCCTTGTCCACCGCCTGCTCGGCCTCCCAGCCGAACTGGTGATTGCGGCTGGCGGCATTGCCGAAGATCTTGCCGAAGTAGGGCAGCATGGCGTCCAGCACGCGCGGGTCCATCGGCGTCGTGGCATGGTTGTCCATGTAGATCGGCAGCTGCACACCTTCCGGCAGCGGCTCGTTCGACTCGGTGATCACGACGCCATTGTGGGACATGCTGGAGGTCTGCTCCATCAGGTTGGCGGCAGCGCTTGCGGGGGTGGTTTCGGTCATGATTGTCTGGCTCCTCATATCGTGGTTCTAAACTTGCCGCCCGTAGGCTTATAACGCGATGCTGACCAGGCCGCCGCCCACCGGAGCGCGATGCGGGTCCGTCTCTGCCACTTCCATCAGGTCCGCGATGCGGATGCCGCTCAACAGGTCCTTGATCGAGTCGTTCACCTTGCGCAACGGCTCTTTGATGGTGCAGTGACTGTCCAGGTCGCAGGTCCCGTGGATCGTAATGCAGCTGGTGATGAAAAGCGGCCCGTCGATTGCCCGTATCACTTCAAACGCGGTGATTTCCGTTGCTGGCCGCGCCAGCGCGTAGCCGCCGTTAGTCCCGGCGTGCGATACCAGCAGCCCCGCGCGCGCCAGCGTCTGGAGGATCTTGGCCAGCAGCGGCGGAGGAATGTGGTACGCGTCGGCGATGTCCTTGGCCGACCGTGCCGAGTGCGTGCGCATGGAGGCTTCCGCCTGCTCGGCAAGGTACTTCAGCGCCATCAACCCGTAATCGGCCTTTTTCGTAAGTCGAAGCATGCCAAGCCACACTCTGGAACGGCTCTGAAGTAAACGTGGACCAGTCCAGTCTTAGATAGTGTACGGCGCGGCTATTCGCTACGCAAGGCTCCAGGTAGCCGCGCTGGCTAATCCTTGGCCGTCTTCACCATGGCCTCAGACGCCTTCTCGGCAGTCTCAAAGCCCAGTAGCTTGAAGGCGACAGCGGCCCACGGTAAAGCGGTGAGCAGCAGTGGCCAGTTGTCCGATCTAAGTTTGTTCGCCAGCGTATGAGCGTAATCGACAAAGGCGTTGTGCGACCCATCAAAGTTCGGCGGATACCGGGCGATCGCGAGCCAGCCAATCAAGAGTCCCCACCCCAGACAGGCAATCAACGAACTGTAAAAGAGATCGATAAAGCGGTTCTTCTGGCCGAGTCCAAGGCGGCTTGGAACGAGCCACCAGACCACCGCCAGCAGCACGATTGCGCCACCCCAGCGTGCCACATGGCCCGCGACGGACCAGAGATCGTCACGAAAATAGTGAAAGTCGATCGTAAGGAGAAGCAAGGTCAGGAGGATCAGTACAGAAAAGACCATCGCAGTCATCGCCCGGGTGTTTTCATCCGCGATGAGGTACCTGGGGGCGCGAACCTCCTCGACCGTCACCTCGAGCCCGGGAGTGCCCTCCCCCGAGATGGAGTATTTCCAGCTAACGACCCGGCAGAGTATCTCCGGCGGCTTCTCTGGCTGCGCGCGGCCGTGCCGCATCCACTTCCGCACAGCTTCTGCGAGAGCGTTCAGCCAGCGTTCCAACGCCTCCTTTCTCTCAGCAGGCGCCGGACTGTCGAAGATGACCGCCTCTCGCGCAACCGAAAAGGTAAACCCCGGGCGGAGTGGCGGCCGAAATCCATGAAGCTCAATCCGCCACCTGGGTTGTTCGGGATGCAACAGAATCATCGCTTCCTCCTTGCGCCAGCGGCGCCGACGTTCTGGGTTGCTGAGGGTCGAGCGCCGCCTGAGCTTCAATGGGCGTCGACACCCGGCGGATGATGATCCACGCATACTCGGCCGCGGAGAGCGGAGCCAGCACCGCGATCACCCGCAGCAGAAATTCCGTCGTCGCCAGGAGATGTGGAAGCGTGACCACGTGGGCGCACATCACGCCTACGACCGCTACGATCTGGATGAAGGTGTTCACCTTTCCAAAGAACGATGGATGGAAGTCCCGCAACGTATTGGTCGCGAAGAGCAGAGTGGCGATCAGCAGGATCCCTAGGTCCCGCGAGAAGACCAGGATCGTAACGTAGCGCGGAATTGCATGCACATGGGTCAGAACGAGAAACAAGGTCGAAAGCAGCAGCTTGTCGGCAATCGGATCCAGGTAAAGTCCCAGCCGGGTATGCTGATGCAGCCAACGCGCAGCCAACCCGTCCAGTCCATCCGAAATCCCGGCCAGCATGATCAGCGCGAACGAGATACGCCAGCGACCATCCAGGATGTTGATGACCAGGAAAGGAATGATGAAAAGGCGCAGCAGGGTAAGCAGGTTGGGCGCGGCGCGGACTTGACGAAAGAATGGCACGGGAAGTTGGACCCATGCTAACGCAAGCTGCTGGCCTGCAACAGGTTCGCGGAGATGGTTTGCTCCCGGCGGCTCGATACAGTTAGAATCGCGAGACGACCGCAGGCGCGTAGCTCAGTTGGTTAGAGCGCTACCTTGACACGGTAGAGGTCAGGAGTTCGAGTCTCCTCGTGCCTACCATCTCTTCACCGCAATTTCCGCTGTTCCCCGCGCGAAGCCATCCACTATACTGGACGCAGCATGGCGCCCCAGGAGCCAATCCGGAAGCGTCCCCACCCGCCCGGCAGCGGGCCGCGATCTACCCGCGAGATACCAGATAAGCTCTACTTTCGCATCGGAGAGGTCGCCCGGCTCTGCGAGGTGCCAGCCTACGTGCTGCGCTTTTGGGAAGGCGAGTTTCCGCAGCTGAAGCCCAACAAGGGCGGCACCGGCCAGCGCCTCTACCGCCGCCGCGATGTGGAGATGGCTCTGCGCATCAAGACCCTCCTCTACGACGAGGGTTACACCATCCCCGGCGCGCGCCAGGCCTTCAAGGCCGAGCTTCGCACCAGCAAGGACCCGCAGCTTGGACTCGAGGGCGTCGCCGATACGGTGGACGCCAAACACCTCGTCGCGCTGAGGAAGGAGCTCAGCGACTTGCACACACTGCTCTCCAAGCCGGCGGCGTCGAAACCGGGCGTCCAGGCGATCCGTGCGGCGCGCAGCATGCCCACGCTGCCCGAAGCGGCGCGCGTTCTTTCCCGGCCGCAGTTGATGCGTCCTGCGCCTAACAAGAGCCTCTTCGACGATCCCCTACCCTCAAAGTAGCCTCGGGAGCGAGCTGGCCTATGAATTACCGACGGCTGCACGGGGCACATCCCGCGCAAGCTTCTCCCCTCTGCCGCCAGACTGCACTAAACTGACTGCGCGGGCGGTTCCAAAACCAGCCTCCTCTCAGTGACCGAAAGTCCCGTCTCCAACCCGTCCGCACCACCCCTGTCCGCAGCCCCATCTCGCGCCAGCATCTTCAGCCTCTCGCGCCAGCATTCCGCCTCCTCGGCTACCATCCTGCTTTCGCTCTCCTCGCTTGCCTCCGGCCTGCTTGGGCTGGCCCGCACCAAGTACATCGCGCACGTCTTCGGCGCAGGCCACACCACCGACGCCTACAACGCCGCCTTCCAACTGCCCGACATGATCAGCTACTTCCTCGTCGGCGGTGTCGCCTCCATCACCCTGGTCAACATCCTGAATCGATACCGCGAAGCCGCCCCGGGCGGCGATGAAGACGACGCCGGCGCCGACCGCGCACTCTCGGTCGTCCTGGTCGGTATGGTGACGGTTCTCAGCGTCGCGATCGCGCTCGCTGAAGTCCTCGCGCCGCTCTACACCCGAACCTTCTTCGGGGACTTCGATCCCGCTACGGCCGCGCTCTGCACCCATCTCACCCGTCTGCTGCTGCCTGCACAGCTCTGCTTCTTCGCCGGCGGGGTGCTTGGCTCGCGGCTGCTGGTGCGCAAGATCTTCCTCTACCAGGCCGTCACGCCTCTGCTGTACAACCTCTTCATCATCCTGGGCGGCGTCTTGCTCGCCTCGCGCTACGGCATCGATTCGCTCGCCTTTGGCGTGCTCGCCGGCGCCTTCCTGGGCTCCGCGCTGCTCAACGCCCTGGGCGCCTTCCGCTCCGGGCTCCGCTTCCACTTCATCCTCAACCTGCGCCATCCCGCCTTCGTCGAGTGGCTCCGCCTCTCCGTCCCGCTCATGCTGGGCGTCTCGCTGGCCATGGCCGACAAGTGGATCCTCAGCCACTACGCCGCGGCGGACAAAGGCGGCATCACCCTGCTGAACAACGCGAAAGCGCTCTTCAATGCGCCGCTGGTGGTCGTGGGCGCGGCCGCCGGCGCCGCGTCGCTGCCCTTCTTCTCCTCGCTCTACGCGCAGTCGCGACTGTACGACTTCAACGCCGCGGTCAGCCGTTCCATCTCGCGGCTGCTCGCCGTCGCCCTGCTCCTCACCGCCTGGATGGCCGCGCTTGCCAACCCCATCGTCGGCTTCTTACGCGGCGGAGCCTATTCGCAATCAGCGGCGCTTGCCACCGCTCGCTACTTCGCCATCTTCGCGCTTTCGCTTGCTCTCTGGTCCGCGCAGGGCATCTATGCGCGAGCCTTCTATGCGGCGCGCAACACCATCACGCCGGCCGTCTCCGGGACGGTCGTGACTCTTGTCTCCATCCCCGTTTACGCGCTGCTCTTCCATCGCGTCGGTCTCACCGGCCTGGCGGTTGCGTCAGACATCGGCATCTTCGCCCACACCGCGGCGCTGGCCATCCTGCTGCACCGCGCGCGGCTCGTGTCGATCGCCTCGCTCGACTACCCCGAACTGGCCCGCGCGCTCGCAGCTGCTGTCCTGGCCTACGTCGTCACGCTGGCAGTCACGACCCTGCAGTTCTTTCAATCGGTCCCCAACCACAACCATTTCCGCGATGCGCTCGTGCTGGGCCTCGGCACCCTCGTCTGGGCAGGCATCTGCGCGCTCACGCTGCAGACCACCGGCTCCAGGCTGATCCAGCAACTCCGACAACGGTTTTAGAACACCCGGCGCAAGGTTGTGTTACAAGTCTTTCGCATCCTCCCACTCTTCATTCCACGCCTGCTGGATGGCTTCGAGCAGCGGCTCGGTCGACTTGCCGGGTTCCCCCACAAAGCCGTCAAGCTCCATCACATAGCGATGCAGGTCCGTGAAGCGCACCGTGTACGGTTCGATCTCCGGGTGCTTCTCCTGCAGCTGAATCCCGATCTCCTGCACATCGCTCCAATTGAGCTCACCCGCCATTTCAAATCCTCCTCTCAGAGTCTATCCCCGCCCACTACCCTGTCTCCGATCCCGCCCTCAACCCAAGCTGACGCACCAGCCGATGCAGGTATTTGGGATGAATCCCCAATCGGCGCGCCGCCTCCGGAACGTTGTCCCCGGCCTCTTTAAGCGCGCCCACAACCAACTCCTTCTTCTTTTCCGCCAGCACGTCGTGGTACCTCGACCCACCCAGCGACGCCGTATGCATCTCCATCATGTTGGCGGGAAGATCCTCGGGCAGAATCTCTTCGGTCAGCCCAAGCACAATCGCATGCTCCATCGCGTTTTCCAGCTCGCGAACGTTCCCCGGCCATGCATGACCCATCAACAGGCTGCGTGCCTCGCGCGAGATGCCTTTGAACGGCCTCCTGCTCTTGCCGGCAAACTTCGCCGCGAAGTAAAGCGCAAGCAACGGCACATCCTCACGATGCTCCCGCAGCGGCGGCACCGTGACCGAGACCACGTTGAGCCGGTAGTACAGGTCCTGCCGGAACTCGCTCGTCTTGATCGCCTCCTCGAGGTTCCTGTTCGTCGCCGCCAGCACCCGCGCCTTCAGCGCAATCGGCCGCGTTCCGCCTAACCGCTCAAACTCACGCTGCTGCAGCACCCGCAGCAGCTTTGCCTGCATCCCGGGCGCAAGCTCGCCGATTTCATCCAGGAACAGCGTTCCATCGTCCGCCGCCTCAAGTCTCCCTTTTCGCATGGCGACTGCCCCGGTAAACGCCCCCTTTTCGTGTCCGAACAGCTCGCTCTCGAGCAATGTCTCCGGAATCGCCGCACAGTTGACGGCCACAAACGGGCGGTCGCGCCGGGAGCTGCTCTCATGCAGCGCTCGCGCCACCACCTCCTTGCCGGTGCCCGACTCGCCCCGGATGAGCACGTTCGAGTCGCTGTGGGCAACCCGCGCAATGAACTCCTCCACGCGCTTCATCGCGGGACTCTCGCCCACCAGCTTGCTCGTGGACCTCAGCTCCTCTTTCAAGGAACGGTTCTCTGAAACCAGCGCATCGAGCGCCAGGATGTTCTCCAGCGTCACCGCTGCGATGCGTGAAACCGAATCGAGAAAGTGCATGTGATCTTCGCGAAACGGCGGAGCGGGCACCGCCGAAGCGAGGTAAATCACCCCAATCGTTTTCTCCACAGCGACCAGCGGCACGCAGAGCACATTGCCGACCTCGCTTCTCCCCGGGCCCGCCGGGGCAAACACTCCGCACCGTTCCCAAAGCGCACGATGCACCAGGTCCCGCTGCAACTCCATCGGTTGATCCGCGCCGGCTTCCCGGCTCCATGTGCAGATTGCGCTTGCCTCTTCTTCGTCCCCATCCGTCAGCAGCAGGACCGCTCCGCTCTCCGCTGGAATTACCTCAAAGATCAAACGGAGCAGTTCAACCTGGAGCCGTTCTGATTCTCGAATCGAGTTGATGGCATTGGCGATTTTGACCAGCGCCACCAGGTCCCGCGCCATCCGTCCCACCTCAGCCCCGAAATGTGGAGCGTCCCGGTCCAGGTCGCGACGAGCTTGTGTTACTTCGACCCTCTGCCCATCCATCCCGCCCGCCCGTGTGGACGAAGGCATGTCCTTGAGTCTCCGTTTCGGTTCTCCGTTGCTTTCACCCTCATGGCTCAGGAAGACGAACTCCGACTGTCCTACGCGGATCGTATCTCCATGCACAATGAACCGGGTGCGAGCCGGAACGCCATTCACGAACGTTCCGTTGCGGCTCTCCAAATCGATGAGTTCGTACCGCTCCCCAGTCACCTGGATCCGGCAATGCCTGCGAGAGACGTCGGTGGCTTCCAGGCACAACCCATTCGCCCGGTCACGGCCGATCGAGATCTGTCCGTCCGCCACATCGCTGATCGTTCCCGTCAGCACGCCTGAAATAGCGAGCAGCCTTGGTCGCATGGAGCCTCCGGTTGGCTCACAGTGTAGATGACCTCAACCAAGGTCGCCTTCGTCGATTCCTATGCCGGCCCGGAACCACTCGTTTACTCGGGGTATCCGTTCAGATACCGCAGGGCTCGTTCGTCTCACCAGGCACTTCGCCCCGTCATTCCGCGCCTCCTGCGTAACTCGCTGCAACCAGAGAGGTAAGTTTCCCACCGAGCGCTGCGAAGACCTGTCGGCGAGTTTGGCACAGCGTTTGCACTATGTCACTGCGTCATCCGCTGATGAGTTGCCAAACGGCAGCTACAGAGGAAACAGCAAGCATCGTGAAAAGGAGATCGTCATGAAGAACATTCTCGCCATCGCATTCCTCGCCGCAACGACCTGCATCGGTTCGCTTAGCGCTTCGGCGCAAACCCACACCGCGCTCGCCAACGTGCCCTTCGACTTCACCGTAGGTTCCACGCCCTTGCCCGCCGGCACCTACACCATCACTTCGAGTGCACCGAGTCACGTCATCTGGCTCGACAGCAGGAGCGGCGGTCACGCCGCAGTCATGGGTCTCGCCGGCGACTCGCGCCCCCTCGCTCCAAACAAGATCGTCTTCCACAAGTACGGAAGCGACTACTTCCTCAGCGATGTGCGCTGCGATAGCGCCTCGTTGAACATGCACATCACGCCGAGCAAGAAAGAGAAGGAAGTTCGGCAGAGGCTTCAAGAGGTGAGCAAGACTCAACAGCCAGGCCTTGCGAGCACTGAAACCGTCTTCATCGCTCTCAATAAGTAGGACGATTGTCTAGGTCGTATTCCGTTGGATTGCTGCTCGAACTACCTTGACCCGGAGCCATCGCTCCGGGTTTCTTCTTCCTTCCGTTACGCGCCTGACTGGCCGCGGAACTTACCGGCCTCGGCCTTGCGAACCTCAACCAGCGTCGAGTAAAACGTGGCTCCGCCCCCGAAATCCGTTATCCGCTCGCTAGTCAGCGCGTTCACGTTCGTGCCCCCACCTGACAGGTCGCCTCCCAGCTTAGCCCAGTCCAGCCGCGCCGCCACTACTCCCCGCCCAACCTTGTCGCTCAGCTTCGCACGCAGCACAATCCTGCCGCGCCCGTTGAACACCTCCACCGCGTCGCCTGCCGCCAGGCCGCGCGCCTCAGCGTCCTCCGCGTGCATCTCCAGCACGCCCGCGGTGCCGGCTTCCATCCTCTGATGCACTGTCTGGTTTGCGAAGGTCGTATTCATGTAGTTGTCTGCCTTGCGCGGCAGGAACTCCAGCGGATACTCCTTGACCTGCCCGCCCCTGGATTCCTTCGGGGCCACAAACACCGGCACCGGCAGCAGCTCGCCCTTACCGCTCGCCGTGCGGAACCACTCGGGGCTCGAAAACGGCAGCGTTTCGCCGCGCTCATCCATGGGCAGCGCCAGCGGAAGATGCCCCTCGCTTTCCAGTCCATCCCGCGTAATACCCTTGAACCAGGGATGCTCGCTGCTCAGAGCCTGGTCGATCAGCTCATCCACCGAATCGCTGAAGCACTCCTCTTCAAAGCCCATCCGCCGCGCCAGTGCGCTGAACAGCTCGACATTGCTGCGAGCTTCGCCCAACGGCTCGATCGCCTGCGAGCTCACCTGGGCGAAAAGGTGGCCATACGCGCCCTGCACGTCCTTCGTCTCGAGAAACGTCGGCGCCGGCAGCAGCACATCCGCATAGTCGGCGGTGTCGGTGAAGAACTGCTCGTGCACCACCGTAAACAGATCCTCGCGACGCAGCCCCCGCAGCACCGCGGCCTGGTTCGGCGCTACGGCCGCCGCGTTCGAGTTGTAAACAAATAGCGCCTTCACCGGCGGGCCGTCATTCGGCTTCCTGCCCAGGTCATTCAGCGCCATCCCCAGCTGGCTCATGTTCACCACCCGGCTCGGCCGGCCCAGGGAGCTGCGCAGCATCAGCTCCGGCATCTGCAGCCGGGCCGTGTTGAAGGGGAACGAACCGCTGGTGGAGAGTTGCAGGCCGCCGCCGCGTTGCCTCCAACTGCCGGTAATCAGCGGCAGCATGCACACCGTCCGCGCCGCCGTCCCGCCGTTCTCGCTGCGCTGCACACCGTAGTTCAGCCGGATCACCGCAGGCCGATCGCCCTTCGCCGCCCACGCATAGCTCCGCGCCAGCGCAACGATTGTCTCCACCGCGATCCCGGTCACCGCGCTCACCCGCGCCGGTCCATGTTCCGGCTTCAGCGCGTGCTCGCGCAGCTCCGCTCCGCCGTGGGTGCATGCCGCCATATATGCGCGGTCTTCCAGGCCCTCGGCAAAGATCACATGCATCAGGCCCAGCGCCAGGAGAACGTCCGTGCCGGGATGGATGACCAGGTGCTTATCCGCCAGCGCCGCCGTCCTCGTCCGGTAGGGATCGATCACCACCAGCCGTGCGCCCTTGCGCCGCGCCTCCTCAATGAACGGCCACAGATGGACGTTATTGCCGTGAACGTTTGCGCCCCACGCGATCACCAGTCCCGCGCGTGCAAAGTCCTGCGGCGGCGTTCCCAGCTTAACCCCATACACACGCAGCAGCGCCTCGCCTCCCGCCGCCGAGCAGATCGTCCGGTCCAGCTGCGATGCCCCCAGCCGATGAAAGAATCGCCGATCCATCGATCCATAACCCAACTGCCCGATCGTCCCCGCATAGCTGTAGGGCAGCACGCTCTCCGGCCCGAACTCCGCCGTGATCTCGCTCAGCCGCCGCGCCGTTACCTCCAGCGCCTCGTCCCAAGTGGTCCGCTCGAAGGCTTCTGCCTCCCGGCCCGGCACCAGCGCTCCTTTGGCCACGCCTGGCCTCCGCCGCATCGGATATAGCAGCCGGTCCGGCGCATACACGCGGTCCAGATACTTCGCCACTTTGCCACACAAAAAACCACGCGTTACCGGGTGCGCAGGATCGCCCTGCACCTTCACCGCCCGCTCGCTGCCGTCCGGCATCGTAGCCACCGAAACCAGAACGCCGCAGCTATCCGGGCAATCGTGTGAGCACACCGCATGCACCACGCGTGTTTCGTTCATGTCGTCATTCTAGGCGCATCGCCCAACACCCGCCTTCTCTGTGCGCGGTACTCTAGCCGCAGGCTCCAGCGATCCGTCGCCAACTCAAACGCGCCCATCTGCATTCCAACTCCAAGTGCATGGATACCGTGTACAGTAAGGGTCCTAAGGATGCTCGCCATGACATTCCGTTCTCTCATCTGTCCGATCCTGATCGCCGCCGCGCTCCTGTTGGCACCTGGTCTCGGCGCTCAGAACGCCGACCGGCCGCCAGACCAACTCCGCACGCTCTCGCGCGACGAACTCGATGTCATCAAAGTGCTCACAATCCAGGAGCGCGACTGGAACCGCGGCGACCTCGATGCCTTCGCGACCGGCTACAAGAACTCCCCCGACATCCTCTTCGTCGGCCACCAGATCAGCCGCGGCTATACGCAGATGCTGGCCGACTACCACAGCAACTACCCCAACCGCGAAGCCATGGGCATCCTCACCTTCGGCGATCTCGAGCCGCGCATCCTCGACGAGCACTACGCGATCGTCGTCGGGCACTATCGTCTCGAGCGCGGCAAGAAGGTCGGCGGCCCCGCTGATGGCATCTTCTCGCTCGTCTTTGAGAAGACCGACCGGGGCTGGAAGATCATCGTCGACCACACCACCTGAGCCGCTGCGCCCGCTGCTATCCACTACACTCTCAGCATGCACGCTCGCCTCGCACTCGCCTTGTTGCTGAGTATCGCCGCAGCGGCGGCCCAGACTGCCGGTCAGACGTCCAGCCAGCTCGCAGGGCAGCCCCTTCAACTCGCCTGCGGCCAGATCAAGGCTCTCACCCAGGACCCATCCGTGGCCTCGGCGCACTGGGGCATCCAGGTCACCACGCTGGACGGAACTCCGCTCTGCTCCAGCAACGAAGCCCAGCTCTTCCGCCCCGCCTCCAACAACAAGATCTTCACCACCGCCGCCGCACTTGCGCTGCTCGGGCCGGACTACATCATCACCACGCGCGTTGAAGCCGAAGGCGAGATCGCCAGAGGCACCCTGCATGGAGATCTGTTCCTGATCGGTGCGGGTGACGATAACTTCGGCTCGCACGACATCCCCTACGTTCCGCCGGCTCAACGCCCGAAGGTTGCCCCACCCGAACCCGCCACCATCGCAGACATCGAAGACCTCGCCGCACAGGTCGTCGCGACTGGCGTGCGCACCATCGACGGCAACATCGTCGGGGATGATCGTTACTTCAAATGGGAACCATACCCGTCTGACTGGTCCATCGACGATGTGCTTTTCGGCTACGGCGCCCCGGTCTCGGCGCTCACCATACACGACAACGCCATCGACGTCTCCGTCGGGCCTGCCCCCCGCACCGGCAAGAGTTACTCCCATGAAGCCATCGCCAGCCTCACCCCTGAGGTTCCCTACTACACCCTTCAAAAGCATCTCCAACTCCTGGGCGTCGATACCTCCGAAAGCTGCGACGATCGCATCCACTACCGGCGGGACATCGGCTCCAAGATCCTCTCAATCGCCGGCGACATCTCGCCTAACGTAGCTCCTTGCCACCAGGCCGTCGCCATTCAGGACCCCGCCGAGTACGCCGCCCTTGCGCTCAAGCTTGCGCTCGAACGCCGCGGCGTCCGCATCACCGGCGCGCCTGTCGCCCGCCACTACACTTCACTCTACCCCTCAGGCCGCTTCTACCGGGATGGCGATCTCGAGAGCCTGTTTCAGCATGTGCAATGGGGCCCGCCAACTTGTACCGTCGAACAGACTGCAGACCAAGTGGCAGGCCCGCAACCCAAACGCACGGTTCTCGCCAGCCACGTCTCGCCGGCCTTGCTTGCGGACCTCGCCTACACCAACAAGGTCTCGCAGAACCTGCACGCTGAGCTCCTCCTGCGCACACTGGGAGCCTCATGGGCCTGCGGGCGCTCGCAGCGCGACGGCTTGCACATCATCCGTCAGTACATGCTGCACGCCGGGCTCGACCCGCACGACTTCGTTCTCAACGACGGCTCCGGCCTCAGCTCCCACGACCTGATCGCTCCTCGTGCAACCGCGAAATTCCTGAGCTTCGCGGCCACCCAGCCCTGGTTCGCGCAGTGGAAGGCCACCCTGCCTGAAGCCGGAGTGGACGGCACACTCGGTGCGCGCCTCAAGGACCTGCCTGCCGGACGTATCTTCGCCAAGACCGGGACGCTGGGCGAATCGCGGGCACTCTCGGGGTACCTTGTCTCGGCATCCGGCCAGACGCTCATCTTCTCGATCATGGTCGACAATCACCTGCCCGGAACCGGCGCAGACCGCACCATCATGGACCGCATCGTGGAAGCCCTCGCAGCGCAGGACTGACGGCTTCAAAACAATCGATCTCGTTACAACCGGGAACAGGATTAGTGCTCCTGACGGTTCGAAGCATGAATTCCTTGGTGAGATGCCGAAGAAAATGCGAACATAGAGGCCGATGAAGCCCGCCCTCCCCCTCTCCCTGCTCGCGACTTCCTCTCTCCTCCTGGTCGGCTGCCGACCGACTCCTCAGCCCATGCCACTCGCCAACCTCAACTCGCAGCAGTCCCGCGGTCACGCCATCTTCCAGGCTCGCTGCGCCACCTGCCACTACGACCGCAAGACCGGCTCGCTCCATGGCCCGTCGCTCGTGGGACTCTATCAAAGCCCCTACCTGCCCAGCGGCGTAGCCGCCACCGACGAGCGCGTCGCCGCCACCATCCTCCACGGACGCAACCTGATGCCGGCCATGGGTAATCAGATCGATCCCGAGGAGCTTCGCGATCTGCTCGCCTACCTCCACACCCTATGAGCCAGACGCCCATCATCCCTTCGCCTGACGACAGCAACAAGGAGCAGGCGGGGACCGCGCCTGTTACACCCCCCCGCGCGGAGGCATGCTGCCCGGCATCGCCGGTATCGCCATGTTCCTGCTGCTCGTTACCATGATCAATGTCTTCGCGGTACTTCGTGGCGTGGCAGGCAGCGGCGCAGCCAAGTACGGGATACTCGCACTATGCACCTTGCTCGCCGCTGGCATCTTCGGTCTGCTGCGGATGCGGCGTTGGGGGCACGCCATCGTTCTGGCCGGATGCCTGCTGCTCAGCATCGGCTACTTCTACGTCTTCACCCGCACCCATCTCTTTCCCTTCATCGTTGAAGGCTTCTTCGCTCTGCTCTTCTTCCTCTATCTCGTTCGTCCCGAGGTCCGGGACCGCATGCGTTAGAAGGCCTAAGCCTCGTACCGCCAGGCGGCTCGCACAGCACGGGCCGGGCAAATCCTGCGGGACATCTCCCCGTCCGTGCGCATACAATCGTCTGGTGGCCGCGTCCCCTCAACTCCAGCAGGACCTCGTGCAGATCGACCTCGCGCCGCGTGTCCCCGCGCGCAAGCCAGAGTGGCTGAAAGCCCGCGCGCCCGGCGGACAAACCTTCCACGCGCTCAAGAAGATGGCCCGCGACCTGAACCTGCATACCGTCTGCGAGTCCGCGCAGTGCCCCAACATCGGCGAGTGCTGGAACCAGAAGGCCGCCACCTTCATGATGCTCGGGAATCTCTGCACACGGCGCTGCGGCTTTTGCGCCGTGCCCAAAGGCCGCCCCGAGCCGATCGATCTTGATGAGCCCCGGCGAGTTGCCTACGCGGTCGCCCAGCTTGGCCTCGCCCACGCCGTTGTCACCAGCGTCAATCGCGACGACGACAACCTCGGCGCCGCGCAGGCCTTCGTCGCCGTCATTGAGGAGATCCGCCTGCAGTCGCCCGGCACGCGCATCGAAGTCCTCACGCCCGACTTCCAGGGCAACGAGCAGGCCCTGCGGATGGTCGTCGATGCCGCGCCTGAAATCCTCAACCACAACATCGAGACCGTGCCGCGGCTCTATCGCGTAGCCAAATCCGGCGGCCGTTACCCGCGCTCGCTGCGCTTCCTGGAGCAGATCAAGCAGATGAACCCGGCGCAGGTCTCTAAGACCGGCATCATCGTCGGGCTCGGCGAAGAGATGCACGAACTGCTCGCCGTCTTTCGCGACCTCGCCGACCGCAAGGTCGACATACTCACCATCGGCCAGTACCTCCGTCCTTCGCGCGACCACCTCGTAATGAGCCGTTTCTACACCCCCGACGAGTTCGTCTTCCTCAAACACGAGGCCCTCGGCATGGGCTTCCGCCACGTCGAATCCGGCCCGCTCGTCCGCTCCAGCTACCATGCGCAGGAGCAAGCCGAATCCACCGGGCTCGCATAGCCCTTGGCTGTCCCATCCGAAGTCCGCCGCGTTCAGGCCGCGATCGACAACCACAACCACAAGGAGCTGGAGTGGTCGCTGTGGTACGCGCGCATGCGCCAGTCCGTCCCCTCGGCTCGGCCCGCGGACGTGAAGTACTGGTCCGCAGTCGAGCGCCAGCTCCAGGACATCCTCACTCCGCCGCCGCCCGCCAAGGTCTACCCCACCCGCAAAAAGAAGAAGGAGAACCGCGGGCTGGGCCTGAGCCCGCTGCACGGCGAGTCAGCTGGTAAACGCTAGTTCACTGAAGAATCACGTCGCGCGACGTGTGGCTGATGCTGATCACCTCGATCGTTTGTTCTCTGGTTCGATACAAGACAACGATCGGGATCTCAGAAAACAAGAGCTCGCGTGTTCCCTCGATTCTTCCGGGCCGACCCACGAAAGGCATTTCTCTCAGCGACTGGATTCCTTGACAGATTGTTGGCACCGTTGAGTCCGCGAAGGGGACCCGTTGAGATCGAGATACTGTTGAATCTCAGCCAGGTTTGCCGCTGCCTCGGGAGCCCATCGAATCCGCACTATCGCCGCTCATCCGCGCGAACCGCCGGTCCATCTCTTCTTCGTCGATCGATTCGCCGCTATCAGCCTGATCCAGCCCCCGCTGTATGGAGGCACGATCCGCCTCGCGCTGCCGCACCAGCCAGAGCAACGTCTCAGTTACAACCTCTTCGGGACTCTTGCCTTCGTGCTTCGCCTCATCGAGAATCAGCGCTTCCTGTTCCGGAGTCAGATCGATAACCATGGATTCACGCTAGTCCCGCTCGTTTTCAGTGTCAACGCGGATTTAGCATAGTTCGTGCAGGAGTCTCCATGCCCACCGCCACTGACGCCCTTCACCTCTCCGACCTCGCGCCGCGCACCATCCAGTCCGAGATCCGGGCGATGTCCGTCGCCTGCGACACCATGGGCGGCGTCAACCTCGCGCAGGGCGTCTGCGACACCGAGCCGCCGCCCGTCGTGCTCGAAGGCGCCCAGCGCGCGATCCGCGATGGCTACAACATCTACACGCGCCTGGACGGTATCCCACGCCTGCGCCAGGCCATCGCCGCACAACTCGCCCGCACCCACGCCATCGACGTCGACCCCGGGCGCGAGATCCTCATCGCCTCGGGCGCTACCGGGGCCTTCCAGGCGGCGGCCTCGGCCATCCTCAACCCCGGCGATGAGGTCCTGCTCTTCGAGCCCTTCTACGGCTACCACGCGGCCATGCTGCGCAGCCTCAGCGTCGTGCCCGTACCCGTGGCACTCTCCGCGCCGGACTGGCGCCTGGACCTGGATGCAGTCCGCTCGGCCATCACGCCGCGCACCCGCGCCATGATGATCAACACGCCCTCCAACCCTGCCGGCAAGGTCTTTACCCTCGCCGAGCTCGAAGCACTCGCCGCGCTCGCCGAAGCCCACGACCTCTTTCTCTTGACCGACGAGATCTACGAGCACTTCATCTATCCCGCCGAATCCGGCGCCCCCACCCGGCACCTTAGCCCGGCCTCGCTGCCCGGACTGCGCGGCCGCACCATCCTCATCTCCGGCTTCTCGAAGACCTTCTCCGTCACCGGCTGGCGCGTCGGTTACCTGGTCGCGGACCCGCGCTGGATCCCGGCGATCGGCTACTTCCACGACATGGCGTACGTCTGCGCGCCCGCGCCCCTGCAGCACGGCGTCGCCGACGGTGTCGAGCAGCTTCCGGCAAGCTTCTACACTTCGCTCTCAACCGACCACCTCGCCAAGCGCACCATGCTTCTCGACGCCCTGCGTGACGCCGGCCTCACGCCGTACGTGCCCGATGGCGCTTACTACATCCTCGCCTCCACCGGCGCGCTCGAGGGCCGCAATGCCGCCGAGAAATCCCGTGACCTGCTCAACCGCACCGGGGTCGCCGCGGTAGCCGGTTCAGCCTTCTTTCGCCCCGGCGCAGCCCACGCCGAGGACCTCCTCCGGTTCTGCTTCGCCAAGAAGGACGCTGACCTCCGCGAGGCCTGCAGCCGACTCCGCACCCTTAGGGGCACATCAAGTGCAACACACGCTTCTGCCTGGATTCGGTAGAATCATGCACGGTGCAACCGCGCCCCAGGAAAGTACCTATGGCATCTGCAATGGCGAGCATCGTCGCTTTGAAGGACGTGCATCAGCAGCTCAAGACCCGCATGGAGAAGGCCGTCGACGATTTCCGCGCGAACCTGCTCTCCGCCCGCACCGGCCGTGCCAGTGTCCACATGCTCGATCAGGTGAAGGTCGACTACTACGGCACCGACACGCCCGTATCGCAAGTCGCGCAGATCACCACTCCCGAGGCACAGCTCATCCTCGTCCAGCCGTGGGAGATATCGCTCGTTCCCGCCATCGAGAAGGCCATCCGCACCAGCAACCAGGGCTTCAACCCCATGCACGACGGCCGCATCATCCGCGTGCCCATTCCGCCCATGAACGAAGAGCGTCGCAAGGAAGCGGTCAGGAATCTCGCGGCTGTTCTGGAAGGCCACAAGACTTCCATGCGCAACATCCGGCGCGACGGCAACGAACTCATCAAGAAGGCGGCCAAGGACAAGCTCATCTCCGCCGACGACGAGAAGCGCGCCACCGAAGAGGTTCAACAACTGACCGACGCCGAGATCAAGCGGCTGGATGAACTCTTCAAGGCCAAAGAGAAGGAACTGATGACTGTCTGAAGTCGTACCAGGTTCAACACCAACACCGGGCCCCTTCCAATCATTGCCGGACCTCCGGCTTTCGCTGGCTATTCTTCGGGGATCGGAGTCTTTCCCGCCCTCCCCATGCGTCTCTCTTCCACGCACCCTGGACACTGAATGCCTTTCACCTCACGCCCGCGCTTCACCTGGCGCCTCCGCACGCGAAGCCTGCCCCTCGGCCGCCGCACGCTGATCATGGGCATTCTCAACGTCACTCCTGACAGCTTCTCCGACGGCAGCCGCTTTATGACGCCGCTCGCCGCGCTCGGCCAGGCGCTGAAGCTGCTGGATGAAGGCGCCGACCTCATCGACCTGGGCGGCGAATCCACCCGTCCCAACTCGACGCCGGTCTCGGTCGAAGAGGAACAGGATCGCATCCTGCCCGTCCTCAAAGCCATCCTCAAGGCACGCAAAGACACCATCGTTTCGGTGGACACGTACCACGCAGCGACGGCCGAGCGCGCACTCGAGATGGGCGCCGAGATCATCAACGATGTCTCCGGCCTGCTCTGGGATCCCAAGATGGCGTCCACCCTCGCACGCCTGCAGCCCGGGGCGATCCTGATGCATACCCGCGGTGCGCCCCGCATGTGGAACACGCTGCCTCCGCTGCCCCATGCCGACATCCTGCCTATGATCGTCTCCGGGCTCGCCCACACGCTTTCGCTCGCCCGCGCCGCCGGCATGCCGCGGGGCAGCATCATGCTCGACCCCGGCTTCGGCTTCGGCAAACAGGGCGACGAAAACTTCACGCTGCTCGCTCAGCTTGGTGAGCTGCAGCAGTTTTCCCTTCCCGTCCTGGCCGGCATCTCCCGCAAACGCTTCCTCACCGCGCACCTGCCCGACGCCAGCACCGGGGCGCGCATTGACACTACCATTGCGGCCAACGTCGCCGCCATCCTGGCCGGCGCGCACCTGCTCCGCGTGCACGACCTGCCCGCCGCCCGCGCGGCTGCCTCGGTAGCCGACGCCGTACTCACCGCCTCGCAACCGGAGGACGGCGACCTGCACCCTTCCGGCGTACGCAAAAGTCACTCTCCCGCTGCGTCGTAGATCACTGCCAGCAGCTCTCCCGCGAGCCGGTGCAGCGGCCGCAGCAGCGGGAAGCGGGCGATCTTGAGCGTGACCAGCAGCATCTTCAGCGTCTTCTCGTAGAGCAGCATCGTGCGCTGCTGGCCCGCGCTGCGGTCGTACACCCAGAACAGGATCAGACCCATCTGGTACATCCACAGCAGCCGGCCGAGGTAGGGCGCCACGGTAGCCGGCAGCTTGACGCCGCTGTCCTTCACGGCACGCTCGAACGACGCCACATCCTCCTCGCGAATCGCGGCCGTCTCTTTGGAAAACGGCGAGAGCGGGTGCTCGGGATCGGTGTGCGCGCTCAACGCTCCCAGCAGCTTGCGGTTGGGTTGGAAGTAATTGAACTTCGCGGAGATGATCGCCCGCAGCCTCGCCTCGAGCGTCTTTGTCCCATCCAGCGCGGCCTCGATCGCCCCATGCATCTCACGCTGCGCCTGCTCGTAAAAGGCCATCACCAGCGCATCTTTTGAGTCGAAGTAGTAGTAGGCGGCGCCCACCGCCACGCCGGCCTCAGAGGCGATCTCGCGCATCGTCGCCCGCTCGAACCCGCGCTCGCGGAAGACGGCCAGCGCAGCCTCCAGAATCCGGCTGCGGGTCTCCTCCGCCTTCGTGCCCTTCGCCTGCCTCTCAGCCTTCTCTGCCAACGCGACCTCGCCAAACCTTCCGCCCTGCACCCGCGACCACGCCAGGAACTCTACTCATCCGCCGGCGGCTTCGAACCCTTCCGGGGGCGGGACGTATTCTGCTCCACGCACTTCTCCGACACCAGCACGGGGTTCGACACCTCCTTCGCGGCGGCGCGCGTAAACGCCCGGTAGAGGCGCGGAACATCCACCCGGCCCTGGCGCAGCTCCGCCTTCACCGCGGCATGCATGGCGGAGAGCAGCTCATCGCGCAGCTCATTCAGAACACGGTCAATGTAAACGTACGGCAAGGGCTCTCCCTGAAACGATGATAGGGCACGCGTAGAGTAAAGCCATGCTGGCTCCGCGCGTCGCGTACTTCCCGGACTCGTTCCACGAGGTGAACGGGGTGGCGCATACCAGCCGAAACTTTGTCGCCTACGCGCAGCGCCGCGGCCTGCCCATGCTGTGCGTGCGGGCGGGCACGGGGGAGCGCCGCGCCGAGCGGCAGGGCAGCCTGAGCACGCTCGAGCTGCCGCGCTCCGCCGCCGCCTTGGGCATGGAGAAGGACCTGGCTTTCGACCCGATGTTCTGGCGGCACGCGGACGCGGTCGAGGAGGCGCTGCATCGCTTTGGGCCACAGCTGATCCACATGACCGGACCCTCCGAGCTGGGGCTCTTCGCGGCCTACTTCGCATGGAAGCTGAAGCTGCCGCTGGTGGCGAGCTGGCACACCAACGTGCATGAGTACGCCGCGCGGCGCCTGGACTGGCTGACCGGGAGGATGCCCGAAGAGTGGGCCGGGGCGGCCTCGCACGGGATCGAGAGCTCCTCACTCGGGGTCATCACGCGCTTCTACTCCATGGCTCAGACCCTGTTCGCGCCCAACCCGGAGCTTTGCGCGATGCTGGAGCGGGCTACCGGCCGGCGTTGTCAACTGATGCGGCGGGGCGTGAATACGGAGCTCTTCTCGCCGCAGCGCCGCCAGCCGGAAGCTGCAAGCGGTGCGGTCACCCTGGGCTACGTGGGGCGGCTTTCGGTGGAGAAGAACGTGGCGCTCCTGCCGCAGATCCATCGGCGGCTGGAGGCTGCAGGGATTGCCGTGCGCTGGCTCGTGGTGGGCCATGGCGGCGAAGAAGAGGCGCTGCGGCGCGATCTGGGCGGGGCGGAGTTTACCGGCGTGCTGCGCGGGACCGCCCTGGCGCGGGCCTATGCGCGGATGGACCTGCTCGTCTTTCCCTCGCATACGGATACTTTCGGCAACGTGGTGCTGGAGGCGCTGGCCAGCGGCGTGCCCGCCGTGGTGACGCCGGATGGGGGACCGAAGTACATCATCCAAGATGGGCTGACCGGCCTGGTGGCCGAGGACGCGGAGTTCGCCGATGCCGTGGCCGGGCTGCTGCGCGATCCGGAGCGGCTGGCCGGTATGCGGCTGGCCGCGCGCGCCTACGGGGTGACCTGCAGCTGGGACGCGGTCTTCGACCGGGTGTATGCCGCCTACCGCGACCTCGTGGAGCGGCTCGACCGGCGCACCGGAGCCGGCGCGGACTCGAGGCCGGGCTGAGCCTTGAGCTCGCCGGCGTAGACGCCAAAGGCGGGCACGGAGAGCGTGTTGAGCACCGCGCCAGGCGTCCCAGCAGAATCCGGCGAGCCGGATTGGGCGAGCGTGCGCAGTATGCCGCTGCCGGTTTCCACTCCCGCGCGGCGCAGCTCGGCGGTGAGCGAAATGGTGGCCGGGCGGGCGGACACATTCAGGACCACCAGCACCGGTGCGGAGGCTACGCCGGCACCAGGACGCGGGATCCGAACCCAGGCGAGGATGTCGGGATTGGGCTCGTTGAGCAGGATCAGGGCTCCGCTGCGCAGGGCGGCGCTGGCGTGGCGCAGCGCGGCGAGTTTGCGATAGAAGTTGAGCAGCGAACCGGGGTCGGCGTCTTCCGCGGCGACGTTGGCGGTGGCCGCGTTGGGTCCGGGCGGCACCCAGGGGACGCCGCTGGTGAAGCCCGGGTCGGCGCCTGAGACAGCGCCTGAAACGGCGCCCCACTGCATGGGTGCGGGATCGCCCGACGCGGGATCGGCAGGCGGGGCCGACGGCGCGGACGTGGCGGAGCTCTGCCGGGTGGCCATTCCGATCTCCTGGCCGAAGTAGAGCAGCGCTGCGCCGCGGCTGAGCAGCAGCACGGCCGCCAGCTGGTGCGCGACGGCGGCGGCATGCTCGCTGTCGGCGAGGCGGTCGAAGCTGCGGGGCAGGTCCGGCGAGTCGCTGTTCAGGACGGGCGCGCTGACCGGCATGGCCAGTAGCGGAGGCGCCAGGACGCGGCGGAGCTCGACTGGATTCCAGCCTGGCAGGACGGCCAGCCGGCGGTCGGCAACCAGCTGGGGAGAGCTCTGCGGCGCGGGGCCTGCAGCCGGATCGCGCAGGGCAGCGGCAGCGCCCTCGGCGTGGCGCGTCCGCCGCCGCGGGGTGGGCTGCGGTGGGGGGTCGCGCAGGTCCCAGAAGAGCACGCGCTCGCCCGGGTAGGTGGCGCAGGCGCGTTCCAGCTCACGCAGCCGGTCGGCGATCTGGGCCGGCGCAAGGGTCTGCGGAGCGCTGGCCGAGGCTCGTGAGGCGGCTGGCGAGGGGGCGGAGATGAGGCGCAGGCCGGCGACGCCGCGGCTGAGCCAGAAGCGGGCCGCGTTGGTCAGCTCGGCGGAGGTGTTGGACGAGTTCAGCGGAAGGTCGACGAGGACACGCAGCTTGCGCCGGGTTGCCTCCTGGATGAGCGCGTCAAAGTCTTCCTCGCTGCCGTTGGCGGGGTCGAAGGGGTGCTCCGAACCGGGCGGCTGGAGCTCGAAGGGGGAGAGGACGAGCGCGTCCACGCCGAGCGCCTGCAGGTAGTCGAGGCGGTTGACGATGCCGCGCAGGTCGCCGAAGCCGTCGCCGTTCGAGTCCTGGAAGCTGACCGGGTCGATCTGGTAGAGGACGGCCGATCGCCACCAGGGCTCGACCACGATGCCGTTGCCGGCCCAGCCCTTGTGGGCGAGGGTCTGGGCGGGAGCCGCGGCGGAGAGGATGGCGAGGGCGAGAAGCCATCGGGGGAGAAATCGCACGACGCTGCACATGACTCTTGAAATGCTATCGCGGGAGAAATCGTGCCTACCCTCCCCCTCCCCGGTAAACCAAGTCAAAAAATTGAAAACAAGCCACTTACCTGTGGCTCTCCATGTGCGAAAGTGGCCTGGAGCTTACAGGGGGTACGACTCACGCAAGGAGCAGGATGACGTCCACGAAGCGCGGGCCGTGGACGCCCTTGATGCGCGTCATCTCGATATCCGCAGTGGCGGAGGGGCCGGAGAAAAAGGTGGTGGCGAGGGATGCAGTGGGCTGCAGGCGCGCCATGGCTTCGGGAACGGTCTGGACGACGGTCGAGGCGTCGACGATGCAGAGATGGTAGTCGGGGAGCAGGGTGAGGGCGCGGCGGCCCTGGCCGGGGACGTCCTGGAGGACGATGGTGCCGGTCTCGGAAATGGCGAGAGTGGCGGTGGTGAGGACGCCGTCCGCGGAGTCGATCTCGGCAACAGTTGCGCTGCCGGCATCTTCCAAGAACTGCGGGCCGGGGGCGAGCCACTGGGGCGGGATGCCGGCCGGGATGGCGATGCGGCGCTTGCCGCGCTCGGTGAGGATGCGGGCGATCTGCGCGGGGAGATCGGCGGCGGTAGCGCGGTAGACGCCGGCGTCGTAGTCGCGGAGGCGATCTTCGAGGAGGTCGAGCAAGGCTTCGTGGTCGAGCGCAGGTGACTGGCGGTAGGTGCGGGGGATGGCGGCCCACTCTGCGGCAATCGTGGCGGCGGGTCGCTCGGCGCCGGTGGCGGTGCGGATGCGGCTGAAGATCGTTTCGCGGGCGGGATTTGGCATGGGTTTGCCTTGTCGGGTGGGATGGGCTTGCGGGTTGGGGGTTTGGGCGGGTTTGGGCGGGTTTGGGTTGGGCTCCGGGGGGGGAGTTTCGGACGGTACAGGCGAGGCGGGCGCTGTCGGGGCCTTCGACTGCGGTCGGCGCGATGCGCCAACCTCCGCTCAGGATGACGGCCCGTTAGTGGGTGTCGAAAGCTACAGCCAACCTCCGCTCAGGATGACGACGGGTTAGTGGGGTGTTGAGAGCTACAGCCAACCTCCGCTCAGGATGACGACGTTCGTTGGGGTTGGAGGGAGCTACAGCCGGGCTCCGTTCAGGACGACGACGTTTGGTGGGCGGTCGACGGGAGTACGCGCGGGCCGCAGCTCAGGATGACGAGCGGTCTCGCTGCTCGAACCACTCGCGGAAGGTTTGCCTGGGCATCTCTTTGAGGTCGCGCACCTGGGTCCAGCCGCCGAGCAGGCCGGGCAGCCAGGTGATGTAGCCGGCGCGGTTGACCAGCGGGCGCACGCCCATGCGGCCGAGGCGCTGCGCCGCGCGGAAACGGCGTTCGCTGCGGAAGAGCATGGCCATGGTCTTCATGGCGAGGTTTTCAGGGTTCAGGACGCCGATGCCGCGGGTCTCCTGCTCGACGACCTTGTGGCGCAGATGGATGAGCACCTCGGGGATGTTGATCTTGACCGGGCAGACCTCGTAGCAGGCGCCGCAGAGCGACGACGCGTAGGGCAGCGAGCGGGCGGAGTGGAGCTCCTGGAGCTGCGGCGTGAGGATGGCGCCGATGGGCCCGGCGTAGACCGAGCCGTAGGCGTGGCCGCCGGTCTGGCGGTAGACGGGGCAGGCGTTCTGGCAGGCGCCGCAGCGGATGCAGGCGAGGGTCTGGCGCGATTCGGAGTCGGCCAGGATGGTGGAGCGGGCGTTGTCCAGCAGGATGATGTGGAAGGCGCGGGGGCCGTCGGTGAGTCCGCCGGGGCTGGTGTGGACGCCGGTCCAGATGGAGTTGTAGGGGTTCATGCGCTCGCCGGTGGCGGAGCGCGGCAGCAGCTGGAGGAAGACCTCGAGATCCTGGAAGCGCGGGATGACCTTCTCGATGCCGGCGATGGTGATGAGGGTCTCGGGCAGGGTGAGGCACATGCGGCCGTTGCCTTCGGACTCGACGACGCAGACGCCGCCGGTCTCGGCGATGAGGAAGTTGGCGCCGCTGACGCCGGTGCGGACGCGGAGGAACTTCTCGCGCAGGAAGGTGCGGGCGGCCTCGGCGAGGTCGCGGGGCTCGGTGCCGAGAGTGGGCAGATGCATCTCGCGCATGAAGATCTCGCGGATCTGCTGGCGGTTTTTGTGGAGCGCGGGCACCACGATGTGCGAGGGCAGGTCGCCGCCCATCTGGATGATGAGCTCGGCGAGATCGGTCTCGAAGGCGTGGATGCCGGCCGCCTGGAGCGCATGGTTGAGGCCGATCTCCTCGGTGGTCATAGACTTGATCTTGATGACTTCGCCGGAGCCGGAGGCGCGGACCAGCTGGATGGCGAGGTCGCGGGCCTCGGCCGCGTCGCGCGCCCAGTGCACGACGCCGCCGGCGCGGGTGCAGTTGGCTTCGAACTGTTCGAGGTAGTGGGCCAGGTGGCGGAGGGTGTGGTCCTTGATCTGGCGGGCGGACTCGCGCAGCTCCTGCCAATCCGGCAGCTCGTCGACAACCTGTCTGCGCTTGTTCTGGATGACGGTGGTGGCGTGGCGGACGTTCTTGCGCAGCTGCGTGTCGGCCAGGAGCTCCTTGGCCGCGACCTGGAAGGCGGGCGCGCGGGCGGGATCAAAGGTGATGAGCTGCTCGGACATGGTCAGGAGGGCTGCACACTGCAGAGTTTAGGTTGTAGGTGAAGACCGATGGAGAGGGTCATAGGATGGGTTCCTTGGGCGCGGAGGCGGAGCCGGGGCCGGTGGAAGAGGAGGAGGAACGTTCCGTGCCGGCGAGGATCTCGGCGAGGTGCAGGGTGCGGACGCCGGTGCGCTGGCGGTGCAGGGCGCCCTCGATGTGCATGAGGCAGGAGTTGTCGCAGGCAGTGCAGAGCTCGGCGCCGGTAGCGAGCACGGCTTGCACTTTTTCGCTCAGCATGGCGCTCGAGACCTCGGCGTTTTTGACCGCGAAGGTGCCGCCGAAGCCGCAGCACTGTTCCAGCCCGGCGAGCGGCACGAGATCGATGCCGCGCACGTGGCGCAGGAGCGTGGTGGGTCCTTCACCGAGCCTGAGCGAGCGCAGGCCGTGGCAGCTGGCGTGGTAGGTGACGCGATGCGGGAAGTAGGCGCCGACATCCTTAAGGCCGAGCCGGCGGGTGAGGAACTCGGAGAACTCGAAGACGCGCGGAAGCAGGGCGTCGACGTCGGCGATGAGTTGATGGTCGCCAATCTCCAGCGCCATCTTGGGGTAGTGCTCGCGCATCATGGCAACGCAGGAGGAGGACGGGATGACGACGGCTTCGGCGTCGCGGAACTGGGCGACGAAGCGGGCTACGAGCGACAGCGCCTCGGCCTGGTAGCCGGTGTTCCAGTGCATCTGGCCGCAGCAGGTCTGGCCGGGGGGAAAGAGGACGGTGTGGCCGAGGCGCTCAAGCACGCGCACGACGGCCTTGCCGGTCTCGGGGAAGAGCGTGTCGTTGTAGCAGGTGATGAAGAGCGCAACGTTCACGGGCGGCTCCGGTGATGTGGCCGGGGGGTTGGCGTGCCGGGAGTGATACTGTCGGGAATTGTTTCTCTATGGGCACCGCAGACCATACGAGGATGTTACGCCATCGGGTAGGCGGGCGGGGCTTCAGCGCTGGCAGTGCGGGCAGTAGATGGTGGTGCGGCCGCCGACGATGATCTTTTTGAGGGCGGCCGCGCAGTCATGGCAGGTCTGGCCGGCGCGTCCGTAGACCTTGTGTTCGAGCTGGAAGAAGCCGCGCACGCCGTCGGCGTCGACGTAGTCCGAGACCGACGAGCCGCCGAGGCGGATGGCGTGCTGGAGGACCGTGACGAGCTCGCGGCGGAGGCGGAGCAGCTGGGCGCGGGTGAGGCGGCCGGCCTGGCGGCGGGGGCGGATGCGGGCGCGGAAGAGGCTCTCGTCGGCGTAGATGTTGCCCACGCCGTGGAGCAGCGACTGGTTGAGCAGCGCGGCCTTGATGGCCAGGCGGCGACCGCGGAAGAGCGCGACGAAATCGTCCTCGGCGATGGTGAGCGGCTCGGCGCCGGGGCCGGCGTAGGGCTCGGCGGGCGGGGTTGCGGAGGGCTGGGTTGCGGGTGGCGAGAGCGCGCGGACGGAGAGCCGGCCGAAGCGGCGGGCGTCGACGAAGCGCAGTTCCTGGGTTCCCTTGGGACCGCCGCTGAGGGTGAGGACGGCGTGGGTATGCGGGGGCAGGGGGACCGCGGGGGCGGAGACGAGCAGGCGGCCGGTCATGCCGAGGTGGATGAGGAACTCGGCGTGCGGCTGGCCGGGATGCGGGCCGGGGCGGGTGAGGGACATAACGATGGTTTTGCCGACGCGCTGGACGCGCTCGATGCGGGCGCCGGTGAGGGTTTCGGCGATCTCGTGCTCGGGTGACTTGAAGGTCTGCGGCTTGCCGCTGGTCCAGACGTGCTGGATGGTCTGGCCGTGGACGCGGGCGTGGACGCCGTTGGCGACGGTTTCGACCTCGGGGAGTTCAGGCATGAATCGAGTTTAGGTTGCGAGCCCGAAAGGCGAAAACAGTTTGTCACCTGCACGCCGAGCGCAGCACGGTAACCAACTCGCACGGGGGTGCTGTTTTACCGGATGCCAGTCGTCCACGCTGTATGGAAAGCGACGTGCGGCTGGTGGTCGACAGCCCGGTCAGGGCAGATCTGCAAGCAGCGCACGCGTGGATGCCCATGGGTTCCGTGTCCTCGAATGACGATCGCGGGGTGAATGTCCTGAATTGTCCCGGTCTGTCCTGCTATACCCCGCAAAAATTACCGTGGGGAATCCCCCATTCGTGTGATTCTTGCGCCTAGCGGTTCTCAGGTCCATATTCGGGTGCAGTCTCGGCCCCTGGCTAGGCTTGGTTCTCTCAAATCAAAAAAACGGAGTTCTCCATGACACGTATGCGCTCGGCCCTTCTCTCAGTAGCGGGAGCAGCCTCGCTCTCCCTCGTCCCTGTTGCCTTTGCCACCACCGTCAGCGTCGGTGCCGCCGACGTGATCTACTGCCCCGGTATGGCCACCTGCGCCAGCAATGACGGCGGAGTCGTCCCGGTCGCGATTTCGACTGCCGGGATCACCTCCTTCACCTTCAGCGCCTCCGGCACTATTACGCTGAACAACGGCACCTACAACGATGCGGACGGCATGAACGCAGCGACGGGGTCGTCCAGCAGCACCGGTACGTCCACCATCTCGGGGATCACCGCACCGGGCGCGGGCTACCTGGTCGGGCTGTTCACCGAGCCGGGCGACACGACTCCCGGGACTGCCACCAACTACAGCGCTCCGGGGGCGGAGAGCTTTACCAGCGCGAGCCCCACCCTCAACCAGGTCTTCTTCATCGGGGACGGGTTGACGGGCGACGGCACGGGCACGACGCAGACCTTCTACGTGCCTACCGGCGCGACTGAGCTCTACCTGGGCATCAGCGACGCGGGCGGCTACAACGGCGGTCCGGGATCGTACGGCGATAACTTCGGAGCCTACAGCGTGGTCGTGAACTCGACCGCGACGCCGGTGAATCCGGGCAATCCCGGAGTGACGCCGGAGCCTTCGAGCTTCATCCTGCTGGGAACGGGCGCGCTGGGCGTTCTGGGGAGCATGCGGCGGCGCTTCAAGGCGTAACCACGTTGCGAATCCTTCAACCACCCTGTCATCACCGTCGGCCGGCGGTGATGACAGGGCTTTTGGGCGTTACGCGGGCTGGGGAGCAAGGGGCGGCGGCGCGGCCGGTATAAAATGACCCATGGGCGCGGCGTCTCTGTCGCGCACTCCCACCTGAAAGTTTCCCCGGAGCCAAGTCAAACGTGAGCAAGCCGCAGCGTCAGTCCGCCGTCATCCTGGGTGCGCAATGGGGCGATGAGGGCAAGGGCAAGATCGTCGATGTTCTTTCGCAGCGCTTCGATATTGTGGCGCGCTACGCCGGCGGGCACAATGCCGGTCATACGGTCATCATCGAGGGCACGAAGTTCGTGCTGCAGCTGATTCCGTGCGGCGTGCTGCGGCCGGGATGCATCGGCGTGATCGGCAATGGCGTGGTGCTGGATCCGGCGGCGTTTTTGAACGAGGTGCGCAAACTGCGGGAGGCGGGGCTGCCGGCCGCGGACCCGGCTGCGGGGCAGCTGCTGGTCTCGTCGCGGGCGCAGGTGATCCTGCCGTATCACCGCATGATCGAGCTGGCCGCGGAGACGGCGCCAGGCCGTACGCCGATCGGCACAACGCGGCGCGGTATCGGGCCGGCCTATGAGGACAAGATCCATCGCAACGGGCTGCGCGTGGTGGACCTGCTGAACCCCTCGCTACTTCGGACGCACATCCAGAACGCGTGCCACGAGAAGAATACGATCGCGCATGCGCTCTTCGGCACCGAGCCGCTGGACCCGCGCGCGATGTACGAGGAGTACGCGCGGCTGGCGGAGCAGGTGGCGCCGTTCGTCACCGATACAGCGGTGGTGTTGAACGAGGCGATATCGGGCGGGCGCAAGGTGATGTTCGAGGGGGCGCAGGGTGCGCTGCTGGATATCGACCATGGGACGTATCCGTTTGTGACCAGCAGCTCGGCGACGGCGGGCGGCGCCGTGACGGGGACGGGCGTGGGGCCGACGCGCATCGGCACGGTGATCGGCGTGACCAAGGCGTACGTGACGCGGGTGGGCGAAGGGCCCTTCCCGACCGAGATTGCGGGCGATGTGGCGGAGCTGCTGCGGGCGCGCGGGCAGGAGTACGGCGCGGTGACGGGGCGGCCGCGGCGCTGCGGCTGGCTCGACCTGCCGCTGCTGCGCTACTCCAACATGATCAACGGCACGGAGTGGCTGGTGGTGACCAAGATGGACGTGATGGACGCGTTCGCGGAGATCGAGGTGTGCACCGGATACCGGATTGACGGTAAGGTGACGGACCGGATTCCGGCCGACATTCGCGGTTTCGACTCGATCCGGCCGATCTACACGACGCTGAAGGGCTGGAACGAGTCGACCGAGGGGATTACGGAGTTCGACCAGCTGCCCAGGCTGGCGCAGGAGTACCTGCAGTTCATCGAGCGCGAGTCGGGAGCGAAGATCGGGATGATCTCAACCGGGCCGGATCGCGCCCAGACGATCTCGCTGCCGGCGTTTGAAGACCTGCTGAGCCGGTGACGGAAGCAGCGGACCGGGAAGACTGCCGGGCGAGCCGGCGGCGCAAGAGGCTGGCGCAACAGGCTGGCGCAAGAGGCGGGGGCCGCTGGTACACTTGCCAACATCACGCTTGAAGGTTCCTTATGTTGAGCTTTACCGTTCGTATGCGCTTTGCGCCTGAAGATCGTGAGGATATCGCACGGTTCCTGCGGGAGCTTACTACCCCCTCGCGCGCCGAACCCGGCTGCGTGAGCTACATCCCGCACTTCGTCGATGGCGAGCCGGACACGGTGCTGATCTACGAGCAGTATGTGGACGATGCGGCGCTTGAACAACATCGCGGCACCCCGCACTTCAAGGAGTTCGCGATCGGCGGACTGTACCAGCGGATGCTCGACCGGCACCTGGAGACGCTGGTCGCGGTGGCCTAGAGGCCGGCGGGCGCGGGCGGGGCGCGGGGCTGGATCGGGGCTGAGCCGGAGTGCCGCGGCTGAACGAGTCGCAGAGGATAGCAGCGGTCCGGGCCGTAAGGGCGAGTGACCCGGCGGCGTGCGCGTTGCAACTTCCGTGGGCTTTGACTCCGCCTGCTATCCGGCTTAGTATCCCGGGTAGATGAGTCCTGGCTTAGATCAATGCCTTGCTTGAGTCTGCCTACGCGCCTTCTGCTGTTTTGCTCCTGTGCCCTTCTGCTCGCGCCGGCTGCCTGGCCCGCGGCGCAGACCAAAGGGCACAAGGCGCCGCGGCAGGTCAGGGACCAGATCGCCGACCTTGAAGAGCAGTGGAAGCAGGCCACGATCTCGGGGGACACGGCCAGTATGGACCGGCTGCTGTCGGATGATTACGTGGGCATCTCCTGGACCGGCATGGTGAGCACCAAGGCGCAGCAGCTGGACCGCGCAAGGACGCGCGCGCTGACGATCAGCCGGATGGATCTCTCCGACGTGAAGGTGAAGGTGCTGGGTCCGGTGGCGATTGTGACGGCGCGGGCGGATGTGGTGGGTACCAATGATGACGCCCCGATCAACGGCGCGTTTCGCTATACGCGGGTGTACCAACGGCAGCCGGGCGGCACGTGGAAGATCACGAACTTTGAGTCGACGCGGGAGCACACGCGGAATCGGAACCGCGCGGCGGCGACGGCCGCGGCGGTTCCGGATCGAAGTATTCCCGCGCCGCCGTAGAGCGGTGGGCTGGAGGTTAGGGGGGGGAGAGCGAGATGCGGGTCCTTCGACTTCGCTCAGGATGACAAGCAGAAGATGCAGGTCCTTGGATCTCGGCTGCGCCTTCGCTCAGGATGACATGCGAGAGTGGCTGCGGATGACGAGCGAGAGTGACTGCGGCTTTGCTAGGCGGTGCGGGCGACCAGAGTGGTCGAGCGCATCAGGGAGCCCTTGATATTGAGGGCGAGCAGGCGGCGGTTGAGGGAGCGGGTGACGCCGGTCAGCTTGGCGTCTTCGGGCTCCTCGGGCAGCGGGGTGAAAAGGCTCTTCGCGAGGATGTTCATCCGTCCGTCCGTTGTGGGTAGATGCATATGCGCCCTTCCCATCAATCCCTGAGCAAACCTGACAGATTCGACCGGCTTTCTCAGAGACGCAGGAACGGCGTTCTTGATGTGCGTTGACATGACGCCCTCCATCAGGTGCAACCCAAGTTGTATGCGTGTGCGGACTAAGGTTACATAGGCGTAACCATGGCACAGATTGGAAGATGCTTCGCTACAACTTCCGGGTTGTATCAGGTTGGATGTTAGCTGCCAAGAAAACGTCGCGAATTCGTGACCAGCTGGTTTCGAGCGTCTCGGGCAGGATGCGGGTGTCGGCGACGACGGTCATGAAGTTGGTGTCACCGGTCCAGCGCGGCAGGGCGTGCATGTGGACGTGGCCGGCGACCCCGGCGCCCGCGGACTTGCCCAGGTTCATGCCCAGGTTGATGCCGTCCGGCTGGTAGACCTGGCGGAGCGCGGTCTCCATCTGCTGCGCGGCGGAGATGAGCTCGGTGGCCTCGGCGGAGGAGAGCCTGGCGAGCGAATCGGTATGACGGTAGGGCACGATGAGCACGTGCCCGCTGCTGTAGGGAAAGCGGTTGAGGCAGACGAAGCAGGTTTTGAAGCGGCGCACGATGAGGCCGGCGCGTTCGGACGCTTCCTGGCCGGGGCCGTGCTCCGCGCCCCAGTCGACGGCGTGGATGAGGTTGCAGAAGACGCAGTCGGCGTCGTCACTGGAGGTGCCGTCGCCGGGCGCGGCGTCTCCGGCGTGGTGGGCGGGCCAGCCTTCGAGCTCCGTTGGAACGCCTCTGCGGGTGTGTTGGCCGGGTGCCGGCGTGTCCGTGATGTAGGCATAGCGCCAGGGGGTCCAGAGACGATCCATGCGCTTAGTATAGGGCGGCGCTGGAGGCAGCCGGGCGTGCTCAGAAGCAGCGTGGCCGGTTGAATCCCCGCCTCATCGGGGCGCATCGAAAGCTTGTATCGTTCCCTTGGAAGTTGCTACAGGCTGGATTGACGCGTGCGACGGGCAGGTTTGACTCGCTCATGCACGGTTGGTATGCTTTGAAGTGAGTTACTGCGTGTGGGATCCAACTGCAGGTGCTCCTGTTCGACTCTGCATGATCGTCTGTCCTTGTGGCAAAGCCAGGCCGCGAAGCACCATTCAGCCTCTGTCTCGGATCCCTCTCGGAGACACTCCCCCTGAATGCTTCATCGGCCGGCGCCGCGGACCTACGATGCAGAGGCTGTTGGATCCCGGAGTCCGCAAAACGACATGGTAGACGACCATAATCCTGAAGTAATCGAGAGCAAACCCCTGAACACCGAAATCGAAACCCTCGCGCCCGAAGCGACAGACGGCACTGCCCACCTGTCACCTGACTCCACCCAAGCCTCCGCTGCGAACGTGTCGCCTGAGACACAGGAGCAGGGCGAGCACCAGACCGCGCCCGCCGCGCCTGAGACACCGAGCGAGAATCCCCGCTCCGGCGAGATTGCGCCATCGCTTTCCGCTGCGACCGAGGAGCCCGAGCAGGATTACGACGACTCCGACTTCGCCGCGGCGCTGGCCAGCTTCGACCGCGAGCAGGCAGTTGAGTCCGCGGCCGCGCAGAACCTGACGCAGGATGAGGTCGTGGTCACCGGCACGCTGGTGAAGATCACGGACAAGCACGCGGTGATCGACATCGGGCTGAAGTCCGAGGGCCTGCTGCCGCTGGATCAGATTACGAATCCGGATGGCACGTACAAGTTTGCACCGGGCGACCCGGTGGAAGTGGTGGTCGAGCGCGAGGAGACGCACGGCGGTGGCTATGCGGTCTCGCACGAGAAGGCGCTGCGCCACAAGGTTTGGGACAGGCTGGAAGAGGCGGCGAACACCAAGACGCCGGTGAAGGGCATGGTGGTGTCGCGCGTGAAGGGCGGCTTGACGGTCGATATTGGGATCAAGGCGTTTCTGCCCGGGTCACAGATCGAGGTTCGACCGGTGCGCAATCTTGACGGCTATGTGGGCACGGAGATCGAAGTCCGCGTCATCAAGCTGAACAAGAAGCGCGGCAACGTCGTGATCTCCCGCAAGGAGCTGCTGGAGGAGGACCAGAACGCCAAGAAGGCGGTGACGCTGGCGACGCTCGAAGAGGGCTCGGTGCTGACCGGCACGGTGAAGAACCTGACCGACTACGGCGCGTTTGTCGACCTGGGCGGGCTGGACGGGCTGCTGCACATCACGGACATGAGCTGGGGCCGGCTGACGCATCCGCGCGACCTGGTGAACGTCGGCGACGAGATCCAGGTGAAGGTGCTGAAGTTCGACAAGGAGAAGCAGCGCGTATCGCTGGGCTTCAAGCAGCTGACGCCCGACCCGTGGCTGGACGCGACTGAGCGCTACCCGATTGGGGCGCAGGTACGCGGACGCGTGCTCTCGGTGACCGACTACGGCGCGTTTGTGGAGCTGGAGCAGGGCATTGAAGGCCTGGTGCACGTCTCCGAGATGACCTGGTCCAAGCGGATGAAGCACCCCTCGAAAATGGTGAAGCCGGGCGACGAGGTCGACACGCTGATCCTGTCGGTGAATCCGAACGATCGGCGCATCTCGCTGGGCATGAAGCAGCTGCAGGAAAACCCCTGGGAGCAGCTGGAGGAGAAGTATCCGACCGGCGCGATCATCGAGGGACGGGTGCGCAACCTGACCGACTTCGGCGCGTTCATCGAGATTGAGGACGGCATCGACGGACTGGTGCATGTCTCGAACCTGAGCTGGACCAAGCGCATCAAGCATCCTTCCGAGGTGCTGAAGAAGGGCGAGAAGGTGCGCGCGATCGTGCTGGGGGTGGAGCCGGAGAACCGGCGGCTTTCGCTGGGGGTGAAGCAGCTTCAGCCCGACGTCTGGGATACGTTCTTCGCGCAGCACCGCATTGGCGACGTGATCAAGGGCAAGGTTCTGCGCACGGCGCAGTTCGGCGCCTTTGTCGAGATCGCCGAAGGTGTGGAGGGTCTGTGCCACGTGTCCGAGGCGGTGAACGAGCAGGGCAAGCCGGTCGAGCTGAACGTGGGCGACGAGCACGAGTTCAAGATCGTGAAGATGAACCAGGAAGAGAAGAAGGTAGGGCTGTCGATCCGGGCGGTGGGCGAAGAGGCCAGCCGGGCCGAGGTGGAGCTCTACAAGGAAGCCGCGGCCACCAGCCACTCAGGCGGCAAGGGCAAGGGCGGCAAGCAGGGCGCGCCGTCTTCCTCTTCTTCAAGCTCCTCAACGACGCTGGGCGATCTGCTGAACTGGAAGCGCGCCGAGCGTGAGAGCGACGACAACGAGTAAAGCGCAAGCGAGTGAAACGAAGGCCGCCCGGATCGGGCGGCCTTTTTATTTGCGTTGCTTCCGTGAAGTGCACATCTGAGCGGCTTTACCGTATGTTCGCTCAGATGGCGAGAGCCGTGTCCACCGAATGCAGGTCCCTCGACTACGCGCTGCGCGCTTCGCTCAGGATGACAGAATGTTGCAGATGAAACTGGCATCCTGAGATAGGGCTAGAAGCCGTCAGCAGCGGCTGGCGGCCTGTTCGGCGGTGACGGCGGCCCCGATGATGCGGGTCTCGGGGATGTCTTCGACGATCTCGATGGTGTAGCCCTGCAGCGGGCTCATCTTCACCATCTGGTGGATGTACTCCTTGAGCATGGCCAGGTCGACGAAGCGGGCGTTGAAGCCGGTGATGAGGAACTTGCCCGCGCCGCTGATGTGGATGGAGCTGGCGATGCCGGCGGCCAGGGCACGGTGCCAGAGCTTGACGAAGTCCAGGCAGCGCTTGGTGTCGGGGCTGTTCTTGCGGGCTTCGGCGAAGACCTCTTCGGGCTCCATGTCCAGGAAGCGCAGGCGCATGGCGCGATGGCCCATGATGCCCTCCATGTGGCCGATGCCGCCGCAGCCGCAGAACTTCTCCTTCTCGTCCAGCGAGACGGTGGTGTGGCCGCCCTCGAAGACGCCCTCGGCGAAGGGATAGCTGCCGTAGCCGATGCCGATGCCGAGCGTCCAGACGCGGATGAGCGAGTTGAGCTTGCCCTGCGCGGCGGCCATGCCCGCGGCCACGCCGTCGGCGTCGTTGAGCACGATGACCGGCGCCTCGAGGCCATGGCTGCGCAGCTCGGTGGTCAGCAGCTCGGCGATGCGCGCGCCCTTGAGCTGCGGCAGGTTGGGGGCTTCCTCGACCACGCCCGAGCGGATGAGCCCGGGCAGCGCCACGCCGACCGCGCCGATATCCTTGTGGCCGTCAATGGTCTCGACGACGAGCTGGCAGATAGCCTTGACCAGGCCGTCGGTGTGCAGCTCGACGAGGGCGGACTCGTTCTCCGCGCTGGCCGGGAAGGCGCGCAGCGCGCCCTGAATCTGGTGGTCGACGACGAGCCCTGCCATCACTCGCTCGGATAAGACGACGCCGATGGTCTTTGCCATGTTCTTCCGTCCAGTCGGTCAGGGATAGGTCTCCGGCCGCGGATGGCACCGGATAAGAGAGCATACCCCAAGGGGCTGACGCCCGGTCTTTGGTTGACTCCAGATTTGCCAGCGCTCACGCCCTGGCCTGCTTGCATGCGAGACGGCTGCCCGGATCTATTCGAACTTGCTGACCCGGTTCAGTCCGTTGAAAGCGGCAACTTTGTAGCACTCAGCCAACGTGGGGTAGTTGAATACGGTATCCACGAAGTAGTCAAGTCTGCCGCCGAGAGACATCACTGCCTGGCCGATGTGGACGAGCTCGCTGGCGCCTTCGCCGATGATGTGGATGCCGAGAATGGCGTGGGTGACGCGATGGAAGATGAGCTTGAGCCGGCCGGTGGTGTCGCCGCGGATCTGGCCGCGGGCGATCTCGCGGTAGTAGGCGACGCCGACCTCGTAGGGTACGTCTTCCTCGGTCAGCTGCTCTTCGGTCTTGCCCAGGAAGCTGATCTCGGGAATGGTCCAGATGCCGTAGGGGTAGAAGCTGGGGTTGGAAAGGACGGTGTCGTCGCCGAAGGCGCGCGCCGAGGCGATGCGGCCCTGCTCCATGGAGACCGAGGCCAGCGACGGGAAGCCGATGACGTCGCCCACGGCGAAGATGGTCGGCACCTTGGTGCGGAAGTCCTTATCGACCGGGATGCGGCCGCGCGCGTCCGATTCGACCCCGACCGCGGCCAGGTTGAGCTCGTCGACATTGCCCTGGCGACCGACCGCGTAGAGCAGCGCGTCGCCCTGCAGCTTCTTCTTGGATTCGAGGTTCGCTACGACGGTGCCGTCGGGCATCTCCTCGACGCTTTCGACCTCTTCGTTCAGCCGCATGGTCACGCGCGAATCGCGCAGATGGTAGCTGAGCGCCTCGACGATCTCCTGGTCGGCGAACTCGAGCAGCCGCGGACGCCGCTCGATGAGCGTAACGCGGACGCCGAGCGCGGAGAACATGCAGGTATATTCCACGCCGATGACGCCGCCGCCCACCACGATCATGGTCTTGGGCAGCGTGACCAGGTCGAGCACCAGGTCGGAGTTGATGATGGATTTGCCGTTGATGGGCACCTTGGCCGAGCTGGCGGGCTTGGTCCCGGTGGCGATGAGGACGTTGCGCGCCTCGTAGGTATTGGCGCCGCGCGAGTTGGTCACCTTGATGACGGTGCAGTCGGGCGCAGTGGAGACGAAGCTGGCCGTGCCCACCAGCATCTCGATGTTGTTGCGCTGCAGCTGCGCCTCGGTGACGTCGATCTCGGTCTTGATGACGTGCTGAACGCGGAAGGCGAGGTCCGCCATGGTGATGCGTTCCTTCACCCGGTAGTTCATGCCATAGATGGACTTGTAGTTGTAGCCGGAGAGATGGAGCACGGCCTCGCGCATGGTCTTGGAAGGGATGGTGCCGGTGTTGATGCAGGCGCCGCCGACGACCTCGCGCATCTCCACAAGAGCGACTTTCTTGCCCAGCTTGGAAGCGTAGATGGCGGCGCGCTGGCCGGCCGGCCCGGAGCCGATGACGATCAGATCGTAAATGCTAGCCATGCGTTTTAGAACTCTTCCGAGGCTTCGTCGGCCGCTGGGCGGATTTCGTGACCATGCTGGATAAAAGCTACCACAGTCAAGTAAGACGGGGCCTAGGATGGAAACGTGCTGCGTTATGCCATCACGGACGGACGTGCGGGGCTTCGACCCGGTGAAGCCGAGGCGGGACGGCTGGCGGCACGCTGCACGGAGGTGGCGCGGGCGGGCGTGGACGTGCTGCTGGTGCGGGAGAAGCGGCTGGCGGCGGGTGAGCTGACGCGGCTGACGCGGCGGGTGGTGGAGGCTGTGCGTGCTACCGGCGCGGGCATGCGGGTGCTGGTGGCGGGGCGGGTGGATGTCGCACTGGCCGCGGGGGCGGACGGAGTGCATCTCTCGAGCGCGCCGGGCGAGCTGCGGCTGGCGGAGGTGCGGCAGCTGATGCCGGAGGCCTACGTGAGTGTCAGCTGCCACACATTGGAGGAGGTGCGGCGGGCGGGGGAGGAGAGCTTGCGTGCAGGGGGCCGGCGCGGGGAGGGCGAGAGCGCCGTGCTGTTCGCGCCGGTGTTTGGGAAGTGGATTGACGGCGTGGAGGTTGTGCCTGGCGTGGGCCTGGAGGCGCTGCGCGAGGCGTGTGTGCTGGCCGGCGCGCTGCCGGTGTTTGCGCTGGGCGGGGTCACGGAAGCCAATGCGCCAGAGTGCGTCGCGGCGGGCGCGGCGGGAGTTGCGGGGATCAGGATGTTCTTTGGCGGCGAGGTGTAAGCTCCGCCTTTAGGGCTTGGCATAGAGTGCGGCGGCGTTGCCGCTGAGCAACATGCGGGCGAGTTCGAGGGCGCGGGGACGGGTGATCTCGCCATCCTGCACCATGCCGGTGAGCGCGAGGCCGAGGGCCTGGCGGGCGTTGCGGCTGGCGATCCAGGTGGATTCCTCCCATCCGAGGGACTCGCTGTACGGGTAGCCGTCGGTGCCGAAAAGGACCTTGTCGGGGAAGGTTTCGAGCCACTCGCGCAGCCAGCCGGCGAGAGTGCGGGGCGGGAAGGTGAGCGACTGCTGGGAGAGGTCGAGGTAGACGTTGGGCTTCTGGAGGAGCGAGCCGGCCTCGCGCACGAACGGCCAGCCGCCGTGCAGCATGACGAAGCGCGTGCGGCGCAGCGTGGGGTCGTTGAAGATGGGCTCGAGCAGCATGGGATTGCCGCCGGCGATGCCGAAGTAGCCTCCGCCGCCGGACATGGTGTGCAGGTGGACGACCAGGTCCAGGCGGCCGGCTTCGAGGGCGATGGCGCGGAAGAGGAAGTCCTGGAGCAGCTTGTAGTCGGCGGCCGAGGCGCGGGGCTGGCCGTCAGTCCGGCTCGCGTAGATACGGCTGGCGTCGGCCAGGGACGGGTTGGCGAAGTCGAAGCTGCGCAGGTAGGCGATCTCGAACTTGATGGCGATGGCGCCGCCGGCCTTCTGACGCTCAAGCGTAGGCGTGACGACGCGCTCGAGGTACTCGGGCAGCGTGCGCGGCATGGCGCTGAGGCCGGACTCGCGCAGGTAGCGGGCGCGCAGCTTCTCTTCAAGCGGGAAGAAGAGCTGCTTGTCGGGCGTGGCGGCCAGGGCGGAGTTATCGAGCGGGAAGAGCAGGGCGTCATCGTACGGCACCCAGCGGAAGCGGGGCGGCGCGGACGGCGAGGCCGGAGGCTCAATTGCGCCGAGCGCGACGCGATTGGCGGCCATGGTGGCGATGCCGGCCTGGTCGAGCACCCAGACGTCATAGCGGGCGCCTTCGCGGGCCTTCACGCGGGCTCGGGCGGCGGCCAGCTGCTGCAGAGCGGCGGGGTCGAGCGGCAGGCGGGCGGCGTTGAAGCCCCACAGGGCGTGCCAGGCGTCGAGCAGCTGCGGATTGTCCGGCCGCCAGGCGAGCACGTCGGTCGCGGGCTCCATGTTGTCCACCGGCAGCGCATCGAACTCGCGGTCGCTGCTGTCGGCCGGCGGCGGCAGCACGGGGTGGGCGTGGTTGTCGAAGGCCTTGAGCGAGGCGATGGCGGCGGCGATCTCGGGGTCGATGGCGCGGGTGAGGGCGTTATCCGGCGGCGGCTGCTGGCCCGCGAGATCGGACCAGGGCGGAAGCAGAAGCAGGAGGCCGGCGAGCGCGAGCCTGGAGTGACACGTCATGTAGGTTGGCTCCTGGTGCATGGTTTCCGAATGCAGCGTTGCGAATGCGGGGTTTACTGATGGTATCGCGCGGGATTTGACCTGCGAGGCGCGGGGTCCTACGCTTAAGCTCGTGCTGATTACACCGTTTGACCTGCAGAATGAACCGCTGACGTTTCGCGAAGTGATAGAACCGGGCGTGATTGATTACGCCGACGACACCCGGCAGGTAGGGCTGCTGCCGGTGGAGGGCAAGGCCGACCTGATCGTCGAGCATCGCGGCCCGCAGCAGGAGGTGGAGGACATCCGCGTTCGCGCCACGTATCGGGGCGAGTTCGAGGTATTGTGCGCGCGCTGCGTGGAGCCGGTCGCTGTGCCTCTGGCGGGCGATTTCGACCTGCTCTTCCGGCCCGAGAACGCCGATGCCGAGGCGGGCGAGCGCGCCATCACCGAAGATGAGACCGAAATAGGGTATTATGGAAAGAACGGTCTGCTGCTCGAGGACGTGGTGCGTGAGCAGGTGCTGCTCTCCCTGCCCGGCCGAACGCTCTGCGGCCCGGACTGCAAGGGTCTTTGCGTGCACTGCGGGCAAAACCTGAATGCCGGAAGCTGCCAGTGCGCCCACACCGCCTCCACGGACCCGCGGTGGAATGCGCTCAAGGCGGTGATCGGCGGCTGAAGACCCGGTGGCTGCGGCTGCCATGTTGTTCAGGGCCGGCGCGATGCGCTGCCTGACTAGAGATTTGAAGGGGAACTACGATGCCTAATCCGAAACGGCGCCACTCGAAACAGCGGACTGCCAAGCGCCGCAGCCATGATTTTCTTACGCCCGTGAACAGCGGCCTGTGCCCGAACTGCAATGAGCGCAAGCTCCCGCACCGGGCCTGCCCCAAGTGCGGCGAGTACAAGGGCCGCGCGGTGGTTCACACGGCGACCACCACGGCTACCTAGGCAGGGCGCGCCGCGGCACATCCCGCAGCGAAAGTCACAACCAGCCATTCAAGAGACCTGATGCCAGTCGAGATCGTCGTCGATGCCATGGGTTCGGATAAGGCCCCCGAAGCGGAGATTCGCGGGGCTATTCTTGCGTCGCGCCTGCTGGACGTGCAGATCACGCTGACCGGCCCGGAGGAGACGCTGGCGCCGGCGCTCGATGCCGCGCAGAGCACGGGAGCCAACCGCTGGGAGCGGATGCGCGGGGGCGCTGGGCTGCCGGTGCGGATCGTGAACGCGACCGAGTGGATCACCATGGAGGACAAGGCGGCCGCGGCGGTGCGCTCGAAGCGCGACTCCAGCATGCGCGTGGGGCTCAAGCGCGTGCGCGAGGGCTCGGCGCTGGGCTTCTTTACCGCCGGCAACACGGGTGCTGCGATGGCCACGGCCAAGATGGTGCTGGGCGGCCTGAGCGGCGTCGACCGGCCCGCGTTGGCGACGATCGTGCCCACCGTGACGGGCGTGCCGACCCTGCTGCTGGACGTCGGCGCGAACGTCGATTCGCACCCCGAGAATCTGGTCCAGTTCGCGGTCATGGGGTCAATGTATGCGCGGCACGTGCTGAAGGTGAGCAATCCCCGGGTGGGGCTGCTCTCGATCGGCGAAGAGGATTCGAAGGGCAACGGGCTGACCCGCGATACGCTGCCCATGCTGCGCGCGCTCAAGGGGATCAACTTCATCGGCAATGTGGAAGGCCGCGACCTCTTCAACGGCAGCGTGGACGTGGTGGTGTGCGACGGCTTCGTGGGCAATGTGGCGCTGAAGACCAGCGAGGGGCTGGCGCGGCTGGTCAGCGTGACGCTGCGCGAGTCGCTGAAGTCGACCGTCACCAGCCAGGTCGGGGCGCTGCTCTCGCGGGCGGCGTTCAGCGCATTCAAGAAGCGGCTGGACTACTCGGAGTATGGCGGGGCGCCGCTGCTGGGGGTGCGCGGCGTGTGCATCGTGGGACACGGCTCGTCGAACGAGAAGGCGATCATGAACGGCATACGCGTGGCGGCGGAGTTCGCCTCGGCCGAGGTGAATGCGGGGATTGAAGCGGCGCTGGACGGGGTGTAACCTGCCGGACATCGCATGCACTTGAATCAGTCTAGAATCGCGGCATGAGCACAACCTGGACCCTGGCCGAGATGCCGCCGCAGACCGGCAAGCGCTTCTTCATTACGGGCGCGAACAGCGGCGTCGGGTACTGGGCAGCGGTGGAGCTTGCCCGGCGCGGCGCAGTGGTGGTGCTGGCCTGCCGCGACCTGGCGCGCGGCGAGGCGGCCCGGCAGCGCCTCAAGGCCGATGCGGCCGGGCCGGACTCCGCCGCGGATGAAGCCGAGCTTACGCTGCTGGACCTTGGATCGCTCGAGTCCGTAAGCCGGTCCGCCGCGCGCGAAGTAGCCCGGCGCCTGCCGCTGCATGGCCTGATCAACAATGCTGGCGTGTTCGCCACCGGCGGCCGGCAGGTGACGAAGGATGGCTTTGAACTACAGTTTGGCACCAACGTGCTTGGGCATTACGCGCTGACCTGCCGGCTGATGCCGGTGCTGGAGATGGCGCGCGGCGCGGACCTGGAAGATGCTCCGCGCGTGGTGACGCTGGCCTCGATCGCGCACAAGCGGGGCAGCCTCGACTTCGACGATCTGCAATGGGAGCGCAGCTATAACGTCACCGCCGCGTACGCACGCTCCAAGCTGGCCAACCTCATGTTCGCCTTCGAGCTGGAGCGGCGGCTGAGGAAGGCCTGCCTGGGCTCGGTCAGTATTGCGGTGCATCCGGGCGTGGCGGAGACGCGAATCTTCAAGGTCGGCTCGGGCAAGGGGCTGGCCGCGCTGGCGGAGCGCGCCATCTCGCGCGTGATCGGGCTGACGCTGAACACGGCGCGGGAGGGCGCGCTGCCAACGCTCTACGGCGCGACGGCGGCTTCGGCACGCGGCGGCCACTACTACGGGCCGCAGGGCTTCCGCGAGATGCGCGGAGGCGACGTGGGACCCGCGCAGGTGGCGAAGGCCGCGCAGGATGTGGACGCGCAGCGCAGGCTTTGGGAGGTCTGCGAGAGGCTGACGGACGTGGCTGTGGCAGGACCGCTGTCGCCAAAATAGGGAGGAGGCTGCCTGGTTTAGGGTACAATCCCGGCATCCACAGCAGCATCATTTGATCCCGAGGATATCGGCTCCCAGTCTTGCCCCGCCAATCAACGCAAGGAGCCCTTGATAGTTCCTATACTTATGCCCCGCGCCCGGCGCCTGTTGCTGATAATCCTCTTACCCACATTGGCAGTGGCGGCCATGCTGACGGCGGCTCCGCTGCCGGCTCAAACCAGCTCCACGCGCGTGGCGCCGGTCTTCGTGCATCCGGCCATGGCGCCCGTTCCGCCAGATGCGCAGTTCGAGAGCGACGGCCGCCTGGACCCGGAGACCGCCACGCAGGCGTATTTGAACACACTGCCCGCGGAGAAACGGCGCGACTCCGATAAGTACTTCGAAGGCGGCTATTGGCTCATCCTGTGGGACGCGGTGTACGGGATCGCGATGCTGCTGCTGCTGCTCTATAGCGGCGTGTCGGCGCGCATCCGGGACTTCATGGTGGCGCGCACGGGCAGGCTGTGGCTGCAGACCGCGGGCTACTTCGTCCTGTTCATGCTGCTGCTGACGATCCTGACCTTGCCCATGAACTGGTATGAGGGTTTCTATCGCGAGCGGCTCTACCAGCAGTCGCACCAGGCGATGGGGCAGTGGCTGCACGATCAAGCGATCGGGCTGGCGCTGACGCTGGTGCTGGGCGCCATCGTCGTGACGGTGCTCTACGCCATTGCGCGCCGGCTGCCGCGCACGTGGCATCTGTGGGGTGCGGCGGCCGTGTGGGTGTTCAGCGCCATCCTTGCGCTCGACGCGCCGGTCTTCATCAGCCCGCTGTTCAACACCTACACGCGCATCAACGATCCCGCCGTCACCGTGCCGATTCTGGCCATGGCGCGGGCCAACGGCATCCCGGTCAGCGATCTCTACCAGGTCGACGCCTCCCGCCAGACCACGCAGGTGAGCGCCAACGTAAGCGGGCTCTTCAACACCACGCGCATCACCCTGAACGACAACCTGCTGCGAACCTCCAGCCTGCCCGAGATCGAAGCCGTGACCGGCCACGAGATGGGCCACTACGTGATGCATCACGTCTTCAAGGGGGTGCTGGAGTCGCTCATCGTCACGCTGCTGATGTTCCTGGTGCTGCGCGCGTGGCTTGAGAGCATGCAGCGGCGGCATGGCGCACGCTGGCGCACGGCCTCCATCTACGATCCCGCGCTGCTGCCGGCGGTCTTCCTGATCTTCACCGTGCTGGGTCTGCTGCTGACGCCGGTGACGAAGTCGATGATCCGCATGCAGGAGCACGAGGCGGACATGTTCGGGCTCAACGGCAGCCGCCAGCCGGACGGCTTCGCCCAGGCGATGTTGAAGCTTGGCCAGTATCGCAAGCTCAGCCCCGGGCCGGTGGAAGAGATGATCTTCTTCGACCATCCCAGCGGGCATACCCGCATCCTCGACGCCATGCGCTGGAAGAGCCAGAACCAGGGCGTCCCGGCGTACCGGTGAGGCCGGCGCTGCGGCTCGCGGCGCTGGCGTGTGTGCTGGCGTTGGCGGGGGTGCGGAGCCAGGCCCAGACTGCCGATGGAATCACCCGGCTTGAAGGAACAGACCAGGGCTCGGGGATCGGATTTGTGCTGATCGCGATGGAAGGCCAGCCGCTGGAGGGGCCGCCGCTCGCGGGTGGGAGTGCGCCGCGGCTGATCGCGCAGTGCTCGAAGACCGCGGCCGGCAAGCTGAAGTTCGAGCTGCTGGCCGATTTGCCCGGGTTCACCGGCGCGCCCGCGGAGCTGGCGTTTCAGGGGCCCTGGATCCCGATCAAGGGCGAGCTCTTTCCGCCGCGCCTGGACAAGGTGGCCGTGACGATGGAGTTCCTGGGCTATACGAAGGTGAAACCCATGAAGCAGCAGTGGGAGTACCCGCTTGGCGCCGCCGGCTTGATCCGCTACGCGCCGCCGGGCACCGGCTCCAGCAACATGGAGGAGGCCGCATATTTCCTGAGGTACATGCGCTCGCTGCCGCTCTTCCGCATCACGCTGCCCGGCAAGGGAAGCGAGCAGTTCGCGACGGAGAAGTGGCAGGCGGCGGTGAAGGCCGAGCCGCTGTGCGCGGCCAGCGGGTTGTAGCCGCGGGTCGCCCGAAATCTACTCGTACTTCAGCGTCTCTACGGGGTCCAGCCGCGCGGCGCGGTTGGCCGGCAGCGTGCCGAAGATGATGCCCACCAGCATTGACGTGAAGAGCGCGATGAACGCCGACGAGTAGCGGATGGGGATCTTGAACGGCGTCAGGAACGAGACCGACAACGGGATCGCCAGGCCCAGCAGCGTGCCCACCAGCCCGCCCGAGAGCGACAGGAAGACGGACTCGGTGAGGAACTGCATGCGGATCTCCTTGCGCGTGGCGCCCAGCGCCTTGCGGATGCCGATCTCGCGTGTGCGCGCCTGCACGTTGGCCAGCATGGAGTTCATGATGCCCACCCCCGAGACGGTGAGCGTGACCAGCGCCGCGAGGCCGAGCACCAACGTCAGCATGTCGGCAATGCGGCCCATCAGGCTCAGAATGTCGGACATGATGAAGGCGTTGTAGACCGAGGTCGGCCGATGGCGATCGCGGATGATCTTCAGGATCTGCTGCGACGCCGGAACCACGTCGGCCGAGTCCTTCATGGTGAAGAAGATCTCCTTCACCTTGTCGGTGCCGGTGAAGTAGCGCGCCACGGGATAGGGCAGCAGGATGGTCTGGTTGCTGATCTCCGACAAGCCCTGCGTGTTGAAGCTCTCCTCGAAGACCCCGATGATGGTGAACGGGATGCTGCGGATGGAGATGCTCTTGCCGATCGCCTCCTCGGCCTTGCCGAACATCTCGGCGGCCAGGGGCTTCACCAGCACGACCACTTTGGCATGGGAGGCCGCGTCCTGGTCGTCGAAGAAGCGGCCGGCGACCACGCGCAGGTTGCGCACCTGCTTGTATTGCGGCGAGACGCCCAGCAGCATCGTGTCCTTGGTCAGGCCGCTGCCCATCCCGATCGACGCGTGGTCCTCAAGCATGGGCGACGAGGCGATGATGTTCGGCACCTGGTCCAGCACCGCCGCCAGGTCGTCCTTGGTCATGTTGTCCGGCGTGCTGGTGTTGTCCGGCCCGGCGATGCTGCCGCCGCCGAACTGCATCTCGATCTTATTGGGGCCGATGCTCGAAAGCTGGTCGAGCGCGTACTGCTTGCCGGTGAGCCCCAGCGTCGCCACCAGCACGATGGACGCCGCTCCGATGATCATGCCCAGCATGGTGAGCAGGAAGCGGACTTTGGAGGCGCGGAAGCTGTCGATGGCCAGGGCGACTGTCTCGCGCAGCGCGATCGTGGAGGTGGCGCTGGCAAGTGTGGCGTCGAAGCTGCGGCGCGTGGGCGGGTAGGGCACGGGCGGTTTGGCGGGCGGCGTCGGGATCGTGGTAGCCATCGGCTTCTCGTGTGGTTAGACTACCGCCGATAGCGGGGCGATGCTCCTTTCCGAGCGAAGGTTTCATGGCGCAGGTGTTGGCGTCCGATAACCCCTGGATCAACCCCGGGAACGCAGGAGCCCAGCGCGCCGCGGCTTCCACGCTTTGCGCCGCGGCCCGGGCCGTACTATCCTTCCCACAGGGAAGAGTGGCCGAGTGGTTGATGGCTCCAGTCTTGAAAACTGGCGTACCTGAAAGGGTATCGGGGGTTCGAATCCCTCCTCTTCCGCCACATCTCCTCCGCTCCGCCCGCTTCACCGCACAGAGGCTCGCCATCGGCGTATCGTCAGGAAGGAAAGCGAGGCGCGAGCCATGAAGCGACGGCTGATTGTGGGGATCAGCGGAGCTTCGGGCGTGATCTATGGCATCCGCATGCTGCAGGCGCTGCGCCGCGCCGAGGTCGAAACCCACCTTGTCATGAGCCGCTCGGCGCAGCTGACGCTGGCCAGCGAAACGGAGCTTAAGGCCGCCGATGTAAGCGCGCTGGCCGACGTGGTGTACACCCCGACCGACATGGCCGCGGCCATCTCCAGTGGTTCCTTCCGCACCCTCGGCATGGTGGTCGCGCCCTGTTCCATGCGCTCGCTGGGCGAGATCGCCAGCTGCGTCAGCTCGTCGCTTCTAACCCGCGCCGCCGACGTGGTGCTGAAAGAGCGCCGCCGCCTGGTGCTGCTGGTGCGTGAGACGCCGCTGCATCTCGGGCATCTGCGCGCCATGGTCGCCGCCACCGAGATGGGCGCGGTCGTCTATCCGCCCGTGCCGGCACTTTATGCACGCCCTGGCTCGATCGACGAGATGGTGGACCAGACCGTGGGACGCGTGCTCGACCTGTTCGACATAGATACCGGCGCGGTGCGCCGCTGGCGCGAGACGGAATCGTCAGGCCCGTAAGGCGGCGGCAGAGTCTGCGGCAGCGCCCGAAGCCGAACCCGCTTCCACGTACGCGCAAAGGCAGGTGATGAGTTCCTGCCGCATGGCCTCAAAGAGCTTGCGCGGGCTGCCCGCTTCGAGCATCCGGCGGCTTACCCCGCCCAGCGTGCCCACGATCAGCGACGCGGTCAGCGCCGGGTCCGACGCCGGCGGCTGCGGCGCACTGGCCAGCATGCGCGCAATCGCCAGCTGCGAGCGGGCGCCGCTCTCCTGCATGATCTTCGCGCCATCCACGTCCGAGCTCACCGAGTAGAGCGCCACGCTCTCCGCGCCGTCGCGCAGCTTGGCGTCCAGAAACGCATTCACCAGGGCCGTCACCATCGTGCGCAGCGCGTGGCCCTGCTGCTCGCGGCACACGCGTTCCACCATCTCGCTGACACCGCCCAGGTGACAGCGCAGCGCGCCCTGCAGCAGCGCGCTCTTGTTAGGAAAGTACTGGTAGAGCGTGCCCACCGACACACCGGCGCGGTGCGCCACGCGCGTGGTGGTCAGGCGCTCCTTGCCCACTTCGCGCAAAACCTGAATCGTCGCCTGCATGATGGCGTCCACGCTGGCCGCTGAACGCGCCTGCACGGGCAATTTGCGGGGTTCCAGGACGACCTGCAGACGCTGCGGCAAATGCGAACTCCTGACCTGAAGCTTTCTTCATCTAACACCCATATCGATGCGTCCGAAGGCGGTACGGACGCACAAATGGTCAAGGAGAGAGCGAATGGCGTTGAGCGAAACCAGCAAGGCGGGAACGGGTAAAACGGATACAGGTGCATTGGGCACGCAGACGACAGAACTGGGCGGAAGCTTTACCTTTCCCGGCGCCGGCATGACCGTGCAGCGCATGGGCTACGGCGCCATGCAGCTGGCCGGGCCCGGCGTCTTCGGGCCGCCGCGCGACATGGATGCGGCGCTGGCCGTGCTGCGCGCGGCCGTCGAGGCCGGCGTGAACCACATCGACACCAGCGACTTCTACGGGCCGCATGTCACCAACCAGATCATCAGGCAGGCGCTCCACCCCTACCCCGAGGACCTGGTGATCGTGACCAAGCTGGGCGCGCGGCGCGGTGACGACAAGTCGTGGATTCACGCGCTCACCGCCCAGGAGCTTACCGACGGCGTGCACGACAACCTGCGCAACCTGGGCGTGGAACAGCTGGACGTGGTGAACCTGCGCGTAGGCGCTCCGCTGGCCCCGGCCGACGCCTCGATCGAGGAGCCGCTCACCGTGCTCGCCGGGCTGCAGCAGCAGGGCCTGATCGCGCACCTCGGCCTCAGCAACGTCACCGCCGCGCAGCTTGAAGAAGGACAGCGCATCGCCAGCATCGTCTGCGTGCAGAACATGTACAACGTGGCCAACCGCAAGGATGACGCGGTGATTGATCAGCTGGCCGGACAAGGTATCGCCTACGTACCGTTCTTCCCCCTCGGCGGCTTCAACCGGCTGCAGTCGCAGGTGATCGACAACGCGGCGCAGGAGCTTGGCGTGACGGCCATGCAGCTGGCGCTGGCCTGGCTGCTGAGGCGTGCGCCGAACGTGCTGCTGATCCCCGGCACGTCGTCGGTGGCGCACCTGCGCGAGAACCTGCAGGCCGCGTCGCTCGAGATCCCCGCCGACGTCATGGCGGAGCTTGATGCGATCAGCGCCGTGGCTCCGGCTGCGTAGCCTCGCAGCCTGTCTGCACGGCAGCTACTCCGGGTCTGAAGGTTCCTTCGGCGCGTCGCCCTCCGCGGGCGCGGCCGAAGCCTTCGGCTTCCACAGCTTGCGCACGACTGCAGGCGGAGCTGCGTCGGCTGGCGGCACTGCCTCGGCCGGTGCTGGCGTGGAGACTGTGGGCGAGGCTTGAGGCTGGGGCAGGTCGGGGGCAGCGGCCGCGGTCCCGGCTGCAGTTGCGGCATCGGCTGCAGCACCCGCTGCGGCTTTCGGCTTCCAGGCCTTGCGCACCACCGGGGCGGGCGTGCCTTCACTCGGCGCTGCGGCGGCTGCCGAGACCTCCGGAGCGGTCGGGCTGGCCACCGGGGGCGCGGCCGGCTGGACCGGGCTCGCCGCCTGCACGGCTTCAGCCGCAGCCGGAGCCTCCACGGCCGCCGGACGCTTCGGCGCCCAGGCCTTCCGTTTCGGCTGGCCGTCCTCGCCTGCGGGAAGCGGTCCGGCCGCTGCGGCTGGCTTTGCTGTTTCGGGCGTGACAGCGGGCGCGATCTCGGGCGTGATGCCTGGCGCGATTTCCGGCGCAGCGCCCGGCACGGCTTCAAGCTTGGCCGGCTCTACCCTGGCCGGCTCTACCCTGGCCGGCTCACCGCTGGCCGGCTCAACCCTGGCCGGCTCACCGCTGGCCGGCTCACCGCTGGCCGCTTTCGGCGCCCACTTCTTGCGCTCAGGCGGCGGCGGCAAAGCAGCGTCCGCTCGCGGCCTCGTCTCGGCGGCAGCAGGTTCAATCGACGCGATGTAGCTGTCGATCACCTCCACCGGCGTATCTCCGAGCGCCACATCCGCGACCGCGCCCGCCGTCACGGGCGCGGCGGGGGCGGCAGCGCCTGCGGGCACAGCGACAGCCCGGCTCCCGCCGCCGGCCTTGCGCTGCACGCCTTCCAGCAGCAGCTCCGCGATGTCGCGCACCGCGATCGCGTCGCCTGCCTTGCCCGGCGTGCTCTCCAGCATGCTCTTGCAGAACGGGCAGCCCACGGCCAGCACCTTCTCGTCCTTCGCGCCTTCCAGCCGCTGCGCCGCCTCGCGGTAGCGGTTGTCCGAGATGCGCTCCGTGCCGTGCTCCTCTTCCTTCCAGAACTGCGCGCCGCCGGCCCCGCAGCAGAACGAGTTCTCGCGGTTGCGCGGCAGCTCCACCACGTCGTTCGAGAGGATGTTCAGCACGTTGCGCGGCGCGTCGTACACTCCGTTATGCCGGCCCAGGTAGCACGGGTCGTGGTAAGCCACCGTCGCTGTCGAGGCCTGCGGCGCCAGCCGCCCCTCGGCCACCAGCGACTCCAGATATTGCGTGTGGTGCATCACCTTGTAGTCGCCGCCCAGCTGCTTGTATTCCTTGCCGACGGTGTTCATGCAGTGCGGGCAGGTGGCCACGATGAGCTTGGGCCTCACCTCGTTCAGCGTGGTGACATTCTGGTCCGCAAGCTGCCGGTAGAGGTACTCGTTGCCCGCTCGCCGCGCGCTATCACCGGTGCAGCACTCGCGCTTGCCCAGCACCGCGAAGTCCACGCCGGCGTGGTCCAGCAGCTGCACGAAGGCCCGCGCCGTCTTCTGCGACTGCGGATCGTAGCTGGCCGCGCAGCCCACCCAGAACAGCACATCCGGCGTCGGGTTCTGGTCCGTCGTTTTGACGTTCAGACCCTCCGCCCAGTCCAGCCGCTTCTCGTGGTTGATGCCCCACGGATTCTGCGCGCGCTCCATGCCCCGGAACGCGCTCTGCAGCTGCGCCGGAAACTCCCCTTCGATCATCACCTGCTGCCGCCGGATGTCGATGATGTCCAGCATCGGCTCGTCCTGCACCGGGCACACGTCGATGCACGCGCCGCACGTGGTACAGGCCCACGCCGCCTCGGGCGAGAGCGCAAAGCCCAGCAGCGGATTCGGGCTCGGCGCGCCCGACTCAAACCCCGGCAGCCGCTTCGAGATCTCGTTCAGCTCCATGCGCTTGTTGATCTCGAGCGCCGACGGACTCAGCGACTTGCCCGTCTGGGTCGCCGGGCAGACATCCTGGCAGCGATTGCACTGGATGCACGCGTAGGCGTCCAGCAGCCGCGGCCAGGCCAGGTCCTCAAGCTTGTTCGCGCCCAGCTTCGGCTCTTCGGCATCCATCTCCAGCTCCACCGCCGGCAGCACGCCCGAGCCAACCTCGCGCGCGACCAGATACTTGGCCGGTGCCATGAAGATGTGGATGTGCTTCGAATAAGGGAAGTACATCAGGAACGCCAGCACGCTGCCCAGCGCGCCCCAGTAGCCGAAGACCCGCCACGCGTAGGCGTTCTGCGCGGTGAAGAGGTGCGAGAGCAGCGTCGCGAACGGCGCGAAGTGGTCCGGACCCTCCGTGGCCAGCTTCGCGCCGGCGCCGATGGCCCGGCTGCCCACGTGAAACAGGATGAAGCTCGACACGATGATCGAGTCGCGCGTGACGTAGCGCTGCTTCACGTCCGGATGCAGCAGCGTCAGGTCGTTGAAGGTGAAGTCGTGCCGCGCGGGCAGCAGGAAGCGCCGGATGACGAGCGCGACCACGCCGACCAGCACCAGGGCGCTCAGCACGTCGGCCAGCAGCACGTAGATCTGCCCGGCCAGCCCGAGCGACGCCAACGACAGCGGAACGAAGCCGTCGACCGCGTCCACCAGGTTCACCAGGATGTAAAAGACGAAACCATAAAAGATGAAGCTGTGGAAGAAGCTGATCACGGGCCGCTTGCGGAAGGTGCGGCTCTGCGTCAGCGTGGTGGCCAGCGCATACCAGATGCGCACCGGCAGCCGGTCGAGGCGCGCGTCGGTGTCCGCGCGCCCGCGTGCGATGCGCCGGTAGAGCCGGTAGAAGCCGCGCAGACCGAAGCCCGTGGTGATCGCCGCAAACAGCAGAAACAGGATTTTTTGCGAGAGCGGGAGCATCCGGTCACCTCACTCGGCGGGTAGCGCTCGGCCGCATCACGATCCAGCCTGCAGCTCTTTGATCAGCGCCGGAACAATCTCCTTCACGTCGCCCACGATGCCGTAGTCCGCCTCCTTGAAGATCGGCGCGTCCGAGTCGCGGTTGATCGCGACGATCACCTTGCTCTTGCCCATGCCGGAGAGATGCTGCACCGCGCCTGAAATCCCGATGGCGAAATAAGCCTTGGGCTGCACCGTCTTGCCCGTCTGCCCCACCTGCTCGGAGTAAGGGCGCCAGCCGGCGTCGACCACGGCGCGCGTCGCGCCAACCGCCGCGCCGAGCTGGTCCGCCAGCCCTTCCACCAGCTCCGTAAAGCCCTCGGCCGAGCCCACGCCGCGTCCGCCCGCGACCACCAGGTCGGCATCCGCCAGCGCGACCCGTTCGCTCTTCTCCGTCTTGCGGCCCGTCACGTTCAGCCGCCGCGCGGGCAGCTCCAGCTCGACATCGTACTGCTCCGCCGCCTCCGGGTTCGGCGCCGCCGGCGAGAACGCCCCCGGCTTCACGGTGATAACAACCACTGGCGCATCTGCCTGCACGCGCTCCGTCACCCGGGCCAGAAACGTATAGTGCTCCGCCTCAATGGTGCTGCCCTGGCTCGACAGGCTGATCACGTCTTCGATCAGCGGCGCGTCCAGCTTTACCGCCACCCGCGGACTCAGCTCGCGCCCGCTGCGGCTGCCGCCGATCACGATCGTATGCGCCTCGCCCTCCTTCGCGATCTGCGTGATCGCCGTGGCCCACAGCTCCGCGTCGTACTCGGCCAGCGCGGGCAGGTCGGCGACCAGCACCTGCTCGCCCAGCAGCGCCGCCGCGCTCGCCACCGGCGCCACGCTTGAGCCCATCACCAGCAGCGTCAACGGCCCTTCGCGCTTCAGCTCGCGCGCGGCCTGCGTCATCTCGTATGTGCTCTTGCTCAGCTTGCCGTCGGCATGTTCCGCCACTACCAGGATCATCTAGATCACCCTTGCTTCCCTGCGGAGTAGATCGACCAGCTGACCCGCGGCCGCAACCGCATCCTTGCCGTCCAGAATCTTGCGCGTGCGCTGCTTCACCTGCACGTCGGCGCTCAGAACCTTCAGCTTCGGCATCACCTGGAAGCTCTCGAACGCATCGCGCCGCAGCTCCTTCTTGCGCGCCTTCATGATGTTCGGCAGCGTCGGATAGCGCGGCTCGTTGAGCCCCTGCTGCGTCGTCACCACCGCCGGCAGCGCCAAGGTAAACGTCTCCGAGCCCGCGTCCACATCGTGCGTGCCGGTCAGCTGCCCGTCGGCGATCGTAAGCGCGCTGGTCCACGTCGCCTGCGGCCAGCCGAGCCGCTCCGCCGTCGCCGCGCCCAGCGCCTGGCTGTCCCAGTCCGCCTGCTGGCCGCCCGCGAAGATCAGGTCCACCTGCTCGTTCTTCGCCACCTGCGCGACGATGCTGCTGGTCGCGATCACATCCAGCGGCTCGTCGGTCGCCACCAGGATCGCCCGATCGGCGCCCATCGCCAAGGCGCTGCGCAGCGCCTCTTCATGCCGCGCCGGCCCCACCGCCAGCGCGATCACCTCCACCTGCGCGCCCTGCTCCCGAAAGCGCAGCGCCTCCTCCAGGCCATACTCATCCATCGTGTCCACCACCAGCTTGCTGCTGGAGAGGTCGACCTTGCCGTCCTTGACCTTGACGCTCTCTTCCGCGTCCAGAACCTGGCGAATCAGCGACAGAATCTTCATCTCGGCGTATGTGCCCTTCTTCAATCCACTCACGAGCCTAGAGAGAGCGCCCTTGGAGTGTCAATGCATTGCTCAACCCGCTGCACACTGCGCATGCAGAAGCAGCGGCGGCTTTTGCTGCCGATCAACAATCTGCCGCAGCGTTGATCTCCGGCAACACGAACGCCCAGGTGAAGCAGCCAGATTCTACCGGCAATCAGAACCATCGGCGCTGCTTGGTCGATATTCGCCCACCCATCGCCGAAGCCACTCCACACGTCAGCAATCTCTTCTACCGCACGCCCGCTTCCAGGTCCTCGATCCACACCGTCTGCACGTTCACAAACGTGTGCGCGCCGAAGTACGACAGCTCGCGCCCGTAGCCGCTGTTCTTCACCCCGCCCACCGGCACGCGTGGATCGCTCGCCGTGACTCCGTTGATGAACACGCCGCCCGTCTCAAGTTCGCGCGCCAGCCTGCGCGCCAGCGCCACGTCCTCGCTCCAGATGTTGCTGCTCAGCCCGTACTGGCTCTGGTTGGTCAGCGCGACCGCCTCTTCGGCATCCTTGACGCGGGTCAGCGCCGCCACCGGCCCGAAGGTCTCATCGTCGAACACCGGCATGCCCGGCCTCACGTCGCACAGCACGGTGGGCTGGAAGTAAAAGCCCTTGCCCGCCGCCGGCCCGCCGCCGCACAGCGCCCTGGCTCCCTGCGCCACGCTGCGCTCCACCTGTTGGGCGAGCTCATCGCGCAGGTCGGCCCGCGCCATCGGCCCTACCTGGCTGGCGCGATCCATCGGGTCGCCCATCGTCAGCGCCCGCGCCGCGCTCACAAAGCGCTCCTGAAACTCGTCCGCGATCTCCTCCGCCAGCAGGAAGCGTTTGGCCGCCAGGCACACCTGGCCCGTGTTGCCGAAGCGTCCCCGCATGGCCGCAGCCACCGCCCGCGCGATGTCCGCGTCTTTGAGCACGATGAACGCGTCCGATCCGCCCAGCTCCAGCACCGTCTTCTTGATCACGCGCCCCGCCTCCGCCGCCACCGCCGAGCCCGCCCGCACGCTGCCCGTCACCGACGCGCCCTGCACCCGCGCATCGCGGATCACCGCCGCCACATCCGGCACATCCAGGATCAGGTTCTGCAGCACGCCCTCCGGGAACCCGGCCTCCAGCATCACCCGTTCAAGCTCCAGCGAGCTCCGCTGCGTGTTGGGCGAGTGCTTCACCAGCACCGTATTGCCCGCCAGCAGCGTGGGAATCGCAAAGCGCGTCACCTGCCATAGCGGGAAATTCCACGGCATCACCGCGAGGATCGGGCCCAGCGGCAGATACGAAATGTAGGCCTGCGTGCGGCCCGTCGGCGCCGCCTCATCGGCAAACATGCGCGGGCCGTTCTCCGCGTACCAATCCGCCTGCCGCGCGCACTTCTCCACCTCGCCCTCGGCCTCGCCGATCACCTTGCCCATCTCGCGCGTGATGGTCCGCGCCAGCGTCTCCTTGTTGCGCCGCAGCGCCGCCGCTAGGCTCAGCAGCAGGTCTGCCCGGCGATGCACGGAAAGCTTGCGGAAGCTCCGGAACGCGCGCTCGGACCGGCTCAGAACGGCCTCGGTCTGCTCCGGCGTAAACGTCGTGAAGCTCTCAATCGCCTCGCCGCTCGCCGGGTTCACGGTGCTGAAGCTGATCACACTCATCGTCTCTCCTCAGGGTTCATCCCGCACCGCGGCCCACCCGCGCCCTTTCATGAGACCCTAGATGTCTTGAGCGGTCAACTCGGAGGCAGCGATGAACGTTGAAGAACGCCAGGTCATTCTCGATCAGCTCGCCACGAGCGAAGCCCGGCTGCTTGCGCTGGTCGAAGACCTTACCCCCGCCCAGTGGAGCTTCCGCGAGCGCCCCGGCCGCTGGTCGATCGCCGAGAATCTGGAGCATGTGCTGGTCGTCGAGCACGGCCTTACCCGGCTCATCACGGAGGCGCTCCAGGCTCCGCCGCAGCCGGAGAAATGCGCCTCCGCCCCGGCCAGGGAGCCGCGCGTCCATGCCATCGGCTCGGACCGCAGCCACAAGGTCGAAGCATTGGAGATGATCCTGCCCAGAGGCCGCTGGCCCGAGCCCGCGCAGATGGTCGCCGAACTGCGCAGCATCCGCGCCCGCACCGCGCAGTGGGTACGGGAGCTTGAAGGCGATCTGCGCAGCCACTTCTTCCCGCACGGAACCTTCGGCGACCTCGACTGCTACCAGTGGCTCATCATCATGGGCCGGCATGGCGCGCGCCACGCCCTGCAGATCGAAGAGATCAAGGCCGACCCCGCGTACCCCACATCCTAAACCGCATCGTACTGCTGTTGGGTGCCCCACTTCTCGCTTCTGAGATGTGGGATGGAGGCACCTCAACCATCGAAACCGCAGCACCGGAGAGCCGATGGCTGACCGCAGCGAGTACCGCCACTTCGCGCCGATCGCGACGCGCTGGAACGACAACGACGTCTATGGCCACGTCAACAACGTCCAGTACTACAGCTTCTTCGACACCGTCATCAACGCCTACCTGATCAACGCCGGCGTGCTCGACCCCACTTCCGGCCCGTTCATCGGCCTCTGCGCCGAGTCGCACTGCAAGTACACCGCCGAGCTCTCCTTTCCTGAAACCATCGAAGCCGGCCTGCGCGTCGAGCACCTGGGCCGCAGCAGCGTGCGCTATGGCGTCGGCCTCTTCCGCGCCGGCCAGCCCGAAGCCGCCGCCGAAGGCTGGTTCGTGCACGTCTTCGTCGACCGCGCCAGCCACCAGCCCAGCGAACTCACTCCCCAGCTCCGCGCCGCCCTTGAAGCCCTGCAGCCGGAGCCCGCCCCATGAAGATCCAGGGCGCGGTACTTCGCGCCAGCGGCCTGCCCGCGCCCTTCGCCGAGTCGCGCCCCCTGGCCATTGAAGGGGTCGAGCTCGCCCCGCCCGGCCCGGAAGAGATCCTCGTGCGGGTCAAAGCTGCCGGGCTCTGCCACTCCGACCTCTCCGTGATCAACGGCTCGCGCCCGCGTCCGCTGCCCATGCTGCTGGGCCACGAAGCCGCCGGCGTGGTCGAAGAGCTCGGCCCCGGGGTACGGGATCTCGCGCCCGGAGACCACGTCGTCTTCTCCTTCGTCCCCATCTGCGGTCACTGCGCGCCCTGCGCCGCCGGCCGCCCGGCCCTGTGCGAGCCGGGAGCCCGCGCCAACACCGCCGGCGAGCTGCTCGGAGGCGGCCGCCGCCTCAGCGCCGCCTCCGGCCAGCCCCTAAACCATCATCTCGGCGTCTCCGCCTTCGCGAACTTCTGCGTCGTCTCCGTCCGCTCGGTCGTCCGCGTCCCGCGCGAACTGCCCAGCGAGATCGCCGCGCTCTTCGGCTGCGCCGTCCTCACCGGCGTGGGCGCCGTGGTCAACACGGCCCGCCTGGCACCGGGCGAGAGCCTCGCCATCTTCGGCCTGGGCGGCGTCGGCCTGGCCGCGCTGCTCGGAGCCCGCGCCGCCGGCGCCTTTCCGCTCATCGCGGTCGACGTCAACCCGGCCAAGCTCGAAGTCGCGCGCCAGCTCGGCGCGCACCACTGCCTCGACGCCCGCAACCCCCACCTCGTTGAAGCATTGCGCGACCTGACCGGCGGCGGCGTGGACTTCGCCATCGAATCCGTCGGCAGCGAGGCCGTCTTCGCCCAGGCCTACGCCTGCACGCGCCGCGGCGGCACCACGGTCGCCGTCGGCCTGCCCGCGCCCGGCCGCATGCTCAGCGTGCCCGCCGTCAGCGTGGTCGGCGAAGAGCGCACCATCCGGGGCTCCTACATGGGCTCGGCCGTGCCCTCGCGCGATCTGCCCCGCTTCATCGCCATGTACCAGGCCGGCCTGCTGCCCGTCGACCGCCTGCTCACCCACCGGCTCCGCCTCGACGAGATCAACCTCGGCTTCGACCGCCTGGACCGCGGCGACGCCATCCGCCAGGTCATCCTCTTCGACCCGCCAGCGGCCTCCGGCTAGGCGTTATGTCAATGCGTTACACTTTCCTTCGCGAACCGAGGGTCCACCGATGAATGTTCCGCTCACGCCGCTGCGCTTTCTCCACTACGCTGAACGCCAGTACAAGGGCCGTACCGCGGTCGTCTGCAGCGGCCGGCGGTTCACCTATGCGGAGCTCGGCGAGCGCGTGGGACGGCTCGGCGGCGCGCTGCTGCAGGCCGGCGCCCAGCCCGGCGATCGCGTCGCCTTCCTCGCCGTCAACTCGCATCGGCTGCTCGAGGCCTACTACGGCGTGCTCGAAGCCGGAGCCGTCCTGCTCCCGCTCAACATCCGCCTGGCCGCCGCCGAGCTCAGCTACATCCTCAACGACGCCGGCGCGACCATACTCTTCATCGAACGCCAGTTCCTCCCCCTGGTTGAATCCTTCCGCGCCGACCTCACAACGGTCACGACCTTTGTCCTGCTGGAGGGCTCCCCCGAAGCCGCGTGGCTGCATCCTGAAAACTACGAGCAGCTCCTCGCCCACGCCGAGCCGCACCGCGCCGGCATCATGCAGATCGACGAAGACGAGGTCGCCGAGATCTTCTACACCAGCGGCACCAGCGCCCGGCCCAAGGGCGTCATGCTCACCCACCGCAACATCTACCTGCACGCCCTGCACGCCTGCCTGGCCAGCCCCTTCGCCGCCGCGTCGGTCGAGCTGCACACCATCCCGCTCTTCCACGCCAACGGCTGGGCCGTCGCGCACTTCCTCGTCATGCTCGGCGGCAAGCATGTCATGATCCCGCACTTCGACCCGGTCGAGATCTTCCGGCTCATCGAAGCCGAGCAGGTGCAATACTTCAAGGCCGTTCCCATCATGGCGACCGTGCTGGTCAACCATCCCGACCGCGAAAAATACGATCTCTCCAGCCTGCGCCGCATCATGATCGGCGGCGCCGCCTCCTCGCCCACGCTCATCCGCCAGGTCGAGCAGGCGTTCCACTGCGAGTGCCACTCCGGCTACGGCCTCACCGAGACCTCGCCCGTGCTCAGCGTCTCGCCCGCCAAGCCCGAGCTCGGCTGGCAGGACGCCGCGCGCTGGGCCGGGCAGGCCATGGCCGGCTTCGCCATCCCCGGCACCGAGCTCCACATCGTCGATGGCGACGACAACTTCCTGCCCGAGAACGGGGCCGACTTCGGCGAACTCGTAGCCCGCGGCGACGGCGTGATGAAAGGCTACTGGCAGCAGCCCGAAGTCACCGCCGACGTCATGCGCGGCGGCTGGTTCCACACCGGCGACATGGCCACCATCAACCCCGATGGCTACGTCCAGATCGTCGATCGCAAGAAAGACATCATCGTCAGCGGCGGCGAGAACGTCTCCTCGCTCGAGGTCGAGAACACCCTCCTCGCCCATCCCGCCGTGCTCGAGATCGCCGTGATCCCGGTCCCCGATGAGCGCTGGGGCGAGGTCCCGCGCGCGCTCGTCGTCCTGCGCCCCAACGCCTCCGCCACCGAGGCCGAGCTCATCGCCTTCAGCCGCTCCCAGCTCGCCCACTACAAATGTCCGGCCTCCGTCGTCTTTGTCGAAAACCTGCCCAAGACCGGCACCGGCAAGGTGCTCAAGAAGGATCTGCGCAGGCAGTATGCGGGAGAGATGATTGCCCGCTGACGCCACCTCCCTCTCACTCGCCGGCGGCTTCGGCCTCGAACAGCTCCACTTCCGCCAGCACTCGCTGCCCGAGCCCGCCGGGGGCGAAGTGCTCGTGCGCTTCCGCGCCGCCTCGCTCAACTATCGCGACCTGCTCATCGCCAAAGGCGAGTACAACCCGCGCCTGGCGCTGCCGCGCATCATCGGCTCCGATGCCGCTGGCGAGGTCCTCGCCAGCGGCCCCGGCGTCACCCGCTTCAGCCCCGGCGACCGCGTCATGAGCCTCTTCTTCCAGCATTGGATCGACGGTCCCATGCCCGCCGACGCAGCCCGCTACACGCTCGGCGACGCCCTCGACGGCGTCTTCGCCACCCACCGCATCCTGCCCGAGAACGGCCTGCTCGCCACGCCCGCCTGGCTCTCCGACGCCGAGGCCGCCACGCTGCCCTGCGCCGCGCTCACCGCCTGGAACGCGCTGGTCTCGAACGGCCGCCTGCAGCGCGGCGAGACGGTCCTCGTCCTCGGCACCGGCGGCGTCTCGCTCTTCGCCCTGCAGATCGCCAAGGCGCTCGGCGCCAGCGTCATCGCCACCAGCTCGTCGGACGACAAGCTCGCCCGCGCCGCCGCGCTTGGCGCGGACCATCTCATCAACTACCGAACCCACCCCGGCTGGGACAAGGAAGTGCAGCGCATCACCGCCCGCCGCGGCGTCGACCACGTGGTCGAGGTAGGCGGCGCCGGCACGCTGCCGCTGTCGCTCCGAGCCGTCCGCACCGGCGGCCACATCCACCTCATCGGCATCCTTGCACCGCCCTCCGGCAAGCCGCCGGATCTCGTCGCCGTGCTCATGCGCGCCCTGCACATCACCGGCGTGCTGGTCGGCAGCCGCTCCATGTTCGAGCACATGAACCAGACCCTCACCGCACACCGCATCCATCCCCAGATCGACCGCGTCTTCCCCTTTGAAAAAGCCGTCGCCGCCCTGAAGTACATGGAGTCCGCCAGCCACTTCGGCAAGATCGTGCTCAGCATCCCGTAGCGTCGGCCCGCAAGCAATACGCTACCCTGACGCTATGCAGATCCTCCAGTCCTTCCTCACCCTGCTGCTCTTCCAACTCGCCGGCACCCTGCTCCAGACGCTCCTCCACATCCCCATTCCCGGCCCCGTCCTCGGCATGGCGCTGCTTGCCGCCTGGCTGCTCGCTCGCCCGCAACACCCGCAGCTGGAGCTCACCCGCATCGCCAACGGCCTGCTCGCCTGGCTCGGCCTGCTCTTCGTTCCGGCCGGCGTCGGCATCATCGCCAACCTAGCGCTGCTGCGCGGCGCCTGGTTCCCGATCGTGGTCGGCCTGCTGGGCTCCACCCTGCTCACGCTGCTGGTCACCGCGGCCGTCATGCACTGGCTGGAGCGCCGCGCATCTCCCAGCCCCATCTCAACCGCGGCCCCCGGCCAGACCCTGTGACTCCGCTCTTCGCGCTCGCCCTCACCATCGCCGCCTACCTGCTCGGAGTCGCCCTGCAGCGCCGCACCCGCTCCGCCCTGGCCAACCCGGTGCTCATCGCCATCGTTCTGGTCGGCGCCACGCTGCTCCTGCTGCACATCGACTACGCCTCTTACTTCGCCGGCGCGCAGCTGCTCAACTTCCTGCTCGGCCCGGCCACCGTCGCGCTCGCCATCCCGCTCGCCGGAGCCATCCAGCACATCCGCCGCAGCCTCTGGCCCATGCTCGCCGCGCTCGTCGCCGGCGCGCTCACCGGCGCGGTCACCGGCTACGCCCTGGTGCGGCTCTGCGGCGGCAGCCAGGTGCTCGCGCTCACCATGCTGCCCAAGTCGCTCACCACGCCCATCGCCATCGAGGTCGCGCACAGCATCGGCGGCATCGCCTCGCTCTGCGCCGTCTTCGCCATCCTCTCCGGCATCCTGGTCGCGGTCGGCATCAACCACGCCGCCGCCTGGATCAAGGTCGATGGCCCCGCCGCTGTGGGCCTCGCTGCCGGCACCGCGGGCAGCGGCATCGGCGCCTCGCGCGTCATCGCCCAGCATCCTGTCTCAGCCGCCTTTGCCGGCGTCGCCATCGGCCTCAACGGCCTCATCACCGCCGCGCTCGCGCCGCTGCTCGCCCATCTTCTCAAGCGCTGGTAAGTACCTCGCCGAACGGCTTACCTCCCAGGTCCTTCCGTCATCCTGAGCGCAGTAAGTCGCGCACCTGCGACTTACGCAGTGGAAGGACCCCGAAGAAGCTTCCGTCACCGAAGCCTGACCCCGTTTTGGCCCACACTGCTGGCCCACTCCACACCCTTACAGCAACTCGCCATACAGCTCCGTCGTCAAGAACGACCGGAACGGCCCATCCACAAACCGCATCAGCAGCTCGCCCGCCCGCGCAAACTTCGACGCACGAAACGCCTCATCTCCCATCGCCTCGCGCCGCCGCGCCAGAATCCCATCCAGCGCCAGCCGAATCCGCTGCGTATCGATCAGCACGCCATCGTCCGTCGTCGCGCCATAGTGGTTCCACTGCCACAGCTGCGCCCGCGAGATCTCCGCCGTCGCCGCGTCCTCCATCAGGTTGAAGATCGGCACGCACCCCAGCCCGCGCAGCCAGCTCTCCAGGTACAGCAGGCTGATCTCGATGTTGCGCTCGAAGCCCTGCTCCGTGATCTTGCCCTGCGGCGTCTCGAGCAGGTTGGCCGCCGTGATCGCCGGCCCATCCGGGATCTTCTCCAGCTGGTTCGGCCCCGGCATCCACTCGTCGAACACCGCCATCGCCACCGGCACCAGACCCGGGTGCGCGACCCACGTGCCGTCGTGCCCGGCCTTCACCTCGCGCAGCTTGTCCTTGCGCACCCGCTCCATCGCTTCCGCGTTCGCCGCCTCGTCGTTGCGGATCGGGATCTGCGCCGCCATCCCGCCCATGGCGTGCGCGCCGCGCCGGTGGCAGGTCTGAATCAGCAGCTTCACATACGACGCCAGGAACGGCTGCTCCATCGTTACATCGCCGCGCTGCGGCAGCACAAACGCCCCGTTCGCGCTGAACTTCTTGATAAAGCTGAAGATGTAATCCCAGCGTCCGCAGTTCAGTCCCACCGAGTGCTCGCGCAGCTCGTACAGAATCTCCTCCATCTCAAACGCCGCCGTGATCGTCTCGATCAGCACCGTCCCCCGGATCGTCCCGCGCCGGATCCCCGCCGCATCCTCCGCGAAGTTGAAGATGTTGTTCCACAGCCGCGCCTCCAGGTGGCTTTCAAGCTTGGGCAGGTAGAAGTACGGCGCACTGCCGCGGTTCAGCAGCGTGCGATAGTTGTTCACGAAGTACACCCCGAAGTCGAAGAACGAAGCCGCGATCGAGCCCCGCGCCCCGCCCGTCCCGCCAGCCCCCCCCGTCCCGCCCCAGTGCTTCTCCTCCATATGCAGCCCGCGCGGGCGCACGAACAGCACCGCCGGCGTGTCGCTCAGCTGGTAGCGCTTGCCCTCCGGCGACACGTACGAGATCTCCCGGCAGTTCGCATCCGTCAGGTTCTGCTGGCCCTCGATCACGTTCGCCCACGTCGGCGCCGTCGAGTCCTCGAAGTCCGCCATGAACACCTTCGCGCCCGAGTTCAGCGCGTTGATCACCATCTTGCGGTCGGTCGGACCCGTAATCTCCACCCGCCGGTCCTCGAGCTCTGCCGGCGCCGGCGCCACCCTCCACTCCGCCCGGCGCACGTCCTCGGTCGAAGCCAGAAAGTCCGGCAGCACGCCCCGGTCGAACTCCGCCTGGCGCAGCTTGCGCCGGTTCAGCAGGTTCAGCCGCTCGGCTTCAAAGTTCAGATCCAGCTGCTCCAGAAAGTCCATCACGTCGGGCGAAAGGACCTTCTTGGCCAGCGTGGCCGCGCGCGCGGGAGCGAGGTACGGTGTCTCGGTAGCAGTCGTCATAAAAACTCCAATCGGGTGCCCCATGATCACCTCGCAGACGAAGTCCGCGAGGTAATCGTGGGCATAGTCACTTCATTCATTTCGCCTAACATACCGTTCGCGCCCTGCCACAGAACCAGCCGCACCGCCCCGACTCCCCGGGGCAGTGCCTGCAGGCAAACCAGTCTAGTGCAGCCGCGCCACCCTTTGCGACCGACGCGGTCGGAAGGCCTCAATGCGCCCCCACAGCCTCGCTCTCAAACTGCTCTTCCTCCGTCGATCCCGCCATCGCGTTGGTCGACGTCTCCCCGCCCGAGATCGTCGTCGAGATCAGGTCGAAGTAGCCTGTACCCACGAAGCGCTGGTGCCGCACCGCGCCGTAGCCCGCGTCGGTCAGCGCAAACTCACGCTGCTGCAGCTTCGAGTAGGCGAACATCCCATCCTGCGCGTACGCCGTCGCCAGCTCGAACATCGAGAGGTTCAGCGCGTGGAAACCCGCCAGCGTCACAAACTGGAAGCGGTAGCCCAGCGCCGCTAGCCGCCGCTGGAACGTCGCAATCTCGTCGTCCTCCAGCTTCGCCCGCCAGTTGAACGAGGGCGAGCAGTTGTACGCCAGCAGCTTGCCCGGATACTGTGCGTGAATCGCCTTCGCAAACCGCTCCGCCTCTTCGAAGTTCGGCTCCGACGTCTCGCACCAGATTAGGTCGCAGTACGGCGCGTACGCCAGCCCGCGCGCAATCGCAATATCCAGCCCGCCGTTCTTCCCGCCTTGGAGCCTGAAGAAGCCCTCCACCGTTCTTTCGCCGGTAACGAACGGCGCATCCGCCGGATCGCAGTCGCTCGTAATCAGCTGCGCGCCGTTGGCGTCGGTCCGCGCCACCAGGATCGTCGGCACGCCCAGCACGTCCGCCGCCAGCCGCGCCGCCACCAGCTTCTGGATCGCCTCGCGCGTCGGCACCAGCACCTTGCCGCCCATGTGCCCGCACTTCTTCGCCGACGACAGCTGGTCCTCAAAGTGAACGCCCGCCGCGCCCGCCTCGATCATCGCCTTCATCAGCTCGTACGCGTTTAACGACCCGCCGAAACCCGCCTCCGCATCGGCCACAATGGGCAGCATCCAGTCCACGCCCTCCTGTCCCTCGCCGTGCGCGATCTGGTCCGCGCGCAGCAGCGCATTGTTGATCCCCTTCACCACCTGCGGCACGCTGTTGGCCGGATACAAACTCTGGTCCGGATACATCTGCCCGCCCGTGTTCGCGTCCGCCGCCACCTGCCAGCCGCTCAGGTAGATCGCCTTCAACCCGGCCTGCGCCATCTGCACCGCCTGGTTGCCCGTCAGCGCGCCCAGCGCCGCCACATGCTCCTCGCCATGAATCAACTTCCACAGCTTCTCCGCCCCATTGCGCGCCAGGCTGTACTCTACCCGCACCGAGCCGCGGATCCGGTACACCTCTTCCGCCGTGTACGTCCGCTCCACCCCCGCCCAGCGCGCTGACTGCCAATCCTCTTCGATCTGGTCAATTGCCTCTTGCCTGGTCATCTCGGTCTCCTGGTGCGAATTTTGTGCGATCTGCTTGCATGCCCAAGTTGATGGCAAAAGCCGCGTTCATACAAGGGTGGGTAGGACGTTTCGTCCCCCTGACCGAGTCGTCCCCGGGGGCTCGGATCACACACAAAGCGTCATGCTGAGTCGCTCCTGTCCTCCTTTTGGGTTCGAACCACAAAACTCGTCATCCTGAACGGAGTTTGTCGCGCCCTCGCGACAAACGAAGTCGAAGGACCCCGACGAAGCTCGTGCTACCTCAGACTGCCAACCCCTTCCGGCAAGACGTCTCTTCCCGCTCAATGCCATCGCCCCGCCATCCGCCGCGTCAAATCAACGGAGGTCCCGGGGTGAATCAATCCACGTTGCTCGAGCCTGCGACGAAGAGCTCAGCCCGCCGCCGCCGCCACCCGTGGCGTTGGCTGTCCCTCGCCGCGTTGCTCCTCACCGCCGCCCTCGCTGCCATCGGCCTCATCATCGCCCGCCGCATCGAGCCCATCCTCAAAGCGCGCATCATCGAAACCCTCAGCTCCCGCTTCAACAGCCGCGTCGAGCTCGACCAGTTCCACGTCTCGTTCCTCCGCGGCCTCGAGGTCTCGGGCGACGGCCTGCGCATCTTCCCGCCTCCCGCCGCGCACCCCGACGGCGCCCTGGCCACCAGCCTGCCTCGGTCCATCATCGCGGTGCGTCACTTCTACTTCCACGCCAGTCTGCGCGCGCTCTACGTCAAGCCCGCCCGCGTCGACACCGTCCACGTGTCCGGTCTCGAGGTCCACATCCCGCTCCCCCACCTGCGCCTCGCCGCCGCCTCGCCCGACCGCTCCGCCGGCCCCATCGACATTGCCGTCGACCACATCCTCTGCGACGACTCCCGCCTCATCATCGACACCGCCGACCCTCGCAGGCAGCCCAGGATCTTCGTCCTCCAGCGCCTCGTCCTTCAGCGCATAGCCCCCGACAGCCTTACGCCCAACGGCCCCGCCAACCTCTGGCGCTACGACGCCACCCTCATCAACGCCATCCCGCCCGGCAACATCCACACCGCCGGCACCTTCGGCCCGTGGAACAACCAGACTCCCGGCGACTCTCCTCTCGCCGGCCACTACACCTTCGACCACGCCGACCTCAGCTCCATCAAGGGCATCGCCGGCATCCTCTCCTCCACCGGAGACTTCCGCGGCCAGCTCAATCGCATCGACGTCACCGGCGCCACCGACACGCCCGCCTTCTCGCTCGACACCGCCAACCAGCCCCTTCCGCTGCGCACCCGCTTCCACGTCATCGTCGACGGCACCACAGGCGACACCACCCTCGACCCCGTCCAGGCCCGCCTGCGCAACTCCGCCTTTACCTGCCGCGGCACCATCGTCAACCTCCGCGGCCAGGGCCACGTCATCGACCTCGACGTCGACGTCCCCGCCGGCAACCTGCAGGACTTCCTCGCGCTCGCCATCAAGACCCGCCCCGTCTACCTCACCGCCCTCATCAATACCCACGCCAAAGTTCACATCCATCCCGGCAAACAGAGCGTCATGCAGAAGCTCTCCATGCAATCCACCTTCACCCTGCGCCAGATTCACTTCACCAACCCGGCCGTCCAGACCAGGCTCGAAAGCCTGAGCATGCGCGCCCAGGGACGCCCCGCCGAAGCTCCCGCGCCAGCCCGGGTCGACTCCCAGATGACCGGCCGCTTCGTCCTCAACGCCGGCCGCATCGACTTCTCCAACCTCGACTACAACCTGCCCGGCGCCGACATCCAGTTCACCGGCCTCTACTCGCTCGACGGCGAGCAGTTCGACTTCCACGGCAAGGTCCGCACCCAGGCCCACCTCTCCGAGATGGTCTCCTCCTGGTGGAAGCAGCTTCTGCTCAAGCCCGTCGACGGCTTCTTCGCCAAAAACGGCGCCGGCACTGAAATCCCCATCCACGTCAGCGGCACCCGCTCCGAGCCCCAGTTCGGCCTCGATCTAGACCGCCTTAAACCAGACCGCCTCAAACCCGCGCCCGCAAAGCCGGGTGCCCCATGATCACCTCCTCAGACCCAGGTCTGAGGAGGTTATCGTGGGGTGATTCACTCGTCCCGCCACACACCAGCAAAACCCCCGCCGCTAATGGAGGTTCGCCGCCACCGGCGTGATCGTCGGCGCCGCCAGCCCAATGAAGATCGACACCGAGTTGCTGCCTGCGTTCGTCGTCCACACATTGCCGCTGGGGTCTACCGCCACGCCCTCCGGCGTGCTCAGCGTGCTGAAGCCGGTCGCCGGGCTCAGGGCTGTCGAGCCGTTATAGGCATACAGCGCGCTGTTATCCGTCATGAAGGCGGTGCCGTTCCCATCAAATGCGATTGCGGTTGGCGTACTGCCCGCAGCCGCGTTGAGGAACGTGCTTCCCGCGCCCAGCGATTGTCCGTAGAGCGGTGCGCTCGACGATGAACCGTTACCCACGCCGGTGTACCCGGCCGACGCCAGGAACGTGTTGTAGGCCAGCGCGCTGATGCTGCTGGATGAGCCCTGCGTGCTGCACACCGGGGCGCTGAGCCCGGTCGACAACGTGCAGGCCTGCCCCGCGCCATTGCCCACCGCGAGTGTGCCGACTCCGCTGATTGCGATCGCTGAAGCACTGGTAAACGACGAGCTCACGAGCGAATTCCTCACCGCCCCGGCACCGCCGTTGATTGCATACACCGTACTTTCAGCTGGGCTCACGGTGTACGTGGTTTGGTACTGGTCGGTCGTGATCGCCGTGGGATTAGCCGCGGAGGAGCTAAGCACGATGGGGCGCGAGTTCACCGCTGAGAACTGCGCTACGTTCCCGCCATAGCTGTTGATCAGCGAAGCCAGTTCTACAACGTTATTCCCGCCCGGATTGGCGATCCACACAAAGTCCCCGGTATCGATCGCGATCCCCTGCGGGCCGGAGAGCCCGCCCGCAGCGGCGGCGTTGTTGTTGGCAGAGACCAGGTTGATGCTGACCGGAGAGATCGCCGTGATCGTGTTGCCGGTCTGGTTGGTGACCAGCGCGTTGCCCGCCGCGTCGATGGCGATCCCGTACGGCCCGCTCAGCGGAGCCGCCGTGGTACCGGCGAAGCGGATGGACAACGTGAAATCCTTGGGCTGCGTCGCGTTCGTCGGCTGGAACGGCGCCGTCGACGTCGCAAGACTGTAGAGGCCGAGAACGCTCGTGTCACCCGGATGTTTGGCGATGTAGAAGGCCGCATCGAAGGTGTTGGTCGCGCCCGTCACCGAGTTCAACTGCGTGCAGGGGCCGGAGCCGCCGCCCGCTGAATTCACGCACGCCGCAAGGATATCCGCCAGCGTGTTCAGCTTCGTCGAGGGAACGGTGATGCCCGTCGGCAGGTTCCCCGGCGGCAGACCCGTCGACGTGCTGACCAGCGTGGCAGCCGCGCCGAACGCGTTGGGCAGGCCCACGCTGCCGGGCAGCATGGAGGTGTTGGCGCCGATCGCCGTGTAGGACGCCCCTTCAAACGGCGCCAGCGCATACGCCGCGGCCACGGTGGTGAGCTCGTTGACGTTGATGAACGTGCTGCTCGCGTTGGCCAGCAGGCTGGCGCAGCTGCCCAGCGCGGCCGCCATCACGCTGTAGCTGTTCACGCCCGCCCCCGGGTTGCCGCCGCTCGCCACCAGGTAAACCTGCCCGGCCGTGGGGCAGGTGTAGGTGCCGCTGATGCTGAACCCGCCGTTGCTGTCGGTCACGACGTTGCTTGAGATCAACCCCGTGGAGGCCGCGCCGGGCGCCGACGTGCCCACCGCGTAAAGCTGGATCGCAGCCCCCACGACCGGCTGCTGGCCCCCGTGGATGCTGCCTCTGAGGCTCAGCGCGCCCGCCGTCTGGCTGGGCAGAGTGTTGTTCTGAATGCCGGCGCAACCGGCAAGCGCAAGGCAGAATGTTGCAAGGACAAGGGGAGGTAAACGCATGAAAGGGTCTCCTGACGAATCTGGGCTGCGTGAAGAAGGTTATGCCCCTCGCGCTCGACGCAGACATGCATATTTACCGCTTGTGCCGGATCGGGAATGGCTTGCCCACGACCCCGTGTGTGTCATTCCGCAGCCCAGCTTTGTTGTCGTTTCGCTGCGCAGCGGAGCAATCTGCTGTTATCTTTTCCTTTCGCCTCCGGCCCGTCGCCGCGCCCCCGAAAAACCAACGCCCAATTCAATCAACGCTGAATGATGAAGCCCTCCGGCTCCTCACGTCTCCATGCCCATCGCCTCCAGCCTCGGCGCCGCGGTTCGGCCGTCATCCTCGCCTCTTCCATCCGCATCGGCTCATCCTGCTCACCTACACCATGCTGCAGAATCTCGGCATCTTTCTCGACTTTGCCATTCCCCTTTGCATGATCGTGGTCCACACTGTCTTCGAGGAGTTTCTCAAGCTCCGCGAGCGCGCCCGCCACGCGCCCGGAACATCCGCTCCCACCCAGCCGGAGGTCGCCCATGCCAATCCCGCCCCTCACGCTTAGTCGTTCCTTCAAGAACGCCCGCCCCTGGCTGCAAGCCTGCCCCATGGCCATCCTCGCCGCCATGCTCGCCGCTACCTTCACTCCCGCGCCCGCCCAGTCCACCACCCCGCCGCCACCCAAACCCGCCAGGAAAGATCTCCCCATCGACCCCGACAAGACCGGCGCCGTCCGCGACTCCGCCAGCGCATCCATCTTCGTCACCGTGCGCAGCAAGAGCAAGCCCGTCGCCGGCGCCTCCGTCATGGCCACAAATCCCGACGGCACCCTCGCCTCCACCTGCGAGACCGACTCCGCCGGCCATTGCCACCTCAGCCTCAGCGCCGGCGAGTACGTCTTCACCGCCGCAGCCCAAGCCGGCACCAGCCGCCTCACCACCACCTTCGACGATCGCGGCGGCACCCTCGTCCTCGAGCTCAACAAGTAGGCTTCTGCCTCTGACTCTACCGCTCCTCACCTTTCGCCCAGGCACCATAACAAAGGCCTTAGTCTAAGTCTCGTACCATCCCAGGAGCCCGGCCAATCCTGAGCGGCCCCCACGGTCCGTCCCTGCGTGAGGTCGACGAAGGACCCGCTCTCTCTTCCCCTCCACGCCAGCCAACCTGATGCTACCCTCAGTCTGATGTCCCTCGACCTCACGCCCGCCCTCAACCGCCTCTACTACGGCGACAACCTCCAGGTCCTCCGCGACTACATCCCCGCCGACTCCGTCGACCTCATCTACCTCGACCCACCCTTCAACTCCCGCCAGGACTACAACGTCCTCTTCGCCGAAAAAGACGGCACCCGCTCCGCCTCCCAGATCACCGCCTTCAAGGACTCCTGGGAGTGGAACGAAGAAGCCTCTCGCGCCTACGAGGAAGTCGTCGAAAAGGGCGGCAGAGTAGCCGACGCCATGCGCGCCTTCCGAACCCTCCTCGGCGGCACGGACATGCTCGCCTACCTCGCCATGATGGCGCCACGCCTCATCGAGTTGCGCCGAGTCTTGAAACCAACCGGCTCCATCTATCTCCACTGCGATCCAACCGCCAGCCACTACCTCAAGATTCTTCTGGATGCAGTCTTTGGACCACAGCTTTACAAAAATGAGATCGTTTGGAAACGCACTAGCTCCCATTCTGCAGCCAAACGCTGGGGAGATATACACGATGTCATTCTGTTCTATTCGAAAACCGTTGACTGGACCTGGAACGAAGTACTTTTGGAACACAGCGACGAATATTCTGCAAGGTATAAGAATAAGAGTTCATCCGGCAAACTTTGGGCCGATGACAATCTAACTGCGCCGGGCGTACGCGGAGGCTTTTCTGGAATGCCCTGGAGAGGCTTCGACGTTAACGCCAAAAGCTCACATTGGAAAGTTAACAAGAAGACCATCGAGCAACTTGTTGGCATTGAGGTGGCTCACACCATGAACACTCTAGAAAAGCTGGACTTGCTTGAAAAACATGGCTTTATCCATTGGCCGAAGTCAAAGCAGGGCTTTCCACGCTTCAAGCGGTTTCTGAGCGGTGGAACCCATGTCCAAGATGTGATTACTGATATCCCACCCATCAACTCGCAAGCCCAAGAACGCCTCGGCTACCCCACTCAAAAACCCGAAGCTCTCCTCGAACGCATACTCCGCGCCTCCTCCAACGAAGGTGACGTAGTCCTCGACCCCTTCTGCGGCTGTGGCACAACCATCCAAGTAGCGCAGAAGCTTAACCGTCGCTGGGTTGGCATTGACATTACGCACCTAGCAATCAACCTAATCAAAAATAGATTGACCGACACTTTTGGAGAAGATGTCAAGAAAACCTATGAGGTAATCGGAGAGCCGAAGGATCTTGCGGGAGCAGCTCAGTTAGCCGAAGAAAACAAATACCAATTCCAGTATTGGGCTCTAAGCAAGGTCGATGCACAACCCGCCGCAGGAATCAAGAAGGGAGCAGATCGCGGCATCGATGGTCGCAAATTCTTCCACGACGATCGCTCAGGAAAGTCCAAGCAGATCATCTTCTCAGTCAAGGGCGGAAGAAACATTGGCGTCGCTGAGGTGCGTGACCTCATCGGAGTTCTGCAACGTGAGCAAGCCGAAGTTGGCGTTTACATCTCCTTTGAAAAGCCAACAGCGCCAATGCAGCGCGAAGCCGCTGAAGCTGGTTTTTACAACTCGCCGGCCGGAACCAAGTACCCACGGCTTCAACTTCTAACCATCAAAGACCTGCTCGAAGACGGCAAACGAGTTGAGTTCCCACGTCTGCTCGACGCAACTTTCAAGAAAGCACCTCGGCATCGTCCCGCCGCCGCAACCAACCGCCCTCTGGCCTTTGGTTCCCAAGAAACCGAGGAATAGCAATGCCTCTCATCAGAATGACTCGCGATTTAGCTCAACGAGCCAGTTGGGACGCAGCCAACCGCTCCATGCGGGCAGGGAACCGTAAAGTATGGAACGAAGACGACGCAGCTGCGGCGGACCGCCAGTTTGATCGTCTCTGGTCTGCATGCGCCCATGGCGTCGAACCCCAGAATTGCTGCTACTGCTTCGAGACCCTGGACGAGAAGGGCCGCAGAATGTCTTGATCGCCTTGCGAAGTCTCCCGATACACTGCGGGCATGGCGAACCGAGTCACGGCCGTCTTCATTGCCTCCCCTGAGATCGCGCCCTTCACAGGCCGCTACTTAGCTTGAGCTATAAGGAATTCACGGCGCTCGCAGATCGGGCTGACAGTTACCCTCTGTCGCTTACAGACCACCGCGCTTGAAAAGGTGATGACATCAGGATATAGCCGTATTAGGCTCCACGGCATACTCTCTCAGGAGCGCCACATGCGCCTCAAGCTCTGCTTTGCCGCCGCGGCCATGCTTTCGCCCAGCCTTGCCGCTCATGCCGACACGTACAACTACTCCTTCACCATCACTCAGGCCGGCATCACGACAGCGGTTTCCTTCGATGAGCCGTCGATTCTAACCACGATGACGACCATCCTTCCGAGTGCCTTTGTCAGTTCTTCGACTACCAATCCTTCCGGTATCTCCGGAGTGCTCATTGATCCTCTCTATCAGGAGGATTGCACCGGAGATCCGGAGTCGTGCGTGATCGTCGACTACAGAGCGGCTCCAAGCTCCGTGGCATATTTCCCGCAGACCAATTTGACCAGTGTCGGCGTGTACACCTTCAATTCAGTAGGCGTGGCAGCCCTCACCATTACTGATCTAACAGCACCGGCATCCGTCACCCCCGAACCCTCCGGCATCATTTTGCTGGGCACGGGTCTCCTCGGCGTAGCTGGCGTTGTGAGGCGCCGCTTCAAGTAGAAAATCTACTCCGGCGAGCCCCGGCTTGGCTGGGGCTTTCGCGTGTGAGCATAGATGAGAACTGAGACACTACCCGATTCCACAGGGCCCCTTGACACGCGTGTTACAATTATGCATATAGGAGAAACAAGGAGCGCGGCCCCCGGGCCTGGCCCTTCAATCTCCTCCACGTTCGATCTCCGGCAGCTTGATTCGAACCCAACTTTCATCCACTGAGCCGAACCATCCGTCCCGTGGGGGGACCCATCATGTCATCAGAAATCCAGCCTGCCGTCGCTCCAGCCGTAACCGTCGAAGCCGCGCCCCGCCGCTTCCAATGCCGTCACATCTTCACCGACGGCCATCGCTGCGGCTCGCCATCGCTCCGCACCAGGCCCTCTGCTATCATCACCACGCCACCCGCCGCCCCCTCGCCGACCCGCGCGGACGCATCGCCCGGCGCACCGCCTTCCACCTGCCCCCCGGCCTCGCCGACAACGACCGCGCCGCCATCCAGCTCACCATCGCCCAGGTACTCGAGCGCATCGCCCTCAACCAGATCGATCCGCGCCGCGCCGGACTCCTCCTCTACGGCCTCCAGACCGCGGCCAACATCCTCCCGCGCCAGCGTCCCGCGGCTGCCCCAACCCCCGCCGCCCCGGAGCCAACCCCGATCGAAGACGTGACCCACGACCCGGCGCTCGGCGCCCTCGCGCCTCCCGCCGAGCTCGTCCCTCCCCACAAAGAGCCCTCCTGGGCCGACACCCTGCTGGCAGAGTTCGAGCTGCTGAAATCCCGCGGACACTTCGATGACCCTGAAGAGGCTCCCCGGGAGACCGCCGCCACCTACCCCGTCACCGAAGCCCCCCAACCCCCGGACACCCTGCCAGACTCGAACTTGGACAGCACCCTGCCCATCCTCCAGGCCTGTGCCGAGCCCGCCTTGCAGCCCGCTGCCAAACCGGCACCCGCTTCTGTATCCTGGTTGTCCATACCCTGGTCCAGACCCAACTCTCATGCTTTGAATATTTTGCGCAATATCAGGCGGGGAGGCGCCAAACCTCTCCCGGACGCAGCAAGGCCCGGCCGAAGCCGGGCCTCGCATGCGCTCCAACTTTGCCTACTGACCCGACTCCACCCGCGGCGTGATAATCCCGATGTTGTCCACGCCCGCCTGGTGTCCCATGTCGATCACCTCGGCGATGTTCCCGTAGTACAGATCCGGATCGCCCTTGATGAACATCACCTTCTCCTGCCGAGCCGCAAAGATCTCCGCCAGCTTCGGTTCGAGCGCCGACTTCGCGAACTGATCCTCGTTGATCTTGTACGCCGGCTGCCCACCCGCCTTGCCCAGAATCTGCACCACGATCGTGCGCGAGTTATCCGGTGGATTGTCCTTGTTCTTCGGCGGCTGCGGAACCAGCGCATCCAGACCCTTCGGAGTCACCGGCACAATCACCATGAAGATGATCAACAGCACCAGAAGAACGTCGATCAGCGGTGTCACGTTGATCTCAGACACCGCCTTGTTTGTACCGCCTCCACCGCCCATTCCCATAGTCGTATCTCCTTTGCTGCTCGCTTCCGATTTCGTCCGTTTCGCTTACACCGCGCGCCCGACTCTACTTCCCTTCATCCTTCTTCTCCGTCAGCAGGCCAAGCTGGCTTACGCCCGCCGCGCGGATGCCGTCCACCGCGTCCATCACCTTGCCGTAGGTCGCACGGTTGTCCGCGCGCAGGTACACCTTCTTGTCGTTCTTGTTCTCAAGCTTCGCGGAGATCTTGCTGCCCATGTCGTCGACCTGAATCTGGTCGCCGCCCAGGAACACCTTGCCGTCCCGCGTCACCGCGATCATCACCGCGTCTTCCTTGTTCGCGTCTTCCATCACCACCGCATTGGCCGCGGTCGGCAGGTCCACGTTCACCTTGTTATTCAACATCGGCGTGATCACCATGAAGATGATCAGCAGCACCAGCATCACGTCCACCATCGGAGTCACGTTGATGTTCGAGTTGACCTTCTTGCCTTCGTCCCGCTTCGCAATTGCCATGATTCCAACACTCCGCGCGGTTCAACCGCTCCGTGCTTCAGCCTAAATCTCATGTACCAGAGCCCCCGGCAGCCGCGCCGCCGGGAGCTCCATCCACCCAATCTACCGGTGGCTCTGCTTGATGAAATAATCCACCAGCTCCGACGAGCTGTTGTCCATCTCCACGTCGAACGCCTCCACCTTGTTGGTGAAGTAGTTGAACGTCATAACTGCCGGAATCGCCACCACCAGCCCGAACGCCGTCGTCACCAGCGCCTCGGAAATACCGCCGGCAACCGCGCCGATGCCAGATGTCTTCTGCGTCGCGATCTGCTGGAACGCATTCAGAATACCGATCACGGTACCCAGCAGCCCGATGAACGGAGCCGTCGAACCGATCGTCGCCAGACCGCCCAGGCCGCGCTTCAGCTTGGAGTGCACGATCGCCTCGGAACGCTCCAGCGCCCGCTTGGACGACTCGATCTGCTCGTCCGAGATCGCGCCGCCCGAGCCAAAGCTGCGAAACTCCTGCAGGCCCGAGGTCACAACCTCCGCCAGGTGAGACTTCTTGGTCCGGTCCGCCACCTTGATCGCCTCGTCCAGGTTGCCGTTCTTCAACGCGCCGGCCACCTTCGGAGCGAACTCACGCGACTGCTTGCGCGCCGCCGAGAAATAGAGCCAGCGGTCGATGATCACTGCCAGCGACCAGATCGACATGATGAACAGGATGATGACGATGGCGCGCGGAATCCAGCTCATGTTCTGCCACAGCTGGATCGGCGAGAAGCCGACGGTCGGTGCTGCCGCATCCTGAAACATGCCGAGTGCAGCGGAGAGGTGCGAGAGGTGCGCGGTTGCAATGTGGGCGAGAATCACTGGAATCTTTCCTCCGGGATATGAATCGTAAGTTGAAAACTTTAGACGCGCGCGAATCGAAGTGCTGCGAGTAGACCCGCGGGTGTCCGTGTACAAGTTGCTGCCTGACTGTGGTGAACTGAACCCTCTCGGACCTCGGCTCTAGCTTCCGCCGAAGTTGAAATTGACCGTGATCGTGGTGTCAACTTCGGTCGGTTCGCCGTTCAAGAGGTACGGCTTGTACCGCCAGTGCTGAACCGCCTCCACAGCGCTCGCCCGCAGCATCTCGGGTCCGCTGATGACGCTTAGGTTCTGGATCGAGCCGTTCTTACCGATGATTGCGTGTAGCACCACCGCACCTGAGACGTGGGCGGCGCGCGCAATCGGAGGGTAGGTCGGGGTCGTCTTTTCGAGGATCGATCCGGCCATCACGCCGCCGGAGATACGCGCAGGACCCTTCGGCTTCTCGGGCGCGGCGGTAACCTTCGGCGCAGGCGCACTGCCCATGCCGCCGATCAGGCCGCCGAGCACGCCGCCGCTGGAACCGCCGGCCATGCCCTGCATGCCGGCAACACCCGCAACCTGCGGCGGAGGCGCGGCATCTTCCTTGATCATCTCGATCTTCTTCGGAATCTTGGTTGGGGCGTGCAGACCCTCATCTATCTCCGAGACCATCTTGATCGGCTTCACGATCTGGGCCGGCGGAGGCGGTGGGGGCGGGGGCGGTGGGGGCGGCGGCGCGGTCAGCAGGGCGGTCATCGCGGTCTTCGGCAATGCCTCCGGATTGATCAGCGGAAGGATGATCATCACGGCAAGAATGGCGAAGTTCAGGATGGCTGTACCAATCATCCAGTACTTGGATTTTGTCTTCAGCCGACCGCCGGAATCGACGAGGGAATCTTCAAACATGGTGGCAGCCTCGGGAACGGATATCAGAATCTGAGATGCGTGCTCTACGCAGATGTACTTGCTCTTGCCAGTTCAACAGGCCGGCCTCTCAGGAGCTGCGCCTAGAGGGTGTGGCTGAATGCTTAGACACCACGGGGTTTGAGAATGTTCCCGCCCGTGGACTCCTCGCCTTGGTCATCTCTGTGGATTGCCACTTCTGTGGAGTGCCGCTGACTGTCACTGCTGTGGATTCATAAGAGCACGGATCGAGCAGAAAAGCTACGCTTTCTCTAAGCCCTCACCCGTCCCGCGGGCAGAGACGCCGCCGCCTTGCCCGTGCGAGCCCGGTAGTCCTGCCACGCCACCAGCATCGGCGCGGCCACGGCAATGGACGAATAGGTGCCAATCAGAATGCCGACCACCAGGGCAAAGGAGAACCCGTGCAGCACCTCGCCGCCGAACAGGTAAAGCGAAAGCACGGTCAGGAACGTCAGCCCCGAGGACAGGACGGTCCGGCTCAGCGTCTGGTTGATGCTTCGGTTGACCAGGTCGCTCAGGCTCTCGCGCCGGCTCATGGCCAGGTTCTCGCGGATGCGGTCGAAAACGACCACGGTGTCGTTCATCGAGTACCCGATCAGCGTCAGGATCGCGGCGATCACCGTCAACGTGATCTCCTGGTTACTGAGCGAAAATGCGCCGATGGTGATCAGTGTGTCGTGGAAGACCGCCACCACCGCGGCCACTCCGTAGATCAGCTCGAAACGGAACCAGAGATAGACCAGCATGCCGATCAGCGAATAGGCCGTCGCGAAGAGCGCCTGCTTCTGCAGCTGCCGCCCCGCCGTCGGCCCCACGATGTCGACCTGCTGCACCTGGAATGCCGAGTCATGATAGTTCGCCGTGAGCGCGTTCTCAACCGCCGCCCGCCCCGCATCGTGGTTGGCGTCGGTTGCCGTCGACTGCGGCAGCGCAATAACCTCCTGATTGCCGCCGCCGCCCGAGACGTCGCCCACCCGGCCGCTAATCCGCTGGATCGACGCATCGCGGATGCCGGCCTTGTCCATCGCCTGGCGCAGATGGTCTTCGTTCACCGGCCGGCTGAAGCTCACCGTGATGTGCGTGCCACCCTTGAAGTCCACGCCCAGCGGCAGGTGGTGCCAGAACGCGATGCTGAGCAGGCCGGCGACGGAGAAGATGAGCGAGAAGCCCAGGAAGTACCACTTCTTGCCCAGCCAGTCGATATTCGGTTGACGAAACAGTTCCATGCGTTGCGACCCTCGGCGCCTTGCGCCATGACTTTCTTGTCGAATCTTCAGTTCATCCCGGCGTGTTCATCCCGGCGCAGCGATCCTGGCGCGTTCTCAGATCGAGAGAACTGCTGTCCGGCCCTTGTCCTTCAGGTGCCAGTCAAAGATCATCCGCGACACAAACACCGCCGTCAGCAGGTTTGCAAACAGGCCGACCATCAGCGTAATGGCGAAACCCTTGACCGGCCCCGTGCCGAACATCAGCAGGATGATGGCCGAGACGATGGTCGTAACGTGCGTGTCGACGATCGTGATCCAGGCGTGCGCAAAGCCCTCTTTTACCGCGGCCGCAGCCGTCTTGCCGGAGCGCAGCTCCTCGCGGATGCGCTCGAAGATCAGCACATTCGAGTCCACGCCCATACCAATCGTAAGAATCACTCCGGCGATTCCGGGCAGCGTCAGCACGGCATGCGAGTAGCCCATGAAGCCCAGCAGGATGATCAGGTTCAGGATCAGCGCGAGGTCCGCGTTGATGCCCGAGCCGCGGTAGTAGATCAGCATGAAGATCATCACCGCCGCCATACCGGCCACGGCTGCGATGACGCCCTCGCGGATGCTCCCCGCCCCCAGGCTGGGACCGACCGTGCGGGTCTCAAGGTAGGAGAGCGACGCGGGCAGGGCGCCGGTGCGCAGCATCAGTGAGAGGTCCTCGGCCTGCTGCCGCGTGAAGCCGCCTTCGATCTCCCCCGAGTCGGAGATGGCGGAGTTGATCGACGCCACCTCGCGCACGCGGTTCTCAAGCACGATCGCCATGGAGCCCGGGGTGGCGCTGTCGCGCTTGTGCGCGTCGGTGTACTTGAAGAAGCGCTGCCCGGCCTCGGCCGTCAAGGTGAAATGGATGTTGGGCCGCCCGTTGATGTCGGTCGAGGGCTGCGCATCGCGGAAGTCCGTGCCCTCCACCTCGCTGGCGCGCTTCAGCACGTACACGCGGTCCGGAGCACCCGCCTGACCGGAGCCGTGGACCAGGTAGTCGTCGGGCGGAATTGCCCCGCCCATGCCGGCCAGCGCCGACTGCTCATCCGGGTAGCCGCTGGGGTCGCCGTCGACGGCGTGGATCTCCAGCTTGGCGGTCGACTGGATGACCTCCTCTACCCGTGATGGATCGTCCAGCCCGGGCAGCTCGACCAGGATCTGGTTGTCGCCCAGCCCATACTGCTGCACCGTCGGCTCGGAGACGCCGAGCTTGTTGATGCGCTCGCTGATGGTCTCAATCGACGTGTTGAGCGTGGCTTTCTCGCGCTCCGCAATGGCGGAGGGCTTCATGGTCATGCGCAGGCTGCCGTCCGGCTGCCCGGCAACGTCATAGCCGGAGTACTCGTTGGTGCTGACCAGCGAGCGCGCCTGGCTGCTCTGCGCCGGCGTGAGGCCGGAGATGGTGATCGTCTCGGGGTGCGCGGGGTCGAGCTTGGCGACCTGGGCCGAGCTGATGCCGGCGGTAGCGAGCTCGGACTGAATGCGCTGTACATCCCGGTCGGTCGCCGAGGCTACCGCTTCAGCGACGTGGACCTGCAGCACCAGGTGGATGCCGCCCTTGAGGTCCAGGCCCAGGTGGATGCGGTCGGCGAGCGCCTGCTTCAGGGTGTCGCCAAGGCCTTTGCCGGTGGGGTGAGGAATGCCGATGATGCCGTACACGAAGAACAGCAGCACGGCGATGATGAGGGCTACTTTCGTAGCGGGATTCTTGCCCATGGTGTTTTATCGGAGCGTCAGCCCGCGGGGGGCGACACCGTTCTTGTCCTCTATACCGTCCGCTGGGCGCAGGCAGCCCGGGACCGGTCTGGTCGTATGTCAAATAAGTCTATCCCATCCGCGCACCGGGATGACGTGTTTCTAGACTTTGGGCTCGTCGGTGGTGACGGCGGAGATGGCGCTCTTCACGAATTCGAGCTTGATGTTGTCGGGCTGCACCCGCACCACCACCACGTCGTCCTTCACCTGCAGCACAACGCCGCGCAGCCCGCCGCTGGTAGTCACCTTGTCGCCCGACTTCAGGTCGTTGAGCATCTGCTGCCAGGCCTTCTGCTTCTTCTGGTTCGGCGCGATCATGAGGAAATACATGGCGGCGACGAAGACCAGCGGCAGAGCGAGGCCGCCCAGTCCGCCGAAGAGTCCGGCGCTTTGCATCCATACTGCGAGTACAGTCACTGCATTCTTACCAGTCAGGCCGGGTGGGCCGAGTTGCCGGGTTCGAGCCTGTGCCGACAGCGTTGCCAAAGCAGCGTTGCGAAAGCAGCGCTACCGCAATAGCGTCGCCCGCAAACTCGTCAGCCTTCAAGCATCGTCGAGTGGGATTCGGCTGTCAAGGAAACGGGGAGGTTGACCTGCCCCCCTCCCCGGCCAAGTCGCGCAAACTATTCATAACGTTGCACTTAAGTCTGGACCAACATGTGCGGGCACGAGCAAAGTGTTCATCGTGCAGGAGTTAGCCAGTACCTCGGACCCCACTTTTTCCTGGGGGTTCACTCCACGCCCAGGCGATGCGCGAGCACTTCGAGCGCGCGGTCGTGCTGGCCGGCCGGAACCGTGACCGTCAGTGAATCTTCGGGTTCGGCGGAATCGTCCGACGAGCGGCCGCCCTCGACCACAGCCGTAAAGCCTTCCGCAGCCAGCATGGCGCGGACCTCCTCGGCCTCGGCCCGCGAGGCGAACTCGCCGACCACCATCGTGCCAGCGCCGGCGGCGAAGTCGTGCGCGTCGAGCGGGCTGTCGTCCTCGATGTTTTCAGGCGGCGGGAAGAGGCCCATCGTCTGCCGCAGAACGTCGCGGGCGTCCTCCTGCTCGTCCTCGGCGACCCAGATCTCGAAGTGCGGCGGCAGCCCGCTCATGGCGTCGCCCGCGATCTCTTCGACGGCGAACTCGACGCCGGCTGCTTCGAGCGCCTCGCAGCCGCGCGTGAGCTCGTGGCCGTCGTAGAAGGAGAGCAGCCGCGCCATGCCCTTGCGGACCTCGCCGCCAGGTTCGAGCGCCTGCTCGACCGCGCTGGCGCCGGAGGGGATGATGCCCGGAATGGCCGCGCCGAAGCCGGACTCGCGCTCCGGCTCGTCCACAGCTACGGGAGCCGCAACCGCAGCCGAATCCGTAGGCTGCGCCGCACTGGCGCCGGGCGCGGGAGCAAAGCCGCGCCGGTGCATCTCGTGCGCCACCGCCAGCCGCGCATCATCGGTCAGCACGTCGGGCTCCGCGGCCAGGTCCTGCAGGTGTTCGTCGCCCAGCTCCGCGTAGAGCCGTTCCAGCCGTTCCCGTTCACTTTCCATCGTCACTCCCTCTTGGCGGCCTCGCGGCCATGCTGCTGCATAGGATGCGTCCCGGCGTCCTCCGCAAGACCGGATTCATGCGCCAGCCCGGCGCGCACCCGCTCCATGGTATCGAGGTACATGGCCAGGTTGTGGACCGAGAGCAGCGTGGCGGCCAGCGGCTCGCCGGCCACCAGCAGATGGCGCAGGTAGGCGCGCGAGTAGCGGCGGCAGACCGGGCAGCCACAGGCCGGGTCGATCGGCCCGGGATCCTCGGCGTACTCGAGCTTCTTGGCGTTCATGCGCAGCGGCGTGCCGTCGACGCGCGCGAAGACCAGGCCGTGCCGCCCGGCGCGGGTGGGCAGCACGCAATCCATCATGTCCACGCCCATGCGCGCGTACTCCTCGATCTCGTCGGGGTAGCCGACGCCCATGACGTAGCGCGGCTGATCGGCGGGCAGATCTTCGAGCGTGAGCTCGATCATCTCGCGGGTGACGGCGCGCGGCTCGCCCACCGCCAGGCCGCCGATGGCGTAGCCGTCGAAGCCGATCTGGACCAGCTGCCGGGCAGATTCGCGGCGCAGCTCCGCGAACATGCCGCCCTGCACGATGCCGAAGAGCTTCTGCGTCTGGCCGCCGCGCTCGGCGAACCAGGGAACCTCGTGCTTGTGGGCCTCGAAGTAGGCTTTGGAGCGCGCGGCCCAGGCGTGGGTGAGGGCGAGCGACGCGCTGGTGCGCTCGAACGTGGCGGGGTGCTCGACGCACTCGTCGAAGACCATGACGATGTCGGCGCCGAGCGCGATCTGCACGGCGATGGAGTGCTCGGGCGAAAAGAAGTGTCTGGACCCGTCGAGGTGCGAGCGGAACTCGACGCCATCGGGTGTGACCTTGCGCAGGCTGCTGAGGCTGAAGACCTGGAAGCCGCCGGAGTCGGTGAGCATGGGGCGGTCCCAGCTCATGAAGCGATGCACGCCGCCCATGCGCCGCACCAGTTCGTGGCCGGGCCGCAGGTAGAGGTGGTAGGTGTTGGCCAGGATGATCTGCGCGCCCGCGCCGCCGCGGCCGAGGGTTTCAAGCGTCTCCTGCGGGACGGCTTTGACCGTAGCCTGCGTGCCGACGGGCATAAAGACGGGGGTTTCAACGGCGCCGTGCGGCAGGGTGAGCCGGCCGCGTCGCCCGCCGGTCGCGGCGGTCCGCAGGATGTCAAAACCTGAACTCATCTCACCATTCTAGAGATGGGCCATGTTCTCGCTTGCCTGGCCAGTCGACATTGCTGACGACAAGCCGACATATCATTACTAAAGGGTTGTGTCATACCCTCTGCCGGAGGACACCATGATGGGTCGTCGTATCGATGTTGTAGGTTCACTCACTCTGTGCCTCATTAGTTCTTTGGTACTGCCGGCGCAGACACCCGCAACACCCTGCAAGAGCACCGTCACCGGGACTCTTGAGGTGATTCCACTGAAGAGCGACGTGTACGGCGGTAAACGTACTTTGCGAGTGTGGTTGCCGACAGCTTATTCCGCTTCTTCCAATTCAGCCAGGCGTTACCCGGTGCTCTATATTTTTGATGGACAGGATCTTTTTGACCGATGCACATCGCGGCCGGGTCAGGACGAGTGGCACGTCGACGAAACCCTGACTGACCTGATTGCCAAGAGAGCTGTTGAGCCAGTGATTGTAGTCGGAATCGACAACGCTGGTCCGGGTCATCGGGAGGACGAATACTCTCGGTACGGCGCGATGGCGGACGCACCGCAGAAGCTGTCTTCGTTTATGACACGGGAAGTCTTGCCGCTTATCGACGGGCGCTACAGGACTATTGGAGACCGAACCCATCGAGGCGTGGGCGGTGCATCGTTAGGTTCCATCGCCGCGTTAAGTCTTCTTCTCGATCAGCCAGAGACATTCGGCCTTGGATTGCTTGAGAGCACATCGCTGGAGGATGGGAATGGCAAAGTACTGCAGGATACCTCTTCCATGGTGAAGGGACCGGCTCGCATCTCCATCGGAGTGGGCACGACGGAAGTTCCTCCGTCCGAGGCTGCTGCGCATGGGTTTCCTGATTTCGATCCTGCCTTTGTCTCGATGAGCCGGATGCTCGCCGAAAACATGAAGAAGAGTCTGATGAACCATCCTGAGGTGAAGCTGACAGTTGAGCCAGGTGGACAGCATCAAGATAAGTATTGGGGAGAACGCTTCGGACCTGCAGCGACATTTCTTTTTCCGCCAGAGCCGGCAACAACGAAGTAGCCCGTCTAAATTTTTGCCTGTCCAGATGCTTCCGAGCTAACGCCTGTTAAACGCTCATATGGCCGGTAGCTTTCTTCCGAAAACCGACTTCACAGTTACTATTTCGAGAAGATGAGGTGACCGCTTGTTCCGCTCCCTGGTCTTTGGGTTGACTGCATCGTTCTTCGGATTGCTCCTGGTTCATGGCACAGCCGCCGCCGGTCAGTCGTCCGCGCCCTCTGGCGCAACCGGTAAAGCCGCGAAGGTGAGTCTTGCCGATGTGGTTCGCAACCTGCCAGAATATACCAGGCCGGGCAAGGAGTTGACTTACTCGGAGGCGTTTGAAAGAGCAACGCCTGAAGAACGCGACGCTGCAGTTCCAACCCTGATGAGCTGGATGAACGATAATCGCCCTGAAGTGCGCGGGAAAGCTCTTCTTTCGCTGAGCTTCCTGTATATGCCCGGCGAGACATCCCGGGTGATGACCTGCAGCCGATATCTTCCCGTCGAAGACGTGCCGATCGTCGCGGCGCATCTGCGCGATGCCGATCCGCGGGCGCGGAACGCAACTTTCCTCGCGCTGGGATCGGTCGAGGCTTGCGGTCACGGCCTTGATCTCTTGATCGACCTCGTGCTTCCAATGCTGCGCGAACCAGACATCCTGACCGAGTACCCGGACCCATTTTTCATTGAGAGCGACCAGCGGATACTTGCAACACTGCCACCCCAGCAGCAGGCCGCATTCAAGGCGCAGCGTCGCCCAGTCATCAAGCTGCCGGCAGAGGGACCAGTGCTCCTGTCCATCCTGGCGACCCCGACCCGGGCTCCGTCGGTGGCAGTGGATGATGCGATGATTGCGTTTCTCGACCGGCCGGATCAGACGAAATCCACGCTTGCGGAATGCCTGCATACGCTGTCGCTGAGCCGCGCGAGTGAGCGGGTCAACGATGAAGCCTTGCGGCGGGTATTTGAGCTGAAGGCGATGACCGTCTACCTGCTGCAATTTGTGACCTGGATGCAGCTGACGCCCACTCAGCTGGCTGCGGAGAAAGAACGTCTGATCGCGCTATCGAAGGATGAGTCGACGCGTCCGGAACTGCGTAAAGCGGCGGCCACGGTAGCCGCTTGCTGGGATGGAGAGCGCCACCGCGCGTGCCAGCCGCTCACCGAGGAGATGAACGAAGAGAGCCAAAGGCCACCCGAACGGCGGTAACGAACTCTCTTCTGACGTGACGCGCCGTCCGCCCTGGCCAGCCATTGGTGCACACAAGCAAGACTTCCAGGAAACGGGTCGAAGCCTTGTGTCTCTCCTGGCTGGCGACTGACGGTTCAGCTTGGTAAACTTCGTGCGCGTACTTCATGCGCGTACTGCGGTGCTCCAGAGTTTGAAGCGAGGACATCAAGGATGAGGTTGGCCATCTTCGCCGGGCTCCTGCTTTCTATCGCCAGCTTGAGTGCTCATGCCCAGGCGACCACGTTCACGTGGCAGGGTAGCTTCCTCAGCAGCGGGGAACGGCACCGCATGGTGCTACAGGCCGACCAGGCAGCCGATGGACGCTGGACGGTCCGCACGCTCGCAGTCGATTTTCTCCCTGAGGCGATTCAAGTGGACACGGCTTCTTTCCAGGACGGCCATGTCAACGCTTCTACAAACTCGGGCAAGGGAACATACGATGCGCGTCTGCATGCCGAATGCCTGGAGGGTACATGGACGTGGAACGGGCAGCCCGTCCCCGTGACGCTGCAGCACATTCCAAACGAAGCGGCGTGGCACACTCCAATGAACTACCAGTACCACCACAAGGACATCACGTTCGCTCGCCCGTCTTCTGAAGAGCCCAGGATTCCGTTTGCTCCAAGACTTGCAGTGGATTACATGGAACAGGGAGCCATGGCGTGGACGGAGGAGAGAGGCTGCATCTCCTGCCACAGCAACGGCACCTACATGATGGTACGGCCACTGATGTCGCCGGAACTGGGTGCGCCGCAGCAAGCCATGCACGACTTCTGGCTCTCTGAGTTGCAGAAAGCGCTCGCTGGCGATCCAAAAAAACGGAACGGGAGCTTCGACGGAACGAAGGCGGTCTACCTTGCCGCAGGTCTCGCGATCTGGGATGCGCACGTTCTGCACCGTCTCTCGCCTGAGACGGTGCAGGCGCTGTACCTCATGTTTCAATTTCAGCGTCCCGCGGGTGACTGGTACATCGAAGATGACGTGAACCCACCCTTTGAATCGAGCCCCTACCAGGTCGCGACTGTAGCGGCGCGAGCGGTAGCCAATGCCCCGGGGTGGCTGACGAAGCAGCATGGAACGGCGGCCGGCGCTCACGTCGCGCTTCTGACGCACTATCTCCGCACGCCCCAGAAGATGCAGGGCGACTACGACCGCACAGATCTGCTTTGGGCGGCCTCAGAGTATCCCGGGCTTCTGAACACAAAGCAGAAGCGCGACCTCATCGCCATGATCTTCACCCACCAGCAGTTCGACGGGGGCTGGTCGATCCGTTCCTTTGCCACGCCGGAGGAATGGGGGAGGGGGACTCGTGCCGCAAAACTGAGGTCTGAGCTGGAGTTCGGCTTCCCGCAAAGTGATGGCCACATGACCGGACTCGCGATCATCGCGTTGCGAAAGGCAGGGGTTGCGAGCAGCGATCCGCGCATCCAAAGCGGCGTTCACTGGCTGCTCAGCAACCAGCGATCTTCAGGCAGATGGTGGACCCGCTCACTGATCCGCGATGGCTGGCAGTTCATCAGTTACAGCGGAACGGCATATCCCATGTTGGCTCTTTCGCTTTGCGATGCTCTTCCGAAAGGACAAAGGCCGCTCTAACCTGTAAGAAGAACTGCGGCGCCTACTCTTCGAGCAGCTTCACCGCGTCGGCCACGGTGATGTTGTCCGGCAGCTTCTTGAAGTCGTAGTGCCTGGAGTCCTGTTTGCGGGCGATCGTCTTCAGGAATAGTGCGCGGCCCATGAAGTCGGTGTGCACGGTTTCGGTCTTCCAGTCGATGCCCTGCACGGGCTCGCGCATGGTGGCGAAGTTGCTGCCGGCGCGGATGGTGGCGAGCAGGCCGAAGCCAATGCTGACATCCTGCGGCATGCGGGCATCGAGGCCGCGCAGGCGGATGGTGGCGCGATCGATCAGGACGTCGCCGGTCATGCCGTGCAGCACGCGCTCTTCCAGGCTCTGCGGCGTGTAGGCGGGGTTGGGGCGGAAGCCGACGCGCAGCGTGTCGCCATCCTGGGTGGGGCCCTCGAAGAGGAAGGCGTGCGGCAGCAGGTACAGCATCTGGCGGGCGTGCTGCTCGTCGTCGGCCTTGGCTTCTTCCTTGCGCTTGAACTCCTCGGGGTGGGCGGCCTCGTCGGCGACGCGGGCGCGCTCGGCGTCGAGGCGCTTTCCGGTCAGCGGCTGGCCGTCCTCGGCGAGCAGGTAGTGCACCTTGCCCCAGGCGGTCTCGGCAATCTTCTCCTTCCAGAGATGGCCGTTGGTGCGGTCGGAGCGCTCCTCCGACGTGTAGAGGTAGCGGCCGCGATGCTGGCCGGCTTCGGTCTCATGCTGGACGAGCGTGGCGATGAGTTGCCGGGCGTCCTGTGCGGATGCGGCCGAAGCCGCGGCGCAGAGAACCGCAATCGACAACAGGAAGCACGCCGCGCGCCTGATCGTCATAGCCGACCTTCCCCCTATCTAGAGTATGGATGCAGAAAGCACGTGGGAGGCGGGACGCGCCGGCCGGGATCTGCGCCCGGCGGCAGGCCGTGCGGGCGGCAGGCGATCCGGCGGCCACGTAGAATAGAGCCATCGCCCGAACGGACCCTCGGCGGCCTGCCACTCGGTAAGCCGCTGCGACCGTGCCGGGAAACCCACGCGAAGGAAGATTTGTTGCAAAGATGACATTAGCCGCTAAGCCTGCCCAGAATACTGCCCTGCCGGACCAGATCGCCGCCGCTGCCTCGGCGGCCGGCGTCCAGATCGTCGCCACCGAACCCGCGACGAGCTTTGCCGGTGATCCCACCACGCGCTTTACGCTGGCGCTGAGCGGCGCCGAAGCTGCCTCCGAGACGCTGCAGCTAGAGCTGTCGAACAGCTTTGACGCGGTGGCGCCGGGGTTTGCGACCGAGTTGGAGCTGTTCCTGGCCGAGACGGCGAATCGCCTGCGCAACCCGCGGCCGAACAGCTTGCTGACGCTGACCGGCATCCCGCTGAGCTACTCCGGCTTTGCCTGGCCGTTCCATGAGTCGACCGCCGGCGCGGATACGTCGCTGGTGCACGGGCAGATCAATCTCGAAGATGGCGCCCAACCCGGCACCCAGCCCGGCCTCCTGCATGCCAAGGTCGCGGCGGCCATGACGGTCACGTTCCGCGAGATCGTCAAGGCGCCCGAGCAGCCGTTCGCGGAGTCGTTCATCCTGAACGCGGTGCGCAAGACGCTCGATCAGGGGCAGCTGGAACTCGTGAAGTCGGGCAATCGGCAGCCGGTACCGGTGACCACGCGGTACTACTCCACGCGCTCGCAGAAGTTCGTCTTCAACGACACGACCGAGGCGGAGCGGCGGGCGTTCCTGGCGGCCAAGACGTTCTGGCTTTCAGGCGTGCTGGGCGGCGGCCGGCCGGTGTGGCTGCTCGACCCGCGCGACGCGCAGTATCTGAACGCGAGCATCGCGGACCTGAAGATCTCGGTCGAGGGCCTGGCCAAGGAAGGCACCATCGCGCTCTCGGCGGACCCGGCGTATGCCGCGCCGGCGGTGGGGCTGATGGCGCGCAACGAGCAGTATCGCGGCGAACTGGCGCAGGCGCTGGCCAACATCAAGCCCTCGTTCAACGAAGAGATGCGCGGCGGCCACACGAATATGTAACCAGTCTTCCACCAGCGGCTCGGCTAGAGTGAAAGCGGAGCGGAGGTGCTGGTATGCGCTGGGTCTGGCTGGCACGGTCGGTGGTTGCGGCAGCCGGAACGTTAATCGCGGCAGCCGGAACGCTGGCCGCGCAGGCGCCGCAGCAGCCGGCCGATGTAACGCCGGGCGCGACGGCAACCGCACCGCGCGTCGAGCCGGCGGTCGAGGGATTTACGCGCCAGGATCGCGATACCGTGGCCCTGGCGCTGGGCGGCGGCAAGACTTTGCTGCTGCACGACTTCGACTTCAACGGCGAGCCGCTCGACACCGGCAAGCTGCACCTGCGGCAGCTGGCGCCGGGCGTGGTGGAGCTTACCTCGGTGGCGTACGCGGTGGGCTTCTGGCGCTTCCGCGTGCTGGATAACGCGGCCGGCTACTACGGGCTGGGCGAGCACTTCGACACGCTGAACCACGCACACACCATCGTGCGCAACCTGTCGATGGATAACGGCCTGCGCAAGGGCTCGTCGGCCTACAAGTGCGTGCCGTTCTTCATGTCGACCACCGGGTACGGGCTGTGGCTCGACACCACCGGCGAGGCGACCTTCGACATCAACGCCACCAACCGTGACGAGGTGATCGTCGACGCCACCACCAACAAGCTGCGCGTGGTGCTCTTTGCCTCGGCCGACGACGCACCGGCACGCTTTCCGGCGATGCTCAGCGCCTTCACCGGGCTGGCCTCGCCGGTGCGGGCCACCGTGCCGCCGTACTGGGCGTTCGCTCCCTGGCAGGCGCGCGACTACCACCAGAACCAGGCCCAGGTGCTGGAGGATGTGGACCGCACGCGCGAGCTTGGTCTGCCCGCATCGGTGATCCTGATCGACTCGCCCTGGGCGACCGCGTACAACTCCTACCAGTTCAATCCCAGGCAGTTCGACGACGCACCGGCGATGATCCGGCACCTGCACGAACAGGGCTACAAGCTCGTGCTCTGGCATACCAGCTGGATCAACAACAAGTCCAACCCGCCGGGCGAGAAGGGCTTTGAGGGCAAGCTGCTGGAGAAGAGCCCGAACTACGACGAGGCCGCGGAGAAGGGCTTCTTCGTGCAGTCGCAGGACGGCTCGCCGTGGGTGGGCACGTGGTGGAAGGGCAAGGGTTCGCTGATCGACTTCACCAATCCCAAGGCCAAGCAATGGTGGCAGGACCAGGTGCGGCAGGCGATCGCCGCGGGCGCGGACGGCTTCAAGGACGACGACGCGGAGGGCGCCTTTCTGGCTCCGAACCAGCAGGGCGACGTCAAGTTCGCCGACGGCACCGACCCGCGGCTGATGCGCAATCGCTACGGTACGCTCTACAACAATGCGATGGAGGAGCTGATCCAGAGGGATCTGCACGGCAATGGCGTGCTGTTCGCGCGGTCCGTCACGACCGGCGCGCTGGGTACGGGCTTCCTGTGGGGCGGGGACAACGAGGCCAGCTTCTCGCCGGATAACGGGCTGCCGTCGGTCCTGGTGGCCGGCATCTCCGCCGGGCTCTCGGGCATGCCGCTGTGGGGCGCGGACCTGGGCGGCTACCTGGCGCAGCCGGATACGCCGAATCCGCTGCTGCTCCAGCGCTGGACCGAGTTCGCCGCCTTCTCGCCGATGATGGAGGTGATGTCGTCGGCCAACCTCGTGCCCTGGAATTTCGACCGCCAGACGTTTGACCGCAACTCGCCCGCAGGCGCCACCCCGGCGCTCGACACCTACCGCAAGTTCGCGGGCCTGCACATGGCCATGTTTCCCTATCGCTACGCCGCCGCGCAGCAGGCCGCGAAGACCGGCATCCCGCTGATTCGCGCGCTGGTGCTCGACTACCAGGACGACCCGCGCGCACGCTCGACCAAGGATGAGTACCTCTTCGGACCGGACCTGCTGGTCGCGCCGGTGATCGACGAGAACACCAGCCGCGTCGTCTACCTGCCGCCGGGCGAGTGGCTCAACTTCTTTACGGGCGAGGCCATCACCGGGCCCAAAATCATCGTCGCGCAGGCCCCGCCCGAGAGCATCCCGGTGTATGCGCGGCGCGGGACGATCCTGCCCAGAATTCCCGACGACGTAATGACGCTGGTGCCGCAGGCGGAGTCCGGCAACAAAACAGTGCACACGCTCGACGATCGCCGCGTGTATGAACTGCTGGGCCCGGCCGCGGAGCGCGCCACCAGCATCACGGACTTCGAGGGCCGGCGCGTGCTGCGCTCCGACAACACGCTCCAGATCAGCGACCCGGAGACCGGGCCCGCACCGGCCCACGTGATCCTGCGCTGGCGCTTCAGCACCCCGCGCTCGGCCACCGTAAACGGCGCGCCGGCGACGATCCGCCCCGACCCGGGCGGGACAGTCAGCATCGAGTTCAACCACACGGGCAGCAGCAGCGTCGCCTGGCAGTAGAGCCGCAATATGGCACGTGAGACGATCCACCTATGTGCTTTTCAGCGACCGCCAACTTTGCCGGCAGCGGGGTCCTGGCCGGGCTCGGCATCGCCACGCTCACCCACGTGAAGCATCGCCGCGAGCTGCTCTTTGCCTCCCTGCCCACGTTGTTCGCCATCCACCAGTTCACCGAGGGCTTCGTCTGGCTGGGGCTTGACGGCCATCTCTCGCCAGCGACCACGCAGAAGCTGGCGGCCGCGTTCATGCTCTACGCGCAGGGGCTGCTGCCGTTGCTGATGCCATTGAGCGTTCTGCTCTTCGAGCCCGACCGCGCGTCGCGCCGGCGCATGTGGCCGTTCCTCGCCATCGGAACCGGCACAGCGCTCTACATGCTGTGGGCGCTCATCGCCTATCCTGTGCAGGTCTTTCTGCAGCAGAACAGCATCGTGTACATCAACGCGGGCACCAACAACGACGTCGTCGCGGTGCTTTATATCGTCGCCACCTGCGGCTCGCTGTTCTTTTCGCGGGTGCGCGACATGGTGATCTTCGGCACAGCCAACCTGGTAATCCTGCTGGTGGTGATGGCCGTGAAGCGCTATGCGTTCACCTCGCTATGGTGCGCGTACGCGGCGGTGGCCAGCGTCATCATCCTGGCCTACTTCTGGAACAGCCGGTTCACGCGGCCGTTCGGCTACCGTGAAGCGATCTAATGCCAGGTTGAAGCCGCAGCAGAAGGCGCGCGGGGAAGATGACTCCGGCAGAGAGCGTGGCAACCAGCAGAAGGTGGGTGCTTCACGGAGTTCTCAGCGGCAAGTCGCTGGGAAGAAAAAAGTTGATGAAGCCTCCGCCGGCGCGCGGCAGTTATACTGGGACGATGGGGAAAGAGACCACGGTGGGGGCCGGCAGCGGCCGAGCGACACGGCGGCTGAAGGCGGTGACGCGCAAGCTGCGCGAGCTGGGCTCGATCGGCTCCGCGCTGCTCTCCACCTCGCACCCCTACATGGCGCACATCGTGCCCATGCGCCGCTGCAACCTGGCCTGCACCTACTGCAATGAGTTCGACGACCACTCCGACCCGGTGCCGATCGCGGAGATGGAGCGCCGCATCGACGAGCTGGGCCGGCTCGGCACGAGCGTCATCACGATCTCGGGCGGCGAGCCCTTGCTGCATCCCGAGCTCGACCGGGTGATCGCGCGGATCCGCAGGACGGGCGCCATCGCGGGCATGATCACCAACGGCTACCTGCTGATGCCGGAGCGCATCGCGCGGCTGAATCGCGCCGGGCTCGACCACATGCAGATCTCGATCGACAACGTGATGCCCGACGCGGTCTCCAAAAAGAGCCTGAAGGTGCTGGACGCCAAGCTCAAGATGCTGGCCGAGCACGCGGACTTTCATGTGAACATCAACTCCGTGGTGGGCGGCGGCGTGCCCAACCCGGAGGACGCGCTGACCGTGAGCGAGCGGGCGCTGGCGCTGGGCTTTTCGTCCACCATCGGGATCATCCACGACGGCAGCGGCCAGCTGAAGCCGTTGGGCGAGCGCGAACGCACGGTGTGGGACAAGGTGCGCAAGCTGACGCGGCGCAGCTACTCGCGCTTCAACCACTTTCAGGAGGCGATCGCCAACGGCCAGCCCAACCACTGGCGCTGCCGGGCGGGCGGACGTTACCTCTACATCTGCGAGTTCGGCCTGGTGCACTACTGCTCGCAGCAGCGCGGGTATCCCGGGGTGCCGCTGGCGGAGTACAAACGCGCCGATGTGCAGCGCGAGTTCCTGACCGAGAAGAGCTGCGCGCCCAATTGCACGATCAGCTGCGTGCACCAGGTCAGCTACATCGACCACTGGCGCGCGCCGCAGAGACCGGACTCAACCTCCGCCGGGCCCGACGCGACGCGACCGCATGCCGCCCCGGACGCCAAGCAGGACGCGCCGGAGCTGGTGCAGATCCGCTAGACCCGCTGGGTCAGCTAGGTTACAAGCTCCTCTACATCCCTTACCAGGTTGCGCAGATAGCTGCGCTTGTTCAGCAGGGCGACCATCGCATCCTTCGCGGAGGCGTCTCCCGCATCCCATCGCACCCAGAGCGCCTCGAGCTCGCGCTGGGTCTCGTCCAGCTTGCTCCTGAAGGTCGCCTCGGCGGCCTTGAGGTCGCGCAGCAGCTCGGGGTCCGCCTCGTCGCCCATCTCGCGCGCGGCCTTCATCTCCATCAGCTGCATGTTCAGCTCGAAGACTTCCTCCAGCAGCTCGGGCGGAATGAGCTGCTTCTTCTCGACGCCCGTGGTGCGCGCCGCCTCGGTGGCGGCCTTCGATTGCTCCTCCAGCTCCACGCCTTCAAGCCCCAGCAGATACTGCGTCCGCAGGATCGGTTCCTTGAGCGTGCGGTAGGCGTCATTCAGCTCCGACGACCGCGCCAGCGCCGCCTCCTGCTCCTCCGCGGGCCGCGCCGCAAAGCGGTCCGGATGCAGCCGCCGCGATTGCGCGTAGAACGCCTTCTCGAGCGCCGCCACGTCGATCTGCAACCGCCGCGGCAATCCGAACACTTCGAAGTAATCACTCATTCCTCCAGCCTACTAAAGGGCAGCCCGATCTCGCTTCTTGCGCTGCTGCGGCGGCGCGCCACGTAGAATCAAGCCATGTCTGAAGCAAAGATTCTCCCGCCTGTCGACCTCTCCCAGCCACCCGGCGAGAACATCGTGCGCGTCACCTTCCTGCCCGAAAACAAGACCGTCGAGTTCCCCTTCGGCAGCCTGCCCTACGAGGGCCACGGCGAGCCGATGAGCTTCCTCGATGTCGCCGAAAACTACGACATCTTTCTTGACCACGCCTGTGGCGGCGTCTGCGCCTGCACCACGTGCCATCTTTGGATCAAGGCCGGCACGACGGGCATCTCCGAAGCCGAAGATAAGGAGCTCGACCGCATGGAGACGGCCGCCGACATCCAGCTCAACTCGCGTTTGGGCTGCCAGGCCATCATCGAGAAGCCCGGCGCCTACGTGGTGGAGATCCCGAGCTGGAACCGCAACTATGTGCAGGAGGGCAAGCCCGTGGCCGGCGCCCCGGCGCGTGACTACGGCAACATCAAGGAGTAGCTCCGCATCCGGCTCGCGCTACCTCCGGCCGGAGGGCTGCGGCGCCAGCACCGGCCAGTCATCCTGCCACTCGATCTGCTTCAGCCACAGGTTGGTCGCGCCATTGCGCTGCATGTCCAGCGCGTGGAACGCCAGGGTCGCCGTGCCGGTTTCGGGGTCTATATAGACTGAGCCTCCGCCGGGCGCGTTCCAGGTGCTGTTGCCCGCCCCGTTCCCGGCCAAGATCACCGTGCCCCCGCCACGCAGCATCGGCTTGCCGTTCCTGTCCGTGAAGGGCCCGTGCGGCGTCGTCCCGCGGCCGAACGCCTCCTTGTAGTTATCGGTGGTCACGTCCGGGTTGCAGCAGAAGTCGATCGAGACGAAGAGGTAGTAGTACGCGCCGTGGTGCACCAGCGAAGCGCCTTCGATAGGATCGAGCCCGCCCGAGTTCCGTGCCGCAAGGTCGTAGCGCCGCGCGCCCGCCAGCACCGCGCCGGTGGCCGGGTCGAGCTGCAGCTGCTTGATGCCCGACCAGAAGCTCCCGTAGGTCAGCCACACGCTGCCGTCCGTATCCACCAGGATGTTCGGGTCGATGGCGTTGAAGTCCATGCCGGGCTGGGAAGCGAGCACCTCGCCGCGATCCGTCCACGCGTAGGCCGGGCTGGTCTGGTCGAGCGTGGGGCTGGTCGCAAGCCCGATCACCGAACGTTGCGAGCCGGTCGTGGACCCCGCGTAGTACAGGTGGTAAAGCCCGCCGAAGAAGGAGATATCCGGCGCCCATAAGGCCAGCCCCCCCGGCACCCTGGACTGCACCCACGCGGGGATCTGCGCAAACACATGGCCGCAGCGCGCCCACGTCACCTCGTCCTGCGAGCAGCGGATGGGCAGCGACGCCTGCCCGGCGCGGCCCCGCGGATCGCTCGAAAACACGTAGTAGTTCTCGCCCTGCCGGATCAGGCTCGGATCGTGGACCGGCCGCGTGTCGCCCAGCAGAGGATACGTCGAAAGCTGTGTCAGCGCGGGCTGCGAGAGGACCTTGCTGCGGGCAGCGCAGCCAGTCAGCAGCGCCAGGCAGCTTCCCAGCGCGACGAGGCGGAAAGAGCGTGAGTCTGGCGTGGCCCGCATCAGTCAGGAAGCTTCAACCTAGCCGCTCCAATGTGCTTAGTCAACCGCCAGGCGACCCAAGCCCCCATCGCCTCGCCTTCTCTTCCCTCTTCCCTCTTCCCTCTTCCCTGTACCTGTTCCCTCTTCCCTGTTCTCCCGACCCCCCATCAGGTACTCTCCTGACAAGCATGCATCCCGCCCACTTCCAATGCGCCGCCTGCTACGAGTGGATCGAGACCACCGTCGACGAGTCCGGCGGCTCGCGCCAGCAGTATGTCGAGGACTGCGCCGTCTGCTGCCAGCCCAACGTCCTCACCATCACGTGGGACCGCGACGCCCGCGCCTACACCATCGCCGCCGAGCTTGAATCCTGAGCCCTGCCTTGTTCCCGCCCGATGTACCGTAGAAGCATCGCATGCCCACGGCCGCCTACATCTCCCGCCGCGTCGTCCTGCCGGACGGCGTCGCGCCCGCCGCGATACTCATCGACAGCGCTGCCGGCCGCATCCTGCGCATCGTGCCGCACGACGCGCCCGGGCCCGCCGACACCCTCTACGACCTCGGCGACCACGTCATTCTGCCCGGCCTCATCGACACCCACGTGCACATCAACGAGCCTGGCCGTACCCAGTGGGAGGGCTTCCGCACGGCTACCCGAGCCGCGGCCGCCGGCGGCGTCACCACCGTCGTAGACATGCCGCTCAACAACCTGCCCGAGACCACGACCATAGCCGCGCTCGAAGCCAAACGCCGCGCCGCCGCCTCTGGCGATGCCGGCCAATGCTTCGTCGACTGGCGACCCTGGGGCGGCGTCGAAGGCGAGCCGGACAGGCCCGGAAACCAGCTCCACATCCTGCCCCTCGCCGCCGCCGGCGTGGCCGGATACAAGTGCTTCCTCGTCGACCCCGGCTGCGAAGGTCTCGCCCTGATCGACGAGCCCAACCTGCGCGCCGCGCTGCCGCTCATCGCGCGCTCCGGCCTGCCGCTGCTGGTCCACGCCGAGCTGCCCGGGCCCATCGCCGCCGTCCCCCCGGCCCTGGAGGGAGCAGCCTGGCGCGACTACCCCACCTACCTCGCCAGCCGCCCCGACGAAGCCGAGCTGGCCGCCATCCGCCTCCTCATCGAGCTCTCCCGGCAGACCGGCGCGAGCATCCACATCGTGCACCTGGCGAGCGCCCTCGCCCTGCCCATGCTGCGCGCCGCCCGCGCCGGGGCCCTCCCCATCACGGTCGAAACCTGCCCGCACTACCTGCACTTCGCCGCCGAACAGATCCCCGCCGGCGCCACCCTCTTCAAATGCGCGCCGCCCATCCGCAGCGCAGCCAACCGCGAGCTGCTTTGGCAGGCCGTCGCCGACGGCACCATCGACCTCATTGCCAGCGACCACTCGCCCTGCCCGCCGGAGATGAAGACCGGCACCCCCGCGGGCAGCTTCAAGACTGCCTGGGGCGGCATCGCCTCGCTCGGCCTCACGCTCCCCATCGTCTGGACCGGCCTCCGACAGCACAGCCTCGGCCTTGCCGACCTCGCCCGCCTCCTGGCGTCCGCGCCCGCGCAACTCGCCGGCCTCACCGCCCGCAAGGGCCGCATCGCGCCCGGCCTCGACGCCGACCTCACCGTCTTCGCGCCCGAGGAATCCTTCCCCGTCACCCCCGCCCACCTCCACTTCCGCCACCCCGTCTCGCCCTACCTCGGCGAGCGCCTCACCGGCGTCGTCCGGCAGACGATCCTGCGCGGCCAGGTGGTCTTCGACCGTGGAGCGTTTCCGGGCGCCCCCGCGGGCCGCGAGGTCCACCCATGACCTCGCTCGCCGACGCCCAGTACACGCTCGATCTCTGCGCCCGCATCGCCGCCCACACCGACGTTCCGGGCACCATCACCCGCACCTTCCTCTCGCCCGCCACGCACGGGGTCCATGCCCTGCTCCGCGCCGAGATGCAGGCCCTCGGGATGGCTGTCCGCACCGACTCGGTCGGCAACCTGCGCGGCACTTACCCCGGCACTTACCCCGGCCTCTATCCTGACGCCGGCGCACGCCCCACCCTCCTCGTCGGCTCGCACATCGACACCGTCCCCAACGCCGGCGCCTTCGACGGCATCCTCGGCGTCGCGCTCCCGCTGGCCCTGCTGCGCGCGCTCCACCGCGATGGCTTGCGCCTGCCGTACGCCGTCGAGCTCATCGCCTTCTCGGAAGAAGAGGGCGTCCGCTTCAAACTGCCCTTCATCGGCAGCCGCGCGCTCACGGGCACGCTTCCTCCCGAAGCCCTCACCCGCACCGACGCCGGCGGTATCACCCTCGCGCAAGCCATCCGCGACTTCGGCCTCGACCCAAGCTCCCCCAGCGACACCGCCCTCACCCCCGGCACCTTCGCCTTCCTCGAAATCCACATCGAGCAGGGCCCGGTGCTCGACGCGCTCGACCTGCCGCTGGGCGTCGTCTCCACCATCGTCGGCCAGTCGCGCTTCGAGCTCACCTTCACCGGCCAGGCCAACCACGCCGGCACCACCCCCATGCATCTGCGCAAGGACGCGCTCGCCGCCGCCGCCCTCTGGATCACCCACGTCGAAGCCCTCGCCCGCCAGCAGAACCTCGTCGCCACCGTCGGCGCCATCGCCGCCTGGCCCGGCGCGGCCAACGTCATCCCCGGCCAGGCCGTGGTCTCGCTCGACGTCCGCCACGCCGCCGACGCAACCCGCCTCGCCGCCGCCCGCGAGCTCATCGCCCAGGCCGAGTCGCTCGCCGCCGCCCGCAGCCTCACGGTCAGCATCGCCGAAACCAGCCAACAGCCCGCCGTCCCCCTGGACCCCGCCCTTCGCGCCGCACTGAAGTCCGCCGTCGGCCCCTGCGCCCACGAGCTCCCCTCCGGCGCCGGGCACGACGCCATGATCCTGGCCGGCGTACTCCCCACCGCCATGCTCTTCGTCCGCTCGCCCCACGGCATCAGCCACCACCCGTCCGAGTCCGTCCGCCTCGCAGACGTCGACGCCGCCCTGAACGCCTGCTCCCGCTTCCTCACCGCCCTCACCCCTACCCGCCCCGATCCGCCATAACCCGCCCTTCTCCCCGTCCCGCCGTTGCTTTTGCCCTGGTTCTTCACTACCTTTCAAGGTGAGCCGCCATGCCCGATCTCCCAGCCCTCGGCCACACCCGCAGCTCTCGCCAGCCCACCCACCTGCTGCACACGCCGGACGCCTTCGTCCGCACCCCGCTGCCCGGCGTCCAGGGAGGCCTGGCCATCGTGCACGCCTCGCCCGCCCTGGGCGCCGCCTTCCTGTGGTCGACCATCGAGCTCGAAGCCGGCGGAACCCTCGCCCCCGCCGCCGCCCAGCGCTTCCTCTACGTTCTTGCGGGCGAGCTCAGCCTCACCCTGGACGCCGAAAACTACACTGAGGGCGCCCCCCAGACCCACTCGCTCACTCCAGGCGCCTTCGCCTGGCTCCCGCCCGGCGAGCAGGCCAACATCACCGCCGCCACCGCCGTCTGCCTGGCCGTCATCGAAAAGAGTTACGAGCCGCTGCACGGCGTCGCCCGCCCCGCCGCACTGGTCGCGCACGCGGCCCATGCCGCCGCCGAACACCTCAACGGAGACCCGGCTCTCGAAGTCCGCACACTCATGCCCGCCACGCCGGCCTTCGACTTCGCCGTAAACACCATGACCTACGCCCCCGGCGCCTCGCTCCCGCAGGTCGAGGTCCACGTTATGGAACACGGCTGCCTGATGCTCGAGGGCGCAGGCATTTACCGGCTCGGCGAACACTGGTATCCGGTCCAGGCCGGCGACTTCATCTGGATGGCCCCCTTCTGCCCCCAGTGGTTCGCCGCGCTCGGCAAACAACCCGCAAAATACCTCATCTACAAAGACTTCAACCGGACACCCATCCTCTAACCGGGTGCCCGCCCGATCACTCTTGGATCACTCTGAGGCGGCGGCCGAAGAGTTATCGTGGGGATGGGCATTATGCTTGCTGATCCCCAAAACACCCCAATGATTCCACCCTCCATCCATATCGGCCGCCTCCTCAACGAACTCCGCACCCTCGCCACCTTCACCGAGCCCCCCGCCGAGCTCGCCGCCACCCCCGCGCCCGGCGAAACTCCCGTAACCCGCATCGTCTTCACCGAGCGCGACCGCGAAGCCCGCGCCTTCCTCGCCGCGCTCGCCCAGGCCGCCGGTCTCAGCATCCGCGCCGACGCCATCGGCAACACCTTCTTTCGCTGGACCGGCTCCTCGCCCGCGCTGCCCGCCGTCGCCACCGGCTCGCACATCGACGCTATCCCCAACGCCGGCATGTACGACGGCACCGTGGGCGTCCTCGGCGGCCTCGAGGCCATCCGCGCGCTGCAGGCTGCGGGCTTCGTCCCCCGGCGCTCCATCGAGCTCATCCTCTTCACCAGCGAGGAGCCCACGCGCTTCGGCATCGGCTGCCTGGGCTCCCGCCTGCTCTCCGGCGCGCTAAGCCCTGCCGCCGCCGCGGCCCTGCCCGATGCCCGCGACCCCGCCGGCCCCACGCTCGACCAGGCCCGCCGCGCGGCCGGCTTTACCGGCTCGCTCGACAGCGCTCTCCTCGCCCCGGGCCACTACGCGCACTTCGTCGAGCTGCACATCGAGCAGGGCCCCATCCTCGAGCGCGAGAACCTCCCCATCGGCGTCGTCAGCGCCATCGCCGCGCCCGCCGCCGCCGACATCGTCATCACCGGCTCCGGCGGCCACGCCGGCGCGCTCCTCATGCCGGCCCGCCGAGACGCCCTCGCCGCCGCCGCCGAGGTCATCCTCGCGGTCGAATCCGCCGCACTCGCCACCGGCGCCCCCGCCACTGGTAGTCCAGACACCGTGGCCACGGTCGGGGTCTGCGACGTCTTCCCCGGCGCCGTAAACTCCGTCCCCGCCCGCGTGCGCCTCTCGCTCGACGCCCGCGACATCGACCTCGCGCGCCGCGATGCCATGCTCGCCGCCATCGAGCAGGCATGCGCCGCCATCGCCGCGCGCCGCAACGTCGGCCTCGTCATGCGCATCCTTAACGCGGACGCCCCCGCCACCTGCTCACCCCAGGTCATCGCGGCCATCGAGCAGTCCTCCGCCGCCGCCGGCCTGGCCAGCCGCCGCATGGTCTCCCGCGCCTATCACGACTCGCTCTTCATGGCGCGCCTTTGCCCCATCGGCATGATCTTCGTCCCCTGCCGCGCCGGCGTCTCCCACCGCCCCGACGAGTACGCCTCGCCCGAGGCCATCGCCAACGGCGCCCGCGTCCTCGCCCAGACCCTCGCGATCCTCAGCCAAGCCTGATTTCCCGCCCCCATGCCCCTGTCATCCTGGGCGAGGCAAAGCCGAGTCGAAGGACCTGCATTTTGTCCGCCGCAACCGCTAAGCCGCCACCGCTAAGCCGCCATCGCCTCATACGGCAGAAACAACGTAAACACCGTGCCGCTGCGCTGCCCCTGCCGGCTCCGCACCGAAAGCCTGCCGTGGTGCCGCGCCACGATCTCGCTGCTCACCCACATGCCCAGCCCCGTCCCACTGATGCCCTTGGTCGTGTAGAACGCCGTATACAGCCGCTCCAGCGTCTCCGGCGACATGCCCGTGCCCGTATCGGCGATCGTGATCGCGACTCCCTGGCGCTGCGTCTTCCAGTCCGTCGCGCTGCGGGTCTTCACCGTCAGACGCCCGCCGCGCCCCTGCATGGCGTCCATGGCGTTGCGGATCAGGTTGCTCAGCACCTGCCGGATCTCGCTCTCCAGGCACACCACCGGCTCGCTCGGCCAGTCGCAGCGCTCCAGCCCGATGCCGTAGTTCGCGATCTTCGGCAGGTACACATCCACCACCGCCGTAATCAGGTCCGCCGGCCGGATCGCCTGCGGCCGGCTGGACTGCTTGTAAAACCGCAGCGACTGCGCCGTCAGCTGCGACACGCGCTTCAGCTCCTCCTCCGCCGACCCCAGGTACTCCGCCCGCCGGGCCGGCTCATCCTCCCGCTGCGCCAGGTAGATCAGGTTCGTCACCGACTCCAGCGGATTGTTGATCTCGTGCGCAATGGACGCCGCCAACCGCCCTACCGCGGCCAGCTTCTCGCTCTCCCGCAGCGCCTCCTCAAACGCAATCCGCCCCGTTACATCGTTCTGGATCCCGACAAAGTGCGTCACCAGGCCCGACCGGTCGCGGATCGGCGAGAGCGAAAGCTCGTTCCAGAACGGTGTCCCGTCGCGGCGGTAGTTGCGGATCAGCGCCACCGTCTCGCGCTGCGCCTTCAGCGCCTCCCGGATCAGCGTCAGCCCCGGCTGCGAGCGGTCGTCCCGCTGCAAAAACCGGCAGTTCTTGCCCTCGATCTCCTCCAGGCTGTAGCCCGTCATCACCTCGAACGCCGGGTTCACATACACCAGCGGAAAGTCGTCGCGCAACGCATCCGCCACGCTGATCCCGCTGGTTACCGAGCGGAAGATCCTGCGGTTCAGATTCAGCTCTTCAAGCGCCGACTCGTACCGCTTGGCGTACGTTCGGTGCGCATACAGGATCACGCTCAGCTGCGCCGTCACCACCGCCGGCGGCTGCGGCAGCGCCAGCACCCCGTCGAACGGCTCCGGCGCGCCCGGCTTCGGATGCACCGCGCCGTCGGGCATGCTCGCCGGCACCACCGCCACCAGGGCAAAGCGCAGACCGTCCCGGCTCTGCCCGGCGGCGCCGTTGCCTGCCAGCCAGCGCCGCGCCACCGCCTCGTCGGCCAGCAGCATCTCGAGGTCCCGATCCTCGGCCCGCGCCTGCAGCTCATCCTCCTCCACCTGCACCGGCGTCAGCTGCAGCTGCGCCGCAATGCCCTCGATCAGCCGCCGGTTGATCAGGTCCGCCAGGCAGACCAGTAGCCGCCTCTGTTCACCCGCCATCTCGCCGCCCACCGCGTTCCCGTCCCTGGCTTCCAAATCGCTCCCCCGCCTCAGGTCCCGCCTACTTCGATGCAACATCGCCTTCCTTGGCCTCCTTCGGCGTTTTGCCGCCCCGCGAAACACCTTAACGCGGATCAATACGGATGAAAGGCGATCAAGAGGGATCAAAACCAGGTCTTGTCTCTTCAAAACAGGCCTGGTCTTATCGGTGTTCATCCGTTTCATCCGCCTTGATCCGCGTTAAGCCTTCCTCTCCTCAACTAGAATCGACCTGAAGCCATGCTCCACGCTCTCCGCATCGTCGGCACCAGCGTTCCCCGCAAAGAAGGCCCGGCCAAGCTGCAGGGCCGCGCCCGCTACGTCGACGACATCACCCTGCCCGGCATGATTCACGGCGCGACCCTCCGCTCCACCATCCCGCGCGGCCGCATCCTCGCCATCGACTTCCCGCCCGAGATCCCCTGGCACGAGTTCACCATCGCCACCGCCGACGACATCCCCGGCCGCAACATGGTTCCCATGTTCCTCGAGGACCAGCCCCTGCTCGCGCCCACCGGCGAACAGGCCCGGGTCAACCACCCCGAAGAGCCCATCCTGCTGCTCGCCCACCCCGACCGCGAGCGCCTCGCCGCCGCCGTCGCCGCCGTCACCATCACCTACGCGCCCGAGCCCGCCATCTTCACGATCGAAGATTCGCTCGCGCTCGGTGAAGTCATCTGGGGCGAGGGCGAAAACGCCAACACCTTCAAGCGCTTTCACCTCGAGCACGGCGAGGTGGACGCGGCCTTCGCCTCGGCGGACTTCATCGTCGAGGGCGAGTACCAGACCGGCGCCCAGGAGCAGCTCTACATCGAGACCAACGGCATGATCGCGGAAGCCGTCGCCGGGCCCGACGGCGCGGCCGCCTCCGTCACTGTCCACGGCTCGCTGCAGTGCCCCTTCTACGTCCACCGCGCGCTCAAGACCATCTTCGCCCTGCCCGACGACCGCGTCCGCGTCGTCCAGACCGAGACCGGCGGAGCCTTCGGCGGCAAGGAGGAGTACCCCTCCGTGCTCGCCGGCCACGCGGCGCTGCTCGCGCTCAAATCCGGCCGCCCGGTCAAGATGATCTACGACCGCGCCGAGGACATGGTCGCCACCACCAAGCGCCATCCCTCCCGCACCCGCCACCGCACCGCCGTCTCAAAAGACGGCAAGCTCCTCGCCTGCGACATCGAGATCGTCATCGACGGTGGCGCCTACTCCACCCTCTCGGCCACTGTCTGCTCGCGCGCCACCATCCACGCCGCCGGCCCCTACCAGTGGCCCGCCGTGCGCGTCCGCTCCTGCGCGGTCGCCACCAACACCCCGCCCTCCGGCGCCTTCCGCGGCTTCGGCGCGCCGCAGTCGCTCTTCGCGCTCGAGCGCCACATGGACAAGGTCGCCCGCGCTGTCGGCCTCACCCCCGAAGAGCTCCGCCGCCGCAACTTCCTGCGCGCCGGCGGCACCACCGCCACCGGCCAGACCATCCACCAGCCCATCGACCTCGACGCGCTGCTCACCCGCGCCCTGCAGGTCTCGGACTACCATGCGAAGTCCCGCAACTTCCAGACAGAAAACCAGGCCAGCGCCATCAAACGCGGCATCGGATTCGCGTGTTTCATGCACGGCGCGGGCTTTACCGGCTCGGGCGAGCGCTACCTTAATTCGCTGGCGGGCCTCGAAGCCACGCCGGAAGGCCGCGTCCGGGTGCTGGTTTCCTCTTCCGAGTTCGGCCAGGGCACCAACACCATCCTGGCGCAGATCGCCGCCGAAGCGCTGCACTGCGACTATGCCAACGTGGACATTGCCCAGCCGGACACCCGCGTCGTGCCCAACTCCGGCCCGACCGTTGCGTCCAGAACGGCCATGGTCGTCGGCGGTTTAGTGCAGCGCGCCGCGCAGAACATGATCGAGACCCTGCGCCTCGCCGGCTTCCTCTCCGCCGACTACAGCCCAGACGACCTGGCCCCCGCCATCCGCGCCTACGTCCAGCAGTTCGGCGAGCTCAAATCCTTCCATCGCTGGGAATCCCCCGGCGCCATCTTCTGGGACGACCAGAAGTACATGGGCGACGCCTACCCCACCTACGCCTGGGCCGTCTACGTCGCCGAAGTTGCCGTGGACACCGTCACCTACACCCCCACCGTCACCCGCTTCGACGCCCTGCAGGAGGTCGGCAAGGTCATCCATCCCATCCTCGCCGCCGGCCAGATCGAAGGCGGCGTCGCGCAGGGCATCGGCTTCGCGCTCTATGAAAAGTGCATCTGGCGCAACGGCGTCATGATCAACAACCAGATGACCAACTACATCATGCCGACCTCGGCCGACCTGCCGCCCATCCACGTGCACTTCGCCGAAATCCCCTTTCAACACGGTGCTTTCGGCGCCAAGGGCATCGGCGAGCTCCCCATGGACGGCCCCGCGCCCGCCATCCTCAACGCCATCGAAAACGCGCTCGGCATCCCTTTCAATCACGTCCCGCTGATGCCTGAAGACATCTTCGAAGCCATGCTCGCCGAAGCGCCGCCCGCAGCAGAACTCGCGCCTCCGGCACTCGCGACCGCACAACTCTCCTCAACCTGAGCGCGGCCCCTCCCCGCCCTTGACCTGCGCCAGCAGCATGGCCGCGATCTCCTCCGGACACTCTTCCAGCAGCCAGTGACTCTTGCCCGCCATGCGCTCAAACCGGTACGGTGCGGCAACGTACTTCGCCGTCGACACCGCCGCCACCTCGCCCAGCGCCAGATCCTTATCGCCCCACACATACAGCGTCGGCACCCGGACCGGTCCAAGCTCCCGGCCGCCGCCCGAGCCCAGCGCGCGGTACCAGTTCAATGCCGCGGTCAACGCCCCATCCTCCGCCAGCCGGCGCACGTTCGCTTCCACCTGCGAGGCCGGCAGCTTGCCCTGGTACGCCCCGCGCAGCAGCTTCGCATCCAGCGCCAGCAGCGCCGTCTCGGCCACGTGCCCAGGCGCCTGGAACAGCTTCATATACGCCGAAAGCAGCTGCTGCTTCAGGTCGCTGCGCAGCGCGGCGCTGAACGCATCCAGGTGCGGCATGGCAAGCACTGACAGGCTCAACAGCCGTTGCGGTGCCGCCACGGCCACCGTCCACGCCACTGCGCCGCCCCAGTCATGACCCATCAGGTGAAATTGCGGTGCACCCAGCGCATCCGCAAAGCCCAGCACATCCGCCACCAGCTTTTCAAGCGAATACTCGCTCACCTCCAGCGGCCGCGCGCCCCTGGAATACCCCCGCTGCGTCACCGCCACCGCGCGATACCCGGCCGCTGCCAGCGGACCCATCACGCCCGTCCAGGCGTCCGCGAACTGCGGAAAGCCATGCAGCAGCAGGACCAACGCGCCATCGTCCGGCCCCGCGGCCAGCGCATCGAACGTGAACCCATTCGTCTCGATCACCATCGGCCTGGGAGCAAACGCCGCATTCGAATTCATAGGCCTTATTCTCCCCGGCCCGGCGCATGCGCGGCAAGCCGGCAGCGCCAGCGCGGGTCATCGCCGTCAGTCAGCCCGCTGACGCCGCTGCGTCACCTCCCCGGCGTAGAATCGGCTGGAGCGATGCCGAAGCCCAACACCCCCTACCCGCACACCGATCGCGAGCTCATCCGTCTCATCGAACGCAGCCCCTCCGGCCGCGCCGGCTACAAGCAGCTCATCCGCGAGCTCGGCCTGGGCGGCGGCCGCGAGCGCCGTCTGCTGCTCGAACAACTCGCCCGCATCACGCTTCGCGGCGATCTCGTGAAGCTGGACAACGATGCCTGGGCGCTGCCCCACTCCACCCCCGAGAAGACCGCGCGCGCCCGCGCATTCGACGAGCCAAAGAATCAATCGCCCGAGCAGCGCATCACCCGCGACCGCCTCGTCGCCGGCAAGCTCGACCTGCACCGCGACGGCTTCGGCTTCGTCCGCCCGGCCGGCGGCACGCGCGACGACGACCTCTTCATCCCGCCCAACGAGCTCAACGGCGCCATGCAGGGCGACGAAGTCCTGGTCGACGAAGCCCCGCCCGGCCGTCCCGGCGCCGACGGACGACCCCGCCGCTCCGGCCGCATCCTCCGCATCCTCACCCGCCGCAACCCCACCGTGGTCGGCATCTTCCACTACGCGCGGTCAGCCGCCCGGCAAAGCCGGACGAGCGATTTCGACTCCCACTCCACCTCGCGCTTCAACTTCGTCACGCCGCTCGACGAGCGCATGACCCAGCCCATCCTCATCCCCGACGGCCCCAACGGCGAAGTCATCCTGCCGCCCGTCTCCACCGAGCACCGCACCCTGGGCGACGAAGCCCGCCGTACTGACCTCTCTTCCCCCGGCCCGCTTGGGTCGTCCCAGCCTCTCGAAGGCCTCGCCGTCGATGTCGAGATCACCGACTTCCCGACGCTCTCCAGGCCCGCCCAGGGACGCATCCTCGAAGTCCTCGGCCACCCCGACGACTTCGGCGTGGACGTCGAGATCGTCATCCGCAAGCACCATCTGCCCTACATCTTCCCCGCCAACGTCCTCGCCGAAGCCGCTGAAGCCGCCGCGCTTCCCCTCAACGAAGATCTTGGTGCCCCAGGTCTCGACTCTGAGACCTGGGTCTACCGCAAGGATTTCCGCGGGCTCGCCATCGTCACCATCGACGGCGAGACAGCCCGCGACTTCGACGACGCCGTCCACGTCCAGCAGCTGCCCAACGGCAACTGGCAGCTCCAGGTGCACATCGCGGACGTCAGCCACTACGTCCTGCCCGGCACCTCGCTCGACCTCGAGGCCCGGCTGCGCGGCACCAGCGTCTACTTCCCCGATCGCGCCGTGCCCATGCTGCCGCCGGCGCTCTCTTCCGGCATGTGCTCGTTGCGCCCCGACGAAGACCGCCTCGTCCTCTCCTGCATCGCCGAGATCGACCAGCGCGGCGAGGTCGCCGAGTTCGAGCTCTGCGAGGGCATCATCCGCTCCGTCAAGCGCTTCACCTACACGGAGGTGCAGAAGATCCTCGACGGCGACCCCGAGACCAGGGCCGCCGGGATCGACCTCGTCCCCGCTGTCGAACAGATGCAGGCGCTAGCCGTCCTGCTCAACCGCAAGCGCCACCGCCGCGGCTCCATCGACTTCGACCTGCCCGAGCCCGTCATCCAGTTCGACCCCCAGGGCAACATGGCCGCGATCACCCGCTCCGAGCGCGGCTGGTCCCACCGCCTGATCGAAGAGTTCATGCTCACCGCCAACGAGTGCGTCGCGCACTGGCTCGAAGCCCAGACGCTGAACCCGTCTGTGCCCCATTCATCGCAGTCTCACCGCGATGAGTGGGTCCAGCCGCCACAGTCACCCTCCCTGCCAGCCAGCATCTACCGCATCCACGAGCTCCCCGACCCTAAGCGCATCCTGGACTTTGAAGAGGTCGCCGCCACCTACGGCCAGACGCTCGGCTTCTCCTCCCTGCCGGTCAAGAACTTCACCATGAAGTCCGATCGCCGCAGCAGCCGCGCCGGCGCCGACCGCCACGGCTCGCGCGCGCGCACGCGCACGCCGCAAGCGCACGACGTGCCGGAATCCATCCCCGTCACCCCGCAGATGTACCAGCGACTGACGGCCCGGATCGCCGGCACGCCCGAAGAGCGCATCCTCTCCTACCTCATGCTGCGCTCGCTCAAACAGGCCCGCTACTCCGAGAAAAACGAAGGCCACTTCGCCCTGGCCAGCCCCAGCTACACCCACTTCACCTCGCCCATCCGCCGCTACCCGGACCTCATCGTGCACCGCCTGCTGCGCTCCGCACTGCGCACCGGGGCCAACCCCCTCGGCGGCCCCATCCTCTCCACCGACCCGCAACCCTGGTCCACCAAAACCCGCCACAACACCGCCCGTCATTCTGAGCGCAGCGAAGAATCTCAGTATTCGTCGTCCTCAACCAGTCTCCAATCCGCCGGCGACAAGCTGCCACGCACCTTCACCCTCCCACCCGAAGAACTCGCCGCCATCGCCCTCGAATCCTCCCAGGCCGAGCGCCGCGCCGACGATGCCGAGCGCGAGCTCATGGAGTGGAAGAAGATCAAGTTCATGCAGGACCGCGTCGGCGAAGACTTCCACGCCACCATCCTCTCCTGCACCAAATACGGCTTCTTTGTCGAGCTCGACGACCTCTTCATCGAGGGCCTCGTCCCCCTCCAGACCCTCTCCGCCGCGCTGCCCTTCGGCGATCCCGACCGCTTCGTCTTCCGCGACACCGACCGCGCCATCGTCGGCACGCACTCCGGCCGCGTCTTCAAGCTCGGCCAGCGCGTGCACGTCCTGCTCGACCGCATCGACCGCCCCGCCCGCCGCCTGCAGTTCGCCCTCGTCCCCAACACCGAACCCCAGGGCGAAGCCCCGCGCAGCCTGCGGAAGTCCAAAGCCGCCCAGCCCGAACCCCACCCCAGCCCTACCCGCACCGGCAAACCCGCATCCGGCCGCCGCAAGACCAAATCCAAAACCCGCACGCGCGACAAAAAGCCCAAGGGAAAACGCCGCTGACCCGCCCGCTGCTGCTAAACTCCCGCTATCTCTTCGGCAGGTACGCATGCGCTCATGCACGTTGTTCCCCCTGATGCTCCTCTCCTTGGCTGCTTCCATCGCCTGCGCACAAAGCGAAGCCCCGCTCCCCGCGCCCGGTCTTCCCCTTCCACATGGCGCGATCCCTTACGCCCTCGACCACTTCGAGGGCCAGCCCCAACTTGTCGCCATTCATCACACCACGGTCGAGTTGAACAACCATAAAGGCGCGAATGCAGCCGGCGCTCTCGCGGGCTCCTTTCTCTACAAGCCCAAGATGACGGTTGAGGTACCCGGCGCACACGCTCGCGCCGTCCTCCACGACCGCACTCCCGTGTTCTACATCCACGTCCTCGACGACCCCGAGGGCGGCACCGACTCCCCCGTGTTTGCCATCGTCGAGGCTGTGCCCGACGAGGACCGCCGCATCTTCGCGCAGGTCCGCTTCACCCAGCTCACCGGCAACGCCAATCGCAAGGACGGTATTGTCGACAGCGTCACCGAGCATCTTCCCGGCGGATGGCTCAAGCTCACACCATCTGCGCCCCTCGCGCCCGGCGAGTACGCTCTCAATCCCATCCCCAAGGCGCAAAACGCATACTCCACCGTCGTCTTCGACTTTGCCATCGATCCTGCCGCCCCCAACGCGCCTGACGCCATAAAGCCTCAGTCCGAGCCGTAACCAGGGGCGGCCGAGGCTCTACAATCAGACCAGTCCACGCAGAGGAGAGCACCCACCGCAATGCCCCACATGGTCTTTTGCAGCAAATACCACGCCGAGATGGAAGGCCTCGACGAGCCCCCCTTCGATTCCGACTTCGGCCAGAAGATCTACAAGAACGTCAGCAAGAAAGCCTGGGGCGAGTGGGTCGAGCGCCAGAAGATGCTGCTCAACGAGTACCGCCTCCAACCCTGGACCCGCGAAGCCCAGGAGTTCCTCGTAGAGCAGATGAACGGCTTCTTCTTCGGCGAAGGCGAAGGCGGCTCACTGCCCAAGGAGTTCGTCGCCCCGCATTGACGCCGCGCCGATACGCCCCGCGCGAGGTCCTGGCGTCGATAAATGCCGGGGCTTCAGCCTGAGGAACAAGCAGGCGGTTAGACCTGATGTACACTGGAACCACCCTGTCGCCGCGCATCCCCGCGTGGCAGACGCACCGAAGTCGGGACGTGGCTCAGCCTGGTAGAGCGCACCCTTGGGGTGGGTGAGGTCGCTAGTTCGAATCTAGTCGTCCCGACCATTTTTCCCCTTTTGGATCAGTAAATCTCCCGTACATCTCCTGCCTCGTCCCCCGCTACATCCAGCCGGATGGCTGAGGCGTATCCCCCGGCAGACGGGTAGCTAATTACCATCTTCCCTTCTGGAACGCAAATAGGTAACATGGTTTTCGAAACTAATGTGTAATTGCCAGCTTTCCACAACCGGCATCTAATCAGCCTAGATGCACGGATCAAATACCCGCAGACCAGGGCGGGCGGAATCCAACTATGACGCAAAAGTTGTACGATTTGTTCGAATCGGGGCCCACTCTATGCGCACGCGTTCTCGCCGCCATGCACTCCTTATCCTCCCCATCCTCCTCTTTCTGACGGCTTCAACCGGCACGATACTGGCGTCAGATGCATGCTCAGTCTCGCTCGTTCAGGCACTGACCAACGTAACCCGCAATGTAGACCAGCGTGTTACCCCCGCACACCGCCACACCCAGGAAACTCTGGCCCGGTGGGAAGAGTGGGGAAACCTCTACCTCGCCACGCACGGCCATCCCTACGTTCCACCCAAGCGCAAGCTGGTCGTCTCCAACCCCTCCACGCCCGGTCAGCGCGAGTCGCAGTTCAAATTCGAGTGCGAAGTTCCGCCCATCGACACCCCTGATCTGACCCTCGTCGCCGAACTGACGCCCGAAGGCCTGCTCCCCGTCGATGGCGAGATGGACGTCATCCCCCAGAGTCCCGTCGCCCTCGTCCTGCCGCCAGTTCCCGGGCCCGGCAGCGGCTTCCCCGGCTATCCTTACTCGCCCGTACTCTTCGGACCCGGCGGAAACGTCGACCAGCCGTTCGTCGGCCTCACTCCCGAGCCGTCCTCTTTCGTCCTGCTCGGTACGGCGGCCGTGCTGTTCTTCGTCTTCCGGCGCAGCCTCATGGAGCGGCTGCGCACCAGCTAGCCTCTGTTCTTAGTCTTTGCCCGCGCCTCAGCCTCTAGCGCGAGGCTGAGAGCACCGGCGCAGGATCCTGCCCGTCCGGCAGCCAAGCTGCGACCTGCTTCTGGATCGCCACCTCGTCGCCATTGCCCAGCAGCGCGCTCGCCGCCTCATGCGCGATCAGCCGCCGCACGTGCGTCCGGTCCGGGTTCGCCAGGGCGCTGCCGCGGAAGAACGTCCGCCGATGCTGAACATCGGTATCCACCTCGAGCGACTCCAGGCCGGCCGTGTGCTTGGTCAGCGAGGTGTACATCGTCCAGTCCGCCTCCGTGCAGATCACGAAGAAATGCCAGTCCGCCGGCGCATGAAAGCGGTCCGCATCCATCCGCAGCCGGTCCGCGCTGGCCCGGCAGTTGTTCTTCTCGGTAGCCGTCAGGTGATCCAGGTCACCCCCAATGCAAACGCGAGGTTCGGCCGATGCCTGAACCGCGAAACTAAGCAAAACCGCAAGCGCACTACGAACCATCATGGTCATTAAAGGGTCCTTGGCTTTCTGAAGTAGCCCGAGAATATCGGTCCCAAAAGGGGCCAGTAAGTCCCCATTCGGGCCATTCCTGTGACACTTCCAGTCCCGCCGGTAACACCTCGCGGGGTTACCGCGCCGGCAGATGCTCTCCTTATCGGCACCGCAACCTCTTCCCTGACCCCCTTTTCGCGTTGGACCCCACCCGTCGTTCCGGCCGTGCCGCAAAGGTCTTCCCCCGCTCTCCCGCCTCCGCGTAGAATCACACCCAACGCTCTCCTCATGGACATCCGCCTCGCCGCTCAGCCACCCCGCGCAACCCGCGTATCCCTCGCTGTCTCTCTGGCCGCGCTGTTCCTCGTCGCCTTCCCCGCCCGCGCCGCCACCCGGCCCGGCACGTCCGACCCCGAACCCGAGATCGTTCACACCCCCGCCGGCACCACCGAGGTCGGCACCCTCTCCGCCGTCCCCTACCGCATCGACATCCCCGCCAACTGGAACCACGCCCTGGTCGTCTTCTTCCACGGCTACGCCGAGGGCCCCTTCACCTACCGCGCCACCGGCCCGCTCACCGACCAGACCCAGCCCATCTTCGACCGCGGCTACGCCATCATCCAGTCCGGCTACTCCACCCCCGGCTGGGCGCTGGCCGAGGCCTACCCCGAAACCGAGCAGCTGCGCGCCTACTTCCTCCGCCGCTACGAGCAGCCCGCCACCGGCAAAAAAGCCGCCCGGCAGGTCGAAACCATCGTCGCCGGCGCCTCCATGGGCGGCGCCCTCGTCGTCGCCGAGCTCGAGCTCAACCCCAAACCCTTCGCCGGCGGCCTCGACCTCTGCGGCTCCGTCGGCCCGACCGATCTCGCCTTCCAGCGCCGCTTCGCCTGGCGCGCCGCCTTCGACTTCTACTTCCCGGGCGTCCTGCCCACGCTCGTCCCCTCCCCGCCCGACTTCCAGGAGTCCCGCGGCCTCCGCCAGCGCGTAACCGACGCCCTCCGTAACAACCCCCTCGCCGCCACCTCGCTGCGCAACCTCACCGCGCTCCACACCGACCGCGAGCTGGCCGACAACATGGTCTACTTCACCTACGTCATCGCCGACATGCAGCGCCGCGCCGGCGGCAACCCCTTTGACAACCGTGACTTCCTCTACGTCGGCACCAGCCCCACCGCCTCCACCTCAGACAACGCCCTCAACGATGGCGTCCACCGCTACGCCGCCGACCCCCGCGCCCGCGATTACCTGATCCACCACTACACACCCTCCGGCCGCCTCAGCCATCCCATGCTCGCCCTGCACACCATCTACGACCCCCGCATCCCCGCCAACACGCTCTCCGTCTACAACGAGCAGGTCGCCATCGCGGGTTTTTCGCAAAATCTTGTCCAGCAGTACGTCCACCGCGACGGCCACTGCACCTTCACCGCTGAAGAGATCGGCCGCACCTTCGACGAGCTCACCACCTGGATCCACACCGGGCACCGCCCCATCCCCGGGCCCCTGCCTACCCCGCCCCACCCCGTCCCGAACGCCTCCGCCAGCCGCTGACCCCTATCCCGGAGTCGCGTGTCATCCTGAGCGAAGGCGAGGCCGAGTCCAAGGACTGCATCTGCTCGCCGGTCCCGCCCGTAACAACCTGATTAACCCACCCTCTTCGGTTTCGGCCCTTTCCCCGGTAAACTGGATAAAACCCCACCGGAGGACCCTCCATGCCCAAGACCATCAAGGACAGCACGACCAAGGAAAGCACGACCGCAAAGCCCAAGGCGCGCAAGACCTCCACCAAGGTCGGCGCCGCAACCAAGGAAGCCGCAACCAAAAAGCCCGAGAAGGCCACCCAGGCTCCGCCCGCCCAGTTTCCCTCCCCTGCCTACACCGACCACGACATCGCCGAGCTCGCCTATCAGTTCTGGGCACAGCGCGACTGGCAACACGGCGACGCGCTCAGCGACTGGCTCCGCGCCGAACATCAACTCCGAACCCAGAAGGCCGCCTGATTCAAACAAAGCGGAGGCCTCAAGCCTCCGCTCTTTGCTTTCACCCACAACCCGCGCACCCACAACTCTCAGACCAAGTTGTTAGTGCGTCACCGTATTCCAGTTGAACACTAGGTTGTAAGCGTTCACCGAGCCGATCCCGGTCGCGAAGTCCCAGCCCGCTCCGGTTCCGTACGCCGGCTGGTACGCCGTGTCCGAGCTCGAGAGCACGCCGTACGTCCCTGACGGCTTGTAGCAGTTGTGCGTCCCGGTGCAGGCCACGTCCATGTCGCCCTGGGTCACGTCGTAGAACGTGCAACCGATCCCGGCCGCGTTGCCATTGCTCGAGTTGCAGCTCCCGTTCCCGGTCGACCCGTACTCCGCCGCCGCCAACTTGTAGTAGGTCGGTGCCGGATTCCCCCACACCGACCCCGTCTTCTGGTTCACCAGCGACTGCATCGCCGCCATGATCGGCGAGGCGAAGCTCGTGCCGCCGGCCCCCGCCCAGCCACTCGGCGCACCCGTGCACGGCGCGCCGCCATTGCGCGTATCGCTCCAGCAGAACACGTAGTAGTGGCCCCAGACCCCGTTCGCCGCAAACAGCGACACATCGGGAAGATCCCGTACGCCATCGCTCGGCACGCCCACCAGCGTCTGCCAGCTTGGCTTCGGAGTTCCCTTGCAGCTTCCGCTCACCACCCCGCTCGTCGTCGGCGACCCCGTCGCGCAGCCCGAGGGCCCACCCGAGCCCGCCGCCGTGGTCAGGAAATCCGCCTTGCCCATCGCCGAGTTGCAGAACCCGGTCGTCCCGTAGGTGGCCGCGTAGCCTTCCGCGTTCGCCAGCAGCAAGCTCGCGCACGAGTCGTTCCACGGAATCTCCGGAATGTAGCTCTTCGCGCTCGCATACTTGCTCGTGTTGGTCGGGTTCCAGTAGCTGGCGGTCGATCCCATCGCCGTGTCGCCGAAGTCCGTTCCGCCCACCGCCACGTTGTATTGCGTGCTCGCAAACCCGCTCACTGTGATCCCGTGCGTCGCATACCGCTCATCCGCATCCGAGCTCGCCGCGCCCTCGTCGCCCGACGACACGAACACCGAAATCCCCTCCGCCGCCGCAGCCTGGTACGTCGAGCTGTACGCCGCGTTGGCCGTCGCGCCGTTCTCCGTCTCGCTCTCGCCGTAGCTGATGCTCACAATCTTGGGCGGATTCGACCCGTTCACTATGTTCTCCAGCGCAATCAGCCCGCCGAACGTCGTCTGCGTATCCGCGCAGCTCGCCAGCACGATCGCCGCCGACGGAGCCGTCGCACTCGCCCACTCCGCGTCCAGAATCGCCTCGCCGTCGTCCGCGTTCACCCCCGGATTCCTACAGTTTGACCCCGGATGCTCCTGCGTAAAGCTCCCCGCCGTATACCCCGACAGCCCAAACGTGCTCCGGAACGTCGTCCAATCCGCGGTCGAGTACACGTTCGTGTCCTCGATCACCACGATGGTCTGGCCCTGCCCCGAATACCCCGCCTTGAACAGCGGATTCAGGTTGTAGATCGTCGCCAGGTCTCCCGGCACCACCGCGTGATAGGTGCTGCTGCCCGAGCTGAACGTGTAGTTCGAGCTCGCCCCCGGCGCCACATTCACCGTCGCGCCGTCCTTCGTGCTCACGTGCGCCGTATGCACCGCCTGGTGCATCGGGTGCGGACGGAAATCGTTCAGGCTCACCACGCCGCCCACCACTCCCGCCAGCGCCGCGGGAATCTGCGGATCCTGCGTATTGGCAATGTGGCTTTCGCCATTCACGGACAGATTGTGCAGCCCCGCATGGAACGCCGACTCCACCTGCCGCGCCGTCCCCGAGAAGTCCACCATCATCCCCGTCGGGTACACCTGGTTCACCGTCAGCCCGTGCGCCCCCAGCCAGCTCGTCACCGCCGCGGTATCCTGCTCCGCCGGCCCGTACAGCTCGCCTAGCTGCTGCGCTGTCAGCCACTTGTGGTAGTTCGGCGAACTCTCATCGTTCTCACTCGCGATATACGCCGTCAGCGCCGCCTCCGCCGCGTCCGACCGCTTCAGCTGCAGCAGCATGTGCTCCAGCGGCAGCGCCTCATCTACCGGCCCGCGATCGTTCGCCGGGTCCAGCGCCGCCGAGCGCACATTGCCCGCCAGCACCGCCAGCCGCGCCTCGTTCACCGGCCCCTTCACCACCGGCGCGCGCAGGTTCTGTGAAAACGCCACCGGCGCCGCCGCCAGCAGCACCACTCCACCCAACATCGGGAACCCCATCCAACACGGCTTCATGAACCTGTCCTCCAACTCGTCACCTGGCCAAAGCCTCTGAATTGCTCTTCTGCCTGGCCTGTCCCGCGCTCGCCGGTAACCCGCGAGTGCGCAGAGATCCTGTTACCAACGAAAGACTTGCACCACCACGTCCGGATCAGGCCAGCGATACGAGAGCAGAAGCGATCACTCAGATCAACGAAGCAGACGTGCCTTGCAGACCGCCGCCGGCAATCTTCCCTGACCAGCATCTTCCTTGCCCAGGGTCATCCTTGGGCAGGATGCTACCCCAAACGTGTTACCTCCCGCAAGGCGCTGAATCGCCCGGCCAGGCTCATCAAACGCTCTTCCCGCCCACTCGCCCCGGCGCTCCGGACTCCCCTGATCCGCCCCCGCCGGTTACCGCTCCCAGCCCGTAACATGCAGCAGGGTAACCACTTCCTGTTCTGCTTTCAGTTACGTAATAACCCGAATTAACTGACCGTTCCGCCATTGTCCCCAGCCCCCGCCGGCCTGAGGATAGCTACAGAACGAATGAACGACTGACACCAACTGCACCACAACTTTGCAGCACAACTTTAGGAGCTCCCCATGAACTACTTGCAGCGCATTCTCTCCCCGGTCCTTGTTGCTCTCTGCCTCACCCTCGCCGCTTCGGCACAGACCGAAGCGGTGAGCGGCATCACCGACAACGGCGACACCTTCACCCTCTACGCCAGCACCAACCCCGGCGCCGGCGTCGACTACGTCGAAGGCCTCAACGGCACAGTCACCGTCAACGGCAACACCGAAAGCGTCGGCGACATCATCCACAACAGCAGCGACGGCGCCATCGAAGCCACCCCCGGCGGCTCCTTCATCTACGACAACTCCATCTTCCCCAGCCCCTCCACTCCGCTCGACTACTGGGGTCTCGCCTTCACCATCACCGACGGCACGATCCTCAACATCTTCTACAACGACAGCAGCGACCCGACCAGCGGCATCTTCTACGAGGCCAACGGCTACAACACCGGCATCAGCTCCCTCTCCATCTCCGCCACCCCCGAGCCGTCGAGCCTGATCCTCCTCGGCACCGGCATCCTCGGAGCCGCCGGCGCAGTCCGCCGCCGCTTCCTCCGCGGCTAACTCCGCCCTCGACCTTCACATTCCCTGTCTCATTCTCCCCACCCTCACCCCCCATTAGGACCCCTGCCACGCAGCAGGGGTCTACCTCATTGCACGGGTGGCCCCATGATCACTCTGAGGCGCAGCCGAAGAGTTATCGTGGGGTTACTCACTCGCCTTCCCATCCGCCCCCCCACTCTGTCATCCTGAGCCAAGGCGAAGCCGAGTCGAAAGACCCGCATTTGCCTTTGCCCGAAGGTACCCCAAGGCTTCAGCCTTGGGTCTCTCTCCCACGCCCTCCCACTAAACCGGGGCTTTAGCCCCTGGGATATGCCTCTCCCGAAACCCCTACAAAGCCAAAGCCCGCCACCCAATATCCCGTCGATACTGCATCCCCTCAAACCCAATCCCCGCCAGCGCCCCATACACCTTCCTCAGCGCCTCCCGCAGGTCGCTCCCCGCCGCCGAGACCGCCAGCACCCTTCCCCCGGCCGTCACCATCTTCCCCTCGCGCAGCGCCGTCCCCGCATGAAACACCTCCACCCCCGCCGGCACCCCATCCAATCCCGAGATCACCTTCCCCGCTTCATACCGCCCCGGATACCCTGCACTCGCCGCCACCACGCACGCGCTCGCCCCGGGCCTGAGCCTCACCTCCACCTCACCCACCCGGCCCTCCACCGCCGCTGCCAGCAACTCCGCCAGATCCGTCTCCAGCCGCAGCATCAGCGCCTCCGTCTCTGGATCTCCGAATCTCGTATTGAACTCCAGCACCTTCGGCCCATCCGCCGTCATCATCAACCCCGTAAACAGCACACCCTTGAATTGATTCCCCTCCTTTGCCATCCCATCCACCACCTTCTGCGCGATATTCTCCAGCAGCCACGCACCCATTTCCGCCGTCACCAGCCCGTCCGTCGAGTACGCGCCCATCCCCCCCGTGTTCGGCCCCGTATCCCCCTCGCCCACCCGTTTATGATCCTGCGCGAACCCCAGCGTCACCGCGCGTTTCCCGTCGCACACCGCAAAGTACGACAGCTCCGGTCCCTCCAGCATCTCCTCCACCACCACGCTTTCTGCCCGCAACTCGCCTGAAAAGACCTCGTTAGCCGCTGCCACTGCCTCCGCGTGCGTCGCGCACAAGACCACTCCCTTGCCCGCCGCCAGCCCATCCGCCTTTACCACCACGCGCTCCGGAAACTTCTCCAGCGCGCCCCGCACCTCGTCCACCGAGTCGCACACCGCGTAGGCCGCCGTCGGAATCGCCCAGCGCCGCATGAACCGCTTGGCAAACCCCTTGCTCGTCTCAAGCTGCGCCGCCGCCCGCGTCGGCCCGAACACCCGCACCCCGGCCGCTTCCAACGCGTCCACCACCCCCGCCGCCAGCGGCACCTCCGGCCCGATCACCGCCAGCGCCGGCCGCTCCGCCTCCACCAGCCGAAGCACCGCGTCCACGGCGCCAGCATCTACCGGAACGCACCGCGCCAGCGCCGCAATCCCGCCGTTTCCCGGCGCGCACACCACCTCGCTCACGCCTGCGCTACGCCGCAGCGCCCATACCAGCGCATGCTCGCGCCCGCCTCCGCCAATCACCAGAACCTTCATGGCCCCATGCTAACCTGTCTCCAATGAACGAGGTCACGGTCTTCATCGGTGGCTCCATCGGCTCCGACCCCGACTCCCCGGCCACCTGGTCCGGCTCCGCCGTCCACCTCCTCGCCGCCATGCAAGCGCGCGGCCTGCTCGACCGCGCCGTCGGCATCGACGTCCCCTCCCTCGCCAAAAAGCTGCTCCTGCTCAAGAACTTCACCCTCAACCGCGCCGTCTGGCGCCAGCACTTCTACGCCGACCCCGCCTACCGCCGCGCCCTCACCGCTGCCGCCCGCCGCGTACCTGTCGCAAGCCCCGTCGTCCTCCAGCCCGGGTCCATGTTCTCCCTGCCCGAGGCCTTCCCCGCCAAGAAATCCATCTCCTACCACGACGGCAACCTCGTCGAGCGCCTCAAGAGCGGCTTCAACCTCCAAGGCATCTCCGCCCGCCGCATCGACCAGGCGCTCCGCTACGAAGAGACCGTTTCGCAGCAGATGACCGCCGTCTTCACCTTCTCCGAGTACCTCCGCCAGTCCTTCATCCGCGACTACCACGTCCCCGAAACCCGCGTCTTCAACGTCGGCGGCGGCATCAACCTCACCGCGCCGCCCGACCCCGTACCAGACAAGGACTACACCGCGCCCCGCCTGCTCTTCATCGGCTCAGAGTTCACCCGCAAGGGCGGTCCGCAGCTCCTCGAAGCCTTCCGCATCGTGCGCCAGTCCGTCCCCGCCGCCGAGCTCCACATCGTCGGTCCCGCCCAGTTAGATAACCTGCCGCCCGGCGCCATCTCCCACGGCCACCTCTCGAAATCCGAGCCCGCCCAGGCCGCCCAGTTGGAGTCGCTCTTCCGCCAGTCCACCCTCTTCGTCCTGCCCTCGCTCTACGAGCCCTTCGGCATCGCGCCGCTCGAAGCCATGCTCTACCAGCTGCCCTGCGTCGTCACCAATGCCTGGGCGCTGGCCGAATCCGTCACCCCCGGCGTCAACGGCGCGCTGGTCGAAAAGGCCTCGGTCCCCGCCCTCGCCGCCGCCATCCTCAATCTGCTCGCCGACCCTGCCAAACTCGCCCGCCTGGGCCTCGCCGGCCGCGAACGCGTGCTCACCCACTACACCTGGACCTCCGTCGTCAACCGCATGTCCACCATCATCCCCACCCTCTAGCCAGAGGCTTCACAGAATCCGCGCCTTTTCCTCCAATCTGTAAACCTGAGCGAAGTGTGTCGCGCCTTTGCGACAAACGCAGTCGAAGGATCCCGAAGAAGACCCTCCAAGCCTAACCACAAGCAAACAGACAGATTGACGCCGACATTTCGTTGCCATATCCACCCCACGCACGCGTTTACAATGGAACGAGAACACTTCCGCCGAGCCGCTAACTGATCTGTTCTGAATCTTTTCCCTCTACACACTCCCATGTCCAAGACCCGCTTCGCCATCCTCGGCTTCGGCCTCCACGCCACGCGCCGCCTCGTCCCCGCCTTTAAGCTATGTTCCGACGCCGAGCTCGTCGGGCTCTGGCGGCGCAACCCCCAGGCCGCCGCCGCCGATGCGCAAACCCACGGCCTCCGCGCCTTCGCTTCCGCCGAAGAACTCTGCGCCTCCCCCGACGTCGACGCCGTCTTCATCACCAGCCCGGACGCCATGCACCTGGCCGACGCCACGCTCGCCTTCGCCCACCGCAAGCCCGTGCTCTGCGAGAAGCCGCTGGCTATGAACGCCGGGCAGGCCGCCGAGATGCAATCTGCCGCCGAAGCCGCCGGAGTCCTCTTCGGCGTAGGCCAGAACTTCCGCTACAACCGCTCGCTCGAGTACTTCCGCGAGCACATCGCCTCCGGCCGCATCGGCACCCCGCAGCTCGCGCACGCGCAGTACTCCTATCCCGGCCACCTCGCCGCCCGCAAGTGGATCACCGATCCCACCCTCGCCACCGGCGGCCCCATCGCCGACGTCGGCGTGCACTGCATCGACGCGCTCCGCTTCGTGCTCAACGACGAGGTCCGGACCATCGGCGTCCTCGCCTCCCGCGACGCGCACTCCGGCGAGGTCGAAGCCATGGCCACCATGCAGCTCCAGATGCGCTCCGGCTGCTACGCCAACGTCACCGCCACCGCGCGCGGGCTCTACCGCACCCTGGTCGAAGTCGTCGGGTCCGAAGGCGTGCTCATCGCCGAGAACAGCCTCACCGTCGACCGCCCCGTGGACATCGTCTTCCGCAAGGCCGGCGACCTGATCGAGACCGTCACCGTCTCGAACAACGACGGCTACACCCGCATGATCGACGCCTTCGCCCGCGCCATGCGCGGCGACGAAGTCTTTGCTGCCTCGGGCGCTGACGGCGTTATCAACCAGCGGATCCTCGACGCCGCCTTCCGCTCCTGGCATTCCGGCCAGCGCGAAACGCTCTAACTCAGCCCCGCCAGCTCCGCCGCGTTAGCGCATCGCCATGCCCAGCGCCGCCGCGCCCCGGCCGCCGCCAGTTGCAATCGCGCGCCGGTCCACCGGCTCCGCCACGTAGCTCCGGTACACGCTGATGTGGAAGCACGCCTGCTGAAACTCCTCTTCCACGTCCACCTTGCCCTCCTGCACCAGCGGCATCAGGTAGCCGCGCAGCCACGCGATCTCGGTCAGCGAGAGCCCGTGCTTGGCCAGGTCGATCGCCTGCCCTGTGAGATGTGGCGAGGCCGTCTCGCCGCCCGCCGGCGCCGCGTTCCCGTTGGTATGGATAAGCCTCTGCTGGAACTCCACCGTCCGCACCGCGGAGTTCACCTGCAGCGTCGTGTGGAAGCGCGCATAGTGCGCCCGCGCCAGCGCCGCCAGGAACTGTGCCGTCCACGGCCTGCAGTAGCGCCGGTTGCCCGGCAGCCGCTGATCGGCCTGCATCCCCACCACCTCCGGGATCGCCACCAGCATCCGGCTCTCGCGCATGCGGTCCAGATCGTCGTCGTCCTGCACCCGGTCCAGCCCGTCGCGATCCGCCATCTCGTTCTGGTGCACCAGAATCTCGTGCGATCCTTTGAGCGCCGGCGGAACGATCAGCCGGCCGCCTTTGCTATACAGCGCCGGCACGACCACCGCCGGCTGTTCCAGCACGATCTTCGGCTTGCCCGAAACCCGCAGCGGCGCGTCCGCTCCACTCAGCATCGTCTGCGGTGCTGCCGGGGTCGCCGGTTGCAGGCCTGCCCGGTTCAGGTGCCGCTTGCGATTGTGACGGACGCCCGCCAGATCTTCACCCCGTTGCGGCGCCGCCTCAGGTGTTTGGGTCGCGGCTTGCAGCTGCGCAGCCCGTGCAAGCTGCGCAGGCTTTGAATGGTGTCGCGAGCCAGCGGCGGTCCTGGCCGATCGGCCTTTGCCATGCGTTGGGGTCGCGGCCGCCGTGGCGCGTCGCCCATGGCTCGCAGCCGCGTGAGACGCCGCTTGCCGTGTGCGCGGCGCAGCCGTGTGCGGCCGGGCGTAGGCGCCGGGCGCGAACAGGCAGGCTGCCAACAGGATCAGTATTGTTTGGGCTTGAACGCGCATCGCGGGAAGCGATCGCGGCAGAGCCAGAGCAGGACCTACTCTAGCGGAGCTTCGGCGCCCGGGTAAGTGTTCAAGCTGGTTCCGTTGACCACTCCGCCAACACCACGGGTCATCGAGCCTGGTATGCGCCGCCCGACAGGTCCTGCGTTGTCGCCGCGCTGTAACAATGGGCGTCTACTGTTTCGGGTATGAGACTAAGTTTCGTCGTGCCTGCGTACAACGAAGAGAGCTATCTCCCGGCGTGCCTGGAGTCGATTCTGGCGCAGATCGGCGAACTCGGCTCCGACGCCGAGATCATCGTGGTGAACAACGCAAGCTCGGATCGGACCCGCGAGGTAGCTGCCGCGTTCGCTGGCGTCACCGTCGTCGACGAGTCGCGCAAGGGCCTGACCTACGCGCGGCAGGCTGGTTTCTGTGCCTGCACCGGAGACCTGGTGGCCAACGTCGACTCGGACTCACGGCTGACCGCCGACTGGGTGGAGAGGGTGCTGCGGGAGTTCGCGGCGGAGCCGGATCTCGTGGCGCTCAGCGGGCCGGTGGTGTACTACGACCTGAGCCCGCAGCAGCGGGTCAGCGTGCGGCTCTTCTACATGCTGGCCTTCGGCGTCTACCTGGTGAACCGCTACCTGCTGCGCGCTGGATCCATGGTGCAGGGCGGGAACTTCGTGCTGCGCAGCGCGGCCCTGCAATCCATCGGCGGCTTCAACGTGGACATCCCCTTCTACGGCGAGGACACGGACATCGCGCGGCGCATGAACCGCGTCGGCAAGGTCAAGTTCACCTTCGGGCTCAAGATGTACTCCTCCGCGCGCCGGCTCAAAAACGAAGGTATGTTCCGCATCGCCATGCGCTACACCATGAACTACCTTTGGACGACGTTCCGGAAGCGTCCCTTCACCGAGGAGTATCTGGACCACCGCGAGACGGTCGAGGCCGCCAAGTAGCCAGGCCGCCACTCTCCCCGATGCAAGCGTAAGCGCCAAGTATGTGAGCGATAGCCGAGCCGGACGCGGGTATGCTGAGAGGCATATGGAACCGGTGACGCATATCCTGACAGGCGTAGTATTGGCACGCGCGGGCTTCAACCGTAAGGCCCGATATGCGACCGCGGCCATGGCCGTGGCGGCCGAGCTGCCGGATGTGGACACGCTCTGGGGTCTGGGCGGCCCGGTGGTGGGCTTTGAACATCATCGCGGCATTACCCACACGTTTGTTGGCGTGCCCGTCGAGGCAGCGGTCATCGTGGCTGCCTGCTGGGCCTGGCATCGCTCGCGAAACAAGCAGGCTGAAGCTGGCTCGGCGCCGGTGAGCTGGGGCTGGTTATACGGCGCGGGGCTGGTGGCGCTGTTGAGCCACCTGCTGCTGGACTGGACCAACAACTACGGGCTGCGGCCGCTGTTCCCGTTCGACGCGAGGTGGTTCGCGGGGTCGTTCGTCTTCATCTTCGAGCCCGTGATGTTCGCGCTGCTGGTCGGTGCGCTGGTCATGCCCTGGCTCTTCGGGCTGGTGAGCTCGGAGGTAGGGGAGCGGCGTGCCAAGTTCGTGGGGCGAGGCTGGGCCTTGGCCGCACTGGCCGGCGTGGCGGCGCTCTACGGCTTGCGGTACGTGGAGCATGGCAACGCCATCCGGATCGCCACGGTGGAAGATGAAGGAAACTCAAGCCGCGTCTTCGCGAGTCCGCATCCCGGCAATCCCTTCGCGTGGGCGGTGGTCAGCGAGCAGCCGGAGACCTACCGTCTGGGCGCGGTGGATACCTGGCGCGGCGTCATGGACACGCCAACGCCCTCGGACACGATCTACAAGCCCGAGACGACCATCGGCCTGCTGGCGGCGAAGCGGACGTTTCTGGGCAGAGTCTACCTGGACTGGTCGTCCTATCCGGTCATCACCGAGACACCGGGTGCTGGGCGGCTGACCACGGTCAGCTTTGCCGACGCGCGCTTCATGTATGACGTCAGCTTCATGCACGGGCGCACCAAGCCGCCGATCTCCGGCGAAGTGACGCTGGACATGGCCGCGCCCGAAGGCCACCGGGTGGTGGAGACGAAGACGGGGGAGAAGGCGCAGCACTAATGAGGCAAGGCAAAGGCGTAGCGCGGATCAAGGCGGATCAGGGCGGATCGTAAAGGGAGGGCTTGCGGTCGTTGGAGAATCGCAGGAGAAAAGGATTTGCGTTCATCCGCTCTTATCCGTCTTATCCGTGTTACGCCTTCCTCCAACGATTACAGCGCGTCATCTTTTCCAACAGCGAGTTCTTCTTCAACCGGGAGTGCGACTCCGCGCGTGCGGTCGAAGATGCGGCGCAGGATATAGACGAAGATGATCATCACGACCACCAGGATGGCGCCCAGAACCAGGTTCAGGTGGCGGTGCATCAGGTGCAGCGCGGTGGTCAGGATCGCCGGCCCGTACAGGATCACCAGGATGGACTCGATCAGGAAGCGCAGGAATTTGCCGGCGGAGATGGCGAGAAAGTACGAGAGCACGCGCATCTCGAAGACGCCCGCCGCCAGCTCGAAGAGTTTCACCGGCATGGGCGGCGGACACATGGCCGGCAGCATGATGGCCAGGAACTCCTGCTTCTCAAAGCGGTCGCGCAGCCGCTCGTAGCGCTTGCGGTTGATGCGTTTGAGCAGGAAGAGCTCGCCGCCCGCCCGCCCCAGGAAGTAGGGCACCAGGCTCCCGCTGGCTGAGCCGACCGCGGCCATCAGGCAATAGAGGATGCAGCGGGCGTGGTTGTTGACCGCGTAATCAACCACCAGCGGGTCGAGGAAAGGCAGCGGAATGGCGGCCGAGTCGACCGCCGAGAGCGCCAGCAGACCCCATACGCCAAGCGGCTTGAGGACGGCGAGCATCCAGATCTTGGCCATGACGAGCCAGCCGCCGACACGCGCCCAGGGCACCTTTAGAAAAAGGGCTAGGACGGTGCGGGCGGGCCGTGGCTGGAGCAGGAGGTTCAAGCAGGTTTCCGAGGGGCGGGCATGGCGGTTGGATGCTCCGCGCCCGGATGATGTTGAGCCCGGCCACGCAGCAGCTCAACCGCGTGGGGCAGCAGGGGCAGAATGGCCTTGAGCGAGGTCTCAGCCCCCGCCGGGCTGCCCGGCAGGTTGATGATCAGGGTCTGGCCAAGCGCGCCGCAGACCGCTCGGCTCAACGCGGCGAGCGGCGTGTGGAGCGCTCCGTCCGAGCGCATCTTCTCGGCCAGCCCATCGACGATGCGGTCGCAGACCAGGCGGGTGGCTTCGGGCGTAACATCGCGCGGCGCCAGGCCGGTCCCGCCGGTCGTGACGATGAGGTCGGCGTTGGCGGCGTGATGGCGCAGCGCGTGCGCAATCTGGTCCAGCTCGTCAGGGAAGGTGTGGTGGGCCGGCCGCGCAATCCCGGCAGCCGCGAGCAGCTCGGAGACAATCGGTCCGGAGAGGTCTGCCTGCTGGCCGGCGAAGCATCGATCGCTGATGGTAAGAACGGTCGCCGTAATGTCGGGAGCGAAGAGGGGCATTGAGGTTCCAGTGTAATCGGGATCAGCAGGGTGAAGAGAGGCGCAGCGCCCGCATAAGCGACCGGGGCTGAATCGTTGCCGAATCAACTACACTGGAGCGATGGGGCGAACTTTCGTCTGCTCCGGCGCGTCTGAAAGAAAGAGCTCGAATGCCTCCCCTTGTCACTCCGCCCAATCCGGTACCGCCTGAGCTGGAGAGCCCGCCGGAGCAGACGGCGCCGCTGAAGGTGCGGGTGGGGCGTTTCGGAGAGCTTGAACACCACGAGCTGCTGCAGCTGCTGGACACCATCGACGATGAGCGCTCGCGGGCGCGCTTTCGCGAGTCGATCTATATCTCGGTGTTCGTGTACCTCGCGCTGGCCTGGTTCGTGCTCTATGGGCCCAAGGTGCTGCTGCACCAGGGCCGGATCGTGATGCCAGCCGATGTGCTGAAGCAGCGCGAAAAAGAGCTGACTTACCTGGACATGCCGAAGGATCTGTCGAAGCTGCCGCCGCCCAAGTCGGCCAAGGCGATCAGCGACAGAAGCACGACAGCGCAGACCACGCACCCGACCCTCGACAGGAAGACACTGGAGCAGCTGCGCGCGATGCGCCGGGCGGGCGAACCCGCCAAGCCGCCGGCCCCGCTGCCGCCAACTCCGCAGCCGCAGCCGCAGCAACAGGCGCAGAGCCAGCCGCCTCCTCCACCCACGCCGCAGCCGCAGGTGCGCCAGGTGCAGCCGCAGCAGGCAACGATTCCGGATGCGCCCAAGCCTAACTTCTCCGTACCCACCAATCCCGGCCAGATCATCCGCGATGCCGGCCGGCAAGCCGCGCAGGCGCACGGGCGCGAGGGCGGCGGCGAGGGCGGGGAGAACGCGCCCATCGGACACCAGGGCGCGAACACCGGCTTGGAGGTCTTGTCCGACACGCTCGGCGTAGACTTCGGGCCTTACATCAAGCAGCTGCTCAGGATGATCCGCGCGGCGTGGATCCCGCTCATTCCGGAGGAGACCCGGCCGCCCTTGAACAAGGAAGGCACGACCCTGATCCGCTTCCGCATCGAGCCCAACGGGCGCGTAAGCTACATGCACCTGGACGACAGCACCCACGATATGGCGATCGACCGGGCCGCCTGGGGCGGTATCACCAGCGTAGGGCAGTTTCCTCCGCTGCCGCCGGAGTTCAAGGGGCCGAACCTGGACCTGCGCATTCAGTTCATCATCTCGCACCACTATGCCGCGGACCAGTAAGCTCCGCGCGCCCTCGCTTTGACGACCTCCCGCCGCGAGCGGCGTCCCTCCTATCAGGCCCCGCGTGCGCGAGAGCAGGCGGGCGACGGCGATTGTAAAAATGTCGGACAATAGGAGACGAGGTTCCAACTCAGTGCTTAAGAACGCTTGTGTGGTATCGATGACTGCCCTTACGGTGTGCCTGGCCGGATGCAAGTCAACCCAGCCGGCGGATGTGGTGGCCACCGTGAACGGACATCCGATCCTGCGCTCGGAACTGGATAAGCGGTACGTGGGGCAGGTCGGAGATGAGCAGCAGGACAAGTCTTCGCCGGAGCAGGCCGATGCGCTGCGGCTCGGTTTGCTCGATGAACAGCTGATCCCGGAAGAGATCATCCAGCAGCGAGCGGCGAAGATGAACCTGACCGCGACGCCCGAAGAGGTCGACGCGAAGTTCGCCGAGATGAAAGCGCCGTTCTCTGAGGACCAGTTCAACCAGCGGCTCGCCGAGCGCCACACCACGGTCGACGAGATCAAGCGCGACATCCGGCGGACCCTGACCATCAACAAGCTGCTCAATAAGGAGATCAACTCCAAGATCACGATCTCCGACGCCGATATCGCCGCCTACTACGCCCTGCACAAGTCGGAGTTCAACAACATCAACACCATGTATCACGTGGCGCGCATCGTGGTCACGACGTCGCCCTCCACCCAACCGGGCAATCTGCAGGGGAGCAAGGCGACCTCGGACGCCGAGGCAAAAAAGAAGATCCAGGCGCTGCGCAACCGGATCGACTCGGGCGAGGACTTTGGATCGCTGGCGATGAACTTCTCCGAGGATCCGCAGACCTCGGCCTCGGGCGGCGACATGGGGACGGCCGCCGAACCGGACGTGGCCAAGAACCCGCTGCTCTTCGCCGCGCTGCAGAAGCTGAAGCCCGGGCAGGTGACGGACATCATCCCCTTCCCGGATCCGGCAAATCCGCAAAAAATCGGCGGCTATGCCATCTTCCAGCTCGTCTCCAAGGATCCCGCCGGGCTGCACGACGTGTCGGAGCCGCAGATTCAACAGCGCATCCGCCAGGGCCTGCACGACAATCGCTCGCAGCTGCTGAAAGGCGCTTACTTCGAGATGCTGCGCGACCAGGCCAAGGTGGAGAACTTCTTCGCGGAGCAGATCTTCAAATCCGACGCTCACTGACCCGGAGAGCTGCACTGGCCTCAAGCCGATGCCAGGAGAGTACGTTCGCGGGGTCGCGTATCGGTCTTACAAATCGATTACACAAGCGACTGGTGGGCCGGTCGCCGTAGGGTAGAATGAGTCAAGCAAATGACGTTTGGCAGATCGCATTCAGCTGGCGCCATTTGCGAGAACCAGGACCCCGGGGGATGTGGATGCGAATAACGCGTTTGGCACGGTTTGCGGCGGCGACGGCTGCAGCGGCTCTCATGCTTGGCAATGGTGGAGTTTCCAAGGCAAGTGAAGGCGGCTCGGCGGCGGAGCAAGCCAGCGGAACAAAGAAGTTCACGCTGCACCTGCACCACCTGCACACGGGCGAGACGCTCGACATCGTCTACAAGGTTGGCGAGGCGTATGTGCCGGGCGCGCTCGAGAAGCTGAACTACTTCCTGCGCGACCATCGTACCAACGACGTAAGCCACTACGATCCGAAGGAATTCGACCTGCTGACCTCGGTCATGGAGAAGCTCGGGCGCCCGGACGGGGTGATCGACGTGGTGTGCGGGTATAGAACGCCGTGGAGCAACAACTATCTCCGTACGCGCTCGGCAGTCACCGGCGTGGCAAAGAACAGCCAGCACATGCAGGCGAAGGCCATCGACATTCGCGTTCCGGGTGTGCAGACCAGCCGCCTGCGCGACATCGCCCTCTCGCTGCATGGCGGCGGCGTAGGCTACTACCCGGTGTCGCAGTTCGTCCACGTGGATGTGGGACCCGTGCGGACGTGGACGTTCGCGGGCTCAGGCGACTGAATCGCTCAAGCAAACTGGAAGGGCCACCCGAATGGGTGGCTCTTCCAGTTTTATGCGAAATCTACTGACAGGCTAAATACGACGGGGTGGATCCAAGTCGATGTCAGCCAGGTGTCTTCCCGCGAGGCAAACGGCCTCGCTCCAGATCCTCCGCTCCACCGCAACAGCTAACCTGCGCTAAAACTCAGTCAGCCTGGCAACCGTATAGCCGTCGCCGGGCCGCGCCCCAAAGCAACCCGGCATCTCGAGCGACGAGTGCTTCTTGCCGTCCGGCGTCAGCGTAAAGGTCTTCTCCTGCCGGTCGCGGATCACCACCACGGTCACCGGCCGGCCCTTGGCCTCGCGAACCGACTTGGTCCAGTCGGTCGGCGTCGCCGTGATGCGCGCGTTGGCCCGCACCACCACGTCACCGGCGCGCATGCCCGCGATCGCCGCCGGGCTGTTGTCTTCGACGCTCCGCACCAGCAGCCCGGTCCCGGTGGGCACGCCGAAGAACGTCGCCAGCTGCGGTCCCATGCGATCCAGCATCACGCCCGTGTAGGAGGGTGTCATCAGCAGCGTGCCCAGGAAGCTCTTGCTGTAGCGCGTCTGCGGCGCCGGCGCCGGGCTGGGCACCGTCGCGCCAGCGGCGCTCGCCTCGTCCGAGGGCAGCCCGGTCGCCGGAGCCTGCGGACCGGGCAGCACCGGAACCGCCAGGTGCTGCTCCCACGCCTGCCGCTCCACCTCGCTGCGGTCCGCCATCTGCGCACTGCGGCTGGATTGCTGGCCGTCGCGGCTGATCACCAGCACAATCGGCATGCCCGGAGCCATCTCCCGCAGCATCCGCCGGATCTGCTCCTCGCCCTCGATCGCGGTGCCGTTCATCTGCACCACCACGTCGTGTTCCCGCAGGCCCATCTTGCCCGCCGGCCCGTCATGGTCCACGCGGATGATCTCCGCGCCGCGCGCCTCCTTCAACTTCAGCGCACCCACCTGCTCCTCGGTCACGTCGCGCACGTCCACGCCCAGGTAGCCGGTGGAGGACGGCGCCGCCCGGTTTACACCGGCACGCTGCCCGGCCAGCTCGCCCGCCGGCCCTCCGGCGGCGCGCGCCTGTACGGCCGGCCCTGTCAAAACGGCCAGCACTGCCAGTACCGAGCCCCACTTCCTCTGGATCACACTGCACCTTCTCTGCGGCCGTACCAATCTGACCGCCAGTTCATTCCTGATCATTACTGAAGCGAAGAACTTCCCATCAGGGCCTGCGTGCTCACCGTGCGGATGTACGGGTTCTCATCGCGCGTGGAAACGGTCTGCAGCACCTGGCGCACGCTGGTATCGCTTTGCACGGGCTCAAGCAGCGTGATGGCGCGGGTTCGCACCGTCGCGCTAGAATCCGTCAGCAGCGCCTGCGCTACCGCATCCCGCACCTGTTCATCCTGGCTCACATAGGGCTGCAGGCCTTCGAGCGCCTTCAGCCGCACCCCGGCGTTCTTGTCCGTGCGCAGGCTGGTCAGCAGCGCCGCGCGAGTGCCGTCCGGCTCGACCTTGCACTGGTGTCCGATCATGCATTCGCCCGCCAGCAGCGCCACCGAGTCCACCCGCACGCGGTTGGTCGCCGCCGCCCGCGTCCCGACGATCAGCAGCCGACGAATCTGCGGGTCGTCCAGCGATCCCTCGGCAACCTCCGGAATCAGCCGCTCGTAGCTCACCTGCACCATGTCGCCGGCCAGCTGTGTAATGCCTGAGATGTTGGCCACGCCGCCGCCTGTAGGATTGCTTAGAAATGTGACCGGCGGCGTCTTCGGCGCGTGTTCCACCTGATACTGGCGCATGAAGTTTCCGCCCAGGAAGCCGACGCCCACCAGCAGTGTCGCCAGCGCCGGCGCGCCTTGCAGATGGCCCAGCCACGCCGAAGCGTTGGCTCGGAGCCGCATCACGAAGCCATGCTGGGGAATCGCGTCCAGCGCCTCGTCCAGCCGCATACGGCTCTGCGCCACCAGGTTTGGATCGGGTTCGATCATGGGCAGCAGCGACATCGCCGCCACGATCTCCCGCAGCTCGTTCAGCTCGCGCATACACTCCTCGCAAACCGAAACGTGGTGCTCGAGCCCTACCGCGTCTTCGTCCGGCAGCTCGCTATACGCCGCCAGGATAATGCTCTCCCGCGCATCGTCACAGGTCATTGCTTTCGCCTCGTCCAGCCTCAAAAATGAACTTCTCCAACACTCTTCCAGGTCTTTGCCCGGTAAGCCCGGCAGAACACAACAGCACTTCGTCCAACACGTTCAACTGGTCAACTTTCCTTCACCTTCAGCGACGCACCCTTCAGCTCCGCAAGATTCTGCCGCAGCTTCCGTGTGGCCCGGAACAAGGTATTTTTCGCGGTCTCCTCGGTCGTGCTCAACATCTCGCCGATAGTCCGCAGCTTCAGCCCCTGGTAATGCTTCAGCTCAAACACCGTCCGCTCCCGCGGCGTCAGCTTGTCCAGCGCCGCCGCGATTCTCTCGCCCATCACCTTCCGGTCCAGCTCCCGGCCCGGGTTCGCCATCGCGCGCCCGTCCGTGATGTTCGCCATCAGGTCCATCTCGTCGCCGCTCGAGTCCAGCACCGTGGCCGGATCTTCCCGCCGCGACTTGCGCCGGCGCAGCTGGTCCAGGCACAGGTTGGTCACAATCCGGTAAAGCCACGTGTAGAACGAGCACTCGAAGCGGAAGTTGCCCAGGTGCCGGTACGCCTTGATGAACGCATCCTGGTGCACGTCCTGCGCGTCCTGCTCGTTGCCCAGCATGTGCAGCGCCAGCCGCAGCACGCTTTGGTCGTAGCGCCGCACCAGCGTGTCGAACGAGCCCCGATCGCCGCGCTGCGCCTCCCGGATCAACTCGTCGTCTTCAACCCGCTGCTGGGCCCGCGCGTCAATCTGCGCCTGCGTCAGCTTCGTGCCGTTCCGGCTCCCCGTCTGTGCCGCAGCCTTGGCCATAGGCGAAGATTCTACGCCATTCCGCGAGCCCGAACCAGGCCGCCGCAACGCCGCCAGTACCGGCGACAACTCTCCCTGAAGCCCTATCCCGAACGTTTCAGCGCCCATAAAACAATCCGACCCCGGAGTCAGAAATGCGAACTGTTCTATAGACCTCCGCGATGCGGAAATGTCATCAGCAATAACGTTCTTGCCCAATCCTGTTTGCAAGGCGCACACTGCGCGTAGCTGTCGCTCACCGCCGACAGCCGGCATAGCCCGAATTGGCAATGGCCCCGAGCCGCCGGACCACGAGACAATCGCTCTGCATTCGGTTCCACGCTCTGCACAACTGCTCTCTCTTCAGGAGTTTGCCCGAACATGTCCGACCCGCAAGCCGGGCAGCCAACCCGCCCCCGTGAGCTCGACCTCGACTTCGTCCGCGGGATCGCCATCCTGATGGTGCTGGACTTTCATTCCCCCCGCCCCGTCCTCCTCGCCCCGCTCCTCTGGCTCGGCTTCCCGCACCTCGGCTGGGCCGGCGTCGACATCTTCTTCGTCCTCTCCGGCTTCCTCGTCGGCGGCCTGCTCATGGCCGAGTGGAAGCGCCACGCCCGCGTCAACGCCGGCCGCTTCCTCCTCCGCCGATCCTTCAAGATCCTGCCCCAGTACTACCTTTATCTGTTGCTCATCCTTCTCACCGGCCATCGCAGCTTCCACCAGCTCGCCGGCAACTTCCTCGACATCCAGAACTACACCGGCGGCATCCCCCACACCTGGAGCCTGGCCGTCGAAGAGCACGCCTACCTCCTGCTTGCGCTGCTCGTCGCCTCCGCCGTGCTGCTGCGCCGCCGTCCCCGCCACGTCTTCCTGCTGCTCGCCGCCGTCGTCGCTGTCATCCACGTGCTGCGGCTGGTCCTCGCCATCCGCGGCTACCCCGTCTTCTACGCCACCCACACCCGCCTCGACGGCATCCTGACCGGCGTGCTCCTGGCCATGCTCCTGCACTTCGCGCCCGCCGCCTTCACCCGCCTGCAGCAGTCCACCGCCGTCTGGATCGCGCTGCTCGCCGCTGCCCTCGTCTTCCTGCGCCTGAACCCCGCGGCCCCCTGGGCCCAGGCAGTCAACTTCGACGCCGCCGGCATCCTCGCCGTCGCGCTCCTGATGCTGCTCTACCGGCGCATCCCCGCCGCCCGCCCCGGGCTCGCTCTCTACCGCCTCGTAGCCACGCTCGGCGTCTACTCCTACGGCATCTACATCTGGCACGTTGCGACCATCCACCCGGTTCTCGTCCTCGGCAGCCATCTCCCGCCCGCCCTTGCACCCGCCTGGGACGCAATCATGCCGATCCTGGCCGCAATCGCCATCGGCGTCGCCTCCACCTTCCTCATTGAGCTGCCCATCCTGCGCCTGCGCGACCGCTGGTACCCCCGCGTCACCACCCAGCCGCCGCTGCTCCCCGCCCAGCCCCTCGCCGACGCTCAACTCGGCCGCCCTCCGGCCGCCGAGGACGAGACCGTCCCGGTTCCCCGCAACTCCCCAGCCTAGCCTAACCTTGAGGCGTCTCGAAAGGAAGGCGTAACGCCGATCAAGGCGGATGCACACCGATCAGGACAAGATCATCTTGGTCTTGATCGCCCTGATCGCTGTCAATCCATACTGATCGGCGTTAAGGTTTCGTGCGGGACGAGGCTCGGACCTTCCACATCGCCCCCCGCATACACTTGTGCCATGTCTCTCTTTCCCAACGAACCAGCCCCGGCCCCAGCCCCGGCCGCCACACGCCCCACTACACGCCCCACTACACGCACAGACACACGCCCCGTCGCCGGCCAAACCTGGATCCACGCCCACTGCGACGGCGGCGCCCGCGGCAACCCCGGCCCCGCCGGCTTCGGCGCCGTCATCACCGACGACCGCGGCCAGACCCTCGCCCAGCTCTCCGGCTATCTCGGCATCCGCACCAACAACTTCGCGGAGTACTCGGGCCTGCTCGCCGTCCTTGCCTGGGCGCTCGAGCACGGCCACTCCCGCCTCAAGGTCGTCTCCGACTCCGAGCTCATGGTCCGCCAGATCCAGGGCCGCTACAAGGTCAACTCGGCCGGCCTCAAGCCGCTCTGGCAGCTCGCCCGCGACCGCATCGCCCAGCTCGACGCCTTCGAAATCACCCACGCCCTGCGCCACAAGAACAAGGCCGCCGACGCCCTCGCCAACGCCGCCATGGACTCCGGCTCCAAGTCCGCGAGCGCCAAGCCTTCCTCCCGCACAACACCTTAACGCCGATCAGTACGGATCGAAAGCGATCAAGACCGATCAAGCCAAAGCCTTCGTCTGACAAGTCCCTGTCTTACGAGTTCCTGTCATAAAGTCTTTGTCTTAAGTCTTACAAGTCTTTGTCTTAATCGGTGTGCATCCGTTGTGATCGGCGGTAAGCCTTCTTCAAAGCTTTGCCAGCTCCGCCTTCACGATCTCGCTCACCAGCTTTCCGTCCGCACGTATCCCATCCGCCAACAGCCGCTGCCGCACCACGTTCATCAGCGGACCCATGTCCTTCGGCCCAAGCTTCGTCTCACCCGCGCCCGCCGCCATGTGCGCAATAGCGCCGTGCACCACCGTCCGGATCTCCTCTTCGCTTGCCGCCTGCGGCAGGTAGGCCTCGATCATCGTGATCTCCAGACGCTCCTTCTCCGCCAGCTCCGGCCGCCCGCCCTTGTCGAACGACTCCGCCGACTCGCGCCTCTGCTTCAGCAGCGTGCTCAGCGTCTGCGCCTCTTCGGCATCGCTCAGCGGCGCGCGCTTGTCGATTTCCTTATTCTTAAGCGCGCTCTTCACCATGCGAAGCGTAGTAAGCTTGTGTTCTTCCCGTGCCTTCATGGCGGCAACAATGTCCGCCTGAATCTTTTCCCCGATGCTCATTCACCCTCCAGCAATTCCAATTCGATACTAAATCCTTACAAATCGCGCGGTTAGCCATGGATTCCGAAGTCCCTTGCATCCAATGGTCTTAGCCCTGCGTATTCACCGTGTAGCGATGCCTGCTTGCACGACCGACCGACAGCAGCAACCACAGGAGAGTAAAAGTGAACTCAATCAAGTCCCTCACGCAAAATGCGCTGTCCAGGCGAACATTCCTCGCCGGCGCCGGTACGGCCGCCGCTGCCACGCTCGTCACCGGCTGCGGCAACGGTAACGTCACGCCGGTCACGATCACCCCGCCCACCGCAGGCACCGCTCCTACCTACACTGCCAACGACATCCTGAACTTCGCGTTGAACCTCGAATATCTCGAGGCTGAGTTCTACCTCCGCGCCGCTACCGGCTCAGGCATTCCGGCCGCGGATGCAGGTACGGGCGCTGGTACTGTCAACGGCGGCGCCATGATCCCCAATTTGACGGCCGCGCAGGCGGAGATCGTCAACATCATCGCCCAGGACGAGTACAACCACGTCAAGTTCCTCCGTTCGGCGCTCGGCACCAACGCCGTCGCCCGTCCCAACATCGACTTCACCAATGCCTTCAACGCGCTCGGAACTCTGGCCACGGCCGGCTCCGCCACCCCGATGACCAGCTTCAACCCCTTCGCCAGCTTCAACAACTTCCTCATCGGCGGCTTCACCTTTGAGGATGTAGGCGTTACCGCCTACCACGGCGGTGCGGGCGCGCTCCAGACGCTGCAGAGCGCCTACCTCGGACCCGCGGCCCAGATCCTGGCCGTCGAGGCCTACCACGCGGCCATCCTGCGCACCCTCATCGTCGGCACCTCGCTCCCCGCAGCCGCCACCCCCAACGTCGCCGGCCCCTCCACCTACATCAACCTCGCGGTTGGCGTAGCCCAGGTCCGCGCTGCGCTCAGCGGTGCGGCCACCCTTAGCGCCGGCGGTGAACTCGCTCTTTCGAGCGGCATCACCTACTCCACGGCCACGCCGCCCGCCGCACCCACCGTCGGATCCTCCACCATCGTCAATGCGGACTCGAACGCCATCGCCTTCGCCCGCACCTTTGATCAGGTCCTGCACATCGTCTACGCCACCTCCAACGCCAGCAACGGCTACCCGTTCGGCGTCACCAGCGGCGGCTTCTTCCCCAACGGCCTCAACGGCAACATCAAGCAGACCTACAGCTAAGTCCTGCCACGCAGGCCGGCCTATGGGAGCGCACCAAGCTTCGAATTCCACGCCACAGCAGCATGCAACTTAGCTCTACGGAGACGATCATGGCAACTCAGGAAACGCAGCAAATCGACGAAGTCATCGCCAGCACACGGCGCAAGATGCTTACCCTCGGAGGCGCCGCGCTCGCCGGTCTCGCCTTCGGCGCGCCCAAGGCAGCCGACGCCGCCACCATCGGGGATGGCGACATCCTCAACTTCGCCCTCAACCTCGAGTATCTCGAAGCCAACTTCTACACCCTCGCCACCTCCGGCAAGACCATCCAGCAGGCTGGCCTCGGCATTGGCGCCGGCACCAGCGCCGCGCCCGCAACCGGCGGCGGTGTGGTCATCACCAAGGGCGGCAACAATTACGCCTCCTGCCAGGTTCCGTTCGCCATCCCGGTCGTCCAGGCCTACGCCAACGAGACCGCGGTCGAGGAGCAGAAGCACGTCACCTTCCTGCGCACTGCGCTCAACGCCCTCTCCACCCCATACGCGGTCGCGCAGCCCACGCTCGACCTCTACAACAGCTTCATCGCCCTCGGCGCCGCCATCGGCGTAGCCAACTTTGACCCCTTCGCCAGCGACGCCAACTTCCTGCTCGGCGCCTACATCTTCGAGGATGTCGGCGTTACCGCATACGGCGGAGCCGCCGGCCTCATCGCCACCAACGCCTACCTGGTCGCCGCCGCCGGCATCCTCGCCGTCGAGGCCTACCACGCCGGCCTGGTGCGCACCACCATCTTCAACCTCGATACCGCCAACGGCAACACCAACTACTCCACCCTCACCCAGAAAATCTCCGCCGTACGCGCTACTGCAGACGGTACCATCGCGGCCGCGGCCGGCGCCGACGACATCGGCGTCTCCATCGTCACCACGCCGCTCAACAGCGCATCGACTACCGCCAAGGGCGTTACGCTGGCAGACGTCAACCTCACCACTTCGCTCGCCTACACCCGCACCACCACCCAGGTCCTCCAGATCGTTACCGGGGGCACCAGCGCGGGCAACTACAAGGGCGTCTTCTTCCCCAACGGCCTCAACGGCCTTATCAGCTAACCCGTTTTCACTCGCACCACTAGCCTCCAGCCCCAGGTTCTGCGCGGTCCGCCGCAAAGAACCTGGGGCTCCTTTTTTGAATCTGCGTTAGCAAGTAGCTTCAACCCCGTCGCTCGCGGATGTGTCCTGTTCTTTCCTTGTCTATGTCTTGCACCCGTTGCTGATCAGTCGAGTCCGCGTCCAACTACCAGGACACACATGCTCAAGCCCCTCCTCATCCTGGCCTGCGCGCTCTTCTTCACCATCTTGCCTGCTCAGACCACCACGCCGACAATCCACACCAGCAGCACCCTCGTCATCGTCCCCACGCTCGTTCGTGAGCCAACCGGCAAGCTGGTCTACACGCTTCAACCAGGCGACTTCGAGCTCACCGACAATGGCGTCCCCCAGCGCCTGACCCTGGAACCTCACGAGCGCCAGCCCATCCGTCTGCTCGTCGTCATGCAGACCGGCGGAGCCGCGATACGGCAATTCCCCAACTATCTCGGCGTGGCCACCATGCTCGAATCCCTGATGGGCAGTTCCTCACACCAGGCGTCACTGCTTACCTTCGACAGCAAGCCTGAAGATCTCTGGCCCTTCTCTCCAGACATCGAACACCTGAAAGATGGCTTTACCCAGCCCACACCCGGAGACTCAGGCGCAGCCATCTACTACGCTCTCGACTACGGCATCAACATCCTCGAGCAAAGCATCGAGGAGCCAACGCGAGACTCCGCCCCGCCCCGGCCCGTCCTCCTGCTCCTCAGCCAGGAGAACGACGCCGGCTCAAAGCTCCGCGAACAGAACATCCTCGCCCACCTCGGTCAAACCGGCATCCTCGTGGTCAGCGTCAGCTTCTCGCCGGAAAAGACCTGGTTCAAAGACCAACTCGCTCACGGCACGCCGGGCAATCCTCCTTACAACTTCGGTCCCGGCCGCGAAGCCATGCTGTACACCATCAACCTCGACCAGCCCCTCGGCAACGCGCTCCGCGCCATGCGCGCGAACGCGGCGGCACAGGTCGCCGCCATCTCCGGAGGGGGAACGATCTCTTTCGGCAACCGCCAGGATCTTGAGCGTCAACTTGGCAGTCTCGCCAACGACATCGCAAACCGCTATACCCTCAGCTTCCAGCCCAGTGTCAGCACGCCCGGACTCCACGTCCTCAGCGTTCGTCTTCCCTCGCAGCCATCCCTTCGAGTCTCCGCTCGCGCCAGCTACTGGTCCGCCGCCTTAACACATCCGTAAGCAGGCTGGAAAACGCAGCGAGCAGCCGGTAGAACTGGTCCTGCGCCTGTGCACACTTCCTGGTGCAAACCGCTCTCGAGAGCCAGACCTAAGTTGCTTGTTTTCAAATTTTTGACTCTCTTTGCCGGGAGGGGGGAGGGGGTCCTCGTCACTGCCCACTTCCCCATCTACAATAGACCTCATGATCCGCAAAACGCGCCTCTTCACCCCCGGCCCGACGCCGCTGTTGCCCACCGCCCAGTTCGCCATGGCCGCCGCCGACATTCACCACCGCACCGCCGAGTTCCGCGCCCTCTACACCCGCGTCCTCACCCAGCTCAAGCAGTTTGTCGGCACCGACTCCGGCGACATCATCATCCTCTCCTCCTCCGGCACCGGAGCCATGGAAGCCGCCGTCTCGAACCTCACCTCGCCCGGGGACCGCGTCCTCGTGCTCACCGCCGGCAAGTTCGGCGAGCGCTGGACGGCTCTCTCGAAGGCCTTCGGCTGCGCCGTCGACGTCGTCCACGCCCCCTACGGCCACACCTTCTCGCTCGACGAAGTCAAAGCCGCGCTCAAGCTCGAAACACGCGTCGTCTTCATGCAGGCCACCGAGACCTCGACCGGCGTCCGGCACTGCGTGCCCGGCGTCGCCAGGCTGCTCAAGGAAACCGGCTCCGAGGCGCTGCTCGTGGTCGACGCCATCACCGGCCTCGGCACCACCCACCTCGACATGGACGCCTGGGGAGTCGACGTCCTCATCGGCGGCTCGCAAAAAGCCGTCATGATCCCGCCCGGCCTCAGCTATCTCGCCGTAGGCCCCCGCGCCTGGGACCGCATGGAAGCCAGCTACAACCCGCGCTACTACTTCGACCTGCGCAAGGAGCGCAAGAATGCCCGGGCCGGCGAATCCGCCTACACCCCCGCCGTCGCACTCATCGCCGCGCTGGGCGCCGCGCTCGAGTGGATTGCGGCCCAGGCCGCCACGCCGGAAAATCCGGCGGGAGACATCGCCGCCGGCCGCCGCAAGCTGGTCGACAACGCCGAGACCATCGCCGCCATGACCCGCGCCGCCGTGCTCGCGCTGGGCTGCACGCTCTTCGCGCCGGACTCGCCCTCCGCCGCCGCTACGGCCGTCCTGCCGCCCCCGGGTGTCGACTCCGGCCTCTTCGTGAAGGAGCTGAAATCGCGCTTCGGGGCCATCATCACCAACGGCCAGGGCGAGATGAAGGGTCAGATCTTCCGCATCGCGCACCTCGGCTTCTTCGACTACATGGACACCATCGCCCTCATCGGCGCGCTCGAGCAGGTCATGGTCAAGTCCGTTCCGCAGGCCCGGGCAGAGTTCGGCGCCGGCCTCATCGCGGCGCAGCGCGTCTTCGCCGACGCCTCCCATCCCGCCGCCGAAGCCCGCGCCTGCCTTTGCGGACGCGCCGACGCCTGCTGCTCCATCCAGCACCCTGACGTAAAAGCCTGACCAGTTCGAGCCATTGGGCCGCGCCCGCCCACACGGTACCCTTGGCTCGATGCCCCTCACCGGCCAGCCAGCCGCCACACCGGGTCTCTACCTCAAGAGCATTCTTGCGCTCGCGGCCGGGTTGCGCCTCGCGGCCATCGCCTTCCAGCTCGCATCCGGGCCCGCCACGCACTTCTTCAACCGCGTGGGCGAAGTCAGCTTCCTGGCCGAGTCGCTGCTCTCGGGCCACGGGCTGAGCTCGCCCTGGGGTCCGCCCGCGACTGGCCCGTCCGCCTTCCTCGCTCCCGGCTACCCGCTCCTCATCGCCGCCATCTTCCGCATCCTTGGCGCCTTCAGCCCGGCCTCCGCCATCGCCATCATGCTGCTCCAGGCCGGCTTCGGCGTGTTCACCGTCTGGATCGTCGTGCGCATCGCCGCGCGCGAGTTCGGCCCGCTCACAGCGAACATCGCCGGCGCCTTCCTGGCCGTCGGCCTGCCCTTCCTCTGGCTGCCCGCGGTCTTCTGGGACACCAGCCTCTGCCTCCTGCTGCTCGCCATCTCACTCGCTCTCGCACTGCGCTGCGCCCGCCAGCCCACCCACGCCAACTGGGCGTTCATCGGCATCTCCGCCTGCATCACCCTGCTGATCAACCCGTCTCTCGCCCTCACCCTGGCCGCCCTCTTCCTCTGGACCCTCTACCAGGCGCGGCGCTCCTCGCTGCTCCATCCGCTGCTCGCCGTCCTGCTTCTACTCGCCATCTACTCCCCGTGGCCCATCCGCAACGCGCGCGTGCTGCACGCCTTCATCCCGTTGCGCAGCAATCTGGGCTTCGAGCTGTGGAAGGGCAATCGTCCCGGCGCCGCCGCCATCGACGACGCGGTGATCTATCCCGTCTTCAACCGCGCCGAGTTCGACGCCTACGCCGCGCAGGGCGAGGTCGCCTACATGCGCGCCAAATCCACACTCGGCCGCCAGGAGATCGAAGCTCACCCCGACGCCTTCCTTCGCCTCACCCTGCGCCGCTTCGCCCGCTACTGGACCGGCACCGGCAGCGAGCCCCCCGCCCCGATCCTAGCCGCGCACGAGATCGCCACCACGCTGCTTGCGCTGCTCGGGTTTGCCTTCCTCGTCCGCGCCCGCCGGTTCTCGCTCGCCATCCTGCTCGCGCTGCCCCTGCTGCTCTTCCCCCTGCCCTACTACATCACCCACGCGGAGCTGCGCTTCCGCATCCTGCTCGAACCCGTCACCACGCTGCTGGCCGCCCACGCAGTGGGGCAGCTCGCTGGCGTCATTTTTGCGCGGCGATCCAGTTCTGTACCCTCACGTCCATCACGTCCAGCGGCAGCGCACCTCCATCCAGTATCTCGTCGTGAAACTTGCGCACGTCGTACTTCGGGCCGAGCTGAGCCTTCGTCCGCTCACGCAACTCGGTGATCTTCAACTGGCCCAGCTTGTAGGCCAGTGCCTGCGCCGGCCAGGCGATGTAGCGATCCGTCTCCGCCTGCACGTCCGCCTCGTCCTCGCCCGAGTGCGCATGGAAGAAGTCCACCATCTGCTGCCGCGTCCAGTGCTTATAGTGCACACCCGTGTCGAGCACCAGCCTGCAGGCGCGCAGCAGCTCATCGTTCAGCCGTCCGAAGTCCGAGTAGGGATCCTGGTAGAAGCCAACCTCCTTGCCCAGCCGCTCCGAGTAGAGCGCCCAGCCCTCCACGTACGCCGTGTAGCCCGCGTGCTGCCGGAACGGCGGCAGGCTGGGCAGCTCCTGCGCGACTGATAGCTGCATGTGGTGGCCTGGAATGCCCTCGTGATACGCCGTCGACTCCACCGTCAGCAGAGAGCGGTGCTGCCAGTCGTAGGTGTTCACATTCACCCGGCCCGGACGCTTGCCGTCGGGAGTGCCGGTGTTGTAATCCGCGGCCGCGCCCTCTTTGTCGCGAAATGACTCCATGGCCACCACCTCCACCGGCGCCTTGGGCAGCAGCCCGAAGAGCTCCGGCAGCTTCGGCCGCATCTGCGCGATGTAGCCGCGATAGTGGTTCAGCAGATCGTCCGCGCTGGTCGGAAAGGTCTTCGGGTTGGTCTTCAGTGACTCTCGGAAACTCGCGAGATCCTTGCCTCCGAGCTTCTGCGCGATGGCCAGCTGCTCCGCTTCGATCCGCTTCACCTCGCTCATGCCAAGCTCGTGAATCGCCTGCGGATCCATGTTCGTGGTAGTCGAGCTGCGGATCGCAAAGCGATAGAGCGCATCGCCGTTGGGCAGCGACCACATGCCCTCGTGGGCCCGCCCCGCCGGTGCGTAGGTCTTCTCCACGTAGTCGGCGAAATGGGCGTAAGCCGGCCTCACCTGCGTATCGATGACGGCAAGAATCTGGTCATGCAGACGCTTCTGATCCGCGGCGGAGACGTCGGCGGAAAACTTCTTCAGCGGCGACGCAAAGACGTTGGCGTCACCGGCCGGCGTGCCGATCGCCCGCGCCTGCCCCGGCACCTTCTCGAGCAGGAACTTCGGCGGCATCAGGCCGTCCTTGCGGCCCAGCTCGCAGACCTCGATGGTTTGATCAAACAGCCGCGAAACCTGCTTCAGCCGCGCCAGGTAGTCGTCATACTGCTTCATCGTGTTGAAGGGCAGGATAGGAATGAACTGCGCGATGTCCAGGTGGATGCCGCTCATCTGGTTCACCGGCATCTCCCAGGTCTTGAGGTCGTAGCCTTCAATCCCCTCCGTCAGGTTGCGCACCATCAGGCTCTTGTTCAGGGCTTCCTGCTCAGGGAAGCCGGTGGTGTCGATCGCTTCAAAGCGCGCCAGCCACTGCTTGCTCTTCTCATTGCTCTCGCGGATGTGCTTGAGCGACGCGTCGCTCAGCTTGTCGTTGTAGCGGTAGTCGCCGAACATGGTCGCCATCTCAGGCGACTCCTTCAGCTCGTACTCCCACTCTTCAGCCAGCAGGTTCTTGAGCTGATCGCGGCGAGCGTCCAGCGTGCCTGAACCCGCGCCGCTGGTACTCTGCGCACCGGCAACCGTGCCCGCGAGCAACAAAGCCACACCCAAACCCCGCACCATCGACATAGCGAAACCTCTTACAAGAATTTACCGGCGACAACCATCCTACGCATTGAGGAAGGTCAAAGTTCCAGCCGCGGACTCCAGCTGATCATGCTGGCAACATGCCTATCTGCGGTCGTGCTCCTGATACGCTTATCCGTGCAAGGCTCGACTCCATGAAGCGTTCCCTTCACGTCAGCGCACCACTCCTGACCGCAGCGGCGCTGTCGCTGCTGACCGGCTGCCGTCGGCCGGAGATGCAGCGCTGCGTGGATGAGCAGAATCGCGTGGTGGACGACAGCCTGTGTAAGAACCTTCCCAACCAGCAGCAGTTCAACAACGGTTATCATGGCGGCTACATGCCCATCTTTCCGTACCACTACTACTACGGCGGCATCGGCGGCTACGGCCTTGGCTCGGTCGTCTCGGGCGGCAGCTCGACGCCGATCGCCGGACACTCCTACGCTTCCTCCACCACACGCGGGGGGTTCGGCTCCACCCACGGCGGCGGCTCCGGCGAAGGTGGTGGTGGAGAATGAAGCGAGTCACGCTTACGCCGCGCAGCAACTGGCAGCAGGTAGTCGAGCAGCAGGGGCTTACCTTCCACTCGCCGGCCGCTATGGCGCCGCAGCCGTACTGGGATGAGTCCGCGGCGTACCAGTTTTCCGCGACCGAGATCGACACACTTGAAGCAGCCGGGAACGAGCTGCAGACGATGTGCCTGGCCGCGGCCCAACACGTCATCGATCAGCAGCGCTACGCCGAGCTGGCCATTCCGGCCGAAGCGGTGCCGCTGATCGAATGGGCCTGGAACCAGGAGCCACCAGCGATCTATGGGCGCTTCGACATCAGCTGGGCGGGGGCATCGAGCGGCGAAGCGCCCAAGCTGCTCGAGTACAACGCTGATACGCCGACGGCGCTGCTTGAAGCCGCTGTCATCCAATGGTCGTGGCTGGAAGATCGCACGCACGATCTGGCCGCGCTCGCTGGCTTCTCCAAGCCGGACCAGTTCAACTCCATCCATGATCGGCTGATCGCGAAATGGAAGGATGTGGCCGACTACCTGACGCAGCCGGTCTATTTTGCGGCGCTCGAGTTCGCAGAGCCGGACCCGGCCATCGCCAAGGATGTGGCGGAGGATCTGCTCACCGTGACGTATCTCCGCGACACGGCGGAGCAGGCCGGCTTGCAGACCCGGCACATCGCGCTGCAGGACATTGGCTGGAACCCGGAGCGGCTGTGCTTCGTGGATACGGAGCCGAGCGAGAACCAGATCTCGTCCATCTTCAAGCTGTACCCGTGGGAGGCGATGCTGGCGGAGGAGTTTGGGCCGCACGCGCTTGAAACCTACCGCTCGGTCACGTGGATCGAGCCGATCTGGAAGCTGCTGCTCTCGAACAAGGGGATCCTGCCGGTATTGTGGCAGCTGTATCCGAACCACCCGCTGCTGCTGCCGGCGTTTTTTGAGAACCATGGGGACCGGGGGGAGCTGGCGTCGTATGTTCGCAAGCCGCTGCACTCGCGAGAGGGCGCGAACATCTCGATCATCCAGCCGAATGCGCGGTCGATTGAGACTCCGGGGCCGTACGGGGAGGGGCCGTTCATACGCCAGGCGATTGCGCCGGCGGCGGTGTTCAGCGGGGCGGGGCAGGCGCCGAGGCATGCGGTGCTGGGCTTGTGGATGATCGACCAGGACTGCTCGGGGCTGGGAATCCGCGAGTCGGCGGGACCGATCACCGACAACCTGAGCTCATTCGTGCCACACTTCTTTGTCTAAGGGTGGGATACCCCCCCTCCCCCTGTTTAGAGTCAAAATATTCAAAACATAGGGGTTAGGTCTGTATCTACAGGAAGGCCTATAGCGCTGAGAGAAGAGATGGATCTCGTCCTGTTTCTATTGTAGGGGCGCGGCAGGGTGATTGTGCCAACAAAATTCGTGGTGTAAGCAGCTCAAAGGAAATGGGTTGCGGAGCAGGGGGCGAGTCCGGGGGCTTGACTTGCGATTTTGCTCAGGGTTTTGAGGGAGTTCTGGCGGGTGGAAGAGATGGACTAAGTCAGGGTGTACAGCGGGGAGAATTCAGGAGTCTGCAGGGTGCGACCGGCGATCCAGCGAAGGACATAGACCATGATCGGGTCGGTCAGGTGGTGGGTGACGATGTTGGGCAGGACTTCCAGGAAGATGTGGTTGACGGGGTTCCGGTAGTAGTCGATGTCAGGTTCGACGATGATCCAGTCCGGGTTGTCGGGATGCACGGCGTTTTCGTGGAAGGTGAGCTGGACGTTGGCCTCGCCGAACCTGACCTGCTTCCAGCTGTTGGTCGCGCCGGGATGGAGGACGTAGGGCGCAGGCACGAAGGTGCCAGCTTGAACAGCCTGCCTGACCTGGTTGACGAGTGCCTTATCGCACCAGGCGAAGAACCGGTCCTGGGCTGGAGGTTTGGCGTTTGCGTAGTCGCCGTCCCAGTAGAGGAGTTTGAGGTAGTCGAGCGGGGTGTTCTGGGGCAAGACGATCTGGCTCATGGCTGCGGCGATGTTGAGGAAGCCGGCGAGGGGGAGTTCGGCTTCCATGAGGTTCTCATAGCGAGCCTCGGCAGCGGCCGGGTCCTCGTTCGAGAGTGACAGAAATGGGTATGCGCCTTTGGCCGCCGGCCAGCGGGCGTTGACGAAGGAGAAGCCGGGCGCTTTGCTGATGAGCATGAGGTCAAGCGTGGTGAGAACGTCATGCGACAAAAGGACGGGCTGGTAGCCGACGTCCTGATATTTATCCGCCGTGACCACGACAGAGTAGTTGTCATTCTCATTATCGAAGGATGGAAGATCGGTGACGAGAATGACGTTCTTATTGAAGTACTGATCGAGGTGCTGCTGGCCGCTTCCGTCCGTGATGACGACGCGGAAGTTGGCGGGCGCGGCGAAGGGCTGGCGGGTTCCGTCGAAGATGCGGATCTGCAGTTCGCTCATGAGGTGTGCTCGCTGAGTGGAGTGGAAGCATACTAGCACCGACCCGCTGGCGGGAGGCGGTGATTTTTGCGGCTGGATGCGGATGTTCTGGCATGGCTGAAGAAGGATGGGGCGGGGTATCAGACGCGGGCTAACCAGATTCTGCGGGAGAGGATGTTGGGGAAGATGCAGGGAGAGTAGCGGGAATGAGTATGGTGTCCCGCCCGCGGGGCTACGACGTGTGAGCCACCTGCCGGGAGTGGCAGGCTGAAGGTCAGTCCTTGTCGGCGGCTTTCTCCGCCGCTTCGCCGAGCTCGACGATGTCTCCCTCCTGGAAGAGGATTCCTTTGAGGATGGTGCTCCACTTGGGCTTTTTGCGGAGGAGGAACTCGAGGTTCATACCGAAGTGCTTGAACTCCTCGCCCTGGGCGTCGAGCATGATGGCCTTGGCGTCCTTGTCCTTCTCGACGGACATGCGCTGCTCGTACCAGCTGATGGCTTCGGCCTCTTCGGTGAGCGAGGTGATGATGCGGGCGAAGGTGCGGGTGTCGCTGGAGAGTTCGTCGGGCGGTTCGTGGTACTGGTCGAATCCCAAAGAGGAGCAGTATACCCGGGGAGGATTCGACTTGCCGGCGGCGGCGGCGTGAGGGCCAGGGAGCACAGTTATCCAAGCCGATAGCGGATGAGGCGGGTGGGAGCCGGCCGGGCGCGGGCCTGGAAGCCCGCGCGCTTCCTGAGAACCTACCGGAGTGGGACCGGGGACTACACCCGGCAACGTCATGAGTGGCAGGATGGGCTGACGGTTCAGGAGATGGTCGCGCAGCTCTAACGGGCGGTGATCCTGCGGCTGGATGCGGATGTGATCGCGTGGCTGAAGAAGGATGGGCAGGGGTATCAGACGCGGGCGAACCGGGTCTTGCGGGAGAGGATGTTGGGGGAGATGGACGGGTTCGCGCGTGGCGCGAATACCCACTCATCGCATGAGACTAAGGCGCGATGAATGGGGCACCCAATGCATGGGCCACCCCGCCCTCAAACGAAGCTGAAGCCGAAGTCTCTGGCTAGCTTTTCAAGTTCGTTTTCAGGCAGCGCCACTCTCCATGCTTCACGAAGACCAATTTCGTCATCAGCCAGGCGTTCATATATTAGGAGTGCCTCGGGTTGGAAGAAGAGCGGTGACACCTGTGTTGCGCCCTCTTCCTGAGCCATCGTGTAGCGTTTTTCTAGAAACGCCGAATGACCCTGTAGGAAGGAGCTTACGTGAGCTTCCAAAGTCGGCACATCCTCTTTGAACAACGGTAGAACGATGCTTAGGATCTGCAAGGAGAGTTCGACATCGTAACGCGCTGATGCAAGACGGAAAAAAAAGGGTTCAAGGAAACGTAGAATTTCCGCCTCGCGCGAGGCCCTTGTCTCTCTTGCGAGCCGATCAAATTCACGGTCTGCGATTTCGATTTGCCCTGACATCAGGTTTACACGCCTTTTAACATCATCAGGCAACAAGAAAATGGTTTGTTCGTTCTTGTAGATGCTGTCGTGCGACATCTCGGACCACAAGTGTTGAGCTTGAGTTCGCAACTGCAATTCCGCCCAGAAGGCGTTGACCGGAAAACGGCGCTGTTCAGGGTCTGACTCCTTGAGACGTGCGAAGTCTACATGTACGCTAAGATACCCTAAGCTTTCGGTTGAAGGCGATTTTCTGTCAATCGGTCCGCAATGAAGAGCGTTTTGAACAATTGGAATGATCACATCGAGATCTGACCGATACCGAACGACCACCCTGACACCCACTTTGTCCGGGATTGTTTCGTAGCGGTGTTGGGGCTTCTTGATAAGCTTCTTAATCAAGCTGTCGATGCTTTTCTGGCGGTGCGAGATTTCGAACCAAACGCCAGCTTTTTTCAAAGCAAAGCGAAGCCTATCCGCCAGCAAAAATCCATACTCGGCGTATTTGGGCTCTTCCTCAATCCAGAGCTTCCGAACCTCGTCAAGGGTACTCACTTGACGCGAGAAACCGTATCACGGATCAGAATGCTTTCTTCCGTCACCTCGATGACTTCCAGGTGTGCTTCTGGAACTGAAACCATCGCACCCGATCTGGTCATGTACACATGTCTCTTGAGCTTATTGTTAATATCCTGGAGGTCTTTCACAAAAGCAGACATAGGGATGCTGTCGCCAAGAAGGTGGTCTCTGAACTGCCTACGATATGCCGCTGGCAGATGATCTTCCAGAAATCGCCTTGGGGAAAAGGAAGGTTTGTTCGAACGCAACTCTGAATGCAGCGCGTCGTAGACGTCGCTCTTTTCGACTGGATCTGTCACCGACTGATTGATAAACGTGACAGTCGCATTGAAGAAGTTTTGCGTACTTAGCCTTGGGTTTTCTACGAACGAACAGCCTAAGAACTTCATCCAAAATTGCGCTAGATCGTCGCTGGAACGCCCTGCTCCCTGGCTGTCGCACACTACCGAATCGAAATCCTCGTCTCCCGCTCCTGTGCGGAGGAATAGAGCGGATTTGAACAGACGGGTTCCTTGCGTCAAGACCAAATCATCGAGCACCTTCATTGAGAAAGTCTTCTTACCGGTTGCGCCACTCAGCGTCAATTGAGCGCCCTCCTCTCGTTCTAACTTCATGAAGGCTATTCCAGGCCGTGAATCGATCGCGACGTCGATAGCACATAGCAACCCGGAAGATACGGACCCGCCCTGCTTATCGAATAGTTCCATCGCGAGACGCTGAGAGGCGCCAACAAAATCACTAATTCCCCGAGCGCGCGTCAAGGCCCTAACTTCCTTAGGCACGGATGAGGATGTGACTGGTGAAAAGAGGACCGGCCAAGACTTACTCGACCCGATCACGTCGACAAGTTTGTCTCGCAGCAGCTTCTTGCGATCTGGTTCAAGAGTCGTCTCGATCTCGGAGAGGGTCGGCTCTTTTCCGGCGCCACGACGAGGTGAATTTGGGACGTCGTGGAATATGACCTGACGAACCACGAGTGTGCCAAGTTGCTGTTGAGTGATCATTGGCCTCTCTGTGGGGGACTGCGCTATGTTAGCTTTGCACCGCGGAACCGGCAAGGACTTTCCGCGACAACCTCAGCGTTCTACTGCAGCAGCGCCCCGTTTTCGGGTTGGGTTTTGGGGTCTTCGGGGGGGATGGTCATGGCGGCGGCGACCTTGTCGTCGGGGTCGAGGTCGAGGAGCTTGACGCCGGAGGTGGAGCGGCCGGCGGAGCGGACGGTTTTGGTGTCGATGCGGATGATCTTGCCGAACTGGGAGATGAGCATCATTTCGGTGGTGTCGTCGACGAGCTGGATGGAGGTGACCTTGCCGGTTTTGGCGCCGGTCTTCATGTTGATGACGCCGGTGCCTCCGCGGGACTGGAGACGGTAACGGTCGACGTCGGTGCGCTTGCCGAAGCCGTTCTCGGAGACGGTGAGGATGAGGCAGGGGGTGAGGCCGAGCTTCTCGTCGAGCTTGTCGAGCTTGGCCTGGGCGGCGGGGTCGAGGGTCTGCTGGGTGTCGGAGCCGAGGATCTCCTGGCCGTCGGGGGCGGAGGCGCGGGGGGCGATGGAGGCGATGGGTGGGGGGACGGGTGATGCCTGGGTTGGCTGTCCATCCCACGTCTCAGAGGCGAGACGCGGGGCACCCGCATCATTGGAAGTGGCGGAGCCGATGACGGCTTCGAGCTGGGGGGTGAGGCCGAGGGCGGCGGCTCGCTCGCGGCGCTGGGCTTCGCGGGAGGCGGGGGATGGGGTGACGGCGGCGCCGATGACGAAGTCGCCCTTGCGGAGGTTGATGCCGCGGTTGCCGGTGGCGGGGCGGCCCATGGGGCGGAGATCCTGCTCGTTGAAGCGGATGGCCATGCCGTCGTGGGTGGCGAGGAAGATGATCTGCTGGCCGTCGGTGATGCGGGCGGTGATGAGCTCGTCGTCCTTATCGATATTGATGGCGATGATGCCGCGGGACATCACGTTCGAGAAGTCCTTGAGGGGGGTCTTCTTGACGGTGCCGTTGCGGGTGGCGAAGAGGATGTTCTTGCCTTCCTCGGAGAGGTTCTTGACGGGGAGGATGGTGACGACTTTTTCGCCGGCCTGGAGGTCGACGAGCGAGGCCATGGCCTTGCCTTTGCCGGTAATGCCGACGTCGGGGACTTCGTAGATTTTGAGCCAGTAGACGCGGCCGGTGTTGGTGAAGCAGAGCAGGTAGGAGTGGGTGGATTCGATGATGAGCTGGGCGACGAAGTCCTCGTCGCGGGTCTTCATGCCGATGCGGCCGGTGCCGCCGCGGCGCTGCTGGCGGTAGGTGGAGATGGGGGTGCGCTTGAGGTAGCCAGTGTTGGAGACGGTGACGGCGACCTGCTCGTCGGCGATGAGGTCCTCGAGCTCGAGGTCGGCGGCTTCGTCGAGGATGAGGGTGCGGCGGGGGTCGCCGTAGCGGTCGCGGATGTCGGTGAGCTCCTGGGCGATGACGCGGCGGAGCTTGGCGGCGGAGGCGAGGATGGACTCGTACTCGGCGATGTTGTCGCGGATTTGAGCGAGCTCGCGGAGGAGCTCATCGATGGAGAGCTGGGTGAGGCGGTAGAGCTGGAGCTCGAGGATGGCGTCGATCTGGCGGAGGGAGAGGATGAGGGTGGCGGCGGTGGTGGCTTGTCCGGGAACGGCGGGGGCGAGGGGGAGGAGATTGGGGTCGATGCCGTATTTGGTGGGGTCGAGGGTGATGCCGCGAAGCTCGGTGCCGCGGAGAGTGATGGCGCGGTTGGAGAAGTAGGCGAAGAGGTTCTCGCGGGCGTCTGCGCGGGAGCTGGACTGGCGGATGATGCGGATGACCTGATCGAGGTGGTCGAGGGCGATCTGGTAGCCAAGGAGGATGTGCTCGCGGTCGCGGGCCTTGGCGAGGAGGAAGGCGGTGCGGCGGCGGACGACGTCCTGGCGGTGGTCGAGGAAGGCGCGGATGGCGTGGTCGAGCGGGAGCTCCTTGGGCTGGCCGTTGTGGACGGCCAGGAAGATCATGGAGAAGGACTCCTGCATCTGGGTGTGCTTGTGGAGCTGATTGAGGACGATCTGGTGCTCGGCGCCGCGCTTGAGGCCGATGACGATGCGCATGCCGTCGCGGTCGGACTCGTCGCGGAACTCGTCGCGGGCGATGTCGGTGATGACGCCCTCGTTGACGAGCTCGGCGATGCGCTCCATGAGCTTGGTCTTGTTGACCTGGTAGGGAATCTCGTTGACGATGATGGCCTGGCGGCCGCCGGAGATGTTTTCAATGCGGCATTTTGCGCGCATCATGAAGCGGCCGCGGCCGGTGCGGTAGGCCTGCGGGATGTTGGTGCGGCCGAAGAGGGTGCCGCCGGTGGGGAAGTCGGGGCCGAGGACGTGCTCGAGGCAGAGGTCGAGGTCGGACTTGGTCTCGTCTTTGGCGCGGGTGAGCAGCGCGATGGCGGCGTTGAGGACCTCGGTGAGGTTGTGAGGGGGGATGTTGGTGGCCATGCCGACGGCGATGCCGGAGGAGCCGTTGACGAGGAGATTGGGGATGCGCGCGGGGAGAACGGCGGGTTCGAGGGTGGACTCGTCGTAGTTGGGGACGAAGTCGACGGTGTCCATGTCGATATCGGCGAGCATTTCGCCGGCGATGCGGGTGAGGCGGGATTCGGTGTAACGCATGGCGGCGGGGGGGTCGCCGTCGACGGAGCCGAAGTTGCCCTGGCCATCGACCATGAGGTAGCGGAGGGAGAAGGGCTGGGCGAGGCGGACCATGGTGTCGTAGATGGCGGAGTCGCCGTGGGGATGGTAGTTACCCATGACGTGGCCGACGACCTTGGCCGACTTGGTGTACTTTTTGTTGTACTGGAGGCCCATCTCCTGCATGCCGTAGAGGATGCGGCGGTGGACAGGCTTGAGGCCGTCGCGGACGTCGGGGAGGGCGCGGCCGATGATGACGGACATGGAGTAGTCGAGGTAGGAGCGGCGCATCTCCTCCTCGATGTTGATGGAGCCCATGTTGAGGGCGCCGCGTCCCTGGACGTTCGAGCCGCCGTCGGGCGGGGAGCCGGCGGGGGGCGGGGTGTTGGAGTTCGCCTGCTGGCTCAGGTTCTGGGAATCGGGGGCTTGGGGATCTTCTGGGAAGAGGTCGTCAGGCATGTCTCTTCGATGATAAATGGTGGGCGGGGCGAACGGGAGGGATGCTGCGGAGCGGCTGTCGCGGCGTAATCAACGTGGGACTCCCCTTCCCCCCTGTTTCTTGCGCAAAATCTTCAAAGCATGGTGGTTAGGTCTGGACCAAGGGCTTGCGGAACGGACGATTTCCACAGCGTTCCACAGGATCTGAGGAACGAGAAAGGGCGCTCCGAAGAGCGCCCTTTCGACGGTGGTGGTTTAGAGCGTTAGAAGGTGAACTTGCCCGAGAGCTGTACAGAACGGGCGTTGTTGGTGAAGACCTTCTGCGGTTGATTGAAGTTGGCGGTTCCTACCGTTTGATAGGAGTAGGTGGCGGTGAAGCCGGTGCTGTTGATGTTGTCCAGCTGGCCGGGGATGTATTGCGCGTGATTGAGGACGTTGAAGGCCTCGGCACCGAGCTCGAACGAGTAGTGCTCAAAGAGCGTAATACGCTTGAGAGCCGACGCATCGAGGTTGTCGATGGGACGGATGGGAAGCGTGTTGCGGGAGGCGTTGGGCAGAGTGCCGGGGCCAGCCTGAATGTAGTACGCATTCGGATTGGTCGCGACGTAGCCGACGGTGTTCGCGGCGCACTGCACGGCCGGAGGGGTGCAAAGCGTTGCAAGCGAGGTGCTGTACTGCGGAAGAACCGTGGAGGAAGTTCCCTTGACGCCGAACGGATTGACGATCGGACGGTCGATGGCGGTCGCGCTGTCGCCGTTGAGGTTGGCGTTGTCACCGGAAAGAACGGTGGCGTACTCGGGAGACTCATAGATGTAGATCGGAGAGACCTGCCAGTTCCCGATAACGTTCTTGAGGATGAAGTTGTTGGAATGCTTGTAAATCGGCAGGTCGTAGAGCGCCTCGAGCGAGAAGCGGTGCGTGCGGTCCAAGGCGGAGCGGCTGTAGTCGCATGAGATGCACTGCGAGTTCTGCTGGCGGCGGGGGGTCAGGACGGTAGCGAAGACCTCGGCGGTAGCGTCGTCCATCGTCTTCGACCAGGTGTAGGAGGCGTTGAGCTGGAAGCCGTTCTGGAAACGGCGCTGAATGTTTGCGATCAGACCGTTGTAGTCGGATTGCGAATAGGGCTGATAGGAGGTGATCGGATTGGTAAACCCGGCCGCTGCCCAAGCCGGCACGATCCTGGAGAGTGCCTGGATCGAGCCAAGGGTGTTGACTCCGGTGAGCGGTGTGGCGATGGTTGTTCCCCCGACGAGCGAGGTGGGCAGTTGGTTGGCAGTCGTTACCTTGGGCTGCACGTTGATCTGGTCCTGAGTGGCCAGATGGATGCCGCGCGTTCCGAGGTATCCGACGGAAGCGGTGTAGGACGACCCGATGGTGCGCTGGATCGTCAGATTCCAGGTTTCGGCGTAAGGCGTGACCTGATTGGGCAGGAAGGCGGAGGTGGCAGCCCGTTGCTTAGCCAAGCTTTGAACGCAAGGAACGGCGGTACCCGGTCCAGTGCCCGTGTTGCAGAACTGCGCGATGCCAGTTCCCCCAGCGGGCAGGCCGCCGTTAGCGAGGAAGTTGGGATCGCCTGGGTTCGCAATACCGGGCGTGGAGCCCACGGTGTTGGTGGACGAGTACTGGGGCGGGAAGGAGAGGAGTCCCAGATTGTCGAAGAGCACGTCATAGGCGATAGCGTAGCCGGCTCGGATCGACGTCTTGGAGTCTGGCGCCCACTCCACGCCGAAGCGCGGGGCAAAGCTGGTGTAAGTGGGCTGGGGGGCGGAGAAGTTGACCAGGCCGGGCACGGAGGCGGCGCTGTTCAGAGACTGCGCACGCTCACCGGTCGGGACGGAGGTGAACTCATAGCGGAGGCCGGCGTTGATGGTGACGGTGGGGCTGATGCGCCAGGTATCGTTTCCATAGCCGTAGAGCGCGGTCTGGTCGCCGTAGTAGATGACGTTGCCGGTGGAGCGCTGACCAAAAGAAGTGGGAGCGAGGTCGTGGAGGAACTCGGTGAGGTAGTTGTACTCATAGTCGCCGCGAACCCGTTGGGTAAAGGTCTGGGGCGCAATGTACTTGCGACCGTCGAAGCCGACCTTGATGGTGTGCTTGCCCCGGACGTAGCTGACGTCGTCCACCACCTGGTAGAGGTTCTGGATCCCGGACTGGGGAGCGTTGCCGTCCGGGCCGTACTGGATGCTGTCGAGATCCTTGACGAAGACAAGGTTGGGGAAGGCGTTAAGTCCGGGATAGGTGTAGGGACCTGCCGGTGTGATGCTGGAGGAACGGTTATACCCCAGGCGGAACTCATTGGTGAGGTTCGGAGTGAAGGTATGGAACTCGCTGAGGGAGATGAGGTTCTCGCGCGGCGCCAAGGTCTGGAAGAAGACGGGGAGAGCCGCGGCAGTGTCCGGGGTTCCGGAAGTGTTGTGAACATACCGACCCCGGAAGGTATCGTGGGACGTGATGGTGTAGTCAAAGCCGGTGGTCAGCGCGTCGAAGTTGGTGAACGAAGGCGAGTTGACCTGGTAGTTGCCCAAGGGGATCTGTGTGCTGGCTCCGGAGCCGAAGGGCCCTGTCGGGCTGGTCTGCGACGTGCCCTGATACACCGTGAGGTACTGGCCACCGCTCGACTGATCAAAGCAAGCGTTATCGTTGGTGCCCGTGACCTGAGCGCCGCCGGCATAGTTGGCGGCAGGAGTGTACTTGAGGTACTGAGCGAGGTTGGTGGCATTGAAGCCGTAGGTACCTCCGAGGCCACCGAGGGTGGTGAGACCCGCAGCGGTCGGGGTGCAGAGATAGTAGCTGCTGCTGGTGCCGGTCTCCTGACGCTCATAGCTGAAGAAGAAGAAGAGTTTGTCCTTGATCACCGGGCCGCCGACTTGCCCGCCGTAGCGGTTGAAGTCGTAGCGGGGAAGCGGGAAGATCTTGCCGCCGGCGATGCCGGAAGCGGCGTTGTAGTTGCGGTTCTGGTTGTACTCCCAGAGCTTGCCGTGGAAGTGGTTGGTGCCGGAGGCGATAGCGACGTTGAACTGTCCGCCTGAGGAGTGGCCGAACTCCGGCGAGAACTGGTTGGTGATAAGGGTGAAGCTGCCGACGGAGTCGTTGGGGATGTAGAGGACCGGCCCGGTGACGCTCTTGCTGTTGTTGTCGATGCCTTCGATGGTGTAGTTGTTGTTGCGGGGGCGCTGGCCGCCGACCGAGGGGCCGGTGCCGATGCCTACGCCGCCTGAGGATGCAACGCCGGGGCTGAGCAGCGAGACGTTGAGCACGCCGAGGCCGACGGTGGCGGAGGGCAGGTCGGCAAGCTCACGCTCGGAGAAGGTCTGCGAGAGGTTTTCAGAGGTGGTATCGAGGACCACGCCGGCGTCGGCTGAAACTTCGACGGTGGTGGTGGCACCGATGGACATGGTGACGTTTTCGGTCGAGGTCTTGTTGAGCTCGATGAGGACTCCGCGCACGGTGGAGGGCTGGAAACCCGAGGCGGTGACGCTTACATCATATTTGTCGGGCAGCAGATTGCTGGCGCGGAACTCACCGGCGGCGCCGGAGACGGTGGTGGTGGTGACGCCGGTGGACTCCGCCTTAACGGTGACGGTGGCGTTGGGGAGGAGGGCGCCTGAGGCGTCTTTTACGACTCCGACGAGGTCTCCGCTGGTGGCTTGTCCGATCGCCATACCGGCGAGACCGAGTGTGAGTGCGAAAAGTGCGGCAAGGGCGCGTAGCTGTTCTTTCAAGGAAGTTCCTCCCGTGTGACGAAGAGTTACGTGCAATTCTGGGGCCAATCGGAGAAATGTGGTTTATTGGCGATGCGCGTAGGAAGACGTGAGTGTAAGGTACTTGGCCTACGGGCGATGGAAGAGAAAATGGGAGGCGGTTATGGTTTTCGGGATATTGTCGCGAAGATCATAACCGCCTCTTCGCGATGCAAGGAAGGCGCAGAGATGCAGCAGATGCAAGGGGTTCAGTATTGAGGTTCCATCTGCTGTACGGAGGGCGCGGGGAGGCGGATTCTCCCGGGTGAGAAAAAGTTCGAGATTGGTGTGGGAGGATTGGTTCAGTTGAGGGGAGTGGGTCAGGTGAGGCGTGTGGCGAGCAGGTGGGCGGCGACGCGGAGCGAGTTAGCGATGATGGTGAGGGAGGGGTTAACGGCGGAGGCGGAAGGGAAGCAGGAAGCGTCGACGACGTAGAGGTTGTCGAGGGCGTGGGCTTTGCAGTGGGGGTCGAGCACGCTGGAGTCGGGGTGGGCGCCCATGCGGCAGGTGCCGTTCTGGTGGCCGACGCCCTCGAGCGGGATGCGTTTTTTGAAGTAGGCGTGGAGTGGGATGGAGGTCTGGGCGTGACCGGCGCGCTTGAGAGTGTCGACCCAGCGGTCCTTGAGGCGGTCGAAGGATTTGACGTTGTTGGGGGTGTAGCTGAGGCGGATGCGGCCGGGAGGCGCGATGGAAACCTCGCCGGTCTGGTTGTCGGCGGGCGGTTGGCCGAGGGCGTGGACGGGGTCGGTGTCGCCGGAGGGATGGGGGCCGGCAAGGCTGGGGGTGGGGCTGAGGACGGAGGCGGCGATGGAGGAGGGGGTGGCGTTTTCGAGGGTGACGCGGTTGTTGGCGTCGGGGAGGTCTTCGGTGGTGAGCCACCAGGGGACGGCGTGGTGCTTCATGGTTTCGAGGACAAAGCCGGGGGTGAGGGGCGGGGCGTCGGACTTCATCATCTCGTGGTGGAAGCTGCCGACGGGCTGGACCTGGCCGAGCGGGAAGGGGTAGGCGGGATCGGGGTCGCGGAGGTAGAAGTCGTTGGTGCCCCAGGTTTTGGTATAGGCGTCGGGGTTGGACTGGAGGCCGAGGGCGAGCAGGGCGTCGGCCTGGTGGTACATGAAGTTGCGGCCGACCTGGTCGGAGGCGTTGGCCAGGCCGCGGGGGTGAGTGTCGGAGGCGGAGGCGAGCAGGATGACGGCGGAGTTGACGGCGCCGGCGCAGAGGCAGAAGAGATTGGCTTCGTAGCGGGCGAGGCCTTTTTCGGGGGTAGCGGCGGGGGGTTCGGAGGTGGTATGAGCTTGCGGGCCGGAGTGTTCGACCTCGACGGAGGTGACGGCGGTGCCGTTGGGGTTGGTGAGGAGGCGGATGACGCGGGTGTTTGTCATCAACGTGACATTGGGCAGGTGCAGAATCTGGCGGATGCAGTTGATGTCGGCGTCGGATTTGGCGTGGACGAGGCAGGGGTAGCCGTCGCATGTGTCGCAGCGCACGCATTTGGAGGCGAGGGGGTCGGATTCGTCGCGCTTGAGGCCGAGCGGGATGGGGAAGGTATTGACGCCGAGGGCGCGGACGCTGGACTCGACGGCCGCCATGCGGGGTTCGTTGGAGAGCGCGGGGAAAGGGTAGGGTTTGGAGTGGAAGGGTTCGGTGGGGTCGAAGCTGGAGCCGAAGCCGCCGGGGATGGCGGGCGCGGCGCCGAGCGAGCCGTGGACGTGGAAGAGCTCCTCGGCCTGGGTGTAGAAGGGCTCGAGGTCAGCATAGGAGATGGGCCAGGCGGGTGAGATGCCGCCCTGGTGGTGGATGACGCCGAAGTCCTCGGCGCGCATGCGGAACATGGCGGCGCCGTAGACTTTGGTCTGGCCGCCGACGAAGTAGGCCTGCTGGGGGTGGAGGTCCTTGCCGTCCTTGTCGTGCCAGGTCTCGCGGGTGTGATAGCGGTTGGCGAGGAAGACGGCGGAGGTGGACCAGTTGAGCTTTTCCTGGGGAAGGAAGGGGCCGCGCTCGATGATGAGGATGCGCTTGCCGGCGTTGGCGAGCTGGAGGGCGAGCGGGCCGCCGCCGGCGCCGGTGCCGATGATGATCGCGTCGTAGGGATTAGACATGCGAGGTAGGATGCGGGGCAATGGCCGGGTCGCAGTTGAATTTCACCGGAGGCGGCGAGGGCATCTGATTGGAAGCGGAGGCGGCGGAATGCGAGGTTGGGTATGGGGTGTGGTGTTGGCGGGGGTGATGGCAGGAATGGTGACTGAAATGGTGGGGGGGATAGCGCAGGCGCAGGCGAGCTCTCAGGCGACGCCGCAGACAGCGCTGCTGGTGCTGGCGAAGAAGGACATGGCGCTGGCGATTGTTGATCCGACGACGCTGCAGGTGGTGGCGAAGATTCCGGTGGGGCCGGAGCCGCACGAGGTGATCGCGTCGGAGGATGGGCGGACGGCGTGGGTGTCGAACTATCTGAATGGGTCGGAGCACACGATTACGGTTGTGGACCTGTTGGGGCAGAGGGTGGTGAAGACCATCGACCTGGGCGCGCTGTGGGGGCCGCATGGGTTGTTCGTCGCGGCGGGCGGAACGTATTTTACGGCGGAGCGGTCGAAGCTGATCGGGCGGCTGGACCCGGGGACGGAGACGGTGGATTGGGTGCTGGGGACGGGACAGGTGGGGACGCACATGCTGTGGGTGTCGAGGGACGGGAAGAAGGTGGTGGCGGTGAACGTGGGGTCAGGGACGCTGAGCCTGATGGAAGAGATGGCGGTGAAGCCGGGGGATGAGTTTCCGGCGAAGCTCTCGAAGCAAGGCGGTTTGGTGACGCGCGGCAAGGGTGGGCCGCAGGCGCCGGACTGGATGGAGACCCAAGTAAAGGTGGGCGGGTATCCGGAGGGGTTTGACGTGCTGGCAGATGAGAATGGCGATCCGCGGACGATCTGGGTGGCGAACGCGGTGGAAGGAACGGTTTCGGTGGTGGATTTCAAAAGCCGGACCCTAACGGAGACGCTGGATCTGGGGGTGGTTTCAGCGAATCGGCTGCGGTTCACGCCGGATGGCAGGCGGGCGGTGATCTCGCGGCAGAAGAGCGGGGAGTTGAGCGTGGTGGATGTGGGGGAGAAGCGGATGGTGAGCCGGGTGGCGGTGGGGACGGGCGCGGCGGGGGTACTGATCGAGCCGGATGGCGCGCGGGCGTTCGTTTCGTGCTCGCCGGACAACTGGGTTTCGGTGGTGGACTTGAAGACGATGCAGGTGGTGGGCAAGGTCCTGCCGGGAGGAACGCCGGATGGGCTGGCGTGGGCGGTGCGGCGGTGATCACGGATAACTTTGTGTAAATCGCATGCGGTCAGGCGGCACCGGGAGCGCTCTCGCCTTCTAAAGCTTCGAGGTGCGAGATATATGGGACTTCTGGACACGATCGAGTCGATGGCCGGTCAGTCGGGCGAGCAGGGCAACAACGGCCGGGTGGCGGGAGGACTGCTGCAGGCGCTGGAGGAGCATCCGGGCGGACTGGGCGGACTGATGAACCACATGCAGCAGAACGGTGTGGACCCGCAGTCCGTGGCGACGGGGCAGCCGACGAGCCCGCAGCAGGTGCAGCAGGGCCTGGGCGGGTCGGGAATTATCGAGAAGATTGCGGAACGGACCGGGATGTCGCCCGAGATGGTGAAGGTGGGGTTGGCGACAGCGCTGCCGGTGGTGATGGCGCACTTCACCAATGGCGGGACGACGGCGCCGCCGAGCAGCGGGTTTGGCGGGATGGCGGGGCAGATCCTGGGCAAGTTCCTTTAGGTCGAGGGGCGTGCGATAGCTTCGGAGTTTTGGTGAGGGTTCATAGGCAAGAGCAGTAGGGACAAGGAGAGTTTTTGATGGCGGATTTTCAGGCGTTGCAGGCAAAGTATCAACCGGTCGTAGACACGATTAAGGAGTTTGAACCGTACGGGGCCAAGTTTGTGGGCTCGGAGCTGGTGGGTGAGCAGTATCACCTGGTGGCGCAGGTGCCGTCCAAGGTGGTGTTGAACCGGGTGTGGGACGCGATCAAGGCGGTCGATCCGCAGTATGCGGATTTGAAGCATGAGATTACGGTGACCGGGGGCGACGAGCAAAAGTACACGATTCAGCCGGGGGACAACCTGAGCAAGGTCAGCAAGCTGTTCTATGGCAATCCGAACCAGTACGCCAAGATTGCGGAGGCGAGCGGTATCTCGAACCCGGATCACATCCAGGCAGGGCAGGATGTGACGGTGCCGGCGCTGTAGCTGGATAGTTCGTCTGGAAGGCTTCGCGGCCTGGGCTGCGAAGCCTTTTTCATGTGCGGCTGAGCCCGACGGCCTTACCATCGGGAGGCGCTACTGAGTTCAGTGGGAGAGATGTCCTCGAGTACTGAGGCTGAATGAGCTTCTTCGAGGTCCTTCAACTTTGTTTGTCGCAAAAGCGCGAAAAGCTGCGCTCAGGATGACGGGCTTTTGTTGTGACGCATGATGCATGAGAGTGACACGATCGTGGCGATTGCAACGCCCGCAGGGCGGGGCGGGATCGGCGTGGTGCGGGTGTCGGGGCCGGCGGCGCAGGCGGTGACGGCACCGCTGCTGCGGGTGCGGCGCGGACTGGCGCCGGGGCGGGCGCGATTTGCCGAGCTGCTGGAAGAGGGCGGGAAGGTGATCGATGAGGCGGTGGTGACGCTGTTTGGAGCGCCCCACTCCTATACGGCGGAGGATGTGGTGGAGATCTCGGTGCACGGGGCGCCGGTGCTGCTGGAGTGGGTGGTGCGGGCGTGCCTGCGAAACGGCGCGCGGCTGGCGCGGGCGGGTGAGTTTACTGAGCGGGCGTTTCTTTCCGGGCGGCTGGATCTTACGCAGGCCGAGGCGGTAAACGATCTGATTGCGGCGCAGACGATGGGGCAGGCGCGGCTGGCGGCGGCGCAGCTGGGCGGGTCGGTGGCGCGGGCGATGGGGCCGGTCAAGCAGGAGCTGATCGGGCTGATCGCGGGGCTGGAGGCGGGGGTGGACTTTGCGGAGGACGATCTTGACCTGATGACGGCTGAGGAGATCGCCGCGCGGGTGGAAGGGATCCGCGCGGAGCTGGAGCAGCTGACGGGGACGTATGCGCGGGGGCGCGTGTTGCGGGAGGGATTTTCGCTGGCGATTGTGGGGCGGCCGAATGCGGGCAAGTCGTCGCTGTTCAACCGGCTGCTGGAACGGGAGCGGGCGATTGTGACGGCGGAGCCGGGGACGACGCGGGACGCGATCTCGGAGCGGATGTCGCTGCAGGGGATACCGGTGGAGGTGATCGACACGGCGGGGCTGCGGGCCGCGGCGGAGAGCGATGCGGAGCGGCAGGGAATGGAGCGCTCGCGGACGACGATGGCCGAGGCCGATGTGGTGCTGCTGGTGATCGACGCGACGACGCTGGGCCAACAGAGGCAGGCGGACGATGCGGCGATGGTGGAGGGTCTGAGCGGACGAGCGCACGTGGTGGTGGTGAACAAGTGCGACCTGGCGCGACCGGAGGTGGGGGCGGAGACGGCCGTGGTGTCGGCAGCGACGGGTGAGGGCCTGGAGGAGTTGAGGCGGAAGGTCGTGGAGCTGGTGATTGGGGCCGGTGCGGGCGCGGAGACTGCGATGATCACGAACCTGCGCCAGCATGGGGCGGTGGAGGAGGCGTTGACGGCGATGACGGCGGCCGGGCGTGCCGCGGCGGGAGGGCTGCCGCACGAGATGCTGTTGCTCGACCTGTATACGGCGCTGGGTGCGCTGGATGCGCTGACCGGCGCGACGACGCCGGAGGACATCCTGGAGCTGATCTTTTCGAGCTTCTGCATCGGGAAGTAAGGGCGGGAGCGATCACTGCCGGCGGGTGGCACGCTGCCAGGCGGTGATCTGGGTCATGGCCTGGCGCAGGGTGTCGGCGACGGCGTCGGGGCCGGCGGGTCCGAAGCGGTCGGGGATGTTGGCGGCGTCTTCGGGGTCGTTCCAAAGGCCGAGGAGCAGGCGATTCTCGGGCAGGTGGATGCGGACGGTTTTGAGGATCTCGCGGACGCGGGTGTAGGAGAAGGGCGGGACGGAGGAGATGACGAGGATGGTGTCGGGCTCGGCGGCGAGGGCGGTGAGGATGTCGCTGGAGAGCGCGTCGGGGCGGAAGGTGATGGACTGGATGCTGGAGAGTTCGAGGAGCTGCGCGAGCATCTGGGTGGTGAGCTCGTCGATGGGATTGTGGGGCGCGATGCAGACGACGGCGATCTCCTTGAGCGGATGGACGTGGCGGGATTCAAGGGCCATGGAGCGGGAGGAGCGCGGCTCGGCGAAGGCGCCGGGTTCGCGATAGTTGGCGAGGCGGGCGACGATCTCGCGGACGTTGAGCAGGATGAAGTTGGAACGGATGGGATCCATGGCTCCCTCGTGGCGGTGCTCCTCGGCGAGCGAGAGCGCGGGGATGAGGACGGAGTCGTAGAGGCTGACAAGGGGCTTGCCTTCGAGGTAGCGGTGGGCGATGGCGTGGGCTTCGGCCTGGTCGGAGGCGAGGAGGCGCTCGTAGAAATGGGCGGCGGGGGAGAGCTGGGCGTTGCTGCCGAGCAGGCTGTGCAGGAAGGAGAGCTGCGGCACGTGGCGGCCGAGGACGACTACGCAGACGGTGAGGGGCGTTGACAGGACCAGGCCGGGCCAGCCCCAGAGCATGGTCCAGAAGATGGCGCTGACGAGGAGCGCGAGCGACGAGATGCCGGTGCGCGAGCTGAAGACCCAGGGCTCGATGAAGTTGCTGACGGTGAGCTCGAGTGCGAAGAAGAGCACGACGACGAAGAGCGGCTGCCACCAGGTGGGCGCAGTGGCGATGGAAAGCATGAGCGGCAGAAGCATGGCGGCGGCGGCGCCGACGAAGGGGATGATGCGCAGCAGGGCGGCGAGCAGGCCCCAGAGCGGGGCGTTGGGCACACCCAGAATGGCGAGGACGATGCCGAAGAAGAGGCCGAAGCAGGCGTTGACCTGGAGTTGCATGACGAGGTACCGGCTGATGCGGAGGGTCGCGTCCTCGAGCGCCTGGGTCATGAGGTTGATGCGGGCCATGCCGGAGAGGAGGAGGATGCGATGGCGCAGCTCCTCGCGGTTCATGAGCATGTAGACGGTGAAGACGAGGACGATGAAGATGTCGGCGAGGGGTTTGAGGACGCGGGCAGCGAGCTCGGCGGCGGCCTGCAGGGGGCCGCGGTGGGTGGGGACGACGGTGACGGGGGCGGGTTCGCGGAGGGCGGGCGAGGGCTGGAGCTCGCCGGCGATCTGGTCGAGGGTGTCGAAGGCCTGCTGGAGCGAGGAGGCGGAGGCGAAGTGGAGGCTGCCGATCTTGCGCTCCATGTTGGCGCGGTAGCTGGGGACGGTCGCGGCGATGCTGAGCACCTGGCGGGAGAGCAGATAGGAGGTGAGGCCGAGGCCGGCGGCGGTGAGCAGGGCGACGAGGGCGACGGCGAGGGCGCGGGGGATGCGGCGGCACTCCAGCAGGGCGCAGGCGGGCGCGAGCAGAAGCGACAGGGTGAGCGCGAAGGCCAGCGGGATGAGGATGGCCTTGCCGAAGAAGAGGAGAAGCGCGACGGCGAGGGCGAGGACGAGAGAGCCGGTGGCGGGAAGAGCAGTGGCTCGAAGGCGGGACATGGAAGGCCTTTCGCAGAACGGGATGAGGGTCTGGGGGCCGGGTAATGTGGTTTTGAGTGAGACGGCTTTGGGTCGAGACAACGATACCTCAGCGGCTGGGTAGAATGAGGCGATGATTGCGCATGTCCGTGGAGTGTTGCTGAAGAAATCGCCGAACCAGGCGATTGTGGAGTGCGGCGGGGTGGGGTATGACGTGGCGATCTCGGTGGCCACGTTTTCGGCCTTGCCGGCACAGGGTTCGGAGGCGCGGCTGCACATCTATACGCGCGTGGCGGAGGATCAGCTAGCGCTATTCGGATTTGCGGAAGTATCTGAAAAGAGGCTGTTTGAGCGGCTGCTGACGATCTCGGGGATTGGGCCGAAGCTGGCCATCACGGTGCTGAGCGGGATCGATGCGGGGCGGCTGGTGGCGGCGATCCGGGGCGGGGATCATGCGGCGCTGGTGCGGATCCCGGGGATTGGGAAGAAGACCGCGGAGCGGGTGGTGCTGGAGCTGAAGGACAAGCTGGAGGATCTTGCTACGGCTGAGAGGCCAGGCGCGGCGAACAAGGTGGAGCTGGGCGGAGCGGTTGGAGAGGATGTGCTTTCGGCGCTGGTGAACCTGGGATACGCGCGGCCGGTGGCGCAGAAGGCGGTGGAGACGGCGTTGAAGGAAGGTGGCGGGGAGTTTGAGGCGTTCTTCCGGGCGGCGATGGCGGCGATTCGGTGATGGGGTAAGGCTATGGTCTATGGGTTGAGGGTTATGAGCTGTGGGTTAAGGCTTGGGGTAGGAATGGCCGGGCGGTGAGGGTGGGGCGGCGGGACTCGGGGTCCTTCGACTGCGGCGCATTGCGCCTGCGCTCAGGATGACGGGCGGTAGAAGGGGCTAGGTGCGGCGGCGGTAGCGGATGGAGAACTCGTAGCCGGGGTTGGGCGGGAAGAGGCGCGCGATGAGCCGGAGGCGCTCGGCTAGGGCGGAGGGGGCGAGCAGGGGGTATTCGCGCTCGCGCAGCTCGGAGTAGTCGAAGTCGACGGCGAGCGAGAGCTGGTAGATAGCGAGGGCGTCGGCGAAGGCGGTTTCGGTGAAGTCGTTGCGGTGCTTCTCGTCGGGCGGCGGGGGCGGGCCGGTGCGGGCGGAGGAGGGTTTGCGCAGGGCGAGGCTGCGGCTCTCCCAGGCGTCGTGGCTGGTTTCGCCGCGCACGTCGGCGAGGACCTGGGACCAGGCGAGCGAGGCGAAGGCCTCGGGGATGCCGGCGTGGCCGACGAAGAGATGGCCTACGTTGATGAAGAACTCAAAGGCGAGAGAGAACTGGTCGCGCAGCAGGGCGGCGGAGATGAAGATGCCCTCGTGCGCGGGGCTGGCGGCGGCGGCGGGGATCTGCACGGCGCGGTGGCAGATGGCTTCTTCGGAGAGCGCGGCGTCGAAGACGGGGGAGATGAGGGTGCGGTCGGCGCCGCGGTCGGGCGGCGGGCGGTGGTCTTCCGTGCCGGACTGGCTGCTGGAGGGCGGCAGGGCGAGCGGGACGAAGTAGAAGGCGGTGGAGTTCAGGGCGGGAACGAGGCTGGCGGGGACGGCTTCGACGATGCGGTCGAGCTCGGCGGGGCGGATTGGAGAGTCGCCGAAGCTGGAGTAGCGGATGCCGTTGAGGGCGGTGCGGAGGGCGAGCGTCCGGGCAAGCTCGGAGGCGTGGAGGAGAGTGGCGTTACCGGTTTGCGCACTATCGGGCATCGAAGAGTTATTCTAAACGGTATGGGCGAGACGACCTACGGCAGGATACCGGCGAGCAAGAAGCGGCTGAGCGCGGGGTACGTGTTTGGCGCGCCGGTGAAGGACCTGGGCTGGCTCACGTGCCTGATCATGGGTGTGGCCACGGGCATGGCGGCGTTTTTTATCGCGACCTTCGTGGCGATTGTGAGCCTCCTGGTGTGGAATGCGGCGGGACACCGGGCGGATTTTGCCATCAGCTACCGGCTGGTGGGGCTGCCGGTGGGGGTGGTGGTGATGGCCACGGCGCTGGCTTACCTGGGGACGTTCTGGGTGAAGCGGATCACGCGGCGTGCGTAGCCGGGAACGTGGCTGGAAACTCAGCCAGGAACGTGGCTGAGAACACAGCGGGAAAAAGTCCGCGAACCCGAACGGCTTGCATGACATCCAACAAGGTACGATGAATGAGGCGTCAATCTGTCCGCGCAGGGGGTTCGTCTTGCGTCGCGGGCATCGTACTGTTTGGGATCGGCCTGCCCGCAACCGGCTGGCTCCATCTCGACCTGTTCCGCACCGCATGGGCCCGGCCGCGCCGGCGTTCAGTACCTTCCACGCATCCGACCGCCGCCAGCTCTCCTACCGATGACGTCTCAGAACCATTTCAATCCGCCTGCAACCCTGAGCACGATCGGCCGGGTGGCGCTGCTGCTTGCGCTGCTTCCCGCGCTGACCGGGTGCCTGACGGTGCATACACACCGGGTAGTGCGGACGGTGGTGGTGGATCACGTGCTGGACGCGTCGCTGGCGAAGCTGGTGGCGCAGATCGGCGACTCGTACAAGGCGGTCCAGTCGCTGAACGCGTCGGTGGATATTACGGCGACGACCGGTGGACGCCACCAGGGGCAGGTGAAGGAGATTCCGACGTTTGCCGGGTACATCATCCTGCGCAAGCCGGCCGACCTGCACGTGCTGATGCTGGTGCCGGTGCTGCGCTCGCGGGCGCTGGAGATGACGACGGACGGCAAGGATTTCAAGCTGATCATCCCCTCGCAGAGCAAGGCCGTGGTGGGTTCGGAGGACGTGGTGGACCCGAACAAGACGGGGCTGGAGACGCTGCGGCCGGGGATTATCCGCGACGCGCTGCTGGTGCCGCCGGTGCTGCCAGAGGAGTTCGTGACGCTGACGGAGAACACGCGGCTGATGCCGCCGGTGACGGGACGCAAGGAGACGGTGGAGGAGCCGGACTACGACCTGACCGTGTCGCGGACCAAGAGCGGGCACGAACTGCAGACGGTGCGGGTGATCCACATCAGCCGCGTGGACCTGCAGCCCTACGAGCAGGATGTGTATGACCCGGCAGGGAGGATCGTTACGACCGTTCTCTACAGCAAGTACCAGAAGTTCGGCGACGTGCAGTTTCCGATGAGTATCTTCATCACGCGCCCGATCGACGAGTACACGTTGAAGATCGATTTCAGCAAGCTGACGCTGAACCCGAAGATCGACGACGAGCAGTTCGTGTTGAAGATTCCGGAGAGCTACACGATCCAGAAGATGTGACGCTGGTGGACTTCCGCGATCTGAGACGGACGATCGAAAGTGAATAGCTCCACCGATCGAAAGTGACTAGCCCCACGATAACCTTCAGACTTTCGTCTGAACGTGATCATGGGGCACCCGCTTTAGAGGCCGGTGCGGCGGGCGTGGGCGGCGATGGCGCCGTTGATCTCGAGGGCGAGGGCGAGGGCACGGCGGCCGGCAGGGCCATCGACGACGGGGGTGCTGCGGGCGCGGAGGGCGGCAAGGAAGGCCTGAAGCTCGAGACGCAGCGGCTCGCCGGGGATGACGGGGACCTTCGAGAGGCTGAGGCCGGCGGTGGGATGGCGGGGTTCGCCGGGCTGCTCGGGTTTGGAGTGGCGGGCGATGAGGGCGGTGAGCTCGGCGTCGCTGAGGCCGGCGGTGGCGGTGACGTCGATGAGCAGGAGGTCCTGGCGGGCAAAGTCGAGCGAGAGGTACTGGTGGGGCTGGAAGAAGCGCAGCTTGCGGACGCGCTCGGTGGAGATGCGGGAGGCGGTGAAGTTGGCGATGCAGCCGTTCTCGAACTCGACGCGGACGTTGGCGATGTCGACGGTGCGGGAGAGGACGGCGAGGCCGACGGCGCGGACCTCGCGGACGGCGCTGCCGGCGCCGGCGGACTCGAGCAGCGAGAGCACGATGTCGAGGTCGTGGATCATGAGGTCGAGGACGACGTCGACGTCGAGCGAGCGGGCGGTGAAGACGCTGAGGCGATGGGCCTCAAAGAACATGGGGCGGGTGAGCAGGGGGAGCGCAGCGGTGACGGCGGGGTTGAAGCGCTCGAGATGGCCGACCTGGAGGATGCGGCCGGAACTGGCGGCGAAGGCGATGAGCTCGTCGGCCTCGGGGAGGGTGGCGGCGAGTGGTTTCTCGACGAGCAGGTCGATGCCTGCGTGGAGCAGGGCGCGGGCCTCGGCGGCGTGGTGCAGGGTGGGGACGCAGAGGCTGGCGGCGTCCAGCTGGAGGCCGGAGGCGATCATGGCGGCGACGGAGGGGAAGGCCGGGATGGCGTAGCGGGCGGAGGCGGAGGCCGCGGCGGCCGGGTCGGGGTCGACGATGGCGGCGAGGGTTACGGGGGCGACGATACCGGCGGCAGCGGATTCGAGCTCGCGGTAGACGCGGAGGTGGTTACGGCCGAAGGCGCCGGCGCCCACGACGGCGACGCGAGTGGGGCGGGAGTCGCCGCCGAAGGGCGAGGCAGGTTCGGGCGGGGCGGGTTCGGGCGGCGTTGGTCCGGGGGGCGTTGGTCCGGGGGGCACTATTTTTCGATCGGCGTCTCGACCGCCTCGCGGCAGCGCGCGTAGAGCTCCAGCAGGCTGGCTACCTGGTCCTCGGGCCGGGCGGAGGAGATGGCGGCGAAGCCGGTCGAGCCACCGGACTTGGAGCCTACGTTGGCGTGGGCGGCGACGAACTTGAGCAGGTCGAGGGCGATATCTTCAGTACGTCGTGCAGCGTTGCTGGTGGGAGCATCCATGCTGCGATGCTACAACCCGCATGGTGTGGGCCACAACTCGGGCGGGCCTGGTTGCGTGGGGACGGGCGCCTAGCCGCAGGGGCGGATGCCGCAGAGGATCTCGTAGGCGATAGTGTTGGCGAGGCGCGCGTGGTCGTCGGCGGTGATGCCGGGGCCGAGCAGGGTGGCGGGCTCGCCGGGCGAGACGGCGTCGATGGCGGTGATGTCGATCACGGTGAGGTTCATCGAGATGCGGCCGAGGATGGGAGCGCGTTGGCCGCGGAGCATGACCCAGCCGCGCGGCTGGCCGGCGGAGGAGGAGAGCTCGCGGCGGAGGCCATCGGCGTAGCCGACGGCGAGGGTGGCGATGCGCGTGGGGCGGGTGGCGGTGAAGGTGGCGTTGTAACCGACGGTATCCCCGGGCGCGAGGCTGCGGACGGAGAGCATGCGGGCCTGCCAGGACATGACGGGCTGGAGGCTGAGGTGCGCGGGGGCACAGCCCTCGATGGGCAGGTCGATGGGAAGGGTGTAGCCGTAGAGGGCGAGGCCGGCGCGGACCATGGCGCGGGCGCCGACGGTTCGGGCGAGATCGACGAGCCAGGGCCAGGGCTGCGCGGGGTTGTCGATCGAGGAGGAGTTGCCGGCGTGGACCCAGCGGGGCCGAAGCCCGGCGTCGCGGACCTGCGCGACCGCGGCCTCGAAGCGGCGCTGCTGGAGCTGGGTGAGCGGGCTGGCGGCCTGCTCGGAGGAGCAGAAGTGGGTGAAGAGGCCATCGAGCTGGAGGCCGGCGGCGGCGATGCGCTGCAAGAGGGCGGCCAGCTCCGAGCCGGGGCGGACGCCCTGGCGAGCCATGCCGGTATCGATTTCGACGTGAACGGGCAGGGAGGCGTCGCGCAGCCAGTCGACGTGTTCGGCGGTCCAGATGACGGGGGTGAGTTGGTGTTCGCGGATGACGGAGACATCGCCGGGCAGGAAGCCGCACATGACGAGGACGGCGGTGCGGAGACCGGCGGCTTGGCGGGCGGACGCTCCTTCCGACGCGGAGGTGACGCCGAGCCAGCGGGCGCCGGCGGCGGCCAGCACAGGCGCACAACGCGCGATGCCGTGGCCGTAGGCGCGGGCCTTGACGACGGCGAGCACCTCGGTATTGGGGCCGGCGGCGTGGGCGACGGCGCGGTAGTTGGCGGCCAGGTTTGGCTCTGAGATTTCGATCCAGTTGTTCACTCCGTTGCGGCCCCCAAAGCAGCTTCTATCCTAGCGCCGGGCCTCAGCCGCGAAAGCCGCGGATTCCACAGCGTGGGCTGTTTGTGATACAAAGCGTCGTCCCGCAAAATGCAGATGGGTCTACGCGAAAAGGGAGATGTCCCGGCTATGAAAATGAATCACCGTTCAATGTCTCGCCTGATTGCGGCCTCGGTCGCGCTGCTTGGACTGGCGGCCTGCTCGTCGAACACGCCGGCGCCGACGACCGGGCCGACGCCGGCGCAGGCCGCGAATGCAGGTAACTTTACGACGACGTACTTCCTGGGCGACTCGCTGACGGCGGGGTACCAGTCGGGCTCGCTGATCGACACGTCGCAGCCCAACGGATGGGCTCCGCTGGTGGCGGCGCAGGCGAAGTTTGCGATCACGCTGCCGCTGATCGCGCCGCCGGGCGCGCCCAACCAGCTGACACTGGTGCATCTGGCGACGCCTACGCTGCTCTCGACCATCGGGACGCTGCCGGGCACGACGGTGGGCCGAGACAACTTTGCGGCCCAGCCCACCGACGTGGCGGTGCCTGGAGCGCTAACCAACGACGTGCTGAACACGCTGCCGCTGCTGAACCCCGCGGCCGGGCAGCAGACGCTGAACCAGCTGGTGCTGGGCTACCCGGGATTTGGCTTCGGGGTGGCGCGCAGCCAGGCGCAGCAGGCGGTGGCGGCGAATGCCACCACGATCTTCGTGTGGATCGGCAACAACGACGCGCTGGTGGCGGACCTCGCCGGCACCCCTTCCGCCATGACTCCGCTGGCGACCTTTACGACGCAGTACCAGCAGCTGATCACGTACCTGACGGCGAATTCGAATGCGCACCTGGTGATCGCGAATATCCCGGATGTCACGGCGGTGGCGTACCTGCAGCCCGCGACGACGCTGCTGGGGTTCTTCTCCGCGCAAACGGGCGTGCCGACGGCGACGCTTTCGGCACTGCTGGGGATCCAGCCGGGCGACCTGGTCGGGCTGCCGGGGGTGCAGCAGGTTCCGGGAATCCTGGGCGGAACGGCGAAGGGACCGATCGCGGCGATCAACATCCTGCATGCCGCCGACATCCCGACGGTGCAGGCGAATGTGGTGGCCTACAACAAGGTGATCGCCGCGGCGGCCGCCGCGGCGGGAGCGACGCTGGTGGATATCAATGCGCTGTTCGCGACAACCGCGGCAAACGGCGTGACCGTGAACGGGATTACGGGCAACACGAGCTTTCTGGGCGGGGTGTTCTCGCTCGATGGGATTCACCCGACGAACACCGGGTATGCGGTGATCGCGAACGCGTTTATCAACGCGATGAACGGCAGCATCAAGACCACGATCCCGGACGTGAACCTGGTGCCGATCGCGGCGGCGGATCCGCTGTTTCCGCCGTACCCCGGGCACCACAGCGTCCCGGCAGGCGGACAGACGGCGATGCCGGGGCTGCCGGCGGACGCGATCAAGAGCCTGCGGGAGATCCTGGGCAAACAGCAGTAGCGGTGCCGAGAAAGCGTCCGGGCAGCCGAGGCTGGATGAGAGGCTTCGGGGTCCTTCGACTGCGTTTGTCGCACAGGTGCGACAAACTCGCTCAGGATGACGGCTCGACACAGAACTGGGCGCGCGTTAGTAGTCGCTGCCTGAGTGGGCTGTGTCCAGGTTTTCGAAGCGCGTGTAGTCGGAGATGTAGGCGAGTTCCACGCTGCCGGTGGGGCCGTTGCGCTGCTTGGCGATGATGATCTCGGCCTTGCCCTTGAGGTCCTCGTTGTCGCGGTCGTAGTACTCCTCGCGGTGGATGAAGCAGACCACGTCGGCGTCCTGCTCGATGGAGCCGGACTCGCGCAGGTCGCTGAGCAGGGGCTTTTTGTCGCCGGTGCGCTGCTCGCTACCGCGCGACAGCTGGCTGAGCGCGACGACGGGCACCTTCATCTCCTTGGCGAGGGCCTTGAGGCCGCGGCTGACGGCGGAGACCTCCTGGGTGCGGTTCTCGAACTTCTTGGCGTTGGCGCCGGCCGAGCCGGTCATGAGTTGGAGGTAGTCGATGACGATGAGGTCGAGGCGGCCTTCCTGCTGCTTGAGGCGGCGGGCCTTGGCGCGCATCTCGGCGAGGGTGATGCCGGGCGTGTCGTCGACGAAGAGCTTGGATTCGATGAGCCGCTCGAGCGCCTTGATGAGCTTGCCTTTGTCGGCGCCGGAGAGAAAGCCCTGCTGCAGGTTGCGGGCGTTGACCAGGGCTTCGCCGGCGAGCATTCTGCGCAGCAGGCTCTCCTTGGACATTTCGAGCGAGAAGACGGCGACGACCTTGCCATCCTTGACGGCGGCGTTCTGCGCGATGTTGATGGCGAAGGCGGTCTTACCCATGGAGGGCCGGGCGGCGATGATGATGAGTTCCGAGGCCTGGAGGCCGCTGGTCTTGCTGTCGAGCTCGGAGTAATGGGTGCGGAGGCCGGTGACCTCGCGGCCCTGCTCGAAGAGCTTGTCAATGGAGCCGAAGGACTCGCGGACGATATCGGAGATGCCGGAGAAGCCGCCGGTGATGGCGTGCTCGGAGATCTCGATGAGGCGGCTTTCGACCTGGTTGAGGACGTCGATGGCCTCGAGCGACTGGTCGGAGGCCTCCATCATGCCGGTGTCGCAGACGGCCATGAGCTGGCGCATGAGGCTCTTGTCGCGCACGATGCGGACGTAACTTTCGATGGAAAGCTTGCGGGGCAGGCCCTCGCTGAGGCTGGCGAGATAGGCCATGCCGCCGACCGAATCGAGCTCCTTCTTCTTGCGCAGGTCTTCGGCGACGGTGACGATATCGACGGCGTAGCCGACCTCGCTGAGATGCAGCATGACCTCGTAGATACGGCGATGCGAGTCGAGCGAGAAGTCCTCGGCCTTGAGGTACATGGTGGCGTCGGTGATGGCCAGCGGCTCAACCAGCATGGCGCCGAGGATGGTCTGCTCGGCATGCAGCGATGCGGGCCGGTTGTCAGCGTCGGGATTGACTAAACGGGGAAGCGAAGCCATGCGGTAAGGTCTTTCCGGTGCGCTTGAGCGCCATGTCCAGAGTAACGTCCCGCGAGGGTGTGCGCGCGCCGCCTGGGGTCTGTGTGGCGGTGAACAACCGGGTTCCTATCCGGAAAAAGAGTGTAGAAAGCGCGCCATCACGATCAGGGCGGCGGCAGGGGAGCGGTGGCTCTGCGCTTGAGGGTGAGCATGGGGCGCTCGACGAACTCCCAGCTGAGCCAGCCGGACAGGACGCAGGAGACGCCGAAGGTGGCCCAGGGCGAGCCGTGCCGGTACCAGGTCCAAAGGGCTTCGACGGGCCAACCGTAGAGGTAGACGCCGTAGGAGATATCGGGGATGCGGCGCATGAACGCCAACACGGGCATGGGCATCTGCCCGGCGTAGAAGAGCAGGTATCCGGCGCCGAGCACGAAGAAGAGCTCGAAGGAGGACCGGTAGAACGTGTGGCCGAGCAGCATGAGGGCCGCGGCCGCGCAACCCGCCGTGGGCCGGTAGGGAATCCGGTCGCGATAGAGGTAAAAGCATGCCCCGAGCATGAAGGTGGCGGTGAGCCTGTAGATCAGAAGCGGCTCGCCGGTGATCATCTTGTAACGATGCCAGACGAGGTGCCTGCCGAAGGGCGCGTAGGCGAGCGCGAAGGAGAGTACCGTCATCGCCAGCCAGGGCGAGCGCCTGCGCACCAGACCCGCGACGCCGCAAAGTGCCACGAGCAGGTAGCAGCGGAATTCGTACATGATGGACCAGAGCGATCCGTTGACGGTGGGTGGATGCACGCCGGCCGTGACAGCGGGGGTATTCGGCTCGCGAAGCAGCAGGATGCTGAGGGCGAATTTGGCTCCCAGGTGCGCGAAGAAGTGCGGCACCGCAGGCGCGAGCAGGCCCACGATCACAACGCTGAGCAGCACCGCGACGGCGTAGCCGGGCACGATGCGCAGCAGGCGCTTGCGCAGGAAGTTCCAAAGCTCGGGGTCGCGGTCTCAGCTTTGCACGATGAGGAAGCCGCTGAGGATGAAGAAGCCGTCCACGCCGACGGAGCCGAAGGTCATGCCGGTTCCGACGAAGCGGTGGAAGAGCTCGCGGGAGGCGTCGCCGTCCATCATCTCCGGGGCATGCGAGAGCAGCACCATGGTGGCGAAGAGGATTCTGAGCAGATCGAACTGGTGGTTGCGGCGGCCCTTAACGATAGATTGATCCTTCCCGCGGTGAGGGCGGCGCTGCGCAGGAGCCGGCCCGGGGCTATGCTGGTGAATCGAAGCCTGAAACGTGCGGGGCCCGCCGCCATGGCAACGCGATTATAAGGCAGACCACAAGCAGGAGGATGGGGCCAGATGGGTGCAGAGAAACAACTCGGGATTCCGGACGCCGCGGCCAGTGAGCCGGCGTCGTTCGAGCTGCTGCGCGTGTGGGTGGCGCGGCAGGCGCAACAGGTGACGCTGCGGCCGGGCATCTGGCAGGACCCGTCGGCGTGGGGGATCATGCTGGCCGACCTCGCCCGCAGCATCGTGCAGGTTCATGCAGACGCCGATGCGGACCTGGACGGCGAGGCGTTTCTGGCCGCGATGCTCGAAGGCTTCGACACGGAGATCGAGTCGGTGCTGAACGAGTTCGGCGGCCCGGAAGAGGGCGAGCACGAGGCCGGGTAACGGTTGCGGCTACTGCCTGATGCCGGGTTTGCCGGCGTCGGGGACGACTTCGTTGGGGTACAGGTTCTTAAGCGGCGCGGTCTTCTGGCGTTCGAGCTCAGGATGCGGGAAGGGCTTGCGGGGCATCATCTCCTCGCGCTGGGCGGTGTTGTAGAGGAAGATAGCCTCGACGACGGCGGCCTGTTCGAGGTCGGCGGGGTGCAGCCGGTCGTAGGTGTCCATATCGCTGTGGTGGGTCCGGGTCTCGTAATCCATGGGGTCCTGGATGAACTGGAAGCCGGGCAGGCCGACGGCGTCGTAGCTCAGGTGGTCGGTGCCGCCGGTGTTGCGGTAGCTGATGGTGGAGACGCCGAGGTCGGCGAGGGGCGCGATCCACTGCTTGAAGATGGGGGCGATGGCCCAGTTCTCCTGGGTGTAGACGCCGCGGACCTTGCCGGTGCCGTTGTCGAGGTTGTAGTAGGCGTCGAGGGTCTCCCATTCCTTAGTGGTCGAGAGCGGGCCGCGCTGGCGAAGGAAGGCGGGGACCTCCAGATCTTCCTTGACCTCGCCGAAGGTGCCGAAGTGCTGCTTGACGTAGCCCTGCGAGCCGAAGAGGCCTTCTTCCTCGCCGCTCCAGAGGGCGATGCGGATGGTGCGGCGCGGCTCGACGCCGAGCGCCTTGAGGATGCGCACGGCCTCCATGGCGACGATGGAGCCGGCGCCGTTGTCGGTAGCGCCGGTGCCGGAGATCCAGGAGTCGAGGTGGCCGCCGACCATGACGACTTCGTTCTTCAGCTTTGAGTCCGTGCCGGGGATCTCGGCGACGGTATTGAAACCGTGCTCGTGGTCGCCGGTGAATTTGGCTTCGATGTTGATCTCAACCTGCACTTGGACATGGTGCTGCACCATGCGGCCGAGGCGGTTGTAGTGCTCAATCATCATGACGGCGTTGGGGATCGTGACGGCGTTCTCCTTCTTCTGCGCGGCTTGCACGAGGTCGGCGCCGTTGTCGTCGAAGATGACGCCGGTGCCGCCGCCGTCCGCGGCATCGCGGGACGGGGTGATGATGGCCGCGACGCCCTCGCTCGCGAAGAGCTTGAGGGCCTGGCCGCGGAGTGCGATGAGGCGGCGGCGCTCAGCGGCGGCGGCGACGGGATCGACTGCAGGCCCGCGCCGGGCCGCGCCGCTGGGATAGGTCTCCATCTCCTTCAACTCTTCGTCCGTATAGCGGTGGAAGAGCGGTTCGGTGATGTCGGGCGTGGGCCGCATGGCGCCGAGCATGACGATCCTGCCGGCGAGCTTGCCTTTGAGCTCATCGAGCTTGGCGGTGGCGAGGTCCACGTAGACGACGTCGCCTTTGACCGGGCCGGCGGTGGCGGGCGACCAGGGCGCGGCCTGCAGCCAGAGCGGCTCGGGGTCGGGCGAGATCATGCGGGCCCAGGTGTTGATCTGCTGCCAGCCCATGCCGAACTCGCCCCAATCTTCAAGGTGCGCGTTCTGGAGCCCGATGGCGGTGAGCGTGTCGCGGGTCCAGGCGTTGGCCTTCGCCATATTGGGCGAGCCGGTGAGCCGCGGACCGATGCCGTCGGCCAGCGCGCCGGCGAACTCCATGACGTGCGAGTGGCGCAGGCCTTCTTCGCGAATGCGCGCGTACATGGTCAGGTCGATGGCTTCGACCGAGGGCTGCGGCCCGTAGTAGGAAGGAACCTTCTTCTGCGCGCCGGCCGAAACCAGACCCAGCAACCCGGCGAAACACCCTACAGCCATGACACGACGCGCAACGTACATAAGCGGCCAGCTCCTTCGAATCCAGTGAAAGTTGAAGAGCAAGCAGGATAGCAGATGGGGTTTGTTGGAATGCGGGCGAAGGAGCCGGGGCGGAGGAAGGATAGAACAACGACCTGAGGGTCTTGGGTTCGATGGTTGAGAGCTGACGGTAAGAGGCGAGGGAAGCCGGAGCGGCGGAGTTTCGTAGAATAGGGGCATGCAGAGACCGCGCTCGCCGATCTTCGTGACCAGCCTCATCGCGGGCGCCTTCTTCATGGAGAATCTGGACGGGACGATCATCGCCACGGCGCTGCCGCAGATGGCGCGCAGCTTCCATGTGGGGGCGGTGAATCTGAACATCGGCATGACGGCCTACCTGCTGACGCTGGCGGTGTTCATTCCCATCAGCGGGTGGGTGGCGGACCGGTTCGGCTCGCGCTCGGTCTTCGGCGGGGCGATTGCGCTGTTCACCCTGGCGTCGCTGCTGTGCAGCGCGTCGCATACGCTGACGCAGTTCACGCTGATGCGCATTTTGCAGGGGCTGGGCGGCGCGATGATGGTTCCGGTGGGGCGGCTGATCGTGCTGCGCAATACGCCCAAGGAAAAGCTGACGCAGGCCATCGCGTACATCACCTGGCCGGGGCTCTCGGCGCTGGTGCTGGGGCCGCCGATCGGCGGATTCATCACCACCTACGCGAGCTGGCACTGGATCTTCTTCATCAACCTGCCGCTGGGCGCGGTGGCCTTTACGCTGACGATGCTGTGGATCGAAAATGTTCGCTCCGGCGAGCGCCACGCCTTCGACTGGGTGACGTTCCTGCTGGCGGGTGTTGCGACCACCGGCATGGTCTTTGGGCTCGAGAAGCTGGGGGGCGAAGGGGTGCGCTGGCAGCTGCCCACGGCCATCCTGGCGGTCTCCGCGATCAGCGGGGCGCTGGCGCTCGTGTATGCGCGGCGCCACCCGGCCACGTCGCTGATCGACCTGCAATCGCTGCGCCGAAAGACCTACTCGCTGTCGATCTTCGGGGCGAGCGCCTTTCGCATCTCGATCTCGGTGCTGCCGTTCCTGCTGCCGCTGATGTTCCAGATCAGCTTCGGGTTGAACGCCTTCCAATCCGGGCTGTACCTGTTCGCGCTGTTTGGCGGCGACCTGTGCATGAAGATCTTCGTGATCCAGGTTCTGCGCCGGTTCGGGTTCCGCCGCATTTTGATGGTGAACGGGATGGCGACGGCGGTTTCGATGGCTATCTGCGCGATGCTGAGCCCGGCGACGCCGGTGGCGGTGATCGTCGCGGTGCTGTTCCTGCACGGCGCGTGCCGCTCCATGCAGTTCACCTGCCTGACTACGCTGGCTTACGTGGAGATTCCGCCGGCGCACATGAGCCGCGCGAACGGCTTCCTGAGCGCGGTGATGCAGCTCACGATGGGCGTCGGCATTGCAGTGGGAGCGATTACGCTGCGGCTGGCGGCGCATGCCCACGGGCACTCGGCGTCGCTGCCGCAGCTGCGCGACTTCCACGCGGCGTTCTTCGTGATGGCGCTGGTCTCAGTGGCGGTGGTGTTCGATGCCGCGGGCCTGGCGCCGCATGCCGGGGCGCAGACCAGCGGGCATCGCCAGCCGGAGCTTGAAACCAACCCGGCCTGATGGCTCAGGGAGCCGGCTGGCTAGGGCGCGGGCGCGGCTTTCTCGGCCTGGCGGAAGGCCTGCACCTGCGCGGCATGCTGCTTGAGATCAACCGAGAACTGGCTGTGGCCCTGGGCGTCGGCGACGAAGTAGAGGAAGTCCGTGCGGGCGGGAGACTGCGCGGCCTTGAGCGCGGCGACGCCGGGGTTGGCGATGGGTCCGGGAGGCAGGCCGGGGTGGCGATAGGTGTTCCAGGGTGAATCGAAGGCGAGATCGGACTGGTGGATGACGCCGCGCCAGCGCTGGTTGAGCAAAGCGGCGTAGACGACGGAGGGATCGGTGGCGAGGGGCATGCCGAGGGCGAGGCGATTGACGAAGACGCCGGCGACAAGGGGGCGCTCGGCGTCCACGTTGACCTCCTTCTCGATGAGCGAGGCGAGGGTGACGATGCGCGTGAGGTCGGGGGCGGACAGCAGGTTGAGCTGGGCGGCGACGGCGCGGGATCGGTGCACCATGGCGGTGAGGATCTGGTGCGGCGTGGTGTGGCGGCTGAAGCGGTAGGTGTCGGGGAAGAGAAAGCCTTCGAGCGAAGGCGCGTGGGGGCTGAGATCGGCGATAAGGGTGGTGTCGCTGCGTTCGGCGGCGAGGAATGCCGGGGCTGAGCCGAGACCGGTGCGTTCGACGGCCTGCGCGATGTCGAAGATGTTGAAGCCTTCAGGGATGGTGAGCGAGATGGTGTAGACGTCGCCGCGGGCGATGTGAGCGTAGATTTCAAGCGGCGTGAGCGGGTGGTCGAAGCGGTACTCGCCGGCTTTGAGAGTGCCGCCCTGGACCTTTCGCATGAGCTCGAAGACGAAGCGGCTGCGGATGACGCCGGCGGACTGGAGCCGCGCGGCGATGCCGGTGGTGCCGGTCCCCGCGGGGATCTCGACGAAGGTCTCCTGATGGGGGCCGAAGCGGTCGTAGTCCATGAGGTAGACGGCGGCGGCAGCGGCGAGAACGAACAGGACCGCGAGCAGTTTGACGAGCTTCATGCGTTGACTCTGGATGAATTCTACCGATGAGAGAGCTTAACGATGATCAGGGGGACAAAAGCTGATCAAGACTGATAAGGCAACGGACTAGAGGAACGGACGGGTTGAATCAGCAGTGATCAGTACTTATCACCTTGATGACCGTCATGCCTTCGTCCTGGCGGTAGACTGCGAGGGTGGCTACGGTGGAGAGGATCCTGGGGTTCGATGTGGGCGAGCGGCGGGTGGGGCTGGCGCTCTCCGACGAGATGGGGGCGACGGCGCAGCCGCTGTTCACGCTGCACCGCGGACGGCTGAAGGACGATCTGAAGTCGATCGCGCGGGTGCTGCGCAAGCATGGGCCGATCGTCGAAGCGGTGGTGGGCAATCCGTTGTATATGTCGGGGGATGTGTCGCCGCAGGCGCTGCGGGCGCAGGCGTTTGCGGAGGCGCTGCGCACGGAGCTGGGGCTGACGGTTCACCTGTGGGACGAACGGCTGACGACGGCGGAGGCGCACCGGCACCTAGATGCGGCGGGGCACTCGCGGGCGCCGAACGCGGACGGAGTAGGACGGAAGAACATCATCGACCAGGTGGCGGCGGTGCTGATATTGCAGGGATTTCTGGACTTCCGGAAGAACGAGCGGGCGCGCGGGATGCCGGAGGGCGAAGGCGCGCGCTGACCGGAGAGTGCGGTTCTGCTAGGCTCGTAGGCGCACGTCGAACGCCTGTTCCGCGGGAGCTCCCTTGGCCATCTCGATCCAGAACCCCAACCCGACGATCTCCGGCGTGGATGTCGTGACGACGACCGACAAACGCGCGATGAGCGTGGCGACGGCGCTGTTCTTCATGGTCGGATTTTTGACCTGCCTGAACGACGTGATCATCCCGCACCTGAAGAGCATCTTCGAGCTGAACTACGCGGAGGCGCTGCTGGTGCAGTTTGCGTTCTTTACGTCGTATTTCGTGTTCAGCTATCCGGGCGGCGCGCTGGTGGACAAGTTCGGCTACAAGAAGACGATGGTGACGGGGCTGCTGGTGATGGCGGCGGGCGCCGCGGGCTTCATTCCGGCGGCGCATTTTGCGTTGTTCCCGGTGTTCCTGGTGGCGCTGATCGTGCTGGCGGCGGGCATGACGGTGGTGCAGGTGGCGGTGAACCCGTACGTGACGATCATCGGGCCGCCGGCGACGGCTTCGAGCCGGTTGAACCTGGCGCAGGCGTTCAACTCGGTGGGCACGTTCATCGCGCCGTTTATCGGGGGACTGCTGATCCTGCGGGGAGCGGCGGCGGCCGCGACGCCGGAGCGGCTGCGCTCCATGAGCGACGTGGCGCGGCAGGCGTATCGCGCGGAGCAGGCCTCGACGGTGCGGCTGCCGTACATTGCCATTGCGCTGACGCTGGTGCTGATCGCGATTGCGCTGGCGGCGATCAAGCTGAAGACAAAATCGGGCATCGCGGAGCGCACGCAGGACTTCCGGCCGGGAGCGTACGGGGACGAGGCGGCCAAAACGGATTCGGTATGGAAGCATCCCTGGCTGCTGGGCGGCGCGCTGGGCATCTTTACCTACGTGGGCGCGGAGGTTGCGATCGGCAGCCTGCTGGTGAACTACATGGGCCTGCCACAGATTGCGGGGCTGCGGGATTCGACCGCGGCCAACTTCCTGATGGTGTATTGGGGCGGCGCGATGCTGGGCCGGTTCATCGGCTCGGCGGCGCTGCAGAAGTTCAGGACCGGGGTGCTGCTGGGCAGCGCGGCGGTGTGTGCGCTGGTACTGGTGATCCTGAGCGTGAACTCGCACTACGCGGGCGGGCTGTGGGTTCATCCGGCGCATCTGCTGGGCTGGAGCTGGATGTTCTATGTGCCGCAGTCGCTGCCGATGTGGTCGCTGCTGGCGGTGGGATTCTGCAACTCGATCATGTTCCCGTCGATCTTCACGCTCGGGATCCAGGGGCTGGGGCCGCTGACCAGCAAGGGCTCGAGCCTGATGATCGCGGCGATTGTAGGCGGGGCGCTGATCCCGCTGGGCACGGGCGCGGTGGCGGATCACCTGGGACTGCAGCTGGCGTTCGTGATCCCGGCGGTCTGCTATGTGTACATTGCGGCGTACGGGTATACGTCCTTGCGGCGGCCGGCGCCGAGCGCGGCGGTCCTGGTCGACCCGGCCTGAGGCGGGCAGCCGCCCGCCGGAATTGGCGACGGCGGATGGCGATATAATGGGGATCCACGTAGTTTGGCTTGCGCCCGCGCTATGGCGGAGGCCTGAGACGAGCCGCGGAACGAGCTGGGCGACTTCATTGTTCAACTGAGAGAGTGCGATATCCATGCCCGAACACGTTAAAGCGAAGCTTGCCGAAGAGATCAAGGCACTGGAGTACGAGTTGACGACGGAGCTGCCGGCGGAGATCAAGAAGGCCGTGGCGCTGGGCGACCTGAGCGAGAACGCCGAGTACCACATGGCCAAGCAGCGGCAGGTGTTCGTGAACGCGCGGCTGGGCCAGTTGAAGAAGCGCATGGGTGAGCTGGCGATGGTGAACCTGGACAACATTCCGCACGACAAGGTGGGGTTCGGGTCCAGGATCACGGTGTTTGATTCGTCGAAGGACGAGGAGATCGTGTATCAGCTGGTGACGAGCGAGGAGTCGGACGTGTCGAAGGGGCTGATTTCGACGACGTCGCCGATCGGGCGGGCGCTGCTGGGCAAGGTGGTGGGCGATGTGGCGACGGTGGTGACGCCGAACGGCAAGCGTGAGCTGGAGGTGCTGAAGCTGGCAACGATCCATGACCTGGCGCTGGAAGAGACGGGTAAGGCGAAGGCGTGAAGGGCTGTCCGGGGCAGCGCGAGGTTAGATCGGCGAGGCCACGTGGTTCCGGGCCGAGGGCGGAGCGATGACCTGGACACGCGCATTCGGCAAGGGCAGCGGGTGGCTGCTGCAGAAGATCGTCAACGGGCTGGCGATCTCGAAGATCTCGCCCAACGCCCTGACGTTCATCGGGCTGCTGATCAATATTGCGGCGGCGCTGTTCTTCGGGTTCGCGCGCGGTGACCACGCGGTGCGGTACTTCGTCTATGCGGGGCTGACGATCATCGGCGCGGGCATCTTCGACATGGTGGATGGGCGGGTGGCGCGGCAGACCGGCCAGGTGTCGGTGTTTGGCGCGTTCTTCGACTCGGTGATGGACCGCTATTCGGACGTGGCGATCTTCTTCGGGCTGCTGGTGTACTACGCGCGGGGCAACCGGCTGTTTTACGTGGGGCTGGTGGCGTTCGTGATGACGGCGAGCGTGATGGTGAGCTACACGCGGGCGCGGGCGGAGGCGCTGATCGGGCAGTGCAAGGTGGGGTTCATGGAGCGGCCGGAGCGGATCGTGTGCGTGATCCTGGGCGCGCTGTTCAACCGCTGGGGAGTGATGGCTCCGGCGCTGTGGGTGCTGGCGCTGCTGTCGACGATCACGGTGATCCACCGGATTCGCTACACGTACAACGAGACCGAGCGGCGCAAGGTCGCGCTGGCGCGCTAGAACAAATTACCTGTAGGTGTATAGGGAGGCTTTAGTACAACAGCCCTCTCCGATCCTCGGCAACAGGTAATTTGATCTAAAACTGCAGGCGCAGGCTGAGCTGGATCTGGCGCTGCTGGGTGAGCCCGGTGGAGGCGGCGGTGGGCGTACCGAAGGGCTGCGTGTTCAGGCCCTCGGCGGCGATGTTTGCTGCGTTTTGAAAGACCAGCGGCGTGATGCCGCCGGCCGCGGTGCCGACCAGGTAGGCGCGCTGGGCGACGGAGGAGATGTTGCGGTGGTTGAGGAGGTTGAAGGCCTCTGCCGAGGCGAGCAGCTGGGTGCGGGAGGTCGCGCGGAAGGTGCGGACGGCGCGCAGGTCGACCTTGACGGTGGCGGGCAGGCGCAGCGTGTTGCGCCCGACTGTGGGCAGGTAGAGTGCGCCGCCAGAGCCGTTGATGCTCTCGTGGCCGCCGGGCAGATTGGCGCCGCCGGAGAGATCGAAGCTGTAGGGACGGCCCGCGCGTGCGCTGACGATGGGCGCGAACTGCCAGTTGCGGGCGGCCGCGGCGAGGCTGTTCAAGGCGAAGGCCGGGTGCGGCGACCAGATGGCCGCGAGGTGCAGCGCCCAGGGATAGTTCAGCGAGGAGAGGGACTTGTCATAGCCGTTGCTGAAGGGGTCGAACTGGTTGTCGGTGCGCGGCGTGGCGGAGAGTGCCTGGCCGAAGTCGATGGCCTTGGACCAGATGTAGGTGCCGCGCAGTTCGACCGTCCGCAGCGGGCGCGAGGCGGCGGCGAGCACCAGGCCGTGGTAGGTGGCGTTGACGTTCGAGAGGATGCCGGTGACCGGCCCGAAGCTGGGCGAGATGCGCGCCGTGTAGAGGGGCACGATGAAGGTTTCGCCGTCGCGCACCCCGGCGGCGCCGGTACCGCCCTGGAGCCGGAAGGTGGCGTTCTGGTTGGAGGGCGCGATGTTGAGGTCGGTGGAGCTGGGCAGCTGGCGGTCCAGGTTCAGGACGTAGGTCGCGCTGAGCGTGGCCGTGCGGCGGAAGCTGCGTTCGAGGGAGACGCTGCCTTGCTGGATGGACGGCAGGCGGAAGCCGCGGGCGAAGACAACGGCGGAGGTGACTGCGTCGGCAACCCCGGTGGGGGGCGCGTTGAAGGCGCAGGGATAGCCGAAGCCGACGGATGGCGCCTGTGGGCACGCGACGATGGTGGTGGGGCGGATGCGGATGCGGGAGGTCGCGGAGGGCAGGCCAGTATCGCTGAGTGCGCTGCGGATGGTGGCGCCGGGCAGGCGGCCGAAGAAGACGCCGTAACCGAGGCGGATGGTGCCGCGGCCGGCGCCGAGCGGCTCCCACGCGATGGAGGCGCGCGGGCCGAGCTTTCTGCGGTCCTCGGGGAAGACGCTGGTAGCGCCGCGGGTAGCGAAGATGGCGTCGAGCGTGGGATTGGGCGCGAGCGGGACAGGCAGCAGCGTGTACTCGTAGCGCGCGCCGGCGTGCAGCGTAAGGGTGCGGCGGGGACGCCAGGTGTCCTCGATGAAGGCGGAGGACTCCTGCGTGGAGAAGGCGACGGAGGACTGGCCGAAGCTCTGCGAGAAGGTGCGGAAGCAGAAGAAATGGCTGGCGGCGCTGATGGTGGGGCAGCCGCCGTTAGGGTAGGTGTTGACGTTGTAGGTGAAGTCGGTGATGAAGTCGACGAGACCGCCGGCGAAGCCTTTGGTGACGCCGCTGTCGTAGCGGAAGGTGCCGGCGGGGTTGGGCAGGGTGGCGACGAGGTCGTGGACGAAGGAGATGTCGCCGCCGAGCTCGATGAGGTGGTGGCCGCGGGTGAGGGTGAGGGTGTCGGCCAACTGGAGGCGGCGCTCGTCGGGGTAGGCAAGCTGCGAGAGCGTCGCGGGAGTGCCGAAGAGCAGGCCATTGGGGCCGATGTTGACCTCGGGCGCCAGGCCGCCGGGCGCGATGGCGGGCTCCTGTGCCAGCGGCGGCTGCGGGGTCTCGTATTGGAGGTCGCGCAGGAAGCCGAAGCGAGCCTGGTTGAGCGTGCGCGGAGTGAAGGTGCTGGTGACGCGCACGATGGCAGCGTCGAGCGAGCCGGTGGAACTGCCGAGACTGGCGCGGCCGCGAGCGACGACGGGCGCGTCGAGGAGGCCGGCGGGTGAGTTCCAGCGGACGCCGTTGTACTCCGCGGCCAGGCTCGCGCGGGCGTGCCGCGGCCAGTCGATGCGGCCGAAGTTGATGGTCTGGTCGGCGCGGCGCGGAGTGGACCCTGTGAGCGAAGAGAGGAAGCTGAGCGCGGCGTTGATCTTCGCGGGGCTGACCTGGCGATTGGCGAGCAGCGCCTGCTGGATAGCAGTGAGCGAGTAGAAGCCAGGGTCAGCGGGCGAGGAGATGGCGGGAAAGCCGCGGCGCTGCTGGTCGAGGCTATAGAAGAAGAGCAGCGGCGTACGCGGGATGGGGCCGCCGAGAGCAATGCCGTAGCTCTCGCGCAGGTCGTGCGGCTTCACGGGCGCGCTCTGGACGACGCCGTTGGCGTAGGTGGTGGCGATGGCGAGGGGATCGTAGGCGGCGAGCGCCGAGGAGCGCAGGGAGAAGAAGGCAATGCCGTGCACGCGCTCGGTGCCGGAGCGGGAGACGGTGGTGAGGACAGCGCCGGCGGCGCGGCCGAACTGCGCGGAGTAGCTCTGGGCCGAGCCCTGCCCGGAGTTGCCGAGGCCGGCGACGCGGAACTCGCGCACGGAGGACTGCGAGAAGATGTAGGCCACGCCGGCGTGGCGGCCGCGCGCGAGGCCGTTGGCGGGGCCGGTCGAGACCTCGGCCGAGTCGGAGTCCGAGTCGGGATCGGGGGCGGGGTCGGCGCCGCTGCCCGCGGGGACGGAGGCGAAGCTTTGCGTCTGCTCGGCGCCGTCGAGCAGCACGGCGTTCTGGGTGGAGGCGAGGCCATGCACGCTGGGAAGCCCGTCGTCATCCTGGTCCGGCGTAGCGGCGGCGGGGGCGAGGCTGCCGGCGTCCACCGGATTGACGGGAGTGGCGGCTTGACGCTGGAACGGCGCTTCAGCCTGGGGCGCAAACCTCAGGTCGACCTCGAGTGTGTCGCCCAGGGGAACGTCCAGCTGCTGCGCGGGATAAGGCTGCAGTGGCGGCACGGCATCGACGCTGAGCACATAGCTGCCGGGAGCGAGATGCGGCAGCAGGAAGGTGCCGTCGGGCTGGGTGCGGGTGGTGCGGATGCTGGCGCCGTCGAGCGGACGGACGGCGATGAGGGTGTTCGCCGCGGGTTTGCCGGCGGGGTCGTGGAGTGTGCCGTGGATGGCGCCGTCGGTGGGGCCCTGCGCGTGTGCGGCGAGTGGAGCCTGCGCCGCAAGGGCGCCGAGGAAGAGCCAGACTGTTGCCGCGTGAAGCTCCGGGCGGCGGAGAACGTGCATAGTGCTCCCGAACAAGTGAATGAGCCGTATGCCGCAGGGTATCGGAGATGGCGAGGAATGGAAATGAAAAAGAGTGGGCGACCGCCGAAACGGTCGCCCCGCAGTGCGAAGGAAAGGTTTAGAACTCGAGGCGAACCGCGAGCTGCACCTGCCGCGGGCTGTAAACGTAGTTCGAGTTGGCGTTGGTGGGTGTGCCGGCGGCGGCGTTATAGACGAGTGTGCTGCCGGAGAACGTGTAGCCGGTCGTGTTCACCGAGGTGACGTTCTGGTGATTGGCCAGGTTGAAGCCTTCGCCGATCAGCTGCAGGTCGTATTTCTCGGCGAATTTGATCTCCTTCTCAGCGCGGATGTCGAAGTCGATGGTGCGCTTCTGCTGCGAGGTGTTGCGGCCAAGCTGCGGGAAGTACCCGCTGACCCCCGAGCCGGTGATGCCGGTCGAGTAGCTGGCACCAGGCTGAAAGCCGCTGAGGCCAAGCGAGTACGGCAGACCGTTCTGCATCTGCGCCAGCGGGTTCAGGTCCCAGCCGTTGAGCAGGTAGCTCTTCCAGCCTGTTGCCTTGGACGGGAAGAAGATCAACGCATAGCCGACCAGGCGATTCGGAACGTTGAAGTTGGAGTTGCCGTAGTTCTGGCGCTGCGAGCTATAGGGGTCGAGGAAGTTGTTGGTTCCTGGCGCGGTGCTCTGGTTCTGGTTGAAGTCCAGCGCGTGAGACCAGGTGTAGTTGAGGTCGAACTGGATGAGCTTGAAGCTGGTGTTCTTTACTTCGCCGACCAGACCGTTGTAGCTGGAGTTGATATTGCTGATCGCCTCGGTGATGTTGGCGAAGTTGGGATTGATGAGCGTACTCGAGAAGACGGGAGTGGTGATCTGGGTGCCGCAGGCCAGCGGTCCGCAGTTGCCGGCCGGCCCGGTCGTTGCCTGCGCGATGGTGACGGTGCTGTTGTACTTGGTGGCTGGGTTCAGGTTGACGTTGATGTAGTTGGGCAGCTCACGGCCGAGTGCGCCGAGATAGCTGACGGCGAGGGTTGTGCCCGCGCCGATGTTCTGCTGCACCGTCATGTCGTACTCGTGCACCATCGGGTTCTGGAAGTTTGGCGCGAAGTAATCGATGTTGGGAGCGCTGCCTGATGCCAGGCCGGACGTAAAGACATTGGGGAATGTGGTGTGAACTGCTGCACTGTTCTTGACGCTGACGGTGTTCTGGCCGATGGGCGAGCCGACGTTGAGATACGTGTTGAAGATGAACGCATTGAAGACGCGGCCGAAGTACATCCCGTATCCGCCGCGGATGACGGTCTTGCCCGCGCCGAAGGGATCGTAGGCGAAGCCGATACGCGGGCCGAAGTTGTTCTTGTCGCTGGGACGGTTCTGCGTGCCGGGGTAGAGCGTGGTCTCACTGGCGATGAGGTTGCTGTAGGGCTGGGGCAGCGACTCATAGTCGTAGCGCAGACCAAGGTTGAGGGTCAGGCGCGAGCTGACCTTCCAGTCGTCCTGGGCAAAGAAGCCATAATCCAGCGTGGAGAGCGCGAACTCCTGGCTGCCGAAGCCCTGGACCAGGTTGGTGTAGCAAGGGAACGCGCCAAGCGCGGTGGAGCTGGCCGAGGAGTTGCAGGTGCCGGACGGCTTGGCCAGGTCGGCGAAGTAGTTCTGCAATGAGCCGTACGTGTAGACGCCGTTGGACTCGAAGAGATTGTTCTGGATGTCGTAGTTGTGCACGATGTCCAGGCCGAACTTGACGCTGTGCTGGCCATGCGTCCAGGTTGCGGTGTCGGAGATCTGCCACTTGCGTTCGTCCGGATAGGCATAGCGAAACGAATAGTACGGAATGCCGGCGGTAAAGCCCGATGCGGAGACCAGTGAGACCTGCACCGGAACGCCGGTCTGCGCGGTGAAGTGTGCCCGGGTATAGGCGCTGGGCGTCTGCGAGCCCTCGTCGTTCAGCTCGCGACTGTACTGGTAGCGGGCTTCGTTGGAGAGATTGCTGGTGATGAGCGTCTCCAGCCGGGCCAGGCCGTAGTCGAGCTTGACGAAGTCGGTGCCGAAGCTGTCGATGGCGTAGGTGTTGGTGGCCTGAGTCTGAACGCCGCCGGGGGAATCCCAGCGCAGCCGGTGAAAGAGGAAGCTGGCGTGCTGCTTGGGATTGATCTGCCAGTCCAGCTTGGGCGTGTTGATGATCTGCGTGCCGGTGCGCGGCACAGTGCCGAGGTCCGGCAGCAGGGCGGCCAGGTCGCTGTTGTAGAGGTTCACACCGGCAGCATAGCTGCCCAGTGCGAGGCGCGCTGCAAGAACGCAGGCCGCGCTGTCTATGCCGGAGGCCGCGGCCCCGCCAGCCGGAGCCGAAATGGCGCCGGTGGTCGGGCTGCAGGTATAACCCGCGTTGAGAGCTGCGTCGGGCGTAGCAAAGAAGACCGATGGGCTGGCGGGTTTGGCGGTGCCGGGGAAGTTCCGCTTGTATCCATCGAAGGCGTAGAACCAGAAGAGCTTGTCCTTGATGAGCGGGCCGCCGACGGCGAATCCATACTGCTTGCGCCAATCCTTGGGCTTGTAGGGCGCGGTGACGAAGCTGGTGGGGATGGTGCCGCCATTGCCGTAGATTGCGGTGGTGTTGGTGGTAAAGGGATTGGTGGCGCCCCAGTCGTTATCGCGATCGTAGAAGTAGAGCTGCCCGTGCAGCGCGTTGGAGCCACTCTTGGTCACCGAGTTGACCACGCCGCCGGCCGCGCGGCCATACTCGGCCGAGTACACGCCGGTGTTGACCTGGAACTCGCGCACCGCCGCCTGCGAGGTGGAGTAGCCTTCGCGTGTGCGTCCGCGCTCTTCAGAGAAGAAGGCCTGGTTGTCGTCGGCGCCGTCGATCTCGACGTTGTTCAGCAGCGGGCTGATGCCGCGAAAGCTGAGCAGGCCGAAGCCGTTGGAGTCGGCCACGACGCCGGGCGTGAGCAGCGCGAGATCCGACCAGCGCCGCCCGTTGATGGGAAGGTCATCGATGGTTTGCGCGTTCAGGTTTGAGGCAAAGTCCGGCGATGTGAAGTTGATCGCGGGAACCTCCGATGAGACCTCGACCGTGGTTTGTTCTCCGCCTACGCCGAGGTGCGGCTCGAGCGTGGTGACGAGCCCGACCTGAACCAGCGCGTCGGACGCCTTGTAGGTGTTGAAGCCCGGAACCGAGATGGTGACCGTGTACGTGCCGGGCGCCAGGTGCGCGACGCGGAACGAGCCCTCCACATCCGCCGTCACGGTCTGTTCGGCGTTGGTGTCGTTCGAGTGGATCAGCACGTTCGCCTTGGGCACGGCACCTCCCGTGGCATCCTGAACGGTGCCGCCAATGGCCCCGTCGGTGGCGGATTGCGCGGCGGCCATGTGGACGGCGCCGATGAGAAGGAACGTAGCCAGTGCGAGGCGAATCCTGGTGCTGAGCATCATCTGGTTCTCCTGAGGTTTGTACCGTGAGCTAGATCGCGCAGCTCAAGTAGCGCTGGCCAGTTAGGGTCATCGGCCATGCGCCCGAGTTCGCTTTCGCGTATGGTGTAAGGCTCTCATACGTGTTTGAATCGTCGATGAATACACCGCTTCACCATGTGGGCTAGCGGCCAAAAGAGTTGCGGGATTCCCCTAATTTACACTGAATAGAGCGCAATGTTTATTGATGAAGCACGAATTCGGGTGAAGGCGGGGGATGGCGGCAACGGGTGCATGGCCTTCCGGCGCGAGAAGTTCGTGCCTCGCGGGGGGCCCTCCGGCGGCGACGGCGGGCACGGCGGCGACGTGCTGATGGAAGCCTCGCTGAGCCACAACACGCTGGTCCACTTCCGGTTCAACCCGGAGCACAAGTCGCAGCGCGGCGGCCACGGCCTGGGCTCGAATTGCTCGGGCTACTCGGGCGAGCACACCGTGCTGAAGGTGCCGGTGGGCACGATCCTCTACGACGACGACACGGGCGAGCAGATCCACGACTTCGTGCGCACGGGCGATTCCATCGTGATCGCGCGCGGCGGACGCGGGGGACGCGGCAACCAGCACTTCGCCACCAGCACCCACCAGGCGCCGCGCGAGCACGAGCTGGGCCGCGCGGGCGAAGAACGCAACTACCGCCTGGAGCTGCGGCTGCTGGCCGACGCGGGGCTGGTCGGCTATCCCAACGTGGGCAAGTCGACGCTGATCTCGCGGCTCTCGGCGGCCCGACCCAAGGTGGCGGACTACGCCTTTACGACGCTCGAACCGAACCTGGGCGTGGTGAAGGTGGGCGAGTGGCCGCACGAGGAGTCGTTTACCGTGGCCGACCTGCCGGGGCTGATTGAAGGCGCACACCTGGGCGCGGGGCTGGGGATCCAGTTTCTGAAACACATTGAGCGCACCAGCGTGATCGTGCACCTGGTGGATGTCTCCGATGGCTCCGGCCGTCCGGACCCGGTGGACGATTTCAAGGTGATCACCGCCGAGCTCGACAGCTTCGACCCGGCGCTGGCGGCCAAGCCGACCATCCTGGTGGCGGCCAAGGTGGATGTCGCCAACCCTGATAAGCTGAAGAAGCTGAAGGCGATGGCGAAGCGGAAGAAGCTGCCGTTTCATGAGATCTCCGCCGTGACCGGCGCGGGCATCGAGCCGCTGACCTTCGCGATTGCGGCGCTGGTGAGCGAACATCGGGGACAATCGCCGGCGCCCGAGCCGGCGCTGCCGCCCAAAAAACGCAAGCCCGCCTATCCGCCGCTGGCCAGCTCGGCGCGCGGGCGCGCCCATTGACCGCATGCGCGTAGCGTTGTCTGGCGGGTCGCGCGTTGCGCTGTTTGGCGGTTCTTTCGATCCGCCGCATCGGGGTCACGTGGCTATCGCCAGGGCGGCTGCCGATCGCTTCCGGCTGGATACGGTCTTCTTTGTGCCGGCGGCACGCCAGCCGCTCAAGCAGGCGGGGCCCTCCGCCAGCTACGCGCAGCGCCTGACCATGACGGCCCTGGCCTGTGCCGAAGACCCCGAGCGTTTTGCGGTCTCGGAGCTCGATGCGCCGCAGGCCGATGGCGCGCCGAACTATACAGTGGACACGCTGGCGCGGCTGGCGGAGATCCTGCCCCGCGCAACGATCTTCAACCTGGTGGGCGCGGACAGCTTCCGCGATCTCGCCCGCTGGCGCGACCCGGAACGGCTGCTGGCACTGGCCGAGTGGATCGTGGTGAGCCGGCCGGGATTTGGCTTCGCCGGCGGCCTCGCCGAGCCGGAGGGCATGCCGTTGACCGCCGGCCAGCGCGCGCGTGTGCACCTGCTCGACTCGGTGAACGAGGAGGTCTCGGCGACCAGCCTGCGCGAGCGCCTGGGGCGTGGCGAGCCCTGTGTCGACCTGCTGCCGCCGCTGGTCTCGGCGTACATTCAGCAGCAGGGCCTCTACCGCGCCGCGCTGCAAGGCTCTGGTGCGGAGCCCGGGGAGCCGCTAGGATGATGATCTAGGAGATTCATGCCCTCAACTGAAAGCTATCAGCTGCTGCTGGCCGCCGCGGCCGCATGCGAAGACAAGAAGGCCGAAGACATACGGATACTCTCGCTGGACCCCGCGGAGAGCGGGCTGACCGATTACTTCCTCATCTGCAACGGCACCAACGAGCGCCAGAACGTGGCGATCACGGACGAGGTGGAGCTGCGCCTGAAGCGTGACTTCGGCACCTATGCGAACTCGGTCGAAGGCCGCCGCCAGGGCGAGTGGATCCTGATGGACTACGTGGACTTCATCGTGCACGTGTTTTCGGCGGAGAAGCGCGCGTTTTATGGCCTGGAACGCCTGCGCAAGACCGCGACGACGATCAGCGTGGCGGAGTTGAACGCGGAGCTGAAGGCCAAAATCGCCAGCCAGCGCAGCAATGCGGCGAAGAAGACTCCGGCGAAGAAGACGTCGATAGCGAAGAAGACGGGGATAGCGAAGAAGTCCCCCGCGAAGAAGGCCGTGGCAAAGAAATCAGCGGCAAAGAAGGCCGCGGCAAAGTAATCAGCGGCAAAGAAGGCCGCCAGGAGCAGCAAGGCCTAGGCCCGACATCGCGGCAGCCCGGCGTGGGCTTGGAGCGCAAGAAGAATGGCCGGCACCCTGAGAGTGACCGGCCAATCTCAATTTGCTGTGCGTTGTGATTGGTGGCTAGAACAGAATTTTGCCGCCAAGCTGGATGTTGCGCGCGCCCTTTCCAAATGGCGTGCCGACGATAGTACCAGGGTTGTTCAGGTAGTTCTCGAAAGAGTTGAACTTGTTGCCAAGCGCGTCGGTATGTGTCTTTACGGCATCGGTGACCAAAGGATCCGGCGTGCCTAGGTACGAGCGGTTCGGCACGTTGAAGGCGTTAATCCTGAACTGCAGGTTGACACGTTCCGTAACCTTCATGGTTTTGAAGACACTCATGTCGAGTTCATTCACCGTGTTGCCGCGTAGCGTGTTGCGGCCAACTCCGGGGTACGGCGTACCGAGCGCTTCAGCCTCATACTGATTGCTGAGCAACCACTTATCAGTGTTACGCGCAACGGAGTTGCCGGTGGTGAGATCGATATATCCCACGCCCGGGCCGCCGTTGATCGCCACAGAGCCTTTGGCCGCGTTGGGATTCACCAGGATCGGACGCTCGGTGTCCGCGCCCAGGACGCCAGTGTTGTAGTAGTAGTCGCCGAAGCTGTAGAGTGCCTGGCCCTGGTTTGCCGTCGGCAGGGTGATGGGCGCACTCAGTTTGGAAGGCTGGTAAGGCGTGTAGGGCTGACCGCTGTTGAAGGTGTAGACCGTATTGACGGAGAAGCCGCCCAGGATACGACCCCGAAACCCATTCTGCTGCTCGTACGCTTTGATCCGGTACACCAGGCCAAGCGCGGTAACGTTGGGGTAGGAGTCGCCGCTGGTGCCGCGCTCACCCTGGTCGATGTTGAACGGGCTTTGTGCGATCGCGATGGTGGTACCGCCGGCGGCGCCGCTGTACGCTTCGCTGGCGTTATCGATCGTGTGGCTCCAGGTGTACGCCACCGAACCGGAGAGGCCATGGAACTCGCTGAACCTCACGTTGGTTTGAAGCGCGTTGTAGATGCTGAACGCGGTGTTGCCGCGGGAGGTAACGTAGGTGCGGTTGCAGTCCGGCCGCCCGATTCCGACTGCGCCAGCGGTGGTGCAGTAGGAGGAGGCCGGGAACTGCGCGGGAAAGGCCTGCGCCAGCGTCTGGAAGTTCTGGCTGGCCGGTACGGAGGTTGCCGGCGGAGGCGTTGCAATGTCGGCGTTGCCGTTGATGGATTGAAACTGTGCGAGTGCGTGATTTCCGACGTAGCGTACCTCGGCTACCGCGAAACGACCCACCTCCTGCTGAATGCCCAGCGTGTAGTTCTCTACATAGGGATTCTTGAAGTTGGGAAATACGAGTGTCTGGACCTTGGTTCCCGGATTGACACCAGTGGGATTGTACTGGTCGTCCTGGGTGTGAACCTGGGCGTTGAGCGTGCCGCCCGAGGGCAGACACTTGATCGTGATGCCGTCGCAGGTGATTACGCCCGTGTTGACCACCGGCGCGCTGGTGTAGGAGTTGAGGAAGATGTTGTAGAAGGCAGGGTCGAAGTTGATGGCGAAGCCGCCGCGGACCACCATGCCCCTCACCATCGTGGGGTTATAAGCAAAGCCGATGCGCGGCTGAAAGTTCTTGTAGGCCTCGGGGATCTTCGGGAAGGTAGTCAGGCTGAGCGGGAGGGACGTAAGCCAGATGGGGTTGGGCCCGGTCTGACGCGCGGTGCTCAACTGGTTCAGCACGTTGATGCCCTGCTTGAAGAACTCCCAGCGCAGGCCGAGGTTCAGCGTCAGGGTGGGGCTCACGCGCCAATCATCCTGGAAGTAGGCCCCAACGTCCGGCTCCTTGAATGGAATGTTGGGTGAGCCGTTTGCGAGGGTAAGCGACGCGTTACCCGCCAGCGCATAGTTGAAGCTCTGGAAGCTGAAGGCACCACTGGTATTCGGCAGGAAGGTGTTGGGGGAGTTCTGGTAGTCGAACTCGCCGCCGAATGCGATGGCGTGCTTGCCGAACGACCAGGTGGCGTTGTCCTGTACCTGCGACACCTTGACGATGCGACCCTGAGGAATGTTGGTCGCAGGACCATAACCCAGCGACGACAGCGTGGCTGCTCCGCCCGTGGTGTTGGTGTATGTCGTGCTGCCAATCGCAATGTTCGCGGGGCAGGAGGCGATGTTTGTGTCGTCGCACGTTGGATAGCCGCCGTCACCGAAAGTCAGGTTCGACTGCTGGAAGCCGTAGCGCAGCTGATTGAGCCAGCGCGGCGAGAAGGTGTGAGTCCAGTCGGCACCCACGGAGTGAATCTTGTCCGTGGTGTTGTAGTAGGCGCCGGACGAGACCGTACCGCCGGATACCAGGGTGGGCGAGTTCTGAAACATGTAGCGCACGAAGAAGCGATCGTGGGTCGTTGCCGCCAAGTCCATGCGGCCGATGTCTTCCTGGTCGTTGGACTTGCTGGGCAGGAAGCGGGTGACGGTCGCAAACTGTGCCGTCGGCGAGCCCGCCGGGCAGGCTGCCGCGCTGGCCTGAGCGCAGACAGGAACATTTGTGACGGCCCCAGGGGTAGGATTGCCGAACGGTACCGAGTAGGGTCCGGTCGTTGCCAGAGATGCGACGAAAGGGTTGCCGGGGAATGCCGCCTGCAACTGTTGGATTCCCGTGGGAGTGGGGGTGGCCGTCGCGGAGGTTGTCGGCGATGCGCCGTTGGTGACCTCGCGCCAAAGCGTGCCACCAAAAAGGAATAGCTTGTCTTTGAGAACTGCGCCGCCGATGGTACCGCCATACTCATTGGCAGTCACCCGTGGGACGGAAGGCTTATTACATGGCAGGGCAGCACTAGTCACCTGGCCGGGATAGCAGAAGCCGAACTCTCCGTTCTTCTGCCCGGGCAGGAGCGAACTGCCCCACGAGCCGACGTAGTTCTCAAAGGCCGTTCCATGAATCGAGTTGGTGCCGCTCTTAGTGATGTAGTTGATCACCTCGCCGGCGTTGCGGCCATATTGCGCGCCGAAGTTGTTCGTGATGATCTGCAGCTCGCCCAGCGCGTCTTCGTTGTGAAAGAAGAACTGCGGACCGGTGACCGAGTTGTCGTTGTTTGTCTGTCCATCGATCTCGAAGTTGTTGGAGCGGCCGCGCAGCCCGTTCGACGACAACCCCGTACCGTTGGTGTTGGCATAATTGTTGCCCAAGGTGCGCACGACACCAGGAACCAGCAGCACCAGGCGATCAAGGCCGCCGCCGGTGGGCAGATCGGTGATCTCCTGCGTGTCGATCGTGGTCGTCAACTGCGCCTGCGCAGTTTCGAGCAGGTTCTGCGAGGTCGAAACCTCGACTGTCTCAGCCGCGGAGCCAGTCTGCAGCTTCTCTACTCCGAGCCCGGTCGAGTTACCCGATTCCACCGTGACGTGCTGCAGCTTGAGGTCGCCGAAGCCCGCCATCCGGATCACGACCGTGTAGTCGCCTACCGGCAGCTGCGAGAGGCTGAACTCACCGGAGTTGTTCGTGGTGGCCTTGAAGTCCACACCCTGAGTGGTGTTCGTAGCAATGACGCTGGCGTTCGGAACCACGGCGCCGGTTGGATCCTGGACCGAGCCGGTCATCGAACCGGTGATAATGCCCTGGGCATGGGAGCGTGCAGCACACAAGCCGAGCGAAGCGGTGACCAGGAAGATTGCGGCTAGATTTCTGACCTTCATTTTGCGAAGCTCCTCAAGTGTCTCTGAACAAATCTGAAGTAAATCGAAGCGAGCTGATCGACCAGGGCGCTGCTCGCCTGGTGGCAGGAATCGCGGCAGATTTACCTGCACACCCTCTTCAATTCATTTGCTGATGGAGCTGGTCGTTGCACGTCGGCTGCCAAACGCCGGGCCTGAGTCCCAACGTCTGCGCTTAGACCAAAATTGATGCTCCATCAAAACTTTCCGCCAGTTCACTTGAAGCTCCGAACATCTCCCGGCCATCGGATCGAAGCCTCGTTGGCCCGATGCGACGTTGTGCGCGGTGTCAATATGAAAAGATGGAGAATGATCGATGGTTTTCAGAAATAGAGATGGCCAACCGTGAAGCTGCAGCTCGCATCCGTGTCGCCGCGCGGGAACAAGCCGAAGAGCGGCGCGGCGGACTCGCTCACGCGCGAGTACGCCCTCCGCGCCTCCCGCCTGAGCCCGACGGAGCTCGCCGTGTTTGAGGACGAGGCTGCGCTGCTGGCAGTGGGTGAGCGGCAGCCCGGCCGCAGCGCTGCTCTGTTGGTGCTCTTTGATTCCAGAGGCGATCTGCTTACCTCCGAGCAGTTCGCGGAGTACATCGCGCGCAGCCGCGACGGCGGGGTGCAGCGCATGATCTTCGCCATCGGGCCGGCCGACGGCTGGTCCGCCACGGCGCGCACCCGGGCGGCGCGCGTGGTCTCGCTGGGCCGCATGACGCTGCCCCACGAACTCGCCCGCGCCGTGATGGCCGAGCAGGTGTACCGCGCACTCACCATCCTCGCCGGCCATCCCTACCACTCCGGCCACTGAGCAGATCGCCCGGGCAGATCGCGGCGGCATTATCTATATTGAAGGGGGATGCAGGTGTTTTGCCGAGTAGGAGCATGCGATGGGAGCTGCAGCGGTTCAGCTTGGAAGTCTGTGGATAGCTCTCCTCTGTCTCACCCTCGCTGTGCTGGGGCCGCTCCCCGCGACGCCGGCCAGCGCGCAGCAAGGTACGGGGCCCTCGTCTGTGGCGCCGGTCGTGATCCCAACCCCGCAGGCACAGCCTGAACCCGCGCCTCTCCAGACCGTCAACTCGGTCGTCACGCTGCGGGCGCATGCGCGCGCCGTGCTGTTGGACGTCGTGGTGACCGACGGCCACGGCCACGCCGTACACGGCCTGAAGGCGGCCGACTTCCAGCTGTTCGAGGACGGCCAGCCACAGACGATCGCCAGCTTTGAGGAGCATCACCCGCCCACGCCGGAGCAGCGCGCGAAGCTCCCTGCTGCGCCGCCGCTCGGGCCCAATACGTGGACCAACATGAAGCCGCCCAACCTGAAGTCGCCGCAGGATGCGAGCGCGTCCATCGTGCTGCTGCTCGACGCGCTCAACTCGCCGCCCAGCACGCAGGCCTTCGTGCGCTCGCAACTGCTCTCGTACGTGCGGACGATGCAGCCCGGCACGCAGGTCGCCATCTTCCAGCTCGACACCGGACTGCGCATGATCCAGGGCTTTACCGCCGACCCGGAGGTGCTGGAGCGCGCCGTGAAAGAGCGTGAGAAGACCCTGTTGACGCCTATCCCGCAGACTCCGGGGTACGTCTCGCAGGCGCTGCGCATGGACGTTCTGCGCGCTGCCATGCAGTCGCTGGGCGCGTACCTGCAGACGCGCCCCGGCCGCAAGAACCTGATCTGGTTCACCGCGCACATCCCAGACTCGGTCTACAACAGCGGCTCGGCCGTGGGCGGCAGCCTGCGCGATCCGGAGAACTTCATCTTCGACTACACGGCCGCCACCGACGCGCTGGTGCTGGGTCAGGTCTCGGTCTATCCGGTGGATGCGCGCGGGCTCCAGACCGACCCGTCCTTCAGCGCCGCGTCGCGCCGCGGACCGACCGCGGGAAGCACGCAGGCCTTCAACAACGCGCAGTTCTACCAGCACGCCGACCTCGATCAGGTCGCGGAAGCGACCGGCGGTAAGGCCTTCTACAACACCAACGGGCTGAAGCAGGTGGTCAGCGAGGTAGCCGAGACCGGCTCCAGCTACTACACACTCACCTTCTACCCGGCCAACAAGAAGTGGGACGGCCGCTTCCGCAAGCTGAAGGTTGATCTCGACCAGTCCGGCACGCAACTGGAATACCGCCGCGGCTACTATGCCGTATCGGATGCGTCAGCCGCGCGGCCGCCCGCCTCTCCGCCCGGGTCTCCGTCTGACGCGAGCGCCGCCGGCGGACGCCTCCAGTTGACCCATCACGATCAGCCCAGCCCGTTCATCCAGGCGATGCAGCTTGGCGCGGTCGATCCCGGGCAGATCATCTTCCGGGCCCACGCCATCGCGCCGGCGGCCTTGGAGAAGCTCGCCAGGGACCAGCCCGCGCCCAAGGACTTCACGCTCGAGCCGCGCTATCGCGACAAGCCATTCCGCAACCTCCAGGTGGACTTCATGCTGCTCGGCGACCAGCTGCACTTCTCCGACCGCGCCGCCGGCATGCACCACGGTGAACTGCAGTTTGTCGTGCTGCTGCTCGACGAGCAGGGAGCTCTGGTCAGCTCGGCGAAGTCCACGGTCGAGATGAATCTGAAGCCCGAGACCTACCGCCGGGCGCTGGCGACCGGCGTGGAGATGCCGGTGCAGATTGCGGTGCCGGAGAAGGGCGCATACTTTCTGCGCCTGGGCGTGCATGACACGATGGACGATCGCGGCGGCGCGCTCGAGGTCTCGACCGGCGACATCCAGATCGAAGCGCCCAAGCCCTGAGCTGTCAGGCCAAAACGGAAGGGCCTCGGATGAAGTCCCGAGGCCCTTGCTCATCTGCTTCCAACTTGCTGCTGTTTAGTAACGGGTCGAGGCTACATCGCGGCCGGTCACGGTACGGTCGTCCGCCAGGCGATCGTCCTTCAGGCGATCGTTGGTCGTGCCTGCGATGGTGGAGCCGCTATGGTCATGCTTGTCGCCGTGGCGGCTGCCCGCCTCGCTGGTCGCCGAGATGTCCCGTGCACCGGTGGCGCGCAGGCCTTCTTTGGCCTTGTCGATCTCGTTCGAGGTCTCGCAGTGCACGGAGAGCAGCGTGCCGCCATCCTTCACCGCGCCCTCGTAGCGCTTGGCCTCGTACTCCGGGATACCCATGCCGACCAGCGCGCCGATGACGCCGCCCGCCGCACCGCCCACGCCCAGCCCGGCCAGCGCGCCCATGATCGGCCCCGCCGCGATCAGCGGTCCAACGCCCGGGATGGCCAGCGCGCCGATGCCTGCCAGCAGGCCCAGCGTGCCGCCGATCACGCCGCCGGTGGCAACGCCGGTCGCCGTGCCCTCCGGAGCCTTGGTGTTCTTCTCGTGCGCGAAGGCGCGCGTGCTCTCATCGTCCGGCAGCAGCACCGAGATGTCGGAGTTCGAAAAACCAAGGGTGAGCAGGTGATCGACTGCGGATTCCGCCGTTCCCGCCGTAGCATAGATGCCGAATACAGCCGTGTTCTTGTTGCTCATAGTGTCTCTCCTTCGTGTGTACTTCGGTTGTGTTGCGCGTAATTCCAGAGCTCGTCGAGTAGCAGCGTGGCGATTACTGCTTGACCGTCAGCTGGTCCGTAATCTTGTCCTGCGAGACCACGCTCGCCGCGTCGCTCATCACCTTCTGCTTCTCGTCCTCGGACTTCACCGGTCCCTTCAAGGTCACGGCGCCGTTCAAGGTGATGATCTTGACGTTGTGCGCGTACATCGACAAGCCCTTGTCCGCGATGATGGCCTTGCGCACATTGGCAGTGGTGATCCGGTCGGACTTGGCGTTGTCCTGGTTGTCGGCGGTGGTGCTGTGGTTGACGTTGCGCGCCGAGTTGTCCGGCTGGCTCTGGCTGTTACTCTGCGCCGGCAACGGCCGCGCTACAGCCGGCATGATTGTGGCGCATAGGATTGCTCCGACCCTGACGATCGGGAAAGAACGAAGCAGCGTTTTCATAGAACCTCGATGGCGCGAGACCTCAGTGAGCGAGGCCGGGATAAGGGGAGCGAACTCCCGGGCTGCCAGCCTGCGCTCGCGTGTACGCAGGTCGCTAAACCGCAGCCAGACGGTTGGATGAATCGGGGCCTTTTGTCGTTGTTCGCCAATGATGAAAGTTTGCGCTTGCCTCTGCTACCTTCAAGCCTCTGCTACCTTCAAGCCTCTGCTACCTTCAAGCATGAATCTCGCACCCGGTCTCAAGATAGCCGGCTCGTTCCTCAGGAGTTCCATGCGCCCAGCGCCTCTCTGCCGTCTTCGCTCCCTCCTCCTTGGATCTGTTTCCGCAGTCGCCCTGCTGCTCGCCGCGGTCCCCCTGGCGCGCGCCGACGATCCCGTCCGGCACGAGTTCGTCATCCGCCACTTCAAGACCGAGAGCGGCGCCGTGCTGCCCGAGGCGCACATCGTCTACGGCACCTACGGCACGTTGAACGCGGCGCGCGATAACGCCGTGCTGCTGCCCTCGCACTACATGGCCAACCTCACCGGCTACGGCTTCCTGATCAGGAGCGCCGCGCTGCCCGATGGCGCACTCGACACCGGCAAGCTCTTCCTGGTGACCAGCGAGCTCTTCGGCAACGGACGCTCGTCCTCGCCCTCGAACACGCCCGAGCCCTTCCACGGCCCCCGCTTCCCGGTCATGACCATCCGCGACAACGTGAACGCCGTCCACCATCTGCTTACCGAAGAACTGCACATCCAGCATCTGCGCGCCGTCATCGGGTTTTCGATGGGCGCGCAGCAGGCCTTCCAGTGGGCGGTCAGCTATCCCACGTTCATGGAGTGCATCGTCGCGACCAGCGGCACGGCGAAGACCTACGGCCACGGCATCGTGCGGCTCGACGGGCAGATCACCGCCATCGTCAACGACCCCGCCTTCATGAACGGCGACTACACCGCACCTCCCGCCAAGGGGCTCGAAACCTTCAACGTCATGTGGGCCGGCTGGCTCTACTCCCAGGAGTGGTGGCGCAAGGAGCTGTGGCGCACCACCTCACCGCCCGGCACCACCTTTGAGCAGGTGCTGGCGCGCTTCCACAAGCGCTTCATCACCGGCGACGCCAACGACCTCATCCTGCAGATGCGCACGTGGGAGTCAAACAACGCCGGCAACACGCCCGGGCCCGACGGCAAGCCGCTCTTCGGCGGCGATATCGAAAAGGCGCTCGCCTCCATCAGAGTTCCCGTGCTCTACATGCCGTCCGCCACCGACCTCTACTTCCCGCTCGAGGACGCGCGCTACGAGGCGCGGTTCATTCCCGGCGTCACGCTGCTGCCCATCCCGTCGCTGTGGGGACATCCTGCCGGCGCCGGCGCCAGTCCCGCAGACCGCACCTTCCTCAACCAGAATATTGCGCGCTTCCTGGCCGGGCAGCCGGTCGCTGCCGCCACGCCCGGATCGGTCACGGACCTCGATACAATGGTAGGAGCGGGAAAAGGACAGCCACACCCATGAGTTGGTTCAAGCGCGAAGACAGCGGCATCAGCAACGATGCGAGCAAGACGGTCCGCACCGATGGCCTCTGGACCAAGTGCCCGGCGTGCGGCGCGGCGCTGTTCAAGACGGAGCTTGAGGCCAACCTGCAGGTGTGCCCCAAGTGCGGCCACCACATGCGCTTCGACGCGCGCGCCCGCATCGAGAACCTGCTCGAGCCCGGCTACGAGCTTGTCGATCTCGAGCTGCGCTCCACCGATCCGCTCAACTTTACCGACCTGAAGCCCTACAAGCGGCGCCTCGCCGAGGCGCGGCAGAAGACCGGCCTCAACGACGCGATCGTCAACGCCACCGGCCTGCTCGGGCCGCATCCGGTGGTGCTCTCGGTGATGGAGTACGCGTTCATCGGCGGCTCCATGGGCGCGGTGGTGGGCGAGACCATCGCCCGCGCCGTGGACCGCGCGCACGAGGCGCGCCATCCGCTGGTCATCGTCTCGGCCTCCGGCGGCGCGCGCATGATGGAAGGCATCGCCAGCCTGATGCAGCTGGCCAAGGTATCCGCCGCGCTGGCTCGCCTGGCCGCCGCGAGCGTGCCCTACATCTCGCTGCTCACCGACCCCACCACCGGCGGCGTTACCGCCAGCTTCGCCATGCTGGGAGACCTCAACATCGCCGAGCCCGGCGCGCTCATCGGCTTTGCCGGCCCGCGCGTCATCGAGCAGACCATCCGCCAGAAGCTCCCCGAGGGCTTCCAGCGCTCGGAGTTCCTGCTCGAGCACGGCTTCCTCGACGCCATCGTGCAGCGCAAGGACATCAAGCCGTACCTCATCCAGACCCTGGGCTGGATGCAGAACGAGTCTCCCGCCGCGTAGCTCGTTCTTCGCAAATTTTTTCGGGCCTGGCCGCACCGCTCAGTTATGATGGCCCATTCCACGGAGAAGACTGCGATGGCCCGTCAACTCGTCGTCTGCCTCGATGGCACCGGCAACCGCTTCTGCCACACGCCGACCAACATCATCCGCATACTGCGCTCGCTCGAGCCTAACGAAGACGAGGTGCTGCCCTACTACGACCAGGGCGTCGGCACCTTCGGGCTCAAGGAGACGCTCTTCGAATGGCAGAAGGTGCCTGCCCGCGTCTGCGGCCTGGCCTTCGGCTGGGGACTCTCCGAGACCATCGCCGGCGCCTACGCCTTCCTCGCCCAGAACTATCGCCCGGGCGACGAGCTCTACCTCTTCGGCTTCTCGCGCGGCGCCTACGCCATCCGTGCCCTGGCCGCGCTCATCTACGCCTGCGGCCTGGTCGAGCCGCACCAGCTCAACATGTTCGACTACGCCTGGGCCATGCTCATCGCGCGCAAGACGAAGAAGGACGTGCTCGCTCGAGGGGAGCCGCTCACCCAGATCAACGCGCCCGACTTCGACCTGCAGCGCGCCTTCAAAGACACCTTCGGCCGCGACATCCCCATTAAGTTCCTGGGCATCTTCGACACCGTCAAGTCCGTCGGCTGGATCTCCGAGCCGGTCGTGATCCCCTACTCGGCCAACAATGCCAGCGTCGCCATCGTGCGCCACGCCATGTCCATCGACGAGCGCCGCTGTTTCTTCCGGCCCAACGCCTGGGGCTTCCATGCGGCTGCAACGCCTGATCCCGTGCACGCGCCCGTGCCGCCCGCGCGCGAGTCCGATCCGCCCCAGACGCCGCCCACCGACACCGCGGCCTCGGCCCTCCCCGCCAAACCTCCGCAAGACGTCAAGCAGGTGTGGTTCGCTGGCGTGCATTCAGATATCGGCGGCGGCTACGAGCCCGCCACCTCGCAGCTCGCCTCCGTCACCCTCTGCTGGATGCTCGGCGAGGCCATCGCCCACGGCCTCAAGATCGATCGCGGCCGCTTCCTCGGCGAGCTTCGCCTGCCCGAAGGCATGCCGCCGGACATGCTCGCCACCATGCACGACTCGATGACCCGGGGCTGGAAGTGGGCCGAGTGGGCACCCATGTTCGAGTGGAGCAGCAAGGATCGCGAGCACCACTGGTATCGCGGCTCCATGCCGCCCTTCGGCCAGCCGCGGCCGCGCTCCATCCCCGAAGGCGCCCTGCTGCATGTCTCGGTGAAGAAGCGTGTGCTGGAGCGCGCGAATTATCGCCCGGTCAATCTCTTGCTGCCGCTCGAACAGCACTACCAGATCGTGAACGATAACGCCAAGTCGCCCTGCAGCTAACGCAAGTTTAGTTCGTCTCCGTGCGCCCCTGCAGGTACTTCTCCAGCCACGCCACCGAGCGCGTCAGCTCATCCACCTGGTGCTCGCGCTTGATGAACCCGTGGCCTTCCTCCGGGTAGTAGACCGCATCCACCGTGCGCCCCTCGGCTTTCAGAATCGCCACCACCTGCTGCGCCTCTTCCATCGGCACGCGGACATCGCGCTCGCCCTGGAGCACCAGCAGCGGCGCGCGCTCGTTGCGGATGTACTTCAAGGGCGAACTTGCCTCGTACACTGCCACGTCCTCCTTGGGGTCGCCGAGCAGGCTCTTCTCATACGCCTGCAGCTGCGGGTCTTCATGCTCGAGCATCGTCAGCCAATTCAGGATGCCGTACTCGTCCACACCCGCGGCCCAGACGTCCGGCGTCTTGCCGATCGCCATCAGCGTCATGTAGCCGCCGTACGACCCGCCCCAGATGCCGATCTTCTTGGCATCGACGAAGCCGGTAGCCTTCAAAAACTCAACGCCCGCAATCTCGTCCTTCAGATCGGCGCCGCCCAGGTCCTGGTGGTTGGCCTTCTGGAACTCCATCCCATAGCCGGTCGAGCCGCGCACATTGGGCGCAATCACCACGAATCCGCGCGACGCCAGCAGCAGCGCGCGGCTGTTGAAGCTGTCCACCGTCTGCCCCGTAGGGCCGCCGTGCGGCATCACCACGGCCGCCGCCGTGCCATCGCGCTTGGCGTTGAAGGGCACCCACATGAACGCCGAGATCATCCGTCCGTCGAAGCTCTTGTAGGTCACCAGCGTGGAGCTCGGCAGCACCGCATCCTTCAGCCCCGCGCTTTCGTTGTGCGTGATCTGCTCCACCGCGCCCGTCGGCCGAGCCCAGTAGAGGTTCGCCGGATGACTCGAGTCCTGATGCGTCAGCAGGAAGCTGCCGTTCTCAGCGAAGGCCGTATCGTTACCCGCCGGATAGTTCAATCCCACCGGCAGCGCGCGCGTACCCGCCGTCAGTGTTTTCAAATCCACGAACTCGATCGCCGCACGCCCATCCACGTTCGTCACGTACGTAAAGCTCTTGCCATCGGGCGCAAACTGATCCGGCTCCGCCGCCCACTGCGTGTCCGTCACCCAGCGCCACTTCTTCGTCGCCAGGTCGAACAGCCCCACGTTCTCAAAGCCGCCCTTGCGGTCCGAGCTGCCCAGCAAGGTCTTGCCATCCGGCGAGATGTCGCTCGCACTCAACATCTCTTTGCCCGCATGGCCGGTCAGCTTCTCCGCCGCGCCGCTCTTCACATCGATGCGATAGAGGTCCGAGTCCTCCCGCTCCACGGACCGCTCCGCATAAATAGAGCGTCCATCCGGACTCCAGGCGGAGAATTCCCACGTTGCCTTCAAGTCCGTCTCATGCGTCAGCAGGCGCACTTCGCCGCCCGGCCAAGGCATCACGGCCAGGTTCGTATAAGGATCCTTCTTCTGCTTCACCCCGAGCGCAAGCATCGTCCCATCCTTCGAGAAGCGCGGCCGCAGTTCGCTCGCGGCGTCCGTCTTCGTCAGATTGCGCGGCTCCCCGCCAGCCACGGGCACGGCATAGAGGTCATAGAGCTCGTCGCCACCCTTATCCTGCAGGTACACGATCTCTTTGCCGTCGCGCGTAAACACCAGTCCGCCCTGCCGGTCGTTCGACTTCACCAACTGGGTCTGCCCGCTGCCATCCGCGTTCATCACCCAAAGGTTCAGCCGGCCGCTGGCATTGCCCACATACGCGATCCGGGCCGCATCGGGTGAGATTGCCATCGACGCCATCGACGTCGTCTGCAATACATCCGCAACCTTCACCGGCGTGGCTCCGGCCTGGATCTTCGACACCACGCTCTTTGGGTCGGTCGCGACCCGGTCCGCCGGCCCGGAGGCTGCGGCGGAGACGGCGTACAACGTGAACAACAGAGCAGCGGCGGGTAAGCGCACCATAAGACACCTCGGAACAAAGCTTTGCAATCAGGCCCACTCTACCATCGCGCCCGTCTTTCATCGCGCACGCCCCGCATCGCGCATCGCGCACGCCCCGCATCGCGCCCGTGCAGACTCACCGGCTGCCAACTCGGCTGCTGCTAATCCAGCAGCGGCCAGTTCAATTCCGTGCGCCAATCCGTTGAGTTGGAGCTGTCCTCCGGGTTCACGAGGTAGCGTTCCCAGAAGTCCGTGCCCGGCTTGTAGGATCGCGCCGCGATCCAGCGTTCCAGCTCGCCCCAGGCCGGCACCAGCCCCGAGTAGTCGCCCTGATACACCGTCCGCGCCACCTTCATCGATTCCCACACATGCCCCTGCACACGCCCCGCCGGCTCAATCAGGCTGGCCGTCGGCACGCCCACCTCGAAGTCGAAGCTCATCGTCGGCCGCGTGAGGTGGTGCGTGAACCAGGCGCCCGGCGCAGCCGCATGCTGCGCGTCCACGGCTGCTCTCACCTCCGTGAGCGTCGGCAGCATCACCTGCCGGATCGTCGCTACAGGGATCTTCAGTGCGATGGACGCGTACGTCATCGGCTCGGTCGTCACGATCTGCGGCGTGTCGCTCATGCGCCCGATTCAATCACAGGTTGCGCCGAGCTTCAATGGCCTTTGTACTCCACGAACAACTCCGGGAACTCCGCCTTGAGCGCCTTGGTCTTGGGTACGTCGCAGATCTGGATATAGGGATTGTTCGGATTTTTGGTCGCGTAGTCCTGGTGGTAGTCCTCCGCCTTGTAGAAGCCCTTCAGCGGCGTCAGCTCCGTCACGATCTTGCCGCTGAAGACCTGCGCCGCATCCAGCTGCTGGATGTACGCCGCGGCGATCCTGTGCTGCTGTTCACTCTCGTAAAAAATCGCTGACCGGTAGCTCGTGCCCACGTCCGGCCCCTGCCGGTTCAGCTGCGTGGGATCGTGCGCCACCGCGAAGAAGATGCGCAGCAGCGTGCCGTAGCTGATCTTCGAAGGATCAAACGTCACCTCCACCGACTCCGCGTGGCCCGTCGTCTCGGTCGTCACCTGGTCGTAGGTCGCGGTGTTGGCCGAGCCCCCCGCATAGCCGGCCTCGGTGTGGATCACGCCCTTCACGCGCTGAAACACGGACTGCGTGCCCCAGAAACAGCCACCCGCAAATACCGCCTTCTCCGTGCCCGGGCTCTGCGCCAGCAGCTCATCCTGCGCGGGTACTGGAATCGGCCCTCTGGTTGTTGCCCCTGCTATCGCCATGCGTCGATACCCCACAAACAAGATGACCAGCAGCAGCACGCCGATCCAAACCATCTGATTCCGCGTCATAACAGCCTCTCCAGCTTAGACGCCTGGCGCGGGCCCGCGAACGAAAAATCAACTCGCCTCACTCCGGCGTGTAGAAACCGCGCCGCGCCCGCACGCTCATCTTCTTGCCGCCCACCACCTTCAGCTCGATCTTATGGTACGACCCCGGCTTCGCCTCAGGCGGCGTATAGCCGATCTGGTACTGCAGCCGCATGTCTTCCTCGATCATCTCGTAGATCGTCGCCAGCGGCATGCTCTTCGACACATCGAACACCCGCCCGCCCGTCGCCGCCGAGATCTCCTTCAACACCGTGCTGCCCACCGGCAGCCCGCGCGCCGGTCCCATGCGCGGAAACTGCGAGCCCTCCTCCATGCTGTAGAGCACTGAGTAGACCACCACGTCCGCCTTCTGCGCCGACGTGATCGCCTGCTCGAGCGTCGTCCTGCTCCCCACGTCCACGCCGTCGGTCAGGATCACCATCGCCCGGCGCCCGCGCTCGCGGCCCAGCACCGCCTTCGACGCCGCGTCGATCGCGTCATACAGCCGCGTCCCGCCCCGCCCCGCGGCCATCGACGCACCGTGCGGCAGCGTCAGGTAGCTCAGCGCATTCTCAAGCGTCTGCACCGACGACGTCATCCCCACCGGCTGCTGGATAATCGTGTCGAACTGCACCAGCACCGCGCGGTCCGCCGGCCGCCGCAGCATGGCCTTGAAGAACACCTCGCTGGCCCGCGTCTCATCCTCCAGAAACGCCTGCTGGCTCCCGCTGGTATCCACCATCAGCGCCAGCGTCAGCGGCAGGTCCGTATCTTCAGAGAAGTAGCGAATCTCCTGCTCCTTGCCATCCTGCTTCAGCACAAAATCCTGCCTGGTCAGCCCGCGCACCGGCGCGCCGCTGCTGTCCAGCACCACCGCCGCCACGGCCACCACGCGCGTGCTCAGCTTCAAGGTCGGCAGCGGTTCCTGCGCCGTTTGCGGTTCCTGCGCCGCCCCGTCCCCTGCGCACGCCGCTGCCACCACCACCCAGGCCCACATCCAATGTCTCTTCACAACGCCGGCTCCTGCTCGAAACACGCAAACAGTCTACGCCGCCCGCGCTCGCCGTGACCGTCCCGCCGCTGCGCTTTCGCCGTCAGCCGCGCTGATCGGTAAGCAGCCGCGCTTACGCAGCCCCGCCGCGCTCACGCGCTCAGCCGCGCCGCCTCAGCCCGCTTCCTGCCCTGGATCTCCACATACACATGCAGCAGCGAGACCGCCGCCGGCGTCACGCCCGGCAGCCGGCTCGCCTGGCCCAGCGTCATCGGCCGCACCCGCTCGAACGTCTGCTGCATCTCGCGGCTCAACCCGCTCACCGCGCGATAGTCGAACCAGCCTGGGATCCGCATCTCCTCCGCACGCTTCATCTTGCCGATGGACCGCAGCTGCTGCGTCAGATACCCCGCGTACTTGATCTCCGTCTCGACCGCGCGCATCTCGTTGCGCACCGCCGCCCGCTGCATGGGGCTCGCCGCCGCCTCGCGCCACGGCGCAAACGGTTCGCCCCCCAGCCCGTCCAGCCCCGCCAGACCGGCCACATCCTCGACCCCCACCTCCGGCCGCTTCAGGAACTCCGCCAGCGTCTGCCCGCTCACATTCTCGCCGCCGCCGTCGAGCCTGGCCAGCACCTCCGCCGCAAGCCGCCGAGCATCCAGCCGCGTCCGCTCCAGCCGCGCCTTGAACTCCGCCGCGCGCGCCTGCCGCGCCTCGTACTCCGCCCACGTCCGGTCGTCGACCAGCCCCAGCCGCCGCCCATGCGGCATCAGCCGCCGGTCCGCATTGTCGATCCGCAGGTGCAGCCGGAACTCCGCCCGCGACGTGAACATCCGGTACGGCTCGTCCGTCCCCTTCGAGATCAGGTCGTCCACCAGGATCCCGATGTACGCCTCCGTGCGATCGAGCGTAAACGCCTCCGCCTCGCGCCCCGCCAGCTCCGCCCGCACCGCCAGCGCGGCGTTGATCCCCGCCATCAACCCCTGCGCCGCCGCCTCCTCATACCCGCTCGTCCCGTTGATCTGCCCGGCCAGGTACAGCCCCTCAAAGCTCTTCACCTTCAGCGTCCGGTCCAGCTCCGTCGCGTCGATCGCGTCGTACTCGATCGCATACCCCGGCCGCAGCATCTCCGCCCGCTCCAGCCCCGGGATCGACGCCACCATCGCCGCCTGCACCTCCATCGGCAGCGACGTCGACATCCCGTTCACATACACCTCGTGCGTCGTCAACCCCTCCGGCTCCAGGAAAAACTGGTGCCCCGCCTTATCCGGAAAGCGCACGATCTTGTCTTCGATCGACGGACAATAGCGCGGCCCTACCGCCTCGATCTGCCCCGTGTACATCGGCGAGCGATGCGCGTTCTCGCGGATCAGCCGCATCGTCTCGTCGCTCGTCCGCGCAATGTGGCAAACGATCTGCCGCAGCGCAATCTCCCGCGTCCGCAAGCTGAACGGCGTCGGCTCTGCATCGCCCGGCTGCTCCTGAAACCGGCTCCAGTCGATCGTCCGCCCGTCCAGCCGCGGCGGCGTCCCGGTCTTCAGCCGCGTTCCCCTGAGGCCCAGCGCCTTCAGCGCCTCGCCCAGCAGCACGCTGGCCGGCTCGCCGCTCCGCCCCGCGGCATACTGCTGCTCGCCGCAGTGGATCAGCCCGTTCAAAAACGTCCCCGTCGTCACCACCGTCGCCCGCGCCCGCACCTCCCGCCCATCGCGCAGCCGCAGCCCGGCCACCACTCTTTCTCGTTTGGCGGATCCCGCTTCTGTCGTTCGAGCGCCGTGTGCCCCATTCATCTCGGTCTTATCCAGATGAGTGGGTCCGCCACCACTCACCACCTCCAGCCCCACCACCTCCGCCTGCTTCAGGTAGAGATTCTCCTGCCCCTCCAGCATCTCCTTCATCCGCACCCGGTACAACGCCTTATCGCACTGCGCCCGCGGCGACCACACCGCCGGCCCGCGGCTCGTATTCAGCAGCCGGAACTGGATCCCCACCGCGTCCGCCACCACCCCCATCACCCCGCCCAGCGCGTCGATCTCGCGCACCAGGTGGCCCTTCGCAATCCCGCCCACGGCCGGGTTGCAGCTCATCTGCGCGATCAGATCCAGGTTCAGCGTAAACAGCGCCGTGCGCAGCCCCATGCGCGCCGCAGCCATCGCCGCCTCGCAGCCCGCGTGCCCTGCCCCGACCACGACCACGTCGTATTGTTCCGCAAAACTCACTCCTTTCATTCTAAGCGTCCGCGAAGAAGCCGCTTTACTTGCCGCCCTGGAACCTCCACCATCAAACCATGATCAAAGCGAGCTTCCTTGCCGCCTGCACGTTCCTCGCAGCCGCTCTCACGTCACACGCACAGAACGCCCTCACCTCCGACCCCGCGCCGGACAAGTCCGCGCCCGCCGCCATGCAGGCCTTCCAGCTGCCCAGCCACGGCGCCCAGCTCAACGCGCTCGCCTACATTGCCCCCGGCCCCGGCCCCCACCCCGTCATCATCCTGCTGCACGGCTTTCCCGGCAACGAGAAGAACCTCGACGTAGCGCAGACCATGCGCCGCTCCGGCTGGACGTCCTCTACTTCAACTACCGCGGCTCCTGGGGCTCGCCCGGCAACTTCTCCTTCGCGCACTCGATCGAAGACGCGCAAGCCGCCGTCGCCTACCTGCGCGACCCCGCCAACGCCGCCAAACTCCGCGCCGACCCCGCCCGCATCGTCCTCCTCGGCCACAGCATGGGCGGCATGATCGCCAACTACGTCGCCGCCCACGACCCCGCCATCCTCGCCGTGGGCCTCATCTCTGCCGCGGACATGGCCGGACGCGCCGCGCCTCCGCCCAGCGCCGGCCCCGAGGCCATCAAGCACATCCAGTCCGCCGTCTCCGCCGGGCTCGCGCACGAAGGCATGGCCCCGCTCGCCGGCTGCACGCCGGACTCACTCGCCGCCGAGCTCGTCGCCCACTCCAGCGACTGGGCCCTCGCCGCCAGCGCCACCTCGCTCGCCAACCGGCCCGTGCTCATCATCACCTCGGACGACGGCCTGGCCGCGCCCGCCCACGTTCTCTTCCTCGCGCTGCGCGCCGCCGGCAACCAGCAGGCCAGCGAGGTCCACATGCCCACCGACCACGTCTACTCCGACCGCCGGATCGAGCTCCAGGAGGCCATCCTCAAAGGCCTCGCCCCGCTGAAACGCCCTTGAACGCTTGCTCGTGCCTTGGCTAACCACGCTCGCGAGAGCTCTTCCATAGGCTGTCGCTCGACAGGAGCGGGGCGTCAACCCGGACTTTTACAGTCGGCCCCGCAAGCGGGCCGTCTTTTCCCTCCGCGGCGCCCTGCAGGTACCTTGCCCGGAACGCATTCGTTGCCTTCAGCGCCTCGCGCAGCGCCTTGCGCTCCGCCCGGCGGATCGCGCCGGACAGCGGACATTTCAGCCCGTGATCCAGCACCTCCGCCGCAATCCCTGCCAGCACCTGCAGATCGTGCCACTCGCCGATCCGGTCCTTCACCTCGCCCAGCGTCTCCAGCAGCTTCTCGTCCGGCTTCTCCGCCAGTTCCAGCGTGTAGCGCAGGCCCTTCACCTTCTTGCGGAAGTCGTGCACGTTCTCTTCCGTCAGCGCCGGCCAGCGCGCCAGCTCCCTGCTCAGCTTCAACACCACCGCCCCGATGTCCGCTGTGGCCTGCCGCCTTTCAGGCCGGCCTGCCAACTCCAGCCGCCCGCTCAGCCGCCGGTCGCATCGCTCCAGCGCCCGCCGCGCCGTCTTGCGGCTGCGCTTGACCTTGCCGTAGAGCGCATCCGCACCTTCCATCCGCCGCTCGCCCAGGTGCTCCAGCAGCCGTACCCGGCAGGCCTCGTCGACGCGCGCGGGCAGCCCCAGCGACCGCTCCACCAGCACATCCATGTCGCGCACGTCACCCGCCGCCCGCCGGATCGGCAGCACCAGGTTCAGCAGCTTGCGCCGCAGCTTTGCCTTGCCCGCACCCACCGCCGAGATCACCGCCTCCAGCCGCGCCGTCTCCGTGCGCAGCTTGTGCACCTCCTCCGCGGTAGGATCCTTGCTCAGCTGCTTCAGCGCCTTCCTCAGCTTGCGAACCGGCTTGCGCGCCCGTTCTACCTCAACCGCCATCCTGCGACCTCCCTCATCTTCCCGTCCGCTTGGACTGCCGCACCGCTCCGCCGGGTTGCGATGCCCGCTCGCGCCCGGTCTCCGCAGACTCTATTTCGTCCGGAGCCATTGCACACTCTTTGGAGCAGCGGCATACCCAGGTCCAGACTTAAGCCACCTGCTTTGAATACTTTGCTACTTCCCGGGGGAGGGGGGAGGTAAGTCTAGTCGAACTGCGGCAGATGCTGAATGTCTTCGAGCGGCACGCTCTCCAGCTCGCCGCCGGCCCGGATCCACGCCTTCAGCCCGCCCTCGATCACCTGCGTCCGGCAGTTCTCCTGTTCCAGCATGTGCGCCACGCGCTTGCTGGTCGTATCGCGGATGCACGAGCAGTAGAGATAGATCTCGCACTCCGGCGCCATGAACTCGCGCAGCGCCTCCAGCTCTTCCTTGAGCCTCGTCGGCTCCACGCGGATGGAGTTCTTGATCCGCTGCATCCCCGGGTCGTAGTAGTTGTGGCTGCGCACATCCGCGATGACTACCAGCCTGTTGGGTGTCTTCGTGGCCAGCCGCTCGCGTAGCTGCGCGGCGGAGATCTTCTGGATGTTGTTGTATCTCCGCGCCTTCAGGGTAAAGATCAGGATCGACACAGCATAGCCCAGCACAACCAGCAGCACCAGCAGCGTAACGGCGTGGCCCAGGCGCTGAATCCCGCTCATGATCTGGTGCAGGAACTGCGTGAAGAAGTAGCCGATCATCACCCAGGCCGTCACGTACATCGCAACGCCTGCCATATCCATCCGCAGGAACCGCCAGAAGCGCATGTTCAGGCTACCGGCCAGCGGCGCCGCCATGGACGCCAGCCCCGGCACCCACTTGGCGAAGAGCAGCGTCTTCGCGCCGCGCCGGTAGAAGTAAGAGGAAGACGAAAAGATGCAGCCCTCCGGATTCACGGAGAGCCGGCACATGCCCGCCAGCAGCCACCATCCGGTGTAGCGTCCGCCGAAGAACAACAGCGAGTCACCAGTCACCGCCGCCAGCCAGGCCACCGGAAGCATCCAGCGCAGCTGCATGTGATGGTGCGATTCCGCCCCGGCGATCAGCAGCACAATCGACGTCGGCAGCGGCAGCCCCGCCGCAGCCATGAAGAGAATCAGTGCGACAACCGCGTATCCGTGCTCCGCGATAAGGTCCAGCAGGCCCATCGTTCCCAGTTCCCTTCAATTCACCATTGGATGCCAGCAGCCGCACTTTGTCACTCACCCGACCGGTTATTCGCCCCGCAGCCTGGTCCGGAGACAGTTCCGGAGACGGCCCCGCAGCCCGGTCTGGCAGACTGTTCCGTACAATCGGATGCGATGATCTCCCCCACCCTTCTGATCCACGGCGGCGCCTGGGCCATGCCGGACGACGAGATCGCCGCTCACGAGCGCGGCATCTCGAGCGCACTCGACGCAGGCTACGCAATCCTGGCCCGCGGCGGCTCGTCGCTGGACGCGGTCGAGGCCGCTATCGTTGTCATGGAAGACGACGAGACCTTCGACGCGGGGCGCGGCTCCTTCCTGACCAGCAACGGCCGCGTGCAGCTCGACGCACTGCTGATGAACGGCGAGAACCTGCGCGCGGGCGGCGTGGCCTGCGTAGAACGGCTGCGCAATCCTATCCGGGCCGCCCGCCTGGTGCTCGACCAAAGCCCCCACGTCTACTTCGTGGGCGCCGGCGCGGAGCGTTTCGCCACCCGGCACGGCATGCGCCTCTGCGACAATATGGACCTCGTCATCCCGCGTGAACAGAAGCGGCTCTTCGCCGCCCAGGAGGCCGAGGCGCAGGGCCTGGCCGACACGACCTTCTCGGGCGACGCTGTGGCTTCGCAGGATGCACTGGCCTCCCACGACACCGTAGGCGCAGTCGCCATCGACGCCCAGGGCAATCTTGCCGCCGGCACCTCCACCGGCGGCACTCTGAACAAGACTCCCGGCCGGGTCGGCGACTCATCGCTGATCGGCTGCGGCTGCTACGCCGACAACCTCTCCGCTGCCGTCTCGCTCACCGGCTGGGGCGAGCCCATCATGAAGCTGGTCCTCGGCAAGTGGGCCGTCGACCGCGTGCAGGCCGGCGCCACGCCGCAAGCCGCCGCCACCGCCGCCATCGAGTACCTCCACACGCGCCTCGGCGGACACGGCGGCGTAATCCTGCTCGGGCCCGACGGCCAGGTCGGCCTCGCCCACAACACGCCGCGGATGGCCTGGGGTCTCGCCACTCCGGAGGGAAGATCAGTCGGCACGACGCGCAATTGAGCGGTTGTTTGCGGAACAATTACGTACTGCTGCACTTGACGCCCAGCCCGTCCGCCACACACTGGCAGCCCTTCCAGGTGGGATGAGCCTTCATGCACATCACAGCGGAGGCCCTGGCCTCATGATTCGCCGCGTAGGCCATGATCAGCCAGTCGCGATCGAGCAGGAGATCCGAGCCTTCCTCGTCGTCATCATCCTTCGCGTCCACCTCTTCTGCCACCTCGAAGCTGGCGACACTCGCGCCGGTATGTCCGCACTTCATCGCGGCCCGCCCCAGATTGCGCAGCACGTCCGCGTCGTGCGCGTTCACCATGCTGTTGGCCTGCGTAAACGACTCCTCGGCAGCGCAGAAGTCGTTGCCTTTCTCCTGCGCCAGGCCAAGTTGATTCAGGTTGCGCTCGGAGTGCTCCATCGCGGCTGCTCTTTGGCACGTCGCGAGGGTGTATCCCGGGTCCCCCTTGACGGTCTCGCGGCAGAGACGAGTCAGAACCTGCGGGTTCTCGGGGTCGATGCGAGCGACGCGCGCGAAGACCTGGCTCGAATCCTTACCTCCGCCCGCGCCAAGAAGAGCAAGTTCACCCACGGCAGCCCGGATGCCCGCCGGCAAACGAGCCGTGACTCGATCGAGCAGCGGCAGATGCGCCGCAACGAACAACATGACGACGAAGATGAGCGGCGTGCAGGCCGCAATCACCAGCAAAACCCACATCGGTCTACGCATCTTCAGCCTCGCGCCATTGCCGTGCCGCCAGTATACGCAGGCGCGCAGGCTACCATGCCCGCCACGATCTGGGGCGAGGGCTCGCTAGTGGCGGCGGATCGGAAAGCTGAATCCGACCTTAAAGTTGACTCTTTCACGCTCCCTCCAGGGGATGTTCAACCAGACCAGCTGCCGCACCGGCTCGCCACATCGATCGCCGCCGGAGTACGATTCCGTGCGTTGCTCCTTTGCCTCTCACCCGTTGCCCCGGAGGGTTCTACCGTGCCGCCTCTCACCCGTCGCACTTTCCTGGCCGCGTCGGCCGCAGTGGCGGCAGCTCCGCGCCTGCTCCGTTCGCAATCGGCCAGGCCGCTCTATCCGCAGCGCAATCTGCCGTTTCATGTTGCGGTGATCAACGAGGAGATCGGCGCAGACTTCGAGAACTCCTGCCGCGTGGCCGCGCAGGACTTCGGCCTGCGCTTCATCGAGCTCCGAACCATTGGCCCGCGCAACATCTCTGCGGTCACAGACGCGGACATCGCCGAAGCGCGCGGCATCCTCGCGAAGTATTCGCTCACCGTGTCGGATCTCGCGAGCCCGCTCTTCAAGGTGGAGTTTCCCGGCGCCAGGTCGGTCTCCGGCCGCACGGGCCCAGCGGATACCTTCACCAGGCAGGCGGACGTGCTGGAGCAGACCATTCATGTTGCGCGCGCGCTGGGCACCAATCGCATCCGCTGCTTCGACTTCCTGCGCCTGGAAGACCCGGCGGCCGCCCGCGGTGAGATCAACGAACAGCTGCGCAAGGCCGCGGTACGCGCAGCCAAGGCGGACATGGTGCTGCTGCTCGAAAACGAGCAATCCTGCAACACCCAGACCGGAGCCGAAGCCGCCGCCACGCTGGCCGCCGTACCCAACCCGAACTTCATGCTGAACTGGGACCCCGGCAACGCCGCCGAATCCGGAGAGGTGCCCTACCCGAACGGCTATAACTTGCTGCCCAAGAACCGCATCGGCCATTGCCATTGCAAGGACGTGACCCATGGGGCCGACGGCAAGGCGGTCTGGGCACCGGTGGGCGCGGGCATCATCGATTGGCGCGGGCAGATCCAGGCGCTCGTCAACCAGAGGTTCGCCTACACCCTCTCGCTCGAGACGCACTGGCGCGGCGCCGGTACCGCCGACGAGTCGACCCGGCAGAGCATGGCGGGCCTGCAGAAAATACTCGCCCAGGTAAGCGCATAAGAAATTTCGTCAGGGGCAATCACCGTAAAGTGTGATGGCCTCGCTGCGCGGAAACGGCGAGATTGGAGAAGTCACACTGATCGGCGAACCAGCCCTCCCCAGACGCCGCTTTGCTCTGTTCACTGATCGATTCACTACTCGCCGCAAGCGACCGCGACCCCGCCCAGCACACTGGCCGGGGTTTTTCGCTGTGGCGTCGCTGGAGCCACCGCTCCCGCCATCTGGTATCGTCCCCATATCCCTCCAGGAGCTTGTGCCATGCGCGTCGTCTCGGTTGTCGCATCCGTTCTCACACTGATCCCTGTGCTGGCGCCGGCTCAGCGCCCGCAAGCCCTTACGCCCGAGCAGACCCAGGCCTTGATCGCGCGGCGGCAGGAGACCGAGAAGCAGCTCGAGGACATCGCCGTCATCGACCGCAAGGTGATGGTGCCGATGCGCGACGGCAAACGCATGGCGGCCGACATCTACCGGCCCAAAGACACCGCGAAGAAGTATCCGATCATCTTCAGCCGGACGCCCTACAACTTCAACTTCTGGGATGTGCGCCTGGGAACGTATCGCGACATGTCGACGGAGCTCGACGCGGTGAAGCGCGGCTATGTGCTGGTGGAGATGAACGAGCGCGGCCACTTCTTTTCTGAAGGCGAGTACGACATCCTGGGCGCGCCGCTGACCGATGCCGACGACCAGTTCACCTGGATGGCGGCGCAGCCCTGGTCCTCGGGGAAGATCGGGCTCATCGGCTGCAGCTCCACCGCCGAGTGGCAGATGGCGGCGGCGTCGCTGGGCAACAAGGCCCTGACGACCATCATTCCGGAGAGCTTTGGCGCCGGCGTGGGCAAGGTCGGTCCGTACAACGAACAGGGCAACTTCTACCGCGGCGGCGCGGTGCAGATGCTGTTCATCGACTGGATCTACGGCGAGCAGAACCAGGTACGTCCGATGTTCCCGGCCAACACCTCGCAGGCGGATCTCATCGAGGCCTCGAAGCTGTTCGACCTGGCTCCGCAGATGCCGCCAGTGGACTGGGCCAAGGCCTACGAACATCTGCCTGAGAAGGACATCATCTCCGCTGTCGGCGGCCCGCGCGGCATCTTTGCGGACCCCATGCCCAACCCCACGGGCGGCGCGATGATCGAGCGCACGCCCAGCTCGCCGGCCTGGCGCAAGGGCGGCGTCTGGCAGTCGGACACCATGCCGATCAACGTGCCGGGGCTGTGGATGATGACCTGGTACGACGTGTCGACCGGGCCGAACCTGGCCGCCTATAACTTCGTGCGCGAGCACGCCAAAGGCGACGCGGCCAACCAGCAGTACGCCGTCATCGCGCCGACGCTGCACTGCGGCTACAAGCGGGCGACCGAGCATACAATCGTCGGCGAGCGCGACATGGGCGACGCGCGCCTGGACTACGACGCGCTGACTTACGCCTGGTTCGACAAGTTTCTGAAGGGTGACGACACGGGCGTCATCGGCAGGACGCCGCGCGTGCAGTACTACACCATGGGGATGAACAAGTGGCAGCACTCGGACACCTGGCCGCCCCAGGGTGCGAAGCCGGTGACGCTGTCGCTGGCAAGCGCGGGCAAGGCCAACACGCTGCATGGCGACGGCGGCCTGAGGCTTGCCTCACCAGCCATGGAGGCGCTGCTGCCGTTCGCTCCGCCCAGCGGGCCGGTGGCGCAGGCCGTGGCCAATGGCAAGCGCCACGCCGACCCTGGGATCGATCTGCCGGACACATTTGTCTACGACCCCATGCACCCCACGCCCAGCTATGGCGGCAACGTTTGCTGCGCGGCGAACACCATCCCGGGTAACGGCGGGGCGCTCGACCAGCGCAAGATGGAGGAGCGCGCGGACATCCTGGTGTACACCTCGGAGCCGCTGGCCAGGGATACGGAGGTCTCCGGACCGATCACGGTGACGGTCTACGTCTCGGCCGACGTGAAGGATACCGACGTGACCGCGAAGCTGATCGACGTGCTGCCGGACGGGACGGCGTACAACCTGGACGAGACAATCCAGCGGCTGCGCTATCGTGAGGGCGACGACAAGACGGTGTGGCTCGAGCCCGGCAAGGTGGTGAAGGTGACGCTGACCCCGATGGTGACCTCGAACCTGTTCGCGGCGGGGCATCGCATCCGGCTGGAGGTTGCGGGGGCGAACTTCCCGCGCTTCGATCGCAACCTGAACACCGGCGGCAACAACTTCGACGAGACGTCGGGCGTCATCGCGCACACCAGCATCCACCACTCAACGCAGTACCCGAGCACGATGACGCTGACGGTGGTGGCGGCGAAGCCTTGATCCTCCTTTGAAGTATGCAAAGTACCCGGGTCCCGGCTTAGGTCTGTGGAGGCCTGACGTCTGGGCGAGGCAACTGCACCATGTTGAGGGAGCGGCTTTGTGAAGCTATGATCGGGGGGATGGAGCCTGCGCCGCTTTTCCCCCAGCCACCCGATCTGCGTCTGCCCCGGCTCCACGAAACCCTTCTGAAGCATTATGGCGTGCCGCCGGCGCGGGTGCCGCTCGACCCGCTCTCGCAGCTGATCTACTCGCTGCTGGCCTCGCGGACCCGCACGGCGGACTCCGACCTTGCCTACCAGCAGCTGCGTGCGCTCTATCCAGGCTGGGACGCGATGCGCGACGCGCCGGTGGAGGAGATCGAGCGGGCGATCCAGGCCGTGACGTTTCCGGAGGTGAAGGCGCCGCGGCTCAAGGCGGTGCTGCTGGGGATCACGGCGCGCTATGGCTCGCTGACGCTGGACTTTCTGGCGCGCTACCGGACGGAGAAAATCCGTGAGTGGCTGGAGTCGTTCGAAGGGGTGGGCGCGCAGATCTCCGCGGCGGTGGTGAACTTCTCGACCCTGCGCCGGCGGGCGCTGTGCGTGGATGCGAACCATCTACGGGTCACGCAGCGGCTGGCGCTGGTGCCGCGGGCGGATGCGGCCACCACGGAAGAGCGGCTGCTGCGCCTTGTGCCGGCGGAGTGGGACGCGGCCATGCTGGACCAGCACCACTCTCTCGTGAAGCTGCATGCGCAGACGCTATGCACGTTTGCCGAGCCGGCGTGCGTGGCCTGTCCGCTGCTGGCGGGCTGTCCGTTCGGGCAGCGGGAGACGGCGGGACAAGGCGCAAGCACCTAGGCCGAAGTCCCCGGCCACCCAGCCACCACCAAGGGCCGTAAGCCACACCCAATCCTGCGCCGCCACCGTAGTCGCATGTGCCCGCTCCGCTGCCTCCTCTCTCTCTGCGCCTCGCCCTCATACCCCCAGCCCCGTCGCCAGCCCGTCGCCAGCCCGTCGCCAGCCCCCGTCGCACTCTTCATCCCTGCCACCCGACCGATCTTCGCCGTCATCTGCCTCCCGCTCAGCTCCCCAGCAGCCGCCGCGCCCGCGCCCGCATCGCCGCCGTCCCGCTCGCTTCGAACTCCCGCGCCACCACCACCACCCGCCTCCGCAGCCCCGCATCATCATCCGAGAGATCCCACAACGCCTGCAGCGCAAACGTCCGGTTCAGCCCGCTCCGGTCCCGCAGCCGTTCAAACATCAACTCCACCACCGCCGCCTTGTCGCTCCCCTTCAGCGGCAGCCGCCCCAGCACGATCGTTAGGTTCCACTGCACCCGCACATCCGCCGCGCGCAGCGCCTCCCGGTAGATCTCCCTGCGCAGCCCATAGAGCGCCTCCCGCCTGGCCTCCGCGATCTTCTTCAACCCTCGCGCCGCCCGCTCCGCCTTCACCTTGTCCCCGCCGCTCACGTCGCGCAGCATCGCCCGGCAAACCTCCTCCCCACCCTCCCCCAGCGCCGCTGCAACCATCTCCGCCGACGCCGCAACCGGAGCTCCCACGTCACCCTCCAAACCCCACTATCTTCCGCAACTGCACGTACTCTTCAACAAAACAGCGCCTCAGCCGCCTTGCCCTTGGCCTACGCTCTGCTCATAAGTCGTTGCTTGCCATGGCGCAGCCATGGTATAAGCCGACCATGCCTGGCCCTCTGCCGATCGCAATCGATCCTGTGTTAAGACCGACCCCAACGTCGGTACAACCGGCTAGCCCTCAGCCGCAGGGTCTGGTCAACCAGCCCCTCTACCAGTTCTATCTGGATAAATGCGTCATCACCAATACACGATCGATTCACAACGACACGCTTCTCGCCGGTCTCGGCGTCATCGTGGCCAATGGAACCGAGATCAGTCCTCCCTTCATTACCTGCGCCAAGCTGGGCGATCATGACAACACCACCTTCCAGTTGTGGCAGCATGGCCTTGGCTCGCTCGATAACATCGGAATAGAGCCACAGGCAACCGTCACGTTCCTCTACGAGATCTACAACAACGGCGCCAAGGGTCACCCGAATGCCGCCGAGTTGACAGAGTTGATCGGCGATCACCTGAAGCTGCAGGCCGCGACCAACGCTCTGAACGCGTCCAATCCCGCGCTGGCGGCCGCCCTCGTCACCCAGCAGCAACTCGACCAGTTGAAACAACAAATTGCCGCTGAAGGGGCCAACGCCGACGTAAAGTCCACCACGCTCGCCTCGACCATCTTTACCGGAGGCATGTATGGACTGTTCTTCTCAGTGATCGACGGCTGCGACGGAATCGTTGCGGCCGGCACCTACAGTGCGACTGGCGCGACCCTCACTCAGCGGCTTGCTTCCTCACCCAACAACGTCATCGCACAAACCGACACCAGCAACGGCAAGCAAAATGGTTGGGGTGCGCCGTGTAACCCGCACGGCTCCAACTACCTCATCAGTTGGATCGCCCAGGCCCGCGGGCAAGGTCCGAGTCCTATCTAGAACCGCGCCGAGCCTCAATACGCTCAGCTCAAAACCTGCAAAACCAAGACCCGATCATCGCCCCCAGCAACACCATCGCAGCATCACGCCCGCAACGCGCCTACCGTAACCAGAGCCGCATCTCCTTCCAGAAAGCCGCTGCCCTGAAAACAGTGCACGAAAGTCTAAGACTTTCCCATACCCAGGTCCAGACTTAATCGCTCTGCTTTGAATACTTTGGATACTTTCAGGGGGAGGGGGGAGTACCCGCCGCCAGCTTCTCGATCCGCCCCTCCCTCAGCCGGAACGTCTCGCCCCGCCACACCACCGTATCGCCCGCAAAGCTCCACGCCCAGAACACCAGTCCAAACACATCCCGCAGCGGCAGCAGCCACAGATCCCGCAGCACCTCCTCATCCCGCAGCAAGCCCACCCCCACCGTCAGCGCCACGCTCACCCTCGCCAGCATCGCCAGCGTCAGCAGCGTCACGCTCCACAGCGCGCCGCCGCTCGCCACCACGGCCGCCAGGCCCCACGGCACGCAGTACGTCACTCCCAGCCCCACGTATCCCAGCCTGCGCGAGTCCCGCGTAGACCGCGCCCAGCGCATCTGGTGATCCCAGAACCCGCGCAGCCCGTACGCCGGCACCGTCGTCTCCACCCGCTCCCCGCACAGCTCCACCCGGTATCCCGCCGCCGCGATCCTGCGCCCCATCTCGTAGTCGTCCGCCAGACACTCCACCAGCGGCTCCAGGCCCCCCGCGCGCGTCAGCGCCTCGCGCGTCATCGCCAGCGTCGACCCCAGCCCGAACCGTATCCCGCCCTCCAGCTTCCGCGCCGTCAGAACCCCTGGGATAAAGTCCGTCGCAATCCCCAGCGCCTCCAGCCGTCCCCACAGCGTCGCCTTGCCCATCCGCCCCACGTACGGCGCCGTCACCATTCCCACGCCCTCGCCGAACCATCGCATCACCCCGCTCAGATACCCCGGCCCCACGTGGATATCGCTATCGTTCACCAGCACATGCTCATACCTCGCCTCGGCCAGCATCTGCACCAGGTTGCTCACCTTGCCGCTGGTCCCCAGCACCGCCGGACACACCACCAGCCGGATCGCCATCGCTGGGAACTCCTCCCGCAGTCGCGCCACCTCCTCCACCGCCGGGTCGTCTATCCGGTGCACTCCAAACACCAGCTCAAACTCGCCCTCGTACTCCTGCCGGCAATGGCTCGCCAGCCCCGCGTACATCCGCGCGTCCACTCCCTTCAGTGGCTTCAACACGCTCACCGCCGGCGCGAACCCCGGTCCCGCCCGCCTGCGCCGCACCGCCGCCTCGTACTCTCTGGCGCCCCATAGCGCCAGCATCATGTATACGATCCCCGCCACTGTCAGGCCCGCGGTCACCATCTCTATCGTGCTCGCGAGCCCGCCCATCCCCATCCCGCTAGTCTATCCAACCCGCCTACTCATACCGCAGCGCGTCGATCGGGTTCAGGCTCGCCGCCTTGTACGCCGGATAGATCCCGAACACCAGCCCGATCGCGCACGCGCTCCCAAAGCCCAGCGCAATCCACGCCAGCGACACCACCGACGGCAGTACATACTTCAGGCCCAGCCCAATCGCACTCCCGCCCAGCACCCCCACCACCCCACCCACCGCGCACAGCGTCACCGCCTCCAGCGTGAACTGCGCCATGATCGTCCGCTTCGTCGCCCCGATCGCCTTCCTGATCCCGATCTCCCGCGTCCGCTCCGTCACGCTCACCAGCATGATGTTCATTACGCCCACTCCGCCCACCATCAGCGCAACGCTCGAAAGCGCGCCCAGCAGCATGAACAGCCCGAACGTCACCTGGTTCCACAACCGCGTCAGCGAGTCCGTCCCGAACACCGCGAAGTTGTCCGGCGCCTCGTTCGCCACCTTCCTCCGCCGCCGCAGCAGCTCCGTCAGTTCATCCTTCACCAGCGGCACGTTCTTCGGGTCGTCGTACTTCAACGTGATCCAGTAGTCCAGCACCTCCGGGTGCAGCCGGTGAAACGTCGTAATCGGAAAGTAAGCCTTGTTGTCCTCCGGGTTCTTGCCGCCCCCGAACGCCGTGCGCCGCTTGTCCACCACGCCGCACACGATGAACGACATCCCGCCCACCGTCACCTCCTTGCCCACCGCATCTTCCAGCCCGAACAGCTCATCCGCCGTATCCCTTCCCAGCACCACCACGTTGGTCGCGCGCTCCAGGTCGTTCCCGTTGAAGAACCGCCCCGACATCATCGTCATGTTGTTCACGTCTTCCGCATCCGGCGTATCGCCCTCCAGCTGCGTGTGCTCCATCGATCGCCCGTTGGCGCGGATCGCCGTTGAGCCCGGTCCGCCGCCCACGTTGTTCGGGGCGATGTATTGCAGAATCGGCGCCACCGCCACCACGTGCGGCAGCTCGGCCATGGCCAGCGCATCGCCATACGTCATCTGCTTGCGCGTCAGCATCTCCGTCGTTGGCCGCGCCCCGAACGCCGGGAACCGAAACACGAACAGCACATTCGACCCCAGCGACTGAACCAGCGACTCCACGCCCTCATTCAGCCCGTTCACCACCGACGAGATGATGATCACGGTCATAACGCCGATCACAATCCCCAGGATCGTCAGCCCGCTGCGCAACTTGTTGGTCCGCAGCGTATCGAGCGCCATCACGATCGTCTCGCCGTAGCTTCCCATCGCCATCGCAACACCTCGCCGCTTGCCGCCTACTCATACCTCAGCGCGTCGATCGGATTCAGGCTCGCCGCCTTGTACGCCGGGTAGATCCCGAACACCAGCCCAATTGCGCACGCGCTGCCGAAGCCCAGCGCAATCCAGGCCGGCGACACCACCGACGGCAAGACATACTTCAGCCCCAGCCCGATCGCACTTCCGCCCAGCACCCCCACCACACCACCCACCGCGCACAGCGTCACCGCCTCCAGCGTGAACTGCGCCATGATCGTTCGCTTCGTCGCGCCGATCGCCTTGCGAATCCCGATCTCCCGCGTCCGCTCCGTCACGCTCACCAGCATGATGTTCATCACCCCCACCCCGCCCACCATCAGCGCCACGCTCGAGAGCGCCCCCAGCAGCATGAACAAGCCGAACGTCACCTGGTTCCACAGCCGCGTCAGCGAGTCCGTCCCGAACACCGCGAAGTTATCCGGCGCCTCGTTCGCCACCTTGCGCCGCCGCCGCAGCAGCTCCGTCAGCTCATCCTGCACCTGCCCCTGGTTCTTCGGATCGTCGTACTTCAGCATGATCCAGTAATCCAGCACCTCCGGGTGCAGCTTGTGAAACGTCGTCACCGGCAGATACGCAAAGTTATCCTCCGGGTTCTTCCCGCCGCCGAACGCACTCTTCTTCTTGGCCGCGACGCCCACCACGGTCATGGTCATCCCCGCGATCTGCACCTCCTGCCCCAGCGCTGCCTCCGCCCCGCCAAACAGCTCTTCCGCCGTGTCGTGCCCCAGCACCACCACCCGCGCCGCCCGCTCCAGGTCGTTCTCGTTGAAGTACCGCCCCGCATCCAGATCCAGGTCGATCACGTCCTTCACCGCCGGCGTATCCCCTTCCAGCGTCGTGCCCTGCATGCTGCGTCCGCCCGCCGCCTTGATCGCCGTCGACCCGATCGCTCCGAAATTTGTCTGCTGCGCAAATCGCAGCGCCGGCGACACCGCCACCACGTGCGGCAGCTCCCGCATCGCCACCGCGTCGTCGTACGTCATCTGTTTGCGCGTCAGCATCTCCGTCGTCGGCTTGCCCGAGAACACCGGAAACCGGAAGATGAAAAGGATGTTCGACCCCAGGCTCTGCACCAGGTTCGACACATTCGCGTTCAACCCGTTCACCACCGAAGAGATCACGATCACCGTCATCACCCCGATCACAATGCCCAGGATCGTCAGCCCGCTGCGCAGCTTGTTCGTTCGCAGCGTATCCAGCGCCATCGCAATCGTCTCGCCGTAACTTCCCATGTCGCTCCTATGCCGCTCTCAATTCAGTCCGCTCTCAAAGCCACAATCGGGTCCAGATCCGCCGCCTTGCGCGCCGGATACACTCCAAAGAAAACGCCCGTCGCCGTCGCCATCACCAGCCCGGCGAACACACTCCACACCGCCACCGCCGACGGGAAACCCGCGATCACCGTCACCACCTGCGCCACCCCGATCCCCAGCATCACCCCAAACACGCCGCCAATCCCCGCCATCACCGCCGACTCGATCAGAAACTGCAGCAGAATGTCGTTCCGCTTTGCTCCCAGCGCCTTCCTGATCCCGATCTCGCGCGTCCGCTCCGTCACGCTCACCAGCATGATGTTCATGATCACGATCCCGCCCACTACCAGCGAGATCAGCGCGATCGCCCCCAGCACCAGCCCGAACGAGTTCGTCAGCTGGCTCGCAAACCCTACCAGCGTGTTATTCGTATCCAGCTCAAACGACGACTCCGCGCCCGGCGCATCGTGCCGCGCCGCCCGCATCAACACCCGCACCTCGTCCGCCGCCGTCTCGAGCGGCGCCCCCGCCGACCCCGCCTTGATGTAAATCGTCACCGTCTTCTGCGATCCGTAAGCCCTTTGGTACGTCGTCAGCGGAACCCCGATCCAGTTATCCTGACTCTGCCCGAACGTGCTCCCCTGCTTCTCCACCACGCCGATCACCGTGTACGGATTCCCATCCGCCCGCACCTCCTGCCCGATCGGATCGATCCCCGGAAACAGGTTGTCCTGCACATCCGTCCCGATGATCGCCACCCGCGACGCATGCTCCTCATCGGACGCCGTCAGCCCTCGTCCCTTCGGTAATATCCAGATTCTGCAGCTGCGGCATCTGCCACGTGTATCCCGCGTATCTGCGCGTCCGTAATCGCCGCCGTCCCATGCACCAGCTTGCCCGTCGACGCCTGCTGCGCCCCCATCCCCAGGCAATGCCGGCAGTTCTCCTGCACATACAGGTAGTCCGAATACAGGATGTTCTTGCGCTTGGCGTACTTCACATAGTCCGCCGGGTTGGTCGTAAACGACGGCGCCCGCGTCACCGTGAACACGTCCGCCCCGTAGCTGGAAAACTTCTGGATCACGAACATATTTGCGCCGTTCACCAGCGTCACCACCGCGATCACGCTGGCCACGCCGATCACCACGCCCAGCAGCGTCAGCACCGTCCGCATCTTGTTCGCCCACAGCGACTGCACTGCGAGCATCAGCCCTTCTTTCAGCTCCATCTCACGCCCGGTTCCCTCTCCTCGCCAGACGCATCCACATCGCGCTCCCGCGGTTCAATCCCAATCTTACCCTCGCCACCTGTCACGCCCGCATCCTGCATACCCATACGCTCCTGCCCGGCCTTCCGTTCCCCACCAGCTTCTCCCCTCAACCTGAACAGTTCAAGGGCCCGAACCCGCCGCGCGGAACCTCACCCGAAACTCTCGTGGAGTCTGTCCTTTCATCGTTTTGAACTGCCGATTGAAATTTGCCAGGTTCTGATATCCACCCTCATCCGCGATCAGCGAAATCGCTCGATCCGTATTGATCAGCAGCGCGCACGCGTTGCCGATCCGCAGCCGGCTCACATACTCCGTGGTCGTCATGCCGGTCTGCTGCCGAAACAGACGATGCAGAGAGCTCCGGCTCAAGGCCGCAATGCGCGTAAGTGCGCGAATCGCATTCTGCTCCCGATAATGCTCGTGCAAATAGGAGATCACCCGCCCGATCCGCTCCTCTGTCGCGTCCGGCAGCACCACCGCCGCACCCGAGGTCAGCGGTTTTGCCTCGCCATCTCGCGCCAGCAGCAGCAACACCTGCAGCAGCGACGGTAAGCGATCTTCCGCGGTCTGTCGCAGCATCGCGCAGATCATTCGGCGCGCCTTCATCCTAACCCCGTCCGAAAATTCAAGCGCCCTTGCGGACCGCGCCAGCAGCACTCCAATCGGGCGAAGCTCCACATGCGAGCCAATCAGTCGCTGCACGAAGGCCTCGCTGAACCACAGCACGATCGCCTCGTGCGTTGAACCCCGTCCGCAGTCCCCGCTGGAGCACCACGTGTGCGGGATCTTCGGGCTCATCAGCACCAGGTCCCCATCGCCATACGCAGCCATGCTGTCGCCCACAAAGCGCTGCCCGCGGCTGTTCAGCGTCAGCGTCAGCTCGTATTCGCTGTTGTAATGCCACTCGAACGGGATCGCCGGCAGTCTCCGGTCGAACAGTGTCCAGGACGCGTCATTGGACGACGCAATGTGTTCCAGGTAGGGCTTCATTGCTGCTCCCAGATGATCGGAATTGTATCGCCGCCGGCCCTCCCCGTGGGACTCCAGTACCACTCTTCAGGACGCCGCGCGAACACCACACGCCTCCTCCCGCATATCGTTCTCCTGTGCGCATCAGCGCCCCGGAGGCAGTCATGAACGAAACAGCAGTGATGGACGTGAAAGCAGCAGCAGGCAAGCCCGGCGACAACAAACTCACCCCCGCCACACGGCGCGAACCGCTCCGCCAGATCCGCAAAAAGCTGCCCCTTCGCGTGCTCTCCCCGGCCGACTTCACCCACTGGCAGACCTACGGTTTCGTCGTCGTCAAACAGGGGGTGCCCCCAGCCAACGTCGAAGCTCTCAAGAAGCTCCTCTGGGAGTTCCAGGAGATGGACCCCGACGACCCCGCCACCTGGCACGGCGGCCAGCTCCGCACCCACGCCATGAAGGAGCTCAACAACAGCGGCATGGTCGAAATCTACAACCACCAGGCGCTCTGGGATAACCGCCAGGAGCAGCGCCTCTACGACGCCTTCGTCGACATCTGGGACGATGAAAAGCTCTGGGTCACCATCGATCGCGCCAACCTGAACACCCCCAATCGCAGCGGCCGCGCCTTCGCCGGCTTCATCCACACCGACGTCGACACTACCCTCGATCCCCTCCCGGTCAACGTTCAGGGCGTGCTCTCCCTCGTCGACGTCGATGGCGAGACCGGCGGATTTCAGTGCGTCCCGGAGCTCTTCCGCACCTTCGAAGACTGGAAGCAGCGTCAGCCCGCCGACCGCGACGGCTTCAAGCCCGACGTGGAGGGCTTCGACGTGTATCCCGTGCCCATGAAGGCCGGCGACCTCATGATCTTTAACAGCCTCCTGCCCCACGGCATCCGGCCCAACACCTCCGCCAACAAGGTCCGCATGGCCCAGTACATCTCCATGACGCCCGCCGCTGAAGACGATCGCGAACTCCGCGAGCGCCGCATCCAGTCCTGGCGCGAACGCCGCGCGCCCGAGGGCTTCGCCTTCCCCGGCGACCCCCGCGAGTGGGAGCGGACTCGCTACCAGACGGCCATCCTCACCCCCCTCGGCCGCAAGCTCCTCGGCCTCGACCCCTGGGAATAGTCCCTCTGCACGAGAATTCGTCATTCTGAGCGCAGTTCGGCGCGGCCTTCCGCGCCGAACGAAGTCCAAGAATCGCGGAGATGCCCAGACCCACCTTGACGCTTCGGCCCTCCCCGGCAAGAATCTCTAAAGACTTCAGCCCACTGAACCGCATCCAACACGGTTGCAATGTCCGCGATCTCCAATCCGGAGCCTCTGGCGGGTCATTACGCCGCCTTCGTCCAGGAGTTGCAGGAGTTCTTCGAGATCCACGCGCTTCACCACGGAACGCCGGAAGACATCACCATCCTCTCCCAGCGGCTCAGCGTGCCCGGCGACTTCACCGCCGAGATGTCTTCCATGATCCGCTCCTTCATCTTCCGGGAGCGCGGCACCATCCCCCGCACCGACCTGCTCGACATCGTCGCAGTCGCCATCGGTGAAGCACGCATCGAGGACTTCCCCCAGGAGTACCTGCCGCACCTTCGCGCGCTTTACGCCTTCCTCGGCAGCATCGCCCGCGCACCCCTCAATCAGCCCATCCCCGAAGAGCCCCAACCAGACGAGCCCCAACCAAACGAGCCCCAGCCCGAAGCGCCGGTCTCCTGGTCAGCCCCTTCAGAATCGTTGCCTCCGCTCTCGACCCTGCCGGGGTCAACTCTTCCAGACTGGCCCCTCGTCGAGGAAGCGCCTCCCCCCAGCCGGCCCCCCTCCTTCCCAGTCTCGTCGGACGATCAGCTCCCTTCCTTCCCCACCTCGTCCAGCTTCCACATCCCCGACGCGCCATCCGCCTTCGCCACTGCGAGCCCACCAGACATCAGGCCCGGGCCGGGGTCCAGCCCCCCGCCACAGCTCCAGCCAAAGCTACAGCCTCGCCGCAGGTTCCGCTGGGATTGGGCCGGCGCAACCCTCCTCTTCCTCGTCACGGCGGGCTGGTTCGTCCACGACCGGGAGGTCGCACAAACCGCCAGCCGGATCTCCAGCCAGCCGCAACCGGCTTCCAGCCAGAACGCCCTCGGCCCGAGCGCTTCCGTCCCTGCAGATTCCGGCCCAGCCGCGTCCACCGAAGCCCAGTCAAGCCGCGCCGGCGACACCTCAAGCGCCCTCAACCCGACCAAACCCTCTGCCGGACTAGCCAAGCCGAGCCCGGCCATAGCCGCTGCATCCTCCCGCGTGCCCGCACCCCCGTCCGCCGGCCTCGCAACTGCGAGCGCAGCTTACCAGCCATACGCTTCCCGTCCCAGCCAGACCGCTCCATCAGGGGCAAGCGACACCGCCCGGCCCACACCCGGCAACCAGGGGGTCAGACATACCGCATCTCCCGGTCTCCATCCCACTCAGACCTCTTCCACTCCGCAGAACCAGCCTTCTGCGGAATTCGTAGCTACGCTGAGCCCGGAACTCAGCGCCTCAAGCTCTGCACCCTCGTCACCGGCAGCCTCCAGTGGGGCCCGCTCTCGCATACCGCACCGTACCGGCCAGGTCGGCTCCTATGGAGTCTCCTCCGGCGTCATGGCTGCGAACCTCATCTCCGCGCCCGAGCCGGAGTATCCCAAGCTCGCCAGGCTCACCCGGACCGAGGGGCAGGTCATGCTGCAGGCAGTCGTTGGCCGGGACGGCCGGGTCACGATAGCCCACGTTCTCAGCGGCCACCATCTGCTCCGCGGAGCTGCCGTGAACGCCGTGCGCCAGTGGCGCTACCGGCCCTACGTCGTCGACGGCAAACCCGTCGATGTCGCCACCATCATCACCGTGAACTTCAACCTGCACTAAAGCAGTCTGCAACTTCCCACGACATCCACACAGCCTTCCACGTCCAGCCACAGAATCACCATCACCACCGAACCCATTTAGCGTCGCATGCGCCCCGCCCCTGGCCGGATCCTCCAAAATCCCCGCAAAAACGTATGTTCCACGTGGAACACTCCCCGCCCCACCATGCCAACATTTCCCCAACTTCCAAAACCGATTTCACCTTTCCGGCCAAATTGGCGGCCCGGCAGGGCGTCCGCGCTACACTGTACATGCAGGCGGCCGGGCGATCGCTGCCCTCCGCGCCGCAAGGCGTCGGAGGGGGGAGGAAAGTCCGAACTCCGCAGGGCAGTGTGCCGGATAACGTCCGGGACGGATGCTTCAAGGCATCCGGACGGCCAGTGCAACAGAAAACAAACCGCCTCATCCGCGCAAGCGGGCAGGTAAGGGTGAAACGGTGCGGTAAGAGCGCACCGGGCCACGAGTAATCGGGGCCGCATGGTAAACCCCACACGGAGCAAGACCAAATAGGCAGGGAGTCCGGTTGCCCTCTTCCGAGCAGCCGGCGCGCATCGGCCCGGTGCGCCCAGGGGAAGAGTGCAATCCCGAAACCTGCGGGTAGGTTGCTAAAGCGCCGCGGTAACGCGTCGCGTAGAGGAATGATCGCTAGAACAGAATTCGGCTTACGGGCCGCCTGCACACTTCTGTCTAACCCGTCACAATCCCCATCGCAAGAATGGACAAACCGATGGCCAACACGTCTTCGACAAGTGCGATCCCGAAGTCCGGGTAGCCCTGCTCCCGCACCAGGTCGCGCCGCCAGTGGTAGCCGAGGAACGCCGCCGCCAGCGCCGAAGCCGCGGCCAGGATCGCCCCTTCAAGCGCCGACTTCGCCAGCCCCGTGGCCGCCAGCGCGCCCACCAGCGCACCAAAGCAGACCCTTGCAACGAGCGCGAAAGGGGTCGTGCGCGCTGGCGTCTGCGGCAGCTTGTCCCCGATCAACTCACCCACGGCCAGCACCATGAACACGATCAACGTCACAGGCTTCGCGGCCCACTGAGCCCACGTTCCGTCGAGCGACAGATTGCCGCGGTAAGCAAACCAGCACAGCACCGCCATCGGCGTCATCGTGCGCAGACCGGTCATGCCACCCAATACGGGAATCGCCACGAGCCAAGTTAGAATCGCCACCGCCATCGTCGTTCCTCGCTGTCCTTCCAATCCCCATCTCGGCGCCCCTAAACGCCCCACCCAGCCTACGCCCGCAGGAACTCGTACAACGGATAACTCTCCGCCAGTTCCGCAACCTGACCCCGGATCTCGGCAAGCCGGGCGGGATCGTTGCGATGCTCCAGCGCGGCCGCAATCCAACCCGCAATCGTAAGCATCTCGGGCTCCTTCATGCCGCGTGTCGTCAGCGCCGGCGTCCCGATCCGGATGCCGCCGGGCTTCATCGGCGGGTTGGTGTCGTACGGGATGGCGTTCTTGTTGACGGTGATGCCCGCCGCGCCCAGTGCACGCTCCGCCTCCGAACCGAGGATACCGCGGGCAAACACGTCGATCAGCATCAGGTGAGTATCGGTTCCACCTGAGATGATCCGAAAGCCTTTTTCGGCGATGGCCGCCGCCAGCACCTTGGCGTTCGCAACGATCTGCGCCGCGTAGACTGCGAACTCCGGTTCAAGCGCCTCCCGGAAGGCAACAGCCTTGGCCGCGATGATGTGCATCAAGGGGCCGCCCTGTTGGCCGGGAAACACGCTGCGGTCGATGCCTGCCGCGAACTCCTGCTGGCAGAGGATCATCCCGGCTCGCGGGCCGCGCAGCGTCTTGTGCGTTGTGGTCGTGACCACCTGCGCATGCGGTATGGGCGAAGGATGGGCGCCGCCCGCTACCAGGCCGGCAAAATGTGCCATATCGACGAGCAGGTAGGCGCCGACCTTGTCCGCAATGGCACGCATGCGCGCGAAGTCGAACTGGCGCGGATAGGCGCTGCCCCCGCCGATGATCATCTTCGGACGCTCGCGCTCGGCCTGCTCCTCAAGCTGATCGTAGTCGATCACCTCAGTGTCCTTGCGAACCTGGTAGCCCGCGACCTTGTAGAGCTTGCCGGAGAAGTTCAGCTTGTGACCGTGGGTGAGATGACCGCCGTGCGCCAGATCAAGGCCAAGGATCGTATCGCCGGGAGTCAACAAGGTCATGAACGCTGCTGCGTTTGCCTGGGAGCCGGAGTGCGGCTGCACGTTGACGTGATCGGCTCCAAAGAGCCGCTTGGCACGGTCACGAGCCAGGTCTTCGATCACGTCGGCGTACTCGCATCCACCGTAGTAGCGTTTGCCCGGGTACCCCTCGGCATACTTGTTGGTGAACACGGTGCCTGCGGCCTCGAGCACAGCCCGGCTCACGAAGTTCTCCGAAGCGATCATCTCCAGGCCTTCGTGCTGGCGACGGATTTCATGTTGAATCTGAGCAGCGATCTCCGGATCCGAGCTCGCGAGTGAGGCAGTAAGGTCAATCGGCATGACCTTCATCTTATGCCAGTGCGCCTGGGATCAACAGCTTGAGAGCACGGCTTAAGGGCACTCTTTCGGCGTGGTGCATACGGGTGCGGGGACGGGATCGGTGAGGGCAAGGTTCTTGAACGCGTCGTGAACAAACTTGCCCAGATACCACCCGTCCAGGAATTTGTAGGGCGTCTCGCCCGTAGTGTAGTGGCCGCAGGGTAGAACGCGTGAGGTGTAGTCGATCTTGTATTCCTTGAAGGTCCTGATGACCTCGAGCGAGAACTCCTGCAGAAAGGTCAAGTCGTAGGTTGCATGAACTATCAGCACCTGCCGTGGAGCGGCGGCAAACGCGTCCATGTAGGCCATGGGGCTGATGGCGCGGAAGACCTCGCGCAAGGTCGACTGGGTAAGCCCGGCTTGCTCGAAGGCTTGCCGGATATGGCGGGTGCTTTGGCCGGTCCAGATGACGTCCCCAAACCAGGTTGCGGCGTGATTGAAGGCGCAGACCTGGAGCCGCGAATCATGCGCAGCGGCGATGAAGGCGTAGCAGGAGCCAAGGCTGGTGCCGAGGATCCCGAACTGCTCATACCCCTGCTGCTGCAGCCAGTCGAGGCAGGAGCGGATGTCTACGACGGCCTGGCGACAGGCTGAGATTGTGCGGCCGACGTTTGCGGACACGGCGTAGTCCGACCGTTCAAGTTCGGCAGGCCGGCGGATGTCGTGATAAGGCTTGGAGAGACGTAAGCAACTGATCCCGAAGCGGTTGAACAGGCTGCACAACGCGTTGTGCGAGAAGGCGTCGGCGTTCCACTGGGGCATGATGATCATGGCCTGACGCGGTCTGCCTGCGCGGCGTGCCTTCTCTTGCTGTGCGGCGCTGGCGGGGAACCATCTTGCGTTTACGAGATCGTTTTCCGGGAAAGGCGTACGGTGGGGTGAGGTGAAGCGGAGGAACTGCTCGGGCTGCAGCTTGCCTGTAGCGGCTTGCTGCTTGAGTCTTGCGTCCTGCGCGAGCGTCTTCTCCCTGACGTTTGTGGGGAAGAGTTGGGGGTGACGGGTCTCGAGGCGGAAGTCTGAAGGGGTAGCGTAATCGAAGAACCGGGTGGACGTCTCCACGATTTCAGCGCTGAGCGCAGCCATGCGCTCGAGGTCGGATTTCCCAGAAGGGGAAGAGGGGGGAGGAAGCCAGTCGAAGCCCCATTCGAGTGGCCGCACAATCCTGTTCTTATCCCGGGTGGTGAGGGCTAACTCCCATGCGTACATCCATTTGGCGTAGAGCCGCGAGAGCATAAAACGAGTCTACCAGCAGCATCGTGACAGACGAAGATAAAGCGAAGACCTGTGCGGTTTCGCAGATGCGTGGAAAAGCTGTACAGCTTGCCGCAGTTTAACAGCTAACATGCTGAGCACGCAGGTGTTTATGTCGTCGCGCGAAACCTGCAAAAAGCGCCCTTGACAGTGCAGATTCGGCACGCTATAACCGTCAGACTTTCCTTGGTTTGCACGCGACCGAACAGGCGATGGGACAGGTGGAAGGCTGGTTCCCCTAAAGGCCCGGTAGGCGGTGGATGCAGTGAGGAGAGGAAGGCCGTGGCTACCCAGGACACGCGCCGATGTTGAAGCCAAAGCAGTGCACGAGCGGATCGACCAGGACCGAAAAGACGTTCTGGAGTGAGCTTGCGGCACTTCATAGCAACCTGAGCGGGCCCTATCCGACCTCTGAACAATGCTGAGGCCCGACGGGGGAGAACTATGCCTTGGAGAAGAAGATGAACGACTTGCGCATGAATCTGAAGGTATGTGAAGGGTGCGGAGCGCTTTGGCTTCGTACAGGTGATGCTGTCAGCGTGTACTGCCGGCGGTGTGCGGGGCGGCTTGCCCAGTTCCCGCAGCCGAAGGGACGCAGAACGACGAGCAGGCGACGGGGTTTGCACACGGTGCAGACAGGCGTGTCGACGTTGGGAGGTGCACGATGAGCGCGGCCCCGTTGATGTTTCCCACGCTGCAGGCGAGCGCAGCCGCGGACTGCGCGGTTACGGAGCGCAAGGGGCCGCACAGGCTGCGGCTGGTGCAGGCTTGCGCGGCAGAGCCACAGGCTGTCGCGAGAGTGCAGCAAGAGCCGCAGGCTGCGGGCTGCGAGTTCTACCGGAAGTACACGGAGGCGATGCTGCGGCGGTACCAGACGATGTCGATGGAGGCGGGCAGAGTGCCTTCCTTGCTGGGCCGGGAGCTGTTTCGCGGCAACGTCACACACTACAAGGTACAGAGCTTCGAGGACGTGGTGATTTTCGTGCACGACGTGGAGAAGTGTCTGGATAAGCTGGGAAGTGGACAACAGCACCTGATTCAGCGGATCTCCCTGCAGGAATACACGCAGAGCGAGACGGCGGCGCTGCTGGGGATGAGCCTGCGGACGGTGATCCGAAGGTACTACGAGGCGCTGGACCGGCTGACGCGGATGTTCCTGGACAAGGGGATGCTGCAGCCGCTGGCGGCGTCGCGAGAGGAGGCGCTGGTGCTTTGAGGGGAGGCGCCTGTGGAAAAGCCTGTCAAGAGGCAAAGCTGGCGCATTCCGCGTAAGTGACTCAATGCATTGGAGATATAGACTGCATTTTGTTGGCATATATGCTCAAGCCTAACTGCTATTCTGGATATGCAAGTGGGAGATGGGCGGGAGCGGTACCTTCGGGTGCCGCTCCCGTTTGCTTTTGGGGCTTGCATGGGGGCGGAGGAGCGGATGCCGAGGAAGAGGGTGGGAGGACGCTTCGCGCGGGAGCGCGCGGAGATGGAGGAGAGCGGGGGCGAGGTGCAGGCACCGGAGGTCGAGGCTGGGCGGGCGGTTGCAACGCGCGCAGGCGCGCCGCGGCCGAAGCAGTGCCGGTCGTTTACGCGGAAGCGGATGGCGGAGCAGATGCCGGGGCTGGTCGAGATGCTGCTGAAGCAGGCGCACGAGGGCAGCCTGGGTCACTTGAAGATCCTGGTGCAACTGGCGGGGCTGGACAAGGGCGAGGTAACGCCGGTGGTGAAGCGGCGCGAGAAGAGCCTGGAGACGATCCTGCTGGAGCAGTGGGAGAAGGATGCGGCACGGGAGGCGGAAGAGGCTGCTGCGACGACTGAGGGGGAGTACCCACTCATCGCATAGGACCGCGACGAATGGGCAGGAAGGCCGCGGGGGCTAGGGACCGAGTTGCGGCAAGCAACGAAGGCCTACCCAAGGGCTAAAGCCCAGATCGTGCCGGGGAGCTGAGAGACCCAAGGCTGAAGCCTTGGGGTTACCTACAAACAACACCAAGGCGGGAAGCGTCGGGGTTACCTACAAACAAGACTCAGGCTTACGGCCTGGGCTACCTCCGAGCGAGAGCTTAGCGCGGTCGGTGGCAAGAGACGAGGGAGGCTGGATGGCGTTTGAGGCTGGGCTGCAGCGGACGTGTGTGAGACGGGACGGCCGGCGGGCGACTCCGTCGCTGGAGATGCGGGCGATGGCGGTGGAGTTCCCGGAGGTGCATGGGCATCCGAACCGGCTGCCGTTCGAGGGCTGCCTGACGCTGGTGGATGTGGCGAGCGACAAGGCTCCGAGCGGCGCGAAGGGACACCGGGTGGTGTTGTCGCGAGCGGCAGCGGAGGCCGCGCTGCCGAGCCTGCTGGGCATGGCGGTGGACTACAAGGCGGGCTGGGATGGGCACGATGCGCGGCAGAAGTGCGGGATCATCACGGGGGCGGAGCTGGGGCCGGATGGCGAGGGCGACAAGCGCCTGATGGTGGAAGGCTATCTGTTCGCGCGGGATTTCCCGGAGATCGAGGCCAAGGTGGGCCGGGAGATGGAAGCCGAGGTGACGCGGCTGATGGGCATGAGCTATGAGCTGGCGGACGCGCATGTGGCAGATATGCGGGCACAGGTATGGACGCTGACCAAGGCGACGTTTACCGGGGCGGCGATTCTGCTGAAGGAGAAGGCGGCTTACCGGGGAACGAGCTTCAGGGTGAGGCGCGGGCCGGGGCGGCAGGTGGGACGGGCGGCAGCGGGGCGGTAGGCGCTGTTGTACCGGACGGCTGGGATGCTGGGATCTGAGGTTTGAAAGCGGTCGAAGGCGGAGGAGGGTCAGCTTTTCCGGGGTCCTTCGACTGCGTGATTCGCGAGGCAAATCACTTCGCTCAGGAGACGGACGTTCGTGAGGATGCAGGCGGGTTGGGGAACTGACCGTGGTTGATGAAGGAGGAGTATGTCATTTGTGGGAGTGTTGCAGACTGTTGGCAAGGACTTTGCCAAGGGGCTGAAGTGGGCGCTGCAGTATGGGGTGCCGGTGGAGAAGCTGGTGGGGCTGTTGTTTCCTGCGAGTGCGCCCGCGATGGGCGCGGCGGAGACGGCGACGACGCTGATCCAGAACGCGGTGCTGCTGGTGGAGCAGAAGTATGCGGCGAGCGGCGTGGAGAGCGGGACGGGTCCGCAGAAGCTGGCCGAGGTGATGACGCTGTCGGGGGACGCAGTGAGCGCGCTGCTGACGAAGGCGGGGATCGCGGCTACGCCGGACTACGTTGAGGCACTGGTTTCCGCGGTGGTGTCGATCTTGAATGTGCAGCCGGCGCCGGTGGCGGCAACGACGACGGCAACCAAGTAAGGCAGAAGGAGCAGGCATGGAGATGGAGATGGAAGTGGTGGAGACGATGACCGCGTCGGACGCGCTGGTGGAGCGTCTGGCGGCAGCGGCTGAGGCGCTCGATCAGGCGGCGGAGAGGCTGGCGGGAGTTGCGATCTCAGCCTCTACGGCAGAGCTGGAGCAGAGGCTGCGGGAGGCGGAGGCGACGATCGCGGCGCTGAAGGCGGCGGGGCGGAAGACGAGCCACGTGGGGTCGCTGGTGGCGAAGGAAGGCTCGTTCGAGGGCGGGTCGATCGACAGCGCGCTAGGCAGCCTGAGCGTGGAGCAGCGGATTGCTGTGAAGGCAGGGTTGATGCGGGCGGGGTTGGTCTAGGGCTGGCTCATCGGCCTGGGCGCGGGGAAGAAGGCATACCCCAGGGGCTGATGTCCGCTTCTGTGGCCGTGGTTAAGAGACCCAAGGCTAAAGCCTTGGGCTACCTACAGACAAAAGCAACGGCAGATGCAGGTCCTTGGACTGCGCTCAGGATGAAAGGGGTTGATGGGGGCTAGTGGAGAAGGCATACCCCAGGGGCTGATGTCCGCTTCTGTGGCCGTGGTTAAGAGACCCAAGGCTAAAGCCTTGGGGTACCTACAGACCACGGCGCGGAGAAGCAAAGCCTTGGGGTACCTACAGACAAAAGCAACGGCAGATGGAGGTCCTTCGACTGCGCTCAGGATGACAGGGGTTGATGGGGGCTAGTGGAGAAGGCATACCCCAGGGGCTGATGTCCGCTTGCTTGAGCACGAGAGAGAGACCTGAGACTAAAGGATTTGAAAGGGAGAAGGATGAACGCAAAGTTTACTGAGATTCATGCGGCGGCCGATTACATTGGACCGGGGGCGATTGAAGTTCCGCTGTATCAGACGGAGATTCTGGACCTGGTGCGGAGGCGCGGAGTGTTCGGCCAGCGGATCAAGCAGGTTCCGGCGACGGGGCATCCGTCGCGCTACTTCGAGGAGACGTCGATTCCTTCGCCGGCAGCCTCGAGCGGGTTTGTGGATCCGCGCAACATCGTGGCTCCGGTGGTGAGCCCGACGCGGGTGGAGCGGAGCGTGCCGTTGAAGGCGCTGGTCGCGCAAATCAACTACAACCTGTTCGATATCGAACTGGGCAGGCAGCAGAGCCAGTTTGCCTACCTGCAGGCGAAGGACCTGACCGACACCGTGGACGGCGTGCTGCGGACGCATGACGTGGCGTTGTGGCAGGGGACTGACACGAGCTTCAGCTCGCCGACGACGGCGCAGTACTTCGGCGCGGCGGCGCAGATTGCGGGCGGCGGCAACTCGGTGACGATCGGCACCTCGCAGAGCATTGTGGACGGGCTGAAGAGCACGGTGGCACAGATGCTTTCGAATACGAGCTACGGGGTGCGTCCGACGGCGATCTATGCCAACCCGGTGCTGCTGGACCTGATCGACCGCGAGATGAAGACGGAGTTCAACGTGGTGCTGCAGACCAAGCAGATCGAGAGCGGCTTCACGGTGAAGATGCTGAGCACGCAGGCGGGGGACATTCCGCTGATCCCGGAGTGGACGCTGCCGTATACCGGCACGCCGGGCTCAGGCAGCGCGGTGCTGCCGGCCTACATTGTGACCGAAGACCTGATTGAGTATCACTGGCTGAGCGATCCGAATCCGAGGATCTTCCAGCTGGGTGTGCCGGGCAGCCTGGCGTCGCAGTACGTGGTGGTGAAGTTCGGCGGCGTGGTGGTGAAGGGCGCGAACTATGCGCATTACCAGGTGCTGGTCGACCGGTAGCCGATAGCGGCGGGACCGGGGGTGGGTGTGACCCCGGTCTCGCGGCGATGGCTGGAGGAGTCCGCGCGGCGCACGAATGAGTTCGCTCAGGACGACGAGATGGTGGAGCGCCGATACGGCGATGGAGAGAGTGCGATGGGGTATTTGTTGCCGGCGGAGTATGAGCTGTATGGGCTTGCTGCGGAGACGGCGGATGCGTTGGTGACGATGGCTTCGGCGCTGATGGAGGCGCATTGCAGACGGCCGACGCTGATGGCGGCGGAGTATACGGAGCGGATCCGGTTGACGGCAGGAGCGCAGACGGGGCGGCTGAGCTATGGGCCGCTGCTGGACGGGGCGCTGATCTCAGCGCGCGTGCGCTATGCGCGAGGGCGGCGGGGTGAAGCGGCGGAGCTGAGTGCAGGGCATGAGTTCGGGTTCCAGGTCGCGACTGCGTTCGGGCTGCCGGGGACCTGGTCGGTGCTGGATGTCACGACGATCGACGTGTATGCGGGAGCGCGGGAGCTGACGTTTCCGACCAACGTGCTGGGGCTGGGATACAACGAGGCGGAGATTGCGTATACCGCGGGACTTGTAACGGTAACTGAACAGATCATGGCCGCGTGCGCGCAGATCGTAAAGAATGCGGAGGCGACGCCGGCTTTGAATGTGAAGAGCAGCCGCCTGGACACGCTGCAGATGCAGTATTTCGCGGGGACGCTGATCGACGACGGCGTGAGCGCCCTGCTGAGGCCGTACGTTGCGGAGAAGCTGGGATGAGCGGACAGGGGCGGATTGCGGATGGTTTGCTGAGGAGCCTCGGAGGTAGAACAGTACTGTTACGTATGCCGGGGGCGGCGGTGCCGGGCGACCTGGGCGAGCAGGTGGGGCTGGCGGCGCCGCTGTTCGAGGACCTGGAGCTGGGGCCGGTGGTGTGGCGGAAGGTGCGGGCGAAGATCGCAACGGCGGAGACGGAGCGGGCGGCGGAGTATGAACTGCTGGTGTCGGCGACGGCGGTGAAGCGGCTGGTGGGATCGCTTGCGTTTCAGTCGGCGAGCGTGCTGTTTGGGCAGGCGGCGGGAGTGCTGGTAGATGGCGTGCTGATGCAGATTACGTCGGCGACGAGCGCGGAGGCGTTTGGGGCGGTTTATTTGTACAGGCTGGGATTGAAGGGGCCGGACGCTTTGCTGGTTTAAGGCGGCGGCGGAATTGAGAGGGCATACCCCCAGGGGCTGAAGCCCCCTTGCTTTGCGGGAGACAGAGAAAACCCCAAGGCTGAAGCCTTGGGGTACCTACGGACCAAAGCGGAAACGGCCTGAAGAAGGAGCCGGTGAAGGAGTGGCGATGTTGAATGTGCAGGTGGCGAAGGATACGTTTTATGCGGCGCTGCGGGACCGGGTGGCGGCAGGGAATCCGGCGCGGACCGTGGTGGTGCGCGGAGTGCTGAGACCGGGCGTGGTGACGGCAGAGAACGAGCTGCCGGGGGCGGCGGTGGATGGGATTGCCCCGACGGATGCGTTCTGCCTGAGGTGGACGGGGCTGACTGCGGACACGCAGAACTCGCTGGGACTGGTGGGCGCGACGTGCGAGATACGATACGCGACCGACGGGAGCCAGGGGCTGGCCGGAATGGACCGGGGACGGGCGCTGGGGACGATGGATGCGGAGTTGATGGCGGCGGTAGGGATGGAGCCGCAGCGAGCGCTGGCGGTGGTGGTGGCGGAGGTTGCCGGGGGCGGCGCGTCGACGGCGACGGCGACGGGCGGGAACGTTTTCTGGAGCGATGTGACGTTCAAGCCGGCGGTGATACGCGGAGAGCGGATGGAACGGACGGCGGAGGTGGAGGTGTACTGCTATGGGAGCTGAGTTGATTCAGGCGGTGGCGCCGGTCTCGCGGCGGGTGAGAGCGTTCTTTGCGCCGGTGGCGCGCGGGGCGGGGATGGCGACGGTGTTCGACCCGGCGGGGATCGCGGGGTTTGATGTGGATGCGCCGCCGGCTCCGTGGGTGGACCTGGGATGGTGCACGGGTTTGGTGAGGAAGAGCGGGACGAAGGTGGGTGCGCTGACGGCGGGCGCGCCGGGCGTTCCGGTGGGGCAGGTAAGGACGGAGATCGAAGCTACGGTCGGGTGCGAGTTCGACAGCTGGGGGAAGCTGCAGCTGGCGCTCTCGGCGGGGTGCCAGCAGATGAATGTGCTGGCGGTGCAGGCGGGCGCGGCGGCGAATGGCAGCGGCGGAACGGCGGTGGCGGCGGTGGGGCTGACGGCGGGCTCGGGGCTGACGACGGCGACGGCGCTGGATGTGGGGAGTGCGGCGGCGGCGGGGTTTGCGGTGGGCGACCTGGTGGCTGTGGATGTGGACTACGCGGGGACGACGGGGTTTGTGGGCAGCGGCGTAAGCGGCGGCTACGTGAAGAACGCGGCGGCGATCGGCAGCGACGTGGATTACGTGCGGCGTATCACGCTGAACGTGCAACGCGTGACGGGGGTTGCGGCGGGAGTGCTGACGCTGGGTGGGGCGCTGATTGCCGGCGTGCCCGCGGCGGGGATGAAGGTGAGCAAGGTGGCGGGGTTCTGCGATCGCGAGGGAGGGAGTTTCTTCCAGGAGTGGTCGGCGCTGTTTGTGGCGGATGGCGAGCAGGGCGACAGGGTGGTGTTTCACTATCCGCGGCTGCAGGCGATGGGCGGGGCGGCGGAGAGCCGCGGGGTGCTGACAGGGCCGCTGGCGCGGTTGAAGCTGGCGGGGAGCTTCAGGGCGCTGCCGGTGAAGGACGCGAACGACGGGGAGATGGTGGTTTGCTTCCGGAGCTATCTGCCGGGGGCTATGCGGGTGGTTTAGCGGGCACAGGCGAAGGCTTAACGCCGAAGAGGCGGATTGAGAACGATCAAGAGCGGATAAGAACAGGCAACGGCAAGAGCGGATAAGAACAGGCTGCGGCGAGAGCGGATAAGAACAGGCAGCGCGAGAGCGTTGGAGCTGGAAGGTTATGGGCTGTCGCGCGTTGCGTGACGGCAGGCCGTTCGAGTGCGCCGAGGATGACGAGGGTCAGCGGGCCGGGCCGTTTGCTGAAGACGATGGGTTTGGGTTGGGTTCTGGAGGAGTGAAAGATGGGTTTGAGGCGAGGCGGATGGGCGCTGGTGGAGTTATGCCTGGCGTGTATGTTGATGTTGGGCGCGGGCCGGGGATTGCTGGCGCAGAGTGCGCCGGCGATCGCGACGACGCAGGTGGCGGATACGGTGTACCGGGCGGACGGGACGGCGGCTTCGGGGACGGTGCTGGTGAGCTGGCCGGCGTTTACGACAGCGGGCGGAGCGAGTGTGCCGGCGGGGTCGTCAGCGGTGACGATCGGCGCGGGCGGCGCGTTGAGTGTAGGGCTCGTGCCGAACAGCGGGTCGACGCCGATGGGGAGCTACTACACGGTGGTGTATCACCTGGATGACGGCAGCGTGACGCGGGAGTACTGGGTGGTTCCGGCGCAGGCGAGCGCGGTGCAGGTAAGCACGATCCGAAGCACGGTGCTGCCGGCGAGCGTGGCGATGCAGACGGTGTCGAAGGCCTATGTGGACGCGGCGATTGCGACGGCGGTGACGGGGCATCCGCTGGACCAGAGCACACCCTACGTGCTGAAGCAGGGAGATACGATGACGGGGCCGCTGGTGCTTCCGGCGGATCCGACGGCGCCCCTGCAGGCCAGCGACAAGCAGTATGTGGATGAGCAGATCGCGGCGGTGGCCGGTGGAGGAGCGGGCAAGGTGAGCCTGCTGCCGCAGGCGACGCAGACGGTGGCGCAGCCGCCGGGCACGCAGCTGGGAGTGAACATCCTGAACGGGGTGCTGGATGCCGGCCAGTATGTGAGCGGGGCAGGGAACAACGGGATTGCCAACGCGACAGCGAGCGCAGACTGCGCGAATGGCTGCGATGTGAAGGTGGACCAGACGTACGCGTCGGGTGAGCAGGGGGCGCCGACGACCTGGAACAACGAGACGCAGGTGAAGGACGCGCGCGGAGGCGGGACGTACGAGAGCTTTCTGAATCCGCTGCCGCCGGAGCTTCCAGGGCAGAATGCGGCGCGGACGATCGACCTGACCTCGACCGAGAGCGCACAGGCGGTGAAGGCGGCGACGGGAGCGACGGAGATCTTCTCGACGGGGCTGGTGATCAATAGCCGGGCGCTGGCGGGAGGATCGAATGTGAACCCGGCGGCGGTGCAGGGGACGATTCCTTACTTCAAGACGACGTACGGCGGCATGGCGTTGAACGGCACGAACAACACGCTGGGACAACACGTGCTGCTGCAGGAGGAACAGGACTGCTTCGGGGTGGGAGACTGCCTGATGGGCGGGTTGTTCATGAAGGCGTCAGGCGGCTTCCGGGACGATTCGGATGAAGGCGCGCATCCCTTCGACCAGAACTTCAGCGAAGATACGCGGGTGTTTACCGGGACGTGCGCGAGCGGTTGCACGGCGGGTTCGACACTGGTGCAGGTGGCGCCGACGGCGAACCAGGGGACGCAGGGCGAGGGGCGATACCTGATCGACAAGAACCCGGCGCGGGTGATCACGACGGGTGCGGTGACGGGCGGGGGAGTGACCGGGCGGCAACCTTCGGCGACGTTCAGCGGGACGAACTTCGCGGTGAGCACGTTTCTGGAGACGGCGCAGACGATTCCGACGCAGGCGAACTCGATTGCGCCGGGAACGGTGACGGTAGCGATTGTGACTTCGAGCGTGCCGGCGGGCTTTGCGACGAATACGGCGGCGCTGCCGGCGGCGAGCGGCGTGGCGTGCGTGTCGGATGTGTCGACGCCTACGGGGCTGCCGTTGAACTTCGAGACGGCCGCATACCGGACGGTGGATGGAAGCCATGTGCAACTGACGCTGAACCGGCCGCATGCGACAGGCGCGACGATTGCGGTGGGCGGGTTGTGCGGCTATGGGCTGGAGCAGACGGTGGATACGGTGAACGGGATCCGGCAGGTGTTTCCGGTGATCGGATCGACCTCGGCGACGAGCCTGATCTATGCGGGCGGGCCGAGTGCGGTGGTGGGGCAGCAGGGGGTGACGAGTGCGTATGCGAATGTGAACCTGCTGGTGGCATCGATTGCGCGCACGGGCAACGTGGTGACGGTGACGACGGCAGGTAATCTGCCGGTGGATGTGAACGGGCTGACGCTGACGGTGCAGGGGGTGACGGACTCGAGCTACAACGGCAGCTTTGCGGTGACGACGACCGGACCGAACACGCTGACGTATGCGGAGAGCGGGGCGAACTCGACCAGCAGCGGGGGCACGCTGACGCTGGTGACGGGAGGCTATGCGCTGTATCCGATGGCTGAGGTGCTGAGCGTGTACAACGCCGCGACGAAGGCGGTGGACGGGCAGATGACGCTGGCCGCCAACAACGTGAACTGGGGCGTGAACGATGCGCTGGAAGAGCCGCATTACTTCCAGGAGTGGCTCTCGGGCGATACGCAGTTGATTACGCAGTACACGCCGCGGGCGGCGAGGACACAGGCCGCGGGGATCCTGCTGAACGGCAATACGGGGCCGGGGCTGATTGGCTGGCAGGTGCAGAATGGAGTGCCGGCGAGCGCCTACTTCGGCAACGGCGGGACGCATGCCGCGCCGAGCACGGGGATCAACATTGCGGGAACGTGGCACCACGCGATGGAGATGCAGGCGGGCGAGGATGCGGCGATCGAGGTGCATTGCAACTCGCACGGGTGCAACGCGTGGAACTCGGCGTATGACCTCTTCCAGATGGATACGGCGGTGGGCGTGGACCGGATGAACTACTCGCCGGCGACGAGCACGCTGAACTTTACGCTGCGCGGGACGGGCTACCAGTTCAACCCGCTGGGACTGACGGCGGGAACGATCAACGTGACGAACCTGAATGCGGGCACGATTACGGGATCGTTCACGGGTTCGGTGGCGCCGGGGAGTTTGCCGGTGTTTGGTGGGTCGGGCGTGGAGCACTCGGTGGGCGCGGTACCTGATCCGGGAGCGACGGCGGGAACGACGCGGTTTCTGCGTGAGGATGGAAGCTGGACCGCGGCGGGGACGAGCAGCGTTGTGAGCTCGCTGAGCGGGTTCTCGACGACGGGGCCGTTGAACTTTCCGCAGCGGGGGAACCTGCTGGGAGAGTATCTGCTGGCGGAGGGCGCGGGAACAGTCGCGCATGATACGAGCGGCGCCGGCAACGACGGGACGATCAGCGGGGCGGTATGGGAGGGCAAGGCGGACCTGAACTTTACTGCGACGGGCGAGTATATCCAGCTTCCTGCGGCGGTGAACGGGGCTCAGACGTTCCAGTTTGCGATCTACCAGCCGACGTTCGGGAGTGCGGCGTATCCGCAGGCGCCGGGCTATGGCGATGCGTTCAACTTTCCGGCTAATCCTTCGCTGCTGTCGGCGACCGGCGCGGGCGTGACGTTCATCCAGAACTCGGTGAATGGAGCGAAGGCGATGCGCTTTCTGGCGTATGCGACGGATGCGACGGAGGCGGGGCAGGCGGTGCCGCCAGGCTGGCATATCGTAACGTTGATCTGCGGCGGGAACGGGCTGCCGGCGCGGTACGTGTTCGACGGTCAGGAGGTGGGGAGCTATGTGCACCAGGGCAACAGTACGTGTCCGACGGCGCCGAGCGGCAACTACCAGATTGGTGGGTCGAGCCGGTTTACGGGGACGTGGTTCTTCGGCAAGGTGGCGGCGGCGTGGGCGTGGAGTACGCAGCTGAGCATCAGTGATGCGGCGACAGCGGCGGCGAGCGCGCTGAGCTACATCCGAACGAAGGGCGTGCCGGCGGGATACAACAGCCTGACGCCGCAGACACCGCTGATCGTGGCGGGGCTGGACTCGCGGACAGAGGGTGTGGGGTTGACGCCCACGACGGTGTGGCCGGCGATGATGACGCTGACAGACACGACCTATGCGCGGGTGAACCTGGGGAGCTCGGGCGCGGAGGCGTTCGATACCTGCAACCAGTTTCCTGTGCTGTATGGGCAGCAGGCGGGGCCGGGTTCGGCGCCGGTGATTGCGGTGATCTGGGGCGGGGTGAACGACATCCAGAACGGATCACAGAGCGCACGGCAGATTGCGAACTCGCTGAAGTGCATGGTGCAGGGCGCGAAGGGACTGGGCTGGAGGGTGGTGCTGGCGACGGAGATCAGCTCGGGTACGGGGAGCGTGGGGGATACCGGAAAGGATGCGCTGGATGCGATTTTGCGGGCGGAGGCGTTCGGATGGGGCGTGGACAACCTGGCGGACCTAGCGTCGGACCCGGTGCTGGGAGCGGATGGCGCGTCGACGAACACGAGCATCTTTCCGGACACGCTGCATCCGAACCCGGCGGGCGAGGCGCACGTGACGGCGATCATGCAGGACGCGGTGAACGAGCTGCTGGGCGCGACGGAGAGCAACCGTCATACGACGGCGGCGGCAAGCTACACGGAGATCGCCGGCGACCGGTTTCTGGATCTGACCGGGACGGCGGCGCAGACGGTGACGCTGCCGAGCTGCACGGGGTACTCGCTGGTGCGGCAGGTGGCGAACCTGGGCACGGCGGCGGCGACGGTGAACGCGGTGAGCGGCCAGACCCTGACGGGATCGGGAACGCTGGCAGCGGGGGCGCGCGGGACGTTTGTGCCGATACCGGGTGCTCTGGCGACAGGCGGATGCCGGTGGGAGCGGACGCAGTGATGGTTGAAGGCTGAGGAGCTGAGGCTAAGAGCTTATGCGAGAACTGAGAGCTAAAGCATGAGACTAAGAGCTATAAGCGGAAAGCAAGCTTAAAGCTGAGAGCTAAGCCAAAGCTTCTTGCTGAGAGCATGCGCGAAGGGCCACGAGCTAAGTGGGGCATAAGGCTCAGGCCGCGGGCCTGGGTGGGGGGTGGATGTTTGATTCGCTGGAGCGGCTGCTGGAGTGCGGGCGGTGGCTGGATGCGCCGCCCGCCTGTGCGAAGGGCGGAGATGGCGGGATTTACCTGGCAGAGAAACTGCTGCGGGTAAGAGATCGCCAGGGTACGACGCGAGGGTTGAAGGCCAATCGGGCGCAAAGGGCGTTCGAGAGGCGTCGAGGGCGGGCGAACGTTGTGCTGAAGGCCAGGCAGATGGGCGTGACGAGCTGGGTGGCGGGACGGTTCTTTCTGAAGACGGTGCTGAATCGCGGTGTGCTGACGGTGCAGGTGGCGCATACGCGGGAGGCGGCGGAGGGGATCTTCGGGATCGCGCAGAGGATGTGGGAGAACCTGCCCGCATCGCTGCGCGAAGGACCGCTGCAGAGGTCGCGGGCGAATGCGGGGCAGATGGTGTTTCCACTGCTGGACAGCGAGTTTCGCGTGGTGAGTGCGGGCGATGAGAACGCGGGGCGAGGCTTGACGATCCAGAACCTGCACTGCAGCGAGGTGAGCCGGTGGCCGGGCGATGCGCAGGCCACGCTGGCGGGGTTGAAGGCGGCGCTGGCGCCGGGGGCGGAGTGGGCGCTTGAGAGCACGCCGTGCGGGGCGTACGGATGCTTCTACGAGGAGTGGATGCGGGCCGAGGAGAGCGGGCTGGTGCGGCACTTCTTTCCCTGGTGGTGGGAGCCGAGCTACGTGGCGGAGGCGCCGGCCGGCGAGCTGCGCGATGACGAGGCGGGGCTGGTGGCGCGGCATGGGCTGACGGCGGGCCAGATCGGCTTTCGAAGGAAGCTGGAGAAGAGCTTTCGGGGGCTGCGGGCGCAGGAGTTTGCGGAGGATGCAATCAGCTGTTTCAAGGCGGCGGGTGAATGCTGCTTTGAGGTGGAGGCGATCGAGCACAGGCTGCAGGCGGTGCCGCGGCCGCTGGAGGCGAGGCGAGGCGGCGCGCTGCTGGTTTGGCTGCCGGCGTTGGCGGGCAAGGAGTACCTGGTGGCGGTGGATACGGCGGGCGGCGGAGCGGATGGGGATTACGCGGCGGTGCAGGTGATTGAACTGGCCACGGGGTTGCAATGCGCGGAGCTGCGGGAGCGGCTGGGAACGCTGGAGCTGGCGCGGGTGGCGGCGGCGCTGGGCAGGGAGTATGGCGGAGCGATGGGCTGTGCGATGATTTGCGTGGAGCGCAACAACCACGGGGCCGGCGTGCTGGCGTACCTGGATGCGACGGAGCGCTACCGGCGGGTGTATGAGCAGGATGGCGTGGCGGGCTGGCTGACGTCGGCGGGTTCGAAGCCGGGGATGGTAAGCCGGATGGGAGCGCTGCTGGCGGAGTCGGCGGAGCTGTTCATGAGCCGGAGACTGCTGGAAGAGGCGAGGACGTTTGTGACCGGGCCGGGAGGCAGGACGGGCGCGGGAAGCGGGACGCATGACGACTGCCTGATGGCAATGGCGGTGGCGCAGGCGGTACGGGCGGAGCGGGTGGGGGCGAGATGAGAAAGGCGTAACGCGGATAAGAGCGGATGAAAGGGGATGAGGGCGGATGAGGGCGGATGAGGGCGAGTTGTTGTTTGATCCGCGTTCATCGGGTTGATCCGGTCTCGTCCCGCATACGCCGTTTCCGTGTTGCGCCTTTTCCGTTTGCGTCTTGCTTGTACGGTATGGTGGAGGTCGGAGGGTGAGGGCTTGGCGGTGCTGGCGGTGCAGGCGATTCGTCGGATGCGGGGCGGGGCGCAGAGCCAGCTGATGCTGGGAGCGGATGGCAACCTGTGGGTGGTGAAGTTTCAGAATAATCCGCAGCATCTGCGGGTACTGGCGAATGAGCTGATTGCCACGCGGCTGGCGGAGACGGTGGGGTTGACGGTGCCGGTGAGCGAGGTCGTCGAGGTAACGGAGTGGCTGGCGGCGCATACGCCGGAGATGTATATCGACCTGGGCCGGGGAGCGCAGGTGAGATGCAAGGCGGGCTTGCAGTTCGGCAGCCGGTTCGTGGGAGGCTTGATGCCGGGGCAGGTGGTGGACTACCTGCCGGAGGCGCAGCTGGATGAGGTAAGAAACCGCGAGGAGTTTGCCGGGATACTGTGCCTGGACAAGTGGGCGGGCAACTGCAACGGGCGGCAGGCGGTGTTCGAGCGCAAGGGACGCGAACGGAAGTATCGAGCGACGTTTGTGGACCAGGGGTTCTGCTTCAATGCGGGCGAGTGGAGCTTTCCGGATTCGCCGCTGCGGGGGGTGTATGCGAGAAACAGCGTGTATGCGGAGGTGACGGGCTGGAAGAGCTTTGAGCCCTGGCTGAGCCGGGTAGAGTCGCTGGAGGCGGAGACGCTGTGGTCGATCGCGGAGGCGGTGCCGCCGGAGTGGTACGGCGGCGACCTGCGGGAGATTGAGCGTCTGATGGAGCAGATGCTGAAGCGCAGGAGCAGGGTGAGAGACTTGATTGCGGAGTTTCGCGACTCGGACCGGCAACCCTTCCCGATGTGGGATAGTGTGAGCAAGGTGGTGGTGCCGAGGATGTTTGCGGTGCGTGAAGGAGAGTCTAAATTTGTGATGTAGTGGTGGGGAGAAGGGCTGGGTGAGGTGCAGGAGCGGGTGCCGTGCGAGTTCTTCCTGATCCGGTATGTGCCGGATGTGGTGAAGGGCGAGTTCGTGAATATCGGGGTTGTGCTGCGCGAGGCTGGAGGCGAAGGCTCGGGGGCGGCGGCACGGGTGAGGTTCACGCGCGATTGGGCCCGGGTGCGATGCGTGGACGCGGAGGCGGACCTGGCGCTGCTGGAGGGTGTGGAGCAGGAGATTGCGCTGCGGCTGCGGACCGGAGTCAGTGCGCGCGATCCCAAGTCGGTGCTGGAGGTGCTGGAGGATACGCTGTCGAATTCGCTGCAGATCACCGAGGCTCGCGCGACGCTGGCGGAGAATCTGGCCGCGGAGATGGAACAGCTCATGCGGATGTACGTGGAGCCGATGAAGGTGGCGCGCAAGAAGGGCGAACGGGCGGCGCGGGGCCGGGCGGCGATACAGGGCACGATGCGGATGGAGTTTGAACGGGCCGGCGTGTGGGGATTGATGCGCAAGAGGATTGCGGCTGCGATGTATACGCGGGCCGGCGATCCGCTGCGGATCGACTGCGGCTACCGGGCGGATGGGATGAAGGCGACTCCGGGTGGCATGGTCAGGATGTTTCAGGCGGTTTCACTTGAAGGCGACCTGGAGGCGGCCAAGGTGCTGGCGTTCGCGGCGCCCCAACTGCGCGAGGGTGTGGGACGGGTGGAAGAAGCAGGGCTTGAGCTAACGGCGGTGGTGGAGCCGCTGCGCACAGTGGGGGACGAAGAGGAAGGTACAGAGCGGTACCGGTTCGGGGTGGAGACGATGGAGCGGCAGGCGATCCGGGTGGTGACGTTGAACGACCTAGCGAGGGCTGCGGCTACCGCGCAGCGGGAGTTGGGACTGTAAGAGCTTTGTCCCGCCGGACGGGTCCACTGCGCGTGGGGCGGCCATTCCCTGGCTTTTTTCTGGTTGAGGCGGTTCGCGCGGCGGCGGTCCTCCGTTGGTCGGCATGGGGTTTGGCGCAAAGCGATTTGTGCGGGTGAGTTTCAGGGTGCGGCCTCAGGGCTGCGCCCTTTTGAGTTTTTGAGGATGCACGGAGGTGCGTATGGGTTTGAGTGAGAGAGTGACCGAGGCCTGGCAGGCTTTGACCGGGGTGGAGGCACAGGCGCGCGATGCCAAGGGAAGGTTTGCGCGCGAGGATGCAGGGCGCAAGACCGCTCCGGTACCGTCGATCCTGACGCCGTACCCGCGGGCCGGGATGGCGGCGATGCCGAAGCCAACCGCGGCGAACCTGCGGCGGTTCGCGGAGATGCCGGTCGCAAGGCGCGCGATCAACCTGGTGAAGGACCGGATCGCCAGCATGGACTGGCAGATCCGGGTGAGGCGCGGGTATGACGCGGCGACGGTGGAAGATGCCGAGGCGCGCATGAACGCACTGCGGCTGGCGCTCGAGGAGCCGAACGGCGCGGACAGCTTCAGGACGCTGTGGGAGCAGGTGCTCGAGGACACGGTGGTCGGCGGTTTTGGCGCGGTGGAGATGAAGGCGACGGGCGATGCGGGCAAGCCGTTCGAGTTGTTCGCGGTGGATGGGGCGGCCATCCAGGTGGATCCGAAGTGGGATGGGACGCCGGGCACGGCGCGGTACGGGTTCGTGACCGGGCGGCCGGGAGTGGATGCGGTGACGCCGCTGAACGATGACGAGCTGATGTACCTGCGGCTGAACCCGCGGACGCACACGGCGTTCGGGCTGGGTCGGGTGGAGGTGGCGTTTGAAGCCATCGGGCAGTTCCTGAGCGCCAACCGATATGCGGGGCGGCTGGCCTCGAACTCGGTGGTGCAGTATGCGCTGTGGCTGGACGAGGCGACGCCGGAGCAGCACGATCGGCTGATCCGCTGGTGGCAGGACGAGATGGAAGGCACGGGGCGGGTGCCGGTGCTGAGCTGCGAAAAGAAGCCCGAGGTGCTGCGGTTTGCGGGCGGCACGGACGCGGACCTGCGGCTGGAGTGGCAGCAGTTCCTGATCCGGATTATTGCCAATGCGTTCGACCTGCCGCCGATGCTGCTGGGGCTGGAGCAGGACGTGAACCAATCGACCGCGGGAGAGCTGGCGGACGATGCGTTTCAGAGCGCGGTGGTGCCGCTGGCGAAGCTGGTGGCGGAGCACATTACGCGCGATGTCTTCGGCAAGCTGCTGGGCTGGCGGGAGTTCGAATTCAGCTTCAATGCGCTGGAGACGCGCGACGAGCAGCAGGAGGTGACGATGCAGATCCAGCTGCTGAACGCGGGGATTCTGACGGTGGCGGAGGTGAGAGCGATGCGCGGTCTGCCGCCGCTCGACCTGCCATTGGCTGAAGAGCCGGCGCGGGCTGTGGACGGCGGGGAGGGCGCTTGAAGCTGACGATCGACAATCTGGATGGGTTGGGGGCGGTGGACTATAGTGCGGCGATCGATGCGTCGCAGGCGGTGAAGATCGAGCGGACGTTGAATGCGCCGTCGATCGTGACGGGGCTGTTGTGCCTGGAGGGAAGCGGGCTGGCGGTGCCGGCGCGGCGAGGACGTGTGGTGCTGACGGCGGACGCGGGCGCGGTGCTGTTCACCGGGTACCTGGCGACGGAGCCAGTGGGAGTCTACGCGGGCGTGGCCAGCGAGGGGCCGGTGTACCGGCTGGCGTTCAGCGCGGTCAGCGATGAGTGGCTGCTGGACAAGCAGGCGCCGGGATGGAGCGTGGGAGTGGCGCTGGGCGAGGCCGGCGGAACGGTGGTGGAGCGGCTGCTGTCGCGGCTTGACCCGGGGGTGTTTACGACCGGCGGCGTGGCGGCCGGGCCGGCGGTGGGAGTGTTTATCCCGGAGCCGGGTGCGGGCTGGTCGGGGCTGGCGGGGGCGGCGGCGAACGCGACGTATGCCAGTTACCGGGTGCTTAACGGGGCGTTGACGCTGACGCCGGCGGGCAGCGTGGTGCACGCGCTGAGCGACGGGGATGGCACGTTGAGCGTGGCCGGGCTGAAGAGGGCCGCGGTGCGCGAACTGGCCAATGATGTTACGGTGAGCGGCGCGATGGAGCCGACGGTGTACTGGAACGAGCTCTTCGTGGGCGACGGGACGACGACGGAGTTCGACCTGGCGGGGCAGCCCGATGCGCCGGGCGCGGGCCACGCGGTGCTGCTGGACGATGGCTTTACGGGCAGCGCGTTCAACCTGCAGACGTGGGCGGTGACCGATCCGGGATCGCACTTTTCTCTGAGCGGCGGGTCACTGAGCGGCGGGTCGCTGAGCGGCGGCGGCCTGACGATGAGCGGGGGCAACGGGGTGGACGGGCAAACGACGTTCACGGCGATCGACCCGGTGGAGATCGGCGGGACGGTGACGATCGAGCTTGCGGGGGTGACGCTGGGCGCGGGCAGCGCGGGGGTGTTGGGTGGGCTTTATGCTGGGCCAACGCTGGCGGCGAACTGCTTTGCGGGCTTCAACGTGCAGCAGAGCGGCGGGTCGACGGTGATTGCGCCGATGGTCAACGGGCTGGTGACGGGGACGGCGTACACGCTGCTGACGGGGCACAGCTACACGCTGCGGCTGCGGCTGCACAGCCCGGAGATGCTGCGCGTGCGGCAGTCGTACTATGCGTTGGTGGATGGCGCGGTGGAGCAGTTTGGCGCGGGCCTGGTGGATGCGGGTGCGGCGCTGGTCTTTGAGGTGCGCGACCTCGGCAACAGCTCGAATACGCCGGCGACGGTGCTCTATGACGGCCGGGTGGGGAGCGCGCCGGCGCAGGCGAGCTTCGTGGCCGCGAACAGCGTGCAGTTGATCGGGTCGGTGGCGGCGGTGGTGGTTACGCGCACCGGGTCGGCCTGGGTGGTGAGTACGGCCGCGGGGACGGGAACCCCGTTTACCGGGCTGATTGGCAAGGCGAGCGATGGCGCGGATTGCAGCGTGAGCTCATCTGTAACCGGGAAGGTTACGTTCTTTGCGGGGCGTGTGCCGGCCGCGGGCGAGACGGTGAGCGTGCAGTATCGCGGGAGCCGGCGTGCGGTGGCTCGGCTGGCCGATGCCGCGAGCCTGGCCGTGGAGGCGGCGGGCGGCAGCGTGGGAACGGCGCGCTGGGTGGGCAAGGTGCTGCGTCCGGAGGCGCGGTGCACGGCCGATTGCGAGAGCGCGGCGCAGGCGATCCTGAGCTTTGCGACCAACCGGGCCGCGGCCGCGACGGGAACCTACAAGGAGGTGAATCCCGCGAACGGCGACGTGTGGCCGGGCGATCTGCTGGCTTTGACCCAGAACGGCAGCAGCGTAGATGTGGTAGTGCGGCGGGTGACGGTGGAGGAGCAGGGTGCAAGCCCGGAGGCCTTGACCTACCGGATTTCGTTTGCGAACGACTGGGCGGAGGCGCTGGGGGTGCAGCTCTCGGACGCGATTGCCAAGGATGCGCTGCTGCCTGCCCTGGCGCTGGAGCTGCCAGCCGGTGCCTCGGCGCCGGTGCTGGCGAACCTGCAGCAGCTGGCGGTGACGCCCAGTGGAGGCACGTCGCTGACCGTGGATGCGGGAGTTGATGCGCCGGCCGGAGGCGGCTTCGAGGTGCGGCGGCACGACGGCGGCTTCGGCAGCGGGGCGGCGGGAAGTGCGAGCGGAGACCTGGTGCTGCGCAGCCCGGTGCGTGGATTTTCGATTCCGCGCGCGGCCTTCCAGGAGCAGTTCTTCGTGCGCATGTACGATGCGTCGACCCCGCCGCTCTACTCGCGGGAGTCGAGCGGTATTTCGACCAATCTGCCGGTTGGGTAGAGCGGTTCAGAGCAAGAAAGCGAACGGAGGAGACGATGACGGACTTTGAGGGGCAGGTCCTGGCGGACCTGCATGTGTTGAAGTGCCAGATGGAGCAGATCATGGGCATCGGGCAGCCGGGACGGCTGCACAGCCTGGAGCGGCGGCTGAGCGCGAACGAGCAGGGCGTGCAGCGCGTGAAGGGGTTTGTGGCGGCGTTTGGCGTGGTGCTTACGCTGGTGCACCTGGCGCTGACGTGGGCGGGTTTGAAGCATAACTGAGCGGGTGGCGGCGTGGGAGTCCGAGGTGGGGCCCCCGTATAATCGTGGCCTATGAGTGACGTTGTAGACAGGGCGTCGGTGGGCTCGCCTCTGGTCGGGGTGGTGATGGGCAGCCGCAGTGATTACGCCGTGATGAAGGCCGCGGTGGAGGTGTTGCGCGAGCTGGGCGTGCCCTATGAGGCGAGGGTGGTGAGCGCGCATCGGACGCCGGAGCGGATGGTGGAGTACGCGCAGGGAGCGGTGGCGCGGGGGCTGCGCTGCATCATCGCAGGCGCGGGCGGCGCGGCGCATCTGCCTGGGATGATCGCCGCCTTGACCGTTGTGCCCGTGCTGGGGGTGCCAGTGTCCGCGACGGCGCTGCAGGGCTTCGATGCGCTGCTGAGTATTGTGCAGATGCCCAAGGGGGTGCCGGTGGGAACGCTGGCCATTGGGGCGGCGGGCGCAGCCAACGCGGCGCTGCTGGCGGCGGCGATGCTGGCCACGACCAATCCGGAGCTGCAGCGGAAGCTGATCGCCCGGCGCGAGGCGGCGCGCGACGCGGTGCTGGCCGAGACGCTCGACGACGTCGGGAGCCAGACGTGAGCGCGCTGTTGCCGGGAGCGACCATCGGGATCTTCGGCGGCGGCCAGCTGGGACGCATGATGGCCATGGCGGCGCGCGGCATGGGTTACCGCATCCTGGTGCTGGACCCCGACCCCGGCTGCCCGGCGCGGTTCGTGGTGGACGGCTGCATTGAGGCCGGCTGGGACGATAGCCGCGGCGCGGCGATGCTGGCCCGCGGCTGCGATGTGGTGACGCTCGAGATCGAGCAGATCGGCGCGCACAGCATGGCGTCGGCGGCGACCTTCTGCCCTGTGCGTCCGGGGGGCGCACTGCTGGCCATCATCCAGGACCGCATCGAGCAGAAGAACTGGCTGCGCAAGCACGGCTTCCCGGTGGGCGAGTACCGGGCCGTGCGGTCGCTCGACGAGCTGCGCGCCGCGATTGCGGAGATGGGCGGCAGGCTCTTCTGCAAGAGCGCGACTGGCGGCTACGATGGGCGCGGGCAGGGCAGGATCGGCTTCGGCGCGGACGCAGTTGCCGAAGCTGACGTGCGCGGCGCCTGGGAGGCGCTGGGCGAAGGTCCGGGCGTAGTCGAGCGGGCCATCGCGCTGGAGCGCGAGATCAGCGTGATGGTGGCGCGCAGCCCGCGCGGCGAGGTGAAGGTCTATCCCGCGGCCTGGAATCACCACGAAAACCAGATCCTGGACTGGAGCGTGATCCCGGCGTCGATCCCGATGGTAACCGAGCAGGACGCGCGCGAGATCGCCTGGGAGATTGCGGATACGTTCCAGCTGGAGGGACTGCTCGCCGTGGAGATGTTCCTGACGAGCGGCGGCGAGCTGCTGGTGAACGAGCTTGCGCCGCGGCCGCACAACAGCTACCACGAGAGCGAGCGTGCCTGCGTGACGAGCCAGTTTGAGCAGGCGATTCGCGCGGTCTGCGACCTGCCGCTGGGGGATGTGGACGTGGTGCAGCCGGCTGCAATCGCCAATCTGCTGGGCGATCTCTGGCTGAATCCAGATGGCAGCGCGCGCGAGGTCTGCTTCGACAAGGCGTTGGCCGTGCCCGGGGTGCGGCTGCATCTTTATGAGAAGCTGAAGCCTCGCAAGGCGCGCAAGATGGGCCATCTAAGCGCGGTGGGCGCGACGGTGGAGGAGGCCGTGGAGCGCGTGCTCCGGGCCAAGGCCGCGCTGTAGCGCGCGGGCCGGCCGGTGCATCGAATGAGGATGGAAGAGTTGGGCTTGAAGACCTTCGCGGGGCCATGGACGCGCAAGCGCAAGCAGCTGCTGGTGGCCTGCAGCAAGTGTCAACGCAAGCTGAAGGACGATGGCGACGCAAGCGGACTGGGCAAGCTGAAGAAGCTTCTGAAGAAGCGGTGCAAGCGTATAGGATTACCGGTGCAGCTCCAGGTGATCGAATCCAGGTGCCTGAAGGTTTGTCCGCGGCGCGGTGTCGCGGTGTGTACGCAGAAGATGCTGGGCGAGGGCCGTGCCGCGACGCTGCGGACCGCAGGTGACGTGGACCTGCTGCTGGCGATGGTCCAGAACGACGCGATCGGGGGCAAAAACCTTGGGAGTTGATAGACTGGGCACCGGGGCGGCGATACTCTGGCGGTCCGTAGGCGTCTATAGAGCATAGTGGGAGCAGGTAGCGGGAGTAACGATGAGCGGTCGCGAGTTGGAAGGCACACTGACACTGATCGACGAGAACATCCAGAGCACGCAGCAGCGGATCTGGGATGAAGTCATGACCTATCTGCGGGACCATGCCGAGGATGCGGTGAAGCAGTTGAGCTCGACGCGCAGCCTGGTGGTGCCGACCTCGGTGGGCCCGCGCACGGTGAGTCTTTCCGAGCTGGAGAGTCTCGCCCGGTAGATGCTGACCCTTGCGGTCACGTTTCTGGTTGCGCTGTACCTCCTGGGCCCGGACTTGGTCTCCAGGTGGATCATCGGCTTCGTGGCTCCGCGCCGCAGCGTTCCGGTCAATCGAGGAGAGCAGATTACGCGGGCCGTGCTATGGGCAGCGATCCCGCTGCTGGCCGCTTCGCTCTGGGTTTGGAAGCGCGGCGTGATGGGTCAGTGGGGGCACTGGTCCGCGGTCGACAACGTCTATGCCTGCCTGAGCAGCACATGCACAGGCGCCGACCGAACGAATCTTTCCGGCAGCCTGCGCGGCTTTGTCGGCATGAACTTCTCCCTGCTGTGGCGCGAGTACCTGCTGGTGGTCCTCGGCGCGCTGGCCTTCACGCAGTTGATCGTTCACTTTGCCGCGCTGCGCCGCATGGGCAAGAGCATGTGGTACCGAGAGGGACTGGCCTCGCTCGTGACCTCGCAGCTTGTGGACTGGCACGTCTGGCTCTCCGGCATGCTGCTGCCGGAGGATGGCCTGACGCTCGTCGCGGACGTGCTGACGAGGAGCGGGACGCTCTACCAGGGAACCGTGGGCAAGCGCACCCTGGGCGCGGATGGCTCGCTGCAGACGCTGACCCTGACCATGCCGCGGCGCTTTCTGCGCGACGACTTCCACGCCGCGGCGCTCGAGGCGGAGAAGGCAGGGAAGACCGCCGACCGCGAAGCCTTCTGGCGCGAGATTCCAGGCAACATCTTCATCCTCATGGGCTCGGACATCACCAACCTGAACATCCTTTACGTGCGCGCCCAGACCCAGCCGCCGACCGGTGCGTTAAGCGCCGCGGACCGCGATCAAATCAGAAGGATCATGCACCAGATCATGATGGATAACGAACCTTGAGAGACGAGGCGGCGGGCCTAAAGCTTTCGGGATCCGCCGCCCCGCTTTGCTTCCTTCCAGGTGCTTACCCGATGTCCTCGTTCCAATCCTGCAGGTAGCTCTTGAAGTCGCTCATGAACTTGCCCGCGTCCGCGCCATCCACGAGGCGGTGATCGAAGCCCAGGGTGAAGCGCTGGATCGAGCGGATCGCGATCGTGTCGTTGCCTTCCTTGTCGGTCAGCACCTCGGCCTCCTTGTTCAGGCCACCCACGCCCAGGATCGCCGCCTGCGGCTGGTTGATGATCGGCGTGCCGAACTGCTCGCCGAAGATGCCCGCATTGGTGATGGTGAAGGTGCCGCCTGAGACCTCGTCCGGCGCCAGCTTCTTGGTCCGCGCGCGGTCCGCCAGGTCGACGATCGCGCGCCCGATGCCGAGGAAGTTCTTCTCCTCCGCCTGCCGGATCACCGGCACGATCAGGCCCCAGTCCAACGCGACCGCGATCCCGATGTTGATGTTCTTGTTGTAGAGAATCGCCTCGCCCTGGATCGCCGCATTGACCACCGGATGCTTGCGCAGCGCGTACACCGCGGCCCGCGTGATGAACGGCATGTAGGTCAGCTTCACGCCATTGCGCTGCTCGTACTTGTTCTTTTCTTTCTCGCGCAGCCGCACGATGCGCGTCATATCCACCTTGAAGACGGTGTGGACGTGCGGGCTGGTCTGCTTGGACTCGACCATGCGCCTGGCGATGATCGCGCGCATCTTGGTCATCGGAACCAGCTCGCCCGGCTGCGGTGCGGGCGCGGTCGCCTTGGCCGGAGCCGTGGTCGCCGGCGCGGACTGCACAGCCGATACCGCGGGCTGGACGACGGTCTGCCGGGCCGGGGCAGCTGCAGCAGCGGCCGGCTTGGCCGGAGCTTCCAGGTGCCCGAGGATGTCCTGCTTGGTGATGCGGCCCGAGGCTCCCGTGCCCGGCACCTCCTGCAGGTTGATGTTGTTGTCCGCGGCGATCTTGCGCACCAGCGGCGACGAGCGCGGCGCTTCGCCCGCTGAAGCCGAGGCTGACGGGGAGGTTGGGCCAGCAGGAACCGGGCCGGGCTTTGCACCCGCCGCTGCCGGCGCTGCTGCGGGAGCCTTGGTCGCAGCCATGCCTCCGCCGATAACCGCGACCACCGTGTTGATCGTCACGGTCGCGCCTTCCTGCACGCGTATCTCCCGCAGTGTGCCCGCCACGGGCGACGGAATCTCCGCGTCCACCTTATCGGTGGAGATCTCGAAGATCGGCTCGTCGCGCTGGACGGTATCGCCCACGTTCTTGAGCCACTTGGTGATCGTGCCCTCGGTGATCGACTCGCCCATCTGCGGCATCATCACCTCGGTGCCCGCTCCCGCGTCTGCAGCGGACTCGGGCTGCGGCGGCGGAATCGCCTCGTCCTGCGCGGCCCTCGCCTCGGCGGCCGGCGTGGCGGAGTCCGCCGTCAGGTCTGCCTGCGCAGCCGCGGCCGGGGCAGCCCCAGCCTGAGCCGCAGCGGGCTTCGCTGCAGCCTCCGAGCCGGCCTCATCAATGGTGCACACCACGGTGTTGATCTGAACCGTCGCGCCCTCTTCAATCTTGATCTCGCCCATCACGCCCGCTGCCGGCGACGGGATCTCCGCGTCCACCTTGTCGGTCGAAATCTCAAACAGCGGCTCGTCGCGCTCGACGTTTTCGCCGCTCTTCTTCAGCCACTTGGTCAAGGTGCCTTCGGTGATCGATTCGCCCATCTGGGGCATGACTACTTCGGTCGGCATGGATCATCCTTCGCTGCTGCAGGGTCGGAACTTCGCCCCTGGATTATAAGACTTCAAGCTCAAAGCTGGCTCTGGTGGGCGGTTATAGGACATCCGGAGCGAACTCAGCTGCCGCCTCCGCTGCCCCGGACAGCAGCTGCTGCAGCGTTTCAGCACGCAATATCTGCCGGTTGAAGACCTTGCCGAAGCTGCGCGCGGTCGCGTTCAGCGCATCCTCCATGGTCGGCGCAGGCTCTACCGGCGACTCGAGCTCGAGGCTCGTCACGCCCTTGTCGCGAATCCCGCACGGCACGATCCACTCGAAGTCGCGCAGGTCCGTCGTGACATTCAACGCGAACCCATGCGACGTCACACCCTGCGAAACATGCACGCCGATCGCGGCCAGCTTCCTGGCTCTAACGCTGCCGTTCGCGACGGTCCACACGCCCGTAGAACCCTTGATCCGCTCGGCCATCACGCGGAACTCCGCACAGGTTCGGATCAGAGCCTCCTCCACCAGCCTGACAAAATCCACCGGCCCGAGGTACGGCCCGCGCTTGCCCGGCAGGTCACCGCGCAGATCGATGATGGGATAGCCGACCAGCTGCCCCGGCCCGTGGTACGTGACATCGCCGCCGCGATTGGTCTCGTGCACCTCCACGCCCTTGCGCGCCAGCAGCTCGTCGCTGGCCAGGATGTTTTCCCGCCGCGCATTGCGGCCCAGCGTGAGCACCGGCGGATGCTCGAGCAGCAGCAGCGTGTCCGCGATCGCGCCCGCCTTGCGCGCTGCAACGACGCGCTCCTGGATCGCAAGTCCTTCAGCGTAGGTGACGCGGCCGAGTGATAGCAGATGAATGAACATGGCTAGGGCTCCCTGCGTAAGGGATCTCCCAGCCCCAGCTTGCGGCATATCGCGCGAGCCAGGAACTCTGCAATCTCCATATGCCTGGGAACTGCCTGCATCTTCCCGGAGGGGCTGATCCAGATAGAGTGTGATCCGCCCTCGCGCTTCAAGGAACAGCCCTCGGAACGCAGATACCGGAGCAGTACTTCACGCTTCATGCCGCGACCGTTACCACTCCCCGGATGACAGCTTCGGACGCTTCTTTAATCGCGTCTTCCCGCTTGACCAGCAGGACAAGAGCAATGGCCCGCGCCAGGTCATCGCGGCACTCCTCTACCGTCCGCCCCTGCCCGTTTGCTTCTGGCACCTCGGGACAGAAACCCACGTACCACTCGCCATGCTTTTCTATCATCGACGTGAACTCGTTGTGCATCGTTCCTCCCTGAGTGACAGCTCCTTAGACATTCACCGCCATACCCTCCACGCTCGCAAACCCGTCCAGCAGGCTCTCCGCCAGCGTCGGATGCGCGTGCACGGTGAACATCATCGACTCCACGGTCGCCTCGAGTTCCATCGCCGTCACGCACTCCGCGATGATCTCCGTCGCGTATGGCCCGATGATGTGCACGCCCAGGATCTCGCCGTACTTGGCGTCCGAGACCACCTTCACGAACCCATCGTGCGAGTCCACGATCGTCGCCTTGGAGTTGCCCACAAACGGGAACTTGCCCACCTTCACCTGGTAGCCCTTCTCCTTGGCTTGCGCCTCCGTCATCCCCACCGAGCCGATCTGCGGATCGCAGTACGTGCAGCCCGGGATCTTCTGCCGGTTCACCGGCCGCGCATACTTGCCCGCCAGCTTCGCCGCCACCACCATGCCGCACATCGCGCCCACGTGCGCCAGTTGCGGCAGCCCGCCGACGATATCGCCGATCGCATACACCCCCGGCTCGGTCGTCTCCATCCACTCGTTGGTCATGATGAAGCCGCGTTCGGGCGTAATCCCAACCTTGTCCAGCCCGCAATCGTACGTCCGCGGAGCCCGGCCAACCGCCACCAGCACCTTCTCCGCGCTGCGCGTCTGCGCCTTGCCGGCCGAGTCGGTAAACGACACCACCGCGCCACCATCCGTCTTCTCGATCTTCTCCACCTTCGCGCTCACGAACACCTCGAACCCGCGCTTCTTATACAGCCGCAGCAACTCCTTCGAGACGTCCTCATCCTCCACGTTCACAATCCGCGGCAGCGCCTCGATGATCGTCACCTCCGCGCCGAAGCTCTTGAACACCGACGCAAACTCCACCCCCACCGCGCCCGACCCGATCACCACCAGCGACTTCGGCATGGCGGGAATCGTCAGGATTTCCATGTTGGTCATGATCGTCTCGTCCGGCTTGTAGCCCGGCAGCATGCGCGCGTCCGATCCCGTCGCCAGCACCACCTTCTTGGCCCGCACCTCGGTGATCCCCTGCCTGGTAAAACCCTCGGCCTGCGCGTCCTTGGGCTTGCCCTTGTCTTCGTCGCTCACGTGGATGGTGTGCACCCCATCCTTGGCCGGTCCGGTCAGGCGTCCATGCCCGTTGAAGACCGTGATCTTGTTCTTCTTCATCAGAAAATCAAGCCCCTTGGCGTGCTTAATCGTCACGTCGTTCTTGCGCTTGATCAGGTTGTCCCAGTTCAGCTTCGGCGCATCCACGCCGTCGATCCCGTAGCTTCCCGCGTGCTTCAGGTGATCCCACATCTCGGCTGAAAAGAGCATCGTCTTGGTCGGGATGCAGCCCCAGTGCAGGCATGTCCCGCCCAGCTTGTCGGTCTTCTCAACGATCGCCACCTTGATGCCGTACTGCGCCGCGCGAATCGCGCACGTATACCCGGCGGGCCCGCCGCCCACCACCACTACATCGAAAATTGTCTCTGCCAAGGCTTGTCTCCAGTCGCTTGCGTTGCCGCTCGTGTGCCAACATCTCATTTTACGCGAGCCGTCAAGCTTGCCTTCTCCAGCCGGCCGCCGCTAGCTCGCCCGCTCGAACTTCCTCAGCTTGCAGTTCGCGCAAACTTTGTCGAACAATCCCCGCGTAATATTCACGTCACCCTTCTTGTTGCCCAGCGCGCCGTATCGACGCCGGCAGCGCGGACAGCGAAACTCACCCGCCCACCACACCGCTCCAAGCGCCGCGATCAGCCAGAGGAAGATGATGATCAAACACGCAATCGGCTGATGCCATCCGCTCCGCGACACCTCGAACAGTCCCACCGCCACCGGCAGCCATACCACCAGCAGAAATAGCGCCAGATTCCGCCGCACCGCGTACGCCCGCCACGCCGCCCGGTAGTCCACCTCGGGTTCCCCGGCATACTGCTGCGCGCCCTCCCATCCGGCCCCCAGCTCGCGCTTACCCATCCAGTCCTACCCCATGGCACGCGCGGCGTCCTGCGCGAAATACGTCACGATGAAATCCGCCCCCGCCCGCCGTATCGACAGCAACGACTCCATCATGGCGCGTTCCCGTTCCAGCCAGCCGCGCTCGAACGCAGCCTGCAGCATACTGTACTCCCCCGAAACCTGGTACGCCCCCACCGGCAGCTCAAAGCGCTCCCGCGCGCTCTTCAGCACGTCCAGGTAAGGCATCGCCGGCTTCATCAGGATCATGTCCGCTCCCTCTTCAATATCCTGAGCCACCTCGCGCATCGCCTCGCGCACATTCGCCCCGTCCATCTGGTAGCTGCGCCGGTCGCCGAACTGCGGCGCCGAATCCGCTGCCTCGCGAAACGGCCCATAGAACGCCGACGCAAACTTCGCCGCGTAGCTCATCACCGGCGTCTGCTCCTGTCCCTCGCCATCCAGCGCCGCGCGGATCGCACCCACCCGCCCATCCATCATGTCGCTCGGCGCCACCACGTCCGCGCCCGCCGCCGCCAGCGACGCCGCCGTCTTCGCCAGCAGCTTCACGCTCGAATCGTTCTCGATCTCATACGCCGCGTCCACACCCTCGCCATCCCGCGCCACCACCCCGCAATGCCCATGCGAGGTGTACTCGCACAGGCACACATCCGCAATCATCACCAGGCTCTGCAACTCCCGCTCCGCCTTCAGCGCCCGCAACCCCGTCTGCACGATCCCGTCCGCCGCCCACGCGCCGCTCGCCGCCTCGTCCTTCTCCGCCGGCAACCCGAACAGCAGCAAGCCCCCCAGCCCCAGCGCCGCGCACGCCCGCGCCTCCTTCAACGCCTCATCCACCGACAGGTTGAAACATCCCGGCATCGACCCGATCGGCCGCCGCACTCCCTCCCCCGGCACCAGGAAGAGCGGGTAGATCAGCGCCGCCGGGCTCAGGTGCGTCTCCCGCACCAGCGACCGCAGCGCCTCGGTGCGTCGCAGCCGCCGCATTCGCGCAACAGGAATCATCGCTCCAGTCTACGGCAACACCGAGTCACGTGAGTCAGGGACAAGTCACAACGAGCCGTCATCCTGAGGGCAGTTTGGCGCAACTTGCGCCAAACGCAGTCAAAGGACCCCGAAGAAGCTCGCCCGCCCCAGAGTCGGCCCTTTCTCGCACGGGTTCAGCAGCAAACTTTAACTCGCAACCTTGGACCGACCTCTCAGCGCCGTTCAACCTCAACAACAGTCGCTGCACTCTCCAGCCGCTGCTAAACCGCCGCCTCCCGCCGCTGCACCGCCTCCCACTCCATCCCCGAGACCGCCGGCGCCAGCACCCAAAGCGTGTAGATCCCCAGCGCCGTGCCCAGCGGAATCTTGATCAGCGACAGGATCGCCGCCACGATCGCCAGCGTCCGTCCCCACGACTTACGCGCCAGCAAAGCATAGCCAGTCAGGATCGATAACGCCGCCATCACCACCGACGTCACCATGATCACCGGCGCCAACGCCTGCAGCAGATGCGGCACAAACGCGGGCGCATCGCCCAGCGGTAGCATCCCGCTGCGCGCCAGCGTGCCCAGCACAGTCGCCGCCACAATCCCCTTCACCAGCCGGAACGCACCATACAGACACCACGTAATCCCTAGCGGCTGCACATGCTGCACCACCCGCATCGGCCGCCACTGGCCCAGATACGGCGGCGCCTGCGGACCGGTACCCGCCGCCCACGCCTGCTGCTGCGGCATCGCCGCCGCCACGGGAGCGCCGCACTGCCGGCAAAACTGCCCTCCGCCAACCTGCTCGCAACCACACTTCGCACAAACCATCCCGCTGCCTCCGGGTCGCCTGCTTCCGGCTCGCCTCGCCTCTACGCATCAGAGATTACGTAGACCCGCGTAAATCAGTTCCGTCGCTGAAGAGTTAACATACTCCCGTGAACCCGCCCAACCCCCTGCTCCCGTCCATCCCCGACCCGCTCGCCGAATCCAGCTCCGCCGCGCTGGAGTGGCCGCGCCTCCGCGAGCACATCGCCGGCCGCGCCGTCAGCCCGCTCGGCCGCGCCTTCACCCTCGCCCTCGAGCCCTCCACCGACCTCGCCTGGATCACCTCCCAGCAGCTCCGAACCGCCGACTTTCAGGCCTTCCTCACCTCCGGCGGCAGCTTCGACTTCCACGGCCTCTTCGACCCCGCTCCCCTCCTCGACCAGGCCCGCATCCCCGGCGCCGCACTCGAGGCCCTCCAGATCCTCGAGCTCCTCACCCTCGTCGAACGCGTCGCCGCTTGGCGCAACCTCTTTACCTCCCGCGACGCCTCCGTCCGCCCCGGCCCCGCCATCCAGTCCCTCTCCGCCGGCCTCCTCCCCCACGACCTCGCTCCGCTCCTGCGCAACCTGCGCGGCAAAATCGAGCCCGACGGCTCGCTCGCCGACGACGCCAGCCCCGAGCTCCGCCGCATCCGCCGCGCCATGGAATCCCAGCATCGCGCCATCGAGGCCAGCCTCCGCCGCGCCGCCCGCGCCCTCCGCGAAGACGGCTCCAGCGCCGACGACATCATCACCGTCCGCGGCGAGCGCTTCGTCATCCCCATCAAGGCCGAGTTCCGCCGCCGCGTCCCCGGAGTCATCCACGGCGCGTCCTCCTCCGGCCAGACCGTCTTCGTCGAGCCCATGGAAACCATCGAGCAGAACAACGAACTCGTCCGCCTGCTGGACGAAGAACAAGCCGAGATCCATCGCATCCTCGTCGCCCTCACCCTCGCCCTCGCCAGCGACGCCCCCGTCCTCACCCTCGGCGCCGCCATCCTCGCCGAGATCGAGTCCCACTCCGTCCGCGCCCGCTTCTCCCTCGACCTTGACTGCGCCACCCCCACCTTCGGTGACTCGCTCAGCCTCACCGCCGCCCGCCACCCCCTCCTCGAGCTCCGCATGCGCGCGCAACCTCCCATCGACAGCTCTTCGTCATTCCGAGGCGCAGCCGAGGAATCTGCTTCTTCTTCCAACCCACCCCGCAAACCCGTCCCCCTCACCCTCGCCCTCACCCCCGCCGCCCGCCAGCTCATCATCTCCGGCCCCAACACCGGCGGCAAAACCGTCGCCCTCAAGACCACCGGCCTGCTCGCCCTCATGGCCCAGGCCGGCCTGCCCGTCCCCGCCTCCGAGGCCGTCTTCCCCCTCTTCACCGCCATCTTCGCCGACATAGGCGACGCCCAGTCCATCGAGCGTAATCTCTCCAGCTTCTCCGCCCATGTCGTCAATCTCGACCACATCAGCCGCCACGCCGGCTCCCAATCCCTCGTCCTGCTCGATGAACTCGGCTCCGCCACCGACCCCGAAGAAGGCGCCGCCCTCGCCGTCGCCGTCGCCCAGCACTTCCTCGCGCGCCGCACCTGGACCCTCATCACCACCCACCTCACCTCGCTCAAGGTCTACGCCGCCCAGCATCCCGGCGATGACTCCACCCCCGGCGTCCTCAACGCCGCCGTCGGCTTCAACCAGGCCACCCTCGCCCCTACCTACGAGCTCCGCCTCGGTGTCCCCGGCGCCTCCGCCGGCCTCAACATCGCCGCGCGTCTTGGCTTGGACCCTGCCATCATTCAGAACGCCCGCGCCCAGCTCACCACCCAGCAGGCCGACATCGGCGCCTTCCTCGACCAGCTTCACGAGCAGCTCTCCGCCGCCACCGCCGAGCGCGTCTCGCTCAAGCGCCGCCTCGAGGAGGTCGCCGCCGAGCGCACCCGCCTCGAAACCGAGGGCCGCGCCGAGCAGAAGCAGCGCACCCGCGAGCTCGAAGCCAAGCTCCGCACCCTGCTCGAAGACTTCGACGCCCAGCTCAGGGAGGTCGTCAAAGCCATCGACGACAAGACCGTCGCCCAGAAGATCGCGCGCGACTCAGCCCTGCGCATGTCGCGCGTCCGCCGCGAGTTCTCAGAGCAGTTCTCGTCCACCGTCCTCGCCCACACCACCGGCGCCGACAAGCACGACACGCCGCAAAAGCGCGACCCCGCCGCCCCTCGCCCCATCAAGGTCGGCGACCTCGTCTCCATCAAGTCCCTCGGCCGCCAGGCCCGCGTCGAGCGCGTCATCGATCCCAACGCCTCCGGCATCGCCACCCTCTTCGAGGTCTCCGCCGGGCAGATGAAGATGCGCGTCCCCCGCACCGACATCGTCGACGTCGAGCCCGTCAAAGTCGTCACGCCGCTCGAAGCCGCCCGCCGCCGCGGCGGCGTCACCGTCCGCACCAACGACGCGCTCGACTACACCCCCTCCGAGATCAACGTGATCGGCCGTACCGCCGCCGAGGCCGAAGAAGAGGTCCAGCGCTACATCGACCGCGCCTTCCTCGCCGGCCTGCCCCGCGTGCGCATCGTTCACGGCACCGGCATGGGCGTCCTCCGCCGCACCCTGCGCGAGTACCTCAAATCCCACCCCCACGTCGCCACCTTCGCCGAAGCCTCCCAGAACGAAGGCGGCCAGGGCGCCACCCTCGTCGAACTCCGCCAGTGAATGTGCATCACCCTCCACCGCAGCGGGCTGATCCGTTCACTTGTCACTCCTGCACGATGCTCTATTGGATGGTGATCTGCAGTGTGTTCGACGCCGGTGCTCCGGGGTTGGTGGCGACCAGAGACGCAGCACTGGCGCTGGCGAGATCGCTGGCCGGGATGGCAATGGTGACGTGATTCGAATCCACGATCGTCGTTGTCCGATAACTTCCGTTCCAGGTCACGGCAACCCCCGGGAGGAAGTTCGAACCCGTCAGAGTCATGACGGTATTGCCGGTTCCGTGAGCAATTATAGAGGCCGAACCGGAGGTCAAGACAGCCGCAGAACTCGTCGAAAGCTCCTGCGGTGTGACGAACGGCCCTCGAATCAGCAGCAACTGAGAAGTGGCGCCGAAGCTGCCAATGGACAAGAGCGCGAGACCATCCGGACCGAAACGCTGCATCGTCCATGCTGACTCCCCACCGGCTGCCGGCATGGTGAGCACAGCTTCCGGAAGGTAAGTCTTCAGGTCGTAGCGCACCAGGCCGTAGGCCTCCGTGCCCACGTTGTTGACCAGCATCAGGAACTCCTTTTGCAGCGACGAATCTCCCAGGGCAACCTCCCCGCTCCCGACACTACCGGAGCCGTAAAAATCGATCAGGGGAAGCGTTTGCACCTGCGATGGCGGTGTTGTGCTGGGATTGATGATGCCCCCGCTGTTGCCGTAGATCAAACCCCCTGAAGACTGGATGCCGCCTGTACCACCACCTAAACCGTCCAGGGTTGTGCCTTCCATCAGCGTGAGGCCGGAAGCAGTGATTGCGTAGCGGTAGAACTCCATCCCGGTAGTTTGATTATCAAGGGCGTAAAGCTCCGTCGGGCTTGCGAACACTGGATTGTTCCCCGAGTAGACTCCCGAGATGTTTGCGCGGAAGCTGCCTGTCGCGCCGTTCACGTCAAAGATGCCGAACTGTTCGTAGAAGGGCCTGAAGCCAATCGCAAGGCTCGTGTCGCTGCCCGGCAAAGTAGCCAGCGAGAGCGCGGGTGTGCTCGTCGACTGGTACTGAATCGGAATCGTCGCTCCCACGCTTTGCGTCAGCAGATTGAACTGAACCAGGCTGTTCGACCCGCTCAAGCCAATGTAAAGGTAGTTCCCATCCGACGTTTCAGCCATCATCGTCGATTGACCCCCGACCGCAACAGGAGTCCCCACGGAGGTGGTAATGGGATTGATGGCGACGACAGAGTTGCCGGTGATCCCTGTGGCGTTGCTCGGAACAGCCGCATACAGAGATTGGCCATAGGGATCGTACACAGTGGTCGCCGCCGGAGCGTTCACCAGCCCGTAGATCGTGAGCGGCGTCACGGAGGACACCCCGCCGCCTGGCGCAGGGTTGGAGATCGTGACCGCTGCCCAGCCATAGTTTGCGATATCCGCGGCCGTCACCGCTGCTGTCAACTTCGTCGGGTTGACATACGTTGTCGTCAGTGCCGCGCTGCCCAGGCTTACCGTGGAACTCGAGTTGAAGCCCGTTCCCGTTACTGTCAACGTAAACGCCGCGAAGCCGGCCTGAACCAGGTTCGGCGAGATCGAGACAATCGACGGTACGGCTCCGTACCCGCTGCCCGTGACCGTCGTGCTGCCGGTCGCCTGATTGTTCGACAGCGTGGGATCGTAGCTCGAAGCAGAAGCCGACGCCACTGCCGAGAGGGTCCCCGAGCTGGTGGCCGTGGCGTTGATCGTGACCGTCGCCGTGGCTCCGTTCGCCAAATCACCGAAGTCGCACAGGATGGGGGCTGCGGTGGTGCAGGTGCCCTGGCTTGCGGTCACACTGTTCACGATCAGCGAGGGATCGAGCGTCGCCGCCAGCGTGGCTCCTGTGGCGGCGTTCGGGCCCGCGTTGGTGGCCTTCGCCGTGTAGCTCAAGGCGGTTCCAGTCGTCGCCGTCGCCGGAGCCGTCAGCGAAACCGAAATATCGGCCGGTGTCGAAGAGACATCCTTCACCAGCGGAGACTTGAAGATGAAGATCTGATTGTTATAGCTAAACGCACCGCGAACTGCCGCGAGCGCGATTCCGTTCTGACCCCAGCGCACGATGTTCCGGAACGTGGTCGGGTACCCCTGCGTACTGGGATCGTTGACTGGAATCGTCCCTACCAGGCTGAACGAGCTCTCGTCGAACACGTAGACAGCCGCAGTGTTCGAGAAGGAGTTTACTGCAACGAAAGCTCTGCCGAGCGTGGAATCTGAAACCACTAAACCACTGGCCGGTGTGCTCGCGGCGCTGTAGAAAGTGCCGTTCAGTGTTCCGGTCGAAGCATTCAGCACCTGGCCGGTGGAGAGGTACAACGCCCCGTTGTCGTACTGCAGCGGGCTCAGGCTGGTTGAGACCGATCCGAGTTGCGTCGATGCCGTGATACCTGTGGAGCCCACGGCCAGCTTGTAGACATACGATTGGCTCAGATAGAGCGTGGTCGTCGAAGGACCAAAGCTGAGCTTGGAGAGATCGCCGTAACCACCGGAGTCGGCGGCGGGATCACCACGCTCAGGGTTGCGGCCGAAGAGGTTCCGCCACCCGGCGCTGGATTGATGACATACACGGGAAACGTCCCGGTATTTGCCTGATCCGCGGCGGTCGCCATAAAGGTCACGGTGGTCGCGTTGACGTACGTTGTGGCGCGCGCGCTGCCTGACAGCAACACAAACGACGCAGGAACAAAGCCGGAGCCGGTCACGGTGATCGTCGCGGAAGACGTCGAACCCACGTCGGCGGCGTACGTTGTGGCGCGCGCGCTGCCTGACAGCAACACAAACGACGCAGGAACAAAGCCGGAGCCGGGATCGTCGCGGAAGACGTCGAACCCACGTTCAGACTCGACGGCGAAATTCTGATCGCTCCCACCGGAGGGTTGCTGATGGCAAGCGTCACCGCCGCCGAAGTACCACCTCCAGGAGCCGGATTTGACGCCGCAAGTGAGAGGCTGCCCGCGGCGATGAAGTCGGTAGACGGCAGCACAGCGCTGACCTGCGTGGAGTTGATGTACGTGGTGGCGCGGGCCGAGCCGCCGACAGTAATCACGGTAGACGGCACAAAGCCGGTGCCCGCAAAGGTGATCACGGCAGAAGGCGTTCCCGCGAGCGCCGTGGTGGTGGACATGGAGGTAATCACCGGCGCGGGATTGTCGACTTCAAGGTTGACCGTCGAGCTACTGCTGCTCCCGTTCGTGACGGCCACGGGCAATTGCGCGCCGTTCGTCAGTTGCGCGGCCGGAACAATTGCCGTCAACTGCGTTGCGCTCACATAGCTGGTGGTCTCGGAAGCGCTGCCAACCACAACAACGCTCGCGCTGCTAAACCCTGAGCCTGTAACGGTCAGCGTCAATGCCGCTGAACCCGCGGCCAGCTTCGTGGGGCTGATCGTGCTGATACCCGGCGCCGGGCTCGACAGCGTGCTTCCACCTCCACCGGAGGAGGCGCCGCTCGAGCATCCTGTCAAAGAACCCAGAACAATCAAATGAAGCGAAATGACCGCAAGACAGAAGGAGGTAGACACGAGACCCAACGACGCGGAGGACGGCACTGACGACCGGCTTTCTGTTCAGGACTCTGAAAAAGACCGAAGAATGACATGAACATACGGCAGAGTGACAGGTTTCACCATCACCCGTTGGTACGAGGAACATCTGCTGCTTGTGAATGATTAGGAGGCTACCATACACATGGAAATGCATCGCCGGCTTCCGCCATCGTGACCTCCGAAACCCACGGCCGATCCTCGGTGAGGTCCCGAAACGGGACGCGGAGGCGATCCAGGCTATGCCGGAGACGCCGATGTCGGCTTCAATCCACGTTGAACAGACTCGTCCTGCACTTTATCCGCGCGATCCAGAGACAGCCGCTGGTTGCCGCAAGTAACCGCGGCGCGGCCGTCCCTGAGATCTAAGTAGGCGTACCCGCAGCAAGGAGCGTGCGGTATCACGGCAGGGGAGGGGAAAACGCAAGCGCACCCGCTAACTCGCTTCTTCTCCCCGGCTGCCTAGAACTGCACCCGCAGCGCCAACTGCACATTGCGCCGTTCATCAGCCGCCGTGTTCGTCCCGGTCGGCGATCCCTTGATCACGTTCACGTTCGACTCCTCCGCGTAATCCGCCGTGCTCAACGACGCCGGGTAGTCATTGTGATTGTTCAGGATGTCGTAGAACTCCCCGCGCAACTGCATCGTGTACCGGTCCGAGAGGAAGTGGAAGTTCTTGTACACCCCCATCGTGAAGTTGTAGTTGTTCGGTCCGTACCACGAGTTCCGCCCCAGGCCCGGATTCTGGTACCCGCCCAGCGTGCTCGGGAAGTCCGAGTACCCCTCGCTGTTCACGAACGGATTCGCCGATGCCGCCGGAATCGCAATCGAGTTGAACGTCGCGATGCCGCTTGGCGTACCCTGCGTCATCCGGAACTTCAACCCCGGCGCGTTCACAATCCGCGGGCACGCATTCTCCCCGTTGGTGCAATCGTAGATCGTGAACGGAGTGCCCGTACGCAGTACTGCGATGGGCACAAACTGCAGCCCGCCCAGCGCCGTGTGCAGCACCCGGTTGCCCTTGAACTCCAGGAACTTCGGCTCGTACGATCCGCCCACCACCAGCCGTTGACGCGTATCGTAATCCGCGTTCCCGTAGTCCAGCCGCGGGTTGAACGGGTTCAGATAGCCCAGATTGAAGTTGTTGCCCGACTGCGAGAACGTCGAGCTCAGGTCGTCGAGAGCATGCGCAAACGTGTAGTTCACCTGCAGGCTAAGACCCGCACGCTGCAGGTTGTTGGCCGCAAAGCCCACGTTCACCGCGTTGTACTGCGACGTCCCGTTCGCCTCCCGCTCGTTGATCGCCCCGTACTGCGGGTTGAGCCGGTCGTTCCCATAGCTTCCGTTGGGATACCCGACAAACGCTCCGTATCCGATCCCGTTCAGGTTCGCGATCGCATATTGATGCACCCCGTGCGCGCCCGTGTAGTACACCGACAACAAATCCCCCGGCGCCACCTGGTGTTCAATCGTGAAGTTGTACTGGTTCGTGTACGCCGTCGGCATATTCTGCTGCAGCGCCCGCAGCGACGAAGGCTGCAGCGGCACCATTCCCGCAGCCGCCGCGAACGGTCCGAAGTTGGCCGTACTCACCTGGTACTGCACCGCCGGCGTTGTCCCCGACGCCGCGCTCGAGACCAGCGTCACACCCGCATAGTTGGGTGGGTTCTGGATCACGTTGTAGGTCACGTTGCCGAAGTTTCGTTCATAGCTGATTCCGTACCCGCCCCGGATCGACCACTTGCCGGTTCCCGTCGGATCGAACGCCACTCCGACTCTCGGCGCATAGTTGTTCAGTTGCTTCTGCATCAGCCCGCCTACTGGCGAGTTCGGCGTCGTAAATACCTGCCCCGACTGCACCTGCTGCGGCAGCGCCGCCCCCGCCCCCAGGAAGAAGTTCGAATCCAGGGCCGGGTTGTGGTTATGTTGCACTCCGTAGTACTCCCAGCGCACGCCCGCGTTCACCGTCAGCCGCGCGCCAATCTTCCACTGGTCGGTCGCATACCAGTACCCGTCGTTGAAGGTGTTCTCGCGCAGGAAGCTCGGCGACGCAGCCGGCAGCGTAATCTGGCAAGCCGCGGTGGCCACCAGCGTCCCCGCCTGGTTATACGCGCAGGGTAGCTTGCCCTGCGGATTCAGCGCCACCTCAAACGAGTACAGGTTTCCCTGCTGCAGCTGCGTCAGCGCCGACGGCAGCGATGTCCCGCTCTTCGCCACCAGCTCTACCGCATTCTCGTACGCGCCGTAGGTCCGGTTATCCCGCGTCTGCACGTACCCGCCGCCCACCCGCAGCGTGTGCCGCCCCTTCGTATAGCTCAGGTCCTGGATAAACTGGTACTCATTCTGCGGCCCGCCGAATGGGATCGCGTTGCCGGGGCTCGTCGGCAGATAGCCCGGAAACGTGATCTGCAGACCCGTGTTCGGGTCCGTGCTCGCCACGTTTGCCTGGTTCAGGTAAAGCGAAGGAACTATGCCCGCCGAACCCAGAGGCTGCTGCTGGTTATAACGCGCGAACGTCACCTTGCTCGAGCTCAGGATGTTCGGCGTCACCGCAATGTCCAGGCTGTACAGGTAGTTCTGGTTGAAGTCCGTCTGCCCCGTGCTGAAGCCCGCATAGGGGCTCAGCGAGTTGTAACCCGGCACGAACAGGTCCTTGAAGTCCGCCGCGCGGAAGTACATGCTCATCTTGTTGTTCAACGTGTAGTCGAAGCGGTTCAGCGTCGCCCACGAGTTCTCCGGCGCTCCCGCGCCCGCATCCACGTCCGCCACCACGTTGGCCACCTGCAGCGGGTTCGGTCCTGTGAACCCCGGCACCGCCACCGTCGCCCCCAGCGTTGTGCCCGGCGCCAGCTGCGATCCGTACGTCTTGAAGAAGGTCTGCGTCGCCGCCGCCGTCGTCGCCAGGAACGCAGCGGTCGGCACCTCATACTGGATCAATCCCACGCTGCGAATGCGGTTCCACTCCGTGTTCGAGAACGCGAAGAGCTTGTCGCGCTTGATGGGCCCGCCCACCGAGTACCCGAACTGGTTCCGCGTAAAGTGATCGCGCGGATTGTTCGGCAGCCCCGCCGCGCGGTTCGCGTAATCCGTCGCATCCTCGTAGTAAGTATTCGCCGCCAGCGCCGAGATCCGGTTGAACTCATACAGCGACCCGTGCACCTGGTTCGTGCCCGTCTTCGACGCCACGTTCACGATACCGCCCGACGCCCTTCCATACTGCGCGTCGAACCCGTTGATGATGATCCGGTACTCCTGCACCGCGTCCAGCGGTACCTGGATCCCCACGCTCGCACTGAAGAGGTCAACATTCTCAATCCCATCCAGCAGGATCTCCGTGCTCGCCGAGCGCTGACCGTTCAGCGAAACCCCCACCCCGTTCGGCCCCGTCGATCCCCCCGGATCGGCCGACACCGAGCCTGACAGCTCCACAAAGTCATACGGATTCCTGGTCAGGCTCGGCAGGTCCACCACCTGCTGCGGCGAGATGATCGTCGACGTCTCCTGCGTCGTCAGGTTCACCGTCGTCGCCTCCGACTCCACCGTCACCGTCGTCGACTCGTTCGCGCTGACACTCAGCTTCGCATCGATCGTTGACGCCGTACCCACCGTCAACGTCACCGTCGTCGTAAACGGCGCAAATCCCGCGTACGTCACCGTCTCCTGGTAGCTCCCGATCGGCAGCCCCGAAATCGTATAGCCGCCCGAGCTGCTCGACTTCGCGCTGCGCTCAAATCCCGTCGCCTGGTTGTGCACCAGCACGGTCGCACCGGCCACCACCGCGCCGGTCTGATCCATCACCGTTCCCGTCAACTGCGCGGTATCGGTCTGTCCCGCCGCTGGCCCTGCGCTGCACGCAAACAGGCTTAATACAACGGCTGCAAGTGAAATCGACACTTTCTTCATACTTCCCTCCCAAAGGTATTTTCCTGAAAGGCTGCTGCAATGGCGCCTGGTTGTAATCCGTTTGAAACACTCTGACGCCACCTCAAAAGAGAACGTCACCCTCCTCCCAGCCGCCTGTCGCCAATCGCCGAAACGGGTGCCCCCCGGGGCGCTCCAAGCATCACCGGGCAGACAAAGTCTGCGATCTTATCGTGCCGTTTCTCCGTTGAACTCCAAGCCGTTCCTTAAACTCGAGGCTCAGCCCACTTCCTTACCCAACTCCCGGCTTTCCCCTGTCCTTTGAGCCGCGACCCCGCCTCTTCGACAACCGCCCTCGCCCGGTGCTATCGTTTCGCCCTCAACTTCCCGGCTCGCCGAGCCCATCTGAACCCGAGGTTTACCGCATGGCCACCTTCGCCACTCCCCCCGCCACCGACACCCGCAACCCCGGCCTCGACGCCCGCCTCGGCCCCGAAGCCGCCGCCTTCGCCCGCTCCACGCACCAGATGCTCATCGACGGCCAGTTCGTCGCCGCCTCCGCCGGCAAGACCTTCCCCGTCTACAATCCCGCCACCGGCGAGGTCATCTGCCAGGTCCCCGAAGGCGACCACGTGGACGTCGACAAGGCCGTCCACGCCGCCCGCCGCGCCTTCGACGCCGGCCCCTGGTCCACCATCAGCCCTTCCGATCGGGGTAAGCTCCTGTGGCGCTTGTCAGACCTCCTCGAAGCCCACACCGAGGAGCTCGCCCAGCTCGAATCCCTCGACAATGGCAAGCCCGTCTCCGTCGCCCGCGTCGCCGACGTCCCGCTCGCCGTCGACCTCTTCCGTTACATGGCCGGCTGGGCCACCAAGACCCTCGGCTCCACCATCCCGCTCTCCGCCGGCCCCGACTTCCTCGCCTACACCGTCCGCGAGCCCATCGGCGTCGTCGCCCAGATCATCCCATGGAATTTCCCGCTCCTCATGGCCGCGTGGAAGCTCGGCCCCGCCCTCGCCACCGGCTGCACCGTCGTCATGAAGCTAGCCGAGCAGACCCCGCTCACCGGCCTGCGCCTCGCCCAGCTCATCATGGAGGCCGGCTTCCCCGCCGGCGTCGTCAACATCCTCACCGGCTTCGGCGAGCCCTGCGGCGCGCCCCTCGCCGCCCACGATCTCGTCGACAAGGTCGCCTTCACCGGCTCCACCGAGGTCGGCAAGCTCATCGCCAAAGCCGCCACCGGCAACCTCAAGAAGGTCACCCTCGAGCTCGGCGGCAAGTCCCCCGCCATCATCTTCCCGGACGCCGACATGGACACCGCCATCGTCGGTGCCGCCTCCGCCATCTTCTTCAACCAGGGCCAGTGCTGCTGCGCCGGCTCCCGCCTCTTCGCCCACGAGCGCGTCTTCGACCAGGTCGTCTCCGGCATCAGCGACATCGCCGGCAAAATCAGGATGGGCGAAGGCCTCGACCCCGCCACCGAGTGCGGCCCGCTCGTCTCCGAGGAACAGTTCGACCGCGTCACCGGCTTCCTCAGAAGCGGCAAGGACCAGGGCGCGACCTTCGGCGCCGGCGGCGACCGTCACGGTGACCGCGGCTACTTCGTCAAGCCCACCGTCATGTCCAACGTCAAGCCCGGCATGAAGGTCGTTGACGAGGAGATCTTCGGACCCGTTGTCGTCGCCCAGAGCTTCTCCTCCGACGCCGACCTCGACCGCCTCGCCGCCCAGGCCAACGACACCATCTACGGCCTCGCCGCCAGCGTCTGGACCCGCGACATCTCCGCCGCCCACAAGATGGCCCGCCGCATCAAGGCCGGCACCATCTGGATCAACTGCCACAACGTCTTCGACGCAGCCCTCCCCTTCGGCGGATACAAGCAGTCCGGCTGGGGCCGCGAGATGGGCGCCGAAGTCCTCAACAATTACACCGAGGTCAAGGCCGTCACCATCAAGCTTTAACCCAGGCTCATGTCTTTACTCCCAAACTCATGACCCACCAACCCGAAACCCTCAAATCATCGCCCTTAACGAACCATCGCCCCGCAACAGAGGATCATCATGCCATCGTCGATGATCTTTTGCGTCCCCATACTGCTGCCCCGCGTCCAAGCAAGATGAAGCCCTCCCCTTCAGATCCCGTCAACTCCCCCATCCGCTGGCCCGAGGACTACACCCCGGCGCGAGCCAACGTCTTCGCCTCCACCGAACTCCTCATCCGCGCCCCCGCCGAGACCGTCTGGTCCTGGCTCATCCGCGCCGAGGACTGGAACGACTGGTACCTCAACGCCTCCGACATCCACCTCGTCTCGCACGCCGGCCCCAACCTGCGCGAGCGCTCGCGCTTCCGCTGGAAGACCTTCGGCGCCAGCATCGCCTCCAAGGTCCTCGAGTTCGAGCCCTGCAGCCGCATCGCCTGGGACGCCCACGGCCTCGGCATCCGTGCCTACCACGCCTGGCTGCTCACCCCCCAGCCCGACGGCGACACCCTCGTCCTTACCCAGATCACCCAGACCGGTTGGCGCGTCCGCCTCCGCAGGCTCCTCATGCCCGGACGCATGCCCGCCATGCACCGGCTGTGGCTCGAAGGCCTCGCCGCCAAGGCTGAAGCCGGACCGCCGCCTCAGTAATCGCAGCGAGAGAACTGAACATCCGCTGTCAGATGACTGCCCTTCACCCGGCAATCCATCTTGACTGTCCCCGAGAGCGTCCGCTGTCCCTCCCGGAACTCCGCCCTGTGCTCCGCTGTCTCCACCTCCAGCCGTCCACACACGCTCCCATCCAGCCGCGTGCCTACGCTCTTCACCGTCTCGAGCGTCGCCTCATAACCCGTCGCCGCGCGCGCAATCTCCAGCCGCATCGGCGCATCCGGCGCCGTCGCCCGATGCTTGTCGCGCAACGGATCCTTCACCGAGGGATCGTTCCACAGCAGCGTCAACACGCTCCTCGTATGCGCCCGCCCTAGCCCGTCAAACGGATCCCGGCTGCATCCCTCCGGCGCCGACGTCCACCGCCCCAGCCCGCCGCCATCGCTCGCCACCGTGCCCTCGGCCTTGAAGAATCCCGGATCGCAGCCCGCAAGCAGCAGCGCGCACGCAGCTACAGCGCAAGCCTGCACCCGGCGCCCACTCATCGTGTCCCGGCCGGCCGCGCCCCCGCCCGTACCGCCGAGTAGAACACCCCGCACGCGCTCACCACGATCCGCCCCGGCCCCGCCACGACCACCGTGTCCCCCGGCACCTCCGTCGTGGCGCCCGTAATATCCGCATCCTCATGCTGCAGATCGATCTCCGTCACCGCCGCCGCCGCGATCCCCAGCTCCGGCAGGTCGACCTTGTACTCCTCATGGAACTTGCGCCGGCTCAACGTCCGGGTCAGCGCCTCTTCAACGGCCACCTCGCCGCCCTTCCACCACATCCTGCCCTCGTCGTACCGCAGCGTCGAGCCCACCAGCCCGCGCGCCCGGCTCTCATCCCAGCAGGGCACGTTTTTCATCGGCAGGATCTTCACAATCTTCCACTCCCCGCGTATTGCATCCGGCATCTCCTGCGCCGCCGCCCCCCTGCCAGCGGCAAGCGCCAGCCCCAGCACAGCGCCCACCCACCCCAAAGCCCTCCAACCTTGATCCCTGACCGCCACGTTCGCAGCATACCAAACGACAAAGCCCCGGATTCAAATCCAGGGCCTTGTTCTTTACGGCAAAGCCGCTCATCGCTATGCAAGCGCGCTGCGAAGCTCAGATTCGCATCGGCATCAGGATGTACCGATACTTCACATCCTCATTGCCATCCTCCGGCCGCATCTGCCCCGCCGACTGCGCGTCCTTGAACTCCAGTCGCACCTCGCCCGTATTCCCGATCGCCTTCAGGAAGTCGATCAGGTATTGCGAATTGAATCCCACCACCAGCGGATCGTAGCTGTACGGCGTCTCGATCGTATCCTCCGACTCGCCCGCGTCAGTCGACTGCGACGACAGCTTCAGCTCGTTCTGCTCCAGCCGGATCTTGATCGCGCCCGAGCGCTCATCCGCGAACTGCGCCACGCGCTGAATGCACCCCATCAGGTCCTCCGAGCGCACGATCACGAACTTGTTGTTGTCCCGCGGCAGCACCGCCTCGTAGTTCGGAAACTGCCCCGTCAGCTTGCGGCTGGTCAACACCCGTCCGCCCACCCGGAAGAACAGCGTCGAGTCGTCGTCCGCAAACTCCATCGTCTCGGCCTCGCCCGTCCCCGAACCCGACGAAGCTCCCAGCAGCCCGTTCAACTCGCTCAGCGCCTTGCGCGGGATCAGCGTCTTCTTCTCGCCCGTGATCCCCTCGATCGTCTCGCCCAGCTTCTCCACGTGCGCCAGCCGGTGGCCATCCGTCGCCACCATCGCCATCGACTCCGCCTTCAGCACCAGCAGCGCGCCATTCAGCGTATACCGGCTCTCCTCGTTCGAGATCGCGAAGATCGTCTTCGACACCATGTTCTTCAGGCTCGCCACCGACAGCTTCGTCGCGCCCGACGCCGGGAACTCCGATACCTGCGGGAAGTTCGCCCGCGCCATCCCCACCATCTTGGTGTTCGAGCGCCCCGCCCGGATCTGCACCCAGTGGTTGTCCATCAGCTTGATCGAGATCTCGCCCTCCGGCAGCAGCCGGATGTAGTCGTACAGCTTGCGCGCCGGGATCGTGCACGCGCCCGGCTTCTTCACCTTGGCCGCGCAGCTCGTCTTCAGGCTCTGGTCCAGGTCCGTCGCGGTAATCGTCAGCTTGCCCGCGCCGCCATCGTTCGTCGCCTCAAACAGGAAGTTCGACAGGATCGGGATGGTCGTCTTGCGCTCCACCACGGACTGCGCCGCCGTAAGCTCACGCAGCAGCTCCGCGCGCGAGACGCTGATCTCCAGGTTGCCCGTAGGCATCGTGGTCGTGCTGTTGGTCTCGGAGTCTTCGGTCAATGTAGCCACGGTAGTCTCTCCTGTCGGGGTCTGGACCTCCTGATTCTAGGGGCCAGCCGCATGCTTGGGAAAGCAATTCGTTTGTGGGAAACACATCCCTTTCTGCATCGCGGGGATTTACCGGCCAGTCCTTCACTCCACCTGTTCCACCCGCTATTGTGCGAAGTCGTAGCGCAGCGTGTAGCTATGCGCGCCGCTGGCCCCGATCGCAATCGTCATCGTCCCGTACATCCCGCTCAGCTCCCCCGTGCCCGAGCCTGGCACCACCATCACCTCGAGCCGCGGCGCCGCTCCCTTTGACATCGTCGCAATCTGCATCAGCGCAAACGTGCCCGTCCGGCCCTCAAGCTTGCCCTCCACGTGCTCGATCGCCACGTACCCCGCGTTGCCGCTCGCCGGATCGCCCGCCGACAGCATCTCTCCTTTGCTCGTGCCCGTCAGCCCGCCGCTGAAGGTCTTCTCCATTGTGCGGCTGGCAATCGTCTCGGCCGCACCCTGCGCAGCCTGGGTCAGCTTCACCTCGAACGTTCCGGACACCTCATGCATCGCGGCTCCTTTGCTCTCCGGCCCTGCTGCCTGCGCCGGCTTCGTCATCCCCGCACCGCCGCCCAGGCCGTGCAGGCCCAGCAGACAGGCAAACCAGAGAATGAGCATGGCGGGGTTCATCTGGGTCCATCCTGCCCGATCCTGCGTGCGCGGTCAACGCCCTTTGCGGGCTGCCTGCGGCCCTGAGCGGAACGAGCTTCTAAGAAACAACATGAGAGGAAAGACATACTTCGTCATAGAAGTAGATGGCTGACGAAATGTGGATCGCGCGCCTATCTCGCCGAACATCAGCCACTTCCCCTGGTGTCCAGCTTTAGAAAATGCCACCCCGCCCACTCGAACCATGCGCAACGCGGGCCGCGGACTCCGCACCAGCCACCGTGTTCTCCCACATCTGCACAGCCTCCGCCTGCGGGACTCTAACCGCATTTGGGAACGTCGGCCAATCTCGCACAAAACAAGTCACTTGGCAGGCCCACGAAACCAACAGAGCCCGCGCGGACCCTCGGATAAGTAGATCGGCCCAGCTTTTCCCCTGAAGGTGGGAAACCAGTCCGCCGATAAAACTCCTGGAGCGCATTCTCCCGCAAGCGCGCTCCTGCTTCATCCCGATGCTGATCCCCACTGCTGATCCCAGGAGCTTCCTGCCATGCGCGTCCGTCTTACCCAGTTTCTTATGCTCAGCACCGCCGCGGCTCTCGCGGGCTGCGCGTCCGTTGACCGCACCGTGCCGCCGTCCGTATCCGGAGCGGCCCCGGGAGCGATAGCAGGATCCATTCAGGGAACCATCCACGGGGGCCAGCAGCCCGTCTCAGGCGCCACCGTCACCGTGTGGCTGGCCGGCACCACCGGCTACGGGGCCGGCGCCACGCCCCTCGCCAGCACCACCACCGACGCCAACGGCGGCTTCGGCTTCAGCGCCGGCGCCTACACCTGCCCCGCGTCGAACGCGCCCGTGTACCTCACCGCCGCCGGCGGCAACCCCGGCTCCGGCCTCAACACCAACCTGGTGCTCGCCGCCGGCCTCGGTACCTGCGACTCAGCCCACACCGCCGTGGTTGATGTCACCGAAGTCACCACCATCGCGACCGCGTACGCCCTCAGCCACTTCTTCTCCACCAGCCTCGGCGGCGACCCCACCACCGACCTGTTCGGCGGCCCCGCCCCGGGCAATGGCGTCTACAACGCCGGCCTCGCCCTGGCCAACAACGCCACCATCCCCATGCTGGTGAACCTGCCCAACGGCGCCTTCAACCCGTCCACTTCCGCCGTCACGCTTGAGACGGCCAAGCTCTACTCCATCGCCAACACCCTCGCCGCCTGCGTGAACTCGACCGGACAGCTTAGCACCTCCGACACCACCACCTACTGCGGCCGGCTCTTCCAGTGGACCACCCCGCCCTCCGGCACGCGCCCCGCCGACACCCTGCAGGCCGCGGTGCAGATGGCCCTCTACCCCTACCAGAACGTCACCAATCTCTTCAACCTCGCGCCGCCCCAGTCGCCCTTCGTCGGGCTCAGCGCCGCCCCCAACGACTGGACCGTCGCCGCCTCCTACACCTCCTCCACCTTCGGCCTCGCCATCAACAGCGACTCCAGCAGCAACATCGACATCGATGCCAGCGGCCGCGTCTGGTTCCCCACCAACGCCCTCGGCGCACAAGGCCTCGCCTACTTCGATCCCGCATCCCAGACCTTCAACGGCCCCTACGCCCGCGGTCTCGGCGATCCCCAGTACCTCGCCATCGATACCCAGGGCACCGTCTGGGGATCGGACCTGAGCGCCAACCAGCTGGTTGGCATCTCGGCCGCCTCACCCGGCGCCGCAACCACCTACACCACTGCCGCCGGCGGCGTCACCGGCCCGCTCTCCGTCACGCCCGGCGGCGCAGGCGACGGGCTGCTCTTCAGCCTCAACGCCGGCGGAACCAGCACACTCTACAGTGAGTCCGGCGGCGCTTTCTCCGCCATCGGCGCCTACGCCGGCACGCCCTCCGGCATGGCCACCTACACCCTCGGCGACCCCAACGTCCATGAAGGCGACGTGGCCACAGGCGGCCCCGCAACCCCCTGCCGGCTTGAAACACAGTCCACCAGCTCCTCCTACTCGCGGACCGTCGCAACCTCCTCCGGCCATCCATGCGGCTCCGGCGGCATCGCACAAGTCGATCCCAGCGACGGCGAGAGCGTAGCTGCCGCGAGCTCGCTCAATCTCCTTTGCTCCTACAACGCCGGCGCCTGCTTCTCGCCCGGAGTCCCGCTCTCCGCACCCCAGGGCATCGCCGTCGACGGCGACTCCGTCGTCTGGATTGCCAACGCCGGCAACGCCTCCGTCAGCGCACTCAAATACGCCTTTGCCTCTGCCACCGCAGCCGACTACATCGCCTTCACCCCGGTCGCCTACCAGCACGGCGCCGGCGACGGCAACACCATGTCCGCGCCCTACGGCCTCGCCATCGATCGCAGCGGCAACGTCTGGGTCTCGAACGCAAGCTGCGTCTCCACCTCCTCCACCTCTTGCATCCCGAGCGGCTTCACCCTCTCCGAGCTCATCGGCGCCGCCGCCCCCACCGCCACGCCGCTGGCCAGCTCCATCGTCAACGTCACCGTCGCGCAGCGTCCGTCCGCCGTCTCCACGCCGCACGCCCACGCCGCGCAACCCGGCGAGGGCAGCGGTCGAGGCTCATCCAGGTAGTCTGGTTGAAGCAGCGTCCACCACGCTCGCGCCTGGCGATCAACTCAGTTAGGAGAGCGTCTCCGTCAGCTTGTTGATCGTCCGGTTCAGGTCCTTGTCCTGCCGGCGCTGCTCGTCGATCTTCGCAATCGAGTGCATCACCGTCGTATGGTGTTTGCCCCCGAACTGCCGCCCAATCTCCGGCAGCGACGCCTCCGTCATCTGCTTGGCCAGGTACATCGCGATCTGCCGCGGCACCACAATCTGCCTCGAGTTGTTCTTCTGCTTCAGCTCCGGCACCCGCATTCCGAACTGCTCCGCAACCGCGCGCTGTATGGCCTCGATCGTGATCTTCCGTACCTGTGTATCGATGAACTGCTTCAGACATTGCTGCGCCACCGCCAGCGAGCACTCCACCCCATGGTGGCTGCACCACGCGATCACCCGGATCAGCGCCCCTTCAAGCTCGCGCACGTTGGTCCGCACGTTCGAGGCAATGAACAACGCCACATCCGCCGGCAGCGTGGCGTGCTCCTGCTCCGCCTTGCGCTGCAGAATCGCAACCTTGGTCTCGAGATCCGGCGGCTGTATGTCCGCGATCAAACCCCACTCGAAACGGCTCCGCAGCCTGTCCTCGATATCCCCCAACTCCTTCGGCGGCCGGTCGCTCGCCAGCACAATCTGCTTAGACTCCTCGTGCAGCGCGTTGAACGTATGGAAGAACTCCTCCTGCATCCGCTCCTTGCCCGCCAAAAACTGAACATCGTCCACCAGCAGCACATCTACTGACCGAAACTTGTCCCGGAAGCTGGTCATCTTGTTGTAGCGCAGCGAATCGATCAGCTCGTTGACAAACTTCTCGCCGCTCACGTAGCTGATCGCCGCATGCGGCAGCCGCCGCTTCACCTCGTGCCCGATCGCATGCATCAGGTGCGTCTTGCCCATGCCCACGCCGCCATACAGAAACAGCGGGTTGTAGGCCTTCGACGGGCGCTCCGCCACCGCTACCGCCGCCGCCAGCGCGAACTGGTTCCCCGCCCCCGCCACGAAGCCATCGAACTGGTACCGCGGGTTCAACTGTGCCGCGCTGTTCCAGTCGAACCGCGCCTGCTCGGTCGTCGGCCCCGCCGGCGCCCCGCGCCCGTTCGCCCCCCGCGGCGCATTCGCCGAGTGGCTCGGCACCGGCGGAAACCCGCCATCCTCCCGCACCCGCGCCGCCGGATCCTGCGTCGGCGTCTCAAACTCCACCGAGTCGATCTCCAGCTCCAGCCGCTCGATCGCCTCTTCAATCAAGTCCGCGTATTTGTCGCCAATATGCTGAAACTGCGTCGAAGGAATCTTGACATAGAGCGTCTTACCGACCACCCGTGAAAACCGTGTCGGTTTCAACCACGTCTCAAATGACTGGCGGTTGATCTTTTTTTCGAGCGCACCCAGGATGCGTACCCACTGATTCAAGACGGCTGTGGCCGTAGGGACGAATGACATGCTTTTACGTTCCTTCTCTGAACTTTTTTGTACGTGTGACCAAAGCCCGACACCGCGCTCAACCTGCTGACTCGCCTGAAAAGCAGAAAGCGAAAAAGACAAAAGACTCCCCTGACCCCTGCAATCGGGGTTCCGGTTCAACGTCAACTTGCCCCTGAAATCTCTCGTAGTCACATGCCGCTGTCACTATCAACGGACCGTGAATAGGAAAGAGAAAACTTCACCGTGTCAAGCGAAACTCCGAAACGTCTCTACGCCGGACCGGGATACATTACTTGCTGAGCGGGTTTGATGTTAGCACGGAAAAGAGTAGCGATTTCAAAGGGTTTTTTTCGAATTTCTGAGTTGCACCGTTCATGGTGAAACCTCTTCAACCTCTCCCGCCAGGCTAAGTTCATATGCCTCTTACGACGCGTTTTCACCTTGCTCGGGCTTGACTCAAAAGTGGTGCACACCACACCTTGCGTATCCTCAGCAGGACCGCCAGTTACGCCTCGCTCAATCCTTTTCGCTTCCAGTTTTCCACCTGCTCCGGTATACTCAGGAATTGTCGCGCCGGCCCTGCCGACGCCTCCCCTGAACAGCAGACGGGAAGCGATCGCAGCCTCAACCCAGGCAGGCCCATTTCGACACACATTCAAGTCCAGCCCGGTCGCTTTGGCCGCGAGGACATCCAGGAGTCAGTTCCATGCCCAAGCGTACCTTCCAGCCCAACCGCCGCCACCGCGCCAAGACCCACGGCTTCCTCTCGCGCATGAAGACCAAGGCCGGCGCCGCTGTCCTCAGCCGCCGCCGCGCCAAAGGCCGCCACAAGATCGCCGTCTCTGCCGGCTTCCGCGACTAGCCTTTCCGTACCGCCACCTCCGCGAGCCCACGCCACAACGCGTGGGCTCTTTCGTTGTCCCCCGCCATGTACCATCCAGTGCATGCCGCACTCAATCCACACCTCTGCGCCCATCTCGCTCCCGCAAGCCTGCGCCGCGCTGCCCGAGCTCTGGAGCCCGCGCATCCTCGCCCAGGTGAACGATCAATACCTCAAAGTTGCCCGCGTCCAGGGCGAGTTCCCCTGGCACACCCACGCCCACGAAGACGAGCTCTTCCTGGTCCTCAAGGGCGCGCTCACCATCGGCCGCGCCAACGAGGACGGCGGCCCCGTCACCCTGCGCCCCGGCGAAGTCTTCGTGGTCCCCCGCGGCCTCCGCCACAACACCAGCGCCGAGGTCGAAACCTGGATCGCGCTCATCGAAACCGTCACCACCGAGCACACCGGCGGCGAGCCCACCCCGCTCACCCGCTCCATCGCCGAGCAGCTGCGCTAACGTGCGCACGGCAACCCTGATCGTCAATCCTGCGGCCGGCCGGGTAGCGCTGCTCAAGGCGCAGATGGCGCCCATCGCCGCCTTGCTCGCCCAGCATGGATACGCAGCAGATTTCGTGGAGACTTCAGCCGCGGCCGGTTCTGGCGAGGCCCTGGCCCGCAAAGCCGCCCAGCACGCGGCCCTGGTGCTTGCCTGCGGCGGCGACGGCACTGTCCATGCAGTCGTCCAGGGGCTCGCGCAAACCGGCGTGCCGCTCGGTATCGTGCCGCTCGGAACAGCCAACGCCCTGGCTCGAAACCTGAAGCTGCCTCTTCATCCCCTTGCCGCCATCGCCCGCCTGATGAGCTACACGGCCCGCCCCGTCCCGCTGGGCCAGGTGCGGGCCGCCGGCCAGACGAGATGGTTCTGCCTCATGGCCGGCTGCGGCCCGGCCGGCGCCTTGGTCCACACCATGGCGCAAGGCTCGAAACTCAAGGCCCGCTTCGGCAGAGCTGCCTACTACGCGCACGCGGCAAGGCTCTTCCTCACCCGGCGTTGGCCCGTGTTCCAGGTGGAGTACGGCACCTCCGCCGGCGAGTGCAGGAGCATGTACGCGGTCGCGATCATGGCCTCCTGGGTGCCGGATCTCGGCGGCCTCTTCTCCGGCGTCACCTTCCGGCCCAGCGCAATGAATCAACATCTGCATGTCCAGATTGTGCGCGGGCCCGCGTGGCTTTCTCTGCCTGCATGGATGCTCCTTGGCGGCCGCGCCCCCTGGGTGCAGCAGGCGCGGATCGAGGAACTCACCTGCATGCCGCTCGACCATCGCGCCGTCTACGTGCAGGCCGACGCAGAGCCGATCGGTTCGCTGCCCTTCCAACTGCGCGTGGTGCCAGCAGCGTTGCAACTGCTGATGCCGCCCACGTCCACTTAGCCCGTCATTCTGTCTAGCCCGTCTTTCTGAGCCCAAGCCTCAACTCTCAATCCCGCCCCCGAACCCGATCTGCCTTAAACTGAAACCTGCACCGATGCCCACCCCAACCCCCAACCCGCTTCTCCGTCTCCGCAAGCACGCCGACTACCAGCGCGTCTACACCAGCTCACGCAAGCAGTTCTCAAAGCAGATGGCCTTCTTCTTCTCGCTCCGTCCCGCCGCTGGCCCCGATGGCAGGGCCCTCCGCAGCGACACCCCCGGTCCGCGCATCGGCCTCACCGTCGGCAAGGTCCTCGGCAAGGCCGTCGAGCGCAACCGCATCAAGCGCCGCCTCCGCGAGTGCGTCCGCCGCCACGCCTCCCTGCTCGACTTCCCCGTGGACGTCATCCTCCATCCCCGCCGCACCGCGCTCGAGCTGGAGCACGCCCGCCTCGACCGCGAAGTCGAAACCATCTTCCGTACCATCGCCTCCGCCCTGCGCAAAGCTCCTCCCGCGCCGCCCGCAGCCCCCGCCGCGCCCGCACCGGAACCCGTCGCCGCGGCCCTGCCATGACCGTCGAGCGCCCGGCTACACCAACCGCCACCCTCCGCTCCCGCGCCCTGCGCCTCCTCTTCAGCGGCTACAAGCGCCTCCTCTCGCCCCTCCTCCACTCCCTCGGCGTCTCCCGCTGCATCTTCCTGCCCACCTGCTCCGAGTACGCCTACATCGCCGTCGAGCGCCACGGCCTTCTGCGCGGCTCCGCCCTCGCCGCCGCCCGCATCGCCCGCTGCCACCCCCTCTCCAAAGGCGGTCTCGACCCCGTCCCCTGAGCCGCGCCCGCCCTCCGCCGCCCCCGCCGTCGGCGACCGCACCATTTATCATCCAGTTAGGCCAAACCACCGGCCCCAAGCTCTCGTATCCATCGTTGAGAAAGACAGGTTCCGTGGCAGAGTTCAAAAACCCGAATCAGACCGGCGGCGCACCGCAGGACAGCCGTTCGCTCATCGTCGTCATGGTCGCCATGCTGCTCGGCCTCACCGCCTTCCAGTACTACCGCGGCACGCATAATCCTCAGACCGCCTCGCCGAACTCCCCCGCGGCCCAGTCTGCTGTCGCCAACCGGACCCCCAGCCCCGAGCCCACCATCGCCGCCACCGTCGCCGGCCAGACAATCCAGGTGCCCGTCGTCGTCGGCGCCAGCGAAAGCACCACCGTCGTCGAGAACGAGCTCTACAAGATCACCTTCTCCAATCGCGGAGCCCAGGCCACCAGCTGGATCCTCAAGAAATACAAGGACTCCTACGGCCAGCCGCTCGACCTCATCCATACCCAGGCCGCAGCCAGCGTAGGCTATCCCCTCTCCCTCTATACCTACGACCCCGCCCTCACCGCCAACCTCGCCAACGCCCTCTACCTGCCCTCCGCCACCGGCACTCTCAACGCCCCCGCCACCCTCACCTTCAAGTACTCCTCCGGCGAGTACGCCATCACCAAGACCTTCGCCTTCGACGACTCCTACGTCCTCCACGCCGACACCCAGGTCCTGCGCAACGGCGCTCCAATCCGCGCCCTGCTCGCCTGGCCCGGCGGCTTCGGCGACCAGGAGAACGCCACCTCCTACGCCAGCACGCAGGTCGACTTCTCCCAATCCGGCAAGGAAAAACACGAGGGCGCCAAGGACGTACACGGCGGCAACACCCTCTCCGGCGGCTTTGACTGGGCCGGCGTCTCCGACCTCTACTTCGCCAGCATCTTCCTCCCCGACGCGCCCGAAAATGCCACCGTCGCCACCCTCCACAGCGACCTCTTCGTCCCCAAGGCCGAACGCCACAACGGTCTCGGCCAGGGCGTGCCCGCCAAGCCTGACAAGAAGGAACCCGCCAAGGACGAGGTCAAGGTGCCCATCCTCGGCGCCGCCGTCGGCGATCTCTCCGGCCACACCCAGACCCGCCTCTTCGCCGGCCCCAAGCGGGTTGAGGTCCTCCGCAATGTCCACGGCGCCGACCCCCGCATCACCCTCGAGCCGCTGCTCGACTTCGGTTTCTTTTCCATCGTTGGCAAGCCCCTCTTCTACGCCCTGCGCTGGATCAACCAGCACGTCAGCCAGAACTGGGGCTGGGACATCGTCTGGCTCACCATCCTCATCAACGTCATCATCCTACCCCTGCGCATCAAGACCATGCAGTCTGGCCTCAAGATGCAGCGCATCCAGCCCCAGATGGACGTCATCAAGGCCAAGTACAAGACCCTCAAGGTCACCGACCCCAAACGCAACGACATGAACGCCGAGATCATGCAGCTGCAGAAGGACAACGGCGTCAACATGTTCGGCGGCTGCATCCCCACGCTCATCCAGATGCCTCTGCTCTTCGCCTTCTTCGGCATGCTGCCCAAGGTCGTCGAGCTCCGCCAGGCGCACTGGTTCTGGCTGCCCGACCTCTCCGCCGCCGACCCCTGGCACATCCTCCCCATCGTCATGGTGCTCTCGCAGTTCCTCGTCCAGTTCTACACGCCCTCGCCCGGCGTCGACCCCCAGCAGCAGAAGATGATGGCCTTCATGATGCCCGCCTTCTCCGGCTACATGACCTGGAACTACGCCTCCGGACTCGCCCTCTACTGGTCCGTCGGCAACCTCATTTCTATCGCCACCCAGGCCGTCATGAACCGCACCTCCATCGGCCGCGAGATGCGTGAGATCGCCGCCCGCCGCGCCCGCCGCAAAGCCGGCGTGGGCACCGGCGCCGTTGCCGCCAAACCGCCCGCCCGCACCATCCAGGGCAAGCCGGCGCGTCGCCAGCCCTGACCTCCTCAACGCTCTCCGCCGGCCCCCGGGGCTCCCAAAGCCTGCCCCTCGCTGTCCCAAAATGACCCACGCCACCCGAGAATCCCACAATTTGCACATTGAACCTCGCCCCCGGCCATGAGAACTTCATCTCACCAGGCAGCACCAGAATCGGATCCATACAACGAGAGCGGATAACCGCCATGACATCAGAAGTCTTTGCAGCAGTCCTTGATTCACTTCTCCATCGTCTTGTCCACGACTCCGGCCTCAAGCTCACCTTCACGCTCAAGCCGCATACCCCCAACTCCATCCCCGTCCTTACAGTCGAGTTCTTCGGCCCCGACGTGCCCGTCCTGCTCGCCCGCAACGCCGAGCTTCTGCTCGCCATCGAGCACATCGCCGTCAAGGTGCTGCGTCTCGAACCCGAGCACCACGACCTCATCAGCCTCGACGCCGCCGGCTTCAAGCTCTCCCGCGAACGCGCTCTCGGGCGCTCCGCCCAGCGCGCCGTGCAGCAGGTCCGCGCCTCGGGCCGCCCCTTCCACTTCCCACCCATGAACTCCCGCGAGCGCCGCCTCCTGCACCTCGCCCTCGCACCCCACGGCCTGCCGACCCTCTCCGAGGGCGAGGGGCCCCTGCGCCACATCGTCCTCCGCCCCCCACCCCGTTAGAGATCCCGTCATCCTGAGCGGAGTGAAGCACAGTCGTACCGTGCGTAACGAAGTCGAAGGACCCCGAAGAGCTCGCCTGCCACATAGCTCAGCCTTTTCTCCCCAGCCGTCTCGATCCTCCGGAGCCCTCAAGCGAGCAGCAGCACCTTCCCGATCCCACCCTTCTCCGCCGCCGCCTGCCCCTTGCCCGCGTCCTCGAGCGCGATCATCCGGTCGATCGGTATCTCCAGCCGCCCCGCCACGGCATCCTTTGCCAGCTTCAACATGTGCTCCGGGTCAGCCTTCGCCATCACCGTCTCAATCCGGATCGTCGGGTGCAGCCCCGCGTTCTTCGGCGGTCCCACCACCGACGCGAACACGCCTCCCGGCACAACCTTGCCCAGCAGCTTCGTCGCCGTCTCGCCGTTTACCGTATCGGCTACCGCGTGCACCATCCCCAGCGCGGTCATCGCCTCGTCGTCATCAAGCGCCAGCACCTCGTCCGCGCCCAGCGACTTCGCCTCCTCCGCCTGCTTGCCGCGCACCCCCGCAACCACCCTCGCCCCCGCATCCTTCGCCGTGCGCGCCGCCGACCGGCCCACCCCGCCCGCCGCGCCCGTAATCAGCACCGTCTGCCCCGCCTCAATCTTCGTCCCCAGCCGAATCAACTGTTCGCCCGTCAGCGTCACCAGCGGCAGCGCCGCCGCCTTCACCAGGTCCAGACCCTCCGGCACCTTCGCCGTCTCGCTGGCCTTCACCACGCACAGCTCCGCATAGGTCTTCGTCGCGAGCCCGAACACCTTGTCGCCCGGCTCAAAGCCCGTCACCCCTGGCCCCACCGCCCTTACCGTACCTGAGAAGTCCCGTCCCAATATCCCCGGGAACTCCACCGGAAACCTCTCCCGCGCCTCACCCGAGCGCATCTTCCAATCCACCGGGTTGATGCTCGCCGCCGCCACCCGCACCAGCAGCTCACCCTCGCCCGCCACCGGATCATCCCAGTCCTCATACTTCAACTTCTCCGGCCCGCCATACGCATGCAACACGACAGCCTTCATCGCCCGTCACCTCAGGCCCGTTGGATGCCACTCATCTCCTCCGGGTCGCGAACCCCGGCATCGTCAACCGCCGGCGCATCCGCGATATAGCGCTGCCAGTCCGGACCCTCCGCGATCCGTTTCAACAGGTCGAACCGCCGCAGCATCAGCCCCAGCACATGCGGCACCACCACATGCTTGCCCACCACCTGTCCCAGCGGTCCCAGCGGCAGCGAAAAGCGCACCACGTCCACCATCAGCGTGCGCCCGTCGATCTCCTCAAACCGGTGGTCGTGCTGGAACTGCTTGAAGTATCCCCGCCCCATCGTGTCCTGAAAGAAGCTCGGCCGCTCATACCCCGTGATCAGCGTCTCGTGCATCGACGGCAGCCCGAACTTCCATCCCCGCCAAACCAGCTGATCGCCCATCGTAATCAGCCCGCGCGTCTTGCCCTCCACCGGCTTCATCCCGATGGTCTTCTCCACCAGCGCGATACTCGTCGACAACAGGAAGCACCGGTCCACCGGCGCATTCACATGAACGCTCTCTTTCAAACGAAACATGCTCAGTCCACGCCTTTCAACTCAGGATCCACTCGCCCGCGCCTTGCAGTGCGGCATACATTGCATCCGGAGCCAGATCGATCTCCCCCGGCCATGTCACCGCCCCCAGCGTCACCTCGGCTCGGGCAAAGACCGCCGGGTCTCTCAATTCAGCAAAGACACCCGCAGCTGGGGAACAGATCAGCCGCGATAGGTCGACGACCCCTGAAGTACCATCGTGGAAGCGCACCGCGATCCGATACTCAGTGAGCGCCTTCACCTCCGCCACGTCATCCGGCGCGGTACAGACGATCGCCGGCACGGTCGACCGAACTGTGGCAGCGGCGGGATCGTCAACGGACGTGCTCTCTCTTGGCATAGTCTCCAGTTCTCCATCGACTCGCCTTGGTGCTGCTGGGGAGCATGATCGTTCCAGTACATCTGGATAATCATTCCATAAAAGCTGCTGATCGTCGGCAACTTACAGCTCCACGCCCTTGTTCGTGTTCAGCCGCTCACACCGTTCCACAAACCCTTCCAGCCTCACGCTCCCCTCATCCCCTTTGCCTCTCGTCCTCACGCTCACCGCGCCGGTCGCCTCTTCCTTGTCCCCCAGGATCAGCACGAACGGCACCTTCGCCAGCCCGAACTCCCGAATCTTCGCATTCATCTTCTCGTTGCGCTGGTCGAGCTCCACTCGCAGTCCCGCAGTCTCCAGCCGCGCCTTCACCTTCCCCGCATACTCCAGGTGCTTCTCCGAGATCGGCACCAGCCCCACCTGCACCGGCGCCAGCCACAGCGGAAACGCCCCCGCATAATGCTCGATCAACACGCCGAAAAACCGCTCCACGCTCCCGAACAGCGCGCGATGCACCATCACCGGCTGATGCAGCTCGCCATCCTCGCCCTTGTACGTCAGCTCGAACCGCGCCGGCAGGTTGAAATCGAACTGCACCGTCGAAAGCTGCCACATCCGTCCCAGCACGTCCACCAGCTTGATGTCGATCTTCGGCCCGTAAAACGCCGCCTCGCCCGCAATCGTCCGGTATGGAATCCCCTTGCGATCAAGCGCGCTCTTAAGCGCCGCGATGGCCGTCTCCCACTTCTCCGCGCTGCCCGTATAGCTCTCCGCGTCCTTCGGGTCCCAGGTCGAAAGCTCCACCTTGAACTCCGCGAACCCGAACGTCTGAAGCACGCTCTGCGCAAACTCGATGCACGCCACCACCTCGTCTTCGATCTGTCCCGGCGTGCAGAAGATGTGCGCATCATCCTGCGTAAAACCCCGCACGCGCAGCAGTCCGTGCATCGTGCCCGAGCGCTCATACCGGTACACATTGCCCAGCTCCGCATACCGCACCGGCAGGTCCCGGTAGCTCTTCGGCGTGTTCTTGTAGATCAGGATGTGCCCCGGGCAGTTCATCGGCTTCAGCCTGTACTCCGCATCATCCAGCTCCATCGGAGGATACATATTCTCGCCATAAAACCCCTCGTGCCCGCTGATCTGCCATAGCTGCCGCCGCATGATGTGCGGCGTGAACACCATGTCATATCCGCGCCGGATGCACTCCTCCCGCATCCAGTCCTCCATCGTCTTCCGGATCAGCCCGCCCTTCGGATGCCAGAAGATCAGCCCCGACCCCGCCACCTCCTGGATGGAAAACAGATCGAGCTGCTTGCCCAGCACCCGGTGATCGCGCGCCTTGATCTCTTCCAGCCGCGCAAAGTGCGCCTTCAGATCCTTCTCGTTGAAGAACGCCGTCCCATAGATCCGCTGCAGCTGCTGGTTCTTCTCATCGCCCAGCCAGTACGCGCCCGCCACGCTCATCACCTTGAACGCCTTCACTCGCCCCGTCGAAGGCACATGCGGTCCTCGGCAGAAGTCCGTAAAGTCGCCATTGCGATAGAGCGAAATCTCCTCCCCCGGCTGCGTAAACTTCTCGATGAAGTAAACCTTCATGAACTCGCCCTGCTCCGCATACTCGGCGATCCCCACCTCGCGCGGCTCCGTCTCGCGCACGAACTTCTCATCCCGCGCCACCACCTCCGCCATCCGCTTCTCGATCGCCGCCAGGTCCTCGTCGCTGAACGGCGTCTCGCGATACACGTCGTAGAAGAATCCCTGCTCCGTCGCCGGCCCATGCCCCAGCTTCGTCTCTGGAAATAGCTCCAGGATCGCCGTCGCCATCACGTGCGCCGCCGAGTGCCGCACCACCTTCAGCGCCGCCTCATCCTGCTCTTTCAGCAGCCACAGCTCCACATCCTCCGTCAGCGGCGTCGTCAGGTCGACCAGCTTCTCCGCAGCATCCGAAGCTCCGCCATACATCGCCTCCGCTGACTGCGTCTCCGCAGCCTCGCTCAGCGGCGGCGCATCATCTTCTCCGCCTTCGCTCAGGTTGATGTCCAGCCCCGCCATCGGCTTCACCTTCGCCACCACCACTGCCGCCGCCAGCCGCGGCGAGATCGCCTGCGCAATCTCCAGCGGCGTCGTGCCCTGCTTCACCTCGCGCACGCTACCGTCCGGCAACTGCACGCGAATCGTCGCTTCTGCTTCCACTGCATTCATGGCGTATCCCTTGCACATCGTGGGCGATGTACGTCCAGCATAGTTGCTTTGCCCGCCCGCCACCACCATGCACGCCCACTACGCGCCGCCACCACGCAGCCCGTCCGGTAACCGGCGCGCCGGTGACCTCCATCCCCCGCCTGTACAACTTCCCCGCCGCCCCTCACATCGGTATGTGAGCAGGGATGACACCCAAGGCGTATGTAAATCTCCACGGCTGGGACGTACGCTTCAGGAGTACCAGGAAGCACTACTCCAGACCCCCGAAAGGCGTCGAAACCATATGCAGGTTCTATGCAAAATCTCTAACACTGTCAGTGATGTACGTTGCAAGGTTTGCGGTCAGGGATTCCTCGTCTATTGGTCTCGCACTTCGAGGATCGAGCAGGAGGAAACCCGCCGTCACGTGATCGAGGCGCTTGCCAACCAGCACGCCACATCCAACTCCGAGCAGGTACATCCGCGGACTGGTTTCAACGTCCCGGAATGGTCCGGACTTCCTGGTTTCTCCGCGGCAGCTCTCCTGGGCGGCGCACAGAACTGGTCAATCTAAGCCCATCCTTCGACAACCAGCGAGGACGCGTAGACGCCCCGGGGACAACCCCTCGGGGCAGCTCTGTTTCTGCCCCCAAGCAAATCCCGTTCGGCCCTCCAAAACTTCCGTCATCCTGAGCGAAGGCACTGGCGGTCTTTCGCCAGCGCCGCAGTCGAAGGACCCCGAAGAACTCCCCGCCCACGAAATCCATACGCTTTCAGCCCCGACTCCCTCCAGGCGGCCCCGACCCCTTTACTCCCCGTAAGCCTCCTCAACCTCGGGACGCGTATTCGTCCGCATCGCCAGCAGACTCGGCCCCAGCACCATTGCCCAGAACAGAAGTACGATCACCACATCATGCATCGCGCCTGCCTCCTCTTTTTTCCAATGAACGCTTCATCGGCACCGCCTCGTCCGGCATGAATCGCGCGCTCTCCATCCACGCCCCTCTCACCTCCTCAGGCTCCTGGTCTAGCCGCGTCGCCACCGCCAGCACGCACGGCCCCAACACCATCACGCCGTAGATCAGCACGATCAAACTGTCGCTCATACATCTCCTCTCCCGCTTCCATTCCCTTCATCGGCGTCTTCCCACCCGCCGCCGCTCCCTTCATCCCCTCCCGCCTTACGTTGGTACCCTGCGCCGCCGCCGCTTAGAATAGGCAGCATGATCTACGCGGAAGCCGTCGACCACCTCTACGCTCTCGGGCCCGAGCTCGCCGCCTCCGCCCGCTCGCCCGATCCCGCCATCCCGCCCCCACCACCGCCGCGCAAGTACGATGTCGCCCACATGCGCACACTCTGCGCCGCCCTCGGCGACCCCCACCTGCGCGTCCCCGCCGTGCTCATCGCCGGCACCAACGGCAAAGGCTCCACCGCCGCCACCCTCGCCTCCATCCTCGCCGCCGCCGGCTATCGTACCGGCCTCTACACCAGCCCCCACCTCGTCCGCGTCAACGAACGCATTCAACTGAGCGCGAGCCCCGCCGCCCCACGTCTCGCCTCTGACACGCGGGATCGCGCTACCTCCGCCCTCACCCCCATCGCCGACCATGACTTCGCCCGTCTCTACACCCGCGTCGACGACGTCTGCGAAGACCTCGTCGCCGCCGGCGCCCTCCCCATGCTGCCCAGCTTCTTCGAGCGCCTCACCGCCGTCGCCTTCCTTTCCTTCGCCGAGTCCGAAGCCCGCATCATGGTCCTCGAGGTCGGCCTCGGCGGCCGCCTCGACGCCACCAACATCGTCCACCCCCTGCTCTCCGTCATCACCGACATCGCCCTCGACCACCAGGAGTTCCTCGGCAACACCATCACCGAGATCGCCGCCGAGAAATGCGGCATCCTGCGCGAGTCCGGCACCCTCATCACCCTCCCCCAGCATCCCGAGGCCAACCTCGCCATCGGCCTCGCCGCCACCCGCCTCCACGTCCAAGCCATCAGCGCCGCCGACTTCATCCCCCCCGCCCAACGCAACACAACCCCCGTCATCCTGAGCGAAGGCACTGGCAGCCCTTCGCCAGTGCCGCAGTCGAAGTACCCCGACGGTCTCCGCCTCGCCGCCAAATCTCCGGAGCTTTCAGCCCCAGCCGCTCCAACCCACAGCCCAACTCCCTCCCCACTCCCCCGCAATCGCTACACCCTCAACCTCTCCGGCCCCATCTCCCCCGGCCAGCTCGAAGTCGATTCACCCCTCCCCGGCCACCATCAGCAGCGCAACATTGCCCTCGCCATCGCCGCCGCAATCGCATTACGTAACCAGACCGGTAACAATTCCACCACCACATGCAACCAAACCAGTTACAACATCACAGACGCGGCTATTGAGGCGGGAATACGTAACACCGTCTGGCCCGGACGCCTCGAATTTCTGCCGCCCAACCTGCTCCTCGATGTCGCCCACAACCCTGCCGGCGCCTGGACCCTGCGCGGCGCCATCGCCTCTCTGCCCTCCGCCCAGCCCCGCACCCTGATCTTCTCCTGCCTGCGCGACAAAAGCCTCAGCGAGATCTCCCGCATCCTCTTTCCGCTCTTCGACTCCTCGCCCGGCGGCGACCCGCAGCGCCGCCACGACCACATCATCCTCGCCCCCATCGCCAGCCCCCGCGCCTCGGCCGTCGAAGACCTGCTTGCCGCCGCCCACGCCCTCGACGTCCCCGCCCACGCCGCGCCCCATCTCGCCGCCGCCCTCGCCCAGGCCCGCGCCATCACCCCTCCCGGCGGCCTCATCATCGCCACCGGCTCCGTCTACCTCGTCGGCGAAATCCGCCACCTCGCCCTCGGTGATCCAAATGCCGCCGAGCTCTACGCATGACGCCGCCAACCCAGGTGCCCCCCACCGGAGACCTCGTCATCCTGAGCGAAGGATCTCGCGGCACTTCGCGAGATCCGCAGCCGAAGGACCCCGAGACATTCCACTCCCCCCCGACCGCTGGTAGCCCTTCAGCCACGGCAGCTTCCGCCTCTGAGTCTCGCCCCTCCTCCGCCATCCGCGCCTTCACCTACCTCTTCGTCTATCCTCTCGTCGCCCTCGCCACCATCCTCTTCGGCTGCGGCTCCCTGCTCTGCGGCCTGTGGGACAAATCCGGCCGCCAGCAGCACGCCATCGCCCGCGCCTGGGCCAACGTCCTGCTGCTCATCAGCCTCTCTCCCGTCGAACTCATCGGCCGCGAAAAGCTCCACGTCCACCAGGTGGCCGTCTACGCCTCGAACCATCTTAGTTACTACGACACGCCGGTCCTCTTCGCCAAGCTGCCCTTCCAGTTCCGCATCCTCGCCAAGCTCTCGCTCTGGAAGATCCCCTTCGTCGGCTGGTACCTCCATCGCTCCGGCCAGGTCCCCATCGACGCCAAATCCGGCCGCTCTGCCATCGCCGGCCTTCTGCGCGGCGTCAAAACCCTGGAGCAGGGCCTTCCCCTCGTCATCTTCCCCGAGGGCGGCCGCGCGGCCACCGGCCGTATGACCCCCTTCCAGTCCGGCGCCGCCTTCATGGCCATCCGCGCCCAGGTTCCGCTCGTCCCGCTCGCGCTCATCGGTACCTACCAACTGCTCCCCATCCACGCCTACCACCTCACCCCTCGCCCCCTCAAAATCGTCGTCGGCGACCCCATCTCCACCGCCGGCCTCTCTACCCGCGACGCCGACGCGCTCACCCAGCGCCTCTTCGCCGCCATCGCCGCCCTCTACGCCCAGCACTCCAACGGCCTACAATAGCGCCAGATGACTCCTCGCATCGCCATCCCGGCTCCCACCAGCACCGACCTCGCCTACAACACGCAAAACTGGGCCGCCTACGCCGATGCCGTCCGCGCCAGCGGCGGCGAGCCGCTCCAGCTGCCGCTCGATCTCAGCCGCCGCGACGCCCTCGTCGTCGCCCGCGACTGCGACGCCATCCTCCTCCCCGGCAGCCCCGCCGACGTCGATCCCGAACGCTACGGTCAGGCCCTCGACCCCGCCGCCGCTCCCGCCGACCCCGCCCGGGAGCAGCTCGACATACTGCTCCTCGAACACGCCTTCGAAAGCGCCAAGCCGCTCCTCGCCATCTGCTTCGGCGTCCAGATCCTCAACGTCTGGCGCGGCGGAACCCTCATCCAGCACCTCTCCGTCCTGCCCGTCAACCACGCCGCCGGCCGCGCCGTGGCCGTCGCCCACACTGCGGCCGTGGAACCGCACTCCCTGCTCGCGGCCCTCACCGAACCATCCGAAGCCTCCACGGTCGGCGGCCAACTCCGCCTGCCCATCAACTCCTCCCACCACCAGGCCGTGGCCATCCCTGGCGCCGGCCTGAAGGTCGTTGCGCGCTGCCCGCAGGATGGCGTCGTCGAAGCCCTGGAACTCGCCGAACCCTCCAGCCACTTCCTCCTGGGTGTCCAATGGCATCCTGAGCGAACCTTCGACTCCAGCCCAACCTCCCGCGCCATCTTCGCCCGCTTCGTCCAGCACGCCGCCGACTTCACCACCGTCTCCGAGCCTCCTGCGGCCTCCACCGTCCGCTGATGCCCGCGCTCACCCCCGACCGCATCGCCTCCCTGCTCGCTCCCTTCTATCCCGACCCCGGCGCCCTCCTGCTCTCGCAGCTTTCCACCTACCTCGATCTGCTGCTCAAATGGAACGCCCGCATCAATCTGACTTCGATCCGCGAACCCGAGCACATCGTCACCCGCCACTTCGGCGAATCGCTCTTCACCGCCCGCCATCTCCCGCCCTGCTCTACCCTGCTCGACCTTGGCTCCGGTGCCGGCTTCCCCGGCCTCCCCATCCAGCTTGCGCTTCCCCATCTTCGCGTCACCCTCGCCGAGGCCCAGCACAAGAAGGCCGCCTTCCTTCGCGAGGTGATCCGTACCCTTCATCTGCCCACGGTCGTCTGGCCTGGCCGCGCCGAGGATCTACCCGCCGGCCTGCTCTACGACGTCGTCACCCTGCGCGCCGTCGACCGTCCGCAGGGGGCCCTCTCCGCAGCCCGCGATCGCCTCGCCCTTGGCGGGGTCATCGCACATCTTGCAGGTGCTGTTTCACATCCCAGCCTTTCCATACCGATTCCCACCTCCATCCACACTTTTCTCCATCTGCTGCAGTGACGTTTTCACGAGAGTGTTCCACGTGGAACACTTTTGGCGTTTTCGGGGCCCAGAATGTTCCACGTGGAACACTTTCACTCCCCGTCAACCATGCCCTCACGACGTAGCCCAGCACCTAGACTGCAGTGAGTGGCCTTGCGGACACGACCGAAAGCCCTCCAAGCTACCGTTTGGAATGTTCCACGTGGAACATTTTCGACCCCGACCCCTGAGATTGTTCCACGTGGAACACTTTCACCACCTAGATCGAACCAACAATGTTCCACTTGAAAACACGTCGCACGATCTCACACTCTTGGGGAAGCGCACTGTTCCACGTGGAACACTATCATCCAGTCAGACCACCCGGCTCCCGCCGAGGAACTCACCCAGGACTAGCCATGAAGAAACTCCCCATCTTCTGCCCACTGATCTTTTTTCTTCTCTCCAACCCCGTCCACGCCCTCCCACGTGACGCCGACGCCGTCCTCAATCGCTGCGGCGCGCCCCTGCGCGGCGACGAGACCATTCTCGAAAACACCGTGGCCGGAGGACGCCGCATCCTGCACTACACCCGCGGAACCCTTAACTTCGACAAAGTCGCCACCCAGGGCTGGACCTTCACCTTCGGACAGCACGGCAAGCAGAACCACCTTAACGCCGACCAGATGGGCCGCTACATGCCCTGCCTCAAAGACGCGCTCGCCGACTCCGCCTCGGCCGCCCCGCTCACCCCGGTCACCAGCCTGGACCGCGTCACCACCTCCATGAAGCGCTCGCTCAAGGAAATCATCCTCTACTCCGTCGGGCTGCTCATCGTGCTCGGCGCCTTCTTCGCGCTGTGGTCGCGCCGTTCCTCCCACGAAGAGGACTTCGCAGACTGATCAACCCCTGGCGCCGCCCCAGACTAAAGTGCTATCCGCATGACGAATGTGCAATAGGTAACGCCCTTCCTGCCGAACTATAGTTTGACAACAGCCAACCTCCTCAGGCTGGAAAACCGGAAGGAAACGCTCCATGCTCATTGCTGCAACTGCACTCTTCAGCCTCCAGAATCTTCTCAGCGCCCACTCTGCCCTTCTTCCGCTCTCTGGAACCTTCTGCTTGGGAGTCGCCGCCACGCTCTTCCGCGCCCCGCTCCGTCCCTTCGGACTGCGCGAATCCGAATCCCTCATGAACTTTGCCGGCTCCGGGGCTCTGCACTGCCACTGCGCAGCCGATCATGGCCAGGAGACCCGTCCCGACCGCCGCCAGGTCTGCCGTTCCTGCGGCTGCGAAGTCGCCGCCGTTGATCCCCTCATGCTGGAAAAGCCCCTGTCTGCCGACGAGATCCGCCGCATGACTCGCAGCCTGCGCCAGGCCGCCATCCGCGCCAGCAATCTGCAACTCCCGCCCTCCGTCTCCTCCATCAGCCAGCTCAACACCTACCTCGCCAGCGACGTCCTCAAGCAGATCCGGCTCGCAGATCCCGCCCACAGCCCCATGGAGCGCGCTCTCGAGCAGCCGACCATCCACTAACCTAAGCCGCTGAGCATCATCCCGCCTCGGCCTGAAGGTACCCAAAGCCTTCGGGCCCTGAGCTTAGAGCCGAAACAAGGCGGGGCTTTTGCCCCCTGGATCACGCCTTTCCTTGCAGCGCCCCCGACGCGCGGCTGGGTCAACGCAGAAAAGTGTTCCACGTGGAACATTGCGCCAGAGTCTGACTCCCGCTACCCTGAACTCAGCCCAATGCCCGCCCGTCAGAACCCCTCATCCGCAGACCCCCAAAGTAGCGACGCACGCATCCTCGCGGTGGTCAATCAAAAAGGCGGCGTCGGCAAAACTACCACCACCATTAATCTCGCAGCCGCCCTCGCCCTCGAAGGCCACAAAGTCCTCATCATCGACTGCGATCCCCAAGCCAACACCACCGGCGGCCTAGGCTTCCGCCGCCAGGCTCAGGATGAAGCCCAGCGGCTCTCCATCTACGACGTCCTGCTCGGCCCCACCAGCCTGGCCGACGCGGCCATTCCCACCGGCATCCCCACACTGTTCCTCGTACCCGGCAGCCGGAACCTCATCGGGGCGAACCTGGAATTAGTCAGCGTCGACCGGCGCGAGTTTCGCCTCCGCGATGCCATGACCTCGGTCCGGAATCTCTACAGCTTCATTCTGCTTGACTGCCCCCCAGCCCTTGACCTGCTTACGCTTAACGCCCTCGTCGCCGCTGATGGCCTCCTGGTACCGCTGCAGGCCGAATACTTCGCTCTCGAAGGCATCTCCGAGCTGATGAGTACACTGGACAGCGTCGCCCGCGCCTTCAACCCCGACCTCGGCCTCGAAGGCGTCCTCATCACCATGTACGACGACCGCACCAATCTCTCCCAGCAGGTCACGCAGAACCTCCGCGAGTTCTTCGGCGAGAAACTCTTCACCACCACCATCCCCAGAAACATCCGCCTCGCCGAGGCACCCAGCCATGGACTTCCCGTCGCCCTCTACGACCCGCGATCGCGCGGCGCCGAGGCCTATCGCGACCTTGCCCGCGAATACCTTACCCGTTACCAACTGGATTCCTCTGCTGAGCGAGGGAAGCCGGAGAGTGTCGCCCTATGACTACCCAGCCGCAGGATCCTAAACGGCGTGCACTCGGCCGAGGTCTCGAAGCTCTGCTTCCTCAGCGTCCCGCATCGCCGCCGCCGCCCGCTCCCGTCTCCCTCTCCGCCTCTGCCGAACAGGGCGGACAGCCGCTCGAGATCCCCCTGGATCAGATCGAGCGCAATCCCTTCCAGACCCGCAGCCGCTTCGATCCCGAGAAGCTGACAGAGCTGGCGCAGAGCATCGCCGCCACCGGGGTTGTACAGCCGATCATCGTACGTCCCCTGCCTCCTGCGAGTGACGGCACCCCGCGCTACCAGCTCATCAGCGGCGAGCGTCGCCTCCTGGCCTCCAGGCAGTCCGGAAAAGCGACAGTCCCAGCTATCCTGCGCACCGTCTCCGACGAGCAGGCCATGGAGATGACCATCGTCGAGAACCTGCAGCGCGCCGATCTCAATCCCATGGAGCAGGCCCGCGCCTACCAGCGTCTCGCCGACGACTTCAGAATGACCCAGGACCAGATGGCGTTCCGCACCGGCAAGGAACGCGCCTCGGTGGCTAACTTCCTCCGCCTGCTGCGCCTGCCGTTGTCCGTCCAGGACCAGGTGGAGAGCGGTGTCATCTCCTTCGGTCACGCCCGTTCCCTCCTGGCGCTGTCCCAGCCCGAGCAAATCGTTGCCGCGGCACAGAAGGTCGTGGCTCTCTCGTTGTCCGTGCGCCAGACCGAGACCTACATCCAGAGCCTGATCAACCCCGAAGGCAGGCCGCCCCGGCCGGCCAGGCTCCTCGCGACCCAGGACCCCAACGTCCACGAGGCGCAGGAACGCCTGCAGCGTGCTCTCGGTCTGCGCGTCCGCATTGAAGATAAGCAAGGCCGGGGCCGCGTCATCATTGACTACGCCAACGTCGACGATTTCGACCTGCTGCTCGCTGCTCTTGACGCTCAGGCGGCCGAGTAGTCGCGAATCCGCTCACGCCATCAGCCACCTATGATGGATTGATGAGAGCGTCCACTTTCGAGTACCGACATCGTTTCATCCTGCACGCCATCCTCTACGTGCTCGGTTTCACCGCGCCGTGGAACTACTGGCTGCACCTGGATCCCCCCGGGCCCAACGCCCACGTCTGGGGGCTCCTGGGCGCGAACCTGACGCAACTCGGCATCGCAAACATCGCCGCCGCCTACAATCTCCTGCTCTGGCTGGCCATCGTGTTCGCTCTTGCCGGAGCGTTTCTGCGCACCTGGGGCTCTTCCTACCTTGGCCCGAACGTCGTGGAATCGCCCACCATGCACACGGCAGCAGACCGGAACAGCGCCGCACCGGCCATCATCGAAGCTGGCCCCTACCGCCATCTTCGTAACCCGCTTTACCTGGGCACGATCCTCCACACCTTCGCATTGGCGCTGCTCATGCCGCGTTCCGGAGCACTCTTCGTTATCGTCCTGATCCCGCTGTTGCAGCTCCGCCTCATCCTGGCCGAGGAGCCGTTCCTGCTCAGCCGGCTGGGCGCGTCCTACGCGGCCTACTGCTCGCTCGTTCCACGCCTGCTGCCTTCGCTGCGCGCTCGCATCGCCGCCCAGCCGCTGGTGCCTCGTTGGCCGCAGGCTATGCTGGGCGAGATCTACATGTGGGGTGTCGCCGTCTCGTTTGCTGTTGCCGGCTGGCGCTACAACGCCTGGCTGCTGATTCAATGCGTGGTGGTGTCGTTTGGCGTGTCGCTAATCGCCAGGGCGGTTCGACCGGCGCGTGTTTAGGGCAAAAAAACGGCCGGAGCGCTCTCTACGCTCCGGCCAACTCTCTTGCGCCTGCAAACGACCGCTACCAGCGAAGTTACTTCTTCACCGGTGCGATCGTGTCCTTCGCGGTTTTAGCCACGCGGAACTTCACAACCGTCTTCGCCTTGATTTTGATCGTCTCACCCGTCTGCGGGTTGCGTCCAAGGCGCGCTTTTCGCTCGGCCTTCACGAGCTTGCCGATACCAGGAATTGTAAACTCTCCATTCTTCTTCGTCTCCTTGACTGCCGTATCTGCAAGCATTTCAAGAAAAGAGGACGTCTGTTTGTTGGTGAGTTCCATCTTCTCAGCCATCGTCTTTACGAGTGCCGTTTTGGTCATGCCTTTTGCCATCGATTGCTCCTTCGTTCGCTGAATTGGATTGCGCTTGAGCGCTCTTGCCTGGTCTGAATCGCTGATACCCACCAGGATGTTGCGAAATCCCCTGTATCCATGCGGGTTTGTGAATCGTTCCGCAATCCACCATCGACTGTTACAAAGCCTTTGTCAACGGTTTTTGCGGGGTTTCCACAGGATTTTACCGGCTTTTAGGCTACTTGAGCCCTTTACGGCACGTTCTCGAGTCAATTTGGCAACAAACAAGCAAACGGGCCCTGTCGCAAGACAGAGCCCGTGCGAGATCCAACTTCCCGATACTACACGCTTTCAACCGCTTTCCGGTCAGAGATATACGGTCGAACCACACTAAAACATGGGTTTGACGGGCCTTTTCAACAGCGGCTCGTTCAAGAGGTGAACCATTGGCGCGGCAAGTTTGAACCGCCGCACGATCTCCTTGACCAGAGCCGGCTGGAAGGCTGCTTCAGCCGGGAGCCAGGTCATCAGGCCCCATTGCCTCTGCAGAATCAGGTCCATCGCGGGGTGCTCTCCGACCGCCGGAAAGCCCTTCGGTCCGCGGCTCATGCGCATCCCCTCAAACTGCTCCATACCCTTCACCTTCATGGCACGCCGTAGTTCTTCATGGCGCTCGAGCAGCATGCGGCGGATGGCCAGCAACTGTTCCTTCTCCGGCATGTAAACGCCGGCGGCAACCCGCACGCCCTGCGGCCCAACCTCAAGATAGAACCCGCCGCCGCTGGTCTTCTCAAGTCCTTGCCGCGCCCACCACGCCGCCGCGTTCGTCTTGTAGGGCTGCTTGTTGGGGCTGAAGCGGATGTCACGGTAGATGCGCATCATGCATTTCTTCGGGTCTCTCACGAACTCGGGCGCGAATCCGCTCAGCGCGTCGTTGACCTCGGCGATGACGGCCAGCATCGGCTCCTTGATCTCGGCCTCGTAGATAGGTTTGCGCGCATTGAACCACTCGCGATCGTTATGCGTCTTCAACTGCTTCAGGAACTTCAGCCCGGCCTCGGTGAAACACGCTCCCATGCTGCCTCCCCCCCTACTGTATCCTTGCGCACAGCAGCCCTGGGAGCGTACGACGCATGCAAATCGGCGGCATCATCATCTTTCTTCTGATCTTCCTTGCCATCATCGCGCTGATCACGGTGGCCAAGACTCTCTTCACCGTGCGCACCGCGACCGCGGGCGTGGTGGAGCGCTTCGGCAAGTTCAACCGGATCGTGCGTCCGGGCCTGCAGATCCTGATGCCGTATGCGGAAAAGGCATACATCGTGGACCTGCAGGTGAAGCAGGCGCAGTTCTCCGTCGAGACCAAGACCAAGGACAACGTCTTCGTGCAGATCCCGGTAAGCGTGCAGTATCAAGTACTTGACGACAAGATCTATGACGCGTTTTACAAGCTGTCGAGCCCGCAAAAGCAGATCGAGTCGTTCGTATTCAACTCCATTCTGGGCCACGTTCCCAAGCTCTCGCTGGACGAGACGTTCGAGCAGCAGTCAGGGATTTCGGTGGCGGTGAAGACGGAGCTTGACGCGATCATGTCGGGGTTTGGATTCAACATCCTGACGGCGCTGGTGACGGACATCATCCCCGACGTGAAGGTGAAGGCAGCGATGAACGACATCAACGCGGCACAGCGGGCGCAGGTGGCGGCGCAGGCGCGGGGCGAGGCGGAGAAGATTCTGAAAGTGAAGCAGGCGGAGGCGGAGGCCGAATCTAAGGCACTGCAAGGGAAGGGGATAGCGGCGGAGCGCCAGGCGATTATTGACGGGCTCTCGGCGTCCATCGAGCACTTTCAGCAGGGCGTTCCGGGGGCGACCAGCGAGGATGTGATGGCGCTGGTGCTGTTGACGCAGTATTTCGACACGCTGCGCGATATAGGCACGCGGGGCGGCACGAACACGGTGTTTCTGCCCAACAATCCGGGTGCGGCGAACGACTTTCAGACGCAGATTATTGCGGGGCTGCGGGGTGGCGCAGCGCCCACGATCCCGTATACGCCGGACAAGCCCGACCCCACGCATCGGCCGCCGCTCAGCGTTGTACCGCCGCCGTCATCGGGTAGTTAGGCGTGGTGTTTTTGTGGTGGAAGATGGAATCCTGTTTGGAAAGGCTGGGATATTGCCAGCCGGCTTTTAGAGCGGCGGTTCTGACGCCTCGGGGACGTCGGGCGGGGGAGCGTCGCCGGCGTAGTAGGTGAGGCGGAAGCGGATGTGAGCGTCGGGGTAGTCGGGGATCCTGACGAAGATGCGGTGGAGCCCGGGGGTGACCGGCGCGGAGTTTGCGCCAGCCGGCTGGAAGCTGAGCAGGTAGTAGTTGTGGATGTGGTTGGCGAGGCGGTGGACGCCTTTTTCAAAGCCCTTCTGCGAGTTGAAGTTGGTGTACTCGCCGCCGGTGACCGAGGAGAGCGTGTGGGGCACGTTGCGGCGCAGCGCGTCGACCAGCAGCAGGATCGCCTCTTTGGGGTTGGGTGCGGCGCCGTGCAGCATGCCGAGCAGGTCGTCCTTGCCGGGGTTGAAGGAGACGGAGTCGACAACCGTGTTGGAACGGCCGAGCGCGGCGATGACCTCGGCCGGCCTGATCTTCGAGCCGTGGTCACGGGTTTCGCCGATGAGCAGGATGGCGCGGCGGTTGCCGGCGGGTGCGGGGTCCAGCAGCTTGTTGGCGTAGGCGATGGCGTCAAGTGTGACGGCGTCCTTCTCGTCGTCGCAGGGCTCGAAGTTGGCGAAGCCATCGGCCAGCTTCTTGTCGGAGTTGGAGAGCGGCGCGAGCAGCTCGACCTCGCTGCCGTAGGAGACGAGCGCAACCTGGTGCGGACCGCCGCCGGTGACATCGTCGACCATGGAGGTGAGGCCGCGCATGTTACTGAACTGGGTGAAGGCCTGGCGGCTGCACTGGACGACCACGACCAGCGAGAGGCCGAGCGCGTCGGTGTCCTGGTCGACCCGGATGGTTTGGGGGACGCCGTTGTCCTCGAGTACGAACTGCTGCGGGCTTAGATCGTAGAGCATGTCGCCGTGCCTGGTTTCCACCTGCACGGGGACGAGGACGAGGTTGGAGTTGGCGCGGAGGGTGAAGGGAGTCTGATCAGGCGGCTGCTGCGGGGCGGTCCGGGCGGCGAGAGTGGCGGCGAAGGCGGCCGCAAGGAGCGCGCAGATCGGGGGCAGAGCTCGCATGGTGAGAGTTTAGACGTTTGACCCGGAGGAGGCGGCAGGGTGATGTGTCAGGCCTTCAGCCCTCGGCGCTTGATGGTGCTCTACCTGGGCCTTCGGCCCAGGATGGAGTTGGGAATGTGGCGTGGAAAGGTTCGGACAGTAGGGGCGGCTGCCGGGGCTCTCGGGGTCCTTCGACTTCGGTCGGCGCAAAAGCGCCGGCCTCCGCTCAGGATGACGGGCTGTGGTGGTGGTCCTTAGATGCGGGTCCTTCGACCCGGCTTCGCCTCGCTCAGGATGACAGGTTTGGGGGGCTAGAGGGTTTGGCGGAGGCGGCGCTCTTCGTAGCAGCGGAGGCTGGCGTTGACGACGTGGAGCAGCGGGGTTTGGAGCTGGTGCTTGTGGGCGTAGGTGAGCAGGTCGCCGATGATCTGGTGGGCCTCGATGGGAGCGCCGGATTCGAGGTCGCGCATCATGGAGGCGGTGAAGGGCGAGCCGTCCTTGGTGAGGTAGCCGGTGGAGGCTTCGATGAATGCGGGTGCGGGCGGGTAGCCCTCGTGGGTGGCGATAGCGATGCACTCGGCGAAGAGATCGAGCGCGAACTGTGCGGCGCCGGCGGATACGATGTCGCCGATGGTGGCGCGGAAGAGGCAGGTGATGCCGGCGGAGGCAGCGATGTAGGTCCACTTCTGCCACATGTCGTGAAGGACGTTGGGGCGGAGATCGATGTCGAAGCCCGCGTTCGAGAGCGCGGCGTGGAGCGCCTGCATGCGCGGGGCAGCGGAGTCATCGCGGTCGCCGAAGAAGAGGCGGTCGAGCTTGTTGAGGTGCTGGATGGCGCCGGCGGCGTCGCGCGTGGCGGAGATGATGCAGCCTCCGCCCAGGACGTGCTTGCGGCCGAAGCGCTCGTCGAGCACGGCCAGGTGAGCCATGCCGTTGAGCAGCGGCAGGATGGCGGTAGAGGGGCCGACCGCGGGCGCGAAGGACACTATCGCTGACTCGAGGTCCTGCGCCTTGCAGGTGAGCAGGATGAGGTCGTAGGGGGCGCGGAGGTCTTGTGCCAGGACCGTGGGCGGCTGAGCGATGTCGAGGTTGCCTTTGGGGCTGATGACGTGCAGGCCGTCGCGGGCCATCTGCGCGGCGCGCGCGGGGCGGACGAGGAAGGTTACGTCGCGCCCGGCGGCCAGCAGCCTGGCGCCGAAGTAGCCGCCGAGGGCGCCGGAGCCGACGACGAGGATGCGCGGAGCGGGCGGCGGGACGGCAGGGTTCGAGGTGGGAGCGCTGAGGGGCATGGCCTCCATGCTCGCAGGCGGGAGGCGGGGCGGCAAGGGGCGGCGCGGCTCAAGGCGATTCCGGATAGAGGCAGGGTGTAGGGAGTAAGGGGGTAGGGAGTAGGGGCAGGGGTAGGGAGTACCGTCTCGGGCAGGCGAAGCAGCCCGGCGGAACGGCTGGTGTAGATTGGCGGAGTGGGCGAACGGCGCCTGAGTGGAGTGCAAGAGCGATGAAGCTGAGCGTGATGTTGATAGCGGGGGGATTGTTGATGAGCGGAGTTGTGGCTGGCGCGCAGAAGCTTGAGTATCCGAAGGCGCGTGTGTCCGGGCAGGTGGACGGCTACTTCGGCACCAAGGTGGCCGATCCGTATCGCTGGATGGAAGATGTGGATTCGCCCGAGGTGAAGGCCTGGGTGGATGCGGAGAACGCGTTGACGCAGGGCTTTCTGGCTGATGTGCCAGCGCGCGACAAGATCCATGCACGGTTGATGGAGCTCACGAACTACGAGCGGTTTACGCCGCCGGATCATGAGAGCGGACGCTACTTCTACAGGCGGAACTCCGGGCTGCAGAACCAGTCGGTGTTGTATTGGCAGCAGGGCTTGAACGGCGAGCCGAAGGTGCTGCTGGACCCCAACACGCTCGCGGCCGACGGTACCGTGGCGCTCGACTCGATCTCGGTTTCAGATGATGGCAAGCTGATGGCGTATGCGCTGGCGGAGGCAGGCAGCGATGTGCAGAAGGTGCGGGTGAAGACGGTGGCCACGGGCGTCGATCTTCCCGACCTGGTGGAGTGGGTGAAGTTCTCGGGCGTGAGCTGGATGAAGGATGGCAGCGGGTTCTTCTATTCGAGCTTTGGCGTACCAAAGACCGATGCCGAGCGCGCCGAGGCGCTGAAGCGCGCGGCGGTGTTTCACAAGCTCTACTTCCACAAGCTGGGCACGCCGCAGACCGCGGACGAGGTGGTGTTCGAGCGGACCGACGACAAGGAGATGCTGATCAACGGCGGGGCGACGGAGGATGGGCGCTGGCTGGTGATCAGCCAAAGCAAGGGACATCAGAACGCGCTGGCGGTGAAGGATCTTGCAAAGCCTGGCTGGATGAGCACGAGCGCGCCGCTGATCAAGATCGCGCCGGTTGATGACGCGACCTACGAGCCGGTTGGCAGCATCGGCCACGAGATATGGCTGAAGGTGACCAAGGACGCGCCCAACGGAATGATCGTGAAGGTGGATCTCGAGCATCCGGAGCGTGCGGCGTGGAGGACGCTGGTGCCGGAGTCGCCGAACTCGCTGGAGAACGCGGTGATGGTGCACGATGAGCTGCTGCTGACGTACCTCGTCGACGCCAAGAGCGAGGTGGAGCAGCATGGGCTGGACGGCAAGCTGGTGACGAAGGTGGTGCTGCCGGGCATCGGCTCGGCGTATGTGGGCGGCGGCAAGCGCAGCGACACGGAGACGTTCTACACGTTTACGAACTACACGACGCCGCCGACGGTGTACCGGCTGGATCTGAAGACGATGGCGTCGAGCGTGTGGAAGCAGCCCAAGCTGGTGTTCGATCCCGCGCAGTACGAGACCAAGCTGGAGTTTGCGGCGAGCAAGGATGGGACGAAGGTGCCGCTGTTCATCACGTACAAGAAAGGCACGAAGAGGGACGGGACAGCTCCAGCGATCCTGTATGGGTATGGCGGGTTCAACATCTCGCTGGGCCCGGCGTACAGCTCGTCGCGGCTGGCCTGGATGGAGATGGGCGGGATCTATGCGGAGGCGATTCTGCGCGGCGGCGGTGAGTATGGGGAGAAGTGGCATCTCGCCGGGACGAAGGTGAACAAGCAGAACGTCTTTGATGACTTCATCGGGTGCGCGGAGTTTCTGATCAAGAACGGTTACACATCGCCAAAGAAGCTGGCGATCAACGGCGGCTCGAACGGCGGCCTGCTGGTGGGGGCGGCGGAGCTACAGAGGCCTGAGCTGTTTGGCGCGGTGCTGGCGCAGGTGGGCGTGATGGACATGCTGCGCTTCGACAAGTTCACGATCGGGTATGCGTGGAAGTCGGATTACGGCAGCCCGAGCGACAACGAGGCGGAGTTTCGCGCGATCTACAAGTACAGCCCGCTGCATAATGTGCGGGCGGGGACGCGCTATCCCGCGACGATGATTACGACGGCCGACCACGACGACCGCGTGTTTCCGGCGCACAGCTTCAAGTTTGCTGCGGCAATGCAGACTGCGGCGGAAAAGACACCCGACGCGGCGCCGGTGCTGATCCGCATTGAAACGCGGGCGGGGCATGGAGGCGGCATGCCGCTGTCCAAGCAGCTGGATGTGACGGCGGATATGTACGCGTTTCTGGTGAAGGAGCTGGGGATGCAGTAGGGGCGATCATCTTGATGAGTGAGCAGCTTCTCGTCGTTAGCTCATCCGTACTGCTGGTTGGGAGAAGCAAAGACGCGTGAAGCGCCTCAACTCGCCTTGCGCAACTTCTCGGTGAGGGAGGGCCTGAGTGCATTGGCTTCGGTGCTGTCCTCGACCCAGAGGCCACTCTTCTCGAGCAACTGCCTCGCGGTTTGAAGGTCTTCGGCTGGAACGCTGAGCGGCGCCACCGGGGTTAGACGTGCCGTCTGGAGATCGCCTCTGCAACCTTCCTTCCGCGGCGGCCAGCAGCATCTCCGCCTCCACCTCGGCGCGATGCTTATACCACCAGTCGGCCTCTTCGGTTTCTGATTGAAATTCCGGGAGCTTCAAACTCATCGGTCTGCCTCACGCGTCCAGGTGTGAAGAGGCTGACCATCGTCCTGTCGCACTGCCAGCCGGTGACGACTCTGATCTTATATCCTCGGCGCTACGCTGATCACGATGAGGATGCGGCCGCTTCGTGTTTCGCCGACTTCTCTGCGCCGCAGTTCGCCGTCGCGAAGCTCAACGCTCAGGAAGTAGGGCTGGTTCGCGATCACCTCTTCCGCTTCCTCACGCGTGACGCCATGCCTCGCGAGATGAGCTGTATTCCCGTCATCCCAATCGAACAACAGCGGTTCGTCCATCAGATCTTCTGGACGCGCTGCACATCGCGGACGCCGGGCACCTTGCGGAGGTTTTGGGTGAGCTTATTGAGGTGGCGGACGTCGACGGTTTCGATGACGAAGTCAACGACGAAGGTGCCGTCGCTGGCGGGCTTCGAGTCCACGGATCGGATGTTCGTGCCGTCGTCCGAGATGATGGCGGTGAACTCCTTGAGCATGCCGGTGCGGTCGTCGCAGACGATAGTGAGCTTGACCGGGTAGGTGGTGGGCTTCTGCGAGGAGGGATCCGAGCCCCACTCCACCTGGATGCGGCGGTCGGATTCGTAGAGCAGATTCTGCACGTTGGGGCAGCCGCGCGCGTGCACGGCGACGCCTTTGCCGCGCGTGACGTAGCCGATGATCTCCTCGCCGCGGATGGGATTGCAACATCGCGCGCGATAGACGAGCAGATCGTCCTGGCCTTCGACCTGGAGGGAGTCAGAGCCCTTGCCGAAGAAGACGCGCTTCACGGCGTCGGACATCTGCGCGATGGCGTTGGTCATGCCGGGCAGCGTGCCCTGCGTGTCGGGTTCGGCGGCCATGGTGCTGCCGGGCTCGAGCTTGTTGAGCACGACACGCGCGGAGTATTTGCCGAAGCCCACGCCGGCGAGCAGCTCGGCCTCGGTGCCCAGGCCGTAGTCGTTGGCCACGCGCACGTAGTCGGCCTCGTGGAATTTCGAAAGCGGCAGCTTGTACTTGCGAGCTTCGCGGTCGAGCAGCTTCTTGCCGATCTCGATGGCGCGCTCGCGCTGGTGTTCGTTGAGCCAGTGCTTGATCTTGTTGCGGGCGCGGCTGGACTTGGTGAAGGAGAGCCAGTCGCGCGAGGGCGCGTGGCCCGCCTGGGTGGTGATCTCGACGATGTCGCCGTTGCGCAGCTTGGTGCGCAGCGGAACGATGCGGCCGTTCACCTTGGCGCCGGTGGTGGCGTTGCCCACCTCGGTGTGGATGGCGTAGGCGAAGTCGATGGGGCTGGCGTCCTTGGGCAGTACGACGACCTTGCCCTTGGGGGTGAAGGTGTAGACCTCCTCGGGGTACAGGTCGATCTTGAGCGTCGACATGAACTCGTTGGGGTCGGTCATCTCGCGCTGCCATTCCATGAGCTGGCGCACCCAGGCCAGGCGCTGCTCGTCCTTGGCCGAGACGGCGTCACCGGCCTTGTACTTCCAGTGCGCGGCGATGCCCTCTTCAGCGATGCGATGCATCTCCTCGGTGCGGATCTGGACTTCAAACTGGTGGCCGCCCGGCGCGATGAGCGTGGTGTGCAGCGACTGGTAGAGGTTCGGCCGCGGCATGGCGATGAAGTCCTTGATGCGCCCCGGCACGGGCCGCCACTGCGCGTGCAGCAGGCCGAGCACCGCGTAGCACTCGGCGACCGTGTGGCAGATGACGCGGATAGCCAGCAGATCGTAGACCTGGTCGACGGGAATCTTCTGCGAGGTGAGCTTCTGCTGAATGGAATAAAGACGCTTGATGCGCGACTCGACGCGGGCCTGGATGCCGGACTCGTTCAGCTTGTTCTGCAGGGTGGAGACGATGTTGGCGAGGAAGTCCTCGTTGGCGCCGCGCAGCTCTTCCACCTCTTCGGCAACCTGGCTGTAGGCGATGGGGTCGGTGTAGCGGAAGGCGAGGTCTTCGAGCTCCCCGCGCAGTTTCCCCATGCCCAGCCGGTGCGCCAGCGGCGCGTAGATGTCGAGGGTCTCGCGGGCGATCTTCTGCTGCTTTTCGGGCTTGAGGTGCTGGAGCGTGCGCATGTTGTGCAGGCGGTCGGCCAGCTTGATGATGACCACGCGCACGTCGGTGACCATGGCGAGCAGCATCTTGCGGATGTTCTCGGCCTGGTGGTCCTCGCGGTTCGCGAACTTGATCTTGTCCAGCTTGGTGACGCCTTCGACGATGTGCGCAACCTGCTCGTTGAACCGCCTGGCGATCTCGGGGCTGGTGACGTCGGTGTCTTCGACTGCGTCGTGCAGCAGGCCGGCGGCGATGGCGGTCGAATCCATCTTGAGGTCGGCGAGGATCTGGCAGACCTCCAGCGGATGGATGATGTAGGGCTCGCCCGAGGCGCGGCGCTGTCCCTGATGCTGCTGGATGCAGAAGGCCCAGGCGCGGCGGATGAGGTCGAGGTCGTCGTTGGGACGATTGTGGTGCACGGTCTGCAGCAGATGCTCGAAGCGCACGTCGATTTCGGCGGAAGAGGTAAGCGGTCCGGCACCGGCCAGCGGCTCGGGCGAGGCCGCTGGAGTGGCCAGCATGCCGGCGGGTTCGGCAAGGCTGCGCATGGCTTCGGAGTGCGCGTCGGCGTGGTCCACGAGCTCGCTGGGCTCGTCCAGCTGGGTGGGAGGAACCTGCAGGGCGGACTCGAGGTCGATGCCGGTGACGCTTTCAGGCATGGAACTGAGGTCGAGGCTCAGTTCCGGGCTCTGGGCGCTGCTTTGGGAGCTCTGTTCGGGGCTGTGGTCCTGGCGCGCAGGGGATGATGCGCTTCCATGGAGCGGATCGGCGGTGAGGGTCGGGCTGGACTTGCCGGCGCTGGAACTCACCGGCTGAACGCTTGCCATAAACCATTATAGATTGCGATGATTTCGCTTCGAAACCAACCAAGCACCCCCGCTGAGACTCTGATAGTCAGCGGGATAACAGCCCCCAGAACCAAGCCAAGAAAGAGTCCGAACTATGAGCCTGCGTGAAGTTTTGATCGACGAGCTGCGAGATCTGTACAGTGCCGAAAACCAGCTGGTGAAGGCGCTTCCGAAAGTTGTGAAGGGCGCGGAAAGCCCGGAGTTGAAGCAGATCTTTGTCACGCACCTGGACGAGACCAAAGGGCAGGTCGAGCGGCTGAAGCAGGTGTTCGAGATGCTGGGCAAGAAGGCGACGGGCAAGCACTGCAAAGGCATGGAAGGCGCCATCGACGAGGTGAAGCAGGCGCTTGAAGAGGACGAGGAAGGCGCGTTGTTCGACGTGGGGCTGGTGGGCGGAGCGGCACGGGTGGAGCATTACGAGATCGCCGGCTACACCGCCGCCATCGCCATCGCGCGGACTTTGGGTGAGACGGAGATCGTGGGTCTGCTGGCGGCGACGCTGGCCGAAGAGCAGAATGCGGGCCGGCTGGTGATGAACGCGGCCAAGACCATCCTGAAGCAGGCGCTGGCCGCCGAAGGCGACGACAAGAACCCGCCGGAGAAGAAGGCCAAGAACGCCAAAGAGAAGAAGTCGGAGAAGGACTCCGAGAAGGACGAGCGGGACGCTTCGGCAGAGCTGGCCAAGCCCTCGGCGGAGCCGATGCAGGGCAGTGCATCCCGGAAATCGACAAAGAAGGCACCAATGGCGCTTGCTGCCGAGTAGCTCCTGGTTACCGAAGGCTCCCGCTGCGGCGGGAGCCTTTTCGCTTTTAACGCTGCCACCATTGAGGAGCAGGAGCTCATTAAGAGACCTACGCTCGGTGAGGAATGGTCACGTTACCGACGGGGGCGAGAAGAAGAAGGAAATTTCTTCTTCATTCGAGAATATTCTTGCTACAAACTGCAACCTTGGTGTTAGTCTTCTCCCACAAGAGCAGCACGGTGATCGCCAAACGTGCTATTCCCATCTTCCAGGAGTCCTCGATGAATCTCAAAATTTCCTCTCTCGTCGCCGCTGCTGTACTGCTAGTCGGCGTCACATCCGCCCACGCAACCTTGCTCACGCCCGGAACGACTGCCGCTCCAGACAACCTCACCGCCGTCCTGAATGGTACGCTTCTCGCCTCCGAGACCATGACGATGGGTGCCCTGACGTTCAGCGATACCGGCACGGCCGCGGTTTACCGCGGCGGTACCGACTCTCTCTGCGCCAGCTGCCTAACCTTCGTTTACCAGGCGACAGATAACGGCCCTGGAATCAACGAGCGTTTCACGGCCTTCAGCTTTACCGGCTTCACCACCGATGTCGGCTATGACGACCTGACCACGGCCACTTCACTGTTCGCTGCAGGCGGAGTCAATCCGTGCACTGTCGACTCTAGCGCGACCGGCAGCGTGATCGGGTTCAACTATCCGAACACCACCAGCCCGGGTTGCAACATCGCCAACGGTAATCACACCGCGGTTCTGGTGATTGAGACCAACGCCACGGCTTTCACCACGGGCACGTTCAGTGCGATTGACGGCTCGAGCTCGACCGTCCTCGCCTACGAGCCGCTCGCTTCCACCGTCACCCCTGAGCCGAGCTCGCTCGTTCTCCTGGGTACCGGCATCCTCGGCCTCGCCGGCGCAGCGCGCCGCAAGCTCAGCAAGTAATCGGTCCTGCTTTCTCTGAAAGAGGAGCCTTCGGGCTCCTCTTTTGCTTTGCATCGATGCGGCCGCTCGACTGCGGACTCTTTGACACCTGCCGGATTGCGAACTAGAGTTGCGAGCAACATGCCGCGCCTTTCCACCCGCATCCCCGCCCTGATCTCCGCGTTTCTCCTGCTTGCGCCGCTCGCCGCCCCCCAGGCGCCGCAGCCAACCCGCCCTGCGATCACCGGCGTCGCCTTCGCACGGTTCTACACGACCGACCCCGCGGCCGCGCAGCACTTCTACGGCGACACGCTCGGGTTCGAGCAGCACGTGCTTGCGGGGGAGTGGGTTTATGCGGTGAACTCGCTGCAGTGGATCGAGATTGTCTCCCAAACGCCACCCAAGCCCAACGTCCGGATGGCCGCGGTGGGTTTTACGAGTCGAGACGCCCCTGCCCTGGCGCGATACCTTGAGTCACACGGAGTACCGATCGAACAGCCGCTGCGCGCGGGTGAGTTCGGCGTCCGGGATCCGGAGGGGAACCTGGTCATCTTCGTCCAGAGTGGGGCGGGTCCGCTTCGAGGCGACTCCGGAAAGCCGGTCACAACCACATCGCAGCCCGCCAGCCGCCGGCTGATCCACGTCGGTTTTCTGGTGCAGGATCACGTTCGCGAGGATCAGTTCTGGCAGGGGCTGCTCGGCTTCCGTCCATACTGGCACGGCGGCGCGAAGGCGGATACTGACCTGGACTACATGAGCCTGCAGGTGCCGGATGGCTCGGACTGGCTGGAGTACATGCTCAATCGCTCGCCTGATTCAAGCCTGCAGGAGTACGGCGGGATGGATCATGTGTCGCTGGGTGTCGCCAGTATGGATACGGCGGTGAAGACGCTGGCGGCCAACCATTGCGACGGACCGAACTGCACCCGGACCAAGCTGGGGCGCGACGGCAAGATGCAGCTGAACCTGTTTGACCCGGACTTTACGCGGGTGGAGTTCATGGAGTTTACGCCGCGGCGCGAGCCATGCTGCTCGCCGTTTCTGGGCAGGCATCCGACGGAGACGGAGGATCGCTGACTTGCTGGTCCGTCGGCCCTGTCAGGCGTAGGTGCGGGCGGGCAGGATCTCGCGGACGTCAATGCGCTGCGTGGGGTAGTCGCCGGTGTAGCAGGCGGTGCAAAAGCTCCCTGGGGCGAGGCCGGAGGGCGGATCGCCGGTGGTGCAGGAGTGGGTAAGCCCGATGAGCGAGAGGTAGGCGAGCGAGTCGGCCTCGATGTAGTCGCAGATCTCGCGCAGCGACTTGTTGGCGGCGATGAGGTGCTCTTTCGAAGGCGTGTCGACGCCGTAGAAGCAGGGTGAGATGGTGGGCGGGCAGGAGATGCGCATGTGCACCTCGGTGGCCCCGGCGTTGCGGACCATGCGCACGATCTTGCGCGAGGTCGTCCCGCGGATGATGGAGTCGTCGATCAGGATGACGCGCTTGCCTTCGAGCAGGGCGCGCGAGGGGTTGAGCTTCATGCGCACGCCGAAGTCGCGCACGCGCTGCGTGGGCTCGATGAAGGTGCGGCCGACGTAGTGGTTGCGGATGAGGCCGAAGTTGAAGGGGATGCCGGATTCAGCGGCGTAGCCGAGCGCGGCGGTGACGCCGGAGTCGGGCACGGGCACGACCAGGTCGGCCGGGACGCTCGATTCGCGGGCCAGTTGGCGGCCCATCTCTTCGCGCGAGGTCTGGACCCAGCGGCCGAAGACCTTGGAGTCGGGCCGGGCGAAGTAGACGTGCTCGAAGATGCAGGAGGCCTGGGGGGTGCCGCGCGAGAAGATGCGGCTGGTTACGCCTTCTTCGGAGACCATGACGAGCTCGCCGGGCTCGACGTCGCGCTCGTATTTGGCGTGCAGCAGGTCGAGCGCGCAGGTCTCGGAGGCGAAGCAGAAGGTGTCGGGCGCGCCGTCTTCGCCGGGAATGCGCCCCATGCAGAGCGGGCGGAAGCCGTAGGGATCGCGGGCGGCGAAGATGCGGTTGCGAGTCATCATGACGATGGAGAAGGCGCCCTCGACCTGCTTGAGCGCTTCGGCCATGCAGTCGACGAGGGTGTTGCAGCGCGAGTGCGCGATGAGCTGGATGATGATCTCGGAGTCAGAGGTGGTCTGGAAGATGGCGCCGTCGCGCTCCAGGCGCTCCTTGGCCGTGCCGAGGTTGATGAGGTTGCCGTTGTGCGCGATGGCGATGAGGCCCTTGGTGGAGTCGACCGAGATGGGCTGCGCGTTGAGCAGGGCGGAGTCGCCGGTGGTGCTGTAGCGCGTGTGGCCGATGGCCAGGTGACCGGGGAGTTTGGCGAGGACGTCGTCGGTGAAGATCTCGGAGACGAGGCCCATGCCCTTGATGTCGCGGACGTGCTCGCCGTCGGCGGAGGCGATGCCGCCGGACTCCTGCCCGCGATGCTGCAGGGCGTAAAGCCCCCAGTAGGTGAGGCGGGCCGCATCGGGGTGGTTGTAGACGGCCATGACGCCGCAGTGTTCGCGCAGCTTGTCGAAGGGGGTTGCGTTCGCCGCTGACTCTCCCGCATGCTGATCCTGAAGAAGGGAGACGGGAAGGAGGTCGGGCTCGATCAGGTGTTTGAACTCGGGCGTTACATCGTGGAGATCCACTACGTCGACGAAATAAGGCAGATCGGATTGCAGGAAGTCTTCTTTGAGATCGAGATAGAGATCGAGAGGGAGACGCTCTGAACCGGAGATGGCGAGGTCCAGGTCAGATCGCCGCTGTGCACGATTCTTTGCGCGGGAGCCAAAGACATACACGGCGTGATCCGGCACCCGGGCCTCAAGGATCTCGAGCACAATCCGTGCTTCTTCTGGGGCAATCGCGATTGTGGGCGCCTGAATCACCGGGCTAGCTTCTCCTGCAGCTTATGAAGAAGGTGGATGCCTTCCCGTTCGAAGTCCGGAGCGATCTCCGCGACCGCCTTTGCTTTGGCGCGATTGTAGGTGTGGCTGGTGAGGTTTCGCGCATGCCGATAGGCCTTCCATTTGGCGATCGGGGACAGGAGAAGTTGCTGCTCGTCGGCAACGCGGATCAGTTCCTCGAAAACACTGAGGTCATGTCTGGGCATGGCAGCATACTCTTGCAGGTAGCGAGCCAGGAAGAAGATCGCGAGGCCGTAGTTATACTCGAAGGCCTGAATCAGGCCCCGTTCCATGAGGCGCCGCATCGGCTCGGAAACCTTGTTTCTAGATTCTTCGATGAGCTGAAGAGATTCAGTGAGAGTGGCTAGCGCATCCTGGAGGGGAGTTAGGTCGATCATGCCAGGACCTCTTCGGCCAGTTGGGATTGGAGGGCGGTCCGGGATGCGGTATGAAGTTCTTCCAGAGACACTTTGATAGTGACACCTGCCCCGTCACTGGAGATCCGTTCGGCAGCACTGATCTCAAGATACTCGGACACCGTCTGTCCGATCTCGACCACATTCAGGTCGTCGAAGGAGAACGCGCGATCTTTGACACGCTCGGCCAGTTCAGGCGAACAAGTCACCATCGCGATTCCTCCGGGCTCACCGAAGAAGGTGTGGACCTGTCCTGCGTCCGCGAGCGGGATCAGTTCCACTGAAGCACCAATCGAATGCGCCATTGAGGCGCGCGCCAGTGCGACTGCCATTCCACCGCTTCCAATGTCAGAGGCTGAGTTGATGAGGCGCTCGTGCGAGAGTGCCGCAAGACATTCATGCAGCTTCGCCTCGCCCTCTATCCAAAGGTATGCGGGTTCTCCCCACACGTCGTTCAACACGGTCTTGGCAAACTCAGAAGAGCCGAACTCACGCTCGGCAATTGAAGCGATTTCGGCTCCTAAACCCTCGCCAATGAGGAGGATCTTGTCTCCCGGGCGTTGAAAGGAGTTCGGCACGGCTTTGGTGACGTCGTCGAGGATGCCGACAACGCCGACGACGGGGGTGGGGTAGATGCCTTCGCCGCGGGTCTCGTTGTAGAGGCTGACGTTGCCGCCGGTAATGGGGATGTTCAGCGCGGTGCAGGCTTCGGCGATGCCGTCGATAGCTTGCGAGAGCTGGGCCATGATCTCGGGTTTTTCGGGGTTGCCGAAGTTGAGGCAGTTGGTGGCGGCGACGGGCGTGGCGCCGGTGCAGGCGACCTTGCGCGCGGCCTCGGCGACGGCGTGCATCGCGCCGAGTCTGGGGTCGAGGTAGCACCAGCGGCTGTTGCCGGCGAGCGCCATGGCCAGGCCGCGCTCGGGCTTGCCGTTTGGACCCGGCGTGCCCGTGCCCTTGATGCGGATCACGCCGGCCTCGCAGCCCGGGCCCTGCACGGTGTTGGTCTGGACCATCGAGTCGTACTGCTCGTAGACCCAGGCTTTGGAGCAGATGTTCGGGCTGGCGAGCAGCTTCTTCAGGTCGGCGGTGTAGTCGCGCGGTTTCTTCAACTCTTCAAGCACCCACGCGGGCGGGTCCCTGGGGATGGGTGGGTTCCACACGCCTACTGGCCGGCGGTAGACGGGTGCGTCGTCGGTGAGGGCTTTATTGGGGATCGCGGCCTCGAGCCGTCCGCCGTGGAAGACGCGCATGACGTCGTCGGCGGTGACGATGCCCACCTCCGCGCAATCCAGGCCCCACTTACGGAAGACGGCGAGCACCTCCTCTTCGCGGCCCTTCTCGGCGACCAGCAGCATGCGCTCCTGCGACTCGGAGAGCATGATTTCGTAGCTGGTCATGCCGGTCTCGCGTTGCGGGACGCGATCCAGTTCAATGGTCACGCCCAACGCTCCGCGCGCGCCCATCTCGCAGGTGGAACAGGTGAGGCCGGCCGCGCCCATGTCCTGGATGCCGAGCACTGCGCCGGTCTTCATCACTTCCAGGCAGGCTTCGAGCAGCAGCTTTTCGAGAAACGGGTCGCCCATCTGCACGTTGGGACGCTTCTGCTCCGAGCCCTCGGTAAACTCTTCGCTGGCCATGGTCGCCCCGTGGATTCCGTCACGGCCGGTCTTTGCGCCCACGTAGAAGACCGGGTTGCCGACGCCCTCCGCCCGCGCGTAGAAGATCTCGTCCGTGCGGACGAGCCCCAGCGCGAAGGCATTGACCAGCGGGTTGCCGGAGTAGCACTCCTCGAAGCGCGTCTCGCCGCCTACGTTGGGCACGCCGAAGCAGTTGCCGTAGCCGCCTACTCCATGCACCACGCCCTGCATGGTGTGGCGGTTACGCGCGTAGTCGATGTCCGGGTTGTCACCGGTGAGCGGCCCGAAGCGGAGCGAATCCATGACGGCCAGCGGGCGCGCGCCCATGGTAAAGATGTCGCGCAGGATACCGCCGACGCCGGTGGCTGCGCCCTGGTAGGGCTCGATGTAGCTGGGATGATTGTGGCTTTCGATCTTGAAGGCGCAGGCCCAGCCGTCGCCCACGTCGATGATGCCGGCGTTCTCGCCTGGCCCCTGCAGCACCGAGCCCGGGCCGCTCAGACGGGTGCCCTTGGTCGGCAGCCGCTTCAGGTGGACGCGCGAAGATTTGTAGGAGCAATGCTCGGACCACATCACGGAGAAGATGCCGAGTTCGGTAAGCGAGGGCGTGCGACCCAGGGCGGCTTCTATGCGCGCGTACTCGTCCGGGGTGATGCTGTGGGTCTTCAGCAGCGCGGGGGTGATCGTCGCCGGGGCGGGAGGTTCGGAGAGCTGAACTTGCTGGCTGGGCATGGCTCGCACTCTCGATTGTCGCATGCTGCACAGGGCGCGGGCGCCTCAGGAATGGGGCATCGGTGCGATGCTGCGGTCGAGCGCCGTCCGATCCCAACGCGCGCGATCCGCCGCGGCGGCGTACGAGCTGCCCAGAAACTCCATCACGGCCTGGGCTGGATCGCTGCTTCGGCGGGCGTCCTCGTAGAGCAGGACGAACTCGCCCAGGCAAGCGTCCCAGGCTCCGGGCGCGATGCTGCATCCGGCCAGGCCCTCGGGAACTGGCGCGGCGTAGCAGTAGAAGGCGGGCTGGCCGAAGCCGCCGTTGCCGGGCCAGAATCCCGCGCTGATCACCTCGTGTGAGTAGGCCTCGCGCTGCACGGGATCGGGGCGGGGCGGGCCGGCTGCGGGGCGTCCGCTGAAGCGAGTCACGGCCAGGTCGAAGCTGCCCCAGAAGAAGTGGACCGGGCTGATCTTGCCCTGGAAGCCGGTGGAGAAGCGCTTGAAGAGGGTGTCGCAGAGGATGAGCGCGCGGTGAAACCGCTCGACCGCGGCGCGATCGTAGCTGGCGTGCTCATGGTCGAGATCGAAGCGGATGGGGTGCGCCAGCTCGACCGGCATGGGATCGATGTGGACCTTCACGCCGAGCTGGTCTAGCGCGGCCTTGTACGCGAGGAAGAAGCCGGCGACAGATTGCGGAAGCAGCGGCAGGCCTGAGGTCTCGCCGGTATCGAGGCGGAACAGCAGCTGGTGCGCGATGAAGTCGAACTCGATCTCGAGCACCGAAGCCGCGTGGCCGGCCAGCGGCATCGGCGAGGTGGTGAGCCCGCGCGCGGAGACGTAGAGCGGCACATTCCACCAGTGGTTCTGGAGCGGCGTGAGGCCGAGGCGTGTCTTCCCGACCATCTGGGTCCACATGTGCAGCGTGGCCGCGGTCGGCTCCCAGGCCGCCCAATCGAGCTCGGGCCAATTTTGCTTGGGCCAATTTTGTTTGTTCATCTCCGGCCTCCTTCGGCACTGCCTCAGTTCAGGTGCCCGTCGAGCCAAACCCGCCGGTGTGGCGCGCGGTCTTGTCCAGGCTATCAACCAGCGTAAACGCCGCCTGGATGCGTGTCACGATGCGCAGCTGCGCGATGCGGTCGCCGGGGAAGATGGTGTGCGGGATGGGCGAGAGATTGGTCATCACCACCTTGATCTCGCCGCGGTAACCGGGGTCGATGACGCCGGCCAGCGTCGTGAGCCCGCGCAGCGCAAGCCCGGAGCGGTCTTCGACAAGCGCGCCAAAATCGGCCGGTAAGCCGAGTGCGATGCCGGTTGGAATGGCGACCGTCTCGCCCGGCTGGAGGTTCCAGGTTGAGACGGCGTAGAGGTCGGCGGCGAGATCGCCAAACGGCCCCAGGTGGGCGTAGCGCGGCAGCTGCGCATCCGGGTGCAGCTTCTGAACGATGATCTCGGGGTGCATGCTGGCAGTCTATCTCGCGCCGAAGCAGAATCGCCCGCGGAAGCAGAGGGGGCTCAGGTGCCCTAGAATTGGCACACATGCGTGAGCGGCTGAAGCAGTTCTTCGCGGTGGATGGGGATGGTTTCAAGGCTCCGCGCCGCGTCTTCTGGGTCGCGCTTGCGGTGCGGCTCGCGTATATGACGCTGGCTCACACCTACCGGATCAAGGCGCTCGAAGACAACTTTGCGTTTGGATTTGAAGCGGGCAGGATTGCGCAGGCGCTGGTCAAAGGCTACGGCTACGCCGACCCGTTCTCGAATGTCTACATCCAGCACACCGGCCCCACGGCGTGGCTGCCGCCGGCCTACCCGTTGCTGGTGGCCGCGGTCTTCAAGCTCTTCGGGGTGTATACGCGGCTGTCGGCGTGGGTGATCCTGGCCATCAACTGTGTTCTAAGCGCCTGGACTGCCATGGCGGTATGGGAGTTGGGCGCGCGCTTCGCCGGTCTGCGCAACGCGCGCTGGGCGGGCTGGCTGTGGGCGCTCTACCCGGCGGCCATGCAGTACGCGGTGCGCTGGGTGTGGGAGATGACGTTCACCACGGCGCTGTTTGCCTGGGTTATTGTGCTGGCGATGCGCATGCGCGCCGAGCCGCAGGTGCGGGTCCTCTCGCGCTGGGCATGGTTTGGCGCTGCCTGGGGGATGATTGCGCTGTCGAACTCAACCCTGCTGCTCTTTCTGCCGGTGTGCGGGGTGTGGGTCTTGGTCGGCAGCCGTAAGTCGCCTGAGCTGGTCCGGAAGAAGGTGGCCCGGGAGTTAAAGGGAGCGGTGCTGGCGGGGCTCATCTTTGTGGCGATGATTGCGCCCTGGAGCATGAGGAACTACGAGGTATTCCACGAGTTCATCCCGCTGCGCGGCAACTTCGGCGCCGAGATGTATATGGGCAACGGCCCGGGCGCGAACGGGCTGCTGATGGAGTACAACCACCCATTTCAATCGCGGCAGCAGCTGCGGCTCTACCGCGACCTGGGCGAGGTGGCCTACGTAAGGATGCGCGGAGACGCAGCGGCCGAGTTCATCCGCAGCGACCGCGGCCTCTTCCTGCGCGACACGCTGAAGCGCATGGATTATTTTTGGGTAAGCGTGCCGCACCCCAGCGACGACGCCTGGTACGTGGAGTTCTTCCGGGTGCTGAACTTTGCGTTCATCAGCCTGTGCGGCCTGATGGGGCTGGGGCTGGCCTTATGGCGTCGAATGCCGGCCGCGGGGCTGTGGGCGTGGGCGTTTTTGTTGCTGCCGCTGCCGTACTACGTGGTGACGGTGCATGCGCGGTTTCGGCATCCGCTGGAGCCGCTGATCTGCGTGTTAGGCGTGTATTTGTTTCAGAGCGCGGAGCGGACCCCCCGGCAGGGCAGCGTGGTAGAATTAGAAGGTTCGGCTTCTGCTCGAACAATTCTGAGGTGAAGAACGCGCTGGGAGGCGGGTTTGATCGGCGAAGCTGGCCGGCGGCCGTTACCGCGTATGAGGGTAAGGCAATGTACGCAGTGATCCGCACAGGCGGAAAGCAGTATCGCGTGGCCCCGGGCGACGTGTTGAAGGTGGAGAAACTGGCAGCGGGCGAAGACGGCTCGGTCGAGTTCTCCGACGTGCTTGCCGTGAGCGGCGATGCGGGCAGCTTCGAGCAGTCGCTTGATGGCGCCAAGGTGATCGGAACCGTCGTCGGCCAAGGCCGCGGCGACAAAATCCTGGTCTTCAAGTTCAAGCGCAAGAAGCAGTACAAGCGCATGCAGGGACATCGGCAGGCCTTCACGGAGATCAAGATCGGCGAGATCTCGGTGGGTGGCAAGAGCTTCAAGGCGTAGGCACGGAACTTCGACATTGCAACGTGTACGAGGCTGCGGGCCCGGCGCGGATGAGGAATAAGAGATGGCACATAAAAAAGGCTTGGGATCGTCTAAAAACGGACGCGACTCAAATGCACAGCGGCTGGGCGTTAAGCGCTTCGGCGGCGAGACAGTTACCGGTGGTTCGATCCTGGTTCGTCAGCGCGGCACTCCGCTGAAGCCGGGGTTGAACGTCGGGCGCGGCAAGGACGATACCTTGTTCGCCAAGGTCTCGGGCGTGGTCCGCTTCCAGGATCGCGGACAGCTTGGGCGCTTCGTCTCCGTCGACGTGCCGGCGGCAGCCAGCGAGGCTGTTTCGGCGTAGTTCTTTCTAACTTTTTAGAACAGCGAGACCGGCCCTGCCTTCGTGGCGGGGCCTTTCCGTCTGGGCTGCGCTGTCAGAGCTAGTCGGCATCCATGCGGACGATATACTTTGCAGAAGCAGAGGGGCTCAACGTGCAGAAGATCATCACGGACAATCGCGAAAAGATCGCCGAACTGTGCCGGACACATCACGTGCGGCGCCTCTCGGTCTTCGGCTCCGCGGTCCGCGACGACTTTGACCCTGACCGCAGCGACGTGGATTTGCTGGTGGAGTTCGACGCGCTGCCTTACCCGACATCAGTCGACAACTTCCTCAGTCTTGAGACAGAGTTGGTCATGCTACTGGCACGTCGAGTCGATCTCATTCGCGACGGCTGCATTCCGAACCCGTTCTTACTCAGGGTCATTCGTTCAGAAGAGGAGACGCTGTATGCGGCGTGATTTGAGCGTCTACCTGTGGGACATTCAGCATGCCTGCGCGGAGATCCTTGAGTTTACCTCCGGCAAAGACCTGGCGGACTACCAAAGTGACCGCCTGGTCAGTGCCGCAGTAGAACGGTGCTTCACAATCATCGGCGAAGCCATGGTTCGAATCGGGATTCACTTCCCGGATGAATTCAGCCGTATAAGTGATGCGCCTCGCGTCATCGACTTCCGCAATCAGCTGGTACATCTCTACGATCAGATTGATGATTCACAGGTGTGGGAGATCATTACGATCTCCATACCAATCCTCCTGCAGGAGACCACAGCGAGCATAGAAAGACTGCAGAGATGATGCCTAAACCCGACCCCGAACGCCTCGTCAGCGCTGTGCCGGCGGAAGACGAGGCGCAGTTCGAGCTCAAGCTGCGGCCGCATCGGCTGTCCGAGTTCATCGGGCAAACGAAGGCCAAGGAACAGCTCAAGATCGGCCTCGAAGCTGCCAAGAACCGCGGCGAGGCGCTCGACCATGTGCTGCTTTTCGGCCCGCCGGGGCTGGGCAAGACAACCCTCGCCAGCATCATCGCCAACGAACTCGGCGTCGGCTTTCAGCAGACCAGCGGCCCCGCCCTCACCATTCCCGGCGACCTCACGGCCATCCTCTCCAACATCCGGGAGAAGCAGGTGCTCTTCCTGGATGAAGTGCATCGCCTGCAGCCGGTGCTGCAGGAGAAGCTTTACACCGCGCTCGAGGACTACCGCCTGGACATCATGATCGGGTCCGGCCCCTCCGCCCGTACGTTTGAGCTGGAGATCAAGCCCTTCACCTTCGTCGCCGCGACCACCCGGCCGGGCCTCCTCTCCTCCCCCATGCGCGCGCGCTTCGGCATCCTGCTGCGGCTGGAGTTCTACACCGACGACGAGCTCCGCTTCGTCGTGGAGCGCTCGGCGGATGTGCTCGGTGTGCCGATCGACCGCGATGGCGCGGCCGAGATCGCCATGCGTTCGCGCGGCACTCCGCGCATCGCCAACCGGCTGCTGCGCCGCGTCCGCGACTACGCGCAGGTCCGCGCCGCGGGCATCATCGATCGCGCCACGGCCAGCGCCGCGCTGGAGCTGCTTGAAGTGGACGCGCACGGCTTCGACGAGCTTGACCGCCGCCTGCTGCGCACCATCATCGAGAAGTACGATGGCGGCCCGGTCGGCCTGAACACTCTCGCCGCGGCGCTCGCCGAGGAGCAGGACGCGCTCGAAGAGGTCTATGAACCGTTCCTGATCCAGATCGGCTTCCTGGATCGCACTCCGCGGGGGCGCGTCGCCACCAGGCTCGCCTACGAGCATCTCGGCATCGAGATGCCACGCAAGTACGGGCTGTTTTAGCGCCGGCAGCTATATGGTGCTGTCGAGCGCCCGGCGCAGGCTGCCGTCCAAATGGTTCAGCCGTGCCTTGGCCGCGGCATAGGGCAGTCCGAGCTTCTCCATCACGATCGCCGCCTTCACGCTGCCCGCTTCCGTCAGCAGCCGCGCTGCGCGTTCATCCGTGCAGCCCGTCGCCGCCGCGATGATGCGCCGCGCCCGGTCCAGCAGCTTGGCGTTGGTCGGCTGTACGTTCACCATCAGGTTGCCGGACACCGCTCCGCGCCGGATCATCACCCCGGTCGAGATCATGTTCAGCACCAGCTTGGTCGCGGTCCCGGCCTTCATCCGTGTCGAGCCGGTCAGGATCTCCGGCCCGGTCGCGAGCTCGATCGCAATCTCCGCCGCGCCCGCCATGCGCGACTGCTGAGCCCCTCCACCCGCGCACGTCAGCGCGATGGTCAGCGCGCCCGTTTGCCTCGCCCGCTGCAGCGCGCCCAGCACGTATGGCGTGCGCCCGCTGGCGGCTATCCCGATGACACTGTCCGCCTCGGTCAGTGCATGCGCCGCGAGGTCCGCCGCGCCCTGCTCCGGCGAGTCTTCGGATTGCTCCGACGACTTGCGCAGCGCGGCATCGCCGCCCGCGATCAACCCGACAAACAGCCCCGGCTCGACCGAAAACGTGGGCGGACACTCGCTTGCGTCGAGCACGCCAAGCCGCCCGCTCGTCCCCGCCCCCACGTAGAAGAGCCGTCCGCCGCGCGCGAACCGCGTCGCGATCCCGTCCACCGCCGAGGCAACCGCCGCCAGCGCCCCCCGCACGGCGCCAGCCACCGTTGCGTCTTCGTCGTTGATCACCGCGAGCATCTCGACCGTGCTCAGCTCGTCGATCCGCTCCGAGCGCGGATTGCGCGCCTCGGTCGGCAGCTGCCCAAGCTGTTCGTCGCGCGTGCCTGCCTCATTCTGCGCCCGCTCAGTACTGGCCATAGCGGCCTTTCACGCTCTCAATCAGCTTGGGCGCGTCGAAGCCTCGCCCGTCTTTGAAGACGATCTCCACGTTCTCGATATCCTCGATCCGCCGCGAGGGATCGCCCTTCACCACCACCAGGTCCGCGTTCCGGCCCGGCGCGATGGAGCCGATCTGCTGCTCGCGGCCCAGGTAGCGCGCACCGTTCAGCGTGGCGATCTTGATTGCCTCGAGCGGCGTGAACCCGGCCTGCACCAGCAGCTCTACCTCGCGCTGATCGCCGAAGCCGGGCAGCACGTGTCCGTCGCCGGTGGGATCAGGTCCCGCCAGCAGCAGCCCGCCGGCGGCTACGAATCGCCGCTCCAACTGCTGCCCGCGCAGAAACTGCATGCGCCGAAAGCTGACCGGCGGCCGCGAGGCAGGTACTGTCGCACGCGAAGCAGGTACTGTCGCGCTCGTCACGGGCTGGGGCAGCGGGTCTTTTCCCGCTTGCGCGGCCGTGGCCGCCGGCGAGCTGGCCGGCCGCCCGCCGCTCGCCGGCGTGTTCTGGATGTTGCGCGAGTAGAGATACGCCTCGCGCGCCTGCGGAGTCATCGCGTCCAGCCAGCGCTGCTCGAGCGGCGGATGCCCGTCGCCATCCGATTCAAAGACCGGCAGCGTGCTCGTCAGCGCCACGTGATGATCGACCAGCAGCTTGATCAGCGCCGCGGCCTCGGGCCCATCCGGGTCCATCGCGGTCAGGGTCGGCTGCCCGGTGGTCGCAGGACACACATCCGGCTGCTTGCCCGGGTCCAGCTGCGTGTTCACGAAGAACCCATGCTCCAGGTCGTCGATCCCCATCTCCGCGGCCTCGGGGTACGTCACCGAGCAGAGGTGGCCCGTCACCTTGATCCCATGCGCATGCGCCTCGTCAATGGCTGCCTTCAGTTCCGCGCGCGTGATGTTCATATAGGCCTTGAAGCTGGTCACGCCCTGCGCGATCCAGAAGTCGACGATGGCCTTCGCGTCCGCCGGCCCGGTGAGCTGGTGCATCTGGATGAAGGGCGAACCCGCGCCTTCAAGATACGGCCCGGTCACATCCATGTGCGGCCCGGGCAGGTGGTTGGCGTCAATCTCGCGCTTCAGGTTCAGGTCCGTGTAGGTCTCCACCGAGCCGGTCGTGCGCATGGTCGTCACGCCCGCTGCCAGGTACAGCCGAGGCGCCGAAAACGTCATCTGCGGTACCAGCAGCGGCGGCTGCGAGTGCCGCTCCGCGTCGGCGTCCGGACGCGCAATATAGAACAGGTGATCGTGCATGCCGACCAGCCCGGGAAAGACGGTGCGGCCGGTCAGGTCGAGCTCCGGCGTGTCCGCGGGGACACTCGTATGCGCCGCGGCCGGCGTCACGGAGACGATCTTGCCCGCGGCGATCAGCACATCCTGATCCTCGAGCGCCGGCGCGCCCGTGCCGTCGATTACGCGCACATGGCGCAGCATCGCGCCCGGGCCGGGAACCTTCAGGTACGCCGCGACGGTAGGCGATGGAGCCTGCGCCCCGGCCAGAAGCCCCCAGCCGAGCACCAGCGGGAGAGTGTAACGATGCCAAGCCATACGATAAAAACCTCTGGACCAGAGTAACGCCGCAGCCGCTCCTGAACGAACCCGGCAAACCCGACGAGCCATACGAGCCGGCTCACTCTATCCCGAAGCCCCGCCCAAGGCGCGATAGACTGACATCCATGAGCGAGATGGAGCACGTGCCTGCGGCCGATGAAGCGAATCCGCAGCTTACTCAGCCCGAGCTGGTGACGCAGGACGGCAGCGCGGCCTTCGAGCAGGCATCCCAGACATCTTCGGCATCTGCTCCCGCGCCCGCCAGGCGCCCCGCCGCCACCTTCATCTTCTTCACCGTCATGCTGGATATGCTTGCCCTGGGCATGATCGCGCCGGTGCTGCCGAGGCTCATTGAAAGCTTCCTGCATGGTGATGTCTCCGCCGCAGCACGCATGCTCGGCCTCTTCGGGACGACCTTCGCCGGCATCCAGTTCTTCTTCTCCCCCATCCTCGGCTCGCTGTCCGATCGCTTCGGCCGCCGCCCCGTCGTGCTGCTCTCGAACTTCGGCCTCGGCATGGACTACCTGCTGATGGCCTGGGCGCCCGCCCTGCCCTGGCTTTTCCTCGGCCGCATCATCTCCGGCATCACCGCCTCCAGCATTCCCACGGCGATGGCGTACATGGCGGACGTCACGCCGCACGAGAAGCGCGGCGCGGCCTTCGGCATGTTGAACGCGGCCTTTGGCGTGGGCTTCGTGCTGGGTCCAGCGCTGGGCGGCATTCTCGGTTCGGTCAATCCGCGCCTGCCCTTCCTGGTCGCGGCCTGCCTTTCGATCGTGAACGGCTGTTACGGCCTCTTCGTCCTGCCGGAGAGCCTCAAGCTCGAGAACCGCGCCCGCTTCTCCTGGAAGCGAGCCAATCCGGTGGGCTCGGTCGCGATGCTGGGCCGCACCCGCGTCATCATGACCATGTCGGTCGTGCTGCTGCTGGGCTATGTCGCGCAGCAGTCGCTGATGAACGTCTACGTCCTCTACACCGACTATCGCTACCACTGGAGCGACCGCACCGTCGGCCTCTCGCTCGGCCTGGTCGGCGTCTTCACCATCCTCTATGGCGCGTTCCTCGTCCGCTGGTCCATCAAGCGGTTGGGCGAGCGTACCTGCATCTGGGCCGGGCTCATCGGCGGCGCGGTGGGCTACACCTGCTTCGGCCTCTCGAAGACGGGGCTGCTCTTCTGGTTCGCCATTCCGCTGCTCAACCTGATGTCCATCACCTGGCCCTCGGCCCAGGCTATCATGAGCCGAGGCACCAGCCCCAACGAGCAGGGCCAGCTGCAGGGCGCGATCAACAGCATCCGCGGCGCCGCGGGCATCGTCGGCCCCGGCCTGTTTACCATCATCTTCGCCAAAGCCGTGGGCGCGGAGGCCATCGTCAACCTGCCCGGCCTGCCGTTCTTTACCGCCGCCGGACTCCTGCTGCTGGGCATCCCCGTGGCTCTCTGGGCCACTCGCAAGACCGCCGCCAGCGTCCTTCCCGCCAAGCAGCCGGCCGCCTGATCGGGATTCACATTCCAGACAGCAAGGCGTATAAAGATGGCGACTATGAAGCTGCTTCCTTTTCTCTTGTTGATGGGTTGCGCCGCGGCGTTCGCCCAGGCTGGCGCCAAGCCCAGTGCCCAGCCCGGCGCCCGGTCCAGCGCCAAGCCCGCCCCTGCCAACACCGTCGCCCAGCTTCACGCCCGTGCCCGCGAGGCGCTCGACGCCGAGCACGCCCACGCCAAACAGCCGCTCTGCCGCACGTCCGCCGACACTCCCTCATACAACAGGTGCTACCAGCGGGAGCTAAACCTCAGCGAGGCGAACTATACCCGGCTGGTGCGCGCGCTGGGAGCACTCTTCCGCCTGGACAAGACCAGCGACGGCCCGCCCAAGCGCATCCCGTTCGACGACGCCGAGAGCGCCTGGAACGCCTACCGCGACACCGCCTGCCAGGCCGACGCCGCTCAGTACGAGGGCGGCACCATCCAGCCAAGCATTGAGATGGGCTGCCGCATCACCATCGTCCGCCACCACATGGACGAGCTATGGGAGCTCTACTCCAACCTCGGAACCCAATAGCGCTCGTCAGCAGCAAGCCTGCTCAGCAGCGCGTCCACCGTCACGCCAAACGCCGGATGCACCCATCCCGGCGCAATCTCCGCCAGCGGCGCCAGCACGAAACGCCGCTCGTGCATGGCCGGATGAGGCAGCGTCAGCTCCGGCGCGGCCAGGATCAGATCGTCATAGAGCAGCAGATCGAGGTCGATGATGCGCGGTCCCTTCGGCGGCGCCAGCGTCCGGTCGCGGCCCATCGCGGCCTCGATCGCCAGCAGCCCATGCAGCAGGTCGAGCGGCGCCAGCCTGGTCTGCAGCAGTGCGGCGGCGTTCAGGAAGTCCGGCTGGTCGAGGTAGCCGACCGGCGCCGTTACCTGAAAGCCCGATACTGCCTTGACGCGGCCCATCGCGCCTGCTCTGCGCAGCGCCTCTTCGACATTCGCCTGGGGCGATCCGAACCTCGACGGCAGATTCGACCCCAGGGCGATCGCAGCCAGGTGATACCGCGCTGAATCCGGACTCGAAGCCACCGTCAGGCGTGCGCGGGAGTGAAGCCCAGCGCGCCGTGAGCCTGCCGCGCTGGCTCGGGCCTCGGCTCGGACACCGGGTCGAAGCCGTGCGCCAGCTCCCATGCCGAACGATCGCGCATCAGCCGCTGTACCAGCGCCGTATGCATGGCGTGTCCGGCGCGCTCGGCCACTACCCGGCCCTGGATCCGCCGCCCAGCCAGGGCCAGGTCGCCGATCAGGTCCAGCACCTTGTGGCGCACGAACTCATCCGCAAACCGCAGCGCGGGGATCGTCCCCTGCTCACGCGAAAGAACGATCGCGCACTCCTCCGACGCGCCGCGAATAAGCCCCATGTTGCGCAGCATCGGCTCGTCTTCCTTGAACCCGAAGGTGCGCGCCGGCGCGATATGCCGGGCATAGTCCCCGATCGCCAGGTCGCCGGTAAACGTCTCGCAGCCGATCGGCGCGGGAAAGTCGATGCTGTAATCGATCGTGTAGCCCGTCCCCGGGTACACGCCGATGAACTTCGAGCCCTCGCGGACCTCCACCGGCTTCAGAATTCGCAGGTATTCGCGCCGCCGCCGCTGCTGGCGCAGGCCGATCTGCTCGAACGCCCGGACATATGGCAGCGCGGAGCCATCGAGAATCGGCACCTCCAGGTTGTCCACCTCGACGATCACGTTGTCCACGCCGGTCCCGATCAGCGCCGAAAGCAGGTGCTCGGTCGTCTGGATCAGCACCGACTGCCGCATCAACGAGGTCGCGTAGCTCACCTTGGCGACGTTGCGCCCGGTCGCCGGAATCTCGAAGTTATCCAGGTCAGTCCGGCGGAAGACGATCCCCGAGCCCGCCGCGGCAGGCACCAGCCGCATCGCCACCGTAGCTCCACTATGCAGACCGACGCCTGAGAAGCTGATCTCGGATTGAATGGTCTGCTCCAGGTGAGCAATACCCGACGATGCCTGCAAGGTCTTCCTTTCTATCTGCTGCAAACAGGATAATCGCCGGGCCTGCGTCAAAAGTGTGGCAAATCAGACACACACCAAGCACAGGTGCCGAGAATGGTGTTAACTCTGCTGGTCCGCTCCCGGCCGGCTTATCCGCCCTTCGAAATGCAACACCATCAACGCCCCGGCTTTCTCGCTGCAAGTGGAACTTCACCCTCGCCGCTCCATCCCGCCTCTTCAAGCAGCGTCACCACCCGCGCAATCGGCAGGCCCATGACGTTGAAGTAGTCGCCCTCGATCCGCGGGATCCATCGCGCCGCATACCCCTGGATTGCATAAGCGCCCGCCTTGTCCAGCGGCTCGCCCGTCGCCACGTAGGCCGCGATCTCCGCCGGCGGGATCAGGTTCATGGTCACCTGCGTGATCTCCACGTCCGACACCAGCTGCGACCCCGCCGCGGACGACACCGCCGCGATCCCGGTCATCACCGCGTGCGTCCTGCCGGAGAGCAGCCCCAGCATCCGCGCGGCGTCCGCGGCGTGCAGCGGCTTGCCCAGGATCTCGCTGCCGTCTTCGGCCGGCGGCGCCAGCACCACCGTCGTATCCGCCGCCAGCACCATCACCGGCTCCGCGCCGGCACCCTGCAGCGCGCAGACCGCCTGCGCCTTCTCGATCGCCAGTCGCTGGACATACGCCGCGGGGCTCTCGTCCGGCAGCGGGTCTTCGTCGATGTGGGCGGGTTCGACGGTAAAGCGGAAACCCGCCTGGGCGAGCAGTTCACGGCGGCGCGGAGAAGCGGAAGCAAGAATGAGCATAGGGGCTAGGGTACAGCCTCGATGTACCCGCCGCCTGCAAGCCGCATCTGACCGGAGATGGTCAAAGCGCTGCTGTGCGATATCGACGGAACCCTGGTGCAAAGTAACTGGCTGCACGCCGAAGCCTGGCAGGAGGCCTTCCGCGGCTTGGACATGGAACTCGACCTCGAAGACCTGCGCCGGCAGATCGGCAAGGGCGGCGACGAGCTGGTGCCCGTCTTCGTTCCCTGGTGGAAGCAGAAGCACGTGCAGGAGCCACTTGAAGCCTACCGCAAGTTCATCTTCCAGACCGACCTGCTACCTAAGGTCAAGCCGATCCCCCGCGTCCGCGAGTTTCTGCTGCGCCTTAAAGAGGCCGGCATCCAGCTCGCGCTCGCCTCCTCCGCCAGCAAGGAAGATCTCGAGACCTATAAGAAGATCGCGCACATGGAAGACCTCATCGACGAGTCCAGCTCCGCCGATGACGCAAAGAAGACCAAGCCGAATCCCGACATTTTCGAGGCGACCTTGAAGCAGCTCGGCTTCAAACCCGCCGAAGTTCTCGCGCTGGGCGATACGCCCTACGACGCCGAAGCCGCGGGCAAGGCCGGCATCTGGACCATCGGTGTCACCACCGGCGGCTGGTCGCGCCAAGATCTGCTCGCGGCCGGCTGCATCGAGGTCTACAACGATGTCGGTGAGTTGCTCGACTGCTTTGAAGAGAGCGCGCTTACCCGGTGCTAGCAGGTTCCGTGCTCAAGGTCTGAGCAACCGCGACCTGCCGCTGCACGCAGCTCCCGGGTTTAGTCTGTCTCTCATGAGTATCTCCGCCCTCCGCCTCAGCCTCTTCCTCACCACCATCGCCCTTCCCTTCCGCACCGCCGCAATCTTCTCGCAGGCTCCTACCCCGCAGGCGCTCGCCGCTGCCGAGAAATCCATCGATCCCGAGAACATCCGCGCGCACGTCCGTTTTCTGGCCGACGACCTCCTCGAGGGCCGCTATCCCGGCACCCGCGGCAGTGATCTGGCCGCCCTCTATATTTCCACGCAGTTCGCGCTTGCCGGCCTCGCTCCCGCCGGCGATAACGGCACCTACCTGCAGCACATCAACTTCGTTGGCATGACCGTCAAGCCCGCCGGCACCAGCTTCCAGCTTGAGCCCCAGCACGGCCAGCCCATCCTGCTTCGCTTCGGCAGCGACTACGTCGTCTCCAACCAGACCCTCACCCCCGAGACCACGGTCGACGCGCCCATCGTCTTCGTCGGCTACGGCGCCACCGCGCCCGAGTTCCAGTGGGACGACTACGCCGGCCTCGACGTCCGCGGCAAAGTCATCCTCTGCATTGTCGGCGATCCGCCCTCGGACGACCCGAAGTTCTTCGGCGGCAAGGCACTGACCTACTACGGCCGCTGGACTTACAAGTTCGAGCAGGCCGCCCGCAAGGGCGCCGTCGGCGCGCTCGTCATCCACCGCACCGACCTCGCGAGCTACGACTGGAGCGTCGTCCAGAACTCCAACGGAGCCGAAAAGACCTTCCTGCGCGACGACGCCAATCCGCGCCTCAAGGTCGCAAGCTGGATCCAGCTCGAGGTCGGCAGGCGCATCTTCGAGGCCAGCGGCATGACGCTCGATGGCGCCTTCGATTCCGCCGGCAAGCGCGGCTTCAAGCCCGTCGAGCTCCCCATCCGGCTCAAGGCCACCGTCTCCAGCACGGTGCGGCCCTTCCAGAACTCGAACGTCGTCGGCATGCTCAAAGGCACCGCCGCGCCGCCCGATCAGGCCGCCATGTACACAGCGCACTACGACCACCTGGGCATGCTGGCCAACGCCAAACCCGGCGAAGACGCCATCTTCAACGGCGCCGCCGACAACGGCACCGGCTCCGCCATGCTGCTCGAGCTCGCCCGCGTCTGGGCCGCCTTCGACCCCAAGCCGCGCCACTCCGTCATCTTCGGCGCAGTCACCGCGGAGGAGCAGGGCCTGCTCGGCTCCGAGTATCTCGGCCAGCACCCGCCCATCCCGGCCGCGCAAATCTCGCTGGACCTCAACTTCGACGAGATCCTCCCCATCGGCGTACCGCAGGAGGTCAGCGTCAGCGGCGCAGAGCGTACCACCTTCTACCCCGTCGTTGAGGCCACGGCGAAGCAGTTCGGCCTAGCCATCGTGCCCGACGCCCACCCCGAGGCCGGCGGCTACTATCGCTCCGACCATTTCTCGCTCTCGCGCGTCGGCATCCCGGCCTTCTCGGTCGAAGCTGGAACCTTGTTTGAGGGCCACGACCGCACCTGGGGCGAGGCCCAAACCGCCGACTACAACGAACACCGCTACCACCGCGTTACCGACAACTACACCCCGTCTATGGACTTCCGCGGCGATGCCGCGCTCGCCCGCTTCGGCATGGATCTCGGCTGGCGCGTCATCAACGCTCCCGCCCGGGTGGAGTGGAAGCACGGCGACGAGTTCGAGGCCGCGCGCCTGGCCAGCGAAAAGCAATAACCGCGCCCGCAGAGTCTCCCAGGCGCATTGCCTGGCCGCATACCCTTGGTATCGTTTCGGGCGCGGGATCCGCGACGCGTTTTTGTGCCGAAGCCTCCGGACTAACGTCTTCAGGGCCGAAGGTCCTGGCATGTACGGCCCAACCCGCAGGGCTTGGTTCGCTTCCACCTTGGAACCCGAGGGCTGAAGGCCCGGCACAGGCGGCGGTGATGCTATGGATGCAAGACGCTTTCACGACCGGTATTTGCCGCGCCGCGCCGAAAACCTGCTATACAGCTAAACATCATGAAAGCCCTCTGGCTCACCTGCTGTACGGCTGCACTTCTTGCTTGGGTCGCTGCACCCCAGGACCCACCCGCCGCCCACCCGGCTGTTGCCCTTACCGGCCCGGCGGTTGTTCTTCCGGGAAAACCCGATTACTCGGGCGAACCGGTCGTCATCCAGCACTTCGACTCGGTCTACCGCATGGCCGCCGACGGCACCGGCTCGCGGACGATCACCCTCGCCGCCCGCATCCAGAGCGAGTCCGCGCTCAAGAGCTCGGGCGTCGTGGGAATCGGCTTCGCCGGGAACTCGCAGCAGGTGGAGCTCGCCTACGTCCGCGTGCGGCGGCCTGACGGCACGCTCGTCGCCACCGATGTGGCCGACGCTATCCAGATGCCGACACCGGTCACCCAGGCCGCGCCCTTCTACAGCGACCTCAAGCAGCTCCAGGTGCCCGTGCGCAGTCTCCGCGTCGGCGATACGCTCGAGTGGCAGGCCCGCGTGGTGCAGACTAAAGCCGAGGCGCCCGGCCATTTCTGGGGACAGGAACCCTTCGTCGACGACACCGTCGCGCTGGCCGAGACGTTGGAGCTGCGCGTTCCTAAAGACAAGTACGTGAACGTCTGGAGCAAAAAAGCCAAGCCGGTCGAGACCGTCGAAGGTGACGAGCGCGTCTTCCGCTGGACTGCCCCGCAGCTGAAACCGACAACCGGCAAGGAGGCCGAGGCCGCCGCCGCGGCGGAAAAGAAGAGAGTGCTGACCGCCGCGGAGGAGCTCGACGCCGTGCAGGGCAAGCTGCCCGACGTCGCCTGGACCACCTTTAGGAGCTGGGCGGAGGTCGGCGACTGGTACCGGGGACTCGAACAATCGCGCCTCGAACCCAACGCCGCCGTGAAGGCCAAGGCCGCCGAACTTACCGCCGGCAAGAGTACCCAGACCGAAAAAGCGCAGGCGATCTACGCCTACGTCGGAGCCCAGATCAGGTACATTGGCGTCGCCTTTGGGGTCGGCAGATATCAGCCCCACGCCGCCGCAATCGTGCTTGAAAACCAGTACGGCGACTGCAAAGACAAGCACACGCTGCTGGCCTCAATGCTCGGCGCGGCCGGCGTGCGGGCCGACGCGGTCCTCATCGGCGCCGGCATCCGCTTCAATCCCGACCTGCCGTCTCCCGCCGCCTTCAACCACGCCATCACCGCCGCGCAGGTGGATGGCCGCCGCGTCTACCTGGACTCCACGGCCGAAGTCGCTCCCTACGGCATGCTGCAGTCCATCCTGCGCGACCGCCGCGCGCTGCTCGTCCCCACCTCCGGCCCCGCCGAGGTCGTCACGACGCCCGCCACCTTGCCTTTCCCGGTCAGCCAGACCATGGAGTCCGTCGGTTCGCTCGAAGCCAACGGCACATCCCATTCGCGGCTCGTGCTCACTGAGCGCGGCGACGAAGAGCTCATCCTGCGCCAGGCCTTCCGCCAGGTCAGCTCCGCCCAGATCGACCAGCTGATGCAGGCACTCTCGCAGGCCATGGGCTACGCCGGCACCGCCAATCACGGCGAGGTCAGCAAGCTGGACGACACTGCCACGCCCCTGAAGATCAGCTACGACTACCTGCGCGAGAAAAACGGCGACTGGGATAACCGCCGCATCCTCGCGCAGCTCGCCCCCGTGCGCCTGCCCACCTACGAAGAAAGCGAGCCGCCCATCCAGACCATCCTGCTCGGCGAGAAGCGCGTCGAGACCTCCACCTCCTCCATGAAGCTGCCTGAAGGCTGGGGCGCCGAGCTGCCCGAAGCCACCCACGCCCACTCCCCCTACGGCACGGTCGACCTCACCTACCGCTTCGACAAGGGCACCATCTACGCCCAGCGTCGCCTCGAGGTCCTTCGGGAGAAGGTTCCCGTCGCGGAGTGGAAGGCCTACGCGCAGTGGGTCAAGGCCGCCAACCTCGGCGAGCAGTTCATCCAGCTGACCAACACCGGCGGCAGCGCTGTCGTGCTCGGCAACTCGCTCGGCACCGACCCGGAGCGCCTCATCCGCATCGCCGCGCTCGACCTGCAGGCCCACCAGACCGCCACCGCCGTCCTGATCCTCGACCAGATCAAGGCCAGCCACCCCGAGCAAGCCGGCCTCTGGTCGCTCTACGGGGCGGTCGCAGCCGAGCGGCGCGACTTCCCCCTCGCCGTCGCCGACTTCCACAAGGAGCTCACCCTGCACCCCGAGTCCTTCCGGACCTACGCCGCGCTTTCTACCGCCGAGCTCGCCCAGGGCCATCGCCGTGAAGCCGAGGAAGCGCTCCGCCAATGGGCCTCCGCCGCACCGGAGGACCCCTCCCCGCCCACCCAGCTCAGCGCCATGCTCATCGTCGACGGCAACGGCCCGGAGGCCGTCAAGGCCGCGCAGGACAGCCTCAAGCGCGCCGAGGCCAGCGGCGACGAACCCGCCAACGCCGCCCCCCTGAAGCTGCAGCTCGCCCGAGCTGAAAAACTCGCCGCCATGAAGGAGGAGAGCCGCGTCATCCTCGTCGCTCTGCTTCAATCCACCGAGCAGCCCGGCATGCTCAACGACTGCGCCTACGAGCTTGCCGACCAGGGCCTCGAGCTCCCGCTGGCCGAAAAGTCCGCCCGCGCCGCGCTCCGCACGCTCGAAGAAGAGTCCCGCTCCTGGACCCTGGACGAGGACCCCAGCCGCCTCTCACGGCAGACCCAGCTGCTCACCGCCGCCTGGGACACCATGGGCTGGATCCTCTTTCGCCAAGGCAACGCCGCTGACGCCGAAAGCTACGTCAAGGCCGCCTGGCTAAACCGCGAGGACCCCGTCGTCACCGGGCACCTCAAGGCCATCGAAGCCGCCCTCAAGCGTCCCATGCCGCAAGGCGGCGCGGCCGCCCGCACCTTCCCCCTCGGCGCGGCGCAAGGCCTCAAGGGCACCGCTGAATACCATATGCTCCTGGCGCCCGACGGCGCCGTCCGCGTCGTGGGCTTTGGCGACACCCGCATCCCGCCGGGGGAGGCCCGGCTCACCGGCATGAAGTTCCCCGGCTACTGGCCGCGAGACTCCGATGCCCGGCTCGTCCGCATCGGCATGCTGAACTGCCACCAGGCAGTCTGCGAACTCATCCTGGAACCATAGGAAGAACCATAGCAAGAACCGTGACCAGCATCGGCTCCGCTCAGAAGCTCAACCGCGCACCGAACTGGAACTGCCGCGGATCATACGACGCCGTCTCTTTCCCCGCGCCCGTGTAGAGCAGATTCACGTCTAGCGTGTTGTTCTTGTTGATCAGGTTGAAGGCGTCCATCGTCAGCTGCAGCCCCATGTCGTGCCTCAGCCCGAAGGTGCGCGCGAAGCGGAAGTCGGTGAACGCGGTGAACGGTCGCGTGGCGTAGTTCCGCGGCAGGTTGCCATTGAAATAGCTCGAATTCACCGAAGCTCCCGCCGGCGCATCCGCGTAGCAGGGGAGGTTGAAGGCGCCGGTCGGCGAGTAGCGGCTCAGCACCGGCGCCGTCCCGCAGCTTGTCGTTGCCGACCCCGGCGCCACCGCGTTCGGACGGTCGGTGATCGGGTCGAAGTCGAAGTTGGTGTCTGTTCCCGTCAGGATGTTGAACGGCCGCCCCGAGCTCACCTCGATGATCGGCGCCACCGTCACCCCCGAGAACACCGCCCGCGTAAAGCTGTTGCCGCCCGCGTGGCCCGAGTTATACACACCCGAGAGCACCAGCCGATGGCGCTGGTCGAAGCTCGAGTTCGACCGCTCAGCATTGGGGTTGAAGTTATTCTGCGGCGCGTCCGAGGTCGAAACCACGTCCGTCGCCTGGTCGATGGCATGCGACCACGTATACGAAACCAGGAACTCGTAGTTCGCCGCGAAGCGCCGGCGCAGGTTGACCGAGAGCCCGTTGTAGCTCGAAGTCCCCGTCGTCAGATTGGGCGTCATATCGCCAAACGGAACCGGAATGCCGATGCCCAGCCCGTCCGCGAAGGCGATCTGCTCCGCCAGCGCCACGCATTGCCCGGCGCCCTGCGCGGTCAGAAAGTTCGCCAGTGACGTATTCAGGCCCGATCTGCGAAAGAAGTTCAACAGCGGCGGAGCCACGTACGGCCCTGTCGGACCGGCGCCGCACGGGTTCACGCCCGAGGCGGTCGCCACCGTTAGCGGATTCGAGGTCGCGCTCGCCGTTCCGGGCTGCGCCGTGCCCGCATTCACCGCGTTCACCGCGTTGCGCCAGTTCGCCGTTAGTAGCGCCGAATTCACCGGGTTCACGTTGATCGGCCGGTTCAAGTGCCTTCCGCCCGTCGAGTTGAACGCCACGTTCAAGGAAAGATTATGGCCCAGGTCGCGCTCCACGCCAAACGAGATCTGCTGCACGTACGGCGTCTTGTAGTTCAGGTCGGCGGGCAGGCCAGAGGGCAGAATCGCCAGCGGAAAGCCGCTTGCCAGGTAGTTCTGATCGATGAACAGCGAGTTGTTATTGTTCGGATCGAAGCGCTGCTGGCTGGGCAGATAGTTCAGTCCCGCGATCGGCAGGCAGTTGGCATTCGAAAGCGAGCCCTGGAAGGTGTTGGTTGCGTTCAGGTTGGTAGGGCTCAAGGTGCTTGTCGCGGAACACGGCGTGCCCCCGGCCAGGATCACCAGCGGATTGCGCTGCGCGTTGAAGGTATTCGATTGCGACTCCAGGTTGCCCGGCGCGCGATCGTAGAACAACCCGTAGTTTGCGCGGATCACGGTGCGGCCGTCGCCCGCCACGTCGTACGCCAGTCCCACCCGCGGCGCGATGTTCAGCGGCTGCAGCCGGATCCCTTCGCGGATCCCAAACGCCCGCTCCGCCTGGTAGGTGTTCTGGTTGATGGCGTTCTGCGTCGGAAATCCCTCCACGTCGTAGCGCACGCCGTAGTTCAGCGTCAGCCGGTGGAGGCGCCACGAATCCTGCATGAAGAAGCCCAGCGCCTTCACCGAATACTTGTACCCGGTGGTTCCAAGACCCTGCGCAAACGACTGCGGAATCCCCAGCCCATACGCCTGGATGGCGGAGAAGCCCGGCAGCCCGGCCAGCGAGCTCGACACATCCGTCGCGTTCAGCGCCGCGAAGCTGTAGTCGCCGCCGCCGTAGAGCTGGCCCGTCGTAATGTTGATCGGCACGTAGCGCAGGTCGATCCCAATCTTGGCCGCGTGGCCGCCCCGCGTGTAGGTGAAGTTGTCCTGGATCTGCGACTGGTCTTCAATGCGGTCCACGATCGAGAAGGGCGTCTTGCCGAAGTACGCGAAGCCGGGGATATTCACCGCCGTATTGTTGCTGCCCGGCGCGTTGCTCGGTTCAAACCGGATCGGATGCCGCGCGAACTGCAGCCGCAGCTCGTTCACCTTGTTCGAGCCCAGCAGCAGCGTGTCCTGGCCCAGGATCGACCAGTCGTGGTAGCGCTGGTTCGCCGTGCGCGAGTAGCTGTTCTCGCCCAGGTTCTGGTTCGCCGCCGACTCCTGGATCCCTGTAATGAAGCTCGGGCTGGCCGTGCCGCGCAGCAGTAGCTGCTGCCGCTCGGTCAGCTTGTGGTCGATGCGCAGCGAGTAAATCTCCGTCTTCTCCTGCACGGGAAAGTTGCCGATCAGCGAGTTCAGCGGCACGAACGAAGCTGGCGTCGCCTGCCCGGAATCGACGAAGTTGTGCGCTCCGATCGACGCCGCCAGAAAGGCCGGGTTCGCGCCCGTCAGCGCCACCGCCGAACTCGAGCCGACCAGCGCCACGTACGATTGGATGCCCGGTGTGGCCGCCGGAGCCGCGGCCAGAAACGCCTGCTGCTGCGGCGTTCCCTGGATGATCAGCGCGCCCGTCGGCGCCCCGTAAAACTTCGACACATCGATCGGCGTCAAGCCGAAGTTGCCTCCGCCGATCACCGAAAAGCCCGACTCCTCCCGCCGCGTCAGCTCCGCCGCGAAGAAGTAGAACGTCTTGTCCTTGATGAGCGCGCCGCCCACTGAGCCGCCCGCCTGCACCCGGGTATACGCCGGCTGCAGCACGTTTGAAAAAGGATTCGTCGCCTGGATGTAGCGGTTTCTCAGAAACCCGAACGCCGAGGCGTGGGTCGCGTTCGTCCCGGACTTGGTTACGATGTTCACCACCCCGCCCGACGCCCGTCCATACTCCGCCGCAAAGCCGTTGGTGATGATCTGGAACTCCTGCACCGCGTCCTGCGACACCGTCGCGCGCGTGCCGCCGGAGATGTAGTCGCCCACATCCGCGCCGTCCACGTTGATGGAGTTGGAGCGCGCCCGTACCCCGCCGAAGTTCAACCCCGAGGTCGGAATTGCGCCCACAGCCGGCGCCGCGTCGCGCGCAATCTGCGAGTTCGTCAGGGTGAAGTTGATGTAGTTGCGCCCGTTGGTGGGCAGGTTCTCGATCCGCTCCTGGTCCACCACCGTAGCCTGCGAGCTGCGCTCCGTCTCGATGATGTCCGCGTTCGAGCTCACCGTTACCGTATCCGACCCGCCGATCGTGAGGGTCAGCGGCAGCTCCGCCTGTTCGCCCACGTTCAGCGTCACGTCGTGGCGCTGCAGCTTCGTGAATCCCGGCGAGGTCGCCGACACCTGGTAGGTGCCCGGAGGAAGCTGCAGGATCAGGAAATTTCCCTGGCTGTCCGTCGTCGCCGAGCGCGAGAATCCCTTGCTCGGGTCCGACACCGTCACCGTGGCATTCGGGATCAGCGCGCCCGAGGGATCGTGCACCGTCCCATGCAGCTGCGCCGTGGAGATGCTTTGCGCCGCCGCGGCCTTCCAGGGAAGCAGCGGGGCGGCGGCAAACAGGGAGACGGCGAGGAAGGCAGACGCCAGGCGCAGACGGGGATTGCGGTTCGACATGGGCAGAGACTCCGGGCCAAAACACCTCCCACCAGCCTCGTGCAGAGGTTTGGCAGCGGCGTTCCAGGCGATGGTGGTAACGAGGGTTTTTACATGAATGCCCATTCAGCACGCAAGTGCCTGCGCGGGAACCGGTCTTACCACACAGGCTGGTATGCGTCGGGCCTTCGGCCCTGAAGGGTCTTCCTGACTCGACTCCGTCGATGCAAGATGTCGGGCGCAAGGGATTTATGGGTCGGGCTTACAGCCCTGGGGATGGTTGTGCCCGGTGACCTACGCCTGAGGCCTAGGCTGGTATGTGTCGGGCCTTCGGCCCTGAAGACGCTCTTACGAATCGGGTCTGCTTCATTGGTCGCGGCTAGTGGGCGGAGTGGGGGTCAAGGCTGGTGGCGAAGGAGGTCGTCTACGTCGTCGAGCTTGTCCTGGAGGATGGTGAGGCGGCGGGAGAGGGTCTGGATTTCGGATTCGGCGCGGACGTTGACCTCGAAGTCGAGTTCGGAGCGGAGGCGGTCCTTCTTGTCCTGGCGGTTCTGGCTCATCATGATGACGGGCGCCTGGATGGCGGCGAGCATGGAGAGGAAGAGATTGAGCAGGATGAAGGGATAGGGGTCCCAGGAGCGGCCGCGGGTGGCGACGAGGATGACGGAGATGATGACGTAGCCGACCATGGAGCTGAGGAAGATGATGATGAAGGTCCAGGAGCCGCCGAAGCTGGCGACGACATCGGCGATGCGCTCGCCGAAGGTCTCCTTCTCCTCGATGAGGGCGTTGGGGTTGCGGGCGGCGCGGAGGCGGATGAGCTCCTGGGTGGAGTGGAACTGGCGCGCGATGACGGTCATCATGTCGAGGCCGGCAAGGGGTTTTTGCTGGACGAGGGTGGAGATGTCGTGGCGATCGACTTCGAGGCAGACGGAGTCCTCAACGGCGACGGCGGAGGTGTGGTGGGCGGTCTGGTCGAGCATGGAGGCGAAGCCGAAGAAGTCGCCACCTTGGCGGGGCTCGTCGACGAGGACCTCCTGCTGATCTTCGTCGATGGTGGTGACGTGGACCTGGCCGGAGAGGAGGATGTAAGCGCGGCCGCCGGGCTCGCCAGCTTTGTAGATGCGCTGGCGGGCGGCGAAGTTGCGGAGCTCGACCTGGGTGGCGAGGACGCCGAGTTCGTCGTCATCGAGGAGCGAGAAGAGAGGGACGTGGCGGAGTTCGTTCGCTTGGCAGGGCATCAAGGCCAGTGTAAAGCGGGGGTGGGCGGGTTGGCTTATGTGGTTGCCGAGGTTTAACGGTGGGCACGATGGGCAGAGTGGGGTCGCGGGGGATACTGAGATTCTTCGCCTTCGGCTCAGAATGACGGCGCGCTGCGGCGGGGCTAATGGCTGGGTTGGTTGCTGAGGATCTGTTTGCCGCCAGAGCTGACGATGAGGTAGATCGGGCCGGGCAGGTCGCGCTGGGTGAGGGCGGGGCGGTCGGGGTCGTGGGGGTCCTGCCAGAGGAAGATGCGCTGGGGGCCGGACCACTTGCGGGCGAGGGAGGCGCGGGTCTCGAAGATGGGCGGGGCGTCGGGGAAGAAGCTGCCGTACCAGAGGTTGGAGGAGCGGCCTTCGAGGATGTGGATGTCGTTTCGGCGGAGGTAGAAGCCGAGGGTGCTGCCGGCCTCGTATTCGCCGTGGATGATGATGAGGGCGGGATTGGAGCTGGCGGGTGGGTTGAGCTGGGGAGCAATGGCCTGGGCGAGTTGGAAGCTGGTGAGGGTGGGGGAGAAGGTGCGCAGGCCGAGCCAGGAGGCGAAGAGGAAGAGGAAGGATGCAGCGGCGAGGGAGAGGGTGGCGGCGTGCGGCTGGTTGCGGCGGCGGAGCAGGAAGTTGGCGAGAGGTCCGAGGAGAACGGCCAGGGCGGTCAGGGCGAGGGGCAGGCGGAAGAGGCCGAGGGCCTGGGCGTTAAGGTCGAGGAAGTGGCCAAAGGAAAGGGCGTAGTCGGCGGGGTTTTGCTGGAGGAGCGCGGCGAGATCGGTGGAGGCGGCGGGCGCGCGGGTGTGCAGGAGGAAGACGATGAGGGCGAGAAAGATGAGGGCGCCGAGGATGAGGAGGATGGCGGCGGGATAGTTGGGGCTTGGCGTTGGTGGAGAAGATTGTGCCCGGCGGGGATTGGAGAGGCGCGCGGCGATGAGGAGGATCATGGGCGGGAGCGAGGGGAGGACGTAATACTCCTGGCGGGTGGAGAAGGTGAAGAAGAGCAGCGGGATGATGAGCCAGAGGAGGAGGAGGAGATTGGTGCGGGCGGCGGGGGTGAGGTTGCCAAGGGCCGAAGCTGAGATCCTGGCTGGGTTGGCAGGGAGGACTTGCTGGGTGAGGGAGCGGAAGGCGCGGTGGATGGCGCTGGGGAGATAGGCGGACCAGGGCATGAGCCAGATGAAGATGAGGCCGAGGAAGAGCCAGAGGGGGCTGGTGTCGTAGTCGTGCGGGACGCGGAGATTGACGTAGCGGTAGAGCTGTTCGTTGATGAAGTAGAACCAGGCCCAGGAGTGGACATTGCCGTCGGTGGGGTAGGGGACATGCCAGCGGCCGCCAAGGCGGGTGAGGCCGGCGGGTGAGCCGTGGGCGGGGTTGGCGAGGGCGATGAGGAGGTGCCAGGGAAGGGCGATGGCGAGGAAGACCAGCGTTGACGCGATTGGGTGAAGCTGGCCGATGCGCTTAAAGGCGCTGCGGAGGCCACGCGTGAGGAGGAGGTAGGCGCCGGCGATGGCGAGGGGGAAGACGATGCCGATGAGGCCCTTGGTGAGGACGTTGAGGGCGAGCCAGGCGGCGAAGAGAGTGCAGACGAGGAGCCGGGGCCGCGCTTGCCGGGCGGGTTCGAGCTCGGTGAGGAAGAAGCAGAAGAGGGCGGAGGTGAGAAGGACGCAGACGAGCAGGTCGGGAATGTTGATGCGGGAGAAGATGAAGATGCCGAAGCTGGAGAGGGTGATGAGGCCTGCGTAGAGGCCGGCGCGGGCGCTAAAGAACGCGCGGCGGGCGAAGGACTCGAGGACGAGGGTGAGGGCGGCGACGGAGAGAGCAAGAGGCAGGCGGGAGGGGGCGGTGGAGGCTCCGAAGAGGCGCATGGAAGCGGCCATGAGCCAGTAGAAGAGCGGGGCTTTCTCGAGGTAGCGGATGCCGTTGGCGTAGAGAGTGACGAAGTCGTGGCGGAGGAGCATCTCGCGGGCGACCTCTGCGTGCACGGAGTCGGCGTCGTCGAGCAGCGGAGGGGTGAAGAGGGTGAAGGAGCAGTAAAAGAGGAGCCAGAGGGCGAGGAGGATGAGGCGGTCTCGGCGGCGGGCGCGCGGGGCTGGCTGGAGCGGGGTGAGATGGTGCGGGCCGGGCTGGAGGGGGACGGGCACGAGACAAGGGTACATGGCTGGCTGGACTGGCTGGGCTGGCGCGGCTGGGCTGGAGCGGATGGGGCGGCCGCGACTCTATGATGGAGAGGTGAGCGAGGCGAACAGTGCGGGGCCGTCGGCGGAGCTGATCTTTGGGGATTGGTACCCGGCGCTGCGGGCGGAGCGGCTGAAGACGGGCAAGATGACCACGGCGCTGCTGCTGGGGGTTCCGTTGCTGCTGGGACGCAAGTGGGATGGGAGCATCTTTGCGATGAAGGACCTTTGTCCGCATCGCGGGATACCGCTGTCGGTGGGATGGTTTGACGGGGAGACGGTGCAGTGCAAATACCACGGTTGGAAGTTCGAGCCGTGCTCGGGTCAGTGCCGGGAAATACCATCGCTGACGGGGTCAGATATCCTGCAGCCGGAGAAGATCTACGCGGCGAGTTATCAGTGCGTGGAAAAAGATGGATATGCGTGGGTGTATCTTCCGGAGCCGGGCGCGGGGCGAGTTACTCGGGAAGTAAGTCAGGTGCCGGAGCTGCCTAAGTTTTCGAGTAAGTTCCGCATGGCCCACCTAGCCGCGGACTTACCGTGCAATGTAGATCACGGAATTATCGGATTAATGGATCCGGCGCACGGGCCGTTTGTGCACCAGGCGTGGTGGTGGCGGTCGAAGGCATCGATTCATGAGAAGGTGAAACATTTCGAGCCAATTCCGGCGGGGTTCCGGATGAGCGCGCATGCGCCGAGCGGTAACTCCGCGCCATACAAGCTGCTGGGTGTCTACGGCGAGCCGATCACGACGCAGATTGATTTCCAACTGCCCAATCGCAGGTATGAGACGATCCGCTGCGGGGATAAGTGGTTCTCGAGTTTGACTACTGTAACTCCGCTGACTGCGGCTACTTGCAGGATTGATGTGGTTGCAGCGTGGAATATTTTTTATTCGGTGCCAGGAGTTACTTCCATTGCGACTTATTTTGGCGCGAAGTTTGTGCGCCAGGATCAGGAGACGATGATCGAGCAGGCGCGAGGCTTGCGATATCATCCGGCGCTGATGTTGATCGATGATGCAGATAAGCCGGCGAAGTGGTACTTCGCGTTGAAGCAGGCGCGGTTGACGGGCAAGGGGGAGCATCCGTTGAGCGGGCCGGTGGAGTTGCGCTGGCGGAGTTGATGGTGCGGGCTTCAGCTTTGAAGGGTTAGGCGGGGCAGTGTACGGCGCGCAATGGTGATGGACCAAGGCGGAACAAGCGACGGCTAAATACCGAGATTCTTCGCCTTCGGGTCAGAATGACAGGCCTTTGGTGACGGGCGTTCTGGTGTTACGAAGGTTGTCGGGCTTAGAAGGCGGAGACGCCTTCTTCGATGACGAGTTCGTCTACGGCGATGTTCATGGCGAGGCCGAGCTTCTTGAAATCCTGCTTCCACTCCGGCGAGATGTAGTCGTTATCAATGCGGCGGAGGAGATCGTTCCAGATGTTCTGCGCCTGCCAGATGACGACTTCGAAGGGCATGAAGCGGATGATGTCGGCGACGGAGAGCGCCTCGTGCAGGGCGAGCAGCGCGGTGTAGGGCGTGGATTCGAGCGAGGCCTCCAGCTTGACCATGGCGCGCTTCATGCGCTGGCCGGCGGAGAAGGCGAGGATGGTGGCGTCGAGTGTGACGTGGTTGAGGGAGCTGCGGGCGAGCAGGTCGGCGACGACCTCGGGGTCGAAGGGCTCGGCTTCGATGGCGTGGCGCAGGCTCGCGTTGATGGCGAAGCTGGCGGCGAGGGCCAGCGCTGGCGGAGGGTTCATGCCGGACTCGGTGAGGAAGTTGAGCAGCGAGGCGTGGTCCTCGTAGATCTTGCGCAGGGAGCTCTCCATCTCGCCGACGGTCTGGTTGAGGATGGTGCGGAGGATGCGGTGCTGCTCGTCGGCGAAGAGCGAAGTGAGGGAGTAGGAGGTGGCCGCGGTGGAGGGGCCGAACTCCTCGGGTACAGCGGGGTGGACGTGTTCGCCGGGCGGAGGAGTGACGGTGTGGGCGATGTTGGCCGCGACCGCGCCGGGAGCGGACGCGGTCTGGCCGGGCTCGGGCTCGGTGGGGTTGAGGTGCAGGTGCGCGGGGGCGTCAGTGGTGGGAGCGGTGTGGGCGAAGAAGCGGTCGATGAGGCGGATGATCTCGGGCAGGTTGGCGCGGCGGATGGCATTACGGACGTCGGTGGTGAAGGCGAAGAAGGCGGCGGAGTCGGATGGGGTGTAACGGCGGACGGCGGCGGAGAGGTTCTGATCGCCAAGATGGAGGACGGCGTAGCAGACGTCTTCGGCTTCCTCGGTGATGCGGGAGCGGATGCGGGCGCGGCCGAGTGCGACCTGTCCGCGGCCGGAGGTGAAGACCTCGTGGTAGTCGCGGTGGACTTCGAAGCAGAAGAGCTCGCCATCTTCGGGGTAGTTGCGGAAGACGGAGGAGATGGCGTAGTGAGCGGCGACCTGCTCGAGGCCAATCTTCATGCCGCTGATGTAGCGGGTGTAGATCTCCGAACCGTCCTTGAGATCGCTGACGTTGGGTTTGGCCTGGGCCAGGATGCGCAGGAACTCGGGTTCGAGCGCCTCGCCCGGGGCGCCAAAGAGCTGGGCGGCGAGCTGGATGACGCGGCCGGCGTAGGCGATGATCTGGACGGTTTCAATGCCGGAGATCTCGTCGAAGAACCAGCCGCAGGAGGTGTACATGAGCTGCGCGTGGCGCTGGATCTCCATGAGCTGGAGGGCGATGGAGCGCTCAGCGGAGGTGAGCTCGCGAGTGGCGTGCGCGCTGAAGAAGCTGCGCATGGCGTCGGCGGAGCGGATGGGGTCTTCGCGGTTGAGGACGATCTGGATGTAGGCGTCGCGGGCGGCCCAAAGGTCTTTGAGCAGAGGCGCGGCGACCTTCTCGGCGAGCGGCGCGATGGAGTCGCGGAGGAAGTCGAGGGCGTCACGAAGCGGCTTGCGCCACTGCTGGTTCCAGCCGGGCTTGCCGCCGTTGCAGCCGCAGTCGGAGCGCCAGCGCTCGATGCCGTGCGCGCAGGACCAGGAGGTGTTTTCGACGACTTCGGCCTCCCATGTGGGCGGGAACTTTTCCAGGAACTCGCCGTAGTTGGTGAGCGTGGCGAGATGCTGCTCTTCGATGTAGTGCATGGCGAAGGAGAGGGCCATCTCGCCGTGCTTGTGGTGGTGGCCGTAGGACTCGCCATCGGTGGCGACGTGCGAGAGCTGCGCGGGTTGATCGGGGCCGGTGTTGTTCGAGAAGTTGCGCAGCAGCCGCTCAGCGAACTTTTCGCCGGAGTCGAGCAGGCCTTCAAAGGCGATGGCGCGCGAGGCGGGACCGTCGTAGAAGAAGATGGCGATGGAGCGGCCTTCGTCGAGGTTGACGAGGTAGGGCTGGGCGGGGTCAACGGAGGCGCCGGGCGTCTCGGTCCAGGGCGGCTGCTTGCCGGCGGTGGCGTCGAGACTGCGGACGCGGGCACACTGCAGCGGGGCGAGAATGGTGAACTTGATGCCTTCGGCGGCCATGAGGTCGAGCACATGCCGGTTGACGGCGGTTTCGGCGAGCCACATGCCTTCGGGCTTGCGGCCGAAGCGGTGTTCGAAGTCGGCGATACCCCAGCGGATCTGCGTGATGGCGTCGCGGGTGCTGGCTAGCGGCATGATCATGTGGTTGTAGACCTGCGCGAGGGCCGATCCGTGGCCGCTGTAGCGGGCGGCCGAGGCGCGGTCCGCGTCCAGGATCATCTGGTGGGTGCGGGGGGCTTTGTCGTGCAGCCAACCGAGAAGCGTGGGGCCGAAGTTGAAGCTCATGCGGGCGTAGTTGTTGACGATGCGCACGATCTCGTTCTGGCGATTCTGGATGCGCGAGGCTCCGTTGGGGGCGTAACACTCCGCGGTGATGCGGTCGTTCCAGTCGTGATACGGCGCGGCGGATTCCTGGACCTCTACGGTCTCGAGCCAGGGATTTTCGCGCGGTGGCTGGTAGAAGTGGCCGTGCACGCAGACGAAGCGGTCGGGCGGCGTGGGGGGAAGCTCGGGTGTGGCGAGAGTGCGGGGTTTAGTTTGCGATTTCGCCATGTGTCTTGGGGCCGTGCCTGAGTTTGATTCGGACATGGTTCTACCAGTTTGATGGTACCGGAAAGCAGATTTCAACGAAGTGTGCTTACCGGGCGCGCGGCGCGGGTAGGGCGTTGCGGCAACCACTAACGCAGAGGGGACTCGCGGGTCGGTATAGCGGCGACGGGACAGCAGCTTCCCCTACGAGAGACAAACAGAGATACCACGCACGACGGCTTCGGCGCGGGATCAGGGGCGGAGGCCGAGCGAGGCGTTCTTGACGCCGAGGGACAGGGGCGTGACGACGGGCGCGGCGGCGCCGATGAGCTCGGTGACCGTGACGGCGCCGGAGTTGGCGACCCAGACGTTTCCGGAGCCGTCGATGGCGATGCTGGAGGGCTTGTCGAAGGCGGAGTTCATGTAGCCGGTGGCGGGGGATATCGGCGTGCCGGCGTTGGAGAGCTCGGTGACGGTGTAGTTGCCGAAGTTGGCGACCCAGATGTTGCCGTCGCCATCGACGGCGATGGAGAAGGGGAAGCTGAGGCCGCCGCCGGTGAAGCCGGTGGCGGGGGAGATGGGCGCGCCGGAGTTTGCGAGCTCGGAGATGGAGTTGCCGGTGTTCCCGAGGCGGTTGGTGACCCAGGCGTTGCCGTTGGCATCGATGGCGATGGCTCCGGAGCGGCTGAGGCCGCCGCCGGTGAAGCCGAAGGGCGGGGAGAGGGGATAGCCGGTGTTGGAGAGCTTGGTGACGCTGTTGATGGTATCGGCGGCGTTGGCGGCCCAGATGGAGCCGCTGGCATCGATGGCGATGCCGATGGGTTCATTGAGGCCCCCGGTGGTGTAGCCGCTGGAGGGCGAGACGACAATGCCGGAGTTGGAGAACTCGGAGACGGAGCTGAAGTAGTTGGCGATCCAGATGTTGCCGAGGGCGTCGGAGGCGATGGCCTGGGGGATGCGGATGCCGCCGCCGGTGTAGCCCGTGGAGGGCGAGAGCAGGGCTCCGGAGCTGGCGTACTTGGTGATGCTGCTGGAGACGGCTTCGACGATCCAGACGCTGCCGCCGACGTCGATGGAGATGCCGACCGGGCCGGCGGGATTGCCGTTGGTGTAGCCGCCGGAGGGCGAGAAGGGAACGCCGAAGGGCGAGAGCTTGGTGACGCTGGAGTCGTTCAGGTTGGCGAACCAGGGGTCGCCAAAGGCGTCGATGGCGACGGCGTAGGGTGCGTTCAGGCCGCCGCCGGTGTAGGTGATGCCTGCGGTGAAGTCGTTGGGCGGGGTGATGAAGCCGGGCTGGAAGGGCGCGCCGGGGGCGGGAATGGCGAAGAGCGCGGCAGTGGCGGCGCCGGGAAAGTGAGCGATATTGATGGCGGCCGTGGCAGTTTCGGTGGGGGCGGTGCCGGTGGTGCCTTTGGATTGGGAGTTGGCGAAGAGGGTGGTGCAGGCGGCGGAGGTGGGTCCAGAGGACGCGACGCAGGTGTGGAGGATGTTGGCGACGCCGTTGAGGGTGCGCTGCGGGATGATGCCGTTGCCGGCGGGTGTGGTAGCGAGGACGAGGCCGCTCGAGAGGAGGTTGGCGGCGGTGAGGAAGGCGTTGGCGAGGCCGGCCTGGGCTGGGATTGAGCCGGAGCTGGCGATGTGGGTGGCGTCGGTGGCGAAGCCTGCCAAGCTGTAGGCCGCGACGACGGTGGTGGCTTCGTTGATGACGATGGACGGGGCGGCGGCGGGGGTGGAGCTGAGGGTGGGGCAGTCCCCGATGGGCGCGAGCAGGCTGGCGGCGGGATTGGCGACGCTGCGCGCGTAGAGGAAGACCTGGGTAGTGGAGGCGCAGGAGAAGACGGCGGGGATGGTGAAGCGGCCAGAGGAGTCGGCGATGACGTAGCCGCCGGTGGCGTCGGCGTTGCCGGTGGCGGTGCCGCTGAGGAGCGATGGGGAGGGCTGTCCATAGCCGGCGGTGGAGGCGGCGAGGAGATAGACGTGGGCGCCGGGAAGCGACGACTGGCCGGCGTAGACCGTGCCGGTCATGGCGGCGGCGGGTTCAGGGGTGGGCGCCGCGGTAGTGACCGCGGTAACCGCGCAGCCGGTGAGAACGGCGAGCAGCAGGAGGCCGATTGCAGGCAGCAGGACGGGGGTGATGGAGGTGGTGCGCATCATGGACTCCGGGGGCGGTGGTTACTAAAGTTTGGCGGTTACTGTGGATATTGTGGCGTAAAACGATCGTCCGAGAGGCGTAGAGGGGCTGCAACTATTGGGGAGTTGGGGGCGTTCGCGGGGGGAGATGCAGGTCCTTCGACTGCGCGCCTGCGGCGCTTCGCTCAGGATGACAAAGGGTGGGGAACGCTCAGGACGCGGGGTGGGAAACGCTCAGGACAGAGGTGGGTCACTCAGGACGACAAGGGTGGGGGCGGGGGTGGAGGTGTGGGTGTGGGACGAGGAGGTGGAGGAAGAGCTGCTGGGCGAGGAGGTGGGGGTGGTGGGTGGGTGGGCATGGCGGAGCGGGCGAGGGTGAGAACGGTTATGTCGTCTTCCTGACCGAAGCGGAGGGCGGTGGTGGCGATCTCGTGAGCGGAGCGCAGGACCAGCGGCAGGACGCGGTCGAAGCCGTAGAGCTCGCCTTTGGGGGAGCGAGCCTCGGCGACGCCGTCAGAGAGGAGAACGAGGCGCTGGGTGGGGAGGAGCTGGCCGGTGAGGGTTTCATAGATCTGGTCTGGCGCGAGGCCGAGGGGCAGGGCGGCCGGTGTGATGAGTTCGCGGCTGGTGAACTGCTGGGCGCCGTTCTGAACAGGGCCGTTCTGGAAGGTGACAAGGTAGGGCGAGAGGTGGCCGGCGTTGGCGATGGTGAAGTGGCCGAAGGCATCGATCTGGACGGCGCAAGCGGTGGTAAAGCCGGCGTCGGCGGGGCCGCCGGTGGGGGTGAGGAGCGCTTCGTTGAGCGAACAGAGGACGATTTCGGGGGAGCGGGAGGGCTCGCGGCGGAGCACGCCGAGGATCATGGAGACGCGCATGGCGGCGCGCAGGCCCTTGCCGGAGACGTCGCCGATGATGGCGAAGAGGCCGCCGCCGGGTGTGGGCGCGATGAGGAAGAAGTCACCGCCGACCTCGCCCGCGGGGAGGTAGGCGCTTTCGACGAGGAACCCGGGGGTGGGCTCGGAGGAGCGGGCGAGCAGAAGCTGCTGCATGGTGCGGGCGGCTTCGATCTCGGTGGCGATGGTCGCACGCTCGCGGATGATGCGCAGGGTGTGGACGATGATGACGGTGAGATAGGCGACGATGACGACGAGGTTGAGGATCTCGCCGGGATGAACTTTGTCGAGGAGGGTGTGCTGGAGGTGGGTGAGGACGGGGTAGTCGAAGACGAGGTAGGGAAGGGCTTTGAAGAGGGCGAGATAGAAGAGGTAGAGGCCGGTGGCGCCGGCGATGATGGCTGCGTCCTGCTTGCGGCGGGAGAGGCCGACGATGACGATGAGCGAGAGCACGGCGAGCCAGAGGTATTCGGCGCCGCGGGTGAGGACGGCCGAGACGAGGTAGGAGACGGCGCCGAGCGCGGCGAGGATGAGGGAACACTGGGCGAGGACGTAGACGACCTCAACGGCGATGAACCAGCGGCGGCGGCGGACGGCGGCGATGGTGCGGGCGAGCTCGAGTGCGCCGAGGGCGGAGGCGATGAGACCGAGATAGATGGGCCAGGTGAGCCAGTGGGTATGGGAGTAGTAGTGGAATTCGGCGAAGTCGAGCAGCAGGCGGGAGAGGAGATGGCCGCCGGCGATGACGGCCAGGATGGGGTAGAGGGGAACGCCGCGGATAAGGAGGGAGAGAGCGATGGCGAGGACGAGCAGAACTCCCCAGAGGGCGAGGAAGGTGGGGCTCTCCTGGTAGCCGGTATTGAAGTAGGTCTGCTGATCGCGGTAGAGGAGGTTGGCGGGGCCGAGGAAGACAGTGGTGGCGGGCGCGATGCCGTCGCGCAGGGTAAATTCGGCGCGGTCGACGGTGCCCACGAAGGCGTGGATGGCGATGGTGAGGTCCTGCTGCGACTGGGTGGGCAGGGCGGAGTCGGGGATGGAGAAGGTGTCGGAGCGGGCGATGAGGTATTCGCCGTGGTTGGACATGCGGCCGTGGCCGCCGAGTTCGATGCCATTGGCGAAGACACGGTAACTGCCGCCGAAGTCGGCGAGGGTGATGGCGAGGCCGTGGGTGCCGGGGGCGAGGCGGATGTGGCGGCGGTACCAGATTTCGTTGAGGTTGAAGAGCATGTAGGTGAAGAGCGGGCGGGAGGTCTGGACCTGGGTCCAGGCGGAGTCGTCGAGGGTGGGGGATGCGCCGTCGGGCAGGGCGCCGCGATGCAGGAGCCAGGTGCCGGCGAGGGGGAGGCGGTCGCCGAAGGGCGGGGCGATGGTGGGCGGGAGCGGGGCGGCGGGAGTGTCGGGATGGAGGTCGAGGTCGGCGTCGGGGTCGATGCCGACGTCGGGAGTGTGGTCGGGATTGGGTTCGATGTGTTCGGCGCGGAGTTTGTCCTGAATGTTGCTCTGGATCTGCTTTTGGAGGTGGGTTTTGGGGGAAGGCTGGGGGAGGGCGTATGGGGCGCAGGCGAGCAGGGCGGTGAAGAGGGCACCGATGAGATGGGCGGCGCGGCGGGTTGGCGCGGAGGAGAGCATGGGCGAGGTGTAGGAAGAGGATAACCCTAGCCGTCCTGGGAGGTTCTCGCGGCTCGATGGGTCAGGCGAGAGCGATGGTGAGGACGGTGATGTCGTCTTCCTGGCCGAAGGCCTGCGCGGTGGCGGCGATGTGGGCAGCGGACCGGAGGGTGAGGGTGGAGAGGCGGTCAAAGCCGTACAGCGCGCCCTGGGGGTTGCGGGCTTCGGGAACGCCGTCGGACAGGAGAACGAGCGTCTGCGCGGGGAGGATATGGCCTTCGAGTACGTCGTAGGCCTGGCCGGAGTCGAGGCCGAGGGGAAGGGCGGGTGGAGCTTCGATCTCGAGGCCGCCCAGGTAGGGGGCGATGTGGCCGGCGTTGGCAAAGGTGTAGCGGCCGGAGGGCTGGAGGTGAATGCAGCAGGCGGTGGTGAAGCCCATCTCGGTCTGGGCGAGGAGGGCCTGGTTGAGGGAGTGAAGAACTTGAGCCGGATTGCGTGATGTCTCGCGGCGAAGGATGCCGAGGATCATGGCCACGCGCATGGCGGCAGTGAGGCCCTTGCCGGAGACGTCGCCAACGATGACGACGAGCGAGTTATTTACGGGATCCGGGGAGACGAGGAAGAAATCGCCGCCGACCTCGGATGCCGGGAGGTAAACCGTTTCAACGTGGAAGCCGGGGGTGGGCTGGGTGGAGCGGTTGAGCAGGAGCTGCTGGACGGATCTTGCAGCGTGGACTTCGGCGACGAGTGCCGCGCGGGCGCGGACGATGCGCACGGTTCGAACGACGATGAAGATCAAGAGCGTGATGAGAAAGGTGATGTCGGAGACTTCAAACCAGTTGACGTATTGCATGGGGGGAAGCAGGGCGGAGGAGCGATGGAGGATGGTGAAGGTGAACTGCCGCCAGCAGTCGTCAAACGCGACTACGGAGCGGACGAGGAGCGGGATGGAGAGGAGAAGCGCGTCCTGGTTGCCGCGGCGGCGCCACGCCCAGAGCACAGGGATGGGGAGAAGCGCGGTGATGGGGAATGCGAGCAGGACGCTGCCGAGTGCGATCGACGCGATGGTGGTGTCGGAGGTAGCGGGGTTGCTGAAGAACCAGACCACAAAGACGGTGTAGCCGGCGAGGACGACGTAGTAAGCGACGAGGGGAAAGGAACGCCGCACCCGGAGTACGAGGCGAACGAACTCAGAGAACGAGATAAGGCTGAACACGGCGGCGAAGTCACCGGCTGCATCGACGACGTTGTACAGGGCGCGAGTCTGAAGGCCTGGCAGCGCCCTGGAGCAGAGCAGGAGATTGTTGAGGAGGTCAGCGACGAGGAAGACGATGAGGACGCGGTACTCGGCGGCCTCGCGCAGGTTGAGGGCGAATGCGATGACGATGATGAGGAGGAGGCAGACGAGTAGTGCGCGAGTGACGTTCGAGCTGTAGTTGCGGAAGAGGTAGAGGCTGTGCTGGTTTTCAAGCAGGAGCGATGGGGCGAGCAGCAGGTGGGCGTGGGCATGGAGACCGCCGTGCGCGATCGCCGTGCTGTTCTGGCGGAAGACGAAGTGGATGGCGACCACCAGCTCACCCGATGGCAGCGACTGGTTGGGGATAGCAAACCAGAGGAAGTCCTGATTGATTGCGAAGCATTGCGGGAAGCCGCGGGCCTGGCCGAGCAGGACGCCATTGACGAAGAACTCGGGACAGCCGGCCCAAGAGCCGGGGTCGGAGAGGTTGTCGGCCAGGAGGGCGAGCGTGAGGTCGTGAGCGTGGGGTGGGAGTGTCAGGTGGGCGCGGTACCAGAGATCGGTGGTGCCGGGCGGGATGGGGATGAGGTAACCGGGGGTGATGGCGGGCCATTGTGTGTCGTCGAGCGATGGTGCGGCGAACGCGGGGTTGTTGCCGGCGTAGATGAGCCAGTGGGTACTCAGGTCAATTGCGGTGATCTGGTTTTGGGCGTAGAGAGGGGCCGCGGCGAGGATCAGGACGAGGATCAGGCGGAGGAGACGCATCGGGGGTGGGGTCAGGATAACCCCGGGACCACGATAAGCGACCTGGTCTTCACATCAGGGTCGTGCGCAGCGGGTGACGGTCGCGCTGGATAGTCTCAATAGAACAGGAAGAGGGATTCACTTCGCGGGCGCGGCGAGGTCGCAGGCGCGCCAGAGGTACCAGCTGGCGACGGAACACCAGGGGTGCCATTTGCGGGCGCGCTTTTCCATGAGATCGGGGGTGGGGAGGTCGGCGGGAGTGACCTTGGCGGTGGGCTTGAGGCCGGTGAAGGTGAGGGCGAAGCCTTTGCGGACGCCGTAGTCGCTGGTGGGGAGGATGTCGGGGCGGCCGAGCGAGAAGATGAGGAACATCTGCACGGTCCAGGTGCCGATGCCGCGGACCTGGGTGAGGTGGTCGATGATGTCGGCGTCGGACATGCGGCGGATGCGGGCCAGGGTGGGGACGGTGCCGTCGAGGGTTTTGGCGGCGAGGTCTCGGACGGAGAGGGCCTTGTTGTGGGAGAGGCCGGCGGCACGGAGCTGCTCGTTCGGGGCGTCGAGGATGTGCTGGGCGGTGGGGTGGACGAGGCGGAGCGGCAGGCTTGGCTCGGGAGAGGCGGCGGCTGACAGCAGGGCGGTTGGATCGGGCGCGAAGGAGGCGAGGAGCCGGGCGTGGATGGCGGCGGCGGCTTTGCCGTGCAGCTGCTGATAGATGATGGAGCGGAGCAGCGACTCAAAGGGCGAGGTGGACGCCGAGAGGGTGAGGGTGAAGGGGCCGGCGCGGGAGATGAGGGGGGCGAGCCGGGGGTCAGCGGCGGAGAGCGCGGCGACGGCCTGGTCGGTGTCGTAGGCGGGCGGGCGGGGTCGGGCTGCGGCGCGGGGCATGGAGGAAAGTGTGTCATAGATGGGGGACTTAGATACATGACGCGAATTCAAGACGTAAATCAGCGACACGATCGGCAACTTCGGTCGAGAATTCACGTCTAGGATCACGAAAAGCACCGAAAAATCCGGGATGGAAGGGGGAGGGATGAGCGATGGGTCCTGACGCCAGGCGTTTAAGCGCAGCAGCTGTGGTGTGGATTGCGGTGCTGATCAGCCTGACGGTCTGGGGCGCGCGGCCTTCGTATGTAGTGGGTTGGGACCTGCGCGTCTATGAGAAGGCGTTGATCTCGTTGCAGGCGGGAGATGATCCTTATGAGGATGGGATGGCGGCGCAGCGGATTTTTCATGCTCGCCTGGCGCAGCTACCGCAGGCGCCGACGCCATACACCTATGTGTATTCGCCGATCACCTTGCCGCTGATGCGTTGTGTTGAGGGAATGCCGTCGTGGGCAGGATGCGCGTTCTACGGGATGGCCTATGCGGCAGGTGCGCTGCTGATGGTGCGGGTGGGGCTCTGGGCGGCAGAGCGGGATGAGCGGCAGATGCTGGCGGTGCTGGCGCCGCTGTCGATCCTCTTCCCGGGCATGCTGGAGCAGGACATGATCTTCAGCGGCAACATCGCGGTACTGCTGTATGGGTTGGTGCTGGGGGCGGCTTATGTGGGCTGGAAGCGGGGCAGGTGGCTGCCGTTTTATGCGGTGGTGGTGTTTGCTTCGTGCTTCAAGGCGCCTTGGTTGAGCCTGCTGGCGATTCCGGTGCTTTCGGCGCGGCGGCAGTGGAAGGAGGCGGGGGTGAGTGCGGCGATCGGGGTGGGGTTGTTTGCGGTGCAACCGCTGATCTGGCCGGCAGCGTTTCATCATTACCTGGAGGCGGTGGAGCTGCAGTTCAGCTACAACCGCGACTTCAGCAGCAGTCCTGCGGGGATCGCGGCGGGATTGCTGTTCAATCGCGTGCCGTACCAGCTGACCTGGGTGGTGGTGTATCTGCTGTACGCGGTTCCGGTCGCCGGAGTGCTGTTCCGGTTTTCGCGCAGGTACCTGGCCGGAGACCTGCGGCTCAAGCAGTGGGCGCCGTTGTTGCTGATCGGGGTGATGCTGTTGAACCCGCGCATCATGGAGTACGATCTTGCCCCGGTGGCGCTGCCCATGGCTCTGGTGATGTGGCGGGTCTTTGCAAGGAACCGCAGCAGGACGCAGGCTGTGCTGTGCCTGGCGCTGTTTTTTGTGGCGGTAAACGCGCTGGCGCTGCTGGCGTGGAAGACGACGGAGTCGCTTCTGCTGCTTCTGGTCTTCTCGGCTGGGCGCGGAGAACTGCTGTTGCAGATGGATGAGACGCGAAGTGGCAGCGGGGCTTTGGAGCTGCCGGGCTTCGAGGAGCTTGAGCCCACCGCGGGCTACTGAGCCGGGAACCGAAGAGACGAAGATCGACACGTCGGCCATAGGCGGCTGCGGGTAACAAGAAGGCGTGTCCTTTTGCGTAAGGCGAGGCGGCATTTCGATAATCGCAACAGCTCGAGAATTTTTGGGCGGTGTCCGGCGGGGGGCGTAATCGGAAGTAACCGGGACTGCTATATTGGAAGTTCTTACGGCAGGTTTTAGGTTCGACACCGGCTCGATATCCGGGGAGCTGCCGGGCTCCGGATTGGACAGAACGAAACGCAGAGGAAGCAGGAAGCGACTCATGGCGCAGGTTTTTGATCGCAGTTCGAACGCGTTAGCCCGGGCAAGCCTGGTGATCACCGGGTTGATCGTGATCGCGCTGGGCGTTGGGCTGAACTCGCTGCAGCGCTCGCCGTGGGTGACGCGGCAGGGCCAGCGGCCGGATCAGCCGGTGCCGTTCTCGCATAAGCACCACGTGGAAGGGCTGGGGCTGCAGTGCCAGTACTGCCACCAGCAGGTGGAGAAGGCGGCGTATGCGGGAATTCCGCCGACCAAGACATGTATTAACTGCCATGCGCAGATATGGACCAACGCGGCGCTGCTCGAGCCCGTGCGGCACAGCTGGGCATCGGGTGAGTCGATCAACTGGATACGGGTGCACGACTTGCCGGATTACGTGTACTTCAACCATGAGATCCATGTGAACAAGGGGATCGGCTGCGCGAGCTGCCACGGGCGCGTAGACGAGATGCCGCTGATGTATCAGCAGAATTCGCTGCAGATGGAGTGGTGTTTGAACTGCCATCGCAATCCCGCGGTGAACCTGCGGCCGACGAGCGAGATCTACAACATGGCGTGGCAGGGGCCTTCGGGCGACAGCCCGGTGTGGTGCGCGGAGACTCCGCGGAGCGGCGGGGCCAACAGCTACGGGCCGCACGGTGAGCGGGTGCCCACAGCGCAGGCTGTGAACTGCACGACCAAGGATCCAAACGGGCACGGGCCTGAGATCGCAATGCTGCAGCTGGTAGAGCGCACGCCGGGCGGCGACGGCAAGATGCAGTCGGGAACGCAGATGCAGCCGCGGCCGACGGAGGGCGACAGCAAGACGTACAGCGATCAGCCTCCGGCGAGCGGGATCCCGCTGCCGGCGAACTATACGAAGTTCACCAGCCAGGAGGCCCTGGGCAAGTACCTGACGGCGCAATACCACATCCGCACGGCGAATGAGCTGGCGAGCTGCGAGGTGTGCCACCGATGAGCGAGCAAAGCGAGTTCTTGAAGGACAACGTGGAGACCAAGGCACAGGTGGTGACAAGCATCGCTGCGGCGCCGGCACCGAAGTTGACGCTGGATGCAGTGCGGGCGAAGCTGGCGGGGCAGACGGGGCGGCGCTTCTGGAAGAATCTGGATGAACTGGCGGCGACGCAAGAGTTCAATGACCTGATGCAGGAGGAGTTTCCCAGGCAGGCGATGCAGGGCGAGTGGGTGGATGCGGTCTCGCGGCGCGGGTTTCTGAAGGTGATGGGCGCGTCGCTGGCGCTGGCCGGGCTGGCGGGTTGCACCAAGCAGCCCGACGAGGAGATCTATCCTTATATAAGGCAGCCGGAGGACCTGGTGCTGGGCCGCCCGATGTACTTTGCGACGGCGCACCCGTTCCCGACGGGAGCGATTCCGGTGATCGTGAAGTCGGATGCGTTCCGGCCGATCAAGCTGGAGGGCAATCCGGATCACCCGATGTCCAAGGGCAGGTCGGATGCGATCACGCAGGGAACGCTGCTTGACCTGTACGATCCGGACCGGTCGAAAGAGGTGCTGTTCCGAGGCGCGACTTCGACGTTCCAGGCGTTCCAGGACGCGCTGACGGCGGCGATCAAGAAGACCCAGGGCGGGCAGGGAGTGTACTTCCTGAGCGAGACGATCACGTCTCCGACGCTGGCCGGGCAGTGGCAGGCGGTCTCGAAGGCGTACCCCAACGCCAAGCTGGTGCAGTGGGATCCGGTGAATCGCGATTCGGCGATGGCGGCTTCGAAGGCGGCGTTCGGCAGCTTTGCGGATGCGCAGTATAAGCTCGAGAACGCGGACGTGATCCTGTCGCTCGATGCGGATTTTCTGGGCGGAATCCAGTTTCCGGGCTTCCTGCCGATGGCCGCGGCGTATGCGGAGCGGCACCGGTTTGACGCGGAAGAGGCGGCCGGGGCGGAAGCCAAGCCGATGAACCGAATGTACGTCGTCGAGAGCATGCCGACGGTGACGGGATTCAAGGCGGATCATCGGCTGGCGTTGAAGCCGAGCGAGATCGCGGGGTTCGCGCAGGCATTGGTGAGCGGCGCGGGTGGAAGCGTCTCGAATCCGGATGCGGCGAAGTTCATGACGGCGCTGCAGCAGGATCTGAAAGCCGCGGGCGGCAAGTGTGTGGTGATCCCGGGTGAGCAGGCTTCCCCGGCGGTACATGCGGCGGCGTTTGCGCTGAACCAGCAGTTGGGCGCGGTAGGCAGAACGGTAGTGTACGGCGAGACGGTTGCGCCGCTGCCGAGTGTGCAAGGGGACGACCTGCGGGCGCTGGTTGCCGACATGCGAGCCGGCAAGGTGCAGTGGCTGGTGATGCTGGGCGTGAACCCGGTGTACTCGGCTCCGGCGGACCTGGAGTTTGCGGCCGCAATGAACAACGTGCCGGTGACGGCGTCGCTGGGCTCGCACGTGGACGAGACGGGGACGGTTGCGACGTGGCATATCAACAAGGCGCATTATCTGGAGTCTTGGTCCGATGCGCGCGCGTATGACGGCACGATCACGATCATTCAGCCGATGATCGAACCGCTGTATACGGGCAAAAGCGCGCACGACGTGCTGCAGAGCCTGCTCGACGATCCGCAGGCGTCCGCGTACGACGCCGTGCTGGCGAACGCTAAGACCTACATCAAATCGCAAGGGACCGGCGGCTTTGAGGCTGCCTGGCGCAAGGCGCTGCACGATGGCTGGGTGGAAGGCACGGCGTCTGCGGGCGGGGGCAAGACTCCGGGCGGTGGTGGCGCAGGCAGCATGCAGACAACGCCTGCGGCGAGCGGCGGCGGTATTGAAATCGCGTTCAGGGCCGACCCATCGATCTACGACGGACGTTACGCCAACGTGGGCTGGCTGCAGGAGCTGCCCAAGCAGGTGACCAGCATGAGCTGGGACAACGCCGCGCTGATGAGCCTGGTGACGCTGGAGCGGCTGAAGATCGCGGAGAACGAGGCGATCGAGCTGGAGCTGAACGGGCGCAAGGTGATTGCACCGGTGCTGGCGGTGCCCGGGCATCCGGACGACGTGGTGACGGTGTACCTGGGCCATGGGCGCAGCGAGGCGGGACGTGTGGGTTCAGGCGTTGGCTTCAACGCGTACACGCTGCGGACCAGCGACGCTCCTTTGATGGCGAGCGGGCTGAAGGTGACGCGCGGCAAGGGGACGTACGACCTGTGCGTGACGAAGGTGCACTCGATCGAGCATCGCGGGCAGTACGCGCAGCATGACCTGGAGCAGAAGCTGTCGGACAAGACCGGCACCTACTCGCTGGCGGGGCACGAGGCGCAGGAGCGGTCGATCATCCGCTATGCGACGCTGGCCGAGGCGAAGGCCAAGCCGGACTACTCGCATGAAGGCGCGAGCGGGACGATGGTTGACAAGGTCGGGTATGGGCCGCAGGGCGAGGATCCGAAGCGGGAAGACAGCCTCTCGGGCGACAAGTGGTACTACGGTCATCACGATGTGTCGTCGCAGGTGACGCAGAACGCCTGGGCCATGTCGATCGACCTGAACAGCTGCGTGGGCTGCAACGCGTGCATCGTGGCGTGCTATGCCGAGAACAACCTGCCGGTGGTGGGGCGCGAACAGGTGAAGATCGGGCGGATCATGCAGTGGATCCGCATCGACACGTACTTCGAGGGCGATCTCTCGGCGCCGCGCGCGTTCTTCCAGCCCATGGCCTGCCAGCATTGCGAGAACGCGGGCTGCGAGCTGGTCTGCCCGGTGGGCGCGACGGTGCATACGCCTGAAGGCCTGAACACGATGGTGTACAACCGCTGCGTGGGGACGAGGTACTGCTCGAACAACTGCCCCTACAAGGTGCGCCGGTTCAACTTCCTGCTGTACTCGGACTATGACACGGAGAGCCTGAAGTTCATGCGCAATCCGGATGTCACGGTGCGGTCGCGTGGCGTGATGGAGAAGTGCACGTACTGTGTGCAGCGGATCGAATACGCGAAGATCGAGGCCGACAAGGAGAATCGCGCGGTGCGCGACGGCGAGATCGTGACCGCGTGCCAGCAGGCATGCCCGACGGACGCGATCATCTTCGGCAACCAGAACGATAAGGCGAGCAAGGTGGCGCGGCGCAAGCAGCAAGAGCGCAATTACCCGGTGCTTGCGGACCTGAACTACAAGCCGCGCACGACGTACACGGCTGGTGTCATCAACCCGAACCCGGAGCTGGCATAGATGGCTACTCAATCTCCCATGCACGACCCTGCGGTCGACCCGATGCTGGACCCGGTGACGGGCGAGTATGCGGTGATTGCGCCGGGCCATAACTTCAAGTCGGTAACGCAGAAGATCGCGGGTATTGTGCTGACGTCGAACACGCCGCTGGGCTGGTTCTTCGGGCTGATGGTGGCGGGCGGCGTGGCGACGCTGCTGGCGATCGGTGTGACGTGGCTGTTCCTGAAGGGCGTGGGGATCTGGGGCGTCACGATTCCGGGCGCATGGGGCTTCGCGATCATCAACTTCGTGTGGTGGATCGGTATCGGCCACGCGGGCACGCTGATCTCGGCGATTCTGTTGCTGTTCAAGCAGACGTGGCGAAACTCGATCAATCGCTTTGCGGAGGCGATGACGATCTTCGCGGTGGTATGCGCGGGGATGTTCCCTCTGATCCACGTCGGCCGGCCGTGGCTGGCGTACTGGCTGTTTCCGTACCCGAACACGATGAACGTGTGGCCGCAGTTCCGTTCGCCGCTGGCGTGGGACGTGTTCGCGGTGTCGACCTACGCGACGATCTCGATCGTGTTCTGGTATATCGGGATGATTCCGGACTTCGGCACGCTGCGGGATCGCGCGACGATGCCGCTGGCGAAGTACTTCTACGGGATGCTGAGCCTGGGCTGGCGCGGCTCGACGCGGCACTGGATCCGGTATGAGTCGGCGAGCCTGCTGCTGGCCGGGCTTTCAACGCCGCTGGTGCTCTCGGTGCATACGGTCATCAGCTTCGACTTCGCGGTGGCGGCACTGGCAGGCTGGCATACGACGATCTTCCCGCCCTACTTTGTCGCCGGCGCGGTGTATTCAGGATTCGCCATGGTGCTGACCCTGGCCATTCCAATCCGGAAGTTCTACCACATGGAGGACCTGGTCACGCTGCGACACCTGGACAATATGGCCAAGGTGATGCTGGCGACGGGCGGGATCGTGGCCTATGGGTATGGCATGGAGGTCTTCATGAGTTGGTACTCGGCCAGCCACTGGGAGTTCTTCATGATGTGGAACCGGATGTTCGGGCCGATGGGCTGGGCGTACTGGATCCTGATCGCGACCAACATCGTGATTCCGCTGACTTCTCTCTGGAGCCGCAAGCTGCGTGTGAACGTGGCTTGGCTGTTCTTCATCTCGATCGTGGTGAATACCGGCATGTGGTTTGAGCGCTTCGTGATTGTCGTGACGAGCCTCTATCGCGATTACCTGCCGTCGAGCTGGGGAACGTATCGCGCGACCAAGTGGGACTACATGATCTACGTCGGGACTATGGGCTTGTTCACGACGCTGTTCTTCCTGTTCGTGCGCTTCCTGCCCATGATTCCGATGTCGGAGATCAGGATGATGCTGCCGCAGACGAAGGTACGGCGGGGCGGCGCGGACTCGGAAACGGTGATTGAGGAGACTGTCTAATGGCCGTACCGCGGGAAGGAATTTACGGGCTGCTGGCGGAGTTCAACACGCCGACGGACCTGGTGCATGCGACGGAGATGGCGCGCCGCGAGGGGTACCGGAGGATGGAGTGCTATACGCCATACCCGGTCGAAGAGGCGGCGGAGGCGCTCGAGTTCACCAAGACGCGAGTGCCGCTGGTGTGCTTGCTGGGCGGACTGATGGGCGTAACGACGGCGTTCCTGATGGAGACCTGGATCAACGTGTGGAGCTACCCGCTCAATATCGCGGGCAGGGCGCTTTTCAGCTGGCCGGCGTTCATCATTCCGGCGTACGAGTGGACGATTCTGTTCTCGGGGCTTTCGGCGGCATTCGGGATGATTGCGCTGAATGGGTTGCCGCAGCTGTATCACCCGGTGTTCAACGCGCCGAACTTCCGCTCGGGCGCGACGACGGACAAGTTCTTCCTGTGCATCGAGGCGTTCGACCCGAAGTTCTCGGCGACCGGGACCAGGGCATTTCTGGAGCAGTTCCCCGCGGTTTCCGTGGTGGAGGTAGACCATTGAGACAGGGATCGCGGAGCAGGTTGCAGGGGGTCACGTTGGAACGAACAGCCGGGGCGGCGCTGGCGATGCTGGGTGTGCTGGGGCTGGCGGGCTGCCGCCAGGACATGCATAACCAGCCGAAGTTCTATCCGCAGCGCGGGACGACCTTCTACGCGGACGGGCGGTCGGTGCGGCCGCAGGTGGAGAACACGGTGGCGCGCGGGCAGTTGCACGAGGATAGCTACTTCTATACCGGGCTGGTGAACGGCGTAGAGGGCTCGGCGATGCCGTTCCCGGTGACGCTGGACGTGCTGGCGCGCGGGCAGGAGCGCTACAACGTGTACTGCACCCCGTGTCACTCGCGCGTGGGCAATGGTGTGGGAATGATTGTGCAGCGCGGCTATTCCAAGGCGGGAAACTTCCATACGGCGCGGTTGAACGCGGCGCCGCTCGGCCACTTTTACAACGTGATCACGAACGGGTATGGCTCGATGCCTGATTACTCTGCGCAACTGACGCCGGCAGAGCGCTGGTCGGTGGTGGCGTACATCAAGGCGCTGCAGCTGAGCCAGAATGCGCAGCCGGGCGATGTGCCGGCGGGCGAGCATCCGCAGCCGCTGACGGAGATTACGAAGAACGCAGGGTTTGATAACCCGAACTTTGCGATGGAGTGGGGGCTGCCGCCGACCTCAGTGACGGGCACCCCGGATGGCGACCTGTACGTGATTCCTCCGGCGAACATCGGCAAGGGCCAGGCGCGCATTCCGGAGCCGGGCGGACCGGATTACATGAAGAGTCAGACGAGCACCGGATATCCGGCGCCGCCGAAGCAATAAAGCGCGCGACAGAACGGATTGAAGCTGGACGCAACCGCGGGATCAAAATCGATAGACCGAAGGCCTGAACAGCATGGCATCTGAACACGTAGAACACGAGATGAGGAAGTACGAGAGCCACGGGCCGCAGACGTTGCCGGCCGAGCTGAACTCGGTGGCGACGCTGACCCTGTGGCGGACGCGGGCGCTGGTGGTGTTCGCGGCTTCGGCGCTGGTGTCGCTGGTGTTTCTGATTCCATACGGGGGCAAGACGCATATGCTGCGGGCGTACCTGCTGGGCTTCATGTGCTGCTTCGCGTTCGCGGGCGGCGGCCTGGCGATGCTGATGCTGCAGTACGTGTCGGGCGGCAAGTGGGGCATGCTGCTGCGGCGGCCGTTGGAGGCGATGACGCGCACACTGCCGCTGGTGGCACTAATGATCGTGCCGGTATTCGTCTTCGGCGGACGTCTGTACCAGTGGTGGGCGTATCCCAACGCGGCAGCTACCAAGACGGCCAATGCGCTCGGGATCATGGACAAGGAACAGCAGCTTACCGCGAACGCCAAGCACACGATGCTGAACCCCACCAGCGCGATAATCCAGACGGTACTGATCTTCGGGATATTGATCCTGCTGATGTACCTGCTGAACAAGTGGTCGCTGGAGCGGGACGCAGACCCCGCGCGCGGCACGATGGCGAGCTACGACAAGTGGCGGATCCGCTTTGAGAACCTGTCCGGCCCAAGCATCTTCCTGTATGTGGTTTTGCTAACGGATGGTGCGCTCCTATGGATCATGTCGCTGGACGTGACCTGGTACTCGTCCATCTGGGGCTTGCAGTTCCTGGTCGGGCAAGGCTTCGCGGTGCTGGCGCTCGGCATACTGACCGTGGTTAAGCTGTCCAGGGTCGAGCCGATGAAGACGCTGCTCAGGACGACCGAGCAGCACGACCTGGGTAAGCTGGCATTCGCGTTTGTGATGCTCAACATTTACCTGTCTTTCGCGGAGTTTCTGATTATCTGGGCGGGCAACGTGCCGGACGAGATTCCCTGGTACCTCTCGCGGATCCGCGGGGGCTGGTATTGGGTGTGCACGGCGGACTTCGTCTGCCACTGGCTGATCCCGTTCTGCCTGCTGCTCTCGCGCGACCTGAAGCGGGACAAGCGCCGCCTGACATGGTTGTGCTGTTTCATGATCTTCGCGCGGTGCCTGGACATGTTCTGGCTGATCGAGCCGAACTTCCGCGATTCAGCGGGACGGCTGTTCGCTGAGAACTGGGGCATCTTCGCCTACGTGACGGTGCCACTGGCGGTCATGAGCCTGTGGGCGGCCTACTACTTTACCCAGTTGATGGCGCGGCCGCTGGTCAACATCAACGATCCTCACCTTGAGGAGATGCTGGAGCCTGAACATGCCCACTGAGAACAGGAACGACGAGAACACGACCGGCGATCGGCCTACGGGCTCCGGAGACACCTATCCCTACCCGAATCCCGGTGCGGAGAGCGCGGAGCTGGGTTATGAGACGACGGACGTCAACGCGCGGGGCGTGATCGTATTTCTCGGCGGCCTGTTCGGGTTTGTGCTGATCTTCTTCTACTTCTGCTTCCTGATGGGCGGCGTTTTGAACACCGCCCTGAAAAAGGAAGACGGGCCGACCAACAAGTGGCATGAGGGCAACAAGATGTTCGCCGGCGCGCAGGATGTGATGGTGGGCGCGGCGCGGGTGAAGGGCAAGCGCGAGGACCTGAAGTCGAACGCGGCGATAGAGCAGCAGGAGCTGTCGCAGATGACGCAGAGCTATCCGCAACCGCAGTTGCAGACCGATGACGGCAACCAAGACACCGCCAATCTTCACGCGCGCGAAGATCTACTGCTGGAGCATTACAGCACAGTCCCGGGGGAGCCGGGGATCCGGATCCCGATTGAGCGCGCGATGCAACTGATCGCGGAGAAGGGTCTGCCGGTGGGGCCCGCGGCACAGACCGGTCAGGCGCTGGCCTACGACTCGCAGCCGGTGGTGACGGCGCCTTTGACTAGCGGATTTGCCCGCACGGGCTACGAACTGGATACGATCGAGGCACGCCAGCAGAAGATGGACTACGGCAAAGCGGACTCGCAGCAGCATGCGGAATTGAAGCCGCTGAACCAGAAGTAAGGAATCAAACGGTAGAGAGAGTTGAGCAGAATGCAGCAGAAGCAGAAATTCCGGGGAATCGCACGAATGGCGGCCATGGCTGCGGCGCTGATGGGGTGCGCCGTGCCCGTGGGCTTGGTGTGCGCGACGCCGGCGAAGGCGCAGGTGTCGTCCTATGGGGATAAGCAGCAGGGCGAGAACCGCGGCGATGAGTTGCCGACGGTGCTAAAAAAAGTCGGCGTGGCGCAACATCTGAACCAGCAGCTTCCGCTGGACGCGACTTTCATGGATGAGAAGGGCGCCACGGTGCGGCTGGGCGCCTACTTCGGCAAGAAGCCGGCGTTGCTTTCGCTGGTGTACTTCAACTGCCCGATGCTGTGCTCGGAGGAGCTGGACGGGGTGACGAGCGCGCTTGAGATGGTGCGGCTGAACCCCGGCACTGACTTCAACGTGCTGATCATCAGCATTGATCCTACGGATACGCCGGAGATGGCGGCGAAGAAGAAGGCGTTTTACCTGAAGCGATACGGCCGGCCAGAGACGGCGGCGGGTTGGCACTTTCTCACCGGCAAGCAGGCGGCAATTGACTCGGTGACGGACGCGGTGGGCTTCGGCTACGTCAAGGTGCCGGGTCCGGATGGAACGTTGTCGCAGTTTGCGCACGCGAGCTCGCTCGAGGTGGTGACCACCGGCGGCAAGCTTGCGCAGTACTATCTGGGCGTGGAGTACTCGCCGAAGGACGTGCTGCTGGGGCTGATCGAGGCTTCGGGCAACAAGATCGGGTCGCCGGTGGCGAACATTCTGACGTATTGCTATCACTATGATCCGCAGACCAATAAGCACTCGCTGATTGTGGCGCGGGTGGTGCAGTTGGGCGGCATGATGACCATGGCAGGGCTGGGCGGATTCATGTTTCTGATGTTCCGCAAGGATTTGAAGCTCGGCCGTGAGCACGACCTGACGAGGAAGAACGACAAGGCGGATAAAGGCTAACGATGGATAGGTTCATCAGTCCGGTGCTGTGGCAGTTCTTGACGAAGTGGCTCGCGGCTTCCGCGTTGTTTCCACGCGAGGCGTCGACAATCGCGCCGATGGCGGACGCGCTCTATTTCTTCCTGATCGGGATGACGCTGACCGGGCTGCTGCTGGTGGGTGCGCTGGTCTTCGGCTTCTCGGTGCGGTACCGCAAGGAGCGCAGCCCGGTAGCGACGCAGGTAGAGGGCTCCACGCTGCTCGAGGCGACGTGGACGATCATCCCGCTGGCGATCTTCCTGGTGACGTTCGTATGGGGCGCGTTTCTCTACTTCCGCATCTACAATCCGCCTGCGAACTCAATGAACATCTACATCATTGGGAAGCAGTGGATGTGGAAGGCGGAGCATCCGGGCGGACAGCACGAGATCAACGCGCTGCACGTGCCGATCAACCGGCCGGTGCAGCTGACGATGATCTCGCAGGACGTGTTTCACAGCTTCTCGATCCCCGATTTCCGAGTGAAGCGCGAGGTGATCCCGGGGCGGTACTCGACGGTGTGGTTCCAAGCCACCAAGCCCGGCACGTATCACATCTTCTGCACGCAGTACTGCGGGACGAAGCACTCGGGAATGATCGGCGAGGTGACGGCGCTGACGCCGGAGGATTATCAGCGGTGGACTGAGCAGTCGACTAGCGGGATGAGCCTGGCGCAGAACGGGGAACGCTTGTTTGCGAGCATGCAGTGCGCCGCCTGTCACAGCGGGAACCCGGATGCGCGCGGTCCGAACCTGGCCGGGGTGTATGGCTCAAAGCTTATCCAGGCGAACGGATCGCAGGTGCTGGTGAACGACGCGTACCTGCGCGACTCGATTCTGAACCCGTCGCAGCATGTGACGGCGGGCTTCGCGCCGATCATGCCGACGTATCAGGGCCAGATCAGCGAGGATGGCCTGATCGACCTGGTGGAGTACATCAAGACGCTGAACAGCAACTACCGTATCCAGCAGACGCTGGGTACTCAACAATCGGAGGTCACGGGGCCCGGCACGACGGGCAACGGGGCTCCGGGGATGGTGAAGCCATGATTCAAACCGCGAACACGATTATTGATCTGCCCGACCAGACTACGGCCACGCTGCCGAAGCGGCATTACATCAACAATGAGCACGGGCTGTTGAGCTGGCTGCTGACGGGAGACCACAAGCGGATCGCGATGCTGTACCTGATCTCGATCACGTTCTTCTTCTTCATTGGGGGCACGTTCGCGGGGCTGATCCGGCTGGAGCTGCTGACACCGCAGCCGGACCTGGTGGCGTCGGACACGTACAACAAGTTCTTCACCATGCACGGCATCATCATGATCTTCCTGTTCCTGGTGCCGTCGGTTCCGGCGACGCTGGGTAATTTCCTGATGCCGATCATGATCGGAGCCAAGGACCTGGCGTTCCCGAAGATCAACCTGCTGAGCTGGTATCTGTACCTGATCGGCGGGACGCTGACGCTGGCGGCACTAGTGCTGGGCGGAGTGGATACGGGCTGGACATTTACGACGCCACTCTCGACCCACTACCTGAACACGCACGTGATCACGGCGGCTAGCGCGATCTTCGTCGCGGGCTTCAGCTCAATCTTTACAGGGTTGAACTTCATCGTAACGATCCATCGCATGCGCGCGCCGGGTATGACGTGGTTCCGCCTGCCGCTGTTCGTGTGGTCGAACTATGCGGCGAGCGTGCTGATGGTGCTGGGGACGCCGGTGCTGGCAATCGCGATCGTGCTGGTGGCGCTCGAGCGACTGGTGGGCATCGGGGTGTTTGATCCGGCCAAGGGCGGCGATCCGCTGCTGTTCCAGCACCTGTTCTGGTTCTATTCGCACCCGGCGGTGTACATCATGATTCTGCCCGGATTCGGCGTGATCTCGGAGGTCATCTCGACCTTCAGTCGAAAGCGCGTCTTCGGCTATACCGCGGTGGCGTTCTCGTCGGTGGCGATTGCGGTGTTCGGGTTCTTCGTGTGGGCGCACCACATGTTCATCATGGGCGTCTCGAACTACTCGGCGCTGGTGTTCAGCCTGCTGACGATGCTGGTGGCGGTGCCGTCGGCTATCAAGATCTTCAACTGGTCGTTCACGCTGCAGAAGGGTTCGATCACGTTTGAGACGCCGATGCTCTACGCGTTCGGGTTCATCGGGCTGTTCACGATCGGGGGGCTGACGGGCGTGTTCCTGGGCTCGCTGGGCATGGACATCCACCTGACCGAGACGTACTTTATCGTGGCGCACTTCCACTTTGTGATGGTGGGCGGGATGCTGATGGCGTTCCTGGCGGGAATCCACTTCTGGTGGCCGAAGATGACCGGCCGGATGTACCCGGAGTCCATTTCACAGCTAGCGGCGGTGACGACATTCATTGGCTTCAACCTGACGTTCCTGCCGCAGTTCATCCTGGGCTACCTGGGCATGCCGCGGCGGTATCACGCGTATCCGGCGGAGTTCCAGGTCCTGAATGTGCTTTCGACAGCTGGGGCAACGGTGCTGGGCGTGGGATACATGCTGCCGCTGCTGTACCTGGGCTGGTCGCTGAAGTACGGGGCGATTGCGGGCAATAATCCGTGGCAGGCGACGGGGCTGGAGTGGCAGATCCAATCGCCGCCGCTGACGGAGAACTTCATCGAGGTGCCCATTGTGGACCACGAGGCGTACGACTACGAGTGGCTCGCCAACAAAACTGCAAATGAGGTGACGACCGTTGGCTAACATTGTCACAGTTCCGGCGCATGGGCCGGTGGATGAGGCGCACGACGTATACGATCACGTCGTCATTCCGCAGCACCGGCACCACTTCGAGACAGAGGAGCAGCAGCGCGAGGCGGGCAGCTTCGGAATGTGGCTGTTCCTGCTGACCGAAATCATGTTCTTCGGCGGGATGTTCTTCAGCTACCTGTTGTATCGCAACTGGTACTACGACGCGTTCGTGGTGGCCTCGAACCAGTTGAGCATTCCGCTGGGAACGGCGAACACCGCGATCCTGATCACGTCAGGCTTTTGCATGGCGCTAGCGGTGTACTTCGCGGAGGTGCGAAACCGCCGGATGCTGGTGATCACGCTTTGGCTTACGACCCTCTTCGGGATAGCCTTCCTTGGTATCAAGACCGTTGAATATCACGAGAAGTGGGAGAAGCACCACATACCGGGTGCGAGCTTCAATGTGAAGGAGTTCGTGAATCCGCCCATCGACGCAAAGACCGGCAAGGCGGATCAGCCGGCGCTGGCGCCCGACATGGCGCAGAAGACGCAGGTGTTCTTCTTTCTCTACTTTGCGATGACGGGGATGCACGCTCTGCATATGATCATCGGGATCGGACTGCTTTTCTGGTTGATCTGGAGGGCCAATCGCGGGGAGTTCAGTGCCGGGTACGTGGCGCCGATCGAAAACTTCGGGTTGTATTGGCATTTCGTCGACATTGTGTGGCTGTTTCTGTTTCCACTGCTTTATCTCATCAATCGGCATCCGCTGGTTCACTAAGACCGGCGAAAGGGAGTAGAGCGTGAGCGACTTTCATGATCCAGATAATGTAACGAACCCGGAGCACGCGGAACATCACATCGTGACGCCGATCCAGTATGCGATGGTGTTCGGGACGCTGCTGGTGTTTACGGGAATCACGGTGGGGGCGGCGTTTGTGGACCTGCCTGGGCCGCTGAACCCGATCATCGCGGTGGCGATCGCGTGCTTCAAGGCGGTAGTTGTCATCCTGTTCTTCATGCACGTGAAGTATCAGTCGCGGTTGATCAAGATCACGGTGGGGGCGGGTTTCTTCACGTTTCTGGTGCTGATTACGATGACGCTCAGCGACTATATCAGCCGGGCGTGGGGGCTCTGGTAACGCGCTCTGGGCGGAAAAGTTGGCGTGGTGTTGATGAGAAGTGTTCCACGTGGAACATCTTGCTTGACGGTGAGGGTTTGGGTGTATGTGGCGGCAGCGGCTTGGGTTTGGTCGCGAGCGGCGATCGGTCGTTGGTTTCGGGGTGGGTTGGAACCGGCGTTTAATGGCGGTGGTGTTTTGTGGTGGGCAGGTGGGGGTTGGCGTGGGAAGGGTGGGATGTTGACGCGGGTGCTCTTGCGCGGAGCGGTGTCGCCTGCCGACAATTGTGGGTCCTCCGACTGCGCGCCCGTGGCGCTGGGCTCAGGATGACAGGGCTGGTTGCGAGAAGGCATACCCCAGGGGCTAAAGCCCCGTTCTGTGGGGGTCTCGAGAGAGACCCAAGGCTGAAGCCTCGGGGTACCTTCAGGCAAAGGCAGAGACAGATGCAGGTCCTTCGACTGCGCGCCTATGGCGCTGCGCTCGGGATGACAGGGCTGGTTGCGAGAAGGCATACCCCAGGGGCTAAAGCCCCGTTCTGTGGGGGTCTCGAGAGAGACCCAAGGCTGAAGCCTCGGGGTACCTTCAGGCAAAGGCAGAGACAGATGCAGGTCCTTCGACTGCGCGCCCGTGGCGCTGGGCTCAGGATGACAGGGCGGGTTGCGAGAAGGCATACCCCAGGGGCTAAAGCCCCGTTCTGTGGGGGTGTTGGAGAGAGCCCCAAGGCTGAAGCCTTGGGGTACCTTCAGGCAAAGGCAAAGGCAGAGGCAGATGCAGGTCCTTCGACTGCGCGCCTATGGCGCTGCGCTCGGGATGACAGGGCGGGTTGCGAGAGGGCATACCCTAGGGGCTAAAGCCCGCTTTTGGGGGGGCTGGAGAGACCCAAGGCTGAAGCCTTGGGGTACCTTCAGGCAAAGGCAGAGGCAGATGCGGGTCCTTCCGCGCTGCGCGCCTGCGGCGCTTCACTGAGGATGACAGGAGTCAGGTAAGAGAGGGCATACCCCAGGGGCTAAAGCCCCGTTCTGTGGGGGTGTTGGAGAGAGACCCAAGGCTGAAGCCTTGGGGTACCTTAAGGCAAAGGCAGAGACAGATGCAGGTCCTTCGACTGCGCGCCGATGGCGCTTCGCTCAGGATGACAGAGTTTTTGGGGATGAAAGACGCGGGTCCTTCCGTGCTGCGCGCCTGCGGCGCTTCACTCAGGATGACATCGAGTTGGGGATGCCATGCGGGATGCGGGTCGGTCGAATGCGGCTGTGGTGACGCCCCGAGGATGACAGAACCGTTGTGGGATGGGCGCTGCGGGCGGTCGGTTTTTGGCGGGGTTGAAATATTGGGGGTGGGCGGGTGGCGGTGCGGGTGGGGGCACGGGAGAATGGTGGGATGGATGATGTGCCGCAATGGATGGCGAAGCTCAAGGAGAACGCGCGGGTAACCGTGCGGCGGGATGGGCCTCCGGCTCGGGATGGGAAGTGCGTCGTGTACTGGATGCAGAGGGCGGAGCGCGGAGTGGACAACCACGCGGTGAACCTGGCGGTGGAGGTGGCGAACGAGCTTGGGCTGCCGCTGGTGGTGTACTTCGCCGGCATCTCGAACTTTCCGCATGCCAACCTGAGGCACTACGTGTTTCTGCAGCAGGGGTTCAAGGATATCGAGGAGGACCTGGCGGCGCGGAACATCGCGTTCGTGATGCGGCGGGCGCCGCACGAATCGCATGAGCGGCTGCTGGCGGATGTGGGCGCGGCTATGTGCATTGGGGATGAGAACCCGATGCGGGCGCCGGAAAGCTGGCGGGTGGAGCTGGCGAAGCGGATCAAGATTCCGTTCTGGACGGTGGATACAGACGTGGTGGTGCCGTCGAAGCTGATTGAAAAGGCGCAGTACGGGGCGTATACGATTCGGCCGAGGCTCTACCGGATGCTGCCGGAGTACCTGGTGGCGTATGAGAATCCGAAGGCGTTGAAGGAGTGGAAGCGGCCGAAGGGGTTCCATGCGGACAGCCTGACGGAGGATATGACGCGGGATTGGAAGGATCTGGACCGGAGCGTGGGGCCGGTGGAGGCGTGGCAGGGCGGGACGCACGCGGGGCTGAAGCGGCTGGAGCTGTTTGTGAGCCGGATGCTGGCGGATTATGACGACAAGCGGAACCATCCGGAGGTGGATGGGACGTCGGCGATGTCGCCTTACCTGCATTATGGGCATGTGGGGCCGCAGACGATTGCGCTGGCGGTGCAGGCGGCGGCGGCGAAGGACAAGAGACTGCTGGGGGCCAAGGAGAGCTACTTCAACGAGCTGATTGCGTGGCGGGAGCTGGCGGTGAACTTTGTGAAGTATTCGGCGGTGTACGACTCGCATGAGTGCGCGGAGGAATGGGCGAAGAAGACGATTGCCGAGCATGCGAAGGATGAGCGGGAGCGGCTGTATACGCTGGCGGAGCTTGAAGAGGCGCGGACGTACGACGAGCTTTGGAATGCCGCGCAGGTGCAGATGGTGGAGCATGGGTGGATGCATAACTACATGCGGATGTACTGGGCGAAGAAGATCCTGGAGTGGACGCCGGATATTGCGACGGCTTACCGGACAACGGTGTATTTGAACGACAAGTACTTCCTGGATGGGCGGGATCCGAACGGGTACTCGGGGGTGGCGTGGGCGATCGTGGGGAAGTTCGACCGGCCGTGGTTTGACCGGCCGGTGTTTGGGAAGATTCGGTATATGTCGGGGGCGAGCACGGGGAGGAAGTTCGATTCGAAGGGGTATGTAAGGCAGATGGGGGAGTTGCGGTTGGGTTAAGGGGGGTGGCTGGGAGGAGAAGGCATACCCCAGGGGCTAAAGCCCGCTTTGTGGGGGTTTCGAGAGAGACCCAAGGCTGAAGCCTTGGGGTACCTTCAGGCAAAGACAGATGCGGGTCTTCGGCGCTGCGCTCAGGATGTAAGGGCTGGGAGGAGAAGGCATACCCCAGGGGCTAAGCCCGCTTTATGCGGGGGGTTCGACAGAGACCCAAGGCCGAAGCCATCGGGTACCTCAGGGCAAAGGCAGATGCGGGTCCTTCGGCGCTGCGCTCAGGATGTAAGGGCTGGGAGGAGAAGGCATACCCCAGGGGCTAAAGCCCGCTTTCTGGGGGTTTCGAGAGAGACCCAAGGCTGAAGCCTTGGGGTACCTTCAGGCAAAGACAGATGCGGGTCTTCGGCGCTGCGCTCAGGATGTAAGGGCTGGGAGGAGAAGGCATACTCCAGGGGCTAAAGCCCGCTTTGTGGGGGTTTCGAGAGAGACCCAAGGCTGAAGCCTTGGGGTACCTTCAGGCAAAGACAGATGCGGGTGCTTCGGCTGCGCGCTCAGGGATGACAGGGCTGGGAGGAGAAGGCTTACCCCAGAGGCTAAAGCCCGCTCTGTGGGGTTCGAGAGAGACCCAAGGCTGAAGCCTTGGGGTACCTTCAGGCAAAGACAGATGCGGGTGCTTCGGCGCTGCGCTCAGGGATGACAGGGCTGGGAGGAGAAGGCATACCCCAGGGGCTAAAGCCCGCTCTGTGGGGTTCGAGAGAGACCCAAGGCTGAAGCCTTGGGGTACCTTCAGGCAAAGACAGATGCGGGTCCTTCGGCGCTGCGCTCAGGGATGACAGGGCTGGGAGGAGAAGGCATACCCCAGGGGCTAAAGCCCGCTCTGTGGGGTTCGAGAGAGACCCAAGGCTGAAGCCTTGGGGTACCTTCAGGCAGAGGCAGATGCGGGTGCTTAGACTGCGGCGCTGCGCTCAGGATGACAGTGAGTGGGGATGGGGAGATGCGTCCGCTCAGGATGAGTGGGCTGGGGAGGAGAAGGCATACCCCAGGGGCTAAAGCCCCGGTTTCGATGGATCTTGAGACCCAAGGCTGAAGCCTTGGGGTACCTTCAGGCAGAGGCAGATGCGGGTGCTTAGACTGCGGCGCTTCGCTCAGTGGCGGTGGGGGCGGTAGGCGCATCGAAGGAGAGGATAGACAGGAGAGGTGCGTATGGAGTTTGTGAGGCTGGGGACGACGGGGATGAAGGTGTCGCGGCTGGCGCTGGGGATGATGACGTATGGAGCGAAGACGTGGCGGGAGTGGGTGCTGGATTGGGATGAGGCGGAGCCGCTGATCCGGCAGGCGTATGAGGCGGGGATCAACTTTTTCGATACGGCCGATGTGTACTCGCTGGGGGCGAGCGAGGAGGTGACGGGGCGGGCGCTGCGGGAGTTCAGGATGAAGCGCGATGAGGTGGTGATCGCGACCAAGGTGTTCAACCCGATGAGCGAGGGGAAGAACGATCGGGGTCTCTCGCGAAAGCACATCATGGCGTCGATCGACAAGAGTTTGCAGCGGCTGGGGCTGGAGTATGTGGATCTGTACCAGATTCACCGGTTCGATCCGGAGACGCCGATCGAGGAGACGTGCGAGGCGCTGAACGACGTGGTGCGGGCGGGGAAGGCGCTTTACGTGGGGGCGTCGTCGATGTATGCGTGGCAGTTCCTGAAGATGCTGAACTTTCAGCGGGAGCATGGGCTGACGCGGTTTGTCAGCATGCAGAATCATTACAACCTCGTGTACCGCGAGGAGGAGCGGGAGATGATTCCGCTGTGTGCGGCCGAGGGCGTGGGGATGATCCCGTGGAGTCCGCTGGCGCGGGGGTTCCTGGCGGGGAACCGGAAGCAGAATGTCGACAAGCAGAAGGGCGAGACGACGCGGGCAAGGACCGATGACTTCGCGCATCGGCTCTACTATGCGGAGGCGGACTTCAAAGTGGTGGACCGGGTGACGGAGATTGCGACTGAGCGCGGGGTGAAGAATGCGCAGGTGGCGCTGGCGTGGATGCTGACCAAGCCGACGGTGTCGTCGCCGATTATCGGGGCGAGCAAGGCGTACCAGCTGGAGGATGCGGTGGCGGCGCTCGAGATCAAGCTGACGGAGGATGAGGTGAGGCGGCTGGAGGAGCCGTATGAGCCGCATGGAGTGCTGGGGATGGCGTAATGCGAGGGAGGGGACGGCGAGGGAAGAGGAAAAAGCGGGAAGAGAAGGCCGATGGGGCGGCAGGGAACGAATGAGAGGTCTATGCCTCGTAAGGGGCAGCGCGGAGCAGGGTAGACTCGAAACCAGGGCGCGGCGAAGTGCGTCGAAGAGAACGGAACGGTAACACTCCCGTAAGTCTGCAGCTACGAAGAAGATCAAGAGCCGGCTCGCACGCGAGACCGATGCCAAGAGAGATCGAGTAGAGGTTGCGCATTGCTCCGAGTTGCTTCAGGAGCCGGGAGAGACGTGGCTAAAGTTCTGATTACGGGGGTGGCGGGGTTCATCGGCTCGCACCTGGCGGATGCGCTGCTGCGGCGCGGGCACGAGGTGCGAGGGCTGGATAACTTCTCGACGGGGCGGCGCGAGAACCTGCGCGGCGTGGCCGGGCGGGTGGAGATGCACGAGGTGGACCTGGCGGATGCGGAGGGTGTGGCCGCGGCGTGCCGGGGGGTGGAGTATGTGCTGCATGAGGGGGCGCTGCCGAGCGTGCCGCGGTCGGTGACGGACCCGCGGGCGAGCCATGAGAGCAATCTGAACGGGACGCTGAATGTGCTGGAGGGAGCGCGGGCGGCGGGGGTGCAGAGGGTGGTGTTCGCGGCGTCGTCGTCGGCGTATGGGAACCAGCCGGGGTTTCCGCGGAAGGAGACGATGGTGCCGATGCCGATCTCGCCGTACGCGGTGCAGAAGGTGGCGGGCGAGTTGTACATGGCGTCGTACTGGCAGGTGTATGGGCTGCAGACGGTGAGCTTGCGGTACTTCAATATCTTTGGGCCGCGGCAGGATCCGGGTTCGCCTTACTCGGGGGTGATGGCGAAGTTTGTGCTGAAGATGCTGATCGGCGAGCAGCCGGAGATCTTTGGGGATGGGGAGCAGGGGCGGGATTTCACGTATGTCGACAACGTGGTGCGGGCGAATCTGCTGGCGCTGGAGGCGGATGCGGCGAAGGTAGCGGGGCGGGTGTTCAACGTTGCGACGGGCGTACGGCATACGTTGAATGAGACGTATGAGCGGCTGGCGACGCTGACGGAGTTTGGCCGGCCGGCGAAGTATGGGCCGGAGCGCAAGGGCGATGTGCGGGATTCGCTGGCGGATATCGGCGCGGCCCGGGAGGCGCTGGGCTATGAGCCGGAGGTTGGATTCGACGAGGGGCTGGAGCGGACGGTGGAGTGGTATAGACAGGAACAGGGCATGAGGAGAAAAGACATTGAATCAGTCGGCGTTTGAGGCGGTAGTTGAGGCGGCAGTGGAGCAGGATCACGAGCGCAGGCTGGATGCCGCGAGGTTTGAGGCGGCGACGGACCTAGCGAGCTTTCTGCGGCGCGTGAAGAAGCGGACGGCACGGGTCGGGATCGTGGGGATGGGCTATGTGGGGCTGCCGCTGACGCTGCTGATGAGCGAGGACGGGTTCACGGTAACGGGGCTCGAGATCGACGAGAAGAAGGTAGCGACGCTGAATGCGGGCGAGAGCTACATCCACAGGATTATGCCGGAGCAGATCAAGGCGGCGCAGGAGGTGGGGTTTCACGCGACGACGGATTTTGCGGAGGTGAAGAGCCTGGATGCGGTGCTGATCTGCGTGCCGACGCCGCTTTATCCGGACCATACGCCGGATATGCGGTTCGTGGTGGGAACGATGGAGGCGCTGGCGCCGCACCTGCGGCCGGGGCAGCTGGTGGTGCTCGAAAGCACGACGTACCCGGGGACGACGGAAGAGATCGTGGTGCGGACGATCGAGCGGTACGGGCTGAAGGTGTTGCGCGGCGAGCTGGATGCGGATGGCGGCAAGCGGCTGGATGGGGTGATGGTGGCGTTCTCGCCGGAGCGCGAAGACCCGGGCAACATGACGACGCCCAGGAGGAAGATTCCGAAGGTGGTGGGCGGGGTGGACGCGGCAGCGACGGCGGCGGCGTGCGCGCTGTATGGCGTGGTGTTTACGAGTACGGTGGCGATGTCGACGCCGGCGGCGGCGGAGATGACGAAGCTGCTGGAGAACATCTACCGGTCAGTGAATATCGCGCTGGTGAACGAGATGAAACAGCTTTGCCTGCAGATGGGGCTGGATGTATGGGAGGTGATTGCGGCGGCGGGGACGAAGCCGTTCGGATTTCACGTGTTTCAGCCGGGGCCGGGGGTGGGCGGGCACTGCATTCCGGTGGACCCGTTCTACCTGACGTGGAAGGCGAAGCAGTTCGGGTTTGAGACGAAGTTCATTGAGCTGGCGGGGGAGACGAACGAGGCGATGCCGGGCTTCGTGGTGAAGACGGCGGAGCGGGCGCTGGAACGCAATGGCATGGCGCTGAAGAAGGCGCGGGTGCTGGTGCTGGGGGTGGCGTATAAGCGTGATGTGGATGATCTGCGAGAGTCGCCGTCGCTGACGGTGATCAACCTGCTGCGCGATGCGGGGGCGGTGGTGGAGTACAACGATCCGTTCTTTCCGCGGATCGGGTCGGGGCGCAAGTATCACCTGGAGATGGAGTCGACGGCGGTGGAGGAGCTGGGGCGGTTTGATTGCGTGCTGATCCTGACCGACCACAGCGAGTACGATTTTGAGCGGATTGTGGCGGAGTCGCGGCTGGTGGTGGATGCGCGGAACGCGACGCGCGGAATCAAGTCGGAGAAGATCGTTCATTGCTGAGGTGCGATTAAACGTGGCGCAGGGCGAGGCTGCCAGTACACTCACAGCAGCCGCAAAGGCCTGGTACGGGAGCGAGCGTTACCGCGGATGGTCTGGCCGCGGAGTGGTTTCTCACGATGTCAACGCCTGGGCCGATGAAGGCTGAGTGGGCTGCCGCCTTGCGTTTCACTCCGCTTGCACTTCATCGAGAACGACCCTTATGCGATTCGCAGACTCGAGCTGGACACTGCGTTACCGGCGTTTGCTGCTGCCAGGGATGATCCTGGTGGGCTGCCTGGGCTTGCTGACGGCGAGGGTTGCCGGGCAGGAGCAAATAGTGGGCGCGGGGACGGCGGCGGGAGCGAGCGCTGGTGCTGGCGCGAGTGCTGGCGCGGGTTTGGCGCGGGAGGGCGCGCGCAAGGCACGGGTCGCGAGGTTTGTGGCGGGGCGGCGGGTTGCGGCTGGAGCGAGGGCAGAGGCGGCAGCGGCCAAGGCGCTGAGTAGGGCAAGGGTCGAACACCAGGCGATGCTGGCGATGCCGCGGACGGCGACGCTGAGCGCCGGATGGACGGCGGTGGGGCCGGCGCAGGTGACGACTGCGGGGTTTGGAGCGGTGACAGGGCGGGTGACGGCCCTGGCGATCGACCCGGCGGACGCGACCGGGAACACGGTGTACGTGGGGACGACGGGCGGCGGGGTTTGGAAGTCGACCAACGCGGCGGGGCCGGTGGCGGCGATAACGTTTTCTCCGTTAACGGATACGCTGCCGGTGTTCAACGGCGGAACGAGCGCGACGGCGTCGCTGAGCATCGGCGCAGTTTCGGTGGGGAACGGGGTGCTGCTGGCGGGGACGGGCGATCCGAACGATGCGACGGATTCCTATTATGGGACTGGGATCCTGCGCTCGGCGGATGGGGGGGTGACGTGGACGCTGGCGCAGGGGTCACAGGATGGGGTGGCGGGAAATCACAGCTTCTTTGGACTGAGCGTGGCGGGCTTCGCGTTCTCGACGGTGAACTCGTCGCTGGCAGTGGCGGCGCTGTCGCAGGCGGTGGAGGGCGACATCGTGAACGCGGCGGATGCGACGTACAGCGTGAAGGGGCTGTACTGGTCGAGCGACGGGGGCGTGACGTGGCACATGGCGACGATCATGGACGGGGGGCAGGTGGTGCAGAGGCCGCTGCCAGGCGGCGGGGGCGGCAACGCGGCGACGGCGGTAGTGTGGAACGCAGTGCGGCAGAGGTTCTATGCGGCGGTGCGGTTCCACGGGTACTACGAGTCGGCCGATGGGATGACGTGGACGCGGCTGACACATCAGCCAGGAACGGGCCTGACGACGACCGCGTGCCCGGTTGACCCGGGGACGACCGGAAATACGGGCTGCCCGATCTTTCGCGGGGCGTTAGCGGTGCAGGCGGCGACGGGGGATACGTTTGCGCTGACGGTGGATGCGGCGAACAACGATCAGGGGCTCTACCAGGACGTGTGCGGGCAGACGGCGGGCGCGTGCGCGGGTGCGACGGTGACGTTTGGCACGGCGCTGAACGGCGCGCCGCTGGAGGTGGGCAACGGGAGCCACGAGATCCTGCAGGGCGATTACAACCTGGCGCTGGGGGCCACGGCATTGAATACCGACACGCTGCTGTACGCGGGGACGATCGATTTATACCGGTGCAGCCTGGCGGCGGGATGCGCGCTGCGCAATACGACCAACGCGGAGAACGGATGCCCGAGCACGGCGCTGGTGGCGCCGGCGCAACATGCCATTGCTATGCTGGCGGGGGCGGGCGGGCCGCTGGTGTACCTGGGGAACGATGGCGGGTTGTGGCGGTCGACGGATGGGGTGAACGAGACGGGCGGGACGTGCTCGCTGGGGGACGCGACGCACTTTCAGAATCTGAACGGAGGGTTGGGGTCGCTGGCGGAGGTGGTGAGCTTTGCGCAGGCTCCGGCGGATGCGGGAACGCTAGTGGCGGGACTGGGAGCGCTGGGGACGGCGGGGACAAGTACTGTTACAAATACCTGGGCGCAGCTCGCAACGGGTGAGGGCGGGACGGTGGCGATTGACCAGGCGACCCCGATGAACTGGTATGTGTCGACGGGCGCAGGAGTCAGCATTGGGCGATGCGCGCGGGGCGCGGCGTGTACCGCGGCGGATTTGTCGCAGCCGGTCATCGGGCCGGCGCAGACCGCGAACGATGAGGCGGCGATCCATGCGCCTTGGCTGCCGGACCCCCAGATGACGGCGGAGATGATCGTGGGAACGTGCCGGGTGTGGCGCGGGCCGGCCACGGGCGGGCCGCTGTGGTCGAGCTCCAACGCGATCAGCGGCCCGTTTGGGGCGGCGGCTGCGACGGGTTGCGGAAGTACGCTGCCGGTGGTGCGGTCGTTGGGTGCGGGAGGGCCGCTGGGCGTAAGTGCAAACGCGCAGAACGCGGGGTCGGAGGTGATCTACGCGGGGCTGGCGGGGAGCCTGGATGGCGGCGGGGGGTTGGGCGGACACGTGTTTGTGACAACTGCGGCAAACACGGCGGGAAGGACGACGGCGTTGCGGGATGCGGGGACAGGTACGGTGACGAACGATACGGCAGATGCGGGCAGGTTCAATCCGGGCGGGTTTGATGTGTCGTCGGTGGCGGTGGATTCGCATGATGCGACGGGGCAAACGGTATATGTAACCGTAATGGGTTTTGCGGGCAACGGGATCAATGCGCCGCATGTCTATCGTTCGCTGGATGCCGGGATGCACTGGACGAATATCTCTTCGAACCTGCCAAATGCGCCGGCGAACAGCGCGGTGGTAGATCCGAACGACGCGAACACGCTCTATGTGGCGCTGGACACAGGCGTTTATGTAACTACAGCGGTAGCGAACTGTGCGAGTGCGAACTGCTGGAGCGTACTGGGCAGCGCGCTGCCGGATGCGCCGGTGATCGAGCTTGCGGCAGCGGCGGCGATGCCGACCGGCGACGGAAGGACGGGTGAGCTGAGGGCGGGGACATATGGACGGGGAATCTGGGAGATCCCGCTGCTGACGGCGGCGAGTCCGGCGGCGCCGGCGATTGCGCTGAATCCAACCACTGTTACGTATTCAGCACGGCAGGTGGGGACGGCGAGCGCGTATGTTACCGTAACGGTTACGAATACAGGGAGCGCGGCGCTGCAGGTGTCGAGTGTGACGGCGACCGGGGACTTCAACGAGACGGATACGTGCGTGGGAGCGACGGTGGCGCAGGGTGCGACGTGCGCGGTGCAGGTGCGGTTTGCGCCAACTGCGGCAGGCGCTCGGGCGGGATTGCTGACGGTGTACGGGAACGTGGCGGGAGGACAGGCGACGGCGGCGCTGAGCGGGACGGGAACGCCGCCGGCGACGATCGTGCTGACGCCGAACATGCTGACCTTCGGACAGACGAGCGTGGGGGCGTCGAGCGGCGTCGAGAATGTCACGATCTCGAACACGGGCGGGAGCGTGGCGAATGTGCAGACGCCGATGGTGGCGGGGGATTTCACGATTTCGGCGAACACGTGTGCGGGGTCGCTGGCGCCGGACACGGGCTGCACGGTGTCAGTGAAGTTTGTGCCGACGGCGGCGGGAACCAGGACGGGCACGCTGACGGTGGAGGACGATGAGGGCACGCAGGTGGCGAGCCTGAGCGGGGTGGGGACGAATCCGGCGACGGACACGCTGGCGCCGTTGACGCTGAGCTTCGCGCCGACGCAGGTGAGTACGCTGGGTGTGACGCAGCAGGTGATTCTGACCAACGCGGGAGATGTGGCGCTGACGCTGATTGCGGCGCAGGTGACGAGCGGGGATTTTACAGTGGTGAACGGGTGCGGCAACTCGCTGAACGGGCATGCGAGCTGCGCGCTGACGGTGGGGTTTGCGCCCAAGAGCGTGGGGCCGCAGACGGGCGTGCTCGCGGTATCGGACCAGTTCCGCAGCCAGACGGTGCAGTTGAGCGGGACTGGACTGGCGGGGCCGGGCGTGACGTTGTCGCCGGTGAATGGCGTGAGCTTTGGGGTGGTGGGGGTGGGGCAGAGCTCGGCGGTGCAGACGGTAACACTGACCAACAACGGTGGGGTTCCGCTGGCGCTGCAGAGCGTGACGGCGAGCGGGGATTTTGTGCTGGCGCCGGGACTGAATACGTGCGGGACGAGCGTGGCGCCGGCGGCGGTGTGCACGGTGGGGCTGGTGTTTACGCCGGCGGCGGCGGGTGCGCGGACGGGCGTGGTGACGTTCGCGGATAACGCGGGCAGCTCGCCGCAGACGGCGGCGCTGACGGGGACGGGCGTGGACTTTACGGTGGCGGCGAATGGCGCGACGACCATGACGATTGCGAGCGGGCAGACGGCGGCGTACTCGGTGCTGCTGGGGTCGGCGGCGGGTGTGCCGGGGAGCGTGGCGTTTACGTGCTCGGGGGTGCCGGCGCATGCGACGTGCACGGTGAACCCGGCGAGCGTGACGCTGGGCGGGAATACGGGGGTGACGGTGACGGTGGCGACAGGGCTGGCGACGGCGGCGGTGGACGGGCCGAAGATGCCCTGGGAGCGGCGGCTGGTGTGGCTGGCGCTGCTGGCTCCGGTGGGCTTGCTGCGCAGACGCAGGTGGATGAGGCGGACGGCGCTGGCGGTGGCGCTGGTGGGGATGGCGGGGTGCTCGGTGGGCAGGACGGTACCGGCGAGCACCGGGCCGGGGGGGACGGTGGTGGTGACGCCGAGCGGGAGTTATACGTTGACGGTGGCGGGGTCGAGCGCGGGGCTGGTGCGGACGGTGGGGCTGACGCTGGTGGTGCAGTAAGGGGTGTGCGCAGGCTTCATGGGAGTTGGGGCTGAAAGCGCCGGAGTGTCGGGGGGGCGAAGGGCTTCGGGGTCCTTCGGCTGCGGCACTCGCGATGAGGCCGCGAGTGCCTTCGCTCAGGATGACGGGTTTTTGGCGAGTTGGGGAAGCGGGTCTGAGGCTTCGCTCAGGATGACAGAGTGGCACGGGTTAGCAGGAATGGCCGGCGCAGAAGCCGGAGGCCCAGGCCCACTGGAAGTTGTAGCCGCCGAGCCAGCCGGTGACGTCGACGACCTCGCCGATGAAGAACAGGCGGGGGACGGCGCGGGACTCTAGCGTGCGGGGGTCGAGGGCGGCGGTGTCGACGCCGCCTGCGGTGACCTCGGCCTTGGCGAAGCCTTCGGTGCCGGCGGGGGTCAGGGTCCAGGCGTGGAGGCGGGATTCCAGGGCAGCGATCGTGGCGTTGGGCAGGGCGCGTAATCCAGGTCTCAGAGGCGAGACGTGGGAGACCCAGTGTTCAAGGAAGCGGTCGGTCCAGCGCGCGGGCAGGATGGCGCGGAGGGCGGTGTGGGCGGCGGGGAGATCGCGCGGTGCGCCGGGGGCGAGCAGCGGGGCGAAGACTTCGGCGCCGGGGGCGAGGTCGAGCGCGATGGAGGCGCCGGCGGACCAGTAGGAGGAGATCTGCAGGATGGCGGGGCCGGAGAGGCCTCGATGGGTGATGAGGGCTTTTTCACGGAAGGCGGGTGAGCTGGATTTGCGGCGCGGCTGGTTTGCGCCGGCAGTGGGTGAGGGATTTGTGAGAGAGGCGACAGTGTCGGCGGAGACGCCAGAGAGGTCGCACCAGGCGTCGCGGTCGGCGGGGGTGAAGGTGAAAGGGACGAGGGCGGGGCGGGGGTCGACGACGCGGAGGTTGAAGTGCCGGGCGATGTCGTAGCCGAGGCCGGTGGCGCCCATCTTTGGGATGGAGAGGCCGCCGGTGGCGACGATGACGGAGGCGGTCTGGATGGGGGCGGCGGAGGTTGCGACGGTGAAGGCGGCGGCGGTGCGGGTGACGGAGTGGATGGTGGTGGAGAGCTGGATGCGGACGCGGGCGGCGAGGGCTTCGCGCTCGAGGAGGTCGACGATGTCGCGCGAGGTGCGGTCGCAGAAGAGCTGGCCGAGGGTTTTTTCGTGGTAGGGAATGCGGTGTTTTTCCACCAGCGCGATGAAGTCGGCGGGGGTGTAGCGGGCGAGGGCGGAGCGGGCGAAGTGGGGGTTTTCGGAGAGGAAGTTTTCGTGCGTGACGTGGAGGTTGGTGAAGTTGGAGCGGCCGCCGCCGGAGATGAGGATCTTCTTGCCGATGCGGTCGGCGTGGTCGAGCAGGAGGGTGCGGCGGCCGCGCTTGCCGGCCTCGATGGCGGCCATGAGGCCGGCGGCTCCGGCGCCGAGGATGACGACATCGAAGGAGTGGTTGGGAGGGGAAGGCATGCGGATACCGAAGTTAAGAGTACGTGAAGGCGGAGCGAATCTCCGTGCGAGGATGGAGGGATGGCGTTCAAGGCGGAGACGAGGGCGCTGCGGGTGGGCGCGGCACAGGCGAGCGGGGCGGCGGCGGTGATTACGCGGCGGGCGGCGGAGCGGCTGCGCGAGGGGTCGGTGTGGGTGTACCGGACTGATGTCGAGCAGGTTCTACCGGCTGCCGGAGCGAATGCGCTGGAGCCGGGTGCGGTGGTGACGGTGCTGGATGGGCGCGGAGTTCCGATGGGGTCGGCGCTGTATAGCTCGGCGTCAGAGATTACGCTGCGGATGGTTTCGGGAGTGGCGGGGCTGGATCGCGCGGGATACCTGGCGGAGGTGAAGGCGCGGGTGGAGCGGGCGCTGGCGCTGAGGGAAGAGGTGGCGCCGGAGACCGAGGAGAACAATGCGTGCCGGCTGATCTTCGCGGAGGCTGATGAGCTGCCGGGGATTGTGGTGGACCGGTATAACGACCTGGTGATCGTGCAGATGCTGACGCAGGGGACGGCGCAGGACGATGTGCGGGGCGTGGTGGCGGAGACGATCCGGGAGCGGTTTAAGTCGGGCGGGCTTGCGACGGGTGGTCTGGCTACTATCGTGGAGCGGCCGGACCCGCGGGTGAGGGTGCTCGAGGAGCTGGAGGCGACGGGTGGGGAGCCGCTGTGGGCGGATCGTGACGATGCGAAGCTGGCGACGGTGTTCACGATCAACGGGCTGACGTTTGCGTATGACGCGGCAGCGGGACAGAAGACGGGAGCGTTTCTGGATCAGCGCCTGAACTACCAGGCCGCGGCGGATGCGGCAGGACGGAGTGCGGTGAGCAGGGGCGCGGCGCTGGATGTATGCACGTACCAGGGCGGGTTTGCGCTGCACCTGGCACGGAGCTGCGAGCGGGTGACGGGCGTGGACAAGAGCCGCGCGGCGTTGGAGGTGGCGGACGGCAACCTGGAGCGCAACCCGGGGATCGCGGCGAAGGTGGATTGGATTGAGGCGGACGCGTTCGACCTGCTGCGCGAGTTTGAGGCGACGGGACGGAGGTACGGGACGGTGGTGCTCGATCCGCCGGCGTTTGCGAAATCGAAGCGGGCGACTGAGGGAGCGATGCGCGGCTACAAGGAGATGAACCTGCGCGCGCTGAAGATGCTGGAGGCGGGCGGGGCGCTGGTAACGTGCTCGTGCTCGCAGCATGTGGGGCTGACGGAGTTCCTGGGCGTGGTGGCGAGCGCGGCGGCGGATGCGCGGCGCCGGGTGCAGGTGCTGGAGGTGCGGGGGGCGGCGGCGGATCATCCGGCGATGCTGGGGCTGGCGGAGACGAGTTATCTGAAGTGCGTGGTGTGCCGGGTGGGGTGAGGGCTGGCGAAGGGTGGAGCCCTGCGCCCGACCCGGCGCCACGGATTAGATGGCGGGTCGTTGTTGCGGGAGTACGGACCGCCTACTTCGCCGCGCCGGCCGCCTGGGCGAAGACCTGCCGGGCGCTGGTGTTGCCTTCGACGCGCTCTGTGCCCTCGATGCCGAAGTTGATCCAGCCTGAGTTGACGCCTTCGATCATCTCTTGGTAGGCCCATGTGCCGCCCTTGGGCATGCCCATCTGCTCGAGGGCGCCTGCCCAGGCCCGCCGCGAAATGGATTGGGCTTTGACTTCGCGGCCGAGCACCTGGCCGATCGCGGTGGCGAGGTCATCGGAGCTGACGAGCGAGCCAAGTTCAATGATGCGGGTTCCGGTCCATCGGCTGGTGAGCAGGCGGGCTACCTGGGCACCGATATCGTTCGTGGCGATCATGGGCAGCTTGTAGTCCTCGGGCGCGTAGAAGGTGGGCAGTGTGCCGCCCTGCGCGGCCTGAAGACCGAAGAGGTAGTTCTCAAAGAACGAACCGGCGCGCACGAAGGCGACCGGGAAGGGCTGGCCGCGGAGAGCTTCTTCGAGCAGATGCGTGGAGGTGATGAGGCCAAGGCCGCTGGTCTTCTCGGAGCCGACGGATGAGAGCGCGACGAGCCGTGGCGGCGGTGCCTGGGCGAGCGCCTGCTGGTAGCTGGCGATGATGGCTTTGGCTTCGCGGAAGTCGGGCGAAGGGGTTGTGATGGGCGGCATCATCAGGTACGCGCCTTCGGCGCCGGCAAGTGCGCGCGCCATGATGGCGGAGTCTTCCCACTCGCCTTCCACAAGCTCTACGCCTTGAGCGGACCAGGCAGATGCTTTGGCTTGATCGCGCACCAGCGCGCGGACCTGCTTGCCCGTGTCGAGGAGATGCCGTGCGGCGGCTCCGCCTACTTTGCCGGTGATGCCTGTGATCAGGAACATGGTCGCGTTAACCTCTGGAGATCAGATGCGGAGTTGGTTGAAGGGTCGCAACGCTGAGGGTGATGCGATTGGTGGGCGCGAGCGAGTACTGCTGCGTCACAGGTCAGCAATGGATGAGCCTGCATCGCTGCTTTACAGCTGGTTGAAGTAGGGCGCTGCGCGCGTGTTGTTCCTGCCATGGTGTGGACGAATAACGGTCATTCAGGAGTTACAACGAAAATAATTTTGAAGTTTGAACTATGTGCGGTAGCTGGAGTAAGAGTGCTACTAAAAGGCTCGTCTTTACACGTTATTTCGCTTGATCGGGAAGAAAGTCTAGGAGCAGGAGAAGAAGCTTCCGCATTGTAAGTTGATGGATGACCCAAGGGTGGGTGAGCAACGACCTTTGGTGTATCGAATGCACTCCTTCGGGGCATGCAGACGATGGCGAGTTCGTACTAGGATTCAGACATCCAGAAGACGGGGTGTGACGAAAGTCGCTAAGCCCCCTCGCAAAGCTGCTCGACGGCTGTTACAAGCCGCGAAGGAAAGCCCTGCGAGTTCAGAACGCCTGCAAGATTCGGTACCTCCCATCGAAGCAACCTTGGTTCGCCCCCAATGACCGAAGTCCGGCCATCCCGCGGTACTGCGTCTGCATTGGGAAACTTTCAAGAAACCGACACACCTGTCGATATGGGGCATATGACGAAGTTACTTGCTGCGACCCGCTCTATTCTTCTCCAACCAACTCGCATGCGGTTGTTCTCCGCCGGGCGCGGGGTTGGATTGCTGGGCGCCCTCGCCCTTTCCTTTTCAACGATGATTCTGAGTGGAGCTTCGGCTACGGCGCAGGTGTCTATCAGCCTGCAGGCCGACGACTCCACAGCGATACCGGGCTCGCAGCGCTCGTACTATGCAAACATTTCAGGCACCAACAACCTGGGCGTGACCTGGGCGGTGTCGGGAGGTTGTTCGCTGTCCTCGACCACGGGTACGCCGGTAGTGGTTACGGCTCCTTCGCGAGGCGGCACGTGCACGACCTCGCCGACGAACAACATCAGCTTTTCCTCGCCGGTGACCTGCAGCATTACAGCGACAGCGCAGGACACGAGCTACGGCGTGCAGTCGGCGACGACGACGCTGCCGGTGTGCGCGCCGGCTGTGACGCTGACCGTGTTCCCGAAGACGACGGTGCTGTACAAGGGACAGAAGGCGGTGCTGCAGTCTGATCTGCGCGGCTCGACGACGACTGGCGTGACTTGGACGGTGAGCACGAACCCGGGCTCGGCAGGCACGATCGCGGGCGGCACGACGAACCGGCATGCAGTGTTTTCGGCGACCGCCGCGGGCACGTACGTGGTGACGGCGAAGTCGGATGCGGACACGACCAAGACTGCTTCGGCGACGATCACGGTGACGAACAATGCGGTGCCGACAGCGGCGCGGACGGACCACACGGAGCCGGTGGATTGCACGGCGGTGGGTTCGGGCACGACGTACGAGGTTGGTCCGGCGCGAGCATACACGAACCTGAACATGGTGCCGTGGGATCTGCTGGGCGCGGGCGACACGGTGCGGATCCACAATGACGACACGACGGGGAGCAATCCGACCGTGTACAACCAGCGCATTTCGATCCCGGGCGGCGGCACGGCGACACAGCCTCTGCGGGTGTGCGGCGTTCCGGATGCGAACGGGGTGAAGCCGATCGTCGATGGCGCGAACGCGACCACGCGATCCGATGAGAGCTGGTCGAGCGGTTACCTGGAGCCGCTGGCGCTGGTGCTGCTGTACGACGGCGCGCACAAGGGCGACGGGGCGTTTGATCAGAGCATGAACGTGGTGGTCGAAGGACTTCACCTGCGCAACGAGGGCCCGAACTACAATTACGTGGCGCAGAACGGCGGCGCGCTTCAGCCGTACAGTTCGTTCAGCGGATGCGTGTGGGTGCAGAACGGCCTGTCGGATATGGTTCGCGGCAACGAGCTGGAGAACTGCGCGCAGGCGGTGTTTGCGAACGCGGAGACGCCAGCCGGCGCAATGGTCGAGGACCTGACGGTAGAAGGAAACTACATCACGAACTGGGGCGTGAACGGCGTGCAGCTTTCGCACGGGATGTACCTGCAGTCGATCGGACTGACGGTGCAGTTCAACTACTTCGGGACGGCGGTGCAGGGCGCGATGGGCAACGTGGTCAAGACGCGGTCGGTGTTGAACTTCCTGCGCTGGAACTACATCTCGCAACCGGTGACGACGACGGCTCGGGCGTTCGACATGGTAGAGCCGCAGTCGTATGCGTGCTACGTGATCCCGTACCGGTACGCGGTGGAGTATGTGCCGCAGACCGGCGGCAACTGCCCGCTGCCTTACTCGGGTGCGGACAACGCGATCACGGCGGACCAGCTGGCTGCGAACTATGAGGCATACCACTCGGACTTCGTGTACGGCAACGTGATGGACGATACGGGTTCGGGTTCGGGCTACATTCACTATGGCTACGACCAGCAGGAAGCGGGCGGGTCGGGGCTGGACCGGCGCGGCGGCACACTGTACACGTGGAACAACACGCATCTGTCGCGGGCGGCCGGCGGGCAGCAGAAGCCGATTACGGAGACGGCTGCACCGGACCAGGGACACTCGTATGAGTTTCCCACGGTGAAGAGCGTGAACAACATCTTCGGCGGCGTTGCGAACCTGCAGTTCATCCCCAATGCGTACTTCTGGATGCAGATGACGTTTGATACGAACTGGATGATGAGCTCGTGGGTGTTGCCGTACAAGGCCGCGGCGGACACCTACATGGGCGGCACGACAGCTGCGGAAGCGGCGACGTGCAACCAGTACGGCACGTGTTCGAACGATAACGGGCACCTACTGTGGGCAAGGAACGGCGTATTGGGAACGGCGACGGCGAGCCTGTACTCAGGCAGCGTGGCTCCGTTCGACATGACGACGTTCGTCCCCACGACGGTGGTGGAGGGCGTGGGAACGAGTCTGCCGGCGGCGATTGCCGATCAGCCTTCGAACCTGCAGTACCTGCCGGCGAGCTCGCTCGTATCGCTGCGGTCGAGCCTGACCACACTGGGTGCGATCGACGGCCCGATCGCACAGGTGCAGACGCCTGCGACTCCGACACCGCCGGCCGGACCGGTCGCCCCGACGATGACCATCGATCCGGCCTTGTTGAAGGTGACCTTCGGTACGCCGCCGACGTTCCAGGTGACGATTGCGGGTAAGTCCGGAATCGCCACAGGGACGGTGACCTACACGCTGAACGGCAAGCAGTATGGCACGGTGCTGAACGCGAACGGTGTCAGCAGCTTCAGGGCTCCGCTGGTGCTGCCGGTCGGAATCTACTTGATCCAGGCCAACTACTCGGGTAGCAGCAAGTACCTGCCGGCATCGGGTCAACTGGTGCTGGGAGTGACTGCGGCCCCGCAGTTGAAGAAGTAGCAAGTAAACGCAGGCTGTTGTACAAGCAGGACGCGCCGCATCGGGCAATATGCCGATGCGGCGCTTTTCTTCTGCGGAACGAAATGCGGGCGACCTCCGTACGATTCCGCAGCGAACGCTATACTTCTGGTTCAGAGCCAGAAGGCAGAGGGGATGGAGAACGATGCGGATGGGAAAGATGCTGGGCGTGGCGGTAATGGTCGGGGTTGGACTGAGCGCGGGGGCGCAGCTGGCGGCACAGGCGGCGGGCGACAGGGCGAAGAAGGATGAGAAGGTGGTGGTAGAGGGTAAGCCGGAGGTGACAACGCCGGCGCCTCCGCCGGACTCGAGCACGGACCATGTGCTGACGATGGGTGGGCAGAAGATTGCGTACACGGCGGTCGCGGGAACGATCACGGTGGGGTACAGCGACGCGTTCGATGCGATGTTGGGTATGGATGGGAAGCTGCTGCCGGATTCGGGGATGAACCCGATCGATGCGTCGAAGCCGGAGGATGCGCCGGCGACGGCGCGGATGTTCTACACGGCTTACTTCAAGAAGGACGTGCCGCCGGGCTCGAGGCCGGTGATGTTTCTGTATAACGGCGGGCCGGGTTCGGCGACGATGTGGCTGCACATGGGTTCGTTCGGGCCGCGCCGCGTGGTGACGCCGGATACGGAGCACAAGACGGCGGCGCCGTACACGATGGTGGACAACCAGTACAGTCTGCTGGACGTGACGGACCTGGTGTTTATCGATGCGCCCGGTACGGGCTTCAGCCGGATCATGGGCAAGGACAAGGAGAAGGCGTTCTGGGGCGTGGACCCGGATGCGCACGCGTTCGAGCGCTTCATCCGGCGGTTTCTGACCAAGTACGATCGCTGGAACTCGCCCAAGTACTTGTTTGGCGAGAGCTACGGGACGCCGCGCAGCGCGGTGCTGAGCGCCGACCTGGAGAATGTTGACCTGAACGGGATCGTGCTGCTGTCGGCGATCCTGAGCTTCAATAATTCGATCGATGGGCCGAGGATGAACCCGGGCACGGACCAGGCGTATGCGGTGGGGCTGCCGACCTTTGCGGCCACGGCGTACTACCATCACAAGCTGCCCACGCAGCCGGCGGCGCTGGAGCCGTTCCTGGCAGAGGTGGAGAACTTTGCGATGGGCGACTACATGGCCGCGCTGCTGAAGGGCTCGGAGCTGCCGGATGCGCAGAAGAACGCGATCGCGGAGAGGCTGCACAACTATACGGGGCTGCCGACGGCGTACATCCTGAAGGACAACCTGCGCGTGGATGGAGGGCAGTTCGCCAAGGAGTTGCAGGAGCCGGAGGGTTTGACGACGGGGCGGCTGGACGCGCGCTACAAGGGCCCGGACATCAACCCGATGAGCGAGTCGGCGGACTATGATCCGCAGTCGAATGCGATCTCCTCGGCATACACGACGGCGATCAATGCGTATCTGCGCACGGAGCTGAAGTACGGGCGCGACCAGACGTACAAGCCGGGCGCGTATGGCGATTCGAACTTCACCTGGGACCTGCGCCACCAGATACCAGGTGGACCGCCGGTGGGCTTTGCGGACAGCACCAACGTAATGCCGGACCTGTCCTACACGATGAAGAACAATCCAAGCATGAGGGTGCTGCTGGCGGGCGGGTACTTCGACCTGGCAACGCCGTTCTATGAAGGGATCTACGAGATGCATCACCTGCAGATACCGCAGAAGCTGCAGGCGAACATCAGCTACCGGTACTACGAGAGCGGGCACATGGTGTACGTGAACGAGACCGTGCTGGCGAAGTTCCACGATGATGTCGCGAACTTTGTGAAGGCGACTGAGGCGGGCAAGTAGGAAGCCGTACGCGTCAGGCGGCGGGTGGCGTGGCGCCCTCGGACGGCGGGTTGGGGGTGCCGGGTCTGGCGGCGGCTGGCGCGGGTGCGGTGGCGCCTGGAGTCGAGTCCGCGGGCCGGGCGTCGGGCGGCCGCAGATCGGTGGCCCTGCCTTCCACGATGGGCGGGACGGGCGTGGAGGGCGTGAGGTTCGGCCGCTTGAGGTGCCATTGGGTGGCCTGCTGGTAGGCGTAGGCGAGCGCGAGGACCTTGCCTTCGGCGAAGTGCGGGCCGGCGATCATGAGGCCGATGGGCATGCCGGCCGTGGTGAAGCCGCAGGGCAGAGAGATGGCGGGGATGCCGTAGGCGTCGAAGGGCGCGGTGTTGGTGCAGCCGCCGCCGGGCGCGAACCAGTCATAGACCTTGTTGTCGGTGGAGCCGGCAGGGCTGGCTCCGGCGCGGGTTTCAAGCGCGAGCGTGTCGTTGATCTTGCCGGCCTGCATGCGCGTGGTGGGGACGACGACGAGATCGAAGTCCTTGAAGGAGCTATCGATCTTGCGGCGGGTATTGGCGAGCATCTGGTGATCGCGCGCTGCGTCGCCGGCGCTGGCGGGCTTGGTGCCGGCGGGCGGGTTGTCGATGCGCGCGAAGCGGGCGCGGTCGGGGGGCATGTAGTTGAGCCCGTATTTTTCAATGAGGTCGTGGTGGTAGAAGTCGGTGTCGCCGACGCCGTAACCCGGCAGGCCGTCCCATAGAGGAGCGCTGGAGGTGATGCCGGCGGTGAGGCCGGTGAGGACGACGAGCGCGGCGCGGACGGCTTTCTCGATCTCGGGATCGACGTGGTCGTAGAACGATGCGGGCGTGCCGAGGCGGAAGCCCTTGACCGGCTGGTGCATGGCGGCGACGTAGTCCTGCGGCGTGCTGGGCACGCTGAAGATGTCGAGCGGGTCGTAACCGGCCATCTGCCCGAGCATGAGTGCGACGTCTTCGACGCTGCGGCCCATGGGTCCGCAGTGGTCGAGCGAGGCGCGGCAGGGCACGATGCCGCGGATGGAGACGAGGCCGACGGTGGGCTTGAGGCCGACGGTGCCGCACCACGCGGAGGGACAGCGGATGCTGCCGCCGGTATCCGTGCCGAGGGCGCCGAAGACGAGGTCGGCGGAGAGCGCGGCGGCGGAGCCGGAGGAAGAGCCGCCGGTGACGCGATCGAGCGCCCAGGGGTTGCGCGCGGGGCCGAAGTAGGAGATGTCGCCGGTGCAGCCGAGGGCAAACTCATGCAGGTTGAGCTTGCCGAGAATGATGGCGCCGTTCTTCTTGAGGCGGGTGACGATGTCCGCGTCTTCAGCGGGCACGCGATCTTTGAACATGGGGCTGGCGGCGGTGGTGCGGATGCCGGCGGTGTCGATGTTGTCCTTGAGCCCGATGGGGATGCCGTGCAGCGGCCCGCGGAAGCTGCCGGCTTTCTGTTCGGCGTCGAGGATCGCGGCCTGGGTGAGCGCCTCCTGCGCCATGACGGTGATGTAGCAGTTGACCTTGGGGTTGTAGACGCCGATGCGGTCGAGCAGCGCGTGCACGAGCTGGGTGGAGGTGACGGTGCGGGCGTGGATCATGGCCGAGGCTTCGGTGAGCGACAAGGTGGTGAGGTCGGGAGCGGGAGCGGGCGCGAGCGCGGCGGCGCGGGTGAGCGAGGGCCACGCGGCGGAGACGGTCTCGGCGGCGAGGGCGGAGCCGCAGATGAGGGTGAAGCTACGCCGCGTCAGCTTGGGCATGGGGGTCTCTCCTGGTCAGGGTGTTTAAGTTGAGGCGATGGGGAGATTGTACGGGAAGCTGCGACAAAGACCTGCCCTATGACGAGGATTGAGCAGGCAGGATTGGATAGACTGAGAAGGATGGCAACGATGACTGCGATATCGCCCGAGGTTCTTGCGAAGTACCAGCCTGTGATCGGGCTGGAGGTGCATGTGCAGCTGTTGACGGAGTCGAAGGCGTTCTGCGGCTGCGTGAACCGGTATGGCGGGGAGCCGAATACGCATGTGTGTCCGACGTGCCTGGGACTGCCCGGAGCGCTGCCGGTGCTGAATCGCCAGGCGGTGGAGTTCGCGGTACTGGCGGCGAGGGCGATCCACTGCGAAGTGCGCGAGCGCAGCGTGTTTGCGCGCAAGAACTACTTCTATCCGGATAATCCGAAGGGCTACCAGATCTCGCAGTTCGACAAGCCGATTGCGGAGCATGGCTGGCAGGATGTGCCGGAAGGCGATGGCAGCAGCGGCGTGATGAAGCGCATCGGGATCACGCGGCTGCACATGGAGGAGGACGCGGGCAAGAGCCTGCACGACGGCTTTGCGGACTCTGTGAGCCGGACGTACATCGATTTGAACCGCTGCGGGACGCCGCTGCTGGAGATTGTGAGCGAGCCCGATCTACGCTCGGCGGATGAGGTGTTTGAATACCTGACGCGGCTGAAAGAGATTCTGCTTTATACGGGCGTGAGCGACTGCAACATGGAAGAGGGCAGCCTGCGCTGCGACGCCAACGTGAGCGTGATGCTGAAGGGCGCGGACAGGTTCGGAACCAAGGCCGAGGTGAAGAACGTCAACTCGTTCCGCTACATTCGCGCGGCGGTGGAGTATGAGATCTCGCGGCAGATCGGCGTGCTGGAGGATGGCGGGCGGGTGAAGCAGGAGAGCCGGCTGTGGCACAGCGCGGAGGGCCGGACGTACTCCATGCGGAGCAAGGAAGAGGCGCATGACTATCGCTACTTTCCGGAGCCGGATCTGCCCGCGCTGGTGGTCGGCAAGGCGTGGCAGGAAGAGATTCTGAAAGCGCTGCCGGAGATGCCGGAGGCGCGGCGTGCGCGGATGATCGCGGCGTACGGGATCTCGGAGCAGGATGCGGCGACGTTCACGGCGACACGGGCGTTCGCGGATCAGTTTGAGGCGGCGGCGAAGCGGGCGAAGAGTCCGCGGCGGGTGGCGAGCCTGTTGACCAGCGAGATCACGATGCGGCTCCGCGCAGGCGAGATGGAGATGGCCGAGTCGCCGGTGAGCGAGGATGGGCTGGTGCTGGCGGCGGACCTGGCGGAGTCGGGCGAGATCTCGTCGAAGATGCTGAAGGCGATGCTGGATACGGCGTTTGCGAATGGCGAAGATTTCACGGCTGTGTACGAGCGCGAGAAGCCGCAGCAGATCTCGGATACGGGCGCGATCGAGGCGATGATTGATGAGGTGATCCGCGCGAATCCGAAGCAGGTGGAGCAGTTCAAGGGAGGCAAGCGGACGGTAGCGGCGTTCTTTGTGGGGCAGGTGATGAAGGCCAGCAAGGGACAGGCGAATCCGGCGATGCTGAATGCGCTGGTGGTGAAGAAGCTGGACGGGGCTTAGGCGAGAGCAGAGGGCAAGCGTACCGCGCATAGAACCGGTTCGGACGGATCTTCGCGGATAAACAAGAGAATTCGCGGGCCTCTATGCGGCCGATGGGATATGCTCATCGCACCATGATCCAGGCACGAGTGCTGTTGTTGCTTTGTTCGCTGGGCTGGGCCGTGACGGCTCCCGGACAGACGTTTACCCCGCAGAGTATCTCGTTTGAGGGCGCGCCACAGTACGGGCAGGCTGACCTGCTCAGGATGAGCGGGCTTGCGCCGGGCAAACAGCTGACGGCAGCCGATATCGACGCCGCGATGCAGCGCATGGACGCGACAGGTTTGTTCGCGGGTATCAAATACGGCACCGCGAACGGCGTGCTGCGGTTTGAGTTGGAGCCGATGGCGGGGGCCAAGGTCCGGCGGGCGCGCTATGCAAACTTCGTGATGTTCAAACCAGAAGAACTTGCGGCTGAGATACATCAGCGGCTTCCGCTGTTTGATGGCACGGTACCGGTCACGGGCGGAATGCAGAAGGACATTGAACAGGCTCTCAGCGCGGTGTTGAAGGCGCACGGCATCGACGCGACGGTCACGTCGATCAGCGCGACGGATGGAGTGGACTACTCAATTCAAACGCCGCCGGTGCTGGTCGGGAAGGTGAACGTGGAGGGCGTTAACCTGGGCAGCGATGCGAATCTTGAGACGATTCGCAAACGCGTGGAGGGCTCGGAGTACAGCGAGGAGTATTCCGCGAAGGCGCTCGCGGAGAATCTGGTCGATGCGTATCGCGACCTGGGCTACGTGGACATAGTGGTGGATCGGGTGACGCATGGAGCGCCGTCGGTCGAGCCGAACCGGATCGTGGTGGACCTGGTGGGATCGGCGCGAACGGGTCCACGCTACACGGTGGCGAAGCTTGGCCTGCCGGCCGGCGTGCCCGGTGTTCCGCAGGGCGAGATCGAGGGCGCCATGCAGTTGAAGGTTGGGGGACCTGCCTCGCGAATACTACTGCTGAGCACAATAGGGCGACTCAACGGCGCCTTCTCAAGTCACGGGTACCTGGATGCGGCCTCCGCGGCTGAGCAGACGAAGGACACAACGGCGCACACTGTGGCCTATACCTTGCAGACCAACAGCGGAGAGGTGTACCACATGCGCAGCGTGGGAGCTCCGGGCTTCAGTGAGGAACAGCAGGCGATGCTGGCGCATGCATGGAAGATCCCACCCGGCGCAGTGTTCGAGCGGGCGAACGTGAGCGCGTTCCTGCAGACGCCCGGGGTGCGGACAATGTGCTCCGGCAAACCGATTGAGGTAGGTACGAGACCCGACCGCGGAAGCCACCTGGTCGATGTGACACTCGCGTGCCGAAGATAAGCGCGAGTGGCCGGGGCTCGCGGAGGTGGTATGCGGCCATGCGCGTTCTGCGAACAAGCTTGGCAGGAGTGGCTTGGGTGGGGATGGCGTGGGCGGGGATGGCGGGGATGGCGATGGCAGCGGGGCAGATGCCGCCGAATACAGTGCAGCTTTCGGAGATGATGCGACAGCTCTCCGAGCGGCCGGGGTTTACGGAAGCGTTTCTGCGCGAGGTACAGGGCGCGAAGGGCAAGCACGGCGCGGCGCTGTTGACGCCGGCGCTGGTGCATCATTTGCGGGATTTGATCCTGGGCAGAAACTGGCAGGAGCTGGACAGGTTTCCCGGGTGGACGATGGGGGAGATCAACCCGACGGTGCGGGTGGTGGGGCATGAGGCGGGCAAGGATGAAGCGGTGCGGGGGATGGCGACCGCGGGAGGGCGTCCACAGGATGCGGCGGCGAAAGCATTGCTGGACCTGGGCGAGTATGGGCGGGGTCAGATGGTCGACCTGAGCAGGCCGTCGACGGACCCGGGCTTCGACGTAAAGGACTATGTCACCGGGTTGGGCGATGACGTGACGCGCGGCGACGGGCCCAATGAGCTGGCGCCGCTGCATGCTGAAAGCACGCGGGTGGCGGAGGTACTGAATCGGTTGAGCCTGAACGGCATTGAGGGCGAAGAGCCCTTCCATGCGCGGCTGGGTGACAGGCAGGTGGAGACGCCGGAGGAGCTGATTGCAGCACTGATGGCGACTGGACACACGGTGGAGCTGGCCGATGTGCGCTACTTCGCCAACTTCGGCCACCTGCACTACAAGGGGCAGGACGTGATGATGCCGTTCTATGTGAACACCGAGATTGCCGTGCCGCATCAGCATCGGCCGCTGCTGGTGCCGGTGGCGCACGCCGAGTACGAGTGGCGGGTGAAGGGGCCGCTGGTGACGGCAGCGGTTAGCTTCTACTTCGGCATCGACGGCAAGGCCGAGTTCCGCACGATGGATCAGCTGGACCAGGCGTGGGTGATGAAGCGGCACGCGCATGACTACGCGGGGGCCGAGGCCGTGGAGGTGACGCGACTCGCCGGCGCCATGGTGCGGGCGTATATGCACCTGCACGAGGCGCATCCGGCGATACCGTTTGGCGGGTACTACGCATTCGGCGTCTGCCAGGATGTGGTGGCGGCAATTGAGCTGAAGATGACGGGCCAGGTGACGCTGTTTCCTAACACGGCGGATGAACGGTTCTTTACCGACCCGCGCGACGCGGAGGTGAATGGGCTGATACGGCGGCTGCCGAAGGATCGCGCGGGCAAGCCGCCGGATGTGGCTCGGGTCTTCGGCTCGCTGCCGGTGGGATCGAGCGACGACGAGCTCAGGAGGGTGACGATCCCGGGGCTGGGCGAGGACCTGGTGGCGGTGCACGATGCGTGGTCTGCGGGCACGCTCGATCGGGCACGGCCGCGATGGGTACGGTGGGCGCTGGTTGGCGGGGGTGCGGTGTTGCTGCTTGGAGTGCTGCTGTGGCTGCGGAGGAAGCTCTAGCGATACCTAGCGGAGTGCAACCTAAATGGTGCAGTGCGGTCTCTCACGAGCTGAGGTGACAGGCCTATGGCAACCGCGAAAAAGGCGAGCGCGAAGAAGACAGCAGCGAAGAAGACAGGCGGCCGGAAATATGGCGCGGCGGCGAGCAAGAGCGTTGAGCGCGAGATGAAGGCCATGAAGGAAGGCAAGCTGACGAGCGGGCGCAGCGGCCAGAAGGTGACGAACCCGAAGCAGGCGATCGCGATTGGCTTGTCCGAGGCGAGGCGAGCTGGCGGTAAGGTGCCGCCGCCACCGAAGAAGGCGGCAAAGAAGACAGCAAAGAAAGCTGCGAAGAAGAGCGCCGCGAAAGAGGAATAACGTCCTAGGTCCGGCAGCTTCAGCGTGACGGGGCGGCGGCGCTACCGCTTAGCGTCGAGTTCCACGCGGCTACTTCTTGTCCGAGGAAGAGGCTGCAGCGGGTGCGGGCGTGCTGGCCGGCGCGGCGGCGGGGGCAGAGGGTGGGGTGGAAGTTCCGTCCTTGGCAGCGGGCGCGGACGTGTCGTCTCCGCTTGACGGTGCGGAGTCGGAGGCTAAGGCCGCGGGCTTGGCGTTGCCGTAGCCGTCGGCGTACCAGCCGCCGCCTTTAAGCGAGAAGGCGGGAGCCGTGATGACGCGCTTCAGATCACCGCCGCAATGCGGGCAGATGGTGATCTCGGGGTCGGAGAACTTCTGGATCTTTTCTGTGTGGCGTTTGCAGGCGAGACATTCGTATTCGTAAAGCGGCATGTTTGTTCCCCAGGGATAGTTTAGCCTGCCGGCATGGGCGGCTTCTGAGGGCATTAAACGCAAAAGCCCGGCAATGCCGGTGCTCGTGGGGCGTGGCTTGATTATACAAAGGGCACGGCGGGGGTGGGGCGCAGGCCACGGCCACGCAGGCGGAGGCGCACGATCGTGGCCGCGAGACTGACGATGGTAGCGGTTTCGACGAAGATTTTGCCGCCGTCGAGCAGGTCGGGGTGGCCGTCCTTGAGGTTGGGATCGGTGAGGATGGAGTGCAGAAAGAGCAGGGCGGCGGCGGGAAAGACCAGGTAGTGCAGCCGCCGCCAGAGCGGGCGGCCGATGCGGGTGCGCAAGAGCGACGAGACCAGAACCAGCAGGAGCAGGTAGAGCGCGGCGGCGCCGGCGAGGTTGAGCTTGGGCTGCAGCGGCGAGTTGATGGGCAGCAGGATGTCAACGAGGCGAAAGCGCGGCGACGGCAGCCACAGCAGGACGACAGGGTGCGTCAAGGTGAGCGCGACGGCGAGGTAGGCCGTCCACTGGTGCAGCGCGAAGAGGTTGACGTGGCGGTGCGGCCAACGGCGCAGCGGGCTGTAGCGCAGGGACATCAGCATGCCTACGAGCAGATTGGCGGTGGCGGCGCCGACTGCGCCGAGGCCGAGGTAGGCGCAGAGGTCGAGGATGGTGATGGGCAACGAAGGCTCCGTATGCGGATGGGCACTGGGGCGATGCGATATAGTGAGCCTACTCAACTGTGAGATTCGGGCGCAAGCGCGTTTGTCGAGGGCGTTTCTGCATCTTCAGGCCGTGGACGTCCGTCCATGCAGTATCCGTTGAGTGGAAGTGGCAGGCGAAAGGGTAATGCGATGACGATTCGCAGCGGTGTTTTGTACGTTCTGGCGGCCATGGTGGTGAGTGGGTGCGCGGCGGCCCGGGCCCAGGCGCCCGGCGGGGTGGACGCGAAGCTGTTCTCAGACATGAAGTGGCGCGAGATCGGACCGATGCGTGCGGGGCGGACGCGCGCGCTGACCGGCGTTCCGAGCCAGCCGGCGGTGTTCTACCTGGGCATGGTGAATGGGGGTGTGTTCAAGACGACCGACGCCGGCGCGACGTGGGAGAGCCTGTGGGACGACCAGCCGAGCGGCTCCATCGGGTCGATCGCGGTGGCGGAGTCGAACCCCAGCGTGATCTACGTGGCGAGCGGGGAGGGTCTGCAGAGGCCGGATCTGTCGACCGGCGACGGAGTGTACAAGTCGACCGATGCGGGCAAGACGTGGACGCATCTGCCGGGCCTGAGAGACGGGCAGCAGATGGGGCAGATCGCCGTCGATCCCAAGGATCCGAACAAGGTGTTCGTGGCGGTTACAGGGCATCCCTATGGGCCGAATCAGGAGCGTGGGCTTTACCGGTCGACAGATGGTGGGGCAACGTGGAAGCGCGTGCTGTTTACGAACGATCGTACCGGCGCTTCGGAGGTCCAGATCGATCCGCAGCATCCGAACGTGATCTACGCGGGCATGTGGCAGCGCCAGGAGGCGCCTTGGGAGAACGGCTCGTGGATCGGCGCAGAGGGCGGGTTCTACAAGTCGACCGACGGCGGGGACACGTGGACGAAACTGACGGGACACGGACTGCCGGATGACATCCTGCAGGTGCAGGTGGCGATCGCGCCCAGCGATTCGAAGCGGGTGTATGCGGAGGTGGCGACGGTGCGCGGGCAGGTGCAGTTGATGCGCAGCGACGATGGCGGCGAGAACTGGGTGCATGCGCCGCTGGACGACACACGGCCGGAGGCGCGCATCGGCGGCGGCGACGTGCCGGTGCCGAAGGTAGACCCTAAAGATCCGGATACGGTATACGTCGCGAGCGTCGTGACGTGGAAGTCGACCGACGCGGGCAAGACCTGGGTGGGGCTGCGCGGGGCGCCGGGCGGTGACGACTACCAGAATGTCTGGATCAACCCGAACAACACGCAGATCATCGCGCTGGCGAGCGATCAGGGGGTCATCATCTCGCAGAACGGCGGCCATAGCTGGACGGAGTGGTATAACCAGCCGACGGCGGCGATGTACCACGTGAGTGCGGACAATGCGTTCCCGTACCGGGTATGCGGCGGCCAGCAGGATAGCGGCAGCGCATGTGTGGACAGCCGCAGCAACGACGGGCGGATCACGTTCCATGACTGGCATCCGGTGGGGATCGAAGAGTACGGATACGCGGCGCCCGATCCGCTGAACCCGGACCTAGTGTACGGCGGCAAGGTGACGCGCTACGACCGCAAGACAGGGCAGATCCAGAACGTGGCTCCGAAGGCCGGCTACCGCGCGCTGCGCACCCAGCCGCTGCAGTTCTCGCCGGTGGACCCGCACAGCCTCTATTTTGCGACCAACACGCTTTGGCTGACGAAAGACGGCGGCAGGAACTGGGCGCAGGTGAGTCCGGACCTCAGCCGCGAGACGTGGGAACTGCCGCCCAGCGTTACGGACTACAAGGACACACCGGCCGCGAAGCCGACGCGCCGCGGCGTGATCTATGCGCTGGGGCTCTCGCCGTTGGACGTGAAGCGGATCTGGGCGGGAACGGACGACGGGCTGATCTGGACTACTGCGGATGGAGGCGGGCACTGGGACAACGTGACGCCGCCGGCTTTGAAGGCGTTCTGGAAGGTGTTCAACATGGACGCGGGGCACTTCGACCAGAAGACCGCGTATGCGGCGGTGAACACGCTGCGTCTGGATGACATGCGGCCGCATCTCTTCCGCACGCACGATGGCGGCGCGACGTGGACGGAGATCGACAACGGCATGCCGGCGGGCGCGGCGACGAGCACCATCCGCGAGGATCCCAAGCGCAAGGGGCTGCTGTACGCGGGCACGGAGACGCAGGTGTATGTGTCGTTCGACGATGGAGATCGTTGGCAGAGCCTGCGGCTGAACATGCCCGCGAGCAGCGTGCGCGACCTGCAGGTAAAGGATGACGACCTGATCGCGGGAACGCATGGGCGCGGGTTCCTGATCCTGGATAACGTGACACCGTTGCGGCAGATTGCGGCGAACGTTGCGCGTGAGCCGGTGCATCTGTATGCACCCCAGGTGGCGATGCGGATTCGCAACGATATGAATCCGCCGACGCCGTGGCCGCCGGATATGGCCACCGGACAGAATCCTCCCGACGGCGCGATGCTGGACTACTTTGTCGGTCCGGGGTTCAAGGGCGTGCTGACGCTCGAGATCGTGGATGGCCGGGGTGAAGTGGTGACGCGGATCAAGAGCGACGATCCGGTGCCGCCGCTCGACCCGCGCTACCCGGACCCGGAGTACTGGGCGCGCAAGCCGCGGGTGCTGCTGACGACCGCGGGACATCATCGTTTCCTGTGGGACCTGCGGTATCCGGCCGTGCCGGGTATGTCGACGGGGCCGTCCGCCGATGAGGCCGTGCCGCACGATACGCCGGCGGTGGCGTCGTCGCCCTACGTGCTGCCGGGCATGTATAAAGTGCGACTGATTGCGGGCGGCAAGACGCTGAGCGAGCCTCTGACGGTGGTGATGGATCCGCGGGTGAAGACGCCGATGGCGGATCTGGAGGCGCAGTTCAAGGTGTCGAAGGAGATGTATGACGACGCGTTGAAGGCCACCGCGGCGCTGCATGAGATTACTGTGCTGCGCGAACAGATGGGCAGGCAGGCGGTGCCGCCGGGGATCGCGGGGACGAGTTCGGGGCTCGCGGACAAGCTGTCGCAACTGGTGGGCGGACGTGGCGAGGGTGGTCGCGGCGGCGGAGGCGCAGGCCGCGGCGGGCCGGCGGGTCCGCCCAACCTGACCACGCTGCGCCTGCAGCTGGCACGGATGGAACACACGGTGCAGAGCGCGGATCAGGCTCCCACGACCGCGCAGGTTGAGGCGTACAACGACATGAAGAAACCGTTGAGCGACCTGCTGGAGCGTTGGAACCAGGTGAAGGCGAGCGACGTGAAGGCGTTGAACGATGAGCGGCGCAGGCAGGGACTGCCGCTGTTCTCGCTGAATACCAGCGTGATCGACCACGACGTGGAGGATCAGATCGAACTGGGAGACGAGCCTTAAGGAATTCTTGCAAGCGGAGTGCCAGTGCCGGAAGCTTCGGCCATTGCAGGAATCGATGCAGAAGAGCCAGCAGCACAAACTTAGACTGGGGGCCGAATTGTTCAAGTGCACCGTTGCTGTCGTTGTTTTCGCCATAGCACCAGGGATATTGTTCGCGCAGACACCCGATACCGCGACGCTGATGGGCTCGGTGCAGGACCCGACGCACGCCATGGTCGCGGGGGCGCAGGTAAGCGTAACGAACACGCTGACCGGGCTGAAGCGCGATGTAAGTTCTGACTCACAGGGGCGGTTTGCGATCGGCGGCCTGCCGGTGGCCGGGACCTATGATCTCGTGGCCATCAAGCCTGGCTTTGTGGCGGCGGAGCTGAAGGGCACGACGCTGGCGGGCGGCAGCACGGCCAACGTGATGCTGCAGCTGAACGTGGGGGGCGCGAGCGCGGAGGTGACGGTGATGGGCGCGGCGGGCGAACTGCGGACCGATCAGCCGCAGCTTGGGGTACGGCTGGATGCGCTGCAGGTGGAAGAGACGCCGCTGCCTAACAACCGCATCACGTTTCTGCCGCTTTTGAACGCGGCCAATCGCCCGGCGATCAACCAGGGCGATATCTTCATGGATCAGAACCTGTTCACGACCAACGGCGCGGGGCGGCGGCAGACGTGGTTTGAGGTAGATGGCGTCTCGGGCAACGACAGCTGGGGGCGGCAGACGATCTTTACCAACCTTCCACGCTCGGCGGTGGACGAGGTGACGGTGCTGACCAACAGCTTCTCGACCGAGTACGGAGCAAGCACCGGGAGCGTGGTGAACATCGTGACCCGGAGCGGCGGCGACGGGTTTCATGGTAATTTCGAGGGGCTGTGGCGGCCGACGGGGCCGGAGGCGGCGCTCGACGGATTCACGGCGGCTAACGCCACGACGGGAAATGAGGTGACGAACGATCGGCTGGTGCAGGAGTCGTTCGCCATCGGCGGCCCGTTGAAGTTCGCCTCGAAGACACGCTTCTTCCTGGCGGCGGAGCACAGCGATGAGGACAAGGCATCGCCCGTGACCTCGCCGCTGGACCTCACCAGCTACGTGGGGGTGTACCACGATTGGCTGGGCTTTCTGCGGCTGGATCACCAGTTCAACGAGAAGAACAACGGCTTCTTTCGCGGTGATGTCGACGCGTACTTCGATACCAACCCTAACGGCATTGTGGGCGGTGCGTCGCTGCCGACGGTGGCAAGGATCTTCCGCCGGCGTACCTACTCAGGCGAGTTGGGCGAGACCGCGGTGCTGAGCCCGCACCTGCTGAACAGCGCGCGCCTGCAGTTCCAGCTGGCGTCGCCGATCACGGAGTTCGACCCGGTGGTGAATGGGACGCAGTTCGTGGTGCCGATCACGGGGCTGGCGACGTTTACAACGGGCACGTCACAGTCTGCGCTGCTCGAAAACCGGCAGTACCAGGGAAACGACACGCTGACCGCGACACTCGGAAGGCACCAGTTGAACCTTGGCGGGGATGTAGTGTTCGCGCACACCGGCGGCAACTCCAAGGAGTTCGGCGGCCCGATCTACCTTGGGCGGTTTACGTATAACACCTGCGCGGGGCCTGGTGCGGGCGCAACCACAGCACAGATTGAGGCCTACTGCGAGAGCCCCGCCTACCTGAACAATCTCGCCAATGTCTTGAACTATGCGCAGAGCTACGGCAGCGCGGCGTATACGGTCAATGATGCCATCTGGTCGCTCTTCGCGCAGGACGATTACCACGCGACGCAGCGGCTGACGATCAACGCCGGCCTGCGTTATGAGCGGCAGACGTTCACCGATGCGACGCTGAACTTTGCGCCGCGCGTGGGCTTCGTCTACGACGTTACGGGCAAGGGACAGACGGTGGTGCGCGGCGGCTTCGGGATCTACTACTCGCAGATCGTCGATAACGATGAAGCGAACTACGCGCTGACCGGGCCGACGGGCGTCTTCAACTACACGGCGGCGCCCGGGCAGGTGGGTTTTCCCAGCAGTGTCGCAGCGGCCCCGCTGCCCAGCTTTCCGGCCGGCGCGGCGGTGCCGCTGCGCAACCTTTATCTGCGGCCGGGGCTGAGTGCGTACTACAACCAGTTCTTTCCCACGTCCACGCTGGTGGGGTACCCGGGCAAGCTGCTGAATCCCTACTCCGAGCAATACACGCTGAGCCTGGAGCAGCAGCTGGCGCCGAACTGGGTGCTGAGCATCGACTACGTGGGGACGCACCAGCTGCGTAATGTGCGGCCGCTCGATGTAGATGCGCCGGCGTCCTTCATCCGGACGGCGCAGGGGCAGTCGCGCTCGGCCAACGCCGCCAATTGCACGCGGCCATACTGGATTTACTTCTATGCGCAGCGGGGCACGGCTTGCCCGGCGAACGGGACGGGCGTTCTGCCGCCCTACAGCATCATCCAGTCCGACGTGAACGACGGCTTTCTGCACTACGACGCGCTGGATGTAAACCTGCACCACGTGTTCAGCAGTCACTTCGAGATGCTGGCGAGCTATACCTGGTCGCATACGCTGGACAACGTGGATCCTGATGCGACGAGCCAGAACCCCAACGATCCGCTGCAGACCGGCTTCCAGGAGTACGGCAACGCGCTCTACGACCAGCGTAACCGCTTCGTGCTGAGCGGGGTGTATGTGGCGCCGCTGAAGATCCACGTAGGCGGCGTGGCCAGCCTGGCGGGCGGGCTGCCCTATAACCTGACCACAGGCGCGACCAACAGCGGAGACACGGGCGGGACCACCGACCGGCCGGTGATCAACGGCGTGGTGGTGGGCCGGAACACCGGCCGCGGCACGCCGATCTACGACGTGGACCCGTACGTGAGCCGGGCCTTCCCGCTATTCACGGAGCGGGTGAAGCTGGATGTACGCGCGGAGGCCTTCAACGTGGTGAATCATCCCAACTTCGTGAGCTTCAACGGGACGTACGGCAACACCAACACAGTTCCTCCGCCAACGCTGGGCACGCCGGCCTACGGCGTGACGGCGCAGTTGCCGGCGAGATCGCTGCAGTTCTCAGGAAAGGTGTCCTTCTGATGCAATGTGAACAGGCTGGCTCAGACAAAAAGGTGTGCAAGCGCGTACGGTCTTCGCATATCATCCGCCATATGAGGAAATGGATCTTCGCCGCATTGTTCTTTGCCACGGTTGCCGTCGCGCAACCGGCCGCCGCGCAGCAAACCCACAAGGACTACGAACCGCCCAGCGCAGCCGGCGCCGGTCAGAAGCTGCTCGCGCAGTTCGCGGGCGACTGGGACATGGTGAAGACGTTCTATCCTGCAAATGGACAGCCGACGGTGACCAAGGGCACATGCAAGCAATACATGATCCAGGATGGCAAGTTTCTGCAATCGGATTTCGTCTTCTTCAATGCCAACGGAGGCAAGAGCACCGGCACGGGAATCTCCGGCTTCGACCCCAAGACCAATCGCTTCACCACCGTCTGGTATGACTCGGAGAAGACGACCATGTCGATTCGTCAGAGCGACGGTACGTTCGACGGCACGAACATCGTGCTGTGGGCCACGGCGCTCGACCCCGATCGTCCCGGACGCAAGACTGTGGCACGCGCGCATCTTGAAGAGAACGGACATATCTTGGACCATCGCCACTACACCGTGGATGACAAGGGCAACGAGCGCCTGGTGCTCGAGTGGCGCATGACGCGGAAGTAGGCCGGCTGGCTTGTCACCACAGCTTCTTCAGCTGAGACACGATCCGAGAATCAAGGGGAACACTGATGAACGCTTGCTACAGCCGTTTTGCGCGGGTTGCGCTGCTGTTGGTGTTGTCCGTGGTTGGAATGACGATGCAGGCGCAGGATGGCGGCGCGAGGCAGTATCCGCCGGGCATGCTGGCCGGGCTGCACTGGCGCGACGTCGGGCCCATGCGCGGCGGGCGCTCCTACGGCGTGGCCGGGAACGCGAGTCAGCCGGACACGTTCTACTTCGGCTCGGTGGGCGGCGGAGTATGGAAGACGGAAAACGCGGGGCGCACCTGGTTTCCGATAGCCGATGAAGGTATTCCAATCGGCTCGATTGGAGCGATCGCGGTGGCGCCGAGCGATGCGAAGGTGGTCTACGTGGGGACGGGCGAGCCGGATATCCGCGCGCAGCACTCCTATGGCAACGGGATGTACAAGTCCACCGACGCGGGGCAAACGTGGACGCACATCGGGCTTGAAGGGACGATGCACATCGGCAAGATCGTGGTGGACCAGACGAACCCCAGCCGGGTGTATGTGGCCGCGCTGGGTGACATCTACGGTCCCAGCGAAGAGCGCGGGCTGTACCGCTCAGTGGATGGCGGCGCGCACTGGAAGAAGGTGTTGTTCAAGGCGAGCGACGCGCACGATGTGGGCGCGATCGACGTGGCCATCGACCCCAAGAATCCTCGCACGCTCTACGCTTCGTTGTGGGCGGTGCGCCGCCCGCCGTGGTCGGTGTATGCGCCGGCGAACCTGCCCGGCGGCGGGCTGTGGAAGTCAGTGGATGGCGGCGACACGTGGAAGCAGCTTGCGGGCGGGCTGCCGGTGGACGAGTTCGTGGGCAAGATCGGGATCGCCGTTTCGCCAAGCAATCCGAAGCGGCTCTGGGCCGTCGTCGACGACCTGGGCCGCGCCGTAGCGGCGCCGCTGGCCAACGGCGGCGCGCCCGATGCCGGCACGCCTCCACCGACCGGCGGCGGCGTGTATCTCTCGGATGACGCCGGCGCAACCTGGCGGCTGGTGAACGCGGAGGTTCGGCTGTGGGGCCGCGGATGGTACTTCGAGCAGGTCGCGGTCGATCCCCTGAACCCGGACCGGGCCTACGTGATCAACACCGCGACCTACATGACGACCGACGCGGGCAAGACGTTCGTGCCGGTGAAGGGTGCGCCGGGCGGCGACGACTATCACCAGATGTGGATCAATCCGCGCGATGGCAACCGGATGGTGCTCTCGAGCGACCAAGGCACAGTGGTGAGCGTGGACGGCGCCAAGACGTGGAGCACGTGGTACAACCAGCCGACGGCGCAGATTTACCACGTGGCCGCGGACAACCGCTTTCCGTTCTGGCTCTACGGCGCGCAGCAGGATTCGGGCGGAGTGAGCGTGAGCACGTGGTCGCGCGAGGGCACGCTGTCGTTCCGCAACTGGGAGCCGATCTGCCAGGCGGGGGAGAGCAACACCGTGGTGCCGGACCCGAAGGACGGGAACATCCTCTACGGCGGTGGCGCGGGCCGGTGCGACCAGGCGCTGAACATCCAGGAGCCATTGGGTCAGCTGCCGCCTGCAGACCCGGCCGATCCAAACCGCAAAACATGGACGCTGCCCGAGGTGTTCTCGCCCGCGGACGACGCGCTCTACTACTCCAACCAGTTCGTGATGCGCTCGCGCGACCGCGGCAAAACGTGGGAGAAGATCAGCCCGGACCTGGCGCGGGTGAGCCCGGACGTGCCGAAGAACCTCGACCCCGTTACAGCCCGGGACATCGATGAGGCGATGACCGACCGCTTTGGCGTGGTGTATACGATCTCGCCCTCGCCGCTGAGCGCGAACACGGTATGGGTGGGCACGGACGATGGCCTGATCTACGTCACGCGCAACGACGGCAAGGAATGGACCGCGGTGACGCCACCCGCGATGACCGCGTGGAGCAAGGTCTCACAGGTGGAAGCCGGGCACTTCGATCTCATGACGGCGTACGCGTCGGTGGATCGTCACCGGATCAGAGACCTCAAGCCGTATGTGTACCGCACCCACGATGGCGGCATGACGTGGCAGAACGTGGCGCGGGGTATGCCCGAGGGGGCGTACGTGAACTCGATAAAGGAAGATACGCAGGTCGAGGGGTTGTTGTACGCGGCCACCGAACTGCGCGTGTACGTGTCGTTCAACGATGGCGACACCTGGCAGCCGCTGCAGAACAACATGCCCGTGACCTCGGTGCGGGACATCGTGGTGCATGGCGACGACCTGGCCATCGCCACGCATGGCCGCGGCTTCTGGGTGTTGGACCAGATGTCCGCACTGCGGGAGTTGGCGAGCCACGGTTCGGAGATTGCGCAGGCGAGCGCGTACCTGTTCAAGCCGGGCGAGACCCTGGCGATACGCGCGGGCGGAATGAACGGCACGCCGCTGCCGCACGAGGAGCCGCAGGAGCTCAACCCGCCGGCGGGCGTGCTGGCCTACTACTGGTTGAAGTCGCCGGCCGCGGGACCGCTGAAGCTGGAGCTGGTGGACGCCCGCGGCACGGTGCGAGCCTGCGCCGCGAGCGATACGCCGGTCAAGCTGGTAGACACCGAGGCGATCAACGTGCAGGCGGTGTGGATGCAGCCTGCGCAGCCTCCATCGGCTACGGCGGGGATGCATCGCTTCGCGCTTGGACCGCCTGCATCGCGTGGCTTTGGCGGTGGTGGTGGGCCGAGACCGGCGTCGGCTGCTCCGCCGCCGCATGATGCGTGTTCGCCGCCTGAAGGTACGCCCGCACCGGCAGCGGCACGTCCGCAGCGCGGGGCGGGCGCGGGTGCCGGAGGCGGTGGGCGCGGGGGGCCCACGGGCCTGCAGCCGGGGAGCTACACGGTGCGACTGACGGTCGACGGCCAGACCTTGACGCAGTCTGTCAGCGTTAAGCCCGATCCGCGCGGAGTTCCCGGGGACGTGGGCGGCGGCACGGAAGGCAACAAGCAATAATCCAAGGCGTGATACGTATAAGAGCGGATGGCGCGGATCAAACCAAGCCAGCTGGTCTGATCCGCGTTGATCCGTCTTTGATCCGTTCCTATCCGCGTATGCCGTCGTTTTCGCATGAAGAAGGTGCGCGCCGAACTTTGTTGATCTTGCTGCACGCGCCGGGTATGCTGGAGTGGAATCTGGTGTTCGGGAAGACGGTGAGAATCCGTCGCTACCGCGTAACTGTAAGCGCTGAGAGCAAGGCCAAGTCCGCATGAAAGCCACTGGGACGAGCAGCATGTCCTGGGAAGGCCGGCCGAGTTCGTCGAAGCGCAAGTCAGGAGACCGGCCAGATGCTTCGGGCTTGATTCAACTTCGCGAGGAGAGTTGAACAGCATTTCCACGCCGCTCCGTTTCCGGAGAGGACGTGGCTGCCGCCCTATCTTTGGTCCCCGCTCTGTCTGTTAGCGCATGCGTGCGTTCGCGGCATGGGAGCGCAGCACGATGCACAGGATCGCAAGAACGCTTTGGAGCAAACAGCGGCGAATGTGCGCCTGCGCCGCAGCGTTGCTTTTGTTGCAGCTGCTGACCGCACAACCGGTGCTTGCCAGCCGCGTGCTGCAGGATGAGACAGGCCGGCGCGTGACCGTGCCGGATCATGCGCGCCGCATCGTCTGCTTGACGCCGAACGTGACCGACGATGCCTTTGCCATAGGCGCAGGCGCGGAGGTCGTCGCGGTAAGCGACTACGTCAAGTATCCGCAGGAGGCAACGCGAAGGCCCAGCGTCGGCTCCATCATTGACCCTTCGCTTGAGACCATCCTCGCCCTGCATCCGGACCTGGTTTTAGGCGTGCCGCATGCGAATCCCCAGGCACTGGTAGATAAGCTAACGAAGCTCGGCATTCCGGTCTTCCTCGTCGACCCGCACGGCATGGCGGGCGTGATGCATTCGATCCGGAGCGTGGGGCAGGCGACGGGGCGCGAGGCGCAGGCGCAGGCGGAGGTTGCGTCGCTGGAGCAGCGGATTGCCTCCGTGCAGGCGCGGGTCGCCGGTCAGCCGAAGCCGCGCGTGTTCATCGCGTTTTCCTTCGAGCCGATCTTTACGGCCGGCGAGGGCGCTTTCATCACCGAGATCATCGCGGACGCGGGCGGCGAATCCGTGACAGCGGACCTCAGCCAGGAGTGGCCGGTGGTGAGCCTGGAGGCGGTCGTGGCGCGCGCGCCCGATGCCCTGCTGCTGAATCGCGGCAGCAAGGTCACAATCGACTCGCTGCGGCAGAAGCCCGGCTGGGGCGCGATGCAGGCAGTCCGCGCAGGACGCTTCTATCTTGTCGACGAGCGGGTTGGATTGCCAAGCCCTGTGGCGGTCGATGCACTGGAGGATCTCGCCAGACAATTTCATCCCTAGGCTGAGCGATAGTTTCAGCCTGCAACCACAACCCGCAGCAGGGTGTCGGGAAGACGGTGCAAAGCCGTCGCTACCCCGTAACTGTAAGCGCCGAGAGACATGCAGGGAGTCGCAACGCCACTGGGGTAAGCCCTGGGAAGGCAGCATGAATCGACGACGCGCGAGCCAGGAGACCGGCCCGGCTGCCACCGAAGATCCCGAGGGGGAAGCATGTCTTTCGAAGCAAGCAGGAGTGGAACGTATATGCGCAGAGGCCTTGCGCTTGCAACTGTAATGATCGCGGCGCCCGTATTTGCCCAGCAGTCAGCAAGCCTGCATGGCGAAGTGTACGATCCGCTGGGCGCGCTGGTGGTGAACGCCAGGGTGGAGTTGCTGCAGGGGCCGCGGGTGCTAGCCGCCGCGACCACCGGGCCCGAGGGCGCCTTTGAGTTTGAACTGCCGGCTACCGGACGCTACAGCGTGCGAGTCAGCGCACCATACTTCCAGACCACGGTGACGTCGGCCGGCTACTTCAGCGGGTCGGGCCATAGCGACGTGGAGGTGACGCTGGCGACCCAGACGCTGACCCAGGAGGTGACAGTGACTGCGTCCGGCACTCCGACGCCCGAGGCGCAGGTGGGCGCGGCGGTAACGGTGCTGACACCCGAGGATTACGTCTACATGCCCGAGGTCCAGGAGCCGCTGCGCCTGGTGCCAGGGGTGCAGGTGACGCAGGTAGGCGAGATGGGGGGAACGACCGGCGTGTCGATTCGCGGCGGCGAGACTACGGCCAACAAGGTGCTGATCGACGGCGTGCCGGCCAATACCATCGGCGGCGGAGTGGAGTTTGCCAACCTGGCGACGGTCGGCGTGGGTTCGATCGAGGTGCTGCGCGAGCCCAACAGCGCGCTCTACGGGTCAGACGCGCTGGCCGGTGTGATCTCGCTGACGACCGTGCGCGCCACGACGCATCTGCCGCTCTTTACCTACGCGGGTGACGGCGGCAACTTCAGGACGTACCGCGACGAGGTGACGGCGGGCACGGTGTACAAGCAGTTCGATCTCTACTCGGCGTTCGCGAGAATGGACACGCGCAATAACATTCCGAACAGTAGATTCCACGACGCCACCTACGCGGGGAACTTTGGCTGGACGCCCAACGCGGCCCACGACGTGCGCTTCACCGTGCGGCATGTGGATGTGTCCGGCGGGCAGCCGAATGCGTTTGCGCTGAACGGCATCGCCGATGACGCACAGCAGAAGGAGCAGGACGACTACTACAACGCCGTGTGGAACAACCAGACGAGTGCGAAGTGGCACAACCAGGTTCGCTACGGCGGGCTGCGCTTGAACGGCCAATTCAAGAGCTTTGGTGCAACCGGCATCCCGGACGGCTTCGGCGACTTCGACGGCAAGCCCGTCACGATCACCGGCGCCAACGGATACAGCGTGACCGGCCAGACGGTGTTTCAATACAGCAGCACACCCTACACCTATCTCACGCCCGCGAAGCGCGACTTCGTGTACGCGCAGACGGACTACAAGGTGACGCCACACTTCACCATGCTGGGCGGGTTCAAGTTCGAGGAGGAAAGCGGTTCTTCCGGCGACGCAGGCTCCGCGCCCGAGAAGATTCAACGCGGCAACTACAGCTACACGATTCAGCTCGCGGGCGATCTCAAGAACCGGCTCTTCTACAACCTGGGCACGGGGCTTGAAGACAACGGGCTGTTTGGCTTCGCGGGCACACCCCGCGCGTCGTTGGTGTACTACCTCGTCCGGCCCTCGGGGGCAAGCTTCTTCAGCGGCACCAAGCTGCACGGCAGCTTTGGCAAGGGGATCCTCGAGCCGGGCATCTTCGAGCAGTCGAACTCGCTTTATGGCGAACTGACCGGGCAGCAGGCGCTGATCAATCAGTATGGCGTCAAGCCGCTGGGGCCGGAGACCTCGCGCACCTTCGACGGCGGCATAGACCAGCAGTTGCTCAACGAGCGGGCGCGGATCGGCATCACCTACTTCCACGACCAATTCACCAACGGTCCGCAGAACGTGCCGCAGAGCGGGCTTCTGACGCTGGGAATACCGTCCGTCGTCGTGGCCAACTTTCCTTACGGGGCGTACGTAAATGCCTACTCCTTCCGGACCCAGGGCGTCGAGTTCGAGAGCGAGTACAAGCTCAGCAACCACCTCTTCGCGCGCGGCGGCTACACCTACACCGACGCCGTGGTGCAGCACTCGTTTGCGACCGCGACCTACAACACAGCGTCCAACTTCGCGTCGGTACCGATCGGCGCGTACGCTCCACTGGTTGGCGCGCGGCCCTTTCGCGTGGCGCCCCACACGGGCTACTTCGGGCTGAACTATAGCCAGTCGAAGTTCTTCGGCACGTTCAACGGAACGCTGGTCAGCAGGCGCGACGACAGCGACTTCGCCTCGGATTCCAACTTCGGCAACAGCCTGCTGCTGCCCAATCGCAATCTGGACGGCGCCTATCAGCGGCTGGAGCTTGGCGGCGGCTACCAGATCACGCCGCGGATCAACGTCTACACCAACATCCAGAACCTGCTCAGCGAACACTACTATGAGGCGTTCGGATACCCGGCGCTGCCGCTAACCTTCCGCTCCGGCATCAAGGTGAGCTTCGGCGGCGAATCCTGGAAGTTGCGATGACGCAGACCAAGGTGACCGAACTGTGATGACGGAAACTGAAGCAGCCAACGCTGTCGCAACGCCCGGGTCGCCGGCGCGCTCTCCCTTCCGCGGGAGAGTGCGCAGCGGCTCGACCGCATCGCCGCCGCTCGGTTCGCGAACGAGTCTTGCCTGGGTGCTTGTGCTGCTGGTCTTAGCCCTGGGCGCCGCGGTCCTGATGTCGGTCTCGCTGGGCGCGGTGCATGTGCCGCTGCGGGCCATTGCCGCGGCCATGCTGGGCCGGCATCCGCTCACCGAGACTCAGCATACGATCCTGTTCGAGATCCGCCTGCCCCGCGTCCTTGCCTCCGCTTTGGTGGGCGCCGGGCTCGCCATCTCCGGCCTCATGTTCCAGGGATTGTTTCGCAATCCCATGGCCGACCCCTACATCATCGGCGCGTCCGGCGGAGCCGCCGTCGGCGCCTGCGTGGGCATCGTCTTCCTCGCGCAGTTCACCGCCTTCGGCTTCAGCGCCACCGCGCTGCTGGCCTTTGCGGGCGCCGTCGCGGCGATGATGGTGGTCTACACGCTGGCCCGTACGCGGGGCCGCACCAACGGCGTCACGCTGCTGCTGGCGGGCTTCGCAATCGGCACCATGTTGAGCAACTCCACCTACCTGTTCGAGATGTTTGACCCCCACCCAGATACCGGGGCACGGATCATCGGCGCCTGGCTGCACGGCGTCATCGGCGTGCCGGAGTGGCGCCAGCTGGCGGTAACGCTGGTGCTGCTGGCGCTCGGCATGCTGGCCGCCTACCCGCTGATGCGACGGCTGAACACGCTTGCGCTGGGGGATGAGTACGCCCATCAACTCGGCATCCGCGTCGAGGCGACACGCATCGGCATCGTGCTTGTAGGCTCGCTGCTCACGGCCGTGGCCGTCTCGCTGGGCGGCCTGATCAGCTTTGCCGGCCTGATCGTGCCGCACGTCGCGCGCCTGCTGCTGGGGCCGGATCACGTGCGGCTGCTGCCGGTGACCGCGCTCGCCGGAGCCATCTTCCTGGTCGTCACGGACACGTTGGCGCGCACGCTCTTCGCGCCCACCGAGGTGCCCGTCGGCATCCTGATGGTGTTGATCGGCGGCCCGTTCTTCCTTTGGCTGCTGCGCCGGCACAAGCGGGAGTACACGCTGTGACTCCGCTGGTCGAGCTGCGCAGCGTCGGCTACCGCTATGGCGAGCGGCGCGTCCTGGAAGGCATCAACCTTCGCCTGCAGCGCGGCGGCTCGGCAGCGTTGATCGGGCCCAATGGCGCCGGTAAGACGACCCTGCTGCGGCTGATTTCGGGCGCGCTACAGCCAGCCGCGGGCGATGTGCTGCTCGATGGGCAGCCGCTCCAGACGATGTCGCGCCGCGAACGTGCCCGGCTCGTCGCACTGGTGCCGCAGCAGTTTGATGTGCCCTTCGACTTCACCGTGGAACAGATCGTCGAACAGGGCAGAAGCCCATACCTCGGCCTGCTGCGCGGCATGATGGCGGAGGATCGCATCGCCGTGGAGCAGGCCATCGAGCTGGCCGATGTGGGCGGGCTGCGCGGCCGGATCTTCAATGAGCTCAGCGGCGGCGAGCGGCAGCGCGTGAAGATCGCGCTGGCGCTGGCGCAGCAGCCGCAGCTGCTGCTGCTCGACGAGCCGACCCAGAACCTCGACATCGGACGCCAGGTCGAGCTCATCGACCTGCTGGCGCACCTGCGCCATCGGGGCATTACCATCCTGGCCTCCATCCACGACCTCCACCTGGTCCAGGACAACTTCGCCGAGGTGCATCTGCTAGGGGCAGACCACTCGATCGTCAGCGGGTGCGCGGAGCAGGTGCTTCACCCCAGTCTGCTGGCTGCGGCCTTCGACTGCGCCCCTGGCGGGCATCCCATGCTGATCGAGCCAACTTCGCGGACGCGCTGAATCTTGACACGCCTCCGGCCGCGAACTATGATTTGAATTCACGGCCATTCCGGTCGCGCTGTGTCTTGTGCGATAGGTGCGCGGCAACGCCGCAGGGTCGAACCCACGAGTTTCGAGATCAGGAGCACCAACGCAATGGCAGCCAAATGCGATCTCTGCGGCAAAGGCCCGCAGTTCGGCAACAATGTCTCCCACGCCAATAACAAGACGCGCCGGCGCTGGAACGTGAATCTGCAGACCGTCAAGGCCAAGGTTGAAGGCGGCTCCAAGCGCATGAGCGTCTGCACGAGCTGCATCAAGACCGGCCGCATCGTCAAGGTCTAGCTGAACGCTTGTGAGTCCTAAGTTCTATGAGGCAAAAGGCTCTGGCTGCTCAGCGGTCAGGGCTTTTTCATGTCTGGTCGTAGCGGCGGTAGTAAGCGCGGCCGCGTAGAGGTTCATCGATGGTTGCTCTTCCGGGAATGTCAGCGATCGCCGCGATTGTAGGCTTCTTCGTGGTGTTGGCATGGCGCATCCGCGAGGGACGCACGGCGGTGACCACGCGCAAGATCGTGATACCTCCGCTTGGCATGGCGACCGGGTTTTCCATGTTCCTGCTGCCCGGCTTCAGGGTGCCGTGGCCGTGGGCGGCGGGGGCTTTTGCTCTCGGCGCCCTGGCGCTGGCCTACCCGCTGATCCGCACCTCGCGGCTGAAGATGGTAGACAAAGAAGTGATGATGCATCGCTCCTCAGCCTTCTTCGCCGTCATGGCGGTGCTGGCCATCATCCGCATCGCGGCCCACACCTACCTGGACCGCGTCATTTCCATCCAGCAGAGCGCCGCACTCTTCTTCGTGCTGGCCTTCGGCATGATTGCCAGCTGGAGAATCAACATGCTGCTGGAGTATCGCCGGCTGCTCCGCGGCTGAGTTGGGCAAGGCCGCGACGGCCTCACTCCGCTTACTTCTTTTCGAAGCTCAGCGAAGCCGAGTTCATGCAGTAGCGCTCGCCGGTAGGCCTTGGGCCATCCGGGAAGACGTGGCCCAGGTGCGCGTCGCAGGTGGCACACGTGATCTCGACCCGCTTCATGCCGTAGCTGCGGTCCTCGTGCGCTTCCACCGCATCCGACGTGACGGGCGCATAGAAACTCGGCCACCCGGAGCCGGATTCGAACTTGGTTTCGGACGTGAACAGCGGCGCATTGCACGCCGCGCAGTGGTAGAGGCCGTCGTCGTGGTTGTTGACCAGCGCTCCCGTGAAGGCGCGCTCGGTTCCCTTCTCAAACATGACGTGGAACTGCTCGGGCGTGAGCAGCGCGCGCCACTCCTCGGGAGTCTTCTGCACTTTTGGGCGAGTTTCAGACGTTGACTGGCTCATGCAGAGTTAGATGCAGCCAGGATGAATCCGTAGCGCTCGTGGAAGTTTTGAACAAGTTCAAAAACTTCTTGACAACGCGCCTGAGCCGGCGTGATTATTGAACACGTTCAAAACAAGGAAAACACGCCATGAAGGAAGATCTGGAACCCTCAAAAGAAACCTCACCGGAGGCCTGGCTCATCGGCATCGCGCTCGCCTTGTCTCTCGTCAGTGGCCTGTACCGGCTGCTGGTGGCCAAGCGACTGGAGTCGACCGCAGCGTTGTTCCTCGGCATTCCGGCAGTGCTGGCCGTGCTGCTGGCCATGACTCCCAAGGCGAAAACGGTCACGGGCGGGATCATAAAGGCGATCACGCTGATGCTGTTGATCGTGGCGCCGCTGCTCGGCGAAGGCTGGTTCTGCATCCTGATGGCGTCGCCGCTGTTTTACCTCGTGGGTCTGCTGGTGGGCCTGCTGGTGGACCGCAGCCGGAGACGCCGGGGCGCGACACTGAGCTGTGTGGCTTTGTTCCTGCTGCCCATCTCGCTGGAAGGTGTGGTTCCGGGTTGGACGGTGGAACGCGAACAGACCGTAGAGGTCACGCGCGTGGTCGATGCGCCCGCCACCGCGGTCGAGCGGGCGCTGGCCAGGAGGCCGCGCGTGGGTCCGGGTAGGCAGTCGCTGCCGCTGCTGCTGCGGATTGGCTTTCCAGTGCCGCTCGAGTCGCATGGGTGGGGGCTCGAGCCCGGTGCGCTGCGGACGGTGCGCTTCTCGGGCGTGGAGGGCGCGCCCGCCGGCGATCTCGTGATGCGGGTCACCGAGGGCCGGCCGGGCCTCCTGCAGACGGAGGCCGTCAGCGACGGGAGCAAGCTGGCGCACTGGCTGCGCTGGGAGCGCTCGGAGGTGGAGTGGCGGGCGCTGGACCCGACGCATACGCGGGTAACCTGGCGGATCGAGTACCGGCGGCAGCTCGATCCGGCATGGTACTTCGGGCCGTGGGAGCGGGCCGCGGTCCACGAGGCGGCGGTGTATATGATCCGCGCCAACGCCACTCCCGCGGAGGCCGCGCAGTGAACCGCCTGGCCGCGCTACGGGTGGGCGCGCTCTACCTGCCGATGCTGCTGGCCGGGGCGGCGGGCCTGGTTCAAAGCGCGATCCGTCGCGAACGCCGTTACCACTTTGGCGCGCTGCTGCTGGGTCTGCTCTGGACGCTGCCCGCGCTGGTCGTGCTGCAGCGGCTGAACCAGCAGGCGGGCTGGTGGAGCTTTGCGGCGGAGCGCGTCAGCCTAGCGGGAGTGCCGCTCGAGCTGCTGTTGGGTTGGACGGTGCTCTGGGGGCTGGTGCCGCAGCTTGCGTTTCCGCGCCTGGGGTTGGGCTGGTGCGCGGCGGTGATGGCCGGCTTTGACCTGGCCGCCATGCCGGTGCTGCGGCCGCTGGTCGTGCCCGGGCCGGGCTGGCTGGTCGGGGAGGGTGTGGCCGTCGCGCTGGTGTTGCTGCCGGCGCTCGCGATTGCGCGCTGGACCCAGGACGAGGTGCGGCTGCGCGCGCGGGCCGCGCTGCAGGTGCTGACGGCGGGGCTGATCTTTCTGTATCTGGTGCCGGAAGTCGCGTTTTCCCTGCGGCCGGGCGCTGGCTGGCGGCCCTTGCTGGCGATGCCGCGCTGGCAGTGGCAGCTTGCGTTACAAGTGGTGCTGGCGCTGCCCGGACTTGCGGCGGTGATGGAGTTTGTCGAGCGCGGCGGAGGCACGCCGATCCCCTACGACCCGCCCCAGCGGCTGGTGGTCAGCGGCGTTTACCGCTACTGTGCGAACCCCATGCAGATGTCCTGCGCGGCGGTGATGGCGGCCTGGGCCGGGCTGCTACGGAACCCGTGGCTGCTGCTACCCGCGGCCATCTCGGTGGCGTACAGCGCGGGCATCGCGGAGTGGGATGAAGGCGTCGACCTGGAGCGGCGATTTGGGGCGGATTGGCTTGCCTACAGGCGCGAGGTGAAAGCGTGGCGCTGGCGCTGGCGGCCGTACGCCGCGGGTGAGCAAGCCCGGTTGTACATGGCCGCGAGCTGCGGGCCTTGTAGCGAGCTGCGGCGGTGGCTGGAGGCGCGGCAGCCCGTGGGCGTGCAGATTATTGACGCCGAGACGTTGCCGGCGGGGTCGATCCGGCGCATGCGCTACGTGTGTGCGGGCGAGGCCGTGGAGGGAGTGCGGGCGACGGGGCGGGCGCTTGAGCATCTGAACGCGGGCTGGGCGCTGGCCGGCGCGGCGCTGCGGCTGCCGGGCGTATGGTGGCTGGTGCAACTCGCGACCGACACGAGCGGGTTGGGTCCGCGGGAGTTGACGTGCAACGTTGGGAAAAATGTCGACGTGGTGCAGGGCTGAATGTTCCACGTGGAACATAGGGATTTGCGGGGGTTTTGTGGTTTGAGCTGAGGCGGAAGGGATTTTGGATGCGCTGATGACGGTGAATTGTGGTGGGATGTCGGAAACGTGTGTGGAAGTTGTGGGGTTTGGATTGGCGTGGGTTGGGGTTCGGTGTTGGGGATGAAAAGGTCCGGAGGGCTGAGGTCAGACCAGTTTCACGGGGTCCTTCGACTGCGCGCTATGCGCTTCGCTCAGGATGACGGGGTTTGGGCGGGTTTGATTGTTGGCCTTCGGTTGCGCTTCGCTCAGGATGACGGGGGGTTGGCGTTCAGGCTTCTTTGGCGATGACTTCGATTTCGACGAGGGCTTCGCGGGGGAGCGCGGCCACCTGGACCGTGGAACGGGCGGGCGGCACGGCGCCTTGCGGCGCGAGGTACTTGGCGTAGACCTCGTTCATGGCGGCGAAGTCCTTCATGTCTTTGAGGAAGACCGTCGTTTTAACGACGTGGACCAGGTCGATGCCGGCGGCGGCGAGGATGGCCTTGATGTTCTCGAGCACCTGGGTGGTCTGTTCGGTGATGCCGCCGGCGACGAACTGCCCGGTCCTGGGATCGGTGGGGATCTGGCCCGAGGCGAAGAGCATGTCGCCCACGCGCACAGCCTGCGAGTAGGGGCCGATGGCGGCGGGTGCGGCGGTGGTCGAGATAGCGGTCTTGTTCGTGGCTTGCATAAGGGGGATTGTAACGGGAGGCGGGACCGGGGGTTTGGTAGACTTTCGCATCGTCCCTGAATACACAACGTTAGAGATGGAGAAGCGCATGATGGGTCTGCGGATGGCGGCGTTCGGCTTGTGTCTCTTGCTTCCAGCTGCGGCGCATGCGCAGTCGACCCGGGGACCGGTGGCTCCGGCGCCGGCGCCGCAGGCCGATGTGAAGGCCACGCCGGGCGCGGCGGCACATGCGCTCGAGCCGGGCGATGTGCAGGCGTTCTTCGACGGCATCGTGCCGCTGCAGCTGGAGCGCTCGGACATTGCGGGCGCGAGCGTGCTGGTGATGCAGGGCGACACGATCGTGCTGAAGAAGGGCTACGGCTTCGCGGACCAGAAGAAGAAGCAGCCGGTGGATCCGGACAGGACGATTTTTCGCCTGGCGTCGATCTCGAAGCTCTTCACCTGGGTTTCCGTGATGCAGCTTGCGGAGCAGGGCAAGCTGGATATCGATGCGGACGTGAACCGCTACCTGGACTTCACGATTCGGCCGGCGTTCGGCAAGCCGGTCACGCTGCACGAGCTGATGACGCACAGCGGCGGCTTCGAGGAAGAGAGCCGCGATGTGATCGTGCTGAACGCGAAGAAGGAGCCGACGCTGCGCGACTTCATGATCCGCAACCAGCCTGCGCGGCTGTTCGCGCCGGGCTCGGGCGAGACCGCGTACTCGAACTACGGCGTGGGGCTGGCGGGATATATCGTGCAGCGCGTGAGCGGCGAGCCGTATGAGCGCTATGTGGCCGAGCATATCTTCGCGCCACTGGGCATGACCGGCTCGACCTTCTTCCAGCCGCCGCAGGCAGGGCTTGCGGCGACGCCCTCGGAGGGATACCGGGGCGATACGGAGAAGCCGCCGGTTGGCTTTGAGATCTTCAACCCGGCGCCGGCCGGCGGACTTTCCTCTACGGCGCTCGACATGGGGCGCTTTGCGCGGGCGCTGTTGCATGGCGGTACGGCGCCGACGGCCGATGGTGGGGGGCAGATCCTGCGCGCGGAGACGCTGGCCCGGATGTGGACGCCGCAGTACCAGGCCGACCCGCGCCTGCCGCCCATCTGCATGGGCTTCTACCAGGACTGGCGCAACAACACGCACTGGATCGGGCACGAGGGCGACCTGATCGCGTTCCACAGCATGTTCTTCATGGACCCGGCGAGCAAGACGACAATCTTCGTCGCGTACAACTCGGCCAACGGCGGCAGCAAGCCGCGGCCGGAGCTGCTGGACATGTTTACGGATCGCTACTTCCCGCTGCCCGGCGCGATGCAGCAGACGTTTCTCTCCGAACCGCGCGGCGAGCTGAAGCAGATAGAAGGCACCTACGAGACGACGCGCCGGGCCGACAGCACACGATTAAGCGTGGGGCGGCTTACGAGCCAGGCCAAGCTGACGGTGGACAAGGACGGCGTGCTGCACGTGGGCGAGACCAAGGACCTGCGCGGGCATCCGCTGAAGTGGAAGCCGATCGCCAAAGATCTGTGGCAGGAGATCGATGGGCAGCGGCGGCTGTTCGCGATCCGCGGGGCGGACGGCCAGATTGTGCGGCTGGCGACGGACTTCGCGGGCGTGCAGCTGGAGCGGGTGCGCTGGTACAACCGGGGCGCGCTGCTGCTGCCGCTGGGCGGGCTGAGCCTGCTGGTGCTGGCGCTGGTGCTGATTGCGCCGCTGCTGCGGCTGGGCCGCCGCTTCCTGCTGCGGCAGCGTCCGCGGCTGGCGCCACAGCAGGGCACGGTGTGGCTGCCGGTGGGGACGAAGCTGGCCGCGGCGATGTGGGTGGTGCCGCTGGCGGTGACGGCCGTCGTGATGTCGCATAGCGAGGTGAACCCGCCGACGGACGCGTGGGATAAGTGGTTCATGCTGATGAACGGGGTGATTGGATTGGCGCTGCTGTTGAGCCTGGTGCCGATCGTCTCCGGGGTGCGGGTGTGGGGACGGCCGGAGCTGCGGAGGATCACGCAGGTGAAGTTTACGGTGGTGGCGTTGAGCTGCCTGGTGCTGGCGTATGTGGCGGTGCACTTTCATCTGATCGGGCCGCTGCGGGTGTGAGGGCGTCCGGAGCTCTGAGGGGCTGCTCAAAATGCGGGGTTGGGACGAGAAGGCATACCCCAGGGGCTAAAGCCCGCTTCGTGGGGGTCTCGAGAGAGACCCAAGGCTGAAGCCCTGGGGTACCTTCAGGCAAAGGCAAAGGCAAAGCAAAGGCAGATGCGGGTCCTTCGACTGCGCGCTGCGGCGCTTCGCTCAGGATGACGAGCGTTGGTAGGAGGATGGCATACCCCAGGGGCTAAAGCCCGCTTCGTGGGGGTCTCGAGAGAGACCCAAGGCTGAAGCCTTGGGGTACCTTCAGGCAAAGGCAAAGGCAAAGCAAAGGCAGATGCGGGTCCTTCGACTGCGCGCTGCGGGCGCTTCGCTCAGGATGACGAGCGTTGGTAGGAGGATGGCATAACCCCAGGGGCTAAAGCCCGCTTCGTGGGGGTCTCGAGAGAGACCCAAGGCTGAAGCCTTGGGGTACCTTCAGGCAAAGGCAAAGGCAAAGGCAAAGGCAAAGGCAAAGGCAAAGGCAAAGGCGAAGGCAAAGGCGAAGGCAAAGGCGGGGTTTAGACTGCGCGCGTGTGGCGCTGCGCTCAAGATGATTGGTCGGGGGCTAATGGCCGCGGAAGCTGTGGATGAGGCGGCGGTCTTTCTTGGATGGGCGTCCGGCAGGCCGGCCGGGGGGGAGGGGATCGTTGGCGAGCATGACGCGGCGCGCTTCGGCGACCCTGGCACGCAGCTCGCGGCTCGCTTCGGTCTCGCGGTACATGGCCTGGGCGACGGTGGCGGAGCCGCGCTGGTCGGAGAGTTCGAGGACTTCGATGGTGTAGACACCGCCTTCGTTGGTCACCTCGAGCACGTCGCCGGGCTTGAGCACGCGGGAGGGCTTGGCGGGCTGGCGGTTGGCGACGACATGGCCGGCGTCGCAGGCCGCGGTGGCGAGAGCGCGGGTCTTGAAGAAGCGCGCGGCCCAGAGCCACTTGTCGATTCTCAGGTTGGCGGGGCGCAGGTTGGCCGGGAGCGGAGTGCCGGTGTGCGAGTCCTTCCCCGTGTGCGAGTCCTTCATGGCTGTATTTTAGGCGGTAGAGGTCCTGCTTTGAGTGTGGCGGGAAAAGCGCGGCTTTACGGCGCTTTGCGCGGATGAAGCTGCCGGTGGTCGTTGACGAAGACGACCTTACCTTGGACGATCTGCTGCGGACGGCGGTAAGCGGGAAGGATGCGGAGGCCGCGCCGCGGTGAGTGGCGGCGCGGGGCGAAGCGGCAGATCGCAACTCTTTGCGCCGGGTTGGTGTCCTATGGGTCGGGAGCAATGCCCCCGCGGGGGAACGGCTCCCTGGAGGTGTTGCAAATGCAGTTTGACGTTAGACTTTCCCAGGTCGGCGCGCGGAGGTGCACGTAGCTGCGTGGGCTGAGCTCACGGCTCGGTGAAGCGGCCCTGGCGCTCTGCTTCATCTGGTTTGCGCATGCCGCTGGCGCCTGGGGCCAGAGCAATCCGTATCCGGCGCCCTCGCCCTATCCGCAGCAGCCGGCGACGGGGCAGTATCCGCAGCAAAATGCTTACCCGCCGCAAGGGACGTATCCGCAGCAGGGCACGTATCCGCAGCAGGGGACGTATCCGGAGCAAGGAACCTATCCGCAGCAGAGTCCCTATCCGCCGCAGGGCGCTTATCCGCCGGGCCCGGCGCCCACGCTGATGGCGCCGCAGCAGCTGGATCAGCTGGTGGCAAGGATCGCGCTCTATCCCGACCCACTGCTGGCGCAGACGCTGACGGCGTCGACGTTCTGGACGGAGATTCCCGAAGCCGCGGGCTGGGCCAACCAGCACAGCTACCTGACCGGCGATGCGCTGTCGCAGGCGGTGCAGGCGGACCAGCTGGGCTGGGATCCGTCGATCCTGGGGCTGCTGCCGTTTCCTTCCGTGCTGGACATGATGGCGCGTGATCCGGCGTGGACGCAGCAGCTTGGACAGGCCGTGCTGGCGCAGCGTGCGGACGTGATGGACGCGGTGCAGCGGATGCGGCAGCAGGCACGGAACTACGGCTACCTGGCTCCGAATCCGTATGAGAACGTGGTGACGGACGACGGCTACGTGCAGATCCTGCCGGTGAATCCGGGCTACTTCTACGTGCCGGTGTATGATCCGGCGATCGTCTTCTATCCTCCGCGGCCGGGCTTTGTGGTCGGCGGCGCGATTCACTTTGGACCGCGCGTGGCGATCGCCCCCGCGTTCATCTCGTTCGGGTGGTGGTCCGGTCCGGCGTTCTCGTGGCGGACGCATGCCATTCTGATCGGCGGCGGCGTGTGGGGCCGGACGTGGGTCAACCGCGGGGTGTATGTGCATCCGTACGAGCGCGGCGGGTACGTGCATCCGGTGGGGCCGCGGGTGGAGCGGCACGAGCATCCACCACGGTAAGCGTGGTAGCAAAGGCAAGTGGCGGCGTCCGCGCTCTAGATGGCGGGCGCCGCTTTGTTGTTCGCTCGGGGGTTAGTCGACAGTGGTGCCGGGGGGCGTTTCGGCTGCTGATTCCGGTTCCGCCGGGGGTGTGCCGGGAGTGGGCGGTGCGGCGCCTGGAGGAGGTCCGGGTGGCGTGGGTGGCGTGGGCGGACGGGAGCCGACGCTGACGGGGGTGCTAGGTGCGGCGGCTCCGGGCCGCGAGGAGTCCACGCGGTTCATCAGGTTGTCGATCATGTCCGGGATGAGGCGTTCGGCGAAGCCGGAGATGAAGCACCAGAGGAAGAGCTTGGCGTAGTCGGATTGGGAGATGGGCAGCAGGTTGCGCCAGAACCACCAGCTTGGCGCCAGGTAGTCGCAGGGATTTTGCGCGCAGGCGACATCGAGCGGGCTATGGAAGGCGGGAAAGATGCTGCCGCCGAGCACGCCGCTGAGGAAGAAGAGCAGCGCCACGGCGGCGAACACTCCGCCGAGCAGCGGGGAGAACCAGAGCCAAAAACGTGCGGCGCGAATGCCCTGGATGACGAAAACCGAGTCGCTGTCGTCGCCCACGGATTGCATGCGGCGCAGCGCGCTGATGAAGCCGCCCAGCACGCCGGCGTAGAGGCAGGTGATGAGGACGCCGATGAAGGGGCCGTTGGCGTGGCTCTGGATCTTGTAGATGGTCGAGGCCCAGAGGCCGGTGTAGAAGAGCATCCAGAGCAGCGCCTGCAGCGTGAGCGTGGTGCGGATCTGGCTGTTGAAGGGGTAGAGGATGTAGCGCCAGTGGATGGCGCCGACGACGGTGGCGAGGTCGTCGTAGAGGGTGGTGTGGGCCTTGGCGTCGGCGGTGGCGCAGTCCGGCATCTCGGTGGGGCGGTAGGCGGCGAAGATGCGGTCGCCGACCACGTCGTGAAAGCGCTGGCGCAGGACGGGCGCGATCTGGACCAGGCTGACGGTAGAGCGCCGGCGCAGCAGCGTCTGCTCGAATTCGAGCAGGTGATAGCGCTTGATGTCTTTGCGGGCGCCGGGCGGGGTGGACTCAGAATCCTTGGTGTTGAACGAGTCGATCAGAGCCTGGATGCGCAGAGCGTCGGGGTCGGTCGGCGGGATATCGAGCACCGCCCACTCCGCCTGGAGGTGGCGGAAATACTCCTTTTCCCAGGGCTGGAGGCGGGAGGGTGAAGGCAGGACGAACTGGCTGAGGAATTTGTTCACGGACGTGCCCTTCCATGCAGGGAGAAGCCTGAGCCCGGTGAAAGAATCAAAGTACCATGGGAAAGGTACGTGCGGCGTATATTTTGAGTCCTCCCGCCTCCCGGCGCGTCCAATAGCTGTGGTATTCTGTGATTCGCTGGGGACGTGCGCCTTCGAATGCCCGACATTGCCTTAGAGCAAACGTCAGATGGGCTTGCCAACGCGGTCTTTACCGCATCTGGTCCGCAGCCAACTGGAACAACCAAGGGGAGAGACTCGTTCGTGTTCATGACGGACGGGCAAACTGATTGCCGCATGGGTGGCGTCCCGGAACCCAGAATCATCTGCAGGAGTGCGTACCGACGTGGCCGAAGAACTGGATAAATACGAAGACGAAATCATTGAAGTAGGTAAAGAGAAGGGGTATCTGACCTTCGGCGAGGTCAACGACCTGCTGCCCGGCGATATCACCTCGCCGGACGATCTCGATGACCTGCTCACCACCATCAACACCCAGGGCATCGAGCTGGGCGGGGAGCGCGGCGAGCGCGAGAAGTACGAGCCGGAGGCGGGCGAGGAGTCCGAGGACGTCGAGCTCGATCTCTCGCCGGGGACGCTTGAAAAGACCAACGACCCGGTGCGCATGTACCTGCGCGAGATGGGCACGGTGCCGCTGCTGACCCGCGAAGGCGAGGTCGAGATCGCCAAGCGCATTGAGCGCGGACAGCTGCGCGTGATGAAGGCCATTTCGCGTTCGCCGATCGTCATCCGCGAGATCGTGGGCCTGGGCGAAGACCTGCGCCGCGGCGTGCGCAACATCAAGGAAGTGGTCACCTTCGACGAGGAAGAGCTCACGGAGGAGATCCTGCAGGCGCGGGTGCGGCAGACCGTCGGCCGGATCGAAGTGATCCTGAAGCACCAGAAGAAGATCGCCGGCTTTGACGAGAAGCTGGAGCAGGTCGCGGCCAAGGACCCGAAGATCAAGGCCAAGGAACAACGCAAGCTGCGCTGGCTGATCGGGCGCGAGCACGTGTATGTGAACCGCGTCATCCGCGAGCTGAAGTACACCAACAGCGAGAAGAAGCGGCTGCTCGACAAGGTGAACAAGACAGTGGACGCGATGCGTACGCTGGAACGGCAGATCAAGTCGCTGGACGCGAAGTTCGACGCCTCGAAATCGGAAGAGCTGCGCAAGGAGTACAAGCGTCAGCAGAAGAACTGCCGGCTCGATCTCGAACGCGTGGAGCAGGACGCGGGCATCACCATCGCGGACCTGAAGCGCACCCAGCGCGAGATGATCCAGGGCGACATGGACGCCGAGAAGGCGAAGCGCGAGCTGATCGAAGCCAACCTGCGCCTGGTGGTCTCGATCGCCAAGAAGTACACCAACCGCGGACTGCAGTTTCTCGACCTGATCCAGGAAGGCAACATCGGCCTGATGAAGGCGGTGGACAAGTTCGAGTACCGGCGCGGGTACAAGTTCTCGACCTACGCGACATGGTGGATCCGGCAGGCAATCACGCGCGCGATTGCGGACCAGGCGAGGACGATCCGCATCCCGGTGCACATGATCGAGACCATCAACAAGCTCATCCGGACCAGCCGCCAGCTGGTGCAGGAGCTGGGCCGCGAGGCGTCATCCGAAGAGATTGCCCGGCGCATGGACATCCCGGTGGCTAAGGTCCGCAAGGTGCTGAAGATCGCGCAGGAGCCCATCTCGCTCGAGACGCCGATCGGCGAAGAGGAAGATTCGCACCTCGGCGATTTCATTGAGGATCGCATGGCAGTGTCGCCGGCGGACGCGGTGATCTCGGTGAACCTGAAGGAGTACACGAGCCAGGTGCTGCGCACGCTGACGCCGCGGGAAGAGCGCGTGATCAAGATGCGCTTCGGCCTGGAAGACGGCTCGGAGCACACGCTGGAGGAGGTTGGGCAGAGCTTCCAGGTGACGCGCGAGCGGATCCGCCAGATCGAGGCCAAGGCGCTGCGCAAGCTGCGGCATCCGAGCCGGAGCCGCAAGCTCAAGGCGTTTGTGGATGGCGTGAAGGACGCGTAAGCGTATAGGTGATGGCTTGCATGTTGTGATGAAGACGCGACGGCCCTTGGTCTGTCGCGTTTTTATTGCTTCTCCCGGATGCCTTGGGCTCAGGTGCGCGGGAGGAAGACTATCTTCTTCTTCGGGATCGCGTCCAGCGTCTGGCGCGAGATGTTGAGGTGCTGCATGACGAGTTCGGGCGGGGTGTTCGAGACCCACTCCGAGAGCGACAGGTCCATGAAGCGATCGGATTTGAACATCTCAAGGAAGATGAGGTCGGTGTCGCCGGTGTTCTCGATGTAGTGCCCGAAGGTCTTCGGCACGTAGCCCACGTCGCCCGCGTTGAAGTCCGCGGTGCGGGACTTGCCGCCGTTGAAGAAGACGGTCATGCGCCCCTTGCCCTGGAGGTAGTACTGCCATTCATCGGCGTTCTGGTGCCAGTGCAGCTCGCGCAGGCAGCCGGGTTTCACCACCACGTGGGCGGCGGCGATCGACTTCGAAACGGGGAAGTTGGTCGAGTCGATGACGTGCAGCTGGCCCGACGGCGAGCTCAGCGTTGGCGGCATGGAGTGCAGGGGGAAGTCGAAGGCGACCTTGGTCGGCGGGCCGGAGCGCGCGGCGGCGCGCCGGTCGTCGGGCAGCGGCGGCGGCACGGGGGCCTGGAAGATGTAGTGGCCGTCGGGGGGCACCTTGTAGACGGGGTCGACGGCGGCTTTGGGCACGCCCCAGTTCTTGGCCAGCACCTCGGGCGGCGTGTGGCGCAGCCAGTCAGAGAGCAGCGTGGTGTTGCCTTCGGAAAAAGTGCCATCGTCGAAGACCAGCAGGAACTCGCAGCCGTCGGGCGCCAGGCCCTGGATGGAGTGCGGCGTGCCGCCGGGGAAGAACCAGAGGTCGTCCTTGACGACATCCTTGACGAAGCTGCGGCCGTCGTTGTCGATGGCGGTGATGCGGGCGGCGCCGCTGAGCATGATGGCCCACTCGCTGGCGCTGTGCCAATGCAGCTCGCGGATGCCGCCGGCGGTGAGCCGCATGTTCACGCCGGCGATGTCCTTCGAGATGGGGAAGTCGGCGACCGTGACCTGGCGCGACCAGCCGCCCTCCTGGATGCGGCGATGCGCGGCCGAGAAGGTCTGCCAGAAGGTTTGCACCTCGCCGTGATCGGTGGGCGGCGGCAGGAAGGTGTTGGGGTTGGCCTGCTGGACGAGCTTGTTCTCGGGCCCGGGATTGGTGGCGCTGGCGTCCTGATGGGCGGCGGAGGCGTCTTTGGGGTCTTGCGCCAACGCTGCGGGGCTGGCGAGCGCGGCGGCGGCAAGAGCGGCGGAGGTTCCGCCCAGGAACTGACGGCGGTCGTAACGCTGTGAGTCAGGGCGCGGCGAGTCGACTTGGGGAGCTTCGTATGGCGGAGCGTCTTCTTTGGAATCGGCCTGGGATTCATCAAACGGCATGCGGTTGGGATGCGGAGAAACAATGGGCAGGTTTACTTCTCAGCGGGAACGTGGAAGCTGTAGAAACATAAAGGGAGCAATTTATGGTCAGGTGGATTGCAGCCGCATGGCTCGCGGGAGGATTGTTCGCAGCAGCAGCGCAGCCGGCGGCGCGGCCGAAGTTCGATGCGTTCGACGTCGCGACCATCAAGCTGACTGCCGCTGACCAGGCCGGACGCTTCATCCGGATGGAGACGGATAACCGCTTTGTCGAGCGCTCCTACACGCTGAAGCTGCTGCTCGCCGCGGCCTACGACCTCAACCCCAAGACCATCTCGGGCGGTCCCGCCTGGATGGAGACGGAGCGCTACGACATCGACGCCGTCACACCGGGTTTGGTGCGCCCCACGCACGACGAGCAGATGGCCATGCTGCGGGCGTTGCTCAACGAGCGCTTCGCCGTGAAGTTTCATCGCGAGCCGAAGGAGTTCTCGATCTACGCGGTGCGCGTCGTGAAGGCAGGCCCCAGGCTGAAGCCGGCTGCCGGGGATACACCCACGACGGTAGGTCCGGGCGTGGTCTATCCGCAGCGCATCGTGCTTCCCGGGCGCAACGCCAGCGTGGCGGACCTGGCCTCGCTGCTGCAGCGGGCGATCCTGGACCGTCCAGTGGTCGACCAGACTGGCCTGACCGGCCGCTTCGACTTCGACCTGGAGTGGGCGCCGGACGAGACGCAGTTCGGCGGCGACGTGGGTGCGGCTCCGGCGACTGCTCCGGCGCTGCCGCTCTTCGAGGCGATCCAGCAGCAGCTTGGGTTGCGGCTGGAGCCTACCCGCGGCATGATTGCGACGCTGGTCGTTGACCAGGTGCAGCGGCCCTCGGGGAACTAGGCGCAACGAGCCGCGCTTGCCGGCGCATTTGTTCAAGGGGCTGCCGGAAGCATATAAAGGAGGCGGCAATCCGGGAGTGGTCAGACCGGAGCCTGACGGCGGGAGGCAGCGGATGGACAACGGGAGCGTCAGCGAAAGCAGGCGGCAGTTCTTGAAGCAGGGCGGTCTTGCGTTGGCCGCGAGCACGGTGCCGAGCTGGACGGCAGCCAGCTATGGGCAGATCGCCGGCGCCAACGACCGGGTGCGCGTCGGGGTGATCGGCTGCGGCGACCGACAGAAGGGCGGGCTGGTGCCGGCCTTTCTGCAGCATGCGAAAGAGCAGAACTTCTGCTATGCCGCGGTCTCGGACATTTGGAACCGCCGCCGCGAGGAGGGTGCCGCGCTGCTGACCAAGCTGAGCGGCAGCCCGGTAGCCTGCGTGCGCAACAACGACGAACTCTACGCGCGCAAGGATATCGACGCGGTGACGATCGCGACGGCGGATTTCCAGCACGCGCAGCATGGCGTGGAGGCAGTCCGCGCCGGCCGCGACGCCTACGTTGAGAAGCCCATGGCGCACTCGATGGCGGATGCGATCGCCATCCGCGACGCGGTGCACAAGTCCGGGAAGATCGTCCAGGTGGGCACACAGAGGCGCAGCACGCCCGCGTATCAGCACGCTTACGAGTACATCAAGTCGGGCGCGTTCGGGGACATCGTGATGGTGGAGATGACCTGGAATGTGAACCAGCCGGGACGCTGGCGGCGACCGGACGTGGTGCCGCTGCTGAAGGAGGAGGACACCGACTGGAAGCGTTTCCTGATGAACTCGCCCTATGAGGCTTTCGACGCACGCAAATATCTCGAGTTCCGACTCTTCTGGCCGTACTCCTCGGGCATTCCGGACCAGTGGCTGGTGCACCAGATCGACACCGTGCACTGGTTCACCGGCTACCCGCATCCGCGCAGCGTAGTCGCCAACGGCGGCATCTACGCCTGGAAGGATGGCCGGCGCAACTGGGACACCTTTACCGGCGTGTACGACTACGGCCCGCTAGACGATCCGGGCAAGGGCTTCCAGGTGGTGTACTCCTCGCGCCAGACCAACTCCGCGGGCGGCGTGAAGGAGCTCTACTACTCCACCGGCGGCATGCTGGATATGGATAAGCAGACTGTGACCGATACTGGTGGTCTGACCGCGAAGTTCGCCGCCGAGATGAAGATGCAGCCGAACCTGCTGAAGCCGCAGTCGCTGGGCTCGGGCGAGAAGGTAGCGACGGAGGCAGACACCAAGGCCGATCCGCAGACGGCGGCCAATGTGCTGAACTGGATGCAGTGCGTGCGCTCCCGCAGCCAGCCCAACGCGAGCGTGGACGCGGGCTATAGCCACTCGGTGGCGCTGGCGATGACCATCGCCGCCATGCAGACCGGCACGCGCGTCACCTTCGATGACAAGACGCAGCAGATCGTCGCCGGCGGGAAGCATGTCTAAGCTGCTGCCTGGCGCGGCCGGATCGATTGGGGGCGCAGTGTTGGTGTTCGCGGCCACGCTGCTGCCGGCCGCGCAACTGGGCGTGCACGCAAGCCGGATGCCGGTTGAGGCGGGTAAAGGCGGCATGCAGGTGATCGTCCATGAGGCGGCGCGACGGGTCGACGTGACCTTCGACGGGCAGCCGTTTACCGCATACGTCTGGCCGGAGTCGCTGACCAAGCCCGTGCTTTACCCGCTCATCGCGCCGGGCGGCATCACGGTGTCGCGCGGGTACCCGCTGGAGCCTCGCAGCGGCGAGCGGGTGGACCACCCCCACCATGCGGGCATGTGGTTCAACTACGGGAACGTGAACGGCTTCGACTTCTGGAACAACTCGACCGCCATCCAGCCCGCGGAGCGCGAGAAGATGGGCTCGGTGCGGCTGCTTCACGTCATCTCCGCGAGGAGCGGCAGCGACCGCGGCGAACTGGTTGTCGAAAGCGTATGGACCACGGGCAAGGGACAGGATCTGCTCAAGGAAACCACGCGGCTGAGCTTCGTGCGACGCGAGGGCGCCAACGTCATCGACCGCGTGACCACGCTCAAGGCGCTCGAGCGCGCCGTCTTCCATGACGACAAGGAGGGGCTGCTCGGCATGCGGGTGGCGCATTTTCTCGAGTCGCCCGGTGAGAAGGGCGGCACCTTTGCCGACGCCAGCGGACGTGCCACGCAGGTTGCCGCAGCCGACACGGCCGGGGCCAGCGGCGTCTACCTGACCAGCGAAGGCAAGTCCGGCGCCGCCGCCTGGGGCACGCGCGGACGCTGGTGCCTGCTGAGTGGAACGACGCCCGCGCGGGGCACTCCGGGAGCCGCTCCGGAGATTCCCGCGGGTCGGCCGGTGACCATCGCGATCTACGATCATCCCGGCAATCCAGGCTACCCGACCTCCTGGCATGCGCGCGGCTACGGGCTCTTCGCCGCCAACCCGCTGGGCGACAGCGTCTTCGACCCCAGGGCGCCGAAGCATGAGCTGACGCTTGAAAAGGGCGAGTCCGCGACCTTCCGCTATCGCGTCATCTTCTATAGCCGCGCCGTGACCGCCGCCGAGGCCAACGCAGAGAGCGACGCCTACGCGAAGGAGTTGCGATGAAGGGAGTGGCAATGAAGCTGCTGACATTCGCGGCCAGGCTCGCAATCCTGCTGCCCGCGGCTGTATGCGTTGGCCAGTCCTCGCGGGACGGGCTGCTGGCCGTGGTCAACCAGAAAGAGCACAGCGTACTGCTCGTCGATCCCGCCGGCGGGAAGGTGTTGAACTCGGTCGAGGTTGGGATCAACGGGCATGAGATCGCCGCGTCCCCGGCCGGCGACAGGCTCTACGTTCCAATCTATGGCAATGCCGGCGTTGGCAGGCCCGGCACCGACGGCCGCACGATCGACGTGATCGACGTGCGGGGCTGGAAGCTGGCGAACACCATCGACCTTGGCCGTCCGCTGCGGCCGCACAAGCCGCTCTTCGGACCCGGTGGCATGCTCTATGTCACCGGCGAGCTGGCGCATGCGATCGAGATTGTTGACGTGCAGAAGAACAGCGTGGCAGGCGAGATCCCGACCGGTGCCAAGGAGTCGCACATCCTTGCCATCTCGCCCGATGGCGCGCGCGGCTACACGGCCAACGTCGGCGACGGCAGCGTCAGCGTGCTGGACATCGCGGGCCGCAAGCTGATCAAGGTGATCCCGCTGACCAGGCGCGTGCAGCGCATGGCCGTCTCGAACGATGGTCGCTGGGCTTTCACGTCGGACTGGGACCAGGCGCGCGTAGCCGTCATCGACACCCGTACCAACGCCCTGAGCCAGTGGCTGGCGACTGCGGCCATGCCCTACGTGACCCAGCCCACGCCCGACGGCAAGTTCCTGCTGGTCGCCGAAACCCAGGGCGACAAGGGCCTGCTCGAAATGTTCGATCTCGCTACCTGGAAGGTCGTGCGCTCCTACCTGCTGCCCTGCGCGCAGAACGGCGGCTTCCTGGTCCATGGCGGGCTGGTCTACCTCTCCGAACCACTGGGTGGCAGGATCGAGGTGCTCGATCTCGCCGGCGGCGAGATGCGCGAGCCTATCATGCTGACGCTTGGCGTGGACGGGATGGCTTGGCTGCCAGCGCGGTAGCTCGCAGCGTTTGAATCGACCGAGAGCTGCGGAGGTCTGTTGTGCGAGTGGGTGTCAGGCAGGAGACGTTGGAGAGACGCTGCGCGGCATCATCCGGACGGTCGCTCACGTTTACAGATCATGGTCTCGGGCTCTCGCGCCGGTGGCGACACTCACGCCCGGAATAGTGAAGTCGGCCCCGGCAGAGATCCTGAACCTCTGCGTATTTGCCCTTCACGGGGCGGTTGGTCTCTCCGACAGATGGACCGGGCAGTTGTGGCTAGATTGAGCCTGTCTAGCTCTGAGACTCAGCTAGGTAGCCAGCCGGCGCATCTTCTCCGAGGCGCGGCGCATGACCTCAACTTCGGCCGGGGCAAACATGTCGGGCGTCACGTCGCCGATAGCCACGAAGCCGGGCTCATCGCCGAGTGCGAGCGAGATCTGGTTCCAGCGCAGGAAGGGCGATGTGGTGGGTAGGACGATCATCCGGCGGCGCGGTTCCGGAAGAGCGAAGTAGACGGACCAAATCGCGATCGTCGCGAGAACTGCGACGGCGTTGATCACCTCATAGAGCGACATGAAGTTTCGATTCTGAGTAAACCAGGATGCCTGGACAAGGTTAGTGGTCGACAACAGACCAAGGCCGAAACTTACGCCGAAGATCTTGCTCCGATAGGACAATCCCATGGGACGCACTGCAAGACATACGAAGAGCAGCATGCAAAGGGTAAGTACACTTTGAGTTTGCTGCAACTGGCTAATGGCACGCTCCAGAAAGTCGATGCCGCTGACCTTGGGACCAAGGGCCACAGTAAATGCCACAGCGACCGCGATACCCGCAGCCCAGCGGAACATGAGCATGCCGAGCTTTTGCAGGCCTTTGAGTGGAGCCATCGCAAGCTTGTAGATGCTCAGGATGATTCCGAAGCCGAGAATCGCCTCTACGGCGAAGCTCGACCAATAGATATAGAAGTAGATCGTATAGCCGAGCTTGTGCGAGATGTGGTGATACAGCGGGTTGTAATAGACGAACGGCAGAAGAGAAATGTCCGAGAAGGCACGAACGACAAGGAAGGACGCAAGAAAGACAAATTGGCGTATTTGCCGGCTCTTATAGACGAGAACCAAACCTGTCAGACAGGCGACGGGCTCGAAAAAGGTGAGGAACTCGATGACCTCGGGATTTGCCACGGCAAGACCCTCCAAGCGAGAAGCATAGCGCAAGGAGGGTCTTGGTGCCACACAAATCCGTTACCAGAAAGGGTTATTAGTTACCTACGTTGCAATTCCCGCCTAGGTTGCACATGCCGCAATCGGTCGGGCCGTTGGGCGAGCAGGTGGGGACGGGCATGAAGCTGGTCTTGGCGCTGATCGAGGGCTGGGCGGCGTTGGCGATGTGGGTGGAGGCGACAGCACCGGTGGCAACGAGGGCGAGGACGAGGGCGCGGATGGCTAGCTTCATGGTCGGGACCTTTCTGGTACGTCTTTCGTGTTAGGGAGCGGGATTTGGGTGGACAGACTCGATGAAGTAACCATATGATCATTCAAGGAACAAGTCCAACGAAATCAATAATCTAAGAATGTAATTACTACTTAAGGTTACTATGGTAATAAGAATATGACAGCGGAGGACATGGTACAACTTGCATACCAATCGCAATTAACCGGCCACAAACGTGCAACACAAGGCAAACATGGCTGCATCAAAGCGGCCGATAGTCGTGGGTAGTCTGCAGCAATTGGTATGGGGCTTTCGGACGAAGCGCAATGCGGGGCTGCGCTGACGGGCGTCGCCCGTTTAAGCCTCTGCTGAGTGACTGAGCTGCGCAGAAGTAACACGGAAGTGGCAGGCGTGGAACGCGGCTTTACACAGTTTTACGCTGCCTTTCATCACTGGTTGAGCCGATCTTCCCTGCGGAATGGCGCACGCTATCAGACAAGTCAGGCAGATCCCAGTTCTGAGCGATGCTAGACTGCCGGTGATCCCGTGCGTGATCTGCGTTCGACTCACGTGCCGGGACTGGGGGCCGTGATGCGGTGGTGGCTGGCGGCGTGTGGTTGGGTGGTCTTGGGATCGGAGCTGGCAGGCGCGCAGGAGATGCCGGCGGAGATGCGCGTCAAGGTGGATGCGGCAGTCGCGCAGGTGATGGCGGATAGTGGAGTGCCGAGTGCGTCGGTGGGCATCGTAGTGGGTGGGCGCGTCGTGCTGACCAAGGCCTACGGCGAGGCACGTCTGGAGCCGCGGATGAAGGCTACGCCGGCGATGAGCTATCCGGTGGGCTCGATCTCGAAGCAGTTCACGGCTACCTGCATTTTGCTGTTGGCCGAGGATGGCAAGCTGACCCTCGATGATCGGGTAAGCCGTTGGTTTCCGCAACTGACGCGGGCCAGCGAGGTGACGCTGCGGGAGCTGCTGTCGCACACGTCGGGATACGAGGACTATGCGCCGCAGGACTACACCGTTCCGGCGTGGATGAAACCTGTCGACCCGCTCACGATCGTGGAGGAGTGGGCGGGCAAGCCGCTCGACTTCGACCCTGGGACCGAGTGGCAGTACAGCAACACAAATTTCGTGCTGGCCGCGCTGATTGTGGAGAAGGCGAGCGGGATGAGCTACTTCGATTTCCTGCGCGAGCGGGTGCTCCGAACGGCGGGGCTTGAGAACGCGCTGAATCTGGATACGGAGCGCAACAAGGTTGAGCCGCTGGGCTATGAGCGGCATGCACTGGGACCGCTGCGTCCGGCGGTGCTGGAGGCGCCGGGCTGGTACTTCGGGGACGCGAGCCTGGCGATGCCGGTGGCGGACCTGCTGCGATGGGACATCGCCATGATGAACCAGGCGTTGATGAAGCCGGCGTCGTACGAGGCGTTTGAGACAGCGGTGAAGCTGAAGGATGGCAAACCGACGAGGTACGGGTTGGGTATCTCGGTTGGGATGCGGAACGGGCAGAAGCTGCTGGAACACTCGGGCGAGGTGGGCGGTTTTGTGTCCGAGAACATCGTGCTTCCGGAGGCGAAGATCGCAGTGGCGGTGTTGACCAACCAGGAGGCGAGTGACGCGGCGAGCGAGATTGGCAGCGCGCTGCTGACGCTGGTCGCGGGTAAACGAGCGCCGGCGGTGAAGACAGCAGGTCTCGAGGAGACGCAGGTCAAAGCCATCCTGACCGGCCTGCAGAGTGGCAGGATCGATCGAGAGCAGTTTACGGCTGACGCGAACTACTACTTCTCTGAGCAGACGCTAGGCGACTTCGCGTCGAGCTTGAAGCCGCTGGGCGCGGTGACGAGCGTGACGCTTGAGGATGAGGGTCTGCGCGGAGGGATGGCGGAGCGCAGCTTCGAGGTGAAGTTTGCGGGTGGGCGGACCGTCCTGGTGTCGACGTACACGATGAAGGACGGAAGGCTGGAACAGTTCCTGGTGGAGAGCAAGAGTTAAGCCGGGAAAGTGGCGCCACCAACAAACCGACTAGGCGGCCGTTCGTGGCCAGCCGGCGCTACGGGGCGGCGGGCAGCGTTGTTGGAATGCGCCGCATCGTATCGTGATCGGGCCGAATTGGGGATGTGCGTCCCTGACGAACGGCAGGCTCGAGCATTTCCGGCTGGAGGGTTGGGATGTCCCGTTTCGCGGTCGCGCTGTTGCTGGCGGCAGCGCTCGCGCGGCCAGCGCAGGCGTCGCTTACGGTGCTGGTGGGGGAGCCGTTTGGCAAGTTTGGAACGATGATGCCGGTGGGGCATATCTCGCTCTACCTGGATCGGGTGTGCGCGGATGGGCCGGTGCGGCTGCGGATGTGCCGGGCGGGTGAGGCGCCCGGGGTGGTGATTGCGCGGCTGGATAAGATCGGCGATCTGGACTGGATTGATTCGCCGATCATGACGTTTCTTTACGGCACAGAGCGCGCGGAGGATGTGCTGCCGTATGCCACGCCTGAGGCGGTGAAGGCGATCCGGCAGAAGTATCGCCAGGAGAATCTGCTGCCGTGGTTTCCGGATGGAACGGAGACGATCAAGCACAATCGCGAGTGGTGGGAGACGGTGGGCGTGGCGTACTCGCGCAAGGTATACGCCTACCAACTGGATACGACGCGGGAGCAGGATGAGGCGTTTGTGGAGTTGATGAACGCCGACTTCAACCGGCATGCGTATCGGCTGCACAAGATGAACTGCGCGGACTTCGTGGCCAACGCGGTGAACTTCTTTTATCCGGGGATCGTGCGAAGCAACCATGTTGCGGACTTCGCTCTGATGACACCGAAGCAGGTGGCGCGCTGTGTGTGGACGTACGGCAAGGAGCATCCGGAGGCAAATCTGAAGCTCTACGAAATTCCGCAGGTGCCCGGGAGGCTGCGCAGGAGCCGTCCGGTGCGGGGCAGCGCGGAGATGATCGTGAAGACCAAGCGGTACGACGTGTTGCTGGGCATGATCCAGCCGGAGTTGCTGGCAGTGTGCTGGATCACGTACCTGGACCGGGGGCGCTGGTCGATGGAGCAGGGTGGAACGGTGGAGGGTCCGCTGGCGTTCGTACAGCAGACCGAGCCGGCGGCGATTGCGACGAAGTAGCCTCGCCGAGGAACAGCCAAACGGGGTTCGTCGCGGGAATTTTGGGGAGCAATTATTCCCATTTCTGCACATGCTGGACGGAGCGGCCTGCGTGGCCGCGCGCCATGGCTTAGGCGGAGGTTAGCCTGTAGAGACCTGAGGCGGAGTAATGCCGGCAGGTTCAGGTGGGCCGCGTGGGTCTGTGGAATGGATTACGCACGATGAACAAGGCGGGCAGGTTCCTGGGACTGTTGAGCGGCGCGGGGCTCTGTTTTGGGGCGGCGCTGAGATGGCGGCAGAAAGTGGGCCCGCCGTTGCGCCGGGCCGGCACACGAAGCGGTCTGCGGAGCGAGATGCGCGCCGACATGCGGGCCGACGAGATCGACGTGCAGAAGGTCTTTGACCATGTGGCGGATGGCGTGGTGGTGCTGGATGCGCAGCGAAACATCATCCTGATGAACGCGTCCGCGGCAACCCTGCTGGGGATGCAGCTTGGTCCGCACTCTTCGTCGGCGATCGCGGAGACGTTCGAGATTTACGCGCGGGAGGGGGCGCGGAGCGGGGAACGGATCGAGCCGGATCGCTGGCCGGGTGCGCTGGCCTTGCGGGGGGAGTTCCTGGCCGGAAGAGAGATCAAGATTCGCCGCATTAAGGCTGGCGGCAGCGTGCTGGCGCAGGTGAGCACGGCACCGGTGAAGAACAGCCGCGGGGAGCTGGTGCAGGTGCTGGTGATCTACCGCGACGTGACGGATCGGGATAGGGTGGACCGGCTGCAGCGGGAGATGGCGGCGATCGTAGAGTCGTCGGAAGACGCGATCATCGGAAAGAATACTCGTGGGATCGTGACGAGCTGGAACCTGGGAGCGGAGAAGATCTTTGGCTACCAGGCAGCGGAGATGGTGGGCGAATCCATCAAGAAGCTGGTGCCCCCGGACCGGGTCGAAGAGGAAGACGAGATCCTGGCGAAGATCAAGCGGGGCGAGATGGTGGACCACCTGGAGACGACGCGGGTGAGGAAGGACGGCTCCACCATCCTGGTGTCGTTGACGATCTCACCGATTCGGGGTGAGGGCGGCCGGATCGTGGGCGCGTCGAAGGTGGCGCGGGACATTACCAGCCGGCGCAGGCTGGAGCGGCAGGCGCAGCAGAGCCAGCGGATGGAGGCGATCGGGCAGCTGACGGGTGGGATCGCGCATGACTTCAACAACCTGCTGGGCGTGGTGATGGGCAACCTGGACTTGCTGGAGCCGCTGCTGGACGGCAACGCGGCGGCGCTGAAGCGACTGCAGACCGCGCAGAAAGCGGCGCTGCGCGGGGCCGATCTGACGCGGCGGCTGCTGGCCTTTTCGGCCAATGAAGAACTGCATCCGACGTCGATGGCGCTGAATCATGCGGTTCGCGACACGCTGGAGCTGGCGCAGCGTGCGCTGGGTCCTGAGATTCGGATTGTGACGCGACTGGCTTCGGCGATACCTGAGCTGATGGTGGATCGGACGGGACTGGAGACAGTGTTGCTGAACCTGTTTGTGAACGCGCGCGACGCGATGCCAGAGGCGGGAGTGCTGACGGTCTGCACATTCGTCGCGGTCGTCGAAGAAGGAGACGCGCGGACCAACATGCCGGAGTTGAAGCCCGGGCAGTATGCGTGTGTCAGCGTGTCGGATACCGGGCATGGCATGTCGCGCGAGACTCTGGAGCGGGTGTTTGAGCCGTTCTTTACGACCAAGCCAAGGGGCCGCGGAACCGGGTTGGGCCTTGCGATGGCGTACGGCTTCGTAAAGCAGTCGGGCGGAACGGTGAAGATCTACAGCGAGCCCGGTTATGGTACGACGGTGTCCTTCTATCTGCCGCTGCCGCCGATGCCGGAGGCGCGTACGCCGGTATGCGACGGCAAAGCTGCGAGTCAGCCGCGCTTTGGCGGATGCAGGGTGCTGATCGTGGATGACGATCAGGATTTGCTGGAGATCGCGGGGGAGTATGCGACGGAGCTGGAGTGCACGGTGCTTACGGCGAGCGATGCCGCGGCCGCGCTGAAGATACTGGAGAGCCCGGAGGAGATTTCGCTGATGATTACCGACATCATCATGCCGGGACAGATGAGCGGAGCGGCGCTGGCGGAGAAGGCGCGAAGGATGCGGCCGCAGATGCGTATCGTCTACTGCTCGGGGTTTCCGGCCGACGCGCTGGCGGAGCGGATGTCGATGAGAACGGATTGGCCGCTGCTGCGTAAGCCGTACCAGCGGGCAGAGGTCCACGCGACGCTGCGACGCGCGCTGGCGGCCGAGGAGAACGTGGGCCTCGTGCAGGCCGAAGCCGTGGCGCAGGCTGCGAGCGAGGGTGCATGGCAGTGAAGCAGATTGTGGTGATTGACGATCAACGCGAGATCGCAGAGGTGGTGTGCGATGCGGCGGAGATGATGGGCGTGAAGTGCACGATGGCAGCAAATGTTCCGGAGTTGCTGGCAGCGCTCACGCCCGAGGTGGGGCTGGTGCTGATGGATTTGACGATGCCCGGAGTAAGCGGCATGGAGCTGATCGAGCTGCTGGGTGAGCGCGGACTGGATGCCGGCCTGGTGTTGATGAGCGGAGTGGGGAGAGCCGCAATGGAGGAGGCGCGGGCGGCTGTGGCGAAGGCCGGAGTCCGGCTGGCAGGCATCCTGCCTAAGCCGTTCCGGGTGGCGGAGTTGATGGCCGTGCTGAGGAGCGGGATCGCGATGGACCTGCAGGAAGCGGAGCCAGGGGTTCTGGCTGCTTCCGATTGACTCGGCTACGCGGCGCGGGAACGGTAGAACCGCTACTTCAGGTGAAGGCGAGCTGGCCGAGCAGGATCACGTTGAGCACGACAATGATGGAGACGACGACCCAGCCCGCGATGCGTGTGCGCCGCGCGCTGGCGAAGGTCTCCATGACGCCGACACGGCTGGTGAGGATGAGCAGGGGGACCAGCGCGAACGGCAGAGCGAAGCTGAGGACGACCTGGGAGAGTACGAGGATGCGCAGCGGATCGAGGCCGCTGGCTATGACTGCGATGGCGGGGATGATGGTGATCAGGCGGCGAAGGAAGATGGGGAACTTGATGTAGAGGAAGCCCTCGATGATGACCTGACCGGCCATGACGCCGACGGTGGAGCTCGACAGGCCGGAGCAGAGCAGGGCGACGGCGAAGACGACAGCGGCGGAGCGGCCGAAAAGCGGACCGAGGGTGTGGTACGCCTGCTGAATGGTGGGCTGCAGGTTATTGGAGTGGACGAACGCCACGGCCGCCATGAGGATCATGGCGGAGTTGATGAGCCAGGCGCCGTTCATGGCGGCGAAGACGTCGATGAGCTCGTAGCGAAGGAAGTTGGAGAGGATGGCGCGACGCTTCTGCGCGGTGGTGTGGAGATGGTCTTCGTCGGTGTGCAGTGCGTTGTTGGCGGGCAGCAGTGCGCCGGTGAGCTGCTTCAGGCGCGGCTGAACGAGCGCGGAGTGCAGATAGACGACGTGCGGCATAACTGTGGCGCCAAGCATCGCGACTGCGGCGTAGATAGAGTCATGGAAGTTCTGCGGGGAACTTCGGTCCAAGGACGGGATGATGGTGGCCATGAAGGCGCGGTGCCAGTCAGGGTGAACGAGGAAGACCTCGAAGCCATAGCAGAGGCCTATGACGCCGACCAGGGCGATGATGCCGCGCTCAAGCCAAAGATGGCCCGCAAGGTCGAGCGCAAGGATAGCGAACACCAGCAGCGTGGAGATGAGCGCGGCAATCAGTAGAGTAGTGCGCGGGCTGAAGCCGTGGGCGTAGAACAGCGGGCCGAAGAGGAGATCGAGGCCGATGGCGGCGCCCAGGAACTCAGCCAGGTCGGTGGCGATGGCGGCGACTTCCGCAGCGAGCCAGAGCAGGATGGTGGCGGGCCGGGAAAAGTGACGGCGGCAGTTCTGCGGGAGGGTTAGCCCGGTGACGATGCCGAGTTTCGCGGCGAGATACTGGATGAGGATGGCCATCGCGTTCGACCAGAGCAGTACCCAGAGAAGGCGATAGCCGAACTGCGTGCCACCAAGGATGTTGGTGGCGAAGTTGCCGGGATCGATGTAGGCGACTGAGGCGACGAAGGCAGGGCCGAAGTAGGTCCAGATCTCGTTGCGTTTGAAGCGCGGGATGACTGTGTCGCGAGGCGGCTGAAGAGTGGCAGGCGTGATCGGCGGCGCGGCGCCGGGCTGTGCCTCGGGTTGAAGAAGATTAGCCATGCCTAAGATTAGGTATACCTAAATGCGGATTGTGGGTCAAACTGAAAGACGTGTGGTGGTGAGGCGGGCGCGGAGACTGACATGTCGGTACGGCGGCAGGGACACCGGAACACGGAGTCGGTGGACAACTACCTGAAGGCAATGTTGTCCCTGGGCGGTCCGGGCGATGATCGGGTGACGATCAAGTCGCTGTCGGACCGGCTTGGGGTGGCGCCGGCGTCGGTGACGAATATGCTGCAGAAGCTGGCGGGCGCGGCGTCGCCGCTGGTGGAGTATGAGCGGCACCGGGGTGTGCGGCTGTCGCGCGGGGGCAGAAAGCGGGCGCTTGAAGTGTTGCGGCATCACCGGCTGCTCGAAACCTTTCTCTACGAGGTGCTGGATTACCCGATCGAAGAGGTGCACGACGAGGCGGAGCGGCTGGAACACTTTATCTCTGAGCGGTTTGAGGAGCGGATCGCGGCCAAGCTGGGCCACCCCAAGATCGATCCGCATGGGCACTCCATCCCCACGATGGAAGGGGAGATGGCGCCGGAGAGCCCGATTCTGCTGACGGATGTGACCAAGGGGGGGACGTTCGTCATCGAGAGCGTGTCGGATCGGGATGCGAACAAGCTGCGTGAGATCGAGGCGTGCGGGATTGTGCCGGGGGCGAGGCTGAGGGTGCTCGCGCGGGACGATGGCGCAGGATACTCGGTGAGCGTCGGCCGGTCGGGGAAGGCGGTTGAGTTGTCGCGCGAGGTGGCAGCGGATGTCCGGATTACTCCATGTCCGAAGTGAGTGGCGGTGTGCCGGGCGTGCCTAAGTGAGTAGGCCAGGGATAAGAGCTCGGACTTCGCGCAACAACCTGGAAGCTGTCACTGAGCTGGAAGTACAGGCCGATGATGTAGATACGTCTTGTATGAGTCTAAGCCTGGACCGCCCGCAATCTCCCAACCGAAGAAGCCACCGTCGGTCATCTCCTTTCTGGTCGGGTGTTCAGAGGGGAAGATCAGCAACGAGTACAAGTTTCCGACCTCCCCAGCAACCTTCAAGAGGATCGCCCGCGCTGTCACTTCTTGCACAACTTCCTTCGACAGAGAAGGGTTGAGCTCTCTCGGTAGGCCCATCCCCACCACTAGCCCTCCGACGCTCTGCTGGTGCTCTTGGGCCGAACGGACAGCTCCGGGAAATGTTAACTTGAACTCGCTCAGATCTTCGGGGATGGTGTACTGAGCGAGGGTTTGATTCATTGGATTATTTGGGTCCTTAAGGAGGTTGACGTTCCCAAAGATCACAGTTCCATGTGTGATTTCGAACCTGTACCCTGGACACTGCCGCCTTACCCCCTCAAGAACCTGTCTGAGGGTGGCTCCAGCCCGCCCGTCAAGCACAATCCCGGTTGGCATGGGTTCAGCCACCTCGGCAAGGACCGAAACATGGTAGGTCCTAGCCACGGTAAGAAGCGCCTCGGAGAGGAACTGCCCAGTTGCTTGCTTAGGGGGCCCTTGAGCCTCCGCATTCGAAGCGGAAAGTACCATTACCGAGAGGATTGAGAAAACACGGCCGAGATAGTGCTTTTTCATAGTTCTTCCTATTGAAGCGTAGGACCCGGGCAGGTGTAAGTGAGCGTCTTGGTTTGAACCGGAAAGCCATTCGCAGTCCACGTTCGATTAGTAGATGGCCGTCACAAAGATCACCTGCTTAGCGTCCGAAGTAAGTAGGCCATTACTCCCGCGATACTGTTCGATTAAGACTGTGTAGCTCACTTTGACCCCCTGCTGCGACAGATCTACGCCCCCTGCGCCTTGTAGGCCGGAGAAGAGCAGCCAGTCGCCAGGCATAAGTTCTACTGTGCTACCTTTCAGCGATTTGCAACCGTAAAGCTCACCTGAAACCCGCGCAGCAGAGGCAGCTTTCTCTTGGGAAGCGGCAGAAATGTAAGAGCTCATGAAGCTGTGATTTGGGCATGCCCGGTATACTTCGCTGCCGTCTCTCGAAACGGGTACGAATATAGACGAGGGGGATACATTTTGAAGTTTAAGAAGGAGTTTGTTTTGACTATTCGAACCTTTGTCTGCCCGCGAAAGAAGCGACAATGATAATGAAGAGGGCGAAGCAGGCGCGCCGAGAATCTGTCCTGGGATTGGCTCAACCTTCGACCTTTGGGCCACTGGAACGCTCGTTCCAGGAACGTTGAGATCGACAGTGCAAACCTGCCTGCTTAGGCCTGCGCCGGCCGCCAGAACAAAGAGAGCCAAGAGCTGCCTGCTTGCCATGATTGCTCCTAGTTGCACGATACGTAGGGATAAAAGTTTATGAATCCATCGATAACACAAGCAGCGCTCCGGTTGGTGTCGTGCGTACCACAAGGCTCGCCTCCGTAGGAGGTAACGGCACTTTGAACAACATTAACGGTGGAAGTCACAGCATTGTTTATTTTGCCTCCTGGAGCCGCGATTGTAGCCTCAAGTTGGGTACCAAGATTATAGGAGGGCATACCAATGGCGATAACATAGTCTGCGTAGTGGCTTGTAACGCTACCGCCCTCGTGTCTTTGTGTATCGGCGTCGAGCGTTCCACCACTGATGAAGCCCGTCTGGGTCTGAGAGTTGTAGTTACCACATTGCGCGATGTAGAATTCGGAAAGTGGATTATCAATATCTGAAGATATCGTCCACGTGAAAGAACCGCCATCAGAAGGCATACTCTGAACGAATTGGTATCCGCTGTTTGGTCCGCCAGACACCTGGCCTGCTGAGAAGCTACCTCCCTCCCCGATCTTCACGCTCGGACATGCGGCGCCGTCGTAGTGACTATTGTCTGGGGTGGTCGGGATATACGGTACGTTATTGCAGTTCGATGGATCTATGGAAGACACTCGAGTTGATGGCTGAGCCGAAAACGACCAGCCAGATCGAGGGCTGACCGTGAGTGTGCCGGATGCCTGCATGACGCCACCGTCAGGAAAAGTCGCCGCTGTCACCGAAACAGTCCCACTGATAACGGCCGGCCCCGCCCACGTCGTGAGGGTGCTGCCATTCGGGGAACTAACTGTATTTGTTCCGTCGGAGAAGGACCAAGAGCCGAACGTAGTCCCAGAGGGTCCGTTCGCGGTGCAAGTTGATGTTTGTCCGCGCGTGACGGAGGTACAGGTAAGCTTAGCCACGTCGGCAGGACCGCCGGCGTCGAGATCGTCCGTAGGACAGCTATCTTCATCCGCACCATCCAAATCTTCCTCTACGTTGAAGGCGATCGCGTATAGGTTGGCAGTTCCGACGCCCGCCGCGTACGCGTTTCCATTTTGGTAATTGGGAAAAGATACTACGCTCGTTGTGTCGGAGTTGAAGTAGCTGAAGAGTTCAACGATTTCAACCGGAGTAAAGCCGGTACAGCTACTTTGGCCTTCAATCGGCATAACGAGCGAAGATCCTAGGTTAAGACCGAAGGGATCGACATAGGCGCTGTTATAGCCGCAACACTCCATGCAGCCATAGGTAGCATGGCCATTCGTCTTATCAGTAATTACCTTGCCCTCGAAAAGATTGCCATGGGCCCGGTCGGTCATATCAAGAAATTCGTAAGTGCCGGATGTCATCGTCACAGGTAAGGTTCGCCCATGTATGTCTGGAACCCGCCTCCTGATCAGGTCGCCGATGTCAACCCACATATGCTCTCCAGGCTGGAGCAACTGCTGCAACTCGTAAGGTATTGGGGTTTCGTCGGGAGCCGATTGGTCAGCCCATAGCAGAAATTGAGCCGTAGCGGGCCCGGTCCCACCATTGCCGACCGTGGTAAGCGAATTGTGCAGAGCGTCGACCAAAAACATGCCCCCGGCCCAATGAAAGGCAAGCTGATCATTAAAAGGAGTCTGCGCGCCGTAGGCAGCCACGTCAGAAAAGCTGGTCGCTATCGCCATGATTTCGCCAGGCTTACTCCCAGCGCTGATCGCTACCGAAGCCCACGTCGCGCTTTGGGGAATTATGCCGTTTGCCTGTAGTTGGGTGACATCAATAAGTCTTGTCGAAAGTGGTGCCAAGGTCAGCGATGGACCGGCCACCGTCCCGTGGCTTTGGTCGTTACGCCAGTTGAATGTTACGCCGATTGCAACGGGGTTCGAGGTCACATTGCGCACGAACAATTTCGGATGCAGCTTTGCTCCTGTCGGAAGCCGCAGCTCTGGGTCAGGTGTAGTAAGTGCCAGCATTGGTGCTCTAGTCACCCACACATTATTCTTCGCCCAGCCGCGGGTAGCCATTGTGGCTTGCTCACTGTATCGAAACATCTTGAGCAGGGCAGAAAAATGCGTCTGCTCATCTACGACATAATGAACCGTCCCCAAGTACCCAGCGTTCTTAGCGGCATGAAGCTCTACACCACCATATTCATCGGCGATGCCACGACTGGCTAGAAGCGTCTTCACCGACAGCCGTGTGCTTCCAAACGCGGGCAATGTAATCGGAACGTCGAATCCACTGCCACTCGCGCCAGACACTCGTAATCTAGCCTTAACTTCTTCCGCCGCGCGGTTGGTAATAATCAGCGAATCAGTTGAGTTCTTCGTTGGCAGCCACCAGATGCCTTCGCGGCTTCCATCGGCCAGGTCTACGGCAGAGCCGAAGGCGTCAACGTGAAACGCCATCGGTTTCGACATTCGGTGGATCATCACTGCAGCGTAGAGGGCTCGGAAGCCGACGGCGTGATACTCGAGTTGTAGTGAACCAAATTGACCCATTAACTCGGGCGCGTACTGCAGAATCAGCGCACGTAAATCAATAACTTTGCCCGCCTTTGAAGCAAGGCTATGGCTGGAAGCGCGAACGCTTTACCAGAAGTGCTATGCAGAGTAGGAGTCAAGACCAAGTTTGCGTCTCCCATGTTATTCCGCACGTGCAACTCGGTGTGCCAGCCTTCTTCCGCGGTCCAATAGGCTGCCGTCTGGGAGTAGGCTGTTCCAGGTGCAGTAACACGAGGGAGATGATGGGCTTGCACCGAATCGAGTAGTGATGGTGGGGATGCGTCCTTTGGCTCTTGGCAAAGAACTAAGGAGGCAGAAGAAGAAAACAAGAGGAAAGTCAAAGTGGCTTTGACCATGAGAGACGCCCTCGGATGTGAGCGCGAGTTAGCACTCCGCACGGGGGGAGTCAAGGTCATTCCACCGCCACTAAAATTCCACACTAAAACGTGGTGCTGACGGTGAGGCGGAAGGTTTTGCGGGGTTCGCGGAGGACGTAGTCTGCGCCGTAGAACTGGAGGGCCTGCTGGTAGGTGTACTGGCCGGCGCCGGTGTTCGGGAAGAAGCCGCGGAAGGTTTCGGGGTCGACTGCGAGCTGCTGAGGCAGGTCCTTGTAGAGGCGCAGCGGGTTGTAGGCGTAGTAGATACGGAAGGGCGCGTTCACGATCGGCAGGATCACCTGGAGCTCGGCGCCGTTGGACATGCGCGGCACGAAGTTGGTGCCGGGTACCGTGCCAAGGTACTGCTGGAAGCTGACGTGCTGGCCGCCAAAGCAGGCTCCGTTGACGATGGTCGGGCAGCCGTAGGACGGGCTGTCGATGGTCGAAAGGCCCGCGGCGGATTGCTTGAGCTGGTTTCCCTGTGCGCTGAAGGTCAGGCCAAAGTCGGTGAAGAAGGCGAAGGTCACCTGGTTCACGATGGGGATGCGGTATTCGACGTTCGAGGTGAGCTGGGTGTCGCCGCCGATCGAGACCAGGCGGTAGATGGGCAGCGGGATCTGCACGTTGCCGAGGGCGGGGTTGGTGGGATTCAGCGGGACGGTGGAGCCGTCGGGGTTGGTGAGGTTGAAGTTGACGCGGTTGGGGATGAAGACGTAGGGGCTGGAGGCGCGGATGTCGAAGCCGCGTACATCCGACTCACCGCCGCCGTAGATGCGGTTGGTGGGCGGTGCGACCTCGCCGCCGAAGCCCGAGACGTGCGCGAACTGGGTGCGGAAGCCGAGGACGTTGTGGCCTTCGCGGTTGACGCGCAGGCCCTTCATAGGCCAGAACTGGCGGTAAGAAAGCGCGGGCGAGTAGTACTTCACATTGCCGCCGGCGCCGGCGACCTGGACCTGCGCATTGAACTCTTTGCCGTTGTGCGGGCCGATGCCGCGATCCAGCGAAGAGAGCGTGAAGGTAGGCGTGATGACCGAGGTGATGATGCCGGAGAGCTGGTTCTGGCCTTCAACGCCGGAGCGGAAGGCGAGTGACTGGAAGACGTTGCGCGTGTTGTCGTTGAAGGTGGTGACGGAGGAGCGGGAGAGCGAGAACGAGGCACCGACGCGGGCGACACCCTTGTTGTGGAAGAACTTGCGCAGCGGTTCGGAGAGCGAGACGGTCAGGCCGGTGGTCTGCTGGTTGTAGTTGGTGGACTGGGACTGCAGCGCGCTCGAAAGGTTCTGCGAGACGGTACCCGTGGCGCCGTACGCCTTGGCGGGGTTGTAGTCGTACTTGGAGGTGAAGACCTGGAAGCCGAGGGAGATGGGCTTGTTGCGCAGGTAAGGCTCGGTGAAGCCGAAGCTGATGGTGCGAGAGAGGTCGCCGATGTGCGCGGCGAGTGAGAGCGTTTCGCCAAGGCCAAGGAAGTTGTTGGTCTCGTAGGTGAGGCCGATGAAGGTTCCGGACAGGCCGGAGATGCCACCGTTGAGTCCGATGGAGTTCTTGCCCTTTTCCTTCAGCTTGAGCAGCAGGTCGACGGTGCCGTCATCGGCGTTCTGGCGGGACTCGACGTCCTGGTCGGATTTGAGCGGCTCGAAGTAGTTGAGCTGGTTCAGGCGCAGCAGCGAGAGGTCAACCAGGCGAGAATTATAGACCGAACCCTCGTCGACCAGCAGCTCGCGGCGGATGACCTTGTCGCGAGTAATGGAGTTGCCGGTGAACTCGATGCGCGAGATGTAGAAGGCCTTGCCTTCGTCGATGTCGATGTCGAGGAAGATGAGGTGCTTGGCTTCGTCAAAGCGCGGTACGGGTGTGCCCACGAAGTTGATGTAGCCGAGCTCGCCGTACGCCTTACGAAGCTGCTCCAGGCCCTTGCCAAACTGCGTGCGGTTGAACCACTCGCCGTCCTTGTTGGCGAACTGGGCGCGCAGCACCCGCGTGTTGGGCACGTGAACGTTGCCCTTGAACGTGATGCCGCCGAGCCGGTAGCGCTCGCCTTCCTCAATCGGGATGAGCAGATCGATGCGCTTGCCCGTGGTGACGTGGAAGGTAAAAGGGTTGAAGCCGGTGGTGTCGCGGATCTTGGTGACGGGCTCGCCGGTAAGCGCCTTGAAGTAGCCGCGGTCGCCGTAGGCCAGGCGGACGCGCTCGGCATCCTCATCCAGCTTGGAGGCGTCGAAGGTGCGCGGGAAGATGTTCTCGAGGATGATCGAGTTGGGGATGCCGATGGGCTTGAGGTTCTTCATGGCCGCGCGCAGGACGCGATCGGAGAGGTTCTCATTGCCGTCAAAGACGATCTTGCCGACCTTGACGGTTGGGCCTTCCTTAATGTTGAACGTGACCGCGACCGCCGCGGGCGGAATGGTCTTGATCTCGGTACGGATGGTGGCGAACTGATGGCCGTGCTCGGCGAGCAGGCCCTTCAGGATGACTTCGGCGCGCTTGATGCGGGTGGGGTCGTACTGGCTTTCGACGGTGACGCCGGCCTTGGCTTTCTTGAAGCGTTCCTGCACATCGGAGAGCGAGACGGCATTGAGGCCCTTGTAGTTGATCTCGCGGATGGTGGGCTTTTCCTTAACGTAGACGACCAGCTGCAGGCAGGAGGGAGTCTCGACTTTCTCAATGCGGACGGACTCGAAGTACCCGGTGTTCCAGAGCGAGTTGAAGTCGCGCTCGACGATCTGCGGGTCGTAAAGATCGCCCTGCCGGGAGAAGAGGCGGGCGAGCACGGACTCCTTGGGGATGCGGCGATTGCCGATGACCTGCGGCGTGCAGAGCGTCTGGGTATTACCGTACTGGGCGGCGTCGACGGGCGGAGTCTGGGCGGCGGATGCGTTCGCCGGCTGGGCCGGGGTCTGGCTTGGGACCGGTTCCTGGCTCAAGGTGGCGGGCGCGGCGCCGGTGAGCGCCATGAGGACGGCGACGGCGGCCAGAGAGGCAAGGAGCTGCGGGCGGGTGGAATGCTGCTGGCGGGTCAACTGCCGCCGCGCCGGCTGCTGCATGGGGCTTGGGCTCGACCTGGCCGTGCTTCCGGGCTCTTCAATCCTGGCTTGCTTCCTGGTAAAGATACGCACACCCTCACTGCCTTTGGAAATCACGCCCGTGCAACTGCATGGGGAAGTCTCGATTATATGGGACCGGGAAGCTCGCGGGCGAGCGATGCGCCGGATTGGTGACCGGCGGCAGCAGCTCGCAGGCGCGATTCGGGGCCCCCAGGTGGTGCTTCGTGACGATAGGGCTTGGACGGATGGAGCGGGGAAGGGTTGGGTGAAGGCCAATGCATTTCGGTCTTCCCGCGAGGCCGGGGGGACGCGCGTGTGTTAAGTTGAGCCATGACCGCGCAAAAGAAGCTGCTGCTAGTGACGCTTGGTGTTCCCTTCTATGCTGCGGCCCAGATGCCGGTCCAGATGCCGGTCCAGGTGCCGGTCCTCGTGCCCGTCCAGACGCCGGCGCAGGCTGCAAAGGCGTATACCGATCCGCGCCAGGCCGACTTGACTCGAGGCTTTGTCGAGTTCCTCTCCATGCCGAACGTGGCGCGGGACCCGGCGGGACTGCAGAAAAATGCGGACTTCCTGCTGGCGCAGTTGAAGCGGCGCGGCGTGGAGGCGAAGTTTCTACGCGCACCCGAGAATCCCGCCTCTGTGCCGCCGGTGGTCTGGGGTGAGCTGCGCACGCCGGGCGCGACGCGGACCATCATCTTCTACGCGCACTACGACGGGCAGCCGGTGACGGCTGCGGAGTGGACCAACGGAGCGCCGTTCACGCCGGTGCTGAAGCAGGTGAACGGAGAGACGAGGGTGTATGCGCGCAGCGCCGGCGACGACAAGGTTTCGATCTTCGCGCAGTTGACGGCGCTGGACGCGCTGCGGGCGGCGAAGATCCCGCTGCGGGCCAACATACGCTTCGTTTGGGAGGGCGAAGAGGAGGCCGGGTCGGCGCACTTCGAGAAGATACTGGCGGCGAACCGGGCGCTGGTCACGGGCGATATCTGGCTGTTCTGCGATGGGCCGATGGATCAGACGGGGCGGCCGATCCTGGCGTTTGGGACGCGCGGCGATGCGCATGTGCAGATCACGATCTTCGGTCCGCACCGGGCGCTGCACAGCGGACACTATGGCAACTGGGCTCCGAACCCCGCGCTCGCGCTCGTGCAGCTGCTGGCGGGGATGAAGGACGCCGAAGGCAAGGTGCTGATTCCGCACTTCTACGACGGCATGGTGCCGATGGGCGAGGAGGAGCGCAAGGCGATGGCCGCGGCGCCGCGCAACGACGACGCGCTGCGCGACGAGTTGTGGCTGGGGCGTACGGATGGCGGAGGCAAGGACCTGATCGAGATGATCACGTACCCCTCGCTGAACATCAACGGGATTGCATCGGGCCAGGTGGGCGGGAGCGCGGCTAATGTGATCCCGAACTCGGCGACCGCGTCCCTGGACCTGCGGCTGCCGCTGGGCATCGACTGGAAGGTGCAGCAGCAGAGGGTGATCGATTACGTGGTGTCCCAGGGGTACTACGTGACGGCGAAGGAGCCGACGCGGGAGGAGCAGCTGGCCCACCCGCGGGTGGCGTGGGTGGAGACGGAGGTCGGTGAGAACGCGGCTCGGGTGCCGCTGAGTCTGCCGATCGCCAAGGATGTGATTGCGGCAGTGGAGAGCGCGAAGGGACCGGTGGTGATCGTGCCGACCTCGGGCGGAACCGGGCCGAATGACGCGATGGAACGCGCGACGGGAACGAAGGTGATCAACGTGGCGATCGCCAACCATGATGACAATCAGCATGCGGCGAATGAGAATCTGCGCATGCAGAATCTCTGGGATGGCGTGGGAATTATGGCAGCGCTGCTGGCGATGAAGTGAAGGTTGGCCGCCCTGGCGAACCATGCGACGGAGTACCCCCCCCTCCCCTATAGTCAAGTCAAATATTTCAAAACAAACGGCTTAGGCCTGTGTATACAAGGCGAGTGCTGCAAGGCCCGGCAGAGACGCCGGGCCTTTTGTGTGCTGTCTCCATTTTACCGTCTGGACGGGGGCAGCTATGACAGCAAAATGCAGGGAGCTAAGTTGCTGAGGCGGTGGAAGATGGAGCGATATGAGGAGGTGGAGGGGCTTGACAGGTTCGAGCGCGCGAGCTTTTGGTCGAGGGGTAGACGTCCCGGGCCGCCCTTGGATGGCGAGCGGGACGTCGATATGAAGTGCGGGGTACGCTTGTTGCGCTTCCGCTGTGGAGACCGCAAGGGGAGCGAGAAGACTGTGACGGTCGAGTTCCGCTGCAGCACCGTACTACCCGCTCGTCCGGTTACTTCACCTTGGCTTCAAGGGCGGCTACCCGGCTCGTTAGTTGATCGATCAGCCCCTGCAGCTTGCCGAACTCGGCGGCGACGGAGGTCGTCGTTACGCTGGATCCGCCACTCACCAGCGCCAGCCCATGCACCTCGTATGTAATGTCCCCGTGCACCACCAAAGCGGGCGTCCTGTTCAGCACAGCAATTGGTTTCGGTGTCCTCGCTACCAGCCCGTTGCGGTATTCAATGGTCAGCGGGTCTCCAAACTCGAATTGCGGGATCTGCTCGAGAGATGCAATCACCGGCTGCACGTCTGACCCGTCGTCTTGGACCTGCCGTTGCGCGTAAGCCCGCACAACATGTCTGAGTTCCGGGTGCGGCGGCGACGAGAGAATTCTCTCCATGCAGCCCTCGCTTGCTTCCGAGCCACGCCGTGACCGTGGGACGGCAGATACGAATATTGACACGAATATGGGGGACACTATTATTTTGTTGAAAATGTCGCTTTCTTACTATGTGACTGCCCCTCGGAAAGTCGACAGTAGGGCGGTCGGGAATGCTCAGCGAATCAGGAAGGCAGCCTCTCCTCGCGTCTCCTCGCACGACCGACCGAAACGGCAGCGCTACCACGCCACCTAGGAGGCTTTCGACCTGTGAGTTTTTACCTTTTCCGCTTGGAAACGATCGACGTGGTGCATACTCGTGGCGTCATCCCAGATGACGACGTGGTCACGTTCAGCATCCTTGTTCATCAGGTCGACCGCGGTCATGGAAGCGGGCTCTTCCCTGATTTGGCTGCCGGGTCAGTTACTCCAGCCAGCGCAGTACCTGTCGGCAACCGGCTCAACATCGATTCCAGCTGGACCGTCGGCCCACTGGCGAGCTCAGATGTTTCGGCCAAAGAAATAACGCTCAACACGCTTTCTCGTTAGTAACTCTGAGCTTGTAATAAATCGCCAAGGCGCGAAATCATCCCGAGCGACGGGTGCCAGTATCTCTGCTTCAGCATGGCCGCTGCTTACAGGTATAAACCCTCATGAAGCTCTTTGACGGTCGAGTAGCAGTCGCAAGCCACCGCTTCCAGTCCTTTGCGGTTCAGGATGTGGATGTGTCCGCGCCGATACTCGATAAGTTTGTCGTGCTGCAAGCCGCCCGCCGCCGCTGCGATGGTGACACGTTTGGTGCCGAGGATCTCGCTCAGCACCTCCTGCGTGATATCGATGGTCGACGACTCGGTGAGATCCTGCGCGGTAAGGAGCCAGCGCGTCAGGCGCTGCGAAGCTCCATGGATGGAGTGACAGCCTGCCACCTGGCTCAGGATGTGGGTATGCACCTGGACAAAGGCGAGGATGTGGCGATGGAGATCTTCATCCTGATGAAATGCCTTCTGGAGGTGCTCGAAGGGGATCTGTACGGCCGCGCCGGCAAGCTGCATGCGGCAATGCGTCGGAGTATCCACCGGCCCGATGAGATGCAGGCTTCCCGTGAACCCTTCGCGACCTACAACGCCAACTTCCGACGCGAACCCAACCGTAGTGACCGCAAGAACGGAGGCCAGGCCTGAGGTCAGGAAGAACGCGTGCGAAGGCCGAGTTTGCGACTCGTGAAGCACAGTCCTGGTCGTTAACTCGACTTCAGACGAAGTCGACAGCAGATGCTTTCTGCTCTTGTTGGAGATGGCGGCAAGAAAACGATTTGGATGGGGCTTCGGCATAGACCCTTGTGATCGCCAGGTTGAACTGGTGCAAGCGGTGGGACGCATGCACCCCCAGTTCTTTCTTAGATGTTACGAACGGGCGAATGTTGCAGCGGGATGACTCAAACGGCTTCAGCAGGCCAACTCGCTTATGTCAAAGAGCTAGCATAACGGTTATGTCAAATATTTGACATAACGGGGCAACTGCAACGAGCGGCCGGGCAACTCACTAGGTGCGCATACGCTGCAGGTATCGACCCGAATGCGACGTGCGCTGTCATCCTCCTCCGGTCCGCCGGAGCCGCAACCTTCCGGTCCCCGGGAGTACGAAACTCCGCCTGCAAAACCAAGGCAGCGGCTGGTCTACAACATCTGCGAGAGGTTTTATGTCCCCTACCACCCGAACATCCAAATGGGTCCTGGCAAGCGTCCTTCTGCTCCCGGTGAGCGTGCTTCCGTATGCTCTTTCTCAAGGTCAAGCCACGCCGGATAACTCTGCGAACAACCGCGTGCAGAACCAGTCACAAACAGCCGATCAGCAGAAAAACAATGCCGCGGACCGAACGATGACCGCCAGGATTCGCCGCGCCATCGTCTCCGACCACTCCATCTCCACGTATGGGCACAACGTGAAGGTGTTGGTGAGCGGCGGCGCCGTCACGCTCAAGGGACCGGTTCACTCCGAGGCTGAGAAGCAAAACATTGTCGCCAAGGCCGCAGCGGTCGTGGGTCAAGACAAGGTGACGGATCAGCTTACGGTCAAGCAGTAAGCGGCACGGTCGACGCAGTGACTACACAGAGTTCAACGCACTTCCAACGCATCACTCGCTCGAGCAAACAGGAGCAATTCCATGGCAGGCAAAAACACAGCAGCGTTCGGTATCTTCCCCTCTCACAGTGCAGCGGAGGCAGCGGTCGATCGCCTGCACGCCGCAGGCTTTTCCAACGATGACGTCTCCGTGCTGATGGCGGACAAGCAGGGCTCCAAGGATTTTGCGGCGGAGAAGAACACCAAGGCTCCCGAAGGCACGACGGCCGGCGTGCTGGGCGGCGGCACCCTGGGCGGCACGCTGGGCCTGCTGGCCGGCATTGGCGCGCTTGCTATTCCCGGAGTTGGTCCGCTGATCGCGGCGGGTCCGATCATGGGCGCGCTTGCGGGTCTCGGAATTGGCGGCGCAGTGGGCGGCCTGGTGGGCGCGCTGGTCGGGATGGGCATTCCGGAGTATGAGGCCAAGCGCTATGAAGGGCGGGTCAACGACGGCGGCATCCTGGTGTCCGTGCATTGCGAGAGCTCTGAAGAAGTATCGCGCGCCAAGGACGTGCTGAAGGCCGCGGGCGGCGAGGATATCGCGTCTTCCGGGGAAAAAGCAGTGAGCACTCACACCGACAACACGGGTGGGGCGATGGACGCCGCTCGCACCGTGCACACCACCTCAACCAGAACGTACTAGGTCTACAGTTTTCTCTCTTCCTCGATGTTGGCGGCGTCGTTTGCGCCAACATGGTGACCAGCCGCAGCTGAACCATCGTAAGTCGGCGACTGGTTGCATCTAGTTTCCTTAACCGAACCCAAGCACTGGAGGTGCTTCCATGTTTATTATCTGGTGGATTATCGTAGGTCTGATTGCAGGGTTTATTACCGGCAAGCTCATGAAAGGTTCTGGCTTCGGAGCCATCGGGGATATTATCGTCGGCATCGTCGGCGCCGTGGTCGGCGGCTTTATCATGCAGCATCTGGGCTACGCCGGATCTGGCGGCCTGATCTATACGATCGTGGTTGCTGTGATCGGCGCTGTACTGCTTACGCTTCTGCTGCGGCTTGTGACCGGCAACCGGGCGCGTAACCTGTAGAGTGGCTTGGGATTGCTTGCATTTCTGCGGTTTACCCAAGAGGGTGGAGAGTTCGCTCTCCACCCTCTCCTTGTTTGGACCCGAACTAACAAGAGACTGTTTATTCGCAGCAACCGACGCTTCGATTCGCGACTTGCGTTCCCGCTCGTCACTGACGACGGATAAAGAAGTTGCCCGGAACCGGGCCGCACCGAATGCAATGAGCGGGACACAACCACTTTGGTTGACCGCCCCAAGCGGCGGCGTAGTCATGTTCTTCTGAGCTCCGGCCCGCATGATCTTCATCTCGACAACAGTTGATCTGGACCATGCGGCGACCGTACACCATGCCTGAGAGCCCACTCACATCATTGATAAAGTGACGGAAGAGCGCGGGGCTAGTACAAACTTTTAGTGGTCGACATGGCCGTCCAGCGATTGGTTCAATGCGTAGATAAGTCTTGCCAAGCTACTGACCGCCAAAGCCAGATGTCGAAAACACCTCTGGCTAGGTTAGTACTGCTTCCGGGAAGGGCGTTTGAACTAAGCCGCTGGCGCGGCGGATGCTGCAGTGGTGGCGGTGTGGGCGGTAGTTGGGTTTAGCGTGTGGGTCACAAGGAGGATTCCCCTGTGACCCATCTTCGCCAGTTGATGCTCGACGAACTTCAGCGCCGTAACTACTCTCCGAACACCGTGCGGTCTTACGTTCACGCGGTTGAGGACTTCGCCAGATATTTCCGCCGTCCTCCGGAGCAGCTTGGGCCGGACCATGTACGCGACTATCAGGTCCATCTGTTTCCCGATCGCAAGCTGTCCGCGCGGACCATCGAAGGACGGACAGCAGCGTTGCGATTCCTGTTCGTAAAGACACTGCGTCGACCCTATCTGCCCGATGCGATCCCGCTTCCGAAGCAGCACAAGCGTCTGCCGACCGTGCTCAGCCAGGAAGAGGTCGCCCGTCTAATCGACTCGACTGGCAACCTGATGCATCGCGCGATGGTGATGACGCTCTATGCGACCGGCGTACGCCGGGCTGAGCTGTGCCGGCTGAAGGTCGCCGACATCGACAGCGGGCGGATGGTGCTGCACATCCAGCAAGGCAAGGGTGGGCGCGATCGGGACGTCCCACTCAGTCCCAGACTGCTTGAGACCCTGCGCGAGTACTGGCGCTGGATGAAGCCGAAGACCTATCTGTTCCCCGGCATGGAGAATAACTGGCGAGCGGACGTGCCGGTCACCACGAAGGTCGCCTGGATTGCTGTGACCGAAGCAGCGAAGGCTGTGGGGATTACCAAGCGCGTTTCGCCGCACACGCTTCGGCACAGCTTCGCGACGCACCTGCTGGAGGCCGGCGCCGATCTTCGCACCATTCAGCTTCTGCTCGGGCATGCCAAGCTGGCTGACACGACGGTCTATTTGCATCTATCGCGTCGGCACCTGCAAGCTGTCGCCAGCCCGCTGGAGTCGCTCACGGTGTCGACTCCGAGCGAGATGAAGCATTCGAGAAGACGCGTGAAGGGATGAGCCGGCCCACCCTTGAGGTGGCCGACATTCTCCGTGCTTCCGGCAGCAGCTTCCTCGATCGGCATGGATCGCATCTCGCCCCGCAGCACCGCAAGGTGATGGACGCCATCGTCCGTTGCCGCACGGCGACGCTCGGCGGCCATCTCGATCGATGCTCCGGCTGCGGACATCAGGCCATCTCCTATAACTCGTGCCGCAACCGGCACTGTCCCAAGTGCCAGTCGAACGCACGCGCCAGATGGCTGGCCGCGCGCTCCGCCGAGCTGTTGCCCGTGCCCTACTTCCACATCGTCTTCACACTGCCTCATGACCTGTCTGCACTCGTGCTGCAGAACAAGAGACGGTTGTACGACCTGCTCTTCCGCACCAGTGCCGCCACGTTACTCGAAGTCGCTCGCAACCCGAAGCATCTCGGCGCCGACATCGGGCTGCTCAGCGTGCTGCATACCTGGGGACAGAACCTCCAGCATCATCCCCACGCGCACTGCGTGGTGCCGTGGTGCCGGGCGGTGGCCTTGCCCTCGACGGCTCCAGATGGGTCGCATCCTCTCATCACGCTTCTTCCTGCCAGTTCACGTCCTGAGCCGCGTCTTTCGAGGCAAGTTCACCGCCGAACTCAAGCAGCTTCTGCTCCAGGGCAAGCTCCAGTTCCACGGGTCGCTCAAGGAACTCGCGGCGCCGGAACGATTCCAGCGTTTCCTGCGCCAGCTCTTCTCCAAGGACTGGGTCGTCTATGCCAAGCCGCCGTTCGGTGGAGCAGAACACGTCCTCAACTACCTGGCCCGCTACACGCACCGCGTGGCGATCTCCAACCATCGCTTGGTCAGCTTCAAGGATGATCGCGTCTCCTTCCGCTGGAAGGACTACGCAACCGGCAGCAAGCAGAAGATCATGACCGTCTCAGTCGACGAGTTTCTGCGACGCTTCCTCATCCACGTCCTGCCCAACGGACTCGTTCGCATCCGCCACTTCGGCCTCTTCGCCAACCGTAAGCGATCCGCATCGCTGCTGTGTTGCCGTTTCCTACTCAACGCCGCCGCACCGCCACAACAGCCTGCTCCCACACCTCAGATCAAGTGTCCGCTCTGCTCAGGGGCCATGCTCGTCGTCGAACGGATCACCAGTCGTCAGCTTCTCGTTGCACCAACTGAGATCTCACTGTGGAGGCCCCGCTTCGATAGCTCTTGACCTACCATGACTGACGCCGTGCGCAACCCGGTCGCCCCAAGCCATGCTCACGCACGCAACGCACCCTCGCGCTTACTCTCACCGGAACAGCTGAACACATGCCCTGTCTCAGTAGCAGCACAGAAGCTTGCTGTCGTCACCACTCACCACCCTCTGCGTTCGATACCCTGCCAGGCGCAGAAAAAGACGCCGCCCGAGACGGAATCCCCCATTCAAATCCCATAGGCCCTCACCGCATCCGCCGCCCCAGCGGCTTCCTTCAAACGGCCCTATCAAAACTGCCCCGACGGACTGCGTTGCAGCTCCCGGCTTCGTGCACGGGGCAGCCCTGATAGGGTCCTAACGTTTCTCGGGAGTAATCAGCTTGGACTCCCAGGCCGTGATGATGCAATTAGCTGTCTTTACAAGCCGTACCGAGATGCATACTCCGACCGCAGAACCTTCTGATACCAGCTATTGAACGTGTCGAAACTATCAGTCACTTCGTAAGAATTCGGGTTCAGTGTGACAACGCGATTTCGATGCTTCTCTCTGTCCACCGATGAAGCAGACAAGCACATGCCGATATGGAAGAGGATTAGCCCATCAGGCAAGCCTCTGCTTCGATAGTATTCGTTCATCTTGAGAAGATTGTTGTCTTCATCAACTGCTAGGGGTCCGAGTAGCGTTTCGGATTCGAAAACCTCGCCACCACCGGTTCTGCGCCAGAAGTCAACCAAACCGGGATGAGCACGCAACGGTAGCGCTGCTAACCAAACCTCGAAAAGTTCCGTGTCGATCCCAAACCACAGAAATAGATCTGCGCGGCGGATTGAGTCCTCGTAGATGGTCGGCGTCGTCATGTGTTTGTCTTCGGAAGTCTATCTGCTGCTTGGCATTGATTACATCAGAGTCCGCTGGCAGACGATAGATACCGATATGTCGGCTTGTGTTCACCAATAGCTGGAGGCAGATGGCGCGTCAGCGGAATGCCGATAGTCTGAGGCGAGAAAGGAGGGCGCCGGGAGCTGGGTTTAGCTTGCCGGGATCGGCTCGAGCGGGATCCAGATCTCTACTGGTCCGAGCGGCGTGCCGGCTTCGGAGATGCTGGTGTAGCGCTCAACTCCGGCGCGTGCTTTCCCTGGCGGCCGGATGCAGGCAGCCAGCTTCGCAGCATGTAAGCCCATGTGCCGCGGAGCGAATCGGGATCGTCCACGCGAACGACGACGTACTCTCCAGCCTCGAGGGTTAGAGTCTCGCCCTCGATGAGAGGCTCTGCGCCGTTCTGTTCGACGCCGGTGAGGTAGTGAATTCTGTGGTCGGCGGTGCAGGGTGATGCGCCGTAGAGTTTCGCGCTGCCAGCGAGCGATGGATGGGCCGACCGGAATGCCTGCCATTGCTGCGGGATGCGGAGCGAGGCCTCTGCCTGCGAAGCGTAGACAGCCATGGTGCCGGTCAGCGAAAGCTTGTCAAGGACGCGAAGAGATGGGCTTGGGCGCTCGGGCATGGGGCTGAAGACCTGTGCCATGTAGTCCACGGGGCGGAGCTAGCGGGTGACGCGGGCGTGGATGTGGCCGGATGGTTCGTCGGTGGGGACGAAGATGGTGTTGTCGTTGGAGACGTTGAAGGGTGGGGCGAAGCGCGAGAAATCGACGGGGAGGTTGTGGCGGTTGGGCAGGGTGAGGGTGATCTCGGAGAGCAGCGGCTCGGCGGCGAGCGCGGCCGAGGCCATGGCGTAGAGGGTCTGCTGGACGGAGAGCGAGTCGTGGTTGGCGAAGGTGCTGAGCAGGGTGTCCATGATGCGGGTGCGGATGGAGGCGAAGTCTGGCGGAGGTGAGGAGTAGAGCCAGGTGATGGTGGCCTCGGTGCCGAGCAGGCGGTCGTGGGTGTCGGGGAGGGTGGTGAGTTCGTCGCGCTTGAAGCCGGCGAAGGCGGAGTGCGCGGTCTTGAGGATGACGAGGCCGCGGATGCCGGAGGTGATGCTCGCGGCGCCGGCCGGGTCGAGCGAGATGGAGGTGGTAGCCACGTCGGGGCCGCGCTGGATGAAGGCGGAGCCATGCCGCGTGACTTCGCCGGACGGCGTGGTGGCCTTGAGGCGGATCCACATCTTCTCCTCGATGGTGATGCGGACCTCGGTGACCTGCGGGTTGCGCGCGGCGAGGAAGCGGGCGAGCTCGAGCGCAAAGTCTTCCATGGTGGGCGCGGTGGAGGTGCGAGCGACGGCGTAGACCGTGTTCTTCATGGTGTCGGTGGCGAGCAGGCCGGTGTTGTCGCCGTAGAGGAAGCAGGCGCTGAAGTCGCCGCGGAGGAAGACGCCGACGTTCCACTCGCTGACGTGGTGGGTGTCGCCGGAGCGCGTGACCTTGACGAGGCGGACGCGGGACTTGCCATAGTGATTGTCTGCGAGCGTGGGCATGGAGCTCCGAGTGAGGTTTCAGGTGCCGCGATAGGTGCTGTAGCCGAACGGGCTGAGCAGCAGCGGGATGTGGTAGCTGGTGTGGTCGGCGGCGACGATGAAGGTGATGACGATTTCGGGATAGAGCGTGGGGAGTTCGAGCAATTTGAAGTAGGGCGCCGTGGCGAAGGTGAGGCGATGCTTGCCGGCGAGGACCTCGTCGACGGGCAGCAGCGGGTTGAGGCGGCCGTCGGCGTTGGTGCTGCCGGCGGCGCAGGGGATCCAGGCGGCGGCGTAGTCGTCGGGGGCTTCGCGTTCGAGCGCGACGTGGATGCCGGCGGCGGGGAGGCCGAGCGACAGGTCGAGGATGTGCGTCGAGATGCCGCTCATGTTTTCTCCGGATGGAGCCATTTTGTCATGCGCAGGGTGGTAATGCGATGCTGCTGGCGGGCGGCCTCGTGGAGCTCGTCGTTCCGGCGGCGGGTGAGGCGGGATTCCAGGATGGCGAGGAGCTCGGGCGCGCTGCGGCCGCTGGCGAAGACGATGTAACGGAAGCCGAACCTGGCTTCGTAGGCGCGATTGCCGGCGAGGAGCCCGGCGGCGACGGGTTCGAGGGTTTGCTGGGCGGCGGATTGCTCTTGGCCGGAGTGTTGGAGGTACTCGGTGGCCGCCGGCGACCGTTCGCCGATGCGGGGGTGGGCGGCGAAGGCTTCGAGCCAGTCGCGTTCGGGGAGGGCGAACCAAAGTTGTTCGGCGGCGGCGAAGAGGGCTTGCGGAGAGGCGAAGGGGCGTTGCGCGGCCAGGGCCTCGGCCCAGCTGCGCGAGCCGCAGCAGGTGAGCAGATGGGCGACAGCTTCGGCTTCGGGGAGCTGGTTCCAGTGGTCGAAGGCGGACGGCTCGTCGCCACGATCACCGCTCGCCGCGGGCGTAGAGATCATGGGGCACCCAGCTGGTGGAGGAACTCTTCGAGCAGGTTGGCGGAGACGTGGGTGCGGTATTTTGCGGTGGAGCGGATGTCGTCAAGCGGGGCGATCTCGGAGGTGAGGGCGGCACGTGCGTTCGCGACGAGCCCGGGGGTGAGCGGCTGGTTGCGCAGCAGGGCTTCGGTCTGGACGCAGCGGAAGGGTGAGTGAGCGACGCTGGCGAGGCCGATGCGGACTTCGGTGATGATGCCAGCGGCCAGGTTGGCGACCGCGGCGAGCGCGACCTTGGAGATGGCCTGGGCGCTGCGCGGACCGACCTTGCGCAGGTAGTGGTGCGTGTAGCTGCGGCGCGGGACGTGGATGGAGAGGATCAGCTCGTCGGCGGCGAGCACGTTGCGTTTGTACTCGGTGTGGAAGGTCGCGTATGGGATGTGGCGAGCGCCGCGGGCGCTGACCAGGGTGAGTGCGGCGTCATAGGCCAGCAGCGCGGGCGGTGAGTCGGCGGCGGGCGAGCCGTTGACGAGATTGCCGCCGAGCGTGCCGCGGTTCTGGTTGGCGATGGCGCCGGTCCAACTGGCGGCTCGGGCCAGCAGGGGGAGCTCCGCGGCGAGCTCCGGATGGTTGCGGATGGCGGTGTAGGTTACGCCGGCGCCGATGGTGATCTCATCGGGCGTGACGGTGATGGCGGTGAGCTCGGGCAGGCCGTAGATGTTGACCAGCTTGCGCGCGCGCAGGCGGCCGGCGGCGAACTGCACCATGAGCTCGGTGCCGCCGGCGATTGGCGTGAACTGGCCGGGGTTTCCGGCGAGCAGCGCAAGCACGGCAGAGAGCGAGCCGGGCGAGACGAGCTCGTAGTCGGCGGGGTTGGCTCTCATGCTTCGGGGTCCGGCGCGTAGGCCAGGCGGACGGCGTCGAAGATCTTCTGGTAGCCGGTGCAGCGGCAGAGATTTCCGGAGAGCGCCTCGCGGACCTGGACGAGGGTGGGGTGGGGTTCGCGCTCCAGCAGGTGGGCGGCGGCCATGAGCATGCCGGGGGTGCAGATGCCGCACTGGGCTCCGCCATGCTGGAGGAAGGAGCGCTGGATGGGATGCAGGTCGCCCTCGGGCGCGAGGCCCTCGACAGTGCAGATGCGGGCGCCTTCAGCCTGCGCGGCGGGGATAAGGCAGGAGTTGACCAGCAGCCCGTCGAGGATGACGGAGCACGCGCCGCACTCTCCCTCGCCGCAGCCTTCCTTGGTGCCGGTCATGCTGAGCGAGTGGCGCAGCATGTCGAGCAGACGCGTCATGGGAGGTACGTCGACGCTGCGGGGCTGGCCGTTGAGGTTGAAGGTGATGATCACGTGAGCGTACCCGTACGATAATCGCGACCGGAGAGCATCGCAAGCGAGCTGCGCCCGGCTAGCGGCTGGAGGCGCGGGTGGGTGCTTCGGCCGACTTGCCGGCGAAGGTGTTGATGATCTGCAGCGCGTCCTCGAAGGTCTTGGCGGGCGAGGGTTTGAAGTCGGTGCGGGTCTCGTCTTCGATGGAGCCGATGGATTTGAAGAAGAGCGCGTGGCCTTCAATCTTGGTGTGGGTCTCGGTGACCTCCCAATGGTGCGGGGCGACCTCGCGCCGCTCGACCTGGAAGCTGCCGCCTTTCTTCAGGCGGCCGAAGATGCCGAATCCGAACTTCACGTCGTCGACCAGCGCGCCGCGGATGGTGCGGATGCGGTCGTCGTTCCGGGCCACGACGATCTGGCCCGCCATGGCGGAGAGCACGCGCGCTTCCATATTGGGCGCCGTGAAGTTGGGGTCGGGCTTGAAGTTCAGTGTGATGAGCTCGGGCGTCTCGCTGGCGATGGTCCAGATGTAAGCGGTGGGCAGCAGTTTGAGCATTTCCTCGGCCTGTTCGTCATCGTGGGTGGCGTCGCGGCGTTCGCGCGCCTGCAGCGAGGGGTTCGAGACCAACTCCTTGATGCGGGCATCTTCGGCCTGGCGCTCCTGCGGGGTCAAGGGGCGCTCGTGATCTTCAAGCTTCTTCTTGAGGTTGCCCTGCGGAGTCTCGACGACGAAGTAAAGGACGTCATGGTCCGGGGTAATGTCGTGGTCACGGTAGATGTAGGCGGAGTGATCGGTGCGATTGGCGTTGAGCTCGGTGGCCACCGCGGCAGCCACGATCGTCTTGGGGTCGCGGGTTTCGCCGTACAGGCCAGCCCCGGGGAAGAATGCAAAGGCAGTCGCAGCAAAGAAGAGTGCAAAGGGCACGGCGCGAGAGAACGTCCGTGGTCTGGTCTGCGTCATCTGATCTTTGGATGCGCGGTAATCGATTTGGGTAGCAGCCCGGGCGTTGGCGTTCATGTCAGGTTGGCGCGGCGCGCCTTCTTGCCGAGACGGACGGTGAGCGTGGCGGGCAATCCCTGGAGCGGGTAGACGAGGTCCTTGAAGACTTCGCTGTCGATCTTCACGGCGCCCTCCGCGAGCTTGCGCGTGGCTTCGCTGTTGGAGGCGGTGAGGCCGAGGTGAACGAGCAGGCGGGGAACGCGGATGCTGAGGCCGGGCATGCCATCCGCGGCGGAGGCCGTCTCCGGCCCGGCGATCTCGGCGTGCGGAATGCCGATCTCTTCGATGTCGTCCGACACGCCCCCCTGCTGGAACTGCAGGGACCAGTTCTCTTCCGCGTGGGCGGCGAGCGCGGGCGAGTGAAAGTCGGCGGTGATGGTGCGGGCCAGGTCGCGCTTGGCCTGCATGGGGTGCAACGAGCCATCGGCGATACGTGCCTCGATGGCGGCGATTTCGACAGGCAGCAGATCGGTGAGCAGCTCGTAGTAGCGCGGGATGAGCGCGTCGGGGATCGTCATGAGCTTGGTGAACATGTCGAAAGGCGACTCGGTGACGCCGACCGCGTTGCCCAGCGACTTGGACATCTTCTGGACGCCGTCGAGGCCCTCGATGATGGGGGTCATCAGGACGATCTGCGGCGGCTGGCCGTCGCGGCGCTGCAGCCGGCGGCCCATCAGCAGGTTGAACTTCTGGTCGGTGCCCCCGAGCTCGACATCGCAGCGCAGGGCGACGGAGTCGAACCCCTGCGCGAGCGGGTAGAGCAGCTCGTGCAGGCTGATCTCCTGCTCGGCGTTGAAGCGCGCGTGGAAGTCCTCGCGCTCGAGCATCTGCGAGACCGTGGCGGAGGCGGCGAGGCGAATCATATCGGCGTAGCCCAGCCTGGCGAGCCACTCGGAGTTGTAGCGGACCTCGGTCTTGACGGGGTCGAGGATCTTGAAGACCTGCTGCTTGTAGGTCTCGGCGTTGGCGTCGATTTCTTCCTGGGTGAGCTGCTTGCGCGTGGCGGATTTGCCGGTGGGGTCGCCGATGAGCGCGGTGGAGTCGCCGATGAGGAAGATGACGGTGTGGCCGAGCTGCTGGAAGTGGCGCAGCTTGCGGATCAGCACGGTGTGGCCGAGGTGCAGGTCGGGCGCGGTGGGGTCGAAGCCGGCCTTGATGCGCAGGGGGATGCCGGAGGCGCGCGAGGCCTCCAGGCGCTGGCGCAGGTCGTCGAGCGGGATGATCTCGGCGGCGCCCTTGGCCAGCAGGGCGAGCTGCTCTTCTACGGGAGGGAACTGCGCGGGTGCCTCGGGCGGCGGTGATGTCTGCATGCTGAGTTGAGTATAAAGAGTGTGTATGCCGGACCGGGTGCGGAAGCGCGAGTTGGAGACGCCGAAGAAGGCGAAGACATGCAAGACGTGCGGGCGCACGTTCGAGTGGCGCAAGAAGTGGGAGAAGGACTGGGACGTGGTCAAGTACTGCTCGGATGCCTGCCGCGGACAGAAGCCGGGGGAGGCGGATAAGGCGCTTGAGGCGGCCATCCTGGAGCTGCTGGCGGAGCGCGGACGGGATAAGACGATCTGCCCGAGCGAGGCGGCCAAGCGGGTGGGCGGCAAGGATGCGCGCAGGGACTGGGAGGGATTGATGGAGCCGGCGAGGGCGGCGGCGCGGCGGCTGGTGGCCGAGGGTAGGATCGTCGTGACGCAGGGCGGGCGGGTCGTGGATGCCTCGACTGCAAAAGGCGCGATCCGTTTGAAGCTGAAGTGAAAAATCTCCTGCGCGGTAAGTGACGCGGGGCCGGAGGTTGGCTTCTTAGTGGAGATGGCGACTGCGACGAAGAGTGCTGCGAAGAAAAGTTCAGCGAAGAAGGCTCCGGCAAAAAAGACTGCCAAGAAGGCAACAGGCAATGCGGCGCATTGCTGGCCGGGGTTCCAGCCGGTGCCCGGCAAAACTCCGGGGACCAAGGGAAGTTGTGAGCCGAAGGAGAAGCAGACCAAGGGCGAGAAGAAAGCGGACCAGAAAGCCGCGGCGGCGAGCAAGCTGCAGAAGCAATGAAGCAGTGCGTGACCAGCGATGCTGATGTGGCAGAATGCTGGGTATGGACGCCGAACGCGCCAGGTCGTTGCTGTTGGGGCTGCCGCATGTGGTCGAGGTGGAGCAGTGGGGTGGGCTGCTCTTCTGGGTTGGCGACAAGGCGGTTGGCGGCAAGACGTTTGCGATGGTGAACCTGGAGGCGGGCGGAGGCAATCCCATCGCGTTCTCGTGCGGGCCGGAGCGCTTTGACGAGCTTTGCGAGAACGAGGGGATTATTCCCGCGCCGTATTTTCGCCGGGCGTTCTGGGTGGCGGCCGAACGCTGGGATGCGCTGCGTAATGCCGAGTGGGAGGGGCTGCTGCGGGCGGCACACTCGTTGACCCTGGCCAAGCTGCCGGCGCGAACCCAGGCACTGCTGGCGCTGCCCGCGGCGGAGAGAAAGCGGCTGATCGCCGAACGCAAGAAGGCGCTGGCGGCCAAACCGAGCAAGCCGGCTAAGGCTTAGGAGACTTCCGGGGCGGCGTCGAAGAGTCCGCGGAAGCTCAGCCGGTAGGCCCAGATCAGGAAGATCTCGAGCAGCATGGCGAGGAAGCCGGGCGCGATGCCGTGGCCGCCCGCGAGCAGCACGTGGAACAGCAGGATGTTGACGATCACCGGCGCCAGCAGCGTGAGGCCGAGCGGCACGTAGCGGCCGACCAGCAGCAGAAGGCCGCCGATGACCTGGATCAGGCCCACGAACGCCATGTACTTGTGCGCCATCAGGATGGTTGAAAATGTCGCCGCATCGCTGGGCGGCTGGGGGTGCATGGGGAGGAACGGGAACAGGATGTTGGCGCCGAAGATCAGAAACATGAGCCCGAGCAGGATTCGCGCGATCAGGATTGCCATTTTCATCGATCTCTCCGGAGGTTGCACTGAGGATGCGATGAGCATACGCGACGGCGCCCGGGTTGGTGCAGAGTTTTTGCCGACTCAGGCGGCTGGTTTAAGGCCGGCGCGAATCTCCCTCCGCGAGCATAGCTTCCAGGCTTCGGCTGGTTCAGCCATCGAGGTGCGCCCGTCGCGGTAGGATGCGAGTGGGAGAGACTCGCGGATGGCAGGTGTGGTGTTGTCGCTCGAAGGCAAGGTGGCGCTGGTGACGGGCGGCTCGCGCGGCATCGGCGCGGCGACCGTGCGCATGATGCGCCAGGCGGGGGCGCGGGTCCTCTTCAGTTACGAGAAGGCGCGCGACCGCGCGGAGGCGCTGGCTGAGGAGCTTGGCGGCTCGCATTTGTGCCGGGCCATCCAGCAGCCGCTGGCGACGCCGGAGGATGGGCGTGAACTGATTGCGGAAGCGGTCGCGCTGTTCGGAAGGCTGGATTGCCTGGTGGTGAACCACGGCGTGTGGCCGGCGCACGATCAGCCCATCGCCACCATGCCCGCTGCGCAGTGGCGCGGCACGCTGGCGATCAATCTGGACAGCGTCTTTGGGCTGGTGCAGGCGGGCGTGGCGCAGATGTTGAGCCAGCCGGGCGCGGTGAAGGGGCATATCGTGCTGATCGCGTCGACGGCGGCCCAGCGCGGGGAGGCGTTCCACGCCGACTACGCGGCCAGCAAGGGTGCGCTGGTGTCGCTGACCAAGAGCCTTTCGAGCGAGCTGGCGCCGCGAGGCATCTACGTAAACTGCGTGGCGCCGGGCTGGGTCGGGACCGAGATGTCGATGGCTGCCTTAGCCGACCCTGAAACGTCAAAGAAGGCGACGGCTTTAATCCCGCTGGGCCGGGTCGGGCATGTGGACGAGATCGCCGGCCCAGTGGTTTTTCTATGTACGCCGCTGGCCGGATTCGTTTCGGGCGAGATCTTCAACGTGAACGGCGGCGCGGTGCTGGTGGGATGAGGCAGACGAGAGGAAAAGCGAAGGCATGAAGAGGTTGGCGGTTGGGCTGATGCTGGCGGCGGGAGTGTGCGGGGTGGCCAAGGCCGCGCGCGCGCAATCCGCGAGCGAGATGCAGAGCGCCGCGCCGGCGCAGCGGCCGGGCGAGACCACCGAGCAGCACGGCCGGCGGTTGCTGGACGAGATGGTGAAGGCGCTGGGCGGCGACGCGTGGCTGAACAAGAAGACCATGTACATCGAAGGCCAGACCGCGCCCTTCTTCCGTGGCCAGCCCAGCGGCGGCGTGGTGCGCTTCGTCGAATTCCGCAAGTTTGCGCAGGGTTCGTTGCCCGACCTGTCGCGGGTGGAGTTCGTCAGCTATCGCGGCATGATTGAACCCGGAACGGTGCGGCAGGTGGCGCACCTGTGGACCGCGGACCAGGGCTACGAGTTCACCTACAAGGGCCGGACGACCTTGCCCGAGAAACAGGTGACAGATTACATGCGGCGGCGCTCGCACTCCATTGAAGAGGTGATCCGCACCTGGATCAAGCAGCCCGGCGTGATGATTGTGTACGAAGGGCCGGATATGCAGGACCGCCGCCAGGTGGACAAGGTGAGCATCCTGACCGCCAACAACGATGCCGTCACCATTGAGATCGAGCAGGACACGCACTATCCGCTGCAGCGCAGCTTCGAGTGGCGCAACGAGCAGTTCAAGGATCATGACGTGGACGAAGAGGTGTACGGCGACTGGCGGGTGTACGACGGCATCGCCACACCCATGAACCTGACGCGCTACCGTAACGGCGACATGGTGGACCAGACCTTCTACAAGAAGGTGAAGTTCAACGAGCCGCTCTCGGACGATCTCTTCAATCCCGACAAGCCGCTCAAGAAGTAGCTGGGTCGTTCTAGAAGTAAACCCGGTTTATACTCAGGGCTGCCATGAGTGAGCCCGAGACCGAAACGCGGAAGACGACGCTGGATATCGCCGAGATCATGGCGATCCTGCCGCATCGCTACCCCTTTCTGCTGATCGACCGCGTGATCGAGATGGAGCGCAAGACGCGTATCGTCGCGCTCAAGAACGTCAGCATCAACGAGCCGCACTTTGCCGGGCACTTTCCCGATTACCCCATCATGCCCGGCGTGCTGATGGTCGAGGCGATCGCCCAGACCGGAGGCGCGCTGCTGCTGACCGAGATCTCGGACCGGGACGAGAAGCTGATGGTCTTTACAGGCATTGAGAACGCCAAGTTCAAACGGCCCGTGGTGCCCGGTGACCAGCTGCGCATTGAGGTGACGGTGATGAACTGGCGATCGCGCGCGGTCAAGATGCAGGGCAGGATTACGGTGGAGGGCCGGGAGGTCTGCGAGGCGATCGTGATGTGCATGGTGGTGCCGCGGGTGCGCAAGGCTGCGGCTGCGGCTGAGCCTGCAGGCGCGCCGGGCAGCGGGCTGGAGCTTCCGGAGTGAGCGTTCATGCGACGGCGATTGTGGCCAGCGGAGCGGTGGTGCCCGAGAGCTGCACGGTGGGGCCGTACTGCACGGTGGGCGCGGATGTCGTGCTGGGCGAAGAGTGCGAGCTGGTGTCGCACGTGGTGCTTGACGGGCACACCATGCTGGGCCGCGGAGTGCGGGTATTTTCCTTCGCCTGCCTGGGCATTGCCCCGCAGGATCTGAAGTACAGGAACGAGCCGACGCGGCTGACCATCGGCGATGGAACGGTGGTGCGCGAGTACGTGACGATCTCGCGTGGGACAGCCGGCGGCGGCGGCCTCACGCGGGTCGGGGCGGATTGCCTGATCATGGCCTATACCCACATCGGGCACGACTCGGTGATCGGCGATGGCTGCATCCTGGCCAACGCCGCCACCCTGGCGGGGCACGTCGTGGTCGAGGACTTCGCCGTGGTTGGCGCGCTGTGTCCCGTGCATCAGTACTGCCGCATCGGGCGCTACGCCTACATCGGGGGCGGCACCACCATCACGCAGGATGTGCTGCCCTATTCGCTCACCTCGATTGCGCGCGACAACCATGCCTACGGGCTGAACAAGGTGGGCCTGGAGCGGCGCGGGTTTACCGCTGAGCAGTTGAAGGAACTTCGCGCGGCCTACCGGGTGCTGATCGGCAGCAAGAAGAACGTGTCGCAGGCGCTTGAAGAGCTGCGTGCACGCCTGGCGGCCGGCGAGGCAGGCGAACATGTGCAGTACCTCGTCGATTTTGTGGGCGCGAGCGAGCGTGGGGTGATTCGTTAGTGAGCATCGCAAGCGCAGCGGACGAAGTTTTCAGGGGAAGCTTCCGGCAGGGCATAAGCGGCCGCACGACGCTCCTGCCATCGGGTGAAGTCTGCCGCGGATTGGATTGACGCCGCCCATGGAGAAGCTCGGGTTGATCGCCGGCAACGGGCGCTTTCCCTTTCTGCTGCTCGATGCTGCACGCGCGCATGGACTGCAAGTTGTCGTCGCCGCCATCAAGGAGGAGACCGACCCGGAGATGGACGCGCGGGCCGCTGCAGACGCCGGCGTGCGCGTGCATTGGCTGTCGCTCGGCGAGCTCTCGAAGTTAATCGACACGTTCCAAGCCGAAGGCGTCTCGCGGGCGGTGATGGCGGGGCAGGTGCGGCACAAGCAGATCTTCTCCAGCATTCGGCCGGACTGGCGTCTGGCCAAGCTGCTGCTGAACCTGCGCACGCGCTCTACCGACATGCTGCTGGGCGCGGTGGCGAAGGTGCTGGCCAATGAGGGCATCGAGCTGATCTCCTCGACCGCCTACCTGGAGCCGCTGCTGGCAACCCGCGGCGTGATGACGCGGCGCGCGCCGACCGAAGACGAGCAGAAGGATGTGGAGTACGGGCTGGTGGTCGCGCGCGGGATCGCCGGATTTGATCTCGGCCAGACCGTGGTGATCGCGGCGCAGGCGTGCGTGGCGGTCGAGGCCATGGAAGGCACGGACGCCACCATCGCGCGGGCTGGCGGGTTGATTCACGGGCTGGGTGCGGGCGCCTCAACGCTTTCGCGTTCGCTCACCGTGGTGAAGGTGGCCAAGCCGAACCAGGACATGCGCTTCGATGTGCCCGTGGTGGGGGTCGCGACGATCCGCGCCATGCGTGCGGCCGCGGCAACCTGCCTGTGCGTCGAGGCGGGACGCACGCTGCTCTTCGACCGGGCCGCCATGATCGTCGAAGCAGACGAGACCGGGATCGCGATCACCGCCCAGTGACACTTGAATCTGACGCAGCGGCGTAGAATTGCGGCTAACGTGCCTTTCGCCTGCGTCCATCTCGCAGGCTGCCGCGTACTGGAAGCACAATCAGTTTTGGAAAAGAGGAAGTGATGCGTAAAGCGAATTGGATGTTGGCGGCCGCGGGCCTGGTAGCCTGCGGCTTGTTGGGGATGAAGGCTTACGGCTTCGCGGGTGCGGATACACCGCTGCCGCCGGGAGCCGCAGCGCCGGCCTTCACGCTGCCCTCGCAGACGGACACGATGGTGAGCCTCAAGGATTACCGCGGCAAGTATGTCGTGCTCTACTTCTACCCCAAGGACATGACCACCGGCTGCACGATCGAGGCGCACAACTTCGAGCGCGATACGGCCAAGTACACGGCGCTGAACGCGGTCGTGCTGGGTGTGAGCCTGGACACGGTGGAGAGCCACAAGACCTTCTGCAGCAAGGACAGCCTCAACTTCAAGCTGCTGGCCGATCCAGAGGGAAAGGTGATTTCGGAGTATGGCGTGCCGGTGATGACGCGCGGCGATATGAAATATGCGATGCGCGATACGTTCCTGATCGGGCCGGACGGCAAGGTGCTGAAGTTCTGGGAGGTCAAGAACGTGCAGGGGCACAGTGATGAGGTGCTCGCGGCGCTGGCCGAACTGAAGAAATAACAGCAGACGCAGAAAGGCCCGGACTCTCAGGTTGAGGGACCGGGCCTTTTTGCTTGCCTTGACTACACGTTCTGCTGCGAAGAGCTACTGCGCGTACGTTGCCGTTCTTACGACTTCTTGGCTGGCGTCTTCTTTGCGGTTGCCTTCTTGGCTACGGCCTTCTTGGCTGGAGCCTTCTTGGCAGCTGCCTTCTTGGCTACAGCCTTCTTGGCCGGAGCTTTCTTCGCGACTGTCTTCTTTGCTGCTGCTTTCTTCGTTGCCAAAGTAGTACCTCTCGTCGTTGATTTTTTGCTGCTCGTCGGTGACTTTTTGCTGCTTGCGGTGCTCTTGTTGCCGGCCGCCTTTTTCAAGGCTGCCTTACCGCCGCGCAGAGCACTGACTTTCTTCGCGGCAGATGCTGAGATGGAAGACGAGACACCTTTCCTGGCTGGTGTCTTGCTGGCCGCGCTCTTCTTGGCTGGAGCGGCCTTCTTCGCAGGAAGCTTTTTAGCCGGCGCCTTCTTTGCCGGACCTTTCTTGGCTGCTGCTTTCTTGGCTGGCGCCTTTTTCGCCAAAGACTTTTTGGCGGGCACCTTCTTGGCTGGCGCAGTGGTCTTCTTCGACGCAACCTTGGTTGCGGCGGGCGCCTTCTTGGCGGGCGCGGCCTCCTTTGCGGGAAGCTTGGCGGGGGTAGCTCTCTTCGTGGGCGCGGCTTCCTTTGCCGCGTTCTTCCTGGCGGACTGGCTCACGCTCGACAAGGTAGCGGCAAGCGGCGGCTCTACAGGATTTTCAACCGGCAGCGTGGCTTCGCGCGTGGGCGGCTCGTAGGGGTCGACGGGGCTGGACGGAACGGCCGGCAGCACGGCATCTTCGGCGTGCGTGGTCTTCAGCGGTTCGGTGTCTTCCTCGTCGTCGTCGTCGTCGTCCTCCTCATCATCATCGTCGTCGTCCTCCTCCTCATCGTCGTCGTCGTCCGCATCATCCTCGGCTGCATCGTCCTCATCTTCGTCATCCTCATCGACGTCGTCATCGTCGGAGGTGAGGGTGACCTCTTCCTCTTCGTCGTCCTCATCGTCTTCAAAGGAACTGCGGACCCCCGGGACCTCATCCAGATCGTCATCGTCATTGCCAGCGTTCGCACGTTGCTGAACCACTTCTTCCAGATGCTCGTCGTGTTTCATGCTGTATATCCTCTGCGTTTCAAGATCGCGTTCGATCGACCTGGATGAGTCATCATGCTGTGCTGCGCACAACTTCACGCGGCATGAATTCTAGCAACACGCTAGACGAGTGCGCCACCGAATACAAGCAATCTTTTCGTTGAGGAAGCTTATCGAGCAGCTTTATGTTTCTTTATGGAGGAGCCGCTTCGCGAGGCCGCACTCGAAGCATGCGATGAGGAGGTTTTCGCAGTGCGCGAAGAGCTCCTCGCAGAGCCGCTTCTCGACGCAGCAGACCTGCTTCGAGATGAAGCAGAGCCGCTTCGAGCCGCACTCGATGCGCCGCGACGGCCTCTGCCGCTGCGGCCGCGCGCGCGAGCCGAAGGCGCCAGGCGAATTGGCTCGGCGACGTAGACCATGCGCCCCGGCTTGAGGCTTGCGCTGCCCAGCCGGTTCCACGTGCGCAGCTCTTCCACAGACACGTTGAAGCGGTCCGCCACCGTGATGAGCGTATCGCCACGACGCACGGTGTAGCGCTGCGGGTTGGTGGAAGCCGCGGACTCGACCGGCACGACGAGCTCATCGCCTACGCCCATCGGATCCTGCGCGGTGATGCCGTTGGTCTCGGCGATATCCGCGGGGCGCGCATGCAGCGTAGCCGCAATGCCTTCGAGCGTATCGCCGGAGCGCACGATGTGGAAGCGCCAGCTCGCCCGGCGATCTTCGGGAATGTCCTTCAGGCGTTCGGTGAAGAGATCCTTGGTGCCGGGCGGAATGTGCAGGTCGAACGAGATGTCGCGGGGCGTGGTGAGCCGCAGCAGCGCGGGGTTCAACGCGACGATCTCCTGCACCGGGACTTCGGTGACATCGGCCACCAGGCGCACATCGATGGCGTAGTTCACCGCCACCGTGTCGTAGATAACCGCGGGGCTGGGTGTGAGCTTGTCGAGCCCGTAGCGCTCAGGGTTCTTGGCCATGATGACGGCAGCAAGGATCTTGGGAACGTACGCGCGGGTCTCCGCCGGCATCGCGTTGCGGCGGTAGAGCTCCCAGAAATCCGCGTAGCCGGTCTTCTGGATCGCGCGCTGCACGTACAGCGGACCCCAGTCATAGGCGGCCATGGCGAGGTACCAGTCTCCGAACAGACCGTAAAGCTTCTTGATGTAGCGTGCGTAGGCGCGCGAGGATTTTTCCGGATCGAAGCGGTAGTCGTAGTAGCCGTTGCGCGTAAGACCGTACTCGGGCCCGGTGTAGGTCATGAACTGCCACATGCCGCCGGCGCCGGACTTGACGTTGACGATCTGAGGCTGGAAGCCGGATTCCGCCACCGCCAGATAGATCAGGTCCTGGGGAACGCCTTCTTCCTTGAGAACGCTCTGGATCAGGCCGCGGTACTTGCCCACGCGCTGCAGAGAGGCTGCCATGTGCTTGCGGAAGTTTTCCGACTGCGAGAAGACGCCGATGTAGCCGGCGACCTCGTCGTTGATGACCAGCGGCAGGTCGGACTGGATGCTGAGCTCGGTCTTGAGCTTGGCCACCAGCTCCGGGTTCGGCGCGAAGGTGAGGTCTTCCGCCACGTCGAGCGGCGCGGCTTCGAGCTTGGGCGAGAGTCCATTGCCTTGCTTCAGGGCGTAGAGCTCGAGCGAGTTGATCGCCGAGACGAGGCGCTCGAACTCATCCGACAGCGGCCCTTCGGCTTTCAGGTCAAGGCCGCTCGAGAGCATGGTGTCGACCGCGAAGTCGAAGTCCAGACGCGCGGCCTCCAGCCGGTTGGCGCGATAGTTGGCAACGCCCGAGTTGTAGCTCGCCTCGGCGCGCGTGATGAGCTGCTGCGTCTTCTGTCCGGCCTGGTCGGCGGCCTGCTGCGTGGCTTGCGGGCTGGCTTGCGAGCTGGCCTGCGCCTTCACGGGCCCCGGCGCCGGCGCTGTTCCGGAAGCGCCCTGGTTCGGTTGGGTCTGGTTCGGTTGCGTCTGGGTCACCGTGGGCGCGGTCTGTTTGGGCGAGGCCTTGGCCGGCGAACCCGCAGTGCCTGCCAGTGGATCGCTGCCGGGGCAGCCGGCCAGCAGAAGCACCGGCGCAGAGAGCAGGGCAAGCGAGACGCGGCGGAGAAGTTTCGTATCGATCATCAATCAGTAAGGAACACGCGCGCCATGCAACAGCGACGGAATGTCTCATTGTAAGACGATTGCGAGGCCGCGTGAGTTTGGCTCAAGCGCAATCTGCTGCCGCTGCCCCGCGCCGGGTGAGGCAGTCGCGCGATGGTAGCATCGAGTAGAGCGGCTTTCCCGCATGCCGCTTGCCTCCTCTATGGATCCCAGCCACATCCGCAACTTCGCGATCATCGCGCATATCGACCACGGCAAGTCCACGCTCTCCGACCGCCTGCTGGAGCTTACCGGCAGCCTGACCGAGCGCGAGATGCAGGCCCAGGTGCTGGACGCCATGGACCTCGAACGCGAGCGCGGCATCACCATCAAGGCCCATACCGTGCGCATGATGTACCAGGCGCACGACGGCGAGACGTACCAGCTCAACCTGATCGACACGCCCGGCCATGTGGACTTCAGCTACGAGGTCTCGCGCTCGCTGGCCAGCTGCGAGGGCGCGCTGCTGGTGGTGGACGCGAGCCAGGGGGTGGAGGCGCAGACGCTCGCCAACGCCTACCTCGCCATCGCGGGCGGGCTTGAGATCATTCCGGTCATCAACAAGATCGACCTTCCGTCGGCGGACATCGAGCGCACCAAGGAGATGATCGAGAAGTCGGTCGGGCTGCCAGCCGACGATGCGGTCGCCGTGAGCGCGAAGACCGGGCTGAACGTCGCCTCCATCCTCGAAGCCGTGGTGACGCTGCTGCCGCCGCCCAAGGGCGATCCCGAGGCGCCGCTGCAGGCGCTCATCTTCGATTCGTGGTTCGACGCCTACCGCGGCGTCATCGTGCTGGCGCGCATCATCAACGGGCGGCTGCGCAAGGGCATGAAGATCAAGGTGATGTCGAACGGCAAGCAGTTCGATGTTGACTCCATGGGCGTGATGACGCCCAAGCCACTGGCGCTCGACGAGCTCTCGGCGGGCGAGGTCGGGTTCTTCGTGGCCACCATCAAGAACGTCGCCGACACCAAGGTGGGCGACACCATCACGGAGGTCGACCGGCCCTGTGCCGAGGCCCTTCCGGGCTTCGAAGACATCAAGAGCATGGTCTTCGCCGGGCTCTACACGGTCGATTCGCACGAGCACGCGATGCTGCGCGACGCGCTTGAAAAGCTGCGGCTCAACGATGCCTCGTTCTCCTTCGAGCCGGAGAGTTCGGTGGCGCTCGGCTTCGGCTTTCGCTGCGGCTTCCTTGGGCTGCTGCACCTCGAGATCATCCAGGAGCGGCTGGAGCGCGAGTACGATCTCGACCTGATCACCACCGCGCCGGGCGTGCGCTACCGCATCACGCTGACCAGCGGCACCGTCGTTGAAGTCGACAATCCCTCGCGCTGGCCGGATCCAAGCGAGATCGAGCAGATTGAAGAACCGGTGATCATCGCCAAGATCCTGACCAACGAGGAGTACGTGGGCGGGATACTGAAGCTGGTGGAAGAGAAGCGCGGTCGGCAGAAGAACATGGAGTATGTCTCCGATACGCGCGTGCTGATCACCTACGAGCTGCCGCTCAACGAGATCGTGCTGGACTTCTACGACCGGCTGAAGACCGTCTCGCGCGGCTATGCGTCGCTCGACTACCAGCTGGCCGGCAGCTGGATCTCGCCCATGGTGAAGATGGATATCCTCATCGCCGGCGAGCCGGTGGACGCGCTCTCCATCATCATCCACAAGGACTTTGCGCAACAGCGTGGGCGCGCGCTGGTTTCGAAGATGCGCGAGCTGATTCCGCGGCAGATGTTCGAGGTGGCAATCCAGGCGGCGATCGGCTCCAAGGTCATCGCGCGCGAGACCGTGACCGCGATTCGCAAGAACGTCATCGCCAAGTGCTATGGCGGCGACATCAGCCGCAAGCGCAAGCTGCTCGAAAAGCAGAAAGAAGGCAAGAAGCGCATGAAGCGGATCGGCAAGGTCGACATTCCGCAGGAGGCCTTCCTGGCCGTGTTGAAGGTGGGCGAAGAGTAGAGTTGGCAAAGCAGCAGCAGGCGCGGCAAAGCAAAGAGGCAGACCCCTGGAGGTCTGCCTCTTCGTTTATGCGCTGCGTGGCTACTTGGCGGGCGGCTTGGCTGCTGCCGGACGCGGCGTAGTGGAAGCCGGACGCGGCGAGGCCGGCGGAGGAGCCGCGATGCCGGACTGCTTGTTGTACATGTCCACCACGGCCTGCGAGATGTCGGTCGAAGGAAGCGCCCACAGCACGTTCGATTGCTGGCTCGAGACGTCGAGCAGAATGGTGTAGCCGTTGTCGGCGGCGTACTTCTTCATCACCGCGGCAATCTTCTGCGCGACCACGCTCTCCCCTTCCTGAAGCTCCGTGTTGTAGGCGGTGGACGCGTCCTCGCCGTCGCGGTTCAGCTGCTTCTGCTTGACGTCCAGCTCGCGCAGCCGCTTGGCGCGCTCGGCATCGGTCATCGTCGCTGGCGCCGACTGCAGGCTTTTGTTCATGGTGTCGACCTCGCCGTTCAGCCGCTCCAGCTCAGCCTTCTTGGGCTCAAACTTCTTCTGGATGTTGGCCGCGACCGTCTGGCCCTCGTTCGAGGCGAGCACGACCTGCTCAAAGTTCACCAGGGCGATCTTGGCGGGAACTGCCTGCGGAGCAACCGCGGCAGGTGCGGCCGCTGCGGGTGCGCTGCCGGCCCCCGCAGCGGGTGCCTGGGCAACGGAGATGGGGGCGAGGACGAGGCCCGCGCCGAGCGCGGTCAGGACAGTGAGATTGCGGTTCATGCGAATTGTCTTGCTCCTTGGTGACTCTCTTGAAGTAGTTCCTGGGCAGTTCTTCTGGGTGATCCTCTGATCGCGAGGTAGGTTGCGATCAGGCCGTGCGAATCCTTGGCGAGCTTGGTTCAACGATATAGATTCCGGATTGATGTCACGCTCCCGTAGAGTTTGGACGAGGAGTGGCCGAATCGGTACTGTTCCGGCGTTTACCATTAGGAGGGAGCGGCAGAACTCCGCGGGCGCCGTGGCTGGCTTTCGCAGGTTCCAGCGCCGTCGCCTGGCCCATCGTCATATTCCGGCTGCGCGCTCGGGCTCGGTGGATAGGAATCTTCCGGAGCGCTCAGCACCCTCCTTACCGCTGGACCAACGTGTAAGCGGACTAAGGTGTGAGCCAACAAGCGTCCGGAGGTCGGGGGAGTGATCAGAATGTAAGCAAATTATAGGCTGCACCGGAGGCCCGGTCAACGTAGCGCCCGCAGCGGGCTAATACGGAAATCTGGAGCAAAGACGATTGCTTCTCCGTTTTACTGGTGGCAGAAGCAAGCGCATTGCCGCTTTACTGCGAAAACCCGGGCAGAATCGCAGGCCGCGTTTTGGCACATCGATTGCAACTGCTTCAATGAGTCGCGGTGTCACAACGCGGCACGAACGGTCCTTTGCACCTGGCATGAGCTCCGCACCCAAAGCAGGTGCGGCCCGCCGGCAAAGGCTTCCGAAGCTCCCGAACGCCGGGTTGCGACGGTTTATGGAGGCCAGTGACTGGCCCTTGTTGCAGATAAGGGGAACGGCCACTTTCGGTAGCGCCGGGAGTGGCCGTACACACGAGGTAAAAGCCACGCGTCGGGCGGTCGGCTCGGATCGCTCGGGCTGGAAAATAAAGTAGTTGCACCAAATCGCATTTCGGAGTAGGGTGGAAGCTGCGTGGAGCTTGGGTGTTGGGTGTTCGAAGGGTTGTTACCCTGTTCCCTTGGAGTTCAGGCCAGTAGAGTCCGGGGTGGTAGAGCTCAAGCTGGGCGATTCCGGGCGGCTGCTGACGACCGAACGGCTCCCCGAATTGACGCTACTGAATAAGGTGTGTTCCCGGCGTAAGGGATCGGATTGGCCGAAAGCTCGAACGGAGTCGGCTCCGCCCGCATGGTGGTTTGGCCCGGCTGGATCGAGTCTACGGTTCTCCCCTCAGACAGGTTCGCTGGTTTAGAAAAAGGCTGGTCGCGTAGAGTCAGGGTGCGCGCAGCCGGAAGTGACTGATTCGAGCTGCGATGGATCGGATTGATCAGTAAATCTGCGAATTCGGATATGCAAAGAACTTGAACCGTTTCACACGATGCTCGAGAACCGCACGGCTGCCTGCCATCCTGGCGGAGTTGCCGCGGGGTTGTCAGAGGCTCGCTGCAAAACGCCAGATGTGCGCCGGATGGCTCGGCGTCAGGCAAGAGGAAACTGAAGCATGAGTGCAGAACAGGGCTTTACAGAGGTGCCGGTGCAGCACGCACCGCAGGCGGCAGGGGAAGACTTCGGCGGTTCCGGTGGATACGAATTGGACGAGGACGGACAGCGCGTCCCGCACGGAATGGGGCAGTCCAAGAGCAGCCGGCGCAGGCGCCGTAAACGCAAAAGCAAGGGCAGCGAAGCGGGCGCGGCACCAGCCTCCGGTCAGCCCGGCAGTCCACCACCGAGCCAGGCCGAGGGCCCGGGCGGTGAGGGCACGATAGGCAGCATCCAGGCCGGCGGTTCGGATGCCGGTGCGCAGCCAGCCAGTCAGCCGCAGCCAAACTTCCGCCAGAATAATGGCCAGGGACGCAGCTTCCAGGCCAATGGCCAGCAGCAGAACGGGCAGCAGAACGCGCCCGGCGGGACTAAGCGCTGGAAGAAGAAGTTTCGCGATCGCGAGCGGCCGCGCCAACAGGATAATCCCGGCAACCAGCAGAGTGCACAGGGCACGAACGGCGGCAGCGCCGGCTTTCGCGGTCCGGACACGCATCAACCCGGGAACGGGGGCGGCAGCTTCAAGCGCAAGGGCGGCGGCTTTGGTAGCGCCGGCAAGCAGCAGCGCGGGCCGCGCAGCTTCGTCGGACCGATGGATCACAGCTATCGCGCGGTGAACGGCAACGTCTTCGACGGCGCCTCCACGGTCGAGTCGCAGGTGAACTTCGGCGGACGGCAGCGCGCCTACCAGGGTGATTCGCAGCCGATCGACTATTCCCAGGGCCGCGCCATTCCCATCGCACCCGACGCGCCGACCAAGATCTACTTCTTCATCGATGACCTGTTCTTTACCGCAAAGATCCAGGAGACAGCACGCAAACTCGGAGTGAAAGTTGCCTTTGTGAAGAATGACAAGGAGCAGATCGCCGCACTCACGGACAGCGCTGAAGAGGATCGCCCGGGGCTCATCGTCTTCGACCTGAACAACGCCAACGCCAAGCCGCTGACGCTGATTCCCAAGCTCAAGAACAAGCTCAAGAAGACAACGTCCATCATCGGCTTTCTCTCCCACCTGCAGGGCGACCTCAAGGCCAAGGCCGTGGAGGCCGGCTGCGATACCGTCATGCCGCGCGCGGCGTTCTCGCAGAACCTGCCCAACCTGCTGCGACGCTACGGGATTGAAGACGTGGAAGAGCCCAACTATAACCAGTAACCGGCAAGGCAAAACAGGACGGGGATTAGGCGGACAAAAACGGATCAGAGTGGATGGGGCTTGCTCCCGACCGCTTTGATCCGTTCGTTTGTCCAACATCCAACGCTTGCCCACGTTCACAACTAGCCTGGCGGCCAGCCCATGTGGCGTCCCCCCAGGATATGAAGGTGCAGATGATGCACCGTTTGTCCGCCGTGCCCGCCGGTATTGATGACGATGCGGTGGCCCTCCGGCAGCTCGCGCTGACCTACCGCCGCGGCAGTCTTCAGCAGGTGTCCCAGCAGCTCCGCCGGCACCTCTTCCACGCTGGCGAAGTGCTGCTTCGGGATCAGCAGCAGGTGGGTGGGCGCCTGCGGGTTCACATCCGGAAACGCCAGGCTCAGATCATCCTCATGCACGGCCTTCACCGGGATGGTGTGCGCCGCGATTTTGCAAAATAGACAGTCGCTCATTTCGCCTTCTCGAAGTACTTAGGATTCGCGCCCGGCGCCCACGGGTCGTAGTGTTTCGCAAACGCCGCACGCAGCCAGATGGGCGGATGCGTGCCGGTCCAGAACTCCACCAGCGGCGAGGGATCGGGTGCGCTGAACGAGTTCTCGCCCAGCAGCTGAAATGCCGCCTGTGCGCTTGCCTGCGGATTGGCCACGATGCCGTGCACCACCTCCTGCCCGTAGACGTCCGCAGCATGCTCGTGCGCGCGGCTGTAAGCGCTGGCGATCGGCTGGCCGAAGAATCCAATCACATCGAGCACCAGCACGAAGACCACCAGCGCAGCCCAGTTATCCTGCGCCGGAATCCGCCACTGCGCTCCGAAGCGCCGCAGAAGCCACTGAAACAAGTGGAAGCCCAGGAAGAACGAGACCAGGATCAGGATGAAGGAGAACAGGATGCTGCTGACGATGTGTCCCAGCACATAGTGGCCCATCTCGTGCCCGAAGATGAACAGGATCTCGTCCGGCGTGCCCTTCGCGATGGACGTGTCCCACACTACCACGCGCTTCGAGGCGCCGAAGCCTGTCACGTAGGCGTTCAGCGTGGTCACCTTGTCGGAGGCCTTCATCAGGAACATGCGTTCAGGCGGGATGTTGATCCCTTTGCCGCGCGCCACCACCTGCTCCAACTGCGACACCAGCGCCGGATTGGTTCGCGTCAGGGGCTCGAACTTATTGAACAGCGGATCGATAATGTAGGGCGAGGCAAAGACGGCCAGGACGGAAAACGCCATGGTCGGGAACCACAGCCACAGCCACCAGCGCCGCGGAAACTTCCGGATCAGCCAGAACAGCAGCATCACACCCAGGCCGCCAATCACAAACGTCAGCGCGAAGCCCTTGGCCTGATCGCCCAGCCAGCTTGCCCAGCTCTGCACGCTCAACCCGTAGGAGCGGCGCACGTGTTGTTCATACAGGTCGATCGGCAGCCCCAGCACGGTCGTGACGATCATGAACTGGAAGAAGAAGGTGAACCCCTGGGCCCAGCGATTCTTGCTCAGGTTGACCGCCACGTTGCGCATGCGGGCCGCGATCCGCAGCCGCAGGATCAGCAGCAGTGACACGATCCCCCAGCCCGCGCCCACAAACGTGATGATGTTGCGGATCCGCTCCAGCGTCTCCGCCTTGGCGAGCTTGTCCGGCGGCAGCGTGTAGGCGCTGTGATCGTTCTCCGCGGCGCCCAGCGCAGCAGCTTCGGTGGGGGTAGTCGCGGCGGAGGCCGGCGAAACCAGCAGCAGCGCGACGAACGACAGCAGAAGCAGCAGAGTGCGAAAACGCATGGATTCCTTTTTTGATCGGGCGCGCAGTGGGTTCAGTGTGCACGAGTTTAGTGCGGCGGCGCAAACCCTCCCGGCAGCTTTGCCGGCCCGGCGCTCGTCTAACGTCCGTAGTAAGCCTTCGAGTAGACTCAGTGTGGCGAATCTTCGTAGACAAACATCGAAGTAGATAGGCGGAATCTGTTTTGAACGAGCGCAATCTGTTGGGCCTGTTTCTTCTGTCCTTCTTCACCTTGTGTGCGCCAGCAGCGAGCGCCGTTTCCGGCCCGGCTGGCGTGGATACCGCTGAAAGCAACACGGCCAAGGCCATGCCCGACTCCGTCCTGCTGCAGGTTATGGAGTCGGAGCTGAACCGCGCCATGGCCTCGCTGGGGTCTGACGCAGCGGCTCCCGCCGCGGTCAAGCCCGGCGCCAAAGCGCAGCCGCAGCCCAAGCCCTACTTCATGAGCTACGCCGTCTCGGACGCGGAGAGCGTCTCGATCTCGGCGCAGTTCGGCGCACTCAGCGGCGAGAACGAAAGCCGCCGCCGCAACGCCGACGTGCAAGTGCGGCTGGGCAGCGTGGCCGAGGACAACACCCACGGCACCCATCGCAACAGCGGCCTGACCACCATGCCGCTGCCGCTTACCGACGACCGCGCCGCGCTGGCCCGCAGCCTCTGGTACGCGACCAACCGCGGCTACGGCCGCGCGCTCGACAGCTACCTGCAGGTCAAGACCGAGCAGCAGGTGCGCGCCAAGGAAGAAGATTCGTCGCCCGACTTCTCGAAGGAGACACCCGCCACCGCCATCGTTCCCGTGGACGCGAAGTTCGCCCCCTCCGCGCCGCTGATGAAGGACAAGGCCGCCTGGGAGAATCGTCTGCGCGAGCTCTCCGCGCTCTTCAAGCAATATCCCGATATCTTCTACAACACCGTCAGCCTGCAGGCCTCGAACGAGAACGACTACTTCGTCTCCAGTGAGGGCGCACGCGTCTCGACGCCAAGCCACGTCGCGCGGCTGGTCGTCGTCGCCCGCACCCGCGCCGCGGACGGCATGGATCTCTATCGCGTGGAGACCTTTGAGAGCGACGAGCTGGGCCGGCTGCCGGACCAGAAGACACTCGTCGAGAAGACCCTGGCGATGGCCAAGAACCTGGAAGCTCTGCGCGATGCGCCGGTGACCGAGCCCTTTGACGGACCCGCAATCCTGAGCGGACGCGCCAGCGCCGTGTTCTTCCACGAGGTCCTGGGCCATCGCCTGGAAGGCCAGCGGCAGAAGGGCGACGAAGAGGGTCAGACCTTCACCAAGCTGCTCGGCAAGCCCATCCTGCCCACCTTCATGTCGGTGGCGGACGACCCCACCCTCAGCAGCTTTGAAGGCATCTCGCTCAGCGGCCACTACGTCTACGACGACGAAGGCCAGCCCGCGCGCCGCGTTGACCTCATCAAGGATGGCGTGCTCGAGACCTTCCTGATGTCGCGTCTGCCCATCGCGAGCTTCTCTTCGAGCAACGGCCACGGCCGCGCCGAGACCGGCCACATGCCCACCGGCCGCCAGGGCAATCTCATCGTCACCTCGTCGAAGACCGTGCCTGAAGCGACGCTGCGCCAGATGCTGAAGGACGAGGCGAAGAAGCAGGGCAAGCCGTACGGGCTCTACTTCGAGGACATCTCCTCCGGGTTCGCGGTCACGAACCGCCGCAGCCCGCAGGCGTTCTCGGTCGTGCCGCTGGTCGTCTACCGGGTCTATGTCGATGGCCGCCCCGATGAACTGGTGCGCGGCGTCTCCATCGTAGGCACACCGCAGGCGGCCTTGAACCGGATCGTCGCCACCGGCGATCGGCCGGATGTCTTCAACGGCATCTGCGGAGCGGAGAGCGGCAGCATCCCGGTCAGCGCCGTCGCACCGGCCATGCTTGTCTCGGAGATAGAGACCCAGCGTCAGGCGCAGGGCTCAGCCCGTCCGCCCATTGTGCCTCCGCCCACGGCCACCGCCTCCACGCGCGAGGTGGCGAAGTGAATCTGTATCCCAAACGGTTACAATCCTTGCTGCTCGCGCTTTGTTCTGTAACGCTTTTGGTTACAACTTCTGGAACCGGGCGTGCCGCCGAGTCTCCGGCCGCCAAAGCCGCGGCTTCCGATCCGCTGCTCAACGCCATGCAGCAGGAATTGAACCGCGAGCGCGACCTGTTGTTCCTGCCCGGCATGCAGAAGCCGTACTTCATCGAGTACCGGCTGGACGACTTCCAAAGCTACGAGGCGGTTGCGAACTACGGCGCGCTTACCCGCGAAGAGGCCAATCACCAGCGCATCGTCCGCGTCACGGTTCGCATCGGCGACTACACCTCGGACTCCAGCTCCAGCCGCGGCGAAGGCTCGGTGGAACTGGCGCCCGAAGACAACGATCCCGCGGCCCTTCGCTACGCGCTCTGGACCACCACGGACGAGGCCTACAAGAATGCGCTGCGCGCCTATGCGAACAAGCAGGCGCAGCTGAAGCGTTTCGAGAAGCCGCCGACTGAGGCTGACTTCTCCGCGGCCAAGCCGGTCGTAGCGCTCGAACCCATGCTCTCGCTCGAGCTGGATTATGCCGAATGGAAGCGGCGAATAGTGGACGCCAGCGGCGCCTTCCTGTCCGACGCGTCGGTCGCTTCCGCCGCGCCCCACGTCCAGTACTCCACGGCCAACATCCGCGGGCTCGTTGTCAACCGCCTGCTGGTCAACACCGAAGGCACGGTGCTGCGCCACGGCTACGGAGGCTATAACGCGAGCTTCAGCGTGGGCGGTCAGGCCGACGACGGCATGCGTCTGAGCCGCGACAACGGCAGCACGGCCGTGCGCGCCAGCGAGCTTGAAGGCGCAGCCGCGTTCCACCTGCGCGCAGTCAACGACATCAAGAGCTTCGAAGAGCTGCGCAACGCGCCGGTCGCCGATGCGGAAGACTTTCACGGTCCCGTGCTCTTCTCAGGCGACGCTTCCACCGATGTGCTCAACCGCCTCTTTGTCCCCAACGTCGAGGCCGACCGGCCCGACATGGGCACCACCGCTCGCACCACCGGCGCGTATCAGTCCAGCTACAAGGCGCGCGTGCTGCCCGACCTGCTCAACGTGATCGATGATCCGCTCCAGGCTACCTTCGCCGGCCACAGCCTGGTGGGGGCCTACGCCATCGACGATGAAGGCGTACCCGCGCAGGCGGTGCAGCTTGTCGATCACGGCAAGTTGATGAACTACCTCACCAGCCGCACGCCCATCCGCGACTTTCCCGTGTCAAACGGGCATGGGCGCGCCGCGCCGGGGCAGGCCGCGCGCGCCGCCGCGGGCGTCATGATCTTCAAGGCCAACGATCCCGTTCCCGCGGCCGAGATGCAGCGCAAGCTGATTGCATTGGCCAAAGAACAGGATCGCGACGTCTACCAGGTCGACACGCTCGGCGGTGAGCTGTCGCCCCGCATCCTCTACCGCGTTCATCCCGATGGCACACGCCAGCTCGTCCGCGGGGCAGTCTTTGACGAGCTCGACAACCGCAGCCTGCGCAGCGATATCGTCGCGGCTGGCGACGATTCATACGTGCAGGACACGCTGGGCGCGGTCCCGGAGACGACCATCGCGCCCAGCCTGCTCTTCGGCGATATCGGCGTGAAGCGCGCCACCGAAGAGCAGCAGAAGCTGCCCTACTACGCGCCGCCCGCAGGCACTCCCTAGCCGCGAATCCTTAGCCGCGGATTTTCAGCCGCGAACCTTAGTTGGTCCGCACCAGGTAAGGATCGGCGTCGGGCAGGTGGATGGAGTCCGCGATGCCGGCGGCGGTGGCGCGATCCGCCTGTGCCGGGTTGATGCGAACCCAGTAGCCCGTCGGCCCCGGAAACTCGATGACCTTGGCCATGCGGTAGCGCCGCAGCAGATCGTTCTTGAGCTGGATCGCCTCGTCCGGATCGAGAAATGCGCCGATCTGCACGCACCATCGGCCCTCGGGGTCGGCGGTGGGATGTGCGAACGCCTCCACCTTCACCTTCGCCACGCCCGCGCGATATACGCCGATCGCCTTGGCGGCGGCCAGCGACAGGTCCAGCGTGCGGCCTTGCACGAACGGGCCGCGGTCCGTCACCTTTACGATCACGGACTGATCGGTGGCCAGGTTCGTCACCCGCACCGTCGTTCCCAGGGGCAGCGTGCGGTGCGCCGCGGTCATCGCGTTCTGGTCGAAAATGCTGCCGTCGGCGGCCTGCCGGTTATGGTACGGCGGCCCGTACCAGCTCGCGAGACCAATCTCGGTCGATACCGGCCTGCCGTAGGACTCGTCGCCCTCAGCCGGCTGCGGGGTCTTAATGCGGGGCGCTGGAACAGGGGTCCGCGGGCGGGGGTTTTCGGCAGAGGCGCGAGCGCTGGCGTTGGGTAAGGCTGCCGGCGGGGGTGGAGGCGATGTGTAGGCTACCTTGCTCTTGTGGCAGCCGGTCTCCGCGGCCAGCGCCATTGCCAGCCCCACGACCGCGCTCCAGCGCCGGCACGGCAAACTCAGGGCTCCTGTTTGGGATGTGGCGGCGGAGGCGGCGGAGGCGGCGGAGGCGGTGTAGCGGTGGTGCCCGGCGCTCGATTGGCGGCATCCATGCGCTCGGCCAGCTTTTCGAACTCCATGGCGGCGGCCTTCAGGGCGCGCGAGCCGTTGCGCCGTACGTCCGGCAGCACGTCGTCGTTGATGAAGTTCAGTAGGCGCTGCACGTCTTGTTCGATGTGGCTGCCGGCTTCGCGCAACCGGCTCTCCCACGGCTGTTTCGGGCTTTCTGTCGGCATCCCGGGCTCCTGCGCGGGGCGGCTTCCGTCAAGCGGTGCAGCGGAGCCGTCCCAGTCGAGTATGCGCCCGCGCGGTTCGTTGGGGTGATAAATCGCGGCTGCCGTTCCCGCCTGGTTACCGCGCGCAGTTGCTGCGGACGGCAAAAAGTTGGCTGTGGTGCAGCCGCGATTGTTCCACGTGGAACACAGGTATTTGTTGAAGTTTCGATGGCTTTGTGATCGAGCTTGGCAGGACGGGCGCGCAACGTGGTCGCGTCGCGATGGTGATTTTGTGGCTCGGCGTGGACGGCTGCATGGATGTCGTGGAGAGTTGCAGCAGGCTTTCCCCTCAGGGCTGCTCTGGCACCTCGCTCTGCTCTGGCACCTCGCTCCAGTCGACATCGTCCGGCCCGCCCTCGAGCGCCTTCTGGACCTCCGCGTAGTCCTTCATCAGGTACTCGTGCGGCGGCGTCGCGCCGGCGAGGTAGCGCACGAAGTAGTCCCAGCGGCGCCGGGTCATGTATTGGGCGGCCTCGCCGTAGGCGTGGCGCGCGTTAGGGATCATCAGCAGGTCGAAGTCCTTGTTGGCCTTGATCAGCGCGTCCACCACCAGCAGCGTGTTGCTCGGCGGCACGTTGTCGTCCATGGTGCCGTGCGCCAGCAGCAGGTGGCCCTTCAGGTTCCTGGCCGTGGCCTGGTTGGCCTGACTGTCGTAGTTGCTTGTGCCGTCGGGATTCTTCACCAGCAGTCCCGCCCACTTCTCGGCCCAGTCGTCTTCGTAGTCGCGATTGTCGTGGTTGCCGCTCTCGCTGATCCCCACCTTGAAGAAGTCGGGAAAGTGGAACATCGCCGCGGCGGTCGCATTGCCACCGCCCGAGTGCCCATAGATGCCGGACTTCTCCAGATCGATCCACGGGTAGCGCTCGGCAAGCTCTTTCATGCCGGCCACCTGGTCCGGGATGGTGTTGTCGCCAAGATCGCCGAAGTAGGCCTCGTGGAAGGACTTCGAACGGAACGGCGTGCCCATGCCGTCGATGCACACGACGATAAAGCCGAGCTCGGCGAGCGACTGCAGATCGCCGTGCGCCGCCAGGAATGTCCTGGGACCGCAGGAGCCCGTCTGCGGCCCGGGATACACGTGGTTGATGATCGGATAGCGTTTGTCGGTCGAGAAGTTGGTGGGCCGGAACAGCAGCCCGTAGAGGTCTGTTTCGTTGTCCCGCGCCTTCACCATGATCTGCACGGGTGGGATCCAGCCCGTCGCCTTGAGCTTCGAGATGTCCTCGCGCACCACGTTCACGGCGATCTTGCCGGTCTTGTCGCGGACCACCGTCTCCTGCGGCTGAATCGGCGTCGAGAAGGTGTCCACGAAGTAGCTGTTATCGGGCGCGGGCGTAATGGTGTGCGCGGCGCGCTCGCGCGTCAGCAGCTCCAGGTCGCTGCCGTCGAAGCCGACGCGGTAGTACATGGGGTAATACGGATCGTTGCCCAGCTCCTTGCCCACCGCCAGGAAGTAGATCGTGCGCGCCTTCTCGTCGATGCCGAGCACCTGCGTCACGTTCCACTCGCCCTGGGTGATCTGGGTCTTCAGCTTGCCGGTGGCAATGTCGTAGAGGTAGAGGTGGCCCCAGTTGCTGCGCTCTGAGAACCACAGCAGCTCGTTGGACGCGGAGAGATAGTGCCAGTTCACCTTGTCGTTGCCGCTCTCGAAGAACTTGGCCACGGTCTCGCCCATCACGTCGCGCACGTCGCCGGTGTCGGGGTTGGCGATGCGCATCCACTCCTGCTTGTGGTCGCGCGAGGTGGAGACGAAGGCCAGGCTCTTCGAGTCAGCCGACCACTGCACATCGTCCCAGCCGCTGCCGCCGCGGCAGCTGACGTCGTCGCACAAGGTCGACCGGTGCTGATCGGGCGGCATCTTGAGCCGCACCATCCTGGGCTTCTCCTTCTCGGTCTGCGGCACGTCGATGACGACGCGCTCGATCATCGTCACGTCCTTGTCACCCACCAGCGGATACTTGAGCGTGGTGAGCGTGGGATGCCCGTTGGTGACGTTGGTAAGGTAGAGCTCGCCGGTCTTGCGCTGATCCTGCTGGAAGGTCGCGATCTTCCTGGAGTCGGGCGACCAGACCAGGATGGGGTTGTCGGAGTGCGTCCAGCCGGCGTTATCGGTCGCGTAGCCGTAGTCCTTCACACCGTCGGTGGTGAGCTGGATCTCGCGGTGGCTCGCCAGGTCGCGCACCCACAGGTTCCAGTCGCGGATGAAGGCGATCCTGCTGCCATCGGGCGAGGGCTCGCCGTTGAGCGCGCCCGCCGTCGCCATGCCCGCCGATGCCTGGCCGCGCCTGCCCCGGCCCTTCTGCCGAGGCGCGCCATCCGCCTTGCACACGCCGTCGCCAGAGAGGTCGCAGCTCACCTGCTGGCCGGCGACGATCACCGTCACGACCTTGTCCCCGTCGCTCAAGGTAAAGTCGCGGAAGCCCAGGTGATACTCGTCGATGGGCGCATTGGGATAGAGCGCCTTGAGACCGGCGGCCATCCTGGCCTGGTCGAACGCCGGACCCTTGGTACCGCGCGCCGGATCGATCAGGACGAAGGTCGTCCCGCGCGGGCCGGCGTCGCGATACCACACGCGGCCATCCGGCAGCCAGACCGGGTTATTGACCGCGTGCAGCACCAGCGGATTGGTGTTGTAGGGCATGAACTTTTCGGCCTGCGCGTAATCGGCCGTGGTGTAGATCCGCGGCTGGGCATCAGGCGTTGGTTGAGCGGCTGCGGGCGCTTGTTGGGCGGCTGCGGGCGCCTGCTGGGCGGGCAGCGCAGACGTCAGCAGCAAGGCAGGGGCAAGGAGCAGAAAGGCAGGGACAGCAAACTTCGGCACGCGCATCAGGGGCGTTCTCCAGCCACCGTCGCTTGGCGTGGCAATCATCAAGTTGAAGGACAACCCAGTCTACCGTTCCGGTGGAACGTCCTGCGTTCCGGCATGACGTTTCAGTCGCGCGTTACGGACCGGGGCTCCTCGTGGGTGTTTGACGTTTCCGCGCCATGCTCTGTTTCGCCGCCGGGCTTCATGGCATGAAGCATCTGCCGCAGGATGCCCGTCCAGACCGGCGCATCGCTGGCCGCCAGCCCCATGCGCCGGACCAGCCTGCGCACGTTGGCATCGCGCGCGTTGGCAGGATGCCGCCGGCTGTACCCGCTCACGTCGAGCGCCTCGCGCAGCAGCGTGGTCAGCCGCTCCAGCTCGCCCGCGCCAGCGCTGCGTTCGGAAGTTGTGTGTGCTGGCGCCGCGGCTGCTGCTGGCGCGGCCTGATGTTGCCCGACCGCATACAGGCAGACCGCCACCGCCTGGCCCAGGTTCATCGAAAGATGCCGCCCGGCCGCCGCGTTCATGGGGATGGTGACCAGTGCATGGCAGTGGCTCAGCTCATCGTTCGAGAGCCCGGTCTTCTCCGAGCCGAACAGCAGCGCCACGCGCGCCTCGGGATCGCTGGCCAGCGCGCCGGCGATGATGCCCGCGGCCTCGTCCAGCACGTGCAGCGGATGCTGCAGTGCCCGCTCTCCCACTGCCGTAGTGCCCAGCACCAGCGTGCAGTCGCTCACCGCCTGCGCGACGCTCGCGAGCTCCTGCGCCGACTCGAGCACGCTCGACGCATCCACCGCCGACTTCGCGGCCTGAAAGGGCACGGCAAACTCGTTCACCACGCGCAGTTGGCTGAAGCCGAGGTCGTGCATGGCACGCGCCACCGCGCCGATATTGGCCGGGTTGCGCGCCCGCACCAGCACAACGACGACGCGCTCCCGATGCTCTGCCAGCATGAACTGATCTTATCTGGGGCGGCAAAACTATGGCCCAGCCAAAAAACAGCGGCCGGAGAGTGATGCTCTCCGGCCGCCGTCTTCGTTCCGTCCGCGATTACCGCTTGGGCGGATGCTCTTCCTTGGGGTGCGGCGCATTGCGCTGCTCCACATGCTGCGACTGCTGCTGCACCTGCTGCGGCGCACGTCCCTGCCGCGCCGCCGCGGCCGCATCATTGTTGGCGTTGTGCTTGTCGTTGTTGATGGAGTTGCTCACGTTGTTCTGGCGCTGGTTGATGTTCTGCCGCTCCTGCGGAGTCAGCGCGCCGCCATTGGCCTGGCGGTCGGCCTGCGCCTGGCGATTGATGCTGGTGTCGCGGTTCTGGAGGTTGCGCGTCTCGCCCGGTGTCAGCTGGCCGGAGTTCACGCCCTGGTTGATCCGCGACTGCTGGTTGCCCTGCCGCCCGTTCACCTCGTTGGCATGTCCGAAGCCATCGCGATTGGTTGCCATCGCGCCCCGCGCCGGGACCGCGCCCTGCGTCGAGCCTGGCCGCTGGATGGCCGCCATGGCCGGGTGGCCGCCGTTGGCCGAGGCAAAGTTGGCCCGGTTCTGCGCCGCCGCCTGGAAGTGGCTCTGCTGCATGGGCGTCGGCGGAATGTGGTTTTCGCGCTCCGCCATCGCCTCCTGCGGGCTGGGCCGCGCATTCACGCCGCCCGGTCCGTTGAAGCTGGCATGGCTGAAGTTGTTGTTGTTCACGATCACGGTCTTGTCGATGTAGGTGTTGTGAACCCCGCCGCCGACGTTCAGCACGGCCGCGTTATAGGCGAAGTGGCCACCGTCCCAGCGGCCGCCGACGAAGCCTACGCCGGTAAAGCCGAAGCCGTAATTGACACCGCCGTAGAAGCCGACGTGCGGTCCCCAGTAGCCGGGGTGGAAGCCGTATACGCCGCCCGCGAAGCCCCAGTAGGGAGGCGTCCACAACACGCCCACGCTGGGCGGCTGCACCCAGACGCCCGGAACCCAGTAGTAGCCCTCCGGCCCGTAAGCCCAGTAGCCCGGATTCCACAGATAGCCATCGCCCGGGCAGACCGGCTGCGTGTAAACGGGCAGGGCCGGAGGCGCGAAGCCGACGCTGATGAAGACCGCCGCGAACGACGACAGCGGCGCTGCCAGCAACGCGGCGCCCACAATCAACTTGCGAACTGTACTCGTTAGATTCATCTGTATTCCTCTTTCTCGCCGGCAGCCTCGCCGGATCGGCGGTCTTGAACCGCCTGTCCCTTTAGGAACCCAAGTATGCCTGCATAGTTTCCCGGGAGGACGGAAAAACCGACGGACGAAAGTGTTACGGCTGCGGAGAAAAGTCTCTCAGTTCATCCACCTTTTTCTGGTCCAGCTGCATCAGCATGGCCACCAGCAGATCGACCATCTGATCGAAATCGCCGCGATTCACAATGCCATTGTGCGCATGGGTGTAGCGCACCGGCACCACCAGGTTGATGGTCGGCGTGCCGCCATTGTTCATCTGCATCTCGGCCGAATCATCTCCATAACCCTGCACGAGATCGGCCTGCAGCGGGATGCCCTTGGCCGCCGCGATCTGGCGGGTGAAGGCCACCATCTTGCGGCTGGGGATGGTGCTCGAGTCGTAGAGGAACATGCCCGGGCCGCCGCCGAGTTTGGCCTGGGTCTCCTCCGGCCGCGCGCCGGCGGTGTCGCCGGTGATGCCGCCTTCAATCGCAATGCCGATCTCCGGCTTCACGGTCTGCGACGCCGTGCGTCCGCCGCGCAGCCCCACCTCTTCCTGCACCGTCGCCACGTAGACGAGCGTGTTGGGATGCGGCATGGACATCGTGCGGCGCATGGCTTCGAGCAGCACCGCGCAGCCGATGCGGTCGTCCCAGCCCTTGCCCAGGTAGTTCTTGCTGCCGTTCATTACCGTGAAGGGCGAGTCCGGCACCACGGGATCGCCCGGCGCCACGCCCATCGCGGCCGCCTCGGCTGCGTTCTTCGCGCCGATATCCAGATAGAGCGAGTCGCGCGGGAAGACGCGCGTGCGCTCCTCGGCCGAGACGATGTGCACATCGCGGATGCCCGTGACGGCGTGCACCGGCCCCTTGCTGCCGATGATGATCCAGCGCTGGTCGACCAGCGCCTGGTCGAGCCATCCGCCCAGCATCTGCATGGTCAGAAAGCCGTTCGGCGTCACGCGCCTCACCATGCCGCCAAGCTCGTCCATGTGCGCGTCGATCATGATGCGCGGACCGGCTTCCTTGCTCGCGCCCGCGGCTTGTTCTGCGATGACCGAGCCGATGCCGTCGTAGCGGATCGGCCGGTTGGAGAACTGCTTCATCTCCGGCACCATGATGGCGCGCACCGCCTCCTCCGCGCCCGGCGGTCCCGGCGCGTCGGCCAGCCGCTGCAGCAGCACTTCGGTACGATCCGGAGCGGCCTGTCCGCACGCGGCGGTAGCGCCAATCATCAAGAAAGCCAAGCCAGGAAGTAGTTTCATCCGCCGACTATACCATCTCCGCTGCGCCGCGCAGCAAGGCCGAAAAGGGCTCCCACCGCGGTGTGGACCGGGCTCTACTTTTTGGGGATGGAGCCAATCCGAAATGGCCGATAGGCTGGATTTCGTCACACGTGATCGCGTGGCGTGCCGCCGGAAGCGGCCCGCAACTTGAGCGCGAGCGGGACGGGGTCAGCCTGGGCTGGCCCCTGCTTGTCTGTGGGCTTGTATGTGCGCCTGCGTGTACGTGCGCCAGCTGTGTGGTCGCGCACATCGGTCCCACCCATCGACGAGAAAGCTGCCGATGAGCGGGGCGCGGGGCTGTGCGTTGTTGCGCGTTCTTTACACGTCGGGTTCAGAACGATTGCGCCTTGAGCCAGGCGCGCAGGTCAGGGCCGAGCTTGGGATGCTTCAGTCCGAGCTCGACCGTCGCGCGCAGGAAGCCCTGCTTGTCGCCGGCGTCGTGGCGCTTGCCTTCGTAGCTGTAGCCGTAAACTTTTTCGTACTGCAGCAGCGCCAGGATCGCATCGGTCAGCTGCAACTCGCCGCCGGCGCCGGGCTTGATGCCTTCGATCATTTCGAAGATGCGCGGCGTCAGAATGTAGCGGCCGATGATCGCGTTCTGCGAGGGCTGCGTGCCCGGCTTCGGCTTCTCCACCATGGATCGCACGGCGAGCAGGCGCGGATTGTTCGGGTCGGGCGTGCAGTCCAGGCAGCCATACGCCGAGATCGCATCGCCCTCGACAACCTCCGAGCCCAGGATCGACGCCTGCACCTCGTGGAATGCCTCCACCATCTGCTTCATGCAGGGCGTGTCGGCGTCGACGATGTCGTCCGGCAGCAGCACCGCGAACGGCTCATCGCCGACCAGCTCTTTGGCCATCAGCACGGCGTGGCCCAGGCCCAGCGGCTCGGCCTGCCGCGTCACGGTCACCTTGGCCAGTTTGGAGGTGGCCCGCGCAATCTCGAGCAGCGCCGTCTTGTTCTTCGCGGCCAGCGAGGCTTCGAGCTCCGGGTTGCTGTCGAAGTGGTCCTCCATCGTGGTCTTGCCGCGCGACGAGACCAGGATGATCTCCGTGCAGCCGGCGGCCACGGCCTCCTCCACGCCATACTGGATCAGCGGTTTATCGACCAGGCAAAGCATCTCCTTGGGCGTGGCCTTGGTGGCGGGGAGGAAGCGGGTGCCCATGCCGGCGGCAGGGAAGACGGCCTTGCGGATTTTCTGGTGAGTCGCGGAAGTCATGGGGAGGGCTTTGATCTCGAAGTGGGTTGGGTGCGTCGAGGTTCATCGTAACAAGCCCGCGGTTACCGGCGCGAGCACGAGCGGGGGATGGCGCGATGCACGTTTTGGGGGATTGGGCTTTCAAGCCAACTCAACCCTCTGCGCAGTCCGTCAACGCGGGGCCAGCCCCCAAAGGCAACACAACTCCCAGCGCCGTTCCGGGTTTATCCGAGACAACAGGCATGACTCGATTGTGAGTCTTACTCGCCTGGAGCGTTATTCGGAGAGGATGCAGATGAAAGCAACGAGATGGATGGGACCGGTTCTTTCACTCGCGCTGCTGGCCGGCGTGGATGCGGCAAGGGCGCAGTACGGGGGGCCGCCTCCGCCGCCCCAGGCATATCAACAGGGCGGCTGGGATGTGGCTCCGCCGGAGTTTCGCGCGGCTCAGCAGCGCGGATTCCACGATGGCATTGAAGGCGCGCGCAGGGACTTCGAAAACCACCGGCCGCCCAACGTCAACAACCGGGACGAGTACCGCAATCCCAAGTTCATTCCGTCACCCGACCGGCGCGACTACCGCCAGGGCTTCCGGCAGGGCTATGACGTAGCCGTCCGGCACATGTACGGGCCCGGTCCGCGCTACTAGGGGCGGCTTTGCGAATGCGGGAGGGCGGCGCGATGCCGTCCTCCCGCGGGCTTTTTTGATTGGCAATCCGCAGGGAATCTGTAACCCCGAAATACTGAGATTCTTCGCTTCGCTCCATGACGGCTAGTGCACCGCTGGCCCATCCGCCGCCGGTTTGATCTTGCCGATCAGCAACACCAGCGGGATCATCAACGCGCAGAAGACGCCCAGCGCCGCAATAATGTCCATGTACGCCAGCATCGACGCCTGCCGGTGCATCTGGTTGTAGATATAAGCCTGCGCCGCCTGGATACCGCCCGCGCCGCGCCCCCCGCCAAACCCCGGCCCCGAGTTGGCTCCGCCATAGAAGAGCGGCTTCAGACGGTTCACCTGGTTCGTGAAGCCTGGATTGCCCGGCACCATGTTGCGCACCATGTACGCCTCATGCCGTTGCGAGGCGCGGCTCAGCATGGTCGCCACGAACGCCGTGCCCACCGAGCCGCCGATGTTTCTGGCCAGGTTCGTCAGGCCGGAGACGTCGTTGTTCTGACTGCGCGGCACGCCCGTATAGCTGATGGTGTTGATGGGGATGAACAGGAAGCCCAGCCCCGACGCCTGGTACACCCGCAGCCACATCACGTACTTGAAGCTCGACTCCAGCGACAACGTGTGCATCAGGATCATCGACGTTCCCAGCACGCTGAAGCCGTAGCAGATCATCCAGCGCGGGTCCACGCGGCCGATCAGGAAGCCGACCAGCGGCATCATGATGACGATACAAAGCCCGCCCGGCGACATGACGAAGCCGGCCAGCTCAGCCGTGTAGCCCAGCAGCGTCTGCACCATCTGCGGCACCAGCACGGTGGTCGCGTAGAGCGTAAAGCCCAGCACGAACATCAGCAGGAACGAGATCGAAAATGTCTTGCGTTTCAGCAGCGTCAGGTTCAGGATGGGACGCTTCTGCAGCTTCAGCTGGTAGAGCTCCCAGACGATGAGCGTGGTGAGCGAGACCACGCACAGCCCGATGAAAAATACGATGATGCGCGAGCCGAACCAGTCATCCTCCTGGCCTTTATCCAGGATGAACTCGAGCGAGCCAAAGCCCGTGGCCAGCAGTCCGAAGCCGAAGTAGTCCAGCTTCAGCCCGTGCTTCTTCGATTCCTTCACCTCGTTGACCAGGTGCGGCGGATCTTCCACCAGGCGGTTGGTCAGGAACAGAGAAAGAATGGCGATCGGCACGTTGATGAAGAAGATCCATCGCCAGTTGTAGTTGTCCGTGATCCAGCCGCCCAGCGTGGGGCCCAGCGCCGGCGCCACGACCACGGCCAGCCCATAAAGCGCGAACGCCTGCCCGCGTTCTTTGGCCGAGAAGGTATCGGCCAGGATGGACTGCTCCGACGGCGCCAGCCCGCCGCCGCCCGCGCCCTGCAGCACCCGGAAGAAGATCAGGATCGGCAGCGAAGGCGCCAGTCCGCAAAGCATCGACGACACGCCGAACAGCACTACGCAGATCATGTAGAACTTCTTGCGCCCGATGAACGTGGTCAGGTACGCCGATGCCGGCAGAATGACCGCATTGGCGACCAGGTAGCTCGTCAGCACCCAGGTGGCTTCGTCCTGCGAGGCGCCCAGTGAGCCGGCGATGTGCGGCAGCGACACGTTGGCGATCGACGTGTCAAGCACCTCCATGAAGGTGGCCAGCGTGACCGTGAGCGCAATCGCCCACTTGTTCGCGCGCGGCGTCCAGCCAGCATCGGCCCGGTCGTCGGCCCGCTGTCGTGCTTCGAGAGTGGTCTGCTGTTGTTCGCCTGGGGTCGCCGTCGCGGCTGCCATCTGTTCTCGTTTTTCTTGGCTGTTCAGGGTTGGACTCTCGGCGCAGCTCGGAGGATTCAACAATCCCTGTCAACATCGCGTGCCGCACCGCCGGACTTCATCGTGCCATGGCCAGGCCTCTGCTCAAAAACCCGCCCCTGCTTACCAGCCTGGGAGAAATGCTCTAGCATCGTTGGTGCAGGAGAAGAGCATGCATCCCGATCTTGAAAAATTGATAACCCTCCAAGCTTACGATCTCGAAGCCAAGAAGCTGCGTGACGAGATGATCTCACTTCCAAAACTGGTCGCGCAGTTGGATACCAAAGCAAAGGCCACCGTGGGACAACGTGCGGTGGTGCTCGACCTCATCGCCCGGGAAGAGGCGCTGCGCCGCCGCCAGGAGTCCGATGCGAAGGATCATCAGGCCAAGATCGCCAGGATCCGCAAGCAGCTGGATAACGCCACGGACACCAAGCAGGTGACTGCGTTCGAGCACGAGATCGCGTTTGCGAAGGCCGCCATCGACACGCTCGAAGACGCGGAGCTTGAGTCCATGGAGCGCTCCGAGGCGCTCGAGGCGCAGAAGCGCGTGGCCGACCAGGCCGTCGCCGCGGCCGAGCAGAAGCTTGCCGAGGAACGTGAGCGTGCCACCCGGACCATCGCCGCCAACAAGACCGCGCTGGCCGAGCTTGAGGCCCGGCGGGCCGCGCACCGCGCCACCATCGGCGAGGACGTGCTCTCCACCTACGACCGCATCGCCAAGTCCAAGGGCACCGCCGTGGCGGAGGTACTGGCGCAGAAGTGCACCGCCTGCCAGATGATGCAGCGTCCGCAGCGCTGGAACGACCTGCGCGACCGCGACAACCGCGAGATGATGACCTGCGAAAGCTGCGGACGCCTGCTGTGGTACGACCCCGCGCGGGACTCGCCGCAGCGGAAGGTCGTCGAGGTGGAGAGCATCGCCGCGCAGATTGTGAGGGGGCGTTGACCAAGCGGCACAACGCGGAACGCAAGCGCATCTGCGTCGACATGGACGAAGTGATGGCCGACGCCGTGACCGAACACCTGCTGCGTTACAACCGCGACTTCGCCGCGCACCTCACCGTCAGCGACCTCGCGGGCAAGTGGCTGTGGGACGTCGTGGACCCCGGCCATCACGCGGCGCTCGAGACTTATCTGCGCTCCGAAGACTTCTTCGCCGTGCTGGACGTCATGCCCGATTCGCAGCGGGTCATGGAGGCGCTGCAGCAGCACTACGAGATCTTCATCGCCACCGCCGCCATGGAGGTACCCACCTCCTTCACGGCCAAGTATCAGTGGCTCGGCCGCCACTTTCCGTTTATCCCGCCCTCGCACATCGTCTTCTGCGGCGACAAGAGCATCCTGCATGCGGATTACCTGATCGACGACAACCCGCGCCAGCTGCGGCGTTTTCGCGGCGAAGGCATTCTCTACAGCTCCCACCACAACCTGAACGTCACCGGGTTTCGCCGCGTGAAGAACTGGCTCGAGATCGAGCAGCTGCTGCTTGGGCCAGGCTTCTAGCGCTTCGTCTTCAATTTGGCGCATGTATGCTCGCGCGTTCATCCCCCATCCGTGCGATGGCTCCGACCCGATACTGCCCGTAGCCTCAGGATGGCCCCATGTCCATCCAAGCCACGGCTTCGCGCGCGTCTCTGTCTTCGCCTTCGCGGGTGGCGGCGGTGCGTTCGCAAACGCTCTTGGTGCTGGTCGTGGCGTTGGTGCTTCGGCTCTGCGATCTATACATCGTCACCACACGCTTTCCCGTGAAGTGGCTCTACGGCCGCGGCATCGAGATGGGGCTGCTGGCCGCGTCGCTGCTGCGCGGCGAGGGGCTGAGCTCGCCGTTCGGCCCGCCCACCGGTCCCACGGCCTTCATCGCGCCCGGCTACCCCCTCCTCACCGCCGCGATCTTTCGCCTCTTCGGCATGTACTCCCGCGCCTCCTCCGTCGTCATCATCTCGCTGCAGATCGCCGCCGGCCTGCTCACCGTCTGGCTCGTGATGCACCTGGCCCGCGCGCTGTTCCACCAGCGCGCCGCGGTCGTGGCCGGGCTCATCTGGTCCTGCTCGCTGCCGCTGGTCATGGTGCCCACCATCTTCTGGGACACCGCTTTCGCCATCGCGCTGGTCACCGGAATGGCCGCGCTCGTCCTGCGTCTTCGCACCCGCTGCAGCCCGGTGCAATGGGTCTTCCTTGGCGCGTACTGCGCGCTTGCCGGCCTCATCAACCCGGCGCTCCTGCTGGTGCTCGGCGCGATGGTCCTCTGGCTCGCCTGGCAACACCGCACCTCCCGCGTCTTGTGGGCCGCGGTCGCCTTCGCGCTGCTCTTCTCCCCCTGGCCCATCCGCAACGCGCGCGTCTTCCACGCTTTCATCCCGCTGCGCACCACCGTCGGCTTCGAGCTCTGGATGGGCAATCGCCCCGGCGCCTCAGGCTTTCTCGATGAAGACCAGTTCCCCATGTACAACCCGGCTGAGCTGGCCGACTACATCCGCCGAGGAGAGCTCGGCTACACGCGGCACAAGTCTGATCTCGCGCGCGAGTTCATCCTCGAACATCCGCAGACTTTCCTGCGCATGACCGCCATGCGGGTCCTGCGCTTCTGGACCGGCACCGGATCGAAGGGCGGCTCAGCTGTCTTCGGCTGCTACGCGACCTTCACCTCGCTCGTCGGCTTCGCCGGCCTGTGGCTTCTCTTCAGGCGCCGGGCGACGAGCACCGCCGTCCTGTTCACCTTGCCGCTGCTGCTCTTTCCGCTGCCCTACTACATCACGCACGCGGAGTTCCGCTATCGTCTGGTCATCGATCCGCTGCTGACGGTCCTCGCCTCAGGCGCCCTGGCCGCGCTCTATCGCCGAGTGCGCCAGGGCCACACAAGCCGCGCCGCCGCTCTCGTCGCCGAGACCGCCAACGCCGCTTAGCTGAACGAAAGCGCGTCGCCCACCTGCACCTCGCACTCGTCGATGCGCCCCGGCGGAAGCTCGATGACGCTGCGCAGCCGCAGGCTCACCGAAGTCAGCCGCCACGGCACCAGCCGCGGCCACAGCTTCACTACCTTCAGGTTCTTGTCCAGCCCGATCACATCGATCGGAAATCGCATCCCCAGTGTGTGAACACCGGACGAGGGCGTGATCCAAAGCCCTCGTCCGGCATCAAGCCCAGGTTTGCCCAGCAGGCCCACCATGCGGCTCACGGACGTATCCGCAACGGTAATCTGGTCACCCACGGTCGTGCCGCGCGTCTGATTGATTACTCTGAACTGGCGCATCAAGACACGTCCTTTCACGACCGTGCATGGGGGTCAAACGTGCCGCTGGTTAGGCCTTCTGCTTTCTGCGGTAAGCGATCAACGCGAGAACGACGACTGCCAGTACACCGGCAACGGTGCGAACGAGAGTAGTGGTATCCATGGGTCAGGCCTCCTTTCTTGTGGCGTTCTGAAATCGTGAAGTCTTGCTGCCGCTCCACGTACGAGCGCTCGCAGGCGAACCTGCGAAACTTTGGCTGCTGCGCGCCAGGCTCCATGCGGCCGAGATCGACCCGCCCGGCATATAGGTTCGCAGCTGCGTTGAATTTGTGACCATCTCAGTTCCCGATCACTTTCAGCCCCGAGGCGATCGTGATTACCGCCGGCGCCAGCAGCACGATGAAGATGCAGGGGAAGATACACAGCACCAGTGGGAAGATGATCTTGATCTTGGTCTTGGTCGCGGCCTCCTCGGCCAGCTGCCGGCGCTTGGTGCGCAGCTCTTCTGAAAAGCGGCTCAGCGCCTTGGCGATCGGCGTGCCGAAGCGCTCGGTCTGCGTCAGCATGTTCACAAACGCGCGGAACTCGACGATGCCGCTGCGCTCGGCCAGGCTCTGCCACGCCTCCAGCCGCGGCTGCCCGGCGCGCTGTGCCAGGTTCACCTGCTGAAATTCCTCATTGATCTCCTTGTGGCTCAGCCCAAGCTCCGCGCCCACGCGCAGCAGCGCCTGGTCCAGGCCTAGCCCCGCGTCCACGCAGATCACCAGCAGGTCCATCGCGTCGGGGATACTGCGCCGCACCTTCTTCTGGCGCTTGCTCTGCTGCCGCGTCAGCCAGAAGTCCGGCGCCATGTAGCCCAGCACCGCCAGCGCCAGCACCCAGAAGAACGTGTTCTCCGCGATGAACGTACCGCCAAACGCCAGCAACAGCGGCAGCAGGCATTGCGCAGCGAAGAAGGTGTCGGAGGTCTGCGGTCCGCGCAGCCCCGCGGCCACCAGGCGCTCCTTGAGCTTGGGATTTTCGCCGATGCCCAGCCGCTGCCGGAAGGCATGCGCGATGGCCAGCACCCGCTCCCGCAACTGCTCTTCACCCAGCGCCTTGCGCCCGTCCGTGCGGTTGGCGGAGACGACCTCCATCAGCCGCTGCGTCTCGGGCGACCGGCGCAGCAGCGTCGGCGCCATCAGCAGCGCGGCCGTGCAGAACAGCGTGACCGCGAAGAAGAGTATGACGAAAGGCTGCATGGCGCTTAGACCTCGATCCCGTTGATGATCTTGCGGATGACAAACCCGCCCACCAGCAGCAGCGCAATGCCCGCGTACATCAGGTCCTTGCCCAGCGGGTCATGAAACAGGATGCTTGAGTACCCCGGATTGACGATGTTGATGAGCACCAGCATCACCAGCGGCAGCGAGCACAGAATCCATCCGGTAAGCCGGCCCTGCGCGGTGTGCGTGCGAATCTCGCCCTGCAGGCGCATGCGCTCGCGCGTCACGAACAGGATGCGGTCCAGGATCTCCGCCAGGTTGCCGCCCGTATCCTTCTGCACCAGCACGCCCGTCACCAGCACGCGCAGATCCTGCGAGGGAACGCGATCCAGCAGCTGCATCAGCGCCTCGCGCAGCGGCAGGCCGTAGTTCTGCTTCTTGAACACCTCGCCAAACTCCGTGCGCGCCGGCTCCGTCGCCTGCTCCGCCACGATGCTCACCGCGGCCACAAACGAGTGGCCCGCGCGCAGCGCCCGCGCCATCATGTCGATGCAGTCCGGCAGCTCCTTGTTGAAGGCGTTCACGCGCCGCGTCTTCTGGATGCTGAGCACGCCGATGGGCAGATACGAGACCACCGCCGCCGCGCCCGCGGCAATGGGCAGGCTCGCCGTCAGGAAGTAGAGGATCGAGCCCGCGATCGCCGCCAGGCCCAGGCAGCTCATCAGCACCGTGCCCACGCTGGTCGCCTTGTCCGCCTGCAGGATCAGCAGCTGGATCATGCGCTGCAGCCTGGAACCCTCGACCACATCCTCCAGGAAGCCGAACGAGCCGCGCTGCAGCGTCTTCAAATACTGATGCACATCCTGCTCAGCCGCCGTCGCCGCGCCGCCATGGGGGCTCTTCAGCGCCGCCACCCGGCGCGCCACCGCCGCCTCATCCGGCGACGGCCGGAAGAGGAAGAAGACCAGCCCGAAGGTAGCGAGTGCGCTGAAGATGAAGGCGACAAGTAGCACGGTGTGTTCCTGACTTTCTGGATGTCTTCTGGAGATCTACCGCTAAATTTCTACCGCGTGGTCCATCATGGCGTGCGAAAGGTGAATACCGGCCGCGGCGAGCTTTTCCGCGAAGCGCGGCATCACACCCGTGGCGAAGAAGCGGCCCTTGACTCTGCCGCTCGGGTCAAGGCCCTTCTTCTCGAACAGGAAGATGTCGTTCATGCTGATCACGTCGCTATACGCTCCCGTGAGTTCGGTGATGTGCGTGATGCGGCGCGTGCCATCCGCCTGCCGCGCCACCTGCACGATGATGTGAACGGCCGAGGCGATCTGCGCGCGCACCGCTTTCTCCGGCAGCTTCACCGAGCCCATCATCGCCATCGTCTCCATGCGTGCCAGCGCATCGCGCGGCGTGTTGGAGTGGATCGTCGTGATCGATCCATCGTGGCCGGTGTTCATGGCCTGCAGCATGTCCAGCGTCTCTTCGCCGCGCACCTCGCCCAGCACGATCCGGTCGGGGCGCATGCGCAGCGCGTTGATCACCAGCTCGCGCTGCCGTATCGCACCGTGGCCTTCCACGTTGGGCGGCCGCGTCTCCAGCCGCACCACGTGCTCCTGCTTCATCTGCAGCTCGGCCGAGTCCTCGATCGTCACAATCCGCTCCTTCGGCGAGATGAAGCCTGAGAGCACATTCAGCAGCGTCGTCTTGCCCGCGCCCGTGCCGCCTGACACCACAATGTTCAGCCGCGCCGCCACCGCGCCCTTCAGCACCTCCAGCATCGGCGGCGTCAGCATCTGGTTGCGCAGCAGGTCTTCGGCCTGCATCGGCTTGCCGCCAAAGCGCCTGATCGAAAGGATCGGCCCATCCACCGCCAGCGGCGGAATCACCACGTTCACGCGCGAGCCATCCGGCAGCCGCGCATCCACCAGCGGCGAAGACTCGTCGATGCGGCGGCCCACGCCCGACACGATCTTGTCGATGATGTGCATCAGGTGCTTGTTGTCCTTGAAGACGATGTTGGTCTTCTCGAGCACGCCCCGGCGCTCCACGTACACCGCGTTGAAGGTGTTCACCAGGATGTCGCTGACGGTCTCATCGTGCAGCAGAGGCTCCAGCGGCCCGTAGCCGAAGACCTCGTCCAGCACCTCCTGCGAGAGCCGGTCGCGTTCGATGCTGCTCAGCGGAATGCCCTGTTCGGTCACCAGCTGCTGGATCACCGTGAAGAGCTGCTGCTGGCCCGCGCGCGTCTGGTTGAACTCGCTCAGCCGGTCCAGATCGATGCGGCTGATCAGCTCCTTGTGCACCGCGCTCTTGATCTGCTGCTGCACCGCTTCCGCCACGCCGCGCGGACTGCGTGCGCCCGCGAGCTGCATGCGTGCCGAACTGGTGGCGATGCTTCCTGATTCCTGCATGGTGTCCTATCGTTCGCGATCCGGTTGAACTGCGCGCGTTCCTACATCCACATCGCAAAGATGGATGTTGCCTTTTTAGCTTCCGGCACTTTGCTGCTCGATCCTGCGACCGTGTTAGCCCCTACGAGCGTGTTGGCCCATTTCATGAACTGCGACGTGAACTCCGACTTGTTCTTAAGCGAGATCGGCTCGCCCAGGTTGGCGAAGCGAACCACCTCCGCATAGCTGTTCGAAAGCCGGATGGCGACCGGCACGCGAATGGCTTTTTCAATGTGCTCCACGTTCACCGCGTAACGCGACGAAACGCGATTCACCACTACCTGCATCTTCTCGGTCGCGCCGTTCGAGAGCATCAGGTTGTCGACATAGCGCGACAGATCGCGGATCGCGCCGATCTCCGGCGTCGCCACCAGGTACACGCTGGCCGAGGCATCCACCACGGCCAGCGTCGTCTCGTCCAGCGAGTTCGGGCAGTCGATGATCACGTAGTCGTACTCGCTCTGCAGAAACTCGAGCGTGCGTGCCACGGACTCCGCGTCCAGGTGCCTCGTGCCGCCGCAGACATCCGGTGACGACAGCACCTCCACGCCGCTCGGGTGTTTGGCTACGAACCCGCGCAGCAACTCGCTGTCCAGCCGGCTCACGCTGCGCACCACCTCCTGGTAGTTGTAGCGCGCGCCGTCCAGGCCCAGGTACACGCACACGTGGCCCAACTCCGGATGATGATCGATCAGCAGCGTCCGCTTCTGATGATGCTGCACCAGGTAGACCGCGAGATGCACTGCCAGCGTCGTCGTGCCCACTCCGCCCTTCACCCCCAGGAACGTGAGGATGTTGCCTGGGGGCGCCGGCGCGGCGGCCGTGCTCGACCACTGCTGCTGCAGCCGCTGCAGCGTATTCGCAAACGCGGCCGCGTCGTATGGCTTGTGCAGAAACTCGCTGCAGCCCGCGCGCATGGCCGTCAGCAGCAGCTCCGGGTCGCGGCTCTCGGCCAGCGCAATCACCGTCAGACGCCCAGCGAAGAGCTGCTGCAGATACTTCGTCGTCTCCGCCGCCTGCTCCGCGTTCAGATCGAAATCCACAATCGCGATGCATGCCTTGGCAGCGCTGATCTGCGGTCCGAAGTAGGGCCGGCGCACCGCCGAAACATACGCCTCAAAGCTCGACGCGGTCACCGCCCACGGCATCTGTTCCACCGCCTGCACGATCTGCTCGGCCGTCTCCGGCTCCACGCAGATCGTGATCACGGCGGCATCGTAGCTGGCGGCGTTCTGATTCATCCTCAAAGACATCGTTTCCTCGTCGTGTTTCCTTCACCGCGTTGAACTGCTTACTGCTTCACAGCGCCCGCAGGCAGCGTCTTGTCGAACACCTTGGGATCGAGCACCGGGATCGCCGGCTTGGGCTCCTCGGGCGGCGTGGACTCGATGAACGGATCGACGATCGTCGGCGTCACAATCACGATCAGCTCGGTATCCGAGTGCGTCACGCCCTTGCTCTTGAAGAGCTGGCCCAGGATCGGCACATTCGCCACGCCCGGCGTCTTCGAGTACATGTCCGTGGTGCGCTTGTCCAGCAAGCCCGAGATCGCAAACGTCTGCCCGCTCTTCAGCACCACCGACGTCTCCGCGCGCCGCGTGGAGAGCGCCGGAATCGTATAGCCCGCGATCGTCACCGCGTTCGTGTAGTCCAGTGCGCTCACCTCCGGCGACACCTTCAGCTCGATCGACCCGTCCGGGTTCACCGTCGGTTGAAACTCCAGCTTCACGCCGTAGGGCCGGAACTGAATGCTCACCGACGTGCCCGTGGACGTGCCCTGCACCACCGGGAAAGGAAATTCGCCGCCCGCCAGGAAGTTGCCCTTCTCTCCGCTTAGCGTCGTCAGCTCCGGCTGCGCCAGGATCTGCAGCACCTGCTTCGATTCCAGATCCTGCAGCGTCGCGCCGATGTTCAGCCTCGAGCTGTACAGCGAAAAGTTCAGCGGATTGCCGATCGCCACGCTCTTCCCGCCCACCGTGGATCCCGCGCTGCCCCCCGCCGTCACCGCCAGCGTCGAGGCGAACTGGCCTGTGCTCGTCGACGCCAGGTTGTTGCCGCCAGCCGAGAAAAAGTTGAACCCGAAGGTGTTCATCTTCGACCGGTCCACCTCCACCATGCGCACCTGCAGCCGCACCTGCCGCACGCGCGAAGAGTTGATCAGCAGCGAGTTCGACACATCCTTCGCGTAGAGCGTCGCCAGCTTCACCGCCGCGTCCGCCGTCGCCACCGAGCCCACCGTGCCCGACAGCACCACGCGGCCCTCCACGCCCTGCACCTTGATCTCTTCGTTTGGCAGCACCTGCTTCATCGACTCGCGCAGACCTTCCACATTCAGGTCCGACGAGATCAGGTACGTCTTCGACCCGCCTTGCTCATCCCACAAGATCAGCGTGCTGATCCCCGGCTTCTTCGCCGTCACCACCACCTGGTTCGGGCTCGCCGTGTACGAATCCAGCACCTCCGGATTCGTCACGTAAACCCGCGCCAGCCGATGCCGCGTGTCGATGAACTGTGAGCGGCCCACCACCATGTGCGTCACCTGGTCGACCGGCTTCTCGCTGTTGAAGCCCGGCGTCATCTCCGGCTGCACGGAGTCGATCAGCAGCGGAGCATAAGCCGCCGTCGCAACGGCCACGCCCTGCGCCATCACGCTTGCACCAGGCGCCAGCACAGCCATCAGCACCAGCACAGCCATGCGCAGAAGACGTGTCGTTCGAGAAGTCATTGAGGTTGCGATCGTACGGTTCACTGGAAGGTCTCCACGGTCTGCTTATCGCCGGCAAGCGTATGCACGACGTACTTGGAAGGTGCGGCTGCCACGGTAATGATCTTGTGCGGCGCCGGTGCGGCCATCGCCCTCACCCGTTCCGTGCCCAGGTCGGAGAGGTCCGCCGTATGCTCCTCTACGTGCTGGTGGTCGGAGCCGTTGCGCAGCACGAAGTGCACCGTGCCCTGCGAGCTTGCCAGCACCACCCGCTCGGCATCCTTCGGGTTCACCAGCAGCGTCACCACGTCCACGGTCGTCGGCTTGCCTTCAGGATCAGGCTGCATCTTCTGCCCCGCCGCGATGATCTGCGTGTCCTGCAGCACCGTCGACGTCACCGGGTTCGGCGAGGTCTGGCTGCGGTACGTCACCAGCACATCCACATGCGTGCCCGGCAGCAGGAATCCCGCCACGCCCACCACCTGGTCGGTCTTCAGCGAGATCGCCCGCATGCCCTCCGGGATGTGGCTCGTCAGGCCCACGCCCGAGCCCGCCGCGGCCAGGTGACGATCCAGTATCGGCTCGCCGCTGTTCAGCGGATAGAGCACCGTCCGCCCCACCAGGTCCTCGGGCTTGGTGTAGCCGCCCGTCAGCGGCTTGCCCGCCGGCCACTCCACCAGCATCAGGTTGGCGCGCTGCAGCACCTGGCCGGAGTCGAGGTTGCCCGTCGCGGCCACGTACTGTTGCGGCGCCGGAGCGGCAGCGGGCTTGGCAAACTTCTTGCTCACCCAGAAGGTAAAGATCGCGGACCCTACCAGGGCCATCAGCAGTGCGGCGAGAAGACGGCGTGCAGTCATGACTTCACCTTTGCATTCCGAAGAGATAAAACGTGATGGAGCAGCCGGCTGCAATGGCCACGCCGTAGGGCAGCCGGAGCGTGCTCGCGTTCAGCACGTTGATCTCCGGATGGGGCGCGATGCCGGCTTCGCGATGGTGCCTGCTCAGCACCGCCACGTTGGCCATCGTCTGCTTCAGCCGCCCTCGAGCCGCGGCCAGCACCATAGCCATCACGCCGCCAGCCAGCGAGGTAAGAATCAGCAGATACGCCACGTTGGGCAGGCCCGCGATGCATCCCGCCGCGGCCATCAGCTTCACGTCGCCCGCGCCCATGCCTCCGGCCAGGTAGAAGAGGAGGAAGATCGCGCCGCAGATCAGCGCCGCGGCCAGCGACGTAAGCAGCCCGCGCCAGCCATCGCCCAGCAGATGGAGCAGCAGTCCCATCAGCAGCGCGGGGCCGGTAATGAAGTTTGGTATGCGCCGGCTCTTCACATCGAACGCAGCTCCGGCCAGCGCGATCAGCGTCGCAGCGGCGGGATACACGAATTCGTTATCGAGGCGGATCATCGTCAGTCCTTATGAGAAGTACGGCCAGAAACGTGCGGCCGAAGCCAGCGGAAAGAAACTTCACAAGCAGGCCAGAAGAGTGTGGGAGAAAGTTGGATGGGCGAACCTTCCGCCCATCCTCCTGAGTCAATGCTGCAAGTACATCTATGCTTCAAGTCACAAGAGGAGCAACGGAGCTGAGCCTTCTGGGTGGAACAGGAGGCTCAGCTCCCAGGGTCGTACAGTTACAGCTACCCGTTGTGCCACGGGCTATTGGAACTACCTTGAGTGCGCGGTAGTTCGCAAACTGAAGCAAATGACCTGTAGGTGTGTAGGGAGGCTTTGTTCTCAACGCCGCTTTCGATCAACGAAAACGGCTCTGCACAGACTCTCCTACTCCACAGCAACAGGTCATTTGCGCTAAATGCTGGAGGAAAGGGTGGTGTTGATCTGGGTGAAGGCCGAGGTGATCGTACCGCCCAGGGTCTTCATGGTGGCGACGGCTGCCAGGCCGACGAGGCAAGCGACGAGGGCGTACTCGATCAGGTCCTGACCGGACTCTTCGACGATGAGGTTGTTGAGAAGCTGCTTCAAGTTCTGCATTGGGAGATCCTCCTAAAGTTGAGCGAAACTAAACTTGTCCTTCGGGTAAGTGCTGCGTGATTGTCAGTGGAACTCGGGAGAAGCTTGCTGCTGAGTAGGCCCGTTTGGTAAGACAAACTTAGAACCTGCGGCGCCGCGCAACAACGGCTCCTCCGTGGGACCCCGATGATCTTTCGGGCCACCACTGCTTCCCAGCCGGTAATTGAAGCGCCGATTACCGGCAACACGGCCGAAGTGACCTCCTGCCGCGCAGCTCAAACGCTTCAAAGGCGCGTCTTTACTCAACAAATCGCTCATCGGCAAGCCCCGCCCAAAGCATCAACCACCGGCTTCATCCATGTGGTTACGCGCGGTTTTTCGCGCACGACGCCCCCTTCGCTCAGAAAAACTCCCACCCTCGCGTGAGCCCCGCCGCGCCTTCGCGTACTCTTGAATCTCCAGCAATCATTCATCCACCGCTCCCACGCCCGTCATTCTGAGCGCAGCGAAGAATCTCAGTATTTAGCCCTTCACCCTCCTCAACGAAGCACCCACCCACCGCACCAGCAAGAGGTCCTCGATGCCGCGCACGCCCTTCGCCATCCTGCCTGCAGCCATGCTGTTCACCGTCGCTCTGCTTGCCCCCGCCCGCGCCCAGGCCCCGCTCGCCGCGCAGTACAAGCCCGTGGCCGACCAGCTGATCGCCGCCTCGCTCGCCGACAACGACGGCTACGCCAACCTCGCCTATCTCTGCGATCACATCGGCAAGCGCAACAGCGGCTCCGAGCCGCTCGCCCGCGCCATCGTCTGGGCCGCCGAACTCATGAAGAAGGAAGGTCTCGCCAACGTGCGTACCCAGCCCGCCACCGTGCCGCACTGGGTCCGCGGGCAGGAGTCCGGCGAGATCGTCGCGCCCGTCGCCAAGCCGCTGCACATGCTCGGCCTCGGCATGAGCGTCGCCACGGCCGCCGGCGGCATCACCGCGCCCGTCGTCGTCGTGCCGGACTTCGCCGCGCTCGATCAGCTCGGCAAATCCGGAGTCGCCGGCAGGATCGTCGTCTTCAACGCGCCTTACCAGGGCTACGGCCAGACCGTCATGTACCGCGTCGCCGGCCCCTCGCGCGCCGCCGCGCTGGGTGCGGTCGCCGTCCTCGTGCGCTCCATCACGCCCCTCGCCGTGCAGCTGCCGCACACCGGGACCACCGTCTACGACGAGGCCCAGCCTAAAATTCCCGCCGCCGCCATCTCCATCGAAGACGCCCTGATGCTCGACCGGCTGCAGGCCGAAGGCGCGCCCGTCAAGGTCCACCTCGCCATGCAGGCGCACCTCGAAGCCCCCGTCGCGATGGCCAACGTCATGGGTGAAATCGTCGGCTCCGAGCACCCCGAGCAGGTCGTCGTGCTCGGCGGCCACATCGACTCCTGGGACGTCGGCCAGGGCGCGCAGGATGACGGCGCCGGCATCATGGCCACGCTCGCCGCCGTGCATGTCATCCAGAAGCTCGGCCTCAAGCCCAAACGCACCATCCGCATCGTCTTCTGGGTCAATGAAGAGAACGGCGGCGCCGGCGGCATCGCCTACCGCCAGGCGCTCAGCCCCGCGGAGCTCAAGAACCACGTCGCGGCCATTGAGATGGATGGCGGCGCCGAGCCGCCCACCGGCTACGGCTACGGCGCCACGCCCGGCGGGGCACGCTTCCGCCGCCAACCCGCCAGCGCCGCCGCCGCCCAGTCAGCCGCGGCCCGGCCCGCAGCCCAGCCCGAAGCTCTTCCGGCGCCCGAACAGCAGTCCCTGGCCATCCTGCAGGAGATCGCCACCCTGCTCAAGTCCATCGGCGCCAACACCGTAAGCGCCGGCGGTGGCGGCTCCGACATCTCCCCCCTCATGGCCGACGGCGTGCCCGGCCTCGGCGAGAACACCACCGCCGCCCACTACTTCGACTGGCACCACACCGAAGCCGACACGCTCGATCCCGCCGACTTCCGCAAGAACGTCGCCTCGCTCGCCGTCATGACCTTCGTCCTCGCCGACATGCCCGGCCGCCTCGCCGGCCATGTAGGCGCCGGAGAGTAAAGGTAAGTCCGTCCACTTGCCAGACCGAACGCACCTGAGCCCTCACACGCTTTCGTCATGTCCTCTGCATACAAAGTTGGATAGTCCGATCTTCCCGGGCTATCTAGGGTTGGAGAACCAGAAGTCCACGAAGAGGCAGAATTCCTCTTCTCCGGTTTCCCTGCCGCCACTTTGTCTTGGAAGGACTTACATGAAGTATTTGCGTCTCGTTCTCGCCGCACTCGCCTTGCTTGGTTCCTCTGCCGCCGCCCACGCCGACATCACCGGCGACACCGTCAGCCTCAACTTCTACGTCACTCCCACCGCCGGCGGCCCCACCTACACGCTCGACAACTTCGGCAGTTTCGTCGTCCCGTCCAGCGGCATCGCCACCGGGTACCTGCCCAATCTCGGCCTGGACTACACCCTCAGCTCCACCTCCATCTCGTTCAGCGAGGTCTTCACCCTGGACTTCGACGCCGCGTCCTTCTACGGCTTCTCCGTCGTCGACCAGAGCGAGCCCTTCTCCGTGAACGTCGCGACGCTTGATGGCGCCAGCACCGTTACCGGTACTCTCCCCACCGCCGCCTTTGCCGGCTCCGCCCTCTACGTCAACTTCGAAGGTACCGACTTCGCTCCCGGCGAAAGTGCCGACTTCGACTTCTCCACCGTGGTCACTCCCGAGCCGTCCAGCCTCATGCTGCTCTCGACCGGCATCCTCGCCTCTGCGGGCTCTCTGCGCCGCCGCTACCGCCGCGCCTGAAGCTTCCCCGTTCCTCTTGGCCGAGAGCTCCCTGCACCTTGGGGAGCTCTCGTTGTTTGTGCCCCTATGCCCATCGGGCCCACACTGTGCATGCAGTACCATAGCCTCAGCCGTCTACCTTGACAGACCCTACGCTGCGGGAAAGTGCGTCGCATGATAGGAACAAGTCCTTTCTTTTCAAATTTTTAGCTATGATTTGCTGCATTTCAACCCTTTGAGCAACACCCAAGTCCAATGTTTTGAAATATTTGCGCAATTAACCGGGGGTGGGGGTACCCTCCGCCCGAGGACTCCGCTTGAAAATCGTACTCGCTGAAAAAGTCTCGCCCGCCACCCTCGCCATCCTCAACGCCGAACCCGGCTGGACCTGCATCACCGCCGACAGGATCACCTCGCTGGTCGACGAGCTCAAGGACGCCGACGCCCTCATCGTCCGCTCCGCTGTCCAGGTGGACGCCGCACTCCTCGAGCACGCGCCCTCGCTCCGCGTCATCGGCCGCGCCGGCGTGGGCGTGGATAACATCGACACCGCAGCCGCCACCCATCGCGGCATCGTCGTCATGAACACCCCCGGCGCCAACGCCGTCGCCGTCGCCGAGCTCACCCTCGGCCTCATGATCGCGATGTGCCGCAAGATCCCCGTCGCCAACGAGACCATGCACGCCGGCAAGTGGGACAAGAAGTCGCTCCAGGGCTCGGAGCTCCGCGGCAAGACCCTTGGCATCGTCGGGCTCGGCCGCATTGGCCTCGAAGTCGCCCGCCGCGCCGCCGCCTTCGGCATGGAGCTCATCGCCTACGACCCCTTCCTCGCTCCCGTCATCGCGCGCGAGAACGGCGTCACCCTCACCTCGCTCGACCAGGTCTTCAACTCCTCCGACTTCCTCACCCTGCACGTCGGCCTGACCACCCAGACCGAAGGCATGATCAACGCCCAGTCCATCGCCATCATGAAGCCCGGCGTCCGCATCGTGAACTGCGCGCGCGGCGAGCTCATCGTCGACTCTGCCCTGGCCGCGGCGCTCCAGTCCGGCACCGTCGCCGGCGCCGCCCTCGACGTCTTCCACCAGGAGCCGCTCAAAGATTCGCCCTACTTCGCCCTGCCCAACGTTCTGCTCTCGCCCCACATCGCCGGTGCCACGGACGAGGCGCAGGAGGCCATCGGCATCCAGCTCGCCATGCAGGTCCGCGACTATCTCAAGCTCGGCGTCGTCCAGAACGCCGTCAACCTGCCCTCGCTCTCGCACGAGGAGTACCTCGAGGTCGCGCCCTATATCGAGATGGCCACCCGCCTCGGCCAGTTTCTCTCCCACTCCGCCGCCGGCCACCTCGAAACCGTGCAGCTCACCTACACCGGACGCATCGCGCAAGGCAAGACCGACCTCATCCGCAACGCCGCCATCGCCGGCATCTTCGCCGACACCGAAGGCGTAAACTCCGTCAACCGCATCAACGCCGCCGCCATTGCGCAGGAGCGCGGCATCCGCATCCAGGAAGACAAACGCGAGTTCGTCGCCGGCGGCTCCGGCTCCGTGCTCAAGCTCACCCTGCACACCTCCGGGGCCGCTCCCGGCGAGCAGGGAGGCGGCACCAGCGCCTCCGCCACCGTGCTGCACGGCACCTCGCCCCGCCTGCTCACCTACGACGGCATCGACATCGAAGCGCCGCTCAACGGCACCCTGCTCGCCATCCGCAACCACGACGTGCCCGGTGTCGTCGGCCGCATCGGCACCATCCTCGGCGAGCAGCAGATCAACATTGCCAACTTCGCGCTCGGCCGCGCCGCAGACTCCGCTCGCACTTCGGAACCCGCGCGCACCGCCCGCGCGCAGAAAGTCCCGCCCGGCCAGGCGCTCGCCGTCGTCCAGATCGACGTTCCCAATCCGCAGGCCGCCGCCCCCGCCATCACCGCACTCAAAGCAGTCGAGGCCATCGCGGGCGTCCGCCTCATCGAACTCGGCAAAGCCTGACTCCCCGCGAGCTATTCCAGTACAGCTATTCAGTCCAGCGCCGAAACACCAGCGACCCGTTCGTGCCGCCGAACCCAAACGAATTCGACAAGCTGTAGTCGATCTTCGCCTTCACCGGCGTGTTCGGCACGTAGTTCAGCCGGCACTCCGGGTCCAGGTCCACGATGTTCATCGTCGGCGGCGCAATCTGGTCCAGCATCGCCATAATCGTGATGCCCGCCTCCAGCCCGCCGGCGCCGCCCAGCAGGTGGCCCGTCATCGACTTCGTCGAGCTCACCAGCAGTTCATGGCTCAGCGCCTTCTCGCCAAACACATTCTCAATCGCCTTCGACTCCATCGCGTCCCCCAGCGGCGTTGAGGTCGCGTGCGCGTTCACGTAGTCGATGGCCGACGGCTCCAGCCCTGCCACCTTCAGCGCCGCCCGCATGGCCCGCGCGCAGCCCTCGCCTTCGGGCGCCATCCCGGTCATGTGGAACGCGTCCGCGGACATGCCGTAGCCGATGATCTCCGCCAGGATCCTGGCCCCGCGCGCCTTCGCAAACTCCAGCTCCTCGCAGATCAGGATGCCCGCGCCCTCGCCCACCACGAAGCCGTCGCGATCCCTGTCCCACGGCCGGCACGCGTGCTGCGGATCGTCGTTGCGCGTCGAGAGCGCCTTCATCGCCGCAAACCCCCCCACGCCCATCGGCGTGATCGCAGCCTCCGTCCCCCCCGCGATCATCGCGTCCGCATCCCCGCGCTGGATGATCCGAAACGCATCGCCGATAGAGTGCGCCGACGACGTGCAGGCAGTCGCCGTAGCCTCGTTCGGCCCCCGCGCGTTGTACTTGATTGAAACGTGGCCCGCCGCCAGGTTTACGATCGAGCCCGGAATGAAGAACGGAGAGATCTTGCGCGGCCCCCCGGCCAGCATCGCCGAGTGCTCCCGCTCGATCACGTCGAAGCCCCCGATTCCCGACCCGATATGCACCCCGAACCGGTCCCGGTTGCTCTCGTCGATCACCAGGCCGGAGTGCGCCATCGCCTCCGCCGACGCGGCCAGCGCGAGATGAATGAATCGCCCCATCTTGCGCGATTCCTTCTTGTCCACGAAGAGCAGCGGATCGAAGTCCTTCACCTCCGCGGCAAAACGCACCGAGTGCCCGGTCAGGTCGAACGACTTGATCTCGGCCATGCCGCTGCGTCCCGCGAGCAGGCCCTCCCACACCTCGGGAGCCGTCTTGCCCACGCCGCAGATCAGCCCGATCCCGGTCACGACGACTCGGCGCTGTTCAACCACCTGGGGCAGCCGCTGCTTTGGCTCTGGCATACGCTTGATTACTTGCCTTTCTGGTTCTTCTCGATGTAGTCCACCGCATCTTTAACCGTCTTGATCTTCTCTGCGTCTTCGTCCGGAATCTGAATGTCGAAGGCCTCTTCAAACTGCATGACCAGCTCGACCACGTCCAGCGAATCCGCACCCAGATCTTCCTGGAAGCTTGCCCCCGGAGTCACTTCGGCTTCATCCACCTGAAGCTGTTCGACAATGATCTGCTTGACCTTCTCATCTACTGCTGCCATTTGTATCTCCTTGATCCCTGAAAATTGATGTCTCAAAACTCGTGGTCTGCAATGCCCCGGCGCCCGCTCATCAGCTGAACCTGCGCGGAAACAAAGCGCCTTGCCGAGTGTAAACCAAACGCCGGGGGCGAGTGAGGAGAAGTGGCGCCCGTGCATCGCCGGCAGAGTCCCGAAGGCGGTCCCAAGCGTCTACCAGAGTGACGTTGTGGAGACCGACATTTACTCAATGAATCGCTTAGGTCTACCGTCACTCGCAGGCTCATTGCTGATGGCCGCCGCCGCCCTGGCCGGCTGCCAGGCAGCGTCGCACCCAGGCTCTTCGCAAAGTGCATCCGGGCATGTCTCCCCCGCCCCGCCGCCGCCCTGCACCGCCACCAAAGATGCGCGCACCGTCACCGATGGCAATCATCGCGCTGTGGAGATTCGCGTCAAGATGGACATCGACGTCGACGGCGCGCCCAACGCCTACGGCCCCAAGGGACGAAAGACGCTCGACATCCTGAAGCACGCCCTCGCGCCGCCGGGCAGCCCACATCCCGGAGAGGTGGTCGGCTACATGACCGACTATGACGGCGGCCCACCCACCGTCCAGAAGCCCGGCGATCCCTACCCCGGCTACTACGTCTCGCAGACCGACTTCGCCGACAAGGCCAATCACCGCATGGAAGACCCGCGCCGCTATGTGGACGCGACCCGCATCAACTACGTGGTCCAGGGCCGTGTCGCCCGCCAGGCCGGCGTAGCGCTTGGCGATTTCGCCGTCGTCTACAGCTGCCGCAAGGGCACCAGCGCCTATGCCATCGTCGCCGACTCCGGCAACGAGAGCGGCGCCGAGGGCTCGCTCGCCCTGGTTCGCGCCCTGGGCTACAACCTCAAAAACGGCATCGACGACTCAGTCGACGACCCCGAGATCGTGATCCGCTACTTCCCGCAGTCCAATCCCGGCAAGCAGTTCTTCAAAACCCAGGCTGAACTCGATGCCGCAGCGCAACGCCTGGGACTTCGCAAGTAAGCCAGGCTACTCGTCCGCGTTTGCGACCAGGCGCAAGGGGCTCGCTCCCGCCGTGTCCAGAAGCGGCTGCGAGGAGTGATCACTCACCTCGCGCAGCGTCCGGTTGATCGCCCGCGTTCGAACTCCAACGTCATGCAGCGTGTTCTGGATCGTGGTCACGTTGCCCTCCACCTTGTTCATCAGCAGTTCAAACTTGCCGAACTCCGTCTTCGCGGACTCCAGCACCTTCCACACCTCGTCGCCCTTCTCCTGCAGCGCCAGCATGTGGAATCCCATCTGGAAGCTGGTCAAAATCGCAGAGAGCGTCGACGGCCCGGCGATGGTGACGTGGCACTTGGACTGGATCTCCGCCTGCAGCGCATCGCGCCGCATCACCTCCGCGTACAGGCCTTCCGTAGGCAGGAACATGATGGCGTGCGGCGTCGTGCGCGGCGGGTTGATGTACTTCTCGCAGATGCGCTTGCCCTCCGTCCGGATAGCCGCCTCGAACGCCCTCCCCGCGGCCGTGAGCAGCTCCGGATCGTTGGCCGAGTAGGCGTTCTCCAGCCGCTCCCAGTCCTCGCGCGGGAACTTGGCGTCGATCGGCAGCAGCGTGTCGCCGCTGTGGCCCGGAAAGCGCACCGCGAACTCCACCACCTCCAGCGTGTTCGACTTGACCCGTGCATTGCGCACGAACTGCGAGGGTGCCAGCATCTGCTCCAGCAGCATCCCGAGCTGCACCTCGGCGAAGCCGCCGCGCGACTTCACGTTGGTAAAGATGCGCGAAAGGTCGTCCACTCCCTCCGACAGCTTGGACATCTCGCCCAGCCCCGTATGCACCTTGTTCAGCTGGTCCGTCACCTGCCCGAACGACTCCGTCAGCCGCGTGTGCAGCGTTGCGTGCAGCTTCTCGTCGACCGTGTGACGCATGTCTTCAAGCTTCCTGGCATTGCTTTCGTTCAACGCGTCCAGCCGCTCCTGCATGGTGCTGCGCAGCTTGTCCTGGTGCGTGCTGTTGGACGCGCTGAGCTCGCTCAGCCTGGTGTGCAGCGCCGCCTGAGCCTCCGCCTGGTGGCGCGCGCTGTCAGCGATGAAACTCGACAGCCGCTGCGCCAGCGCGTCGAGATTGTGCTGGATCGCGCTGCGCAGCGCCTCCGCCGAAGACTTGTTGTCGGCGCGAAAGCTGTCCAGCCCCGTATGGAGCGTCGCGCCCAGCGCCGTGACCGAGCGGGCGATCTCGCCGCGCAGCGCCGCCGCGGCCGCCGCATCCGCCTCCCGTGTGGCCTGGGCCTCCGTCGAAAGATCGGTCCGGATCTGCGTCAGCGCCGCCCGCAGGTGGTTGTCCAGCAGCTCGGCGCGGGTGTCGGATTTTGTCTCCAGCCGGGCCAGCTGGTCGGGCACCTGCGCCTGGCGCGGGTCCTGTGGTACGTCCTGGCCGGCGCTCGAACCCTTACGCAGCAGCAGCGCGACGACGGCGACCAGAACCAGTACTTCGAGCAGCACCATGGCGGCGAGCATATTCGATTTTCCTTCGCCATAGCATAGCAGAGGGATGAGTGGAGAATCGGTACAAAATGGGCCTGGGTTCCGGAAGGGGACGCCTTCGGGTAGCAAATCGGATCGGCACGGTTCCCCCCCTGCAGCGCCCGTCTGGCCTGCTCGATCACCCAGGAGCACCCGAAACGATTCAAAAAAGTTAGCAGCCCGGCAACGTTCCCAAAGCCGCGAAGCATCCAAGCCGCGATCAGAATTCATGAATCCGGCTCCCACCCTGCCGCGTCACATAAGCAGAAATGGAGAGGGTCCTATGAATAAGCTCACGATTCTCGCGGTACTGGCGCTCACCTTCAGCCCGGCCATCGCGTCCGCACACCCCGTCCAGAGCAACGGCACGCGGGTTCGCCCGAATCTCTTTCACGACCGCAGTCCTCGTCTGCACGAGCACACCATCTCATTCCACGAGCACACCCCGGTCGCGCACCACTAATCGCATCGGCAACGTACTGCCCCCATATTGGGTCCGCATTGAACACCCAGATAGAACACGCAAACTGAACATCAAAGATCGCCCGGGTCGAGCCCAGCAAGTCAGGCTCTCCGGGCGTTTTCTATGAAGCGCCGCAGCTTCTCCCAGTCCTTGCGTCCCGGCCCCGACTCCACCCCGCTCGCCACATCCACACCCCAGGGCCCGAGCACCCGAATCGCCTCCGCCACATTCTCCGGCGCCAGTCCGCCGGCCACGATCACCCTAAGCCCCGGCTGGCTTCGCAGCACCTCCCGCGCACTCTCCCAGTCGAAGCTCCTGCCCGTCCCCCCGCCCGCCGAAGCTCCCACCCGGGCGTCCACCAGCACCCGCCCGCTGATGCCCTCGCGCTTGATCGCCGCCAGCTGTTCAGCCACCCTTTTCGCCGAAGCCCCGTCCTGCTCCACGCTCCAGTGCACCGTCTGGATGATCTCTAGACCTGCCGCCAGCAGCTTCCGCAACCGGCGCGCGAACTCCAGGTCCACGCCCCCGTGCAGTTGCACCGCGTCCAGCCCGGCTTCGTCCGCGGCCTCTGCTATCGCTTCTGCAGTGCCCACGCCAAACACCCCTACCTTCTCGACGCCCGCTGGCAGCGCCTCCGTCATCAGCTTGACCTCAGCCACCGTCACCCGGCGCACGCTGGGCGCAAACACGAAGCCCACCGCATCCGCACCCAGCTCGGCCGCCCGCAGCGCATCGTCAACATTGGTGTTGGCGCAGATCTTCACCCACCGCCGCGCCGTCTCGGAGCCGTCTACCACTGCCCTCGCAACTCCGTCGCAAAGTCCCGTTCCAGCAGCAGCGCCAGCGCCGCGGCCGGCTCCGGCTGCCGCATGAACGCCTCGCCCACCAGGAACGCGTCGTAGCCCACGCCCAGCAGGCGCTCGAGATCTGCCGGCGTCCGGATGCCGCTCTCCGCCACCCGAAGCACGTTGTCCGGCAGCCAGTGCGCCATCTCCAGGTGCGTCGTCATGTCCACCTGCATCGTGGTCAGGTCGCGGCTGTTCACCCCGATCGTCTCAAAGCCCAGGTCCATCGCCCGCTCGAGCTCCATGTGATCGTGCACCTCGCACAGCACGTCCAGGCTCATTCGCCGCGCCTCCGCCGCCAGCGCCGCCAGGTCACCGTCCGCATGCGCCGCCACGATCAGCAGCACCGCATCCGCCCCCGACGCACGCGCCTCCAGGATCTGAAACGGATCCAGAATGAAGTCCTTGCACAGCACCGGGATCGTCACCGTCTCCGACACCTTCGCCAGGTCCGCCAGCGAGCCTTTGAAGAAATCCACGTCCGTCAGCACGGAGATGGCCGCCGCGCCCACCTGCTGGTACCCCTTGGCGATGTCCACCGGCCGGTAGTCCTCGCGCAGCATGCCCCGCGATGGCGACGCGCGCTTCATCTCCGCGATCACCGCCGGCCCCTCGCTCGCCACCTTGCGCAGCGCCGCCCGAAAACCGCGTGGCTGATGCGCCGCCGCCTGCCGCTCCAGCTGCGGAACGTCCGCCGTCGCCTTGCGATCCAGCACCGTCAGCAGCGTGCGCGACATGATCCGGTCGAGAATATTAGGCATCATCCCTCACTGCGTCTTGCGCCGGATAGGAAAAGACCCCTCGGCGGGAGGGGTCTTTTTTGATCCAGCATGCTTTGGTCGCCCGTCAGGGCTCCATGCCATGCTTCGAATAGTTGGTGCCGAAGAAGGGACTCGAACCCCCACACCCTTGCGAGTACGTGGACCTGAACCACGCGCGTCTGCCAATTCCGCCACTACGGCACTGCTGTCCTGCCACAGAGACGACCCGGAATCACCTGCCCAAGCCGACTCTGCAACTTGGATGTTCGCAAAAAATGCGTCCGCTGTCAATTCGAACCCGTCTCTCCCGTTACACTTGCCTTGCGCTTGCCTTGGTCCCGGGATCGTCCCGCTCCAACGTGGAAGCAAAGCTGAAACCCGGAGCCGCATGTCCACTTCCAGCAACCCTGACAATACGATCGCCGCCTCCACCGAAACCATCCCCGAAGACCTCGCGCTCGAGATCCGCCGCCTCGCCCACGACCTCTCCAACGCCCTCGAGATCATCGTCCAGACCAGCTACCTGCTCTCCACCGCTGACCTCAAGGAGCCCGCCTCGGACTGGCTCGGCATGCTCGAGTCCGGCGTCACCAAGTGTCTCGATATCAACCAGGACCTGCGCAAATACATCAAGGCCCACACCGCCCGCTAAGCGTCGCGCCGGCCAGCCCGCGCGCTCCGCCCCGCCGCTCCTCGCCCCGCAGTTCTTCGCCCCGCCGTTCTCCGGTCTGCCACTCCCGGCTCATCAGCCCCGCTTGGCCGCCGCCTTCTTGCCCGCACTCTTCTTCACCGCAGCCTTCTTGCCCGGCAGCTTCCCCGGCGCCGCCTTGCCCGTCCCGTTCGCCGCCTTCGCGGCCCCATTGCCCGCCGCCTTCGCGACCCCGTTCGCCGCCGCCTTCACCCGCGGCTTCACAGTCGCCGCCTCCGCCGCGGCCATCCCGGCCGCAAAGCCCGCCGCCAGCCCCGCCGCCGGTCCCTGCGACTCCAGCTTCTTCAGCTTCGCCGCATGCGATTCCATCAGCTTGTCCAGCTGCTGCAGCAGCACCCGCGTATGCGTCGCCTTCACCAGCATCTTGTCCGCGCCCATGTTCAGCGCGTCTTCCTCTTCCAGTGGAAACGCCGTCAACAGCGCCACCGCCGGATGGTAGGGCGCCGTCCGCGCCGCCACAATCACCTCGCGCCCCGCCTCGTCCGACTCCATCCGCATATCCGTGATCACCATGTCGTAGGTGCGCGTCTTCAGCCGGCTCTTACCCTCGCGCGCGCTGGCCGCCGTGTCCACGTCAAACCCGCTGATCTCCAGCACTGCCTTCATCGTCAGCAACACGGCCACTTCATCATCCACCAGCAGAATGCGACGCTTCATCTCTTCTCCTCAACTCGTTTTGCAGTCTCATCATCCACGCAGAAGCGCAAAGCCGCAAGCCGCCCGCCTCTGAAACCATCGCCCCTGCCGACTGCCCGGCATCAAACAAGTGCGCGATCAGGGTCATCATGAACGGTCATAAAGTCAACGTTCCATCTTGAACGCAAGTGCTATACTCCACGATACGACGCATTGCGCAGTCGACCCACCGGCTTCGTCTCTTTGAAGACCCCAACCCCTAACCCATGCATGGCGATCGCCCTCGGGCCCGCTGTGGAGGCTACCTATTCCACCGATCGATAAGCGTTCCGTAAAATCCTTCATCCGCACCAATGAGCGCATTCGCGCCCGCGAAATCCGCGTCATCGACGAGAATGGCGAACAACTCGGCGTCATGGCCCCCTTTGAAGCTCTCAAGATGGCCCGCGAGCGCTCGCTCGACCTCGTCGAGATCTCGCCCAACGCCGTCCCGCCCGTCTGCAAGATACAGGACTACGGCAAGTACCTCTACGAGAAGGATAAGTCCGACCGCGCCGCGCGCAAGAAGCAGAAGGTCATCACCATCAAGGAAGTCAAGTTCTCGGTCACCGTGGACGAGCATGACTACCAGACCAAGAAGAACATGGCCATCCGCTTCCTCGGCGAAGGCGACAAGGTCAAGGCCTCGCTGCGTTTCAAGGGCCGCCAGATGGCGCACCGCGACCTCGGCTACAAGATCATCAATCGCCTGATCCTCGATATCGGCGACTCCGGCCTGGTGGAGTTCATGCCGCGCATGGAAGGCACCACGCTGCACGCTATCCTCGCCCCCGCGCGCAAGGCCGAAGTCCAGCAGCCCCCCGCTCCCAAGAAGGTAGCCGCCCCCGCGCCGCCCAAGCCCGCCGAGGCGCCGCCCGCCGCCGAGGCCTGAGCCGAAGCCCCGTCGTTGAGGGCCAAAAGCCCGATCCATATCAGCCCAGCCCGCAGGGCTGGGTTCAAGAACCCCTGAAAACCAAGGCCCAAAGGCCCGACCCATACCTCGGCGGCCGCTCTCCGCAAGGCCGTAATCTCTACCCCACCGGCGGTGTACTCTGCGGCGTCTGCACGGGCTGCTGCTGCTGCGGCACTGCCTGTGTCGGCACCGCCTGTTGCGGTGCAACCTGTTGCGGAACCGCCTGTTGCGGCGCCGCCAACGGCTGCGGCACCGTCTGCGCCGGCCCCGGCGCATCCTGGATGCGGTCGTTCGTGTTCACCGGCAACACCTGCGCGCCGCCCGCCGCGGGCACCACCCCGGTCTGCGCCGGCCCCGGAGCGTCCTGGATCCGCGGCTCACTCTGCTGCTTGTCGATCTGCTGCTGCGCCGTCTGCACCTGCTTGTTGGTCACCTGCGCGGCCTGGTTGGACTGCGCCTGCTGCTGCCGCAGTAACGCTTGGTCCGCTGCCTTCTGCTGTGCCTCGGCCCCCGGCGGCGTAGGGCCGCTCGGCGGTGTCGATTCCAGCGGAATCACCTGTACTGCCCCGTTCACCGTCCGCTGCTGCTGGCCCTTCCGCTTCGCCGCACTCGGCTTGGCTGGCTTGGCCGCCGGTGCCGCGGGGCTGGATTGGGTCTGTGTCTGCGCTTGCGTTTGCGCCTGACCCCCCGGCTGTACCTGCGCCCCCATGCTGCCCAGCGCAATGCGGCCGGCCAGTACTAACCCCGCACCCCAGACAATGTTCGACGGCTTCATCGGTACCCTCCTTAGGTTCGAACACCCTGCAACCGCCCCGCGCAAGCCCTTAGCGGCTGTGCGGGCGCTCCCCGTTAGCGACCGGCGGCTTGTTCGCCGGCGCGGGGGCCGGATGCGCAGCCGGAGGCGCCGCATGAGGTTCAGGCGCCGGTGCCGTGCGCGGCTGCGGCGGCGGCGTAGCGGTACGCGGCTGCGGCGGCGGAGGAGCCGTACGCGGCTGCGGCGGCGGAGGAGCCGTACGCGGCTGTGGCGGAGGAGCCTGTACCCGCGGCTGCGGCGGCGCGGTCTCCCGCTGCGGTTGGACGGCCGGCGCCGGCTCGCGCTGCGGCTGGACCTCACGCTGCTGCTGCGGCTGCGGTGTCCTTACCTGCTGCTGTTGCTGCTGCCGGAGCGGATTGCTCTGCTGTTGCTCCTGTACCGTCGGCTGGCGTTGTGTGTTCGGCTGCGTTCTCAGCTGCTCCTGCTGCTGCAACCGCTGCTGTTGCTGCGGCTGGGGCTGTACTGTCTGGGGTTGTGCCGGCTGATTGCGTGGCGCGTTGGTCTGCTGCTGGCGCTGCAGGTTCTGGCGCTGCTGGTTCTGTTGCTGCAAATTCTGCTGTTGCAGATTCTGCTGCTGCGTCCGCTGCAGCTCCTGCGTGCGCTGGTTGGCCTGCTGCTGCCGCTCCAGATCCTGCTGCGCCTGATTTTGCTGCAGACGGTTCTGCTGCGCCTGGTTCGCCTGCTGCTGCCGCTGCTGCAACTGCTGCTGCTGCTGCGCCTGCTCATTCCGCTGCTGTAGTCCCTGCTGCCCGAAGCCCCCCACCTGCCCCGGCCGCGCGCCCTGCACAGGCTGACCCGCCGGCTGCGCACGCAACGGTTCCGGCGGAGTACGGTCCGCGGGCAGATGTGCCGCCACTGCAACTACCGCCGGATGCCCGTGATTCTCCGCGTAGAACTGCTGCCGGTTGCTGCCTGCCTCCTGCACCTGGTGCATCTGCACTTGCATGGGCGGAATCCGCTGTTCGTGCAGCACGGCCAGCTCTTCCGGCCGCGGCCGCGCCTGCCAGCCGCCCGGGCCGTTGTAGCTCACCCGGTTGTTCACGTTCACCACCGGCACGTTGCGCTCGTACACAGTGCGCACCACCGCCACGTTCACCCGGTTCACGTTGCGGTTATAGAAGAACGACCCACCGTTCCAGTAGCCGCCTTCGTATCCCACGCCGGTATACCCGTAGCCATACGGAATGCCGCCATAGAAGCCGACGTGCCGCGCCCAGAACCCGTGGTGAAAGCGGTACCTGCCGCCGACAAACCCCCAGTACGCCGGCGTCCAGAGCGCTCCCTGGTAAGGCGGCGCTACCCACGCGCCCGGAACCCAGTAGTAGCCCTGCGGTCCGTAGTACCAGTAGCCCGGCGTCCACTCATCGTTCGGCGCGGTCAACTCTGGCTGCTGATACTCCGGCAGCGGCGGCGGCGCCTGGTCCGCGTAGAGCGCCTGCTGGCCCGCGTCCACATTCTGCTCATATTGGTCGTAGTTCGGGTCGCCCGCACTCTGCTGTCCATACCCCTGCTGCGGGTACCCCTGCTGCGGATACTGACCCTGCTGCTGGTACTGCGGCTGGTTCTGGTTTTGCTCCGGATACTGCTCGCCGCTGGCCTGGTTGTCGGGATACGACCTCTGCCCCAGCACCCTTCCGCTGGGCTGTCTTGCAGCCGGCGCTGAGCCCGTGCCCTGCGTCGTATTCCCCTGTGTGTTGCCCGGCGCGTTCGGGTCGACCGGCGCCAGGTTCGCCGCCGCCGGGTCGGGCCCATTGTTCGCGTCCACAATCGGCGCCGGCGCGTTATTGCTCTTGCAGCCGCTCGACCCGAGCATTAGCGCCAGGGCAGTCACCCCGGCCGTCGTCCATCCCGCCAAATTTGAAAACGTTCTCATAACCCGGACCCTCGCAGAGCTTCAATAGGGTGAGATGCCTGCCGGCGGATCGCGAAACGCCGCGCCGGTATCTTTCCTCTTCTCAAGTAAACCCGGAACCGCTTAGAATGACGTTATGCTCCGTCGAGTGCTCACCCGCCGCTCCGGCCGCCCCTTCATCAAGCGCTTCCGCCATGGTCGCCGCGATCGCGGCCGCTCTCCCGCCTAGGCTGGCCTCGGTCACCTTTGGACCTGCATTTCGCGCCCCCGAAAACTTGACAAACGGCTTCCTCGGGGAGCCTCCTTTTGAGGCGGACGGTGCCGCACAGCGGTCGGGGGACAGGCGAAGTCCAGACCCAGGTATACCAAGTCCAGACCTAAGCTGCGTGTTTTGAATACTTTGCATACTTCAAGGGGGGAGGGGGGGTACATAGCCTCTCTCCAGCCGCAGACTCAATCGCAGCACATCCGCGCTCTCGGCCACGCGCCGGCGCCACAGGAAAATAGACTTCCATGCATCCAGATTCGTTCGGTTCGAAATCCGTCCTCCACTCCGGCAAACAGACGGTCAGCTATTTCTCGCTTCCGGCGCTCAAGGACTATGACCTCACCCGCCTGCCCTTCTCGCTCCGCATCCTGCTCGAGAACCTGCTCCGACACGAGGACGGCCGCACCGTCACCGCCGACGACATCAAGTTCCTCGCCCAGTGGGACGCCAAGGCCGAACCCTCCCGCGAGATCGCCTACATGCCCGCCCGCGTCCTCATGCAGGACTTTACCGGCGTGCCCGCCATCGTCGACCTGGCCGCCATGCGGGACGCCATGCGCGACCTCGGGGGCAACCCCGACAAGATCAACCCGCTCCAGCCCGCGGAGCTGGTCATCGACCACTCCGTCCAGGTGGACGAGTTCGGCACCGTCAACGCCTACGACATGAACGCCGCACTCGAGTTCCAGCGCAACCGCGAGCGCTACGCCTTCCTGAAGTGGGGCCAGACCGCCTTCCATAACTTCTCCGCCGTGCCGCCCGGCATGGGCATCTGCCACCAGGTCAACCTCGAGTACCTCGCCCGCGTGGTCTTCACCACCGCCCCCGCCGCCGACGGCACCGTCACCGCCTACCCCGACACCCTCGTCGGCACCGACTCCCACACCACCATGGTCAACGGTCTGGGCGTCCTCGGCTGGGGGGTGGGCGGCATCGAAGCCGAGGCCGCCATGCTCGGGCAGCCCGTCTCCATGCTCGTCCCGCAGGTCGTCGGCTATCGGCTCACCGGCAAGCTCCGCGAAGGCACCACCGCCACGGACCTGGTGCTTACCGTCACCGAGGCCCTGCGCAAGCTGGGTGTGGTCGGCAAGTTCGTCGAGTTCTACGGCCCCGGCATCGGCGAGCTCCCGCTCGCCGACCGCGCCACCATCGCCAACATGGCGCCCGAGTACGGTGCGACCTGCGGCATCTTCCCCGTCGACAAGGAGACCCTGGCCTACCTCGCGCTGACCGGCAGGTCGCCCGAGCACATCGCGCTGGTTGAGGCCTACATGAAGGCGCAGGGCCTCTTCCACACGCCCGACGCTCCCGAGGCGACCTACTCCGCCACCCTCTCGCTCGACCTTTCCACCGTCGAGCCGTCAGTGGCCGGCCCCAAGCGCCCCCAGGATCGCGTCCTGCTCTCGGGCACCGCGGCCAGCTTCCAGCAGCAGCTGCCCAACCTGCTCGGCCCCAACGGCAACCGCTCGGCCGTGCGCCAGATGGTCCGCTGGGAGGGTGAGGGCGGCCATATGTCCGCCACCGGCGACGTCACCTCCAGCCTCGGTGCGCCGTCCCCCGGCACCCCCGCGCACCTGCCTCTCGAAGGCGAACTGATCCCGGTCTCGACCTTGACTGAGGGTTCGAGCGTCGTCCACATCGAGGCGCCGGTGACCAGCGTCAAGGCCCGTTATGGCGTCGACCCCGAGCTTTACCTCGATCACGGCTCCATCGTCATCGCCGCCATCACCTCCTGCACCAACACCTCGAATCCCTACGTCATGATGGCCGCCGGGCTGCTCGCTAAGAAGGCTGTGGAGAAGGGTCTGCGCACCCCGCCCTGGGTCAAGACCTCGCTCGCGCCCGGCTCGCGCGTGGTCACCGACTACTACGTCAAGGCCGGCCTCATGCCGTATCTCGACCAGCTTCGCTTCCAGGTGGTCGGCTACGGCTGCACCACCTGCATCGGCAACTCCGGTCCGCTGCCCACTGATGTCAGCAAAGCCATTGAGGACCATGGCCTGGTCGCAGTGTCGGTGCTCTCCGGCAATCGCAACTTCGAGGGCCGTATCTCACCCGAGGTCCGCGCCAACTACCTCATGAGCCCGCCGCTGGTCGTCGCCTACGCGCTGGTCGGCACCATCAACCACGACTTCGCCACCGAACCCATCGGCTACGACCACGGCCGCCAGCCGGTGATGCTCGCGGATATCTGGCCCACGCAGCAGGAGGTCGCCGAGACGGTCCTCAACTCCATCGGCGCGGAGATGTTCAAGCAGCAATACTCCACCGTCAGCGACGGCGACCAGAACTGGCAGAACCTGACCTTCCCCTCCGGCGCCACCTACGGTTGGGAGCCGGACTCCACCTACATCCGCAAGGCGCCCTACTTCGACGGCATGCCGGCCACCCCGGCGCCGGTTGAGGACATCCGCGCCGCCCGCTGCCTCGCCGTACTCGGCGACTCCGTCACCACCGACCACATCTCCCCGGCCGGCTCCATCAAGCTGAACGGTCCCGCGGGCAAGTACCTCACCGAGCACGGCGTCGCGCCCGCGGACTTCAACAGCTACGGCAGCCGCCGCGGCAATCACGAGGTCATGGTCCGGGGCACCTTCGCCAACGTGCGCCTGCGCAACAAGATGGCGCCCGGCACCGAGGGCGGCGTGACCCGTATCCTGCCTGAGCTGACGCAGATGTCGATCTACGACGCGTCGGTCGAGTACGCCAGGCGCGGCACGCCGCTCGGCATCCTCGCCGGCAAGGAGTACGGCTCCGGCTCGTCGCGCGACTGGGCCGCCAAAGGTCCGCGCCTGCTCGGCATCCGCTTCGTCATCGCGGAGAGCTACGAGCGCATCCACCGCTCCAACCTGGTCGGGATGGGCATCCTGCCGCTGCAGTTCGAGCCCGGCGAATCGGCTGAAACGCTCTGCCTCACGGGCGAGGAGATCTTCGAGATCACCGGGCTGAAAGAGATGCTCGACAGCAAGTTCGCCGCAGGCAAGAACATCACGGTCAGGGCTGAGAACCAGACCGGAACCACCACCGAGTTCCCGGCGACTGTGCGCATCGACACGCCGCAGGAGATCCTCTACTACCAGCACGGCGGCATCCTGCAGTACGTGCTGCGCCAGCTCGCGGGCAAGGCATAGCGGCGGAAGATGGCAACGCGCGTCCGGTCCTACTCGAAGATCAACCTGGGGCTGGCGATCGGGCCGCCGCGTCCTGACGGTTTTCACGGGCTGGTGACGCTCTACCAGACGCTGGCGCTGCACGACGTGGTCACGCTGACGGCGCGTCCGGCGGACGGAACCTCGATCCGCATGACGACCAACCACCCGCACGTGCCTACCGACGCGCGAAACACCGCGTGGAAGATGGTCGAGCTGACACTCCGCCGGCTTGGCCTTGCGGCGGAGGTCGCCATGCACATCCAGAAGAATCTGCCCATTCAGGGGGGCATGGGGGCTGGATCGGCGAACGCGGCGGCGGCGCTGCTGGGGCTCGAGAAGGAACTTGACCTCAGGCTGCCCGAGGAGACGCGGCTGGAGCTGGCGGCCGGCGTCGGCTCGGACGTACCGCTATTTCTGGTCGGCGGCGCCGTGCTGGGCCGCGACCGGGGACAGCTCGTGCAGCCGGTCCCGGACCTGACGCTCCGGGGGGAAACCTCGATCCCCTGCGTGATCGCGCTGCCCGGCCACGGCGTTTCGACGCCCGCGGCCTTCCGGGAGTGGGATGCGCGGCTGGTGCAGGCGCAGGCGAAGAAGTCTTCCGATGGCGATTTGCACGATCTCCCGCTTCGCGATACGATAGAGGAGTTGAGCCGCACTTATTCGTCTGTCTTCCCCCGGGAAGTTCCGAACGGCAAGTCTGGCGCCTCCGGTATCTTTCCCGATCCGAGTTCTGCACGGGGCCTTCCGCAAGAAGAAGGACGCCCGCAAAACAGTCCTGGGAACCTGCATGGGCACTCCAGTGAGCAACATCACACACGTCCTGAAGCTGAGGACAGGAGCGGAATCGAGGATGATCTAGCCGAGAACTCCCTTCTCGCGCTTGTCCGCACCGGGATCGAAAACGACTTTGAAACGGTCGTCTTTCCTCAGTATCCCCACCTGCGTGAAATCAAGCGACATTTGATGGGAAATGCGGCTACTGGAAGTTCCGCGGAATACGCGGCGCTCTCCGGCTCGGGCTCGGCGCTGTTTGGTCTCTACCGGACCGAGGCAGATGCGGATGCCGCTCAACAACGGCTCCGGCAGTGTGGTGTCCAGGTGATTGTCACGAAGACGATGCCTCGGCCGCTCTACTGGAGTGAAATGTTCGCAGAGTGATTTTTCCGGCTCGGAGGTCGAAATGCGACCTCGGCGGCCGGCAATTACTGGGCGATCGACTAATGGTAGGTCAGGTGCCTTTGGAGCATCTAGTCTAGGTTCGAATCCTAGTCGCCCAGCCAGAGAGTCGATCGAGGCTGAGCAAGCCGCCCCGAAGCAGTAGCCAGGGATCTTTCCGAAGGCAGCCCAAACCAGGGGCTGCAGACGTAAGAGTTATTTGCACTACACGCTGAACCTGACGCGCAGTACAAGTTGTCCCGAAGAACCAAGAGTCTTTATTTCTTAGTGAAGTACCGGTCAAACGATGCCGGAGCAAGACCAGACAGCAGCAGCAGGAACCACCAAGGTCAAACAGCCTGAGGAGTTTCAAACGTGAATCAACCAGACACGACTGCCGTTCTTCCCCCTGATTTAGCGCGCGACCAACAGATGACCGAGGAGTTGAACCAGACCTCGCTGTTCGTGCCCGCAGCTGCACCTGCAACACCGCCCGCCAAGGCCGCGCCGGAGCGCAAACGCGCCGGCCGGCTGAGCGAGGCGAAACGTTTCAAGATCTTCTGCGGCGAGGCCAACAAGGCGCTCGCCGAAGAAGTCTGCCAGTTCGTCGGTGTGCCTCTTGGCCAGACCAGGATGCAGAGATTCGCTGACGGCGAGATTTATTTTCAGCTGCTCGAGAACGTTCGCGGTGCGGACGTCTTTGTCATCCAGCCGACATGCCGGCCGGTTGACCAGCACCTGATGGAGCTCCTGATCATGATCGACGCGTTGAAGCGGGCATCCGCGCAGCGCATTACGGTCGTGATTCCGTACTACGGCTACGCCCGGCAGGATCGCAAAGACCGGCCGCGCGTGGCGATCAGCTCGAAGCTCGTGGCTGATCTGCTGACGACCGCCGGCGCCAACCGCGCTCTGCTGGTCGATCTGCACGCGGCTCAGATTCAAGGCTTCTTCAACATCCCCGTCGACCATCTTTTTGCCAGCCCGGTGCTGGTGGGTTACTTCCGGGATCTCGACCTGCCCAATCTCACCGTCGTGAGTCCGGATGCAGGCGGGGTGGAGAGGGCGAGATTCTTCGCCAAGAAGCTGGACGTTCCGTTGGCGATCGTCGATAAGCGGCGGACCGATATGAACGTGACGGAAGTGATGAATGTCATCGGCGATGTACGCGGGCGAACCTGCCTGATCCTCGACGACATCGTCGATACGGCAGGCACGCTCGTCAAAACGGTCGACGCGCTGCTGGCCGAGGGAGCGACCCGGGTCTATGCCTGCGCTTCGCACGCCGTGCTCTCGGGGCCGGCGATCGACAACATCGCCAACTCGCCACTCGTGGAGCTGGTCGTGGCCAATACCATCCCGCTGGGCGAAGCTGCCCGCAAGGTGGACAAGATCAAGGTGCTTTCAATCGCGGGCCTGCTGGGCCGGGCTATTGAAAGCATTCACATGGAGACCAGCGTCAGTACGCTGTTCAACTAGGCTGGCTTTTTCCCTGGCTCGCCGGATCTCGGTCCGGCGGCTGAACATGAACGATGAACCAACTAACCCTCGGCGGCACCAACCGCAAAGGGAGCGAAGCAGGCTATAGAACGAAGCAACTGCTCTTCGTGCCCGAAAGGAAACAACATGGCTTCTCAGAAATTCGATGCAGTAGTCGCAACTCCGCGGACCGGCAAGTTCAACAAGAACCACGCGCGCCGGGTGCGGGTGGAAGGCAAAATTCCCGCCGTGGTCTACGGCGCCGGCCAGGATGCGGTCGCGGTGTCGGTCGATCCGCGCGTGGTGACGCGCATTCTTCATTCGGAGTCAGGGCACAACACGATCTTCGATCTGAACGTAGAAGGCGCGGCGCTGGTGAAGGCGATGATCGTGGACTGGCAGCACGAGCCGATCAAGGGCAAGCTGCTGCATATTGATTTCAAGCGGATCGCGATGGACAAGGCGATGCGGGTCTCGGTGCCCATACAGCTCACGGGCGTTGCCGTGGGCGTGAAGACGGCTGGCGGCATCCTGGACCAGGTGCTGCGCGAGGTCGAGATCGAGTGCCTGCCGGCGGACATTCCGGACCACCTGGACGTAGATGTTTCAGGGCTGGAGCTTTATGGCGCGATCCATGTATCGGACCTGCCGCACTCTGGCTCGATCAAGTTCCTGGAGGATGAAGAGACGCTGGTCGCGCACGTTACGCTGATCAAGGAAGAGGCTGCGGCGGATGTTGCCGCGCCGGCCGCGGCCGAGCCGGAAGTGGCCAAGAAGGGCAAGGGTGATGCGCCTGCTGCCGCGCCGGCTGCCGATGCCAAGACCGATACGAAGAAGAAGTAACGGCCGACTGCAAGCTGTGAGCGAAGCGAGTGATGAAGCTGATCGTCGGTCTGGGAAATCCGGGAATCGAATATCAGTTCACCCCTCACAACGCTGGTTTTCTGGCCATCGATCGCATCGCGGAACGCTGCGGTGCGACGGTCGCCAATCGCCGGGGGCGGGCGCTCACGGCGAGAACCACTCTGGCCGGCCAGGATGTACTGCTGGCCAAGCCGGAGACCTTCATGAACCTAAGCGGGCTTTCCGTGGCCGCGCTGATGAAGGAGCTGGACATACCCAGTCCGGCAGAAGACCTGATCGTGCTATACGACGAGCTGGCCTTTCCGCTGGGCCGGCTCAAGATCAACCGGAACGGCTCGGCGAACGGACATAACGGGGTCAAGTCGATCCTGAGTTCGCTGGGCACGGAGGAATGGATTCGGATCCGCATCGGGGTAGGAAAAGCTCCTACTGCGAGTGGACGCGAGATCAAGGCAGGCGGAGTCGACTACCTGCTGGCTCCGATGCGCAGGATGTTGTTGCAGGAGCTGGATGGTGTGCTCGACCAGGCGGTAAGCGCAGTCGAGATGATTTTGAAGGATGGCGTCGACAGAGCCATGAACGAGTTCAACCGCAGGCCCGACGGCACGTCAGGCGGTCCGGCGGCGTGAAAAGCAGCGGGGTCTAGCCTCTAGTCCCTAGTCCCTCTTCCCAAACCGCTTGCCGGGCGATCGCTGACCGGCACGGTGCGAAGCAGAACTTCGCAGAAAGAAGCAAGAATGAATCGTACTTACGAAATCATGTTCATCGTCCGGCCAGACGTTGAAGAAGCTGACCTCGACAAGCTGATTGAAGGCTTTCAGAAGAACGTGACGGACGGCGGGGGCGAAGTTCGCGCGACCGAGAAGATGGGCCGGCGGCGCCTGGCCTACACCGTGCGCAAGTTCAACGACGGCTTCTACGTGCTGCTGAGCATCGCGGCCGAGGGCAAGCTGATCACCGAGATCGAGCGCCGCCTGCGCGTCTCGGAGCAGGTCATCAAGTTCATCACGGTCCGCATGGATGAGGAAGAGAAGCGCCTGGCGAAGATCAAGGCGCATCGCGAGACGCACGTGAAGCGCAGCGCGATACCGGCGCCGCAGCCCGCCCGTGTGGCCTCGATGGAAGCCGCCGCCGAGCCCGCGGCCGCGCAGCCTGAGGCGAATGTGCCGGTCGGCGTGCCCGAAGAGCCGCCCGCGCCCCAAGCTGCTGCCGAGGCGCCCGCCAAGGCTCCGGTCGAGACCACCGCCTAACCGCGCGCTAGGAACCGCACAGGATTCGTCAGCCGCGCGCTGACGCAAAACCACTCTTCAACACTGTTCAAGCAGGATTCAGGAGAAAGATCATGGCAGACGAAACGAACAACGCAGCACCCGAGCAACAGGCAGCGCCGACGAGCTCGGGCTCGTCCACACCCTCCACGTTTACGCCGCGCGGACCACGTCCGGCGGGTGGGCCCGGCGGCCCGGGCGGCGCACCGCGTCCGGGCGGCGGCCCCGGAGGCCCCGGCGGACGCAAGTTCTTCCGCCGCAAGAAGGTCTGCAAGTTCTGCACGGAGAAGATCGACGCCATCAGCTACCGCGATGTGCGGCTGCTGCAGGGCTTTGTCGCGGAGCGCGGCAAGATTGTGCCGCGGCGCCTGACGGGCGTTTGCACCAGGCATCAGCGCCGGCTCTCGCTGGCCATCAAGCAGTCGCGCAACATCGCCCTGCTTGCCTTCGCGGCGCGTTTCTAGCAAGGCCTGTGCGGCCTGGAATTTCGGAGACAGAACATGGAAGTGATTTTGAAGGAAGATGTGCAGAAGCTGGGGCACCGGGGCGATGTGGTGAAGGTGGCGGACGGATACGGACGCAACTACCTGCTGCCGGGCAAGCTGGCGATCGAGGCGACCGCTGCCAACAAGGCCGTGATCGAGCAGATGAAGGCTTCGTCGGTGCGCAAGTCGGCCAAGGAGAAGACGCAGTCGGAAGACCTGGCCAAGCAGATGGATGCGGTGGAGCTGACCTTCGAGCGCAAGGTGGGCGAGAACGAACACCTGTTCGGCTCAGTCACCTCGGGCGACATCGCGCAGCAGCTTGAGGCGCAGGGCTTCACGGTGGATCGGCGCAAGATCGCGCTCGAAGAGCCGCTGAAGCAGCTCGGGGAGTTCCATGTGCCGGTGAAGCTGCACCGCGAGGTGACGGCGCACGTGAAGGTGACGATCAAGAGCGACGCTCCGGACGAGGTTGCAGCACCAGCCGCGTAAGGCAGCAGAATATTTCCGTTGCAAGCAGAAGGCACGCTCCGATTGAGAGCGTGCCTTCTGTGTTTTCCGGCTGATTTTGGCAGGGGTACCCCCCTCCCTAGAGCGAGTCAAAAATCTGAAAACAAGGTACTTAGCTCTGTATATACACAGGTGTTGGAGAGCTAAATTACTGATTCCATTGGAGAGTTTCTGCAAATATTTGAAAACGAGTGACTTGCGCGTGCCGGTCGGGCAGGCTGGAGTGGTTCGCGTGTGCGAAGGGGTGCTCCGGGTGGGGGCGAGGTTTGTCAAGCGGGGGCAGATTGGCCTGGTTGCGCCGGAGAGCGTTCTCGGCGGCGAGGGCGAATCCGGTAACCTAGGGGGATGAAGCTTGATGCGAACAGCGTTCGGGTGCTCGGCGCGTTGATGGAGAAGGAGATGACGACGCCGGACGCGTACCCGCTGACGGTGAACGCGCTGATCGCGGCGTCGAATCAGCGCTCCAGCCGGGACCCGGTGATGGAGCTGACGGACGGCGAGGTGCGGGAGGCGCTGGCGACGCTGGAGGCGCACGGGCTGGTGGCTCCGGCGCGCGGCCTGGCGGGGGAGGGCGGGCGGGCGCCGCGCTGGGAGCACAGGATCCGGACGGTGCTGAACCTGCGGCGCGACGAGACGACGGTGATGTGCCTGCTGCTGCTGCGCGGGGCGCAGACGCCGGGAGAGCTGCGCAGCCGGGCGGACCGCATGTTTGCCTTTGACGACCTGGCCGGGGTGCAGGCGGCGCTGGACCGGCTGGGCGCGGGCGGCGGGCGCGAGGAGCCGCTGGCTGCGGCGCTGGCGCGGGCGCCGGGCTCGCGCGAGGTGCGCTGGGTGCATCTGCTGGGCGATGTGGCTGCGACGGCGGCGCCCCGGATGACCGAGAGCCAGGGGACGCTGGAGACGCGGGTGCGGGAGCTCGAGGAGAGGGTAGCCCGGCTGGAGGCGAAGCTGGAAGGCTAGCAGCGTCCTACTGAGCGCGGTGAATGGGGCCGCCGGCGCTGGTGCGCGGCGCGCGGTAGGTGAGGCCGGCGTGGTTGGGGCTGGAGTGAAGCACCTTGGAGGGGCGGCCGGTCTCGCGCATGCGGGTGTCGGCTTCGAGCCAGGTGGGCAGGGTGGCGTCGGGCTGGGTCCAGTGCGCCACGGAGGCTTCGTCGCACCAGTGGAGGAGATGCGGCATGGCGCGCTTGTGCGGGCCGGAGATCATGTAGGCGCGCATGCTCTCCGGCGAGTCCCAGGCGGTGATGGTCCAGAAGGTAAAGCTACGGTCGGCGAGGAGGGCGCCGGTCTGGAAGCCGGGGGCTTTGCGGACCTGGCGCAGCGAGAGCAGCGTCTGGACGGCGAACAGGGGGACGAAGCGGATGGAGCGGATACGGAGGCGGGTTAGACTGATGAAGACCATGGGTGACGGCTCTGAGCTAATCGATGAGCGTAGGAGCGACCATCACGAAGCTAGTTCGGCCCGTACACTTTCCCTTTGACTCCACATCACAGGCTTGATGTTGTAGGCACCAAACGCTTCGGAAACGTCGGACGGAACCTGCTGGCCAACATCATTAAGGATAGCGAATGCTCGCGAGTCCGGCGGCCGTACTTGTTGGGTGTCGGACCAAGCGTGTAAGAACGCTTCTGCGCTATCGCGTCTGGGACGATTAATCGCGCGAAGAATGCGTTCTGGAGCCTTCCTGGATTTTGGTATGACGAAGTCGAATAGATGGTCGTACCCGCTCACCCCGGTAAATTTTATCTTCGGAGTGAAGCGAACATCATTTTCATTTAGCCAAGCAACAACATCTTCGTAAAAGAGGCTCTTTACCACAGGCTCTGCGAGATAGAAGAGATCGTTTACTGCCAGCATGGCCTGTATAAGATTGTGCTTTCGAAGCGGGAAGTTTTCCTGGGTAGCCCTGACCTCAAGCCCGTCGTGGTGGCGTTTCACCCCAAACCCGTTCAGGGTCATAGTAAGCAGTTCTTGGCGCTTTGGTGTTGTTAGCGTGCATCCGGATGTCTCCAGATCACGGATGGTGTACCCGTCATCGCTCAGGACGAAGTGGCCATTTTCACGACGCGCGTAGATTTGCATTTGGTCATTGTGCCTGTCAAGGTAAGGTGTTGTGATTTCGACCCAATCGCCAACTTCACGAAGGAAGTGGCTTTCCCTCAGCCACTGGTTATACCTGTCGATGAGCTTCTCGATGTCACTTAGCATTAGAACAATCCCATCTGCACGGACGGCCTCTCTACTACATTGCACGCACTCATGAAGTCGGAAAAGGTCTGTCCTGGGTCTGTTAGATTCCCGAAGCTAGATTTCGGCACAGGAAACGCCCATTTGTCTCCGTATCCTTCCCGGTAAATGTGAAGATGCGGGCATGGGATTACAACATCATCCGGGTTTCTATGCGGTGGCCCGTTGATGTCCAAACGCAGAAGAACCACAACAATGTGAGCACGATTCTGAAAGGTGACTTTGGCGAAGTCGATTCGGGACCTTGTCACATCGATCAAGAAATCCTCTGACCGATCAAGGGACACTAGGGGTATTACGACATGCGCCCCTGGTTCGGGGAACGACACTTGTGATCCCTGCTCCAGGAGCCGTTTTGGCATTGCGATCAGTGCGTCTGCTTCGGCTTGTGTCAGGAGTATAGACATCGATGAACTGCGCTCTTGGACCAATCTACTACGGAGTTCATCAATAAATGGTTCAAGTTGCACGCTGGTGCGGGGGCGCTAAGAACTACTTGCTTTCAGTCTAGAGGAAGGCCATTTTGTCGGCGTATATTGAGTGAGCTGTGTTTGGGAGACGCCGACGCCGTGGCCTCCTTGACGAGATGATAGTCGTAGGAGTTTCAGCAGCGTCTAAGGAGGTCGGCGCAGGCGCAACGGGTGTTGCTTTCCGTACTGTGGGCATGCTGCTCGGCTATGGCCTGGTCAGGCCTTGCGGAGGCGCCGTTTCATTGCGCCGAGACAGCCGAGCATGCCGGTGCCGAGGAGCACGAGGCTGGCGGGGCTCGCCCTATTCAAGTGACCTGCGGCGCTACCCTTTGCTGAGCCAGAGCATCATGCCGGTGAGCAGGACGGCGGAGACGGAGAATTGAGCAGCTGCGCTACTTGGTTTCGGTCCAGAGAAAGGCCATTTCGTCGGCGTAGTCTTCGGTGAGCTGGGTTTGGCTCACGCCGGCGCTGTGGCCTCCTTTCAGGGAGTAGTGAAGCAGGACGGGGCGGCCTGAGGCGGAGGACTGCTGGACGAGCGGGGTCATCTTGCGGGCGTTCATGGGGTCGACGCGGGTGTCGCCGTCGCCGGTGAAGAACATGATGGCGGGGTAGTGGGTGCCGGCGACGACATGCTGGTAGGGCGAGTATTTGTAGATGTAGGGGAAGTCGGCGGTGTTCTCGGCGGAGCCGTACTCGGTGGTCCAGGTGCGGCCGACGAGGAACTTCTGGTAGCGGAGCATGTCGAGCAGCGGATAGCCGCACCAGATGGCGCCGAAGAGGTCGGGGCGCTGGGTGATGGAGGCTCCCATGAGCAGGCCGCCGTTGGAGCGGCCGCGGATGGCGAAGTGTTCGGGCGAGGTGTAGCGCTCGTGGATGAGGTACTGGGCGGCGGCGAACCAGTCGTCGAAGACGTTCTGCTTTTTGTCGAACATGGCGGCCTGGTGCCAGACTTCGCCGTACTCGTTGCCGCCGCGGAGGTTGGGCAGCGCGAACCAGCCGCCCTGCTGGAGCCACCAGGCGTATTCGGGGTTCCAGTCGGGGGCTTCCGTGAGCGCGAAGCCGCCGTAGCCGGTCATGAGGAGGCGCTCGGTGCCGTCGCGCTTGAGGCCTTTTTTGCCGGCGATGAACATGGGGATGCGGGTGCCGTCTTTGGAGGTGTAGAAGACCTGCTTGAGCTCAAAGACGGAGGAGTCGAAGGGCACTTTGGAGGCGTAGAAGACTTCGCTTTTGCCGCTGGCGATGTCGTAATGGAAGATGGTGGGCGGGGTGATGATGGACTGGAAGGTGTAGAAGCCGTCGTGGTCCTGGGGGCGGCCGGAGAGGGTGGAGCCGGCGCCGAGGCCGGGAAAGGCGATGCTGCCGGTGAGCGCGGCGGGTTCAGAACCGGTGGGCAGGGAGTAGATGGAGAGCTGGCTGTTCACGTCGTGCAGGCGGAGGACGAAGAACCTGCCGCCGACCAGCGAGACCTGCTCGAGGACGTCCTTGCCCTCGGGGATGACGGTCTTCCACTGCTCGGGTTTCTGGCCGAGCTGGGCTTTGAGGATGCGGTGGTTGGGGGCCTGGAAGTCGGTGTCGACGAAGAAGTCGTCGCCGTTGATGAGGAGGCGGAAGCGGCTGTCGTAGCCGTAGATGAAGGGGACGATGGGTGCGTCTTGGATCGCGTTGGGGCCGCGGAGGTCCTTGAGCAGGATGTCTTCGCGTTTGGCGGGGACGCCGCGGCTGATGTTGAGGACGAGGAAGTGTCCGTTCTCGGTGACGCGGGCGCCGATGCCGTCGATTTCGCCGAGGGGCTCGCCGTGGTAGCTGCCGCCGAGGATGAGCTGGTCGGAGTCGATGGGGCTGCCGAAGGCGTGGTAGAAGACGCGGTTGCCCTGGTGGGGAAAGAGCTTGGAGTAGAAGACGCCGTGGTTGCCGGGGGCGACGGAGACGCCGGAGTAGCGGGCGGTGGGCAGGATGTCGGCGATGTCGGCGCGGGTTTTGAGGTCGAAGAAATGGACCTCGGACTCGTCGGCGCCGCCGATGCGGACGCCGTAGAGGAGCAGCGAGCCATCTTCGGTGACGCCCATGAGGTTGGCGCTGGTATTGCCGTCGGAGGAGAGGGTGTTGCCGTCGATGAGCTTGATGTCGGGGCCCTGGAGGCCTTCGCGCATGTAGATGCTGGACTGGTTTTCGTCCGCTAGGCGATGGGAGAAGAAGTAGCGCGAGCCGCGGCGGGTGGGGACGCTGAACTGGTCGACGCGCAGCAGCGAGGCCATCTGGGTGCGGACGGCGGGCAGGTCGGTGAGTTGCGCGAGGTACTGGCCGGTGTAGGCGTTCTGGGCGGCGATGAAGGCGCGGGTGGCAGGCGATTTGGAGTCTTCGAGCCAGCGATAGTTGTCGGTGACCTGGACGTCGGGGGCGTTGGCGACGTGGTAGGTGTCGACGACGGGCTGTTTGGCGACGGCGGGCGGCGGGGGGAGAGTGATGCCGTCTTTGCCGTGGATCTGGGCGGAGGCCTGGCCGGGGTTCTGGCTCGGGTTCTGGCTGGGGGTGGAGGACTGGGCTGATGCGATTCCGGCCAGAAGACATGCCGACAGAAGTACGACGCGCATTGTTGCTCCGATGCTGGTTGAGGATGGCTTTGGTAGACCATCTTACGGGAACAGGGAGCGGCTGGTGGTGCGCGGGGGAGTTAGAAGATCTGGAAGTTGACTTCGACCTGCATTTCGACGGGAACGGCGGCCCGCGGTGGCTGCCGGCGAGGCCGGTTCTTCAAGGGCCGGCTCTTCAAGCGCCGGCTCTGTAGCTGCGGGAGTGGTTCCATCCATGAGCGCATGTCCTCACTGGCTAAGACCTGCGGCGCGAGGGATTTGTTCGGAGTCTTTTTCGAGGCGATCCAGTATTCTGCTTGCAACCCACTTTGAGGACGCGCCGATGATCGTGTTTGGAAGGCCTGCTGCATTGTCGATTGTCGCTGCCATGCTGGCGCCCGCTCCAGTTCTTGCCGCCGAGCCGAAGGGGCATGCGGTGGTGGTGAGCGTGCAGCACGATGCGTCGGATGCGGGGCTGGAGGTCTTGAAGCAGGGTGGCAACGCGGTAGACGCGGCGGTCGCGGTGGGGTTCGCGCTGGCGGTGGTGTATCCACGTGCGGGAAACCTGGGCGGCGGCGGGTTCATGCTGCTGCGCGCACAGAAGAGCGGCGCGGTAAAGGGCATGCGCGAGGGCGAGGCGCACTTCCTCGACTTTCGCGAGCGGGCCCCGGGAGCGGCTTCGCGGGACATGTACCTGGATGCCAAGGGCGACGTGGTGCCGGGGCTTTCGACGCAGGGGTACAAGGCCATCGGCGTGCCGGGGACGGTGGCCGGGATGGTGTATGCGCAGAGGCATTTCGGCAGGCTGACGCTGAAGCAGGACATGGCGGCAGCGATCCGGCTGGCGCGCGACGGGTTTGTGCTGAGCGACTGGGAGGCGCAGACGATGCACTCGGCGAACCTGGCGAAGTTTCCCGAGTCGAAGCGGATCTTCCAGCGCGATGGCGATTTTTACAAGGGCGGCGAGATGTTCAAGCAGCCCGACCTGCTGCGGACGCTGGAGCGGATCGCGGCCGACCCGGAGGAGTTTTACCAGGGCAAGATGGCGCAGGAGCTGGCGAGGAGCGTGAGCTCGCATGGCGGGCTGCTGACGGCGGCGGACCTGGCCGACTACAAGGTGGTGGATCGCAAGCCGCTGACCGGGCAGTTCGTGGCGCGCGGAGAGACGTATGACGTGATCACGTCGCCGCCGCCGTCGTCGGGGGGCGTGGCGCTGATCGAGATACTGAACATGCTTTCGGGCATGGACCTGGCGGGGGCGGGCGCGGACCGGTCTCCGGGCCAGGTGCATCTGCTGACCGAGGTCTTCCGCCGGGCATATATGGATCGCGCGGACTATCTTGGCGACCCGGATTACAACGCAATACCGATCGCGCAGATGGAGAGCATGAAGTATGCGGCGGCGTGGCGCGCGGGGATCGACCCGACGAGGCCGACGCCGAGCGCGGAGCTGAAACGGCCGGAGGGATTTCTGCCGCCGCCGCCGACGGCCACGACGAGCGCGGGCGGGCATGGCGAGTCGATGGAGACGACGCAGTACTCGATTGTGGACGCGGACGGGACGGCGGTGAGCGTGACGTATACGCTGAACGGCCTGTTCGGCTGCGGCGCGACGGCGGAGGGGCTGGGCTTCGTGCTGAACAACGAGATGGACGACTTCACGTCGAAGGTCGGCGTGGCGAATATGTTCAAGGTAATGCAGAGCTCGGCGAATGCGATTGGGCCGGGGCACCGGCCGCTGTCGTCGATGACGCCCACGCTTGTGACCACGCATGAGCCGGGCGGCAAGCCGGGAAAGCTGGTGCTGGTGCTGGGTTCGCCGGGCGGCTCGACGATTATCACGACCGTGGCGAACGACCTGCTGAGCGTGGTGGTGAACGGGCTCAGCCTGCAGGCGTCGGTGGATGCGCCGCGCTTTCATCACCAGTATCTTCCGGACGTGCTGCAGTTTGAGAAGGCGTTCCCGCATGACGTGGTCCAGGCGATGCAGACCATGGGGTACACGGTGTCCCAGACCAACGAGGCGGATACGAAGATCCCCGGGGTATGGGGTGGGAGCGAGTTGATCCAGATCGATGCGAAGACCGGGGCGATGACGGGGGCAACCGATCCGAGGTATCCGCCAGGGAAGGTTGCCACGTACTGACGAGGGAGCCGAGGCGAGATGCAGGTCCTTCGACTGCGCTGCGCTTCGTTCAGGGTGACAGACACAGAGGTCACGATGGTGAGGATCGGGACGGCGGGGTGGGGGATTCCGCGGGCGCTGGCGCAGGAGTTTCCCGGCGAGGGCAGCCACCTGGAGCGGTATGCGCGGAGGTTGAGCTGCGCGGAGATCAACAGCTCGTTTTACAAACTGCCGAGGGCGGGAACGTGGGACCGTTGGGCGGCGAGCGTGCCCGAGGGGTTCAGGTTCGCGGTGAAGGCGCCGCGGGCGATCACGCACGAGGGCCGGCTGCGGGATGCAGGGGCGGTGCTGGAGGAGTTTCTGGCGGCCGCGCGCAGGTTGGGCGGGAGGCTGGGGCCGCTGCTGTTTCAACTGCCGCCCAAGCTGGAGTTCGAGGCGAATGTAGCAGCGGAGTTCTTTCGCCTGCTGCGCCAGATGCATGCGGGAACGGTGGTGCTGGAGCCCCGGCATGCTTCGTGGTTCAGCGAGCGGGTGTCAGAGATGCTGGCCGGGTTCGAGGTGGCGCGGGTGGCGGCTGATCCGGCCCGGGTGCCGGAGGCGGCGGCGCCGGGCGGATGGGCGGGGATGCGCTATTGGCGGCTGCATGGGTCGCCGCGGATGTACTACTCGAGCTATGAGCGCGTACGGCTGGAGGAGCTTGCGGCGCAGGTGCGCGACGAGGATTGGGTGGTGTTCGACAATACGGCGAGTGGGGCGGGCGCGGGGAATGCGGTGGAGCTGGATGGGCTGGTGCAGGGCTCGAGAGGGCAGGTGCCTGACCCGACGATACCCGCGCCGTCGCGGGGTGATCATGGGGCACCCGGGTTCGGCGGTAGACTTGGAAGTGATGAGTGAGACTTCTGAGATGACGACGACGGCTGCTCCCGCGGCTACGACGCTGGCTACGACTGTAGCTACGATTGCCACGCTGGCGCAGCATGAAGGAAAGACGGTGACGTTGCAGGGCTGGCTGTATAACCTGCGCGCGAGCGGCAAGCTGCTGTTCCCGATCTTTCGCGATGGGACGGGGACGATCCAGGGCATTGTGCCCAAGGCGGCGGTGAGCGAGGAGCTGTTTCAGCTCCTGAAGGAGCTTACGCTAGAGTCGAGCGTGCGGGTGACAGGCCGGGTGCGGGCGGATGCGCGTGCGCCGTCGGGGTTTGAACTGGATGTGGAGGCGCTGGAGGTGCTGCAGCGCGTGCCCGATGAGACGCCGTTCCCGATCACGCTGAAGGAGCATGGGGTCGACTTCCTGATGGAGCACAGGCACCTGTGGCTGAGGACGCCGCGGCAGAGTGCGATTCTGCGGGTGCGCGCGACGATCATGCGGGCGGCGGCGCAGTATTTCGACGATAACGGATTTATACGAACCGATCCGCCTATCCTGACGCCGAACGCGTGCGAGGGCACGAGCGAGCTGTTCGAGATGGATTACTTCGACGACGACAAGGCCTACCTGACGCAGAGCGGGCAGCTGTACGTGGAGGCGACGGCGCTGGCGCTGGGCAAGGTGTACAGCTTCGGGCCGACGTTCCGGGCGGAGAAGAGTAAGACGCGGCGGCACCTGACGGAGTTCTGGATGGTGGAGCCGGAGATGGCGTTCGCGGGGCTGCCGGAGCTGCTGGAGCTGGCGGAGAACTACCTGAGCTACATCGTGGCGGAGGTGCTGAAGAAGCATCGCGGCGACCTGAAGGTGATCGGGCGGGATGTGGCGGGGCTCGAGAAGATTGAGGCGCCGTTTCCGCGCCTGAGCTACGACGAGGCGCACCGGATGCTGGTGGAGGCGCACGCGGCCGGGAAGATCGAGACGCTGCACCAGGATGGGGATGACTTCGGGTCGCCGGACGAGACGTATATTTCCAGCCAGTTCGACCGGCCGGTGATGGTGCATCGCTATCCGGCGGCGATCAAGGCGTTCTACATGCAGCCCGACCCGGCAGACCCGGCGAAGGCGCTGTGCGTGGATGTGCTGGCGCCGGAGGGATATGGCGAGATCATCGGCGGCTCGCAGCGAGTGGATGATTACGACCTGCTGAAGCGGCGCATTGAAGAGCACGGGCTGCCGCTGGCGGCGTTCCAGTGGTATCTCGATCTGAGGCGGTATGGATCGGTGCCGCACTGCGGATTCGGGATGGGAATTGAGCGGGTAGTGGCGTGGGTGTGTGGACTGGATCATGTGCGGGAGACGATTCCGTTTGCGCGCACGCTGAATCGGATCTATCCGTAGGAGATAGACTGTTGCCATGACGCTGACGATCGAGGTGCCGGAGCGGGTGGTGGAGCGGGCGGCTGAACTGGGCGTGCCGGTGGATGCGCTGGTTGCCCAGGCGTTCGATGTTATCGTGCCAACGGCTCTGCCTGCGGGCTTCGAGCGGCTTGAGGGGGCGTCGAGTTCTGCAGCCGAAGCGGGGGCGGCCATCCGGCAGATTGCCAGCCGGAACACGCTCGGCGGGATCAAAATCAAGGAGCTGATTGAAGAAGGACGGCGCTACTAAGTTGGCGTTTGTTCTTGACGCGTCCGCGACGCTCCCCTGGTGCTTCCGAGATGAAGCTACAAGCGCGACGGATGGGCTTCTGAGACGGGCGATGGCTGAAGAACAGATTTTTGTTCCCGCACATTGGCCGGCGGGGGTCTTGCAGGGCGTCACACGGGCTATGCGACGTGGCCGCCTGCTTGAAGCAGATGCAACCGGCTTCCTGTCGAGAGTGCCCAGCTTCAACATCGCCATCGATCGCCGGTCTATGGCAGATCAGTGGCAAGATGCTCAGGTGCTGATCGGCAAGTATGGATTGAGCGCTTACGTTGCAGCTTACCTCGCGGTTGCAAAGCGGCTTGGCGTGCCGCTTGCCACGCTCGACGGGCAACTCCGACTGACGGCTGACGCCGAGGCGGTGGAGCTCGCGATCTGAACGCGGTTTTACGCACATCTGACGTTGCCGCTTGTTCGACTTTGCGGACGTGGCCCTTGGGCACGATGCAGGCTGGTACGCTATCAAAATGGGGCTGGTGATCGCGGCGATCAGGACCGGGTGCGATGCGGTGGGGAAGCTGCCGGAGGCGGCGTTTCATACGCAGCTGGAGCAGCAGTTGGTGTGTCCGAAGTGCAGCGCGACCTACAACCTGGTGTGCGACTATGCGGCCAGCGTGGGCAGGTATTTTGAGGAGGAGTCGCGCCGGCCGATCATGATGCTGCGCAAGGCCGTGATGCTGGGGCATGGCAACGGGCATCGCGTGAGCCACTTCGAGACGGCGGGGGTGGTGGTGACGAGCTTTCTTCCCCAGCGACAGGAACCGGCGCGCAACGAAGCGGCGGCTGAGGAGGGTAGTCGAGGTGGTTCACCCCGGTCCCGGAACCGAGACACGGGCCACGCCGATCGTTAGGCTAGAAGGATGGCGAAGAAGCTGCGGGTGGGTGTGTTGTTTGGCGGTCGGTCGGGGGAGCACGAGGTGTCGCTGCTGTCAGCGGCATCGATCTTGAAGGCGATCGACCGGAAGAAGTACGAGGTGGTGCCGATCGGGATCTCGAAGGCGGGGCGCTGGCTGCGCGGGGATGGCGCGCAGGCGCTGCTGAGCGGCAACCCGGCCGCAACGCTGGAGCTTGCAGCGAGCGCCGACGCAAGCAAGCAGGGCCGCAACCAGAGCCAAGCCCAGAGCCAAGCACAAAGCCAAGCCCAAACCCGCGCGGAGATGGTGCGCGAGTCAGGCGAGCTGACCGGGTCGCTGGACGTGATCTTCCCGGTGCTGCATGGTACGTTCGGCGAGGACGGCACCATCCAGGGGCTGCTGGAGCTGGCCGACCTGGCCTATGTGGGCTCGGGGGTGCTGGGCTCGGCGGCCGGCATGGACAAGGATGCGATGAAGCGGCTGTTCACGGCGGCGGGGCTGCCGCAGACGCCTCACGTGGCGCTGCTGCGGAGCGAGTGGCGGGCCGATCCGCTGCGCTGCCGGCGGACGATCGAGAAGGCGCTCGAGTACCCGATGTTTGTGAAGCCGGCGAACCTGGGGTCGTCGGTGGGGATATCGAAGGTGCACGACCGCAGTGAGCTGGCCGCGGCGATGGACGTGGCGGCAAGCTTCGACCGCAAGCTGGTGGTGGAGCAGGGTGTGGGCGGGCCGGGCGCGAAGCCGCGCGAGCTCGAGGTGGCGGTGCTGGGCAACGAGCAGCCGGAGGCGAGCGTCGTGGGGGAGATCGTGCCGGCCAAGGAGTTCTATGACTACGAGGCGAAGTACCAGCTGAGCGGGCCGGATGAGAGCGTGGCGCACATCCCGGCGAAGCTGACGGCGGGCGAGGCGAAGCAGATCCGGGCGATGGCCGTGGCGGCCTTCAAGGCGTGCGACTGCGCGGGGCTGGCGCGGGTCGATTTTCTGATGGAGCCGCAGGCGGGGCGCGCGCGCGAGGGTGCCGCAAAGGGTACGCGGCCGCGTATCTTCCTGAACGAGATCAACACCATGCCCGGATTTACATCTATCTCCATGTATCCCAAGCTGTGGCAGGCGAGCGGCCTTAAGTACCGGGAGTTGATTGATCGCCTGATTGAACTGGCGCGCGAACGCCACGCGGAAAAGCTTGCGACGGCGTTCAGCAAGGACTGACTCGCCGGCCGTACGCGGGGCGGGTTGCCCTGGATGTCCGCGCATCACTGACCCAAAGTGGTAGGCTGGAAACTCTTTCAAGCGCTATTTCGCTGGCAAACCACATGGCATAACAGGTAAATTCGCCTTAGCACAGTCCCCCTCTCGACCGAATAGAGGAACCAAGCCTTGGATTTCAGCTACCTTCCGGACATTTTTCTGCTCACAGTGTTTATCGTGGGCTTTCGTCCGCTGGTGCGGCGCGTAGGGGCGCATACCAACCTCTGGTTCCTGGGCTGGGGCTTTGTGCTGCTGCATTATTGCGCCATGATGTTCGCAGGGCCGGGCGATTACGGCCATGCGCTCGCGAAACTGATCTCGATCTGGTCGCTGGACCTGTGCGGACTGGTGTTCGTGATGGTCTCGGCGAATATGCCGGTGCGGCGGCTGAGCCTGGCCCTGATTGTCGAGATGGGCGTTCCGGTGCTGCTGCAGGCCTCGCTTTACGTCTTCGGGATGCGCCGGCCGCTGGCCGATGAGGCGGTGTGCCTGCTGTTTCTGGCGCCGGGCGTGCACATGCTGGCGCGGGCCAAGGAGCGCCGGCGGCCGGTCATTCTGCTGAGCGTGGGCTTCGCGGTCTTCGGCGCCATGATGCTGCCGATTGCGGCGCGCGCACCGGGCCTGGTGGCCGACGGCTCGCTCTCGCTGCTGTTCCTGGGCGCGGCCTACTTCTACCTGATCAACGCGGAGTGCATGACGCGCGGCGTATTTGCCGCCGTCACCGGGCTGGCGCTCTGGGGCCTGAGCTTTCCGGTCCTCGCGCTGCTGGCGCGCTTCGACCCTACCCTGCCGCTGAATCGCGCGGTAACCGAGCTGCCGCAATACCTGATCGTGGCCGGCATCATCCTGACGCTGCTCGAGGAGCATGTGCAACGGACCGAGCGGATGGCGATGCACGATCCGCTGACCGACCTGCCCAACCGCCGGCTGTTCGAGGAGCGGCTCATCGCGACCATGGCGGAGGCGCAGACCGAGGGCACGACCATCGCCTGCCTGGTGATTGACGTGGACAACTTCAAAACCATCAACGACACGCTGGGCCACGAGGCGGGTGATCAGCTGTTGCGGTCTCTGGCGGTTCGGCTGTCCTGGCACATGAGCCCGCGGGATATCCTGGCGCGGACGGGCGGGGATGAGTTCACGGCGCTGCTGGCGGGAGTGACGGACGAGCATCACCTGCGCTTCATCGCGAGCGCGATGATGTCGGCGGGCAGCGTGCCCATCGTGATCGACGGCCAGTCGGTGGACCTGAAGATCAGCATCGGGATTGCGCTGTCGCCGGACCACGCGGACGACATCGACGGGCTGCGCCGCGCGGCGGACCAGGCGATGTACTCGGCCAAGCGCCGCGGGGGATCGATGCTGGCGTTCGCGGGGGAAGAGTAGAGCCCGGCTCCGGGAGCAATTGACTATCCCCGAAACCGGGCCGTTTGGAGCAGGCTCAGAACGATAACTGCGCAATACTGAGACTCAGAGCCTCTTGACTCAGAATGACGACGGCTCGGCAACTCTATGTCGAACTTGATGTCCGACTAGATGTCGAGGTTCTTCACGTCCAGGGCGTTTTCCTCGATGAACTTGCGGCGTGATTCGACATCTTCGCCCATGAGCGTGGTGAAAATCTCCTCGGTCGCGGCGATGTCCTCGAGCTTTACCTGCATCAGGGTGCGGTGGTCGGGGTCCATGGTGGTCTCCCAGAGCTGCGGCGCGGTCATCTCGCCCAGGCCCTTGTAGCGGGAGACGTCGTACTCCTTGCGGCCCTGCTCGATGACGTAGTCGAAGACCTCGCGCGGCGTCTTCTTCTCCACCGGATCGCGGCTGGCGCGGCTGCGCTTGCCGGGCTTGGCCTCGGCGGCCGTGCCGGGCGCGGCGGCAATGGTCTGGTTGACGCCCTCCATCTCTTCCACCTCGGCGGCTTCATCGAGCTCGGCCTGGCTGGGCGTTGCGCCGGGGTTCGGGCTCGTGTTTTGGCCGCCGGCCTGGGCCGGGGAAGCGGGTGAGCTGATGTAGGAGATGTGGAACGGCCCCTCCAGCTGGTTGCCCTCCTTCGAGAGCGCGATCTGCGCGTACTTGCCCAGCAGCTGCCGGGTCTCGGCGGAGTTGGCCAGCGCCCAGTCGATGCGGCGCTCGGCGCCCTGCGAGTCCGTGAAGCTGACCGACCAGGTCTGGTGCTCCTCGTCGAAGAGCGGCTCGCCGACGGCGCGGAACTGGTGCTCGCGGCGGATGGCCTCGAGGCGCTTCTGCATGGCGGCGAGCTTGGCCGGGGACTGGAAGTCCTCCTTGCGCGCGGGCGACGCGCCCTCGTGAGCGAAGAGCTCGATGAAGTCCAGCAGGACCCGCTCGTTGCGCAGCCGCTTGCCTACCTTGTCCGAGAGGTTGAGGTAGTCGTTGAGGTTTGACATGTAGCGGGTAAGCGCCTCGCCGGTGAGCTGGGCGGCGGGCGAGTCTTTGCTGGCGGGGCCGCAGGTGAGGATCATGCCGTCGGAAGCGCGCTTGATCATGACCTCGACGTACTCGCGCTCGTCCTTGATGTACTGCTCGAACTTGCCTTTCTTGATGCGAAACAGCGGCGGCTGCGCGATGTACACATGGCCGCGCTTGATCAGCTCGGTCATGTGGCGGAAGAAGAACGTGAGCAGCAGCGTGCGGATGTGCGAGCCGTCCACATCGGCGTCGGTCATCAGGATCAGCTTGCCGTAGCGCAGCCGCGCGGGGTCGAAGTCATCCTTGCCGATGCCGCAGCCCAGCGCCGTGATCATGGCACGGATCTCCTCGTGGCCCAGCATCTTGTCGTAGCGGGCTTTCTCGACGTTGAGGATCTTGCCTTTGAGCGGCAGGATGGCCTGGAACTTGCGGTCGCGGCCCTGCTTGGCGGTGCCTCCGGCGGACTCGCCTTCGACCAGGTAGAGCTCGCACTTGGCGGGATCTTTTTCGCTGCAGTCCGCCAGCTTGCCGGGCAGGCCGCCGCCGTCCAGGGCGCCCTTGCGCCGGGTCAGGTCGCGGGCCTTGCGGGCGGCCTCGCGGGCGCGCGCCGCGTCGATCGCCTTGTTGATGATCTTCTTGGCCACCGAGGGGTTCTGGTCCAGGTACGCGCCGAGCCTCTCGTTGACAAAGGCCTGCACGGTGCCGGCGATGTCGGAGTTGAGCTTGCCTTTGGTCTGGCCTTCGAACTGGGGCTGCGAGAGCTTGACCGAGATGACCACCACGAGGCCCTCGCGAACGTCGTCGCCGGAGAGGTTTTCCTTCACATCCTTGAACAGTCCCAGCGACTGGCCGGCCGCGTTGATGGTGCGGGTCAGCGCGGTCTTGAAGCCGGAGAGATGCGTGCCGCCGTCGACGGTGTTGATGTTGTTGGCGAAGGTGAAGACGGTCTCGGAATAGGCGTCGTTATACTGCAGCGCGATCTCCATGGCGACGCCGTCGCGCTCCGCCTCCATGTAGATGGGCTTCTCGTGCAGCACCTGCTTGCCCTTGTTGATGTGCTTGATGAACTCGGCGATGCCGCCGGCGTACTTGAAGAGCTGCTGGCGGGCCTCGCCGGTCTTGGTGTCGGTGGTGCGCTCGTCGGTCAGCGTGATCTCGAGCCCCTTGTTCAGGAAGGCGAGCTCGCGCAGGCGCTGCGCCAGCGTGTCGTAGTTGAACTCGGTGACGGTGAAGATGGATTTGTCGGGCAGGAAATGGACTTTGGTGCCCTTGCGCTTGGAGGGGCCCATGCGGCGCAGCTTGGAGATGGGCGCGCCCTTGCTGTAGTCCTGCTCCCAGGCGTAGTCGTCGCGCCAGATCTCCACGTCGAACTCCTGCGAGAGCGCATTGACGCAGGAGACGCCGACCCCGTGCAGGCCGCCCGAGACCTTGTAGTTGGAGGCGTCGAACTTGCCGCCGGCGTGCAGCATGGTCAGCACGACCTGGACGGCGGGCATCTTCTCGCCGTTGATGACCTTGTCGTCGACCGGGATGCCGCGACCGTCGTCGACCACGGTGATGGAGTTGTCGACATGGATGGTCACGTCGATGCGCGTGGCATGGCCGCCGAGCGCCTCGTCGACGGAGTTGTCCACGACCTCGTAGACCAGGTGGTGCAGGCCCTGCTCGCCAGTGGAGCCGATGTACATGGCGGGGCGCAGGCGGACGGCCGCCAGGCCCTCAAGGACCGTAATGTTCTCGGCGGAATAGCCGCCGCCCTCCTTCTTCGGGGCCGCGGGAGGGGTGGGCGGCGTGGCTGGCGAGGGGTCTTGCGGAAGCGGGCTGGTGGCCAAAGTTGTCTCCGTGGTTCGGGTGCGCGCTCAAGGCGGGCGCGAAGTCAAAGTGCGTGGCCGTTGGTCTCGTCTAACTCGTCTATTTGCAACGGGTTACATCTAGGATTTGGGGCCTGTATCCAGCTTCAATTGTAACATTTTCCGGGCCATTTCGGGGCGCAAATCGAGCGCCGCGGCGGGGTGCCGACGCTGGCTCCGGCACCGGCCTGCGAAGCCCAGCCGCGCGCGGCGAAATGCCACCCTACACCGCTGCGCCGCCGGCCGCAGCGCTGCGGGCCGTGGCGGGCGCGGCGGCCGGCCGCCAGGTGCGGCGGACGAGCAGCCAGCCCAGGCCGTAGAGCGCCAGCGCGAGCGGCACGCGATCGACATGGCGGACGCGGACGTCCAACCAGGACACGCTGAGGTGCAGGGCAAGGAAGGCAACGCCGGCACGGATGCTCGCGAAGCTGGCGCCGGTGGCGCCGAGCAGGGTGGGCAGCGCGATGAAGAAAAGCGGCCAGCTGTAGTCGAAGAGCCGGACGAAGGATTCGCCGAGCAGCCCGGCGAGCAGGAAGGACACGAGTCCGTAGATGAGCGAGAAGCGCAGGGCGAGATCGTCCGCGTGGACGCCAGGTGCGGGTGCGCGCAGAATGGCCACAATCCGCGGGCGCAGCCGCAGGACGAGCAGCGGCAGCAGCCCGAAGGTGGCCAGGGCGGAGAAGAGAAACGTGGCTGGATAGTGCCAGTCTTCGCCGCAGATGCCGATGCCGGTCAGCGACCCGGCATGCAGCGCGACCTGCCAGCGCGGCACCTCGCAGGAGCGGTAGACGTTGGCCCAGGGAGTGATGCCGGTGAAGTTCTTCAGGAAGTTCCAGGGCATCTTGGCGAAGAGGTAAAGCGTGGGGGAGATGTGCTCCTGGTTGGGCAGGGCGTTGCGGGTAAGGTGACGCACGAGCACGGTGCCTGCGAAGGTGGAGGCAAGCGCCGTGAGCACCTCGGCCAGGCGGAGCCGGCGCCAGCCCGCGAGCAGGAAGCAGAGCAGGGTCAGCAGCGTGGACTCGCGCGACACGGTGAGCGGAAGGAGCATGAGCGCGGCCAGCAGGATACGGCCGCGGCCGAAGTTCGGGGCGGGCTCGCGCGCGTCTTCCGGCTGCAGCAGCAGGATGAAGATGCAGAGCAGCGCCGCGTAGAGCAGGTCCGGCATGACCAGGCCGTTGTACTGGAAGGCCCAGAACGACAGCCCGGCCAGAGCGGGGACGGTCCAGCGCGGGGCGCCGGAGCGCAGCAGCAGGTAGAAGACCGTTCCGGCGAAGAAGATGAGGGCGGCCAGGCCCTCGAGTTCAAAGGCCTTTTCAATGGAAATGTGCGCCAGGGCCGCGATGCCCCGGACGGTGAGCGGGCCCAGCTGACGCGAGGCGAAGGGCAGTACGGAGGGGCGGCCATAGGCGGTGTTGAGGTAGTAGGTCGTATCGGCCTGGGTGAAGACGTAGGCCAGGCGCAGACCCATGACGACGGCCAGGGGAACGACGGAGAGCAGGCAGAACAGCAGGGTCGCGGTGGGCCGCAGGGGAGGCAGCGGCAGCGGTGCGGTGAAGGGCTCGGGCCCTGGCGCGGTTGGGGCGACAGTCGAGGCGGTGGCGGGCCGGGAAGCCGCCGGCAGCAGAGTGTCGGGCCGGGAAGCCGCCGGCAGCAGAGTGTCGGGCCGGAGAGTATCGGGCCGAAGAGTATCGGGCCGGAGAGTATCGGGCCGAAGAGTATCGGGCCGGAAAGTATCGGGCATGGCGTCAGCGGGCCGGCAGCGCGGCGAGCACGGCGTCGATCTGGTCCAGGCCCCAGGCCAGGTCTTCGCGGCTGATCACCAGCGGGGGCGCCAGCCGGATGACGTTCTCGTGGGTCTCCTTGCAGAGCACGCCGCGCTGCTTGAGCGCCTCGCAGACGGGCCGCGCCAGCGTGTTGAGCTCGATGCCGATCCAGAGGCCCTTGCCGCGCACCTCGCGGATGGCGGGATGGCGCATGGCGCGCAGCCGGCCAAGTGCGTAGGCGCCCAGCTCGGCGGAGCGCTCGGGCAGCCGTTCCTCGGTCAGCACGCGCAGCGCGGCGCGGGCGACGGCGCAGGCCAGCGGGTTGCCGCCAAAGGTCGAACCGTGGTCTCCGGGCGAGAAGACGCCCAGCACCTCGCGCGAGGCGAGCACGGCCGACACCGGCATGAAGCCGCCCGAGAGCGCCTTGCCGATGATGCAGACGTCGGGCCGGTCGGGGCCGTCGGGCGGCAGGTCGTGATGGTAGGCGAAGAGCGCGCCGGCGCGTCCGAGGCCGGACTGGATCTCGTCGCACATCAGCAGGATGCGGTGCTGGTCGCAGATCTCGCGCAGCTCGCGGATGTACCCGGCGGGCGGAACGATGATGCCGGCTTCGCCCTGGATGGGCTCGACCAGGATGGCGATGGTGGAGGGCGAGATGGAGGCGCGGACGGCCTCCGCGTCACCAAAGGGTACGGCGCGGAAGCCCGCCGGAAAGGGGCCGAAGCCGCACTTGTACTGCGACTCGGACGAGAAGCCGATGACCGAGATGGTGCGCCCGTGAAAGTTGTTCTGGCAGACCAAGATCTCGGCGGACTGCGACGGGATGCCCTTAACGGTCTGGCCCCATTTGCGCGCGGCCTTGACGGCGGTCTCGACGGCTTCCACGCCGGAGTTCATGGGCAGCGCCATCTCGAAGCCGGTGAGCTCGTGGAGTTCGCGCAGCAGCAGCGGCAGCTGGTCGTTGCGGAAGGCGCGTGAAGTCAGCGTCACCTTCTGCGCCTGGGCGATCAAGGCGGCGAGGATCTGCGGATGGCAGTGGCCCTGGTTCACAGCCGAATAGGCGGCCAGCAGGTCCAGATACTGGCGGCCCTCGATATCCGTGACCCAGGCTCCGGAGGCGCGCTCGATCACCACGTCGAGCGGGTGGTAGTTGTGCGCGCCATACTGGTCTTCAAGCGCGATCAATGCAGCTGCGTCCAGAGCTTCCTGATCGATGGTCATGGTTTGCATAATGTGACCTCGTGCGTGAAAGGAGCCTGTTGACAGGATAACCCGGCGGGAGCATAACTCGGGCGGGACCATAACTCGACGCCCCAGCGGCTGCGGAGCGGGGGCTGCGGGGTCCGTGGCGGCCCCAGCCGGATGACCCCATGCGCGCGGGTATACTGCCGGGATGCAGGAAAGAGGCGTTCCGGCGAGGGGTCCAGGCGGCCAGCCGCGCTGGCTGCGGCAGTCCGGGTTGCTTCTGGCAGGCATGCTGGCGCCCATCCTGGCCGGCTATGCCATCATGGCGCGCTACGCGGTCAACATGCCGCTGATCGACGACTACCCAACGATTCTGGGGTTTTGCCTGAACTACGAGCGGCTGCCCTCGGCCGGCGCGCGGCTGCATTACATCCTGGCCGACCAGTACCTCGAGTACAAGCTGGTGATGATCCACCTCATCTCCGCCGTGGAGCTGGCCCTGACCCATCATGTCAGCTTCGCGCTGCTCTTCTGGGTGGGGAATCTGATGCTGCTGCCGCTGCTCTACATCCTGTGGCGGTGCTACATCCCGCGGCAGACCCACCCGGGCCGCCAGGTCGACCCGCGGCGCAGGCTGGTGATCTTTGTGCCTATCGTTTTCCTGCTCTTTTCGTTGAACTACGGCGAGGCGCTGGACTGGACATCGACGTCGCTGGGGTACATCGGGACGCTGACCCTGAGCCTGGGCGCGATCGAGCTGCTGGCGTCGTCGGCGAAGGACAGGGCTGGCGTTAAACATGGGACTGCCTGGCGGTACGCCGCGGCCTGTCTGTGCGCCCTGGCCGCGTGCCTCATCTCCGCCAACGCGGTGCTGCTGCTGCCGCTGGGGCTGGTGCTGCTGCTGCCCCGCCGCGCATACGGGTGGGCGGCGGCGTGGTGTGCGGTCGTCCTGGCGTCGCTGATCCCATATCTCTTCGGGTTCGCGCGCGAGACCCGCTTCGGGCACGGCTCCGCGCTGCTGATCCCGGTGTTCTTCTTCTCGTTCCTGGGCGGCGCGCTGCAGTTCATTCCGCTGGCGGTCCCGCTGGGGCTGACGATCGTGTGCCTCTACGTGCTCGCCCTGCGGAGCGGGTTCTTCCGCACGCATCCGGCCGCGATGCTCTCCGTGACCTGGCTGCTGGCGTCCGCGGCGCTGGCCGCGGTAGGGCGCGGGCGCACCGGGCTGGCGTTCAGCGTGGTGTCGCGGTACAGGATCTACTCCGACCTGCTGCTGATCTTCTGCTACGGATTTCTGGCCGACTGGGTTCAGCGGCAGAACATCCCGGCTCATTGGCGGCGCAGGCTCTATGGCGTTGCGCTGGCCGCCGCGGTGTTGCTTTGGGCGCACGGCGACTACCAGGCGGCCAACATCCTGAAGGGCCGGCGCGCCATGATGCTGGCTGCGGCGGCCGGCTATCGCGCCGACCCGCAGCGCAACTCGCCCATGCACTTCGGCGACCGCGCCGCCGATGAGTTCTTCGCCGCCCGCGAGATCGAGGCGCGCGAAGAGGTCACCGCCGCCGAGCGGGAGGGGCTCTACCGGCTGCCGGTCGAGGCGGCGAAGTAGCAGATTCGCTTCGCGCTCACGGCCAACTGCCGCCGAAAGTCCTGTACAATCGGAGATGCTGTCGAATCCGGACAGACTCGTAGCACAAACAGGAATCATCATGCCCAAGTTGAAGACCCATTCGGGTGCGGCGAAGCGCTTTGTGAAGACTGGCACCGGCAAGTTCAAGCGGGGCCACTCCAAAATGCGCCATATCCTCACCTCGAAGAACAACAAGACCAAGAGCAGGCTCGGCAAGTCTGGACTGATCTCGGACGCGGATCACTACAATGTTTCGCGGATGCTGCCCTACGCGTAGCGGCAGAGCCTGGGGTCTGGAGACCCCGGCGGAAGTGGTTTGGATCGAGCGGGCGGGAACTGCGTGAGAGCCCCTGGAACAGCGCAAGCGAAGTCCATCGAGATTCGGGCTTGAATGAAGCGAGTGAAGTGGAAGGCCTTTCCACCAGCCGCTGAGACGAAGTACGCAAAAGGAGATTGACGATGCCCCGTGTCAAACGGAGTACGAAACGCGCCGATCGCCGCCGCAAGATTCTCAAGCGGGCGAGCGGTTACTTCCTCACCAAATCGAAGCTCTACCAGGCGGCGCAAGAGGCCGTCGAGCGTGGACTGAAGTTCGCCTACACGGGCCGCAAGCAGAAGAAGCGGCAGTATCGCTCGCTGTGGATCGTCCGCATTGGCGCGGCCGCGCTGCAGAACGGGATGAGCTATTCGACCTTCATCAACGGGCTGAAGCTGGCGGGCAACACGCTCGACCGCAAGATCCTGGCCGACATTGCCGCCAACGACGCGCCGGGATTCGCCGCGCTGGCTACCGTGGCGAAGGACGCCCGGATCAAGGCTGCACAGGCGCATGCGGAGCGGCAGAAGACCGCCGCGTAAGGCTCACCCGATTACGACGTTCAGAGGCGGCGCAGAGGCATGGTTCAGAGCCATGCCTTTGCTGTTTCCACTCTCCGCAGGCGCGTCGTCAGAAGGCGTGAGCAGGTGCGGCGGCGCTGCGGTTTGTCGGGTGCGCGAATCTGCCTTTCTGGTTCCACCCGGACGCGGTATCCTGAAGGCTATGCCGTTTGATTCAAATCGCAGGTCGGTCAATGGGGCGGGCACGAACGGCGCCGGCCCGCTGGATTCATCCTTCGAGAGCTGGGGCCGCTATCCGAAGCTGAAGGCGCACCTGGTGCCCATGCACTGGCAGCAGGATTTCCCCGCGAACATCGCCGGGCTGCACAATGGCGCGCTGCCGGTCGGCATGGGCCGGAGCTATGGCGACAGCTGCCTGCTCGAAGACGGCAACCTGGTGGTGACCACGGCCATGAACCGCCTGCTGGCGTTCGACGCCTCGACCGGCGTCCTGACCGCGGAGGCCGGCGTAACGCTGGCGCAGATCCTGGACTTCGCTGTGCCGCGCGGGTTCTTCCTGCCCGTCTCGCCCGGGACCAAATACGTGACGCTAGGCGGCGCCATCGCCAACGACATCCATGGCAAGAACCATCATGTAGGCGGCACGTTCGGCTGCCACGTGACGGAGTTCGAGCTGGTGCGCTCGGATGGCTCGCGCCGGCTGTGTTCGCGGACCGAAAATCCGGACTGGTACGCGGCCACCATCGGCGGCCTGGGGCTCACCGGGGTTATCACCTGGGCCAGCCTGCGGCTGCGGCCCATCGTCTCGCGCATGATCGACTTCGAAGGCATCCAGTTCCACGGCGTCGACGAGTTCCTGGCGCTCACCGAGCAGTACAAGAACGTGGAGTACACGGTGAGCTGGATCGACTGCGCGTCGACCGGCAAAAACTTTGCGCGCGGCATCTTCATGCTCGGCGACCACTCGCAGGTGCCGGGCGAGTTGAAGGCGTCGCCCGAGCCCAAGCTGGTCTTTCCCATGGAGGCGCCGGGCTTCGCGCTGAACCATACCACCGTGAGCATGTTCAACACGGTCTTCTTCCACAAGCAGCGCAAGCCGCGGGTCAAGGCGCTGCAGGATTACGAGCCCTTCTTCTATCCGCTGGACGCGGTGCTGCGCTGGAACCGGATGTACGGCAAGGGCGGCCTGCTGCAGTTCCAGTACGCGATTCCGTGGGAGCACGCCAAGGAGGGCACGATCGCCATCCTGACCGAGGTGGCGAAGAGCGGCCTGGCCAGTTTCCTCGCCGTGCTGAAAGCGTTTGGCGATGTTCCGTCCCCGGGCCTGATGAGCTTTCCGCAGCCCGGCATCACGCTGGCGCTCGACTTTCCCATCAAGCCGGATGTCACCTTCCCACTGTTTGAGCGCCTCGCGGACATGACCCGCGAGTTTGGCGGCAGGCTCTACCCGGCCAAGGACGCGGCCATGACCGCCGCGCAGTTCCAGGTCTTCTACCCGCAGTGGACGCAGCTGGCGCGGTTCAAGGACCCCGCCATCACCTCAAGTTTCTGGGAACGGGTTACAGGAGATCAGCCAGCCATATGACATCTGCTCAGGTTTCGGCACGAGGCAACGGCACGGCTGCGAAGAAGATTCTGGTGCTGGGCGCGACCTCCGGCATTGCCGAGGCGACCTGCCGGATCTGGGCGGCGCGCGGCGACAGCCTCTTCCTGGTGGCGCGCAACGAGGCCAAGCTGGCCGTGGTCGCCGCCGACCTGAAGACGCGCGGCGCGGCGTATGTGGACGTGGCGGTCGCCGACCTGGACAAGACCGAGGATCATGCGTCGCTGCTGACCCACGCCATCAACTCGTTGGGTGGAATGGATGTGGCGTATCTGGCGCACGGCATCCTCGGCGAGCAGGCGGCGGCGGAGCAGAATTTCGTGGTGGCCGAGCAGATCCTGCACACCAACTTTGTCGCGCCGGTGAGCCTGCTGACGTGGCTCGCGAACTACTGCGCGCAGCGGCACTCGGGTGTGCTGGCGGTGATCTCGTCGGTGGCCGGGGACCGCGGGCGGAAGTCGAACTATCTGTACGGCGCGTCGAAGGCCGGGCTCAGCGCGTTCCTGGGCGGGCTCAGGAATCGCGTGGACCGCGAAGGCGTGACGGTGCTGGCGATCAAGCCCGGCCCGGTGAAGACGGCCATGACCGCGCAGATGAAGGGCTCGGAAAAGTTCGCCGACGTCGATAAGGTCGCGCAGTCGATCGTGGCCGCCGTCGATGCCCGCAAAGATGTGCTCTATGTGCCGTTCCAGTGGGCGCCCATCATGTGGGTCATCCGGCACGTGCCGGAGCGGGTCTTCAAGAAGCTGAACCTGTAGGTTCGTCTTTAGGGTTACGGAGCTGACGCAAGCCGGCGGCGGGCTTTCAGCAGCACGTCGGCAGGGTCCGGACCGTCCGCCCAGAAGTCCAGCCGCACGCGGCCGTCGGGCAGTTGCGACACCGTCGCGGGCGCGGCCGACGCCGTCACGTACCAGCCCGAGGGCAGCACGACCGCGTTGCGCGGCCGGCCCAGCGAGCGATCGAAGATCAGCTCTTCGGACGCTCCAAGTTCTCCCCCCGCAGCCGGGTCCAGCCGGTAGCTTACCGGCGCCGTGTAGGTCTCGGAGATGCGCAGGCGCAGCGACTCCCCCGGCTTGACCGCCGCGAAGGGGATGATGACGACCGAGGCCTTCGCGTCGACCTCTTCGCCCGCGTTGTACTTGGCCGCGGCCATCTCCGCACCGCTCATCAGCTTCGTAGGCAGCTGCTCGCCGGTGTCCACCACGTACGCTGAGGGATTCGACGCCTTGCTGCCCTCACGCACCACGTTGGCATAGGCGTTGATGCCCGGCCGCGACTCCGTGTAGTCGTGGTAGAGCGAGAAGGAGTGCGTCTCCGGCTGCTGCAGAAAGTAGACGATGTCGCGATCCTGGTGCGCGCGCTCCGAGAGCCGGGCACGCTCCGGCGGTCCGGCGAAGGGCGACTCCCAGGAGCGCTCGCGGGTCAGCGGATGCGGAGCGGCGGCCGCGCCGGTCTGCGCATCTTTGGCCGCATGCAGGATCAGCGGAGCCTCACCCGCGCCGGCGTGCATGAACGCCACGGCGATCCGCCCGTCCGGCTCGAGCAGGATCTGCGAGGGCACGCTGCAGCCGGTCAGCTCATAACCCGGCGGCAGGACGATCTTGTTGCGGCGAATGCCCAGCGGCCGGTTGAAGACGATCGCGGCTGGCCCTCCGGCTCCCGCCGGCCCTCCCGCTCCCGCAGGCCCGCCGGCCTTCGCGTCCGGGAAGTAGCTCTTGGCGTCCTTGTAGGTCTTGATGATGATGACCCGGCCCTGGCCGTGCTCGGGCACCGGGCGGGCAAGCGTCACCCGGATGTAGTCCGTGTCCAGGTCCGCGTGCGGCATCAGCGGGTCTTTGCGGGCCTCATCGCCGTGCACCACCGCGAAGACCAGCGGCTTGCCGGTCATGGCGTCAAGCACCTGTTCGTCGGTCGCGATCGAGCCTTTGCGGATGGGGTTATAGAAGAACCTCGCGCCCGCCGTCGTGGCCGTCACCTCGTAGTAGATCCTGAAGCTGGCGGTCTCGGGCGCAAGCAGTTCGTAGCGCGTGTACTCGTCGGTCTCGGTCTGCTGGCCGTTCGCCGTGGGGTAGAGGACCGCGTCAGCCGTTTGCGCCGCGAGCGGGAGGCAGGCCGTGAATGCCAGCAGGAGCGTAAGCAACAGGGATCGCATGGCGTCTAGCTTACGCCACGCCTTTACGCCGCACCCGGTTCGCCGGCACAAGTTTAGATGATCTGGCGCACCGTATCGCCCGCCGCGGTAAGCGCGATCCTGATGCGGTTGGGCTCGCCGCGCAGCAGCGCCTCCGAGAACTTCACCGCCTGGTCGGCCTTGATCTTGGCCGGCAGCATCGCCGTCAGCGGATCGACCACCGCCTCAATGATCACCGGCCCGGTCATCGAAAGCGCGCGGGTCAGCTCTTCGCCGCAGGTCGCCGGATCGGTGATGCGCACGCCCTCCGCGCCCAACGCTCTGGCCAGCGCGACGAAGTCGACCGGGTAGAGGTCGCACTGGTACTCCGGATTGCCCTGGAAGACCATCTGCTCCCACTTGATCTGGCCCAGCGTGTTGTTCTTGATGATCACGATCTTGATGGGCAGCTTGTAGGCCACGGCCGTGATCATCTCGCCCATCAGCATGGTGAAGCCGCCATCCCCCACCACCGCGATCACCTGCCGCCCGGGAAAAGCCACCTGCGCGGCGATCGCGTACGGCAATCCGCACGCCATGGTCGCCAGGTTGCCGGAGCAGGAGTGCATCTGGCCGCGCTTGGCCTGCATGTAGCGCGCCCACACCGTCGTGTTGGTGCCGGAGTCGGAGACGATGATCGCGTTCTCGCGGGTGCGCTTGCTCAGCTCCCAGCCCACCACCTGCGGCTTCATCGGCGTGGCGCTGCTGGTGCCCTCCTTCTCGACAGTCTTCATCCAGTCCTTCATGCCCTTCTGCGCGTCTTCCAGGAAACCGCGATATTTGTTGCGCGTCAGCCGCGGCAGCAGCAGGCGGAGGGTGCGCTTGGCGTCGCCCACCAGCCCCACGTCCACGGGGTAGCGGAGCCCGATGCGTTGTGCGTTTGAGTCGATCTGCACGCACTTGCAGTCACCCGGCGTGGGCATGTACTCGATGTAGGGAAACGACGTCCCCACCATGATCAGCGTGTCGCAGTTCTCGATCGCGTCCTGCGAGGGCGCGGTGCCGAGCAGGCCGATGCCGCCGGTCGTGTACGGCGAATCGTCCGGCACGCAGGCCTTGCCCAGCAGCGGCTTGACGATGGGCGCGCCCAGCAGTTCGGCCAGCTCCAGCAGCTCGTCCGTCGCGTGCAGCGCGCCTTGCCCGGCCATGATCGCGATGCGCTTGCCGGCGTTGATGATCCTGATCGCCGAGGCGATATCTTCCTGGGTCGGGAAGTTGCCGCTGATCGCCGGCTGCGACGACGTGTGGTGCGCGACGTTGCGCTGCGAGCGGTCGCGCTTGCCTACCGTCTGCTGCTGGATGTCGATGGGAATCGTAATGTGCGCCACCGAGCGCTTCATGATCGCGGAGCGAATCGCGAGATCGGCCACCGGCTCCATGTGCGGCGCGCTCATCACCCGCTCGTTATAGCAGGCGACATCCATAAAGACCTTATCCAGCTCAACATCCTGCTGCGAGTACGTTCCGGTCACGTCATTATACTGCATGCCCGTGATCGCGAGCACCGGCTGCTGGTCCATCTTCGCGTCGTACAGGCCGTTGAGCAGGTGCAGCCCGCCCGGGCCGGAGGTGGAGAGACAGACGCCCAGGCGCCCGGTGAACTTGGCATAGGCGCAGGCCATGAAGGCCGCGGATTCCTCATGCCGGACATGGATGAAGCGGATCTTGTCCTGCTGCTTGCGCAGAGCCTCAATTACGCCGTTGATGCCGTCGCCCGGCAGGCCAAAGATCGTATCCACACCCCACGCGATCAGGCGTTCGACGAGCACATCGGAAGCATCCATGGGTCATCTCCTCTGCGAACCCTCATGTAGACGCCGGGGCGGAATCGGGAGTTTTCTTTGCGTTCTCCTGCAAGCGTCTTCCGCCTGAAGCGTCTGCGCCGGCCCAGTCGCCCGTCGCACCGGCCCCGTGAACGCCGGCGTAAGCTGCATCCTAGGCTCAAAGGAAAGAGGCCGGCGTGCGCAAGGTTCTGGTCATGGGAAGCTTTGTCGCGGACGTTGCCTTCCGCTGCGCCCGCATGCCCGCCTGGGGCGAGACCCTGATGGGCAGCGGCTTCGCGCTCGGCCCCGGCGGCAAAGGCTCCAACCAGGCTGTCGCCGCCGCGGCCGCAGACGCGTAGCAGCGAAGCGCCGCCGGCGCGCAGCCGAAGGACCTGCATCTCCGGCCCCCACCCTCTGTCATGCTGAGCCCGGCCGCGTGATCCCCGCACCCTCACCTGCTAAACTAAAGTCTTGCGCGTGCCCTTCTCCGCGCCCACAGATTTCGTCAAGGAAAGAACCCAACCCGTGCCCTACGAAACCCGCCTCAAGCAAACCGAAGAGAAGAAAGCCGCGCTCAAGCAGGACCACTTCATCACCACCACCTCGCATGGCCTGGAGTGGGTGGGCGAGAACCGCAAGTCGGTCATCGTCACCGTGTCCCTCATGCTCGGCGTCATCATCCTCGCGGTCCTCGCCGGCGTTCTGTGGAACCACCACACCGACGCGGCCGCGGCCGCCTTCGGCGCCGCCATGCAGACCTACGAGTCGCCGCTCGTCACCCCCGGCCAGCCCAGCGATCCCGGCGTCAAGACCTACAACTCCCCGGTTGAGCGCGCCAAAGACGCCAACGCCCAGTTCCTCGCCGTCGCCAACAAGTACAGCTCCACGCGCGACGGCAAGAACGCCCGCTACTTCGCCGGGCTCACCTATATTGAGATGGGCCAGACCGCGTCCGCTGAATCCACCCTGAAGGACGTCTCCGGCTCGTGGAACAAGGAGCTCGCCTCGCTGGCCAAATTCGCCCTCGCCGACCTCTACCACCAGACCGGCCGCGACGCCCAGGCGATCGACCTCTACAATCAGCTCGCCGCGCACCCCACCGACGCCATCCCCGCCGGCACCGCGCAGCTTCAACTCGCGGACCTCTACACCGCCGAGGGCAAGCTCGACCAGGCGCACAAGATCTACGCCCAGCTCAAGGACAAGGATAAGGATGCCAAGGGTCTGCAGGGACCCGCTGGCACCATCGCCGCGCAGAAGCTGAATCCCGCAGCCGCGCCCGGCGTCCCGCAGCTCTAAAAGCCGCGCTCCCTAAAACCCGTGCTCCTCGTCGTGCAGGTGTGCCGCCGTGGAGAGCCTGCTCACATGCTCGCCCACGCGCAGCGTAGCGTCCGGCGAGCCCGCCCGCAGCTTGCCCACCTGCTGCCACGTGTCGGCCTTCTTCGTTTCCGGAACCCATCGGGGCAGCGGCATACACAGATAGCTGGACAAGGCATGCGCGTGCGGCTCATACAGCATGCGGATCTGCGTCAGCCGGTCCATCGTCTCCGGATCGCCGCACAGGCGCATGTGCAGTCCGCCCAGGATCTCGCACATCTCGTGGAACGCTCCCGGCGGCAGCCGGTCCAGGCCCGTCTCCTGCTTGCGCCTGGCCCGGTCCTCCACCTTGAACACGTGTCCCAGGTCGATCAGCGCGTGCCGCGCCATCGCGAAGGTCAGCTGCGACTGCCGCGCCGCCGGTCCCTGCACCGTGGTGATCAGCAGCGAGCACGCATCCAGCACCGCCACCAGCGCCGAAAGCCAGCTCTGGTTGTCGTGCTGCGAGCGGTAGTAGCAAAGAATCGGATATGAGATGTGCGACTCCAGGATCTCCGCCGACCACCGCTCCCACTCCACCAGCAGCGTGATCAGGTCGCGCTCGCCGTCTTCATACGCGTGCCGCCGCAGCAGCTCCGTCGCCGTCGGCGGCGAGCCCGCGCGCCCGTCCAGCATCGCCACGCTTACCTCCCGGCGTGAAAACGCCTGGTAGAGCACCGGGAGATAGCCGATCACCAGCGCCACAAATCCCAGCCCCGTCCCCGACTCGAGCACCAGCAGCGCCCGCGCCAGCCGGCTCGTCGGCGTCACATCGCCCAGCCCCAGCGTGAACAGCGTCGTCCCGCTCACGTAGATGTCCTTGGTCATTTGCGCAGACAGCGTCTGCGCGCCGCGCAGCCCGTCGGCAAAGGGCGAGCCCAGCGCGAAGTAGATCAGCCCGAAGCCGAAGATCAGCAGCAGCGCCCACACCCCCAGCAGCAGCAGCAGTGAACTCGGCCCGTACACGCTGTAGATCTGGTCGCGCCGCTTCTGGTTCTTCACCCGCTCCGCAAGCCGCGTCCACGGCGCCCACGTCACCAGGTAGAAGAGCCGCGTAATCCGCAGCCGCCCCGTCGGCCGGCGCGGCAGCACGATCGTCTGGAACGCATCCAGCGCCACGCCCAGGCACAGCAAAATTCCGGCAATCACTCCAACGATTCGCATCAACGGAACTCACCTCCATCGGGCTTCGGCCGAAACAGCGCATCCAGAAGAGCTGCACCTGCCTGTCGATTAGATCAGCTTCCATCGCGCAGGACACAACCTCCTCACTTTCAATATGTCGAAAGTTCACTTGACAACCCCTCCGGGCAAGCGTTGGATGAACGTACGGCGTTCTCGCGTTTTTCCCCTCCTCAAGCACCACTTACCACCCCACTCGGGCCCAATATGCGCATTCTTGTCGTCGACGACGAACCCCTCGTAGCTCAGACGCTTGGCCTCATCTTCCGGCAGAGCGGGTTCGACGCCATCACGGTTCTCAGCGCTGACCAGGCGCTCGTCTCCTTCCGGGAGTCGCCGCCCGACCTCGTCCTGTGCGACATCGACATGCCCGGCCGCGACGGCGTCTCGCTCATGCGCGACATCGGCCGCGAGCTTCCCGACTGCCCCATCCTCGTCCTCACCGGCTTCTACTCCAGCATCCCCCGCGTTCACGAGTGCGCCCTCTCACTCACCCAGTCGGTCAGCGTCATCACCAAACCCTGCCAGCCGCTGGACCTGCTGCGCGCGGCCACGGACATGCTCAAAGTCGCCTGACCCGGCATCGCGCCCGCCCAATCCCGCCTGCCCCGCCCCTTGCTTTCCGCATCAGACAAGCTGCCATGCCGGACCTCGGTCGCACCCTCGTCTTCTTCGGACTCGCCCTGCTCCTCGCCGGGCTGCTCGTGCTCGCGCTCGGCCGCTTCAACCTCCCGCTCGGCCGCCTGCCCGGAGACATCAACCTGCGCGGCCGCAACTCGTCCTTCTCCTTCCCCATCGTCTCCTGCCTGCTGCTCAGCGTCCTCGCCTCGTTCATCCTCTGGCTGGTAGGCCGCTTCCGCCGCTAGCGAGCTGCCTACGCTGGCGAGCTGCGAAGTAGGCCCCCGCTCGGCCCAGGAGTCGTCATCCTGAGCGGAGGCTCGCGCGCCCTCCGCGCCAGCGCAGTCGAAGAACCGAACGGTTGACCTGCCGCAGGTCCTCCGGCCCTTTCTCCCCGGTACGATAAACTCACACCGTGGCCGACGATTCCATCCCCAGCTTCCTGAGCCTCCACGCCTCCAAGCAGAAGCTGCGCAAGCGCCCCCATCCGCCCGACTCACCCCAACTTGCCTTCGACCTGTCGCCCGCCCCGGCCCCCGCCCGCCCGCCCTACCAGCCCATCGTCCTCGCTCCAAAACCAGTCCCAGCCGCCGAACCACCCCCGCCCCCGCCGCGCCCCACCCTCTACACCGTCCGCCAGCTCATCAACGAGCTCCGCCGCCACGTCGAGCTCGCCTACACCGGCATCCTCAACGTCGAGGGCGAGATCTCCAACTGCCGCCCCGCCGCCTCCGGCCATCTCTACTTCACGCTCAAGGACGGCGACGCGCAGCTCCCCGTTGTCATGTTCCGCCGCCAGGCCCAGCTGCTCGGCTTCAAGCTGCGGGACGGCCTCGCCGTCGAGGCCCGTGGCCGCATCTCCGTCTACGAGACCCGCGGGCAGCTCCAGCTCATCGCCGAAACCCTGCGCCCGCGCGGCACCGGCGCTCTCCAGCTCGCCTTCGAGCAGCTCCGCGACCGCCTCCGCCGCGAAGGCCTCTTCGACCGCCCGCGCAAGCCGCTGCCGCCCTTCCCGCACTGCATCGGCGTCGTCACCTCGGCCTCCGGCGCCGCCCTGCGCGACATCATCAACGTCGTCCGCCGCCGCCACGCCCGCCTGAACCTGCTCATCTACCCCGCCGTCGTGCAGGGCCCGCAATGCCCCGCCGCCGTCCGCGCCGGCATCCGCTGGTTCAATCGCCATCCCGGCCGCGTTGACCTCATCCTCATCGCGCGCGGCGGCGGCTCGCTCGAGGACCTCGCCGGCTTCAACGACGAAGCCCTGGCCCGCGCCATCGTCGCCTCCGCCCTGCCCGTGGTCTCCGCCATCGGCCACGAGATCGACAACACCATCGCGGACTTCGTCGCTGACCTCCGCGCCCCCACGCCCTCCGCCGCCGCCGAGCTCATCACCGCCGCCCAGCACCGCATCGAAGAGCGCGTTGTCTCGCTCGAACGCCGCGTCCTGCGCGCCGGCGAGTTCCATCTCCTGCGCGCCCGCCAGCGCCTGCAGCGGCTCTCCGCCGGCCACGTCCTCGCCCGCCTGCGCGACACCATCTCGCTCCGCCAGCAGCGTATCGACGATCTCCGCCAGCGCCTTACCACCGCGCTGCTGGCCGGCCAGGCCCGTCGCCAGCGCAGCCGCAGCACGCGCCTCGCCGCGCTCGAAGCCCGCCTCCGCCGCCACGACCCCGGGGTCCGCCTCGCGCTCGCTCATCGCCGCCTGCTCGCCGCCTCCGCCCGCCTGGAGCGCCTCGCCCGCGACCTGCCCGCCCGCCGCCTCGCCTCGCTCACCCTCGCCACCAACCGCCTGCACGCGCTCTCCCCGCTCGCCGTGCTCAACCGCGGCTACGCCATCGTCTACGCCGAATCCGGCGCCATCCTCCGCGACGCCGCCGAAGCCCCCGTGAACTCACGCATCCAGGCTCGCCTCGCCGAAGGCACCCTCCACGCCCGCGTCACCCCCGACTGATCTGCGATCTGCTTCTCAGAACCTAGTTCTCCGTCGGTGTCCGGTCCGCATGATCGATGACCAGAACCTCGACTGGAATGTTTTGCGCATCCAGCCTCAAGCCCAGCGTCTGCCGCAGCGCAGCGAAGATGGAGGGCAGCTCACTGTCCGCCGCCGGGTCCGGCGAAAAGTCGAGCTTGATATCGTAGCTGCCGCTTAGCCCCGTCTTGTCCAGAACCGGGCGGCCCGCAGGGTGCTGCAGCATGCTCGCCAGGAAAGGCATCGACCAGTTGAGGCCGTTCAGCTCCGTGTCGGTGACGTTGATTCGAAAGCCCGGGAACTTGGAACCCTTGGTCGGTTGCAGCTTTGCTCCGCCCTTCGCGACCGTTAGCACGTAGCCCGGCATGAGCCTGGTCTCCGTGTGCGTGGCCAGGTGGAAGCGCTCTTCCAGCAACAACTGCAACCGCGGCTTCAGCTCCTCGCGGCTCAGCGGGACATTGCCCGCGGGTTTCGCGGAGATATCGAAGCGGTCGGCATCGAGCCAGGATGGCTTGCCGGCGATCTGGTTGTCGTCCACACCGTACGCCAGAACGATCAGCCGCGCCAGCGTAAGGTTATGCGCATTGAACTTGCCCGTACCCGGCAGACTCCAGCTGCCTTCGTTCGCCGGCGCGTTCGAAGGGCGAATAACTGCAACCTCAAACGCGGGCCGCGCCTGGCCCAGACACAGCGCCGCTGGCGCAAGGGCGAGCAGGACAAAAGTCATCGCCTTGGGGAACATGGCTTCGAGTTTATCGTGGGCCGCGGAGCTTATCTTCTAGAATCAAATCAACAATCGAAGCAGCGATCGTACCAACCGCAACATCCGGAGACCCGCACCCCATGAAGAAGCTCTTCGGCACCGACGGCATCCGCGCCATCGCCGGCCAGCCCCCGCTCGACCCCGCCACCGTCCACGCCATCGGCCTCGCGCTCGCCCACTCCCTCGCCCGAACCACCCGCAATCCCCGCGTGCTGATCGGCATGGACACCCGCGAATCCAGCCAGTCCATCGCCGCCCAGCTCACCGCCGGCCTCGTCTCCGGCGGCGCCCTGGTGGAGAACGCCGGCGTCATCACCACGCCCGCCGTCGCCCATCTCGCCCACACCCACCGCTTCGCCGCCGGCATCGTCATCTCCGCCTCCCACAATCCCTGGCAGGATAACGGCATCAAACTCTTCGGGCGCGACGGCTTCAAGCTCCCCGACTCCACCGAGCTCGCCATTGAAGAGGAGATTTTCGCCCAGCTCGCCGCCGCCACGCATCTCCCGCCGCCCGCCGCCAACGCCGCCCCGCCCGTCAACGAGGCCGACCGCGCCGAGTACACCCGCTTCCTCCTCGCCGCCGTCCCCGGCCTCTCGCTCGATAACCACTGCATCGTCATCGACTGCGCCAACGGCGCCGCCAGCTCCGTCGCCCCGCAGCTCTTCTCCGATCTCGGCGGCACCGTCTTCATCACCCACGCCGCGCCCGACGGCCGCAACATCAACCTCGGCTGCGGCGCGCTCCATCCCGAGGTCGTCGCCGCCGAGGTCGTCAAACAGCGCGCCTCCATCGGCATCACCTTCGACGGCGACGCCGACCGCGCCCTCTTCGCCGACGAGCACGGCAACATCGTCAACGGCGACGCCATCCTCCTGCTCGCCGCCCGCGACCTCCACGCCCGCGGAGCCCTGAACAACGCGACCGTAGTCGCGACAACGATGTCCAACATGGGCCTCGAAGCCGCGCTCGCCCGCTCCGGCATCACGATGCTCCGCGCCCCCGTCGGCGACAAGTACGTCCTTGAGCAAATGCTCGCCACCGGCGCCACGCTCGGCGGCGAACAATCCGGCCACATCATCTTCTCCGGCCGCAGCACCACCGGCGACGGCCTGCTCACCGCGCTCCTCGTGCTCGACATCATCCACCGCGCCGGCAAGTCCCTCGCCGAGCTCACCGCCGACCTCAAAACCTTTCCCCAGGTCATCCTCAACGTCAAGGTCCGCGAAAAGAAGCCTCTGCTCGACATCCCCGCCGTCGCCCAGTGCATCACCGACGCCGAACAGGCCCTCGACGGCACCGGCCGCGTCGTCATCCGCTACTCGGGCACCGAGGCCCTGGCCCGCGTCATGATCGAAGCCGAAAACCACGCCGCCATGACCCACCACGCCGAAGCCATCGCCAACGCCATCCGCACCGAACTCGGCGCGTGACCCGCAATGCCCCGCTATACTCGCTCTACACCCGACTGTCATCCTGAGCGAGCCTTCACGAAGTCAGCGGACTGACTCACCCGCCATACACACCAACTGTCATCCTGAGCGAGCCTTCACGAAGTCAGCGGACTGACTTACCCGCCATACACACCGACTGTCATCCTGAGCGAGCCTTCACGAAGTGAAGGAGAGTCGAAGGACCTGCATCTCCGCCTGCCCAGGCTTTCATTCCACACCGCTCCAAGGTGTCACATACCAGCCCGGCCCGCAGCGCTGGGTAACGAAAAGCTGAAAACCCAAGGGCTGACCGTGACAGGGTAGCGACTTATGGTGGGGCGTCCTTCTTGTTTGTAGCCTTCTTGACCATCGGATACAAGGGAACGCTCGGCTTGACGCCAACGGTTACGGTCAAACCCGTCTCGACATCGAGAGTCACCACATGCCCGGGCACTCTCATTTGTTTTTTCAACACCATCGAGAGTCGCTGGGCTTCCTGAATTGTCGGTGCGCCGATGTGCAAATCGGTCAACGGAACCAATTTCTCCAACGGTTTCGTAGCGCATTCATCTTTGGAATCCACGCCTGCTTTTCCTGCGATCGCCGCCAATTGTGAGCACAGCCAGTATGCCTCTTCGTCTCCAACATACGAGTCAAAGCTAATGCGCTTTCCCGCATACTCCGTTCTTAGATCATTTTCAAGCCCGCTCTCGTCTTCTACTCGTCTCGCCGAGAGAAAGTATGCCAGAGCATCGGCGCGCTTATTGACATCTGCGATTTTTCTTTGAGCTTGGTCTACCGCGCCTGATGCTGCGATCGCTGAATCATTTGCCCTTCCTGCTGCCGTCAGTGCCCTTTCAGCTTGTGTCAAGGCTGTGCCAGAATCCGCAAGAGCGTTACGGCCATTCACTGCCGCCTGGCCTGCCGTCGCTGACAGGGAGCGGATGACGTATTCCGATAGCTCATCGTTTCGTTGGCTGTATGGATATGCAGCTCCTTCGCACAACACCGCAACAACGAAAAAGACTAAACCGAGCGTGTCAACCCGATGCTTTGCTTTGCCCTCGTCGCGTTTGTGGGCTATGGCCTCTGCGATCACGAGTAGGGCGAAGAACACGATCGAGGCAAGTTCCAAGCGACTATGGGCAAGCCTCACTGAATCCAAGGAGTTCCAGTCGGGTATCAGTTTCGCTAGGTACATGATTCGAGGGCATCCTGTTCGCAGCCGAAGTCGTTCGCATCCTGGGCGACAAAAGGACGTGCGAAAAGGTGGAGGCTGTAGACAGGGATTTTAAGCTCTGTTTTAGCAAACTGAACGAAGAAGAAAGACAGGACGGCAAAAGGAATCACCGACACGATTCGCATGTTGTGAATCCTCCGCGTCGTCAGCGCTGCAACCACGCCCCATCCCGTCGCTTCCCGCCTGTCAAGTCCCCAGACACCCTAACCCCAACATTCGACAGGAGAAAACTCTGGCTACGCACTTACCCCGATCACTTAAAATCAAAGTACGCCATCAGGACGACGCTTGGCAGACCTCGCATACCAGGTCCAGACCTAAGTCTCCTGTTTTGAATATTTTGGATACTTCTAGGGGGGGAGGGGGGACTACCCCACCACCCGCCGGTAGAAGCCCTCCATCCCCAGCCAGCTGGACCTCTATGCTGCCCTGCTGAGGACGACGCTGCTGACTTTCTTCCGCTTCTTCCGCGACGCAACCCATAAATCCCGCTGCGCCTGCAGACGAAGCCACATATCCGCACTCACACCGAGTGCATCCTCCAGCTTCAGAGCCATGTCAGCCGAGACTGCCGCCTTCCCGTTGACCACACGCGACATCGCGGCACGCGTCACCCCGAGATGTCTGGCGAAGGCCGTCACCGACGTCCCAACGCTCAAAGTACCGTTCTCCAGAATGTCCGCGATCAGCATTCCCGGATGCGCCGGATTGTGCATCTTCATCTCGTCACCTCAGTGGTAATCCTCGTAATCCACCAGAACCGCATTCTGATCTTCAAACTCGAACGTCAGACGCCAGTTACCGTTCACCTTGACCGACCAACGACCCCTGAGGTCGCCCTTCAGTTCATGCCAGTTCCATCCCGCGATGTCCATTTCCTCGGCGGCAACAGCCTCGTTCAAGACGGTGAGTTGAACCAGCAATTTCGACGCGTGTTTCGGCTGGATTCCTTGCTTCGAGCCCGTCTCGAAGAATCTTTGCAGCCCCTTGTGCCGGATGCTGGTGATCACGAGCCAAGTGTATACCGAGACGATACGCTATACGGAAGCGAAGCCCTCAGCCCACCACCCGCCGGTAGAACCCCTTCATCCCCAGCCAGCTCAGCAGTCCCAGGAAGAACGTCAGCATCCCCAGGATCATCCCTTCTTTCATGTGCGGCATTGAGGTCACCGCCGCGCGCATCCCCTCGCTCATGTATACGATCGGGTTCAGCAGCACCAGGTTCTGCAGCCACGGCAGCTTGTCCAGCGCCGTCCACGGGTAGTACACGCAGCCCAGGAACGTGATCGGCATTACCACCACGCCGAAGATCAGCCCGATCTGCTGCGGCTTCACCGTTGTCCCGATGGTCAGTCCCAGCGCGCCCGCCACCAGGCTCGCCAGCACCAGCACCAGCGCCAGGAAACCCCAGCTGTGTACGTGCGCCACTACCGGCGTAGCCGGCACGTAGTACGCCAGCGGAAACACGATGGCCGCTGCCACCATGCTCTGCATCGCCGAGAACACGATCTTCTCCGCCGCCACCGCCCACACCGGCAGCGGACACATCACGCGATCGTCGATCTCGCGCGTAATCCCGAACTCCTGCGCCAGCGGCAGCGCCACCGCCGCAATGCCGGAGAACATGATCGCCACCGCCATCAGCCCCGGCAGCAGCACGGTCGAGAAGTTCCCGCCCGCCATCTGCGCCGTCGGATTCATGGCCGCGCCGTTCGTCATGTGCGGCATGATGTACGTGAAGACGAACAGGAACAGCAGCGGATTCATGCCCACCCGGATCGCAAACGGAAACAGCTCCCGCCGCAACACGTAAAGATCGCGCCGGAAGAGCCCCGCGAACGCCCGCAGGTACATCGTGCCATTCCCCTTGCTCTGAACTGAAGCTACTGCCAAAGCATTGCTTGCCATCGTCCGCTCCTACTCTCTCAAGTCCCGGCCCGTGAGCTGGATGAACACGGTCTCGAGACTGGTCTCGGTAATCGTCATATCGCGCAGCCCGTAAGGTGCCGCCGCGCCCACCACGCCGCTTAGCAGCCCGTCCGCGCCGTGCGCCAGTACCCGCACCCCGTCGCCCGTCGTCTCCGCTTTGCTCACGCCCTCGATCTGCTTCAAGCTCTCCGCCAGCGTCGCGCTGCCCTTCAGGTCGCGCAGGTGCAGCTCATACATCTTCTGCGCGCCTACGCTGTGCTTCAGCGCGGCTGGCGTATCCTCTACCAGGATCTTGCCGTGGTCGATGATCGCCACGCGATCGCACAGCTCGTCCGCCTCTTCCATGTAGTGCGTCGTCATCACCACCGTGATGCCCTCGTGCCGCAGCCCGCGCACCGCGTCCCACATGGCGATGCGGCTCTGCGGATCGAGCCCCGCGCTCGGCTCGTCCAGGAACAGCACCTTGGGCCGGTGCGCGATGGCCCGCGCAATCTGCACCCGCTGCGCCAGCCCGCCCGAAAGCTGCGCCGGGTACGCCCCCGCGCGCTCCGTCAGCAGAAACTGCTCCAGCAGCTCCGCCGTGCGGGCCTTGGCCTCGCTCCGCGAAAAACCAAAATATGCGCAATGAAACTGGATGTTCTCGGCGATCGTGCACGAGCGGTCCAGCGTGTTGTACTGCGGCACCACGCCTATCGATCGCCGCGCCACCGCCGGTTCCGCCACCACGTCCACGCCCGCAATCATCACCTTGCCCGCGCTCGGCAGCGCCCGCGTCGTGCAGATGGAGATAGTCGTCGTCTTGCCTGCGCCGTTCGGCCCCAGCAGCCCGTAGATCGCACCCGCCTCCACGTTCAGGTCGATGCCATCCACGGCCACCACCGTCTGCTTGCCCTCGTACGTCTTCCTCAGGCCCCGCACGTCAACGATCAAACCACGCCTCCGAAAAAACTCGCCGCCACGTTCACGGCGAGAGCCAACATCTGATTATAGTTTGCCCGCTGCGGCCCATGCGGCGCGTCGCTTGCCCACTTGGCAGCCTGCACAAATGCAATCGCTTCCGTGCGCCGGATGCAAGCTGCGCCGTACCCTCCCAAGCCTGCGCACCAGCGCCCGCCCGCGGCGCGAGCTGCCCCGCACACCGGCGCGCCGATTCGCGATACCATAACTTGTTTGCCGTAGACTCCCCCTCGAAGGAACGGAATGAGCGAAAAGCGTTGGGTGCTGTTGATTGCCAGCGAAGTCGGCCGCACCGACTCCGTCTCCGACCGCGCCATGGAGCGCCTGGTCGATGGCATCGGCGACGAAGGCTACGAGGTCGTCCGCACCTCCACGCCCGAGGACGGCCTCTCGCTCGTCACCTCCGACCCCTCCTACTCCGCCATCCTGCTCGACTGGGACCTTGAAGGCAACTCGCAGTTCGAAGAGCGCGCCGCCCTCGACATCATCCGCGGCGTCCGCCATCGCAACAAGAAAGTTCCGATCTTCCTCATCGCCGACCGCACCCTGGTCTCCGAACTCCCGCTCGAAGTCATCAAGCAGGTCCACGAGTACATCCACCTCTTCGGCGACACGCCCGCCTTCATCGCCAGCCGCCTGGACACCGCCATCGAGCGTTACCACGAGCAGCTGCTTCCGCCCTACTTCCGCGAGCTGCTCAAGTACAACGACCAGTCCGCCTACTCCTGGGACGCGCCCGGCCACATGGGCGGCGTCGCTTTCCTCAAGCACCCCGTCGGCCAGGAGTTTCATCGCTTCTTCGGCGAAAACCTCCTCCGCTCCGACCTCGGCATCTCCTCCGCGCCGCTCGGCTCCTGGCTCGACCACATCGGGCCGCCGGGGGACTCCGAGCGCAACGCCGCCCGCATCTTCGGCGCCGACTGGACCTTCTACGTGCTCGGCGGCTCCAGCACCTCCAACCAGATCATCGGCCACGGCGTCATCGCTCAGGACGATATCGTCCTCGCCGACGCCAACTGCCACAAGTCCATCTGCCACTCGCTCACCGTCACCGGCGCGCGGCCCGTCTACTTCAAGCCCACCCGCAACGGCTACGGCATGATCGGCCTCGTGCCGCTCAAACGCTTCTCCCCCAAGAACGTCCAGAAGCTCATCGCGCGCAGCCCCTTCGCCGCGGGCGCCCGCTCCCAGGAGCCCACCTACGCCGTCGTCACCAACTCCACCTACGACGGCCTCTGCTACAACGTCGACCAGGTCGTCGAGCAGCTCGCCAAGTCCGTCCCCCGCGTCCACTTCGACGAGGCCTGGTACGCCTACGCCAAGTTCCATCCCATCTACCGCGGGCGCTACGCCATGGGCGTGCCGGACGACATGCCCGACCGCCCCAGCATCTTCTCCGTGCAATCCACCCACAAGATGCTCGCCGCCTTCTCCATGGGCTCCATGATCCACATCAAGCTCTCCGACCGCGCGCCGCTCGACTTCGACCAATTCAACGAAGCCTTCATGATGCACGGGACCACCTCGCCCTTCTATCCGCTCATCGCATCGCTCGACGTTGCCGCCGCCATGATGGACGAACCCGCCGGCCCCACGCTCATGGACGAAACCCTCGCCGACGCCATCAGCTTCCGCCAGGCCATGAGCTCCATCGCCCATCGCCTGCGCACCGAATCCGACAACGGCGAAGCCTGGTTCTTCGGCATCTACCAGCCCGAGCGCATCACCGACCCCATCACCGGCGAGCGCATCCTCTTTGAGGACGCCGAGGACGAGCTGCTCGCCTCCTGGCCCTCCTGCTGGACCCTCAAGCCCGGTGAAGACTGGCACGGCTATCAGGATGAGGACATCGAAGGCGACTACTCCATGCTCGATCCCGCCAAGGTGACCATCCTCTGCCCCGGCGTGGACGCCCAGGGCCGCGTGCAATCCTGGGGCATCCCCGCCGCCATCCTCACCGAGTTTCTCGACTCCCGCCGCGTCGAGATCGCCCGCACCGGCGACTACACCGTGCTCGTCCTCTTCTCCGTCGGCACCTCCAAGGGCAAATGGGGTTCGCTGCTCGAAAACCTCTTCGAGTTCAAGCGCCTCTACGACGCCGAAGCCCCGCTCGAGGATGTCCTGCCCGAGCTCGTCGCCAAGTACCCGCAGCGCTATCGCGGCTGCACCCTGAAACAGCTCTCCGACGACATGCAGGCGGCCATGATCGAGCTGCGCCTTGCTTCGCTGGTCAACGAGGCCTGCGACGAAGACTTCGACCCCATCCTCACCCCCGCGCAGACCTACCAGAAGCTCGTCCGCGGCGAAACGGAGAAGGTTCGCTTCGCCGAGATGGCCGGCCGCATCGCCGCCGTCATGCTCGTGCCGTACCCGCCCGGCATCCCCATGTCCATGCCCGGCGAACGCCTCGGCGGCCCCGAGTCGCCGGTCATCAAGCTCATCCTCGCCATGGAACGCTTCGGCAAGCTCTTTCCCGGCTTCGAGCGCGAGGTCCACGGCATCGAGCTCGACCCCGAAGGCCATTACTGGATGCGCGCCGTCGTCGAGGAGACGCGCAAGCGCCGCAAAAACCGCAAGCGCCGCGAGCCCGCCGACGCGCCGCCTTCCGGCAACCCGCGCCTCTCCAGCAAGCCCGTCCGCCACTCCACCGAGTAGCCGCTCATCCGCCGCGTGCAGCTGAACTAGTTCGTGCTGCCGCCGCTCACCTGCTGCAGGATCCCGTCAAACTCCCGCAGCGTATCGCCTCGCCAGGCCACGTGCTGGTCCGGCCGGATCAGCGCGAACCGAGCCATGTACCGCCGCGGCAGCCGGTAGTCGTGCGGTTCCAGCGTCTTCAGCGGGATGCCCAGCCGTTGCGCGATTGCCTCCGCTTCGCCAAGCTCGGCCGTGGCATCCTCACCCGTCGCCAGCAGCGTGAAGCCGTCCCCGAACTGGTCGTAGAGCGAGCCGCCATCGCCAAGCCACAGGTGCGGCGCCAGGCAGCCCGGATACGCCGACGGCCGATAGATCATGCTGTGTGGCTCAGGCGCAGCGGTACCATCCGGAATGATTGTCGTCGAATCGCTGTAGCGGTAGCCGAGCACCACGCCCAGCGTCTTGAACTCGCGCAGCTTAGCGGCAAAGATCACATCGCCCGCTTCACGGCGCGTCGCATCGCCCACCGGTCCCGGCGCCTCAAGCCCGGGCAGCGTCAGATGATTGCCCAGCGCGTTATAGTTCGCCGCTGCCTCGTCCATCACCCGCACATGCACCGGCCGGCGCTCCGTCTCGTAGCTCCCCAGCAGCTCAGGCCCGCCCCAGCCCTGCAGCACGGCGGCGATCTTCCAGCCCAGGTCCACGCCATCCGCCACGCCCATGTTCATGCCGAAGCCGCCGAAGGGCGGATGCAGATGGCACGCATCGCCGGCCAGGAAAATCCGCCCATCCGAATACTTGTTCGCGATCAGGCTATGCGCCACCCACGGCGACGTGCCCAGAATCTCCATCTCAAATTCGAAGCCCGTCGCCTTCCGAATCACGTCCTTGGGATCGATCTCCGCCGCGTTGCCGGCAATCCGCGTGGCGATGAAAAACCACACATCCAGCCCCTCCATCGGCCCCACCACCGACGGCATCTCCTCGTTGATCATCCAGTACATGATCGCCCGGCCATGCGGATTCAGCCGCACCAGTTCAGGCGAGCGGAACTGCACGTTGTAGTTGGCCGCAAAGCCGCGGTTGCCATCCATCGTCGCGCCAATCTTCTCCCGCACCGCGCTCCGCGAGCCATCCGCGCCAATCAGGTACCTGCTGCGGACCACGCGCTCCTCGCCGCCCTGGACATCCTTGAGCGTCGTCGTCACGCCCTCCGCGTCCTGCACCGCGTCCGCGAACATGGTCTGGAACCGTATCTCCACGCCCGGAAGCGTAACGGCATGCGTGCGCAGAACCTCCTCCAGGACATACTGCGGAATCCATTGCCCCGGCTCTGAATAAAGATCGTTGTGCTCCAGCGCACAGTTGTTCGCATTGCTGATCTTGGCCAGCTGCGGACCGTTCAGCCGCGTCGCAAAGATGATGTCCGAGGGATAATCGGGCGGCAGCCGCGACGCCTCGCGCAGCTTGTCCGCGATGCCCCAGCGCCGCAGATGCTCCATCGTACGAACGTTCGTCGTCTTGGCGCGCGGATTATTGCCCACGCGCTCGTTCTGTTCCACCACCAGGCAGCGCACGCCGCGCCGGCCCAGCTCAATCGCCAGCGCGAGACCCACCGGCCCCGCCCCTACCACGACTACATCGACTTCCTGCTGCTGAGCCATATCGCCTTCTCTTTGCCACACAAAAACGGATGCAAAACGATGAACACGTTCACTATTTGGAGAGTGCGGCAAATCGGCCAGCCTTGTCAACTCATCCTAAGCTCGCTCAGCCCGCCGGCACCGGCTTCCCCCGCACCCCGGAGCTCCGCGTAGCACGCTTCGCCGTCGTCATTGCTGTCGTCGCGGCCGTCGTCGCGGCCGTCTTCACGGCTGTCGTCACGATCGTCGTCACGATCGTCTGCTCCCCGTGCGCCAGGCCCGCGAACTGCAGCTTCACGATCCGCTCAAACTCCCGCTGGCCCGCCCGCCAGTCATGCGCCGCCGGCGAAGCCAGCCACCAGCGCAGCGCCCCCGAGATGCAGAAGAAAATGTTCCGCGCGATTAGCTCCGGCTCCTCCGAAGACCGGATCTCGCCCGAACGCTGCGCCTCGGCCACAATCTGCCCCAGACCCCCGATCAGGCGCTTGCGGATGCCTCGGTAGCGCTCCAGGTGCAGCCCCGGCGTCTGCAGCAGGACCTCGCTCAGCAGAATCCGCGACAGCACCGGATCCTGCGAAAAAAGCCGGTAGTGCGGCTCCGAAATGCTCAGGATCTTCTCGACGAAGCTCTGCCACGGCCGCGGCGCCGCCAGCGCCCGGTCCGTCAGGCTGTCCATCTCCTCGTTGAAGATCAGGTAGATGAGGTCGCGCTTATCGCTGATGTAGTTGAACAGCGTTCCCAGCCCCAGCCCGGCGTTCGCGGCGATCTGCCGCAGCGTCGCCTTATCATAGCCCAGCGCGGCAAAGAGCTCGCGCGCCGCCAGCGTGATCCGGTCCTGCCGCTCCTGCCGCATGCGCTGGCGCACACCGCGTTCTTTCTTCCGGGTTGGTACCACCGCATCCGCAGCCGACAAGGTTCGCCCTCAACCCTGAATCTTACCCCGCATCTGCAGTCCGCAGCACCACCGCAATGCCCATGCCGCCGCCGATGCAGAGGCTCGCCACCCCGTGCTGTTTGCCCTGCGCCCGCAGCGCGTGGAGCAGCGTCACCAGCACGCGCGCACCGGAGGCGCCAATCGGATGCCCCAACGCCACCGCTCCGCCGGACACGTTCACCTTGCCGGCGTCCAGACCAAGCTCCCGCCGCACTGCGATCGACTGCGCGGCAAACGCCTCGTTCAGCTCGAACAGATCGATGTCCGCGAGCGTAACGCCGGCGCGCGCCAGCGCCAGCGGAATCGCGGCCGCCGGCCCGATGCCCATCACCGCCGGATCGACCCCGATCGCCGCATAGCCAAGAATCTCCGCCAGCGGCTGCAAGCCATGTTGACTGGCAAACTCGTCGGTGCACAGCGCCAGCATCGCCGCTCCATCGTTCAGCCCGCTTGCATTGCCGGCCGTCACCGTGCCGTCCGCCTTGAACGCCGGCTTCAGCCGCGCCAGCGCCTCCATGCTCGAGTCCGGGCGCACGCTCTCATCCTTGTCCACCACCACCGCGCCCTTGCGCCCCGGCACGGACACCGGCACGATCTCGGCTGCGAACGCTCCCGCCGCCTGCGCCGCCGCCGCGCGCCGATGGCTCTCCAGCGCAAACTCGTCCTGCTCCTCGCGGCTCACCTTCCACTGCGCCGCCATGTTCTCCGCCGTAATGCCCATATGGTAGCGATGCGTCGGGTCGGTCAGCCCATCGTTCACCATGCTGTCGACCAGCGGCACGTCGCCCAGCTTCTGCCCGCCGCGCAATTGCTGCAGCAGGTACGGGCTGCGCGACATGTTCTCCACGCCGCCCGCCAGGTACAGTTGGCCGTCACCCGCGCGCATCCCCTGCACCGCCGTCACCACCGCCTGCAATCCGCTGCCACACACCCGGTTCACCGTCTGCCCCGGCACGCTGATCGGCAGCCCGCTCGTCAGCGCGATCTGCCGCGCCGGGTTCATCCCCTGGCCCGCCTGCAGCACGTTGCCGACGATCACATCGGCGATCTCGCCTCCGTCCACGCCCAGCTCGCGCAGAATCTCCTTCGCCACCGTAGCACCGAGTTCGACTGCGCTGAAATCCTTGAACGCTCCTAAAAATGAGCCAATCGGCGTACGCCGCGCAGCAACAATGACAGTCTTCACAGTGCAACCTCCAGTGGTTCGTAGTTCAGTGCAGCGCCCGTGGCATCCTCAAGCTGCTGGCGTGTCACGCCGGGCGCAAGTTCCGCAACGGCCAGGCCCCGCGGAGTAATATCCAGCACACCAAGATCGGTGATCACGCGGTCGATCACGCCTTTGCCCGTCAACGGCAGCGTGCACGTGCGAAGCAGCTTGTGTGCTCCGCCCGGCGCCGTGTGCTCCATCAGCACGATCACCCGGCGCACACCCGACACCAGGTCCATCGCGCCGCCCATGCCCTTCACACGCTTGCCCGGGATCAGCCAGTTGGCCAGGTCGCCCTCTTCCGATACCTGCATCGCGCCCAGGATCGCCAGGTCGATATGCCCGCCGCGAATCATCGCGAACGAGTCCGCGCTCGAAAAGATCGATGCCCCCTTGCGGTACGTCACCGTCTCCTTGCCCGCGTTGATCAGGTCCGCATCCACCTCATCGGCCAGCGGGTACGGTCCCAGCCCCAGCAGCCCGTTCTCCGATTGCAGCGTCACCGTCATCCCCTCCGGAATGTAGTTCGCCACCATCGTCGGCATGCCGATGCCGAGGTTCACATAAAATCCGTCGCGCAGTTCGAGCGCCGCGCGTTGAGCCATCTGCTGGCGAGTCCAGGCCATCGTTATCTCTCTCGGGTCATCGTGCGTTCAATGCGGCGCACTGCCGCGGGGTTGTGGACCAGGCGCTGAACGAAGATGCCCGGTGTATGAATTTCATCCGGATGCAGCTCGCCTGCCGGAACCAGCACCTCCACCTCGGCCACCGTCACCTTGCCGCACATCGCCGCATTCGGGTTGAAGTTGCGCGCCGTCAGCCGATACACCAGGTTGCCGTGCGTATCCGCCTTCCACGCCTTCACCAGCGCCACATCCGCGCGGATGCCCCGCTCCAGGATGTACGTCTCGCCGTCGAACTCCTTGTGTTCCTTGCCCTCGGCAACCGCCGTCCCCACGCCCGTGCGCGTGTAGAAGCCCGGGATGCCCGCGCCGCCCGCGCGCATGCGCTCCGCCAGCGTGCCCTGCGGAGAAAACTCGATCTCCAACTCGCCCGCAAGATACTGCCGTTCAAACTCCGCGTTCTCCCCCACGTAGCTTGAGATCATCCTGCGAACCTGCCGCGACTCGAGCAAGATCCCGAGCCCGATCCCGTCAGTCCCGGCATTGTTGCTCGCCACCACCAGGTCCTTCGGCCCATGCTCGCGCACCGCGGCAATCAGCGCCTCCGGAATCCCGCACAGGCCAAAGCCGCCGATGGCCAGCGTCATCCCATCCTGCATCAGGCCGTCCAGCGCGGCCTGGGCGTTCTCGTAAAGCTTGTTCAAATCCGTCTCTCCTCAAACCATCCAGCGCGGCGCTGCCCCTGGCCTTCGCACAGCCCGCTTGAACCCGCCAGCGTCGCGGACCAGGAACTACCGCGAGCGGCTGCCGAGCCACTGGTTGATGTGCGGCCACGTGCGCTTGTTCGCGCCGCTCCCCGCCATGATGCCAATGTGGCCTCCCGGCGTGCGGAAGAGCTCCTTGTCCGTGCTCCCCACCTTGGCCATGATGCCCTCCGACTGGCACGCCGGCGTAATGTGATCGTCTTCCGCGATCACCGTCAGCAGATTCGCACGCACCTGCCCCAGATCCACCCGCTCCCCGCGCAGCACGAACTCACCCTTCATCAGGCGATCGTTGCGGTAAAGCTCCACGATCAGCTGGCGAAACGCCGCGCCCGCCATCGGGATCTTGTCCGTCACCCACGTGTTCATGGCGCGCCACGCCTCCACCACCTGCGGGTTGTCGAGGTTGTCCCAGAGCCGCACATAGTTGCTGATGTAGTTCTCCACCGGCTTCAGCGCCTTGGCGCCGTAATCGATCATCTCGCCCGGCATATTGCCAAACGCATTCAGCACCTTGTCCACATCGAAGTACTTCTCGTCCACCCAGCGCGCGAACGTCAGTTGTTCCTTCTTCGAGAAGTCCAGCGGCGCCGTCAGCTGGATCAGGTTGCGGATCCCGTCGTCCGGCCGCAAAGCCGCGTAGGCCGTGGTCAGGATCGCGCCGATGCACCATCCCAGCAGGCTGAACTCCTCCATACCCGACGCCGCCTTCACCTTCTTGATGGCGCGCGGCATGTACTCCAGCACATAGTCGTCGAACTTCAGATTCTTGTCTTCCGGCCCCGGCACACCCCAGTCCAGCAGGTACACATCGTAGCCCTGGCTCACCATGTACTCCGTAAAGCTGTGCCCGGGCCGCAGGTCCAGCACGTACGGCCGGTTCATCAGCGCGAACACCATCAGCAGCGGCACCGGATGGCGCTTCTCCGCCGGCACCACCGGCGTATACCGGTAGAGCTTCGCCTTGTTCAGGCTCCAGATCATCTGCTTCGGCGTCTGCGCAATCGCCGCCTTCTGCGTCACCGACTTGTTCAGCCTGAACAACTGGTCTTCCAGGTGCGAGAGTTCCTGCGTTAGAACATTTTCCTGAGCCGTAGCCGTCATTTCGTTACCTTCCGGGCAGATGTCTTCTTGCGCGCAGCGGGCGCCTTCGCAGCGGGCTTCGACGTACCCGCACTATTCGTAACCGTACTGTTCCCAGCCGTTTTCGCCGCCGCCGCCATCTCGGTCACAGCAGCCTGCAGCGCTTCATCCCGCGCCCGTGCCTCTGCCGCCGACGTCTTCGTCAGCTTCATCAGCTCGTCCAGCTTCGAGTCCATATCGTCCAGCCGCAGCTCCAGGTTCGTGAACCGCTCCGCCAGGCTGATAATGTCCAGCCGCGACGGCAGCGAAAGCTGCTCCAGTGTCTGCAGCATTGAGCGGTCCAGCGCCTCTTTCACCGGGGCCGACGCATTCAGATAGTTCTCGAGCATCGTGCCGCTGGCCTGCGCATAGCTCTCCGAGTTCACCGCCTCGGTCATGGTCTTCGCCATGGCCCCCAGGTAGGCGTCCCGCATCCCGCGGAAGGTCTCCATCGGATCGTAGCGCTTCTCGTTCGAAGCATCACCCACGCTCATCGTGTTCTCCATTCTAGAACCTGTTCAGGGTATCGCGGAAACCTGGGGCGCGGCTTGTCTGCGGCCGCCGGCCCCTCCCGCAACAACCCTGCGTTTCAAGCCGTTCCGTTACTTGGCGCTCGTCGCAGCCTTGGCCGACTTCAGCGGCTGCGCCGCAAAGTCGAGCAGGTCCTTCTGGCTCGCGGTCAGGTTCTCGACCCCGCGCTGCAGCGTATCCGCCGCAATCTCGGCCGGCGTGCCCGCCAGTCCAAGCTGCGTCTTCGCCTTTTCAAACGCCACCTTGCTCTGCAGCGCAGCGTCGTCCAGCGCCTTCTTCTGCGCCGTCACTGACTCCTCCACCGCCTGCTGCACCAGGTCCGCCGAGATGCCGCGCGCCTCGGAGGTCGACGCGATGCCTTCGCGCACCACGCCCATCAGCGCATGGCTCTGGGTCAGCACCAGGTCGATCGCGCCCTTCTGCGTATCCGCATAGCGGTCGAACGCGCTCGCGGCCAGGTCCAGCATCATCAGGCCAGGCGCGCCCGGAATCGCCTCGTACACCTTCTTCCACGACTGGATCAGCTCGCCGTTCTGCTTCGCCGCCATGTCCAGACCCTTCTTCTGCACCTCCGCCAACCGGTCGATCCCTTCGGTGTAGAAACTGGCCACCGTGTCGAACACGTCCGGTGTTACCTGTGCCGCCGCTTCCGTGGTGCGCTTCGATTGCGCCATGACATTCTCCTTGTAGAGGTTCTAGAGAGCAGAATCATGCTGCTCTTTTTGCTGCACTGCAGCATAAGACTACTTTCGGCTAGTTGCGGGCGGTTGTCAAGGGCTTATGATCGAAATAACCATGAAATCGAAAGTCATCCTCATCAAGAAATACGAGAACCGCCGGCTCTACGACACCGTGAACAGCCGCTACGTCAACCTCGACGACGTAGCCCGCATGCTCCAGAAAGGCGATAACATCCGTGTCGTCGACGTCATTTCCGGCGAGGACATCACCCGCCTGATCCTCACCCAGATCATTGTCGAGGACGCGAAAGTGCCCGATTCCACCTTTCCCGTCGAGATCCTGCGCCAGATGGTCGTAGCCTCCGGACGCGCCACCGAAGAGGGCGCCGTGCGTTATATGCAAGCCATGCTTGATGTTTATGAGAAGTCCTACCGCGTCATGGCGCCGCCCTTCCCCTTCCGTCCGCAACCCGGCGCCTCCGCAAGGAAGCCCGAGCCCCAGCCGCAGCCCGAGGCTGCCGCCGCCCACGGCGACGCTGCGGGCGATCTCGCCGGGGACAACATCGAGGAGCTGAAGCGCCGCGTCGCAGAGCTCGAAGGTCTCGTCTCGAAGCTCGCGCCCAGAAAGCCGCGCAAGCCTGCCACTTCAGCCGCACCCCGGAAACGCAAGCGATAAACCGCCGGCGTCCTCACCGCCGGGAAGCCGTTTCGAGTTCCGCTGCATCAAACTCCAGGTAGTTCTTTGTTGCGTCTCGTGCCGCACTGCAACAAACTACGCTATCGTAAGGTTGGCAGCCCCAGAAGCCGAAACCCCAGAAGCCGCAGCCAGAACCGCCGCAAACCGGCCGCGTATACCAGGGCCAGACATACCGGACCAAGACTCACACGAACGCATACGAAAGCACGGGGAAAGCATGGAAGATCGCATGAATCAGGACACGCACCGTCAAAGAGTAATCGTCGTCACCGGAGCCGCGGCAGGAATCGGCCGCGCCACCGCAGCCCGCTTCGCCCGCAGCGGCGACCGCGTCGTCGGCTGGGACCTCTCCGACACCGCCGCCCAGCCTTTTCAGGACGAGATGCAGGCCGCCGGCGGCCAGGGCTTCTATCAAAAGGTGAACGTCACCGACTCTGCCTCGGTCGAGCGTGCCATCGCCGCCGTGGTCGACAAGTGGGGCTCGATCGATGTCCTGATCAACAACGCCGGCATCGTCCGCGACGCGCAGCTGGTCAAGAAGACCGCCGACGGAGCCTTCACCAGCATGGGCGAAGACGCCTGGGACGCGGTGGTCGACGTCAACCTCAAAGGCGTCTTCCTCGCCACCCGCGCCGTCGTCCCGCAGATGATCCGCCAGAACGGCGGCGTCATCGTCAGCGCCGCCTCGGTTGTGGGTGTCTATGGCAACTTCGGCCAGACCAACTACGTCGCCACCAAGGCCGGCGTCATCGGCATGACCCGCACCTGGGCTCGCGAGCTCGGCCGCTACAACATCCGCGTCAACGCCGTCGCGCCCGGCTTCATCGCCACCGAGATGGTCAAGTCCATGCCCGACGACGTCCTCAAAAATATGGTCCAGCACACGCCCATGAAGCGGATGGGCCAGCCTGAAGACATCGCCAACGCCTACTTTTGGCTCGCCTCCGAGCAGGCCAGCTTCGTGCACGGCACCGTCATCCCGGTCGATGGAGGCATGGTCATCGGCACTTAGCACTCTGAGTCTGACGTTCGTCTCACAAGGCTCGTCATCCTGAGCGGAGTTCGGCGCGTCTCTACGCCGGACGCAGTCGAAGGACCCCGAAGCAGCCGGTACCGCCCGCCAAGCCCGTCCCTTTTCAGACAATGCAGCACCCACCCCGACCCGTCCCGCCTACTCCATGTGCTGCCCGCCGTTGATCGAGATATTCGCCCCCGTCACGAACGCCGCCTCATCCGAACAGAGATAGATGATCAGCCCCGCGATCTCCTGCGGCGTGCCTAGGCGGTTCATCGGAATCTGCGGCAGAATCTTGCTGTCCAGGATCTCCGGCGCAATCGCCGTCACCATCTTCGTGCCGATGTAGCCCGGCGATATCGTGTTCACCGTCACACCCTTCTTCGCCACCTCCAGCGCCAGCGCCTTCGTGAAGCCGTGCATCCCCGCCTTCGCCGCCGAGTAGTTCGTCTGCCCGAACGCCCCCTTCTGCCCGTTCACTGACGACACGTTGATGATCCGCCCCCAGCCCCGCTCCACCATCCCGTCGCACACCTGTTTCGTCATGTTGAACACCGAATCCAGGTTGGTCCGGATCACCGCGTCCCAGTCCGGCTTGGTCATCCTCTTGAACGTCATATCGCGCGTAATCCCCGCGTTGTTCACCAGGATATCGACCGGCCCGACCTCATCCCTGATCAGCGCCGAGGTCCTCTGGCAGGAGTCGTAGTCGGCCACGTCCACCTCATACGCCGTGAAGTCATAGCCCGCATCCTTCATCTCGCTCAGCCACGAGCTCACCTGTTGGTTGCCCGGCGAGTGAGTCACCACCACCGTATCGCCCGCGTCGTGCATCTTCGTGCTGATGGTCTGGCCCAGTCCACCCATACCGCCTGTAATCAATGCGATGCGCTTTGCCACGCTGCCTCCCCCGGAACGCCGCCGGCAGCGCTGATCCTGAGGCTCTTCGCCCCTGTCACTCCGGCCCTGCGTTTTCACGCGGGCCTAACAATATGCCATCCGCCACAACCTGTCCACAGGTTTTCAGTGGCGTGGCCTGGCTCAGAACAGCCCCGTCAGGGAATGGCCTTCACCCGCACCACCTGGTCGGCCTGCGGTCCCTGCGTGCCCTGAATGATGTCGAACTCCACCCGCTCGCCCTCTTTCAAGCTCTTGTACCCGTTGTCCTGAATCGATGTGTAGTGGACGAAAACGTCCTTGCCGCCTTCATAACTCAGAAAGCCAAAGCCCTTCGAGTTATTGAACCAAGCCACTGTCCCGCTTAGTCGAGCCATCGCGCACTCCAATCGGCTTACGCGCTTAGCCTATCGCGCGATCACTCCGCCAGACGTCGTGCAGCGCACATACGCCGCCTTTATTTCTTGCAGCCGTGTCACCCGTCCAAGCCACGACCGCCTGAGCCAAGTGGTTCCTGGCCCTTGGTCTGCGCTGCTGCGGGAGCTCTCTCGCGGCTAAGCTGCTCTTAGAAGATCTTCAGGTGGATCGTCAGGTACTTCTTCGGATCCTGCCGGATCGTCGTCACCAGCTCCGTGCTCTCGGTCAGCAGCTTGTTCAGATTCGTGTAAGCCTGGTCGTCCGTCGCCAGCTTGCCGATCGTCCCTTTCCCCGCCGCAATCCCCGCGATCAGCGAGTTCGTCTCTTCCACCGTATTGCGCAGCTTCTGCGCAAACTCCGGATCGTTGATCAACATGCCCGCCGCGCCCTTGCCATGCTGCACGCTGTCCAGCAGCGTGTTGGTCCGCGTCAGCGTGTCGTTCAGGTTGTTATAGAGCGTCTCGTCCTTCAGCAGCTTGCCCGCCGTCCCCGTACCTTTGTTCAGCGATGTCGCGATATCGTCCAGCTTCAGTGCCGCCTCGTTCAGCCGGTTGTACATCGTGTCGTCGGTCATCAGTTTTCCCACTGATCCACGCCCGTTGTTCAGGTTCACTTCCAGCGTATGCAGTTCATCCACCGTCGCATTCGCCTTGTTGTACAGATCCGGGTTGTTGATCAACTGCCCCACCGAGCCCTTGCCCGTCTGCAGGTTATCCACGATGTTGTTCATCTTCGCCAGGATCACGTTCAGCTGCTCGATCGTTCCCTGGCTGGCCTTCACCACGTCCTGGATGTTCGGCGTCTCGAGCGTATGCAGCTCGTCCCCGTCGCGCAGCGGAGGCCCAGTCGCCACCTGGCTGTTGATGTCCACCACCGTGTCGCCCAGCACGCCCACCGTCGTCAGCGCCGCCTTCGAGTCGCGCCTCAACCCGTCCTGGTACTTCCCGTCCAGCTTCATCACCACTCGCACCGGCGTCAGCCGCCGCGCCGGGTCCGTGGTCACCGTCACGGACTTCACCGAGCCGATGGTTACTCCGTCCAGGTTCACCGCGCCGCCCGTCTTCAGTCCCGCCGCGTTTTCAAAGTAGGTCGTCACCGTCAGCTTCTTCGAGAGCAGTCCCAGCCCCGACGCGCTCGTCATCAGGAAGAGCAGTGTCACCAGCACCACCGAAGCCACCAGCACGATGATCCCAATCTTCAACTGCGACCAACGAACCTCCTGCTGGCTGGGCATATCTCTCCTTGAATTGGTCTAACCGCGCTCTTTCGAGAATACATGACGGCTGTCAGGAGATGGATGCGCCGGCCGCGCCCCGGGGTTCAGCCGTTTACGCCGCCGCCGCGCCCGTCGACAGCAGCGAATGCAGCGTCACATCTTCCAGAAAACTCAGCTCCAGCGACAGCGTCACCACCTGGCTCGAACGCGGCGACAGCGCAATGTAGCGGCGGCACGTGCACAGCTCCGCCAGCGCCGCATGGGCATCGCGCGTGAACTCGAGCCCCGTCCCCACCAGCGCCGCATACAGCTCCACAATGGCGTGCAATTGAATCTCCAGCCGGAACTGCATCGTGCTCGCCGAGGTCGTCTTTCGGTCCAGCACCCACCCTCCCGAGCGGGTAAACGCAGTAACCAGGCTGGGCAGGAGGCCCTGCCGGTCCTCATAGCTGAAGGCTCGCAGATCAAGGGTCGACGATACGCTTTTCATGTTCCAGTCATCGGTGTCCCGCCTGCCTCCCACCATCACGCCTCCACCCCCCGCCCAAACCATAGTCATCTCAAGTTTCCCGCCGGCGCGACGCATGAACGATGATGGCTGCAGGAGAATCCTCATGGTGCTCGGCCTGGGAACCGATCTGGCGGAGATCGCCCGCATCGCCCGTTCCATCCAACGCTTCGGCAACCGCTTCCTCCACCGCGTCTACACACCCGCGGAGATCGCCTACTGCATGCGCAGGAAGAGCTCCGCCGAAAGCTTCGCCGCGCGCTTCGCCGCCAAGGAAGCCGCCGCCAAGGCTCTCGGCACCGGCATCAGCCGCGGCGTCAGCTGGCAGGAGTTTGAGGTCCACCGCCAGCCCGGCCAGCGCCCCGCGCTCGCCCTGCATGGCCGCGCCGCCCAACTCGCCGCCGCCCTCGGCGTCGACCGCACCTCCCTCAGCCTCAGTCACTCCAGCGACATGGCCATCGCGGTCGTCATCATGGAAGGCACACCGCGCTAGCCCCTCGCCACCCAGCCTCCGGGATACAACTTCAGCACTCTCTCCGTGTTCCTACCCACAGAGAGGTGCAAGAATGCGCAAGATCAGTCCATTGCTAAGCAGCACCGCAGCAACCCTCGCCGCTGGCCTCCTGGCATGTACGCTCGCGGCTTCGCCCGCTTCAGCCCAGGTGGGCTTTGGCGTCACTATCGGCGCCCCGCCGCCACCCCTGCGCTACGAAGCAAGACCCGCCATGCCCGGCCCCGGCTACGTCTGGGTCGATGGCTACTACGAGCCCTTCAACGGCCGCTACCGCTGGCACCCCGGCTACTGGAACCGTCCTCCTTTCGAGGGCGCCTACTACGTCCATCCCCACTGGGACCACTATCCTGACGGCTGGCACATGCACGAAGGCTACTGGGCCCACGAAGATCACGACCCGCACTACTGGGATCATCGTCCCCGCTAAACCATCGTGAGCACGTCCACCGCAGGCCCCGGACTCCAACCTTAAGCCCGGGGCCTTGCCATGAACTACAGTGAGACCATGAACGGTCCGCCGACAGCGCGCCTGCTGGGAGTCGCCCTCGCCCTCCTGGCCGCGACTATCACCTCCGCCGCGCCGCAGACCGCACCTCCCCAAGAGCCTCCGCCGCCCGCCGCCTCCGACGCCGCGCTCGACGCCGCCTCTGCCATCATCGGCCGCGCCGCTATCCTGCGCGGCTTCTACGCCGGCTCCGAACTCGCCTTCGACGCCACTGGCCACATCCACGGCAGCCCTAAAGCCGTCGACTGGACCCTGGCCGCAGTCGACGTACAAAAACTCACCCGCCGCCCCGACGGCTCCATCCAGATGGACGGCACCCGCGTCGCCATCCGCTACAACCCCGACCAGCACACCTTCGACCGCCACCCGCTCAAGGGCGCGCCCATCCGCATCGAGCTCGCCGCGCCCGCCAGCGAATCCGCCGTCCGCGCCGCCCTCGCCAACATCTTCTCCATCGGCATCGACCCCGCCCTGCAGCGCTCCATGCCTCCGCTCTGGCGCCACTACTTCCTGTCCACGCTCGACTGGGGCCCCGACTCGCTCGCCGGCCAGACCATCCTGCCCGCCGCCGTCAAGGTTCCCGACCAGGTCGACTACCCCCTCCTCGACAAGAAGTCCGAACCCGGCTACACCGCCGAAGCCGCCCAGGACAAGGTCAAAGGCACCGTCCAGCTCAGGATCGTCGTCGACGCCGAAGGCATTCCGCGCCGCATCGCCGTCCGCCAGCCCCTCGGCTACGGTCTCGACGAGCGCGCCGCCGAAGCCGTGGGCCATTGGCGCTTCCACCCCGGCACCCGCGACGGCAAGCCCGCCGCCTTTGAACTCCTCATCAACCAGGCCTTCGACGTAGCTCCGCCCGCCAGACCCTGAACACCCCGCCTCAACCCAAAGCTCTCAACCCACAAACCTACAACCCATAGATTTCGCCTCCCCCCGGGCAATCCGCATCCCACACTCAGGCTGTTCGTGACCACACCATCCCCAACCCGCCCGCACCGCCGTTACAACCCCCTCACCCGCGAGTGGGTGCTCGTCTCCCCGCAGCGCACCCAGCGTCCCTGGCAGGGCCAGACCACCAAACCCGCCACCGCCCCGCACATCCAGTACGACCCCACCTGCTATCTCTGCCCCGGCAACTCCCGCGCCGGCGGAGCCACCAACCCCGCCTACACCAGCACCTTCGCCTTCGACAACGACTACCCCGCGCTCCTCCCGCCCGACCCCACGCCCGACTCTGCGCCCGACCCCGCCGCCCCACCAGCCGCCAACCTGGAATCCCTCCTCATCGCCGAACCCGAGTCCGGCCGCTGCCGCGTCATCTGCTTCGATCCCGACCACTCCCTCACCCTCTCGCAGATGCCCCTCGACGCCATCCTGCGCGTCGTCGAAGCCTGGCAGCACGAGACCCGCTCCTTCGCCGCCGACCCCACCACCCGCTACGTCCAGATCTTCGAAAACCGTGGCGCCATGATGGGCTCCTCCAACCCCCACCCGCACTGCCAGCTCTGGGCCACCGCCCATATCCCCGACATCCCCGCCGCCGAATCCGCCGCGCAACTCGACTACCTCAACACCCACCAGCGTACCCTGCTCGCCGACTACCTCGCCCAGGAACTCGCCGCCAACCAACGCATCGTCATCCAGAACGACCACTTCGTCGCCCTCGTCCCCTTCTGGGCCGTCTGGCCCTTCGAAACCCTCATCCTGCCCCGTCAGCCGCTGTCCAGCTTCATCGACTTCACTCCCGCCCAGTCCGCCGGCCTCGCCGACATCCTCAAGCGCCTCACCACCCTCTACAACGCCGTCTTCGACACCCCCTTCCCCTACACCATGGGCTTCCACCAGCGCCCCACCGACGGCGAGCCTCATCCCGAGTGGACCTTCCACGCCCACTTCTACCCGCCGCTCCTCCGCTCTGCCGAGATCCGCAAATTTATGGTCGGCTTCGAGATGCTAGGCATGCCCCAGCGCGACATCACTGCCGAAACCGCCGCCGAAACCCTCCGCGCCGCCGCCCGCAAGTCAGGTCAAAGCTGATGTCCGAAGACCCTTCCATGAACCACTCCGGCAACAACTCTGAAGACGACCTCGTCAGCCTCGAAGACCGTATCGCCGCCCTGCTCGCCCACCATCGCGATCACACCTCCGTCCCCGCGCAGCTCTTCCAGGCGCCCGGCCGCGTCAATCTCCTCGGCGAGCACACCGACTACTCCGGCGGCTTCTGCATGCCAGCCGCGCTCAACTTCAACACCCTGGTCGCCGCCAGCCCGCTCGCCGCCAGCCCGGCTGACTCCGGCGGCCCCGCCCACACGCTCCGCCTCCACTCCCTCGACTTCCACGAGTCCGTCGACATCGACCTCACCGCCCTCGCCCCGCCCGGCCGCTCCCACTGGAGCTCCTACCCCGCCGGCGTCGCCTGGTCCCTGCAGCAGCGCGGCTTCGCCATCCCCGCCGCCGACCTCACCTTCACCGGCAACGTCCCGCTCGGCTCCGGCCTCAGCTCCTCCGCCTCCATTGAGGTCGCCACCGCTACCGCGCTGCTCGCGCTCGCCCGCGCCACTCTGCCCCCCGTCCAGGTCGCCGTCGCCTGCCAGAACGCTGAAAACAACTTCGTCGGCGCCCCCTCCGGCATCATGGACCAGTACATCTCCGCCTGCGGCGTACGCGGCAACGCCCTCGCCATCGACACCCGCGCCCTCACCCACCAGCTCGCCCCCATCCCCGCCAATCTCCGCCTCGTCATCGCCAACACCATGGTCAAGCACGACGTCGCCGCAGGCGGCGAGTACGCCAAGGTCCGCCGCGAGGTTGAAGCCGCCGCCGCCGCCCTCCACCAGCTCAATCCCGCCATCCACCAGTTGCGCGACGCCACCCTCCTCGACCTCGAAGCCGGCCAGTCCCACATGTCGCACGAGTCCTTCCTCCGCGCCCGCCACGTCATCACCGATTCGCAGCGCGTCCTCGATGGCGTAGCCGCCCTCCGCGCCGGCGACCAGCGTCGCTTCGGCACCCTCATGACCGACGCCCACGCCAGCTTCCGCGACGACTTTGGCGCCAGCTGCGACCGCTGCGACCTCCTCGTCCGCCTCGCCATCTCGCTTCCCGGCTGCCTCGGCTCGCGGCTCACCGGCGGCGGCTTCGGCGGCTGCACCGTCTCGCTCGTCGAAGCCACCGCCGCCGACGCCTTCGCCCAATCCCTCCAGCGCCTCTACCACGAGGCCGTCAACGTCACCGCGCCCATCTTCATCTGCCAGGCCGAAGACGGCGCCGGCCCCCTCCCAGCCCAGTAACCCGCAAAAGCGAACCTGCCCGCGTCGCACTCTCCCCAACATTGTCATCCTGAGCGAAGGCGCTTCGCGCCGCAGCCGAAGGACCTGCATTTCGTTTTTGCCCCTCATCCCCCAACGTTGTCATCCTGAGCGAAGGCGCTCCGCGCCGCAGCCGAAGGACCTGCATCTCGTTTTTGCCTGAAGGTACCCCAAGGCTTCAGCCTTGGGCCTCTCAGCCTGACAAAAAATGGGGGCTTTAGCCCCTGGGGTATGCCTTTGTCTTTGCCGTTGCCTCCCAGCTTCCCCAACGCTCGTCATCCTGAGCGATGGCGCTCCGCGCCGCAGCCAAAGGACCCCGAAACATCCATCCAAACCTTCCCCCCAATCTCTCGCCGTACTAACATCAACCAGAACCTCATGCGCATAGGAATCGACCTCGGCGGCACCAAAACCGAAGCTCTCGCACTCGACGACCACGGCAACGAACTCGTCCGCCATCGCGTCCCCACCCCCCAGCACGACTACGACGCCACCGTCGCCGCCATCGTCTCGCTCGTCCGCCGCATCGAGCAGGAGACCGCCGCCACCGCCACCGTCGGCGCCGGCATCCCCGGCACCATCCGCGCCTCTACCGGCCTCGTCAAAAACGCCAACTCCACCTGGCTCAACGGCCGTCCCCTGCGTCAGGACCTCTCCGCCGCCCTCGGCCGCGAAGTCCGCCTCGCCAACGACGCCAACTGCCTCGCCGTCTCCGAGGCCACCGACGGCGCCGCCCGCGGCTTCCGCACCGTCTTCGCCGTCATCCTCGGCACCGGCTGCGGCGGCGGCATCGCCGTCGACGCCCGCATCCACCCCGGCCCCAACGGCGTCGCCGGCGAGTGGGGCCACAACCCGCTCCCCTGGCCCCAACCCTCCGAACTCCCCGGCCCGCCCTGCTACTGCGGCAAGCACGGCTGCCTCGAAACCTGGCTCTCCGGCACCGGCATCGCCCTCGACCACCCCGCCGCCACCGCGCAAACCCTCACCACCCGCGACCTCGCCGCGCTCTGGCAGCAGGGCGACCCCGCCGCCACCGCCACCATGCAGCGCTTCGAGCAGCGCCTCGCCCGCGCCCTCGCCGCCCTCGTCAACGTCCTCGATCCTGACATCATCGTCATCGGCGGCGGCGTCTCCCGCATCCAGCGTCTCTACGCCAATCTCCCCGCCCTCATCCAGCCCTGGGTCTTCGGCGGCGACTTCGACACACCCATCCGCCCCGCCCTCTATGGCGACTCCTCCGGCGTCCGCGGCGCCGCCTGGCTCTGGCCCGCCGGCGCCTAGTCGTCCTTAGCTAGACGCCCGTCTTACCCCGCCTGCGCCATCTCCGCAACCACCCCCGCAACCTTGCCCAGGATCTCGACCCAGCCTTCCAGCTGACCGCTCTCCTTCGCGCTCTCCATGGGTTCGTTTCCAATCAGCGTGAGCTTCGTCCGGCCGTCGCCCAGATCCTCAAAGATGGTCACGTCGTACGCACCTTCGATCGACTCGTGTTCGATCCCGTACTGCGCCGGCTCCACCTTGTTCCCCTCCGGGTCCGAGAAGTACATCGACGAAACGATCTTCTCGTACGGCACAATCTCGTGGTACTCCACCGCATTCCAGAACTCCTGCCCATCCGGTGCCTTCATGCAATAGAGCGATCTTCCTCCAACCCTGAAATCCATCATGCAGAATGGCGCCGTAAACCCCTTCGGCCCCCACCACTGCATCACGTACTTGGGGTCCGTCCACGCCTTCCAGACCAGCTCGCGTGGCGCTTCGAACACTCGTGTCACCACCATCCGCTCTCTCTCATCGACTGCGTTTTTTGTCATCACTCACCTCCGCCTTTTTCATTTCGTTTACCACCACATCGAGCTTCTCCAGACTCTCTTCCCAGAACCGCCGATAGCTCATCGCCCAGTCGCTTACCTTCTTGATCGCCTCCGGCCGAAGCGTGCATACACACTCTCGTCCCTGCCTGGTCTTGACCACGATCCGCGCCCGCACCAGGACCGCCACATGCTTCGAAATCATCTGCTGCGAGAGCGCAAACCGTTCCGTCAATCCATGCACCGACGCCGGCCCACGCGTCAGCCGTTCCACCATCGCCCGCCGCGTCGGATCAGCCAAAGCCGCTAACGTAGTACCCAACCTATCCACAACCATATGGTAGTGAATTGCAGGTCCGTGTCAAGCCTGATGTGCGAACCCCCGCCTCAACTCATCACCCGAAGTCCCCGAGTACCGAACGACGAGTAAAGACAAGCCGACTTCCCATTACTAATCTGGCTTGTCTGAGTGCCTCGGCGATAATGCGCCAATGTCGCCCTCGTGATATCAGTTCGGCTGAACGAGCCTCAGAACGAATTCACGTCTGTTACTTCATCAGACAGACGCCGCACCTCTGAGGTTGTGATCTTGTGACGCACAGAGTCGGCTCCCCATTGCCTGCTCCAGTACTCGGAGAGGATGTAAGGATTGTGCTGTTCGTCCTCACCGAGCACAAGCATGAACCCGCCCATTAACCCGGGACTGGCGAAATAGCGTTCCTTGCTTGGGACGTGCTCGGACAATGAGTGCGGCTCTGGAAGGGGGTACGGCATCTGGGTTCCAAGGCTGACGACGGTGCTTCGCATGAAACCGTGAAGCATCGCGCGGAGCGCACGGAGCTGTTGGTTCCTGGTATCGGCAGGCGGCGCGGTACGAGTGGAACACCGGAGGGATTCTGGAAGAAGGTGGCAGCTTCGTTCGTAGAGGCCGGCTATGAACTCTATCGCGGAGAAGACTTCCTCAAAATCCGGCCGCGTCTCGCGGGTGAATTCGACGATCTTCGGTACTGCAATCTGTAAAGCGGACTTGTTCTTGCCAATCGGGATGATGTTCAGGCTGGGCCCGGGGTTATTCGGATAGGAGTCCCGCCAGAATTCCAACACTTTGCGCAACAGATCTTGATCGTCAAGGGGCAGGATCAGATCCACAAATCCGGTTCTGGCCTGATGGCGGACCTTGATGCTCCTGGGCCAGAAGACCGATTGAAACGAAAACCATGTATCGTCCCACCATGCCTCTCTCGGCTTGTCATATATCCACTGCGTGTGGTCAAGACGTTTCTCGCATTCTGCCGCGTAGATGGCTCGGAAATCGGTCATGTCAGTGTTGATGATTTGCACGCCCGTAGCCTCGAACTTCTTGATTGTTCTCCCGAGGATCCGGGCACGGAACTGACTGCGATCATCAGGACGTGCGGCAAAGTACTGCTGGAGTGTCTCGATGCTCACAGAAGCGTCGAATTCCTTTGACTTGGCGATGTACTTCATGGGCCCTACCAAGCAGGTCCAGTATTGGGACCATTCCTTGCCCTTGCCGTGCTCTCCTCGGTCCCTGTAGCGCTCCGGCTGTTTCGGCTGAAAGCCGGCCCTGATTTTGTTTTCGATCAGAATCGCCGTCGGGAGCACGCCCGTAGGGCCGTACGTCACAAGTAGGTCTGATTCCCCCTTGCCGGTCATCACTGAACGCACCGCGGCGCTTTGTGCCTCACCCGTACACGCGAAGATAATGGCTTGATCGGGCGCGGCGCGCCGGGCTTCGTCAAGAAAGAAGCGCAGGAAGTTCCGGTTGAGGGTGAACTCTTCCTCGAGAATGTAATCGATATGGCGCTCTTCAACCGGCGAAAACAATTCAGGCTTTGTTGACGGCATTATGAGCAATTATAGCGACTCGGCCATCATCCACCGCTGAATTACGGACGGATGTTCCATGCTTCGATACGCGGCCCGCGCCCACCTAATTCGTAGGAGCTCGTGGACCGTTCTGCTAGGTCTTCCGCTATCATCGAACGAGTTCAAACCTATAAAGGTGAGACTTCGGAATTGCCATGGAACTGGTTGCATCATCTGATCCCTCAGCGGTTGATCGTTTCAAAGCAGTAACTCTGCTGCTCGAACGGGCGGTCTTGACACGCATGGTTTGTCGCGAACTGATTGACAAGCCGGAACCGGAGATCTCTCGATCCTCCCGTGCCGGCGCCGCGATGGACCTGCTGAGAGCGTGGGTTGCGTCCAGGCTCGACGTACCGGGTGACATCCAACCATCGTCGGCAATCGAAGCAATGCTAGTTCCTGAAGGATGCGACGACCTGATCGAGGAGATCCGGGACGGAGCGAAGGTCTGCGAGGCTCTCAGCATGCTCGACTCAGCTGACACGGACTCCGACTGGAATGGAGATATGTCGCGAATCAAAGGATCCCTCGACGCCTATTGGAGCAAGCACGGCGCACCAGCTTTGACCCAGCGCACTCCTGAATAGGAAGCGCAGGCAGTGTAATTCGGGATCTACCCTGCGCCCGCGGAGCTTCCAAGAGCATCATGCGTGCTATCCGACGGTGAGATCGTCGAATATCGGTGACTCGGATGAATAAATAACCCCTGCAATTTTCGAGACTGAAGGATCACTTGGAGCATCCAGGCCACTGGATCAGTGAGCACTCGGTCAAGCGGTGTGGACGGGGTTAGTACCTTTAAACGCCGTTTTCGTCAGGAATGATCTCTAGAGAAAAGCCGACCAATCGACACTGACCATTTCATGGATCGCACTACCCCTTGCGAGGCGGTGGCGGCTACTTGAAGTCACCTGTCCATGCGTTCCCGCATCTCTCGGCTTGTGCGGGCATCCGTGCGATGAGCGGTGCAGGATTGTCCACCCACCGCCCCCCATAAGAACAATCCTGTTCGTTCCGCACCAAAAAGTGCCTTCTTGTCCCGCGCTCCCGCGCGCACCATACTAGCCCTACGAACAACTTGTTTGCGCCCGCACTCCCGCAAACTTAGCCCCCAACCGCAACGGAAAGGACACATCCATGCAGACCCCAGTTACCGCTCCCGCCAACGTTGCCGCCCAACCTCTCGCCCATCACTCCGCCCTGAACACGCAGCGGCGCAGCAGGATCATCTACTGGACCCTCACCCTCCTCATGTTCCTGCCCGGCACTGCCGGAGCCTTCGTCGAAGCCTTTACCAGCGGACCGGCAAGCATCGTCACGATCATGATCGCGCTCGGCTATCCGCTCTACCTCATGAAGATCCTAGGCGTCGCCAAGATCCTCGGCGGCCTCGCCATCCTCACCGGCAGGCTGCCCCTCATGAAGGAGTGGGCCTACGCCGGCTTCGCCTTCGACTATCTCGGCGCCACCGCATCGCACCTCATCCACGGCCAACTGGCATTCGCGCTCTTCCCCTTCACCTTCCTCCTCGTCATGCTCGTCTCCTACGTCCTCTGGCACAGGACCGCCGCAACTCCGCTGCCCTTCGCCCAACGCGAAACCCGCGCCTGAGTCCGTGTCGTCTGCGTCCGGCCCCGCCCCGCAACCTGTCAAGTCCCTCCACGCCTGGCTCTCGCTCCAACTCCCCATCCCTCAGCGACATAGCCTCAACATTTTCCTGGCATACTTCCCCCCGGCCAACCGGTAAAATAAAGACAGGCACACCCGGGCCCGGCGATCCTCCGCCGGGCCTTTCCATTCCTCCTTGTATATACAGACCTAAGCTGTTTACTTTCAAATATTTGACTTACTCGGGGGGGAGGGGGTAGGTACCTCGAACGCCGCGTGGAACTCCGATACCCAAAGCTCGCAAGCGTACCCTCGCAACCGCTGGACTCCCGAACCCAAACTACGGACGTCCGCACCTTGGAAACCGCCGACGGCCAGCCGATGATGGACGGATGAGTCACGATCCTGCCCTCGCCTCCTCGCCCGGAACTCTTCGCATCGCCATCATCGGTGTAGGCGGCATCGGCAGTACCTTCGCCTTTCAACTGGCGCGGACTGGCCGCCACGATGTGACCGTCATCGCGCGCCCCGGCTCGCGGCGGCTCCAGCAGTTGCAACAGGAAAACGCCATCGTCGACACCAGGAATGAACGGGCCGCCGTATCTGTAGCCGACCGCCTGGATGAAGAACTTTCCTACGACCTGGTCCTCGTCACCTTGCCCGCTCACCAGGCTGCCGCCGTCTTGCCCGCGCTCCGGCGCAGCGCCGCCCGGCGAATTCAGTTCATGTTCAACATCTTCGATCCCGAGCGACTGCGGGATGCGGTCGGCGCCGATCGTTGCTCCTTCGGCATGCCGTTCGTGCAGGGCAGCATCGACCCCAACGGCAAGCTGAACGCCAGCATCGGCGCCGGCGGTCAGAAGACCAGGATGAACGACCAGCGTTGGGTCGACCTCCTTAACCACGCCGGTCTACCCGCCATCTTCGACCCCGAGATGCTTCTCTGGCTGCGCTGCCACGTTCCCCTGTGCATCGCCTTTGAGAGTGTCTCCGTCGCCGCCGTCCGGCGCAGCGGCGGCGCCTCCTGGCGCGAAGCGCTCACCATCGCCTGCGGGCTCAAGGAAGGCCTCACCCTGGTTCAACGGCTCGGCTATCGGCTCTACCCCTCCGGCAAGGCGCGGCTCAACGCCGCTCCCGTATGGGTGGCGGCTGGCATGTTGTGGTCCATGTCCCGCATCCGTTCCTTTCGTGAGCTTCTCGCCACCGGTAAGGAGGAGTGTCGTGCGCTGGCCGACGTCCTGGTGGAAAGCTCCCGCCACATGATGCCCCCTATCTCTGCTACCCGAATCGAAGCCATGAAGCCATAGGCAGCGAGGCTCCGCGCCCTCGTCAAGACCGCCTGCCGGCGATACGATATCCGGCATAGAGCAAGGAGGCTCACATGCCGGAGCAAGCAGACACCCTCGCCGACTCCTTGGCCGGCAGAACCCCGACCAGCCACGAGCGTATCTCCGGGCGCCCCTGGGACGCCTCCTACCAGGACGGCCCCGCGCCCTGGGACATCGGCCGCCCGCAGCCCGAGGTCGTCCGCCTGGCAGCCGAGGGCGCTTTCGTCGGCACCGTGCTCGACGCGGGCTGCGGCAGCGGCGAAAACACTCTGCACCTCGCATCGCTCGGACTGCCCGTCGTCGGCGTGGACGTGGCAGAAACCGCGCTCGCCATGGCCCGGCAAAAAGCCCACGACCGCGGCCTGCATGCCGAGTTCGCCGCGGCCGACGCACTCCACCTTGAGCGCCTGCAGCGCACCTTTCAGACCGTGCTCGACTGCGCGTTGTTCCATACCTTCGCAGCCGGCGAGCAGGCCAAAGCTGAGCGGGCAATCTACGTGGCCAGCCTGGCCGCTGTCATTGAACCCGGCGGCACGCTCCATCTCCTCTGCTTCAGTGACCAAGGTCCCGAAACCGGCCCGCACCCGGTCAGCCGCGCAGACCTCGAAGCCGCCTTCAACCCCGCCACCGGATGGACCGTCGCCGCAATCCGCCCCGCCCGCCTCGAAACCCGCTTCCACGCCCACGGAGCACCAGCCTGGCTAGCCGCCATCCAACGCAGCTAGTTTCTGAACGCAGCTAGATCACCAAACAGCCCTGCATCTTCTCCCCGTAGAAGTCATCCAATCGCGGCGTTCAACAGTAAAGGAAGACATGTTCCAGGCACAGCAGCTCAACTGGGTACGCACCGGCACCGCCCACGCCGAAACCGTCGTCTTCATCCACGCCGTCGGCTACGACCTCACCTACTGGGATCGCCAGATCGAAGCCCTGCACGACACCTACAACGTCGTCGCCTTCGATCTCCCCGGCCACGGCAGGTCACCCGGCCAGGCGCAGGATTGGAGCTTCGATCACGCCGCCGCCACCATCGCCGAGCTGATCCAGTTTCTCAGCGACAAACCCGTCCACCTCGCCGGCATCTCCTTTGGCGGCATGATCGCCCAGACGCTCGCCCTCGCCTACCCGCATCTGGTTCGTTCGCTCACGCTCATCGGCACCGCCTCCACCTTTCCCCAGCCCGCGCGCAACGCCATGAAGGATCGTGCCCAAACCGTGCGCGCCGGGGGCATGGCCGCAGTTCTCGCTTCGAGCCTCCAGCGCTGGTTCACTCCCGCCACCATCGCGCAGCGGCCCGACATCGTCGACCGCGTCACCAAGACCATCCTCGCCGACGACCCCGCCGTGCACGCCGCCATCTGGGACATCATCGCCAACTTCGACGTCTACGACAGACTCGCCGAAATCGCCTGTCCCACGCTCATCCTCGTCGGCGAGCAGGACTCGAGCACCCCGCCCGCTGCAGCCTCCGCTCTGGCCCGCGGCATCCGCGGCTCGCGCCTGGTCATCATCCCCAACGCCGCCCACATCCTGAACGTCGAAGCCCCCTTCGCCGTCAACGCCGCCCTGCAGAACTTCCTCGCAGACCCGGCCGATTAGGCTGCCTCGCCGTCCGCTATTGCACCGCCGGCCGCGATCGCACCAGCGTCTTGTGCCGCCGCATCAGCAGCACCACCCCGCGCCGTATAGACCCCGCCAGCAGCGGCATCGCGATCGCAGCCACCACCACCCACACCACCAGCGCGTGCCACTCCCACTGCCAGATCTCCCGGAACAGGCGCAGCGGATGGTGGCTCAGGTGCTCGATCTGCCGTCGGCTCAGCGGCAGGCTGCGCGTATGAAACAGATGCACGCCCAGCTCAACAAACGGGAGAAACAACAGTAGATGGAAGGGCGTCGCCGCATGCGCCCCGACCTGCGACGCCACCTGGTTCAGCCCGAACGCCCAGGCCAGCAGCACCACCAGCAGCGTCGTCACGCCCACGGACGGGTTGATCCCCACCACGATGCCCAGCGCCAGGCTCCACGCCAGCCTCCGCGGCGTCACACCTCCGCGCAGCAGCCGCAGCAGCGGTCGTAGAATCCTGCAGCGAAAGAACTCGCGCATCGCCTCCGGCACTAGCACAGTCGTATGGACGTTGCGCCGCGTCCCTTTGGTTGTGACCACCCCGCTTCAGTCAGCCCGATGTCCTGCATCTCTCCGCCTTTCAATCCTCCACCGAGTGGCTCCTCGGCAGCAGCAGCAGTCCCAGCACCCCATACATCCAGAAGAACCTGTCCGGCAGATCCACGCTCGCCCACACCCGTGGCCGCCATACAAACCGCCGCGCGATCTCCACCAGCGACCTCACTCCCGGCACCACCTCGATCTCCACCATCAGCCACTGCGCCGGGCTTGGATAGCTCCGCACCGGCTGAAAATTCTGCCGCAGCAGCATCTCCGTCGTGCGCTCCCTGATCTTCCGCGCCACCGGCTCGTCCGCGCTCATCAACCTCGCGCTCTGCACCTCCGCCCCCATCCAGTCGTTCGCCAGGTAAATCGCCCCGCTGATCTGCGCCAGCAACCCCAGCTCCTTCGCCCGCGCCAGCGCCCCATCCAGCTCCTCCGCCGTGAACAGCCGCAGAAACCCCGCCACATCCGCCAGGCTCTTCAGGTACGTCCATGCATCCAGCACCCCGTGCGCCGCAATGTAGATGAACTGATCCCGCAGCGAGAACACCCGCATCTTCACCCCGAACACCGTCACCGTCGTATAGCTCGCCTCCGCCAGCATCCGGTTCGCCGCGTGAAATTTGTTGTTGAAGAGCCTCCAATGCAGGTCCAGCTCAAACCCCGACTTCGCGCTGCGAAACGTGAAGTCCTTCCAGAAACTCACGTACGACGCGATCCGCTGCGGCGTCAGCCGGCTCGCCGGATTCACCCGTTCATACCCCATCTCCGCCAGCAGCGCGATCTGTTCCGGCAGCCGTTCCCGCCCATCCTCCGCGCCCGTCAGCAGGTCGATATCCCCCACATGCCGCGCGTTCGGGTTCCCGAACAGCACCTGCGACAGCGGCACGCCCTTCATCACCGAAACCGCCATCCCCGCCCCGGCAAACCGTCCCGCGATCCGCTTCACCTCCGCCGTCGAACGCAGCGCCTCAAACGCGTTCAACTTGGCGCGTCTCGCCAGCTCCTCCCGCACCTCTTCCGGCAGCCCCGCCGGTCGCACCCGGTCCAGCGTCTCGAACACCAGCGGACTCACCCGGTGATGCGCCGTCACCGCCAGGAACCCCGGCCAGAACCCCGGCCAGTCCAGCCCATCCTCCGCCAGCCGCTCAATCTCCTCCCGCTCGCGCGCATTCACCCGGGTCCGCGCCGCCAGCAGCATCAGTTGCACATGATTCGGAAAATCGCTGAACGCCAGCATCGTGCCTCGACCGAAAGCTAAAATCAATTCACTGGCCTGCCGCGCAGCAGGAGTGCCTTCGTGCCACCGATCTTACATCCATCGCGCCCTACCTCGCGGCTCCCCAGCCTCGGCGCACCCCCCAGCCTCGGCGCACCCCCCGGCCTTGGCGCACGCCCCAGCCTGCTCCGCCGCGCCCGCGAACTCGGCCCCGGCAGGCTCGCGCTCCTGGCCCGCGCCTTCTGCCTCCTCGTCCTCGCCCGCCTCGCCCTCGCCGTCATCCCCGTCCGCCGCATCATCGCGTGGAAGCAGCGCCCCGCCGCCACTCGCCCTCCACTCTCCACCGCCGACGACCTCCGCCACATCCGCCACGCCGTCCTCAGCGTCGCCCGCCATTCGCCCATCCGCTTCGTCTGCTTCCCGCAATGCCTCGCCGCTGCCGCCCTGTTGCGCGCCCGCGGCATCCCCTGCCGGCTCCACTTCGGCGTCACTCGCGAGCGCGACCCGCACACCGACGCCAAGCTCATCACCCACACCTGGCTCGAAGCCGCCGGCGAGATCGTCATCGGCGGCGAAGTCGCAGACCGCTACTCCACCCTCGCCGTCTACTAGTCACCTCGCCGTCTACCAGCCTCGCATCGTCCTTCGCCACGCGCCCGTCCTTCGCCACGCGCCCGTCATCCACCCACGCCGGTCATTCTGAGCCGAAGGCGAAGAATCTCAGTATTCGCCCTTGTCGTTCTGTCATCGCCGCCACCTTCACTCCCGGAGAACAAAACCCTGCATCCAGCACGAACACTTCTCCGGCTCCTCTGGCGATCCGCCCGCTGGCAGCTCCTCGCCGCCCTCGCCCTCTCCATCCTCCTCTCGCTCACTGAGGGTATCTCCCTCGCCATGGTCTTCCCCCTCATCGCGCTGCTCGGCCCTACCAGCCCGACAGCCACCAGCGCTACAGCCGCCCCTCCCGGCCCGCGCACCGCCATCCTCTTCCACCTCCTCGCCGCCTCGCACCTCCCGCGCTCCGCCTGGCTCGCCGCCGTCCTGCTCATCGTCCTCCTCAGCGTCGGCATCCTCACCCTCCTCAACGCCATGCTCAGCTCGCTCACCGTCGCCATCATCCTGCCCCTGCGCGCCACCCTCGGCGCCCGCATCTACCGGGCCATCCTCCACGCCGACTGGACCTTCCTCACTCGCCGCCGTTCCTCCGACCTAACCCACTTCCTCACCGGCGAGCTCAACCGCGTCGGCACCCTCGCCGGCAGCCTCATCGCCGTGCTCTCGAACGGCATGGTCGCCCTCATCCTGCTCGGCCTCGCCTGCTATCTCGCGCCGCTGCTCACCCTCATCCTGCTCGCCTGCTTTGCCCTGCTCATCCCCTGGCAGCGCCGCTCCGGCCGCCGCATCTACCAGTCCGGCTCCGATATCTCCGCCCGCTCCCGCGAGGTCTTCGAGTCCTCCATCGAGCGCCTCCAGAACCTCAAAGTCGTCAAAGCCTTCGGCGCCCAGGACGCTGAACTCGCCCTCTTCGAAAGCCGCTACCAGTCCGTCGTCCGCGAGCTCATCCACAACCAGTGGAAGACCGTCGCCTCCTCCCGCCGCTTCCAGCTCGTCTCCCTCGCGCTGCTCTGCGCCCTCATCCTGCTCGGCCTCTCCACCCTCCACCTCGCGCCCGGCGCCCTGCTCGTCTTCCTCTTCGCCTTCGTCCGCGCCACCCCCCGCGTCAACCTCGTCCAGACCCGCCTCAATGAGATCTTCACCGACCTGCCCGCCTTCACCGAAATCCAGGCCTTCCTCGCCGAATGCGCCATCCACTCCGAAGCCGGCAACCCCGGCCCCGGCCCCGAACCCGAAGCACCTTCCCCCACCCTGAGCCACGCCCTCACCCTCACGACCGTCACCTTCGCCTACACCCCCGGCGCGCCTATCCTCGACAACATCTCCCTCACTCTCCCCGCCGGCCGCATCACCGCCATCGCCGGCCTCTCCGGGGCAGGGAAGAGCACTATCGCCGACCTCATCATGGGGCTGCTTCTTCCGCAAAGCGGCCTGGTCGCCGCCGATTCCGTCCCCATCACCCGCGCCAACGCCCGTCATTGGCGCCGCCACATCGGCTACGTCAGCCAGGACACGCTCCTCTTCCACGCCAGCATCCGCGCCAACCTCCTCTGGGCCAAACCCACCGCCTCCCCCGCCGCGCTCGACGCCGCCATCCACGCCGCCAGCGCCCACTTCGTCTACACCCTGCCCCACGCCCTCGATACCGTCGTCGGCGACCGCGGCATCATGCTCTCTCACGGCCAGCGTCAGCGCATCGCCCTCGCCCGCGCCCTCCTCCTCGAGCCCACGCTCCTCATCCTCGACGAAGCCACCAACTCCCTCGACCTCGAAAACGAAGCCGCCATCCTCTCCACCGTCGCCCAACTCACCACCCAACCCGCCGCCCAGCCCGTCACCACCCTCCTCATCTCCCACCGCCCCTCCGCGATCCGCATCGCCCACCGCGTCTACCTCCTCGAAGACGCGACACTCACCCTCACCCCACCCCCCAATCTGTCATCCTGAGCGAGGCGCAGCCGAGTCGAAGGACCCGCATCTGCCTTGCCGTTGCCCGTTCTCATCCGTCTTCAATCCGTCTCTTCCGCGTTAAGCCTTTCCCTCATGCCTTCGCAAAAAAGCCCCCACCGTCACCCCCCGCGTCAGCGCGTAGTTCCACCCATCCGTGATCTCATCGCCCTCGTGCCCGCTCTCCGGCCACGTCTCCACCAGCCGCTGCATCCGAGGCACATCCAGGTAGTACTGCGCCAGCTTCGACTCCGCGATCTTAGCCAGCTCCGCCCTGAACCCCGGCAGCGCCTCCGCCACCGTCAGGTACCAGTCCGCGCCCTGCTGCCCTCGAATCGTCCTTGCCAGCGTCGCCTCCGGCAGCCGTCCCTGCATCGCCCTGCGCACCAGCGACCGCGACTGCCCGCCCGCCACATACTGCTCCACCGGCACTGAAAAGCAGAACTCAAACACCCGCTTGTCCCCGCACGGGTCCCTCGGATCGATCCCCGACCGCGCCTGCATGGCCAGGTTGAGCGGCGCCCAGTCAAACCGCTCAAAGAACCGCGCGCGCATCGTCTTCAGATCCGGCTGCCCCGCATGCAGCCGCTCAAACGTCTTCTCCACCACGCCATGCTTCGCCGTCAGCTGCGGATGAATCGCCGTATAGTCCATGCTCACGTGCTTCGCGCCCGGCTTGATCTGCCTGCGCAGCCACATCGGCAGCAGCCCGTTCGTCGCCGTAAGAAACGACGCCTTGAACGACCTCTCTCCGCGGTTCCTCGCGTTGTTCGCCAGACTGAACAGCCTCGTCCACCGCCCTTGCCGGAAGAACCGCGTCATCGCCTCCCACCCATCCGCGCTGATCGTCGCGTTCCCATACACGCCCTGCAGCATCACCCCGATCCCGCGCCGCTGCCCTTCGGCTAAAATCGCCGAAATCCAAAGCAGGTTGATCCCGTTCATCGCCGGCTCATCCATCGCCTCGGTCCACGCCTTCATATCCTCCAGCAGGTCGTACCCCTCTGAATCCACCAGCACGTGGTTCATATTCGGATACATCCCCGCCACATCCGCCGCGCCCTCAGCCTCATACACCAGCCGTCCCGGAATCCCCCGCCCGCGAAAGCCGTTCCTGCGCGGCACCGACGTAAACGCCGTCAGCCGCCTCCCCTGCGCCGCCAGCAGCCGCGCCGCCGCCGCCGCCACCGACGAGCTGTCCAGCCCCGCGCTCAGCTGCGTCCCAATCTCCCTCGGGCTGCGCAGCCGGGCCTCTGTTGCCCGGTCGAAGATCTCCAGCAGCGCCTCGACATACTCTTCGTCCCGCTTGTACACCGTCGGCTTTGCGTCGCACGGGTGCCAGTACGGCACGCACTCAAAGCTCCCCGGCCGCACGCGCAGCTTGTGCCCCAGCGGCACCCGCTCCACCCCCGTAAAGAAGCTCTTCGTCCAGTCCGGATGCGAGATCGCCAGGTGATCCACCATGCGGCCTTCATCGAACCCGCGGTAAACCCCCGGCAGCGCCAGCAGCCCCTTCGGCATCGACGCCAGCGCGAAGAAATCCTTCGCCCGATGATAGAAAAGCGGCCGCTCCCCCACATGGTCGCGCGCCGCAAACAACTCCCGCCTTCCCGGCATCCACACCGCAAACGCAAACGCGCCGATCACGTGCTCCAGGCATCCCTCGCCCCACCGCACCCACGCCGCCAGCAGCATCTCCGAGTCCGCCGTCCGGTCGGCAGCGGTCAGCGCCAGCTCCCGCGCCAGCTCGGCCCGGTTATCCAGCCGCACATCCGCCACCATGCAGGCGGTTCGGTCCGCACTCCACAGCGGCTGCCGGTCGAACTCATCTTCCGGCAGCAGGTGCATCAGGTTGCCGCCCAGCGCCACCTGCTCGCCGCGCTCGCCCACCCACGCAAACCGTCGCATCGGCCCGTACATCGCCTGCGCGTCCAGCATGCGCTCCACCAGCACACCCGCCGGCGGCTCGCTTGCTTCGCTCCATACTGCACAAATGGAAGACATACCTGCCCGGTGCTCGTGCCGAACAACACGTCCAGCCCTGATCAATCAGGGCTGATCAGGGCTGGACGTCAAAACTTTTCCTGGATAAGTCGCGATTCAGTCAGCCGCCGGAACTCTGCCCCACCCGGCTCAACCCTTTGCGACGACGAAACGATGGACGTTCGCGACCGGTGCTTCGCGCCTACGACTGGTGCTGCGCGCCGCCTGCGTCACTACGATTTACGTTATAGTACTCGGCCAGCTTCACCGCGCTCACTTCGATCACGGGCTTCGTCCAAACCTTGGGGTTCTTCATGTGGGTGTACCCTCCTGCCGTCACTATAGCAGGCACCACAGGTCTCAGGAAGTCGTTTCTGCGCTGAGACAGAAATCCCCTCATGATTCGTCACGGAAAAACCGCCGCCTCACCCTTAAGTTGTACCGTTCTAAGACATTCCTTCGTCAACACCGAACAGTACTATACTTCACATATCCGTAACAAGGGGCTGCTGCACGAATGTCGCTGAGCAACGACTCCCCGCCAGGCCACACCTTCTACCTCGGCCCCTTCCGCTTCCTCTCCGCGCTCGATATCCCCGAACTCCGCAACCTCACCGGCCCCGGCACCATCCCCGTCACCATCCAGCTCGGCCCCACATCCGAAGCCCTCCCCGGCGCCCGCCCCTACGGTCCGCTCTGCCAGGTCTCACCCTCCGAGTACCTCCTCAACATCCCCAACGTGGCCCGCTACCACGCCGCTGAAGGCAGCCGCGTCCGCATCCACCTCTATCCCGGCGCTCCCGCCGCCGACGTCAGCGCCTTCCTTCTCGGCTCCGTCTTCGGCGCCCTCTGCCATCAGAACCGCCTGCTCCCCCTCCACGCCAGCGCCGTCTCCATCTCCGGCCAAGCCACCGCCTTCCTCGGCGAGTCCGGGGCAGGGAAGTCCACCCTCGCCGCCTGCCTCCAGTCCCGCGGCCTCCCCATCATCTCCGACGACATCTGTCTCCTCGCCCCACCTCCCACCCCCCACATCATCCCCGTCGCCGGCTGGCTCAAGCTCTGGCGCCAGAGCCTCGACCACCTCGGCCAAACCCCGAACGAACTCAACCGCGTCTTCGCCGCCGACGACAAATTCCGCCTCTACCTCACGCCCCCTGCAACCTCCCAGCCCGCCACCCTCCGCAACCTCATCTTCCTCGCGCGCGCCCCATCCCCCACCGATACGGCCCGCCTCCAGCCACTCTCCACCGCGGAGACCATCGCCCTCATGCTCCGCCTCACCTACCTCGGCTATATCACCGAGCTCACCGGCTCCCACGCCCGCGTCTTCGCCCACTGCGCCGCCATCCTCCAGCACGCCCGCGGCTTCCGCCTTACCCTGCCCTGGAACCTCACCCGCATCGACGAAGTCCTCGACCTCCTCGAACCCACCCTGAGCCTTCACCCATAACCCTAACCATCAACGCTCCACCCTAAATCCATAGCCTTTCCCCAAACCCCACAACCTTCCCCCAAAACCGAAATCCCACCGCTAACGAACCTCGATCAACCCCCGCCCCAGCATCTCTTCGAGCAGCTCTATCACATCCTGCTCGATCACTCCTGCCGGAGCCGCATAGTCCTCCCGCAGCGCCGCCACCACCGCGCTCAGCCGCGTTGGCCGTTCCAGCAACCGCCACACCTCCGACCCCGTCTCCCCCAGCCCCAGGCACTCGCCCGAGTCCAGCGTCATCAGCACCACCTCCGACCCCACCGTCGTCTCCACCGGCCCCGTGCTGCGAACGATCGTCACGTTCTCGTCAATCTTCATACTGCCAACCATCTTAGCCGTATCCCGCCAGCGGCTGTTCCCCTTGATCGCGGCCCAACACCGCCCAGCACAGACATTCCAACCTCCACCGCCGCGCCCTCCACCATCCAGAAACATTTTTTCTATTGACATTGGTCCCCCCGCCTGCGTAGATTCCATGTCCGATAGCAGGAAGCATCGTTTCGCGTTTTGAAACCCTCAGGAGGGCACGCATGCTCAGCAACACCACCACCCAGTCCAGCTCTATCAAGGCAGCCCAGGCGCCCCCCATTCAGGCACCCCGCCAAGGCCTCGCCGTCCTGCTCTTCCTCTTCGCCGCCCTTGCGAGCCCGCTCCTGGCCACCCCGCTGCTCGCCCAGACCGGCGGCGAAGCCGGCATCCAGGGAACCGTCACCGACGCCACCGGCGCAGCCATCCCCAACGCCACCGTCATCGCCACCAACACCGCCACCAACGTCGCCACCACCCGCCAGACCACCGGCGGCGGCCTCTACACCATCTCCCCCATCCTGCCCGGCACGTACACCGTCACCGCCACTGCGCCCGGCTTCAGCCAGCACGTCCAGCAGAACCTCACCATCGACGCCCTCCAGCTCACCGCGCTCAACATCACCATGTCCATCGGCGAGCAGAGCACCTCCGTCACCGTCAACGAGGCGCCCCCCCAGCTTGAGACCACCAACGCCACCCTCGGCCTCACCATCGAAAACACCACCTACGCCAATCTCCCGCTGCAGATGAACAACGCCCAGCGCGACCCCACCGCCTTTGGAACTCTCGCTCCCGGCGCCCAGGGCGGAGCCCGCCTGCCCATCATCGGCGGCACCGGCAACTATCTCGGCCAGCTCTACCTCGACGGTCTCCCCGCCGAAACCGTCTCCCAGCAGGGCGACAACCGCCTCGTCGCCCAGGCCGTCGACGTGGACGCCGTCGACCAGCTCCAGGTCATCACCAGCACCCCGCCCGCCGAGTACACCGGCGCCGGCGCCGAAAACATCACCATGAAATCCGGCGGTCTCGCCTACCATGGCCAGGCCTCCGACTTCATCCGCAACACCGCCTTCGACGCCTGGAGCTTCGCCGTCAAAGCCCAGACCATCAAGAATCCCGATGGCTCTACCAGCCCCGCGCCCAAGCCCGTCGACCACCAGAACGAGCTCTCCGCCACCTTCGGCGGACACGTCCCCGGCACCAAGCGTCTCTTCTTCTTCGTCGCCTACGACAAGTTCCACTCCCGCCGCGTCGCCCAGCCCGTCGCCACCACCATCCCCTCCCTGCTCGAGCGCATGGGCGACTTCACCGAGCTCAATGGCGGCGTCGGCACCGGCGGACTCACCGGCGAAGGCGCCACCAACCCCGCCTTCCTCTACGACCCCACCACCACCTCCTGCAACACCTCCGGCGTCTGCACCCGCCAGCCCTTCATGGGCCTCAAAAACGGAGTCCCCACCTACAACGTCATCCCCACCAACTACCTCTCGCCCATAACCCTGGCCATGCAGTCCTTCCTGCCCGCGCCCAGCAACCCGGCGACACTCACCAACAACTACACCGCCGGCATCCCCACCGGCTTTGACAATCACCTCGTCAACTACCGCGTCGACTTCGACCTCAGCACCCGCCACCGCATCTCCACCGTCGGTGCCATGGGCACGGTCAACTACCTCAACAACTACTCCACGCCTTACCTCCCGCTGCCCTACACCGGAGGCGACCTCGCCAACATCTTCCCCAAGAACTTCGACATTGAAGACGCCTACACCATCTCCAACTCGCTCGTGAATCAGCTCAAGTTCGGCTACACCCGCTTCTTCCAGAACATCCATAACTCCACCCAGGGCGTCACCGCCTACGAGCCCGGCACCCTCGGCATCACCAACCTTCCCCCCGGCCAGGCCAGCCAGGAGTTCCCCGGCGTCTCCTTCGCCACCACCACCCGCTTCGGCACCGCCCAGCAGACCTTCACCACCAACAGCAACACCACCGCCACCCAGCTCACCACGCCCAACAACTTCACCCTCCTCGACAACGTCCAGTGGGTCAAGGGCAAGCACACCATGACGTACGGCATCACTCTCCAGTGGCAGGAGATCAACAACGCCAACCCCGCCACCTACACCGGCATCCTCTCCCTGCCCTTCACCGCCTACGACACCGCCCAGTTCAACGGCGCATCCCTCTCCACGACCGCCAGCGGCTACTCCTACGCCAGCTTCCTGCTCGGCGCCGTCGGCGGCACTCCCTCCATCGGCCTGCAGCCCGTCTCCGAGCTCGGCGGCCGCTACCGCCCCATCGCCCCCTACGCGGAAGACACCTGGAAGGTCAGCTCCAAGGTCACCGTCGACATGGGCCTCCGCTGGGACTACCTGCCGCCCTACCATGAGGTCAAGAACCGCTGGAGCTTCCTCAATCCCTCCCTCACCAACCCCGCCACCGGCACGCCCGGCGCCATCCAGTTCGCCGGTAACTACGGCGGCGCCGCCGCAAGCTGCGGCTGCACCAGCCCCGTCCAGACCTACTGGAAGGATTTCGGTCCCCGCGTCGGCATCACCTTCTCGCCTAACTCCACCTCCGTCTTCCGCGTCGGCATCGGCCACGTCTTTTCGCAAGGCGGCGGCGTCGGCGGACGCGGCGGCGCCTTTGGCGGCACCGGCCAGCTCGGCTTCAACACCACCGCTACCGGCCCGTCCGAAAACATCACCGGCGCCGCCGCCGGCCCGTCCTTCTACCTCAACAACAGCACCTACTTCCAGTCCATCGGCCAGGCCAATACCTCGCTCTTCGGCGCCGGTTACGTCTATCCCACGCCGCCCGCGCCCGGGCCCGCCACTCAGGTCCTCAACAGCGGCAACTACATCAATCCCGCCACCGGCAAGTTCGTCACAGCCCAGGCCGTCTCCTACGCCGACCCCTACTTCTCCGGCCGCGCTCCCGACTTCACCTTCTACAACGCCGGCTTCCAGCAGGCCCTCACCAGCAACCTGACGCTGGCCCTCAACTACGTCGGCAACCAGAGCCACCACCTCGAAAACTCCACCAACACCGGCGTCGGCACCGCCCGCGGCTACTGGTCCAATCTGCTCAACCCCGTCTACCTCGCCGGCCTCGGCGGCGTCACCGACGTCACCGGCAAAAACCCCATCCTCACCTCGCCCGCCACCGCCGCCAACGTCGCCAAGGCCCAGGCCGCCATGCCCGGCGTCAATATTCCCGCCTTCTTCCAGGCCGCCGCCGCTGTCTCCTCCGTCGCCACCATCGCCCAGGGCCTCGTCGCCTTCCCGCAGTACTCCGGCGTCACCGACACCTGGGGCCAGAACGTCGGCAACTTCAGCTATAACTCCCTCCAGGTCACCCTCGAGCAGCGCCTCGCCCACGGCCTCACCTTCAACTTCAACTACACCTTCTCGCGCAACATCGGCGACGACGGCACCTTCCGCTCCGGCTTCGCCATCCCCGGCGCCGCCATCTCCGGCGGCGGCCCCAACTGGCGCATGGACCGCATCGATCGCGGCGCCACCACCGTCCAGACCCCGCACGTCGTCCACGCCTACGGCGTCTACCAGCTGCCCTTCGGCGCCGGACACCTCGGCGGCGGAAACTTCGTCAGCCGCGCCCTTACCAGCGGCTGGCAGCTCTCCGGCGTCTACACCTACTCCAACGGCACCCCCGTCGCCGTCACCTACGGCGGCTGCACCGCGCCTCTCCAGGGCCAGTGCATGCCCGACATCAACCCCGCCTTCGGCTCCAACAACGCCCGCATCAACGGCAGCTACGGCGCCGGCCCCGGCGGACGCACCGCCTGCAACATCGGCATCGGCTCCGGCTGCGTCGCCGTCAAGTACTTCGACGCCAACGGCTTCAAAGCCCCCAACAACATCTCGCCCGCCGGCGTCGCTCCCATCAACCTCATCGGCAACGCGCCTCGCACCGGCGCCCTCTCGCTCACCAACCCCGGCTCCCAGGACATCGACACCTCGCTCCGCCGCAACTTCAGCGTCTACCGCGAGATGAAGCTCGTCGTCGAGGTCGACTGCTTCAACACCTGGAACCACACCATCTTCGCCGCACCCAACGCCGTCGTCGGCTCCTCCGCCTTCGGCACTGTCACCGCCGTCGCCAGCACCTACAACCCCCGCAGCTTCCTCCTCGCGGGTCACTTCAACTTCTAACCCCAGCTGCCCTACCCACTGCGGCCGCCGTGCCCGTAGCCGCCGTTGCCTTTGCCGTTGCTGTTGCCTTCCGTTGCTGTTGCCTTCGCCGTTGCTGTTGCCGTTGCTGCTGCCCGTTGCCGTTGCTGCTGCCGTTGCCTGAAGGTAGCCCGAAGCTTTAGCTTCGGGTCTCCCTGGGTCTCAGAGGAAAAAAGGAGGGCTTTAGCCCCTGGGGTATGCTCTCCATCGTCGCTCCACGAGGTCCCCAGATGAGCCATCGCCGCCTCCCCATCCTCCTTGCCTTTCTCTGTCGTAGCCGTTGCCTGAAGGTAGCCCGAAGCTTTAGCTTCGGGGTACCCTTAGCCGTTGCTTTTGCCGTTGCCTGAAGGTACCCCAAGGCTTCAGCCTTGGGTCTCTAAAATGTTGCTGAAAAAGGAGGGCTTTAGCCCCTGGGGTATGCTCTCCATCGTCGCTCCACGAGGTCTCCAGATGAGCCATCGCCGCCTCCCCATCCTCCTGGCCGCCCTCGCGTTGACGCTCCCTCTCCCCGCTCAGGACCTACTGCGTGACTTCGCCAACCCGCCCGCCTCCGCCCGCCCCATGGTCCGCTGGTGGTGGTTCGGCGCCGCCGTTGAAAAGCCCGAGATCCTCCGCGAGCTCCAGCAGATGAAAGCCGACGGCATCGGCGGCGTCGAGCTCGCCTTCGTCTATCCCCTCCAGCTCCAGGGCAACCTGCCCTTCCTCTCGCCCCCCATGCTCGACGCCGTCCACTTCGCCCAGGACGAAGCCCGCAAGCTCGGCCTCCGCGTCGACCTCACCCTGTGCAGCGGCTGGCCCTACGGCGGCCCGCACATCCCTCTCGCCCAGGCCGCCACCCGCCTCCGCATCGTCCAGACGCCCGTCACCCAGACCCCCATCCCCACCCCGCCGCTTGCCGCCGGCGAAATCCTCCTCTCCGCCGTCCTCGTCGACGGCGCGCCCGGCAGCATCCACCCCGCCACCTCCACCCCGATCCCCACCTCCAGCCAGCACTTCACCTCTCCCAAAACCGCCCTCTTCTTCATCCAGTCCCACACCCTCCAGCAGGTCAAGCGCGCCGCCGTCGGAGCCGAAGGCTTCGTCCTCGACCCCTTCTCTCGCGCCGCCGTCGCCACCCACTTGAAGTCCGTCGGCGAACCTCTCCTCTCCGCCTTCGGCTCCACCCCGCCCACCGCCATCTTCTCCGACTCCCTCGAAGCCTACGGCGCCGACTGGACCCCCACCCTCCCCGCCGAGTTCCGCAAGCGCCGCGGCTACGACCTCATCCCCAACCTCCCAAAACTCATCGCCGGCGACTCCCCCCAAACATCACAGCTCCGCCACGACTACGGCCAGACCCTCACCGAGCTCGTCAACGAAAACTACCTCGTCCAGATCAACGACTTCGCCCACGCCCACCATACCCGATTCCGCTCCCAGACCTACGGCGAGCCCGCCGTCGACTTCTCTTCGCAATCTCTCGTCGACCTCCCGGAAGGCGAAGGCCCGCAGTGGCGCGCCTTCTCCACCCTCCGCTGGGCCACCTCCGCCAACCACGTCTTCGGGAACCCCATCACCTCCGGCGAAACCTTCACCTGGCTCCACTCCCCCGTCTTCCGCGCCACCCCCCTCGACATGAAAGCCGAAGCCGACATCGACTTCATCATCGGCGAGAACCAGCTCATCTTCCACGGCTGGCCATACTCCCCGCCCGCCTCGCAGCTGCCGCCGGGCGATCCGGGCTGGAGCCTCTACGCCGCCGCCGTCTTCAACGACCACAACCCCTGGCACCCCGTCATGCCCGCCGTCACCGCCTACATCACGCGCCTATCCTGGCTGCTCCGCCAGGGCCAGCCCGCCAACCAGGTCGCCGTCCTCCTCCCCACCGACGACGCCTGGGCCACCTTCGCCCCCACCTCCGACAAAGCCACCCAGACCCCCGCCTCCGTCACCGCCGCCCTGCAAAAGCTCCTTCCCAAAGACCTTATCCCCGCCATCCTCTCCGCCGGCTACAACTTCGACTTCATCGACGCCCAAGCCATCAACAACGGAGCCCTTACTCAAGCCGGGGTCATTCCGAGCCAAGCGCGAAGCGCGCAGCCGAGGAACCCTCGCATTTCAGCGCGCGAAGCGAGAAGTATCCCTCCCCACCAGATCCTCATCCTCCCACCCACCACCCGCATCCCCGCCGCCACCCTCCGCGCCATCGCCGCCTTCCAGCAGGCGGGCGGCAAAGTGATCGCCCTCGGCCACCTCCCCACCCTCGACGACCGCGGCCAACCCCTCCCCGAACCCAGACAGCAGTTGGCCACCCTCGTGCCCACCGCCGAGGCCCTCTACACCGCCCTCCACGCCGCGGCCCCACCTGACCTCCAACTCGCCGCCTCTGACCTCCCCACCCTCTCTTCCATCGGCTTCATCCGCCGCAAGCTCCCCACCGCCGACATTTACTTCGTCACCAACACCTCGAATCGAAGCATCACCGTTCGAGCCGCGCTCTCTAGTGCCCACAAGAACGGTACGCGCTTATCCCCGGACGATGGCTCTGCAAGCCCCTTCCTTCAGCATCCTGAGAAGGTGTTTCTCTCGCTTGCTCCCTATGAATCGGCCATGTACGTCTTTTCCGACGAACTTCGCTCCTCGCACCGCGAAGGACCACCCACCCCCCTCACCGACCTCACCCACGACTGGACCATCAACTTCCCTTCGCTCCACAAGACCTCCACCCAGCGGTCAAACACAGACTGGATCACCTCTCCCGAAACCCTCCACTACTCGGGCGAGGCCATCTACACCCGCGACTTCACCCTCCCCGCAACCCCCAAATCGCCGGTCTACCTGGAAGTAGAAGGCGGTGCCGCCATCCCAGGCAACCCTGCACTCACCGAACCCGAACACGTCCTGGGCCCGAACGGCCTCCCCAACCCCCTCGTCACCGCCACCGGCCCCGGCATGCACGCCTACTACGACCCACCCATCCACGAAGCCGCCCTCGTCTCCATCAACGGCTCTCCCGCCGGCGCCCTCTGGCACCCGCCCTACCGCCTCGACGTCACCTCGCTCCTCAAGCCCGGCCAGAACCACATCGAAATCCGCGTCTTCAACACCGCCCTCAACGCCTGGTCCGCGCTCCCCCCGCGCGACTACAAGCCCCTCATCCAGAAGTACGGCGACCGCTTTCAAATGCAGGACCTCAACCAGGTCCGCCCCATCCCCTCCGGCCTCCTCGGCCCCATCCACCTCGTCACCGGAGCCCCCCAATGACGCACCCGCCCTCTTCCAACCCGCCAACGCACTCACGTCATCCTGAGCGAAGCGAAGGACCCCTGTATTCCGTTCTTGCTTCTGCTCTTGCTCGTCTCAAGCCATCCCCGTGGGCCATTCATCGCAGTCTCATCGCGATGAGTGGGTCCCTCCTCCTCCTACTCGCGGCAACCATCCCCGCCCAGGCCAACAGTACCTCCAGAGCCTTCTCCGTAGCCATCTACGGAGCCAAACCAGACCCCACCACCCTCCAAACCGCCGCCATCCAGCGCACCATCGACGCCGCCGCAAAATCCGCCGCCTCCGGTCACGCCCCCGCCACCTCCATCGTCCAGTTCCCCGCCGGAACCTACCTCACCGGCAGCATCTTCGTAAAATCCGGAGTCGAGCTCCAGATCGGCAAAGACGTCACCCTCCTCGGCTCGCAAAACATCAAGGACTACGCCATCCTCCCCACCCGCATCGCGGGCATCGAGATGTCCTGGCCCTCCGCGCTGGTCAACATCTACAAGCAATCCAACGCCTCCATTACCGGCGACGGCACCATCGACGGCGACGGCAAAGTCTTCTGGGACTCCTACTGGGCCCTCCGCAAAACCTATGAACCCCGCGGCCTCCGCTGGGCCTCCGACTACGACGCCCGGCGCCCCCGCCTCGTGCAAATTTTCGACTCCCAAGACATCCACATCGGCGATGGCCTCCACCTCCGCCGCTCCGGCTTCTGGACCCTCCACATCTGCTACTCCACCCGCGTCACCGTCGACAACCTCACCATCCGCAACAACGAAGGCGGCCGCGGCCCCTCCACGGACGGCATCGACATCGACTCCTCCTCCCACATTCTCGTCGCCCACGCCGACATCGCCGTTAACGACGACGCGCTCTGCCTCAAGGCCGGGCGCGACTCCGACGGCCTTCGCGTAGCGCGCCCCACCACCGACGTCGTTCTCCGCGACTCCATCATCCGCGACGGCGCCGCCGCCATCACCTTCGGCTCCGAAACCTCCGGCGGCTTCCGCAACATCGAGGCCTATAACCTCACCGCCCAGGGCCACGTCCCGGTCGGCATCCTCTTCAAATCCGCCCACACCCGCGGCGGCTTCGGCGAAGACATCCGCATCCACGACCTCACCCTCACCGACGTGCCCGTCGTCCTCCGCATCACCATGAACTGGAACCCCTCCTACAGCTACGCCGCCATCCCCCCCACCGAGCACGACTATCCCGCCTACTGGCACGTCCTCGCCACCCCGGTCCCCGACGCCCAGGGCCGCGCCCACTTCCACGACGTCCACATCTGGGACATCAACGCCACCGGCGCCACCACCGCCTTGGAGGTCGACGCCTTCCCCGAGCTCCCCCTCGACCACTTCACCCTCGACCACCTCAACATCCAGGCCCAATCCGCCGGCCACATCGCCGACGCCCGCGACTGGACCTTCTCCAACATCTCCCTTACCACCCCAAACAACGCCCCACTCCCACCCGTCGAAGTCACCGACACCGCCAACATCACCGGCATCCCCACCACTCCCGCCCCACGCAAACCCCCACCCCCTAAGAAATCCACCGCCGACCAGGACAAAGCATGACCCCCCCACAGCCGCTCCGAACCTCGGTCATCCTGAGCGAAGGCGCTTCAGCGCCGCAGTCGAAGGACCCCGACGAATCCCACCCGCCACCAACTCCAGGAGCCTTTCCGCCATCCGTCCCAACCGCGCGAGAAATCCCGCCGCCCCCGCCGGAAGGTACCTCAAGGCTTCAGCCTTGGGTCTCTCTCCGGTCTCCCAATAGCCGGGCTTCAGCCCTGGGGTATGCTCTCTCCTCCCGCCCCCAACCCGTCAACACCCAACCCATACTCTCCACCACGTCCCCGAGAATTTCCTGGCACAATCACTCCCACAACTCCATAAACTTGGATCAGCAACAACACTGCTTACAAGCCAGACCCCAAACTTTTGAACAATTGACTTAGAACACCCGGGCAGGGGGGAACTACCCCGCACCCCACGGAGCCACACCATGCGCCTCATCCCCATCCTCCTTCTGGCCCCCGCGCTCGCCGCTCAGCAGTCCTACCCCACCCCCACGCCCGCCATGCAGGCCATCATCGATAAAGACAACGGCCGCCACTTCGGCTCCTCCCCCGCTGACGCCGGCCCCCTGGCCACCGATCTCTCTCCCGCCCTCACCCCCGCTGCCATCGACAAGGCCATGCGCAAGGTCGCCGACTGGCAGCTCGCCACCAACCAGCCATACTTCGACCAGATCTGGACCTCCGCCGCCCTCTACACCGGCCTGCTCGCCGCCTCCGACTCCACCGGCGACCGCCGCTACCGCGACGCCATGCTCGCCGTCGGCCAGAAGTTCCACTGGACCACCCGCAACGTACTGCCCGCCCTGCCCAACGCCGACGATCTCGCCATCGGCCAGATGTACCTCGACCTCTACCTCACCACCCCCAAGCCCATGCAGGACACCCACTGGATCGAGCCCGTCCGTGCCCAGGTCGACTCCGTCCTCCCCCTCAAAACCCTCACCCCCACCGACCCACGTATCCCCTGGTGGTGGTGCGACGCCCTCTTCATGGCCCCGCCCGTCTACGCCCGCCTCTACACCGCCACCGCCGACACCAGATACATCGCCTACCTCGACGAGAACTTCAAGCTCACCTCCGACCTGCTCTACAACAAGCAGGAGCATCTCTACGCCCGCGACGCCAACTACCTCACCCGTACCGAGCCCAACGGCAAGCTCATGTTCTGGTCCCGCGGCAATGGCTGGGTCATGGCCGGCATCGCCCGCTTCTATGACCAGCTCCCGCCCAACGATCCCCGCCGCGCCTTCTACGCCACCCAGCTCAAGGAGATGGCCACCCGCGTCGCCGCGCTGCAGGATCAGGACGGCCTCTGGCACGCCGGCCTCCTCGATCCCAAAACCTATCCCCTGCCCGAGATCTCCGGCTCCGCCTTCTTCACCTACTCCATCGCCTGGGGCATCAACCACCACCTCCTCGATCGCCAGACCTTCGAGCCCGTCGTCACCAAAGCCTGGCGCGGCATGCTCACCCACATCTACGCCGATGGCCGCCTCGGATGCATCCAGCAGACCGGCGCCGAGCCCGCCTTCTACTACCCCACCTCCAGCTACGACTACGGCGTAGGCGCCTTCCTCCTCGCCGCCTCCGAGCTCAAAAAAACCTTCACCCCCTAACCCCCACCACCCCCGCTCTCCAAATATCGTCATCCTGACCGCAGTAGATCGCGCACCGCGCGATTTACGCAGCCGAAGGACACCGACGCTGCTCACTCACCCCCACCGCCTGGACCTTCCAACCACGGCATTTCTGCTCCACCCCCACATCGTCATCCTGAGCGAAGTTTGCCGCGGCCCGATCCCGGCAAACGCAGTCGTCCGACCCCGACGCTGCTCACTCACCCTTACTGCTTGGACCGTTCACCCCCCGGCTCACGTATCCTCCCGCGCCACCGACCGAAACCCCGTCCTTTCATACCGCGTCGTCAGCCTGTTCCCATCCACGGCCACCACCGTGAACCCTTCCGGCGTCCCCAGCCGCGTCCCATGCCACCAGTTGCCGCACACCGCGCCCGACGTGATGTACGGCACCCCATGCCACTCCACCCGTTCATTCACATGCGTATGGCCCTGCAGCACCGCCAGCACATTGTGTCCTTCGAACAACTTGATCGCCGCCGGCCCGTTGATAAACGCCACATGCTCCGGCGTCTTCGGCCCGATCGGCGCATAGCTCGAGACCGCGGTCACCAGCGGAATATGCGTCGTCACGATGATCGGCGTACCCGCCCGCTGCCGGTTCAGATCCGCGGCCAGCCAGTCCAGCTGATCCTGGTCGATCCGCGCCTCGTACCCGTGGTTCGGCGTAATCCCCACCGAGTCCAGCACGATGAAGTGATAGCCCTTGTGATCGAACGAGTAAAACGTCGGCCCAAAGCGGTCCGCGAACAGCTTCTTGCCGTACAGCGGATCCGTCGGCGCCGTCCCCGACTCCGGGTAGATGCCGAAGATATCGTGGTTGCCCAGCGTGTGGTAAACCCTCACCCCCAGGTCCTGCTCCGTCTTCGCATATTGGTCGAACAGCGCCGTGGCCCGCGCCTGGGGCACCGCCAGCGCGTCGAAGATGTGGTCGCCGCCCTGGATCGCGAACTCCGCCTTCACCGCGCGCGCCTGCTTCATCGCCATCGCCGTCCCATGCACCCCGTCCAGCTCCGGCTCTAGATGGCAGTCCGTAATGAACAGAAACTCGAACCCGCCCCGCGCCGCAGACGACGCCAGCGCCTCGCGCCCGTATAGCGCCGCGCCCGCCGAAGCCGAGCCCAAAAGCGAAAGGAAGTGCCGCCGACTATGCGTTCCCATCCCGAGATCATAAATCGCGTGCTACGTTGGAGCATGTCCCGCACACTCCTGCCTCTGCTCGTCCTCTTCGCCGCCGCGTCCCTGTCCGCGCAGCTCACCACCCCGCCCGCAACTAGTGCTCAAGACAGGCAGCTCGCGCACGATATCTATAAGGAGTTCATCCAGATCCAGTCCGGCTTCTCAACCGGCGCCACCACCCCCGTCGCCGAGGCCGCCGCCCGCTACCTCCGCGCCGCCGGCTTCCCCGCGTCCGACATCTTCCTCGGCGGCGCCAAGCCCTCCAAGTTCAACCTCGTCGTCCGCTACCACGGCACCGGCGCCAAAAAGCCCATCCTGCTCCTCGCCCACACCGACGTCGTCGAAGCCAGACGCGAAGACTGGTCCATGGACCCCTTCGTCTTCAACGAAAAGGACGGCTACTTCTACGGCCGCGGCACCGGCGACGACAAGGCCCAGGCCGCCGTCTGGATCGCGAACCTCATCCGCATGAAGCGCGAGAACTTCCACCCCGACCGCGACATCATCGTCGCCCTCACCGCCGACGAGGAAGGCGGCGGCCCCTTCAACGGCGTCGACTGGCTCATCCAGAACCATCGCGACCTCATCGATGCCGACTTCGCCCTCAACGAGGGCGGCTGGGGCGAGATGTCCGCCGACGGCAAGAAGGTCTCGAACGATCTCCAGGTCTCCGAAAAGTACGTCATCAACTTCACCTTGGAAGTCCGCAACAAGGGCGGCCACAGCTCCATGCCCGTGCCCGATAACGCCATCTACCACCTCGCCGCTGCGCTCGACAAGCTGGCCAGCTTCGGCTTCCCGCTCAAGCTCAACGACGTCACCGCCGCCTACTTCAGCCAGATGGCCAGGCTCCAGACCGGCTCCCTCGCCACCGACCTCGCCCAGACCGCCGCCGGCTCGCAGCCCGCCATGCAGCGCGTCGCCGCCGCCCAGCCTGCCTGGAACTCCACCCTGCGCACCACCTGCGTCGCCACCATGCTTTCGGGCGGCCACGCCCTCAACGCCCTGCCGCAGCTCGCCACCGCCTCGGTCAACTGCCGCGTCCTCCCCGAGGATTCGCCCGACTACGTCCTCTCCACCCTCAACCACGTCGTCAACGACCCCGAGGTCAAGATCTCCTGGCTCGAGAAAGCCTCCGGCGGCGTCCCCTCACCCATGCGCCCCGACATCCTCGCCGCCGTCCGCGAATCCACCACCGCCGAGTTCCCCGGCGTCCCCGTCCTGCCCATCATGGTCGTCGGCGCCACCGACGGCAAATATCTCCGCTCCGCCGGCATCCCCTGCTACGGCATCCAGGGTTTCTTCTTCGCGCCCGACGACATCCGCTTCCACGGCCGCGACGAACGCATGCCCATCCAGTCCTTCTACGAGGGCCAGGCCTTCCTCTACGACCTCGTCAAGCGACTCTCCACCCAATAGCCCCGCACCTACTCCATCGGCACGAACTTCCCCACGCAGCTCGAAGCCGTATACCCCTTCGCCTGCCCCTCCGTCCGCTGCACCTTCATGTCCGTACCAGTGAAGTCCGCCCCACCAAAATCCAGGTTCGTCCCCATCGGCCCCACCGTCACATCCGCGAAGTGCCCATGCACCTGCGCCCGCGTGATCCCCTGCACGAACACCCCGTCCAGCGTAATCTCCGTCCGGTGCGCATCGTCGATGCCCGCGATCAGCACGTCGCCCGGCGTCGTCGACACCACGTTCTCCAGCCGGATCTTCTTGTAGTCCGGAATCTTCGTCCCCGTATACTTCGGGTCCACAAACCCCTCCGTCGTCTGGTTCGTGTAATACGGCGAGATCGCGATCGGGTTCGCCACCCCCCGCATGCAGATGTTCCGGTACGTCAGGTCGTGGTCGTACCCTCCGCGCGTCACGTTGCTCTTGATCCGTATCCCGCTCGTCGTATGATCCTCCGTCAGCCCATCCACCAGCACATACGCATCGCCCGTCGCCTCGCTCCCGATCGACATCCCGTGCCCCGAATAGAAGTGGTTGTCCAGCACGCTCATATGCTGCACATTCGCCTTGATCGCCACATTGTCGTCGCCGTTGTCGATCCAGCTATGCGCAATCGTCACGTTGGTCGAGCTGCCCGGATCGATCCCGTCCGTATTCCGCGCGTCCAGCTTCTTGTCCACCGGCGTCAACAGGTGCACCCCCCACGCCGTAAACCCGTTGGTCCCGTTCACGCTCACATGGAAGTTCGGCGAGTTGTGCAGCGTAATCCGGTAGAGCACCAGCCCGTCCGCGTGGTTCGCCACCAGCAGCCGCGTCGAAAAGTAGAGGTCGTCCTTCGGCTCCGCGCGCCGCGCCATCTCCCACCAGCTGAAGTCCTTCGCTGTCCCGTTCGGATTCAGCAGCTTCGCGTAGCCGCGCCCGTCGATCGTCCCATCCCCCATGATCGCCGCATTGGTCACATTCGTCGCCGAAATCAACGGCCGGCATCCGCCTCTCGGCCGCGCCGCCGCCGCAGCCTGTTGCGACGCCTGCACCCCGAACTGCCCCGGCCGCGGCCGCGACGTCCCGCACAGCACCACCCCCGCCTCCCCGCCCGGCATCTCGTACACCATCGGATCTCTCGACCCAAACAGCGTCACTCCCTCGTCGATCAGCAGCGTCACCCCGCTCCTCAGCTCCAGCGGCCCGGTTAGAAACGAGTTCTGTCCATCCTGCTGCTTCAGCTCCACCGCCATCCCCGCCTTGCATCCGTCGAGCGCCGCCTGGATGCGCGCTGTATCGAGCTTCTGCTCGTCCGCCTCATCCAGCTTGTTGTCCACGCTGCGCAGCTTCGCTCCCAACTGCACGCAGCTCGGCGGAATCACCGGCTCCTTCACCTCCCGCGTGTCTTGCGCCCCCACCATGCTGCACAACCCCACCACTCCCACACCCGCCACCACACCCAGCCACCGTTTCACCATCGCCTCCGCGCTCCCTTACGCGTCTCGCCAACCTAGCACAAACGACGAAGAGGCTGCCCGGCAACAGGGCAGCCTCTTCTTTAGGGAGAATAGTTCCAACGGAGGCAAAGCCATCAGAACTTTCTGGCGAAATACTAGAGTCGCCAAAATAGCGTGTCAAGGCGAAAACGGTCACCCCGCAACCACCTCAAAATAGGCTACTTAGCTATTGTCGAGAAGCAAACATTTGCGCTGATTCTTTCGCCTGACGTTCGCCTTATCACAGCTTTCTTCCAGCTCAACGTACCTTGAATGAGCCGCTTAGCCGCCCGCTTGCACCGCCTCTGGTGCAAGGTTGCAGACTGGTAAACCCTCACTCGTGCCCTTCGCCCCGCTCAGCGAACAGCGCCTTCGGTTCATCGCGCAGATTGATCGTCAGAAACTCCGGCTCGCTCGCCGCCGGCTTGCCCATCATCACCCGCATCCCCGCCCGCGCACCGCCCAGGAACAGCCCCAGCAGCACCGCCGCCAGGATCAAGACCCCGCACAGCACCGCAATGTTCTCGAGCAGGCTCGCCGTCTTCTGCACCTCCGCATGAAACTCCAGCGGCATCTTCTGGTCGAACGACACCTCCTCGTTCAAATGCAGCCCCGCCACCAGCCCCTGCGCCTGCTCCGCACCCAGCCCGCCCGACACCATCCCCACCAGCGGCCCCACTCGCCGCATCTTCACCGTCCCGAACTTCGCCGCGCCGCCGCCCTCGTTCACCATCTTCTCGATCGCCCGCCCGCGGTCCCCCGCAATCTGCGGCGTCGGATACAGCATCAGCGTCAGCTCTCCGCTGCCGCTCCCGCCCCGTCCCTTAGCCGCGACCGCCGCCGTGGCTGTCTCCAGGCTCTTATCCCAGCCCAGGTCGTTCGGCGGCAGCACCCCGTGCATCGCCGCGTAACCGGCCGGCCCCAGCGCATACCGCACCGTGCCCGCCTCTACGCTCTCCTTGGGCAGCAGCGTCGGCAACAGCGGCGCCAGCCCCTTGCGTCCGCCCACCTTCGGCAGCCCCGCCACCAGCGCTGCAAGCTCCGGCCCCGCCAGCCGCCCTTTCACCCGCAGCACCGCCGTCCCCGCCCACACCAGCGTGCCTTCCGCATCGCTCGTCGTCTCGCCCGAGCCCTTGCCCTGCCGCGCGTCCCCCGCCGTCACCCGCGCGCCCTTTTCGAGCGACCGGTAGAACGTATACGCGCTGTACGCCCCCGTCGCATCGCCAAACTCGAACGCAAACGCCTGCACCGGTGCCCCGCCCGCCCGCGCATAGCTCGCTGCCGCAAACCGGATCAGCCCGTCTTCCTTCAGCACCGCCGCGCACGTTGTACCCGCGCCCGGGATCGTCGGCGGCGGGTTGGTCGGCAGCGGAGCGCAGCTCTCCCCCGCAAACTCCTGCGCCGTCGCATCCGTCGCCACCCCTTCCGCGTTCGCCCGCGCCGTCTCGTACCCCGCAAAGCGCAGCGGCAGCAGCGGCGTCGGCGGCATCACCACGGTCGTCTTATTCTCCGCCCCTGCCGGCGCATCCTGCCCCCACGCCGCGCAGCCTGCCCCGGCCAGCAAAACGCCCGTTACCACCGCCAAACGCACTGATTCCCGCATGATCAAGCCCATCAAAATGAGACTATCACCGCGCCCAAACCGTAAGCGCCACCGGCATCTCCCGCCCTCGCATGCCGCACCAATCCCGCCCTCATCCCCGCTTCACCCGAACTACTGCAACGCCGCCCGCTTCACCTGTGCCGGCTTCGCCCCCGCCAACCCCGCCTCGTACTTCGCCACGCCGGTGTACAAACTCTCCGCCACCCGCTGCCGGTACTCCGGCTCGCGCAGCTGCGCCGCATCTTTCGCGTTCGTCACAAACGAGATCTCCGCCAGGATCGACGGCATGTTCGCCCCGATCAGCACCACGAACGGCGCCTTCTTCACCCCGCGATTCTTCAACCCCGCATTGCCTCTCTCGAGCCCCGCGTACAAGCTCGACTCCACGTCCGCCGCGAACTCCCGGCTCTCCGCAATCTTGTCCTTCAACGCAATCTTCTTCACCAGGTCACTCAACTGGTGCACCGACTGCCCGCCCACCGCGTTCTCCCGCGCCGCCACATCCAGCGCGCTCGCATCGCTGGTGAAGTTCAGGTAATACGTTTCCACCCCGCGCGCCGTCTCGTCCTCCGAGCTGTTTGCGTGGATCGACAGAAACAGATCCGCCTGCGCCTTGTTCGCGATCGCCGTCCGCGTCTCCAGCGGAATAAACGTGTCGTCCGAGCGCGTGTAGATGATCTCCGCCCCCAGCCTGTCATGCAACAGCTTGCCCAGCCGCAGCGCCACATCCAGCACCACGTCCTTCTCCTGGATCCCGTCCACCCCCAGCGTCCCCGAGTCGTGCCCTCCATGCCCCGCGTCGATCACGATCCGCCCGATCTTCAACCCCAGCGCCCGCACCAGGCTCGTCTCGCCATCGGCCGTCTTCTCCGCCGCCTTCACCGGCGCCGCGTCAAGCGCTGTCGCTGCGCCTCGCCGCGTCTTCACCACCGGCATGTCGCTCGCGCCCGCACCGCTGGTTGCAGTCCCATTCGTCCCCAGGTTGATCGGCTGAACCCCCGGCGCCTGTGCGTTAGCCGGCTGCACCCGCCCCTTCACAGTCGCCGCGATCGGCTTGGACGTCGGCGCACTCGTCGCCTCCACCCTGCCCGGCGACTCGCTCACCGCCGCCACCTCGCCGCTCGTTCCCGGCCTCGCCACGCTGTTCGGCACGGGCTTGGTCTGGATCACTGCCGTCGCGGGTGCCCCATGTCTCGAGTCTGAGACGTGGGCATCGAGCGAAGCTCGACCGCTCTCCTTGGTCGCTGCTCCCCCCGCCGGCCTCACCATCTCCCCGCCATCCGTAGGAGCCATCGCCGGCAGCCCCGAAACATTCGCCGCCGCACTCGCCTCCCTCACCGCCGCCGCCGCGACCGGCACCTCCGCAACCTCTGCCTTCTCTTCCTTCTTCCCTTTTCCCTCATCCCTCGCCTTCGTCCCTCCATGGATATCGATGATCAACCGATAAGGATTCGGCAGCAGAAACGCCGAGTACTCCGTCACATCGTTCACGTCCAGCACCACACGCGTCACATCCCCGCCCGCCTGCGCCGCGCGTATCCGCTTCAGAAATCCATCATCCGTCACCTCAAAGCTCTTGCCCACCAGCTCCGCGCCCAGCCGCGCCCCGTGCAGGTCGAAGTAGATCCTGTCCGGGTTCGGCACCCGCGCCGCCTCGAACGTCACCTCATCCCCCAGGTCGATCGCCACCCGCGTATACGTTGACGTACTCCAGTGCCGGATCCCCGTCACCGCCGCCAGCGTCGTCCGCCCCGGAGCCGCAGCGGTCACCTGCCCTTGCTTGTCAATCCCCAGCCCTTGTCTGTCATCCCGAAGCCCCTCCGGTTTCTCGCTTCCCCGTGCCCCATTCATTGCAGTCTCATCGCGATGAGTGGGAACCCCCGCCCCCAACCCCGCAGCCGACCCCGCCCGCAGCCCCCCCAGTTCCACCCTCGCCTGCCGCGCCGCCGCGCTCCGCGGCGCCTCCTTCATCACCGCCTCAAACTTCTCCCGCGCCTCTCCCGCCTCGCCCAGGTCCTCCGCCTCGATCTTCCCCTCGGCCAGCAGCGCCGTCGTCCGCAGTCCGCTCGCCGGATACTGTGTCCGCAGAAACTCATATTGCCCCACCGCCGCCCGCAGGCTCTTCGCATCGTCGAACTCGCGACCCTCTTCGCCCAGCACCTCCGCTACCGCATTCACCGCATCCGCCGCATGCACATCGGCCGGATTGTCATGGTAGATCGCCCTGTACTCATCGAGCACCCGCGCGTACGCCGCCTTGGTGCGCGTTCCCTCCGCCTGCGCCTCCAGCGCCTCCCGCCCGTGCTGCGCCAGCTCCCACGCGCTCAACACCACCGGCCGCTTGGTAGTATGCGTGCTCGCCGCATCAGCCCCCGCCAGCGCCGCCCACACCAGCGCCCACCCACCCGCACCCACCCACCCGCGTCCTGACCCAAAGAACCCCATCACACCCCAAGTTTAAGGGGCCAGACCACCCAAGCCGGTCAAAAACCTCGCCCGTACCCCGCCCGTCACTCCCCCGCCTGGGTCACATCCTCGGCCACGGCCGTCCCATTTGCCTCAAAGCGTAGTCATCCTGTGCGAGGCGCAGCCAAGTCGAAGGACCTGCATCCGCTTTTGGCCTTTGCTCCTGCCCTTGCCTGAAGGTACCCCAAGGCTTCAGCCTTGGGTCTCAGCCCCGAACGTCACAACCGCACTACCAGCCCCGTACTAACCGCCACGATCGTCGTCCCCGGATTACTCGCGCCGCTGTTGACCCCCGTCTGCCGGCCCACGCCAATCTCGATCGCACGAAAATCCACGTGCGGAATCAGCGTGTAGTCCAGCCCACCCAGAATCTCGTACGTGAACTTCGTCAGGTACGAGCGGCCCGTGATCCCCGCGGCCGTAGCCCCCGTATATTCCGTGCCCCCGCCGCCCACCAGTCCCTCGGCATACGGTCGCAGCGGAAGCACCGGCACCTTCACCGCCGCCCGCACCCCGCCCAGAAAGTTCCGGTAGTTCTGCTGCCCGCCCGACCCGAAGCTCCCCCGCACATCCACCCCGGCATGCAGCGGCCCCAGCCGGATGAAGTCGTCATATACCCCCACGCCGCCGCCATAAAACCACTCCGCCGTGCTGCCGCTCCCACCCGGCGAGTAGTGATTGAAATCCACCTTCCCGTAAACTCCCAGCTGCCCCTTCGCCACTCCGCCCGCAAGCACCACCAATCCCAGCAACCCCATGCCCCGCCGCATCCAGCCCATTCCGTTCTCCTCCAACTGCACCAGCATACCGCCTCCAGACAGTCGCTCTATCCCACCATCTCCCCCACCACCTCCGCCGCCTTCCCCAGCGCGCCATCGAGCGCCCCAACATCGCTCCCACCAGCCTCCGCCAGATCCGGCCTCCCACCGCCGCGCCCGCCCACCATCCCCGCCAGCGCCCCCACGATCCTGCCTGCCTGCACCTTGCCCGTCAGGTCCTTCGTCACCCCGACGATCAGCGTGACCTTGCCCTCCGCCGCCGCGCCCAACACCACCACGCCGCTGCCCAGCTTGCCCCGCAGCTGATCCACCAGCTCCCGCATCTGTGCCTTCTCCACCCCGTCCACTCTGCGGCTCAGCACCTTAACTCCCTTTACCTCCACCGCGCCCGCGGCCGCATCCGCCACGCTCGCCGCCGCGGCCTTCAACCGCACCGCGTCCAGCTCTTTCCGCAGCCGCTTGATCTCTTCTTCGTCCGCCGCCAGCCTCTCCCGCAGTCCCGCCGCGCCGCCCGCACCCACCACCCGCGCCACCTCGAAGTCCCGCCGGAACTCCTCGAGCGCCCCCATCCCCGTCACCGCCTCCACCCTCCGCACCCCGCTCGCCACCGAGCTCTCGCCCACCAGCTTCACCACCCCAATCTCCCCCGTCGCCGCCGTATGCGTGCCTCCACAAAGCTCCGTCGAGAACTCCCCGATCTTCACCACCCGCACCCGCTCGCCATATTTCTCGCCAAACAGCGCCATCGCGCCATACTCGTTCACCGCCGTATCGATCGGCACATCCACCAGCGTCTGCACCGGTATATTCCTCAGCACCTGCGCGTTCACCAGCGACTCCACCTCCCGGAGCTCCGGCTCCGCGATCCCCGCAAAGTGGCTGAAGTCAAACCGCAGCCGCGTTTGATTCACTAACGACCCAGCCTGTTTCACATGCTTGCCCAGCACCTCGCGCAGCGCCGCATGCAACAGGTGCGTCCCGGTATGGTTGCGCATCGTCCCCGCGCGCACCTCGCCGTTCACCACCGCATCCAGCTCATCGCCTACGCCAATTGCCTCCCGCGCAATCACCTTGTGCGCGAACACCCCCTGCACCGGCTTCGTGCAACCCCGCACCTCCGCCACCACCGTCTGGTGATCAGCCCCGTATAGCCAACCCACATCCCCCACCTGCCCGCCCGAGTCCGCATAAAAGCTCGTCGAATCGAGCACCACCTCGCCCTCCGCGCCCGCCTCCAGCGACTGCACCCCCACCCCATCCTTCACCAGCGCCAGCACCCGCGCCCCGTCCACCCGCAGCGCTGAGTAGCCCTCAAACTCTGTCTTCTCCAACTCCCGGTACACCGGCGCCGCCGACTTCTGCGACCCACCCTTCCAGCTCGCCCGCGCCCGCTCCTGCTCCTCGTTCTTGGCCCGCTCAAACCCCGCCATGTCAAACTCGATACCCGCGTCGCGCGCCGCATCCACCATGAAATCCAGCGGCATGCCAAACGTCTCGTACAAGCGGAACGCCTTCCTGCCCGTCAGATCATGAAGCGCCGCGTCGAGCTCCCGCGAGCCCACCTCAAGCACTCGCGCAAACTGCTCCTCCTCCGCCAGCACCACCTTGCTCACCCGCTCACTTGTCTCCACCAGCTCCGGATACGCCACCTTCATCTCATCCCGAACGGCAAATACCATCCGGTGCATAAAGGGCTGGTCGCAACCCAGTAGCCGCCCATGCCGAATCCCTCGCCGCAGAATCTTCCTGAGCACATACCCCCGCCCCTCGTTGGCCGGCTGCACCCCATCCGAGATCAAAAACGTAGCCGCCCGAGCGTGATCCGCAATGATTCGGTACGAAGCAGCGTGCTTGTCATCACTCAACGCAAGCTGTGATCCTGCTCTCTCAACTACGAGGGACCGCTGCTCCTCGGGATCGGCTAGCTCCGCCTCACCAAGCTTTGTGAAGACGCCGATTCCAGTAGTCATCCCAGCCGCCGCCACAATCAACGGCGTAAACAAGTCCGTCTGGTAGTTCGACACCACCCCCTGCAGCACGCACGCAATCCGCTCCAGCCCCATCCCCGTATCAATGCTCGGCTTCGGCAGCGGCGTCAGCACCCCATCGGAGCTGCGATCGAACTGCATGAACACCAGGTTCCATATCTCCACGTAGCGCTGGTCGTCCTGTGGAAACGCCAGATCCTCCCCTGTTGAAGACGCCTCCACCCCCAGGTCGTAGAAGATCTCCGAGCACGGCCCGCACGGCCCCGTGTCTCCCATCTGCCAAAAATTGTCCTTCATCCCCATCTCGAAGATGCGCTCCCGCGGCACCCCCGCCTGCACCCAAAGCTCCTCCGCCTCCGTATCCCGCGGCACGCCATCGGAGCCCGCAAAGATCGTGACGTAGAGCCGCTCTGCCGGTATCCCAAACCACTTCTCGCTCGTCAGCAACTCCCACGCATACGCAATCGCGTCTTTCTTGAAGTAATCCCCGAACGAGAAGTTCCCCAGCATCTCGAAGAACGTATGGTGCCGCCGCGTGAACCCCACGTTCTCCAGGTCGTTATGCTTTCCCCCCGCTCGCACGCACTTCTGGCTGCTCGCCGCCCGCGTGTACTCCCGCCGCTCCGCCCCCAGGAATACATCCTTGAACTGGTTCATCCCCGCATTGGTAAACAGCAGCGTGGGATCGTTCGCCGGCACCAGGCTCGACGAGTGCACCCGCCGGTGCCCCTTACCCTCGAAAAACCGCAGAAAATCTTCCCGAATCTGTGCCCCGGACCTGTATTCCATAGCCTAAAAGTCTATCAGCGTGTCAACTGAGCGCCTGCGCTCCTCTGGTACTATCACGTCCATGCAGACGCACCCGGTTCCCGACGCGATCGAACACAATCCCGCGCCCGTCTCCTCTCCGGCTGCCCCTGCAAAACCACGCCCGAGCCCCGCCCGCGCCCGCCTCGCCGAGTTCGTAAAATCCAGCCTCGCCTCCCTGCGCTTCAACCTCATCTCCTGGGGCCCGTCCACCCGTCTGCCCGCCTATCTCGCCTACTATCCCGACAGCCATCGTTCCTTTCCTGGTCTCCCCGATCTCTATCGCCGCTGGATTCGCGGCAACCGCACCAACAACAACGGCGACGCGCCCCGCTTCATGGGCCTTATGCTCAACCTCCGCCAGCTCCTCGCTGAAGGCATCCCCGGCGACATGGCCGAGCTCGGCGTCTGGAAAGGCAACTCCGCCGCCATCCTCGCCCACTTCGCCGCCCAGTCCGGCAAGCGCCTCTTCCTCTTCGACACCTTCTCCGGCTTCGACCAGCGCGACTTCGTCGGCCTCGACCACGGCCGCAAAGCCCATTTCGCCGACACCTCCATCGACTTCGTCCGCCAGACCGTCGGCCACGACGACCTCACCACCTACCTCGCCGGCTTCTTCCCCTCCACCCTCACCGACGAGGTCCGCACCCGCACCTTCGCCCTCGCCCACATCGACTGTGACCTCTACGAGCCCATGAAGGCCGCGCTCGAGTTCTTCTATCCCCGCCTCGCGCCCGGCGGCATGCTCATCGTGCACGACTACTCCTCCGGCGTCTGGGCCGGCGCCTCCCGCGCCCTCGACGAGTTCCGCCTCGCCACCGGCGAGCACGTCGTCCTCTGGCCCGACAAATCCGGCACCGCCGTCATCCGCAAACGCTGACCGCCGCCCCTACCCCATCACCCCCGGCCGCCACGTCTCTCCCTCCAGCCGCAGCCCTTCATCCTCCGTCGCCCGCAACCCCGCAAACTCCGCCCGCCGCCGCACCATCTCCACGCAGCACACCAGCGCGTCGAACCCGTCCTCGCTGCCCTCCGCTTTCGCCACCACACCCCGCCCCAGCCCCGCATACAGCGCGTCCTCCGCCCGCCGCCGTTTGAGATACGCCTTCCGCGCCTCCGCATTCGCCTTCTTCACCGGCCCGGTCAACAGCCGCGTATACATCTCCACCAGCAGCGGCCTCGCCTCCGCGCCGCTCAGCCTCGCATCTTCAAACGGCCACACCCGGAACCCCGCCTCGCGCAGCGTCAACAGCCACTCCATCGCCCGCAGGCTGCCCGTCCCCACGCTCCCGCTCCCGCCCACCTGGAACGGCGACTTCGGCGTAATCCCAGCCATCAGCGCCGCCCGCGCCGCGTCCCCGCCTTCCATCGCCTGCTCCACCTTGTTCTCCCAATCCGTCCTCCGCATCATCGTCCTGTACCCCTCGCCGCAGAACTGAGCCGGCCGTTTATGCGGCCTCCCCCAGAACCGTTCATCTCTCCCCTCCGACACGTCCGTCAGCCACCGCTCCCCATGCCCCGCCGCCACATGCCGCCAGAAATCGAACACCGTCGCGCACCCGTGCTCGCGCAGGAACCACGCCGGATAGCTGAAGCAGCAATCGATCCCCACCACCATCCCCGGCGTCTCCCCGGCCATCTCCACCAGCCACCCCGCCAGCTCCTCCCGCGAGCGCCCGTTCTCGAGCCGCACCGCGCCCCCATCCACCCCGCCCCGCCCCCGCCCGCCGCCGCCCCGCCCGTCCCGCGTCCAAACCCCCGCCCAGATCTTCTTCCTCTGCCCCGGCCCCTTATCCCCCGACCAGTCCACCGCCACAACCCTATCCAACATTCCACACCCTCATCGCCTGTTACTCCTCGCCCGCGAGGAACCCGCTTCCGTCCCTCTCACTTCGCGGGAACTTCCCGCCTCACCACACCGTACACTCATCCAGGAGTCGCACTCGCATGCTCAAACTTCTCGTCTTCCTCCTGCTCCTCGTCACCTGCTGGCCGCTCGCCCTCGCCGCCCTCATCGCGTATCCCTTCATCTGGCTCATCCTGCTCCCGTTCCGGCTCCTGGGCATCGTCGTCGGCGGCACCTTCCACCTCGTCGAAGCCATCTTCCTCCTGCCTCTGCTCTTCCTCCGTCCCCGCCGTCAGCCCGCTTACGCTCCCTACCCCCAGGTCCTGCCCCGCCGCACCTACTACTAGCCCGGCAAGCGTCCAACCCGGCAAGCCCGTCATTCTGAGCCGAAGGCTCAGAATCTCAGTATTTGTCGTTCACTCCCCAACTTCGACGTCCACCACCACCTCCACCTTCCAGCTCCGCAGCAGTTTGTAAACCGCCCCCGCCCCATACCCCGCGCGCATCAGCCGGTTCATCACCCTCGCCACATCCTTCGGCTCCTTAAGACTCTCTCGCCCGCCGATCCGCTTCCGCTCGCAATACGCCCGCGCCAGCTCCACCTCATCCGTCGCATCGAACGCCGCCGCCAGCGTCTCCTCCGCCAGCTCCTTCCCCACACCCTTCACCGCCAGGTCCTGCGCCACCCGCCTGCGCCCGAACCCCTGGTTCTCCTTCCTCAGCCTCGTATAGTCCTGGGCAAACCGCTCATCCGACAGGTACTTCAGCTCCACCAGCCGCTCCACCACCCGATCCATATCCCGCTCACCCTGCTCCCCCTCCATCGCCCTGGCCTTCATCAGCCTGCGCAGATCCCTCACTGTCCGCATCCTCCGCGCCAGCGCCCCCACCGCATACTCAAACAACCCCGCCTCCCCCACCGGCTCCCGCTTCTTCGCCCTCTGAAACGCCACGTTCTCCCCCTCACTCGCCCACAGCAACACCTGTCATCCTGAGCGAAGGCGAAGCCGCAGCCGAAGGACCCGCATCTGCCTTGCCACCTTGCCGTCCCGCCACCCCTTATCGGCGTCCATCCGCCTTGATCGGCGTTAAGCCTTCCTCCGCCGTCCCCACCAAAGCTGTCATCCTGAGCGAAGGCGAAGCCGCAGCCGAAGGACCCGCATCTGCTCTTCGCTCACTCGCCCCTTATCGGCGTCCCTCCGCCTTGATCGGCGTTATGCCTTCCTCCGCCGCGCCGGCATACCTCCCGCTCTTCGTCCACCGGTCGCACCAGTCGCTCACCGTCTTGTTCCACAAGTCGGCATTCTGCGGCTTCAACACCCAATGTCCCTCATCCGGAAAATAGAGCATCTCGCTCGGCACGCCCAGCCGCTGCAGCGCCGTAAACAACTGCAGCCCCTCGCTCACATCCAGCCGGTAATCCCGCTGCGAATGAATCACCAGTGTCGGCGTCTTCGCATCCTGGATATGCAACATCGGCGACCACTGCCGAAACGGATCTTCTGAAGCGGGAAGGGAAGCGTACCGCCACGGCGACGCCGGCTCCTTATCCAGGCTCCCGTCCGGCATTCTCCGCCGGAACTCCCACTCGTTGAACCACATCTCCTCCGTATCCCCGTACGCTGCCGCCGGGTTATACATCCCGTCATGCGTCACGATGCACCGGAACCGATTCGTATGCGTCAGCACCCAGTTCGCCATGTACCCGCCATAGCTCGCCCCCAGCGCGCACTCCCGGTCCTTGTCGATGAACGGAAACTGAGCCTCCGCCGCATCCAGCCCGCGCATCAGGTCCTCATACGCCTTGCCGCCCCAGTCCCCGTTCACCCCATCGATGAACGCCTGCCCATACCCCGTCGACCCCCGCGGATTCACCATCACCACCACATACCCGCTCGCCGCCATCAGCTCCGGATTCCACCGGTAGCTCCAGGCATCCCCCCAAGCCCCCTCCGGCCCCCCATGAATCAAAAACTTCACCGGATACTTCTTCGCCGGATCGAAGTTCGGCGGCTTGATGAGAAAGGCCTGCACCTTAGTTCCTTCTGCGCCTGTAAACCAAAAGTAATTAAGAGGTGCAAGATTAACCTCATCGAGTCGCGCAAGGTTGATATGCGTTAGCTTTTTTTCCGTACCGTTTGATGCTTCCGATACTTCGACAAGTTCTCCGGTTTCTTTCGGATCAGCGACTTTGCCGAAGTTAAAGACACTAATGTCATAAAAGGTGTGTCCAAGCATCCCCGCGTTGATTTTCACAACTTCAGCGGGCGAGGTAGCCATCATTTTTGTAGCAACAAGCGTTACGTCACCTTCACCCCTTTTCGCCTGACTAACCTGCAACTCTCCGTATTCACCCTCCGATGTCAGACCCACGAACACTGGCCTATCCGTCGGCTTCTGTTTAGGCAGGATGCCAATGCTGTAGATCGCCTCCATGCCTTGCGTCGCGCTCGCAAATACGATCGCCGCACTATCGGGAACCCAAGTGAACTCGTCGATCCAACCCTTGAATTCGGAAGTTGCTTCAAATGCCGTCTTCTTCTCCCGGTCAAACACCATCAACCGGAACCGGTCCGACTCATACCCCGCCCGCGCCTGCGACCGGAACGCCAGCCACTTCCCGTCCGGCGAGTAAGCCGGCCCATCATCGCTCCCCCGACTCGTACTCAACTTGACCGGCCGAGCCCCCGCCTCATCCAGCCGCAGCGTAAACACATCATTGTTAGTAGAGGCAGCCGGAACGGCGTCCAGATTAGCCACGTACGCAATCTCCTTCGAATCCGGAGCCCACGCATACCCCAGCGGCCCGCCCAGCGAGAACGTCGGCGTCTCCGCATCCCCCACCGCACTCTCGGGCGTCAAGTCGCGCACATGTTCGCCCACGTGCAGGCCGTCGCTCGCATCCACCACCAGCACATGGCTCCGCTTCAACCCCGTATACGCATTCCAGTGCCGATACAGCAGCCCCGTCCACAACTTTGCCTTCACCGGGCTCTTCGCCGCCGCCTCATCCTTCGCCCTGTCGCAGGCATCCTCTTCAGCCCAGGTCGCGTCCCCGCCGACACTCCGTGCCCCATTCATCACGGTCTCATCGTGATGAGTGGGTCCCGCCCCTGCTTCCTTGTTGTCATTCCGAAGCGCAGCGAAGGAATCTGCTTTTCTACTTCCGGCGCCCTTCTCCGAGCACTCCGGATACACCCCCGCCACAAACATCACCCGCTTCGAATCCGGCGACCACACCCCTCCATCCGCCCCACCCGAAACCGCCGTCAGCGGGCTCCGCGGCGACGCCATCGTCCCCGCCGCTTCATTCCACGGCGCCAGCCACAACTGGCTCTCACCTCCCACATCCGACGTATAAAGCACCCACCTCCCATCTGGCGAAAACCGCCCATTCGTCTCGTTCGCCGTCCCCGTTGTCATCTGCTTTTCTTGGTTGTCATTCCGAGGCGAAGCCGAGGAACCTGCTTCTGTCTTTCCTCCGCCACCGATCGGCACCACCCAAAGATGGTTTGTCTTCGTATTCTTCTCGAGCGACACCTCCGTCACCGAGAACAGCACCCACTTCCCACTCGGCGAAACCTGCGGATCGCTCACCCGCTTCATCGCCATCAAATCCTCAAACGTCATCCGCCGCTTGCCCGGGGACTGTCCCCACGCCACCCCGCACACCAGCACCATCAACGCTACGATCTTCATCGCGCCAGTCTACATCCCCCCTACTCCCTACTCCCTAACTCCTACTCCCTGTCCTGTTCAGCACCCCGCCTTCCTCCACCTGCCCCGAACCCTCCCCCAGCAGCACGCTCTCCTCCACCACCTGTCCCACCGGCAGCTCCACCACCACCGCCGCGCCATGCGGATGCAGGTTGAACGCCGAGATCTCCCCGCCATGCTCCCGGACAATCCCGTAGCAGATCGACAGCCCCATCCCCGCCCCCCCCTGCTCCGGCCCCTTGGTCGTATAGAACGGGTCGAACACCCTGCCCGGCTCCTTGAACCCCGGCCCCGTGTCGCTCACGATCACGTGCAGCGCCCGCGCGTCGTACGACACCGTCACCCGTATCGCGTGTCCCGCCTCACCCTCCTCCCGCGGCCGCGCCGTCGCAATCGCCTGCGCCGCGTTGTTCAGCAGATGCTCCATCACCTGCCGCAGCCGGTTCCGGCTCCCTCTCACCAGCGGCGCGCCCTCCACCTCCGCTACCTCCAGCGCCACGCCGCGACTCTCCAGCGTAGCCACACACTCTGCCGCCACCTGCCGCAAAATCTCCATCACCTGCACACTCTCATCCGTCCGCGACGACGGCCGCCAGAACTCCACCAGCCGCCCCACCGTCTCCTTCATCTTCAACGCCTCTACCTGGATCGTCGCCGCGTCCTGCCGCACCCGCGCCTCCCCCGACGTCTCCGCGATCAGCTCCGCGAATCCCAGCACCGCCGTCAGCGGATTATTCAGTGCATGCGCCACCCCGCCCGCCAACTGCCCCAGCCCGGCCAGCTTCTCCGCCCGCAGCAGCCGCTCGGCCAGCATCTCGTTCTCCATCGCCACCGCCAGCCGCTCCGCCAGCGCCTCAATCGGCCCCATCGCCCGCGTCAGCCCCGCCGTCCAGCCTCCCGCGCCGTCCGGCCCGCCATCCAGGCCCGGCCCATCCGCACATACCGCGATTGCCCCTGCCATCTTCCCCTTGCGCGTCCTGATCGGCGCCACGATCCCTCGCCGCCATCGCCTCCGCTCCTTCCGCCCCGCCAGCGCCCAGCTCCCTACCTCCGGGTCAAACTCCGTCCACTCTCCCAGCGAAATCTGAAAGCTCTTCTCCCCCAAGCCCGATCCCGAACCCGCACCCGCATCCACCCGTCCCGCCCGTTCCTCCTCCACTACGCTCTCGCCCCACGCATCCAGCGCCGCCGTCGTCAGGTCGTCGATGCCCACCCGTCCCACGCTTGCAAACCGTCCTTCCGCGTTCCTCACCAGCATCGTCACCCGCTGAAACACGCTCTTCTCCGCCACCGTCCGGCATACCCTCGCGGCCAGCATCCGCGCCGCCTCCATCGCATCCCGCCCCCCGGTTAGCCCCTGCGTCAGCGATACATCCAGCCGCGCATACGCCTCCAGCTCCTCGCGCATCTGCCGTTCGCGCCGCCGTTCCTCCGCCTCCCGGCTCAGCCGCCTGTGCAGCCCCCCGGCCACTGCCGCCAGCCCCACGGACAACCCCGCACCGCCCCAGCGCACCCACTCCCCAAGCCACACCTCGGCCCACAATCCGCTCTGCATCCAGCCCTCCAAAACCTCAGCCCTGCAACCTGCGTCTAAACCCGTAGGAACGAACCTGCAGGAACAATCCGTAGGAACGCCCGAAACCTCTCATGAAGTCACTCGCCGCCCGGTTCACGCTTCAAAGCGCAGCAAAGTCCCTCAGCCCTGCGCTGTTCTTCGCTCTGCTGCTTGCATCGGCCAGCGCCGCCCCCGCGCTCGCGCCTGTCTCAAACTCGAACGCCGATGCCCCCGCCCAGTCCAGCCCCGCCGGCTTCGGCAAGCTCGACCCCACGCCCCCCTCAGACATCTCCGTCGACCAGATCATCGCCAAGTTCGGCGAGCGCGAATCCGCCTTCGCCAAGGCCCGCGACGAGTACACCTTCCGCCAGACCGTCAGAGTCCAGACCATCAACGACGACACCGGCAAGCCCGACGGCACCTACCAGCAGGTCACCGACATCATCTTCGACGACCACGACCGCCGCACCGAGCACGTCGTCTTCGCCCCCCAGAACACCATCGAACGCGTCATCATGACCGAGAACGACTTCGACGACATTCAGAAGCGTCTGCCCTTCGTCCTCACCGCGCCCGAAATCCCGGAATACGATCTCACCTACCTCGGCCGCCAGAAAGTCGACGAGATCGACACCTACGTCTTCGATTGCAAACCCAAGGTCATCGAGAAGAACAAGCGCTACTTCCAGGGCAAGGTCTGGGTCGACCAGCAGCAGTTCGAGATCGTCCTCATCAACGGCAAGTCCGTCCCCGACATCCTCAAGCGCGGCCACGAAGACCTCTCCCCGCCCTACACCACCTACTACTCTGAGGTCGACGGCGGCAACTGGTTCCCCGTCTACACCAAGGCCGACGGCACCCTCCATTTTCCCGCCCAGCCCGGCGCCCTCGCCATGGACGTGCACCTCCGTTACACCGTCAAGTACGAGGACTACAAGCGATTCCACGCCAAATCCCGCATCATCTACAACGGTGAAGAGCTTGCACCCGCGGCGCCCGGCGCTGCCACGCCCGACCCCAAGGCGCCTACCGCGCAGCCCGCTGACAACCCCGCCGCGCTCCCACCCCCCGATCCCGACGCTCCAGCCCTGACCCGCCCCAAAAAGCCGCCCGTCGACTAGCGTCTTCCAACCCACAGCCGTTAGATCAAGCCCCTCCAGGCCCTCGCCTTCAACCCGCAGCCCTCAACCCCCCAACCCTTAGCCCATAGATCGATCCCTCAGCTGCGCCCTCGGGCTCAACTATCGCTCGTGGCCTACGATGGCCCCGCTCCCGCCCATCAACAGATAGAATCTCGTGGCGCCACCCTGCAGCCGTTCTCGCTCCCGCTGCCAGGCTTTTTTCCGCGGCTGGCCTTCCCGATTCCATCCATGCGCGTCACCTTCCAACCCCGCCATCTCCTCCTCGTCCCCGAGACCCCCGCGGACGAGGCTGATCTCGCCGCCTGGACCGCCCGCTCCCAGGGCCACGTCTTCTATCTCCCCCCACCCGAACCTGCCTCCGGCGGCGCCACCGCCGCCCTCCACGACATCGGCCCCCAGGCCGACGCCTGCCGCGAGCCCATCAACGTCCGCTTCGAGTCCGGCGATCTCCGCTGGCAGCTCATCAGCAATCTCGCCCACACGCCTTTCATCCTCCACGGCCACCGCTACGCCAGCGTCGAAGCCTTCTGGCAGGGCCTGAAACTCCGCTCCACCCGCGACCGCCGCCGCGTCGCGGCGCTCTGGGGCATCGACGCCAAAAACGCCGCCCAGGACGTCGCCGAGCGCCCCACCTTCGACTACGGCGGCGAGACCATCGCCACCGGCCGCTACATCCACTGGGAGCTCTTGCGCCAGGCCTGCGAGGCCAAGTTCACCCAGAACCCCGACGCCCGCAGCGTCCTCTTCGCCACCGGCCAGCGCCAGCTCACCCACCGCACCCGCCGCGACAGCCGCACCATCCCCGGCGCGCTCCTCGCCCAGATCTGGATGGACATCCGCGACCGCCTGCGCGAAGAGATCCGCCTCGCGTCCGGCGCCCCCTCACCCCAATCCTCGTCCTCCTGAGCGAAGTTTGTCGCGCTCCTGCGACAAACGCAGTCGAAGGACCCCGAAGAACCTGACTGGCCCATACCTTCAAACCATTTCCGCCCAGTCACCCTGCAGAAGTCGCCCTGGCTTCAAGGCACAACCCCCCAGCCACACCTAAGCCGCCACATCCCCCGACTCAAAATAAAGGTACCGCCGCCAGCTCGGATCCGCCGACCCGATCATCCGCATAATGTGCCGGCTCGTATGCAGGCTGAACGGCCGCGGCTCCCGCAGCAGCTTCATCTCGGTCAGCTCATGCAGCATCTGGTTGCCCTTGCGCCGGTTGCAGTCGTGGCAGCACGCCACCAGGTTCTCCCACGTCGAAAGCCCACCGCGGCTGCGCGGAATCACATGATCCAGCGTCAGTTCGCTCGCCGTCAGCACCACCTGGCAGTACTGGCAGCAGTTCCGGTCGCGCAGCAGGATGTTCTTCCGGCTCAGCGCCCTCGTCTGGTGCGGGATCCGCCTGTACTCCAGCAGCCGGATCACGCTCGGCATCGCCACGTTCATCCGCGCCGCGTGCAGCACCGTGCCCTGCTCCTCCTCCGTCCGCGCCACGCCCTTCAACACCAGCACCAGCGCCCGCCGCGCCCCGCAGATGTTGATCGGCTCGTAGCTCGCATTCAGCACCAGCACCGGCGTCTGCATCGCCGGCTGCCGGAACACCCCCATCCGCACATCCAGCTCCGTCGTCAGCCGCCGCGCCGTCCCCGCGTGCCCGTTGGCATGCCCCGCATGCCTGCCGCCCGTCGCCCTCTGCTTCCTTGCCTTGCCCGTCTGCATCGCCACTCATCCTCCCCATAAAGCCTGTCATTCTGAACGGAAGCGAAGAATCCCGGCACTCCAGAATCCCCTTACTCCGCTCTCGCTATTGCCCTCTAAACCGTCGCGTCCCGCGCCTGATCCCACGCCGCCACATACTCTCCCGGATCCTCATGCTGCCGCCGCACCCGCGCCTTCTGCGCCCGTGCCAGCGTCGCCACCCACACCTTCGCCGCGCCGGCATCCATCAGCACCCGCGCACACTCCCGCGCCGTCGCCCCGCTGGTGTAGATGTCGTCCACCAGCAGCACCTCGCGTCCCGTCACATCGCCGGCCATCTTGAACGCCCCACGCAGATTCACCCGGCGCTCCTTGCGCGACAGCCGGTACGAGCTCTCCGTATCCTTCACTCGCTCGATCACCCCGTGCGCCCGCCGCAGCTTCCACTCCGGCCTCATCCGCTTCAGCCTCGCGCACGCCGCATCCGCCAGCAGCACCGCCTGGTTGAACCCGCGCCACCGCTCCCGCCCCGCGTAGAGCGGCACCGCCACCACCATCAGCTCTCGCGCCGCCTGGCCTTCGAGCTCCAGCACAATCTCCGCCAGCCGCCCGCCCAGCAGCTTCGCCACCGCCGGCACATGCTCAAACTTCAGCAGCCGGATCAGCTCCCGCAGCTCGCCATCATGCACCCCGTACGCCACCGCCCGCGCAAACTCCGGCGGCGCCATCCGGCACTCGCGGCACACCCATCCCGCCCCCGCTCCCAGTCGCATCTCTTCCATTTCGCCGTCGAGGTCCACCGCCTCACCACAGCGTTCGCATCCCGCCATCCTGCTCCGGCTCACGCGCCCCACGCACGTCCCGCACACCGGAACCGGCCCCGCCTCCAGCAGCGGACCCTCACAACACCGGCAATCCGCCGGAAACACCGTTGTCACCACATCGTCCAGCAACCTGAGCGCCGGACTTCGAAGCACCCGCACCACCGCGCGCCACGCAGTATCTTTCCCCTTGGCGCTGCGCTGTTCCGCAGTACTTCCGCCCACCCCACCAGGTGGACCTCCCGCATCTCGCCCGAGATGTACCTTCAACCCTTCGCTGAAGACTCACCTGCTCGACGGCGCTCCAGGTCGATCAGACCGCGCCTTGCCCGAAGTATAAGCTATCCCCGCCCGCCCGCGTCAATCCTGCATCAATCCGCGCCGCTGCACCTCCGCTGGTACACTCCCATCCAGACTCCAAACCCACCCTCGCGCCCGCGGAGACACTCTCGACCATGGCAGCACCATCGACCTTCCAGCCCTTCGTCCCCGCCTCCGAGTCCCGTCCCGAGTTCACCCTCCGCGCCCTGCTCCTCGGCGCCGTCTTCGCCGTCCTCTTCGGAGCCGTCACCGTCTACGTCGGCCTCCGCGCCGGCCTCACCGTCGCCGCCTCCATCCCCATCTCCGTCCTCTCCATCTCCATCCTGCGCGCCTTCGGCAAAGCGTCCATCCTCGAAAACAACATCGTCCAGACCGTCGGCAACGCCGGCCAGTCCATCGCCTCCGGCGTCATCTTCACCCTGCCCGCCCTCATCTTCCTCGGCTTCGACCTCGAGTCAACCAGGATCTTCGCCCTCGCCCTCTTCGGCGGCTGGCTCGGCGTCCTCTTCATGATCCCGCTCCGCCGCCAGCTCATCGTCGAAGAGCACGGCACGTTAATCTACCCCGAGGGCACCGCGTGTGCCGACGTCCTCATGGCCGGCGAGCGCGGCGGCAGCTTCGCCTCCCGCGTCTTCCTCGGCCTCGGCCTCGGCGGCCTCTACACCCTCTTCCAGAACGACAACCTCTTCTCCCTCTGGCCCTCCCAGCCCGACTACCAGCCCGACTTCGCCGGCCCTCAGCACATCCTCAAAGGCGCCGCCGTCCGCGCCGACTGCACCCCCGAATACCTCGGCGTCGGCTACATCATCGGCATCCGCGTCGCCGCCATCATGCTCGCCGGCGGCGTCTTCTCCTGGCTCGTCCTCATGCCCGCCATCTACTTCTTCGGCTCGCACATCCCCGGCCCGCTCTACCCCGGAACCACCCCCATCGCCGGCATGAGCCCCTCCGACCTTTGGCGCACCTACGTCCGCCCCATGGGTGCCGGAGCCGTCGCCGCCGCCGGCCTTATTACCCTCCTCCGCACCGCCCCTACCATCCTCTCCGCCCTCGCCGAAGGCGTCCGCTCCATCCGCTCGAAACCCACAACCCTCCGTCATCCTGAGCGAAGTGCGCAGCACGCAGTCGAAGGACCCCGAGAGTCTTCACCCCTGCAAAACCGCCCAAATCTTTCGCCCTCAAACGTCCCTGGCACCGCCCCCATTCGCACCGCCCACGACCTCCCCATGTCCGTAGTCCTTGGCGGCTCCGTCGTCCTCGTCATCCTGCTCGTCGTCTTCCTCACCCTCCACCCCGTACCCGGCGCGCAGGTCGGCCTCCTGGCCAATATCGCCGCCGCCATCCTCGTCGTCATCTTCGGCTTCCTCTTCGTCACCGTCTCGGCCCGCATCGTCGGCATCGTCGGCAGCTCCGCCTCGCCCGTCTCCGGCATGACCATCGCCACCCTCATGGCCACCTGCGCCATCTTCCTCGTCAAAGGCTGGACCGCCCCCGCCTTCGGTGCGCTCGCCATCACCATCGGCGGCATCGTCTGCATCGCCGCCTCCAACGCCGGCGACACCAGCCAGGACCTCAAGACCGGCTTCCTCATCGGCGCCACCCCCTGGAAACAGCAGGCCGCGCTCATGGCCGGTGTCGTCATCTGCACCTTTTCCATCGGCGCCACCCTCAACGCCATGAACAACGGCCTCGAATCCTTCCAGCGCCTTCCCGCTCCCATCGCCTTCACTCCCGCCCTCTATCAGGATGGCGTCCAGAACAAGGGTCCCTTCTCCCGCGACCACTTCCAGCTCACCTCCAGATCCTCAACCGCCAAAGAGACCCTCCCCAACGGCCACGCCTACATCCTCCTCAACGCCATCGGCTCCACCAGCCTCGCCGACGGCAAGTACCTCCTCAACCCCGCCACCAACCAGATCGAAATCCAGTGGACCCAGGGCATCGGCAGCGAGAAAGCCGCCGCACCCCAGGGCAAGCTCATGGCCACCGTCATCAACGGCATCCTCTCCCGCAAGCTCCCCTGGGGCCTCGTCCTGCTCGGCGTCGCCCTGGTCATCGTCGTCGAGCTCCTCGGCATCCGCTCCCTCACCTTCGCCGTCGGCGCCTACCTCTCCATCGCCACCACCCTCGCCATCTTCGTCGGCGGCGTCATGCGCTGGATGGTCGACCGCGCCATGCTCCACCACCACGCCCGCAACGCCGCCCTCGCCTACGAGGCCTCGCTCGCCCTCTGGCACACCGACCGCGAGCGCTTCCACATGGAGCATCCTGACTTCGACATCACCAACCCCGACCACCTCGACCCCGCCAACGGCCTCCCCGTTCCCACCTCCGTCACCCCCTCGCTCGATCTCGAATCCGAGATTTCCCCCGGCTCCCTCTACGCCTCCGGCCTCATTGCCGCCGGCGGCATCGTCGGCCTGCTCGGCGTCTGCATCAAGCTCTACGAAAACTTCACCGAGCGCACCATCCCGCGCTTCTCCCCGCACAACCCCCTCTACCACGACGGGGTCAGCATCCTCATGTTCGCCCTGCTCGCCTTCTCCCTCTTCTACTTCGCCCGCAAGCCCCTCGCCGTCAACGAACCGCGCGGCTGAGCGCCCGCTTCGAAACCGGAGCCCGTACTAATCTCGTTTGAAATCAAAAGACTTTGTTAGCAGAGTGAACTTTCCCGGTACGCTCCCCGCCTTCGGCCTTGACGAGCCGCGGAATACTGCGTAACTTTCGTGTGCCCAGTGAAAGCCTTCATCACGTCTTGTCTAACGTTTCAGGAGAGCTCCATGCGTACTTCAAAACTCCACCTCATCGTCGCGCTTCTCGCCTGCCTCCTGTCCGCCTCCGCGCTGCTCCACGCCCAGGCGGTCAACGGCACGCTGGTCGGTACCGTCGTCGATGCCACCGGAGCCGCTGTGCCCAACGCCCAGATCGTCATCACCCTCGCCGGGCAGGATGCCGTCCACAACTCCGTCACCAACAGCAGCGGCAACTTCACTGAGCCCGATCTGCCGCCCGGCGTCTACTCCGTCACCGTCACCGCGCCCGGCTTCAAAAAGGAAACGCGCGAGAACATTACCCTCGACATCAACACCACCCAGCGCGTCGACATGACCCTGGTCACCGGCAGCGTCAACGAAACCGTCCTCGTCACCACCGAGCCGCCCCTCCTCCAGACCGACCGCGCCGACATCTCCACCACCATCTCCGCGGCCCAGATCGCCGACCTTCCGCTCTCCAGCGGCAACAGCTTCCAGTCCCTGCTCAACACCGTCCCCGGCATGGCCCCCGTCGTCTTCAACAACTCTCAGTTCTTCAACTCCAACAATGATCTCTCCACCAACGCCAACGGCCAGTCCTCCTACGTCAACCTCTACCAGATCGAAGGCATCGACGACGATGAGCGCACCGGCATCCACATCATCCTGGTCCCGCCCGCCGCCGCCATCGCCAATGTCGACATCACCACCAACAACTTCGAGGCCGAGTTCGGCCGCGCCGTCGGCACCGTCGTCAACGTCACCCTCAAGTCCGGAACCAACTCCGTCCACGGCTCCGTCTTCCAGAACATGGAGAACAACGGAGTCAACGCCCGCAACTTCTTCGCCAAGGGCCCCAACGGACGCCTCGTCTACAACTACACCGGCGGCTCCATCGGCGCGCCCATTCTCAAAGACCGCCTCTTCATCTTCGGCGACTTCCTCCGCGTCTCCGACCACGAGTCCTCCACCGTCAACAGCACCATCCCCTTCTACAACGTCGTCAATAACTCCCTCTCGCTCGCCGGCTACAAAGGCCAGGTCTACGATCCCAACACCGGCGATACAGCCGACTGCCTCGGCACCACGGCCAATAACCAGTGCGGCACCGGCAGAACAGCCTTCGGCGGCAATCTCATTCCGTTGTCCAATCCCGGCATCAGCAAGACCGCCCTCACCATCCTCCAGGACATCGACGCCATCGCCCGCAACCCGGCCACCAATCTCGCCGCCGCTGCCTACATCGGCGGAGCCACCTCCAACAACATCTCGCAGAACCTGCCCTTCCACAAAGACTCCATCAGCTACGACATCAAGTCCGACTACACCATCTCGGACAAGAGCCACCTCACCTACCGCTTCAGCCACCAGAACGTGAACACCTTCCAGGCCCCCACCTTCGGCAGCTTCCTGGGCGGTCCCGCTGGCGGAGGCTTCGAGGCCACCGGCGTCGCCGCCGCCTACTCCACCGGCGTCAACTACGACCACGTCTTCTCGTCCACCCTCTTTACTGAGGGTCGCGTGGGAGTCGCCCACTACCGCAACTCCGCCACCCAGACCGACTACGGCGCCAACGATGCCCGCACCCTCGGCATCCCCGGCAACGGCCCCAACGGCACCGACAACACCATCACCAGCAGCGGCCAGGTCGCCCTCCAGGTCTCGAACTTCGCCGGCAACGGCGAAAACGGAACCACCAATCCGCTCATCGGCTACTCCCAGTCCCTGCCCTGGCTGCGCGCCGAGTCCAACATCGATTTCGCCAACATCTGGACCAAGATTCTCGGCAACCACACCCTCAAGGCCGGCGCCGACATCCGCCGCGTTCGAGACGATCTTCTTCAGGGCAACAACAACGCCGCGGCCGGGACCTTCTACTTCAGCGAGAACCAGACCTCAACACCCGGCGCCGCAGCCTTCAACGGCTCTGCCACCGGCCAGGCCAACGATATCGCCAGCATCCTGTTCAACGTGCCCTACGCCGTCGGGCAGGACACCAATAGTACCTTCCCGGCCTACCGCCAGACCTGGCTCTTCTTCTTCCTCTCCGACAAGTGGCAGGTCAACTCCAAACTCACGCTCGACATCGGCGGACGCTATGAGCTTTATCCGCCCGCCACCCCGCGCAAGCCCGGCGGCTTCGTCAACTACAACCCCAGCACCAATCAGCTCGTCATGGCCGGCGTCGATGGCAACCCCTCGAACCTCGGCATGCAGACCGACTACAAGAACTTCGCGCCCCGCGTCGGAGCCTCCTACCGCGCCACCGACAAGACCGTGCTGCGCGGCGGCATCGGCGTCAGCTACGTCCCCTTCGTCGATAACTCCTACGCCTACAACTACCCCATCAAGACCAGCACCAACTACACCAACACCGCCACCTACGGGCCCACCCTCAATCCCGCCGGTGGCATCATCAACTTCACCACCGGCATCCCCGCCACTCCCACCGTCGTCTTCGGTACCAACGGCACTCTCACCGAATCCGCCGCCAACGGCACCCTCGGGCTCGGCAATCTCTACATCCCGCTCAATTTCCAGAACGCCTACGTCACCAGCTGGAACGTGGCCGTCCAGCAGGCCTTTCCCCACGACATGTCCATGCAGCTCGCCTACGTTGCCAACCATGGCACCCGCATCGATGTCTCGCAGAACATCAACCAGCCCCGCATCTACGGCCAGAGCGCAACCTATGACCCCCTGAACAAGGCCGCCGACGGCGTCACCCCCGTCTTCAACAAAACTGCCTCCGTCACGGAATACTTCCTAGGCTTCTCCACCAATTACCAGTCTCTGCAGGTGCAGCTCACCAAGCGCTTCTCCCACGGCGTGGCCTTCACCTCCGCCTTCACCTGGGGCAAGGCGCAGAACTACCAGACCGGCGCGCAGGACGGCAATCTCCTCTTCTGGGCTGGTCCCGTCCATCGCAACTACGCGTTAGCCGACTTCGACCGCGCCCGCAACTTCGAGCAGACCTTCACCTACGAGCTGCCCGCCGGACAAGGCCACAAGTACTTCAACTCCGGCTTTACGCAGTACGCCCTCGGCGGCTGGCGCATCTCCGGCGTTGTCTCCGCCGTCTCCGGCCTGCCCTTCACCATCACCGATACCAGCACCACCTCCGGCACCACCCAGACCGCCAACCAGGTCCTGCCCTATCGCGTGCTGCACAACGTAGCCGGCGGCAACGTCTCCGCTTACCCGCAGTGGTTCGACAACACCTCCTTCGCCGCCGCTCCCACTTGCGTCGCCTACAACGCCGCCACTAACCCCAACGCCTGTGCCTTCGGAAACACCGGCCGCAATCAGTTCCGCGGCCCCGGCTACCTCTCTGACAACCTCTCCCTTTTCAAAAGCTTCCCCATCTACCGTGAGTCCAACCTCCAGGCGCGTTTCGACGCCTTCAACCTGACCAACACACCCGCGTTCGGGCTGCCCACCAGCTCTCGCACCTCAAGCAACTTCGGCCAGATCACCGGCACCCTCGGCTCCGGAGTCGGCAACGTCAACGGAGTAGGCGGTCCCCGCGTCCTCCAGGCCAGCATCAAATTCGCCTTCTAACTCAGGCCTTGACACTTCATTCTGAGCCGAACGAAACCCCCGTCATTCTGAGCCGAAGGCGAAGAATCTCAGTATCTCGTCGCCGGTGCCAACCCGTTCAACGCTGTCGCCCGCCAAAACAAAAAGCCCGGCAGGGAGCACCCCGCCGGGCAGTTCTGTCTCTACCCTCTACTGGATCGTCAGCGTGAACGTAGCGAAGTTGGTATTCGCCGTGTTCACCGAGTCCGTACCCTGCACCAGGATCGTATACGCTCCCTTGGTCGCGTACGTCGTCGGCTGTGTCGGTTGTGTCGGCGAAATCGGCGACGACGTCACCGTCCCGCTCCCGCACCCCGACATCCCGAACCCAACCACTGCCAGCAGCGCCACCGCCACGAGGCTCTTCAGCCCGCGCGATCTCCGCCCCACGAACCCGATCGCCAGCAGACCGGCCAGCGCCAGCCCCATCGGTGCCCGCGCCGGATTCCTTGCCGGTGCGCCCACCGGTGCCCGATTCAACGCCGTCGCTCCAGCCGCCGGATTCTTCGCCAGCGGTATCGTCGCGGCCGTGCACGAGGCCTCGTTGGTGATGATCGTGATCGTCGTCGTCGCCGCCGCCGTGCCCGTCACACTCGCCGGCGTCACCTGGTAGCAGGCGTTCGTGATCGCCGGGTTGCTCGAAATCGCCAGCGCCACATTTCCCGTGTAGCCGTTCACCGGCGTCACCGTGATCGTCGTCGTCCCGTTGCTGCCATCGGTAATCGTCGCGTTCGTCGCCGAGAGCGCAAATCCGCCCGTCGACCCCACCTGGATCAGCGTCGTCGCCGTCGCCGGCGCGTAGTGCACGTCGCCCGTGTAGCTCGCCGTCACCACGTACTGCCCCGCCGCGCTGCCCGTAAAGCTGTACGTCGCCGTCCCGTTCACCACCGGCACGCTCGCCGCCGACCCTCCATTCGCGCTACCGCCGTTGATCGTGAAGTTCACCGTCCCCGTAGCCGCGCTCGCAGCGCTCCCGGCCACCGTCACCGTGATCACATCCGCCACGCCCACCTTGGGCACCGTCGTCGCCGGCGTCACCGTCAGCGTCGACCCCACCGTCCCGCTCGAAGCCACCGGCCACGCCGTCAGCAGGTTATACAGGTCCACCGATCCCAGCCCCGACGCCTCGTCGTACCCCACCGTCGCCGCAAACCCGCTCGCCCCCGCCGTCGTGCAGAACCCCGGCCCCGCCGTGCACGCATTGCTGCCCACAATAATGTCGTGAAACGCCGAAGCGTACGTCGACGTGCTCGCCGACAGACCATACAGCGTCGGGTTGATCAACCCCTGTCCCGCCGCCTTCGTCGCCTGGTTGATGATCGCCAGCATCCCCGAGAAGATCGGCGCTGCGAAGCTCGTCCCGCCCGCCACCGTCAGGTACACGTTGTTCGCATCGCGGAACCCGTGCGTGCAGCTCCCCTCGATCGACGTGCCTCCTGTATCGCTCGAGCAATACAGGTACCCCGCGTTATTCGGCGAAGACGACAGCGCCAGGTCCGGCACCAAACGGTTGCTCCCCGCAATGCTCCCAATCCCCGGAGCTCCCGACGAGATCTGCCACGTCGGCCGCGCAAACAGCGCGCTCTGCCCGCCCCCGCCCGACGACAGCCCCGCCGTCGTCGAATCGTCGTTCCAAACCTGCTCCGGGATATACGAGAGCGCGGACGTCACAATGTCGCTGCTCGTACTCGCCGACCAATATTGCGTGTTGCCCACCACATCCGCCGACGGGAACTCCGTCCCGCCCATCCCCGTCACATACGGGCTCGATGCCGGGAAATCCACCGCCAGCTCCGTCCGGATCGCGCTCGGCTCCGTCGTGAACTCATAGCAGTCCGTCGATCCCTCGTCGCCGCTCGACGCAATCAGCGTCTGCCCCTGCGCCATCGCCTGCTGGAAGATCGCCGTGTAGTTGTTCGCGCCCAGCGCCGCCTCGCACACCCCGTAGCTCGTCGTCACAATCGGTGCAATGTCATTCGTAATCGCATATTGCGCCGCGTCGAACACCCCGTAGTTCGGGCTCGACCCCGTATACACAAAGTAGATCTGCGCTGCCTTCGCAATCGCGCCCGAGTACTCCACGTCCAGGTCGCTCTCGCTCTCGTCACCGCTGTACACCGTCGAAGATCCCGTCCCCGGCATCAACACCAGCGCCGGCGTTGGCGACGACAGCCCCACCGCCGACTGGAAGTTCGCCACGTCGCTCAGCACAATCGCCGACTGCCCGGCGACCGCAATCGCCTGACCCGCGCCCGTATATCCCGCGCTGTACGCCGCCTTGATGTCGTAGATCACCGCCACGTCGCCCGGCGTCAGAAAGTGGCTGCCCGTCTGCCCCGAATCGAACTGCGGCGCCGCCACCGGCCCCCTGCTCACCATGTGCGGCTTGGGCTTGAAATCGTCCAGGTTCGCCACCGTCACCACCGCCCCCGCCAGCGCCGCCGGCACCGTCAGATCGTTCGCCGGCGCAAAGTGCGTCTCCACCGTGCCCGCCGCGTTGGTCGTCTTATAGGCATGCATCGCCGTCTGGAACGCCGCCCCGATCTGCGCCGCCGTCCCGCTGAACGTCAGCCGGTCCCGCCCCCGCGGCACCGCGTCCACCTTCAGCCCTTGGCTCTCCAGCCACGCGCTCGCCGTCGCCATATCCGCATCCGACATCCCGAACTGCGCCGCAAACTGGTCCGGCGTCAGCCACTGGTGATACTGCGCCGAGCTCGGATCCTGCTGCGCCGCCAGCAGCGCATCCAGCGCCGACTGCTGTGCCGCGCTGCGGTTGAACAGCAGCGTCACCCCGGAGATCGTCTGGCTCCCCGCGATCGGCCCCGCATCCTTCGCCACTCGCGCCCGCGGCGGCATCGAGCCCGCCAGCGTAGCCCGCGTAGCATTCTCCACCGTTCCCGTAATCCGCCGTTCCGGACCCTGCGCCAGCGCCGTCGCGCCCGACAATACCGCCACCACGGCGAGCTGCAAACCAAGCCTCGCCCCCACCTCTGCAAACGTCAACATCTTCACCATCCAGAACCGGCTTTCGGGGGAGTCAATTTCCGGGCGTCTACCTGCCCGTGCCGTTAGACGGGTTTTCTCCGACGAAGTTGTTCTAACATCCCACCCTCCCGCCCCACCCATCCCATTCCGGAACATCCATTCGATACCTCCAGCACCCCGCCACTCCATCACCACCCGCCTGTCATCCTGAGCGAAGGCGCCCCAGCGCCGAAGCCGAGGGACCCCGAGTCTTCCTCCGCCCGCCCCGCCGCCGGCCCTTTCCGCCCCAGCCGCCCGGCCGCTCGCCCAACCCACAACCCCCGTCATCCTTCGACTGCGGCGCCCCAGCGCCGCAGTCGAAAGACCTGCATCTCAGTCCAACCGCACCTCCGCTACTTCACCGCCTCCATCACCACCTCCACATCCAGGTGCCGCGTACTCCCCGGCGTATCCAGCGACCCCAGCATCACCGGCTTGCCTAGCGTCATCTGGGCCGTGTTCTCCAGCCTCGTCTGCCGAATCACCGGCTCATTCACGGTCGCGATCGTCACCGTCTCCGCCACCCCCGACTGCTCCACCTGCGAGTCCAGCGTAAACAGACCGTTCGGTGCCGGCGCACTCAGCTGCGCGCGGATGTTCAGACCCACGTCGATATAAGTAAACTGCGTCTGCTGCGCTCCGCTTCCCTGGTTGAAACTGCCCGTCGCCACCGGAACCTTGCTCCCCAGCTTCACCGAAACCGCCTTGGACGTCGACGTAATCGTCATCCCGAAGTGCTGCACGCCGATCCGCTTGGTCCCATCGAGTTCCGTCAAGGTGTAGACCAGGCGGTACGTCGCCCCGCCCTGTTCTGTCTCCGTCGTCTTGGCCGGTGCCTTCGCCTCCTGAGCCGAACTCGTCATCCCACCGCCCATTGCCACTGCCGCCGCCAACAACGCTCCGTAGAACCACTTCCGTATCGACTTCATCGTGTAGCCTCCGTAAACCCTTTGCTGTTAAATTGCCGGCCGCAACCAAACCTCATCGTGGCAAATCCAAACTTCCCGCCTGCGGACGGCTCGAAGCTGCCGAGCGAACGAACTCCTCGAACTCGGCCTCGCTCGTGGCCGCCGAAGCCTCGCGAGTCTCTTCATTCAAAATCTCAAACGCCGGCTCGTTTCCCGTCACCGCAATCCGCACCAACAACCTCTCCTCCTCGGTCAAAGGAGCTTCCGGCGCCGGAAAACTGACCTCCTCCCCTCGCCCAGTACCTGCCCTGGCCTGGAGGTAGCCCAAGGCTTCAGCCTTGGGTCTCTCATGAACCCCAGCCAGAACCGGGGCTTTAGCCCCCGGGGTATGCCCTCCTCGCCAAACCCCCTCATCCCGTCCCGCCCTGGCCTGAAGGTCCCGCCCTGCCCTGGCCTGAAGGTCCCGTCCCGCCCTGGCCTGAAGGTCCCGCCCTGCCCTGGCCTGAAGGTAGCCCAAGGCTTTTGCCTTGGGTCTCTCATGAACCCCTGCCACAACCGGGGCTTTAGCCCCTGGGGTATGCCGTCCTCGGCCAACCTCCAACCCCACGCCCAAAACCGCCGCCGCCAACACGACCCCGCCCGCCGCCCAGCCCCAACTCCGCCGCCCCCCCCGCTCCTCCATCCGCCGCAGCACGCGCGCCTCCAGCCCTGCCGGCGCCTCCACATCCCGCAATCCCGCCAACACCCGCTCCAGGTCCTTCATCGCTCGCCTCCCATCCGCTGCTTCAATCTCGTCCTCGCCCGGTACAGTAGCGCCCGCGTCGCCGACTCGCTCCGCCCCAGCACCGCCGCCATCTCCGCCGTGCCCAGCTCCTCCATCGCGCTCAGCAGCAGCGCCTCCCGCTCCTTCTTCGGCAGCCGCTCGATCTCCCGCAGCACCGCCGCCATCCGTCCCGCCTCCGCCATCGCCACATCCGCCGGAACATTCTTCCCCGCCAGCTCCGCCGAAAACCGTTCATCCATCTGCTCCGGCCGGATCCGTCTGCGCCGGTCGAGCGCCAGGTTCCACGCAATCTTCACCAGCCACACCCGCATCTCCCGCACCTCGCCCAGCCGCCCGCGCCGTTCCAGCACCTTTACAAACGAGTCCTGCACCACGTCCTCCGCCTCCTGCCGGCTGCGCAGCACCGCATGCGCCACCCGGAACATTACCCCCGCGTACGCGCCCACCAGCGCACCCACGTCCACCGCCTCCAAGTCGTCCTCTGAAGGCATCGCCACCCCGAATCCCTCAACTGAGCTCATCCAGTCCATCGCACCAGCCACTAACAGGACAGACGCCCCACCCCGCACCCCGCTCGAATATCTTTCGCCGGCCCCGGCCCCCACACTGTCATCCCGAGCAACTGCCGCCCGTCATCCTTGGCTCTCAAATGTCATCCTGAGCGAGACGCATCCGAGCCGAAGGACCCGCATCTCTCCCCTCCGCCCCCCGAACTCCGTCATCCTGAGCGAAGCGCAGCGCAGCCGAAGGAACCCCGAAGAACCCTCCCCCACTTGCAACTCTCCGAGCATCCCAGCCACCCGGCCTTAGCCCGAAGGTACCCCAAGGCTTCAGCCTTGGGTCTCTACAAACCCAGCTAAGATCCGGGCTTTAGCCCCTGGGGTATGCCGTCCTCTCTCCCAGACAACTGTTGTCAAGCCCCCCACTCTCCGCGCATCCCGGCCCCGCGCCTTAGCTCGAAGGTACCCCAAGGCTTCAGCCTTGGGTCTCTACAAACCCAGCTAAGATCCGGGCTTTAGCCCCTGGGGCATGCCGTCCTCTCTCCCAGACAACTGTTGTCAAGCCCCCCACTCTCCGCGCATCCCAGCCCCGCGCCTTAGCTCGAAGGTACCCCAAGGCTTCAGCCTTGGGTCTCTACAAACCCAGCTAAGATCCGGGCTTTAGCCCCTGGGGCATGCCGTCCTCTCTCCCAGACAACTGTTGTCAAGCCCCCCACTATTCGCGCATCCCAGCCCCGCGCCTTAGCTCGAAGGTACCCCAAGGCTTCAGCCTTGGGTCTCTACAAACCCAGCTAAGATCCGGGCTTTAGCCCCTGGGGTATGCCGTCCTCTCCCAGCCCCAACTCGTTGTCAAGCCCCCAACCCTCGCCCAACCTCCGCAACTCCTTCATTCCAAGCCCGATCCCACGCACCATTTTCCTGTCATATCTACTCCCCACCCCCAGCTATAATGGAACCAGACAAGAAGAAGCCCCGGCCAACCCGCCGGGGCTTCTTCCTTAATCAAGACCTAAACCCCTTAGAATCAAATTTTTGACTCTAACCAGGGGGGAGGGGGGATCAAGCCATCGAAGCCTCCCGCTCACTCCGCCCCGAAAGCTCCGACGCCCGCACCTCCGCGTACGCCGCCGCCCCCAGCAGCGCGCACGTATCGTCCAGGATCACCCTCACAGGGATCGACTCCAGCAGCGGCGACAACCGCCCCTTGTCCAGAAACGCCTTCGTAAACGCCCCATCCTCCATCGTCTTCAGAACCTTCGGCGCGATCCCGCCTCCCAGGTACACGCCGCCCAGCGCAAACACCTTCAGCGCCACGTTCCCGGCCTCCGCCCCGTAGGCCGCTGCAAACATCTGCATCGTCTCGTAGCACAGCTCGCTCGACCCGTCCTCCGCACACTGGCCGATCACCGCGTTCGGATCCTCGGCCGCAATCCGTTCCCGCAGCCACTGCGGCTCTTCCATCCCCTGGTCATCCTTCAGGAACCCGTACAGGTTCTTGATCCCCAGCCCTGACACCACCCGCTCAAACGACACCCGCCCGTTCAGCGTCTTCCTCAGGTACTGCAGCAGCGCAATCTCCCGGTCGTCGCGCGCCGCGAAGTCGCAGTGCCCGCCCTCGCTCGGCACCGGAACATGCCGGTGCTTCCCGTCCCAGATCAGCAGCGCCTCACCCAGCCCCGTCCCCGCCGACACCAGTCCGCGGTGCCCCACCGCCCCTGCATCTCCCTCGTGCAGCACATACACCGCATCCGCCGCCAGCTCCGGAATCCCGTACCCGTTGGCCTCCAGGTCATTGATCAGAAAGAGGTGTTCAATCCCCAGCGATGTCCGCAGGTCGCGCGCATCCAGCGTCCACGGCAGATTGGTCAGCTTCAGCCGCCCATCCTTCACCGGCCCCGGACACCCGAAGCATGCCGCCGCAATCTCCCCCACCGCCGCCGCCGGGTGCCCGTCCCCTTCCGACAGGAACCGCTTCACCACATCGTCCAGCGTGTGAAACTCCGCCGCCGGAAACTTCTGATCGCGCAGCGGCTTCAGCCGTCCAGCTTCAAAGTTGTAGAGCGCCAGGTGAACCTTGGTCCCGCCTACATCGCCCGCAAGAATCATGAAAGCTCCAGTGTCGTCACGCCGCCCGCCCCACCCTGTGGAAGCTCCGCCGCCGCCGCCGCATCCAGCAGCAGCGTCAGCCTTCCGTTCGCCGGCCGGATCAGCTGCGCCGGATACGTCTCCGGATCATACGCGCCCGTCCACACCGTCCTGACCATCGCCGCCTTGTCCTTCCCCTCGATCAGGAACGCCACCTCGCGCGCCGCCGTGATCACCGGCCACGTCAATGTCATCCGCCACGTATCTTTCTGCGGCACATGGTTCGCAATCGCGATCCGCGCCATCTCGTTCAACCCCTCGGTATGCGGGAAAAGCGACGCCGTATGCCCGTCCGGCCCCAGTCCCAGCAGAATTAGGTCGAACACCGGCGTCTCCGCCCCTTCGAGCTTGAACGCGTTTCGGATCTCCGACTCGTACCGCGACGCACCTTCCTCCGGATCGAGTTCGCCCTCCATCCGGTGCACGTTCTCCTTCGGCAGCGGCAGCTTGTCCAGCATCGCCTTCTTCGTCATGCCATAGTTCGACTCCGCGTCCTCCGGCCCCACGCACCGCTCGTCCACCCAGAACAGCTGCACCTTCGCCCACGGCACCCGCTCCTGGTACTCCGCCGCCAGCAGCTCAAACACCGCCTTGGGCGTCGACCCGCCCGAGATCGCGATTCGCGCCGCCCCCCGCGCCGTCACCGCCGCCTGCGCTGCGTCCGCAAACATCTCTGCCGCGGCGCGCGCCGTCTCTCCCGCGCCCGCCGAAACCTTCACCACAACCTCAACCCTGCGCGGCATTGCCCCTCCACTCTCTACAGCTTTCTCCACCGGCGTCCATCCGCCTTCAACATCGCGTCCGCGGTCGGCGGACCCCACGTGCCCGCCGCATAATTCGGCAGATCGCGAATCGGATTCTCCGCCCACGACTTCAGGATCGGCGTCATCAGCGCCCACGTCGCCTCCACGCCGTCGCGATGCGCAAACAGCGTCGCGTCGCCCATCATCGCATCCAGCAGCAGCCGCTCGTACCCGTTCGCCGAGGACGCCCCAAACGCCTCCGCGTACGAGAAGTTCATGTTCACCGGGCTGATGCTCATATCCGGCCCCGGCAGCTTCGCGCCAAAGCGCAGCGTAATTCCCTCATCCGGTTGGATCCGCATCGAGATGATGTTGTTCCGGATCCCCTCCGCGCCCTTGCCCTCCGCATCCTTGAAGATGCTCAACGGCGGCTGTTTGAACATGATCGTGATCTCGGTCACGCGCTTGGCCAGCCGCTTGCCCGCGCGGATGTAAAACGGCACCCCCGCCCAGCGCCAGTTTTCGATCTCCAGCCGCAGCGCCGCATACGTCTCCGTCTGCGACCGCGGATGCACCCGATCCTCCTGCCGGTAGCCCACCACCGCCTTGCCATCCACCATGCCCGGCCCGTATTGCCCGCGCACCGTGTCCGCCGGATGAATCGGCTGGATCGACCGCCACACCTTCACCTTCTCCGCCCGCACCGCCGACGCCTCAAACGACACCGGCGGCTCCATCGCCACAAAGCTCAGCAACTCCATCACGTGGTTCTGTACCACGTCGCGCAGCGCCCCGGCCGTCTCGTAGAACGGCCCCCGGCCCTCGATCCCGATCGACTCCGCCGCCGTAATCTCCACGTGATCGATGTAGTTCCGGTTCCATACATTCTCGAAGATCCCGTTCGCGAACCGGAACACCAGGATGTTCTGCACCGTCTCCTTGCCCAGGTAGTGGTCGATGCGGAACACCTGATCCTCGTCGAACACCTTGTTCACATCATCATTCAACGCCCGCGCGCTCTCCAGGTCATGCCCGAACGGCTTCTCGATGATCGTCCTCACCCACTTGCCCTGGCCCAGCGCCGGCTTGTTCATCCCGTGCTTGCCCAGCGAGTTGATGATGTCCGCGAAGTACTCCGGCGCCGTCGCCAGGTAGAACAGCCGGTTGCCCTCCGTGCCATACTTCTCATCCAGACCGCTCAGCAGTTCCTTCAACCCCTCGTAGCCCGAGTCGTCGTCGAAGTTCATCGCGTGGTACGAGACCTTCTCGATGAACGGCTCGAGCGCCGGATCGTTCGCGTCCACGCCTCCGCCCGACACGATGCCGTCCTTCATATCCGGCCCGAAGCTCTCTTCAAGCGGCCTGCGCGCCACGCCCACCACCGCGATCTCCTGCGGCAGCAGTCCCGACTGCTGCAGATGGTAGAGCGCCGGCAGCAGCTTGCGCTTGGTCAGGTCGCCCGACGCGCCAAAGATCACCACCACGCACGGATCAGCCTTGCGCACCGGCTTCTGCGGCGCCTGCACCGGTGCCGCCGGACTCGCCTTCACTTCGATCGTCGCCATAAAAAACTCCTCACGTTCTGCTCAGCTTCATTGCCGCCTGCTGCTGCGAGTCTATCGACTCTCCATCTGGTGCAGTTGAATCCCGTGCCCTTCCATGGCCTCGCCAAGCTGTTCCGGCGACTTGAAGTGAATCGTCCGCATCCCCAGCGCCCGCGCCGCCGCGCAGTTCTCTTCGTTGTCGTCGATAAACAAGGCCGTCTCCGCCGCAAACCCCGAGATGTCGATCGCCGACCGGAAGATCCCGGGCATCGGCTTCATCTCGTGCACGTACCCCGAGCAGATAAAGTAGTCGAACAGCGAGCGCAGCTTGAATGCATCCAGCCGATACTCGTTCAGCTCGCGCGACTCATTGTTCAACGTCGCCAGTCTGTACCGCCCCGTCGCCTTCAACTCCGCCAGGATATCCAGGCACTCCGGGTGCAGCACCTTCGACTCCGCGCACACCTGCGGCCACAGCATGTCGAATGTCAGCCCCAGCCTCGGGTTCGGCCTCAGCACCGTCTGCGAAAAGAAGTCCTCCGCCGTGATCAGCCCGCGCTCCCAATAGTAGTTCGCCCGGTCATGCACTTCCTCATACGCCTCCAGGTCGACCTTCAACCGCTTCAACACACGCGCGCGCTGGTGCACATCCCAGCCGTTCGTCAGCACCACTCCGCCCATGTCCCAGAACACCGTGCGTATCGAACCGCTCACTTGCCCTCCGCCTTCGGCGCATCAAAATCCGCTCCCAGCGAAGTCTCCCGCCACTCCGCCAGCTCCTTCGTCCATCTCTCCAGCCGCGCCTGCATCCGGTCGAACGCCTGCTTGCCCAGCACCAGGTGTTTGGGCGGGTTCGGCGCCTCTACCGCTGCAATGATCGCCGCCGCCGCCTTGGCCGGATCGCCCGCCTGCTTGCCGTCGTTCTGCGCGAAGTACTCCCGCATCTTACCCGCCGTCCCCGCGTACTCCGCAATCTCTCTCTGCGCCTGCATCCCCGAGCGCCCCAGGAAATCCGTGCGGAACGGCCCCGGCTCGACGATCGTGACCTTCACTCCCAGCGGCTCCATCTCCGCCGCCAGCGCCTCGCTCAATCCATTCACCGCAAACTTCGTCGCGTTGTAGTAGCCCATCCCCGCACCGCCGACCAGTCCGCCGATCGATGACAGGTTCACAATGTTCCCGCTCCTCTGCTTGCGAAACTGCGGCAGCAGCGCGCGCGTCACCCGCAGCAGCCCGAAGACGTTCGTCTCGAACATCGGCATGAACTCCGCCTCATCCGCCTCTTCAATCGCGCCCGCCAGCCCATACCCCGCGTTATTCACCAGCACGTCCACCCGCCCAAACCTCTCGAGCGCCGCGTCCACTGCCTTCTCGACTGAAGCCTGGTCCGTCACGTCCAGCGCCACGCTCAGCGCGCGATCGCCGTAGCGCCCCGTCAGGTCGGCCACCGTCTCCGGCTTCCGTGCCGTCGCCACCACGCACCCGCCCGCCGCGAGCACCTGCTCCGCCAGTTCGCGCCCAAAGCCTGATGATGTTCCTGTGATAAACCACACCTTGCTGCTGTTTGCCACGTCGGAAGTCGATTCCATTGTCATTGGCTATCAGACGCGTCCGCCGCCAACCGCGATGCAGCATCGCCCCCGCAAATCGCCATCAGCCCGCACACTCCGTCACGCCATCCTCTCCGGCCACCAGCGCCAGGCTCGCCATGCCCAGAAAGAGCCCGTGCTCCACCACCCCCACAATCGCGCGAATCTCCGCCGCCGTCCTTACCGGGTCCCCGATCCGCTCGCACGCACAGTCCAGGATGTAGTTGCCCTCGTCCGTCAGGTATGGCCCCTCGCCGTTCTTCGCCTGGCGCTGCTTCGGATTCAGCCCCAGCGCCTCCAGCCGCGGTTCCACCAGCTTCAGCGCCATCTTCACCACCTCCACCGGCAGCGGGAACCTCCCCAGGCAATCCACCACCTTGGTCGAATCCACCACCACGATGAAGCGCTTCGCCGCGCTCGCCACAATCTTCTCCCGCAGCAGCGCGCCGCCGCCGCCTTTGATAAGCGCCAGCCCCGGCCCCACCTCATCCGCCCCATCGATATAGACATCCAGCTCCGGCATCTGGTCCAGCGTGGTCACATCCATCCCCAGCGACTCCGCCAGCCTGTGGCTCGCGTCCGACGATGCCACGCAGCGTATCCTCAGCCCCTGCCGCACACGTTCGCCCAGCGCCCGGATGAACATCGTCGCGGTCGTTCCCGTGCCCAACCCCACGCGCATCCCGTCCGCGACGAACTCCACCGCGCGTGCGGCTACGGCTTGTTTCGCCTCATCCTGCGTCATAGGTCCTGCGCTTTCGTGCGGTTCTCCGCGGTTCCAACGCTCAGTCGTCGTACTCCCAGTCGTCTTCCTCGGGCAGCACGCTGTCCTCATACGTCGGCTGCAGCGAACTGAACTTCTCCTTCGCCGCAGCCGCCTCTTCGTTCTTCCGCACCATCTCCCGCTCGCTCGTCTCAGTCATCTGCAACGCTCCAGCAAGAGTCTGTTACTTCTTCACCAGCTGCTTGGCCACCTCGACCACGTGCGCCACCGAAATCCCCAGCTTCTCCAACGCCACCGGCCCCGGCGCCGACGCACCAAACCGGTCGATCCCGATCGGCACACCCTCCCGCCCGATGTACTTCCACCAGCCCATCGTCGCGCCCGCCTCCACTGAGATCTTCGGCACGCCATGCGGAAAAATCCCCATCTTGTACGCCTCGTCCTGCTCCTCAAACACCGTGAAGCTCGGCATCGAGACCACCGTCGCCATGATCCCCGCGCCCTTCAGCTCTTCGGCCGCCTTCAGCACCGTCGCCACCTCCGAGCCCGTCGCCACCAGCACCATGTCCTTGCCGTACGCCTCCAGCACGTACGCGCCCTTCTGCACGCCCTCATGCACCTTGTACTTGTCGTTATCCAGCACCGGCAGGTCCTGCCGGCTCAGGGCCATAAAGCACGCCGAATGCCGCTCCAGCGCCATCCGCCAGCACGCCGCCGTCTCGTTCGCATCCGCCGGCCGAAAGTCCGTCAGCTGCGGAATCGCCCGCAGCGCCATCAGGTGCTCGATCGGCTGGTGCGTCGGGCCATCCTCGCCCAGGCCCACCGAGTCGTGAGTGAAGATATACAGCGAGTGCGAGCTCTGCAGCGCGCCCATCCGCAGCGCGCTCCGGCAGTAGTCCGAGAACGTGAAGAACGTCGATCCGAACGGAATCAGCCCGCCATGCGCCGCCATCCCGTTCACCGCCGCCATCATCGCAAACTCGCGCACCCCGAAGAACACGTTCCGCCCCTTCGGATCCACGTGGAAGCTCGGGCTGTCCTTGAAGATCGTCTTGGTCGAGCTCGTCAGATCAGCCGCGCCGCCAAACAGCTCCGGCACCACCTTCGCGATGGCGTTCATCACCTGCTGGCCTGCATTTCGCGTCGCCACCGGCTTCGCATCCGCGCCCGCCGGGAACACCGGGATCTCCTTCTCCCAGCCCTCCGCCAGCTTCATCGACGTCGTACGGTCGTACTCCGCCGCCTCCGCCGGATACGCCTTCTTGTACGCCTCGAACTTCGCCTCCCACTCCTCGCGCGCCTTCTTGCCCTTCTCCTTGCACTTGGCCCACTGCTGGGCTGCCGCCTCCGGCACGTAGAAGCTCTTGTCCTCCGGCCAGCCCAGGTTCTTCTTGGTCGCGATCGTCGCCTCCGGCCCCAGCGCCTCGCCATGCACCTTGCTCGTGCCCGCCTTCGGGCTTCCGTAGCCGATCACCGTGCGCACCCGGATCAGGCTCGGCCGCGTCGTCTCCGCCTTCGCCGCCAGGATCGCCTTCTCGATCGCCACCAGGTCGTTGCCGTCCTCCACCATCTGCACGTGCCAGTGGTAGGCCTCGAAGCGCTTCGTCACGTCCTCCGTAAAGCTCAGCTCCGTCGGCCCGTCCAGCGAGATCAGGTTGTCGTCGTACAGCACAATCAGCTTGCCCAGCCCCAGCGTCCCCGCCAGCGAGCACGACTCGTGCGAGATCCCCTCCATCAGGTCGCCGTCGCCGCACAGCACATACGTGTGGTGGTCTACCGGCGTGTGGCTCTCGTGGCTCGGCCCCGCGCCCTCGTGGTTGTAAATCGCCCCCAGGTGCTTCTCCGCGATCGCCAGCCCCACCGACTCTGCCAGCCCCTGCCCCAGCGGCCCCGTCGTCACCTCCACGCCCGGCGTCTCGCCATACTCCGGATGCCCCGGCGTATGCGATCCCCACTGCCGGAACTGCTTCAACTGGTCCATCGGCAGGTCGTATCCGGAGAGGTGCAGCGCGCCATACAGCAGCGCCGACGCATGCCCGTTCGACAGCACGAACCGGTCCCGGTCAGACCACTTCGGCTCCGTCGGATCGTACTTCATGATCTTCGTAAACAGCAGGTACGCAATGGGCGCACAGCCCAGCGGTGCACCCGGATGTCCCGACTTCGCCTTCTCCACCGCGTCCACGGCGAGAAAACGAAGCGTGTTAATGCTGATCTGGTCGATTTCCTGCTGCGTCTGATCACTCATCTGCTCTGGATTCCTGTCCACTCAAATTTATCGGTTCGCGTGCCGCCTTCAGCTCGCCGTTCTTCCGTTCGCTCTCTCTAGGATGCTCAGAACAGTGTACAAGCCGGGTGCCCCATGATCACCTCCTCAGACGCTAGTCTGAGAGGTTATCGTGGGGTCACTCACTCGCCCCAATCCCTCCCGGTCCCGCGTCCCTCACGTAATCCGCACATCCACGTTATGCCCCAGCCAGCGCTCCTTCGTGTCGCCGTCCGCCGGGTCCCCGTTCCCCTTCCAGTGCAGCGTAAACGACATCATTCCCAGGCCGCCGGCATCCGCCTTCGGCAGCTCGATATCCGCGTACGATCCCGGATTTCCCACCACCTTCGACCCCGCCTCCAGCCTCGTCTTCCAGCCATCCAGCGTATACACCACCTCGAACGGCTGTGCATCCAGGATCCGCAGCGTCCCGCCCGCCGGCACCTCGTCGATCGGCCTCGCCACCTTGTAGATCTGCACCGTATTCTTGAAGCTGCGCTGCTCCGGCGCCACCGCGTACCGCTCCGCCACCACCGGGATCGTGTCAAAAATCTTGCCGTCCGCAACCGATCGCAGCAGCTTGATGTACTCCGCGTGCGCCCACACCAGCGGCTGCGCCGAGCCCGCCGACCGCCCCTCGTACATCCCCTCATCCGGCACATCGGCCGCGTCCCACACCTGCTCCGGCAGCATCCCGCCCACGGAGGAGAACTGTTCAAACGCCGTGATCAGCGGCTTCACATCCAGCCCCGCCGCCAACTCATAGTGCGCGCGCTCCCCGCCCAGCAGCGGCCACGCCCGCCCCTGTCCCCAGCCGCTATACGGCCCGCCATCCTTCTTCTGTCCGTAGCCGTCGTGGTTATACCTCCGCCAGCACGGCCCGTACGGCGTCTCGTACTTCAGGCAATGATCCACCACCTTCAGCGAGTCCACGATCAGCGGATCGTCCGCCCGCCGTATCCCATACCGCACCAGCTCCAGGAAGCCCGCGTCGATCACCTCGCGCGCGTCAAAGTCCGCCTTCTCATCCGGTGCCCGGTTGGCGATATGGATGAAACCCGGGGGCAGCGCTGGATTGTGAAACGGATCGGCCGGCCCCGGTGGACGAATCCGCATGTAGTGCCGCTTCACCTCCGGCAGCAGCACCCCCTTGTCGGTCGTCGTCCACTCGTCCAGATGCTCCTCGATCCAGTCCGCGTACGTCTCCAGGATCCCCGCCAGCTCCGTCGCGCCGTACGCCCGGCCAAAGTCCGCCGCGCACACCAGCGCCGCAATCACCGCAGCCAGCGTCGAAGGCGAATACCCTGCGTTCTCCTCCCAGCGCTCCTGCTGCGTTACGGGCGCAAACCGCACCAGAAACGACGCCGCCCGCTCTACAAACGGATACACGTCAAACGACCCCAACCCATCCAGCTTCCACAACCGCCACGCCAGGATGATCGGAAACGCCACCTCATCCAGCTGGATCCCCGTCCAGTACGCCGTCCCGTCAATCCAGAAGTTCTGCGCGAACCCCCCATCCGGCCGCTGCGTGCACGCCAGGTACACCAGTGCCCGCCGCGCTGTATCAATCCGCCCGCAGGCCAGCAGCGCCGTCGCCGACTGCACCATATCCCGCGTCCACACCAGGTGATATCCGCCCAGATCCTCGTCGCTCTTCGACGCTCCCCACGGGATCGACGCCGACGCAATGAACGCGCCCGAGTACGTCTTGTCCTCATGCGTCAGCACGATATTCTGGCTCACCCGCATCAGCCTGCCGTTATCCGTCGACGCCTCGCCCAGCCCGTCCGGCGACTTCGCCCGGCGCCACTGCACCACGAACCGGTCCGCATGCATCGCGTACGGTGTCGAGAGCGTCTGCATCAGCCCCGATAGCGCCGCATGGTGCCCTTCGCCCAGCGAGATCGCAATCGTGAACTCGCGATTCTTCGCCACGTCGATCTCGCCCATCACCGCCAGGTTCCCGTCCAGCGCCTGCCCGAAGTTCCAAGTCATCTTCAGATGCGTGGAAAGATCCTGGAACCCGTCGCTCTTGCCTACATACCCGCACGAGCTGCGCGTAAACCCGCAATCCGCCCCCATGGCCAGCGACGTATCGTTCTTCCATGCCAGCAGCGCCCTCTTGCCCGCAATCGAGATCGAGCGCGCCGAATTCCCCGCGCCCCCGCCATCCAGGTGCGGCGCCAGCAGCGCGTAGCACTTCAGCCGGCTCAGCACCTCTTCCTCGCCCGTAATCTTCACGTTCATCAGCACCACTGGATGATGCGGATCGGAGATGAACTCCTTCGTCACCGTGTAGCGTCGGTCCGGCTCCGTAGCCGACACCCGGACCGCCGGCGCATCCGGGTCCAGGTAATGGAAGTCATAGTCGAAGTGCCGCTTCTCTTCGTGGAAGAACGTCTCTTCATCCGTGAACAGCAGCTCCATGTCGCGCATCTGCGGCCGGTCAATCGTCGGGAAATACACCTCGTTCAACGTCCCGTGCGAGACCGTAAACCACACCCGGCTCGACGCCGCATACGCCGTCGCCACTGCGTCTTTCTTGCTCGAGGTCCAGCGTGGCTCCAGCCCCGGCGAGCCAAACGCCGGCCCATCATCGTCCAGCCACAGGTACTCTGACTTCATTTCATTCATGTCGATTCCGATTACACCTTAAATCCCACGGTCGCGCCGATTTCAATCAGATGAATCGCTGGGCCATTTAGTTACACACACCCGCCTGCGATCAGCCCCAAACGGAAACGGGGCGGGGGATTCTTCCCCCCGCCCCCGTTACTCCGATCGCTGCTACTCCGATCGCTGCGATGTTTAGTGCACCGGAACAGTGATCTTGTTGCTCAGCAGAGTAACGGCGCCGTTGCGCGCCATCGCCCGCCCCTGCAGCGTTGCATCCGTGTTCAGCGAGATCGACGCCAGCGCGATGATGTTTCCCGCCCACGCCGCCGCTGCGTTGATCGTGGCCGAACTCCCCACCTGCCAGAACACGTTGTTCGCCGACGCTCCATTGATCAGCAGCACCTGCGTCCCGCCCGCCGCCGTAAACGTCGATCCAATCTGGAACACAAACACCGCATTCGGATCGCCCTGTGCATCCAGCGTCACGGTTCCCGAGTTCAGCGTTACCGTGCTCGCCGTGCTGTAGAGCCCCGGCGTGAACGTCAGTCCGCTCAGGTCCGTCGGCAGCACCGCCGGTGACAGCAACCCCGCCGCCGCGTTGTACGCCGTCGTCAGGTCGCTCTCCGCCTGTGCCGCGTCTGTATTGTCGATCGTGGCTACGTACGTTCCCAACGTGAATCCCGTTGTCGCCGTCCCCGGGCTTACTCCGACAAAGCCGTTCGTGACCGTCGTCTGGTCCGACCCGGTGCTCGAGTTCGTCACCGTGCTGCCCGCCAGCACTCCATAGTTCCCGGCCGAGCCCAGCGGCACCGGCACCTGGCACGCCGAGGGCGAAGTCGCGACCGTCACATTGAAGCTCGGCGGCACGCTCGCCAGGCCCACATACGGCGCCGATCCCGCCGAGATCAGGTTGTAGAGCCCCGGAACATTGTTTGTCGGGTTGCCCGCGATATACCACGCCGCCTGGATGGTGTCCGCCGGCAGGAAGCTCGCGCTCGAAGGCATCGCACCCGCGGCGAGCGTCGAACACTGGTTGGTCGCCGCCGGATTGGAGTTCACGCAATACGCGAGAATGTCCGCCAGCGAGTTCACCGTCAGCGCATTGTTATCCGTCGTGGCAAAGTCCTGCAGGTGCGTCAAGGCCGCGCCCGAGCCGATGCTCGCCAGGTTGTTCGCCGTCGCGAACGCATTCTGCAGCGCGTTGTACGCCGAGGCCGGCGCCCCGATCTGGGGCGCGCTCGTATTGCCCGCCGCCGGCGCCGCCATGAACGGCTGCAGCGCCATCACCGCCGCCACCGTCGTCACCTCGTTGATATTGATGTACAGCAGCGGCGACAGCGCCGTGCTGCCCGAGCAGCCGTTCAGAACCGCCATCTCGGCAATCTGGCCGTTCGCCGGGCTGCCCGGGCTCGGACTCCCGCCCGTGGCCACGATGTACAGGTGACTCGCCGTCGCCGGCAGCAGATACCGCCCCGTAATTGTGAAGTTGCCATTGCTGTCCGTCACCGGCAGCGGTCCCGTGATCAGCGGCGTCGAGCCCATACCGTAACCCCCGCCGGTCGCCGGCGTTCCCGCCGCGTAAAGCTGGATACTGGCGCCCACCACCGGTAGCTGCCCGCCATGCACGTTGCCTTCAATCGTGTGGATCGACGGATCGACAGTGGGCGTGATCACGCCGGAAGAGCATCCGGCAAAGGTGAGCAAAATCGGAAGAAAAATCCCGGCGATACGAACACTCGTGTGGCCCAAGGTAGTTGACATGTTCTTGCTTACTCGATTCCCGGCAGTCCATGCTGCCGCGTCCTAAACACCATCTTGCTACGTTCGTGCCCGATCCTAGCACCGCAGGCATCACCCATTTGGTTACTTCGGTCATCCCCGCGTGCCCGCTTCTCTCCCGATTTGGGACAAGGATATTCATTTCCCAGTGGGAGAAATGAGGACCGCCCAGCCACCCGCATGATCCGGCTGGACCACCCGATGCCCACAAACGGACCCTGCTACACCCCGGCGCTCGCCGCCGAAAACCTGACAAGGCTCGATGGCCGCCCGCCTGCGCAGAACTCCAGCCCCTTGGCCGTTTCGAGGCACCGTCAGGCTCGCCATCTGAAATTCTCGCTTCCGAAACGCAGGAGGGCAGGGAGTATACAGATCGCGAGAGCACCCGCGACGAGACCCCGGCCCCACTTAAGTTGCATGAAGATTTACGCCCGCCGCCGCTCACAGGCCTGAAATCAAGCTCAGGCACTTGCGTCAGGCCTTACCTGATCTCCTAGCATCGCCCACCACAATCCCCGCATCGAACCTCCTGAAAGCTGTCAAGGAGAACTCATGCCCTTCGAAGTCCCCGCCCTGCCCTATGACTACGCCGCTCTCGAGCCCTACATCGACGAAGCGACCATGAAGCTCCACCACGACAAGCACCACCAGACCTACGTCACCAATCTCAACGGCGCCATTGAGAAGCACCCCGAACTCGCCAGCAAATCGCCCGAAGACCTCATCAAGAACCTCTCGGCCATCCCCGAGGACATCCGCAAGGTCGTCCAGAACAACGGCGGCGGGCACGTCAACCACACCATGTTCTGGGAGATCATGAAGCCCGGCGGCGGCGGCGAGCCCTCCGGCGAGATCGCCGGCCTCATCAGCGACGCCTTCGGCAACTTCGAAGACTTCAAGAAGCAGTTCAACGAGACCACCGCCAAGCAGTTCGGCTCCGGCTGGGGCTGGCTCGTCCTCGACGGCGGCAAGCTCAAGATCCTCACCACTGCCAACCAGGACAACCCCATCTCCCAGGGCCTCTACCCCATCCTCGGCAATGACGTCTGGGAGCACGCCTACTACCTCAAATACCAGAACAAGCGCCCCGACTACCTCGCCGCCTGGTGGAACACCGTCAACTGGGACGCCATCAACACTCGTCTGGCCTCCGCCCGCAAGTAGCTCCGCCGCCGCGTCCCATGCACCCGGCTCGTCCACCCGCGAGCCGGGCGAACCTCAGACATCCCATCTCAGCCTCGTGGCGTAATATCCGAGTCCGCCCGTCCCACCTGGTCGCTTCAGGGCCAAAGGCCCGTCCTATATCAGCCTGGGCCGAAGGCCTCGGTACCGATCTCCCCAAAACTTGACAACCGCCCCACCCTAAACGCCGCCCTGTTCGTTTACCGGCGCCAGACCCGCATCTCCAGGTCCAGACTTAAACCACCTGCTTTCAATACTTTGCATACTTTCACCCGGGGAGGGGAGGTACACCCCGCCGCGGCGTGCCCACGCCCCAATGGAGTCCTCCGGCCCCCTTCCGGCGTCAAAATGACACTGCCTGCATCACAAGCAGTGGCACTCCCACCCACGAGACGAGGAATGCATGTGGATCGTTAAACTCGCGCTGCGTCGTCCCTACACCTTCGTGGTGCTGTCCCTGCTGCTCTTCATGCTCGGCATCGGCTCCGCCATCGAGGCGCCCAAGGACATCTTTCCCTACATCAACATCCCCGTCGTCACCATCGTCTGGACCTACGCCGGCCTCACGCCCACCGAGATGGAAGGCCGCGTCGTCACCGTCTGCGAGCGCGCCCTCACCACCACCGTCAACGACATCGAGCACTCCGAGTCCGAGTCCTACCAGGGCACGTCGGTCATCCGCGTCTACTTCCAGCCCAACGTCAAGGTCGAGCTCGCCCTCTCGCAAATCACCGCCATCGTCCAGACCATCCTCCGCGTCCTGCCCCCCGGCTCCTTCCCGCCCGCCATCCTGAAATACGACGCCTCCTCCGTGCCCATCGTGCAACTCTCGCTCTCCGGCCAGGGCCTCAGCGAATCCGACCTTTACGACCTCGGCATCAGCTTCATCCGTCCCCGCCTGGCCAATGTCCGCGGCGCCTCTGTCCCCTTGCCGTACGGCGGCAAAGTCCGTCAGATCATGGTCGATACCGACCCCAACCTGATGTACGCCAAGCACCTCTCCGCCACCGACGTCTCAACCGCCATCGCCCAGCAGAACCTCATCCTGCCTGCCGGCACCGCACGCATCGGCGACCGCGAGTATGTTGTCAAGCTCAACAGCTCGCCCGGCGAGGTCTCGGCGCTCAATGACCTGCCCGTCCGCGCTGCCAACGGCTCCGTCGTCTTCATCAAGGATGTCGCCCAGGTTCGCGAGGGCTACGCCGTCCAGACCAACATCGTCCGCCAGGACGGCAAGCGCGGCGCGCTCCTCACCGTCCTCAAAAACGGCGAGACCAGCACCCTCGACATCGTCGATGGCGTCAAGAAATCCATCCCCCACGTCGTAGCCGGGCTCCCGCCCACGCTCAAAGTTATCCCGCTCTTCGACCAGTCCATCTTCGTCCGCGAGTCCATCGCGGAGGTCGCCCGCGAGGCTGCCATCGCCGCCGCGCTCACCGGCCTCATGATCCTGCTCTTCCTCGGCTCGTGGCGCTCCACCCTCATCGTCTGCACCTCTATCCCGCTTTCCATCGCCACCTCGCTCGTCATCCTCACCGCGCTCGGCGAGACAGTCAACGTCATGACCCTCGGCGGCCTCGCGCTCGCCGTCGGCATCCTCGTTGACGACGCCACCGTCGAGATCGAGAACACCCATCGCAACATGGCGGAGCGCAAGCCCCTCGTCCGTGCCATCCTCGATTCCGCCCAGCAGGTCGCCGCCCCCGCCTTCGTCTCCACGCTCTCCATCTGCATCGTCTTCGTCCCGGTCGTCCTGCTCACCGGCGCCGCCAAGTACCTCTTCACCCCGCTTGCCATGGCCGTCGCCTTCGCCATGCTGGCCTCGTACTTCCTCTCCCGCACCCTGGTTCCCACCATGATGCACTTCCTCCTCGCGGCCGAAATCGATCTCTACCAGGACGAGCGCGCCTCCGAGTCCGAGGAGCGGCACAACTTCGTCTGGCGCTGGCACATGAAGTTCGATCGCGCCTTCGAGCGCATGCGCCACCACTACAAGAACATGCTGGAGTGGTGCCTCGAAAACGCCGCGCTCACCCTCATCCTCTTTGGCGGCTTTGTCCTCCTTTCCCTGCCCATCCTCTTCACCATCGGCGAGGACTTCTTCCCCTACGTCGATTCCGGCCAGATGCGCCTCCACGTCAACCCGCCCCAGGGCATGCGCATTGAGGATGCCGAGCAGTACTTCGCCAACGTCGAGCACGAGATTCGCCGCGTCATTCCGCCCGAAGAGACCCAGCTCATCCTCGACAACATCGGCCTGCCCAACGGCGGCATCAACCTCGCCTTCGCCAGCAACGCCACCATCTCCAACACCGACGGCGAGATCCTCATCGCGCTCAAACCCGGCAAGCGCGACACCACCAAGTTCATGCGCATCCTGCGCGACGACCTGCCCGCCAAGTTCCCCGGCGGCACCTTCTTCTTCACGCCCGCCAACATCACCAACCAGATCCTCAACTTCGGCCTGCCCGCGCCTATCGACGTGCAGGTGCTGGGCCGCAATCCCAAAAACTACGAGCTGACCCAGAAAATCATGCGCCGCATCGCCGAGGTGCCCGGCACCGTGGACGTGCACATCCACCAGCAGGTCTCCTACCCCACCATGCAGATCAACGTGGACCGCACCAAGGCCCGGCAGATCGGCCTCACCCAGCAGGATGTCGCGCAGTCCACCCTCATCTCCCTCACCGGCACCGGCCAGACCGCGCCCAACGAGTGGCTCAACCCGCTCAACGGCGTGAACTACCAGATCGTCACCCAGACTCCCATCTACCGCGTCGACACCGTGCCCGCGCTGGCGCGCACGCCCGTCACCTCCGCCGCCGGAAACGTCTCGCAGCTGCTCGGCAACCTCGCCACCTTCCGCCGCGACGAGTCGCCCATCATCATCGACCACTACAACATCCAGCCAGTCTTCGACATCTACGCCGACGTCGACCGTCGCGACCTTGGCGGCGCGGCCAGCGACATCCGCAAGATCATCGCCGACGAAACCAAGTCGCTGCCCGTCGGCACAACGCTCGAGTTGCGTGGAGAGGTCCAGACCATGTCTGATTCCTTCCTCCGTCTCGGCATCGGCATCATCTTCGCCATCGGCCTGGTCTACCTGCTCATGGCCGTCAACTTCCAGTCCTGGCTTGATCCCCTCATCATCCTCATGGCCTTGCCCGGCGCCTTCTGCGGCATCCTCTGGATGCTCTACATCACCCAGACCACCTTCAGCGTGCCGTCGCTCATGGGAACCATCATGACCATCGGCGTCGCCACCGCCAACTCCATCCTCATGGTTGTCTTCGCCAACGACGAGCGCGCCCTCGGCAAGGACCGCTACGAAGCCGCGCTCAACGCCGGCTACACCCGCCTGCGGCCCGTCATCATGACGGCACTCGCCATGATCATCGGCATGCTGCCCATGGCGCTCGCCCTCGGCGAAGGCGGCGAGCAGAACGCGCCGCTCGGACGTGCCGTCATCGGCGGCCTGCTCCTCGCCACCGTCGGTACTCTCTTCATCGTGCCCGTCATCTACTCGCTGCTCAAGAAGAACCCGCCCGTCGACTACGACCAGCAGATCGACACTGAATACGGTCCCGTCCCCGCGGGCGAGAACTCGCTCGGCAAGCCCCCCACCCCGCCCCCCGCAGGTCAGAATCCCGCAGGTCAAAATCAGGAGCAGCCCGCTTGATGCCCAACGAAAGACAAGACGAGCAACTCCGCCAGAAGCGACTCGAAGCCCACGAACCCGACCTCAGCCATCGTCTTGGCGACGGCCGGTCCGACCTGGGCGACAGCTTCGCCGACCCCAACTCCGCCGACGACACCCGCATCGGCAAGAGCTTCGAGGAGACCAACTCCAGCGCCAAGAAACATCACCGCCCCATCAAGGATGTTGTCGCCGGCCCGTTCCGCAAGAACGAGTCGCGCAAGGTCCTCTATTGGATCGTCGGCTCCGTCCTGGTCATCTTCCTGCTCATCCTCTTCCTCGGCTGGATCCCGCGCCACCGCCGCGACAAGGATACAAAGGAGCGGGCGCAACGCGCCCAGAACGCCAAGCCCGTCATCGAGGTCATCCGCGTCGGCGACGCCAAGGGCGGTGACGCCGGACTCGTCGTGCCCGGCACCACCACGCCGCTCACCGAGTCCGCTGTCTACGCCCGCGCCAACGGCTACCTCAAGCGCCGCTTCGTCGATATCGGCGACCACGTTCGCAAAGGTCAGCTGCTCGCCATCATCGACGCACCCGACCTCGATCAGCAGGTCGACCAGGCCCGCGAGCAGGTCAACCAGGCCGAATCGCAGCTCGCCCAGCAGGTCACCCAGCTCGCCTTGACCAAGGTCACCGTCGACCGCTACCGCGAGCTCGTCAAGCGCGGCGTCTTCTCCCGCCAGGATGGCGACCAGCGCGAAGCCGACTACCAGGCGCAGCTCGCCAACGTCTCCGCCGCCCAGCGCAACGTAGAGGCCTTCAAGGCCAACCTGCGCCGCGTCATCGCGCTGCAAAGCTACGAGCGCGTCACCGCCCCCTTCGACGGCATCGTCACCCAGCGCAATATCGACACCGGCGACCTCATCTCCGCGCAGGGCTCCGCCGGCGGCAGTTCCACCGGCCCCACGCCCTCCAACAGCGTCTCCTCCGGCTCCACCCAGGCCGGCGCCACCAACTCCGCCGGCAGCACCGGCAGCTCCGCCGCCCTCGCCACCCCCAGCACCGGCACCGGCGGACAGGGCGGCCCGCTCTTCAGCATCGCGCAAGCCGGACGCCTGCGCATCCTCGTCTCCGTCCCCGAAGGCTACGCCCAGGCCATCCACACCGGCCAGAAAACCAGCCTCCACTTCCAGGAGTATCCCGACCAACCCTTCTTCGGCTCCGTCACCCGAACCGCCGGCTCGGTCGATCAGAACACCCGCACCGTCCTCGTCGAGATCCAGCTCGATAACTCCGCCGGAAAGCTCCTCCCCGGCATGTATGCCGTCGCCACCTTCGCCACTCCGACCGGCAACGGCCCCATGCTCGTGCCCGGCGACGCCATCGCCATCCGCAACGATCGTCCCACCGTGGCCGTCATCTCCGGCGACAAAGTCCACCTCGCCCCGGTCATCATCGGCCGCGACTTCGGCCCCGAGGTTGAGATCCTCGGCGGCGTCAACCGCGGCGATCTCGTGGCCAGTACCTTCACCGACGACGTCGTTGAAGGAGCACAGGTCCAGACCCAGATAGATCAGCAGGCCCAGAAAGCCACTCAGGCGCCCGGCAGCGTCAAGCCCCAGCCCCCCGGCGGTTCCACGCAGTACGGCGACCCCGGGCTCGTCGACCAGGACATGCAGGGCCAGAACGCCAAGCCGCAGCAGAAACAGCAAGGCAAAGGCGCCAGGAAAGCCGCAGGCAAGCAGGGAACCCAGCAATGATCGCGCCTCGCCATCTTCTCTCCGCCGCACTCATCGCGCTGCTCATGCCCGCGCCCGCGCTGCCGCAGCAGGCTGCCCCTGCCCAGCCGCCCGCGCCCGCTCAGCAGACGCCCACCCCCAACGCGCCCGCCGCCGCCGCCAATCTGCCCGACATCCCCGACGTCGCCCCCATCTCCCTCTACACCGCGTCCGTCCCGACCCTCGCTACCGGCACGCCCCCGCTCATCCCGCGCCGCTCCGCCCCGCTTGGCCTCGACACCCGCTACTTCTTCGGACCCTTCCGCCGCCCCCAGGTTCCCGAGCTCTTTCCCGGCAGCGGCGACCGCCTCCGCTCGCTCGTCCGCAACGGCATGCTCTACCTCAGCGAGCGTGACGCCATCGCCCTCGCCATCGAGAACAATCTCGACGTCGAGATCGAGCGCTACAACCTCCTGCTCGCCGAAACCGACCGTCGCCGCGCCGCCGGCGGTGGCAACCTCCGCGGCATCGACTTCACCATCCAGGAACCGCCCAACGGCGTCGGCGGTCCCGGCTCGCCGCTGCTCAACACCGCCGCCACCAATCCCAATCCCACCACCCCCACCGTCACCGACCTCACCTCGCTCAACTCCACCACCCAGCTTCAGACCAACCTATCCGCCAGCACCACCGCCACCTCTCAGTTCGCCGCCGGACCCTCCGTCCCGCTCTTCGATCCCAACCTCTTCCTGGAAAGCGGCTTCCTGCGCCGCTCCAACAGCGTCGCCCTCACCACCGCCACGGGCACCGGCGGTACCGGTACCGCGGAGGCCCTCCCCAACCAGCCGCAGCCGCTCGACTTCGTCACCGCCAACCTCGCCTACCTCCAGGGCTTCCGCACCGGCGCCCAGTTCGAAGGCACCTTGAACAACGACTCGCAGGTCATCTACGGCAGCAACTCCAGCCTCGATCCCTTCTCCCGTCCCAGCACCTCCTTCACCCTCACCCAGCCGATCCTGCGCGGCTTCGGCTCCAGCGTCAACCTTCGCTACATCCGCATCGCCAACGAGAACCGCAAAGTATCCCGTCTGCTCTTTGAACAGCAGGTCCTCGAGACCGTCTATGGCGCCTCCCGCATCTACTTCGATCTCGTCGCCCTCGGCGAAAACGTCGCCGTCAAGCAGGAATCCCTGCTCGCCGCCCGCAAGCTCCAGCAGGACGACGCCTCCCAGGTCGAGCTCGGCACCCTCGCCCCCATCGAGCTCACCCGCGCCAACGCCCTCGTCAGCTCCAGCGAGTTCGACCTCACCCAGTCGCAGGGCCTCTACCGCCAGCAGGAGGTCATCCTCCGCAATCTCATCGTCCGCACCGGCTCGCCCGTCTTCGCCGCCGCCTTCACCGAGATCGTCCCCACCGACAAGATCCTCGTCCCCGACGCCCTCGACCAGACTCCCATCGCCGACCTCATCCAGCAGGGCCTCGCCCGCCGTCCCGACCTCGCCCAGTCCGAGCTCCAGGTCAAGACCGGCCAGATCAGCGCCTCCGCCTCCCGCAACCAGGCCCTGCCGCAGCTCAACGTCTACGCCAACGTCGAAACCCGCGGCAGCTCCGAGCAGTCCTACGAGCAGCTCGGCAGCACCGGCACCGCCATCCCCACCATCCCGCAGAACTTCGCCCTCGGCGGCCTGCGCGTCTCCACCATCGTGCAGGGCGGCGTGCAGCTCAACCTTCCGCTGCGCAACCGGGTTGCCCAGGCCGATGCCGCGCGCGACCAGGTGCAGGTCCGCCAGTCGCAGGCCCGCACCGAAAAGCTTGAGAACCAGATCCGCGAAGACATTGAAAATGCCGTCATCGCCGTCGAAACCAGCTTCGCCGCCTATCAGGCCGCCCGGGCTTCCGCCAGCTATCAAGCCCAGTTGCTCGCCGCCGAGCGCGACAAGCTCGAGTTCGGCCAGTCCACCAACCTCCTCGTCGTCCAGAACGAAGCCTACCTCGCCCAGGCCCGCTCCACCGAGATCGCCGCGCGCTCGAACTACCAGAAGGCGCGCATCGAGCTCGATCGCTCCCTCGGCGACCTGCTCGAAAAGAACGGCATCTCCCTCGACGACGCCGTACAGGGCCAGGTAAAACCCTGAATCGCCAATCTCTGCGCAACCGCAGCCTTCGTTGTCGCTCTGAGCTTATAGCTCTAAACCCACAGCCTAAGACTCACAAGCAACCCATGAATCTTGTCTTGACTCCCGCCCACCTCCGTGTTGTCCTTATCTGCCTCCCCCATCGCCCGCCGCGGAGAGAAGATGAACATCAAGATCACGGACAACTTCGGACTCGCCACCGCCCTCGACATCCGCGATGACTGCGCCTTCGCCAGGGCGAAGCTCACCCAGCTCGGCGCCCGCGACAAGCAGCTCTACGCCGAGTTCGACCAGCCCGTCGACCAGGCCATCCTCAAGGACGTCACCCTCACCGCCACCGCCACCTCGCCCGATCTGCTCAGCAAGTGCCTGCCCACCCTGGTGCTCAGCGCCGGCGTCAACTCCGCGCTCTCCATCAAGACCCACGCCGACGGCTCGCTCTGCGGCTCCAGCCCCTTCGCCCTGCCCGTGCCCATCGCCGCCAACGAAGCCTGGGTCGGCATCGAGCTCGACGTCACCGCCAAAGCCTCCGCATCCCTCACGGAGAACGCCGTAGGCATCTGCCTCCAGGCCGACTCCAAGCTCTCCTCGGCGACCTACACGCTGGTCTCCGGCGCCCCGCTGCCTCTGCTGCGCCAGGCCTGCGCCCAGGCCTTCAGCAACTTCTCCATCACCTCCAGCCCGGACGACATCCGCAAACAGCCCGTCGGCACCCTCAACCAGACCGAGGTCAGCGGCTCCATCCTGGCCAAGGTCACCTTGAGCCTGCCCTGCAGCGTCAATGCTCTCGGCTCCGCGAACCTGCCCTTCAACACCTCTCTCGAAGTCCAGCCCAGCGTTACCGTGCAGGTCGGCGGCTCCATCAAGCTCCTCGGCGACTTCCTCTTCCGCTCCTGGAAGAAGGCGGACAACCTCATCCACATCGGCATCTACAAGAAACACGGCTCAACCCTTACCGCCACCTTCACCGCCTCGGCCGCGCTTGAGGGTGAAGCCGACGGCACCGATTTTCTCTCCCAGCTCCTCAACAAGGCGCTTCCCGGCATCGATACCAAGGCCGCCGGCATCTCGGGGGACAACGCCAAGACCCTCGACGCCACTATCAAGGCCGGCGTCGACGGCAGCCTCGGCGCCCAGCTCAACGCCACCTGCTCCGCCGCCTTCACCGACGAGGCCGCCATCGTCTACGAGCTCCCGCTCAACGCCGGCGACCCCGCCCACACCGACGCCGCCCTGCAGCTTGCCCTCGAAGGCGACTGGACCGCCCTCGCCGCCCTGCCCAACGCCACCCGCATTCGCGACATCGTCGTCGAGACCGTCGAGAAGAAGTCGTCCCTCTCGCTCAACCTCTTCGGCCTCTACAACGCCACCTCCGTCACTGACTACGTCAGACGCAGCACCGTCCTGCTCGACGAATCCGGCCAGCTCAGCATCGTCGACAAGGCCGACGCCAGCCGCATCAGCGCGCAGTCCGATCCCCGCGCCTCCGACACCCAGAAGCTCCGCAAAGCCCTCATGCAGGACTTCCTCTGCACCGCGACCTACGCCGTCGTCGGCGGCAAGCTCGGCCTCAAGCTCGCCGTCGTCCAGTCCTACCTCGACTACCAGCGCCAGATGTCCCGCGCCGACATGTTCCAGAACATCCAGCTCGGCTACGAACTCGGCCTCATCCCCGCCCACTCACTCGATCCGCTCGTCATCCCGGCGCCGTCTTTCGCTCACGCCTCGATCACCGCCACCGTCAGCTACGACATGCCGGCGCTCATGAGCATCTTCTTTCGCGACCCCGCCGCCCGCACCCCGCGAACCCGCGATGAGCTCGAAAGCGTCGGCCGCAACACCATGTCCGACTTCCTGGACCCCGACGACCCCACCTACAAGGCGCGCAAAGGCGTCCTCGAAAGCGTCCAGGCCTACGCCGACATGGACAACGCCGCCTCCATGTCCGCCATCGAGCGGCTGGAGTGGCTGCAAGGCTTCAGCCCGCCCGAGGTCCACGCCGTCGAAGGCGACTGGGTCAGCATCCGCTGGTGGTCCGGCGCCGTCTCGAAGGTAGCCCCCGCCCTGCAGGCCACCCTCGCCGCCATCGCCTCGGTGTCTGGCGATCCCACCAACGATTCAAACTTCGAAAAGCAGCGCGCCCATCTCGCCCAGGTGCTCGGCGACGTCACCCGCAACACGGACGCTGCCTTCGTACATGGCTGGGGCGAGGCCGTCATGTTCGCGCTCAGCGGCCGCACCGGGAAAGCCTCTATGGACCTCGCCTTCAACGGCATCACGCGCCACTTTGGGACCGCCGCCAGCTAGGCGACCCAGCTTCCCACGACAAGTCCAACTACGTCAATTCGCCAGCTTCGGCATCGAATGTACCCGGCTCCGATAGGGAGAAGCCTCCTCCCGCTGCAGAATCTCGTTATACCCCGTCGACTCGCTGTCATACACAAAGGTCAGCCCCAGCTCGTCGAACTTCGAGAAGAACTCCTCCCAGCTCAGAATCCGTATCTGGGCTGTCTTCTTGGCCTGCTCTGCCACCATCAACCGCAGTTGCGCAGGCACCGCATCCACCGTGTCCGGCAGTATCTCCGTTGGCACTGCCCGGTGAACCTCCGCCCAGTTCTTGATCTCGTAGTGATCCGTCGTCGGACCCGCGATCGCCATCGCCTTCCTCCTTTGTCGGCTACAAAACATAAGACGGCTGACAGAGAAAAATGGCTGCTTCAAAGCTGCCAGGCGCGCCAACGCTGCGCTCGAATCACGAAAGCAGCACCACTTTTGCAGCCTCACGAAACTTGACAAAACCTCCTCCAGCAGACCCCTTCCACGCGCGTCCTCACCCACCCGGCTCGCGCCAGCCACACATCAGACCCATAACCCCGTCCAGACTAAGTCCAGACTTAAGCGTCGTGTTTTGAATACTTTGGATACTTCATGGGGGGAGGGGGGTGCCTACCCCGCTGTCACCGCCGGCAGCTCCAGCTGCTCCGACCCATGCTCATCCAACGACGGCCGGAAACACGCCCGGCAGCGCGCCTCATACAGCCCCGCCGCGCCAACCACCACCAGCTCCTGGCTCTGCCCCAGCCTCTGCGTGTGGATCGCCGGCGCCCCGCACACCATGCACACCGCCGACAGCTTCATCACCTCGTCCGCAATCGCCATCAGCGCCGGAATCGGCCCGAACGGCTCCCCCGCAAACGTCGTATCCAGCCCCGCAATGATCACCCGTTTGCCCAGGTGCACCAGCTCCATCGCCAGCCCCACAATCCCCTGGTCGAAGAACTGCGCCTCGTCGATCCCCACCACCTCCACCACATCCAGCTGCCCCGCCAGCGCCTCCCGCATCCGCTCCACGCTCGCCACCGTCGCCGCCTCGTGCGTCTGCGACGAATGCGACGCAATCGCCGTCCGGTGGTAGCGCAGGTCGATGTCCGGCTTGAAGCACGCCACCCGCTGCCGCGCGATCCGCGCCCGCTTCAGCCGCCGGATCAGCTCCTCGCTCTTGCCCGAAAACATCGGACCGGTAATGACCTCAATCCTGCCGACCTCAATCCTGCCGACCTCAATCCTGCCGACCTCTACCCGTCCCGGCACACTCGCATGCATCGCATCATCTTAGCGAACGCCCAGGTGGATTTCAGGACTCCTGGGCCGGCTTCTTCACCAGTGGCTGCCACAACTCCACCCGGTTTCCCTCCAGGTCGACGATCCACGCAAATCGCCCATAGTCCGCATCCTCGCGCTTCGGGTCGATCGTCACCCCGTCCGCCTTCATCTGCGCCAGCATCCCGTCCAGATCGTCCACCCGGTAGTTGATCATCGCCGTCTGCGGCCCCGGCCCGAAGTACTTGCTGGTCTCCGGAAACAGCGACCACGCCGTCGTCCCGGTTCCCGGCGGCACCTCGTCCGACCACAGGAAGCTCGCCCCGCCATACGCGCTCAGCGTTATATTCAGGTGCTTCGCATACCACGCCGCCAACGCCTTCGGATCCCTGGCCTTCAGGAACACTCCGCCAATCCCCGTCACCCTCGCCATCTCAGTACTCCCTCCGAAACCGCCGTCTCGTGTGATACCGCCCCGATCCGCCCCACACCATCAACGCCACTACCAGGTGCAGCAGGAACCACAGGCTGATCCCCTGGTCCAGATAAATCAGGTAAAGCACCAGCGCGCGCGGCAGCAGCAGCCAGAACAGCAGCGGCACAATCCCCACCACGATCTCGAAGTGCCCCAGCGAGTGCTGCACATACATCAGCAGCAGCGAGATGCGCGGCAGAAACAGCGCAATGACCAGGAACCAGAGCGGCAGCCAGTGCACCACCCAGGCCACATGAATGTCCATGAACTCCCTCGTACTTGAAGTCTGTTCTCGCCTAACGCCCAGCCGCAGCCAGCGCCGCAACCAGCGCCGTCACGCGGCCCGCATCGATCGTACCCTGCGCCAGCCGCGCTCCGCCAAGAAAATCTGCTGCCAGCCCCGCCGTCACCAGCACCGCCGCCGCATTCATCACCACCACATTGCGCCGCGCACCCTTCTCGCCCCCGAACACCGCCCGCAGTATCTCCGCATTTATCCCCGCATCCCCGCCCGCCAATTCGGCAAGCTCACCAGCCGCCAGCCCGAAGTTCACAGCCGACACCGTGCTGAACGCCACCTCCGCACCCCGCACCTCGGCCACCGCTGTCGTCCCCGCAATCGTAAACTCGTCCAGCCCGCCGCCATGCACCACAAACGCGTGCCGCGTCCCCAGCCGCGCCAGGGTCTCCGCCACGATCGGCACCAGCCGCTCCGCATACACCCCCATCACCTGCGCCGCCGCGCCCGCCGGATTAGTCATCGGCCCCAGGATGTTGAACGCCGTCCGCACCCCCATCGCCCGCCGGATCGGCATGATCGCCTGCATCGCCGGCTGCATCGCCGGCGCAGGCAGAAACGCAAACCCATGCACCCGCAGCGCCTCCGCTGCCTGGGCCGGCGTCTGGTCCACCGCGATCCCCAGCGCCTCCAGCACGTCGGCCGAGCCGCACTTCGAAGTCACCGCGCGATTCCCATGCTTGGCCACCGTTGCGCCCGCCGCCGCCGCCACCAGCGCCGCCGCCGTCGATATGTTGAACGTCCCGCTCAGATCCCCGCCCGTCCCGCACGTATCCACCAGCGTGCCACGCTCCGCCCCGGTCAGCGGAATCTCCACCACCCGCGCCCGCATGGCATCCACAAACCCCGCCAGCTCGTCTACCGTCTCGCCTCGCGCCGCCAGCGCCCCCAGCAGCGCCGCCGTCCGAACCTCAGCTCCCCCGTCCGTCGCCATCCCGCCGCCCACGTCGAACACGTACTCCAGCAGCGCTCTTGCCTCCGCTCGCCCCAGCGTCTGCCGTTCTTCCAGAATCTTCTTCAGCGACTGCACCAGGATGTTCTTCGCTTCCGCCATATCGCGTCCGAGGTTAGCACGCTCCGATATCCGCCCAGAAACCCCTCGGTACATTGCCGAATGCCGTCGCGCTTCGCTACGATGGCAGGGTCTACCTCCGTCCCGCAGATCTGTCCCCGAAAAGAGCGCCCATGAAGATTCACGAGTACCAGGCCAAGGAAATCCTGCGCAGATACAGTGTGCCCGTACCCAACGGCGAGATGGTCACCACGCTCGAGCAGGCCGATACCGCCGCCAAATCCCTCTTCGCGGCCGGCAACAAGGTAGTTGTCGTCAAAGCGCAGATCCACGCTGGCGGCCGCGGCAAAGGCGGCGGCGTCAAGCTCGCCAGGGATCTCGAGTCCGCCGACGCGGCCTCCAAAGCCATCCTCGGCATGCAGCTCGTCACCCACCAAACCGGCCCCGCCGGACAGAAAGTCCAGCGCCTGCTCATCGAGGAGGGCTCCGCCATCGACCGCGAGCTCTACCTTGGCCTCGTCCTCGACCGCGCCTCTGCCAAAATCGTCTTCATGGCCTCGCAGTCCGGCGGCATGGAGATCGAGGAGGTCGCCCACGCCACCCCCGAGCTCATCTACAAGGAATATGTCGACCCCGCCGTCGGCTTCCAGCCCTACCAGGCCCGTGCCCTCGCCTTCAAACTCGGCCTCGCCCCAACCCAGATCAACCAGGCCGTCAGCTTCATGACCGGCCTCTACAAGGCCTTCGTCGATACCGACTCCACCCTCATGGAGATCAATCCCTTCATCACCACCAAGGATGGCAAGCTCCTCGCGCTGGACTGCAAGATCAACTTCGACGATAACGCCATGTTCCGCCACAAGGACCTCAAGGAGCTCCGCGACCTCGCTGAAGAAGACCCCCTCGAAGTCGAGGCCTCGAAGTTCGCCCTCAACTACATCAAGCTCGACGGCAACATCGCCTGCATGGTCAACGGCGCCGGCCTCGCCATGGCTACCATGGACATCATCGAGTACGCCGGCGGCAAGGCGGCAAACTTCCTCGACGTCGGCGGCGGAGCCAACCAGGAGCAGATCGAAAACGCCTTCGGCATCCTCCTCTCCGACCCCAACGTCAAGGCCATCTTCATCAACATCTTCGGCGGCATTCTGCGCGTGGACGTCCTCGCCACCGCCGTCGTAGCCGCGGCCCGCAAGCTCAACGTCCAGATCCCCATCATCCTCCGCCTCGAAGGCACCAACGTCGAAGAAGGCCGCAAAATCCTCGCCGACTCCGGCCTCAAATTCTCCGTAGGCACCACCATGAAAGAAGCCGCCGACCTAGCCGTCGCCGCCGCGAGGGGCTAGGTATGGGGATCAAACCGATCAATTTCGGAACTTATGGGCCATACCATCTACGACGTGAAGCTAACGTCATTACAACGACCACACTCGATCTGCTTTGGAGTAAAGCATCCTTCGTTATCCCTGGCATAGGGGTCTACATTATCGCTAGCAAGCGCGGGAATAAATTGACACCTTGGTACGTTGGCAAGACTGATAAAGGATTTATGAAACGTTTCTATCAGCATCTCCGGGGTAATCACTTATTTCCAAGATTGTCTTCAGTCGTACCGGACGAAGACCTTGTCGTCATTTTCCTGGCCCGCCACACCGCAGGTGGCAAGCTGAAGAAAGCACGGCGACTTAACGCCACCACGAAGACGAAAGCTATACCAACGATCGATAGGCTCGAATATGACGTTCTGAGAAGAAAGCACACGCTAGGAATAGCGCCCTGGTTAACAAGAGTAAGCGGGTTTACCTAGCTCAGTTATCAGTCCCCGGCTTCTCAGGACCACACCGCGAAGAAGACACAACTTCTGCGAACGCCCTTCGTAACCTGCTTGAGAGTTAGATTTGAACGGAGTACATAATGGCAGTCTTAGTTGATAAAAACACCCGCCTCATCGTTCAAGGCATCACCGGCCGCGAAGGCCTCTTCCATGCCCAGGGCTGCCGCGACTACGGCACCAACGTCGTCGGCGGAGTCACCCCCGGTAAAGGCGGAACGACGGTAGATGGTTTTCCGGTATTTAACACCGTCGAGGAAGCAGTCAAGGAGACGGGCGCAAATGTGAGTGTCATTTTTGTGCCTCCCCCGTTTGCCGCCGACGGAATCTTAGAGGCGACAGCGGCACAACTTCCCCTCGTCATCTGCATCACCGAGGGCATCCCCGTCCTCGACATGGTCAAGACCTGGGAGGTCGTCAAGTCCTCCAGCACCCGCCTCATCGGCCCCAACTGCCCCGGCGTCATCTCCCCCGGCAAGGCCAAGGTCGGCATCATGCCCGGCCGCATCCACAAGGAAGGCTCGGTCGGCATCGTCTCGAAATCCGGCACGCTCACCTACGAGGCCGTCTATCAACTCACCACCCGCGGCATCGGCCAGTCGACCGCCATCGGCATCGGCGGCGACCCCATCATCGGCACCACGCACATCGACGCGCTCACCCTCCTCAACAATGACCCCGACACCGAAGCCATCATCATGATCGGCGAGATTGGCGGCTCCGCGGAAGAGGCCGCCGCGCGCTTCATCCAGCAGAACGTCAAGAAGCCCGTCGTCGGCTTCATCGCCGGCCAGACCGCCCCTCCCGGCCGCCGCATGGGCCACGCCGGCGCCATCATCTCCGGCGGCGAAGGCACCGCGGCCGAGAAGATGAAAGCCATGGCCGCAGCCGGCATCACCGTCGTCAAATCCCCCGCCGAAATCGGCGACGCCATGGCCCGCCTCCTCGGCAAAGCCTGACCGTTCGCTTCTACGATCTTCGCTCCTTCGCCTTCCGCCTGCGTCAGCACATGCGCAGGCCGTCGCCTCGCTGCAACTAACCGCGATTCTTCTGCAACTAATCCATTGGCTATCTCGTTTGCCGCGATCACAGCAAGCGAAGGATCCTTCGTGCCCTCAGTCGCCTCCCCGGCTCCCCGTCCTCTTTCGATCCCTGTCCCCGCAACCCTCCTCCGCCGTCACGCATTCTGGAGCGGCTACTGGCCGGAGCGCCTGGGCTCCCTCATCGCCGTCGGCGGCGTACTCCTCTCCATCCTGCTCAACTTCCCGGTCGGCACCTGGCAGGGCTCCGGCTCGGACTTCAAAACCATGTACGCCTCCGCCTCCCTGCTGGCCCGCGGGATCGACGGCTACAGCTTCCAGAACATCGCGCAGACGTTCACTCAGCAGCACGTCGTTCAGCCCGCAAGCTGGTACGGCCACGCTCCCGTCTACCCGCCCTTCACCCTCGCGCTCATCGCCCCGCTCACCGCCCTGCCCATGGTCGCCGCGGTCTGGACCTGGGTCATCCTGAGCGGCTTCGTCATCGCCTGCGCCATCGCATCGCTGGCCCGCCTGGCCGGCCAGGAATTTTCGCTCTCCCGCCCCTGGCGTCTCGCCGTCATCGCCCTCGCCGCCGCCTGGCCCCTGCTCAGCTTCGGTCTTGAAATGGGCAACGTCTCGGTGATCGTCTCCGCGCTCTCCATCCTCGCCGTCACCGCGCCCGAGAACGTCGGCACGAACTCGCCCAGCCTCTGGCTCCGCTCCCTCGGCCTCGCAACCGCGCTCCTGCTCAAGCCACACCTGGCCTTCTGGGTGCTTCTCGCGCTTCTCCTCATGCGCCATCGCCCCGCTCGCCTGCTCGCCGTCCGCGCCATCGCGCTGGCCGTCGCAGGGGTCGCCGCCACCTCCGCGTGGATCGCCACCCAGCACGACCTCACCCTGCAGATCCACAGCTACCGCGCCATGCTCCACAGCGAACTCGCCGCCGGGTCCATGGGTTCGCAGACCCGCAATCTTGAAGCGGTCGCCGCCCAGATCACCTCGCTCGAGTCGCTGCTCGGCTTCTGGTCCGGTCATCTCCACGCCGTCGGTCTTGTGCTCCTTCTCGCCGGCTTTGCCGCCCTCGTCGCCGTCTCGCTCCGCCTCTCCGCGGCGGCGCCTGAGGCGCGGCTCGGCCTCGTCTCCGCCTGGTGTGCCTTCGGCCTCATCGCCACCTACCACCGCGCTCACGACTGCGTCGTCCTGATCCTGATGCTCCCCTGGCTGCTCGCCCGCGTGCACGCATCCATGCGCAGCTCACGCCTCGACCGCCTCGCCTTTCCAGCCCTTGCGCTCGCGCTTATCCTGTCCATCGCGCCGCGCTGGGAGACCTCGCAGTGGCTTGCCACCATGCCCATCATCGGCCCCGCCGCCAATCTGCAGCTTTACCGCCAGGCTCCCGTCGCCGCGGCCATCCTCGCCTGCCTGCTCATCGCCCACGTGCTGCGCATCGCGTTTGCCGATCGCGTCGCGGCAGAAGACTCCGCCCAGGCGCTACGCCCAATCCGCGCCTAGCGTCCTAACCCCGCTTAGCGTCCTCAGCCGCTCAAACGCACCATCTGCTCCGCAGACAACACCAGCTCCGCCGCCCGGAGGTTCTCCCGCAGGTGCGCCACCTTGCTGGTTCCCGGAATCAACAGGATGTTCGGCGAGTACTGCAGCAGCCAGGCCAGCGCTACTGCGAAAGTCGACCCTCCCACCTCCGCTGCCACCGCGTCCAGCTCCGGCAACCGCAGCGGCGTCCTTCCGCCCCCCAGCGGAAAGAACGGCACGTACGCGATCTCCTGCTCCGCGCAGATCTTCACCAACGCTTTATCCGCCCGATCCGTCAGGCCAAAGCTGTTTTGCACGCACACCACATCATCGATCTCGAGCCCCTCCTGCAACTGCTTCGCCGTGATGTTGCTCAGCCCCAGGTGCTTGATCTTGCCTTGCACCTTCAGCTCTCCCAGTACCTCGAACTCATCCGCCAGCGACTCCTCCAGCGGCCCCGCCGGCCCGCCCATGCGCAGGTTCACCACATCCAGCGCCTCCACTCCCAGGTTGCGTAGGTTGTCTTCCACCGCACTGCGTATCTCCTCCTCCGAACGCGCCACCGGCCAGCTCTTGTCCGGTGCGCGCTTGTTTCCCACCTTGGTCACGATCACCAGGTCCTTCCGGTAGGGCGCCAGCGTCTCGCGGATCAGCAGGTTCGTCACATGCGGCCCGTAGTAGTCGCTCGTGTCGATGTGGTTCACCCCTGCCTCCACCGCTGCCCGCAGCACGCGGGCAGCCTCCTCGGGGTCGCGCGGCGGCCCGTAGACCATCGGCCCGCATAGCCTCATCGCGCCAAAGCCCATTCGCCGCACCTCCATCTCACTACCCAGCTTCCACGTCCCCGCCAGCTCGCTCATCGCCTGCTCCTCAAACACCTGTTCGATCTTATGACCCCCGCTCACCCCGGCGAAGCCCCGGCCTCCCCTCCGCCTTCGTCCGGTACACTAAAGTCACTCAACTTTTTCAGAGGGAGATCACACGTTGTCACAACGCACCTTCAGCATCGTCAAGCCCGACGCAGTCAAACAAGGTCACACTGCCGCCATCCTCGCTGAGATCGAGAAGGCCGGCTTCAAGATCGTCGCCATCAAGCGCATGAGCATCTCCCGGCCCCAGGCGGAGGGCTTCTACCACGTCCACGCCGCGCGCCCCTTCTTCGGTGAGCTTACCGAATTCATGTCCTCCGGCCCCATCTTCCCCATGGTCCTCGAGAAGGACAACGCCATCGCCGACCTGCGTAAGCTCATGGGCGCCACCGACCCCGCCAAGGCCGACGATGGAACCATCCGCAAGCTCTTCGCCTCATCCATCGCCGAGAACGCCATCCACGGCTCCGACGCCGAAGACACGGCCGCCTTCGAGATCGGCTACTTCTTCGCTGGCATCGAGCTCCAGTAGGTCGTACGTTCTACCTTGCATCTGCGCTTGCTGAGCGGGTTCGCTCGACTCTCCGTATCCGCACGTTGGAGCGCCCGCTCAGCATTCTGCTCACTTCTTCTTCTCTTCGAACAGCCCCAACTCCACCGCATCTCCCATCGCTTTCAGCCCCGCATCGTTGGGGTGTAGATGATCTCCATGGTCGTATGCCGCCTGGAAGGCGCCGGTGCTCTTATCCATCGTCGCAGCCTCAAAGTCGATCACCCCGTCGAACACCTTGCCGCTCCTGATCCAGGCGTTCACCGCCTGCCGCATCTGCTCCCCTTGCGGCGACGCGTACTTCGCCCCTAGATACGGCGTGAGCGTCCCGCCAAACACCTTGATCCCGTGCGTGTGCGCCCGCTCCACCAGCTGCGTCAGCCCCGCAATCAGGTCGTCCGCACTCACCACGTCATACGGCCTCACCGGGTCCGCCGCATGCCCGATGTCGTTGATACTCTCCAGCACAATCACGTACTTCACTCCGCTCTGCCCCAGCACATCCGTGTCGAACCGCGCCAGCGCGCTTGGCCCCGTGCCGTCATGCAGTACTCGGTTGCCCCCGATCCCCATGTTCAGCACGCTCATCCCTGCCGTCGCTTTGTTCGCTTTGAGGCGCCGCGCCAGCTCATCCGGCCAGCGGCCGTTGGTATCCGGCGTACTCGCCGTCCCGTCCGTAATGCTGTCCCCAAACGCCACCACGGCGCCATTCGTCCCCGCCGTCATCACGTCCACCGCCTTCAGGTAGAACCACGAGCTCGTGGTCTGAACCTGGCCGCCCAACGTCTTCTGCCCCACCACATTCCCCGCCGCCATGTAGTTCGTCTGGTACGCCGCGCTATGCACCGTCACGTGCGACATCTTCTGCGCCGGCAGGTACAGGCTGATCGCGACATCCCCCAGCGCTGGCACTCCCAGCGCGGCCGGATCGCTCACCACCACGGCCCCCGGTGGAATCGTCACCTGGCTCTTGCCGCTGAAGGTCAACGCATGCGCGCTCATCAGTGAGATCGCACCGCCACCCGCGCTCATGGCGATATGCGCCGCCCCAACCGTAAGCGGCTCTGTGCCGAATTCGTTTGAAAGCTCGATCCGCACCAGCGCTCCGCCCAGCGACACATGCACGATCTGCCGCAGCGTCACATCGGCTCCGCCAAACTTCCCGTCCGCGTTCGGCCGATCCACATCGGCGGTCGCCCACGTCCCCACCCAGTGATCCGGCACTGGAGCCGGTTTCGCAGCGTCCGCCTGCAGCCGCCCAAACACCAGCGTCACACCAACAATCAACCGCAGCCACGTACGCTTTTTCGCCATCATCATGCCCACCATCATCCACAGCCCGCCGCCTGCACGCAACTCACAAGCCCGCGCTATCCTGTCAACCATGTCAGCCTCCACCCGCACCTCCAACTTCGGCGTCATGCCCGACGACACCGCCGTCTCCCTCTTTACCTCCGCCACCGAGACCCTCACCGTCACCTTCTCCGACTACGGCGCCCGCCTCATCTCGCTGCAGGCGCCAGACCGCGCCGGAACTCCCGCCCACGTCATCATTGGCTACGACTCGCTCGACCTCTACATCGCCGACAAGACCTACTCCGGCGCCCTCATCGGCCGCTACGCCAACCGCATCGCCAACGGCCGCTTCTCGCTCGACGGCAGCAACTTTCAGGTCCCGCAGAACGACGCCACCAACGCCCTCCACGGCGGCGCAATCGGCTTCGACCGCCGCGTCTGGTCCGCCCTCCCGCTCTCCGACGGCATCGAGTTCACCCTCGTCTCCCCAGCCGGTGACCAGGGCTTCCCCGGTACCCTCAACGCCCGCGTCCGCTACACTCTGTCCGGCTCACAGCTGCGCATTGACTACTCCGCTACCACCGACGCTCCCACCATCGTCAACCTCACCAACCACGCCTACTTCAATCTCTCCGGCGGCGCACAGCCGACTATCCTCGACCACCATATCTCGATCCCGGCCGCGGCCTACACCCCCATCACGCCCGCTCTCGTCCCCTCCGGCGAACTGGCGCCCGTGGATGAAACTCCCTTCGACCTCCGCCAACCTGCCCGCATCGGCGACCAGATCGATGACGACGATGCGCAACTCAAATACGCCGGCGGCTTCGACCATAACTGGGTTCTTGACGCAACCGGAGAGTTGAAGCTCGCTGCCACCGTTCACGAGCCCGTCAGCGGCCGCTCCCTCACCGTGCATACCACCCAGCCCGGCCTGCAGTTCTACTCCGGCAACTTCATGGACGGCACCATGCCCGCTCGTAGCGGCGGCTTCTATCCCCGCCGCGGCGGTCTCTGCCTGGAGACCCAGCACTTTCCTGACTCGCCAAACCACCCGAACTTTCCGTCGACCGTCCTCCGCCCGGGAGAGACCTTTCGAAGCACCACCATCTTCACCTTCAGCTAGCGCTCAGCGCCTCAATGTACAAGCTGCTCCGCGCTCGGCTGCTGGCCCATGCGGGTTCGCAGCGAGCGCGGAATCGTGCGCCTGCGGTGTGCGTTCGGCGGGTTAGCGCCCGGGGGGTCCAGCCGGTAGAGCACCAGAACGTTGCGGTCAGGGTCGTCCATCGCCGGAAACGTAGCCACACGAACCGGCTGGTACAACGGCGTCATGGCGTCCATCTTGTCGTCATCGATCTGGTTCCAGGCCAGGTACCAGCCCGGCCGGTATTTCTTCACGCGGTCGGGCAGCTCCAGCGTGCCAAAGTCGTCGCAAATGCTGGGCAGGCCCGTCATCAGCGATATATCCGAGCCCGAGATCGATAGGATCAGCGAGCTATGTCCCGGATCGTTCCGCCGATCCTGATCAATGTACTCGCGCACCTCGCGCGCCGCGTTGAGCAGGGTGTACTCAGGGTGCCGCACAAAGTGTACGGTCTCTCTCGCATCGCGCACGATGATCACCGCGAACCAACCCGTCAGCACTGCCGCAGCGGTCACCTGCGCAGCTCGGCTCGAGGCCAGCGGCAGAACCACACGCTCGCAAACGGCGGTCAGCAACAGCGTCAGCGGAACCGCCACTACCAGGTAATAACGCGGCTGCAGATTGTTGTGGTACGCCAGGAAGGCCGCATACCCGATCACCCAGAGCAGCAGCGCCGGGATCACTGGATGCTGCCGCAAGGCCCGTGCGCGGAGCAGCGCAAAGATCAAAGCCGCACCCCCCAAGGGATAGAAGATGCGCCCCATCCACATGCCGTACTTCACCGTGCCCAGCAGCACCTGGCCGAAGTTCTCACGCGTGATTCCTGTGTAGGCGTTGGCGCTGAAGAGATAGCGGTAATCCAGCAGAAAATGCGGACGCACGATCAGCAGGAAGTACGCCAGCCAAAGGCACAGCCCCAGCACGGCAGGCCCCAGAGCAAGTCGCAGGAAAGGCCACAGGCGGTACCCGGCGGAGGCCAACAGCATCCACGCCACGGCGGGCGTAAGAAAGAGTCCTGTGGTCTTCGTAAGCACCATCAGCGGCAACAGCACTCCCAGCATAATCATGGGCAGCAGATTGGCTTGGATGGCCCGCACCGTCTCAGCGAAGAAGCTGCCGCTGCTCGCATGTTCAAGGCCTGCGCGTTCCGGTGGAAGTTGAATCCGGCTCGCGGTCAGCAGCGCCAGCAGCGTCATCAAGATAAGCAGCGGTTCGATGATCGCCAACCGGGTGAACACAAAGCAGAAAGGACTCACAGCCAGCAGCAGAACGGCCGCTGAGGCGGCAAAGCCCGCTGAGCCGGCCGGCCGGGTACGGCTGAGAAGCAGCCAGGATGCCGCTAGTATGCCTCCGAAGACAGCCACCGTCAGGGCTCGCGCCGCGATCAGCGAGACGCCTGTGAACGCAAACACCAGGCCCTCCAGCAGCGGCCACACCGGCAGCGCGACCGCCGGGTTGAAGTCGCCCGGAACATACCAATGGCCAAGCTGGTAATGACGTATCGCCGCATCGCCGTACCAGCCTTCGTCCGTATACTTCGACCAGTCCATCCAGCGCGACTGGTTCGGGAAATCGGCCGCCAGATGAACGAAATGGAGGCCTAGAAACACTGCCGCCGCGGTCAGCAGCAGGACGTGTATCGCGCGGGTGGTACGAGCCCTGCGCTGACGGGTTGGGGGCGGATTAACCATCCTTCGGCTACGCTTTGCATTCTAGAGCAGTTCCGCATCCCGGGCTCCAGGCCGCAAACAGCGAACCACACCCAGACAGGCTGACACCTCGCTCGAACAGATGTTGAGACGAATCATTGCTGCCGCGTCGACCGTCAGACCGTCAGGTAGCGGCATCCGCGCCCGGTGCCGGCACCGCGGGCTGCAGGCTGTTCCTGCGAATCGCCGGCCGCAGGTCCGGCAGCGCGCGCACCCGGGTACGCTCCGCCCCGGTAATCACACCGGCGGCAATCGGCAGGAGATACTTCGCAAACCAGACAGTGATCAGCAGGCCCAAGATGCCATAGGTCGTGAGGAATATTGTCCCGGACATCAGACCCTCAGGCGCGGTATGCGAGACAAGCGTGATCGGAAGCAGCGCCCACGGCGAATCGCGCGCGCTCCCCGTCAGCGAGTCGGTTGTGAAGAAAAAAAGGAAGATCACCAGCGGCCAGACCACCAGCAGGCCAAACCAGGTCGCCTCATGGTAGGCGTCGCCGACCGGGCTGAACGAGATACCGGTCGTGAGATCGTCTTCCGTGATCACACCAAGCTCTCGTCCGAAATTGTTCCCGTAGGCGAAGCTCGGCTTCCCGGCCCAGATAAAGTGCGGAATGATGTTGGCGTAGGAGTAGAAAGTGGGAAGCAAGCCGAAGACGTAACCCTCATCCGTATAACTGATCAACGCGTCATCGTACGCCAGCATGTTCAGGCGATCCATGAAACCTTCCGGCGTGCCAAACAGGTGGGGTTCCCCGGTGATATCGCGCTTTTCCTCCGACGCCAGAAAAAGGGCTCGCGTCTCGCTCAGATCAGACAGATAGTGCAAAGCCGTCGCGAAATTTTCCGACCGGCTCTCCGTGCTGAAGGTCCGCACATATTGCGAATACGGAACCATGTAATACACCAGAAATGTACCCGCCAGCACCAGTGCGGCGATCTGCTTGAATCCAAAGTCGTATCGCAGAGAGACGGCAGCCACCATCCACGTGACTACGCCGAGGAACATGTTCTCCTTGCCAAAGGAGAGCAGCCCCAGTGAAAACAGAAAGGCTATCGCGGTAAGGACAATCCAGTTAACGCTCTTCTTGCCGTCGGAACGCTTGATTTCGTAGGTGGTGGCCAGCAAAATGGCCACCGGAACGAAGTGGTTAATCTGGCGGAAGGCGCTTCCTAGCGAGCCCTCTGACGACGTGGCCGTAAGGACCTGCAAAAATATGCCAAAGAACAGGCAGCCGACGGCGGCGCGCTTCATCGTTGGTCCCGCAGCAATGTTCGCCAGCAACCCGGTGCGTGTCCGCAACCTCGTGCTGACCCCGATCGCAACGACCATGCTCAACATGCCCGCGCAGTAACAAAGCATGGTCTTGTTTCCGTTCAGCAGGAACTTCTCGCCTGGCACACCCAGCAGGATCTTGAAGCAGAGCCCGAGAATCGCCGTGAGCACGCCGTTGAAGAAGATAAAGGCGCCCGAAGGATACAGCAGGCCGCCGCCGATGTTGAAGCCCACAACGAACAGCGTGAGGTAGGCCGACGTAAGCAGCGAGAACTGGATGTCCGTCCCGGTCACCTGCTGCCCCAGGAAGACGAGGAGGATAAACAGCGCAGCCGGTCTGGGTTTGAACCGCTCTGGTACGGGTAAGCGCATCGATCTTAGAAGTCTAACAGTGCCGCCGCGAAGCCCATCTTCGCCCCGCCGGACGCCGGCGCTGCGCTCGAGGGTGTCGCCGGAGAGCCCTGTTGCCCCACCTATGGGGCATTTTGAGTTAGCTTAAAGGGGAACGAATGCGTAGCGTTTGGCCAGAAGGTGCACGAGAGCATGGCGGATTTCGGGGCGGATTCCGGAGCTGCGTTCGGAGCGTTTGGCAGCGAGTTGCGGTTTGAGCGAGAACGCCGCGGCGTGTCGCTCGAGGCCTTGTGCGCCCAGACCAAGGTAAACTCGCGCTACTTCGAGGCACTCGAACACGGCGAATACAACCTTCTTCCCGGCGGAGTGTTCCGGCGCGGGATCGTCCGCGCCTACCTCACCTGCGTCGGGCTCGACGAGCACGAGTGGATGCCGCGTTTCCAGGCCAGCTACGCAGAGCGTGCCCGTCTTCTCGGCCCGGATACCCGGCCCATCGACCAGCCCAGTGACGAAGCCTGGGCAGCCTTCGCAGCCAACGTCAAGAAGAACCGCGCTGCGCCCCGGCCACGAGGAGGCGCCCGCTGGTTCGGCGTTCTTGCGCTCCTCCTGCTTCTGCTCGCCGCCACCTGGGCTCTCTGGCGATTCGTTCTCCAAGCCCGCATCAGGCCGTTTTAGATACCCGGTCCGCTCGGGTATAAAGATGAGAGTCACATCCAGACCGCTGAACCTCGCGCGCATCGCCGCAGCGCGCTTTCATCCCGCCGGAGGTCCCACCATACCGTCTGCACGAGAGCCGTTCCTCCCCATCGATTTCAGGACGCGCTTCCCGGCGCTGGACGGCATCCGGGCGCTGGCCGTCACCATGGTCTTTGCCGCGCACTTCGGCGGTGGCGGAACCCACGGCGGACCCGTGCTGAAGCTCATGAACACGCTGCGCGAGCACGGCGGCTCTGGCGTCGACGTCTTCTTCGTGCTCTCCGGATTCCTCATCACCGGCATTCTCTTCGACACCCGCAACGACAGCCACTTCTTCAAGCGCTTCTTTGCCCGGCGCAGCGTGCGCATCTTCCCTATCGTCTACCTGCTCTTCACCATCCTGGCCCTGCTCACGCCAATCCTCCACTATCAGTGGCGCTGGAAGCAGGCCTGGTTCCTCGTCTACCTCGGCAACTTCTTCGCCAACGCTGACTTCACGCTCTACGACATACCCAGCTCCGTTCACCCCGCCGCGGAGGCCTCCATCGCGCATCTCTGGAGCCTCTGCGTCGAGGAGCAGTTCTACATGGTCTGGCCCGTGGTCGTCTGGCTCATCCGCGACCGGGTTAAACTGCTCTGGACCACCGGCATCCTCTGTGCGCTCACCTTCCTCCTGCGCCTCGCCTTGGTGCATGTCTGGTCCGCTGCGACGTCCGAGGTGTGGATGCTGCGCGCCCTCCCCTTCAGGCTCGACGACATGCTCTTCGGAGCTTTGCTTGCTCTGCTGCTCCGCGGACCCTCGGCAGATGCCATTCAGCGCGCCATGAAGTGGATCTTCCTCGCCGGGTTTATCCCCACTCTGCTGGTCTTCCGCTATGCCCCGTCTTCCTCTTCGCCCTGGTATCTCACCGTCGGCCTCACCGTCGTGGCCATCGCATCCTTTGGCCTCATCGGGATGACCTTGCGTCCAGGCTCGGCTGCCTACCGTATCTTTCACCTTCGCCCGGCGCGGGTGCTCGGCAGGTACAGCTACGGCTTCTACGTCTGGCATGTGGTCTGGGCCAAAGCCTGGATCGCCGTGCTGATCTTCGTCACGGCACGCACCCACTCCACAGCACTTGGAGGCATCATCACCCTGCCCATTGCCTTCGCCGTCACCTTCCTCGCAGCCAAGCTCAGTTACGACCTCTTTGAGGTGCGCTTCCTCAGGCTCAAGCGGCGCTTCGAGTACGACTCCGAAGTTGCCACTCACCGAACCGCCTTTGCTCCGGACGGAAACTGACCCGCCGATTCGATCAGGGCAGCGCCTTGAGCTGCGCTGGATGCCGGCGCGCCCACCAATCCAGGATGAACCGCCGGCAGGGCCTCTCAAGATACACGTGGGTCGCGATCGAAAGCGCGATTGACACCACCAGAACCGCCGCCGCCTCCCGCATGCCATGGTCGTAACCAAACGGCATCACCATCGCCGCGAGCGTGATGTGGATCAGGTAAAGCGCGAAGCTCGCCTCGCCCAGCAACACCATGGTCGGGCCTGAGAGCAGGCGTGTCATCCAGTTCGGCTGGCTCAGGCCCAGCAGCAACAGCGCGTAGATCGGGATCAACAGTCCGTTGTGAACCGCTACAAATGGCAGGTGGTCTGAAAACAGCAGTGCAGGCACGATCAGCACCAGCCCCAGTGCTGCCATCACCGCCGAGGCCCGAACCGGCGGCTTGAACCGCAGGAAAAGCCAGCCTAGCGAAACCCCCGCCAGGAACTCCGGCACGGCCAGGATCGGCAGTCGCCGGATCGTAAACACGAACAGCGACCCCGGCGCGGCATCGTTCTCAACCCACGCGGCCTGTGGATGCCGCACCAGTGCGATCAGAGGGGGAACCATAGAAAGCGCGTAAAAGAAGACCGATAGCGCAACAGCGCTGCCCCGGCTCCGCGGGCGCAGCCGCATCAGCACGAAGGGGAAGATGAAGTAGAAGAACGCTTCGCACGAGAGCGTCCAAGCGCCGGCATGAAAGAAATTCACCATGCGCATCGACCACGACTGCAGCATCACCAGGTCGGCGCCAAACGCAATCGCGTGGAAGGGAACCCGCCGGATGTCCCCCAGGTTCATGATCAGTTCAATCATCATGATGAAGAGGTAAACCGGGTAGATCCGCGCAAACCGAGCCACCCAGAACTTGATCGCATGGCCCCTGCCGCGCTCGTACTCCGTCGCATGCGCGTAGGTCAGAATAAATCCGGAAAGAAAGAAGAAGAAGGCGACGCCGCTATAGCCCGCCGCCATCGCGGCGGCCAGCCACCCCCAACGCGCAAATGGCCGCACCAGGTGGTAGAGGCATACGTGCAAGGCCGCGAAAAAGCGTACCGAGGTCAGCGCCTTCAGCACCGGCAGGCGCGGCACGCCGGGGGTAACTACCGGACTTCGGGGATCAGTGATCGGTTGGGTGACGTGCATGGATGGCGTGCTTGGGTGGCGCTAAGCCAATTCTAAAGGCGCCTGCCCCACCCCACGCTTGAATTATCGCAAGTTCACGTCCTTTCGCCGTCACCTTGTCATCCAACCGATGTCTCTTTTTCGCGCGCCATGCCTGTACGAGGACGCGCCTGCGGTAAACTGAAGTGATAAAACGCACCATTGGAGGATGTTGTCTTGGCGAAACGCGACCGTTTTCTGTTTACCAGTGAGTCAGTCACCGAAGGCCATCCGGACAAGATCGCCGATCAGATCTCAGACGCCATCCTCGATGCCTGCCTCGCGCAGGATCCCATGAGCCGCGTCGCCTGCGAGACGCTCACCTGCACCGGCCTCGTCGTCATCGCCGGGGAGATCACCACCAAGGCCTACGTGGACTTCCAAAGCCTGGTGCGCGCCACCGTCGCCGAGATCGGCTACACCCACTCCGAGTACGGATTCGATTCCAACACCTGCGCCGTCATCTCGACCATCAACAAGCAGTCTCCGGACATCGCGCAGGGCGTCGACACCGGCGGCGCTGGCGATCAGGGCATGATGTTCGGCTTTGCCACCAACGAGACTCCGGAGTTGATGCCCCTGCCCATCTCGCTTGCTCATCGCCTCAGCGAGAAGCTCAGCCAGGTGCGCAAGTCCGGCAAGATGCCCTACCTTCGCCCCGACGGCAAGAGCCAAGTTACCGTCGAGTATGCCGAGGTCGGCAAGCCCTCGCGCGTCGATGCAGTCGTCATCTCCACCCAGCACGACGAAGACGTCACCAACGAGCAGCTTCGCGCCGACATTGAAGAGCATGTCATCCGCGCCGTCATTCCGGCGGAGTTGCTTGACGAGAACACGAAGTTCCATATCAACCCCACGGGACGCTTCGTCATCGGCGGACCCATGGGTGACTCCGGCCTCACCGGGCGCAAGATCATCGTGGACACCTACGGCGGCATGGGCCGGCATGGCGGCGGTGCCTTCTCCGGCAAGGATTCGACCAAGGTCGACCGGTCGGCGGCTTACATGGCGCGCTATGTGGCTAAGAACATTGTGGCCGCGGGCCTGGCCGAGCGCTGCGAGGTGCAGCTCGCCTACGCCATCGGGGTCGCCGAGCCGGTCAGCGTGCTCGTCGATACCTTCGGCACCGGTACCATCGACGCGGACAAGCTGGAAGAGCTCGTGCGGGCCAACTTCAGCCTGACGCCCAAGGGCATCATCGAAACCCTCCAGCTGCGCCGTCCGATCTTCAAGCAGACCGCGGCGTACGGGCACTTTGGGCGCACCGGCGATGACTTTACGTGGGAGAAGACGGACAAGGCGGAGGTCCTCAGAGCCGGTGTTGACGAGGCCGTTGTGGTGAGTTAAGGCGAGTTAATTCCAGAAATTCTCGAGAAAAAGCTGGCGCGGTGAGGCGCGATTGTTCCACGTGGAACATACGTTTTTGTTGAGGTTTTGGCTGTCCGGTAGGACGCTGGACCTGGTAAAGCGCAAAAAGCGTTCGGTGGCGATGGTGATTTCTGGTGTCGACGTGGAAACCGGTGCGGATACCGTGAGAAGTTGCACGACGCTTTTAGCACGCGCGTGACCCAAGGCTGATGACCCCAGGCCTATGGCTGCGGCGGCAGGCCGAGGCGGCGGCGCAGCTCGGGGATCGGAAGCGCCGGGGTTGGCTGTTGAAAGTGCCGGATGACGGATCCTCCATCGAGCTGGCGTGAGATCAGCTTCGGATCGGGCAGAACCCAGGCGAGACCATGGGAACGGAACGCCAGGTACTCGGGCGTGGTCACCGCATCCTGCGGCGGGCTGTCCGCCAGCAGGTGGTTGATGGCGGTCTGGTCGTCGAGCTCGATGGCGGTCAGCGCGGCGTAGTCATCCAGGAAGCGGACAGCGGCCGGCGAGGGCCGGATCGCCAGGAAGCCGCAGCAGATCACGAAGCCGAGCCGGCGCGCCACGTCGACCGGGATGGAGTAGTCCTTCTGCGCGACGATATCCGCCGCGGGCAGGCTGTCGAGCAGCGGGGCAAGGTCTCCCACGATCACCGCGTCCAGATCGATCGAGAGCACCGAGTGGCCGCGCGACACGAGCTCGCGCAGGATGAACACACGAAGGATCCAGAGATGGCGCTTGGAGTAGTCCTCGATGCGTCCAGCCCCATCGAAGCCGAAGTAGCCGGAGAGATCGACGACGGCTATGCCGCGCTGCGCAAGCTGGCCTGCGGCCGCGGGGTCCATGGCGAGCACCAGCAGGCTGCCCTCCGCATGTTGGCGCAGCTGCGCGTGCCAGAGCTCGAACAGCTCGAGGTACTTTGCGCTGACGGGCACCACAAAGAGCGGCGAGGACACGGGAAGAGGAAGCTCGGCAAGCCGGTCCGCCAGGTCGCGCCGCAGCTGGCCGCTGGTGATGCCGTCGGCGAATGCGGCCTCACGCGCCGCGATCAGCGCCTCCTCTGAGCCGGCATAGAGCCGCTCGATCCGGCGGTTCATGAGCCGGGATAGATTGAGCCGGCCAAAGCACCAGGCCGTGTAGCTGAGCCAGAGCGCGGCAGGCGCGGAAAAGCTCGAGGCGGACGAGGAAGAGCTTGCGGACGAGGAAGAGCTGGCGGGCGCGGCACCAGGCGGCCGGTTGCGCCGCAGCATGCGCGCGAAGGCGTTGCGCGCCGGGCGGCTGTGCCGGGCCAGGATGCACGCGTAGGAGAAGCGCAGGCGCGACTCCTCAGAGAGCTGCGCCAGGGGATGAACCCAGCTGAGCGCCACCACCGCCGCCGGGAAGCGATGCAGGCGGGCGAAGATGCGGCTGAGGGCGAGCTGGGCTTTGAGCATGGGCACGCGGGCGCTCAGGTGGACACGGCGGAGCGCCGCCGAAACCGGCCGGCCACGATCTCGCGCACCTCGCCCATCCCAAAGGCGAAGTAGGCTGCGGCGCCCAGCAGCGCGGTAAGCGCGAGGGCCACGGCAACCACCACGGGCAGCGACCAGCCGATGCCGCGATAGGCCGGGAAGAGCGCCAGCGCGAACGCCAGGATCATGAAGATGGCGAGGCGCCGCAGCGGATGCATGGAGACCTTGAGCTCAGGCGGAAAGAGCCGGGCGTTGAGATTGACGACGAAGATGGTCTGGATGATCTCCCACGTGATCCAGCAGACCATGAAGCCCGGCAGCCCGCAGGCCTTGAGCGCAAAGACCGAGGCGATGAGCATGGCCGTGTAGCCGCCCAGGATGAAGAAGGAAAGCTGCTCATGCTCATTCGATGAGGACTGGAACTGCGTCTTGTGCTCCTTGATGCCCAGCACCGCCGAGACCATCGCCATGAGCACACACAGCAGCGGCTCATAGAGATTGCGCTTGTGCAGCCACACGGTGAAGAGGAATGGACACATGAGCAGGCTGCCTACGCTCACCACCGGGATCAGAAACAGCACCACACGCTCGGAGAGGTCGTAGAGCCGCCGCAGCGTCACCCAGTTGCGCTGGCCAAACAGCATGGTGATGTCCTGCGACACCATGTTGCTGGCGACCGAAAGAATCTGCCGCGACATCTGGAACACCACCCGCACCAGCGCGAAGACGCCTACCGCGGACGGGCCCAGGATGCGCTGGATGACGATCACCGGTCCCTGCCAGGTGAGGAAGCCGGCCATGGCGATGAGCCCGAAGTGCCCGCTCGGCTTCAGGATGGCCAGCGTCTGCCGCCAGGTGCCGTAGCGCAGCGACGGCAGCAGGATGGGCGCGGTGCGCCGCACATCCACCAGCACCAGCAGAAAGAAGAGCGACAGCGACCCCAGCTGCACCAGCGCCAGGGTGGGAAACGAAGCTCTCTGCCAGATCGCCACGCCCATGGCCAGCGTGCTGAACAGGCGCTGCGCGCTGGACCAGTAGTTGCCGCGATGCAGCTGTCCGACGACCATGTAGCTGTTGGTGAGCAGGGAGAAGAGCATGTTTACCGCCATCTGCACAATCAGCAGATAAAGCGTCCACGAGGCCGCGGTGGAGGACTCGTGGCGCAGCCGCAGCCAGGACGATACGGGGACGACGAACACCACCATTCCCACCACGCAGAAGGCCAGGATCAAGAGCCCGAGCAGACGCAGCGCGCTGGCCTGCACGGCCTTCGAGGCCTCAAGCTCTCCCCGGTTATAGAGGATGGTCATCTGGTTGTTGGCGTAGGTCTGGATGCCGTAGTTCAGCGTGCCCAGGTAGTTGATCGAGGCGCTGAGCGTGATCCACTCGCCGTAGACCTCGATGCCGGTGGGATAGAAGCGCAGGAAGAAGGGCGGAATGAGAAGCTGCGTAATGATGCTGATGCCCTGCCCGACGAAGCTGGTGAGCGCCAACTGCAGGATTCGTCTCAGGTTCATGCACCCCCAGTGTATCGCGGCGGCGGGTGCTTTCCGATGGCGGAAAGGCTGTACTCTGGGGAGAACGAATGATCTCCACTCGTGCGCGTCCTAAGTTTCTCGCGCGTTTTCTAAGCTTCAGGCCCAGGCTTCAGATCAGGTACGAGGGATGCCCGATGGTGATTCGGAACGAGTTTGTGATCGAGTTTGATCTGCCCCAGCCCGCGGCCATGATCGGCCTGCTGCGCCTGCATCCTTCGCTCGACGAGCGCCTGCGTTTTCCGGAGACGCTGCTGGTCGAGCACGTGGAGGGCGAGCGCACCAGCGCGCTGCCGGTGGATGAGTATGTGGACAGCTTCGGGAACCGGTGCTCACGCTTCCTTGGCCCCGCCGGACATCTGCGGCTAAGCGGTGAGAGCCTGGTGGAAACAGCCGCAGTGCCCGACCCCATCCAGACCGAGGCGCAGCAGCACCCGGTGGAGCAGTTGCCTACCGATGTGCTGCAGTATCTGCTGGCCAGCCGCTACTGCCAGGTGGATCAGCTCTCGCTGGTGGCCGGCGATCTCTTTGGCCACACCACGCCGGGCTGGGCGCGCGCCATCTGGATTCGCGACTGGGTGCACAACCATGTCCACTTCGACTACCGCTCTGCCCGCCCGCTGAAGACGGCGCTGGACGTCTTTACCGAACGCGTGGGGGTGTGCCGCGACTTCCAGCATCTTGCCATTACGATGTGCCGCGCCATGAACATCCCCGCGCGCTACGTCACGGGCTACCTGGGCGACATCCGCCGGCCGAGCAGCGGCCCGGGCGACTTCAGCGCCTGGTACGAGGTCTTTCTCGACGGACGCTGGTGGACCATGGACGCGCGGCATAACGACGAGCGCATGGGCCGCGTCCTCATGGCCATTGGGCGCGACGCCACCGACGTGGCGATCACTACCAGCTTCGGGGTGGCGAACCTGCTGAAGTTCCACGTGGAGAGCTTCGAGGTCGACGAAGCCGGCAACGCTGTGCCGCTGCCGCTGCCGGCCTAGCAGTTGCACGTCGTGTTCCTGGCCGGGTTTGGGCGCCTTGGCTCAGATCGCCTGTTGTACACTCTCTCAGTTCCCCCGGGCCCACTCTGAAGCACCGGAGCGGATTTCCATGAAGCTGTTACTCAAGTTCAACCTGATCCTCCTGGCTGTACTGGGCGCGGGGGCTTTCCTGATCGCGCACTTCGCCTACAGCTTCCTGATCGGCAATGCCAACCGCGAGGTGCTGGAAGAGGCCAAGCTGATGATGGCCAGCGCCACGGCCGTGCGGAACTACACCTCGAACGACCTGGTGCCGCTGCTCACCCAGGTTCCAGGTCATCGCGTTCGCTTTCTCGCCGAGACGGTGCCCGCCTTTGGGGCAACCACGACCTTCCGCGAGTTGCGCAAGAACTACCCGGCGTATGACTACAAGGAAGCTACGCTGAACCCGACCAACCTGCGCGATCGCGCCGCGGACTGGGAGGCTGATGTGATCCGCGAGCTGGGCAATCATCCGGGCATGGCGGAGATCACCGGGGAGCGAGACGCGACGACGGGCCGAGTTCTCTACCTGGCCAAGCCGCTGGTGGCGCAGGCTTCGTGCCTGGAGTGCCACAGCGTCCCCGCAGCCGCGCCCAAGGCGATGCTCACGGTGTATGGGCCGGACAATGGCTTCGGCTGGAAGCTGGGTGAGGTGGTGGGCGCGCAGATTATCTCGGTGCCGACGGCGGTGCCGCTGGAGGTGGCGGACAAGGCCTATCAGCAGTTGCTGATCTTCCTTGCCGTCTTGCTGCTGCTGACGTTCGCTGCGCTGGATTGCGGCGTGTACTGGCTGGTCATTCTGCCGCTGAAGCGGGTATCGGAGACGGCAGACCGCGTGAGCAAAGGCGAGAAGAACGTGGCCCCGCTGCAGGTCCTGGGCAAGGACGAGATTGCCGCGGTCACGGCGTCCTTCAACCGGATGCAGTTGAGCCTGGCGAAGGCGCTGAAGATGCTGGACGAAGCGTGATCGTCAGCGGTTGAAGACGGCGAGAAAGCGCGCGCGGTCGGCGGGCGGCTCGATCTCCTGCGCCGCCAGGTGGGAGAGCTCAAGGAGCGTCCCGCAGCGCCTGGCCGCGCGGCGCACGACCACCTCGGCGATGGGGCCGATGTAGGCTGCGAGCTCCCGCGTCAGGCGGTCGAGATCGTTGGCCTCGATAGCGGATGCGGGATTGGTAGTAGATGGGCGTGGTGCGGCCACCGGGGGCGCGGCGGGCGGCATGATGGGCTCGAGCACGCCGTAGGGCACGACGGATGGCGGAGACGACGGGAAGTGAACCCGCGCTTGCGGTGTGGCCTGGGCGGCGGCGGTGCTGTTCTCGGCGGAGGCTGCTCCCACGAGGGGACGCAGGGCGCGGATGAGAAGCTGAACGTCGGATCGCCAGCGCGCGTGGCCCAGTTCCACGGCGTTGCGGAAGGCGAAGTCGGAGAGCTCCGGCGGCAGCTGCTCGATGGTGGGCATGCGCGCGCCGCGCACCAGCACGGGGATCACGGGTATGTCGCGGCGCAAGGCCTCGGCGATTTCCACGCGGACGAAGTCTGCCGGGTCGGCGAGGCGCGGCGTGCCGTTCGAGGAGGCGCAGGTGACCCACTCCGGCCCGACCATCGCCAGCAGCACGCTGCAGTCGCGGACGCTCTCCTCGATAGCCTTGCGGAAGTCGCGGCCGGGTGAGATGGCATCGACGTCCATGAAGACGTCTTGTTCCTGGAAGGCGCTGGTGAGGTCGTCGAACAGCCGTCCGGCTTCGCCCTGGGAGTCCTCGCGGCGATAGCTGATGAAGATGGCGCGCACGTGAAGGAACTCCTTGGAGAAGCGTCGCTCCGGCTTGTCTCCGGCAAGGGCCCCATTGCGGTTTGAAGTGATGGACGTATACGCCGGGCGCGCTTGTCTTTTAGTGTTTGTCCATCATCTCCTTGACGTCTTTGCGCAGGGCGAGGGAGCTGGCCGTGCGCGCGTAGTACATGTGGCCGCCGGGGTATTCGTGGACCTGCACCCGCGTGGGATCGCCCATGATGGGGATCTCATTGACGGTCAGCACGGAGCCCATGAAGGGGCAGGATAGATCGGCCCAGCCGTGCGCGATGAGCACCCGCAGCTTGGGGTCGGTGGCGACGGCGACGCGCAGGTCGGTGGATGAAGCCGCGCCGCTGAAGGCGCCGTTGCGGCTGGTGCGATCCCAGGCCCGCGCCACCTCGTCGGACAGCGCGTTGTAGCGTCCGTCGGTCTTCCAGCCGACGACGCGCGTCACCCAGTCGACCATCGCGGTGGTGGTGGGGGCGATGATGGAGAGCAGGATGGGGTCCTGCGTCTCCTGGTAGGGCGCGTAGGGGAAGGGATCGTAGGCGGTCACGTTGGGGTCGTAGCGGCTGCCCAGCTTGCCGGTCTCGCGGAACTCCTCGCGCAGGAAAGCCTGCGTCTCCAGGCGTCCACCGGATTGCCTGACGAAGGTCGGATCAAGCCCGGTCAGTTCGGTGACCTTCTTCACCACGCGCGGCGTGGCGGCGGGGTCGGAGAAGCCGTGGATGAGGTCGACCGCATACTCGCCCTGCACGTACTGCAGCACGGGCGCCATCGATTCCGCCGAGAGCATGCCCTTGCGCTCATAGTTGGCCGCCACGATTGAAGGCAGCGTGATCATCCACGGCACGGGCGAGATCTGGTCCGAGCCGGAGGTCGGCGCAAGCGCGGGCGAGACCATGATCACGCCGTTGACCGCCACGCCGATCTGCGACTGGAGATACGCCGTGAGCCGCGGCGCGCGGTAGCCGCCGTAGCTTTCGCCGGCAATGTACTTGCGCGACTGCAGCCGGCCGTTCTTCACCAGCCAGTCGTACACGATCTTCGAGAGGTAGGCGATGTCCTGGTCGGGACCATAGAAGAGCGTCTTCGACTCCGCCGGCGAGACCAGCGAGCGCGAGAAGCCGGTGCCGATGGGATCGATGAAGACGATGTCGGTGAAGTCCAGCCAGGTGCCTGGATTGTCGGTCAGCGTCGCCGGATCGGAGGGGCTTTGGCCCTCGGCGCCGAAGGGTACGCGCTTGGGTCCGATGGCGCCCAGGTTCAGGTAGACCGAAGCCGCGCCGGGGCCGCCATTGAACGCGAAGGTGACGGGCCGGTTCGGCGCGGCTTGACCGTGCTCAGGGCTGTCGACGATGTAGGACGTGAAGACGACCTCGCCGGTGGGCTTGTTCTCGGCGTTCAGCACCGGCAGCGTGCCCACGGTGGCGGTGTACTTCAACGTCTTGCCCTCAAACTCGATTTGCTGAGCCACGTGGGCGTCCGCGGGCAGCGGATTCAGCATCGGCGGCTTGGGCGCGTTGGGCTCAGCGGGTGCGGCGGCAGCGTCCGGCCGGGCGCCGCGGCCTTGTTGCGCGGCGGCGAAGTTGCATGTGCCGGCGATGGCGAGCAGGGTTAGAGCAAGTGCGATTCGCGAGATTTTCATGGTGGGTTGAGGATACATCGAGAGACAGGCTTTTTAGCTGTTAGCCTTCTACGTGCTAGCGGATCGCTAGGACATGAGAGCTCAAAGGGAGAGAAGATGATGCGAATGACGATGCTTGGTTTGGCGGTGCTGGCATTGGCCGTACCGGCCGGCGCGGCGAAGGACAAGGGCCTGGTCGTGCCGTTGAAGACGAGTGCGGGCCAGGATGCGGGGACGGCAACGTTCTCGGCGGCCAAGGACGGCAAGGTCAAGCTGGTGCTGGACCTGAAGAATGTTTCGAGCGGCGATCACGGCGTGCATATTCACCAGAAGCCACTCTGCGATCCGCCGGACTTCAAGACTGCCGGGCCGCACTTCAACCCGGACGCGAAGCAGCATGGCTCGAAGAATCCCGCGGGGCCGCACGCCGGCGATCTGCCCAAGAATGTCACGGTATCGGTGGATGGAAACAAGACTACGTTCATGTTGAGCGGGATCTCCATGGGAACCGGCGCGCCCAACGACATCCTGGCCAATGGCGGAACCTCGATCGTGGTGCATGAGAATGCCGACGACATGAAGACCGACCCCTCGGGCAACTCGGGCAACCGGATCGCCTGCGGCGTGATTACGGGAACCCCGCAGTAACTCCAGAGCTCAGCTCACTGAAGTGAACGTTGTGGAACTTTGAAGACGCCCTTGCGTATGGATGCGCATGGGCGTTTTTCACATGGCGGTTCCGTTTCCGGGCCTCGGCGACCCCAGGCAGCAGGCCTCGCGGAGCGCCATGCGACGGGCCGGCGACGCTGCGACCGGAAAGCAGCCCGCGCCTGCTGAAGCACGCGAGCCTGCGCAGGCGCGTGCAGGTACACTGCTGGCTTCGGGGAGATGGATCGAGGCTCGCGTGCAACGGACACCGGAACAGCAGGCGGAGCAGGATGAACTCGCGCTGCTGGTCTCGCAGTGCATGGCCGGAGACCAGTCCGCATGGGGCCGCATGGTCGCCGGGCAGCACAAGCGCGTCTACGGCATCTGCTACCGCTTTACCGGCGACGCGGCGGACGCGGAAGACGTCACCCAGGACGTTTTCCTGAAGGTCTATCGCAACCTGGCCAGCTTCGACCAGGACAAAGGCAGCTTTCAGACCTGGATCACTACGTTGACCCGGAACATGCTGGTGGACAACTATCGCCGCTCCAAGCTCGACCGCGCGACGGACTCGATGGACGTGAGCGCCTCGGCGGAGGAAGATGGACCGACCGTCTCCGAGCGGCTGGCGGACACGCGGCCCAATCAGGAACAGCGGTTTGCCGGCCTGGAGCTGAAAGCCCGGATCCAGGCCGCCCTGGCCAAGATCTCGCCCGATCTGCGGGAGGCGGTGATCCTGCGCGACCTGGAAGATATGGACTATAAGGAGATCGCGCTGGTGCTGAAGATCCCGGAAGGCACGGTGAAGAGCCGGATCAGCAGGGGACGCGGGGAACTGGCAAGGTTGTTGCAACGTATAGAAGGGCAGGTGGTGTAAGTGGCCAGGACATTCCAGTTCGACGAGTTTGAGAGCACGGGCAAGGCGCCGGGCTGCATCGCCTGCGAGGAGATGCTGGCCGAAGCGCTTGATGAGAGCCTTGGGGAAGCTGACCGGGCCTGGTTCGACCGGCACGTGAACGCCTGCACGGACTGCAGGCAGATGCTTGCCGACGCGCAGCGCGGGGCGGCATGGCTGGAGCTGTTGAAGTCTCCCCGGCCCGAGCCCTCGGCCCACCTGATGGAACGCATCCTGGCCCAAACCAGCGGCATGGCCGGCCTGCCTGACAGCACGGCCACCGGCCAGACCCTGCATGAGCCCCGCATGGTGCCCGCCGCCGCCCCGCTGCTGAATCCGGTGGCGATGCCGGCCAACCTGCTGCAGTTCCGGCCTAACCTGCGCCGGATGCCGAGGTTCGCGAGGCTCTCCACCGCCATGTTTGAGCCGCGCCTCGCCATGACCGCGGCCATGGCCTTCTTTTCCATCGCGCTGACCCTGAACCTGACCGGGGTGCAGTTGAACCGCGTCCGGGTAAGCGACCTGAAGCCGGCCAACCTGAAGCGCACCTACTACGAGGCCAACGCCGAGGCCACCCGGTACTACGAGAATCTGCGCGTGGTCCGCGTGATGCAGTCGCGCGTGGACGACCTGCGCGAGACCAACTCGGACGACTTCGCCTCCCCGGCGCCCCGGCAGGAGCCTAAGCCGCAACCGCTGCCGGAGACCAAACCGGCCGCTCCCGAGAGCAAGCCCGGAGCCTCCGCCGATCCGCAGGAGCCGGCCGGCAGGAAGCCCGAAGCCGGCCCCGGGGTAAGCCAGCGGGAGGCGCCTAGTGCGCGGCCGCAGTTCCTGGTGGTGGATGACAAGATGCGGCGCAACGGGCACGCCGCGGCGGCCCTGAAGAACCTGAACAGGACGCGGGAAGAAGGAGGTCTGGTATGAACGGCACGAATGAAGAGAACCAGGCCAATCCAACCGGCGAGGCCAATGCAGCCGGCGAGGCCAATGCAGCCGGGGCGAAGCCGGTTGCGTATTGCCAGAACTGCGGCAAGCCGCTGGACAACGAGTCAAAGCGTGTCGTGGGGCAGTCGGTCTTCTGCGAGCCCTGCCTAGAGGCTCGGCTGGCCGGCGCTCCTCCCACTGCGGGCAGCGGCTACCGCCCGGTGAACGCGGGCGCGTGGCCGCCGGCAGCAAGCAGCGAGCCGAATCCTGGACTGGCGGCGCTGCTCGGCCTCATGCCCGGCGTGGGAGCGATGTACAACGAGCAGTACGCGAAGGGGATCGTGCACCTGGTGGTCTTCGCCGTGCTGGTGAGCTTCGCCCACGTTACGGATGTCTTTGTGCTGTTCGTCTTCGGCTGGCTGGCGTACATGTCGATTGAAGCGCACCACACCGCCAAGGCTCGCCGCGACGGAACCCCGCTGCCCAACCCCTTCGGCCTGAACGACATCGGCGAGCGGATGGGCTTCGGCAAGGCCTGGCCCAACTCACCCGGCGTGGGGGCCGTGGCGCGCGAGGCCGCGGCGGCGGCAGCGGCTGGATTTGCCAGCGTCAATACGGGCTCCGGCCATGGGCCCGGCACCGCCGGCTACGCCCCCGGGACAGCGCCCGCGGGCAGCCGAGCGACGGGTGGGTTTGGTGGCAGCGCCGGCGGCTTTACTGGAACCGCCAGCGGCGCTGCGCCCCCGCCGGTCTCAGGCGCGGTGCCCGACCCCGCCGCTGCGGCAGGTGCAAGCTGGGGCGCGCCCGTCGACGCCGGACCCTACGGCGCTGCGCAAAACGCCGGCTACGCACCCGGCTACCCGCCCAGCTACTCCCAGGCATACGCCCCGCCCTACGCCCAGCCGTATACCCAGCCCTACCCCTACGCGACGCAGATTCCCTACGGACCGCCCGTTGGTATGCCGCCCATCGTTCCCCCGGGGGTCCCGATCATGCAGCCCAGCAGCCGTTTCCCCGCGGGGGCAATCTGGCTCATCGGTCTCGGAACGCTTTTTCTGCTCGGCACCACCGGCATCTTCCACGGCTTCAGCGGCGGTGCGCTGCTCGGCTTTGTCCTCATCGGGCTGGGGGTGTGGGTCTTCGTCCGCCGGATGACGGACAGCGGCATGACGCTCGCCGACGATGGCTCGCCGGGCTACCAGTACCGCCTCCTTCGCGCGCTCCGCGGGGCTGTCTGGCTGCTCGCGCTCGGCATGCTCATCCTGCTCGACACCTTCGGCTGGGTGCGCTGGCACTATAGCTGGCCCTGGCTGATCATCCTCGCCGGCATCATGATGCTGCTCAATCGCGCCATCTTCCAACAGCCGCCCGTCTATCCGGCCTACGCGCCACCCAGCGCTGCCGAGCCTGCCGTCCCGACCACCGCGGCTGCGGCCGCTGCGCCTGCGGTCGTCCCCGCGCAACCGGCTGAACCCACCGGCCCAGAGCCTCACCAGGGAGGGAACTGACATGGCAAGCTATCCTCCACCGTATCCGCCGCCCCCGGGCGCGCCCTACGGCTACGACGCCAAGCAGCAGAGACGCTGGCTGCGCGACCAGATGAGGGCGCAGAACCAGGCGCACAAGGCGGCGTCGCGGGCCGTGGTGCAGGCTGCTGCGGCGCAGCGCGCGGCATACCGGCAGCAGGTCAGGGCCATGCGCCGCAGCTCCATTCTCGGGCCCGTAGTCATCCTCGCCATCGGCGTGGTCGCGCTGCTCATCCGCACCGGCAGATTGCCCTTGCACAGCTTCGCCAACTGGTACGGGCGCTGGTGGCCGCTGCTGCTGGTCGGTGCCGGGGTCGTCCTGGTCATCGAGTGGGCGTTCGACCAGATGCCGCGGCCCGACGCCGCACCGTACGTTCGCCGCGGCATCGGGGGCGGCGCCATCGTTCTACTCATCCTGCTGGCCGTCACGGGCGCGTGCGCCGCCGCCTACCACAACGACGACTATCTGCTGCAGGGCCTCAGCATCAACCCTGACAACGTCGACGAGATCTTCGGTGAAAAGCATGAGATGTCGCAGCCGGTCGACGAAGATCTTCCCGTCGGCGGCGGCCTGGTGATCGACAACCCCCACGGCGACGTCACCGTGGTGGGCGCCAGCACCGATGGCAAGCTGCACATGATCGTCAACAAACAGGTGTGGACGCGCTCCGACGAAGCCGCCGACGAGAAGGCGCAGAAGCTGAACCCGAGCATCGGTCATTTCACCGATACGGTGGCCGGCGTGGCCGTTTCGAACGCGCTCACCGTCCAGATTCCGGCGCTGCCGGGCGCCAGCGCGGACCTCAGCATCACCATGCCCGAGGGCGCGAAGCTCACCGTCACCGCCAACCATGGCAGCGTGAACGTCTCCGCCATGAGGGCTCCCGTCACGGTGACGGCGAACCACGGCGACGTCGAGCTGAACTCGATCGCGGGCGCGGTCACCGCCCACCTGAACCACAGCGACGCGTCGTTTACCGCGCACAGCGTCGCGGGCGACGTAACGGTGCGCGGACATGCCCAGGACCTGAACATCACCGATGTCACCGGGCAGGTCTCGATGGAAGGCGAGTTCTTCGGCGAAACCCACCTGCAGCATCTCGCCGGACCGGTCAACTTCAGAACCAGCCGCACCCAGTTCTCGCTGGCCAAGCTCGACGGCGAGGTCGACATCAGCCCCAACTCGGAGCTTACCGGCAGCCAGATCGTCGGTCCTACAATCCTTCGCACCTCCAGCCGCAATATCTCCTTCGACCGCGTCGCAGGGGACATCCAGGTGGCCAACAGCAAGGGCTCGGTCGACGTCACCAGCGCTCCGCCGCTGGGCAATGTCTCCATCGAGAACCGCGACGGTGCGGTCAATCTGACCTTGCCCGAGCACGCCGGCGCGTTGGTTGACGCCGAGACCCGCGGCGGTGAGGTGGAGAACGACCTCGGCCTCACGCCCACCTCGCAGAACGACCGGACCTGGCTGCATGGGTCGGTGGGCGATGGTGCGGCGCGCGTCATGATCCGCACCAATCACTTCGATATCGACATCCACCAGGGCGCGGTGCAGCCGCCGCAGGCCGTCGTTCCGGCAGCGCCGGCGCCGCCCTCTGCGCCCGAAGCACCTGCGCCCCCGGCCAAACCCGCCAAAGCCAGCAAGAGCGCGAAGACCGCCAAACCCGAGACCGAAAACTAGGGCGTCATACGCCGCGCCGTTGCTCCGCGTTCCACCGGCTATCGACCCGCACGGATGAGCAGCGAAAAGGTTTAGGATTTTGCTATGTCCACCGTCGCCGCGCCCCCGCCCGCCACCCGCAGCCAGCTCGCACATCTCACGGCGCAGCTCGATCAGATGAAGCAAGCCGGCACCTTCTTCAAGCTGCGCCAGCTGGACGATGCGCAGGCGCCGCTGTGCACCTACGACGGGCGCCAGGTCATCAACCTCGCCAGCAACAACTATCTTGGCCTGTGCAATGACCCCAGGCTCGCCGAAGCAGCTCACCGCGCCATCGCCGAGCACGGCGTGGGCTCAGGCGCCGTGCGCACGATCGCCGGAACCATGCGCATCCACATGCAGCTTGAAGAGAAGATCGCCGCGTTCAAGAACGTGGAAGCCTGCGTCGTCTTCCAATCCGGCTTTACGGCTAACGCAGGCACCGTCGGCTCCATTCTCGGCAAGGAGGATTTCATCCTCTCCGACGAGCTCAACCACGCCTCCATCATCGACGGCGCACGTCTCTCGCGGGCGACCATCAAGGTCTTTCGCCACAAGGATGTCGCTCACTGCGAAGAGCTGCTTCGTGAAGTGGAGCACGAACCCGGCCGCAAGCTGATCATCACCGATGGAGTCTTCTCCATGGATGGCGATATCGGCCCTGTCGGCGAACTGGCTGCGCTCGCCGAACGCCACGGCGCCATCATGATGGTCGACGACGCTCACGCCAGCGGCGTCCTTGGGCGTAACGGCCGCGGATCAGTCGATCACTTCGGCGCGCACGGCCAGGTCGACGTGCAGGTAGGCACGCTGTCGAAGGCCATCGGCGCGCTTGGCGGCTACGTCTGCGGATCGCGCGATCTCATCGACTTCCTCTACCATCGCGCACGGCCGTTCCTCTTCAGCACCTCGCACCCACCCTCGGTGGCCGCCACCTGCATCGCCGCCTTCGACATCCTCGAGAACGAGCCCGAACGCATCGAGCGGCTCTGGACCAACACCGCTTACTTCAAGCAGCAGCTCGCTTCCGCCGGCTTCGACATCGGCGGCCGCAGCACGCCGGCCAGCGAAACGCCCATCATCCCCATCATCCTCGGCGATGGCCGCAAAACCATGGAGTTCTCCCGCGAGCTCTTCGCCCGGGGCCTCATGGCCACCGGCATCGCCTTCCCGACTGTGCCCCAGGGCAAGGCCCGCGTCCGCATCATCATGACCAGCGAACACACCCGCCAGCAACTCGACACCGCGCTGGAGATCCTGACTGAAACGGCCCGGAAGATGGACATCTTCTAGCTTCTGTCTTTGATTTGTCTTGCCCGGCCGCGAGCGAGTCTTGCCTATCGCTCCGACTCAGCTCGATACACAACATTGCCGGCAACGATCGTTGCCCGGACCATGCCGCGCATCGCCGCGCCATCGAACGGCGTGTTCTTCGACTTCGAGCGCGAGTCCGCCGCCCGAAAACTCCACTGAACGTCCGGAGCGAAGATCGTCATGTCCGCCCATCGTCCCACCGCGAGCGAACCCGCGTCCGCCAGCTTGACGATACGCGCAGGCGCGGCGCTCATCAGCTCGATGACACGGGAGACCGTCATCCCATGCTCGCCGTGCAGGATGCGCAGAGCCAGTGGCAGCGCGGTCTCGAGGCCCGTAATGCCGTTGGGCGCGCGCTCGAACTCAACCTCCTTCTCGTGCCGGGCATGCGGCGCGTGGTCCGTGGCGACGCAGTCGATCGTGCCGTCGAGCAGCCCGGCGATCACCGCCTGGCGATCCGTCTCCGAGCGCAGCGGCGGGTTCATCTTGGCGTTGGTGTCAAACTCCCCGATCGCTTCATCGCTCAGCGCAAAGTGATGCGGAGCAGCCTCGCAGCTAACGTGCAGCCCCTGCACCTTGGCCTCGCGCACGGCCGTTACCGCGAGCTCTGTCGAGATGTGCTGGACGTGCAGATGCGGTCGCAGATGCTGGCTTCGTTCGATCTCGCGCAGCAGATGCAGGTCGCGCCGCACGATAGACGCCTCCGCCTCCGCGGGATAGCCGCGAAGCCCCAGGCGAAACGCCATGGCGCCCGCGTTCATCACCGCTCCGTTCGAGTGCGCCGGGTCTTCCGCGTGCTGCGAGATTGGCAGCCCCAGCCGCGCGGCCGCAGTCAGCGCGGCTCGCATGATCTCGTCGCCAAGAATGGGCTTGCCGTCATCCGTAAAACCAAGCGCGCCCTCTGCTGCCAGCGCCGCAAAGTCGCTCAGGCGTTCGCCGCGGGAGCCCAGCGTGGCCGCGGGCATGGCGAAGAGCCGCACCAGCGGCCCACGCTCCGCCGCCAGCATCCAGCGCATGGTTTCCGTTGAATCGTTCACCGGAACTGTATTCGGCATAGCCACGACCGAAGTAAACCCACCGCCCGCTGCCGCTCGCGTTCCACTGGCGATCGTTTCCTTATAGGTCTGACCCGGCTCGCGCAGATGCACGTGAATGTCGATCAACCCCGGCGAGACCACCAGCCCGCTCGCGTCCAGGATCTCACCAGCTTTGACGCCCTCCAACGCACCCGGCTGTTCTACCGCGGCAACCCTGCCGTCCTGCAAAAGAAGATCACGCGGCGCGTCGATCTCCGCCGTGGGATCGATCAGCCGGCCGCCTCGAATTATCATGCTACTCATCCGGTTACAAACTCCTCATCCTGAGACAATCACTGTTACAAATCGGCTTCAAGGGCGCGCACCAGCAAGGCGGCCCGTACCGCCAGGCCATGACTCACCTGCTCCTCGATCGCAGACTGCGGGCAATCCGCCACTTCGCCCTGAATCTCCAGTCCGCGGATCATTGGGCCGGGATGCATCACCACTGCGTTCGGCGCCAGCCGCGCGAGCCGTTCTTCCGTAAGCTGATAAGCGGCGATGTACGCGGCCAGATCGACCTCCAGTCCGACCAGCCGTTCGCGCTGAATGCGCAGCATCATCACCACCTGCGAGCGCGCTAGTGCCGCCTCGAAGTCTCGCTCGATCTCGATGCCCTGGTGCAGGCTCGCTGCTTCTCCAGGAAGAAGCTCGGGTGGGCCGCACAGGATCACCTCCGCGCCCAGCCGCGGCAGCAGCATCGCATTCGACCGCGCCACGCGGCTATGCCGGATGTCCCCCGTAATCGTGACCGTCACTCCGGACAGCAGCTCCTCATCCACGCTGCGATCCGCAAGTCCCAGCCGCGCCAACATCGTGCGCAGGTCGAGCAGCGCCTGCGAGGGATGCTCGTGCATGCCGTCTCCCGCGTTCAGCACCGGCAGGCTGGTCGTCCGTTGCAGCACAAACGGCGCACCGCTCGCCGGATGCCGGAGAATGATCGCCTCGGCGCCCAGCGCGCGCAGCGTCAGCCCCGTATCCTTCAGGCTTTCGCCCTTTTCGATGGATGAACTCTTATCCGATACGAGCGTTGTGATGGCGCCCAAGCTCTTGGCGGCAAGCTCGAACGAGGTGCGCGTCCGGGTGCTCGATTCATAGAAGAGAAGGGCGACGCGGCGGCCCGCCAGCAGCCTCGATTTTTCTTCCGCCGGTGTACGGTCCAGCCGGTCAGTCAGCGCCAGGATGCGTGCGACGTCCTCCACGCTGAGATCGGCCACACTGAGCAGCGACCGTGCTCGAGCGCCACTCGCCACTGCTAATCCACCACCTCGACCAGCAGCACCTGCTCGTCGTTGTCTACCTCTTTGAGCTTCACCTCGATGATCTCGCGCGACGAGGTAGGGATCGACCGGCCCGTGAACGTCGCCTGGATCGGCAGTTCGCGGTGTCCACGATCGATCAGCACCAGCAATTGCACGCTGCGCGGGCGCCCATGATCGAAGAGCGCGTCCAGCGCCGCGCGGATCGTGCGCCCGGTATACAGCACGTCGTCCAGCAGCACGATATCGCGTCCATTGACATCGAAGCCAATGTCGCCCTTGTTCACCGTGGGCCGCGGCCCGGAGGTCGTCAGGTCGTCGCGGTAGAAGCTGATGTCCAGCACGCCGGTCTGCACGGGCGCCTTCTCGATGTTCTCGATCAGCACCGCCAGCCGCTGCGCCAGCGGCACCCCGCGCCGTTTGATCCCGACCAGCCCCAGGTTCGCCGCGCCGTCGTTCTTCTCGACGATCTCATGGGCGAGCCGCACCAGCGTGCGCTCGATCTCTGATGCCGACATCAGGCGGCCTTTTACCCTCAGGTTGGGCTGTCGTCTCTGTGCTTCCGGCGTCATCGAACTCCATTCCTTCGAAGCTGATCATAGCAGCCTGGACGCTACGGGTCGCCGCGCGTGACCAGCCGCCGCCGCGCCCGCAGCATGCCGGCAAACGCGCCGCCGCCGGCCGAAAGCAGAAGCAGTAGCGCGCCCTCAAAGCTAAGTTGAAACAGCGCCGTGCCCGCCTTCATCTCGGGCGAGGTCATCAGCGGCGAGTTGATCACGCTCACGTACTTGTCCTGCGTCGCCTGGTCCTGGCCCTGCGCCTTCAGCCACGCCAGCCAACGCGTCTGCGCGGCCCGCGTAGCCTCAGCGCTGTCCTTGTCGAACTGGCCCAGGCTGTGAGTGCCAAAGCGCAGAACCAGCCCCGCGCCCGCTCCCACCACTGCCGTTGCCGCCAGCATCAGCAGGCCCGTCACGATGCCGAGCCGCAGTCCCACCCGCGCATCCATACGCGCCTGCGGGCTGCGCCGGGCGTACAGGCCGATCGAGATCACAGCGCCGCTCAGCAGCCAGAAGAAGCCGAAGATTGCCACGCCGGCCAGCCTGAGGCCCAGCACGGTCAGCACGGCAGCTACGACGGCAACCATCGCCGCGATGGGAACAGCGGTGCGCCAATCGATGATGCCGTTGCCGGTGCGGTTCCCGGGGACGCGCGGCGGCGGCAGCGCCCCGGTGGTCGATTCGCTCGGCTGCGTCTCCGCCACCACGCGCATATGCTCCGGCAGCAGCAGTTGGGGCGCGCTGCAGTGCGGGCAGAACAGCAGTGCATCTTCATCGTTGCGGTGTCCACCCTGCGCAGGCAGGGGAAGATCGCGGTGGCAGCGATGGCAGACGGCAGGCATCCCTCTATTGTAACGAGCCCGACGCTCCCCGCACCCGCGCTCTTCTCCCTCGGCGACTATTGCTTGCCCTCGTCCCCATTTCCGGAGAGCAGCTTGCCGGGCAGGTCCAGCGCGATCAGGCCGATCTTTGTGCCGCTGCCCTCGGGGTCAATGGCCACGATGTGCTGGTGCGACAGCGAGCCCGCCTTCAGCTGATCGTTCTTAGCATCTTCGTCGTTCATCTGCATGCGGCTGTTGCCGTTGTGCTCGCAGGAGAGGCCATCCTGGGTACGGTCCGGCTGCCCGATCGTGTGGTTGTTGCGGCAGTGGATCACCGTGCCATACCGCGCCATGTCCTTCCGGTAAAACGCCATCACCTTGTCCGGCGAATCGCTCGTGCGGTAACTCAGCGCCTTCACCCCCAGGTGAAAGCTGCCAAAGCTCATGTTCACGTCGGCCGCGCCATTGTCCTTGCCGTTCTCCTTCTTCACCAGCGTGGCGCCAGGGTAGACCGACAATCCCACGCCGCCCTCGGCCACGGAATCGTCCGTCTTCACTGACATGCCGCCAAAGGGCGTCGCAATCTTCACGTTCTCGTCGCCATTCTGCTTGCGCGAGTCGATGTGGCAGCCCACGTTGGCTACCGCCGCCGCGGCCAAGCCGGCGACCGCGAGCCACTTCCAGATTTCGTCTGTCATCCGCATCCGCGTCATCTCCTGGTGCAGTCCATCTCCTCGTACAGTTCATCCCGTACGCCGCGCGTAGTTAGATCAATGCCAGTTCAATGACACGATACGCCCGTTCGACGTTCGGAGTTCCGGAAAAGACGCCGCCGCTCGGGCGGGCTGCACACCCGCGCCCGCGCTGCACCGCAACATCTTTCCTGACGATTCGCTTCTGGCGATCGCTTTAGGGCGTCGCTGGAGATGAGTCCGGGTGGAACGTGTGCGGACGCGCACCCGCCGGACCGGTAACGTTGTACTTCTTTGCCAGCCCCTCAATCATCGTCGTGTGCTCTTGCATCACGCCCATCGCATTGCCCACCGCGGCCTTCAGATCGGCGTTCGCGGTGGTATCCCGCTCCTTCGTGAAAGCCGCCAGATCCTTGTGGTGTTCGGTCAGCATCGTGTAGAGGTAATCCTGATCGAACGCCTTACCGGTCTTGCGCGAGAGCCGCTTCATCTCGTCCCGGCCGGAGCGCAGCAGGCGCGCCGGCGGCGGCACACCCAGGTTCGCCGCGAAGGGCTTCATCGCGTCCATCAGCTTCGCGTGATCCTGCACCATCTTCTCGGCAAAGCTGCGCACATCTTCATTCTGGCTGTTCTTCAGCGCGAGCCTGGCCAGGTCGATCTCCGCCAGGCTGTCTTCATCCGCCGCCGCCACAAACTTCTTGTCCCGGCCTGCCTGGTTCGGATTTGCCGGGTCCAGCCTCGCAGTGTCCGCCCGCGCCGTTCCGGCCGCCATAAAACCCATCATCACCACACTGATCGCCAGCAGATGTTTCGTCTCAGCGACTCTCATTGGCTCTCCGCATTCCGGCGCGCTCGCCCATAAGCCGCTGCCGCGCCTGATTCGGTCTGAGTGCGCACTTCCGGCCGGAGTTGTCTCTCGCGCACCTGGCGCGGCCTGCAAGCTCCACCCGCAGTCATTCATCCGCCTGCCATGCGCCTTTCGTGGCACGCCCAGTAACCCATTGTCGTGGTGACGAAAGTTACCCGCGATGGGAGACTTGCTTCAGTAAGCAGCACATCGGGGCCACTATGACCAAGATCTTCCTCACCGTCTCTCTGTTCGCCGGGCTCCTCGCCGGCAGCGTCGCGCATGCCGACACCACATACAACTACAACTACTACGGCGTTGGCATCTCCGGCTCCGGCCAGACCACCATCGCCGACACCGACACCGACGGCCAGTATCTCGTCACCTCCATTACCGGCACCGCGAACGGCTCGACCGTGCAGGGTCTGCTGCCCGCCAACACCTACATGGGCAACGACAATCTCTTCTATGGGGAGGACCCCTTCCTCGATGCCGGCGGCGTCAGCTTCTCCACCACCGACGGCTCGCAGATCAACATCTACAACGACGGCGAGGACTACTACTTCCAGGGCGACGGCGACTTCCAGCTCGATGGAGGCGCCCCCGCTGGACCAACCCAGAACCTCTTTCATACCCTCGATGTCACGTCGGACTCAAACGTCATCCTGCTGGACAGCTTCACCTTCTCGCCCGCGGACGTCACCTCGACGCCCGAGCCCTCCGGCCTTGTGCTTCTCGGCAGCGGCGTACTCGCCCTCGCCGGCGTGGCTCGCCGCCGCTTGGTCAAGGCATAACTCCAGACCAACCCAGCCTCAAACCCTATTCTTCCTTCCCGGCGTCGGCGCTTCTGGCTTCTAGCTTTTGGCTTTCGGCTCTCAGTTCTAGCTCTTAGCTCTCAGCCCACGACCCATAAGTCATAGCTCTCCTACAATCCATCAGCAAACCCCGGCCGCGAGCCTCACAGTTCGCGGCCTTTTGCCCTTTCCGCAGGGCCCCACAGGTACCACGGATGGTACGCGTTGTCCACTTATCCACCTCTTTCTGTAGGAGATAGCGCAATCCCGCTTGATCGGCGCTCAGCTTGATTGGATACTCGAAATAGACCTTGGCAACGCCAGCGAGAGTAGCCCGAGCCCAACGAGATACCCCCGTGACCCGATACACCCGGCAAGACGTGCTCCGCATCCTTCATCTGCCACCCCGCCAACTACTCGCGTGGGAGCGCGCCGGCCTCATCCCCGCCGTCGCCGAAGCCGATCTCTACTCCTTCGAGCATCTCGCCCAGCTTCGTGCCCTGCGCGAAATGCGCTCCCGGCGCATCTCCGCGCGCAGCATCAAGGCCCAGGTGGACGAGATGCAGCGCCGCGCCGGCATGGGCAACGCCCTGGCCGAAACCAGCGCCGTCCGCCGCGGCTCTCGCCTGGCCTTCCGCCATGGCGGCGCCCTCGTCGACGCCCTCACCCAGCAACTTGCCTTCGACTTCGCCATGGCCGACTGCCGCCAGTACACCATGGCCGGCACCGGCACCAACGGCAACTTCGCCAACCTCACCTCCATCGCCGGCCAGCACAATCATCAGCCCCAACACCTCCAGCAGATGCAGCGGATCCAGGAGATGTTCGTTCGCGCCGTGCAGCTTGAAGAAAGCGCCTCCACGCTCGACGAGGCCGTCGCGACCTACCAGGACATCCTCGCCGCCAAGCCGGACCACGCTCCCGCCTGCATCAACCTTGGCACCATCTTCTACAACCGGCGCGACTTCGTCCTCGCCGAGCGCATGTACCGCCGCGCCACCGAAGTCGACCCCGAATACGCCCTGGCCTTCTTTGATCTCGGCAACGTGCTCGACGAGATGCAGCGCCTGAACGACGCCATCGCCGCATACCAGACCGCCATCCGCCTCGTCCCCGCCTACGCCGACGCCCACTACAACCTTGCCCTCGCCTACGAGCGCCAGGGCGAACGCCGCCGTGCCCTCCGCCACTGGACCACCTACGTTCGGCTCGACCCCGTCGGCCCGTGGGCTATCCACGCCCGCGGCCAGTCCCGCAAGATCCTCGCCATGGAGCGCCTCTCCATCGTCAGCCGCGGCGGCTTCCGCGTCTCCGCCGCCGGTTAGCCCCCCATCTCGTGACGCCGATCCTCGTCATCCTGAGCACCCTTTCGCTGTCATCCTGAGCGAGCCGAGTCGAAGGACCTGCATCTCCAAAACTCCACGACCTCCCGTCATCCTGAGCGAAGTCGCGCCAGCGCCGCAGCCGAAGGACCCCGAATCCCCCGCCTCGCCGACACCGCTCGACGCCTTCCGCCCCAAAACTCCGGGCCCTCAACTCTTGACGCCAGAACCGAGTCGAAGCTCCTGCATTCTCCAAACCCCCACCCTAAAAACCCAACCGCAACGTCCCGCTGCTGGTATAACGTTGTTCCATGAAAAAGACTTCGTGGTTCTCCCCAGCCTCAAGGGCTCCGCTCGTGCGTGTGGCGGCCGTCTGCCTCTTCGCCGCCTTCATCTTCGCCGCCCAGGCCCAAAAGCCCGCGCCTGCGCAGCCCAACGATGAGGAGTACACGAAGAAGATTCACGACTATCTCTCCGACCCGCGCTTCACCACCGAGCTCGTCGACCACCTGCCGGCCTCCGCGAAGGTTCCCACCCCGCTCAAGTTCCTCGGCACCATGCCCGGGCAGCCCGGAGAGCTCTACTACACCGCCCAGATCAACAGCTACTACGAGCAGCTGGCCAAGGTCTCGCCGCGCGCCAAATTCTGGCGCCTGCCGCTCAAGAGCGAGGAAGGCCGCGACATGGTCGTTCTCGCCATCGCCAACGAAGAGGCCATCAAGAATCTGGACAAGTACAAGGGCGACCTCGCCGCGCTCACTGACCCGCGCAAGACCAGTGAGGCCGACGCCCAGCGGCTCATCCACACCGCCAAGCCCATCTACTGGATCACCAGCGGCATCCACTCGCCCGAGACCGGCGGCCCGCAGATGCTCGTCGAGCTGGCCTACCGCCTGATCGTCGAAGAGACGCCCTTTATCCAGGAGATCCGCAACAACGCCATCGTCTTCATCACGCCCGTCGTCGAAACCGACGGCCGCGACAAGGAAGTCGACACCTACTACTACGGCAAGGAGACCAAGAAGCCGCGTCCGCCGCTGATGTACTGGGGCAAGTACGTCGCGCACGATAACAACCGCGACGGCATGGGCCAGTACCTCCACCTCACCCAGAACATCACCGGAGGAATGCTCGAGTGGCATCCCACCATCCTGCACGACCTGCACGAGGCGCAAAGCTACCTCTACGTCTCCACCGGCACCGGTCCCTACTCGCCCCTCGACCCCATCGCCATCGACGAATGGTGGCTGCTCGCCGAGACCGAAGTCATGGAGATGGCCAAGCGCGGCGTGCCCGGTGTCTTCACCTACGGCTTCTACGATGGCTGGGTCCCCAACTATCTCTTCTGGATCGCCGAAACCCACAACTCCTTCGGCCGCTTCTACGAAGTGCAAAGCTACGGCCCGGATGTCACCGAGAAACTCCAGCTTCCCGCCACCACCACCAGCCGCGAGTGGTACCGTCCCAACCCGCCCCTCTCCAGCATTAAGTGGGGCCCGCGCAACAACACCAACATCCAGGAATCCGCCATCCTCTTCGCCATCAACAAGGTCGCCAAGGAGAAGGAACTCTACCTCGAAAACTACTGGATGAAGAACAAGCGCGCCGTCGAGGCGGGAAGGAACGGCCCCGTCTACGGCTGGGTCATCCCCGCCGAGCAGGCCCATCGCGTCAACGCCGCCGACATGGTCAACGACCTCATGCATCAGGGCGTCGAGGTCAAAACCGCCTCCCAGGCCGGTACCTTCGGCGGCCTCAACGTCGCCCCCGGTGACTACGTCATCCGCGCCGACCAGCCCTATCGCACCCTCGTCAGTCTCTACTTCGGTCTGCAGAACTACCCCGTCGCCAACCCCCTCCCCTACGACGACACCGGCTGGACCATGCCGCTCATGCGCAACGTCGTCGTCAAGGAGGTCAAGGACAAGTCGCTGCTCGATCAGACCATGCCCGCCATCGCCAAAGACATCGCCGTTCCCGGCGTCATCCAGGGTTCGGGCGACGTCCTCGTCGTCGAAAACAATACTGACAACGTCCTCACCACCTTCCGCTTCAAGAACCCTGACGCTAAGATGGAAGCCGCCGAGGACGACTTCGACGTCGACGGCCATCACCTCCGTGCCGGCGCCTTCATCCTCCGCAACGGCAGCGATCCCAAGGTCCGCGCCTCCATCGCCGAACTTGGTCTCACCGCCTACGCCACCTCCGCGCCCAGCGTAAAGACGCACCCCCTCACCGTCCCGCGCATCGGCTACGTCCACACTTGGCAGCGTACGCAGGATGAGGGTTGGGTGCGCGCCGCGCTCGATCACTACGGCGTTCCCTTCACGTACTTCGCCGATCAGAAGCTCCGCGAAGGTAATCTCCGCGACAAGTACGACGTCATCATCTTCCCCTCGGTCGGCGGCAGCTCCGTCTCCCAGGTCAACGGCATCCCCAAGACCGGCCCCGACCCCATCCCCTACAAGAAGTCCAAGCTCACCCCCAACCTCGGCGCTGAAGACTCGAGCGACGACATCCGCGGCGGCATGGGCATTGAAGGCCTCACCGAGCTCGTCAAGTTCGTGCAGGCCGGCGGCACCCTCATCACTGAGGGCTCTACCACCACCATCCTGCCCGACTACGGCATCACTACCGGCATCACCGTCGAGCATCCCGGCAACCTCTACGCCAAGGGCGCGCTCATGCGGGCCATGATCTCCGACCGCAAGAGCCCCATCGTCTACGGCTATGGCGGAGACCAGATGCCCGTCTACTTCAGCCAGGAGCCGGTGCTCAGCGCCCGCGCCGCCGGCGGCTTCGGACGCGGCGGCCCGCCCGTCCCCGGCGTCGGCCAGGACATCACCCCTAACGCCGCGCCCATCCACCTCTCACCCTACGACGGGGACGACAGCACCGCCGAACCCAAGGGACTGCCCTCGCAGGAGCGCGACGGCGCCGCCGCCCGCGCAGCCCTGGCCCGCGGCGGCGGCGGTGGCTTCGGAGCCTTCGGCGGAGAGGAAGCCGCAGCTCCCCCCCGCGTCGTCATGGCATTCCCCACACGCCCCGACGACATCCTGCTCTCCGGCGAACTGGCCGGCGGCCAGGCCATCACCGGCCGCGCCCTCGCCATCGATCAACCCCTCGGCCAGGGCCACGTCGTCATGTTCGCGCTCCGTCCCTTCTGGCGCTGGCAGACCCAGGGCACCTACGCCCTCGGCTTCAACACCATCATCAACTGGGACCACCTCGACGCTGGGAAAGCCCCCCCGCGCCGCGCCCAACCCACCGCCTCCACCGAAAGCGCTGCCACCCCGTAGGTGTGGCGTGCGCCCTTCGGCTGAGTCAACACAACAACCTCTTCGGGCCCCAAGGCCCGCCGAACCGGCCCAGGCGCGTCAATGTATCGCTGTGGATTACTTCCGGCGGCGGATGTGCCTGGTTCAGCCCTGAGATAATAGCGGGATGCTGGCTGAATCGTCGGTGGAGTGTGGGGCGGACGATCCGGTGCTGGTGGTGCCGTGGTCGGACCCGGAGGGGACGCGAAGGTTTATCGATTTGCGGGAGAATCCGTACGACCTGGACCAGGTTGCGGAGGCGGAGCAGCACCCCGCGCTGATGCAGGCGCTGCGGGCGCTGAATGCGAACCGGTCGCCGGTGTTTACCGCGAAGTGCGATGCGTGGACGATGGATGCGGAGGAGCTTGAGGCGGCGTGCGTGAACCTGCGGGTGACCGCGGCAGAGGCTCCGAACGGCTTCGCAAGCTATATCGACCTGATCTTCCGGGAACGGGCGCTGTTCGTTTCGCTGTACACGCAGCAGCAGCGGGTGGATCGGATGGCGCGGCTGCTGGAGACGGTGGATCAGCCCTACGCCATGGTGGAATGCGTGCTGCGGCTGGCGCTGGTGGACCTGGCGGGACCGCAGGAGGGATTTGCGGTGACGCTGTATGTGAAGGCGCTGGGAACGGATTCGGCACACGCCTATGAGCACTGGGGCCGAGCGCTGGAGGCGGTGGTGACGGTTCTGCGGGGGCGGGAGTTGTCCAGCTAGCCGGAGTTCGGGGCGCTAGAGCGAAGGCTTAACGCCGATCAAGGCGGATGCGCGCCGATCGAGCCCAGACCATGTGTCGGCGGCACGATCGTGAGGGAGGACGGGTGCTCCGCTAGAAGACGGGTGAGCCGCTAGAATAGGAGTGCCCGTACGTGAGCGCGCGGAGGAATGGGCGAGTAGCTCAATTGGATAGAGCACCGGCCTTCTAAGCCGGTGGTTGCAGGTTCGATCCCTGCCTCGCCTACCATCTTGCTGCAAAGCCGGCAGCGCCCGATCTCTGCCGCTACGGGGCGCTGCTGCCAAACGCAAGTCCATAGTGGATAGGAAAGAGCGGCGACCTGGAGTCGTGGGGCACGTCGGGCAGCTGCGCACGTACGGCGTCCATGGAGCGTGGAAGCTCGAAGGGCAGCCGTCCTTCGGGAGTGGCTTTGCCGGTGATGACGGCCAGCAGCGCGTCGTCGCTGGAGCCGAAGTCGGCGAGGACCGCGGTAGCGGAGTCGACTACGTTGGTGAGGATCGCCGGGCGGTCGAGATAGACTGCGGCCACTGTGGGCAGCCTCCTGGCGGTGCCCAGGAACTGCACGAACTGGGGATCATCCGGTTTGAAGTCGAGGTCGCCTTCGTGCTGGCGGCTGCCAAAGAAATAGCCTGGATGCAGGTTCTGGGATGGGGCCTTCAGGCGCACGATGGCGAAGTCCGCCTCGTCCGGGGAGGCCACGGGAAGCAGACCCGCCTTGCTGGCGGCGGCCGGTTGGATGCCGATGAGAAAGACCCTGCGCGCGGTGCGAATGGGCAGGAGCTTGCGGGGATTGGTGAGCAGCACCATGGACTGCTCCTGCGCCTTCAACGCGGCGAGCTTGAAGTCCCCGCGGCCGACCGTGGCCTGGGCGCCCGCGGGATCGACATAGGGATTCTCGAAGAGTCCGAGCGCAAACTTCTGCACTAGGATCCGCTTTGCCGAAACGTCAATGCGGCTCTGCTGGACCGTGCCGTCGTGCACGAGTTTGACGATGATCGACGAGTCATCGACGCCGCCGAACTGATCGATGCCGGCGTCGATGGCCTGGGCGTAGCGCTGGGCGACGCTGAGGTTCTCCACGCCCCATGGCATGCCGAACGCTCCGGGGGTGAGTGACGGTGCGACGCCCGGCGCTGCGCCCTGCAGACATTCTCCGGTGCAGTTCTCGGTGACCAGCCAATCGCTGATGATGATGCCGCTGAAGCCGTAGTGCCCGCGAAGCAGTCCGGTGAGCAGGGATTTGTTGAATGCGGCGCCTACGGGCTGGGCTGGTTTGCCGTTAACCTGCACGCCTTGCAGGATGGCGTAGGTGGGCATCACCCCGGCGACTTTGGCGGCGAAGGCTCCCTCGAACGGAATGAGATGCTGGGCAAAGTTATTGCCGGGGAAGACAGCGGTTCGGCTATACGCGTTGTGCCCGTCCAGGCCGTCTTTCATGGCGCCGTAGCCGGCCCAGTGCTTGACGACGCACATGACGCTGCCGGGATGGAGGCCGGTCTCTCCGTTCTGGAAGCCAGCGATGTAGGCCTCTACCCTGGATTTGACGATGTTGGGATCTTCGCCGAAGGTGCCGTCGATGCGTGACCAGCGGGGGTCGGTGGCGAGATCGGCCTGGGGAGAGAGCGCCATGCGGATGCCGACGGCGAGGTACTCCTGGCGGGCGATATCTGCGAAGCGGCGAGTGGCGGCGGGATCGGGGATCGCTGCCATGCCGGTCATGTCGGGCCATTGCGAGAAGACGCCGGAATCGTTGCTGGCGCCGAGCGTGGCATGCAAGTTGTTGCGCGGGTCGCTGCTGATGGTAAGCGGGATGGCGAAGCGCGACCGCTCCGCCTCCTGCTGCAGCAGGTTGTTCTGCGTGGCCAGATCGGCCGCCGGTCCGCCCAGGCGGGTGATGAAGGTGGCCACGTTGCCGGCGAGAATCATGCGGCGAACACCGGGGATGTCGTAGTTGCGGCCTGTGCCAATCGCCGAGCCAATGGCGGGCGCAGAGGCATGCATCATCAGGCCGGCCTTCTCCTCGAGCGACATCCTCAGGAGCAGGTCGTCGGCACGCTGCGAAGGCGTCAGCCGCCAGTCTTCAAAGGGCTCCAGCTTGCCATCCCGGTTGAGGTCCCGGAAGGTCAGGCCATCGACGGTGACGATGGGAACCACACGAGACGCGAGAACGGGTTGGGTCTGGGCGAGAAGGCAAGATTGGAAAATTGCGAGCGCGGCACAGGGTAGCGCGAGGCTCAGGAGAGGCGTTCTGGCAGGCCTTGCAACCGCAGGCGAAGGCAGGGGCGACGTGTTCATGAGTTTGACCTCATTGGTACGATCTGAGAAGGCGCGCAGCAGGTGGCATGATGAGCCGGAAGCGCGGGAGCCGACACGCACACAGTATGCGGCACAGGAGCAGCGTTGGTCTTCTAGAATGAAACGTTGCGCTCCGCCACAGGTTCGGTGCAGGACGTAAGATACTGAGGTTGTTGAGAGTGGGGGTGGGCGGATGAGCATGGCGCTTCGGGATGGCGTACTGGCGGGGAAGACGGCGTTCATTGCGGGCGGGTCAAGCGGCATCAACCTGGGGGTGGCGCACGGGTTTGCGGAGGCGGGTGCGCGGGTGGCGCTGATCAGCCGGTCGGCGGAGAAAATCGAGGTGGCGGCGCAGGGGCTGCGCGATGCGGGGCACGACGCGGTGGGTTTTGCGGCGGATGTTCGCGACTACGCGGCGGTGGAGCGGGCGCTGAGCATGACGCACGAGCGGTATGGCGAGATCGACATCGTGCTGTCGGGGGCGGCGGGGAACTTTGTGGCGCCGGCGCTGGGGATGTCGGCGAACGGGTTCAAGGTGGTGATCGACATCGATCTGCTGGGGACGTTCAACGTGCTGCGGGCGAGCCATGCGTTCCTGCGCAAGCCGGGGGCGTCGCTAATCTCGATTACGGCGGGACAGGCGGTGCAGCCGATGGCGAACCAGGCGCATGTGTGCGCGGCCAAGGCGGGGGTGAACATGCTGACGAAGTGCCTGGCGCTGGAGTGGGGACCGCAGGGGATTCGGGTGAACGCAATCTCGCCGGGGCCAATCGCGGACACCGAAGGTATGCGCCGGTTGACGCCGACGCCGGAGGCCGAAGAGGCGTGCCGGCGGACCATTCCGCTCGGCACGTATGGCGAGAAGAAGGATATTGCGGAGGTGGCGATCTTCCTGGCGAGCGAGGGTGCACGGTTTATTACGGGGGCGATTGTGGACTGCGATGGGGGGTCGAGCCTTACGGGCAAGTACACGCGGGGGTTTGGGGAAGGGTGAGGCGAGGCGGGGTCCGCGGGGTGAAAAGGGCCTCTGTATGTTCGCGGCGTCAGCAATGGACGCGATTTCCTGGGCGGAAAAGGCTTGAAGGTAGAGGTGAGTGAGCCTGTTCGGGGTCCTTCGACTGCGGCGCTGAGGCGCCTTCGCTCAGGATGACGGTCCCTCGCGAATGCTAGAGAGTCCCGCCAAGTTCTAGAAGGGTAGGTCGCGGATCAGGCTTCGAGGAAGGCCTCCGGGGATTCCGGGCTGTGGCGGGGGCGGGGCAGCGGGCTGCGGATGCCGGTGACGTGCAACAGCGCGGCAAGGGCCATGAAGCCAAGCGCGAGGAGGCAGACGCCGTTCCAGTTCCAGTGGTCCCAGACCAGGGCGGAGAGCCAGGAGCCGACGGCGGCTCCGCTGAAGTAAAGGACCATGTAGACCGTGTTGAGGCGGCTGCGGGCCGAGGCGTTGATGCCGAAGATGCGGGTCTGGTTGGAGATCTGGGTCATCTGGGCGCCGGTATCGAGGATGATGACGCCCAGAAAGAGGGCGGCGACGTGGAGCAGGGTGGGCGCGTGCATCTGGACCGCGGCCCAGAGCAAGAGATAGGAGAAGACCAGGGTGGAGATGCCGGCGCTGGCGACCCAGCGCGGACCGTGGCGGTCGGACATCCTGCCGGCGATGGGGGCGATCATGGCGCCGGCGGCGCCGACGATGCCGAAGCTGCCGGCGACGCCGGGGCCCAGCTTGTAGCGGGATTCGAGCAGGAAGATGAGGGTGGTCCAGAAGCAGCTAAAGGAGGCGAAGACGAGCGCGCCGACGAAAGACGCCTCGCGCAGCAGGCGCTCGGTGCGGAAGAGGGTCCAGAGCGAGCGCATGGCGTCGGCGTAGCGGAGGGGCTCGCGAGGTTCGAGACGCGGCATTTTGCGCCAGAGCAGCGGCACGAAGGAGGCGTTGACGACGGCGGCGGCGACGAAGACCCAGCGCCATCCGTGGATTTTGCTCACCCAGCCGGAGAAGGTGCGAGCCAGCAGGACGCCGAGCAGGAGGCCGGTCATGACGACGCCGATGGCGCGGCCGCGCTGTTTGTCTGCAACGAGATCGGGCGCGAGAGGAAGGACGATGTGGGTGACCGAGGCGAATAGTCCGACGAGCACGCTGGCGGCGATGACGAAGAGCAGGCGCGGAGCGAGGGCGACCAGCAGCAGCGCGATTGCTACTGCGGCGTACATGCGCATCATGAGGGCGCGTCGCTCAAGGACGTCGCCGAGCGGGACGAAGAGGAGCAGGCCGCAGGAGTAGCCGACCTGCGTGGCGACGGCGACGAAGCCGATGTGCTCGGGGCGCGAGTGGAAGGTGCGGGCCATCGCGCCGAGCAGGGGCTGGTTGAAGTAGATGGAGGAGACGCCGACGGCGCAGGCCAGACCGAGGAACGACAGGGGCGCGGCGGGGCGAGCCTGGGCAGGCGCCGGTGCCGGATTGGTATGGGTCGCCACGATGGATTGGCCTGACCACAGTGTAACTGCACCCGTGCGGGCGTGCGGTACCTTCGTACCGGGACAGGCGGCATGTTTTGGCCGCGACGAGCGCGCTGCGCTCTATAGTCGGCCTTGCAGCTATCTCCGAAGAAGAGGACTGACGCATTATGACTGCTGGACGGACGCTTGTGTTACTTGCTTTCTTTGCCCTGGTTTCAGTTGCTGGACGTGCGGAGCCGATCCGCGCGGGAGCGGTGAGCGAGACTGTGATCGCGCCTTCGGCGGACTCGGTTTCGCTCGGCGCGGCGTCGGGCTGGGGTTCGACCTTCACCCAGGACGGGACCTTCAATGTGGGGGACTCGGGATGGCTGGAGGGAACGTTCGACTTCAGCTTTGAAGACGATGTGACGGTAGGGCGCGCGACCTCGGCGGTGGAGTTGTACGGCGAGGATGAGGTGACGCCCTACTTCGATACGCTGACGATCTTCGGCTCGGGGCCGATGGCAATCGGGGATGGGACGTGGACGCTGGAGCAGTTCAGCGTGACGGGATACAACATCCAGCCGTACGATCTTCAGCTGACGGCGGATGTGACGGATGGTTCGGAGTATGGGTTCCGCGAGGACGCGGCAACGACGCCAGAGCCGGCCGGTGTGGCGCTGCTCGGAACGGGAGCGCTGTTGACGGCGCTGACGGTGCGCCGGAGGCAGGTGTTCGCGGGGTAGGGTGGCGAGGGGCCCGTTGTGTGTGCTATTTCGACGGCCCTGGTGCGAGGTTTCGTCGTAGCACTTTGTGTCAGCCCTGTCTTACCGAAGGTCGGACGCGTAAGGGCCGAAGCCTAACCCACAGCTCCCATAGGTCGGCGCTTGATACAAGCCTAAGTCCCTTGCTTTTAGATTTTTGACTCTAACCAAGGGGGAGGGGGCATCTCACTGCTCCGCCCGTAAAAAGCGCAGGAGCGTCGTCTCCGCCCAGTACCCATCGTCGCCGGCCGCCGGCGCGGCCAGGAACGCGCAGTGTCCGCCATGTTCCGGCTCCACCAGCATGACATTCGGATTTGCCCGGATCACCGCTCGCGTCTCCGCCGTCAGCCGCACAAATGGATCGTCGAGCGCATGCAGGATCAACGTCGGCGCCGCGATTAAGCCGACCACCCGCGCTGAAGCCGCCCGATGGTAGTAGTCCGCAGCTCCGGAAAACCCCGAGTAAAGCGCCGTAATTCGCTCGTCGAACTCCCGCAGCGAGCGCACGCCATCCCCCCGCGCCGCGTCGTACACGTGCGGAAACAGCATCGCCTTGCGCCGGAAACGCTTCAGCAGCGCCGCTAGGAATCGCCGCTCGTACAGCCGGTTCAGCGGTTCATGCAGCGCATCCGCCGAGCAGCCCAGGTCGATCGCGGGGGACACTCCCACCACCGCCGCCAACCTCGTTCCCGCCGGCATCTCCACTGCCCCGGCGCCCAGCTCACCGGCCAGCTTCAACACCAGGTTGCCGCCCATGGAGTAGCCGGTCAGCGCGAACCGAAGAAGTTGATACCTGCGGCTGAACTTGCGGATCACCGCCAGCAGGTCGCCCGAAAGCCCCGAGTGGTAGAGCGTCGCCGACAGCGACTCCGTGCCGCCACAGTTGCGCATGTTCATCCGCACGACGTTGAATCCCGCGCGCCACATCTTGTTCGCGTTACCGACCACATACTGCGACTTCGACGACCCCTCCAGACCGTGCAGCACGATCACCGTCAGCCGCTCCGCCCGCACCTCTTCCGGCTGCCAGTGGCAGTGGCAAAGCACCTGGCTCGATATCCGGTCGAGGGTCGCCGGCGACACCTCCACCAGCTCCGGGGTGAACGGAGGCAGTTCATCCACACGCGGCAGGAAGTTCCCGAAGATCGTCTGCAGGTGCCCGTTCGACAGCCCGCGCCGCGGCACGAACTCCGTCGCCACGAACGCTCCCTGGCCGGCTGCCGGCCGCTGCATCGCCAGGTTCACGTCGCGGCCTCGCCGGGCTCGTCTCTCAAGCTGCGCAACAGTTCCGCGGCATTCAACGCTCCCGTGGGCGCGTCCTCGTGTTTGAAGTACACGTAAACGTCTCGCTCTCGTGCGAGCGCGACAAACCGCCCTGCGAAGGCTACGATCTCAGCTGGCGTGTACCCTCCATTGCGGCGGAGTCGAAAGCAGGTGTGATCCACAGCGGAGTGCATCTCCGGGCTCTTCAGATCGTCGGATTCGGCGATACAAAGCGCGGCATTGTATTCGCGCAGCACGTTCTCGGCCTCAGCCGTAAACCAGCTCTCGTTGCGGAACTCGAATGCGATCCGCGGCGCGGACGGTCCGCGCAGAGCCGGAGCAGCCAGAAAGCTGCGCAGGCGCGGCAGGTCAGCCTTGAAGTTGGGCGGAAGTTGAAACAGGATCAAGCCGAACTTGCCGGCAGCCACCGCCGGCTGCAGTGATGCGACGAACTCCGCCACGTGAGTATCGCAGTCCCGCAAGCGGCTGTAGTGCGTGATCCGTTGCGGCGCCTTGAACGAGAAGCGGAAGCCATCGGGCGCCTGATCCAGCCAGCCCTGCAGCTGCGCCGGTTTCAACGCGGAGCTGAAGGTGTAGTTCACCTCGACCGAGGTCAGGTTTGCGGCGTAGAAGCCCAGGAACTTCTTCGCGGCAAGCTCATGCGGATAGAAGCCCGGCTTCCAGCTTGGGTAAGCCCAGCCGGAAGTTCCGACGAAGAGCCGGTGAACGTTAGCGGTAGGAGATGGGGAAAGCCTCGCGGTCACCTGGCTCTAAGCACCCTCAGGTGTGCCTTCAGTCGAGCAGGCAACGACCCCGAAATCAGAATCGTTCAACATGCAGCCCCGGGGTCTAACGTCGTAAGGATCTCAGGAAAGTGATTGGGGCGGCTAGTGGGTTTCGAACCCACGACATCCGCTGCCACAGAGCGGCGTTCTGCCACTGAACTATAGCCGCCGTATCGACTTCGAGTATAGCGCACCCCTGCGTCGTCTTGCATCTATCATCTTGTAGCTAGGTCGCGTCGTAGCCAGTCGCGCACCGCGGAGCAACATCGTGCCCGTCTCTGCGAAACCCGAGATCCTGTCGCCCTCCCGGCATCGCAACGGGCTTCTCCGCGACGAAAACCTGGACATGCTGTCGCACCTGCTCGACGACTTCATCCGCATCCCGGGCACGCCCATCCGCTTCGGCCTCGACGGGATCGTGGGATTCATCCCCGGAATAGGCGACATCGTCGGCGGCCTGGCCTCCTGCATCATCATCGTCGCCGCCTGGATGCGCGGCGTCCCGAAAGTGATGATCGCGCGTATGGTCCTGAACGTGGCGATTGAAACTCTGGTGGGCGCCGTGCCGGTCTTCGGCAATCTGTTCGACATCGGCTGGCGTGCAAACCGCCGCAACTACGCTCTGCTCACCCGCTCGCTGGACGAGCCCGGCCGCCCCACCTGGAGCAGTTGGCTTTTCATCATCCTGGTCTGCGTCGCGCTGCTGGCCCTCGTGCTGCTGCCCATCGTGCTGTTCACCTGGATACTGGTTCACCTCCAGCGGACCATCGGAGCGCCACCGCGCTGAAGTCATCCTCGCCGCGAGCGCAGATTGCGATAATCTAAAGCAAGTCGGGGCGTAGCGCAGTCTGGTAGCGCATCTGGTTTGGGACCAGAGGGTCGGGGGTTCGAATCCCTCCGCCCCGACCACTCTCAATCGAGCCCCTCATCGTGAAGGGGTACTCGGCCGGTTTGCCGAATGAATCCTCATCCCGCCATGCGGCGACCGGCGACAGCAGTTGTGTGTGCCTGGTGCAAGTCCGCTCTTAGAAGCTCTATCGGCAGAGAGCGAGAACAACTTCAGTGCCTGTGCGTTGAGCTCCTGGGCCGCATCCAACCAGAGGAGATGAGCAACGACGCCACAGCCCCGGAGCAGCTGCCGCAGGACGAGAACGTTCTCGCAGCCACGCAGAGCGCCGACGCAGCCGTAACGCACTCGGTGGCCGCAGCGCTGCCTCTGGTGATTTTGGCGGGGGCAGGTCTCAACCACGTGGAAGAGGATCTGCCGCCCGATACACTCACTTCATTCGAGGACTAGTTCCAGACGGCGTCCTTTAGCGGCTTGCCGTGGCGGGCAGCTGCTTGTTGATCCAGCGGGTAACGCGGGCCTGCAGCAGATCAAGCGGCAGGCTGCCGCCCGAGAGTATCTCGTCATGGAAGGTCCGGATGTCGAAGTGTACGCCCAGCTGCTGCTGGGCCTGCGCGCGCAGCTCACGGATCTTCAGCTGCCCAAGCTTGTAGCTGCACGCCTGTCCTGGGCCGGAGATGTAACGGTCCGTCTCGGACTGGATGGTCGGCTCATCGATCGCGTGCGAGTTGCGCATGTACTCGACGACCTGGTCGCGGCTCCAACCCATGTCGTGGATGCCGGTGTCGACCACCAGGCGCACCGCCCGGAACAGCTCGGAGCGAAGCCGCCCGTAGTCGGAGCCCGGATCCTGGTAGAAGCCGACCTCCTTACCCAGCTCTTCGGCATAGAGCGCCCAGCCCTCGGTGTAAGCCGAGTTGCCGCCGTGCTTGCGGAACTCCGGCAATCCCGTAAGCGTCTGTTGCACGGAGAGCTGCATATGGTGTCCGGGAACGCCCTCGTGGTAAGCCACGGCCTCATCGTTGATGAAGCTGCGCTTCTGGTAATCCGACACCGCGACCGAGACGCGCCCGGGGCGCTTGCCGTCCGGTGTGCCGGTCTGGTAGTGGGTGGCCGCCGCCTTCTGAAAATCGGGGATCGCCTCGACTGTCACCGGCGCGCCGGGCACGACGGTGAAGAGCTGGATCAGCTTCGGCTGCATCTGTGCGATGTACTTCGCAAAATCGTCCACGATCGACTGCTCGGAGGTCGGCACATACTTGGGATCGGATTCAACGTGGGTGCGGAAGCTGGCCAGGTCCGGATAGCCGTTGGCCTTTGCCAGCGCGGTCATCTCGGCGACGATGCGGTCATACTCCTTCAAGCCGATCGCGTGGATCTGCTCCGCGGTCAGGTCGGTCGTGGTGTAGCGACGCAGCGCAGCCTGGTAGCGCCGCTTGCCGCCGGGCAGGCTGTTTACTGAGAGCGTGGTCCGCGTGTACGGGATGTAGTCGGTCGTGATGAACGCCGAGAACTGCCTGTAGGCGGGGAAGACCTCGCTGTTCACCGTCGTCGTAATCCCGTCCGTCAGACGCTTCTTGTCCGCGTCGGAGAACGAAGCAGGGAACTTCTTCAGCGGAAGGAAGAATGGGTTGGCCGCGACCACGCCGTCGCATTGTGACGGGACCTTCTCCGCGATGAAGCGCACCGGAACCAGGTGATCCTTCACACCGGCGCGCAGCACGTCTTCGGTCTGGATGAAGGCGCGCGGAATCTGGTGCAGCCGCGCGATGTAGTCCTCGTAGTGCTTCACGGAGTCAAAGGGCATGGACAACGGCAGGTCGGCCACGCCGGTGTGGATGCCGCCTCCGCCGCCGGCCGTCGAGAGCGGCATCTCGTAGTCCTTCAGGTCGTAGTCCACCATCCCCTCTTCCAGGTTGCGCTGGAAGAGATCATGCGAGGTGCGGTCTTCTTCAGAGAAGCCATCTGCCGGAATGGCCTTGATGCGGGCCAGAAATGCGGCGTTGATGTCATGACGCTTCGCGATCGCGGTCAGCGAGTAGTCGCCCAGCTGATCGTTGTAGCGATAGTCTCCGACGCCGGTCGCGAGCGTCGGCGAGAGCTTGAGATTGGTCTGCCACGACTCGTCAAACAGCGCATTCTGCGCGGCCAGCCGGGTTGCGACGGAACCCATAGACTGCCCCTTGACGACAGGCCACGGCAAGGCGGCGGCGAACAGCAGTGCGGAGACAACGAGCAGGTTTTTGCGCATGGGTCAAAGGGTATCAAAGAAAAGCCTTGCCGCTTCATGGTTATTCCGGTGGCTGGCCCAAAGCTGACGCAAGCAAGCGTCTATCTTCTGCCGAGTGCAACACGCGGAATGCCTTGCAGATCCTGGAGGAATGTAACTCCGCTCCAATCCGCCAGCAGCCGCGCGACCGCCTCCTGCTGTCCGTGCCCGATCTCGAGCGCGAGCAGGCCCTCGGCCCGCAGCATGGTCCAAGCCTGCGGAATCAACCGCTCGTAGACATCCAGGCCAGCCGGTCCGGCAAAGAGAGCCTCTCGCGGTTCGTGGTCACGGACCTGCGGGTGCAGCGTTTCAAGATCCGCAAGCGCCACGTAGGGCGGATTCGAGACGATGAGATCGTACGGCGCGTCCCCTGCCACCGCGGCGAGCAGGTCGGAATGCAGGAAGCGAACGCGATCTGCCAATTGGTGCCTTGCCGCGTTCTCCCGTGCAATCCCGAGCGCCTCCGGAGAAAGATCGAGTGCTTTTACAGATGCATCCGGAAGCGCGGAAGCCAGGGCAATCGCGATCGCCCCGGAGCCCGTACCGACATCGACGATTCGAAGAAGCTCACCACGCGGTACCCGCGCCAGCACCGCTTCGACCAGCAACTCTGTCTCCGGTCTGGGGATCAACACCGCGGGAGTAACGCGCAGCGCAAGGCCGAAGAACTCCTGCCGTCCGAGGATGTATTGGATCGGCTCGAAGCGGAGGCGACGCTCCAGCATGCGCTGGTACGCGGCTTGCTGCTCACGGTCGACGGGCCGCTCCGGGTGCGCCAGCAGCGTGGCGCGATCTACGCCAAGCGTCTCCATCAGCAGAATGGTCGCGTCCGCCAGGGCAGTCGGCCGCAGGTCGGGATGCGCTGCGAGCTGTCCGGTAGCGCGGGTGAGCGCCTCGCGAAGCGTGAGCATCAGCGCTGCTGGATCAGGATCTGGCTGCCGTCCGGATCCTCAAAGGCGAGCAGTTCTTCCGACTTCGCGAACTTGATGTGCTCGTGCCCGAGACGCCGGCCGGCGCGGCGCAGGTTCGACGTCTGCAGGATGATGCGCGCGCGCGTTCCCAGGCTCGGCTGCACGATCTCAATCTGGTCGCCGGAGTGGCCCGGCAGGTGCAGCGTCATCTGCTGACCTGGCAGCGGCTTGAAGGAAAGCTGGTTGAGGTAGAACTCGCGCCCCGCGACCAGGTCCGACATCGCCAGCGACACCGAGAGCAGGCGGTCTGCGATGCGGTCCGCGCCCAGATGCTTGCCGGCGTCGTTCGAGTGCAGCGAACCCGGCAGGTACTGCGTGTACTCGATGTTCTGCGCAACAGGCGCGCCACCCGGCCCCAGCGGCTGCAGCGGGCCGCCCAACGTAAACAGCAGATTCCCGGCGCCGGCCTTCTTGATCGTAGTCGGCGTAAGCCCGTGCGCGATGTAGTCGTCGTAGAGCGCCTGCAGGTCGTCACCCTCGAAGCAAAGATGCATGAATCCTGGAGTGGGGTCCTTGGCGGAAACCGGATAGAGCTCAATGAACTGGTGGTCATTCACCTTGATGAACGACTCATAGGGAACGCCATCGCGACTTAGGTCGAACGCCTGCTCGAAGCCGAGACCCTCGTAAAAGGCGCGCGACACGGCGAGATCTTTGACCCGGAGCGCCACGTGCGCAATGCCGGCGAGCGGCGGGATCTGCTGCGCACGCAGCGTTACGGTGAGCAGGGAGAAGGTGAGCGAGAGGCCCAACAGTCGGAGGAATTTCATGCCGTGATTCACTATAAGGATTCAGCGCTCGCTAAGGAAGCGGCGGATGTTCATTAGACATCGGCGCACGCACCTTGTCGGTGGCGGGCGGAGCCTCGTGCGAGCTCTCCACCATGCATCGCCACTCCTTTGCGGGGTTCAGGAAACACGCGCCGACGGCATCGGTCACCGCCGCGATGCTGCAGTTACGAGTTCCGGGGAAGTCACCGTACTTCGAATCGATGGGGCGGCACTGGAAGTGATTGTAGGCCGCTCGAAGATCGTAGACCGGCTGCTGCGGATCGATGTCCGGCCGCTTCGAGTCGCGCACCGCATCGAAGGGCCGCGAAGGCGACGCCAGCTGTACGGTCAGATCCGAGACCAGCGAAAGCTGGCCGTCCTGCTCATGTTCGAACTCACAAGCCAGCAGCTCCTCGGCGACCTCCTTGCTGATCGCTATCTTCCGCTCCTGGCAGGTGCGTGGCTCCCGCGTACCAAACCGAGCGCCCGGCGTCTGGCTGCGCGGCGGATCAGGCTCATCCGGCGGCTGGAGCGACTGCCCGAGGCTTACATGAGCGATAGCGCGGAGGCGCAGCTCAGCCGCAATGGGGTGAGCATGAAGCTCGGCGGCACCGCAGGAAAGGGTATATACGCCGTCACGCAGCGGCGACGCAACCGTGCAAGGCATCCAGTGGTTTGCGGTGTAGTAGTCGACCGGGTCGCCCACGTTGAGCCGGGTGAGCGATCCGTCCTGCGCGAGCAATAGCGGCCCGGCCATCACCGCCACCAGGCCGACAAACCATCTCCGCAATCGCATGTCGCCTCTCCGCACGGGACCTCGCAGCCGCCTCATCGCCGGTCGATCGAAACAGCTCCAGACTGTCGTTACTTTTGGAAAGTAGTCTAGCGCGCGCACACGGACGCGGCAAGTAAACGATGGTAATGAGCGGCGCGCGCCTGGATCAGGCCGCGACCGGCTCGCCCTTCATCTTCTCCGCGATGTCATGCGCGATGAGCGCGTCGATGGTCGGCTGCAGCTGGCCTTCCATCACCATGTTCAGGTTGTGGTTGGTCAGGCCGATGCGATGGTCGGTCAGCCGGTTCTGCGGGAAGTTGTAGGTGCGGATCTTCTCGCTGCGGTCGCCGGTGCCCACCTGCTGCTTGCGGTCTTTGGCCTGCAGTTGATGCACCCGTTCCGCCTCTACCTCGTAGAGCCGCGAGCGCAACACGCGCATCGCCTTCTCGCGGTTCTTGATCTGCGACTTCTCATCTTGGCAGCTCACCACTGTGTTCGTCGGCAGGTGCGTAATGCGTATCGCCGAGTAGGTCGTATTCACCGACTGTCCACCCGGCCCGGACGAGCAGAAGGTGTCGATGCGGAGATCCTTGGCCTCGATCTTGATGTCTACTTCTTCAGCCTCCGGCAGCACAGCGACTGTAATGGCCGACGTGTGCACGCGGCCCTGCGTTTCGGTCGCCGGCACGCGCTGCACGCGATGCACGCCCGACTCATACTTCATCTGCGAGTACACCTTGTCGCCTTCAAAGATCGCCGTGACCTCCTTGAGCCCGTTGCCGATCCCCGACTCCGACTCGGACAAGATCTGCACCTTCCACTTATGCTGCTCGGCAAAGCGCAGGTAGACCCGGAACATCTCCGCGACGAACAGCGCGGCCTCGTCCCCACCGGTACCCGCGCGGAGTTCAATGATGATGTTCTTGTCGTCGTTCGGATCTTTCGGCAGCAGCATCACCTTCAGCGCGTCTTCGATCGGCGCGAGCTGCGGCTCCAGTGACCCGAGCTCTTCCTGCGCCATCGCTTTGATCTCAGGGTCGTTCTCGGCCAGCATCGCGCGGGCATCGGCAATCGCCTGCGCGACCTTGCGATACTGGCGGTACTTCTCGACGACCGGCTCCATGGTGCGGTGTTCCTTGGCAATCGCCTGGAACTTCTGCTGATCATTCACCAGCGTGGGGTCGGACATGTCGCGGGAGAGCGACTCGTAACGGGCTTCCATCTGGGCAAGGCGATCGAACATAGTGACATCCTCAAGACAAAGTGATTGGAACTGGCTTTTTGCGGGTGAGGGAAATGCGGAGAGGCGCAGCTAGGCAAAATCGTGACGATTGGGCGTCACGCGGGAAGTCATCACCGGAATTGCGAGCACAGCCATACTCATTTGATGTTACTCCTTGCTTTAACGGTGCTGGATGCATCTTTTGTGGTGACGGTTTAGTCCGAGGGTTCCTGCATGACGACGTTCCACCCGGTCGCCGCGCTGGCGGATGAGATGGCGAATACCGGCAGCCGCCTGACCAAGCGCGCCCGGATCGCAGCGGCCATCACAGGCGTGCATGCCGAGTCGCCGGCCGAGACCGGGCTCTTCTGCTCTTACCTGGCCGGGCTGCCCTTCGCGGAGGCTGACCCACGCAAGCTGAACGCCGGCGGCGCGCTGCTCAGCCGGGCCGTGCTCGCCGTCAGCGCCGCCCCCGATTCCGAGCTGACCGCCGCCTACCGCAGACGCGGCGACCTCGGCGCCGCGGCGTACGACCTCTTCGTCGCCCATGGACACCAGAACCCACAAACCGGTGGCGCCGCAGGCATTCCCCTATCCGAGATCGCGGAGGCCTTCGCCGCCATGGCTACGGCCCGGACGACAGCCATCCGCGCCGCGCTGGTGGACGGCCTGCTGCGCCGCGCGACGCCGCTCGAAGCCAAGTACCTGCTCAAGCTGATGCTTGGCGACATGCGCATCGGCGTGAAGCAGAGCCTGGTTGAGGAGGCCATCGCCACCGCCGTCGGGACCGAAGTCGCCAAGGTCCGTCATGCGGTGATGCTCGAGGCGGACCTCGGCGGCGCCGCGCTCCGAGCGTTCGCCGGAACGCTTGACCAGGCGCGCATGACGCTCTTCCACCCTCTCGGCTTCATGCTGGCGAGCCCGGTCGAGACTCCCGAAGAGGCTATTGAGCGCTTTACCGCTAAGCCTGCCAGGCCCGCGAAGAACGGGAAGGGAAGAGGCAAGAAAGAGTCGGCCGAAGCGGAGTCGGATGAGCTGCTCGCCGAGTTGGCTGCCGACGCTTCGGCCGACGTTCCGCCTCCAGACTCATCCATCCAGGCGTTCCTGGAAGACAAGTACGACGGCATGCGTGCGCAGGTCCACTGTGCCGCCGCACGGCAGCCCGGACGCGTAGCCATCTACTCGCGCAACCGCGAAGACATCACCGAGAGCTTTCCGGAACTCGTCGAAGCCTTCGCCCACGCCGGTGTCGACTCCGGCGAGAGCTTCGGCGACGGCCTCATCTTCGATGGCGAGATCCTCGGCTGGGACTTCGCCTCCGGACAAGCATTGCCCTTCGCGGTGCTCGGTCAGCGCATCGGGCGCAAGCGCGTCGGCAACGAGTGGCGACGGCAGGTCCCCGTTATCTTCATGGCCTTCGACCTGATGTTCGCCGCGGGCGAGCTCTTGCTGCCGCTGCCGTTGCGCGAACGCCGCAACCGCCTGGAAGCCTGCGTCGAGGCGCTGGTCGACCGCGTCCGCTCGCCCCTGATCCTGAGCGCGCGCGCGCTGCGCAACTCTGCCGCGCAGGCAACTATGTTCGGCAACGAAGCCGAAGCTGAACCGTCCGAAGCTCTCCTGCCGCGGCTGATGATCTCGCCCTCGCGGCTCGTCCAGAGCGCCGCGGAGATCGACCGTGCCTATGCCGACGCGCGCGCCCGCGCCAACGAGGGCGTGATGCTCAAGGCGGCCAACTCAGTCTATCTGCCCGGCCGCCGCGGACTGGCCTGGCTCAAGCTCAAACGCGAACTCGCCACCCTGGACGTCGTCATCACCGGCGCCGAGTACGGCAACGGCCGGCGCGCCGGCCTGCTCAGCGACTACACCTTCGCGGTCCGCGACTCCGCCGGCGAGCTCAAGAACGTCGGCAAAGCCTACTCGGGCGTTACTGACGTGGAGATTCTCGAGCTCACAGACTTCCTGAAGGCCCACACGCTTGAGGACTTCGGCCACTTCCGCACAGTGGAGCCGCTCATCATCCTGGAGGTGGCCTTCAACAACATCATGCGCAGCGACCGCCATGCCAGCGGCTTCGCGCTCCGCTTTCCGCGCATCCTGCGCATCCGCACGGACAAGCCCCTGGCGGAGATCGACACCGTCGCCCGCGTGGCCGAGGTCTACGAGAGCCAGGTCGACAAGCCGGCCGGGCAGGCGTGAGCGAATTGCAGCAAGAGGCTTGCGGTGATCCGGAAGCGCATGTACTCTTTATCCAGTATGAGCCTCTACTTCAACCCGTCGTTTACCTACCGCTACTGGCGCTTTACGCGCCCCATGGCGGCTACGGCGAAGTAGATTCCTCGAACGGCATTCAGCAGCAAACGAGAGATCGATCTTCAACCAGATGAGCCGCTACCCTGAATGGGAGCGGCTTTCGTGTTTGTGACTTGCGGAGGGAATCAAATCGTGGCGACCATGACGGATCCGGCGGTGGCAGTGAAGGGGCGCTTCGGCTCATACGGCGGGCGGTACGTTCCCGAGACGCTGATGGCCGCGCTCGAAGAGCTTGAAGATGCCTATGACGCGGCGGATGCCGACCCGGCCTTCCATGCGGAGCTCGACGACCTGCTGCATCACTACTGCGGCCGGCCCACGCCGCTCTATCTCGCCAAAAGGCTCACCCAACAGCTCGGCGGCGCGAAGATTTACCTCAAGCGCGAAGACCTGCTGCATACCGGCGCGCACAAGATCAACAACGCGCTCGGCCAGGCCCTGCTCGCCCGCCGCATGGGCAAGCAGCGCATCATCGCCGAAACCGGCGCGGGCCAGCACGGCGTCGCTACGGCCACCGTCTGCGCGCTCTTCGGCCTGGACTGCTGCATCTACATGGGTGAAGAAGACATGCGCCGCCAGGAGCTCAACGTCTACCGCATGCGCCTGCTCGGGGCCGAGGTCCGGGGCGTCAACGCCGGCTCCGCCACCCTCAAAGACGCCATCAACGAAGCCATGCGCGACTGGGTCACCAACGTCCGCAGCACCTACTACATCCTCGGCTCGGCGCTCGGCGCGCATCCTTATCCCACCATGGTGCGCAACTTCCACCGCGTCATCAGCCGCGAGGCACGCGGTCAGATGCTGGAAGCCGAGGGCCGCCTGCCAGATGCCATTGTCGCCTGCGTGGGCGGCGGGTCGAACGCGATCGGCGCCTTCTACGAGTTCATCCCCGATGAAAATGTCCGGCTCATCGGCGTCGAAGCTGGGGGCCGCGGCACCGCGCTCGGCGAGCACGCAGCGCGCTTCCAGAAGATCGGCGGCGGTCTGCCTGGCGTGCTGCAGGGCACCTACAGCTACGTCCTCCAGAACGACGCCGGCCAGGTCAGCAGCACGCACTCCGTCAGCGCAGGCCTGGACTACGCCAGCGTCGGGCCGGAGCACGCCATGCTCCACGACTCGGGCCGCGCCGAATACGTCTCCTGCTCGGATGATGACGCGCTGAAAGCCACCGTGGCGCTCTCTCGCACCGAGGGCATCGTGCCCGCGCTCGAGAGCGCCCATGCCATCGCCGAAGCCATGCGCATCGCACCTCAGCTTGGCCGCGACCAGATCATCATGGTGAACCTGTCCGGTCGCGGCGACAAGGACATGGGCATCCTCGCCCGTGAGCTTCAACTAGGCGGAGCCCCCGCCGAAAACCGAGGCACCAGCTAGGATGCCAATGCGCCGATAGCTCGCCTGAAGCGCTGAAGGCGCGCAACCTACCAGCCTGGGCCGAAGGGCCTGGGTACGCGATCAAGAAAGATAAGGGCTGTAAGCCCGATATAGCTCTCACCTCCTGAGGTTGACTCAACGTGCCGCTCATCTTCCCCCACAAACCCGGCATCATCGCCTACCTCACCGCGGGCGACCCCGACCTCGCCGCCACCCGCGACATTGCACTCGCCGCTATCGACAACGGTGCGGATGTGATCGAGCTCGGCGTTCCGTTCAGCGACCCGCTCGCCGACGGCCCCGTCATCCAGCGCGCCAGCGAGCGCGCCGTCGCCCGCGGTACACGGCTCAGCGACGTTCTCGCTCTCGCAGCAGAACTCCGCAAGGCTCGCCCCACCTGCGGCCTCGTGCTCTTCAGCTACCTCAACCCCGTCGTTCGCATGGGCATGAAACAGTTCTGCGCGGCCGCCCGCGAGGCCGGCGCCGATGGCGTCCTGCTCACCGACATGATCGTCGAAGAGGCCGGCGAGTACCTAGCCGAGATGCAGGCCAACGACCTTGCGCCGATCTTCCTGGCCGCGCCCACCAGCCCGGATGCCCGCCTCAAAGCCATCGGCGAAGCCTCGTTGGCCACCGGCAGGAGCGGCTTCGTCTATGCCATTTCGCGTGTCGGAATCACCGGCACGCAGGATAAGATTGCCAGCGACGCCCCTGAACTCGTCGCGCGGCTTCGCGCCTTCACTCACCTGCCCATTGCGGTCGGCTTCGGCATCTCGAACGCCGCGCACGTGCAGGCGGTGGGCGAGTTCGCGGATGCGGCTATCATCGGAAGCGCACTGGTTGCGCTCATCGAGAAAACGCCTCCTGCCGTCGCCGCGAAGACGGTAGGGGACTTTATTCGAGGGCTATGCGCCGGCACCGGGACCGAACACCTGAGCTGAACGAAAGAGAGCGGGGAGCGACGAGATGGATATAGCGGAGTGGCGGAAGATTATCGATGACATGGATGTGCAGATCGTCGAACTGATCAACAAGCGGGCCGAGGCCGCGAAAGCAATCGGCGACCTCAAGCGGCAGTCGACCCTGCCCGTCTACGAGCCGCAGCGCGAGCGCGACGTCTTTGAGCACGTGAAGCGGGTGAACCCCGGTCCGCTGGACAATGCGGAGCTCCTTCACGTCTACGAACGCATCATCGACGTCATGCGCACCCTGCAGCGTCGCGACTTGTAACCAAAACTGAATTTGACCAGCAAACGGTTCCCAATAAGGTTCCGCGCCTGTTTGATACGGTCGCGGAGCCACGAAAGACGAGAGAGATGATGATCGTTGCAATGCAGAGCGGCGCCACCGAAGAAGATATACAAAGCGTGATCGAGCGGATGGTCGAGCTCGGCTTCAACGTGCACCGGACCACCGGAACCACACAAACGATCCTCGCCGGAGTCGGTTCGCCCGGGCACTTCGACGTAGCCGAATTTGGCGTCCTGTCCGGCGTCTTTGAGGCTTACCGGATCTCGTCGCCGTACAAGCTCGCGGGCCGCAGCTTCCGCCCCGAAGGAACGACCGTCAGCTTCCCCAACGGCGTCGTCGTGGGCGGCAACCAGGTCACCATCATGGCCGGCCCATGCTCGGTTGAGAGTCGCGAGCAGATCCTCACCAGCGCTCGGCAGGTTGCCGCCGCGGGCTGCCAGTTCCTCCGCGGCGGCGCCTTCAAGCCGCGCAGCTCGCCCTACAGCTTCCAGGGGATGGGCCTTGAAGGCCTCAAGCTGCTCCGCGAAGTCTCCGATGAAACCGGTCTGCTGGTCATCACCGAGGTCATGGAGATCTCGCAGATCGAGCTCATGCTGCCCTACATCGATTGCTTCCAGGTCGGCGCGCGCAACATGCAGAACTTCAACCTGCTCCGTGAGCTTGGCTTCGTGCGCAAGCCTGTCCTGATGAAGCGCGGTATCTCCGCCACCATCGAAGAAGTCCTGCTCTCCGCCGAATACATCCTCAGCGGCGGCAACTACGAGCTCATGCTGTGCGAGCGCGGCATCCGCACCTTCGAAACCTACACCCGCAATACGATGGATATCTCCGCCATCCCCGTACTCAAGAAGCTGACCCACCTGCCCGTCCTCGGCGATCCATCGCACGGCGTCGGCAAGCGCGATCTCGTCGCCCCCATGGCGCTGGCCAGCGTCGCCGCCGGAGCCGACGGCCTGCTCATGGAGATGCATCCCAACCCCGACAAAGCCATGAGCGACGGCGCTCAGAGCCTCTACCCGGACCAGCTCGCAAAGCTCCTGGCTCAGCTGCGCCTGCTCGCTCCCGTGGTTGGCCGCACGGTAGCCTGAGCATGGACCGCGTGCTGATCATCGGTACCGGCCTGATCGGCGCGTCCATCGGCCTCGCCTTGCGACGCGCCGGCTTCGCAGGCGAAATCGTCGGCCTGGACCGCTCCGCCGCGGAGGCCGCTGAGGCGCTGCGCATCGGTGCTGTCGATCGCGTTATCGCTCCTGAACCACTCGACCAAAGCGAGCTCCTGCAAGCCGGCGTCATCGTCCTCTGCGTGCCGGTGCTCGCCATCCTGGACTGGATGCGCCGGCTCCAGCCGCTGCTCGGCCCGCATCAACTGCTCACCGACGTAGGCAGCACCAAGCTCGCGATCGCGCAGGCCGCCGACGAGCTCTTCCCCGATGGCGGCGATCAAGCGCACTTCCTGCCCGGTCATCCCATGGCAGGCAAGGAATCAGGCGGAGCCTCGCTCGCCGACGCCGCACTCTTTGATGGAGCGATGTGGCTCTTCACGTCGACCGACACAGGCAGCAGCAACTTGCAATCACAGTGGCGCGACTGGGTCGCAAAATTCGGCTGCCGCACGCTCGATCTTGACCCGGCGCGCCACGACCAGATCTGCGCCTGGGTCAGCCATCTTCCGCAAATGGTCTCCACCGCCATGAGCGCCATGTTTGAAGATCAGTTCGCCGCGTCGCCAGAGCTTGCCGCTGAATTCGAGGCTATTGGCGGCCGCGCCCTGCGCGAGATGACCCGGCTCGGCGCGAGCCCTTACAGCATGTGGCGCGATGTCGCCTTCACCAACACCCAGCCGGTCGCCGCCACGCTCTTCGCCCTCGAGCAGCGCCTCGCCCACCTGCGCGAAAACCTGAAAACCCCCGAGCTTCGCGACGAGTTCCTGAAGGCAAATCGATTCCGCTCAGCGCAGCGCAAGCCCTGACGCAAAGCCTAGTGAGCGACCGCATCTTCCGGCAGCGGCTTCTCCGCCTTGCTCGGCAGCCGCATCAGGAACGGCAGCGGCGTCAACACCATGATCACCGCGGCCAGCACCGCAAACGCGTTCTTGTACGCAAGCATGGAAGCCTGCCGCAGCATCTGCTGGTATGCGTAGCCCATGGCCATCTGCGCAGATTGCGCCGCGCTCATCCCGCCCTCGCGGAACACATCCACCACCTTCGCCATGTACTGCATGTACCCGATCGATCCCGGCACCGTATTTGCGGCCAGCGTCTGCTGGTGCGTCTGCGCCGTCCGCGCCAGGAACGTCGTCAGCAGCGCCGTACCCACTGACCCGCCAAGGTTGCGCGCGAAGTTCGACAGGCTCGAAATCTGGTTCGACTTCGATCGCGGCACCCCCACATAGTTCAGCGTTGAGATCGGGATAAAGATGAACGGCAGCCCGACCACCTGTGCCATGCGCCAGAAAGTCACTGTGCCGAAGCTCGAATCGAGCGACAACCGCGTCAGGTTGTAGATACCCAGCGAAGTCACCACGTAGCCCATCGCAACCATCAGCCGCGGATCGATCTTCCAGCTCAGCGACCGGCCCGCAATGAACATCATCGCCATCATCACAAAGCCCGCCGGCGACAGCACCTCGCCCGCGCGCTCGGCCGTATACCCCAGCAGCGTCTGCAGGTACTGCGGAATCAGCACCGTCGATCCGAACAGCACCATGCCCAGGATCAGCTGCAAAAACACAGCCGTGCCGAAGTTTCGGTTCGCGAGCAGCTTGAGATCCACAATCGGATCCGGATGCCGCCACTCCCACGTCACGAACGCCACCAGCAGAATCACCGCCAGCACCGCCACCACGCGGATCATCGGATCGCCAAACCAGTCCTTCTCCTGCCCCTTGTCCAGGAAGAACTCCAGGCAGCCTACACCCGAAGCCACCAGCGCCAACCCCGTAAAGTCGATCGGCAGCTTCAACTTCATGCGCTCCTTCATCTGCGGCGGGTCTTCGACCATGCGGTTCGAAAGCCACAACGAGATCAGGCCGATTGGCAGATTGATGAAGAAGATCCAGTGCCAGTTGTAATTGTCCGTAATCCATCCGCCCAGCGTGGGCCCGATCGCCGGCGCCACCACCACCGCCATCCCGTACAGCGCAAACGCCTGCCCTCGCTTGGCAACAGAAAACGTATCCGCGAGAATCGCCTGTTCAGAGGGCGCCAGCCCGCCGCCGCCGAGCCCCTGCAGAATCCGAGCCAGGATCAGGATCGGCAGTGATGGCGCCAGCCCGCATAGCAGGGAGCAGCCCGTAAACAGCGCCACGCAGGTCATGTAAAAGCGCTTCCGTCCGATCCGGTTGGAGAGCCATCCCGAGATCGGCAGCACGATCGCCGAACTCACCAGGTAGCTCGTCAGCACCCAGGTCGCTTCCTCCTGCGACGCGCCCAGCGAGCCCGCAATATGCGGCAGCGCCACGTTCGCGATCGACGTGTCCAGCACCTCCATGAACGTCGCAAGCGTAACCGTCAGCGCAACTGCCCATGGATTGTGACTCGGACGCCATTCAGCTTCGGCTCGGGACTGGTCGCTCATATCAGCTAACTGATAGGATATCAGCTGACTGATATGGATTCAGTAAAACGCACTGGCCGCGCGCAGGAGACCCGGCGCAGCGTCAAGCTGATCCGGCGCGTCCTGCTTGGCTTTCAGGCGCGGCTGGATGAAGCACTGCGTCCCATGAACGTTACGACTGCGCAGCTCCGCTTCCTGAACGAGGTCAAGCAGCGCCCGGGCAGCTCCGGCGCGCAGATGGCGCGCGCCTGCTACGTCACGCCGCAGAGCGCCCAGGCCATGATGGCGCGAGCCGTGGAGCATGGCTGGGTCGTTCGCGGCCGCGACGCCGAAAACGGTCGCCTCGTCACCGCACGGCTCAGCGCGGAGGGCGAGCGGCTGCTGGCCTACGCCGATGACGTGCTCGCAGGACTCGAAGCCGAGGTCTGGCAAGGCGCAACGATGACCGAACTCCAGGCCATGAACGCGCTGCTTGAACGTGCGCTGGTCAATCTCGAGGACTGACTCTCCTGGACCTGAACGCACCTCGCCGGCCCAAGCAGGCATCGCAGGACAGGGAACGCACCCCATGTCTACAATCGAATTGACGTGTGTCCGGTGCGACGTCTTGATCGCGAGGAAAACAGGTACTTTGAATGAAGCTGCGTCCGGTTTTGCTGGTGCTCCTCCTGCTTACGGGTTTCTACTATGTCACGACGCATAGCATCGCGACTGGCAGAATACTGCCCGGCGCGCGCGGCGGCGCCGTCAATCTGCAGCAGGCGGCGCTTGAACAGACTGCCCAGCCGCAGGGTGCATTCGACCTGACCCAGGCCGCGGCCGCCCCCGCCTTTGACCTTGAAGAGCAGCAGAATATCGCGGTCTATCGCAAGGCTCTTCCCTCCGTCGTCAACATCACCTCTACCGCCGTTGCCTTCGACTTCTTCAACCGTCCCGTGCCCCAGCAGGGCCAGGGCTCGGGCTTCATCATCGACAAGCAAGGTCACATCCTCACCAACAATCACGTCATCGACAACGCGCAACGCGTCGAAGTTACCCTCGCGGACAAGCACAAGTACAAGGCCAGCGTCGTCGCCATCGACAAGCAGCACGACCTCGCCCTGCTGCTCATCAACGCGCCCAATCTGGTCCCCGCTACCCTGTCCGAATCGAACGGCCTCGTCGTCGGCCAGCGCGTCTATGCCATCGGCAATCCGTTTGGGCTCAGCGGAACACTCACCCGCGGCATCATCTCCGCTATCCGCTCCATCGGGACCCAGAACGGCGGCGCGCCCATCGAAGACGCCATCCAGACCGATGCCGCCATCAACCCCGGCAACTCCGGCGGCCCGCTGCTCAACTCCCGCGGCGAGGTCATTGGCATCACCACGCTCATCGCCAGCGCCGGCGCCGATCAATCCGCGGGCATCGGCTTCGCCATCCCCATCAACACCGCCAAAGCCGTCCTCGAAGATTTCGCCCGCTACGGCCGCGTCCGCCGGCCCTCGCTCGATATCGTCACCATTCCCATCGGGCCCGATATCGCCGAGCAGATCGGCCTGCCCGCGGACTACGGCATCCTCATCGAGCGGACCCTGCCGGGTGGCGCAGCCGACCGGGCCGGATTGCGCGGAGGTGACAAGCGCTTTTACCAGGGCAACACGCCCGTGATGCTCGGCGGCGATCTCATCGTCGCCATCGACGGCCAGGAGATCGAGTCGCCCCAGGACCTCAGCGCCGCGCTCAACATCCATCGCGCCGGCGACACGGTAGCCGTCACCATCTTCCGCGGACAGCGCCGCATGACCTTCAAGGTCGTCCTCAGCGATGCCAAGGACGCCGTAGCTCTCGGTCAACCCGCCTGAAGGCTCATATCTGGGTTCAACGATCACCTGGGAGGCGCGCTCAAGAGATGATTGTGGCGCCACTCACGTTGCTGCCTGATTCTTCCCGCACGGCACTGGTCGCACGGCGCAGCGCCTGGTGCGCCTCAATCCGGTCCCAGTCGTCCTGCGTCTAAGCTAGTAGCAATGGAAACCGTCGCCGGAACCGTGGCCGCGCCTGAAATCGGCACCGCCGAGCCTATCTTCAACTGCCCGCAGTGCGCCCACTGGCTTCCGGAAGGTACCCTCGCCTGCCCCGAGTGCGAGACCATCATCTACTCCGAGCACCTGCGCCGCATCGCGATAGTCGCCACCAACGAAGAAAACTCACAGCACTGGGTGGAAGCGCGAGAGATCTGGCACAAGGCTCTCAGCTGGTTGCCGCCAGGCACCAAGCAGGCGCAAGCCGTCGAGCAGCGCATCGCGCTCATCGACCAGCGCCTGCGCAGCGCCGAAGAATCCAAAGCCAAATGGACCCGCCGTCTTGGCCCCCTCGCTCCCGTCGTCTTCTTTCTCGCGAAAGCCAAAACGCTGCTCTTCTTCCTCTTCAAAGCCAAGTTCCTGCTGAGCTTCATTGGCTTCTTCGCCATCTATTGGGCCTTCTTCGGCTGGAAGTTCGGCCTCGGCTTCACGCTGGCCATCCTGCTGCACGAGATGGGGCACTACGTCGCTGCCCGCTGGCGCGGCCTCAAGGTCGACCTGCCCGTCTTCCTACCCGGCCTCGGCGCCTACGTCCGCTGGTATTCCATGGGCATCTCGCTGGAGCACCTCTCCGGCATCGCCCTCGCCGGGCCCTTCGCCGGCCTGCTCACCGCCCTGGTCTGCGGCGCGATAGCCATCGCCACAGGCTCTCCGCTCTTCAGCGCCCTGGCCCACGTCGGCGCCTGGCTCAACGTCCTGAACCTGGTCCCGGTCATCGGCCTCGATGGCGCCCAGGCCACCTATGCGCTCGACCGAACCCAGCGCTGGCTCATCTTCGCCACCACCCTCATCTGCTTCGGCCTGCTGCACGAAGCCGTATTTCTCTTCATCACCATCGGCATGGGCTGGCGCCTCTGGCAGGGCGGCTACGCGGAGAAACCCAGCACCCGCACCATGGTCCGCTACGTCCTGTTGCTCTTTCTGTTAGGGATGATCATCTATCGCTTCCCCGACACGACCCGCACGCTCCGCGGCTACTGACCTGCGTGTCGGCCCAGCGGGGCTAAGCCCGGCGCTCGAATCGGCTTCTTGATCCCCAGCAGCAGCCTGCCGCAGTAGAAACTGCCACAATCCACGTTACCCACACCGAAAACCACAGCTACACCACAGACTGCCGCTGACATCGGCGTTCACTTAGAACCCCGCACGTACAGTCAGCTTTCGTCGGTCTTCCAGACGTATAGAAACTCGGCGTTGCTCGACGTGGCGATCTTCAAATTCTTCTGCAGCGCGGCCCTGCTCAGCGCCGCACGGATGTTCTCCTTCGTATCTGGCAGCGCAGACAGCGGAATCTTCAACGCCGATCCCGTCCCCAGATGTCCGATGTCGCTGAGCAACTGCGTAATGATCTTCTTATGCTTGCCATCCCGCCCCTTGGGCACGTCAACCTGCATCACCGACTCGAAACGCATCGCTTCCGGGGAGGAATCTCTATCCTTTGACATCCCAGACCCCCTTATCCTGACACTAACTTGACCTTATATCGACGAGACGCTGTCCTCATCTATGAGATGCCGTTACAGGGCATCGCGGTGCGAACCTCTAGAACTTTCCTCCACGCGCTCATTCTCAAAGATCCGGTTCGTAGCTGAACCATTCTCCCCGTTGCGAATCGCCGCGCCTATGGTGGCGTTGGAGGCAACATTCCATGAGCCACGAGTTCAATTTCGAAGTCATCCCGATCAGCGAAGCCATCAAGGCAGATCTACTGAAAGTTCCCGAAGAAGACCTCGATAGGCCGGTTGTCCTCATCGTTGACGATGAACCTCTCATCGTCGAGAGCCTGGCGGCCATTCTCGCGCGCAGCGGCTTTCGCGTGCTCAAGGCCTACAACGGTCACGCCGCCCTTCAGGTCGCCCAGCGAAGCGCGCCAGAACTCCTGATTACCGACGTGGCCATGCCGGGAATGGACGGTATCGAACTCGCCATGAAGATGGTCATTGCCAATCCGGACTGCAAGGTCCTGCTCTTCTCCGCGCACGCCTCAAGCCTGGATCTCACTCCTGCGCGCCGCGCCGGCTACGACTTTCCGCTGCTCGCCAAGCCTGTGCATCCAAAGCAGATGCTGGCCCGCGTCATGGAGTGCCTGGAGCAGGACATCGCGTTGGCCAGCTGATTCCCGGTCAACGTGAGAATCCCACGCTCCGGGCCAGCTTCCTGCTGTCATACATCCGGCCCTCGGTTACCACGCTCACGACCCTTCGCAGATCACTGATCTTTTCTGTCGGATTCCCGTCAACCAGCACCAGGTCGGCCCGCTTGCCCACCTCCACCGTCCCTGAGTCGCGGTCCAGCTTCATCGCCCTGGCGGAGACAATGGTTGCTGACTGGATCGCCTCCATCGGCGTCATGCCGGCCTCCACATAGAGCTCCAACTCGCGGTCGAGCCCATAGCCCACCAGGCCCGTATCGGTGCCGGGCACAATCGTTACCCCAGCCCGAAACAGCGCACCGACGACAGCACGGCTGACCTCCATCCGCTCCCGCCACTTCGCCTCGCCGTCGGCCGCCACGCCCATGCCGCGAAACCTTGCCGCGAGCACAAAAGGCGCCTCAGTCACCCCGGGCTCAAACGTTGCCGCATCTACGCTTTTGGGGTGTCCGGCCATCTCTCCCCAACCCTCCGTTGGATCGACCACGATCCGGCGCGTTTTCAGCAGGGCAATGATGTCGCGCGCTCGCGGCGAGTTCACGTCCACCTTGCCATCCACTACCATGTCTCGCGACACGAACTGCAGGTGGTTGATCATGTCCATGCCGTCGGCGATGCCCTCGGCCGTCGTCACGGCGGCCGGAACATGCCCGGTCACGGTCATGTCGCGTCTGTGCGCCTCGGCTGAGATCGCCCGCAGCACGTCAGGCTTGATCTGCGTGTACACCTTGATCTGCTCGAAATGCGAGTCCGCGTAGAGATTCACAGCAGCCACACCTTCGGCCGGCGTCTCGACATCCACCGCGCCAAAGGCCAGGGGCCCGCCACTGTCGATGAGGCCGGCCATTACCAGGCGCGGACCCAAGGCATGATCGTTGTCGATCGCCCTTCGCACCGTGCGCAGAAACTCGAACTCGCCCCCGCAATCGCGTGCGGTTGTCACGCCCGCAGCCAGCAGCGCCGGGCCGAACTCCACGCCGGAGTAGTGGACGTGCATCTCCCAGAGCCCGGGCAGCAGCGATTTGCCCTCGGCATGGATCACGCGCATGCCTCGCGGCACCACCACGCCCGCACCCGCGTCGGCAATCCGGCCGTTGCGCACGATCACCGTGGCGCCTTCGACCGCAGGCCTGCCGGTCCCATCGATGAGCCGCGCGCCCACGATCGCGTACGCTCCCTGGGCTTCCGGCGGCACCTCACGGCCCAGGTCAGCGAGGTCCAGCATCTCCTGACGTACGCCGCTGTGCACCAGCTGCGGACCCACGGACTGGTATTCATCGAGAACAATCTCTTGCGGCAGCCCGCCAGCGAACGTCATCACCGCCGCCAGCCTTCCGCTGTCGTTCATCCACAGGATTTCGCGCCCGAAGACCAGGTTCGCCACCGTGTACCTGGTTAACCGGATCATCCTGCCTCCGGCCTGGAACGCCTCGTGCCCCACCATCCGGATCTCCAACGGCAGCGCCTGGTCGCTGGCGCGCAGGATCGTCAGACCGTGGGGCTGGTGATGTGCCAGCCAGTAGCGCATCATCATCATCTGCAGCGACGCGGGCATTGACTGGAAGCCCACAAAGGCCACGGCCGGCCTGGGGAATGTCCGGTTAGCCGAGCCCTCGCGAATGTTTGCCTCCGTGCCCGTGATCTCGGTCAGCGAGTCGGGATCCGGCGCCGCACCGGACCTCTGCTCCAGCCGCACCGGCTCCATCAGCCTGGCAGGCCCGGTGCCGGGGAGCATTTCAAGCCTAGATGTAATCTCCCGCTTCATCCCGCGGTCCGACGTATTTGTGTGCGTCGTCATCACGAGGCCGCCCTGCGGCGTCTTCCGCACTGTGTACTCCTCGGTCCCAATCGCATGCAGGAGCAGGTTCACCGTGTAGGTTCCGTGCTCGACCACGTACTCCGATTGCTGACCTCGCGCCATCCCCACCGACGCCGCCAGGCCAGCCAGTAAACCGACCCGCAGAAACCCCATTCCCGTCAAAACGAATCCTCTCACTGCTGAGCGTTCTTCCAAAGTCTACCTGTGAGAAGCGGGTGTGCTTTCGGAACCGGTTAGCATATTGGCATGAACGCTGCCGTCGTGAACTCCTATGACTCGCCGCCCGCCTATGTCACCTTTAGTGATCCCGCCCCCGACGCTGGAGAGCAACTCGTAGAGGTGACTGCGGCCGGTCTGCACCCGATCGTGAAGGCGCTCGCGAATGGCACTCATTACGGCAGCACGGGTAAGTTTCCGTTTATACCCGGCGTGGACGGAGTGGGGCGGCTTCCGGATGGGACACGCGTCTTCTTCGGCGTCGCCCGGCCGCCCTATGGCACCTTTTCCGAGCTGGCCGTGGCGGCGTCGTGGCTGTGCGTCCCGCTGCCGGCTGGGATCGAGGACAGCGCCGCGGCGGGCATCGGCAACCCGGCCATGTCAGGCTGGGTCGCGCTCAGTTCCCGGGCGAAGTTCGTGCCCGGCGAGAGTGTTTTGATCCTGGGTGCGACGGGTTCGGCTGGCGGGATGGCGGTGCAGATCGCCAGGCGCCGCGGTGCTCGGCGCGTGGTCGCGGCAGGCCGCAACACCGCCATGCTCGAGCAACTCAGAGAGCTTGGCGCCGATGCTGTCATCTCGCTTGATCAGCCCATTGAGTCACTCGTGGCCGCGTTCCGCCGGGAGATCGTCGAGTACGGTCTTGACATCGTGCTGGACTATGTCTGGGGTCCGCCGGCAGAAGCATTGCTGCACGCCATCGCGGAGAAGGGACTTCAGAAGAGCGCGCCACGCGTACGGTACATCCAGATCGGCAACAGTGCCGGGGCGAAGATCCCGCTCGCTGCGTCCATCCTGCGCAGCTCCGGCCTGGAGCTGCTGGGCAGCGGCTTCGGCAGCGCGTCGCTGGATCAGATACGCGCCGCGCTGGTCGACTTCTTCGCCGCCGCCGCGACCGCCCCGTTCCATTTCGAGGTGGAGAGCGTCCCGCTTTGCGATGTCACCACGCTGTGGAACAGCGCCGGACACAAAGGGCGGCTGGTCTTCCACCCCTGACTCAAGGGGCAGCGTCCTTATAGACCCTGCCGCCCTTCATCACGAAAACGACCTTCCGCACGACGGTGATGTCAGCCAGCGGATCGCCCTGAACCGCAACCAGGTCGGCCTGGTAGCCTGCTGCCACTGTGCCGATCTCGTTGCCCATACCCAGTGCCTGCGCCGAAGCCGAGGTGCCGCTCACGATCGCGTCCATCGGCTTTTCGCCTGCGTCTTTCACGCGGTAGATGAACTCATCGGCATTGCGCCCATGCGCACCCGCAACCGCGTCCGTGCCAAAGACAATCTTCACCCCCAGCTTGCGCGCGCGGCGCAGTACATCTTCCGTGGGCGCAATGCCCGCTTCAATCGTCTTCAGTTGCGCATCCGTGAAGGTATAGCTGGCGCGGTTATCCAGGTAGTTGTGCAGCACCAGCAGGTTAGGGTCGAAGGTCGTGCCGCGCTCCACCATCAGCTTCAGCGTTTCGTCTTTGAGGAATGTCCCGTGCTCGATCGAGGTGCATCCGGCCAGCACTGAGTCTCTCGCTCCGGCATCTCCGATGGCATGCACGACGGAGCGCAAACCGACCGCCTTGGCCTCCGAGCACACAGCCTGGATCTGCTCCGTGGTCATCGTCTGTCCGCCGCCGGCGCCTAGGCCCGAGGTCGCGAAGAGCTTGATAAGGTCGGCACCGTCGGCCTTGGTTTTGCGCACCAGTTCGCGCAGCTCATCGGTGGTGAAAACGTGCTTCTGATCACCCTGGCCGCTCGAACCCTGAACCTGAATGAGCGAAGTCAATACTCGCGGGCCCGGCAGCACACCCTCGTTGATGTGATCGCGCACCGGCCCATCCCACGTCGAACCGACGCTCTGGACAGTCGTGAAGCCGCCCTGCAGCGACATCCAGGCGTCCGCTTCATCATAGAGCGCCATCTCCTCCGGCTTGGCGCCGCCCGCGATCGCCTTGTGGCTGGCATCCATGTGCCACTGCAGATGCACGTGCGTATCGATCCAGCCGGGCATCACGGTCATACCGCTCAGGTCATAGTCTGCCTTGCCGCTCGCTGGACCGACTGAGACGATCCGTCCTCCTTCAATGACAATCTGCTGGTTCTTGAGTACGCCGCCGCGGCCATCGAGCAACGTACCCGCACGCACCACCACGCGCTGCTGTGCACACGCCGCCGCCGACAAAAGAAGAAGAATGAGAAATCGCATGACGCAGATTGTATCCGTATGCGGCGCGAGTTCCGAATCCGCTCAGGCGCGGCCCGCAAACTCCCGGTTCTCCGTGGCGACCTTGATCTTCTCGCCTTCCTTGATGAAGGGCGGTACACGGATCTCAAGCCCGGTCTCGAGCCGTGCCATTTTGGTTCCGCCGCCACTCGAGGAGTCCCCCTTGGCGGAGGGCTCGGTATACGCGACATCCAGTTCCACGAACATCGGCAGCATCAGGCCGATGGGATTGCCGTTGTACTTATGCAGCTGCAGCAGCGTGCCTTCAATCAGCACATCAAGCGCGCCGCCTACCATCTCCTCGCTCAACGTCAGCGTCTCGAAGCTGTCCTGGTCGAGGAAATGCGATCCTTGCCCGTCGCTGTAGAGGTACGAAGCGGGCACCAGCTCCAGGTCCGGCTCCTTGAACTTTTCCTGCGCCTTGAACGTTTTCTCAAACACCGCGTTCGTCAGGAGATTGCGCATCTTCAGGCGCACCAGCGTCTGGCCGCCGCGCGCGGTCGGCGTGCTGATGTCTGAATCCAGGCAGGCGTAAGGCGCGCCTTCGAACTCGAACATACTCTTGCGTTTGATGTGGATTGCTTCCACCAGTGCGGCCATCGTCACCCTCGAACTTCGCCCTTTCATCCTAACAACCATCGCACCGGAACATCGGCCCGAAGTACGTGCGGACGTCACTTCATGTCGCGCCAGTTATCTCCCAGACTTACATCGGCGACGATCGGAACGGAGAACTGGGCAACGTTCTCCATCTCTCGCGCGACCAGCTGCTGCATCTCTTCGGCTTCTTCCGGCAAGACATCGAAGAGGAGTTCGTCATGGACCTGGAGGGTCATCCTGGAGCGCAGATGGCGCGCGCTAATCTCCCTGTCGATGGCGATCATGGCCAGCTTGATGAGATCAGCCGCGGTCCCCTGCAAGGGAGTATTGACCGCGGTGCGCTCGGCGAAACCGCGCATGTTCGGGTTGCGCGAGCCGATGTCCGGGATTGGCCGAATCCGGCCAAAGTGGGTGCGGACCGCCTGGTCGCGGCGGACCGTCTCCAACGTCTCGTCGATGAAGCGGCGGACGCCCTTGTATCGGTCGAAGTAGGTTTCGATGTAGGTGCGGGCATCGTTTTGCGGAATGTTGAGCTGGGCGGCGAGGCCGAAAGGGCTGATGCCGTAGACGATGCCGAAGTTGACGGCCTTGGCGCGGGCGCGGGTCTCCTTGTCGAGTTGGTCGATGGGGATGCCGAAAACCTCGGAGGCGGTGAGGGTGTGAATGTCCTTGCCGGTGCGATAGGCGTCGAGCAACAAGGGGTCCTGGGAGAAGTGGGCCATGAGGCGGAGCTCGATCTGACTGTAGTCCGCGGACATGAGGAGGTTGCCGGGCGCGGCGATGAAGGCGGCCCGGATGTCGCGGCCGATGGCGGTGCGGATCGGGATGTTCTGGAGGTTGGGGTTGGTGGAGGAGAGGCGGCCGGTGGCGGTCCCGACCTGGTTGAAGGTGGTGTGGATGCGGCCTTCAGAGTCGGCGAGCTGGGGTAGAGCGTCGAGGTAAGTGCCTTTGAGCTTCTGCAACTGGCGGTGCTCGATCACAAGGGCGGCGATGGGGTGGTTGACGGCGAGCTCTTCGAGCACGTCCTGGGCGGTGGAGACGACCTTTCCTTTGCCATACTTCATGGGCTTGGGGAGGCCCATGTGGGTGAAGAGGACCTCGCCAAGCTGCTTAGGGGAGTTGATGTTGAAGCGCTGGCCGGAGTCGGCGTAGATGCGCTCGGCGAGGTCGTCGACGGTGACGGCGAGGCGCGAACTCATCTCGCGGAGAAAGGCGGGATCGATGCGGACACCGGCCTCTTCCATGCGCAGGAGGACAGGGACGAGGGGCTTGTCGATGGTGTTGTAAACATTGAGGAGCGGTGAGCTGAGGGCAGGGTTGGTGGTGACGGGAGTGGTGAAAAGCATCTCGGGGGTCATCGCGCCGCCCAGACCAGGTTCATCTTTGGGGATGTGGTGCTCGAACGTGCCGGCTTCAGCCAGCTGCGTAGCGAGCGCCTGGGCGAGGCGAACGATCGCGGCAGCGGCTTCGGGAAGGCGCTTGGGGTCGTCCGGATTGAGCTTGTTGGGCTGGTGAAGGAGGGCGCGGCTGGTCGCGCGGGCGGCTATGTCAGGGAGAGTGTGCGAAGCATGGGTGGGGTTGACGAGGTAGCTGAGCAGCATGACGTCGTCGCGGACGCCGGCGAGCAATACATCGTGAGGAGCTTGCTTGTGAGGTTCCAGCGCGCGGAGCACGGCTTTGAGGTCGTGCACGTCCTTGGGCAGGGAGGGATCGGCGAGCGCCTGTTTCAGGCCGGGGGTGTCGAGCGAGACCTGGATGGCGGAGTTGGCTGAGATAGCGAGTGCGAAGAGGCAGGCGGGGTCGGGAGACGAAGAGCGAGGGAAGAGGGGGGGCAAAAGGGAAGGCTCCGGAGCGGCGAAGAGGGTCAGGTTTTCGGCGGCTGGGGGTTCAGGTTCGCCCGAGTCGGGGTCGGGATCGGCCGCAGTCTCTTCGGCGATGGCGCGGACGTCTTCGAAGATGGCGATGGCGAGGCCGCGGGGCAGGCCGGTCTCGGGGTGAAGGGCGCGGGCTTCGGCGAGGAGATCGAGGATCTCGACGGGGGTGGGGCGGAGGTTGTAGTCGATGGCGGCGTTGTCGACCGAGGGGGCCAATTCTTTGAGGAGGGTGGTGAATTCGAGTTCCGAGAAGAGGGCGCGGCAGGCGGCGTTGTCGACGGGCTGGGTGCGCATGGCCTCGAGGGTGTACTCGATGGGAACGCCGGTGTGGATGGTGACGAGTTCCTTGGAAAGCAGGATGTTTTCGCGGTTGTTCTGGAGGGATTCGCGATAGGTCTTCTTCTTCACGTGATCGGCGTGGTCGAGGGCGGCCTCGACAGTGCCGAACTGCTGGATCAGCTCGACGGATCCCTTGTCGCCGATGCCGGGAGCGCCCGGGATATTGTCGATTGAGTCCCCGCGGAGGGCCATGACGTCAATGACGCGCTCGGGCGGGATGCCGAGGATCTTCTCCACGCCGGCGGGGTCGAGGATGAGATTGTCTTTGGTCGGGTTGAGGATGGAAACGGAGGAGTTGACAAGCTGCATCATGTCCTTGTCGGAGCTGACGACATAGACGTGGTGGCCGAGCGCGCTCAGCTTGCAGGATAGAGTCCCGATGACGTCGTCCGCCTCAAAACCCTCGTAGTAGAGGATCGGAATACGGAAAGCTTCGAGGGCACGGCGGATGTAGGGCTGCTGCTGGATGAGGTCGGGCGGGGTTTCGACGCGGTTGGCCTTGTAGCCGCCGTACTCGATGGTTTCGAAGGCCTGAGTTTTGATGTTGAACTTTTGGACGTCCTTCATCTGCGCGGCCATTTCGTTGCGATGGACGGGGGCGCCGACGTCGTAGATGGCGGCAAGGTACTCGGGTGCGAAGTCCTTGCGCAGCTTGTTGATCATGTTCACGAAGACATAGGTGGCGGCGGTGGGGATGCCGGTGCGCGTGGACATGGGGCGCTGCCGCTGCATGGCGTGGTAGGCGCGGAAGATGAACGCCATGGAATCGAGGAGGTAGACGGGGGGCTTGGTAGGAGGGGCCATGACCTCTCGATTGTAAGCCGCTCGCTAAGAGCGGGAAGACAGGCTAGGTCACGTCGACGCGCGTGAAGCCGAGGCCATAGAGCAGTGTGGATATGGTGGCGCGGGCGTTCTTGCGGGCGGCATCGAGGATGCCGTCAGAAAGGGCGGCGGCCTGGAGCTGCTGCTGGGCCTTGGCGCGGGTGTCGGATTCGAGGTTCTGGTCTACGGGTACAAGCAGGCCGGTGGAGCGGGCGTAAACACGGGTGTGCTCGTTGTCGAGGGTGGTGAGAAAGAGCTCGGATGGAGGCAGGTTGACGTGGATGGAGTGCGGGTCTACTCCGTTGACGGGCGGGTCGATGCGGACGTCTTCGGGACGGAGTTTGGAGAGATTGATGCCGGCGATGGACTGACCGTGGACGACCAGGAGGATCTTGTCGCCGGCGAGGATGTCGGGGAATAGCGGGCTGGTGTGGTTGCCTTCAACGACGGAATCGAGTGAGTAGACGACGGTTTCCAGGCGATTGAGCTTCTGGATGTGTTCGACAACGATCGGGACGGAGGTGCCGATGGAGGTGGTGCGGCCGGCGATGAGGGTGGCAATGCGCCCGGGCAGGCCGGTGGAGGCGTGACGCAGAAAGAGGGCGAGTGCGGCGGCGCCGAGGAAGATAGCCAGAATGAAGGCGAAGAAGGAGGTTGAGGCGCCACGGCCGGAGTCGTACTGTGTGGTCATGGTGGTTAGGATGCGCATTTTGCGGCGCGATGGCTACTCTACTTTGATCGCGGCGTCGAGGTCGACTACGAGGCTCTGGCCTTCGACGAGCATGGAGTGGAGCTTGAGCGAGGAGAGCGTCAAGGTGTAGCCGGTCTGGTCGGGCGCGTGGACGAGCAGGGTACGCATCAGGGTGGCGGCGTTCACCTTCATCTCAGCGGGAAGCTTTTTAGAGAGGAAAGGTTCGAGAAGGAAGTTGAGCTCGCGGCTTTCGGAGAGGTGGTCGATGCGGGCGTCGCGGAATCCGATGGACTCGCCCTCTGCGTCCGGGATGAAGGAGACTTCCGTTTCTGTAGCGAGTGAAATGCCAACGCAACTCCCGTGGACCGAGGTGCCGAATCGCGAGTGGAACTTCAGATGTACAACAATGCGGTCGTCCCGCATGCCGACGTGGGGGTCGTCGGCATAGGTGCTGCAGGCGCTCGTGGGCGTGCCCTTGAGGTAGTAGCGTTCGGTGTCTGCGCCGGGAGCGGAGTTTGGCGGGACGACGGTAAAGAGCTGGGCACGCAGCGTACGCTCAAGCGCGGGGGCCGAAACGCGGACTTCGACGGCGCGGGCAGGAATGGCCATGACGCACGCAAAAACAAGAGCGTGTGCGGTGTTTGCCAGGCGGATCATGCCACAAGCATACCGTCTCGTGCGGATCGGCCCGCTCCGTAGTGGGAGGAGGGGCCACTCGTAACCCGTGTTGGTACCGGCGGACGCTTCGCTGCCATCGCTTGACAGGCCTATCCGCGGGCGTTCCGCGCCGCCGATCCTGCTGAGTCGGTCAGGCCTTGGCTGCGGGTACGGCGGTAAGTGGAGTTTCGGCTTCAGTGATCAACTCATGCGGACGGTCCAGCTTGTTCTTGTAGCTGGCACCGATGAAGTCGCGGAAGAGCGGGTGCGGTTCCAGTGGCTTTGACTTGAACTCGGGATGGAACTGGCAACCGAGGAACCAGGGATGGCCGGGAATCTCGATGATCTCGACATAGGTGGCGTCCGGCGTGGTCCCGGTCAGACGTAGACCGGCACCGACCAGCAGGGCTTCGTATTCGCGGTTGAACTCGTAGCGGTGGCGATGGCGCTCCGAGATCTCCTGGGTGCCGTAGGCGGCGGCCGCCAGCGAGCCGGGCTCGAGGACGCAGGTCCACGCGCCCAGTCGCATGGTACCGCCCATCTCCTCGACGCCGGTGAGTTCGCGGAGCTTGTAGATGATGCGGTGGGGCGTGGCGGGGTCGAACTCGCCAGAGTTGGCGCCGGCAAGGCCGCACACATTGCGCGCATACTCCACGCATGCGGTCTGCATGCCGAGGCAGATGCCGAAGTAGGGGATCAGGTTCTCGCGGGCGTAGCGGATCGCATTCAGCATGCCTTCAATACCGCGCTTGCCGAAGCCCCCGGGAACCAGGATCCCGTCAAACCCGGCCAGCTGCTGCTTGTAGTTGTGGGCTTCGAGCCCTTCAGCCTCAATCCAGGTAACGTTGAGCTTCAGGTTGTGCGCCAGCGCGCCATGAACGAGCGCTTCTTTCAGTGATTTGTAGCTGTCTTCGTACTCAACGTACTTGCCGACAATGCCGATCGAGACGGTGTCCTGGGGGTTGTAGGCACGGTAAACGATGTCCGTCCAGCGGGAGAGATCAGGGTTCTTGGCGGCGATGCGCAGGTAGTGCAGCGACAGCGTGTCGACGCCCTCCTGGGCGAAGACGAGCGGGCACTCGTAGATGCTCTTTACGTCCAGGGCGGCGATCACGGCGCGTTCTTCGACGTTGCAGAACAGCGCGATCTTGCTGCGCATCTCGCGCGGAACCGGGCGGTCAGAGCGGCAGAGGAGGATATCGGGCTGAATGCCGATCGAGAGCATCTCCTTGACGGAATGCTGCGTGGGCTTGGTCTTGAGCTCCTGTGCTGCGGCGATCCAGGGGATGAGCGTCACGTGGACGAAGAGCGTGTTGTCGCGGCCCAAATCCTGGCGCATCTGCCGGATGGCTTCGAGGAACGGCAGCGATTCGATGTCGCCCACCGTGCCGCCGATTTCGACGATCGCGACCTCGCAGTCGGCGGCGACCTTGCGCATGGCGTTCTTGATCTCGTTTGTAACGTGGGGAATGACCTGGACGGTTTTGCCGAGGTAGTCGCCGCGGCGCTCCTTGGTGATGATCTGCTCGTAGATGCGGCCGGTGGTGAGGTTGTTGTCGCGGGTTAGCCGGGCATGGGTGAATCGTTCATAATGGCCGAGATCCAGGTCGGTTTCGGCCCCGTCGTCGGTAACGAAGACCTCGCCGTGCTGGAAGGGGCTCATGGTCCCGGGATCGACGTTCAGGTAAGGGTCAAACTTCATGAGGTTGACCTTGATGCCGCGGGCCTCCAGCAGGCAGCCGATAGAGGCTGCGGCGAGGCCTTTGCCGAGTGAAGACACGACGCCGCCCGTTACAAAGATGTACTTTGCTGACATGTCCGCGACCTCTTAAGATGTGTGTTGGGGTTGTGCGTGGTGTGCACGATCAAGTATCGCAGGGTTGATGCGCAGTGGCAACGGTTACGTTGAAACAGCAGTGGAAAGCGTGTAGTTTGCGGGGATGGGAGTCTCACCCGTGGCAGACGCGAAGGACCGAGGTCGGCTGAACGCAGCCACTGTGAGCCGGTTCCTGGGCTGGCGGCTGGGGATCGAGCGGAGGGCAATTCTTCGGCTGCAATCGCTGGCTGAGCGATGGGGGCGCAAGCGCAAGCTGCCCGCGCACCTTCGCGTGGGCGAGCGCGGCGAGTTGGAGGCGCTGTTCTTTGTGCGGCGCCTGGGGTTTACGGTGGTGGCGCGGCGCTGGCGCACTGCCGAGTTGCGGGGCGACCTCGACCTGGTGGCATGGGAGGGTGAGACGCTGTGCTTTGTGGAGGTGAAGACGCGCTCCGTGCGCGACCGAACGCCGGCGTGGTTGGCCGTGGACCAGCAGAAGCGGCGGATGTTGGCCCGCATGGCGCGGGCATACCTGAGAACGCTGCCGCGGAGCTCGCGTCGCGACCCCAGCGGCGAGGGCAGCAGCGTGTTAACCCGGATGGATGTGGTCTCCGTCTACCTCGGAAACGCGGCCGAAGGCAGAGACGTGGAGTGTGAGATCATTCGCGATTCGTTCGACTGGCGGGCGGTCGATACATCCCGGTATGGTGTCTAAAGAAGTTGACGGGGCAGCTGACTGCCGCGAGGATGTCCATCATGACTCTGCTGAACGCACCGAGCTACGACGAACGCAAGGAACGACGCAACAGGAACCTGCTGATCGGGTCGGGCGTGACGTTTGTGCTGCTGGTGCTGCTGACGCTGGCCGGGTATATGTCGGGGCATGGCTGGCTGTTCAGCAATCTGCCGGCGGAGCACCGCGTGGGCAAGTTCTTCGCCGCACTCCAGGCCAAGGATTACAACCAGGCGTTCGCTATCTACAACAACGATCCGCACTGGCAGGAGCATCCGGAGCAGTATAAGGACTACCCCGAGTCGCGGTTCCAGGATGATTGGTCGACGCAGGATCCCATCGACGGGCCTTTGAAGTCGTACCACGTGGACATCTCGCGGACCGACGGCGACGGCACGTTCGGGACAGGGATCATTGTGGCGGTGCGGGTGAACGGGGACAAGAAGGTCTTCATGTACTACCTGCGCAAGACGGGCAAGCTCACCTGGCCGGCGTTCCACGAACTGCAGTACTGATTCGGCTCTCGCGCATACCCTGCTAGGATGGCTTTTCTGGAGGGCTCTCGCCATGTCAACTCTTGTTTCGCCACTTCCTGCCGCATCGGTTCCGGACGTGCGGTCGCCGCGCGAGCTTACGCACTGGATCGGAGGCCGGCGGGTGGCCGGAACTTCAGGGCGGTTTGGGGATGTCTTTCATCCGGCGAGCGGGCGGGTGCAGGCGCGGGTACCGCTGGCGACCGATACTGAAGTGGACGCGGCCGTGCAGGCTGCCGCGGCCGCGTTTCCGGCATGGTCGGCGCAGCCTCCGCTGCGGCGGGCGCGGGTGCTGTTCCGCTTTCGGGAGATCTTCGAGCGGCGGCTGGACGAGGTTGCCGCGCTGATTACCAGCGAGCACGGCAAGGTGAACTCCGATGCGCGCGGGGAGGCCACGCGCGGGCTCGAGGTGGTGGAGTTCGCGACCGGCATTCCGCAGCTGCTGAAGGGTGAGTACACGGAGCAGGTGGGCGCGGGCATCGACAGCTGGAGCATGCGGCAGGCGCTGGGCGTCGTAGCCGGGATTACACCGTTCAACTTTCCCGCAATGGTTCCGATGTGGATGTTTCCCGTGGCGATCGCCTGCGGGAACACGTTCGTGCTGAAGCCCAGCGAGCGCGATCCGAGCGCGTCGTTGCTGCTGGCGGAGATGCTGGCCGAGGCCGGGCTGCCGGACGGGGTGTTCAACGTGGTGCACGGGGACAAGGCGGCGGTGGATGCGCTGCTGCAGCACAGGACGGTGCAGGCGGTAAGCTTCGTGGGCTCAACGCCGATTGCGGAGTACGTGTACCGCGAGGGCACAAAAGCGGGCAAGCGGGTGCAGGCGCTGGGCGGGGCGAAGAACCACATGATCGTGATGCCGGATGCGGATCTGGACCAGGCGGCGGACGCGCTGGTGGGCGCGGCGTACGGGTCGGCGGGCGAGCGCTGCATGGCGATCTCGGTTGCCGTGGCGGTAGGGAGCCAGACGGCCGACACGCTGCGAGAGAAGCTCAGCGAGCGGATTGCGCGGTTGCAGGTTGGCGATGGCGCCGAGGATCTGCCGGGCAGCGCTGTGGACCTGGGGCCGCTGGTGACGAAGACGCATCTGGAGAAGGTTTCAGGCTACCTGGCGACGGGGGTAAGCGAGGGGGCGGAACTGGCGATCGACGGGCGGGAGGCGGCGCTGCCGGCGGGGGAAGGGTTCTTCCTGGGTGCGTGCCTGTTCGACCATGTGAAGCCGGAGATGCGGATCTATCGCGAGGAGATCTTCGGGCCGGTGCTGGGCGTGGTGCGGGTGAACAACTTCGAAAAAGCGCTGGAGCTGGTGAACGAGCACGAGTACGGCAATGGCACGTCGATTTTTACGCGCGACGGGGATACGGCGCGGGACTTCACGCATCGCGTGCAGGCGGGGATGGTGGGGATCAACGTGCCGATCCCGGTGCCGATGGCGTTTCACAGCTTTGGCGGGTGGAAGCGGAGCCTGTTCGGGGACCATGCGGTGCACGGGCCGGAGGGTGTGCGGTTTTACACGCGGATCAAGACGGTGACGAGCCGCTGGCCGGCGGGCATCCGGACCGGTGTGGATACGAGCATGCCGACGCTGGGGTAAAGGGATTCAGCAGAAAAAAAGTGCGATGGCAAGTACCCGGAAGTGTTCCACGTGGAACACAGGAAGCTATGGATGAGGGTTTATCCGGAGCCCATTGAATAGACGGGGCTGACGGGCGCGGGAGCGTGGAGTCCGTGTGCCACGGCGAAGTGACGGGTGGGGCGGCTTTGCGATCGGAGTCTCGAAAAACGGGTGTGCAGGGCGTGGTGTTCCACCATGTTGTGGTGGCGAAGTGTCTGGATAAGCTGGTGACCGGACAAGCTACTTTTCGGCGGTGGGTGGGACGAGGCCTTTGAGGCGGAGGTAGGTGGAGAGTTCGGCGTACTGCTCGTTGTCGTGCGAGATGTTGCCCCAGGCGAGGCCGATGCGGGAGCGTTTCTGGGGGCCGACGGAGAGGACCTCGGTGAAGGTGCCGTCGGAGAGGGCGCCGTAGGCTTTGTCGCACTCCTCGAAGGAGGCCTTGAGGCCGGCAAGGATGGTGGCTTTGTCGGCGGTGTCGGAGGGGACGGATTTGGGGTCGAACTTTCCGCCGTTGAGGGTGGTGCAGGTGTGGAACTGGGCCTCGGTGACGTGGTTGACGATGCGGGCGAAGGTGCGGATATCCGGCGTGGGCTTGAACTGGTAGTCGGCGTCGGGCATCTTCTCGGCCGCCTTGATGAGGTTGGGCTTGATGCGGTTGTAGGCGGCGAGCGCCTCGCCCGCGGGGCCGGTGACCGCGGGAGCCTGGGCCGCGAGGGGAAGGGCGGCGGGGGCGAGCGTGAGTGCGGCGGCAAAGGTGCAGAGCAAACTTCTCATGGGTAGCCTTTCGGAGTCTGTACGAGGGTACGCGGTGCGAGGATGGGGGACAAGGGCGAACTTCAGCGAATCTTAGTCTAAGTCCGGCCCGTCACGAAGTTGCCGATAACACGACTTTGCGGCAGTTGATCCAAAACAGCGATCCAGTCGCTGCTTAGGCTTTCGGTTTGAACGTCCGGTATATGCTCCATCCGAAGATTCCGATAAAGAACAAGAGAAACAGCCCTGCTGGGATAGCACGGTTTATCTGGTACTTGCCTTCTATCGTTCCTTTCACGCCGATGACGAAGAAGACGGTCCACAAGGCCACGAGATATGACCCCACTATGCGCATAATCCAGATTGCTCGTGCCGTCTTAGTGGAAGTGCCTCGTGGGCCTTGCGCGTTGTCTAAGGCGTTCTTCTTAAAGATGCGCTTAGCCAAAAACGTCAGGACAACGAAAACTCCTGCGAACCAAACTAGCGTGACGTACGAAAACCAAACCGGCAGTTGGCCCTGCGGAAAGCGGAGCACGGAATAGATTACAAATGCGAGGTATGGGGCCATCAGCGCGAACGCTACGCCGATGAAAGAAATTGAACGTGACTTGGTGTTCATGTCAAACGATTGTATTTCTTACAGGCTCGCATGAGCCGGGCGGTCGGACCTGCCGAAAAACGGTGGTGTCGCCAAGTTCGACCGGATTGGACCACCGGAAACGTCGAGATTGCCGCAACAACGACTTTCGGGGAGCTTGCAGTTCTAAGCCTCTACTGAGAGCATGACCCATGCGCTATCTTGTCTACGCCGTCGCGATGCTCGGTGCGGGTTGCCTAGGTTTAGGAGGTCTCTACGTCCGTCACCGAATGGGCCAAAGCCGCTTCGGTCGAGGAAAGACGGAGACGATACAAACCTTGTTCTCAAGAATCACATTCAAGTGATCCCTTCCGTTCGGGGCAAAGACTACGCTATTGCCGAAAAGGGGACTTTCCCGGAGTATGGTCGAGGTGGAATTCATATTGCAGGAGTACGTTTGACTCTGCGAATCGTTTTGAGCCTCTTTTTAGTTTTTGCCTTAGTTCCCCAAGCCTACGCGTCTGACGGTTGCATGATCGTTCATGGACGCGTGAGCCTTTCCGGTGCGGACTTACAGCTTCGCCTTTGGAGGGTAGGCACACATCACGAGTACGAACCCGATGATTCATCTTGGAATCGAGTAATAGGGTGGCTCAACGCAGGCGTGAGCAAGTCCGACAAGGAGGCTTACGCGATTCCTGCTTCTTCGGTATTCCTGTTCGCGGACTTCAAGCTGTGTCCCACCGAGGGCTTCAAGGATGGTCAGGTCCAGCGTGCCCACGTTGTGAGCATGAAACATCCACGTTACCTGCCTATTGAATGAACGGTTTGTCAGAAGCGAGGAGCACATGAGTCATGGAAACGGTGTTTTGACTAACATCGCCCAGATTCGCCCGCCCGGTCCGCCTGGCCGCCCCCCCGGAGTTGATCTTGCCGAAACGTGACTTTGCAGGTAGTTAGAGAATTACACGATCAACCCGGGTGTAACTTGGTGCTGTCTATGCGTTCTATCAGGTACATCGCTCTCATCTCCATCGTTGCATTCGTCGTCTCGCTCTTTGTCATCGTGTCGGTCACATCCAGACCACCTAAAGAGAGCAAGATCGTTCGCGATTTCACCGCTCATCGGGCCGCTTATGAACAAGTGCGAACAATGCTTGTGGAGGACAAGGGCGTGGACATCGTTGCAGATTACGGCGTTGAGAATACGAACTCCCCCATTTCAAAGATTCCGCCTGGTGGAGGAATGCCAGTCGTCAGGTATCAGGAGTATCTCGCGTTGCTCAAACAGATCGGTGCCAGCAGGGTCGCAAGAGGGTCAAAACCGCTGGGATTGGCATTCGACGTGTGGGGGGCTGGTCGAGCTGGTGACACCCGGCATGTCGATGTTTGCTGGCTGGAACGCGAACCGTCGAACACGGTGGCAAGCCTTGACGCATTCTATGCGACAGCCAAACCAAGGAATCCCTCTTACGTGCACATCGACGGGCATTGGTACATCTGGGCGGACTGGTAATTTCGACTAAACTATCCGACGTAGCAAGGTGTTCCGCTATCTCAGGCTTGGAGCACCGACCCGCCCGCAAAACGGCGTTTGCGGAAGTGTGCAAACTGCCGCATCCTTTTTGGTGCCCACCTTGAAAGGTTGGTGCGGCGCGCAGGGTGGACGTGAGGTTGCCGAGTTGGGGAACGCAGGACAGGTAGTTGGGCGGGTAGGGAGTAACCCCACGATCATCCCTCGGCCTGCGGCCTTGGGATGATCATAGGGCACCCGGCTGAAGGGCCACCGAACAAGAGCAGTTAGCCGCGGGCGGCAGGAGCGGCGAGAGTAGAAGCGGGGGGTGGGTGTGGTGCATCCTATCGGTGAACGTTGGAGCCGAAAATGGGACTTGAGCTGGATGTGAAGAAGACCGCGCTGGTGGCGATCGATCTGGAGCACGCCATTGTGGGGCGGCCGCAGCTTGCGCCGTATGCCGGGGCGGAGGTGGTCGAACGGACGAAGCAGCTGGCCGATGCGCTGCGGGCGAAGGGCGGGGCCGTTATCTGGGTGCACGTGCTGATGGGCGAGACGGTGCAGCTGCCGGTGGACAGCCCGATGCAGGGTCGAGGGGAGCTGCCGGCGAACGCGTCGGAGATCGTTCCGGAGACCGGGATGCAGGCCGGCGATGTGGTGATCGCGAAACGGCAGTGGGGCGCGTTCTACGGCACGAACCTGGAGCAGACGCTGGACCGGCGGGGAGTGGAGTGCGTGATCATGGCCGGGATCGCGACGAACATGGGCGTGGAGTCGACGGCGCGCGCCGCGTATGACGCAGGCTATGCGCTGGTGTTCGCCGAGGACGCGATGACGACGATGAGCGCGGAGTGGCACGAGTTCGCGGTGAAGAACCTGTTTCCGCGCATGGGGCGGGTAAGGACGACGGAAGAGATACTGGCGGAGCTCTAGCTGTCGCAGGTGACGCTGGTGGCCGTGGCGAGTTCGAAGGGCGCCGGCTCGGGTGCGTCCACGAGCGCGTCGGCGATGGCGAGGTGGCGGTCGAGGGTGTCGATGCCGTGGTCGATCTCGGCGGTGGTGACGATGAGGGGCGGGGCGATGACGAAGTGCGAGACCCAGGCCTGGAGGATGACGCCGTCGGCCATGCACTTGGCGGCGATCTGATCGACGAGCAGTGGCGTGCCGGCGACCTTGTCGGCGTAGGTGTTGAAGGGCTGTTTGGTGGCGCGGTTCTTGACAAGCTCGACGGCCCAGAAGAGGCCTTGGCCGCGGACGTCGCCGACGGAGGGGTGTTTGGCTTTGAGGGCTTCGAGCTTCTGCTGGACGTAGGGGGCGAGCGAGGCGGAGCGCTCGACGAGTGAGAGGCGCTGCATCTCGTGGATGGCGGCGACGGCGGGCGCGAGGGTCATGGGGTGGGCTTCGTAGGTGTGACCGTGGGCGAAGTAGTGATCCTCGAAGTAGCGGGCTATGGCTTCGCTGGTCGCGCACAAGCCGAGCGGAACGTAGGCGCCGGTGATGCCCTTGGCGGTGGTGAGGATGTCGGGGGTGACGCCCCAGTGTTCCATGGCAAACCACTTGCCGGAGCGGCCCCAGCCGGACATGACCTCGTCGGCGATGAGGAGGACGCCGGTTTCGTCGCAGATGCGGCGGAGTTTGGGCATGTACTCGTCGGGCGGGACGATGACGCCGTTGGTGCCGACGATGGGTTCGACGATGATGGCGGCGACGTCGGATTCGTTGCGGATCATGTGCTCGATATAGTCGGCGCAGGCGATGCCGCAGCCGGGGTAGGTGTGGCGGATGGGGCAGCGAAAGCAGTTGACCTCGGGGGCGAAGATGACGCCGTGCTGCTTGGCGCCGACGGGCTCGGTGGCCCAGCGGCGGGGGTCGCCGGTGGCGGCGATGGAGCCGGAGGTGCTGCCATGGTAGCTCTTGTAGCGCGAGATGATCTTGGATTTGCCGGTGTACATGCGGGCGATCTTGAAGGCGGCTTCGTTGGCGTCGGTGCCGCTGGTGGTGAAGAAGAACTTGTTGAGGCCGGCGGGCAGGACGTCGAGGAGAAGCTGCGAGAGCTCGGCGCGCGCGGTGGTGGCGTAGCCGGGCATGGCGTAGGCGAGCTGCTGGGCCTGGGCGGCGATGCTGGCGATGACGGCGGGATTCTTATGGCCGAGGTTCGAGCACATGAGCTGCGAGGAGAAGTCGAGATATTGCTTGCCGGCGCCGTCGGTGATGGTGCAGTCCTGGGCGTCGACGATGTGGATGGGGTTCCAGGAGCGCTGGAAGCGCCAGGTGCCGTAGTTGGTGCGGCGGGTGATGTCGACGACTTCGGCGGAGGTGAGGGGCATGGAGGCCTTTCGAGCGGTGAGATGAGTATCGCTAGCGGGCGGGGCGGGCAACACGGCGAGGAACGCGGCTAGGAGTTAGATCTGTTTGGGATTCATTGAGGTCGATGCCGCGCATCAGGTACAGTCTTCGGGTTAGATCGTGAGCGGCAGCAAGGCGCTCAGCGACGGACTTCTGGCTCCAGAAGATGAGCTGCTCCATGCGGGCCTGATCATGGGTGAGCTTTCTGGGAATGAGGGGGTGTGGGTCTGCTTTCATGGCGCTCCGATGCATGTCGAGTCTGCTGGGCATGGGTGCAAGCTGGCGCGGGGAGCAAAAGGCTAGCCCCAGGTGAATTCGATGGGCGCCTGCACGTCCGGGTGCAGGCTCTTGTGGACGGGGCAGGTGTGGGCGGCGCGTTCGAGGCGCAGCCTGTGCTCGTCGCTGACGACGTGCGGCATGTGGATGCGGGTGGCGAGGCTGCCGATGCGCCGCGTGGGGATGGCGGTCATCTCCTTTTCGACCGTGGCCGTGGCGCCGGTCATGTCCAGGCCGTGGGTGCGGGCGACGATGCCCATGGTGGTGAGGATGCAGGTGCCGAGCGCGGTGGCGACAAGGTCAGTGGGCGAGAAGCTCTCGCCGCGGCCCTGGTTATCCTTGGGCGCGTCGGTGGCGAGGGTTGTTCCTGAAGGCTCATGCACGGCGCGGCAGTGCAGGTCTCCTTCGTAGGTTGTCTGGATGGTGACCATGGGTTCCTTTCGCTGGTTCTGTCTTCAATTTACTTTGTTTTGAGAGTGGTTCACGGCTGGAGTTCGCGCGGACGCATCAGGATGAGGTAGACGGTAGCGGATAAGAAGAAGCCGACGAACCAGGCGTAGTCGTAGAGGAAGCGCAGGGGTGGAGCGAAGAGGCCGATGAGGGAGAAGAAGACGCCCAGGGCGAGGGCGGCGATGGCGCGGATGTTGAAGCCGCGCGTGTAGGTGTAGAGGCCGTTGGAACGGTAAAGGTCGGGGACGTCGAGCGAGCGGTGGCGGAGGAGGAAGTAGTCCGCGACCATGATGCCGGCGACCGGGCCGAGCAGGCCGGAGTAGCCGACGAGCCAGCCGAAGATGTAGCTGCCGAAGGTGGCCATGAGCTTCCAGGGCATCATGGCAAGGCCGAGGACGCCGGTGATGAGGCCGCCGGTGCGGAAGCTGATGTAGCGCGGGGCAAGGTTCGAGAAGTCGTTGGATGGCGAGACGACGTTGGCGCCGATGTTGACGTTGAGCGTGGCGATGAGGATGGAGATGAGCGCCAGGAAGGCGATGGCGGGCTGGTGGAAGCGGCCGAGCAGCGTGATAGGCGACCAGATGGGCTCGCCGAAGACGACGGTGGAGGCGGAGGTGCAGGCGATGCCGATGAAGCTGTAGAGCGTCATGGCGACGGGCAGCCCGAAGGCCTGGCCGACGATCTGCGAATCCTGCGAGCGGGCGTAGCGGGTGAAGTCGGGGATGTTGAGCGAGAGCGTGGCCCAGTAGCCGACCATCGCGGTGAGCATGGGGAAGAAGAAGTGCAGGAAGGCGGGCGTGGAGTGGAAGCGCGAGGGCGCGGCGAGCATGGGGCCGAATCCGCCGGCGCGGTGCGTCATGTAGGCGAGCAGGATGAGCGACATGATGAGCAGGAAGGGCGCGGAGAAGCTCTGCAGAAAGCGGATGGACTCCACGCCGCGCCAGACGACGGCCATATTGACCAGCCAGAAGCCGAGGAAACAGAGCGGGACGACCAGGTGCGAGGCCGAGGTGCCGGGGAAGAGCACGTTGATCATGGCGGCGATGGACTGGCCACCGATCCAGGACTGGATGCCGAACCAGCCGCAGGCGACGATGGCGCGGAGCATGGCGGGGATCTGCGCTCCGCGGGTGCCGAAGCTGGCGCGCACGAAGACCGGAAAGGGGATGCCGTATTTGGCGCCGGCATGGGCGTTGAGCAGCATGGGGATGAGGACGATGAGGTTGCCGAGGAGGATGGTAAGGACGGCTTCCCACCAGTTCATGCCGCCGGCGATGAGCGAGGAGGCGAGCATGTAGGTGGTGACCTCCATGGACATGGAGAACCACAGCGCGATGTAGTTGTAAGTGCCCCAGGTGCGCTGCGCGGGCAGGGTGGGCGCGAGGTCGGGGTTGTAGAGGCGAGGGTCCGGCGCGTAGAGAAGCGGCACGGAGGGCGCAGGCACGACATCGTCGCGGGTGTCGATCAAATGAGCTCTCCCGCAGTGGCGCGGCGATGGAGGAAGCGGCCGTGCCCGGGGGTGCCGATAAACCTGCCGCGATCGACGACGAGCTCGCCGCGCGAGTAGAGACGGGCGACGTTGCCCTTGACCTGCCAGCCTTCGAACATGCTGTAGTCGGTGTTCATGGCCTGGGTCGCGGCGGAGATGGTGTAATCGGCGGCGGCGTCCCAGAGGAGGATGTCGGCGTCTTTGCCCGGCGCGATGACGCCCTTGGTTTCCATGCCGAAGATGCCGGCGGGCTCGGCGGCGGTGAGGGCCACGAAACGCTCGGGTGTGAGCAGGCCGGTGTTGACGCCATGGTGCCAGAGGAGCTGCATGCGGTTCTCGATGCCGGGGCCGCCGTTGGGGATCTTGCTGAAGTCGCCTTTGCCGAGGGACTTCTGATCGGCGAAGCGGAAGGGGCAGTGGTCGGTGGAGACGACGGAGAGGGAGCCATCGGCGAGGGCTTGCCAGAGCGGGGCGTGGTTTGATTTTGAGCGCAACGGCGGGGTGAAGACGTACTTGGCGACCTCCCAGCTTTCGTCGCCCATCTGTTCTTCGAGCGAGAGGACGAGGTACTGCGTGCAGGTTTCGGCGAGGGCGCGGAGGCCTCTCTGCTGCGCCGAGCGGAGTTCACGAAGGGAATCGGCGTTCGAGAGATGGACGATGTAGACGGTGGCGCCGGCCATCTCCGCGAGAGCGATGGCGCGGTGGGTGGCTTCGGCCTCGGCCTGGGTGGAGCGGGTGAGCGCGTGGAAGCGCGGGGCGGTGTCGCCGCGGGCGAGGGCCTGGGCGACGATGACGTCGATGGCCGCGCCGTTTTCGGCGTGAATGAGGCAGAGGGCGTTCAGCTCCGCGGCGCGCTGAAAGACGCGGAACATGAGGCCGTCGTCGATCATGAGGACGTTGGGATAGGCCATGAAGAGCTTGAAGGTGGTGACGCCGCGGGCGACCATCTGCTCCATTTCGGCGAGCGTTTCAAAGCTGGGCCCGAGGTCGGTGATGGCCATGTGCAGCGAGTAGTCGATGCATGCCTTGCCGGCGGCTTTGGCGTCCCAGATGGAGAGCGCTTCTGCGAGGGTGTGGCCGCGCGACTGCAGGGCGAAGTCGATGACGGTGGAGGTGCCGCCGATGGCCGCGGCGCGGGTTCCGGTGAGGTAGTCGTCCGCCGAGGTTGTGCCGCCGAAGGGCATGTCGAGATGGGTGTGGACGTCGATACCGCCGGGGAGAATGAGGAGGTTGGTGGCGTCGACGAGGGTGTGGTTGGCGGCGGGAATGTTGGGTGCGACGGCGGCGATGGCTTCGCCTTCGATGAGGACATCGGCGCGTTCAGTGGTGTTCGCGTTGATGACCGTGCCGTTTTGTATCAGGGTTCCCATGGCTCCTCTTGGGTAGTACTGTCTAGCTGTGCTGCAGCATCAATTGTGCCCCTCGGCGATGCCGGCTTCGGCGGCTCCGGCGGGGATGAGGTTGGTGGCGGTGCGCTGCTCCCAAGTCTCGGGGGCGAGGCTGTTTTCGACGCGGTCCATGGTGATGCAGTGTTCGACGGGGCAGACGAGCGCGCAGAGGTTGCAGCCGACGCACTCGTCCTGATCGATGCGCGGAATACGTTCAATCGGTGTTACAGATGAGTTGATGCCCGGGCCGGTGAGGTCGAGCTTGGGGATAGGCGTGGAGGTGATAGCCTTGACCGATTGCGCAAAGACCTGTGCGGGCGTGGGCAGGCGCTGCGGGTTCGGCTCGTGATCGCCGTAGCGGGGGTCGATCCCTGTTGTGATCGCCTGTACGCCGCCCTGGGCGCGGTCGAGATGGATGCACTGGTGCGCGCCGTCCCAGCAGGCGGTGTAGCAGAGCTGGCAGCCGATGCACTTGTCGGCATGGATGTTCGCGACGACGCGGTAGTTCAGGTTGAGGCGCTTCCATTCCGTGGCGTTGGGCAGGGAAAGGCCGCGGAAGTCGTCGATGGTGGCGAAGCCTTTTCCGGACATCCAGCGGAGCAGGCCGTCGGCCATGTCTTCAACGATGCGATAGCCGTAATGCATGGCGGCGGTGCAGACCTGCACGTTGCCGCAGCCCAGCAGGATGAACTCGGCGGCGTCGCGCCAGGAGCCGATGCCACCGATGCCGGAGAGCGGCAGGCAGGCCTCGGGATCGGACTGGATCTGCTGAACCATGTTGAGCGCAATGGGTTTGACGGCGGGCCCGCAGTAGCCGCCGTGGGAGCTTTTGCCGTCGACGATGGGGCGCGGCTCGAAGGTGTCGAGATCGATGCCGGTGATGGAGTTGATGGTGTTGATGGCGGAGAGGGCGTCGGCGCCGGCGCGCCTGGCGGCTCGGGCGGGCATGCGAATGTCGGAGATGTTGGGCGTGAGCTTGACGATGACGGGGGTGCGGGCGCGCTCCTTGACCCAGGCGGTGATCTGCTGGGCGTACTCGGGCACCTGGCCGACGGCGGAGCCCATGCCGCGCTCGCTCATGCCGTGGGGGCACCCGAAGTTGAGTTCGAGGCCGTCGGCGCCCGCGTCCTCGGCGCGCGCGACCATCTCGTGCCAGGCGCGCTGCGTGGATTCGACCATGAGCGAGGCGATGACGGTGTGCTTGGGATAACGGCGCTTGACCTCGGCGAGCTCGCGCAGGTTGGTCTCGACGGGGCGGTCGCTGATGAGCTCGATGTTGTTGAAGCCGACCATCTTGACGCCCTGGTAGTCGAGCGCGGAGTAGCGTGAGCTGACGTTGGTGATGGGTTCGCCGATGGTCTTCCAGACGGCGCCGCCCCAACCGGCGTCGAAGGCGCGCATGATCTGCTCGCCGCAGTTGGTGGGCGGGGCGCTGGCGAGCCAGAAAGGGTTGAGGCAGTCGATGCCGGCGAAGCGGGTTCTGAGAGTGGGCGTCATGAGCGGGCCTCCGGCGCGGCCCACGCTTCAGAGGCAGGATGTGGAGCACCCGCTTGCGAGGTTGCGTTGAGCGAGGCGGCGATCCCGAGGCCGGCGCGCTTGCCGTCGGCGACCGCGTCGACGACTTCGCGGCCGCCGTTGGTGCAGTCGCCGCCGGCGAAGAAGTTTGGCTTGCTGGTCCGGCCGGAGGCTCGGTCGATGACGATGCGGCCGCGGTCTACGGCGAGGGTGGAGCCGGCGAGAAAGCCGGTGTTGGTGGACTGGCCGATGGCAAGGACGACCATGCCGACGCGGACGGAGAATTCGCTGCCGGGGACGGGCACGAGCGAGCCATCGTCCTGTTCCTTGTTTGATCGGACGAGCGAGCCGACGCGGATGCCTTCGACATGGTCCTTGCCTTCGATGGCGACGACCTGTTTGTGCCAGTGGAAGCGCACGCCTTCCTGCTTGGCGTGCTCGTACTCGAAGGCGAAGGCGGACATCTGTTCCGGGCCGCGGCGATAGATGAGGTAGACCTCCTCCGCGCCGAGGCGGACCGAGGCGATGGCGGCGTCGATGGCGGTGTTGCCCGCGCCGATGACCGCGACGCGCGCGGGTACGGAGCGGATGGAACCGTCCTTGTAGCCGGCGATCAGGTCAAGCGCGTTGGTGACGCCGGGAAGTTCATCGCCGGGTACGCCGAGGCGATGGATCGCGCCGAGACCGGTGCCGATGAACATTGCGTCGTGGGTGCGCTCGAGCTCCGCCAGCAGGGTGGCGTCGACTGTGGTGTTGAAGCGAAACTCGACGCCGAGCCGCACGACCATGTCGATCTCGCGGAGGCTCTCGGCGAGCGGGAGTTTGTACTCCGCGACGCCGTAGGTGTTGAGGCCGCCGGGGAGGGGGCGCGCGTCGTAGATGGTGGCGGCGATGCCGTGGCGGCGGAGCTCGGCGGCGCAGGCGAGCGAGGCCGGGCCGGCGCCGATGAGTGCGACGTGGCGGCCGGTGGAAGCGGCGGGCTTAAAGGGCAGCGCGGTGCCGGGCGCATGGAAGGCGTCCATGGCGAAGCGCTGCAGGCGGGCGATCTCGATGGGCTGCCGGTTGTAGCGATGCAGGACGCAGGCGCCTTCGCAGAGGACCTCGACCGGGCAGGCGCGGGAGCAGCTTGCGCCCAGGATGTTGGCGTCGAGGATGGTCTGGGCAGAGCCGGCGAGGTTGCCGGTGGCGATCTTTTTGATGAAGCGCGGCACGTCGATGTGGGTGGGGCAGGCCTGCATACAGGGCGCGTCGAAGCAGAAGAGGCAGCGATTGGCTTCGGGCACGGCGGCTTGAAGGTCGAAGGCAGGATGCAGGTCGCCGAAGCGCGCCGCGGTCTCGGGCGGCGTAGGAGCCTGAGCGTGGAAGGATGCGGGTTGGCTCATCGATTGCGATCTCCCCGGTGACGCTCCCGCGAGGCCGGCCGAAGAGCCAAAACTGCCGCATGGGAGGAGATGATTATGCATCATCGGCGGCGTGGGGCGGTAACAATCCCGGGTCTTACGGCTGCGGCGCCGCAAGGCGTTCGATGACCTTGGCGGCCAGCAGGTCGAAGGCGAGGACTGCCTGGATGAGGTGCTCGCGGCGGGTGTCCTCGGCGCGGTTGTGACTCAGCCCGTTCAGCGACTGCACGAAGATCATCACGGTGGGTATGCCGCTGCGGGCCACCTCGGCGGCGTCGTGCAGCGGGCCGGAGGGCAGGCGCGGCGGGAGCATCGCTGCCTGGCCGGCCGCCTGCTGGATGGCGTCGCTGGCGAGCTCGATCAGGGTGGGATCGAAGGGGATCGGCTCGATGGACCAGATGCGCTTCCACTCGACCGTGCAGCCTTCTTCGTCGGCGAAGCGCTCGCTGGCGGCACGTGCCTCGGCGAGCATCTGGGCGAGCACGCGAGGATCGAGGTCGCGCATGTCGAGCGTCGTTTCGCAGCGGCCGACCACGGCGGTGACGATGCCGGGGAAGGTCTTGACGCTGCCCATGGTGGCCACGGCGTCAGGGTGCTGCATGGCGATGGGCCGGATGGCGAGCGCCAGTTTGGCGGCGGCGGCGAGTGCGTCGCGGCGGGCGGCCATGGGAGTGGAGCCGGAGTGTGCCTCCTGCCCGGCGAAGGTGATGGCGTGGCGCTCGACACCCTTGGTTCCGGTGACGACTGCCAGCGGCAGCGCGCGGTGTTCGAGCACGGGACCCTGCTCGATGTGCAGCTCCAGGTAGGCTGCGGCGTTGCGGCGCTCGATGCCGGCGTCGCCGATGAGGCTGACGTCGACGCCGCAGGCGGCCAGCGCGGTCTCTAGGGTGATGCCGTCGTGGTCGGCGCGGATGCGGTCGGCTGCGATGGAGTGGGTGCCGGCGAAGGCGGACGAGCCGAAGAGGCTGCGGCCGAAGCGCGCGCCCTCCTCGTCGGCCCAGTCGACCAGGCGGATGGTGACGGGCGGACGGCCGGCGAAGCGCTCGTTGACGGCGCGCAGGACCTCGAAGGCGGCGAGCACGCCGAGACAGCCGTCAAGCCAGCCGCCGTTGGGTACCGAATCAAGATGACTGCCGAGCAGCAGCGCTTGGCTGGCTTCGCCCTGCAGCGTGATCCAGTGGTTGCCCGCGGCGTCATAGTGGCGCTGGAGAGTTTCCTGGTGCGGCAGGGCATCGACCAGACTCTCGAACCAGGCGCGCGCTTTGAGCCAGAGCGGCGTCCAGGCGACGCGCTGCGCACCCTGTTCGTCGGCGGTGAGCGCGCGCAGGGCTTCAAGATGTGCGAGAACGCGAAGCGGATCGGCGGCCAACGCGGTCCTTTCCGGGACGGGAGGGTGAAGCGAACCGGAAGCTGACGCGCATGGCGCAGCAGTACCGGCATCAGTTGTTCGGTGGGCCCACCAGGACTTGAACCTGGAACCAACGGATTATGAGTCCGCTGCTCTAACCAATTGAGCTATAGGCCCGCTCGTTGCTTGCGTGTGCGGGCTTCGGGGAGCCACGCAGCATCACGATTGTACTTGGCGGGCCGGTGCGCCAGGCGCTCGGTGAGCGGCCGGTGGTTTCGGTAGGCTTACGTCGCGGCTACTTACTCGCGGACTACTTATCCGTGGTCGAACCCGGTGTGGTGTTCGAGTCCTCGGGTGCGGAGGGATTGATCTGGCCCTGGTCGTTCTCAGGCGTGTTGGAGTTGACACCGGTTTGTCCGGGGCCGGCGGTGGCGGGGTTCCCGCCATAGGGCCCGGAGGGCGTTACCTTTGCACCCTGCTCCTGCTTCGCTTGCTCGTTCATGGTTCATCCCCTTTGTGCGTCCCGCGGCGCGGAGCCGCCAGCCGATGTGAGACCCGGAGGGTACGAGGCAGTTGCCTCGTGGTCTGAATCGGTGCAAATCTTCTGTAAACTAAACGGAAGTCCGGTCGCAATCCTGCGCGGCAAGAAAGACCGATGCCGTCTTGCGTGTGGCGCCGGGCGGCAGGAGAAGGTTTGCCATTGGAAGTGAGTCGATCGATGTTTGCGGTGCCTACGGGGTTACAGGTTCGAGCCGCTTGGCACCGGGTTCGTCTGCTTGGTGCCTGGCTGGCTGTGGCAGCCCTTTGCGGTGTAGCTCCTTGTGTCTTAGCTCCGCGGATCGCTGCCCAGACTGCACCGACCGCGCCGGCGGCGCCGGTTTCATCGCCATTTGGGCAGACCGGGACCCAGAGCACAAGCCCTTCCAGCACCACGGGCAGCCCGGCGGGCCGGACTTCGCCCAACGGGGCGATCCTCGGGCAGACGCAGCCCGGCACACAGACACCGGCGGACCGCGCGCGGCAGACGCAGACCGAAGGCCAGACCGACGCGCCGGTGGAGGCCGATCGCCGCGCCCGCGAGGCCGCCGACCGCGCCTCACAGGTGGGGGCGCCGTCGCAGCCTACTGAATTCCAGCGGCTGGTCCAGGATTCCATCGGGGTCGAGCTGCCCATCTTCGGAGCGTCGCTGTTCTCGGGCGTTCCCTCTACGTTTGCTCCGGTGGATAACATCCCGGTGGCGCCGGATTATGTGATTGGGCCGGGCGACGAGCTTCGCATCCAGGTCTATGGGCAAGTGAACCAGCAGGGAAGCTTCGTGGTGGACCGCACCGGGAACATCTCCTTTCCGGAGGTGGGCACCATTCATGTGGCGGGCATTCAATACCAGCAGGCGGCGGCGTTCCTGAAGAGCCAGCTGGGGCGGGTGTTCCGCAACTTTGACCTGAATGTGAATCTCGGCCAGCTGCGCTCGATCCAGGTCTTCGTGGTGGGCGAGGCGCGACGTCCAGGTGCGTATACGGTCAGTTCGCTCAGCACGCTGCTGAACGCGCTGTTTGCCTCCGGCGGTCCGCTGCCCCAGGGCAGCCTGCGCGACATCCAGTTGATCCGCAGCGACGCGGCGACGGTCCACTTCGACCTTTACGATCTGCTGCTGCACGGCGACAAGAGCAAGGATGTGACGCTCGCGCCGGGCGATGTGCTTTTCATCCCGGTCTCGGGGCCGCAGGTCGCGATCTCCGGCAGCGTCAACACCGCGGCCATCTTCGAGATTCGTCCGGACACGCGGGTGAGCCAGTTGATCGAGCTGGCGGGCGGCAAGACCAGCGTGGCGACGGGCAGCGCCGTGCGGCTGGAGCGGATCTTCGAGCACACCATGCGCAGCGTGGTCGATGTCGATCTCTCGAAGGGCCAGGACCCGGTGCTGGCGGCCGGGGATATTATGACGATCGGCTCGGTCTTGAACCGCTATGCGGATGCCGTGACGCTGCGCGGCAATGTGACAGCTCCGGGCCGGTACGTGTGGCATCAAGGCATGCGGATCCTGGACCTGGTTCCGAGCCGCGAGCAGCTGATTACCCGCGACTACTACAGCCGGCGCAATGCGCTGGGAACGAGCAACACGGAGTACCAGAACGGGCAGAACGGTCCGGGCGCGCTGCGGGTGGGCGGCAACAGCAACACGGCGGCGACGGATCAGTCAGTGCAATCCGGCAGTGCCTCCACGTCGACCAGCGGCGGCAACTCGGTGGGGGCGGCGCTGACCGCGTCCAACAACCCGTTCAACCCGGTCAACGACATCGTGCTCTCGGCGCCGGATATCGACTGGAGCTACGCGGTGATTGAGCGGCTGAACTCGGCTTCGCTCACCACGTCGCTCATCTCGTTCAACCCCGGCGCGCTGTATCTGCGCGGAGACACCAGCCAGAACCTGGAGCTTCTGCCCGGCGACGTGGTCACCTTCTTTTCGACGGCGGATCTGAAGGTCCCCACCACCCAGCAGACGCGCTTCGTGCGGCTGGAGGGTGAGTTCAATGCATCCGGCCTCTACTCCGTGCGCCCCGGCGAGACGTTGCGGCAGCTGATCGCGCGGGCTGGCGGGTTCACCCCGGACGCGTATCTGTATGGCTCGGAGTTCACGCGTCTCTCCACGCGCCGGGTGCAGCAGCAGCGGCTGGCGGAGTACGCGGACAATCTGGACGCGCAGGTGGCGGCGCTGTCGGCGACCAACAACGCGCGCTCCACCACCAGCCAGGACTCGGCGGCTGCGGCACAGTCCGCCAGCGACGCGCAGCAGGCGATCGCGCGGCTGCGCCGGCTGGTTCCCATCGGGCGCATCGTTCTGGAGCTGAAGCCGGATTCGCGCACCATCGACTCGCTGCCGGACCTGGCCCTTGAAGACGGCGACCGCTTCGTGGTGCCGCGGGTTCCCTCCACCGTCACTGTCGAAGGCCAGGTGTACAGCGCCAACGCGTTCGTCTTTCAATACGGCCAGAAGGAGCGCAACTACCTGCGCAGGGCTGGCGGCCCGGATCGGCAGGCGGACAAGAAGCGCGCCTTCATCCTGCGCGCGGACGGCTCGGTCTTCAGCCGCCAGTACGGCGATGTCGATCGCGCCACCATCTTTCCCGGCGACACCATTGTGATTCCGCCCCAGCTGCAGCGCCGGGCCGTGCTCCGCGACCTGCTGGATATATCGACGCTGGTCGGGCAGTTCGGCCTGGGGGCAGCGGCGGTCGAGGTGCTGAAGTGATGCCGGACCCCGCGCAGAACCGGGAGGAGCGGGTGGCCGGCGTGGCCCAGACTGCGGCCCAGGCACCGGCAGAACTTCCTCTGCCGCAGGTTGAATCGCCGCGCCTGCATCCTGTGCACGTGCCGCCGCCGCCCTTTCATCTGCCGCACATTGAGGTGGAGTGGAACCTGCTCGGTACCGTGCGGCGGGTGATCCGCGGACGCTGGATTATCGTTCTCTGCACGGTGCTGGGCATTGCGCTGAGTGTGGCGTATGCGCTCTACGTCAAGCCCTACTATGCGTCGACGGCGGTATTCCTGCCGCCCAAGACATCGGACCTGCTCACCTCGAGCGGCGCGCTGAGCGGACTGGCCTCGCTGGACAGTGCGGATGTGTACCTGGGCATGCTGGGCAGCCGGAGCGTTGCCGACGACGTGATCGACCATTTAGGGCTGATGCATGAGTTTGGGGCCGAAAAGCGGGTGGACGCCGAACATGCGCTGGCCATGTCGACGAGTTTTTCCGTGAGCAAGAACTCGCTGATCCAGGTCACGGTGTTCTCCGGCAAGCCGAAGCTGGCTGCCGACATCGCGAATGCGTATCTGGACGCATTGTTCCGGCTGAACGGCCAGATGGTGGCGTCCGGCTCGAGCTACCGGCGTATCTTCTTCGAGCAGCAGCTGCAGGAGCAGAAGCAGCTGCTGGATAAGGCCGAGAACGCGCTGAAAAATACCCAGATCAGCACCGGTGTGGTGCTTCCGCAGGGCGAGGCCGAGGCCGGGCTGAACGCGACCGCGCAGCTGCAGGCGCAGATCAACGCGGCCGAGGCGCACCTTGCCGGGCTGCTGACGGGCAGCACCGAGCAGAACCCGGAGGTGGTGACGGCGCGCTCGCAGTTGGCCCAGCTTCGCGCGCAGCTTTCGCGTCAACAGGCCGATACCGGCCGTGGCCAGGGCATTCCGTCCAACGGGCGTCTGCCTGAGCTTTCGCTTGAATACACGCAGAGGGCGCGCGAGGTCCGGCTGGACGAGACCGAGTACGATGCGCTGGTGCAGCAGTATGAGCGGGCGCGGCTCGAGTCGATCGACCCCGGGCCGCAGCTGCAGATCGTCGACAGGGCTGTGCCGGCTGAGCGCAAGTCGGGGCCGTCGCGCAAGAATATTGTCGCCGTGGGCACGCTGCTGGGCTTCGCGGCGGGGCTGGTCTACGTGCTGGGGGCCGGGTCGCTGCGGCGCGTGATCCGGCTGCTGCGCGAAACTCCGCCGGCCGCGGCGCCGGTGAGCGCGGCACCGGGAAGGTAGTCCAGTGGAACTCACGCTGCCACACCCGGCCGCTCCCACCTCAGCCACCTCGGCGCGTGCGGAGGCGACCAGCCGGCGTATCTTCACCGGCTTTCTCATCCTGGTCGGCACGCTGAGCTCGACCATCCGCCTAAAATTTGGCGCCATCCAGTATCTGGAGATCATCTACATGGCGCAGATGGGCGTGCTGACGCTGGTCTTCGCGCGCCGCCACTATCGCGCCACCTGGCTCCGCCCCATACTGCGGCTGGGCGAGCTTTACGCGGTCTTCGCCGTTGCCACGCTGGCCCTCGCGGTAGCGTCGCTGCGCTTCGAGTTCTTCTATCCTCCAGGGCTTTCCGAGCTCAACATGCCGGTGATGATCGCCATCGCGCGCGTGGTCGAGCTTACCGTCTCGGTCTTCGCCATGACGTGGCTGGCCGACGTATTCCGCAAGGACCAGGGCAGCCTGCGCTTCACCATGCGGGTCTACTTCTGGACCGGTGTTGCCAGCGGCGTGTACTCCTGCCTCTGCTATCCGCTGACGCGCATCGGCATCGGCGATCTCGGGATCACGCTTTCAGGGCGCTTCCGCGGGTTCTACAACGAGGGCGGCCCGTGGGGACTTTACCTGTTGAGCGTCATGCTGGTTGGGCTGGGACTGTACCGCAACGACTGGGAGATCCCCCGGCGGCTGGCCTGGACGGCGCCGCTGCTGGTGATCTGCTTGTTCGCTTCCGGCTCGAAGGCGGCGCTGCTGGCCATCGCGACGTTGCTGCTGCTGAACAGCATCTTTCTGGGCAACACCGCCAAGCGCGTGGCAGTGGTCTCGGTGCTTGTCGTCTTCATGGGGATCGCCGTGCGCACGCTGAATCTGGATAGTCTTGCGCGCGCCTACGTCCAGACCAACGCGACCTACGAACGCGTCTCGCACGCGCACCGGCACGACGGCAACTATATCGTGGGGCGCGTGGCGGGAGCGTTCATCGTGCCACGCATGATCGCGGCGCATCCCTACACCGGCGTCGGCTGGGGTAACTACAGCCTGCTGCGCAACCTGCCCGAATATCGCGGTGCGGCCGCCTGGTCGGACTACTACGACGAGCCGGCGCTGGGCATCATCGGCATGGCCGCGGAGCTTGGCCTGCCGCTCACTTTTTTCCTGCTGCTGGTGCTGTTTCTGCCGTTCCTGTATCTGCGCCGGCTGCGCGCACCGCTGTACCTCACCAACCTCGCCCTGCTGCAGCCGCTGGTGCATCTGTTTGGCGGACAGCTCAACCTGACCTACCCGTGGATCGTGACCGCGTTCGCGCTTGGGATCGCGTACTCGACCCATCCTCCCCGGAAGTTGAATACACCCGAAGCCGGGTTGCAGGTATCGTAAGGAACAGCCTCACGCTCAACTTCCGGAAGAAGGAACAACATGTCCGACTGCATCCTCGTCACTGGCGGGGCCGGCTTTATCGGTTCGAATTTCGTGCTGGACTGGCTGGACCAGGGTCTTGGAACCGTGGTCAATCTGGACAAACTGACCTACGCGGGCAACGCCGCTAACTTGGAGGCGCTGCGCGGCGATTCGTCCCACATCTTCGTCCACGGAGACATCTGCGACAGCTCGCTGGTTTCGGGGCTGCTGAACGATCATCGTCCGCGGGCCATCGTGCACTTCGCAGCGGAGTCGCACGTGGACCGCTCCATCGCCGGGCCGGAGGCGTTCCTGCGAACCAACATCGACGGAACGTTCGTCCTGCTGCAGGCCGCGCGAAGATATACCGCGTCGCTCACGGATGAAGAGCGTGCGGCGTTCCGCTTTCTGCACGTCTCAACCGACGAGGTGTACGGCACGCTGGGACCGGATGATCCCGCGTTTCACGAAGACACCGCCTACGCGCCCAACAGCCCATATGCGGCATCGAAGGCGGCCTCCGACCACCTGGTGCGGGCGTGGCACCACACCTACGGCCTGCCCACGCTGGTGACGAACTGCTCCAACAATTACGGGCCTTTTCAGTTTCCGGAGAAGCTCATCCCGCTGATGATCTCGAATGCGCTCGCGGGCAAGCCGCTGCCGGTGTATGGGGACGGGCTGCAGGTGCGCGACTGGCTCTACGTGGGGGATCACTGTGCGGCCATCCGTGCGGTGCTCGCAGGCGGCCGCGTGGGGGAGACCTACAACGTGGGCGGCGGCAACCAGCGGACCAACCTGGACGTGGTGACGACGCTCTGCGCGATTCTCGATGAGCTTCGCCCCGCGCCCCGCCCCTATGCGGAGCTGATCGCGTATGTCCAGGATCGGCCCGGCCACGATCGCCGCTATGCCATCGACGCGCGCAAGCTGGAGCGCGAACTTGACTGGCACGCTGCCGAGTCCTTCGAGACCGGCTTTCGCAAAACGATCGACTGGTACCTGGCGCACCCCGCGTGGATCGAAAACGTTACCAGCGGCGCGTACAAGAACTGGATCCAGCAGAACTATGGCTCGCGCGGCGCGGAGCCGTCACCGCCCGGCGCGGAGCCAGCTTCGCACGCGGCCGAACCGTCCTCGCACGCGGCCGAGCCGTCCTCGCACCTCTCAAGCCAGACCGGGCAGGGCAGTCGTTCGCTGGTGGAAGCCGGGGAGGGTTCGCGATGAAGGGAATCATCCTTGCCGGCGGGTCCGGGACGCGCCTGCATCCGGTCACGCAGGCCGTATCCAAGCAGCTGCTGCCGGTGTACGACAAGCCGATGATCTACTATCCGCTCTCCGCCCTGATGCTGGCCGGCATCCGCGACATCCTCATCATCTCGACGCCCGAGGACACGCCGCGCTTTGAGCTGCTGCTGGGCGATGGCGCGAAGTGGGGGCTCAGGCTGAGCTACGCGGTGCAGCCTTCGCCCGACGGGCTCGCGCAGGCGTTCCTCATCGGCCGCGAGTTCCTCGCCGGCGACGGCTGCTGCCTGGTGCTGGGCGACAACATCTTCTACGGTCATGACTTCGCGAAGATTCTCCGCGACGCGGCGATGCATACCAGCGGAGCCACGGTGTTCGCGTACCCGGTGCTCGATCCGGAGCGCTATGGCGTGGTCGAGTTCGACGCCGAGCGCCGCGCCATCTCGCTCGAAGAGAAGCCGGCCAAACCCAAGTCGCGCTACGCCGTCACGGGCATCTACTTTTACGATGCACAGGTGGTGGAGGTTGCGGCGTCACTCAAACCTTCGCCGCGCGGTGAGCTTGAAATCACCGACGTGAACCGCTGGTATCTGGAACGCGGCCAGCTTCGGACCGAGCTGCTGGGGCGCGGCATCGCCTGGCTCGACACCGGCACGCACGACTCGCTGCTTGAAGCCGGCAACTTCATCCACACGCTGGAACACCGGCAGGGGTTGAAGGTGGCCTGCCCGGAAGAGATCGCGTATCGGCTGGGCTACATCGACGAGGCGCAGCTGCGCACGCTCGCCGGACGCATCGCCAAGAGCACCTATGGGCAATACCTGCTGCGCGTGCTCGAGGAGACGGTTTACTGACGGGCGCTCCGACGAGCGCGGGCCGGGTAGAATCGATGGCAGATCACTCCCAAGGACCGCAACCGCATGAGCACACCCAGCCAGCCCGGCGACATCGTCGAAGACTTTACAACGCAGGATCAGGACGGTAACACGGTCTCGCTCTCGGACTACGCGAGCCAGCCCGTCGTGCTGTTCTTCTACCCACGCGCGGATACACCCGGCTGCACCACCGAAGCCTGCAGCTTCCGCGATGCCATCTCGGAGCTCAAGGATGCGGGCGCGGCGGTACTGGGCATCTCACGCGACACGGTGAAGGCGCAGAAGAAGTTTGCCGACAAGTTCGCGCTGAAGTACCCGCTGCTGTCCGACCCGGAGGAGAAGATCTGCGACTACTTCGGCGTCATCCAGCCCAAGAACATGTACGGCAAGCTGGTGAAGGGCGTGCAGCGCAACACCTACCTCATCGCTCCCGCGGACCAGGATGGAAAACAGCGGCTGAAGCACGTCTGGCTGAAGGTAAAGCCTGAAGGCCATGCCGAGGAAGTGCTGGCGTTCCTCGAATCGGGCCGCTAGATTTGCTCAGGGCTTCTTCGCTGGCGGTGTCGATGTCGCGTTCGCACCCGGCGCCAGGCCCGTGGCTTTGCCGGTCTCCAGCACGTGGAAGTTCAACAGAGTGCCCGGCTTCACCACCGCCTCGGTGCCTTTGGCCGGCGCGCTGTCCGCGACATCCTTGTGGCCTTCCTGCCCGTTGAAGTCGACCACGTCCGTGACGACCGCATGGCCGCCGACCCGGGTCAACTGCAGCGAGAGGACGCCCGCGCTTCCCACGGTGCCGGCCCGGGCTGCGCTGACCACCGTGGCATCGACGTTGGTGCCAGCCGGCAGCGCGACGCCGTTCGAGAGAGTCACGGGCGCGGTGAGGACGCCGTGAACCGTGTCGCCGTTGCGTTGCGCCCCCGAGCTAACCTGATCAGTCAGCTTCATCGCCACCGCGCTGCCGACACGGATGTAGGGGGCCATGTGATCCGGTGCTACTGGGCTCGATAATGCGCTCTTGTCGCCGGGCGCCTGGGCGGCGGGTGTGTCCAGCACCGCGCTGGCGGGCTGGGGCGTGCTGGCGGGCGCTACGGGAACGGTCGGCGTGTTCAGCTCGAGGGGCGGTGGACTGCTAGCGGGCGCCTGGCTGGGCGTTTGGGTGGGCGCCTGGGCGGGTGTTTGGGTCTGGGCTGCGATAACTCCAGTGCAGCCCGGCAGGCAGGCGCAGGCAAGCGCCATCGCCAGGTTCGCCTTCATCAACGCGCGGAGCGGACGGTCTTGCGGTTGCTCCTTCATGTCGAGTTGGATGCGCCTGGCCCGCCGGCCGCCGAAAAAAACTACACTGACATAATGTCTCCCACACGCTCAGCGACTCGCTCAGCTACACGCTCTGCCGTTGCCGCGGCACTGGGCGCTGTTGGAGTGGCCGGGCTCGCCGGGCTGGTGGCGTACGGGGTCAGCGGCGCGGGCTCGCAGTTGTTCGGCCGCACGCTTCTCGCGCCTGCCCAGCCAGATCAGTTTGCCCTCACCTTCGATGACGGTCCCAATCCAGCCGCGACACCCCGGCTGCTCGAGGTGCTCGCGCGCAACAACGTGCAGACCACGTTCTTCCTCATCGGCGGCTACGTGTTGCGCGAGCCCGCGCTTACCCGGGAGATCGCGGCGGCTGGACACCTCATCGGCAACCACACCATGTCGCACCCGTTCCTGCCGCGGCAGTCGTACCGCCGCATCTACGCGGAGTTGCAGCAATGCAACAGCGCGCTCGAAGACACGATTGGCCAACCGGTGACTCTGTTCCGGCCGCCGCACGGAGGCAAGAGCCCCGCGGTCTTCCGTGCGGCGGAGGCGCTGGGCCTGACCACCGTGCAGTGGAACCTGATGGTCGACGATTGGGATCCAGTGCCGGCGGCGACCATTCTTCAGCGTCTGGAGGCGGGCATCACGCGCAACCGCCGCCGCGGGCGCGGCACCAATCTCGTTCTGCACGATGGCGGACAGGGAGGTCTGGGTCAGCCGCGGCTGCCCACGGTTGAGGCTGTCGATCTGCTGCTGGCGCGCCTGCCTGCGGAGACGAAGTTCGTTCTGCCGCCTGCCTGGCGACCAGCCCTTCACGTGCCGATGCCACCGGCCATGACATAATCGGTGCACCTCAAACCGGAGCGCCGAATCCTGATGACCCGCAGCGTACCAGCCACGTTGATTGCCGCCGCCCTTCTGCTTGCCTTTGCGCCTCATACCGCTTCTGCGCAGACCGGTCCGTACAAGATTCTCTCGACGACGAAGACCGGCGGCACGGGCGGCTATGACTACATCTACGCGGACTCCGACGCGCGCCGGCTGTACATCGCGCGCTCCGGGCCCGCGGGACACGTCTCCGTCTACGATCTGGATACGCTGGCACCGGCCGGCGACATCGCGGGCACCAGCGCACACGGCGCGACCATTGACACCAGGTACGGCCATGGCTTCGCGACGTCCAAGCCGGTCACCATGTTCGACGCCAAGACGCTCGCCGTGATCAAGACCATCGCCGTGCAGGGCAATCCCGACGGCTATCTCGACGACCCGTACAACAACCGCGTGTACATCCTCTCGCATGCCGCGCCCAACGTCACGGTGCTCGACGCTAAGGATGGAACGATCCTGGGCACGATCGACCTGGGCGGCGCGCCGGAGCAGGCGGCCAGCGACGGCAAGGGCCACATCTACATCGACCTGGAGGACAAGGATGCGATCGCCGTCGTCGACGCCAAGAGCATGACCATGACGGGCAAGTACGACATCTCGAGCAAGGGCGGCGGGTGCGCGGGCCTGGCGCTCGACGCCGCGAACAACATCCTCTTTGCGAGCTGCCGCGACAAGAAGAACATGATCATCGTCAGCGCCACGGACGGCAGGATTCTGGATGCGCTGCCGATCGGCACGGGCTCCGACGGCGTCGTCTTCAACCCGGCCACGATGGAGGCGTTCAGCTCGCAGGGTGATGGCACGCTGACTGTCGTGAAGGAGAACTCGCCCACCAGCTTCGCGGTGGAGCAGACGGTCGCCACGCCGCTGCGCGCCAGGACCCTGACCCTCGACAGCAAGACCGGCCACATCATCCTGGTGACGGCCGAGTTCGGCGCCGCGCCACCGCCCGCACCGGGGCAGCGTTTCTCCCGCCCGCCCATGCTGCCGGACAGCTTCAAGATCATCGTGGTCGGAAAGTAGCCGCAAACTTTCCTTCATCAAGCGCGAGCCGGTCGTTTAGGATGGCCTCACCGCTATGAGTGCCACTCCCATCGCCGCCCGGCCAGGCGACGCCTTGCCCGAACCGCTCTCCATGGCCGCCGTGTTGCGCGTACCCGTGATGCGGCGGCTCTGGATTGCGCAGCTTGTCTCGGTGTTTGGCGACTTCCTGGCGCTCTTTGCGGTCATCAACTTCCTCACGTTTCACCTGGCCGCAACGCCGGAGCAGGTGACCAACCTGCAGATCGCGTACATGCTTCCGATAGCGATCCTGGGCGTGCTGGCTGGCGTGTTCGTCGATCGCTGGCCGTTGAAGCCGACCCTGGTGGCGTCCGACATCACGCGCGCCGCGCTCTGCCTGTTGCTGCTGCTGGCCGGCTCGCGTGTGCATTTCTATCTCATCCTGGCGTCGATCAGCGTGGTGTCGAGCTTCTTCGGGCCGGCGCAGGGAGTGGCGATTCGCTCCGCGGTTCCGGTGCATGGGCTGCGCTCCGCCAACGCGCTGATGCAGCAGGTCATGTTCGGGATGCGGATCGTCGGGCCGCCGCTGGCCGGTGTGCTCTATACCATCCTTGGAGCGCACGCCTGCTACGTCGCGGACTCGGTCAGCTTCGTTCTTTCGGGATTGTTGATCGCCTCGCTTGCGATCCGGCGGCCGTTTACCGCGGCCCTGGCGGGCGAACCGAGTGCAAGCCCGGCCGCCGCAGCCGCGGAGCCGAAAAAGGGTTTGGCGAGCATTCTGCCCGACATGCGGCAGGGCTTCGCGTTCATCGTGCACCATGCGGAGGTGCTGTTCGTCATCCTGGCGCTGGCGGCGGGCATGTTCGTCATCGGCTGCTTCGGTCCGCTCATCGCCGTGTATGTGCGCGATTCGCTGCACGCGTCCACCGGCACCTACAGCATCATCTCCGCGATGATTGGCCTGGGCATGTTTCTGGGCGTGAACGTGCTGAATACGGTGGGCAAGAAGCTGTCGAATGCGCTGCTGGTTTACGCGGGGCTGGGCGGCATCGCGCTGGGTCTCTGCCTGCTGGCCGGGGTGCCGCATGTATGGGCGGCGATCCTCGCGGACCTGATCATCGGCTGTGCGGTGGCGGGTATCATCGTGCCGTCGAACACCATGATCCAGCAGGAGACGCCGGCGGCGCTGATGGGGCGCGTGGGCTCGACGGTGATGAGCATGGTCTTCGGCTCGCAGATCCTGGGGCTGGTTCTTTCGGGTCTGATGGCCAACCGGATCGGCGTCCGGCACGTGTTTGCCGTGTGCGCCGTGCTGCTGTTGGCGCTTGTCATCGCGGGCAAGCTCTTCATGGAGCCCAAGCCGCGGCCCGTTGCAGCCTGAGCACAAACGGCCACAGCCTGAGCCAAACGGCCACAGCCTGAGCGAAACGGCCACAGCCTGAGCGAAACGGCCACAGCCTGAGCGCAACCGGCCTGGTAAAGACCGCTCAGCGCGCGATTGCCTGCTCGTCCACCACAGCTTCCTTGCGCACCTTGCTGCCCCAGCCGGCGTAGAGGATCGGCTTCTCCAGCCACTGCCACGAGGCGGCCGAGTAAAGCAGCGACAGGGTCAGGGCCAGCGCCGCCACCGCCCAGCGGCTATGCATGTGGCGCTCGAGCACCACCTGCGCCGTCGTATGGATCAGGTAGAAGCTGTAGCTGATGCGTCCCACGTACCGGACCCAGCCGATCCTGAGCACGCCGACGTAGCGGCCGCCGAGCGCCCACAGGATGACGCCGGCGCTGCCGATCAGCGTCAGCTCGTAGATCCACAGGTTGGCGAAGGGCGTGTTGGCGGTGATGGTGAAGCCGGGCCGCCGCGAGAGCAGGAGCATCGCCGCCACGGCCGCGGCCGTCACCAGCGGGCCGTAGACGCCGAAGCGCTCGAAGAGGCTGCGCCGCCGCCGCCAGGCGATGGCGAAGAGCGCACCCAGCGCCAGCAGGTCCATGCGGAACGGCGTCAGCATGTAGATGGTCGCGTAGCCCGGGAATAAGGGCGTACAAAAGTAGCGCAGCAGCGGCACGATGGCGACCATGGCCGCCGCCACCCAGGCGATGGCCGTCTCGCTGAGCAGGAAGACGACGAAGGGCCAGAAGAGGTAGAACTGCTCCTCGACGGCCAGCGACCAGAGCACGTCGAGCGTGGTGGGGTGTCCCATGTGCAGGGTGGCCAGCAGGTTCATCAGAAAGACGTACATGTAGCCGTAGCGCAGCCACCAGAAGCCCCAGAAGATGGGCGTGATGACCAGCAACAGCAGGTAGGGCGGCAGGATCCTGCGCACGCGCCGCCCGTAGAAGTGGCGGAAGTAGTCGTCGATGCGGCGCTGCTTCGCCCCGATGAGAATGCCCGTGATGAGGAAGCCGGAGAGGATGAAGAAGAGGTCCACGCCGGCCCAGGCGAGTTTGACTTTGAAGGCGTGATTGAGGAAGACGAGCGCGATGGCGAGGGTGCGGACGCCGTCCAGCTGCCCGATGCGCTGCTTGGCATTGCCCTGCCCGTCGTTCCTTTCATCGCCTGGGGCGGGCGTGACCGTCGTGCTCTCAGCCATGCTCCGATTGTAGTTCGCCGCGGGCACGGTCATGCCGGCGAGAGCGCGTCCAGCGCCGCCTCGAGCAGCAGATGGACCTCCTCCTCGCCGTGCGCTGTGGAGAGGAAGGCGGCTTCGAACTGCGAGGGCGGGAGCCACACACCGGCCTCCATCATGGCGCGGTGGAAGTGGGCGAAGGCCGCGGTGTCCGAGGAGGACGCGCTCTCGAAGTCGGTGACCGGCTGGGCGGTGAAGAACCAGGTGAACATAGAGCCGACGCGGTTGGTGGTGAGCGAAATTCCGAGGTTGCGCGCGATGGCGGCGACCCCCTCCGCGATGGCGCGGGTGGTGCTCTCGAGCCGGCTGTAGACCTCTGCCTCGTGCTCCAGCAGGTAGCCGACAGTGGCGATGCCGGCGGCCATGGCCAGCGGGTTGCCGCTGAGCGTGCCGGCCTGGTAGACCGGGCCGAGCGGCGCGAGGAACTGCATGATCTCCGCGCGGCCGCCGAAGGCTCCGCAGGGCAGGCCGCCGCCGAGGATCTTGCCCAGCGTGGTGAGGTCGGGCTGGACGCCGTAGAGCTGCTGCGCGCCGCCCAGCGAAAGGCGGAAGCCGGTCATCACCTCGTCCAGAATGAGCAGCGCGCCATGTTGCTGCGTGATGCGGCGCAGGCCGGCGAGGTAGCCGGGGGCGGGGGCGATGGTGCCGGCGTTGCCCACCACGGGCTCGACGATGATGCAGGCGATCTGGCCGGGATGCAGGTTGAAGGCGGCTTGCACGGCGTCGAGGTCGTTGTAGGGGAGCGCCAGGGTGTGCATGGCGGTCTCTTCCGGCACGCCCGCCGAGCCGGGAATGCCGAGCGTGGCGACGCCGGAGCCGGCCTTGACCAGCAGCGCATCGGCGTGGCCGTGATAGCAGCCCTCGAACTTGAGGACGAACTTGCGGCCGGTGAAGCCGCGCGCCAGGCGGATGGCCGACATGCAGGCTTCGGTGCCGGAGCTGACGAAGCGCAACCGCTCGATGGACGGAAAACAGCGCATGACGAGCTCGGCGAGATCGGCCTCGAAGCGGTGCGAGGCGCCGAAGCTGGTGCTTCGGGCGGCGGCCTCGCGGATGGCGTCGACTACCGGGGGGAAGGCGTGCCCGAGGATCATGGGGCCCCAGGAGCCGAAACAGTCGAGGTAGCGGTTGCCGTCCTCGTCCCACAGCCAGGCGCCGTGGGCGCGGGCGACGAAGGGCGGGTCGCCGCCGACGGCGCGGAAGGCACGGACGGGCGAGTCGACGCCGCCCGGCAGCAGGGCGGCGGCGCGCTCCTGGAGCTCTCTCGATCTGGTCATGACACGCATCGCTCCAGTCTATCGTTTGCCGGTGGAGCCGCGCGCCAAGGGAGAACCTCCCCCACCCCCCCGGTTCTAAGTCAAAAATTTGAAAACAAGGTACTTAGGCGTGGCTCAGAAGTGCCAAACCGGACGCTTTTCCACAGCGTTCCACAGCTTTGCCGGGCGGGTTCGTGGCGGCCGGACTGGGCCGGCGAGGCCGGTTGGAGGGAGTGGAAATCTTGCCCTGCTAGACTGAAGCTCCCTGCCTCATTTCACCCCGGGAGACCTTCCTCTCTTGCACGAAGACCACGACTCCAGTCCGGAAGCGGCGCCGCCCGCGAAGGCCGAAAAGGCATCCATCTCCTACGCGGACGCGGGGGTGGACATCACCTCGGGCGACCGGGCCAAGCAGCGGATCAAGATGCTGGCTCGAAAGACGTTCAACAAGCAGGTGCTGTCGGAGATCGGCGGCTTTGGGGGGCTGTTCGCGCTGGACCTGGTCAAGTTTCCCGATCCGGTGCTGGTCTCCTCCGCCGACGGCGTGGGCACCAAGCTGAAGGTGGCGTTCGAGCTGGGCATCCACCACACGGTGGGCGCGGACCTGGTGAACCACTGCGTGAATGACATCGCGGTGCAGGGCGCGACGCCGCTCTTCTTCCTGGACTACGTGGCGACGGGGCGGCTCGAGGACGACGTGGTGGAGACCGTGGTGCGGGGCATCTCGGAGGCTTGCCGGGCCAACGGCTGCGCGCTGATCGGCGGCGAGACGGCGCAGATGCCGGGATTTTATGCGGACGGCGAGTACGACCTGGCGGGCACGATCGTGGGCGCGGTGAACCGGCCAAACATCATCACGGGGGAGAAGATCGAGCCGGGCGACGTGCTGCTGGGGCTGCCCTCGAACGGCCTGCATACCAACGGCTACTCGCTGGCGCGCAAGCTGCTCTTCGAGGTGGCGGGGTACGGGCCGGACCACTATGTGAACGAGTTGAAGGACAAGGTGGGCGGCGCGCTGATGCGGACGCACCGCAGCTATCTATCGGTGATCAAGAAGCTGACCGCGGGCGGGCCGGAGGGGATGCTGGTGTCGGGCCTGGCGCACATTACGGGCGGCGGCATCACGGAGAACCTGCCGCGGATCCTGCCGCGGGGGCTCGATGCCTTGATCGATCTCGCGGGCTGGCAGGTGCCGCCGCTGTTCACGCATCTGCAGGAGCTCGGCAATGTGACCGAGGACGAGATGTTCCGCACGTTCAACATGGGCATCGGGCTGATCGCGGTGATCCCGGCGGAGCAGATCAAGAAGGCCAAGGCGATTTTGAACCGGGCCAATGAGCGGCACTGCATTATTGGGCGGGTGGTGACGCGGGGGTCGAGGAAGGTCGTGTACAGCTGATGGGGTCTGCCGACGGGATCCGCGGGAGAAGGGGTCCAGACGCCGGCGCTGTTCAGGCTGCTTCGGGGTCCTTCGACTGCGCTTGTCGCGAGGGCGCGACAAGCTCCACTCAGGATGACGGGCGATTGTGCTTGTTACAAGGAAGACCACAAGCTGCGCTCAGGATGACGGGAAGATGCGGGTCCTTCGACTCGGCTTCGCCCTCGCTCAGGATGACAGGAGGTCCCGGTAGACTGGAAACAGGATGCAGCGCTTCTCCACTTACCGTGACTTCGACTGGGCCCTGCTGGCGCTGATCGGGCTGCTTTCGCTCATCAGCGTGCTGGAGATCCGCTCGGCGACGGCGATGACCAAGTTCCACGGCTTCGATCAGAAGCAGATCGGCTTCCTGGCCGTGGGGCTGGTGCTGATGTTCCTGATCTCGCTGGTGGACTACCACCGGCTGATCGATATGGCGCCGTGGGCCTACGCCATCTCGCTGGCCGCGCTGGTGGCGGTGAAGCTGGTAGGGCAGAAGGTGCTAGGGGCGCGGCGCTGGATCAACCTGGGCGGCGGCGTGCACTTTCAGCCGTCGGAGTGGGTGAAGCTGGTACTGATCCTCAGCGTCGCGCGCTACTTCTGGAATCTGACCAGCCGCAACCCGGTAGACCCGGAGCTGACGTGGACCGAGATCTTCAAGGCCTCGGCGCTGTGCGGGATTCCGATGGCGCTGGTGCTCTCGCAGCCGGACCTGGGCACGGCCTTGACCTACTTTCCGATCCTCGTGCTGGGCCTGTTCCTGGGCGGCATCCGCTTCAAACAGGTCGCGATCATCCTGCTGTGCGTGGCCGTGGTGGGCGGCGTGGCGTGGAAGTCCGGCAAGCGGCTGAAACCGTACCAGCAGGCGCGCATCACCTCGTTCCTCGATCCGGACTCCGACCCCAAGGGCTCGGGGTACCAGATCCGCCAGTCGAAGATCGCGGTCGGCTCGGGCGGCATCTGGGGCAAGGGAAGCAACCGCGGCACGCAGACGCAGGGCGACTTCCTGCCCATCCCGTACACGGATTTCATCTTCGCCGCGCTGAGCGAAGAGCATGGCTTCGTGGGCGCGCTGCTGGTGCTGCTGCTCTACTTTTTCATCCTGATGCGGCTGATCCAGAACGCGCAGACCGCACCCGACATTCCCGGCACCTTCATCATCATGGGCGTGGTGGCGGTGCTGATCTTCCAGATCTTCGTGAACGTGGGGATGGTCGTGGGGCTGATGCCGGTGACCGGCATTCCGCTGCCGCTGCTGAGCTACGGCGGCTCGTCGGTGCTGTTCACGTTCCTCTCGCTGGGCATCGTGATGAATATCCGCATGCGGCGCTTTGTGAACTGAGGCAGGAGCAGGCGGCGCGCTAACGGGTGTCGAGGCGCCGCTTCACCTCGGCGTAGGCCTGGTCGGTGGCGGGGCCTTCGAAGCGATAGCGCACCGTGCCGGCCTCGTCGACGACCAGCACGTAGGCGTCATCGGCCTGCCTGTAGCCGGCCGCGGCGCGCCACTCGGCCTCGTGGTCGTAGACGGGCAGGAAGTGGCCCTTGGCGCGGTCGGGCACGGACTCGGAGATCTTCCTCAGGACCCAGCCGCGCAGCATGCGGGGCACCGGGCCGAGCTGCGCCAGCTCCAGGTACATCACTCGGGGCGTGTCGCGGTAGTCGCCGGCCAGGCGCTTGCCCCAGGCGGTCACCTGCGGCCGCGCGCCCTGCGAGAAGCCCACCACAAGCACAGCGGTTTTGCCCCGGAGCGCCTCAGGCAGCTCGAGGTTCTCTCCACTGAGCACCGTGCCCCGGACCTGGGGCACGCGCGCTGCCGCCGGGGCCTGAACAAGGCCGCTTCCGGCCGGTGATTGAACCTGAACAGAGGCTGCGAGGCTCAGCAGAGCCGCAGCACGAAAACCCGCACCCATCCCACGATGCTACCCGGGCGCGGCGGGGCCTGCGCGTGCCCGGAGCGGGTCGGTTTTGCGAGGTGGAAAAGCAGGCTTCCGATGCTTCGTAGAGCTCATCGGTCGGCTGGGTGACAGCAGCTGACGACGGCGCTTACCGCAGCGAAACCCGTGAATGCACCATTATTGGTGCGGTCTGTGGAAAACTCCCAGAAATTAACGCGTTCTGTCATCTTCCGGACAGAGATTGCATGGACGACGACCTAGAGTGGCGCAATAACACTTCTGTGTCACTTGTGTTGATTGTGGTACTGCCGAATCGATACAGATGCCGGTGGTCTTCCGTACGACCGAATGCCTTTCCGCCGGCCAGTCGAGGGCACTCTCCCCCTCGCAAGAGGATGCAATGCCGACACCGTCTCAGAGCACCTTTCCGCATCGGCACAATATCGATGGAACTTACGACTCCATCTGCACGACGTGCTTCGCCACAGTTGCAACGCAGCGGGTCGAAGAAGACCTCGCGCTGCCGGAGCAAATACACGTCTGCGACCCATTCGTTCTGGAGACTCGCAGCCTGTTCAAGGATCTATCGAAGATCAGCAGGGAGTTGACATGGCACACTACAGCGGCGAAGTAAAGTGGTTCAACAACGCGAAAGGCTACGGGTTTCTGGGCGCGGAAGGCCGCCCCGACGTCTTTTGCCACTACACGGCCATCCAGGGCGATGGCTACAAGAGCCTGAAGGAAGGCGAACCGGTTGAGTTCGACGTGATCGAAGGGTCGACCGGGCGTCCGCAGGCGGACAAAGTTCAACGGGCCCAGGTGCACGCGATGACACGCTGACGCGCGGCAGAGTGGTCCAAACAAGAGTTCTCCCAGGTTGTTTCGGCTTTGCGGCTCCCGGTGATGGGGGCCGCGCTCGTTTAAGGACGGCCTGATTAGGAGGCGCCGCTAAATTCGCCGAAGACGCGCCGCAGTGCGTCCGCGATCTCGCCCACGGTGGCGCCGGCTTCGACCGCCGCGAAGATTGCGGGCATTACATTCTCCCCGCTGCGCGCGGCATCCTGCACGCGCTGCTGCGCCTCTGCCCAGCGTGCCTTGTCGCGGCGAGCGCGCAGGGCACGGACGCGCTCGACCTGGCGGCGCTCCAGCCGCGCGTCAATATGCTGCAGCGGCACCTCCACCGAGGTGTGCTCGCTGACGAAGCGGTTGACGCCGACGACGGTGGCCTCGCCGGTCTCCACCTGGCGCTGGCAGGCGTAGGCCGCGGCCTCGATCTCGCCCTGCACGAAGCCCTGCTCGATGGCGCGCAGCATGCCCATGCCGCCGCCGCCCGGGTCGAAGGCGGCGATGGTGTCGAGGTACGCCTGGGCGCGGCGCTCGATCTCGTCGGTCAGGGCCTCGACGAAGTAGGAGCCGGCCAGCGGGTCGGCGGTCTGCGCGACGCCGCTCTCATGGGCCAGGATCTGCTGGGTGCGCAGCGCGAGCCGTGCGGCAGCCTCGGTGGGCAGCGCCAGCGCCTCGTCGAAGCCGTTGGTGTGCAGGCTTTGCGTGCCGCCCAGCACGCCGGCCAGCGCCTGCAGCGTGGTGCGCACGATGTTGTTCTCGGGCTCGAGCGCGGTGAGCGTGCTGCCCGCGGTCTGGGTGTGGAAGCGCATCATCCAGCTGCGGGGCTGGGTGGCGCCGAAGCGCTCGCGCATGATGCGCGCCCACATGCGGCGGGCGGCGCGAAACTTGGCGACCTCTTCAAAGAGGTTGTTATGCGCGTTGAAGAAGAAGCTGAGACGGGGCGCGAAGGCATCCACTGCCAGCCCCGCCTGGACGGCGGCCTGCACATACGTCACAGCATTGGCCAGCGTAAAGGCGAGCTCCTGCACCGCGGTCGCGCCGGCCTCGCGCATGTGGTAGCCGGAGATGGAGATGGTGTTCCAGGCGGGCAGCTCGGCGGCGGTCCAGGCCACCAGATCGGTGACCAGGCGCAGCGCGTTGCGCACCGGGTAGATGTAGGTGCCGCGCGCGATGTACTCCTTCAGGATGTCGTTCTGGATGGTGCCGCTGAGGCGCCGGACCTCGGCTCCGGTGCGCCGCGCGACGACGACGTACATCGCCAGCAGGATGGGCGCGGTGGCGTTGATGGTCATGGAGGTGGAGATGGAATCGAGGCGGATGCCTTCGAAGAGCCGGGTCATGTCGTCGAGCGAATCGATGGCCACGCCGACGCGGCCGACCTCGCCCGCCGCCATGGGGTGGTCGGAGTCATAGCCGATCTGGGTGGGCAGGTCGAAGGCCACGCTGAGCCCGCCGCGCTCGCCGCCAGCGCCGTGGGCGAGCAGAAACTGGTAGCGCCGGTTGGATTCTTCGGCGTCGCCCATGCCGGCGTACTGGCGCATGGTCCAGAGGCGGCCGCGGTACATGGTGGGCTGGATGCCGCGGGTGTAGGGGTACTCGCCGGGCGCGCCCTGGGCGGAGTGCGCGCCGTAGACCACGTCGACGGCGATGCCGGAGCTAGTCTGCTCCGGGCGCACGGGAGTGCCGGGCTGCCCGGAGGTCTCGGGGCGGGGTGGGGCCTGGCTCACGCCTGCGCCTTCTCACGTTCTGAGAGCAGGACGCGCACGGGAGCGATCCTGGCGCGCTTTGTCTTCCTTACTTGCCACAGGTCGTAGTTATTCTGCATCTTCAGCCAGAACTCCGGCGATGTCTGATCGAAGGCTTCGGAGAGCTTCACCGCGGTGGCGGCTGAGATGCCCGCGCGTCCGTTGATGATCATGGAGAGATTTGCGCGCGTCATCCCCAGGTGATTGGCCAGCGCGCTGATCGTAACGCCTGGTCCCATGTACTCGCGTAGCAGCTCGCCCGGATGGGCCGGATTGAACATCGTCATGTTTCCCCTAGTGATAGTCCTGATAATCCACAACCTCAGCGTCTTCGCCGTTGAACCGAAACGTCAGTCGCCAGTTTTCGTTTACTCGGATGGACCAGTGACCGGCCAAATTTCCCCGAAGCATGTGGAGCTCCCAGCCGGGTGCCGACATCTCACCAGGGCTCTTCGCGGCGTCGAGTGCCGTCAGTTGAAGCCGCAGCTTTGTTTGGTGGCTTGGTTGAATTCCCGACTTTGAGCCAGTGAGGTAGAACTTCTCCAGCCCGCGATGCCGGAACGATCTGATCACGTGCTAGGCTCCGTTCAACGTATAGCGTATTGCTACACCATACACCATGTCAAACTACTGCCGGCCTCGCCTTCTTGCGCGCACGAAGCTGGTGACGGTGAAGTAGCCGAAGACCAGGGCGATTCCGGCCGCGAACCAGACCCGTCCTGCGGCGCTGCCGCCGGCCAGCAGTGCGGTGCGGTTCTTCCAGACGCCGATCGTCGCGGACAGCGCGAAGAGCCCGAAGAAGACACCGGTAAACTCGAGCCACAGCACGCCGGAGTGCCGGGCGAGCGGCCCCCAGATCGCCTCGCCGAAGCGCTTTCCGCCGCGCTTGACGCCGGCCGTGGTGGCCTTGGCTGCCACGATCTTGCGCCCAACGACCTGGCCTGCGCGCGCTGCCGGCCGGGTTGGTGATGCCGCAGGCTGGGCCGATGCCGCAGGCTGGGCGGATGCCGCGGGAGCTTGACCGGGAACTGGAGCGGGAGCCGGGCGGAGAACTGGACGGGGAACCGGAGCAGGGGTAGGGGCGGCGGCCGCATCCGCGGCTTTCAGCAGCGCCTTTGCCGCGTCTCTCGCGCCCATGCCTAGCGCTCTGCCAAACCGCACCCTGTCCATGCGTTCCAGTCTAAATCGCAGCTGCAGGTCCCGACCCACGCGAACCCCTAACCTTGCATCCAACCGCGGGTAGACGCTTTGAGCACCAGCCTCTAGATTGCATCTCTGCCTCAGCATCTGCGAACGATTTCAAGGAGCCCGACCCCATGAAGAAGACCATCCTCCTCCTCGCCGGCATCGCCGCCGCCGCCGGCTGTGTGCTTATTCGCCGCTCGCGCACCACGCCCCGCTCGGTCGACGATCTTGCCCACTCGCTGCAGGAGGCCTGGGCCGACCACCACACGGTCGTCTAGCCGCGTTGCACACCCGTACCGCTGGGCGTATTCTGAACCTATGTAGTTCACCTGCACGAACCTAACTGTAGCCGCAGTGCCGCACCCGCAATGCCGTTCCCTGGGCCACACTCTCCGCCCTTCTCCCCGGGAATACCCGATGCGAGTCCCCGATGCGAGTCAAGAACGTCTGTCTCTGCAGTGGAGCAAGCCCTGAACGGGATGCCGGAGGTGTCATTGAATCAGAAGGTCAAAAAACTCATCCAGAAGCTCGGCGAAGCGATTCACGAGTCGGTCTCCGAGTCCGAGAACATCGCCGGCGTGGTCCGCAACATTCGCGAACAGGGCTTCGACGTGCTGCTGATGCTCGAGGCGACCATTGGGCTGAACGAGGTCGAGCCGGACGAGGTGCCTGACAGCCAGCCGCTGCAACTCACCGCCGGGGAACCCGTGCAGGGCGCGTTTACCAGCAACGATCTTTCCTTCCTGAAGTCGCTGCGCATCAGCATCCCCGAAGAAGACTGATCGCAGCGCACGTCTGCCGCCGCAAGACGCAGGCGTCCTAGCGCAGAGCGTGCAGTGTGCTCTAAGCCCCGCGTGCGCCCTCCTCCCGATGGCCATGCCTTCCTTTCAAACCTTTGTGGTACGCTCGGCTACGCTTTGCCTTCGGCTTCTTCGCGCCCTGTTTCGGCATCGTAGAAGAGGCTGGATTGAACCGGTACGTTGGAAGGCTGCAAATGAGAGATACTCTTGGTGTTCTGCTTGCCGGTGGCGCCGGCGAACGTCTCTTTCCCCTCACCCGCGACCGAGCCAAGCCGGCCGTTCCCTTCGCGGGCCAGTACCGCATCATCGACATCACGCTCTCGAACTGCATCAACTCCGACCTGCGCCACGTGTACATCCTGACGCAGTACAAGGCGCTCTCGCTGAACCGCCACATCCGCGAGGGCTGGGGCTCGGTGGTGGCGCAGGAGCTGGGCGAGTTTATTGAGATCCTGCCGCCGATGCAGCGCGTATCGAAATCCTGGTACCAGGGCACGGCCGACGCCGTGTACCAGAACATCTACTCGATCGGCAGCGAAGAGCCGCGCCACGTCATCATCCTCTCGGGTGACCACATCTACAAGATGAACTACGCGCGCATGCTGCAGCAGCATCGCGACTCGGGCGCGGAGGTTACGCTGGCCACGCTGCCCATCCAGCCGGACGAGGTCTCGCAGTTCGGCGTGGTGGAGGTCGCCAAGTCGGGCGAGGTGATCGGCTTTGAAGAAAAGCCCAAGGAGACCAAGTCGCGCTCGCCCTTCATGCCGGACATGGTCGACGCCTCGATGGGTATCTATATCTTCAACACCGACACGCTGCTGCCGGAGCTGATGCGCGACGCCGAAGACCCCAACTCCAAGCATGACTTCGGCCACAACATCCTGCCCGGCATGCTGGGCCGATGCAAGATGAACGCGTTCAACTTCGTGGACGAGAACAAGAAGAATGCGCTCTACTGGCGCGACGTCGGCACGCTGGACGCCTACTACGAAGCCAACATGGACGTGGCCGGCGTGACCCCGGTCTTCAATCTCTATGACAAATCCTGGCCGATGCGCACGCGCGCCTACCAGTATCCGCCGGCCAAGTTCGTCTTCGGCGAGCCGGGCCGCACGGGCATGGCGATCAACTCGATCGTCGCCGCGGGCACCATCGTCTCGGGCGCGGTGGTGCGCAACTCAGTCGTCTCGCAGGACGTGCGCGTGAACTCCTACGCGGACGTGGACTCGTCGATCATCTTTTCGCACGTCAACATCGGCCGGCACTGCCGCATCCGCCACGCGATCGTGGACCGCGACGTGCACATCCCGGATGGCGCGGTCATCGGGTACGACCCGGCCGAAGACAAGAAGAACTACTTCGTTACGCCGAGCGGCCTTACGGTCGTGACGCGCGATTACTCGGTCTACGAGAACCCCGTGTCCGATCAGTTTATGCAGACCATGTAGCGGGCGGGTACAGCAGGAGCAGCAGCCGAGTGCAGGTAGAAGCCGCTACCTGCCTGAGCTCGTCTGCACGAACTGATTGTTGTGGTAGAGCGTCCAGTCGGGGTTGCGCGACACGGGCGTCCAGTGCGTCGCCAGATCATTCAACAGCAGCCTGCCGTAGACCCAGGGCGGATGGCGGTCGCGATAGCGCAGTCCCAGGCCGAGCACATGCCGCGTGCTGTCCGCGGTCTCATAGGCGGACATGGGATAGGCAGGCACGAGCGCCCACTCGGTCGCATTGAGCCGCCGCACCCGTGCCGTCTCTGACTCGTTATCCCAGATGCCGATGTAGAAGCACTCCCGATCCGGATGGTAGATGCCCGTCCGCTTCAGCTCCTCCTCGACGCTGTACGGCACCAGGAACGGGGTCGAGACGCTGGCTCCCTGAACGTGCGATTCCAGCGCCTGGAAGTTCCGGAACCACTTCAGATCATGCTGCTGCGGCGCACGCTTCAACGCGGTGCGCGTGGCCTCGGCAAGCGTCGCATGCGTAAGCGAGAGGTTGATCGCCTGCATCCAGACGATGGACATGCCCAGCAGCAGCAGCCAGAGATCGCGCCAGTCGGGGGCACAGGCCGAGACGGCGACTATCGCCAGCAGGTACACGTCCGCGCCATTGAAGAAGACGTGCAGCGGATCGCAGCGGCCCAGCGCCGCCGGCGCCAGCGCCATGCACACCACGAACAAGCTCAGCATCGCAGTCGCGTCCGGCGAGCCCTGCTTCACCAAGCGGCCCAGCATCCAGGGCACCAGCCAGATCAGCGCGGCCAGAAAGATCAAGATATAGGGCAGAGGCTCAATGATCAGGTTGAAGGTGCCACCCGCAAACTGCGCCACGGACGCGAGGTACAGCTTGCCCATCGCGGCCAGAAACGTCGCCACCGCGAGCGGAGCCGCCAGCGCCGCGACCAGGTACAAGCGGCTCCCCTGGAGCGCACACACCAGCGCGTAAAAGCATGCCCCCGCCGCAAAGGCCACGCCCAGCTCCGGCGAGACCGCGAGCTGCAGCAACTCGCCGAGGAAGAGCAGCCCGGCGATGGCCACCGGGCGATTGGCCCTGGCGATCCCGATTCTTGTGATGGAGAGCAGCGTCGAGAAGGGCAGCAGCGAGCGGACCAGGCTGTAGTTCAAGCCCAGCAGCGGGCAAAGCGTGCCGATGGTAAGCAGGCCCAGCGTGACCGTCTTCACCGTGCGCGAGAGCGGCAGGGCTTCGAGCGTGTAGTAGAGCAGAACGATCCCCAGCATCTCCATCACGGTGAGTGCGACGAAGTAGGAGGTCTCGGTGCCGGCGTGGAAGGGCCGCAGCAGCGTCTGCACCGCCAGCGGGAAGTACAGCAGCACCGGCCCGTAGAGGAAGTCGAAGTCCTTGTAGATGTGGAGATGGTAGGACGCTGCTTCGTCCATGTACTCCATGAAGTAGAGATTGTCGTGGTAGGCCAGCTGCGAGCGGGTGAGCAGCCAGCCGAGGCCGCCCATGAAGGCCGCGCAGGCGATCAGGGCAAGGGCCAGGTAGCGGCCTTGGACGGGCCGCTGGTCCGGCTGGTGTCCGGTTTGCATGGTTGCAGGCCAGGGCAAAACCCAGCGCGAGCGCCAGGCCAGGAAGAAGGTCGCGAGCGATGCCGCTCCGGCCGCCACAGTCGCCACGCGGTTGTTGAATCCGGAACCGTAGGAGGCTGAAAGCGCGGGGTGCGTGGGCGGAAAGAAGAACGGCAGCACGAAGATGCCGAAGGCGGCGCAGACGGCGATCGCGCTCGCGGCCAGCCAGAGGCCGTGCGGCGACGCAGGTCGCGCCTCGTGTCGAAGACCGGGTTCCCGCCCCGCGGTCAGTGCTTGCTCCAGTGGCTGCATCTAGCTCGAAATCACGCTTCGAGCCCGACCTTCGACTCGGAGGCGTCTCGCGCCAGGCGAGCCCTTCGATTTTCCACGCGAATGGTAAACAGGGCGGCGACATGGCGCAGGAAGATCCCCGGCATCTTGTTCCACTTGTATACCTGCGTCACGCCGGCCGCGCGCAGGCGATGCTGCACCGGCAGTTGCACGATGGAGAAGCCATTGCCCTTCACACGCGCCACGAACTCCCACCACAGCCCCTGCTGCATGGCTCCCAGCTGCGGTGCGATGGCGGTCACCAGCTGCTTGTTCATCAGCAGGTACGGGCAGCTCGGATCCCTGGCGGCGGTGTGAAAGACGCTCTCATACAGCAGGTAGAAGAAGCGCGAGAATGACTTGCGCAGAAGCGTATCCTGGCGGTCGGTGCGGTAGCCGAGGATCAGGTCAGCGGACTGGCGCGCCTGCCAGAACGGCCAGAAGTCCTTGGGATCGCACTGCCCGTCCGAATCAAGGCAAAGCAGATACTTGGCCTCTAGCATCTCCATCCCGTCCTTCACCGCGCGGGAGTAGCCGCGGCGCTGTTCGCTGAGGTTGAGCCGCATCGGGAGCTCCTCGGCCAGCCGCCGCAGGATCTCCTTGGTGTTGTCGCGGCTGCCGTCCTCACAGATGATGAAGCCGACATTCAGCTTGCTGGATAACTCGCTGTAGAGCTCGCGGAGGGTGGCTTCGATACTCTCGCCCTCATTGTAGACAGGAAGGAAGACTTCAACATCTAAGGGGGACATTGCTGCTAAGGGGGACATGGCTGCTACGCTCCAGGCCGTAACTACCTGCACTGCATGTGCTGCAGAGGCCGCACCCTATGCCACGTCCCGTGCTGCAAGAGGCGCAAACCAGAGGTTTTAGTAAAGTCAGACTACTACTAAAGTGCTATTTCCCCGAAGCAAAAGTTTCCCGGTCATTCCGGATCCAGATCTCGCGCGGCCCAATGGCGACAGCGGGGTTCATCCCGTCAGCGGTGCCCGAAGCGGTAGATCACGCCGCCCGAGATGGCAAAAAACTCCCGGTACTCGGTGCCGAAGTGCTCGATGATCAGGTCCGGCGACAGGCGGATCGCCAGGTTCTTCGAGCGGTTGATGTCGATGCTGCCGCCCGCCGCCAGCATCGGCTTGGTGCGGTTGGTGTAGAGGCCCACGTTTTCACCCGGCGGCAGCGGGGTCTCCGTAAAGTCGCCATGCGACACCCCGCCGTAGACATGGAAGTTCAGCGCCGCACGCTGGTTCTTCGGTCCGCGATACTGCGCGCCCAGCATCCCCGTATACAGAACCACCAGGGGCCGCGAGGTATACGGGTTGGGAAACACCGGCGACGTACCGGCCTCGCCGCGGAACTCCGCGCCCAGCCCCACCTTGTCCGTCAGCCAGTAGGTTCCCAGCGCCTCTACTCCGCCCAGGTTCATGCGTTTGGGCAGGTTCTGCCCGGCCTGGAAGTTCTGCAGGTTGATGCCGCCGTAGATCTCGTAGCGATTGTCGTACGTCACCGGTGCGGCCGCGGCCAGCTTGCCCTGCCCCTGCGCCCGGGCCTCGACTGCGCCCAGCATCATTCCCGCGCCCGCCAGGCCGCACGCCAAAACCCTCGTCCATCTCCGCATTGTCAGTTTCATCCCATCCGCAAACAAAAGTCTGTAACCAAGATATAACGTCTGGCCCCGGGTCGATCTCCCTTGGACGTTTTGTTCGCGCATCCGGCAACCTGCCCCCGGCCTGCGTCGCGGCCTGGCTTCCGCGCAGGCGGCATCCAAATCTCCGTCCGCAGCGTCTTCCCCGTAAGTGCGATAATGATGCGTGCTGCCGACGATCGGCAGGGGAGAACAGTATGGGAGAATTTTTTACACCAACGCACCTCATGGTGATTGCCGTCGTAGTCCTGGTCCTGTTCGGCGGACGCAAGCTGCCGGAGCTCGGCAAAGGTCTCGGCGAAGGCCTGCGCGGCTTTAAGGAAGGCATGAAAGGCGTCGCCGACGATACCAACGCCAAGCCCGGCGAGACCGCCCACAACGTCACCCCGCAGGCCAGCGCGCCGGTAAACGCGCAAGTCGCCAGCAAGCCGGCAGATGCTCCCGCCGACACTATCCTCAAGCAGTAGCGGGCGGGCTTGATTCGCGCCGGCAGGGCTGCACACTTTTCGATGCAAAGGGCCTTGTCAATACAAAGCTAAGCGAAGCCTTGTCAGCTTTTTATCGGTTTGCCGGGTGGGGGGAGTGAAGTCGACATGAAGCTGAAATCGCCCTGGCTCGTTCCGCCGCACAGCAGCGTCAAGCTCTCCAAGTGGGACACCTCTTCCAAGGGCGGCTACACCGAGGAGACCGCCGCCGCCGTCCTCGCCAGCCACCGCGACCACCTGGCCAAGCTCCAGGAAGTGCTCTATGCCGGCCAGCAGCGCTCCGTCCTCATCGTGCTGCAGGGCATGGATACGGCCGGCAAAGACGGCACCATCTCGCACATCTTCTCCGGCATCAACCCCCAGGGCTGCGAGGTGGCCAGCTTCAAGGTGCCCACGCCGCTCGAGGCGCGTCACGACTTCCTGTGGCGCTGCCACGAGAAGGTGCCCGCCCGTGGCATGATCTGCATCTTCAACCGCTCGCACTACGAGGATGTCTTGTCGCCGCGCGTGCACAAGACCATGCCGGACAAGGTCGCACATCGGCACATGGACGACATCAACGACTTTGAGGCCATGCTGGTCGACACGGGTACGGTCATCCTCAAGTTTTTCCTGCACATCTCCCGCGACGAGCAGACCAGGCGCCTGCAGTCGCGCATCGACGATCCGCAGAAGCACTGGAAGTTCTCCTCCGCGGACCTGACCGAGCGCAAGTTCTGGCCGCAGTATCAGACCGCCTATGAGGACATCCTGGAGCGCACCAGCCACAAGCACGCGCCGTGGTTCATCATCCCCTCCGACCACAAGTGGTTCCGCAACCTGGCCATCTCGCAGATCCTGGTGGACGCGCTGATGCCGCTGAAGCTCAGCTACCCGGAGCCCACAGTCGACGTCGCCAAGATCAAGCTGTAGGCCGACCCCCGTAACCGCGCGATCAGCCCGCAATCAGCACCACCGCGCCCACCGCGACCGCCATGCCCAGACCCTGCCTGCGCGTCGGCCGCTCCTTTAGCATCCACGCCGCCAGCAGGATCGTCGACGCCGGATAGAGCGACGCCAGTACCGCCGCCACATCCAGCCGACCGGCTCGCGTAGCCGCCACGAACATCAGGTTCCCGGACGTATCGAACAGCGCCGTGCCCAGCACCCAAAGCAGCACGCGCCGCGTCACGCGAACCGGCTCTCCGCTGCGCTTGAGCAGCAGCGCGAGCAGGATCAGCCCGCAGGTGGAAATGCTGCCCATGCGCGCCGTGGCCATGGGCCAGATCACCCCAGCCGAGCCTGCAAACCGCAGGGCCACGAAGTACAGGCCGAAGCCCACCCCTGCGCCGACCGCCAGCCACACAGTCGAGAGCTCTTCGCGTTCGGCATCTCCGGCCGCGATCAGCCAGATGGCCACGCCCGCCACCACGAAGCCCGCACCCTTGCGCCAGCCCGGCGCGCCGTCCACCGCGATCGAAACCATTGCCGGGATCGCTGCCGCCAGCAGTCCGCTGATCGCCGCCGAAGCGCCCATCGCGCCACGCGACAACGCCACGTAGAACGCGGTGAGCGACAGGCCTCCCGCCACGCCGGCCGCGATGCCACAGGCCAGCGCAGCGCCATGCGGAAAGGCGTCTCGACGCGCGCCGGCGATCAGCAGCAGCACGCAGAAGCTGACGCAGTGGCTCAGCACCACCACGCGCAACGCTGCCCCGGCGCCGCCGCCGGCGGTCTTGACCCCCATGCCGCCAGAGAAGTCGCCCACGCCCCACAATGCCGCCGCTGCCAGCGCGATCAGCGCGTTTCCACCCAGCCAAAGCCCCATCGGCTAAGGCGTGGCGACAGGCAGCTGCTGCACCGCGGGCGGCGGAGCATCGGCGGGTGACGGCCAGTAGCCTTCCTTCGCGATGACGTTCAGGTTCGGCCGCAGCACGCGCACCTCGATCTTGCGGTACTTGCCGTCGATGAACTGTTCGCGCGAGTTGTAGCCCAGCAGGTACTGCGTACGCACCTGCTCGGTGATCTTGGCAAAGCTCTCCTCGATGCCGCGCGTGCGGTACTCGGCGTAGGAGCCGCCGCCGGTGGCGGCGGTGTAGAGCGGCAGGATGTTGTCGCGCATCATCAGCGGCAGGTGGATGTGGTCGACGAAGCCCATCCCCTCCACGCTCGAATCGCCCACCAGTGTTGCGAAGACCTCAATCTTGTTGGTCTGCAGGTACTTGATGACTTCCTTTGGCTTGGCCTTGCTGCCCAGCTCCTTGCCGTCGGAGATCACGTAGACGATCCGCCGCCGCCCCTTGGCCGCGTGCGTCGTCGCTTCCGCGGCCGCCAGGATCGCGTCGTTCAACGTATGCACCTCGCGCGGCACCTGCGAGTGGGACACACCCTGCGGGCTGCCGGGTCCACCGCTGGTGAGCGGATTGATGTGCTCCTCCGCGCCGTTGTTGATGTTGATGCCCTGCTCCAGCGCCTCGCCGGGCGCGTAATACATGGGATCGCGTCCGGTCGCCTTGGAGCGCTCAACGACCGCCGACAGCCGCGCGCTCTGCCCGCCGGTAAAGTCGGTCTGCATCCTGGGGCCGTTGTTGTAGGTGAAGACCGCGACTTCGTCATATGGCGCGAACGCCCCGGGCAACGCGCTGAGCGCATTGTTCACCCGCTGCATCACGTCGAAGGGCAGGCTCTGGTCGATCACGATTGCGACGGACATCGGCACCGGGTCGACCACAAACCGACGCAGCTGCTGCCGCACGCCATTCTCATACACCCGCACATCGCGCCAGGTAAGCCCCGGAACCAGGTGCCCCTTCGAATCTTTCACGGTGAACGGAACCTCGACGTAGTTCACGCCAATCCTCAGCGTCGGCAGCGCCTCTCCGCCAATAGGCGTCGAGGGCAGCTCCGGCGCCGGCCCATCGTCCTCGTGCGTCACCTCGCCCGACTTGGGACTCGAAGGCAGCGTTGCGCCGACCTCTTTCTGAAACGGATCGTCCGGCACGGGCGCGGTGCCGTTGGAGGTGGGCGTGGTCGCTTTGCCCGGCGCTACCGGGCCAAGTCCCGGGGTCTGCGGCTTGGGCGCATCAGGAATCGTCTGCTGACCGGGCGCATCGGGCAGCGCGGCCGCGGCAAGCTGCTGCCGGTCCGCCTGCTGCGCTCCCAGGGTCAGCGCCATCGCGGCCGCCATCAGAAGTTCTTTCACGTGCGTCTCCCTCTTATCCCGTCCTCAAGGCTGAACCCTGCCCCGAAGCCCATCTAAGACTATCAGCCGATCGGTTTAGACGCCGGTCCCGTCGCTGCCTGCAGGCTCGGCTGGCTTATAGCTGTTGGACGCGCCAACTCAATCCTCGGGGTGCCCACCCGCGGCAGCGCGTTGCAAGCATTAGCCGCGCACCCGCCAGCAGAACCCGCGTACCGCTCGATCGCGCGTACCTCCGGGCTGGATTCGTCGTCTAATGGACCATGCACCGTTTCGCCCTGCCCGCCGCCCTTGCCCTCTGCGTCGTCATGCCGCCCCTTGCCCGGGAGGCGTACGCGCAGGAAGCGCCCTCCCCGACCGGCCCGCCGCCAAAATCGAATGCGCCCGCCCAGATTGAAGAGCGCAACGACCCGCTGCAGACGCTGAAGATCGGCACCAACCTGGTCAACGTCTACTTCTCCGCGCGCGACAAGTCCGGCTTCGTGACCGACCTGAAAAAGGAAGACTGCCTGCTAACCGAAAACAAGGAGCCACAGGTCATCAAGAACTTCACCCAGGAGAAGACGCTGCCGCTGACCATCGGCATCCTGCTCGATACCTCCGGCTCGCAGACCAACGTGCTGCCGCTCGAGCAGCAGTCCGGCGCCGAGTTTCTGCGCGACGTCCTGACCCCGAAGGACGAAGCCTTTCTGATCTCGTTTGACATCAACGTGGACCTGCTCGCCGACTACACCAACTCCCCCCGCGAGCTGCAGCGCGCCATGGATAAAGCACGCATCAACACCGGCGCGAGCAGCGGATCGGTCACCGGCAACTCCCGCTCCGGCGGCACACATCTCTACGACGCCGTCTACCTGGCCGCCAACGATAAGCTGCGCCAGGAGGCCGGACGCAAGGTGCTCGTCATGCTCACCGACGGCGGCGAACAGGGCTCGGAAGAGACGCTGAAGACGGCCACCGAGGCCGCGCAGAAGGCCAACGCCATCATCTACGTGATCCTGATCGCGGATCGCGGCTTCTACTCCGGCATGGGCATCGGCTTCAACGGCGACCGCGAGATGGAGCAGCTTACCCACGACACCGGCGGCCGCGTCATCAACGTGGGCAACAACGGCAAGCGGCTGCAGGAGGCCTTCGACCAGATCCAGGACGAGCTCCGCACCCAATACCTGCTCAGCTACACGCCCAAGAATCTCGAGTTCGACGGCAAGTTCCGGACCATCAACCTGGACTGCGGCAAGGGTCTGAAGATCCAGACGCGCAAGGGCTACTACGCCATCCCGAACGACAATACCCAGCAGTAGCCGGGCGCTGTCGCTACGCCTCCATCACGCCGGAGTAGACCGCCATCCCCGCCACAGCATCTACGCCCATCGCGTCCAGCGCGTCGATCTCCGCACGCTCCTTGATGCCTCCGGCGACGATCAACTGCTTCGCCGTCGAGGCCCGCAGCACCGCCGCAACGTCCATGGGAAAGCCCTGCATCGTGCCCTCCGTATCCACGTGCGTGTAGAGAAACGCCGCGCAGGAATCCTCAAGCCAGGTCACCGCCTCCTCGGGCGTCAGCTCCACGGAATCCTTCCATCCCTTCACCGCGACCTTGCCGCCCCTGCTGTCCACCGCGAAGCACAGCGCCTCTTCACCCAGCGCGCGCTTCAGCTCGTCCGCGAACTCGAGCCGGATCATCTTGTGCCGCCGCTTCGCTTCGCTCTCCTGGGCCGCGCCGAACAAGGCCGACCCAAAGATCACCCGGCGCGCGCCCGCGTCGAGCAGCCGCCGGCCATCCTGCGCTGTCTTCAGCCCGCCCCCCACCTGGCACGTCAGCCGCCCGCAGATCATCTCGATCAGCCGCGTGTTCTCGCCCTGCCGCAGCGCCGCGTCCAAGTCAATCAACTGCACCAACGGATACTTCTCAAAGCGCGCAATCCAATAGTCGAAATCGTCGAACGCCAGCTTGAGCTTCTCGCCCTGTACCAGCTGCACAATGCGCCCGCCCAATAAATCGATCGAAGGTATCAGCATTCTCCAAACCTTTCCAAGACTCTGTCATGCGTCAACAAGGCAGCCGCACACTCACGCCGGCGCGCTGCAACTCGCGCTTCAGTTCGCGTGAATCCGTGACGCCGAAGTGAAAGATACTCGCCGCCAATGCGGCATCGGCCCGGCCAGGCCCAAACACATCAACGAAGTGCGCCGCCGTGCCCGCGCCGCCACTGGCGATCACCGGGATCTGCACCGCCGCGCTCACCGCTGCGGTCAGCTCGCAATCGAAGCCGCGGCGCATGCCGTCGGTATCCATGCTGGTCAGCAGGATCTCGCCCGCGCCGCGCTGCTCCGCCTCGCGCGCCCACTCGACCACGCGCAGGCCCGTGCCCTTGCGTCCTCCGTTCACATACACCTCGGCGTCGCTCACGCCCAGCGGCCCGCGCCGCGCATCAATCGCCACGATCACGGCCTGCGCGCCGAAGCTGCCGCCAATCTCTCCGATCAGATCCGGCCGTGCGATCGCCGCCGAGTTGATGCTTACTTTGTCGGCACCCGCGTCGAACACCGCGCTCGCGTCCTCCGCGCTTCGTACCCCGCCGCCCACGGTAAACGGCACAAACAGCTTCGCCGCAGTCCGCTTCACCGTGTCGAGCAGCGTTCCGCGCCCCTCGTGCGTGGCCGTAATATCGAGCAGCACGATCTCATCCGCGCCCGCCGCCGCGTGGCGGTGCGCCAGCTCCGCCGGATCGCCCGCATCGACGATGTCGACAAACTGCACGCCCTTCACCACCCGCCCGCCACGCACATCCAGGCAGGCAATAATCCTCTTCGTCAGCACAGGTGCGCTCCAATCCAGAACTGTCATCCTGAGCGAAGTCTCTCGCGGCGGTGGCGCGAGAGACGCAGTCGAAGCACCTGCATCGCTCTTACATCTCCACAAAGTTCTTCAGCACCCGCAGTCCGACCTCGGCCGACTTCTCCGGATGGAACTGCACGCCCATCACATTTGCCTCTTCGACAACTCCGGTAAACGCTCCACCATAATTTGTAACCGATGCAGTTGCACGTACCACCGGCGCCCGCCAGGAATGCGTGTAGTACACAAACCCGCCCGGCGCCACATTGCGCAGCAACCGCGACTCCTCCCGAACCGTATCCAGCGAGTTCCAGCCCACATGCGGCACCTTCAACTCCGCCTCGTCAGCCAGGGCAGGGAAGCGCTCACATGTCCCTTGAAAATGCCCGAGCCCGCGTGTCTCCGGCGCCTCGGTGGAGCCCTCGAAGAGCCACTGCAGGCCGACGCAGACCCCCAGGAACAACGCCCCGCTCTGCACCGCTTCGCGCACCGCCTGGGTGATGCCAAGCTCTTCCAGCAGCGCCGTGCTCCGAAAATGCCCCACACCCGGCAGCACGATTTTGCTGGCCTTGCGCACCACCTCAGCGTCCTGCGTGACGCACGTCTCCGCGCCCAGATACCCCAGCGCCTTCACCACGCTGGTCAGGTTCCCCGCCTTGTAATCAATCACCGCAATCATGCTTTGCGCCTTATCGGTGTTCATCGGGTTTAGGCCGTCGTCTCGCTCGCTACAGAAGCCCCTTGGTGCTCGGCAGCAGCTCGCACATCCTCTCATCGCGGCTGCAGGCTCCGCGCATCGCTCGCGCGAACGCCTTGAAGCTGGCCTCGATCTTATGGTGATTGCTCCGCCCATACATGACCTTCACATGCACATTTGCCTTGGCGCCGCGCGCAAAGCCATCGAAGAAGTCCGTCACAAGCTCCGTCTGAAAATCCCCCACCAGCGGCACGGTCACCTGATCATCCACAAGGTACGACACCCGCCCGCTGAGATCGACGGCGCACACCGCCAACGTCTCATCCATCGCCATCACGAAGTATCCGGCGCGCAGAATTCCTTTCTTATCGCCCAGCGCCTCGGCAAACGCCTCGCCCAGTGCAATCCCCGTGTCCTCCACCGTGTGGTGTTGATCCACATCCAGGTCGCCCGTCACCTTCAGCTCCAGATCGAACCCGCCGTGGCGTGCGAACAGCTCCAGCATGTGATCGAAGAACCGTATGCCGGTCGAGACGTTGTACGTCCCCTGCCCGTCGACAGTCAGCGTCAGCGCGATCTGCGTCTCGGTCGTGTTGCGCCTGACAGTGCCTGTCCTTATGGCTTCCATCCGATCTCCTTGAGCGACTCGGCCAGCGCCGCAAGCCCGCGCGTCACCTGCTCTTCCACCCCGATCGTCATGCGCACGAAGCCTTCGCAACCCGGGTCCGTCGACCGGTCGCGCAGCAGCACGCCGCGCCGGCGCATAGCCTGCACCAACTCGGCATGCTTGGGCCCAATGCGCAGCAGCACGAAGTTCGCCTCGCTGCGAAAGTAGCCCACGCTCAGCGCATCCAGCGCCGTCATCACGCGCTCACGGCCCGCCTTGATCTGTGCCACATACCACTGCACATACTCCTCATCCTGCAGCGCGGCCTTCAGGCACTCGAGCGCCACTCCGTTCACGTTGTAGGGCGAGCTCACCTTCTTCATGTACCCGATCAGCCGCGCATCCCCCACCACCATGCCCACGCGCAGATTCGCCAGGCCATACGCCTTTGAGAACGTTCTGGCGACCAGCAGATTCGGCACCGTCTTCACGTCCATCAGCGTCGTCTCGCCGTGAAAATGAAAGTATGCTTCATCCACCAGCAGCACGGCGTGCGGTGCTGCCTCCGCAAGTTGTAACAACTTCTGTCGCTCGACCACGGCGCCCGTGGGATTGTTGGGTGACGCCACAAAGATGAGCTTGGTGCGATCGGTGATGCCCGCCAGCATCCGCTCGAACGGGAACGTCATCGTCTCATCCGACTGCACCCTGCGGATGCCGCCGGGCGCCATCATCGCGATCGAGACGTCGTACATGAAGAAGCTCGGCGTCCACACCAGGGCCTCGTCGCCTGGCTCCAGAAACGTGGCACAGATCGTGTGGATCGCCTCGTCCACACCGTTGGTCAACAACACCTGGTCGTTGGCCAGCTCGAAGTGTGCCGCCACCAGCCACTCCATCGGCTCACGCTCCGGGTACTTGGTCAGACTCTCCGGCGTGATCGCCGCGATGCGCTCCATCACCCGGGGCGAGGGCGCAAACGTGTTCTCGTTGAAATCCAACCGCAGCGCGTCTCTGCTCGCCAGCGGCGGATGATACGACGGCATCTCCAACACCGCGCGCCTCGGATGCACTACTTTGGTCTCTGTCGCCACACTCATGCCGTTTTCCTCATCTTCACGCGCACACTCTCCGCGTGCGCTTGCAAACCTTCAGCCTCTGCCAACGCAATCGCATGCGGGCCAAGCGCCGCGAGGCCCTTGCGAGAATACTGTTGCACTGTAATCACCTTCAGAAAATCCCATACACTCAAGCCTCCGCGGATCCGCCCCGCGCGTCCCGTGGGCAGCACATGGTTGGGGCCACTCACGTAATCCCCCATCGATTGCGGAGAGTACCGCCCCACGAACACAGAACCGGCGTTCCTGATCCATTCCACATCTTCCGCCGCATCCACCGTCAGGTGCTCGAACGCCAGCCGGTTGGTCAGCTCCCGCGCTTCTGGAACTGTTTTGGTTACAAATATAGCGCCCTGCGCGCCCAGAGAATCACACGCTGTTACATTCTCCTTCGCCTGGACCTTTACCTCGGCGAGCACCGCCGTGGCCAGAGCCTCGCTGGGGGTAATCAGCACGGCGAGCGCCTCCGGATCATGCTCCGCCTGCGCCACTAGGTCAGCCGCAATCCCCGTCGCGTCTCCAGCCTCGCTCATCACGCCGATCTCGGTCGGCCCCGCGGGCATGTCGATGCCGCACTCCTGCGACACGATCGCCTTGGCCGCGGTCACATACAAGTTACCCGGGCCGACGATCTTCATCACCCGGGCGACAGTCCCGGTGCCGAAGGCCATGGCCGCGACGGCCTGCGCGCCGCCCATGCGGTAGAACTCCGTCACTCCGGCAAGCCACGCCGCAGCCAGCGTCTCCCGGGCCGGCCGCGGCGAGCACACCACGATCCGCGCGACTCCTGCCACTTGCGCCGGCGTGACCGTCATCAGCAGCGTGCTGGGCAGCGGATAGCGGCCTCCGGGCACGTAACAGCCAACGCTCTCGATGGCGCGAACCACCTGCCCGGTCTTCACGCCCGCAGTCATCTCGAGCATCCACTCCGCGGGCCGCTGGGCCTCCGCGAACGCGCGGATATTCTGCTGTGCTACCTCCATCGCCTCGCGCAGCGCAGCGTCGGTTGCCTCCCAGGCCTGCCGCATCTCCTCCCGCGAGACCAGCAGTGATTCGTCGTCCGCCAGGCCGTCGAAGCGTTCCGCATACTCGCGAACGGCGAGCTCGCCGCCCTGCCGCACATCGGTCAGGATGGTCCGCACGGTCGCCTCCACCTTGGCGGTATTGGTTGACCCGCGGCGCTCGATCGCTTCGATCAACTCCTCCGCCGCCTTCGCGCTCCTGCCGTACGTCTTTACCAGTTTCATGCCGAATCCAATCTGTAACCAATGCAGCTACAAACCTACAGAACGACCTTGCTCAGCGGGTACTCGACGATCCCCGTCGCGCCCGCAGCCTTCAGCCGCGGAATGACATCGCGCACCAGCGTCTCATCGAGGATCGTGTTTAGCGCAAAGCCCAGCCCGCCGCTCAGCTGCGAAACCGTCGGCGAGCTCAGCGCGGGCAGCTGCGCCGTCACCGCCTCCATCAGCTCCGTGGCGACGTTCAGCATCAGCCCCACGCGGCCCTGCGCGGCAATCGCCGCATTCAGCATCAACGAAATGTTGTTGATCTTCTCGCGCTTCCACGCATCCGCGTAGGCCGCCTTGTTGGCGATCAGCTGCGTCTCGCTCTCCATCAGCGTCTCGATGATCCGCAGCCGGTTCGCACGCAGGCTCGACCCCGTCTCCGTCACCTCGACAATCGCGTCCGCCAACATGGGTGGCTTCACCTCGGTCGCGCCCCAGCTGAACTCCACCTTCACCGGAATACCCTTACCCGCGAAGTAGCGCTTCGAAAACTCCACCAGTTCGGTGGCGATGATCTTCCCGGCCAGGTCCTCGGGCTTCTGGTAAGGCGAATCCTCCGGCACCGCGAGCACCCACTTCACCGTCCCGCGGCTCACTTTCGAGTAGGTCAGGCTCGTCACGCGCTCCACGTCGCTCTCGTTTTCGAGAATCCAGTCGTTGCCCGTCAGCCCGGCGTCCAGCGCCCCGTGCTCCACGTAGCGCGCCATCTCCTGCGCGCGCACCAGCATGCATTCAATCTCCGCGTCATCGATCTGCGGAAAGTAGCTTCGCCCGTTGGCGAAGATCCTCCACCCGGCGCGCTCAAACAGCGCGATGGTCGCATCCTGCAGGCTGCCCTTGGGAATGCCCAGCTTCAACTTATTCGCCACGTGCGTCTCCTGTCGCGATGCTCTTGGTAAAGCAGCTCACCGTGCCTTCGTGGCACACCAGCCCGTCGCCTTCCACCTCCACGCGAAACAGCAGCGCATCGTTGTCGCAATCGGTCGCCGCCGTCACCACGCGCAGGCGGTTGCCGCTGGTCTCGCCCTTCATCCAAAGTTTGCCGCGGCTGCGCGACCAGAACGTCACATAGCCGGTCTCGAGCGTCTTGGCGAAGCTCTCGGCGTTCAGAAATCCCAGCATCAGCATCTCGCCCGTCCCGGCGTCCTGCACAATGCCCGGCACCAGCCCGTCCGTCTTTTCAAAGTCGATCTTCACCATCGTCACTCCCTTGCACACAAAAAAAGGCCCGCTCGCGTCATACGCGTCGGCGGGCCTCTTCGAATCCTGGTCTGCGTTCTACTTCACCGCACCGGAGACAGCCGCCAACGCGCCATGCGCATGGTGGTGATGGTGGCCGCGATGATGCAGCAAACAGCTCATATCCTCAAAGCTATCCGTCGCTCCAGCCGATGTCAAACGCGGCTGCGGATTCCGGCGTTCACAGCACACCTTCACTTCAAGTACTCTTTCCACGTCATCATTCTTCGCAGCAGGTTTTTGCAGCGAGCTTCAGCCCCTAAGGAGATTCCGTCATGCGCTCCCTCCGCTTCTTCCTGCTGTCCCTCTTCATGCTCGTGCTGGCGACCAACGCCGCGCCCGTCCAGCGCGTCGCCTGCGCCCAGCCGCTGCTGGCCGCGTCGGCAGCCACAGGCGATCTGCTCGACATCAACACCGCCCCGCGCGATGAACTGAAGTCGCTGCCGGGCATCGGCGACGCCTACGCTGACCGCATCATCAAGGGCCGGCCGTACACGGCGAAAAACCAGCTCATGCAGAAAGGGATCATCCCCGCCGCAACTTACGCCAAGATCCAGGACAAGATCATCGCGCGGCAGCCGAAGAAGTAGCTCACCGCGACGACTTGCGCGCGCCAAAGCCTGGTCTCAGCCCGTGCATCATGCGCTGGGGAGTACGCGCTGAGCATCACACGCTGAGGCCGGTCAGTCGCGTGCCCGCTGGCCTGTCCGGATCAGCCATGAACCAACCTCGCTACCCCGCCGCTCGAACGGGCCTCTCTGGCTGCGTCTTCTGCTCTCAACTCGGTTAGAGTATTGACTAAGCAGTTATGTCAGTCACCCGCACACTCCGCAGGGGAGCACGATGAGCAGCCATAACGCCGGTTTCCTGTCCGCCCTGCCCGCACGAACGGCTGGTACGCGCCGCCGGGCCCTGGCTCTCACCGGGCTCGCCGCGCTGCTGCTTCCGCTGCCCGGCTGCCAGAGCGTTACCGGCACGCCCGCCGAGTCGCAGGTGCGCATCATCGATACCTCGCCCGATGCACCCGGCCTGGACGTCTACCAGGGCACCGGCATCCTGGCCTACAATCTCGGCCTCGGAACCATCACCTCCTACGTTCCGCTCACGCCCGGCATCTACTCCATCCCCGTCGACGTCAGCGGCACGCACCAGCAGGCTGTCTCGGCCAGCGGCACCTTCGCCGCGAACAGCCAGTACACGGTGCTGATCGGGAACTACTTCAATTCGCTGCAGGAACTCATCCTCAAGGACCAGACCACGGCCGCGCCTGCGGGCGAGATCAACCTTCGCTTCGTCGACCAGTCCACCCGCGCCGGCGCGCTCGACCTCTATCTCATTCCCACCGGCTCTACCATCCTCACCGTGCGCCCCATCCTCACCAACATCACCTTCAACGTGAATACCGGCTACATGAACGTTCCGCCCGGCACGTACACGCTGGTGGCCCTGCCGACGGGCACTGTTCCCACCGTGATGGGTACTACTAGCTACACCGGGACGTCCGTGACCTACTTGGCCGGCTGCGCCCGCACCATCGTGCTCATCGACACGCAGGTCGTCACCACGCCCGGCCTCCAGGCCATCATCGCGGACGACTTCGATACACCCGGATCGACCAGCTAAGCAGCCCTTCCCCCTACGCCGATACCAGGTACGCGCAAACCCTGTTCACGCTGAAAGGTTGCGCACAACCTGCCGCATCTCCTTGTGTCTATGCATTCGTACGCGATGGGCCAACAAGCCCGCCGCAGAGACAAAAAGAATGCCAAGGAGAACTACCATGAAGCTCACCAACTTTGCTCTCGTCGCTGCTCTCGTCCTCGCCCCCGCGGCTCTCTTCGCCCAAACCACCACCACCCCGGCGCCCGTTACCGGCCAAACGATCGGTCAGCGCAAGGTCGACCAGCAGGACCGCATCGCGCAGGGCGTGAAGAGCGGCCAGCTCACCGCGGGCGAAACCTCCCGGCTCGAGCACCAGGAGTCCGGCATCAACAAGGAAGAGCGCGGCATGCGCGCCGAGGATAACGGCAAGCTGTCCAAGGGCGACAAGAAGCTGCTCACCAGGCAGCAGAACCAGGAATCCCGCCGCATCTCCCGCGACAAGCACAACACAGCCAAGCGGTAGTTCAGCCCTCCCCCATGGCCCGGACTTGACTTCCGGCCACCCCACCCTGTCGCAGCACGATCGCAGCCGGGGTGGGGTTTTCTTTTGCCCCGACGCACCTTTGCAGCTACGCGGGCACTTTGTTTCTGCTGCGGCGATCCAGGCAGCCAAGAGGCCGAGCCTTCCGGTGCGATGACTCCGCGAACCCTCCGCTGCCTCCCCGCATTCGTGAAATCTCGGTTACAATAGCAGCAGTATCGCGCCTGCCGATTGCCGCAGGTTTGGTGCACAAAACCCTGACCGGCCAGATGCCGGTTCAGCGCAGTACCCCGTCCCTCTTTGGCGCCAGGCGCCGCCGGACGGCAACAAAGTTTTAGCTTTATCTTAGAAAAAAGGCCGGCCAGGCCAGAGATCTTCGACTCCGTTGGCCGGACAGGTTCTGGGAATGATCGCATTCGGAAGGCAAACGGCCCCGCCTCTTCACGAGGTTGCTCTGGTCACCTTTCGCGTTTGCAATCTGCGGTTTGAAGCACCCCGTGGCTCCGAATCTCCTGCTTTACGCCCACGCGCCGCCGCCTCCGCCTCTCGAGGAACGCGCCCCCGGGCCGATGTGTACCCACACCTCGCAACAGGCCTCGCATCCGCAGCTTCCGTCTCCCGTCGCCCGTCCAAACCATCGGTGAGCCCCGCCTAGCTCCCGCTGGCGCTCCGCTCCCGACGCTCTCTCGCCGTGCCTGCTGCTCCTCCCACCCGAGGAGAGAAAGAAGCAGACCGCATGTCGAAGGAAATCTACATCTCTTCCACGCCTCACGAAACCCGTCTGGCTATCGTCGAAAACGACGCCCTCACCGAGATTTACTACGAGCGAGAGAACGAATACACCCTCGCCGGCTCCATCTATAACGGCAAAGTCACCCGCGTCCTCCCTGGCATGCAGTCCTCCTTTGTCGACATCGGGCTGGACCGCGACGCCTTCCTCTACATCACGGACTTCATGGAAGAGGCCGGCGATGCCGCCGACTTCGAGTCCGCAGCCAATGGCGGCGACCATCGCCGTGCCCCGCGCACAGATGCCACCCGCTCCGATTCAAGCCGTTCCGATTCGGGCCGATCAGACTTCCGCAACGGCGACTCCCGCCCCGATCGTGGCGGCCGCGACTCGCAGCCCCGCACCATCGCCGCCGAGCCCAGCGACTCCGAACTCTTCACCGCCGCCGTCTCCTCGCTCGACCCCGCCCGCCCGGTAGCAGACTCCGACCGCGGCGGGAACCGCCGGGGCGGACGCAATCGCAGCCGCGACCGCAGCTTCAACTCCGACGGCACGCCCCGCCGCTCTGATCGGCAAGACCGCCCCGACCGCCCCATCTCCGGCAATCGCGCGGACGTCTCTCGCCCTGACTCCCGGCCCGAATCCCGGCCCGACGGCTCCGCCAGCATCATCGGCGAGCCGCCCGCAGCGGAAAACTCCGCCGAGCTCGGTGAAGGCGCGCCCGGTGCCGACGGCAGCCGCCGCTGGCGCGGACGCCGCGGCCGGCGCGGCAACCGTACCGACGCGCCGCGGGACAATGCACCGCGCGATAACGGCGCGCAGCTGCTCGCCCCGCCCTCCGACGGCGAACCCACCGGCCCCATCGAAGACGCGTACGCCGACAGCTACACCGCCGACATCTACCCCGCGGTGGCAGCCTTCGAAAACTTCGAAGCCCCCTCCATTCCGGCCGACCGTACGGATCGTGGCGATCGAGACGGCCGCAGCGACCGCGGCCGCGATCGCAACGCCGGCAGCGCCGACCGCGGCGGCAACCGTGGCGAGCGCTCTCCGCAGGCCCCCCGCGTGCCTCGCGGCTTCGCGCCCAGCACCTCGCTCTACAAGGTAGAAGGCTCCGCCGACCCCGCTGAGGCCGAAACCCCACGCTACGGCCAGGAGATCTACGCCGAAGCCCCCGCCGAACCCATCATCCTGCCCGGCGAGTCGCTCTCCAAGTACCGCGCGGGCGGCGAAGCCCCGGCTCCCCCCTCTGCCCCCTCAAGCTCAACGTCCCCGGCCCCGCAGAGCGACTTTGTCGCCGCCGGCTGGGATGGTGGCATGGTGCTGCCCGGCGAGACCATCCGCCCGCGCACGCCGCGCCCCGAAGCCGCATCGTCCAGCGAGCCTCGCCGCGACTTCGGCTCCAGCGATCGCGGCCGCGATAACCGTGGCAGCCGCGACAACCGCGACGGCCGCCGCGACGACGGTCGCCGCGATGACACCCGCCGTGCCGACAACCGCCCCAATCGCGACGCCAGTCGTGATCCCAATCGCGAACCGGATCGTGCCCGCCCCGCCGCCCCGCTCCAGTCCCAGCCCGCACCCGCCGCTGAGCCTCTGTCCGACCAGCCCATCCCTCGGCTCGAGGGCTCGGCTGCGCCTTTGCCGGTTGCTGTCGAGACCTACCTGACGGAGCCGGAGAGCACCCCGCCCAGCCATCTGGTCACGCCGCTGAACACCACCTTCGTGCCGCCTCCGCCCATGCCCGCGCCCCTGGCGGCCGAGCCCCCCACGCCTGCCCCTGCGCAGGAGTACGAGCCCTCCGAGGCCTCCGCCTCCTACCGCGTCGACCCCGCGCCTCCCAGTGAGTTCCGCCAGTCCGCGCCCGTGCTCGAGCCGGAGGAAGCCGCCGCGCAGGAGGCTGAACTCCTCCACCGGGAAGAGGTCGCTCAGTCGGTGACCACCTCGCAACCCCTGGAACGGGCGGCCGAGTCCATGGTCGTTGCCCACGAAGCTCCGGCGTCCATCCACGAGGTCACCGACATCTCGCCCATCGGCGACATGCACTCCGAGCCGGCGACGATCGAAGCCACGCCCAACACTCACGAGATGACGCAGGAACTCACCGCGCCCGCCCCCTCCGCGCAGGGTCCTGAACTCTCCACCCAGCCCGTCTCCGCCGAGATCTCCGTCGCCGACCAGACGCTGCCCTCCTTCGCACCCGGCGCCGGCCTGCTCGAAGAAGAGATGCTGGATGACGAGGACGACGCGCAGCCGATGCCCGCGCTGCAGGCCTCGCACGAGCTTCACGAAGAGGAGACGCTCGAAGGCGCCGCCGATCTCGGCACCATGATCCGCGAGATGTCCATCGACCAGATCACTCGCACCGAGCCCTCCACGCTCGACGAAGAGGATGACCTCGAGGAAGACTTCCTCGAAGAAGATCAGGACTACGAGGAGTCCGACTCCGACGAGCTCGATGACTCCGAAGGCGAAGATACCGAGTTCGCCTCCAGCGACTCCGCCGAGCGCGACCTCGACTCCGGCTCGGGAGATGAGTCCGCCCGCGAGCTCGAGCGCGCCGCCTACGGCAGTGCCCTCGAGACGGAGCCCTCAGCCTTCGATCGCGGCAACGCGCCCGACACCCGCGAGCCGCGCCGCGACCGCTCGCCCGACCGCCGCCGCGACGGACGCCGCGGCGATCGTGGCCGCCGCCCTGGCAGCAGCCCAGACCGCGGCTCCGATCGGAATGCCGACCGCAGCCCCGACCGCTCTTCCAGCTCCCTCATCTCCTCACCCGACCGCGACCGCCGCGACCGCAGCCGCGGCCGCCAGACCATGCAGTCCACCAATCTCCCCGCCATCTCCGAGCTGCTCAAGCCCGGCCAGGAGATCCTCGTCCAGATCGCCAAGGAGCCCATCGCCAAGAAGGGCGCGCGCATCACCTCGCACATCGCCCTGCCCGGGCGCTTCCTGGTCTTCATGCCCACCGTCCATCACACCGGCGTCTCGCGCAAGATCGAATCCGACCAGGAGCGCCGCCGCCTCAAGGAGATCCTGCTCTCTGAAAAAGGCGAAGCCGCCGGCGGCTTCATCGTCCGCACCGCCGCCGCCAACGCCACCGAGGAAGAGCTTCGCTCCGACCTCCGCTTCCTGCTTAACCTCTGGAGCGACATCAAGGCACGCTCCGAGTCTTCAAAGTCGCCCGCGCTCATCTACCACGACCTCAACCTCGTGGAGCGCGTGCTGCGCGACCAGGTGACCGACACCTTCTCCGCCATCTGGGTCGACACCGAATCCCAGTACGAGCAGGTGCTGCGCTTCCTGCAGCGCTTCCAGCCCTCGCTCATCCGGCGCGTCAAGCTCTACACCAAGGAGACTCCGCTCTTCGAGCAGTTCGGCATCACCGAAGAGATCAACAAGGCGCTGCGCTCCAAGGTCTGGCTCAAGAGCGGCGGCTCCATTGTCATCAACCAGACAGAAGCTCTGGTTGCCATCGACATCAACACCGGCAAGTTCGTCGGCAAGACTGCCCGGCTCGAAGACACCATCGTCAAGACCAACCTCGACGCCATCCCCGAGATCGTTCGCCAGATTCGTCTGCGCGACCTCGGCGGCATCATCATCATTGACTTCATCGACATGGATGAGCGCAAGAACCGCAACAAGGTCATGGCCGCGCTCGAAGAAGAGCTGAAGAGCGACCGAGCCCCATCCAAGGTGCTCCAGTTCAACGATTTCGGCCTCGTCGCCATCACCCGCAAGCGCGTCAAGCAATCGCTTGAGCGCACGCTCTCCACCACCTGCGGCGTCTGCCAGGGCACCGGCATGGTCAAGTCGCCGGTCACCGTCTGCAACGACATCTACATCGAAATGCGCAAGATGCACAAGCATCTCGATCGCGGCGATGTCATGCTGCGCGTGCATCCGGAGGTCGTCAAGCAGCTCAAGTCCGGCACCTCGCGCTGGCTGCAGGAGATGGAGGAGATGGTCGGCAAGACCATCCTCGTGAAGTCCGACCCCAGCCTGCACCCGGAGCAGTTCGACATCCACTAGAGCTGACGGCATACACAAGCGCCCTACTCCCTGCTGCACAGATATAGCCGGGTGTGGGGCGTTTTCTTCTGCAATATTCGCCGCTTCAAACAATGATCGCCAAGTATGTCGTCGGCACGACTCTACGTTCAGCCAGTAACTCTCGCTTCCGAAGCTGTAGACCTAACGGAACTAATCCGCGTCAAACACGCAACAAGGGTCCTGTGCCCGGGTCTAAATACATGCGGCACAGGCAGTAATCAGGGAGTCTCACAAGATGCTTATGTCTGAAGTTCGTAGTTCTACTGTTTTCGCGCGCCGTCTTTCGGCCCTCGCCATCCTCTCCACCGCAGCAACCTTCGGGCTCCATGCCCAGGCGCCACAGTCGCAGATCGCTGCGGATGACTCGGCCACAACGCAACCTTCGCTCCTGGCGGACAGCACCGCTCGTCCGCTGGACCTGGCTTCCGTTGCCGGCGTCAACTATGGCTCCTCCTCAACCGACTCCTCGCTCAATGACGCCTCATCGAGCGCCGTCGCCACCGAGCGCCTCAACCTCGCCGGAGAGACGCAGCCTCCGCCGCGCCGCCGCTATGGCCGGCCGCGCTACAACGACAGCGCCCACAACCCCGACGGCTCCAACAAGTATGCCTTCGTCGTCGGCGGCGGCTTGACCGCACCCGTGGGCAACACCTACCACTACCTCAACACCAACTACGCCTTCCAGGTCGGCGCAGGACGCAACTTCAACAAGAAGTTCGGCGTCATGGTGCAGTTTGACTATGATCGCTTCGGCTTCAACGGTCAGACGCTCTACAACCAGCAGACGCTTTACAACTACTACTGCAGCCCGGCGCAGGCCGCCGCAGGAACCTGCATCCAGGTCTCCGGCCTCGACGGCAGCAGCCACGTCTGGTCGTTCTCGCTGGACCCCGTGTACAACTTCGTCTCCGGCGAAAAGTGGGGTGCATACGGTGTCGTCGGCGTCGGCTTCTTCCACAAGACGGCCAACTTCACCGTGCCTGAGACCGGCGAGTACTTCGACCCCTACTACGGGCCGATCGAATACAGCGCCAACGAGACCATCGACAAGTACACCTCGAACGCACCCGGCTTTGACGGCGGCTTCGGCATCACCTACAAGCCCTCGCGCTTCGCCGGCGAGCGCCTCTTCGCCGAAGCCCGCTACGTCTTCGTGGACAACTCGCAGCGCACCGGCGTCACCGTCTACAGCCCGGTCTCGGTGCTCAACACCTACGCTGGCTCAAACGCCTATCCGGCCAACAGCAACCGCACCACGTACCTCGACTTTAAGGCTGGCATCCGCTTCTAACTCGCTTCTCTCGCTGAACAGCAAAGGCCCGGCCGAGCGCCGGGCCTTCGTCGTCTACTTCCGTCGCATCCTGAGCGAAGCGCAGCGAAGTCGAAGGACCCCGAGTAGGCCGATCCCGCCTCCAAAGTACACCCTTTCTCACCCACACCCCACACCCCACGCGTTGTCATCCTGAGCGAAGTCGAAGGACCTGCATCTCGAAGCGGCGAAAACCCTCAGCAAAGCCCCGTGTCAAGCCCTCAACAGACCTAAGTCCCTCATTCCAAACCGAATAAAGCTGGCATACCCACCCACTGACCTTCCGTACAATTGAACCAGAGCACGCACCCCAAGAGCGTGAGCTCGCAGTACAGGTCCAGACTTAAGCCACCTGTTTTGAATACTTTGGATACTTCGAGGGGGGAGGGGGTACCCTCTACACTCCGACCGGATACGGCTTCTCGTGCGCCTCCGCCCGTCCCGCGCCGAACCGCTCGAAGCGTCCCTGCAGCAGGCTTAGCAGCCCGGTATACCAGTACCCGAACACGAACAGCAGCAGGAACGGCACCGTGAAGTAGTTCTCACTGGTCACCGCGTACCACACCGTAAACCCGAAGTAGCAGCCGATCGCCAGTTCGATCCACGGCACGATCCCAAGCCGCTTGCGGTACTTCTGCGCCTGGCTCTTCTGGCCCTTCTTCCGCACGCTGTACTTCGGCGTCCGGGCGAACGCGCTCTTGACGCCCAGCAGCGCCTCGAGCACCGCCTTGGTGTTGGTAATCGTCAACCCCACGCCCAGCGCCATCAGGAACGGCAGATATACAAACGTCCTGTACCAGCGCCCGGGAAAGAGCTCTTTCTGGCTCACCAGGTAGAAGGAGGAAACGCTCATCGTGCTGGCCATGAACAGCGGGAAGTCGATCAGCATCATCTGCATCCAGCCCTGGTAGCTGCGAATGATCATGGCCGGCATCAGAAGCACGCTGAGCACGATCATCAGCGGGTAGCTCAGGTTGGCCGTCAGGTGGTACCAGGCCTCCAGTTTGGTATGCCACGGCGCATCGCTCTTCATCACCCGCGGCAGTATCTTCTTGCCCGTCTGGATCAGCCCCTTGGCCCAGCGCGCCTGCTGGGTCTTGAACGCCGTCATCTCGATGGGCAGTTCTGCCGGACACTCCACGTCCTGCAGGTACTTGAACTTCCAGCCCACCATCTGTGCCCGGTAGCTCAGGTCGGTGTCTTCGGTCAGCGTGTCGTGCTGCCATCCGCCCGCCTCGCCGATCACCCTGGTCCGCCACATGCCCGCCGTGCCGTTGAAGTTGAAGAACACGCCCGCGCGGCTGCGGCCGCCATGCTCCAGCACGAAATGCCCGTCCAGCAGGATCGCCTCCACCTGGGTCAGGAAGCTGTAGTTGCGGTTCATGTGCGTCCAGCGCGTTTGCACCATGCCGATCTCCGGCGCGGCAAAGTGATGAATCACCTTCATGATCCAGTCGCGCGGCGGCACGAAGTCGGCGTCGAAGATGGCCACGAACTCGCCCCGCGCCGTCGTCAGCCCGGCATCGAGAGCGCCGGCCTTGTAGCCGTAGCGATTCTCCCGGTGGAGGTAGCAGATCGGCTGCGCCGCCAGTCCGCCGTGGCCGGCCGCGTACCGCTCCACAATCTGCTGGGCCACCTCGCGGGTCTCGTCGGTCGAGTCGTCCAGCACCTGGATCTCGAAGCGGTCACGCGGATACTCCAGCCGGCAGCACGCGTCGATGAGCCGGCCGATCACGAACTGCTCGTTGAAGATGGGGAGCTGGATCGTCACAAACGGGAGCTGCTCCGGATCGAAGCGCGCGCCCGGTTCGTCCCACCTGGCCGCATTCTTCTTGTTCCTGAAGTAGAGCCACACCAGCTGATAGCGGTGCAATCCGTAGAACGCGAGGATCACCATCACCAGGAAGTAGGGAATCAGCAGCGCGTAGTCGAACGGAGTCAGCTGGTAGAGGTGCTGAAACGTCTTATCCGCGTAATGCGCCTTCCAATAGTGCCCCAGTCCCTTGGGAGCAAAGAGCGCAGCGGCAGACGCATAGCCAGGGATGTTCAACGGTGGGCGGACTCCGGGATCGGCAGACGTACAGACGCAACACGATTCTACGTGAAGTGCCGCCGCAGCTCCGCTCCTCGCTCAAGGAAGATCAGTTCAGGAACATCGTCCGGTAGAGCGTATCCCGCTGCGCCGGACGGAAGCCGGCGTCGCGGATGATCCGCCGCAGCTCCTCTTCCGTCGTGCAGTTGCTCGTGCCGGCTGCCCGCACCACGTTCTCCTCGAGCATCACGCTACCTACGTCGTTGCCGCCGAAGCGCAGGCCCATCTGCAGCACTTTCAGTCCCTGCGTCACCCAGCTCGACTGCACGTTTTCGATGTTGTCCAGGTACATCCGGCTGATGGCCAGCGTCTTCAGGTACTCGACCGAGGTCGCCTCATCCCAGCCGCGTCCGCCCAGCGCCGTGTTGCCAGGTTGAAAGCTCCAGGGGATGAACGCGGTGAATCCGCCCGTCTCCTCCTGCAGCCGCCGCACCACTTCAAAGTGGTTTACGCGATGCTCCATCGTCTCGCCTACGCCGAACATCATCGTGGCAGTCGTCCGCATGCCAAGCTCGTGCGCCGTGCGATGCACGTCCACCCAGTCCTGCGTCTTGCACTTCAGCCGTGCGATGCGGTGCCGCACCTCGTCGTCCAGGATCTCCGCCCCGCCGCCCGGAATCGAGTCCAGCCCCGCGTCGCGCAGCCGCATGATCGTGTCTTTGAGCGTCAGCTCGCTGTACTCGGCAATGGCCAGGATCTCGCTTGCGCTCAGGCAATGCAGCCAGATGTTCGGAAAGCGCTGCTTGATGCCCGTAAACAGCCGCTCGAACCAGTCGATCTTCAGGTCCGGATGGATGCCGCCCTGCATCAGCACGCCCGTCCCGCCCATCTCTTCGGTCTCTCGGATCTTCTCGTAAATCTGCTCGAACTCGAGGATGTAACCCTCGGCCGCGAGCTTACCCTTCAGCGGCCGGTAGAACGCGCAGAACGTGCAGTACTCCGTGCAAAAGTTCGTGTAGTTGATGTTACGGTCGATGACGTAGCTCACGACGCGCTCCGGATGCAGCCGCCGCCGCACCGCGTCTGCCTCCATGCCGATGCCGATCAGATCGTCGCTTGCAAAGCAGTCCAGCGCCTGTTGCCGCGTGATTCCCATGTGTCAATCTTACGCCCGGAGGGTCCTTCGCCGCAGCACCAGCGCCACCACCGTGGACAGCAGCAACGTCGTGACGATGGCTTGCGACCACACGCAATAGATACACCATTTCTGCAGCACGAACGCCTCCAGGTAGGTCAGGAAGCAGGCCGCCGCAAAGCCGATCTCGGCCAGCTGCAGCACCACCCACCAGCGGCCCAGCAGCGCCAGCACCAGCATCGCCGCGTAGCCTCCAATGCCGATCACCGCCACCGGCACGTGCACCGAGCCGGGCTTCTCGTCGAACATCTTGGGCGGGAAGACCGCGTAGCGCGAGTGGTTGACCGCGCCGCAATCCCAGTGCTCGTCCACCGCGCAGGGCGGCGCGGCGCCGGGATCCATGTTGTGCACCCTCAACGCCAGCACGCTCACCACCAGGCCCGCCAGCGCCAGCGCAGCAACCAGACCCCTCATCAGCCGAATCAACATTGCACCATTCTACAAACCTTCCGCTCTCGCCTTGCGCCTCGCGGCAACGTCTCCGTATGCTCGGATTCACGGGGTCAACTTGGGACGCATCATCCTGGGCGACAATCTGGCCGTTTTGCGCGAACTGCCGGACTCGTCGGCTGCGCTGATCTACGTCGATCCGCCATTCAACACCGGCAGGCTGCAATCCCGCACCCGCATCACGACGGTGCAGGACGAACAGAACGGCGATCGGATCGGCTTCGCCGGACGCTCCTACCGGACCGGCAAGCTGGGCACCAGCAGCTACGCCGACTCGTTCGACGACTTCCTCGGCTTCCTCAGGCCGCGGCTCGAAGAGGCTCACCGCATCCTGACGCCGGCCGGCTCCTTTTTCTTCCACATCGACTACCGTGAAGTGCACTACTGCAAGGTCCTGATCGACCAGATCTTCGGCCGCGACTGCTTCCAGAACGAGATCATCTGGGCCTACGACTATGGCGCGCGGGCGACGAAACGCTGGCCCGCGAAGCATGACAACATCCTCTGGTACACGCGCAACGCCGACCTCTACACCTTTGACCTGGCCGAATGCGACCGCATCCCCTACATGGCTCCGGGCCTGGTCGGCGCCGCGAAGGCCGCCCGTGGCAAGACACCCACCGATGTCTGGTGGCATACCATCGTCCCCACTAACGGCCGGGAACGTACCGGGTACGCGACCCAGAAGCCGCTTGGCATCCTGGAACGCATCGTGCGGGTCCACTCCCGTCCCGGCGATCTGGTGCTGGACTTCTTCGCCGGCAGCGGCACCACGGGCGTCGCCGCGGCGCGCAACGGACGCGACTTCCTGCTGATCGACCAGAGCGAAGAGGCAATCGCCGTGATGGAGAAGCGCCTAGGGATTGTCGCGGAGCGCCCCGTAACACGACAACCCGGCGAGTAGCCGTCGCGCTCCGGGCGCCTTCCGCGTTCAAACGGTGCTAACCTTTTAGAGGCTCCGCGAGGACTTATGGCAGACGTAATCTCTGAGATTAAAGATGAGCTGGTGAAGCTCCGCAACACCGCGCTGAACGCCATCCACCGCTCCCACAAGGCGAAGATGGTGGACTTCGGCGGCTGGGATATGCCCGTCGAATACAAGGGACTGATCAGCGAGCATATGGCCGTGCGTACCGCCGTCGGCCTCTTCGATGTCTCGCACATGGGCGATATCCAACTGCGCGGCCCGGGCTCGCTCGCCGCCGTGCAGCGCCTGCTGATGAACGATGCCTCGAAGCTCGCCGTCGGGCAGGCGCATTACTCGGCGATGCTCTATGAAGACGGCACCTTCGTCGACGATGTGGTGCTGCACAAGCTCAGTGACAACGACTACCTGATTGTCATCAACGCCGGCACCCGCGAGAAGGACGTGCAGTGGGTGCGGAAGCAGATCGGCCACATGCCCGGCGTCCACGTCAACGACTTCAGCGACTACTACACGCAGCTTGCGATCCAGGGCCCCAAGGCTGAAGCCACCTTGCAGAAGCTGATGTCGACTGACCTCTCCACGATCAAGAACTACTGGTTCACCTGGGGCCGGCTGGACTTGAAGGACGGGGCGCCGGTTCACAATGTGATGATCGCGCGCACCGGCTACACCGGCGAAGACGGCTTCGAGATCTACATTCCGTCCGACGAGCCCACCAGCCAGCGCGTCTGGGGCGAGGTTCTCGCCGCGGGTGAGGAGTTCGGCATCATGCCCTGCGGCCTGGGTGCGCGGAACACGCTGCGGCTTGAGGCGGCGATGGCGCTCTACGGCCACGAGATCTCGGACAGCATCAATGTTCTCGAGGCCGGCCTGGGCCGCTACTGCAAGATGGATAAAGGCACGGAGTTCGTCGGCCAGCCCGCGCTTGAAAAGATACTTGCCGAAGGAGGCCCCAAGCGCAAGCTTGTCGGCCTGGAGATGGTTGAGCGCGGCATCGGTCGCGACGGCTACAAGGTCTGCACGCTCGACGGAGCTGCCATCGGCGAGATCACCAGCGGCTCGCCCGCGCCGTTTCTCAAGCAAAACATCGCCCTGGCCTACGTGCCTGTCGAGTACACAGCCATCGATACCCAGGTGGCCGTTGAAGTCCGCGGTGCGCTGGTGAAGGCAAAGGTCGTGCCGTTACCGTTCTACAAAAAGCCCAAAAAGAGTGTAGCTGCCTAGCGTCCAGGCCAACGCCTCGAAGCATAAACTTGAACAGGAGAACCAGATGGCCTACCCGGCTGCATTGAAGTACACCAAAACTCACGAGTGGCTCAGCGTCGATGGAAGCACGGGCTCGGTAGGCATCACCGACTACGCCCAGAGCTCGCTGGGCGACATCGTCTTCGTCGAGCTGCCCAAGGTCGGCGATAAGCTGGAAGCCGGCAAGATCTTTGGTTCGGTGGAGAGCGTCAAGGCTGTCAGCGATCTCTACGCGCCGGTTTCCGGCATCGTGACCGAGGTCAACGAAGCGCTGAGTGCCACGCCCGAGACCATCAACAGCGATGCCAACCAGACCTGGCTCTACAAGTTTGAGCTGAGCGATACGACTGAACTCACGTCGCTCGACACGCTCATCGACGCCTCAGCCTACGAGACCTTCGTCAGCGAAGAGACGGGACACTAAGAATGCGCTACCTGCCCAAGAGCCCTTCCGACCGCCTGGCCATGCTGGCCGATATTGGCGTGGCATCGATCGACGACCTGTTCCAGACGATCCCCGCGGAGTACCAACTCACGCGCGACCTGGACGTTCCGCGCCAGCATGCCGAGTCCGAGATCATCGACCGCTTCCGCGGCTACGCCGAGCAGAATGCCGTCGGCTATGCGAGCTTCCTCGGCGCCGGCGTGTATCGCCACTACAAGCCGGTCATCATTGACTCGCTGGTGCAGCGCGGCGAGTTCCTGACCAGCTACACGCCCTACCAGCCCGAGATATCGCAGGGCACACTGCAGGCGATGTTCGAGTTCCAGACCATGATCTGCGAGCTCACGGGCATGGAGATCGCCAACGCCAGCATGTACGAGGGCTCGACGGGCGCCGCCGAGGCCATCATGATGGCCGTGCGCGTTACGGGCCGGAACGCGGCGGTGATCGCGCGTACGGTGCACCCCGAGTATCGCGAGGTCATCTCCACCTACGCGACGCACCAGGAGATTCCCCAGACCGAGGTTGGCTATGCCTCGAACGGCCGCGTCGACATGGCCGCGCTCGAAGCCGCCATCACGGACGACACGGCCTGCGTGCTGATCCAGTCGCCCAACTTCTTCGGCACGATTGAGGATGTCGCGGCGGTCGCAGAGCTCGCGCACAGCAAGGGCGCGCTGCTTATCGTCTCCATCGCGGAAGCAATCTCGCTCGGCATCGTCGCGCCGCCGAAAGAAGCGGACATTGTCTCGCTTGAGGCCCAGAGCTTCGGCGTCTCGCTGAGCTACGGCGGGCCCTATTGCGGCGTCATCGCGTGCAAGGAGAAGTTCCTCCGCCAGATGCCGGGACGCCTCATTGGTGAGACCAAAGACGTGCACGGCAAGCGCGGCTTTGTCCTCACGCTCTCCACCCGCGAACAGCATATCCGCCGCGAGAAGGCCACCTCCAACATCTGCACCAACCAGGCGCTCGTGGCACTGATGACGACCATCTTCCTCACCGTCTACGGCAAGGAAGGGATGCGCGAACTGGCCGAGCATAATCTCGCCAAAGCCGACTACCTGCGCGCTGTCCTGGCCTCGAAGGGCAAAGTTCTGTTCGACGGCGCGCCGCGCTTCCACGAGTTCGTGCTCGATCTGCCGCAGGGCGCCGAGGCCGCTAATCAGGAGCTGCTGGACAAGAAGATCATCGGCGGTCTGGCACTCGAAAAGTGGTACCCCGAACTGGGCCCGGGCGCCAGCCTCTGGTGCGCCACCGAGGTCACGCGACGCGAGCACATGGACACCGCGGCAGCAGGCCTAGAGGCGCTGGCGGCGAAGCCCGAGCTCGTGGAAGCGAGAGCCTAGCCATGGCGCTCGAAGAGCTTGCCGGGCAGGAGCTGAGCTCCGTCATCTTCGTGCAGGACTACCTGCAGTTGGACTTCAACGGCGCTCTTCTCACGCTCTACATCTGGCCCGACATCTTCCGCGAAGAGGGTTCCTACGCCTTCGCTGAGCCGGGCTATCGCGACTGGCTTTGTGCTGAGATCGGCGAGCCCGTAGAGCAGGCCACGCTGGAGCCCGGCATCGCGTTGGAAGTTCAATTCGAAGATGGCGTCATCCTCCGGGCCTCGCTCCGCGAAGAAGATATCGATGTCACCGAGGCCGGGCAGTTTCTCCCCGGGCCGGGCCAATCACTTGTAGTTTTCTGAAGAGGAAGTCTCATGACAGACGAAAAATTCAGCGGCACACCGCGCAAGGTCACCACGCACGTCAACCAGAACGAAGGGCTCATCTTCGAGAAGTCCTCGCCGGGCAAGAAAGCCTATCGTCTCGCCGAGCTGGACGTTCCGGCGGTCGACCCGCGAAAGCTTCTTGGCCCTGCTCTGCGCACGGATCTTGGCGTGATGCCGGAGCTTTCGGAGATCGAGATCATCCGCCACTTCACGCGGCTTTCCACGTGGAACTACGCCATCGATCTCGGCATGTATCCGCTGGGCAGCTGCACCATGAAGTACAACGGCCGCGTGAACGAAGCGGTCTCGCGCCTGGAAGGCATCGCCGAGGCGCACCCGTATCAGCCGGAGTCGCTCTCGCAGGGCTGCCTGCAGATCATGAAGACGCTCGAAGAGGCGCTGATCGAGATCACCGGTATGGACGCCATCACGCTGCAGCCGGCGGCCGGCGCGCACGGCGAGTTCACCGGCATCCTGATGGTGCGCGCATACCATGAGAGCCAGGGCAACGCCCGCAAGAAGATCCTCGTGCCCGACTCCGCGCACGGGACTAATCCTGCGACCGCTGCTGTGGTGGGGTATCAGGTTGCGAACCTGAAATCGAACGCCCAGGGCATGGTGGATCTCGCTGAGCTCGAACGCATGGTGGATGAAGACACAGCCGCGCTGATGCTGACCAACCCCTCCACGATCGGCGTCTTCGAGTCCGACATCCACAAGATCGCGGAGATCCTGCACGCCAGGGGCGCACTGCTCTATATGGATGGCGCAAACATGAACGCGCTCGTGGGCAAGACGCGCCCCGGCGACTTCGGTGTGGATGTCATGCACCTCAACCTGCATAAGACGTTCTCGACTCCGCATGGCGGTGGCGGCCCGGGCTCCGGGCCCGTGGCGTGCAAAAAGATCCTGGAGCCGTTTCTCCCGAAACCGGTCGTGGTTGAGAAAGGCGGAAAGCTCGCCTTGAACTTTGATCGCCCGCAATCGGTCGGCCGGGTGCGCATGTTCTATGGCAACTTCGGCATGTTCGTCCGCGCGCTCGCGTACATCCTGGCCAACGGCCCTGATGGCCTGCGCCAGACCACCGAAGACGCCGTGCTCAATGCCAACTACATCCGCGCGAAACTCGAAGGCACCTTCGAGCTGCCGTACACCACCCGCACTCTCCACGAGGTCGTCTTCTCGGACCGCCTGCAGGCGAAGAACGGCGTCAAGACCGGCGACATGGGCAAGCGGCTGATCGACTACGGCTTCCACGCCTACACGGTCAGCTTCCCCATGATCGTCGCGGGCGCCATGATGATCGAGCCTACCGAGAGCGAGAGCCGCGAAGAACTCGATCTGCTCATCGATGCCCTGAAGCAGATCGCCCGCGAAGCCGCAGAGAACCCCGAGCTTGTTCGCACCGCGCCCCACACCACGCGCGTCGGCCGCATGGATGAGACCGGCGCAGCCCGCAAACCTGTGCTCCGCTGGAAGGGTCCCGTAGAGGAGGTTGAGCCGGCCGCGGCGGCCAAGGAGTGGTAGGAGTGGTAGTAGACACGGCCACGCTGCGGGCGGGCTGATGACAGGCAGGTCCGCGATCTCGGATTGCGCTACACTCATCCCGAGTTATCGCCCATGAAAAACGCGCTGCTGCTCATCGCTCAGACCATCCTCTTCCTTATCGTGTTTCTTGCCGGCACGCTATGGGATCCCTTCCACCTGAAGTGGTTCGTCACCCACCCCTCACCGGGCGCCACCCGCTTCTTTGTTCCCGACGGCCTGATCCTGATAGCGATCCTCTATCTCCTGATCGTCATCATCGAAGCGGTGGCCAAGCGCTTTGAGACTGCCGGCCGCTGGACTTCGATCGCCTTCGTCATCGCCATCATCCTGGGCCTTATGTCGAAGTTCGGGCTGGCCACCCACGACATCTACTGAGAGAACTCGACGCCCGCATGAGCGACCCACTTCACTCCGCAGAGTTTCTTCGCCTGCTTGCGGGGGCGCAGCAGGAGCTGGATAGCGGCTTCGCGCACCTCCCGGAAGCGCCGCTAGAGCCGGTTGGAGTCGAAGCGGCGTCCGTATTGGCGGAAGCCGCCCGGCGCATGCACGACAACCACCCCTACGCGCATCCTCTCTACGCAGGGCAGATGCTCAAGCCGCCGCACCCGATGGCGCGCGCCGCCTATGCGCTGGCGATGAGTCTGAACCCGAACAACCACGCACTGGACGGAGGCCGCGCCAGCTCGGCCATGGAGCTCGAAGCGGTGGCTGAGATCGCCGCCATGTTTGGCCTGCAGCAGCGCGCCGCGGGCTTCCTGGGCCACCTCACCAGCAGCGGAACGATCGCCAATCTGGAAGCCTTGTGGATTGCCGGGCAGGTTTCACCGGGGCGCGCCGTGGCCGCCTCGGCGCAGGCGCACTATACCCACACGCGCATCAGCGGCGTGCTTGGTCTGCCCTTCTTCGCCATACCTGTAGACGACGCGAACCACGTCGACCTCGCGGCGCTTGAACGCCTGCTAGAGACTGAAGACATCGGTACCGTCGTCGCCACGCTGGGCACCACCGCAATTGGCGCGGTCGACCCGCTGGACGAAATCCTCATACTGCAGCGGAAGTTTGGCTTTCGCATTCATGTGGACGCTGCGTATGGCGGCTACTTCATGCTGGCCGCGAACCTCGATCCCGCGGCGCGGGCCGCCTATGACGCCATCCCGCAAGCGGATTCGGTTGTGATCGACCCGCACAAGCACGGTCTGCAGCCCTACGGCTGCGGCTGCGTGCTCTTTGCCGATCCAGCGGTGGGCCGCTTCTACAAGCACGATTCGCCCTACACCTACTTCACCTCGGGAGCACTCCACCTTGGCGAGGTCTCGCTCGAGTGCTCGCGCGCGGGTGCCTCTGCCGTGGCTCTGTGGAGCACGCAGCGCCTCCTGCCGCTGATCCCTGGCGGCGTATTCGCGGAGGGCCTGGCCCAGGGCAGACGTGCTGCTCTTGAGCTGTACTCGCGCATCTCGGCTGACCCGCTGTTTGTCGCGCCCACACACCCGCCGCAGCTGGACATTGTTTTCTGGGCGGTGGCCGCGCCGACCCCGGCCGAAAGCTCGTCGCTGGCGCAGGCCATCTTTGACGAAGCGGCGAAGCTCAATTTGCATCTTGCGCTTGCCCGGTTGCCGAAGAAGTTGTTCAACGAGGTAACCTGGCCCGCGGGAGGTGAGGAAAACGTGCTTTGTTTGCGGTCGGTGCTAATGAAACCCCAGCATTATGAGTGGCTTGACCGCATCTGGGAAAGGCTCGTCGAAGCCTCTGCGAACGCAGGTGCAAGCCGCCGATAACGCCAAAGGTAACCATCCATACCCCGAAAGTGCGCGCTCCGGGACTATTTCGGGTAACGCCGCTTTGTTAGTCTGTAGATGCAACTAACCGAGCCGCCGCAGCCGACTTCGTGCACTTCATTCTGGACAGCTGACAAGACCTCACGACTTCGATCAAGGCGTAACGCATTCGTCTACTCGCAACCGGATCACCACACCGACACTCCGGCAGCTCGCACGTCAAAGGACTCAGATATGGCCATCGACAAACTCCTGACCGCCCCCGCCATCGACCTCTCCGCCCGCACCATCGCATACTTCTCCATGGAGATTGCGCTGCACCCGACGATCCCGACCTATTCGGGCGGCCTGGGCATGCTCGCCGGCGACACGCTGCGCTCGGCTGCCGACACGGGCGCGCCCATGGTTGCGGTCTCGCTGGTGCATCGCCGCGGCTACTTCAAACAGCATCTCGATGCCAGCGGCCAGCAGACGGAGTCCGACGTGCCGTGGGCGCCCGAGACGCTGCCCTACGCGGGCGAGACGATCACGCTGCAGATGCAGGGTCGCTCCATCAAGGTTTGCGCATGGCGCTTCGACGTGGTGGGCGTCGCCGGCCATATCATCCCGGTCTTCCTGCTCGACACCGACATCGACGGCAACGAGCCGTACGATCGCAAGCTGACCGATCATCTCTACGGCGGCGACACCTACTATCGTCTCTGCCAGGAGACGGTACTGGGCCTGGGCGGCGTGCACATGCTGCACCAGCTTGGCTGCCTGCCCGCCGTTTACCACATGAATGAGGGCCACGCTTCGCTGCTCGCGCTCGGCCTGCTGGAAGACCGCCTTTCGCCCGGCCAGAACCTCGCCTCTTCCACCGAGACCGACCGTCTCGCGGTCGCCAAGCAATGTGTCTTCACCACCCACACGCCGGTTCCCGCCGGCCACGACATGTTCGGCCCCGACCAGATGTACCTGGTCCTCGGCGACGACCGCGCCAAGGCGCTGGAGCGCTTTGGCTGCATGCACAACGGCCTGCTCAACATGACGTACGTGGCGCTGCGCTTTTCGCGCTGGGTCAACGGTGTCGCCATGCAGCACGGCAAAGTGTCGCAGCAGATGTTCCCGGACTACCACGTGGAATCGGTGACTAACGGAGTGCATGCTGCCACCTGGCTCGCTCCTCCGCTGCAACGTCTGTTCGACCACGAGATGCCGCGCTGGCGTCACGACAACCAATACTTCCGCTCGGTCTACGGCATCAAGCCGAGCCGCATCGCCAACGCGCATCGCGTGGGCAAGCGCAAGCTGATCGAGGCGATCGCGGCCCGTACTGGCGAGGCGCTGAACGAGAGCGTGCTGACCCTGGGCTTCGCGCGCCGCGTCGCCACCTACAAGCGCGCCAGCCTGCTGCTCGAGGATCCCAAGCGGCTGGCCAAGATCGCCAAGAAGATCGGCGGCCTGCAGATCGTCTTCGCCGGCAAGGCGCACCCCGCCGACACCGCCGGCAAGGGCCTCATCAAGGAAGTCTTTGAACTTGCTGGCAAGATGGGCAGCACCGGCTCGCTGCGCATCCTGTACCTCGAGAACTACGATTGGGAGCTCGGCGGCATCCTCACCCAGGGTGTGGATGTGTGGGTCAACACACCGCGCCGCCCCTATGAAGCGTCGGGCACCTCAGGCATGAAGGCCGCGCTCAACGGCGTTCCGTCGCTGTCCATCCTCGACGGCTGGTGGATTGAGGGTTGCGCCGAAGATGTCACCGGCTGGGCGATCGACGACGGTGACAGCGATGCTGCGGAGGCGACCAGTCTCTACGACAAGCTGGAGCACAAGATCGCGCCGATGTTCGGCCGTCCCAACGCCTGGGCCCGCATGCAGCAGCATTGCATTGCGATGAACGGCAGCTTCTTCAACACGGACCGCATGCTCGGACAGTACTTCGCCAACGCCTACTTCCCGCAGGCTCCGGCTACGGATGAAACCCCCGCCACCGAGCTTGCCGCGGAAAGAACCGCCGTTCTCGCCTAAGCCGTAAGTTTGAAACAGCAGCTGCCCATCTCCACGACCAGCTCAGATCCTGGTCGCGGAGATGGTTTTTCGCTTGCGCTGAAAGTTGCCAGCTCCGCTCTGACGATCGACACTGTTCGCAGCCGTCGGCGAGCCTTAGTCTCCGGCCACCGGCTGAGCAATCCCGGCGATCTGACCCGCGCGCCTGGCCCTGCGCTGCCTGCTGAACTCTTCGAAACGCAGCCGCAGCCGATCGAAGAAGAGGTAGACGACCGGGGTAGTGAACAATGTGAGCGCCTGCGAAACGACCAGGCCACCCACGATCGTAATCCCCAGCGGCCGGCGCAGTTCGCTGCCGGTGCCGGTGCCCAGCGCCAGGGGCAGCCCGCCGAGCAGCGCAGCCATGGTCGTCATCATGATGGGCCGAAAGCGCAGCAGGCACGCCTGGAAGATCGCCTCTTCCGGCGTCTTGCCCTGTTCGCGTTCCGCCACCAGCGCGAAGTCGATCATCATGATGGCGTTCTTCTTGACGATGCCGATCAGCAGAATGATGCCGATCATGGCGATGACGCTGAGATCCACCTTGAAGAGCAGCAGAAACAGCAGCGCGCCAACGCCCGCCGAGGGCAGCGTGGAAAGGATGGTGAGCGGATGGATAAAGCTTTCGTAGAGGATTCCGAGAACGATGTACACCGCTACCAGCGCGAGCAGGATGAGCAGAGGCTCGCTCGACAACGATTGCTGAAAAGCTTGTGCCGTTCCCTGGAAGCCGCCATGCACGTCCGAGGGCATGCCGATCTGCGCGCGTGCATTTTCTATGGCGGTAGTCGCATCGCTCAGGCTTGAGCCTTGCGGGAGGTTGAAGCTGATCGTCGCTGCCGGCGTTTGCGACTGGTGATTCACAGCAAGCGGGATACGCTGCAGTTCAAAGTGCGTGACCGCGGTCAGCGGAACCATGGTGCCCGTGGTGCTCTTGAGGTAGATGTTGCGCAGCGCATCAGGGTTTCGCTGGAAGCGCTGTGCGACCTCCATCACCACGTGGTACTGGTTCAGAGTTTCGTAGGTGGTCGAGACCTGGCGCTGGCCGAAGGCGTCGGAGAGCGTGGAATCGATCGTGAGCGGCGAGACGCCCAGCCGGCTTGCCGTGTCGCGGTCGATCACGAGCTGCTCGCGCAGACCGTTATCCAGCTGATCGGTGTTCAGGTCCTTGAGCATGGGCAGCTTTTGTGCGGCGGCCAGCAGCCGAGGCGTCCACGTCTCCAGCTCTGCCAGGCTGTCGCTGGTCAGCGTGTACTGATACTGCGCCGAAGAGGAGCGCCCGCCGATGTTAAGCTCCTGGGCCGACTGCATGTAAAGTGTCGCGCCAGGGATGCCCCCAGTCTTGCTGCGCAGGTTGGCGATGATCTTCTCCGGCGTCAGCCCGATCTTCTCCCGGTCCGACGCCGGGGTCAGCGAGGCGAAAATGTGCGCTGAATTGCCGCCGCCCCCGCCCGGCCCGCCGCCGCCCATGAACATCATCACGTTGCCCATGCCCGGCTCCTGCCGGACGATGTTGGTGATCTGCGTGGCCTTCTGCTTCAACGCGTCGAAGCTGACATCCTGCTGCCCGCGGATGTCGCCGCTCACGCGCCCTGTATCCTGCTGGGGAAAAAAGCCCTTGGGCACGATGCGGTACAAGAAGATGGTGAGGAAGAACGTGAGGATGGTGATGGCGAGCACCAGCGGCTGCCGCTTCAGCACTGCGCGTAGGCCGCGCTCGTACTCCGCCGTGAGCCACGACAGCGTCTTCTCGCCGGCCCGGTAGAACCAGCTATGCGCGCCCGGATCATGTGCCTTCAGGAACTTGGCGCTGAGCATCGGGGTTGTGGTCAGGCTGACCACCAGCGAGACCAGGATGGCGACCGACAGCGTAACGGCGAACTCCCGAAAGAGCCGGCCCACGATGCCTCCCATCAGCAGGATGGGAATGAACACGGCGATCAGCGACGTGCTCATCGAAAGCACCGTGAATCCGATCTCTTTCGACCCCAGCATCGCCGCATCGTAGGGACTCAGCCCCTCTTCCAGGTGCCGGCTGATGTTCTCAATCACCACAATCGCGTCATCGACCACGAACCCGGTCGAGATCGTCAGCGCCATCAGCGACAGGTTATCCAGCGTGTAGCCCAGCAGGTACATCACGCCGAAGGTGCCCAGCAGGCTGAGCGGCACCGACACGCTGGGAATAAGCGTCGCGCGAACCTCCCGTAGGAAGAAGAAGACCACCACCACCACCAGCAGGATCGAGATGATCAGCGTGCGGGTTACATCTTTTACCGACGCACGAATGGTGGTGGTGCGGTCGAGCGCCACGTCGATCTTCATCGCCGGCGGCACCGATGCGCGCAGCCTCGGCAGCAGGGCGAGCACGTTATCGACCGTGCTGATCACGTTGGCTCCCGAAGACTTGAAGACGAAGAGCAGGATGCCCGGCTGCCCGTTGATTTGTCCACCGGTCTGGATATTCTCGACGCTGTCGATCACCTCGGCCACATCCTGGACGCGGACGATGCCATGCGCCGCCGCTGCACCGGAGCTGGTTCCGGCAGGGCTGTTCGGGGCTGCCGTTGCCGTGTTTGGGCTGGCGCCTGGGGTGATCACGGAGCTGCTCGCGGGCGGAGGAGGCGCAACCGCGGCTGTCGCTGGAGCAGTGCTGGTCGACGTGCTGCTGGTCGCCGAGCTCGCGACCGCGGATGCTTCGCTGGCTGGCAGTCCCGTGACGGCGCTTGCCGAACTGACCGGGCCCCGATCTGTCGCCACAATCAGCGGGGCGTAGGCCGCGGCGCCAAAGAGCTGGTCAGTCGTCGTAACGCTGATCCGCTGTTGGCCGTTCAGATATCCGGTCGGCTGGTTCACGTTTACCGATGCGATCGCCGCGCGCAGAGCCTCGAGCCCCAGCCCGTAGCTCGAAAGCAGGAAAGGATTCGCCTCGATGCGGACCGCCGGCTTGGCGCTGCCGCCAACAAACGTCTGGCCCACACCGTTGACCTGCGACACCTTCTGGCCCACGATCGAGTCCGCCTGATCGTACATCTGCGGCACGGTCATCGTGTCGGAGGTCATCGCCAGCATCACGATGGGTGAGTCGGATGGATTTACCTTGCGATAGGTAGGATTTGAAGGCAGGTTCGATGGCAGCTGGCTGCGCGCGGCATTGATGGCCGCCTGCACGTCGCGCGCGGCGCCATTCACGTCCCGGTTCAGGTCGAACTGCATTGTGATCGAGGTCGAGCCCGAGGACGAGCTCGAGGTCATCTGGTTGATACCCGCGATGCGACTGAACTGACGCTCCAGCGGGGTGGCGATGGCCGACGCCATGGTCTCAGGATCGGCGCCCGGGAACGACGCGCCTACGCTGATGACCGGAAACTCAACCTGCGGAAGGCTCGATACCGGAAGCAGCACGTACGCCACCGCGCCGGCCAGGATGATGGCGATCGAAAGCAGAAAGGTGGCTACCGGACGCCGAATAAAAGGAGCTGAAAAATGCACACCCGCGATCCCGCCCAGCGGTTCCTGTCCCTCCTCGAAACCAGCTTCGAAGCGCTGCTCGTCGCCTGGCCGCTCGTGGTCGCGGGGCGCTTCGTCCCCGCTGCGATCCGGATCGCGACCCGACGCCTTGAACGCATCGCCGGGACGTTCGCGGTCGGTGGGGGTCTTGTCGCCGGGTTGTGCGTAGCGCTCGTCCAAAGCCGTTTCCTCGCCTGCAAGTTACTGCTTCGCGATCAATCTCCCGCAGCCGCTACGGCGTGGGAAGGATGCTCGTGTTCATGCTCGTGCCGCCGGAACTCATCGTCCGCTTCCTTGGTGTGCAGGTATTTGCGCCCAATGCGATCGAAGAAGAGATACACGACCGGTGTCGTAAACAGCGTCAACACCTGAGACACGATCAGTCCGCCGACGATCGTGATGCCGAGCGGCCGGCGCAGCTCGCTGCCGGTGCCGGTACCGAGCGCCAGGGGCACGCCGCCCAGAAGCGCAGCCATGGTCGTCATCATGATAGGCCGGAAGCGCAGCAGGCAGGCCTGGTAGATCGCCTCTTCGGGCTCCATGCCGTGGTCGCGCTCGGCCTCCAGCGCGAAGTCGATCATCATGATGGCGTTTTTCTTCACAATGCCGATCAGCAGGATGATGCCGATCAGCGCGATCACGCTCAGGTCGACATGGAAGATCATCAGCGAAAGGATCGCGCCCACACCCGCCGAGGGCAGCGTGGAGAGAATCGTGATGGGATGGATGTAGCTCTCGTACAGCACGCCCAGCACGATGTACACGACGATCAGCGCCGCCAGGATCAGCAGCGGCTCGTTCTGCAGCGATGCCTCGAAGGCCGCAGCCGAGCCCTGGAACTCCGCGTTCACGCTGGCCGGAATCTGCAGGTCCTGCTTCACCTTGTTCACAACCGTTACAGCATCGCCGATGGACTTGCCCGGAGCGATGTTGAACGAGATGGTGGTTGCCGGAAACTGCCCCTGGTGGTTGATTGCGAGTGAAGCCTGCTCCGGCTCGAAGTGCGTGAAGGTAGAGAGCGGAACCTGCGTGCCGTTCGAGCTCTTCACGTAGATATTGTCCAGCGATGACGGGTTGCGCTGGAACTTCGGCGCCACCTCCAGCACCACGTGGTACTGGTTCTGCTGGGTGAACATCGTCGAAACCTGGCGCTGGCCAAAGGCGTCGTCCAGGGTGTCATCGATATTCTGCGGCGTAATGCCAAGCCGGCTGGCCGTGTCCCTGTCAATGACCAGGTGCGCCTCCAGGCCGTTCAACTGCTGGTCGCTGGCGACATCAATAAGTACATCCTTGTGCTTCTGGAACTCGGATACCAGCGCATCGGACCAGTAGGCCAACTCGGTCGGACTCGCATCTTCGACCGAGTACTGATACTGCGTGCGGCTCACGCGGTCCTCGACCGTCAAATCCTGCAGTGGCTGCAGGAAAGTCTGCATCCCGTCGATCTGTGACACTCTGGGCTGCAGGCGCGCGATCACATCTTCAGCGCTTGCCTTGCGCTTTTCCTTGTCCTTCAGGTTGATTTGAATGCGGCCTTCGTTCAAGGTGGAGTTCTGCGCGTCGATGCCGATAAAGGAGGACAGGCTCTCCACGTCCGGATCCTCGAGGATCAGGCTTGCCACCTTCTGCTGCCGATCGCCCATGGCTCCGAAGCTGATCGCCTGTGGTGCCTCGGTGATGGCCAGCAGTACGCCCGTATCCTGCACCGGGAAAAAGCCCTTGGGCACGATGATGTAGAGGTAAAGCGTCAGCGCGAAGGTGGCCGCGGTGACCAGCAGCGTCAGCACCTGGTGATCCAGCACCCAACGCACGCCCACGCCGTAGCGCGCGATCACATACTCGAAGAACGTCTCGGAGTTGCGGTAGAACCAGCCCTGTTGGCTCTCCGGTGTGTGCTTCAGCAGCTTGGCCGACATCATCGGTGTCAGGGTGAGTGAGACCACCGCCGAAACCAGGATTGTCACCGCCAGCGTCACCGCGAACTCGCGGAAGAGCCGCCCCACAATATCCCCCATGAAGAGCAGCGGGATCAGCACCGCGATCAGCGAAACCGTCAGCGACACAATGGTGAAACCGATCTGCTCCGAACCCTTGAGCGCGGCATCGAGCGGGCCGTCGCCCTCTTCCAGATAGCGCGAGATGTTTTCAATCATCACGATCGCGTCGTCCACCACGAAGCCGGTCGAGATCGTCAGCGCCATCAGGCTCAGGTTGTTGAGGCTGTAGCCCAGCAGGTACATCACTCCAAATGTGCCGACGATCGAAAGCGGCACCGCGACAGCCGGGATGATCGTGGCGCGGAACGAGCGCAGGAAGAGGAAGATGACCATCACCACCAGGGCAATGGTCAGCATCAGCTCAAACTCGACGTCTGAAACCGACGCACGGATGGTATTGGTGCGGTCGGTCAGCACCTCCAGAACCACGCTCGCGGGCAGGGACTGCCGCAACTGCGGCAGGATCTTCTGCACCTCGTCTACCACGCCGATGATGTTGGCGCCCGGCTGCCGCTGGATGTTCAGGATCACCGCGGGGTTCATCTCGGCGTCGTGCGCTGGTCCGGACTTGCTCGCGGGCACGGCGGCCTTCCCCATCCAGGCCGCCTGGAAGAGGTTCTCCGCGCTGTCGATCGAGTTGGCTACGTCCGAAAGGCGCACCGGCGACCCGTTGCGATACGCGATGATGACCTTGGCGTAGTCCGCGCTGCTCAGCAGTTGGTCGTTTGCACCGATGGTAAAGCTCTGGCGCGCCCCGCTCAGGCTGCCTTTGGCCTGGTCAACATTGGCGTTGCCGAGCGCGGTGCGGAGATCCTCAAGACTAAGCCCGTAGCCGGCCAGCGCGGTCGGATTCGCCTGGATGCGCACTGCCGGCTTCTGGCCGCCAGCGATCGAGACCAGCCCTACACCCGAGAGCTGTGAAATCTTCTGCGCGAGCACGGTGTCGGCCAGGTCCTCGACCTTACTCAGCGCCAGCGAGTTGCTGGTCAGCGATAACGTGAGGATCGGTGCGTCCGCCGGATTGACCTTGTTGTAAATCGGCGGGTTCGGCAGGTCCTTGGGCAGGAAGGTGAAGGCCGCGTTGATGGCCGACTGCACGTCCTGCTGAGCAATGTCGATGCTCTCACTCAGGTTAAACTCGAGCGTGATGATGCTGGCGCCGCCCGAACTGGTGGAGGTCATCTGGGAGAGTCCCGGAATCTCGCCGAACTGACGTTCCAGCGGCGCTGTCACCGAGCTGACCATCACCTCCGGGCTTGCGCCGGGATAGAAGGTCTGCACCTGGATGATCGGGTAATCGACCTGCGGCAGCGCCGAAACCGGCAGCTGAAGATAGGCCACCGCGCCCGCAAGCAAAATGGCCACCATCAGCAGCGAGGTGGCGACCGGCCGGAGAATAAACGGCCGTGAAGGACTCATGGCTGGCTCCCGCTGGGGTTGTTGCCGTTACTCTGCTGCCGCCGCCTTCCGCCGGCCGGGGTGCCCGCACCACTGGCCGGCTGCGCGCCCGCCGCCGCTCCGTTGCCGCCTGACCCGGAGGCGTCCTGCGGAAGCCCGGAGTCTACGCTGGGACCGCCCGCCGCCAGGCCGTTCGCGTTCCCCTTCTTCGGCACCACCTTGCTGTACTTCTTCAGCTTTTCCTGGCCGTCGACCACGATCTGATCGCCCGGATTGAGCCCACCCTTCAGGATGATCGTAGAGCCCTCGGTCAGGTCGACCGATACCGGCTGCACGTCGACATAGTATTGTGGGCCCTTTTGCCGCGGCTCGTCGTCGGCCTCCGGCGTCGCTGCAGGCTTGGTCTCCGCACTCGTTCGTCCAGTCGCGCCGCTCTTGCCCCTGCTCCGGCCCGCGCCGCCACCCGGCCCGCTGCCATCTTCGCTCGAGACCTTCGGGCAGCCCGTCGCCGGGCACGGCTTCACCACGTACACAAAGTTGCCGCTCTGCCCATTCTGCAGACCAGATGCCGGGATGATCAACGAGTTCTTGCGCTCTTCAAGCACCAGACGGATATTCACGAACTGGTTGGGAAACAGCGCGCCGTCCTTGTTGTCGAAGACCGCCTTGGCCTTCACCGTTCCGGTTGTGGTGTCGATCTCGTTATCCAGCGTCAACAGCGTGCCGCTTGCCAGCTTGTTCGCCTCGGAACGGTCGTACGCCTCCGCCACCAGCTTCTGTCCGCTGCGCACCCGTTGCAGCACCTGCGGCAGCTGGTCTTCGGGCAGGGTAAAAATCACCGCGACCGGCTGCAACTGTGTCACCACCAGCAGCCCCGTCGTATCCGCCGCATGCACAATGTTGCCCGCGTCCACCTGGCGCAGGCCAACCACTCCGTTGATTGGCGAGGTGATGCGCGTGTAGGCAACGTTCACCTTGGCCGCCTGGATCGCCGCACGATCCGCATCCAGCGTTCCGGCGCTGGCTCCGGCGCTCGAGACCTGGGTCTGCTCGCTCTCCTTGGACACCACACCCGCTTGGTATAGCGCCGTGTATCGTCCCGCCTCCGCCCTCGCGTAGTCCGCCGAAGCCTGGTCCTTGGCCAGCTGGCCCTCGGCCTGTGCGACGATTGCCTCGTATGGCCGCGGATCGATCATCGCCAGCACCTGGCCCTGTTTCACCTGCTGGCCTTCGCGCACGTTCACGCTCAATAGTTGCCCGTCCACGCGGCTCTTTACCGTCACCGTGTTGTACGCCGTTACGGTGCCCAGCGCCGTCAGGTAGATGGGCATGGTGCGCGAGGCCACCGGCACCACCGTCACCGGGATGGCGCGATTGGCCGCCGCCGCCGTCTTGGCGGTCGCCGCTTCCGTCTCCTTCTTGTTGCTGGTGTACTTCCAGTAACCCAGCGCCGCCGCTCCCAGCAGAATCACCACCAGCAGGATCTTGCGCAGCCAGCTCCCCAGGCTCGAACCCGGCTTCCCGCCAGTCGTTTGTGGCAAAAGCTTTTGAGTTGGCGGAGCAGGTAAAGAATGCTCCTGTTCGGTTTGCACTGATGCGGCCATAGGGTCTGTCTACCGTTTCTCGGCCAACGCCGAACGTCGCGACTACACTCGGAATTAAAACAGCAATATATCGGAAATCATACAGTCGGATGACGCTTGCCGTCCGGCGAAGGTTTCCCAAAGCCGCGTCGCCAGGAAAACTAACCCGGAATTTCTCCTAGCTTCGCCGGCTCTTCGTCGCTTGATCGTGCCGCTCCGGTAGAATCGTAGCAACCAGCGCGCTATTTCATCCGCACACCGGAGTCACCAGCCGTGTCCTCTGACAACACGCCGCACGCTCCGGACTTAGCCTTGCCGCTTTGCGTCGATCTGGACGGCACCCTGGTGAAAACCGACACCTTGGTCGACTCCGTCCTGGTGCTCGGCCGCCAGCATCCGCGCGCGATCTTATCCATCCCCGGCTGGCTCGCTCGAGGTAAAGCGGCTTTCAAGCAACACGTCACCGAGGCCGTCAGCATTGATGTGGCCGCGCTGCCCTACAACAAGCCTCTGCTGGACTTCCTCTTCCACCAGCACGCCGCGGGGCGCCCCCTGTACCTGGTCACCGCCGCCGACCGCACCCTGGCAGACCGGATTGCCGCGCATCACGTCATCTTCAGCGATGTCCTCGCCTCGGACGGCGCGCATAACCTGGCCGGCGGCAACAAACTCGCCGCGTTGCAGGCGCGCTTCGGACCCGACTTCGCCTACATCGGCAATGCCCGGCCTGACCTGCCCATCCTGAGCGTCTGCCGCGAGCCCATGGTGGCTAATCCTGACGCCGCCCTCATGCGCGGCCTGCGCTCCGCGCACGTCGTCCCCGCGCGGATCTTCCGCGACGCCGTCCCTCCGCTCAAGGCCTGGCTCAAAGCCATCCGCCTGCACCAGTGGGCGAAAAACACGCTGATCTTCCTGCCTCTGCTGCTGGCCCACGCCTGGCGCTCCAGCAACGCCGTTGGAGCTGCCGCCGGAGCCATCCTTGCGTTCCTCAGCTTCGGTCTCTGCGCCTCCGCCACCTACATCGTCAACGACCTGCTGGACATCGAGGCTGACCGCCGCCATCACTCCAAGCGCCGCCGCCCCTTTGCCGCGGGCGATCTTTCGGCGATCTCCGGCGCCGTCGTCGTTGTGTTGTTCCTGGCTGCTTCCGCCGCGCTCGCCTTCGCGCTGCCACGGGTCGTCGCGAGTTTTGGCACGCCGCTCATGCTGCCCCACAGCTTCATCAAGTGGCTGGTGCTTTACGCCGTCACCACCACCGCCTACTCGTTCGCCCTCAAACGCATCGTGTTGGTCGACGTGCTGGTGCTCTCCGGCCTCTACACCGTGCGCATCTTCGCCGGCGCCGCGGCCAGTGGCAACCCCGTCTCAGACTGGCTCGGCGGCTTCAGCGTCTTCTTCTTTCTCTCCCTTGCCTTCATCAAACGCTTCGCCGAACTCGAGAGCCTGCAGACCCGCGGCCTGGCCCCGACCAACGGCCGCGGCTATCTGGTTCCCGATATCGAGCAACTGCGCAGCTTCGGCACCACGGCCGGTTACGCCTCGGTCGTCGTGCTCATGTTCTACATCTCGCAGCTTGATACCGCGCTCTACCACCATCCGGGGCGGCTCTGGCTCCTGCTGCCCGTGTTGCTCCTCTGGATCTCGCAGCTGTGGCTGCTGGCCAGCCGCGGTCAGCTCAATGAAGACCCGGTCGTCTACGCCATCACCGACAAGCGCTCGCTTCTGCTCGGGCTCGTGGTCCTGGGCGTCGTCTGGTCGGCCATTTAGCCCCTCCAGGCAGCCGCTTCCGGGCACCGTGCGTTACCCTTGACGAAGCCATCATGAGCGACGCCATCCCCCATCTTCCCGCCTTCGACGACGCTACGCTCGACGCCTCTTTCGCGGTCCTAGAAAAGGAGGTCGCGGCGACCGCGTCCTCTGCCGCCGCCGCCAACGACCCCGAGTCCTTCCGCCTGCTCTGGCTGGGGCGCAAGCAGGGCCGCCTCAAGCTCATCTCCGAGGCCTGGCTGAAGTCCGCGCCGCCCGAAGCACGCAAGCCCCTCGGCATTCGATTCAACCAGCTCAAGCAGCAGATTGAGGCCGCGCTCGAGGCGCCCTCTGCTGTTCCAACCCAGATCGCCCCAAGCCTGGATATCACCTTGCCCGGCACGGTCCGCGCACCCGGCATCCCGCATCCGCTGCTCACCACCATGGACCGCGTCGTTGAAGTCTTCCATCATCTGGGCTACTCGACTCAGCTCGGGCCGCAGGTGGAAAGCGACTTCTACAACTTCGAGGCGCTCAACTTCCCGGAAAACCATCCCGCGCGCGACACCCAGGACACCCTCCAGATCGCGGGGCAGTCCGGCCGCCCGTCGCGCGACCGCCTGCTGATGCGCACCCACACCTCGCCCGTGCAGATCCGCACCATGGTTGCGCAGCCGCCGCCCTTGCGCATCGTCATCCCCGGCAAGGTGCACCGCAACGACGCCGCCGACGCCACCCACTCACCCATCTTCCACCAGGTCGAAGGCCTCTGCGTCGACGCCAACATCACCTTCTCCGACCTCAAGGGCACGCTCGACCACGCCATGCAGGAGCTCTTCGGCTCTTCCGTGAAGACCCGCTTTTTCCCCAGCTTTTTCCCCTTCACCGAGCCCTCCGCCGACGTGCAGATCTCCTGCATCTTCTGCGCCGGCCAGGGCTGCCGCAAATGCAAGCACTCCGGCTGGATCGAACTGCTGGGCTGCGGCATGGTGGACCCCGCCGTCTTCGCTGCGGTAACCGAAGAACGCCGCCGCCTCCATCTCGACCCCAGTCCCTACGACCCGGCTCTCATCAGCGGCTTCGCCTTTGGCATGGGCGTCGAGCGCATCGCCATGATCCTGCACGGCGTCTCCGACATCGGCCAGTTCTACTCCGGCGACATGCGCTTCCTGGAGCAGTTCGCGTAACTGCACTCTAAGAAGTAGAGTTCACCCCACGCCTTGTGTCCACTTCCTTTCGATCGGCTGAGCATGACCAACGCTCCGCGCATCACCTCCATCGACGCCCTCCGCGGCCTCACCATCGCCTTCATGATCCTGATCAACGATCCCGGCGACTGGGCGCACACCTATGCTCCGCTCGACCACGCCCCGTGGAATGGCTTCACCCCCACGGACCTCGTCTTTCCCATGTTTCTCTTCCTCGTCGGCTGCTCCATCGTGTTCAGCGTGCAGTCGCGCCTTGCACGCGGAATCCCTCGGCGAACCATCGCCTTCCAGATGTTCCGCCGCGCCCTGTACATCTTCCTCATCAAAATGTTCCTCACCGCCTTCCCGCACTTCCACCTGGGACATCTGCGCATCTTCGGCGTGCTCACCCGCATTGCCATCTGCTATCTCCTCGCCGGACTCCTCTTCCTCTGTTGCCGTTCCGCCAAAGCTCTTGCCACGATCGGCGTAGCCCTGCTCATCGGCTACTGGATGCTCATGCGCTTCGTTCCCGTGCCCGGCCTAGGTCATCCCGTGGGCGATATGCCCCTGCTTGACCCCGACCGCAACCTCGCCACGTGGCTGGACCGCGCCTTCAACGCCTGGTGTCAGCGTTGGCTGCACACCGGCGCGCTCTACGAGCGCACCCGCGATCCCGAGGGCCTGCTCAGCACCCTGCCGGCGGTCGCCACCACCCTCCTCGGCATCCTCGCCGCGCTTTGGCTGCGCTATTCGGCCGCGCTCCCCTTGCGGTCCGGCAGATGGGCGATGTTGCACCGCGACCGCACCCGTAACGGACTGTTGCTCGCCGCCCTGACCTCGCTCGCTCTCGGCATGCTATGGAATCCCTGGTTCCCGATCAACAAGAACCTCTGGACCAGCTCGTACGTGCTCTTTGCCGGCGGCTGGTCGCTGCTCGCGCTGGCCATCTTTTTCTGGATCTTCGATCAGCAGGTCGTCCGGCAGCGCTCGCCCCTCGCCCGTGCCCTGCTTTGGCCTCTGCTGGTGTACGGCTCCAACGCCATCACCGCTTTCGCCGTCTCAAACCTCATCGTCGAAGTGCTGCTGTGGTGGAAGCTGCCCCGCCCCGGACTCTCGCCCATCAGTGTCTGGGCATGGATTTACGTGCATCTGTTCGCCTTCCGCGGCTCGACCAACAACACGTCGCTCGCGTTCGCCCTTGCCTTCGTCGCGCTCTGTTTTTTGCCGAACTGGTTTCTCTGGCGGCGCAAGCTCTTCCTGCGCGTCTGACTTGTCCGGACCGCGGGATGAGTACGCTGCTCGCCATATAATCTCTCCAGTCCAACCATGAAGATTCTCACCGAGTGGCTTCGCTCCTACCTGCCTGTTCTCGACGTCAATGACGCCCAGCTCGCCGAAGACCTTACCCTCCGCGGCCTCGCCGTCGAGGGCGTCTTCGAGCTCAACGACCTCGCCGGCGACTCCGAAGCCGCGCTCTTCGACATGGACATTACCACCAACCGCGTGGACGCCATGAACCACTACGGCATTGCTCGCGAAGCCGCCGCCATCTACAACCTGCGCCTGCATCCGCTGGACACCACGCTGCCTGAACCCCAGCCCGCCGCCGCGCCCTTTCCCGTCCGCATCCAGGCGCCCGATCTCTGCGGACGCTTCACCGCGCAGGTCATTCGAGGAGTCAACATCGCCCCCTCTGACGGCCGCATCGCACGCTTCTTCGCCGAACTCGGCCAGAAGTCGATCTCCAATGCGGTGGACATCTCGAACTTCGTCCTGCTCGGCATGGGCCATCCCAACCACGTCTTCGACCTGGATAAACTTGAGGGCGGCATCGTCGTCCGCCGCGCCTTTCGCGGCGAACAGCTCAGACTGCTCGACGGCACCACCCGCACCCTGGTCTCCGACGATCTCGTCGTCGCGGACGAAGCCAGGGCGCTCGGTCTGGCCGGCGTCATGGGCGGGTTCGACTCCATGATCACAGCGCAAACCAGAAATATCCTCGTCGAAGCCGCCTGGTTTGATCCCGCGTCGGTCCGCGCCACCTCGCGCCGCCACCTCATCCATACCGACGCCAGCCATCGCTACGAGCGCGGCGCCGACTTCGCCGCAGCGCCGGTCGCGAGCGCCCTGGTATCCAGGCATATCCTGGCCGCCTGCGGAGGCCGCCTCGAGGGCGCGCTGGTGGACGTCGTCATCCCGGAGCAAGCCGCCAAAACGGCTCTCCGTCCAGCTATCCGGCTCTCCATCCAGGAGGTCCACCGCCTGCTCGGTGAAACCCTGGCGCCTAAGGGCATCACCTCCGCGCTGGTCAGCCGCTACCTCGCCGCACTCGGCTGCAAGCTCACCCCTGCTGGCGACGGCGCCTACGACGTGCAGCTTCCGTCGTGGCGGCTCGACCTGACCCGCGAGATCGACCTGATCGAAGAGGTGGCCCGCGTCTACGGCTACAACCGCTTCGCCAACACGCTGCCCACGCCGGGCGTCGTTGTCGCTCATCCCACCGCGCGCGCCGAGCAAGCCGTGCGCAGCCGGCTCTTCGCGCTGGGCTTCTCCGAGGCCATCTCCAGTACCTTCGCCAGCGGCGAAGAGAGCACCTTCTTCGCGCCGCGGACGCCCGCCATCGCGCTGGAAAATCCGCTCAGCGAGGAAGCCGCCAACCTGAGGCCGTCGCTCTTGCCCGGCATGGTCACCATGCTCGCGCACAACCTCAATCGCGACGTCGTCACCGTGCGCCTCTTCGAAGCCGGCGCCGTCTTTCTCGGTTCAACCACGCAGGTGAACGAAGCCTTGAGCCTGGCGCTCGGCCTCGCCGCGACCCTGCCGGCAACCCCTCTGCACAGTTCGGCGGATGCACCCTTCTTCGAGCTCAAAGGCGCTATCGAGTCCATCTTGACTCTCTTCGCCGCACCCGCGCCCACGTTCGTCGGCGATGCACTCCCGCCCGCTTTCGAACCCGGCCGCGGGGCCTCGGTCTCGCTGGACGGCCGCATCATCGGTGTCTTCGGCCAGCTCACCCTCGCAGAGGCCGCCCGCCGCAAGCTGCGCCAGCCCGTCTACCTGGCCGAGCTCAACCTGGCCGAGCTGCTGAAGCTGCCCTTGCGCCACGTCACCGCCCGCGAGCTCTCGCGCTTCCAGGCAGTGGAGCGCGACTTCTCCTTCACCTTCGCCGACCGCACAACATGGCAAGTCGTCGCAGCGGCCATTCATGCGCTCGCCATCCCTGAGCTGCAAAGTGTCACGCCGGCCGAGGTCTTCCGCGACCCCAAAAAGACTCCCGGACACTTCTCCGTGCTCATCCGCACCGTCTTCCAGTCGCCCGAGCGCACCCTGCGCGACGAAGACCTCAGCGCCTGGTCGTCGGCCATCGTCGCTGCGTTGCAAGCCATTGGCGGCGCCATCCGCGCCTGACGGCGGGAAACGAACCTGTGCTGGTTCGCTGGCGGGGTTTCTGCCGCGAATTCCACGTGCGCCGCTTCTATACTCGGGCTTGAGGGACATACTTTGGAAGCCGTCGAAACCAGTGCGCCCAGCGCCTCCATCAGTCAGGACGAGTTCCAGGCCCTGGAGCAGAAGGTGCTCCGCGCCGTCGAGATTGTGCGCCGCGAGCGCGAAGCCCGCGCCGCCGCCGAGCAGGAAGCCGCCGCTCTGCGAGAGCAGCTCGACGCCTTGACCAGCGCCTCCAACACTGCGCAGAGCCAGATCACCACGCTTAACCAGGAGCGCGACGCCGTCCGCCAGCGCGTCGAAAAGATGCTGCAGCAGATGGACGAGTTGCTCTAAACACTGCCCACAGGAGACGTCATGGACCCCAGCGATACCCAGCCCGCCACTGAGTCCATCTCCGTCGAGATCTACGACCAGATCTACCATCTGCGCGGCACAGATCCTGGCTACATCGCGCACCTCGCCGAGATCGTAGACGCCAAGATGAAGGCCGTCTCGGCCAGCGGCAGCACGGTCGATTCGCTGCGTGTCGCAGTGCTCGCCTCGCTCAACATCGCCGACGAACTGGAGTGCCTGCGCGAGCGCTATGCCGAGCTTGCCGGCTCCATCACCCAGTCGCAGACCGCCATGCGCAGCCGCTCCGCATCGCTCGCGGGCATGCTCGACCAGGTCTTCGACGAGGTCGAAGCGCCCGTCCGCCGGGCGGGCTAGCAAGGAACAAAACGTCCGCACGCCTCTGCGCATCCAATTGCGACGAGGTTTCCAACCATGGATCGTGTGGAAGTTCCAGATTACGATGTCGTCTCACTGGACTCAATCGCTCCGGGACTGATTGGCCTGCGCATCGCGTTCGTGAATGTCTTTGGAGTGACCAATCCCGACGGCTCCTGGACGCTGATCGACGCGGCGCTGCCTCTCTCGGCCGCGCGCATCAAGAGCTGGGCCGATACGAACTTCGGCAAGGCGCCCAATGCCATCGTGCTCACCCACGGGCACTTTGACCACGTGGGCGCAGCCAGGGATCTCGCCGAGGCGTGGGGTGTGCCGATCTACGCGCACCCGCTCGAGTTCCCCTACCTGACCGGCCGCGAGGAGTATCCCGCGCCCAACTGGAAGGCCGGCGGCGGTGCCATGTCGCTGCTCTCGCCCACGCTGCCCAAGGGACCCACCGATCTCGGCAGCCGACTTCGCCCCTTGCCCGGCGAGGGCTCGGAGCTGGCGCTCGCCTCGCTGCCCGAATGGACGCTGCTGCATACCCCTGGCCACACCCCGGGGCACGTATCGTTCTTGCGTAAACGGGACAACACGCTGCTGGTCGGCGACGCCTTCTGCACGACCAAGCCCGAAAGCTTCTTTGAGGCTGCCCTGGCGCAGCATCCTGAGCTGCACGGGCCCCCGGCCTACTTCACCTCGGACTGGGCAGCCGCGCGGCGCTCGGTGCAGAAGCTGGCGGCGATTGAGCCGCACGTCGTCGCGCCGGGCCACGGCAAGCCGCTCAGCGGCGCGGATCTGCCGGCCGCGCTGCACCGGCTGGCGGACGAGTTCGACCGCATCGCGGTCCCGGACAATCAGAAGACGTTTGCCTAAACCGTGAAATTTCAGTGTGATCACAGTGCTTGACTTGCTAAGTCGAAGCTCAGTGGTTAGCATCCAACCAGTGACCGGCCTGCAAAGCAGGTACGCGAACAACGCAGGTTGAACCAATACTTAATGAACAGGGGTCCGGTTCGTAGATATGGCTCGGTGTGCTATGTCCGCCAGTCCGGAAAGCCTAAAGAGCCACGGCTGGGTCCCACCGTCTTAGACGGGTTCACCTGCGCTTCGTCGTACGGCCCAGTGGGTCGGTTCGCTATCGTTTCTTGCTGGATGGACGTGGTTTTCGGTGTGGATACGTGGTGAAGTTGCCACTTCGTAAACGTGGTGAGACCCGCGCCAAACGCGCGTTTTGTACGCTTGCGGCAGGAAAAAGCGAGAGGTGCAGTTTGGCCCTTGACGTGCGTTTTTTCGAGGGGCACTTTTCCCAAGTGAACTAGACTGGGCTGAAGCCCTGTGTACCCCATCCTGCTTCACGCCGGAAACTTCTACCTGCCCACCTTCGGCGCGCTGGCCGCGCTCGGCCTCATGCTCGCGCTCGCGCTTTCGCAGCGTACGGCGCGCACCGCCAAGGTCGATCCTGACCGGCTCTGGGATGCGGGGCTGTTCGCGGTGCTTGCCGCATTCGTTGCCTCGCGGCTGCTGCTGGTGGTTGAACATCTGCGCAGCTTTGTGGCCTTTCCACTGCTGCTGCTGGCGGTGCCATCGCTCGCTCCATCGGGGCTCCTGCTGACTGCGGTCGCTACCTTCCTTTGGCTGCGCGCCCGGCGCATCCCGTGGCGGCGCGCGCTGGACGCCTGGGCGCCCTGCGCCACGCTGGTATGGGCCTTCCTGGCGCTGGGTCACTTTGCCGAGGGCTCGGACCCCGGGCTGCAGTCGCGCTTCGGCCTGCCGCTGCCGGGCAGCACGATGCGGCTTGCCCCGGTCGCGCTCTACGCCTGCGCCCTGGCGGTGCTGCTTACGTTGGCTGCCTGCGTGTGCCTGCGGCGCGGACGCCCCGCGGGTGAAACCGCCGGCCTCACACTCGCGGCCGCGGGCTGCGGGCAGTTCTTTCTCAGCTTCCTGCGCCAGCCCGGAGTCGAGGCTGGCGCGGGGCTCGACACGCTGCAGATCGTGAGCCTCGGCCTGGTCGTCGCCGGGGCTTGCCTCGTCACCTTCAGCGAGGCGTCGGCCAGCCACTCCGCGGCTAGCCACCCCGGGGCAGCAGCGGATTCAACCGGCAACCCTCATACTGGTTGAAGGGGTTTGTGCAAGGGAATCTATGCCATCCAGGAACATGCTGCCCAAGGGTCATCGCCACCGCTCGGTGCGGGCGGAGTACGTCGCGACCCGCGGCGTCGAGCCTGAGCTGTCGCCGGTGGTGCCGGTGCTCGAATTCGACGACGACGCTGAGGCCGGTTCCACGACCATCCGCAGCTTCGCGGCCGACGCCTCCGCCGCCGGCATGCGGCTCGACCAGTATCTGGCGCAGGCTCTGCCGGACATTTCGCGCGCCCGTGTGCAGCTGCTGATCGATGCGGGGCAGGTGCGGGTCGACGGCACAGTCCCGAAGTCGAAAGACAAGCTCAAGGGCGGCGAGGCGATCGCGATCGAAGGCCAGCCGCAGCCCGAGCCGCTGCACGCTACGCCCGAAGACATCCCGCTCGACATCCTCTTCGAAGACCAGTATCTCGCCGTGATCCACAAGCCTGCCGGCATGATGGTCCACGCGGGCGCGGGGTCGACGGTGCCGGGCGAGCTGGACGAACGCAACTCCGGCACGCTGGTGAACGCGCTACTGTTCTATCTGGCTCGCCCTTCCGCGGCTGGCTCCGGCACGGCTGGCGCGGGCGCGGCCGGCGCGGGGACAGCCGGCGCGGGGCCGGCTGGCGGCGGCCTCTCCGGCGTGGGCGGCTCGCTGCGGCCGGGTATCGTGCATCGGCTGGACAAACAGACCTCGGGCGCCATCCTGGTCGCCAAGGACGACGTGACGCATCGCAGGCTGGGCGAGATGTTCGCCGCGCGCGAGGTGCGGAAGACCTACCTCGCGTTGGCCCACGGGCATCTCGCTAAAGACGACACGACCGTGACTCTGCCCATCGCGCGCGATGTCGTCCGGCGCATTCGCATGACCACCCGGCGTGGGCTCGAGTCCGGCGCCCGTTCGGCGGTCTCGCACATCCACGTGCGGGAGCGGCTGACGACGCCCTATGGCCTCTTCACGCTCGTCCAGGTCGCCATCGAGACCGGCCGCACGCACCAGATCCGCGTGCATCTGCAGGCGCTTGGACACCCCGTCGTGGGCGACTTCCTCTATGGCGCGCCGCACGTCATCAAGCGGCTCAATGGAGACGGCAGCGTCGAACTTCCGCGTAACTTTCTGCACGCCGCCCGCCTGGAGTTCACGCATCCACGGACGGCTGAAGAGCTGGTTGTCGAAGCTCCACTTGCCCCTGAGCTTGTCGAGTTTCTGGCTGAGCTTCAGAAATCAAGCGAAGAGCGTTGAGCTGGAATCCAGAGCAAAAACCTGTTGCTGTGCAGAGGACGACTTTGCGCAAAGCCACTCTTGTTACGGGAAAACAGCATCGGTACCAGAGCCTTAATACACCTACAGGTAATTTCCTTATTTCAAATATCCCAGGACGCGGCCCGGCAATCCAGCCCAGCAGCTAAAGCTCTACCTCGCCGAGGTCGATAGTTGCTTTGTGCAACGTTATGCGCCAGGGGAGAGTTCTCGATCGTGAAAGAAACGTCTAAAGTTGCACTTTCGCTAGGGCAACTACTCCTTTTCGCGCTTGGTGGAAGCATCGCCTCTGCTCAGCGATCGCCTACAGAAAGCTTTACCTCTCACAACAAGATGATGGCGGCCGAGCAGCCTTCCTGGATAACACCGTTGGTGGAGGCCGACCCCCGGCTCGTACAGTACGTACGCTTTTCCACCTCGAAGGAATATACGCCAGCCCGGGCGGAGACAACCAACTACGGGAACTTGCGCGGCGGCGGTGTGATCGTAGGCAAGCGATATGAGTTTGATCTATGTCCGCCTTCTTATATCCAACACAATGGCGCTGCGACCGACGGTATGACGGATATGTCGTCGCTGGTCAAGTACCGTATTTCCTCGGGTAACGCGGATCACGGCAACTATATCGTGACGGCGATGCTAAGCCATTCTCTTACTACTGGAAGCTATAAGAACGGAGCACTGACCAACAGCTTCACGCCAACGGTGGCGGGCGGTGTCGGGATCAACAGGCGCGTCCAGGTTGAGTCTTCTATCGGCGGCCTCCTGCCGACAGGCAAGATAGCCACGCAGGGACGCACCATCCTATGGAATGCGCTCGTTCAGATCCATGCGACCACGTACCTGTGGGGCGAGATCGAGAACAACGCGAGCTTCTACTTCAGCGGCTCTCATGACGGCAAGGAGCAAAACTTCATGACTCCTGCTCTCTTCTACGTGCTGCGAAAAAGAGGGTGGAGTTCTACTCATCCGTTCTTCATTGTCGATAGCGGGATGCAGGTAGCCACATCGCAATTTCACAACTACAACCACAACTTTATCTCTGAAATGAGGATGCTTTTCTAAGTACGCGAAGTGTCCTGCGGCAATACAAGTTGGAGAAATGCGACTGCCTTAATACAGATCTACTTGGCTACTACGCGATCCAAGCGCTCGAGGTGAAAAAGCTACGTAGGATGAGCGCACGACAAACCGCGCTCGTGGCTGGCCAGGTGAATGTGCTGTTTGTATCTACAGTATGCAACTACGCTGCCGATACTGGGATTGGAGAGTCAAAGCGATGCGATGGACTTTCAAGCGAAAGCTGTTTCTGGCATTTAGCGCTGCCGGCCTGATGATGCTGGCAAACGCCGGAGTGGCTTATTGGGCTAATCTGCGCGCCGAGGTGACAAAGGCCGGGATCATTAAGACCGCCGGCCTGTTGGACGATCTGGATTACCTGGTTGCCTACATGAATGGTGTCACCTCGGCACAGCGGTCTTACATGCTGACGGGCAACGAGAACGCTATCGCAGGAATCCCCAAGATGCGCCGGGATGCGGCTGTGGTCATCGAGAGAGTTCGTGCAACAATTGCCGGCAATACTGAGCAGGAGGCTCGCTTCGGCCAATATCAGGTCTACCTTAAGCAGCGCGTGGCCTTTATCAACGCGCTGAATACCACACGAAAAACGCAGGGCTTTGAGGCAGCAAAGGCGCTTTTCGAAACTGGCGTTGATGATCGTCTGCTGCCATTGATGTTAGATCAATTCCAATTAATGAAAATCACCACCAGCTCTCAATTGAAAGCCCAGCAGACGGCCGACAGATTAATGCAACAGCGAATTCTCTGGACGGAAGGATCGGGCTTTCTTCTTGCGCTGGCGCTGCTAACAGTAACGGCCATCACCTTTTCCCGGTCGATTAGCCGTAACGTGCAGATCTCGGTGGATCTAGTCAGCGCGATGGCAAAGAAAGACCTATCCGGAGCAGACGGGGTCCCGGCTACCGATGATGAACTTGCGGTGGCGATCCAGGCAATCAACATCATGAAGCGAGCGATGGCGGAAGCTCTCACCGAGGTGGCCTTGTCCTCCGCGCTGGTAGCTGCCTCGGGCGCTGAAATCCAGGCAACGGCGCGGGAGATCGCTGAGACGACGCATACCGAACAGAAGAAAGTGGAACAGTTTGCATCGTCGGTGGCGGAGATGAACGCTTCAGTGCGAGGAGTGGCCGAGCACGCCGACGTCGCATCAAGGGCCGCCAATGATGCTGTCGCGAGCGCGACCTCCGGGCGAGCGCTGGTCCGGCAAACGCATGACGCCATGCACCGGATCAACACGTCCGTGACCACCGCGTCAGCCGACATATCCAAGCTCGGCGAAGAGACACAAAGCATCGGCGAGGTCGTCCGTATCATCCAGGACATCGCCGGCCAAACCAACCTCCTGGCCTTGAACGCGGCGATCGAGGCTGCTCGAGCGGGAGACCAGGGCAAGGGCTTCGCCGTGGTAGCGCAGGAGGTGCGGATGCTGGCGGAGCGAACCACGCGATTTACTGAGAAGGTCGCCGAGAAGATCCAGTCGGTACAGGAGGGCGCTCGACGCGTCGTGGACTCGATGCGGCAAGGGGAGATCGTCGTCCTTGAAGGCGTCGCCAAGTTCAACCAGGTGACAGCCTCGCTCGACGCGATCGTGGAGCGCATCGAGTCTGCTCAACGGGGCATCACCATGATCGCCACAGCCTCTACCCAGCAGGCTGCGGCCACTGAGGGCCTCACCGAGGATATCCACGCGATCTCAGTAAGAGTTACCCAGACGACACAGCAGTTGGACCAGACGGCGACCGCGTGCACAGAGCTGGCTGGTCTGGCCAGCGTGCTGCGAAGCGTAGTGGACGCCTTCAAGTTGCCCGCTGAGAAGAGGACTGCTCGTGTGCCGCTTCCTCTGCAAGCTGCAGCGGAGCGCAAGTTCAGCCTGGCGTCTGTCGCTTCGAGGCACCGCGTGCCAGACCCCGCACTTCCGGTGTTTTCCGAGCGCGTCCAAATCAACAGAGCAATCGCGCCGGCCTAAATAGCCGAGTATTCCGGCAGCGAAGCCAGGTGTCGCAAGTCGGGCACGTCCACAAGGCCTGTCGAAAGCAGTAGAATCGACCAGTGATCGTAACGAAATCTCGCACTCTGTTTCCCAGCGTTGCGCTGGCGGCGCTCCTTAGTTCCATTGGCTCGAACGCACTCTGCCAATCGCCTGTGCCGCTGACTTCTTCGCCAGTCGAGTCCGCCCCAGCCCAAACCGCTCCAGCGACTCCTTTGCCCGCAGGCCAGGCTCCGTTTGCTCCGCAAACCACTCCTCCACCCACCCAGCCGGCGCAGCAGCCCGGCCAGCAGCCACCCGCCGACCAGCCCGGCACCGACGTTCCTTTCCAGCTCTCGGTTCGCGCCAACCTGGTCAACCTCGTCTTCACGGTCACGGACAAGAACGGCCGCTTCATCAAGAATCTGCAGCGTAAGGACTTCGGTCTGCTTGACGATGGCCGCCCGCCGGCCGCGGTCATCGGCTTTACGCAACAGACCAACCTGCCGCTACGCATCGGCGTGATGCTCGACACGTCCAGCTCCATCCGCTCACGGTTCAAGTTCGAGCAGGACGCCGCGCAGGACTTCTTCTCGCAGGTGCTCAAGCCGCGCGACCGCGCCTTCGTGGAAGGCTTCGACGTCCAGATCGCGCTGACCCAGCCCTTTACCGGCAACCAGGACCAGCTGGACGAGGGCATTCACAAGCTGCGGCCGGGCGGCGGCACGGCGCTCTTTGATGCGCTCTACGAGACCTGCCACGAGCAGATGTTGACCCTGCGCGACGACTACGATGTGCGCCGCGTCATCGTCATGGTCTCGGACGGCGACGATAACTACAGCCGCGCGCAGATGTCCGACGCGATCAAGATGTGCCAGCGCGCGGAGACCATCGTCTACACCATCTCGACCGACACCAGCCCCACGCGCGGACGCGGCGGCGAGGTGCTGCGCACCATTGCGGACGCCACCGGGGGCCAGACCTTCTTCCCCAATCGCCTGGAAGAGGTCTCGAACAGCTTCCGCTCCATCGAGGAAGAGCTGCGCAGCCAGTACTCGCTCGAGTACCGGCCGGCGGACTTCAAGCTGGACGGCAGCTTCCGCACCATCTACCTGCAGTCGACCAATCCTCGCCTCTACAAGGTTCGCGCCAAGAAGGGCTACTTCGCGGCCAAAGCGGGCCAGTAGAAATCCGGCCGCGAGAGTAAACTTTGCGGTCTGATCCGTGTCTAACCTCCACAGGAGGGTCGTGTATGCGCCTGCCGTTCAGGGTTGTTCCGGGTCTCGTTCTTGCCGTCTCGCTGGCCGCCACGCCGGCCGGGTTTTCGCAGCAGTACGCGGGCAGCGCGCCTCCGCCGCCTCCCCCCCCGGCGTACTATCCGGGTCCCGACCTCTCGCAGCAGCTTGCGACGTTGAGCGAGGTGCCGGCCACCCACACCGGCTTCAACTTCGACCGATCCATGCTGCAGATCGCGCAGAACCTGCTGGAATCGAACGGAGTGGACCCACATCGCGCGGCCGCGGCCCTGACCGGTGTCTGGTTCGATAGCTACCACTATCGCGAGCCCGCCTTCTACACGCCTGAGGCCATGGCTGCGCTGCTCGCCAGCTACAAGGCCGCGGGCTGGAAGCACATGGTCAACGCGAACCAGATGGCCGTGAACACGGCCCAGCCGAAGTCCACCGTGACCGACCTCTGGCTGCACTTTTCCGGCTCGGACATCGACGCGCTTACCGTGCTGACGCGCTCCAGCCGCGACATGAACGTGGTTCGCATTACCGGCGATCTGAAGCCGCTCGACCTGCTCCATCTGGGCGGCCACTTCGGCATCCCGAAGGTAGACCCCAACGCCGTGATGGTGCCGGACCGGCCCTAAGAGCCGTCAGCGATATTGCTCGATCTGGCCGAGCAGCCGCAGCTTGCGCTCCGGCGCCAGGAAGCTCGCTTCGACCGAGTTGGCCGCGAACTCGCGCATCTGGTCCAGCGAGAACGCGAACAGCTTCTGCACCAGGATGTACTCCTCCAGCAGGTTCGAGCCGAACATGGGCGGATCGTCCGAGTTGAGCGTCACCATCAGGCCCCCCTCGAAGTACTCGCGCAGCGGGTGAGCGTCAAAGGCCGGGCAGCAGCCAGTGCGGATGTTCGACGTGACGTTGATTTCGATAGGCACCTGCCGCCGCGCCAGCACCTCCAGCAGATCGGCATCGTGCTGCGCCGCCAAACCATGGCCGATGCGCTCCGCACCGATGTTGAGCGCGGACCAGATCGACTCGGGACCGGTCGACTCGCCGGCGTGGGCCGTGAGCCGCAGGCCGGCCTCGCGCGCCGACGCGTAGAGCGCCCGGAACGGCTCCGCCGGGCCGCGCGCCTCGTCGCCGCCAATGCCGATGCCGACGATGCTCGGGTACTTGGGCTTCAGCTCCGCTGCCAGCCGGAAGACGGTGCCGGCTTCCTCCACGCCGAAGTGGCGAACGGCATCGATGATCCAAAGTATGGTCGTGCCGAACTCGCGCTCCGCCCGCACGCGCGCGGCTTCGACGGCGTCCATGACGCTCTCGATCGCGAGCTGCGGCTTGAACTTGAGCAGGATCCCCCAGGAGATGTACACCTCGGCGTGCACTACGCCCTGGGCGGCCAGCGCGCGGATCATCTCGTAGGTGATCAAGGCGAAGTCATCGGCGGTCTGCAGCCGCTCAGAGACCGCCTTGAAGGTCAGCAGGAAGTGCTGAAAGTCGGTGTAGGCATAAAGCGCGCGGGCCGCTTCGAGCGTCAGGGGCTGAGCGTCGTGGCGGCGCGAGAGCTCGACCAGCGTCTCCGGCGCGATGGTGCCCTCGAGGTGCAGATGCAGCTCAGCCTTCGGCAGCTGTCGCAGCCACGCGGGGATGTCAATCTCTTCGAACTTGCGTGACGGCTTGCGGTCAGTGGCACGGCTTTTGGCCATCCCACTAGTCTAGAGTGTTTTCGGGTTCGCGACTGATTACGTCAGCCGGACGCCCGAGTAGACGCTGATCGCGGAGCCTTCGGCCAGCAGCACACTGGCCGGCTGCTGCGGATTCAGTGCCGCAAACGCCGGGCCGTAGAGCGCGCCGAAATCAGCGGCGATCTGGCAGTCGAGGATGGGGTATGTCTGCCAGCGCGGATGCTCGACCTGGTACTCGGAGGTGCGGCCGCGGGTACGTTTGGTGTAGCCCCAGTAATGTTCGGTGATGAACTCCTCGATGCTTCCGGGCGCGATCAGCTGCGCCGCGGCGCTCGCCTGGACGTCTATCGAATACCAGACGCGGCGGTGTTTCCAGGCGTACTGTACGCGCAGCCTGCCGGCCTCTGCGGCGATCTCATGGCGTGTCGGCAGCGTCGCGTACGGCTCCTCGTAGAGCGCGTTGGCGATGAGCGTGATCGCCATGCGCGGCACGAACTCGCGGATGAAGACGACGCCGCGCCGTACCGTTCCATCGGGCTCCACACGGCGCACGTAGAAGCGGAGATTGACCTCCTCAAAGCGCGTGTGGAAAGGCACCGGCAAGCCCTTGATGCGCACGCGGTCGAACAGGAAGCCGACTAGCGAGACGAAGCACTCGCCGCGAAACAGGTCGAGCTCCACCCCGGGCGGCAGCCATGGCGCGAGCACCGCGGGCGCAACCTCATACTGCGCCATGATGAGCTTGCGCCACTCGGCCGTCAGGAACTTCGAAGGCATAACAGTTGGATGCGTGCACACCCGTGCCGAGCGGATCTCTCGCTACAGGATCAACATGCAGTCGCCGTAGGAGAAGAAGCGATACCGCTCGCGGATGGCATGCGCGTAGGCGGCCAAGGCTCGCTCGCGGCCGGTGTCCGGAGCCACTCCAGGAGCATCACCCAACAACGCGCTCACCAGCATCAGCAGCGTGGACTGCGGCAGATGGAAGTTCGTCAGCAGGCCCGAGACCACGCGGAAACCATGACCCGGCGCGATAAAGATGTTCGTCGCGCCGTAGTGCCCGCTCAGGTTGCCAATGGCCGCGCAATGCTCCAGCGTCCGCGTCGTCGTGGTGCCCGCGGCGATGATCCGGCGGCCCTCCGTCAGCGCTGCCTGGATGGCTGCGGCGGTATCGTCCGGTAGCGTGTAGCGCTCGGTGTGCAGGCGAATATCTTCTACCCGCTTCACGCGTACCGGCTGAAACGTGCCGAGGCCGACATGCAGCGTCACGCGCCGGACCTCGACGCCGCGGCCGGTAAGTTCGCGCAGGATCTCCGGCGTGAAGTGCAGCCCGGCGGTCGGCGCCGCGGCCGATCCGGGCGTCTCGGCGTAGACCGTCTGGTAGCGCGCCTTGTCGTCCGCCTCGTCGGCGCGGTGGATGTACGGCGGCAGCGGCAGGTGCCCGATGCGCTCCAGCTGCTCAAGAAAGCGCGGCTCCGGCGCAAAGCGCAGGGTGCGTTCGCCGAATTCGCCCGCGTCAAGAACCTGCGCAGTCAGAACGGTCTCACCGGCGTCGTCAGGGAAGCTGAGCACCTCGCCCGGACGCACCTTGCGGCTGGGCCGCACCAGCGCTGCCCAATCGTGCTCGGCCCGTTGCTCAGTCAGCAGGACCTCGATGCGCCCGCTCGGGTCGGGCGAGCTGGCCTGCGTGCCGGCGCCTCGCACCCGCTTCGCGTAGAGCCTGGCCGGCAGCACGCGCGAGTCGTTCAGGATGAGCAGATCGCCGCGCTGCAGCAGCGCCGGCAGCTCGCGGAAATATCCGTCCGCGCAAGCGCCCGTGCGCCGGTCCACGCGCAGCATGCGGCTTGAGCCGCGCTCCGCCGGCGGATGTTGCGCAATCAGCTCCTCGGGCAGGTGGAAGTCGAAGTCCGAGACCCGCATCGCGTTCACTCCGCGTGCGCTGCGGTCTTGGCGACACACGCCTCGGCACGCTCCACTGCAGAATCGAGCGCCGCCTGCAACCGCGGCTGCAGCTCCGCGACGCTCGCGCCCGCCGCCGGAACATGCGCCGGCCAGGTCATCACCACGCGCGTAAAGGGCCTGGGGATCAGGAACCGGTCCCAGCTCTTCAGCGTCCAGGCACGCAGCGGCCGCGCATAGAACGTTCCAATCCAGGGCGCGCCCGCCAGCACCGCAAGCTGGCTCGCCCCCGGCTGCGCAACCATCGCCGGACCGCGCGGGCCATCCACCGCGATGGCGCAGCGATGCCCCTGTTCGTAGGCCTCGATCATGCTGCGCAGCCCCGACGTACCGCCTCGGGAGCTTGATCCACGAACCGCCCGGAAGCCCAGCCGTTCGACCGTGCGCGACACCAGCTCGCCATCGAAGCTGCGCGAGATCAGGATGGCAATCCCCAGGTTGCGGAAGCGATACGCGCAGCACAGCAGCGAGCGGTGCCAGAACGCATACACCACCGGTCCGGGGATCTCGTGCCCCGGCCCGCGCGGCGCCGAGCCGGGCTCGCCTTCGTAGACATCCTCGTACCGCAGCGTCGAACCCAGCACCCGTATCATCCCCGCCGCAACCTGCGGCACGACGGCCAGCGCGATCCTCTGCATCAACGTATAACCCACTCCTTCAAGTCTACCCGGACCGGGTCGAGCTCAAGCCCGGTTGGTAGTATCAGGCTGTGACGGCACGAGCTCCGAGCGTGGGGATGTGGTTGGTGGCTCTGCTGGCGCTCGCGCTCGCCGGCCTCGCGACCATCCGAAGCACACGCCACTTGCCCGCGACGCCCTTCGGCGACTTCAACCATCTCGTCACCGGCGCCGAGTGCCTGCTCGACGGCTGCAACCCCTACGCCGCCGCTGCGCTGAACCGCGAGGCCGCCCAGCGCCACGAAGCCAAACCCAACATCTGGGCGCAGGCGCCGGTCTATCCGCCCAGCTCGATGCTGGTTGTACTTCCGTTCGCGCGGCTCGGCTGGCCACAGGCCGCGGAGCTCTTCAACTCGCTCGCCGGAATCGTCCTCGGGTTCGCCTGCGTGCTGATGATCTGGAGCCTGCGCCTCGCGCCCGACCTCGCCAGCGGCCCCGCGCCCGACCGCATGGGCGGCGGCCCCGCGGCACTCATCCTCGTCACCTGCCTGGTCTCCAATCCCCTCTGCGCCGCGTTCCGCTTCGCCAATCCCGCGCTCCTGTGCACCGCGCTCGCAGCCATCGCCTGCCTCCTCCTGCTGCGCGAATCGCCATTACATTCGCGCGGGCTCGAGACGCTGGCGTGGATCGTTCTCGGCATTGCCCTCGCGCTCAAGCCGCAGATGATCGCCGCCGTCGCGATCCTGCTGCTATGCTTGCCCGGCACGCGCCGTCCCGCGCTCAAGGCGCTCGCGCTCAGCGTCTTTCTGCTCCTGGCCGGCTGCCTTGCCTTCCGTCTGCGGCTTGGCTCCTTCCAGTTTCTCGCGCAGCTTCGCGCCAACATCGACCTCTCGCTCGTCCCCGGCGGCACCTCAGACTTTTCCCCCGCGAACAGCGAGTCCTTCGACTTCCTCAACCTGCAGACCGGCTTCTCGCGCCTGCCGCACGTCGGCCGCTCCCTGGCTCAGGCGCTGGGCTTCAGCGCGGCTGCCGCACTCGCGCTGGCGACGTGGCTGTTCGCCCGCAAGAGCCTGGCGCGCAGGCCCTGGACGCTGGTCGCGCTCGCCGCTCTCATCGGCGTCATGCCGGTCTATCATCGCGGCTACGATCGCGTCATCGCGCTGCTGCTCGTCCCCGCCGCCATCGACCTTTGGCAGCGGTCGCGTGCTCTGGCATGGGCGTACACGCTGCTCGCCTGCGTGTGGATCGCCAATGACACCGTCATGACGTATGTCCTGCGCCGCTGGCGCTTCAAGCCGCAGAGCTCGATTGAAGGCCTGCTGCTTTGCCTGCTGCTGCTGGCCAGCCTCGCTCTTGAACGCGCGGCCGCGAGGCGCCCGGAACCCGCCGCCGGACTTGGTAGCATCGAAGCGTGACGCTTCAGCTTTCTACGCCGGTCAAGTACGTGAAGCGCGTGGGCGAGCGCATCGCCGAAGGCCTCGCCAAACGCGGCGTCGAGACCGTCGAAGACCTGCTCTACCATCTGCCGTTCCGCTACGAAGACCGGCTCAATCCGCGGCACATCGCGGAGATGAAGGCCGGCGACATGGCCTCGCTGATCGGCGATGTGCGCGGCTCGGCGCTGCTGCGCACTCGTGCCGGCAGCGGGCTCTTCGAGCTCACGCTCGGGCTCACTGCTCCCGGCGTAGCTACCAACGGCGGCCAGCCGCGCCTGGGCCAGACGACCATCCAGTGCACCTGGTTCAACGGCAGCTACCTGCGCGACAAGTTCCGCCTCGGCCAGCGCCTCGCCGTGTACGGGCGGCTGGAGCCCTCGCGTTCCGGCGGCACGGGCCGCTTCAAGCTCATCCAGCCGCAGTTTGAGATGCTGCCCGAGCCTGGCGCCACCGGTGCCGACGCCGAGTTCGCCATGCTTGAGATGGGCCGCATCGTTCCCGTCTACGAGAGCCTCGGCGGCACGACTCCGTGGGGCGCGAAGCTCACCTCCAAGTGGACGCGGCGCGTAATGTGGAGCATCTTCGAAGAGCTCACCGAGGCCGGCGTCGAAGCCGAAGAGACCCTGCCTCCCGCGATGCGCGAGCGGCTCGGACTGCCCGGCCGCATGGCCGCCTTACGCGGCATCCACTTTCCTGAGGCCGGCACCAGTCTGGAGGCGCTGATGAGCGCCGCCACGCCCGCTCATCGCCGCCTCATCTTCGAGGAGCTGTGGTATCTCGAGCTTGGCCTGGAGCTCAAACGCAAGCGCCTGCGAGAGCGCGTGGGCACTCGCTTTGAAACCTCGCCGCAGGTGCGCGAAGCCATCAAGCAGGTGCTGCCCTTTCATCCCACCGCGGCGCAAAAACGCGTGCTCGGCGAGATCGTCGGCGACATGAAGCGCACCCAGCCCATGCGCCGGCTGCTGCAGGGCGATGTTGGCTCAGGCAAGACCATCGTCGCCATGCAGGCCGCGCTGGTGGCCATCGAGAACGGCTTCCAGGCCGCGCTGATGGCGCCCACCGAGATCCTCGCCACGCAGCATTACCTTGGCGCGCGCAAGCTGCTCGCGGAGAAGATCTCCCCCGCGACTGGCAAGCCCTACCGCGTGGCGCTGCTCACCGGCTCGCTCGACGAGGAGCGCAAGCGCGAGAGCCGCAGCCGCATCTTCCGCGGCGAAACCCAGCTCGCCATCGGAACCCACGCGCTCATCGAAGAGAAGGTCGAGTTCGCGCGGCTCGGTCTGGTCATCGTCGACGAGCAGCATCGCTTCGGCGTGCAGCAGCGTTTCAAGCTGATGAAGGCCGGCGCGGACAACACCGGCGATCCCGACGTGCTCGTCATGACCGCCACGCCCATTCCGCGCACGCTCGCGCTCACCATCTACGGCGACATGGACGTCAGCGTGATCGACGCGCTGCCGCCGGGCCGCACGGCCATCGTCACCCGCCGCACTACGGAAGAGAAAGCCGCGGCCGTGTGGGAGTTCGTGCGCAAGCAGGCGGCGCTCGGCCGCCAGGCGTACATCGTTTACCCCATCATCGAGGGCGCACACGAGGACCAGCCGGAGCTCGACTTCGCCCGCGAAGACACACCCGCCGTCACCGATCCGCCAGCCCACGCCCGCCAGCCCGCCGCCAAAGGCCGGGCCAAAAAGACCGGTCCTGCGGGGCTCTTCCCCCGGCTCAAGCTGCGCTCCGCGACCCAGATGTACGAGGAGCTTCGCGCCGGCCCGCTCGCCGGGCTGCGCCTGGGCCTGCTGCACGGGCGCATGTCGGCCGACGACAAGGAGGTCGCGATGCGCCGCTTTCAGCGCGGAGAGACCGACGTCCTCATCGCCACCACCGTCATCGAAGTCGGCGTGGACGTGCCCAACGCCAGCGTCATGGTCATCGAGCACGCGGAGCGCTTCGGCCTGGCGCAGATGCACCAGCTACGCGGGCGCGTCGGCCGCGGCGCGGCGAAGAGCTACTGCATTCTTATGACCGGAGGCAACGTCAGCGAAGCCGCCGAGGCGCGGCTAGCCGCCATGGTCCGCACCCAGGATGGCTTCGCGCTCGCCGAGCTCGACCTCGAGCAGCGTGGGCCGGGAGAGTTCTTCGGCACCCGCCAGGCCGGGCTGCCGCAGTTCCGCGTCGCCAGCCTGCTGCGCGACCGCGCCATCCTGGAGCTCGCCAAAACCGAGGCCGCGCGCTTCGCCGAAGCCCCGGACCCAACCATCCTCAAGGCCGAACGCGACGCCGTGTGGGCGCGCCTGAAACAGCAGTGGCAGCGGCGCTACGGGCTAGTCGAAGCCTGAGCCTTCCCGCCCATGCATTCCGCAGCGGCAAGGCCCTTCAGCTCAATGGATGACCATCTCCGCAGGCTCCGCCGGCGGCGGGAACGATCCCGGGTCGCCATGCCCGATAGGTGTTCCCGTCTCCTTTCCGCGCCCCGTTCCTTGTCCCGTTTCGTGCTCCGTCCCGGTTTCAGTCCCGCGCCCGGTCAGCTCGCGGATCAAGTCCACCTCGTGCTGCCGGTAGGGCGTGCCATCCTGGCGGAAGACCTCGTGAAACCAGATCGCGGGCGCCGTCAGCACATACGGGTGCTGCCACGAGTCCCATGGCAGCCACGTCTGCGTCTTGCCCGCGACCAGCCCCCAGTTGATGGCCGCCACGTTGTACTTTTTGGCCATCGGCAAGGTCAGATCGAAGGTGCTGCCCATGCCGCGCGCCATGTACTCCGTGCACAGGATCGGCCGGCCCAGCGGCAGCAGCGACAGGATCCGCGCCTCAAACGTCTCCGGCCACGAGTACTCGTGGAACGAGATCACGTCCGACTCCTCCAGCTGTATCGCCGTCGTGCGGCTCTCGCGCAGCGGATCGTTCCACACTCCCACCCAGACTCCGCTGGTCAGCGGCTGCGTCGGATGCACGGAGCGCGCCCACGCGAAGACCTGCGGCAGCAGCACGTCCACGCGCGCTACCTTCGCCGGCTCATCTTCGAGCAGGTCGCCGCCGCGATTGTCCGGCTCGTTCCAGATATCCCATGCCAGCACCCGGTCGTCCTTGGCCAGCGCGCCCACCACTCCGGTCACGTAGGCGCGCAGCTGTGGCTCCACCGCCGGGTCCATCAGCCGCGCCTTGCCCGGGCTCTGCACCCAGCCCGAGTTGTGCACGCCGGGGATCGGCGGATGCTGCGGGCCCAGGTGTGGGTTCGTCTCCCAGCAGGAATCGAACAGCACCAGCAGCGGCCGTATGTGGTGGCTCGCGGCAATCGCTAGGAAGGCATCCAGCCGCTTCAAAAAGCCGGCTGAATCCTGCTGCCAGAGTTGATCCTGCAGGAAGACCCGCACGGTGTTCATGCCGATGCTCTCCGCCATGCCCAGTTCGTGGTCGATCAGCGCCGGATTGAAGGTCTGCGCCTGGAACATCTCCAGCTCGTTGATCGCATCCGACGGGATGAAGTTCGCGCCCACCAGCCACGGTTGGCGCGCGTACCACTGGTTGGCTCGATCGGCTGTCCAGCGGGCTGCCGGTCCGGAACCGTTGGTGGAGGTTTGTCCGGGAAGGGTTCCGGCGCAAAGGGCGGCGCCGCAGAGAGAAGGTAGTATCCAACGGGACGTGCTTTTCATCAGGGCGTTCACTTTAGCGAAGATATGCCAGCAATTGAAATCCCTCAACATGGTGATTGCTCAGCTTGCGATGCGGTGCTTCATCGGCATCGCCTCGGCTGCTGCGGGCTGCGGCTGCGGCGCAGGAACATGCTTCTTGGGGCCGCGCTTGCGCGCCACCAGCACCCTGATCTTTTCAAGCAGCTCCGCCGCCGTGCCCGCGCCCTTCGGCAGGAATGCATCGGCCGCCAGGGCGCGATCGTACGACGCCACCGTCCCGCTTACGATCAGCGCCGGCAGCCCCGGTAGTATTTGCTTCGCGCGCCGCACCAGCTCGTTGCCATCCATCCCCGGCATCAGCAGGTCCGCGATCAGCAGATCCAGCGTGCCCGGCGCGGTCCGCTCCAGGATCTCCAGCGCCTCCTTCGACGTCGTCGCGTTGATCACCCGGTAGCCGCGTGTCTCCAGCAGGAACGTCCGAACGGAGAGGGTTTGTTCGTTATCGTCGACGCAAAGGATGACTTTCTTTGGGCGCATGGTTGGTCCGTTCTCTCTCGCCGCGCGCGCCTCTCGGAAGCGCTCGGCCGGTTATAGGTCGGACGGCTTTTCGGCCGTACCGTCACCCAGGGCCTTGTTGTCTCTGACCGCGGCTCTCTCCGGCGTTCCGAAGCGAGTCGGGGCGGCTGCTCCGCGGAGCCCTGTGGCGGGCGGTCGCAGGCTTGAAAGCCCCCGCGAAACGAGGCTCTCCCGCCTGCTTCCGCCGACCCCTCGTGCGGCAGGGTTCGACCGGCGAAGCAGTGTCCCGGCCCGGCGGCCGCCTGCCCGGTGATGAGCAGATTCGGCCGCAAAGCCGCGGTTCTCAAGAAAAGCCGGAGCACCCGGTGCGCAGGTTGCCACGCTGCCTCGGAAGGCCTCTCCCCAGGGCCAGGCGCACGGGCTCCGCTGCTGCGGGAGACAGGGTCTCGATCCGGCTCTTGCGAGTCCCCACAGGGACACGAAGGACCGGCTCTCCACCGCTGCGGATGCAGTCAGGGAAGTGCGTCTTGCGGAGGGATGCGACTGCGTGGGCAGTCCAGCTTCTCTCAACTCAATTGTGCGAAGTACTCAGGAAATCCATCCAGCCGTGTACTGTAAGAGGGCTTTCAGCAAGCGTGCCAACTGCCCCGGAACGCCGCCTGCTCCCTCAACGCTTCCCAACACTACGGAGGGGAACCCGACTGGTCAATAGGCGAAAATCAGGCGAAATGACACCCAATTCGTACTCTCTCATCCACCGTTTTCTGTGATCCCCCGTGATTGTTGCAGTTTGGTGACAACAGGCTGTGGGAAAGTCTCTTTTCAGGGCAGGAAAAATCGACCCTTTGCAACGGCGATGGTGCGTCCGCCGACGAACACCTCACTTATTTTGGCGTCCTCCCGTTTCGGGATCTTCTCCTTCCCAACCGGCACATCCACCCGGCTGGCCCGCACATGGATCCGCGACGGCAGCTGGATCTCCACACCTTGTTCAAACACCGTTGGCCGCCCGCTCGGCACCAGGCCGTGCCGCACCAGGTAGGCGATGCCGCAGCCCGACGCCGAGCCCGTCGCCGGGTCCTCGCCGTTGTAGAACTGCATCCGGTTGTGAAAGTCCGCGCCGCTGCCCGGCCCTGCAGGCGCCATGCAGAAGAAGAACTTCGCGTCGGTGCCCGCCAGGTACGCCTGCGCCGCCTGCTGCGGTATCGCCAGCCGCCCCATCGCCTCCACCGAACGCAGCATCACCACGCAATACGGCAGCCCCGTCGAGACGGTCTCGATCGCGCACGCCGGGTCGAGATCCGTGAGCGGCACGTTCAGCACCTCCGCTACCCGCGCCCGATCATGCAGGCTGCCGAACGTCGGGTCGAACTGCCGCATCATCCCGAACACGCCCTGCTCACCCTCGCCCGGCGGCGTGAACTCCACCGTGATTGGTCCGGCGTTCAGCTCCAGCGTGATCCTCTTCGCGCCGCCCAGCACGGGATGGTTCATGTGCAGCCACGCCGCCGTGCCCAGCGTCGGATGCCCGGCAAAGGGCAGCTCCTCCTGCGTGGTAAAGATGCGCACCCGCACCCCTCTGCCGGGCTCTGTGGCAGCATCGCCGTCCGGCACAATGAACGTCGTCTCCGGCAGCGCCATCACTCGCGCCAGCCTCTGCATCTGCTCGGTTGAAAGGCCGCGCGCGTCCGTGAAGATCGCCAGCATGTTGCCTTCGAGCGCACGTTCCGCGAACACATCCACCAGCGCGTACTCCAGCTCCTTCGCTGCTTGGTTTGACACGGGGCCTCCGCCGATGAGACAGTTTGACTTACCGCAGGGTAGCAAACGGCTCCCTGATCCCGGCTAAGCCGGGCCGCTGGCCGAACTTGAACATGGGCCGGCTGCGGTAAAGATTCCGCTCCACGAAGGCGCTCAACGTGCGATTCACGCTCAGCCTCAGCACCACCTCCGCCCGCACCTGCTGCTGTCGCCCCCACGCGGCGCGGGTGTGTCCATGAGCGATTCGAGGTAGTTGAGACTCGGCCCTTCACGAGAACCCACCCCAAGCCAATGGCCGGGTGGGTTTTCTGTTGCATCCAATCCGCGCGTAGAAAATCAAACCGACAGAGGCAAAGCAGAATGTCACTCAGGATCAACGATATTGCACCCGACTTCACCGCCGACACCACCCAGGGCACCATCCACTTTCATGACTGGATCGGCGACAGCTGGGCCGTGCTCTTCTCGCACCCCAAGGACTTCACGCCCGTCTGCACCACCGAGCTCGGCGCCGTGGCGTCGCTCGAGCAGCAGTTCGCCCAGCGCGGCGCCAAGGTCATCGGTCTCTCCGTCGACCCCGTCTCGAACCATGAGAAGTGGGCCCAGGACATCGAGGATGTCGGCGGCGCCAAGGTCAACTACCCCATGATCGGCGACCCCGAGCTCAAGATCGCCAAGCTCTACGACATGCTCGCGGCCGACGCCGGCGACACCTCCGAGGGCCGCACCCCGGCCAACAACGCGCCCGTGCGCACCGTCTTCGTCATCGGCCCGGACAAGCGCATCAAGCTCACCATGAGCTATCCCATGACCACCGGCCGCAACTTCGACGAGGTCATCCGCGTACTCGACTCCATGCAGCTCACCGCCGCTCACAAGGTCGCCACGCCGGCCAACTGGCAGCAGGGCGGCGACGTCATCATCACCGGCGCGGTCTCGAACGAGGAGGCCGACAAGATCTTCCCCGGCTACAAGACGGTGAAGCCTTACCTGCGCACCACTGCGCAGCCGAAGTAGAATTCACTCACCGCCGCTCGCAACCCTTGCGTGAGCGGCGGCCCGGGCACCGATGGCGAAGTGGCTAACGCGCTGGTCTGCAAAACCAGTATTCATGGGTTCAAATCCCATTCGGTGCTCCAACCCTCCCCAGCTTGAGTCGTCCTGACTGAAGTCTCTACCTCCGCACACGCGCGCTGAGCCGAAGTGAAGCCTCGCCTCCCTCCCTCAGCTGCCGTGTCACTCCAAGCGAAGCCGCTCCTTGCGCCGCAACTCCCCCACGCAAACGGGCTGTAGCCCCGGCGTACCCCTTTCCTCACCACCACCTTGTCATCCTGAGAGCGAGGCAAAGCCGAGTCGAAGGACCTGCGTGTGCCCTTGCTCTCGCCTGAAGGCCCCAAGGCTCCTGGCTGATGCTTGCTCCGCGCCGAATGAATTTCGCTTGACAAGCTCTAGCTGGAGGTCTAATCATTAGCCCCGTTATGAAACGGCCTGGTCTCAGGCCATCGTGGCATCTGATCAACGGCGTTGCGCCTGACGCTCGCTCTCTCAAGCCACAAAAGCCGCTCTGCAAGAGGAAAGCCACACATGGACCGGACTTCCCGCGTCGCCGGATCGACCCGAAGCTGGGCGATCTTCATTGGACTGACCTTATTCCTTAGCCTGCGCGCGATGCCCCAAGTCGCTCCCACCGGAACCGTCTCTGGCGTCGTCAAGGACGCCGGAGGGCTCGTCGTGCCGAACGCCACGGTCACCATCGTGAACGCCGACTCGAACTACACCCGCAAAGCCACCACCAAGGATGATGGCGCCTACAGCTTCGTGGCGCTTCCCGTCGGCTCCTACAACGTGAAGGTCGAGACCACCGGCTTCAAGACCGAGACGCGCACCGGCATCACGCTCGATGTCTCCCAGGAAGCCGTCATCAACTTCGCCCTGCAGATCGGCACGGTCCAGGAACAAGTCGTCGTCAAGGCCGACGAGGCGCGCGTGGATACGACCAGCAGTACTCTCGGCCACGTGGTCGACAACCAGCAGATTGTGGAACTGCCCTTGAACGGCCGCAACTTCATCGATCTCACCCTGCTGCAGACCGGCATCACCCAGTTTCAGAACAACAACTTCGGAACCAATGGACTCTATGGCGAGTTCTACAGCAGCAATGGCGCCCCCATCCGCTCCAACGAATACACCCTCGACGGCGCCATCATGGGCAATCTGCAGGGCGCCAGCGCGTCTTCCATCGCCGGCTTGACCCTCGGCCTGGATGGCATCAGCGAATACAAGATCGAGACCAACACCTTCGGCGCCGAGTACGGACTGGTCATGGGCAGTCAGACCACGATCGTCACCAAGAGCGGAACCAACCGCTTTCATGGCGATGTGTTCGAATACCTCCGCAACAGCGTTCTTGATGCGCGCAACTACTTCGATGACCTCTATTCGCTGCCCAAGACCGTTCCCGGCGGCGGCCGGCGCGTCGCGCCCTTTGAACGAAATCAGTTCGGAGGTGCTCTCGGTGGTCCTATCGTCAAGGACAAGACGTTCTTTTTCGCCACCTATGAAGGTTTTCGCGAAGTCTTGGATAATCCACCGAATATTGGAGTAACTCCTACAATCCCGGCGCAATGCCACACTCCCATCGCGGGCGGCGTCCAGACTGTCGATTACACCTGCGACTCCAACCTGAAAGTAGGTCAAACCGAGCAGGTCATCCCATCCATTCAACCGCTCCTGGCTCTGTGGCCCAGCCCGGACCTGCCTGGCAACCAGTTCACCTATGAGAGTACCGAGCGCACCCACGAGGACTATGCGCAGGGGCGTATCGATCACACCTTCTCCGCCAGGGATACCATGTTCGGGCGCTATACCTTCGATAACACCAACGAGATATATCCGAGAATCTTTCCAGTATTTGACTCCGGCCTGCAGCAACGGCAGCAGTATCTTACTCTCGCAGAAAACCATATCTTTTCGCCGGTCCTACTTAATTCGGCACGCATTTCCTATAGCCGCTCCGCAGTCCTGGACTCGACCCCATCGAACTCGAATCCCTCTACCAAGTCTCTCACCGGGCCTGGAGTCTCCTGCGCTACGGGCTACTCCATCTGCCCCATCAATATCAGCTCGATCGCCAACTTCAGCGACACCAGCGTAACCGCCATCAAGGATATTCAGGATATCTTCAGCTTCGGTGACGACGTCTTTCTGACCAAGGGCAAGAATGCTCTCCGGTTCGGCACCCTCATCAACCACTTCGACCAGTACGCCAACGGTGGCGTGGGACCCAAGGGCACCGTCGCCTTCAGCAACCTGCACAACTTTCTTCTGGGTAACTATCGCAGCTACACCACCTATGCTCCCGGATACAACAGTCTGAAAGATGTTCTGTTCGACACGCTGGGATTCTACGGGACAGATGAGTTTCATCTCACCTCCCGGCTGACCCTGAATATCGGACTGCGTTACGAGTTCGCCACCCAGCCCGAAGAAAAGAACGGCCGTCAATCCTACTTCGTCAATGCGCCTTACAGCGATGCGCCGACCCTCGGCCCGCTGCTTGGCAATCCCACCCACCGCGACGTGAGTCCGCGTGTAGGCTTCGCATGGGATATCTTTGGCAACGGCAAGACCTCGCTCAAAGGCGGAGGAGCAATCCTTTACGACATCGCGAATAATGGCGGTGTCTATCAGTTGGCCGGCCTCGCCACGCCCCCCTATGTTGTGGCCTACACCGTTACGCCCAGCACCCCCGGCGCGCCGCCGACACTTCTTCTGCCGCTTCCACTACCCTCCGGAGTAAGTGGTCTGCAGGGGACTGCGCCCACAGATATCAACTTCAACTACAAATCTCCTCACATGATCGACTACAACATGGCGGTTGAGCGGGAACTGCCGGGGAGCATCCTGCTCAACATCGCCTATGCCGGGTCACGCGGTCTCAACCTGTGGCAACCCGTCAGCGAGATGAACCCCGACTGCCCGACCTCCTATGCCTTTGTACCGCAGGGCTGTCCCACCGGGCCAACCGCGGCTTTTCCCAATTTTCCCGGCACCTCTGTCATCCCCGGTTCGCTGCCAGTCTGGGGAGCCAAGCTTGCCAACGCACCGCGCCTCAACCCGTTCTTCTCGAACTTTTCCCAGTTCAATTCGTGGGGTGTCTCCTGGTATAACGCCCTTGAAGTCAACGTGACCAAGAAGCTCACCCATGGCTTCCAGTTCCAGGCCGCATATACCTACAGTAAGTTGCTCGATGATACTGAGGGACTTTCCAACTCTGATACCAGCGGCGCTACTACCGGCCAGGTCGAAGATCCCTTTAATCCAATTCTTGACTATGGCCCCGCGAACTTCGATATCAAACACAACCTTCATCTCAACGGTCTTTATCATCTGCCAAAGATGAATGAAGGTCATCTTGTCAGTAAGTTCGCGAATGGTTGGTGGATGGGAAGCATCGTTACCATTCAGAGTGGCCAGCCTTTTTCGCCCCTGCTCTCTTCAGACCGTGAACAGGCGGGGCTTGCGGGCACTAACGGCGGGTTGGAAAGGCCCAGCTATGTCACCGCCGCAAATCTTGCGACTGTCCAGGCCCAGGCCCTTGCAGCAGGTGTCACTACCTGTCCTGCCGGGGCGTCCGGCTGTATTCCTTATAACCCCGTGGTTTATAACCCGAAGACGGTCATTACCCACAATGTCAATCAATGGTTTAATCCCAATATGTTCACACTACAGCCCGTTGGAACCATCGGGAATGTAGGTCGAAATACGCTTCGCGAACCGGGTCTCGATACCTGGGACTTCTCCCTGAACAAAGACACCTCCTGGGCTTTGCTCGGAGATCGCGGGACCGTCCAGTTCCGTGCCGAGGTCTTCAACCTGCTCAATCATCCTAACTTCGGACCCGCGCTGAACGGAGGTTTTCTGGCGGGGAGTGTCGGAGACGTCCAGGAGCAGCCATCCTTTACCGGCGTCGTCTCCACCAATACTCCCTCACGGGAGATTCAATTCGCGATAAAGATTCTGTTCTAGCCTGCTCCTAGTCGAGCCGCACCTCGCAGGGCTCGTCCGTCAGGTTCTCGACCAGCATCACCTTCACCCCGCGCCTGCGCTCCGGCAGCGCCCGCCACGCCTCGCGGATCTCTGCCTTCTGCTCGTCCGGGCTCTGCGTCGACGCATCGATCCACAGCGATTCCGCATCCAGCGCCTCCGCGGCTTCGAGCAGCGTACGCACACCATCGTTGCCCAACAGCTCCACCAGCTTTACCGGCCTGCCGATCGTCTCCGCATCGAACACCACCTGCGTGAAGAGGCGCGTCGCCTCATCGTCGAAGACCTGTCCCGGATCCCTATCCACCTCGTCGTCCGCCAGCGTGCTCGCCTTGACGCTCGCCACCACAATCTCGTCGTCCTCCTCGCTCTCGCGCAGAACTCTCGTCAATCCCAGCTGCACATCCGCCTTGCACACCGCCACCAGGCTGCAGCCCGGCCTGATGCCCAGCGACTCCGGCGAAAGATCGCTGCCCGCCTTCAGCCGGAAGCGCTCGATCGCTGTTTCCGGGAAGGGATGCGCCTTATCCGCCACTTCCTTGGTCTTCAACACCCTGCGCTGCTTGCCGTACTTCCTCTCCGAAAGCGTAAAGATCACGAAGAACACCACCGTAAAGATGCCGCCCGTGATCGTCGCCGACTTCTTCGTAAACAGGTTCATGATGGCCAGCGTGAACAGGATCGCCGTCGTCAGCATCAGGCCCAGCGGCAGCTCGAAGCTGCCCAGCCGCAGGTTCAGCGGAAACTTCCAGCGCTCGGCCTCGGGGTTGGTGAAGCGCAGCACCACCACCGCCAGCCCCTTCATGCTGAAGCTCCACACCACGCCGAAGGCATACGCCTCGCCCAGCATGTCTACGTTGCCGCGGCTCAGCAGGATCGTCAGCAGCTGCAGCCCCACGATCAGGTTGATGATGTTGTGCGTCGTGCCGTACTTCTTGTGCGGCTGGCGAAACCACGGCGGCAGCACGCCATCTTCGGCGACGCGGTTCAGCACGCCGTTCGATCCAATGATGGCCGTATTCACCGCGCCCGAAAGGATCAGCACACCCACCAGCACCACGAAGCAGTGAAACGCCAGCCGCAGCGCGTACGGGCCGGCCATGAACATCGCCAGGCCGCCAATTAGGTTGTCGAGATACTTCTGCCGGTCCGCATCGGGAATGATCATCACCGCGAAGAACGAGACCAGCGAGGTAAACAGCAGGCTATAGATGAAGACCACAAAGCCCGTCTTCTGGAGATTCTTCTGCTTGGGCGCGGCGATCTCCCGGTTCACCTGCGCCAGCGTCTCCTCGCCGCTCAGCGCCAGCACGGAGTGGCCCAGCCCGATGATCACCGCCACCAGCGTAAAGCTCGGCAGCGCCGTGTGCGACAGCCAGCCCAGCGCCGACTGGCTGAAGTGCAGGTGCTCGCGCGTCGGCGTCGGCACGGGATGAAAACCCTTGGTCACCATGGTGTACAGGCACCAGCCGATCAGGATCACCACCATCACCGTCGTCGCCTGCATGATGCGCAGCGCGCGCGTGCTCGAAAACGGAATGCCCACACGATTCGTGTACCAGAAGTAGATCGTCACCAGCGCGGCTGCGGCCGCCGCAAACCATGCCTCCGGCACATGCAGCCAGCCGACATGGAAGTGCTGCCCAAGCTCGTTGATCAGCGCGCCCAGGTAGAGCCCCGCGCTCACGCCGCTGATCGGCCCCGTCAGCACATAGTCGAACATCAACGCCGAAACGGAAAACTTCGCCGCCGTCGAGCCCATCGCCTGGCGCACCACCCGGTACACGCCGCCGCGCACGAACATGCTGCAACTCTCGATATAGACCGAGCGCACCGCGTAGGAAAACAGCATCACCGCCAGCACGAACCACGGCGCGGACTTGCCGATCGCCTTCTCCGAGATGCCGCCCACGTAATACGCCGATGACCCGAGATCGCACAGCACGATCGCCGAAGCACGCCAGAACGACACAAAGGACAGCAGTGCCGTGACCGGAACGACGTACCTGCGCACTGCTGAAGAAGTCATCACGCTCATACTGCTGTTTTCCTTCGCCTCGTCCTCGCGTCGCGATTGTACGTTCCCGACCGATGGAATCGTACGTCCCGTACCATAAGGAAGGTATGTTGATCGCGCGCGCCGCCTCCGCACCCCGGCCATTGCCGCCGCGGCACTGCTCCGCTAAGCTAATCCTCATGTATGAAGACTTCACCGTAACCGACCGCTGGAGCGGCGAGCCACTCCACTGCACCTGGCGCGGCACCTTCGTCGCCATCGCCACCCGCCACGCCGACGCCACCGACATCCGCTTCGCCGTCAACGGCCGTCCCGTCTGGATCGCCATGCCGAACATCGCCTGGGTCGAGATGAAGCGCCAGACCGGCTTCGTCATCACCGACTATCTCGCCGCCCAGGCTGCCGGCCGCTACCTCAAAGCCGCCATCGAGTCCGGCTATGATAACGGCCGCGAGATGTACACCATGACCGTCGCCGAGGTGCTCGAGCACGCCCACGCCGTCGTGAAGGAGGCCGGCCGCACCGACAACCTGCCCACGCTCCCGGTCATCAACGACGACATCAAACCCGAAACCTACCTCGGCGCGCTACCCGGAGACCCCGGCTCCAGCGCCTACCGCAACACCCCGCAGCCCGACGCTAACCAGCGCCTCAAGCTCTAGCTTATGGCGATCCCACCAGCCGCGCCCGCCCGCCTCACTCGCCGCCGTCTGCTCGCACTGCTGCCCGCCGTTGGCCTTCAGCTCCACGCGCAGACCCGCATCTTCCACCGCAAGCCCAAACCCCGCGCGCCCGACGCCCCGTCCACCGCCTTCTTCGGCACGGACACCGCCAAACCCGGCGCCCAGGGCATCTACTCCGCGCGCTTCAACCCCGCCACCGGTCAGTTCTCCACGCCCGTCCTCGCCGCCGCCTGCGTCCGGCCCTCGTATCTCGCGCTCGGCCGCGTCGAGCACCCCGGCGTCGGCCGCAAGGCGCCCCCGCAGATCACCCGCATCCTCTACGCCGCGAACGAAGGCACCGGCCCCAACGCCCAGGTCACGGCCTACACCATCGGCCAGCGCCCCGGCGCCGACCCCACCCTCACCCAGCTCAATCAGGTCTCCGCCGCCGGCGACGGTCCCTGCTACATCTCCGTCGACGCCGCCGGCCGCGCCGCCTTCGTCGCCAACTATAACGGCGCCACCGTCGCGACCTTCTCCATCCAGCCTGACGGGTCGCTCTCCGCGCCCGTCGACCGCATCGACTTCCGCCAGAAGCCCTTCGGCCATCACGGCCCCGTCGCCGCCCGCCAGGAAGCCCCGCACCCCCACTCTGCCATGCTCTCGCCCGACGATCGTTTCCTGCTCGTCAACGACCTCGGCAACGACGACATCGTCATCTTCCCCATCCACTTCGATACCGCGCGCCTTGGCACCCCGCACGTCATCCCCAGCCGCTCCCCCGGCTCCGGCCCGCGCCATCTCGCCTTCCATCCCAACGGCCGCTGGGTCTATGGCGTCGACGAGCTTTCCAACCGCATCGACCAGTATCTCTGGACCGCCACCCACGGCGGCCTCGGTAACGATGCCGAGGCGCTCCTCACCGACGTCGGCCACTCCGTCAGCACGCTCGACCCCGGCTTCCACGCCACCAATACCGCCGCCGAGATCGCCCTCTCGCCCGCCGGAGACTTCGTCTACGTCTCCAACCGCGGCGAGAACTCCATCACCGTCTTCGCCGTCGCCCCCACCGACGGCATCCTCACCTTCGCCCAGCGCATCGCCTGCGGCGGCAGAACTCCACGCCACTTCACCTTCGACCCCACTGGCCGCTGGCTCATCTGCGGCAACCAGGAGTCCGCCTCCGTCACCGTCTTCGCCCGCAGCGACGTCAACGGACAGCTCACCGGCCCCGTCCAGACCCTGCCCCTCGAATCGCCCCTCTTCACGCTATTCCTCTAAGCGCCCAGTCCGCGGAAGCGGATTTCCCACCCCCACGGCCTTGTCATCCTGAGCGCAGTCGAAGGACCTGCTTCTTTCCGTTGCTCTTGTTCCGCCTACCTCATCGACCCCATGTCGATCACGAAGCGGTACTTCACATCGCTCTTCACCACCCGCTCATACGCCTCATCCAGCTGGTCCACCGTAATCATCTCGATGTCCGAGACGATATCCTTCTCCGCGCAGTAGTCCAGCATCTCCTGCGTCTCCACCATTCCGCCAATCGACGATCCCGCCAGGCTGCGCCGGCTCTTGATCAGCGAGAACGTCCCGATCGGCGTCGCGGTCTCGGGCAGCCCCACCTGGCACAGCGTCCCGTCCAGCCGCAGCAGGTTGAGGTACATATCCAGACCATGCGGCGCCGAAACGCAGTCCAGGATGAAGTCATACTGGTTCACCCGCTGCTTCATCGCGCCGCGATCCTTCGAGAGCACTACCTCGTCCGCCCCCAGCCGCCGCGCATCCTCTTCCTTGCCCGGCGAGGTCGTAAACAGCGTCACCTCCGCGCCAAACGAGTGCGCGAACTTCAGCCCCATATGCCCCAGCCCGCCCAGCCCCACGATCCCCACCTTGCTGCCCGGCCCCACCCTCCAGTGCCGCAGTGGGCTATAGGTCGTTATCCCCGCGCACAGCAGTGGAGCCACCGCCGCCAGCTTCGGCTCCAGCGTCTTCGCAATGTTGTGCACATACCGCTCGTGGCACACGATGTTGTTGCAGTAGCCGCCCTGCGCCAGCACGCCGTCATAACCCTTGGCGTTGTACGTCCCCACAAACCCCTTCTCGCAATACGCCTCCTGGTCGGCCACGCAGTTCCGGCACACCCGGCAGGAGTCCACCATCACCCCCACGCTGGCCAGGTCGCCTACCTTGAACTTCGTCACCTCCTCGCCCACCGCCTTTACCCGCCCCACAATCTCGTGGCCCGGCACCATCGGGTACATCGCCCCGCCCCATTCATCCCGCACCTGGTGAATATCCGAGTGGCAGATCCCGCAGTACGCAATCTCCACCACCACATCGCCCGCGCCGGGCTCCCGCCGCTCAAAGCTGTACGGCGTCAGACTCGCACCCTTCGCCAGCGCCGCATACCCCTTACTCTGCATCCTGTCTCCTTAGTGCCTGTCCCTTCGATGCAGCCCAATCCTTACTCGCACTCGAACCCAGGCCTGCAAGCCGCTAAACAGCTCGCGCCGACACACTCTCGCTGTCATCCATGCGGGGCCTTTGTTGTATCTGATCGAAGCCAAGATCACGCTTGATCACACTGATCACCGCCAGTCTTTTGCCTCTACTTGCCTCGGGTACTCGCCGCGCCTCTACTCGTCGCGTCTCTACTCGTCGCGTCTCTATTCGTCGCGTCTCTATTCGTCTCGTCTCTATTCGTCATAGTGCAGCAGGCTCAGCACATCGTACTCCTGGAACTTGGCTCTGCCCTTCAGGAAGTCCAGCTCGATCGCAAACCCGATGCCCGCGATCTCCCCGCCCAGCTGCCGCACCAGCTTCACCGTCGCCTGCATCGTGCCGCCCGTGGCCAGCAAATCGTCGACAATGATGACCCTTTGCCCCGGCTCGATCGCATCCAGGTGAATCTCCAGCGAGTCCGTCCCGTACTCCAGGTCGTAGTTCACCCGGGCAACCGGAGCCGGCAGCTTCTTCGGCTTGCGCACCGGCACAAAGCCCGCGTTCAGCCGATAGGCCAGCGCCGGCCCGAAGATGAATCCGCGCGCCTCGATCCCCAGCACCAGGTCGATCTCGCGCCCGATATAGTGCGCCGCAAACGCATCGATCAGCTGCGCAAACCCCGCCTTGTCCTTCAGCAGCGTCGTGATGTCGTAGAACAGGATCCCCGGCTTGGGAAAGTCCGGAACCGTCCGGATCAGCTTCTTCAAAGGCTCACAATTCATCACTTCATCCATTCACAAACCTCTCGTTCCCCAACGCCCGTCTTCCCTCGTACTCGCTACCCCTAAACGCCGCTATTCTGAGCCGAAGGCTCAGAACCTCAGTTTCCCTTTTGCCTCCCTACCACGCACCCTCAATCACAAACGGCCCCAGCCCATCCCCCTCCTGCTCCGCCAGCGCATGCTCCACCACCGCATCCACCCGGCTCCCCCGCGACCCCTTCCGCAGCGCCTCCTTCAGCTCCGCCAACTGCTTCGCATCGCCGGCCGCAACCACCTCGACGTGCCCCTCATCCGTGTTCTTCACCCACCCCCGCAGCCCGATCTCCGCCGCCTCGCGATGCACGAACCAGCGAAACCCCACCCCCTGCACCCGGCCCTTCACCAGGAAATGCCTCACCGCGACCTGCTCAGCCATTCCCTCAGTGTCGCATCGGCCCCAACCTCAGGCAAATTCCGCTCCTCCCGACAGCCAGGCACACCCGAAAAACCCGGCAAATCCGCATGTCAAGCCCCATCGAGAGCTAACTCCTACATTCCAAAAGGAATAGAGCTGCCATATCTACCCTCGCCGCGCGCCTACAATTAAAGCAGCCCGAGCGCGCAGTCTCAGCCACACCTAAGCCTCGAAGCCGCAGTCTGAGCCAGACCTAAGTCTCATGTTTTCAAACTTTTGACTCTAAACAGGGGGGAGGGGGTATACCCCCTGGCGCGAGCTTATGCCCGGCTCATGTACGCCCCTTCCGCCGTGTCCACCCGAATCTTCTCGCCCTCGTTGATGAACGGAGGAACCTGCACCACCAGTCCCGTCTCCGTCTTGGCCGGCTTGGTAACCGAGGACGCCGTCGCCGACTTGATCCCCGGCTCCGTCTCCATCACCGTCATCACCACAGCCGTCGGCAGCTCGATGCCCACCGCCTTGCCGTCGTGGAACGAGACGTTGATCGACAGGTTTGGCGTCAGGTAGTCCACCGCGTCGCCCAGCGTCTCACGCTTCAGCACCGTCTGCTCGAAGGCATCGTCCATGAAGTAGTAGTCGTCCCCGTCGTTGTAGAGGTACTCCATCTTCACCTCGTCGACCACCACGCGGTCGATGGGGTCGGGCGAGCGGAAGCGCTCGATGAACATGGAGCCCGTGCGCACATTGCGCAGCTTGGCCTGGATGAACGCCCGCAGGTTTCCCGGCGTCCTGTGCTCCACCGAAAACACCAGGTGAAGATCGTCCTTGTACTTGATAATCATGCCCGGCCGCATCTGCGTGGCAGGAATCGACATTAGAAGCCTCTATCTGCTGAAACGTTGAGTTTGAGTGCCGCGAGGCGGAAGACACAGCCCGGAAGCCCGGCGCGCCTGCAACCCTGTGATTGTATCGCAGCGTCAGCGAACGAACATTCGCTTGAAGAAGCGGCCCACAGCCCCGAACGGACCCTGCTTCCTGGCCGGTGCTGGGGCCGATGTCGAGGCGGACGTCGGGGCCGCCGTAGCCTCCACCTCCGGAGTCGCCGCCGCCTGCCCGGCAGCGCCGCCTGACCCGGCCGCCGCCGTCTCGTGCGCTGGATCGTACTTCAGCGTGGTCGCCACCTGCACATGGGTGCCGCCCTCCGGCGTCTCCGGCGCAACCGGAGTGGGCGGTGCCAGTCCCGCGCTCTGGGCCGCGGGGAAGGGATGCTCCGCCTCCGCCTGCTTGGCCTTCTTCGACCCCGGCCGGCCGCTCAGCGCGGCCTCTGCGATCGAAACCTTCGAGGTCGCGCCCGGCGGACAGCCGCAGGGCGTCGTTTCGCGATCCACCACCTCGCGCAGGCTGCCGTGCTCGAAGAGCACGTGCTGCCCGGGCTTGACCTCGTAGCTCGCCTCGCCGAAGGTGTCGCTGATCTTTAGCAGCGGCGCCTTGTGCCCGCGGTTCTCGACACACGTGTCCCCGTTGAACGAGACGCGCAGCCGCAAATCGAGCGCGTTGCCGCCCTCGAGCGTAAAGCGCAGGTCCGGCGTCATCAGCACGTCGCCCTCCGCAGGCTTCATGTGGATCTCCATCGCGCCGCGGTCGAGCGCCATCAGCAGCGCGCCGGCGTCCGAGCCCGCCAGGTGCAGCCCGCTGGTCTGGCACACCAGCACCGACCCGCCGCGCGTGAGGTGCACCTCCGCGTTCCGGCCCGGCAGCGCCGTCACCGTGTTGATGCCGCCGATGCTGGCCAGCCCGGCCGACACCGTCACCACGTCTCCGGTCGGCGCCGTCACCGACGCGTCGGTCGTCGACACCGTACCCAGCGCTCCGGGCTGCGTCTGTGCAGCCCCGGCGCCTACTCCCAGCAGCATGGCAACGCAAACGCCCCTCAAAGCTCCGCTCCTGAATCCTGACAATCTCTTACATCTTCAAGAAGTTCTCGATGATCTGCCGGCCATGGCTCGTCAGCACGCTCTCAGGATGAAACTGCACCCCTTCAATCGGCAGCGTGCGATGCCGCAGCGCCATGATCGTCTCGCCATCCGCGGTTCGAGCCGACACCTCAAGCTCCTCGGGCAGCCCCTCCTGCTGGACGATCAGCGAGTGGTATCGTGTGCAGGTCATGGTCTTCGGCAGGCCCGCGAAGATCGTGCGTCCATCGTGCTCTACCTCGCTGGTCTTGCCATGCATCAGCTTACCGGCGCGTACGACATTGCCGCCGAACGCCGCGCCGATCGCCTGGTGGCCAAGACACACGCCCAGGATCGGCACCCGGGTTCCCCCGGCCTGCTGCCTGGCCGCAAAGTGCTTCAGGAGCGCGATGCTAATACCGGCTTCCTGCGGGGTGCACGGCCCGGGCGAGATCAGAATGCGGTCCGGCTTCAGCTCCTCCACCTGGGCGGGCGTCAACTCATCGTTGCGGCGGATCACCATCTCCGCGCCAAGCTCGCCCATGTACTGGACCAGGTTGTAGGTGAACGAGTCGTAGTTGTCCAGCACGAAGACCATGGGTAAATCTTACGCCGCGGCAACACCGGGTCCAAAGCCGCCCTCTAATCCACTTGAGGCAAACGCATGTTCCTGAGTCCTAAACGCTGGAAACACTTCACGGCCATGGTCCTCATCGGAGATGGAGTAATGGCGCTGGTTCATCCGCAACGCGACGCCCTGGCCTGGAAGGGCGGGCCCGCGCCGTGGCAGAAGCTGATGCACGAACTGCACGAGCGGCCCGCGCTGACCCGCACCATCGGCGCCCTGCAGATCGCCGGAGGCATCCTCTGGGCGCTGAACCAGGAAGACGAAGACTGACGTTGATCTAACCGCGCGCTTGTTCTATGGCCCGCACTACTGCACGGGCCTTGTTGCCGCACTCCTCAAACTCCAACTCGGGAACACTGTCGGCTACGATTCCGGCACCGGCCTGGATGTGGCCCTGCTCGCCGTGCATGAAGAGCGTGCGTATGGCGATGCAGCTGTCAAGATTGCCGCTGAAATCCGCGTAGAAGACGCTGCCGCCGTAGACGCCGCGGCGCGCGGGCTCCAGCTCTTCGATGATCTCCATGGCGCGGATCTTGGGTGCGCCGCTCAGGGTGCCGGCCGGGAAGCAGGCCTTGAAGGCGTCGATGGCTTCGAGCCCGGCCTTGAGCCTGCCTTCGATCGCGCTGACCAGGTGCATCACGTGGCTGTAGCGCTCGACGAACATCAGGTCCTTCACGCGCACGCTGCCGAACTCGCAGACACGGCCGACATCGTTGCGGCCCAGATCGACCAGCATGATGTGCTCGGCGACTTCCTTTTCGTCGGCGCGCAGGTCGGCCTCGAGCGCGCGATCTTCCACCTCATCGGCCGAGCGCCTGCGCGTTCCGGCGATGGGCCGGTACTCCACGGCGCGGTCATGCACGCGCACCAGCAGTTCCGGTGACGAGCCCACGATGTGCGCGGCGGTCCCGGCGAGCCCGAAGCGCAGGAAGAACATGTAGGGCGAGGGGTTCACGATGCGGAGCGCGCGATAGACGTCGAAGGCCGGGACGCCCGGCACGCAGTCGAAGCGCTGCGACAGCACGCACTGGAAGATGTCGCCGCTGGCGATGTACTCCTTGGTTTTCGCGACTGACTTCAGGAACGCCGCTTTGGAGGTGCGAGCGATGAGCTTGAGCTTCCCAGGTTTGAGTTTCGCTGCGCGCGAGGTGGCTGAGGCGGGCAGGGCTGATGCCAGGCGCTGCTCCAGCTTGTCGAGGCGCCGCAGCGCCTGGGCGTAGGTGCCGCCCCGGGTCAGGTCCGCGGTCGCGATGAGCCAGATCTCCTTCTTCACGTTGTCGAAGGCGAGCACCTGGTCGAAGAACATGAGGCAGGCGTCGGGCACGCCAAGCTCATCGGCCGCAAGTTCCGGCAGTCGCTCGATCAGCCGGACCACATCGTAGGCGAAGAAGCCAACCGCGCCGGCGGTGAAGGGCGGCATGCCGGGCAGCCGTGCGGGCTTGTGCCCGCCGAGCGCGAGCTTCAACTCTGCGAAGATGTCGCCCTCGAAGCTGCGCCGGCGGCGGCCTTCTTCGACCGTGATCCGCCGTCCGTTGGCGGTCATCTTCTTGTAGGGCGCGATGCCGATGAAGGTGTACCGGCCTACGTGTTCACCACCCTCGACGCTCTCCAGCAGGAACGCCTCGGGTGCGCCGCTGGCGATGCGCAGGAAGGCAGAGACGGGTGTTTCGAGATCTGCGGTGACGGTGCGGAAGACCGGGACGAGGCTGTGGCTGCGGGCCAGACGGGCGAAATCCCGGGCTGTGGGAGTGCTCTCGCTCTTGTGCTTCATGAATACCTGTTACCTGCCGATAAACACATGGTAAATCAGTGGTTTGTCAAGCCCTCGGAAGGTGCACTGGATGGCTTGCGAGTGGTCAGTGCGGGGGCCTATACTCCGCAGGGTTTGACCACAGACCGGCCTGGTCGAACAAACGGAACTTTCACCGAAGTCGCATAATCAAACATGTTGACGAGGGTGAAATGCTATGGCCGGAGAATCACTGATACCAGCCACCGAGCTGGTACGAGACAAACAGGGGAAACAGATGGCATCTTTGACAACGACCATGACGCTTGAACAGGAAAAGAATCCCTGGGAAGCGCAGGCCGCACGTTTTGACTTTGCAGCGAGAAAACTCAATCTCGACGATGGGATCTGGAAGATTCTAAGGTACCCCACCCGGGAGATCATCGTGCACATCCCGGTGGCGATGGACGATGGGTCGATCGAGGTGTTCACGGGCTACCGGGTGCAGCACTCGATGGCGCGAGGTCCGGCCAAGGGCGGCATCCGCTACGCACCGGATGTGTCGCTGGACGAGGTGCGCGCGCTGGCCTCGTGGATGACGTGGAAGTGCGCCGTGGTGAACATTCCGTTCGGGGGCGCGAAGGGCGGCGTGATCTGCGATCCTCGGCACATGTCGCAGGGCGAGCTGGAGCGGATGACGCGGCGCTACACGGCGGAGCTGATCCCGTTCATCGGACCGGAGAAGGATGTGCCGGCGCCGGACATGAACACCAACGAGCAGACCATGGCATGGATCATGGATACCTACTCCATGCACGTGGGCCAGACCTCGACAGCCGTGGTGACCGGCAAGCCTGTGAACCTGGGCGGCTCGCGCGGACGCCGCGAGGCCACCGGGCGCGGCATCTCGGTTAGCTGCGACGAGGCGCTGAAGTACCTCGGCATGACGATCGAAGGCTGCAGGGTGATCATCCAGGGCTTCGGCAACGTGGGCTCGAATGCGGCCAACCTGCTGTACCGCAAGGGCTACACGATCATCGGGATCACGGAGTGGGACGGCGCGCTGGTGAACGAGCACGGCATCGACATTCCGGGGCTGCTGGAGCATCGCGCCCAGGCGGGAACCATCAACGGCTTCAGCAAGGCCGAGGCGTGCGACAAGAACGAGCTGTTGACCCGATCCTGCGAGATCCTGATTCCGGCGGCGACGGAGAACGTGATCACCAGCGAGAACGCTCACCTGCTGCGCTGCAAGATCCTGTGCGAAGGCGCGAACGGCCCGACCACGACCATTGCGGATGAGGTGCTCGAAGAGAAGAAAGTCTTCGTGATCCCGGACATCCTGGCCAACGCGGGCGGGGTGACGGCGAGCTACTTTGAATGGGTGCAGGACCGGATGGGGTACTTCTGGACCGAGGCCGAGGTGAACCAGCGGCTGGACGCGATCATGTCCGAGTCGTTCAAGGACGTGGTGGCGTACGCCGAGTCGCATGGGGTGAATAACCGGATCGCGGCGTACATGCTGGCGATCGACCGGGTGGCATACACGACCAAGCAGCGCGGCATGTACGCGTAGTTTGACGCTCGAACGGCGGGCCTGTGGCGCGAGCTGCAGGCCCGTTGGTGCGTTTGGGCGAGGAGTACCCCCCCCTCCCCCCTACGAAGTATCTAAAGTATTCAAAGCAGGGATGTTAAGTCTGGACTTCGGTCTGCGGAAGTCTCCGAAAAGTTGAACCGTTTTCGGGGCAGCGGCTTTTTCGATGGCGTTGCGGGGTGGGGTGACAGACCAGAGCCAGTACTGAGATTCTTCGCTTCGCCAGAATGACGGCGTTGACCGAAGGGGCTGTTTGCTAGGGGATGGTGGCGGTGATCCTGATGGGCTGGGAGGCGGTTTCGGTGATGGGGCCGCTCTGGGCTACGGCGGAGACGGTGAAGGTGTAAGTGGCGGGTCTGGTGCCGAGGTCGGTGCAGCGGCCGCAGCCGGAGAGTGCGGAGAGGGTTCCACAGGCCAGCGCCAGGAGTAGCAGGGTGAGGGAGGTGCCGCGCAGCCGGCGGCGCGAGCGCAGGGTGGCGAGGGTGAGCAGCAGCAGGCTGGGAAAGAGGACGGAGGCGGCGCGGGAGGCGGCGGGCGGCAGGCGATTGGCACCGAGGAAGTAGGGGTGCTCGGGGTCGCCGCAATCGTGCGGGGCGGAGGTGGTGATCTCGAGGTTGCTGGAGCCGCCGCCGACCGGGACCAGGGGCTGGACGAAGGTGCAGGTGGATTCGGGCGGGAGGCTGGAGCAGGAGAGCTGGACCGTCTGGGCGAAGGTGGAGGTAGTGGTGACGGTGACGAGCAGGACGCCGGTGCGGCCGACGCCGACGCTGATGGGTGAGGGAGTGACGGTAAGGGTGAAGCTACCGGGAGGCGCGTTGATGACCTGGTTGAGGATGGCGGAGGTGACGGGGTTGAAGTCGGTGTTGCCGGCGTAGACCACGGTGATGGGGTGGGTGCCGACGGCGAGGGTGCTGGTGGTGAAGGCGGCAGTGCCGGTGCTGCTGAGGGCTGCTGTGCCGAGGAGGGTCGTGCCGTCCATAAAGTTGACCGAACCGGTTGGGGTGGCGTTGTTGCCGGCGAGGGCCGCGGTGAAGGTGACGGGAGAACCGGCCTGGGCAGGGTTCAGCGAGCTGACGAGCGTGGCGGTGGTGGTGTCGGGCAGGACGGTGAAGACCAGCGGCGGCGAGGCGCTGGGTGCGTTGAAGCTGTCGCCGTTGTAGAGGACGACGAGGGAGTGCAGGCCGACGCTGAGGCGGTTGGCGCCGCCCGCAGCGTAGGGGCAGGTAGAACCGTAAGGGAGGCCGACGCAGTAGGGCACGCTGACCCCGTTGTCCTGGACAGTGATGGTGCCGTTGGGCGGGTGGGCGGCCGGGTTGGCGACGGTGGTGAAGTAGTCGGAGTCGGCGGGCTGATTGAAGTAGATGGTGGTGGGGCCGAGTGCGATCAGGATGGTGGTGGTGGGCGAGAGGACGACGGTGTGGCTGCCGGTGAAGGCGGGCGCGGGGAGGTAGTTGGCGTCGCCCGAGTAGGCGGCGGCGAGGGAGTGGGTGCCGACCGCGAGGCTGAGGGGGCCGGGGAGCGTGGCCGCGCTATTGACCAGCGGCGCGCTGCCGATGGCGATGCCGTCGATGGAGAAGAGGATGGTGCCGGTGGGGATGACGGTCGCAGAGGCAGACGGCGGCATGACCCTGGCGGTGAGGGTGAAGGCGGCGCCGGCGATAGATGGCTCAGGCGCGGCGGTGACGCTGCCCGCGACCGGGCCCGCGGCGATGACCTGCTGGAGGACGGCGGAGGTGGCGGGATTGAAGTCCGGCGTGCCGGCGTAGGCGACGGTGATGGGATGGGTACCGACGGCGAGGGTGCTGGTGGTGAAGGTGGCCTGGCCGGTGGAGTCGAGGGTGGCGGAGCCGAGGGGGGTGAGGCCGTCGAAGAAGTTGACGGTGCCGGTGGGCGTGGCGAAGTTGCCCGTCACTTTGACGGTGAAGGTGACGGACTGACCGGCGGGGGCGGGGTTGAGTGAGGAGGTGAGGGTGGCGCTGGTGATGTCGGGCAGGACGTTGACGGCGATGGAGTTCGAGGTGGAGGGTGCGTAGGTGGAGTCGCCGGAGTAGGTGGCGGAGACGATGCGGTTGCCGGCGTGGAAGTCGCCGGCGGTGGGAGGGCATGCGTTTCCGGAGATGTTCTGGACGCTGGCGTTGATGGTGCAGAAGACGCGGGTGCCGTCGAGGAAGTTGATGGTGCCGGTGAGCGAGTTGGAGGATTCGACGACGATGCCGTCGAGGGTCTGGCCGAAGTAGAAGCTGATGGTCGAGAGCAGGGGGGTGGTGGAGAGTGGGTTGCCGCAGGGGAAGTTCGAGCCGGGGGCGTCGACGCAGAGCAGGAGAGAGAGGCTGGAGGGGGTGAGGGCGGCGGGCGCGGAGGGCTGATTGAGCAGCACGGTGACGCCGCCGGTATTGACGTCGGGATTGGCGGCGAGGTGCTCGAGATTGGCGACGGGATTGGTGAGGACCTGGCCGCCGTTTGCGAGGACGAGGTCGGAGAGGCCGTCGTCGTTCAGGTCGGCGACGGAGATGGTGTTGATGCCCTGGCCAGCGAGGAGGTGGATCTCGGGGCCGAAGCTGCCGTCGCCTTTACCCAGCTGGACATCGACGATGTAGCCGTCGGAGAGGATGAGGTCGGGAATGCCGTCGTGATTGAGGTCGGCGACGGCGGCCTGGTAGAAGTTGCGCGAGAGCTGGAGGCGGACGGGGTTGACGGGATGGGCGGCCGAGACGGGGAAGCGACCGGTGCCGTCGCCAAACCAGATGTAGAGGTAGTTCGGTGCTGACGGGGTGGGCGCGGTGCGGTCAGCGGAGAGATTGGCGTAGGTGACGAGGAGGTCGGTGTTGCCGTCGCGGTCGAGGTCAGCCGTCGCCATGGAGCCGATGAAGGCGGGAAAGCCGAGGCCGCCCGAGGAGGTGGGGACGGCGGGGCCGTTGAAGGCGGAGCTGAGCGCAGGGGCGGTAAGCTGGCCGGGCGTGGTGAGCGAGCCGTCGACGGAGAGGTCGCCCGACACACGTCCCAGGAACACGCTCAGGAGGTACGTAGGAAAGAGATAGAGGTGTCCATCGCCCTGAACGATGAGGTCGGGGACGGGTTGCGTGACCGCGTCGCGCGGAGTGAAGACTCCGGCGACTCCAAGGTTATGGGCAAACGGGCCGCAGGTTTGGGTGCCGTTCACGACATTGTTCGCCCTCCCGCCGGAGGGGAAGTGATGGTTCCCGTTGACGATGTCATCCGCGCCGTACGCGTCGCGAACCACGAGGGTTTCGCCGAGCAGACTTTGGGCGAGCCAGGAGGTGCCATACAGATAGCTTGACGACTGTGAGCAGCCGAAGCTGGCGAAGAACGGGAGCGGCTGCGGAGAGGCGAAGTGCCCGGTACCGTCCCCAAGTTGGATCTGGGCACCGCTGGAAGTCTGGGGAAGCGCTCCGGCTGGGCCGTCGGCGGTCAGCAGCAGGTCAAGGTTGCCATCGCTGTCGAGGTCGGCGGCCTGGACGACGCTCCACAGTCCGGCGGCGCCGGTCTGGTTCGAGGACGGGACGGCTGCGGCTGGCGATCCCTGATACAGAAAACTACCGTCCCCCTGTCCAAGGAGAAGTTGCGCTTGCGTCGCAGCGGTGGAGACGACGGCGTCGAGGTGGCCGGAGGCGGTGAAGGCGCCGAGCGCGGAGCTCATGGCGGGGGCGCCGGCGGCGAAGGCGCGCGAGGTCTGGAAGGTGCCGTCGGGCGAGCCGAAGAGGATGGCGATGCCTTCGGGGGAGTCGACGGCGAGGTCGAGGTTGCCGTCGTGGTTGAAGTCGGCGACGGCGTAGGCGGGGTGGCCGGAGCCGCCGGTGGGGCCGGCGTTGAAGATGCCTTTGAGGCCGAGGTAGGCGGTGCCCTGGCCGAGCAGCGCGGAGACGCCGGCGGGGGTGACGGTGAGGGCGTCGAGCAGGCCGTCGTGGTTGAGGTCGGCGACGGCGATGAGGTGGCCGCCGTTGCCGGTGGTGCCGTCGAGGGTGCCGGTGCCGCCGGAGGAGGTGGTCTGGAAGGTTCCGTCGCCGTTGCCGGCGAAGACGTCGATGCGGCCGTTGGCGCCCTCGGCGATGAGGTCGGGGCGGCCGTCGAGGTTGACGTCCTGGATGAGGAGGGAGTGGACGCCGGTGGTGCCGGTGAAGCGCGTGGTGGGGATCGGCGGAGTGGGTGCGGGCGCTGTGAAACCGTTGCCGGATCCCAGGAAAACCTGGGCGGAGCCGCCGCTCAAGCCGTTGACGATGAGATCGCCATGCCCATCATGGTTAAGGTCCAGAAAGGTCGCCGGACCGGTGCCGTCGGGAAGAGAAGCGACCATGAGGTAGCTTACGGTTTGCTGGGCGGGGTTGAGGCGATAGAGGTAAACGAGGTTGTGGTTGGGGTCCTGCGCGCTGATGTCTAGGGGTCCGGAGTCGTGCATGCGTCCGGCAAGTACGTGGGTGAGCTGGAACGGAGGCGATCCACTGCCATACAGCACGTTGTAGTTGACCGGATCGGCGAAGGTACCGTCGCCCTTGCCGTTCGCCACGTAGAGGCCTTCTGAACTGATTGCGGAAACGATTCGTTGTGCGAGCCAGCCGAGATCGACATGGCCATTGCCGGTGAGGTCTCCGATGGCGACGGAATCGCCGGCGGTGGCGAGGACGGCGGACTGGGTGAAGTTGCCGTGGCCGTCGTTGAGCAGGACGTGGGTGGTGGAGGCGGTGGGGGTTGCGCCCTGGTCGATGTAGATGAGATCAGGGAAGCCGTCGGCGTTGACGTCCGCGGTGTAGATGGCGACGGGCCAGTTTCCGGTGGGGATGACTTTGGGCTGGGCGAACGTCTGGGCGGAGGTCGTGGCGGGCGCGAGCAGCGGGCCTGAGACGAGCAGAAGGAGCGGCGCGAGAGATCTCTTCAGGAGCTTCAGGACGGTGCGGGTAAAACGCATTGGAAGGGCCGCTTCGCGGAACCGTTTTGGGTGGGGAACAGCATGACTCTACCATGCGGCCGGGGCGGGGGCGACGGCACGAAGGGGGGATGTGTCAGAATGTTCATGTCTGGAGTAGGGCGCCTGATGGGCGCGTTCCAGAATGGTCCGGAAGGCCGCATGAACCTGCCTAATTCCATCACGATGAGCCGGATTGCCAGCGTGCCGCTGCTGATCTGGTTCCTGAGTCCGCACTCGCCCATAAGCGGGAACAACGGCGAGCAGGAGCTGGCGGCGTCGGCGCTGTTTATCGCGGCGAGTATTACGGACGGGCTGGACGGCTACCTGGCGCGGAAGCGCGGGCAAATCACGACGATTGGGATGCTGCTGGATCCGCTGGCGGACAAGCTGATGGTGACCGCGGCGTACATCATCCTGGTGGCGTATAACCCGAGGGTGGTGCCGGCGTGGATTGCGGTGCTGATCATCGGGCGGGAGTTCCTGGTGAGCGGGCTGCGGTCGATTGCGGCGAGCGAAGGGTTTACGATCGACGCGAGCGAGATCGGCAAGCTGAAGACGGTGATCCAGATTGTGAGCGTGGTGGCGGCGATCCTGGCGCATCGCTGGGATTACTGGCTGTGGTTTCCGCGGGTTCACGGCGGGTTCGTGGTGGGCGTGCATTTTATCGCGGTGACGGCGATCTACTGGATGACGATCGTGAGCGTGATCTCGGCGGCGGATTACTTCGTGGGCTTCTGGAAGAAGATCGACCACGCGAGCGAGCGCGCGAGGACGAGCCGGAGGAAGACGCGGGTGTTGAGCCGAAATGCGAAGGCGCCGGTGGAGACGCCGTCGCGGATTGGGTAGGCCGAGGCTACGGGGTCAAGTCGGCGGTGCCGACGCGGCCGGACTGCATGTCGCGGACGACGAAGCGGATGCGTGCGGTGCCGGGCGGGGGTGAGACCTGCATGGGCAGGCTGGTGGGCGCGCCGGACATCTGGCCGAGGGTCGCCTGGGTGTTGGAGCCGAGGGTGGAAGCGGTCCTGGCGAGGACCTTGTTTTTCGCGGAGAGGCAGACGGCGAGCAGGACGAGATCGGCGTGGCGGCGGCCGTCGGGCAGCTCGCGCCAGGTGATGTCGCGGGCGGCGGCATGCAGGATGAAGGAGCCGGCGTCCTTGCGCTCGGCGGTGAGGTGCAGGTCGGTGTAGGCGAGGTTGGAGAGGGCGGCGCCATAGAGGTCGAAGGCAAGCTGCTTTTCGGATGGGGCGGCGGCGGAGGCGGGCTCGAGCGGCTGCTGGAAATAGCCATCGCGGGTGGCGGCGAGCAGGCCGGGCCGGAGGATATCGACGCGGATCTTGCGGTATTTTTTCGGGTTGTCGCTGGTGTCCGTGGGGATGTAGCTGAGGGTGTAGTAGTTGGCTCCGGAGGCGACGCTCTGGCCGATCTCGCGGTCCATGTCGTTGCGATTGGTATAGGCATGGCCGCCGGTGGGTGCGGCGAGCGAGGCGAACTGGATGTCGTTCTGATTGACCTGAACGCCGGTGTCGGCGGGCGCCTCGGCGTCTACACCGGTCTCGATGGTCTCGGGCTGCATGGCCTTGAGGGTGGGGCCAATGATGTAGAGAGTGACGCGCGCGGCGAGCATGACCTGGGTGAGTTTGCGCAGGTTGGCGTGGACGTGGTCTGAGATCTGGACGCCGACGTCGGAGGTGCCGAGGGAGGGGAAGCCGTCGCCGACCCAGATGACGTTTTTGCGGCCGGGAACACCGCGGCTGGCCTGGGCGATCTGCTCGAGCGCGCCAAGCGATTCAGCGAGAACTTCGGAGGCAGCGCCGCCGGTCTTGCCGTCGTGTTCCTTGCGCCAGGGGTAGATGACCTGGTGAGTCTTGAGGGATTTGAGGAGCTGGTCGCGATCCTGGGTGTAGTCGGTGACGACGTGGAAGTCGTTGTAGGTGACGGCGAGCAGGGTGGTGGGCTGGGCAAGGATGGGCGGCTGTGCAGCCAGCCACTTGATCAGCTCGTTGCGGGCGTAGGTCTCGTCCTCGAATTTCATGTTGAGTTCGTCGAGCACGAGCACGGTGACGGGCGCCTGGCCGATGCGGTGGAGGTCAGCGGTGGAGCGGACCATGTTCTCGATGCTGATGGCGGGCGGCATGGCGTGGGCGGTGGGCGGTTCAAAGCTGAAGATGGTCTGCGGGACGCCGGACTCGAAGATGCGGAAGTCCTGCTGGCGGAGATTCGTGACGGCGCGGCCCTGCTGGTCGGTGACGGCGAGATCGAGCACCACGAGGCGAGAGTTGACCTGCAGCGTGGAGGTGGGCTGCGCAGAGGCGGCCTGGGCTGCGCCCACCAAGCTGCAGGCGGCAAGAACCGGGGCGAGGAGGCGATGGGAAAGAAGGGTGGGCGGGCAGCTGATCTGGACGCGTGGTGATGTCATCGGTAGGTTTGACGCGCTTGTGCGGCAGCTGGGAGGCGCACCGGGCGACGTATCCGATAGTACTGCGGTGTAACGGCGAAGAAAGACAAGGTTTCGGAAGAATTAACTTCACACGGGTAGAAACCCGTGGCAGACTATGTGCACCTCCGAAGCGCAAGCTGCTTCATCACGGCTGCGAACTGCCGCAGATGCATAAGCTCAGACACTGCGGCCAACGCGAGCGGTGGCGAAGTTCGAATTCACGGCTCGCCCATCCGGCTCGTAACCCTCCCTAACCGCCTTCTCCCCGGGGGCTGAGTGGAGATGCCATGTCAGACGAAGTCCTCGCGCCTATCCTTGTTGTTGTCATTCTGCTGGTGTTGTTTCTCTGGGTGCCAACCCTTGATGTTTGCAGCGACCGCTGCCAGAAGCTGCTGCGCGGACGTACCCGGAAGGCGAAGCTGCCGGCCGCCGCTGAAACCTCCGCGGCCGGATCAAGCCGCCTGCGAGATGTCGCCTGAGCGCAGCGAGTTCTAGTTCCAGACAAGATTGAGAGCTTTTGGGCTGCGCACTAAGACTTGAGACCTGGAGGAAGTCTTCCATGGCAAGTGCGACGGTTGGCCCGGCGCTCGCGGCGGCGCCTGTCTCTTCAAGCCGCGGAGGCATGGGCGCGCTGCCCTATGCCGGCGGGGTGACGTTCCGGGTGTGGGCGAAGTTCGCGCCCGCGGTGTTCGTGGTGGGCGACTTCAACCAGTGGAATACGGCGGCGCATCCGCTGGCGCGGGATGGGGACAGCGGCTACTGGTCGGTCGACGTTGCCGGCGCGGCGGTGGGGCAGGCGTATCGCTTCTACATCCCGGGAGCGCCAAACGCGGGCTACCGGATGGACCCGTATGCGCGATCGATCCAGCGCGATGTAAACGGAGCGATGAACAGCCTGATCGCCTCGAACGATACGGGCTACGACGACAGCGGCTACAGGACGCCGAACTGGAACGAGGCGGTGATCTACGAGCTGCATATCCCGACGTTTACGACGGGGCCGCAAGGCGCGCCGGGCACGCTGGTGACGGCGGCGGCCAAGCTCCAAGACCTTGCCGACCTGGGGATCAATGCGATCGAGATCATGCCGCTGGGGGAGTTCGAGACGCTGACCTCGACAGGCTACAACCCGGGCTACATCTTCGCGGTGGAAGACACGTACGGCGGCCCGGATGCGTTTCGCGGCTTTGTGAACCAGGCGCATCGGATAGGGATCGCGGTGATTGTCGACGTGGTGTACAACCACCTGGGCGACACGGACCTGTGGCAGTTTGACGGATGGTTCACGCCGGGCGGCAGATGTCCGTACCCGGATGGCTCGTCGACCGAGGGCGGGATCTACTTCTTTGAGGACTACCGGGCGCACACCGATTTTGCGCATACGCGTTTCGACTTCGGCCGTGAAGAGGTGGTGAACTACCTGCTTGATAACGTCTCGCGCTGGCTCGAGGACCGATTTGCGGACGGGCTGCGCTTTGACTCGGTGGTGAATATCCGCGGAGTGCAGGTGGGCGGGGATATGGTGGCGACGCTGCCGGAGGGCAAGTCGCTGCTACAGCGGATCAACCAGCAGGTGCAGGGGTCGCAGGGATGGAAGCTGACGGTTGCCGAGGACCTGCAGAGCTGGGACGAGATTACGGCGCCGGTGGACGCGGACGGCTTCGGCTTCGGCACACAGTGGAACAACGACTTCTGCTACCGGCTGCGGGATGCGGTGCTGCCGGCGAACGATGCGGAGCGGCCGGTAAGCGCGGTGGGGGCGCAGATCGCGGCGCTCTCCGGCGGGGCGGCGTTCAAGTCAGTGATCTATAGCGAGAACCACGACCGCGACGATCCGGGGCAGGGCGGCGGGCGGGTGCCGGACATGATCTATCCGGGGCAGTCGGATAGCTGGGCGGCGAAGAAGCGCTCGACGCTGGCGGCGGCGGTGGTGATGACGTCGCCGGGGATCCCGATGATCTTCCAGGGGCAGGAGTTCCTGGAGTGGGCCGGGTTTCCGAACGGCGGGGCGAACCCGCAGCCGATGGACTGGGGGCTGCACGACCAGTTCTCGGGCATCAGGAGCCTGTATCGCGACCTGATCCACCTGCGGCGGAACTGGTTCAACACGACGCGCGGGCTGAGCGGCGCGAACGTTCACGTGCTGCCGGTGTTCGCGGACAGCGTGCTGGTGTATCACCGCTGGGACCAGGGCGGCGCGGGCGATGACGTGGTGGTGGTGTGCAACTTCTCGGCGCAGAACTACGCGAGTTATGCGGCCGGGTTTCCGCGCGGCGGGATGTGGCGGGTGCGCTTCAATAGTGATGCCGGCGTGTACGACGAGTTCTTCGGCAACTTCAACAGCTTCGATACCGAGGCCGATGGGCCGGCGCTGAACGGGATGCCGTGCAGCGGGAACGTGGGGATCGCGGCGTACAGCTGCGTGATCTACTCGCAGTAAGGATGGCTCAGTCCTGGTGCGCGAAGCTGCTTTCGGGGTACCACGCGGGGCGGGTGGCGGCGTCGGCGACGCGGGTGGCGAGCTGGGCGAGGTAGGAGTCGAACTGTGCGGCGGCGGCTTTGTCGATGGGCTGGTCGAGGTCGTCCGACGGCTGGTGGTAGCGGCTCTTGACCCAGTCGTTGAAGGTCTTCATCTCGGGCGAGTCGGGCACCCAGCCGAATTTGAAGGCCAGCGCGGGGATGCCCTGCGCGACGAAGTTGACCTGGTCGGAGCGGATGAATCGGTTCTCGTCGGGCTGCTTGTCGAACTGGACTTCAATGTCGTTGAGCTGGGAAACGGCGCGGGCGTCGTTGCCGAGGGAGGACTCGCCGAGGCCCTGGACCTCGAGAAAGCGCAGCGGGAAGAGCGGCAGGAACATGTCCATGTTCAGGTCGGCGACGATGTGGGACTTTTCGACGGTGGGTTTGGTGGCGAAGTACTGCGAGCCGAGTTCGCCCATCTCCTCACCGGTGAGGGCGATGAAGAGGATGGAGCGTTTGGGTCCGTGTCCGGCTGCGCGCCCGGCGGCGAGGAGCTTGGCGACTTCGATGACAGAGGCGACTCCGGAGGCGTTGTCCATGGCGCCGTTGTAGATGGCGTCCCCGTGGACGGGTCGGCCGACGCCGAGGTGATCGAGGTGGGCGCTGATGACGACGTACTCGTGTTTGAGCCTGGAGTCTGATCCGGGCAGGAGGCCGACGACGTTCTGGGTGTCGATGGCGGGGCTCGGGTCGGGCGTGGTGACGGCGTGGATGGCGCCCATGCTGAAGCAGGGCAGGGGCTTGCCGGCGTCGATGAGCGGCTGCAGCTCGGCGAGGGTGTGGCCGGAGGGTGCCAGAAGGGCGTCGGCGTTCTTGGGCAGGACGCTGGCGTTGAGGCGCAGGCCCGCTAGGGTGTCGAGGGCGGGGTCCGCGAAGAGCATGGTGGGACGCGCGGGCGGGCGGGCGGCGCCGGCTTGCGTGGGCGCGTCGGGCGGGGTGGGGGCGTTAGGGCGCGGCGGGTTGATGGAGATCATGCCGATGGCGCCGGCGGCCTGGAGCGATTTCCAGCGCTGCGCGGCGACGCGGGCGTAGGCGCGCAAGGGGCCCTGCAGGCGGGCGGGCGCGCTGTTGTAGAAGACGACGACTTTGCCGTGGAGGTCCTGGCCGGCGTAGTCGTCGATGTGGCGCGCGGGCAGGCGGAGACCGTAGCCGATGAAGACCAGCGGCGCGTCGACGCTGGCTGCGCCCGCGGGGCTCAAGGTGACGTGCGGGTTGAGCGTGATCTCTTCGCCGATCTTGAGCGCGGTGCGCTGGTCGCCGTTAATGAGTTCGACGGAGGATCTGGCGGCGTTGATACGCATGGGGAGCAGCTTGATGGGTTGCAGGAAGCCGGCGGCGGAGGCGGGCTGGAGTCCGATGGTCTTGAACTGGCTGACGACGTACTGGGTGGCGGCCTCGAAGCCGGGCGTACCGGGCAGGCGGCCCTGGCGGTCGTCGGAGGCGAGGTACTGGACGTGGGCGAACCAGGCGGCGCCGGCGGCGTCCCAGTCTGTCGTTGCGGAGGTCTGGCCGCGCAATGCGAGGGAGATCGGCTGGCACGAGACCAGCAGGAAGAACAGGGCGCGGCTCAACTTCATCAAGGCTCCGAGCGAACGGGATAGCGGAATCATACGTGACCGCAGCGAGGGCTTGCGGCAGAGCGCGCGCTTCTCTGATTGAATGGTGATGTGATGAACGAGAAGAATGCGTTTCAGATCGGGCCGGTTGCGGTTGGCCGGGGTGAGCTGTTTCTGATTGCGGGGCCATGCGTGATCGAGGGCGAGAGTCATGCGCGGGGGCTTGCGGAGGCGATCCGGCGAGTGACTGACGAGCTGGGTATGCCGTACATCTTCAAGGCCAGCTACGACAAGGCGAATCGCACCAGCATTCGCAGCTTTCGCGGGCCGGGGCTAGAGGAAGGTGCGCGCATTCTGCGGGCGATCGCGCAAGATACGGGGCTGCCGGTGCTGACCGATGTGCATACGCCGGAGGATTGCGCGCGGCTATCGGACGCGGTGGGCGACGTGGAGCTGGTGATGCAGATTCCGGCGTTCCTGTGCCGGCAGACTGACCTGCTGATCGCGGCGGCGGAGACGGGACGGGCCATCAATGTGAAGAAGGGGCAGTTCGTCGCGCCCGCCGATATGAAGCATGCGGTGGCCAAGGTGCGGGAAAGCGGCAACCAGCGGGTAAGCCTGTGCGAGCGCGGGGCGAGCTTCGGGTACAACAACCTGGTGGTGGATATGCGCGCGCTGCCGATCATGCGGGAGTTCGCGCCGGTGGTGTTCGATGCGACGCACTCGGTGCAGACGCCGAGCGCGGGCAACGGCGTGAGCGGAGGCCAGCCGGAGTTCATCCCGGTGCTGGCGCGGGCGGCGGTGGCGGCGGGCGTGGACGGGGTGTTTCTGGAGGTGCATGATAGCCCGGCGGAGGCGAAGTCGGATGGGGCGAATGCGCTGCATCTGGACAGGCTGAAGCCGGTGCTGGAGGAGCTGCTGCGGGTGCAGGCGGCGGTGCACGCGGACGTTCGCTGAGGGCTATTTCTTAGGTTGTTCTTACTGGCCCAGGATCGGAGTGCCGCCGAGTTGCTGGCTGGCGGCGATGCGTGCCTGCCACTCGGCGGGGCCGGTCTTGTGGACGCTGGTGCCCTGCGCGTCGACCGCAACGGTGACGGGCATGTCGACCACGTCGAACTCATAGATGGCTTCCATGCCGAGGTCTTCAAAGGCGAGGATCTGCGAGTGCCTGATGGCCTTCGAGACGAGATAAGCCGCGCCGCCGACGGCCATGAGGTAGACAGCGTGGTTGTCGCGGATGGCCTCGATGGCGGCGTCGCCGCGTTCGGCCTTGCCGATCATGCCGAGCAGGCCAGTCTCTTCAAGCATCTGGCGGGTGAACTTGTCCATGCGGGTGGCGGTGGTGGGGCCGGCGGGGCCCACGGCTTCGTCGCGGACCGCGTCGACCGGGCCGACGTAGTAGATGAAGCGGTTGGTGAAGTCGACGGGAAGCTTCTCGCCGCGGTTGAGCATGTCGGACATGCGCTTGTGCGCGGCGTCGCGGCCGGTGAGCAGCTTGCCATTCAGCAGCACCACTTCGCCTGGCTTCCAGCTTTCGACCTGCGCGCGGGTGACGGTGTTGAGGTCGACGCGGCGTGCCTTGGAGACGTCGTAGGTGAGCTCGGGCCAGGCGTCGAGCGCGGGCGGGTCAAGGAAGACGGGGCCGCGGCCGTCGAGCACGAGATGGGCGTGGCGGGTGGCGGCGCAGTTGGGGATCATGGCCACGGGCAGGTTGGCGGCGTGGGTGGGGTAGTCGAGGATCTTGACGTCGAGGACCGTGGTGAGGCCGCCAAGCCCCTGGGCACCGATGCCAAGCGCGTTGACGCGATCGTAGAGATCGATGCGGAGCTGCTCGATGTTGGTTTTGGGGCCACGGGCCTTGAGCTCCTGCATGTCGATGGGGTCCATGAGCGACTGCTTGGCCAGCAGCATGGCCTTTTCGGCGGTACCGCCGATGCCGATGCCGAGCATGCCGGGCGGGCACCAGCCGGCGCCCATGGTGGGCACGGTTTTGATTACCCAGTCGATGATGGAGTCGGACGGGTTTAGCATGACGAACTTTGACTTGGCCTCGGAGCCGCCGCCCTTGGCCGCGACGGTGACGTCGACCTGCGCGCCCTTGACGAGCGCGACCTCCACGACGCAGGGCGTGTTGTCGATGGTGTTCTTGCGGCTGAAGGCGGGATCGCGAAGGATGGACCCACGCAGTTTGTTGTCGGGGTCGAGCCAGGCGCGGCGCACGCCTTCGTCGCACATCTCCTGCAACGACATGGTGGCGGGCGCGCCGTTCTCGGAGGTGAACTGTACTTCCAGGCCGACCTTGAGGAAGATGGTGACGATGCCGGTGTCCTGGCAGATGGGCCGGTGGCCTTCGGCGCACATGCGTGAGTTAATCAGGATCTGCGCGATGGCGTCCTTGGCGGCGTGCGACTGCTCCAGATCGTAGGCGCGGGCGAGGTTCGAGATGTAATCCACGGGGTGGTAGTAGCTGATGTACTGCAGCGCGCCGGCGATGGATTCGATGAGGTCGGATTGCGGGATCTGGATCATGGGAGGCCTTCTTGTCTCTGCTGTCTATTTTAGCTTTGTGGGGTCTAGCTTTGCGGGGCGTTTCAGGCTTTCGAGCTCGTCGAGGCTGCGGGGCCAGTCGGCGCGCAGCAGGCGGGAGAGGCTGCGGTCGGCGAGCAGCTTGCCCTGGGTCTGGCACTGCGGGCAGTAGTTGGTCTCGTTGTCGGCGTAGCGGATGCGCTGAATGGGCTGGCCGCAGGCCGGGCAGGGCTTGCCGAAGCGGCCGTGCACGGCCATGTCGTCGCGGAAGGCGGTGACGTGCTCAGGGAAGTCCTGAGCCGCTTCGGCGAGGAGCCGGTCGCGCCAGGCGGCGAGGGTGGACTTGGTGGCCGCGAAGAGCGACTCCCACTGGGCCGGCGTGAGCTTGCGCGTGAGCAGGATGGGCGAAAGCCGCGCGGCGTGCAGGATCTCGTCCGAATAAGCGTTGCCGATGCCGGAGAGCACGCGGGGGTCGGTGAGCGCGCGCTTGAGGGTGCGGTTCTCCGCCATGAGCGCGTCGCGGAACTCCGGCAGGGTGACGGACATGACGTCGATGCCGCCGGGATCGATCGCCTGGAGCGCGGCCTGGCCCTGAACCACATGGAGCGAGGCGCGGCGCTTGGAGCCGGCCTCGGTGACGGTGAGTGAACCGTTCTCGAAGTCGAAGGCGGCGAAGGTGCCGCGGCGGGATAGCTTGACCGGTTTGGCCGCGGCATCGCGCCAGTGCAGGCGGCCGGCGATCATCAGGTGGATGACGAGCCACAGGGCTTGATCCGGGTCCTCATGCTCGAAGCCAATGGCGACGCGCTTGCCGATGCGCCTGAGGCTGGCGACGCGAAGGCCTTCGACCGCGGCGAGCGGCGGCGCGACGCTGCGGAGAAAGAAGATGCTCTCCAGGCGGACGCGCTGCAGGCGCCGGCCCAGGATGCGCGTGCGCAGCGCGGAGAGATAGGCCTCGATATCGGGAAGTTCGGGCATGAACGTTCGATGCTGACGCGGGCGCCGGCATGCACCTACCGATGCCTCCGAACGGGCCTCTGTAGACGCGACGGCGACTGCTGGCATCTATAGCAGAAGACGTTATTCGCTGAACGCTTTAGTACGACGGATTTTGTACCTCACAGAGGGCCACGCTTGCAGGCCCGATACCCTCAGTCGCAGGTGGCGACGCACGAAAAGGGATGACCAAGATGACGAGCGCGGTGCGGGGGCTGGAAGGACGGGGGAAACTCGGGCTGGAGTCAGGAGCAGCCGTGGCAGGCGCTGCTTGATTCTGCGGGTGAAGGTATCTGGGGTGTCGACCTTGAGGGTCGATGCACGTTTGTGAACCGGGCCGCGCTCCGCATGCTTGGCTTTACCTCGGAAGAGCTGGTGGGCCAGAACATGCACGCGATGGTGCATCACCACTATCCGGACGGCAGGGCGTATCCACGCGAAGAATGCCTGATCTATAACGTCTTCTGGAACAATGCCCCGTTCACGAACATGACTGACCACCTCTTCCGTAAAGACGGGACGATGTTCTGGGCGGAGATGTCGGCGCAGCCGATCGTGGTTGGCGGCGAGATGCGCGGGGCGGTCGTGACCTTCAGGGACATCACGCAATCCCGCCTGGCGGAGGAGGCGTTGCGGCGCAGCGAGAAGCTGGCCGCCGTGGGGCAGCTGGCCAGCTCGATCGCGCATGAGATCAACAATCCGCTGGAGTCCGTCATCAACCTGCTCTACCTGCTGCGCACGGCGCAGACGCTGGATGATGTGAAGGGCTACGCGCTGCTGGCGGAGAGCGAACTTGCCCGCGTCGCCGACATTACGCTGCAGACGCTGCGGTTCCACCGGCAGCAGACCGCGGCGGCGCCGGTGGACCTGAACGACACGATACCGGCCGTGCTCCGTCTCTACGCGGCGCGCTTCAACTCGCGCAAGGTGGCGGTGAAGCTGCGCATGCGCAAGACGCCTGAGGCGCTGCTGCTCGAAGGCGACCTGCGCCAGGTGCTGAACAACCTCATCCGCAACGCGTACGACGCGATGCCGAAGGGCGGCAAGCTGCACGTGCGGCTGCGCATGGCTACCTGCGTGCGCACTCTGCGCGAGGGCGTGCGCGTAACGGTGGCGGATACCGGGTCGGGCTTCCTGCCCAACATGAAGCAGCATCTTTTTGAGCCGTTCCACACCAGCAAGGATGTGACCGGAACCGGGCTCGGTTTGTGGATCTCGAAGGGGATCATCGACAAGCATCAGGGCAAGATGCACATGCGCAGCCGCCTGGAAGATGGGCGCAGCCAGGGGTACGGCACGGTCTTCGCGCTTTGGCTGCCGCTGCGGGGCCAGATTGTCGATTCGGGTGTGCAGCTGCCCAACTGACGGCGTGCGGCTGCAGAGTCGCCACGTGGGGTGAATCAGCCGCGCCGATTGAAGACGGTCGAGTTCGCCTGGTCGATGGTGGTCATCAGGATGTTATGGATGTTCACGTGCGCCGGCCGCGTGGCGGCCCACAGGATGGCGTCGGCGACATCCTCCGGCTGCAGCGGCGTGATGTTCTTGTAGATCTTCTCGCCCTTCTCCTTGTCGCGAAAGCGGACTTCGGCAAACTCGGTTTCGACCATGCCGGGATCGATGGAGGTGGCGCGCACCGGCTTGCCGATGAGATCAATGCGCAGACCCTCCATGATGGAGTTTTCCGCTGACTTGGTGGCGCAGTAGACCGCGCCGCCAGCGTAGGTTTGGTGGCCGGCGGTGGAGCCCATGCTGATGACATGGCCACGGCCGCGCTCAATCATGCCCGGAACGATGAAGCGCGTGACGTAGAGGAGCCCCTTCACGTTGGTGTCGATCATCTCGTCCCAGTCGCCGGGATCGTTCTCGAAGAGCGGTGTGAGGCCGCGGCTCAGGCCGGCGTTGTTCACGAGGATGTCGATGGCGCGCCACTCTTCAGGCAGGCTCGAGAGGGTCTCCTCGACCGCGGCCCGGTCGCGCACGTCGAGCCGGAAGCTGAAGACGTCAGGATCGGCCTGGAGCGTGGCGAGCTCGCGGGTAAGCTCGGTGAGGCGCTCGATGCGGCGCGCGCAGAGCAGCAGCCGCGCGCCCTGTTGCGCGAACGCCAGAGCCGTGGCGCGGCCGATGCCGGAACTCGCGCCGGTGATGAAGACGATCTTGCCGCGAAGGGATTCCATTTGGATGTGTCCTGGTCGGTGATTTGATGAAGCGGTCGAAAGATGATCAGCATTCCTATGATGCCTCACCGTGCCGAACTCGTCCGCGCCGCACACGGAAACGGCCGCCCGAGGAAGAGCGGCCGTACGGTTCGGGTTAGATGGTCTTACTGGCCTGGGCCGGCGGTCTGCTGGATGCCGATTGCGTCGCCGGAGACGACCAGGTTCACGCGCCGGTTCTGCTGGCGGCCCTGCGCGGTGCTGTTGTCCGCCACCGGATCGTTCTTGCCGTAGCCCTGCGCGGTGATATTATCCGGCGAGACGCCCTGCTTGATGAGGAAGTCGCGGGTGGTGTTGGCGCGATTTTCGGAGAGCCGCTGGTTGTACTCGTCGCCGCCAACTGAGTCGGTGAAGCCTTCTACCTGGATCTTCAGCCCGGGATAGGACTGGAAGATACCGGCGATGCGGGCGAGCGAGACCTGCGTCCCCGGCTTCAGAGAGTACTTTCCGCTGTCGAAGAGCACGTCGGAGAGGTTGACGACCAGTCCGCGCGGTGTCTCGGTGGTCTGCAGCACCTCGTTTAGCTGGGCGCGCAGCTTCTCGCGCATGGCTTCGGCGCTGGCGGCGCGCTGATTGGCCGCGGCCGCACGCTGGTTTGCTTCAAGCTCCTTGGCGTGTGCATTCGCGGCTTCAGCGTCGGCATTGGCTTTCGCCATCTCGGCCTGCTGGGCTTGCAGCCGGGCGTTCTCCGCGGCGAGGCGATCGCGCTCGGCCTGCAGAGCCGACGCCTGGGCTTGAGCCTGCGAGGTGGCGGCTTGCTGCTGCGCCTGATCCTTGGCCAGCTCGGCGTTGCGCTGGCGCTCCGCGGCCTTCTTCCGCAGGGTGTCGACGCGCGCGTCTTCAGCCCGCTCCACGGCCTGCCGCGCGTAGGTGATCTCCATCTTCTCGTCGCGGTGCTTGTTGGCGTCCATCTCGGCCGCGTTTTTCAGATCTTCGCTGGCCTTCGCCATGATCTCGGGCGAATACTTGTCCGCGCCGGTAGCCTGCGCGATGCGCACGGCGTTGTAGGCCTCATAGAGTTCGAGCGGCGAGTGCTCGTTGCGCGTGATGGGATTGGACACGGTGTGCGCGCCGTCGGTCGAGAAGGCGTAGAGGCCGCGCGGATAGAGCGTGGTATGCGCAACGACCTTCTCCAGCACGCCGTTGGTCTGGTCGGTGAAGATGTTCTTCATGACGACGACGTCAGAGGGCGTCGAGACCGCGTAGTAGGGCTCGGCCGTAAGGATGAGGCCGAAGGCCTGCAGCGGGACGGTGACGGAGATGTTGTTCTTGGTGCCGGCGGGCAGCACCTCGCCGAGGTTGGCGGGGCGGCCGTCGGGGCTGATCGCCCACAAGACGTAGGTGAGGTACTCGGGACCAAAGCCGTTGGCCGGGGTCAGGCCCTTGAACTCCGCATCCACCGTGATCTTGCCGCGCTCGCTTTTCACCATGGCCTCGCCCTTGGCATTGGGCAGCAGGCTCGTGCCTTCAAAGGCCACCTTGGTCGAGCCGCTGCGATGCAGGTAGTTCACTGCGTCGATGTCGCGCTGGACGACCTTGACCTGGTAGAAGAAGATGTCGCCGCTCTGGGTAACGACGGCGCCGCTGGGTGCGGGAACGCTGGTGGGGTTGGGTTCCTGAGCGGGGGCAGCAAGGCCGGAGGCAAGGATGCTGGCGAAGATGGTGCTGGCAAAAGTGGTCACGGCAACGGAACGGGTCGTTTTACTGCGGTGCATGCTCTCTCCTCAAAGACGATCGTCATCGAGCAGGGCGCAAAAGTACGCCGCTCACTCTGTCTTCGTTAAGACGGATGCCCGGATAGAAGCAAAGGTAGTCCGGGGCGGGGTTGCTTTGGAGGGTCGAGTTCCACCTGCGGAGATACTTCGAGGCAGGGAAAACCCCATCGCAGGTGCGCGATGGGGGTCCTGCGGCCATGATTTAGGGGATGTTTCGGGTTCCTCGACAGATTACTTGCTGAAGCGGCGACGTGCAGCGCCGGCCAGACCGAGAACGCCGGTGCCGAGCAGCACAAGCGAGGAAGGCTCAGGGGTGGCGGAGACGGTAAGGGTGTAGTCCGCGGGACCGCCCTGGAACTCATTGGAGAGGCTGAAGGTGCCCGTGAGGAAGGTGGGATCGGAAGCCGTGCCGGTGAAGAGCTGCGGGCCAAACGGTTCGAAGTTGCTGTTGTTGTCCGTGATTCCACCGCCATCTCCCCCGGGGTAGAAGGTGACGATGTCCGAAGCCGTGGAGCCGTTGATCGTGGTGGTTGTGAACACGTTGAATGTGCCGTCACCATTGACGGTCAGCGTGGGGCTGGAGGGAATGTCGAAGGTGATGGTGTAGGGGGAAGCGCCGGACCCAGGCACCGTCGTGATTGAGAAATAGTCGTCTGCATGTGCCAGGGCCGGGACGGCGAACGCAGTGGCGAGCAGTGCAAGAGCAGAGAAAGTGCGCATTGGGGAGGACCTTTCGAGGTACTGGAGTTTAGGTTTCTGGTTACCAAACTTCGGTAACTTGATATGACCATGCCCCCGGTCGGGCGTCTATGGAACAACGTCCTACTTAGGGGTCCCAGCTGATACGTCTTTCGTTGCAGGGGCAGTCCAGCGGAGGCCCTGTAAGTGACGGAAAACATGCTCTTAAACGAGGAAGCCCTCGTCCTGAGGAAGACGAGGGCTTTCCGGTGTACGTCCCGGCGCCGAGTGATCTGCGAATAGCGTTCCCCGATACGTCGCGAGTGCGCGTCGCCCCGGGTTTGGTGGCGGCGCTGGTTGTTACTTGATGAAGCGGCGGCTTGCGGCGCCGAGCATGCCGAGGGCACCCGTGCCGAGCAGCACAAGCGAGGACGGCTCAGGCGTTACTCCGGGCGTAATCGTCAGGATGTAGTCCGTCGCTCCACCAGCCGCTTCATTGGAAAGGTCGAAGGTACCCAGCAGGAAAGTAGGGCTGGAGGTCATACCGCTGAAGAGCTGCGGCCCGAAGGGTTCAAAGAAGCTGTCGTTGTCGGAGAGGCCACCACTGCCGGCAGTGTTATAGAAGGTGATGATGTCTCCGTTGTCGGCAACTCCGTTCCTGACCGCATTGACCGTCAGGCTGAAAGTTGTTGTTGAAGGCGAAAGTACGGAAACAGGCGTGGCCGGCGCGGTAAAGGTGAGGGTGAAGGGGTTTGGCGGAGATCCCCCGGCGACCGAGGTGATGGTGAATGTATCGGCGTGGGCGAGCGAGGGAAGGAGGATGGCGACGGCGAGGAGAGGTAGAGTCGTAAAGATCGAGCGCATGATAGTAGACCTTTTTAGAACGGAAGTTGTAGTCACGTGCACTACGGTCGTACAACCTCATAACAGCATGAATGCAATCAAGCGTCTACCACAAACCAGATTTTCCTTGCAAATTATTTAGTTGCGCTGAACGGCATAATAAAATCGGGAAGATGCTGGTCAGGATTAGCTTTGTTCCACACATTTTCCACAGGGTTGCGGGTAAGTAGTAGATGGTTGTCCGAGGTTCGCGCTTTATTCCCAGGAGACACCATTTCGAACTTCCTCTCCCATTCCGAGCACCTGGCAGCGGGCGGGCGCAACAAAGCCCTCACGGCGTGGTCGCGGTGAGGGCTTGCTGGAGGGAGCGTTGAAGCGGGAAAGTGCGGCTGCGGAGTGGAGGTTACTTGCTGAAACGTCGACGTGCTGCGCCGGCCAGTCCGAGGGCGCCGGTCCCGAGCAGCAGAAGCGAGGACGGCTCGGGCGTGACGGTGCTGATGGTGAGAACGTAGTCCGGAGTGGTAGTGCCCGCGATGAAATTGCTGCTCTGGTAAAGATCGAAGGTGCCCAACGTAAAGGTTGGAACCGATGTGCTGCCGCTGAAGAGTTGTGGACCATACCCCTCAATGGTGGAATTGTCGTCATACACGCCACCGTAATTCGGGGAACCAGCCGTGTTGAAGTAGAAGTGATCGCTATCGGTGTAGGAGATGCCATCCACTACGGCGGTGCCGGTGTCCAGCACATAGAAGCCGCCCAAGTCGAGGCTTGTGGACGTGGGGCTGGATGGCAGCGTGAAGCTGAGGGTCTGGGTATCTCCAGAATTTGCCGCGTACGGCGTGATGGTGAACAGATCGTAGGTTGTGGCATGAGCGGCGAGCGGGCCTACGAACGCGGTGGCGGCGAGAAGAGAGAGTGTGGAAAGGAAGGAGCGCATGAAAAGGGGCCTCGTGAGTCTGAAGTTGTAGTCGGCTACATCTGAAGTTGTACAACTCCATGGAAACACGGGAGTCGGCTCGGCGTCCATAGGAAACCAGAGGCGTCTGGGCTGCGAGGGCGTATTCCGGCTGTGAAAGCAAAACACCCTCCCGGTTGGGGGAGGGTGTTGGCGTTCAAACGATCTGCCTGGACCTATGCGTGGCCGGCGTGAGCGGCGGAGTGGCGCTGCACGAAGTGATACGGAGGCCAGGGCCCGGAGAGCTGCATGCGGCACTCCTTGAGCTCCTGGGTGGCGGACGAGTACTTGTTCTGGTAGCGCTCCACGGTCTTGTTGTCGATCAGGTGAGCGATATCCAGCAGCAGCTTGCCCGAATCCATTCGCTTGCAGGTGATCTCCTCGGCGATTGGCAGGAACATGCGATGCATCTGGACGGACAGGGCGCGCGCCTTCGACTGGCGCTCGCGCTGGCGTCCGGCGCTCTCGCGCAGGCTGGTCAGGTACTGCTGGCCGACGGTCATGTCGCGGGCGGCGTTACCCGGGCAGGTATCGTCCACCAGCACCTTGAGGTGCATTTCGGCTTTGCCGCGCAGCCGCTCGACATTGGCTAGAAAGTGCCTCTGATTGGAGCGGACCGAGCGGCGCAGGCCGTCGTCATCAACGAACGTGGTAGCGAAACGGAAAGGCAGGACGGTGGAGAGTTTGAAGCAATCGGAGATCACCCGGGCGTGATCTCGGGATGCCTGCTGGTCGAATCGAGCGCTGTCATCGGCCTGGTGTTCGGAGACGATGACGGCGAGATCGCCGGCAGGAAAGAGGAAGGTTTGATTCCCGAACAGACCATTGATTCCGGTCAGAGGCATCGGGCGGCGGTGGCGGGCTAGTTCAGGAAAGGATTGACGTTCGGCGATGCAGTATGCGTACCAAGCCATGTTTTTTTCGCTCCAAAGCACGCTGATGGGTCTTATCGCCCCGTCATGCGTTGGTTAGTTCAGGAATTTGTCCGTACGGGCTTTAGCCTCAAAGGCCCCCTGGCGCGTTTGCCGGAAAGGTAAACTGCACCGAGCGCGAAACGGATAGTAAGCCTATTGAAAGACAGTTGGCAAGAAATCTTTATGCCTGATCTTTTCCATCAGCGTTTCTCCGCCATCCCGGTAACCGCCTCATTTGACAGCAGCTTTCGCACCGGGTCGGGCAGCGGCTGGTCGGCGTTCTTGAGCAGCAGCGACACCTGCCACATCTGGGCGTCGGTATAGATGTGCTGGTAGGCGGGCATGCCGGTCAGGCGAATTCCGTTCTTCACCTTCCAGAAGGTCTCGCCCGGTTCGTCATCCGAGACGCCCACCACGCCGCCGCGGGCGTGCTTCTTCCAAAGCTGCGGCGCGCCGGGATACATCCACCTGGCGTATGGGCTGTCGTGGCCCGGGGTGCCGTGACATCCAGCGCAACTGACCCTGTAGATCTTTGCCCCGGCCTCGAAGACGTCCTCGCTGATGCCGAAGGGCGGCTGCTGCATCTCTCGGGCGATGCGGTTTCCCAACGGCACATGGACGATCTGCGCCTCCATGGGGAAGGCGTGGTCGGCAACCGCGACCGGCGGATGGCCGTAACGCAGGTAGAGCCACCCACCACCAAACAGGGCGAGCAGCGTGAAGATAACTCCCAACAGGAAGGGACCAAGACGGCCGCTCGAGCCTCCCTTGCCTGCATACCCTGATCTGCGCTGCGTGGCCATTGTTCCGATTCCTTTGCGTCTCGCCTGCGCGCAGGCTCCTGTGCGCGACGATGAATGTTCTAATAGTAGATGGACCCCGGACGGTTGGACTGTTGCCTCGCCGGTGTCATCGTAGCGGAGACGCATCCGCGTACCAGAAGCGCAAACGCACGGCAGGAGTGAACACGTTGATTTTCGGTTCGTTGAGGGGTTCGTGGAAGAGGCTGGTTGGCATGGTGGCCGCGCTCGCGGTCGTGTTGGTGGTTGCCGGAGCGTTGTCTTCAGCCGCGGCGCAGAGCGTGCATCGGACCCGGCGCGAGTCCAGCGCCAATCGCAAGGCGCGGATCGCCCGCACCGTCGAGGAAACGTACGGGCACAAGTGGGAGGTCGCCGGTGGCGGCGGCTACCTGCGCTTTCGCAGCGGACAGTATCTGCAGCAGAATAACGAGGTGACCTTCTTTACTTCGGCGATGTATGCCTTCAACCCCCGGCTCGGCGTCGCCGCTGACGTTCGGGGTGCCTATGGCGAGGCCAAGATCGGCAACGTGCTGCCCAGCGGCAACGTGCTCACGTTCAATCCGCAGATCTCCGAGTACAGCTTCATGGCCGGACCCAGCCTGCGCTTCGTGGCGCGGGAGAAGTTTTCGCTCAGCGGATTTGCCGAGGGCGGCGTAGGCCTGGGCAAGTTCGCCGGAGACTCCAAAGGCCTGAGTGCGGCCGACATCGGCGTCTGGACAGGGGATTACGCGGCCTCGTTCAGCGTGGGCGTCAGCCTGGACTACAACTTCTATCCCAACCTGGCGCTGCGCGTCGCGCCCAACTACCTGGGCACGACCTACGGCGGAACACTGCAGAACAGCAAGGGCGTGAATGTCGGCGTGGTCTACCGCTTTGGGCGGAAGTAGGCCGCCGCTTGGAACGAAGGCAGACCGGACCCGCGGCTGAGCTCCAGCACGCTGCGGAGAGCAGGCTGCCTAGAGCCCCCTTACCTAAAGATGGATCGTCCAGCCCAGCTCAGCCAGCTTCTCTTCGATATCCGCCAGCGCATTGGTAAGCGCGGTGCGACGGTGCGGGCTGGATGTGCGCTCGGAGAGGATGCGCTCGCGCTGCATTTCGAGCGCCTGCCGCTGGCGTTTGCGGTCGGCGTCGGCGGCCATGTTGCCGCGGGCCTCGACGACCTTGGCGTTCTTTTCAGCCGCAGTTAATGGCGCCTCGTTAGCTTCAGCCTGCTGCGACTCGATGGACTTGCTCTCCCAGCCACGCGACATGGTTTGATTTTATACCTTCATCGCCTGGCGTCCTGGGCGCGGGCTCGCTGGGCGCGCATAAGCGGGTCGCGCAGCGCGATCAAGTACGATGAAAGCTCCTAGGAGAACCATGGCGTTTGACCGTCGGCTTCGGGCCCAGAAAGCGCTTCCGCTGCTCGCCGCGGCGCTTGTGGCCATCCAAATGTGTGTGTGCGCCTCCTCTGCCTCTGCGTTGCCGGCCGGGCCCGGCGTGTCGCGTGAGTTGGCCGTGGCTCGCGCCGCCCGCCTCTCGAACCTGCGCTACTCGCTGGCTTTCCAGGTGCGCGCGCATGAGCCCGCCATCGATGGCTACGAGAGCCTCGCGTTCAACGACAGCGGCTCCGGCGATCTAGCGCTCGACTACCGCGATGGGGAGATCGCCACGGCCTCGCTGAACTCCAGGAGCATTCCTGTCGAGCTCGAGAACGGCCACCTGAACCTGCCGGGAGCGATGCTGCGGCATGGGGAAAACGAGCTGCGCATCGCCTTCAAGAGCCAGTCCGCCGCGGCCGGCAAGGCCTTCACCCGCTACCAGGATCGCGATGACGGCAACGAGTATCTCTACACGCTCTTCGTCCCGATGGATGCCAGCATGGCCTTCCCCTGCTTCGATCAGCCGGACCTGAAGGCTCGCTTTACGCTGCATGTCGCGCATCCCGGAGCCTGGACGGCGATCTCCAACACGGCTGCGACGAGCGTGACGAAATCCGGCACCAACTCAGAGACCATCTTCTCCGAGACGCTGCCTATCTCCACCTACCTGTTCGCCTTCGCCGCCGGTCCGTTCGCGAAGATCGCGTCGCTGAACCCGAAGGAACCAAGCATCTATGTGCGCGCATCGCAGCAGGCGCGGGCGCAGGCTGAGGCGCCGCAGGTGCAACAGATGGCCGGCCGCGGCATCGCCTGGCTCAGCGACTACTTCGCGCAGCCGTTCCCCTTTCCCAAGTACGACCTCGTGCTCATCCCCGGCTTTCCCTTTGGCGGCATGGAGCACGCCGGCGCCACCTTCCTGAACGAAGACGGCGTGCTGTTCCGAACCGCGCCCACGGCCAGCGACTACTTCCGCCGCAACATCCTGGTGCTGCATGAGACCTGCCACCAGTGGTTCGGCGACCTGGTCACCATGCGCTGGTTCGACGACCTCTGGCTCAAGGAAGGCTTCGCGCAGTACATGGCCTACAAGGCGCTGGCCGAGCTCGAGCCCGCGCAGCTGCCCTGGAAGCACTTCTACGAGGACATCAAGCCGCTGGCCTACGGCATCGACGAGACCCAGGGCACGACGCCGATCTTCCAGAACATACCTAACCTCAAGGACGCCAAGAGCGCCTACGGAGCCATCGTCTACCAGAAGGCGCCGGCCGTGCTGAAGCAGCTCGACTTCTTCATTGGCAGCGAGAGCTTCCGCAACGGCCTACGGCTCTACCTGAAAGAGCACGCCTACGCCAACGCGCAATGGGCCGATCTGGTGCGAGCGTTCGAGACCGCGGGCGATCAGGCCGGCAGGCACCAGGACGTGCAGGCCTGGGCCAGGGCCTGGATCCTGCAGCGCGGCATGCCCGAGGTCGAGGCGCAATGGAGCTGTTCTGCTGACAACAGCATGACGGCGCTGACGCTGCGCCAGCAGGATGTGCTTCACGCGAATGCCCTCTGGCCGATCAGCACCGAGCTCCTGCTGGTCTTTGACCACGCACCCGCCGAGACGCTTCGCGTGACCTGGAACAAGGCGGACCTGCTGCTGCCGCAGTACGCGGGAAGGCCCTGCCCGAAGTACCTCTTTGCCAACTCCGGCGACCAGGCCTACGGGCGCTTCCTGCTCGATCCGATCAGCGAGAAGGCGGTCTCGCAGGGCATCGTCATGCCCCAGGCCAAGACGCTCGATCCGCTGCTCCGCTCGCAGCTGTGGGGTGCGCTGTGGGAGAACGTCCATGTTGCGCGTTCTGCTCCGCGCAGCTTTGTCGAGCTTGCCCTGAAGGCGCTGCCCGGCGAGTCGGACGAGTCGCTGGCGCGCATCAACGGGGGACGCGTGGCGACCGCGCTGCACGCCTACCTGGGCCAGAAGAGCAGGGAAGCGCTGCTCCCTGGTGCCGAGGGCGTGGTGTCGGATCGCATGCTGCAGGCGCCCACGCTGAACCTGCGCATCGTGAACTTCCGCACCTTCACCGGCATCGCGGAGACGCCGCAGGCGCTGGGGCAGATGAAGCAGATGCTTGCCGGCACGCTGAACGTTCCCGGCATGCCGCTCAAGCCGCTCGACCGCTGGAACCTCATCGGCCATCTCATCGCGATGAACGATCCCGACGCGCAGACGCTCTACGCCGCGGAGAAGGCGAAGGACCACAGCGGCGAAGGCCAGAAATATGCCTATGCGGTCGAAGCCGGAACGCCGTCGGCCGAAGTCAAGGCCCGCTACTTCGACGAGTATCTGCACAGCCCCACACGCCAGGAAGACTGGATCACGCAGAGCCTGCGTGCGTTCAACAGCTGGAATCAGACCGCACTCGCCGAGCCATATCTCACTCGCGCGCTCGATGCGCTGCCAACGATCAAGGCTAATCGGAAGATCTTCTTCCTGGGCGCATGGTTGGGCGCATTCGTTGACGGCCAGCACAGCCCCGAGGCGCAGGCCGCCGTGCACGCGTGGTTGGCCAATAACAAGCTCGATCCCGACCTGCGGCTCAAGGTGCTTGAAGTCTCGGACGCGCTCGACCGCACGGTGCTCATCCGGCAGAGATACCCCGAATGAGCGCGAAGCCCACGCCGATGCGCATCGGCATTGACACCGGCGGCACCTTCACCGACCTGCTGTGCCTGGACGAGAACGGCATACGCGTGCACAAGCTGCGCTCCACGCCCGATGATCCGTCGCGCGCCATCCTGAACGGCATCCGCGAGCTGGCCGGTGAGGCTGCCGCCGCCGAGATCACGCACGGGTCGACAGTCGCGACCAATGCGTTGCTTGAACGCAGGGGCGTACGCGTCGCGCTGGTCACCACGGCCGGCTTTGAGGACGTGTTGCTCATCGGCCGGCAGACTCGCGCCGAGCTCTACAATTTCATGGTCGAGGCGCGCCGTCCGCTCATCGAGCCCGGCCTCACCTTCGGCATTCAGGAGCGCCTCGCTGCCGATGGCTCCGTGCTCGAGCCGATCATGCCTGAAGAGATCGCCCGGCTGATCGACACCCTGCGCGCGCACTCGGTCGAGTCGGTCGCTGTCTGCCTGCTGCACTCCTACGCCAACGCCGCGCACGAGCGCATGCTCGCCGACGCGCTCACCGCCGCCGGCTTCACCGTCTCGGCCTCGCACCAGATCCTGCCCGAGTACCGGGAGTTCGAGCGCTGGGCCACCACCACCGTCAACGCGTACGTAACGCCGCTGATGGCGCGGTATCTCACCCGGCTTGAAGAAGGTCTCGGCGCCACCGTGCACGGCCGGCCCCTGCGCATCATGCAGTCCAACGGCGGCTCCATCTCGGCCTCGCACGCGGCGCGGGCGGCCGTGCAGACGATCCTCTCCGGGCCTGCCGCGGGCGTGGTCGGCGCGCAGGCCGTGGGCGCGGAATCTGGCTTCACGCGTCTCATTACCTTCGACATGGGCGGGACTTCGACCGACGTCAGCCTGATCGACGGCGTCATCGGCACCACCAACGATTCTGTCGTGGGCGACTTCCCGGTGCGTCTGCCGGTGCTCGACATCCACACCGTGGGCGCGGGCGGCGGCTCCATCGCCTTCATCGACCAGGGCGGCTCGCTCCGTGTCGGCCCCAGGTCCGCCGGCGCCGACCCCGGGCCAGCCTGCTACGGCAAGGGCTCCGAGCTCACCGTCACCGACGCCAACCTGCTGCTCGGCCGGCTCGATCCTGCCTACTTTCTCGGCGGATGTATGACGCTCGACGTTATACGCGCCGCGTCCATCGCCCGCATGCTCGCGCAGCAGCTCAAGCTCAGCACCCGCGCGCTGGCCGAAGGCATCCTGCGCATTGCCAACGCCAATATGGAGCGCGCGATCCGCGTCGTCAGCGTGCAGCGCGGCTTCGATTCCCGCGACTTCGCGCTGCTCGCCTTTGGCGGCGCCGGCGGCCTGCATGCCTGCGACCTGGCTGAATCGCTCGACATAGCCACGGTCCTCATCCCGCGGCACTCCGGTGTGCTCTCCGCGCTCGGCATGCTGCTCGCCGACGTGACCCGCGACTACTCCGCTTCGATCCTCAAACCCACCTCCGCCGTCACCGAGGCGTCGCTCCACGAGGCGCTCGCGCCGCTCATCGCCCGTGCCCACGATGAGCTTCGCTCGGCGGGCTTCATCGAGAATGACATCCTCCTCGAGCCCTCGCTCGACATGCGCTACACCGGCCAGGCTTACGAGATCGCGATCCCGCTCGCGCCCGACTTTCGCGAGGCCTTCCATCGCTCGCACCAGAAGCTCTACGGCTATGCCAACCCGGCGCGTGCTACGGAGATCGTGCAGCTTCGCCTCAAGGCCGTAGGCCGGACCGACAAGCCCCCACTTGCCCTGCTGCACGCACCAGCCGAGCCCATGCCGGCGCCTCAGCCCACCGCCATCCGGAGCACCATCTTCAAGCGCCGAGCCGTGCAGACGGCGATATTCCATCGCGACCAACTGCTGCCCGGCATGCACGGCGAAGGCCCGGCGATCATCATCACCGGTCAGTCCACCAACGTCGTCACACCCGGCTTCCGCTGGCGCCTGGATGCTCCCGGTACCCTCATCATCACCCGCACCTGATCCGGCTTCTGTAGCGAGGAACGAACCATGCGCCACGATCCCATCGAGTTCGAGATCTTCAAGAACTTCTTCGTCTCCATCGCCGAAGAAATGGGCGTGACACTATGTCGTACGGGCTTTAGCCCGAATATCAAGGAGCGCCTCGACTACTCCTGCGCCATCTACGACGCGGCCGGCGAGACCATCGCGCAGGGCGACCACCTGCCGGTGCATCTCGGCGCCATGCCGCTCTCGGTCAAGGCCGCGATCGACCACGTCGCCATGCAGCCCGGCGACACCGTCATCCTCAACGATCCCTTCCACGGCGGCACGCATCTGCCGGATATCACGCTTGTCTCGCCGGTCTTTCTGAGCGCGCAAAGCCGGCGCCAAACCGGTCATTCTTCGTTGCCAATCGTGCCCACCATTCCGACGTCGGCGGCATGAGCCCAGGCTCCATGCCGCTGGCCCGTGAGGTCTTTCAGGAGGGCCTCATCATCCCGCCCATCAAGCTCGTCGCGGCGGGCCGTATCGTGCCCGATGTGCTCGCGCTGATCGTGGCCAACGTGCGCACGCCCGATGAGCGCGAGGGCGACCTGACCGCGCAGATCGCGGCCAACCGCGTCGGCGAGCAGCGCCTGCTTGACATCGTGCGCCGCTACGGATTCAAGCGCACCGCACATTACGCGGCGCTCACGCAGGACTACGCCGAACGCATCCTGCGCCGCACCCTGGCAGAGATTCCGAACGGAACGTTCGAATATTCCGACGCGCTCGACAACGACGGCTTCTCGGACGCACGCGTCCACATCCGCTGCGCCATCCGCATCTCTGGCGACGGCGCGGAGGTCGACTTCACCGGCACCGACGCGCAGACCTCGGGCGGCGTTAACGCCAACCTCGCCATCACCATGTCGGCCACGCTCTACGCCTTCCGCTGCCTCGTCACGGAGGACGTCCTCTACAACGCCGGCATCTCGCGGCCCATCCGCGTGATCGCGCCGCCAGGGACGGTCGTGAACGCGCTCCATCCCTCCGCGGTCGCCGGCGGCAACGTCGAAACCTCGCAGCGCATCACCGACGTGGTCCTCGGCGCGCTCGCCCGCGCGCTGCCGCAGCGAATCCCCGCCGCCAGCCAGGGCACCATGAACAACGTAACCTTGGGCGGCACGTTCCCCGCGGGCGACCGCCGCGCCGGACAGCCCTTCGCCTACTACGAGACCGCCGGCGGAGGCATGGGGGGACGCCCGGATGGAACCGGCGGCGGACTGCCCGGCATCTCCGGCGTCCACACCCATATGTCGAACACGCGCAACACGCCGGTGGAAGCGCTCGAACAGGCGTTGCCCATCCGCATCCGCAGCTACGCGCTTCGCCAGGGCAGCGGCGGCACGGGCCGCTTCGCGGGCGGCGAAGGCCTCATCCGCGAGTACGAGGCGCTGACCGAGACCTCCGCCACCATCCTCACGGAACGCCGTGAATCCTGCCCCTGGGGCGCGCCCTTCGGCGTTGAGTCGGGCGCACCCGGCGCATCCGGCCGCAACTCCATCCTGCGCGCGGACGGCACGCTGGAACGCCTGCCCGCCAAAGCCCGCATTGAGCTCCATCCCGGCGACCGCCTGCGCATCGAGACGCCCGGCGGCGGCGGCTACGGCCGCGCATGACACAGGACACGCACAGCGTTCAGCACCCCACGAAGCCGTACCTGGCTTGGCTCGTCAACGCACCGGCCTCTGCGCGTAAAGCCCTCTTGGCCGCTTCGCTTGGCTGGATGCTCGACTCCTTCGACGTGATGCTCTACTCGCTCGTGCTCGCGTCGCTCATTGTCGATCTGCACCTCAGCAAATCGAGCGCCGGCGTGCTGGGCTCGATCACGCTGGTGGCCGCGGCGATCGGCGGGCTCGGCTTCGGCCTCATCGCGGACCGCTTCGGCCGCACTCGCGCCTTGATGGCTTCGGTGCTGATCTATGCGGTCTTCACCGCGGCCTGCGGGCTCGCGCAAAGCTTCGTCGAGCTCGCCGTCTTTCGCATTCTGCTCGGCTTCGGCATGGGCGGCGAGTGGGCCTCGGGCGCATCGCTGGTCAGCGAGAACTTTCCCGCCGAGCATCGCGGCAAGGCGCTTGGCCTGATGCAAAGCTCCTGGGCTATCGGCTACGCGCTGGCGGCGCTGGTTGTCATGCTGGTGATGCCTGTAGCCGGCTGGCGCGGCGTCTTCTTCGTCGGACTCGCGCCGGCGCTGATCACGCTTTGGATCAGGCGCGGCGTGGAGGAGCCAGCGGCCTGGCGAGCCTCGCGCGCGCTGACGGCGAACGCACCCGCCGCGGCCAGCTTTGTCTCGCTCTTCCGCGGCCACCTGCTGCCGCTCACCGTTGCGCTCACGCTGATGAACGCCTGCTGCCTCTTCGCCTGGTGGGGCTTCAACCTTTGGGTTCCGGCGTATCTTTCGCTGCCGGTTGCGCACGGCGGCATCGGCCTGGCGTCGCACTCCATGACGGCGATCGTCGTCTTCATGCAGCTTGGCATGTGGCTCGGCTACGTCAGCTTCGGCTTCGTCTCGGACCGCTTCGGGCGCAAGCGGACCTATGTCATCTACCTGCTCGCCGCCGCCGTGCTGATGCTGGTCTTCGGCGCCCTGCGCTCGCCGGTGCCGCTCTTTTTCCTCGCGCCGTTTGTGGCTTTCAGCGCCACCGGTTATTTCACCGGCTTCGCCACCGTCACCGCCGAGGTCTACGAGACGCGCATCCGCTCTACCGCGCAGGGTTTTACCTACAACACGGGCCGCATCGCCTCGGCCGCGGCGCCCTTTGCGGTCGGCTCGCTGGCCGACCGGCATGGCTTTGAGGCGGCCTTCCTGGTCAGCTCCGCCGCGTTTCTGCTCGCCGCCGCCATGTGGTTCTGGATCCCCGAAACGCTCGGCCGGCCGGCCGGCGCCACGTAGTTCGCAGCGTACTTTTCCGCTGAGCAAAGTCGTGCTACGCTGTGTCACCTTCGCCCGACGGTGAGGGTCAAAAAGACCGAGCCTCACCATGCGAAGCACGAAGCGCTTTCTGCTTGTGGCCCTTCCCGCCGCCCTGCTGGCGGGGATCGTCGGCATGGCCTTCTTTTCCGCGCAACGGGCGCTCGATGGCGCGTCCCGCAGCCTCGCCGCTGGCAGCCGCGCTGGCTTCTCAGTTCAGACCCTTGACCTTTCATCTCCCGCTGGGGGGAACTCCGGCTTTGAACCCGTCGCCTCTGCGAACGCCTTCACCTGCGGCGCGTTCCTTGCGGGCGATCTCTACCTCGCCGGCTCCGCAGGCCTCAGCGTCTACGCTCCCGACGGCAGCCTGCGCCGCACGCTGCGCACCGGCCTCGAACTGCCCGTTGCACCTATCGTCCAGCTCGCGACGGCCCGACTGCGCGGCGCCTCCGAGCCGCAGCTTCTGCTCGCTACCGCCGGCGCCGGGCTGCTCCTGCTCAGCCGCGACTCTCAGGGTGGCGCGGCTCTGCGCCAGCTGCTCCCCGCCGCTGCCGGCGCGCGCGACCTCACCGCCGTTCTCCCGCTTGCCACCGGCGATGTCCTGCTTGGCACTCGCAACTCCGGTGTCTTCCTCTTCACTGGCGCAGAGCTCGCACCGGTCCGCTTCAGCCTTCCCGGAACCGATCCCGCGCGCCTCGAAGTCACCTCGCTCGCCGCCGCCGGCGCCGCCTCCTATTTCATTGGCACCCGCTTCACAGGCCTCTTCTACCTGCACGGCGGCAGTGCCGAGCACGCCGACACCTCTTCGGGTTTGCCCGACAACCAGGTCGAAGCCATAGCCGTCGCTAATGGCAAAGCTTTCGCCGGAACCCCGCTCGGCATCGCCGAATTCGACCTGACGCCGGCAGACTCGGCCGCAGCCTTTCGCCCCGCGCGCGTTCTCGCACCGGGGCTGTTCAGCCGTGCACTCGCGCTGGACGCCCGCGCCTCGCAACTCACCGTCGGCACGTTTGATCAAGGCATCCAGCAACTCCGTCTTGACGCCCGCGCGCATCTGGCCAACGCCTCCATCTCCATTGCCGCCGGCCCCGACAGCAGCGACGCCCCAGACCGTGCTGCAGACCATCCCCGAATAGACCAGTTCCTCGCCCAGCCAAACCCTTCCGCGCCGCTCTACGCCATCGCCGGCGGCGTCCTGCTGGTGCGCAGCCCAACCGGCTGGACGCCCGCGCTGCCTGCCCCTGCAGCCTCCGCCACACCGGCCCTCGCCGACCGCACTATCTCCGCGCTGGCCTTCGACCCCAACGGCCGCCTCTTTGTCGGCTTCTTCGACCACGGCCTGGACGTCCTCCCGCCGGGTGCTGGCCCCAACGCCATCCAGCACTTTGAGGACGATCACCTCTTCTGCATCAACCGCATCGTGCTCGACCCCGCCCGCCAAACCATCGCCGCCGCCACCGCCAACGGCCTCGTCCTCTTCGACCGCCAGGGCACGCCCCGCCAGGTCCTCACGCGGCGCGACGGGCTCATCTCCGACCATGTCACCGACGTCGCCTTCACCCACGCCGGCACCGTCCTGGCCACGCCCGCCGGCATCACCTTCATCACACCCGCCGGCGCCGAAAGCCTCTACGGCTTTCAAGGCCTGGTCAACAACCACGTCTACGCGCTCTCCGGCAGCCCGGCCAGCGATCACCTGCTCGCCGGCACCCTCGGCGGCCTCTCCGTGCTCGACTCCGCCGCCGTCAGCCGCAACTTCACCGTCACCAACTCCGGCCTGAGGCACAACTGGATTACCGCGCTCGCCGCGCTGCCCGACGGCAGCCAACTGGTCGGCACCTACGGCGCGGGCCTGCTGCGCCTCACCACGGGCAAAGACCGCAGCAGCGCCTTCAGCCCCCTGGACCTTCCCGCCGGCACACCCTCCGATCTGGTCATCAATCCCAACGCCCTCCTCGCCACCGGCACGCACATCTATGCCGGCACGTTGGGCCACGGCATGCTCGTCTACACCACGGCCACCGGGCGCTGGACCGCCATCACCCGCGGGCTGCCCTCGCTCAACGTCACGGCCTTTGCCGCGCGCGCCGGCGAGCTCTACGTCGGCACCGAAAACGGCCTCGTCCGCATCGCCGAGGAGCGCCTCCCGTGAGCTTTTGGCGCCTTGCCCCCCTGCTGCTCGCGCTCGTCTCCCTCACCAGCCCCGCGCGGGCCGACACCGGCGTGCTCATCCCCAAGGACAAGCAAGTGCCCGATCCCTCCATCCTCTCGCTCGCCGAGATGTCGGTCGACATCGTCATCGACAACGGCGACGCCCACGTCTCCATCGTGCAGATCTTCGCCAACCATAGCAACCACATCGAGGAAGGCACCTATCGCTTCTCGCTGCCCACCGGCGCCACGGTCTCGGACTTCGCCGTCTGGGACGGCCCGGTACGCATCCCGGCCGTCATCCTGGAGCGCAAGCGCGCCGAGCAGATCTACGATCAGGCCCGCATGCAGGCCATCGACCCCGGCCTGCTCGAAGCCGGCGAGCGCGACTCCACTGACCCCAAGACCACGTCGCTCTTCACCGCCAGGATCGTGCCGATCCCGGCCTACGGCACCAAGCGCCTGGAACTCGAATACCACCAGCGCCTCACCGCCACGGATTTCAAGCAGTTCTTCGCGCTGCCGCTCAAGCCCGACGCCGCGCAGAAACAATCCGCCGGCACGTTCAAGCTGCACTTCCTGCTGCGCAGCGCGCACCCGTTTCAGGACCTCCAGACTGCCTCCAAGCTCTATCCGCTGAGGCTCACCGCACCCGATCCGCATACCGTGGAAGGCAGCTTCGAAGCCTCGAACCTTTCGCTCGACGAGGACTTCCAGGCCACCTGGCGGCTCTCACCCGGCGCCGCCGACAAGCTCGAGATCATCACCTATCGCAACCCCAACGCGCCCCTGCCCGACGCCGGCACCGCGCTGAACGAAGGCCCCGGCAGCCGCGCCCCCGCGCCCGAGCCCGGCTTCTTTGAAGCCCAGTTGCTGCTCGCCGACTCCAAAGCCGCGGCCACCCAGCCTGCCGCGCCAGACACCCCCCCCCGCACCGTCATCCTGCTCTTTGACAACTCACTTTCCATGCAGTGGGAGAAGCTCGAACGCAGCTACGCCGCGCTTGAGGCCGTGCTGCGCAGCCTGCAGCAGTCCGGTTCGTCGGCCCGCTTCAACGTGCTGCTCTTCAACCAGACGGTGACGCCGTTCCAGCCGCAGCCGGTCGCGGCCGACGCCCAGGCGATCCAGCGGGCGCTCGACTTCGTGCGCGCCAGCAAGCTGCGCGGCGGCACCGATCTCGCGAAAGCCCTCGCCGCCGGCCTCGCTCAGTCCGGCGCCCCCGACACTTCGCTCGTCCTGCTCTCGGACGGCGGCAGCAACCGCGGCGAAACGGTTCTCCCCGCAAGGATCGCCGCGCAATACGCCGCCCGCTGGAAGCAGTCGCCGCACCCGCCGCACACCTGCGTCTTTGCCGTGGGCGACGACGCCAACCTCATCCTGCTGCGCAATCTCTCGCGCAACGCCGGCTTCCTCGAGTCCGTCCTCTCCACCGAGCCCGTCGACTTCCACCTGCAGTCCTTCGTCTCCAAACTCACCCGCAGCCCCGTCGCCGGGCTCGCGCTCACTTCTTCGCCCGCCGCATCCACGCACCTCGTCTATCCGCTCGACGACTCCCTCTACCCCGGCTCGCTGGCGCAGTGGATCGGCCAGTACACGCCCGGTAAAAAGGATCTTCAACTCACTGCCCGCGGCTCGCGAGAAGGCCGCGGCTTCGAAGCCAAAGCCTCCACACCGCTGCCCGCAAACGACCTCGCTCATCCGCAGCTTCCGCGCATCTGGGCCCAGGCCCGCGTCAATGCCCTGCTGGAGCAGATCGACCGCGACGGCGAGACCGCCGCCGCCATCGACGAGATCATTCGGCTCTCGCGCCGCTACAAGTTCGTCACGCCATACACCAGCTTCCTCGCCGTCCCGCGCTCGCTGCTGCGCCCGCGCGTCATCCGCCCCGGCGACCCCGTGCTCCGCGTCCGCACTGACGCCGCAATCACCTCCGTCATCGCGCTCTTTCCCTTCGGCCTCACCAAGCCGCTGCGCCACCTCGCCACGGAAGATCGGCAGGCGCCCGGCGACGAGGCCAACCGCCTCTGGGAGACGCGCTTCCTCGCCCCGCCCGAGATGAAGGACGGCACCTACTCCGTGCGGCTGATCCTGCGCGACATCCACGGCAACACCTACAACGAAGCCAAGACCTTCGTCATCGCCAGCACCCCGCCAACCGTCAAGCTGCAACTCGATCGCGCCAGCCTGCATCGCGGCGAGACCCTCGAGATCCACGCGGCCGCCACCTCTTCCACTCGCACCCTCACCGCGCATCTTGAAGGCGTCGCGCCCATCAGCCTGCGCTGGAACAGCCGCGCCGCGACCAACACTGGCTCTCTCACCATCCCCGCCGACCTGCCCATCGGCCGCTACACCCTCACCGTCACCGCCGAAGACGTGGCCCACAACCTCGGCAGTCAGGAGGTGCAAGTCGATGTCATCCCCTGACGCCGTGCCACCAGGAACCGGCCTGCTCCATCCTCCCCGCGGCACAACTCGCCGCGGCGGAGCTCGCGGCGGCGCAGCGAAGGCTGTCGTGGGAGTGTTCACGTTGGCGCTTGCCACAACCATTCCCTCGGCCCGCGCCACCCTCCCGCCCTGGCTGCAGCACGTCGTCGGCGCCTCTACCATCGAGGCCGCGCTCTACCGCGTCATGTCTCTGCCCTCCGCGCAGGCGCTCTACCCGCGCCCGCCGAAGGAGTCCCAGGCCGAGCTTGCCCGTCTCATCGCCGGCGCACCCGCCGATGCCGAGCTCTACGCTCTGCGCGCCCGCGCCGACGAAGCTGCCCTCGACTTCGCCTCCGCCGAAGCCGACTGGAAGCTCTATACCTCGAAAGCCAGAGACCCGATCAGCGCCCGGCTCGAACTTGCCGACTTCTACCACCGCCAGCTGCGTATCCCGCAGGAGGTCCAGACCCTTCGCGAAGTCGCCGCCGCGCCCGCGCCGCCGTCGGAGCGCTTCGACAACCCCACCGCGCAGCGCTCCTGGCTCGCCTTCGAGCGGCTGCTCGCGCTCATTGCCGAACAGGGCCTTCCGCCTACCGAAACTCAAGCCACCTACGAAGCCTTCCTGGCCCGTTATCCCGCGCAGCCCGCCGTCTACGCCCGCGCCTTCCAGTTCCTGCTCGACCAGCAGCAGTACCCCGCCGCCGAAGCCCTCATCCCGCGCTTCCGCCAGGCCTTCCCGCAGGACACCGCCTTCCCCATCCGTGCGCAGGCACTGCTGGAATATCGCCGCGGCAACGAAGACCGCGCCCTCGCCGTCTACGATCAGGCTTTCCAGCCGCTGTGGCCCGCGGACCTCGTCGGCTCCTACTATGCGCTGCTCGCGCAAACCCATCGCCAGCGCGCCTTTGTCGCCGACGCCCGCGCCCGGCTGGCCGCGCACCCCGATGGCCCCGAAGCTCTCAATGGGCTCGCCCGCATCTTCTATTACCAGCAGCAGCAGGGCCGCCTCGACCTCGCCGGGCAGACCATCGATTCCTTCCGCATCGCGCGCGAGCAGCGCAACGCCGCCTGGACTTCTAACGACCTTGCCACCCTCGCCGCGCTGACCGGCTCTATCCACAGCTACGCCGAAGCCGCCCGCTACAACTACGCGCTGGCCTCGTCACCGGGCAATCTGCCAGCAGGCGAACCCGCCGCGCAGGCAGGCCTCGCCGGCCTTGTTGACCTGCTGCTCTCCGCGCCCGACCAGCCCATCGCGCTCGGCGCCGGCAACCTCACCCTCTATCGCGATATCGCCACGCTCGACCAGGGCCCGGGCTACTGGAACGGCATCCTCTCGCTCTGGCTCAACGGCACCTCGCCGCAATCCGAATACAACGCGGAAACCGCCAAGTCGCAGGGCTACTTCCATCGCGCCAAGGCCGCCGAACTCCTCCTCGAACTCGACCGGCGCTTCCCCGCCGCGCCGCAACGCGCCAACCTGCACCTGGCGCTCGTCCGCGTCTACACCCAATATGGCGAGCCCGCCGAAGTCATCGCCGCGGGCAAGGAGTTCCTCGCCGGCTTCCCAACGTCGCCTGAGCGAGTCGACGTCGCCAACCTGATGGCCGACGCCTACGCCCGCCAGGGTGATACCGCCGGCGAGTTCGCGCTCTACGACGCGATGCTCACCGAACTCGGCGCCAGGCTCAAGGCCGAGACCAACGGCATGCCGCTAAGCGCCGCCGCCAGCGCCTCGGCTCAGATCCAGTCGCAGGCCACAATCCCTTCGGCGAACGAGCCCGATCCAAGCTCGGTAGAAGCGGACGCCACCGCCGGCGCCCCCGCCGCCGCGGCGACCGCAACCGCCAAACCCTCCGCCCCCCAACTCAACCTCGGCACTTACGCTCCGCAAGCTCCGCCGATCCCCGGCGCCGGAGCCTACTCCGCGCTGCTCGACCGCTACGTCGGCCGGCTGGTCGCCGTCAACCAGCCCGTGCAGGCGCTCGCGGTTCTACGCCGGCAGCTTGACCTGAACCCCGGCGACCCGCTGCTCTACGAACGGCTCGCCACCTTTCTCCAGCAGAACAACCTCTCCGGCCAGCAGGAACAGCTCTTTCGCGCCGCCATCGCCCGCTTCCAGCAGCCCACCTGGTACGACAAGCTCGCCCGCCTCTACCTCCGCGAGCGCAACCGCGAGGCCTACGCGGCCCTCACGCGCCAGGTAACCGACATCTTCTCCGGCACCGATCTCGACCAGTGGTTTGCCAGCGTCGGTACGCTGCCCCAGCTCAACCCGTCCGGCGACCGCTCCGCCGGCCCGCAGCTCGCCCTCCAGCTCAACCTCTACGCCGAACACCGCTTCCCGCACGACCTCGTCTTCACCCGCAACCTGCTCAGCGCCTACCAGTCCATCCCCACCCGCAACCCCGCCGCCTACGACGCGCTCATCCGCCGCCACTGGTGGGAAGACGAGCAGCTCCGCGCTGAGTTCTTCGACTATCTCAGCCGCACCGGCAAGCTGCAACCCGAGCTCGCCAACCTCCAGACCCTGATCCCAGACTCCACCCGTCCCTCAACTCTGAGTGCCCCATCCATCGATGCCTCATCTCGATCGGTGGGTTCCGCATCCTCCAACCCCGCCGCCGCCCGCGAGCTCGCCGAAGCCCACATCTGGAACTCCCACTTTGAGTCCGCCGCGCCGCTCCTCGCGCAGGTCGCCGAGCTCTACCCTGCCGACCCCGACCTGGGCGACCGCGCCGTCTCGGTCCTCCGCTCGCTCTCCTACCTCGACCCCACCTCCGCCTCGCTAGACCGCGCCGTCGCCATCGAGAAAAACCTCGCCGCCGCCGATCCTGCCAGCTCCGGCCGCCTCGCCACCCTCGGCGACCTCTACGCCGAAGCCACCGCGACCGGCGGCGAAGACATCCGCGCCGCCGCACCGTTCTGGCGCCGCATCCCCGCCATCCACCCCGGCACGCCCGAAGGCTATCTCACCTCCGCCACCATCTTCTGGGACTACTTCCAGTTCAACGACGCCCTCGCCCAGCTCCGCGCCGCCCGCGACCGCTTCCATCAGCCCGCGCTCTACGGCTACGAGGCCGGCGCCATCGCCGAGAACCGCCGCGACCTCCCCGAAGCCATCGCCGAGTACACCGCCGCCGCGCTCGCCGCCGACGACAGCACCCAAGCGCGCGCCCGCCTCCTCCAGCTCGCCACCCGCGCCGCCACCCGATCCGCAGTGGACGCCGCCACCGCCCGCGCCGCATCCGAGCACCCCGCCGCCATCACCGCCGTCAGCCTTCGCGCCGACGTCCTCGTCGCCCAGCACCGCCAGTCCGAGCTCCCCCCGCTCCTTGACGCGGCGCTCGCCAAAGCCTCCACGCCCGACGACGCCGCCGCCCTGGGCGCCCTGGCCCAGGCGCACGCCCTCACCCCGGTCTACGAACGCAGCCTCACCCGCCAGATCGCGCTCACCGCCGACCCCGTCGAGAAGATCCAGCTCAGCTACACTCTCGCCGCCTCGCTCGAAGCCCGCAAGGACATCCCCGCCGCCTCGCGCATCATCGACTCCGTCTACCGCGCCAGCCCGCGTATCCTCGGCGTCGTCCGCGCCACGACCGACTTCTACGCCCGCACCAACCAGCCTCCGCGCGCCATCGCCACGCTGCTCGAAGCCTCCCGCGCCGCCACCCCCACGCTCGCCCGCAGCTTCACCCTTGAGGCTGCGCAGAAGGCCAACGACTCCGGCGACACCGCGCAGGCCCGCGCCCTCGCCCTCACGCTGCTGCCCGCCACCCCTTACGACGCGCAGGTCCTCGGCATCATCGCCGCCAGCTACTCCCGCGCCAACGACAACGCCGGCCTGAAAGCCTTCTTCGAGGCCCGGCTCGCCGCCGCCAACACCGCCAGGCTCGCCCCCGCCGAGCGCAGGCAGGACATCGCCCTCCTCCGCCGCGGCCTCATCCCCGCGCTCACCGGCCTCAAGGATTACGAGGGCGCCCTCAACCAGTACATCGCCCTGCTCTCCGCCTTCCCGGAGGACTCCGCCACCGCCCAGGAGGCCGCGCTCTACGCCCTGCGCTATCAGCGCCAGCCGCAGCTCGTCGGCTTCCTCCGCACCACCGTCCAGCAATCCCCGCGCGACTCCCGCTTCGCCATCCTCCTCGCCCAGGTCGACACCACCTTCGAGGACCTCCCCGGCGCCTTGTTGGCTTATAACTCTGCGATAGCAGTGCGAAAAGACCGTGCCGACCTCTACCAGGCCCGCGTCGACCTCGAGCTTCGCCTGGGCCTCTCCGACCCCGCCCAGCTCGAAGCCGCCGCCGCCGACTTCACCCGCCTCTACATCCTCAGCTACAAAGACCCCTCCTGGATGGTCCGCCTCGCCGAGCTCCGCGCCCGCCAGCGCCGCCCCGCCGAAGCCGTCCAGGCACTCCAGACCGCCTACATCACCGGCCGCACTCCCTCCGCCGACAACGACTTCCGCGTCGCGGCCGCTCTCGCCGGCTGGAATCTCCTCGCCGAAGCCGGCGCCTTCGCCCAACAGGGCGCCGCGCTCGCCGGCCCCGACCTCCTCCTGCCCAGATACACCCCCGGCGTCGACGAAGAGCCATCTGCCCCCGCCGCCACCACCTACGCCCGCATCCTCACCCGCCTCGGCAAACCCGATGAAGCCCTCACCACCCTCGCCGCCGCGCGCCGCACCGTCGACACCGCCAGCGCCTACCCCGCCGACCTCGAAGCCCAGTTTGAAGATCAGGGCGTCTCCGCCGCCGACCGCGCCGCCCAGCGCTCAGCCTGGCTCCAGCAGCGCCAGCTCGCCGCCGATACCCAGCTCACCCAGGGCGTCACCGCCGTCGGCGCAACCGCCCAGCAGTACTTCACGCCCGAGCAGAAACTCGCCTTCGCCCAGACGCTCGACCGCCTGCACGCCCCCGGAGCCGACCCTTCGCTCGCCCTTACCGCAGCCACCGCCGCCGGCCTCACCGACCGCGAAGCCGCCTGGCGCAAGGAGCTCATCCTCACCGGCTCCCTCCGCGACGCCCCCGCGCAGGCCGCAGCCTACACCACCCTCCAGCAGAGCCGTCTCGCCTACCCGGAGCTCGCCCAGACGCTTGAAGCCTACGCCGCCCGCCTGCGCGGCCCGCGCAATCCATCCGTCGCCGTCCTCGAGCAGGCCGCGCAAGCCTGGCGCGACGCCGGCGACGAGACTAACGAACTCCGCCTCCGCCGCTCGCTCGCCCTCCGCACGGACACCATCCAGCGCGACCGTTACTTTGACCTGCTCCTCCGCCGCGACCGCCCCGCCCTCGCCGCGCTGGCCGGCAACAACGGCTCCCTCGGCGACGACGGCGTCAACTACATCCTCGCCCACATGGATCAGGGCGCCGCGCTCGCCGCCGTCGCCGCCCGCGGCCGCAGCCTGCCGCCAATCTGGCGCCCCGCCTCCGCGTCGCTCGTCCTCACCTACTTCGCCAGCGCGAAATCCCCCGGCGCGCCCGCCGATTTTGCCCAGTCCCTCGCCTTCGACGCCTCCATCGCCGACCGCCTCGCCACCCACGCCGACCCTGCCCGCCAGCTCACCGGCGACCTCTGGTTCTACTACGCCAGCCGCTTCGGCATCTACCTCGACACCGTACCCAGAACCGCGCCCCCGCCCGCGCCCCTGCCCGACCCCGAAGACTTCCTCCCCGCCGAGCTCGAACGCGCTCCCACCTCCACCGCCGGCTACCTGCATCTCGCGCAAACCCGCAACGAAGCCGGCGACCTGCCCGCCGCCGTCGTCGAGTTCAACCACGCCCTCGAGCTCGCCCCCGACTCCGTCGCCATCCACAACGCGCTCGCCGTCATGCTCTATCCCGCGCACACCTCGCCCGCGGCCGCCCAGCGCGATCAGGCAATCAGCCAGTGGCGCGCCTCGCTCGCCATCCTGCGCGGTATGCAGCAGCGCAACAGCTTTCCTGAGGCCTTCTACACCGGCCTCGAGACCACCCTCCGCCAGCTCGGCCAGCGCGGCCTTGCCGTCACCCTCCGCCCCGAGATCGAAGCCATCCTCCGCGCCTTCTTCGCCCGCAACGGCAACTACCGCTCCAACGAGCTCCTGCAGGCCGCCTACCAATCCGCTCCATCCCCTGCCGATGGCGTCGCCTTCATCCTCTCGCTCGCCAACTCCGCCGCCGACCCCGGCTCCCTGCTCGGCGACCTCGACCATGCCGCGTGGCTCAACCCGCAGGCCAATCAGCAGCTGCTCATCCGCCGCCTGCAGCTTGCCCAGCAGGCCAGCCCCATCGCGTCGTCCGCATCGAATCAAGCGACTGATTACAGCGCCTCCCGCGTGATTGCCCTCCAGCTGGAGCTCCTTGACTCCTACCTCGCACTCGGCCAGGACGCCCCAGCCCAGGCCCTGCTCGACACCATCCCGGCGAAGCAGCAGCAGGAGAACGCGCAGTTCGCCTCCGCCCGCATCGTTCTCGCCGCGCGGGCTGGGCGCCTGCAGCCGCTGCTCGACGCCTACCGCGCCTCCCCTGAAACCGCGCCCTCGCCGGACATCCTGACCGCCGCCGCCAACACCCTCGCCCATCCCAGCCCGCCGCGGCCGCCCGACTACCCCGCCGCCCGCAGCCTGCGCGAGTTCGTCTTCGATCAGAAGCAGCTCAGCAACTCCCTCATCCCCAGCGACTTCCTCGCGCTGGCCCAGCTTCGCCTCGAAACCAACGACCTCCCCGGTGCGCTCCAGTTGCTGCATCGACTTACCCTCCAGCCCTCTTCGCCCTCCGCCAGCCAGGCCGTCGACCTCACCCAAACTGCCAACCCCTCCAGCCTCGACGACCAGCCTGAGGCAACGGGCACGAGCTTCCGCTCGCGCGTGGACAGCGGCCTGCCCAATCCCTACGCCAACACCGACTCCGCCGCGGCGCTCCTTGAGGCCGCCCACCACCCCGCCGAAGCCATACCGTTTCTCACCAGCCTCGTCCAGTCCGCGCCCTGGAACTCAACCTACAAGCTGCGCCTCGCCCATGCCCAGCGCGACTCCGGCCACAACGACATCGCCGCCCGCCTGCTCGCGGAAGTCGCCGCCGACGCCTCCGCGCCGTACGCCCTCCGCGTCCAGGCCGCACTGAACCTAAAGCCCGCCCTCAAACCAGTCGCCAATCCTGCCCCTCATCCTGCCCCGAAGCCGCTCGACCCGGCCAACTCACCCGCCCCAGTCTTCGGCAGCGCAGAACTCGCCCTGCTCGCCTCGCCCGATCCCACGCCCGCCGCCGCTCGCCAGCCCTACTTCGCCGAAGCCCGCCTGGCCGCCGCCGCCAACCCCGGCACGGCAGCCCCGGACCGCATCGCGCTTCTGCGCGAGGCCATCGCTATCGTTCCTACCGGCGCCTCCGCAGACCGCGCCCGCCTTACCCTCCTCCAGCTTCAGGCCGACACCGCCAATCCCTCCGCGGTCATCGCCATCCTCGGCGCCGTGCAGCGCGCTCCGCAGCAATCCGGCGCGGCGGAAAGTCGCGCCGACTCCGCAGACACCCCGGCCGGCAACACCGCAGACGACACAGCAGATGACACAGCCGACGCGGACTCGGAAGCCAGCAGCGAAGTTCCCGCTACCGGCGACAGCGAAACTCTGACCCCAACCATGTCCCTGCCCGCCATCGCCACTCCGCTTGACCTGCCCGCGCGCATCCACCTCGCTCAGCAGCTATCCGCCGTCTATCTGCGCGATGGCCAGCCCTCCATCGCGCTCGGCTACGCCCAGCTTGCCGTCGTGCTTGACGCCCAGCAACCGCATCCCGATCCCGCCGTCGTCCGCCGCCGCGACACCCTCAAAGCCCGCGTAGACATCGACGCCCGCAACGCCCAGCGCCGCCCCGTCCTCCACAAGGAGCTCGCCCAATCCACCCAGGTCCGCCCGCGCCTGCCTCTGCCCGGCGCATCGGAGGCCCCATGACGCCCGCTCGCCCGGCCGCAGTAATGCGCGCCTCAGTAATGCTCCGCGCCGCAGCCATCGTCCTGGCCGCGCTCCTCTGCGGCCTCGGCGCCTTCGCCTTCCAGGCCGCCACACGCGCTGTCCGCGCCCGCACGGCCGCACCCTCCGCCAGCGCCGCTTCCCGCTCCATGGCCTCCATGCTCCCCCAGGGCGCGCTGCTCACTATTGAAGCGCCCGACTTCGCCGCGCTGCTCAGAGCCTGGAACGACTCCCCCGAGCAGAAGGCCTGGCTCGCCTCCGGCAACTACAGTGTCTTCTCCAACTCGCGGCTCTTCGGCCGCCTCAACGACGCGCGCGGCGAGTTCGAATCCGCCGCCGCGCCCCCAAAGAAGAAGAACGCCGACGACGGCTCCGGCCTCACCTTCGACGCGGACTTCCTCACCCAGGTCGCCGGCCGCCAAAGCATCTTCGCCTGGTACGACGTCGGTAAGCTCGAGTTCCTCTACATCACCCGCATGTCCCCAGCGCAGGCCGCCTCCACGGCGCTCATGCAGCAGCACTCCGGCTGGTCCACCCGCCAGGCCGGAGGCGCCACCTTCTACATCCGCCATCCCGCGCAGTCGGAGTCCGGCCAGGCCCGCACCGTCGCCTTTTCCCAGGTCTCGCAGCCCGGCGGAGCGCTGCTCATCCTCGCCACCCGCGAGGACCTGATCGCCAACGCCCTGCAGCTCATCGACAGCCGGACCAGCAGCAACAGCCGCGCTGCCACCGTGCCACCATCCGTCGCCACCGAGCCCTGGTTCACCGACGCCTCCGCCGCGCTGCCTTCGGCCGCCACCCCGCCCGCGCTGCACATGGTCCTCAACCTCGACCGCATCGTGCCCCTGCCCGCCTTCCGCACCTATTGGGTCCAGCAGAACATCACCCAGATGAAGCAGTACCGCGCCGCCGCCTCCGACCTCTTCCGCGAGCCGGCTGCCTTTCGGGAAGAGCGCGCGCTGCTGCTCAAATCCCCCGACACCGTTCCCGAACAAGCCGACCTCGCCTCCCTCGTCGCGCTCGCGCCACCCAACTCCGGCGTCTACCGCGCCACCGCCACCCACGACTCTGCCCTCGCCATTACCGCGCTCGAGGAAAAGCTCCTCGGCCGCGTCACGCTCGCTGCGCTCCCCGCGACTGCCGCCCCCGATCCCTCGCTCCAGGCCGCGCAATCCGGCAGCACCGCCGACCTCGAAACCACTATCGACACTCCGCCGCCGGTCTCGGCTTCCTTCTCGAACCAGGCTCTCGCCCAGGCGCTCAACCAGGCCGGCTTCGACGCTCTCCTCACCTGGTCGACTGCGCTCGCCCCCGCCACACCCCGCGGACTCTGGATCCCCATCCACTCCGCCGTCGTACTCCACGCGTCATCCGCGTGGAACCCCGAAGCCCTGCAATCCGCGCTCCAGCAGAGCCTGCGCGGCAACCTCACCACCGCCACGCTCGGCATCGACTTCCGCCCCACCGCCACCTCGGACGAGACCATCTACGTCCTCACCGGCCCCAAGCCGCTCTTCTTCGCCGTCCGCACCAACCTCTGCCTGCTCAGCGACGACCAGCCCCTCCTGCTCGCGCTCCTCAAGCAATCCTCCGCTCCACCCGCGACCCCCGCGCCCGCCCTCGCTACTTCGATCGCCGGCTTCGACCACAGCAGCCAGCGCGCGCCCTTCGCCCGCCTCACCTCGCTCATCGACGGCACCAACCAGCAACCCGCCACGCCCACCCCATCCGCAAACCAGTCGGGCAACGACGAAGCTGCCGCCCCTGCGTACTTCTCCGTCAACCTACGCTCCCTCTCGGACGCCTTCGCCTCCCTCGCCGGCGAACGCTTCGTCGAGCGCCGCATCGACACTCCCAGCGGCCCCGCCCTCAGCCAGACCGTCACTTATGAGTGGCAGCGCCCTTGACGCTCATCCTCTGATCTCCTCGACCAAACTGCCTGCTGCAACTCCCCACGACATCCACACCGAACTCCACGTCAAGCCAGAAAATCACCATCGCCAACGAACCTTCCATCTCAGTTTCTATCCCGCCATCCATCCCTTCGCGGTCGGCGTCTTACTTGAACGAAGAGGCCCGACGCGCGATCAAGAGGAGTCAACATGTCCGGGACCGAGGCACTCACCGCCACGTCGAACCCACCTGAAAAGACTCATCTCCTTGTCGTTGAAGACGAGCCCCTCATCCGCCAGCTCTTCTCCACCCTACTTACCGCGGCCGGTTACTCCGTCGCCCAGGCCGACAACGGCTTCGCGGCCCTCGAGGAGATCCGCCGCCGCCGTCCCGCGCTCATCCTGTCTGACCTTAACATGCCTCGCATGACGGGCTTTGAACTTCTCTCCGTCATCCGCCGCCGCTTTCCCGGCATCCACGTCATTGCCATGAGCGGAGCCTTCCAGGGCGACGAGGTCCCCAACGGCGTCGCTGCCGACGCCTTCTACCAGAAGAGCGGACGCCACATCAGCACGCTCGTCGAGGTCATTGAAGAGACACTCCGCACCTCCGCGCTGGAGGCGCCTACGGGCATTCAGATGCAGTCCGTCGCCGATCCCAACGTCGCACTCTGGGTCAGCCGCCGCGGCACGCCCATTGAGGGGCCATACATCCTGCTTACCTGTCCGCAGTGCCTGCGTTCCTTTCCCCACTGCACGTCCCAGGAGCACACCATGGAGGTCACGCGCACGCCGTGTGTCTTCTGCGACTCGCCCATCGCGTACGCTCTACTTGATCCCTCGATCACGCATCACCCCGGCTACGCTCCGTCTGCCTCTCCGTGAGCTTCCCGATCCGTCACTTGCCATCGTTTGAAGTTGCGCGCCCCCACTTACCAGTACTCGGAAGTTGACAGGTGAGCTGTTATTTCGGCTTGGCGAGCACCACAATGCAAGCGCCTGCCCATGAACTCTTGCCGGAGGTTTCGGGCGGCTTAGATTGTAAGGCGATGTAACTGACGTTCTTAGAACTTAGGTGGAATCGCTTTTCGAGGTAGTCCCTGACCAGGATGGCGCGCTCGCGGGATTCGATCAGTTGATCCGCTGACGTCTGGGCGTTCGAATAGCCTTCGACAACAATCGGGGAATTTGCGATGGTAGCTCCCTCTCTACCGACAAAGTCGTCGATCTGTTGCTGTCCCGTCGCAGTGAGCACCTGGCGTCGACCTGAATCGGTCACAAACCCGTCTTCTTGTTTGACCCAGGCGCGGGCTTTGCCCTGCGCTCGAAAGTAAGCACTGCCTCGATACTCGTCGGGAGTTAGATCCTGAAGCGAATAGAAGCCGCGCTTCTTGAAGTATCCCCGGAAGAAGAACTCATGTTTCAGGGCCTCGGTGTCGTCGGCCATGTTGCCTGTGGCCAGGTTGACATTTGTGAGTGTCCCCTGCAGATTCTCGCCTGCTGTGCGGCCTCCGGCGTCGGGTCCCAACGCCTGGCTCAAGCTGGCGTTCAGCTGCCTGGACGATTGATCGATCTGCGCCGACGCGTCGCGGATGTTGTCCATGGATTGATCAGCTTTTCCAACCAGATCACGCGACTGGAAGTCGTTCACGATCTGACCTGCCTGCACGGATACGCCTTCGAGATTGGCCGTCGCCTGGCGTGTGTTGGCCATCGTTCCTTTGAGGTCAGCGGTAATCTGCTGGTCCGTCAGCAACGCTCCGATGGGGCCATGTCCCTCCCGGATGCTGGTGACGATGCCGTTGGTGTTGTCGACTGTATGGGTGACTGCATCCAGTGCTGTATCGAGGTGCACCCGAACATCTCCCATGGTCGCGTTCGCCTGGTCGATGGTGCCGCTTACCTTCTGCATAATGGCTGAGAGTTCCACTGGCTCTTTGCCTGGTAGCGTAGCGCCATCCGCAACCGCGCCGGCGCTGTCGGTTCCGTTATGAACCTGCAGGAATTTATCTCCGACAAGGCCTTCGGTTTCGACGGTGACAGTAGAGTCTGTCCGGATCAGCGTTTTCAGCTTATCGTCTATGTGGAGTTCGATCCGGAACTTGGCGCTTGGCTGATTCGGAATGCCGATTTGTACGATCTGACCCGCTTCGTAGCCGGCGACACGAACGTGCGCTCCTGGAACCAGGCCATTCACGTTGGCGAATTCGGTGTAAAGGGTCATGCGATGGCTGAACGCCTTGTGATGATCTCCTATCAGAAACAAGCCGACGCCAAACAAGATCGTGCCCAGGATGACAAAGGCCGCAACAGCGGCGCGATAAGGCTTCATGATCAGCACTCCGACAGGAGCTTGCGCACCGTGTCATTCTCGTTGTGTTCTAAATCAGCGAAGGACCCAAAACCGACCAGCGCTCCATCCTCAAGAACCGCCACCTTATCGGCGACACGCCTGGCGCCGCGAATGTCATGCGTGACGATAATCATGGTGGTATGCCGTTCCTGCTTGATGCTCAAGAGCAGATCATCGATCTCGGAGGCAGTGATTGGATCCAGGCCACTACTTGGCTCATCCACCAGCATGATGCGGGGGTTCAGAACGAGAGCGCGAGCCAGTCCCGCGCGTTTTCGCATACCGCCCGAAAGCTCTACCGGCATCTTGTCTTTGTCCGATTCCAGGCCTACCTGCCGCAGCGCCTCGTCCACCCGTCTCTTGATCTCACCGGCCGATTTATTCTGTTCTAAGCGCTGTAGCGGAAGAGCAAGATTATTCGCAAGGCTGAAGGAATCGAAGAGAGCGGCACTCTGGAAGAGAAAGCCCATCTTGCGCCGGATTCTACTAAGTTCCTGCTCATTGAAGTTCACAATACTTTCCGACTCGACGAAGATATCACCAGCGTCCGGCTGCAAGAGCCCGATGATCAACTTCAACGTCACGCTCTTGCCGACGCCGCTTCGTCCCAGAATGCATAGCGCCTCACCGCTCTCGACGCGAAACGACACGTCGGACAGAACATCCCGCTGCGCAAAGCGTTTGGACACGTTACGAAGTTCGACCGCTGGTCCTTCGCTCATAAGGCATGCTCCGGAAAAAAGAAGAAGATGAGCTTCACGAGGATCACGTCGCTCAGGATAATCAACAAGGAGGAGATGACGACGCTTGTGGTCGCAGCACGCCGAACGCCCGCAGAGCCCTCGTTGATGGTGTAGCCGAAAAAGCATGAGACAGTCCCGATCAGCAGTCCGAACACCGTTGTCTTCAGGGTCGGGGGAATGAAGTTTGCCATCTGAACGGACTTGAACGCCTCGCTGAGGTAAAGCATGGCGGAGATGCGGGAGCGGAAGACCTCTGCCACGTAGCCGCCCGCGACGCCCGCGAAGTCCGCGAACAGTGTGAGCAGGGGCATCGCAAAGGCACACGCGACGATGCGAGGCACAACCAGGAAGTTGATCGAATCAATCGAGAGTGTTTCGATTGCGTCGATTTGCTCCGTCACTCGCATATTCGCCAGTTCCGCTCCGATGCCGGCGCCCACTCTGCCGGCTACGAGCAGACCTGTTACCAAGGGGCCAAGTTCATTGAAGAACGACATAGATTGAAGGCTCGGGATCATCGCTTCCGCGCCAAACTGTACAAGCGTGCTCCGGGTATGCAGCGTTGTAACCACACCAATAGCAAAGCCAGACGCAACCACGAGGGGGAGCGAGCGCCAGCCAATTTCCGCGATTTGGATTGCGAGTTGACGCCACTCGTAAGGTGGCCGCAGTCCACTGCGGAGAGTGGCAAGAGCGAAAAAGATCAGGTCGCCTGCGACTTCGAGTATGTTCTTCAGGATCGCCTCACAGACTCTCGATCTGGGTCCGCAGCAGGTTGATGCAGATCCAACTGATTCCCGGCTGCATTACATAAGACAAGGCATCTCGTGCTCTCACCTGTTGAGGTCGGCAGCGCATCCGCTCTGCTCCGGAACCCTGCAATAAGACGAGACGAACCGTAGTCCAGCCCGCCGTCACACTCCGCTGAGATCTGTCCAGGCCGCGTACAGACGTTAGAGTTCGCACAAGGCAGGAAAGTCGCCTTAAAAGTTGGGCCGGACGGGCGCAGACGACGCGTTCGAATGGCCGGCGTTTCCGGGCTCCATCTACTGCTGAGTAGCCATTGGTATGACGCAAGCCCGATTGGATCACGCCATGGATAACCATCACACCCCGTCGATGTATCGATGCCGGCCATCAGTTCGAAGGGTGGGGTGTTCAGCTGCGATATCTCTGCCGTCTCAGGGCCTGAGTTACATGAAGATCCTGCGACGGTTCCGCCTGCGGACTCTTCATGCCGGTGCCTTGGCGCCTCGCCTGGAATGTGACGGGCTCGCGCTCTAGGCTTCTGGGCTCGCACGGAAGGAGGCGGGAGTGGTGGGGTGGCGGGCGAGGTCGATCAGGAGGGCCAGATTGCGGAGAATCGTTCCGCGGAAGAAGCCGTGGCGGAGGGTGAGAGCGACGCGGGCGAGCGCGGAGGGGTGGCGGCCGCTGCGGAGGTAGAGCTCGATGATGCGGCGGTTGGCGGGGGGCATGGAGGCGCCGTGCAGGCGGTGGAGCGCGGTGGCCTGGGCCTCGCTGCGGAGGCGCTCGGCGCGGCGGTTGGAGCTGTTGGTGGCTCGCGCGGCGAGGCCGGGCAGGGTGGAGTCAAGGGCGGCGGCGCCGATAACGTTGCGGGCGTGCTGGCGGTAGAGGACGGTGGGCTCGGGGAGGAAGGCGGCGTCGCCGAGTGAGGCGGCGAGCAGGCCGATCCAGCGGTCGTGCATGGTGGCCTGGGGCGGCATGCGGCAGGCGAGGGCGAGCATGGCGCGGTTGATGAGCATGGTGGAGCCGGTGACGACGGTGCTGCCGAGCAGGCGGGGCAGGGAGTGGATGGCGCGGGGATCGAAGCGGAGGTGGGACCAGAGGGAGGGGTCCAGAGTTTCGAGGTTGGCGTCGACGATGCGGAGGTCGGTGAAGACGAGGAGCGGTGTGGAGGGCGGGTGCCGGCGCTCGAGGTCGTGGAGGGCGGCGAGGGAGCGGGAGAGCTTGTGGGGGAGCCAGACGTCGTCCTGGTCGGAGAAGGCGATGCAAGGGGCAGCGGAGGTGGCGTGGGCGGCCTGCATGAGGGCGAGGAAGTTGAGCCGGGGGCTGCCGGTGGGGGGTGAGGGCGGGAGGAGGCGGATGCGGGTGGGGTGGGCGGCGGCGTACTCGGCGAGGATGGCGGGGGTGGCGTCGGAGGAGCCGTCGTCGCGGGCCAGGATGTGGAGGTTGGGAGCGTCCTGGGCGAGGATGGAGTCGAGCTGGGCGCGGAGGAAGGGCTCGCCGTTGAAGGTGGCGAGGAGGACCTCGATCGCGGGCTGGGGTGGAGAGATCATGGCTGGAGGGCGGCGCGGAGGATGCGGCGGGTGTGGGGCCAGGGACGGCGGCGGAGGATGCGGCCGACGACGGCGCGGAGCAGGCGGAGGCGGCGGAGGAGACGGGTGGTGAAGGTTCCGTGGAGGCGGTAGAAGCGGCGCTCGGCGTCGAGTACGGCCTGCTGGCGGATGGGGTCGGCGGTGGAGTCGTCGTTGGAAGAGAGGTGGTGGGGGAGGATGGCGGCGAGGACGTGAATGCGGCCGCCGCGGCGCTGGAGGGCCGCGAAGGTGGCGTGGTCGAGGTAATCGAGGGGGAAGCGGGGGGAGAAACCACCGATGGCCTGGAGGGCGGAGACGCGCAGGACGGCGCCGGAGTTGAAAGGGAAGAGCGGGTGGGGGGAGATGCCGGTGAGGGTGGGGGAGACGGGCCGGGCGGGGCCGAAGGTGGGGGGATGGGCGGGGGAGCAGACGACGCCGAGGTCGGCGAGGCGGGGGACGATGGCGGCCGGGGAGGGTTCCGGGGCTGCGAGGGCGGAAGCGAGTTCGGCGAGGAAGGCGGGGGTAACGGTGGTGTCCTGGTCGAGGAGCAGGAGCCAGGGGATGGACTGGCGGACGGCGGAGGCGAGGGCGAGATTGTAGGGGCGGGCGAGGCCGGGGTTGGCGGGGTCGTGATGGATCTGGAAGCCGGGGGGCGGAGGCTGGGGGTTGGGGGAGTTGTCAAAGAGGGCGAGCTGGATGTTGGGGGGCGCCAGGGCCGTGAGGGAGCGGAAGGCTTCTGAGGCCTGGGCGGGGCGGCGGTAGAGGACGATTGCGGCGAGGATTCTGGGCATGGAGCGGAGGGCATACCCCAAGGGCTAGAGCCCCTTCTTTTCTTGTGGGCTTGAGAGATCCAAGGCTAAAGCGTGGGAGTAGCTGTAGGCAGAAGATTGGTTGATGGATTGGGTGAGATCGTTGCTGGGCTTGATTTACGGTTTTGTGTTGGAGGGTTTGAAGTTCTCGGTCAGAAGCAGTGAGTTACCCCACGATAACCTCTCAGGCTTCGCCTTGGAGGTGATCATGGGGCACCCGGAGGAAGCCATAGAGCGTGACGTAGGCGTGGGCGATGAGTGGGCAGACGCTGGAGGCGAGTGAGAACAGTACGGCCTGGTGGACGTTGCGGACGCCGAAGTGGATGAGGAACGCGGTCTGAACGAGGAGAAGCAGGGCGATCTCGAGCCAGGTTCCGGACCAGAAGAGCCACTTGCGGGCGCGATTCATGATCCAGAGCAGGCCGGCGATGAAGTTGATGCAGGCAGCCAGGATGAGCCAGCCCATCTGGGGGCCGAGCGAGTAGTATTTGGCGCCGAGGATCCAGAGATAGACCCGGGGATGGCGGAAGGCGAGGTGGACGAGCGGGATGCAGGCGGCGGTGGCGAGGAGGAGCAGGCCGAGAAAGTTGGTCAGCAGGCGGCGGCGGCTGAGACGGGCGACGAAGGGCTCAATAACAATGACGTTAAAGGTCATGAGGACGGCGAAGAGCTGGCCGATGCGGCCGAGGGCGGCGACCTGAGCGACGTCGACGGTGCCGCCGAAGATGCTGATGAGGAAGAGCGAGATCTGGGGCTGGAAGGCGGAGAAGATGGCCGCGGGGGCGGCGGGGAGGAGATAGCGGACGATCTCGCGGTGGGTTTCGGGGTTGTCGCGCGGGGGCCAGTGGATGAGCGGACGGCTTTTCTTTTCGAGCAGCTCGCCGTTGACGGCGACGTTGATGGCAGAGAGCGCGGCGGCGGAGATGGCGGTGAGGCCGCCGGTAAAGGAGAGGACGATGTAGATAAGGAGGCGGCCGGCGCCGGAGAGCACCTGGGGGACATAGAAGTCGCGCAGGCGGCCGTAGATGAAGAGCGGCGCGGAGTAGCAGGAGAGCTTGCCGCCAGAGTAGAGCGCGAGCAGGACGGAGACGGTGAGGGCGGCCTGGATGCCCCAGCTCCAGTGATGGCGATGCATGATGGCCAGAAAGGACACGGTAGCGAGCGGGGCGAGGATGAGGAAGGAGCGGTTGCGGAGGTGCCGGGCGGCTCGGACGTAGCGGCCGACGAGGGCGGGGTCGTCGTGGCGCGGCCCGACGAGCGGGATGATGGTGCTGGTGAGGCCGAGATCCATGAGGACGGCGACGACAGCCTGGAAGGCGGTGGCGAGGCCGAGCTGGGCGTAGGACTCGACCGAGAGACGGCGGACGAGGAGGAGCCCGCCGAGAACGCCGACCAGCTGCAGAGCGCCCTGGCCGAGAAAGAAGTTGAAGAGGATCTGGAGGATTCGGCGGGGGCGCGACCAGCGATTCGCCGGGGCCGGAGGGGTGGGCTGGGGGTGCCAGGTGGGCGGTTCCTGAAGGGACGGGTACTCGGCTTCGAGCTCGGGGAGATCCGCGAGAGCGTTCACATCTTCAGGGCCGCGAGGCATAGAGGTGAGTTTAGAGCCTGCGGGCGATGTCGCGCGGAGCAGTGGGGTTAGCCGAGGAGGGTCCAGTCCGGGGGGAAGAGGCCAGGAAAGGTGGCGTCGGGGCCGCCTGTCCAGTGGCGAGGGGCGATGACGAGCCGCTGGGATTGACGGTGGTCCGGAGCGGTGAGGTGCGCACCCAGCCAAGCCCCCCACCAGGAGAAGGAGCTATTGGCGAGGATGTGGTGGCGGCAGGCGGACATGAGGCGAAGGTCCTCGTGGGCGGTAAAGGAGTCGTTGTGGTCGACGAAGGTGGCGGGAAGGGTGCGGGGGAGGTTGGCGCGGGCGAAGGGGATGTCGTCGGAGAAGATGAAGAAGTGGGCGTCGGGGAGGCGTTCGCGGAGGAGTGCGATGGCGGCGGTGTAAAAGTCGAGCGGGAGGGCGATGTTGCCTTCGGCGGCGAGGGTGTAGTCGCCGCGGCGGATGTGGAGTGAGACGGGAGTTGGGGTGGCGGCGATGCGGTTGAGGGTTTCTAGATTGCGGCCGGTGGCGGGCTGGCGAAGCTGGAGTTCGGTGCGGAGCTGGTCTTGAACGGCGGCGGCGGGCTGCCAGCTTTGCCAGTAGCCGGAGAGATAGAGGGTGCGGAGGTTGGGGGTGAGCGGCAGGTCCGGGAGGAAGGCGTGGCGCTGGTCGAAGACCTCGGCGAAAGACTGGATGCGGAGGGTGCGGCGGAGGGGATCGATGATGGGGCAGAGGGCGGGGCGCCCGTTGAGGATGAGGCGGTCGAACGTGGTGTAGGGGCCGAACGGCGCGGTGATGGCGAAGGCGGAGAGCAGGAAGGGGCGAGGGAAGCCGTGGGAGTGCGCGTTGCTGGGCGCGTCCATGGCGATGCGCAGGGAGGCGGCGTAGCGCGAGGCGTAGTAACGGCCGGCGGCGTACTGGAAGAGCTGGTTTCCGAGGCCGCTGAGCTGGCGAACGACGATGCGCAATGCGGACTCCGAAAGGCCTGGCTTGGGGAAAGGATAGCAACAATGCGCGGGTCTATATAGCGCAGGTCCATATACTTGGTGAGTGGAGTTGGGGCGGGTGATAGGCGTGGATGGAGAGGCGATTCCGATCGCGGTGGTGGTCCCGACGTATAACCGCGCGGCGGCGTTGATAACCTGCCTGGAGCACCTGGAGCGGCAGAGCTGGCGGGAGTTTGAGGTGGTGGTGGTGGATGATGGGTCCACCGACGGGACGGCCGCGGCGATGGAGGAATACGCCCGCCGGACGCCGCTGCGGCTAAGGTACGTGCGGCAGGAGAACGCGGGGCCGGCGCGGGCGCGGAACCGGGCGATCGCCATGCTGGAGGCGCCCGTGTGTTTGATGATCGGGGACGACATCTTCGCGGATGGGAGGCTGGTGGAGACGCATTTGAGGTTCCATCGGGAATGGCCGGAGGAGCGGATAGCGGGGCTGGGACTGACGTGGTGGAGCGAAGAAGGCCAGCGGGTGACCAGGTTCATGCGCTGGCTGGACGACACCGGGCTGCAGTTTTCTTACAGGGCCATGCTGCAGGGGAAGAAACCGGGATGGGCGGAGTTTTTCACGAGTAATCTTTCCGTGAAGACCGCGCTGCTGCGGCGCAACCGCTTCGATGAACGTTTTCCGGCGGCAGCGATGGAGGATATCGAGCTGGGCTACAGGCTGGAGCGCCGCGAGGGGCTGAAAGTCGAATTTCTACCAGAGGCGCTGGCCTGGCATCTGCATCCGACGACGTTTGCGCAGGCCTGCCGGCGGTTGGAAGGCGTGGGACGGGCGACGTATCTCTTTCACGAGATATGGCCGGAGCACCGGCCGGAGGCGACGCGGGGCCTCACGAAGGTTGCGGGGAACGTCTTCTTCCGCAGTCGCTGGATGCTCAATGTGCTGCGGCGGGGGACGGATCTGCTGGCGCGGGTGTGGTGTCCGAATCCGCTGTTGGGGCCAGTGCTGCGGCTGCACTCGTCGGCGGGCTACCGCTCGGCGAGGCGGCGTGGCGGGTCTGGGTTACCTTAGCTGAGTGGCGAGTCTTCTTCAGCGCGCGGCGGGGCGGCTTCGGAATGCGATGCAGGGGCCGGTGGCGGGGTTCCGGGAGTATCTGCCTTACATTGTGGGCAAGCGCGGACTCGAGATCGGGGGGCCGAGCGAGTCGTTCCGGCGGCGGAAATGGGTGCCGGTCTACCCGCGGGTGAGAGAGCTCGATAATTGCGACTTTTCCGAGCGCACGGTGTGGGCCGAGCATGGGCGGGAGTTCCGGTTCGACGCGGGAAAGGCGCCGGGCAAGACGATCGTGTGCGATGGGTCGCGGCTTGAGCCGGTGACAACGGGGGAGTACGACTTTGTGTTGTCGGCGCACAACCTGGAGCATTTTGCGAACCCGGTAAAGGCGCTGAAGGAGTGGCAGCGGGTGCTCGCACCGGGCGGCGGGCTGGTGCTGGTGCTGCCGCACTACAGGTACACGTTCGACCATCGGAGGGAGCCGACGCCGGTGGAGGCGATGCTCCAGGACTACGAGCAAGGGGTGGGTGAGGACGATCTGAGCCACCTGGAGGAGATCCTGGAGCGGCACGATCTGGCGCGGGATCCGGGGGCGGGAACGCGGGAGGAGTTTGAGCGGCGCTGCCGAGATAACGTCAACAACCGGTGCCTGCACCACCACGTGTTCGACGAGCGGAACAGCCGGGAGCTGTTGGTGCGGGTGGGGTTTGAGGTGTTGAGGGTGGGGCTGGCGAGACCATTTCATCTATGTGTGCTGGCGCGGCGGTGAAGTACCCCCAGTTTGTGGGGGAGGCTGAGAGAGCCTTGGAGGTACCTTCGGGGAGGGGGAAAAAACGGCAGATGCAGGTGCTTCGACTCGGCCTCGCCTCGCTCAGGATAACAAAGAGGGGTGGGTTCGCGGAGGCGTGCACCAAGGGCGTACGGGAATGGGCTGCGTGGAGTGGGGCGACGCCCCTGTATTGCTGAGAGATATCGTGGTAGCATGAGAGTACGCGCAAGCGTAGGGCACTTCGGGGAAAGACCGCAGGTTGGGTCTGGCCAGAGACCGAAGCGATCACCCTCTCCAACGCACCGTCTTTTCTTCGGGTGTCTCCCCTGGGTTCCAGGAACCGAAGCGTAGAGGAAAGATGCCGCGCTGGTTGCTCTGGCTGGAAGGCAATGGTCATCGGACCTGCCTCGCCGTGCAGCAGCAGGGCTTCGGATTGACGAGACGTTCCCCGACAGCAATGCTGACTCCTCGAAACTGAATGGTGTTGACGGACATTCGCTCCGGCCGCCCTTCGAACGCCAGCCGCGCCGTGTGCGCGCTCGCCTAGACACACATGCATAAGGAAGACACTTGAACTCTGCAACGTTAGAACCCCAGACAGACACTGCAACAAACAACAATCACAATTTCAAGCCGGCCGCTCAGGACAACAGCCAGGAGCAGAAGATTACGGCGTCGAATATCGAGATCGATCCGGCGACCGGGTTGCCGATGTTGAAGGACGTGCATTTCGCCGACTTCAACGTGTCGGATTCACTGAAGTCGCGGCTGAAGGCGGCGGGCTTCAACACGCCGACGCCGGTGCAGGCGAAGGCGATCCCGCCGGCGCTGGAAGGCCGGGACATCCTGGCGACGGCGTCGACGGGTACGGGCAAGACGCTGAGCTTTTTGATCCCGATGATCGAGCGGATGGACGCGAACTCGGTGCCGTCGAGCAAGGGCAAGCGCGGGCCGATCCGCAGCCTGATCCTGCTGCCGACGCGTGAGCTGGCGATGCAGGTGCTCGAGGCGTACGGCAAGATCTCGCCGCAGGCGAAGTCGGACAGCGTGCTGGTGTGCGGCGGGCTGAGCGAGAACACGCAGCTGGATCAGCTGGGGCGCGGGCCTCGGCTGGTGGTGGCGACGCCGGGGCGGCTGGAGGATTTCCTGCGGCGGCGCTCGGTGAATCTTAATTCGGTCGAGATGCTGGTGCTGGACGAAGTGGACCGGATGCTGGACATGGGCTTTCTGCCGGCGATCCGGCGGATCGTGGGCGCGCTGCCGAAGACGCGGCAGACGATGTGCTACTCGGCTACGCTGGACGCGAATATCACGGAGATCGTGCGCGACTACGTGCAGAAGCCGGTGCGGGTAGAGATTGGGTCGACCTCCAAGCCCAGCGAACAGGTGGAGCTGCGCGCGTACACGGTGATGCAGGACCAGAAGCTGGGCTTGCTGAACCAGATGTTGAGTGAGGAAGAGGGCACGTTCCTGGTGTTCTCGCGGACCAAGCATGGCGCGGACCGCATCTCGAAGAAGCTGGAGAAGCTGGGGCACGACGTGGACGTGATTCACGGCGATCGCTCGCAGTCGCAGCGGACCTCGGCGCTGAAGGGATTTTCGACGGGCAAGCACCGGATCCTGGTGGCGACGGACGTGGCCGCGCGCGGGATCGACGTGCAGGATATCGCGCACGTGGTGAACTACGACCTGCCCAACGGCTCGGATGATTTCGTGCACCGGATCGGGCGAACGGGACGCGCGGGCGCCAAGGGCGTGGCGACGACGTTCGTGATGCCGCAGGAGCGGTCGGATGCGCGCAAGATGGAGCGCGAGCTGAAGATCAAGTTCGAATGGCGCGAGGCCGACAAGAACCTGGAGAAGGAAGAGCGCAACAAGCCGCTGGACCTGGGTCCAGGCGGTCCGAGCGACCTGATGCAGCTGGAGACGCGCGCATGGCGTTCGGGCGATGTGTCGGCGGAGCGGCAGACGGGCGTGGCGGCGACGCCCTACCGGGCGAGCGGCGGCGGCTTCCGGTCGCGGTCAGGTTCGGGCGGCAATGGCGGCGGGCGGAGTGCGGGCGGGCGCGGGCCAAGCTCGAGCTCGCGGCCGGGCAGCAGCCGCTCGGGGCCGGCGCGGCGCGGGCGGTAAGCTGGACGGGTTCCTCAAAGCAAGCAGAGGAGTGGTGCGGCCAATTGGCTGCGCCACTTTTCTTTGCGTGTTGATAGCGTGAGCAGGTTAGCTGATGGGCTTAGATCAGCAACCGACAGGACTACAGCGGATGCCCTCCGGGAAGGACAAACAAGGTGCGGAGACTCCTTCGCTCGCGCGGTAACTTTGCTTTCCAGAGATGCAGCCATTGCTGAAGACGGCGAATGTGATTGCGGCGGTGTGGACCCTGGCGCCTTTGCTGGCGGCGGCGTTTTTCCTGCCGGCGGTAGTGCGCTGGGTGGAGCGGCTGCCTGGGTCGGCGAAGGTAGTCGCGCCGGGACTGCTGTGCGCGGCGTATGTGCTGGTGGCGTTGCAGGGCGGTGTGTTCCGGTGGGGATGGCTGGGGCTGTATGCGGGGCTGCCCGTAGGGATTGCGGGGTTGATGGCGTGGGCGCGCAGGGTTGACCCGGGGCAGGGGTCGAGCTGGCGCGAGTTGCTGGTGCTGGCGCTGCTGGGGCTGGCGGTGGATCTGCGCTGGTTTGAGCGGGCGTGGCCGCCGCACCTGGCGGCCTTCAGCAAAATACTGCTGCTGGATGCGGGGATTTATGGGCTACTGGTGGTGAGGCGTCTGGATGGCGTGGGGTTTGATCTGCGACTGCGCTGGAGAGACTGGGCGGTGGGTCTGCGGGAATTCGCCTGGTATGCGCCGCTGGCGATGGGGGCAGGGTTGGCGCTGGGATTTCTGCACCTGCATGCGGAGTGGCCGGCGCCGGGCAGGGCTGCGGGGGCGTTCGGGTTTACGTTTTTGCTGATCGCCGTGCCGGAGGAGCTGTTCTTCAGGGGGTGGATGCAGAATCTGCTGGAGCGGAGGATGGGCCAGGGGTGGGCGCTGGTCTGCACGTCAATCCTGTTCGGGCTGTCGCACTTCAACAAGCGGGCGGTGCACTTCAACTGGAGGTACGTGCTGCTGGCGGCGCTGGCGGGGGTGGCGTATGGGCGGGCGTGGCGGGCGGAGAGGCGCGTGGGGGCGTCGGCGATCACTCACACGTGCGTGGATACGGTGTGGTCGCTGTGGCTGCGGTGAGGGTAGCGGTGGCCGAAGGTAAGGTAGCCGAGGCCGACGCGCATGTTGTGGATGATGGGGCCGGGGAAGGTGACGGCGACGCAGATGCCGAGGATGGCGTGGGCGAGCGCGAGCGGGTAGATGTTGCGATAGCGCAGGAAGGCGAAGGCGGCGACGAGTCCCCAGACGAGGGTGAAGACGGTGAGAATGGGGCTGGGCAGATGGGCGAGCGAGAAGATGACGGCGGCAATGACGGCGGCGGTGGCGGGGCGGCCGGGTAGCAGGCGCAGGAGCCGCAGGAGGAAGAAATCCTGCAGCAGGACCTGCTGGAAGAAGGACCAGAGGGCGTATCCCCAGTAGCGCTGGATGAACGCAAGGGTGGTGTCCGGGACGTGCAGGGTGTGGAGGTGGACGGCGATGAGGGTGGCGGGGGCAGCGAGCAGCAGCGATCCGGCGGGAATCCAGAGGGAGCGCAGGAGATTGGCGGTGCGGAAGCCAAAGGCCGGCCAGGACTGGAAGGATCGCCAGAGGACGGCGAGGAGGAAGACGAGGGCGACGAGGTAGAGGTAACGCTGGTAGGGGCGGGGCGTCCAGAGGACGAGCAGGATGAGGAAGTAGCCGACGGCGAGTTCGAGGAGATCGCGGCGGGCGGAGCGGTGCTGATGGAGATGGAGGCCGGACAGCGCGGCGTTTGCGGCAGCCATTGATCGATTTTAACCCCGCTTCATTCGACGAAAGCGATGGACCAAGTTTCTGGTTGGCGAGGAGAGTGTGCGTCGAAGGTACTTGCATCGAAAGAACTATGGCTGAGATTGTGCCCAATTTGAACGAGCTGGCGGAGTTGTCGGGCGACGAGAAGAACTTCCTGCTGCGGGTGGTGCAGCCCGGGCTGGCGGGGCTGATGGATGGGTCAGTGTCGACGCTGGCGCCGATCTTCGCGACGGCGTTTGCGACCAAGAACTCGCATACGGTGTTTTTGATCGGCGCCGCGGCGGCGGTGGGTGCCGGCATCTCGATGGCGTTCTCCGAGGGGCTGAGCGACGACGGCGAGCTGACGGGGCGAGGCAATCCGGTGTTTCGCGGGCTGGTGACGGGCGGGATGACGTTCATCGGCGGCTTTCTGCATACGCTGCCGTTCCTGATTGCGAATGTGCACACGGCGCTGATGTGGGCGTACCTGGTGGTGGGGCTGGAGCTGCTGGTGATCTCGTGGATTCGGCACCGGTACTTCAAGAGCTCGCTGGCGATCTCGGTGCTGCAGGTGGTGGTGGGGGGCGGGCTGGTGTTCGTGGCGGGAGTGCTGATCGGCAGTTCGTAGCGGGTGCCGGAAGAAGGCATAACGCCGATCACTGCGGATACACGCCGATTTGAGACCATCTTCGGGAAGCGGAGTGCGAAGGTCGTTCTGCGGGCAGGCGGTAGATCGTGAGCAGGAGCTGGGTCAGGAGCCATCTAGAATCGGGTGGGGAGAACGATTCTTTGAACGGTAAGGGCAAGGCTGCGACGCGTTTCGTGGATTCCTGGGCATCGGTGCACTTCGACCTGTTGCGCGGAGTAGCAGCGTTGCTGGTGCTGCTGGAACATGGGCGCAATCTGCTCTTCATCGATTACCCCGCGGTGACAGCGCATCGGGGTTGGCTGGCGCTGCCGTATGGGATGGCGGCCGCAGGGCATCAATCCGTGGTGCTGTTCTTCGTACTGAGCGGATACTTCATCGGGGGCACCGTGCTGCGGACGGTGGAGCGAGATCAATGGGACTGGGCGGGGTATCTGCTGCGGCGGCTGGTGCGCCTCTGGATTGTTCTGTTGCCGACGCTGTTGCTTTGCCTGCTGTGGGACCGGCTGGGCATGCACCTGGGCCATGCGCCGGCGTTGTACGCGGGGAAGGTGCCGAACCACATGCTGGGCGACACGGCGCGCCTGCTGGCTCCGTGGATCTTCTTCGGTAACCTCTTCTTTCTGCAGGGTATCTACACGCCGCTGTTCGGCACGGACGGGGCGCTGTGGAGCCTGGCCAATGAGTTCTGGTACTACATACTCTTTCCGCTGGCGGTGATCGCGGCGTGGCCTCGCGGCGAGTGGCTGCGGAGGGTGGTGTGTGCGATCCTGTGCGTGGCGGTAGCCTGGCTGGTGCACGGAGCGATCCTGGCGTCATTTCCGATGTGGCTGGCGGGGGCGGCGCTGTTCAAGCTGGGCGGGCCCGTGTTCTCCGCCGCTGTGGGTCGCCGGGTACGGAGTGCCGCGACTGTTGTCTACTTCGCCATCTTCTTCGTCTTGAGCCGGCAGCATGTGCTTCCGAGCCTGGCGGGAGACTATATCCTGACCGCCGCGACGGTGGGGTACCTCTGGCTCCTGCTCTCGCATCGGCAGCCGTATGACGCGCAGGCCCTGGCGGTGCGCGGGTCGCGCGAGGTGGCGCGGTTTTCCTACACACTTTACGCGGCCCATACGCCGCTGCTGGTGCTGCTGACGTCGTTTCTGCTGGGCGACCGGCGCTGGTACCCGGGGCTGCGGACGCTGGCGTGTGGAGTGGGGCTGATGCTGGTTGCGCTGGCGTACGCGTACGGCCTGGCGTGGGCGACGGAGTTCCGGACGGATGCGGTACGGATGTGGGTGGAGCGGAGGCTGGGGATGCAGGTGGACGGGCCGGCGCTGCCGTCGAATCCGCTGGAAGACGCCATGCGGACGGGAAAGTCAGCACGCCCGGTCGAGAACGCGAGCGCGAAAACCCTGTAAAATAGAAGAAATATCATGATTTCTACATCCAACGTGACCATGCGATACGGCTCGAAGTTGTTGTTTGAGGACGTGTCGGTAACTTTCACCAGCGGGCGGCGTTACGGCCTGACCGGGCCGAACGGGGCCGGTAAATCGACCTTCATGAAGGTGCTGACGGGCGAGATCGACCCACAGAAGGGGACGGTGGTGCGTCCGCGCAAGGTGGGCGTGCTGAAGCAGGATCAGTATGAGTTCGACGCATACCGCGTGATCGACACGGTGATTATGGGGAACAAGGGGCTGTGGGCGGCGCTGGAAGAACGGGAGGAGATCTACAACAAGGCCGAGATGACGGACGAGGACGGCTCGCGGCTGGGCGAGCTGGAAGGCATCGTGGGCGATGAGGACGGGTACGAGGCGGAGGCCAACGCGGCGGTGCTGCTGCAGGGGCTGGATATTCCGGATGAGCTGCACGAGCGCAAGATGAGCGAACTGCAGGGCGGGCAGAAGGTGCGCGTTCTCCTGGCGCAGGCGCTGTTCGGCGATCCGCAAGCGCTGCTGCTGGATGAGCCGACCAACTATCTCGATCTTGAGTCGATCCACTGGCTGCAGGACTTTCTGATCCGGTTCTCGGGCACGCTGATCACGATCTCGCACGACCGGCATTTTCTCAATGCAGTGTGCACGCACATCGCGGATATCGACTACGAGACGATCATCACGTACAACGGCGGCTACGACGACATGGTGCTGCAGAAGACGAGCATCCGCACGCGGATCGAGAGCCAGAACGAGCAGCGCGAGAAGAAGATTGCGCAGCTGAACGACTTCATCGCGCGCTTCTCGGCGGGCACGCGGTCCAGCCAGGTGAACAGCCGCAAGAAGGAAGTGGAGCGGCTGGCGACCAGCGAACTGGCGCGATCGAATATTGCGCGGCCTTTCATTCGCTTCGACATGCTGCGCCCGAGCGGCAAGACGGTGCTCGAGTTCGAGGGCGTGAACAAGACCTACGTGCAGAAGGACGGGCGAAGCGAGCACGTGATCAACAACTTCTCGGCGTCGGTGCTGCGCGGGGACAAGGTGATCCTGATGGGGCGCAACGGCCAGGGTAAGACGACGCTGCTGAAGGCGCTGCTGGCGAACGGGCCGGGAGTGGAGGAGAGCGACGTGTCGATCGACTCGGGCGTGGTGCGGTGGGGCCACGAGGTGTCGATCGGGTACTTTGCGCAGGATCATACGGGGTCGATTCCCAAGGGGACGACAGCGGCAGACTGGCTGCACAGCTACGATCCGAAGGCGACCAAGGAAGATATCCGCGGGATCCTGGGGCAGATGCTGTTTCGCGGCGAAGAGGGCTTGAAGAAGACCGAGGCGCTGAGCGGCGGCGAGGCGGCGCGGCTGCTGTTCTGCAAGATCATGCTGCAGAAGCCGAACGTGCTGGTGCTGGACGAGCCGACCAACCACCTGGATCTGGAGGCGATCAACGCGCTCAACCAAGCGATCCAGAAGTACGAGGGCACGGTGTTCCTGGTAACGCACGACCAGGACCTGATCGAAGAGGCGGGCACGAGGATCTGGCACTTCGAGGGCGGTCCCGCGAACTTCCACATTACGGACCACAAGGGACCATACGAGGAGTACGAGCAGAAGCTGGCGCTGGCGGCGAAGTAAGGGCGGGTCCTGCTGCTGTGGCGCCTGGAAAGTGGGATACTTGAAGTATGGCCAGTCCCTCTCCTTCTCCACAAGCGTCGCGCGGCAAGAACGTTCTCGGCCAGCCTCTCGCCACCTGCGGGTGTGAACCGATGACCGGCTTCTACCGTACGGGATGCTGCGAGACGGGCCCGGAGGATCTGGGCGTGCACACCGTCTGCTGCATCGTGAGCGAGGCGTTCCTGGAGACGTCGAAGCGGCTGGGGAACGATCTATCGACGCCGATGCCGCAATATGGCTTCGCCGGGCTGAAGCCGGGCAACCGCTGGTGCGTGTGCGCGGCGCGCTGGCTGGAGGTGCAGCGGGCGGGTGCGGGGTGCCCGGTGGTGCTGGAGGCGACGCACGAGAATACGCTGAAGATCGTGCCGTTCGATCTGCTGATCCAGTACGCGGTCATTCCGGAGCAGCTGCACTAAGGCTGGAAGGCCGGGAGTTGGCTGGGGCTAACTGGCTCGGGGTCCTTCGGCTGCGCTGCGCCTCACTCAGGATGACGGATTGGGTTAGGGTCCTTGACTCGCTGGGCTCGCAGGGGACGATGCGTTGGAGTGGCGGTCATTTTCTGCGTGTTTGAGCTTAATTCACATTCCCGTAACAATCTTTTGCCTGCGACGATTTCTTATAGACCTAATCCCAGTCCCTCTTTCCCGGCAACCAAATCGACACAGTTGGTGCTGGAGCCGATTCCCGTCTGCACCGGTGGGTGCAGCCTTCGTTCCAAGGAGCCAGACCCAAGATGCAGGCCCAATTCACGACTCGCAGACTGCTTACCCTCGCTTCGGCGGCAATTTTATCGATCTCGGCGCTGACGCCGGCTGGCGCGCAGACCTCGGGTGTGGGCAATATCGCCGGCACCGTAACGGATGCGACGGGGGCGCTGGTAGCGGGCGCGACGGTGGTGATCACAGACACCGATACGGGCATTACGCGCACGGTGACGACCACCAGCGCGGGGTCGTACACGGCGAACTTCCTGCAGCCGGGGCACTACGAGGTGGTAATGGGGGGCGGGCAGTTTGCGCGGGTGGACCGCAAGAACCTGCTGCTGACGGTGGGCGAGACGCTGACGGTGGACGCGGCGCTGCCGGCGGGTTTGGTGACGACGGAGGTCGAGGTGACGTCGGCCTCGCCGCTGCTGGACACCGAGAAGACCGAGGTGTCGCAGACGATCGACCAGTCGCTGATCAGCAATCTACCGGTGAATGCGCGCAACTGGAGCGATTTCGTGCTGCTGACGCCCAATGTGGTGCAGGACGGCAACACGGGTCTGATCAGCTTCCACGGGATCAGCGGGCTCTATAACCAGAACTACGTGGACGGCTCGAACAACAACCAGATGCTGTTCTCGGAGGCGCGCGGACGCTCCTCGGGTGCGCCCTATGTGTATTCGATCGACTCGATCAAGGAGTTCCAGGCGGAGACCTCGAACTACTCGGTGGAGTTCGGCCAGGCGGCCGGCGGACAGGTGAACGCAATTACCAAGAGCGGCACCAACAGCATGCATGGGGATCTGTTCTACTTCCTGCGCTATCCGACGCTGAATGCGCTGGACCCGTACAGCAAGTTCCAGGCGTTGCACAACAACGGCAATCCGTTTCTGCTGACGCAGCCGATCCACCAGCAGCAGCAGTTCGGCGGTTCGGTGGGCGGCCCGATCATCAAGGACCGGCTCTTCTACTTCTTTACGTACGATGGTTTCCGGCGCGTGGGCCGGGTGCTTTACTCGGATTCGAATATCATCTCGACGACGCCTTCGGGTCCGACGACGAGCACCACCACCGTCACTCCGACGCAGTGCCCGACGACGATTACGGCGGCGCAGTGCATCAGCGGGATCAACTTTCTGCTGAACGTGGCGAACGTGGCTCCAGGTGACGCGCCGCCGGGGCGCTTTGCAAAGCAGAACCTGTTCTTTCCGCGGCTGGACTATCACATCAGTCAGCATAACGATGCGTTCGTGGATTTCAACTTCGCGGACTTCGATTCCAGCTACGGTTACAGCCCGGCGTCGACATTTACCAACAGCTCTCCTTCGACGAACGCTCCGACGAGCTACCATGAGCGGTTCCTGGTGGGTGGGCTGACGACGCAGATCGGCAGGGCCTCGGTCAACCAGATTCATGCGCAGTGGGGACGCGATCTGGAGACGGCGGGGGCGAATGCTTCGGGGCCTTCGGTGGCGACGGGCGTGGTGACATTCGGGATGCCGAACGCGCTGCCGCGGGTGGCGGAGCCGGACGAGCATCGCTACCAGTTCACGGATGTTTGGTCGACGACCAAGGGACGCCACACGTTCAAGGCGGGCGGAGACATCAACATTGTGCACGAGGTGATGATCAATCTGTTCCAGGGCGGCGGCATTTACAGCTATGGGGAGTCGACCCCGACGGCCAACTTCCAGGACTGGATTCGCGATGCCTTTGCGGGACAGCCGGGAGATACCGATCCATACGCCGGGTATCACTACAACACGTTTGTGCAGACCATCGACAAGGTGAACACGGCACCCAACACGCAGGGCAAGGACGACTTCTACATGAAGATCTTCGACGGATTCGGCGAGGACACGTGGAAGCTGCGGACCAACTTCACGCTGACAGCCGGCGTGCGGTATGACATTCAACTGACGCCGAATCCGCAATACACGACGCCACCGGCGGGCGTGAATCCATTGAACTACATCGCGCCGTTCTCGGTGTACAGCAAGACGATCAAGAACGTGACGGACCGGGTTCAGCCACGCATCGGGTTCAGCTGGCAGGTGCAGCCGGGCACGGTCGTGCGCGGCGGCTACGGCATGTTCTCCGCGCTGAACCAGGGCAGCACCTACTATGCGGACCGCGTGGAGAACGGCGTGGTTCAGATCAACTACAACTACAGCGGGTGCCAGAACTCGACCGGAACAACCGGCTCGAAATGTCCCACCGTTCCCACGATTGCCAATACACTGCAGTACCCCAATGTTCCGTTCCCGATTACTGGTCCACCGCTGTCGGCGGCGCTTTATCCTGGTGGCGGAGCGGCGCCCGCGGTCAACGGACCTACGCTGGTAGGGCCGCAGAGCTTCCATGGGTTGAGCCCGAACTTTGTTCCGCCGCTGGCGCACGAGGCGGACCTTTCGGTGGAGCAGCAGCTTCCGGGCAAGATGACGCTGCAGATCGGGTACCTGGGGACGCGCGCGCTGCGGCTTCCGGTATTCGTCGATGCCAACCTGGTGGGGCAGACGCCGCACGGGCTGCGGACCTACGACGTGTTGAACGCCACCAACCAGATCACGCAGGTGCTTACGGTGCCGGTCTACCTTCCGTCGGATCGCATCAACCCCAATATCACGAGCTATAACACGGGCTTCAGCGTGGCGAACACGTGGTACAACTCGCTGGCAGTCACGGTGCGTCACCCGTTCTCGAACGGGCTGGAGGTACTGGCGAACTATACGTGGGCGCGGGCCACGGACACGGACCAGGTGCAGGGAGCGAACGGAACGTTCTACGGCGGCGATCCGCCGCTGGACCCCAACAACATCCGCGCGGAGAACGGGCCGTCAGATACCGACATCCGCAACCGTTTCACGCTCAGCTTTGTGTACCAGCCGCAGCTGTTCCAGGACAATCGTTATGTGAAGCACATCCTGGACGACTTCGTGTTTTCGGGCACCGAGATCGCTTCGGGCGGCCAGCCAATCTTCCTCGGCATGACCGGGACGGTGTATACGGGCTCGACCAGCGCGACGAGCTATGGAGACGACGGCGGCATCTTTGGAGGAGCGATCAGCTCGGGGTCGGGCTCGCCGACGACGGGGCGCCCGCCGCAGATCGGCCGCAACAGCATTTCGGGACCGGGCTTCAACAACCTGGACTTCCGGGTGGCGCGGACGATCCCCATCCACGAGAAGATCAATGTGCAGTTTACGGCGGATGCCTTCAACCTGCTGAACCACACGATCGTTACGGGTGTGAACAGCACATACTCGCAGTACGCGTCATCTTCGGCGACCAGCACGACCTGCAGTACGGCTGCGGGTACGGCGACGGGCGGCAGCGTTCCGGCGGGGTCGGCGCTGCAGGGCTGCATCTCACCTTACTCGGGCACGGGGCTGTCGGCGTTCGGCGCGCCCCTGAACACGAACAGCGGCACGCTGTACGGGCCGCGGCAACTGCAGCTTTCGGCCAGGTTCGTCTTTTAGGGCCGGCGGCAAGGCAAAAGCGAATAGCGTGAGAAGGGCCGCCCGGTTGAGGCGGCCCTTTCCTCCTGCGCGACGTTCGACTCAGGATGGGACGGCGGATCAGGCGGGTTCGGCGAAGGGGGCGAGCTGCGCAGCGCTGGGGCGCGGCGTGAGCAGGCTGACGGCGACGAGGCAGAGCAGGGATGCAATGAGCGCGGGGAAGATGGCGTCGCGCTCGGCCATGGCGGCGGGGAAGTGCGCGTGGACGAAGGGCGTGTCCCAGAAGACGGTGACGATGGTGCCGGCGGCGATGCTGGTGACCGCGGCTGAGGCGGTGGCGCGGCGCCAGAAGAACGCAGCGAGGATGACGGGAGTGAGCGCGGCCGAGTAGATGGTGTAGGCGTAGAGCGCCTTTTCGAGCACCGACCGGGTGCCAAGCGACTGGAACAGAGACCAGAGGCCGAGGAAGACGACCAGGATGCGGCTGACGAAGAGGATGCTGCGGTTGGAGGCGTGGGGGCGGAGGTAGCGGACGAAGACGTCGTTGATGAGGTTGGTGGCGGGCGAGAAGAGGTAGTTGTTGGCGGTGGAGATGACCTTGGCGAAGATGGCCCCGACCATGATGGCACCGAGGATGTGCGGGAGGCCGTGCAGGGCGGTGTAGGCGAGGATCTCGCGCGGTTTGTCTTGGACTTCTCCGGTAGCGAAGAGCGCGGAGCCGACGACGGCGAGGGCGACGATGACGGTCTCCAGGATGACGATGCCGATGAACCAGCCGACGACGGCTTTGGTGGCGTCCTTCTCCGAGCGGGCGGAGAAGAATTTCTGGTACATGGACTGATTGCCGAGCATGAGCAGGCAGGTGGGCAAGAAGAGCTCGAAGGCGCGCAGCAGCGTGAAGTCGCCGAGGACCTGGAAGTGGGTGGCGGGGAGTTCGGCAGCGATGGTGTGCCAGCCGCCGGCGGAGCGCGAGAGGACAGGCAGCGCGACGAGGAGGGTGATGGTGGCGAGCAGGCCGATGGCGACGTCCATGTAGGCGACCGAGCTCATGCCCGCGATGGCGGTGAAGACGATGACGAAGGCGGCGATCATGACCTGGCCCTGGACAGCGGAGACGGAGGGAAAGACGAGGTGCATGATGTCGCCGCCGCCGATGAACTGGTAGCTGGTGATGGCGGTGTAGGTGAAGAGCACGGCGATGACGCCGAGGACGCGGGCGGTCTGGTTGTAGCGGGCTTCGAGCAGATCGGGGATGGTGTACTGGGCGAACTTGCGGGCGCGGGGCGCGATGAAGTAGATGAGGAGCAGTCCGGCCCAGCCACCGGCGGCCTGCCAGAGCGCGGGAAAGCCGTGTTTATAGGCGTTTTCGGCGCCGGCGAGGAGCGAGCCGGAGCCGATCCAGGAGCTGAGCAGGGTGAAGATGAGGACGTAGGTGGGAAGCGAGCGGCCGGCGACGAGGTAGTCCGCCTTGGTCTTAACGCTGGAGACGCGGGCGAGCGAGACGGAGAGCAGGGTGATGACGATGATGCCGAGGACGAGCGCGTAAAGGTTCATCGGGTTGGGACAGTGTACTTGGCGGCGGCGATTTACGGTGGGCGCGCGGTTTTCTGGCTGGGTAAGCTGGTGTCCGGACGCAAGGGTGCCGGGAGCCGAGCGATCAGAGGATCGAGCTCTCAGTTGGAGTTGGAGTTGCCGGTCTGGGCGCAGGGAGCTTAGAAGCTGGGGGGCTTGAACAGGAAGACGACGGAGGTGCTGACTTCGCGCGGAGCTCCATCGACCACGTACGGGCGGAAGCGCCAGTCGCGCATGGCGGCGGCCGCGGCATCGCGGAAGCTGATGGGTCCGTTGAGCACGCGCGTCGAGACCACCCTGCCTCCTCTCGAGATGATGGCCTGGACTTCGACGCGGCCCTCTTTTTCGGGCGAGAGCAGCGCGACGGGGTAGCGCGGCTTGGGAGACGAGGTGGCGAAGCGGATCATGATGCTGGAGGGGACGACGATGGGGCCGGGCTGTGGTGTCTCAACGCGCACGATGGGGGCGGGACGGGTGACGGGGGCCGGCCGGTTTTCGGCGCGCGTTTCCGGTCCGGCGGTAGGCGCGGAGGGGGGATTGCGCGGACCAGTTGCGGCGGCCAGGCCGGGTTCCTCGGAGCGGTTGGGAGTGGGGTGAGCAGCGACCGGAGTTGGAGCGGAGGATTCAGGCTGTTTCGCGGGCTGGCTGGTGGGTTGAGGTGCCGGCTGCGCAGTTTCGCGGGGAGTCTCCCTGCCTGACTCGGCGGCGGGTGTGGGCCGGGCTTCGGCTGCCGACGGCTGCGGCGATGCGGGTACGGGCGACGAGGCGTTGGAACCTCGTTCCGTCGAGGTGGAGTTGGCGGGCGCCGGCTTTTCCGGGGAGGCCGGCTCGCGGACGTAGGTCTTGAGCAGCGCGGCAAAGTTGTCCGGGGTGGCCCACTCTGACGGTGGCGGCGGATGGGCCAGCGGCGGGGCGGCCTGGGCGCTTGGCTTGGAGTGGGCTCGCGAAGAGGCTGCGGTTGTGGCGGCCGGGGGCAAGGCGGCAGGCAAGGCCGCGGTTGAGGTGGAGGCCGGCGAGGCAGCCGCGGGCGAGGTAGCGGCGGCGCGGGCGGGCAGATACAGGTAGCGTCTGGCGAACCAGGCTCCGGAGGCAAGGACGAGGACCAGGATGAGCGCCAGGGTGGCGACGGTGAGGCGCAGGCGGCGCACGACTGCCGGGGTCGGAACGGCCGGGGACGGACTGAGCGCGGCGGCGGGCGAGGGTTCGAGGCGTGTGAGCGCCTGGGGCGAAGTGCTGACCGCGGGGACGGAGAGCGACAGCGGTTGGGCTGCGGCGGGTTGCGTGAGGGACAGGGTCTGAGGAGGCTCGGCCTGTGGAACGGGCACCGCTGAGAGGGGCACGGCTGGAACGGGCACGGCTTGGGACAGAACGGCTGGCGCTGTTGACGGGGAGGGTCCTGGTTGGGAGGGCCGGAGTTCGGTGGCGATTTGGACCGGGACTTGAGCCGGGATCTGGGCTGCGGGCTGAGGCGCGGTCTGTGTCGCGGTCTGGGGCGTCGCGGGCTGGGGCGTCGCGGGCTGGGGCGTCGCGGTCTGGGGCGCAGCCGGGAGCGCAGCTGGGAGCACGACCGGGAGCGGGAGCGGGCTTGCGGCGTGGGATTCGGGGCGCGTGTCGAGCTTGTCGAGCAGGGCGGCCGAGGACTTGATGAGCGACACCATCTGGGCGAGGTGCGGCTCCATGTGGTTCATGCGCCGCTCGATGTCGTCGAGGTACATCTTGAGTTCGAGGCTGCCGAGCGAGAGGCGCTCGAGTGTCTCGACCGCGGGCGGTGGGAACTGTGCGGCGGGGGCGGGGATAGCAGAGGCGAGACTGTCAGGCTCGGGCTCGTAGCCACCGGGTGCGTGATCCTGAGGCGTAGCGGCGCGGGGATACTCGGCCGTGGCGAGGTCGCGGCTATTCCAGGCGGTGTAGGCGGAGGCGAACTGCAGGCGCAGGCTCTCAGGGATGTCCACGTGGCCCCCGCGTCCTGAGCCGCCGCGGTAGAAGGTCTGGGCGACGAGGTAGAGCAGGTCCGCAGCGGACATGTCTTCCTCGTACATGCGGCTGATGGCGCTGCAGAGCTGGAAGAGGTCGGCGCGCAGGCCGGAGTTGTTCTGGAGGTGCAGGCCCAGGTCTTCGAGGTCGGCGGGGGTGGAGCAGGGCACGCGATGCCGCCGGAGAAGCGTAGTAATGTCAGCGGCAAACTGCGACCCCAATAAATCGCCGGGACGACCGCTGGTACTTAGACCCATGATTGACCTCAGAGGCAAATTCTAGTCGGGGCGGTAGGGAGGTCAACCGCGCTGGCAACGTATGTCGTCCATCAGCGAAAAGCTACCCTGACGTCGTGCGTTTCCAGCCTCTATTGGACGCTTCGAGCCTGCATTCCGTTGGCCTGGATCGTCCGGTTGGTCAGAGTTGCGGTCGGGCAACTACACTGATCAGGTTGGCGGCGGCTGAGGAGAACTGGGGATGACGGTTGTGCGAGTGATGTGTGGGCTGGCGGTGCTGGGGTGCGGTGTGGCCGCTGGGCAGGGGCCGATTACGTTGAGCGTCGATCTGCGCGACGCGCCCAAGAAGATTCTGCACGCGACCGAGACGATCCCCGTGACGCCGGGGCCGATGACGCTGGTGTACCCGAAGTGGATTCCGGGCGAGCATGGACCGACCGGGCCGATCGATAACCAGGCGGGCTTGTTCATCACCGGGAACGGCCAGGCGGTGAAGTGGGAGCGCGACCCGGTGGAGATGTACAGCTTCCACGTGACGGTGCCGGCGGGGGTGAGCACGCTGACGGTGAAGATGGACTACCTGGCGACGCCTAACGGGGCGAACTTTACCGCGGGCGGGTCGACCAGCGCAAGCCTGGCGATGCTGAGCTGGAATACGCTGCTGCTGTACCCGTACAGCGGCCCCGCGATGGATGTAAAGACGGTGATGGTGTCGCCGACGGTGACGCTGCCGGCGGGCTGGCACTATGGCACGGCGCTGGAGCCGGTAAGCGGCGGCAATCCTGCGCCGGGCGACCAGGTGAGCTTCAAGGCGGTGAACCTGGAGCAGCTGATCGATTCGCCGCTGCTGACCGGGCGGTATTTCAGGGAGGTGGAGCTGGCGCCGGAGGTGACGCCGAAGCACTACCTGGATATGGCGGCGGACGGGCCGGAGGATCTGGCGATCTCGGCCGCGCACATCGACGAGTTTTCAAGGCTGGTGCGGGAGACGGGCGCGCTGTACAAGAGCAGGCACTATGGGTCGTATCACTTCCTGGTGACGCTGAGCGATGAGGTGGCGCACTTCGGGCTGGAGCATCACCAGTCGTCGGACGACCGGGTGGCGCCGAAGACGTTTACGGACGATAACGCGTTTGTGCTGGAAGGGCTGCTGCTGCCGCACGAGTTTACACATAGCTGGAACGGCAAATACCGTCGGCCGGCGGGGCTGGCGACGCCCAACTACCAGGTGCCGATGGTCGGCGACCTGCTGTGGGTGTACGAAGGGTTGACGGAGTACCTGGGCGACATCCTGGCGGCACGCTGCGGGATCTGGACGCCGGAGCAGTATCGCGACCGGCTGGCGACGTATGCGGCGCTCTATGACAATCGGCCAGGAAGGAAGTGGCGCGATCTGCAGGATACGGCGCGGATGGCCCAGGTGCTGTACAACGTTGGCGGTCCGTACGACAACTGGCGGCTGGGCACCGACTTCTACGATGAGGGCGAGCTGCTATGGCTGGATGTGGATACGACCATCCGCAGGCTGAGCAACGGGAAGAAGAGCCTGAACGATTTCACGGCGGCGTTTCACGGGCTGGGCGGAAACACGGCGCCGAAGGTGGTTCCGTATACGTTTGAGGACGTGGTGGCCGGGCTGAACGGGGTGGTGGCGAACGACTGGGCAGCGTTCCTGCGGCGGTGGCTGGATTCGACCAGCGACTTCCCGCCGGTGGACGGGATTACGAACGGCGGCTACAAGCTGGTGTATACGGACAAGCCGAACTCGTGGAGTATGCTGCGCAATGCGGAGAGCGGCGCGGGCAGCTTCTGGTACTCGCTGGGGCTGCTGGTAACGGCGAATGGCACGGTAGCGGATGTGCTGGTGGGCGGTGTGGCGGACAAGGCGGGGTTTGGGCCGGGAATGAAGATCGTGGCGGTGAACGGGCGGGCGTACGCGCGCGAGGTGCTGACGGCGGCGCTGCGCGATGCCAAGACCAGCCCGGACGCGCTAGAGATGATCGTCGAGAATACGGGGTTCTACAAGGTGCTGAAGGTGGACTACCACGATGGCGCGCGGTATCCGCAGCTGGAGCGGGCGGCGGGTACGCCGGACCGGCTGGATGAGATTCTGCGGCCGATGGTGAAGTAAGCAACAGCAACAGCAATGGCGTAACGCGGATCAGGGCGGATTGAGACGGATCAAGGCGGATAAGGCCCGCTGCGGGTGTTCGTTGAGGGTCGGAAGAAACTTGTTGGGGAAAGGGCCAGGGTTTGAGGCGATGCGGCACTCTTCGGGGTCCTTCGACTTCGGCGCTGAAGCACCTTCGCTCAGGATGACGCGGTAGTTGTGTTGCAGGAACTCATGACTCGCGGGGGCGGGGGCGTGCGGTGAGCGCGGGGGGGCGGGTTCGCAGGCGGGTGATGGTGGTGCGGGCGAAGCGCCAGGTCTTCCAGATGAGGATGACGGCGGCCAGCGTGACGCAGGTGACGGCGATGGCGGCAGCTATGGGATGGTGGAGCGCGACCCAGCTGAGGCCGACGGCGGCGACGTCCTCGGAGGTGGAGAGGGCGATGTTGGAGACGGGCTCGGGGCTGGGGGTGACGAGCACGCGGGCGGCGGTCTTGGAGCTGTGCGCGATGGCGGCCACGAGGGCGCCGGCGCAGGTGACGGCGAGGTGCAGCTCGGGGCTGAGGTGCTGGCCGGCGGCGTAGGCCAGCAGCGCGGCGATGGGGACGCGGATGAAGGTGTGGAGCGCGTTCCAGATGAGGTCGAAGCCGGGGATCTTGTCGGCGAAGAACTCGGCGGCGAAGAGCAGGCCGCTGGCGGCGATGATCCAGGGGGTGGCCAGGGCCTCAAGGCCGGGCGGCAGCGCCACCCAGTGCAGCCGGGCCATGACGCCGAGGGCGAGGATGGTCGCATAGAGATTGAGCCCGGCGGCGAAGCTGAGGGTGATGACGATGGCGACCAGGTTGGTCGCAGGGATGCCGGGCCAGTGCATGGGCGGAGGCTACCATAAAGCGCTGCTGCTGTTGGTCAGGTCTGGGCTGGTCAGGTCTGGGCGGGTTCGGTCTGGGTGACGATCGGGGTGCGGGGGTCGGAGGAGGCGTGCTCGGGGATAATGCCGGCGGACTTGAGGCGGCACTCGGCGGCGGCGGCTTCAATCTCGGAGTTGATCTCCGCGCCCAGCAGGATGACGAGGCCCGTGATGTAGAACCAGGTCAGCAGGATGATGACCGCGCCCAGCGAGCCGTAGGTCACGGTGTAGGTGTTGAAGTAGTGGAGATAAAGCCGCAGGGCAGCGGACGCGAGAAGCCAACCCAGGATGCCAACGGCGGAGCCGGGGGTGAACCAGCGCCAGCGCTTGCGCTTGACGTCCGGCGCGAAGTAGTAGATGACGGCGAAGATGAGGATGCAGAGCGACAGCCCCAGCGCCCAGGCGGCGATGCGGATGAGCCAGGCGGCGGTGAAAGCCGCCTGGTGCTGGCCGATGTGGTGGTGCAGCCAGGCGGCGGCGACCCCGCCGACGAAGATGGTCGAAAGCGTAATGACCACCAGGATGGAGAGCAGCAGCGTGACGAGGATAGCGGAGCCTTTGACCATCCAGTAGGGGCGGGTCTCGCGGACTTTGTAGACGATGTTGAGCGTGTCCTGAATGGCGGAGAAGCCGACGGACGCGGACCAGAGCGCGGCGGCGAGGCCGAAGATGAGTTTGCCGCCGGTGGCGCGGGTGGTGGTCTGGTTGAAGGTTTCAAGGACGATCTTAAAGGCGTCGGGGGGCACGACGACGGAGAGGTAGTTGAGCAGCTTGAGGTAGAGGTCAGTGGAGCGGACGACGAGGCCGAAGATGGCGGAGGCGGAGAGAAGGGTGGGGAAGAGGGCGAAGAGAAAGTAGTAGCCCAGCTCGGCGGCGCGGGAGACGAGGTTGTCGTCCATGAAGGCGTGCGCCGTGCGCTTCAAGACGAGGGACGGGGGGACGCCCTCGAAGTTCCAGAGGTTGTGGATGGGAGCGTGGGCGACGTAATCCCAAATGCGCTGGCGATGGGGGTCGATGTGGCCGACGGTATGGTCGTGGGGATCAATCGGCGGAGAATTGCCCGGCGCAGAATTGCCCGGCGCAGAGGTGCCCGGCGCAGAGGTGAGGGGCGTGGAGTTGAGGGGCGCCGTCTCGGTAGGCACGGTCGGGGGGACCTGGTCCGCAGGGTTGGGGGCCGTTGGTGGAGTGGCGATCGGTTGCGGCATACCGGGGAACTCCTGCTCAGGTGCAACGACGGACGCGTCAACGTTGCGCCCTGCTTAGGTAGATGCAGGTTTAGGCCGGCTTGTATCCGCGGCGACCGCGGCGCATCCATTACATGTGAAGAAATTATTGAAGCGACGCCCCTTTTGGACGAGCAAGTTGAAACAGTTCACCAAGCTGGTGTGGGAGAGCCATGCGCAGCCCATGAGCGGTGAACCGCGCCGGCCGGTGGTGGTGGGGGTCGGCGGCATGGGGGTGACGTTCCTCGGGCACTCATCGTTCCTGGTGCAGATGGCGGGCACGGACGCGCTGCCCCTGAACGTCCTGATCGACCCGGTATTTGCGACGCGGCTGATCCTGCTGCGGCGGCAGCGGCGGGTGGGAGTGCGCATGGCGGAGCTGCCGCCCATCGACCTGGTGCTGGTGACGCATGCGCATATGGACCACCTGAACCGGCCGACGCTGCGCAAGGTCGCGCGGGCGGCAAAGACGAAGACGGGCCGGCCGCCGGTGATCGTGGTGCCGCAGGGCGTGGAGGACCTGGTGAGCGGGCTGGGGTACAGCGAGGTGCGGACGCTGGACTGGTGGGAGGCGACCGAGGTCCAGGGACTGACGGTGACGTTGACGCCGGCCAAGCACTGGGGCGCCAGGATGTTTACGGATTCGCAGCGGCTGTTCGGCGGGTACGTGCTGGCGGATACGGCCGGGCAGAGGCTCTACCACTCGGGCGACACGGCGTACTTCGGCGGCTTCAGCGAGATTGGCGCAAGGCTGCGGCCGCAGGTGGCGCTGCTGCCCATCGGGGCGTACTTCCCGGATAGCTACCGGGCCGTGCACACCAGCCCGGAGGAGGCGCTGCGCGGCTTTCTGGACGTGGGCGCGGAGACCATGGTGGCGATGCACTTCGGCACGTTCCGGCTGGGCCGTGAGCCCATGGAGGAGCCGCCGGTACGGCTGATGGCGGAGGCGAAACGGCTGGGGCTGGAGAGCCGGGTGAAGGTGCTGGCCGAGGGTGAGACGCTGGTGGTTCAAGCCCGCCGTGCGGTGGTCGAGGCGGTCGGGGCGGGTGTGCGCTCCTAGCGTTCTCTCGCAGTAATCAGCGTGGTACTTTCCGGTGATTCTTTGTTCGATGGCAAACAGACGATGCTGTATGGCAGAGGTACAGTGATTCGATAGTCTGTGCGGCCGGGATGTTTGAATCATGCTTCCACTGAATGAAATTGCGCTTTATGGACGAGATCTCCCGTTGCTGGAGCGACGCCGCCGGGTTCTCGAGCGGTCGGGCTACAACGTTTCGGTGGCGACCGAATGGTCGAGCCTGGAGCGTTTGATGTCGTCCGCCACCATTGATCTGCTGCTGCTTTGCCATACGCTGTCGATGGAGGATTGCGGCCGGGCGATTACGCTGGCGCACCGCGGAAGTCCGGAGGCGCGCTGCCTGATCCTCACGGCAGGATCATCCCTGGCCGGTGGCAGGGTGCGGGCGAGGCGCAGGCTGGATGTGCTGCGGGTGATGGAAGGCGCGGCTCCGGATGCGGCGGCTATGCCCGCGGCTTTCCCTACGTCGATGCCTGCAGCGATGCCCGCCAACCTGTTGTCGACGGTCTGGAAGCTGGTCTGCGTGGAGCCTGACGCAACGCGGCCGGTAGCGATTCACTAGCTGCCGCTTCAATGTTCCGTTGGCCCCGCCGACGCGGCTGGCCGCGACTGCGGCCGGGCAAGCGAAGCGCGTGCTGAAGAGGCAATCCCAGAACGGAAGCTCTGCATCCAACGCCCCGAACGCTGTACGTAAATCCGCGACCTGAACCGCAAAAGAAGGTAAAGCAATGGCAATTACAACCGCGAACGATCTTTTTCTAAGTGAGTTGAAGGACATTTACTCGGCAGAAAAGCAGGCGGTACGGGTGTACCCGAGGCTGGCCAAATCGATCTCGTCGCTGCAGCTGAAGGATGCTCTGCAGGTGCACCTGGAGGAGACCAAGAAGCAGATCGAGCGGCTGGACCGGGTGTTTGAAATCCTGGAGAAGCGCTCCGGAGGCAAGACCTGCGAGGGCATGAAGGGCCTGATTGAAGAAGGCATGGAGATGGTGGAAGAGGTGGACAAGGGACCGGTGCTCGATGCGGCCTTGATCGCCGCGGCGCAGCGCATGGAGCACTATGAGATCGCCGCGTACGGCACGGTGGCTGCCTTCGTCAAGGAGATCGGTGAGAAGGAGATCGTGCAGCTGCTGACGGAGACGCTCGAAGAAGAGAAGGCGACGGACAAGAAGCTGACGCAGGTATCGCGCGCGGTGAACAAGGAGTCGCTGGCTGAAGGTGAGGAAGAAGGCGACGAGGCAGAGGAAGGCGAGGAGGAAGATGACGTCGAGGTGATGGAGGACGACGAAGAGGTGGACGAGGACGATGAGGACGTGGAAGACGAGGATGAGGACGAGGCTCCGGCGGCGAAGTCGGCCAGCAAGTCGGCGAGCAAGTCCGCGGCCAAGAAGAGTTCTTCCCGGCGTTAGGCATCGTCTGCAGGTGGATCGAGACGGGCGTCTTCTGCTGATGTTGAAGGCAGAGACGCCCGTGCCGATTTGCTGACTGGTGGGTGTGAGGCCGAGGTTAGGCGCAAAGCGGAATCGCGCAACCGGGCGAGATACAGCGCATCAAAACAGGCATGACAACTTCTACGGCAGCAACAAAGACGTTCAAACTTGGCGGCGATCTGGAGATCAATCGGCTTGGCTTTGGCGCCATGCGGATTGTAGGCAAGGGCGTCTGGGGCGAGCCGGCTGACGCCGAAAACTCGAGGGCCGTGCTGCGCCGCGCGGTGGAGCTGGGCGTGAACTTCATCGACACCGCCGACGCGTACGGACCGGATGTCAGCGAGCGGCTGATCGGCGAGGCGCTCGCGCCGTACAAGCCAGGTCTGGTGATTGCGACCAAGGGCGGCCTGACGCGGCAGGGGCCGGAGAAGTGGATGCCGGTGGGCAGGGCGGAGTACCTGCAGCAGCAGGTGGAGATGAGCCTGCGGCTGCTGAGGACGGAGCGGCTGGACCTGTGGCAACTGCACCGCATCGACCCGAAGACTCCGGTGGAAGAGTCGCTGGGCGCGGTGAAGAAGATGCAGGAGGCGGGCAAGATCCGGCACATCGGCTTGAGCGAGGTGAAGGTGCCGGAGATCGAGCAGGCGCGCAAGGTGGTGGAGATTGTGAGCGTGCAGAACAAGTACAACATCGGCGATCGCGACCACGAGGATGTGCTCGAGTACTGCACGCAGAATGGCATTGCGTTCATCCCCTGGTTCCCGGTGGCGGCGGGCAAGCTGGCGCAGCCTGGCGGCAAGCTGGATGAGGTAGCCAAGCGGCACGATGCGACGGTGAGCCAGCTCTCGCTCGCGTGGCTGCTCTACCACAGCCCAGTGATCCTGCCGATTCCGGGCACGTCGTCCATCGAGCACCTGGAAGAGAACGTGAAGGCGCAGGATGTGACGCTGAGCGAGGACGAGTGGGCGGAGATCGAGGCTGCCGCCAAGGCTTAGGCTTGTGTTGCAGGTTGTGCGCAGGGGCCGGCAGCGATGCCGGCCTTGTCGCGTTGCGGGTACACTTCGTTGGGTTGAGAGGCGAGGGTTCCGCGATGGTGTGGACGCGATGGTGGGCGCGGTCAAGCTCGCGCTGGATGTTTGGCGGGGCGGTGTTTCTCGCGGCGTTCCTGCTGTTCTGCTGTGAGCCTATGGCGGCCAGGCAGCTGCTGCCGGCGTTTGGCGGCTCGGCCGCCGTGTGGATGACGTGCCTGGCGTTCTTCCAGGGCGGCGTGCTGGGCGGATACCTTTATGCGCACTGGATGACGAGGCGCGCAACGGCTCGGCGGGTGACGCTGCATTGGCTGCTGCTGGCGGCGGCCGCGGGGCTGGCCGTGGCATGGGCCGGCGGCGGGCTGCGAGTCGATGCGGGCGTGGGCCACCCGGTGTTGCGGATCGTGGCGGCCCTGAGTGTATCGATTGGCGTGCCGTTCGTGGTGCTGGCCTCGACGAGTCCGCTGCTGCAGGTGTGGTTTGTGGTGATGGAGGGCGAGCCTGTGCCGTATGGGCTGTTTGCGCTCTCCAACGCGGCATCGCTGCTGGCGCTGCTGCTGTATCCGGCGGTGATCGAGCCGCACGTGACGCTGCGGGCGCAGCGCTGGATGTGGGCGGCGGGCGTGGTGCTCTTCGCCGCGCTCTCGGCTTGGCTGAGTGCTCGGGTGCGGGGGGTGGGGCTTCCCACCGATCGCGATGAAACCGCGCTGCACGGGGCAGAGGCGTCGACGCGGCAACGGCTGCTCTGGTTCCTGCTGCCGATGGGCGCGGCCATGCAGTTGAGCGCCGTGACGGGGCACATTACGACCAATGTGGCGGCGATTCCGCTGCTCTGGATTCTGCCGCTCGCGGTTTACCTGCTGTCGTTCATTGCGGCGTTTGAGATGCCGCGGCTGTTCCATCGCGGGCTGGTGACGCGGTTCCTGCTGGTGATGCTCGCAAGCCTTGGATACGTGCTGCGCAGGACGGGAGTCACGCTGCCGATCGGGCTGGGCATCGGCTTTTTTCTGCTGGAGCTTGGCGCGGCATGCTGGTTCTGCCACGCGGAGACGTACGCGCTGCGGCCGGCGCGGGCCGCTGAGGCGACGCACTTCTATCTTTCGATTGCCGCGGGAGGCCTGGCCGGATCATTCGCGGTCGCGATCGCCGCCCCCATGATCTTCGCGTTGAATTACGACCTGGCGCTCGCGTTCCTGGCGACCGCTCTGCTGGTACTGCTGGTGGTGTGGGAGGACGGCTGGACGCAGCGGCTGATGTGGATGACCGGGTGCGTGTTGATGGCGGTCTTCCTCGCGGCCATGCGCACAGCCTACGGGCACGGCACGATGCTGGCCACGCGCAACTTCTACGGCAGCCTGCGCGTGAAGCAGGAGGCCGCTGTGACCGGCGATCCCATGCGCGTGCTGCTGAACGGCACGATCCAGCATGGGACGGAGATCTTCTCGGCGGAGCGGACGGACAAGCCGACGACCTACTACGCGGAGGACTCGGGCGTGGGGCTGGCGCTGGCGCACTGCTGCGTGGGCACCGTGAACGGCGTGGTCGCGAACGGCGGGCGTTTGAAAAACGTGGGCGTGGTGGGGCTGGGAGCGGGAACGCTGGCCGCCTACGGGCGCGCGGGCGACCGCATGCGCTTCTACGAGATCAACCCCGCGGTGCTGCCAGTGGCGCAGCATCTGTTTACGTACCTGCGGGATTCGGGCGCGCAGCTCAGCTTTGCCGAGGGTGACGCGCGCGCCTCGCTGGCACGGGAGACGCCGCAGGGCTTCGATGTGCTGGTGATCGACGCCTTCTCCGGCGACGCGATCCCGCTGCACCTGCTGACGGTGGAGGCGATGGCGATCTATCGCCGCCACCTGGCGCCGGGCGGCGTGCTGGCGTTCCATGTGTCGAACCAGTATGTGGAGTTGCAGCCGGAGGTGGAGGCGCTGGCCCAGGCCAGTGGCATGGAAGCGCGCAGCGTGACGTCGCTGGCGAATGAGGCGACGGGCGAGTTTCGCGCGTCGTGGGTGCTGGTGGCCGAGGACGCGCGCTACTTCGAGCAGGAGGGGATCGCGGGCAAGGTCAACCATATTGACCCACGCGCTGGGGTGCGGGCGTGGACCGATGATTACGCGAGTCTGCTGCCGCTGGTGCGGTGGTAGACGCCGACATACAGTGGTCGGACCAATGGGGTAAGATGCTCCCGGTGCGCTTCGGCGCGGAGGAGTAGCGATGAAGCAGGTTCTGGTGGTGTTGGCGGCGGTGCTGGGTGGGGCTGTGGCTGCGGTAACGGCATGCGCGGCCCAGGGCAAGGTTTGCGACGTGCGGGCCTATGGCGCCAAGGGTGATGGGACGACCAAGGATACGGCGGCGATCCAGAGAGCGATTGATAACTGCTCGGCGAAGAACGGGACGGTTGTGCTGGGCGGCGGGCAGTTCGTCAGCGGGCCGCTTGAGGTCAAGAGCAACGTGGTGTTCAGCGTCGGCAAGGATGCGGCGCTGCTGGCCTCGGTGGATCGCGCCGACTACAAGCCGGCCATGCTGATGCGGCAGCAGACGGTGGCGCCGTTCCTGCACGTGGCGAACGCGGATCACGTGACGATCAACGGGGGCGGGCTGATCGACGGGCGCGGACAGGTGTGGTGGGACTACGTGAAAGGCGTGAAGGATGCGGGCGTGCTGGGGACGGATCATCCGCGGCCGATGGGCATGTTGATCGACCACTCGAAGCACGTGACGGTGGAGAACATTACGTTCCAGAACGCGGGCTTCTGGCAGATCGTCCCGTACTACTCGGACTACCTGACGTTTCGCAACCTGAAGGTGCTGGCGCCGCAGCGAGGCGCGCCGAACACGGACGGGATCGATCCCTTCAGCTCGAGCCACATCACCATCGATCACTACTGGTCGAGCGTGGGGGATGACAATATCGCGATCAAGAGCGGCGCGATCAACTCGCCGGGGCCGGATGCGCCGAGCACCGACATCACCATTACGGACTGCCACTTCGAGGCGGGGCACGGGCTCTCGATCGGCAGCGAGGTCGCGGGTGGCGTGCAGCGGGTGCATGCGGAGCGCGTCAGCTTCAAGCGGACGGACCAGGGTATCCGGGTGAAGTCCAATCGCGACCGCGGCAACGACATCAGCGACCTGAGCTTCAAGGACATCACCATGGATGAGGTGAAGACGTCGATCCTGATCAGCGAGTACTACCCCAAGGTGATGCCGGAGGGCGAGGTGCCGGCTGAGCCCGTTGGGCGGCTGACGCCACACTTCCACAACATACGGATTGAGAATCTCAAGTCGACCCACAGCGACTGGGCGGGCGTGATCGTAGGGCTGCCGGAGTCGCCGGTGGTGGATATCGTGCTGAAGAACATCAGCATCCAGGCTAGGCGGGGGATGCAGATCGGGTATGCGACGGTGGAGATCGAACACGGCGAGATCTCGTCGGACGACGGGAAGCCGCTGAGCCTCGGGCCGCAGGGCAAGGTGACGGGCAGCTACGACCAGAAGTGACGAGGAGTCAGGCGGGTTCGGAGGCGGTTGTCGGGCGCCGGCCGAAGATGGCGGTGCCGATGCGCACGCAGGTGGAGCCCTCTTCGATCGCCGCGGCGAAGTCATTGGACATGCCCATGGAGAGACCGGTAACGGACGGGTGCCGGGCGACGGATTCGTCGCGCAGCCGGCGCAGCTCGCGGAAGTACGGGCGGGCTTCGTCGCCGGCGCGGGCGAGCTCCGCGGGCCAGGGCGGAACGGTCATCAAGCCGACAACCTGGAGCGATTGGAGCAGCTGGATTTGATCCAGCAGCACGGGAAGCTCGGCAGGAGCGAGGCCGTGTTTGGACTCCTCGGGCGAGAGCTTTACCTCGATGTAGACAGGCAGCGTGCGTCCGAGCGCGCGCGCCGCATCGTTCAAGCGCGTGGCGAGCCGGAGCGAGTCCACGGTATCGATGGAGTGAAAGAGCTCGGCGGCCCGCGACGATTTGTTGGATTGCAGCGGACCGATGAGATGCATCTCGAGCCCATCCAGCGACGCCGTCGCCTGCACCTTCTGCTGCCATTCCTGCACGCGGTTTTCGCCGAAGAGCCGCTGGCCGGCGGCGTGGGCTTCGAGCAGCAGCTCGACCGGATGCATCTTGCTGACGGCCATCAGCGCGACCTCATCCATTGGACGGTGGGCGCGAGCGCAGGCCTCGGCCATCTGGCTGCGGATGAGATCGAGATTTTCGGCGATGGACACTGCTGTCTCCATCTTACGGGTTCAGCATCGCGCGCATGACGCACTGCTTACGGTAGCGTGGCGCGCGGGCGCAGCACGTAGAAGGTGCCGGCGTGGCTCGCGGAGTTGGTGATGGGGAAGGAGTCGACCTGCAGCAGCGAGCCGGGGCTGAGGATGACGGTCTTATCTTCTCGATGATGTTCATCGCCGAACTCGACTTCGCCGTCGAGCGGCACATTGGCGCCGGAGGGCTCGCGCTCGCTCGAGAGGATGTGCCCGTTGCGCGTGAGCACGACAAGCCGCTGCGACTCGGCCTTGCGCACCCGCGCGGGGCCCAGCGCCTGGTCGACGTCGGACTGCGGAACGTCCGTGCCAAACTCGTAGAAGGTGTCCCAGTCGCCGACGAAGATCTCGCCCATGCGCACGGTGCAGAGCGCCTGGAAGCGGCAGGCGGAGCGGATGCGGCTGACGGCGAGGCCATCCATGCGGCCGGCCTGGGGGCTGGCGGAAAGCGTCCAGAAGTAGGAGGCGAGCGCCAGCGCCAGCGCCACGAGCACGGCGATGCCGGCGATCTGGAGCGGCCGCATGGAGCTGGAGGTTTCCTGGTCCGGCATCTCAGGCCTGGTAGAACTCGCTGCGCTTGCGCGAGTAGAAGAAGTAGACGGCGAGGCCGATGACCAGCCAGACGAAGAAGCGTATCCAGGTTCGTTCGGGCAGGCCGCTCATGAGCAGGAGGCAGAAGACGATGCTGAGCACGGGCACTACGGGGCCAAAGGGTACGCGAAAGCCGCGGTGGCGGGTCGGATCTTTGTAGCGGAGAACGATGACGCCGATCGACACCAGCACGAAGGCGAAGAGCGTGCCGATGTTGGACATCTCGGCGAGCGTGCCGACATCGAAGAGCCCCGCGGGGATGGCGACAAGAATGCCCGCGATCCAGGTGGCGAAGGCGGGCGTGCGGAAACGCGGGTGCACACGGCCGAAGGCGGAGGGCAGCAGCCGGTCGCGTGACATGGCAAACCAGATGCGCGCCTGGCCGTACTGGCCGACGAGGATGGACGAGATCATGCCCAGCAGTGCGCCGAACAGGACGGCGAGGCGAACCCAATGAAGCCGGTGAGCGCCGGGCGTGAGCGCGACGCGCTTGAGCGCGTTCACGAGCGGCGCACCGTCGCCGGCGACCGACTGCCAGTTAACCAGGCCGGTAAGCACGATGGACACGCCGGCATAGAGGATGGTGCAGATGATAAGCGTCGCGATGATGCCGATCGGGACGTCGCGCTGCGGCTTGCGGCACTCCTCCGATGCGGTGGAGACGGCGTCGAAGCCGATGTAGGTGAAGAAGATGATGGACCCGCCGGCGAGCACGCCGTTCCAGCCGTTGGGTGAGAACGGATGGTAGTTCTGCGGGTGAATGAAGGCGATGCCGAAGAAGACGAAGGTGAGGATGGCGCCGATCTTGACCAGGACCATGGCGTTGTTGGTGCGGGCGGATTCGCGGATGCCGCGGACCAGCAGGACCGTAAGAAGGAGGACAATGAGGAAAGCGGGGATGTCGAAGCCGAAGTGCCAACCCTGCGGAAAGATGTCCTTGCCGGCGAGATCCTGAAGCCCGCCAGGCAGCAGCGCCGGCGCCAGCCACTTGGGATTGAGATGGATGCCCAGCCAGTCGAGAAGATCAACGAGGTGAGCTGCGAAGCCGACGCTGACGCTCATGTTCGCGAAGGCGTATTCGAGGATCAGGTCCCAGCCGATGATCCAGGCGACGAGCTCTCCCATGATGGCGTAGCTGTAGGTGTAGGCGGAGCCGGCGATGGGGATCATCGACGCGAGTTCGGCATAGCAGAGGCCGGTGAGCGCGCAGACGACAGCCACCAGCACGAGCGAGATTACCAGGGCGGGACCGGCGCCGGGGCGCCCGCCAAGCGCGCCGCCGCCGTGGTGAACGGCCTGGAAGAGAAGGTCGATCACCGGAGATTCCGACCTGGTCGCGACGGCGGGCGTTCCGCCAATCGCCGTGCCGATGACGGTGAAGATGCCCGAACCGATGACAATGCCGATGCCGAGAGCGGTGAGCGAGACCGGGCCGAGCGTCTTGCGAAGAGCGTGCTCGGGGCGCTCGGACTCAGTGATCAGCTTGTCGATTGACTTGGTGGCGAAGATTTGTCGGGGCAAGTGCGCGCGGCTCCGGGGCTTCGAGAAAGATGGCTGGTTACATAACCTTACATGGGAAAAGCAGGATTTTCGGCGGGGGTGGCCGGAGATGGGTGGTAAGGAATATACTGGCGAGCCAGAAAGCTGATCGGAGGAGATCGGCGATGGATCTGCGAATACTGTTTATGGCCGGGTTGTTGGTCTTCCTGCTCGCCGGGCTGGCGTGCTGGATCGATGGGAGAAAGACAGCGCGGCGCAGAGTGGCGTTACGCCGGCCGCCGGAGCGATGGAAGGCGAACTCGCAGCCCCGCTGATGATGTAAGCCAAATACGGGCCGGCGGACAAACGCGCAGGCAGACCACGAAGGTGGACCGCCTACGCGCTTTGGGAACAGGATTTTAGCGCTTGGACTGACCGCGCGCGGCCTTCTTGACCTTGGCCTTGTTTTCGCCGCGAGCGCCCGTGCGCTTGGCCTTGGGAGCGGCTTTCTTGCGCGCGGCTCGCTTCAGCTTCTTGCGCTCGTCGGTGTCGGTAATTGCTTTGGTGTTTGCCATGTGGAGTACGTTCTCTTTTCTAAAAGTGTGCGGGCGCGAGGGGTTATAGCCGTTCCAGCTGGGCGAACTTCTCCACCAGCTTCTTCACGCCGTGCTGTTGAAATTGTACTGTAATCTTCGCGTCATCCCCGTCTCCCTCGCGCTGAAAGACGACGCCGTCGCCATATTTCGGATGGCGCACCCGCGATCCCTTGCCCAGGCCGGTCTTGCCGGTGGGCGCCGGGATGTCGAGCTTGGGCCGCGCGAACTTTGCGCCGGCGCCGCCACGCGAGGCGAAGAAGCTGGCAATGTTGTCCAGCGAGCCCGCAGGCGTCGGCTGGCGGGCGGGTGAGCCCATCGACGCGCGGGCCGCGGCGCGGACGTTCGAGTCCTGCGACTCGTCCTCGTAGCTGTAGTGGCGCTCGCCTTCCTCGTAGCCGTTGCGGGGCGGCCGCTGGCTGCGCTGCGGGTAGGGCGTCGCATAGGCCGAGCCCGAGAAGCGCGGCTGCGCGGGCGGGCTGCCCAGGTCTTCAACCAGGCGCCCGGGCACCTCTTCCAGAAAGCGAGACGGAATGGAGGATTCAGGCATGTCGTTGCCGTAGCGCCGGCGGTAGCGCGCGCGGGTCAGCACCAGGGTGTCCATGGCGCGCGTCATGCCGACGTAGCAGAGGCGCCGCTCCTCCTCGAGGCCGGTGGGATCGGTGAGGGTGCGCGAGTGAGGAAAGAGACCCTCTTCCATGCCGGCCAGGAAGACCAGCGGGAACTCGAGCCCTTTCGCCGCGTGCAGCGTCATCAGCGTTACCCGGGCCTCGGCCGAGTACTGGTCCGCATCCGATACCAGCGCGGCGTGGTCCAGAAAATCGTGCAATGTCTCGCCGCGTTCCTGGGCATCATGCGCCGCGTTCGCCAGTTCCTTCAGGTTTTCTATCCGCGAGAAGGACTCGGGCGTGGCCTCTTCTTCAAGCGCGCGGATGTAGCCGGAGCGATCGTTGAGGAACTTGATCAACTCCGGCAGCGTCGCCGCTTCGCCCGGCTTGCGGAAGGCCGGCTTGTCTTCTGGAGCAGGGGGGTCGCCGGCTACCGCGCGGCGGGCCGCTTCAGAGGCCCCAGACGCGGAGGATTTCAGCACCACCGGCGCAAAGGGGTTGTACATCGCGGCGTCCAGGGCGTCTTGCTCCGTGATGCCATGGGCAAGATCAGAATCGGTTACATTCTCTGCGGCGAGCGTGGAGATCTCCTCCGACGGCCCAAAGTCGAAGCCGAAGTTGAAACTGGTATCGAAGGTGCTGGCGGCGGATTTGTCCTCGGTAGAGGATGGCTCGGATAAATTTGTAACAGCTTCTGTCGCGAAGGATTCCGGGTCGAAGTTGAAGTCCTCGCTCGCCCCCGAGAGCTCCCCTGATTCTTCACCTGCCTGCGCTCCGTCCGCGATGCTCGCGTCGTCTACCGGCCCAGAAGGTTCAAGACCAGAAGGTTCGAGATCAGACGAGAGCTTGTCTGCAAATCCCGGGCCGAGCATCGCGCGGGCATCCTCAATCAGGCGGCGAAAGCTGCCTAGCGCCTGCAGCGCACGGGCCGGCAGCAGACGGTCTTCAATAGCACGCTGAATCGCGTCCCATGTGCTGATGCCGGTTGAAAGCGCCATGCGTTCCAGCGTCTCCATGGTGGTTTTACCAATGCCGCGCGGAGGCGAATTGATGCTGCGCGCCAGTGCGATGGAGTCGTGCGGATTCTGCACGAGCTTCAAGTAACTGAGAATGTCCTTGATCTCCGCGCGATCGTAAAAGCTGAAGCCGCCCACCATGTGGTACTGGATCTGGTAGCGGCGCAGCGCCTCTTCAACCAGCCGCGACTGCGAGTTGGTCCGGTAGAGCACAGCACAACGCGGCGTCTCGTCCGTCTGGCCGGCGGCGCGGAGATAACGCTGCACGCGGTCCGCGATGAACAGCGCTTCGTTCTCCCCGTCCGGCGCCTCGTAGAGCCCGATCAGCGAGCCGCCCTCGCGCGAGGTCCACAGGTTCTTGCCCTTGCGCTGCGTATTCTGCGCAACCACCGCTGAGGCGCCCTCGAGAATCATCTGGGTGGAGCGATAGTTCTGTTCAAGGCGGATGGTGCGCGTGTTGGGAAAGTCCTTTTCAAAGTCGAGAATGTTCTTGATGTCCGCGCCGCGCCAGCTGTAGATGGACTGGTCTTCGTCGCCGACCACGCACACATTGTGGTGGTCGGCGGCCAGCAGCTTCATCAGCTCGTACTGCGGCTTGTTGGTGTCCTGGTACTCATCGATCATGATGTAGCGATATCGCCGGTTGTAGCGCTCGCGCGTCTCGGCCGAGGTCTTGAGCAGGCGCACGGCTTCGAGCAGCAGGTCGTCGAAGTCCAGCGCGTTGGCCTTGACGAGCTCGTCGCGGTAGATCTTAAAGATGTGCGCGATCTTCTCTTCCAGCGGGTTGGTGGACGCAAGGAAATACTCCTGCGGGTCGATCATGTGGTTCTTGGCCCAGGAGATGCGGCCTAGCGCGACGCGCGGCTTGAGCGTCTTGTCGTCGATGCCCAGGCGCTTGAGGGCGGATTTCACCACCGCCTGCTGATCGGTCTCGTCGTAGATGGCAAAGGTGCGGGTCAGTCCCTTGCCGTTCACGCGCAGCGCCTCGATATCGCGGCGCAGGACGCGAACGCAGAAGCTGTGAAACGTCGACAGCGTCGGCTTGGCGAGCGACGAGTGGCCGAGAATTCTGTCGACGCGCTCGGCCATCTCCTTGGCGGCCTTGTTTGTGAAGGTGACCGCGAGGATCTGGTCGGCGGGCACGCCGCGCTCTTCAATGAGCCACGCGATGCGATGGGTGATGACGCGCGTCTTCCCGGAGCCGGCGCCGGCCAGCAGAAGTACCGGACCGTCCACGGCCTGGATGCCTTCCTGCTGCTGCGGATTCATGTTTTCGAGGAGGTGCGATGGCATGCGAGGTTGTTGCTCCAACCTCCATCTTAAAGGCTGCGCCTGTGGAGGTCGAATCGAGCGGATAGAGGCCGATTGAGCCTCAAGCCCCAGGCGTGTTAATCCAGCGGGAATTCTGAAAATAGTTGCGATTCTCGGGAACAAGTTCGAACCACGCGCCGTAACTCTGGACACGACGAGCTTGACTGAACCATGGCGGACAAGGTCGATCGAAATCCGAAGAAGTGAAGGGAAACTCCAATGGTTTACACGTCCCTGGCAGTACTGGCAATGTCCGCCTCCGCAGCCATGTCTCCGCTCTCGAGCCTGGTGCATCTGCATCCGCGCACCCAGGTCGACAACCGCATCAGCGTCACGCTCTACAACAGTGCGCACGGCTTCCGCGACGTCAAGGTAGATGGGCACAGCTACACCGTCGAGCCGCGTCACTCCATCACCATCAAGGCGCCGCAGGGCACCGTGGTCTACGCGGACAGCCGCACCCCCCAGCATCAGCGCGGCGACACGCTGCTGGAGCTGAAGCCCGAGCTGGATAAGCACACCGTGCAGCTGAACTAACCTCTTGCCGATCCACAGCGTAGACCCCGGCCCCAGGCCCCACGCAACGCACCCCATGCCTGCATCGCCGAGGCGGCGTTCGAACTCTGAGAGATAATCGAACGCACGATGCCCGCACCGAACTCGATCCGCAATGTAGCCGTCTTCTGCGCCTCCGCCGACGGCACCAACCCTCTCTATCGCACCGCCGCTGAAGAGCTTGGCCGGGCACTCGCCGCACGCGGCCTGGGTTTGATCTACGGTGGCGCAAAGGTTGGCTTGATGCAGGCTGTGGCGGACGCCACGCTGGGCGCCGGCGGGCGCGTCGTCGGCGTCATCCCGGAGGTGCTGGTCGACCTCGAAGTCGCGCACCAGGGGCTCACCGAACTCCACGTCACCTCCACCATGCACACGCGCAAGGCGCTCATCGGCGAGCGCTCCGACGCCTTCGTCGCGCTTCCCGGCGGCTACGGCACCTTCGAGGAGCTCTTCGAGGTGCTCGCCTGGCAGACCCTGAAGCTGCACGCCAAGCCGATCGTGCTGCTGAATACCGCCGGCTTCTACGATCCCATGCTGCGCTTCCTTGACCACTGCCTTGCCGAGGGGATGATCTCGCCGGCCAAGCGCGAGATCCCGCTGGTCGCCGCCAGCGTGGACGAGCTATTCCAACTGCTCGGCATCTAGATCACGCTGCCAGGCAACGGCCTGAGGGGCCCGCGCGTCTGATCAGCAGCGAACAAATAGCGAAGTAAGGTTCGCAGAGACATTCTCAACAACAGGGAGCGGAGATGGCCGAGCGGACAGTGTTGCTGGATGAAGATGTGGCGAGCCAGGATCAGGCGGGGGCGCTTGAAGAGGCCAACAGGCGGGCGGAGCGGGCCGAAGCCGAGCTGCGCAAGTTGAAGGGCGAGCCCGCAGCCGAGACAACCAGCGAGCGCGCTACTGGGGAGGAAAGCGCGCCGGAGGAAAGCGCGCCGAGCACGGGCGGCGAGGAAGAGCTGCGTCGCGATTCCATGATGGCGCATCTGCTTGACTCGCTCGCCGCCGGCAAGGACATCGGCCACTATGGCCGGCTGGTCTTCGCCATGGTCGCCCGGCACTTCATGCCGCATGACGAGGTTCTGGCATGGATGAAGAAAGACAAGGATGTGGACGAGGAGAAGGCCCGGCTGCTGCTGCGGCAGGTGGAGGGCCGCGACTACAATCCGCCGCGGCGGGACAAGATTTTGGCTTACCAGGAGCAGCAGGACTTTCCCATCCTGCCTGACCCGCACGATCCCGACTGCGGCAACCTGTACCGCAACCTGAAGTTCCCCAACCATATCTATGAACACATCGAGGAGTATCGCGAAGCCAAGCTGGAGTCGGAAGGCTGACGGCGACGCCAGAATCCGCGCTGCACCACTGCTAGACTTGGCTTCGTGAGCCAGGCGCCGTCACAAACCGCGGCAACTCGCTGGACGCGCCACCTGCCCGGCATCCTGTTCCTGGCCGCGGCATGCTTCCTTCTGCTGCGCAGCCATGTTTATTTCGCTCCCAGCCGCGTGCAGCTCAGCGCCATCCCGCTGGTCGATCTCGGCGGCGCTCCGGTCCCCGGGCAGACCATCGCCGGCAAGGCGGTGCTGCTGAACTTCTGGGCGCCGTGGTGTCCGCCCTGCCGCGCCGAGATCCCCAGCCTGCAGCGCCTGCAGCGCGATCATCCGCAGGCGCGCGTCGTCGGCGTGGAGGATGATGCCGATGTCTTCCCGGCGGCACAGGCGCTGGCTCGTGAGCAGGCGATCTCCTACCTGCTCGTTCGTCCCTCGCCTGCCTTGCGTAGCGCCTTCGGCCGCGTCACCGTACTGCCCACCACGCTCTTCATCAGTCCGTCCGGACGCGTGGTCCATTCGGTCAGCGGGCCGATCCCCGAAATGCTGATGCGGCATTACCTTGAGCAGGCCATCGCAACACCCTGAAAAGCCGCGCCGTCAGAGCACATCCACGATCTACAACCCAGACGATAACGCAGGTGACGGCTGTGTTCATGCCTGTTTTCGCTTACTCGTAACCGGTTCAGTTACTTGGCGTCCATTACCAAAGATGTTGGGATTTTGGTCGATTTAGGTCGACTAACACGGACGGCCGGAGATATGGTTCGTCTAGCAACATACAACCATCCCACCATCAGGTGATCCGCATGCGTCTTTTTGCTACACTTTCTCTCCTCGCCACTCTCTCGATTCTCCCCCTCAGCGCCAAGGCCAACGTGGTCTTCACCGACAACTTCGCCAGCGCGACGCAGTCCACCGACGTGACACAGGCCGGCAACTTCAGCGCGATCAACGGCACCAACGTCGATGTGCTGGGCGTCAACGATGGCTTCCAGTATCTGTGCACCGGCGTCGCCGTCTGCGTGGACCTGGGCGGCACCGGCGGCCTCTCGAACGGCGACCTCGTCTCCAACAACCCGATGTTCAGCCAGGGCAAGTACGTCTTCAACTTCCTGCTTACCGGCAGCGGCCGCGGCGTAGCCACCACCACCGATGTGAGCTTCGGCGACTACAGCCAGGTGTTCAACCTGAACTCCGGCGATGTCGACAACGTCTCCGTGCTGGTCAACGTAGGCGCGGGCGGCAGCAACATCACCTTCCTCGATGTCGCGCCCGTCGGCGACAACATCGGCGCGGTGCTCGACAGCGTGAGCGTCAGCTCGACGCCTGAGCCCTCCAGCCTCGTTCTCCTCGGCAGCGGTGCACTCGGCATGGTCGGTGTGGTTCGCCGCAAGCTGCGCAGCCTCTAAAAACTAACGTTTGACGGAAGGCCTCTTCACCTCGGGTGAAGGGGCCTTTGCCATGCCCGCAGGTCAACCGTAGAGCTCGGCCTCAAAGCGCTGCAGCGCCGCATCTGACCACGCGTGGCTGGTCCGGTCCCACACGTCGCCCTGCTCGCCCAGGTAGTTGGGAAAGTCCATGCGGCAGTACCCGCGGCGGACAGCGAAGTCGATCAGCGCCTGCGCGGTGCCGTCGAGATACAGCACTGCCTGCATGCCATCCTTCGACCACTCCACCGACGCGAGCCGCTCCGTCCCCGCGTCCTTCAGCGCGCTCACCGTGTAGATCAGCATCCCATCCAGGATGCTCTCCTCCTGCGTCTGCTGCGAGCGGTCGCAGGCGTAGAAGTAGCCCGCCACTCCCTCATCTTCAAAGACCACAGTCCAGGGCACAGCCGTCGAATTCGACGAAATAAACGCCCTGCCGGGCTGAAAAGAAATTGACTCCATACCAGACTTCGCCCTTCCTGCTGCTCACTGCCTTTGCTGCCTGTCACTGTCGTTATCTCTCTTCACGATACACTCGGACTCGCATGCCATTCCCCCGCTACCCGCGCGTTCCTACCTTCCGCGCAGGGCGTCCGCAACGCCTCGCCGCTGTGCTGCTGCTCATCTTTTTCGCCGAGTGCCTTTGGGTGATCGCGCATCAGCAGGTCTCAAGCACAGACTATCGTTACGCCCGCTGCGGCCGCGAGATGTGGGAGCGTCCCTCGCCGCTGGCCGGCTACTTCACCACCTGCGGCAACCTGAACGGCGACGGTATCTTCGCCTATCGCATTGCCGGCTTTCCCTTGACCGCGCAAAGACTGCTGCTGCTCGGGGCGGACAAGCTGCGCAAGCCGGAGAACCGGCTCTACAGCGGAGGCGCGCTGAACGGCACCACCTGGGAGGCGCGCCACCAGGTCTCTTACGTGAAGTACTTGATGCACGTTCCGTTCGTGCTCTTCGCCATGTGGCTTGGCGCCGGCCTCTGGTGGGTCGCGCGGCGGCTCTTCGGCAACGAAGGCGGCTTCCTGGCGCTCGCGCTCTACACCTTCTGCCCGCTGGTGGTGCGGTATGCCGTGGTGCCCAACAATGAAGTGCTGGCCATGTGGGGGCTGTACGGCCTGGTGTATACAGCCATCGGCGTGGCGCACGCCATGCATGGTCCGCGCCGCAAATGGAAACCGCGCATCCTCCTGCTCACGGTCGCGCTCGGCCTTACCGCTGCGGCCCACCTGCTGGCCGCCATGCTCGGCTTCCTGGCGTCCATGGCGCTGATGTTCTACCTCGCGGAGCGCCGTCGCAGCGCCGTGCTGCTCATCGTCACCTATGCAGCCATCGGCGCGCTTTTCATCGAGTTCGCGCTTTTCAGCTTTCGGCTGGCGCCCTTTCTTTACATCTTCACCGGCGGCGGAGCGCGCTTCTGGTTCGCGTTCGATGGCGCCCTGCTGCTGCTCCGGTCACCGGCCGCGCGACCCATCGTCATGGCTGCGGCCATCGCGCTGTTCCTCTACGTGGGCGTCCGGCGCAGCCGCTACTTCGGCAACACCGCGCCGCTGCTCATGGTCCTCGCCACCGTCTTTCTCGTTACCACCCAGGTCGTCTCCGCACCCTGGCTCTGGGCGCTGCCGTTCCTGTTTACCTTCATCGGCGGCGTCTTCGCGGATGTGCTCGAAACCCGCCATCGCAAGCTTTTTCTCGCGACCACCGGCCTGCTCGTCGCCAGCCAGGCCATTGCCTGCTTCGCCGCGCTGCCGCTTATCGCACGGGGTTAGACCAACGCTCGGCTTCGCAGCATCCTAATACTATGGACGACCGCAACAGGCATGACAAGGACGGAAGATGAACGTAGTGTTTCGCAGGGCTGCAGTCGCATGTCTCATGGGTTTCCTGCTCGTCTCCACGGGTTGCCATCGCAAGCGCAAAACGCGCTCCGCGCCCAAGTCCGACCAGTATGCGGACAAGCTCAAGCCGATCGTCGAGTCCAGGCATCTGCAGGTGCTGCATTGGCCTGACTTCTCTGACTACGAGCCGCTGGTGCAGACCTTCTATGACGATCGCAACTACGAGGTCGCATGGGTAGACCAGAAGCCGGACGGCCTCAAGCCCTCGGCACAGGCGACCGCGTTCATCCAGGCCTTTCAGGACGCGCAGAAGAAGGGCCTGAACCCCGAGGACTACAACGCCTCGCAATGGACCACGCTGGTGCAGAAGCTGGCCACCAAGAACGACGATGATGTCGCCGCCTTCGACGCCGCCATGACCGTCAGCGTCATGCGTTTCATCTCGGACCTGCGCGTGGGCCGGGTCAATCCCACGCACTTCAACTTCGACATCAACACCCAAGACAAGAAGTACGATCTGCCCGAGTTTGTCTCCGACAACGCAGTGGACGCGGACGACGTGCCCAAGCTGATCCGCTCGGTCGAGCCTGACTCCGAGCAGTACCGCAAGACCGAAGACGCGTTGGCGCGATACCTCGATCTCGCCAGGCAGCAGTCCGCCTCGCCGGATCTCGCCAGGCCGCTGCCCACAGTCGGCGCAGCCGTGGCACCGGGCGGAACCTATCCGGCGGCTGACGCGCTGCAGGCTCGGCTGCAGCTCGAAGGCGACCTGGCAGGCGGACCCGCAGAGGCTACGCAGCCCCTGCCGGCTTCCCCCGCGGCTACGCCCGACCAGCCGCCCGCCCAGGCGCCCGCCACCCGCACCGCTGCGGCGAAGGCCTCCATCTCCCGCACCCTCGGCAAGGTAGAGACTCAGGTTCGCAGCCACACCCATCGCGGCGCCACCGCCGGTCAAACGCCGGCGAGCTCTGCGCAGGCCGCCCCCGCCGCTCCGGCGCACGTTTCCTCCACCGCCTATTCACCCGAGCTCGCGGAGGGCGTCAAGCACTACCAGGCCCGCCACGGCATTACGCCCGATGGCAAGCTGACCGCGGCGACCATCGCCTCGCTCAACGTGCCGCTCTCCGCCCGCGTGCAGCAGCTGGATGACTCGCTGGAGCGCTGGCGCTGGCTGCCCAACGAGTACGTGAACGCGCCCCTGATGGTCAACCTGCCCGAGTTCGTTCTGCGCGGCTACGGTGACAATCATGAGCACGAATTCACCATGAAGGTCGTCGTCGGCAAGGCGCTCGGCGATCACGACACCCCGGTCTTCACCCACGAGATGAAGTACCTCATCTTCCGGCCCTTCTGGAACGTGCCCACCAGCATCATCAAGAAGGAGCTCACCGGCCACATACAGAAGAGCGGCATCGGCTACCTGGCCGCGCACAACTTCGAGACGGTCGATAACTCCGGCAGCGTCGTCAACGCCTCCGCCGAGCAGGTGGAGCACTTCAACGTGAACGTTCGCGAGAAACCGGGTCCCAAGAACTCGCTCGGCCTCATCAAGTTCATGTTCCCCAACGAGTACGACATCTATCTCCACTCCACGCCGCAGCCGGAGTTGTTCGAGCGCTCGCGCCGCGACTTCTCGCATGGCTGCGTGCGCGTGCAGAAGCCCGCCGACCTCGCCGTGTGGGTGCTTCACCGCAGCCAGACGCCCGGCGACTGGGACCTGAACACCGTGCAGGACGCCATGAACAACGGCCCCGACAACCACCAGGTGAACCTTAAGACGTCCATCCCCATCGTCATCTTCTACCTGACGGCCAACGTGGGCGATGACGGCTCGATCGACTTCTTCGACGACATCTACGGCTACGACAAGGAGCTCGACGCGGTCCTCGCCAAGGGCCGGCCTTACCCCACTGCGCAGCAGAAGGTGAATCCCAAGCTGCAGCCGGGAGATACCCAGTAGCCATGCCCACCCCGCCGGCGGGAGGCGCCCCGGGCAGTGATGCCAGCGCCTTGCAGCAAGCGCAGGCGCCGGCCTTCCGCCGCAAGCTCATGCACTGGTACCGGAGCTATGCCCGGCAGCTGCCGTGGCGCGGCATCCGCGATCCCTACCGCACCTGGGTCTCGGAGGTGATGCTGCAGCAGACCCGCGTCTCCGCCGCCATCATGCACTACGAGCGCTTCCTCCAACTCTTCCCCACGGTCGTCGCGCTGGCGCTCGCGCCGGAGGACGCGGTGCTCGCCGCCTGGTCCGGACTGGGCTACTACCGGCGCGCGCGCATGCTGCACAAGGCGGCCCAGTTCCTGGTCGCGCAACGTGCCGGGCAGATCCCCGAAACCGCCGCCGAGCTGCGCAAGCTCCCCGGCATTGGCGAGTACACCTGCGCGGCCATCGCCAGCATCGCCTTTGGTGAAAGCGTCGCCGTGGTCGACGGCAACGTGGAGCGCGTGCTGCTGCGCGTTACCGGCCGGCCGGAGGACGCGACCGCCGCGGGTCTCGCCTTCATCCGCCGCCAGGCCGGCGCGCTGGTGCCCAAGAAACGCATCGGGGAGGACACCAACGCGGCCGGCGACCACAACCAGGCCATGATGGAGCTCGGCGCCACCATCTGCCTGCCGCGCGCGCCGCTCTGCCTCAACTGCCCCGTCTATGACGTCTGCCGCACCCGCGGCGAGCACCTGACGCTGCCCCACGCCGCCCAGAAAAGCAAGCCCATCGCCTACCTGCTCGTCACCCGCAAGTCCGGCATCGTCACCGAGGTCCTGCTCGAGCGCCGCGCCGCCGACTCGAGCCTGATGGCCGGCATGTTCGAGCTGCCGCCGCTGCCGCTCGACGCCGTCGGCGCGCGTCCGCCCATCCTGACCCTCCGCCACGCCATCACCTCCACCAACTACTACGTCAACGTCTACGCGCAGAGCGGCAGCCGCGGCCGCAGCCTTCTGGCCGCCATCCCGGCCGCGCCCGAGACCCTGACCTGGCATCCCCTGAACGGCCTGCATCGCCTTCCGCTCACCGGCCTCGCCCGCAAAATCCTGCTGCGCGCCGACCTGCTCGCCGTCGCCGGCCCCGAAACCCCGAAGCCCGGCGCCAACTAACCGCATCTGATGGAGCGGTGAACGATTGAAACGGCGGACGATACGCCTTCCGCGTAGCCCCGCAACACCCAAGGAGAAATTCGATGGATCGCAGCGCAAACGCAGTCTGGCATGGCGGCTTGAAAGACGGCAAGGGCACTCTCTCAACCCAGAGCGGCACCTTGCACGACGCTCAGTACAGCTTCAGCACGCGCTTTGAAAACGGCGTCGGCACCAACCCCGAGGAGCTCATCGCCGCCGCTCACGCCGGCTGCTTCACCATGGCGCTCAGCGGCCAGCTCACCTCCGCCGAGATGCCACCCGACTCCATCGAGACCACCGCCGTCGTCACCATGGAGAAGACCGACGACGGCCCCACCGTCACCCGCATCCACCTCACCACCAACGCGCGCGTCCCCACCGCCACCAAGGAGAAGTTCGACGAGCTCGCCAAGAAGGCCAAGGAAGGCTGCCCCATCTCGCGCCTGCTCAAAGCCGCCGAGATCACCCTCGACGCCAAGCTGGTCTTCTAAGCCCACCCGTAAGCCCACCCGCCCGAGCCGTGGGTGAGCCTCTTACAATTCCGGGCGAAAGCCCGGAAGCCCCGCCTCAGGCGCCCGCACCCGGAACCCAGATCATTACTCCCCGTAAAATCCCCGTTCAATGCAGAAAATCGCGGTTCGCTGAATCCCTCTTCCCGGTCAGTCACACAGCACGTAGCCTTGGAAGCGTGGCCGGACCAGTGTCGAGCGCAACCCACTCCGGCCACGTATGGCAGAGGGCGTACGCTCGTCTATTCCTTCCGATGCCCTCAGGGCCTCCCAAACGCACGCAACGTCACGAAGAACGGCACCGACCGTCCGCAGACGCGAGACGCATTTCTCAGGAGAGAAACAAACATGGCTAAGCCCGCAAAACTGGTCGAACGAGGCCTCGTACAGGCAGCGAAGGCAGGTTGGAACATCTTCGCTACTCTGAACAAAATCAGCCCCAACGAGAGTTTCACGCCCAAATGGAGCGACAAGCCGCTGCTCAAGAGCTATCAGAAGGAGAAGCCGCCACTCGGCTGGCCGCGCACCACCGACTCTCTCTGCCCCAAGTGCGTCCCCGCCATCCGTCAGCAAATCATCGATGGCAAGCTGCCCCACGAGATCCTGCTCAACGAGAAAGTCGGCGAGATCAAGGCTCAGATCATCGAGCGCGACGGCCAGATCCTCATGGTCAAGGACTGCCCCATCCACGGCCACTTTGAAGACCTCATGTCGATCGACACCGCCTTCTTCAAGCACCTCGAAGAGGTCTTTCCAGGCCGCGATATCCGGGCCCACAACGACGAGAAGCTGCACAATCACGGGACGTCCACGGTGACCCACGGACGTGGGTCGGTGCTGACCATCGACCTCACCAACCGCTGCAACATGATGTGCGACCCCTGCTTCATGGACGCCAATCAGGTCGGCTTCGTCCACGAGCTCACCTGGGACGAGATCAAGACGATGCTCGACAACGCCGTCACCATCAAGCCGCGGCGCCAGATGTCGGTGCAGTTCTCAGGCGGCGAACCCACCCTCTCGCCCTACTTCCTCGACGCCGTAGCCTACGCCCGCAAGGTCGGCTACACCTCCGTCCAGGCCGCTACCAACGGCATCGAGTTCGCCAAGTCCAAGGAGTTCTCGAAGGCTGCCGCTGAGGCCGGTCTGCGCTACGCCTACCTGCAGTTCGATGGCATCGGCAACGCCGCCAACTCGCACCGCAAGGTTGGCAACGCGTTCGACGTCAAGCTTCAGGCCATCCACAACCTGCACGAGGCCGGCGTCGATATCGTGCCCGTCACCACCATCGTCAACGGCATCAACAACGAGCAGGTCGGCCGCATCATCGAGTTCGCGCTCGACAACCCCAAGAAGATCAACTTCCTCAGCTTCCAGCCGGTCAGCTTCACCGGCCGCGACGAAGAGGTTTCGGACGAGCGCCGCCAGGCTCAGCGCTACACGCTGTCGCACCTCGCCCACGACGTCAAGAACCAGACCGGCCTGGGCGAGCCCACCCGCGACTGGTTCCCCATCTCCTTCATGTCTACCTTTTCCGACTGGGCCGACCTCGTTCACGGACCGGACCGCGACTGGGGCCAGCTCTCCTGCGGCTGCCACCCCAACTGCGGCATCTCCATGGCGCTGATGATCGACAAGGAGACCAAGGAAGCCGTGCCGGTCACCGCGTTCATCAACGCCGACCGCCTGGCCAAGGACATCGCGCGGGTCAACGACGCGTCGCGCGGCAAGCTGCTCACCATCATCGGTGCTGGCCTGGCCCTGATGCGCAACTACACCCCGCAGAACGCGCCCACCCACTTCAAGATCAAGGACCTGCTGGAGAAGTTCGACAAGAGCTTCGGAGCCACCGGCCGCAGCTACGGCAAGGTCACCGCGGATCGCACCATCGAAGACATCAAGAAGCGCCGCGGCGATCGCTGGAACTTCCTCTTCATCGCCGGCATGTGGTTTCAGGATCTCTTCAACTACGACTTCCGCCGCACCGAACAGTGCATCATCCCGTACGCCACGCAGGAGGGCGAGATCAGCTTCTGCGCCTACAACACCGGCGTGGGCTGGCGCAACATCATCGAGAAGATGCACATGACCTCGACCCTTACCAAGTGGTATGAGGAGCACGGGCGCCACGAGATCTTCGCCGGCGGCAAGAAGGTCGGGCTCGAAGCCGAGGGCACCTACGACCTCGTCCTCAACGACGCCCACGTGAACGCCGCCGCCAACGACACCTTCGACAAGAGCGGCATCGCCAAGAACGCCCGCGAAGAGAAGATCCGGGCGCGCGACGCGAAGCTGAAGCTGGAAGCCGAAAACGCTAAGATGGCCGCGCTCTACCGCAAGGAGGTACTCGGCGAAAAGGCCCCGGAAGGCGGCTTCGTGCCGCTCGGCGCCATCGGCGGCCTGGGCGGCATTACCGCCGCACCTAAGGCCTCCAACGTCGAAGTCGTCAACGCGATCGAAGAAACCGTTTCCGGCGACTAGCCGGGTGCCCCATGATCGCGAAGGCAAGGCTATCGTGGGATTACTCACTCCGCTACAGTCAGCACTATCCCAAAGGCCGCCAGCGATGGCGGCCTTTCTCTGCGTCGCAGTCGGCCCGCGTTGATGATCCTTCAGATAATTCACCAAAACGCCGTTCCCAGGCAGAGTCTCACCATCAGAACTCGACGACCTCCACACCCAGCCGCTCGAAATCCAATCTGTTCAGCGTAGCCACTGCCATCCCATTCACCTCCGCCGTCGCGGCAATTAACGTGTCCATCACGCCCGGCGAAAAGCCCCTTTTCCGCGCCCGTGCCATCAGGAACCCGTAACGTCTTGCAACATCAAGATTGAAGCCCAGGATGCGGCCCGAAAATTTCACAGGCAGGTCGTCTTCGATCCAATGCTCCAACTCGGCGCGCCTCTTGCCATGTTCCAACTTTTGAACGCCGTACCAGAGCTCCGAGGAGGTTACGTCGCACAGATACAGGTCGCCATTCCTCGTGCGCTGAAGCCATGCATCCACGCGCAGATCGAAAGTCGCCTTCGTGTACTGTGACACCACATCTGTGTCCAGCAGATGCTTCAAAGATCAATCTCCCGAGGTCCCGACCGATCACGTGTCAGGTCAATCCCAGAATCCAACAACGGCGAATTCCTGAACAATTCCGACATCGTCCTCGCGTTCTCCTCGGGAATACGTCTTGCTTTCTCCCACTCAGCGGGCGACACAAGCACCCCCACCACCTTTCCGTTGCGCGTAATCTCCTGCGGCCCTTGCTCCCGCGCACAGTCGACCAACTCGCTGAATTTTGCCTTCGCCTCAGCCACTCCCCATGTCATAACGTACCTTCGATTCTGACCATTACAGTCACTCCGCGTGGTTAGTCGGTGCTGACGAATCCGGACCTCACCCGTCCATCCAGAAGCCCTGCCCTGAAATGAGATAATCGACGCGTGCGCCTTGCTCCCCGAATCCTCCTCACCCTCCTGCTTGCCGCCGCCTTCGGCTGTCACGCCCAGGTTCCGCCGGCCGCCACCGGCGACGCGCTCTCGCCCGACCTCGCCCGGCGCATTGAGATCCTCATCCGCACCCGATCCAAGATTCCGCCCGACGTCGCCCTGAACGTCGGCATCGGCGGCCGCGGCCACTCCGACATCCCCGGCTTCGACCAGATTCAGGTCACCTTCACCGAGGATGGCAAGACCTCCAAGCCGCTCTTCTTCCTGGTCAGCAAGGACAACAAGACGCTCGCCCAATTCAACACCTACGACATCTCGAAGGACCCCCGGTCGCTGGTCTCGGACGCCGGCCGTCCCGCCCGCGGCGGCGCCGAGGGCGCTCCCGTCACCATCGTCGGCTTCGACGACCTCGAGTGCCCCTTCTGCACCCGCATGCACGCCCAGCTCTTCCCGGCGCTCACCCAGCGCTACGGCGACAAGGTCCGCATCGTCTACCGCGACTTCCCGCTCTCCATCCACCCCTGGGCCATGCGTGCCGCCGTGGACGTCAACTGCATCGCCACCCAAAGCCCCACCGCCTATTGGAACCTGGTCGACAGCATCCACGCCGGCGCTGCCGATATCGGGGGCAAGGAAAAGAGTCTCGCCAAGGCGAACGAGACGCTCGATCAGCTGACGCTCGACGAGGCGAAGAAAGACAATCTCAAGACCGAAGCCGTCCAGGCCTGCATCAAGAAGCAGGACGAGACCGCGATCCATGCCTCCATGAAGCTTGGCGACGACCTGGGCATTGAGGCCACCCCTGTTCTCTTCATCAATGGCGAGAAGCTCGAAGGCGCCTACCCGCTGGTCGATGTCTTCCGCATGGTCGATGCCGCGCTGGTAGCCGCCGGCCAGGCCCCGCCGCCGCCCTACACCCCGCCCGCGCCCTCACCGGCCGCCAAGCCGGCCAACTAGGCCCCATGCCCCCGTCCGCCCCGGAACCGGCTGCCGATCGCCAGGCCGCGTTGGCCCGGGAGCGGCGCAGCCAGCTTCGCGGCCTGCTGCTGCTCGCGCTGGCCGTCCTCATCTTCATCCTGCTGCGCGCCCGGCCGCTGCACCTCTTCCACCCCGGATGGTGGCGACTCTGAAAAAGCCGCTGCCCTGAAAATGGTGCATCCAAAGTCCGGACTTCCACGCCCGGAGTCCAGATTTAAGCTGCCTGCTTTGAATAGTTTAGATACTTTCAGGGGGGAGGGGGGTAGACCTGTGAAGCCACTCATCGTGCTCCTCGGACCCACCGGCTCCGGCAAAACCGCGCTGGCTCTCGCGCTCGCCCGGCACTTCGCCGGCGAGATTCTCTCGTGCGACTCGGTCGCCGTTTACCGCTACATGCAGCTCGGCACCGCCAAACCCACCGCGCAGGAGCGCGCCCTCGTCCCACACCATCTGCTCGATCTCTACGACCCGGACCAGAGCTGCACCGCCGGCGACTGGGCCCGGCACGCCCGCGCAACCCTCGCCAGCATATCCGCGCGCGGCGCGCTCCCCATCGTCGCGGGAGGAACCGGCCTCTACGCCCGCGCGCTGCTGGACGGCCTGTTTCCCGCCCCGCCCCGCGATCCCGGACTCCGCGCCCTGCTGCGCTACCGCGCCGCCACCCGCGGCCCCCACCATCTGCACCGCACCCTCCGCCGCTTCGACCCCCAGGCCGCCGCCGCCATCCACCCCCACGACACCCCCAAGATCATCCGCGCCGTGGAGGTCTCCGTCGCCGCCCGCCGCCCCATCACCGGCCAGTGGCAGCAGGGCCGCGACGCGCTCACCGGCTACTCCATCCTCCGCCTCACCCTGTCCCCCCCCCGCCCCGAACTCTACGCCCGCCTAAACCAGCGCGCCGCCGCCATGTTCGCCGCCGGCCTGCTCGAAGAGACCCGCGAGCTCATTCAGCGCTTCGGGCCGGAGTGCCGCCCCTTCAGCTCGCTCGGCTATGCCCAGGCCGCCGCTGTCCTGCGCGACGAAATGACTGAACAGCAAGCAATTACGGCGACGCAGCAGGGGCATCGCAACTACGCCAAGCGCCAGATGACGTGGTTTCGCCGCGAATCGGAGCTGCATCCCACCTCCCTGCTGGCCGGAAACGGCGCTTCACCTGAGATCGTGGAGCGCGCGCTGGGGTTAGCGCAAAAACAAATGCCAGACTGAGCGGATGGGATATGTGAGTGACTTTATGTCATATTTATTGCAACTATTTGCGAAGATACGCGTCTTATCAAGTGCGGGGCATGAACACCCTCCCCCGCAACACTTCAGATCGAGGAGATAACAGTTATGACGACCATGACGCGATTCGTTCCGTTTCGTTCAACCCTGAGCGATGTAGCTGTGCTGCAGAACCGGCTCAACAGCATCTTCAGCGACTTTGCCCGTCCCGCCGGCGAGATGCAGGAGTCGCTCGCGACCGGGAACTTCGTTCCGGCGGTGGACATCTATGAGGATGAGCACAAGCTGTCGCTGAAGCTCGAGGTTCCGGGGATGAAGCAGGAAGATCTCGACATCCGGCTCGAGAACCAGACGCTGACCGTCAGGGGCGAGCGCAAGTTCCAGGCCGAGGAGAAGGAAGAGAACTTCCACCGCATCGAGCGCCGCTTCGGCACCTTCGTGCGCAGCTTTACTCTTCCGGTGACCGTCGATACGGGCTCGGTTCAGGCCAAGTACGACGCCGGCGTCCTGACCATCGACCTCGCCAAGAAGGAAGCCGCCAAGCCGAAGCAGGTGAAGATCGAGGTCGGTTCCGGCGCCTCGACCGGCTCGGCCAACCAGCCGAAGCAGGTTGAAGGCAACACCGCTGCCTGAGAGCCGTTCCAATCCGATCTGCAGCTTGGCGGGAGGCACCGGAATCGGGTGTTCTCCCGCTTTTTGCTGCAGGCCGCATGGCCGCTCGGCAGAGCAGGAGTAGAAGTGAGCAAGGATAAGAGTGAGAAGGAGAAGTAGAGAATGGCTATTCGTTGGGAAAAGTTGACAGTCAAGTCGCAGGAGGCGGTGCAGGGGGCTGCGGCGTTGGCCTTGGAGAATGGAAATGCGGAGGTGCAGCCCTTGCACTTGATGGCGACTCTGCTCGAGGATCGCGAGGGAGTTGTGCTGCCGGTGCTGGAAAAGGTGGGCGTGCCCGTCGAGCAGATGCTTACGGGGGTAAACTCCGCCATCCAGAAGCTGCCCAAGGTGCAGGGTGGCGCGCAGCCCGGCTTGAGCGCTGCGACCCAGAAGGTGCTGGATCAGGCGTTCCGCGAGGCGGAGCACTTCAAGGATGAGTATGTCTCCACCGAGCACGTGCTCCTGGCTCTCGCTCAGGAGAAGAACGGCGCAGTAGCAGGCGCGTTGAAGGCGTTTGGCGCCACCCACGATGCAATCCTCAAGGCGCTGAGTGCCGTGCGCGGCAGCAGCCGTGTGACGGATCAGACGCCCGAGGGCAAATTCCAGGCGCTCGAGAAGTATGCAAAGGACCTGACCGACCTCGCCCGTCGCGGCAAGCTCGATCCCGTAATCGGCCGCGACGAGGAGATCCGCCGCGTGGTCCAGGTGCTCTCGCGTCGCACCAAGAATAACCCCGTGCTCATCGGCGAACCTGGAGTCGGCAAGACCGCCATCGTGGAGGGTTTGGCGCGACGCGTCGTCTCGGGCGACGTGCCCGAGAGCCTGCGCGACAAACGCGTGGTGGCGCTCGACCTGGCCAGCATGATTGCCGGGGCGAAGTTCCGCGGCGAGTTTGAGGACCGCCTCAAGGCCGTGCTCAAGGAGATTGAGGAGTCGAACGGCGAGATCATCCTGTTCATCGACGAGCTGCACACGCTGGTCGGAGCGGGCGCGGCTGAGGGCGCCATGGACGCCAGCAACATGCTGAAGCCGGCGCTGGCACGCGGCGGTCTGCGGGCCATTGGCGCGACCACGCTGAATGAGTATCGCAAGTACATCGAGAAGGATGCGGCGCTGGAGCGGCGCTTCCAGATCGTGTACGTCGGTGAGCCCAATGTCGAGGACACGATAGCGATCCTGCGCGGGCTCAAGGAGCGCTACGAGTCGCACCATAAGATCCGCATCAAGGACTCGGCGATTGTGGCCGCGGCAACGCTCTCGCACCGCTACATCTCGGACCGCTTCTTGCCCGACAAGGCAATCGACCTGGTTGACGAGGCGGCGGCTGCGCTTGCCATCCAGATCGGCAGCGTGCCCATGGAGATCGACGACCTTGAGCGCCGCGCGACCTCGCTCGAGATCGAGCGCCAGGCGCTGCGCCGCGAGAGCGACCCCGTCAGCCAGGAACGGCTGGATGAGGTGGAGCGCGAGCTGGCCGAGGTGCAGGAGACCGCCAGCGGTCTGCGCGCCCGCTGGCAAACGGAACGGGGCGCCATCGGCAGGATCGCCGAGCTCAAATCCGCGCTCGAAGAGCTGCGCTTCAAGGCCGAAGAGGAGACGCGCAAGGGCAACCTTCAGCGTGCTGCGGAGCTCCAGTACGGCGAAATCCCCAAAGCCGAGGCCGAGCTGAAGACTCTGACCGACGCGGCCGATTCGGTCGGCGTCGGCGGCCAGCGCATGCTCAAGGAGGAGGTGGACGAGGAGGACATCGCGAAGATCGTCTCGCGCTGGACGGGCATTCCCGTGGCCAAGATGCTGGAGGGCGAGATGCAGAAGCTGGTGCAGATGGAGGATCGTCTGCGCGAGCGGGTCGTCGGGCAGGACGAGGCGCTGAGCGCGGTAGCCAACGCCATCCGCCGTTCACGCGCCGGGCTCTCCGATCCCAAGCGGCCTATCGGCAGCTTCATCTTTCTTGGACCCACCGGGGTCGGCAAAACGGAAACCGCCCGCGCGCTCGCCGAGTTCCTTTTTGACGACGAAAGCGCGATGGTGCGCATCGACATGAGCGAGTATATGGAGAAGCACGCGGTCGCCCGCCTGATCGGCGCGCCTCCCGGGTACGTTGGCTACGACGAGGGCGGGCAGCTCACGGAGGCCGTGCGGCGCAGGCCGTACGCGGTCGTGCTCTTCGACGAGATTGAAAAGGCACACCCGGATGTCTTCAACGTGCTGCTGCAGGTGCTGGATGACGGTCGGCTCACCGATTCCAAGGGACGCACGGTCGACTTCAAGAACACCGTGCTCATCATGACCTCGAACGTCGGCGCAAGCGCCCTATCGACTGCCTGGGCGCAGGGCGAGGAGGGCTTTGAAGAGGCCAAGGTGCGCGTCATGGAATCGCTGCGCCAGCAGTTTCGGCCGGAGTTCCTCAATCGCGTGGACGACATCGTCATCTTCCATCCGCTGACCGAAGAGCAGCTGACCCATATCGTCGATCTGCGAGTCGCGGAGCTGCAGGCGCTGCTGGCTGATCGCAGGATCACGCTGGAGCTTACGCCCGCAGCCCGGAAGGCGATCTTTGCTGCCGGATACGATCGCGCCTACGGTGCCAGACCGCTGAAGCGCGCTATCCAGCGCATGGTGCAGGACAAGCTGGCCGTCAAGATACTCGACGGCACGGTTTTGCATGGCGACCGGGTGGTAGTCGATGCCGCGAAGGACGGGCAACTGTCCTTCGCGGTAGCCGTCCATCAATAATCGCGGTGTGTGGTGGACCGCAGGAATCTTTTCACCCGTCCATATACTCGAAGGTTGAATGTCTTCTGACGTGAAGCAACGCGCAATCATCATCGGGGCGGGGCCAGCGGGCCTGACTGCCGCGCTCGAGCTCCTGCGCCGCACCGGAATCCAGCCCATCATCCTTGAGGCGTCGAGCGAGATCGGCGGCATCTCGCGGACAATCCGCTACAAAGGCAACCGGATGGATATTGGCGGGCACCGCTTCTTCTCGAAGTCCGACCGCGTGATGCAGTGGTGGATGGACCTGATGCCCCCCGCGGCCGGTGAAGAGGTCGCGGAGATCGCCACGCCAGTGGAGCTGAGCTACAGGGGCAAGAAGCGTACGGTGGCCGTGCCGGCCCGGCTGGAAGAGGTTCCGGTGCTGCGCGGCATCGGTCCTAAGGATCCTAGCGCCGCCCGCGAAGATGAAGGCGACGAGGCCGATGAGCCACGCGAAGACGAGTCTGACACCGATACGATGGTCACGGTCGACGCGCCCGGGTCGCAACCGGATCCGGACCTGGTCATGCTCATCCGTCCGCGCAAGAGCCGCATCTATTACCTGCGCAAGTTCTTCGACTATCCAATTAAGCTCACCGGCACGACGCTTTCGAATCTTGGCGGTGCCCGCACCGTTCGCGTTGGCATCAGCTATATCGCCTCGCGATTCAGACAGATCAAGCCGGAGAAGAGCCTCGAGGATTTCCTCATCAATCGCTTTGGGCGCGAACTCTACCTCACCTTCTTCAAGAGCTACACGGAGAAGGTCTGGGGCACGCCGTGCGACCAGATCTCCGCCGAGTGGGGCGCGCAGCGGATCAAGGGGCTCAGCCTTACGACCGCATTAAAACATTTCGCCAGGAAGGCGTTCTCGCGCTCCGGCCCGCCCTCTGGCGACGTAGCGCAGAAGGACACGGACACCAGTCTCATCGAGCGCTTCATGTATCCCAAGTTCGGCCCCGGGCAGCTTTGGGAACATGTCGCCGACACCATCGTCGCGATGGGCGGCGAGATCCACATGAACCATCGCGTGGAGCAGATCCAGACCAGCGGAAAGCAGATCACGTCGATTACAGCGGTGGACGGCAACGGCCAACGCCACACTTTTTCTGGTGATTACTTCTTCTCCACCATGCCGATGCGCGAACTGATCAACGCACTGGACTGCGAGGTGCCGCGCAACGTTCGGGAGGTAAGCGACGGGCTGCAGTACCGCGACTTCATTACGGTCGGCCTGCTGGCAGATCGCCTGAAGGTGAGGGAGCCCGACGGTGGCTTGCTCAAGGACACCTGGATCTATGTGCAGGAGCCAGACGTGTTACTGGGACGCCTTCAAATATTCAACAACTGGAGCCCCTACTTAGTCAGCGATCCGAGCAAAGTCTGGATTGGGCTCGAATACTTCTGCTATGACACAGACGACCTGTGGAAGATGGATGACGAAGCGCTGAAGCGGTTTGCTGTCGGCGAGGTGGCGAAGATTGGACTGCTCGATGCCGAGGCAGTAACCGACGGTCACGTGGTGCGCGTACCGAAGACCTATCCGGCCTACTTCGGGACCTACGACCGCTTCGACGAACTACGGGCTTTTACTGACTCGTTTGAGAACCTCTTTCTGGTAGGGCGCAACGGTATGCACAAGTACAACAACCAGGATCACAGCATGCTAACCGCCATGACAGTAGTGGACGGCCTGTGCTCCGGTCACGTGGACAAAGCCGCGTTATGGGACATCAACACCGAGCAGGAATATCACGAAGAGCGCGGCGGTAAAGCCACCGAGACCGAAGCGCACGGCATGGTAGAGCGTGTAGGCAGAAGCTAGCGAACGCGACTTCAGCACCGTCATTGAGATTAGTCAGCCTCAATTACGAGGCCGAAGTGTTAGCTTTGCTGGAGCCGGATTTATCGTCAGAGGTACTCTGGCAGTTTGAACGTTGTAATCAGCAATGTCCGTCGGAGTAAAGGTGACCGACAACGTAGTGTTGCCGACGGCTGGCACGGTACCAGCTGCCGGCGTGTAGACAAAGGTCCCCGGCACTTGAGCGATAGCGTTCAGTTGCGCTTGGGTAAGTGCAGTTCCAAACACGATAGGCGCTGGGTTGGACCACCTCACCGTTGGAGAGGCCTTCTTCACCACCAAGGTGATGGTCTGGGTGACCGTGGCATAGTTAGCTACATTGTTTGGGTGGAATGTGACCTGAAGCGTGTTGTTGCCCGCTCCCAGCACGGTACCGGCGGCAGGGCTATACACAAAAGCTCCTGCTACAGCGGCGGTGGCATTCAACTGCACAGTCGAAAGCTTTGTTCCATACAGAACCGCCGCAGGGCTATTCCAGGTAATCACAGGCCTTAGCAAAGGCGGAGCAGTCACGACCAGGTTAGTTGTCGCAGAAGTCGTGCTGAAATCGACGGTGTCAGCAGGAGTAAAGGTCACGGTCAGCATATCGGTCCCCACGCTTGGTACGGTACCAGCGGCAGGGCTGTAGCTGAACGTTCCAGGCACGCTTGCGCTCGCATTCAACTGCAAACTAGACAACAGAGTGCCGGCATTCATAGATGCTGGAGTGGGCCAGCTTAGAAGAGGCGCCACCTTTGTCACGTTGAGGATTACAGAGGCCGTGGTTGACTTGTAGTCAGTAGAGTCCGTCGGAGTGAAGCTCACCATCAGCGTCTGATTCCCGGCGGTCAGAATCGTGCCAAGGGCCGGCGTGTAGACGTAGGTGCCCGGTACGCTGGCTACGGCATCTAACTGTCGACTCGACAAAGGAGTCCCGTAATTGATTGAGGCTGGATTCGCCCAGGTGACTGCTGGCGTAACCTGCGTGGGTGGCGGCGCCGTAACCCCCGCCGCTTGATAAATAGACACCAGCGTAGGATCATTTGCCTGCCAGAAGTCGGCATGACCCATGAGGATGTCGCCGTCCCTCACGGACTGTGTGAGCTGTGGAGTGTAAGTGGCCAGGCTCGCCGCGGCAACGTCGTTGACCAGGTTCGCGCCAAATGCCCTTGGGTAGTAATTATAGGTGGAACTCGGCGTGCCTAAGCTGCCCTGGAAGATGAACGAGTAGAAGGGTGCAGAATATGCGTAATATCTAGGAGTGCTTTCTTCCGGAATAAAGAGGAACGTAGGTAGATCGGTGATCAACTGCTGGAAGATCGCAGGATCGAGCGTTCCTCCATTGACATCGACCGTGGAGTCGACATAAAACAAGGTCGTTCCCCAGCGGGAGTTCGCATACCTAGCCTTGGCCTCAAGGTTAGCGATGATTGCCGCGTTCCCGGTGAGAAACACCTGGCTTGCTGTCCCGTTAACGCCGAACGTGAAAAGCTGCGGTCTTAGACATACGCCAGTTCTCAGTCCCGCCAGTGACATTGTCGCAAAGTACGCATCGTCAAGCTTTCTGCCGTAGTAGCCCGAAGCTGTATCCGTTATCGTGCTCTCCATCTCCGGCGCGATAGTAGCGATTTGGTCTGGCGAGCAAACATAGCTCGTGTTTTGTGGATATTGCTCCCCCTCAATGTCCCAGGTAATGACGCCCTGACTGCTCAGGCTGCGCGCCGTCTGCACGTTGAGCGCCGCCTGCGCGAGCATGCGGTCTTGGAACGCTTGCAATCCAGAAGGGGTGGTAACGTCCACCGTCCGGTCGTTGAAGTATCGTCGAGGGTTCGTCGGGAAACCACCTGGTTGAGTAATGTCGGAGTTAGTGGGGGAACTCGCCAGATAGGCAGTCCCGATAATCCGTTTGTCAATCCACGTCATCTGACTTGGATAGGTCGCGGCAAAGTTAGTGTAGGCATCACTCGCGTTCGCCAACGTGCCCTCAGGCGTGAAGCGGAGGGAAATCGTGTAGCTGAGACTATTCCCTGGAGCGACCGGCTGATCGTTGCGCGGCAGGAACGTGGCTAAGCCGTCCGGCGCTGTACCGGTCATGATGGGTGTGTAAGTATTCTGTCCCGCGTTCTTCCACCCGCCATACAGCGCGAGGTTCTCATTAGGAATCACAGATGTGACTACTCCCGCGCCGAAGTCGGCCGCCGTAACAGCGGGACCGGTCGTCGTGATCGCATATTGTGTATACCCATAGAAATTCACTGGGTCTTGCGGAAAATGAAGCGCAAACGGATAGATCTCCGCCCCGTCGAAGATCACGCCCGACCCGGCATTGTTCGTCTCGGTCACGTTCATGTCCAGGTTGTTCCCGTTCTGGACAAACTGGGTCGAGACGGTTCCCCACGTAAATGTGTATGTTTCCGTATTCGTGGCGGCGTTCCAGCTTTCTCCGTTGTTACTCTCGCCCCACCCATACTGACCTGTTGAAACTACGTTGCCATTCAGGTCGGTACACTTCATGTGCCAGATGTGAAAGGCATCCGCCGAATAGGTGGTTACATTTTCCAGTTGCACACCGTTGTAGCTGAGGCTTTGCACAGCCTTGCTTCCATAAGTGACGACTAATCCGGACTGCGCGTTGATGCTGCAGACCGGAAAGAACACTGTAGAGAGCGCAACGAAGTGGAGTATTTGCTTGAGGGCGAGGCCAGACTTGCTCTTCATTAGAAGGTCTTCCCAGAGATGCTTAGTCATTGAAGCGCACGAGGTAGCGCTAGCTCCTGCAAAAGGGCCAGCGTGACGAATTCAGACAGGGCAAAGTAGGTTGGATCTGCGAGTGAAGAGTAAACTCACGCTCTTATTGCTTAAGGACGAGAAGTTCTCTCTCGATCTCACGATGGTTCATTGTTCGTCTGCGTGGGTTGTTGCGACAGCAGGCGTCAATGAATCCAGAAGCTTGATATAGGGCGAGAATATGCAATGCGGCAAAGCATCGTCAACCGAACAGGGAACAACTATTGCGTTAGTACCCCTGACGCAAAGGTGTGATCATGCTGCGAGGCGCGAGAAGAAACCTCGACAGACGCCTTGTTCTCCTTGTTTCACAAATCTATGAGAACAGAACGTTCTTCATCGGACGACAAGCCTGAAGCAGATCATGATCAAGTGTTGCACGCCTTTCTCTACAGGCACGCGAGGTACTCTGCGACAGCTGCCGCGACCGCCATACGGAACCTCGACCATGTGAAGTGCTCGGCGCGAGTTCTGGCGGCCGTTCTCATCCTGGCTAGCTCGACTCGGTGCCGTAGCGCCCATTCGATACGCGCCGCAAGTAGATCAGGCCGTCGCGGCTCCACGATAAACCCTTCCACTCCGTCCTCAATGAGGTCCGGCGCTGCTGTGTGAGTTGTAGATAGGATCGGCAAGCCGCACGCAAGTGACTCCAGCAGGACCTGACCAAACCCCTCGGCAACGGATGGAAAAACAAACAGATCAGCTGATTGATAGGCCGCCACTAACTCAGTTCCACTAACAGAGGGCCTTACCTGTACTTGCTCGCCGAATGAGCGAAACAACTCCAAATCGTCTACCACTCGGCCGCACACAGTCAGGTGCACATCTCGTTTGTCGAAGCTCCTCAGAGCTTCTAAGAGGTACTTAATCCCTTTTCTCTGATTAATCCTGCCGACAAACAAGAGGTTGAGGCGAGAGTGGCCAGTGTCACTCAGCGAATGCGGTCCCGGCGTAAAGCGTTCAAGATCGACTCCGTACGGCACCACTCGAACAGCCTGACCGTTCGCCCCGTTTTCAATGAGGCTTGTCCGCGTGAAGCTTGACGCGGCCAGAAGACGTGAGGCCATGGCGGGTTCAGCCACCAGATGCTGGTACTCTGCTTCGGGTAGCGCGAGTTCCCACTCCTGCATCAGGGAATCTGCGCATTCGGGATGTGCTTCAAGCTCTTGCCGCAGGATGCGTCGCACAGTTGCGGGATGAGGATGCACTTGAAAGAGCATGGCAGGCCGGCCATACTCAAGCATGGCGTCGTAACCAAAATAGCTGTAGCTCACAAGTCCGGCGCCGGTCCGACGCGCTCTACGCCCCGCGGCTCTTCCGAGTGCGGCGTCTGCCGCACGATTACTCCGCCGACGCAAGGAGAAAGGTATTCCAGGAAGCTTTTCTAGCAGCAGACCGCGGAGTCCTTCAACGAAGCGCGAGGTCACCGCAGCGGAGGGTAATTCAGCAAGGCTTCGCCGAAGCAGCAACTCGCGGAAGCCTGCGGGCAGCCTTGCGGCAACGCCGCTGGCCCACTCACGATCTGCCGGCCAAAATAAATCCGTTACTAACGTCTCGAGTAGCCCCGCTTCCGAGAGGGCAAGCGCTAATTGGTAGGAGTCTCGCGCGCCGCCATGTACCACTACAGCTTTACTTACATTCGTGTGAAGTTTCTCCGCCGAATCCTGGTTGACTGCGAGCCCGCTTGGATCACGCTGCTGCGACACGCTGCCCATGGGCCGCTCCTTCCAGAACTCAAGAACTTCTCAAAGGAGAGTATCAAACTGATATTTGAGCTTCTCAGCGCAGGCGGCCCAGGTAAAACGTGCTGCGCGTTCTTGTCCGGCATCTGCGAGTTGCCCTCTCGCGCGCTCGTCGGTGAGTAAGTCACTAATCGCCTCTACATGAGCAATCGGGTCGCCTGGATCAACGAGCGTGGCCGCGTCGCCGGCTATCTCTGGGATGGATGAGCTGTTACTGGCGACGACACTTGCTCGGCACGCCATAGCCTCGACGACAGGTAGGCCAAACCCCTCATACCGCGAGGGGTACCAGACGACGGTCGCATCGGTGTAAAGCGCATGCAGTGCTTCATCCGGCACGAAGCCAAGCAATTGAATGCGGGGTCCCAGCGTCTTGGCTCTCTCGGCATAGATAGGGTTGGTGTGGTTCACGATCGCTATCACCAAATCAGGGAAACGGTCCAGCAGCAGTGGAGCGGCAGCCAAAATCAGCTCGGCGTTCTTTCGGAAATGCAAGCCTCCGGGAACTAGAACAAATGGTCTGCCGGACAGTCCTGCGTCACGGACGAACTGTCTTCCTGAGGCCGTGACAGCGCCAAAGAAATGTGGGGTAACACCATTGTGGACCCAACGTAAACGAGACTTGATGGCAGGAAAGAAGTGGGCAAGCCTGTCTGCTGAGAACTCGGAGACCGTATGAAACATATCGACACGGCGAATCAGCTTCTTGTAGAGCAACTCCCACTTAAGACGTGTCTTCCAATAAGTCACATCGCGAATGTGCGCACCCGGCTCAAAGTAGCCCGCATCATGTGCCGTCATCACCAGCTTGGCATTGCGTACCGGCACGTACGACTCGCCGGTGCAGAAGACGATTTCAGCGTCAGCCCAATACGACTCGGCCTTCGGATTGTCAGTGAAAAACCAGCGAGCCTGTTGACGAGTGGTGTCAGCTTGAAACGAGTTGTAGGTGTAGCTTGTCCACGGTTCCTGAACAAGCGGCAGGATGCGTTGCATGTCCCCAGCATCTGCCAAAACGCGCATCGTTATGTCGTCTCGGAGACCCAGATGCTCGACTATTTGTCTGGCCGTACGACCTGCCCCGGTTGATCCATGGATGTTTCGCAGGTGTACGTAGGCCAGCAGGTTGGTCATCCTGTGCGAGGACCTCGTACGCTCGGGCACGCCGCACTGCGTCAAACCCTCCTGATCAATCGGTATCATATGCGCCAGTCTAAAGGACTGGCTCTTGATTTGCCATGCTGATCCAACTGGCCAGCTAAACGGTTTTGGTAACACATGTCGACGTTGAACTACATTTTCGCTCACTTGGAACAAAGTTCCTCAAGGAACGACTCGGGCTGGTGCCCGTGCGGGAGGTACTGGCGACCTTCCTGCAGCACTGCAGCGGGCGGCAGTTTGATAGCGCGTTTGAAGACGAAAATTTGTCGGCAACCGACGACCCGACACATCCGCGAACCAGCAGGATTCGTCCATAGATTCAGATATCCTTTCGGATATAGACAATGAAAAAACTGTTCACTTTGACGCTCTTCCTAGCCTGCGCCGTTCTTTACCCCAAAGGTCAATCGACCCTACAGCAGCGCGTTCACACTCCTGTCGAGTACACGCTGGGACCTGGCGACGAAGTTACACTCCACGTAAGTGATGTAGAGGAGATAACCGATAAGCCGGTCCGCATCGACCCTAGCGGCTTTATCGATCTTCCACTTGCGGGACGAATTCAAGCAGCCGGACTTACGCTGGACCAGTTGAAGGAGAAGCTGTCCGATAAGTTCAGTAAGTATGTCACCTCTCCAGCAGTCACTGTAAACGTTGCGGACAGTGGCAGCCAACCGGTGTCGGTGGTAGGAGAGGTAAACAACCCGGGCGTCCATCAACTCCGCGGCTCAAAGCGCCTACTCGAAGTGATATCGCTTTCAGGAGGCGTGAAGGGCGACGCGGGACCGAATGTCATTGTGACTCGCGAACCGCTCCACGGGCCCATTGAAGGAGGTCACAGTCATACGGACGCGAATGGTTATACAACGGCGACGTTTTCTCTGGACGCGCTCCTTAATTCCAGCAATCCCCAGGACAACATCGTCATGGAACCAAACGACATTGTTTCCATTCCGAAGGCGGATCTCGTGTATGTGCTTGGCGATGTGAGAAAGGCGGGAGGGTTCCAGATTTCCACTCATCCCACCGTCTCTCTTCTTCAACTACTTTCACTAGCCGAAGGGCTGGCACCGGATAACTCCGCCTCACACGCTCGCATTCTGCGACAGACGCCGGGCGGTGATGGCGTGCCACGTGAGATCCCCGTAGATATTCCGAAGATCTACGCAGGTAAGGCGCCCGACGTGCAGTTGGTCGCCAACGACGTATTGTTTGTTCCGCATAGCGGCATCAAGGTCACCTCCCGCCGGGCTATGGAGGCGGCCATCGGCATTACGACTGGCCTCCTCATCTACCATTACTAAAACGGGAACGAGATCCGCGCTTCTGCGCTGAAAGGTTTGAATGACCGATCGCTTCCTAGCTCATAATGCCAACCGCGACGCTGCGCGGGAAGGAGCTCTCGCTCCGCTGCAGGATCCGACAAGCGGGCTAGCTTCCAACTTCAAAAGAGAAGATCCGCCGAGCCTGCTTGAAGAGTACCTTCGGACCGTAGTGCGTTATCGCGTACCTATCGCCCTTTGCGCTCTGGCCGGTGCTGTCCTTGCGTTGCTCTTCGGTATTCATACCTTACCGGTGTATCGGACGCGTACTTCGATCGACATACGTAGTCTCAATGCGGATTTCATGGATATTCGCGCAGTTGCTACTGCCGGCGCTGCCGAAGACTCCTGGCTGAATCTACAGACGCAAATCAAGCTTCTAGAGAGTGACTCGCTGGTACAAGCCACATCTGCGCGGCTGCTCGCCGAGCCACACCCCGTGAGCATTGCACGCAATGACTTGCTATCGCGAATTGCTCGAGCACTGCATGTGGGCGGCTCGGAGACCATCCCGTACACTACCCTTGTGGCCGACACGGCAAAGCGCGTAAAGGTGAAGCCGCTCGGGATCACCCGCCTGGTGGAAGTTACATGTGACTCCTGGGATCCAAGCTTCTCGGCGGCATTCTGTAACACTCTCACGACTACTTTTGAGCAACAGGATCTTCAAACTCGCGCGGCAGAGGCGGAGAAGACACAAGAGTGGCTGACACGCCAGGCAGCTGACGTAGGGCAGCGTGCTGAAGCATCGCAGAAGAGGCTGGAGGCTGCGGTCGGCGGCAACGGTCTGATGCTTTCTCAGACGACGACCACTGCAGGAGAGGATCGCCTTCGCGCCCTGCAGGATGAGTTGGTAAAAGCTCAGGCAGACCGCATGCAGAAGGAAGCTTCGAGCTCCGTCGCTCAGACCGCGTCTCAGGAGACACTTCCCGACGTTCAGGATAATCCTACTCACCGCGCTTACGAATTACGACTGGCCGACCTTCGTTCACAGCTAAGCCAGCTGGTTCCAGCGCTCACCGAAGAAAACCCGAAGGTGATCCGTCTGCGCGCACAGATTGAGGATGCGGAGGCAGGTCTTCGTGCGAGCGCCAACACCAGCACGACCCGGCGGTCCAACGAGTATGAGGCCGCACGGCATCGGGAGCAGCTATTGGACGTGGCCTTCAAAGCGCAAGAAGCTGCGGTCTCTTCCGATTTACAGAAGGCCGCGCAGGTGAGCCTCTTGCGGCGGGAGTTGGACTCCGAGCAGCAGCTCTACCAGACACTGCTCCAGCGGGCCAAAGAGGCTGGCTTCGCCGCAGCGATGCAGGCCGCCACCATTCGTGTGATTGATCCCGCTCATCAGCCGGTCGTTCCCTACTCGCCCCAGCGTTCCATCGCCGCATGTGCTGGCCTGGCCATCGGCGGCATCTTCGGCATTGGGTTCGCTTTCTACAAAGACCGCAATCGACAGGTGCTGCGTATCCCGGGTGAAGTCGAGAGCTTGTTGCACGTTCATGAACTCGGTGTGATTCCGGCTGTCAGCCGGGCGGAGCGAAATGGAACCGGACTCGCGGTCCTTAGCCGACGCGCTCCACATCGCGAGGCGGAGGTCTATGGTGATGCCATAGCGCTTACTCGCTGGAACGATAACTTCTCCATCACCGCGGAAGCCTACCGCAACACGACTCTCTCGATCCTACTTTCAGATCCCAGCAAACGAAGCCGTAGCTACGTCGTTTCGAGTCCCAACGTTGGTGAAGGCAAGACCACAGTCACGTCGAACCTCGGGGTGGCGCTCAGCAAGTCCAAGCTTCGGGTCGTACTGATTGATGGAGACCTTCGGCGTCCAAACCTGCACAACGCATTCGCGGTGCCGAATAGCTTCGGTCTGCGCAACATACTTCGCGGCGAAGTCGATCTTGAAACTACGTCGATCGACGCCTTCACCCGACGCGGCGGACTGCCAAACATTGCCGTTATTCCGGCGGGCCAGGGCCATGAGGATGTAGTTGAGCTGCTTCACTCCTCCCAGTACCCCGCGCTTCTCGCTCGGCTCTCGCGAGAGTTCGACGTTATTCTGATTGACTCGCCGCCGATCCTCCACATGGCCGATGCGCGCATGCTGGCAGGCCAGAGCGATGGAGCAATCCTGATCCTGCGTGCCGGGATGACCACGCGCGAAGAGGCTGAGGATGCAAGGGATCTTTTCAGCCACGATGGTGTTCACCTCGTTGGGACCATCCTGAACGACTTCGATCCCGCCGCCGAGGGCAAGCGCGACTACTACAGCTCCTACTATCGGTACAGCAGTGCCGAGGCGGTTGGTGCCGGCCGATGAGGTCCGGCGGTGTCCGGGAACGAAGCCACGGTGTGCCCGTGCTGGACCTCACCGTGCCGGACTGCGCCGTGCCAGACTGCGCCGTACCGGACCGCGCCGTGCCGGATCAGGTCGATCTGGACGGCGCCGTTCTCGAGCCCGGCGTCCTGGGTGAAGGCCCTGCCTCGCCGCTATCGGTAGGCGAGCGGGTAATCGGAGGTACCTCTGCACTTGGAGCGGGCATCTTTCTCGAGCGCAGCTTTGGCTTCGTCGCGAATATACTTGCAGCTCGTTTTGCCGGAGCGCAGGTGTTTGGCGCTTACTCTCTGGGAATCTCTACCGCCAATCAGATCTCAACCTATGCCGCGGGGGGAATCGGCGCAACCGCGGCAAGATTCTCAGGGAAGTACCCGTATGGCTCGCCCGGCTACTCCACGCTCGCGCGCGCCCTCACGATTGTGTCGTTGGTTTCAGCCCTACTGGCCGTCACCGGGCTCTGGTTCGGCGCTGGTCCTTTGGCTCACCTGATGGGCAAGGCTGAGCTGACCAGCCTTCTTCGCTGGGCTTCGCTTTCCGCGGCGGGCATCATCATCCTCGAGTGCGCGCGTGGCTTCTTCGTGGGTCAGCGTAGACTCAAGGCCGTCGTTCTCCTCTCTGGGCTCGTGGCATTGGGCATGATCACCCTCATCCCCATGGCGGCCCGCATGCGCAACCCTGTCCGCATGATCACCCTGCAAGGCTGCATCACGACGTGCGCGGTTCTTGTGTGCATACTCTTCAGGAACCGCCTCCGTTTGCGTGCAGCATCACATCGCACGGCAGCCACGCCGCGGCTTGCCCCCATGCTCCGCGAGGTCTGGTCCTTCGGCTTCATTCAACTCGCTGGGCTAGCCGGCACGGCGCTGGCCGGATGGTGGGTTACCACCCTAGTGGCGCGCGGTGACACAACCCTCGTCCAGATGAGCTTTGTCGCGATTGCCAGTCAATTGCGCAACATCGTAGGCATAACGCCTGGCCTGCTTACTGAGGGCAGCTACGCGGTCATGGCTGATCCGGAAGGCGAGTCCGAGCGAACCCCGCATCGCGTGATGGCCCTCTGCACCTACGCCTCGGTCAGCATGTCTCTCCTGCCGGCGGCGATCGGCATCATCGCCATGCCCTGGCTGCTGGCGCTTCTGTACGGGCGCGCTTACTCTTCTGCAGCCAGCGCCGTAGCCATCGCCCTCGCGATCGCTGTGATCCATATGGGCAATGCGCCAGCGTCCGCGCGGCTTAGTATCGTTTCGATTCGTGCAACGGGAGTGATCAACACCATCTGGGCCATCTTTGTGGCGTCCTCCGCGTCCGTTCTCCTGCTGCACAACGGCAAGGCCGCCGTCGCCATGGCGATCTATTACGCCGGTCACGCGCTCTCAGCCGTACTGGTCTTGGTCCTGCTCGCGCGCAAGGATTACCTCCCCACAGGCATGCTTTCAATCTCGTGCCTTGCCCTGCTCTCGAGTGCTTCGCTGGCCGCTCTTGCAGTCGTTCGTGGCATCTACCCGATGTTCACGCTGCCTGTCACCGGCCTCATGCTGATGGTGCTGTTGATCGCGGGGTCGGGCCTGTTTCTGCTCGGCAGGCACTCGAATTGTTTACCCTCCGCTTCAGTCTTCCGCAGCCTCAGCGCACGGATTCTCTCCTCCATGCCATGGAGGGCCAACCATGTTTGAGCTCATGCTTGTGGTCACTGCCGCCATCGCGATCGCTGGCTTCATCTTCGCTTACGATGGCAGTCGCGACGTCTTCCACCCGCTGATCTACATCGGCCCGATGCTGATCTTTCTGTATGCCTGGATGCCCTTCCGGCTCTACCAGCACGACTTCCTGTCAATGTTCTTTGACACCGAGCAGTTGATCTTCGTGCAATCACTCAACATACTCGGTGTCATCGGTTTTGTTGCCGCATGCCTTTGGGTGGGCGTTCGTCTGCGCGGCCGGTCCGAACCCGCGAAGCTTACGCAACGCACCATGCGGCGTCTTCTCATCTCATCCGCGGTGCTTGGCACGATCGGCCTGGTTTGCTGGAGCATAACCATTCGCAACGTCGGCGGCTTCGAGGCTGCCTTCAGCTCTTCTTACAGTGGTGGGTACGACAGCAGCGGCTACGTTCGCGATGGAGCCATGCTCCTTCTCGTTGCCGTGCTGTTAGCGATGACGTCACTTTCAGCCGGTGGGCCACGGCTGCAGGGAATCCTCCTCACGCTCACGTTTGCCCTGCCCTGGTCCGCCAGCGCGCTCCTGATGGGGCGGCGCGGCCCCACCTTCAATTTAGTTGTTGTGCTTCTGATGGGCTGGTACGTCAACCGGACGAAGCGGCCGCCGCTCCTGCTGGTCACCGCGGGCGGACTCCTTCTGGGATGGTTCGTCCTCTTTCTCGTTACCAATCGCTCTCAGATCTACATCGGCTCTGACTTCAACATGAACACCGATGTCGTCAACCAGGCCGACAAGCCTGACACGGGCAATGAGTACATCTACGGCAGCGGAACCGTCCTCGCCGCAGAACGCCGCGACCACTACTTCTGGATGCGACGCTACCTGGCTCAGATCCTCATCCGCCCCATTCCCAGCGCGCTTTGGCCAACGAAGTATGAGGACTTCGGCGTCCCGGAACTTCTCTATAACGCGGGTACCGGAGAAGGTTTCGCTGCGACCTTGGGCTGGGTCGGGGCAGTAGGTTCCGCGCCAGGCATCATTGCCGACTTCTGGCTTGAAGTCTGGTGGTTCGCTCCGCTCCTGATGGCCCTGGTCGGCTTCGGCTATGGAACCATATGGAAGCGCGCCGTAACCCGCGGCGGTCCCTGGGCAAGCCAGTATGTCATCCTCTCCGCGCTCTCGATCTACCTGGTGATGCAGACCGGAGAGGCCGTGATCTTCCGGACGCTCGAGCTTTCCATTCCATGCTGGCTCTGCTGGAAGTGGGCCCTGCGTCCTCCTGCCCGTGAAGGACGGCGGCGCTTCTTTCCGGCCAGAGGGCGGCGACCGCTCCGTGCCGCGGTGTTCGCTCCTAGAAGAGAATTTCCAGACAGCATCGAAGTGCGCGAATCAAGCTCGCCTTGGGAGGGAACCTCGAATGCATGATCTCGGAGCGTTATCTCACTGCAGAGTTACGGTCATCTGGATTGATTGGTATCCGTACCACGTGGCGCGGTTTCGCGGCCTGGACTCTGTTCCGGTCCTCAAAGGACGCGTAGCAGGAATCGAGCTCGTGGGTGGGATCGGTGTTCACGCTGGACTCAAATTTCGTGAGGACCTGCCTGAAGACCTTGCCATTGAAACGCTGCTGCCTGGAGCCAGTTGGAAAGACGCAAACAAGTTCCAGCTTTCTCGGAAGCTCTGGAGAGGGCTCAACGAACTGGATCCGGAGGTCGTCCTGGTCCCCGGGTACTACACGCTTCCCGCAATCGCGGCGGCTGTGTGGGCGCGTCTGCATGGAGCGGCGAGTGTGCTCATGACTGAGTCCACTGCCACGGACCATACGCGTGTCGGCTGGAAAGAGCTGCTGAAGTCCTTCGGCCTTCGCATGCTGTTCGGTTGGGCTGTTACCGGCGGCGAAGCTCACGTGCAATACCTTCACCAGCTGGGCTTCCCCGCGGATCGAATCACGGGCTTCTACGACGTGGTCGATAACGATGCGCTCCGCCAGGGTGCAGACTCGCTTCGCCTCCGGGGCGCTCGTCCAGCAGAGCTGCCGAAGGAGTACTTCCTGTATGTTGGCAGGCTCTCAGAAGAGAAAAACGTAGCCGGCCTGCTTCAGAGCTGGAATGAGTACCGCAATGCCGGCGGCACATGGTCCCTCGTTCTGGTCGGCGACGGTCCTGAGATGAAAACCCTCAAGGCTCTTGCCACTGCGTCCGCCTATTCCGCGGACGTACTCTTTACAGGACTCAAGACCTCCCGCGAGCTCATCCCGTTCTACGCCTTCGCTGGCTGCTTCGTCCTGCCCAGCACGCGAGAACCGTGGGGCCTCGTGGTCAACGAAGCGATGGCGGCAGGCCTGCCTGTGCTCGTCTCGAGGGCATGCGGATGCGCTCTGGATCTGGTCAGCTCCGGCAAAAACGGCTTCATCTTCGATCCTGCCGACCAGAGCTCGCTTACCGAAGTACTGCATCGCGTGGAGAGTCTCCGGCGTGAAGAACGGGACCGGATGGGCTCTGTATCGGCAGAGATCATCCGTGGATTCTCTCCGCTCAAATTCGGGCATTCCATCGCCGCCATCGCTCATGCGAACCACGATGGTTCAGCCATGCAGACCATATCGGGAGGCGTCGCATGAGCGCTGCAGTGCCCATCTCGTCTTCTCTCTCTGCCCTGCCCGTCAGCGCTGCGACGGTGCGCTGGCTGGAGGTGGTTTCGCATCTCGACCCGAAGTACGGCGGGCTCAGCGCTGCGGTTCCCGCGCTCGCGCGAAAGCTGGCGGAGGACCCAGCTCTGGACGTTTCGATTGCCGCGTTTTGCGCCGAGCAGGAACGCTGCGGCTCCGAGGGCTTCGCACCTGACCAGGTAACAAACTGGCCCGTGAGTCGCAAGCCGTGGATCCGCAACCCCACCCTGCGCGACGCCTTCGCCGAGCAACTTCGGCAGGTCGACGGCCTGCACATCCATGGCCTGTGGGAACAAAGTACCGCGGTGGCGGCGCAGACCGCGCGAAAGCTCCGCATCCCCTATGTCTTGTCCGCCCACGGCATGCTGGAGCCCTGGGCATTGGCAAACAAGCGGTTAAAGAAGCTGGTCTACTCCCGCTTCGTCGAGCGCACCAATGTCGCCCGGGCCGCATGCCTCCATGCCCTCACTCAGGCAGAGGCCGAACAATACATCCGCTTTGGGGCGCGTTGTCCCATCGCTGTCATTCCCAATGCAGTCCAGATCCCGGAGATCCGGGACGCATCTCTCTTCCGTCAACGCTTCCCTGAGCTCGAAGGCAAACGCCTGGTCCTCTTTCTCGGCCGCCTCCATCCCAAGAAGGGGCTGGATCTCCTGGTATCTGCCTGGTCGGAGCTTGCAAGAACCTGGCCGGATGCGCGACTGGTGCTTGCCGGGCCTGATTGCGAAGGCACACAGGCCCAATTAGAAAAGGTGATCAAGCGGCATACCCTGACCTCGTCGCTGGTGTTTACGGGAATGCTCTCGGCCGAGATGAAGTGGGCCGCGCTTGCTGCCGCTGAATGCTTCGTTCTGCCGTCGTACTCTGAGGGCCTCAGCGTCAGCATCCTGGAAGCGATGGGCGCCGGACTGCCGGTGATCGTCACTCGGCAATGCAACATGCCTGAAGTCGACGAACTGCAGACCGGATGGCAGATCGAGCCCGATGTAAAGCAGCTTACGACCGCACTCAACCATTGCTTGAGTAACTCACCGGAAGCTAATCGCCACATCGGGGCGCGCGGCGCGGAGCTGATCCAGGATTCGTATAGCTGGGCCACCGTGACGAAGAAGATGTCCGATCTATACCAATGGGTGCTCGGCGGTCCGCTTCCAACAAGCTTCAACTTGATCTTCGCGCGGAAGCTGCGAGAGAAGGCGGTGCGGAACCATGCCTAGCCCGGTTCAACTCGCAAAGTATGACAACTCCTGGTATCACCCTGGAGGCAGCCTGCTGAAACGCGCGGCCTGGTTCTTCGTTGGCCAGCCCATTCTACGCAGTGCATGGATTCCATTCTCGGGCTTGCGGGTTGCGCTGCTGCGCGCCTTTGGCGCACGGATCGGCCGCAGTGTGGTCATCAAACCGTCGGTCGACGTGAAGTACCCGTGGCATCTGTCCATCGGAGACAACGTCTGGATCGGCGAACGCGCCTGGATCGACAATCTCACCACCGTTCGAATCGGCAACAACGTCTGCATCTCGCAAGGCGCCTACTTCTGCACGGGCAATCACGATTGGTCGGATCCCAAATTCGGCCTGATGATCGCGCCCATCCAGCTTGGCGATGGATCCTGGGCAGGCGCGAAATCTATCTTCACTCCGGGCTCAGTGCTTGGCACAGGGGCTGTAGCAGCCGCCGGCGCAGTCATCTCCGGCAGCGTACCCGACTTCGAAATCTACGCGGGCAATCCGGCCCGCTTCTACAAATTACGCGTGATCAAGTCAGCGGTCGATTCACCAGGTACATCAGCCCAGACAAGTGCATTGCCGGAGACCCTCGTCAACAGGAGCCCCCGCCCATGAAAATCCTCTTTATCAATCAATTCTTCTGGCCGGATTCTTCCGCGACGAGCCAGCAACTCACCGACCTGGCCACCGGGCTCGCAGCTCGCGGTCATCAAGTCACGGTTCTTTGTGGCGAAGGTGGCTACGCCGCAGCGGCCTCAAGTAACGCACCCGCGGGTGTCCGCATCGTTCGCACCAAGACTCTTCCATACACCCGCGCCAAACTGGCGCGCCTGCTCTCCTACGTTTCCTTTCACGTGACCGCCGCGGCGGCGGCCGTAACTCTACCGCGTCACGATGTAGTCGTCTCCTTCACGACCCCGCCGTTGATCTCGATCGTCGGCTCGCTCGTAAAGGCCACACGCGGCTCCGCTCACTTCGTCTATGAGCATGACCTTTATCCCGACGTTGCTGTCGACCTCGAGTACCTGAAGGCAGGCGGCTTCCTTGATCGAGTGATCGGCTTCATCGCTGACGCCTCGCGCCGCCACGCCGATGGTGTCATCGCGCTCGGCGAGTGTATGAAGGCACGCCTCGTCGCACGCGGTATACCGGCGGAGCGGATCACGCTCGCGCCTGACTGGGCCAATGCCGAAGCCATTCAGCCGATGCCGCGCCCCGGAGACAGGAACGAGCTCGTCCTCCTCTACTCCGGCAATCTCGGCCTCGCGCATGATCTTGACACTCTCACGGGAGCACTCAAAGTCCTGCGCGGTGACTCTCGATTCCGTTTCCTTTTCGTGGGCTCGGGCGGCAAACGCGCCGAACTGGCCGCCTTCTGCAAGGCCAACGAGATTCAATCGGTGGAGTTCCGTCCCTACGTCGACCGCGACAAGCTGGCAGAGGGGCTCGCTGCTGGCGACATCGGCCTCGTCACGCAGACTCCCGCCTGTTGTGGCTCCGTCGTCCCCAGCAAGGTGTACGGCATCCTTGCCGCCGGCCGTCCAGTTCTCTTCATCGGGCCCAACGCCGCCACGCCCTCGCTCATCATCGATCGCTACCAGTGTGGCTGGCATGTCGAGTGCGGCGATGTCGAAGGTCTCACCCGCCTTCTACTTGATCTCTCCGCCAATCGCGAGCTTGTGGTCCAGGCGGGTGTACGTGCCCGTCAGGCTCTGCTCGACCACTACGATCTGCCGCAAAGCATAGATCGCATTGCGACCATTCTCGAATCGTCAGGTGAACCAGACATCGATCTGCCTCTCGCTCCTTCACATTCGCGCGCTCAAAACTGAGTCCGTCAACATCCATCTTCGTGCTCGCTCCCCGGTAGAACGCAGGCCGGTCCACTTCCAGGAGGCTTCATGCACGTTCTATTTATTCTTGCCGCTACTGCCTTTCTCCTCTGCCTTGTGACCACTCCGCTCGTTCGCGATATCTCGTTGCGCGCAGGCATGGTCGATCACCCGGACGGCGATCGAAAATTTCATCTCCGTGCCGTCCCCCGCATCGGTGGCATCCCCATCGTGTTCTCGTACGCCGCCTCGCTTGGATTGGTCTTTTTCTTCCATCCTGGCGGGAACAAACTATACGTCCAGCATGATGGCCTTCTTTACGCCCTTCTGCCCGGTGCGGCCATCATCTTCTGTACGGGACTCCTGGATGATTTCCGAGGGCTCAAACCGAGTCAGAAGCTGGCCGGCCAGGTAGCAGCAGCAGTGCTCGCCGTCTCTCTTGGCGCGCGCCTTGCCATTCCAAAGCTGGCAGCGCACCTGGATCCCCACGTGTATGCATGGGTATGTGGCATCGTGTCGGTGGCCTGGCTCATCGCCTGTACTAACGCCGTAAATCTCATAGACGGCATGGATGGGCTCGCCACCGGTGTCGGCCTGCTGGCAACGATCTCCACCCTGATGGTGGCTCTGCTCAGCCGCAACTTCGGCCTTGCCCTCGCCACTGTTCCGCTGGTCGGTTCTCTGCTTGCCTTCCTGCGCTATAACTTCAGTCCCGCTTCAGTCTTCCTTGGCGACTGCGGCTCCCTGACGATTGGCTTTGTGCTTGGCTGCTTCGGCCTCATCTGGAGCCAGCGCACGGGTACCATGCTTGGCATGGTGGCGCCCTTGATGGCCTTGTCGCTGCCGCTCATCGACGTTGTCCTCGCCATAGGGCGGCGCTTTCTGCGTTCCGTGCCGATCCTGAGAGGCGATCGCGGGCACATTCACCACCGTGTTCTCGCGCTGGGTCTCTCCACGCGCTCGGCGGCTCTTCTGCTGTACACGGTCTGCGGCATCTCGGCGTCGCTTGCCATCATCGAGTCTTTCAGTCGCAGAGGCTTCGGCTGGTCCATCGTAGTCGTCTTTTGCTGTCTCGTACTCGTCGGCATTGACCGCCTCGGCTACGTGGAATTTGTCGCAGCCCGGAAGGCGCTCTCGCAAAGCCGTCTTCGCCGTGCCGTACAAGATCACATCTTCATGGAAGAGTTGCGTCACTCACTGCAACAGGCGAGGACGGTTGAAGAGTGGTGGGCTGTGGTCTGCCAGGCATGCTCCCACCTTCGCCTTGCATCCGCGCACCTCACGTTGAATGGAACCAGCTACAAGCAGCAGTTCACCGACTCTTCCATCACGCCCAACTGCCGCATCCATTTGCGCCTGGGCGAAGGAAGCTTCCTGGTCGTGACTCGGGTCGAAGAGAATGTTCCTCCACGTCACATGATGGCGGTGCTGCACCTTCTGCGTGCCTCTGTGCAGGAGAACGACTTCCCCTTCGGGCCGCCCGCAAAGGCGGTCGCCCCCTCCACCGTCTTGACATCCAACGCTGCATGAGCCGTCGCAAGCCATACGCAGACGGTCCGCCTCTCTGGCACGTTCTCCAGATCTCTGACGTGCTGGACCTCGAGTTCGCGACCGCTCTGACACAGTCCGTCCCGGTCCTGGCCTGGGAGCCGCAGCGCTCTCTGTTTCCAGCTTCAGTTCGCCACGGCCAAGAAGTGGAGCGGCTCGCCAACCTGTCGCCCGGACTTGCTTCTGCTGACGACACCGGCTCGCCTCTCCGAGTTAGGCGTCTTCCCCTGCTGCGCGGCTTCGCACGACCGCCGTTCTCTTACGTCGCGCGCACCGGCCCATCCGTGGTGAGCCGCCTGCTTCGGCAGACTCCACGGCCGGAGACCTCGCCCCTCATCTGCACGGTCCCGTTCTTCGCCTCCGTAGCGGAGCGCTGGCCGGGACCGGTAGTCTACTGGCTCACCGATCTCATCGCCGAATACTCCAGTGCGGATCGCGATGAGGTCCTTCGTCTTGACCGCCGGCTCTGCAAACGAGCGACTCTCCTCTGTCCTAATTCAAAGCGGCTGCAAGCCTACATGGTGGAGCAGGCTGGCGCTGACCCCGAAAAGATCGAGATCGTACCCAACGCGACCAGGGCTTCAAATCTGCTCCCCCAGGCACCAGAGGCGCCCGCGCATAAACCCTCCATCCTTGGCGATATCCAGAGACCCATCGCCGGAATCATTGGCAACCTGGCCGGCAACATGGACTGGCTTCTGCTGGAACAATTGGTCACCGGCACTCCATGGCTTTCATGGGTCTTCGTCGGCCCGACCTCCATGAACATGGCCGACCCCAAAGCCAGGCTGGCGCGTGACAAAGTCATAGGAATGCAGAACACGCTCTTCGTAGGCCGGCAACCTTACGGCTCACTGGCCGGCTTCGCTCGCACCTTCGACGTGGCAGTTCTGCCCTATCTCCGCTGTGAGCCCACCTTCTCTGGCTCAAGCACCCGCTTCTACGAGCACCTCGCTGCCTGCCGGCCCATGATCGCTACGCGCGGACTCGAAGAACTGTCCCGCAAGACTCCGCTTCTTACATTGTTCGACACGGCTGAAGAAGGCCTGCAAGCGCTCGAGACACTGCGGATGCAGAACTTCAATGACGGTCTGCAGCATGCACGATGGCAAGCCAGTCAACAGGGCACCTGGCACTTCCGCGCTCAGACCGTTCAGCAGGCGCTCGCCGCCAGGGTAGGCCATAGCAGCTTGGCTGCTCGAGCCAACTCCACTCAGGAAGCTGAAGCGCTGCCTTCCAGCCTGTGATCCGGACTTATCTACCTTTCGCCTCTCGGTAGATGTCTACGACCGTCGCGTTGTTGGCTTGCCAGAAACCAACGAGGACCATCAGTATGTCTCCATGCCGCACGGCATCCACCAGCTCCGTCCGACGTGCCGCGAGCTTGCCGGGATCAACATCGTTCACCAGGTTTGCGCTGAATGCATCCGGATAGTACCTCCGCACAGTTGGGTCGGTCCCCAGATCACCATGGAACAGGAAGGTCTTGAACGGCGCCGTCGCTCGGTACATCCGCGGCGTAGACTCTTCCGGAATCACCAGCGAATCGGGAAGTGACGCCGCAGCGTCTTCAAGGATCGAAGCCTCCAGCGTCGTGCCGTCCTTGTGTACCGTGGAGTCGATATAGAAAATCGTGGCACCCCAACGGTCATGAGCGAAGCGCATCTTGCGCTTCAACTCCGCTGCCACCTCGCCGTCGGGCAGATACTCCTGCCGTCCGCTTCCGTCTGGTTGAACGACAAATCGTTGCGGCCTGACACACACTCCCACTCGGAATCCCGCGTCTCGAATAATCTTGAAGAACGCATCGTCGAGCTTCATACCCGCATACTGTCGCGATCCGCCAACCGTCGACTCCATCTCCGGGGCGACTCGCGCAATCTGGTCCGGTGCGCACACGTAGCTGGTATCCTGCGGGTTTTCTTCGCCTTCGATATCCCAGGTGATCGCGCCTTGTGCATTAAGCCGCTTCAGGTTCGACACGATCGTCCGAGCCTGCTCCAGCACCCTGGCCTGGAAACGTTCCAGTCCCGCTGCATCCCGAACGTTGATCGTCGCGTCCGTGAAGTATCGCCGTGGATTCGCAACGAACTCCCCGGGCCGCGGGGTGTTCGGCTGCGGTGAGCTGGCGAGGAACACCGTTCCAACGGCGCGGTGGTCGGTCCAATGCAGCGTGGGCGGCCATCGCAAAGCCCAGTTCTTGTATGCGTCCTCAGCCAGACGCTCGGGGTCCGATTCGCCAGACGCGAAGCGCAACGACACCGTGAAGCTATCACTCTCGCCCGGCTTCACCCGGCGGCCCGCGGCGCCCGGCAAAGGAGGAAGTGCATCTGGCCGCGTTCCACTCGCGATCATCTGAAAACTGCCTTCCTTACCCGGCTGGAATCCGCTGTACAAAGCCCCGCGTGCATCCGGCACGACCACTGCAACCTCGTCGGCACCCCACTGTTCAATCGTTACTCCAGGCGCTTCCTGGTCATCGTTGATCCGGGCCTCCGTAGCACCTCTGCCCACGAGATGAAGCGCCACTGGAAAGATCGAAGCTCCATCCAGCACGATTCCGGATCCAGCCCGATTGGCTTCTTTCACGCCTATATCGAGAGCATCGCCACGCTGCGTGTAGGAGACCTCGATACTCCCCCAGTCAAACGTGTACTTCCACGTCTTTGCGGCGGCATTCCATGAACGCCCGCGATTGTTCTCACCCCAACCGTATTGCCCCTCGGTCGCAGGCTTGCCGCTCAAATCAAAACACTTCATGTGCCAGATGTGAAACTGATCCTCCGGCCACCGCGTCAGGTCTTCGAGCACCTGCCCTTGGTACGTCAGCCGCTCGAGTCCCCGCTCGCCGAAGGCGACACTCAGTTGTTGAGCCGATGCGCTCTCAGCCGTGAAGCTGGCGAAGACAAAAAACACCACGGCGGTGATCCGCCAGAAGCGAAGCTGCCCGATCACCTGGTCGCGTCCACCGAGATCAGGTGTGCATGCACAATGAAGCGCTTCGGCGCTGCTCCGATGTAATCGAACGGGTAGCAGGTAATCAGCGTCATCTCCGGCCTGTCACCCACGTCCAGAATCGACACCTGATCCGGCGTCACTACCTCCGTCCGATCAATGAGGTAACTCCACCTGCCTGCTCCCGTGGCCACCTGGATATCCATGCCCGGCCGCACAAAGCGCAGTGGCCGGAAGAAGGTATCGCGGTGCCCGGCAAGCACGAGGTTCCCCAGGCCTCCCGGCACTGCTGTTCCGGGCACGTGCCCCACGCCGCGCTTCAGCGTTGCCGGGTCGTAACTTTCCAGCACCGGTACAGAGAACTTCAACTGGCTGATCGACAGACGTCCGATGACGGTCCCAGCCCTCGTCGCAGAATCGCTTGCATCGCTCGCCTGGCCAGAGGCCTCGCCCTGCGTCTGTGCCGTGTGCTCCACGATGGCGTTCGCTGCCCGGTCAGCCTGCCTGGCTTCGACCTTCCAAGTCACAACGCAAGCCAAGCACAAGAACGCAACAAGCCAGAGCCCTGCTTCCAGAGCTCTGGCTGGCGAACGTGGTTTCTTGGGCCCCATCTAGTTGCTCGTCGCAAACCGTCTCGCGGTTATCAGACTCGCGCCGGCCAGTGACAGCAGCCCAATCAGCCAGACCAGCGGCAGATTCCCCGCAGTATGAGGCAGCGCCGACATGACCGGCTTGGCTTTCGGACGCGCCGGCGCAGAGGCACTCGCAACCTGCTGCGGCAGAGGCGCGGCCTTGCTCACAGGCGCTGAACGCTGTGCCGATGTGCTGGCCGGCTGCTGTGGCTGGCTCGGCGGAACCACTGCCGCCGTTTGGGTCTGCGGCTGATACCGTTCAGCCTTGATCCCCGGCTTTGACTCGCCCGCTACCAGGGTCGGCGAAAGCAGCCACAGGTTGACCATCTCCCGGTCCTGCTTCGAGAGCGCCGGGTTGCCCTTCATGCCTTGCGAGTCCGGATCGATCGCGGGGATCTTCGTGTCGTTCTTCTTCGCCAGGCCGACAGCTTCAGCCTTGGGATAGACAAACTCCGCCACCGTTCCATCGGGGAAGGCAAACCCGCGCAACGCAGCCTTGCTCGTAGCCCCCGAACCCAGCGCAATCGGCCCACCGCCCGCCGGCTTTGATATGCCACTCGAGGGGAGTGCAAGGAACGTCGACTGCGTCTTCCCGTCACGATCCACCTCAATGATCATCCTGTCTGTCAGGTGATCCACGACACGAATCGTGTAAGCGCCCTTCTTGAGTGTCTTGCCCGGTACCTGCGTCTCTTCCTGGATTGTGAGTTGCGCGGGAGCGTCAGAAGGCGCATCCATTACGGCTGCAACCATCAAAGGCCGTAGCGTGAGCGGTGCCGCCCCTGATGCCAAAGGCGCGATAACTAAGAGACCAACAGCGAACCACCGGCAATTCGTCTTCATAAGAGCTCCTATAGCTGCCCATTGGGAATGTCATCAAAATTGAAAGCTTACTTACGAGTAAGATGCAGTTCTGCGGCAGGTAATTTGCTTGTCGTCCATCGCCTACCGTGCATTTGTAGCATCCAGAGCACTCTATACCATCTCGATACGTGTACAACCACCTTTTCTCTTGCAACCTCTCCGGAGCCTCATGGTCAAAAAACGCGTAGCACTTACCTACGGCTTCGTGCTGCTCGTCTACGCCTTTGCCATGCTGCAGTTCGTCCGTTATTACACCATCGCGACTACGTTTTACTTGAACATGGAAGCCTACTTATCAGGGCAGGAGCGTCTCCCATTCCAGGAACGGGTTCTTCCCATCCTCTTCATAAAGCCGCTCACTCAGTCCGTCTGGGTCATGCGGCACATGTCTCACAGCAAGGGTGCATTTACACCGGAGCGAGGCCCCTTTTACCTCCTGAGCCTTGTTTCGCTCACCGTGGCATCCATCTACACCCAGCGCCTCTACGAGCTGCTCACCCGTCGTGGTCTCATGCGGTACCTGGTCTTTCCAGTATTCCTTTTCACCGTCATCTGGACTTATTGCATCCACAGCGAAGCTAACTTCTCTTACCCCTATGACCTTTCCAGTCTCGCCTTCTTCACGGCGGGCCTCTTCTACATCTATCGCCGGCGCTTCATGGGCTTGTTCGTCGTCGTGCTCATCGGCACCTTCAACCGCGAAACCACCCTCTTCCTCATCGCCCTCTACCTCCTCGACTCCACCACCCCCGCGGACGCAGCCGTACCATGGCGCTTCGATCGAAGGCTCATTCCCTGGAGCCGCGCGACATTGCTGCTCGTGGTCTGGACCGCCATCAAGTTCACCTTGGCCCACCACTTCCGCGGCAACGACCACTCTGAAGACTTCCTCCGCATCCGCGACAACCTCCAGCAGCTCAGGCCTAGGCTGCTGCCCGCTCTACTCAACATTTGCGGTTACACACTTCCTCTTGTCCTTCTTTTCCGCCGCTATCTCGTGCCTGCGCGCTTCCACAACTATCTCGCTGTCATTCCGTTGTGGTTTGCCGTCATGTTCTGCGCAGGGGTCATCGTCGAGACTCGCATCTTCGGCGAGCTTTGTTCTTTTTCTGCAATCGCCGCCGTCCTCATCATGGAGCGCGCCGCGGAGCTCGACACCTCCGAATCCTCTCGTCCGGCTAAGCAATCAAGTCAGTTAGACTCCGAGCGAATGCTTGCGCCACTCCCCGGCAACGTCACCCCGAGCCCAGCAATTCGCTGACTGTCACGACGGTATAGCCGCGTCGGCTCAGTTCGCGCATGATCACCGGCAACGCACCTAACGTAGAGGAAATATCCGGATCAGGACGTGTGTCTCTTCCATCGTGCAGGCAGATGATGCCGCCCGGCGCCACCTGCTCCAGCACCCGGGCTGCCACTGCGTCCGCATCCAGCTCCCAATCGCGCCCGATCACGGTCCACAGCACGCTGCGCAATCCCAGCTCTCTCTGAGCCCTCCGCATCCCCCACCAGCGCATACCATACGGTGGTCTCAGCAATACCGGCTGCCCCCCCGTGCAATCCAGGATCGCCTGCTGAGCTGCCGCGAACTCCTCGTACACCGCCTGGGGAGATAGCAGGTTCAACTTCCAGCCCACCCGCGGGCAAAGTCTGCGGTGTGAAAAGGTGTGATTCCCAAGCTCATGGCCCGCCGCCAGCAAAGCGCGCGGGATCTCTGGGTGCCGAAGTACATTCATTCCACACAGGAAGAAAGTAGCGTGTACGTTGAAGGCGGAGAGAGAGCGCGCAATCTCCAACGTGCCCGGACTGGGACCGTCGTCGAAACTAAGTGCAATCCGCCGCCGCCCTCCGCCCGGTCCTCTGAAGATAGATGACCCGAACAAACGCGAACTGCGGCTCTTTGACCCCCACATCAATAAACCAGCCAGAGCCGCCGACGCGCCTAAGGCAAATGCCACACCATAGTAGGTGCCTGTGGACCTTGCTTGATCTATCGTAGTCAGCCCCTGACCTATATATCTCGCAGCAGATCGGACAAGCTGATCTTCAGCCCCAGCGCCAATATCTCAAGCATCGGTAACGAGATAGACTTCCGTCCCCGCTCCACATCAGAGATAAAGGTGCGGTCGATGCCAAAGTCCAGCGCCATCCTGAGCTGGGTTAGATTTCGTTCTCGGCGTAGCTGTCGCAGACGCACGCCAAAACGGCTGCTCACGTCCATGGGCAGGTAGTAGTTGGTGGGGTTACGCATCGCCGCGCTGTGTGCAGGTCGCTCTACGACGAAGGGCTGGGAAGAGCTGGGGGCAGTGTGATAGGGCATCTGAAACGGATCTCTCCTGAGAAGGTGGCTGCGTTCACCTCTGACTTACCGAGTGACATCTTCGCTCGAGTGGCAGTAGGCGGTGCGGGTCGCTTCGCACGCGTGCATGGTTGATGACGCACGTTCAGGTGAAACCTCCAAAAACAGTAGGTCTATCTCCAAGGACGCACTCAGAAGCCCAACAGGTTTCATTGGTCGTCTAAAGACGACACGGTGTTCGTCGGGAACCACGTGTCCGCATCCACGATCAAGCAGCGTCAGCCGCGCCTTCAACAAGGCTGAACGTGAGACACCTCTTGCTTTCGACCAAACGAGCGTCTGCCAAAGGCCAGGCAGCTGACGTTGTCGAGACATGCTGCAAGCTATCTGGTGAGGGAGCGCTGGCTTCCGACGCCTCAGCCGAGCTCTTCCAGAGCTGTCCTGACCTTCTCATACAGGATTGTGGTTTCGGCGACCTGCTTCCGCAGTCCCTCCACAATGTGCTGCGGAGCCCTGGCAGTGAATGTTCCATTCGCTAACTGTTGCTGAGAGCCGGTGAGCAGCTTCCCGTACTTGGCCAGCTCCTTGGTGAGCCGTTCGCGTTCTGCGGCTACATCGATAGTGCGATGGTAGACGAGGCGCACGTCGAATTGCGCGGTGCTTCGGGAACCGCTGCCCGAGAGCGGCGCCGCAGCCAGCTCCACTCCGCTCACGCGCGCCATCTTTGCCAGTAGATCGACGTTCCTGAGCGCGAGCCGTCCAATCTCTGCATCCCGCGCATAGAGTTGAAGCGGCGCTGACTCTTTCTCGCTCACCATCATCTCCTTGCGCACCGCGCGAACCGTGACGATCAGATTCTGGAGCGCGGTCAGGTCCGCTTCCGCTTCGGCATCCTGCGGGAACTCTCCTGGGCGCGGAAAGCGCGTGAGCGCAATCGACTTTGCCGGTGGTGAGGCCTCGCTGATCGCGGCATAAAGCGCACGCCAGAGCTCCTCCGTAACAAACGGCATGAACGGCGAGAGAAGGCGAAGCGCGGCTTCGAAGACAGTCACCAGAGCGTTCAGGGTCAGTGCGGCTGCCGCGTTTGCACCGCCCGGCGTGAACTCCAGCCTCACCTTCGCCAGCTCCAAATACCAGTCGCAGAACTCGCCCCAGAAGAACTGGTAAACCGCGCTGGCGGCTTCATCGAAGCGGTACTCCGCCAGGCTGCGATCGACCTCGCCCGCAACGGAGCCTAGGCGCGAATATATCCAGCGTGTCTCCAGCGGAGTGGCAGTTGAGATGTTCGGCTCGAGCGTGCGGGCGACCGCGTACCCGGCGTCTGCCGCCCGTTCAACATTCATGAACAGGAACCGCGCCGCGTTCCAGATCTTGTTGGCAAACGCGCGGTTGCCTTCCGTCCTGGCTTCGGAGAACGCAATATCCGTACCCGGCGACGCCATGCTCGCAAGCGTGAACCGAACCGCATCCGTGCCAAACCGCTCAATGATGCCGATGGGATCGATAACATTGCCCTTGGTCTTCGACATCTTCTCCCGGTTCGCATCGCGCACTAACCCGTGAATGTAAACGTCGCGGAACGGTACCGCATCGGCAAGCGTGCGCGTCGAGCCGTCAGGCATCGGCACGTCCAGCATGAAGTGGGTGCCGAGCATGATCATGCGCGCGACCCAGAAGAAGAGGATGTCGAAACCCGTAACCAGCAGATTGGTCGGGTAGAAGGCTGACATATCCGGTGTCGCGTTGCCGTCGGCTGACGGCCAGCCAAACACCGTGAATGGCAGCAGGCCGCTCGAGAACCACGTGTCGAGCACGTCCTTCTCCTGTTCCAGAACGACCCCGCCGCAGCCGCTACAGGCAGATGGCGCGCTGCGCGCCACCGTAATTCCGCCGCAGCCGCCGCAGTGCCAGGCTGGAATCCGGTGTCCCCACCAAAGCTGACGGGAGATGCACCAGTCATGGATATTTCCCATCCATTCGAAGTAGGTCTTCGCGTACATCTCCGGGGTAAACCGGACATGCCCCTCGCGAACGGCAGCGATTGCCTTATCGGCGAGTGGCTGAATCCGGATGAACCATTGGTTGGAGAGACGCGGCTCGATGACCGAACCTGAGCGTTGGCTCAACCCGACGCTCATGGGATGGTCCCTGACTTCGACCAGCAGGCCCAGCGCGTCGAGATCCGCCACGATCTGCTCCCGCGCCGCATAGCGATCCAGCGTGTCGTACTTCGACCCTGGCAGCGCCACATGCGCGGTCTCATCCAGTACGGTCAGCTCAGGCAAACCATGCCGCTGTCCGATAGCGAAGTCATTGGGATCGTGCGCAGGCGTCACCTTTACGGCGCCGGTGCCGAACTCCGGGTTCGCCCACTCGTCTGCCAGGATGGGAATCACCCGGTCTTCACCACCGTTGACCGCGCTCAACGGAAGCCGAACCTGTCGTCCAATCAGCCCCTTATAGCGATCATCTTCCGCGTTCACCACGACCGCCGCGTCACCCAGCATCGTCTCCGGCCGCGTCGTCGCTATGTCGATCGATCCAGTTCCGTCCGCTAGAGGATAGCGAACGAAGTAGAGCTTGCCTATGCGTTCCTCATGCACCACCTCCAGGTCCGACACCGCCGTCTTGATAGCGGGATCCCAGTTGACGATATACGCTCCCCGGTAGATCAGCCCTTGCTCGTACAGCCGCACAAAGGCCTCGATCACCGCGGTCGAGAGGCCGTCGTCCATCGTGAAGTATTCCCGCGACCAATCCACGCTCGCGCCCAGGCGCCGCATCTGGTCCGTGATCGCTCCGCCGTACTGTTTCTTCCAGCTCCACACCCGCTCTGTAAACGCTTCGCGTCCAAGCTGCTCGCGCGTCGTTCCTTCCGCCGCAAGCTGCTTCTCCACCATCATCTGCGTCGCGATGCCCGCGTGATCCGTGCCCGGAACCCACAGTGCGCGTTCGCCGTGCATCCTGTGCCAGCGCGTGATGATGTCCATCTCCGTCTGGTTGAGCATGTGGCCCATATGCAGACGCCCGGTCACATTCGGCGGCGGCAGCAGCATCGTAAACGCCTTCGCGTCCCCAACGCCCGCCGGCACGTCGAAGATACGTTCCTTCACCCAGTAGGCGGCCCACTTTTCTTCAATGTCCGAGGGTTCGTAGGCCTTCGCGAGTTCATTCGCTTTCGTGGCTGTTTCAGCTCTGTCGCTCATCCTCTTAAGCCTAGCATTCGCACGCGGACAGGGCGCCATCAACGAAGAAGGATCGGAAGACCCTCACGAGTCCGCCGATCCCTCTTCTCAGTCTGCGCTCTTCCAGTGAACTACTGTGGAAGCGGGTCGAGCTTCTTCAAACCCTTCTTCTTCTTGTGCTTGCTCGACGACTCATCCGCCTTGTCAAAGGCCGTCTTGGGCGCCTTGCCCTTTGCCGGCACAGCCTGTGCTGCCGGCGTCTTGTCGCCCGGCTGGATATCATTCAGCTGATCCGGCGCGCTCGCGGCCTTCTCTGTCGGCGGCAGCGGCGTAGCATTCGCCGGTCCCACCGACTTCAGTGCGTTCGGGTCGGCCGCCGTAGCCGGCTCCGGCGTCGAGCCAAGAATCTCCACGCCCAACCGGTTGCCGCCGCCTCCGCCGCCTGCCGCGGGAGCCGCAGTCAGAGTGCTCGGTGTGCCGCCGCCCGTCGAGTCTCCCGCGCCGCTCACCGGGTTGAACGCGAGCGGTGCCGCCGCTTCGGCAGGTTTGGTCGACTCGGCCGCCGCGGCGGGCGCAACCGCCACCACCCCGGACGTACCGGTAGCCTCAGCCGCCGCCGGGGCAAACGCGTTCTTGAAGTCCTCATTCGACCGCTTGATGATCGTCGGCGCCACCGTCGCCTTGGGGTCCGTCATCGTCGGCTCCCCGCTGTGCGACGCCAGAACCGTGTCCGGTGTATGCATAATCAGCAGCTTCGCCATGTTGGCAAAGGTGTACGTGCTGCGGCTGTTCTCCAGCGCCACGCTCGCCGCCACCTGGTCAGCCGTCGGAGTCGGAATCGGCAGATGCATCGCATCCAGACGCTCGCGCGCATCCTCCACGTGCGGCGCGGCAGAGTGCTCCAGCACCACCTTGCGGTAGTAATCCGCGGCAATCCCATCGTAGAGCTGCTCCAGCTTCGCCTTTCCGGCCTCCGCGCTCGGCGGCATCTTCAGCGTGCGGACATACCTTGCCTGCGCCTCGTACGCGTCGCCCAGCCCAATCAGCACGTCGTCCATGTGGCTGTACAGCGGATACGTATCCGCCACCGTCTGGTAGCGCGCAATCACCGCCGCCCAGTTCTCGCGCGTCGCGTAATAGCTGGCGATGTCTGCCTCACGCGTTGCCATCACCTCCTGTACGTCGCGCAGACGCTGCTTGGCCTGAGCCGTCAGCTTGGGGTCTGCGTTCGGATAGTCGGTCAACATGCGCCGGTACTCTTCCTCCGCATGCGTCGCCTTCGCGTAGTCCCGGTCCGGCTTGTCCATCTGCCGGAAGTAAATGTCGCCGATGCGCATCTGCGCTTCCGCAGCCTCGGGCGCGTTCGGGAAGAACACGCGGAAGTCCGCGTACTCGCTCTCCGCCTGCGTCAGCGCCGCCGTGCCGCCTTCCTTGTACCAGCTGTCCGCGATCGCCAGCTTGGCCCGCATCTGGTACTGAGAATCAGGATAGGTATTCAGCATCGTCTGCAGATCGAGCCGCGCAATATCGAAGTGGCCCTTGTTCATCGCGATGATCGCTTTATCGTAGAGCTGCTTGTCGGGCAGCTTGGCGTCCACCCCTACCAGCGATGCCGCCGTCTTGTCCTTCTTGGCGAAGCGCTTCGTGTCCTTCGTCTGCACCACCTTGTCGCTCTTGGCCGGCGCCGGCTTCTTGCCGCGATGGAAGGTGCTTGTCGTGGTTGCATTCTGTACCGGCTGACCGTTCGCATCGGTAGCAGGCGTGGTGGTCTGGGCGGGCGCTATCTGGGCCGGTGTAGCCTGGGCCGATGTAGCCTGGGCCGGCGTAGCCTGGGCCGTGGCCGCAGGAGCGGTCTGCGCCTGCGCGCCCGCGGACGTGTCCTGAGCCTGAGCCGAAAAGCCCAGCAGACCCAGTACAGTGACGCCGGCCGCGATCGATGCCTGGAGAGTCGGGAAGAATGAACGTTTTGCCATCAGCTCTATCTGAACCTCTTCTGCCTCGCTGCAGGCGGGTTGCCCCCACTCACGCGAGACTGCCTCTATCTTATCTCCGCGGCGCGGCTTCTGCCGAAACCAGCCGCCGAAACCAGCCGCCGAACCAGCCGCCTAGCCGGCCGCCGGTGCTGCCGCCGCCCGCGCTATCGCCAGCAACTCCCGCGCGTTCTTCTCCGTCTGCAACGGATCGCCCGGGGCGAAGACCGCCGAACCCGCCACAAGCATGTCCGCTCCTGCTTCGACCACGCGCGCCGCCGTATCGTGAGCAATGCCCCCGTCCACCTCGATGCGAAAGTTCAGGCCCATCTCCTCCCGCAGCTCCGCCAGGTGCTCGATCTTGTCCAGCGCCAGCGGCAGGAACTTCTGCCCGCCGAACCCCGGGTTCACACTCATCGCCAGCACGTGGTGCACCATCGGCAGCACCTCGATCAGCATCTCCACCGGCGTGGCCGGATTGATCGCCACCGCCGGCTGCATGCCATGCTGCTCAATCAGCTGCAGCGTCCGGTGCAGATGCCGGCACACCTCCTGGTGCACGCATAGGATGTCCGCCCCCGCCTTGGCAAAATCCTCGACGAAGGCGTCCGGGTTCTCGATCATCAGGTGGCAGTCCAGCCGCAGCTTGGTGGTCGGCCTGAGAGCCTTCACCATCGGCGGCCCAAACGTGATGTTGGGCACGAAATGCCCATCCATTACATCCACATGCACGATGGTCCCGCCACCGCGCTCGGCCGCTGCCACCTCGTCGGCCAGGTGCGCGAAGTCTGACGCCAGGATAGAAAAGCAAAGCTCAACCAAAATCTGACTCCTCAATTAGTCCAGTCTAATCGTTCAGAAAATCAGCAGGCGGCAACAAGTGGCCTTCGCCGGCTGGCCTCCAACGGCTGGACTTTAAGACCATCTCCTCAGTCCTGCGCCGGCGTGGCCGGCTCCTTGCTTCGCCTGCGACTTTTTCCCAGCATCGGCACCGTGCGCTCCACTCCCTCCCGGCCCTCGTGCAGTATCTTCACCTTCATGGCGGCCGCGCCCTCGCGGTTGGTCTCCGCCATCACCTTCGGCTCGCCCAGCGCCATCCGCGCCGCGCCCCGAAGGATGCGCCGCACCGGCCAGCTTCCGTCGGCGTTGGGCAGAAACACTTCGCCCTTCCGCTGCTTCTCCGGCCGGTAGTACCAGCGGCGCAGCAGCGAAAGGTGATCGCTCATCTCCCCCAGGTCGACCGGCGCCGACGTCGCCATCGTCTCGAGCGCCTTCAGCACCGCCTCCGCCCGCACCTCGGGCGACTCCGCAGGCGACAGCGTCACCTCGCCCATGTCGCCCAGGGGCACCGCCTGCAGCATCAGCGGCTGCGCAAACAGGCTGCTCCCCACGCTGGTCTGCTCCTTCACCGCGCGCACTCCCAGCGTCGACGCCCGCTGCGGACCCACAATCCGTCCACCCTGGAGCAGGAAGATCGCTGCGTCCTGCGTGTCGCGATGCTCCCTGCCGTCCGCCCCCGCAAGCGCCACGGCCTCCTGTACGATCACCGCGCGCAGCTGCATTACCGGCCGAACGAGTTCGTCGGCCAGCGCCGCCGCCGCTTTCACCCGCTGGTATTGCTCGTGTGCGGCCGCGGCTGCCTCAAACTCCATCTTCGCCGAGGCCTCGTCGCGCGCGGCTGCAATGCTGGCCAGCAGGGACTCTCCATGGGTGCCAAAAAACGCCTCCACCGCCTCCGCCTCGGCCCTGTACTGCTCCGCAGAGCAGCTTTCGTTGCAGGGTGCCATGCACTTCTTCATCTCGCCATAGGCGCAGCCCGGGTGGTCCGGACTCACCTCAAGCTCCTCGTGGCAGCGGCGCAGCTTGTACAGGTCGAGCGCCGCGTCGCAGTACCGCTCCGCGGCGGCGCGCGAGGGGAACGGTCCATAGGTGTGGGCCAGCCCGTGCTTCGAGAGCCGGTTGGTCGAGTAAACGCGCGGATGCGCGTGCGTCATGGTCAGGCGCAGAAAGAACGGCGTGTGCAGGCGAAGCCGGCGGCGCGCCTCCGCGTGCCCGAAGATAGCCGACGCCGCCTCGTAAAGCACCAGGTGCGACTCGAACTCCGAGCCCGTCACCGTGTATTCGATCGTCGCCACCCGCTCCCGCAGGTTCAGCCGCTTGGATTGCGACTCGGGTGGCGCCAGCAGCCGCGTCATGCGCCGCCTCAGGTCCGCCGCCCGGGTCAGGTAGGGCTGGTCGCGAGCCTCCGCGCCGCGCAACGCAAACACCCCGGGCAGTGCCGGGATGGCGCGCAGGATCTCCGCGTTGTCTGGATGGAAGTCCACTCGACACGCGAACTGGAAGTTCGACGCCACAGAATAATTGTATTCGGGAGCGCCAAGGCGATTTAGCATCAAGCCAGGCAGACCTCGCGGACCGCAGCGCTTGGCTCCTCGTGCCCGTTTTGCTCCGCGATGAATGCACTGTTGCGTGCAACTTTGGAGGCATCCGGAAAGCAATCGAGAACCAGGTAAGTTATCGTTAGGGAACGCGGGGTTGCACGGTGAAACAGCGTCGCCAATTCGAGGTCATCGAGAGCCGGCAGATGGATCATCTGCGCGTCTTCCACGATGTGGCCCGGACGCTGACCACATCGCTCGAGCTGGAAGAGATCCTGCTGGCCATCATGGACAAGATGGCGAAGTTCTTCGGGCCGGAGCGCTGGTCGCTGCTGATGATCGACGAGGCAGCCAAGGACCTCTACTACGCCATCGCAGTCGGTGAGGATTCTTCGAGCCTCAAGGGGCTGCGCGTGCCGCTCGGCCAGGGGGTGGCGGGTTGGGTGGCGGCCACCGGAAACCCGCTCGTCGTGCCCAACGTTTCGCTCGATCCTCACTGGTCGACATTTGCCCGGAACCACCCGGACCTCAACATCCACTCCATCGCCTGCGTGCCAATCCGCTCGGGCGAGAACACCCTGGGCGTGATCCAGCTGCTCAACTCCAAGCTCGACCTGATGAGCGAGTACTCCATCTCGTTCCTCAGGATCCTCTGCGACTACGCCGCCATCGCCATTCAGAACGCGCGCTCGGTCAACCTCATCGAGGAGCTTTCGATCACCGACGACTGCACCGGACTCTTCAACGCCCGGCGGCTCTACACGATGCTCGATGAGCAGGTCGAGCTCAGGAAAGTGGGCCGTCCGGTACCCTTCGGCCTGGTCTTTCTCGATCTCGACTACTTCAAGTCGGTGAACGACACCCACGGCCACCTGGTGGGAAGCCGCTTGCTGGCCGAGATCGGCGGCATGCTGCGGCGGGTCATCGGTCCGGAGCACGCGGCGTTCCGCTACGGCGGCGACGAGTTCGTGGTGCTGATGCCCGGTCTCGACAAACAGGGAGCGACCGAACTCACCCGCGAGCTCTGCCGCAGCCTGCGCGAGAGCACCTTCCTGACCGGCGAGAACCTCGCCCTCAAGGTAAGCGCCAGCTTCGGGCTGGCCAGCTTCCCGGAGGACGGGGACAGCGTCCATTCCATCCTGAAGGCGGCGGACTCGATGATGTACGAGGTCAAGAACTCGACCCGCGACGACGTTGCCGTCATGGGCGAGCTGCGCAACATCACCTCCATCAAACCGTCCATGTCGGAGCGCCGGGCGCTCGGCCGCCGCTAGAACCTGAGCACCTGGTCACGCTCCAGGCTGCTCCGAAATGGCCCGCTGCAACTCTCCACGACATCCGCACAGGCTTCCACGCCGAGCCACAAAATCACCATGACCAACTGAGCGCGTTTCAGCCTTTTCTCCGCGCCGCCTGCTCTGGATCGCCAAAAACCCAGAAAACACAATGTTCCACGTGGAACACTCTGAGTTAACCACCACCCACTTTTTTCTCCACTTTCAACATCGCAATGTCCCCTGATCGACCAGCTTACGGCTCCGGGGTGCGGTGTTCCAGGCTTGTGGGGCGGCGTTTCTCCGGTTTGATCAGGTCGCGGTTCTCGGGTGCGGTGGGATGCACGCCGAAGTCCCAGACGCCCAGGTTGATCTCTTTGGCACCCAGCACCTCGACCAGGGCGTACTCGCCGAAGAGCAGCTGCTGGTCCGGAACAAGCTTCATCCAGTGGCCGCCGGGCAGCACGGTCGGGGTCACCTCGATGACGTCATCCTGCCGTTTATCCGTGCCCAGCGCCGAGATGTTGAAGCTGGCAACCACCCGCGCATCCTGGCGCACGTCCACCCGTACGATCACGTAGTCGTCGCTGGTGGACAGCCTGGTCTTGCCGGCCTGCGTGGAGGCGCCGTGGGTGTCGACGGTCAGAGCCTCGCCGCTGGACGGCAGCTCGTCGTCCAGCTTCAGGTAGAAGACCGGGTCAGGAACGTGGAACTGAACCGCGGCGCGCTCGCCCTTGATGACGACCACCTGGTGGGCGGCGGAGAGCGGGTTCACGGTGCCGCGCAGGATGTTGTGGCTGTTCTGGCGGGCGACATCGCCCTGTGCCTGGGTGAGGGGGACGAGGTCAGGGGAGCCGCGGAAGGTATCCAGACCGAGGACGCTGTCCTGGGGCTCCAGGCGAAGGTCCGGGGCGACTTCGGGTGACAGCGCGGCGCGCTCCGCCTCCTCTTTCACGAGCTCGGGATCGAGCGCCGGTGCGGGCCGGCTGGCGGCTGGCGCGTCGGGATCGGCTGGCGCGTGCTGCGTGGCCCAGAGCTCCGTCGCCGGGAGGTCGACCAGCGCCAGCGGGATCTCCTCGGTGTCGCCGCCGCGCTCGGCGCTGATGAAGCGGACGCGGTTGCCGACGACGGTGTAGCCCATGATGAGCTGATAGGAGCCGTCCTTGAGGATGAGGCGGGTGCGGCGTGGGGCGGCCGGCGCGGAGGTGGTGGCCGAAGAACCGGAGCGTTGGGCGAGCTGGCCGGGCGCGGTGGTCGCGGCGGTTGTCGCCGTCAGCACGGCAGCCAGGGTCCAGGGTGCAATCCGCATCGGTCTCCTCTTCTTTCTGGTTTGACGCTGCTGGCGGGTGAGACGTGCCGGGCGCGACAGGCCGTTGACTGCCAAGGTGAATCCTATATCGTAGGTTTGGCATACCCCAACGCAGAGAGTTTCAGCGGAGAGAACCTTCCATCGAAATCGACTTTTCTCACCGCGCGAGCCTGAGCCGGCATCCGGAGCTGATGGACCTGCCGTGCAGCTTTGAGGACCTCAGGGCGTGCCTCCGGTCCATTGCCAGCGTGAACCGCCTGACCCGGGGCGACCGGCCTACGCTCCAGTGGCTGGATGAGCTCTACCGGGGCATGCCGCTGCAGACGCGGCCGGTGCACATTGTGGATGTGGGCTGCGGGTACGGCGACATGCTGCGGCGGGTGCATGAGTGGGCGGCCGGGCGTAGGCTGCCGGTGAGGCTGACCGGCATCGACCTGAACCCGGATGCGGTGCGGGCGGCGCGCGAGGTCACGGTTCCGGGCACGGTGACCTTCCTGACGGGCAATGCGCTCGAGTTCAATCCGCCCGAGCCGATCGATGTGGTGCTGAGCTCGCTGCTGACCCATCACCTGGAGGATGAGCAGGTGGTCGAGTTCCTGCGCTGGATGGAGCGGACGGCGCGGCTGGGGTGGTTCGTTAACGATCTGCATCGGCAGAAGGTGCCGTTTCATGCGTTTCGGCTGCTGGCGCGCTTCACAACCTGGCACCGCTTCGTCAAACATGACGGCGCGGTGTCGATCCTGCGCAGCTTTCGCGAGGAGGATTGGAGAGTGTTGTGCCGGGCGGCCGGGCTGCCGGCGGAGGCATATGCGATTCGGGAGTACAGGCCGGCTCGGCTGTGTGTGGCTCGGATGAGGTAAGTGGAGCGCGTTTTGGACATGTACCCCCCCCGGGGGTGAAGTATCTAAAGTATTCAAAGCATGAGACTTAAGTCTGGACTTAGTCTAGACCTTGTAAACGCAAGTCCTGAGATTCTGACCTGCGGCCGGAGCATTGGCAGAAGGCGAAGAGCGACGGCTTGGGCAGCGGCATTTGTAGCGAGAACCGCTGTGGAGTGGTGGATGAGGTATGCGCCGGAGTGACCCTGAGACTTTCCCGCGCTGATGTTTCTACCTGATTCAATTGTACAAGGCGTGTCAATAGGTACTGACGGAGCGTGGGAGTGGGTTTGACGCGGTGGGTGGGGTGGGTGGCAGTGGCGCTGGCTGCGGCCGGGGCGCAGGCGCAGCGGCTGCCGGGAGACGTGCGGCCGGAGCATTACCGGCTGGCGATTACGCCGGACCTGGGGCGGGCGACGTTTCGGGGTACGGAGACGATCGACGTGACGCTGGCCGAGCCGGCGCGGACGATCACGCTGAATGCGATCGAGCTTGAGATTCAATCGGTGAGCGCGAACGGGCAGCCGGGTGCGGTGAGCTTCGACGAGGGCAGGCAGCAGGCGACATTCAGCTTCGCGCAGGTGCTGCCGGCGGGGCATGCGGCGGTCGAGGTCGCGTTTACGGGGGTGCTGAACGACAAGCTGCGGGGGTTCTATCTTTCGAAGTCGAAGACGCGGAGCTACGCGGTGACGCAGTTTGAATCGACCGATGCGCGGCGGGCGTTTCCGTGTTTTGACGAACCGGCGCTGAAGGCGACGTTTGACGTTGCGCTGACGATCGATGCCGGGGATACGGCGATCTCGAACACGAATATTGTTAGCGACGAACCGGCAGGGTTTGGCAAGCACACGCTGAGGTTTGCGACGACGCCCAAGATGTCGACCTACCTGGTGGCGTACCTGGTGGGCGATTTTGCATGCAGCGAAGGCAAGGCGGAGGGGGTGCCGATCAGGGTGTGCAGCACGCCGGACAAGGTGAAGTTGACGGAGTTTGCACTGAAAGGAGCGGAGCACTTCCTGAAGTACTACGACCGGTACTTCGGGATCAAGTACCCGATGCCGAAGCTGGACCTTATCGCGATTCCGGACTTCGAGGCGGGCGCGATGGAAAACTTCGGGGCGATCACATACCGGGAGACGGCGCTGCTGGTGGATGAGAAAGACAGCTCAATCAACGAGAAGAAGCGGGTGTCCGTGACGGTGGCGCACGAGATGGCGCACCAGTGGTTCGGCGACATGGTGACGATGCAGTGGTGGGACAACTTGTGGCTGAACGAGGGATTTGCCACGTGGATGGAGACCAAGGCTTCCGACGACTGGCACCCGGAGTGGAACTTTCCGCAGGATGATGCGGACGACCGCAACGACACGCTGAACGATGACGCGGCGCGGACGACGCGGACGATCCGGGCGAAGGCGGAGACACCGGCGGAGATCGCGGAGATGTTCGACGCGATCGCGTACGGGAAGGCCGGCGCGGTGATCGGGATGGTGGAGAACTGGCTGGGGCCGAAGGTGTTTCAGAAGGGCGTGCATGACTACCTGGCGGCGCACTTGTACGGGAATGCGACGGCGGAGGACTTCTGGAACGCGCAGACGGCGGTCTCAAAGCAGCCGGTGGACAAGGTGATGGCGAGCTTTGTGGATCGGCCGGGAGTGCCGCTGCTGACGCTGGGCGAGGCCGGCGGAGGCCAGCTGCCGGTGGCGGAGTCGCGGTTTTACCTGAATGAAAGCGCGGGGGCTGGCGCCGCCGGGCATGCGCAGGGCGCGACCGGGCATGCGCAAGTCGCAGCCGTCCAGGCACAGGGCGCAGCCTGGACGATACCGGTTTGTTTCAAGACTGGATCGGGTTCGGGAGCGGGGCCGGCGTGCCGGCTGCTGGCGGAGGGTCGCGCGGAGAAGGACGAGATGCTGATGCTGCCGGGCAAGGCTCCGCTGCTGTATGTGAATGCGGCGGACAAAGGCTACTACCGGGTGGCGTACACGCCGGGCCAGCTGCAGGCGATTACGGCTGCGGTGGAGACGAAGCTGAGCGTGACCGAGCGGATGGGGTTTCTGGGCGACCGGTGGGCGCTGGCGCGGGCGGGGCAGGAGCCGGTGGGGGACTTCCTGAACCTGGTGCTGGCGGTGAAGCAGGACCCCAACGCGCGGGTGCTGGATACGGCTCTGAACGCGGTGGAGCAGATCCGGAGCCGGATTGCGACGGATGCAGACCGGCAGAAGCTGAACGAGGTGATTCGGGCGCAGTTTGGGCCGGTGTATCGGGCGATGGGTCCAGACAGCCGCAACGGGAGCTATGACCAGCAGGAGATCCGGACGGAGTTGTACGGGGCGCTGGGCGAGGCGGATGATCCGGAGGTGCTGGCGCACGCTCGGGAGGTTGCGGAGAACCTGTTTGCGGGCAAGAAGACGACCGAGCCGGACCTGGTGGATGTGTCGGTGGCGCTGGCGGCGGCGCACGGCAAGGAGGACTTCTACGACAAGATGGTTTATCTGAGCCAGAGGTCGGACGACCCGGGGCTGCAGAGCGAGACGCAGGAGATGCTGACGCGGTTTCATGAGCCGATCCTGGTGATCCGGACGCTGGAGTACGCGGTGTCGGGGCAGGTGCGGAATCAGGATGCGTGGATATTGATTGGGCGCGAGCTGCAGCAGCCGGAGACGCGCGACCTGGCCTGGGAGTGGGTGCAGCAGCACTGGGCGAAGGTGCAGGCGCAGCTGACGACGGCTTCGGGGGCGGACGTGGTGGGGGCGACGGGGTCGTTCTGCACGGTGGAGCGGCGGGAGCAGGTGGCGGAGTTCTTCGCCACGCACAAGGTGGAGGCGGCGGAGCGGTCGCTGGCCAAGGCGCTGGATGCGATCGATGCGTGTGTGCGGCTGCGGCAGAACCAGGAGCCGAAGTTGAAGGCGTGGCTGGAGGCGCAGGGCCGGTAGGTGGGCGCCGACGGAGGAAGACGGACGCCTGAGGGGGAGGCGATTGCGGCACGTCCGTTCACAATGGAACCTGGTCAGAATGGGACCCCTGCGAATTTTTTGCCGCCCCCGACTCTAAATCAAGAGTGGACTGTGTCATGCTGGAGTACGTGCCGGTCCGGGCTAAGCGCAAGCAATGGCGCGGCTTGTCTGGGGCGGACGACGCTGCATTTGAGTGATTGACAAGCATTTATCCGTACGATAAGTTCCACTTGAGGATCAACCATGAAGAAATCTTCGATCTTGCTGTTCGGCCTTGCCGTGGTGCTATTGGTGACCGCTCCCGTGTACGCCCAGGGTGGATGCGTCAACTCGCCTGAGAACCCGACTGTGGTGCTGGCTCTGGTTGGTTCGGCGGGGGCTTTGACGGCGTCGTTGCGGGCCCGGATCAGGGCTCGGCGCAGCGCCAAGTAAACGACTACGCGTCTTTGAAGGCCTCGGCAGGCTTGGAGTACGGTTTCCCCTGGCGGGGTGATCTGCGTACCTGACCTGGCGAGATGGACGGTATGTCGACCTATCCCGTTGCACAGATGATGGATCGGCCCGGTGCGAAGCGGGCAGGGCTGTCGCTCGCAGTGGGTGCTGGAGTGGCCGCGCTGCTGGCTGTGCTGGGGCTGGCGTGCGTGTGGTCGACTGCGCTGAGCCTGTGGGGATTGTGGACGACGGATGCGCTGAAGTCCATTGGGATGGTGATCCCGGTGGTGAGCTTTGTGCTGGTGCTGCGGGCGTGGCGGGCGCTGGGCTGGGAGCTGGACGGAAGCTGGTGGGGGCTGGCGCTGCTGGTGGGCACGGCGCTGCTGGTGCGGGTGCGCGAACAGTCGGTGATGGTGCTGATGGTGGCGCCGCAGTGGTCGGTGAATTTCCCTCCGCACTCGGTGGTGATGGTGGCGTATGGGGTGGGCGTGGCGCTGCTGTTTGGCGGCTGGCGGCTGGTGAGGGCGGCGGCGTTTCCACTGCTGCTGCTGCTGGCGGTGAACCCGGTGCCGCATGTGTTCAACGTGTATGTGGACCTGCCGCTGCAGCGGGCCAGCGCGCATGTGGCGCGGGCGTTTGCGATGGCGCTGGGGCAGCCGCTGAGCGCGGATAAGCTGCGGCTGATGTTTACGCCGGAGTTCGGGATGTTCATTGCGCCGGGATGCAACGGGATACGAGGCGCGGTGACGATGGGGCTGATCGCGCTGGTGGCGGGATATCTGTACCGGTTCCGGTGGCGGGCGCTGGGGCTGGTGGTGATGGGGGCGGTGCTGCTGGGGTACGTGTTCAACCTGGTTCGGCTGTGCGTGCTGGTGCTGTATTACCTGGTTGCGCTGCACTTTCCGTGGCTGCAGGACAGGGCGGAGAATGCCGATTACCTGATCGGGGCAGGGCTTTTTTTTGTGGCGGTGTACCTGTTGTACGTGGTGATTCAGCGGCTGGGTGCGGTGAAGGGGCGGTCGGGAACCGCGTTGCCGCGGGCGGTGGATGCGCCGGCCGAGGGAGCGACGGTGGGTGCGGGGTTCTACGCGCGCGCCGGGGCGATGGCGGTGCTGGCGGCGGTGGGGCTGGCCGGGCTGGTGGCGACGCTGCGGGCGCCGGGGCCGAGCGCGGAGTTGCGGGCGGATGAGACGGCGTTGGGGCAGTTTCCGGAGACGGTGGGGAAGTACAGGCTGACGCGGCGGTGGAACGAGACGCTGCTCGGCGGGGCGCTGCTGTTTCACTGGGCGGACTATGCACCGGAAGGTGCGCCGGAGGGCGGGGGGACGCATGTTGCGATTGGGATCTCGCCGGTGCTGGGCTCGCACGATACGCTGGTGTGCCACTCGGCGCGCGGAGAAGACCCGCTGTGGCATGGCGAGGAGACGATCCGGACGGCCGAGGAGCCGGTGAGCTTCAGCGCGGCGCTCTACAACGACGGCGCGACGCAGTATGTAGAGGCGACGACGCTGTGCAACGGGGCGAGCTGCGGGGAGTACTCGAATCCGCAGGCGCACTTCGGATTTGTGTACAGCAGGCCGCATGCGTCGACGCTGCTGAGCCAGAGCCCGCAGCGGCCGATCCCGATTTTGCTCAAGGCCGAGACGATCGACACGACGCTGCCGGCGGCGGTGGCGCGGCGGCAGTTGACGGCCGATCTGACGAGTTTCCTGGGAAGCGTGAGCCTGGACTCGCTAACCCGGCCGTATCGCAGGCGGTAGTCTTGCAGGCAGGAGTTTTGATGCTTTTGGGTCTCGACGGACGAGCGGAGTGGGTGCGGCGAGGCATGGCGGCGTGCGCGGCGTTGGCGTTGGCGGCGGGGTTGAGCGGGTGCGGGGGCAATGTGACGGTGAGGGCGACGCCGCAGTTGAGCTTGTCGACGAATGCGCTGAGCTTTCCGGCGACGAATGTGGGCAGCACGAGCGCGGCGGAGACGGTGACGCTGACCAACAGCGGCAATGCGCCGGCGACGATCTCAGGGGTGGGGACGAGCGGAGATTTTTCAGGGTCGAGTACGTGCGGCGCGAGTCTGGCGGCGGGGGGGACGTGCCAGCTGTCGGTGGTGTTTTCACCGGGCGCAGTGGGGGCGAGGACGGGGACGCTGACGGTGACGAGCAATGGCGTAGGGAGTCCGCAGACGGTGGCACTGAGCGGGACCGGGACGGTGCCGGGGACGCCGCAGCTGCTGGTCTCGCCGCTGACGCTGGCGTTCGGGACGATTGCGACGGGCAGCCTGAGCGCAGCGCAGCTGGTGACGCTGACGAATACGGGCGGAGGCGTGCTGACGATCTCCGGGATAGTGATCAGCGGCGACTTTACCCAGACGAGCAGCGGGTGCGGCGTGGGGCTGCTGGCAAATGCAAGCTGCACCATCGCGGTGGTGTTTGGGCCGATGGCCACGGGTGCGGAGAGCGGGGCGCTGAGCTTTACGAGCAATGCGGGCGGCGCGGCGATGGTGGCATTGAGCGGGACGGGCGTGGCGCCGGTGGCGTATGTAGGACTACCGTTGACCGTGACAGTGCGGGCGGGGACGCAGCCGGTGGTGGGGGCGTCGGTGCAGCTGTATGCGGCGGGTACGCGAGGGAATGGGTCCGCGGGGACGCAGCTGGGCGCGGCGGTGACGACGAGTGCGACGGGAATGGCGGTGCTGCCGGGAGGATATAGCTGTCCGGGGGCTGGGGCGCCGGTGTACGTGGTGAGCCGGGGCGGGGTGGTCGGGGCGGCGGGTTCGAACGCCAACATTGCGCTGATGACGGCGATCGGGCCATGCAGCGGGGTCGTTTCAGGCGCGAGCTTTGTGGTGGACGAGGCGACGACCGCGGGGGCGGCGTATGGGCTGGCGCAGTTCTATGCTTTGGGAGCGGGCGGGGCGACCGGCTCGGTCGGTGCGACGGGCGGGAATCTAACGGGGATCAGCAACGCGTTCGCAACGGCGGCGGAGCTGGCGGACCCGGTGCTGGGGACTTCGCCAGGCGCGACGCTGCCGAGTACGGCGAGCTCGCCGGCGGCGCGGGTGAACTCGGTGGCGAACATGCTGAACGCGTGCGTGGTGGCGGCGGCAAAGTGCGCCGCGCTTTATACGGCGACCACGCCTGCCGGAGGTGCGGCGCCGGCGAACACGCTGGATGCGACGTTTGCGCTGGCGCGGAGTCCAGGGAGCAACGTTGGGAGCCTGTTTGCGCAGGCGCAGATGAGCACGGCGTATGCGCCGGCGCTGGGCAGCGCACCCGCGGATTGGACGATGTTCTTTACGGAGTCCGGCGGGGGATTGAACAGCCCATCGGGAATAGGGGTGGATTCGACCGGCAGCGTGTGGGTGGCGAACTACTTCTATGTGGCTTCGAAGTTCACGCCGGCGGCGGGCCCGGTGTTTGTAAACGGGATTGCCGGGGACGGGCTGAACAACTCGTATGGGCTGGCGATCGACCTGAGCGATAACGCGTGGATCCCGAACGAGATGCCATACACGGGGCAGGGCGTGGGGACGGTGTCGGAGCTGGCGCCGTCGGGAGCATCGCTGGCCGGCAACGGGTATGCGGCAGGTGGGTTGAACTATCCGCTTTCAGTGGCGATCGACCCCAATGGCACGGTGTGGGTGGTGGATTTCGGAAACTCACACGTGACGCTGCTGAGCGCGACAGGCGCGCCGCTGTCAGGGACGAGTGGGTACACGACGAGCAACTTCGCGTTCCCGGTCGCGGTGGCGGTGGACAGCAACCACTTCGGCTGGGTGGTGAACCAGGCGTCGGACTACGTGACCAAGGTGGCGCCGGACGGGTCGAGCTTTACGAACTATCTTTGCTGTAACTATGCGTCGGGGATTGCCATTGACCAGGGAAACAACATCTGGGTAGCGAACTACTTTGGCGATACGGTCTCGCTGATGACGAATTCGGGGACTGTGATCGCGAACAACCTGACGGGCGGGGGTTCGATTTACCACCCACAGGGGATCGCGCTGGATGGCGCGGGGAATGTGTGGGTGGCGAACTACCGGGCGCCGTACCTGACGGAGCTGGCGGGGGCAAACGCGAGCGTGCCGGGGGCGGCGCTGTCGCCGGCGACGGGGCTGGGCGGCGATGCGGGGCAGCTGGAAGCGTATGCGCTGGCGCTCGACGCGAGCGGGAACGTGTGGGTCTCGAACCAGGGGAGTAACACGATCACGAAGTATATCGGGCTGGCGACCCCGGTGAAGACGCCGTTGTCCGCGCTGCCGAAGCTGCCGTAGGGTGTGTGGCAACGAGGGCTGGATCATGTTTGCTCGACCGAGAAGGCGTCGCGGCTTGGATAGCAAGGGCGATGATCTAAAAAAACGATGATCTGTGGGCTACGGGTTAACGGGGTGTGAGTTAAGGGAAAGGCACGGGAATAGCGGTTGTGGGCGCGGGCGCTGGGCGGCGGTGAGAATGGTGACGCTTGATCACGGCCTAGGGCGCGAGACAGTTAGCGGTAAAGTGCTGTGGTCCGTCCAAAACGGTCACGTGGGCGACACGAGCGGCGAACGGGTGCGGGCTTAGCGAGGTGTAGCACGGCGTTGGATACCTGCAAATGCTAGGCACAGCAAACAATACTTGACAGTCGATAGGCGCATAGTCGAGAGTTGCACGCAGTAGAAATGGTCAGACCTGTACGTGGCTGAGACCGAGAGCGTCGCTCACTGACGCCAAGGGCTGATTTGTCAAACCAATTTCAAGAGGTTCCAGATGACGGCAAAGACTTTTACGATCCGGGCGTTCCGGAGTGTGGTTGCGCAGGGTGTGTTGTGCGGAGCTCTGGCGGCTCCGGGATGCTTGCTTCTTACCGCGATGCTGACGGCGACGGCGCATGGGCAGCTATCGGGCAAAGGCGCGATCTCGGGCATTGTCGGCGATCCGACGGGAGCGGTGGTACCGGGCGCGACCCTGACGGCAACAAACGGTGCAACGGGCGTGAGCGTGACGGTGACTTCGACGGGCGCGGGCGACTTCACGTTCCCGGCGCTGGACCCGGGCGTGTACAGCCTGGTGGTGAAGGCCGGGGGCTTTGAGACGGTGACGCAGGAGAACATCCATGTGAATGCGCTCGAGACGTTCACGTATAACCCGAAGCTGACGGTGGGGTCGCAGGGCGAGAACATTACGGTGAGCTCTGAGCCGCCGGCGTTGGAGACGACGAACGCGACGCTGGGCGCGACGATGGAGAACGAGATGTACTCGGCGCTGCCGATCGAGATGGGCGCGTACGGCAATGCGGATCAACGGCGCGCGACGGACTTCGCGTTCCTGATGCCGGGCGTGCAGGGCAACAACACGAACGGAAATCCGACGACGAATACGGGCATTATCAATGGTTCGGGAAGCCGCGGCGCTGTGAGCGCGGTGTACATCGACGGGCTGCCGTTTGTGCGCGCGGGCGGTAACGGCGATCCGCGGTACATCTGGACGGCGATCTCGGTGGACGCGGTGGACCAGTTCCAGGTGCAGACGAGCGGCTACTCGGCGATCTACGAGGGGCAGGGCATCCAGAACTACACGGTGAAGGCCGGCGGGCTGAAGTTTCACGGGTCGGTCTACGAGTTCTTCCGTAATACGGCGCTCGATACGTATGGGTTCTTCGGCAAGGCTCCTAACCCTGCGACGGGGCTGGTGCACAAGCCGATCGAGCACTCGAATGAGTACGGGATCAACCTGAGCGGACCTCTGGTTCCGATTGGCGGGCTGAAGGACAAGGTGTTCTTCTTCGGCAACTACAACGGGTTCCGGTATGCGAGCGAGACGCCGACGGCGATCACTTTTCCGACGGCGGCGGAACAGAGGGGCAACTTCCAGGGCGTGGTTACGGGCGGCATCTTCGACCCGAATACGCAGGCGGCCTGCACGGCGGCGAGCAACACTGGGCCTTGCCGGTATCGCTACGGCTACATCGGATCGGGAACGGTGGGAGCGGCGGGTAACCCGATCCTAGGGCCTGCGGGCCAGGCTGGGGTGGATGTGATACCGGCGAGCGAGTTTTCGCAGGTGGCGCTGAAGATGCAGAGCTATCTTCCGGCGGGTATCGGGTCGACGGTGCAGAACAATTACATCTCGCCGAACCGTACGGGCTTGAACAACTGGTCGACCAGCGAGCGGGTGGACTTCAACCAGAGCTCGAGGAACGTGATCACGCTGATCGCTGCGATTGGGCGGCAGGCGAGCTCGGTGCCGGTGGGACAGAACACCACGGGACGCAACGTGGGTCCGGTGCCCTATAACTACGGGCAGGCGTACGCGCCGAAGACCGCGGTGGGGATCGTGGAGGACACGTATACGATTTCGCCCCATATTGTGAACCAGCTGAAGTACGGCTATGCGCGGTACGACGGGCCGACGTTCAACGCGGATCAGAACCCGGCGTACGCGGCATCCGTGATGGGCATTTCGGGTCTGCCGGCCGGGCAGGCGCCGACGTCGTTCCCGATTGTGACGTTTGCGGGAACGAACGCGCCGACCAACTGGGCGGGCACGACGGCGAACCGGGTGATTGCACAGAATTACACGCTGGTGGACAACGTGCAGTGGGTGCTGGGCAAGCACTCGCTGACGTTTGGCGGGCAGATCGCGTGGCTGCTGTACGACCAGATTCCGGCGACGGGTGGGAGTACGCCGCTGACGCTGGCGGAGGCGGTGACGGAGACGGCAGCGCTGAACCCCTCGACCAACGCGAAGCCATCGTATGCCGCGACGAGCAACACGGGACAGTCGTATGCGAGCTTCCTGATTGGACAGAACAACCAGCCCAGCTTCACGACCTACCTGCGGCAGGAGTTCGGCTCGCGGTTCCGGGCGATCTCGCCGTATGTGCAGGATAACTGGAAGGTGACGAGCAAGCTGACGGTGGATGTGGGTGTGCGCTACGACTACTTCCCGCCGCTGCGGGAGAACGTGGATGCGATGAGCTTCTTCAACCCGACGCTGGCGAACCCGGTGACGGGTACGACGGGAGCGCTGCAGTTTGCCGGCCACGGAGCGAATACGTGCAACTGCGATACGCCGGTGTCGCCGTTCTACAAGAACATCGGACCGCGCCTTGGGGTGGCGTACTCGATAGACCCGAAGACGGTGATCCGGGCGAGCTACGGAGTGATGTTCACGCATGGGAACGGCGTGGCCGGCGGAAACTCATCGGTGACGGGCAATGCGAACAACAGCCTGGGATTCTCGTCGTCGCCGCAGTTCGCGCCGAGCGGGCAGCTGCTGTCGACGGCGCCGTTTACGGGCGCGAATGGCGCGCTGCCGACGTACCAGTTGGCGCAGGGGACGGCGTCGGGGCCGGCGTACGGGACGGGATACACGAACGTGGCCGGGTATACGGGGACGCCGTCGACGGTGGCGTACTACGATCCTTACCTGGGCAGCCGGGCTCCGGAGTACATCAACTGGACGTTTGGCATCCAGCATCAGTGGGGGAACTCCTTTACGACCACGATGACGTACGTGGGTTCGCAGGGGCACTTCGAGATTGCGGATGGAAGCAACGCGCGGGGCTACTGGGCGGACCAGCTTGATCCGAAGTACCTGACGCTGGGCAGCAACCTGAACTCCTCGGGCGCGGCGCTGACGACCTTCTGCGCGGCGAACGCGGGCGTGTGCCCGCCGAGCACGAGCGTGTTCAACAGCACGAGCCAGACGCTGGCGACGCTGCTGCACCCGTTCCCGTTCCAGAACGTGGCGGACCTGTTCGACAACGTGACGAACTCGAACTACCACGCGCTGCAGGTGACGGCGAACATGCGGCCGACGCATGGGCTGACGTTCATGGCGAACTACACGTGGTCGCGAGCGATCGACGATGGCGGCACCTTCCGATCGGGGTATGCGATTCCCGCGGGCACGATTGCGAACGCGCCCAACGCGTCGTATGCGCAGGATCGGATCGAGCGGTCGGTTTCGACGACGAACCAGCCGCATCACGCGGTGGTGACGGGCGTATGGGCGCTGCCGCTGGGACAGACGGTGCTGGCGAACCATGCATGGGAGCGGGCGATTGTGGGAGGGTTCAAGTTCTCGGAGATCTTCCAGGCGTTCTCGGGGTCGCCGCTGGCGATCACGGGAGCGAGCTGCGCGACGAATCCGGCGCAGTCGACGTGCGAACCGATCTATAACCCGAGCTTTGCGAGCAACAATGCGCGGGTGAACGGGAAGCACTGGGGGTCGGGTGTGACCTACGGCAACTACAACCTTACCAATACCAGCCTCACGGCTCCGATCGCACAGCAGTTCATCAACCCGGGAGCGTTCGCCTATGCACCGTCGTACCAGTTCGGCAATGTGTCACGCACGGCGCCGTACGGTCTGACGGGGCCGGGAAACTACGATCTTGACCTGGCGCTGGTACGGTCGTTCCCGCTGCATTTCGAGAACGCGCACCTGAACTTCCGGGCGGAGTGGTACAACGTGACGAACCACACGCAGTTCGCGGTGGCGAGCACGGTGTACGGCAACTCGAACTTTGGTGAGGTGGCGCCGAATCCGTCGGCTGCGCGCAAGTCGGCGCAGTTCTCGGGGCGGATCGAGTTCTAACGCGAAGACGTAGAAGATGGAGCTGCCGCCTCGAAACTGGGGCGGCAGTTCTGCGGTTGGGGGGAGTGTTTCCGCGGTGCGTTTTTTAGCGATGATGTGTCGGGCTTTCAGCCCTGGGATTGCCAGGATTCGCTACCCTGAAGGGCGAGTCAGCGTGGCGCTGTGCTGTGCTTGCGCCAGACGACTTTGAGCTGGGTACGCCAGCGTTCGTCGAGGGCGATGAGGGTCCAGTCGACGCGCGGGGAGAGGTGGCGGAGGACGATGTCGGTGGCGGGGTGAACGCGCAGGGCGGGGGCGACGAGGATGAGGCGCGGTGGGTCGGGGGAGAGGCGGGCGCCGGCGAAGTAGCCGTAGCGCTGGAAGTCGCCGAGGCCGGTGATGGGGTCGGGATTCTGGGCGTGGTGCCAGCGGACGCGGATCCAGTAGTCGAGGCCCTGGAGGGCGAGGTGGGGGTCTTCGGCGGCCTTGAGCTCAATGACGGCCAGGCGGCCGTCGGCGGTGACGGAGAGGAGATCGAGCATGCCACGGTCCATAGTGTGGCCGCGGGCGCCTGCCCCCGCGAAGGCCGGGACCTGGGTGTAGACGTGGGCGGGGTCGAGGCGGGCTTCGGCTCCGGCGGCGTTGAGGATGGAGATGTCGCGGTGGAGCTGGCCTTCGAGCCAGCGCTCGGGGGCGAGGCGGTAGAGCGGGTCGCGGCTGTCGCCGGTGGGGGAGCGTCGCTCGCAGAGGCGGGCGACGAGTTCGCGGATGTGGGGCTCGTTTTCCGGGGTGAGCGGGGTCTCGTTGGGGCCGGCGCCGAAGGTGATCTGCTCGATGCGATTGAAGGATTCGGCGGAAGCTCCGCTGCGGATGCGGGCGAACTCGAGCCCGTGCAGCAGGAAGGCGAGCTCGGTGCCGCTGCGGAGCCGCTCCTCGACGATGGACTGGAAGGCGGCGGGGATGAGGGCGCGGACGCGGGCGGCGCTCTCGGCAAAGCGAGGCTGGGCGAGGCTGAGCTTGGGGGCGCGGGCGAGACGCGTGGCGAGGTTGCCGTGGTCGGCGGCGTCGCGGGGCTCGAGCTCTTCGGTGCGCTGGTCGAGCTCGTAGAGCTCCCATTGGGCGGGATCGCCGGTGAGCCAGGCGAGGCGCGAGAGGGTGGTGCCGGCGGCTCCGCGAGGGACGATGAGCTTTAGGCCGCGGATGAGGCGGCGCGCTGGTGCGGGGCGGGCGGCGAAGGACTCGCGGCAGGCGGCGAGCCAGAGGATACCGAAGGTGAGGATGCCGTCGATGGTGGAGGCGGATTCTTCGTCGTTGACGGCGATGACGGCCCAGGTGTCCTGGGCCTGGGCGTTTCCGGAGACGAGCAGGCCGCGGGCGTAGGCGGGGCCGAAGGACTTCTCGAGGTCCATGGCGGTGCGGAAGGATTCGGCGCGCCAGCCGGGGAGGTGGCGCTCGAGGGCGCGCTCAAGAACCTTGAGGAAGCGGGTGCGGGTGGCATCGCGCGTGGAGGGAGTGCGGCGGTCTTTCTCGCCGGAGAGTTCGAGGGTCTGGGGGCGGGTCTGGCCGAAACGGAGGGTGCGGATGCGCAGGACGCGGTTGCGGAGGTCGGCGGCGATGACACGGCGGACGAGATTGCGGTCTTCACCCCAGAGATGCAGGGTGCAGCGGCCGTGCTCGGTGGAGAGCGAGTACTTCGCCTCGCGCATATCGAAGAGGACTTTGCCATCTTCGCTGATGACGGCGGCGGGGTACTCGGCCAGGTAGGATTCGAGCGCGGCGGCGATCTGGCTGGGGGTCTGTTCGGGTTGGGCAGCGGCGGCCCGGGCGTCCATGAGCGAGGGTTACCAGTTGCGCGCGAGGCGAAGGTGGGTGATGTGGGCGAGGTGATGGCGCGAGTGCCAGGCGTAGAGCAGGGTTGCGGCTTCGACGGTCTGGGGGCCGCGGTCGGGGTGGAAGAAGACGCGCTGCCACTGCTCGGGCGAGAGGGAGTGGAGGAGCATGATCCAGCGGGCGTGGAGGGATTCGATGATCTCGAGGGACCACTCGGGAGGCGCGAGCGAGTCGTGGAGGAGCGCCCAGGATTTCTCGTCGTAGGGCTTGATGGTGGGGGCGTCTTCGGTGAGGGCGAGGCGGATGCGCATGACGGCGTTCATGTGCGAGTCGGCGATGTGGTGGACGAGCTGGCGGACGGTCCAGCCGCCTTCGCGGTAGGGGGTGTTGAGTTGGGCGTGGTCGAGGCCGGAGACGGCGTTGCGCAGCAGCTCGGGAAATTCGGCGAGGGTGAAGATGGCGTGAGCGCGCTCGCCTGTGGGGATGGGCGGGGAGGGGAGATGGAAGTGGCCGACGGGATAACGTGGATCGGGCGCGGAGGCAGTGGCCTCGGGTTCGGAGCTCATGCCTGAAACGTAGCACAATTGAAGGAAGGTTCTGGCCGGGAGTTTCAGATGGTGATGACGCGGTTGGTGGTTTGCGTGGGGATGGTCGTTGCGTTGTCCGGTACAGGCTGCCGGAGCGAAGGTACGCCTGAGGGGGAGACGATGAAGATATCTCAATCTGGCACTGACGCTGCGGGGAAGACAGCTTCGCAAACGCCGAAGGATTTCGTTGGGTTCGATCGCAATGACTATCCGGGGGATGAGCGGCTGGCGGAGCTGCACAAGAGCTTTGCGTTCGTGGGGTATTGGCTGAACAATCCGCCGGGGGAGACGAGCAACTCGTGGATGGGTAAGCGAAAGGCGCTGCGGGATGCGGGATTTGGGTTCCTGGTGCTTTGGAACGGCAGGCTGGATGCGGAGATCCTGAAGGTGCGGAAGACGGGGACAGCGCCGGAGCAGTTGGGCAAGCAGGATGCGGCGGCGGCAGTTGCGACGGCGCGGCGCGAGGGGTTTCCGGAAGGGGCGATCCTGTTTCTGGACCAGGAAGAGGGCGGCCGATTGCTGGCGGAGCAGGCGGCCTACTTCTTCGCGTGGACGGAGGCGGTGGCGGGTTCGGGGTACAGGCCGGGAGCTTACCTGAGCGGGCAGGCGTCGCCGGATGGGAACGGCCCGGATGGAAGGCCGGTCACGATTACGACGGCGGAGGATGTGCGGCAGCAGGTGGCGGCAAGGGAGCTGCACGGGGTGGCGTTGTGGGTGGCGCAGGATGCGTGTCCGCCGGCGCCGGGGTGCGTGATTGCGCCACCTCGGCTGAAGGACAGCGGGACGGCGGATGCGATGGCGTGGCAGTACGTGCAGTCGCCGCGGCGGCCGGAGCTGACTAAGAGCTGCGCGAAGACGTATGCGGCGGATGGGATGTGCTATGCGGGAGTGTCGAAGGATCTGTTTCTGGATCTGGATGTGGCGGGGAGTGCGGATCCTTCCAACGGGGCGGGTGGGCGGTGAGGCGTGTGGAATGCGGGCTGCGAGACTGCCTCGTGTTTGAGTTCGACTGGGACGAAGCGCGGAGTGGTGATACGCCAACCGCGATAAGCATTCAGAGGAGTTCGCTGCGGAAGCTGCGGCAGGACGCGCGATGCATGGCGGTATCGTGCGATATCTGGCTGAGATGGAGAAGGCAAGGAACTTGGTTCTGGAGCGGGACGATGCCATGAAGGCAGCGAAGCTCGCGGTAGAGAAGGGTGTGGATGTGAGGGTCTACCTGAGCGGACTGGTGCACGAAGCATTGAATCGAGAGATCGAGCGGAACGCGTAGGTGCGGTCGACACGGTGGCTATAAGGTCTTTTGTAGGACGACGAAGTGGAGGTCGTTGCGGAGGGGTGTGCCGAAACGTTCGTCGCCGTAGGGGAAGGGCTGGGCTTCGCCGGTGGGGACGTAGCCGCGGCGCTGGTACCAGGCGATGAGAGCGTCGCGAACGTTGAGGACCGTCATGCGGATGGAGAGCGCGCCGCGTTGACGGGCGAAGTCTTCCGCGGAGGCGAGGAGGGTGCGGCCGAACTGACGGTTCTGCAGGTCGGGGTGGATGGTGAGCAGGCCGAGATACCAGACGGTGTCTGACCTGGGCTCGAGCCAGACGGTCCCGAGGAGAGGGCCTGCGGGGGCGTTGCGATAGGTGAGCAGAGTGGCGGCGGGTTTGGCGGCAAGCTCCTCGCACAGCAGGGATTCATCGAGGCGCTGGCCGGCGACGATGCCGGTTTCGACGTTCCAGCTCTGCGTATTGCCGGTCCCGCGGTAGGCGAGGTTGGCGAGCGCGACGATGGCGGGGTAATCGGCCTCGACGGCGGGGTGAAGGAGCATAAGGCCAAGTTTACCCTTGCGGTTCAGAAGTAGCCTGGCGGCGGCTTCAGGCTTTATTTGCCGTAGGGGCCGTGGGAGCCTATCATAAGGCTAATGACGTCTCCCGCCTCCGAACAAAATCCACAGGTCCAGCCGGATCACAAACGTTATTTCATGGAAAAGCTGGGCCTGAGCGAGCGGCTGATGGAGCGCTGCCTGGGTGAGGCACTGTCGGCGGGCGGGGAGTACGCGGACCTTTATTTCGAGTCGGTTACGAGCACCTCGCTGGGGATTGACGAGGGCCTGGTGAAGGCGGCGAGCCAGGGAATCAGCGTAGGCTGCGGGATTCGGGTGGTGGCGGGCGAGCGCACGGGATTTGCGTTTACGGACGATCTCTCGAGCGAGCGACTGCTGCGCGCGGCGCGGACTGCGGCACTGATCGCCAGCGGGCCGGCGAAGGAACTGGCGAGCGGGTTTCGGCATACGGAGACTCCGTCGCTGTACCCGATTGCGGGGCTTTCGGCAGACGGCGAGATCGAGGCCAAGCTGGCGCTGATCCGGCGGGCGGACAAGGCGGCGCGGGACTTTGATTCGCGAATTACGCAGGTGCGCGCGGGGATCAACGATGAGTTGCGGCGGATCCTGGTGGCCGCGAGCGATGGCACGTTTGCGAGCGATACGCAACCGCTGGCGCGGCTGAATGTGTTCGTGATCGCCAAGGACAGCCAGAACACGGCAAGAGGTACGAGCGGCGGCGGCGGGCGGGTGGCGCTGGATTTCTTTGAGGGCGAGAAAAGTCCGGAGCACTTTGCGCGGGAGGCGGCGCGAACGGCGGTGCTGCAACTGGGCGCGGCGGAGGCTCCCGCGGGCGAGATGGAAGTGGTGCTGGGGCCGGGATGGCCGGGCGTACTGCTGCACGAGGCCGTGGGCCACGGGCTGGAGGCGGACTTCAACCGCAAGAAGACGAGCGCGTTTGCGGGGCTGGTGGGGCAGCAGGTGGCGAGCAGAAAGGTGACGGTGGTTGATAACGGCACGATGAAGAATCGGCGCGGCAGCCTGAACGTGGATGATGAGGGCGTGGCGACGCGGGAGACGGTGCTGATCGAGAAGGGGATTCTGAAGACGTTCTTGTCTGACAAGCTGAACGCGCGGCTGATGGGCGGCGAGAGCACCGGCAGCGGGCGGCGGGAGAGCTACCACCACATTCCCATGCCAAGGATGACGAACACCTACATGCTGAATGGCGATGACGTGCCGGCGGACATCATCAAGAGCGTGAAGCGCGGACTGTACGCGGTGAACTTCGGCGGCGGGCAGGTGGACATTACGAACGGGAAGTTCGTGTTCTCGGCGAGCGAGGCGTACCTGATCGAAGACGGCAAGGTGACGCGGCCGGTGAAGGGTGCGACGCTGATCGGGAACGGGCCGGAGGCGCTGAAGTACGTGAGTATGGTGGGCAACGACCTGGCGCTGGACGAGGGGATTGGGACGTGTGGCAAAGCCGGGCAGAGCGTGCCTGTGGGCGTCGGAATGCCGACCATCAAACTCGACCGCATGACGGTCGGAGGAACGGGGCAGTAATGGCAGTCGAGCGCGAGACAAAGCTGTACGAGTGCGAAGTGAAGCGGCGGCGGATGAAGGAAGGCGGCGGGTATGAGCCGTTTTGGAAGACGAAGACGGTCGCCGACGCACTGGCGGATGCGGATACGGAGTTTCGCTGCAAGGATTGCGGCGGCGCGGTGAAGGTATTCCGGACGCACAAGGCGGGCGGGCCACTGCCGCATGTAGAGCACAAGAACAAGGCGGATTCGGAGTACTGCCCGGCCGGGCTGCATTTTCGCAAGGCGACGGATGGGCGCGAGCCGAAGCCCTCGGCTGATCCGGTGCAGTAAGGGTTTTTGCTTTCGTGCGGAGTTTTGGCTGCGCGTCTCGACGTGGAAAGAAGTACCCCAGGCAGCGACAACCGGCGAACCGAAGAGGTGAAACGATGGCAACAGCAGAGCGCGAGAAGTTCTACGAGTGTGAAGTGAAGCGTCGCCGGGTTCGAGCCGCGGGTGGGTATGAGCCCTTCTGGAAGGTGAAGCGGATCGCCGAGGCGCTGCTGGATGAGGACACGGAGTTTCGCTGCAAGGACTGCGGTGGAGCGGTGAAGCTGTTCCGCCGGCGCATCGAGAATGCACCGCCGCCGCACATCGAACACAAGCTGAAGAGCGATTCGGAGTACTGCGCGGCGGGGATGTTCTTTCTGAAGGCGACCGACGGGCGCGAGGCGAGGATGTCAAGCGCTCCAGTGCGCTGACAGAGGCTACGGAATGGGTGTTGGGAATGCGGTTGTGCATGCGGTGAGCCTGAGGCAGGTCGCCGCCGATGTGCTGGCGCGGGCTTTGAAGGCGGGAGCGACGGATGCAGAGGCCGTGGCGTACGAGGGCGACGAGTTCTCGGCGCTGGTGCGGCTCGGCCAGGTGGAAACGCTGAAGGAGTCGGGGTCACGGGCGATCGGGCTGCGGGTGTTCCATGGGCTGCGGTCGGCGAGCACATCGTCGTCGGACCTATCGCGGGAGGGTTTGGAGAAGCTGGTCGAGGGCGCGGTCGCGCTGGCCAGGATTACCAGCGAAGATCCGTTCATCGGGCTGCCGGACGAGGCTGAGTTTGGGCAGCTCAGGGGTGATCTGGGGCTCTACTTTGAGGATGTGAACGAGCAGCCGCCGGCGGAGCGGATTGAGGTGGCGCGGAGGTGCGAGGCGGCCGCAATGGCGCACGACGCGCGCATCCAGAACTCGGGCGGCGGGGACTTCGACACGGCGACCTCGCACAAGGTAATGATGAACTCGCGCGGGTTCGAGGGCGAGTACAGGCGCTCGTACTGCGGGTTTTCGGCGGCGCCGATCGCACATGACGAGCAGGGGCGGATGCAGCGGAACTACTGGTTCTCCAGCTCACGGACGACGCGGCGGCTGGAATCGCCAGAGGAGATTGGGCGCATCGCGGCGGAGCGGACGCTGCGTCGGCTGGGGGCTCGGCAGGTGAAGACGCAGAGGGCGCCTGTGGTGTTTTCGCCGGAGATTGCAAAATCGATCATCGCAAGCATCTTTGAGGCGGCCAATGGTGACGCGATCTACCGGCATGCGACGTTCTTCGACGAGATGCTGGGCGAGCGAGTGGCGGGCGAGAACGTGACCGTTGTCGACGACGGAACGATGGTGTTCGACGGCGACGGAATGCGAGTGGGGGGCTTTGGAACGACGCCGTTCGATGGGGAGGGGCTGCCCACGCGGCGGACGGTGCTGGTGGAACGCGGCATTCTGAAGAGCTACGTGACGAATACGTATACGGCGCGCAAGCTGGGGCTGAGGTCGACAGGAAACGCGTCTCGGGGTCTGGCGGGCAATCCGGGAATCGGCGCGGGAAACTTCTTCCTGGAGCCGGGTGCGGTCTCGGCGCAGGAACTGATTGGCGAGGTGAAGCAGGGGCTCTACGTGACGGAGACGATGGGCTTCGGCGTAAATCTGGTGACGGGCGACTACTCGCAGGGGGCGAGCGGGCTGTGGATCGAGAACGGCGAGCTGACGTTTCCGGTCGAGGAGATCACGATTGCGGGAAATCTGAAGGAGATGTACCGGAATATCTCGGCGATCGGGAACGACCTGGTGTTTCGCGGCGCGAGCGCGGCGCCTACGATCCGGGTCGAGGGGATGATGATCGCGGGGTCCTAAATCTAAGGCATTCTCCGAGGCTACAGATTTCCGACTCGACCTGGTGGGAGAAAAGGTCCGGAACTCTGAGGCTGTATAAGACTCTTCGGGGTCCTTCGACTACGTCTGTCGCAGAAAGCGCGACAGACTTCGCTCAGGATGACGAGTTCGCTGAACCTTGAGTGAGGGTTAGCCGCCGATGTGGACCATGGAGCGGGAGGGCTTTTGGAAGCCGGGCTCGCCGATGTGGTGGCGGGCTTCCTTATGATCGACGACCTTGTGGATGTAGGCCGTGAGCTCGGCGTCGGATGCGCCCTGGAGCATGCGTCCGGCGAGGTCGTGGTCGCTTTGCGAGAAGAGGCAGGTGCGGATCTTGCCGTCGGAGGTGAGACGGATGCGGCTGCAATGGCCGCAGAAGGGGCGGCTGACGGGGGCGATGATGCCGATCTCGCCGCGGCCGTCGGCGAAGGTGAAGCGGCGGGCGGTCTCGCTGGGGGCGTTGGGCGGAAGTTCGACGAGACCGCCGAAGGTCTCGCGGCGATAGGCGTTGAGGCGGGCGGTGATCTCGTCCATGCGAACGACGGCTTGCGGGGTCCAGGTGCGGTCGGAGCTCTGCGGCGCGCCAGTGGAGGGTTCCTCGAGCGGCATCCACTCGATGAAGCGGACGATGACGTCCTCGCGGCGCGAGAACTCGGCGAAGGCTTCGATCTGAGAATCGTTGAAGCCCCGGAGCAGAACGCAGTTGACCTTGACAGGGCCAAGGCCGGCGGCGGAGGCGGCGCGGATGCCGGCGAGGACGCGCTCAAAGCTGCGCGGAACGCGAGTGATGGCGGAGAAGGTCTCGGCGTCGACGGCGTCCATGGAGACCGTGATGCGGGAGAGGCCGGCGGCTTTGAGCGGCTGCGCAAGGCCGGCGAGCAGGTGGCCGTTGGTGGTGAGGGCGATCTCCAGCGGATCGCCGGAGATGGTGCGCAGGGTGGCGAGCTCACGGATGAGATCAATGAGGCCGGCCCTGAGGAGCGGTTCGCCGCCGGTGAGGCGAACCTTATCGACGCCGAGCGAGACGAAGAGCCGGATCATGCGCAGGTACTCGGCGTGGGGCAGTTCGCTGAACTGCGCGCCTTCGTTGCCGGTGCGGCAGTAGACGCAGCGGTAGTTGCAGCGATCGGTGACCGAGACGCGAAGGTCGGTGATGGCGCGGCCGTAGCTGTCGCGCAGGCGTGCGCCTGTGATCTTAGCGGGAAGCTCGTGGAGCAGGCTGGTAACACCCGGCGGATTGAGTGGAATGATGACGGAGGTCATGGGCGGATACTGCGTTCTCGGCTATTGGATGCCACAACGGGACGTACGGCGTCAGCGCATTGCAAAGCCTTGAATTCAAGTGTAGCGGAAGCGGGTAAGTGTAATAACATCGGCCCTACGAACTCGCGTGTGACTTGTGCCTTGAGCACAGCACGCAACGAGGCAAACTGCACGATGCAAACTCCCAGTACTCTGTCCATCTGGCTCGGGGAACAGGCCGGTCCGTTGCTTTTCATTGTTGGGCTACTCACTTTCGTCCTGATCGTTTTGTATGTTTCGGCGCGAGCGCGCCGCTTCCGTATGAACGAGAACCGCTCCGGGATCAACGAAGACACCTTCGTGAACTCGCTGCTGCTCTATGGCTTTGACGCTCGCGTAGCCCGCACCACCTTTCGTTATCTGCGCCAGAAGCAGAACGTCAGTTTTCCGATCAAGGCCACGGACCTGCTGGACGAGGACCTGGGGCTGGATCTGGCGGACGTGGACGAGTCGGTGCAGGATCTGCTGAAGCTGACAGAGCGGCTCTACCAGCCGGGGCTGCGATCGGCGCCGCTGGTGACGGTGGAAGACCTGGTGCGGCTGATCCAGGCTTCGCCGCGGCTTTCGGCGATGGCGGCGTAGGGCAAGGCGCTATTGCTGCTGCTGCGCCATCTGCTGCTGGCGCGTCAGGGGCGGCGGTGCGTCTGGCAACGCCTGTGCTTTTTCAACCAGGATGGACCAGTCTTCGGGGACGGGGAGCTCCTGGTCCATGGAGGGCGCGCCTTCGCTGGGCGTGACGCGAACGGCGACGGTGAGCTCGCTCTTGGCGCGGCCGCGGAACATGCCGTGGGTGGGCGGCACGTCGGAGTAGTCGCGGCCTATGGCGGTGCGGATGTGGCGTTCGCCGGCGACGAGCCAGTTAGTGGGGTCGAAGCCGACCCAGCCGAAGTGGGGCATGAGGACTTCGATCCAGGCGTGGGTGGCGGAGGCGGCGGAGCGGTCGGTGTCGTGGTCGCGATGGGCGAGGTAGCCGCTCACGTAGCGGCAGGGCATCTTGAGCTTGGTGCGGATGAGGGTGATCATGATGTGGGCGAAATCCTGGCAGACGCCCTGGCGGCTTTCAAGCGCGACGTCGATGGGGGAGTCGACCTTGGTGGAGCGGGGGACGTAGTCGAAATACTTATAGAGGCGGCCGTTGAGCTCGTGGAGGAGCATGAGGGGATCGTCGCGGCGGACGACGTCGAGCTCGGCGGCGAGGATGTCGAGCAGCGGCGTGGAGATGCAGAACTCGCTGGGGAAGAGGAACTCCCAGTAGTCGCCCTGCTGGACCATGGCGTCGAGATCGGCCCAGGCGTCTGGGGCGAGGAAGGACGGGATTTCGATGGCCGGGGAGACTTCGACGAGAGATTCGGCGACGATGACGAGCTGGCGATGCAGGCCGGGGATGTCGAAGTGATGGACGTTGTTGGCGAGGTGGTCGCGATAGCTGAAGACGCGGCAGCGCGGACTGACGGAGAGGTGAAAGGTTAGGCAGCGCTGATTCTGGTCGCTGCGCGGGTGCATGCGGGTCTCCATCATGGACTCGCTGACGGAGTGATCGTAGAGGAACTTTGTGAGGTGGCGGATGGAATAGAACATGGGCGACTCCTGTGGAGAGCGAGCGAGGCTAGCCGGCGAGCGCTGCCTGGATGGAATAGTCGATGTAGAGCTCGTAGATGGTGTTGTGTATCTCGCGGCACTGCACCTGGATGGTGCGAAGGTAGGCGACGACATCGCCTTCAAGGATCTCTTCCACGCCGCTGTAGCTGAGCGAGCCTTGCAGGCGTCCGGCGAGGCGGCGGACCTGGTCGGCGCGGCTCTTGCCGCTTTCGCGCTGGATGGCGCCGAGGGCCTGCTGCAGGCTGTCGATGGAGAAACGCAGAGAGTGAGGGAACTCCTCGTCGAGGAGCAGGAACTCGAGGATGCGCTCGGGGGTAAGGTCGGCGGTGTAGACCTTGCAGTAGGCTTCAAAGGCGGTGGCGCTGCGGAGCAGGCCCATCCAGTCGAGGTACTCGTTGCCTTCGGGGCGCTCGAGCGAGCCCTCGCCCCAAAGGTCCTTGTGGTAGGCCTCGAGGAGCGCGGCGGTGGCGGAGGCGCGCTCGATATAGCGGCCGACCTGGATGAACTGCCAGCCTTCGCCGTGGCTCATGGTGGAGTCCGAGACGCCCTGGAACTGATGCACGGCTTCCATGACCTGGGTGAGGAACTCGGTGGGGGCCTCGGGCTCCATGGACATGGTGCCGGGCTCAGGGCGCTTGTAGAGGCCGGGCAGGGTGACGGCGAGGTAGAGACTGTTGAGGCGGTGCCACTGCTCGGTGGAGATCTGCTCGCGAACGTGGCGGGAGTTTTCACGAGCCATGATGAGCAGGGAGAGGATGGAGGACTTGGAGCTGGTGTCGAAGCTGAGGGTCCGGGTGAGCTCGTAGGGGTCGCCCTTCCAGTGGATGTCCTTAGGATTGCCGAGGGCCTGCAGGACGCGCTGCCAGCGGCGCTCGGCACTCGCGGGGCTTTCGTCGAGCATGAGGTTGAGGTTGACGTCGAGCAGGCGCGTGGTGTGCTCGGCGCGCTCGAGGTAGCGGGACATCCAGTAGAGGGAATCGGCTACGCGTGAGAGCAATCGATACCTCGATCGGTTTGGGTAGACGGCGGACTTCCGTCAAGTTGGCCTATGAGGAGGCTGTGTGGCCAAGACGTTACAAGAGAAAGCAATTTGATTCGGCTGTGCGGCAACATGCCCGGCTGTCAGCACCCGACGTGAGTGCAGATGGGATCATACCCGGCGCGGATCACGTCCTCCGTTCGCCTGCAAGTTCCCACCTAGCTTGCCTTATCCAGAACATTGGTGGAGCAGACTTCTTCCGACTTCCCGTTGCGACGCATGGCACCCCGGAGTTGAGCTTCGGTGGACTCCGGGATGTCCGAGAGGTCGATCTCAGCGTCAGGCATGTCAACAAGCAAGCGAAGTTGTGCCTGTTCTTCTTCAGTCAGGTGCGTCCCAGCCGCTCTCCGCACGTAATTCGTCATAGCGCTTCCTTTCTGATCGCGTAGCCCTTCTTGCTGAAATGATACGCGCAATTTCATCGCCGACCTGCTCACCCTGGCGGTTCGTGTGAGAGGCTACGATCACTACGACTCTGTCGACCATACCGATGGTACGCAGGCGAAGTTCACCATCACCCATCTGGTCATCTTCTTCGATAGCGAAGCGGTCGGCGAAGGCCGCTTTCGCCGCGCCGAAACCGATCTTGTGCTTCCGGATTTTCAAGTTCTTTCCACTGGTCCCACTCGAAACGAAGCATCTACAACCTTTCACGCCAGCGAAGTGAAGCAGCTATTGGCTGAGGACCCAGGTGTCTTTGCTGCCGCCGCCTTGGCTGGAGTTTACGACGAGGGAGCCGCGCTTGAGGGCGACGCGGGTGAGGCCGCCGGGGACGACGGCTACCTTGTCGCCGTAGAGGACGTAGGGGCGGAGATCGACGTGGCGAGGCTCGAGGGCGTCGCCGATGAGGCAGGGCGCGCGGGAGAAGGAGATGGTGGGCTGGGCGATGTAGTTGCGGGGATCGGCCTTGATCTTTTCAGCGAACTCCTCGCGCTGTGCGGCGGTGGACTGCGGGCCGATGAGCATGCCGTAGCCGCCGCTCTCTCCGACCGCCTTGACGACGAGTTTTTCGAGATTGGCGAGGACGTAATCGCGGCTTTTCTTCTCGGTAAGCAGGTAGGTCTTGACGTTCTGGAGCACGGGCTCTTCGCTGAGGTAGTACTTGATGATGTCCGGCACGTAGGCGTAGAGCGCCTTGTCGTCTGCGACGCCGGTGCCGAAGGCGTTGGCGAGGGTGACGTTGCCGGCGCGATAGGCGTTGAAGAGGCCGCTGACGCCGAGGATGGAGTCGCCGCGAAAGGAGAGCGGGTCGATGAAGTCGTCGTCGACACGGCGATAGATGACGTCGACGCGGCGCAGGCCGCTGGTGGTGCGCATGTAGATGACGTTGTCGTGGGTGACGAGGTCGCGGCCCTCGACGAGCTCGATGCCCATCTGCCGGGCGAGGTAGGCATGCTCGAAGTAGGCGGAGTTGAAGACGCCGGGCGAGAGAAGAACGATGTTGGGCTCGGGGCGGCCTTCGGGGGCGAGCGAGCGCAAGGTGCCGAGCAGGAGCTGGGTGTATTGCTCGATGGGGCGGACGTTGTAGCTGCGGAACAGCTGGGGGAAGATCCGCTTCATGACGCGGCGATTGGTGAGCATGTAGCTGACGCCGCTGGGCACGCGGAGATTGTCTTCCAGCACAACGAACTCGCCGTCTTCCATGCGGATGAGGTCGGTGCCGCAGATGGCCACGTAGACGTTGCGAGGGACCTGGAGCCCGACCATCTGGCGGCGGAAGTGTTTACAGCTGTACACGATCTCGCGGGGAACGACGCCGTCGGCGAGGATGCGGCCTTCGTTGTAGATGTCACGAAGGAAGAGGTTCAGGGCGGTGATGCGCTGGGTGAGGCCGCGCTCGACCTTGGCCCACTCGGCGGCGGTGATGATGCGCGGCAGCAGGTCGTAGGGGAAGATCTGTTCGGTGCCCTCGTCGCGTCCGTAGACGGTGAAGGTGATGCCCTGGTTGAGGAAGCTGAGGTCGGCGGCGGCCTTGCGGCGCTGCAGTTCGCCTTCGGGCAGGGAGGAGAAGTGATTCAGCAGCGGCTCATAGTGGTCGTGCAGCGTCTCTGGCGCCCGAAACATCTCATCGTAGGCGTGGTCTAACAGATAGTTCTTCAGTGCCACGCGTTCGAAGGTTTGTACCTGAGTTGAATTCATCGGAGATTTGAGTATAAGCGGCAACCGGGTTTGGAGAAATTGCCCATTGGTTGGCTGTTCGACTGCTGTGTCCTTCGTCTATTGTCACTCTCACTGCTGTTCCCCCGGGCCCCGGAGATCTCTGAATGAATCGCACGTGCTGGTTTCCTGCCGGTTTTTTGCTCCCGGCGCTGGTAGTTCTCGCAGTTTCGCTGGTCTCACAACGCGCCGATGCCTACTCCGTGCTCTCCCACGAGGAAGTAGTGGATATGTCATGGAGAGACACGATCGTCCCCATGCTCAAGGAGCGTTTTCCAGGCATTACGCCGGACCAGATACTGGAGGCGCACGCGTACGCCTACGGGGGGTCGGTGATCCAGGACATCGGCTATTACCCCTTTGGCTCGCACTATTTCTCCGATCTGCTGCACTATGTGCGGCCGGATGCGTTTGTGACGGCGCTGATCCGCGACTCGACGACTCCGGACGAGTACGCGTTCGCGCTGGGAGCGCTGGCGCACTTCTGCGGGGACATCATCGGACACCCGGCGGTGAACGAGGTCACGGCGCTTGAGAATCCGAAGCTTCGCCAGCGCTACGGCCCGGTGGTGACGTATGCCGAGAACCCCACGGCGCATGTACGGACGGAGTTCGGGTTTGATGTGGTGGAGGTGGCGCAGGGTCACTATTCGCAACAGGATTACCGGGACTTTGTGGGCTTCCAGGTGGCCAAACCGCTGCTGGAGAAGGCGTTTCTCGAGACGTATGGCATGCCGATGTCGAGCGTGATCAAGCACGAGGACCTCGCGATTTCGACGTACCGGCACGCGGTTTCGTCCATTATTCCGAAGATGACGGTGGTGGCGTTCGTCTCGTACAAGGACCAGATCCAGGCAGCGCAGCCGGGGATGGAGAAGCGGAAGTTCATCTACCGGCTGCAGCAGACGGAGTACCAGAAGGATTTCGGGACTGATTACACGCATGTGGGCGTGCGCGGGCGCATCCTGGCGTTCTTCCTGCGAATGATTCCGAAGGTGGGGCCGTTCACGGCGCTGAAGGTGAATATTCCCAACCCCAAAGAGCAGGTCGTGTACCTGAAGAGCATGAACGGCACGGTGGACCGGTTCAAGGTGTACCTGAAGGAGGTTCATGCCGAGCCGGCGCCGCTGCCGCCGCCTGATCCGAAGACGGCCGACGGCGCACGCAAGGCGGCGAGCAAGGTGGTGAAAGAGGCGGAGAAGACGCAGAAGGCGGCGAACAAGGCGCAGGATCCGGAGGACAAAGCCACGAAGGAGAAGGTTGCCGAGAACGTGAGCAAGGCTGCGGCACGGGTGACGGCGGTGGCGGATCGGGCGGACGCGAACCTGGCCGCGGCTCAGGCCAGCCCCGATGGGACTCTGCCGGGTGTGGCGGGGGCGCTTCCTGCGGAGAGTTCCATTGCGCCGCCGTCGGCGCCCAGGCTGCCGGAGCTGGACCTGGATACGGGCCGGCCGGCGGCGGCGGGGGAGTACAAGCTGGCTGACCAGACCTACGCGGAGCTGCTTCATGACCTGGTCAGGGGTGCGGCTGTCGCGCCGATCTCAGCACCATCGCGGCCGGGGTTTGGGGCGACGCTGATGGGTCCGGCGCCGGCGCAGAAACCGATTGATCCGGCGATTGCGGCGGATATCGAGCACTTTTTCGCGAAGGTTCTACCCCGCACGGGCCCGCCGCCGACGCGCAAGGAGGCGCGTGAGGAAACGGCGCTGGCGGTGAAGATAAAGGCCGATCTAGCCTTGCTGAAGACTATTGGGGATGCGCAGTAGAGCAGGTTGCCGTGGGTTGAGAGCGGCGTGCTCTTGATGGGATCAAGACAGCATGAAGATTTCGCGGGACCAGATATCTTCTTGCGTATCATGGAGAGGAGAAGAAGCAGGCGAGAAAATGGAACTGGTCCGCTGAACAGGGCGTTCCACCAGGGGAAACAACTCTACAACATGGCGATCCAGGACAAGATTTTTGGCAGGCCTCTCGCAACGAGCGATGAACGAGCAGAACACATAGGAGTACCAGCAGGAATCCCGATCTTTGGGCTGGATGCGTTGACGAGCGCGGCGTACGGGCCGGAACAAGCTCTGCTCTACCTGATTCCGCTGGGCGTTCTGGGGATTCATTTCCTCATTCCTATTATCTCTTCGATTCTGATCCTGCTGGTGATCGTCTTCTTCAGCTATCGGCAGACGATTGCGGCATATCCGAATGGGGGCGGCAGCTACACGGTTGCGAGCGAGAATTTGGGCGAGGGCGCCGGTTTGCTGGCGGCTGCCGCGCTGATGATCGATTACATCCTGACGGCTGCGGTGGGTATCTCGGCGGGCGTGACGGCGGTGACTTCGGTGGAGTCGCGGCTGATTCCTTACACCTTGCCGATGTGCCTGATCATCCTGGCGATTCTTGCGGTGATTAACCTGCGCGGGGTGAAGGATACGGGCGCGGCATTCATCCTGCCGACGTTTCTATTCATCTCCACGCTGCTGATCCTGGTTGGCGTCGGGGTGTTCAAGACGGTCGCGGCGGGAGGACATCCGGTGGCGCTGGCGGCGATGCCTCCTCCGACGCCGGCGCACGGGACGTTCGTCAAGTTCGCGTTTGTGTGGCTGATCATGAAGGCGTTCTCAAGCGGGTGCGCGGCGATGACCGGCGTGGAGGCGGTGTCGAACGGCGTGATGGCGTTCAAGGAACCGCGCTCGAGAAATGCGCAGTGGACGCTGACCGTCATCATTGGAATTTTGATTGTGTTGTTGTATGGGACATCCTGGCTGGCGAAGCACTACGGCATTATGGCCATGGAGCCGGACGACCCGCACTATCAGAGCTTGTTGAGCCTGCTGGTGAAGGCGGTGTTCGGGCGGGGCTGGTTTTATCTGCTGACCATGGGAAGCGTCTTCCTGGCGCTGGCGTTGAGCGCCAACACGGCGTTTGCGGACTTTCCGCGCCTGACGCGGGCGATCGCGATGAACGACCACCTGCCGCATGTGTTCATACTGCGCGGAAGGCGGCTGCTGTTTTCGCATGGCGTGTACGCGCTGACGGGATTTACCGCGGTAATCCTGATTGCGTTCGGCGGCGTGACAGACCGGCTGATCCCGCTGTATGCGATCGGCGCGTTCCTGGCGTTCACCTTGTCGCAGGCGGGCATGGTGGTTCACTGGCGGAAGGAGGAAGGCGACCACAAGGGGCGCGGCTGGCACATGTTTGTGAACGGCATTGGCGCAGTGGCCACGGGCTTGACGACGATCATCGTACTGGCGTCGAAGTTCCTGGCCGGGGCGTGGGTGACGGCGCTGCTGGTGCCTACGCTGATCCTGCTGATGCACTCGGTGAAGAAGCATTACAGCCGGGTGCAACGCGAGATGCAGGACATGACGCCGCTGAACCTGAACAACATGGAGGAGCCGCTGGTAGTGATTCCGATGGCGGGGTGGAACCGGATATCGGAGAAGGCGCTGCGCTTCGGGCTGCTGCTGTCGAAGGAGATCAAGGTGGTTCATGTGCACTCGGAGGACGAGGGGCATGGGTTGGAAGATGAGTGGAACGAGAAGATTCTGTCGCCGATCCGAGCCAAGGAGATGCATGAGCCGGAGCTGGTGACGATTCCGTCGAACTTCCGCTTCATCATCTCGCCGCTGATGGATTACATTCTGCGGCTGGAGGCGGAGAATCCCGGACGCAAGGTGGCGGTGCTGCTGCCGGAGCTTGTGGTGCGGCACTGGTGGGAGAACCTGCTGCACAATCAGCGGGTGCAGCTGCTGAAGCTCTTCCTGTTGCTGCGCGGCAACCAGCGCATCGTGGTGGTGAATATCCCGTGGTACTTGTAAGACGAAGGCGCGTGAAATAGCACGAAGGTTCGATGGTTTGGGTTGATCGTGGCGGATAGAGTTGGACCCAACGCATCCATGCGTTGAGGGCCATGCATGTCCAAGACAGAGTTGCACCGGCGCAAGCGGACACAGAAGCAGCATACGGTAGAGGCGAAGGAACCGGAGATGACGCGCAAGGGATTGCTGGCGCACCCGGGCAGCCTGGGGCTGGGCCTGGCAGGCGCCTTGTTTGTGGCCTACGTCTTCGACGCGGGCGGCGCGCAGGCCAAGATCGATGGGCTGCTGGGCGGCCTGGACTATGCGGCGAAGTCACAGTCCGGAGAAGTCGCCAAGTATTTCATCTTTATCCTTCCTGTTGCGGCGGTGCTGCTGGGCGCAGGCATTCTATACATCGTGCTGAGCGCGGCGGGGCGCATGGTGATGGGGCCGGTGAAGGAGAAGCGCAAGAAGGAAGCCAAGGCAGCGGCCAAGAGGGCGCAGGCCGAGGCGCTGGCGGTAGCGGGGATCAAGCCGAAGCCGCCCGAGGGGCGGGTGCTGGTGAGACCGGCGCGGCTGAACGTGAAGGACCGCGGAATTACGAAGATCTACCCTGCGAAGGGGTAAGGGCTGGGCGGCGAAGGGCTACGCTGCGAAGGGCTGAGTTGCCGGTTCTGGCGCGGTTTCGAAGAGGGCCTCGGCTAGCAGGCTGTAGCTGCGCAGGCGCGCGGAGTGGTCGTGGGTGATGGTATTGACGACCAGCTCGTGGATGTTGAGCGCGGCGGCCATGTGGAGCAGGTCGGCGCGAACCTTCTCCGGTGTGCCGGCGAAGTAGCGCGGGAACTCAGCCGTTTCGGGAGCCGGCGGACCGTACTGGCGGAGCTCGGCGGCGGCTTCTTCCGGAGAGGCGATGGGGCGGCGATCGTTCTGGCGAATGCGGAGCTGGAGGAGACGCACGCTTTGCAGCAGGCGCTGGGCTTCGGCGTCGGTGTCGGCACAGATGACGCCGACTGCGGCCATGGCCTCGGGGCGCTCGAGATGAGTGGGGCCGAGGTCCGGGTTGGGGATGAAGCTGCCCTGGTAGAGCTCGATTGCGTGCCGGGTGGATTCGCCAGAGAAGAAGTGAGCGAAGGCGTAGGGCAGGCCGAACTGCGCGGCGGCCTGGGCGCTCCAGAGGCTCGAGCCCAGGAGCCACATGCGCGGAGCCGCGGGGGTCGAAGGGGAGACGGTGACGCGGGAGAAGGGGTGGTTGGGCGGGAAGCCGTGGTGCAGAAAGGCGATGAGCTCGGCGAGCTGATCGGGGAAGTCGTCGACCTGGAGAGCGTTGGCGGGGGCGGTGCGGTAGCGGCGCAGCGCCGTGGCCTCAAGCGGGCCGCCGCCGGGTGCGCGGCCGATGCCGAGGTCGATGCGGCCGGGGAAGAGAGCTTCAAGGGTCTGGAAGGTTTCGGCGACCTTGAGGGCGGTATAGTGCGGGAGCATGATGCCGCCGGAGCCGAGGCGGATGGTGGAGGTGGCAGCGCCGATGCGGGCGAGCATGATCTCGGGCGCGGTGCAGGCGAGCGTTTCCATGGCGTGATGCTCGGACATCCAGAAGCGATGGAAGCCGAGCGACTCGACGTGCTGGGCGAGCAAGACGGCATTCGCGAGCGCCTGAGCAGGAGTTGAACCGGTGGCAACGGGAGCCTGGTCGAGAACCGAGAGGCGAAGCGGACGCGAAGCATATTGAGGCGAAGTCACAACCATTAGATGATGCGGAGGGGCTGTGGTCGCAGGGTGATGGCTAGGCGGGTGCGGGAACGGCCGGTGCGGGAACGGCCGCGGCGTTAGCCTGGGACAGCTTCCAGGAGCGGGAGATGGAGCGAAGCTGTTCGACGGAAGAGGTGATGATCCGGACGGCGTCGTCCACCTCGGCCGGGGTGGTGAAGCGGGAGAGCGAGATACGGACGCTGGACCGGGCGCGTTCCGGTGGAAGACCCATGGCGGTGAGGACGTGCGACGGTTCGGCGGCGCCGGACTGGCAGGCGGAGCCACCGGAGACGGAGAGGCCATTTAGGTCGAGCGTGATGACGAGCGATTCGGCCTCGACGTGGTCGAAGTAGATGTTGGTGGTGTTGGCGGTGCGAGAGACCGCGGCGCTGTTGACGCCGCTGGCGGGAACCTGGACGAGGATGGACTGCTCGAGGCGGTCGCGCAGTGCGGCGAGGCTGGCGGGACTGTCGATCTCGGCCGCAGCGTCCATCCAGGCGGTGGCCAGGTCGGCGGCTTGCCCAAGGGCAACGATGCCGGGGACGTTTTCGGTGCCGGCGCGGCGCTGGCGCTCGTGGGTTCCGCCGTGAAAGAGCGGTGCGATGCGCACGCCCTGACGGACGAACAGGACGCCGACGCCCTGGGGTGCGTACATCTTGTGGCCGGAGAGCGAGAGCAGGTCTACATCTTTGAGCGAGCCGCTGGGGCGGTCTATCGCGCAGCTCAGGCTGAGGTCGATGGGGAGCTTGCTCGCGCCCTGGACGGCGTCGGTGTGGAAGAGCGCGCCGTGGGTCTTGGCGATGCTGGCCAGCGTGGGGATGGGCTGGATGGCGCCGGTTTCGTTGTTGGCGAGCATGACGGAGACGAGGCGGGTGTTGGGGCGAAGGGCGGCGATAAGGGTCTCGGGTTGAACCACACCAGAGGCATCGCAGGGCAGGAAGGTCACTTCCACACCCTGCCTGGCGAGCGCCTCGGCGGCGTGCAGGACGGCGTGGTGCTCGATGGTAGAGGTGATGAGGTGCTGGCCGGGTTCGAGCGTTCCGAAGAGCGCGAGGTTGTCGGACTCGGTGCCGCCGGAGGTGAAGACGATCTCCTGGGGTTTGGCGTGGAGCAGCCGGGCGATGGAGGCGCGAGCCTGCTCGACGGCGCCGCGGGCGCGCTGGCCCTGCTGGTGGACGGAGCTTGGATTGCCAAATTGTTCAAGATACCAGGGGCGCATGGCGTCGAAGACCGCCGGGAGCAGCGGGGTCGTGGCGTTCGCGTCCATGTAGATGCGGGCGGGGATCTGGCGCATGGATGTAAGTTTACGCCAGTGCTGTATGCCGTCTGTTAGGCTGGTGGCGTTTACCTAGACAGATGGACGAGGAGAAGAGAGCGATGCGCAAGACGATGCTTACGACGGCGATATTGGTGGCGACGGGGATGATGCTGACGAATGTGGCTGCGAGCAATGCGCAGATGAGCGGGATGTCGATGCCGGCGGCCAAGGTGGGCACGCAGTCCACTCCGGCCAAGGCGATGGAAGACCTGATGATGTTTCTTGAGGACGGCTTTATGGGCGCTGCGAAGGCGATGCCGGCGGACAAGTACAACTTCAGCCCGGAGTCGCTGGCGATTCCCGGGGCGAAGTTCGACAAGGTGCGGACGTTTGCCGACCAGGTGAAGCATGTTGCGCAGGCGAACTACTTCTTTGCGAGCACGGTGAGCGGCACCAAGCCGGAGGCGGACCTGAAGGCGATTGGCGCGATGAAGGGCAAGGACGAGATCGTTGCGGCGCTGGCTGGGTCGTTCGCGGCGCTGCACAAGGCGTATGCCACGTTGACGGCGGACAATGCGCTGGAGGTGGTGAGCTTTGAAGGTTCGACAGCCTCGCGGGCGACGGTGGCATCGTTTGCGGTAGCGCATGGGTTTGACCATTATGGGCAGATGGTGGAGTATCTGCGGATGAACGGGATCGTGCCGCCAGCCAGCGCGAAGTAGCGAGGCGGGCGTGAAACATCGGGGTTGGGAAACCGTCTATCGTCGTATGCGTCTCCGCCCTGCCGCTTTGCCCGTTCTGCTTGTCCTTGCAACCGTCTGCGCCGTGGCGCGGGCTCAGTCTACGACCGCCACTCCGCTCGCCTCCAGTGGTGCGGTTGCGCAGGCGCAAAGCGCTCCAGGGGAGAAGACGACTACGCTATCGCTCGATGCGAAGCTGGTGAACCTGCCGGTGGTGGTTCGGGATAGCAAGGGCAAGCTGATCCAGACGCTGACCAAGACGGATTTCACGCTGAGCGTCGACGGCAAGCCGCAGGTGATCCGCTATTTCGACAAGGACGATAACCTGCCGCTGACGCTGGGTCTGCTGGTGGATGTGAGCATGTCGCAGCGCAGCGTGCTGGACCAGGAGCGGACGGCGAGCGGATCGTTTCTGGACCAGATGCTGGAGGGTGGGAACAAGGCGCAGGGCAAGCCTCCGGACCGTGCGTTTGTGATTCAGTTTGCGCGCGAGATCGAGCTTCTGCAGGAGTTGACTGACTCCAAGCCGAAGCTGCAGAAGGCGCTGAAAGAGCTGGACACGCCGAGCTCGAGCTATTCGCAGGATTCCTCCAACTCCAACAACGGCAGCTCGAATGGCGGCGGTCAGAGCGGCGGCGACTCGGGCAACAACCAGGGAAATCAGGGGCGGCGCAGCGGCGGCTATCGCGGCGGCGGAACGACGTTGTACGACGCGATCTTCCTGGGTGCGGACGAGATCATGTCCAAGCAGACCGGGCGCAAAGCCATGGTCGTGCTGACGGATGGCGTGGATAACGGCAGCAAGGAGTCACTGGCGCGGGCGATCGAGGCGGTGCAGCGCGCGGACACCATTGTGTATGCAATCTATTTCAAAGGCGAGGAGCACAACAACTCCAACAACAACAACCGGGGTGGGTACCCGGGAGGGCGCAGCGGCGGTGGCATGGGCGGGCGCTATCCCGGCGGCGGAGGAGGATACCCGGGGGGCGGCGGAGGCTATCCCGGCGGCGGTGGGCAGCGCGGAGGGGGCGGCGGCGGCAACGAGAGCCGCGTGGACGGCAAGAAGATCCTGGAGCGGATTGCGGGCGAGACCGGCGGACGCATGTTCGAGGTGAAGGGCAAACAGGACGTGGGCTCGATCTACACCGAGATCGCGGAGGAACTGCGATCGCAGTATCGGCTGGGCTACACACCGGACGCTGCGACCGCGGCTGACGGCTATCACCAGGTCGATCTCCAGATCCCGGCGCAGAAGAAGCTACTGGTACAGACCCGCGACGGCTACTACACGGGAAAGTGAACTGCTTGCGGAGCAGCGGCCTCCACGCATCGGGGGAAGTCTGCATCTGACTCAGGATGCACGTGAGAAGAAGCCTGTACACCAGTTTGGCAAACGCCTGCGCTGCTCCTGCTGCTGTCGTGTGGATGGCCGGTCTGCTTGGGATGGCGGTGCTTCTGGGATGCGGCGAGTGCGCTGCGCAGGGAGACTCGAGCGTGGGTGCGGAACTGGTTCCGGACTTGCCGCAGACCGCGCAAGGTAATGCGGCTAATAAGCCTGTACCGGTAGAACGTGGGTTCCTCAACCGGTTAGCCGAGTTCTATCGTGAGGACTGGCATGGAACCGCGCCCGCGAGCCCGGCGCCGCCTCGCCGCGGACTTCCGTCACCGTTGGAGTCGCCGCCATTTTCGAACGAAGACTGGTCCTACGGCGGCTCACCGACGATCGGTGAAGCCGATACCAACAGCTATCCGCTCATGACGGCGATCAATGGAGCTACAAGCAGAACGAAGCTCTATGGCTGGTTTGAGCCGACGGTGAACGGAAGCACGTCGGCGCATAGCAACTCACCGGAGGCGAACGACGCGTACTCGAATCGGGTGGAGCTGAACCAGGTGGTGGTTTACCTGGAGCGACTGCCGGATTCGGTGCAGCGGGAGCACGTTGATGTGGGGTATCACCTGACGGGCTTCTATGGCACGGACTACCGCTACACGACGGACAAGGGCTACCTCAGCTTCCAGTTGATCAAGGATGGGCACCAGTACGGGTTCGATCCGGTGCTCGAGTACATCGACATCTATGTGCCGCAGGTGGCCAAGGGTATGAACATCCGGGTGGGACGGTTCATCTCCATTCCGGGGATTGAGGCGCAGTTGACGCCGAACAACTACATCTTCAGCCACTCGCTGCTGTATTCCGTGGACCCGTTTACGGATACGGGCTTGCTGGCGACAATCCAGTTGAACGATCAGTGGCTTGTGCAGGCGGGCATAACGGGCGGCCACGATGTGGCGCTGTGGAGCGGCGACGCCAAGCCGTCGGCAACGGCGTGCGTGAGCTATACGACCAAGTCCGTGGATGACAACTACTATCTGTGCGCGAACGGGATCAACAACGGTGAGTATTCCTTCAACAACCTGCAGCAGTATGACGGGACCTGGTATCACAAGTTCAACAAGACCTGGCATACAGCGACCGAAGCGTACGTGATGTATCAGCGAGATGTGCCCGGAGTGAACGGCGGGATCACACTGGAGGCTGGAACGACCGGGGCGACCTGCCTGCGCGGCGAGCCGAGATGTTTTGCGCCGGAGTGGGCGATCCAGAACTACGTGAACAAGCAGCTTTCACCGCATGATTTCGTTTCGTTCCGGAGTGACTACCTGAACGATAAGAAGGGTCAGCGGACGGGCTACAACACGAAGTACACGGAGAACACCATCATGTTGAGCCACTGGGTGGGATCGACGATCCAGATCAGGCCGGAGCTGCGCTTTGACCATGCCTGGGACCGTAAGGCCTACGATCGAGGCACGAAGCAGAACCAATTCACCGCTGCGGCCGATCTGGTGTTTCACTTCTGAGCGGTTGGGCGGGCTCGGCCCTTCCCTCCAGGCGCGACTCGGTTTACCCTCAACTCATGTCCAGTCTCTTCGAAATCCCCGTGAACACCATCGCCGGTGAACCTACGACCCTGGCCCCCTACAAGGGTCATGTGCTGCTGATCGTCAACACTGCGTCGAAGTGCGGGCTAACGCCACAGTACGAGGGCCTGGAGAAGCTTTACGGTACCTACAAACATTGTGGATTTGATGTCCTGGGCTTTCCGGCCAACGACTTCGCGGGGCAGGAGCCGGGGACCAACCAGGAGATCCAGAAGTTCTGTGAAACCACGTTCAACGTCAGCTTCCCGATGTTTGAAAAGGTGGTGGCAACGGGTCCGGAAAAGAACCCGATCTACGAGGTGCTGACGACGGCTCAGCCGGTGGCGCGGGTGGCCGACCCGGGCTTCAAGGACAAGCTGCGCGGCTATGGGTTGACAGTGAACGACGCTCCGGAGCTGACCTGGAACTTCGAGAAGTTCCTGGTGAATCGCCGCGGGCAGGTGGTGGCGCGGTTCGCACCGGATACCTTGCCGACTGATCCGATCGTGATCCAGGCGATTGAACGCGAGCTTCCGCCGCTCGAAGGATCTGTGCCCCACGCGTAAAGGATCTGTGCCCCACGCGTAAAGGATCTGTGCCCCACGCGTAAAGGATCTGTGCCCCACGCGTAAAGGATCTGTGCCCCACGCCTGATGGCGGGGCAAGACACACGCGCTACTTGTCGATTTTGAGGGTGATGTTGAAGTCGTTCTTGGTGTCGAATGAACTGATGGACTTGGTGCCGCTCTTCTTGTCGGCGGCCTGCGCCCAGATCTCGTAGTCGGTGTTTTGCGAAAGCTGCACGAAGCGGTAGCCTCCGTCATCGCCGGAGATGGCGCTGCGGACGGCTGACGTCCGGCTGTCCTTCAGGTATACGATAGCGCCCTTGATCGCGGCGCCTCCTTTATCTTCGACCTTGCCTTCCACGATGCGTTGCACCGGGCCACGCGCCTGGCCTGCGGGAGACGCGGCAAAGAGCGACGCGGGAAAAGCGGCAAAGCCAGCGGCAGCGACGGACAACTGCAAAGCGAGGCCAACGGTCCAGATGCGTTTCGTGCCTTTCGAGCTCATCATAGACTCCAGTATAACGGGCCCGCTCCGATGCAGCGTCCACTTGTATGAACACAGGACGCGCTGGTTTGACGCGGAACGCGGCCTAAGCAGGTCGCGGTCCGGTCCTGCGTTCACGATCTACGATCAAGCGTCTTCGTCTTCGTCGTCATCGCGCACGAGATCCTCGTCGTCATAGCCCTCGGCTTCAACCGGAGCGACTTCGAGAGGGTCTACCGAGACAATCTCAACCTCAGTGCCACACTCATCGCAGGTAACGGTTTCGCCTTCGTCCACCTCGTCCACATCAATGATCAGGGGGTTATCGCACTCGGGACAAACAGCAGCCATCGTTCTGCCTCCAACTATCTTCACTGCGTTACCGGCCATAGGATGACGGGAAGCGTAGAAGCGTTCGCGTCTCCTGACTCATTTTATAAATCCACTTCCAGCTTACGGCCATTCGCCCACTTTGGTTTCCTGTAAGTTTCAGAATGCCAGGCGGGGCGGTGCGCGCGACGCGGGGAGGAGGGAGTTATCATCGGCAGAATTGACTTTTCCAGTCTGCAGGACCAGGTGAGGAAAGACGCATGAAGATGAAGTCCGTTCCGTTGGTGGCCGTGGTTTGCACGTTGGGGAGCGTCCTGGAGGCGGCTGCGCAGATGCCGGTGGCACCGGCCGACCCGGCCATTGCACAGGCGATCGCAGGCATTTCGCCGGAGAGGATTCACGCCGATATAGAAAAGCTGGTGTCGTTCAAGAACCGTTCGACGCTTTCGAGCATGGATACCGACTTGCCGCCGGGGACGGGGGTGACCGCTGCGGCGGATTGGATTTTTGCCGAGTTCACGCGCATCAGCCAGGCCTGCGGAGGCTGCCTGGAGGTGAAGCGCGACGACTACATGGAGCCGGCGAACCCGGCGCCGCTGTCGCGCGTGAAACGTGAGACGCGGGTGCAGAACATCTATGCCGTGTTGAAGGGGACGGACCCGGCGCAGGCTGCGCGGCGCGTGCTGGTGAGCGGCCACTACGACTCACGCAACTCGGACAACTTCAACACGCATGACCCGGCGCCGGGAGCGAACGACGACGCGTCGGGCGCGGCAGTCTCCATCGAGAGCGCGCGGATGCTGTCGAAGCTCAGGTTTCCGTCGACGATTGTCTTCCTCACGGTCGCGGGTGAAGAGCAGGGGCTGATCGGCAGCCGGCACTTCGCGAAGCTCGCCAGGGCGGAGGGGTGGGATCTGGAGGAGGTGCTGAACAACGACATCGTTGGCGGGGATACGACTCCGGGGCAGACGGGGCAGGACAAGAATTCGGTCCGGGTGTTCTCCGAGGGTGTTCCGGGGCCGGCGACGATCGAGCAGCTGCACCAGATTCAGACCTACGGGATGGAGTCGGACTCGGCTTCGCGGGAGCTGGCGAGGGCCATCGCGGAGGTGTCGGCGAGCTATTTTAGGTCACATGGCGAACACGCGCCACCGGCGGGTCCGGGTGAGGTGCGGAGCCACATGGTGCGGCTGGTTCCGCCGTTCCACCCGGTGCTGGAGTTCAGGCGCGACCGATTCGGGCGTGGCGGGGATCACACCAGCTTCAACGCGGAGGGGTTTGCGGCGGTGCGGTTTACGGAGTGGCAGGAGAACTTCGACCACCAGCACCAGACGCCGCGGACGGCCGTAGGTGCGCGGCAGGACGGCTCGCAGGGGGAGATCGAGTACGGTGACTTCATCAAGTATGTGGACACAGGCTACGTGGCCAACGTGGCGCGGCTGAACGCGGCCTGCCTGGCGACGTTTGCCTCGGCGCCGGGCAAACCGACAGAGGTTCATATCCCGGCGGGCTCGGCGGATAATGATTCGGTGTTGACGTGGAAGGCTCCGGAAGGCGCGCCCGCGGGAACGACCTACGAGGTGGTGTGGCGCGAGACAGCGGCTCCCACGTGGACCAACGTGCAGTCGGCGGGCGTGGCGTTGACGCTGAAGCTGCCGATCTCGAAGGACAACGTGGTGTTCGGGGTGCGGTCGGTGGACGCGGCCGGGCACCGCAGTCCGGCGGTGGCTCCAACGCCGGCGGGGCGGCCGGCGGCGATGGGCGCTCCGCTTCCTCCGATGCCTCAACTATGATAGAGATCTGATGCCTCGCACCGGGTCCACCACGCTGAGTCTGCCACCGTTTGAAGGCGCGACGCGCCAACTGGTCTTCTGGAACGTGGCCATCTGGTTCACGTTTGTCATTCTCGGGCTGGCGCTGCCGAGCACGGCCGGGCTGCTGGGACGCCTTCTGATGCTGAGTCCGGCGGCGCTGCTGCGCGGCGAAGTGTGGCAGTTGTTGACCTACGCGTTCATGCCGGTTGGATTGCTGGCGATGGTCTTCGGGATGTTGACGCTGTGGATCTGCGGCTCGATGCTGGAGAGCGAGCGCGGTTCGCGCTGGCTCTACGAGCTTTACTTCGTCTCGGCGATCGGCGGAGCAGCGCTGGCCTCGGCGATCTCGCTGACTCGCGTGTTCGGGCTGGCACTGGCGCCGGGCCTGGTGCTGGCGGCGGGGCCGTTTGCGGGTATCTTCGGGCTGCTGATCGCGATCGCGATGTACTTCGGCGACCAGGAGTTCACGCTGATGTTCCTGATCCGGCTGAAGGCGCGGTACATGGTGGCGATCTACATCCTGATCGACCTGGCCGTGCTGCTGACTGAGGCGGGCAAGTTCAATGCGCTGGTGGAGCTGGGCGGGGCTCTGAGCGGATACCTGCTGCTGCGCTTCATGCCGCGGCGGGGGCTGACGTTTGCGCTGACAGAGCGGTTTTACGGGATGCGCAATGAGTACTACAAGGCGAAGCGGCGGAGCGCGGCGAAGAAGTTCGCGGTGTATATGGGCAAGCAGGGCCGCGAGGTGCACTTCGACAAGGACGGCAAGTACATCGATCCGGAGCGCGATCCGAACGACAAGCGCTGGATGAACTAGGCGTCCGCAGGCTGGGGTGAGTGGTCGTGCCTGCCAACAGAGGCAGGTCACCTCAATTGAGTGACCCGGCTCAGGGTAAGGCTCATCATGCCGCGGGCTGGGGCGCGTAATCTTCGCGGTACGGGGTGAAGACGTCGAGGACTTCGCTGGCTTCGAGTGCCCGGGCCTGGTGGGGCACGTTGCCGGCCACCAGGAAGCTGTCGCCTGTCCTGGCATCAAAGCTGCCGCCGGGGTGCTCGAAGACGAGATGGCCGCTGACGACGTAGACCATCTGCTCGTGGGGATGGCTGTGCCTGGCGCCGACCCAGCCCTTCTCCATGCAGTGGCGGACGAGCATCATGTTGGGGCTGAACGACATGACCTGGCGGCGCAGGCCGGGCTCGGGGGTGGACATGGAAGTGTCGTTGGAGGGCGTTACTGCGATCGCTTCAGCCATGGTGTTCTCCTATTTTCTTTCCTGCAGCGCGTGGACCGCCGCCGGGGACAGGTCCATGCTGGGAGCGCTGAGGTCTACGCGGTTGTTCATCAGGGTGATTTCGGGTATGGTTCCGCTGCACTCAACGGTGACGGTGGCGGAGTGCCAGTCAAAGGCGGGAGGCAGGCGGAGCTCGACGGTGGTCTTCTTGGGCTGGAGGTCGGTGGGAGCTTTGAGCGGCGGGACGGCGGCAGTGGCAATGACCTGACCGGCGTGATCGCGCAGCGTGACCTTGCCGCCGGGGGCATCGAGCGCGCCCACGCTGTGAACGGTTACGTTCATGCGCGAGCCAGTGACGACGACGTCCTCGGGATCGATGCCGAGGTCCGGGCGCGACCAGTAGGGGACGCCCGGCTGCTTGAGCGTGAGCTCGAGTACGGTGGTGGTACGGGGCGCGAAGGTGAAGGCGAGGTCTTTGCTGCGCTCGAAGATTTCCGTGCGGGTGGTGACTCCGCTGACCGGGGCGGACTCGCTCGACTGCGTACCCTGGGTGATCTCCCAGGCGCCGGGGTCGATCTCCCAGCCGGTCATGTGGCCGGTGACGGGCTGGTCGTCGAGGTTGTAGGCGATAACCTTGATGTGGCCGGGCGTGCCCTGGGGGACGAGGATGGCGACACTCTGGTCTTTCTGATCGCCGGCAGGGCCCTCGAACCTCCAGCTGACCACGTTGCCGGGGTAGACGTAGCCTCGGGTGAGCGCGACGCCGCCCAGCCGGGCGCGCTGCAGCTCGCCGTTGTTGAAGTAGACGCGGTCGATCCAGAGACTGCCCTGGGTGTTGATGAACTCGCGGTCGACGGCGGTCTCGATCTGGGTGGCGTAGAGCTGGTCGAGGTAACGGGTATCGCCGGTGAGCTGCCAGTCGAAGTGCAGGTTGGTCTCGCTGGCGACGCCGGCGTCGCTGCGCTGATCGGGTGCGGCGCTGGCGAGGAGCTCCTTGCCCCAGCTGTCGCGGACGTGGAGGATGTCGAGCGCGTCGGCGTTGATCTGGCGCAGCGAGGCGGAAGGCGCGTCAGCAAAGGGGGCGACGTACTTGGGGTCTCCGGTCCACTTGTAGGCGGCCCAGAGGATGAACCATGGATCCTGGCCGCCGGAAAGGTCCTGGTTGGTGTGAAAGTTGACGGTGTAGTGCATGGACATCTTACCGTTGGCGTCGGGGTGACGATGGGCGAGCATGCCGTCGGCAACATCGATGACCATTTTGCGGGTTTCGGGGGTGCCGTTGAAGAGTACGAGCTGGAGCGCGGGGTGAAAGACGAAGTAGGAGCGGGATTTGGCCCAGCCCCAGACTCCGCCTTCGGCCATCTTTGTGCCGCTGTAGTAGGAGGAGCGGATCTGGCGCTGGCCGGCAGAGTTGATGCCGGTGAGCCACTCGAGGCGGCGGGCAGTTTCCATGGCGCGCTCGAGCTGCTTGGGGCTGCCGAAGTCGAGCATCATGGCCTGGCCGAGGACGTTGAGGCCGTCCTCGTAGCTATGCAGTTCGTCGTACTGCGCGGTGGCAAGGCCGTTGGTGAACATGCCGTCGGCGTAGATAGCTTCGAGGGTTCGGTTGAGCGAGATCTTGAGCTTGTCCGGAGTGGCGCCCATGAAGGCTAGGCCTGGCCACCAATTGAGGAAGTCGCTGTCGTCGGAGAGGCCGCCGCCGAACTCGCCGTCGGAGATCTGGCGGTTGTCGACGTACCAGTTAATGAGGCGCTTGAGGTAGCCGAGGTCCTGGGTCTGGAGGAAGGCCCAGGTGGGAACGCCGGGCGGAGCAGCGGGCAGGGTAAAGGGCGGCTTGATCTGCTCGTGGTTCATCTCGTTCCAGTACTTGCGGCCGAGATCGTTCTCCGGATCAACGCGGAGGAGGTCAGTCATGTCGGCGTCTACACGGTTGAAGATGTTGAGCTTGCGGGAGTTGACGGACTCTTCGACGAGATTAGCGTAGTTGTCGCGGACCTGGGTGAGGCGGTCGCTGACGTGCTCGGCGAGGGCGTCATGAAAGGACTTGAAGATGAGGCGCAGGTGCATGCCATCGAGCGAGGCGGAGGAGAACTCGGGGCTGGCTGAGGCGAGGGTGATGTAAAGGCTTTTGCCGTTGGGCAGGATGCGGTCGCGGGTGTCGAGCCAGAGCGTGTGGGGCTCGCCGGGGCGGACGGAGAAGTTGAAGTCGAGCAGGTCGCGCATGGGCCAAATGGGATCTTTGATCTGGATGTTCAAGGGCACGAGATCGCCGTGGGTGGGCTTGAGGTTGAGCGCGGGCAGGTCGATGGCGATGCCGTCGAGGCCGGCGTGGAGGTTCTCCCAGGAGTAGGAGGTGCCGTGGCCCTCGTCGGCCTGGATGTCGCGGAAGTCGGCGGGGACGATGATGTGGACGATGGGCTGGCTGCGCGCCGGCGAAGTGGCTGTCTCAGAGACGCGGCCGCGGCCGATGGAGGTGCGGCCGCCGCCGAGCGCGACGCCGGGCGCCGCGACCATGGTGGCGCGCTCGCCCTCGGGGAAGCGGCCGTGGATGAAGTCGACGATAGGCGTGACGGAGGGGTTGTCGAGACCGCCGTGGGCGCTGACGGTGTAGCGCAGGACGGCGACGCCGGCGGGTTCCTTGCCCGGATGGACGTAGTAGGCGGAGAACTCCTGGATGGGCCACTCCTGTACGGCGTTGGTGAAGCGGACCTTCTCGCCGGTGATGGGTGCGGCGGCGTCGTAGGTGGTGCGCTCCTGGCCGGCGGGGCGGTCAAAGAGGGTCTTCGCGAGCATGGGCGAGGGGTCGTGCTGGTCGAGGTCGGCGACGGCCCCGGGCGCACCGGCACCGGGCGTGAGCAGGGCCACGTTGCCCCAGGCGCCGCCTTCGATCTCGAGGTGGTTCCAGGGCTCGTCCGGGAGGTAGAAGGTCACGGACTTGCCGGAGAGGGCGTAGCAATCCCAGTCGGGAAGCTGGAAGTAGTCGAAGCGGCCGACGAGGCGGGAGCGATTGTAAACGCCGGGCCAGGTGGTTTCGGGAATACCGTCGGTGCCCTTCCACCACCAGCGTTTGAGGTCGTAGGCGTCGTGTATTTCGACCTTGCGGATGGTGGTGAACTGGCTGGGCAGAGGCCTGGGCGGGTCGCCGGGGCGATTCCAGCCGTAGTGCAGCCAGAACTCCTGCTGAGCGGCGGACTGGGCTGTGGCGGGCGGGGCTGTGGCGGGGGGCGGGGCTGTGGCGGGCGGGGCAGAGGCGGGCGGGGCAGAGGCAGACTGGGCTTCCTGAGGCAACGGCGGGATGGTCTGCGGGGTCACGCCTTTGGCAAGGCCGGCGATGTTGTCATTGGAGAGCATGCGGTCGTAGATGCGGAGCTCGTCGAGGTCCCCGCCGCGATCGTAGTTGTACGAGCTTTCGACGCCCGTGGGCGCGATGATGCGGGAGTGCGGGCCGAACTGATCGAGCGCAGTGTCGAACATGCCGGTTGCGGCCTTTTCGCCGGCGAGCTTGCCATTGACGTAGAAGCGGATGCCGCTGGTCTCATCCCAGGCCAAGGCGAGGTGAACCCACTCATCCGGCTTGGGGAACGGCTTCATGGTGTAGGAGACGCGGGTGCGGCCTAGGTTGACGTCGGTGACGAAGGCGTCGAAGCCATGGCCGTTGTAGTCGATGCGGAGCCAGACCATGTCCCAGCTGGAGTGGTCGCCGTAACCTACGCGGAAGACAGGGAACTGGGTTTCGTCGACGGGGTCGCGCGAGCGCCAGTAGAAGGAAAGAGTGCCGCGCTGCGAGTAGATGTTGCCGGGAGCCCAGTAGGAGAGGAGCTGGTCGTTGCCGCACTGCAGGTAGCTGCCGCGGGCGCCGCCGGGGAGGATCTTGACGTCTTTGAGGAAGTTGGGGTCGGGCTTGCCGCCGGCGGAGTAGTCGGCCTTGAAGCCGTGATCGCCGGAGAGGTAGAACAACAAGCCGGGCTCGGGCGGCTGCGCTGCGACCTGCAGGGCGGGCAGCGCGAGGGCAAGGGAAGTGATCAAGTACCTTGAAAAACGCATGGATACGCCTCTTCACCGTCGCTGCGTCGTAGCTTGTGAACTGGTGAAAACTCCACCGGGATTATGTGCCAGCGATGTGACGATTGGCAAATTGGTTCGACCTCATAGCGGCGCAAGCGAGGTTTTTCGCACAACTGCTACACTCCAAAAATCCCACGCGTTTCTGTTCCCGGAGCCCGAACCATGCGGAAAACCTTTGCTACGCTTAGCCTGCTGGCCGTTACGTCGGCCTTCGCTCAAACTCAGCCAGCCACTGCTGGCGCGCGCCGGCTCGCCACCCGCCAGACAGTGGTTCACGCGGCGCACATGCTGGACGGCGTTTCGAAGACGCTGCAGGGGCCAGTCACGGTGACGCTGGCGGACGGGGTGATTGTGTCGGTGCAGCCCGGGACGGTGGCGGCGGGGCCGAATGCGGAGGTGATCGACCTGGGCGATGCGACGCTGCTGCCGGGGTTGATCGACGTGCATAAGCACATGGGGCCGCCGACGCCGAACATGAACGTGTTCCAGGCGCGGCTGACGATCTCGCCGCTCGAGTCGGCGATAGGCTCGGAGGCGAACGCGCGCAAGCTACTCGAAGAAGGGTTCACGACGGTCCGCAACGTGGGCTCGGCCGGGGGGCTGGACCTGGCGTTGAAGCGGGCGATCGAGCGTGGCTGGGCGGTGGGACCGCGGATCCTGGTCTCGCTGGAGCCGCTAGGACCGACCGGCGGGCACTCCGACCCGCGTAACGGGATCGACCCGGACTGGACCGACACGGAGTGGGGCGGGAGCGTGATCGACGGGCCGCTGGAGGCGATGAAGGAGGTTCGGGAGCACAAGCGCCGAGGCGCGGACCTGATCAAGATCATGCCGTCGGGTGGCGTGCTTTCGATCGGCGACGACCCACGGGCGCAATTGATGACCAACGAGGAGATCAAGGCGGTGATCGACACGGCGCACTCGCTGGGAATGAAGGTGGCGGCGCACGCGCACGGGAAGGCCGCAATCGACAACGCGGTGCGGCTGGGGGTGGACTCGATCGAGCATGGGACGTATTCGGATGCCGAGTCGTGGAAGCTGTTCGTGGAGCACGGGACGTACCTGGTGCCGACGCTGCTGGTGGCGGACCAGGTGAACGAGCTGGCGAGGACTCATCCGGAGCTGCTGAATCCTTCCAGCGCGAAGAAGGCAATCGAGGTGACGCCGCTGATGAAGGGGATGTTTGCCGGGGCGTACAAGGCCGGGGTGAAGATCGCGTTCGGGACGGACACGTCGGAGGGACACAATGCGCACGAGTTTGCGTTGATGGTGGGCGCGGGGATGTCGACGCAGGATGCGATCTTCAGCGCGACGCACAACGCGGCGGACCTGCTCGGGGTATCTGATCACGCGGGCTCGATTCAGCCGGGGAGGTACGCGGACCTGATCGCGGTGAAGGGCAATCCGCTGGACGACATCACGTTGATGGAGCATGTGGACTGGGTGATGAAGGGCGGCGTGGTGTACAAGCGCGGCGGAGTCTCGGTGCCGCAGCCCGCGGTGCCGGCCGGGGTGTTTGGGGCGGCGGCGCTGGATTACTAGCCGTATGGATGAGGACGTCTTCGTTCAGATGAGGCCGCGGGATTTCACGTCGAGGTAGCTGTTGATGGCGCGCATGCCTACTTCGCCGGGGGTGCTTTCTATGACGAGAACGCCCTGCTGGCGGAGCTGGGCGATGGTTTCGCGGCGGCGGCCGAGCATCTCCTGGGCGGCGGCGGAGGCGTACATCTCCTCGACCGATGTGGGTGAGCGCGCCGCCAGGATGTCGAGCTCGGGGTGTTTGAGGAGCACGAGCAGGACGAGGTGGCGGCGGACAAGCTCGGCGGCGGCGGAGACTACCTCCGGGCGGCCGGCGCTGTCGGCGATCTCAGTGATCCAGATGATGAGGCCGCGGCGGCGCTGGAGATGCTTGAGGCGGGCGGCGGCTTGGAGGTGGTTGGCCTCGGCGGCTTCGGGGCGGACCTGCGAGAGCTGGTCGATGAGCGAGCGCATATGCGCTGGACCGGAGGCGGGAAGGAGCTGCTGCTGGATGGCGCGGCCGTAGGTGAGCAGGCCGCACTTGTCGCCGGAGCCGCCGACGGCCTCGGCGAGCATGATGCCAGCGGTGGCGGCCTGATCGAGCTGGGTGACGACGAGCTGAAGATTTTCGGCGGCTTCGAGCTCGTTTTCGGATTGCAGGCGTGCGCCGCGGCGGCGGAGGGCGAAGGCGGTTCGGGAGAGCCGGCCGGCGTCGATCACGACCCAGACCTGCTGGCTGCGCTCGGTGGTGAACTGGCGGGTGATGAGCTTGCCGCGGCGGGCGGTGGCGGTCCAGGAGAGGTTGCGGAGCTCGTCGCCGCGCTGATACTCGCGGAGGCTTTCGAACTCGCGGCCGATGCCGCGCTGGCGGAGGCGGCGCTTCTGGAGCTCGATCTGGCGGGCGCGCATGAGGTACAGGCTGGAGGGTTCGCCGTTCTGGGCCATGGCGGGAAAGACGCGCATCGGCTGGGTGGTGTCCGCGACGGCCCAGCGCTCGACGAGGCGGAGCGCGCCGCGGTAACGGAGGAAGATGTTGCCGAGGGTGAGGTCGCCGCGGCGGCCCGGCCAGCAGTCGAGGATGGTTCGGACGGGGTCGCGGGGGTAGGCGAGGACGCGGCAGGTGCGCGGGGTAGGCATGAGGCTGAGGTCGAGGTCGTCGGTGAGGTCGACCTCCAGGATGCGGTGGCTGTGCTGGAGGAGCTCGAGCTCCACGCGGGTGAGCTCCCCGAGGCGGGGGGAATCGAGGAAGCGGCGCGTGACGGCAAGGGTGGCGGGCGGTGGGAGGGAGGCAGCGTCGGAGGCGATGGCGGCGAGCAGGAGGGCGTCCCAGGCGAACATCATCCAGACGAGGTGGAGGTGGAAGAAGGCGGGAATGGCCCAGAAGAGGCCGGCGGTGAGCAGCAGAAGGGCGCGGGTGGTGAGGCCGAAGCCGAGGATGCGGCCGGCGCGGGTGCGGGGACGGGCAGGGGAGGAGACCGGAGGAGGAATGAGGGTCCGCATCGGCGCTACTTGGGCAGCGCTATGGCGGCGAGGACGTCGGCGATGACGCGGTCGGGGTCGAAGCCTTCGAGCTCGGCCTCGGGACGGAGGGCGAGGCGGTGGCGGAGGACGGGCGGGGCGGCGAGCTTGACGTCGTCGGGGATGAGGAAGTCGCGGCCTTCGCGGGCGGCGTAGCCTTTGCTGACGAGAAGGAGCGCGGCGGCGGCGCGGGGGGAGGCGCCGAGGGCGATGGTGGGCCACTCGCGGGTGCGGCGGATGAGGGCGAGGAGGTAGTCGAAGAGGGCGGGCTCGACGCGGACCGCGCGGACCTCGGCGCGGGCTGCGGCGAGGACGGCGAAGTCGACGGGGGCGAGGTCGCGGCGCTCGAGGTCTTTGGCTTCGAGGCTGGCATGGTGGCGTTCGAGAACGCGGCGTTCATCGGCGAGGGTGGGGTAGCCGACGCGGATCTTGAGCAGGAAGCGGTCGAGCTGGGCTTCGGGGAGAGGGTAGGTGCCTTCGAACTCGAGCGGATTCTGGGTGGCGAAGACGGTGAAGAAGTCGTCGAGGATGTGGGACTCGCCGTCCATGGTGACCTGGCGCTCTTCCATGCATTCGAGCAGGGCGGCCTGGGTGCGCGGAGGCATGCGGTTGATCTCGTCGGCGAGGAGGAACTGGGTGAAGACGGGGCCCTTGTGAAGGGAGAACTGATTGGTCGGGGGGGAGAAGACGTTGGTGCCGAGGATGTCGGCGGGCATCATGTCGGGCGTGCCCTGGACGCGCTGAAAGGAGAGCGAGAGGAAGCGCGCGAGAGTCTTGACGGCGAGGGTTTTGGCGACGCCGGGGACGCCTTCAACCAGGGCGTGACCGCCGCAGAGCAGCGTGAGCAAGGCCTGATCGATGAGTTCTTCCTGGCCAGCGATGACGAGGCCGATCTGCGCGTGACCCTGCTCAAAGAGGGCGAGGATTTGGCGAACGCTACTGGATTCGTCAATCGCGGTGGGACCGGGCTGGGGCTGGTTCACGTTCGTCCTCGTTTCGGCTGGTTCGATCAAGCTATGTCGATTGAAGCATGGGTGCAGCTATTGGGTAACCAGAGCCTGCTGGCGACGGTTGAGTATTTGTTGTTGAAGGCGCTGGTGATCGGCTTCGAGCGACTGGACGAGCTGGAGCGCGCTTTTGGGAGAGAGCGGGCCGGAGTGGTGGGCCTGATGGAGGTGGGTTTCGACGTCATTCCAGTCGCCGCCAAAGCGCTCGGAGAGAGCGTGCGAGACAGCCGGGGCGGGCTGGTGAAGGATCTCGCGCGCGATCCCGCATTGGTCGCGCAGGTATTCAACCAGTTTGGCGTAAGCAGCACCGGTGGCCGCCTCCGTGGCACCTGCGCGGCTGTAGAGACGGCCCATCGATTGGGCGAACTCGATGGGCGAGCTACGGGGCAGGTGGATGGGACGCCGCAGGGGGCCGGCGCGGCGCCCGCGGCTGAGGACGAGGAGGACGGCAAGGATGGCCAACTGGCCGGCGAGTGGCCACCAGGGCAGGCCGCGGAGAGTGTCGGTGATGCTCTCGCGGGTCTCGTGGAGGTACTCGTCAAAGAGGACCGTTCGCGGCTGGGCGGGGGCGTGTGTGGGGTCGTTCGCACGGCCCAGGGCAGCGAGAAGAAGTTTGAGGCTGGCGTCGTCGTTAAGGCCGGCGTTGGTGAGCGGCATGGGCGAGCTGAGCCAGATGGCCTCGCCCTGGCCGACCCGGTAGCTGACGACGGCGGCGTCACGGCCGCAGCGCTGCTCGACGCGGAACTGGGGGCCTTCGGCGGACCAGCGGACGGGCTCGTCGATGGAGAGCTGGCCGGCCGCGGCGAGGGCTCCGCCGCCTTCAGGGATGGTAAAGCAGAGGCCCTCCAGGATGCGCGTGGGCTTGTCGGTCTGGCCGTCCGGGAGGAGCTCGGCGCCGGTGCGGCCGGTGGCGATGACGCGTCCGCCGTGGGCGAGGAAGGCGGCGATCTCGGCTTGGAGGGGCTTGAGTCCCTTCACGGGGAGGATGGGCTCGGTGAGGATGAGGGTGGTTTGCGCGGGGTCGAGGCCATGCAGGGCGGAAAGCGGGGTTTCGAGGCGTCGGTCCGGATAGCCAAGGCGAGGCAGGAGCAGGAGCGCCGCCTTCATGCCGTGCGAGCCGGAGTTATAGGTGGTGGGTTCGGGGTCGTTGTCCTCCTGGGAGGTGCCGAAGATGCTGAAGAGGATGATCGCAACGAGGATGGCAGCGCCGAGCCAGAGCACGATGGCACGGTCTCTCCCCGGGGAGGTAGCGGCGGCACGAGCTGCAGCCATCAGCCAGCCCTCAGTTGGTCGAACAGGGCTGCGGCCCGGGTGTAGTCGTTTTCAGACGCGGGTCGGAGGCCGTACCAGATGCGCTCGAAGACGCGGGTGAGGCCACCGAGCGCCTGCTGGCGCGGGGAGCCGGGCTCGAGCAGGAGGAGGTACTCGCGGGGGGTGCGGGCACGGTTCTGCCGCCAGAGTTTTTGCGCTTCGAGCAGGACGATGGCGGCCCAGTAGAGGCAATGGACGGCCTCGCGCCACTCGCCTGCGGCGGCCTGGGTGCGGGCGCGCTCGGCCCAGTCGTCAGACTCGCGCTGCCAGCGGTTGATGGACTGGCTCTGGCTGGCCGTGACGACGAGGCGCTGCTGCCGGCCGGCGCGCCATCCCCAGAGCATGAGACCCGCGGCAGCAAGGGCAAGCAGGCCCCATTCCACCAGGGTTGCGATCCAGGGCGAGTGTGGAATGAGGCCGGCCGCACCGTTGAAGAGCCTGTCAAGGATGAGGGATAGCGCGGCGAGCCGCTGCTGCAGCCAGGAGTTACGGTGCACGCGGCGGAACTCGGCAGTGTTGAGGATCTGTGCGGCGGCCTTGCGGGCGTCGGGGAGGGCGCCGGCTTCGGCGGCCGCGGCGCCGGCGGCGCTTGCCTGGGCTGTTTCATCCTGGAGGCGGGTGGCAGCGGCCTCCAGGGTCTCGTCGCGGTCGTTGGCTTCTGGGTCGCGGGCTTTATCAATGGCGTTGCGGAGCCAGTACCAGCGGACCACAAAGCCCGGCTGGCCGACGAACTCGTCGCCGGCGACCGCGTTGGGGTCGCAGCGCGCGGCATCCGACCGGCAGGCGTCGACGAGCGTGCGCATGCCTGCGAGCTGGCCGGTGTATTCCTCGCGAGAGACCTGGCCGAGGCGCCCGTGGGTTTCCTCGTTGTGGTCCAGGGTGATGACCCGGCCGGGCAGGCCCTGGCCGGCGCCGGCCAGAGTCAGGGTGAGGCAGCAACAGGCGAGACGTCGAAGATCTCGGGCTGGGCGCATGGTGCTCAGGCTAGTTCCGAGCTGCTGAAGGGCGGGGGAGTGGATGGCGGCGAGGCAACTGCGGGCGCGGCGGCGGCGCGGTCCATGAGGATTTCGACGTCGTAGCCTTCGCGGCGGACGCGCTCATCGACGTAGAAGAGGTAGAACGCGATGGCGCCGACGGGAGTGACGACCGCGGTCGTAAGAAAGGTCATGAGGAGTGTCAGGGATTCCAGCGCGATGCGCGCAGGAGTGGAATGAGGGATCAGGAGAAAAACGGCAAAGACACCCTGGAGCACGCCGGCGACCAGGCTGAGCACGTAGATGAGCAGGAGCAGCGCGAAGACGCGGCCCTTGCGCCCGGCGACGAGCTGCTTGCTGCGCTGCATGGCTGAGCGGATGCGGAGGTCCTCCATGACCGAGGAGACGATGCCGAGCGAGTTGCGGATGAAGGCGATGATCCCGTAGACGAGGCTGGCGAAGAAGAGGAAGAAGAGCAGGCCGCCGAGCCAGACGAGGTTGAGACGCGTGATGATGAGCAGGGTGAAGGCCGGCACGAGCAACACCAGAGGCAGCCACATGGCGCTCCAGGCTTGCCACAGGGTGATCACCATGTAGCGGAACCAGTGGCTCTTGACGGTGCGGAGGGCGATGCCGATCGAGGTCTGGTGACCCAGATAGACCGCCGAGACGGCGGAAACCGTGGCGGCCTGGGTCACCGAGTAGGCGAGGAGGTAGAAGACGCCGCTGAGGAGCGAGAACCCGCTTGAGAGGAGAAGTGCGCGCGGGCCGTCAGCGGTCTGCAGCTTGGTGCCCGTGAAGCCAAAGCTGAGCTGGGCGAAGGTGCCGAGCGTGGTGACTGCAGCGGCCACCGAGGAGAGCCCCGCGTAGAGCCAGAAGTGGCGGCGGTAGAGAGAGAAGGTGCGGTCAAGGATCTCGCCGGTGCTGAGCGGGCGCAGTTCGTAGAGAAAGGGCGGCGGCGGGGCAGAGTGCGGCGCGGTGTGATGTGACGTCATCTCGAACTCCGGCATGCGCCGTCTCCGCTGATGGACTGAATTTTCGCGATAGTAGCACACAGGGCTACACTGATTTTCGCCAGGGCCAACGGGGGACCCATGAACCTTTCACAACTTCGCCAACGCTTTAACATGCCGGATCTGGTTACGTTTGAGGAAGATCGCGGGCTGATCCGGGTGCAGATTCACACGCCAGCCGCGAAGGCGACGATCTACATGCAGGGAGCGCACCTGACGGCGTTTCAACCGGCGGGTCAGGGGCCGGTGATCTTCCTGAGCCGGCAAAGCGACTTCGCGCCGGGCAAGCCGCTGCGCGGAGGCATCCCCATTGTCTTCCCGTGGTTCGCGACGGACAGCAAGAAGGACAGGGTGGATGGCCACCCGGGGCCGTCGCACGGGTTTGCGCGGATACAGGAGTGGGAGCTTAGCGCGATTGAACGCCGGGGCGGAGACCTGGTGCTGCGGTTCGCGCTGGGGCCGACGGCGATGAGCCGTTCAATGGGCTCCGACCGGTTCGCACTGACGCTCGAGTTCACGATTGGAAGCAGCCTGGCGCTGCGGATGACGGTCGAAAACCAGGCGGACGCGCCGTTGACGTTTGAGGAGGCGTTCCACACGTATTATTTCGTGACGGATGTTCACGAGGTGACGCTGACCGGTCTGGAGCCGACGCCTTACATCGACAAGACGGACAACTTCAAGCTGAAGCCCGCGGCCAACGAGCCCTTCAGGCCAATGCAGTTTACCGATCGCATCTACAACGGGACGTCGGCGGCTTGCGTGCTGCACGACGGGGCGACGCATCGGCGGATCATGGTGAGCAAAACGGGTTCAAACACGACTGTGGTGTTCAATCCGTGGAAGGAGATGCCCGACCTGGGGGCCTGGGAGTGGCATGAGTTTCTGGCGGTGGAGGCAGCGAATGTGGGGGTAGATTCCATGACGCTGGCGGCAGGCGCGAGCCATACGATGGGGCTGCACGTGACAGTCGAGAACGGTTGAGGGGGGAGGGAAGCGCAGCACGGAAGGGCGCCTCGGTCAGTGCCGGTCGTAGGTGTCGGAGTCTACCTGGGCGGGGGTGAAGAGGGTGGGGCGCTTCCAGAGCAGGCGGAAGAGCGTATCGGCCTCGCGGGTTTCGGGCTCGCGATTGTCGTAGACGCGATGTCCCTGGCCGAGCGCGTCCGCGGCGGAGGCGAGCAGGTGTAGCCGCGGCGGGATGGGGATGGCGGCGGCGCCAAAGTAGCGGAAGTCGCCGCTGAGCAGGACGCGGCCGTTGCGGTAATAGGGGTAGCGGCCGAGGTCTTTGATCAGATGGGCCTCGCCGCGGTGCAGGCGGGAGCGGCCGGCGTGGGCGGCGGTGCCGTTGTGGCGATGGAATTCGTAGATGCAGTCGGGGCGGGAGGTGAACTGGCCGCCGGGCGCGAAGTAGTCGCGGGCTTCAAGCGCCTCGCCTACGATTGCGGCGTAGATGACGGCGCCAAGCGGGTATCCGTCTGAGTGCTGCAGAGCACGGCTGGTGATGCCCAGGATGCGGTCGCCGGGCTGTGCGGTGCGGCGGATGGCCGGCTTGCAGATGGCAAGGGTGAGGAAGGGTTCCGCGCCGGGCGGGGGCTCGAGGGCGCAGGGCGCGCCGCCACGGTCGCTGGTGAGCTTGTAGAGGTAGGTTCGAGGCATGGTGTCGGAGATGGCTCAGGATGGTTCAGGGTCAGGCGCGAGTGTAGAGCCAGGCCCACCAGATGAGGGGAAGCTGGAGCGGGAGACGCGCCCACAGAGCCCACTGCGGGAGGCTCGGCCAGTGAGCATGGTCGAGAGCCATGTGGATGTTGGCAGGAAGGACGGCGATGAGCAGCGCGACGAGGCCCCAGGCCGCGAAGCGCCGGGTGGACGGGACGAGCAAGCCGATGCCGCCAAGAATCTCGCAGACTCCGCTGATGTAGACAAGCATCGTGGGCGAGGGAAGCGACGGGGGCATGATGCGCAGATAGGCCGGCGTGGCGACGAAGTGCAGCGTGCCTGCGACCACGAAGAGGACGGCAAGTAGGTATTGGGCGATCTGCCGCATGCATGCAGTGTAGACCGCGAAAAAAGAGGCGGCTGGGATCGTGGTCCCGGCCGCCTAATCGTCGCTGCGTTCTGGTTATTTAGACGCAGTTGCGTCGCGATGGTTTTTAACGTAGTCGTGAGAGCTCATGATGTGTGCATTTTGCTCGGAGAGGAGCTGACGCAGAGGCAGAGGAAGCTCCTGATCGAGGGCATCCTTGTAGACCTTTTTGGCCTGGTCCTCACCCTGTTCCGCAGTGGCGAGCAGTTCGTGGTCGCTGACGTTCATAAGCTTGGCCTTGAGGTCGCCCCAGGCGCGATGCAGGGCGCCGGCGGTGGTACCCTCTTCGTGCACGTCGTGAACGCCATGGCGGTGCAGTTCGTTTTCAAGCTCGGCGCGGAAGTTGGCGCGCTTCAGGGACTCGGCGAGGAAGTAGCGCTTGAGGGTCTCGTCCTTGAGGTGCTCGCCGATGTCGGCGAAGCCCTTCTGCCCGTCCTGGAGAACGTTGATGACACTCTTGATTGTCTTTTCTACTTCGCTGTTCTTGCTTGCGTCGGTCGGCATTGTGTCGTCTTCCTCGATGTGCAGAGAATGGTGGTGCTGGGTGGATGGCGCTTGTGCGTTGTATCCGGTTTAGGGGATGGCGTTCAGGGGAAGAGGCGTTCGGGGCAGGGTCCACCGGCTGACAAGCGATTCTCCTTCGCCGGTGGCAAGAGGGAGAAATCGCCAAAATCCCACTCCCCTGCCGAACGTCGATCCGAAGGGCGGAGACGAACTCCTTCCTTCAGGTTCCAGCAAACATAGATGCGAAGGGCGCTGCAATGGTTTGAAGTGTGGTTCGGGGCACATTGAGGGTGCGCGAAAGGCAGCGGAGATCTGATGTAATCGGATTTACTCGGAGAGGTGTCTCCGGCCAAGGATGGGCGGCGAGCAGGCTGCCGAGGCTGGAGCGGCACCGAGCTGGAAAAGGGAACCAATATGAAGCCGCTCCGCCTGGATTCGACGCCGACGCGCAACCGCCGATTGAACGAGATGCTGGGCTTGATCCTGCTGGTGGGCGCGGGACTGATGCTGCTGGCGCTGGGCAGCTATACGCCGTCCGACCCGTCGCTGGACACCGTGGGAGCGGCGCACCGGGCAAGCAACTGGGCGGGGATCGTGGGGGCGTACTTCGCGGATGCGATGCTGCAGGTGCTGGGGGTGGCGGCGTTCCTGCTGCCGCTGCTGCTGGTGCGAGTGGGCGTGTGCTGGATGCGGTCGCGGCCGGCGGGCTCGCCCGTGGCAAAGCTGCTGGGCATGGGAATGTGGGCGGTGTTTGCGCCGGCGGCGATCGCGCTGCTGCCTGGCGGACTGCTGTGGCGGAACGCGCTGCCGGTCTGCGGGCTGAGCGGAAGGCTGGTGGCGGACGGGCTGATCCAGTATCTGAACCTGCCGGGAGCGGCGGCGGTCATCGCGCTGATGGTGGCGCTCTCGCTGCTGCTGGCGACGACGTTCAGCTTCAACAGCGCGCGGGAGTGGGCGACGATCCACTTCGGCTTTGTGGGGGTGATGCGCGAGCGCTGGAACCGCTTCCGGGCGCGGCGGCGGCGTGGCGAGCCGGAGACGGCCGGGTTGGAGGGCGCGGACGGCGTAGCGTACGGCGCACGGCGGGAGCGGGCGGAGGCCGAAGCGCGGAAGCTCCGGGCGGAGATCGAGGGGGCGAGCGCAGAGCGTGCGAATACGCTGCTGGGCGGATTGTTTGGCTGGCTTGGGCGCAGGCGGCGGGGGCGGCAGACAATCTCGGTTGTGCCGGAGGAAAGCGAGCCAGCGGCGGGATCGGTTTGGCAGGCGATGCCGCGGACGCGGGTGGACGCTCCGCCGGTAACGGCGCTGTCGACGGCCGCGGCGGCAGTGGCGCCGTTTGCCGAAGCGCTGGCCGCGGCGGCGGCTCCGCTGCCTTTGCAGCCGGATGAGCTGGATGAGGGGCTGGCGCCGGTGCGGAGTGCGCCGGTGCAGGTCAGCCTGATCGAGGAAGGCTTGATGAAGGAGCAGCCGCAGAGGCAGAGCGCGATCAAGGAGGAGGAACCTTTCTCGTTCGTGACTAAACGAGATGCGGCGCGGGCTGCGGCTGGGGCGGCTGCAGCTGGGGCTGCGAATGCTGGGGCGGCTGCGGCTGCGGCGGCGATCCCGGGTGCATCTGCAATGGCGGCTGCTGCCGCTTCAAACGCGCCCACCTTTGGCAAGCGAGCCGATACGGATCAAAAGGCGGTGGTGATCACGGCGCGGTCGGTAAGGGGGTACAAGCTGCCGTCCTCGTCGCTGCTCTTCCGGTCCGATGAGCAGAGCGTGGTGCGGGAGGAGGCGCTGCGCGAAGAGGCGCAGGTGCTTGAGAAGAAGTGCGCGGAGTTCGGCGTGGACGGGCGCGTGACCCAGATCAACCCCGGGCCGGTGGTGACCACGTTCGAGTTCAAGCCGGAGGCGGGGGTGAAGGTGGCGCGGATCACGGGGCTGGCCGACGACCTGTGCCTGGCCATGGCGGCGGAGTCGATCCTGATTGAGCGGATGCCAGGAAAGTCGACGGTGGGGATCCAGGTGCCGAACCACGAGCGAGAGACGATCTGGCTGCGGGATGTGGTGGAGTGCGAGAGCTTCGCGCAGTCCAAGAGCCGGCTGGCGATCGCGCTGGGCAAGGACATCAACGGGCGGATTGTGACCGCGGACCTGGCCAGCATGCCGCATGTGCTGATCGCGGGCTCGACGGGCTCGGGCAAGTCAGTCGCCATCAACGCGATGATCATGAGCGTGCTGTTCAAGTCGACGCCCGAGCAGGTGCGCATGATCCTGGTGGACCCCAAGCGGGTGGAGCTTGGAATGTACGAGGGGATCCCGCATCTGTTCACGCCGATCATCACGGAGGCGAAGCTGGCGGCCAATGCGCTGCGCAACGCGGTGCGCGAGATGGAGCGCAGGCTGAAGCTGCTGGCGGCAAACCATGTGCGCAATATCGACCAGTTCAACAAGCTGTTCGATCATGGCAGCGAGTACCTGTTCGAGGATGTGAACCAGGAGCCGCTGCCCTACATCATCATCATCATCGATGAATTGGCGGATCTGATGATGCTCGACCGCAGCAATGTGGAGGAGAGCATTACGCGGCTGGCGCAGATGGCGCGCGCCGTGGGCATCCACCTGATCCTGGCGACACAGCGGCCGAGCGTGGACGTGATCACGGGGCTGATCAAGGCCAACGTGCCGACGCGGATGAGCTTCCGTTTGGCGACCAAGGTGGACTCACGCACGATCATCGACTCGAACGGCGCGGAGAGCCTGCTGGGCAGGGGCGACATGCTGTACCTGCCGCCGGGGACGAGCCGGCTGGTTCGGGTGCACGCGCCGTTTGTAACCGAGAAGGAGATCTCGGCGGTAACGGAGTTCTGGCGCGCGCAGGGCCAGGCGGAGTACGTGCAGGGCTTCCTGGAAGGGCCGAAGGACGAGAAGGAAAAGGGCTCGGCGGGCGAAGAAGAGCCGGCGGCAGATGAGAACGACGACCTGTACGACGATGCAGTGCGGCTGGTGTTTGAGTTCGGCAAGGCAAGTACGTCTCTGCTGCAGCGGCGGCTGCGCATCGGCTATGGCAGGGCGGCGCACCTGATCGACATGATGTACAACGATGGACTGGTGGGGCCGGCGGACGGGTCAAAGCCGCGCGAGATCCTGAAGTCGCCGAATTACTTCAAGGAAGTGGACGCGGCGCTGCGCTAGGGACGGAACCCGGCACGGGCCGAACTCGTATGATGCAGGAAAGATTCTGCCAACGAGGTGTGCTTATGCTGCGATGGTCCTGTGTGGTGCTGATGGCGATGGTGTTCCCTGCTGGTTTGGCGACCGCGCCGAAGGATGCGGCGGTGAGCAGGCCCGCAGCGGTGACCGACGGGCCGGGCTTTACGGCGGACGGACAACTCCGCTTTCCTGCCGACTATCGCGAGTGGGTGTTCCTGGCCGCGGGGCTGGACATGAGCTACACGGCCGATACGGGAAGGCCGGGGATGTCGATGTTCAACAACGTGTTTGTGAATCCGGCGGCGTACCGGGAGTTCAAGCAGACGGGCTTGTGGCCGAACGGGACGGTGATGGTGCTTGAAAATCGCGGGGCGGAGGGGGCGCACTCGATCAACAAGAAGGGCAAGACGCAGACAGCCGAGGTGATGGGCGTGGAGGTGCATGCGAGGGATCCAAGCCGTTTGAAGGATGGCTGGGGATTCTACGGGTTCGACAACAAGGTGAGCGCCAAGGAGATTGCGCATACCGCGAGCTGCTACTCGTGCCATGAACAGCACGCGGCGGTGGATACGACGTTTGTGCAGTATTATCCGACGCTGATGGAAATTGCGCGCGCTAAGGGGACGTTGAGTAAGGAATACCTGAAGGAGGAGTCGAGTGGGGGCGGGAAGTAGTGCTGCGCGATGTCGGCAGACGCGACAGCAGATTTTTTTTAGGAACGCGAAGCAAAAGGCGATGGCCCGTTGATCTAGATGCGGCGAGCGGAGCGCAGCGCGATGAGACCAAGGAGAAGAACGACCAGGATGAGAGCGGCCCAGAGGACTTCGGGGTGGCGCTCCATGAAGGGGCGGCGGGTGACGACTGCCGTGAAGAGCGGGTTGGGACGCTCCGGCAGAAGGGTAGCGGCGCGCACGGGGTCGGCGGGATTGAAGAGTCGCGAGTAGTCGTATTGCGGCGGGGAAAGCGTGGGGTCGCCGTAGTAGACGATGACAGGTTGGGGCGGGGGATCGAAGCACAGTTTGCGCTGGCGCATCTCCAACCGCACGGAGCGGATGAGGAGCGGCGTGTCGTCGCCGTTCTGGACGATGACTTCGAGGTGCGCGTTGTTCTGGCTGTTGGAGCCGACGGTGGCGGGGATGGAGAGCTGTTCGAAGTTGAGTTGCTGCCCGTGGTCGGTGAGGTGTACGCGGGAGATCGTTCCGCCCACCTCTTCGCGCATGGCGTTGGCGTCGCCGTCGGCCTTGGCGAAGACGTAGGCGCTACGGCTGAAGTTGCGTGGACCATCGGCGGCGACCTCGAAGCTGACGCGTTCGATGGGGACGTGCGCCGGGACGACAAAGGCGGCGACGCTCTCGCGTCCGCGCTGCGTGATGTCGGTGGTTTCGGCGACGCTGGTGTAGATGGTCTGGGCCTCGCGGCTGGGCGGTACGGTGGCCCCGCGGATCATGCCTGGGTTGATGTCCAGCGCAGTGTGCAGCGGATCGATGTAGGAGAGATCTACGTGCAGGTAGGGGAAGGTCGACTCGGGGAGAGGCAGGGTGGTGGAGCGCGACAGGTTCTGCGAAGCGAGATCGAAGAGGGTGAAGGCGCCAAGCGAGGTGCCTGCTTCGCCGAGGTGATGCAGGCCAGTGACGGTGGCAGTGACGAGGAAGTTCTCACCGGTCAGGTCGAGGTTGACCAGGGTGTAGGGCCGCTCCGGCATCTGGAGGTCGAAGACGAGATGGCGTCCGCGCAGGCCGCGATTGAGGACCTTGGCAGTGTCGTTACTGGACGAGGTCTCCGACAGCGTGAGCGCGTAGGGAAGTTCCTTGAGGCCGGCGGCGCCCTCTTCCGGGCGCGAGGCGAAGTACACGCGGAGGTCGGCGAGGGCGGGCAGGGAATGTGCGTAGGTGTCGGCGTCGAGCGTGGCGCAGGCGCGAGATGGAGCGTCGGGCGTGCTCGGCGCGTCGAGGGTGACGGGGCGTTCATAGCGGAAGTGAAATGGATCCGGCGCTACGCGGGGGGTGACCTGGAAGAATGCGGCGGCGAACAGGGTCGCGGCAATGACTCTCATGCGTTCGGCCCCGTGTAGGTTTCGGGCGTCGGGGATGAAGTCTTTAGGCCGAGCCAGTCCCTTTGGTAGGCGAAGCTGACCGTCATGAGCAGGGCGCCGAGGCCAAGGAAGCTGGCCACACGGTATCCCTGGCTGAGGCCGCTGACGTCAGACAGGAAGACCTTGAGGATGGTGACGATGAGCAGGATGAGAGCCTGCCAGCGCACGAAGGCGTCGCGCCGCCAGAAGCCGGCAGCGAGCAGGACAGCGCCGTACACCATGAGGAAGGCGGACACGGCGAGCGAGCGCTGCAGGCTGGCGTCCGCAGCTTCGGGTCCGAAGCGCGGCCAGAAGGCATCGATCTCGCGGACGATAGAGAAGATGGCGACGAGGTTGAAGAGCACGAGCGTGGTGGCGGCAAAGGCGAGGGTGGGCTGATGCAGGTCAGCCGGAGCGGAGACCATGCGGAAGGCCGCCCAGCAGGCCGCGCCGAGGACGGCGAGGCCGACCAGCGCGGTCGCAAAGTCCGCGTTCGCAAAGGCCGGGTGGAGCCGGCCGAAGGAGGATGAGCCGGTCAGCTCGCGGAAGGCGAGCAGCAGCGCGACGAGGTCGATGGAGATGACGGCGGGCAGGAGCAGGCGGGGCGGGGTGGGGTTGAGAGCGTCGGCGGGGGGACGGGCGGAGAGCCAGGCGGCGCCGGTGAGACACGCGATCGCAACGAGCGCGGAGCCGAGGTTGGCGTTGAAGAAGGTGGGCGCGACCGAGCTGAAGGGTCCGAACCAGCGGATGAGAAGCGACCCGAGGCCGAGCACGTAGCCGGCAGCGGAAAGCAGCACGAGAACGGTGACGGGGGCACGGGAACCGAGGTCGTGGCGGTCTGGCTTGGCCGCTTCGCCGCGGACGCGCGTGCAGGCCCAGCAGAGGACGAGCCCTTCAACCAGCCAGGCGATGGTGAGAGAGTGCCCGCTGGCCTTGAGCGGTATGGCAATGGTGAGGAAGATGACCGCCGTGGCGAGGTGCATGGCGGAAGCGACGACTGTTGCTTGCAGGCGCATGAGCCCGAGGTAGACAGCGGCGAGCAGCACCATCAGCCAGGAGAGCAAGCCGTGGAGGCCGGAATCCTGGAAGACGGAGTAGAGCGCGAGCGAGAGGAAGGCCGCGTTGCCGAGCGGGATGAGGACGGGCAGGATGATTTCGCCCCGGGGCGGCGCGCCTTCCGGGTACGCTGCCCAGCCGCGCAGAGAAGCGACGGCGAAGATGAGGAAGAAGAGGACGATAAACAGCGCGGTTTCGGTGGATTGCGAGTCCCACAGCCCCGCGTCTTGAGAGCGGTGGAAGAAGCTCGAGTACCAGCCGATGAAGTAGGCCGCAGTCGCCAGGTAAGCTGGCAGCAGCAGGCGGCGCCAGGGTTTGAAGCGGATGAGCAACGTGGTGGCGGCGTTGAGGCTGGCAAGGTAGAGGAAGAGAAAGGCTTCGTGGTCGCCGCCGGTCGAGAGCAGAAGCGGCGTGGCCAGGCCGCCGAGCAGGGCATAGGAGGCAAGCAGCTCGGCATCCTGCGACCAGGCCATGAAGGCGATCCACGCCGTGACGAGCAGCATCGCGGCAAAGGCGACGGATGCTGGCAGCAGGTGGTAGAGCTGGAAGGCAGCCCAGAGCGAGAGATAGAGGACGCCGCTGCCGACGGCTTTGAGCGAATAGGAGAAGGCACGAAAGTCCTTGCGGCGGAAGCGCTCGGACCAGAGGATGAGTCCGGCGCCGGCAGCCAGGCCGATGACGATGCGGCCCATGGGTCCGATCAGGCCGTGCTCGAAGGCGAGCTTGAGCGCCCAGCTGGCGCCGATGATGAGTGCGGCCATGCCGATGAAGTTGAAGACTTGCGCGCCGAGGCGATCTTCAAGGGAACGGGGCGCGGGCTCGGTCGGTTGCGGAGCGGCAAAGGGCCGATCCGATGCCGGTACGGGCGGGGCGGAGGGCATGATGGGGGCGGGTGGTGGAGGTTGGCGCCAGTGACTTTCTGTTTGGCTGGAGGCGCTGCTCCGGGGGCGGAGGGTCACTGGAGCCGCGGCGCTGAGTGCATCGCTGCTCGGTCCGGAGGCGCTGGATCGGGCGGCCAGGTTGCGGTTCAACTCGGCGAGCTGGCTCTCGAGCGCGGCGACGCGGAGGCTGAGGGAGGCGATTTCGTCCTGGCCGGGGGGTGGTGGCTGGGCGCTCGGCGCCTCATCCCGGGGATCGTGCGGGCCGGAGTCCATGGGACAACTCTATCGCGTCCGGGTTTCATGTGAACACAGGCTTTTGCGGTCGAGGGGCAAGCTGGTACCCTCTACGGAACGTGCCTGACTTCCCCGCTCCCGGCTGCCGATTGATGATTGTGGATGATGATCCGTTGACGCGGGAGGTGCTGACCGTGCTGGCCGAAGAGGCGGGCCACGCGGTGGAGGCGTACGACTCCGGCCAGGCGGCGCTTGAAGCCCTGGCAGCAGGCGACACGGCGAATGCGGACGCGGCGCTCGCGGTGCTGGTCGACATGCAGATGCCGGGAGTGAGCGGCGATACGCTGGCGCGTCTGCTGCGCGCGGCTTGCACGCCGGGCAAGGTTCCGCTGCTGGTGGCGATGAGCGGCAGCGCTGTGGCGGAGGAGCTGCTGGGAGCCTTTGACGGGTTCGTGTTGAAGCCGTTTTCGATGGATCAGCTGGGTGCGGTGCTGGAGGCGGCGGCGACAGGCGAGAGGGCGGCCGGCGCGTGGAGCGCAGGGCAGCGCGCAGGCGGCGCGGCGGTAGAGGATCTGAATGCGCACACCTTCGGTGTGCTGGCTGAGTCGATGCCGCCGGACCAGCTGCGGAGACTCTACGCGATGTCGCTGGACGACGCGGATCGCAGGATCGAGAGGATGCGCCTGGCGCTCACGAAGAGAGACATCGTGGAATGGCGGGCCGGCGCGCACACCATCAAGGGGGGCTGCGGATTTGTCGGCGCTGTGGAACTGGCCCGGCTGGCCGAAGCGATGGAAACAAGCGAGCTCCCGGATGTTGACGACGAAGCGCCCTTCCGACAATTCCTGGCTGCATCCGCGCGGCTGAGGCGTATGCTGGACGCTCGAATGACATAAGCTACTAATCAGTTCCCACCCTTCCCCATGAGACGGAGCAGAGACACGCATGAAGGCAATGATTAAGCGACCCCCGGTGACACAGGCCCCCAGTATCCGGATCGTTGTGGCCGACGACCATCCGGTCGTCCGCTTCGGCGTGAAGAACATGCTGATGAACGAACCTGGCTTCGAGGTGGTCGGCGAGGCGGAGGACGGCGACGTGGCGATCCAGCAGACGTTGGAGTTGGAGCCGGACATTCTGCTGCTCGACCTGCGCATGCCCCGGCTGCCTGGGCTGGAAGCGATGCGGGCGATCATGACGAAATCGCCGCGGGTGAAGATCATCCTGCTGACGGGAGAGATCTCCACCCAGCAGATTATCGAGGCGCTGCAGATCGGCGCGCGCGGTATCGTGCTGAAGCAGTCCGTGGCGGGCGACCTGGCGCAGGCGCTGCGGGCGGTGCTGCAGGGCGACTACTGGATCGGCGGGGAGCGCGTGGCGAACCTGCTGAAGGCGCTACATGAGCTGATGCAAAAGGCCGCGGCGGTGCCGGAGCGGAAGACCTACGGCCTGACGCCGCGAGAGCTCGAAGTGGTGCAGTGCATCGTCGAAGGCTGCAGCAACAAGGACATCGCGCGGCAGTTCACGATTTCGGAAGAGACGGTAAAGCGGCATCTCTCAAATATCTTTGACAAGACCGGGGTCTCGACGCGACTGGAGCTGGCCCTGTTTGCCATCGCCCACAAGCTGGTGGATCCGGATGCGGCGCCGTAGCGAGAGTCTTGGTCAATCCGTTTGGGTCTCTGGTCGAGGATTGTGGATGATGGCGCGCAACCTACTAAAATGGTGGGATGAGCCGTTCTGAATCGATCTATGACGTTCTGGTAATTGGCGCTGGTCCGACTGGTCTGGCGTGCGCGATCGATGCGCAGCGGGCCGGGTTTTCAGTCATCGTGGTGGACAAGGGCTGCCTGTGCAACTCGCTATTTCACTATCCGGCGAACATGACGTTCTTCACCACGCCGGAGCTGCTGGAGATCGGCGGGATGCCGTTCGCGAGCCCCAACCAGAAGCCTAGCCGCAACGAGGCGCTCGAATACTACCGCAAGGTAGCGGATCACTACCGGCTGCAGGTGCTGCAGTACCACGCCGTCGATTCGGTAGCGGGCCGCGATGGCGAGTTTACGGTGCATACGACGGACCGGTTCGGGCGCGAAGTGGCCATCAACGCGCGCAAGCTGATCGTGGCTACGGGCTACTACGACCTGCCGAACTACCTGGGGATCCAGGGCGAAGAGCTCTCCAAGGTGAAGCACTATTACGACGAGGCGCATCCCTTCGCCGGGCTGAAGGTGCTGGTGATCGGAGGCAAGAACTCCGCGGCCATCGCGGCGCTCGATCTTTGGCGGCATGGAGCGCACGTGACGCTGGTTCATCGCGGGACGGAGATGCATCGGCATGTGAAGTACTGGATTCTGCCTGACATCCAGAACCGGATCAAGAACGGCGAGGTGAAGGCCTACTTCTCTTCGACCGTGGAAGAGATCACCGAGGATGAGGTGACGCTCGAGACGCCCGAGGGCCGGGTGACCATCGAGAACGACTTTGTCTTTGCGCTTACCGGCTACCATCCGGACTTCGAGTTCATCGAGCGGCTGGGAGTCTCGTTGGATGCGGCAAACGATCGCTGCCCGAGGTGCGATGCGGGGACGCTCGAGTCGAACGTCGCGGGGATCTACCTGGCGGGAGTAATCGTCGCGGGCGAGCGGACCAACGAAATCTTCATCGAGAATGGGCGCTTCCACGGCAAGCTGATCGCGGATTCGCTGCGGTCCAAGCTGCTGGTAGGCGCGGGCGTCGACTAGGGATCACTTCGCGGTGGTGAACTCGAAGATCGTGGTGGTGTGGTAGGTCTGGCCCGGGTTGAGGGCTGTCGAGGGGAAGCCGGGGTGGTTCGGTGAGTCGGGGAAGTGCTGGGTCTCGAGGCAGAGTCCGGCGTGCTTCTGGTAGGGTTCGCCGCCGCGGCCTGTGGCGGTGCCGTCAAGGAAGTTGCCGCTGTAAAACTGAACGCCGGGCTCGAGGGTATAGACCTTGAGTACGCGGCCGCTGTCCAAATCGGTGAGGACAGCGGCGGGTCTGGTGAGAGTGCGGGGCGGGTTGAGGATCCAGTTGTGGTCATAGCCGCCAGCGAGCTTCAGCTGCTGGTTGTCCATCTCGATGCGGGCGCCGATGGCGGTGGGCTGGCGAAAGTCGAAGGGAGTCCCGGCGACGGACGCGAGATCGCCCGTGGGGATGAGGCCGGCGTCGACGGGAGTGTAGTGGTCGGCGTCGAGCATGAGCACCTCGTTGAGGATGCTGCCGGAGCCGGCGAGATTGAAGTAGGTGTGGTTGGTCAGGTTGACGACCGTAGGCTTGTCCGTAGTGGCGGAGTAGTCGAGGGTGAGCTTGTCGCCCGATAAGGTGTAGCGAACGTGCGCGGTCAGCGTGCCGGGAACGCCCTGATCGCCGTCCGGGGAGACGACGGTGAGTTCGACGCCGTCGGGCAGCGGGCGTGCGGTCCAGTTGAGGCGGTCGAACCCGGTGGTGCCGCCATGCAGGGTGTTGCCATTGTTGTTGAGCGGGAGGTGGTATTGGCGGCCTTGAAGCGCAAACGTGCCTTTCGCGATGCGGTTGCCGTAGCGGCCGACGACCGAGCCCATGTAGGTGCTCTTATCCGCGAGGTACCCAGCGAGCGTGTCATAGCCCAGGACGACGTCTGTCCTGTTGCCGGAGCGGTCCGGAGCCTGAACCGAGATGATGTGCGCGCCGAAGGTGATGATGCGGACGGTAAGGGCGGCGTCCGAAAGGGTGTAGGCGTCCACCGGCGAGCCGTCTGGCAAGGTGCCGAAGGGCGCTTTGGTGACTTTGGTCTGGGCGATGGCAGACGTTACGGCATAGCCGGCGGCGAAGGCGGCGGTGAGAGCCAGGAGCAGGGCGACGGCAGGGGGCTTCATTGATCCTCGATGTGCGCTTACGGCGCGCTGATGATCGTACTACCTGGCTTGCCCGTAGGTGGCAGCCGGGCCGTGTTTGCGATGGTAGTGGCGGTCGAGCAAAGCCTCTGACACTGGTGGACAGAGGGGCTGGAGGTGCGCGGAGTGGAGCACCGCAGTATTGAAGGCCATCTGCGCTACGTTTTCAAGCACCACCGCGTTGTGCGCGGCTTCTGCGGGGGTTCGGCCCCAGGTGAAGGGAGCGTGGCCGCGAACCAGCACCGCCGGGATGGCGAGGGGGTCGATCTGTGGGTTGGCTTCGAGGAAGCGGCGGGTGATCTGTTTGCCCGTGTTGAGAACGTAGTCGCCGGCGATCTCGGCTCCGCTGAGGTCACCCGTGACCGGGACAGGACCGTGGAAGTAGTCGGCGTGGGTGGTGCCGAAGGGTGGGATTGGCTGGCCGGCCTGGGCCCACGACGTGGCGTAGGTGGAGTGAGTGTGGACGACAGCGCCGATGGCGGGGAACTCGCGGTAGAGGTGCAGGTGCGTGTCCAGATCGGAGGAGGGACGGAGCGAACCTGGCGCAAGCTCGCCCGCGAGTGAGCAGACGACCATGTCCTCGGCGCGAAGCGCGTCGTACGCGACACCTGAAGGCTTGATGACGACCGTTCCGGTGGCACGGTCGATGCCGCTGGCGTTGCCGAAGGTAAAGAGCACGAGGCCATGGGCGACGAGGTCCAGGTTGGCGGCGAGGACCTCGCGCTGGAGCGTCTGGATGGCGGGCGAGAGTGGGGGCGCGGCGCTGGGCATAAGGAAAGCTTCCTCGCTTCGATGCAGCCGGTCAAACCTGATGCTCGGCAGGTGATGCCGTAAACACAACCCGCTGCGGCGAGGCGCCTTCCTATCGGCTTGTAGTTCGCAGATGTAGTTCAGGAGATGTTCAGCAGAAGTAGCTCAGGAGAATGGGATGGCGAATCAATTGGCAGTGGTCACGGGAGCTTCAAGTGGTATCGGTTACAACCTGGCAAAGGTCTTCGCAGAAAACGGGTTCGACCTGGTGATTGCATCAGCGGGCGATCGGCTGGACGGCGCCGAGCAGGATCTAAAGTCGCTGGGCGTGCGGGTGAACGCAGTGCAGGCTGACCTCGCCACCTACGCCGGAGTGGAAGAGTTCTGGCAGGCCGTGGAAGGTGAGGGCCGGCCTGTGGACGCGATCGCGATCAACGCGGGCGTCGGGGTAGGCGGGCTGTTCACGGAGACGGACCTGAACGACGAGATCAACCTGGTTCGGCTAAACGTCGAAGGCACGCTGCACGTCACCAAGCGCGCGGTGCAGCACATGGTGCGCAACGGCAAGGGCCGGATCTTGATTACGGCTTCGATCGCGTCAGAGATGGTGGCGCCGAGAGAGGCGGTGTACGCGGCATCGAAGGCGTTCGACCTGTCGCTCGCCAAGAGCCTGCGCGCGGAGCTTGAGGACACGGGCGTGACGGTGACGGCGCTGCAGCCGGGGCCGACGGATACGGACTTCTTTCACCGCGCGGGCATGGACAACACGCAGACCGGGCAGGAGGGCAAGAAGGAGAGCGAGCCCTACGATGTCGCCAGGGAGGGCTTCGAGGCGATGATGAAGGGCGAGAAGCATGTGTATGCGGCGAGCTGGAAGACGAAGCTCGAAGGCTCGCTGGCGAACTTTGTACCGGACGCCGTGAAGGCGGCCATGCACGAGAAGATGGCGAAGCCGGTGAACCAGTAGGGCGGGCCTGATCAAGCCGGTCAGCGCTGAATCGCTGCGTAGGACTCGCGGACAGCGCTGACGGCTTCATCGACCTGGGCCGGGGTGATGGAGTCAGTGAGGGTGAAGCGGACCGCCGTCTGCGCGACCTGGGGGGAGAAGCCCATGGCGAGCAGGACGTGCGATGGCTCGTCGCGGCCGGCGGCGCAGGCCGAGCCGCTGGAGCAGAGGACGCCGCGTTCTTCCAACTGCAGCAGCATCGCCTCGCCGCTAGTGGCGGGGAAGCAGAAGGATGCGTTGTTGGGCAGGCGCGAGGTGGGGTGGCCGGTAAGGATTGCGTCCGGCAGCTCGGCGAGGATGCCTTGGATGAGCTGGTTGCGCAGGGAAGCCAGGCGCTGCGACGCGGTGGGCTGAGCAGCTGCGGCGAGCTCCAGAGCGTGCGCGAAGCCGGCAGCGAAGGCAAGGTTTTCTGTGCCGGAGCGGCGTCCGCGCTCCTGCCCACCGCCGTGGATCAGAGGTTCGGCCAGGATGCGGCCGCTGAGGTAGAGCGCGCCGACGCCCTTGGGTGCGCCGAGCTTGTGGCCGGAGATGCTGAGCGCGTCGACGCCGAGGGACTTCACGTCCAGCGGCAAGGCACCGGCAGCCTGCACGGCGTCGCTGTGGATGAGAGTGCCGCGGGCGTGGGCGAGGGCGGCGAGCTCGGCGATGGGCTGGATGGTGCCGACTTCGTTCGAGGCCTGCATGATGGTGGCCAGGGTGGTGTCGTCGCGGAGGGCCGAGGCGAAGGCGGCCGCGGAGACCATGCCGAAGCGGTCCACGGGGACGTGAGTGATCTCGAAGCCGTGGTGGCGTTCAAGGAAGTCGCAGGAGGCGAGGACGGCCTCGTGCTCGATGGGCGAGGTAACGATGTGGCGGCCGCGCGGCTGGGCCAGGGCGATGCCTTTGATGGCGAGGTTGTCGGCCTCGGTGCCGCCAGAGGTGAAGGTGACCTCGGACTTGCGGCAGTTGAGGACGGCGGCGACGCGGGCGCGGGCGATATCGAGCGCGCGAGCGGCGGAGTCGCCGAACTGGTGGCGGCTGGATGGATTGCCGAAGTCGCCGGTGAGGAACGGCCACATGACTTCGAGCACCTCGCGCCGGACCGGGGTGGTGGCGGCGGCGTCGAGGTAGATCATGGGCGCGTCGGGTCGGGCCGCGGCGCCGGCTTGACGCTGAGCATGCGTTCCAGCGCGATGCGGGCGGGAGCGGCGACGGACTCGGGGACGGAGATGCGGTTCAACACTTCGCCCCGTTCAAGTGCTTCCAGGACCCAGGCGAGATAGCCGGGGTGGATGCGGTACATGGTGGAGCAGGGGCAGATGACGGGGTCCAGGCAGAAGATGGTGAGGTGCGGGTTCTGGGCGGCGAGGCGATGCACAAGGTTGATTTCGGTGCCGATGGCGAAGGTGGCGCCGGGGGGTGCGGCGGCGATGGCCTTGACGATGACGTCGGTCGAGCCGGACTGGTCGGCGGCGTCGACGACCTCCATGGGGCACTCGGGGTGGACGATGACGCGGACGCCGGGATGCTCGGCGCGGGCGCGGGCGATCTGCTCCACGGTGAAGCGCTTGTGGACGGAGCAGAAGCCGTTCCAGAGCAGCACCCGGGCATCGCGCAGGGCCTGCGCGGTGTTGCCGCCGAGGGCGAGGCGGGGGTTCCACATGGGCATGCGGTCGAGCGGGACGCCCATGGCTTTGCCGGTGTTGCGCCCGAGGTGCTGGTCGGGGAAGAAGAGGACGCGCTGGCCGCGGGCAAAGGCCCAGTCCAGGACGGCGGAGGCGTTCGACGAGGTGCAGACGATGCCGCCGTGCTCGCCGCAGAAGCCTTTGAGCGCGGCGGAGGAGTTCATGTAGGTGACGGGCAGGATGGGCTGGCGGCCCTGCGCGTCGGGTGCCGTGCCGTAGATGGCTCCGAGCTGCTCCCAGGCGTCGGTGACGGAGTCAATGTCGGCCATGTCGGCCATGGAGCAGCCGGCGGCGAGGTTGGGCAGGATGACGGCCTGGTCGGGGCGCGAGAGCATGTCGGCGGTCTCGGCCATGAAGTGGACGCCGCAGAAGACGATGGCCTGGGCTGCGGGGCGGGTGCGGGCCGCCTGGGCGAGCTGGAAGGAGTCGCCCACGAAGTCGGCGTAGCGGATGACCTCGTCGCGCTGATAGAAGTGGCCGAGCAGGACGACGCGCTCGCCGAGCGAGTGTTTCGCCGCGCGGATGCGCAGGTCAAGCTCGGCGGGCGAAGCTTTCTGGTACTCGAGCGGCAGGGCGCCTTGCCGAGGGGTGGGCGCGGGGATGGTATCGAACATGGAGGCGCCGGGGCCGTAGCCGGGGAGCGCGTCGAAGGTCCAGGGATCCTGGGCGAGGGCGGTGGAGCAGGTGCTGAGGTTGCCGGGCTGACGGCCGATCTGGATCAGCTGGATGGCGTCGTCGACAGATGATGGCTGCGATGGCACGTGCGTATCCTTCCCGCGGTAGCTTTGCGCGGAGTCCGTGGCCTCCCGGGGAGTTCCGGGTAGACTGGATCGGGCAAAGTGCGTCACCTACTAGGATAACGCTGACGGGGGTGGCTTGTCTTGGCTGTACCCCCCCCTCCCCCTTGAAGTATCCAAAGTATTCAAAACAAGTGGGTTAAGTCTGGACCAGGTACGACGAAGTCTCCGGGCTGCGAAGTTCCAGGACAAAAGCTCTACTTCCATTCTAGAGAACTGAGGGGAGTGAGTATGCCACGAAAGTTCTCGAGCTAAGTGGCTGAAGCGCAGGGAGATGCTCGGGATGCCGGGTGGTCTGGGGCTTGACACGGTTTTTTGCGCAGCGTTTCAAGCTGGATCGCCTTCCGCTGGGACTGAACCGGGAGCGCCGAGGTTGAGGGAGGGCAGGGCGGCGATGATGTGCTGGGTTTCGAGCGAAACGGTGATGACCTGGCCGATGAGGCGGAGGATGTAGGTGGGGTCTTCGGGGCGGTTGGGGTCGTTGCGGATGCCGGAGCGGGGGTCGGTGGAGACGCGGTATTGATCGATGACCCATTCGAGGGCGGAGCGGTTGCCGAGGCGGTAGTCGAAGGCGGCGGCGGGGATGCCGCGGAGGGTGAGGAAGTCGTTGTAGCGGAGCTCGGAGCGGTCCTTGGGGTTGAGGCGCATCTTCTCGACGCGGTAGGTGACTTCGACTTCTTTGGAGGGGTTCTCGATCTGTTCGAGGGGGTACTCGGGCTGCTTTTCGTAGTCGATGTGGAGTTCCATGAGGCGCTCCCCCGCTGCGGCGAAGGCGGGGAAGTCGGTCGGAAAGGGGATCCGGGGAAGTTCGCGCTTGAGGTTGGCGGCGTAGCGGGTGCGGTACTCGGGGTGGTGGAGGACGGCGTAGGTGGCGTGGAAGATGTTCCACTTGGTGATCGTCTTGTCGGCGTAGTGGGTGCGGAACTCGGCGAGGGCCCAGTCGGTGATGTTCTCGCGGCGATTGGTGCCGTCTTCGTCATAGTAATAAAAGGGAAATGTCTGAACAGGTTCAACGTAGAAATTGATGTCTGTCACTCGGTCTGAAGCGAAGACGGCAAAGGGACTTCGCGCGTACGTTGACACTACCAATAGCCGGTTTTGGGTAGAAGATGATGGAAAGTAGTGCTGCTGATTAGATCTACGGTGTGTAAAGTATTGCGTGAAGTACTGAAATTTCTTGGTGAAGGGCCTGTACAGCGACGTAATTACTTTAGCGCGATCAACGGGTATTTGCTTTCCGTTTCTAGCAGCAGCCTTGAGCGTGCTGCTCCACTTGATCCTTGTTTCATCGTTTATAACAAACGAGTCGAAGGCTGAGGCTTTTACTCGCTCTTTTTGAGCTTTCCAACGATCGACCTCCGCTTTATAGGTGCCAAGCAATTTAGAGGCATTGGCCATCAGCGCCTTTTCCGAAAAGTTGTATGCCCACATATCGCGACCTGTATTGCTTCCAATGCTTGATTGAGCAAAGATGCAGCCTTCTTCCTGATGTTTATCGCCGCCTCTTACTCTCATTGGCAATAAGGTGCCGAAATCGCTCGCAAGCGTATGAGTCAACCAAGTTTGGTGTTTGTCAGGTAACAGGGATTCGAGCTTCATCCCGCAGGCGCTTTTAGTGCCGCTCAGATAATCCAACCGATGCTGGCGTTTCCATTCCGGCGGCTGCGCGAGATAACCAATCTCTACGCTCCTGGTCTTCGGCCCTTTCTTAATGAAAATGCTTATGCTAACGCCTAAACGTATTCCGAAGACGTTGTGTGTAGTACCTGCGTATTGCGGATGGGTTGTAACGTCCCCTGCTAGATCTACAATGTAGATGCGGTCGAAGTCCTGTGCAAGGTGGTAGCGCATCCCATCAAACGCATGCTGATGGACGTAACCGGATTCTGTGATATATGCAACCACACCAGAGTCCCCGATCCGATCGCTAGCCCAGCGAATAGCTTTGACGTAAGGGTTGTCTAGCTTACTGAGGCTAGATGCCGCAGAGTCGCGACCGTAAGTGTCTGAGATCCTCCGGTTCAGAACCTTATACGAGCGATTCTTGTTGTTGTCGTTTTCGCGCTTCTGACCAACATTGTATGGAGGGTTGCCTATGATTACGGTGATAGGGCTCTTCCGCTGTCTCTCGACACGAGCGCTGTTCTCAGCGACAAAAAGAGATTTTTGGCTACCCTCCGTCAGGTCAAAGGTGTCTGCCAAGCAGATGCCTTCAAAAGGTCTGTACTGTCCAACTTTCTCCATGTAGGCGTGTTCGATGTTCATGCTGGCGATGTAGTAGGGGAGGAGCATTATCTCGTTACAGTGGAGTTCTTCGGCGTACTTGTGAGGAAGGGCGGAGCGCTTGATCTGCTGCATGATGCGGGTGATGAAGTTGCCGGTTCCGGTGAAGGGGTCGAGGATGTGGACGCCAGAGTCGGAGAGTGATTTGCCGAACTCCTGCTGGAGGATTTCTTCGACGGAGCGGACCATGAAGTCGACGATGGGCTGGGGGGTGTAGACAATGCCCATGGTGTCGGCCTGCTTGGGGTCGAAGTTCTGGAAGAACTTTTCGTAGACGGCGTTGAGGAAGTGCTGCTTTTCGGTGTACTCGGTCTGGGCCTCGGCGGCGCGCTCGATGGACTTGTAGAAGCGGTCGAGTGGCTTGAGGAACTCGTCGCGGGAGAAGTGCCTGGCGGTGATGGAGCGGATGACCTTTTGATCTCGGCGGCGATGACGTTGCGGGAGAGGAACTCGTTGTTGTTGAAGACCTTGCGGAAGATGCGCTCGGTGAGCAGGTGCTGGACGAGCATGTTCTGGATGCTGGCGTCGGAGAGGTCGGGGTTGATGGATTGTTTGCAGAGGTCGGCGAAAGATTGGAAGTTTTCGCGGAAGGTGGGGTTGCGCTTGTGCTCGTCGGCGAGAATTTTGTTGACGCCGCCGGCAAGTTCGGTGATCTTGGCGGAGAACTGGGTGACGGCCTCCTTCCAGTCGGGGATGTCGGGCTGCTGGTGCTCGAAGAAGAGGCGTAGGACTTCGACGAGCTGGTCAGGGGCGGTGATGTCGCCCTCGAAGGCGATGCGGTTGTCCTGGTAGAGGACGGCGTGGGTGGGTGATTGATAGAGGGTGTTGATGCTGGGATAGCCTCTGGCGAGCTTGGCTTTGATCTCGCGGTGGAGGTCGTCTTCGGAGTCCTTGGCCTCCCAGATGCCGTGTTGCAGGGTAAAGCGATCGATGAGGGCTCCGTCGGCGCGGAGGTCCTGTTTCGCCGTGCCTTTGAAGCGGAACTCTTCGGTCAGGTGCCAATCGTAAGGTTGGCAGCACTTCTTGAGGAGGTCGGCGAAGGCGGAGCGGGTGTTGCCTTCGGTGGTGTGGCCGTGCAACTGGAAGGTGGAGAGGGCGGCGAAGTAGGCCTTGACGGGTGCGTGCGTGGGCTTGAGGGGAAACGTGCTCATGGTGATGAGGAGAAGGTAACACGGGGGCGGGGCGCGTTTGGACCTCCGACGCAGCACTATGTGTCGGGCCTTCAGCCCTCAGGGCTCAACGATACTGACACCTGGGCCTTCGGCCTGAAGACACGCGTCCCCTGTAAGACCAGGCCGGACCGATGCCTAAGCTGCGGGGATGGTCAACTGCCGAGCAGAGACAGCAACAGCAGATTTCCTTCGGGAATGACAAAAACAAGAGGAAGCTAGCTTGCTCTAGTCGATGGAGATCTTGCGGAGGAGCTTGAAGTTGGAGAGCATGGCTCCGGTGCCGAGGACGACGGAGGCGAGGGGATCGTCGGCGATGGAGACGGGGAGGCCGGTCTCTTCGCGGATGCGCTTGTCGAGATTCTTGATGAGGGCTCCGCCGCCGGTGAGGACGATGCCGCGGTCGGAGATGTCGGCGGAGAGCTCGGGCGGGGTGCGCTCGAGCGCGACGCGGATGCCGTTGATGATGGTGGCGATGCACTCGGCGAGAGCTTCGCGGATCTCGGAGTCGTCGATGGTGATGGTCTTGGGGACGCCCTCGATGAGGTTGCGGCCGGTGATGGTCTTGGACAGCGGCTGGTCGAGCAGGAAGGCGGAGCCGAGCTCCATCTTGATCTGCTCGGCGGTGCGCTCGCCGATGAGCAGGTTGTACTTGCGCTTGATGTAGGTGATGATGGCCTCGTCCATCTGATTGCCGGCCATGCGGACGGAGCGCGAGTAGACGATGCCGGCGAGCGAGATGACGGCGATGTCGGTGGTGCCGCCGCCGATATCGACGACCATGTTTCCGCCGGGCTCGGTGATGGGGAGGCCGGCGCCGATGGCGGCGACCATGGCTTGTTCGACCAGGTGAACCTCAGATGCTTTCGCTCTGTAGGCGGAGTCCATGACGGCTCGCTTTTCGACCTGCGTGATCTCGGACGGGACGCCGATGACAATGCGCGGGTGGACGAGCATCTTGCGGTTGTGCGCCTTCTGAATGAAGTAGTTCAACATCTTTTCGGTCTGCTTGAAGTCGGCGATGACGCCGTCTTTCATAGGCTTGATGGCGACGATGTTGCCGGGAGTGCGGCCCAGCATCTCCTTGGCTTCCTTGCCGACGGCTTCGATCTCGCCGGTGACCTGGTTGACGGCGATGATGGAGGGCTCGTTGACGATGATGCCCTTGTTGTGGGCGAAGACGAGGGTATTCGCGGTGCCGAGATCGATGGCGAGATCGGACGAGAAGAGCGAGAACAGCGAGCGCATGTTGTGCACGCGCGAGTACCGGGTCTGGAAGTTGTTTGAAGACATGCTGTGCGGCGTTCCTGGAGTAGGAGATGGCGGATAAAGGCCTGAAGGTTCATTGTACGCGGGTTTAGGCATGGGACGAGGCGGAGGCAGGGTGGGGCGCGCTGAGAGGAGGAAAGAGGTGGGAACCTTACAGGAATGGGACGGGCTCACGAGTGTGGTGCGATACTTCTAGGGGTTGAGGAGACGCTGGATGACGATTGGTGTGCCGAAGGAAGTGAAGGATCACGAGAGCCGGGTGGGGGTAACGCCGGCCGGGGTGAAGGCGCTGGTGGAGGCGGGGCACACGGTGCTGGTGGAGACGCAGGCGGGAGCGCTGAGCGCGGCCACGGATGATGACTATCAGTCAGCCGGGGCGGAGATCGTGGGCTGCGCCTATGACGTGTGGCGGCTGGCGGAGATGGTGGTGAAGGTGAAGGAGCCGGTCGAGAAAGAGTACAGGCACTTTCGCGAGGGGCTGGTGCTGTTTACGTATCTGCACCTGGCGCCGCTGCAGGCGCTGACGGATGCGCTGCTCGAGAAGAAGGTGGTGGGGATCGCGTATGAGACGGTGCGCGATGCGGCCGGGACGCTGCCGCTGCTGACGCCGATGAGCGAGGTGGCGGGAAGGCTGAGCGTGCAGGTGGGCGCGGCGTACCTGGAGAAGGAACATGGCGGGCGGGGGGTGCTTCTGGGAGGTGTGCCGGGGACGCCGCCGGGGAACGTGTGCGTGATCGGCGGCGGGATTGTGGGGACGAATGCGGCGAAGATCGCGCTGGGGATGGGGGCTCGGGTGACGATCGTGGACCTGAGCCTGAACCGGCTGCGGGAGCTGGACGATATCTTCCAGGGGCGGGTGCTGACGCTGGCCAGCAACAGCTACAACGTGGAGCGGGCGGTGTGCGATGCGGACCTGGTGATCGGCGGGGTGCTGATTCCGGGGGCGGCGGCGCCGAAGATTGTCACCCGGGGGATGGTGGCGAAGATGAAGAAGGGCGCGGTGGTGGTGGATGTGGCGATCGACCAGGGCGGATGCATTGAGACGGCGCGGCCGACGACGCATAGCGACCCGAGCTACGTGGTGGACGGCGTGGTGCACTACTGCGTGACGAACATGCCGGCGGCGGTGCCATATACGTCGACGCTGGCGTTGACCAATGCGACGTTTCCCTACCTGATGCGGCTGGCGAAGTTGGGCGCGAAGGCGGCGATCCAGGCGGACAAAGGGATTGCCGAGGGCGTGAACACGTATGAGGGAGCGCTGACGTATGCAGCGGTGGCGCAGGCGCAGGGACGGGAGTGGAGGCCGGTTGCGGAGCTGCTGTAGGCTCGCGGCGATGGTTATGCTGGGCGCCTGTCTGGGCGCGTGCTTGAAGGCTGGCGCGCAGGGAGGCGCACAGGCCGGGGCGCCGGCCGGAGTAGCGGGCGGTTTGCAGCTAGCGGTCACCTTCGACGACCTGCCGGCGCATGGGGCGCGTCCGCCGGAGCAGACGCGGCTGGAGATTATCCAGGCGATTCTGGCGACGCTGCAGCGTGAACAGATGCCGCCCACCTACGGGTTTGTGAACGGCGTGCGCACGGAGGAGCAGCCGGAGACGATGGCGGTACTGCAGGCGTGGCGGGCCGCGGGTCAACCGCTGGGCAACCACACGTGGTCGCACCCCAACCTGGCGAACACCGCTGCTTATCAGTTCGAAGCGGAGATCGAAGCCGACCAGCCGCTGCTGCGCGGGCTGATGGGTGCTGAAGACTGGCACTGGTTTCGCTACCCGTTTCTGCAGGAGGGGGAGACGGTGGAGAAGCATCGCGAGATCCGGAAGTGGCTCACCGGCCAGCACTACCAGGTGGCGGAGGTCACGATGGATTTCGAGGATTACCTGTGGAACGAGCCGTATACGCGCTGCCTGGCCAAGCAGGACCAGGCGTCGCTGAAGGAGCTACACGACAGCTACCTGGCGACGGCGGACGAATGGATCATGCTGTATCGGGCGTATGCCAAGGCGGTTTGGGGGCGCGACATTCCGTACATCCTGCTGATGCATGTGGGCGCGTTCGACGCGCGGATGCTGCCGGAGCTGCTCGAGCTTTATCGCGGGCGCGGCTTCGGCTTCATTACGCTGCCGCAGGCGGCCGCGGATCCGGTCTACCGCGAGGACCCGGACATTGCGTACGTTGACGGCGACAGCCTGACCGATATGATGGCAATCAAGCGCGGCATATCGAAGGCCGGTCTGCCGCCGCACACGAAGCCCTATGATCGCCTCAAGAGCATCTGCCGCTAAGGAACGGGACGCGGACCGGGAGCTGAGTCCAACATGACGACGAGTTCGCAGGGACGGAAGGGCTGGAGCATTGCGCTGGGCGTGGGGCTGCTGGTGCTGTTCCTGGGCCTGGCCGCTATGAATGCGTTCAAGCTGGAGTTTCTGAGCCCGGCGACGACGGAGCAGATTGCGATCTACACGGCGCTCTCGGCGCTGGCGTTCCTGCTGTTCGTGGCCGTGCTGGTGATGCTGGCGCGCAACCTGCTGAAGCTGTACGCGGACCAGAAGAGCCGGGTGATGGGCAGCCGGCTGCGCACGCGGATGTTGTGGGGCGCGGTGCTGGTGAGCCTGCTGCCGATCTCGTTCATGTTCATCTTCAGCTATGGGCTGATGAACCGGGCGGTGGAGCGTTGGTTTCAGCAGCCGGTGACGGAGCTGCGCGACGACTCGAACCGTATGGCGCAGGAGCTGGCGCAGTATGCCACGGCCAACGCGAAGGCGGAGGCGGAGAGCATTGCGGCGGGGCTGCCGTCGCTGGCCTCGATGCGCGACGGCGGGGGCGAACTGGCCAACCGGCAGGCAGTGAGCCGGGTGCTGGAACAGCATGCGATTACGCTGCAGGGCGGGTTCGTGGTGGTGTTCCGCGATGGCCGCGCAGTGGCCGCGCTGAATGTGCCGCAACGTGCGGGCGCAGGCGCGACGGTGAAGCCGCTGCTGCCGGAGCAGATGACCAACGCGGCCGGGGAAGAGCAGGATGCCAGTCCGGCGGAACCCCGGCCGGCCGAGGCGAGCGAGACGCTGGACCCCAACGATCCGGCGAATGCGGAGCTGCTGGCGGCGGCGGAGCGCGGAGATAATCCGGTGTTCACGCTGGGCGGCAGGGACTTCGCGCTGGGCTCGGCGACGCTGATGAAGCAGGGTGGGGCGGGCGCGGGATCAGTGCGCAACGTGGTGACGGGGCTGCCGCTGCCGCGCGGCATGTCGGCCACGATGGAGGACCTGCATCGCGCGGCGGCGGCGTACATGACGCTGGTGCAGGCGCGGCGGTCGGTGCGGACGACGTACATGTTTCTGCTGGGGATGATGACGAGCCTGGCGCTGTTCGCGGCGTGCTGGCTGGCGCTGCACATGTCCAAGCAGGTGACCAAGCCGGTGGAGGCGCTGGCCGATGCGATGGAGTCAATCGCGGCCGGGGACTACGGGCACCGGGTGCAGGAGAGCGCGACCGAAGAGCTGGGCGAGCTGGTGCGGAGCTTCAACCACATGGCCGAGGATCTGGAGGGCAGCCGGGCGCAGGTGGAGGCGTCGACCGGGCTGCTGAGCGCGGCCAATGCGGCGCTGGAGGCGCGGCGCGGCGAGCTGGAGACGATGCTCGAAACGATACCGAACGGAGTGGCAACGATCGACGCGCGGCGCTGCATCGTGCTGACGAACCGCGCTCTGACGGAGATGCTGGATCCGGGCGGGCAGCGGCCGTTCATCGGGCAGGCGATTGAAGATGTGTTTCCGGCCGAGATGCTGGAGGGGCTGGACCGGCTGATGCGGCGCAGCCACCGGATGGGGTCGGCGAGCGGCGAGATGGAGATGAGCGCGGGCGGCCCGCTGGGCACTGGGGGCGGCACGCTGAACCTGCTGGTGACGGTGGCGCTGCTCGAAGCCGCGGGGCATGAGCATCTGGGCTACGTGGTGGTGCTCGAAAACGCGACGGAGCTGCTGCGCGCGCAGAAGCAGAGCGCGTGGAAGGAGGTGGCGCGTCGGGTGGCGCACGAGATCAAGAATCCGCTGACGCCGATCGCGTTGAGCGCGGAGCAGATTGGACGGCATATCGAACGGCTGGATGCGACGTTGAAAGCTGCGGAGGTGGAGTCGCCGTCGGTGGCGGTGATCCGGCGCTGCAGCGAGGTGATCTCGACGTCGGTGGAGTCGATGCGCGGGCTGGTGGATCAGTTCGCGGCGCTGGCGCAGTTCCCGACCTCGATGCCGCGGCCGGCGGACTTGAACACGATCGTCGAGAACTCGCTGGCGCTGTTCGCGGGCAGGACGCAGAATGTGCGCATCGCGCGGCGGATGGCAGTTGATCTGCCGCTGGTGCTGGCCGATCCGGAGGCGATGAAGCGCGCACTGGGCAACCTGGTGGACAACGCGGTGGAGGCGATGCAGCATAGCCTGCTGCGCGAGCTGCGGGTGGGGACGGCGCTGCTGCCGAACGGCATGGTGGAGCTGACGGTCGCGGACACCGGCCCGGGGCTGACCGACGAGATGAAGGAGCGGCTGTTCCTGCCGTACTTCTCGACCAAGCAGCGTGGTACCGGGCTGGGGCTGGCGATCGCCGCGAAGATCATCCAGGAGCATGGAGGGACGATTCGGGCGGAGAAGAATGAGCCTGCGGGAGCGAAGTTTATCGTGGAGCTGCGGGTGGCGAACGGCGTGGAGCCTGGCGAGGACGCCGGCCCAGGCGAGAGGCTTAACGCCGATGAACACCGATTGACAGCGATCTAGAGGCGAGGGCAAATGGCAGGACCGAAGGCTGAGGTGCGGGTTTGAATCATGTCTTGATCGTCGACGATGAGGCGGAGATCCGGGAGTCGCTGGAGTCGATCCTGCAGGAGGAAGGGTACCTGGTGACTACGGCGGCGACGGCGGGTGAGGCGCTGGCGCTGATCCGCGATGCGGCGTACGAAGTGGTGCTGCTGGATATCTGGCTGCCGGACCGCGATGGGCTGGATGCGCTGGCGGAGATTCGGCGGATGGACGCGGCCAACGTGCCGGAGGTGGTGATCATCTCGGGGCACGGGACGATTGAGGCGGCGGTGCGCGCGACCAAGCTGGGGGCGTACGACTTCCTTGAAAAGCCGCTGAGCCTGGCGCGGACGCTCATCGTGCTGAAGAACGCGATGAAGTCGCGGCAGATGCGCGAGGATAACGCGGAGTTTCAGCGGCAGCTTGCGGTGAAGGGCACGGTGACGGGCACGAGCGTGCCGATGAAGGCGCTGCGGCAGCAGATCAAGCTGATGGCGCCGACCAACGGGCGGGTGCTGATCTTTGGCGAGAGCGGAACGGGCAAGGAGCTGATCGGGCGCGCGATGCATGCCGAGAGCCTGAGGAAGGATCGCGTGTTTGTGGAGCTGAACTGCGCGGCGATTCCGGAGGACTACATCGAGACGGAGCTCTTCGGGTATCGGCATGGAGCTGCGCCGGGCGGCGGCGGCTCGGGCGTGCCGGCGGAGAAGCGGGGGACGTTCGAGCGCGCCGATGGAGGGACGCTGTTCCTGGATGAAGTTGGGGATATGAGCCTGAAGACGCAGGCCAAGGTGCTGCGGGCGCTCGATGAGCAGAGATTTCTGCCGGTGGGCGCGAGCCATCCGGTGCACGTGGATGTGCGGGTGATCGCGGCGACCAACAAGGATCTTGAAGAGGAGATTGCGCGCGGGAACTTTCGCGAAGATCTGTTCTACCGGCTGAACGTGATCCCGTTCTTCGTGCCGCCGCTGCGCGACCGCAAGGAAGACATCCCGCTGCTGGTGAAGGAGTTTCTGGCTGAGTTTGGCGCGCAGTATGGCCGGCCGCGGGTGGAGATGACCGAGGATGCGCTGGCCGCGCTGAGGCAATACTACTGGCCCGGCAACGTGCGCGAACTGCGCAACCTGGTAGAGCGGGTCCTGATCCTGAATCCCAAGGTGCAGCGGATTGAGAAGAAGCATCTGCCGATGCTGGTGTATCGCGAGCCGGGCAAGGCGACGGCGGGGCTGGCCGCCGGCAGCGGGGAGGAGTTTGCCACGCTGCTCGAGGCGCGCGAGGCGTATGAGCGGGATTACATCCTGAAAAAGATCGATGAATGCCGGGGCAATGTGAGCCGCGCCGCGGAGGGGCTGGGACTGGAACGGAGCCATTTGTACAGGAAGATGAAGGCGCTGGGCGTGAGCGTGAAGGAGTAGGCTGAGCGCTTGACGCTAGTGTTCGTCCGCGGCTTGCCTAGCGGCGATCTGTTCGAGCTGGCGGCGCCAGTCGAGGTCTTCGATGAAGGCGGGCTTGGAGCGCCAGTCCTCCTGGACTTTGACGAAGAGCTCCAGAAAGACGCGGGTGCCGAGCAGCGACTCGATCTCCTTGCGGGCGGCGGTGCCGATCTGCTTGAGCATGGCGCCCTGCTTGCCGATGAGGATGGCTTTCTGGCCGGTTCGCTCGCAGAAGATGGCCGCGGCGATGCGGGTGACGGGCAGGCGCGCGCCGGGTTTGGGCTTGCCCTTCTGGGGCGGCGGCTCCTCGTATTTTTCGATGATGACGGCGGTGGAGTAGGGGACTTCCTCGCCGGTGAGCAGGAGGATCTTCTCGCGGATGAGCTCGGCGACCAGGAAGCGCTCGGGCTGGTCGGTGAGCTGGTCGGGTGGGAAGAAGCGCTGACCCTCGGGGAGGTGAGATACGATCTTGTCCAGCAGCAGGTCGAGGTTGATGCCCTTGCGCGCGGAGATGGGTATGATCTCGGCGAAGTCGTGAAGGGCCGACCAGTGGGCGATGAGCGGCATGATCTCGGCGGGGGAGATCTGGTCGATCTTGTTGAGCAGCAGGAGGACGGGGCAGGCTCGGCCGTCGTGGCCGAGCTTCTTGATCAGCTGCAGCGAGAAGTCGTCCTCGGCGGCGGAGAGCGTCATGCGTCCGGTGATCTTGCCGGTCTCGGTCTTCGGCAGACGATGGGTTACGTCGACGATGAAGAGGACGGCGTCGCGGGTCTCGAGCGCCTCGTGCACCTCCTGCATCATGCGCCGGTCGAGCTGGGTGTCGGGCTTGTGGATGCCGGGCGTGTCGACGAGGATGAGCTGCGCGGCGGGATGGCCGGGATCGGCCTTGGTCTTCTTCTTGAGGGGGATTTCAAGCACGCCCTGGATGCGGGTGCGCGTGGTCTGCGGCTTGTGCGTGACGATGGCGAGCTTCTGGCCGAGCAGCGCGTTGAGCAGCGTGGACTTGCCGGCGTTGGGACGGCCGATGATGGAGACAAAACCGGAGCGGAAGGGCATCGGGTTCTATTATGCGCCGCGGCCTGGACGGGGTTGCGCGGCAAGGCGGCAGCGGGCTCGGGATGCCGTGCAGCCCTCGCTTCGATCACATCAAAGTTGTAGGAATTCAGACTGCTCGTACAACTTTCCTGCTATTGTTCAGGTACAGCTTGCCAGACACACGTGTGAGTACTCTCGGGGCAGCACGTTCGATTCTGCTGTTCGTACTGGTGTGTTTTGCGGCGACCCAACCCAAGGAGACCCGTTTTCATGCGCTTCATCCGCTCTGCTGCTGCATTTCTCTGTCTTGCCGGCCTGCACGCTGCCGCCCACGCCGCCACCATTACTTACAGCCTGACCGGGATTACCTATCAAACTGCGGGTCCGGGCACGCTGACCGGAACGGTCACGATCAACACGACGACCGATGAGATTACCTCGGCCAGCCTGATGTACAACGGCAACTCGTTCACGACCAACACCCAGGAGAACACGTTCCAGGGAGTGGGTGAGGACTTCATCACCGGTTCTAACGGCCAGGTGGCGCTCTACTACGCGACGGCCAGCATTGGCACGGGTAGCCTGAGCATCTGCCATGGAGCCTGTGGAACGACCAACGAACAGTCGTACCTGCAGATTTACAGCCCAAATCTGTTCGACAACATCACGGGCGGATCACTGGCGCCCGCGGCTGCGGCAACGGTGACACCGGAGCCCTCCGGGCTGGTGCTGCTGGGCACGGGCGCGCTGGGCGCGTTCGGCGTGGCACGGCGGCGGTTCCTGAAGGCGTAGCTTTTCGTTTGGAAGGAAGAGGCGGGATCCCGGACGGGGTCCCGCTTTTGCTTGCGCGGGGAGCTTCGACAGAGGCCTAGACCCTGCCGCGCATCTTGGCCGCCCACCAGCGAGAGCCAACGAGCAGGAAACGCCAGTCGGAGAGGAACTCGGGCGGTTTGCCCTCGATGGCGTGGCCGAGGAATTGCAGCGCCCAACCAAGGACGAAGAGCGCCAGCGCCCACCACAGCGCGGGACGCCAGAAGATGCCGGCGATGAGCGTGGGGGCCGAAAGGAGAATCATGGGGATGCCGAAGGTGTGGGTGAGCCGGTTCAGCGGGTGCTGATGGCTCTCCGAGTACTGCGCGATCCACGACTCCCAGGTTCGGTTGCCTAGCATGCGAGACAGCATACTCCGGTGGCGTGAAGGGGCGAAAGCAGAGGGACGCCTCGAAGCGCAGCGGCCGGGCGAAATGACTGGAACCAAATGATTGGAACCGGGCGCGGAGGTGTAGCGTAGATGCGCATAGGCAGTTCAATGCGACGGGCGAGGGAACGATGGAGAAGAAGGCATTGACGGCTGTGTTGGCCGCCGTGATGGCGGCGGCGGCAGCGCACGCGCAGGAGGGTGCGTTGAAGGGCATCGAGTTGAGCGATATGGACCGCAAAGCCCAGCCTTGCGACGATTTTTACGACTTTGCCAACGGCAGCTGGCGCGCGCAGAACCCGATTCCGGCCTCGATGGAACGTTGGAGTCGGCGGTGGCAGGCGGGTGAGATGAACAAGGATCAACTGCGCGTCATTCTGGACGAGGTCTCGGCGCAGCCCGGGCAGGCGAAGGGCAGCCCGGGCCAGGTCTCCGGAGACTTCTACGCCGCCTGCAAGGATGTGAAGGCGGTGGATCTCGCCGGCATGAAGCCGGTGCAGGGCATGCTGGACGCGATCACTGCGATCCACGATCGCGCGGGCGTTGAGAAGGAGATCGGCGAGCTGCAGGCGGTGGCGCTGATGGCTCCGTTCCAGTTCTACGGGAGCCCGAACCAGCATCAGCCCAACGAGGTGATCGCGGAGGTAAGCGCAGGCGGGCTCGGGCTGCCGGACCGCGATTACTATCTGAAGCCGGAGAAGCGCTTTGCCGATGCTCGTGCCGGCTACCTGGTGTACGTGGCGAAGATCTTCCGGCTGAGCGGCGCCAGCGAGGCCGACGCCAGGCAGAAGGCGGACACCGTGATGAGCTTCGAGACCGCGCTGGCCAAGGCGTCGCTGGATAACGTAGCGCTGCGCGACCCGCACGCGACCGACCACGTGATGGGCTTTAACGACTTCGCGAAGACGACGCCCCACTTCGACTGGGCGGCATTCTACCGGCGTGCGGGGGTGGCGCAGGGCAGTGTGAACGTGGATCAACCGGTGTTCATGGCGGAGATGGACCGGCGGCTGGCGTCCACGCCGCCGGCCGAGTGGAAGACGTACCTGGCGTGGCAGGTGCTGAACGGTGAGGCGATGTCGCTGTCGCAGGGGTTTGTGGATGCGCACTTCGACTTCTACCAGAAGCAGCTGGCCGGCGTGGGCGAGCTGAAGCCACGCGCGACGCGCTGCGCGGAGCAGGTGGACGGCGTGCTGGGCGAGGCGTCGGGCCAGGAGTATGTGAAGCGCTACTTCCCTCCGCAGGCCAAGCAGCGCGCGCAGACCATGGTGGCGAACATTATCGCGGCGATGCATGACACGCTCGAAGGCCTGGACTGGATGGCTCCGGCGACCAAGCAGCGCGCGCTCGAGAAGCTGGCGACCCTGCGGGTGAAGATCGGCTACCCGGACAAGTGGAAGGACTACAGCTCGGTGACGATCACGCGCGGCGACTACTTCGCGGACGTGATCGCGGCGAGCCGCTTTGACGTGGCGGACAACTGGTCGACGATCGGCAAGCCGGTGGATCACGGGCGATGGGAGTTCTCTCCGCCCACCTCCGACGCGAGCTATAACCCAGTGGCCAACGAGATCACGTTTCCAGCCGGGATCCTGCAGCCGCCGGCGTTCAGCCTGGGCGCGACCGATGCGGTGAACTACGGAGCGATCGGCGTGGTGATCGGGCATGAGATCTCGCACGGCTTCGACGACCAGGGCTCGCAGTTCGACGCGGCCGGCAAGCTGGACAACTGGTGGACGATGGCGGACCTGGCCAAGTTCAAGGCGAAGACAGGCTGCGTCGTCAAACAGTTCAACGGGTTTTCGATCGATGGCGATCCCAGCGTGCACATCAACGGGAACCTGGTCCTGGGTGAGTCGATCGCCGACCTCGCGGGCGTGAAGATCGCGTTCCTGGCGTTCAAGAAGACGGCGCAGGGACAGTCGGATGTGAGGATCGACGGCTTCACGCCGGATCAGCAGTTCTTCATCGCCTGGGGGCAGTTCCGCGGCGACGAGACCAGGCCGGAGACGCAGAAGATGATGGTGCAGGGCGACCCGCATCCGGTGGCGAAGTACCGCGTGCTGGGCCCGCTCTCAAACTTCGCTCCGTTTGCGACAGCATTCGGATGCAAGGCCGGATCTGCGATGACGCGGCCGGCGGACGAGCGCTGCGTGGTCTGGTAGACGGCGTATCAGGCTGCGTCGAAGGCGGCCAGCGAGACGCGGATGGAGTCGATGCGGCGGTCGGTGGAGGCGAGGACTTCGAGGCGCAGACCGTCTTCCTCGACCACCTCGCCGGGCAGCGGGATGTGGCCGGCGAGCTCGCTGACCAGGCCGCCGACGGTGGTGGATTCGTAATGCTCGGGCAGGCGCAGGGCGGTGGGATCGGAGGGGTCGACGCGGCGGGTCTCGCGCTCGGGCGGATCGGAGGCGTCGTCGGCGTTGGGGTCGGTGTCGGGGGCGGTGCGGGAGGTCGAGGGGAACTGGTCGGCGAAGAGCTCGCGGAGGCGCGAGAGCTCGAAGGCGCCGGAGACGACGTAGGCTCCGTTGGGCTCGCGGATGGGGGTGTCGTCGGCTTCGTGTTCATCGTGCTCGTCGGCGATGTTGCCCACGATGGCTTCGAGCAGGTCTTCAATGGTGACGATGCCGGCGACGCTGCCGTACTCGTCGATGACGATGCGCATGTGCTGCTTTTCGGACTGCATCTCGCGCAGCAGCTCGGCGACCATCTTGGTCTCGGGGACGAAGGCGGCGGGGCGCTGGATCTGAGCGATGGTGAGCGTGGCGGCGGCGACATCCGACACCTGCAGCAGGTCATGGGCGAAGGCGATGCCGGTAATGTTGTCCAGCGAGCCGGAGTAGACGGGCACGCGGGAGAAGACGTGCTCGTTGATGGCGGCGGTGAACTGCTCGAGCGTGAGCGTGTCGGGCACGGCGAAGATCTCGGGCCGCGGGGTCATGACCTCGCGTACGACCTTGTCGCCGAACTCGACGACGGAACGAACGAGTTCGCGATCTGATTCCTCGAGGATGCCTTCTTCCTCGCCGGCCTCGAGCAGCGCGTCCATGGCTTCCGAAGGATGCTCCTCCTCTTCGGTGTCCTCGGGCTCGGCCAGCGCGACGATGGAGAGCAGCAGACCAAGCAGGAGAGTGATGGGCAGGATGAGGAAGAAGAGCGCCTGCAGGAGATAGCGCAGGCGCACCGACCACAGCCCGCGGGTGCGGACGAAGAGCACCTGCGGGATGAGGCGGTCGAAGATGAGAATGAGCAGGATGAGTTCGCAGAGGGACGCGACAATCTCCCGCCAGCCGGGGTAGCCGGCGCTGTAGAGGCGCAGGCCGGTAAGCAGGGCGATGCCGGCCAGCGACAGCTGGTGCAGGACGGAGGCAGACTGCACGATGGACTCGCGGCCGAGGCGAAGGCGAGGCTCCACGCGCTGTTCCCAGGAGTCGATGTTGTCCTGGTACTCGCGGGCCAGGAACTTGCCCATCTCGGAGTAGATGCGGTCGGCGTAGGCGGCCAGCGGAAGCAGCAGGACGAGGGCGACGAGCAGGATAAGCGGCAGCCCATGCAGCAGGTGCTGGAGCGGAGTCATCGGGCGCGCTCCGTGAGGCCGGCGGGCAGCTTGAGCTGGCGGCGCAGGCTGGCTTCGCGGGCGGCCATCTCGCCGGAGTCGCTCTCGTGATCTTCACCGGCCAGGTGCAGCAGGCCGTGCAGGAGCAGGATGCGGAGCTCGGCGGGAAGCGTGTGTCCGTGCTCGGCGGCCTGGCGGGCGGCGGTGTCGAGCGAGATGGCGAGATCGCCCGCGTGGCTTGCGGAGATCTCGGGCGGCGTGGGGAAGCTGAGGATGTCGGTGGGCTTGTTCTTGCGGCGGAAGGTGCGGTTGAGGCGCTTGAGCTCGGCGTCAGAGGTGAGGAGGACCTGGACCTGGCCGGTCAGGCCGACCAGCGCGCGCGCCCGATTGAGGAAACGTGTGAGGGCGGATCTGTTCAGGGAAGAGATGTCGAGGGGACTACTTGGAGGGTCGATGGTGATCATCGCAGCGTCGGAACGCGGTAGAGCGCGGGAAAGCCGCTCTAACCTATGGTATCGCATCCGGCACGCCGCGATGCACTGCGGATGACACAGCTATGGAGCAGGGCGGGCGAGCGCGCGGGCGATGGCGGCCTCGGCCAGAGGCTGCATGATGGCATAGCCAGCGTCGTTGGGATGCACGGCGCGGTCGACGGCAAGATCCGGTTTGATGCCGCCCTCCGGCGTGGTAAGCGGGGAGTAGTAGTCCAGGAAGACGAGGCGTTCGGAACTGGCGTAGGCAGCGAGCCACGCGTTGAGCTCGCGGATTTCGGCTGCCGGGGCAAGGGCGGGCTGCCACGGGAACCGGTCCGCCGGCAGCACGGAGGCGAGTATGACGCGGATGTGCGCGGCTCGGGCGAGGGCGACCATGGAGCGGAAGTTGTCCTGAATGGCGGACCTGGGTTCGGGGCCGGTGTTCTGCGCAATGTCGTTGGTGCCGGCCAGGATGACCACAGCTGCCGGATGAAGGTGAATGACGTCCTGCTGGAAACGGATGAGCATCTGCGGAGTGGTCTGGCCGGAGATGCCACGATTGACGTAGGGTTTGCCGGGGAAGAACGAACCAAAGTGCCGGCCCCAGTTGTCGGTGATGGAGTCGCCCAAAAAGACGACGCGTTGAACGCCCGGCGCCGAAGGCGGGAGTGCTTCGTTCTCAGCCTGATAGCGGTGCAGGCCGCCGAAGTCGTTGAATCGCGCACGCAGCGCTTCGAGTTGCTGCTCGGAGCTCGGGGGCGGCTGCTGAGCGTGCAAACAGGGCGGGATGGCGAGCAGGACGGAGGCTAGGAGGAGAGTGCGCATCAATGCTGGATTCTCGGAGTCCGGGGGTTGACCTGACGTGGACGCAGAAGCTGATTCCTTTACACGGATCAGCAGGAAGAGTACGGCCCACGATCATCTCGGCTGCTTCGCGTTGACCCGGACGCACCTGCTACTGAGGTTTCGCGACGGCCGGGAGCTTGCTTGCGGGCTCTCCTGGCAGCGTGGTGTCGATGGCCAGCGGAAGCTGCTGCTGGGTGCGGCCGTAGGTGTCGTAGGCGCGGACGATGCGCTGCACCAGGTGGTGACGCACCACGTCGACATCTTCAAAGTGGCAGAACTGGATGCCTTCGACGCCATCGAGGACGTGCAGCGCCTCCAGCAGGCCGGACTTGCGCGGGTTGGGCAGGTCGGTCTGGGTGAGGTCGCCGGTGATCACGGCCTTCGAGTTGTTGCCCAGGCGGGTGACGAACATCTTCATCTGCTCCATGGTGGTGTTCTGGGCTTCGTCCATGATGATGAAGGCGTCGGAGAGCGTGCGGCCGCGCATGAAGGCCAGCGGGGCGACCTCGATGACGTTGCGCTCGAGCAGCTTGTCGACCTTCTCCTGGTCGAGCAGATCGTAGAGCGCGTCGTAGAGCGGGCGCAGGTAGGGATCGACCTTCTCCTGCAGGGAGCCGGGCAGGAAGCCGAGGCGTTCGCCGGCTTCGACTGCCGGGCGGACGAGGATGATGCGCGAGACTTTTTTGGCCAGCAGGGCGGAGACCGCCATGGCTACGGCGAGGTAGGTCTTGCCGGTGCCAGCCGGCCCGAGGCCGAAGGTCATGTCGTGGGTCTCGATCGCCTCGACGTACTTCTTCTGGTTGGGTGAGCGCGGCTGTACCATGCGCTTGACGCCGGCCGAGCGCTGCTTGCCGGAGTCAACCAGCTGGCGCAGGGTGGAGGCGGGGTCGGCGACGACCAGCTTCAGCAGGCCGTGCAGTTCGCCGTTCTGCAGGATCACGCCGGAGCGGCGCAGCGAGTCGAAGTCGGCGAAGACCTGGGCGGCGCGGGCGACCTGGGCATCCAGACCGGTAATGTAGATGGCGTCGGAACGTAGATCGATGGTGATGTGGAGACCGTCCTCGAGGAGACGAAGATTTTCATCGCGGGTTCCGTAGAGGGGCTCGATACCAGGGGTGATTTCGAGTGCTTTTTTGGTCAAGCGGTTTTCTGACCTCCGTCAGGGCACAGCTGGGTTAGGAGCTCGAAAGCTCTCAGTGAATTAGATGGGTTTGGCGCAGGGAAGTTGCGGCGGGCGGGGCCGGCTACACCGGGACGGTGTGCTGTGGCTGGGGCCGGGTTGGCGAGAAGAACCAATCGGGTGCCGATGATGAGTGGAGAGTAGACGGTCCGGGGCTGGGCGTCAAGCGTGGATATCAGGTTAGTCATCCGTACGGATGCCGGCGTAACATGACGTTCATGGGCCTTGCATCACGAGTAAGTCGCAAGCCGCCACCGGGCATGCTCAGCTGGGGCGTTCGAAGCTTAGGTTTTCTACTCATACTGGGGCAGGGAATGGCGTTTGCGCAGCCTCTGGCAAACCAGGCCGCGACGCTGCGCGAATGGGAAGAGGCTGCCGGTGAGGCGCGTTCGTTCGATGTGGCTTCCGTGCGGCAGAACAAGCCAGGCGCTGATGTTATCCAGCCAACGTTCATGTTGAGCGCGGACGATTACTACACGCCCAACGGCGGCTTGTTCGCGGCGGATTTCCCGCTCTCGGTCTACATACAGTTTGCGTACAAGCTTTGGCTGACGCGGGAGCAGGTGCAGACCATGCTGGCGCATCTGCCCAAGTGGGTGACCACGGACTACTTCGAGGTACACGCGCGGGCCGCGGGAACTCCGACCAAGGACCAGATGCGGCTGATGGTGCGGTCGCTGCTCGAAGAACGGTTCAAGCTGGCGGTGCACTTCGAGCCGCACGAGGTTCCTGTGCTGGCGCTGACGACCATCAAGCCGGGACTGACCGGCGCGCGGCTGAGGCCGCATAGCGAGGGTGTGCCCTGCGACGTGGTGAAGCCGCCCGAGACACGGGGTCCGGGCGGCGAGCCGATGATGGAGTTCCCGCCCATGTGCGATTCGTTCGTGACCATGCAGCCCACCGGGCGGTCGCGGCTGATGGGTGCGCGCAATACCACCCTAGACCTGATCGCCGAGTCGCTGAGCATGGGCGGGATGGGCAGGCCGGTGGTGAACCGTACGGGGCTTCAGGGCAGGTACGACTTCGTCATCGAGTGGACGCCGGATACCGCCGGCGCGGGCGGGGGGGGGATGGACGCGGCGCGGGAGGGCGAGCCGCCATCGTTTGAGGAGGCGCTGCGCGAGCAGTTGGGGCTGAAGGTGACTCCCGCCAGGGCGATGCTGGACCTGCTGGTGGTGGATCATATCGAGCGGCCGACGGAAAACTGAGGAGACCGGCTGTCAGGGCCGCCCGGTTGACCTGAGGCGGGCAAATCCGTAGACTTGGTGATTGCAGGGAGTGCGGCGGGCTGTGTCTGGTGTCACGGACAAGGGCTGGCCTGAAGCCTGTACACATTCCGCCCGCGCCGAGCGCCGGGCCTTTAGAGAAGAGAGTTCATGGCAAATCATGTTTCGTCGTTGAAGCGCGCGCGTCAGACGGTTGAGAAGACCGCTCACAACCGGTCGAACAAGAGCAAGCTGCGCGGCACGCTGCGCACGCTGCGAGAGGCGATTGCCAAGGGTGACACGGGCGAACTGATGAAGGTGTACAGCGCCACGGCTTCGGTGCTGGATAAGAGCGTGCAGAAGGGCGTGCTGCACAAGAACACCGCCAGCCGCTACAAGAGCCGGTTGAATGCCCGCGTGAAGGCGGCAGTGCTGGCCAAGAAAGCCGCGTAACAGTTTTGCTATAACAGCTACGGCCGATCCTTCGGGATCGGCCGTTTTCGTTGTGGCATGGTTGTGGGCGTTTGTTGAACCGGCTATGGAGGCCCGGCCGGCTTGGGGTGTTCGGGGTCGTAGAGCGTGGGCGGCTTGCGCGGGGCATCGGGCGGTGCGTCGCCTACCGTGTTCTCCGCGGCCGCGGGTGCGGAGGGCGTCGGGGCGGCCATGTCAGCTGCGGGAGCGGACGGCACGGTGAGCGCCTTGGAGGCGTCTTCGGCCGCGCTGGGCGCAGCGATCTTCTTCGACATGAGCTGGATGCTGGCGCTGTTCTTTTCCGGCAGGCTGGCCGCGGCGAGCTGCAGCTGTTTCTGGTCGGCGGCGGTAAGCGGCGGCAGGTGGTAGACCTCGAGATTGCCGCCGCGAATGACGGTGAAGGAGAGGCCGTCGGGGGAGATGTCGAAGTTCTGCCCGGTGCGCTGGATGGGCGAGGCCTGTACCTTGAGCAGGGTGCGGCCGTCGTGCGTCTGCATCACGGCGATCTCCTGCCCGGTGAGCTCATCGGGCTGGATGTTGTCGGCGTCGAAGTAGCCGGCGCTCGAAAGCAGGATGCGGCTAAGCGCGAAGCGGCCGGCGTCGGGCGCAGTGGCCAGCGAGGGCGAGATGTACTGGCCGCTGTAGACCGTCAGCCATGGCTCCTCGCCGCGCAGGTTGAAGGCGCTGAGCTGGCTCTTGTCCGGCGCGCCGTGGCAGCCGAAGGCGATGAAGTCCGTGCGGCTGACGAAATATGGCCGCGGCGCGCAGGTGGTGTCGTAGGCCGAGAGCTCGAGGCGCTTGCCGGAGTGCGACTGGAAGTCGAAGTTGTAGACCCGGTCGCTCTCCTTGAGGATGTCCAGAAAGCCTTCAGCCGTGATCGGCACATTGACCAGGTTGTGCGCGCTGAGCACCCCGGCTGACGTGGCAAGCAGCCGATCAGGCTCGCCGGGCTTCGATTCCGCGACCAGTCGGAAGAAGTGCAGGTCGACCGGCGGGCGGCCGGGCGGCTCGGACTCGATGTCGATCAGCTGCGGCGGTTTGGGGGCTGTGGCTGCGGTCTGAGTTGCGGGCCGGGCCGAAGTCGTGGCGGGATCCGGGCCGGACGGCCGGCGCTTCAGCTGCGGGGAGGTTCCAGGCTGCCCCTGCGGCTGGGCTGGCGCAGCCGGCGGCGTTACGGTGGTGGTGTCGGTGCGGATGGGGCGGGGCGGCGCGGTCTCGACCACCAGCAGGTCTCCGCCGGGCGATGCGGCAATGTAGGCGATGCGGCGCTTGAGCTCGAGAAAGGGCTGCTGGCGGAAGGGAGTGTCGGAGGCGAGATCCTGTAGCGGTTGGAACACGGTGAGCTTGTTGCGGATGCGCAGCAGGAAGCGTCCGTGGGAGAGCGGCCAGAGGTACTGCTCCTGGTCGCGGGTGCGCCAGGTGGTCCGCGCCAGGATCTTGCCGGAGGGCAGTTCAATGAGCTCGGCAGTGACGTTCCGGTCGTCGTCAGCGGGGGTGGAGTCGGCCAGGCGTGGCAGCAGCCCGCGACTGTGGAAGGTGAGCAGCAGGTGCGTGTTATCCACGAAGTGCAGCGTGAAGGTGGCGGCGCCGGCGATGAGGAAGCGCGCGGGCAGCGGCGTGAAGCCGAGAGTGTCGAGCGGAAAGGAGAGAACGGGCTCGTTGGGCCTCGGGGCGCGCGGCGCAGCGGCGAACGTGGCAGTCGACAGCAGGAGGAGGAAAGCGGCGGCGGTGCGACTGCGCAGGCCGCCAATGGGTAGAGCGCGCCGGAGCACGCTGCAGCAGAACGGGGTGAGGAGGGAAACCATCATCGGGTTACTGGGTCGCGCTGCGGGAATGACACCTCGCCGGGAGGGAGCACCTTGCGGAAGAGGCGGATCGATCGCGCGGGTGCGTCTCTGGTGTTTGCTTGCTTCTACTGTTTGCTGTCTCTAAGTTTCGCTCGTCTCTACGGCTGCGTCTCTACTGTTCCGTCTCTACTCTTTCCGTCTCTACTCTTTCATAGACGGACGCGGGCGACAATCGGTTGATCCGCCCGGATTGCGATGGCGGCCGGCGCTGCGTCTAACCCGGGCGTGTACATTGGGACGGGAGAAACCAGGGGAATGATGGTAAGAACAGGGTTGGTGCTGGTCTGGGCGGGTTTGTTATGTGGGGTGGGTGCGGCGCAGGGAACCGGGGGCGGGACTACGCAGGCCGGCGCGCAAGCCGGCGCGCAGGCTGGCGCGCAGGCGACTGCGCCGGTCGCGGCGCAAAGCAAGGCGCAGCCAACCTACAAGCCTACGCCGAGCTTTGATCTCTCCTCGATCGATACGGCCGCGGATCCCTGCCAGGACTTCTACAAGTTTGCCTGCGGAAAGTTCGCCACCAACCACCGCATCCCACCGGACCAGGCGGCCACCAACAGCTTCAGCAACCTGCTGAACGTGAATACCGAGGAGCTCAGCGGAATTCTGGAGAAGGCTGCCGCCGGCGGCGCGGAACGAACGCCCAACGAGCAGAAGATCGGCGACTACTACCACGCCTGTATGGATACCGACGCCATCGAGCGCAAGGGTCTGGAGCCGCTGGCGCCGATGCTCAAGGAGATCGACTCCATGGGGCTGCTGCAGATGGCGGCCGTGGTGGGCAGGCTGCAGCGCATGGGCGTGAACGTGCTCTTCAGCTATGGCGAGCAGCAGGATCTCAAAGATGCGCGCAAGCAGATCGCGACGATCTCGCAGGGCGGGCTGGGCATGCCGGAGAAGGACTACTACCTGCGCTCCGGCACCAAGGACGAGCAGCTGCGCAAGGACTATGTCGCGCACGTGGCGAAGATGCTGGAACTCGCCGGCGCAACACCCGAGCAGGCGCGGCACGAGTCCGACGGGATCATGGCGTTCGAGACCGGCCTGGCGAAGGCCAGCCTGGGCGTGGTGGATATGCGTGAGCCCGAGAAGACCTACCACCTGGTGCCGGTGGCGACGGTGGCGAAGGAGTTTCCGCTCAGTATGTTCTCGCAGTTTGAGGACGCCATGCATTCGCCGCATGTGACGGAGATCAACGATGCCACGCCGGAGTACATTCCGGCGCTGATCAGGATGGTGCGCTCGACCGACATCCAGACGCTGCGCGCCTACATGAAGTACCACCTGCTGACCGATGCGGCGCCGCAGCTGCCGCGGCGGTTTGATCTCGAAAACTTCGACTTCTACGCGCGCAAGCTGAACGGCGTGGAGCAGCAGCGCGCGCGCTGGAAGCGCTGCAGCGCCGCCGTGAACGATGCCATGGGCGAGGCGCTGGGCGAGGTGTACGTGAAGCAATATTTCGCCGGCGACAGCAAGCAGAAGATGCTGGAGATGGTAGGCGACATCGAGCAGGCGATGGAGCGCGACATTGACCAGCTGGACTGGATGAGCCCCGCGACCAAGGTGCGGGCCAGGGAGAAGCTGCACGCCGTGGCCAACAAGATCGGCTATCCGGACAAGTGGCGCGACTACTCCGCGCTGACCGTGAAGCCGGACGACGCGGTGGGCAACCTGCTGCGCGCCGACGAGTTTGAAAACGACCGCGAGCTGCGCAAGATAGGCCAGCCGGTAGATCACAGCGAGTGGGGCATGACGCCGCCCACGGTGAACGCCTACTACGACCCGAGCATGAACGACATCAACTTCCCGGCGGGGATCTTGCAGCCGAACTTCTACGATCCGAAGCTGGATGAGGCGGTGAACTACGGGCACATCGGCGCGGTGATCGGGCATGAGCTGACGCACGGCTTCGACGACCAGGGCAAGAAGTTCGACGCTGCGGGGAACCTGAGCGACTGGTGGACGCCTGACGATACCAAGAAGTTCGAGGCCAAGACGGACTGCCTGGTGAATGAGTACGGGCAGTTCGTTCCGGTGGACGATGTGCACGTGAACGGCAAGCTGACGCTGGGCGAGAACACGGCTGACAACGGCGGGCTGCTGCTGGCCTACATGGCGTACATGGATCGCGCCAGAAAGGAAGGCGCGGACATGAACGCGAAGATCGACGGCTACACCGGGCCGCAGCGGTTCTACATTGCGTGGGCGCAGAACTGGTGCTCGAGTGACCGGCCGGAGGCGCTGCGCTCACAGACGCTGACCAACGAACACTCCCCCAGCCAGTTCCGCTCGAACGGGCCGATCGTGAACCAGCCAGGGTTCGCGGGCGCGTTCGCCTGCAAGGCAGGCACGCCCATGGTGCCGGCGAATAGCTGCCGCGTCTGGTAGCGCGCGGGGTCGCGACATAGCGGCTGTGCGACAGTGGAGGGATGGAGTTTCAGGTGAGGAAGAGGCGCGGGCTGGGGTTTGCGGCCTGCGCGCTGGCGAGCGCGTTCTGGGGCTGCGGATTCTTCTTCGGCAAGATTGCACTCGCCGAGATGAACGTCGGTGCGATGGTGTTCTACCGCTTCGCATTCGCCTGCCTGGTGCTGCTACCGGTGCTCATCACGCACAAGCCGAGGCTTAACCGGCGCGAGTGGGGCGTGCTGTTGATCGCCTCGCTGCTGGGCGTGCCGCTGCAGTTCCTCATCCAGTTCTACGGGCTGTCGCTGACGACGGTGAGCCACGCATCGCTGATGGTCGGAACCATGCCGGTGATCCTGGCGGTGGGCGCGGCGGTCTTCGCGCATGAGCGAATGGATGCGGTGGGCTGGGCGGCGCTGGCCGGCTCGACCACGGGCGCGGCCTTGATCGCGCTGGGTGGGCATCGCGACGGAGCTGCAGGCGGCCCGTCGCTCGCAGGCGATCTGCTGGTGGTGTTCTCGCTTGGCATCGCGCTGGGCTGGATCCTGCTCAACAAGCGGTTGATGGGCAGGCACTCGCCGATCGTGGTGACCGCCTACGGGCTGTTCCTGGGCATGCTGATGCTGGTGGTGGTCGTGCCTATCGGCTGGGGCTGGCCGCCGGTGGCGCATGTCTCGGCGCGGGCATGGTGGGCGCTGGCGGCAAGCGGCGCGCTGTGCACGGCGACCACGACGCTGCTGTGGAACTGGGGCATGACGCAGGTGCCGGCGTCGGAAGCCGGCGTGCTGCTGAACATGGAGCCGCTGATGGGTTCGCTGCTGGGCGTGCTGGTGCTGGGCGAACGGCTGGGGCCAAGCGCGTGGGTTGGCGGCGGCTTGATCGTGGCCGCGGCGGTAACGTTGACCACGCACTCGAAGACGCAGGTAGGCGACGCGCTGCCGTGAGCTTTAGGCTGTTCGCTAGAGCGCGACCAGCTTCTTGCTGCTCCAGCGGTAGAGCATGGTGAGCCCGGTGACGACCAGCGAGGCGGAGAGCCCCAGCCACAGGCCGCGCACGCCAAGATGGCGGCGGAAGCAGAGATAGATGCCGAGCGGCATGCCCAGCAGCCAGTAGCTGCAGGTGTGGGTGATGAGGCCCGACAACGTTTCGCCCGCGCCCCGCAGCGCGCCGATCGCGGTGACCTGGAGACCGTCGCAGAACTGGAAGATGGCCGCGACGTAAAGCAGCGGGACGCAGGCGGCGATCACGGCGGCATCGTGCGTGAAGCAGGCGGCGAGCGCGCGGGGCAGGGTGACGAAGCTAAGCGAGCTGAGCAGCATGGCGCCAGCGCCGAGCGCGATCGCGGCCCAGCCGGCGGCACGCGCCTCAGTGACCGAGCCGCGGCCGATCGCCTGGCCAACGCGCACGCTGCAGGCCGCTGAAATGCCGAGCGGCACCATGAACGTGAACGAGATGAGATTGAGCGCGATCTCGTGGCCAGCCAGGGGCACCGGTCCGAGCGTGGCCGCGATGGACGTCACCGTGGCAAAGATGAGGATCTCGACGAAGATGCTGCCGCCCACCGGCAGCCCCAGCGCAAGCAGCCGACGCAGGCTCGGCCCGTGCGGACGCAGGCTGTGCCGGATCGGTTCAAGAAACAAGCCGTAGTTGCCGCGGCGGTTCACCGCCAGCAGCGCGACGATGAGGAAGATGGCCTGGTAGAGGCGGGCGAGCGAGGTCGCGATGCCCGAGCCGACTACGCCCAGGCCGTGCCACGCGACGTGAGCAGAAAGAAGAGTCCATTGGTGATCGAAGATCAGCAGCCAGTCAAAGAGCAGGTTGATGAGGTTGGCGGAGATGAGCGTGGCCGCAATGATGCGCACGTGGTTGAACGCCTGGATGTAACGCCGCAGCACGAAGTAGAGGAGCAGCGGAAAGATGCCCCAGGCCAGCGCACGAAGAGTCGGGATAGCGCCCGCGAGGATGGCGGGGTCCGCGTGCAGATGGCGCAGTCCGAAGGGCGCCAGGGCGAAGAGCGCGAGCAGCAGCAGGGAGAGCGCCGCCGCGAGCAGCAGGCCCTGGAAGAGCCAGCGGCCGGCGGCGGGGAAGTCGCCCGCGCCGTGAGCTTGCGCGATGGTGGTATCGAGCCCGAGCAGGATGCCGCCCACGCCGAACGCCAGCACGTTGAAGATCACCTGCGCGAGCGCGGCGGAGGAGAGCGGCACGGCGGCGTGCGGCATGTGGCCGACCATCACCGTATCGGCCAGGCCCATGGTCATCCAGCCGACCTCGGCCAGCACCAGCGGCAGCGCGATGCGCAGCATGGGAGCGAGCTCGCGGCGGAAGGGGGTCATGTGTCAGGGGATTCGTTCGTAGACGTTGTTACGGTGACCAAGGGCAAGCACAAGCACGATAACTACTTCGCGCCTTACCTGGCAGACGATCCGGTGGTCACCCACGCGGTACCGCCAAAGGCCAGCGAGCTTGCCACTGAAGAGGCTTGCCGAGATCTTCCGGGTCGCGTGATGTGGAGACTCTGCTGAGGGGGTAGTGTGTGATCCTGCGCTGCACGGAGCCGTCCAGCCGAGCCAGATCCTTCTCTGCGTCGGGATCGAAGCTAATCGTTCCGACCAAGGTTCTTCATCACTTGCTCGATCGGGATGGGAGTTTGTTTCTTGGCCAGGCGTTCAACGGCAATCTCAATGTCGTCCATATCTTCGGGCTTGGAGATGAGTGCTTGGCGGATAAAGGTCTCCGTATCGCATGCGGCCGCCCGTGCGCGACCTCCATATTGATGGGCGATGTCGTCGGGAATTTGAACGCTCGTCATGGGCGGCTCCTAGGCAAAGTATGACAGATCGAGCGGGTCTCAAACGGGCGTGATGATGCCGCCCACGGGCATGGAGGTTGGCAGGCTGTTGGGGCGGCGGAGGTGCATGGCTTCGGCGGTCATGTCGGTGTACTTGAGCCCCGCGCCGGTGTTGAAGAGGACCACGCGGTCAGTGGGCTTGAGTTCGCCCGAGCTCAGCAGGCGCTCGTAGGCGGCGGTGGCTGCGGCGCCCTCCGGCGAGAGAAAGAGCCCTTCGTGCCTGGCGTAGTCGAGGATGCTGGCCAGGATCTCCTCGTCGGTGGAGGCGATGGCCTGGCCTCCGGAGGCGCGCACGATCTCGAGGATGATGGCGTCGCCGTAGGGCTTGGGCACGCGCAGGCCGGCGGCGAACGTCTGGGCGTGTTCGAAGAACTGGCTGACGTCCTTGCCTTCGTTGTACGCGCGGGTGATGGGCGCGCAGCCCGCCGACTGCAGCGCGTACATCCTGGGGCGCGGTTTTCCTTTCTCCACCCAGCCCAGCTCTTCCATTTCGTCGAACGCCTTCCACATGCCGATGAGCCCGACGCCGCCGCCGGTGGGATAGAAGACCGCATCGGGATAGGTCCAGCCAAGCTGCTCCGCGAGCTCGTAGCCCATGGTCTTCTTGCCTTCCACGCGGAAGGGCTCTTTCAGCGTGGAGATGTCGAACCAGGTCTCGCTCGGCGGCGTGTTGGCTGCCTTCTGCGCCTTGATCGCTTCGCCCACCAGCCGCGCGCAGTCGGAGATGAGACCGTCGATCATGTGCACGTCCGCGCCGTAGATCACGCCTTCAAGGTAGTTGGCGAAGGGGACATCCTGCGGCATGAAGATGTGCGCCTGAATGCCGGCAGCGGCGCAGTAGGCCGCCAGCGCGCCGGCCGCATTTCCCGCCGAAGGCACGGCGAGATGCTTCAGCCCGTAGTGCTTCGCCATGGTGACTGCCAGCGCCAGCCCGCGGGCCTTGAAGCTGCCCGTGGGATTGTTGCCCTCTTCCTTGATGTAGAGGCCGGGGTAGCGTTTTGAGCGGATCATCGGAGTCCAGCCCTCGCCGAGCGTCACCGGCTCGACCGCGGGCAGAACGTCCTTGTAGCGCCACATGCCCAGCGACGCGGGCGACGCCGCGGCATAACGTGCGGGCGCGTCGCGATGCGCGGTGTGGCGCAGTTCGTCCATGTCATAGCGGACGTAAAGGCTTTCAGCCGTGGCCGGGTCGAGGGTCTGCGGTGTGTCCGCGCTGACGCGGTTATGGCTGCGAACGGATTCAAGATAGGCGATCTTCGGCATCACTCGATGGTAGCCGAATCCTAGCCTGGTAGCCGAATCCAGCCTGCCGAATCCAGCCTGGTAGCCGAACCGTAGCCTGGTAGCCGAATCGATGCCGGTACCGAATCGCTGCCAGCGCGGCTCGATGCGAGAATGGAAGCATGACCGAAGTTGGGATGATTGCGCTCGATCTGGATGGCACGCTGCTGGGGCAGGACGGCAAGGTGGGCGCCGTGAATCTGGCGGCCTTGAAGGCAGCTGAAGATGCCGGCATACGGGTCGTGGTCGCCACCGGGCGGCGCCACAGCTACGCCATGCACGTGCTGCGCGGGCTGGGCCTGCGCGACGACACCTTGCTGGTGAGCTCGAACGGCGCCGTGGTGCGGGACTTCGCGTCGCGACCCGTCGAGCGTACGCTGATGCAGACCAGGACCGCACTGTGGCTGTGCGGGCACCTGGGCGAGTTTCGCAACGCGCTGGTCATCACCTTCGACAAGGTCACGGAGTCGGGCGAAGACGCGCGCGGGTCACTCGTGGTCGAGCAGCTTGAGGACCTGACCGCCAGCATCGGGCGCTGGATGGCCGCCAATGAGCCCTACATCGAGCATGTCGTTCCGATTGAAGCTGCACTGCAGAACGAAGCGCCCATCCAGATGATGCTCTGCGGCACGGTGGAGCGGATGCGCCGCGCCGAGGCTCGCATGCTTGAAGACGAGTGCGTCGTGGCGGTCGGCGACGCGCGCGAGAACGGCCTCATCTCGCTCAACCGCACCGAGTACCCGGACCGCGACCTGAGCATCGTCGACATCCTGCCCGCCGGCTGCTCCAAGGGCGCCGCGCTGCTGCGGCTGGGGGCTGCGCATGGCATTGCGCCCGCCGAGATCATGGCCATCGGCGACAACTGGAACGACGTCTCGATGCTGGAGATGGCCGGCCTTCCGGTGCTGATGGGCAACGCTCCTGATGACCTGCGCCAGATGGCTGCCGGTCGCGGCTGGGCGTTGACCGCGACCCACGATGCGGATGGCGTGGCGCAGGCGATCTACCTTGCCGTCCCGCAGCTGGCCGGCGTCTCCTGACGTACCGCCCGCTAAGCGTCTTGTTGGTCCGTTTCAACGAACGCTTTGAGCCGTGCCAGCGCATTGTCCCACTGTGCGGAGACCTGCGTGAGGTATCGGCGCAGATCGTCGAGCGGTCGCGGATCGAGCGCAAACAGGCTCTCGCGACCTTCGCGCACGCCATGCACGATGCCAGCGCGCTCCAGCACACGCAGATGCTTGGTGATCGCCTGCCGCGTCAGCTGCGATCGCGCGCTGAGTTTTGGACCAGCGGTCAGCTGCGATATCGAACACCGCCGGCCGCGGCTGAGCTGGCCAACCAGGGCCAGGCGTGTCTCGTCGCCTAGAGCCGCGAAGATCGGCGCATGTACCACGCGGCCAGCCGAGGCTCTACGCGTTTTTCGCGACATACGCCTCGATGTTCAACATCTGCTGCCTCCAGCCGCCCTCGTTCATCCGCAGGCAGATGCTGCGACGCTCCGGTGGAAGCTTCTCGAAGCCGCTCTCGCGCAGCGTCACCAGCGTGCCCGCCGCGGATGGCTGCAGCTTGAACTCAACCAGAGTGCACGGTTCGCCTGAGTAGTCGACCGTAGGATCGACCGCAAACGGGTGCCAGGTGTACGAGAAGGTGTGTTCGGGCTCGAGTGCCTGCACGACGACCTCCATGCGGATGTGCTCGTAGCCGGGATGCGTGATGTACCCGCTCGTGGCCTGGCCGGGGACAAAGGGGTTCTCAAGCTTGACCAGGAACCACTCGCCGAACTGCTGGTAGTCAGTGAGCGCCCGCCACACGCGCGAGAGGGGAGCGTTCAGCTCGATCGACGTTTCGATCATTTGTTCCATTGGCAACCTTCTGGTTGCATATTATCCGGGCCGCCGGAGGAGAGCAACTGCATAGTTGCGCGTGCAGCTATCTGCTCACGACCGCTGAGCCCGACGGTCCAAAGGATTCTGGTAGGTTCGATTCTGGTAGGCTCGATGGTGATGATCCTCAGGTTTCAGCGGCGAGGTGGAGTCGCCTTGGCGGCGGCGGTGCTGGGCCTGGTGCCGGCGGCGCGGGCCGGCGAGCACGTCACATTGCGCAATGGCTCGGAGTTCGACTGCGTGCGCCAGGAGCCGCAGGGCGACAAGGTGCGGCTCTACTTCCGGGCGGCGGTGGCCGGCGCGGACCTCAACTATGTGGATGTGGCCGCGGACGCGGTGCTGAAGGTGGAGATTGTTCCCGATCCGCCAGTGGCCCTGGCTTCGACGACAGCTCACCCTGCCGCGCAGGCCAGCCCGCAACCCACGATGGTCGAGCTGCACGAGATGTTCGCCAAGGCGGGCGCGCAGCACAATGTCGACGCCGAGCTTCTGGCGTCGGTGGTGCACGCGGAGAGCAACGGGCAGGTACAGGCGGTCTCGCGCACCGGCGCGCGCGGGCTGATGCAGCTGATGCCCGGCACTGCCAGCGATCTGGGCGTCGAGGACGCCTTCGTCGCCGGCCAGAATATTGATGGCGGCACGCGCTATCTTGATGCCTTGTTGACCCGCTATCATGACAATCTCGCCCTGGCGCTGGCGGCCTATAACGCCGGACCCGCGGCGGTCGATCGTTATCATGGCGTACCACCGTTCCGCGAGACGCGGGCTTACGTGGCGCGCGTGATCCGCGAGTTCAACCGGCGCAAGACGACGCTGCTCGCCCAATCCAGGTGAGCGCCCAGTGAGCGTTCCGATGAGCGCCAAACGAGCGTTCCGATGAGCGCGAAGCGCGCTCTGCCCTGGCTCCTGCTGGCCGCGGTGGTCGGCTTCGTCGCGTGGAAGCTGCATACGTCACACTTCGACTGGGCCGGCTTCCGCGCCAGCTGGCGCCGCGCCGATCCGGTGCTGATCGCGCTGGGCATCATCGTCATCCTGAGCAACAACCTGCTGCGCGCGCTGCGCTGGGCGGTCTTTCTGCGGCCCGCGCTCCGTGCTGCGGGGCTCAAGCCGGTGGCATGGTGGCGGCTGGCCGGCTCGCAGTTCATCGGCTTCACCGGCCTCGCCATCTTTGGCCGCATCGGCGAGCTGATCCGGCCGGCGCTGGTGGCGCAGCGCACCGGCCTCACGTTCAGCTCGCAGATCGCAGTCGTCACGGTGGAGCGGGTCTTCGACCTGGGCGCATTTGCGTTCATCTTCTCGTTAAACCTCCTGCTCTCGCCCAAGCTGCGCACGCTGCCTTATCTGCATAAGGCGGGCTACAGCATCGCCGCGCTCACGGTTGCGCTGTGCGTGTTTGTGGCCGGCGTGCGGCTGGCCGGGGCCCTGGTGGCCAGGCTCTCGGCCAGGCTGGTGAGCGTTGCGTCCAAACCCGCCGGCGCCCGGGTCGAGGAGAAGATTCTCAGCTTCCGCGACGGGCTGAAGGTGATCGACAACCTGCCCGACTTCGCGTTGGCCGCCGCACTCAGCCTCGCGCTCTGGGCGACCATCGCCGCGTCCTACGTGCTGGTGCTCAAGTCCTTCCCTGCGCCGGTCCACGAACTCACCATCCCGCACATCATCGTGCTGATGGGCTTCAGCATCGCAGGCTCGGCGCTGCCCATTCCGGGCGGCAGCGGCGCGTGGGCGGGCAATGTCTTCGCGCTCACGCAGCTGTTCGGCATACCGCCGGAGCTGGCCTTCAGCGCGGGTCTGATGGTGTGGATCGTGACCAGCCTGGCGGTCATCCCGGTGGGGCTGATCTTCGCGCGTGTCGAAGGCATCTCGCTGGGCCAGGTGGCGCGGCGCAGCGAAGCGGCGGAAGAGCGCCTGTCGGAAGCATAGCCAGACACCGCTCCGGGCCCAGCCGGTGCGCGCTGCTAGAATCGAGCTACTCGATGAAATGCCCTTATTGTGGATTTGGCCAGGATCGTGTGGTGGACTCGCGCGAGAGCAAGGAAGCAGACTCCATCCGCAGGCGGCGGGAGTGCGAGCGCTGCGAGCGGCGCTTCACCACCTACGAGCGCATCGACGAGATCCCGTACATGGTGGTGAAGAAGGACGGGCGCCGCGAGAAGTTCGATCGGCAGAAGGTCTTGAACGGGCTCTTGCAGGCCTGCCAGAAGCGCAACATATCGGCCGCGCAGATGCAGCAGATCGTCGACGAAGTTGAGGCGTTCGTGGTCGACTCGCCGGAGCGTGAACGCCAGACCAGCGAGGTCGGCGAGCTCATCATGATGCGTCTTAAAGATCTTGACACAGTCGCGTACATCCGCTTCGCCAGCGTGTACCGCGACTTCAAGGACGTGCGCGAGTTCAAGGCTGAACTTGAAGAACTTCTGGGCGGGCGTTCCTCCACCACGCCCGTACACGAACAACGCAGGCGAGCGCTGAAAGGATGACTTCTCTCTTGAACCAAGCCAACGACGAAACCAGGCCGGCCAGAACCCACGCGATCACGTTGATTCCCGGCGACGGCATCGGGCCGGAGGTCACGAACGCGGTAGTCAGCATCGTGGAAGCAGCCGGCGCGCGGGAGCATATCAGCTTCGACTGGCATCTGCATAACGCCGGCGCGGACGCTTTCGCCCGCACCGGCGAGTACATTCCCAAGGCGCTCTATGCGTCGCTCGAGCAGAACCGCGTCGGCTTGAAGGGGCCGGTTACGACGCCCATCGGCGGCGGCTTCGCGTCTATTAACGTGACGCTGCGAAAGAAGTTCGAGCTCTTCGCCAACTTCCGGCCGATCAAGAATCTGCCCGGGTTGAACTCGCGTTATCCCGGCATCGACCTGGTCATTGTGCGCGAGAACACCGAGGATCTCTATGCCGGGCACGAGATGATGGTGGTTCCGGGCGTGGCGCAGAGCTTCAAGGTGATTACCGCGGCGGCCTCCACGCGCATCGCGAAGTTCGCCTTCGACTACGCCGCGCGGCATGGGCGCAAGCGCATCCACGCCATCCACAAGGCCAACATCATGAAGCTCACCGACGGTCTCTTCCTCGATTGCGCGCGCCGGGTGGCCGAGGAGTTTCCGCAGGTCGAGTACCGCGAGCACATCGTCGACAACACCTGCATGCAGCTGGTGCTGAATCCCTACCAGTACGATCTCATCCTCACCGAGAACCTCTACGGCGACATTCTGAGCGACCTCTGCTCGGCTTTTGTCGGCGGCCTGGGGCTCGTGCCTGGGGCGAATCTCGGCGATCACTGCGCGGTCTTCGAGGCGGTCCACGGCTCGGCGCCCGATATCGCGGGCAAGGATATGGCAAATCCCACCGCGCTGCTGCAAAGCGCCGTGCTGATGCTGCATCACATCCACGAGACACGGACGGCGGACCGGGTGCAGATGGCACTCGAGCACGTCTACACCGAGGGTAAGACGCTGACCCGCGATGTAGGCGGCAGCAGTGGAACCAGGGCGTTCGCGGATGCGGTGGTTGCCGCGCTCGAAGCGTAGACGAGGGTTTGGGATGAGGCGATTCAGAAAACGAGGATATGGGTTAACGCTTGGCTGCGTATTATCGGGCTGCGTGCTGCTGCTGCCGGGCTGCAGGCCCGATGCGGCGGTTGAGAAGGCCGAGGTCATCGGCAAGGGCACCAAGGCGCCCGCGCATCCGGCGCCCGACGAGCCGCAGACGCCGACCGACCCCGTGCCGCCGGCCGATGCGGGCGCCATCAGCGGTACTGTCTCCTTTACAGGCAAGATTCCCACGGGCGCGATCGACACCAGCATGGATCCCGCCTGCTCGCTCGGCGGAGGCAGCGACCGCCTGCCGGTAGAGCAATATGTGGTCAAAGGCGGCAAGCTGGCCAACGTCTTCGTCTACGTCAGGAGCGGGCCGCCGCAGGCCATGACCGCGGGCCTGGTCTCGCGTCCGCCGGTGGTGATGGACCAGCGCAACTGCCAGTATGTGCCGCATGTGGTGGGCGTAATCGCGGGCGGCTCGGTGGAGTTCCGCAACTCCGACCCCACCATGCACAACATCCACACCATGCCCACGCAGGTGGGCAACAGCGCCGTGGACATCTCGCAGAGCCCGCGCGGCGCCCCGCAGATCCGCCGCTTCCCCACGCCGGAGCTGATGCTGCCCGTGCGCTGCAACAATCATCCCTGGATGAACGCGTTCATCAACGTCTCGCCCACCCCGTTCTTCGCGATCACGGACGCCAACGGCCGCTTCTTCATCAGCGGGCTGCCCCCCGGCAACTACGTTCTGGGCGCAGTGCACGAGAAGATGGGCGAGCAGACCCTGCCGATCACGGTCCCGCCCAAGGGCACCGTCAAGGCGGACTTCCGCTTCGCCAGCTAAGCTCCTCGGCTACTGCGCGTCCGCTATCTGCTGCGGCGGATAGTAGGTCGTCGCCCCGGCCTGGGCGAGCGCGATCTGAACTGTTTCGCCCTCATTCAGATCACCCGCCAGGTGCAGCTCGATCACCACGCCAAACGGCATATCCATGAAGAACGAGGGGCGGCTGGCCACGCCCACCACCCGCGACGTCACCGGACCGCCATGCAGCGAGACGAACGACAGCCGCTCGGTGGAGTTCGTGGCGATGAACGCCGTCCGGACAGTCAGCGCCGCGCTGCCGGCCGGCCAGCTGTTGGCCGTGGAGATCTCGACCAGAACGCCGACGCCGGGCATGGGAATGGCTTGCAGTGGTTCCATCCTGATCGCTCCTGATCTCTGGTAAAACTTCGCCGGAGGGGGACGGCGCAGTCACAGAATATACGCCTGCCCGATTTCCTTCTGCGCGGCTTATGCTCTACCGCGCTATTCTTAACCAGTACGTCATGGAGCACCGAAGATAGATGGAGCGACGAAAAGTTGGGATTCTGGGCGCAACCGGGATGGTGGGACAGCGCTTCATTCAACTGTTGAACGATCATCCCTGGTTTGAGATCGCGTGGCTGGCGGCCAGCGATCGCAGCGCCGGCAAACGCTACGACGAAGCCTGCCGGTGGAAGCTGGAGGCGCCGCTGCCCGAGCGCATCGCGTCCATGACGCTGCTGCCCAACGTGCCCGAAGGCACGCCCGCGGGCGAGCTGCCCAGGATCATCTTTGCCGCGCTCGATCCCGCGGTGGCCCATGAGCTCGAGCCGATGTTCGCGGCCGCGGGCTGCGCCGTCATTTCAAACTCCAGCGCCTTCCGTATGACGCGCGATGTTCCCCTGGTCGTGCCGGAGGTGAACGCCGCGCACCTGGCGCTGATCGAGGAGCAGTCCTGGCGCCGGGAGTCCGGCGGCTACATCGTCACCAACCCCAACTGCTGCGCGATCGGCCTGGTGCTCGCGCTCGCGCCCATCCACGCGCGTTTCGGCGTGGAGAGCGTCTTTGTGAGCACGCTGCAGGCGGTCAGCGGCGCCGGCTATCCGGGCGTCGCGTCGCTGGACATCCTGGGCAACGTCGTTCCGTTCATCAAGAACGAAGAGGAGAAGCTGCAGGAAGAGATCGGCAAGCTGCTGGGCAGGCTCGCCGGCGATCACGTGCAGCGGCTCGATGCCCGGATGAGCGCGCATTGCAATCGCGTGGCGGTGGTGGACGGCCACACGCAATGCGTCAGCCTGAAGCTGAAGACGCACGCGACCTACGAGCAGATGCTGGCCGCGTGGGACGAGTTCCGTCCGCTGCACGGAATTCATGAAGGGCATCCTCTGCCCTCCGCGCCCGAGCAGCCGGTGGAGTACGTCGACGCGCTCGATCGTCCGCAGCCGCGGCTGGACGTGATGCGCGGCAACGGCATGGCCGCGACCGTGGGCCGGCTGCGCCCATGCACTCTCTTCGATTGGAAGTTCGTGACGCTCTCGCACAACACGATTCGCGGGGCGGCGGGCGCGGCGGTGCTGAATGCGGAGGTCCTGGCCATGCTGGGCAAGCTGGACTGGAAGAACTGGAAGGCATCTGAACTGGTCGAGGCACGGGCATGAGCCTCCCACGATCATCCATTGTCGTCATGAAGTTTGGCGGTACGTCGGTCGAGGATGCGGCCGCTATCCGGCGCACCATGGCCATCGTGGAAGGGCGTCGCAACCGCGGGCTGCAGCCGGTGGTTGTCGTCTCCGCCATGGCCCGAGTGACGGACCAGCTGCTGGCCGCGGCCGCCGCCGCCGGCAGCAACGATCGCAGCGGCTCGATGGCCATCTCGGCCAGGCTGCGCGAGCGCCACATCGAAACAGGCTCTGAGCTCGTCGGCCGCAAGATCGATGAGGTGGCCTCCAACCTGCACCACAAGTTCGACGGCCTCGACGACCTGCTGCAGGGAATCTCCGCGGTGGGCGAGCTCACGCCACGCACCCTGGACCTGGTGGCGAGCTTCGGCGAGCGGCTCTCGAGCATCATCGTCGCCGCTGCCTTTGAGCATCGCGGCATCGTCAGCGCCCACGTCGACGCGCGCAAGTGCATCATCACCGACTCGCACTACGGCAAGGCGGCGCCGCAGGAGCCGGCCACTGAAGCCGCGCTCGCGCACCACCTGCTGCCCCTCCTCGAGGTGGGCGCCGTTCCGATCATGGGCGGCTTCATCGGCGCGAACGAAGATGGCGTCACCACCACGCTCGGGCGTGGCGGCTCGGACTATACCGCGGCGCTGGTGGGCGGCGGCCTCAACGCCGGCGCCATCGAGATCTGGACCGACGTCAACGGCATCATGACCAGCGACCCGCGCATCGTGCCCGAGGCGCTGCGCGTCAAGACGATCAGCTTCGAAGAGGCGTCCGAGCTCGCCTACTTCGGCGCCAAGGTGCTGCATCCGGCCACCATCCTGCCGGCGGTGCAGAAGTCCATCCCGGTGTGGGTTCTGAACTCCCGCGACGCCGAGAACGAAGGCACCAAGATCACCGCGGTGGCCGCGCCCTGCGCCTCGCCCTTCAAGAGCATCGCCGCCAAGCGCAAGCTCACCATCATCGACATCGTCGCCAGCCGCATGCTCATGGCGCACGGCTTCCTGAAGACCGTCTTCGACATCTTCGACAAGTACCAATGCGCCATCGACATGGTATCGACCAGCGAGGTCAGCATCTCGGTCACCGTCGATTCCAACCAGCAGCTGCCGGCCATCTGCGCCGAGCTGGGCAAGATCGCCGACGTGAAGTACGAAGGGCGCAAGGCGCTGGTGTGCATGGTGGGCGAAGACATCCGCGGGCAGAACGGCATCGCCGGGCGAGTCTTTTCCGCCATCAGCCACATCAACGTTAGGATGATCTCGCAGGGCGCAAGCGAGATCAACATGAGCTTCATGATTGAGGAAGACGATGTGGAGGAGGCCATCCGTTCGCTGCACCGCGCCTTCTTCACCAATCCCGACGAAACCGTCTTCGATGTTGCCGCCGCAGTCGCCCATGCAGGCGGGTAAGAGGAAGGATTTGCAATGCGGATACTGGTTCTTGGTCATGGCAAGACAGGCAAGCTGGTGGCCGACGTTGCCGCCGAACACGGCCACGGAGTGCACGTGCTGGATGCCAAGGAGAACCAGTCTGCCGCCGCGCTGACCCCGCCGTTTGTGGCCGGCTTCGACGTCATCATCGACTTCACCACGCCCGAGGCAGCGGTGCAGAATATGCGCGCATGCCTGGCCTGCGGAGCCAAAATGGTGATCGGCACCACCGGCTGGTACGACCGGCTGGCCGACATGCGCGGGCTCGCCGAGCGCCGCCAGGCGGGGCTGCTCTATGGCACGAATTTCTCGGTCGGCGTGCAGGTCATGCTGAAGCTGGCCGCGCAGATGGGCGCCGCGCTCAAAGGCGCGGGCTACACCTTCACCATCGAGGAGACGCATCATTCTTCGAAGCTGGACGCGCCCTCCGGCACCGCCATCACGCTCGGCCAGGCGGTCTCCGCGGGCGAGGTTCCTATCGCCTCCAGCCGCGTCGGCGACGAGACCGGCGTGCATGTGCTGGTCGCCACCAGCGACGCGGACCGGCTCACGTTGAAGCACGAGGCGTTTTCCCGGCGATCGTTCGCGGAGGGCGCCGTGCGCGCGGCGGAGTGGCTCTCGACCCGCACCGGCTGCCATGACTTTCAGGACGTCTTCGCCAGGATGTAGCCGCGAGCATGCGATGAGACGCCGGCGCTCGAACATTGCGATGACGGTTCTCCTGCTAGTCGCCTCGGCGGCTGTGCCCGTCGCGCGCGGCCAGGCGAACGCCTCCGATCCAGACAAGCCGTACACCATGGACCGCGCCACGCTGGAGCAGTACTCCGGCGCCTACCAGTGGGCTCCCAACCGCTTCGTTTACGTGCAGCTCTGGGCCGAGCTCGGCAAGGACCAGTTGGCCGCCTTCGACGAAGCGGGCAAGGTGCGCGGTCTCTTCCCGCTCGGCCCGGACCTCTTCGTGGTGGGCACGGGCGTGGGCACGCCCTCGCCGGTTGAGGCGCACGTGGTCTTCACGCGCGGTGCCGCGGGCGCAATGACCTCCTTCGAGTGGCAGCCCGAGAGCGGCGCCGCGCACGCCGTTCCGCGCGCTGCTGTCTTTCACGCCGATCCCGTCAGCTTCTCCGATGGCGCCGTGACGCTGAGCGGGACGCTCTACTCGCCGCTCGGGCCCGGTCCCCATCCCGCCATCATCCTGGCGCCCGGCGCAGGTCCCGCGGATCGCAACCTGTCGCTGCCGTTCGCGCTCTTCCTGGTTCGTCATGGAATCGCCGTGCTGACCTACGACAAGCGGGGCGTTGGGGCGTCGAACGGCGACTGGCAAAAGAGCAGCTTCGACGATCTCGCCCGCGACGCCCTCGCAGCCGCGCACTCGCTGGCGATGAACGCGGCGGTGGTCCCGGCGCAGATTGGAGTGATGGGTGTGGACGAAGGCGGCACCGTAGCCGCACTCGCGGCCTCGCACGCGCCCGAGATCGGCTTCCTCATCGCCGTATCAAGCTCTGCCGAAACGCCCGCCGCCCAGTCTGGCAGCGCCCTGGCGAACGAGATGAAGATCAACGGCTTCTCACCCGCGAACATCGCGGCGGCCCAGAGTCTCGCGCGCAGTGCCGCCGCCTACGCCGCCAGCGGTGACGGCTGGGACGCCTACCTGCAGCAGCGCCGCGACGACGAAAAGCAGGACTGGTTTCCGTTCCTTCGCCCGCCCGCTGATCGGGACGACCCACAATGGACGTTTCAGCGGCTCAATCTTGCTTACGATCCCGCGACTGCGCTGGCCCGCGTTCACTGCCCGGTGCTTGCCGTCTTCGGCGGGCGCGATCCCCGCGTGCCCGCCCCGCGCAACAGCGACCTGTGGGCCACGGCCCTGCGCAAGGGCGGCAACCACCGATACGCCGTGACCACCATCCCCTCCGGCAATCACCTGCTGCTCGATTCGCACACCGGCAGCCAGCTCGAGTTCCCCAGGCTGCAAAGCTTCGACACCGGCTACGCCTACACCGTGCTGCACTGGCTCATTAAGAACGTGCCCGGCGTCAGTGAATGAGCCGCGCCGGCTAGTTGCTTTCCCCCGCTCTTCTGCCTAACCTTGTTCTATGTCCTCCGCTGCCGCGATCGCGCCGCCCATCTTTGCTTCGCTCCCCTTTGAAGAAAAGCTTGACCGTTTTGCGCAGGTTGCCGTGCACGTCGGCTTGAACCTGCAGCCCGGGCAGGAGCTCGTCATCTCCGCCACCGTGGAGATGATGCCGTTGGTGCGGCGCATCACCGAGCACGCCTACAAGGCCGGCGCGCTGCTCGTCACCACCCTCTACGCTGACGACGAGACCACGCTGGCGCGCTACAACTTCGCCGCCGACTCGTCCTTCGATCACGCCCCGCAGTGGCTGGCCGACGGCATCGCGGCAGCCTTCCGCGGCGGGGCCGCCCGCCTGGCGCTGGCCGGCGCCAACCCGGCGCTGCTGGCTGGCCAGGATCCCGCCAAGGTTTCGCGCGCCAACATCGCCGCGTCCAAGGCCAACAAACCCGCCATGGAGCTGATCACCCGCCACGCCATCAACTGGTCCATCGTGGCCGCCGCGACGCCTGCCTGGGCCAGCCTGGTCTTCCCCGGCATGGAGACGCAGGCTGCCGTGGCCCGGCTCTGGGACGCTATCTTTACCGCCTCGCGCTGCACCTCGGACGATCCCGTCGCCACCTGGCGGGCGCACAGCGCGCACCTGCATGAGCGCGTCGCCTACCTGAACGAGAAGCGCTTCCACTCGCTGCGCTTTCACTCCGCCGACGGCTCCACCGACCTCACCGTGGGGCTGGCCGACGGCCATCTCTGGGCCGGCGGCGGCGGCGAATCCGGCAACGGCGTCTTCTGCAATCCCAACATTCCCACCGAGGAGTGCTTCACCACGCCGCACAAGGATCGTGTCGATGGCTTCGTGCAGGCGTCCAAGCCTCTCTCGCACCAGGGCACGCTGATTGAAAACATCCGCTGCCGCTTTGCCGCCGGGCGCATCGTCGAAGCCACCGCCTCCAGCGGCGAGGACGTGCTGAACCGCCTCGTCTCCACCGACGACGGCGCGCGCCGCCTCGGCGAAGTGGCGCTGGTGCCGCACTCTTCTCCCATCGCGCAGAGCGGCATCCTGTTCTGGAATACACTCTTCGACGAGAACGCGGCCAGCCACATCGCGCTGGGCCAGGCCTACGCCACCTGCCTCATCGACGGCGAGACCCTGGACGAGCCCGCGCTGGCTGCCCGCGGCGCCAACTCCAGCCTCATCCACGTGGACTGGATGATCGGTTCGGGCGCCATGAACGTGGACGGCATCCGAGCCAACGGCGTAAGCGAGCCCCTGATGCGCAGCGGCGAATGGGCTTGACCGCCGCAAGGCTGAGCCCGCCGGAGCAGCTCCAGCCCGTTGGCCAGGCCGGGGCCCAGCAAGATGGCCGGCCCTGCGGCGCGCACGTTGGCCCGCACGGTGCTCGCGAGCCCGTCCGGGAACCGGCCCGGGAGCCCGTCCGCGATATAACCCGGCGCATCGCGCTCGCCACCCTCTTCACCCTGGCGCTGCTTCTGCTCGCCTACCTGGGCATGTTCGTCAGCACGGCGCCTGCGCCCATCAGCCTGCTGCTGCAGCCCTTCAGCCTGCTCTGGATGCCCGGCCTGCTGGTCGCGCTGGCGGTCGCCGGCCCGCACGATTTCTCGCCCCATCTCGTCGTCATTGTCTCCTTCGCCTTCTACCTGGCGTTCTTCTACTACGTGCTTCGCTGGCGGCGGCAAGCCCGCACGCGCAAGCCACGCCATCGGAGTTAGACTCAATCCTGCTATGGAACTTTTTGGTTGCGGCACGGCCCTGGTTACCCCGTTTCGCCCCGATGGCGCCGTCGACGAACTGGCCCTGCACGCGCAAGTCAATCTCCAGATCGAAAGCGGCATCGAGATCCTGGTGCCCTGCGGGACCACCGGCGAAGCCGCCACGCTGAGCGACTCCGAGTGGCTGCAGGTGGTCGAGGTCACCTGCGCCGCCGCCGCGGGACGCGTTCCCATCTTCGCCGGCTGCACCCACAACTCCACGCACATGGCCGTGCAGCGGGTCGCGCGTGTTTCCAAGCTCGATGGCCTTACCGGCATCCTCAGCGCCAACCCCTACTACAACCGGCCCGGCCAGGAAGGCCAGTTCCAGCACTTCCAGGCCATCGCCGCCGCCACTCACCTGCCCGTGCTGCTCTACAACATCCCGCCGCGCACCGGCGCCAACCTCGAACCCGCCACAGTGCTGCGGCTGGCCGAGATCTCGAACATCGTCGGCATCAAGGAGTCCAGCGGCAACATGGTGCAGATCACCGAGCTGCTCACCACGCTGCCGCGCAGTTTCCGCGTCTTTGCCGGCGACGACGTGCTGGCGCTGCCCATCATGGCGCTCGGCGGCGCCGGCTTGATCTCCGTCGCCTCAAACGTCATTCCCGGCCAGATGGCGGAGATGATCCGTGCCGCCATCCGCAACGACTGGGCCAACGCCCGCCGCATCAACCGGCAGTTCTTCCGGCTCATGCAGGCGCACTTCTGGGAGCCCAGCCCGGCGCCCGTCAAGGCCGTCATGGCCACCCTCGGCCTCGGCAGCGAGGCCATGCGGCTGCCCATGGTGCCCGTCAGCCCCGCCACCCGCCGCAAGCTCGAAGCGTTGGTCGGCGAGTTGGGCCTGCTCACCAATGCCCCCGCCACCCAGACCGACAACCTGCGCATGTTCTAAGCGTTTCGCCAAAGGGTGCCCCATGATCACCTCTCAGACGAAGTCTGTGAGGTGATCGCGGGGTTACTCACTCGAACTTCGCGGACCGTCACCACCAGGCCTCTCAAACCTGAACCTCGCTCCGCGCAACGATAGAATCACGTCAATGGAACTCACCCTACTGAACGACCTCTCCGCTTCCATCGAATACTTCTTCTCGCAGGGCGCCGAAGCCATCGGCAACTCCGAAGCCGAGGCCGCCTTCCACCAGCTTCGCGACGCGCTGGAATCCGGTGAGTTGCGCGCCGCCGAGCCCGACGCCTCGCAATCGCTCGGCTGGCGGGTGAACCCCTGGGTCAAGCGCGGCATTCTCCTCGGCTTCCGCATCGGCAAGATGCGCGAGGTGAACTCCGGCGGAGGCTGGGCGTTCGTCGACAAGAACACGTTTCCGGCGCGGAACTTCACGCCCCGGGACGAGGTGCGCCTGGTGCCGGGCGGAAGCTCGGTGCGCTCCGGCGCCTATCTCGCCAAGGGCGTCGTCTGCATGCCGCCCATGTACGTCAACGTGGGCGCTTACGTCGGCGAAGGCACGATGATCGACTCGCACGCGCTGGTTGGCTCCTGCGCCCAGATCGGCCGGCGCGTCCATCTCTCCGCCGCCGCGCAGATCGGCGGCGTGCTCGAACCGGTCAACGCATCCCCCGTCATCATCGAGGATGACGTCCTGGTCGGCGGCAACACCGGCGTCTACGAGGGCACCGTCGTCCGCAGCAAGGCCGTGCTGGCCGCCGGCACCGTGCTGACCCGCGGCACGCCGGTCTATGACCTTGTCACCGGCGAAATCCACCGGGCTACGGCGGACTCGCCGCTGATTATCCCTGCCGGCGCCGTCGTCGTGCCCGGCTCCCGCGCCGTCACCCACGGCAAGGGCCAGGAGTGGGGCCTCTCGCTCGCCACGCCCGTCATCGTCAAATACCGCGACGAAAAAACAGAGTTGTCGCTGACGCTCGAAGACCTTCTGCGATAGATCGACCCGGCGATTGCTCCCGCCCGGAGCGCTGCACAGAGAAGCCCTCAACGTCAAGCCCGGCTGAGCTCCCCTGCAGCCGGTAAGCTGATGAGCCTGCACGCCTATAACTGCTAGACTTGGAACTGATGGCTCAAGACAAATTACGCATGATCCCCCTGGGAGGCCTTGGCGAGTTCGGTATGAACTGCATGGCGCTCCGTTGGCAGGACGACATTATCGTCGTGGACGCCGGACTGATGTTTCCTGAAGAAGAACTGCTCGGCGTCGACATCGTCGTGCCGGACATCTCCTACCTCACCGAGAACCGCGACAAGGTCAAGGCGATCATCCTCACTCACGGCCACGAGGATCACGTCGGCGGCCTGCCCTGGATCCTCTCCGAGCTTAACGTTCCCGTCTACGGCACCGAATTCACCTTGGCGCTGGTCGAAGGCAAGCTCGACGAGCACCGCCTGCTCGACGACGCCGACCTCATCGAGATGCTGCCCGGCCGCCGCTTCACGCTCGGCCCCTTCTCCATCATGCCCATCCGCGTCACGCACTCGCTGGTCGACTGCGTCGCGCTCGCCATCCACACTCCGGTCGGCGTCATCCTGCATACGGGCGACTTCAAGATCGATCTTTCGCCGCCCGACGGCAAGGCCTTCGACCTCCAGGCCTTCGCGGACCTGGGCAAGAACGGCGGCGTGCTCGCGCTGCTCCAGGACTCCACCAACGTCGACCGGCGCGGCTGGACACCCAGCGAGAAAGCCGTACGCCCGCGGCTCGACGAGATCTTCGCGCAGACCAAGAAGAAGCTGTTCTTCTCCTGCTTCTCGTCCTCCATCACCCGGCTTGGCCTGGCCTTCGAGCTCGCCCAGAAGCACGGCCGCAAGGTCGCCGTCGTCGGCCGCTCCATGGATAACGCCACCGAAATCGCGCAGGACCTGGGCTACATCAAGATTCCGCAGGGCCTGCTCATCAACCCCGGGCAGATCCGCGACTTCCCGGCCGACAAGCTGCTGATCCTCATCTCCGGCACCCAGGGCGAGCCCATGAGCGCGCTCTCCCGCGCCGCGGTCAACAATCACAAGTTTGCCAAGATCGAGGCCGGCGACACCGTCCTGATGAGCTCGCGCGTCATCCCTGGCAACGAGAAATCGATCTACCGCGTCATCGACCACCTCGAGCGCCGCGACGCCAACGTGCTCCACGACGACGGCACCAACGGCCTCATCCACGTCTCCGGACACGGCTCGCAGGAAGAGCTCAAGCTGATGATCAACCTCGTCCAGCCTAAGTTCTTCATCCCCGTCCACGGCGACTACCGGCACCTCAAGCGCCACGTCGAACTTGCGCTCTCGACCGGCATCCCCGAAAAAGCCCTGCTGCTCGAAGACGGAGACATTCTCGAGTTCACCAAGGACTCCGCGACCAAGAACGGCAAGGTCACCACGGGTCGCGTCTGCATCGACTCCGGCGGCTCCATCGAGGTGGTCGAAGACGTCATCATCCGCGACCGCCAGCACCTCTCCGAAGATGGCATCGTGCTGCCCATCATCGCCATCAACAAGCGATCGGGCCGCGTCGAAAGCCCGCCCGAGATCGTCATGCGCGGCTTCGCGGCCGAGGACGCGCAGCTCATCGCCGAGGCCCGCGAGATCGTGCAGCGCACCCTCGAGGGCTCGTCCAGCGAAGAGAAGCAGGACTACGGCGTCATCAAGGAAAAGATCCGCAACGACCTCAAGCGCTTCATCCAGAAGGCCACCAGCCGCCGCCCGCTCATCATGCCCGTCATCATGGAGATCTGAGTCTAGGGCGGTCCGGCAGCGGCCCCGCCATGTACCATACTTCGCAGCCATGCCGCGTCCACCTACCATTGGCCGAATACCTGCGCGCAGCTCCGTAGGACGCATGGCGCAGAGCCTGCGGCGCTCGCGTATACTCGTTCACCGCACCCGCGCTCATGTGCGCGATCGCCTGGTCTTCTACTCGCTGCTGCTGGCCGGCCTGCTCGTCCTCGGCTTCGCGATCTGGCCGTTCAGCCGGGCGCATCTGCAGGCCATCGCCGTCCTGCAGCAGGTCTCCGGCAAGCCGGTACCGGCGCTGGTTGCCGACACCGTCGCCGTCCCCATCTGGACGCACGATCTGAACCTCGACGTCGAATCCGGGCAGGTGCGCGCGCGCCTGTACGAGCCGCGAAATCACCCCAATGCGCCCGCGCTCATCGTCCTGCACGGCGTGCATCATCTCGGCATCGACGAGCCGCGGCTCATGTCCTTCGCCGCCGCCATGGCCAGCTGCGGCATCCGCGTCCTCACCCCGGAGCTGCCCGACATCAAGGACTACCACGTCGACTCCACCTCCATGAGGACCATCGGCGAGTCGGCGCACTGGTTCGCGCAGAAGACCGGCGGCCCCGTCGGCGTCATGGGCTTGAGCTTCTCCGGCGGCCTCGCGCTGGTCGCCGCCGCCGACCCGCTCTACCACCCGGACTTCAAGTTCGTCTTCGCCGTCGGCTCGCAGGATTCGATGGGCCGCGTCGCCCACTACTACCGCACCGGCGAGGACGAGCGGCCCAACGGCACCACCGAGCTGCTCCCGGCGCACGAGTACGGGCCGCTGGTGCTCGAATACCAGTACGTCGAAGACTTCGTCCCGCGCCAGGATGTCGCCATCATCCGCGCGGTCTTGCGCGCGCACCTTTACGAGGACAAACCTGCCGAAGCCGCGGCGGCGGCCAGGCTCGACGAGCGCCAGAAGCGTGAAGCACTCGAGCTCATGGACGCCACCTCCGCCCAGACCCGCAGCCTCATCGCCGCCGCTGAGGCCAAGCACGCCGAGGAGCTGAACGGGCTCTCACCCCACGGCCACCTGGCCAGCTTCACCACGCCCGTCTACCTGCTGCACGGCCAGGCGGACAACATCATCCCCTCGGCCGAGACGCTGTGGATGGCCAGCGAGCTGCCTTCCGAAGCCCTGCAGGCCATGCTGGTCAGCCCCGTCATCAGCCACATCGACATGGACGGCGCCCGCCCCAGCCTCCTCGACCAGTGGCGCCTCATCCACTTCTTCGCGCTCGTCATGCACGCCGCCGAGACCCCCAACGGCAAGGCGCCTTTGCTGTAGCCTTGGAGCAGGGAAAGCACATGACGAACTTCGTTACTCTTGCCGAAATAGAAGCCGCCGCCGCCCGCATCGCCGGAACCGCCCTTACCACCCCGCTGGTAAAGCTCGCCCTGCCCGGCCTCGCCTTCGACCTCTACGTCAAGTGCGAATCCGCCCAGCCCATCGGCAGCTTCAAGCTGCGCGGCGCCTTCAACATGATCTCGCAGCTGCCCCGCGAGGCGCTGGCCCTCGGCGTCATCACCTACTCCTCCGGCAACCACGCGCAGGGCGTCGCCTACGCCGCGCGCGCACTCGGCGCCAAGGCCGTCATCGTCATGCCCGACAACGCACCCGCCGTCAAGATCGACGCCACCCGCGCGCTCGGCGCCGAGGTGGTCTTCGTCGGCCCGGCCAGCTCCGCCCGCAAGCTCAAGGCGGAGGAACTCGCCGCCGCCCACGGCTACACCATCATCCCGCCCTACGACCATCCCCACATCATCCAGGGCCAGGCCACCTGCGGGCTTGAAATCACGCAGCAGCTCCCCGAGGTCGACCTCGTACTCTCTCCCGTCAGCGGCGGGGGCCTGCTCAGCGGCACCGCGACCGCCGTCAAGCTAGCCGCGCAGGCCGGCCGCTGCAATCCCGGCGTCCAGGTCTGGGGCGCCGAACCCGAGCTCGCCGCCGACGCCAAGCAGTCCTTCGAGACCAGGCAGCTCGTCGAGTGGCCCGCCGCGCTCACCTCCCGCACCATCGGCGACGGCCTCCGCACGCAGTCGCTCGGCGCGCTCAACTTCGAGCACATCCTGCGCTTCGTAGACGGCATCGTCGCCGTCAGCGAGGACGAGATCCTCGCCGCCATGCGCATGCTGCTGGCCCACAGTGACCTCGTCCCCGAGCCCAGCGGCGCCGTTACCCTGGCCGCCGCGCTCTTTCATGCGCCGGAGCTGCCGCCGGCGCGCAACGTCGTCGTCGTGCTCAGCGGCGGCAATATCGAGCCCGCGCTCCGCCAATCGCTGGTTGCCGAAGTCGCCGCGTTGGGCGTCTAACCCGCATGCGCCGCGCCGCCTCTCTGTTCGTCCTGCTTTCCGCTCTGCCGCTGGCTGCCCCGCTGGCTGCTCAGAAAAAGTCCAAGGACAATCTCTCCGGCTACGACCGTTCCGCGCGCGCCACCGTCGTGCACGACGCCGTCGTCTACATCGCGCCCGACGACTCCTCGCAGAAGGTCGCCATCGTCACTCCCGGCCACGAGATGGTCATCATCGACCACAACGGTCCCTGGGTGAAGGTCTTCGCCAACACCGACACGCCCGACCAGGGCGACCCAGACCGCGAGCCCGAGTTCAAGTCCGACGACGTTCCCGTGCCCTCCTCCGGCTGGGTGCGCGATAAGGGCATCATTACCCCGCAGACGCCCCGCGGCGACGAGATCCTCTTCGGCTCGGCCGCCGATCTCGAGGACCTCGCCGCCCATCCGCACGCGCCCAAAAACGCCGCCAGCGGCGCCCACATGCTCTACCAGCGCGTCTACGAGTATTACCCCGACTCGCCTCTCGACGGCGATGCCGCCTGGCGCGCGGCCGACATCCGCTGGCAGCTGGAGAAGCTCGACAACTCCACCCTGCCCTCGGCCAAGGAGCAGGAGGCCTACCTCCGCCCGCCGCTCTACGAAGGCCCCTTGAAGAAGGTCATCAAGAACTATCCCGGCTCGCAGTGGGCCTTCCTGGCCGCCTACGACCTGCTGGACAACAAGCTCTGCGGCGACTGGCAGGGCCTGCCCAAATGCCCCGAGCTCGAAGCCAATCTCTACCTCAAATACGCCGACCAGTACCGCGAGTCGCCCAAGGCCGCCGAGGCCATGTACAACGCCGTCTACCGCGAGGGCGTGCTGGTGACCATGTACCAGGTGGAAGACAACCAGAAGCGCGCCGACGCCGCCGCCCAGCGCGTCGAAGCCCTCGCCGCCGACATGCGCACCCGCTTCGGCGGCTCCGACTTCACCCGCCGCGCGGAGAGCATCGCCTTCCGCGTGAAGCAGGGAATCTCGATCTACGGCAACGACCGCAACTAAATCCGTGACGCCGCACCGGGATGCCCACAAACCTGTCGTCATCCTGAGCGAAGGTCGGCCTCCAGGCCGAACGCAGTCGAAGGACCCCGAAACTCCTCCGTACACCCTCGCCTCCCCAACCTTCCCGCCAGAGCGCCCTATCCCCAGGCTAGGTCATTCACGCAACCCTGAGAACTGACCTAAAATTGGCTTATGCCCATCCTCAAGGTCGTTCTCCTTGCCATCGTGCAGGGACTGGCTGAGTTACTGCCCGTGTCCAGCTCCGCCCATGTCGTCGTCGCCGAAAAGCTCATGCACCTGGACCCCGCCGCGCCCGACATGACGCTGCTGCTCGTTATGCTCCACACCGGCACCATGTTCGCCGTCATCGTCTACTTCTGGAAGCGCTGGATGGCCAGCTACTTCAGCTCGGCGCGCGCCTTCCAAAGCGTCTTCGCGCGCATCGTCGTCGCCACCGCGCTTACCGGCATCATCGGCTACCCCATCAAGAAGATCATTGAAAAGACCATGTTCCACGGCGCCGCCAAAGCCGAAATCGAGCAGCTCTTCGGACGCCTGGACCTGGTCGCTGCCGCGCTCTTCTGCGCCGGCGTGCTCATCCTGATCGCCGGCCTCGCGCGCCGCCGCAGCCTCACCGGCGCAGAGCGCGGCCACGACGGCGAGATGACCCTCGGTCAGGCCGGCGTCATCGGCGCCGTCCAGGGCCTGTCGCTGCCCTTCCGCGGCTTCTCCCGCTCCGGCACCACTATCTCCGCCGGCATGCTCGCCGGCGTCGCCCGCGAGAGCGCCGAGACCTTCAGCTTCGCCCTCGCCGTCGTCCTCACGCCGGCCGTCGTCGGCTACGAGGCGCTGCGCCTGCTCAAGGCCAGCCACCAGACCGGCTCCGCCATCGACCTGCACGGCGCCATCGGCTCCAGCCTCCTGGGCATGTTCTTCGCCTTCCTGGCCGGCCTGCTCGCCCTCAGGTGGCTCTCCGCGTGGCTCGAAGCCGGCCGCTGGTACCTCTTCGGCATCTACTGCATCCTGGCCTCAGCCGTCGTCTTCTACCTGCACACCCAGGGCTTCTAGCACTCCAACCTGAAGCTTCGCGCAAACATTCGTCATCTGAGCGAAGTTTGTCGCGCCGTTCACGACAAACGCAGTCGAAGGACCCCGAAGAATCCGTCTTCCCTCAGAGCTCCGGAGCTTTCTCCCCAGGAGCTCCAAACTCACCCCGGTCATCAGCAGCCGCCCCAAACTCCCGCTCCACCACCCGCAACCCTTCCTCCCGGTTGCCGATCCGCCCCTCCAGCTGCGCATCCTCCGCCGCCGCCAGCATCTGCTTGAACCGCGACCCCGGCCGGTACCCCGCCGCAATCAGATCCCGCCCGGTCACCAGCGGCTTCGCCCGCAAATCCTCCGGCTCCTCGTGCTCATACGCCTCCCTGGCGAAGCGATAAAGCCCCAGCTTCCCATGCGAGCTCAGGCAGTCCGCGCGATGCAGCGCCAGGTGCTCCTCGAACTTCGGCAGCCGCAAAAACCGCTTCAGCGTCGACTGCTTCATCTCCAGCACATCGCCAAACCGCATGTGGTTGCGCACCAGCGCCACGATCTGCGCGCACTCCTCGTTCGAGAACCGCAGCCGGCTCAGGATCTCCTCGGCGATCCTGACCCCCACCTCGGCATGCCCATTGAACCGGATCCGATCTCCCGGTCTGCCCGGGTCGGGCAGCTGAAACGTCGCCGGCTTGCCTACATCGTGCAGCAGCATCCCCCAGGCCAGTGTGGCGCTCGACCCCGCCTCCAGGTGGTCGAGCAGCATCAGCGTGTGCACCCACACATCGCCCTCCGGATGGTACTCCGGCGGCTGCTCCACGCCCTTCATCCGCGCAATCTCCGGCAGCACCTGCGCCAGCAGCCCGCTCTCGTCCAGCAGCTCGAACGCCCGCCGCGCATGGCCTTCGGTCAGCATCCGCGTCAGCTCATCCCGTACCCGCTCGTTCGATACCTGCCCGATCTCCGCCGCGTGCTTCTGCATCGCCACCAGCGTCTCTGCCTCCAGCGCAAAGCCCAGCCGCGCCGCGAACCGCACCCCCCGCAGCATGCGCAGCTTGTCCTCGGCGAACCGAACCTCCGCCGCCCCGATCGTCCGCACCAGCTTGCCCGCCAGGTCCTCTCGCCCGCCGACAAAGTCCTTCACCGCGCTCTCGTCGACCAACAGCTCGCCCCCGCGCTCCTCGATCGCCGCCGGGTCCAGCAGCATGCCGTTGATCGTAAAATCCCGTCGCAGCACGTCCTCCCGCGCATCGCTCGAGAACCGCACCGCCTCCGGCCGCCGCCCGTCCAGGTAGGCCCCATCGTGCCGGAACGTCGCCACCTCGGTCGCAATCGTCCGACTCTCAACCTCCTCCAGCACCAGGATCACCCCGAAGTGCGCCCCTACCTCGAGCGTGCGCGGAAAAAGCCGCACGATCTCCTCCGGCCGCGCGCTCGTCGCCACGTCGAAGTCCTTGGCCGCCACGCCCAGCAGCAGGTCACGCACACATCCACCGGCCAGGAACGCCTGCGCCCCGCTCGCGCGCAGCACACCCGCGATCTTGCGCGCCGCCCGCAGCCCGGCGCCGTCTCTAAGCCGCATCTCCATCCGGATTCAGCTTACTGGATTCAGCTCAGCCCCACAGCTTCCGCCACGCCGCCCGCGTGATCGTGCTACACCACACCCATGTGCATCAGCAGCGCCCGCCCGAACCACGCGATCGTGCCCAGCCCCGCGCCCATCGCGATCGCCGCCATCCGCATCCGGCGGCTCTCCCGCCGTCTCTGCTCGAGCTCCGCTTCGGCGATATACCCCGCCGCCACGCGGATCGTGGACCGCGTTGAAACCAGGTGAAGTCCCCTGTGCTCCATCCCCCAGCGAGGATGAATCTGCGTATCGCGCATACTCGAAGCATTCATGGCCATTGCGTTTCTCCGCTCTTCAGCTACCGGCACAGCCTAACGCTCCCCCATTCGGGTCTCTATCCCACGAAGTCGCCACGACCCTCCCCGTTCGCGCTACGATCTCGCCTGGCGCGCCCTCCCAAGCACCTGCTCGCAGCGCCTATGATCGAACGAATGCCTCAGCAACTGCTCCCGGACGCGCCCAGCGGCCTCATCCTCGGCATTGAGACCAGCTGCGACGAGACCGCCGCCGCCGTCGTCTCCGGCGGCAGCCAGGTCCTCTCCAACGTCGTCGCCACCCAGATCGCCCTGCACGCGGCCTTCGGCGGCGTCGTGCCCGAGCTCGCCTCGCGCGAGCACCTCCGCAACCTCGCCCCCGTCGTCCGCGCCGCGCTCCTCCAGGCCGGCATCGGCTTCCATCAGCTCGACGCCGTCGCCGTCACCGAGGGCCCCGGACTCGCCGGCGCGCTGCTCGTCGGCATCCTCTACGCCAAGGCACTCGCCTTCGGTCTCGGCAAGCCGCTCATCGCCGTCAACCATCTTGAAGGCCACATCCACGCCGCGCTCATCGAGTCCCGCGCCGCCGGCATCATCCCCCGCGACTTCCCCCTGCTGGCCCTCGTCGTCTCCGGCGGCCACACCCATCTCTACCTCGCCGAGTCCATCCCCAACGGCACCTGGCGCTATCGCAACGTCGGCCGCACCGTCGACGACGCGGCCGGCGAAGCCTTCGACAAGGTCGCCAAGCTGCTCGGGCTCGGCTACCCCGGCGGCCCCTGGCTCGACGCCCTCGCCCCCCACGGCGACGCCCACGCCGTCCCCTTCAACTTCGCGCAGATCAAGCCCCGCAACCCCGCGCCCGACCAGTCCCAGCGCTTCGACTTCTCCTTCTCCGGCATCAAGACCGCCGTCCTCCGCTTCGTCCAGCTGCATGAGTTGGCCGCCGCCAGCGAAGCCCGACGCGCTGCCCTCGCTGCGGACCCAGCCCTGAAACCTGCCGCCGCCGCGCACCTCTGCGATGCCCAAACCCTCAACCTCATCGCCTCCTTCCAGTCCGCCGTCGTCGGCAATCTCATGCGTCAGACCTTCGCCGCCGCGCAGGCCTTCGGCGCCCGCGCCCTGCTCATCTCCGGTGGCGTCGCCGCGAACCGCGAGCTCCGCGCCCGCTTCACCGCCGAGGCCGCCCGCCGCGCGCTGCCCATCGCCTTCCCCTCGGTCGCTCTCTCTACCGATAACGCCGCCATGATCGCCGCCGCCGCCTGGCCCCGCCTCCTCGCCCGCGACTTCGCCCCCGACACCCTCGCCGCCCAGCCCCAGCTTCGCCTCGGCTAGAATCGAGAAGACCCACATCCGCCGAAAGCGACCATAGGCAAGCACACTTGGACCTGCAACTCTTCAACACCCTGAGCGGGCGCATCGAAACGCTCGCTCCGGCGGACGGCAACGCCCTGCGCATGTACGCCTGCGGCCCCACTGTCTACGACTACGGCCACATCGGCAACTTCCGCACCTTCATCCACGTCGACGTCCTCCGCCGCACCCTCCGCCAGCACGGCGTCAGCGTCCGCCACGTCATGAACGTCACCGACGTCGACGACAAGATCATCCGCAACGCCGCTGCGCTCAACCTCGACATCGCCGCCTACACCCGGAAATTCGAGACCGCCTTCTTCGAGGACATGGACGCGCTCGGCGTGGAGCGGCCGGAGGTGATCCCGCACGCCACCGCCAACATCCCCGAGATGGTCGCGCTCATCGAAAAGCTCCGCGCCCTGGACATCGCCTACCAGGCCGAGGACGGCAGCTGGTACTTCCGCATCGCCCGCTTCCCGGACTACGGCAAGCTCTCCAAAAAGGACTTCGACGGCATCGAGGACGGCGCCCGCGTCGACCTCGACGAGTATGAGAAAGACGCCGCGCGCGACTTTGCCCTCTGGAAGGCCGTCAAAACCGCACCCAACGGCGCCCGCGAGCACGCCTGGGAGACCTCGCTCGGCCCCGGCCGCCCCGGCTGGCACATCGAGTGCTCGGCCATGGCCACCAAGTTCCTCGGCGACTCCTTCGACCTCCACGCCGGCGGCGAAGATCTCATGTTCCCGCACCACGAAAACGAGATCGCCCAGTCCGAATCGGCCTCCCACACCACCTTCGCCCGCCACTGGATGCACGTGCGCTTCCTGCTCGTCGAAGGCCGCAAGATGTCCAAATCCGAGGGCAACTTCTACACCCTCCGCGACCTCCTGCTCAAAGGCCATCGCGCCTCCGCCATCCGGTTCCTGCTCATGAGCGTCCCCTACCGCCATCAGCTCAACTTCACCTTCGACGGCCTCACCGAATCAACCAACGCCATCGACCGCCTGCGCACCTTCGCCTCCCGCATGCGCGGCGCCTTCCCCCCGGGGCTCGACCCCGATCTCGCCGAGCTGACCGCCCGCTCGCTCGCCGCGTATGACGCGTCGCTGGCCAACGACCTCAACACCGCCGAAGCCCGCGCCGCCATCTTCGACCTCGTCCGCGCCGGCAACTCCTCCGCCGACGCCGGCACCCTCCGCGCCGACAACGCGCAGCAAATCCTCGCCGTCCTCGCCCGCTTCGACCAGGTTTTCGCCGTCCTCGAAGACCGCGACGCCGACCTTACCCGCGCCGCGCTCGACTGGGCCCAGCGCGAAGGCCGCATGGACGAAGCCTCGCCCGAGCTCGTCGCCACCCTCGCCCTCACCGACGCCGCCATCGACGCCCTCGTCGCCGAGCGCACCCACGCCAAAAAGACCCGGAACTTCCCCCGCGCCGACGCCATCCGCAACGAACTCCTCGCCCAGGGCATCCTTCTCGAAGACACCCGCGAAGGCGTCCGATGGAAGCGCAAATAGACCCAACACGCGAAGTCCTCACCACCATCCTCACCCTGGAGCTGGACGCCACCTCGCAGGCCCACTTTGAAGCCCTGCGCCAGGCCCACTATCCCGCCGCCCTCAACCGCGTCCCCGCCCACCTCACCCTCTTCCACAAGCTCCCGCCCCGCAACGAGGTCTTCGGTGCCATCTGGGGAGCCGCCCAGCGCCCTCCGTTCTCCATCCAGGTCACGGGCCTGCGCTCGCTTGGCCACGGCATCGCCTACACCCTGCACTCCCCCGAGCTCATGAGCCTGCACGCCGAGCTCGCCGCCGCCTTCCGCACCTGCCTCACGCCGCAGGATCGCCAGCCCTTCCGTCCCCATATCGTCGTCCAGAACAAGGTCGCCCCCGCCGCCGCGCAGCAGCTGCTCGCCCAGCTCGCCACCGGCTTCACACCGTTCGACATCCACGCGCAAGGTCTCCGCCTCTTCACCTACCGCGGCGGCCCCTGGGACGACGCCGGCCTCTTCAGTTTCCGCTAGCCACCTCCCGCGCCGCCGCCCGAGCATCCCGCACCAGGTCCGGAATCCCCACCCCCCGATACGTATTGCCCAGCAGCCAAAGCCCCGGCAGCCCTCGCCGCAGCTCCTCCACCTCGGCCATCCGCTCCAGATGCCCCACACCATACTGCGGCAGGCTCTTCGGCCATCGCCGCACCACGCTGAACGCCGGCTCCGGCATCGCCCCCACGATCTTCCTCAACTCCCCCAGCGCCAGCTCTGCAACCTCCGCGTCCGCCATCCCCTCCGCCCGCAGCGCTCCCGCGCCGCCAAAGAACGCCCGCACCAGCCGTCCACCCTCCGGCACCCGCCTCGCATACTTCTGATCCGTGAACGTCGCCGCCAGCAGAGCATTATCCTCGCCCTCCGGCACCAGGAACCCGAACCCCTTGGGCAGCGCAAACTCCTCCTCGAATGCCAGCGCCGCCACCACCGCCGACGTCGCCTCCATCGCATGCAGCTCCGCCAGCCGCGCCGACACCCCCGCCAGCAGCCCCCGCGAAACATGCGCCGGAGTCGCCACCATCACCGCATCGAACCTCTCTACCTCTCCGCCGGCCGCCACCAGCCACCCATCCCCGCCGCGCTCCAGCCCCGCCACCGCCGTTCGCATCCGCAGCCAATCGCGCGGCAGCTCCGCCTTCATCCGCGCCAGCAGCGTCTCCACCCCACCCTGCAGGCTGGTAAAGATCGACCCTGCCTCGCGCCCGCGCCCGCCCGCGCCCAAGCTCTCCCGCAAGCCCAGAACCAGCGACCCGAACTCCCGCTCCAGCGCCACAAACCCCGGCATCACCGCCCGCACGCTCAGCCTCGCGACATCCCCGCCAAAGACCCCGCTCAGCAGTGGCGCCGCCACCGTCCGCAGCACCTCCTCGCCAAAGTGCCGGCGCACAAACTCCGCGATGCTCTCGTCCTCATCCGGCGCCGCCTCCCTCAGCCACGAGGCCCGCCCCGGCTCCTCCGCATACGCCCGCTTCGCCGCGGCGCTGAACAGCTCCGACCTCTCAAGCGCCGCCAGATCCCCCGGCACCATCATCCGCATCCCGTCCGGCATCGCCACCAGCCGTCCCCCGCGCACGATATACGTCACCCGCTCCGCATCGTTCGACCCCGCCAGCTTCGTATGCAGCCCCAGCTCCCGCACCAGCTCCCGCGCCCACGGCTTCTCCGTCACCCACCCATCCGCCCCGCAGTCGATCGTAAACCCGTCCCGCTCCACCGTCTCGATCGTCCCCCCCAGCCGCTCCGCCGCCTCGAAGAGCCTCACCTCGAGCCCGCCCTGGGCCCTCGCCGCCTGCGCCAGCTGCCACGCCGCCGTCACCCCGGCCAGCCCGCCCCCGGCTATAGCGACCCGCCTGGCAGCCCGACTCATGCCGGTACCGGAACCTCATCCACCTGCGCCCGAAACACCCCCGTCGCCACCTCCGCCAGCGCCTGCACGAGTGTCGGCGAATCGTTCAAACTCTCCGCCCGCCACAGCCGCATCCCCAGCTCCTCCGCCGTCTGGCGAAACGCAATGTCGATGTCGTACAGGATCTCCACGTGGTCGCACAGGAAACCCACCGGCTGCATCACCACGGCCTTGTGCCCTTCGGCCGCCAGCGCCTTCAGCGTATCCTCCACCGTCGGCCCAATCCACGGCGCGCCCGCGATCCCCTGGCTCTGGAAGGCGAAAAACCAGTCCCGCTCCCGCATCCCCACCGGCCGCATCGCCTCCGCCACCGCCGCCGCGGTCTGCTTGCACTCCACGGGGTAGGGATCCGGCGCCTCCCGCGCGCCGTAATCCTGGATCCCATCCACCGGGACATTCGCGGGGACATTCGCGGGGACATTCGAGCCCGGTCTTCCACCGCCAGCTCCCGAACCAGCCCCGCTCATAATCGTCCGGCAGGGAACCGAGTGCGCCGTGAACAGCACCGGCACCCGCCCGCCCATCTGCCCGCACGCCTCCGCCCACACCGGCCAAAGTCGCTCCGCAAACGCCCGCGCCAGCAGCGGATGCTCGCTCCATCCCGCCACAAACTCCATCTCCATGCCGCCCGCGGCCGCCGCCGCGGCCCTGCGGTAGAGCCCCACGCTGGTGCGCGAATTCTGCGGCGCCAGGCACACCGCCCTGAATCGCCTCACCCCATCCGCGCGCATCCTGTCCAGCACCTCGCCGATGTACGGCTTCCAGTTGCGCATACCCACATACACCGGCGTGCCCAGCGCCTCGCCCAGCAGCCGCCCCTGCTCCAGCGTCCAGCGCGTCAGCGGCGGCCCCTCAGGCAAGGGCTCATCCCCGAGCCCGATCTCCGCGTAGCGGTGCTGCAGCTCCTCCACCACCGCCTGCGGCATCGGCCGCCCGCCCGTCACCTTGCCCAGGTACTCGGCCATCTCACCCAGCACATCCGGCGTGCCGTGCGCCAGCAGCAAAATCGCATCCGGTCTCTCGAGATCGCTCATGCCCCTCCCAACTCCTTCACCATCGTGCAGCGGCCGCTTCGGCCAGTGTTGGCTTTACTCATCCCCGTCCCAGCTCCTTCACCCACTTCACCACCTTCACCACGTTCTCCACCGGCGTTCCCGGCACAATCCCGTGCCCCAGGTTGAAGATGTGCCCCGGCCTTCCGCCCGCCTGCCTCAGCACCTCCGCGACCCTCGCCCGCAGCACCTCTTCCGGCGCAAACAGCGCAATCGGATCCAGGTTCCCCTGCACCGCGCATCCGCTGCCCACCGCCTTCCAGCCCTCCGCCAGCGGCGTCCGCCAGTCCAGCCCAATCACATCCGCGCCCGTCTCCCGCATGGCCGGCAGCAGCGAGGCCGTCTCCACCCCGAAGTAGATCACCGGCACGCCCATCTCCCGGATCCGCTTCACCAGCTCCGTCGTCGGCCCCAGGCAGTACGCCCGGTAATCCTCCACCGACAGCGCTCCCGCCCAGCTGTCGAACACCTGGATCACATCCGCCCCCGCCTCCACCTGCTGCCGCGCAAAGCCCGTCAACACGGTCACCAGCTTGTCCATCAACATCGGCCAGGCCGCGTCGCCTGCGCCGCTCGCATACATCATGCTCTTGGCCTCAACGTAGTTCCGCGAGCTCCCGCCCTCGATCATGTAACTCGCCAGCGTAAACGGCGCGCCGCAAAACCCGATGATCCCCAGCTGGTCCCCATCCCGGCCTGCATCAACCATCCGCGGCCCCGCAAAGTGCTTCACCACCCGCTCAATCGAACGCGCCACGTACTCGAGCTCTCCCACCCGGTCCGTCCTCAGCGCCCTTACCTGCTCCACCGTCCGCACCGGCGTATGCACCACCGGCCCTTCGCCCGCCACAAACTCGAAGTCCAGCCCCATCGGCGTAAAGGGCAGCAGCAGGTCGGCAAAGATGATCGCGGCATCCACTCCCAGCCGCTCCGCCGCCGTAATCGTCACCTCCGCCGCGATCTCCGGCGTGCGGCATATTTCGAGCAGCGTGTGGTGCTTCCGCACAGCCATGTACTCCGGCATGTATCGTCCCGCCTGGCGCAAGAACCACACCGGAGTGCGGTCCACCGGCTGCCTGAGGCACGCCCGCACAAACCGGCTGCCCATCCCTGCTGTCTTGCTCTCTTCAATCAAAATCTGCCGAACCCCCAGCATTCAAGGCTAGCACCCGCTGCACAGTGCCTCGATTCTGAAGTTCGTCTCACTAAGATTTCATCTCTTCATCAACCCAAACCCGTCATCCTGAGCGAAGTTTGTCGCGCTCTCGCGACAAACGCAGTCGAAGGACCCCGAAGCAGCCTATACCACCTCAGAGGTTGAGCCATTTCCGGCAGAAAATCGGCCTTTCCAGCCGCGACTCCTCAGCGAGCCACTACACCGCCCCCAGACTACCGCCGCCCCGGCAGCCCCAAAAACGGCACATTCACGCTAATCCCCACCGACACCGCCACCGGCGAAAAACTCGCCGCCTCCGTCCCCAGCTTCCACGACTGCGTCTGCACATCCAGCTTCAGCGCGAAGTTCGGCTTGATCTTGTAATCCACCCCGCCCCCGCCCCCATACACAAACGAGTTATCGCTCGAGTACGGCCCCGTCGGATAGATCACCGGATGCTGAAACACGATGCTTCCGTACCCGAACAGGAAATCGCCGTACGGCCGCAACCGCCCGAACTCCTTCTCGATCTTGAACCCGCCCTCGAGCGTGCTCTCGCCCACCGTGCTGCCCGAGGAATCCGTATAGCGAATCTCGACCGACGGATCGGCCCACCGCGTATACCGCGTAAAGTCCGCGCCAAACATTGCCCCGTAGTTGGTATTGGGCCCGTACTCCGGCGACACCCGCGAGATGCCTCCGAAGATGATCACCGCCGCCGACTTCTTCGCCGTCGGCAGCGCCTGCCCAGCCGCGCTCCGCCCTAAACCCGCCGCCAGGCACACCACCGGTACCACCGCGAACACTACGCCGTGCCACCCGCCAAACCGCCCTCGCCCCATTCCCACGCCCTTCAAAATACTGCAACTCCCGCGCCTGCAACTCCCGCAGCCGTACTCCCGCTGCGTCACTCGCGCTGCGTCACTCCCGCTATAGGATGCACTCCTCCGCCCGCGCGTCCGTCCCGCTCCGGCCGGCTTACGCCTCCAGCCGGTAGCTGTACTCCTCGATCACCGGGTTCACCAGCACCTCGCGCGCAATCCGTTCCACCTCGGCCTCCGCCGCAGCCCGGTCCCCATCCGCATTCAGCGTCAGCACAAAGTACTTTCCCTGCCGCACGTCTTCGACGCCCTTGTAGCTCATCCGGCGCAGCGCGTCGGCCACCGTCTGGCCCTGCGCATCCAGCACCGTGCGCTTCAGGGTCACGTAAACATGCGCTCTCATGGCTCCTGATTATAGACTTGCAGCAGCACTCCACCGCCATTGAATCGTCGCTGCCTCTTTTGAGGAATAGCGTCCAGACCCTCCCCTCACCCATACTTTCATCATCGCCTTTACGAGAAGAGATGCCTGACCTTATGCCCAATTACCTCGAACTGCCGGTCGGCTCCCGTAGCCCGGAAGTCATCAACGTCGTCATCGAAATCCCCGGAGACGGAGTCAACAAGTACGAGTACGACAAGGAACTCCACGTCTTCCGCCTCGACCGCAACCTCTACTCCCCCGTCCACTACCCCGGCGACTACGGCTTCATCCCCTCCACCCTCGGCGACGACGGCGACCCCCTCGACGTCCTCGTGCTCGTCGACAGCCCCAGCTTCACCGGCTGCGTCATGGAAGTCCGCCCCATCGGCATCCTCGAGATGCTCGACCAGGGCCTCGGCGACGAAAAAGTTCTCTGCGTCGGCATGGGCAATCCCCGCTACAAAGACGTCTGGAACTTCTCCGAGATCTACCCCCACATGCTCAAGGAGATCACCCACTTCTTCGCCATCTACAAGGACCTTGAAGGCAAGCGCGTCGAAGTCAAAGGCTGGCGCGACGCCGCCTTCGCCCGCAACAAGGTCGTCGAAGCCCAGCAGCGCTTCATTGACAACATCACCACCCCCGAAGCCAAGCCCGTCCCCCACAAATAGCCCCGGGTGCCCCATGATCACGTTTCAGCCTCACCGAAACGTTATCGTGGGGTCACTCCCTTAAGCCCGCCCAATCCCCCCCGGCGCCCGCCCCGCCCCCACCGCGCCGCCCCATACATCACCGGCCCGCAAACCCCCACTACTGCCGCAAAGCCCAGCGCCGGCATCCCCGCCATCCGCTCATCCCGCGCCGCCCACATCGCATATCCGATCAGCAGCGCCGGCCCCACTCCCGCCAGCACCGCGCCCGCCATCCCGCCCGGGACTCTGAATGGCCTCGCCAGCCCCGGCTCTTTCACCCGCAGCACCACCAGCGCCACAAACTCCAGCACCAGGCTTGCCCCATACAGCACCAGGTCGATCGAGATCAGTCGCTCGAAGCTCATCTGCACCGCCAGCCCCCAAGCCACCGCGCACATCCCCACGCTCAGCCACGGCGCCCCACTCTTCGTCGTCTTCGAAAACACTCGCGGCAGCAGCCCCTCCATCGCCAGCGCAAAGGGAATCCGCGTGTAGCTCATCATCAGCGCGTTGAACATGCCCACCCCGCTGATCATCCCGCCCGCCACCACCGCCAGCGCCAGCCCCGCGCCCCACACTCCCGGCCCGGCTACCGCCTTCGCCGCATCCGCCCATGCCCCGGTCGAAAACCGCTCCGCCGGCACGCCCGCCACCGCCACCGCCGCCAGCGGCAGCACGTACGTCAGCGCCACCAGCCCCGCCGAGATCAGCATTGCCCGCGGATACGTCCGCTGCGGATCCTCCACCTCCTGCGCCACCGTCGACGCGTTATCCCACCCCATGTAGTTCCACAAACACACCGAGACCGCCCCCGCCATATCCTTCGTCGCCGTGCCACCCGCAAGCGCGCCCCATCCTCCACCCCCCGCATGTTCCCACAGCCCCCGCCACAGCCCAAACCCGATCAGCCCCGCAAACGGCGCCAGCATCACGCAGAACAGCCCCACCGACCCGCCGCCCACCGCCTTCGCCCCGCGCAGATTCCAGGCCGCACACCCAATAACCACGGCCAAAGCCCACAAGGTCCCCCGCCCGCCCGCTGTCCAGCCCGGCGCGATCCTGCCCAGATAGAGCACGAACGTCACCGGGTACAACGCCATATCGAACACGCTCGCCGTCAGCGACAGCCACGCCTCCTGGAACCCCCAGAACCCGCCCAGCGCCCGCCGCACCCACGCATAGTAGCCGCCCTCCTCCGGAATCGAACTCGCCAGCTCCCCCACCATCAGGCTGGTCGGCAGACTCCACACCACCGGCACCAGCAGCAACAGCAGCAGCGCCCGCCCGTACCCCGCCTTGCCGATGATGTCCTCAAGCCCATACGGCCCGCCCGCCACCATGAAGTACGTTGCGCCAATCAGCGGCAGCAGCCGCATCTTCTTCGTCAATCCGCATCCTCCTGGAAAAGTTTGTCATCCTGAGCGAAGCGCCGCAGGCGCGCAGTCGAAGGACCTGCATTTTTCACTCTTCCCGCGCCGTCGTCGTCTTGAGTATCACCCTTTGCCGATCATCCCCACAGCGATTACTCTTTCAGCAGAGGTAGCCGCATGAACCCGCTCCCCATCGCCATCTACTACGAGCAGCCCAACTGGTTCAAGCCGCTCTTCGCCGAGCTCGACCGCCGCGGCACACCCTACGTCAAGCTCTTCGCCCCCGACCACTCCTGGTCCCCCGCCGACCACCCCGAAGAGCAGTACTCGCTCGTCTTCAACCGCATGAGCCCCTCGGCCTGGAACCGCGGCCACGGCGACCAGATCTTCTACACCCTCGGCTTCCTCGAGCACCTTGAAGCCCGCGGCGTCCGCGTCCTCAACGGCCTCGCCGCCTACCGCTCCGAGCTCTCCAAGGCCGGCCAGCTCTCGCTGCTCGATACACTCGCCCTCCCCTACCCGAAATCACGCGTCATCCATCGGGCCTCTCAGGCGCCCAGCGCAACTGAGGGCCTGCGCTTTCCCGTGGTCGTCAAGCCCAACATCGGCGGCTCCGGCGCCGGCGTCAAGCGCTTCGACCACATCTCGCAGCTCGAAGCCGCCGCGCAGCTTCCCCTCACCGACCCCGACGGCCTCGCGCTCGGCATGGACTCCACCGCCCTCGTCCAGGAGTTTATCCCCGCCCGCGACAGCCACATCGTTCGCGTCGAGGTCCTCAACGGCAAATATCTCTACGCCATCAAGGTCCACATCACCGGGGAAACCTTCGACCTCTGCCCCGCCGACATCTGCCGCACGTCCTCGGGCGTCGACTTGAACCGCGCCGCCTGCGCCATCGACGCGCCCAAATCCGGCATCACCGTCGAAGCCTACACGCCGCCCCCTGAAGTCATCGCCGACGTTGAAAAGATCATGGCGCACTCAAAGATCGACATCGGCGGCGTCGAGTACATCACCGACGACCGCCAGGAGGGCGGGCAGCCGGCCCAGCGCTACTACTACGACATCAACGCCCTCTCGAACTTCGTCGCCGACGGCCCCAACGTCATCGGCTTCGACCCCTTCGCCCGCCTCGCCGACTGGCTCGAAGTCGAAGCCGGCCTCGAAGCCTCCATCTTCACCGGCCAGACCCCCGAGCAGCAGCAAGCCCTCGCCGCGGAACTCACCGCCTGACCGTTCGACTTGTTTCCACACGATCTCGGTCTACCGTAACGCTGTGGGTCGAAGACGTTAGACGGCGTTCGCTTCGCAGCCTGCACCCACGAAGGCTTCAGCCTTGGGTCTCTCACAACTCAGAAGTCGGGGCTTTAGCCCCTGGGGTATGCCTTGCGCTTTGTTCACGGGTCAGTGAGGCCTTAGCCCTGGTCCACACATCGCCCTCGAACGCGATACCCTATCTCCATGCGCTACGGCTTCTGGCTTCCCGTCTTCGGCGGATGGCTCCGCAACCTCGACGACGAGCAGATGGAGACATCCTGGGCCTACACCAGCGCCCTCGCCCGCCGCGCCGAGCAGATCGGCTTTGACCTCACCCTCATCGCCGAGCTCAACCTCAACGACATCAAAGGCATTGAAGCTCCCTCGCTCGACGCCTGGTCCACCGCCGCCGCGCTCGCCGCCGTCACCCAGCGCCTCGAGCTCATGGTCGCCGTCCGCCCCACCTTCCACAACCCCGCCCTGCTCGCCAAACAAGCCGCCAACATCGACCACATCAGCCGCGGCCGCCTCACCCTCAACGTCGTCTCTTCCTGGTGGCGCGACGAAGCCCTCAAATACGGTATCCCCTTCGACGAGCACGAGCAGCGCTACGCCCGCACCTCCGAGTGGATCGACGTCCTCGACGGCTGCTGGCGCGAACAGCACTTCACCCACCACGGCGCGCTCTACAACGTCAAAGACAACATCCTCTCGCCCAAACCCGCCCCGCGCCGCACCTTCTCGGGCGCCCCGCATCCGGCCTCTGACCTCTGGGCCCAGCAGCGCCCCACCCTCTACGCGGGCGGCGAATCCGACACCGCCAAGAACCTCATCGCCGCCAAGTGCGACGCCTACCTCATGCACGGCGACCCGCCCTCCATCGTCGCCGCCAAGATCGCCGACATGCGCGCCCGCCGCGAGCGCCTCGGCCTTCCCCCCATGACCTTCGGCGTCTCCGGCTACGCCATCGTCCGCGACTCCGACGCCGAAGCCCGCCGCGAGGTCGCCCGCATCACCGACGTCAAACAATCCGCCCGCGGCTACGAAAACTACCAGCAATGGATCACCGGCTCTCACCTGGAGCAGAAGATCTCGCTCGAGGACTACTCCGTCTCCAACCGCGGCCTGCGCTCCGGCTTCGTGGGAACCCCGGAAGCGATCCGGGAGCGTTTAGCTGAATTCGCCTCCGTCGGCGTGGACCTCGTGCTCCTCCAGTCCAGCCCCCAGGCCGAAGAGATGGAGCGCTTTTCCGCCCAGGTCATCCAACCCGCCACGGACCCCTCGTCATCCTGACCTCCCTATCCTTCCGTCGTCCTGAGCGAAGGCGCAGCCGAGTCGAAAGACCTGCATTTGCCCTTGCCTTTGCCTGAAGGTAGACCCAAGGCTTCAGCCTTGGGTCTCACAGGCTTTCTCCACAAACCGCGCTTTAGCCTCTGGGGTATGCCTTCGCGCACCTGCGAACTCCCTCTGTCATCCTGAGCGAAGGCGCAGCCGAGTCGAAGGACCTGCATCTGCCATTGCTTTTGCCTGAAGGTACCCCAAGCCTTCAGCCTTGGGTCTCACAGGCTTTCTCCACAAAGCGGGCTTTTAGCCCCTGGGGTATGCCTTCGCGCACCTACGGACCCCCCCCGTCATGCTGAGCGAAGCGCCGCAGGCGCGCAGTCGAGGGACCTGCATTTGTCCTTGCCTTCGCCCGTAGGTACCCCAAGGCTCCCCTTGCACACTCCCTGGTGCAACCCGCTCTCCCGAGCCAGACCTAACTCCAATGCTTTCAAATTTCTGACTCAAACACCCAAGGTGGGGGTAGTCCGTGCAAATCGCCTCGTCTATAATCGTCGCAGTCCATTCCGCAATACCGCTGGAGAGTTGGCCGAGTGGCTGAAGGCGACGGTTTGCTAAACCGTTGTACGGCGAAAGCTGTACCGGGGGTTCGAATCCCCCACTCTCCGCCACAACTTCATTGAGGGGGCGCTCAACCTCCGAGGGGCGGGTGAATCCTCCACTCCCGGCCAGCCTCTAAAGCTCTGTACGGCGCGCGTGCCGTCGCTCATCTCCGCCAGATCAGCTCGATGTAAAGCACGTTCTTGCATCCAATAACGCAGACCCGATGTCTATCGTCGTTCGCACCAAGGGGCATTGAATGGAGTTTCACATCTCCCGCGCAATCCGGGACCAGCTCGAGTTGTCCGACCTCCTCTTCAGCTTCACCGGGAACGTCGTCTTCGCCAACGTCGCGGCCAGCCGCCGCCTCGCCCAGGCGCTTAACGACCTCGACCCAACCCGCGCTCCCGAGGCCGCCGTCAATGGCGGCGCGCTCTTCGCCATGGGCCTCATCGACGAGCTCAGCCACGCCCTCGTCGCCCGCTACCGCACCGAGGTCGATCCCAACGTCCTCTCGGACGCCCTCCGCCACTTCGCCACCCAGTTCCCCCCCGCCCAGCCCGGCCAGCCCTCACCCGTCGACCGCCTCCTGCTCGCCTTCACCCAGCAGTTTCCCAACACCGCCATCTATCGCGGCGACATCACCCCCGAGCAGTGGCTCGCCGGCTCCACCAACGGCATGCCTAACCGCGAAGCCGCCTTCGAGGAGCTCATGCTCCTCTGGCTCTCGAACCTCAACCCCGCCTTCACTCCCTTCCACATTCTCTTTGAGGACACGGCGCTCAGGCAGGGCACCGCCTACCCCGCCGTCACCACCGCGCTGCCCGCGTTCTTTGAGCCTCGCCCGCCCCTCGCGCCCGGCCTCGGCTCGCTCATCGACGTGCTCCGCGCGCCCTTCCTCGCCTCCCCCGACTCGCTCACCGGCCAGCTCGACTTCATCCGCGAGCACTGGTCCGAGCACATCGGCACTGATCTCCGCCGCGTCCTGCTCGCCATTGACACCCTCCGCGAGGAGGAGGTGGCCATCTGGATGCGTTTCCACCCCCCCACGCCCGGCCGCTTCCGCGATCCCAACCAGCCCTGGTCGCGCGAGGGCTTCGTGGGCGACGAGTTCATCGGCTTCGACGAGTTCTCCGGCGAGGAGTACGTCGTCGGCTCCGACGGTGTGCGCCGGCGCCGCTACGCCACCGACTACCAGGCCCCCCTCAACGAATACGAGGCCTTCTCCGCCGACCAGGCCTGGATGCCGACCGTCGTTCTCATCGCCAAAAGCACCTACGTCTGGCTCGAGCAGCTCTCCAAGAAATATCAGCGCCACATCCATCGCCTCGACCAGATCCCGGACGAAGAGCTCCAGCTGCTCGCCGCCCGCGGCATGACCGGCCTCTGGCTCATCGGTCTCTGGGAGCGCAGCAAGGCCTCCCAGACCATCAAGCGCCTGCGCGGCAACGCCGACGCCGTGGCCTCCGCCTACTCCCTTCGCGACTACGCCATCGCCGAAGACCTCGGCGGCGAAGCTGCCATCCAGGACCTCCGCCGCCGCGCCGCCCAGGCCGGGCTCCGCCTCGCCAGCGACATGGTTCCCAACCACATGGGCATCGACTCCACCTGGGTCATCGATCACCCCGAGTGGTTCCTCTCCCGCTCCGAGTCGCCCTTCCCCGTCTACCGCTTCGAAGGCCCCGACCTCTCCACCGACTCGCGCGTCGAAATCAAAATCGAGGACCACTACTACGACCAGACCGACGCGGCCGTCGTCTTCCGCCTGCGCCACCACCGCGACGGCAGCACCCGCTTCATGTACCACGGCAACGACGGCACCACCTTCGCCTGGAACGACACCGCCCAGCTCGACTACTCCAAAGCCGCCGTCCGCGAGCACGTCATCCAGGTCATCCTCGACGTTGCGCGCCGCTTCCCCATCATCCGCTTCGACGCCGCCATGGTCCTCGCCAAACGCCACGTGCAGCGGCTCTGGTTCCCGCTTCCCGGCGCCGGCGGCTCCATCCCTTCGCGCGCCGAAGACGCCATGAGCCAGGAGGCCTTCGACGCCATCATGCCCCACGAGTTCTGGCGCGAGGTCGTCGACCGCGTCGCCGTCGAGGTCCCCGGCACCCTGCTCCTCGCCGAAGCCTTCTGGCTGCTCGAAAGCTACTTCGTCCGCACCCTCGGCATGCACCGCGTCTATAACTCCGCCTTCATGAACATGCTGCGCGACGAGGAAAACGCCAAGTACCGCTCCTACCTCAAAAAGACCGTCGAGTTCGACCCCGACATCCTCAAGCGCTACGTCAACTTCATGTCCAACCCCGACGAGCGCACCGCCATCGACCAGTTCGGCTCCGGCGACAAGTACTTCGGCGCCTCCGTCCTGCTCGCCACGCTCCCCGGCCTGCCCATGTTCGGCCACGGCCAGGTCGAGGGCTACACCGAGCGCTACGGCATGGACTTCAAGCAGGCGCGACTCAACGAGTATCCCGACGACGCCCTCGTCGCGCGCCACCAGCAGCTCATCGCCCCCCTGCTCAAAAACCGCCACATCTTCGCCGAAAGCGCCAACTTCCTGCTCTACGACTTCTGGAACAGCCAGGGCACCGTCGACGAAAATGTCTTCGCCTACTCCAACCGCTCCGGCGATCAGCGCTCCATCGTCCTCTACAACAACGCCTTCGCCTCCACCTTCGGCACCATCCACATGTCCGTCGGCTTCCTCGATAAAGCCACCGGCGGCCTCCAGCAGCGCTCGCTCGCCCACGGCCTCGATCTCCCCGGCGGTGACGATCAGCCCGCGGCCATCCTCGCCTACCGCGACGCTGTCGACGGTCTCGAGTACCTCCGCCGCGCTAGCGACTTCCACGGCCAGGGCCTCACCCTGCCTCTGCGCGGCTACCAGCACGTCGTCCTGCTCAACTGGCGCGTCCTGCGCTCCTCCGCTACCCACCCCTGGGATCGCCTTTGCGATACCCTCGCCGGCTCCGGCGTCTGGAGCGTCGATGAATCGCTCTCCCGGCTCCGCCTCCGCCCCCTGCACGAAGCGCTGCGCCACACCCTGAGCCCGCACCACATCCACACGTTCGCCGAGGCCTCCCGCCAGGCCCGCAGCGGCGAACCCGCTACCTCCGTCGCCCAGGCCGTGAGCACTCATCCATCCCCGCTCGTCCCCCCAGAACCTGCTGCCGCTGAACCTGCCGCCGCACCGCACCACGGGACTCAAAACGGACCGCGCAACGGAGCCCAGCCCCACTCCGAAGCCCATCCTGAGCCCGCACTCGCCCTGGCAGCCCCGGACTCTGCGCCCGACCCGCGCTTCCACGACTTCATCGAGAGCGCTCATGCCTTCGCCCGCCTCGCGCTCGAACTCGCACCGCAGCCACCCAGCGCCCAAGCCCCTGATCTAAACTCTGACCCTTGCGCCACCGCCATCGCCGACGCGCTGCATCTTCCCGCGCTCGTCTCCACCCTGCCGGCTGAGCTGCTCCGCGCCCTCGCCCTCATGCTCCCGCGTTCCGGCCCCAGCGTCTCCGCCGAGCAAACCTGGGCGCCGACCGTCGCCTGGATAGCCCTGCAGGCTCTGCCCCCCAAAACCCTCACCCTCGCCCTCTTCGACGAGCTCCAGCTCAAGTCCGCCCTCGCCGAAGCTTTCTCCTCCCTCGGCATCCAGGGCGACGACTCATGGCGCGCCGCCGCCCGCGTCCGCATCCTCCTCCGCCTCGACCGCGAGCGCCTGCCGCTTGCCTCCACGCCGCCCGCGTCTTTCTGGTCCGACCCAGACGTCCGCTGGCTCACCGGCGTCCACGAGTCCGACGGCGTCACCTACTTCAACCAGGAGCAGTTCGAAGAGGTCATCTGCTGGCTCCAGCTGCCCGCGCTCCTCAGAGCCCATCCATCCACCACCCCCGAGCCGGAGTCACCCGAGTCGCCATCCGTCGCCTCGCTCGACGCCCTCCTCACCCGCCTCACCTCGCTTGCCCGCGCCTCCGGCTACAAGCTCGAAGCGTTCCTCAATCGGCTCAGCCAGGAAGCCCTGCACAGCCAGGCACCCGAGCCAGCACCCGCCAACCTTGCATCCGCAGCGCCCGAGCCCGCCGCGCCCGAACCCGCCGAGCGCGCTCTCGAAGAGAGCCGGCCGTGACCGCGAACGCAGCCCCGCCCACCTCCAGCCAGCCGGCTTTGAAACAGGTGGCGGCGATATACGATATCCACTCCAACCTCCCCGCTCTCGAGGCGGTCCTCAAGCAGGTCAGCCAGCTTGGCGTCGACCACATCGTGATCGGCGGCGATGTCTTCCCCGGCCCCATGCCGCTCGAGACCTTCGCCCTGCTGCAGCAGCTTCCGATGCCCGTCAGCTTCATCCGCGGAAACTGCGAACTCGCGCTCCTCGCCGCCCGTGCCGGTGATGATCCCGGCCCCTTTCCCGAGCCTACCAAACAGGCCTTCCGCTGGATCGCCGGCCGCCTCACTCCCGCCGCCGAGCGGACGCTGCGCGCCTGGCCGCGAACCGTGTCGCTCCCCATCCAGGGCATCGGCGACGTCCTCTTCTGCCACGCCACGCCGCGCGACGAGCACGAGATCTTCACCCGCCTCACCCCCGAGAGCGCCGTCCTGCCCGCCTTCGCCGGCGCCGAGGCCGACCTGGTCGTCTGCGGACACACGCACATGCAGTTCGATCGAATCATCGCCGGCTGCCGCGTCGTCAACGCCGGCAGCGTTGGCATGCCCTTCGGCGAGCCCGGCGCTCACTGGCTCCTGCTCGGCCCCGAAGTTCAGCGGCAGAACACCGGCTACGACCTCGCCCAGGCCGCTCAGCGCGTGCAAGCGACCGACTACCCGCAGGCCGCGGAGTTTGCCGAGAAGTTCGTCCTGCAACAGCCCTCCGAAGAGTCCATGCTCGAGCTCTTCTCGCGCAGCGCGATGAAGTAAGCGGAAATCCCAGCCCGCCCCCTGTGAAAACTTCGCGACACCCCGCTAACTAATTCATTAGTCGCTCGTCTCTCATACCAGGAAAGGCGGTCCGGCTCCATGCCCCCCAAGCGCTCCATCACGCTCACCGAAGCCGAGCTCCGGCTCATGCGCGTCCTCTGGGATCGCGGCGAGTCAGCCGTCGCGGACGTCGTCGCCGCCATCGCCGACTCCACGCCGCTCGCCTACACCTCGGTCCTCACCACCATCCGCGTGCTCGAAAAGAAGGGCTACCTCACTCATCGCCAGGAGGGCCGAGCGTTTCTCTACAGCCCCGCCATCGCCGAGCACGAGGCCAGCCGCTCCGAGGTCCGACACGTCCTGCAGCGCTTCTTCGGCAACTCCCGCGAGAGCCTCCTGCTCTCCCTCCTCGGCGACGACGAGATCACGCCCGCCGAGCTCCAGAGCCTCCGCGCCGCCATCGCCAAAGCCGCGCCCGATCCTGAGCCCACCCTGGAGGAAGCCCAATGATCCTCCTTCATCCGGCTTCCGCGCACCTCGTCGCCACCCTCTCTGCCGCGCTCCTCACCGCCATCTGGCAGGGCGCCGCGCTGACCCTCGCCGTCGCTCTTTGTCTGCGCCTCATACCCGCCATCCGCCCCGCCGCGCGCTCGGTCATCTGGACCGCCGTCTTTCTCCTCATCGCCGCCTTGCCGCTCGTCGCCGCCCTCCGCCTGGCACGGGTCGCTTCGCCACCGTCTCCTGCGGCCGTCCATCTCGATCCCCGCTGGGCCATCGCGCTCATCGCCGCCTGGAGCTCGCTCACCCTGCTCTTCGCCGCGCGCCTGCTCTTCAGCGCCATCCGCCTCAGCCACATCGCCCGCCGCTCCGTGCCCATCGAGCTTCCCGCTGAGCTCCTCCCGCTGCTCGCCGCCGCGCGTTCGCCCTTCCGCCGCCCCGTCCGCGTTTGCACCTCGTCCGGGGTCGACGTGCCCTCCGTCGCCGGCTTCTTCCGCCCGCGCATCCTCATCCCGCCCACCCTGCTCGCTGAGATCTCGCTACCGGATCTCCGCCAGGTCATCCTGCACGAGCTTGAACACCTGCGCCGCCACGACGACTGGACCAACCTCCTCCAGAAGTCCGCCATCGTCCTCTTTCCGCTCAACCCCGTCCTCCACTGGGTCGAGCGCCGCCTCTGCCTCGAGCGCGAGCTCGCCTGCGACGACGGCGTCCTCCGAGCCACCGGCGGTGCCCGCAAGTCCTACGCCACCTGCCTCGCCAACCTCGCCGAGCACTCGCTCGTCCGCCGCGGCTTCTCGCTCGCCCTCGGCGCCTGGCAGCGTCAGTCTGAGCTCTCTCGCCGCGTCCACCGCATCCTCTTCGAGCCGCAGCTCAGCCCCACCCAGGCCCGCATCCAGACCGGCGCCCTCGCTACCGTCATCCTCGGCGCCATCACCAGCACCGGCATGGTCGCCGCCCGCGCCCCGCAGCTCTTCACCTTCGCCGGCGAACCCGCAACCTTGGCCGCCGCCTCACCCGCTCCCCTAGCCTCCGGCGCCCGCGCGACCCTTGTGAAAGCGGTCATGCCCGCGGCCGCCCCCGCCCACCCGCTGCTCCTCAAAACCACGGCCCGCCGCGTCCATATCGTTCGCGCCGCCGCCCTCCGCCCCCGCACCACGGATATCAGCTTTCGTCCCGCCCACTCAGACGATCAGCCGCGCATCGTCCTCATCAGCTGGCAATCCACCGGCGCTCAGCCCGGCCTGACCGAGCGCTGGACGCTCGCGGTCTCGCAGCCCGCACCACTCCAGCCCACGGTCCCCGCTGCCGCTGCGCCCACGACCTCTCAACTTACCTACGCCGCCGTCCCCACCCGGAACGGCTGGTTCTTCATCCAACTCTAACCCCCAACCCTGTCTCAAGGAGCACCATCCATGCCGTCAGCAACTAGTCAATTAGTTACTCAGATCAAGCGCTCTGCCTTCCCCACCTCTGTCGCCGCAACCTGTGCGCTGGGAGCAGTCCTGATCTTCAACCACAACGGCGTGCACGCCTCGGTGGCCAACAACCCGCCGCTCGACGACCGCAGCGTCGCCGCGCTCACCGCGCTCGATCAGGCCATGGAGCAGGTCACCTCCCGCGTCACCCCCGCCGTCGTCAACGTAGCCGTCACCTCGCGCGGCGGCGAGCATGAGGCCGCCATGAACGAAGGCGACGACGAGAACTCGCCGCAGCAGGGCGGCGGTCTCGACAGCCTTCCGCCGCAGCTTCGCCAGTTCTTTGGCCAGGGCTTCGGCGGCGGCATGCGCATGCAGCCGCAGCAGCCGCAGTTTGAGCACGGCGTAGGCTCCGGCGTCATCATCTCGCCCGACGGCTACATCGTCACCAACAACCACGTCGTCGACGGCGCCACCAACATCAAGGTCACCCTCAACGATCGCCGCATCCTCTCCGCCAAGGTCGTCGGCACCGACAAGCTGGACGACCTCGCCGTCATCAAGGTCGCCGCCACGGGCCTGCCCAGCATCTCCTGGGGAGACTCCACCACCCTCCGGCCCGGCCAGACTGTGCTCGCCTTCGGCAGCCCCTTCGGCTCGCTGCAGTTCTCCGTCACCCGCGGCATCGTCTCGGCCATCAACCGACAGGACCCCTACCGCACCGACGCCCGCAAGCCCGGCGCCTACATCCAGACCGACGCCGCCATCAACCCCGGCAACTCCGGCGGGCCGCTCGTCAACGCCCACGGTGAGCTCGTCGGCATCAACACCATGATCATCTCCAACACTGGCTCCTTCCAGGGCGCCGGCTTCGCCATCCCCTCGCAGATCGTCCGCGCCACCGCCGACCAGCTCATCGCGCACGGCAAGGTCGAGCACGGCTACCTCGGCATCAGCATGAACGATGTCACCCCCGACAACGCCCGCTTCTTCAACCTCCAGGATGCCTCCGGCGCCATCGTCGCCCAGGTCACACCCGACTCGCCGGCCAGCCGCGGCGGCCTCAGGCAGGGTGACGTCATCGCCCAGCTCAACGGCCGCAAGATCGTCGACAGCGGCGCCCTCCAGGTTGCCGTCAGCCAGATGACTCCCGGCACCCCGCTCGCGCTCGGCGTCCTGCGCAACGGCCAGCTGCAGGAGCTCCACCTCACCGTAGGCTCCTTCCAGGCCAAGACCGAAGTCGCCGCCAACGACGACGCGTCGGGGCAGGGAACTGGCCGCGCCAACACCGGCAAGCTCGGTCTCGCCGTCGCCGATCTCTCCTCCGACGTGCGCCAGCAGATCCACGCGCCTGACGCCGTCAAGGGAGCCGTCGTCGAAAACGTCCGTCCCGGCTCACCCGCGGAAGACGCCGGCCTGCAGCCTGGTGACGTCGTCCTCGAGGTAAACCGCAAACCCGCCACCACGGCCAACGATTTCGTCAGCGAAGTCCACAGCTCCCCTGAGGGCAAGGATCTCCTGCTCCTCGTCTGGTCACATGGCAACGCCAGCTACCGCACTCTCCGCAACAGCTAACCCCATCCGCAACGCAGCATCAACGCAACCAGGATCACCCCCGGACCACAAACTCCGGGGGTGCTCCGAACCCTTCTCATCCTAGGCTCAACTCTTGTCATTCTGAGCGAAGCGCCGCGACTCATAACCCTCGTCATCCTGGGCAAAGCCCCGCAAGCGCGCAGTCGAAGGGCCTGCATCTGACTTTGCCTGAAGGTACCCCAGGCTTCAGCCTTGGGTCTCTCACGACCCATTAGAAGATCGGGGCTTTAGCCCCTGGGGTATGCCTTCGTAGCCAAGCCTGTCATCCTGAGCAAAGCCCCGCAAGCTGTCATCCTGAGCGAAGCGCAGCAGGCGCGCAGTCCAAGGACCTGCCCTTGCCCTTGCCTGAAGGTACCCCAAGGCTTCCGTCCCTCGTCATCCTCCGCAAAGCGCTTCCTATAAACTACCTGCCAGTCGAACAAACCCCCGCAGCATCGTCGTCCATGGAGAACGTGCATGAAGAAGCTTTTGCTTTGCCTCGCCGCCTTGGCAGCTCTGTTCCCCGTCGCGCTCTCCGCCCAGACATCCGATCTCGCCGGCACCTGGCAAGGCACCCTCCAGGCCGGCCGAGCCCTGCGTATCGTCTTCAAGATCGTCAAGCCCGAGACCGGTTCGATCAAAACGACCCTCTACAGCATCGATCAGGGCGACCAGGCACTGACCGCGAGTGAGACGACTCTAAACGGAACCGCGGTCAGAATCCTCGCGCCCGTGATCGGCATGACATACGAAGGAAAGCTCAGCGCCGACGGCAACTCCATCGTTGGTACCTTCACCCAGGGCGGCAGCCCTCTGCCCCTCACCCTCGCGCGCGCCACCACTGCCACCGCCTGGGTCATCCCCGAGGCCGCGCCCCCGCCCAGGCTGATGGCCGCCGACGCCGACCCAGCCTTTGAAGTCGCCACCATCAAGCCCAACAACACTGGCGCTACTAGCATGCAGCAGCTCACCTTGAACGGCCGCAACTTCCGCACCCGTGCCTCCTCGCTCGGTGACCTCATCTGCTTCGCCTACCAGGTGCAGGCCAGGCAGATCGTCGGCGGCCCCGATTGGCTCAACACCGACCGCTTCGACATCGACGCCGTGCCCGACAAGGAAGGCGCTCCCAGCCCCGTCCAGTTGCGCCTCATGATCCGCAAGCTCCTCGCCGAGCGCTTCCAACTCACCTTTCACCAGGATCAGCGCGAGCTGCCCGCCTTCGTGCTCACGGTCGCCAGGACCGGTCAGAAGCTAGCCCCTACGCAACTCAGCGGTCCTCTGCCCGGCATCGGCATCAGCCCCAATCCCACCGGCGTCAGCATCAACGTCCGCAACGGCACCATCGCCGACTTCACCGGCTTCATGCAGAGCCTCGTCCTCGACCGCCCCGTCGTCGACCAGACCGCGCTCACCGGCCGCTTCGACTTCCAGGTCACCTTCACCCCCGACGACACCCAGTTCAACGGCCATCCGCCCCGGCTCCCCAGCCCGGCGGACTCAACCGTCGAAGCCGCACCCAGCCTCTTCGACGCCCTGCCCCAGCAACTCGGCCTCCGCCTCGAAGCCCGCAAAGCCCCCGTCACGGTCATCGCCATCGACCACGCCGCAAACTACTCCCCCAACTAACCTCTCGCCCCCCAGCCGCCCACTTGTCCCGTCGCCCGCCCGCCGCCTAGCTGTCATCCTGAGCGAGGCGAAGCCGAGTCGAAGGACCTGCATCTCTGTAGCTTGTCTAGGCTAGCCTTCGCCTGAGGTAGCCTTTGCCTCAGCTCGCCGTTGCCTGAAGGTAGCCCAAGGCTTTAGCCTTGGGTCTCACTTGTACCCAGCACGAAACCGGGCTTTAGCCCCTGGGTACACCTTCCCTTCATAGTCCCCGACCATCCTGACCGCAGCCGAATCGCATCGCCTTTTGCCTCAAGGTAGCCCAAGGCTTTAGCCTTGGGTCTCCCGCCCATCCTGACCGCAGCCGAATCGAAGTCCCCCCAACCGTCCACCCGCAGCCCGAGGCCAACCCCATGAACGCAAGAAGCCGGACCTCGATCCTCCTGCAACTCACTTGCCTCTTAGCCTGCGCCCTCATCGCTCCTGCCCAGCCCGCCGCAAAGATCCCCGTCTTCGATGTCGTCTCCATCCACCCCAGCAAAGCCGCCACCAACGGTTTCCGCGTCCGCTTCCTGCCCGACGGCACCGTCTCCGTCGTCAACGCGCCGCTGCTCGCCGTCATCCGCCAGGCCTTCTCCCTCTTCAACTCCAACGACGACCAGATCTCCGGCCTGCCCAGTTGGGCCAAGTCCGATCGCTTCGACATTCAGGCCAAGGTCGCCGAAGCCGACGTCCCCGCCATGAAGACCCTCCTCCCCGAGCAGCGCGCGCTCATGCTGCAGGCCCTGCTCGCCGAGCGCTTCGCCCTGGTCGCCCACAAGGAGACCCGCCAACTCCCCGTATACGCCCTGGTCATCGCCAAAGGCGGCCCCAGGCTCAAGGAAGCCGACCCCGCCGCCACCTACCCCAACGGTATGCAGGGCCCTGACGGCAAGCCCGTCGGCGCCGGCATGATCCGCATGGGCCGCGACTTCCTCGAAGCCCAGGCCATCCCCATCAGCCAGCTCCTCGGCATGCTCACCCAGGCCACCGGCCGCACCGTCCTCGACAAGACCGGCCTCGCCGGCAGGTACGACATCGCGCTCAAGTGGGCGCCCGAAGAACCCGGCATGCTCAACGGCGCACCCGCGCCTCCACCCGATCCCTCGCTGCCCTCCATCTTCACCGCCGTCCAGGAGCAGCTCGGCCTCCGCCTCGAATCGCAGCGCGGCCCCGTCGACGTTGTCGTCGTCGAACACCTCGACAAGCCCACCGAAAACTAGCGCCCGCGTCGACTTTCCCTCGTTCGATCCCGTCTGTCGAACTGTTGCAGCCTCCTGGACTTCTCCTAAGAGCAAGGGCATGTTTTATCCTCGCCGTCCTCGTCGTAGACTCAATCGAACTCCCATCCGCGAACCAGCCGCTTGCTTTTTCCCAACCACTTCGTCTGTCCTCTAACCGATACATCGAGCCCTGCATCGAGGAAAGACCATGAGCGACGTGGCGACACCTGAGCTCTACCCCCGCCCGAAGCATCCGCTGCTGCTCGCCGCGGCCCTGGCCTTCGCCCTGCCCGGCCTGCACGCCCAGGCCGCGCCAACCGCCCAGGCTGCGCCAACCGCCCAGGCTGCGCCAACCGCCCAGGCTGCGCCGCCCGCCCAGGCCGCGCTACCCGCTCCCGTCGTCGTCCCCGCCTTCGATGTCATCACCATCAAGCCCAACAAGGATGGCGGCGGCCACGTCAGCATCGATCGCGACGACGGCAACTTCGACGCCTTCAACGTCTCGCTCAAGATCATGCTGCTCCAGGCCTACGGTCTCAAGGAGGGCCAGCTCGTCAACCTCCCGCCCTGGGCCGACTCCGCCCGCTTCGATATCCGTGCCAAGGTCGTCGACCCCGACAAATCCGTCTTCGAGCGCCTCACCGCCGACCAGAGCCGCTCCATGCTCGAACCCATCCTCACCGACCGCTTCCAGCTCAAATACCACATGGAACCCAGGCTCCTGCCCGTCTACGAGCTGGTCGTCGTCAAAGGCGGTCCCAAATTCCAGGAGGCGGAACACAAGCCCGGCAAGGACGGCGTGGCCCTTCACAACCGCGAGTTCAGCATGCACGGCATGGCCATCTCCGCTCTCACCGACGAGCTCTCCGCGCAGCTCCAGCGCGTCGTCGTCGACAAGACCGGCCTCACCGCCAAGTACAACCTCGCCTTCTCCTGGTCCAAGGACGACGCCCCGCCCGCGGACAACGCGCCGCCGCCTCTCTTCACCGCCATCCAGGAGCAGCTCGGCCTCAAGCTCGTCTCCGCCAAGGACCTCGTCCCCACCCTCGTCATCGACCACGTGGAGCTTCCCTCTGAGAACTAGCGCACGCAAGCTCCTCCCCCTCGCACGCTCCGGACGCGCAGCAAAGCGCCGCGGCGGTCTGGCCTGCACGCTCAGCCTGCTCGCCGCTTTCGCCCTGCCGCTCTCTGCCGCGGCCTCGGAGACCCACGGCCAGGTCACCTTCAACGGCCTGCCCGTCCCCGGCGCCACCATCACCGCCACCCCCGTCGGCGGTCCGCCCGACAAGCAATTCGTCACCGTCTCCGACCAGCAAGGCCTCTACTCCTTCCCCGACCTGCCCGACGGCGCCTGGAAACTCGAAGTCAAACTATCGCTCTTCGCCCCCGTCACCCAGGAGATCACCGTCTCCCCCACCGCCACACCCGCCAGATTCGAGCTCAAGCTCCTGCCAGCGGACCAGATCCTCGCCCAAACCACCACCCAGCGCCCCACCTCCAGCCCGACCCCGTCGCCCACAACCACCCTGCCCACCGCCCCCGCGCTCGCCGCCAACGCTCCCGCCCCCAGACCCGGCGCCCCCGCCCCCGCCGCCGAAGCGCCCCGCCCGCCCGACGACTCCCCCCGCCCATCCGACGGCTTCCTCATCAACGGCAGCACCAACAACGCCGCCACCAGCCAGTTCTCGCTCGCCCAGGCCTTCGGCAACCAGCGCGCCACCGGCAAGAGCCTCTACACCGGCGGCCTCGCCGTCATCGTCGACAACTCCGCCTTCGACGCCCGCCCCTACTCGCTCTCCGGCCTCGACTCCCCCAAGGCCTCCTACAACCGCATCACCGGCGTCCTCACCATCGGCGGCCCCATCAACATCCCCCGCTATCTCCGCCGCGGCCCCAACTTCTTCTTCATCTACCAGGGCACCCGCGACCGCGACTCCTCCGACCTCAGCGGCCTCGTGCCCACCGCCGCCCAGCACACCGGCGACCTCTCCGCCCTCGCCAATCCCATCTTCAACCCCGCCACCGGCCTCGCCTACACCGGCAATCTCGTCCCCGTCAGCCCCCAGGCGCAGGCCCTGCTCGCCCTCTACCCCCTTCCCAACGTCGCCGGCAACCCCCGCTACAACTACCAGACCACCGTCCTCGACGGCACCCACCGCGACCTCATGCAGCTCCGCCTCGACAAGTCCATCGGCCGCAAGAACAGCTTCTTCGGCGGCTTCGCCCTCCAGAGCACCCGCGCCAACAACGTCAACCTCTTCAACTTCAACGACACCGACGACACCCTCGGCCTCAACACCAACGCCAACTGGAACCATCGCTTCAACCAGCGTCTCTTTCTCACCCTCGGCTACCGTTTCAGCCGCCTGCGCACCAACGTCACGCCCCAGTTCGAGAACCGCGCCAACATCTCCGGCCTCGCCGGCATCGCCGCCGCTCCCGCCCCCGGCGGCAACGACCAGGACCCCGCCAACTACGGCCCGCCCACCCTCACGTTCGCCTCCGGCCTCACCCTCCTCACCGACGGCATCAGCGCCTTCAACCGCAACCGCACCGACGGCCTCTCCGGCTCGCTCGCCTTCTATCGCCGCAAGCACAACATCACCGTCGGCGGCGACTTCCGCCGCCAGGAGTTCAACTTCTTCACCCAGCAGGACCCTCGCGGCACCTTCACCTTCACCGGCGTCGCCACCGCCTCCCACGCCGCCACCCCCACCGGCGGCTCTGACTTCGCCGACTTCCTCATCGGCACACCCGACACCAGCTCCATCGCCTTCGGCAACCCCGACAAATACCTCCGCCAGTCCGTCTACGACCTCTTCGTCACGGACGACTTCCGCGTCCGTCCCGAGCTCACCATCAACGCCGGCATCCGTTGGGAGTACGGCGCACCCATCACCGAGCTCTTCAACCGCCTCGTCAACCTCGACGTCGGGCCCGGCCCGCTCTCACCCTTCTCTGCCGTCGCGCCCGTCCTCGCCTCGCAGCCCGTCGGCCCGCTCACCTCCACACACTTCCCCACCTCGCTCCTCCGCCCCGACAAAGCCGACTTCGAGCCCCGCGTCGGTATCTCGTGGCGGCCTATCCCCGGCTCCACCCTCGTCATCCGCGCCGGCTACGGCGTCTACGCCGACACCTCCGTCTACCAGGCCACCGCGCTCGCCCTCGCCCAGCAGGCCCCGCTCGCCAAATCCCTCGACGTCCAGAACTCCGCCGCCTGCCCCCTCAGCCTCGCCAACGGCTTCATCAACTGCGCCTCCACCACCGCCGACACCTTCGCCGTCGACCCCAACTTCCGCGTCGGCTACGCCCAGACCTGGCAGCTCCTCGCCCAGCGTGATCTCCCCTTCGCCCTTCAGGGCACCGTCACCTACCTCGGCATCAAGGGCACCCGCGGCGTGCAGGAGTTCCTCCCCAACACCAACCCCATCGGCGCCCCCAACCCCTGCACCGAATGCCCCTCCGGCTTTGTCTACCGCACCTCCAACGGCGACTCTACCCGCGAGTCCGCCCAGTTCCAGCTCCGCCGCCGCCTGCGCAGCGGCTTCACCGCCTCGGCCACCTACACCTTCTCGAAATCTATCGACGACGACTCCGTCCTCGGCGGCCAGGGCCCGCTCTCACCTGGCGCCACCAGCCAGACCACCACCAACCCCACCATCGCTCAGGACTGGCGCAACCTCCGCGCCGAGCGCGGCCTCTCCAACTTCGACCAGCGCCATCTCCTCAACGCCTCCCTCCAGTACACCAGCGGCCAGGGCCTTGGCGGCGGCGCCCTCATGAGCGGCTGGCGCGGCCGCCTCCTCAAGGAGTGGACCTTCGTCTCCACCATCGTCGCCGGCAGCGGCCTGCCCGAAACCCCCGTCTACTTCGCCCCCGTCCCCGGCACCGGCTTCACCGGCAGCATCCGCCCCAACTACACCGGCGCCAGCCGTTACAACGTCAGCGGCCCCGCCACCGTCGGCCTCCACCTCAATCCCGCCGCCTACACCGCGCCCACCCTCGGCCAGTGGGGTTCGGCCGGCCGCAACTCCATCATCGGCCCCGGCCAGTTCACCCTTAATTCATCCTTCGCCCGCACCTTCCGCCTCAAGGGCCGCTTTTTCCTCGACTCCCGGCTCGACTCCACCAACCTCATCAACCACGTCTCCTTCACCGCCTGGGACACCACCATCAACAACGCCACCTACGGCCTGCCCCTCGCCGCCAACCCCATGCGCAGCCTCCAGATCACCACCCGCCTGAGGTTCTAGAATGTCAGACCTTCGTTCCACCGCAAAATTGTGTGCCCGACATCTCGCCTCTGAGTTGTGGGTGGAGAGCCCCACCTCCGTCCCGTGCCCCATTCATCGCGGCCTCATCGCGATGAGTGGGACAGCCGTACTCCTCGCGTCCACCCTCTTCCCCGCCCCCGCCCAGCAGGTGGGCACCAACAAAAATCCCGGCGCCGCCGACACCTTCACCCTCTCCGTCAAATCCCAGCTCGTCATCGAGACCGTCGTCGCCAAAGACAAATCCGGCAAGCCCATCCCCGGCCTCACCGCCAAAGACTTCATCCTCACCGAGGACGGCGTCCCCCAGGTCATCCGCTTCGCCGAGCACCAGAACCTCTCCACCGCCGTCGCCCCGCTCCCCCCGCCCGACCCCGCCAGCGAAGACGTCAAAATCTACAAGCGCCTCAGCCGCACCCAGATCACCCCCGAAAACCCCGGCAAAGCCCAATACAAAGACCGCCGCCTCATCTCCCTCTACTTCGACATGACCGCCATGCGCGCGCCCGACCAGCTCCGCGCCCTGCACGCCGCCGAGACCTTCGTCCGAACCCAGATGACCCCCGCCGACCTCGTCTCCATCATGCGCTACCAGGGCGGCTCCGTCGACGTCGTCCAGGACTTCACCGCCGACCGCAACCGCCTCCTCTCCATCCTCGCCACCCTCGTCGTCGGCGAAGGCCAGGGCGACATCGAAAACCCCGGCGACGCCTCCGGTGCCGACACCGGCGCCGCCTTCGGCCAGGACGACTCCGAGTTCAACGTCTTCAACACCGACCGCCAGCTCTCCGCCCTCCAGACCGCCGCCAGGATGCTCGGCCAGCTCAACGAAAAGAAGGTCCTCATCTACTTCGCCAGCGGCCTCCGCCTCAACGGCGTCGACAACCAGGCCCAGCTCCACGCCACCGTCGACACCGCCATCCGCGCCGGCGTCTCCTTCTGGCCCATCGACGCCCGCGGCCTCGTCGCCTCCGCCCCCCTCGGCGACGCCACCCAGGGCTCTCCCGGCAACGCCGGCATGTACACAGGCGCCGCCGCCCAGGCCAACACCGCCAACTTCCAGCAATCCCAGGACACCCTCTACGCCCTCGCCGGCGACACCGGCGGCAAGGCCCTCTTCGACTCCAACGACCTCACCCGTGGCATCGTCCAGGCTCAGCAGGCCGTGTCCGACTACTACGTCCTCGGCTACTACACCTCCAACGCCGCCCTCGACGGCCGCTTCCGCAAGGTCAAAGTCACCCTCGCCTCCGCCCCCGACGCCACCCTCGCCTACCGCACCGGCTACTACGCCAACAAGCTCTTCGCCAAATTCACCACCGTCGACAAGGAGCGCCAGCTCGAAGACGCCCTCATGCTCGAAGACCCCGTCACCGAGCTCACCATCGCCATGGAGATCGACTACTTCCAGCTCAACCGCGCCGAGTACTTCGTCCCCATCGTCGTCAAGATCCCCGGCCGCGAGCTCGCCCTCGCCAAGCGCGGCGGCGCCGAGCACACCCTCATCGACTTCGTCGGCGAGATCAAGGACCTCGTCGGCGGCACCACCGTCTCCAACGTCCGCGACAATGTCAACATCAAGCTCTCCGACGCCACCGCTGCCGAGCTCGCCCATCGCCCCATCGAATACGACGCCGGCTTCACCCTCCTGCCCGGCAAATACATGATCAAATTCCTCGCCCGCGACGACGAGACCGGCCGCATCGGCACCTACCAGACCACCTTCACCATCCCCAACCTCAACAAGGAAACCGCCCGCGTCCCCATCAGCTCGGTCGTCCTCTCCAGCCAGCGCGTCGACATGAAAGACGTCCTCTACGACGCCGCCAAATCCAAAGACCAGGCCAAGAACGCCGCCGCCAATCCCCTCGTCGTCGACGGCCGCAAGCTCGTCCCCTCCGTCAACCGCGTCTTCGCCACCAGCCGCGAGCTCTACGTCTTCCTCCAGGCCTACCAGCCCCCGCCCGCCCCTGCAGCCGGCGCCGCCTCGCCTGCCCCCTCGCCGCAACCCCTCGTAGCCTTCGTCACCCTCTTCCACGACCAGAAAAAAGCCTTCGAAACTCAACCCATCGCCGTCAGCCCCACCGCCACCCGCCTCGGCATCACGCCCCTCAGCTTCACCCTCACTCCCTCCCAGCTCCCCCCCGGCGACTACGACTGCCAGGTCACCATCCTCAACCCCGCCACCCAGCGCGCCACCTTCTGGCAATCTCCCATCCTCCTCGTCCCCTGACGAACCAACCGCGCCCACACCATAAAATCAACCCATGAAGATCACCCGCGTCGGCTCCCAACCCTCCACTCCGGGCCCGTCCACCTGGTTCACCGGCGCCGTCCGCGTCGCCGCCCTCTTCCAGGCGCCCGATCCCGCCCTCGTCGCCGCCGCCAGCGTCACCTTCGAGCCCGGCGCCCGCACCGCCTGGCACACCCACCCACTCGGTCAGCACCTCATCGTCACCGCCGGCTGCGGCCGCGCTCAGCGCGAAGGCGGCCCCATTGAAGAGATCCACCCCGGCGACGTCGTATGGTTCGCCCCCGGCGAGAAGCACTGGCACGGCGCCGCTCCCACCACCGGCATGACCCACATCGCCGTCCAGGAGCGCCTCGACGGCACCGTCGTCGACTGGCTCGAGCACGTCACCGACGAGCAATACCGCGCCCTCTAAGCCCGTTCACCCCACACGCACCCAGACGCACCCAGCCGCATCCAGCCGCATCCAGCCGCCCCCGCCGCAGCTATCAGCTCATAGCTGCCTCTTACCGATAGCTCTCCCCACCCCCGCTCCCCTGCAAACACCCCACGCCACGCCCTACGCCAGCGCCGCATTCAGATTTTCGATCGCCTCATCCACCTCCACCCGGCTCTTATACCCCACCGTCACGCAGTCCACCCCCGCATTCTGAAACGCGAACCGCATCGCCTTCTGCCGGTCTTCCTTCGCAAAGCTTCCCTCGCCCGCCAGCTTCATGCTGATCACGCCCTTGCCCCGCCGCTTCACCTCCTGCACATGCCTCACCACCTCCGGCACATTGCCGCCGTCCCACTTGGTCCAACTCTCCGCGTCCATCCGCGTCCCCGTATGGTTCATCCGGATCATCGCCACCTGCAGCCACTCATCGCCCGGAACCTGCCGCAGCGCCGGCAGCCCATGCACCGACGCGCCCCGCCCCCGCACGATCTTCTTCGCCTGCGCCTCCGCTATCCCATCCTGCCACCTCGCCGAATCCGTCGGCCATGTCGCCGTATGCTGCACATGCATCAGCATCACGTCGAAGTACTCCGTATTCGCCTGCCGCCGGAGCTCGTCCATGCGCGTCTGCGGGTTCCCCTCATCCGTCGTCACCTTCGACATCAACTGGTAGCTCTCCCGCGGCAAGCCCTTCAACGCAATCCCCAGCATTCGGTGCATGTCGTAGTACGTATCTGAGGTCTCAAAGAACCGGATCCCGCGGTCGTACGCATACCGCACCAGCGCCGTAAACTGCTCCTGCCCCAGTTCCCGCTGCACCGCGCCACCGCGGGTGCCGGTCCCGAACGCCAGCCGCGTCACCTTCACCCCGCTCCTGCCCAGCGTCACCTCTTCCGTCGCCTTGTCGGCGGCCCTCGCTCCCTGCCCCAGCAGCGGCAACCCGCCCGTCCCTGCCAGCGCACCCGCGGCCAATCCCGCCTTCACAAACTCCCGTCTCGATGTCTGCCCCATCATTCCCTCTCGCCGTACCCGCCGAACCGTGCCCAGATTATCCTCCTCCAACCCGCCCCAGACCAACCCGTCCCACCATGGCCGTGCCGCCGCCCGGCATGCCTTCACCCACCTTTACTCTCGTCATCCTGAGCGAAGTTTGTCGCGCCCCCGCGACAAACGCAGCCGAAGGACCCGACAACGCCGACATCACCCCCACCGCCCGAACGCTTCCAACCCCCGCCGCGGGCATGCTTCCCCCCACCACAGTCCCGTCATCCTGAGCGAAGTTTGTCGCGCTCTCGCGACAAACGCAGCCGAAGGACCCCGACAACGCCAGCATCGCCTCCGCGCGAGCGCTTCCACCCTGCTGCCGAGTGGGCCTCGCTCATGCCGCAGACAACAACATCATCAGCAGCCGCCTACCATCCTGGCCGCGGTCAGGCAATGGCGCTTCAGAGTCTCCTGCCGCGCCAACCGGGCAGTCCCCATCGATCGTATCTATCGCATCTCCAGGGGCACTGAGGAGCCCATCCAGTAAACTCGCAGCGCAAACGGCAGCCCGGCCTAAAACCCTTCACCCTGTCAAGCCCCCGCAGCTTCCTAACCGCCGGCAACCCCCCTGCCCTGAACCACTTACAGCTCGTATTTTCCTGTCATACTCACCCCCGCCAACTCCGTACAATAGAGATACAGCAACTTGGTCGCAGCCCCGCCCACACACCTTCGGAGACCTCATACCAGGTCCATACTTAAGTCACTTGTTTTGAATACTTTAGATACTTCAGGGGGGAGGGGGTACAAGACCAAAGTCTTTGCCTTCTGCAGCCGGACACTGCATCCTCTACCATGATCGTCATGCGCTCGCTCCTGCTCCTGCTCCTCACGCCAATCTTGGCTGCAGCTCAGCCAGCCTCGGACCACTCATCCGAGCCCCAGGTCAACCCCGACCACACCGTCACCTTCCGGCTTGCGGCTCCCGGCGCCCAGAAGGTCGCCCTCTCGCTCGAGGGCACCAGGGACCCCATCCCGATGCAGCGCGACGCTGCCGGTCTCTGGTCCCTGACCACCGCCGCCTTGCCGCCCGAGCTCTACTACTACACCCTCCAGGTCGACGGGCACCCCGCCCTCGACCCGCGCAACATGGAGATCCAGCGCTCCCTCACCGCCGTCTCCAACTCCTTCCTCATCCCCGCCACCCCGCCCGCCCCCTGGGAGGACGCCGCCATCCCTCACGGTGCCGTCCACCGCCACACCTACACCTCTAAAATCGTCCTCGGCCTGCCGCAGAACCAGAGCGACTTCTACGTCTACACCCCGCCCGGCTACGACCCGCGCGCCGCCACCAGGTACCCCGTGCTCTACCTGCTGCACGGCTGGTCCCACACCGCCGCCGACTGGTCCGGCATCGGCCGCGCCAATGAAATCCTCGATGCCGGGATCGCCTCCGGCAAAGCCCGCCCCATGATCGTCGTCATGCCGCTCGGCTACGGCGAGATGAGCTTCGTTCGCAACGGCTTCAGCATCTGGAACGAAAGCGCGTCGGTAGAGCGCAACACCAGCCTCTTCACCTCCGCCCTGCTCACCGAGATCATCCCGCAGGTGGAGCGCCTCTACAGCGTCAACCCCAGGCGCGAGGCGCGCGCCATCGCCGGCCTCTCCATGGGCGGCCTCGAGTCCCTCACCATCGGCCTCGACCACCCCGACCTCTTCGCCTGGGTAGGCGGCATGAGCGCCGCTGTACACCTCGTCGACCCCGCCCACACCGCCGCGCTCGACCCCGCCCGCGCCAACCTCAAGCTGCTCTGGATCGGCTGCGGCACCGCCGACGACCTCATCACCGCCAACCGCAGACTGGCCGCCAACCTGCATCACGCCGGCTTCAACGTCACCACCCAGGAGACCCCCGGCGGCCTCCACACCTGGATCGTCTGGCGCGACAACCTCGTCCAGTTCACACAGTTGTTATTCAGGTAGCGCGCCCGTCAGCCAGCCAGCGACAACTCCGGTAGGCTGCGCCGCGAGCGACGCTCCACCCGCAGCGTTACCGGCCCGCTCGGGCGTATCGTGAACTTCGGCGTCACCGCCATCACCTCGGTCTCGGCTCGCAGCTGCCAGCGCTGCACCACCGTCGCCAGCATCAGCACTCCCTCCATCCAGGCAAAGCGGTCGCCAATGCAGAACCGCGCTCCGCCGCCGAACGGGAAGTAGCTCAGCTTCGGCCGCGTCGCCTTGGCCGCTTCGGTAAACCGCTCCGGATCGAACCGCAGCGGATTCGGCCACCAGCGCTCATCGTGGTGCACCACCAGCTGCGAGACGATCAGCTGCGCCCCCCCGGGGATCCGCTCTCCCGTCCGCATGGTGTAGCTGTCCTTCGCCGTGCGCGCCACAACCCACGCCGGCGGGTACAGTCGCATGCTCTCCGCAAACACCATTTCAATAAACGGGAGCCGCCGGCAGTCGGCGGCTTCAGGCACACGCGCCCCGCAGACAGCCTCTACCTCTTCCGCCATCCGCTCCTGGACCTCCGGATGCCGCGCCACCAGCCACAGCGCAAACGTCAGGGCGTTCCCAGTCGTCTCGTGCCCGGCGAGCAGCATCGTCAGGGTCTCGTCACGCACCTGCGCGTCGTCCATGCCGCCCTCTTCGTCGCGCGCCTCCATCAGCATGCAGAGCAGGTCGTCCCCAGCCACCCCCGCCGCCTGCCGCTGCCGCATCAACCCGTAAATCACCTCGTCGAGCGCCGCCAGCGCCCTCCGCATCCGGGGCATGGGTCCAATCGGCAGCCGCTCCAGCCAGCTTGCGCCAGGCAGCAGTGCAAACGGCAGATAGTCGTTGAACGTGGCCATGGAGTCCACAAAGGTTTGAACGCGTGCATCCACATCGCAGCCAAGCAAACAGTGGCTGATGATCCTCAGGGTCAGCCGCACCATCGCGGCATGCACCTCGACTGTTCCACCCGGCTGCCATTCATCCAGCATCTGGCCCGTAAGCCGGACGATCTGTCGCCCGTAGCCTGCGATGCGGTCGCGATGAAACGCCGGTTGCGCCAGCCTTCGATGCCGCAGGTGCAGAGGATCCTCGCTGGTCAGCAGTCCGTCGCCAAGGATGCCGCGCGCCCGCCGGAGCACGACTCCCCGCACATGGTGGCCTGCATCCCGCACCAATACGTCAGCGATGGTCTCAGGATGGTTAAACTGGAACTGACGAAAGCCGTTGGGCGTGAGAAAGCTGACCACATCGCCGTACTGCCGTGCGTTCGCCCGGTAGAACTCCGGCGAGTCCACCGCGAACAACGTCCCATCCAATACCCGGCCCAACATCGTTGGCCCGGCCGGCCACCTCCGCTCACTGCCCAAGTTCTACCCTCTGTTGTGTGTCTTTGCTCTCTGACGCCGTTGACGCCCGGCGAGGCCATTCGTATCCCTGATAATGGTGATGACACGCACGCACCATGGAATCCTTCTTCAGCCGCTACAAAAACGCCTTCGTCCTCATCGCTATCCTGCTGGCGCAGACGATCGCGCTCGCCACGCAGATCGCGCGGCCGACAGACGCCAGCCAGCCAGACGCCTCGCAGGTCCGCCTCCTGCGCCTGTGGACGATCTCCGTCATTTCCCCCATGGAGCGGGTCTCGGCCGACGCCGGCCGGGGACTGCGCAACGCGTGGTCCAACTACATCTACCTGCGCCACGTTCGCCAGCAGAATACTGACCTGCAGCGCCAGATCGCGCAGCTCCGCCTGGAGCGCGCCGCCATGGCCGAGGATGCACTGGAGGGCAGGCGACTGCAGTCGCTTCTCGGCTTCCGCCAGCAGTTCTCCCAGTCCACGGTCGTGGCCCAGGTCATCGGCACGTCGGGCACCGACGCTTCGCGCCTCCTCACCCTGGACAAGGGCTCCCGCGACGGCCTGCGGCCCGACATGGCGGTCATCACGCCGGACGGCATCGTGGGCAAGCTCCGCGATGTCTTCCCCACCACCTCGCAGCTGCTGCTCATCTCCGATCCGACCTCCGGCGCGGGGGTCATCCTCGCCTCCACACGGATTCACGCCGTGATCCGCGGCACTCCGCAGGGCCGCGTACAGATTCTCAGCCTTACTCCCGACTCCCGGGTCAAGCCTGGCGAGACGCTTCTCACCTCCGGCGGCGACCGCGTCTTCCCCCGCGGACTGCCGGTAGGTACCATCGAGTCCATCGCGCCTGATCCTGAGCACCAGCCCTACACGGCGATCACGGTCCACCCCGCGGCCAACCTGACGCAACTGGAGGAGGTCCTGATCATCACCAGCACTCCTGCGCCGCAGGCGCAGGACCCGTCCGAGCCGGGCACTCACGCCGCCGACATCAGCGCCGAGCGGCTTCCAAGCCTGCACGACGACGGTTCCTCCACACCGGACTCAACAAGCCCGGAGACTCAGCCAGACGCGCCGCCGCCCCCGGACAACTCCACCCAACTCGTTCCCAAACCCAAACCGGTCATCCACCCGGATCGCTACTCCCCGGGCTCGGCGCCTCCGGCTGCCAACCTGACCCCCGGCTCTCCGAGACCACCTGCCTGACTGTTTCGAGTTCCCTGAAGCGCTCCAACCTGTCTTCCACAACTGATGGCTACTCGCTCCTATACATCCCGCACCGAGTTCGCGCAGTACACCTTCAGCCCGGTCGTGGTCGTCGCGGTGCCCCTGCTGCTCATCCTGTTGCAGGCCTTTCTGCCTCACATCTTCCCCCGCCTGCTGATCCTTGATCTACCTCTGATCGCGGTGATCTTCTTCTCCGTGTCCCGCCGGAATCCCATCTTCGGGGCGATCACCGGTGCGCTCATCGGCCTGCTCCAGGATGCCCTGACCGGGCAGCCGATCGGCATTTACGGCATCGCCAACACCATCATCGGCTACGCCGCGTCCTCGATTGGCCTCGAGATCGACGTGGAGAACATCGCCACGCGCGTCCTGATGGCCTTCGGCTTTACGCTCCTGCAGTCCGGCCTGCTCTTCCTCATCGAGCACTACCTGCTGGGTTTCAGCACCTACCGCCTGCGGTGGGTTCACGAGCTTGTCCGTGCAGGAGTCAACACGGCGGTAGCCATTCCCATCTTTGTGTTCCTGGACCGCACCAAACGCCGCGACTAAACTGGAGTTCAGACAGTCTTACCTGCCAACATGGCCACATCCCTCCCCAACATCGACCGTGAAGAAAAGCTTTCGCCGGCCAAGCTGCACGCCTCGCAGTACGTCATCGTGCTGATCCTCGGCGTGCTGGTCTTCGGGTTGTGGCATCTGCAGGTGCTCGGGGTGGATAACTACCGTGTCCTGGCGGAGGCAAACCGCATCCGGAAGATCCCGGTGCTCGCCCCGCGCGGCCGCATCTTCGACCGCGAAGGCCGCCTGCTGGTGGACAACTACTCCTCCACTTCGTGCTACATCCTGCGCGACCAGATCAAGGATCTGGCCTACGATCTGCCGATTATTGCCGATGGCCTTCACCTCCCGCTCGAGCAGGTGGCTGCTACCCTGCGGCATTATGCCGCCGCGCCCAAGTATCAGCCCATCCCGCTCAAGCAGGACATTACGCCGGATGAGCAGGCGTTCGTCGAGGCTCACCGTAATGAACTGCCTGAACTTGAAACCCTGGAGGAGCAGCGCCGGCTCTATCCACGCGATGGGTTTGCGGCTCACCTGATCGGCTACGTGGGAGAGATTTCGGAGCAGATGCTCGCCAACGACGACCGTTACGCGGACTACAACCCGGGCGACGTCGTCGGACGATCCGGCGTTGAAGCGACGTATGACGCAGTGCTGCGCGGCCGCGACGGGTCAAGGGACATGATCGTGAACTCCCACGGCAAGGAGCTTGGCCACCTGGGCCAGGAACTCGCCCTGCCCGGCGAGGACCTGAAGCTGACCATCGACCTGGACATCCAGCGGGCGGCGGAGAAGGCGCTTGATGGCAGAAATGGCGCCATTGTCGCGCTCGACCCGCATACCGGCGAGATTCTTGCCATGGTCTCCCGGCCGACCTTCGACCCAAACCAGTTCTCAGTCCGCCTCAGCCACAGCTACTGGCAGTCCATTCTGGATAACCCGGATCACCCGCTCCTCAACAAGGCGATTCAGGCTCAACTTGCACCCGGTTCCACCTTCAAGATCATCATGTCGGTGGCTGGCCTCGAAGAGAATGTCGCCCAGGACATGCATGTGCAATGCAATGGTGGCGCCAGCTTCTACGGCCACTTCTTCGCCTGCGACCAGCATCACGGCGGGGTGAACATCAACAACGCCATCCCGTATTCCTGCGACACGTTCTACTACACGCTGGCGAACCGCCTGGGGATCGACACGATTGCGAAATACGCGACGTCGCTCGGGCTCGGCCAGCATACCGGTGTTGATCTTCCCGACGAGGCGTCCGGCACCGTGCCGTCGACCCAATGGGCGCTGAAGCAATACCACCGCAAGTGGTACGCCGGCGAGACGATCTCGGTGGGAATCGGCCAGGGCGCGGTCACGGTGACGCCCTTACAGATGGCGCGCGCTATCGGCGGCATCGCCTCGGGCGGCGTGCTTCATCGTCCGCACCTGGTCTTCCCTAACGAGGTGCCGGCGCCGGTCCTGAGCGCTATTCACGACACGTATCCCGGCTCGGGCGAGAAGACCATCCCGCTCACAGCGGCCAACTGGGAGACCATCACCGACGGGATGGCTGCGGTGACCTCGACCGGCACCGCGGCCGCCGCGCACCTTGAAGGCATCGATTTCGCCGGCAAGACCGGCACGGCGCAGGTGCTTGGCCACGACGCCCTCGCCCGCACCGGCAAAGGTCATAACACGTTGCCGAACGCGTGGTTCGTCGGCATGGTTCCGCGCCGCAACCCGGATATCGTCGTAGCGGTCCTGTGGGAGCACGGCAACTGGGGCAATAACTCCGCGAAGCTCGCCTCCCAGGTGATCAATGCCTTCGTCACCAAGCAGCGCGCCGCCGAGCACAACCTTAAGCTAGTGGAAGTATCCGCGCCGGCGACGGCGACGCCGGCCAAGCCCTCGGACAGCCGTGACGCGGCGGCGACAGCCGAGCCAGCCCCGTAGGCGCCGCAGCCAGCAAACTGGAAAGCGAGGTCATTGGACATGGGCAGAAGCGTCTCAGGGCCAGACTATGGAATCGCCGAGAATCAGAGCGCGCAGTTTGCCGACAAAACGGACGAGGTCACGATTCGTGAGTACCAACCGGGTGACGCGTCTGCGTTCCGAGTGTTGAACGAAGAGTGGATCACGCGCTACTTCGCGCTGGAAGCACATGACGCGTATTCGCTGAACGATCCGCAAAGAGCGATCATCGATCGCGGCGGCAGGATCTTTATGGCCGGACGGGGTAAGACGGCGATCGGTTGCTGCGCGCTGACGCTCATATCAGCGGGCGAGTTCGAAGTGGCCAAGATGGCGGTGACCGAGGCGGCGCAAGGCGGCGGGATTGGGAGGCGTCTGCTGAAGTTTGTGGTCGACGCGGCGCGCTTGTCGGGCGCGAGGCGGCTTTATCTGGAGACGAACCATATGCTGCAGCCGGCGATCCGGCTCTACAAGGCAATGGGGTTTCAGCCTGTGCCACCGGAGCGGATAGTGCAGTCGCCGTATGCGCGCGCAGATGTCTTCATGGAACTGTTCCTTTGACCCGAGTAGTTTGCTGATCAACACCGAGGCTCGGGATGGGCTACAACTGTGTGGAGGCTTGTACGGCAGCCTATCTTCTATGAACCGTCTTGGGATTCTTCTCTCCGGCCGTGGCTCGAACTTCCTAGCGCTGCACCGTGCCATCCAAGACGGGCGGATTGCGGATGCGGAGATCGCTTTGGTGCTGTCGAACAAAGCCGACGCGCCGGGGCTGGCGGCGGCGCATGAGCTGGGGATTGCGGCCCAGCAAGTGCCTGCGGCGGGGATGAGCGCGGTGGAACGGGACCAGGTATTCATCCAGGCCCTGCACGAGGCCGGGGTGACGCTGGTCTGCCTAGCGGGCTATATGCGGATCGTCTCGCCAGAGTTTGTGGCGGCGTTCCCGGAGCGGATGCTCAACGTGCATCCTTCGCTGCTGCCAAGCTTCCCAGGGCTGGAGGCGCAGAGGCAGGCGTTGGAATTCGGAGCAAAGGTCGCGGGCTGCACGGTGCATTTCGTGGATGAGCGGGTGGATCACGGGGTGATCATCCTGCAGCGAGCGGTCACGGTGATGGATGCCGACACGCCGGACTCTCTGGCCGCGCGAATACTGAGTGAAGAGCATGAGGCGTATCCAGAAGCCGTCGCGCGGGTGCTGAGCGGTGAGTATGTGGTGGAGGGGCGGAGGTATGTCAGGCAGGTGGGGCGGAGTGGCGCGTGATCCAGGCTTCGGCTTCACTGAGGTGAGCGATAGGAAGGTAATCGCCGGGGCAGGCGCCGCGTTCGGTTCCAGCGATCAGGAAGGCCTGGCGAAGTTGGGCTGAGTTGGCGGCGCCGACATCGGAGCAGCGGTCGCCAATAAGGATGGATTGGGTGAGGTCGAGTGAGTATTCGCGAGCGGCGCGCAGCAGCATGCCGGGTGAAGGCTTCCGGTCTTCATGCTCGCGGCGGAACTCGCCAACGCCATGTTCAGGATGGTAAGGGCAGTGGTAGACGGCATGGAGCGGCGTGCGCTCGCGCAGGAACTGGGCGCGCATCCAGTTCATAAGCTCCTCGAACTGAGCTGTGGAGTAAAGGCCGCGGGCGATGCCGGACTGGTTCGTGACGATAACCAGCCTGTACCCGAGCGACTGCGCAGTGCGGCAGAGCGGGAAGATGCCGTCCACGAAGCGCACGTCGGCGGCGAGGTGGAGATAGCCGACTTCGTGATTGACGACGCCGTCGCGATCAAGAAAGAGGGCTTTTTCAGGCATGGGTTTGGATTACGGAAGTCGCGGGTGAGTTGATGCGCGGAGGGGGGTAGATGCCGCGCGCGCGGTTGTCGAGCATAGCGACTGTCTCCGCAAACACGAACTCGGGGGTTAGCTGACGGATGCAGTCGTTGCGTGGACAATCGGCGAAGCTGTGACCGTCGTAGCAGGGGCGGCAGGCGAAGTGATCACCGCCCCAGAGGGCGAGTGCGCCCGGACGCTGGGGAAGCCGTCCGCGAGGATCTGTGGGGCCGAAGAGTGCTACGATGCCAGCCGAGGTGATCCCAGCGAGGTGCAGGGGGCCCGTGTCGTGTGTGACCAGCACGGTGCCGGAGTCGAGCAGGGCAAGGGTCTGCGGAAGCGTGAGCTGGCCGATAAGATCGGTGACGGGCAGACCGGAGAAGATCGGTTGCACCCAGGTGTCTGTCGGGCTGCCGATGAGAACGACGTCGATCTGCTGGTCCAGGAGCAGCGCAGCGAGCCTTGCGTAAGACTCAGGGGGCCAGCGCCGCAGAACGTCGTCAGCGAGCAGGTTGCGGGCGCCGGCGGGAGCGAGAACCACGCTGGAGCGCGCCGACGGAGCCAGGGGCGACGCAGGCAGAGCGGTGGCGGTCACCGGCAAAGGGGGAAGAGGCTCAGGGTTGAGAGTGTCGGTGCGCTCAAGGAGGATGCGGGCGTACTCGTCGGTGTGATGGCGGCCTGGCAAGAGACGGTAGATGCGATCGCGCACGGAAAGGCTCAAGCGGCGCGCGCTGCGGGCCGGGGCGGCAAGGAGGCTGTAGCGGCGGTCGTAATACAGGGTCGCGACGAGGCTGTAGCGGCGAAAGGCTATGTTGCGCCAGAGAGCCAGAAGAGCTTTAAGCCGGGCGAAGGTCGACCCGGTAAGCAACGCGTCTTCGTCGGCCAGGATCGGGTTGATCCAGGGGTACAGCCGCAGGATGGGAAGGACCGTCGCTCCCGACACCCAATCTACGCTGTAGCCCTGCAGGTGAAGCTGGTGGGCCGCCGGGATCAGCATGATGACGTCGCCAATGGCTCCGAGTTTAACAATCAGGACACGCTTCATGCCTGGCGCAAGGATAACGCACTCGCCTGCGGGTCGCCGTACGGGGCCGAGAACAAAGATTCCGCTCTCGGAGAAGGACTTGATCAAGGGCGCATCCGACGCCAGTCGCGCGCGCCAAGCAGCACTGCGGCAAGCCCGGCGCGGTCCAACCGGAGCAGACGTCTGGCCAGCCGGGAGCCGACGAAGAGCAGGCGGGCAATCACGGGGACGGGCGAATGGCGGGTAAGGAAGAGCAGGCCGGCGGTGGTGATGATCCGGTCTTTCTCGGAGCTGCGGGCGCTCGCCAGAGTTCGACTGCCAGCCGCAACGCTCTTCACCGTGCCGCCCTCCTTGTGCAGAATGGCGGTGTCTTCGGCGACGGCGAGTTCGAATCCTGCGGCTCGGGCGCGAAGACAGAAATCGGAGTCCTCAAAGTACATAAACGCCCCTTCGTAGAGCCCGCCGAGCCGGTCATAGACGGGACGCGGGATCAGCGCGCAGGCAAAGGTGATGTACGAGTTGGGACCGAGTGGAGTGGGGGCGACGTAGTGGGTGTTGTAGCCGGTCCAACGGCTCACGGCCCCACCTCCCCAGGCCTGGACGCGGCCTGGCGTTCCCGGGTGTTCAGGTGGGTAGTAGAGCACCGCGCCGATCACGCCTGCGCGGGGGTTTTCGAGGGCGCATTGAGCGAGGGCACGTACGGTGCCGCTGGGTACGACCGCGTCGTTGTTGAGCAGCCAGAAAAGCGAGGCGGAGACGGCCAGAGGATGGCGTGCGCCGATGTTGCAGGCGCGAGGAAAGCCATGATTTTCGCCGTTGGCGATATAGGTGGGCCAGGGAAAATTCGTGCGAAGTCGCTGCAGCGATCCGTCATCGGATCCGTTATCGACGACGATGACGCGCAGACCGGGATAGTCTTCCAGGGCCAGCGCGGCAAGACAGGCGGCGGTGTCCGGGTAGTTGTTCCAGTTGACGATGACGCAGGCAATCGTAGGCGCAGCGTCGGAGGGGGTCGGCAAACGGGCCTCGGCAGATGAAATCAACAACCGCTCTAGACTATCTGACACCAAAATTTAGGAGAGCGGCCGGCCAGTTCGCTCATGGTCTCGGCAAGCGACTCCCGCCAGTCCGGCAGGCGATAGTTGAGGTTCCTGGCGAGCCAGGAGCAGTCCAGGCGCGAGTTGGCTGGGCGGCGGGCCGGAGTCGGGTAATCGGAGGTGGGGATCGGCAGGAGTTGGGCGAATCGGGTGGAGGGCTCGAGTTGGCGCGCCTGGCGGATGGCCTCCGCAGCGAAGCCGTACCAGGTGGTCTCGCCCGATGACGTGGCGTGGTACAGACCGGCATGCTGTTGAAGGTCCGGGTGCACGGTCAGAATGTGAGCGGTAAGCGCGGCGAGCGAGCGGGCGGAGGTAGGTGCACCGTGCTGATCGTCGACGATCTTCATCTGCTCGCGTTCGCGGGCGAGCCTGAGGATAGTGAGCAGGAAGTTCTTGCCCCCAGCGCCGAAGACCCAGGATGTGCGCAGGATGATGTGCGGCGTACCCGATGCCGCAAGGGCCTGCTCGCCGGCGAGCTTGGACGCGCCGTAGACCCCCAACGGCTGCGCGGGATCGGACTCGATGTAAGGCTCGGGTTTCGTCCCGTCGAAGACGTAGTCCGTCGAGAAGTGGATTACAGAGGCGCCGATATCGCGTGCTTCTTCGCCGAGGATGCGTGGTGCTTCGGCGTTGATGCGGTAAGCGGAACCGATGTCTGATTCGGCCCTGTCGACCGCCGTGTAAGCGGCCGGGTTGATGATCCAGCGCGGCTGAACGCTACGGATGTAGGCGCGTATGCTCGCTTCGTCCGAGAGGTCGAGCTCGGAGCGGGTGGGGGCATGGACCTGCCAGCGGCTGGATTCACGAGCGAGGGCGTCAACGATCGCGGTGCCGACCTGGCCTGTTGCGCCGGTGATTAAAATGGTTGCGGACTTGGACAACAGAACTCCATATGAGAAGACGAGACGATCAGTGAGCGGTGGCAGAGAGGGCGGCGATCGTCTTTTCGAGCGAAGCCTTGTCTTCGACGTTGAGGCTTATCGGAGGCTCGACGCCGCCGGGCTGCGAAGAACGGAGGATCTGCCGGGTGAGACCAGTAAGGACGCGACCCGGGCCGACTTCGATAAGATGCGTGGCGCCGCTGCAAACGAGCAGCTCGACGCACTCCACCCAGCGGACGGATGCGGTGACCTGGCGGATGAGTGCGTCGCGGATCTCGGCGCGGCGGGTAAGCAGACGGGCATCGACGTTTGAGGCGACCGGAAAGGCAGGGTCGTTGAAGGTGATGCCTTCGAGTGTGTTGGCGAGCTGGTCGGCGGCCGGCTGCATGAGCGTGCAGTGGAAGGGTGCGGAGACCTTAAGCAGGATGGTTTTCTTGGCGCCGGCCGCCTTGCAGAGGTCGATCGCACGATGAACTGCGGCGGTGGCGCCGGAGATGACAACCTGCTCAGGGGAGTTCAGGTTCGCCGGCGCAACAATGGAGCGGGCGACGGCGGCGCGGGCGTGATCAGACTCCGATGGAGTTGCGTCAGCGGGTGCGGGAGCAGAGATCTCGTCGCCCGCCTGGCCGCAGAGGTCGTTGACCTGCTCGGAGGAGAGGCCGAGGATGGCTGCCATGGCGCCTTGGCCCTCGGGAACGGCCTGCTGCATGAACTGGCCGCGCGCGCGTACGGTGCGAACTGCCTCCGCGAAGCTGAGCGTTCCGGCCGCTACGTGCGCCGAGTATTCGCCAAGAGAATGCCCGGCGGCAAAGGCGGGAACAAGATCTGGTACGGCTTCGGCGAGGACTCGGAAGGCCGCGATGGAGACGGTCAGGATGGCAGGCTGGGTGTGTTCGGTGAGCTGAAGGGTCTCAGCCGGGCCTTCGAAGATGAGCTTTGAGAGCTGAAAGCCGAGAGCTTCGTCAGCTTCGTCGAAGACAGCTTTTGCGGCTGGGAAAGCCTGGTAGAGCTCTAGGCCCATACCGACCGACTGAGAGCCTTGGCCGGGGAAGAGGAGTGCGGGTTTCGCGTTGGAGTCCATCGGGTTCGATGGTAAATGACTCGGCGAGGTTGAGGGCTCGCCGAGCTGATGAGCTGCCCTTATTCCAGCGTAGAACCGCCCCGCGTGCCCTTGGGACGGCGATTGGCCTGCAGGACTTTCTTGCGCATGCGGAGAGACTTCGGAGTTACCTCAACGAGCTCGTCATCAGCGATGAACTCGATCGATTGCTCGAGCGTAAGGACCTTGAAGGGAACCAGGCGCAGCGCGTCGTCCGAGCCTGAGGCGCGCATGTTGGTGAGCTTCTTTTCGCGCACGGCATTGACGTCCAGGTCGTTGTCGCGCGAATGTTCCCCCACGAGCATCCCCTCGTAGACCTCCACGCCGTCGCCGATGAAAAGGACGCCGCGAGCCTGCACGCCGTCGAGCGCATAAGTGGTCGTCACGCCCTGGCGGTCGCTGATGAGGGCGCCGGATGGACGCTGCGGGATCTCTCCCTGGTAGGGTATGTACTCGCCCGCGATAGAGTTCATCACGATGGTGCCGCGGGTCTCGGTGAGCATTTCATTGCGCAGGCCGATAAGGCCGCGTGACGGCACCTTGAACTCCATGCGTACGCGACCTGAGCCGTGGTTTGCCATCTTGACCATCTCGCCTTTTCTCGGCCCAAGGCGTTCAATCACCGTTCCGACGAAGCTTTCGGGGACGTCGATCGAGAGGAGTTCGGATGGCTCCATGAGCTGACCGTCGACTCGCTTGGTGACGATGGTGGGGCGCGATACCAGCAGTTCAAAGCCTTCGCGGCGCATCATCTCGATGAGCACGGAGAGCTGCAGCTCACCGCGGCCGAGGACCTTGAAGGTGTCGGCGGTGTCGGTCTCTTCCATGCGGATGGAGACGTTCGTAAGTAGCTCGCGCTCCAGGCGATCCTTGATGTTTCGGGAGGTGACGTACTTGCCTTCGCGGCCGGCGAACGGCGAGTTGTTGACGGAGAAGTTGATTGCGATGGTGGGCTCATCGATGGCAATGATCGGCAGCGGCTTGGGGTTCTCTAACGCGCAGAAGCTCTCGCCGATGGTGATGCCGGGGATCCCCGCGATGGCAACGATGTCGCCGACGGTGGTCTCGGTGATGTCCTCGCGCTTGAGGCCGTTGAAGGTGAAGAGCTTGGTGACCTTCACGGTCTGGAGGGTGCCGTCGATCTTAGAGAGATTGACTTCCTGACCAGTCTTCAGGGTGCCGTTGAAGACGCGGGCGATGGCCAGGCGGCCGAGGTAGTCGGAGTAGTCGAGGTTGGTGACGAGCACCTGGAGGTCGCCATCCGCTGTGCCCGGCGCCGCAGGAATGGTTTTGAAGATGAGTTCGAACAGTGGCTGAAGGTCGGTGCCGGGGACGGTGAGGTCCATGGTGGCGGTGCCAAGCTTGCCGTTGGTATAGATTACGGGGAACTCGAGGATGGACTCGTCGGCGTCGAGGTCGATGAAGAGGTCGTAGACCTCGTTGAGGACCTCCTGGGGGCGCGCGTCGGGCCGGTCAATCTTGTTGATGACGACGATTGGCGTGAGCTTGGCCTCGAGAGCCTTCGAGAGCACGTAGCGGGTCTGCGGCAAGGGCCCCTCAGACGCATCGACGAGGAGGACAACGCCATCGACCATTTTCAAGGCGCGCTCGACCTCGCCGCCAAAGTCCGCGTGGCCGGGGGTGTCGACGATGTTGATCTTGGATTCTTTGTAGTGGATGGCCGTGTTCTTGGCGAGGATGGTGATGCCGCGCTCGCGTTCAAGGTCGTTCGAATCCATCACCCGCTCGGCTACGGCTTCGTTGGAGCGGAATGTGCCGGACTGGCGGAGCATGGCGTCGACCAGCGTGGTCTTGCCGTGGTCGACGTGGGCGATAATGGCGATGTTGCGGATGGCTTCAGCGGTGGTAGAAGTGCTCACGGCGGGGTTACGTCCTATTCTTGCGCGGCTGTTCTTTCAAAGGTCCAATGAGGTGGGTTGGGCGAAAATGCGCGCTGTTTCTAGTCTAACAGGCGGGAATCCCCATCCGCAGTCGTTTGACCCTGGATTGGTTTACGGGGTAAGAGCGTAGCCGGCGACCTTGCCCGTGCTGTCGACCAGAATGCGCACGTGAAATTGCGCGGTGGCGAAGGTGGCGAGATAGACGTAACTGGTTCCGCGGTCCTTGGCTTCGCGGGCTTCCAGGCTGAGCTTTGTGGGGTTGCCGAGCTGGTCGAAGACAGGTTGGGTCTGAGCGAGGACATCGGGAGTGAGAGCGCGAGCCATCTCGCCGCTGAGAAGGGCCGGGTCAACCTTGCCGGCGCGCATCTGCGCGTAGATCTTGAGCGCCAGGGCGGTTACAGCAGGATCTTCTCTGGCAGCTTCCACGGCGGGCTTCGCGACGGGCGGGGATGTGGGTGTCGCGGGAGCTTGGGCCTGCGCGAAGGAGAGCGTAAGCAGGAGGGTCAAAAGCGGGCTAGGCATAAGTACGGTCTCCATGGGACGGCGGCTGGCTCGTAACGAGGAAACTGACGTCCTCCAAGCCGCGGTTGAAAGCTTGGTGAGCCAGGCCTGGCGCTACCTCCAGGCCTTCACCTTGACGCAGAATGTGAACGCAGCCGGCGAGTTCGAGCGTGAGTTCGCCGGCCAGAACATAGAAGAACTGGCGTGCGTGTCGATGGAGGTGGCGGCGTTCGGCTGCCTTGGATGGCATGCGCTCTTCGATGACCGAGAGCTCAGGCGTTTGGACCAGGTGCCAGCCGTCGCAGGGCTCGCCGTCGAGCCCGTACCAGAGGTAATGTTCAGCGTTGTACTTGGAAATGTTCATAAAGATGGCGGGCGGGGCCTAGGGATTACTGGACTCGGCTATGGCGGTAGCCGGCTTCGGTGAGTGCCGTGAGAAGCTCGGCAAGCTGCTCCCGTCCGCGGGTTTCCATAGTGATGTCGATCGCGGTGTCGCCCAGATTAACGCCGTAGTAGGCCCGGTTGTAGAGGGTGTTGACGATGTTCACGCGATGGCTGGCGATCAGGCGGGTGAGTTCGGCAAGCGCGCCGGGCTTATCCAGCAGATGGATGCGCAGGAGGATCATGCGGCCGTCCTGCACGAGGCCGCGCTCAATGATGCGGGCGAGCAGGGTGACGTCGATGTTGCCGCCGCAGACCAGGACGCCGGTGCGAACGCCTTGCCGTCCAGCAAGCGAGGTCTTGCCTTGCAGCAGGGCTGCGAGCGCCGCTGCCCCGGCTCCCTCGGCCAACGTTTTTTCACGCTCTAGCAGGACGAGGATAGCGGAAGCGACTTCGTCCTCTTCGACGGTGACGATCTCGTCGACGTGCTTCGCCACTAGGGGGTACGTCAAGCTGCCGGCGCGGCGGACTGCGATGCCATCGGCGATGGTGGTGGCCGCATCGACTGTGACCGGCCCGCCGGCTGAGACCGCCTCCAGCATGGAGGGGAGCCGTGCGGTCTGCACGCCGATGACTCGTACGGCGGGGTTGGTCTGCTTGATGGCGCAGGCCATGCCGCCAATCAGGCCGCCGCCGCCAATGGGCACGATGACGGCTTCGAGGCCGGCAATCTGCTGCAGCATCTCAAGCGCGATGGTGCCCTGGCCGGCCATCACGGCTGGGTCGTCGAAGGGGTGCAGAAAGACCATGCCCTCGCTTTCGCAGAGACGCGTGGCTTCTGCGCAGGCCTCGTCGTAGTTTGCGCCATGCAGGATGACCTCGCCGCCGAACTCGCGTGTGGCGGTAACCTTGACGAGCGGGGTCGCCAAGGGCATGACGATGATGGAGCGGACGCCGCGGCGTGTGGCGTGGTAGGCGACGCCCTGCGCATGGTTGCCCGCGCTGGCAGCGACTACGCCGCGCGCTGCTTCACGAGGCGTCAGCAGCGCGATCCGGTTAAGCGCACCGCGCTCCTTGAAGCTGCCGGTCATCTGCAGGTTCTCAAGCTTCAGATAAACCTGCTGCCTTGTAAGTCTGGAGAGCATCTCGCTGCGGGCGCACGGCGTCTCGTATACCTGGCCGCGAAGCCGCTCGCGGGCCGCGAGTATATCGTCCAGCGCGATCGCGAGCGGAGCGTACGAAGCGTTCATCTGACTAGGATAACCGGCTACATTGCGGCGCGGCCTGCAGGATCCGACGCGGCCGCGCGACGGCGATACCTCGACACCTGAATGGAGCGGGCTTGATCAGTGGGTGGGGTGAAAGAAATCGAGGCACATGGCGAAGATGAAGCCGAACAGGACCACCAACCAGTACCAGTGGCGCTCCAACAGAGATTCCTTCTTGCCTGAGACATCCATCGCGACTCTCCTCCTCTTCCGCTTTACAAATCCTAAACTACGGATGGCTGGGAGTTCGCCGGGGATGTTTCCCGCAGCTCCCGCCACATCTGCGCAGTCTTCGCGCGCAACTGCTCGAGCGGTCCATCGTTGACGATGACGAAGTCGCACTGTGGCACTTTGTCTGCGTCGGGGATCATCCGGGATAGTCGCCTGCGCGCTTCTGCCTCGAGCGTCACGGGGTCGCCGGGCGCTCCGGCAGCGAGGGACCGGGCGATGAATCGGGCGATCTTCAAATCGTCCTGGGCGGCTACGAGGATCATGCGGTCAAATCGTGGCCGCCAGCCGTCGCCGCCGTTGCTGCCCGCGTACTTCGTCTCGAAGATCAGCGCAGATTCGACCACGATAATGGCCGTAGGATCGCGCCGCTCAATCTCGGCGGCGACTTCTGACTGCATGGCGATGGTGGCGGGATGCACGATGGCGTTGAGCTCTTCGACGCGTCCCTCGGTGAATGCAATGCGCGCCAGGGCGGAGCGGTCGAGGGATCGAGCTTGAGGGCCATCCGCCTGGATGACTGTGGGACCGAACCGGTCGACGATGGCCTGGAAGACTGGCGTGCCAGGCTCCATGAGTTTGCGTGCGATCTCATCAGCAGAAAGGGTGTAGCCGCCTAGTTCACGCAGCATCCCGGCTACGGTGGACTTGCCGCTGCCCAGCCCGCCAGTCAGGCCAACGCGCAGCACTAGAGCCCGCGCCGCAGCTTCGCGGCCTTGACGCTGTTGGCCATGAGCATGGCGATGGTGAGGGCGCCCACACCGCCGGGCACGGGCGTGTAGGCGCTGGCTGCGCGATAAGCCTCGGGGTGGACGTCGCCCACCAGGACGGCGCCACGCTTCTGGAAGGTCTGGAGCCGCGCGGGATCGGTGCCGAAAAACTCGGCGACCTTGCGTTCGTCGGTGACGCGATTGATGCCAACGTCTACGATGACCGCGCCCGGCTTCACCATCTCTTCCGTGACAAAGCCGGGGCGGCCGATCGCGGCGACTAGTATGTCGGCCTGGCGCGTGATGGATGCAAGATCAAGGGTCTTCGAATGGCAGATAGTGACCGTGGCTGAGGCATTCAGCAGCAGCATCGCCATGGGCTTGCCCACAATATCGCTGCGTCCTACAACGACAGCGTTCTTACCCGAAACCGGTATGCCGCGGCGCTTGAGCATCTCCATCACCCCGGCGGGAGTGCAGGGCTGCAGGCCGGGCTGGCCGGTCTGCAGGCGGCCGATGTTGACTGGGTGGAACCCGTCGACATCTTTGGCCGGGTCTACGGCTTCGAGCAGGCGTCTGGTATCCACGTGGGCGGGGAGCGGTAGCTGGATGAGGATCCCGTCGATGTCGTCGCGCCCGTTGAGCGCCGAGACCATGCCCAGGAGTTCCTGGCTGCTTACGGTAGCGGGCGGGGTCAAGGGTTCGGAGAAGATGCCGAGCTCGCCGCACGTCTTCACCTTGCTGCGGACGTAGATCTCGCTGGCCGCGGCGGCGTCCGTACCTGAACCCGCCAGGATCACGGCGAGGCCGGGGCGCACACCGTTGGCCTGCAGGCTCTGCACTTCGGCCGCGACCTCGCGCTTGATCTCAGCGGCGATCTCGACTCCGTCCAGCACCATCGGATTCTGCATGTTCCGATGGTATCCCGCGCGCAAGTAAACTTGAAGCCATGGCCCAGATACCGCATCCCGTTTCGCCGCTGTTGGCTGCCAATCTTCATCGTCTTGCGTGCCCGGTCTGCCATGCGGGCCTCGCGTTGAACGCGGAGACGGTGGATTGCACCGGCTGTGGGCGGCTTTATCCCATCCACGATGGACTGCCTGTGCTGATCGCTGCGCGGGCGCAACCCGGTGAGGACACGACGTCTTGATGCTCCCCAACCGGGCGGCTTTTTCGTTACCCTTGAAGGATGGCCTTTCAACGCGCACCAGCGCGAGATCGATTGAGCAGCACGATTGTTCTGTTTCTTGGCTTGGTTTCAGCGCTCACAACAGTGTCAAGCCTCTTCGCCCAGGTTCCGAACGCCACGCCGCCGATCCAAGGAACGAAGGGGAGCGGCCAGGCTGGGACGCCTGCTTCCACGTCGAACGCCGGCGGCCAGCAGGGCGAGCAGGGCGGCGAGAGCAAATCCGCCTCGGGTCGCCAGTCGGCGTTGTCTCCAACCGATCCGGCGGCTCCTCCGCCACGCGCGTTTTCGCGTCCGCGTATCGGGCTGGCGCTGGGCGGCGGCGGCGCGCTGGCGCTGAGCGAAATAGGCGCTCTGCAATGGTTTGAAGAGCACCACATTCCGGTGGATGTGATTGCGGGTACGTCGATGGGCTGCATGGTGTCCGCGCTTTACTCCACCGGCCGCACACCCGAGCAGTTGACTGGCGTGATGAACGACCGGGTCTTCTCGGCGGTTTTCACGTTTTCCAACGCCTATACGTCGCGGTCGTTCCGGCGACGGGAAGACTCACGGGAGCTGCCCAACGGCATCACGGTGGGGCTGAAGCATCGCATAAGCCTGCGCAACTCCGTGCTGACGGACCAAGGTCTGAACGCGTTCCTCGACCGCCAGTTTCTCAGGTATGACGATCAGACGGACTTCAACACTCTGCCCATTCCACTGCGCTGCATCTCGACCGATCTGAATGAGGCCCGGCCGGTGACCTTTGCCCGCGGGTCGATTCCGGATGCAGTGCGCGCATCAGTATCACTGCCTGGTGTGTTCTCTCCCTTTGAGCTGAAGGGACACGAATATGTGGATGGCGGGGTGACGGAGAACCTGCCCACCAAGACCGTGCACCAGATGCAGGCGGACGTGGTGCTGGCTTTCTCGCTGCCGCTGGCGCCCGTCGCGACCGGTGAACTAGGGTCCATTCTGGGAGTGTTTCAGCGCTCGTTCGTGGTGGGGATTGAGGCGGCGGAACGCGAGCAGCGCAAGAGCGCTGATGTGGTGATCATGCCGGACATCTCCGGGTATACGGCGAACGACTATCTGAAGGCGCCCGAGTTGGCCAAACGCGGTTACGCGGCGACGGAGCAGCATCGCAGCGAGCTGCTGAAGTATGCAGTCTCTGATGCAGACTGGGAAGCCTATCTCGCGCATCGCGCTTCGCTGCGGCGCGGTCCTGCGGGACCGGTGCTGCGGGTGCGGATCTCGGCTCCGACCGAGTCCGCGACGCTGGCCATCGAGCGCCTGTTCGCGCCCCTGGTGAACCAGCCGGTCGACACGGCGAAGATCGAGGCGCTGCTGGACCAGGTCAGGGCGGACGGCGGCTATGACGCCGATTACACGGTAGGGTACGAGACCGCGCAGCACTTCGCGGCGGAGGCAGCAGGGAAGGCGCCACTCCCCGCAGGCACTGTGCCGGTGCCGGCCATTACGGATGCGAGCAAGGCGCCTGCGTCTGCGGAGCGCACCTCGCTGAAGGAGCCGGGAGCGCCAAACCCCAAACCCGGAGCGGGGTCTTCGCCTGATCAGCCCCAGGTTCCTCCGGCCGTTGCGGCATCCATTGCGGATCGTCCGGGGGCTCCCGGATTTGGCGCCACCCAACTGGTCACGCCGGAGTCTTTGGCGGATATCTCTGCGCGCCCGGTGATCCTGGTGAACGTGGTGAAGAAGAAGAACGGGCCGCCATTCTTGCTGGTGGGAGCGAACGTCGAGTCGCAGACGCCTGCGTTCACCCGGGCGACGATCGAAGGCATCCTGGTCGACCAGAATTTCCTGAGTTATGGGTCGGAGCTGCGCAGCACCGTGAAAATAGGTTACCTGACCCAGCTGGGGACGGAGTACTTCCATCCGCTCAACCCACTGGCGTCGCCGGAGCACACCGTCTTCGTTGCGCCGCATATCTCTTTGCTGCGAGAGCCTTTTCCGATCTACCGGGACCAGGTGCACCTGGCGAACCGGCAGTTCCAGAGCTTTGCGACAGGGGCGGATATCGGGTGGACCAACCAGCGTACCCAGGAGCTCCGCGTGGGCTTCGAGTTTGCCCAGATTCACTGGCTGCAGGAGATCGGAGTGGACGGCGGGCCGGACATTCTAGGTGGCAGTCAACGGGCACAGGTACGGTACGACTACGACACGCAGGACCGGGCGCTGGTGCCGCAGTTTGGGCTGCACTTCACGACGGAGGCCGGGTTCCTCTACTCCGCGGTGGATTCGCCCAACGCGCCGCAGCTGCTGGGGCGTGCGGCCTGGGCGCATCGGTTTAGCCTGCACAAAGCTCCGAAGGATGCAGCCGCGCTGCTGAACCCGCACCGCGGGCACGAGGTCTTCATTATGGGCGGCGAAGCTGGGACGATGTTCCATCGCAACGTCGCAGACCCGTTTCGCTTCACGCTGGGCGGTCCCTTCCGGCTGAGCGCGTCGGCGATCGATCAGTATCGCGGGACCGACTACTTCCTGGTCGAGCCGGGGCTGCTGCGACGGATAGCCCAGCTGCCGGAGCCGCTGGGGCAGAGCATCTACATCGGCGGGGGCTTCGAGTTCGGGCAGATACACGCTCCCAACCTGCCGACCATCACGCGGGAAGACGTGTACTTCGGCTTTATCGCCGAGACGCCGCTGGGCGTGATCACGCTGGCGCCTTCGATTGGTTCGAACGGCGAACGGAAGTTCGTATTCACGCTTGGCAGGTTGTTTTGATGTTTGGCAGTTTTGGAAATCTGGGAAAAATGTTGGGCGTGGTGGGGAGGAGAGTGTTCCACGTGGAACATAGGTATTTGCTGCGTTTTTGACTATCGGGTGACGGCTGGGGGCAGGCCGAGCGCGGATTGGGGTTGGTGGCGGTGGTAATTTCCTGGCTTGACGTGGAATTCTGTGTGGATGTCGTGGGGAGTTGCAGCAGGTAGTTCGAGGCCTGGCGTTGAGCTGAAATGCATGTGAAACGCGGCGGTGCCATAATCGCGTATGTCCTCCCTCTGGCTCCCCAACTCGTGGCCTGAACGGCTGTCTGAACTGCTTGCCGCGGGCGGCGAGCTGAAGTCCGCACCGCTGCGGCGCGATGTGCGATCGCTGGGCACGCTGCTGGGCGTGGTGCTGCGCGAACAGGCCGCGCCGGGCGTCTACGAGCAGGTGGAGGCGCTGCGGCAGGCGGCCATCGCGCGGCGTGAAGGAGCGGCGGCGAGCGGCGCAGGCGAGTTCCCGCAGGTGGAGGGCGATGCCGCCGATCCGGCGCGCGCCTACCAGCTTGCGCGCGCCTTCAGCTTCTACTTCGAGCTGATCAACCTTGCCGAGACCAACCACCGCAAGCGGCGGCGGCTGGCGCACCGGATGGAAGAGTCGACCGACGCGCGGGTGCAACGCGGTTCGTTGCGGGGCACGCTGCGCGCCATGCGGTTGGCGGGAGTGGAGGCGGGCGAGGCGATGGAACTTCTCTCGCAGGTCTGCGTGACACCGGTTTTTACCGCGCACCCTACCGAGGTGGCACGGCGTTCGGTGATGTTCAAGCGGCGGCGGATCTCGGATCTGTTGGAGAAGCTGGACGGGATCCCCCTGCCGGCGCCGGAGGTGGAGGAGCTGGAACAAAGCCTGCTGGCCGAGATCACCGCGCTTTGGCAGACTGACGACGTTCGCAGTGAGCGGCCTACGGTGCGGGACGAGATGCGGATGGCTTTGGACTACTACCAGTCCTCGCTGTTCGACACGCTGCCGGTGCTGTATGCGGAGGTGCGGAAGGCTCTGGGCGATGAGTATGCCACACCTCCCGGGCTGGCGGAGATGCCTCTGCTGGTCACGTTCGGGTCGTGGATCGGGGGCGACCGTGATGGCAATCCGTTCGTCACGCCGGAGACGACGGCCGAGGCGTTGCGCATGGGGCGGGACCTGATACGCCAGCATTACCTGGGGCGGCTCGAGACCATCTTCGAGCAGCTGGCAAGTTCCACGCAGCAGGTCCCGGTATCGGAGGAGCTTCGAGCGCTGCTCGACGGCTACCTGACGGAGATCCGGGTGTCGGGTTCGGGCACGCCAGAGCACAAGCTAGTGGGACGCTTTATGCACGAGGCGCTGCGGCTGCTGGTCGCGTGCATGATGACCCGGCTGGGCAAGCGGCCGACGCACTCGGACACGCCGCCGCCGCTCGAACCATATAGCCGCGCTGCCGACTTCCTCTCCGACCTGACGGTGCTGCATCGCTCGCTTGAAGAAAACCGCGGCCATCGCTTGGCGGAGCTGTTGATCGATCCTCTGCTGCTGGAGGTGCGGACGTATGGGCTGCACCTGCAGACGCTGGATATCCGCCAACATGCGCGGGTGCACACGGCCGCGCTGGCGGAACTTGCGGGGCTGGCGACCACCAACGATGAGGCTGCGGAGTTGCCGGCATTGACCGCGCCGACACTGGAGCTGCTGGACACGGTGCGGGCGATCGCGGAATTGAAACGGACGTATCCGCCGGAGTCGCTGGCACGGTACGTCATATCGGGCGCCACGTCCGCGACGGACATCCTGGACGTGATCCGGCTGGCGCGCATGGGCGGGGTAACGGTGGAAGGCAGCGCGGATGATCCGGGTCTGCAGCCGGTGCCGCTGTTTGAATCGATTGAAGACCTGCGCAATGCGGCGGCGATCTGCCGGGAGCTGTGGGGATCGGAGACGTACAAGCCGCTGCTGAGGTCGTGGGGGAATCGCCAGGAGGTGATGCTGGGCTACTCGGATTCGAACAAGGATGGCGGCATGATCACCAGCACGTGGGAGATCTACAAGGCGCACCGGGAGGTGCATGCGGTGGCGCGGGAGCACGGAATCAAGCTGCGCCTCTTCCATGGCCGCGGCGGCACGGTGGGCCGGGGGGGCGGGCCAACTCACCGCGCGATCTTCGCGCAGCCGCTGGACTCGTTTATGGGCGAGCTGAGGCTGACGGAACAGGGTGAGGTGTTGAACTGGAAGTATTCGGATGTGGTGCTGGCCGAGCGGAACCTGGAGTTGATGATCGCCGCGTCGCTGGATGCGCTGGCCAGGCCGGGGCTGCGGGCGGAATCGAGGTTGGGGCTGCAGCCGGGATTGGGGTTGGGGCAAGGGAGTGCGCATCTGACGGGCCTGCTTCTGCCGGAGTGGGAGAAGATCCTGGATACGCTGTCTACGGTTTCATACGACTTTTATCGCAGGCACATCGTGGACTCGCCGGAGACGTTTGCGTACTTTGAGCAGGCCACACCGGTGGGCGAGCTGGAGCACGCGCGCATCGGCTCGCGGCCGGCGAAGCGGACCGACGCCAGTGCGACGAAGAAGCGATCGATGGCGGACCTGCGCGCGATCCCGTGGGTCTTCGGGTGGATGCAGTCGCGCCACCTGGTGCCGGCGTGGTTCGGTGTGGGTCATGCCTTATCGAGCTTTGCCGACGCAGCGGCCGACAACATGGCGCAGCTGCAGGCGATGTTCCGCTCTTTTCCGTTGTTCATCGACATCGTGCGCAACGTGGAGATGGCGCTGGCGAAGGCGGACTTCGGCATTGCGCGGCTTTACGCGCTGCTGGTGGAAGACGAAGCGCTGCGGGAGCGAGTGTTCACGCTGCTGGAGCAGGAGTTCGAGCTGACCAGGCGCATGGTGCTGGCGGTGACGGGCCAGACGGCGCTGCTCGAGAAGAATCCGGTGCTGGAACACAGCATCCGGCTGCGCAATCCGTATGTCGATCCCATGAGTCTGCTGCAGGTGGAGCTGATCCGGCGCAAGCGCGCGGCGCTGAAGGCGGGGGAGCCGGTGCCGGCGGAGTTGGACCGCGCGATCACGGCGACGATCAACGGGATTGCGGCGGGGCTGCGCAACACCGGCTGAGAAATGTTCGAGCGGGCTTGTGTGGCCGCTTGCCTATGTACGCGATATACTCGGTTTCATTCAGCAACCCAGAGGTGATTCATGTCCGTCGCATGCCGCAGGAATTCTGCGCCGTTGGCTTTGCTCATCGCACCCACGCTTTTGACCTCCCTGCTGCTGACCCAGACGCCGTTGCTGGCGCAGACGCCGGGGCAGACGCGGGAGCGGCCGGCTGCGACCGAGACGCCGGAGGAGCGGCCATCGGGGGGTCCTGCGCCGCGTACCTCGCCGGCGGCGGCGATGGCGGAACCGGACTCGATTACGGAAGGGACGGTCACGGTAGGCGGACAGTCGATCGCGTATCGTGCGGTCGCGGGGACGATCACGGTGGGCGCGACGGAGCCGCAGGATGCGACGCTGGGGCTGGACGGCAAGCCGCTGCCCGATGCCGGGATTCGGGCGCCCGAGAATCCCGCCGATGCGCCGCCGACGGCGCGCATGTTCTACGCGGCGTACTTCAAGAAAGATGCGCCGGCGGCGCAGCGGCCGATCACGTTCATCTACAACGGGGGACCGGGGTCGCCTACGATGTGGCTGCACATGGGCACGTTCGGGCCAAAGCGCATTGTGACGCCGGACACGCAGCACCAGGAGGGCGCGCCGTATGCCATCGTGCCGAATGAGTACTCGCTGCTGGATGTGTCGGACGTCGTGTTTATCGATGCGCCAGGTACGGGACTGAGCCGGACGTTCGGGCGCAACAAGGGGGAGGCGTTCTACGGGATCGACGCGGATGGGCATGCGTTCGAGCGGTTTATCCGGCGGTTCATTTCGAAATATGATCGCTGGAACTCGCCCAAGTATCTGTTTGGCGAGAGCTACGGCACGCCGCGATCGGCGGTGCTGGCTGCGGATTTGCGCTCGGTGGACCTGAACGGGATCATCCTGCTGTCGCAGATTCTAAGCTTTGACAACTCGGTGGACGGGCCTAACGCCAACCCGGGTGTGGACCAGGCTTACGCGCTGGCGCTGCCGACGTATGCGGCCACGGCGTGGTACCACCACAAGCTGCCGAACCAGCCGCCGGCGTTGAAGCCGTTTCTTGCCGAGGTGGAGAAGTATGCGCTGGGCGAGTACATGACGGCGTTGCTGCAGGGCAGCGAGCTGCCGGAGGCGCAGCGGCAGCAGGTGGCGGAGAAGCTGCACAGCTACATCGGGTTGCCGGTGGATTACCTGCTGCGGTCCGATCTGCGGGTGATCGGGTCGAATTTCTCGAAGGAGCTGAAGATCGACGAGGACATTTCGACGGGGCGGCTGGACTCGCGCTACCAGGGGCCGAGCCTCGATCCGATGAGCGAAGGGACGGGCTACGATCCGCAGAGCGACGCGATTACGTCGGCGTGGAATACGGCCGTCAACCAGTATCTGCACAATGATCTGAAGTACGCACGGCAGGATACGTATCTGCTCTCAGGCCGCGACGGCGGTACGGACTTTTCGTGGAATATGACGCATCGTCCGCCGGGGCGCGGAGGCTACCCAGGTGGCGGCGGCGCAGGGACTACCGAGACCGGCGCCAACGTGATGCCGGACCTGGCATATCGGATGAAGCTGAACCCGAAGATGAAGGTGATGCTGGCGGGAGGATACTACGACCTGGCTACACCATATTTTGAAGGCATCTACGAGATGCATCACCTGCCGATGCCGCGGGCGCTGCAGTCGAACATCAGTTACCACTACTACGAGGCGGGACACATGATCTATGTGCGCGAGGACATCCTGAAGCAGTTCCATGCGGATGTCGCGGCGTTCATCAAGTCGACGGAGAACAGCAGGTAGCGCGGCGGGTTGCTGGCCAAGCTACTGCTTTTCGTCGATGATGCGGGTCGCTTTGCCGGCTTCGAAGGTGACCATCTTGGGATGGTCCTGGTTGTCGTACTCGACGCTGCGGTCGCCGATCTTGTCGCCGTGGTTGGTGCTGATCTGGCCGAGCGCCAACTGTACCTGCCGCTCGTTCATGCCGAGGATGGCGCGGTGCTCGTCGATGGCCTTCCATGTGTCGGGCGACCAGTGCGCGTAGAGCTTGTGAGGATCGTCGTAGAAGAAGATCTGGTCGGTGAGCAGGTTGTAGTTGCCGGCCTCGAGGTCTCCGACGGCGACGGCAAAGAGCCGTGGATTGCCGGGTTTGGTGAAGACGAGCAGCACCTGCTTGTCGCCCTGGGGGATGCGGAAGGCGGCCTTCTTGGGCGCGGCCTGCTCGACGGCATCCTTGATCACGATGGGTTCGGCGCCGAGCAGGACGCCTTGCGAGTGGTCGAAGTCGACGGTGCGGCCGTTGAGGGGATAGTAATCCAACTGGCCGCCGGCGCTGACCCAGATGGTTCGGCCCTTGAGGTCCTTCTCGTCCTTGAGCGAGATGGGGTGCTCGCTCCTGAGGAAGACGAGGTCGTCGGGGTCGGCCTGGTAGTCGGACTTGGCGACGGTGACGGTGTTGTCGAGGGCGTTGCGATGGTGGAGGTAGAGCGCCTCGCCGCCGACGGCGATGACAAACAGCAGGCCTGAACCCAAGGCTATCTTTGCTCCAGTCTTCATTGCTCCTCCGTCGATGCTGCGTTTAGTTCGGTTGCTGCGTTCAAGGTCAATCTTCGGGCTCGGCGATGGCCAGGGCTGTCTCGCTGGCCTGCAGGCTCTCGGCGGTGAGCTGGTCGGCGCGGCGGAGCGCGGGGAAGAGGATCGCGGCGGCAATGGTGACGGCGACCGAGGCGACGCCGCCGATGACGACCGCGGCAACTGCGCCCCACCAGTGGGCGGTCAGGCCGCTCTCAAACTCGCCGAATTCGTTGGAGGCGCCGATGAAGAGCCAGTTGACGGCGCTGACGCGTCCACGCATTTCGGGCGGGGTTGCAAGCTGCAGGATGCTGGAGCGGATGACGACGCTGACCATGTCGCTGGCGCCGACCAGGAGCAGCGCGATCATGCTGAGCCAGAGGGAGCGGCTGAGGCCGAAGAGCACGGTGGCGGCGCCGAAGATGCCGACGCAGATGAGCATCAGCTTGCCGGCGCGGCGCTTGATGGGGCGGAAGACGAGGGTGAGGCTGACGGCGAGCGCGCCGAGGCTGGGCATGGCGCGCAGCAGGCCGAGGCCGCGGGCGCCGGTATGCAAAACGTCGTGCGCGAAGATGGGCATGAGGGCGACGGCGCCGCCGAGCAGGACGGCAAAGAGGTCAAGCGAGATGGAACCGAGCAGCAGACGGGTGTGCGCGACGTACTTGAGGCCGGCCAGCACGGTTTGCGCGTTGAAGGCTTTCTTCTCTCCGCTGACGGCGCGGACGCGGATGAGTGCCACCATGACCATGAAGCCGATGAGCATGATCAGGGTGAAGACGTAGACGATGGGTGCGCCGCGCCAGCGTCCGAGCGAGACGAGCGTGGCGGTAAAGAGCAGGCCGCCGACCATGGGCCCGGTGGCGTTGGCCGTCTGGTAGATGGTTGCGCCCCAGGTGACGGCGTTGACGAAGTCCTGTTTCGGCACCAGCATGGGGAGCATCGCGCTGGCTGCGGGACCGGAGAAGCAGCGGCCGGTTCCGATGAGGAAGAGCACCGCATAGATGGGCAGGATGCTGTGCACCTGGTGCAGCGCGATCCAGAGCAGGGCGGCGGTGCAGATGGCCTGCAGGCCATAGCAGGCGAGGATCACGTAGCGTTTGTCGTAGCGGTCGGCCACGTGCCCCGCGGGAAGCATGAAGAAGAGGCCGGGGATGAAGAGCGCCAGGCCGGTGTAACCGAGGCTGAGGGCGGAGTGTGTGAGCTGGTAGACCTGCCAGGCCACAGCGACGGACTGGGCTTCGGCGCCGAGGATCACGAGCAGTCGTGCGGTCTGGTAGAGGCGGAAGTCGCGCGACCGGAATGCACCCATACTCGGTGCTGCTGCGCCCTGGGCCGTCGCACCTTGCGCCGCTTGGTCGCCGGCCCGCGCCACTGCATGTGTACTCGCCATTCCAGCCTATGGTTTCACATTTCGAGCCTGGGAGTCGCCCCGGCCGGCCCATTGCACGAGCTGTGCAGGGGTTTGCAGATGGCCGTGCATGATCTCCGACAGCATGGCGCGGGTTCGGCGGCCGGGGAAGGCGACTTGTACCTGGGCGGGGCTGCTCTCGCCGGCCAGCTTGACGATGAGGGCGGGGCGATCGTCGAAGCGTCCGCCGTGGCTGGCGGCGGCGTCCTCGGCGGTCCAGAACTCGCCGCCGGCCCACATCCAGGTGCGCCAGGAGTGGTCGCCCATGGCGACCAGCACGGTGTCATCCCAGTCGCCCTGCGCTTCAAGGATCTTACGGACATGGGCCAGGTAGAGGTCGGCGAGCGCGAGGTTGTCGAGATAGGAGGTTTGATCGCCCGAGGGTGCTCCGGTGCGGCGGTTGTAGATGCCGCCCTGGTGCGGGATGGGCAGATGCAGGAAGAGGAAGGTGAGCGAGAGATCGCGGAGCATTCGGTCGGCGGCTGCTGTGATGCGGCGGTAGTCGCGAAGATGTTCGATGGTGGGCCAGGGGTCGGGTGCGGGAGGCGCTCGATCAAACAAGACGTCGAGCTTGCGGGTGAGCCTGCGAACGGGCTGCAGGCTGTCCACGAGCAGCGAGCCACGTCCGCTGCCCATGTCGAGCAGGCTTGCGGGAGAGTGCCACTCGCATTCATCCAGGACATCACTAAGCAAGCGGCAGTAAGGATTGAACCAGCCGCTGACGCCGGTGCGGTAGCCAGCGGAGAGTGCGTCGGCGAAGACAGTGTTGCTGCCGGATAAGTCTGTCCATCCGGTGGCGGTACGCAGGCGAAGCGTGCGGCCGTCGGCGCTAGCCTTGACTGCCTGGACGGACCGGCCGCTGAGCAGGGCAGGGATCGCGCGGTCCGTCTGGTCACCTTCGGGCCGGGCGTTTGCGAAGACGACGCTGGTCTGGGCGAGCTTGTCAAAGGCGGGAAGGGAGAGCGCCTGTGCGCGAGGGGCGGTCAGTTGCTCGGCCGACAGTTCGTCGAAGAGCAGTATGACCACGCGTCGTGGGGCGCCGGGGCTTTTCTCTTGAGCCACTTTACCGGTCAGCGCTTTGGCGTCGTTCAAGCCCCATGCCTGCCAGAAGCAGAATGTCAGCTGTGCAAGGATGAGCAAGCCGCTGAGTGCCAGCGCACCGAAGATCGCCTGAGTGACTTTCAGCAGCTGCGAGATGGCAGCTTGGCGCCTGGCCTCGGCCGCGGTTCTCATGCAGGCGAACGCAGCCACCAGGCCGAGTACAGGTAGAAGAGCTACGGCGACGCTGAGAAGATGAGGCAGCGGCTGAAGACGGATCAGCGACCAATCCTTCAGGATGATCCAAGGAATAGCCAGTAATAATCCCAAGCGCTTGAGAGCTTGGGACCGCGGGTCTGCGGCGAGAGACAGGAGGGTAGAGAGGATAAGCCAGAGGGCGCAAAAGTCGACGTAGACCGGCAGGAACAGCGTGGCCGCTGACCCCTCGAAGTGGTAGACGAGCAGATGCTGGGCTGAGATGAGCGGAGCAACGAGAGGCAGCACGCCGAGGACAGCCAAGCCAAAAGCAAGAGCTGACGACGCCCTAGGATGCCTCACGCGTTCTTCCTTTATGGGCAACCGGTTCTCGTGCCAACAACTCAGAGCTGACGGGGGGTGATCAACTCTTTTCGCACGTCAGTTCTCAATGTGATTCACAAGATCGACTCGCTTCTCGTCTGTTTGCGAGGCCGTTACGGCTTCTCCGGGTCAGAGCGATTCTTGAACAGGAGCAACTTGATGCGACGCCGGAAGTAGAACATCAGGCCGGTCACAAATGCCGTCATGCTCTGGTAGACCAGCAGTCCCGTTCCCGGATCGACGTAGGCGTGCGCGACTCGGGTGGAGCTGGCCAGCAGTCCAGCGACTGCGAGCAGAGTTACAGCAACGTAGCAGATGCGTGCTTTCATCTCAATCCTTCCGGCCGCGAAACAAGCATCAATCGAACGCGGCACTTTGGTTTTGTAGGTGCCAGACCCGGCTTGCTCAAGGAAGTTGTGGGGGGAGGATTTGATACTGTGATCTTCGCCTCCTGAGCCCCGGTCCTGTGTGTGTTCTGACGCTCCGAACCGGACCCCGGTTTCAACAATCCGCGAGGAAATAAACGGCCCGTGTTACTGGCCCAGATAGCGCCTGTATTCGGTCTCCACGACTCCTGTGTTGCGCGCCAGGGTCAGCTTGGCGTAGTTGTAGTCGAACTGTGTCTGCACCAGCTGTGCCTGCGCACCCTGGAGCGTGGTCTGTGCCCGAACCACCGGCAGGTTATCGTCCACGCCGGCGGTGAAGCGCTGAGTTGCATCACTGAGGGCCTGTGTGGCCAGATCCACGTTGCTTCGAGCGACCTTCACCCGCTCGGCGGCCGATTGCACATCGAGCAGACTGGAGCGGATGTCGGCTTCGATCTGGCTCTTGCGGCCGTCGATCTGTTGACGCAAGGCGATTGACTGAGCCTGCGCAACTTCTTTCTGCCCGCGCAGGGTGGCTTCCTGGAAGACGGGGATGCTCAGCTCACCTTCCGCGGTGAAGACGCCGTGGTAAAGCCCGGTGGTTTCGCCGAGCACGCCATAGAATCCGTTGACACCCAGGATCGGGAGCCGCTCGTATCTGAGGGCCTTCCTGGTATCGTCCGCGACGACGAGTTGTGCTTCCAGTCCACGCAGGTCTTTGCGGCGCTCATAGGCGACGGCAAGCGCTGCCTTGATGGCATCGTCGCCGGAGTCAGCGTCGAAGTCGGAGTAGGGCACTGCGTCCACGAGCTCAAGTTCCTGCCCGGCGGGCTGACCCATCTCGCGGTTGAGCTGGATCTTGTCCTTGGCTTCGGCGTTGATGGCGAGAACGAGCTGCTGCTGTTCGTTCTGCAGCTCGACCTGCGCCCGGAGCACGTCGAGGTTGATGCCTGTGCCGGCTTCCTTCGCGGCCCGTGCGTGCTCGAAGACCAGCTCATCCTGCTTGACGAGCGCCTGCGCATCGCGAATCTGTGCTTCATCGGCGAGTATCCGCAGGTAGAGCCCGCCGACCGCCTGGACTACGCCGCCGCGCGAGTTCAGAGTCTCCCAGTTGGCGGAGTTGAGCGCCTTCTGTGCCGCGCGAAAGAGGAAGTATGCCGGCGCATTGAACAGCTGCTGAGAAAGCGAGATCTGGGCGTCGGTCGTGTTGATCTTGACGATTTCGGCAATGGTCAGGTTGTAGCCAGGAATATTGACGGTGCCCGGCTTGAAGCCCATGGCCGCGAGGTTGATCTCCTGGGCCTGCGAGTAGGCCGAGGCTCTAAGGTTGGGCGTGAGCGTGTTGCCGACGGTGAGGATCTCGCCGTGCACCAGCCGCTCCTGCTGGATCCGGATGGTCAGTTCGGTGTTGTTCTTGAGCGCGGTCTGGATGGCCTGGTCGAGCGTAAGCCGGACGGTGCCGGGTTGCTCACGCGGGACCAGCACACCGCCCGTGAGTTGCAGGGGACGCACCACGGCGCTGGGGGCGGCGGGCAGTTGGGAGGCGGGTGCCTGGGACGCCGGTGGCTGGGACGACGTTGGCTGGGACGACGATGGCTGGGCTAGAACAGGGCCGCAACCCAGCAGCCAGATGGCTGCAAGCCATGGACTCAGCCGAGGACTACAGCCTGGCCGGACCCGATGCGAGAGTTTAGTCACTGTAATTAGAGTGCCATGTCCCACAGCAGGTTGCGAAATCCTGCAGCAAATCGTCCCGGGCACGTTTCCGGTAAAATAACGCTCAGCCATCCTATGCGTCTGACAGCCATGCTCCGTTCCGCCTCCCGCGCCATCCAAGTTGCCGCTCTCGCGCTTACCGTAGTGCCGCTTGCAGCGCGTGGGCAAGAAGCCGTTCCCGCGGGTACGGGTGATCACTTCCGCGATACGTCGCCGCTGAAGCTCCCGCCGGGTGCGCGCGTGGCCATCTACGAGTTTGAAGACCTGGAGTGCCCGGCCTGCTCGCGCGCATTCCCCGTGGTTCATGCGGCGATCGATCGCTACAAGATTCCGCTGCTCCGGCATGACTTCCCGTTGGCGCAGCATACCTGGAGCCGCGAGGCGGCGATCACGGCGCGATACCTGCAGGACAAGGTCTCGCCGGAGATGGCGGAGCAGTATCGCCGGGATGTGTTCGCCAACCAGGCGAGCATCAACTCGCCGGACGATGAGCACGCGTATACCCACCACTGGTTTACCGAGCACCACCTGCAGGAGCCGTTCGCGCTGGGGCCGGACAGTTTGTTCGCCGCGGAGGTGCAGGCGGACTACACGCTGGGTGAGCGGATTGGGCTGATCCATACGCCGACGATCTTCGTGCTGTACTCCAAGGGCTGGATCCAGGTGACGGATGTGACGCAGCTGTACGCCACGATCGACAATGCGCTCGCGCAGTCGCCCGCCAAAGCCACCGTGGCGAAGGGTACGTCGCGCAAACCGGCGAGCCTGCAGAAGTGACCAGGCGCTTGTGATGGAATGAGTTGAGCCTCGCTGCCGTGTTTACGTGAGCGTAGGGAAGTAGCCGATCTTAGTTTCTGAAACCGTCCTCCGTTATACTGGAGGTCTTGGTCAATCAGCTCATCTTCGCCAATCTCGCCCATCGTCCGCTGCGGACCTTCCTCTCCGTTCTTGCCATCGGGGTGGAGGTCACCATGATTCTGACTCTGGTGGGCGTCTCGTATGGCACATTGGACGCGAGCGCGCGGCGGGCACGGGGCATAGGCGCGGACGTCTTTGTGCGGCCTCCCGGCTCGTCGGTCATCTCCTTATCGTCTGCGCCGCTGAGCGAGAAGATCGTTCCGCTGCTTGCGGCCAAGCCGGGCGTCGCGCTTGCTACGGGCACCATGGTTCAGTCGATTGGCGGCTTCGACACTATCCAGGGAGTCGAGTTCCCCACCATCAACCGGATGGCGGGCGGCTTCAAGTTCTTTGAGATCCTTGATCCCGCACATCCTGGCGATGCGACCGTTCAGAAGATGCCGGGCGGAGGATATCGCTACACCTCCGGCTCTCCGATGCAGTCCGATGATGACATCATCGTGGACGAGTTCTACGCGCGGCAGAAGAAGCTCCATCCCGGCGACCACCTTCAGCTGATCAACCACGACTGGCGTGTGGCGGGCGTGTACGAGTCCGGGAAGCTCGCCCGGATCCTTACGCGGATCGACGTGCTGCAGCGGCTAACCGGCAGCGAGGGGAAGATCTCCGCCGTGTATCTGAAGCTGCAGAATCCCCCCAAGGCGGACGCGTTCGTGGCGCAGTTGAAGAACGAGCTTCCCGGGTATCAGATTTATACCGTCGAAGATTTCACCTCGCAGCTCACGGTCAATTCCGTCACGATGCTCAAGGACTTTATCTACGTGGTGATCGGTGTGGCGTCTATCGTCGGGTTCATTGTGGTCTTCATGGCCATGTACACCGCCGTACTGGAGCGCACCCGTGAGATCGGCATCCTGAAGGCGGTGGGGGCGGGCCCCAGCTACATTCTGCGCATGCTCTTCCGCGAGACGCTTCTGCTGGCGGTGGTCGGGACTGCGTTCGGCATCCTGCTGACGTATGGGACGCAGTGGTTGATGCTCCACGCGGTGCCCGCTTCGCTGGTGCAGGAGACTGTTTACAGGTGGTGGCCGATTGCAGCCGCGATCGCCATTGTCGGCGCGCTGCTGGGCACGGTCGTTCCGGCGACTCGAGCAGTGCGGCAGGATGCTACTGAGGCGCTCAGCTATGAATAACTCCGGCATTCGGCAGACTTGGAGTGTGCAGGTGGACGAGGTCAGCCCCGGCCAGTTCAAGGGAGTCGCAGTCCACACCGACGGACGAGTTGTGGAGCGCAAGGGTGTTGACGCTCGCCAGGTTCGGCGCGGACTTGAAGAGGACATGGCGCGGATGGACTCGGCGCACAGCAGTCTTGAACCGTTGCTCGAACCAATGAGCAACGCGCCGATCATCCAGGTGCGTGATCTGATGAAGACCTACCGCACCGGCGAGGTGGATGTGCACGCGTTGAACGGCGTATCCCTGGAGGTGACACGAGGCGAGTTCGTCTCGATTGTGGGTACGTCGGGTTCGGGCAAGTCGACGCTGTTCAACATCCTGGGAGGCTTGACTCCGCCGACGTCGGGGTCTGTCGAGATCAACGGCCGCAACCTCTCTGCGATGAGTGACGCGGAGCGCAACGACCTGCGCAAACGCACGGTTGGTTTCGTCTTTCAGAAGTACAACCTGCTGCCGACGCTGACGGCGGAGCAGAACATTCAGATCGTCCGCGACGTGGCGGGACGGCCGACCGCGTTTGACGAAAGCTTCAAAGAGATCCTGGAGATGCTTGGGATCTCGGCGCGGATGAAGCACAAGCCGCGCGCGCTCTCGGGTGGCGAGCAGCAGCGGGTTGCGATCGCGAGGGCTATTGTGAACGGGCCGGCGATCCTGCTCGCAGACGAGCCGACCGGAAATCTTGATAGCAGGAACTCGGATGTTGTGCTGAACCTGCTGCGTGATCTGAACAGGCGATTGGGCCAGACGATCCTGATGATCACGCACAACCCGGAGGCGGCCGCGTACGGCGACCGTATCGTGCAGATGCGCGACGGCCAGATCATCGGGACCGTCGTCTAGTCCTGCCGTTTACGTTCGTCGTCCGGAGATAAGACGCAGTAAGAAGGTCAGGATGACCGCACCGATAACAGCCACAAAGATCGTGTAAAACAAGCCGCCCTGACCCGCAAAGCCGAGATGCGACATCAGGAAGCCGCCGGCCAGCGCGCCGATGATGCCCACGATGATGTCAACGAAGAAGCCGAAGCCTTCCCCGCGCATGATTTTGCCGGTGAGATAGCCTGCGATGAGCCCCACGATGATCCACCAGATGACTCCGTGCATACGTCCTCCTCAGCTTGACCTACTTCGCAGTCTGATGAGATGCAGCTACCCGGCCGAACGCGGGATAAGTGGCCGCAAGCCTACAAGATGTAACGGCTGAGGTCCTGATTTTTGACGATGCCGGCGACCTGCTGGCGCACGTACTCCGGATCGACAACGATCACCATCTCGGTCGTGCCGTCTTCCTTGCGGCGCTCGATGACGGGCAGCGGCGCCGAGGTGCCTTCGCTGGGCACGCCGAGCGGCGCGGACACGGCTACCTCGCCAACCACGCCCTCCTGCGAGGCCTCGGTCCGCGACGGCTTCATGAGGTCAGGCGCCTGGAAGCTGATTTCGTCCAGCACCCGCTCCATGATGGTGTGCAGACGGCGGGCGCCGATGTTCTCCGTCATCTCGTTCACCTTGAAGGCGAACTCCGCCATTTCCGCGAGCGCTTCGGGGGTGAATTCAAGCTTCAGGCCTTCGGTTTCGAGTAGGGCGGTGGATTGCTTGACGAGCGATGACTTGGGCTCGGTGAGGATGCGGATGAAGTCGCCTACGGTAAGCGATTGCAGCTCGACCCGGATGGGAAAACGGCCCTGAAGTTCGGGGATGAGGTCGGATGGCTTGGAGACATGGAACGCGCCGGCGGCGATAAAGAGGATGTGGTCGGTCGAGACCATGCCGTACTTGGTGTTCACAGTGGTGCCTTCGACGATGGGCAGGATATCGCGCTGCACGCCCTCGCGCGAGACGTCGGGTCCGTGACCGCCCTCGCGTCCGGCGATCTTGTCGATCTCGTCGAGGAAGACGATGCCGGAATCCTCGACGCGCTCGACGGCCAGCCGGGTGACCTGGTCCATGTCAATTAAGCGCTGTTCTTCTTCCTGCACGAGGTAATCGAAGGCTTCGGCGACCTTCATCTTGCGTTTCTTGGTGCGCTGCCCGAAGAGCCCGGGCAGTACATCTTTCAGGTTCATCTCGCCTTCGTCCTGCCCCGGAGCGGCGATGAATTCGAAGCTTGGCTGGTTGCGGTCGCGGACATCGAGCTCGACCATGCGCTCGTCGAGCTTGCCTTCGCGGAACTGCGTGCGCAGCTTCTCGCGAGTGCGTTCCTGGCTGCTCTGCTCGACCTTTCGAGGGCCGGGCGTCTCGGAGGAAGGACCTTCCTGGACCGTGTCCACGGCGGAGGGAAGCTGGATGACGTTGGTGCTGGAGGGCTCGTGCGCGGGGGCAGTCCCAGGCGCGTGCGAGGGCGGCAGGAGCAGGTCGAGCAGCCGGTCCTCGGCGTTCATCTCGGCCTTGTCTTCCACGTCCTCGAGCTTCTCTTCGCGAACCAGATCGATGGCGATCTCGACCAGGTCGCGGACGATCGACTCCACATCGCGGCCGACGTAGCCGACTTCGGTGAATTTGCTCGCCTCCACCTTCAGGAAGGGCGAGTTGGTGAGCTTGGCAAGACGCCTGGCGATCTCGGTCTTGCCTACGCCGGTGGGCCCGATCATGATGATGTTCTTGGGCATGATGTCATCGGCGAGCTCGGGCGCGAGTTTCTGGCGGCGCATGCGGTTGCGCAGCGCGATCGCCACGGCGCGCTTGGCGGCGTGCTGGCCAACGACGTACTTGTCTAATTCAGCCACGATCTCTCGTGGCGTCAATTCGTCGAGCGCGAGTGCCTGGTCTTCTGCGGTCCCGGGTAGAAAAATTGCCATGCCTGTTCCTCTTCTTCCTCTTCCTGCTGTTGCGCCTGACAGGTCAGGACGTCGGCTGCGAAAGCGCGAGCGTCAGACTGCCTGCAGTTCTTCGATGGTGAAGTTCTCGTTGGTATAGATACAGATGTCGCTGGCGATCTTCATGGACTTCTCGGCGATCTCGCGCGCACCCATCTGCGTGTTGGCCATGAGGGCTCGCGCGGCCGCGAGCGCGAAGCTGCCGCCGGAGCCGATGGTCATGACGCCTTCATCCGGTTCGATGACATCGCCGGTACCGGAGAGCATGAGCATCTGCGACGCGTCGGCGACGATGAGCAGGGCTTCCAGCTGGCGAAGCATCTTGTCCGTCCGCCAGTCCTTGGCGAGCTCGACGGCGGAACGATTCAGGTTGCCGGCGTACTGCTCGAGCTTGGATTCGAAGCGGCTGAAGAGCGAGAAGGCGTCGGCGGTGGATCCGGCGAACCCAGCGAGGACCTTGTCGTTGTAGAGCCGGCGAATCTTCTTGGCGGACCCTTTCATGATCGTGGAGCCGAGCGAGACCTGTCCGTCGGCAGCCATGACGACGCGATCGCCGCGGCGCACGCAGATGACGGTGGTAGACCGAATCCTGCGTCCCTCGGCGAGGTCCAACGCGCTGAGCTCTGACCGGAGGCCGGTGATCGGCTTGTTTTTGGTTTCCTGAATGGATTTTGCTCGTGTTTTTCGACTTTTCAGCACTCCTTAGTATACCGCCGGCCATGCATGGGCTGGTTGCGCAGCGTGGGTTCCGGGGACAGCATCAAAACGTGGGGAAACGCATCCGAGTTGCAACTTTGCCGGTGCGTCTTCGTCAGCTAGGTTTGAAGCGATGGTGATACATCCGCAACTCGTGAGGCACTGGCTGCTGGCGAGTGGCATCGTCTCCGGGGCGCTGGCGTTGATTGCGGGAACGGTTGCGACGCTGATCCTGCGGCGGAAGCCGAGCGCGCAGGAACGCGAGGAACGGCGGCGGCGTCACCTGGCGGAGCATGGGCGGATCGTCGATGGAAGCCTGATTGAGGCGGAGCCATCCGAGCTGGAGCCACGGGCAGTGATCTACCGCTACCGGATCGCCGGGGTGACGTATGAATGCGCGCAGGACGTTTCGGAGCTGACGTCGATGGTCAAGAACCTGCGCCTGGACTACCCGGTACAAGTGCGCTACAACCGGGCCAACCCGGCAGACAGCATCGTCGTGTCGGAGACATGGAACGGGCTGTGGACGAACCTCTGGACGAGCTCGAAGACGACGGCCGCTCCGACGGGCAGCCTGAAAACGCGCACGCGGTAGCAGGATTTAGACTGAATTCATGCACATGGTCGCGTCCAATAACGTAACGATGCAGCGCATCCTGAAGGTTTCGCTGGCTGCTACGTTTCTGTACGTGCTGGCGACGCTGGTGTTCGGGCTGCGCGCGCACTCGCTGGCGCTCATTTCAGAGGCGGGCCACAACGCGTCGGACATGCTGGCGATCATCCTGTCGTTCGTGGCTGTCTACTTTCAGTCGCGGCCGGCGACGGATCGCAAGACGTTCGGCTTTCAGCGCGCGGGAGTGTTGGCGGCGTTCGTCAACGCGCTGACGCTGGGAGTGCTGTCGATCTGGATCGGCATCTCGGCCGTGCATCGGCTGTATGCGCCGGTTCCTGTAGAACCGCACCTGATGATGTATGTCGCGGTGGCGGGTGTGCTGATGAATGGCGGGATCGCCACGCTGCTGTGGAAGTTTTCGGGCGACGTGAACATCCGGTCGGTGTTCATCCACATGCTGGGGGATACGCTTTCAACCGCCGCGGTGATCGCGGGCGGTGCGGGCATTCTCGTCACGGGCTTGCAGTGGATCGACCCGATGCTGTCGCTGATCATTGGGGGGATGATCCTGTGGTCGTCGTGGGGGATCGTGCGGGAGACGCTGAACATCCTGCTGGAGGGCACGCCGAAGAACCTCTCGCTGACGGAGATTCGCAGCGCGATGGCGGGTGTGGCGGGTGTGGCGAATGTGCACGATCTGCACGTCTGGAGCCTGGGGTCGAACTCGCACGCGCTGGCGAGTCACGTAACGGTGGACAGTGACCGGGGCGAGATGAGCGTGGCGGACTGTTCGGGGATCCTGGAGAAGATCAAGGATGCGCTTTGGGATGGCTTCCACATCTCGCATACGACAATCCAGTTTGAGACGCGCGGGTGCGAGACGCTGCATGGGTGCTCGGCGCCGCCGGAGATGGAGGCGGTGAGCGCGCATGCGCATCACCACCACCACGGGCATGATCACAGCCACTAAGCGCGTTGCAATGAAGGCTTACTGAACAATGGTGCCGTCCGCGGCCGAGGTGCTGTGGTGCAGGCCACCGTCGGGGCCGCGGGTGACGGACCAGCCGCTGCTGGTATCGGTGAGGGTGGCAGAGGCTGCGGTGGGGCCGGAGAGATCGGCGCGGACCTGCGGGAAGGCGTTCTGGGTTTCGGCGGCGCTGGCCCAACCGGGCGCGCCGGAGATGCCGGCGTGGTAGCTGACGGTGGTGGTGGCTCCGGGCTGATCGTTGGTGGGCGTGTAGCTGTCGATGCTGGAGACGGAGCGGGCGCCGTAGCAGAAGTTGCCGAAGCCGGGCTGCTGCTGGTCGGCGGTCCAGGCGCTGCGGCCCTTGTCAGAGAGATCGTAGTTGGTGACCTGCTTGGAGCCGAGGATAAAGACCTTCTTTTCGGCGGTGGTGCGGACGAGCAGGCCCTGGTCGACGAGGGCGTCGTAGCCGCTGGTTTTGGCGGTGTCGGAGGTGTCGGCCTGAACTGGGAATTTGACTGGGTCGGCCCAGAGGCAGGCGGGGCGCGAAGCATAGTAGGTGTTGATGGCGCGGGTGAAGTTGGGCTTGTTGTCGGCGGTTTGCTTGCAGCCGGCGACGGCCAGGGTGGATGCGGCGATGCAGATTAAAGTGCTTCCGGTGAGTTTCATGCTGGCTCCGATCGCTTCTGCAAGTGGGATGCGGCTTTCTGCGGGGAGGAGAGAAGTTTCGTTGAAAAAGCCGACGGTCATGGCGGGGAGTGTTCCACGTGGAACAATTCGCTTGACAGAGTAGGTTTATTGTGGAAGCCGATGATGGCATTGTGGTTATCGAGGTTGAGCTGTTGTGCGGCGCAGAAGTTTGGTGCTGACGTGATGAATGGTTTTTGTGGTGTGGATACGATGGACTGTGTGGATAGGTGGAGGTTTTGCAGTCTTGTGAGGCCGGGAGATGCAGGTCCTTCGGCTGCGCGCCTGCGGCGCTTCGCTCAGGACGACGGGAGTGCTGAGTACGAGAAGGCGCTGAAGCCCGATCTCTTGCCAGCCCGTGAGAGGCCCAAGGCTGAAGCCTTGGGGTACCTTCAGGCAAAGGCAAGGGCAGATGCAGGTCCTTCGGCTGCGCGCCTGCGGCGCTTCGCTCAGGACGACGGGAGTGCTGAGTACGAGAAGGCGCTGAAGCCCGATCTCTTGCCAGCCCGTGAGAGGCCCAAGGCTGAAGCCTTGGGGTACCTTCAGGCAAAGGCAAGGGCAGATGCAGGTCCTTCGGCTGCGCGCCTGCGGCGCTTCGCTCAGGATGACAAGGAGTGGTCGGGGGACTGCGAGGCTAGAGCCAGCCTTTGGCGCGGGCTATGCGGGCGGCGTCGGTGCGGTTGGCGGCGCCCAGCTTGGTGATGGCTTCAGAGAGGTAGTTGCGGACGGTGCCCTCGGAGAGGCGGAGCTCGGCGGCGATCTCGCTTGAGGAGCGGCCGTCGCCGGCGCGCTGGAGGATGTGGCGCTCGCGGTCGGTGAGGGGGTCGGGCTCGGCGGACCAGGCTTCGGTGGCGAGGCCGGGGTCGACGACGCGGAGGCCCTGGTGGACGCGGCGGACGGCGTCGGCGAGCTCGGCGGCGGGACGGTCTTTGAGGAGATAGCCGCGGGCGCCGGAGTCCAGGGCACGGCGGAGATAGCCGGGGCGAGCGAAGGTGGTGAGGATGACGGTGCGGATGGCGGGGCGCGAGAGCTGGAGGGCGGCGGCGACTTCGAGGCCGGTCATGCCGGGCATCTCGATGTCGGTGACGAGGACGTCGGGGGAGAGCTGCTCGGCGAGGCGGAGAGCGTCGCGTCCGTTGGCGGCGCGGCCGATGACCTGGATGTCGGGCTCGAGCTCGAGCAGGGCGGCGAGGGCGCCGAGCACCATGGCCTGATCTTCGGCGAGGACGACGCGGATGGGCATGGCTTGCTACAGGATACGGGGGAGGCTCTCGTGAAGCAAAGGCCGGGTGAGGCCCGCTATTGGGAGTTTGAGGGGAAAGGCCGGGGAAGGCATACCCCAGGGGCTGAAGCCCGGTTTTGTGCTGGAGATGGAGAGAGACCCAAGGCTAAAGCCTTGGGGTACCTTCAGACAAGAGCAACGGCGGATGCAGGTCCGGGCTAGAGCCCGGTTCTGTGCTGGAGATGGAGAGACCCAAGGCTAAAGCCTTGGGGTACCTTCAGACAAAGCAACGGCGGATGCAGGTCCGGGCTAAAGCCCGGTTTTGTGCTGGAGATGGAGAGAGACCCAAGGCTAAAGCCTTGGGGTACCTTCAGACAAAAGCAACGGCGGATGCAGGTCCGGGCTAAAGCCCGGTTCTGTGCTGGAGATGGAGAGAGACCCAAGGCTAAAGCCTTGGGGTACCTTCAGACAAGAGCAACGGCGGATGCAGGTCCGGGCTAAAGCCCGGTTTTGTGCTGGAGATGGAGAGACCCAAGGCTAAAGCCTTGGGGTACCTTCAGACAAGAGCAACGGCGGATGCAGGTCCGGGCTAAAGCCCGGTTTTGTGCTGGAGATGGAGAGAGACCCAAGGCTAAAGCCTTGGGTACCTTCAGACAAAAGCAACGGTAGATGCAGGTCTTTCGACTAGGCTCAGGATGACGGGAGTCGGGAGGGCCTAAATGCAGGTCCTTCGACTGCGCCGCTAAAGCGCCTTCGCTCAGGATGACAGGAGGTGGGGGGGCGAAGATGCCGCGGGCCGGATCATGCGACGACGCGGGTCCAATGGATTTCGACGCGCACGTCGCCGCTTTGGAAGATCTCGGTCATGCGATCACCGTCGACGATCTCCTTGAGGCGTTCGGCGTCGCGTTGATCGCCGATCCAATTGGGGAAGGTGCAGCCCTGTACGACATTGCCGGTGAAGTTGCCCTCTTCGTCAACGGTGTAGGTTCCGAAGAGCGCAAGGTTGCCGATGACGGCGGCTTTGTCCTCTTCGGCTGTGCCGGCCTCGCGAACGCCCGCGGAGAACCTGGGTATGTTGGGGTCGGACATCAACTCTACGAAGTGGAGGCTCTCGTGGAAGCAGAGCAGGCCGGTTGGTGTGGGGCCGAAAGGCTCGACCGCGTTTCCGTTGATGGTGGCCCGGATGGTCTCGGGACGCCACATGCCTAGCACCTTGTTGTTCGCCATGACTTGTCTCCTTTCTTTGATGGGATGCGGTACCGCTGCTGGAGGCTGCGAGAGCTCGCGTGCCAGCCGTCAGAGCGTTGAGGGGGAAAGGGTCGGGCGGTGGTGGCTGGGCAAGCGGCTTCGGGGTCCTTCGACTGCGCTCAGGATCACGGGAGTTTGAGGTGACGGGGTTAGTGGGCGAAGGCATACTCCAGGGGCTAAAGCCCGGTTTGTGGTGGAGATGGAGAGACCCAAGGAGCCCGAAGCTAAAGCATCGGGCTACCAGCCTTGGGGTACCTTCAGACAAAAGCAACGGCAGATGCAGGTCGTTCGGCTGCGAGTGCGTGGCTGTGCTCAGGATTGTGAGGGTTGGAGGGGTGAGGAGGGGAGCTCGATGGTGAGGCGGGTGCCTTGGTCGGCGTCGATGCGGAAGCGGCCGCCAAGCTCCTGGACACGCTCGCGCATGCCGCGCAGGCCGTTGCCCTCGCGGGGACTGGCGCCGGCGGAAGAGGCGGGGCCGTTGTCCGCGACCTGGAGCGAGGCGAAGCCGTCGGTGGTGACGGTGAAGGCCATGCGGCAGTGGGTGGCGTGGGCGTGGCGCACGATGTTGGTGACGGCCTCGCGGACGGCGAGCGAGAGGACGGTCTCCTGGCGGGCAGGGAGCTGCGGCGTGGGCGAGTCGCAGGTGAGGGTGACGCCGGCGGCCTGGAGCGTGAGGCGGGCCTGCTCGAGCTCGGCGCGGAGGCCGCGGGCGCGGTAGCCGCCGATGGCTTCGCGGACCTCGGCGAGGGCGGTGCGGGCGGTGCGCTCAACGTCGGCGATCTCTGCGGCGGCGCGCCTGAGGTCGCTGGGTTCCTCGCGGGCGAGGAGACGGCTGGCGAGCTCGGCTTTGAGGACGATGACGGAGAGGGTGTGGCCGAGGACGTCGTGCAGGTCGCGGGCGATGCGCTCGCGCTCGGCGACGGCGGCGAGGGCGACGTTCTCCTGCTGGGCCTGGCGGAGCTTCTGGTCGGCGCGCTTGCCCTGGGCGACGAAGAGATTGCTGACGCCGACGACGACGACGAAGAAGCCGGTGATGAGGTAGTTGAAGGGATCGTGGTGGAAGATGCGGTACTCGATGGTGAGGGCAGCGAGCTCGACGATGACCGCGCCCCAGAGGATGGCGGCGGACTCGACGCAGAAGGGCAGCATGGCGGCCACGTAGATGAAGAAGGACGAGCCGCCGACGTTGTGGGGGATGTCGAAGATGCCGAGAGCGAACATGCCGGCGATGAGCAGGAGGCGGGGGGTGCGGGATTCAAACTGCACGTAGCACACGTACAGGACGAGGAAGACGAAGAAGACGGGAAGCTGGTGCAGCCAGTAGCGGGCGGTGTTGCGGATGACGGGCTCGATGAAGAAGAAGATGGAGTAGGCGAGCCAGACGTAGGAGGCGGCGTCGTGCTTTTTCTCGGTGTCGCAGCCGGTGCGTCCGTAGAGGTCCTGGGGGAGGTGGAGCTGGGTGGTGGTCTGGTCTGGGTTCATGGGAGTTTCCTGGGGCGAGTGTACTGCGTTTTTGTGGGAGTGGGCGAAGCTGGGGAGATGCAGGTCCTTCGACTCGGCTTTGCCTCGCTCAGGATGACAGGTTCGAGGGTGGTTGGAGAAGAGGGTCGGAGTGTTGAGGTGGTACGGGGTCTTCAGGGTCCTTCGACTGCGGTTGGCGGCAGGTGCGCCGCCAACCTTCGCTCAGGATGACAGGGGTTGAAGTAGGGGGTTAGGCGTCTTGTTCGGCACGGTGGAAGACGGCCCAGCTGGCGCCGAGCATGAGGAGGGTGAAGCCGAGCAGGCCGAGCCAGTGGGTGGAGGCGGCGTAGGCGCGCTGCTGGTAGCCGAAGACGCCAAGCATGATCTGCGACATGTGGAAGGCGGGCAGGTGGGGGGCGATGGGGCGGAGGAACTTGGGGAGGTACTTGAGCGGGATCCAGAGGCCGCTCATGAAGGACATAGGCAGGTAGATGAGGTTGACGATGCCGGAGGCGGCGTTGGCGGGGACGAGGAGGGCGATGAGCAGGCCCATGGCGGCGAAGGGGATGGTGCCGGCGAGGGTGACGGCGAGCATGAGGGCGAACTCGGTGAGGGAGAGATGGACGCCGCCCCAGGCGATGCTGACGGCGGTGAGGACGCAGACGATGATGAGGCCGAAGGCCTGGGCGGTGACGCATTTGGCGACGAGGTAGGCGAGGGCGGGCATGGGGCTGGCGCGCTTGAGCTCGAGCCAGCCGAGAGAGCGCTCGGAGGCAAGGCCGACGCCGATGCCGAAGAGCGCGGCGCCGACCAGGCCGAAGCAGCAGTAGCCCGCGAGCATGTACTTGGCGGCGTCCATGGAGTCGATGGTATTGCCGCGATTGGAGAGGCCGAAGAGCACGTAGAACATGAGCGGGAAGCCGATGATGGAGAGCGAAAAGGTCTTGGTGCGGAGGAGCTTGAGGAACTCGTATTTGGCTTCCTTGGCGAAGATGCTGAGGGTGGCGGCGAAGGGGCGGGGGATGGCGGGGGTGAGGGCGAGGGTGGACATGATGGGTTCTCCGAGAGGTTGTGCGTTGACTTCAGGTCGGTGGGCGCCTGGCTGGTTAGCGCGAGGTGAGGGCGAGGAAGGCTTCTTCGAGGCCGGGCGCGGTGACTTCGAGATTGGAGAGGGTGGGGTCGGCGGCGAAGAGGTGACGGAGGACGGACTCGGGATGGGCGGCGGTGATGGTGGTGTCGAGGCCGGACTGCGCGCTGGCGTGCGACTGGGCGACGGTGAGGACGCCGGGGATGGACTGGATGCGGGCGGAGGAGAGCGAGGTGCAGCAGCGGATGCTGCGGCTGGCTGTCCGGCTCTTGATCTCGGCGGGGGTGCCCTGGCTGACGACCTGGCCGCGGTTGACGACGATGATGCGGTGGGCGAGCGCGTCGGCTTCTTCAAGGTAGTGGGTGGTCATGAGGACGGTTTTGCCGCGGGCGGCGAGGGAGCGGATCTGTTCCCAGAGGCCGCGGCGGGCTTCGATGTCGAGTCCTACGGTGGGCTCGTCGAGGAAGACGATCTGGGGGTCGCCGCAGATGGCGAGGGCGAAGAGGAGGCGCTGGCGCTGGCCGCCGGAGAGGGCCTGGAAGAGGCGGTCTTCGATGCCTTCGAGCTGCGCGATGCGGACGATCTCGGCGACGGGCAGGGGGTTGGGATAGTAGCTGCGGAAGAGGTCGATGTGCTCGCGGACGCGGAGCGTTTTGGGGACGCTGGCGACCTGGAGCATGGCTCCGATGCGGGCGCGGGTGTGGGCGGCGCGGGGGTCGGCGCCGAAGATGCGGGCCTGGCCGGAGGTGGGGGAAGAGAGGCCGAGCAGGAGGCGGACGGCGGTGGATTTGCCGGCGCCGTTGGGGCCGAGGAGCGCGACGATTTCGCCGGGGTGGAGGGCGAGCGAGAGATTGTCGAGCGCGGTGATCTGGGCGGCGCCGCGGCCGAAGCGCTTGGTGAGGTTGGTGAGGGTGGCGACAGGCGCGACGGGCGCAGCGGGGTAGGTGAGGTAGGGGGCGGCGGGGGCGATTGCGATGGCTGCCATGAGGGTGTCTCCTAGGTGTGGCTGAAGTGGAAGTGACTGCCTACACTCAGGAGTTTCAGGCTCGGCGCGCCGCGGAGGTAGTGCCGGGTGTCAGCAAAGATGGCTGACAAATGTCATGCGGCTGGGTGGACGCGCTGCGAGGAGCTTCTGCTTTCACCAACAATCGGCGGGCGAGTGTTGGGTGAGGCGAAGGCGGGTGAGAAGAGGGTGCGGGGGGCTGCATTGCGCGGGCATCACACGCTTGGACGACGACGCCCGCTGTCGTTGCAGATTGCAAGTGGAATGCACAAGGAGAAGCTGATTCATGCCGACGACTCGATTCGAAACGACGATCAAAGCCCTGAAGGAGGGTGCGCAGAGCTTCACGGCACAGAAGGCCGTGACCAACATTGAAGGGTGGGAAGACTATCTGTCCAAGCACGACCATGAAGGCGTGAAGGCGGTGGTGACCGACCTGGGCAAGCTGAAGAAGCTGCTGCAGGCGGATGAGCTGGACGGCACCAAGATCAAGGACCTGGTGCACAAGCTGGGTAAAGAGACGATCAAGGTCGCAGGCAGCGGAGACGCTGGGGGCTCGGGCAAGATGAAGGAGCTGGGCGAGTTGCTGTCGCAGGCTTGAGCGCTTGAGGCTTAGCAATTGAGTTTCGAGGCGCGGCGTGCGGCTTCTCAGGGCCGGGCGCCGCGCGTGTTTCTACATGTATTCGACGCCGTACTGGACGGGGATCTGGGTGAAGGCGATGCGGGTGGGCGCGGTCTCGCGGGCGGGGAGCATGCCGGCGAAGTGCAGGGTGGAGTGGCCGTACTTGAGGTTGAGCTTGTCCATGGTGGCGGAGAGCTCGTTGCGGTGGCCAGGGTCGGCGAAGAGGCCGGGCTGATGCTCCGAGGCGGGGATGAGGTTGCGCAGGGTGATGCCGACGAAGAAGGGGCGCGCGTAGTCGTCGCCCTGGGGGCGTTTAGCCCAGGTTTTACGCAGCACGTCGAGCAGGGAGAGGGTGTCCTGCGATTCGGCGAAGCGGGCCTCCATGCCCCAGGCGGTGTGCTGGACGCCGCTCGTGTGCTGCCTGGCGGTGATGCGCGAGGCCTGCTCGCGATTGAGGGCGTACTTGATGGCGACGGAGAGCGAGCCGGTGTAGAAGCTTTCGAGGCGCAGGCGCATGGCGGCCTTGTGGATAAGCTTGTGGGCGACTGACCAGGCGCCAGCGTCGGAGCGGAAGTCGGGGCCGAGGACGTGGGAGTGGCCGAGCGATTTCTGGATGTCGCTAGCGATGGGGGCGCCGTCGTCGCCGGATTCGGCGCCGCGCAGCCAATGGTACAAGCGGTCGCCCCAGACGGAGTCCCAGAGGGTGTGCATGGCGGGGCGGTCGAGGGCGAGGAGCTGCTCCATGGAGGTGATGCCCTTGCGATTGAGGCGGGCTTCGGTGCGGGCGCCGACGCCGGGCAGGGCGCGGAGGTCGAGGTGGGCGATGGCGCGGGGAAGCTGCGAGGGCAGCAGCCCGATGAGGCCGTCGGGCTTCTGCATGTCGCTGGCGATCTTGGCGAGGTAGCGGTTGGGCGCCATGCCGATGGAGCAGCGGAGGGTTTCGCCGACGTCGGAGCGGATGGCTTGCTTGATCTCGAGGGCGATGCGGCGGGCGTTGGGCGGCTCGCACTCACGGCCGAGAAGCTGGCAGACCATCTCGTCGATGGAGGGGGTGTGCGCGACGGGGCAGCAGCGTTCGACAGCGGCGGCGATCTTGTGGGAGAACTCAGCGTAGACGGAGTGGGAGCCGTCGACGAGGATGATGGAGGGGCATAGGCGTTTGGCTTCGCCGACCTTGGTGAGGGTGTGAATGCCGAGGGCTTTGGCCTCGTAGCTGGCGGCGATGAGCGCGCCGGTATCGGCCATGGTGCCGCAGACGCCGAGCGGCCTGCCGCGGTACTCGGGGTGCAGCTGCTGCTCGACCGAAGCGAAGAAGCTGTTCAGGTCGATGTGCAGGAAGTTGAAGCGGTCGGATTGGGGTGCGGGCGGCACAGAGCTATTTTCGCCGATTGATCGCCTGTGGGGGAAGTGGCGTTCCAACGTCAAGGGTCGGACCTGGTTCCATACATTCGCCAGAAAGGATGGAACTCACAAGTGGTATGAGCTCCTTCGGGGTCCTTCGACTCCGTCTGTCGCAAGAACGCGACAGACTCCGCACAGGATGACGCGTTCGATTAGACAGCTACCGAGTAATACGTGTGTGAACGGCGAAGCCCCGGCGGGTGCCGGGGCTTCGCGGATAGAGCGGGTTGAGCTATGCGAAGTGGGGATAGGTTGTAGGGTCGGCGAGGTCGTGCATGGGGTCGCGCAGCACGGCCGTGGAGACGGGGGTGTCCATGACTTCCTTGAAGGCGACTTTGAACTTGGCCATATCAGCCGGTGTGCCGACCGAGACGCGGACGGCGTTGGGCCAGATGGGCCAGGTGCGGCCGATGTAGACGTTCTTGGCCTGCATGGCGCTGATGACGGAGCGGCCGTTGCGCCCGGTATCGATCATGAAGCAGTTGGACTGGGGATCGCCGATGACCTTGTAGTTGTTGGTGGCGAGCCAGGCGAGCGTATCGCGGCGGGTGTCGCCGATGATCTTCTTGCGCTGCGGGATGAGGTCGGGCTCGAGGAGCGAGACGTTGGCGGCCCCGGAGCCGGTGATGGGCATGGGGTTCTGGCCGAAGGGCTGCAGCTTCTGTAGCAGGTCTGGCCGGCCGAGGGCGAAGCCGCAACGGATGCCGGCCATGCCGTAGATCTTGGAGAAGGTACGGAGGACGATGAGGTCCTTGTCGGCGGCGACGAAGTCAAGCACGTCGGGTGCGTCGGAGAGGTGGATGTAGGCCTCGTCGACGAGCAGGATGGAGCCTTTGGGCTTGTTCTCGAGCGCCCAGGCGATGTCCTGCTTGGTGGTAAGGGTGCCGGTGGGGTTGTTGGGGTTGCAGATGTAGATGACGCCGGCGGTGGGGTCGGCGGAGACGAGGCCCTTGACGTCGTGGGCGTAGCTGGCGGTCAGGGGCACCTTGGAGATCTTGGCCTTGGAGATCATGGCAGCGCGCACGGGAGCCTCGTAGGAGGGGTCGGCGGTGACAAAGCCCCTGGTGGGCGAGGTGAAGGCGAGCACGGTGTAGTGGAGCGGCTCGGAGGAGCCGGCATAGACGGAGATGTACTCCTCTTTGAGGCCGTGCTGTGAGGCGAATGTCTTGGTAAGCTTGTCGGTTTCGCCGAGGATGTCGTAGCGTCCGCCCATGGGTCCGAGCGCGGCGATCTTTTCACAGGCGGCCTTGCAGGGGCCGAGCGGGTTTTCGTTGGCGTTGATGAGCACGGCGTCAGAGGGCATGGCCTGGCGCATGCGCTTGGCGGGGGCCGCGGACTGGCCGGAGGCGGCCTGCTGGGCGGCGAGGGCGAAGTGGCCCTCAGTAAAGATGGGAGCGGCTGCGGCGAGGGAGGCGTACCGCATGAAGGAGCGGCGGGATGTGGAGGATGTGGCGATGGGTTTCATGAAGAGCTCCTGTGGATCGAAAGTCGATATGAGGTCGAATAGAGATTCGGATACGAGGTGCGGATGGGCGCGGAGGCCGCGACGAAGAGATTCAGGGATGGTGCGTTTCGGAAGCCTGAGGGGTGCGAATGCAATGCGTCTGATCAGTGCTGTGGGGCAGATCGAAGAACGATGCGGCAAGAATTTTCCGGGACGTGACGCAACTGTAACGCAGTTCTGCGCGAAAAATACAAGCTGATTACAAAATATTACCGACGGCTGATTTATTTCAAGGATAAGAGACAAGGCTGGCGATGCTGGAAACGGCTGCATAGCGAAGAGCCCAAGCGGGACAAGGGTCCGGCGCAACATCACGTTTTTCTATTGACGTCTCTGTTACCCCACTGTAATCTCAAGTCCATCACCAAAAAGGCAACTTCTCACACCTGTGAGATCCGCAGAACGCTGCGGTTCCCGCCGTTGTGAACCCCCAAAGAAGTCTGCACCTTTCTATAAGTGTGGTTTCTACAAGTCTTGTATCTAACGTCTGGACAATTGCAACGCCGAACCTGATCTGGTTGAGCCGTATGACCTCGCTGCCGTTGGGCGAGGGCAGAAGCATCCCGCAGTCAGCAATGCACTTGTAACTCCGAACTTACTTCGATTGATCTCGTTCTTGCCGCGTTGAGCGGTGAAGAGAGTTGCCACAACTGGCGACCAGGCGAGCGGTGTATCGCAAGAGAGAAACACCTGAAGCAGTTCAACCCGCGCGCGCGAAAGCCGATGCGCGCGAACGGCCCTACTTTGCCTCAAGCAATGTTCAGCAGCAGGTTGAAGCTTTTCCGTTGAAGGTTTTCGTTGAGGGTTTTCAAGGAGCCTTTTCATGCACATGTTGACGCTTGCCACTGTTCGCCGTTTTACAGCCGTGTTGCTGATGTTGATTGGCGTTGGGGTCGCGCTGGCGCAGTCGAACTATGGAGCGCTGCGCGGGATTGTGTCCGATACGCAGGGCGCGACGGTGGCAGCGGCATCGATCACGCTGACATCGGAGACGACGAAGATCTCGCGCACAACGACGTCGAATGGCTCGGGCGAGTTTGTGTTCAACGCGATCGAACCCGGGCATTACACGGTGACGGTGACGGGCAACGGCTTCAAGACGGTGGATGAGAAGGGCATCGTGATCGACTCGGGCGATACGATTCCGCTGGACCTGAAGCTACCGGTGGGCGTTGCGACGGAGAGCGTGGATGTGAACGCGGTGGACGATGTGGTGAATAACGGCACGTCGTACAACGGCCAGTTGATCGACTCGCAGAAGCTTGAAAATCTGCCCAATCCGGGGCGAAATCCGTTTTTGTTTTCGAAGCTGGATAACAACGTGACGCCGGTGGGCGATCCGCGTTTTGTGCGCTTCCAGGATCAGTCGGGATCGTCGACGATCTCGATTGCGGGCGCGCCGCTAAGTTCGAACAACTACACAATTGACGGGGTGCCGATCACCGACTTTTCGAACCGCGCGGTGATCATCCCGTCGATTGAAGCGGTGGAAGAGGTGAAGGTCCAGGCGAATACGTATGACGCGGAGATCGGCCGGACCTCGGGCGGGATGTTCAACACGACATTGAAGTCGGGCTCGAGCGCGCTGCATGGAGTGCTGCAGGGCGAGACGCGGCAGACGAACTGGGGCGCGAACCTGTTTTTCAACAACCAGCAGGGATTGCCGCGCGGCGCGGCTGAGTTCTATAGCTACGTGGGCGCGATCGGCGGACCGATCCCGCTGCCGAACTTCCTGGGCGGCAACAGCAAGACGTTCTTCTGGATTACGGAAGAAGGCTACCGGCAGCGTTCGCCGATTACGACAAACGCCTTTATTGTGCCGACCATGAGAGAGCGCGCCGGCGACTTCTCCGAGGTGGGGACGGTGACCAACGGCGTGTGCACCGTGGGGTCGGACGGCAAGGATGCGGTGTGCCCGATCAACCCGGCGACAAATACGTATTTTCCGGGTAATAACCTGGCGGGCTCCATCAACCCGGTGGGACAGGCGATTGTGAACGAATACCCAACACCGAACACCGCGATTGCGACGATCGGCGCGACGAACTTCAATGGCGGCGACACGCTGGGTGATCGCGCGGACGAGTTCGACGGCAAGCTGACGCACCAGTTCGGCACGCGCTGGCTGGCGGATTTCTACTATCTTCACTATGGGTCGAAGGAGCCGGGCGGCAACGCGCTAACGACGCTGGCGGGCAGCTCGACCTCGTACCTGCTGTATCGCAAGGTGGATGCGACGAGCATTCAGAACACGATCACGCTGACTCCGACGACGCTGCTGACGGTGGGCTTCGGCTTCAATCGTTTTCCGAATAACACGCTGGATATCAGCCAGGGGTTTAATCAGGCGACACTGGGCTTTCCGAGCAGCTATACGAGCGCGATCACCAAGCCGGCCTTCCCGCAGATTACGACCGACTCGGGGCTTTCGCCGGAGGGCACGGCGAACTCGGGGCCGGCGGCTTACTTCTCGCGCAACTTCGTGGTGGGGCTTTCGAAGAGCCTGGGCAAGCACAGTTTGAAGACGGGCTATGAGTATCGGGCGATCAGCGTGACGTTCACGAATATCTCGAATGGCAACGGTACGTTTGCGTTCGACAAGAGCATCAGCGGGAACACGATTGCGGATATGCTGCTGGGGTATCCCACCAGCGGGTCGCTGGTGATCCCGGCCAAGCTGGCGATTACGACCGACTACCAGGCGACCTACCTGCAGGATGACTGGCGGATTACGCCGAAACTGACGCTGAACATGGGGGTTCGCTACGAATATGAGCCGGGGGTGCACGAGCGCAGCAATCACTATGCGGTGGGGTTCAATCGCAACGTGGTTTATAACGCGTTCGGCACGGGGCCGCAGGCGAAGGGCGGCGTGGAGTTCGCGGGGGTGAACGGCAACCCGACGACTACGGGCAACCAGGGCAGCAGGATCAATCCGCGGGGCGGCTTTGCGTACGCGCTGGATAAGGACACGGTGGTTCGCGGCGGGTACGGGATCTTCTACTATCCGATCGTGTACAGCACGTCGCCTGCGCTGGCGCCGGGGTATGTGCTGACCAACAGCTTTACGAGCACGTATTCGGGATCGGCGGCGAGTTTGACCAGTCTGAGCAATCCGTTTCCGAACATCCAGACGCAGCCGGTAGGGAATGCGAACGGCTACAGCCAGAACATCGGCACGTCGCTGAGCGCGATCGACGACCGGCGGCTGAACCCGCTGTACAAGTCTTACTCGGCGGACCTGGAACACCAGTTTCCGCTGGGGATCGCGATGAAGATCGGCTATGTGGGCGGGCACGGACATAACCTGCCGAACAGCCTGAACATCAACCAACTCGGCGAGCAGTACTACAACTCCGGGCAGGGCGCGGCGCTGAAGACGGCGGCGACCAGCTTCCCCTACGCGGGCATCGGTTCGTTCGGGCCGCTGGCGAAGATCAACAAGTACCAGACGCTGCTGCCGTTCCCGCAGTTCCAGGGGATTACGGATTCGGTGAGCGACGGGCTCTCGGATTACAACGCGCTGGACGTGAAGGTGCAGAAGACGTTCAGCCGCGGGCTGACGATCCTGACGGCGTACACGTGGTCGTCAAACTGGGACAACCTGTGGGGCGCGTCGAGCACGCTGAACCCCGGCAACAATGGGCCGCAAGATATCTACAACCTGCACAACGAGTACGCGCGGGCGATCAACGATCTGCCGAACCGGTTCACGATTGCAGGCACGTATGAGCTGCCCTTCGGACATGGCAAGATGTTTGCGGCGGGCGCGAATCGCTGGGTGGACCTGGCGATCGGCGGGTGGAAGTTCAACGACATCATGATCATCCAATCGGGGTCGCCGCTGCCGATTACACAGGGGACGAATACGAACTCATCGTTCGGCAATGCGACCACACGGCCAAGTTTGACGGGGATCAATCCTTGCTACTCGGGGGCGCCGGAGGGACGGTTGGCGCACTACTTCAACGGGGCGGCTTACACGCCGACGACGGTGGGGAACCTGGGCAACGCGGAGCGTACGAGCAGCTGCTTAGGGCCGGGGTACCTGAACACGGACCTGTCGTTGAACAAGGACTTCCGGCTGACGGAGCGGGTGCATGCGGAGTTCCGGGCGGAGGCGCTGAATGCGTTCAACACGCCACAGTTCAATGGACCGAACCTGGCGGCGGACTCGGGTTCGTATGGCGCGGTGACGAGCACGCTGGGCTTCCCGAGGCTGGTGCAGCTGGGCGGGCGGCTGTTCTTCTAGTCAGTAGTTGCCGACACGGACGCGGAGCAGGGAGCCGCGTCCGCCGAAGTTCAAGCCATAGTCGGTTTCGTCGCCGTTCCACAGGCGGAGCGGGATCCAGGTTTCTCCGTCGTAGCGGCCTTCTTCTACGGAGAGAAGCTGCATCTGTTTGCCGGAGTGGATGGGCGCGAGGAAGTGGACGCGGCAGTCAATGCCGGCGACGAGGAACTCGGAGGGGCTGAGGGCTGCTACGAGGACACGGCCTTCGTGGAGTTGGGTGGTGTCTGAGGTGGTGGAGACGGGCGCGGCGGGCGGGTCGTAGGCCGGCGGGTAGGAGACGAGGACGCGGGTGCCGGGATAGTCGAGCTCGCGCTGGGCGATGTCGGGCTCTTCAACGGCGGTCTGGACGGAGCCCGCCAGGGCCAGCGCAGCGAGGACGCGGTCAAAGGAGCCGAGGAGGCGAAAGCCTTCGATCTGGGCAGCGATCTCGGGGGTGATGGGCGCCTCGAGGCTTACCCGGTCGAGACCGAAGTTCGCGAAGCCGATGGCGCCGGCACCGAGGGCGTAGAAGAGAGGGCGGGCGTAGCCGGAGGCGCCGGGGAAGGGCTCGAAGCCGAGACTTTCGGGGATGAAGAGCGGGTTGCCGGGCTGGTGGAACTCAGCCATCACGGCGCGATACCGCTCGGACGAGGGCACGTAGATGTCCGGGGCGAGCAGGTCGAGCGCGGGCGCGGCGATCTTCCAGACGGGCAGCATGTTGATGGTGGGGCCGCCGGAGGGGTAGTCGTCGCCGGGGATGGTGGAGATGGGGTAGCCGCGGGGGCTCTTAAGCCAGATGTTGGCGTACATGGGGATGGGGAGTTCGCGCTTGCCGGCGGCGGCGGTCTGGTTGATGTAGCTCGCAACGGACCAGGCGGCGAAGGTCTCGTCGGCGTCGGAGCCGAAGACCTGGGACCAGGTGCCGGGGGGTTTGTGCAGGCCGGCGACGAGCGGGGCGGGAACGGGCGAGTCGAAGAGGCGCTGGGCGGCGGGGGAGAAGTCGCGGACGGAGCCGAGCGAGCCTGACTCGTTTTCGACCTGGATCATGATGACGGTGTGGCCGGGGTCGGTGAGGGCGAGGTGACGGGTGAGGGCGACGAAGGCGCCGCGGTCGGCGTCGAGGTTGGCGAGGGCGTTGGGGCTGAGGACGTCGAGGGGGGTGCCGGCGCGGGTGAGCATGCGCGGGTAGGTGGCGGGGTCGGCCTTGACCCAGGCAGGAACGTAGTGGGAGCGGCCGTTCTTCCAGGTGGCGAACCAGAGGAGGACGAGGCGGGTGTGGTGTTCGCGGGCCTGGGCGAGGAGCTGATCGAGGACGGTGAAGTCGAAGCGGCCGCGGGCGGGCTCGAGCTGCTCCCAGTAAACGGGGACCTCGAGGGTGTTGAGGTGCATGCGCGCGGCGATGGGCCAGAGGGGGCGGAGGCGGTCGGGCCAGCCGCTGGAGTTATCGACCTGGGCGCCGAGGACGAGGAAGGGCTTGCCGTCGACGATGAGGGAGGCGCGGCCGTCCTGCTGGAGGAGGGTGGGGGACTGCTGGGCGGCGGCTGAGGCGGCGAGGGTGAGCGAGAAGCACAGGGCGAGGCGCAGGTTTGGCACGCTGGAAATCCTCTCGGAAGGAGCTTTGAGAGGACTATATAGGGTGGGTTCGAGGGCTTGCTGCCCCCTCCCCCCTAATGGTGCGCAAAATCTTCAAAGCAGAAGGGTTAAGTCTGGACCAGCATAGGGGTTTGCACCAAAAGCTGGCAGGTGTGGAGGAACCGGCCGGGAGCGCAGGAGCCGGTCCCTCCGCTGCGTTGCGGAAGGCGAGAGCGGAAGTTAGAAGGTTATTTTGCCGGCGACCTGGAGGATGCGGTTGTCGCGAGCGCTGGTGATGATGCCGAAGGTGGAGCTGGTGGTTGAGGTGGTGCCGGGATTGGAGAGATTGGTATGGTTGACGACGTTGAAGGCCTCGCCCCGGAGCTGAAAGTTCAGGCGCTCATAGAGCTTGAAGTTGCGGAACAGTCCAACGTCGAGGCGGTTGAAGCCAGGGCCGTTAATCACACCACGCTTCTCGTTGCCGACTTGTCCGCTGCCGGGCAGAGGTGCGGCGAAGGCTGCGCGATAAAACCACTGGGTGCGGTTGTGGATCTGCTGACCGTACCCCTGGTTCGGGTTGGCGACCATGTTGGGACGGAGACCCGCGTTGGTGTTGCCGAGGATGCCGAGTCCCGCGGCATCGTTGGCGTAACCGCCGGTGGTCTGGTTATTGAAGATGCTGTTATAGCCATAGCTGATCAGGCCTCCGGCGCTCTCGGAGACGGTGAGGGGAAGGCCGGAGTTTATGGCGTAGATGCCAGATACCTCCCAGCCACCAATGAGGTGTCCAGTGAAGCCGTTCTGCTGACGGTACCAGGGTAGTTCGTAAACGCCGTCGATGGCTATTACATTGGTACGGTCAAGCGCGGCGCGGCCGTAGTCGGCATTGATGTTGTATTGATTTTGCGGCGGCGTGGAGTAGTCGTTCTGGGAGTTGGTCAGGTCGCGGGACCAAGTGTAGTTGACATCAATGAATGTCTTGCCACTGAACTTCTTGGTGGCCTTGACCTGTAGCGCGTTGTAGTTCGAGGAGAAGATGGAGCGCACGGCGTCAACGGCGAAATAGCCTTTGAATGGCTTGATCTGGTTCAGGCCGCGATCGCAGAGTGTGCTGATGAATGCGGGCGTGGTGGTCCCGGTATAGACGCAAGTGGAGGAGACGTCGGTGGGAGAGATGGACGTGGCGGCAAAGGCGTTGGGGGCATTTTCGTTGATGTCGACCAGGCCAATGAGGTGAATGCCGTGGGTGCCGAAATAACCCACGTCGAGGGCAAAGGTGGGCGAGAGCTGCTGCTGGATATCAAGCGAATACTGCTGGACGTAGGGAGTGTGGTAGGTCAGGGGTGAGGCAACAATGCGCCCGGGTGTCGTCGATGCAGCCGGGGCAACGGAGGCTTTGCCAGCGGGATTATCGAGCGTGGCGGTGGAGAGAGAGTAGCTTGTGACGGCGGGGGGATTGTTGAAGACGGCGGTCTCGTAGTAGCTGACCTCCGAAGCGTCGTACGACCACCCGTAGCCACCGCGGAAGGAGGTCTTGCCGTCGCCGAACAGGTCATAGGCGAAGCCGAAGCGCGGTGCGAAGTTGGCGTTGTCGGTCTGTCCCACCTTGTTGCCATAGGGGGAGTTGTGATTGGGCACGTTGTTGCCGCCAAAGATCAGACCGTTGATGTAGTTGATGCCGTAGAAGTCAGCGCCGGCGTTGGCTGATCCGTTGTTGAGGCCGTCCTTGTTGGCACAGGGTGACGTGAAGCAGATAAGGCCGGTGGAGTCGATGGTGGGGGCATTGGCGGAGTTGTAGGTGGCAGGGTCAAAGTTCGAGAGTCGTCCGCTGGGATCGGTGGGCTGCCCATAGTAGCCGTAACGGACGCCAAGGTTAAGTGACAGGCGCGGCGTGACCTTCCAATTGTCCTGAACGTAGGCTTCCCAGATGTTCTCCTGGATGTTCGCGGTGATGGCCTGTGACGCCTGGCTGAACCCGCCGTTGGCGTTGCCGAGAAGGAAGTTGGCGAAGGCCTGATCAGTTTGCGAGGCGACATTCAGACCCGCGATTGCGGGTACGCCGGTGTTGGTGGCGAAAGTGAAACCACCCTGGTTGCCGCCGGTCGCGTTCTCCTCTTTCTGGTAGTGGTCGAACGTCAGGCCGACAATGACCGTGTTGCGACCGAGGGTCTTGGTAACGTTCCCGAAGGCGTTGTGATTGCGGTCGTAGTCGTTGTAGATGCCCGTGCTGCCGAGGCCGGTCAAGGCGTTGGTACCGGTGAAGGAGAGGGTTGGAATGACGCCCAGGGTCGTGGTGTAGGGGAGCCCGGGGTTCACGTCGGCGGAGGCGGCCGTGGTGAATGCGCCTACGGGCACGGTGTTGATCGCGTTGGTGGAGTAGGCGTAGCCGACATCGGCGAGGAGGCTGGAGGAGAAAACGTAGGTGGCATGTCCAAGCTGCTCGGTGCCTGGATTGTGGGTGATAGTGGTGGAGAGCCCGGGCAGCGGCAGAGCGCTGAAGGTACCGGTTCCGGAGATTGAGGGGAAGGTGTCATGCAGGTACCGGTAGAAGACGTTGAGGTGCTGGCCGAAGGACTGATCAATGCGGACCAATATTTGGTTGTTGTTGAAGACGTTGGCGACCGTGGACTGGAGGGCATGTGGGTCGAGGCCGGAGGCGATGTCCGCGGCGCTGGGCGGGGTAGGAAGGAGAGAGTAGATGTCTTTGAGGTATGCCTTGGCGGTGGGGGAGATGTTGGTGACGGTGCTGCCATAAGCGGTGCAGGTGCCATTGGTGGTGTTGAAGGCGGTGCAGACGGCGACCGGACCCTGGGCGCTCGCGATGGTGCTTCCGTTGGGAGCGTAATACGCATTGCTGAAGTCGCCGCTGCGTTCGGCGGCGGTGGGGACGTAGGCGGTGCCGGTGGTGTACTGGACCACGCGGCGAGCTTCATCGGAGAAGAAGAAGAAGGACTTGTTACGGCCGTCATAGAGGTGCGGGATGAAGATGGGGCCGCCGATGGTCCCGCCGAAGTCGTTGTAGCGAAGCTTGGAGCGGGGCTGGACCGGCTGGTTCAGCTTATTGCCCCAGGCATTGGCGTTGAAGATGTCGTTGCGGAAGAACTCGTACGCGGAACCATGGATGGAGTTGGTTCCGGATTTGGTGACGACGTCAACCTGGCCAGAGGCGGAGCGGCCGAACTCGGCGGAGTACTGTCCGCGCAGAGTTTTCACTTCGGCGATAGCGTCCGCGGAGGGATAGGTAAGCAGGGTGAGGTTGGCTCCCCGGTCGACGTTGTCCGCGCCATCGACGGTCCAGTTGTTGGAGGTGTTGCGTCCGCCATTGACGGAGAAGTTGACGGTGTTGGCGCTGCCTGAGGGAGCAGTAGAGCCGACGTACAGCTGGTCCGTGGCTCCGCCATAGACCACGCCGGGCTGCAGCTGGAGAAATTGCTCGTAGTTGCGATTGTTGAGGACCAACTCGTTGAGTTGGTCACCGTTGATGAGTCCGGCGGAGGTGGCATTCTCGAGGTTGAGCTGGGCCTGGTCGGCGGTGACGGTAATCACTTCAGTTTCGTTACCCGCGACGAGGGTGCGGTTAACGGTGAGAGCGTCATTTGCGTGCAGGACCAGGGAGGTGACGGTCTCAGTCTTGAAGCCGGCGTCGGTGACTTTGACCGAGTAGGTCCCGAGCGGGAGAGATGTGGCGGTGAAGAAGCCGACGGAGGTGGTCCTCAGGGTGCGCTCGACGTGGCCGCGGTCGGTGTTGGTGAGGATGACCGTGGCTCCCTTGATGTTGGCGCCGGAGGAGTCGGTGATGGTGCCGCTGATGCTGCCGGTGGTCTCCTGCGCGGGCGCGAAGAGGGCAAGGGCGGCGAAGGCGAACAGACAAAGGGCAGTGCGGATGGGACCGTGCGTGTGGCTCAAGAAGCCTCCTGAAGTGTTGTTGCTTGGGCAGCGGCACCGGCTTCGGGTCAGGTCGGGCTTCCGCTGTGAGAGGGAATGTCTTCCTGCGTGTCATTCGCCGCGGCGGGTACCGGAGGAATGTGAGCCAGTGGTTACAGTTTGAAGTAGGGTCAGTTAATTATGCGCGGCAGGGTTTGTCAATGACTTTGCGGGTGCGGGGAGGTTGGCGCGGGGCTCGGAGCGGGGTGCGCGGGCCAGGGTGCGAGGCCGTCGGGGGACCAGGCGAGGATGATGGCGCGGGCGAGCCTGGCAATGGTGATCTCGGCCTCGTGCTCGGCGCCCCAGGAGCGATCTTTGTTATCCCAGGTGAAGCAGGAGATGACGACGGTGCCGTGCCGGGTGGAGACGGCGGCGACGTCGTTGCGCACGGCGTCGAGGGAGCCGGTCTTGTTGGCGATGGAGTTGCCGGTGGCGCCGGGCATGGTGTCGAGATAGCGGGGGATGGCGCTGCGATAGAACTGGACGTGGAGCATGTGGAGGGCGGCGTCGCAGAGGGCGGGATCGCCGGGGAGCGGCAAGGTGCCGGCGGGCGCGAGGTCGCAGCGGACAAATCGGGACATGAGCGCGGCCATCTCGCGGGCGGTGGTTTTGCCGAGGCCGAAGCGTTTGAAGTCCGGCGGCAGGACGGTGCCGGGCGGGACGGGGGTGAAGACCTTTTTGTAGAGCCAGGTGTCCTTGAGGCCGAGCGTGACGATGCGGGCGTCGATATTCGGGAGGCCAAGGTGGTCGATGGCGAGGTTGGCGGCGACGTTGTCGCTCATGACGATCATGAGGGTGAGGACGTCCTTGAAGGTGAGGGTGAGGGGAGCGTCGAGGAGATGCAGGAGGCCGGAGCCGGGGGCGTCGGCGGAGGGCGTGAAGGTGATGGAGTCGGCGAAGCTTGCTTTGCCGGAGCGGATCTGCTCGAGAGCCTCGTAGAGGATGGCGAGCTTGATGACGGAGGCGGTCTGGACGGGGTTGTCGGGGGCGAGCGCGACGGTCTGGTGGGTGGCAAGGTTCTCGGCGAAGAGGGCGACGGAGCCGTGGTGGGCGGAGGCGATGGATTGGAGCTGGGCGGTGAGGGTGGGGTCGGGCTGCGGAGCGGGCTGGGCGAACAGGGGTGAGGCGAGGAGGAGCAGGAGGGCGATCATGCGGGAGAGCATGGGGAGGATTCTAGTGTGCTGCGGCGAGGTTCGCTACACGATCGAGGGAAGAAAGGCCCGGGATGCTGATGCGGTACGAGCATCTTCGGGGTCCTTCGACTGCGTTTGTCGCGAGAGACGCGACAAACGCCGCTCAGGATGACGGAGGTTTGTGGCTGCTCAGGATGACGTGTCGGGCTGACGACAGAAGATCGTGGATGGGAGGGCGTGGCGGTTTAGTAGGAGCGGACGAAGGTGAGCTGAAAGGTGCGGGCGGGGCCGAGGCTGGCGAGCTTGTAGGTGTTCTCTATGCTGACGACGAGGTTGCCGTGGTCGGGGTGGGCGGCGACGTTGACGACGCGGTTGATTTCGGGGGCGCCGGTGGGGCCGGTAGGCGTGAAGCTGGCGTGGAGGTCGTGGCCGTCCCAGGTGGCTGGGCGGTTGCGCCAGTCGCAGGGGGTGGGCTTGCAGTCGGAGGCGAAGGCGTGCATGGTGAAGTCGGGTGCGGAGCCGGCGATGATGAGGGAGTCGAGGCTGTCGCCGCTACGGTTGCCGGGGAGTTTCCAGGTGCCGGCGATCTCGGTTCTGGGATCGTGTTCTTTGTGGAGGAAGAGGCCGGCGGCGGCGAGGATGAGCAGGAGGAGGGCGGTGGCGGCGATGAGGAGTGGAGCTTTGGATCTGCGGGGGACTGGGTCCGGGGGCGGGGTTGAGGCTGGGTCGGCTTGCTGGGGAGCGGGTAGCTGGACAGGGACGGTGCCGTGCACGGTGTGCTTGTCGCCCGCGGGGGCGTCGTCTTCTGCGGTGCGAACGTAGGGCTTGAGCGCGGTGATGAGGAGCTGGACGTCGGAGCTCCAGCGGGCGTGGGAGAGCTCGATGGAGTTGCGGTAGGCGAAGTCTTTGAGGAGGTCGGGGAGCGCGGCGGGCACGGGCATGGAGGCTTCGTGGACGAGGACGGGGATGACGGGCACGCCGCGCTTCAGGGCGGAGGAGATCTCAAGCGCGACGAAGTCGGCGGGGTCGTCGAGGCGGCGTTGTCCGGCGGAGTTGGTGATGGAGGCCCAGGTGCGGCCGATGACGGCGAGGAGGACGCCGCAGGTGGCGACGTTGTCTTCGACGGCGTGGCGGAAGTCGACGCCGGGGCTGATGCCGGAGACGTCCATGAAGACGCTGTCGGCGCCGAAGGCGCGGGTGAGGTCGTCGAAGAGGCGCCCGGCCTCTCCTTCGCTGTCGTCGCGGCGGTAGCTGATGAAGATGGCTTTGGGCATGCGGACAGAATAGGCCGGGTTGGGTGTGGCGACAAGGACGAAAGATGCGGAGGTGTGTTGTTTTCCGGGCGTTTGTGCGGTGAGGAGCGGAGTGTCGGCTGAAAGCCTCCTGCGGTATGGGCGCGGGGAGCTTCTTCGGGGTCCTTCGACTGCGCGCGTTGCGCTTCGCTCAGGATGACGGAAATGGGGGTGGGGCGGAGATGCAGGTCCTTCGACTGCGCGCCTGCGGCGCTTCGCTCAGCATGACAGGATGGGGAGTCAGGCGAGGGACTCGATGGTGAGAATGGTCTGGTCGTCCTGGGCGTGGGCGCCGGCGCAGAAGCATTCGAGAGAGGTGAAGAGGTTAGCGACGGGATCGGGATGGGTGAGGGTGCGGGTGAGCTCGGTGGCGGAGAACTGCACGCCGGAGGGGTCTTCGGCTTCGCTGATGCCGTCGCTGAGCAGGACGATGCGGTCGCCGGGGGAGACGCCGAGATGGATGGGATGGAAGGTGGCGAAGGAGAGCAGGCCAACGGGCATGTCGCCGTCGGTGATGACTTCAATGGCACCGGAGGCGCGGACGATGATGGGTGAGACGTGGCCGCCGTTGAGCAGCTCCACCTGCGCCGGGCCATCGGATGAGTGGGTGTAGCGGACGGCGGCGAGGGTGACGTACTTTTCGCCGGCGCGGGAGCAGACGAGCTGGTTGACGCAGTTGGCAGTGGCGACGAGTGAGGCTCCGCTGGTGATCTGGGCGTGGACCATGCCCTGCACCATGCAGGAGAGCAGGGCGGCGGGGACGCCTTTGCCGGAGACGTCGGCGACGATGGCGACGAAGCCGTCGGGGACGGGGATGACATCGTAGAAGTCGCCGCCGACGCCGGTGCACGGAATGGTGCGGGCGGCGAGGCGCGCGAAGGGAAACTCGGGCAGAGTCTGGGGGATGATCTGGAGCTGGATGGCGGCGGCGATCTCAAGCTCCTTGCGCAACAGGGCGGCCTCGCGGACAGCCTCGAGCATGCGCAGGTTTTCAAGCAGCGTGGCGGCCTGGCGGGCGATGACGATCAGGGTGCCGCGGTCGGTGGTGGTGAACTGGTGGGTGCTGGAGCGGCTGTCGAGGTAGAGCAGGCCGAGCAGGCGCTCGGAGTGGCGGCCGCGCAGGGGAATGGCGCAGACGCTGCGGATGGAGTGCAGGACGAGGCTGTCGAGGTTGTTGCGGGCGGCCTCCTGGGTGGCGTTGCCGAGGATGAACTCCTGCTGGGAGGCGACGGCGTCGCGGACGATGCCCTGCGAGATGCCGGTGTAGTCGGTGAGGTCAGCGCCCTGGTAGTCCTGGCCCTGGCCGAGGGTGAGGGCGCCGGCGCTGTCGCCGAGGAAGACGAAGCCGCGCTCGGCGTGGGTGAGGCGGATGGTGTATTCGAGTGCGGTGTGCAGCACGTCGTTGAGGCCGTCGTCGCCGTTGAGGCTCTGCGCGGCTTCGAGGAGGAGCGAGAGGGTTTCGAGGTCGGCGGGGCCGGAGCCGGCCTGGGCGAGGTGCGCCATGAGGGTGCGCGTGATCATGTCACTGCCAGTGGCTTCAAAGACGATGCGCTCGGCGGAGGAGCCCTGACCGGAGGCGCCGAGGATGATCTCATCCTGAGTGCGCAGGCGGGCGGTGGCGGAGCGCAGGGGCAGGCCGTTGACGAAGGTGCCGTGGCGGCTGCCGAGGTCGCGGATGAAGAAGCCGTCGGAGTCTCGGTCGATGAAGGCGTGCTCGCGCGAGACCTGGGGCTGGGTGAGATGGAGGTGGCGGTCGGCGCTGCGGCCGATGGTGAAGGGCAGGGACTCGAGCGGAATGATGCGCCGGCTGGGGCCATCGCCGACGTGCAGACGCGCGCTGGAGCGGGAGTGGGAGGAAGATGGCATGGCTGGAACGTCTCCGCGTTTACCCCCGATGGTACACCGGAGGCAGGGCTGAAACGCAGGCCTGCAGCAGGCCGGAGCCGCGCAATGGACCGGCTTTGGGCGCTTCGCCGGCGCGCGGCTAGGGCAGCGGCGAGTGAAGTTGGCGGGAGTGTTGGGACCTGCTCTGATAGCTTGAGGGTGCCCCCTATGAATGAAGAACCTACGCTTCCACTGGAACCCGGGCAGAGGTCGACCGCGGCTGAGATGCCGGCGGCGCGCACGTTGTGGGGCGGGTTCAAGCTGCTGGCGCGGGTGGGCGCGGGCGGCTTCGGCGAGGTCTATCGCGCGTGGGATCCGAGTCTGCATCGCGAGGTCGCGCTGAAGCTGCTGCTGCCGGGCGTGGAGGGTGGCGAGGCACAGTACGAGGCGATGCTGGCGGAGGCGCGCGCGCTGGCGGCGGTGCAGCATGCCAATGTGGTGCATGTGTACGGCATCGACCGGCACGACGGCCGCGTGGGCTTCTGGACGGACTTCGTGAAGGGCAAGACGATCTCGATGCTGCTGGGCGAGCAGGGGCCGTTCGGGTACCGGGAGGCGGCGCTGATCGGGATGGATGTGACGCGGGCGTTGAGCGCGGTGCATCGCACGGGGATTCTGCACCGGGATATCAAGGCGGAAAACGTGATGCGCGAGGAGGGCGGGCGCATCCTGCTGATGGATTTTGGGCTGAGCACGCTGCCGACGGGGCCGATGAACCTGGCGGGAACGCCGAACTACATGGCGCCGGAGCTGTTTGCGGGCAGCCCGGCGACGGTGGCGACGGATATCTACGCGATGGGCGTGCTGCTGTACTTCATGGTGACGGGGGCGTATCCGGCGCAGGTGACGGGCTTCACGCCGCCGGAGGTGCGTGCGGCGTACAGCCGGCGGCGTCCGCTGATGGATCTGCGGCCGGACCTGCCGGAGGCGTTTCTGCGTACGGTGAGCGTGGCGACCGATGCGGACCCGGCGCGGCGCTATGCGAGCGCGGGGCTGCTGGCGGAGGCGCTGGCGGAGTCGCTGGGTGCGGTGAAGGCGGTGGAGCAGGAGCCGGCCGCGCTGGTTGGGAGAGGCCAGAGCAGGCGGGAAGAGAGCCGGCGAGAAGAGAAAGAGCGGAAGCGGGCCAGGGACAAGGAGCGCCCGGCGTGGCGCGGGTGGTTGATCGCAGGGATCGTGCTGTTGACGGTCTTCTGGGGCCGGGTTGAGCGGCTGTTTCACGGCGGGGAGAAGGCTGCGCCGGCGGGCAACGTGGCAGCGGGCGGGGCGGCTAGCGGGGCGGCGACGGCGAGCGAGTACGAGCGCTATGAGAAGGCGCAGGATCTGTTGAACAAGAGCTACCAGAGCGCGAACCTGGCCAAGGCGGTCACGGACTTTGAGGAGCTGCTGAAGACCGACCCGAACTTTGCTCTGGCGCAGGCAGGGCTGGGCAGCGCGTACTTCATCCAATACCGCGGGAACAAGGATCCGAAGCTGCTGGAGGCGGCCGAGTCGGCGACCAACCGGGCGATCCAGCTGGATGCGGGCATGGCTCCGGCGTATGTGACGCTGGCGCGGATTGCGGCGTTGGAAGACCACAGCGCGGTGGCGACGCAGTATGCGCAGAAGGCGATGCAGCTTGATCCGCACAGCGCGGATGCGCATCGGGCGATGTCCGAGGTGTACGAGGCGGAGGGACGGCGCGAGGACGCGATCGCCGAGATGCAGAAGGCGGAGGACCTGGCGCCGGAGGACTGGCGCTGGCCGCTGAACCTGGGCAACTACTTTACGGCCGAGGGCAAGCTGAAGGAGGCGGAGGCGAAGTACGAGCGCAGCGCGGAGCTGGCGCCGGAGAATGCGGCCGCTTACTACGATCTGGGCTACGTGAAGAAACAGCTGAACCAGCTGGACGAGGCGAAGGCGGACTTCGAGCGCTCGAAGAAGATTGAAGACTCGTCCGGTGTGGAGCAGATGCTGGGTGAACTCGAACTGGCACAGGCCAAGTACGGGGACGCGGTGGCGACGCTCGAAAAGGCCGTGACGCTGGGTCAGAACGACTACAGGGTCTGGGGCGACCTGGGTCAGGCGTACTTCCTCGCCAACGATCATGACAAGGCAACCGCGGCCTACAAGAAGGCGATTGAAGCGGGTGAAGCGGCGCGCAGCAAGGAGCCGAAGAACGCGACGCTGCTGGTGCTGCTGGCGTATGACAACGCGATGATCGGGAACACGCTGCGCAGCCTGGTGCTGCTGCGGCAGGCGCTGGCGCTGGGCGGAGATGACGTGGACGTGAGCTACCAGGCCGGGGCGACCTACGAAATGCTGAACCAGCGCGAGCAGGCGATGGCGCTGATCGCCAAGGCGGTGGGGCGTGGGATGCATGTGGCAGAGTTCGAGCGCGACCCGCTGCTGGCGGGGCTGCGCAAGGACCCGCGCTGGGAGAGCGTGCTGGCGGCTGCGAAGGAGCAGAAAGCTGTGGACACGACGGCCAAAATGAACTAACGTCGAGCGCACCATGACAACCACGATTACCTTCTCGAACGACGGCGGCTCGCCGGTTCCGAGTGTGTCTACCGTGCCGGTCGTCAGCGGTCATAGCATCCACCTGGCGGCGGCCGAAGGCGAAAAGGCAGTGCTTCATCTATCGCCGGAGCTGGCGGCGATCGTGTCGCCGGCGGTGGGAGCGGTGATCGCGCTGGACGGCACGGGTCCGGTGCAGCTTACGTTTACCTCGTCCGATGAAGGCGCGTACTTCATCTTGGTCGCGGCGGAAGAGGCGGCCACACCGCCGCAGTTCCCGACGGCGCCCTCGGCGCACCTGCACATCAGCCTGGTGGTGCATACGATGATGAGCGCGGCGGCATTCCCGATTGACCAGGGCGGTACTAAGTCAGGGAACTAGGCTGAGCGGGCGGTGGGTGGAATGTTTGCGGGTGAGCGAAGCGCCTTAAGGCGAAATGCCACGGCAAAACGTTCTTAGGGTTTGGGTTTAGGAGTTTGGAGCTGCGGGTTTAGAAGCGGGCCCCCGGGAGTTCAGGGTTTCAGGTCGGCGACGCGGAGGCTGGTGGCGGGGTCGCCGAGCACGATGTAGTTGCGCGCGTCGTCGTAGGCGACGGCGCGGTTGGCGAAGGCGGCCTGGTCGGGGGTGGGGGTGGCGCCGGCGGCGACGGGCAGAGGCGCGTCGTGCATGGCGATGCCGAGCGAGGTCCAGAGCGAGGTGAAGGTTTCGGCGGCGAGGCCCGCGCGCAGGCCCTGCATGAGCATCTCGAGCGGGCCGCGGATGACCTGGGTCTGGGGCGTGTCGCTGGTGTCGACCAGGGCGTAGGAGTAAGCGGCGTCGATGTGGGCGAAGACGGCGAGGACGCCGCGGGCGAGCAGCGCCTGGGGCAGGCGCGAGATCATCGCCTGGGGGGCGAGCTGGCGAGGCGTGCCGTCGGGGGAAAAGGCGTAGCTGTCGAGCTGGGGGCAGCCGCCGCTGAAGCAGGCGAAGAGGAAGGCGAAGGCGCCCTGCAGCGTGGCGTCGGCCGGGATGTCGTCGGCGGCGAACTGGTTGGCGGGGCCGACGGGTGCGCCGGGCACCCACTCCTGGGTAATGAGCGCGCCTTGGCGCTGGCGCTGGGTGTCGGGGTCAGTGAGCGGGTACTCGGTGCCGTGGGAGCCGGTGAAGATGACGGCGGGCGGGCCGTGGGGGATGTCCCCGCGCAGGATGTCCGCGAGCTGCTGTTTGGTGGCCTGTTCGGCGATGAAGGTGTCGACGTTGAAGGCGGGCGCGCCGAGGGTGGAGTCGGGGTCGGTGAAGTCGTCGGCGAGGGTGCTGGAGAGGAGCAGGGTGGCGTCGTCGTCCGGGTTGCGGGTCATCCAGACGGCGGCGCTGCGGCGCTGTGCGGGCGGGTTGGCGGGGTTCTCATAGGCGGCGACGGCCTGGGCGTAGCGGCCGTAGTCGGCGAGGTCGTCGAAGGCGAGGCGACCGACCGACCACTGGACACGCATGCGGGCCTGGAAGTCGAAAGAGATGTCCTGGGGCGAGCCGATGAGCAGCAGGTAGTAGGGCACGCCGCCTTTGTAGGGGTCGACGGGAGCGTTGAGGGGGACGCCGCGGCTGAAAGTCCAGCTTTCGGCGGTCTGGCCGGGGCTGACGCCGCTTCCGGGGCCGTCGAAGATCTGAAAGAGGCGGGGCGGAGTTCGCTTGTCGTTGACCTGCTTCTGGCGCAGGTCGAGCAGGGGTTGAAGGAGCAGCTTGATCTGCTGGTAGCGGGCCTCGGTGGCGGGGTCGGGGCTGGTGGGGAAGATGACGCCCCAGCCGGTCTGGTTGAGCTTCATGCGGTCGGTGACGGTCCAGGCGGTGGTGAGGGTCTGGGCGGTCTTGCCGCCCGACCCGGAGGATTGGAGGCGCGCGGCGATGTGGGCGAGATCGGCGGGCGCGAAGGGTGGCCGCGCTGCGGAGGTGGCGGCATTGACCGAGAGCGGGCGCGGGAAGGATGCGGCGGCTTTAGCAGATGGGTCAGGCATGGCAGCGGCTCGGGTGAGGGCGATTCGGCTAAGGGCAGCTCAGGTGAAGCGGTCAGCTAAGGTCGATGCGGCAGTCGTCGGGGTCGCCGAGGATAATGCCGCGGGCGGCGGCTCCGGGCGTGTGCGCGGGGCCTGTGCCTGGGCCGCCGGCGGAAGCGCCGAAGGCCGTGGCGCCGGAGGCGGGCGCGTCGCGCAGGCTCCACTTGCCGTCCGCGTAGGAGATCTGCTGGACAATGAAGCCGAAGGTGAGCGGCTGGGGCCCGGTGAAGGTGACGGACGAGTTCGCTGAGCTGGACGGAGAGACTTTGACCTTGGCGCCGATCATCTGCGAGAGCGCGGGGACGTCGACGCCGACCGAGGCGCCGTGGTCGTCCGTGGCGGAGACGGTGATGGAGTCGGACTTGATGACGGAGGTGATGAGGTAGGCGCTGCAGTCGGGGTTCTGGAAGTAGTTCTGGACGGTGGGGTTGTCGGTCTGGAGCGAGCCAGCGGCGAGATAGCTGCCGGCGTCGAGCGGCGAGACGATGGAGCTGGTGACATTGGTGTAGGAGAACTGGACCTTGCTGGCGCTGTGATAGCTGGTCTCGAGCGAGGGTGCGTCAACGCCGAAGGCGGCGAGCGCGTTGGCGAGGACGTTCAGGCCGAAGGAGATGTCGAGCGCGTCGGTCTTCTGGCCGTTGATGTTGGAGGCGGGACGCGGCGGCGCGGGGACAGGGGTGGGCCTGGTGCTGGTCCAGACGCTGGCCAGGGCGCCAAGCCACTGGGTGCCGCGGTCTACGCCGACGAGATCGAGCGGGGCGATATCGGCGCGGGGCAGCTTGACGACGTTGTAGCCCCACTTGTTGAGGAAGGTGATGCTGGGATCTTTCTTCTTGCCCATGAGGAACCCTTTCGGAGAAGGATGTTGCCCGGGCCCGGCGTCAGCAAAAGATTACACGAGTGGGGCGCGCGGCGGGTGGCGTGAGCGGTATCCGCTTCCTGGGGCAGCCTTGCTCCCGCCAGTGAGGGCCCCGGAGCGAGGGCTTATGGTAGCGTCTGGTTCTGAGGAGAGTTGGGCGATGGCAAGCTTTCGTCGCACGATGATCGTGGAGTTTGTGCTGCCGAGCAGCGCGGCGGAGGGTGCGCTGCCGCTGACCTGGGAGCGGATCTTCGGCGTGTTCCTGCGTTGCGGCGGCAGGACGATCCCGTCGCAGTACTTCCGCTCGCCTTTGAACGACGAGCAGTGGCGGACGTTCGTGCGGCAGATGCGGGAGTGCAATGTCAACCGCAGCGAGGACGGGTACCGCGGGGCGCAGGCGATCCAGGAGCACGGGCTGAGCCTGTACAAGAGCCTGGCCGCGCTGAGCGAGGAGCTGCGCGAGTTTCTGGATGCTGCGGGCACGGCACGGCGGCTGGTGATCCAGACCACGCGGCCGGAGCTGCACCTGCTGCCCTGGGGCGCGCTGAACGATCTGAACGGCGACCTGCTGGCGGCTGGCGATCTCTCGGTGGTGCAGGCTTGGCAGAACTTTTCCGAGACCTCGCTGACCACGCCGGGCACGCTGAACCTGGTGAGCGTGCTGGGCGCGGACACGGGGAAGGATACGGGGTTGTCGCTGAAGAGCCTGCCGCCGGAGATCACGCAGGATGCGAAGGGCGCGCCGGACATTCTGCACATGGAAGAGCATGGCAACGCGGTGCTGACGGAGATTGGCGGGGTGCGCGCGACGACGGTGGCGGAGCAGTACGCGGCGGCGCGGCTTGCGCTGCTGTGGAGCTGCTACTCGAGCGCGGCGAACTCGTGGGGCGAGTCGCCGGCACTGTCGCTGCACCGCGCCGGCGCGGCACTGGTGCTGTCATTCCAGGCGGAGCTGCATGTGCAGGATGCGGCGTCGATTTCAAAGGCATTTTATGGCGATGTGTTCGGGCCGGAGGCGAGCCGCGATCCCGAGTCGGCGCTGGTGAAGATCCGGGCGCAGAAGTTCGCGACGGAGTTCGAGTTCGCGAACTGGGCTTCGATGACGGTGTACCTGCGCGGGCCGCTGGACCTGAGCGCGATGGTGTTGAACGGGCAGCGGGTGCCAGCGAGGGCGTGGCTGGCGGAGGGCGGCGACGACCCGGGATGGGCGAAGCTGGCGGCGGCGGTGTGCCGGCTGACGCCGGGCAGCAGGACCGGCATGGCGACGCCGTACGAGAGCAAGCCGGGCGCCTTCGTGGCGCTGCCCAAGGCGGTGGTGGAGTCGTGGCGGGGCAATGTCATCCGGCTGGATGGCGGGGCGGACCCGCTGAGCGATGACACCATGCTGGGCATGAACCTGCAGCCGCGGGATGCGCCGAAGACCGACGCGGCAGACAAGCTGGCGTGGTTCTTCGCGCGAATTGCGCACTTTGGCGCGCCGCTGATCGTGTGGACCGATGCGCGCGAGTGGCACCTGGAGTTCGTGAAAACCGTGGCGGTGAACTCGCCGGTGACGTTTCTGCTGCTGTATGAACGCGGGCCGACGGCGGGGCTGGCCGAGCTTGTGGAGTGGAACGAGGTGGGGCTGGCGCGCGAGGCGAGCGGGGAGATCCCGGACGATTGCGCGGACGACGAGATGCTCTCCGCGGCGTACTTCGCGTTTGCGCGCGGCAATGATGAGGCGAGCGCGAAGAAGTTCCTGGCGCGGGTGCGCGGGCCGGTGGAGCGGCTGCTGCTGAGCGGGAACTTCGTGAGCCGGTTCAAGAAGGTTCCGGGGCTGGCGGAGGGTGAGCCGGACCGGCCGGTGGGAGGACTCGACCGTCGGCATGTGGAGGAGGATTTCTACCGCGCTGCCGTGAACGCGACGGCGCCCGAGGCGAGCCTGCGCGACAGTGGCCGCGCCAAGAAGGAGCTGGGCTACCTGATGGGGAGCCAGGGGCGCTGGGGTACGGCGGAGATCTTCTACCGCGGAGCGCTTGAGGATTTGGAGCGGAGCACGGATCGCGGGCCGCGGCGCAACGCGGCGCTGGCGGGGACGCTGCGCGACTGGGCGGATGTGATGTCGACCGATCAGCAGCGGCTGGATGAGGCGTCGAAGCTGCTGGCGCGGGCGCTGGCGATGCACCGGTTCCAGGGCCGCAGGCTGGCGGTGGCGTATGCGCTGGTGACGGCGGCCAAGATCGCGCTGAGCGGCTGCCGCTTCCGGCGCGCGATGGAGGCGGCGATGGACGCGGCCAATCGCTTTGAAGAGTGCGACAACTGGTGGGGCTGGAGCTCGGCGGTGGAGATACTGCTGGATGCGCTGGCGGAGACGGGCGAGACGGCGCAGATGAAGAGCGTGATCGGGCTGGCGCTGGACAAGATCGAGCGCTCCAGGCAGGAGCAGAGTAGCAAGGACGAGGTGCGGCGGGCGCTGATGCTGGGGCTGGCGCGCGCGCATTGGCTGGGCGGCGAGCTGGACCAGGCGAGGGCCGTCCTGGTCGAGACGCTGGACGGAGGGGACGGCGTGGAGAGCGAGGCCGGAGAGCGGCTGCGGCGGTTCCTGGACGTGCCGCCCGTGGGCTTCATGAAGGATGTTCGCGAGGCCGGCACGCGCGGACAGCTGGGCAGGCTGGGCCTGCTGGGGCTGGAGGCGCAGGAGCAGCGATGGAAGGCTGAGGGGCTGCGCCTGGTGGGAGCGGAGCTGGCGCGGGCGGGAGGGGGCGGGGCGGCGCGGGTGGCGGCGCAGTTGGGCTTGGGGATAATGCCTGAGCCGGAGAGCGAGCGGGCTGCGCAGGCGGTGCTGTTTACGGGACACATGATCGACGCGCCGGACAGGGCGAGTGTGCGCTTTCCGGCCAGCGCGGAGGAGGCGGCGCGCGAGGCGATCCGGAGGTCGCTCGAAGCCATGCTGGAGGCAAGTCCGGGCTGCGTGGTGGGGATTGCGGGCGGTGCGAGCGGCGGCGATCTGCTGTTTCACGAGGTGTGCGCGGAGCTGGGAATTGAGACGCTGCTGCGCCTGACGCTGCCCAGGGAGGAGTTCGCGGCGTTATCGGTCGCGCCGGCGGCCGGGGATTGGATGACGCGGTTCGACGCGCTGCTGGAACGGCTGGGGCCGCAGCGCGTAGAGATGCTGGGTGAGACGCAGGATCTGCCGGCGTGGATGGGCGAGCGCGGCGGCTACGACGTGTGGCAGCGAACCAACCTGTGGCTGGTGGAGGAGGCGATTGCCCACGCGCCGCGGCAGACGCTGCTGGCGTTATGGGACGGCAAGTCAGGCGACGGGCCCGGCGGGACGCAGCACCTGGTCGAGGCGGGGCCGCGCTATGGGATTGAGGTTGCTCCGCCGATCCGGCTCGAGACGCTGGTCTAGGCGACGCTGGTCTAGAAGGGGTCTACGACCCAGTGAGCCGAGTGCCGTCTCCCACCTTCAGGGGATGTGGGCTTCAAGTTGGCGGAGGTTTGGTTCGATAAAATGGCTTAGGGTGGCGGGAACGAATGAAACGGCTGGCGAAGCGACGGGCGGGTTGGGCGCGGCTTCAGATTGCGCTGGCGCTGCTGTTGGCCGGCGCAGCCCAAGGCCAGCAGGCTGCGCCCCGGCCGGAGTACGTGCCGACCTACTACGAGTTTGGGACCGTGGTGGCGGTGGGGCAACACACGGTCGACATCCAGACGTTTGACGAGAGCCGGCGCAAGCTGGTGCAGCACAGCTTCGTGCTGAGCCGCGAGACGCGCGCGGACAAGGTGCAGGTGGGCGAGGCCGTCGAGGTGATCTTCGCGCAGAGCGGCACGGAGTGGACGTTGGAGCGGCTGGTGGCGCTGACGGCCGGGATGCCGCGGCCGGGACCTCCGCCGACCCCGAGGCAGGCAGCGGCGGCGAAGCTGCCGGCGGCGGGAGCGGGCACGGGCGGCAGTGCGGCTGCCGGGGGTGCGGCTGCGGGGACGCGGAACGTCAACCTGGCCGCGGGCACAGCGACGCAGCGCGCGGCGGGCGGCGAGGTTCCGGTGAGCCTGGGCAGCGCGGCCAAGGCCAAGGTGCCGGATCCGGTGGCGGTGCCGCTGGGCGGGTCGACGGAGGTGAGCAGGCACCTGCAGCCGAAGGCCAGGGAGATTGCGCGCGATACGCCGAGCGAGGAGTGCAACCGCTCGGCGCAGGACTGGCCGACACGGCCGCTGAGCCTGGCGGTGCTGGACTTCCGCTACCCGACCGAGCGGGAGGAGTCGCACGACGTGGGGGAGACGGGCGGCGGCGCGGGAACGGCGGTGGCGGACCTGGTGTTCGCGCGGCTGGAGAGCCAGCCCGAGTTTGCGCTGAGCCGAGGCGACCGGCAGAAGCTTTATCGCGCGGATTTTGCCGGGGCAGCAAGAGTCGGGCGGCAGCTGGGCGTGGACGCGGTGCTGGCGGGTACGTTTGTGCCGATTGGCGGACCACCCACGGCCGATGGATTTCCGGGGCCGCGCACATGGGAGCTGCGCGCTGGCGTGGTCGACACGTGTACGGGGCAGCTGCTGATGCGGCTCTACTCGGAGACTTGCGAAGGCGGCGCGGAGCCGGGAATTACGAGCAGCGAGTCGGGCGGCGGCGCGTGCCGCAAGTTCACGGTGACGGATAAGGAAGCGGCCGATCCGAAGGCCAGGCCGGCCGCGTTCCAGGCGTCGCTGGACGTGCTGCTGTACGCGCTCGAACATAACGGCACGCCGGCCGGGCTGGGCGGGGCGGCGGGGGTGGTGACCGAGACGCGGGGAGGCGCGGTGACGATCAGGCTGGCTGCGGGTTCGACGGCGAAGGCCGGCGATCAGCTGTCGCTGCATGCGTGGCGGCTGACGAAGAACCCGGCGACGTACACGCTCGAAAATCTGCACGACCAGGAGATTGGGCGGGTGGCGATCACGAGCGTGCATGGCTTGACTGCCGTGGGCTCGTACACCGGGGATATTCCGCCGCGTCCGGGGGATACGGCGGAAGCGGTGACGCACTAAGGCTGAATCTCACAACGGTTGACAGGGCAGGTGCGTGGCACTAGGGTTTCGACTGACGCGTTTGGCTGGCTTGCGAGCGGCGTTGAAGGTGCGATGAAGCTGCGGAAATCATTCAGAGCGATCGTGACGGACAGTCACTTCCTGGTGCCGTTCTGCGTGCTGGTCGCGGGAATCGTGCTGCTGGCGCTGCTGCATTGACGGCGGCGCGGGATGAGGTGGGGGCTTGGCGACGGCGATCACACAACCGGTGAAGGCGGGCATGTCGCTGCATGCGCTGGGCGTGATCTGCGGGCTGACGGCGGGGGTGTGGCTGGGCGCGGCGGAGGCGCCGACCAAGCTGGTGGAAGCGGGCTTCTCGCCCTACGCGATCTCGCTGGCGATGGTGGCCGGGGTGTTCACGGCGCGCTGGACGTTTCCCACGCTGCTGAAGGGAACGGGGTACGTGTTCGCGGATTTAGCGGAACGCCGGCACCTGATCGTGTGGGCGCTGTTGGCCGGCGCGCTGTGGGCGGTGGCGAATACGCTGACCGTTTTCGCGATCCGCGATGTCGGGCTGGCGGTGGCGTTTCCGCTGTGGAATGCCAACGCGCTGATCGGGCTGTTCTGGGGGCGCGTGCTGTTTCGCGAGCTTGAAGGGGCGAGCCGGATGAACGTGGGCAAGGTTGTGGCCGGGGCCATCGCGATTGTGATCGCGGCCGTGATGCTGGGCTTCAGCACGCTCCAGGGCGGGGCGATGGGAGCGCATGCCGTGCGCGGGATCGTGGCCGCGCTGGGCGCGAGCCTGATGTGGGGCACGATGTACGTGCCGTATCGCAAGGCGTACCTGAGCGGCATGAATCCGCTCTCGTTCGTGACCGCGTTCACGGTCGGCGAGCTGGGCATGGTGCTGGCCTTGACGCTGGCGCTGGACGGCGGGCTGCACTCCAATGCGTTTCACCTGTGGCGTATGCCGGGGGTGCTCTTCTGGCTTTTTCTGGGCGGCTTTGTGTGGGTGGTGGGCGACCTGTTTCAGCAGTTCGCGGCCAAGTATCTCGGGATCGGGCGGGGCATACCGCTGTCGAACACCAACCAGCTTTGGGGTTTGGCCTGGGGCGCGCTGGTGTTTGGCGAGCTGCGCCATGCGGACCGGCAGCACGCGCTGCTGGTGATCGGCGGCTCGGTGATCATGATCCTGGGGGCGCTGGCGATCAGCACGGCGGTGGCCTCGGCGAAGGAGCGGACGTCGACGGATGAGGCCGTGCTGCGGGAGTGTGAGCGCTACGGGCTGGATTACGACGCCACGATGCGGGCGCAGGCGGGAGACGAACTCAGCGGAGCAAACCAGCAGCGGCGCTGGTGGGACTACCTGATTGTGCTGGCGGCGACGGGCGTCTTTGTGGCGCTGGGGGTGCGCGCCGTGGTGCCTCCGCTGGCGCTGAACATGGGCTGGGTGGCGGGGCTGGCGGTGGTGCTGCTGGCCAGCCTGGCGGCGGGGGGCTGGAGCCTGTGGCGCCGGACTCGCTTCTCTTGAGGACTCGCTTCTCTTGAGAGGAGTAGCTTAGTTGCGGCGGATGCCGCGGGCACAGTCTGCCCCGGTTGTGTGACACTCTCCTGTGGGCGAACCTGGAGGATCCATGAAGACGAAAGACGCGGGACGGCGGGAGTTTCTAAAGCGTGCGGGCTGGGTCGGTTCGGCGGCGATGGCGGGCATGATGCCGCAGGGCATGGCGTTTGGCGGAGAGACAGGCACGGTGCGCGAAGAGACGCTGCAGGCGCCGGCTGCCAGCCAGGAGGGCGGCCAGGAAAAGCCGAAGTACCACATCAAGTTCGGCGTCTGCGGCATGAGCCACGACCACATCTACGGGATGATCGGCGCGGTGCAGCGCGGCGGCGGCGAGCTGGTGGTGATGTGGGCCGATGAGGAGGACAAGATCGCGGAGGCGAAGAAGCGCTTTCCCGGAGTGAAGTTCGCCAGGTCACAGGAAGAGGTGTTGACGGATCCCGCGATCCAGCTGGTGCTGAGCTCGGAGAAGGCGAACGAACGCGCCGGGATCGGCATCCGCGCGATGCAGAATGGCAAGGATTTTCTCTCGGACAAGCCGGGGATTACGACGCTTGAGGATCTTGCCGCGGTGCGCAAGACGATCGCCGCGACGGGCCGCATCTACGGCATCATGTACAGCGAGCGGCTGGAGGTGAAGGCGGCGGTGTATGCGGGGCAGCTGGTGCAGGAGGGCGCCATCGGCAAGGTGATCCAGACGATCAACATTGCGCCGCACCAGATCAACCAGCGCGCGGGAGATGCGGGGGGCGGGCTGGGATCGCGGCCGGCGTGGTTCTATAACGAGCGCCAGTATGGCGGCATTCTGTGCGACATCGGCTCGCACCAGGTGGATCAGTTTCTGTTCTATACGGGCTCCACGCAGGCTGAGGTGGTGGCGGCGCAGGTGGCGAATGTACGCCATCCCGACTTTCCCCACTTCCAGGACTTCGGCGACATGATGCTGCGCGGCGACTACGGGCTGGGCTACGTGCGGCTGGACTGGTTTACGCCCTACGGGCTGGGCACGTGGGGCGATGGACGGCTGTTCATCCTGGGCACCGACGGGTATATCGAGCTGCGCAAGTATGCCAACGTCGCCGTGTCCAAGCAGGGCAACAACCTGTTCATCGTGGATAACAAGGAGGCGCGGTTCATCGACTGCAACAACATGCCGCTGCCGTTCGGCCCGCAGTTTGTGGCGGACATCGTGAACCGCACGCACGTAGCCCAGGACCAGACGCAGTGCCTGCTGGCGGCGGAGCTGGTGATCAAGGCGCAGATGAGCGCCACGCATGTGACGCTGAAAGGTTGAGTGTGGCGATGCTGACAAAGCGCGATGTGGCTGTGGCGTTACTGACGTTGGCGGGAACGCTGGGTATGGGGGCGTTGGCCGCGGTTGAGGCGCCAATTTTAGGCCCGAAGGTCTTCGACTGGAACGAGATGAAGGCGACCAAGACGAACATCGGCGAGGTGCGGCAGCTGTATCGCGGGCCGACGGCGACGCTGGACGAGTTGGAAATGCACATCACGACATTGAATCCGGGCGAGGCGTCGCACCCGCCGCACCGGCATGTGAATGAAGAGCTGATTATTCTTCGCGAAGGCGAGTGCGAGACGCTCTCGGACGGCAAGTGGGTGAAGGCCGGTCCCGGATCAGTGATCTTCAATGCCTCAAACAGTCTGCACAGCATTCGCAACGTGGGCACCGTGCCGGCGGTCTACACGGTCATCAACTGGAGCCCGAACAAGGATATGGCGGCGAAGAAGTAGCCAAGGTGCGGCTCGTCGTGGCGGGGGTTCGAGGCGTCCGCGAGAACCGAGGACAGAGAACCGAGGACAGAGGCTTACTTCGAACTGGCGGTGGACGGCTTGGCGGCGAGCACGTCCTGCAGCTTGAGGTACACGGCGTTCGTCCAGCCGAAGCCCACGACGTTGCTCTTGTATCCGGCTGCGACCTTGACGTTGGCTGAGCCATCGGCGACGTTGTATTTCTCGCGCATCGTCCCATCGTGCTGGAAGTTGTTGAGCACGGTGGCGGAGAACTCGCGCGCGATGCGGGCGGCGTCTTCATGGTATCCCGTGCGTTCAAGGCCGGCGGCGGTGAGCCAGATCGTAGGCGCCCAGCCGAAGGGCATATCCCACTGCACGCCGGATATGAAGTCGCTTTCGGCGACTCCGCCGGAGCGCTCGAAGAGCGGAAGGTTCTTGCGCACGGCCGCCGCCTGCGCGTCGCTGGCGAGGCCCGGCGCCCACAGCGGATAGAAGGTGGTGACGAACCGGTAGGTGGAGCGGGCGCCGGTGACGAAGTCGTAGTCGAGGTAGAGGCCGCTGGCCGGATCCCAGAGGAAGCGGTCGATGGCGGCGTGGCGGGCGGCGGCGCGGCGCTTCCACAGGGCTACGTCGCCGGTGTTGCCGAGTGTGGCGGCGAACTGCGCCATGTCGGTCTCGTATTTGAAGAGCAGGCTGTTGAGGCAGACGGGGGCGTAGTCGGCGGTGGAGCCAGAGAAGGGGCCGAAGCGGAAGCTGGTGTCGAAGCCGGACTCGCGCATGGCGCGGTCGCTGCGGAAGAAGGCGGCGGAGAGCCGGTGGCCATCGACGACCGCGTGGGCGCAGACCGGCGACTGATCGATGTGGCAGCTGGACTTGTTGAGCGCGATGGCCTGAGCAGCTGTGGGCTTGTCGACTCCGGAAACGAGGTATTCGGGATGCTCGTCGGGATGGGCGAGCAGCCAGCGGATGACGTCGGGGTAGTAGCTGGAGTCGTCGGCCATCTCGGGCACGGGGCCTTCGCCGAGATCGAAGTAGCGCGCCAGCCCGGTCGTGCCGGCCCGGTGCTGGAGTGAGGTCCAAAGCGTGTAGTCGCGCTTGGCCAGGGCGTAGGCGTGCGCCAGCCATGCTCTGCCGGGCGCGCCGTTCGGGCCCGGGTTGTCGAGCAGTTCGCGGATCATCGAGGTGAGGAAGGGTGGCTGCGAACGCGTGAAGAAGTAGGTGCGATTGGCGTTGAGGATGGCGCCGTAGTTCTCGATCTCGAAGAGGAAGTTGTCAACCATGCCGCGGGCGAGATCGGTGCGGGCATCGTGCAGCAGGCCGAGGAGGATGAAGTAGCTGTCCCAGCCGTACATCTCGTTGAAGCGGCCGCCGGGTACGACGTAGCGATTGGGCAAATAGAGCAGGCCTTCGACGGGCAGCTCGCGCGGGTTGACCTGGCCCAGGCGGCGGATGGGGCGCGGCAGGTGGCGGACGTCCAGATGGCATTGCTGCTGCATGGCCGCGACCTGCGGGGGCACGGGCATGGCGGCGGGAAGATAGAGTACCGGCGCGGTGGTCACCTTGATGTCGACGACAGAGTTGCAGTCTGACATGGAGCGCGCGAGGGTCTCCCAGCCGTTGCGGATGTAGGCGCGGATGGATTGGCTGTCATCCGCGGATACCGCTGCGGGCGGCGGTGCGGCCGCGGGTTGAGCGCTGGCGGCGATGCCGAGCGAAAGCGCGAAGGCGATGATGAAGGGGCGGGCGGTCACACTCATTCTGGTCCTCATCTGCTGATATGGCGGGGGCTATTGCAGGCTGGCGATCCAGCTTGCATAGGGGGCCAGGGTGAGCGAGTGTAGCGAGTGCGTGCTGCGCAGTGCGGGGTCGTCGGTGAGCAGAGTTCGGACCGTCTTCGCGGTGATGCTGGCGGCAGAGGGGTCGAGCGAGATGGTCTGCGGCTGGCCGGTGCAGTTGAAAGCCGTCACCACTGCTGTGGAACCGGATGCCCGCAGGTAGGAGAGCACGCTGGGGTTGGTGGTATCGAGCATGGTCATGGAGCCATTGCGCAGGGCGGGGTTGTCGCGCCGCAGCGCGATGAGGCGCTGCCACCAGGTCAGCTCGGAGTTCGGATCCCTGGATTCGACCTCGACGTTGACGGTCTTGTAGAAGGGCGGAATGGGCAGCCAGGTGTGGGGGTTGGTGCTGAAGCCGGCTTGCGGACCGGGCGTCCAGAGCATGGGCGTGCGCTCCCCGTCGCGGCCCTTCTCAAGGGGCCAGCCGGTGATGCCGATGGGATCCTTCACATCCTCCTTGCGGGTGGGCGTGGTGGTGGGCATACCGAGCTCCTCGCCGTAGTACATCAGGGCCGAGGCGCGGGCGGTGAGCAGGATGCCGCCGAGCAGCTGGTTGATCTGGTCGTTGTGCGCGCCGTCGCCATAGCGGTCGATGGAGCGGATGTTGTCGTGGTTGTCGAAGACCAGCAGGGGCTGCGAGCCGTGCACCTGGGTCTCCACCTCCTGGAGGTGGGCGCGCAGGGTGGCGGCGTCGAGCCGGTCGTGATCGCCGTGGAAGCCGACCAGCATGTCCATGGGCAGCTGCAGCTCGTCCTTGGCGGCCCCGCCATACCACTTGTCGAGCTCGGCGGTGTTGGGCAGGTACGTTTCGCCGATGAGCACGCGGTCACCCGGGTACGCCGACACCATGGCGCGCATGCGGCGGATAACCTCGTGCACCGGGGGCAGGTTCGAGGTGTAGTCCTCGGCCAGGTTGGGATCGCCCTGCGCGTTGACGCCGCCGAGCTCGCGTTCGTCGCGCAGCTGCGGGTCTTCGAACAGGGTCGGGATCGCATCCAGGCGGAAGCCGGCGACGCCGCGGTCGAGCCAGAAACGCATGGCGGCGAACATGGCTTTTTCGACCTCGGGGTTGTCCCAGTTCAGGTCCGGCTGCTGCTTGTAGAACTTGTGGTAGTAGAACTGGTGAACGGCGGGCACCCACTCCCAGGCCGAGCCGCCGAAGAGCGAGACCCAGTTGTTGGGCGGGACGCGGCCCTCGTGCTCGAAGCGCTTCTGGTAGGGCGTAATGCCGGGGCTGTTGGCCGGCTTGCCGTCGCTCCACACGTACCAGTTGTGGCGGGGACTGGAGCGCGAGCTGGCGGCCTCGATGAACCACTGGTGCTTGTCGGAGGTGTGGTTGAGCACCATGTCCAGGCAGACGCGCAGGTTGTGTTTGCCGCCCTCGGCGATGAGGCGGTCCATGTCGGCCAGGGTGCCGTACTGCGGGTCGACGGCCTCGTAGTTGGAGATGTCGTAGCCGAAGTCGACCTGCGGCGAGGGGTACATCGGCGCGATCCAGATGGCATCGACGCCGAGCTTCTGCAGATAGTCCATGCGCGCGGTGATGCCATTGAGGTCGCCGATCCCGTCGCCGTTTGAATCCTGGAAAGATCGCGGGTAGATCTCGTAGACGACCGCATGCTGCCACCAGGCGCCCGGCTGAGAATTATGAGCCTGAGACGTTGCTGCGGGCAGAAGCGCGAGGCAGATGGCCGCTACGCACAGGATCCAGCGAACGTGCGCCCAGGCACAGGGCGTGCGGTGATCAGAACCCACCATGATGCTTCTCCAGAACAACGGCATGGGCATCGAACAGCTGCCCGAGCCATAATATGCCGAAGACGGCGACAAATCGAAACCAGGGTTGGAGGGCGAGCGCGTAGGGTAAGCTGTTCTCCTGGAGCTATCGCGGAAGAGCCACCCAAAACCATAGGCAGAGGTATGCATGCACGTCAGCGTTGACGACTCACACGATCTACCTGAAGCGGATACTCCGGGCTGGCAGTATGCGGTGGCGGGCGGCATCCTGGGCTGGGTGCTGGATGCGTTCGACTTCTTCGTCGTGGTGTTCCTGTTCAATGAGCTTTCGGCGAAGTTTCACGTGTCTAAGTCGGCGATCGTGTTCTCGCTGACGCTGACGCTGGCGATGCGGCCCGTTGGCGCGCTGTTCTTCGGCTGGCTGGCCGACCGCTTCGGACGAAGGCGTCCGCTGATGCTCTGCGTGGTGTATTTCTCGACCATGACGGTGCTGAGCGGCTTTGCGCCGAACTACATCGCGTTCATGGTGTTTCGCGCGCTCTACGGGATCGGCATGGGTGGCTACTGGGGGATCGGCGCGGCCTATGCGATGGAGAGCGCACCGCGGCGGAAGCGGGGCTTTCTCTCCGGCATGATGCAGGGCGGGTATCCCTTTGGGTACCTGATGGCCTCGATCGCGATCCAGACGGTGGCGCCGCGGTTTGGCTGGCAGGCGATGTTCGTGGTGGGCACGGTCGTCGCGGTGGCGATTGTGCTGATCACGATCAAGGCGCCCGAATCGGACGCGTGGAAGCTGCACCACAGCCCTTCGATTGGCGCGATGGCCGGTACGCTGATGGAGAACATCGGCCCGTTCCTTTACCTGCTGCTGATCATGACGGTGATGACGTGCCTTTCGCATGGCACGCAGGACCTGTACCCGGACTTTCTGAAGAGCCTGCCGTTCACCGCGCATGCGAGCGTGCTGGGAATGAAGGCCACTTACGGTATCCCGGTGCTCTATAACATCGGAGCGATCATCGGCGCGCTGCTGGTCGGGGGGCTCTCAGAGCGGATTGGGCGGCGCTACGCGCTGATGCTCGCGCTAGGGCTTTGCCTGATGGCCATGCCGGCGTGGGCGTTCGGTGGCACGCTGGCGGCCATCGTGATCGGCTCGTTCGTGATGCAGATGGGGGTGCAGGGAGCGTTCGGCGTGATCCCGGCGCACCTGAACGAGCTGGCTCCGGATGCGATCCGGGGGCTGTTCACGGGCTTTGCGTACCAGATGGGGACGCTGTGTTCGTCGCCGCTGCCTTCGGTGCAGAACCTGCTGGAACGGCACCTGGGGTACTCGTGGGCGCTCACGTCGCTGGAGCTGGTGGTGATCGTGGCGCTGCTCTTCATCTTCGGGTTTGGGCCGGAGAACCGGGGCAGAAGCTTCAGGGGCGGCTCGTCCGAGCCGGGTCTGGCGGCGGAGAGTGCGGAGTCTGCGACTGCCGGCTCTGCAATAGCTGGAGCTGGGCGCCTGCCATAAGGTACGCGCCGACGCCCTTCGGGTCGTCGTCCTGTACGGTCTCGTGGACGTAGTAGGCGTAGTCGCCGGCCCGGTAGGGTGTGCCGCCGAGGCCGCCTACCCGGACCGTGCCGGTGAGGACCGGCCCATCGGGACCCTGCTTGATGAACCTGGTCTGGATACCCTGCCAGCCGCGGCGGGCGGCGGCTGCGTCCCGGGGCGGCAGGTAGCCCAGGCGAACGCCTTTGGCGAGCGCGGCGACGAACATGCAGCTGGCTGAGGCTTCCAGGTAGTTGCCGGGTGACCCGCCCTTGTCGAGTACCTGCCACCACAGGCCGGTTGCGGGGTCCTGAACGCGGAGGATCGCGGCCATCGTGCGCTTGAGGTCGTCGATGAGCGCGGCGCGCTGGGGGTGCGCGGCGGGCATCCAGTCCAGCAGATCGACCAGCGCCAGGACGTACCAGCCATCGGCGCGGGCCCAGGCTTCCGGGCTCAGGCCGGTGGCAGGGTCGGCCCAGGGCATCTTGCGGGTCTCGTCCCAGCCGTGGCGGAGCAGGCCGGTGGCGGGATCGCGCATGTGGGCGTCCATCAGGAAGATCTGGCGCACGGCTTCGTCGAAGTCCGCCGGCTGGTGGAAGATGGCCCCGTAGGCTGCCAGGAACGGCCCGGCCATGTACGCGCCGTCGAGCCACATCTGGTTGGGATAGATCTGTTTGTGCCAGAAGCCGCCGCTGGGGGTGCGGGGCTGATCGGCGAGCTGCCGGCGCAGAAAGCGCGCGGCTTGGGCATAACGCTCGTCATGGGTGACGGTGTAGAGGAAGAGGACGCTGCGGCCGAGCTCGAGGTCGTCCAGGGTGTGCTCGGCGGAAGGGAAGGGACGCGCGGGATGATCGCGTCCATCCATGGCGATGGCGCCGTCGGGGCCGACGAAGCGATCGACGGCGGCGCGGATGTAGGCGAGCAGCGCGGATTCGTGGGTGACGCTCCACTCGGCCGCCATGCCGTCCAGTGGAACCCCGGCCTCGTAGCCCCAGGACCCGGGATGGCCGACGTGCTGGACGACGCCGGCGGGCCAGATCGCCTGCACGCGGGACGCCATGGCGGCAGTCTCGTGGGCGGCGCTGCTGGTCGCGGGTGCGGGAGATGCGGCAGGTGTTTGGGGGCGCGCGAGGCCGGGCGCCTGCGCGAACAAGATGGCCGCCGCAGCGATGAGGCGGGGAAGCTTGGAGGGGCTTTGCATGCTGCAAAAACCCTATACCAAGTCGGCCCCGGGTAGAAGCGCCGCGGACTCCTTGAGCGCGACGCCGCTTGCGCCGAGGCGCTGAGCGCCTTCCAGATAGAAGGCGATGCGGCGCGCGGCTTCGGGGTAGCTGAGCCCCTCGTCGCGGATGTTCGAGACGCAGTTGCGCTCGGCATCGGTGCGGCCGATGCGGGGTTGCCAGGTGATGTAGGCGCCGAGCGAGTCGGCGGAGCTGAGGCCGGGGCGCTCGCCGATGAGGATCACGGTGGCGCGGGCGCGAAGCCGTTCGCCGATCTCGTCCGCGACCGCGACCCGAGCCTGACTGACGACGCAGACGGGCCCGAGCCGCCAGTGCGCGAGTAGCGGAGCCAGCGCGTCGAGCAGGGGCAGCGCGTGGCGGTCGACGGCGAGCGCGGAGAGGCCGTCGCCGAGGACGACACTCAGGGCGTTCTCCGGGCAAGCGACAGCGGCCGCGTGCAGGGCGTCGACCGAGGCGGGGTCGAGGCGGCGGCCAAGGTCAGGACGGCGGAGATAGGTCTGGCGGTCGTCTCGCGGCACGGCGCTGTGGAGAGCGAGGTAATCGAAAGCACGCTGGCGAAGGCCAGCCAGCATGGCAGGCACGTCCAGGCGCGCGTGGACGGCGTCGCGGGCGAGCGCGTGGTCCAGCTGAAAGCGGAGCTGGTCTGGCGTAGCGATGGCGGAACCCGAGCTCGCAAGGCCGACGCGCGCGGGCGTGAACCTGGCCAGGCCAGTGCGGGCTGGCAGGGTGCCGTAAGGCTGCGCGCGGCGGAGGTCTGTCATGCGCCCTCGATCAGGGCTGCCGGCTGGGCGGCCCGCGCGATGCGTTCGAGGCGGGCAAAGGAGTCGCCGGCCAGCCAGGCCTCGAACTCCGGTGCGGGGCGAAGGCCCAGCAGGCGGCGGAGGTAGAGCGCATCGTGGAAGGAGGTGCTTTGATAGTTGAGCATGACGTCGTCGGCGCCGGGGACGCCCATGATGTAGTTGACGCCGGCGGCGCCGAGCAGCGTGAGCAGCGCGTCCATGTCGTCCTGGTCGGCTTCGGCGTGGTTGGTGTAGCAGATGTCGCAGCCCATGGGCAGGCCCATGAGCTTGCCGCAGAAGTGGTCTTCAAGGCCCGCGCGGATGATCTGGCGGCCGTCGTAGAGGTACTCCGGGCCGATGAAGCCGACGACGGTGTTGACGAGCATGGGCTTGAACCGGCGCGCGACCGCATAGGCGCGGGCTTCGAGCGTCTGCTGGTCGACGCCGTGATGGGCGTTGGCGGAGAGCGCGCTGCCCTGGCCGGTTTCGAAGTAGAAGAGGTTTTCACCGCCGCTCTCGCCGGCTTCTTCGGGTCCGCCGAGCCCGCCGCGGTGAAGTTCGCGAGCCATGGCTTCGGCTTCGGCCAGCAGGTCCAGCGTGACGCCGAAGGAGGCGTTGGCGGCCTCGGTGCCGGCGATGGACTGGAAGAGGAGGTCGAGCGGCGCGCCCTGGCGCATGGCATCCATCTGCGTGGTGATGTGGGCGAGCACACAACTTTGGGTGGGGATGGCGTAGCTGCGGCGTACGTGGTCGATGAGGCGCAGCAGGGTGGTGACGGTGGCGATGTTGTCGGAGGCAGGGTTGATGCCGATGACCGCGTCGCCGGAGCCGAGCAGCAGGCCGTCGAGGATGGAGGCAGCGATGCCCACCGGGTCGTCGGTGGGATGGTTGGGCTGGAGTCGCGTCGAGAGCCGGCCGGGAAGCCCCACGGTGGTGCGGAAGCGCGTGACCACCGCGCACTTGCGGGCCACCGCGACGAGGTCCTGGAGGCGCATCAGCTTCGAGACAGCGGCGAGCATCTCGGGCATCCAGCCGGGCGCAAGCTGCGCCAGGCGCGGGCCGGTGGCTTCGTCCGAGAGCAGCCAGTCGCGAAGCTCGCCCACGGTGAGGCCTTCAACCAGCGAAAACGCGAGCCTGTCACGGTCCTCCCAGGCAGCTGAGATGAGCCGCGTAACGGCATCGGACTCGGGCGGTATCAGGAAATCTGCGGGAAACGCGCAGAGGGGAACGTCAGCCAGGGTGATCTGTGCGATTGCGCGAGCTTCCGCGCCGGCAGCGGCGATACCGGCAAGCTGGTCTCCGGAGCGCAGCGGCGACGCCTCTGCCAGCAGGGTGCGGAGATCAGGGAACGTGTGCCGCACACCGCGAACAGTTCGACTGTATGGCATAGGGTGGCGAAGAGGCGCCGAACGACGCCTCTTCTAAGCAGATTGTACGGGGTACCGGTCGCGCGGCCCGGGCGTGCCGGCGCTCGCCAGGTTAGACGACCTCGGCTTCATCTTCCTCGTCTTCGTCCTCAAGATCATCGTCCTCGTCGAGGGCGTCGTCCTCATCTTCCTCTTCGTCGTCTTCCAGGTCGTCGTCCTCGAGATCGTCCTCACCATCGACCTCGTCGTCGTCCTCGAGCTCCTCGTCGTCGTCCTCATCCTCGTCCTCTAAATCGTCATCGTCCTCGAGGTCGTCTTCATCGGCTGCCGCGGCTTCCAGATTCTCGCTGCTGGCGTACTCGGTAGGATTGCTCGTTGAGCCGGCTGGTTCTAGTTCCGCCGTAGCGTCCGGGCCGACTTTGCGAAAGTCATCTTCAAATTCGGCGTCGTTTGCGAATGCCATCGTAAATCTCCTGGGTGTTGCGTTCTCGATTGGATGCGCGCGAACGTGCGGGGTTAGCCCGAGGAAAATCATTCACCCGTGATTCACAGGCGCGGGTGTCGGACGACAGAAGTGTGAGGGGGATGGTGCGCCCGAGAAGATTCGAACTTCTGACCTACAGCTTCGGAGGCTGCCGCTCTATCCAGCTGAGCTACGGGCGCTTGCCCTTATGGTAGCACCACGGCCGGCGCCGAGTCAGCGGGGCCACGTGCGGCTGCAGGACTGGCACGTCAGGGCAGCGCGGCTTCAAAGATCCTGTACCGGTGTTCGAGTTCCCACTGCTGCGCGGCATGCGGGCTGTTGCGCAGGAACTCCATGCAGGCGGCGTTCGGAGTCTCTGCTCCGAGCGGTTGGCCGGAGCAGGCCGCGGCGACCCGGGTGAAGTCGTCCCGCCGCGCCCACAGGCTTGCGCCGGGCAGAAACGTATGTTCGAGCGAGGTGCGCGCCATGCGCTTCAGGTCCGCGTAGGCGAGGCCAAACTCCAGGGCGGCGCGGGTGTATTCATGCGTGAGATCAATGCGCGACACGCCCTCGTCGTCGGTCGAAAGCGCCACCGGCACATGCGCCGCAAGATAGTCGGGAAGCGGATGATTCGGGGCGGCGACGCCCAGGATCACATCGTTCGAGGTCAGATTGATCTCGATCATGATGTGGCGGTCGGCGAGTTCCGTGAGCAGCAGTCCGGAGTCCATCTCCTGCATGACGTCCACGCCGTGGCCGATGCGCTCGGCATGGCCGAGATCGACGGCCTCGCGGATATGGAAGCGCAGGCCCGCCGGCGGCACCAGCCCCGGCGCCAGCTCGCCCGCATGCAGCGCTATGTGGACGCCGGGATACGCCGAGTGCAGGTAATCGAGCATCAGCATCTGGCGGTGGTACTCGCTCATGGCGAGATACGCGTCCTCGGGTTGAACGAAGTTGAGGCCAACGACATCCGGACCGGCGGCGGCGACCTCGAACGCAGCGATCGTCTGCGCAAAGACCTGCGCGGGAGCGTTGGCGCGCAGCACCTGGTACAAGACCCGTACCTCGACCGCGCAAGCTCGCGTGGCATTCGGCTGGCCACAGTGCTCCCTCGTCCGCCGTGTCTCCAGGGCCGCAGCAATCTGCTTCTTGTCCTGCACGATGTCGTCTTGCAGCCCGAGTTCCAGCAGCTTCTTCCTCAGCGCCGCGAGCTGTTCCCGGGAAGCCTGCTGCTGAGCCGCCGGCGAGTTCTCAGAGCCGCTCTCCAGCGGCGTTGCGACCGGCCAGCCAACCTTGCCGGCGAGCGCCCGCGCGGCGCCGAAATCGGGAGTGATCATCACCTCCAGATACTGTTCATTCTGATCTGCGGCCCGAGTTGCCACCTCGTCCAGCCACTGGCCAGTGAGCGCAGGATCAAGCCGGTTCGAGATCTCTCCGAAGCGGTCAAACGTGGCGAAAAACTGATCGTGACCGCTGACTCCGCTCGAAGCCACAAAGCTCCGCATGGAGAATGAATCGACGAGCGAGGCATACAGCGGCTGGTTGGCGAAGACCGAAGTTGCAGGAACCTGCCCTTCCCCGCAGATGGCACGCGGCGGCTGCCTCGCCGTCAAACCCTTGTTCGGGGAAAGCATGTGCTGCGCCAGGTCGACACATACTTGGTTTTCCGCCGCATCCTTGAGGAAGGTCTCCGCGTACACCGCCCCGGAGAGATGCATGTGCAGATCGGCTCCCTTGGGCATCCGGCGCACAAACGCCTCAAGCGCCAACGGCCCACCTGCTCGCGCCTTCAGGAATGCGGCGGCGACTCCCCGTTCTTTGGACGTCGCGGCAGACGGCGTGGCCTTGGGGGCATGAGCCAGAGCCGTTGGCGCCGGCTGAGAGCGGGCGAGTCCGGCCTGCGCGGCCCCGACCTGCGCAGCCCCGACCTGTGCGGTGAGAAAGAGAAGAAGAAGTGCTGAACGGAGCATGAGCCATCGTAAGCGCTCGGGGTGGGAACGCACGATCGAATTACCGGGCGTTCAGTTTGGCGAAGTGCGATGCCGGTTGTTATACTGATCAGGCGTTTGAGCGGCAGGCTTGACCTGCAAGCCTGCAAGGGCCGGAGTTTCGCCGCTGAACTCTTCACGACTGTAAGGCTTCATCCCAACAGCTGGTGAAACAGACGTTTGTGCAAGGGCCAGATCTTGGCGATCCCTTGTGCATGGCGAAGTGTGCGGCTCTCGGGCCTGCTGCGCGAAGCTACTCGTATTGCCAAGGCCAGATAGCTCAGTGGTAGAGCGCGGCCCTGAAAAGGCCGGCGTCGGCGGTTCGATCCCGTCTCTGGCCACCACATTCTAAAGAACTTAGCGGCAACCAAAGAGTTCGTGTTTTAGCCCGACGTACAAATAGCGTACATCTCGGCTACGCGAACTTTCCTACCTGTACTGCTCCCTGCCCTACCGGCTTCGACTCCATCATGCTCCAGAGCACCTTGGCCGTTGTCCCGGTCTTGGTGATATGAGCACGTCCAAGCTTCGCGTAACGCTCTGTCATCTTGATGTTCGAATGACCGAGAAGCTTGGCGAGTTCGTAGAGATCGCCACCGTTCATCATGTACCAGGACGCAAAGGTGTGGCGCAGATCGTGGAACCAGAAGTTTCGAATCTGGGCTCGTGTGAGTACATCCTCGAAGCTCCCTTCCAGTCTTTGCCTTCCACTCTTTTCACCCCGTGTTGGCGGGAAGATGCGATCTTCACCGATCACCGCAGGGTAACGCCGAATCTCTTCAGCTAGCTCTGACGTCATGGGCACGTAACGTTCCTTACCCTTTTTCAACTTTGCTCTCACTGCAATCAGCTCTTCGCGGTACAGCACGTCCGACCAGCGGAGCCGATGAACCTCGGAAGAGCGCATCCCGGTGGAGACAGCGATCAATACAATCAGCCGCATCCGTAGATTGGTCTGATTGAGGTCCTTGGTTCCTTTCCGAAACATCCTTTCGTCCAGGGCCACCTTTAGTCTCTCGAGTTCTTCCTTCGAGAGGAAGCGTTCCCGCGAATCGTCGGGACGCCTTACCTCAACCATGTCGGCTGGATTACGTTCAAGACCAGTCTCCTTGGACCAGATGGTCGAAGCCTTCTTCATCAGATGATGCATGACGTTGAAGTGGCGTACGGCAGTGTTCTCCGCCAAGCCCCGCTTGCTCGTGAGGTTTTCGTACCAGCGCTGGACGTCAACACCGTCCACCTCCCGCACGAACATCCGACCCAACTCAGCCCGAATGCCCTCCACGATGCTCTTCTCTCGATCCGCAGAAGCCTTCTTGCTTCCGTAATGCAGCCAGTACCGATCAATCAAATCCGACATGCTGTAATTGACCTCTTTCCTTACATCGAGGTGCCGGTTCTCATCGCGCAGCGAGAGCTTCTTACGCTCTACCTTCTTCGCGAGTTCGTCTGAGCCGTGAACCTTTGCGCTCTTATGGCGACCTCCTTCGCGCCAACGAACTTCATAAACTCCCTTTTCCTTCTTCAGAACAGACATATCTGCTTCTCCTTTAGTCAATGGTTTCGATTGTGTGTTGCTCGATGTAGCGTTCTAACGCCCGCATATCGAACCGCAACGCACGACCGACCTTGACGCAGGGGACCTCCCGTAACCGGGACTTTCTGTAGACCGTGTCTACTTCAAGGCCCAGGTATTGGGCTGCCTCCTTGACGTTCAGGAGCCGCCTTCCAATGACTCCATTTGACACCAACTCAGTCGTCTTTTGGTAGAGCATTTTGCCTCCGATCCGTTGCTTGAGACCGCACACGGATTTCTTCATCCACGCAAACGCTGGCGGTTGTCGAAGTTGCTGGGGTGGCGATCGAAGGACGGAACCAACTCAGACGTATTTCCCATGCGGCACCTCGCGTTGTCGATCAGCTTCGAGCGTGAAGTCTCCGCGAACTTCAGTCCAATACTTCTTTTCGATTTCGCCACAGTTTTTGTCTATGTCTACGGCAAAAGACGATATGCAGACGGTTACCTTGAGGACTCCGGTCTCCGCGAAGAGCCTAATTGACATTTTTGATTTGTTGCCAAGAATAGGTTTTAGCGCAGGTTTTTCCACAGCCGATGCTTGGGCCTGTGGGATCGACGAAAGCCAGTGGAGTATCAAGGCCGATGTCAGATTCCCTCACATTTCGTCTCCTTCGATACATCAAGGCGGCTGCAGAGACGCTGAACTTTACCCGTGCCGCCGAGCAAGTCTTCGTTGCACAGTCGTCACTCAGTTCTCAAATCGGAAAGTTCGAAGACACCGTTGATCTTTTGCTGTTCGCCCGTTTGCAAAATGGTCTCAAGCTCACCTCGGCGGGCCGCATCGTTGCGAGCTTCGCAGAGAACACGCTGAAAGAGTGGGACCAAACTCTGGCAATGGCCCTCGCTGTCCAGCGCAATGAGGTGCCACCGTTGCGCCTCGGCTTTTCCTCTTTCATCAATGCGAAGCTCCTTGAGAGATTTCGAGAGAACTATGAAGGGATGTTCCCCGGATGCGCCATTCAACTGTGGAGCGGCGATCCTCTGCTGTGCCTGCAACGACTCGATGCCAGAGCGCTCGACTGTGCGATTATTCCCTTGCCAGTGGATACGACTCTCTACAACGTTCAGCAGATCGCTCAGTCTCCCTTAGTGGTTTGCATGCGGTCCGATGATGTACTCGCTGATCGCGCGCAACTCGACATTCATGAAGTAGCGGAACGCATCACAATATTCCGCGACCCAGAGCTGCATCCCTCGGCACATACACGACTGGTAGAAATGTTCAAGGAAGTAGGCATCCCGATTCACTTAGGCTGCGCCGCTCGCACTCCCTCAGAGATTCAATGGATGGTTAGAGAGCGCTACGGTCTTGCGCTGATCGACCAGCTAACGCCTCTTGATCCTGGCTTAATTACGCGACCGATTGCGGGTGTCAATTGGACGGCAGATACCGCCTTTGTTCATGCGAGCCACATGGATCATGTTGCGCTCCCATTCATCGAACGATTCTTTCAGCAGACCTGGTCAGCTTCAAGGAGAAGCAAGCGTCCGTCGAAGACGCGACATCCCGAGCAACTAGAGTTGCTCGGTTGAGCCCGTGACCGCAGCCATAGACAAAATGTGTGGCGAAATAGATAGGAACTGTTGGACGAGGAGATGAAGCGGCTTTAGGTTTCACTCATGGCGACGCGAATACGCCATCAGGAGAATGCCAATGCCACTTCGTTCATGCTTCCGAACACACAATCTTCATCGAAAACTACTCCACGCAGCGCGTGTGATGGGGCCAACGCTTGTCGCGTTCGCCTTCGCAGGTGTTGCTCACGCCCAGGGAACGATGGACTTCTCAGGAGCGCAAACGCTCATGGGAACGTTTAAGACCTTCGCAATTTATGCGGGTGCCGTTATCTGTTTCGGCGGTCTGATTTTCGCCGGAATTCGCATGATGAGCGGTCGGTTTCAGGATGCCATTCCAGGGCTCTTCGGTGCATTGTTCGGTGCCGGAGTTCTCGGTTGGGGAGCTGGCTGGATCGGATCCTTAACCGGGCAGTCGATGTAGGAGGTGACATCGACCATGACCAAGCGGGGAGAGCCGTTACCAATCAATCAAGCGCTGAATCGACCGAGAGCCAAGCTTGGTCTCGATCTTACAGCATGGATGGCGATCGTATTCGTCTGCGTAACGGTTTTCCTCGTTGGTTTTCGCTTGTTGGCGATGTTGGCCTTCCCGACGCTTGCGGTCGGCGCATGGCTCATCGTCCGTAAACACCCGAAGATGTTCCAACTGTGGGGCCTGAGCCTCAACCAGAAGAGCTACTATGACCCGCGTAAACACTGAGCAGCTCAAACATACTCCGTGGTTCGCCAAGGCAGGAGCCGCGTGCAGCATCGTTCCGATTGCACGCTTTGTCGGGCCAGACATCTTCGCCCTCAAGGGCGGCGGTTACGGATGCCTGTTCGCTCTCACCGGCATCGACGAAGAAGGCTTGACGGACTTAGAGCTTGAGTCGCGAATGCGATCCATCGAAGGTTCGTTGCGCGGCTTGCCGGAGGGCTCGTGCCTTTACCAGTACACCCGCGTGATGTCGGGCTTTGATCTTCCGCGTCAAGCCAAGTACGCGAACCCTGCCACCGAGGTATTCGCCAATGACCGTCTCACCTTCCTTGAGAACACCGCGGGCTTCCGCCGGATCGATCTGCACTGGTGTCTCACGCTAGAGCCGTCGAAGGTAAAAGCGTTTGAGCGGAAGCCGCAGGAAAACGCCGTAGACACATCGCGGATGCTTGCGGACCTCGAAAAGACGGCGACCATTCTTCAAAGCCATTTAGGCAGCGCCCTTGGATTGCGGCTTCTTGGCAAGGCCGAAACGTTCCAGTTCTTCAGCTACCTGTTCAATCTTGAGGAATGGGCGGAACAGGACCAGCTTCGCAGCGATGCCGGTGTGGACCGGCAGATCGTGAAGACGCCGGTTGCGTGGCATAGCGATTACCTCCAGGTCGGCAAACGTCATGTGCAGATGTTTTCGCTGAAGACGACACCGGAGGCTTCGAGGCCGTGCCTCTTCTCCGGTCTGCTGAGGCTCGACTGCGATAGTGTCCTCTGCTCGACATGGAGGGTGAAATCTACCTCCTCCGCCCGCAGCGAGATCGACGCGCAGGAGAAGTTCATCTCGTTCTTCAAAGTCGGCGTACTGACGCGCGTGATGAGCGGGCGTGATACCGCCTCGCTCGAAACCGGGGCCGGTGCGAAGGCTGCCAACAACAATGTCGATGACCTCAGTGAAGTCATCCGCTCGCTCGATAAGAAAGCCCAGGGCGAATACTCGCTGCGGCTGCTGCTGGCAGCTCGCAGCCAGGAGCAACTTCGCAACACCGTACCCGCCGTGCATCGCATCTTCGTCGATGCCCGAGCGCAGGTAATGGAAGAGACGCTTGGCAACCTTTCAGCGTTCTATGCGATGTTTCCCGGCAATCACAAGTTCAACGTCTTCCCGCTGTGGCTGGCGGAGGACCACCATGCCCGGCTCTCCTCTGTGTTTGCGCCGCACATCGGGCATCCGCGTTCAGAGGACTTAGATTCCGAGTACCTCAACATCTTCGAGACTCGTACCCGAACGCCGTTCTTTCAAGACGTGTATGTGGATGGCGTGCGGGTCATGCTCATCATCGGTCCCACGGGGTCGGGCAAAAGCGTGGTGGGTAACGCCACCGTCGCACTGGAGCAGAAATACGGTGGTTTTACCTACATTTTCGACATCGGCGGCAGCTACGAAAGCGTTGTGGAGCTGTACGGCGGCAAGGTTGATCGTGTGGGCAAAGACGGCCCGCGAGTTAATCCCTTTGCTCTGGAGCCGACCGAAAGCAACATCAAGTTTCTTTACTCGTTCATCAAACTCCTACTCACCAACGGTGGCGCGGAGTTAGAGCCGGAAGACGATGACGTGATCCACAAGGCTGTGCAGGATATGTATCTGCTCGCCCCGGAGAATCGTCGGCTCGCAAACTTGTTTCTGCCCAAGAAGCTCGACCGTTACCTCTCGAAGTGGGTTGGGAAAGGCATCTATAACGCCGTCTTCGACAACGTCGAAGATAGTCTCTCGCTATCCCGCCTGCAATGCTTCGATTTCCAGGGCGTCAACAACGAACAGTACGCCGACCTCATCGAGCCGCTGATGGTATGGCTTCTTCGGCGCATCAATGACGTTCTCTATAACCCTGCCAATCTCGGTGTCCCCAAGCACATCCTCATCGAAGAGATCTTCTCTTCGATGAAGAACAAGCAATTGCTTGACGGCGCTCTCGCTTCCATCAAGACCGTTCGCAAGAACCTTGGAGGCGTCACCATGATTGGCCAGTCCGCCGACGACCTCGGTGCCAACGCCGACAGCATCGTGAACTCCTGCACATCGTTCCTGTTTCTGAAGGATGCGACTTTCAACCGAAAGCGCTATGCCGAGTTCTTCAAGATGAACGAACAGCAGATCGCGTTGTTCGAGAGTTTGCAGGACCGCGAGGCACTGTACATGCGGCGCGACGGCATCACCAAAGTCGTCACGTTGAACCTCGACAAGCGCAGCTACGCCACGTTCTCCACCAAGCCAAAGGACCGGGTACGGCGGTCGAAGCTAATCGAAAAGTATGGACTCACCGAGGGCATCGATCGCTTTGCCCAGGGAGAGACTGTGTAACCAATTCCCAAACTAGAAAGGCTAGTGCCATGAAACCACTTATTCCCATCGTCGTCTCCGCCGGACTTGCGCTGGCCCCCGTCGTTCCTTGCCACGCCGTCGATACCCATCCTCTCCAACCGAATGCACCGCGTACCGTCACCGTATCCGAGGCGGACACGCCTCCTTTGATTCGCGCCGGCCTGCTGCAATCGACGCTGATCGTCCTACCCGCCGGGGAGAAGGTCGCCAATGTCTTCGCCGGTGACACTGTCGATTGGGTCTTTGACGGCGGCCATGTCGCCAGCCGATTCATCAGCATCAAGCCTAAGGTGGCGAACGGATCGACGGACATTCACATCGTCTCCGACCACGGCAACGAATACACCTTGCAGCTCCATGAGATCTCCAGCGAGCCGGATGCGCACTTCGATTCCAAAGTCTTCATCGCTCCGGGCGACCAGGCGGCCAAAGACCGGTTGACACAGCTTCCGGTCTTCGTTCCGGCTGCAGAACTCGATAAAGCGAAGCAGGAGGCGGCTACGGCCAAAGCAGCCCAGGCAGCGGAGTTGAAGGCCGAAGAAACGAAAGCCGAGCAGTATCGGAGCCAGTATCCCGGCAATCTCCACTTCGATTACACATGGGATCAATCGAAGGGTAAGGCTCTTGGCCTTCAGCAGATCTGGCGCGATGACAAGTTCACGTACCTGCGCGGCCAGTTTCAGGAAACGCCTGCGCTGTATGAGGTCAAGGACAAGAAGGGCTCGCTCATCAACTTCGATTTCAGCAATGGCCTTTACACCGTGCCCAAGCAGTTGGACAACGGCTATCTCGCCATCGGTAAACAGAAGGTGGACTTTCACCGCGTGGGAGGGGCGAACTAGCCATGACCGAGCAAAACCAGAATCCGCCCGCAACCGTCCCGGAACAGCCGGAAGCGAAGTCACCACTCAAGAAGGGTATGCCGGTAGTGATCGTGCTAGTTGTCATTATTGCCCTCATCGGCGTTGCCAATGTGTCGAGCTTGTTGAGTGGCAACAAGAAAGCAGCCCCGGCAAGCGCAATGACCATGCGCCCTGCTTCGCCCAATGCCCAACAGGTAAACAGTTTTTCGACGCAGCAGCAGGTGCAGGCACAACGGGACGCGGAGGAGCGCCAGCATCAGCAGGAGTTGGCCGCTGCGATGCAGCAGCTCCAGGCCGAACAGAGTGTTCCCGGTCCAGAGGCCGCCGGGACACAGCCAATGACGGCAGCGCAACGCGATGCGATCTATGGCAATAGCCCGAATGCACCGCAACACACCTCGAACATCTCGCAGGCTCAGGCAGAAACGAAGCAAAAACAGTTAGCGAAGGAAAAACAAGCGCAGGACGCTATCAATAGCGATACGGTCGCTATCGACTTTGCCCACGCGGGCACAGCCCCCAGTGCGGTCGTCCCGTCACAGCCGGTAACGGCTGTCATGGGCGAGCGTGAGGAAGCCCATTCCCAGGCGGTCGCGGAAGTTCCAAGCAGTCCGTCTCCCAGTGGCGCGAGCGACAAGCCCGGTGTCTTGCAGGTGCCCTCCGCTCAACAGGCCAAAGCTGCTTCCAAGGCCGACGCGATGGCCGGATACGACTTCGATAGCTATCAAGGCCGTCTCTATCGCGTCTTCGAGGGCACGGTATTTGAAGGGGTTGTCACCAACCACATAGACGGTGGGTTGAGCGGCCCGATCCTAGTCATGCTCACCACCGACTACTACTCGCACGACCATCAGCAGCTCCTCATGCCGCAGGGTACTCGCCTGATCGGCACAGTACAGAGCGTAGGCAATGCGCAGCAGCGCAAGATGTTCGTCACCTTCCATCGCGCCGTTTGCCCCGATGGGTTCTCGCTTGACTTCGATAAGTACATTGGCCTTGACCCATTAGGCACCACTGGCCTCGCGACCAAAGTAGACCACGGCTATCTGATGGCCTTCGGCGCGGCGGCTGCAGTTGGCGGTTTAGGTGGTTTGGCGCAGATCGGCAACAACGGAAGTGTGCTTACAGCGTCGTCCCAGATCCGCAGCGGGATCTCCGAACAGTCGGCCACCGAGGGCGAGCAGGTCCTGAACCACTTCCTGAATCGCCTGCCTGTCATCACGCTCAAAGAAGGCTCCCGTGCCCGCGTATACGTCGGGCGCGACATCCTTATCCCGTCTTACGCGGAACATCGCGTCGATCCAACAATGTAAATGCCCTTGTGAGAGAGGAAGACCGCATGACCATACTCACGATTACGAGACGCACTAGGCGCATTCTCTCAGTCAGCGCGTCCATGCTGGCTCTCACTCTTCTCCTCTCGCCTGTTGGACGTAGCTCTGTAGCCAGCACGCTTGATTGGCTTATCCAGACCGTTGACGCTGTGACGGAGTTTCCATGCAAGATCGTGACCGACATCCGTCACTTTTCCCTGGACAGGTTGGACCCTACCTGCCCGCAGTGCTTCTAGATTTTTCACCCAAAGGAGGCTGTATGAAACTCGTGATGACCAAACGCAACAAGTATCTTCTAACCGGCGGTCTGCTGCTGCTGACCGCGACACCTAGCTTCGCTCTCTTCGGGATCGGCGACATCGTCTTCGACCCGACCAGCTACGCCAGTCTTGTCTCGCAGCTCACGACCCTAGAGTCGCAGTACAAGATGCTCCAGAACAACATCACGCACTTCTCACTCAAGCAGCAGTGGCAGACGACCTTGAATGCCATGAAGAACGCCGACGTCGCCAATATGTTTGGCGAGACGAGCGGCATGAGCATCGCGCTGAATACGAACTCGCCCAGCGCGTCGTCCACGGCGTGGACAGCCGGGACGATCAAGGTCAGCGGAAACACGACAAGTTACCTGCAAGGACAGACGCCGGGGAGTGCCCAGCTTTCGCAACTGGCCATGATCGAGGCATCGGATTCGATCTCTCCCGACTGCCTCACGGCTGTCGGCCAGTATAGAGGCGCGAGGACACAGAATGTTACCGCGAACAGCACGCTCGCCTCGAAGCAACTCGACAGCAGCGATGGCACGAACACTGAGGTCGAACAGCTGAACCTTCTGAACGCAGCAGAAGCGCAGAAGATGTCGGAGATGCAGTCGCAGGGCGTCTTGCAAGCCTGCCTCGCTTCACAGATGACCGTCACGAACATGCAGCAGCGGAACGCTGCTGCACAAGACCTGAATACCGCCGCGTTCGTTCAGCAGCAACGTTCGACCAACAACGTGAGTGCGGCCAACGAAAGCAACACCTGGCAGACCTATCTTCCCTGATTCGGAGACGCGATGCTGAAAGCGATCAACACCAAGATACTGCTTGCGATTCTTGCGGCGCTGACTGCGATCGGCAGCGCCGCGATTTACCAGAGCCATGAGGCTCACAAGGCTGCCGCCATCCTTCAACAGCAACAGCACGACGCCGAAGAGCAAAGAAGTCGCGATGAGGCGTTCCGGAAACAGGTAGAGCAGGACAAGAAGCGGCATAATTCTGCCGCTGGTAATGAAGGCAAGACCTGGAAGAGCTATATCCCCTGATGTCACCGGAGACCGATATGAGCATCGCCGTTCTCGCACAAGCACTCCCGTCCGCATCGTCGGGCATGGACTGGCTCTACCAGTTCACCAACAACCTGACCAACCTCACGACGCAGAATGGCGGCGCGTTGACCCAGTTCGGTTGGACGGAGCTGAGCTGCATCTCTCTGTTCACCCTTGTGAACATGGTCATCAACTGGAACACCAGCACGATGACGTTTCGACTGCATCACCACCCCGTGCGTGCCGGCGACCTTACCCACTTCCTCCTCAAGCTCATCGTATGCAGCTTACTGCTGAACTACTGGGTGAATCCGTTTCCCGGTGCCAGCTTCGGCATCAATCACTTCTTTTCTTACATCGCACAGGCGATGGTCGCAGCCTTCGATCAGCACTCGCTTGACCAGTTGCTCCAGCTTCTCAAGAACGCTGGCGATGGAACGTCCATGCCGTCCTTCACCGCACCCGTTCAGATCCTCTGCTATGTACTCGTCCAAATCATGCTTGGCTTGGCATCGGCCATCTTGTTCGTCATCAATTGCAGCGCCTTCATCCTCTACGGTGTGACTGCGCTCTTCGGTCCTGTCTTTGTGCCGTTGCTCATGACACAGACCTTCAAAGCAAAGTTCTTCCAGTTCCTCGATGTCCTCATCAGCTTCGCCATGATTCGCGCCGTTGCCGCCGCCTTCATCTATGTGTGGGCCGGATTCATGAACGGGTTTCTGCAGCAGACCTTCAATGGCAACTATTCCATGGATATGTGGATCGCCAATTTGATCCCTTGCTTAATGGTCTTCGTCGCTTTCATCATTAATATGTTGTTCATTCCGAGCATGACCCAGGCCATCTTTGGAGGCGCTGCTGGGATGGCGGGAAGCATGGGCGGATTCATCGGCAAAGCTGTTTCCACCGTGGCAATGGCAGGGGGGATATAGACGATGTATTTCTGGTGGCTCGTTGACGTTCTAATGCTCCGGCGTCTGGGCTTGGCTAGGCCTTTTCGCTACATGCTTCTGGTGCTGTTTGCTGGATGCCTTATCGCCGGATTGATATACACCGTTGTCGTCTTTCACGCGATCGAAGAAAGGAGCCGAGTTCCCCATGTCCACACACACAGCACCCGTTGAAAGCGCGCTCACGCCGGAGCAAGCCCTGCTCACGGACCACATCGGGAATGAGGTCTATGCCTCCCACTATGCGGAGCGCAAAGCCTACCGTCTCGTCATTGGTTGCGGAACAGTAGTGCTACTTGGTTCGATGTGGCTTAACTTCTCACTCGCCCATCGCCCAACTGCGAATCGCTACATCCGCATCGATGAGATGGGCCGCGCGCAGGCGATCCAATACAGCGACCTCAACTACAGTCCGCGCGAAGGCGAAGTGCGGACGTATCTCACGGACTGGGCCAACTATCGCTACACCATTGGCCGGGACACTATCGCGAAGAAATACCCGCTCAACTACTACTTTCTGTCGCAGACGCTCGCCTCGCAATTGATGACAGCTGACAACGCGAATCATCTTGTCTCGCAAGTGGTGGCGGGCCAGATCGAGACGAGCGACGTGCAGGTCAAGAACGTCACCATCACGTCGATGTCAGATGAGACTGTTCAGGGTACCCGAATCGCGCGTGGAACGGCCCTTGTAGCCATCGACAGGTTCTACTCTGCCCAGAACTCCCGCGAGCCCCGCACCGAGCATTGGATGCTGAGCATTACCTATTATCTGAACCCCAAGCAGGTGAGCGACCAGGCACGCATCTTCCCGCAGTTCGAGACGATCAACCCACTCGGATTGACCATCACGGAGTTCCACGAGAACCGACTCTCCGTGGATCCTATCGCCCCCGGAACCATTGCGGCGTTGCCGGCGCTTCCGGCAACGTCCACCACGGGAGCGACGCGATGAGCTACCACCTGATCCTCCCATTCTTTCCCGAGGAGTTGCGGGCTCTGCTCCTAGACCCGTCCATCTCCGACTTGATGATTAATGGCACCACCGGCGTCTATGCGGATCGCAATGGCGTCATCGAGCATATCCCTCTGGCAACGCCGTATACCAATGACCGCCTACAGGCGGCGATTGAGCGGGTGGCCCGCATCCTTGGACAAGACCTCACGACCCAGAATCCGATCCTGAATACACGTTTGCCGGACGGCTCGCGTGTTGCGGTTGTGGGTGCTCCATCCTCTATCAATGGGCCGACACTCACCATCCGCAAATTCAACCGCTGGTACACCTCCGATGAGTTGATCGCCGCTGGCAGCTTGCCAGAGCCCGTCCGCGACAAAGTCATCGGCTTTATCAACGAGCGAAAGAATGGGATCATCAGCGGCGGAACCAGCTCGGGGAAGACGACCTTAATGAAGGCGCTGCTTGACCATGTTCCACAGCATGAACGTCTGGTGGTCATCGAGCAGCCCGCCGAGTTGAAAGTGAACCATCCGAACGCCGTCCGCTGGGAAGCTGTTGAAGCGATTCCTGGCCAGGTTGCCATCACTCCGAGCCAGCTCTTGGCGGCTGCACTACGCCATCGTCCCGACCGGATCATCATGGGAGAGATACGCGATGAGTGCGGCTATGACCTGTTGCAAGCCATGAATACCGGTCATGGTGGAACGCTCTCCACCATCCATGCAAAATCCGCATGGGACGCGCTGAATCGCCTGTCGGATCTGGCCCTGAGTGCGCGGGCCAATCTCAATCACGCATTCATACGCTCCGAGACAGCGGAGGCCATCGACTTCGTTCTGTACTGCGAGCGCGATGCCACGGGCCGTCGCCGGGTGCGCGAGCTGATTACCGTGAACGGATACACCCACGCGGACCAGAGCTTCCAGACGGAGGACATCTATCGTGCTTCCGCCGCCTGAGCATCAGGCATACAGCTAGAGAACCGAACCCGAAATCGAGGTCACTTAGATGTACCGTCATGCTGTCAATTCGGCTGCACAGCCCAACTCGTCTCTAAAAGCGCCCAGCGTGGCGTTCCGGCTTAGCCGAGAGCGCGACGGGGGGTGCTCGTGGCCATCCTTCTATGGAGCCTTCGTAGCGATGAGATGGGCTGCGGTTTGGGCGAACATTCACCGCCGGGATCGAGAGTGTGACTTCGGTGCATTGGGGAGCCTTCCGCCTCGTATCCCGTCCTCTGCTCGGGGTCACGCTTCGGGGCCAAACCGGCGCCCTGCGGCTCGGCGTCGTTCTGCTTCGACTATGTCGCCCTTTCAGGGTCTCGGTTCCTCCCAAAAGAAGTTTGAGAACCGCGGCAAAGAACACCGCGCAAACTTCTTTCGGGCCCCACCCAGAAAGCACTCCTTGGCACTTGGGAGCCGGGCCCACTCGCTTGGCTTCGCTTGTGTGACCCGAGCAGGATACGGGAAATTCAACGAAACGGAGATCACCACCATGTACTCAAACAAAGTCACCCTCATCGGATTCACCGGCGCTGATGCAGAAGTTCGCACCAACAACCACCGCAGCCTCACCACTCTCTCGCTGGCAACCAAGTCCTCCTACAAGAAGGACGGCAAGTACATCGAGCACACCGAATGGCACCGTTGCGCGGTCTTTGGCAAGCTCGGAGAGTTCGCCGCCACGCTCAAGAAGGGCGCTCATATCCAGGTCGAGGGCGAGTTGCGCAGCCGCAAATACGACAGCACGAAGACCGGCACGGAAGTGACGGTTTGGGAGATTCGGGTCAACTCGATTCTCAAGCTGGATCGTGCTCAGAAGGCGGCGGCGGAAGACGAAGAAGAATCCACCGAGGAAGAGGCCGCATAGGCCCTTCCTCCTCTCCGAAGAGTCCGGCATCCAGCCGGGCTTCTTCGGCTGCTAAAGGCCATGGCGTCGCGCTCGCAGTACCGGACGGATTGGAGGTATCCAGATGAACGAAACAGCCCAAAGCTTTCTTACCCGTTGCTTCGCTCCGGGTGACACCATCGCTCTCTTACTTCGCAACGAGAGCATCGCAAAGACACAGCAACGCATCGTTCCTTTGGAACGGGCGCTCGCGCCACGTTACCGTGGCTGGCTCGCTCATGAAAACCACTACGGAGCGAATATCTATGTGGCTGCCAATCCGTTGCTCTCCGGCAGCCGGAAGCGCACCAAGGATTGCATCGCTTCCATTCGCCACCTGTACATCGACATCGACGTGAACGGAGAGGCCCGGCTCGCTGCGCTCCGGGCCTCTGAGCTTGTACCGGAGCCGAATGTGATTGTCTCCACATCCGCTGGCAAATACCAGGTGTTGTGGCGCGTAGAGGATTTCGACTTCTACACGCAGGAGATGACGCTCAAGCTGCTTGCGATGGCGTTCCACGGCGACATCTCCTGCACGGACTGCAACCGGGTTCTTCGCATCCCCGGATTCACGAATTGCAAGTACGATCCGGCGCAGCTCGTCACCGTCGAGTACCTCTCCGATGCGACCTACCAGCCGGATGACTTTCACCTGTATGTCCTGCGCGAAGCCTGCATGATTCCGCCTATCCCGCAACAGCCGATACGTCGCGATATGCAGACCAACTCCGAGCATGATTGGGCTTCGGTTTCGCGTCAGCTTGCCCACGGAAAAGATGCCCTGACGCTCACCCTGGAGCTGGCTTCGCACCGCTCCGACAAGCCCAATCCGATGTACTACGCCCAGCGGACTATAGACATGGCTTCCGCTCGTCTCTGGCTGCAGGAAGGAGCACCGATCACTGACGTGATCGCGATGCTTGAAAGCCGCAGACAGCCTGAGCTTCCCGCGACACTTTGCTCCGCTCGTGCGCGGGAGATTGCAGCCACGGCGCAGCGCATGATTGTCCGCAACAAGATTGCCTGAATTCATCACCCAAAGGAGAACAGCTATGCCACTACTCGAAGTCATCCAAACCCGCCAGGTCAGCGCCTCTATCCGGCTGACTGACTCAACCGCTACGCAGGTCGATCAGTACGCCGCTTTCATCCACGCATCTGCGGATGACGTGGTGGAACAGGCGCTTGCGTATGTCTTCTCAAAGGATCGCGACTTCCAGGACTTTCTGAAGACACCACAAGCGAAGCAAGCCTCTTCGACGCTTCGCATTCGCAGAGCGCCTGCTAATGATGCAGCGGAGCCGCCAGCAAAGAAGCCGGCATCCGCTGCATCTTCGCCAGTACAACCAGCAGCATTCGTGGCGGGATCGAAGGCATGATCCCGCTGCTACATCGGTGGCAGGGCCACTACGGTGCTGCGCACCGGAAGAGGATGACACTTGATCCCTTCCAGGGTGGTGTTTTGCAAGGTGAATGTTTCCGGGCGGGAACATCATTCGCCGCAACGACTTGGAAGGATTCCGTTTCCGCCCGGAAACACAGTGTTTCCCGGCGGAAACAAGGAAAGAGGTCATCGGAGTTGCCAAATGACAAACGGGACATTGAAGCTTGAAGAACGATTGAGACAGCGGATGGGTCGGCCTTCGCGTGTGCGTAGCGTAGCTATCCGATTCACGGAGGAAGAGGCCGCTGCGCTCAATGCCGCAGCTCAGAGCGACGGAACCACGCTACGCGAATGGTCGCGTCATGTACTTCTCGATGCAGCGGGGGCCACTGCCAGCGAAGCTCTCTTCACAGAACTGGTAGCCACGCGAATGCTGCTTGTGAATCTCATCAAGCCCCTCATCCTGGGTGAAAAGGTATCGCCAACGTGGATCACCGAAGCGATGACGATGGTTCGCAAAGAGAAGCACAAGGCAGCTCAAGAAGTGATGCAGCAGTACACGCAGGATGCCGGAAAGGAGCGATAACGATGGCAGCGCAATGGGGTAGAAAAGAGACGATCATCTGGCCGCCGCACGCACCGGTTATGAGCTACACGGCCATCTCAACGGCCCTGCTTTGCACTGTGCTGTTTGTCTGGCAGCGGCTTCATTTCTTGCTGCCACCGTTGCAGCGGTCCTACATCACCGAGTACATCCGCGCCGAGGTTGGAGCCGTCGTCCATACGCATGGTTCGTACCGGCTCCTGTATCTCGGCGGCGGCAAACCCAAACCTCGTCTCGCTCTGCCGGTAGACTTCGCCGCAGGGCAGATGACGCTTCCAGACGGCAGAGTCGTTCCGTTCACACTGTCGGAGTTGGCACAGGCCCAGGGCTACCGCTTTCCGTTTCGCGGGCCTAGCCAAAAGCTCGCGGATGCCGCGATGAATCATTGGCTGCGCTATGCGATCTTCGATGGCAAGGGGCTGTTCGCCGTCTTCACAATCAGCTTCATCGAAGGTGGCGTGTGCCTGCTGGCGATGCTCTGGTTTGCAATCCCAAAAGACTTCCAACGGTTCCGGCAGATGAAGTACGGGCGCGTTCTGCGCGGCCCACTCATGCTCTCGCCGAAGGAGTTCAACAAGGTGCAGAAGGGAGACGGCATCGGATTCAAGACGACGGAATCTGACAAGATGATGCGGATTCCGCTGCGGAAAGAGGCCCAGCATCTTCAGCTCATGGGCGACACAGGCGTGGGGAAAACGCAATTAATAATGCAGTGCCTTCGCCAGATTCGCCAGCGTGGAGACTCAGCTATCGTCTACGATCCCGCGTGCGAGTATATCCAGAGGTTCTACGACGCCGGACGCGGTGACATCGTTCTCAACCCGCTCGACACCCGCTGCCCCTACTGGGGACCGGCACAGGAAATGGAGTCGAACGCCGAGGCTGATGCTATTGCGGCCTCGCTCTACCAACCGGCCACTGCCGACAAAGATGAGTTCTTTCATCAGACGCCCGCGCAGATTTTCGCGCATCTGCTGAAGCTGGGGCCGACACCGCATCAGCTTGCCGAGTGGATGGCGAGCGATACGGAGTTGATGAAGCGGGTCGAAGGAACCGAGATGGCCTTCTATATAGATAGGAAGGCAGGGCCGCAGCGCGCCGGTGTCCTTTCGTCCCTTGGCCTGGTCGCGAAATGCTTCCGCCTTTTACCGCAAAAGGATGAGAGGCGGCCCGTCTGGAATGCCCGGACATGGGCCAAAACACGGAAAGGTTGGATCTTCATTACATCGCGTCCGCCCGAACGGGAAACGCTCCGTCCGCTGCATTCGCTGTGGATTGATTTGCTCGTCATGCGGTTGCTCACCGCGCCGCAGCCGGGACAGAAACCCGTCTGGTTTGTGATCGACGAGTTGGCGAGTTTACAGAAGCTCCCGCAGCTTCATACGGCCATCACCGAGAACAGAAAGTCGAAAAATCCGTTGGTGTTGGGCTTCCAGGGCAAAGCCCAGCTTGAGGTCATCTACGGCCACCTGGCCGAGGTCATGCTTTCCCAACCTGCCACCAAAATCTTCATGAAGACCGCGGAGCCCAAAGCCGCTGAATGGATTTCGGAGGCAATCGGCAAAGTCGAGATTGAGCGCCTGAAAGAGACGAAGTTTGATGGCTCCAGGTCAGGCAAGAACTTCACCGTCGAACGTCAGATCGAGCCGCTGGTAATGGGTTCGGAGATCACTGGCCTCGATGATCGCCACGCTTATTTGAAGTTGGGCAACAATGTGGCAAGGTTCGCTTTCGACTACATGGACCTGCCAACGCCGACGCCGGGATTCTTACCGCGTAAGTCCCCGGACGGTGAGATGAGTTTCGATCCCGATACCCTCAAGCCACGCACTCAGAAGACTACGGATGTGGCGGAACAGCCTGAGCCGGCGACAGTTGATGCGCCAGAGGCTATGGCGAACGATGCGCCCTTGGCCCTCGAAAAGAATCCCATTCCGTGGCCCAAACAAGATGGGAATGAGTCGACTCGCGCCGGCGAAGTGAGCCTGCCCGCGCCTGCCCCTACTCCCATCGTGGTTGCTGATACCGACACCGAACAGGAAGAGGTGCATGGTCCTGAATACATCCGGGAGATGTAGCCATGATGACCATCCCAAAGGCGCTCAGCTCCGGCCAGGCTCAGACGTATCACAAGCTGGAGTACACCTCTGCCGCTCAGAGTTATTACAAACAAGGTGATGAGGTAAAGGGTGAGTGGCAGGGGCGGCTCGCAACCTCGCTGGGACTCTCCGGTGAGGTGACCGCTCAGGATTTTTCCCGTTTGTCGGAGGGCCAGCACCCGCGGACCGAGGCCCAGATGGTTCGGCACCGAGAGGCCGTGGAGTACCAGACGGCCAGCGGGAAGACCGTCAAAGCGGTTGAGCATCGCGCTGGGTGGGATGCCACCTTCTCCGCACCGAAGTCGGTTTCGCTCACGGCTCTGGTGGGAGGGGATGACCGGGTCCGTGAAGCCCACGCCGCTGCCGTCACGGTAGCACTGAACGAACTGGAGAAGTACACGCACGCGCGGATCGGCGGCAATAATCCAGCCGAGAATACCGGCAAATTCATCGTGGCGAAGTTTGAACATGACACCGCCCGGCCCGTAGATGGCTACGCCGCCCCACAGCTCCATACCCATGCCGTCATCTTCAATGTCACCGAGCGAGCCGATGGTTCGACGAGGGCTCTTCAGGAGCGGCCATTCTTTGAAAGCAAGCAATTCGCCACGGCGGTTTATCAGTCGGAATTGATGTATCGCTTGCGTGATCTCGGCTATGAAATCGAGCCTGGAAAGAGCGGCGCACCAGAGATAAAAGGTTATAGCCAGGCATATCTCGATGCGTCGAGCCTGCGGTCGCAACAGATCAGGGATGAGATGGAAAGGAGTGGCGTGAGCGGCCCTAGAGCCGCGCAGATCGCAGCTCACTCCACACGCGACAAGAAGCAGACCCTCACGCGCGAAGAGGTTCTGGAGGCCCATCGAAACGTTGCTGCCGAGTACGGCAACCAGCCGCGACAAGTGATTCTGGAGGCCCGCGAACGCGCCCAGACTCAGGAGCGCAATCCAGATCGAGCGACTCGCGCGAAGGAGGCCATCACCTATGCTCGGGACAGTCTTTTTGAACGCGAGGCCGTCGCTGATGAGCGGCTCATCTTCCGCGATGCATTGCGGCGCGGCATGGGAGAGACGACTTATGCCGAGGTTCGCGCCGCCTTCGAGGCGAGGCGTCAGCGTGGTGACCTCCGCTCCGTGGAGACCGCCAAATACGCTTCGGGCCGCAGTTTCACGACGCCGGAAACCATGGCCGCGGAACGCGCCAACATCGCCCATGTAGTTGCGGGACGCAATGCCGTCCAACCCATCATGAGTGCCGAGTTGGCCCAGGATCAAGCGCGTTCGCGGGACTTCCTGAACGACACCCAACGTCGCGTGATCGAGGAAGTTCTCAATTCCACGGACCGCATTCATGGCTTGCAGGGGCGCGCAGGCAGCGGGAAGACGACGGTGCTGGCTTCGATCCGTGAAGGCGCGGAAAAGAGCGGCTACACCGTCAAGGGTTTTGCTCCAACCTCCCGCGCATCGGCGCAGCTCCGCGAGGTTGGAATCGATGCTACAACCTTACAGAGCTTTCTTGCGCGTGGCGACAACCATCCGAGCGCCAGCCCTGAATTGCGGCACCTTTATATGCTCGACGAGTCGAGCCTCGCCAGTACACGACAGATGCGAGCCTTCCTCGACAAGCTCAATCCCAATGACCGTGTATTGGTGATCGGCGACACCAGCCAACATCAGGGCGTGGATGCCGGAAAGCCCTTTGAGCAGATGCAAGATGCCGGGATGCGCACCTCGCAACTTGACCAAATCATGAGGCAGAAAGCTCCTGAGTTGCTGAAAGCGGTAGAGCAGCTTGCGAAGAACAATACCCAGCAAGGCATCGACATGCTCGCCAGCCAGGGCCGCATTACAGAGATAACAGACAGGCAGGAGCGCATCGCTGCTATCGCCAGGGATTACGTTATGCAGCCGGAGAACACCATCGTTGTCTCTCCCGATAATCGCAGCCGTCAGCAGATCAACGAGACCATCCGGGCCGAGCTGCTGCAAAAAGGTGTTCTGTCACCAGAAGGGCAGGCGTTTCGCACGCTCACGCATCGCTCCGATATGACCGGAGCCGACCGTACCTGGGCCGCGCGTTACAACGCTGGCGACGTGTTGCAATACACCACCGGCAGCAAGGCCGAGGGCATCGAACGGGACAGTTTCGCCACCGTCCGCACCGTGGATGCACGCGCCAACACGCTCACGGTGGAGCTTGCGAACGGATCAAATGTGACCTATGACCCACGGCGTTTGCGCGGCGTCCAGGTCTTCCGCGAAACAGAGCGCGAATTCGCCACTGGCGATCGGATTCAAATGACTTCGAACAATAGAGAGCTTGGCGTCGCCAACCGGGATCTTGGCATCATCACCAGCATTGAAAACGGTCGAATGTCCGTGCGGATGGATGGGAAAGCCGAGCGCACCATCTCATTTGATACGGCTGAGTTTCGCCAGTTCGATCATGGCTACGCCGTGACCTCGCACAGCTCGCAGGGACTCACCGCAGGCCGGGTTCTGGCTCACTTCGACACCGACGGCGCACACTCTCTGATCAACACCAGGCTTGCTTACGTTGCCATCTCGCGGGCGTCCGACGATGCACGTGTGTATACCAACAATGCCGAAACTCTCGGCCAACGGCTAGCGACCAATATCTCGAAGACCGCCGCCGTAGACTTCCGGCCATCGAGTTCCGCGACCGAAGTCCGACAGGCCGTGGCCGCGTTCCGTGCGAACGATCCTGCGACCGGAACGGCAAAGTTACAAGAGCAAGGGCGTGTCCATGAGTATGCAAGCTCGGAACATCGACTCGCCGCCGTCGCTCTTGCTTACACTGCCCAAGAAGATCGTGCGGTCGTCATTGCACCTGATGCCGGCGAGCGCCGGGAGTTGACCCAGCTTATCCGCGATGAATTGCGACAGCAGGGGCGGCTTGCAGAGGAAAGCCGCTCTGTCCCAGTCTTGGTCGAGCAGCACTTCGGCAATCCTCGTCTCGCCGCCAACTACGCACCGGGTGATGAGATTCACTATAAGGTTGGCAGTCCTGCGGAGCATGGCATCGCCGACAACAGCACAGCCACAGTTCTCTCCGTCGATGCGCGGGCCAACACTCTTACCGTTGCGACTCGCGACGGCAATGAGACATCCTACAATCCCGCATTTCTGAAAACGCAGACCGCGCAGAGTTCGGTATACCGCGAGGAGCAACGCGACGTTGCTGTAGGTGAACGAATCAGGTTCACCGACTCCAACGGCGACGCCCATATTCGTGTAGGTAACTTCGCCACCGTGGAGCGGATCGGCGGGGACAATGCTCTCTCCGTGAGACTTGATAACGGAAAATCAACCGAATTAAACCCCGATAACGCCCGGCATATTGAATACGGTTACGCGGTAGATACCGCTCACCACGCTGCTGTCGATCGTGTTCTTGTGACCGGGGATGCTTCCCAGCTTGCCCAGCAGCAGGAGGAGTTCACGCGACTCTCTCCGCAAATCCGCGAGCTCACCCTCTATACATCTGACGGACGGGAGCTTGCGGTGCAGAAAACTGTACCTGAAGCGGAGATCGGAGTTTCACGCCAAGATGGCATCGCTTCAACTCTCGACATCCCGTCCCCATCAGCACCTGTGCTGCCAGTTGAAGAGCTGGGTATGGGGCTTTGACGGGGTTCAAGCCTTATTCTGGTAGTCGTTACACACGTAAGCGTCGCCCCCCCAGATCGGTCCGTTGCACCGTAGACCGAGTTCCCAGGCGGTGCGCCATCTTATACTCCATCTATGTATGTCCCCGAATCAGCGGTTGTGCAGATGCCGGGCGGTAAGTTCGTCTGGCTAAAGGACAAGGGGCCGGAGCATCTTGTTTCTGAGTACTGGATTTTCTGCTGGCTTGGAATTAACGCCTTCCGTGACCATAGGGAGCTCTTCGACCGTGTCCAGGAATGCAGCGCCGGGCTTATTCCGCTCGCAATCGTATGCAGAAACTATGAAGCGAAGCGAAAGACCATTGAGGCATTCCATGAGAAGTACCTCATGGGACCCGTGACGATCCCATTCGAGGCATGGAACGCTCACATCCTCTCGCTCGAAGAAGCTGTCGTTGACATCGAATCGTTCTACTGGTTTGGTAATCGCCTTCTTACGCGCGCAGCCCTGACGCTCAACTATTTTTTCAAGCAAATCGCTCAGCCAAAGGTTGCGATCAAGAAGCGTATCCAAAGCCACTCCACGCTGGTTGAGTGGACAGTTTTCACACTGCTCCCTGCGGCCTTGCAGGCAAGTGCTGAGGCTTTGAATACGCAGATCGCGCAATTCCGGAACGAACATATCGAACACGAGATGCAGTATTGGCGTAAGCGCAAGACAGGATTCGCAAGCCCTCAGGCTGGCGTGAATCCGCAGGTAGGCATGACACTTCCGGCTGATGGCAAGGTTTACCCCGAACGGCCTCTGCGAGAACTCTGGATCTTGATCCATGACTACATCACCGACGTAGCCAAGTTTCTTGGATCACAGATCAGTTAGCTCCCGCGATCTCCCCAATCAGTATCAGAAGCGTAACAAGGCAAGTCTATGCGTGCTTTGTCCTCTATATGGTCCATACCAAGAGTAAATTTGGCCAATCAGAAGAGTCTCATTGCGGCTTAGAACGATTACTGCCAAGATCGGAAGAGGTAAGTGGGAAACTGTTTAGGTGAAGGGATTCTTCTTCCGTGACGCCTCAATTGCACGCAGAATTGGCTGCTTTATCTCTCCTCTATAAATCAGGTGAAATCTCCGAGGAAGAATGGGCTCTGCTCCAGATCCATATGGCCTATTGCGACTCATGCCATAGAACATTTCTGCAAGATCAGAAGATCGTGTCCTATGGTAATCCGGCCGCGTCGGCAACAGCATAATCTCAGCTCGTACCCTTCAATGAATAATTCGCACAGTCTCCTTGCTGAACGAGCGAACCTCAATGTGTGCGCGGGCGCGCTCACATTCTTTTGAAGTACATGGAACAATTCCCGTCAGGTCGCGTTTGAAGGAGGATTCCACAGGCAAGAAGATAACTCTGGAATAGCTCCTTGAGGGGACTGAGAATATCGATCCCCGTCCACTGTCCGTAGGTGGCAAACATGGAGGCTAGAAGCGAACGATACTGCTCCCAGAAGGGAGCCAACCAAGGAGTTTGTTCGACCAGTTGGCTCCATCGAGGCGCTTCAACAGCTAGGTCATTCCCCAATCCTTCCACGTGTCCTAGCACGTAAGAGGCGCGCGTGAGAAGCGAACCATAGATAGATGCGAGCGCGATCCCTGTTCTACCGATATCGCCATGTTGATCATGTTGGACAATCGCGATATTGCCCCTCTGGCGCGCAGTCTCAATCATCTGAACGAGAGCGTCTTCAAAAGAACTGACATAGTCAGAAGTTCCCCACGGCGCGCTCAAGCGCGAAGCGATGTATTCGTCCCATCCGGTCAGAGCGAACTCGATTAGGGTTCGTTCGCAGAGGCCCGGAATCGTGGTGCCATAGAAACCAGGAAAACAGTTGTACTGTACTGCATGGTCGTGAACGTGTGCCGCTTCATGCATCATGGTGTGCACGGCAAATTGATACGCAGCGTTCTCCGGGTCGACCAGCGGACGGCAGAGTCGCGAGTCGAGAACGATATACGACTTCATGACTCCGTCCCGACGTACGGGAAGCGTCATAGCAAACCCGTTTCCAAATTCGTCACGAGTAGGCTGCGCGGTCGGTTGATCTCCGAAGCCGCGATCGATCTTGGCTAGAGCGCCAAGGTAGTCATCTGCGACCGAAATGCCTTCGAGACCCTCGAGATTGAGATAAGCACCTCCGAGTTTCAGAATGGCAAAACAGGCATTCACCAGCGCCTTGCCGTCTTTCTCGGTTTCGAATTGGCCGCTTACTGCGATCTGGATCGAATCGCTGAGCGTCGAGCCTGCAATGAGCTCTTCAATGTTCTCAGATGGCGACTGCTCCGGTTCCATTCCTCTCCTTCTCGTCGGAACTCTGTGTGAACTTATGCCCCGGCATTTTTCAGGTCAAAGACCAATGTTCCAGAAGCTGCAAACGGATTGGTCGCTCTCGGAATAGCCGAGATCCCAATGCTTCCATAGATTGGAAGAAATGCTCTGAGCGCTACATCGTCGATAAAGGCGTTCTCGATTCTCAGGGCAGTGAACCCAACCGTGAACGCCTTCCACATCCCCTGGAGATAGGCAGCGAGATCGCGCAAAAGCGCAGCCTGATAGTCAATCGAGTCTGTCATTCCTGTCGATGAGAGCGTCATGGTCGAACTCCAACGAGGAAAAGGGTCATCTCTCGACGGAAGACGATCAACCTCCAAAATCATTTCGCGTCCGTGATGCGAGCCTCGGCCCAGCAATGGTCGATGAGCGAACACATTGCGATACGAAGAGATCTCTTCGAACAGGTCTTTAGGTGATGCCGGAAGGGTTTGCACGATCCCTGCTTCTCGGAGAATCGCATGCGCATGCTCGCGGAACGAAAGCAGATTGTCGATGCAGGCTTTGGCGGAGAAGAAAAACAGTTCGGGGTGGCTGAAGCCACGCTCATTCTTCGCTTTCCTGGCCGCCTCCAATCGGGTGTACGCCACTACGCAATGATAAAAAGTTGAGTAATTGGCCATCAACAATGACTCGTACTTGTCCTCTAAACATGGGCGGACCATGACCCAATCGCTGTAAGCCAAAGGATTTACACGGTTGGTCAGAAGGACGATGAAGGCTCGCCAAAAGGTCTCGTACTCTGACAGCGAGGCCGATACCATGGGCCAGTAGAACCTTTCGAGCGAATCGCCGTGCTCGAGGAGGTTGAGCTGATCCAGATTTGCGAAATCCGCTTGCGTCGCCATATGAGTTGTTCTCCGAATGCTCATGCTGTCGTGTGCAGAGTGTTTATTTCTTCCCCGATGAAGTGTCGGCCTGGAACTCGTAGTGGCCCTGCCCGATCTTGCGCTGTGCCTTCTTGAAGTACCTCTCCGGTACGGGAATGCTAGCCATGCGTGCATCGTCGAGCTTTGTTCTCAGCGACGTAAACTCTTTTCTGAACTCATCGAAGTCACCGAGTGCTGTGATGTTGCGAGCCTGGCGGAATCGGTCTTGTAGCGACTTGAACGTATTCGCGTAGCGTGTCATCGCGGCGATGTCCTTGTCGAGGTCGAGTGACTTGAAGATCGCCGGGATCACCCCAGCGCACAGGATCGCGATGCCGGAGACCCAGGCCCAGTGCTTGAATAGGGCCGAGGTTGCGACAGCTGAACAGACAAGCGGCAAGATGATGAACGCTACCCGCCAAAGACGCAGGACTTTGATCCACTCAAAGAGTGCCGTGGATGTATAGAGGCAGGACTCCTCCTGTCGCTCGCATTCCTGGCTGAGGCTCTGGACAGCTAGGTCCATCGCGGCCTCCGGGGGATGTCGTCTCCGAAAATCTTCTGCCACTCTTCACCCGCGGCATCCACGAAGTTCTGCTGATCCAGGACGCATGCCTTCGCTGCGCGAGTCCATGCGGTCAATGCACGGCTCTGCCATTCGGCGCCGAGATCGATCCACTCGGACGATCCGGGAACCGCGATGAATGTCGAAGTCCGGGAACAGAGGTACGCGAAAAAATCGCGCGTAATCCAGTCGAACCAGAAATAGTCATATTGACGCCAGGGACTCTGAGCCAGAAACTCCGCAGCGACCAACTCCAGATGAAACGACCTGAGTGGAACTGAGCAGTATTTCTGCCAGGCCTTCAGCATGCGAATCAGGGGACGCAAATTGCCGTCGCATGCCAGATCTACCTGATGGATGTACGTGGCCTCGGCGATAGGATTGGCGACCTTGTAGCGGCCAGCGCCCGTCGTGTCGCAGATCCAGTAGCTACCATCCGTCAACAGAAACACCGGCGCAACCTCGACTGCATAGCTGCCGAAACTGATGAGGACAACGTGCCGGTCTGCCTGGATCGTAGTGGTTGGATAGGTCGGTGCCAGAACCCCACGCACCTCCTGGAGCAACGCGGACTGGACGTTTCCGAGGCGATTCTGGAAGCGATAGTAGACATCCGGCGGGAGCACAAAATAGACGTCCACATCGCGCGGCGGACGAGTGGCCAGGTCCTTGCCCCAGGAGCCGATCAACAGGCTGTTAGCCTCACCAGACGACAGCTCGTAGTAGCGCTGATTGAGGCAGGTGAGAACGCCATTGAGTTTCGTTCGCCCATCTACCTTCTGCAGAAGCGTGAGGCTGGTGTTTTGGTTGAGTTGTGAGAAACGTTGGCGGACGCCGACCCACGGAAATGCCTGAGGAACGTAAGGAGGGATCAGTTGTGCGAGTTCGGTGCTCGTCGAGAACGGTGAGAGTAGTGCTCCCATGGTTACCTCCAAAAGGCGATGGGGCGACACAGGGTAGTTTACAATAGATATTGAAAATGTGCATCTGTAAACCGGAGGACTAAATGATCGCAGACCGCATTCGGCTGGCCCGCCGCAAGGCAGGCCTGTCTTTACGTGATCTGGCAGTTGCTATGGACCACAAAGTTACTCCCCAGGCGATTGGCAAATACGAACGAGGAGAGGATATTCCGAGCTCAGGCGTTCTCATGGCGCTCGCTAAAGCCCTCCACGTATCCGTCAGCTACCTTATGGACACCCAAGGCCTGTTGCTCTCCGGCGTCGAGTTTCGCACCAAGGCAAATACGACTGGGGCGGATAGGGCAGGCGTAGAGACCGAGGTACTCGAGTGGATCGAACGCTACCTCCAAATCGAGCACGTTCTCGAGCTGGACAGTGCGGAATGGAAATCGCCACTGTCCTCTCTGAAGAAACTGCGGGCCATAGCGGACGCTGAGGAGTTGGCGCGAGAAGTGCGCGAGAAGTGGAAGCTCGGCACCGACCCGATTCCGAATATGACCGAACTGTTTGAGGAGAAGGGTCTCAAAGTTCTCATGGTTGAGCTTCCAGAACGTGTCTCGGGGTTTACCTGTATGGTCGCCCGGCAGCAAGGAGCACCCGGCCTGCCTGTAATCGTGATCAACAGCCGGTTTTCTCTGGAACGCCGAAGGCTGACCCTGGCCCATGAGTTGGCTCACCGGCTGATCGATCCTCAGAGCCTGGTGGACAAGGAAGAAGAGAAAGCAGCAAACCTTTTTGCCGGTGCGTTCCTGATGCCGAAGGAGCATCTTCTTCGGGAGGTTGGAAAAGAGCGGAATGCGCTCGGCTACAAAGAGCTAATTGCCTTGAAACGACTCTATCGGGTGAGCGGCGCCGCGCTCCTCATGCGCCTGAAGCAGATCGAAGTGATCAACGACTCCATTCTGACTTATGCCTTTCAGACCATAGCTCGTGGTTGGCGAACGCAGGAACCGCACGAACTCGAACCGGCAGCAGAGAGAGGTCAAAGGGAACGTCCGCTGCGTTTTGAACGTCTGTGCTACCGCGCGCTGGCGGAAGATTTCGTATCTCTCAGCAAGGCCGCGGAACTGCTGCGCATACCGTTACCCCGAGTCGAAGCCGGCTTGAAAGGACCGCAAGAGCTACATGCGGATCATCATCAGTGACTCGAGCTGTCTCATTGATCTCCGCAAGGCATCTCTGCTTGCGGTCTTTTTGCGGCTGCCCTTCGAAATCCTAATTCCCAATACCCTGTTTGAAGATGAGCTATTGAGTTTCACGGACGACGAGAAAAAGACGTTACTTCGCGGAGGACTCAAAGTGGTCGATCTTCCAGGCTCGCAGGTCTCCCGTGCTCGCGAAGTCATTCGTGCTCAACCGCGTCTATCGATCCACGACGGGTTTGCGTTTGCGCTGGCGGAGGTCAATCACGGGTGCATTTTGCTAACTGGTGACTCTCTACTCAGAACCCTTGGAGAGAGCAGCCAAATCGAGGTGCATGGCGCCCTCTGGGTCTTCGATCAGATCCTCACCAATCAACTGGCGACGACAGCGACACTGCACGCTGCGCTCTCCTATTTTTCTGCCGATCCCTCTGTCCGACTGCCGAAGCGCGAAGTAGCCGCCTACATCAAGCGGTACGGAGGTTTGAAGTAGATGGATTCTAAAGTCCAGCGCGAGGAGGGCACGTCACGGCCATCCGAGCGACAGATTAGATTCGAAGGAGACACCGCAGACAATGACAGAAGTGCAATCCTCCAAGCAGCTTTCAGGCACGACTAGGTTGTGGCGGTATCTTTCGCTCGATAAGTTGGTTGACCTGCTTTTAACGAGTGAGTTGTTTTTCCACTCCTCTTGCGATCTTCGCGAAGACCGACCCTTTTGAGGGCTATCTTACGACTGTCGCTTTCGACGGATTGCTGAAATGGCTTGAACAGCGATGACATAAGGCCCTAAGGAGGTTCAGATTGACGAAAGCAGTATTCATCGGTATCAACAAACATTCCGATCCACAGATTCCGGAACTAAGTGGAGCGCGTAGGGACGCGTTAGCGCTTTGGGCGCTCTTCTCGGACACGATAGAAGGCCTGTCGTCCCGCCTCCTGACCGACGAACTGGCGGACTTCGCGACGATGAAAGAGGCAATCCTGGGAACCCTGTCCGATGCGCTAGAGGATGACATCCTGATCATCACTTTCGCCGGCATGGTTCTCCTGACGGGCACTTGATTAGCTTCGACACGGATGTAGCAGACCTGCCGAATACAGCGTTGTCGATGCGCGATCTCTCCGAAGCGTTTAAACAGAGCAAGGCCCGCGTGGTCCTTTGTATCCTGGACTGTTGCTTTAGCGGGCAAGCTCCGGCCCGTGTCCTGGAATCTATCGGCCAACCAAGAAACCCCTTCATCTTTCATGAGATAGCGGGAGAAGGGCGCATCCTACTCGCCGCGTGCGCTGCCAACGAGGCGGCATGGGAGCAGCCTGGCACAGGTCATGGATTGTTGACCTACAGCATCATCGAAACAATGGCAGAGAGCGTTCATGTAAACGGTTCGGGGACCATCTCCGCAATCTCCGGTTCTGCCCACGATTCTGTGAGCTTTCCCGAAATTGCTGGGAACATCATCAAGTTCGCTCGGGTGGAAGCCGAGAGGATGCACATCACGCAGACGCCCGTGTTTTTAGGAAGCATCCAAGGCGGATTAGCGTTCCCACTCTTACGGCGCGGAGAAAATTATCGTGCAGCCTTTCCTTCATTGCCGACAAAACTTGTCTCTGGAGATTTCGAGGAGCTTGCTGGCCTGGGTCTCTCTGCGGAAGTCGTCAGCAATTGGAAGCATCGATTTCCAGCGGGTCTCAACGCTCTCCAACTGAAAGCCGTCAATGAGTATGGCATTCTGCAAGGGCAGTCGCTCTTAGTCGTTGCTCCAACAAGTTCAGGGAAGACAATGATCGGTGAACTTGCCGCGATCCAAGCAGTCGCCGAGGGCAAGAAGGCAGCCTTTCTCCTTCCGTACAGGGCACTGGTACATGAGAAGTACCAGGAGTTCACCGCGCGGTACGGCTCAGCGGGCCTTCGCGTCATCCGGTGCAGCGGAGACGCTTCCGATGGTGTCCCCTCCGTGTTGAGTGGACGATATGATCTTGGCTTCTTCACCTACGAGACCTTTCTGAATCTAGCGCTCGCGTCGCCTCGACTGCTCAACCAACTAGGTCTGCTGGTGCTTGACGAAGGCCAGTTCATCACCGATCCCTCTCGTGGGATCACGGTCGAGTTAATCCTGGCCCTGCTCCTTCGGGTCAAGGAGCGTGGCGTGGAGCCTCAGCTGATCATCCTTTCAGCGGTCATTGGCAAATTGAATAACTTTGACCGCTGGCTCAGCCTCCCTCTACTCAAGTCAACCGAACGTCCCGTCCCACTGATTGAGGGTGTTCTCGACAGGCGTGGCACCCTGCAGTTCGTCGATATCGATAAGGCGACAAAAACGGAACAGTTACTGCAACCCTTTCAGGTGATCCAACGTAGGGATAAGCCGAGTTCGCAAGATGTCATCGTGCCCCTCGCCAAGCAACTTGTCGCGAAGGGCGAGAAGTTGATCATCTTTCGCAACATGCGGGGTCCGGCGCAGGGTTGCGCAAGATATCTCTCGCATGAACTTGGGCTCGAGCCCGCCAGCGACATAATCGGGACATTGCCGTCCCAAGACCTTACCGGGGCGTCCCAAGATCTCCGCGACTGCCTCCGCGGGGGTACTGCTTTTCACAGTACAAATTTGCTGCGTGGAGAAAGAGAAGCGATTGAAAACGGATTTCGCGACCCAAATGGAGGGATCCATGTCCTCGCGGCGACGACGACGCTTGCAGCTGGAATCAATACCCCGGCTTCAACAGTGATCTTGGCAGAAAATGAGTTCAAGGGCGAGGACGGCAGACCCTTTACTGTCGCCGAGTACAAGAATATGGCCGGCCGAGCCGGTCGACTCGGCTTCAACGAAGTTGGGAAGGCTATCATCCTTGCGGACACCCCTTTCGAAAGAGCGTACCTCTTTCAGAAATATGTTCTCGGTGTTCCGGAAGATGTGGTTTCGTCATTTCAAACCCAAGATCTGCCAACTTGGACGCTACGGCTCTTGAGCCAGGTTCGGGGCATAAGAGCGTCAGAGGTTCCAGGGCTGCTCGTAAATACCTACGGCGGCTATTGTGCCTCTCTCGCAAATCCCCAATGGGCTATGGCCATCCAGGGGGATTTGGGACGCTTTCTAGATCGGCTCCTCCACGCGGGGTTGGCCGAGATGGAGGGAGATCTGATCCATTTGACGTTGTTGGGTCGCGCTTGCGGTGCATCGTCACTCTCCTTCGAGTCGGGGCTTCGCCTAGTTGAACTCATGAAACGCATTGATGTTGGTACGATCGCCGGGACAGCGATACTGGCCATCATTCAGGTTCTTCCAGAAATGGATGGGATCTACACCCCGATCATGAAGCGGGGACAAGCCGAAACGATCCGCGTCAGTCAAGTCAATCAAAGATACGGTTTCGGAGTCTCTCAACAACTTCAAAAATATGCCGCGGACCAGTTTGAGTTTTTATGCCGGTGTAAGCGGGCAGCCATTCTCTGGGATTGGATAGAGGGAACCCCTATTGATGAATTGGAACGCCGCTACACTACCAATCCCTTTCAAGGCTCCATCGGTTACGGCGACATCATTCGGATCGCGGAAGGGACCCGCTTCCATCTTCGCTCAGCGCATCAGATTTTGGCCGCGCTATTTCCAGAGAACCCATCGTTCTTGGCCGCCCTCGATGAAATCCTTCTAAGGGTAGAGCTCGGAATGCCAGCATCTGCACTCGTACTGACGAAACTTCCCTTTAGTCTCGCCAGAGGGCAATACCTTGCCCTGCTGGGTCAAGGGTGCAGCAGGGTCAAAGACGTACAGGCTCTTTCGGATGAGGTTCTTGACGCATGTGTGGGCACCTCGGATGCGAAGCGGCTAAGAACGTACTTTGATCTCCTTTCCGAAGCATAGATCGTCACCGAGGACGATACTCGCACTGTGTGGGACGCAGCTTCTCATGCTGAACGTGGGGAGGCCACGGAGATAACCGCGCAACGTGCTTCGACAACCAGAGAGGGACAGCTTCTTCGCAAGGTTTCTTTGTTTTAGACGCGGATGCCGTCCAAGACACCCAGTCAACGGTCGAATGTCTTCACTTTTCATCCTCCGCGGCAATGCGTGTCCATTTGCCTTTCTTGCGCAGGATGAACTTGCTGAATTGCACGGCTGCGGCTTCGTCCATTGAGACAGAAATCCTGGTCTCCAGCGGAACAGCATTCGCCTCGAAGTCATCGAGCGCTTTCATGATCTCCTTCGGGTCGCTTCCGGCTGGTGGCACATAAATGGTCTTTCCGTCATAACTCCGTGGCTTCGGCACGTATCCTTCCGGCGGCCGCAGGTGCTTATTCCATAGTTGCGTCACAAGGAAAGAGTTATCATTCGGAGGATACGCCGCGAAACTGTAAATGCTCTGCTTCTTCACCGTCTCAGGTAGAGCGTCATAATACTCGTCCAACCGCTTCAAATCAGCCTTGAGAGCATCCCCATGTATAAATGTTTGGTCCGCCCTAAAGAATAGCGGAGCGGAGCGAACATGCAGATCATCGCGTGATGTGAAGACCATGCAAAATGGCAAATAATACAGATAAGCAATATCGACTTTGTTGCTCTTGCGCTCAGTTCCTATCTGGCTTGCTGCCATTCCCAGACAAAAGAAGAGATCCACCGTCAACACATGGGTAAGGTATGGCGCGTAGTTCCGGATCTTCGGACGCCCAAGGTTTACCCACCGTGCGATCATCTGATTCGCCCAACCCTCGTCGCTGATAGTGAATGCGAGGCCCATCCGCAAGACAGCTTCCTGGTCGGGACCGTCAATAATCCTGTCAGCTAGGGCCTTGATGTCTTCGAGTTTTGTGGGACGGCCTGCCGCCTGGTGTATTCCCTTAAAGCTGGCGGACATTGCTTTAAGGTCGAGAGATTCCACTTCGTTTCGCCACCCCACGGCGATTGTTCTTTCGATGTCGAGGAAATCTCCCTGTTTCCAGCGGTTAAGCGCTTCTTCCTCGGCAGACTGCTCATAAATGATGGCCTTGGCACCTTCGTACGTCACGGGCTTCCCTCCACCAACAACCGGGAAACCGTTCATCACGATCTCTCCTTTGCCCATGAGTTCGCCCCAGATCAGTGTTAGACGGTAAAGATTCGGATAGGCCTGCATATCTGGGGTCTTGTAAGCAATTTCACCAACGACCTGCTCCGGCGTTTTTCCGGCTTTCACCTCCTTCTCAAGGTCCGCCAAGGTCTCGATATAAAACAGCGGCGTGATATTGGACATGAAGAAGTTGTCCATCCAGTTCGCCTGATCCGGATTCAGTCCCTGAAGAGTCGATTTGTCGAATATCAGGATCGGGCCTTGTGCCATTGTCTTAGCTCCGGTCTTTGCGGGGGCTTCATCGAGTCTTCAGGATTTCCGCGGCCTCTGAATCCAGACACGGAACTGACCCGGTGCAAGGCCGGGTTTTGTCTCGGCTCGTAAAACATGGCCATTGGCGAGTGGAATGCCGTAATTCCAGGGGGCAGTAGTCTTCGGTCGTGGGTTGATCTGGACAGGGAACGCTTTATCGAACAATAGTGTTCTTGGAATGACTCCGACCGGAATCGAGGTTGGGCCGAAGCAGATACCCCTTTCCCCTGGAATCAAATGCCGTCCCTCGCTGGAGATGAGTACAAGATTTCCGGGGTCGTCTGGGTTAACACTCCATACCTGAGCTGCTATAACCTCAACTCGATTCGGTACGCTCTCAGAGTTATGAGGTGTCTGAGAACCCGAAAGAAATGCATTGAGTGATAGTTCTGCTCGGGAGTGGAAGTCTTCAACACTGTCTCCGCGACCTTGGACGAACGCGTCAACAATCAGACCCAATTCATCGTCCAGCGCAGTGAACTCATCTTGGATTTGCTTGAGTTCAGCAATCATTTCCAATTGACCATCGGAGGAGGCGAATTGTATCGCGCGATCCCAGAAGTATTGATGAGCGAGATCGTTCCTTTGGAGACTTGCTCGTTTAAGCCGATCACTCAAACCGGAGGAGAGTCCAATGGGCGACGCGATAAATTTTGATATGAGCCCGCCGAAAGTATTCTGATAGTTCTCAGCAAGCCGCGCATCGTAATCCCATGTGGTCATGTGTTGGCTCTGTCCTTCCAATGCAAGTGCCATCGACAGTCCCCGTTCGACATTTTGCGCGAGATACATGGCTAGGCCATAGTGGGCATAGACGTCACGGACTCGCTGACTCTCGGGCGAAAGCGTATTTTCGGCTGGTTCTCCGTGCATGCCAACGTCCAACGCGTTCCTTCTAGATCCCATAGATGGAAAGGTTTTCCCAAAAGGAGTCAGAAAGTGGGAGCCTCGATGGGTATTTCAACCGTCCCTCCGCTGCAGCTCCAAAGACCGTCATCCACCGTTCAATGAAACCCTCTTCATTCTCATCGTCGATAGGAACGGGGCCGAAAGCCGCTTGATAGGAGTGCATTGTTTTGGATAAAGCGAAGTCCGCATGATGATATCGGCTGGTTGCGTCGTTGGTCTCTTCGAGGAGACTGAGGGGCGCTGGCCCCGTCGCGCGCGATAAAGGCGAAATCATGAACGAAACCTCATACCACCTGTAGTCTTGATTGTTTGGAAACCGGCAGTAGAGCACTGAGGACGCCCAAACATATCTGGGTGACAGCTGGTGTATCTCTATCGTCTTTGCCAACACAACATCAATTTGGGAGCGAGGGAAACTATTCGGAGCAATTGTCTTCAGGTAGTCGTAGTTTCGTGCGATAGGCAACGAGAACTGCGCCTTTCCAAAAGTCACATAGGCTGATGAATCCTGCGTCGCTGACGGAGCTTCGTGCAGGATTCGATTTCGAAGATTAGTCATTATCTGTCCGAGCACAGAACGACCAGATCCGGCGAGCCCCTCGCGGGAATCCTCACTTGATCTTTGAGCAGCCGAGGCAGCATCTTCCTTTGCCCGCGCCTGTTCGAGGCGTGCTGCGGCTTCTGCGATTCCACTATTCCGCTGTTGAGGAGTTACGTCCATGCCAGACAGCAACTCACGGACGCGTTGAAGACTAGGCCGTGCCTGAGGTGACTTGCGTAGAAGCATGCCAATGAGCGTTCGCAGTCGAGGTTGGATCGTATCCGGAAGTTCTGGAGGATGCGCCTTTGCATGCTGTTCCCGGAACTGTTCCATGGTTGGCCCTGGGTAAGGTAGGCGCCCGGTCAGTAGGCGGTATCCGATACAACCCAAGGCATAGAGGTCCGTGGCGACCTCCGCTCGGTCGAAATCCCACTGTTCTGGAGCCGCGTATTGCGGTGAAAGACAGCCTTTTAAGGTTTGCAGGGATGTGGACTCTTCGACGAATCTTGCGATTCCGAAATCGGCGATCTTCCACGCTCCTTGGTGAAAGAGGAGATTTCCCGGCTTCAAGTTACGATGCACAAGACCGTCGAGTTCTACAAGGCCATCGCAGGTTTGACGGAGGATATCTATCGCTTCGTCTTGCAGAAAGAGCCTACCGTTTTCCAGATCTCCCTGTAGGCTCTTCTCCGCCAGGGCCATCACGACAAAATACCTGCCCGTTTCAGCATCTTCGCCGGAGTCGAAGATCGGTACTATATGGCTCGTGGACTTTCCGGCGAGCTGAGAGGCGATGCGCAATTCGCGATGTGCGGACATCTCCGCATCTACCTTCAACCGCTTTACCGCCACTGCTTGTCCATCGAGAGAGAGGCCGGAGAAGACCGCTCCAAATCCCCCTTCTGGCCCGATTGGGTCGTTCTCATCGAATAGCCAGCTCTGCTTCTCAAGGCGAATCTCGTTCATCGTTTCCTCTATTGCGCCATGTACTGGATATGGTGCCCGTGTTTGCCGCGGACGCACCTCCACCGTTAAATGCGGATTGGCTTTGCTTTCGCTCATAGTCAGGTCCGTTACGGCGATACAGACACGCTCACTCTTGTTTGGCCCGCAGATTTATCGTGCCTCTCTATCCTTTCAGATTCTGCCCTTCCATATCGAATGCTTGAGACTTAAGCTAATTTTCCCGGGAGGGGCCTCCTCCCGCGCTGCGACTGCTACGCATTCTCCACTTCCCACCTCAGCGGCCTGTTCCTGCCGCATGCGACCCTGAATCTGGTGCGCTGACGCGCACGAATAAGGAAACTAAACTTGGCTGAGGTAAGAGCACCGGGAGATACTATAGCGACATCCTCGTTGATGGTGTTCTGCCGGGATCACCAGCGGAGAACGCGGGCACCGTTGCGGGAGATGAGATTCTTGCCATCAACGGTCGTAAAGGAGTACCGCCCTGGGTGTTTAGCGAGGAGTTGAAACGTCCAGGCAGAGTCACTCTCACCCTCAAAACCTCAACGTCTCAGACCAGGACCGTTGGCGTGTCGCTGAAAGACCCGATCGATCAGAAGCAGCGACGCACAGAGTGACGCCTGTTTACTCCACCTGTTCATCAGGCGGAGTAGTCCACTGTTGCAGAGCTTTTCTGGCCGCTTCTATTGCTTCCCGCTCCTCATACATGACGATGCGCCATTCCTCTCCGTATCTGGCAAACACCAGTCCGCGCTGGGCCATCATCTCGCAGATCAGATCGTAGATGGAAGCAAACACCTCAATGGACTCCCAGACGAACTCCTGCAGCCAAAGTTCATGCAGGATGCATTCGAGACGGGTAATGAGATCTTGCACCGCCGGATTCTTCTGGAAGACCTCGTCCAGGCGCGCGGTGCGATCTTTCAGATTTCGTTCCACCCCGTGGACGTGGCCGAGAAGGTAACCAGCGCAGATAAAAACATCACCGAAGATTTGCTGAAGCTCACGAAACACATCGCCGGCGCAACGCCCCTCCAGATGTGCCTTGATCTGTTCCTGTGCCGCTGCAAAGCTGTCTTCGATCGCCCGGCACAGAATTCGTTCAAACTCTTCAACCGCTTCCGGACGAAACGTCGCCGAAGACCGGCAGGCAGCATATTCACTCCAGACATCCATCGCCTTCAAATAGGTCTGCCGCGAACGGTTGCCGCACTCCAGCGGTTTTCCATAGCTGTCAGGAAACATCCGGTACAGATGGCTCTCATGTTCCACATGCGCGGCTTCGTGGGCGATGCAGCCCAGCGCCAACCTTTGCATCTCCGGCTCAGGAGAAAGTGTCGATAACGCCAGGCCGCGGCGCAGCACGATATGGAAACGCAGGTCTCCCTCACGGCGGACCGCAGCCGTCCGTGCCATTTCCATGACCTCCGGTTGCGGATTCATCTCTAACGGAACCTGGCCCTGGGGAAGGTCTTGAAGGGCGCACGCAGCCGCACGGCAGTCCGAGGTGACTGTCACGCCGTCCAACGCCTGCAACTCGATCCCGGAAAAAGTCACAACGTAGAGTATTTCTTCGATGGCGACGGCCAGCGCGTCTTGTACCTCCGGTTCTTCAAAACAGGAAAGATCAAGGCTGCACCGGTCCGGCAGCGGCAGACGCCCTCCACCTTTCGGCGCGAAGGTCAGTTCGCGAATGGCACTCATCGCGGATACCCCGTCGCTCTCGCACATGGAATTGTCATGCGCACAAAGCCGTGCCTCCATCGCTTACCTAAGGGCAACACAAATCCCGGCCCCTTGGAGACCGGCAAGAAACATTTCGGGGAAATATTATGCGGAATCAGCATAACTCCTCAATCAAAGGGGAGGGAAAAAAGTCCGCGGTGCGCCCCCGCAAACAGCCCTATAACCCGAGGTCGGGGAGTTCGAAAGCCGATAGACAGGCTCCTGCGGCCTTTAGCTTTAGGGGCCTGGACATACGCCACAGGCTCCCCGACGCCAAAAGGTCTAGGGAGTTGCTTAGAGCGTCCGGCGACGCTCACTTGTCTATCGGGGTTTCGACACCCCAGAACGGTGCGTATCCGTTCCGTATCCATCATCGGTCATAGACGATGCCGATGGCAATTTCCCCTTTCAACGGGAGGCGTCGCCTCCCGCGCTGCGACTGCTCCGCATTCTTCGCTTCCCACCACAGCGGCCTGTTCCTGCCGCAACGCGACCCTGAAAATCAGGTGCGCTGAAGCGCACGGATAAGGAAACCAAACCTTGCTGAGGGCTCTGCCCTGGCGCAGCGCAAGGGGTTTCCCAACAGTCTTCCGCGCTTCGCTTGTGCAGACCTTCGCTTCGCTCGTCCTCCGCTCTGCTCCGGATGGGAGATACCCCTCCCCTTGCGCTTTGCCGCCCCGCCTTCGCCAGGAGGCGTTCGGCATGTAGGTACATGCCACGCGTGGCATGAAAAGCAAAAGCAACCGCCAAGGAGGAAACACCCATGAACAGCGCAGCCACCATCCCCACCGTCACCCCGTCCACTCAAAACCCCAAACAGCCGCAGCCACGGCAAACCGCGAAAGAGATGATCGCCGCCAACGTCCAGAGCCTCATCAAGCAGCTAGAGGCCGGACACTCGGACGCACTCACCGCCTACCTGAACGCAATGGGCCGTTTTCATTCGTATTCCTTCTGCAATGTCTTGGAGATCGCGAGACAGCGCCCGACAGCCACGAAAGTCGCGGGCATGTATGCGTGGAACCAGTTAGGACGCCGCGTGAAGAAGGGCGAGAAAGGCATCCGCATTCTGGCTCCCATCATCGGCATCAAGCGGAAGCCGGACGCAGAAGCCGAGAAGGACATCACCAAGCAAAATACCCGCGTCCTTGTTGGATTTAGGAATGCCTATGTCTTCGATGTGGAGCAGACCGAAGGCGTCGAGCTTCCCGCAATGCGCGAGGTGTACGGCGACGTAGGAGAGAACCACGACCGTCTTGTTTCGTTCATCGAACGTCAGGGCATCGAGCTTGTCTATACCCAGAAGATCGCCCCCGCGCTTGGCATGAGCTACGGCGGACGCATCGCCATTCTTCCCGGACAATCGGAGGCCGAAACCTTCGCGACTTTGCTCCATGAGCTGGCGCATGAGATGTTGCACAAGGCCGAGCGGCGCACCACCACAACCAAGGTTGTGCGCGAGACAGAGGCCGAGGCCATCGCCTTCGTTGTCGGCAAAGCCGTAGGGCTTGAGGTTGGGACCGCGAGCGCCGATTACATCGCTCTCTATCATGGCAACGCATCATTGCTGATTGAATCGCTGGAAGTCATTCAGCAGACCTCCGCTGTCATCCTTGCCGCCTTGGAATCGTCCGCAGTTGAAGAGACGATGCCCGATGCAGAACTGGCGAAGGTGGCCTAATGCAGACCATCCTTCAAATCCTCAAGATGGCCGGAGGGTGGCACCCCGGCCTCTATCTCAAGATCGACAACGCCCCGTATATGGAGCTTGTCATTGAGGCGATGGACGAGTCCGGCCCGATGGGACTTCCCGCGCTTTCCGTCGCGCACTATGGCGAACAGAACGGCGACCTCATGCGCGACCCGGAGATGTGCTTCGAGCTAGGCATGGCCGGAGGCCCGCACCTGTCCGCATTCTATTTTCGTAACGATTATCTGGGCATCGAGCAGTGGAGCCGGAACATCGTGCGCGGCAACTATGTCCACCTGATCGCTTTGCATGAGCAGCACCAGCGATTCGCAAAGACATGGGATAACAACCTGCGCTTGCAGGGATTCGCAGAGGCTTTTACGGACAAGTGCATTCGTGGCTAGTCCGCTCCCTTGGAGCGGAACAGTCAGCGTGTCTCCGCTCCGTTAACGTTCAACCCTCAACCGCTCGAAAGGAGCACATGATTATGGAAACGCAGATCGTCAATGCCACCGAATACCGCAACGTAACACTCGCTCTGCTGAGTGAGTCCAAGACCAATCCACGCCGCACCTTCGAAGAAGTTGCCTTGAAAGAACTTGCATCGTCCATCCGTACCCAGGGCGTCCTCTCGCCACTGCTGGTGCGACCACTGACCGAGAAAGGCTTCGAGATCATCGCCGGAGCACGGCGTTACCGCGCCGCGCAGATGGCCGAAGTCCCGACCGTGCCCGTCCGCATCGTTCATCTCTCCGATGCCGCCGCGTTGGAGGCTCAATTGGTCGAGAACCTGATTAGGTCCGAAATCCACCCGATGGAGGAGGCGCAAGGGTTCCGCGCGTTGCTGGACTTGGAAGAGCCGAAGTACAGCATCGAGCAGATCGCGGCGAAGGTGGGCAAATCGCCCGTCTTCATTGCATCGAGGTTGAAGTTGTCCGACCTTGTACCCGCAGCGGTCGATGCGTTCTATGCCGATGAAATCGGTGTAGGCCATGCTCTGTTGTTGGCGAAGCTGCCCGCCGATCAGCAGGAAGCCGCGCTGCAAGCCTGTTTCAAGGAGGTCTACAACGGCGGATCGAAGCCCGCCCGTATCCTGCTGCCCGTCCGCAACCTGCAATTCTGGATTGATAGCAATATCCTGTTGGTCCTGAAAGATGCGCCGTTCAACAAGCGGGACGCGCAGCTTATCCCGACCGCTGGCAGTTGTGCCGATTGTCCCAAGCGGACAGGCCATAACAAGCTGCTGTTTGGCGATGACCTCGGGAGACAGGGTGACCGATGCACCGACCCCAATTGCTACGCTGCCAAAGTCTCAGCGCACGTCGCGCAGACCGTCTCCGCGAAGCCGGAATTGGTGCAGATCAGCACCGCCTACGGTGGACAGAAAGAAGGCAGCCCGGTATTGCCCCGCAACAAGTACACCGCCATTAGGCACGACAAGCCGAAGTCGAAAGACGACGCGAAGCGTCCCGAGTTCAAGGTGTGCAAGTTCACGACAAACGCCATCATCACCGAAGGCAGCGACGTTGGCACCATCCACAAGGTATGTGCCAATCCATCTTGCTCCGTCCATCATCCAACGCAGCCAACCAGCCGTAACGATGAGAAGTGGAAGGCCGAGCAGGACAAGCAGCGCAGGGAACAGGCCATCGCCAACACGACTGGCCTCCGCGTCCTCGCCGCTGTGAGCGCCGCTGTTCCGGTTCGGTTGCTCAAGCGTGACCTGCTATTCATTCTCGAAAAGCTGGTAAGCGTCATGGATGAGAACCGCGTCGAGATGCTGGCAAGGCAGCACGGCATCCGCCAGAAGCGGGATGACGGAGGCATCGGCAAGGCTCTGACTGCCTTTGTTCGTCGAGCCGATGAAGGCACGCTCTCCCGTCTGATGGTGGAAGCGAGCATCCTCTTGGCGTCCTTGCGGGGGAATCCCGCTGCGATCCTCAAGGAAGCTGCCACCGCCTACAAGGTAGACACCGAAGCCATAGCCGCAAAGGTGAAGCAGGAGTTCGCAGTGAAGGACAAGGCGAAGAAGGCAGCGCAACCAGCGGCCAAGGTCGCGAAGAAAGCTGCTTAGTTGCGACAGGCAGACGGGCGGCGAACCTGCCGCCCTTTGCTTGCGTTGTATACGCCACAAAACGGCGGCAGGGTGACACCTCGACGGTTTCTCCCTGCACCCACTTCCATCTTCCTTCCGGCCTTCCGCCCACCGGCTGCGCGGCAGAAGACGTTCCCCCTTCTGCACTTTCCCCTTTGCTGCGTCTACGCCGCCGACTGAGCAGAGACAACTTTCTCTGGACTTGCAAAGATTAGAGAAAGCTTCATGAACCGGCTTTAGCGCGGTTCTGAAGGATGGGCTGCCTATTTCCTGCCGCCCAGCGATGAAGTGGAACGAGCGCGCCCCGGAGCGTCATTCCCAATTCCGTCAGCTCATAGTCCACGCGCGGTGGGACACTCGGGAAGAGAGTGCGGGTTACGATCCCGTCCGCTTCCAACCGCTTCAGGGTCAGCGTCAGCATTCGTTGTGAAATACCGCTCACGCGCCGCTGGATTTCGTTGTAGCGCAACTGCCCTTTCGAGAGCGCGCCCACGACCAGGATGGTCCACTTGTCGCCGACGCTCATCAGAACTTCGGCAAGTCCTTTGCAGTCTGCGGGACCAAGCGCTTCCGTAGGAACAAATTTGTTCGTTTCGCTCAAGAAAGTGCCTTCTTGTGAGGATTTCCCATGCACTCCATAATAGCGCTACGAACAGGTTGTTCGTACGCGCGAACGCTGCAGAAGAAATTGCGCGAGCACATGAGAGGACAAGCAAATGCAGACGACAGCTAGCACCGCCGCACACCAACCAACGCAAGCCCTGACGCGGAACTCCGCTGCCAAGGCGCTGCGTCGGAACAAGATCATCTACTGGACTTTAACGCTGCTGATGTTCATTCCCGGCACTCTGGGAGCCTTCGCTGAAGCTTTCACCAATGGACCGGCAAGCATTGTGAAGATCATGCTCGCGCTCGGCTTTCCGGTGTACCTGATGAGGATTTTGGGCGTATTCAAAATCTTCGGCGGCATTGCGATCCTGACTGGCACGCTGCCCCGGATGAAGGAATGGGCCTACGCAGGCTTCTCCATCGAGTTTCTAGGTGCGACGGCAGCGCACGTCATTACAGGTGACCGCGTCTACGCCTTGTTCCCACTCTCATTTTTCATCGTCCTCATGGTTGCCTACCTCTTGTGGCATAAGACGGCTGCGACACCCCTGCCGTTTGAGCAGGGCGATGTGCGCGCGTAAACGCGCTCCTGGCAGAACTCTAATCCGCGGCAGAAAAGGCAGCGGCACGTAAAACGCGAACGCGACAGAGAGCTAGTTTCGCTCTCAGCAAGACAGCCGAAAGGACAGAGAACATGCTGAAGCTCCTGATCGTCCAAGCAAGCCCACGTGGGGAATACTCCATCTCCCGGAATTTAGCCGCGAGGTTCGTTGCAGATTGGAAGACCGCACATCCCGAAGGAGAGGTCGTCGAACGTGATCTCACTAAGATGAACCTGCCGTATGTGAACCTGCCCTGGCTTGGCGCGAGTCTGACCCCTATTGAAGCGCACACGCTTGAGATGAAAGAAGTGCTAGCGGTTTCGAATGAACTCGTCGACGAACTGCTCGCGGCGGACTCCATCGCAATCAGCAGCCGGTGTACAACTACAACATTCCGGCAAATTTGAAATCCTACGTTGACCATATCGTCCGCAAAGGCCGCACGCTCGGTGCCACCGGCGAAGGTCTGGTGCACGGTAAGAAGTGCACTGTCCTGCTGGCTTCGGGCGGTGTATACACGGAAGGTTCGCCGATCCGCGATCGCGATATCGCGACCATGTATTTGCGGCTGATCCTCAAGGTCATCGGGATCGATGATGTGACGTTTGTTGCGGCTGGCGGCAGCAAAGTCGTTGATATGGGTCAGCAATCACGTGAGGAGTTTCTTGCTCCCTTTGAAGCTTTGCTCTCCGCAGCAGCTCACGCGTAACCCGCATCAGTAAGTAGTTCCGGTAGGAGCGAGATGGAAACGAGGCTCCGGTGCCAGCACGATGTGGTCGTTGACCGCCTTCGGTAGCCGTTGCTTGCAACCAAGGTAGCACCCGTTGTTCGAGGCACATGTGCTCAAGGAGAAAGCTGAATCTGCCCCAGCTTCCTCCAGCCTGGTGGCAACGACGAGCAAAGGTCCTAGCGACTTGCTAAATCAGCGTTCCACCCGATACCTCGATGCGCTGAGCGTTCACCCGCCGGTTCTCCTCGGAAAGCCCGCGTACCGGCGCTCGCTCGCCGGCTGCGCGGCAGAAGGCGTTCCCCCTTCTGCACTCCCCCTTTCCTGCCTGCGGCGCTCAAGTGGCGAAAGGGTGTTGTCCGACTGAGGGAGAAGCGGGTCCCGATACAATCCTCAGAGAACACGAACGATGGACCATGCTAGACCTGCCCCAGACCACCATCGACAAAGAGTTCAGTTCCAGTGATGTAGCTGCTGTCATCAGAGGCAAGGAACAAGACCGCCTTCGCGATCTCATCCGGATGGCCGGTTCGGCCGACCGGGACTGCCTTCGCTAAGTTGGTCATACGCTGCTGGCCCACCGGCGAAGTCCCTACCAACTCGCGGAATCCCTCCGTGTCAATCGACCCTGGACTGACGACGTTGACACGGATCTTGCGATCCTTGAGGTCTGTCGTCCAAGTCCGCGCGAAAGAGCGGATAGCAGCTTTGGAAGCCGCGTACACCGAATTAGATGAGAAGCCCTTGCTCCCGACTACGGAACTGGTCAGGACGACCGTCGAGCCCTCTCGCATCAGCGGTAAAGCCTTCTGCACACTGAAAAGCAAACCCTTCACGTTTGCGTTGAAGATTCGCTCAAAATGCGCTTCGTCGATCTGGCCCATGGGTGCGTATTCCGCCGTTCCTGCGTTCGCGAAGACAATATCAAGTCTTCCGAACTCCTTTGTAATTTGATTGAAGAGACGATCGAGGTCGGCCATATCCGCGACGTTTCCCTGTACGCCGATACATCCTTTACCGATCTTCGTCACGGCTTCTTCAACCTTGTCTTTGCGGCGCCCGTTTACGTAGATCCGTGCCCCCCTCGGCTACAAAGAGCCTTGCAGTAGCAAAGCCAATTCCGCTCGTGCCGCCGGTGATCAGAGCAACTTTTCCATCGAGCTTTCCCATGCCACTCCTCTTTATGTTGTCGATCTGTCCGGCGATAGCCTTGACCCTCGCGGTATGACTACTTCTAACCCTTGGGTTTTAATGTCGATACTTCTACCGTTTCGACCTTCTCTCGCATGCCTTTGCGAAAGGGGGTCTCGTCAACTTTCACTTGAGGCTTGAGCTCTTCAGGTCTTGGTTGATGAACATGCTCTTCAATCAATTTTGTCTGCAGTGCCTCTTCAAGATCAGGGCGGTTCGTGATGTTTTCCTTCATTGTTTTTCTCTCAAGGAGATCGAAAGAGCCTCCCAGGGTTGGCGTACCTTTGCAGCGAAAAGGAAGAAGTCGAACAATCAGCTTCCGAATAGAGGAGGGCAGGTGTGAGGCAGTTGGCGCATCAGCTCACTTGAACAACGCGCCAGCGCCTTCCAACCGGCACTCTTTACTTGTCGAAAGATTGACTGGCCCGAACAATAACGTCTGTGACCTCGTCTGGTTTAGCCAGCATGATCACGTGGCACGAATCAGCGGTGATGGTGACGGCATTCATGCGTTTTGACATGAACTCTTCCAACTGTGGCTGAATGATGCGATCTCGCATTGCAATGATGAACCAGGATGGCTTGGTCCGCCATGCTGCAGCCGTGACCGGTGTACCCAACACATCTTGGGCTGTTGGGCCTTGCGTCGCGATAAGCGTCGTCTTCTCTCTCAGAGGTAGATCTTCTGCAAAGTCGGTCAAGATTCCTTTTGGCAGCAGCTTCAGGTTTCCGAGAGAGTCTGACGTAATCAAATTGTCCGCAGCTATGGGGGCAGGTGGATACATGGAATTGAGCGTCACAGCAGACTCGCCCGCGTCTGGTGCGTACGCCGCCACGTATACCAAGCCAATAACTTTTGGATCATTTCCAGCTTGCGTGATGACAACTCCTGCATATGAATGACCTACGAGGAGTACCGGCGGAGGCGCAATCGCGATCGCACGCTCAACCGTGGCAACATCGTTGGCCAGAGACGTCAGCGGAAGCTGGACCGCCACCACGTTGAGACCCTTCTCCTCCAGACGCGGGATGACCTTTGTCCAGGATGAACCGTCCGCCCATGCCCCATGAACGAGCACTACTGTTCCTATCTTGCTGGGTTTGGACTCTTGAGCCGCTGCTTGTCCTGTTGTACAAAGAAGTGCTGCGACCGCGATGCCAGCCGCTATGCCGATCCTGAGTATCTTGAAGCTTTTCATGTTATCTCCTGTTTCCGGGTTGACTTGTATTAGGGGTAGCAATCACTCGGTGAGGGTCAGTGGTTGCCGAATCGAATGAATTGCTCAGTCACACCTACACTAAAGACGTAGACAGCATGACCCGTGATTGAGAGAGAGAGCGCATCCGTGGCGACGGCGACCTGCTTGGTTTATTGCAGTCCGCCCGAGGCTTGTATGATTTGCCCGGTCACCCAGCGTGATTTGTCAGAGGCAAGAAACGTAACGACATCCGCAACGTCCTGGGTCGTTCCAACGCGCCCCAGTGGCGTTTGGGTAACAAGGTCAACCACAAAGGCCGTCTCAGAATTCATTCCCAAGGCACTGACGCCCTCGGTCAGTACAATCCCGGGATTTACCGAGTTCACTCGGATACCCCGCCTGCCTAGTTCTTTGGCGAGAACATGGGTGATGGAATCGGAGGCTGCTTTGGTTGCCGTGTACATCACCGTGCCAGGCAGATTGAGGGTCGTGCCGGCGGTGCCGATGTTGATGATGCTTCCGCCGGCGTCGCTAAAGCGAAGAGAAGCTTCCTTGCACATCAGAAGTGTTCCCAAGACATTCGTATCGAATTGCCTCCGGTACTCCGCCTCATCGATTTCCGCGAGAGGACCAAACGTGTAAACGCCTGCGTTATTGACGAGGATGTCTACCTTGCCGAAAGCCGCGATCGCCTCCTCGAAGATCCGCCTCACCTCCGAGAGGTTACTAACTGATCCCTGAATGGCTATCGCAATGCCGCCTGCCGCAGTGATTGCGGCCACAGTCTTTTCCGCACCGGCCTTGTCTGAAACATAATTCACGACTATTGACGCCCCTTCGGCTGCCAGCGCCTTTGCGATCGCCGAGCCGAACCCTTTGGAACTTCCGGTGACGATCGCAACTCTACCGTCTAGATCCTTATGCATGAGGACTCCCTATATCTTTCGAGCCCCGAACTCGTCGGTCATTTCCTAGAGTACGAATCTGGCTTCAACTCGTCTTGGCAAATGAGCTTCAGGATTGTTCGAAACAATCGACAGAGTGACGCGAGTCTGCACAATCCTCAGAATGGCAATGTCAGGTTCACCAATCAAGCCTGCGAAGGAGGGACCTTTGCTCTTGCTTGCAAGATCTTTCCCCAAACGGCGAGATGATCCAAGATCGCCCAGACTGTCTCTCTCGTGTCATCGACAAAGTCGTATTCAACATGAAGCAAGGTATCGCTCAAATCCCTTCTCACAACGATCCGTGCGGACTCCAAGGATCGGAGATTGGCTCTTAGTGCCTTCTTCGACGCCTGGGGAATGAGCCTCATGAGTCGGCTGAGGCGAACGGGTTCGGTTCGCATGGCGCATAGGATTTCCAGGCTCCATTTGCCCTGTATGACCGTTTTTACTCCGGAAACCCGTTGAATGTAATCTGCGCATTCGTGATAGGCCTGCATCAGTCACCCCAAGTCCAAGCAACACTTGGGCTATCTAAATAATACGACCAGTCGTACAGTCATGACATCCCACATCAGCGATGTGTATGACAATTTCTTCTTTGACGATGTCTTCAGACAAAACTCAGCGCGATAAGCCAAGCATTCGGCTGGTCGGCACCATATCGTTATCTGGTTGCCATTGAGACATCCGTGGCGCAGATAATCGGGCAGCCTCTGCGAGGGTGTTCACCTTCTGTCAACGATGAAGGATTGAGCGAGCATGACTGTAAGAAACAATGAGCAGGGGACGCGGTTGCTCATACTTCAAGCTGCATTCGAGATCGTCTGTATCTATGGGTTTTCCGGAGTGACATTAGGGAATCTCGCAAAACACATAGGAATGTCGAAGAGTGGCCTCTTTGCACATTTCAAATCGATAGAGCAACTTCACCGGGAGCTGATTAAGCACATTGGCAGTGTCTTTCGCTCGGAAGTTGTGTCCCCAGCTCTCAATGTCGCCGAAGGGCTCCCTCGATTGGAAGCCACCATCGCAAACTGGTTGACGTGGGCGTCTCGTCCGACGGCGTTAGGCGGCGCTCCACTCTTAGCTGGCTTTTTCGAATTCGATGACCGTGAAGGTTCGGTCCGAGATTCTCTCTTAGAGGAAGGAATTCGTTGGTGTACTCACCTGCGGCAGCTCGTTACCCAGGCCATCGCAATGGACGACTTCCGCCAGGATCTTGACGCAGAGCAGTTTGTCTTCGAGCTTTGCGGTATCTACTTCAGCTTCCATGTCTCGGAGCGCTTCATGCGCGATTCAGGCTCGCGTGGTTTCGCAACACTCGCTGTGGAAGAACTCATCAAACGTGCTCGCAGGCGTTAGCGAGTCATTCGATATGCAAACTCCACAACAAGGGAGATTACACCTTGAGGTCCCTACGCCAGCGGCCGGGGCTGGTGCCAGTGAGCTTCGCGAATGTTCGATTGAAGGACGCTTGGTCACAAAATCCGGCTTGGAAGGCAATCTCTATAAGGGATTCATTGGAGTTGAGAAGGAGCTGCTTAGCGTGATCGACTCGCTGAGCGATGACCCAGCGATGGACAGGAAGTCCGAAGCTTTTCTTGAAGGACCGCGCGAAATGGCTCACAGACAAGCGGCACTCTTTGGCAATTACCGCCAGCTTGACATCGTCGTACGTTCCCTTTGACAAGAGTTCCATCGCCCGCCGCCTCTGCCAGGTGGAGAGTCCGCCACGATGTACCTCTTCGTCCCTCGGCCGGGAGCTCCAAAGATGAACCACATGTGAGCAAAAGAGCATCGCAAAATGATTCATGAAGGTGGACGAGAAGAGAGACGGGGCCTCGATGCAGGGAATGATAAGGCTCGTGAGCTGGACAAAGACCGGAGACTCACTCAGGTCCCCATGGCATTCAATGGAGAGTCGAGGCAGCCCGTTCGCGTCAGTGAAGTCGTTGAGTGTTGTCCGTGGAAGATGAAATTGCACGGAATCGCACGCATGAGCCACCTCAGGTGAAAGTGCATCGTTAGCATCGAAGCTGAGGTTTTCGGCAGTGTCGATCTTGGGATCGGAAGAAACATCAAGCAGCCACCGTTGTTGCACACGGACAGGGTTGAGATGGACCGTGACGACCAGCCTTGGCAGATGAACGTAGTCAACCGAAGCATTTGTCGTTCGGGCGTGAGGCAATAGAGGTATCACCGCTGTTCTGCTGCGCTTCTCTGATGTGGGCGGGGTATACATGCTGTCTGCGATTGAAGGGAGCGGGCTCCCTGGAACGTTTGTGTAGGGCTGTGGGTTGCGTCTGTCATTCATGTCCGCTACCGCCTTCATGTGCTTCTGCAAGTCATAATACGACCAGTCGTACTCAGAAACCATGAAAATGAATTACCCATTCGTGGGGGGTCATTTAGGGTGTTTCCTCCTTTTCCCCGCGCTTCGACGATCAAGCGACAGCCAATCTATTGACAGGCAAGAGGTTCCAACGATGCGAACCGCCCGAGATTCGCTGAACAGTCGTTGGAGATCGGAGCCTAATGCCTCACGGATACCTTTCGGGCCTGTTCCGCTAAAAGCCGAGTGGCTTCGACAAGAGAACTTCGGCGTATGTCAGTTAGCGTTGCGGTAGTCAATTGCACACAGATTCATTTGCATTTGGAGGCTCACTATGCGCAGAAGAGAGAACACCTCATCAGCCGGACACCGGATCTTATGTGTGGATGACGATCTTGTATGCCTTCAGCTCCGTCAGACTCTTCTTGAAAGCAACGGGTACGCCGTGATCATCTCCGATCGACCGTTCGAAGCTTTGAAACAAGACTTCGACGCTGTCGACCTAGCGTTTGTGGATTACGACATGCCTGAGATGAATGGCAGAGAGTTGCTGCTCAGAATGCGAGCGTCAAACGCGACATTCCCCATTGTTCTCCTGAGCGGACAAGCCTATACGTTGCCGGTCGAGGTGCGCGTCCTCTTCTCAGCTTGCATCGATAAGGGCTCGCCGGTACGAGAAATGCTCGAAATCATCGAGCGGTTTCGGACCCAGGGAGACGTGGAGGATTGGGGTTAAGCAAGGTGCATTCGGCTCTCAGACCTGAATTGCAGGTCGGTTTTCATGCCAACCAGCACTAGATCAGCGACAGGTGGCCTCAGCTTCGCTATGATTGCACTGTAAACGGAGTGCTATGGCAAACACCGGAACTCGCGAGAAGATCATAGAGGCAGCCTATGTCCGATTCTATGAGTTCGGATACAACGGCACGAGTGTACAAGACATAGTCGATCTGGTCGGCGTTCCCAAGGGAACCTTCTACAACTATTTTAAGAGTAAAGAACTTTTAGGCCTTGAGGCGCTCGATCTCTATGCTTGCGTTGCCGACAAGGTGTTCACGCCACCCGACGTCGCACAAGGATCGCCCAGGTCGAAGAAACCTCAGCCGTCGGAGATTGCCCGCCTCCGCGGCCAATTTGAGGAAGCTCTTAAGTTTCAGGAGCGGCAGAAGATCTCTCTCGGCTGCCTTATGGGAAATTTAACCGCGGAATCTTCTGCATTACCAGAGAGCTTCGGGAAATTGATTGAAAAGAGCTTTAATCGTTGGATCGCCGCGGTCTCTGCTTCCCTCCGAGCAGCCCAAGTGAGTGGGGAAGTTGCCCAGTCGCATGATCCGGATAGTCTTGCCAGATACCTGATGGCGGCATGGTTCGGCTCGCTGCTGTTGATGAAGAATTCGCAAAATAAGACACCGATCGATGATTTCTTCAGACTATCCTTTGATACGCTCCTGAAAAGTCAGCCACCGCTATCCAAAAGGAAAGTGCCGCAACCTCGCAAAAGGAAGTGAGAGGCTTTGAATTTCGAGGCGGAGAGCGGGATGACACGTTATCCGTCGAGGAAACCACGCCTCATCGCGATCGTAACGGCATGAGTGCGATCGTTCGCGGAGAGCTTGGTAAGAATGCTACTCATGTGATTCTTGATTGTGTCTTCCGAGACAGAAAGGTGCGCTGCGGTGAGTTTATTTGAGTGGCCGCTCGCGACGAGCCGCAGGACTTGGACCTCTCGCGCCGTCAAAACTGTATCACCAACATGATCCGCTATAAGCTTCGCGATTTCCGCAGGAACGCAGCGCTCTCCATTGTGTACTGCGCGGATGGTTGCTAGAAGGTCCTTGCGGAGCATGCTCTTTAGCAGATACCCCTGTGCGCCTGCACGTAGAGCGCGTACCGCTTGAACATCTCCGTCGTATGTAGTGAGAATGATGATGCGAGCCGATGGTGCTTCGCTGCGAATTGCTTCGAGTGCGTCTAATCCGTTCATCTTCGGCATTTGAAGATCCATCAACGTGATATCCGGTTTGTGGATCCGATGGAGCGCGACCGCCTCGAGTCCATTCGTGGCCTCGCCAATCAAGCGCATGTCAGGTTCACCGCCGACTGCCCCAGCGATGCCCTCGCGAACGATCGGATGGTCGTCGGCGCTGAGCACGCTTATGAGGTGAGAAGTGTTCATGGGAGTGTTGTCCTAAAATGGCGGAGAAACACGCTCGACTGGAGCTATCATACTGCCCGCTACTCACCGGAAACGCATCTTGAGTCGTTCGACCCTGCTTTGACCTTTGGACTTCCGATAGGCGACTGCTGCCGGTACGCGTAGCGTCACGCGTGTCCCCGGCTCTCCGTTGCACGTGATCCTCACCGTACCGCCGATCTTGGCGGCACGCTCTCTCATGCCACTAAGCCCCCAGTGACCCTCACGAGCGCCTGCCGCCAAGATGCCAGCTTCGATCCCGCGGCCATTGTCCACACAAGTCAACACAAACGCTTTGGGGCCAAAGTCCAAGCTCAAACGGATTGCTGTAGCGGAAGCGTGTGACTGGGCATTTGCCAGCGCTTCGCGGCCAATCCAATAGGCCTCTTCCCGAACAATCGGATGAAGTTCGCGCTCGTTACCGACCAATCTGACATCGAACGCCGCGGCTTGTCCAATCGTCAACTCGTCACTGAAGTCGCTGAGAGCAGTCAGCAGGTCTGAAGAAGTTACATCATCGGCACGCAGATCTCTCACCCTGTTTCGTCCTTCAAGGAGCACCTCGTCGGCGCGATCAAGCGCACTCTCCATCATTGCCTTTGAGGGTTCGCCTTTTGGTATATTCGCTGCGGCTGTACCAAAGCGCAGGATCAGCCCTTGGAAGCCTTGCAGAAGCGTATCGTGTAGTTCGCGCGCAATGCGTTCCCGCTCCACCATACGCTCTGATAATTGTGATCGTATGGCTTCACTGATATGACGCAAGCGGATAATAATCGCGGCGGTCAGCAGCAACAGAATGACCGAGCCAAGCAGTACGCGAAACCAAACCGTCTGTATGAGGGTTGGTGGAATGACAAATGTGACGGAAGCGCCCTTTTGGTTCCAGACACCATCATTGTTTGACGCTTCCACCCGAAACGTATATGTACCGGGGCCGAGGTTCATATAGAAGGCCTGACGGCGTGCGGTGACATCATTCCAGTTGGCTTCTGCGCCGGAGAGTCGGTAGCGGAAGTTTACCTTCTGTGGCGCCACAAAACTCAAACCCGTGTAGTCGATCTCAACGTCGCGAGTAAGCACGGGCAGGCGAATGGAGTTTGTAACAGCATAAGCTTTGTGATCCGCCGTCAGTGATTCAATCTGAACAGGCGGCGGGAGGAAGTTTCGCTGAAGGCTCTGCGGATCTAGCATCTGCACCATATTCGCGCTAGCGAACCACAATCGGCCGTCTGTCGTCATGGTAACGCTAGGCTTGAAAGGACTGTAGCTGGTCTGTGCACCCTTGAGTGAGTCAAACAACTCAAAAGCGACCTTTTTGGAAGGATCCCCCACCCACAATGCGATCTGTTCCTTCGGAATCTTGATGATGCCGCAAGATGCATATAGCCAGAGGGCGCCGGTTTTATCTTTGATAGACGAAAAGATCGTGTCGCAGGGCAGTCCATTTGCAAGACCGAGCTTTGTCCAGTGTCCTTGGAACAACCGTATCAGTCCGTTTGCGCGCGAAATCCATAATGAGCCGTCTTCGTCAGTTGAAAAATTTTGTGCGCCGCCTTTGCTCGGGAATTCGGAAGTTTGGTCAAGGACCCCTTGGCTTGTGATATGAACTGCGGAGTTGTTCGTCAATCCGACCCAGATCCCGTCCACGGGGCTAGCAGCCGAACTGACGACGCGTTGATCATGCAGCGCCGTAATTTCTTTGGCTAATCTGTCATGCCCGATCCGAAAGAGAGCAGATTGCTTGCCTGCGGTGACCACCCATATCTGACCAGAGTGATCTTCGCAGATAGCGAAAACGGCTCCGAACGGCGTGCCTGCGTGCAACGAGATCTCGTGCCACCGTCCATTGCTGTAGTTGAGCAAGGAATTGTCTACACCAATCCAACTTTCGCCATCACGGCTTTGGAGGGCCGTGGTGACAGTCCTTCCAGGGACATGCAGTGTAATGAGCGAAGCGATTGTTCCCGCAGGATGCAGAATGTCCACTCCTCCCAGATTTCCAATCTGCACCGAACCGTCCACTGCAGCAGAAACCGTTGAAGCGAGGTCTGCAGAAAGACCATTGCGCTTCGATAATGTAACGACTGTGCGCTTTTGCAAGCGGTCGACTCCACTGGTTGTTGTGACCCATATATTGCGTTCACGATCTTCAAAGATGTTCTGGATAAAGTCGCTGGTGAGGCCGTCGTCGCTGCCGAAGTGATCGATGTTGTCCTCGACAATGTGATACAGCCCATGACTCGATGTGCCGATCCATAAAGATCCGTCATGGTCAAGAAAGAGTTCTGTAACGTCGAGCGCAGTTGGGTCGATTCCGGTAAGTTTTTGCGCTGTCCAAGAACCATGATCAAACTTCCACAGTCCAGGATTCGCGCCGAGTGGCGGTAGTCCAGCCCAGAGTGATCCGTCCCCCGCTGGGACTAATGCACTGATACCGCGCAGCGACCTCTGGGACTTCAACTCTGCAACCCCGTAATGTGTTGCTCTACCGTGATCCCATCCACAAATTTCGTCCGGTCCGCCGATCCATACAGTTCCTGAAGCATCCGTCGCCAGCGCAGTGCCATACTGGCAGTCCAAGTGCTCCCGGGTTCCAATGCATTGCAAGGTGTCTTCACCAACTTTGCAGAGAGGTCCGTTGCTGTCGTTGATCCGTGATCTTGCCACCCAAACGGTGCCGGAGAGATCTTGCCTAAGAACATTGAAGCGGCCGACGGGCCCTCTTAATATCTTTAGCTCGCCTCCTTTTAGGCGAGATACATTGCCTGATCCGCCAAGTAGCAAGCTTCCATCCCCTAAAGGCAGAAGCGTATATACAGGAAGGTGGTAGGGCTGGCTGGTGGAAGGATCAATCCAAGGCACAAAACGTGTGCCGTCGAAGCGGAACAAACCATTTGAAGTTCCGATCCACAAATAGCCGTCTGTTGTCTGTGCGGTGGAGCTTGGAGAGCCGATGAAGAAACCGTCTTGGACCCGCCACGCGGCATGGGAGTACTGGACAAGAGAAACTTTCTTAGCTTGCGCTCTCACCACAGCAGAATCGAGCAGCGCAAGGATGCAGAAAGCGCAGCTCATCAGAGTTAGCAATGCGGCCCTCTCGCGGCACCACGACATTTTCCGCATAGGATTTCTCAATCAACGGCCCGTCATAGTTCGATTCTCGTATACCGTCCGTATGGATGGACTGAGAACATCTGCACCGCCTGGTAGGCGTAGCTCGTGCGGAGAACAAGCGGGAGGTCCGCGCTCCATTCGTCTGATAGTCCCTTCAGGCCACGTGTCATGTTCACGTACGGCTGGCGGCGAGGAACGTTATCCTCGCTGTCTATACGACCAAATCTTCGCGTCTGACGCCATTTAGAACACGTTTGCGGCAATGCTAGATCACAGATCTGCTACGGCGCTTTACGGAAATTGTTGGTTTTTTGCATTTCTGCTCAAATTACTGCTGGCGGCCTGCGGAACCCCTTGAACAGAGGGAGTTCTTGCTCTCATAACCAGCCATCTGTGCGGATTGGATGCCGACTTTGGCTCGAACTGATCCGCAACGAGCTCAATTATCGGCAAGGAAGAGTCACACCGAATTTGTGGTGGTCGCCCTGAAGCCGAGAGCCGTATCTGAAATGATCTAAGTCCCCTTATGTGAACAAGGCTTTATTCTGCAAAACGAAGTCTCGCATTCCGAGCGGCTTCCTCCCAGTAATCCTTTCAACCCAATCGTTTGTTCCGGAAAATAGACCATCACGGCATTCCTGGGCCACTGAAGCGATGTGCTGCTGGTTGAACGTTTTCGACCCGACCGTTTTCTCCCAAACCGGCATGAAGTCCTTAATCTCAAGCGCTTGGTACGTTATCTTTCGCCCAAGGATGTCTGTTAGGAGGTCGGCCACGTCGTATTCCGAGAGTTCGGTCGGACCGTAGAGTGGATAGATCTTTCCCGCATGGCCGGTCGGGTCGTTGAGAATGGCAGAGATGACGCGTCCCTGATCCTCGGCGGTGATCGGCGCATAACGCGCGTCGCCAAAAGGAAGGGGAAGGACATTGTCTTTCCGAATACTTTCCGCAAAATAGATCAACCACTCGGCGAAAAACGTCGGACGCAGATGCGTGACTGGAATGCCTGAGCGATCGAGCAGTCGTTCAGCTATCCAATGATTCCTCGCAGCCACGCTCTTGGAAATCCTGCGTGCTGATATCTGCGACATGTTCACGACGGTGCCGACGCCGGCGTCCAAAGCAGCCTGCGCGAAGAAGGCAGTCGATTCGATGATTCCCGGGATCTGAATTGGATAGCAGAAATATGCCCCCGTGATCCCAATCAGCGCTTTGTCGAGGACCGCAAAGTCGAGCAGATCGCCTTCGATGATTTCCGCGCCTTGGGCGCGCAATTGCTCCGAGCGGGCATCGATTCGGTGGACTAATGCCCGGACCTGAATGCCCAGTCCCAGAAGATTGGCGGCGGCCGCGCTGCCGGTAACACCGGTCGCCGCCGTGATGAGTATCTTTTTGTTTCCCATGTGATTCCCCTCCCGCGTTTGAAGTTCGTTCTTTGTCGCGAGCCAAAGTTGCCGTTTGCCGCGGCACATCAATGGAGATGAGCGTGCATTGCGTGCCACCCCTGGTGACGGTTTCTTGGCTCGACTAGCGCTCTGCTAGGAGGTAGCGTCCGACATCCTCTGGCAGATCAAGCTGCGGCCAATGGCCTGCATCCAGGAGATGTACTGACGCTCCTTTGAAGTGGCCGGCCAGATCCTGCGCAACCCCGACATTGAGATAGGCGTCGCTTCTTCCCCAGACGATGGTTGTCGGAATACCCAACTCTGCTAGCTTGCTCACTTGCAGATTGTTCACAGCGATCTGGGGACGAAGGTCCGCCGCTAGAGCCGCGAAGGCGGGTCCGGCACTCGGCTGTTGGGCAAAATTGTTGAAGATGAGCGGCTGTACCAGCTTGTCAATGACGTCGATCTGGGCTTGCGACACGCCGATTTCAAACTGGAGTTGCTGAAACCTCAGAAGAAAAGCTAGCTGCTTGGGGTCGGAAGCCATAGCTAGTCCAAAGGCGCGTGTCTGAGGTAATGAAAACAGTTCGATCAGTTCTGGTATCCGGAGCGTCGGCGCATCTGCATAGAAGGTATTCAACAGGACAAGCCCTGCAATCAACTTAGGTTTTGACAAGGTGAAGTTGATAGCGGCCAAGCCGCCGGCATCGTGAGCGACCGGCACAATGCTGTCGAGTTTGAGGAAGTCGACAACCGCGTGCAAATCTCCGAGTTGCTGTTTAAAACCATAGTCGATTCCAGCAGGTTTCTCGGAAGCCCCAAAACCAAGGAAATCGAAGGCTACGACATGACGGCCAGCAGCGACGAGTACTGGGATCAGCAGGTCATAGATATGCAGATTGTCAGGATAGCCGTGCAAGAGAACAAACGTCGGTCCCTCCCCATTGTACTCACGGGCATACAGGAAATGGCCTTCTCGTGGAACGCGGTGCTCTAAGAACGGAAGTATGGACTCCGAATCCTTTGCTTGCGATGCTCCTACCCCACCCAATCGGTTTTCAAGTTGCTGCTTCTCCACCATTGCTATTGTGGATGAGGGCGCTACGAGCCAGGCTGCGGCGACACCAATTCCGGTAACTATCTCTCGTCTGTTCATCTTTAACTACCCTTCAGAGCGCACGCACATCGTGAGATTTTGGAGCGGCATACCACCTGACAATAGAGTTCCGGTCGCCCCCCGTCTTCCCAAATAAGCTCATGCTTTGACGGGAAGAGCCTAAGAATGCTCGTGCTCGCCGACGGAACCGCTTTTGGGTTTGAAATGGAAAAAGGCGGTACTTTCTACAAAGAGATGTCTCTCGCCAACCCGTAGTGTCGAACGATGACACAGCCAGCTCATGCGCTGCCAATGGGGACTGTCGGCTCCGCACAATCACGGGAAGTGAGCAGGTCCGCCACGCTTGCGGCGCTGACACTTGCCAGCGCCGCAGAGAATTGGACCACGTCTGGCGTGAGTCTCACTCTTACGGATCTAACGGGCACTCTGAGTGCCTCCAGCGACCAGGCTAGTTGGGCTCTAACCGTATACATGGCGGCGTTTGCAGTCTCCATCGCTCTGTCAGATCGCCTCTCACTCAAATACGGAAACCGGCACTTTCTCACAGCTTTGTCTCTGTCCTATGCGGTCGCCTCGGTAGGGTGCGCGCTCAGTCCGGACCTGAGTACCTTTCTTCTCTTTCGCATTATCGCCGGATTTGCGGGCGGGGCGTTTCTGGTCCGTGCATTCGTTTTCTTCACACAGCAATATGAACCTGCGGTTCGTCCTACACCCCTGGTTGGCTATGCGATCGCCTACTTCTTCGTTGGCAGATTCTTGTCACCAATGATATGCGGGTGGCTCGCAGATGTTGCTTCGTGGAGATTTCTCTTTGTTGTACCAACCATCCTGATGCTCACGGCCGCGTGGTTGTTTGATCGGTATGGAGCAAATCACTGGGCGACGGAGGATTCGCGTAAGCCTCTCGACTCATTCGGCATAGGGCTTCTCATTCTCGGTGCTGTATGTCTGCAAACCGCTTTGAGCCGCGGCGAGGTAGACGGTTGGCTTGAGTCTTCGATGCTCTGCACCTTTTTCCTCGTTGGGGTCACCGCAAACTCGGTCTTTGTGCTGTGGGAACTGTCTTCCTGGAACAGGTATCCTCTTCTTGATTTTGCGATCCTTCGCAATTCTCTAGTTCGCGGGGGCGCGATCCTGGGCTTTCTCGTCGGAGTGTTGCTGGCCGGCAGCCTCTACGTCATTCCCCAGTATTTGCGGAATCTTGAAGTTCATTCTGCACTTCAGACAGGTGTTCTTCTCAGCATTGGCGGTGCCTCCTCTGTCCTCGTGCTTTGCTGCTTCCGTTCAATCATTCCTCTCTTCGCGAAGATTGGCGGGACGGGCGTACTTCTTTTCGCTCTTGCCGTCGAAATAGCTTCGCAACTCCTCTTTGCGCATTTCATAACGACTGATACTCCCGATCGAGATCTCTGGTTGCCGTTAGCCCTGAACGGGATATTCGTTGGACTGTCCGTCCCTACCCTTGGGATTGTGGCGTTCGCAACGGTCGACAACCAAGATGCTTCGAATGGTCGCGCGATGTATTACGGATGCAGACAACTCGGCGCATCCGTGGGGGTCACCTTATCGGCAGTCCTCATCGACCGAAGGATGTCCCTTCATTCGTCGAGGCTTCTCGACGCCTTTGTTAATCGGAACCTTTCCGTGCTTGGTCAAGCTTCATATCTCAGTGACAGAGCACTGTCTGCGATGGTCCGGAAGCAAAGTTCGGTATTGAGTTATGCGGATACGTTTTACACAATGGCGTTTGTGGCCGCCATCACTGTGTTTTTTGTTCCACTTCTTTCCTCTCGCGCGGCGGCCCCGTCACCCGCGCGGAGTTCTCTCGACGAACCGGCCTCTGCCAGCCTCCCGCAAGTCGCTGGAGGGCGCAGATGAAGAGGTCATTGTGGTCGTTTGGTCGTACAGTTTGTTTCACTCTCGGTGTGGCAATTTGTCTGACAACAAATGGTCGAACGCAAAGTACCGGAAGCGGGAGCTCCCCGCAAAATACGGTCGACACCCCTCGTCCCTTCAACCCCGGTCAGAACACCACCAACCCAAGCGCATTTGCGGTGCAATCGCAGAATCCCTTCCTTGGCAGCGTGCCGACAGGACGGGTGGTCCCCGGGGTTCTTGAGCTCTCTTTACGCGCCGCAGTGGACTTAGCACTTCGAACAAACCTTGGTTACATCGACTCGGAACAAGATCACCAACGGTCGCGTGCTGCAAGGCTTCGCGCTCTCTCGACGTTGCTTCCGCAGATTGGGGTCGAATCCACTGAGGACTACAGAAATCTCGTGATGGACGCCTTGGGCACGGAGAAGCTCGGAGTTCCGCATGTCGTCCAAGGCTATAACTACCAGACGGCTCACGCCACACTCCAACAGCGAGTTGTAGATGTCCAGGCGCTGCATGATCTGAAAGCTTCGAGCAAAGAGATGGAGGCCTCTGCTGCATCGATGGCCGACGCCAGGAATATCGTCGTTCTCGCCTCAGTCAGTTCTTACCTGCTAGTCGCGGCGAGTCAAACTAGGCTCGAAACCGCACGAGCGCAGTTCGCAACCGCCAAGACCATTGAGTCCATTCTGTCGAGCAGGGTAGTACATGACCTTTCTCCTCAGATTGACGAGATACGAGCGCACGTCGCTATGCGTTCTGCGGAGCTTCGGGTGACTCTTGCGACGACCACGCTGGAGAAGGACAAGCTAGCCCTAACTCGGATCATTGGTCTTCCCATCGAACAAGAATTCACGTTGACAGATGGTTTGACCTTCCTCGAAGGCCCTCCCACCGACCAGGCGGAACTGCTATCGAAAGCCACAGAAAAGCGCCAGGATTTGCGAGCCGCGAGGGCGCGCGTTGATGCAGCCGAGCAGAGTGTGAAGGCGGAACGAGCACAGCGGTTGCCGTCGGTGGAGGTGCTCGCCAATGGCGGCGAAACAGGCATCACCTATGGACACCCCTATCGGGACTATGACGTGGAGGGGAAGATCTCAGTTCCTATCTTTACGGGGAGGCGAATCGAGGCGGATGTGCTGGACGCAAAGGCAACCGCTAACAGGAGGAGAGCCGAGTACGCCGACACGCAGGCAAGGGCAGTATTCGATGTCCGGACGGCCCTTCTAGATTTGACAGCTGCCAGCAAGAGCGTCGAAGTATCACTGGAAAATCAAGCTTTGGCGGTCGAGGGCCTACGCCAGGCGAGGGACCGATTCGACGTTGGGGTGTCGAACGCGGCCGACCTGATCCAAGCTCAACAGTCCGTGGCGGAGGCAGAGGATAACCGGATCGCTAGCATCTACGCGCACCAAGTCGCGAAACTGATGCTCATCCGAGCGACTGGCACAGCAGAGCAAGACTACTTATCGTACCTGGGGGTGCACTAATGGCATTGACCGAGACCAAAGGCAGGAAGGCTAGCAACAGTCTGCTCGTCGGGTTATCCGTCGCGGTACTGATAAGCGCGCTCTTGGGCTGGCACTTTGTGCTTCATCCCAACGAAGTGAGCACGGATGACGCGCAGATAGACGGGCACGTTCACCCGATCAACACTCGAATCGGAGGGACCATCACCTGGGTGAACCCAAATGTTGAAGATACCTACTACGTGACGGCGGGCACTGTGATCGCACATTTGGATCCTAACGACTATCAACCAACCGTCAATCGATTAGAAGGCGATGTACAGGCGTCCGTAGCGCAGGAGCGGGCAGCAGCGTTAAACCTTCCTATCGCTTCAGCAACCGCTCTGAGCAGGCTGACCTCAGCTCAGGCCTCGCTTGTGGAGGCAGAGGCAGACTTGGAATCTGCCTTGTCTCAAAAGACCGCAGCCGAAGCAACGGTTGCTCAGACCGAGGCGAACTATCGCAGAGCAGAAGATGATAGGGTCCGATATCAAGCACTTGTGGCGACACACGAGATCTCACGATCCGAGTACGATCAGCGCGAGGCGGATTCTAAAGGTACGGGGGCACTCCTCGCCGCCGCTCAGGCTAACAGCACCGGTGCCGATCAAAAGATTGAGGTTGCGCACCAAAAAATCAAAGAGCGGCAGAGTGATCTTCGCATGGCCGAAACCGCTCCAGAGTCGATCGCGAGTGCGCGTGCAAACGTGCTCCGCGCTTCAGGTGAAACGAAGAAATCTCAAGCCGCGCTTTGGAATGCGCAGCTTGACCTCGGCTACACAAATTTGGTCGCACCTGTCAGTGGAATCGTGGGTCGTAAAACTATGGAAGTTGGACAGCGAGTGGCAGCCAATCAATTGATGCTAACTCTCGCACCGCCTAAGGACGTGTGGGCCATTGCCAACTTTCGGGAAACGCAGATGAAGAAGATGCGCATTGGCCAGCCTGCAACTGTGCACGTCGATTCGATAGGTCGCGATTTCCAAGGAACTGTTGAAAGTATCGGAGGGGCTACCGGGTCCAAGTACTCAGTGATCGCCCCAGACAATGCAACCGGCAACTATGTTAAGGTCGTGCAGCGCATCCCTGTGCGGATTCGGCTGAATGGTCTTGAAGCGGCAGGTCCGCTCTTGTTACCCGGTATGTCGATCGAAGTTTCAGTTCGAGTGAGCCCATAGCTCAAGGTCGGACCTGTCCTCGCCTCTATCCACGAAGCCTGTAATTCGCCAGGCTAGAGATGGCGTATGAGTACGAAGAACACAAACACAGCCAGAACCACCATCCCCACCAGCAGAGTGGACACAAAGATGAGCGCGCCGCGCTCCTTTGCAGGGGTCGGAGGTGTGATACCAACAGTGAGGATGAACGCTTGTGAGATCGCCCGCAACGGATTTTTCATGGTGTTTAGCGTCGCTTGATCTATCGCAGATAGATGACGTACAAGCAGCAACGATAGAAGAACAAGGGGTGGAGTTCTTTGCGAAAACGACTGTGATTTGTCGCAGACGATAGGGATCAACGCCAAACTCTAGGGCGGGAGAAGTTCGCCTAAAAGAATGAAACCATTTGGCAGCAGCACTGCCAAAATGCAGTGCGATTTGAAAATCCTTCTTGGAGCAAGGTCAGTAGTCTCGCTGTATTGGCAACCGGGGACACTGTCTTTGGTAGCTGGTCTGGTATCTGTTCAACCAGGGCGGAACAAAGGAGATCAAATGACAAAGTCAAAGATTTTAGTGACCGGCGCGACCGGAGGAACGGGCGGCGCGGCGACGCGCTTCCTTCGCGATGAAGGACATGAAGTACGAGCATTTGTCCTGAAGGACGACGCGCGGGCCGACGAATTGCGCTCCCTGGGGGCGGAGATCGCGGTAGGCAATCTCCTGGATATCGATGGCGTTCGCGCCGCGATGGAAGGCGTTGGTGCTGCATATTTTGTCTACCCTCTTGCCCCACAACTCCTGGAGGCAACGGTCGCCTTCGCACAGGCAGCAAAGGAAGCGGGGGTTGGTGCCATCGTCTATACCTCTCAAATGACCTCAAGGCGCGATTCTAAGAGCCATGCGGCTCAGAGCCATTGGCTCGCCGAACAGGTGTTCGACTGGTCCGGTGTGCCTGTCACCCACCTTCGGCCAACCCTGTTCGCCGAGTGGTTGCTTTACCCCTTCTCTTGGAAGGACTATGCGACCAAAGAGACACTCGCGCTTCCATTCGGTCACGGAAAGTTTGCGCCGATCACTACGGAGGATCAGGGACGCGTGATTGCAAAGATTTTGGCAGATCCCGCTCCCCACGCGGGCCATCTCTACAAATTGCTTGGTCCGGTCGAACTTGACGTATATGGGATCGCCGCCGCCGCGAGTGAAGTGCTGGGACGCACCATCACGTACACTCCGCTCGAAGTCGATGAGTTCTTAGCGATTCTCGGGAAGATCCCAGACTACTCCTCGCCTTTCTTTACCCAGCACATCGGGGCAGTGGCCTTGGATTGTCAGAATGGGATAACCGGCGGAACGAACGACGATGTTGAGCGGATTACGGGACGCCGACCGATGACCATCCAGGAGTTCGTCACCAAACACAAGGCCGCGTTCGAGATTACCCCGAACTCCAAGGCAGCCGGTTAGAGATGACCAGCCGCCGCCCCGTTAGACGCGCCAATACTGCCTGCAGCCGACGCGGGTGATTCAAACGGCTAGTTCGTATCCCGCGTCGAGGTCTTATCCCTAAAGTAGTCGCATGTGTGACGATCATTGTTTTCACACCAGGGGCCGCAAATGTACAACGGACTCAGATCATCGAATGCGGCTCGAGACACCCGAATGGGGGTAGGGAGCGAACACGTACCTGACGATCGCCTTGTAGAACAGATCAGGATAGGAAGTCATGAAGCCTTCGAGATTCTTCGAGGTAGGCACGAGAAGCGTCTACTGAACACGGCGATTCATATCCTGCGGAACAGAGAAGATGGCGAAGACGCCGTGCAAGATTCTTTCCTGAAGGCCTACCGGCGCATCGAGACCTTCAATGGAAGGTCTGCCGTATCGACCTGGCTGACTCGAATCGTGATCAACACATGCTTGATGCAGTTGCGAAGGCAGCGAACGAGACCCAGCGTGTCTCTCGATGATCCCAACGAACACGGTCTTTCCAGGCTAGATGGCATACCCGACCGAACAATCAGTATCGAGGCTTCTTACGTCGTACGGGAGAGGCGTGAATTACTGTCAATTGCAGTGTCCCGGTTGAAACCCTCACTGCGTTCCGTGGTCGACGCCTACCGTCACCACGACTACACGATGGCCGAACTTGCGGAACAAAGCGGCTTGTCGGTACCGGCCGCTAAGTCTCGTTTGCGGCGGGCACGGCAAGCTCTGGAGAGATCCCCGGTTATGACCGCATGTCGATAGTCTTCTCCACGATGTTGTTGCACGCATCGCCACAAATTTGTTACCAAGGAGTTCACAGATGAATTACCTCCCGCTTCCTATCAGTGTCTTTTTTCTGGGAGTCAGTGCTCTGGCTCTCTTCTTGTTTGGTAAAGCCGTTCGGGGGTCCAAGCCGGCGATCGTGCTTTCGCTGGTTTGGATGGTGTTGCAATCGGTTATCGCAGTCAGTGGCTTTTACCTGATCACGAGCACGATCCCGCCACATTTCATCCTTGTGGTCGCCCCGCCCATCCTTCTGATTGCTGGCTTGTTCCTCACGGGAGCTGGTAGGCGCTTCGTTGATCGGATGGACCTGAAGTGGTGCATCCTCGTACACACGATCCGGATCTTTGTGGAGGTCACTCTCTACTGGCTATTCCTGTACAAGCAAGTACCCGCACTGATGACGTTTGAGGCTGGCAATCTCGATATCCTGGCCGGTGTAACGGTGCCTTTCGTGTGGTGGGCGTTCAACACCGGTAAGATGGGAAGAAGAGGTTTGTTCATTTGGAACGCCCTCTGTCTACTCAGTGTGCTCAACGCTCTCGGCCGAGCGATGCTCTCCGCCCCGTTTCGCTTCCAGCGCTTCGCCTTTGATCAGCCGACGGTCGCTATTCTTCATTTCCCATTCGTGCTGCTTCCCGCGTTCATCGTTCCAGCTGTTCTGCTGTGCCATTTTGCGCTCTTTAGAAAGCTAACGTCTTCGATGAGCTTGCCCCAATAACGTTGTCTCTGGGGCTCTGTGGCCAGTCGCTTGGATATGTAGCCCTAAGGCATTTAGAGACGGCCCTCAGTCTCAGCGACACCCAGCGCGTTTTTGGACTTCCGCACTGTCGTCAGGATTACAAGTGTGCCGACGAGGGTGGTTAGCGCACAGCCAAACATCACATGCCGGTAGGCGGTTACAAACGAGCTTTTTATCATTTCTTCCGCACGCAACGCCGGCGAAGACCCAAACTGTTGAGGTATCGGGATGGCAAGCATCAACCCTTCTGAGTGAACGAGTATGCGTTGCATCTCGACCGGTAAGCCCGACGATTGCATTTGCCTTCCAAGCTCATGGTTGAATGTGTGGCTCACAGCCACGGCCACGATTGAGACTGAGATGAGACCGCCAAGCCTGGATACAGAGTTGTTCACTGCGGATGCGACCCCCCTGCGGCTGGCGGCGACGGAGGACATGAGAAAAGACGTGAGAGGTGCAACGGTCAAAGTGATGCCCACACCCAATACCAGGACTCCAGGCAGAAAGCCATAAGAGTAGCGGGCTTCCTTCGAGACCAAGCCTAATAAGGCGAAACCTCCCGCTGTCAGGGCTGAGCCCGCCACCATGAACTTTACTTCACCTACTTTGGCAGCTATCGTACCGACCCTTCCGGAAAAGGCGAACATTATCGCAATCATTGGCAAAAAAGCAGCGCCCGCGGAGCTGGGCAAGAGATGCCGTGCGCCAATCAGGAAGTACGGAACAATGTAGAACGCCCCGCCGAGCGCCCCATAGGCAAGGAAGGTCAGGACATTTGCACCAGAAAATGCGGAACTCCGAAACAACGAGAGCGGAACGAGAGGGTTTTTGCCACTTCGTTGTGACAGAACGAAGACAATAAGCAAAATCAATCCAGCGAAAAGTGAGAGCCCGATGCGCGGATCTTTCCAGCCGAGTTGCGGCACGAAAGACAGGGCGAAAACGATCGCGGCGAATCCTAGAATGTTGAGCGCTGCGCCCCGATAATCCAGAGGAGCAGGGGCGGCTGCCGAACGGGCAACTGTCGCGCGCCTAAGCTTGGGGGCGAGCCGCATTATCCAAACAGTCAGGGGAATATTGAGAAGGAACATCGCTCGCCAGCTAGACACCTGGATTAGCCATCCGCCGACTATGGGGCCAATTGCGATCGAAACAGAAGTCCAAGCTGACCACGCTCCGATGGCGCCGGCGCGCTCTCCTTCTGGGTAGGTATCAGAAAGTATTGCGAGCGCTTGCGGGATCAGTAGTGCTGCGCCGAAGCCTTGGATTGCACGCGCCAAGATCAGCTCGGTAAGGTTCAACGACGCTGCACAGCTGATCGAGGCTAGAGCGAATACAGCGACACCCAACAGGTACATTCGCGTTCGGCCGAAGCGATCGCCCAAAGCTCCGCAAAACAGAAGCAGCGCCGAGCCTAGAAGAGAATAGGCCTGGACAACCCAGAGGATGTGGGAGGAAGTGGCCCTGAAACTAGCCTGAAGCGTCGGTAAAGCCACATTGACAACGGACCCGTCCATGAATGCCATGGATGATCCCAGCACAGTGAGTACGAGGATTGATCGTCGATCGGAGGCAAGGCACCGCGAGTCCGCTGCAGCCTGGACTCCGGCTGCGACACATGGCGGACTCATCGGCGACCGAGAAACGGCAGATGTCATAAGTTATTGGGCTGGAGCGAACATGGCGTTGCCGCTGACTGTTTTCTCAGATGGCACCTCCTCCTGCATTACATCCCAATGCTCAACGAGCTTGCCGGCGACAACCCGAAAGATATCGACTGCAATCAAAGGCCTGGCTGCCCAACCCGTGTACCGGCCGTGAATGGCAACGAACTCGCCTTCAGCGATGACCATGCCCATTTCGTACCTAAATTCGGCCGGCAACGCACGAATCAGCTCAGGGATAGCAACACTGCCATTCGCAATTGTAGGGTTGTGTTGCGTGTAGTTGGTATCGAACAGCTTCTGGGGCACATCAGTGTCTCGTTTGATAAAGACCCCTGTGATCGCCTCGATAGCAATCGCCCTGTTCCTTGCAGTTATCTCGTCACTCATCGAATCTCAATTCTCATGGTGTGGGGTAAAGATTTAATGCCGGTCACTTGCGGTTCATGGTCGAGCGTACTCCATGGTCCATACAGCCTTGTCGCCGACCTGATATTCGTTACCTTCCCAAGGACTCCCGCAGACGTGCAGGTAGGAATAGGGCGTTCCTGAGAACATCACCCACGCTCCTCTATCCCGGACCGTAGTTGGAAGTCCATTGGCCTGAGCATCGAACGGCCAGGTAATCATCCAGTGAGGGCCGATTGGGATCGCGGGACTTGTCGTGTCTCGTGCGTCCGTATTACTCCGCTGAGTTGCGCCGCAGAGCATATAAATCATGCCGGGCGCTGCATTCGTCGGCTTCGGCTTGCCCTGCATTGCATCCATCATCCACTGCATACCGAGCGGATTCATGCACATTGGCGGCGAACCAATTCGATTCTCGTCTCCTGGGACGCACACCCACTCGTTCGATCCTTGAACCAAGACCTTCATGACCCCGTTCGGCCCGAGTTCGGCCACGGTTGCGTTCTTCGTGACCTGCTCCGGCCCTGAGAGCCGCGCTCTGGTGATCCTTGGATCCTCTGCTTGGTCCTGCATATGTTTGCCCCTTTCCGTCCTTCCGAGCTTGTGTTCTGACTCCGCCGCGCCTCCGGCTAAAGCGCCTGAAGTTTGGCCTGAGCTGCTCGCCAACGAAGCTGCTGTGGCAATCGTCGCGGCGATGAAAGTTCTACGAGTCGTCATATCGAAGGCATACCCTACTTGGCAATCTTGCTGCCCAGCTCAGTCAATAATGGGGCGCACGGGGCTCTAGTGCTCTCCCTCGCGCCGTCTGGAACCAGCCAGAAAACTCAACCCTTGATGAACGCGAGCACATCAGCGTTGACCTGATCGGCGAAGGTGGTGCAAAGCCCATGTGGCTGACCAGGGTAAATCTTCAGCGTCGAGTTTTTGACCAGCTTGGCTGTGAGAGGCGACGAGATCTGCAAAGGGACAATTTGATCATCGTCGCCCTGCAGGACCAGCGTCGGGACCGTGATCTTTTTCAGATCCTCGCGGAAGTCCGTCTCGGAGAATGCCTTGATGGAGTCCAGTTCGCCTTTCACAGAACCCAACATTCCCTGAAGCCAGAAGGAATTCTTGATGCCTTCCGAAACCTTCGCATCCGGTCGGTTGTAACCATAGAACGGAACGGAAAGCCCGCGGAAAAACTCGGCGCGATTGTTCACAACGCCTTGTCGCAATCCGTCAAAGACCGACATGGGGGCTCCGGGATGATCGGGAGTCCCGAGCATGAACGGTGTTACAGCTGAGATGAGGACCGCTTTCGATACTCGCTTGCTCCCGTGCCGTCCGAGGTACCGGGCAACTTCGCCCCCGCCGGTCGAATGGCCGACCAGAACAGCATCCTTTAAGTTCAATTTCTCGATCAGCTCCGAAAGATCGTCGGCATAGGTATCCATATCATTCCCGTTCCAGGACTGGCCAGAACGGCCGTGGCCCCGACGATCGTGAGCGATAACCCGATACCCTTGCTCGCCGAAGAAGAGCATCTGCGCATCCCAGGCGTCTGCCGTTAGCGGCCAACCATGTGAGAAGACAATCGGTTGACCCGCGCCCCAGTCTTTGTAGTAGATGGATGTTCCGTCTTTGACTTTGAGCATGTCCAATGAATCCTCTCCGGAGTGTGGCCTCGAAGGGGAATCCCCCGCGGCCTGCTGTGAAGCGAAAGACTCAAGCGGAAGCGCCAGTGATGTAGCCATTGCAGCGCCGCCGATCAGGATAGTTCTGCGTGAAAACCGGCTTTTAACATCAACGTGCTGAACGCGATCTTCACCCTCTTCTTGCAATTGTTCCTCGAGGTTTGACATGTCGTTCTCCTAAGATTCGGCGCGTTAGATCTTGATGTCGACGATCAGTAGCCGTGATGATTGAGCATGACGCGTTGCGAACAGCTTGAGGTGTTTCACCCCAAAAGACTGCTTCTAACTGATCTCCAACCTACCGGAAGAGCAAGCGATCCTCTTTCTGATTGCAACTGTATTTTGACGAATACAGCTCCGATGTTTCGGCGAGCTTCCCACTCTCGACCTACCGCACAAGTGCGGTTGAAACACGTTTGGATTAGTCATTTCTTTCGACAAAACCTAGCCGCTTTGGCAAAGAGAGATCATGCGATTCGGCTCTATGGTCACTACAGGCATGGCTGTGGCCGTCAGCGGCCGGGATCAGCGTCACCAGAAACCAATAAAGCACTCAGGAGATTCTTATGAGCATAAAAAGCCAAGAAACAATCCAGGACGCAGATGACCTGAAAATATTCTTTCGGTCGTGGCGTCCTGAAACGAAAGCCCGCGCCACCGTAGTCATTGTTCCTGGATTCAACGCTCATAGCGGGTACTACGAACATGTAGCCGAGCACCTCGTTGCCGACGGCCTATCCGTATACGCGGTCGATCTTCGTGGCAGAGGTAACTCTGAAGGCGAGCGATTCTTTGTTGAATCGTTCGATGACTACGTGCGTGACGTCGAGGCGGTTATGGAGATCGTGAAAACCCGCGAACCGGCGCTCCCGATGTTCATGCTCGGTCATAGCGCCGGAGGTGTCGTCGCGTGTCTATACACGCTCGATCACCCAGCCGATCTAACGGGGCTAATCTGCGAGAGTTTCGCCCATGAGCTACCCGCTCCCGACTTTGTTCTTTCAGTCTTCAAGGGATTGAGCCATCTCGCTCCGCACGCACACATCCTTCATCTCCCGAATGAGCGATTCTCAAGGGATCCTGTTGTTGTAGAAGCGATGAACAACGATCCGCTGATTGAGAACGAGACTCAGCCTACACAGACCATGGCCGCGATGGTTCGGGCGGACGAACGCCTCAAGCAGGACTTCCCGCAGATCACGCTGCCTGTTCTCGTTCTTCATGGAACAGAAGATAAGAATACACGGCCAAGTGGTAGCCAGCACTTCTACGACAATGCTGGCTCTCCCGACAAAACGCTCAAGTTCTATGAGGGCGGATTCCACGACCTCCTGAACGATGTGGATAAGGAAGTGGTTTTGGCCGACATCATAGGCTGGATCAACGCTCATTTGGTAGTGACCGCGCACATTCCCGAAGAACTCCCTGCACTTGCGCATTGATGTTGTGCGACCAACGTTATGCGCCCCTTTCCTCTGCCGCGCTGCGTTATGCCGCGCGGCAGCTTTTTTGCTCCTAGGGTCAGAGCGATGAAGCGCGACGAGATCAATGGAAAGGAAGTTTTGTTATGACTGTGGAGAACTACGAAAACGTCGTCATCGGCAGCGGCGAAGGTGGCAAATACCTCGCTTGGCATTTGTCACAGTCTGGACAACAAGTCGCTGTAATCGAGCGGCGTTGGATCGGGGGATCCTGCCCGAATGTAAACTGCCTCCCGAGTAAGAACGAGATTTGGAGTGCCAAGGTCGCGTACCTCTCGCAGCACGCAAGCACCTTTGGTGTGGCTCCCACCAAACCCCCATCTGACATGGAGGCGGTCCAAGAGCGCAAGCGAAGAATGGTGCAGGGCCTAATCGCTACGAATGTGGAGCACTACAAGAGTAGTAGCACTGAGCTTGTGATGGGTGAGGCAAAGTTTGTTGGTCCGAAGACGCTTGCAGTCCAACTAAACGACGGTGGGACTCGAACACTGAAAGCAGAGCGGATCTTCCTCAACCTGGGAACCCACGCCTCTATTCCCCCGGTGCCGGGCCTGGCAGAGGCTCGGCCTTTAACGAATATCGAGCTTCTTCAACTCGATCGCATCCCCGAGCACCTTATCGTCTTGGGGGGAGGATATGTCGGGCTCGAGTTCGCTCAGGCGTTTCGTCGTTTCGGAAGCCGAGTAACGATCCTGCATCGAGGGTCGCAGTTGTTGACAAACCAGGATGCAGATATCGCTGGCTCTCTACTTGAAACGTTACTCAAAGAGGAAATCGAAGTGATTGCCGTCTCCGAGACTCTGAGGGTGGCGGGGACATCGGGTTCTAGCGTCACTTTGCTCGTAAAAACTGATGCTGGCGAAACCACGGTTGCAGGAAGCGATATCCTCGTCGCGACCGGCCGAGCCCCGAACACCACCTCAATAGGTCTAGAGATCGCTGGTGTTCAGCTCACTGAACAGGGGTATGTGAAAGTGGATGATCGTCTCCAGACGACCGCTGCGGGTATATGGGCAATCGGGGAATGCGCAGGGAGTCCGCAGTTTACTCATATTTCCTACGATGATTTCCGTGTGATTCGTGACAATCTCGCCGGCATTGATCGGACGACAGCCGGCCGCCTGGTACCCTCCTGTCTCTTCACCGATCCACCGGTCTCGCAGATTGGTTTGACAGAGGAGGAGGCTCGCCGTCGTGGAATACCTGTACGAGTAACCAAGTTACCCATGGCTGCTGTGCTAAGAACGCGAACCCTCGATGAGAGCCACGGGTTTATGAAGGCACTGCTTGAGGTGGGAGGGGACTGCATCCTGGGCTTCTCCATGATTGGACCGGAGGCGGGCGAGGTCATGGCCATCGTGCAAGTAGCAATGCTGGCCGGTCTTCCTTATACAACCCTGCGTGACGCCACATTTACACATCCGACGATGGCCGAAGGCCTCGTCTTTCTCTTTTCACAAGTGGAGCCACGACGTTGACGGTTAGGTAGAGCCCCTCACAAGGTTCTGCGGAGATGGGAGAGGACGTGCTATGGCAACACACGGATTCGGTGCGCAACTTAGTAATCGAGAGTTTTTCATCAAACGTTGGCAGCAAGAACACTCTGCCTTTGTCAATGTGATCGCGGCATTGCCGATCGATCTTTTGGACTTCCGGCCACATCCTCTTTCGCGTTCAGCGGCACAGCTAGTTGCGCTGCTCATCTCAGCCCAGCGGAGCTGTATTCAACTCTGCGACAACAAAAAGAGCTCATACACTGGGATGCACTGGCAAGAACCAACCACCTTGGATGATCGTTTTCACACTGTGGCAACCTACGAGCGCGACCATAGCGAATTGAGAGCTCAGCTTGGCGCCCTGGACGATGACAGTTGGAATCATCAAGCCTGGTTGATCCAAGGTAAGGACGAAATCCTACTAAGGGATACTTTGGGTGGGCTTCTGTGGATTGCTCTCTTCGATACGATTCATCACCGCGGCCAGTTGACTACCTACATCCGTCCCATGGGTGGTAAGGTCCCGAGCATCTATGGCCCGTCGGCCGACGACCAAAGGGAATGGCACTAATGGCTCGGACGAAAGGTCCATTCTTAGGGTCCGCAGCGTCAACGCGTCGGTCATAGTCGAACGCACAACGCCAATCGGAGCAGGAGACTTGCACATGTCGACCGATAACAACGAGAACCACTCAGTACTCTTTCCTCGCCTTGACGCTCAAAGCCTTCAAACGCTTCAGAGAAAAGGTACTGTGCGAAAGACCACGGTGGGTGAGGTCCTGTTCAACCGGGAAACTCTACAGCATGGGCTCTTCGTGGTGCTGAGCGGCAGTATTGATCTCGTTGGCGTTGCAAACGGGCATGAATCCATTATCAGCGTACTCGCTCAGGGTGAGTTCACCGGCGAGTTGACTCAGCTCTCTGGTCGCAGAAGTCTTGTCTCTTGTCGAGTTTCGACAGCCGGCGAAGTTCTTGAAGTGGATCGCGCATCATTGCGCCACATTATGCAAACGGATGCCGTCGTCGGCAATCTGCTGCTGAATGCCTTTGTGCAACGAAGAATCTATCTGATTGCGAATGCCGTGGGTGACGCAGTCTTAATCGGCTCAACCCATTCCAGTGACACCCTACGCTTGCGCTCGTTCTTGGTACGTAACGGGCACCCCTATACCTATCTGGACATTGATGAAGATCCCGATATTCAAAGCGTTCTAGATCAGTTTGGTATTGAAGTGCCCGACATTCCGGTTCTGATCTGCAAAGGAGACGTGGTTCTGCGTGCTCCTAGCAATGCCGAAGCAGCCGTATGTTTCGACCTGAACGCTGGGGTGGACCAAACGGATGTGTTCGATGTGGTCATCGTTGGAGCTGGACCATCTGGATTGGCGGCTGCAGTCTATGGAGCATCCGAAGGGCTCAACGTATTAGTTGTTGAGAGCAACGCTCCAGGTGGGCAAGCAGGATCGAGCTCCCGGATTGAGAATTACCTCGGATTCCCCTTCGGGATTTCGGGACAGGAGCTGGCGGACGCTGCTTACATTCAGGCAGAAAAATTTGGAGCTAGGTTATCCATTGCTCGAAGCGCCTGTACGGTGCAATGCGAGCAGCATCCTTATCGGATAAAGCTCGATGACGGAACCTTTATCCAGACCCGAACTGTTGTCGTTGCCACCGGATCTCGTTATCGTCGATTGGATATCCCTAGTGTCGCTCGCTTTGATGGTAATGGAGTCTATTACGGGGCGACACAACTTGAGGCTCCTCTGTGTCAAGGCGAAGCCGTCGTAATTGTCGGAGGCGGAAATTCTGCCGGGCAAGCCGCGATCTTCCTTTCGAGTTTCGCGACTAAAGTCTATCTGCTTGTCCGTGGGCCAAATCTCAAGACCAACATGTCCAAATACCTGATCTCAAGAATTGAGGCTTCGCCAACGATCATCCTTAAGACGCGCACGACTGTAGTGGCTCTGGAAGGTGGAGACAGGTTGGAGGGTATTCGTTGGATGGATCACTTGACAGGCGAATCGGAAGACCATGAGGTCCGGCGCCTGTTCATGATGGCTGGGGCCGATCCAAACACAAGCTGGGTAAGCGGCTGCCTTTCCTTGGACACCAAGGGATTCATAAAGACGGGTACGAGCGTGCTTGCAGACTGGAGTCTCCAGCGTGCTCCCTATCCTCTAGAGACAAATGTGCCAGGAGTGTTCGCTGTAGGAGACGTGAGGGCTGAAAGCGTAAAGAGGGTAGCGTCGGCCGTGGGAGAAGGTTCCATGTGTATCCAGTTCGTTCATCGTGCACTGGCGAATCAATGATCGCAAACCAGACAGACAGAGAGCAATTTCTTTTGACAAACGCTGGCGGCTTCCGCAAAGACTTCCCCCTCGAAGAGATCCTATCGTTGGAATCAGCTTCCGGAGAAATCATGACCTTCACTGACACAATCACTCTACGAAACGCCGAGTTTGCCCAGGAACGGTATTCGTCTGATCTAAAAATTATCCCCTCAGCGAAGACCATCATCATCGGGTGCCTCGATCCCAGGGTCGATCCGGTAGACGTCCTCGGATTGAAGTCCGGGGAAGCGGCCATTTACAGGAATCTTGGCGGCAGGATCAATCCTGCCCTCGTCGAAGCCATGGTCTTGCTCCCGGTCGTGACCAGAGCCGCAGGCCAAGAGATGGGCGTAGGGTGGGACCTCATCATTCTCCACCATACCGAGTGCGGCATCATCGGCTGTTATAAACACGCGCCTGATCTGCTCGCAGTCCATCTGGGTGTTAGCAGGCCCCAACTCGATCTGATGGCGATCGCCGACCCGCGCAAAGCTGTGGCCATGGATGTTGAAGCCTATAGGAGCAATGAAGACATCCCTGGTGGATTCATGATCTCTGGGCTTGTCTACGACGTTGCAACAGGGTTGATCGAAGTCGTCGTGCCTCCAAGCCGACTCCGCTTGGGTGCGTAGGGTCAAGCCCGCGCCGATCGGATTCGACCTTCGCCCTCCTTCCAAACCGTAAATCAGCAACACAGAAGCGATTCTGATTCCCAAGATCGAGTGAGACGAGCCATGAATTCTGATCAGGTGAGCAAGCGTAGTACAGCATCTGACGAGGACACAAAGCTGATCCTGGTCACCGGGGCAACAGGCGACACTGGACGGCCAACGGTAAAGCTCCTGCTAGAGAGAGGTCACCGAGTAAGAGCATTGGCGCGCAAACAAGATGCGCGCTCCAGAGCACTTCAGGAGCTTGGCGCCGACGTTGTCTTTGGCGACATGTTGATGATTGGGGACATTAGGGCGGCGCTGAAGGGTGTCAGGAGTGCCTATTTCGTCTATCCTCTGGCGCACGGACAAGTTGAAGCCTCGGTAATCTTTGCCAAAGCTGCGGAAGAAGAAGGACTGGAACTTGTCGTAAACATGTCCCATAAGCAATCTCGGCCTTTCGCGAGAAGCCAAGCAACGATGGCACATTGGCTTTCGGAGCAAGTTTTTGACTGGTCAGGAATACCCGTAACTCACCTCCGGATTACGTTCTTCGCCGAATGGATACTTTACATCTCCGCCCTTATCCGCAATGGGCGTTATGTCGTTCCGTTCGATGGGGAAAGCCGGTTTGCTCCCATCGCGTCAAGCGATATTGCGCGGATCGTGGTCGGTCTACTTGAGAATCCAGCGAAACACGTCGGGCAGGCCCTATCCCTACACGGGCCCGTTGAATATAGCCATGTCGAGCTTGCGGCCCTTATCGCGCGGGTCCTCGGAAAAGACGTTCGATTCGAACAAGTGTCTACTCCCGAGTTCCTTGAGTTGCTTGGCATTCCGAACGACACCGCAAAGGGAGCGCACTTCGAGGCGGTGAAGATTGATCAGCAGGAGGGACTTCTCAGCGGGACCGACAGCCTAGGATCGGAGATCGCCGGCGGCCCACTCATGACAATGGAAGAGTTCGTTGCAAACCATCGTGCGCAGCTGACGTGAACTGCGCAGATTCTGACGCATACCGCAGACCGCCAGCGCTCGATAGCAGTGCCTTCTCGTTTTGCCTGATCCAGCAATCGTGCTATGAGCATTCCACTTGTTCAAAGTCTTGATCGCTTTTAGCGGAGACGTACATGGTGACTGAGATCGCAGATAGCACCGCAAGGATCGATCTAGGTCATCAGGTCTCCACCGGCATCAACCCTTGGGTGGTTGCACTGACAGTAACGCTTGCTACGTTTATGGAACTCCTGGATACGTCCATAGCGAACGTTTCCTTGCCATATATCGCTGGCGGTCTCGGTCGCTCCTTCGATGAGGTGACATGGATATTGACCACGTATCTAGTTGCGAATGCAGTAGTCCTCCCGATGTCAGCTTGGCTTTCGCGCGTATTCGGTCGGAAGAACTACTACATGGCATGCGTATTTCTCTTCACCGTGACTTCCTTTCTGTGTGGGATCGCCCCAAGTCTCCAGGTGATCCTTATCGCGCGTGTGCTCCAAGGCATTGGTGGAGGGGGCCTCGCCCCTGTCGAGCAGGCCATCCTAGTCGACGCATTTGAGCCTTCTAAGCGGGCTTCGGCGTTTGCGCTTTACACCGTAGCAATCGTGACAGCACCAGCAATAGGACCGGTGTTGGGGGGATACATCACTGACAACTTCAGTTGGCGTTGGGTGTTCTTTATCAACATTCCAGTCGGCATCTTGTCGCTCATTTTGACGAACCGATTCGTACGTGATCCGCCGGCCTTCATCAAAGAGCGCGCTTCGGTTCGCGTCAATGGAAAGCTGCGGGTGGACGGGATCGGGATTGCTCTGGTCGGCATCGGTTCTGCTGCTCTGGAAGTTTTGTTAGACCGCGGGCAGATTGACGATTGGTTCGGCTCAACGACCATACGCTGCTGTTCCGTTATAGCGGTCGTATGTCTCAGTGCCGCTGTGTATTGGGAACTGCACACTCCGGAACCTATCATCAACCTAAGACTCTTGAAGGTCCGGAACTTTGCAATCGCTAACGTCTTCTACTTCGTCTTCGGCGTAGGGTTGTTCGCTTCCACCACGATGATTCCTCAAATCCTGCAGTCTCTTTTCGGATATCGAGCGATCGACGCCGGACTTGTTCTGGCGCCTGGGGCGGTGGTCATCACGTTGTTGGCTCCCCTAGGCGCTCAATTGGTTCAGCGTAAGATCATCCAACCCCGAATCTTGTTGTTTGGCGCTGTGATGGTTGTCGGTATCTCGTTCCTGCATTACAGCCGCATGACCCTCGATACCGACTTCCAACATTGGGCGCTTGCAAGGTCGCTCCAGGGTCTCGGCTACGCCTTCTTCTTTGTTCCTCTTTCGGTTCTCGCCTACTCACAACTCGCGCCCGAAGACAACAACAAGGCATCTTCCCTCACTAATTTCTTCCGGAATTGGGGAGGCAGCTTTGGAATTGCACTGGTCACGATCATGAGCGACAGACGGGCTAGCTTTCATCAGTCAATTGTCGGTGCAAATCAGACCGCATCGACAATTCCGTTGCAAACCTCGGTGAATCAGATATCTGCTTATCTCCAAATACACGGGCTGTCCCATGCGGACGCTATCCATGCTGCCACCGGTCGCATTTACGAACAGCTCCAAGTCCAGACCAGATTCCTGGCTTTCATGGACTGCTTTTACATTTTGGGCGTTGGAACGTTGATTGCTGCACCTCTCGTTTTGCTGACAAAGGGATTCCAGATCGGCGCAAAAGCGCCTGGCGGACACTAGCAGTGTGCATTTGACTTGGCGCGCCGGAAGCTAGAAAACACGCTATTGAAAGGGAAGAATGCTTGGTCTTCGTTTGTTTGCTGGTCTTTTTGCAGTCTCACTGATTCGGGGTGTCGCCGGTAAACAGGAGCCGCATACCAAGGAAGAAAGTGTTCCCTTTGTGATCCGGGACATCTCCGGCCCACGCCCGTTCGTCATAGCTCAACTGAACGGCAAGCCCTTCGAGATGATGGTCCACAGCGGTGCCAGCTTTTACGCCCAGACGGATCACGCCCGTGCGAAGTCCATTGGAATCACCCCCGCGACCAGCGACAGCAATTATGGCATTAGCGCAGTGGGACACGTGAGCTCTCTTGGGAAGGGTCAAGCTGTATTGGACTCGCTGGTGGTGGGAGCATCCGTTTCAAGCCGGGTGCCAATCTCAATCTTCGAAGTGCCCGTTCCCTCGATGGAGGGCATGCTTGGAAGAAAGTGGCTCATCGAGAACTCAGTGATAGTGGATTTCGAAACCCGTCGCTTAATCTTCCCTTCGTCACATGACTCTGCACTTGGGCAAGACGCATTTCTTGTAGCTCATGGGTACTCTCCGCATCGGATGATGGAGGGAGCGGAATCTGGTGGCCGTTCCTTGGTATCCGTATCTGTGAACGGTACGGTCGGCCTCTTTCTGGTAAGCACTGTCGCTAACACTGTTGTCGACGTCCGGTTTGCCAACCGTGCCGGGATAGCGCATTCCGCCACCGGAGAAGCATTCGGTGGACCAACGGGAACAACCGGCGCCACCGACCGAAGCAAAAGGGCGCTGAGTTTTTTGCTCGACGGACAAGTCATGAGGAAGGTGACGCCTGAGGTTTTCGATACATTCGCTTACGATGGGCAAGGTCGATCAAAATCTGTAGCGGGCCAGACAGTGGGTTCCTTGGGAGCTGACTTCATGCTGGCGAACCATGCGGTAATTGATTTCGCAACCGGGACGCTTCTGGTCCGGCGTCGCATCAAATCGGTCTTGCGCGCGGAGAGAGACTTTTAATCGACGACCGCATCGGCCTGGAACTTATCCATCCAAACGGGGAAGCAAGCCAGCTCTTCGGTAGGGAAGTTACTTCTCACAAGCCGGCGCAATGCGCTCGTAGAACTGGCTGCCAATCTGGCGGTCGAGCTGCCGAACGGATCATCCGGAGCGCAACGCTTCGGCTTCGTAGAATTGGCGAGCCTCTTGGTTTCTCACCGAGAGCAGTCGTACATAGGCGCACCATGGTAACGGGAAGCGGTTCGCGACGGCGGTGAAGTCCGATATGGTCGATCCCGCGGCAGGGTGAGCAAATTGTCCAGACGGTGTCTGGAGAATGTTCCTCTCGGGCCAGGTTCGATAAAAACCGCTCATCTGCCAGAGATTGGCTCTGCCGAACCCGCGTCCGAAACGCCGCGTGAGGTCCTTGGCGAGTTGCTCCACCAGCTTCTCACCGTATTCCGCCCAGTTCTCTCCTCGCATCTCAGATTCAACGATGCGCCTTCCGATTTCCCAATACGTCGCGGTCATGACCGCGTTAATGCTGCGCGCTGACGCGACACGAGCGGCTTGCAACAAATCGACGATGCCGTTGCGAACATAGGCGTAGTCCGCATCTGGTCTGTCCAGCTTCTGCTCAGCCCTATCCAGGTCCATCCCAATCCATTTCATTGATTGCACTCCGCTGGTTTCGCCAACCAGGGGAGACGTGCCGACTGCGCTAAACAAAAGTAGTGGTGAGCTGGTCCGCTACGACCCAGCTCACCCGCCCTAAAAGTTTGTGTCAAAGGCCGCCGATTAGGTCCGTTTTGCCGGTTCTTTCGGTTGCTAACTACTTACTGTCGATAACTTAGCGTTTTGCAAGTTCCATGGCATGGAGGCGTCAAGCCCACAGGCAAGATATAGGAGCGGCGAATAGGCGGTCCCCGAAAGGGACCACCTTCGTTCCGTCGTACATTACGATTCCAACTTTCAGGTCATCACCACAAATGTCCAACAGCTTCCTGATCCCTTTGAAGTCGCTCGCATGGACGGTTGCGCTTGCTTTGACCTCAACACCGACTAGTGCGCCGTGTTCATCCTCTACGACGATGTCAATCTCATCCTGATCCTTATCCCGATAGTGATGGAGCGTATAGCCTTCGTCGGACCATGTGATCTGCTTCATGACTTCGGCAAATACAAATGTTTCCAGCAACGCACCAAACGTGGAGCGGTCCTTTGCTATCTGCGCAGTAGTCAATGCCAGCAAGGTGGCGAGCAACCCCGAGTCGACGAAATGTAGTTTTGGGGTCTTGATCAGTCGCTTCAGTTCATTGCGGAACCACGGGGATACCCGCTGCACGAGAAAGAGCTGTTCAAGGATGCCGGTGTATTTTCTTGTCGTCTTGTCGTCCATCCCGATCTGTCCGCCGATTTGAGTGAAGTTGGTAAGTTGCCCGGACTGGTGGGCGAGTGCCTGGAGTAACCGCGGCAACTGATCCAGCTTCTCTACTTCCGCGATATCCCGCACATCCCTCTGTACGATCGCCTTCACATAGTCGCGCGCCCAAGCCTGACGTCGCCGGGAGTCTTCTCTTCGCAGCATCTCAGGGTAGCCGCCTACCAGCACCGCATGGACAAGCTGATCGCCCTCGATGTCCGGCCCCGGCTTCACCAACTTGCCATCGAATGCCATCTTCAGAAAGGTGGGCTCTTTGCCGAGTATTTCGGCTCTGGAAATCGGCATCAGATTTACGATTTCCATGCGGCCTGCAAGGCTCTCGGACACCTGAGGAAGAGTGAGAATGTTGGCAGATCCCGTTAGCAGGAAACGGCCTGCCCTGCGGTCGTTATCAACGGATCGTTTTATGGCTCTCAGAAGTTCCGGGGCTCTTTGCACTTCGTCGACGGTTACCAGATCGAATCCACGCACAAAGCCAGCGGGGTCGTTGCGAGCGGCTTCAAGCACCGTGTCGTCATCCAAAGTCACATACTCGCGGTTCTTATCGGCGAACTGTTGGACAAGCGTCGTCTTGCCGCACTGTCGTGGTCCTATCAGCATGACCACGGGAGTGTCAGTAAGGGCGGTGGCCACGCGTCGGGCTGCGAATCTCTGTACGAACTGGAAATTGGCGTCGGCCATCTCGGATTATTGTATCGTCTAATCCGGATCTAATTCCCGTCCGATTCGGATTAAGGACCCGGCCAAACCGGAAGGGTTGAAAGGCTGCCGCCCCAACCCCGGCAACCAATCTTTACAAATTCTACGGGGATTTTGCCTTGATCCAGAACTACGGCACCCCCCTAAATACTGGACCGACGTACAAATAGCGTACACATAAGAAGCGAAATGAGCCCAAATGGTCCCATTCAAGCCCAAAGCCATTTCCCGTAAAACCCATCCCTTCAACAACTTCCATTGATTCCAAACCGCTTAGCATACTTGGAAGGCAGCCCTGAAAAGGCCGGCGTCGGCGGTTCGATCCCGTCTCTGGCCACCACACCCCAAGAACCGACTGCATGATCCGGTGGATCCGGGTGGCCCAGCGAACCCATGCGCCGGCTTTCCTGCGCCCGCCTTGACGAGCCCCCCACCGGGTTCGACGATCCGGGCACAGTCCAAGCTGCCGCCGCGGCCTGGAACTAGACCGTCGCGTGCGTCGCACCGGTGCTGATGCGGCCATCGACTAGCAGCGTCTGTCCAGTAAGGTACTCGCCGGCCCGGACGCCATTCGGATCCACTCCCTCAATCCTCACGTAGCGTTAAGATCAACCCTGATGGCATCAGCGGACGCAACTCAGCCTGGACCGGTGGGATGCGCGACCCGCCGAAGCTTGCGCATACGTTCTCACCTACCAGCGCTATCGAATCGATGTCCTCGGCTTCCCCGAGGCCTGGGCGTCTGTCTGATCTTCATCGCCGGCAACCGGCTGCTCGCGCACTGGAGCTGATCGTCCACTTTGGAATAACCTCGTAACGAACTTGCAAGGGAGTGACAGCATGTTGAGAACATTGTGGGCAAACAGGAACGGGCACGGAATCGCGCAGCTCAGCATCGCCCCGCCGGCACTCGCGCTGCTCTTATCTGCGCTGCTCTTGGGGTCGCCCATCTTCTTTGCGCCCGCGCATGCTCAGGCTCCAACCCCAACCCCGCCCATGGGGTGGAACAGCTGGAACCACTTCGCGAAGGCCGTCGACGATAAGACCATCCGCGCCCAGGCCGATGCCATGGTCGCCAGCGGCATGCGCGACGCCGGCTACCTCTACGTCAACATCGACGACACCTGGGAAGGCGAGCGCGACGCCCGCGGCGAAATCCAGCCCAACGGCAAGTTCCCCGACATGAAGGCGCTGGCGGACTACGTCCATAGCAAAGGCCTGAAGCTCGGCATCTACTCCTCTCCCGGCGCCAAGACCTGTGCCGGGTACGCCGGCAGCCTGGGGCACGTGGATCAGGACGCGGCAACCTACGCGAAGTGGGGCATCGACTACCTGAAGTACGACCTGTGCGGCCTGCGCGAGGAGATGAAGAAGCTGTCCGATGCTGACGCGCGCCGCCGCATGATGGTGGACGCCTACGCCACCATGCAGCATGCGCTCGCCAAGACTGGCCGGTCCATCGTCTACAGCCTCTGCCAGTACGGCGACAGCGCAGTGTGGCGCTGGGGACCCACCGTCGGCGCGAACCTCTGGCGCACCACCGGCGACATCACCGACAAGTACGAGCGCATGGCGACGCTCGGCTTCGGACAGGCCGGCCTCGCACCCTTTGCCGGCAAAGGTCACTGGAACGATCCCGACATGCTCGAGGTCGGCAACGGCGGCATGAGCCTCGATGAGTACCGGACCCACATGAGCCTCTGGGCCATCCTTGCTGCGCCCCTCATCGCCGGCAACGATCTTACCCACATGACGCCCGAGACCGTCGCGCTGCTCACCAGCCCCGGCGTCATCGCCATCGATCAGGATGCCGCCGGGATCCAGGGCGACCGCGCGTATGCCGAGGGACCCATCGAAATCTGGGTCCGTCCGTTATCCGACGGGTCCAAAGCCGTGGGCATCTTCAACCGGCACCCCGCCGTCCTGCCGGTGGAGGTGGACTTCGGCAAGCTCGGCTTTCGCGGCCCGGTGCGTGCGCATGACGTCTGGCAAGCCACGGAACTCGGCAGGATCGCCCAGCCCGTTCTCTACCAGGTCCCCGCGCACGGTGTGCTGCTGCTGCGCGTCACCGCCGATCAACCTGCCCGCTGACTCTCATCATTACGTGATCAGCGGGCTTGACGAGGACACGACCTTAGCGCACTGCGTGATGTGCGAAAACCATCTCGCCGGAACTCCTGCTGCGCTGCGCTCCTTTCTCTTTCGCTGCGGCGCGTGCGCGGTTGTGTGCGATCGTGTCCCTGTTCTTCGCTGCCCACAGATGCAGCGGCACCAGCGCCCCGCGCAACGTCTGGCCCAATTGGGTTAGCTCGTAGTCTACCCGCGGCGGCACGGAAGGGAACAGCGTACGCGTCACCAGGCCGTCCGTCTCCAGTCGTTTCAAGGTCATCGTCAGCATCCGTTGCGAGATGCCGCTGACTCGCCGCTGAATCTCGTTGTAGCGCAGGGAACCCTTGGAGAGCGCTCCCACAACCATAATTGTCCACTTGTCCCCGACACTCGCCAGCACGCCCGCCAGGCTCTTGCAGTCGACGGCGGACAATGCGCTGTCAGGAACAGAAATGTTCACTTCGCTCATAAGAGTGCCTCCTTGTGCAGCTTCCGCGCACCTACCATCCTAGCGCTACGAACCAGGCGTTCGCGTCGCGTGTGAGCACGACTGGATGCGGCGAGGAACGAAGGACCTTATTACGGCAGTGGTCCAAAGCCCGGCGGCGGCTGCCGATGTTTGGTCGCTTGTTCATAGGAGTAAGCCAGCTTGAACAAGGTCGGCTCGCTGAACGAACGGCCCAGCATACTCACGCCCGCCGGCAGCATGCCGTGCGTAAAGCCGATCGGAACCGTAATCGCCGGCATGCCCGTCGGCGGCGCGAGTTGCTGGCTGTTATCGCCTCCCGGGCTCTTCATGTCGCCGACCTTTCGCGGCGGGTTGCTCCACGTCGGATAGATCACCGCATCGATCCTGGCTGCGTCCATCGCCGCCACTATCGCATCCCGAAACGCAATCTTCTTTTCGTCGTGGTACGTGTCCAGACACGGGCCCGGCCTCGCGTTAGGATTGCTCTTCGGGTCGAGCGCGCGCTTGATGCGCTCCTGAACACTGGGCAGGTAAAGTCCCGAGTCATAGATTTCCTGAAGGCTATGGTAAGGTGCGTTGCTGCCGTGAACTGCGAAGTATTCCTTCAGGTCCGCCTGGAGATCACCGCAGCCCGCTCCCTTCGACACTGTCTCGAAGTCAGGAATGTCGAAGTCCACCACCTCCGCTCCCTGCGTCTTCATCTCTTCGATCGCCTTCTCCATCAAAGCTTTGATCTCAGGATCGGTCGTCGGCGCGTTGATGTAGCGGCGAAACACCCCTAGCCGCGCGCCCTTTAGCCCATTTCTGTCGAGAAACTTCGTGTAATCCTTCTCCACCTTGCCCTTCGCTTCAGCAGTCACCGGATCTGCGGGATCGAAGCCCGCCACCACGCTCAACACCGCCGCCGCATCCGCCACGCTTCGAGCCAGCGGCCCGCCAACATCTGCCTTCGAGTTCAGAGGAATGATCCCGTCGCGGCTCGTCAGACCCATCGTCGGCCGAATCCCCACCAGGTCATTGTGCGACGATGGACCGCGGATCGAATCGCCGGTATCGGACCCCAGGCCAACCTCCACCAGGTTGGCCGCCACCGACGCCGCTGTGCCGCCGCTCGAGCCCGCCGGCACCCGCTCCAGATCATACGGATTGCGCGTGATGCCGTCGATCGAACTCTCCGTCACCACCGGGCTGAACGCCCACTCCGCCATGTTCGACTTGAAAAGGATAATGGCTCCAGCTTCGCGGATCTTCTTCACCATGAACGCGTCGTCAGTCGGCATAAATCCCTTCATCGCCAGCGAGCCCGCCGTCGTCTGCAGCCCCTTGGTGTCGTAGTTATCCTTCACCACCATCACGATGCCTTGCAGTGGACGCAGCGTGTGGGTTCGCGCGAACTCCTGGTCCAGCCTGTCCGCATCCCCCAGGGCCGTTGGATTTAGCGTCACCACCGTGTTCAGCCGCGTGGATTGATCGTAGACGCGAATACGCTCCAGGTAGATCTCCACCAGCTGCCGGCAGGTCACTCTGCCCGCGCGGATCGCCGCCTGCGTATCGGCAATCGTCGTCTCCATCACGTCAAAGCGGGGAGCCGCGGCCTTCGAATTCTGTGCATGCCCTGCAGGGCAGAGGATCGCAAAGGCAAGCGCCGCGCGCACAAGACGAATCATCAGTTTGGTACCTCCATGCAATGCGGATCACAGGTGAGCTATTAACACGCTAGCGAATGATGATTTGTTTCATCTTCCATGGAGTTTCCTCCTGCTGGAGTGAGAAACCACTGTCACTTACAGTACTCAACGGTGCTCTGCTTTCGAGCAGCCGCGCCTTTTTTCGAAATAATCTCTTTTTCTCTTGGCATTTCCTCCGTGCTCATGTCATGTTTGTCGTGTCACCCAAAAATGAATTGCTTGATGCACTGAACCGGCACTCGATTCAGTTCTTTTCCTAAGCACCGCACCTGTTGCGCTTCCTGCAGCTGCCAGGCAGGCTGCACCTCTGCATCCACTGGCACCTGGATGCCGGCACGGAAAATCCTGGCGCTTAAGCGTTTCTTCCGCGCTAAGTCAACTCCTTTGCGGTGATCCACGAGCCAACCAGACTTCCATACGTGCCTGGTTACCGCGCAATAAGTCGTTGCCGCACATTAGCTGTTACCGCATTAGATCGTCCGACTGCAGGCCCTAATTCATTGCTTGGAAAAAACACGGCCCAAACCGTGCAGGAGAGCCTCATGCAAAAATTCCTTCTCTGTTTCCTCAGTCTCGCCTTCGCTCTTCCGTCTGCGCCGCTCCTCGGTCAAGCCGCCGTCGCCGGCAAGATCACCGGCGTCGTCACCGATCCGCAGGGCGCCGTCATTCAGGGGGCAATCGTCACCGCGACCAGCACCGCGCTCTTGCAGCCCAAGGTGCAGAAGTCCGTCGCCGGCGGCGTATACGAGCTGGAAGATCTCCCGCCCGGTGAGTATCAGCTCACCGCCAGCATGCCCGGCTTCAAGGGCTTTGTGGAGAAGGGAATCGTCCTCACCGCGTCCTTCGTTGCGACCGTCAACATTCCGCTTGCCACCGGAGACGCGGCCGATACCATCACCGTCACCGGCTCTGACCCCGTCGTCGATGTGCAGAGTCCAACCTCGCCCACCACCTTCGACTCCACTCTGCTCGCCAACAGCCCCAGCGGCAACGATCCCTGGTCCATGCTCGCGCAGACGCCCGGGGTCACCACCAGCACCTTCGACGTCGGTGGCAACAACAGCTACCAGCAGTCCTCTGAATCCGTACACGGCAGCAAGACCACCGAACAGACCTACGTCTTCAACGGTCTTCCGTTAGAGGCGACCAGCGGTACATCCACCGACTTCTACGTCGACCCCTACTCCTTCTCCGAGGCCCAGGTCGTCACCGACGCCGCTCCTCCCGAGATCCCCACCGGCGGCGCGTACCTCAACATGATTACCCGCCAGGGCTCCAATTCGATCCACGGCTTCGTCGCCTTCAACTACGAGGACGACAAGACCCAGCGGCAGATCTCGGCGCCCGTCTTCACTCCGCTCATCGCCAACGCGGCGCCCGTCACCGTGCTCAACGCAGGCTCGCCCTTCATCCGCGCCTACGATTCGGCTGTCGATGTCGGCGGCCCCATCCTCAAGGACCGCTGGTGGATCTTCGGCGCCTACCGCGCCTACCAGTTGAAGCAGCAGCTCTACGCCAGCCCGCTCCCAAACCCCACCACCGGCGCCCCGCCACCGGCCAACAACCCCGGACTTTACGGCTTCGGTACCGACGTCAATCATCAGAGCAACACCACCTTGCGCAACGACATCCAGATCAACTCCAAAAATGAGTTCAACGCCATCTGGCACTGGCAGTACATCAATCGCTTCTATCGCCGGCTCACCTACAGCTATGTCGATCAGGACGCCGCTCAGCGTCAGATCGAGCCCGCCTACATCGTCCAGGCGCAGGAGACCTACACGCCCTCGTCCCACATCACGTTCGATAGCCGCATCGGGTTCCTGCAGGTCATCTTCCCGCTGCGCTATGAAACCGGCGTCGCCAGCCAGACCATCTCCGCCGCCGACATCGGGCTCTCGACGCTCAAGTATGCCGGGCAGGAAAACTACGTCGACAAGGAACAGCTCGGACGCGTCACCGAAACCATGTCCTACTTCAAGGGTGGATGGGCCGGTTCGCATAACTTCAAAGTCGGTGTGGACTTCGCTCTCGGCCAACGCATCCAGAACTACAACTACAACCAGGACATGCTCGAGTTCTACAGCAGCAGTTCCATCCCCGACACCACGCCAAACTCCGTCCGGATTGAAAACGGCCCCATCCGGTTCAACACCTGGACCCATGCGCGCGCGGCCTTTCTTCAGGATGCCTGGACGCTGAACCGGCACGTCACCTTGAGCCTCGGCCTGCGCTACGACCACAGCGACGCCTATGTGCCGCAGCAGTGCAATCCCGCCCTGGGCAACTCCACCTTTGCAGGTCTGTTCCCTAATCGCTGCATCTCCGATACGCAGAACGCGTACGCCAGTCTGGTGGCTACTCCCGGGACCACCCGCACCCAACTCGGCCCGCTCACCAACTTCAGCAGCGTCGACTCCTACGACAATGTCGTCCCGCGCATCAGCGTCGCCTACGACCCCACCGGCCGCGGCAACCAGGTCATCCGCGCCGGCTTCAACATGTTCACCAACAACGTCGGAACCAGCCTCGCTGACTCCGCCAACCCCAACGGCACCGGCTATCTGACCTACTACTGGAACGGCTCCTTCATCGCCAACTCCGCCACCGCCGGCGCCATCAACTCCGCCACGCCCGACTACACCAGGTTCATCCCGTCCTGCACCAGCCCCACCACCGGCGTCACCCTGCCCACCGGCACCGGCGGCTGCCTGCCCAGTGGAACCTATACCGGCGGTGCACTCTCCGGCGTGGGCGGTTACGTCAGCACCACCGGCGGCCTCGCCGGCTACGTCGACCCCAACCTCAAGCGCCCCTACTCCATCGAGTACAACGTCGGCTATCAGCGCACCGTGCTCCGCGATGTCTCGGTCGGCGTGGCGTACTACTACCGCACCACCAAGAACGTGCAGACCACTGCCAACATCAATGCGCCGCTCTCGGACTACACCCCCACCACGGTCTACCTCAGCGGTGCGAACAAGGGCAATCCCATCATCAATCCGCTCACCGGCGCTCCCATGACGCTCTACGCGCTCACCGGCAACAGCCGCACCTGCGCCGCCTCTTCAACCCAGACCGACAACGGCTGCGGCTGGACCGAAACCACCAACAACCCGCTCGTGAATCAGAACCACTACAACGGCCTGGAGTTTACGGCCACGCGCCGCCTGGTCGGGCGCTGGTCCGCGCTGGTCGGCTTCACCATCCAGAAGGATCACGGCTTCCAGACCAGCGGCGACTTCAACGATCCCAACCTGAACATCAATCGCTACGGCGCACTCGACCAGGATTCCGAGTTCGTCGTCCGCGCGGACGTCACCTACCGCCTGCCGTGGAGGTTCCAGACCTCGGTCAACTATCAGCATGAGACCGGCTTCCCCATCACCCCCACCAACTCCTTCTCCGGCCTCGCTCCCGGCCAGATCACGGAGACAGTGGATCTCGGCCCCAACGGCACCTTGCGCTATCCCGCCATCAACGACACCAACCTGCGCCTTGCGCGCATCACGCCCATCGGTGATCGCTTCAAGCTCGAGACCAGCTGCGACCTCTTCAACCTCTTCAACGCCCATCCGACCACCGCCGAGACCGCCACCGAAGCGCAGTTGAACGGCGTCAACAGCGTGAACTTCACGCGGCCCTCCAACTTCCTCGGGCCGTTCGTCGCGCGCTTCAACGCCAGGTTGAGCTTCTGACCGGAACCATGGGACGGCTGCCCGCCGCAGCCGTCCCGCGGCAGCCGTCCCGCTTGCTTCCCACGCCCGCAAGGAGAGCTCTCCTCCTGGTAGCGAAACCGGAACGAAAGGTTGATATGAAGTCCACGCATCTGCCTCCGCGCCTGCTCCTGGCGCCGCTTCTCTTCGCCGCCTGCCTGCATCCGCGGCAACTTCACGCGCAGGAACCGCCGCGCGGCTCCATCACAATCGATCGCATCGCCGACATCAAGTACCCCACCGAGCAATCCTGGTCGCCCGACAGCAAGGCCGTCGCCTTTCTGTGGGACGCCGCCGGCAAGCAGGACCTCTACCTCTCGCAGGGCACCGGCGCGCCCGTCGCCCTCACCAACTTCCCCGTAGACCCTGAAATCCTCACCTCCGACATCGGGCACTTCGAGTGGGTCTCCCCCGAAGAGATCTTCTTCTCGAAAGACGGCAGCCTCTGGACCGTCTCCACCGCCTCGCACAAGCCCGCCCGCCTGCCCGGCTTCCAGGGCGTCACCAACTTCTCTCTCTCCACCGACCGCAAACAGATCGCCTACATCAAGGCAGGCCAGGTCTGGGTCGGATCGCTCGCCGGTAAAACCGAACGGCAGTTGACGCGCATCACCGACGGCTCCCGCCTCTCCGGTCCCAGCTTTTCTCCCGACGGCCAGTACGTCTCCTTCAACGCCAGCTTCTCCTCTGAAACGCCCGAGCCCATGCCCTACAACGGCAACCGCATGGAGGTCATGCGCAGCCGCACCTGGGGATCGCGGCTGGGCATCGTGTCCGTCTTCAGCGGTGATCCGGTCATGGTTCCCACCAGCGGCGGCGGAGGCGGCTTCGGCGGCAGAACCCAATGGGTCGAGGGTCCCGCTGTCGTTCGCGAGGAGTACTCCGGCGACCGCAAGACCCGCGAGCTCAAGGTCACCAGCGTCACCGGCGAGAGCCGCACCCTCTGGAAAGACTACGACCCCGCCTGGATCTCGCTCGCCAACGGCCCGCGCACCGTCGCCTCACCCGACGGCAAGCAGATCGCCTTCATCAGCGATCGCAGCGGCTGGGCGCATGTCTACGTCATTTCCGCCAGCGCCACGTCGGAGTCCCAGGCCCGCCAGCTCAGCAAGGGCAACTTCGGCGACTGCTTCGCCGCCTGGTCCCCCGATAGCCGCAAGCTCGCCTTTGCGCACAGCGAGGCCGACAACCAGCAGGAGCGCTTCATCTCCATCGCCGACGTCTCCACCGGCAAGCTTCAGCCGGTCGTCACCGCGCGCGGCGTCAACTACGATCCCGTCTTCTCGCCCGACGGCGCATCGCTTGCCTACCTGCGCTCCGCCGTCGAGCATCCGCAGGAGGTTTACACCGTAGCCATCGCCGCTCCCGGCCAGCCCTTGCACCCGCCCGCGCGCCTCACCGACTCGCTGCCCGCCGGCTTGAACCCCGCCGACCTCACCGCGCCCGTCGCCGTGCACTATCCCAGCCGCCAAGACCAGAAGCCCGTCCCCGCAACCCTCATGGTCGCCAGCTCTCTCGACAAGACCAAAAAGCATCCCGCCATCATTTGGATCCATGGCTCCGGCGCCGACCAGAACTACCTCGCCTGGCACCCCGGCTCCTACCGCATGTATTACGCCGTGAGCCAGTACTTCGCCCAGCAGGGCTACGTCGTCCTCACGCCGGACTACCGCGGCAGCTCCGGCTACAGCCGCGACTGGACCACCGGCGCCTTCCACGATCTCGGCGGCGGCGAGACCCAGGACGTCAACGGCGGAGCCGACTACCTCAAGACCCTCAGCTTCGTCGACCCCGACCGCATCGGCGTCTGGGGCCTCAGCTACGGCGGCTTCATGACGCTCCAGTCCATCATCACCGCGCCCAAACTCTTCGCCTGCGCCATCGACGTCGCCGGCGTCGGCGACTGGGAGACCTGGACCACCGGCGGCGCGCTGCTCGGCCGTCTCGGCTCTACGCCCGTAACCGACCCCGAGTTCTACGACCGCTCCGCGCCCGTCAAGCACCTCGACAAGATCGAGCGTCCTCTCATGATCCTGCAAGGCCTCAACGACACCAACGTCCCGCTCTGGGAGACGATCAAAGTCGTCGACCGCCTCGAGAAGCTCGGCACCCCCTTCGACATGGCCTTCTATCCCGGCGAGATCCACTTCTTCCGCCGCACCTTCGTCCTGCGCGACGCCTGGCGACGCAGTGAAGCCTTCTTCGACCTGCATCTCAAGGCGCCTGCCGTGCCCTTGAAGTCCGCCGATGTCACCCTCCCGCCGGGATCTCAATCGCCGCCCATCATCACCGCTGCCCACTCGAAGTAGCCGCTTTGCTCCCCTTGAAACCTGTTCGCCTGCCGGGCAGGACGAAACAGCTTTGGAGGTTCCTATGTCTCTAGCTGCGGAGGTTCCGATGTCTCTCGATCGTCGTCACTTTCTCACCACCTGCAGTCAGCTCGGCCTTGCCTCCACCCTCTTGCCCGGCGCGCTCTACACCCTGGCCGTCGAGGCCCAGGCGCAAAGCAAACACATCACCGCCGCCATGATCGACGAGGCAGCTATCATCGCCGGCGTACCCATCGCGCCCGATCAGAAGGCCGCCATGCTGGCCAATCTCAACTCCACCCGCAAGAGCTTCGACGAGCTGCGCGAGCTGCACATGCCCAACTCCGTCCCGCCCGCCTTCGTCTTCAATCCGCTCCCGCCCGGCCAGCTGCCCGCGCCGCCGCCCCCCGGCGCCGACCCGCGCAAGCCCCTGCACATCAGCTCTGCGCCCGCCATCGCAGGCAAAGACGTTCCCCGCGATTTGAACGACCTCGCCTTCGCCACCGTTCGTGAGCTCGGCGAGCTCGTCTACCGCAGAAAGGTCTCGTCCCTCGCCCTCACCCAGATGTACCTGGCGCGACTCAAGAAGTACGACCCGCAGATGCACTTCGTCATCAACCTCACCGAAGACCGCGGTCTCGCGCAGGCCAGGGAAGCAGACCGGGAGATCGCCGCCGGGAAGTATCGCGGCATCCTGCACGGACTCCCCTGGGGCGGCAAGGATCTGCTCGCGGTCAAAGGTTATCCCACCACCTGGGGCGCCGGCGGCTTCGAGCACCAGATGCTCGATTACGACGCAACTGTCGTCCAGCGTCTCGATGCCGCCGGCGCTGTCCTCATCGCCAAGCTCAGCCTCGGTTCACTCGCCCTCGGCGATCGCTGGTTCGGCGGCCAGACCCGCAATCCCTGGAACACCACGCAGGGCTCAAGCGGCTCATCCGCCGGCCCCGCATCCGCCACCTCCGCCGGCTGCGTCGCCTTCTCCATCGGCTCTGAGACCGGCGGCTCCATCTCCGCGCCCTCCACCCGCTGCGGCGTCACCGGCTTCCGCCCCACCTTCGGCTTCGTGCCCCACACCGGCGCTATGACCCTCAGCTGGACCATGGACAAGCTCGGCCCCATCTGCCGTTCCGTCGAGGACTGCGCCCTCGTCATGCAGGCCATCTGGGGACCCGACGGCCAGGACGAAGCCTGTCAAAACGCCTGGTTCGAGTGGAACGCCAGCTTCGACTGGAAGAAGCTCCGCATCGGCTACCTCAAGGATGACTTCGAGAAGCCCTGGACCCAGGCCACGCCTCCACCTCCCGCCGATGCCACCCCCGAGGAGCTGAAATCCTACGAACGCCGCAAGGCGAACGAACCGGCCACACTCGCCGCCCGCGAGTACGATCGCACCTTCGATCTCGCCGCGCTCGCCGTCCTCAGGAAAATGGGCGTGACGCTTATCCCCGTCGAGATCCCCAGGTTCCCCTACGACGCCATGCGCAGCATCTACACCACCGAGGGTGCCGCCGCCTTCAACGATCTCACCCTCTCCGGACGCGACAAGCTGCTCTACGAGGCCAGCCAGAGCACCTGGCCCAACGCCTTCCGCGCAGCCCGCTTCTACCCGGCAGTCGAGTACATCCAGACCATGCGCGCCCGCACGCTCGCCATCCAGGCCTTCGCCGGCGTCTTCCGGCAGGTCGATGTCGTCGTCTGCCCCACCAGCGGCCCCAGCAACCAGGTCACCGTCACCAACCTCACCGGACATCCCGCGGTCATCGTGCCCAACGGGCTGCGCAGCCAAGACGCACCCGTCGCTCCGGCTCCGCCCGCCGCGGCCGGTTCTCCCGCTGCTGCCGGCTTCGGCAACCAGGGCGGTGGTCCCGGCACACCCGTCAGCCTCACCTTCCTCGGCGCGCTCTACAAGGACGCCGAAACCTGCGCCTTCGCCCACGCCTACCAGCAGGCCACCGCCTTCCATCAACTGCACCCGCCGCTCAGCTGACCACCACGCTCCCAGCACCCTGACCGCACCCAGCAGCATCGCCCCCCAGCATCACGCCGCTTCTCAGGAGGATGTTCATGTCGCTTGATCGCCGTGCTTTCTTGAACTCGTGTGGCCGTCTCGGCTTTGCCTCCACGCTGCTGCCGGGCGTCCTCTACACCCTGGCCGCCCGCGCCGAGGATCAGCGCATCACCGCCGCCATGATCGATGACGCCGCCCTCATCGCGGGCGTGCCCATCGCGCCCGATCAGAAGGCTGCGATGCTTTCCATCCTCAACAGCAATCGCAAGAGCTTTGACGAGCTCCGCGCCCTCCACATCCCCAACTCCGTCTCGCCCGCCTTCATCTTCGATCCGCTCCCGCCCGGCCAGCAGCCCACCCCACCGCTGCCCGGCGCCAACCCGCGCAAGCCGCTGCACGTCAGCCCGCCCCCGGCCATCGCGGCCAAAGACGTGCCCGGCGACCTGAACGCGCTCGCCTTTGCCACTATCCGCGAACTCGGAGAGTTGGTCAGGCGAAAGAAGGTCTCCTCGCTCGCCCTCACCGAGATGTACCTCGCCCGGCTCAAGAAATATAACCCCAAGCTCAACTTCTACGTCACCCTCACCGAAGAGCGCGCGCTCGCTCAGGCCAGGGAAGCAGACCGCGACATCGCCGTCGGCAAATATCGCAGCATCCTCCACGGCCTGCCCTGGGGCGGCAAGGATCTCCTCGCCGTCAAAGGCTACCCCACCACCTGGGGCGCGGGCGGCATGGAAGATCAGCACTTCGACTATGACGCCGAGGTCGTCCAGCGTCTCGACGCCGCCGGCGCCGTCCTCGTCGCCAAGCTGTCCCTTGGTTCGCTCGCCCAGGGCGATCGCTGGTTCGGTGGCCAGACCAAAAATCCCTGGAACCCCGCCCAGGGCTCGAGCGGCTCGTCCGCCGGCCCCGGCTCGGCCACCTCGGCCGGCTGCGTCGTCTTCGCCATCGGCTCTGAAACCACCGGCTCCATCTCCGGTCCCGCCACGCGCAACGGCGTCACAGGCCTCCGCCCCACCTTCGGCTTCGTTCCCCGCACCGGCGCCATGACCCTCTCCTGGACCCTCGACAAGCTCGGCCCCCTCTGCCGCTCCGCCGAGGACTGCGCCCTCGTCATGCAGGCCATCTGGGGCCCCGACGGCCAGGACGAATCCTGCCGCAACGCCTCCTTCCAATGGAACTCCGACTTCGACTGGAAAAAGCTGCGCATCGGCTACCTCAAGGACGACTTCGAAACCCCCTGGAGCCAGACCACCCCGCCCCCCGCCCAGGACGCCACGCCCGAAGAGTCGAAGGCCTACCAGCGCCGCAAAGCCGCCGAGCCCGCACAACTCGCCGCCCGCGAGTACGATCGCAAGTTCGATCTCGCCGCCCTCGACGTCCTCCGCAAGATGGGCGTAACCCTCATCCCCGTCGAGTTCCCCAGGTTCCCCTGGGACGCCATGCGCGGCCTGCTCACCGTCGAAGCCGCCGCCGCCTTCGACGAGCTCACCCTCTCCGGCCGCGACAAGCTGCTCTTCGAGCGCAGCGGCAGCTCCTGGCCCAACTCCTTCCGCGCCGCGCGCTTCTATCCCGCCGTCGAGTACATCCAGGCCATGCGCGCCCGCACCCTCGGCATCCGCGCCTTCGCCGCCCTCTTCGATCAGGTGGACCTCATCGTCGCTCCCACCTCCGGCCCCAGCAACCAGGTCGCCATCACCAACCTCACTGGGCATCCCGCCGTCATCGTGCCCAACGGCCTCCGCGGTCCTGACGCACCCATCCCGCCGCCCTTCACTGGCGCTGGCGGCTACGGCCCCGGCGGCGGCCCCGGCTCGGCCGGCCCAGCAGCCGGCGCAGCTGGTTCCGGCGCCGGCAACAATCAAGGCGGCGGCCCCAACACACCCGTCAGCCTCACCTTCCTCGGCGGCCTCTACAAGGATGCCGAAACCCTCGCCTTCGCCCACGCCTACCAGCAGGCCACCGGCTTCCACACCCTGCACCCGCCGCTCGACTGGACGTCCTAGCTCCATCGCTCATCGGTCGCCGGTGCTCGCCTGTCCCCACGTGCTGGCACCCACGTCCGTGAAGAAACAGCCGCCGGACCTCGGCGGCTTGTGCTCTATCCCTCACTGCCTCGGCCATCAGTGATCCCGGCTGTCCACTCGCCCGCGATTGCTCTTCGCCAAGCAGCTCGCGCGCCAAAGCAAAGCCCGGCGCAACGCCCTGCGCGCAAACTCGATTTGTGTCTGCGACTCTGCGCCTCGGTTTCAGCCCCTGAACAACTCCCTTGATGTCTCCGTTCTGTAACGCGCGCGTCACCTTGCGGTAACACTTCGCCGCTAAGCTCGCACCGTCACGTACAAACTGGTCCTCCGCTCGAAGGGCGTCCGTCTGCCTGAACCCACCATCTGGAGAAGAGATGATCTATCTGCGTCGCGCATTGCTCCCGCTGATCTTGCTGCTTGCCGCCCCCGTCGCCGGAACCGCCCAATTCGAAACCGCAACTGTCCTCGGCTACGTCCGCGATGCCTCCGGCGCCGCCGTGCCCGGAGCCTCCGTCACTCTCATCGACCAGCAGACCAAGGCCACCGTCAACGCGCAGACCAACGGACAAGGTTCCTACGAGTTCACCGACGTCAAGATCGGCCAATATGAGGTGACCGCCAAGGCGAACGGCTTCGACGTCAGCACCACCCAGGCCTTCACCGTCACGGTCAATGCGCGTCAGCGTGTCGACCTCGCTCTGCGCGTCGGGTCAAACAACGAGACCGTCACCGTAGACTCCGCCGCGTCCCTGCTCGAAACCGACAGCAGCGAGCGCGGACAGGTCATCGGCCGGCGCGAAGTTGAAAACCTGCCCCTGAATGGACGCGAGTACGCCGACCTCGCCGCACTCGTCCCCGGCGTCCGCCGCAACATCCTCGAGAACTCCACCGACAGCAGCCGCGACGCCTCCTTCGACGTCAACGGCCAGCGCAGCGAGTTCAACAACTTCCTCCTGGATGGCGTCGACAATAACGCCTACGGCACCTCCAATCAGGGCTTCTCCAACCAGGCCATTCCCGCCTCGCCCGATGCCATCTCCGAGTTCCGCGTCGAGACCGACAACTACTCCGCCGAGTACGGCCGCTCCGCCGGCGCCGTCATCAACGTCAGCATCCGCAGCGGGACCAACGCGGTCCACGGCAGCGCGTACGACTACCTCCGCAACACCATCTTCAATGCCGTCGGCCCCTTCTATGCACCCACGAACCCCCTCACCGGAGCGCAGCAGAAGCCCATCCTCATTCGTAACCAGTTTGGTGGCACATTGGGCGGCCCCATCCTCAAAGACAGGCTCTTCCTCTTCGGCGACTACGAAGGCACCCGCCAGATCGTGCACGCCATCAACCAGGCCACCGTGCCGACGCTCAACCAGTCCGGGCGCAGTGCGCTCGCCATCGCCAACGGCGGCTACACCTTCCTCTCCGGCGGCAGCTCCGAGAACGGAGCACCCGTGCCGCTCATCAATCCCTTGACCGGCCAGGCCTACCCCAACGGCATCATCCCCTTCAACGACCCCGGCGTCTCCAGCTTCGCCAAAGGCGTCCTGGCCGCGCTGCCCCTGCCCAACGTTCCCGGCGGCCCCTACACCAACAACTACGCCTCGCTGCCGCCCGATACCATCAACGACGACAAGGGTGACATCCGCCTGGACTTCACCGCCAGTCAGAAGACCACCGCCTTCTTCCGCTACAGCGAACATCAGGGCATCATCGCATCGCCTCCCTCCATCCAGGGGCCCGCGGGCGGCAACAGCAACGGCACGGTCAACATCTTCAACCAGCAGGCCGTCGGCGGCGTAACCCACTCCTTCAATCAGAATGCGATCCTTGATGCGCGCTTCGGCTTCACGCTCACCGACGGAGGCAAGAGCCCCTACGGCGCCAACCTGCCCAGCCTTGAGAACGGCATCCCCGGCCTGCCCACCAGCCCTACCGTCGTACGCAGCCTCAACGTGCAGAGCGTCAGCGGCTTCACCCAGTTCGGCAATCAGGGCAGCAACCCGCAGTTCCAGAACCCCACCGTCTACAACCCCAAGGTCAACTTCACCTTGCTGCGCGGACGTCAGCAGTTCAAGTTCGGCTATGAGTACCAGGCCGTCTACACCACCATCGACGACTTCAATCCCGTCTTCGGTCAGGACACCTACAACGGCGGCTACAGCAACGGCGCCGCCAACGCCAGCGGCAGCCAGTTGAGCGCGCAGAACACCGGCTACAAGGAGGCCGTCGCGCTCGCCGACTTCCTCTTCGGCGCACGCGACACCTACCAGCTCAACAACTTCGTCATCGTGCATCTCAACCAGCGCTTCAACTTCATGTACGTGCAGGATGACATCCGCGTCAACTCCAAGCTCACCGTCAACGCCGGCTTGCGCTACGAGCTCGTCACACCCCAGTGGGAATCGAACAACATGCTCTCGAACTACAACCCCGCCACTCAATCGCTTGTGCAGGCCAGCAATGGCTCGCTCTACAACCGCGCTCTGGTCAACATGCCCAAGCTGGACTTCGCGCCGCGCTTTGGCGTGGCTTACGCCGCCGATCCCAGGACCGTCATCCGCGCCGGCTACGGCATCAACTTCGCGCAGTTCAACCGCGAAGGCGGCGAAAATCTGCTGGTCTACAACCTGCCCGCCATCGTCAACACCAGCGTCACGCAGATCCCCGCCTTCGCCGCGGCCGGCGTTCGCGGAGCCTCCGCTGGACTTCCGCCCTGCACCGCGGCCCAGGCGGCAGCGCCCTTCAACCCCGCCAATCCCACCCCTTGCTTCCTGCCCTCCAATCAGGGCTATCCCGCCAGCTTTGCCAATCCGGCCAACGTTACCGCGAAGAGCAATCTCTCCACCCAGGCGCGCTACATCCCGGCCAATCTGCCCACCGGTTACGTCGAGACCTACCACCTCACCGTCCAGCGCCAGCTCGGGCCGTCTACCACCTTTGAAGCCTCGTACGTCGGCTCCCACGGCGTCAAGCTCCAGGTGCTCGCCGACCTGAACCAGGCCGCGCCCAACCCCGTCACCGCCACCTGCAACTCCTTGGTCAACTCCGGCTGCCTCTCCCTGCAGGCACGCCGCCCCATCCCCACCTTCACGACCATTGAGGAAACCCTGCCCGCCGGCTTGCTCTACTACAACGCCCTGCAGACCAAGCTCGAGCATCGCACCGGCCACGGTCTCTATCTCCTCAACTCCTTCACCTGGTCGCGCGCCGAGGACAACGCCGCCGGCCACCTCGACACGCCGGATAACGACAACTCGCGCATCAACCTCGCCAATCCGCTCGGCGAGATCGGCCCGTCAGCCTACAACCAGCCGCTCAACGACACCCTCTCCGTGGTCTACGACCTGCCCTATGGCCGCGGGCACAAGTTCGGCGACAGCGCTCCGCGGGCCCTGCAGGAACTGCTCGGCGGCTGGCAGCTCACCCTCATCAACGACCTCAACAGCGGCCTCCCGGTCAACGTCTCCTACTCGCCCAACAGCTTCCAGCAGGTCAGCCCCCTGCTGGTACAGCGGCCCAACCAGGCGCCCGGCAACCCCGTCATCCCCAAGGGTCAGCGCGTCAAGCTGCCCGGCAATCAGTCGCTCGCGGCCTTGCAGAACCAGGTCGTCTTCGGCGCCGCCAGTGGCTCGGTCTTCAGCTTGCCCAGCGTCAATCAGCCGTACGGCAACGCCGGCCGCAACTCCATCCGCTTCGACCCCTACTACAACACCGACATGGGCCTCCACAAGCAGTTCGGGCTCTATCCCGAGTCGGTCAAATTCGACTTCCGCTTCGAAGCCTTCAACGTCTTCAACCTCACCAATTACGGCTTTCCGTCCAGCACCTTCAGTCCCAGCTCCAGCAGCTTCGGCGTCGTCGCCGCAGGCTCCACGCTGCCGCCGCGCATCCTGCAGTTTGCCGGCAAAATACTCTTCTAGGGAGAGCGCTCATGCTTGACCGCAGAAAGTTCACCACCCTGGCAGGCGCTTCGTTGGCCTCCGCCTCGCTCGGCAGCCTGCTCACCCGCAAACTCTGGGCTGAGCAGGCCCGAGCCTCCGCCTCGCCCAACACCTTCTACTTCGCCCTCGTCGCCGACAGCCACATCATCGATAGCTTCTACAAGCCCGGCAGCGAGAACGGCGTCGAAGATAACGAAAGCATCCTCGTCACAACTCCGCGCCTCACCGCCGCGCGCGACCTCATCAACTCGCTTCATCCGGCCATCGAGCAGGTCTTCCTCATCGGCGACTACTTCCACAACTATCCCTCCACCGACTACGACTTCTACTTCAAGAACACCACCCGCCTCGATAACGCCAAAGCCATCACCGACGGCTTCAAAATGCCGGTGCACCTTGGCTTCGGCAATCACGACTACGATGTCCGCAATGTCCCGCGCGAGATGAGCCATCGCCTCTTCGCCGCCAAGTTCAACGCCCGGCCCTACTCCAGCCTCGACTACAAGGGTTTCCGCTTCATCCATCTCAATAACTTCCTGGGCAGCACCCAGGACCGCACCGCATCTGACTTCAACCCCGGCGTCGGCTCGCTCGGCGAAGAGCAACTGCACTGGTTCGAGGCGCAGCTCGAGCAGCGCAAGCCAACCTTCGTCTTCATCCACTACCCGCTCATCCAGGATCAAGCCACCGAGTTCGCCGACTACGGCCTCCTGCCTCTGCTGCGGAAGCATCAGGACACCATTCAACTCATCGTCTCCGGCCACATGCATAAGTGGATCGACTTCGCCCACACCTACGGTCCGCAGCACTTCGTCATGGCCGCAACCCGCTACGACCCCAACGCCTACATGCTCATGGAAGTCGACACCAGGCGCGTCACGTGGCGCTTCATGAACGCCAGCCTCGTGGACTGGTCCACGCACTACAGCAAGCCCTGGCGCAGCACCTAACCCTCTGCCGCACCTCGCCCCCTCTGGAGCCGCCTTTGATACGCAACCACATGATCCCTCCGCTCGCCGCTTTCGTGTTCCCGCTCAGCCTCGCCTTCACCCTCCCCGCGCAGGCCCCGGACACAGCTCTCAAGCTCAACCAGATCCAGATCATCGGGACCCACAACAGCTACCACGCCGGCATCGCGCCCAGCGAAGCTAAAGTCTGGCAGGCGAAATACCCCGCCGCCTACAAGGGCCTCGACTATCAGCATCCGCCGCTGCCGCAGCAGTTCGACGCCGGAGTCCGCCAGATCGAGCTCGACGTCTACGCCGATACCAGCGGTGGACGCTACGCCCATCCCTCCGGCCCCGCTATGGCCGCCGCCGTGGGCCTGCCCGCCGACCCGCCCTTTGATCCCACCGGCATCATGGCCAAACCCGGCTTCAAGGTCATGCACGTGCAGGATGTCGACTACCGCAGCAACTGCCAGCCCTTCACCGCCTGCCTGCAACAGGTGCGTGACTGGTCCCACGCGCACCCCGGCCACATCCCCATCTTCATCCTCGTCGAGACCAAGCAGGGCTCGCCCAAAGACCTCAAGCTCACCGTTCCCGAACCCTTCACCTCCGCTACCTTCGACGCGCTCGACGCCGAGATCCGCTCCGTCTTCCCGGCCTCCGAAATGATCTCTCCCGATGACGTCCGCGGCTCCTTCGCGACGCTCAACCAGGCTGTCCTCGCCGGCAACTGGCCCACCCTCGCAAGCGCTCGCGGCAAGGTCGTCTTCCTCATGGATCAGCGGCCGGTCGGCCCCGTCTACCTTGCCGGTCATCCTGCTCTCCGCGGCCGCGCCATCTTCACCAACGCGGAGCCCGGCGAGCCCGACGCCGCCTTCATCGAGCGCAACGACGGACCCGCCGCCGACATCACCGCGCTGGTCAGGAAAGGCTACCTCATCCGCGCCCGCACCGACGCCGACACCAGGCAAGCACGAACCAACGACACCTCAACGCGCGACGCCATGCTCGCCAGCGGCGCTCAGATCCTCAGCACCGACTACCCCGTCAACGAGCCTGCTCGCTGGGAAGGCCACTTCGTCGTCGCCCTGCCCGGCCACGTCGTCGCACGCTGTAATCCCGTAAACGCGCCCGCAGGGTGTGAACCGCCTCTTGAAGGTGAACTCCGCAGATAGCCAGACCATACGCTGACTAAGCTCATCCACGCTGAAGCAGCCGCCACACCCGCCGCGGCACCGCCAGCACAAAACCCAGCGTAATGCCCGGCAGAGACTGCAGGTCGTGCCGCAACGACGTGCTGCGTGCCCCGCCCAGCAGGGCTCCGTGCCGCATCGCATACCACGTGAACGCCGCCGCACTCGCCGCCAGGCAGAACGACGCAACCAGCCCCGGCCCTACATGCGGCGTATGCGCCGCGCGATGCACCAGGAACTGTGCCAGGGTCATCGCGCCCGGCAGTCCCAGGCAGACCACCGCAGCCGTCGCCCACGCCGGATTCGCCGCCCGCAGCCGTTGTGAGATCGCTCCGATGATGCCCGCCGTAAACACCGCGAACACCGCCTCCACCAGCATTGCGCGAACCGCCTCCCTCGGTCCCGACCGGAGGTTGCTCACAAAGAAGCTGCCGGCTCGAACGATCGCACTCAGCGCCGCCGCCTTCCAGCTCCATGGCGGCACCAGCGTTTGAACCGGCCGCAGAATCATCTCGCGAAGCCCGCTGTAAAGATCGACCGGCGGCGCAGAGCCTGTCTCGTTCTCAGTCCTCATAGGCAGACTCTGCGATGCCCGTCCTCTGCTGCAGGATGTGCCGCCCGGCACCAAACTCCAAAGCTGCGGCCTATTGTTTGAACCTCGGCGTCACCTGCTCGATACGCCAGATCGGACCACCTTCATACAGTGGTCCTTCCTCGCGGAGGAAGGCCGGTGGAGAGCCGCCCTCAAGCCAGATGTGATAATCGGGGGGTTCTTTCCCCACCACCGGAATCACAACCCCGGCGATGCCGCCGAACTCGACATGCAGTGTGAAGTCGGTAGCTTTGCGAGACAGGCCCCCGACGCTGAAAGGCACACTACCCGTCGGCTTGATGGAGATCCGGACCAGCCGCGGCTTCTTGCCCGGCGCAACGTAGGAGATCTTCGTCTCCGCTACGGACGGCAGAATGTTCAGCAGGAGATTCGGCGGCAGACCATTGGAGACGTCCGCTGGAAGGTCCATATGCTTCTTCGTCACGATCCCGTCCTCGCCCCGCACGCTCACGTCGCCGCTCGTCATGTCGACCAGGCAGTCCATCAGCGTCGGAAAGGAAGGTCCGCGCTGGATGTGGTGGTCGCTGACCAGCCGGAATACCTGACGTTGACTGAACACCGTGAGGTCGTCGTCGATCGATCCGTCGCGAAATCGAAAGATCAGCCTGGAGGTCACCCGGTCGCCGCGCACACGTTGCGTCGATTCCCCGGTGGCGATCGTCACGCCGTCCAGCGTCTTCAGCGCCAGGAAACCGTGACTGGAACCTTGAGCGTAGCGCACCGGCACCGGCTCCGCATGCCCCGGCCAACAGAGACCCAGCGCAAGCAGCGCCATCCACTTCCCAGCCCGGGCGGAAAAACCATCCATGAACAATCCTCGCAGCGCCGTGCCAGCGGGATGAACCCTGCGTTCCCGTGCCCTAGGCGACTTCATACTAATCTCTAAAACACCGCTGATCCCGGTTGTTGCGCACTTACCAGCAATATTTGGATCTTTCTCCCGATCTGCGCCCTCTGCGCACCCTCCTTCATCAGCCTGCCGTCAGAACCTCCAGCGCCCCCTCCAGCCGCACCCCGCGGCTCGCCTTCAGCAGCACCGCATCGCCCTCCCGCACCGTCTCCACCATCCACTCTCCCGCCGCCTTCGGCGTATCCACAAACACGCCCCCCGCCCCAAACCCCGCCACCATCTCGCTCGCCAGACCCCGCACCCCCACCACCACATCCACCCCGCGCTCCCGCATCCGCTCCCCGCACGCCCGATGCAGCGCCGCCGCCGCCTCCCCCAGCTCCAGCATCTCCCCCGCGATCACCACGTGCCGCCCCTTCGCCGGCATCGCCATCAACGCATCCACCATCGCATCCAGCGCCGCCGGGTTCGAGTTGTAGCAATCGTTGACGATCCTCGCCCCCCGCCACTCCAGCACTGTCCCCCGCTTATCCGGCGCCCGCATCTCCCCCAGCGCCGCGCAGCACTCCTCCAGCCCCATCCCGCTCCACACCCCCACCCCAACCGCCGCCAGCGCGTTCAACACGTTATGCCGCCCCAGCAACCGCAGCCGCGCCTCCGCCCGCTCGCCGCGCGCAACCACATCGAACCGCACACCCTCCGCCCCCAACTCGCGTACCTCCTCCGCCCGCACCTGCGCTTCCTCCGCCAACCCATACATCACCGCCCGCTCTCCCATCCCGCGCCCAAACTCCCGCACCCGTTCATCGTCCCCGTTCAAAAGAGCAATCCCATCCTCCGGAAGCGCCTGCACCAGCTCATACTTGGCCTTGGCGATCCCCGCGATTCCCTCCGGAAAAAACTCCAGGTGCACCGCCGCCACATTCGACACCACCGCCCAGTCCGGCTCCGCGATCCTCGCCAGCGCCGTCAGCTCCCCGGCGTGGTTCATCCCCATCTCGATCACCGCCACCTCGTGCTCCGGCTCCAGCCTTAGCAGCTGCAGCGGCACGCCGAAGTGATTGTTCAGGTTCCCCGCCGACTTCAGCACCTTGAACCGCGCCCCCAGCACTGCTGCCACCATCTCCTTGGTCGTCGTCTTTCCCGCCGACCCCGTCACCCCGATCACCCGTCCGCCCCACATTCTCCGCACCCGGTCGGCCAGCGTCTGCATCGCCCGCAGCACGCAGTCCTCGCCCTCCGGCACCCGCAGCAGCCGGCAACTGTCCATCTCCTCCGGTGCCAGCCACCGGTTGCTTACCACCGCCGCCACCGCCCCGTTCGCCAGCGCCGCCGCCACAAAGTCGTGCCCATCCACCCGCTCGCCCGTCACCGCGAAGAACAGCTCTCCCTCGCCGATCGTCCTCGAGTCGATCGAGTACCCCACCGCCTCCGCGCCGGTTGTAAAATCCCCCTCCGCATGAATCCAGTCCGCCACCTGCCCCAGCATCAACTTCATCCCATCTCCTCGGGTACCCCATGACCGGCGCATCGCGCCTATCGGGGGGTTACTCACTTCCCTGAACCGCGCCAACAACCAAGGGCTTCAGCCTGCGGTATGCCCCTTCTCCGGCCCCTGTCCCCGCTCATCCTCCCAGCTCCCGCAACACTCCCGCCGCCACCTCCACATCATCGAACGGCACCGTCCCATCCCTTAGCACTTGCACCTTCTCATGCCCCTTCCCCGCAATCAGCACAATATCCCCCCCGCGCGCCGCCCGCATCGCCAACCCGATCGCCGTCGCCCGATCCTCCTCCACCACGCACTTCGCCCCGGTCTCCCTTACCCCCGCCAGCGCCTCTGCAAGAATCGCCCCCGGCTCCTCCGACCTCGGATTATCGCTGGTCAGCACCACCAGGTCGCTCCCTTCACCCGCCGCCCTGCCCATCCTCGGCCGCTTCGTCCTGTCCCGATCTCCCCCGCACCCGAACAGCGTAATCACTCGCCCCTCGCCCGCCAGCTCCCTGGCCAACGCGATCAGATTCCGCAGCGCATCATCGGTATGCGCATAGTCCACCACCACCGTCATCCCCAGCTCATTCGGCACCGTCTGGAACCGCCCCGGCACCTGCCGCAATCCCCGCGCCGCCGCCGCAATCTCCTCGAGCGTCAACCCTCGCGCCAGCGCCGCACAACTCGCCGCCAGCAGGTTGTACACATTCACCCTCCCCGTCAGCGGCGAGAGCACCTCCACTCCGCCGCTCGGCGTCTGCATCCAGAACTGCGTCCACCCCGCCCCAAACCGCACCGCCTCCGCCCGGTAGTCTCCATCCTCAATGCCATACCCCATCACCGCCGACTGCATCGTCTCCCGCAGCAGCTTCGCCCCAAACCCATCCTGCGCATTCACCACCGCGAACTTCGGCGCCGGCGCACCCACGCCTTTGAACAGCTTTGCCTTCGCCGTCGCGTAAGCCTCCATCGTCCCGTGATAATCCAGATGATCCTGCGTCAGGTTCGTAAAGATCCCCACCTCCACCGGCACCCCCCACACCCGCTCCTGCTCGAGCGCATGGCTCGACATTTCCATCACCACCTCCGTGCACCCCGCCGCCGCCCCATCCGCAAACACCTGGTACAGATCACTCGCCTCTGGCGTAGTATGCTCGCTCGCCCTTACCTCGTCCCCCACATGCGTCTCAATCGTCCCGATCAAAACGCACTTGCGCCCGACGCTGCGCAGCATCTGCTCCAGCAGAAACGCCGTCGTCGTCTTGCCATTGGTCCCCGTCACCGCGCTCACCTTGAGCTTCCGTTCCGGATGGCCCAAGAGATTGGCCGCGATCTCCGCCAGCGCCCGCCGCCCGTTCTCCACCCGCACTACCGGCAGCCCCATCTTTGCCGCCAACACCTCCCGCGAATCCGTTACCACCACTCTTGCCCCGCGCTCCACCGCCTGGCCGATGAACCTGTTCCCATCCACCGTCCCTCCGCGCATCGCCACGAACACATCCCCCGGCCGCACCCGCCGTGAGTCGTACTGCACCCCCATCACCTCCACGCCCGAGCCCACCCGCTCCAGCGTCTCCACCCCCTCCAACGCCACATCCATCCGCATCACGCTATCCTACCGCGCGCCACCCCACCCACCTTCCCCACAGCTCACACCCGCAAACCCAAGACCCGAAGATCAGTGCTTCTCATTCACCGCGAAAACCTGACCACGATCTCCGTCCCCGCCGGCACCATCGTTCCCGCTACCGGCACCTGCTGCCTGGCCAACCCGCTGCCCACCGGCTGCACCCTCAGGCCGATCTCGCCCGCCCGCTCTACCACCGTTCGCAGCGCGGCCCCTTCAAACGACGGCACCGCCACCCGCGAGCTCGCGTCCACCACCACTCCGCCGTCCGCCCGTGCCTGCACCTCCGGCACGATCTTCGGCGCAGCCACCGCCGCCCGTTGATCCTCATCCGCCATCGTCGAGGTCGTGTTGCCCGCCTTGTGAAACTCCGCCAGCACCTTCTCCGGCAAGGACATCGGCACCGCCGCCTTCCCCGGCGCAGCCACTCCAGCCCCGCCGCCCTCTATCGGCCCCTGCGCCGCCGCCTGCCGCAGCGGATCCTCCGCCGGCAGGCTGTTCACATCCGCAAACATCGCATTCAGGTCGGCGCCGCTCTCCTCCGCCGGCGTATCAAAGGTGTCCTTCACCGGCGCGCTCGCCAGCATCTCCTTCTTGGTCTTCAAGGGCTGGTCGTGCGGCACTCCCAGGTACTCGAGCACCTCCTGCGCCACCTGGGCAAACACCGGCGCGCTCACCGTCCCGCCATACCCCGTCCCCACCGTCGGCGTGTCGATCACCACCGCCACCGTGATCGCCGGGTTGCTCACCGGCGCCATCCCCGCGAAGCTCGCCACCAGCTTGGTGTGGCTGTACGTGTGCGTCGCCACGTCGATCTTCTCCGCCGTGCCCGTCTTGCCGCCCGAACTGTATCCGTTCAGCGCCGCCTCCTTGCCCGTGCCCTCCGTCACAATCCCGCGCATGATCTCGCGCATCGTCGCCGACGTCATCTCCTTGATCACCCGGTGCGCGCCCTCCGGCAGCTTCGCCGGCAGCTGGTTCGTCGGCCGGAACGCCGCCGGCTTCAGCCGCGCATCGCCCTTCATCTCGTCGGTCGACTGCAGCAACACATGCGGCGGCATGTACACCCCGCCATTCGCAATCGTCGACACCATCGCCGCCAGCTGCACCGGCGTCACCCCCACCTCCTGCCCGATCGCCAGCGACATGAAGCTCGTCGCGTCCCACTTCTTCGGCGCCCGCAGCAGCCCCCGCGTCTCGCTCGGCAGCTCAATCCCGCTGCGATCGCCAAACCCAAAGCCCTTCATGTAGTCATAAAACTTCTGGTTGCCCAGCTTCAGCGCCATCTTCGCCGCGCCCACGTCTGACGAGTGCTCCAGCGCATACTGCACCGTCACCGTCCCGAAGTGATCCGACTTGTCGTCGTGCAGCGTCCGCCCATACATCGTCCACGCGCCGCCCTCGCAGTTCACCAGGTCTGTCGGCTTCACCCCCGCCCCGTCGATCGCCGCCGAATACGTCACCAGCTTGAACGTCGACCCCGGCTCATACACATCGCTCACCGCCAGGTTCTGCAGCACGCTCGCATCCATGTGCTTCTGGTCGTTCGGGTTGAACCGCGGCGAGATCGCCAGCGCCAGGATCTGTCCCGTATGCGGATCCTGCACCACCACCGTCCCATGCGCCGCCTTCACCTTCGCCATCTGCGCGTCCAGCGCCTGCTCCGCCATGTACTGGATATTCGCGTCTATCGTCAGCACCAGGTTCTCGCCCGGCTGCGGCTCGTTCATCTCGCTACCCAGCACGTGCCGCTTGGCGTCCAGCGCCGTCAGCATGTGCCCCGGCTCGCCATGCATCTCCTCGTCAAACTGCAGCTCGAGCCCGCCCAGCCCCGTGTCGTCCGTGCCCACATACCCCAGCACCTGCGCCGCCAGTTCGTTGTTCGGATAGAACCGCTTAAACTCCTTCTGGAAGTACACGCCCTTCAGGTTCAGCTCGCGAATCCTGTCCGCCGTCCCCTTGTCCACCCGCCGCGCCACCCACGCGAAGCCCCGCGACGCATTGAACCGCGCCAGCATCTGCGGCTCGCTCGTAAACCGGTCTGTCGCGTCCACATGCACCACCCGCGCCAGCATCCGGGCCGCCTCCGCCCGGTTTTCGCCCAGCTCGCTCGGCACCGCGTAGATCGAGTCCACCAGCGTGGTCATCGCCAGCTCTTTCAGGTTGCGGTCGTACAGCACCCCGCGCCGCGGCGCTACCTCGAACGCCCCCGTCTGCTGCTTCGCCGCCCGGCTCACCCAATCCTGGTGCTGAAACACCTGCAGCCACGTCAGCCGCGCCCCGATCGCCCCTGCCCACAAGCAGAAAAACAGCACCACCAGCGCAAACCGCCGCCGCTGGATCGGAGCGGCCGCGCTCTGCGCCGGGCCCTGCCTTGGTGCCTGTGTCCTGGTCATTGCTCTAACGCCATCCCTCTACCGCCACCCTCTTTACTCCAGCGCTCCTTTACTCCAGCGCTCCGCGCGGCTACTCCAGCGCTCCGCGCGGAGCCGAGACCGCCGCCACCGCCGGCGCGCCATCCTGCCCCGCAAACCCCTCGTTCCGGATCACCTGGCCCGGCGCCGGCTGGTCCAGACCCAGCTCCTTCGCCATCCTGTCGATCCGTCCCGGCTCCGTCAGCTGCGCCTCGTTCAGCCGGATCTGCCGATTCTGCTCCCGCAGCTCCTCCACCTGGTGCTTCTGCGCCTCCACCTGGTAGCCGATCTCGATCGACGAAAAATGCTGCCACACATACACCAGCACCAGCAGAAAAAGCACCGTCATCACAGCCGTGAACAGCCGCATCTCCCGCCGCCGCTCCGGATCATCCGCCTTGACAATCCGGCTGTTGTCCAGGTGCTTGGCAAAAAAGATCTCCGGCGTAATCTGCCGCGGCGCCCGCCGCTGCCGCTCGAACAACTCCCGGTTCCGCTCCGCCAGCATCTCGCCCCGGCTCCGCGTCCCCACCGGATTCATTGTCATCGTCGCCATCGTCTACTCCCTCGCCCAGCTCTCAACCCTCAACCCTGAAGCCATCAACCCAAAAACCTCTAAAACTTGGCCTTACCCTTACCCGCAGCCCCCAGCTTCTCCGCCGCCCTCAACTTCGCGCTCCGGCTCCTGGGATTCCTGAGCGTCTCCTGCTCTCCCGCAATCACCGGCTTCTTCGTCAAAATCTGAAAACTCCCGTCCCGCCCCCACTCCCGGAACGCATCCTTCACCAGCCGGTCCTCCAGGCTGTGGAAGCTGATCATCACCAGCCTGCCACCCGGCTTTACCAGAGACCCCGCGCTCTCCAGCAGCGATCGAATCTCTCCCAGCTCATCATTCACTCGAATCCGGATCGCCTGAAAGGTCCTCGTCGCGGGATGAATCTTGTCGCCCTTCATGGATGGGGCCGCAGCCGCTATCACTTCAGCCAGTTCCGCTGTCGTCGATATCGGCCGGGCCCTCACCAAGGCTCTGGCGATTTGCCGCGATCTCCTTTCATCTCCGAACTCGTAAATCAGGTCGGCGAGAACGTTTTCGTCTTCCTGATTTACCACTTGCCCGGCCGTCACCCCGCTGCGCGTATCCATCCGCATGTCCAGCGGTCCATCCGACCGAAAACTAAACCCTCTGTGCGCCTCATCCAACTGCAGGCTGCTCACTCCGAAGTCCGCCAGCAGCCCATCGATCTTTCCCATCAGGCTGCCCTCCGCGATCACTTCCTTCGCCTCCGAAAACGCCCTCGGCTCAAACACCACCTCCGGCATCTCCGCTCCCAGCTCCGCCCGCAGCTCCTCGAACCGGACCTTCGCCTGCTCCATCGCCTCCGGGTCGCGGTCAAAGCAGATCAGCCTGCCCGCTCCGCCCAGCCGTCTCGCAATCTCCACCGAGTGGCCGCCCAGTCCCAGCGTGGCGTCCACATACACGCCGCCTCGCCGCACAGTCAAAAACCTCAATGCGTCCTCTAAAAGAACCGGCACATGTTGCGGTGATCTCACGTCCTCAACCGCCTTCCATGCTCCCCCTGGGGGGTCCCTGCTGCCTCTCACTGCCTCTACCTGCGCCTCACTGCCTCATCACCATCCCAGCCCCGCCGCCTCCGCCATCTCTTCCTTGGTCAGCGGCCTTGCCGAAGCCTGGAACTCAGCCAGGTTCGCCACTTCCAGCGTCGAACCCTTCGAAATCACAATCACGTCCCCGGTCAGGTTTCCGTCCTGCCGTATCTCCTGCGGCAGCAGCAGCCGTCCCTGCCCGTCCATATCCACCGGATCCCCATAGCGGCTCGTCACCTCCAGCAGCCTCTGCCGGATCGCACTCGAGGTCGGCAGCGCATTCAGCTGCTCCAGCTTCTTCATCCACTCCTGCAGCGGGAATAGCAGCGCCCGCCGTCCATCCAGGCTCGTGATGTAGAACCTGTTCCCGTACGTCTCATCCACCACCGCCTTGAAATCCGACGACAGCTTCAACCGTCCCTTCTCGTCCACCCGCGTCGTCTGATGTCCGAGAAACATGCCATTTCACCTGCGAACCAAACTCACCAGCTTCAAACATCCCCGGTACGGCGTAAACTCCGTCTCAGGTGAAGCTCTTTAGTCCCGCCTAGCCCAATTTTGACCACTTCTGACCCCAATACTCACCTGAACGCGCTCAACAAACAAGTGCTAAATTGCTTCGCCGCCGAACTTTCGGGTCACAAGCCTGTGGAAAACCTCCATCCAGGAACCACAAACCACAACCGGCGCGGAACTAGCCTCCACAACCTCAACATCTTGTGTTAGCGGCGCTGGTCCTCCCACTTAGGCAACCCGTTGCCCGATCCGGGAATCTCTGCTAAAGCGAAATAAAGGCGAAGAGCCGCCGATCCACATAGTTGTGTACACTCATCGCCCGTAGGAACGCCCGCTTGGCGACCCGAGCCCCACGCCCTGCCAGCACCTCTCAGGCCCTTGATCAGCCTCACGGAAGTCCCCGCAGCCCGGCGACAGCTCTCGGCCTTCTATGGTAGAAATGTGCATCGTGTCTAGTCTCACCTGAGGGCGGTCCTATGAGCAATGGCAGGTTCGCATCCGGCGCAGCGGCGGCTTTCGTCATCGTGGCCATGACCCTCTCCACAACCGCAGCCGCCCAAGCTCCCGCCCAAACGCCCACCCAACCCCCCGCCCAAACCCCCGCCCAGCCCATAGCCCCCGACAACCCCCTCCGCTTCACCGTCCCCGCCACCGTCTCGCCTCAGGCCGCCGCGGCCTTGAGCAGGCTCTACTCCATGCGCGCCCACGCGCCCCGCCGCGAGCGCCCCCGCACCCAGGAAGACTGGGACCGCGCCAACGCGCAGCTCGACAAGATCGGCGGTCCCATGTCGGCTGCCGCCGCCGATGCACTGCACGTCACGCGCACGCAGGATTCGCTCGGCGGCGTGCCCGTTCTGCGCGTCCGTCCCGCCGGCTTCAAACCCGGCGGCCCGATCCTTCTCTACATGCACGGGGGCGCCTACACCTTCAATTCGGCCGCCAACAGCCTCACCATCCCGGCCCTGGTCAGCACCGCCACCGGCCACGAGGTCATCTCCATCGACTACGCGCTCGCTCCCCGCGCCGACTGGCACGTCGTCACCAACCAGGTAGTCGCCGTCTGGAAGGCCGTTCTCGCCACCGGCATCAAGCCCGCCAGCGTCGGCATGATGGGCGACTCCGCCGGCGGAGGCCTCGCGGCCGGCTCCGTGCTCAAAATGCGCGACGAGCACCTGCCCCTGCCCGGCGCCCTCTACCTCATGTCCCCCTCCGCCGACCTCTCCGGTGCCGGCGACACCAGCACCACCCTCGCCCCCTACGACCCCGTCCTCGCACCCGACACCAGCGCCTGGAGCAGGGAAGCCTACGCACCGCCCGCCGACCAGAAGAACCCCTACGTCTCCCCCGTGTACGGGGACTACACCCAGGCCTTCCCCCCCACGCTCATCCAGTCCGGCACCCGCGAGATGCTCCTCAGCGGAGCCGTGCGCGAGTACCAGGCCATCCGCAGCGGCGGCCACGAGGCCGTCCTCGACGTCTACGAGGGCATGCCGCATGTCTGGCTCGCCATCATCCCCCAGGCGCCTGAAACCAGGACCGCCATCAAGCGCGCCACAGACTTCCTCGCCCTGCACCTCCAATAGACAGCCTGCAATTGCAGTAACAACGTCATCAGGGTCGAAGGTCCGACACATCCTGAACTTTGCCTATCAATCGGCGGTCCTAGGACACCGCCGGGGGCAACATGGTCAGGGCCGAAGGCCCGTGCCATAACAGCCTGGGCCGAAGGCCTAGGTCCAAACCCCGCAACAGACCCGAGGGCTGAAGGCCCGACCCATAATGCATCCACGCAACCTCGCAACGGCGACGGATCTACTTGTCGTCCGCTTCACCGCGCCTTCAATCGAAACGCCTCAAACGTCGCGCTCAACCCGCGCGGCCCTTCCAGCAACATCCCGATGCGCAACGCCCGGTCCCACGCCGGCAGGTCCGACGCGTCATACTCCCCGCCCGCCTCCTGCCACTTCACCCCGTCCACCGAATACAGAAACTGCAGATGGTGCGGCGTCCGCACCGTTACCGACCGCAGCCAGATCTTCTCTGCCGCCGGCGCCTCCGCCTCCCACACCACCGCCTGCATCGCTCCCCGCCGCTGCCACAGGTTGATCCAGAACCCTGTCCCATCCGCCTTGCCCCGCAGCCCCAGCCCGATCGTATTGAACGGATCGCCGATCACCGCCAACCCCGCCCACAGCCCCGGCTCCCGGCTCTCGGGGATCTTTAGCGCGATCGTAGCCTGGTAGTGCTTGCCCGCCGGCCGCGGCACCGCCAGGATCGCCGACTCCACCGGCCGCTCCGACAGGGAGCACATCGGCGGAATCCGCAGCACCAGCCCCTCCCCGCCCGTGCTGATCTCCGGCCGCGTATTCACCGGCCACTGCCACGCTGGTCCCGGCTCCGGCCCGCTGAAGTCATCCCGGAAGTCGATCGGCGTGGCCTTCGCATACTCCCCCGGCCCCCGCCCCGAGTTCACGCTCGGCCAGCCCTCGCGTCCCTCCGCGTCCTTCGCCGGCCAGGCAATCTCGTCCAGCACTGCCTCCCGCCCCACGTAGATCGTGCCTCCCTCCGGGTACGCATGGTAGAGCAGGTAATCGCTCCCCGCATCGCTCTTCACCGCCGTCCCATGCCCCGGGCAGCGCCAGCGGTCGTTCGCGCCAATCAGCGGATTGGCCGGATACTTCTCCCACGGCCCCAGCAGCCGGTCCGCCCGCGCGACGCCCTCCGCGTACTTGCACTCCCGCCCGCAGCACGCGTTGCCTGCATAGAACATGTAAAACCGCTGCTCATGCCGAAAGATATAGGGCCCCTCCACCACACCCTCCTCCCACCCCTGGTCGTTGACGATCAGCATCGTCTTCTCGCCCGTCAGCCGCAGCAGGTCGTCGCTCAGCCGCTGCGCCCATATCGGCGTCGGCCACCCTCGCGAGTTGCCGTCCTCCTTCCAGATCAGGTACGGCGCACCCTCTTCATCGCGCGCAAAACACGGATCGATCGACCCGTCCACCTCGCAGATCAATGGCCCATGATCCGTATACGGACCCCCCGGCGCATCCGCCGTCGCCACCGCGATGCACAGCGGCCCACCCCGCTTCTGCCCCACATACCAGACGAAAAAACGGTTCGAGCTCTCGTCATGCACCAGCTCCGGCGCCCAGAACGACCCCTCCGCCCACGCCGGCTGCTGCGGGAACACCGATCCCGCCGGCCGCCAGTTCGCCAGGTCCGTCGACCGGAACAGCGGAAACTGCGGCGACCACTCTCCCGACGTCGCCGACGCCCAGTACACTCCATCCACCCGGATAATCGTCGGGTCCGGATGGTCCCCCGGCACCACCGGGTTCGTCCACTTCGGCACTCCGGTCGCAAGCGCCGGTTCCAGTGCAAGTTCGATCTTTGCCGACCGCATAACGCTTCAGATGCTCGCCGACCCCGTTTTGCACGTCGGGCGATCCATGAGCCTATTGACACGGTCGTTATAATAGAGACAGAAAGAAATCAGAGCCTGGCCCACAAAGCCGGGCTCTTTCCTTGTGCAATCCACTTCTTGAGTCAGACCTAAGTGGCTTGTTTTCAAATTTTTGACTCTCTTTGACGGGGTGGGGGGTACCCCCATCCACCGCACCATCTGCTATCCTCAACCCCGGAACCCCAAAGCACTCGGAGCGCTTCTCATGGCAAAAGGCGTCAATAAAGTCTTCCTCCTCGGCAACGTAGGCAAGGACCCCGAAATTCGCTCCACCGCCGGCGGCATGACCGTCGCCAGCTTCTCGCTCGCCACGGCCGACCGCGCCAAAGACCAGCAGGGAAACTGGGCCGACAAGACCGAGTGGCACAACATCGTCTGCTTCCAGCGCACCGCCGAGGTCGTCCGCGACTACGTCAAGAAGGGGTCGCAGCTCCTCATCGAGGGCAAGATCCAGACCCGCTCCTGGGATGACAAAGCCAGCGGCGAAAAGAAGTACAAGACCGAAATCCTCTGCAACGAGCTCACCCTGCTCGGCGGCAAATCCGGCGGTGCCGAGGCCGGCGCCGGCGGCAGCTACTCCCGCTCCAGCGCCGCCTCCTCCTCCACCTCCTACGACCAGCGCCAGCCCGCCGCCACCCCCGACTACGGCGACGCCGGCATCACCGACGACGACATCCCCTTCTAAATCACCGCCGTTCACTGCTTCACACTGCCCTTTTTACTGCCTCACCCTGTCTCCCATGCTTGACGAGCCCACCTTCCGCCGCGTCTCCGACCACGCTCTCCACGAGCTCAAGCAGTCCCTCATCGCCGCCGAGGAAGACGGCGGCTTCGAGACCGAGGACAACAACGGCGTGCTCAACGTCCTCTTCGAAGACGGCTCTTTCAAATTCGTCTTCACGCCGCAAACGCCTGTCCGCCAGCTCTGGATCTCCGCCCGCTCCACCAGCTTCAAGCTGGAGTGGTCCGAATCCGCCAGCGCCTTCGTCCTGCCCAAAACCGGCGAAGACCTCAAGACCCTCACCCAGCGCCTCCTCCAGGAGCAGCTCGGCGACCCCGCCATCACCCTCGCCTGATTGGCTTACCGCCCGCCCCGAACTCCCGCGGAAATGCATCCCCGCGCGCTATGATGGTGCTATCACCTTCATCGCGGAAACTCCCGCTCCCAACCCTCCCCGGGCGTAAGGACTTCTGTCTGCCTCAACCTGCACCAGACGCCCATGGGCCCCAGGGTTTCGGAGAACTGATCCATGCCCCTGCTTTCGGTTGCCATCATCACCTGTGACGAAGAACGCAACCTGGCCCGCACCCTGGCCAGCGTCAGCTTCGCCAACGAGATCGTCGTCGTCGACTCCGGCTCCGCCGACCGCACCGTCGAGATCGCCGAATCCTTCGGCGCCCGCGTCTTCAAGCGCAGCTGGCCCGGCTTCGCCGCCCAGAAGAACTTCGCCATCGCCCAGTGCACCGGCGACTGGATCCTCTCGCTCGACGCCGACGAAGAGCTCTCACCCGAGCTCTGCCGCCAGATCTCCGTCCTGCTGCCCACCAACCCGCCCGCCGACGCCTACTTCATCAAGCGCCGCAACCTCTTCCTCAACCGCTGGATCAAATACGGCGGCTACTACCCCGACCGCAAGCTCCGGCTCTTCCGCCGCGCCGCCGCCAACTTCTCCCACGCCCCCCACTTCGAGGAGCGCCCCGTCCACGAGACCATCGTCTTCGACGGCGCCTCCGCCAACCTCGACTTCGACCTCATCCACCACGCCTATCCCACGCTCCACGACTACCTCGAGCACATGGACCGCTACTCCACCCTCGGCGCCGAGCTCCTCGTCGCCCAGGGCCGGGTCAGCGCCTCCTTTCCCGCCTTCGTCTGGAACGTCTTCCTCGTCCCCCAGCTCACCTTTCACTGGAACTACTTCTGCCGCCTCGGCTTCCTCGACGGCCGCGAGGGCCTGCTCCTGCACCTCTACCATTCCACCTACGTCAGCTGGAAGTACGCCAAGGCCTGGCTCACCGCCCGCCAGTCCACCTCCGCCGCCTGATCCGCTGCCGTCACCTTTGCCGCGCCTGCATCCAATGACGGTCTACGCCGCGAAGCTCCACGCCCCGCTCCCCAATCCCTACCCGCAAGAAAGGGCCCATGATGCCTTTTGATAAGAAAACAACAACACCGGCCCGTCCCTTCAACGCAGACGCAGTGACCGCGACAATCGAGCGTGCTCTCGAGTCAGCCGGCCTCAATCCGAAACTGGCGCCACGACCATCGCCCCTGAAGCCCAGCCACAACCAGACGGGCGCAAACCAGTCCACGTCAAAATCCGGCGTCGGCGGCAAAATCCGGCAGGCGCTCTTACGTCCATTCGTCTCCCCCTCGGAACTCAAACCTTCGCCCGCCGCCCAGAAAATGTCCGGCAACTTCATCGCCGGCTCCTTCAGCAACCCCGCCGGCACGCGCGACTACAAGCTCTACATCCCGTCCAGCTACTCTGAGCGCTCGCGCCAGCCGGTTCCGCTTCTCGTCATGCTGCATGGTTGCAAGCAGTCGCCCGACGACTTCGCCGCCGGCACCCGCATGAACGAGTTCGCCGAGCGGCATGGCTTCCTCGTCCTCTACCCGGCGCAGGCGCGCAACGCCAACGGCTCCAAATGCTGGAACTGGTTTCGCCCCGAAGATCAGCTTCGCGACCGCGGCGAGCCCTCCCTCATCGCCGGCATCACGCGCCAGGTGGCATCCACCTATCGCGTCGATCCTCACCGCATCTTCGTCGCCGGCCTCTCTGCCGGAGCCGCCATGGCCATCGTTCTCGGCGCCACCTACCCTGATCTTTATGCCGCCGTCGCAGCCCACTCCGGCCTGGCTTACGCCGTAGCGCACGACGTGCCCTCCGCTCTCGAAGTCATGCAGAGCGGTCCCTCCGCCAACGCCGCTTCGCCTCGAAACAGCCCGCGCTCCGCCCCCATCATCGTCTTCCACGGCGATCAGGATCGAACCGTTCATCTCAGCAACAGCCTCGCCATCGTGGAGCAGGCCGCCCGTAACGGCACCGGCCCCACCCGCCCGGCCACCGTCGAGCAGCGCGCCGCTCAGCACAGCGCACAGGGCAAAGCACCCGGTGGTCACGCCTTCACCCGCACCATTCATGCCGGCGACGCCTCCCACCCCGCGCTCGAGCAGTGGGTGCTCCACGGCGCCGGACACGCCTGGTCCGGCGGCAGCACCAGCGGCTCCTTCACCGACCCGCGCGGTCCCGACGCCTCCGCTGAGTTCATCCGCTTTTTCCTGGCCCAATCTCGCTAACCAGCCTCTCTAAGCCAGCCCGTTGCTCCCGTTCTGCCGCGCTAGCACACCGGCCGAATCGTGTCGCTTTCGACCGCCGGTATCCTCGCCCCTCCCCGCCGCTCGGGGCCAGGGGCTCGACGTTTGCCAGCTCTCCCGTCCCGCCGCCGTGCTAAAACAAACTCATGCGCTTCTCCAAGCTGACCGCCCTCACGCTCGTCGTGTCCGCCACCCCATTCTTCTCGCTTGCCCAGCGCCCCGACCGCGCGCCCGCCTCTGACGCACCGCCTCCCACCATCGCCGCCCGCACCGCCTCCATGACCAACATGCCTGGGCTGCTCCCCCTCCACTGGGATGCCAACGCCGGCAAGCTCTACCTCGAAATTCCCAAACTGAACTACGACCTCCTCTACACCAACTCGCTGCCCTACGGCACCGGCTCCAACGACCTCGGCCTCGACCGCGGCCAGACCTCGCCCGGCAAGATCGTTCGCTTCGAGCGCACCGGCCCCAAGGTCCTCCTGGTCGAGCCCAACGAGATGTTCCGCGGCTCCACCACCGACCCCAACGAGCTCCTCAGCATCCACCAGTCTTTCCCCGAGTCCGTCCTGGCCGGCTTCAAGGTCGAAGCCGCTAACCCGGGCTCGGACGGACAAGACGGAGCGGTTCTGGTCGACGCCACCGACTTCTTCCTGCGCGACGTCCACGGCGTCCTCGAAACCCTCACCCGCATGCAGCAGGGCGCCTACCGCCTGGACCTCAACCGTTCCACCATCGACCTCGCCGGCACCAAAGCTTTCCCCAAAAACACTGAAGTCGATGCCATCCTCACCTTCGCCACCGACTCAGTGGGCGGAGGCCGCCGCGGCAACAACTACGTCGCCGAAGTCGCGCCCGACGCCCACGCCCTTACCGTCCACGAGCATCAGTCCTTCCTCGAGCTTCCTCCGCCCGGCTTCACCCCGCGCCGCTACGATCCGCGCGCCGGATACTTCCCCAGTTCCTACCGCGACTACAGCGCCCCGCTCGGCGCCGAGCTCGACCAGCAGTTCATCATCCGCCATCGCCTCATCAAGAAAGACCCCGCCTGCACCCGCGCCTGCGAGCCCGAAGCGCCCATCCAGTACTACGTCGATAGCGGCGCGCCCGAGCCCATCCGCTCCGCGCTCCTCGAAGGCGCCCGCTGGTGGGATCAGGCCTTCCAGGCCGCCGGTTGGGCGCCCGGCTCCTTCAAGGTCGACATCCTCCCCGCCGGCGCTGACCCCATGGACGTCCGCTACAACATGATTCAGTGGGTCCACCGCTACACCCGCGGCTGGAGCTACGGCGCCGCAGTCGCCGACCCGCGCACCGGCGAGATCATCAAAGGCAACGTCACCCTCGGCTCTCTGCGCGGCCGCCAGGACTACCTTATCGCTGAGGCCCTGCTCAGCCCCTATGTCCAGGGCAAGAAGCCGTTCACTCCCGAGACAGACCCAATGCTCGCCATGGTGCTCGAACGCCTCCGCCAGCTCGCCGCGCACGAGACCGGCCACACCCTCGGCCTCTCCCACAACTTCGCCGCCAGCGTCTTCCCCCACACCAACATGGACCAGACCATCTCCGTCATGGAGTACCCCCACCCCTGGATCACGCTCGGCAAGGACGGTATCCCCGACCTCTCGCACGCCTACCCCGTAGGCATCGGCATCTGGGACAAGACCGCCATCGACTACGGCTACCGCCAGTTCCCGGCCCGTGTCAACGAGCATGAAGCCCTCAACAAAATCCTCGCCGACTCCGAAAAGACCGGCATGATCTACATCACCGACGAGGACGCCCGCCCCTTCTCCGGCGCTCATCCCTTCGCCCACCTCTGGGACAACGGCTCCGATCCCGCCGATGAGCTCAACCGCATCCTCACCATCCGCACCGCCGCCCTCGCCCGCTTCGGCGAGAACGCCATCAAGCCCGGCATGCCGCTCGCACAGCTTGAAGACACGCTCGTCCCGCTTTACCTCCTCCACCGCTATCAGGCCGAGGCCGCCATCAAGGAGATCGGCGGCCTCAACTACCGCTACTCCCTGCGTGACGACGGCCAGATGCTCCCCACCATCGTCGACAATGCCACCCAGCAGAAGGCGATCCAGGCCGTCCTCAAGACTCTCTCGCCCGAAACCCTGACCCTGCCCGAGTCGCTCCTGCGCATCCTCCCGCCACGTCCGCCCGGCCTTCGCCGCACCGCGGAATCCTTCCCCTCCCAGACCGGCCTCACCTTCGACCCCATCGCCGCCGCCGAATCCGCCGCCGATCTGACCCTGCAGGTGCTTCTCGATCCCGCTCGCGCCTCGCGCATCGTGCAGTACCACATGCGTACGCCGCCCTCCTCCACCTCGCTTCGCGAGCTTCTGGAAGCTTTGTCGAAGGCCACTGCCTACCGTCCTGAGGGCGGCCACACCATGTCCTCCGAGGTCGCCCGCGCCGTCGAGTTCCGGGCCCTCGAGGCCATGTTCGCCCTTGCGGTCAACCCCGCCGCATCCTCGCAGGCGCGTGCCATCGCCCGCTCCCACCTCGAGGACGTCCTCAAGACCTTCACCTCCACCCCGCCCCCCAGCGACTCCGCCGAAGCCATCCACCGCACCGCCATGATCGCCCGCATCCAGGAGTTCCAGCGCGACCCCGCCAAGTTCGTCCCGGCCAAGCCCATTGAAGCCCCGCCCGGCATGCCCATCGGCGACGACCCGGACTTCTAACCGGGTGCTCCATGATCGGCCCCGCACCGAAGTGTCGAGGCCTGATCATGGAGCCATTCGCTTCCGCTCGAAGCGCGCCATAATGCTCGCAGAGGAACCGCGATGGCCGCCGCCACCTGGTCCGTCCCTCAACCCATCTCTTTCGAAGAGTACATGCGCGCCCTACCACCCCGATTGCGAGTTTGTCGACGGCTATCTGCAGGAACGAATCGTGCGCGACCCGAGACATGACTTAATCCAAATGCAGGTCGGATTCTGGTTCCTCTCCCACCCCGAGTGGAACGCTCATGCAATATCCCCGCACCAAATCCGCTCTGAGCAAGCCCTGACGCCCTTACCAGGGCAGCGTCTTCCCCATGTGGAAGTACCCGCCGGTAGGCCCATCCTCGCCCAGCAGCGCCAACTCCACCTCCGTCTTGGCCCCGTCCTCTACCTCCAGCATCGCCGCATCCGTCCCCATGTCCGTCTTCACCCATCCCGGGTGCGCCGAGTTCACCTTGATCTTCGTCCCTTCCAGCGTCTTCGCCAGGTGAACCGTGTAGGCGTTCAGCGCCGTCTTCGACGCGTCGTACGCCAGCACCATGGACCCCGACCCGCCCAGCTTCCCGTTCGAATGCATCGTCAGCGATCCCAGGATGCTCGACACATTCACCACCCGCCCCGCCGCGCTCTTCCTCAGCAACGGCAGCATGGCGTTGGTCACATTCACCACCGCAAAGAAATTCGTATCAAACGTCCGCCGCAGGTTCTCTTCCGACACCTCCAGCGTGCTGTTCCGCCCCAGCGTCTCCGTCATCAGCCCCGCGTTGTTCACCAGGATATCGAGCCGCCCAAACTCCTCCTCAATCATCTTCGCCGCCGCCGCGATGTCGTCCTTGTTCACCACGTCTAGCTGCAGCGCCCGTGCGTCCACGCCCTCGCTCTTCAAATCCTCGGCCGCCGCCTGCCCTTTGGCCAGGTCACGCGCGCCCATCAGCACAATCACCCCTTGTTTGCCCAGCTGCCGCGCCGTCTCCAGGCCAAGCCCCTTGTTCGCACCTGAAATCAACGCCACTTTCTTCTCATCCGCCATCGCCTTCACCTCACTCCGGAAACTAGTCCTTCAGATGCACGCAAGCCTCCAACGCTGCACAAATGGCCGCCTCCTTCGCTAGTCCCTGGCCCGTCGCCCCGGCGGCGTCCGCACAAACACATACGAGTAGCTCCGCGCCGGCCGCCGGCTGTCGTCCATATACACCGTAAAATCTTCGACCTCCAGCCTGCTCGCGTCTCCCGGCATCAGCCGCATCTTCATCGTGTTGTGAACACCCGTCACATCGTGCGTTACCACCAGGTAGCCGCCGTCCAGCGACCCTCGCGCCGCACCCCAGTCGCACGCCGCCGGCCGGCACACCGCCCACGCCTGCACCATCGCACCCACAATCCGCAGATGCTCCATCGTGTTGGCCTGCCCGTCGCAGTACCAGTCGCCGTTCATCTGCGCTCCCGCCACCGCCGTCCCCAGCAACCCCGTCATCAGCAGCCAGCACCGTACAAGCCGCATACGCCCTCCTCGGAACCACCTCAGAAATCGTTCAACTCACCAGTTCAGCTCACTACTCCAACTCACCAAAAACAGTGCACTTTCTCTCGCCGCCAATGTACTACGCCCCAGCCGTGCGCCAACATACAACCATGGGGGCAACGCACGCTGCCGTATACTTTCCCACATGTCCGCCCCGCCCATCCGCGTGCTGGTCGCCAAGCCCGGCCTCGACGGCCACGACCGCGGCGCCCGCATCATCGTCCGCGCGCTCCGCGACGCCGGCATGGACGTCTTCTACACCGGCCTCCGCCAGACCCCCGAGATGATCGTCGCCGCCGCCCTCCACCACCACGTCGACTGCATCGGCATCTCCATCCTCTCCGGCGCCCACAACACCATCATCCCCCGCATCCACGCCCTTCTCCACGAGCACCACGCACAGGACACCCTGCTCGTCCTCGGCGGCACCATCCCGGCCCACGATGCGGCCGCCCTCCTGCGCCATCACGGCGTCGCCGCCATCTTCGGCCCCGGCACCCCCCTCGCAACCACCATCGCCTTCATCCGCGCCAACACTCGCGTCAACATCCAAGTCCACGCCCAAGCCGGCGCCGTCTTGGCCTGATGCGGCTGAATCTCCCTCTCCGCCAGTCCGCACAGTCATAGTCAGACAAGCCAAAGTCTACCCAGCCCAAGTCCGCACAAGTCCTAGTTCGCACAAGCCAGGAGCCCATGCCTCAAACCGTCCTCGTCGCCGACCACGGCCCGGTCCGCACCCTCACCCTCAATCGCCCGCACCGCCGCAACGCCCTCACCCCCGAGATGCAGCAGGAGCTCATCGCCGCCCTCGACGATACCGCCGCCTCCTCCGGCGTCCGCGCCCTCATCCTCACCGGCGCCGGCGAACACTTCTGCGCCGGCCTCGACATCTCCGCCCTCAAGGATCTCGCCGAGGACGTCTCCCGCGCCGGCTTTGAGCCCGCTGCCTTCCAGCTCCAGGACGACGCCAACCGCATCTCCCGCGTCTTCCGCACCCTCTACGAACTCCCCATCCCCACCATCGCCGCCGTCGACGGCTACGCGCTCGCCGGCGGCACCGGCCTGGCCACCCTCTGCGACTTCACCCTCGCCACACCTGCCGCGCAGTTCGGCTACACCGAGGCGCGCATCGGCTTCATTCCCGCCCTCGTCTCCGTCTACCTCACCCTCCAGGTCGGTGAAAAGCGCGCCCGCGATCTGCTCCTCACCGCCCGCCTCTTTCCCGCCTCCGAAGCCCAGACCCTCGGCCTGGTCAACGAGATCCTCCCGTCCGAGTCACTCCTGCCCCGCGCCGAAGCCCTCGCCCACTCCCTCCTCCAGAACTCTCCCGGCTCGCTCCGCGCCACCAAGCTCCTGCTCGCCCGCCAGAACCGTCCCTTCCTCGACGCCGCCATCGCCAACGCCCTTGAAGCCAACGCTGCCATCCGCCAGACCCCCGAGTTCCGCGAAGGCATCACCGCCTTCCTCGAAAAACGCAAACCCGCCTGGACCTCCTGACCCGCCTTTGCTTCTGCCTCTGCCTGCCTTTGCTCTTGCTCTCTCTTGCTCTTGCTTTTGCTTTTGCTTTTGCTTTTGCTTTTGCCCCTAACCCGCAATCGCCTTTGCCGTTGCTCTTGCCGTCGCCGTCGCCTTTTGCCGTTGCCGTTGCCGTTGCCTTTTGCCGTTGCCGTTGCCGTTGCCGTTGCCGTTGCCGTTGCCTTAACCCGCACCAGCCCTTGCCGTTGTCTGTTCTACCCCTCCTTTATCGTCTTTATCAGTTCTTTGACCGTTATGCCGTCATCCGCTCTTATCGCTTTGCATCCGTACTTTCGGCGTTAAGCCTTCCCCTGCAAAGCCCAGCCCGCCCAGGGGCTCCCGGTAAACTAAAGCTCATGACCTCCGAAACCCGCCTGCGCGTCCGTTACGCTGAAACCGACCAAATGGGCGTCGTCTACCACTCCAACTACTTCATCTGGTTTGAGGTCGGCCGCGTCGAGTTCATCCGCCAGCTTGGCCTCAACTACAGGACCATGGAGACCGAGCACAACGCCTTCATCGCCGTCGTCGAGGCCACCTGCCGCTACAAATCCCCCGCCCGCTACGACGACGAGCTCATCGTCCGCACCCGCATCGGCGCCATCCGCGGCTCCGTCCTCCGCCTCCTCTACACCATCCACCGTCACGAGCCCGACGGCGGCTCCGTCCTGCTCTGCGAAGGCGCCACCACCCACCTCGTCGTCGATTCCGCCATGAAGCGCGCCCCCATGCCTCCGCTTTACGCCGAAGCCTTTCGCAACGCCCACGCCCGCACCCCCTCGCAAACCCCGCTCCCGGAGTCCGTCTAAATGGTCAAGATCATCGAGTGCCCGCGCGACGCCTGGCAGGGCCTGCCCCATCCCATCCCGCCCGAGACCAAAGCCGACTACCTCCGCACCCTAATCGCCGCCGGCTTCACCCACATCGATGCCGTCAGCTTCGTCTCTAAAACCGCCGTCCCGCAGATGGCCGACTCCGAACAGGTCCTCACCTACCTCGACCCGCCCGACGACGTAGAGATCATCGCCATCGTCGTCAACCCGAAAGGCGCCGAGCGCGCCATCCAGACCGAAGCCGTCTCCACCCTTGGCTTTCCTTACTCCATCTCTCCCGGCTTCCTGCAGCGCAACCAGAACCAGACCCCCGAGGAATCGCTCGAAGCTCTGGAAGCCGTCGGCACCCTGGCCTTCAAGGCCGGCCTCGACCTCGTCGCCTACATCTCCATGGCCTTCGGCAATCCCTACGGCGACCTCTGGTCCGTCGACGAAGTCGCCGCCGCCTGCGACCTCCTCGCCGACTCCGGCGTCACCCAGATCTCGCTTGCTGATACCGTCGGCCTGGCCACTCCGCAGCTCGTCTCCTCGGTTCTCGATTCGGTCATGGCTGCCGCCGACGGCATTGAAGTAGGCGTGCACCTTCACTCCCGTCCCGACGCTGCCCCCGCGCTCATCCAGGCCGCCTACCGCGCCGGCTGCCGCCGCTTCGACTCCGCCATCGGCGGCCTCGGCGGCTGCCCCTTCGCCCAGGATGTGCTCGTAGGCAATCTGCCCACCGAGCTCCTGCTCGCCGAGCTTACCCGCCTCGGCGCCGACCTGCCCAAGCTTCATCCCCTCACCAGCCTCATCGCCGCCACCCGCGAGATCGAACAGAAGTTCAGCGCCCACAAAGCCTAACCTCGTTGACAACCGGGGTCTTGCCTCTCGAGTAAGAAGTTCGCTCCTGAACTTCACCTATCAACCCGCCCGCTTAGGACACCGTCCGGGCAACGTCGCTAGGGCCGAAGGCACGTCACATACCAGCCTGGGCCGAAGGCCTGGGTCCGACCGACAAGGCACCCGACGGCTGAAGGCCCGACACATCATGCCGGCGGCGCGACAACCGCGCCCACAGGATCTCGCCCCGCCCAACCCCCGCCTTCGCCGCAACCCTGATCTCCGGCACGAACCACCCCTCCCAGGCTCTTTCCGTTTATAAAGGGTGCTACTCTACGCCCTTGCTCAACGAGAGGTTCCGCCATGCGCTCCATTGCGTCTTTCCTGCTGTTCCTCACGCTCCTCGCCGTCGCCGCGCCCGCGCAGAACCTGGCCTCGCCGGACTCCGCCCGCCTCCGCACCCTGGCTCACAATCTGCTCGCCACCGGCAGCCCCGAGGACGCGGCCCGCGCCGCCGATCTGCTCCAGAGAGCCTCCGAGATCGACGCCCGCGACGCCGAAACCCTGAAGAGCACCGCCGAGCGCAAGAAGCTCGACAAGCCCGACAACTCCAACGCCCGCTGGACCACCCTGGCCACCGCCGCCACGCCGCTGCTCACCACCATGATCCTTGCCGGCACGCTCATCTTCCAGATCTTCCAGGCCCGCGTCGCGGAGCGCGAAAAGCGCGAGGACAGCGCCCGCCAGCAGGATCTCGACGAGAAGAAGCGGCTTGCCGACGCGCTCGAGCTGATCCAGAAATCGGAGGACTTCTCCCCCGCCGCCGCCCTCATCAACACCTTCAACACCGAGCCCTATCGCACCAACGCCCGCCACGTCGCCGCCGTCATCCTCCTCCGCTCGAAGACCATCGACAAGTTCACCGACCTCTTCACCTCCGTCTTCGATCCCGTCACCGAGCAGTCCCTGCCCGAGATCTTCGCCATCATGCGCTCCGTCGACGCCAACCTCAATCCCTTGCTCACGCTCACCTACAAGGCCGGCACGACCGATTTCAGTGCTCTTACCCCCACCCAGCTCACCGACTTCTACCTGCTGGTGGGCGAACGCGACTTCCTCTCCGCCCGCGTCGCTCCCGTGATCCGCCGCCTCAAGAGCGACAAGCCGCTCGACCTCCACCAGATCGGCCTCTCCAACTGCGACCTCTCCGGCGCCGACCTGCACGGCGCCATCCTCTCCCCCGGCGCCTGGAACTTCATCAACGTCGATGGCTGCGACCTCTCAGGCATTAGCGAATTCCAGTACACCGCCTTCTACAACACCTCCTGGTGGCACGCGGAGCGCATCGAGAAGGCGTTCCTCGACTACCTCAAAGCCAACCATCCTTACGTCCCCGGCTGGATGTACAACACCCGCCTTCCCGTCTCGCCCGACACCTACGCACAGAACCTCAGCCGCCTCGAAGCCCAGACCGGAACCTCCTGAAAGAGCGTGCTGCAACTTCCCACGACATCCACACAGCTCCCCGCGCAGCACCATAAAATCACCACCGCGACACACCACAGTTTCGCGCCCAATCCGCCAGATCCACCGCCAAACGTCAAAAACCCCAGCAAAAACCTATGTTCCACGTGGAACACTCCGCTCCCCACCACGCCAGCTTTTTCTCAACCTCTCTTCTTCCCGTCCCCCCACAAGCTCAGCGTGAACACCACGCAGCCTGCCCCGGCCAGCAGGCAGAGCGCCTGAACCACCCGTGGCTGACGCGGAAACCAGTACCTGCACGGCACCACCACCTGCCGCGTTCCGCTCATCACGATCACATCCGCGGGAGCCTTCGTGTCCCCCTCAAGATAGGCCGAACAATCGTCCCGGCGCCCGCTCGCCCACGCCCAAAGCCCCAGCGCCAGCAGCAGCGTCAGCAGGAACGAGAAGATCGTTCGCCGCGAGATCACGTCTGGATCGCACCCACGTTGAACTTCGCTACCTCCGGGTTCAGAGAACACGCCTCCAGCGCGAGCATCAGCACCTCGCGCGTCTTCGCCGGGTCGATGATCGCGTCAATCCACAGCCGCGCCGCCCCGTAGCGCGGATCGGCCGCCTGATCGTAGCCGTCCTTGATCTCCTGCCAGATCGCCTGTTTGCGCGCCTCGTCCAGTACCTCGCCCGACCGTTCCATCTGCTTCGCCCGAACCTCCGCGAGCGTATTGGCCGCTGCCGCCCCGCCCATCACCGCGTAGCGCGCCGTCGGCCAGGCGAACAGGAACCGCGGATCGAACGCCTTGCCGCACATCGCGTAGTGTCCCGCGCCGAAGCTTCCGCCTACGATCACCGAGATCTTCGGCACGACACTGGTCGACACCGCGCTGACCATCTTCGCCCCCGCGCGGATGATCCCGCTCCACTCCGCATCCTTGCCCACCATGAAGCCGTTCACGTCGTGCAGAAAGATCAGCGGCACCAGGCCCTGGTTGCAGTCCATGATGAACCGCGCCGCCTTCTGCGCCGCCTCGGTGTAGATCACGCCGCCTACCTCGATGCGCTTGGTTCCGGCCATCGGACCCATGGCGACGGTCTGCATCTGGTTGATCTTCTGGTTCGCGACGATTCCTACCGCGCGTCCGCCGATCCGACCATACCCGCACACCAGCGTTCGCCCGAACTCCGCCTTGTACTCATCGAACTCGCTGCGATCGAGGATGCGCGCGATGACCTCGCGCATGTCGTACACGTTGCTCGCGCCTGGCCCCGGGTCAATGAACCCGTAAAGCTCTTCGGCTGGATAGCGCGGCGCATCCACCGCGGGGTCATAGTCCGTGACCGAGAACGGCGCTTTCGGCCGCTCGCCCATTTTGCCCACCAGAGAACGCAGGCGCTGCAGGCAGGACTCATCGTTCGGCTCCTTGAAATCGACTGTGCCGGACACCTCCGCATGCATTGCCGCGCCGCCCAACTCTTCCGCCGGCGTCTTCTGCCCGATTGCGGCCTGCACCAGCGCCGGGCCTGCAAGGAAGAGCCCCGACCCCTCGGTCATCAGCACAGCGTCGGTCATCACCGGCAGGTACGCCCCGCCGGCCACGCACATGCCCATGATCGCGGTGATCTGCGGCACCCCCAGCGAGCTCATCACCGCGTTGTTGCGGAACACCCGCCCGAAGTCGTCCTGATCCGGAAACACCTCCTCCTGGAGCGGCAGAAAAACCCCGCTCGAATCCACCAGGTAGAGCGTCGGGATCCGGTTTTCGAGCGCAATTGCCTGCGCGCGCAGCACTTTTTTAGCTGTCATCGGGAAGAACGCTCCCGCCTTCACGGTCGCATCGTTGGCGACGATCATGCACAGCCGCCCCTGCACCCGGCCGATGCCGGCTACAACTCCCGCGCCCGGAGCGCCGCCCCACTCCTCGTACATACCGTGCGCTGCCCACAGCCCAAGCTCCATCAACTCCGTGCCTGCATCCGACAGCAGCGCAATCCGCTCCCGGGCCGTCAGCCGCCCCTTGGCGCGCTGCGCGTCCGCTGCCTTCTTTCCGCCGCCCTCCCGGATCACTGCTTGCTGCGCGGAGATCTCCGCCACCAGCGCCTTCACCGCCCTGCTATTCGCCGTGGCCTTCGCTGCTCCACTGTCGAGCTTGCTCTCTATCGCGTTGCTGTACTTTGCTGTCTCTGCCATCCCCGGCCTTTCTCTCGATTCACTGGATAACGATACCTCCTTCCTGCGAGCGGCAGCTTCGTGATATCAATCACCTGACGGCAGCTCGTACGCGCGCAAAATCTCAACCCGACAAAGAACGCCTGCCATCTCAGCAGAGTTTCCCATGAAGTTTCCAGCTATTGCGCTTCTCTTCTTTGCGACGGCAGTTCGTGCGCTCTCGGCGCAGGACACGCGCACGGTCACCGAGCCAACCATCCCGGCCGCCTGTACCACGCTGGAAGCACGCCTGCACCGCGCGGGCTCGACCCTTGCCGCCGCCGACGAGCGGAAACTCGACACGCCACGTATCCAGGCCGCGCTCGACGCCTGCCCCAAAAACCAGTCCGTCGTCCTCCACGTGGGCGCCGGCGGCGCAGACGCGTTTCTGGCCGGCCCGCTTGAGCTGCGTGACTCGGTGGCGCTCGTGGTCGACCGCGGGGTGACCCTGTTCGCCTCGCGTGACCCAGAGCTCTTCGCCATGACGCCCGGCCAGTGCGGCGTGCTGCTGGAACATGGCCGCGGCTGCAAACCGCTGCTTTCCGCACAGCACATCGCTCACGCGGCGGTGATGGGCGAGGGCGCGATCGACGGGCGCGGCGGCGAGAAGTACCTGGACCGGGCTGTCTCCGCCTGGGATCTCGCCGAGCAGGCCCGCGCCGGCGGATCGCAGTCCGTCTCGCGCATCCTCGTCGCGGATGACGCGAACGACTTCACGCTCTACCGGATCACGCTCAAGAACTCTCCAAACTTCCACGTGGTCTACAACCACGGCGACGGGTTCACGGTGTGGGGCCTGCGCATCGAAACGCCGCAGCGCCTCGCGCGCAACACCGATGGCGTCGACCCCGGCAACGGCAGCAAGAACATCACGATCACCCGCTCTTTCATCCGGACCGGTGACGACAACGTCGCGATCAAGGGCGGCCCCGGCGGCGTCACCAATGTGACCGTCGCCCACAACCACTTCTACTGGGGCCACGGCATGTCCATCGGGTCGGAGACCGACGGAGGAGTGTCGGCGATCAGGGTCACAGACCTGTCGCTCGACGGGCCGGACAATGGGATCCGCATCAAGTCCAACGGCTCCCGCGGCGGGCTCACGCGCGACGTGATCTACGACGACGTCTGCGTGCGCAACTCACCCAACCCCATCACGCTGGACACGGGCTACACCGCCGCCGGCACCGTCCGCGGCGATTCGCCGCCCGTGATGCGGGACATCACCCTCACCAACATCCGCCTCTCCGGCGGAGGCAAAATCTCCTTCAACGGCTACGACGAGAGCCACCGTGTGGCGGCCGTGCTCTCAAACGTGCTCCTCACCGATCCGGCCGCCGCCTATACCTACTCAGTGCACCATGCCGACCTGCGCGTCGGCTCCGGCCCGGTCAATCTGCAGTTCCCCACGGCGCCGCCTACGTTCGCGGACAGCACAGTCCAGGGCGCGGCGCACAGCGGAACAGCCGCTCCGTGCGCGGAGAAGTTCGTGCCGTTCCCGGTGCAATAGCCCGCGGCGTGAAGCTGTGGAGGCAAGGCGGTCTTCGGACGCGGCAGGGCAGGGAGTATCATTTTGGCTGTGGGCTCGTCTAAATCGTGGAAGCATCGTGGAAGCACGATGCTGGAAGCCACCCTGCCCCTGAACGTAACTCCCTGGAGAAGATTTCGCCGCTTATGCCAAAGACCTCGAAGATCCTGTTGCTGGTGGTGTCGGTTGTGCTGGTGCTGACGGTGTTCCTGGGGATGCACGCGAACCCGGTGAGCGCGGCTTCGGAGCAGGACGGGGCGTACCGGCAGGTGAGCGTGTACAGCGAGGTGCTGCGGCACATCCAGTCCGATTACGTCTCAGAGCCGGATATCCCGGCGGTAACGAACGGCGCGCTGCGCGGGCTGCTGGAGTCGCTGGACGCGGACTCGAGCTATCTGACGCCCGCAGATTACAAGACCTACAAGGCGGATAAGGCAAAGGGCGAAGGCAAGGCGCAGATCGGGATGATCGTATCGAAACGCTTCGGGTATGCGACCGTGGTGTCGGTGCTGCCGGGTGGGCCGGCGGACAAGGCGAACCTGGTGGACGGGGACATCCTGGAGGCGATCAATGGCGTGGACACGCGGGATCTGTCGCTGGCGATGATCGAGGTGATGCTGGAAGGCGCGCCAGGCTCGCAGGTGTCGGTTTCGGTCGTGCGGCCGCGCAAGGCGGTGCCGGACAAGATCACCATGACGCGCACGGTGGTGACGCCACCGCCGGTGAGCGAGACGCTGTATGAGAACTCGACCATCCTTTACCTGAAGCCGGTGGTGCTGGATCACGACCACGTGCAGATGGTGGAGGCGAAGCTGAGGGCTGCGGAGAAGACCGGCAACAAGAAGGTGCTGCTCGATTTGCGGGACGTTGCATCAGGGGACATGACAGAGGCGACGCGGCTGGCCAACTTCTTCATCAAGAGCGGCACGATTGCGACGCTTGAAGGGCAGCGAGTGGAGAAGGTGACGTATACGGCTGATCCGTCGAAGGTGCTGGACCCGACGACCCCCATGGTGGTGCTGGTGAACCGCGGGACGGCGGGGCCGGGCGAGCTGGTGGCGGCGGCGCTGCTGGACGACAAGCGCGCGGAGCTGGTGGGGGAAAAGACGTTCGGCGAGGGCGCGCAGCAGAAGACGTTTGAGCTGCCGGACGGCGCGGCGCTGATCCTGTCAGTGGCGAAGTACGGGTCGCCCTCGGGCAAGAAGCTGCAGGATGATGGGGTAACTCCGGGCGTGCTGGTGGCGGGTAACTTCGACGACCAGGCGGCGCAGGAGGAAGAGGACAATGAGACTCCGAATGCGACGGCGACTCAGCCGGCGAAGCCCTCGGCGCAGGTCGACGACCAGCTGTCAAAGGGGCTGGAACTGCTGAAGGCGAAGGCCGCCTGAGCTAGGGCGCGCGGGAAATCGAGCCTTACCTCCCCCTCCCCCTCGAAGTATCCAAAGTATTCAAAACAAAATACTTAAGTCTGGACTTCGGTCTTTGGGCTCAACACGGGTAGTGCTCGGATCCAGAGGTGCCGGGGCACGCGACGGATGGGAGTTGTGGGCATTTCTCTACCCGCTGCCGGGCCGCCGCCGTGCTATCGTGGGAGGCTGTGAGTACGCTTTTCAGAGACGAGGAGCAGGCTCCAGAGGTTGAGGCGGAGACGCGCCGGGAGCGCTGGCTGCGGGTGTGGCGGCGGGTGACGCTGCGAGGGCCGGATTATCCGAACCGTAAGATGGCGGCGCGCCGGACGTTCTGGCTGCTGCTGGGGCTTGCGGCGGTGTTTGGCGCGATGTGCGGGCTGGTGGTGGTGTACTCGATCGAGCTGCCGCAGATGGAAGACCTGGCCAAGTACCGGCCGAATACGACCACCGAGCTGCTGGATGTTCACGGCAAGGAGATCGGCTCGTTTGCGCTGGAGCGGCGGGTCGTGATCCCGTATACGGACATTCCGCAGGTGTTGAAGGACGCGATCATCTCGATCGAGGACAAGAGTTTTGAGCGGAACTGGGGGATCAACCTCTCGCGGGCGGTGGAGGCGGCGTATGAGGATGTGCACTCGCACAGCAAGGCGCAGGGATCGTCGACGCTGACGATGCAGCTGGCAAGGAACCTGTTCCTGTCGTCGCAGAAGACGTACAGCCGCAAGCTGCAGGAGATCTTCCTGACGGTGCAGATTGAGCGGCGGTTTACGAAGGAACAGATCCTGACGCTGTACGTGAACCAGATCTACCTCGGGCGAGGCCGGTACGGGTTCGAGGCGGGCAGCGAGTACTACTTCTCAAAGCATGTGAAGGACCTGACGCTGGCAGAGGCGGCGCTGCTGGCGGCGCTGCCCAAGGGCCCGGAGTATTACTCGCCGCTGCGGGACCCGGACAGGGCGCTGCGGCGGCGGAATCTGGTGCTGACGGAGATGGCGCTGGATCGCAAGATTACGCCGGAGCAGGAGGCGGAGGCCAAGGCCGAGCCGCTGCGGTTGAAGATCGAAACGCCGCCCAACAGCGTGGCGCCGTACTTCGTGGAGGAGGTGCGGCGGCAGCTCGAGAAGGAGTATGGTGTCGACGAGGTGCATGGGGCCGGGCTGCGGGTGTACACGACGCTGGACCTCGACCTGCAGAATGTCGCCAACAAGGCGGTGCTGGACGGGACGGCGCGGTATGAGCGGCGGCATGGGTGGAAGGGCGGGCTGCAGAATGTGGTGCAGGCGGGGCTGGACCCGGAGACCTACCGGCATCCGGACTGGTCGCAGGCGGTGGTGGCGGGGGAGTACATCCACGGGATGGTGACGCGGGTGGCGCCGAAGAGCGTGACGGTGAAGGTGGGCGAGCAGAGCGTGACGATGGGGCCGGCGGACTGGGTGTGGACGCAGAAGCGCTCGGCGGACGAGTTCCTGAGAATGGGCGACCTGGTGTATGTGCGGGTGGAGCAGATAGCGCCGGACGGGGAGGGCAAGGCGAGCCTGCAGCAGGATACGGGCGTGCAGGGGTCGATGATGGCCGTGGACAACTCGAACGGCGAGGTGCTGGCGATGGTGGGCGGGCGGGACTTTGCGCTGAGCCAGTTCAACCGGGCGACGCAGTCGCAGCGGCAGGTGGGCTCGTCGTTCAAGCCGTATGTGTATACGGCGGCGATGGAATCGGGGATGAAACCGAGCGACATCGTGGTGGATGGTCCGGTGTCGTTCTACACGCCGAACGGGCCTTATACGCCGCATAACTACGAGCCGGACTGGCGGGGACCGATGACGCTGCTGCAGGCGTTCGCAGAGTCGCGGAATATCCCGGCGCTGAAGCTGGCGGATAAAGTAGGGATCCGGACGGTGATCGCGGTGGCGAAGCGCTTTGGGATCACGAGCAATCTGCCGCCGTTTCTGCCGATTGCCATTGGGGCGGCGGACATCACGCTGGCTGAACAGGTCGGGGCGTACAGCGTGTTTCCAAACGACGGGATCCGGATTGAGCCGCACTACATCCGCAAGGTGACGCAGGCGGACGGGGTGCCGCTGGATGCGCCGAACCCGACGGTGAACGAGGTGATCTCGGTGGAGACGGCGCGGACGATGATGACGTTGCTGAAGGCGGTGACGACGTATGGGACGGGCGCGGCGGCGGCGGCGCTGAACCATCCGCTGGGCGGCAAGACGGGGACCACGAACGATTTTACGGATGCGTGGTTTATCGGGTTTTCGCCGTCGGTTACATGCGGGACGTGGATCGGGTTCGACGACCGGCAATCGCTGGGCAAGGGCGAGCAGGGGGCGAAGGCGGCGCTGCCGATGTGGATGGACTTCATGAAGGCGGCGATCGAGGGCAAGGACGACGAGCAGTTCCCGACGGCGGGAGCGCCGAAGAAGGTGCTGGCGGTGCAGGTGACATCGGCGGATGAGGCGAAGAAGCCGGAGAAGATGGAGGAACCGCCTGATCCGGATGCGCCGCCGGATGCCAGCCCGGCGCATCCGGATGCGGTAGCGCCGGTGCCGATTGTGCGGCCGGTGGTGCCGGTCGTGCCGCCGGCGGCGCCGCCGAGTGCGGCTCCGGGGACTCCGCCGAGTGCGGCTCCGCCGTGGTGAGGGTCATCTAGAGACGCTTCGGGCTGCCTGCTCCTGGGTAGCTTCAGTCAAGAGCAACGGCGGATGCAGGTCCTTCGACTCGGCTTTGCCTCGCTCAGGATGACAGGGGATTGTGGCGGGAACGGTGGGAGGGTTGAGGCAGGGCGATGGGGGTCGGGGTCCTTCGGCTGCGGCGCTGTGCGCCTTCGCTCAGGATGACGACGGGTTGTGGGGGGGAGCTGAGATGCAGGTCCTTCGACTCGGCTTTGCCTCGCTCAGGATGACAAGGGGTGGGAAGGGTTGGGAAGGGTTGGGGTAGGGCGAAGGGAGTCGGGGTCCTTCGGCTGCGGCGCGTTGCGCCTTCGCTCAGGATGACGAAGGGTTGTGGGGGTTTGAATGCGGGTCCTTCGACTCGGCTTGCCTCGCTCAGGATGACAGAGCAGGGTTGAACAGAGCAGGGTGATGGCGGATCAGGTCGGACACAGCGGTGTGAGGGCAGAGCGTGGAGAGGGTATTCGGATCGTTGGGTTAGACGAGGGCCTGGTAGACGAGCTGCTGGAGGAGGGAGCGGTAGCGGATGCGCTCGGCGGGGGCTTGCGTCATGAGGATGACGACGAGCTGCTGCTGGGGGTCGATCCAGAAGGTGGTGCCCAGGGCGCCGCCCCAGGAGAACGTGCCGAGGCTTCCGGGCAAGGGGTTGCCGCCGAGACGGGTGCGGACGCCTACGCCGAGGCCGTAGCCGTGGCCCATGGCGGGCATGGGGGCGCCGGCGCCGAGCAGGGGGAGCGTGATGGGATCGTAGGCGACGCCGGGCGGAAGGTGGTCGCTGGCCATGAGGCGGATGGAGGAGGGCGCGAGGTAGCGGCGGCCGTCGAGGTGGCCTTCGTTCAGGAGCATGTGGCAGAAGCGGAGATAGTCGGGGGCGGTCGAGGCGAGGCCTGCGCCGCCGGCCTCCCAACGTGGGGCGATGAGGGGGTTGGTGAGGAGAAGATTGTTGGTGGTGGGATCGGGCTCGGCGATGCGGCCGCCGGCGTGGGGCACGGCGAAGCCGGTGTCGGACATGCCGAGGGGTGCGAGGAGGCGCTCGCGCAGGAAGTCGCCCAGGGTCTGGCCGCTGAGCACTTCGACGATGCGTCCGAGAACGTCTGTGGACATGCCGTAGTCGAAGGTGGTGCCGGGGTGGTAGGCGAGGGGGAGCCGCGCGAGCTTCGTGACCATCTCTGCGTTGGTGTTATCGAAGGAGAAGACGCCGGCTTCGTTGTACATGGTGCGCAGGGGCGAGGCGCCGAAGAAGCCGTAGGTGAGCCCGGAGGTGTGGCGCATGAGGTCCTGCACGGTCATGGGGCGGGCGGGATCGACGAGGGTGAGGGCGCCGGCGCTGTCGTTGAGGCCGACCTTCACGTGCTCGAACTCGGGCAGGTAGCGGGCGACGGGGTCGGCGATGAGCAGCTTGCCTTCCTCGGCGAGCATCAGGGCGGCGACGCAGGTGAGGGGCTTGGTCATGGAGGCGATGCGGAAGACGGAGTCGACGGCCATGGGGCTGGCGGCGTCGCGATCGCGAAAGCCGAGGGCCAGCTGCAGGAGGGTTTCGCTGTGGCGGGCGATCATGAGGACGGCTCCGGGAAGCCGGCCGGCGTCGACCTCGGCCTGGAAGACGGAGGGGAGGCGGCTGAGACGCTGGGGATGGAAGTCGAGCTGCGAAGGCTGGAGTGCTGCAGGGACGGCGCCGGATGAGGTCATGATTCGACCGTATCACCGGCGCGGGGCAGGTTGGGCAGGAGGCAACGGGCGAGGCCGAAGTAGCGGGTGGCGCGGCGGACGTCGCGGCCGATCTGTTCGCGAAGAGCTTCGGGGGATGGGAAGCGGAGTTCGGTGCGAAGGCGTTTGAGGAAGGTGAGCTCGAGCGGGGTGTCCTGGGTGAGGTCGATGGGGTGGAAGTCGAGCAGGTGGGATTCGACGGCGAAGGAGTCGGGGCCGAAGGTGGGGCGGTTGCCGACGTTGGTGACGGCCTCGAAGCACTCGCGGGCCGGGCCGGAGCCGACGTAGAGGGTGGTGATGTAGACGCCGTTGGCGGGCAGGAGCTCGGTGTAGGGGGCGAGGTTGATGGTGGGAACGGCGTAGCGGGTGCCGTAGCCGCGGCCGCGGGCGGGCGTGCTGAGGATGGAGAAGGGACGGCCGAGGAGCGGGCGGGCGTGGGCGACCTCGCCCGAGGCGATGAGGCCGCGGACGCGGCTGGAGGAGACGGGAGAGCCGCGGACGATGACGGGAGAGTAGTGGTGGACGCCGAAGTTGAGCTTGCGGCCGAGGTCGGCGAGGGAGTGCATGTCGGCGGAGGCGCCGTAGCCGAAGCGGAAGGTTTCGCCCTCGTGGACTTCGCGGACGCAGCAGGAGTCGCAGAGTACCTGGCGGGCGAAGTCCTCGGGCGAGAGGCGGGAGAGCTCGGGAGTGAAGGGAAGGACGAGCGTGGCGTCGATGCCGGTGGTGGCGAGGAGTGCGAGCTTTTCAGGCAGGGGTGTGATGAGGGAGTGAGGGGCGCCGGGACGGAGGACGCGGATGGGGTGGGGCTCGAAGGTGATGACGAGGGAGCTGACGCGCGGGCCGGACTGCGAGAGCGCGCGGGCGCGGGCGTTGACCTGGTCGATGACCCAGCGGTGGCCGAGGTGCACGCCGTCGAAGTTGCCGATGGTGGCGACGGTGGGGGTGTGGGGAAGGGAGGCTAGGGAGCGGTAGATGTTCATGGGTTTGGCCGAGGCCTGAATCTGTGCGGATTCGGTGCGCGAGCATGTTTGGGATAGGAGCTGGGAGCGGGAGGAGTGGGCATGGCTATGGCACCTCGGGAGAGATGCCGAAGGTGAGTTGCAGGCCGTCGTAGGCGAGGCGGATGTGCGGAGGGAGAGAGGCCTCGGTGGCGTGGTGGTCGAGCTCGTGCGACATGTGGGTGAAGAAGGCGCGGCGAGGCTTGAGGAGGTCGACGATGGAGACGGATTTGTCGAGGTGGGAGTGGCTGGGGTGGGGTTCGCGGCGGAGGGCGTCGAGGATGAGGATGTCGAGGTTCTGGAGGAGCGGGACGGATTCGGCGGGGAGGTCGGAGAGGTCGGTAAGGTAGGCGGCGGAGCCGAAGCGGTAGCCGGTGATGGTTTCGCGGCCGTGGGTGACGGGTATGCGGAGGAAATCGGCGCCGAAGAGGGTGACGCAGGTGCCGGGGGCATCGGAGAGCTCGTGGATGTGAACGCGGGCGGAGGTGGGGTAGCGGTCTTCGGAGCGGAAGGTGTAGGAGAAGACGCGGCGGAGGACGGCGGCGGTGGTGGCGTCGGCGTAGAGGGTGATGCCGGCGGGAGTGCGGAAGGAGAGCGGGCGAAGGTCGTCCATGCCGAGGATGTGGTCGGCGTGGTGGTGGGTGTAGAGGACGGCGTCCACGTGGTTGATGGCGTGGGCGATGGCCTGCGCGTGGAAGTCGGGGCCGGTGTCGATGAGGATGGTGCGGTGCTGGCCGGGAGGGTTCTCGAAGTCGATGCGTACGGAGGGTCGGGTGCGGCGGTTTCTTGAGCCGGGCTGGCGGGCGTCGCGGCAGACGGCGCAGACACAGCCGAGCGTGGGGACGCCCATCGAGGTGCCGGAGCCAAGAAATGTCAGGGTTGCGCGCATGCGAAGGGAGTTAGCCTCAGGGTTGTGCGTAGGGGTAACCGACAAGGCTAAGCGGGTGCAAGCGATCAAAATGCTACAGAGGCTGTAGTGTACGTGAGTAACAGTCTACTAGTGAACGAGTTATGGTGGGGCGAAGAGACGGGATCAGCGGCCGATCATTGAACTGAGGATCGAAGGCTCAGCGAACGATGCGGGGACCGGAGGGCGGGAAGCCGGGGGGGGGCGAGCCGGGCGGATTGGCGGCCGCGGCGCGCTGCTGGGCGGAGCGGGCGAGGGCCTGGGTGATTTCGAGGAAGGCGAGGCGGAGCTCGAAGAGGGCTGAGGAGAGCAGGCTGGATTCAGCGGAGGTCAGGTTGCCGGCGGTTTTCTCGTTGAGGATGCCGAGCATGTCGATGGACTGGCGCGCTCCGAGGATGTCGACCTGGGGCTGCTGGCCTTCGGGGGTTCCGCCGCCGAGCTGCATGATGGCCTGCATGTAGACGGACTGGACGAGGGCTTCAAAGGTGAGGGCGGGCGGGTGGTCGGCGCCGGGGTTGGCGGCGCGGATGGCGGTGTCGAGCCGGTCGGCGGTGGCGGCGAAGGCGACGCGGGACTGTTCCATCTGCTCGGAGGTGGGGGCCGGCGGGAGGTCGGAGCCGAGGTCATCCGCAGCCGCGGCGGCGGGCGACTCCGCTTCAGATGATGGGGCGGCGATGGTTTGGACTGGTGGAGTTTCGGGCTCGGCGGATGACGCGGGTGCCGCGGTCTCGGGGAGGGTCTCGCGGGCTTCTTTTTCGGGCGAGGGGTCGGCGTCGGGGCGGGGTTCGCCTTCGGTAGTGAATTTGCGGCGGTCGGTAATGACGAAGGGCAGCGGTTTTTCGGGCATCAGGATTCTCGATTCAGGGATTCAGTGTGGAACGGGAGAGTGGCAGGGGTGGCAAGGCCGCCCGGGTATTGGATGCGGGCGGCGGGATCGGATTCATGCTGGCTGAGGATTTCGCGGCGGATGTAGCCTAAGGCGCGGAGGCCGAAAGGCGTGGAGACGACACTGGTGAGTTCGCCGACGGCTTTTTCTGGTGTGCCGGCGGTGATTGGTGTGGGTAAGGTGGTGGGCGGTTCGCCGTGAAGAATAAAGCCGGTGAAGGTGCGGTGAACAGCGCCGCGGGAGCGAATGCGCTCGACGATCTCCTGGCCGAGATAGCAGCCTTTGGCGAAGTGAAGGGCGTGGGTCTGGTTGGTCTCCTGGGGAAGGTCTCTGGCGGTGTCGGTGTTGCGGATGTCGGTGCCGTAGAGGGGTGTGCCGGAGAGGATGCGAAGTTGGTGGAGAGAGTCGGGCGTGGCGCGGGCGGTGCTGAGATCGAGCAGGGCGGAGGTGAATTGAGCGATGGCGCCGGGAGTGGACCATAGCTCGTAGGCGGGGACGAGAGGGGAGTGGGCGTGGAGGAGGGTGAGTTCGTGAGCCTCCCAGCGGGTGGTCTCGAGCTGAAGGGGCTGGAGGCTGGCGGCGAAGTCAAGCCGGTGCAGGAGGTCGAGTGCGGCGGGGCCGGCGAGCAGGAGGCCGGTGCGATCGGTGGCGGGAATGACCTGCAGTTCGACGTCGTCCATGATGATGAAGTGGTCGAGCAGCGTGGCGAGCGTGCCGGGCGAGGCGGTTTCAAGCAGGATCGAGTCTTCGAGCAGGAAGGCGGTGGCGTCGGCGAGGATGCGGCCCTGGGCATTGAGGAAGAAGGTGTAGCAGCCGCGGCCGGGGGCAAGCGCGGCGACGTTGTTGGTGGTCATGCCATTGAGCCAGCGCACGCGGTCGGAGCCGGTGACGCGCAGCCAGCCGAGGTTGTTGATGGGAGCAAAGGCGGCGCTGGTGAGCAGCGCGTCGAGCGGAGCGGCTACGGGTTGAAGGGTTGAGGAGGTCATCTGCCTGTGAACAAACACCGTACACTTGATTATATGGGCGTTATGCGGGTTTGGGCGTTGGTGCTGGCGGTGGGGACGGGTGGGGCGTGGGGACAGGCTGGGGTGATGGCGAATGAGTCCACATCTCAAATACGGGATGTGGGGCACCCGGTTCTACACCCGGCTTTGGGGGTTACCGCACATTTGGTGGAGGGGCAGGACAAGAAGCCCGAGACGGTGATTACGCCGGCGCAGGCGAAGGAGCTGTTTCAGTCGGTGGACGAGATCATGGCGTTCGCGGCCAACGACACGGGGTTGCCGGGGGTAAAGGTGAAGCGGCGGCTGGTGACGCGGGACGAGGTGAACCGCTACCTGATGAAGTCGTTTGAGGAGGATGAGAGCGCGAAACGGCTGCAGCGAAGCGAGATCGTGCTGAAGAAGTTCGGGCTGCTGGATGCGGGCTTCGACCTGAAGCCTTTTCTGCTGAGCCTGCTGACGGAGCAGATCGCGGGCTACTACGACGACAAGACGAAGACGGTGAATCTGCTGAACTGGATTGAGCCGGATGAGCAGAAGCCGGTGCTGGCGCATGAGCTGACGCACGCGATCCAGGACCAGAGGGTGGGGCTGGAGAAGTGGTCGAGCGACGGGTTCAAGGGCGTGTCGAAGACGGCGGCTGAGGATGCGGACCGGCTGGCGAACGATGAGAAGGAGACGGCGCGGCAGGCGGTGACGGAGGGCCAGGCGATGGTGGTGTTCGTCGACTGGGGGCTGCCGCGGGGGAAGACGCTGAAGGATGAGCCGGACCTGGCGGAGAAGATGAAGGAAGGTGCGGCGGATACGAGCGGGAGTCCGGTGATGTCGCGCGCGCCGCTGCTGCTGCAGCGGTCGCTGATGTTTCCATACTCGGACGGGCTGGCGTTTGAGCAGGCGCTGCTGGTGAAGGGCGGCAAGGCCGCGGCGTTCGCGGGCGCGCTCGATCATCCGCCGAGCTCGAGCTTCGAGATCATGAACCCGGAGGCTTACCTGGCGCATGCGCCGGTGCCTTCGGTGCGGCTGCCGGATGTTCACCCGCTACTGGACGCGGAGTATGAGCCCTATGACATCGGGGTGATGGGCGAGCTGGATGTGGAGATTATGGCGAGCCTGTTTGGCGGGCCGGAGATGGCGCAGGCGCTGGCGCCGGCCTGGGATGGCGGCGCGTACTATGCGGGGCAGCGGCGGTCGGCGAGCGCGGAAGAGAAGAAGGGCACGGGATCGCTGGCGGTGTTCTATTTTTCGCAGTGGAAGAGCGTGGAGGCGGCGCAGGCGTTTGAGAAGATCTACGGGCGGGAGCTGGGCCGGAAGTACTCGGGGCTGAAGGAGAGGCCGGGGGACGAGCGAGAGGGGGAGCAGGTGTTCGGCACGGGCGAGGGGGATGTGCTGATGTCGCTGAGCGGGAAGGGATTGTTTGTGGCGGAGGGGTTCGGGGTGGGGCAGGCGAGGAAGCTGCGCGATTCGATCCTGGCGGTGCAGGGGAGCGGGCCGGTGAAGCTGGCGGTGGTTCCACGGAAAGAGCTGACGCTGGGGGGAGTTGGGACGGCGGGAGCGGTGGGGATGATCCGAGCGGCAGGGAGCCTGGTTCATTGAGAGATTCGGTTGCCGGGCTTTGTTTGTGACGAAGCTCTAAGAAGCTCGAAGGCATGTTCTGTGGGTTGAGGGTTTTCGGGTTGAGGGCAGGGGGTTCAAGAGGCGATAGCGTGGGTGGACGTATACTTTGGCGAGCGAGGTGACGGTGCAGAAGGTTGAGGTTGGCATCATCGGAGGAAGCGGGCTGTATGCCGTGCCGGGATTGACGGGGCTGCGGGAGCAGGTGGTGGAGACGCCGTTCGGGAAGCCCAGCGATGCGTACATGGTGGGCGAGCTGGATGGGCGGCCGGTGGCGTTCCTGGCCAGGCACGGGCGGGGACACAGGATCAGCCCGAGCGAGCTGAACTTCAGGGCCAATATCTACGGGATGAAGATGCTGGGGGTGGAGTACATCCTGTCGGTGTCGGCGGTGGGGAGCCTGAAGGAAGAGCACAAGCCGACGGATTTCGTGATTCCAGATCAGTTCATCGACCGGACGTTCGCGCGCAATGCGACGTTCTTCGGGGATGGCGTGGTGGCGCATGTCGCGTTTGGCGACCCGGTGTGCAAGGTGGCGGCGCAGGCGTTCGAAAGCGGGTGCGCGAGCGCGGGCGTGACGGGCAAGATGGGTGGGACGTATGTGTGCATGGAAGGGCCGCAGTTTTCGACGCGGGCGGAGAGCAATCTCTACCGGAGCTGGGGCGCGGATGTGATCGGCATGACCAACCTGCAGGAGGCGAAGCTGGCGCGGGAGGCGGAGATGAGCTATGCGACGCTGGCGATGGTGACGGATTACGACTGCTGGCGGGAAGGGCACGATGACGTGACAGTCGAGCAGGTGGTGGCGGTGATCCGGCAGAATAGCGAGAACGCGGCGAAGGTGGTGCGGGCGGCGGTTGCGGCGTTGCCGAAGGGGGAGAGAAGTCCTTATTGCGAGGCGCTGAAGTACGCCATGATGACGGACAAGAAGATGATTCCGATCGAGGCGAGGGAGCGGCTGGGATTGCTGATCGGCAAATATATGTGATGCAGTGAGGGGCAGTGCAGGGCGGTAAAAGGCAGTGAGAGGCAGTAAAAGCGAGGGAAGATGGCCATACTGGTGGTGGGTTCGGTGGCGTTCGATACGATTGAGACGCCGCATGGGAAGCGGGAGAAGTGCCTGGGCGGGGCGGCGACGCACTTTGCGCTGGCGGCGAGCTACTTTACCGACGTGCGGGTGATCGGAGTGGTGGGCGAGGATTTCGGCGCGGCGGAGGAGGCGGTGTTGACGGCGCGCGGGATCGACACGCGGGGGATAGAACATGCGCCGGGCAAGAGCTTTCACTGGACGGGCGAGTACACGGGGACGTTGAACGAGGCGAAGACGCTGGGCACGGATCTGAATGTGTTCGCGACGTTCGAGCCGAAGATTCCGGAGGAGTATCGGGATTCGGAGTACCTGTTTCTGGCCAACATCGACCCGGTGCTGCAGGCGCGGGTGAGGAAGCAGATGCCGCACGTGAAGATGGTGTGCGGGGACACAATGAATTACTGGATCGCGGATCATCGCGAGGCGCTGGACGTGGTGCTGAAGGAGCTGGATGTGCTGCTGATCAACGACGGCGAGGCGCGGATGCTGTCGGGCGAGAGCAACATGGTTCGGGCGGCGGAGAAGATTATTGCGAACGGGCCGAAGAACCTTGTGATCAAGCACGGGGAGTATGGGGCGACTGCTTTCTTTGAGGGCGGGATGTTTCGGGCGCCGGCGCTGCCGCTGGCCGAGGTGGTCGACCCAACGGGCGCGGGGGACTCGTTTGCGGGCGGGTTTTATGGGTACATTGCGTCGCAGCGGGAGCTGACGCCGGCGGTGTTGCGGCGAGCGCTGTTCTATGGAGGGGTGATGGGGTCGTTCGCGGTGGAGCGGTTTGGGACGGAGCGCCTGCAGCATGTGCGGCGGGCGGAGATCGAGGACAGGTTCCGGCTGTTCAAGGAGATCTCGCATCTGGATGAGGACGCGGCGGAGCTGGTAGAGGCTTGAGCCGTGGGCGCGAGACGACGGGAACGCTGCGGCGGGGTGCGGGTGGGTCCGTCGGGGTAGTTTACCCGGATGCAGTGCGGCCGGCGGAGGGGTTCCGGGGGCGGCAGGAGACGCTGACGGTGGGGCTGGTGGCGGTGGCGCTGGGGTTTGTGGCGCTGGCGGTGTGCACGGTGCGGCAGTTCACGCTGCTGTACGGGGATGCGGTCGCTCACCTGGGGATAGCCAGGCGGATTGTGGATACGAATGCGCCGGGGCTGGGACAGCTGGGAGGGGTGTGGCTGCCGCTGCCGCACCTGCTGATGCTGCCGTTCATTGGGCGGATGGACTGGTGGCAGGATGGGATGGCGGGGGCGTGGCCGTCGCTGATCTGCTACGTGCTGGCGGTGATGGGGATGTACCGGCTGGCGAGGCGGCTGCTGCCGCCGCGCTGGGCGATGGTGGCGACGGCGTTCCTGGGGTTGAATGTGAACCTGCTGTACCTGGCGACGACGGCGATGACCGAGCCGCTGTTTCTGGCGGAGTTCGTTTGGATCGTGCTGGTGGTGGTGGAGTTTCTGGACGGGATGGAGGAAGTTGGCGGCGAAGAGCAGGGGGCGCAGGCGGCTTCGTCGCGGGGACGGCGGGCTGCGCGGCGGAATGCTGACGCGGGGGGCGCGCCGGAGGCGAAGGCCAGGTGGGCGATCGAGCGGCTAGTGCTGCTGGGGATGCTGGTGCTGGCGGCGACGATGACGCGCTATGACGGCTGGGTGCTGGGCGCGGCGGTGTGGTGCGTGGCGGCGTGGCAGATGTGGCGGAGGCCCGCGGTGCGTCGCGCGGTGCTGCCGGGGTTTGTGACGTTGACGCTGCTGGCGGCGGCGGGTCCGCTGCTTTGGTTTGGCTATAACCACGTGTATGGGCATGACTGGCTGGACTTCATGCGCGGGCCGTACTCGGCGAAGGAGATCGACCGGAAGACGTCGCCGCCGGGCGCGCGCAAGTACTGGGGCTGGCATAATCCGGCGTGGAGCCTGATGCTGTATGCGCGGACGGCGCAGGTGGACGCGGCGGCGTGGGAGACGGGCTGGCTGGTGGCGGTGGCGGCGCTTTTTGGGACGTGGCGGGCGTTGAAGGACAGGGTGCGGTGGGTGTGGCTGCTGTTGTGGCTGCCGCTGCCGTTTTATGTGTATTCGATCGCGTATGGGTCGGTGCCGATCTTCATTCCGCAGCTTTATCCGCACTCGTACTACAACTCGCGGTACGGGATGGAGATGCTTCCGGTGCTGGCGATGTTTATGGCGTACGGGCTGTGGCGGGCGGGGCAGATGGCGGGCAGGTACAGGCCGATGGCGGCGCGACTGGGGCCTCCGGTGATGCTTCTGCTGGTGGTGGTGAACGCGCTGGTGATGATGCATGCGACGCCGCTGGTGTTGAAGGAGGCGATGGTGAACTCGCGGGGACGGCTGGCGTTTGAGGAGCCGCTGGCGCGGCAGTTGAAGCTGCTGGGACCGGGCGCGACGATCCTGATGGAGAACTCGGTGCACGTGGGGTCGCTGCAGATGGCGGGGATCCCGCTGAAGCAGACGATCGGGCCGGACGACTACTACCGCTGGCGAGCGGCCATGGCGGCGCCGGCGGAGCATGCGAACTTCGTGGTCGCGGTGGTGGGGGACGCGGTTGAGGGTGCGGTGAAAGCGCATCCGGAGGGGCTGACGGAGCTGGCGATTCTGTGTACGACGAAGTGGCCTTGCGTGAAGATCTATCAGTCGGACCGGTTCAAGGGGCGGTGATACTGAAGAGGGAAGAGGGAAGGGAAGAGGGGGTGCTAACATCAGCGGGGTATGGTGGCGCCTTCGTCGTTTCACTTTTCGAATGTGGACCAGATGCTGCTTTCGACGGGGACGGCGACGCGGCTGCTGGCGGCGTGTGCGCTGGGCGGGGCGGTGGGGCTGGAGCGGGAGTGGCGGCACAAGGCTTCGGGGCTGCGGACAAATCTGCTGATGTGCATGGCGTGCGCGTTCTTTACGCTGCTCTCGGCGAACCTGGCGGGGGAAAACAATCCGGACAAGGGGCGGGTGGCCTCGAATATCGTGCAAGGCGTGGGGTTCCTGGGGGCGGGGCTGATTCTGCATACGCGGTCGCGGGTGCTGGGCTTGACGAGTGCGGCGACGGTGTTTGTGGTGGCGGCGATCGGGATGGCGTGCGGCGCTGGGCTGTATGTGGAGGCGGCGCTGGCGACGGTGATTGTGCTGGTGGCGCTGCAGGTGATCGGGGTGATGGAGTATCGGCTGCCGTGGAAGCAGTATGTACTGCTGTACGAGGTGCGCGGGCAGGAGCAGCAGATGCTGTATTCGGCGATTCTGAGCGTGCTGGACAGGGCGGGGATCCGGATGAGCGTGGTGGAGAAGGACACGTTCGGGACACTGGAGCGGGTGGTGTTTGCGGTGTCGGCGAACAAGGTGGCGCATGAGTCGCTGCTGCGCGAGCTGCGGGCGAGCGATGAGACGGACCAGGTGATGGCGTTTCAGGACGCGGACCAGGATTGAAAAGGCAGTGAGGGGCAGTGAGGGGCAGTGCAAGGCAGTGTAAGGCAGGAGAGGCAGGGCGATGGTGGGGTTTGTGAAGGCGCATGCGTGCGGGAACGATTTTCTGATTGTGGAGGAGGCAGCAGCAGGGCGAAGGCATGCTGAGCTGGCGCGGCGGTTGTGCGCGCGCAATACGAGTGTGGGGGCGGATGGGATCGAGTTCCTGGAGCGACGGGCGGGTGGGGAGTTCTTTCTGAGGCTGTTCAATGCGGATGGGAGCGAGGCGGAGCTAAGCGGGAACGGGACGCGGTGCGTGGCGGCGTGGCTGGCGATGAGTGAGGGAATGGACGAGGTCGCGCTGGGGACGCATGGCGGGGTGAGGACGTGCCGGGTGGTGGGGCGGGACGGGGCGCGGTTTGAGATTGAGAGCGGGATGGGAGTGCCGCGGGTGATGGCGCGGGCGATTTCGGTGGAGGGGCTGGGGGTGGTTGAGGGGGCGATGGTGAACGTGGGGAATCCGCACTTTGTGGTGTTTGTGGAGAGCGAGGATTTCGGGTGGGGCGGGATGAGCTGGCAGGAGGTGGGCGCGAAGATCGCGCAGAGTCCGCTGTTTCGGTTTGGGACGAATGTGGAGTTTGTGCGCGGGGCCGGCCTGCAAGAGGCGTCGGGCGTGGGGGAGATCGAGTTTCGGATTTTTGAGCGAGGCTGCGGGCCTACGACGAGCTCGGGGACAGGGACATGCGCGAGCGCGGCGGCGGCGATTGCGCTGCGCGGCGCGGGGTTAGGTGCGGGGCGGGCGCTGACCGCGGTGGCGGAAGGTGGCGCGCAGCGCGTGGTGTGGCCGGCGGCGGCCGAGCCGATGATGCTGACCGGACCGGCGGAGATAGTGTGCCGGGGTGAGGCGTTTTGAGGACGGTGAAGCCGCGGGCGCTGCGGGCAGGCTCGATGCTGGCGGTTGTGTCGCCGGCCAGCGTAGCGGATGCGGAGACGGTGGCGCGCGGAGTGGCGGGGCTGGAGCGCGCGGGGTACCGGGTGAAGGTGATGCCGCATGCGCTCCATCGGGGGCCGCTGAACTATGCGGGGAGGCTGGAGGATCGGGTGGCGGACCTGCATGCGGCGTTCGCGGATGAGGAGGTGGATGGGATCATCTGCGCGCGCGGCGGGTGGGGATGCGCGGAGCTGCTGCCGTGGCTGGATAGGGACTTGATCGCGGCCCGTCCCAAGGCGGTGATCGGGTACAGCGATGTGACGAGCCTGCATGTGTGGCTGCGGCGGGAGCTGGGGCTGGTGACGTTCCAGGGACCGATGGTGGCTTCGGACTGGTCGAAGGAAGTGGGCCCGGAGATGGCGAGCTGGGAGGCGGCGGTGAGCGGCGCAACGGCGTGGAGCGTGAGCGAGGGTCTGCGCACGTTGAAGCCGGGGGTGGCGGAGGGTGTGCTGACGGGCGGGTGCCTCTCGATTGTTGCGGAGGCGCTGGGTACGCCGTACGCGCCGCGGGCGGAGGGCGGAGTGTTGTTCCTGGAGGATGTGGGGACGAAGGCGTACCAGTGGGACCGGATGCTGCTGCATCTACGCTACGCGGAGATGCTGGATGGGGTAGCGGGGATCGTGTTTGGGGATATGGGTGCGAACGGGCCGGAGGCGGAGATCGAGGCGGCGATCCTGTATGCGCTGCGGGACTTCAAGGGGCCGGTCGGAATGGGGCTCAGGAGCGGGCACGTGGATGGGGGGAACGTGACGCTGCCGTTCGGGGTGAGGGTGCGGTTGGAGTTCTGCGATGGGGCAAATCCGCGCGTGAAGTTCCTGGAAGCGGCGGTGGATGGGTAGGCTGTAGGACTGTGATGGACCCACTCATCGCGATGAGGCTGCGATGAATGGGGCACCAGATTGTTCCTCCGGAACGCTGAGCGGTGAAGGGATAAGGGCGAAGGCTTTAGACTTCATTGAGACAGGGAGTAGGGAGTAGGGAGCGGATGCGGATTCATTTGATTGGCGTGTGCGGGACGGCGATGGCTTCGCTGGCGGGGATGCTGAAGGCGCAGGGGCACCGGGTGTCGGGGTCGGATGCGGCGGCGTATCCGCCGATGAGCGATCAGCTGGCGGCGATGGGGATCGAGGTGTTACAGCCGTATGCGGCGGAGAACCTGCGCGAGCGGCCGGAGCTGGTGGTGGTAGGGAACGCGATCTCGCGCGGCAATGTGGAGCTGGAGTTCGTGCTCGATGAGAAGATCCCGTTCTGCTCGATGGCGGCGATCCTGCATGACGAGTTCCTGTTGGGGCGCGAGAGCCTGGTAGTGGCGGGGACGCATGGCAAGACCACAACGACGAGCATGCTGGCGTGGATCTATGAGGTTGCTTCGCGGGAGGTGGCGGGGCTGGAGCCGTCGTTCCTGATCGGGGGCGTGGCGGAGAACTTCGGGACGAGCTTCAGGGTGCGGCCGGTGCGCGGGGGGAAGACGAATCCGTTTCTGCTCGAAGGCGATGAGTACGATACGGCGTTCTTCGACAAGGGGCCGAAGTTCATGCACTACTTTCCGGATGCGGCGATCCTGACGCATGTGGAGTTCGACCATGCGGATATCTACGACGATCTGAAGGCAGTGAAGACGGCGTTCAAACGATTTGTGAACCTGATACCGCGGCGGGGGCGGGTGGTGGCGTTCGACGGCAGCGAGAACGTAACGGAGTGCGTTGCCAAGGCGTTCTGCGCGGTGGAGCGGTACGGGATGCGGCGCGACTCGCACTGGCGGGTGAGCGGGTTGACGCATGCCGATGGCGGGATGCATTGGCGGCTGGAGCGCGGGGGCGAGCTCTTTGCCGAGCTGACTCTGCCGATGCCGGGTGAGCACAACGCGATGAATGCGACGGCGGCGGCGGCGCTGGCGGCGGGCCAGGGTGTGCCGGCGGGTGCGATCGCGGAGGCGCTGGCGACGTTCCGCAGCGTAAAGCGCCGGCTGGAGGTGCGGGCGGAGGTGAACGGGGTGACGATCATCGACGACTTCGCGCATCATCCGACGGCGATCCGGGAGACGCTGCGGGCGCTGCGGGAGGCGTATGCGGGACGCCGGCTGTGGGCGGTGCTGGAGCCGCGGTCGAACACGCTGCGGCGCAACGTGTTTGAAGAGGCGCTGGTGGATAGCCTGGAGATGGCCGACCGGGTGGTGCTGGCGGGGGTGTTCAAGCAGGAGAGCATTGCGGAGCGGGAGAGGCTGGTCCCGGAAAATGTGGCGGCGAAGCTGCGCGAGCGCGGGACGCCGGCGGCGGTGGGTGCGGATGCGGAGGCGATTGTCGCGGAGATAGCGCCGCAGCTGGAGAGCGGCGACGTGGTGGCGATCATGTCCAATGGCGGCTTTGGCGGGATCTACACGCGGCTGCCGGAGGCGCTGCGGATGTTGCGTGACGAAGCGTGCGCGGGCGTTGGGGACGGAGACCTGTGTGGGCAAGCGGAGTAAGGTCTGGGCGACGGTCAAGCTGCTGACGGTGTATTCGACACTGGGGCTGACGGCGGGGATCGTGGGGATTCCGTACACGCTGGTGGTGGGAGATATTTCGCGGCTGTACTGGGTGGCGATGTGGATCGTGCGGACGGGCACGCGGGCGGCGGGGATCAGGATCCAGACGACGGGCCTCGAGAATATACCGGCGGGGCGGAGCTGCATCTTCATGTGCAATCACGTCTCGAACCTGGATCCGCCGGTGCTGATCCAGGTGATCCCGGGGAGATGTTCGGCGCTGCTGAAGAAGGAGATTCTGCGCATCCCGATTCTGGGGCGGGCGATGCGGATGGCGATGTTCGTACCGGTGGAGCGCGGGTCGCGACGGGACGCGGCACAGGAGAGCGTGGCGGCGGCGGCGCGGGCGCTCGAAGCGGGGCTGCACATGATGGTTTTTCCGGAGGGGACGCGAAGTGTGGATGGGCGGCTGGGCAAGTTCAAGAAAGGGCCGTTTCACCTGGCGCAGCAGACGGGCGCGCCGGTGATCCCGGTGGCGATATGGGGGACCGAGACGATGATGCGCAAGGGCAGCATGTGGGTGACGCCGGGCGAGGCGCGGGTGAAGATGCTGCCGGCGATCGAGGCGGGGGAGTACGGGACGCGCGACGAGTCGATGAGCGCAGTGAGGGCGGCGATTGCGGGGGCGCTGCCGGAGGCGATGCGGCCGGTTTAGGTTTTGGGGGCCGGAATGCAGGTCCTTCGGCTCGGCTTCGCCTCGCTCAGGATGACACGATATTGCTTGGGGCTTCGCTCAGGATGACACGATGGCTATTTGATGTAGGCGTTGAAGCCGTCGGCGAGCAGGCGCTGGCGCATGGCTTCGGCGTCCTTGCGGGCGGCGAAGGGGCCGATCTGGACGTGGAGGAGCTTGTCCTGCGGTTCGGAGCGGATGGCGACGGCGTAGCCGCGGCGGGTGAGAGTGCTGGCGATGAGGTCGGCGTCCTCCTGGTGGGAGACGGCGGCGACCTGGACCATTATCTGGCTTGGGGAGAGGGCAGCCGCAGGGGCGGGGGCGTCGGCTGTGTGCGGCGCAGGGCGGGTTTCGCCGTCCGGATTGACAGGCTGAGCGGCGGACTGGGCTGCGGATTGCGGCACCGGCCGGGACGCGGCGGTGGGCGGCGTGTAGGGGACCACCACGGTCTCAGGCGAAGGTGCTTTCGGGGCGCCGGCGGCGAGCGGGCTTCCGGGTGACGGCTTGAAGCCGTTGAAGGTGCTGCTGGCGATGGAGGCGGCGGCGGCGACAGGCAGGGCGGCGGCGGAGTGTTTGCTGCCCATGGAGTAGCCGAAGCCGAAGAAGACGGCGCAGAGGACGGCGAGCGCGAAGAAGATGCCGAGGATCATGGTGGTGCCGAGGGTAAGCTCGCGGTCGCCCTGGCTGCGCATGTCTGGATCGGTCTGGTAGCTCGCCTGGTGGCTGTCGAGGAGACTGTTCATGGTGCGCCTGGGCTTGTGGAGTGCGACGGTTTAGAACCTGAGGTAGAAGCCGGCGGCGGGTTCGGTGCTGACGGCTCGCTGGTTGTTGGCGAGGTAGTTCTGGTTGTAGTCGGGCGCGCCGTAGAAGACCTGGCGGAACTGGATGCGGATGCCGAGGTGGCCGAAGACGGGTTCTTCGGCGCCGACAGAGTAGTAGAAGGCGCCGCGGAGCTGGCCGGGCAGTCCCTGGCCGCCGCCCTTGGTGGGGCGGAAGTCGATGCCCCCGCCCCCGACGGAGGCGAAGGGCTGAAAGCCGAAGAAGCTGCCGGCGTGCACGAGGTAGCCCAAGGTGATTTCGGCGTGCTGGGACTGGGCACCGAGAACGAAGGAGGAGTAGGTGTAGTTATCGGTGTAGCGCGGGAAGCCGTAATTGATTTCAAGACCGATGAGCGGCGAACTGGTGTAGTGAATCTGGACGAGCGGACCGAAGGTGTTGGACGGGACGAGGTGCACGGTCTGGCCGAGGTAGTTGGGGCCGTTGGTGTTGGTGGTGAAGATGCCTGCGCCGGAGACACCGAGATCAATGCGGCCGAGGAAGCGGTCGAAGGCCGTGACGGGAGCCGTCTGGGCGGCGGCGGTGCCGGTGAGGATGGCCAGCGAGAGAAGAGCGCCGCGGGTCGAGAACCGGCGAAGTGCTTTGATCATCAAGAACAGACTCCCTATGCAGTCAGTAGACCTCTGCTGCTTCAGTCTACGCTGCGGAAAAGCCGCGATGTTGCGGCGGGTATCGAGGTGGTGAACCGTGCGGGGCAGATTTGCTTGTTGCGCCGGGCGCGGATGGCGACGCGGCCGAGCCAGAGTGTGACTATGGTGAAGATCAGTCCGGTAGCGATGGCGACGGCCGGGTGGACGGCCGGGTTGAGGGTTTTGAGACCGGTCATGAGAGCTGTGGCACCGATGCAGGCGAGTAGCCCGCGGGCCGGAAGCGCCAGGTCTAAAAGGGTGAGGGTGAAGCCGAGGGCGAGCAGGCCAAGCGCGGCGGGACGCAGCGGGAGATGGGTGAGGCCGAAGAGCGCGAGCATGCTGAGGAGGGTGCCGAGGGTGCCGGGAAGGATGGAGCCAGGCAGGTTGGCTTCGGCGTAGATCAGGAGGATGCCGCCCAGGAAGAGCAGGATGTCGAGGTTAGGGTTGGCGAGGTGGGCGAGCAGATGGGCATGGAAGGCCGGAGGCGCGGCGGCGAGGTCGGCGGCGAGGACTATGAGGAGCGTCACGGTGAGGGCAGGGAGGAGCGCGCGGCCCCTGCCGTGCCTGGGCAGGCTCACGGGACGGCCTGGCCGCGGGATTGGAGCGCGGTGCGCATGCCCTGCGCGGCGGGGTTCGCGGGCTCGAGGCGGAGTGCGTTCTGGACCTGGGCTGCGGAGGCGGCGAGGTCGTTCTGCTGAAGATCGAGGCGGGCGAGGACCAGGTAGGCGACCACGTTGGGCGCGAGCTTGAGCGAGGCCTGGGCCTCGGCGCGGGCTTCGGCGGTATCGCCGCTCTGCTCGCGGACCTGGGCGAGGCCGGCGTGGGCGGCGGCCGCGGATGGATCGGCGATGAGGGCGGAGTGGAACTCCTGCTCGGCCTCGGGGAGCAGGCCCTGGGCGAGGAAGTCGCGGCCGAGCTGCGAGTACTCGGCGGCCTGCTGAGCGGGCGGCAGGGTGGCGAGGCGCAGGGCGCGAAGCTGATCCATCTCAAAGGTGGCCTGGCGGAAGGAGGCTTCGGAGTAGGTGCGGCGGAGACGCGTGGTGGGTTCGAAGGCAGTGCTCTTGGTGCTGCCGCGGCCCGCGGCGATGGCGGCGCGGAGCTCGGCAGCCTCGCTGTCGCTGGCGTGGAGGCGGAGGGTGGCTTCGACTTCGCGCTGGGCGCCGGCGAAATCACCTCGGCGGAAGTGGCAGACGGCCAGGTTGTAGTGGTAGTCGGGGTCGTTGGGGTCGGCGTTGGAGGCGCGCTCGAAGAGGGCGGTGGCGTCCTTGTCCTGGCGATCCTGCGCGACTGCCTGGTTGTTGACGACCTCAGGCAGAGGCAGGCGCGAGGCGACGAAGGCGAAGGCGGCCTCGGCCTCGGCGTAGTGGGCAGAGTTGAAGCGGGCCAGGCCAAGGTAGAAGTTGGCCTCGAGGGCCAGGCGCTCGTTGTGCGGGACCTTGGCGAGGACGGCGGCGGCCTGGTCGAAGTCGCGATCGGCGTAGAGCTCCTTGCCGAGGGCAAGCTCGGCGGCGGCGTAGTTGGGTGCGTCCTGAACGGCGGCCTGGAGGTGCTTGATGCGCTCCTGCGGGGTGGGGGCGTCGGCACCGCGGATGTAGTTCTCAAAGGCGCTGAGGCGGACGCCGGCGGAGGCGGAGAGGAAGGTCTGCTCGGCGACGGAGAAGGCGGGGTCGATCTGGCGGGCGACCTTCCAGGCGATGGCGTTCTCGATGTCGAAGAGGCGGGCGAGCGGGGCGGAGTCCTCGAGCGGGGCGGAGAGGCGCAGCTTGTCGACCTCGAGCACCTGGGCCTGGACGAGGATGCGCTCGGCGGCACCGGCGCCCTGGACGGTGTAGCTGCCGACGATGACGTAGTTTGCGTCGAGAGTCTGGGCGATCTTGATGGTGGTGGCGCGGGTGGGACGAAAGCCGACGGGCAGCCCGAGGTGGTCGAGGGCGTAGAGGCGGTCGTCGTGGGTGATGGTGAGGAAGCCGGCGGAGGAGAGGCGCTGGTTGAGGGTGTCGGGGAAAGAGTCGCCGACCCAGTTCAGGTTGGGCTGGCCGGAGCGGTTGTCGAAGGGCAGAACGAGGACGACGCGGGTGTTGGGCTGTTTGGCGTCGGAGGTCTGGGCGGGGAGCGGGGCGCAGGCCGCGAGTAGGCAGGCCAGGAGCGCGCAAAGAGGCGCCAGCAGGTGGGGTGAACCGGAGGTGCGGACGGGCTTCGACACAAGCCGATTATAGAAGGTGCGTGGTTATAGAAGGGGTCTGGCGGAAGAGGCGTGGGTCAAGCTTTCGGAGGAGCAGGAATGCCGAGCAGTTCCATGGTGGTTCGGACCAGCGTGTCAGGTGTTGCGGGCGTGATGGCGTCAGCATATAAGTCTGGCCGCGACGGCTGTGCATAGAAGTCCGTGGATACCTGCAGGACCTTGCCTTCGGGCCAGCGGCGGTGCACGTTTTCGGTGAAGGCGCGGCGGGAGTCAGCGTCTAGGGTGTGACACAGCACAACGATCGAGTAGGCGTTCCCCCTGGCGCACGTCTCAAATCCCGACGGAAGGCAGTAGCTTACGGTGGCGCCAGTGTGTTTTAGAACGGCAGCACGACTGGCGAGCAGCGGAGCGTCTTCGCCGATCAGGAGGACGCTCTTCAAGGTTATACCTTTCTCTCCTTCGCCAGGCAGATAGATAGACGTCCAGGGACGAAGGAGGAGGCCTCATTGCAACAAGAGAGGCGCCATGACGTCTGTCGCGCACCGAACACTACGCTATTCAACCATCTTGAACGCTCCGGATCAAGAGTCCCAGCTTTTGCAGGCACTGTTCGGCTTGATTCGCGTAGGCCTTCACCAGTTCGGGATTCTGCGCCTCGACACAGATGAGGTAGTTGAGGTTGCACAGGGTCTCCAGCAGATTCGCCGCACGTCGCACGAACTCGTCGTCTACGTGATGGGAGTTCGGGCTGTTGCGCGAGTTCATAGAGAGTATGGACGAGCAGAACGGCTTTGGCGATGCTTGCCGTTCACTCCGGGTGCTGGTTGATGTTGCGGACCTGTTAAGACCTAGGCCGCAGGGCTGATCTGCGGCGGACGGCGGTTGTAAAGGCCGCGAGGAGCGCATCTCTTTTTAGCCTCCCATCTCGACCATGCTGAAAGCGGCCGCAAGAGTGTCCTCCAATTCGGCATTTTGATGCAAGGAAAACTTCCAGGAGAGACCCGAATTACGCCCAAAAATCGAAAGCTGCGAGCGGTCTTTACTGCGAGTGGAACCAGTTACAATAGGGTGAAGCCTGATTCGAAGCTAGTCTGAATAGGGCCATTCGAACGATGTTGGACGGGCAGTGCGAAAGTGGCGAAATTGGCAGACGCACCAGACTTAGGATCTGGCGGAGCAATCCGTAGGGGTTCAAGTCCCCTCTTTCGCACCATATTTCTTGATTAGGAAAACATGAGCCAGAACATCACGTCAGAGCAGCCTGAGATCCGGCTCGAGAAGACCGGAGACTACCGCGAATCGTATGCGAACAGCGTGCAGGTGAGGATGAGCGTGTGGGACTTCCAGATGATCTTCGGGACCATGCACCAGGACACGGCGAACGAGGTGAACCTGAAGAACTTTCAGGCGATCTATCTGAGTCCGCAGCAGGCCAAGGCGTTGTGGAACGTGCTGGGGCACAACCTGGCGCAGTATGAGCAGACGTTCGGCAAGCTGGCGCTGGAACCGCAGGCGCAACTCCCGGGCGGGCCGGTGAACTAGCGCAACACAGGCGATTCGCCTCAGGCAGCCGGGCGTGGCGGCTGGAGACTCGGTTGACGACTCGACGCAAGTTCAGTGCGGTGGCGGCGCCGGTGGAGAAGCCGATCCCGCTCTGGATCCTGTACCCGCTGTTTTTCGTGGCGGTCTATCTCTCGCATTATTCGCTGCTGCGGCTGCCGTTTTACTGGGACGAGGCGGGGTACTACATTCCGGCGGCGCTGGACTTTCTGCGCACGAGATCGCTGATACCGCACTCGACCTTGACGAATGCGCATCCGCCGCTGCCTTCGGTGCTGCTGGCGGGCTGGTGGCGGCTGGGCGGGCTGGCGAGCGGGTCCCTGATGGGGGGGACGCGGACGTTTGTGGCGATGGTGGCGGCGGCGGGGCTGCTGGGGGTGTTCCGGCTGGCGCGGGTGCTGACGGATTCGGTAGTGGCGGCGATCGTGACGCTGCTGACGGCGATCTATCCGGTGTGGTTTGCGCAGAGCACGCTGGCGCACGCGGATATCTTTGCGGCGGCGTTCACGCTGTGGGCGCTGTCGTTCTACTTCGAGCGCTTCGAGAGCCAGGGCGGTGGGGGACGGCTGGGGGCGATGGCAGGGCTGTTTTCACTCGCGGCGCTGTCGAAGGAGACGGCGATCGTGACGCCGGTGGCGCTGGGATTGTGGGAGATCGTGCTGCGGGCGACGGACAAGGAGTCGGGCGCGACGTGGCGGTGGGCGGCGGCGCTGTTTGTGCCGGCCGTGCCGCTGGCGGGGTGGTATCTCTACCACCTGCACGTGACGGGGTTCATGTTCGGCAACCCTGAGTTCCTGCGCTACAACGCGACGGCGAACTTCACCGCGGGGCGGCTGCTGGCCAGCCTGTGGCACAGGTTTGTGCACCTGGCGGTGCATATGAACCTGTATGTGCCGGTGCTGGCGACGGTGGCGGCGCTGTTGATGCCGAAGGTGGCTGGAGCGCGCGGGCTGAAGCGGGGCGCGGTGCTGGCGATCGCGATCGTAGTGGCGGGGAACGGGATTGCGTTTTCGATCCTGGGTGGCGCGCTGCTGACGCGGTATCTGCTGCCGGTGTATCCGCTGGAGCTGCTGGTGTGCGTGGCGGTGTGGCAGAGCCGCGGCAGCGTGATGTGGGGGTTGACGGCGCTGACCGCAGCGGGGTTTCTGGCCGGGCTGTGGGTGAACCCGCCGTATCCGATTGCGCCCGAGGACAACCTGACCTACCGGGACATGATCGTGCTGCACCAGCAGGCGATCGCGGTGATTGCGGCGCGGTACCCGGGGGCGACGGTGCTGAGCGCGTGGCCGGCGACGAGCGAGATGCAGTTTCCGGAGCTGGGGTACACGCGCAAGCCGCTGAAGACGGTCGCGATCGATAACTTCTCGCGCGAGCAGATCGAGAAGGCTGCGGGTGATCCGGGGGCTTACGATACGGCGCTGGTGTTCTCGACCAAGTGGGTGCCTCGGGGATGGAACCTGGGCGGAGGACACGAGGCGACGGATGCGCGGTACTACGATTTTCATCGGGATCTGCAGCCCGATGAGATTGCGCGGATGTTGCAGGGCGATGTGGTTTGGCAGGGCAAGAGGAACGGCGAGTGGACGGCGGTGTTGCGGTTTCCGCGGAGCATGGAGGCTGGACTCCCCCTTGGCACGGGGCGAGGTTGGAGTCCTGCGTTCTCGATGATCGGTCTCGAAGACCAGCCGTAAAGCACATTGACGCGTGTAGCGCATCGCGCTACAGTCAGACGTGATTCGAACGTTCAGGCACGCCGGGCTGGAGCGGTTCTTCAAGACGGGTTCAAAGGCAGGCATTCAGCCGGCTCATGCGAATAAGCTGCGTGGTCAGCTACTTCTTCTGAATGTTGCAACCAAGCCGTCCGATATGGGCACGCCAGGCTGGGGTCTACATCAGCTTCGGGGAGAAATGGGGGGGCACTGGTCGGTGAAGGTGAATGGAAACTGGCGGATGGTGTTCCGCTTCGAAGGCGAGGATGCGGTCCTCGTGGATTACCAGGACTACCATTAGGAGACGAAGCATGGAGATGTACAACCCGCCCCATCCCGGAAGAATTCTTAAAGAGGCGCTCGAAGGTGTGCCCACTACGGTAACCGACTTCGCCGCCTACGTTGGAGTGGCTCGATCTACTCTTTCTCGCGTGCTGAATTGCCGTGCGGGGATAACAGCCGAGATGTCGATTCGCATCGGTGCGGCGTTCGGTCAATCGCCCGATCTTTGGTTCAAGATGCAGAACGCCTACGACTTCTGGCATGCGTCTCGCGGCAGGCGCAAGAAGATTCAGCCGCTGAAGATTGCAGCGTGAGTGCGGCCGGCGCGAGACTATCGTGCCGGGCGGCTGCCGTGAACATTGAGGCCTGCCGTGAGGGCTCGAGTGATATCTTGGTCTTCGCCGGAAAAGTGAAAAGAGGGAGCAGTGATGGAACAGGGTAGTTGCGATATTGGCCTGATCGGGCTGGCGGTGATGGGGCAGAACCTGGTGTTGAACATGAACGACCACGGATACAAGGTGGCGGTATTCAACCGGACGACGAGCAAGGTGGATGAGTTCCTGGCGCACGAGGCGAAGGGGACCGAGGTGGTGGGGACGCACTCGATTGAGGAGATGTGCGGGAAGCTGAAGCTGCCGCGGCGAGTGATGATCATGGTGAAGGCGGGCGAGGTGGTGGATCAGACGATTGCGCAGATCGTGCCGCATCTTGAGAAGGGCGACATCGTGATCGATGGCGGGAATTCGCTCTATACGGATTCGAACCGGCGGACGAAGGAGCTGGCGGAGAAGGGCATCCTGTTTATCGGGACGGGCGTTTCGGGTGGTGAAGAGGGGGCGCGGTTCGGGCCGTCGATTATGCCGGGCGGGAACGCGGAGGCGTGGCCGGCGGTGAAGGAGATCTTCCAGGCGATCGCTGCCAAGGTGGAGGACGGCACGCCGTGCTGCGACTGGGTTGGCGAGGCGGGCGCGGGGCACTACGTGAAGATGGTGCACAACGGCATCGAGTACGGCGACATGCAGCTGATCGGCGAGGCGTACCAACTGCTGAAGGACGGGCTGGGGCTGACGGCGGATGAGTTCGCGAAGGTGTTCGAGGAGTGGAACAAGGGAGAGCTGGACAGCTTCCTGATCGAGATCACGGCGACGATTTTTGCCAAGAAGGACGATGACGGCGAGCCGATGATCGACAAGATCCTGGACACGGCGGGGCAGAAGGGGACGGGCAAGTGGACGGCGATCTCGGCGCTGGACCTGGGGATGCCGGTGACGCTGATCGGCGAGAGCGTGTTTGCACGCTGCCTGAGCGCGTTGAAGGATGAGCGGGTGGCGGCGGCGAAGATTCTTGAAGGGCCGAAAGAGGCGAGAACCATTTCGGAGAAAGACGCGTTCATCGAGGAGGTTCGGCGGGCGCTCTACTGCTCGAAGATGATCAGCTACGCGCAGGGCTACATGTTGCTGCGGGCAGCTGAGAAGGAGCAGGGCTGGAACCTGAATATGGGCGGCGTGGCGCTGATGTGGCGCGGCGGATGCATCATCCGGTCGGCGTTCCTGGGCGACATCAAGAAGGCGTTCGACAAAGACCCGAAGCTGATGAACCTGCTGCTGGACGAGTTCTTTTCAAGCGCGCTGAACCGGTACCAGATGAGCTGGCGTAAGGCGATCATTCATGCGATCGAGATCGGGGTGCCGACGCCGGCGTTCTCGACCGCGCTGGCGTTCTACGACGGCTACCGGACGGAACGGCTGCCAGCCAACCTGCTGCAGGCGCAGCGGGACTTCTTTGGCGCGCACACGTATGAACGCGTGGACAAGCCGCGAGGTGAGTACTTCCATACCAACTGGACCGGGCGCGGTGGGCGGGTGAGCTCGTCGAGCTATAACGCCTAGGCCCGCCAAACGCCGCGGGATGAGAACAGGGCTCGAGAGGCCCGCAATCTGCCTTGGCGTGAGGAGCGCGCCGGGCATTATGAGCCGGGGATGGTGAGCTTCTTGACGATGGAGGTGGGTTCGACGACGCTGGCAGCGTCCGCGATGACGTGCTGGCGCTCGTCCTCAGAGTGGACAGGGCCGGTGAGAGTGACTTTGCCGCGGGGGCTTAACAGACGAGGCCCGGCCGCGGCATGCGGTCGGGCCTACATGGGAGGGTGGGTTCGATCCGTATCTTGTGTAGCGGGCCGATGCAACGGGGAGCGTACACGAGAATGGGACTACTGGATGGTCTTCCAGGCTTCCCAGACGTAAATCCCGACAGCGCATGCAGTGGCGATACCGGCTGCGGCGCCTACGCCGCGAACGAGCGGTTCGATCTTCTGGATGCGGCGAACGATGTTGGACTGTAACTGCTTCTCGTTCGAATTGGTGGAGTCGTTGAGGAACAACTGCTCATCCTCATAGCGGGTCAATTGGCCACGATAGACGAGCAGCGCGAGGAAGCATGCGGTGAGCACGGCCCAGACGGTAAGCAGTATTGGGTTCATAAGTATCTCCATCCCCGGATCGGGGCGTTCGCAGGGGCTGTGTTGCCGCGGGGGAGCGGCGACATGCCTCTATCATGGGAGAAGCATACTCCTTAGGTTGTATTTGACACGGCAATCTTTCGTAACTTTGCCCCATCAACAAGCTATTTGATGGAGCTACCAAGAATGAAGGCGGCGGCGGTGACGATCGCAACGACCAGGACGAGCAGGGCCAGGATGAAGAAGGCGGCCTGGCGGCGGGCCTTTTCGGTGGGGCGGGTGATGCCGAAGGTGTTGATGAACATGTCGACGAGAAAGTAGAGGATGTTCATGGGTTCATTATGCGCTGCGTGGCTGGGCCGTGCGGTTCTGGCTGCGGTTCGGGGCGCTGAAGGAGTGTCGCCTTAGGGCGGGTGCATCGGAGACGTGATTGGCGCATCCTATGGTCGTTGAGTAAGGTTGCCCCGCGCTTGGGGCAGGACTACACTACATACTGACGCGCGTGATTTGAAGGAGAAGCTATGTCGAGTGCAACTGTAGTTCCCGAGGTGGTTGAGGCTCCGGCGGCGGCGCCGAGTACGCCGGTAAAGCTGACGGACGCGGCGATCGGGAAGGTGAAGGAGATCATGTCGACGCAGGATCCGCTCCCGGCGGGGCTGCGGATCGGGGTCGTGGGCGGCGGCTGCTCGGGGTTCCAGTATTCGATGTCCTTTGAGAACCAGAGCGGGATGATGGACAAGGTGATGAAGTTCGACGATTTGAAGGTGTTTGTGGACGCGACCAGCGCGATGTACCTGAACGGGTGCGTGGTGGATTACGTGGAGACGCTGGAGGCGGCGGGGTTCAAGTTCGAAAATCCGACGGTAAAGAGTACGTGCGGGTGTGGGTCGAGCTTCAGCGTTTAGGTTCTGCCTAGCGTGCCGGTTTAGGTGTTCCGATTTGGGAAGGGCGCTCCTTGTGGGCGCTCTTTCTGCGTCTGCTATTGGTTATGATGTTGGCCAGGAGCGGCGTACTGGCTTTCGCAGTGCGGATCGCGCAAGTTGCTGCCTGAGCATGCGTGGTTCTGCTGGATTAGAATGTGCCACGCCAACTGCTTCTCCAATCTGAAGCCGCACTTTGTGGCAACGGTTGCGCAACTTGGATGAAGTGAGTTGGGGAATGGAGCGCTGCTACTTCAGGCTTAAAACGCGGGCTTTGATGTTCTGTTCACTGGTGATCAGAACGTCTTCTACCTGCAGAGTCAGAAGAGCCGCGTCATTGCTTTGGTCGTGCTTTCGGCGACGCAACACAGGTCCGTTCTGGCAGCAGCAGCGAATCGCGAACGCAGTGGATGCCGCGGGTGAGTCGAGCTTTAGCTTCGTGAAGATTCGGCGAGCAGATCGTAATCCAGATGATGCCGTCTAAGAAGTGGTGCTTCCGTACTCCTATAGGTTGCGCGAGGGTGTGAAGTGACTGAGTTTGTCGTTCGGCTGGCGGATGAACGGGGCAGGGTGCAGGAGCAGACGCATGCGGCGGCTACGGCGGATGAGCTGCGTGCGCGGTTTACGCAGTCCGGGTACTACGTTTACTCGGTCAAGACGAAGGGGCTGCTGGGCGGCGAAGGCAAGCGGAAGAAGGTGAAGCTGGAGAATTTCCTGGTCTTCAACCAGCAGTTTCTGACGCTGATCAAGGCGGGGCTGCCGATCCTGGGGTCGCTAGAGCTGCTGGCGCGGCGGCAGAAGCTGCCCAACTTCAGGGCGCAGCTGGAAGATGTGGCGGCGCGGGTGAAGACGGGCGAGTCGATTTCGGCGGCGTTCGAGGCGCAGGGCGGGGTTCCGCTGATTTATACGACGACGCTGCTGGCCGGCGAGCGGTCGGGAAACCTGGAAGAGGTGCTGCAGCGCTTTCTGGACTTTCAGCGGGTTTCGCTGACCTTCAGGAAGAAGCTGGCGGCGAGCCTGATCTACCCGGCGCTGCTGATCCTGATGGTGATCGGGCTGTTCATCTTCCTGATCACGTTCGTGGTGCCGCGGTTTGCGGAGTTGTATGAGCAGCTGGGGTCGCACCTGCCTGCGCTGACGGTGTTCCTGCTGGACCTGGGCAAGGACGCGCAGAAGTACGGGATTTACGTGGGTGTGGTGGTGATTGCGCTGGGCTACCTGGGGTACCGGTGGACGCGGACGGACGCGGGCTCGACGCTGGTGGACAGGGTGCGGCTGGCGCTGCCGATCTTCGGGACGGTGTGGCTGAAATACCAGGTAGGGCTGTTTTCGCGGACGTTGTCGACGCTGCTGACCGGCGGGCTGCCGCTGGTGCCGTCGCTCGAGACGGCGGCGAAGGCGATCGATTCCAAGCAGATCGGGCTGGCGGTGTACCAGTCGGTGGACACGGTACGGGAGGGCCAGGGCCTGAGCGCGAGCCTGGCGGCGACGAAGGTGTTTCCGGAGCTGGCGATCGAGATGATCGAGGTGGGCGAGAGCACGGGGGCGCTGCCGCAGATGCTGAATTCAGTCGCGGAGTTCTTTGAAGAAGACGTGCAGACGAGCCTGACGGCGGCGATGAGTTTGATCGAGCCGGCGATCCTGGTGGTGATGGGCGTGGTGGTGGTGTTCATCCTGATCGCGCTGTATGCGCCGATTTTCAGTTTGAGTGCGGCGGGCGGGCAATGAAGGGCTCGAGACGCCGGTTATAGGATGAGACAGGAGGCTGCGATGAAGAGTGTTGATTGGCATGCCTTCGAGCCGGTGTGCCTGAGATGATCGATTTTGTCGAGCAGACGGGCGAGTGCGTGGACATCACGCGAGAGGGCGTTCCAGTGTTGCGGCTGGTGCCATTTAAGACCGGAACGGGAATCGGCGGCAGGGAAGCGCTGTGACGAGTTGCAGATGAGGGGAGTCTTAGGGATATGGCGACGCCGATAGCGATACCGATCAACGTGAACGAGATGGGGCTGGACGAGACGGAGCGGGCGAAGGCGCTGGCGCGGCGGTATCACTCGGACTATGTGGATCTGAAGAACTTCAAGATCCAGCATGAGCTGTTCAAGAGCGTGCCGGTGGACATGATGTTCCGCTATAACTTTGTGCCGCTGGAGCAGGCGGATGGGCGGCTGGCGATCGCGGTGAGCGACCCGTCGAAGCTGATGGTGCTGGACGAGATCTCGGGGCTGCTGGGGACGCGGCTGGTGACGCGGGTGGCGACGCTGAGCCAGATCACCGACCTGCTGAAGAAGACGGAGCAGAGCCAGCGGGTGCTGGATGAGGCGAGCGAAGGGCTGGCGTTCGATGTGCTCTCGAGCGAGGAGAACTCGGACGAGAATATCTCGATTGAGAAGCTGACCGCGGACGACGATATCTCGCCCATTATCCGCCTGGTTGACACGACGATTTTTACCGCGCTGGAGCGGCGCGCGAGCGATATTCACCTGGAGACGTTCGACGATTCGCTGCTGGTGAAGTATCGCATTGACGGCGTGCTGCAACAGGCGATGGCGCCGATCGCAAGGGAGCATCACCAGACGATTCTGAGCCGCATCAAGGTGATGAGCGAGCTCGATATCGCCGAGCGGCGGGTGCCGCAGGACGGACGGTTCCGGGTGCGGTACAAGGGGCGGCTGATCGACTTTCGCGTGAGCATCATGCCGACGGTGCATGGCGAGAACGCGGTGCTGCGCGTGCTCGATAAAGAATCGATGAGCGAGAAATTTACCAAGCTGTCGCTCGACGTGGTGGGGTTTGCGGAGAAGGATCTGGTCAGGTTCCGGCGCTACATCAAGGAGCCGTACGGGATGGTGCTGGTGACGGGGCCGACGGGTTCGGGCAAGACGACGACGCTCTACGCGGCGCTGAATGAGATCAAGAGCGAGGAAGACAAGATCATCACGATCGAGGATCCGGTCGAATACCAGATCCGCGGGATCACGCAGATCCCGGTGAACGAGAAGAAGGGGCTGACGTTTGCGCGCGGGCTGCGGTCGATTCTGCGCCACGATCCGGACAAGATCCTGGTGGGCGAGATCCGCGACGCGGAGACGGCGCAGATTGCGATCAACTCCGCGCTGACCGGGCACCTGGTGTTTACGACGGTGCACGCGAACAACGTGGTGGACGTGCTGGGGCGCTTCCTGAACATGGGCGTGGAGCCCTATAACTTCGTGAGCGCGTTGAACTGCATCCTGGCCCAGCGCCTGGTGCGGACGGTGTGCGAGTTCTGCGTGCGTGATGTGACCTACACGGATGAAGAGCTGCTGGCCAGCGGGCTCGAGCCGGAGGAGTGGCGCGGGTTCAGGTTCAAGGAAGGGCCCGGCTGCATGGAGTGCGCGGGGACCGGCTTCCGGGGGCGCTCGGCGATCCACGAGCTGCTGGAGCTGGATGACGAGATCCGCGAGATGCTGCTGGCCAAGAAGCCGGGCAGCGAGATTCGCAAGAAGGCCAAGGAGAAGGGGATGGCGTTTCTGCGGGATTCGGCGCTGGACCGGGTGCGGCAGGGCGTGACGACGCTGAAGGAAATCAACAAGGTTACGTTTATCGAGGCTGGTCGATGATCAGCCTGTTCGGGAGGGAAGAGTTCGATCCGCCCAGGAATGCGATGAAGGATCCGCTGACTGCGCTCAAGCTATCCAGCTTCTGGATCTTCTTGTCTGTTCTATGGATTGCGCTTTCGATGGAGCGGGTCTCGCATTTGCGCGCGTCTGGGCGGCAGGTTGGCGGGTGGGGCGAGGCGAGGGTGTGGGTCTGGGTGGTGATTTCGCTGTTCTGGTCGTGGAACGCGTGGACGAACTTCAGGAAGTATCAGCGGGACAGAAGGTAGTCTAGGGACACGATGGATTTGTTGCCGACAAGTTTGGGGACGAGGCCGCGGCTGGCGGTGGAGATCAGGCCGGAGGGCGTGGTGGCGGCGCGGGCCGAGGACGCGCAGGCGGTAGTGTCGGCGGTGGCGTACGGGGTGCTGGCGGAGGGCGCGGTGACGCCGGGGTTGAAGGCCGGCAATGTCGCCGGGCGCGCGGCGACGGTGGCTGCGGTGAGGAAGGCGCTGGAGGCGGTGGCGCTGAAGGAGCGGCAGACGAGCCTGGTGGTTCCGGACGCGGCGGTGCGGGTGCTGCTGCTGGATTTCGACGCGCTGCCGGCCAAGGCCGTGGAGGCGCTGCCGGTGGTGCGGTTCCGGCTGAAGAAGCTGCTGCCGTTCGACGCGGATGACGCAGTGGTGAGCTACCAGGTGATGTCCACGCAGCGGGGCATGGTGCGGGTGCTGGCGGTGGCGGTGCCGAAGGACGTGCTGGCGGAGTACGAGAGCGTGGTGCGGGAGTCGGGTTTTGAGCCGGGAGCCGTGCTGCCCAGCACGCTGGCGGCATGCGCGGGGATGACCGAGATGGACGTGGCGGCGCTGCTGGTGAATGCTGGCGAAACGTCGGTGACGACGGCGATTGTGCAGGGCGGCGTGCTGCTGCTGCATCGCACGGTGGACCTGGCGGCGGAGGGGATGCAGGAGAAGATCGATGCGGCGGCGGCGCGCGAGGTGCCGGTGGTGATTCCGGCGATCCCGGTGGAGCTGCTGGCGGTACCGCTGGTGGATGAGGCGAGCTCGGCGGGGGAGTGGGCGCGGCAGGAGCCGGTGTCGGGCTACGGGTTGATCGACGATGAGCGGATCAGCGCGGCGGCGGCGCTGGCGGCACGGCATCTGGCTGACGAGATCGCCGCGGAGGCCGAGGCCGAGGCGCGAAGGGCCGCGCGGGCGGAGATGCTGCCGGTGCCGTTGCCGGTGGAGGAGCAGCGGCTCTCTGCGGCGGCGCGCGAGGTGACCCAGGCGGTGAGCGTGGCGGCGGCGTATTTTGAGGACACGCTGCAGACCGCGCCGGGCGTGGTGCTGGCGGCGGGCACGCTGGGCGCGGAGACGCTGGGCGCGCTGCTCTACGGGGCGGGCTTTGGCGGCGATGAGATACGCGTGCGCGAGATGATTGAGCCGGCGATGCTGACCGGCGGCGCGGCGACCACGCGGGTGCCGCGAGGCTGGATGGCCGGGGTACGGGGGGCGCTGCGAAGCTGATGCAACGAACGAAGGGCTAATGCGGATATCGATCAACCTGGCGACGCGGCCGTTTGTGGAGCTGCGGCCGAGGCTCGCGAAGCTGCGGCTCACGATGGCGCTGCTGGCGCTGCTGGCGGTGGCGTTTGTTTTCTGGCTGCACGCGCTGCGGGCGAAGGCGGCGATTGCGACGGCGGATATGCGCGCGCTGAAGGCGCAGACGGCGGAGTACGACCAGGAGCGGATCCGCAACGAAGCGAAGATGCACCAGCCGCAGAATATGGGGGTGCTGAGCCGTTCGCAGTTTTTGAATGCGCTGTTTGCGCGCAAGAGCTTCAGCTGGACGGCAGTAATGATGGACCTGGAGCGGGTGCTGCCGGCGGGAGTGCAGGTGACGAGCATCGAGCCGGTGATCTCGAAGGAGGGCGAGGTGTCGATCCGGCTGCGGGTGACCGGCGACCGCGACCGCGCGATCCAGCTGGTGAGGAACCTGGAACGATCGCAGCGGTTTGTGGGGCCGCGGCTGGGAGGTGAGTCGGCGCTGGCTCCGGACAAGGCCAAGGCGCTGGGCGGGTTGAGAACGGTGAGCGGGCCGGGCGCCGAGCCGCTGGGCAATGCGGTGGAGTTCGAGATCTTCAGCGGATATAACCCGCTGCCCGAAGAGATCGTGGTGCAAGCAGCCACCGGCAGGAGCGCTCCGGTGGAAGGTCCGGATGAAGTGCGGCCGGCGGTGCATCACCAGAGGAAGGCGGCGACGCAATGAGCGCGGTGGCGACCTCCGGGCCGGGCGTGAAGCCCAAGGCAGTGACGATGAACGTGCGGGCGCGGGCGCAGGACTGGCTGAGCGCGCTGAACCTGCACTACGCGGGCGTGGCGCTGCTGGGGCTCGTGAACCTGTACTTGCTGATCCACATGGCGGTCGCGTGGCAGGAGGCGAAGAGCCAGGATGCACAGGCGCTGGCGCAGCAGCAGGTGGCGCTGAAGACGGCGCAGATCGCGGCGCGGCCGCTCGAAGGGCTGGAGCTGAAGCTGGCGGCGGCGAGCCGGGATGCGGACCGGTTCTACCGGGACCGGCTGCCGGTGAGCTACTCGCAGGTGCTGACGGAGCTGGGAGCGCTGTCGAAGCGCGACGCGGTGCGGCTGACGCACGTGAACTACTCGGAGGCGCCGGTGGCGGGTGAGGGCGCGTCGGGCGAGTCAACGGGACAGCTGACCGAGGTGCGGATGGACGCGACGCTGAGCGGAGACTACCGGCCGCTGGTGCTGTTTCTGAATGGGCTGGAGCGCGACAAGGTCTTCTTCATGATCACGGGGGTGACTCTGACCGGGCAGCAGAGCGGCGCGGTGAACTTGCGCATCCGGCTGGTGACGTACCTGCGCGGGCTGGCGCCGGCGGAGCGCGTGGATGATAACGGGCCGGGGCTGCCGGGCAGCGAGGCGGACGATGACGCGGCCGGCCCGGCGCCCACAGCCGGGGGCATCGCCGGAAAGGCGGGGGCGCGATGAAGATCGGCAACGAAGACCGCAAGAAGCTGATCACGGCAGGGGTGCTGGGGTTCTTCGCGCTGCTGGCGGTGTTTTATCTCTACAACACGCTGTTTGGCGGGCCGTCGACGCCGCCGCCGGCGGCCGCGGTGGTGGTGACGGCGCCGGGTTCAAGCGGGCCGGTGGTGAAGACGGTGGGCACGGTGTCGAAGACGGTGTCGGCGCCGGCGGGCTATGCGGTGGGCTCGGCGCAGAAGGTGGGCACGGCAAGCGGGGCGCTGGACCCCACGCTGCACATGGAAGCCATGCAGGTGACGGAGTCGCTGGTGTACACGGGGAGCGGGCGGAACATCTTTTCCGCCGGGCCGGTGGAGACGCAGCCGGTGAAGCTGGCGGTGGTCGAAAAGCCGAAGTTCCCCGCGCGCCCGCAGGGTCCGGTGGTACCGCCGGCGCCGACGGGGCCGCCACCGCCGCCGCCGATCGCGTTGAAGTTCTTTGGTACGGCGACTACGGCCAACGGGGTTCGGCGGGCGTTCCTGTTGAATGGGGACGACGTCTTCCTGGCCGGGGTGGGGGATGTGGTGCAGCGCAAATACCGGGTGGTGTCGATCGCGGCGCAGTCGATCCTGGTGGAGGATATTCCGAACAGCAACCGGCAGACGCTGCCGATTACGGGGAATTAGCGATGCGTGAGACGCAGGAGAACGGGACCGGGCTGCCGGCGGGCGGCGATGAGGGGTTCATGCTGCTGGGCGCGCTGGTGCTGGTGTTCCTGGTGTTGCTGGCGCTGAGCGTGGCGGCGCCGCGCATGGCGAAGGAGCTGCAGCGGGACAAAGAGCTCGAGTCCGAGCATCGGGCGAACCAGTATGTGCGGGCGATCCGGGTGTTCTACAAGAAGAACGGGAACCACTATCCGACGTCGATCGAGCAGCTGGAGAAGACGAACAATCAACGCTTTCTGCGCCAGCGGTATGTCGACCCGCTGACCGGCAAGGCGGACTGGCGGCTGATCCACGTGGGCGAGAACCTGACGCAGGTGAAGGGGTTTTTCGGCCAGGAGCTGCCGGGTCTGCAGTCGGGGTTGGGATCGGCGGCGGGTATGGTGAGTTCGACCGGGGGGTCGGTTTCGGGGTCGACAGCAGGCTCAAGCGGCTCGGCGTTCAACAACAGTGGTCTGGGTGCAGGCTCGGGCTCGGGAGTGGGCGGGGCAGGCGGGGTTGGATCGGGGCTCTCGGCGGGCGGGTTGAGCTCGGGCGCGACGGCGGGGGCGGGAACGGGTGCGGGCGGAAGCGGCTCGGGCTCGGCGGGCAGTGGGAGCCAGCCGGGGACCGGTTCTACGGGCAGCGGCGGGCTGATCATGGGGGTGGGCAGCGCCAAGACCGGCGATTCGATCCTGGTGGTGAACGACCAGACGACGTACCAGACGTGGGAGTTTCTGTACGATCCGCGGATCGAGCAGCTTTACGCGAAGGCGACCCTGCTGGGTGGGGTCAACTCCGGGTCGACCAGCGGGAACGGGCTGGGGACGAGCGCGCCGGGAACGAACGGGGCGGCCGCGCCTGGAAGCAGTCCCAGCGCGCCGGGAACCGGCCCGGGAACAGTGAGTCCGTCGACGCCGTCGCCGGGCACGCCACCGCAATAAGGCAGCTGAGAATGTTCACACCTGCGCAGGCGGGCGGAGGTGTGCGCGACAGTTTAGTTGTGACACTAAGGAAACTTGACATCAACTCGCTCACATCTATATAGTTGTAATTGTTGCAAGAGAAAGCAGGCCTTCAAGGGCCTCGAAATGAGGAGTGAGCATGGCAAAGATTATTGGTATCGACCTGGGGACCACGAATAGCTGCGTGGCGGTGATGGAGGGCGGCGAGGCGAAGGTGATCGCGAACGAAGAGGGCGGGCGTACGACGCCGTCGATCGTGGCGTTTACCAAGAGCGGCGAGCGCCTGGTGGGGCAGGTGGCGAAGCGGCAGGCGATCACGAACCCGGAGAACACGATTTTCTCAGTGAAGCGTTTCATGGGCCGCCGGATGAACGAGGTCGGCGACGAGATGAAGATGGTGCCGTACAAGGTGGTGCAGAAGGGCGACAACATCGCGATTTCGGCGCAGGGCAAGGAGTACACGCCGCCCGAGATCTCGGCGATGATTCTGCAGAAGTTGAAGAAGGCGGCCGAAGATTACCTGGGCACGAGCGTGACGGAGGCCGTGATCACGGTGCCGGCGTACTTCAACGACGCGCAGCGGCAGGCGACCAAGGATGCCGGGCGGATCGCCGGGCTGGACGTGAAGCGCATTGTGAATGAGCCGACTGCGGCTGCGCTGGCGTACGGGCTGGACAAGAAGAAGGACGAGACGATCGCGGTGTACGACTTCGGCGGCGGCACGTTCGACATCTCGATCCTCGAAGTGGGCGAAGGCGTGATCGAGGTGAAGTCGACCAACGGCGATACGCACCTGGGCGGCGACAATCTGGACCAGCGGATCGTGGATTGGCTTATCTCGGAGTTCAAGTCTGACACCGGGCTGGACCTGCGCGCCAGGGGCAACGAGATGGCGCTGCAGCGGCTGAAGGATGCGGCGGAGAAGGCGAAGATTGAGCTCTCGACGGCGCAGGAGTCGGAGATCAACCTGCCGTTTATCACGGCGGACGCGAGCGGGCCGAAGCACCTGGTGCGTAACCTGACCAGGGCCAAGCTGGAGTCGCTGGTGGACGATCTGCTGCAGAAGTCGATCGGGCCGTGCAAGCAGGCGATGAAAGATGCCGGGATTGACGCGTCGAAGATCGACGAGGTCGTTCTGGTGGGCGGACAGACCCGCATGCCGAAGATCCAGCAGATGGTGAAGGAGCTGTTCGGCAAGGAGCCCAACAAGGGCGTGAACCCGGACGAGGTGGTTGCGATCGGCGCCGCGGTCCAGGCGGGCGTGCTGGCGGGCGAGGTGAAGGACCTGCTGCTGCTCGACGTGACGCCGCTGACATTGTCGATTGAGACGATGGGCGGAGTGGCGACGTCGATGATCGCGCGCAACACGACCATCCCGACCAAGAAGACGGAGACGTTCTCGACGGCGGCGGATAACCAGACCGAGGTTGAGGTGCACGTGCTGCAGGGCGAGCGTCCGATGGCGGCGCAGAACCGGACCCTCGGCAAGTTCAAGCTGAGCGGGATCCCGACGGCTCCGCGCGGCGTGCCACAGATCGAGGTGACGTTCGATATCGACGCGAACGGCATTTTGAATGTGACGGCGAAGGACAACGCGACGGGTAAGGATCAGAAGATTACGATCACGAGCTCGAGCGGTCTAAGCAAGGAAGAGGTTGAGCGGATGGCGAAGGATGCCGAAGCTCACGCGGCCGAGGACAAGGAGCAGCGCGACTCGGTTGAAGCACGCAACCAGCTGGATTCGCTGGTCTACAACATCGAGAAGATGCTGCGCGACTCCGGAGACAAGGTACAGGCGAGCGACAAGACCGAGGTCGAAAGTGCGCTCGCCGATGCCAAGAGCACGCTCGAAGGCAGCCCAACTGTGGCCGAGCTGAACACGGCCCGGGAGAAGCTGACGGCGACGAGCCACAAGCTGGCCGAGGCGATGTACAAGGCAGCCGCGGCACAGGCGCCGACCGACGGTGCGTCGGCTGGGGCCGGCACGGCTGATCAGAACGGCGCCGGCCAGGGCACGAGCGGGCAGGCGAAGCAGGATGAAGGCGTGATTGACGCCGAGTACGTGGATGTAGACAGAAAGTAAAGAACGCTGAACCCAGAACCAACGGCGACGCTGGTTCGTAGATGGTATAGAGAGGGGCGTTCCAAATGGAACACCCCTCTTGCTTTATAGACAAAGAAGTCTGCGCCCAGGGTGCCGAGACGGCGTCAAATGGCGAGGAAGGGTGTTTACAGAGATGACGAGGAGGAAGCAGGACGACACGATCGCCGAGGGCGTTTGGCTTACACCAGAAACAATGCAACAACTGCTCATCAATCATCTTCAAGGAGGCAAGGCTATGACCGAAACCTTATGGAAGTGCGACCAGCTTAGGGCCGGGCAGTTGTACAACCGGATGATGTTCGGCACGCGTGCGGAGGCGGAACGGTTCGCGCAGAAGATGCGGCAGATGGAACCGGACCAGACGTTCGCGATCGAGGCGATCGATGCTTCGAGGGTTTGGAATTGAACGGGTGATGGTCGACTGGGTTGCGGTACAGGCGGTGGCGACTTCGATCCTGGTGTTCACCAGCGTGGGCGCCATCGCTTATGCAGCCTTGCAGTTGAAGCATGAGCGGGAGTACCGCTCGGTGGCGAACCTGGAGAAGCAGCTGAGCTTCTTCCTGTCAGAGAACTTTGTGGCGGCACGGCGCAGGCTGGCGCAGGCCCGGCTGGATATTTCGAGTGAAGAGACGGGTCTGAACCCTTGGGATTTGGAGGCGCCGCCGGTGAGCGTGTTTGAGGTCCTGGATTTCTACGAGCACCTGGCGCTGCTGGAACGCAAAGGGCACCTGGAACTGTACGACGTGTGGCACACGTTCTACGAGTGGGCGCAGCCGGTGTACGTGGATATGCAGGCGCTGATCGAGTCTCCGGACTCGATGTACGCGGACCACTATGACGGGCTGCGGCGCATGGTGCGGCGGATGGACGAGATCCAGCTGAAGCTGATGCATGAGAAGAACGCGAACCATTGGGCGTTGTGGACGCCGGACCGGATCATCGAGCACTACAAGTATGAGCTGGAGTCTGGCGGCCGGCCGCGGCGCAGCCGGAGAGCGGCGGCGCGCGAGGTGGCGCGGGAGGTGGTGAAGGAGATCCAGCTTGCGGAGACGACGGAGCCCGATCCGCTGCAGCCGGAAGAGATGAGCGCAGAGGACACGGTGAATGCCCGAGGGAAATGAGACGCATCGATGGGCGGAGCTGCACGCGTCGATGTTTGCGGGGAAGAAGGTACAAGTCGATTCGCCGCAGGGCCGGTTCCTGGATGCCGGGCTGCTGGATGGACGAGTGCTGCAGGGCGTGCTGGCGGTGGGCAAGCACCTGGGCTATGACTTCGGCGTCTTCGCAGTAGGGCGGGCGCAGCCGGAGCGGCGGATCCTGCACGTGCACATGGGCCTGTATGGGGACTTTATGGAAGGCAGACAGCCGATGCCTGAGCCGCGCGGCGCATTGCGGCTGAGAATATGGGACAGGCGCGAGTGGCTGGAGCTGCGGGGGCCCACGGATTGCAGCGTGTGGAGCGAGGCCAAGTGGCAGACGCTGCTGGCGCGGCTTGGACCGGACCCGCTGAACAACGACTCGCCGGGCAAGATGATTGCGCGCATCGGCTTGCGCAAGACGCCGATCGGGATGCTGCTGATGGACCAGTCGATCGTGTCCGGGCTGGGCAACATCTATCGCGCGGAGCTGTTGTTTCGTGCGGGCGTGAATCCGTTCCGCGCGGGCGCGGAGGTTGGTGAGGCGGCGTTGAAGAGCATCTGGCGGGATGCGAAGGCCTTGATGCCGGGCGCGATGGTGGATCGGAGGATTGTGACGACGCGGGCGAAGCACCGGCCGCATACGCGCGGCGAGGCGCTGAACGAGGAGGCGCATTATGTGTACCGGCGAGCGGGCCGGCCGTGTTTTGTGTGCGGAACGAAGGTGGAGACGAAGGTGATGGCGGGGCGGAATCTGTTCTGGTGTCCGGGCTGCCAGGCGGTGTAACGCAACGCGTATAACGCTTAGCGTGCTACGCTGGTAGCGTGATCGTATCGTTCAGGAACGAAGAGACGAGAAAGATCTTCCTGACGGGAAAGAGCCGGCGCTTTGCGGCGATCGCACGGGTGGCGGCGCGGAGACTTGGTGACATCGACTCCGCACAGGATGTGCAGGAACTTCGGAACCCGCCCGGCAAAAGGTTGGAACGGCTGAGGGGTGACCGGCTCGGACAATGGGGCATCCGCGTCAACGAGCAGTTTCGAATCTGTTTCGAATGGGACGGTCAGAATGCGAGCAACGTCGAGGTGGTGGATTATCACTAGGGAGAGGGACGTGGTCGAGAGAAAAAAGACGGATCGGTTGGTAGCGATACATCCCGGAGAGTATTTGCGCGAGGACTTTCTGAAGCCTTTGGACCTCTCCGTGAACGCACTCGCGTTGTCGTTGCGTGTGCCTGCAACGCGCATATCGGAGATTGTGAATGAACGCCGGGGAATTACTGTTGACACGGCGTTCCGGCTCAGTTTGTACTTCGGGACCACGCCCGAGTATTGGACCCGTATGCAGTCCGCATATGATCTCGCAATAGGCCAGGCTATGTTGATGCCGCGCTTGAAGAAAGAAGTGCAGCGACGCATGGCGTAGCCTTAAGCACGAAGAGGAAACATGGCGACACAGACGAAAGACTATTACGGCACGCTGGGCGTAAAGAAGACGGCGACCTCCGATGAGATTCGGAAGGCGTTTCGGAAGCTGGCGCGCAAGTTTCATCCGGACGTGAATCCGGGAGACAAGAAGGCGGAGGAGAAGTTCAAGGAGATCTCCGAGGCCAATGACATCCTGTCCGACGACAAGAAGCGCAAGATCTACGACCAGCTGGGGTTCTATTCGGATTCGATCGATCCGGCGGCGGCTGAGGCGGCGGCGCGCGGTGGCTATGGCGGCGGCTTCGGCAGCCAGGGCGGCAGGGCCTCGCGCCCCGGACGCGGCGGGGCGCAGGAGGTCCCGTTCGATTTCAGCGGCTTTGACTTTTCCGATTTCGCGAGCGGCGCCAGGAGCAGCGAGCGGGAGGAGTCGGGCGGCGGCTTTGGCGGCTCGTTTAAGGACATCTTCTCGGGCATGTTCAACGGCGGACAGAAGGCGGCGGCGCGCGGGCCGCAGCCGGGCACAGACCTGGAGTACCAGGTGGCGATCGACTTCTGGACCGCGGTGCGCGGCGGTGTGACGCGGCTCGAGATCCAGCGCCAGGAGGTTTGCCCGACGTGCAAGGGCAAGGCCGTGACGGGCGGCGCGGTGGAGTGTCCGGAGTGTCACGGGTCGGGGCAGGTGACGCAGATGGGCGGGCGGATGAAGTTCAACATCCAGTGCCCGCGCTGCGGCGGCACGGGCCAGCTGCAGAACACGTGCCCGACGTGCGACGGCGCGGGCGCAATCACGCGGCGGGAGCCGCTGGAGTTTCGCATCAAGCCGGGTACGCGCGACGGGCAGAGGATCCGGCTGGCGGGCAAGGGCAATGCCGGCGTCAACGGCGGGCCGAACGGGGATCTGTTCCTGATCATCAAGGCGGGCACGCATCCCTTCTTCAACCGGGTGGCGGATGATATCTCGATCTCGGTGCCGGTGACGGTGAGCGAGGCGGCCTTGGGCGCGAAGATCGAGGTGCCGACGATCGATGGGCGAACGCAGCTGAGGATCCCGCCCGGGACGCAGGGCGGGCAGAAGCTGCGGCTGCGGGAGAAGGGTGTGCCTTCGGCGACGCGCGAGGGTACGCGCGGCGACCAGATTGTGGAGGTGAAGGTGGTGGTGCCCAAGCTGCAGGACGAGCGCTCGAAGGAGATCCTGCGCGAACTGGCGAAGCTGAATCCCGAGGACCCGAGGGCGCACCTGCTGACTGAAGCCTAGGAGCGGCGCCCGGCAGTCGTTCGCGGCGTTTGGCGGCGGGTGCCGTCCGGAGCAGGCGGTCGACTGCAAAACGCGTCCGGGTTGCACCCCAGGGTGGTTGTCGGACATCTGAGTAAGGACAATCACGTAAGGAAATGGCCACCTGGGAGGCAAGTTTCACGCATGGCGTCTGCGACACAGACTCATGATCTTCAAGCACCGGCGCAGGCCGCGGACGCACCGCAGGAAGCGGCGGCGGGCGTAAATCCATGGCTGATCGCGGCATCGGTGATGCTGGCGACGTTCATGGAGGTGCTGGATACGTCGATCGCGGCGGTGGCGCTGCCGTACATCGCGGGGTCCTTGTCAGCGTCGAATGACGAGGCCACGTGGGTCTTGACCAGCTACCTGGTTTCGAATGCGATTGTGCTGCCGGCTTCGAACTGGTGCTCGCTCAAGTTCGGCCGCAAGCGCTTTCTGATGAGCTGCGTGGGCATCTTCACGGTGGCGTCGTTCCTGTGCGGATCGGCGCCGACGCTGGCTTTTATGCTGCTGGCACGGGTGGCGCAGGGCGCTGGCGGCGGGGCGCTGCAGCCGCTTTCGCAGGCCATCCTGCTGGAGAGCTTTCCGCCCAAGAAGCGCGGGGCCGCGATGGCCGTGTTTGCCTTCGGAGTGGTGGTGGCGCCGGTGCTTGGGCCTACGCTGGGGGGATGGCTGACCGATACCTACTCATGGCGCTACGCCTTCTACATCAATATCCCCATTGGCATCCTGGCGCTGCTCATGATCAACCGCTATATCCACGATCCGAGCTACATCCGCAACACGAAGGCCAAGCCCTTCGACGGGCTGGGACTGGGCGCGCTGGTGATCTGGACGGGCGCGATGCAGGTGGTGCTGGACAAGGGGCAGGAGGACGACTGGTTCGGCGCAGTGTGGATCCGGTGGGCGGTCGGGGCCATGACGGTGGGGTTCGTCTACTGGGTCTGGAGATCGTGGTACAGGAAGGACACGCTAGTGGATCTGAAGGTGCTGAAGAATCGCAACTTCGCTGTGGGCTGTCTGCTGATCTTCCTGTTTGGCATCGCGATCTACTCGACGACGACGGTGTTGCCGCTCTTCTTTCAGGAGCTGCTGGGGTACACGGCGTTCACGGCGGGCATTGCGGTCGCGCCGCGGGGGGTGGGCGCGATCTGCGGAATGCCGGTGATCGGCGTGCTGTCCAACAAGGTTGATCCGCGGCTGCTGATGACGTTTGGCTTCTTCGTCTTCGGGCTGACGACGCTCTACTTCGGGAATATAACGCTGGACATCTCGCCGACCACGCTGCTGATGCCGATCCTCATCACCGGGTTTGCGCTGAGCTTCGTCTTTGTGCCGATCAGCACGGCGGCGTACGGCACGTTGAGGAACGAGCAGATCGGCAACGCCAGCGGCCTGTTCAACCTGATGCGCAATGTGGGCGGCAGCATCGGTATCTCGATTGCGCAGACGCTGCTGACGCGGCGGTCGGCGGTTCACCAGAACGAGATCCTGAACTCGGTTCCGGTGACGGGGCAGCAGTTCCAGAACTCCATCCTGTCTACCCGCGCTGCGTTGACGGGAACCTACGGGCCGAGCAACGTGGGCGGAACGGGCGGCGGCGCGGCGGCGACGGTGATCTACCAGCAGCTTGGCCGGCAGGCGTCGCTGTGGTCGTTTGTGGATGTGTTCCGCTGGCTGTCGCTGCTTTGCTTCCTGTGCGTGGCCGTGGTTTGGCTGCTGAAGAAGGTGAAGCCGGGCTCAGCGCCGGCGGGAGCGCACTAGGGCAGGCCGCGCGCTACACTGCGGCATGCGAAGCACGATCTTGCTCTGGACTAAACTTGCAGCCGCCGGCGCCATGCTGGCCGTGGGCGTCGTGGCGCGCGCGCAGATGGATGTGGCCGATCCGCAGACGAACGCCAGCCTGAGCGGTGTGGATTCTGTGGGCGCGGGCGTGGCATGGGTGAGCGGCTCGGATGGCACGGTGCTGCGAACGCTCGACGCGGGAGTCCACTGGCAACGATGTGCTGTCCCGCCGGGTGCGGAGAAGCTGGATTTCAGAGCAGTGCAGGCGTTCGACGCGAGCGCTGCGCTGGTGATGGCCAGCGGCAAGGGGGCGTTGTCAAAGGTGTACAAGACCACGGACGGGTGCGCGACGTGGAAGCTGGTGTTCGAGAATCCGGATGCGGAGGGCTTCTTCGACGCCATGCGCTTTGTTCGAGGGCTGGTCGCCGCGGGGCAGCGGAACAGGTGCTTCGGAGTGATCGTGGGGGATCCGGTGAGGGCGAGATTTCCCTTGTTCCTGACCTACAACTGCGGCGACACGTGGGAGCGGCAACTCAAGGAATCGCCGCCCCCTCTGCCGGGTGAGGGTCTCTTTGCGGCGAGCAACTCCGCCCTGCTGGTGCCGGAGATGGGTGAGCGAGCGTTTGTGACGGGAGGAAGTTCGGGTTCTAGGGAGATCCGGTTCTTCACTGGCGTGGAAGATGGAATCTCAGGCGTGCCGGACCGTTCCAACGTGCTGCCTGGTGCGCGCGAGTTCCGTCCATTTATGCGAGAGTGGCGTGTGAGCGCCTTATCGGCGAAGTCGGCTGCGGCATCTGCGGGGGCGTTCTCGCTGGCGCAGAACGAGATTGGTACAAGGGTCATCGTGGGTGGCGACTACCTGAAGCCCGACAGCAGCGAAGGCACTGCCTGGTATCAAGCCCCGGGCTGGAAGGGGGCGCAGACGCCACCGCATGGGTACCGGTCGGCGGTGGTTTACGACGCCAGGCACAAGGCGTGGTTTGCGGTGGGTCCAAACGGGGCGGACGTGTCGTTCGACGATGGCAGGAACTGGAAGCCGGTGCGGGGCGAGACGGCCAGGGGATGGAACGCGATCTCGCTGCCCTTCGTGGTCGGCGCGAAGGGCAGGATCGGGATCGTGAGGGACGAGGTGTTTGCGCGCTGAGCCGGCTGGGCCGGGCTATGCCTAGCTGGGCCTAGCTCGCCTAGCTGGGGGACGGATCGGCGAAGGCTTCCTGGGCAGTTTCAGGGCCGGGCAGCAGATATTGGTTGGCGAGCGCGGCGACGGCCTGGGTGAGGTTGGGTGCGAGGCCGTGCACGCGGGCGGCGAGCCAGGCCTGCGGGGTGATGGTGATCTCAGCGCGGCCGGAGTTGACGGCGGCGAAGATTCGGTTGGCGGCGTAGGTAGTGGATGCAGCGATGAAGGGTGTCCGGGCGGAGAAGTCGAACCAGGCGCGCTCGCGATCGACCTGGCCGATGAAGTGGGCGTGGGCCTCGCCGCCGGTGCGCATGAGGCCGGGGCAGACGGTGGTGACGCGGATGCCTTTGCTGCGCAGCTCGGCGTGCAGCGTCTCCGAAAAGCCGGTGAGGGCGAATTTTGCGGCGACGTAGGGCGCCATGTGGGGTACGGGGATCTTGCCGCCGATGGAGGCGATGTTGACGATGGCGCCCGAGCCGCGGGCGAGGAAGTGCGGCAGCGCGGGGTGGATGGTATTGAGCGCGGCGAAGAAGTTGGTCTGCATGGCGGCGTCGTAGGCCTCGCGCGGCTGGTCTTCAATGGGGCCGACCTGGATGATGCCGGCGTTGTTGATGAGGACGTCAAGCGAGTTGAAGGCGCGGATGGTCTGTTCGATGAGGCCGGCGGCCTGGTCTCGGTCGGTGACGTCGCAGACGACCAAAAGGATGTCATCTTCATTCTTGACATCGCCGGAGTGCAGCAGTTCGTGGCGGGCGATTTCGAGTTCGTCCTGCTTGCGCGCGGCGAGGACGAGCTTGAGGCCGGCGCGGCCGAAGCGGTGAGCCAGCGCCAGGCCCAGGCCGCGCGAGCCGCCGGTGATGATCGCGACCTGGCCGGGCTGAAGGCGCGGGCGGCTGGGGAGGAGAGCGTAGGCGAGCGCCGCGGTGGTCAGGGCGGCGGCGGTGTAGGCGGTGGACTTGTTCATGCTGGTTGAGATGCAGCCGGTAGACTGACGGGGATAGGGCGGGTGTATGAGGCGAGTTTGCGTGAGTGGATCGGAGGCGTTTTTTTTTGAGTACGGACGCTACAGGTTCGAGTGGCACGGGCAGAAGGCACGCAGCAACGAACGAAAGCATAGAGTGACTTTCGGAGAAGGGGCGACTATCTTTGTGGATGAGCGAGCCCTGTTTGTGAGCGATCCGGATGTTTTCGAGGAGAGACTCGGTGGGTGCTGCTGGGGCGGTCGAAGGCGAACCGGCTGCCTGGGGTCGTTCCTGTCGAGCGTGGAGAGCGTATCCGGATCATCAGCGCGCGCCTGATGTCCAGAGAGGAGCGGAGAGCCTGTGAGTGAAGGGGTAAAGCGATTGATGACGGAGCAGGAGGAGATGGACTACGAGATGCGACCGGAGTACGACATGAGTCAGGCGATCCAAAATCCGTATGCTGCTCGTGCACGGGCAAAGGCGTCCGAGACTGCAACGGGCAACATGGTGATCATTGAAGCGGAGCTGTTTGAGAGTTTCCCGAGCAGCGAGGCGGTCAACGACGCACTGCGGCCGCTGCTGAAGCAGCGGGAACAGAACGCCGCGTAGGTGGATTGAGAGATGGCGACGAAGCGCAAATCCCGGGGCGGGTACATGATTTCCGTGGTGGCGGAGATGTACGAGATCCATCCGCAGACGCTGCGCATGTATGAGCGCGAGGGCCTGCTGCGGCCGAGCCGGTCGGACGGCAACACGCGTCTCTATACGGATGAGGACCTGGAGCGGCTGGAGTTCATTCTGAACCTGGCGCGGGATCTCGGGGTGAACATCGCAGGCATTGCGATCGTGCTGCAGATGCGCGAGCGCATGGAGGAGATGAATCGTCAGATGCAGGGTTTTGTCGATTACGTGCGCGAGGAGATGCTGGCGCGGATGCAGCAGCAGCAGAACCCAGGCTCAGGGCTGGTGCCGATGCGCAGGGTGACGCTGATGCCGGCGGTGAAGACGGGCAAGGGCGGCAGCAAGAAGAAGTAGCGACCGCGTTCGGTAGACTTGTGCTGAGGGTGTTGTCTGCCATGAGTGCGGTGTTGCGCGGGTTGTTTTATGTAGCGCTGGTGGGATCGGTCACTTCGTCCATCTATTGCGGCATGGTGATGGCGGCGGCAGTGCGTTTCGGATTGCGCAAGCGCCGCGATGACCGCGCCGAGATGGACTTCCTGCCGCCGCTGAGCGTGTTGAAGCCGCTGCACGGAACCGAGCCGGGGCTCGAGCGCAACATTGAAACGTTCTTTGAGCAGGATTATCCGGAGTTTGAGCTGCTCTTCTGCGCGCGGCATGAAACCGACGCCGGGCTGCAGGTGGCGCGGGCGGTGGGCGCGCGGTATCCGCAGGTGGACGCCAGGTATGTGACCTGCGGCGAGCCGATGCCGAAGTTCCACAACGCCAAGGTGTACTCGCTCGAAAAACTGGATTCGGTGGCCAAGCACGAGCTGTTCATCACCAGCGACGCGGACGTGCGGGTGCAGAGTGACTACCTGCGGCGGATGGTGCAGAACCTCAAAGATCCGAAGCTTGGGATCGCATCGTGCGTCTACCTGGGTACGGCGTACGGGGGCGATCGCGCGAGCTTTGCCTCCAAGCTGGACGCGGTGGGCAAGAGCGTGGAGATGACCAGCGGCGTGCTGGTGGCGGACATGATCGAAGGCACGAAGTTTGCGCTGGGTGCGACCATGGCGGTGAGGAAGAAGAGCTTCAGGGACGTGGGCGGGTTTGCCGAGCTGGGGCAGTTTTATGCGGACGACTTCGAGCTTGGCAACCGGCTGGCGAAGCAGGGGACCGGCGTGAAGATGGCCACGCACATCATCAAGCTGATGGTGCAGGACCAGCCGTTCTGGCTGTCGTTTCGCAATCAGCTGCGCTGGATGCAGAGCACGCGGCGCTCGCGGCCGTGGGGCCACCTGGGCAGCGGGCTCACGTTCGCGATGCCGTTTGGGCTGATGGGGCTGGTGTGGGGACTGGCGACCGGCCATGCGCTTACGGGCGTGCTTTGGCTGCTCGCGATGACGCTGAACCGCTGGCTGCAGGCGGGGGCGATCCTGACCGTGATGCAGGATCCGGAGCTGCTGCGCAATGTCGCGATCTATCCGCTGCGCGATCTGCTGGGCAGCCTGCTCTGGGTTGGGAGCTATGGCGGGAACAAGTTCTACTACCGCGGCAAGATCTATACGTTGAAGCCGGGCGGACGGGTGGAAGCGCCAGGAGACAGTTAGGGACAGATAGGGACAGTTAACGGCAGTGAAAGGCAGTTAGCGGCAGGAAAGACGAAGGCGCCTTGGGGCTCTTGCTGTCTTTAACTGGGTTTAGCTGTCTTCAACTGTTCTTAACTGCTCTCTAACGATTGCTTAGGACCGTCTTGCCGCCGAGCGCGGCCAGGGTGTGGACGGGGCCGAAGGATTCGAGCTCGTGGGTGCGGCTGGCGGCGACCGGGGTGAGCAGGAAGATGCGGTTCGGGCCCTGCCAGAGGCGGCGGAGCGAGGCTTCGGTCTCGAAGATGGGTGGGGCGCCGGGCCAGAAGCTGCCGAACCAGGGGCCGTTGACGCGGCCGTTGACCAGGTGCGCGGGCTGGCGGGTGTAGAAGAGGAGGCTGGAGCCGGAGGTGAGTTCGCCGTCGATCAGGATGAGGTCGCCAGGCTGCGGGTGACGCTGCTGCGCGGAGACGATGGCGAGGGCAAGATCGCGCGAGCCGAGGATGGGATTGAAGCGGACGAAGGCGGCGTGGGCGGCGAGCAGCGCGAGTACCATGCCGGCCGCGAGGCTGAGGTTGGCGGCGAAGCTGCGCAGGCGCCGCCGCAGGATGTAACTGGTGGGGCCGACAACGGCCATGGCCGCGGCGACGGCGAGCAGCGGGCCGCGGAAGAAGCCGAGCGAATCCTGGGTGAGGTCGAAGACGTGGCCGAGCGAGAGGTTGTAGAGCTCGGGATTAGAGGCGAGCAGCGTGGCGAGGTCGGTGCCAGGCGCGGCGCGCGGGGCCAAGATGGCGAAGAAGGCGGCGACCGCGCCGGCCAGGCAGGCCAGCGGCAGGAGCAGCCAGCGATGGCAGGCGAGGACGGCGCGGGTTTGCGTGGGCACGACTTTGGCGCGGGCCAGAACCCAGCCGATCATGAGCGCGAGCGCGGGCAGCGCGGGCAGCGAGTAGTACTCCTGGCGCGAGGAGAAGGTGAAGAAGATCAGGACGATGAGAGCCCAGAGCGCGAGGGTCAGGGCGGCTCGGCACGAAGCAGATGCAGGTCCTTCGACTTCGCGCTTGGCGCTTGGCTCAGGACGACAGGTCTTGAGGGCGCGGGCAGTAGATGCGATGGCGGCGGGCAGGAAGGCGCCCCAGGGCATGATCCAGAGGAGAGTGTAGAGCCAGAAGAGCCAGACGGGGGTGTTGCCGTAGTCGTGCGGGATGCGGCGGCCGAGGAAGCGTGCGAAGTGCTCGTTCCAGAGATAGAACCAGGCCCAGCCGGCGCGGGCGGGCAGGCCGAGGCCGGCCGGCATAGGGATGGCCGGGTTGCGCAGAGCGGCGAGCACGTGCCACGGAAGCGCGATGGTGAGGAAGAGGAGCGTGGAGGGGATGAGGTGGAAGCGCGGCAGCAGGCGCAGCTGCCGGGTGATGGCGAGGTAGAGCAGGACGAAGGCAAGCGGGAAGACTAGGCCGATAAGGCCCTTGGTAAGCAGGTTGAGGGCGAGGACGGCGGCGAAGGCGAGGCAGGGGAGGAGGGCCGAGGGAACAGGTGCGGAGGGAAGACGTGCGAAGGGAAGAGGGAAGAGGGAAGAGGGAAGAGAAGGGGCGGCGTCGGGAGGGAAGGGCTGTGGAGTGGAGGTGATGTCGAGAGCTTCGGGGTGCTTCGGCTGCGCGCGTGGAGCTGCGCTCAGGATGACGGCGGGGTGCGGGGCTCTGCCCGCGGAGACGCGGGCGAGGGCGAGGAGGAAGGTTTGAACGCCGAGGGTCATCCAGAGGCAGTTGAGGATGTCCGGGATGAAGCAGCGGGTGTAGAGGTAGGGGCCGATGGCGGTGGCGAAGACGAGGGTGGAGTAGAGCGCGATACGCTCCCGGTGGGCGCTGCCGGCGAAGAGGTGCAGGGCGAGGGCGTAGATGGCGAAGAACAGGGCCAGGGTGGCGAGCGCGAGGGGCAGGCGCGCGGCCCAGGCGGACTCGCCGAAGAGGCGCATGGAGCAGGCGGCGAGCCAGTACATGAGGGGCGGCTTGTCGAAGAAGCGGATGCCGTCGATGGTGGGCGTGACGAAGTCGTGGCGCTGCAGCATCTCGCGGGCGACCTCGATGTAGACCGAGTCGACATCGTCGAGCAGGCCGGGCGAGAAGATGCCGGTGAACTGAAGCACGAACCAGGCGAGCAGGATGAGGCCGGCGGATTGGCGTTTTGGACCGGTCATGTCGCTGTACCCCCCTCCCCCCACAAAGTATCCAAAGTATTCAAAACAGGCCGCTTAAGGCTGGACTTCGGTATCCGGCGAGTTGAACTGCTTTTGGTGCAGCGGCTTTTTGATGCATGACCGGGGTAGCAGGGCCGGGTGGTCGGGCCGGGTCGTCAAGGCCGGGTGATGATGGCCGGGTGTTTGGGGCCAGGTCGTCAGAGCAAGGCGGCGAAGCGAATCAGGGCGGCGTGGGCGGCGATGAGGAAGACGGCCGAGGTGAAGGCGATGGCGGTGGTCGCGGCGAGGTGGCGGCGCTGGGTGCGCAGGAGCCAGGCGAGATGTGGGCCGAGGAGCAGCGCCAGGATGGCCAGAACCGACGGCAGGCGGAGGGCGGCGAAGGCGGCGGGGGTGAGGTCGAGGATCTTCGACAGCGTGGGGCTTGCCGGGGCCAGGCCGCGGTGGGCGAGCGAGGCAACGGCGCTGGGTTGGAAGGGCAGGTGGCGGGAGGCGAAGAGCGCGAAGCAGAGGGCGAGGGCCGTGGCGGCGCCGAGCACGGCAAAGGTGGCGTGGGCGGCGTTGATGGTGCGGCGGGCGGAGGCGTCGGAGGAATAGGCCTGCTCGGCGCGCGAGAGGGTGGAGGCGATGAGCAGCAGGACGGGCAGGTAGGCGGGCAGGCTGGCGGAGTCGGAGCTGGGCGCGATCGAGAAGAAGAGCAGGATGATGGCGGCGAAGAGGCTGAGCAGGAGGATGGTGCGCTGCTGGGGGTCGATGCGGTGGAAGGGCGAGGCGGTGAAGCCGGTCTGGCGGCGCTGCGCGGCGATCATGATGAGCGCGTAGGCAGCCAGGGTGACGAGCGAAGAGGTGAGCAGGCCCGCGCCGGTGAAGAGCGCGGCGGTGGCGATGAGCACGAGCACGACCAGGAACTGGAAGGGCGGAAGCAGATTGGCGTCGCGGGTGAGGGTTCCGGTCTGGTGGCGGAAGCGGCGCCACAGGGCGGCCATGCCGAGTGGCAGGAAGAGCGACCAGGGGAAGAGCCAGAGGAGGTGGAGCGCCCAGAAGAGGATGTCAGGACGATGCGTGGAGGTGGGGATTGGCAGCAGGCCTTGCGGGGCGGCAAAGAGGTACCAGGGGGCGGCGATGAGGAGGAAGAGCAGGATGCCGGTGAGGGGTTTGAGTTTGCGCAGGCTGGCGCCGGTTTCGCCCAGGAGCAGCAGGTAGCCGGCGACGGTGGCGAGGAAGAAGACCAGCGCGAGGACGCCGCTGCTGAGGACGGCGAGGGCCAGCGACGCCCACATGACGTAGGGGTAGAGGGGGCCGGCGGAGGGGATGAGGGAGGGGCGCTCGCGGAGCAGGTGGGTGGGCGGGGCGGTCTGGGCGGCGGGCGGATGGGGTGAAACGGTTCGGGCGGAGGAGGCAGGGTGGAGTTCGTCGGGGTCCTTCGACTGCGGCGCTGGCGCGCCTCCGCTCAGGATGACGGGATTTGTGGCGGGGCCGGAATGCAGGTCCTTCGACTGCGCGCTGCGCGCTGCGCGCAGGATGACAGATCTGTCTTGGGCGGTGTTCTCGGGGCCACGGCGCGTTTCGCTCAGGATGACGGATCTATCCTCAAGATCTTCCGCGGTGTGTTCGGGGTTGTTCTCGGGGCTGAGAGCGGCTTGGCTCAGGATCGCGTTCACATCGGGTTCGGAGGAGATGGGGCCGAGGCATTTCAGGAAGGCGAAGAGCGCGGCGGCGAGGGTAAGGGCGAGCAGGACCTCGGGCGCTGCGGCGCGGGTGAAGAGGAAGACGCCCAGCGAGGTAAGCAGCGCGATGGAGGTGTAGAAGGCGGTGCGGGCTCCGAAGGCCTGGTTGGCCCAGCGATGGCCGAGCAGCGCGAGCAGCGCCACGGCGAGAGCCTGGGGAAGCAGCACGGCGAAGCTGTTGAGGCCGAAGATGCGGATGCTGAGGCGGATCAGCCAGCCGGCCAGAGGAGCGGGCGCGAGCAGTGACTGCGCGAGCCGGGACTGCAGGAAAGGCGAGGCGTTGCCGCCATTGCCGGCCAGGTGGATGCCGGCGTAGCCGCTGAGCGGTGGAGAGAAGAGTGAGAAGAAGAAGATCGCGATCCACAGGCCGGCGAGCATGAGTGCGGTGTTGCGCGGCCTGGGGCCTCCGGCGAACGAGGTCGCGAGCAGGGAGAAATGGGGTTTTGTGCTCAAGGCAGTTGAGGACAGTTTACGGCAGTTTTGTGGAAGAAAGCTTGGTGAAACCGCGATGAATGCGGGCAACGGCGGAGAGCGGTTGCGGCTCCAATGAACCGAACGCAACTGCACCAGAGGAGTTCTACCATGGGCTTTATTACACCGAACGATTACGACGATCTCCGGTCGCTGTACACCGGGCAACTTCAGTATCTGCACTCCACCGAGACCCAGATCGTGAAGGGCCTCGAAAGCATGATCGAGCATACGCAGGACACGCAGCTGAAGCAGGCGTTCCAATCGCACCAGCAGGAGACGCAGGTGCAGGCGGAGCGACTGGAGGCGCTGCTGAGGGACCTGACGGGCGACGATGACGACAAGAAGGATCCGATTACGACGGCGCTGATCGGCTCGGGCGAGAACATCGTGCGCGAGTCCAGCGAGGGCCCGGTGCGCGATGCGGGTTTGCTGGCAACGGCGCAGAAGATCGAGCACTACGAGATTGCGTCGTATGGCTCGGCGCGCGACTGGGCGCAGACCCTGGGGCTGACCAGCCACGTGTCGGCGCTCGAGAAGACGCTGCAGGAGGAGAAGCACGCGGACCAGCTGCTGACGCAGATTTCGCAGCGGGCGAACGTGGAGGCGGCGTCGGCGGTCGCGTCCTGAGCACGGGCAGGCAGTTGAGCGGAGTAAGGGCGGCCTTTCGAGGCCGCCTTTTCCTTGCAGCGGAGCATGTATCGTGAGTTCATGCCTACGTTCGCGGCGATCGACATCGGGTCCAACTCCTCACGGTTGAAGATTGCGTCGGTAGCGGCGCACCGGCTGAAGACGCTTTACGAGGACCGCGAGGTGACGCGGCTGGGCGAGAGCGTGTTTCAGACCGGGATGATCTCGCCGGTGGCGATGGATGGCGCGATCAAGGCGTTGCGGCGGTTTCATCGCGCGGTGCAGCTGCACGTGGTGGACAAGGTGCGGGTGGTGGCGACGAGCGCGATGCGCGATGCGCGCAATGCGGCGGCGTTCGTGGAGTGGGTGAAGTCGGCGACGGGCTGGGATGTGGAGATCATCTCGGGGCTGGAGGAGGGGCGGCTGATCCACCTGGGGGTGGTGACGCATGAGCCGGGCGCCAAGGGGCGGTGCCTGCTGATCGACCTGGGCGGCGGGAGCTGCGAGGTGACCTTGTCCGAGCGCGGCCGGGTAAAGGAGATGGTGAGCCTGCCGTTGGGCGCGGTGCGGCTGCAGCAGGAGTTTCTGCAGGGGCTGGATGGCGCAAAGACGGGGCCGCCGGCGCGCGAGGACGTGGGGCGGCTGAAGCAATATATCGACCGGGAGCTGACGCGCGGGGAGAAGAAGCTGGGGCAGCCGCGGGTAGGGCTGGTAATCGCTACCAGCGGGACGGCGGCGGCGCTGGCCGAGGCGAGCGTGGCGATGCGGACCAAGCTGCCGGTGCGGCGGACGGCGCCCAAGCGCTTTGTGCGGGTGACGCCGCAGGAGGCGACGACGGAAGATGTGCGGCGGCTGGCCGACAAGCTGCTGAAGATGACCAATGCGCAGCGCGAGGCGGTGCCGGGCATCGGGCCGAAGCGGGCGGAGATCATCATCGGCGGCGCGCAGGTGTATGCCGCGCTGCTGGAGCGGCTGGGGCTGAAGGGCTTCCGTTACAGCCCGCTGGGGCTGCGCGACGGGATGCTGGCGCAGATGCTGGGCGAGGTGGACCTGCGGGCGGCGGTGCACAAGCAGATTGAGGACGAGCGTTGGGCGGGAGTGCTGGCGGTGTGCCGGCGCTACGGCATCGACCAGAAGAAGGCGGAGCCGGTGCGGGCGCACGCGGTGCAGCTGTTTGACTCGCTCGAAAAGGTGCACGAGCTGCCGCCGGAGTACAGGGTGTGGCTGCAGGCGGCGGCGATGATGCACGAGGTGGGCAAGTTCATGAATCACCAGGGCCACCATCGGCATACGCAGTACATCATTGCGAACTCGGAGATCTTCGGCTTCTCGCCGGAGCAGCGGCTGATTGTGGCGGCGATTGCGCGCTACCTGGGCAAGAGCCGGCCGGATGCGATGGACCGGCAGATGCGCATGCTGCCGGTGGAGGAGCATGCCAAGGTGACGCGGGCGGTGGCGCTGCTGCGGCTGGCGGCAGCGCTGAACCAGGACCGGGCCAGCGCGGTGGTTGGGCTACGGACGCTGGTGTATCCCAAGCGCGTCGTGCTGCAGATTGTGCCGGGGCGGGGCGGTGCGGAGCTGGAGGCGTGGGCGGTGAAGAAGGAGGCGGACTACTTTCGCGAGGTCTTTCGCAGGGAGCTTTTCGTGGAGGTGGCGTAGAGCGCGCGGACGGTGCGCGGGTCAATGAGCCAGGAGAGCACGGGGGTGTGGGAGCCGTCGGGCGGCGGCGCGATGGAGACCCGGGCGATGGAGCCTTTGCGCAGCCGGATCTGCGGAATGCCGGCGCCGTTGTTCTCGGAGTGCGCCAGCAGCGAGCCCAGGAAGACCTGGATGTTCGGGCTGTGGCCGACGACGAGCAGGTTCTCGCGGGTACGGTTTTCTCCCAGCAGGCGCTGGAAATCGGCGAAGGTGGCGTCGGGGGCGAGCGCCGTGGAGTGCAGGATGCCGGCCTCGTAGCCGGTTTCGGTCGCGACGAACTGCGCGGTCTGGAGCGAGCGCTTGAGCGGGCTCGAAATGACCATGTCCAAGTTCACGTTGAGCGCGTTCAACACCTGGGCGAGGCGGAGGCAGTGCTGCTTGCCTTCCTTGTCGAGCGGCCGGCGGACATCCAGCAGGGGATTGGCGCGGCGGGTGCCGGCGCTGGCGTGACGGAGGATGAACAAATTCATAGGACTGTAACAATTCTACTCGATCTTAGGCTCCTGGGGCGGGAGAGGCGCGGGATCGTGGTGGAAGATGCCGGGGTCGGGCGTGGGAAGGGACGGAGCGATGGGTTCGGGGTTGGGCTGGGCGTCGGGATGGCGGTAGGTGGGGGGATCTGGTGGGGGTGCGGGCATGGTGGGAGAGAGCGCGGGGTCGGGCTGCGGGTTGTCCCGTAAGTAGCCCTGCGGGTTGTATGACGCGTAGCTCAGGGGGAAGTCCAGGCAGAGGATGGTTTCCGCGCCGCGCTGCCAGAAGCGGGTGAAGAGCATGAACAGGAGGCCAGCCTGGGAGAGCAGGAAGACGGGCCAGACCCGGGGCTGGGCGAGCATGTGCAGCGCGATCCGCCCGGTGAAGAGGACGGCGAGCAGGCCCAGGGCGGCAAGCGCCAGGAAGGTTCCACAGGCGTGTACGAAGTGGCGGCGCAGGGTGCGGAAGGCGGGCAGGAGGGTGCGGCGGACGCGGCGGTCGGGCTTGCCGTTGGGGCGCAGGTGGCTGCCGAGCTGGACGGTGTAGACCTCCACCAGGTCGAAGAAGAGGCGCAGCAGGGCGGCGGCGAGGACGATGAGGATGGCGACGGGCAGACGGGCAAGAAACGCCGGGAGGCCGACGTGGTGGTTGGAGATGTGGGTGGCCCAGCCGCCGTAGAAGCGGCTGAGCGGCACGAGGACGGCGGCGGAGACCAGCGCGGTGAGCAGGGTAATGCGGATGAAGCGCCAGAAGAAGGCGAGGCCATCGGCGAGCAGCGCGGCGAGGGTGGCGGGGGCGGCGGGCGCCTGGTAGGCGGCGAGCGTGCCGGGGACGAGGATGAAGTAGCCGAGCAGGTAGAGCGGCAGGCCGAGAAAGTTGGCTGAGCCGGAGGAGGGTGCGTTGTGCGAGAGGCGAGCCAAGGCCTCAAGCAGGGTGCCGAGATCGAAGGCGGAGGTAAGGCGCTGCGCGGCCAGCGAGTGCGAGAGGATGGACGAGAGCTGGGCGTGCAGGCGGAGGGAGAAGAGCAGGGCGAGCCCGAGGTTGAGCGCGTAGGTCCAGAGGATCGCGGGGAAGCGGCTGAGGGTGAGGCGCAGGCCGGCGAGCAGGATGGAGCGGCGGCGGGGATCGTGCCTACGTGCGGTCTTCAAACGGGTCGCCCTCATACGAGCCAGCCGGCGAGCTGCGAGGAGAGTTGGAGCGCGGAGAGCCAGAGCGTGGTGAGTTTGCGCGCGGGCAGGGGGTTGGCGCGGGCGGTGCGGCTGTTGTTCAGGCGATCGACGTCGAGCGGGAGGATGTGGTCGGGGTCGACCTCGGCGGAGACGACAGTGGCGGTGGTGAGGTAGGTGTAGGTGCGCCAGCGATCCTGGCCATCCCAGGTTTCGCGGCGGCGACTTCCGTCCGAGAAGACGATCTCGACGGTGACGGGCAGGGTAAAGTCGCCGATGCGGTGGATGGTGACGGTATCGCGGAGGGTCTTATCTTTGGATTCGTGCCACCACTCGACGGGGTCGGAGGTGATGGCGTCGACAGCGTAGTCGAGGATGGCGGTGCCGTAGACGGCCTGGTTGATGAAGGGGCGCAGGCCGGAGTTGATGATGGTGGATGGCTGCGTGGACGAGGGCACGGCCGGGGCGTCGAGAAGATGCGCGGAGGAGAGGTCCAGGCTGGGCGTCTGGGTGATGAGGCCGGACGCGCGGCCGCGGCGGATGGCGACCTCTTCGATGGTGTGCAGGAAGTCCTCGCGGGTGGGGTGGGTAAAGCGGTAGCGCATGAAGTAGGTGCGCAGCGCTTCGTCCATGGTGTCGGCGCCGATGAGGCCGGCGAGGGTGGAGAGCAGAGTCGCGGATTTGCCGTAGGTGATGTCGCCGTAGGAGGCGGCGTCGCGGAACTGCCACGCGTGGCGGGTGACGGGATCGTAGTCGGGCGAGGAGGTGTAGGAGTTGCGGAGGGCTTCGTCGTCGGAGAGATTGGCCCAGGGCAGGTCGACCAGGCTGGTGCGGCGGCCGTAGAGTGCGGCGTTGACGACGACCTCGGTGTAGGAGTTGATGCCTTCGTCGAGCCAGGCGTCTTCAAACTCGTTGGTGGCGACCATGCCGTACCAGTACTGGTGGCCGAACTCGTGCTCCGCGGTGAGCTCGGTCAGGTGGGTGGGGTCGTGGTACCAGGAGGTGCCGCCGGTGATGAGCGTGGGGTACTCCATGCCGCCGGTCTCGGAGCCGGGTTCGGGGTCGATCAAGGTGAGGATCTTGTAGGGGTAGGGGCCGTAGCGCTGGTCGAACTGGGCCAGCGATTTGAGCAGCACGTCGAGGTAGCGCGGGCCGGCGTGGCGATTGGCGGCGAGCGCGAGGACGCGCACCTGGACCGGGCCCATGGAGGAGAGATAGGCGCCAGTGGTGACGATGAAGTGCGGGCTGGCGGCGAAGGCGAAGTCGTGGATATCTTCGCCGTAGAAGTGGAGGGTGCGGGTTCCGTCGGCGTTGGAGACGTCGCCGGTGGGCACGCCGGAGGCGCCGACGGTGTAGCTGCGGGGCAGGGTGAGCGAGACGTTGAAGGTGGCGAAGTCGGAGAAGAATTCAGTAGTGGCGTGGTATTGGTGGCAGTTCCAGGCGCCTTCCGGGTGCTGAGGGCTCTTCCAGAAGACGCCCAGCTTGGGATACCACTGCGCGCCCATGAGGAAGTCGCGCTTGTAGCCGTTGCGCGCGACCGACTCGGGAAAGAGATCGTGGAAGCGGAGGCGGAAGGTGATGGACGCGCCGGGCGCCAGGGGATGAGCGAGCGCGATGGCGGCTACGGTGTGGTCGTTGGCGTTGCTGTCGTCGGGCGCGATGAAGCGGAGCTGCGGCGTGAGGTCGAGCGGGCTGCCGTCGGGGGCGTCGGTTTCGAGCCGCGAGATGGTGATCGAGCCGCGCTTCTTGTCGGGGTATTCATCGGCGGATTCCTGGTCGCGGATGCCGCCGCCGAGGTGAGTTTCGGTGCTGAAGGTGGAGCCGGGCTGGAAGGCGTTGAGGTAGAGGTGGAAGGGGAAGCCGGTGAGCGGCTGGCCGGTGAGGTTCCGGTAGGTGAGCGATTCGATGCCGTCGAGGGTGTGCGCGCGCATATCGAGGCGGGCGTCGATGACGTAGGCGGCGACGCGCGTGGAGAGCGGCGTGGGGGAGTTGGTGGCGAGGCTTTGCGCGCCAGCCGGGCAGACGGCTGCGAGGAAGACGAGCTGCAGGGCGGGCAGCATGCGGAGCATGGGGGAATGCTATCGCAGAAGTCCACGCCCGGTTTGCTGGATGTTCGCGAACCGTGCGGTTGGGTAAAACGCTGTTATTGCCTGGCGCTTACGGACCCGGCGCGCATGCGCAGCGCCTGCAGCAGCCTGGGGTAGCCGGAATCCTCAAAGAGGTTGACCCACTGCAGCTCGCCCAGCCGCCGCGGCACGGGGCAGTCTTCCAGCCGGGCGGGGATGAGGAAGATGGACTCTTCGGGGATCTCGGCGGCGCGGTCGAGCACAAGGCGGATCTCGCGCTGCAGGAAGCCTTCCTTGTTGATGGAGCCGGTGGAGAGGCAGACGATGATGGCTCCGGCGCGATCGATCGCGTTGCGGATTTCAGTCTCCCAGCGCTGACCGGGAAGCAGCTCTTTCTCGTCCAGCCAGGGCGCGAAGCCATCGGCCTGGAGGCGCTCCCAAAGCTTCCGTACCGACGCTTTGTCGCCCGAAGAGTGACAGAGAAAGACCTCCATCTGGGGCTGGTGCGAGGCTGCGGCGGGGTTGGCTTTCCCGATGCCCGTCAGCAGGAACTTGATCTGGGAGGCAAGCCGATTCAAGACCGCCCAATACGGTTGATCGACGAGCTCGACGGAGTGCGGGCCGGCCATGCGGTAGAAGTCGTAACCGGCATAGGCTGGCAGAGGCAGAGGGCTGTCGTCCGGCTGCCGGACAACCTTCAGGATTCGCTCCTTGCCGGCCTCGGAGCTGAAGACCCTGATCTCGCGCATGCAGCGCGGAGAGGCGGTGTACGCCGGCGACAGAATGGGGATGAAGAGCGCTGAAGCAGACAGTGCGGCCAGGGCTTGCTCGCTGATGCGGGATGAGTCGGAGGTGGTTTGCTCAAACCAGATTCGCGGCGCGGATCCCATGCGCATTTCGAGTGTTGAGCTCAGGCGTGTGACGAACTGATCCACCCACGGCCCGGGCTTGCCGTCAGATCGATTGTCCGCCGAGGCGTAGCTGATAAACAGGTCAAAGCGGTGAGCACCTTGAGTTGCCTGCGGCTGCATGGAAGTGAGTATAAGGCTCGAAGCGGCGCGGGCATCGGCAGGGGCTTTGAAGAAGCTGCGAACTCAGGCTGCGGGGCCGGGAAGAGATGCGGCCGGTGTGGGCAGGTCGCGCCCGGCTGCCCAGAGCTCGGTGGTGAGCATGCCGAAGAGCTCCCGGTGGATGGCGAGGGGCGTGAAGCCCGCGGCGCGGAGTGGGGCGGCATAGTCTGGCAGGCGCGTGACGCGCAGGCCGGTGAGGATGCGGAAGGCAAGGTACAGCGCGCGGATGGTGAGGCGGGCCGGCCAGTGCAGCAGCCCGGCGGGGACGCGGAAGTCGGAGACCAGCCAGAGCGCGCCGGGGGCGAGTAGCGGGGCCAGGCCGGCGACCAGCGCGCTCAGCTCCGGCTGGGTGAGGCAGTCCAGAAAGAAGTGCGTGATGACGAGGTCGGGCGCGCGGCTGGGGATGAAGCGGCGCGCGTCGGCGTGGTGCGTGCGCAGGCGTTCGGGCGCGGCGGCGCGGGCTTCGAGCAGGCGCAGCATGGTGCGGCTCAGGTCGACGGCGTCGGCCGAGAGGGCGGGATAGCGGGCCAGCAGCCGGGCGGTGAAGCGGCCGTCACCATCGCCCAGAATGAGCGCCTGACGGCAGCCGCCGAGCGCCCGAAGATGATGGTTGCGGGTGCGCTCGAGAAGCGGGCCAAGCGTGAGGTACTCGAGCCAGCGATAGGCACGGGCGATGCGGTCGAAATTGGGTTCAGGGGGCAAATGCGTTAGCGAAGCAGAGGCCAGAGCAGGACGGGCGTGAGCAAGACGATGTCGGCCGCGGCGCGCAGGGTGATGGGGGTGAAGCGGCGGCGGCGCTGGTTGAGCACGAGCAGCGCGGCGGCGGCGAGCGCGATGGCGAGCAGCGTGGGCAGAGCGTCGCGCGCGCGGATGGCGGCGAAGAGCAGCGAGGTGAGGATGGTGGCGAGCGTCAGCTGCGGCAGGATGGGGATGGCGGCGCGGGTGGTGGGGTGGGCGCCGGCGAGCTGGGCAGGGGCGCTCGCGGGGTGTTCCCAGGCGTGAATGTAGAGGCAGTTGAGCATGCAGAGCACGGCGAAGAGCAGGGCGGTGGAGAAGAAGTCGTGGGCCGGGATGAAGACGGCGGCCGCGAAGAAGAGGCCGGGGATAAGCTCCTTGGGCAGCGAACGCGGCGTGAGACGCGGCGTGAGATGGATGAGCGCGAACCAGGCGGCGAGCAGCGCGGCGAGGATGAGGTACGGGTGCAGCAGGCCGGGCGGGAAGGACCGCAGGAGCACCGCGAGCGCGGCGGCGGCGAGCAGGATGGCGGCGATGAAGGCGGCCCGGTGGGCGCGATGAAAGCGGTGGCGGGGCTGCAGGATGGTTGCGGGTGTCGTGCGAACGTCGAGAAGGCGTGCATCGAGCAGACGGGCATCAAGAAGACGGGCATCAAGAAGACGGTCGGCAGCATAGACGATCCACACCGCGAGGAACATGGCGGCGGGCAGCGCGGCGGACAGTTGGACGTGGTTGGCGCGGGCGACGAAGCAGGTCCAGAGCGTGGCCACGGTGGGCGCGTCGAGCGAGAGCAGATGCCAGAGCGCGAGGGGCGTCTGGCGCTTGGTGCGAAGGGCTGGAGAGGCGGTTGCTATGGCGGCTCCTGAGTACGACTGGTGAAACAGAGTATTGCTGGTGTAACGGACTACTGCATACGACTCCGGAACACCGGCTGAAGCTGCTGTCCCATCACAGATAAGGCAAGGGCCGTCATGAGCGGATCGAGCGGTCGCGCGAAGCCGGCGCCGGGTCCGGGGCGGGCGCGTAGAGTAACAGCATGATCACTCAGAGATGGATGCAGGTGGCGAGAACGGCGGTCGCGGCAACGGCGTTATTGGGCGGTCTGCAGACCGTGGCGCAGGTGGATGCAGGTGCGCTCCGCGGGCTGGCAGGCGGGGGCAGAGGCGCGGCAGTCTCGCCGGAGCAGGCCTCGGGCGGGCTCAAGGAGGCGCTCTCGCGGGGTGTGTCGGCGGCGGTGGCTTCGACCGGACGTCCGGGCGGCTACTACGACAATGCCGTGATCCGGATCACGATGCCGCCGCGGCTGCAGACGGTGGAAAAAGGACTACGCGCGGCGGGCATGGGGCCCAGGGTGGATGAGTTTGTGAAGAGCATGAACACCGCTGCGGAAGAGGCCGCTCCGCAGGCTCGCGCGATCCTGATGGAGGCGCTCCGGCAGATGACCTTCAGCGATGCGCGCGGCATCGTGACCGGCGGGAACACGGCAGGCACGGAGTACTTCAAGCGGACGACCACGGCGGAGATCCAGGCGGCGTTCCGGCCGATTGTGGAAGCCGCGATGGCGAAGACCGGCGTGACGCAGCAGTTTGAGGCGCTGATGGGCGATGCGCCCAAGATGCCGTTCATGAAGACGCCGGCCGTGGACATCAACCAGTACGTGCTGGATAAAAGCACGGACGGACTCTTCGTGGTGATGGGCGAGGAGGAGAAGAAGATCCGTACCGATCCGGCGGCGCAGGTGACTCCGCTGCTGAAGACGGTGTTCGGAGGCCGCTGATGGGATCGGCCGGCCTATAAATTGAGGCCGGATGGGGACGGGCGCGCGCCAGGTGGCGTCTCGTGGGCGCCCGCGGCCCAGAAGCCGGGGTCGAGGTTGGGGAAGACGCCGTCGCGCTCGCGGATGGCGGCCAGCCGCGAGCTCTGGTGCTCGTTCAGCGCGCCGTCCTGGGTGAAGGCCTGCCAGATGGATTTGATCTCGAGGAACTGCTCGTTGTGGGTGAGGAAGCGGAGCTCGGCGTAGTCGCGGGCGGCGCCGGTGGTGATGAGGAACTGCCAGTCGGAGGACTCGAGCAGCAGTAGCTCGCGGCAGAGCTGCTGCACGATCTCGGTGCCCAGCGGCGACTCGCGCCACTTGCCCTGGGTGCAGACCTCGCGGGTGTAGATCTCGGCGGGATAGATGTGGGTGTAGGTCCAGGAGGTTTCGGGGTTGAGCCAGACCTGGTTGTTGCCCTCGGCGCCCCAGGAGCCCTCGTGCATGGCGATGTAGCCGGCGCGCGGGTAGCGGGCGAGATAGTCGGAACAGGAGATGAGCTCGATGCCGGTGGGGTACTCGTGCAGGGTGCGGGCGACGGCCTCAAGCCACAGCGGTCCCTCGAACCACCAGTGGCCGAAGAGCTCGGCGTCGAAGGGCGAGCAGAGGATGGGCGGCGCGGGATTGTTGTAGCCTTCGGGGTTGTAGCCGGGGTGCTGCGTGGCTTCCTGCAGCGCCTCGTGCACCAGGTGGACGAAGTGCGAGGCGTGGCCCTGCACGCGGGCGGCAGCCTCGTGCGGGTAGTAGGGCTCCTTGTCGCCCATGTCCACGCGCGGGCCGGTGACGCGCCAGTAGCGGTGTCCGCCGGGCCAGCGCTTTTTATGGAAGTCGACATAGTTGCCGTCGCCGGGGTAGCCGGTGTCGCCCGACCAGACCTGGACGCCGGTGCGCGGGTCGCGCGGGAAGATGGTAGTGGCGGGGAAGCGCTCGGGGTTGCCGAGCGCGATGTAGGGCCCGTTGACATACCAGGGCTGGTAGAGCGAGCGCGGCTCGTGCGGCGGGTCGGCCTCGATGTGCGGCTTGGGCGGAAAGCTCTTCATGATGGGCCGGTACGGCGAGGCGATGGCCTCGGACTCCTCGACCAGGTGAGTGTCGACGAAGAAGAAGTCGAGCGCCGACTCGGAGAGCACCTGCTCCACGCCGACCCGCTCGAACGGTGGCGGCGTGGGTGTGTGGTCGGCGTTGGGCACGGGGTAGGCCCACAGGCCGGCGGGCCGGTAGCCGCACTCCGGCGACCAGATGCCGCGCGGCGCCGAGCCGATGTGGCGGATGTGCGTGGCGACCGCGGTGCGTACCTGTGCGCGCACACTCTCGTCGGTTCCGAGTAAAGGCAGGTAACCGTGGGTGGCCCCGCAGGTGATGATCTCGATGAGCCCGGCCTCGTGGAAGTGGCGGAAGGCCGCGACGATGTTGCCGCTGAAGCCCTGGAAGTCCTCGAGCGCCTGGGCGAAGAAGCGCTGCCAGAATCGCGCGGTCTCGGCGTAATGAGTCTCGCCGGACTGGTTGAAGAAGGCTTCGTCCTCGCGCGCGGCGACGATCTTGCGGGTGAGATAGTTGGGGAACTCGGCGACGAAGACCGGATGGGTAAGCTGCTCCATCAGGATGGGCGAGATATTGAGATTGCAGTGCAGGCCGATGCCGTCTTTCTGCAGCCGGGCGAGCACGCGCAGCAGCGGCAGGTAGGTCTCGGCGGCGGCCTCATGCAGCCACTCCATGCCGTGCGGCCAGGTGCCATGGTTGACGACGTAGGGCAGATGAGCGTGCAGGGTGAAGGTGAGGAAACCTGCGGCCTTCTGGGCGTTCGTCGACACAAGGTACCTCGCTGCTCACTGGTTAGAGGCTTGGAAGGCGACTGAGGATGCAGTCGTTGTCCGGAGTCTACATGAGCCCTGGGGCGCGGGCTCGCCGGCTTCGACCAGGGGCGATCAGGCTTGAGCTCGCGGCCGGCTCGGGCTGTGCGGCGGGGTCAAGGTTCCGGCGTAGCTTCGCGGCGTAACTGAACGGCCTAGCTGGGCGGACGATGTTCGAGGCTGGGATCGGAGTTGGCGGGGCGGTCGGCCTGGTCGGTGCGGACTCTGACGGTGATCGAGTTGGCCAGCCGGAAGCGCACCACGGACTCCGACTGGATCTGCACCTGCTGGCCGCGCGTGACGCCGTTCGAGCCTGCGCCTACGCCGCCGCCGGCCGCCGCGCCGATGGCCGCGCCCTTGCCGCCGCCGAAGATGCCGCCCAGGATGGCTCCCACGGCCGCGCCGCCGCCGGTCTTCTCAGCGGTATTGGTGCCGCGCCCCTTGCCCGTGACCGTGTAGGGCTCGGTGGTGATGGCGATGTGGTCGCCGTGGCGGTTGACGCTGGTGAGCGAGACGGTGAGCAGCGCCGAGCCCTTGAAGTGCGCGGCCTCCTGCACCGCGTCCACGTGGCCCGAGACGGGCGTGCCGGCGGGCAGCGCGACCAGGCCGTCGATGACGATGTCCGACGCGAGCACGCCCGAGAAGGTGGTGTCGGCCTGGGTGGTGGCGCTGTCGAGCGTCTGCGTGACGCGGATCGGCAGCGTGTTGCCGGAGGGGATAGTCAACGTGGCGAAGGTGGGTTTGGGCGGCGGCGGCGGGGCGGCCTGCTGGGCTGGTGCCGGTTGCGGCGCGGGCTGCGGCGTGTACTGCTGCTGCGGCTGGTTGTAGGCGTCCTGCTGGCGCACGATGGGCGCCTGCTGATGCTCGGCTGCCTGGCGGGTCGGCTGCGGCTTCAGCAGGCTGCGATTGGTCGGCGTGGGCACGGGGATGGGCGCGGGCGGCGGTGCGATGGCCTGCGCGGAGGCCGGCGGCGCTGCGTTGATGGCGATGTTGTTGACGACTTCCTTCACCCCGGCGATGCCGGCGGCGTCGCGCGCGGCGATGGTGCGCTGGGCGTCGTTCGAGGCGCTGCCGTTGAGCGTGGCGACGCCGTTGGCGACCGTGGCCTGGATGGGCTGGCCGCTGATGGAGGTGTCGGCGGCGAGCTGGGTCTGGATGTTGCGCGTCAGCGTGGCGTCGTCGACGCTGCCGGCTCCCGTTTTGCAGCCGGCCAGCGTGAGCAGGACGCAGGCCAGCGCGGCGCTCACCACGCTGGCGCTGGCCAAGCTGGCGCTCGAAGCAGTGGAGTGAAGCGGGAGAGCGCTGCGGCAGAGTGGCGCGGCGGCAGCGGCCGGCGCGGAAGACTTGCGAACCTGGGGTGACGAGGCCATCGTATGTGCTTCCTTTCTGGCGTACAGGTGTTCAGACGCTGGCGTGCTGATGTTCAGACGCTGGGCAAGGCCCTTTCGGGTGTGATCGTCCAGGGGTGCGTCCGTGGACGGGGCCGGCTGCTGTTGCAGGAAAGACAATCTGCGATCCATTTTGCATTGTCGCGCAACCCAGGCCGGGTCGGAGGGCATCTTCCTGAGTGCGGGTGATGACGCTGGTTCAGTCGTCCTGGATTGCCACGTTCTTCCTATGACGTTCAGGCGAACGACAAGGACCCGGAATCTTCAAAGAGAAAACAAGAGGAGACAACGATGGCTGATAACGATAACGGCATGGGCGGACTGGGATGGTTTCTGACAGGGCTTGGCATCGGTGCCGTGGTCGGAGTTCTGTACGCTCCGAAGGCTGGCCGCGAAACACGGGAAGATCTCGTGAACTCGGCGCTTGAGGCCAAGGAACGCGCCGCGACCTACGCGCAGCAGGGCATCGACAAAGCCAACGAGTACGTTGAGCAGGGCAAGCAGGTTGCCAACGATTACGTCGACAAGAGCAAGGAGTACATCGACAAGGGCCGCTCGCAGTGGACGCAGTATGTCGAGAAGGGCAAGAGCCTGGTGAACGACCAGCAGGACAAGGTGCAGGCGGCGATCGACGCCGGCAAGCAGGCCTACGCGACCAAGGTCGAAGAGGTTCCAAGCTAAGGCAAGTGGTTGAGCAGAGATGATCCGCACGGCGAAGTCTGCGCGGAACGGCTTTGAGGGGCGGACCGGTCGAGTGAGATCCGGATCGCCCCTTTTGCCATGCGACAGACGGCATTGGGCAAGCACTGGGCAGTAAGAGTCGGCAGTCCGGCCAGTAAGTCCGGGCATTAAGTCCGGGCAGTATAGGATCGTTGGGCGAGAGATTAAGGGAGAGCGACGGCTTATGGGGATGACAGGCGTTGTGGCAGCGGATGCGTTGACGGCAGTGGCGCTTGGCAGTTTGCGGGGGCTGGCGAGCTGGCAGGCGGCTGATGCCGCGGGCGGCGGGGACGCGCATACCATGACGACGTTCATCGGGATCGGGGCTGTGTCGCTGGCCATCATGGCGCTGATTCACCTGGCGCTGGTGATCGGCATCGCGGTGGCCGCGCTGAAGGCGCAGAAGGCGGTATCAGCCGAGATCAACGAGCTGAAGGGCAAGGTAATGCCGCTGGTCGCCAAGGGCGAGGCGCTGGTGACGCAGATCTCCGAGACGACGGCGGAGCTGAAGCCGCAGATTGTCAAGATCACGGGGCACGCCGAGGCCATCGCGGCACGTGCGGAGGAGATCGCCGGTGTCGCCAAGCAGAAGGTGGACGAATTTTCACCGACCATCAGCGCGGCGAACCAGGCCTTCAGCAACGCCAACCAGACGGTGGTGGACGCGACCAATCGCACGCACGAACAGCTGCTGCGCGTGAACGAGATGATCACCGAGACGCTGGACGCGACGCAGAAGATGGGCAAGTCGCTGCGTCGCGGAATCACGGCTCCGGGACGCGAGCTGGCGGGCATTGCCAGCGGCGTCAGGGCGGCGGTGCAATCGCTGCTGGACCGCAAGCCGAGTGGATCCCCGACGGGCGGCGGCTCGAACACTGGCAGCACGTACGGGACGGGTTCCGGCTCTGGATCCTACGGGTCGGGTGCTTCGGGCGCGGGCGGCTCGGGTTCCTACGGCTCTGGCTCGGCAGGGTCAGGCGCAGCCGGCTCTGGCGCGGCAGGGTCTGGCGCAGCGGGTTCGGGCACCGCAGGGTCTGGTGCTTTCGGCTCCGGGCGCCCCACTTCGAGCCCCGGAACCGGCGCCGCCTCGACTCCCGCTGGCGCTGCTTCGATTCCGACGACCGACTCCGTTCCTGGCTCGGCGGCGGGTGCAACGTCCGGTTCTACCGCTGCTTCAACGTCGCCCGCGGCTGAGCCTTACCGGCAGACCGTCGCCAATCCATACACCACGCTGGTGGAGCGGGCGCGCGGAGAAGATACGAAGCTCTAAGCTTCCGCGTGTGCCGCGCTGTGCTTGGTCCTTTAGTGGTTTGGACCGCGGGCGCCCGAGCTAGACGATCCAGCCGCCGCCCACGACCTCATCTGCTTGATAGAAGATGGCCGCCTGGCCGGGCGTGATGGCGCGCTGCGGCTCGTCGAAGAGCGCCACGGCGGTCGGGCTGCCGTCCGGTGCGTCGGGGCCGGGCGCGAGCGTGGCAGGCTGCGGCTCGTGGCGATGACGCACCTTGGCCAGCACGCGGATGGGCGCGGTCAGCTCGGGAATGGATATCCAGTTCAGCCGGCCGGCGCGCAGCTCGCGCGACAGCAGCTCCGTACCGCCACCCACCGTCACCTGGTGCGAGTCCGGATGGATGGCGAGCACGTAGAGCGGCTCGGGGCTGGTCAGGCGCAGGCCCTTGCGCTGGCCGACCGTGAAGTTGTGGATGCCGGCATGCCGCCCGACGACCTCGCCATTCGACGCGACCAGCTCGCCCGAGCTCTCGGGCAACGGCTCGTTCTGCTCCTCGAGGTATGCCTTGAGGAACGCCTGGTAGTCGCCGCCCGGGATAAAGCAGATCTCCTGCGAATCGGGCTTGGCGGCCACGGCCAGCCCGGCGTCGGAGGCGAGATCGCGCACGTCCGGCTTGCACATGTCCCCCAGAGGAAAGAGCGTGTGGGCGAGCTGATCCTGCGTGAGGCCGAAGAGGAAGTAGGTCTGGTCCTTGCTGCGATCGGCCGGCCGCGAGAGGATCCAGCGCCCGCGCGCGGCGTCGAAGTGGTTGCGCGCGTAGTGCCCGGTGGCGATGCGGGTGGCGCCGATCTGCCGCGCGGTCAGCAGCAGCTGGTCGAACTTGAGGTGGTTGTTGCACAGCGTGCAGGGGATGGGCGTGCGGCCGGCGAGGTACTCGGAGACGAAGGGGCGGACGACGTCGGCCTCGAAGCGCTCCTGCTGGTTGACGACGTAGTAGGGGATGCCGAGCCGGGCGGCGACGGCGCGCGCGTCGTAGACGTCGTCGATAGAGCAGCAGCGGCCCTGCGCGGGCTCGGGCTCGCCATCGGCGCCGAGCGGCCGCAGCTCGGGCAGGCGGCGCTGGTTCCAAAGCTGCAGCGTGAGGCCGACGATCTCATGGCCCTGCTGCTGCAGCAGCGCGGCGACGGCGGAGGAGTCGACCCCGCCCGACATGGCGACGGCGATGGTTTCGCCCAAGTTGGCAGACGTGCTGTATCCAGATGCAGACATGCTCTGTTGATGATACGTGGATGGGAAAAGCAGCGCAGTTCACTCGCATCTGCTAACAGCAGTAGTCCATCCCGTTCTGTACAATCCTCTTGGGATCGGGTCTTCCACTTGCTCCGAGCGTGCCGTCCGGCCGGACGAACTGGTGAACGACCAGGACAAGCTGTCCGGCGTCGTAGCATTTGATTCCCTGGCTGAGGGTTCCCGCGACCTGTCCGGATTCAGGCTTGGCAGGCTGGTTGTGCGAGAGTATGCGTTTGAGCTTCGGGAGCCAGGAAAGGCAGTCGCATTGGCGGCAGATTCGTTGGACCTCGCTACACGGCACTCGAACGATCGGAGATTTGGCCATGATGAACGAAGTGCTGGAACAGATCGCGGCTTTTGTCGACGGTAAGATCAGCCGCGAGCAATTCGACCTCTGGTTTTACGATCTTTCGTTTGATGTGGAGAAGACGCAGCCGAAGGATATCGTAACCCTGGTGCATGAGGTGGAAGGGTTGCTGGCAGAGGCTTCGAGCGGCGGGTGGAGCGAGGACAGTCTGCGCGCCGAACTGAGAGCTTTGACTCTGCCTCAGCGCAGTGTACTCAGCTTCGCCTCTCGATAATTGTTCGTACGCAAGGTGGGTCAGTGCGCCGTGTCGAGATGCCGGAAGATCTCGTCGAGCTCCAGGTGAATGGAGGTTCCGGGCACGGTCAGGCGGTCTTCCCTGGTCCACGAACGGCCCTGGCACATGCGTGCGGTGCGGGCGCGCGGGTCGATGAGCCAAATGGTCTCAACGCCCATGCGCTGATAGTCGCGGGTACGCTCTTCGAGGTTCGAGTAGGTGTCTTCCGGCGAGAGAATCTCGACGATCAGGATTGGAGGATCGACGAGAACGTCAGGCTGCGAAGCGAGTGAGGTGAGCACGACGTCCGGGATGCGAACGCGGGTGGGGCTTACCTGAATACGCGGACCGGTGAAGACGACGACTGACCATCGGCGCTCGTGGCTGCCAAGCCATGCGGCGACTAGAGCCTTCGCGCGTGCATGTTCGCGGGTGCCGACGTTCCGCTCCTGCACGTCGCCGTCGACGTAGTCGCAGTCCGGCCGATAGCTTGTTGACAGGTACTCTTCGATGGCGATCTGAGTTGCGTCTGCCATGGTGGGGATGATCCTACATGCAGGTAGCAGGTTCAGCGGGGCGGCTCCGATTCCTTCATCAGCTGGATCAGATAGTCCTTCCACACGGCGGCGGCGGTGTGGGTGCCGTGGCCGCGGGTCTGGTCCGTGATCGGCAGCAGGATGAAGCGCGCGCGCGGCATCTCCTTCACCTGTCTCTCGGCCAGGCCGAGCTCGGGCGGATTGATGAAGTCGTCGGCGGAGTTGATCCACAGCAGCGGTACGGTGATCTTCGCCAGGGCGTGCGACGGATCGTAGTTCCGGCTGGCGTTGAGGTAGAAGATCATGTTGTTGGCGTCGGTGGCGGCGTCGGAGCGCGCGATCGCGGTATCGACATACTTCTCGACCGCCTCGCGCGTGGGATAGTTCTTCTGCAACTGCAAAGGCGCACCGCCGGCCAGCAGCAGCAGGTCGTTGGCGAAGGTGAGGCCCTCGATGGGCTCAGTCTTGTACTCGCCGCCGAGGTACGCGGGATCAGTCTGCAGCGCTCTGATCGCCATGTAGCGCCATTCGCGGTTGCGCCCGGCAAGCGCGACCGCCTGGCAGGCGAAGGGTGCGAGCGCGTCCGCGAAGCCCGGGTAGGTCTCGCCCCACAGGAAGGTCTGCATGCAGCCCATGGAGGTGCCCAGGATGAGCCGGAGGTGATCGACGTGCAGCCCCTCGAGCAGCATGCTGTGCTGCGAGCGCACCATGTCGTCGTAGTCATAGGCGGGGAAGCGCGCGCGCAGGCCTTCGGACGGGCGCGAGGACTGGCCGTGGCCGATGTCGTCGGGCAGGATGAGGAAGTACCTGGTGATGTCGAGTGGCTGACCGGGGCCGAAGAGCACGTTCGAGAAGATGGGGTTGAGCAGCGACGAGGCGTTGCCGCCGGTGCCGTGCAGCAGCAGCACGGCGTTGTCGGTGTGGCCGGCCGCGTCGCGGTGCAGGGTGCCGAGCGTGAGGTAGTGGAGATGCAGCGAGGGCAGGCTCTCGCCGCTGCCGAAGCGGAAGTTGGGGATGGTGTAGTCGCCCGGCGCGGTGGGCCAGGGAGACGGTGACTGGGCCAGGGCGGCGGAGGCAAACAGCAGGGTGACGATGAGGCGGCGCATGGTGGGAGTATAGGACCCCGGGCCGCATGGGGCGCGCAGCCAGACTGATGTACCTGCGGAAACAGACTGACGTACTCTTAAGCCATGGGCAGAATTCGAGTCATCGGCGGCGGTCTGGCAGGGCCTGAAGCTGCGCTGCAGGCTGCCTCCCGCGGCATCCAGGTCGATCTCTACGAGATGCGGCCTGCGCGCTCCACCGAGGCGCACCAGACGGGCGACTTTGCCGAGCTCGTCTGCTCCAACTCGCTGAAGTCGGAAAGCGAGAACTCCGCGCCCTGGCTGCTGAAGCAGGAGATGCGCGCCGCGGGCTGCTTCCTGCTTGCCGACGCCGACGCCACCGCGGTGCCGGCCGGGCACGCGCTGGCCGTCGACCGCGTCGCGTTCTCAGCGCGCGTCGCTGCGCGCCTCGCAGCCGACCCCAACATCACGATCCATCGCAAGGAGGTGACGGACCTCGACCCGGCGCACGCTGACCTGACCATCCTGGCCACGGGCCCGCTCACCTCGAAGCCGCTGACCGACGCCCTCCAGGCGATTACCGGCGCCGGGCACCTCGCCTTCTACGACTCCATCTCGCCCATCGTCGACGCCGCCTCCATCGACATGGACAAGGTGTATCTTGCCGCGCGCTGGGACAAGGGCTCCGCTGACTACATCAACTGTCCCTTCACCCGCGAGGAGTACGACGCCTTCATCGACGCGCTCACCGCGGCCGAAACCGTCCAGGCCCAAGAGTGGGAGCAGATCCCCGCAGCCGGCTCGCCGCAGGCCTCGCCCGAAAAGCTGAACTACTTCGAAGGCTGCCTGCCGATTGAAGAGACCGCGCGCCGCGGCCGAGACACGCTGCGCTTCGGCCCCATGAAGCCGGCCGGCCTGACCAACCCGAAGACCGGCCGCTGGCCCTACGCCGCCGTGCAGCTGCGCTCGGAAAACCTGCGCGCCGACTCCTATAACCTGGTCGGCTTCCAGAACCACCTGAAGTTCGGCGAGCAGGCCCGCATCCTGCGCATGATCCCCGGACTTGAGAACGCGAAGTTCCTGCGCTTCGGCCAGATTCATCGCAACACCTACATCGACGCGCCCTCGCTGCTGACCGAGACCCTGCAGCTGCGCGCGCGGCCCAGCCTCTTCATCGCCGGCCAGCTTGCGGGCGTGGAAGGCTACACGGAATCAATGGCCGCCGGCATGCTGGCGGGCATCTTCGCCGCTGAGCTTCTCTCCGGCGGCGAGCCCGTAGCCGCGCCGAGGCTCAGCGCTCACGGCTCGCTGCTGCACTACATCACCCACGCCGAGTCGAAGCGCTTCCAGCCCGCCAACATCACCTTCGACCTGCTGCCGCCGCTTGAGGAGGAGCTGCGCCGCCGCATTCGCGACAAGAAGGAGCGCCACCGCATCCAGTGTGAGCGCGCCCTCGCCGCCTGGCAGCAGTGGCTGCCGCGCAATGTGATGGTCCCTTCCGCAACTGCTGCTGTACTCTGTGAATCACGCCTAGAGGACGCGCCTTCATGCAGCCGTTGAACGCCATCGACGCCATTGCCCCGGCCTTTACCCGCACTCACGAGGTCCTCTTCCGGCCCTTCCGCGCCGGGCGATCCTGGAAGCTGGCCGCGTCCCAGTACGTCGCGCTCGCGGGCGCCATGTTCATCCCTTTTCCGCTCTTTTTCCTCTTCACGCCGCGTCTGCCGCTGCCCCCGCCCGTGCGCCTGGTGCTGGACCTCATCGCGCTCATCTACACGCTGATCCTTCTGGTCGTGCTGTATCTCGGCGCGCGCATGGAGATGGTCTGCTTCGCCATGATCGTCAGCCGCGGCAAGTTCATCGCGCCCATGTGGCGACGCTACGGCGCGCGTGTCTGGCCCTGGATCGCCCTCAAGGTCCTCGTCGGCACCGCCTGGACGCTGCTGCTTGGGGCGATTTTCTTCGTGCCGCTCATGCACATGTTCGCGGCCTTCCCACTGCCGCCGCAGCTCAATGGCGCGCTCATTCCGCCGCCCGGGTCTCCGGCCGGCACGCCGCCCGATCCCGCCCAGATTCAGGCCGTTCTTCAACCCTACGTTCAGGCCATCTTCGCGCTTGAGTTCGCGCTGCTCGGCCTGGTCTTCCTGCTCAAGATCCCCTCCACGCTGCTGGGCGACTTCGTCCTGCCCTTCCTGGCGCTTGAAGAGATCTCCATCGTCACGGCGGTTCGCCGCGGCCTGGCTGTCTGCCTCGCCGACCCCGTGCAGGTCATCCTCTATCTCATCCTCAAGCTGATCCTCTTCTTCATCGGCTATATCGCTGGGAACATCGCCATCGGCTTCAGCATGATGCCCTTCTTCATCCTCTTCGGCATTGGCGCAGCGGTCGCTGGCGTCTCCTTCTCGCACCACGGATCGAGCGCGCCGGGCTTGTTTGCCATCGCCCTGCTCGCCGCGCTGGGCCTGCTCTTTGTGGTCTGGATTGTCTATGCGTCGATAGGCGTTTTCGGCTACCTGCTCGCGCTGCTGGAGGCCTACGCCGTCTACTTCCTCGGCGGCCGCTATCCGCTGCTGGGCAACCTGCTTGAGCCCGGCCCGGGCCAGCCGTTTACGCCGCCGCCGGTCTTCCCCTCGCCCGAGGAGCAGGAGGACTCGGACGGCGGCCCGCCCATGCCCATGGACCCCGCCGTGGCCTGAACTCGGGCCCGAGATGCTCGTGCCCGACTCTCTCCTTCCGCTTACAGCCGTTCCGCCGCCGCCGCCCGCCCCGGCGCCCGCGTGATATTTTTCCCACATGACGTTTTCGCTCCTTCCGCGCCTCGCCGCGCTCACCCTGCTCACCTCCCCCATCCTTTTGCAGGCGCAATCCGGCAGCCCCGCACCCATGACGCCGCTGGCCAATCCCGACCCGCGCCTGGCCGCCATCCACGCCGCCCAGGGTGCGCGCCTGCGCTCTCCGGCCGGCGTCGCCATCTCGCCCGACGGCACGCTGCTGGCCTGGGCCGTTAGCCCCGAGGGCGCGGCGGGCGGACAACGCGGCGGCGGCGGCTCGCTGCAGCTCCACCTCACCGAGCTCGCCAATCCCGACCCCGCGAAAGACCGCATCGTCACCCCCAACTCCGACACCGCTTGCGCCAACTCGTCGCCGGTGTGGTCGCCCGATTCGCAGACGCTCGCCTTCACCTCCACCTGCACCGGCAAGCAGGAGAAGCCCGGCCAGCCGCAGATCTTTCTCTGGTCCCGCGCCAGCGGCGAGACCCGGCAGCTCACGCATCTGAACGGCATCTTCCAGCAGGCCGCCTTCTCACCCAAGGGCAGTGCGCTGGCCTTTCTCTTCGTCGAGAACGCCACCCGCTCGGCCGGCGCGCTCGCCGCCATGAAGCCCTGGTCCGGCGTTATCGGCGAGGACGGCGTCGAGGTTCAGCGGGTCTACTCCGTCTCCACTGCCAACGGCGAGGGCGGTTTCGTCTCGCCTGCGAACCTGCACGTGTACGAGTTCAGCTGGTCGGCCGCGCAGCCCGAGATCACCTACATCGCCGCCAACCCGCCGGGCGAAAACAACTGGTGGGTCGCCAAGCTTTACACGCAGCAGAAAGACACCGCGCCCCGCGTGGTCTTCGATCCCAACTCGACCAGCACCGCGCTGCACGGTCTGCAGATCGCCGTGCCACGCTTTTCTCCCGATGGCAAGCGCATCGCGTTCATCGGCGGCCTCATGTCCGACCAGGGCGCCACCGGCGGCGACGTGTGGGTCGTGAACGCCAGCGGCGGCGAGCCGGTCGACGTCACGCCTGGTATCGACGGCACGCCCACCTATTTCGGATGGACCGGCAACGACAACATCGGCTTTGTCGAAGATCGCAAGGGCCACAGCCTGCTGGTGGATTACGCCGTCGCCACCCGGCGGCAGGACGCCCGCGACGATCTCGGCGAGGTCAACGTCTCCGGCGGCGCCATCAAGAACGCCATCGCCGTGTCGGACAAGGGCACCCTCGCCCTCATCAAGTCCGGCCATGAGACCGCGCCCGAGATCTGGGCCGGCGGCTTCGGCGCGCTCAAGCAGGTTACCCACCTGAACGACGGCGCAAGGCCCACCGCGCGCACCGAGTCCGTCGAGTGGCAGAACGAGGGCTTCAGCGTGCAGGGCTGGCTCACCTACCCCAAGGACTTCGACCCGGCGAAGAAGTATCCGGTCATCGTCACCGTGCACGGCGGGCCGTCGTCCTCCGCCGGCGCGCGCTGGGGCGGTTCCGTATGGCCGCAGCTGGGCTACTTCGAGTTTGCGCCCAACCCCCGCGGCAGCTACGGCCAGGGTGAGAAGTTCACCGCGGCCAACATCAAGGACTTCGGCTACGGCGATCTGCGCGACATCCTCGCCGGGCTCGACGTCATTGAAAAGAAGGTTCCCATCGACAAGTCGCGCGAGGGCCTCATCGGCTGGAGCTACGGCGGCTTCATGACCATGTTCGGCGTCACCCAGACCACCCGCTTCCGCGCCGCGGTCGCCGGCGCCGGCATCTCCGACTGGCAGTCCTACTACGGCGAAAACTCCATCGACCAGTGGATGGTTCCGTTCTTCGGCGCCACCGTCTACGACGATCCCAAGGTCTACGCCAAGTCCTCCGCCATCGAGTTCATCAAGCAGGTCAAGACCCCCACGCTGGTGGTGGTCGGCGACCGCGACGGCGAATGTCCGGCGCCGCAATCCTTTGAGTTCTGGCACGCGCTGCGGGCCGAAGGCGTCAAGACCCAGCTCGTCGTCTTCCCCAACGAGGGCCACGGCTTTCGCGATCCCGCCCACATCCGCGATCTCGAAGCCCGCGAGGTCGCCTGGTTCAACGAGAACATGCCGGCGAATTGACGCTCGACGGCCTTCAAGGTCGCATTGCACTAAAAGGGCAAGTTGCTCATTCCACGAGCGTTCTGCGGTCGCCCGAGCTTGGGGCGGCGTAAGTCCTTTGTTTTCAAATTTTTACATCTTGAGTAGCAGCTAAGTGCTTTTTTTTCAAATATTTGACTTCAATCACCCAGGGTGGGGTAGGCCGGATGACGGCGGCCGGCCGTCTGCGTCCAACCCAAATCCAGGTTGATCCGCGGACACGCGTTATTTGCTTCTCCTCTGTTGAGCTTTTAGACTGAAACGTACGGACTCTCCCAGTTTCCCCATCGGTTGCATCGTTCCGCTCCAGCTGTGCGCGGGCGCGGGCGAAGAGGATTTGAAAGGTTCAATGCGTCGTTTTGTCACGTTAGCGCTTCTGCTCTTCTTCGCCATACCCCTCGGCGTATCGATCGCCGGTTGCTCCAAGGCAGCCGCTGTTACCTACTGCAATGGTCAGAACTCCGGTGTGGTCGTCGGCCAGACCACCACCCTTGACCTGGAGCCGCGGCTTACCGGCATCTCGCTGAACCAGGGCGAGATCGGGCAGGTGGGCGCACCCTCCGCCAAGGACTGCAAAGGCAACTCCGCTTCGGCTGCGAATGCCATCTACGGCTCGTCCAACATGAGCCTGGTGGACATCGTTCCGGCGACTGGCCGGCTCTGCGCCGGCACCTGGAACCGCAACTCCGGCGGCGGCGTCGCCGACTACACCGTCTGCACGCCGGGCGCCACCAACGGCATCTCCTTTATCACCGCGAGCGCGGAGGGCGTGGTCTCGAACGCCATCCCGGTCTACGTGCATCCGGTCGTGACCAGCATCCTGCTCGGGGCGCCGTCGGTGAACTGCTCCACGGATCCGGCCAGCAACTGCTACGACACCACCCAGTCCAACGGCTGCATCAGCACCCCGGCCGCGGTGGTCGGATACACCGGCAACTCCTGCCTCTCGCAGGGCGCCAGCGCGCTGCTGGTGGCTCGCGTGTACCAGGGGACCGACGTCACCAATCCGGCCAACAACATCAGCTGCCTGGTCGGCCCCATCTCCTTCAGCGCGCTCAACCCCTCGGTCGTGACCATCGCCACCAACGGGCTGGCGACTGCTGCGCAGCCCGGCTCTTCGACCATCAATGCCAACATCTCGCAGGCCTCGAGCTCGGCGGGCTTCTTCTCCACCTGCCCGCCGGCATCGATCGTCCTGAGCCCGGCCGGCCAGAGCGGAGTGCCCACCGCGCCGGTCGTCGTCGACCAGAACACCGCGGAGTCGTTCGTGGTGGCGGTGACCGATACCCTGGGCGCGCCCATCACCAACCTCAGCCTGGAGTACGTCTCCACCTCGCCGGTGAACATCCCGGCGGCGGGCAGCACGATCACTCCGGCGTTTCCTGGCGCGGCCGCCATCACCGCCATCTGCCAGCCCCCCGCCTGCAACGGCGCGCCCTTCAACGAAATCGGGCTGTTCGGCAACGGCACGACCGTCACCTCGAATCCGGTGCAGCTCAACGCGATCGGGACGGGGCTGAATACGGTGCTCTACATCGCGTCCACAGGCTCGCAGTACATCCAGCCGGTGGACTTCACGCTCAGCACCCAGGGCGCGCCCATCCGCCTGCCGTACGTGCCGAACTCCTTCGCCATCTCGCAGGACGAGTCGACCATTTACATGGGGACGCCGAACGAGATCATGGTGTTCTCGACCAGCAACAACGCGCTCACCCGGGAAGATACGTCGGTCTCGGGCAACGTGATTGACGTTTCACCGGACAGCAGCACCGTGGTGATCACGGACCCGGTCCGCAAGCTCATCTACCTCTATCAATCGGCCGGCGGGCTTACCTCGGAGTACGGCGGCGTTGCAACCCGCGCCTCGTGGAGCCCGGACTCGAAGACGGTCTACATCACGACCAATGACAATCGCCTGCTGGTGTACTCGACCTTCACAGGCTGGACGGCGCTGCCGCTGGCCAACCTGGCGACCGATGTTGCGGTGACGATCCCGAGTATCGGCGCATACCTGGCCGGCGGTTCTGCCGCCACCAGCCCCTCGCCCGGACCGGTGACCGCGCGCACCAGCTGCCCCGTCACGACCGTGACCGGCAGTGGGCTGGCGCAGACGACCACGAACAACTTCTATCCGCAGGTCGCGGTGGCGGCGGCGGTCGATGACCGGCTCATCGCCACCAATGACGGCGTGCATATTCTGGGTGCGAACACGGCTACGTTTACCGACATCACCACCAACGCCAAGAGCGGCGGCTGCCCGGTGGTGTTCACCAACACGCCCGGGCCGCCGCTGCCGCTCGGCGTGGCCGCAACCTCCATCTCCAACATCATTCCGACGGCGGACTCCGCCTTCGCCTTTGTGACCTACCAGGGCACGGGCGGGGCGATTCCGGAGTACATCCAGTCCACGACGCCCGGCGTTCCGGGCACGCTGACGGATGTCGCCCTGCAGAAGACCAGCGGCACGCCGGTCGCGGCGGTCTCGGCGGTGATCAGCTCGGACAACAACACGGTCTACGTGGGGACGTCGGGCGACAACGTGGTTCACCGCCTGACCCGCGGCGCCACCGGGTTCACTGACACGCTTGCGCCCGTGGTGCCGGCGCTGCCCGGGGTCAACGGCGGCATTGCGACTCCGGATCTGCTGGCGCAGCGGCCCAAGAAGGCTACGAGCTAAGCGGCAAGTCTCCGCTCAGCATGACGACGCCGTTTGTGAAACGGACTCTCGGCGCTCCGGATATCAGGCGAGGCGCGCCTTCAGCAGGTCGCGGGCCACGGCGTCGAGCACTCCGTTCAGGAAGTGAATGGACTCCGGCGCGGCGTATCTGCGAGCGACCTCCAGGCTCTCGTTGATCACGATGGCCGCGGGCGTCTTGGGGAAGCCGAGCATCTCCGCGATGCCGGCGCGCAGCAGGTTGCGATCGACGACGGGCATGCGTTCCAGCCGCCAGTTTTGCGAGTGCTGCTCGATGAGCGCATCGATCTCCACGCCGCGGCTGGTGGCGATGCGGTAGAGGTCTTCCGCGAAGCCGCGCGTCTCGTCGTCGACATCGGTCACCGAGGCCCAGAAGAGCTTACGCACCTCGTCCGGCGACTGCTTGCCCAGGTCGCCCTGGAAGAGCATCTGCATGGTGAGCTCGCGCGACTTCCTCCGCGTGCCCACTACGCTCCACCCTGGAGCTTGCCGGCGGGGGCCTGCAGCTGGCGGCGCAGGTTCACCATCTCGATGGCGGCGCTGGCGGCCTCGAAGCCCTTGTTGCCGGCCTTGAGCCCGGCGCGGTCGAGCGCCTGTTCGAGCGTCTCGCAGGTGAGGACGCCGAAGGCATGCGGCACGCCGGTCTCCTGCTGCGACTGCCCGATGCCGCGCGCGACCTCGGTGTAGATGGCTTCGTAGTGGGCGGTCTCTCCGCGCAGCAGGCAGCCGAGCGTGACGATGGCGTCGACCTTGCCCGGCCCGGCGCCAATTCCTGCCGAGCCACTACGGTTGGCGATAGTCCTGGCCGCGTTGGGGATCTCCCACGCACCCGGCACCCGCACCACCTCGATGTCGGCCATGGCTGCGCCGCTGCGGCGCAGGCAATCGAGCGCGCCCTGCAGCAGCCGGTCGGTGATGACTGTGTTCCAGCGCGTGGTGATGACGGCGAACTTCATGCCCTGGGCGGACAGCCCGCCTTCGACCGCCGGGATGGCGCCATGCATGGGGTTCTCCGCCTGCCAGAAGCCCACCCTCAGACCCTGCGGCAGGGAGAGCGAGAACAGCCGCGAGTTCCAGTGGGTCGCTTCGATCCCGGAGAGCTGCGCGTCAGAGAGCTGCGCGGACGAGGCAGGGGCGGCTTCAGAAAGCCAGCGCTCTACTGCTGCTTGCACATGGGCGTGTACAAGATCGAGCTGCGTGACCTCGACGAGGATTCGAGGCACGGCGGGCGCGCGGCCCGTGACGATCTCCAGATTGCCGAGCGGCGTCAGGAAGGCTGCGCCTTCGCCCTGACCGTCCTTCCAGCCCCGGCCGGCTTCAAATCCCAGCTCCGCAAAGAGCTGCTTCAGCCGCTCGTAGTCTCCGGCTTCGGCGACCGGTTCCACCACTGTCAATCCCTTGATCATGGCTCGATTGTATCGTCCTAGAGTGGCTCGACCCCGAGCTGGGTGAGCAGGAAGGCGTAGTCGAAGGCGATCTCTTTGAGGTAGTCGTAGCGGCCGGAGGCGCCGCCGTGGCCGGCCTCCATGTTGATGTGCAGCAGCAGCGGCGTGCTGTTGCGCTTGATGGTGCGGAGCTTGGCGACGTACTTGGCGGGCTCCCAGTACATGACCTGCGAGTCGTTCAGGCTGGTCTTGACGAGCATGGCGGGGATGCGGCCGGGGTCGACATTATCGAGATTTTCGTAGGGCGAGTAGGCGTGCATATAGTCGAAGTCGCCGGGCTCGTTGGGATTGCCCCACTCCTCGTACTCGGCGACGGTGAGCGGCAGCGAGGAGTCGAGCATGGTGTTCATGACGTCGACGAAGGGTACGTGGGAGAGGACCACGCGGAAGAGCTCGGGGCGCATGTTGACGATGGCGCCCATCAGCAGGCCGCCGGCGCTGCCGCCTTCGACGGCGACGCGGTCGGCTGCGCCGTAGCCGAGGCGCACGAGGGTTTCGACGACGGTGATGAAGTCGGTGAAGGTGTTGAGCTTGGAGCGCATCTTGCCGGCGTCGTGCCAGCGGTCGCCAAGCTCACCACCGCCGCGGATGTGGGCGTAGGCGAGCACGATGCCGCGATCCAGCAGCGCCAGGCGCGTAGGGCTGAAGCCGACCGGAAGCGCATAGCCGTAGGATCCGTAGCCGTAGACGTAGAGCGGGTTGGCGCCGACGAGATCGTCCTCGCGCGCCGGGTCGCGGCGGCGGCGGTCGGTGAGCGCGACGCGGTCGCGGCGGAAGACGAGCGAGACCGGGACCATGACGCCTGGTTCGCCCGGCTGGCCCGGGGCTTCGACCCAGACGCGTTCGGAGCCATAGCGGCCGGGCACGAAGCCGCCGGGGACCTCCTGCTGCTTGAGCAGCGTGGAGACGCCGCTGCGGATGTCGTAGTCGTAGACCGAGGGCGGCGCGACGAGGGACTGATAGCTGTAGCGGAAGAGCTGGCTGGAGAACTCGCGGTTATCGTGCGCGGCGGCGGTGTAGGTAGGTTCGGGGAAGGCGATCTCGCGCGGCGTGGCGAAGGAGAAGTCGTGCAGCAGGTTGCCGGTGAGCTGGTAGACGGAGAGGGTGGGCAGGCCGGCCTTGCGTTCGGTGAGGACGCAGAAGCTTTGGAAGAGGTCGAAGTCGACGAGCGGAACTTCGTGGTCGCCGACGTAGATCTCGCGCCAGTGCTTGCGGCCGGGAGTAGCTACGGGCGCGACGACCAGGCGGAAGTTGCGCGTGGTGTCGTTGGTGCGGATGAAGAAGACCCCGTCGCGATGGTCGGGGTAGTACTCCTGGTCGTCGACGCGGGGCGCGATGAGGGTGAGCGGGGAGAGCGGCGCATCAGCAGGCAGGAAGCGGCACTCGCTGGTGGTGTGGCTGCCGGATTCAACCAGGAGGTACCTGCGGTCGCGGGTACGGCCGACGCCTACGTTGAAGCGTTCGTCGAGCTCTTCAAAGACGAGCGCGTCGTCCGCGCTGCTGGCGCCTAGGGTGTGGCGCAAGAGCTTGTCGTGCCGCTTGGTCTGCTCGTCCTCCGTGGTGTAGAAGAGCGTGACCGAGTCGGAAGCCCAGGCGAGTGAGCCGGTGCGAAGTGCGGTGTCGGCGAGGTCGGCGCCGGTGCGGAGATCGCGGAGGTGCAGGGTGTACTGGCGGAAGCCGGTGTTGTCGGTGGAGTAGGCGAGGAGGTTGCCGTCGGGGCTTACGGCCATGGCTCCGACGGCCATGTAGGCCTGGCCTTCAGCGAGCAGGTTGACGTCGAGCATGACCTGCTCGGGTGCCGCGGGGTCGAAGGCGCCACCGCGGGCGGCGCGGCGAGAGTAGATGGGGTATTGGCTGCCCTCGACGGTGCGGCTCTGGTAGAACCAGCCGTGATCCGGCGTGGGGACGGACTCGTCGGTCTCCTTGATGTGGGAGAGCATCTCCGTGTAGAGCGTGGACTGAAGGCCGGCGGTGGGCTGCATGAAGGCCGATGTGTAGGCGTTTTCGGCTTCGAGGTAGGCGAGCAGCTCGGGTGAGCTCTTGTCGCGCATCCAGGCGTAGTCGTCCTGGAGGGTGCGGCCGTGGATGGTCGTGGGGGATGGCCGGCGCGGGGCCACGGGCGGGGCGGGTTGCCTGGTGGTGGAGCGGTCGTCGAGGGCGGAGAGGGAGTTTTGGGGGGTGAGGCCGGATGGCATGCTTGTCATAGCTCCAGCAACAGAATACAGTGCAGCCCAGAGGCAACGTAGCGATGTTCAGGCACACCAAACTCTAGAGATGCGGCGCTGCGCGGCAAGCGGCGGCGATGACGACCAAGCACGTACGAGCTGGCGAGTCACCCGGAGCGGACGATGACGAAGACAAGGATGACGATGGGATGGGCGAGTGCCGGCAGCGGCCTTCGTCTGCTGATGCTGGCTGCAGGTCTGCTTTTGCCGCTCGGTCTGCACGCGCAGACGGATCCGGTTGCAAACCCGAACCCCAACCCGAACCCGGTGCCCAACAATCCGCAGACGGTTCCCGGAACCAACGGAAGCCAGGCCACGCCGGGGGTGCAGCGGTCGGCCACTCCGTATGACAGCAGCAACGCAGGGGTCGCGAGCGACGACTTGAAGGTGATGCGGGACAAGATGTTCCTGAGGAAGGCAGCGGCCGGTGGGCTGGCAGAGGTGCAGCTGGGGAAGCTCGCGGCACAGAAGGCAAGCAGCGACGATGTGAAGAAGTTCGGGCAGAGGATGGCGGATGACCACAGCCGGATGAACAACGCGATCCAGACGATCGCGGAGAACATGGGTGTCATGCTGCCGGCAAAGATGGGTAAGGGCGACCAGGCGGAGTACGAGAAGCTGAGCGGACTCTCGGGTGCGGAGTTCGACAAGGAATACCTGACGTACATGACGGAAGATCATCGCAAGGACCTGAAGGAGTTTCACGATGAGGCGACCTCCGGCGGAGATCAGAACCTGAAGGATGCGGCGGCGATTGGTGAGCGGGTGATTGCGCGGCACAAGCGAATGGTGGAGAGGCTGGACGCGGCCAACGGGGTGACGGTGGCGACAGGCAAATAGCCGGGCAAGGGTGAAGCGTAGACTTGAGGACGTTGGACTTTGAGGACATGACGCTCGCCCTGCCACGCTGGTTGATTGCGCTGCTGCTGGCACTGTCTGCGCTGGGAGCGCGCGCGCAGAAGGCGGCGGACCTGCCGCTGCCGACGCGGTATGTAAATGATTTTGCCCAGGTGCTGACCCCTGCCGGACAACGGCAGATCGAAGACCTGTGCCAGGAAGTACATGGCCAGGCCAACGCGGACATTGCCGTGGTGACGATCAAGTCGCTGGACGACGGACAAACGATCGAGCAATTCACGGTTGCGCTGGAAGAGAAGTGGAAGCTGGGCAAGAAGGGCCAGGACCGCAGCGCGCTGGTCGTACTGGTGCTGAACCCGCACGGGCTGAGGGTGGAGACCGGCTACGGGCTTGAGGGCATGCTGCCGGATGCTAAGGTGGGGCGGATCCTGGACCAGGCGACTCCGCTGGCTGCGGCAGGGAACTACGACCAGGCGCTAATGACGGTGACGCAGGGGCTGGCGGACGTGGTGGCCGCGGACGCGGGCGTGACGCTGACGCCGATCGTGCACACCTACCATCAGCAGGCAGCGCCGACGCAGCGCCTGGGGGCGGGGCAGATCGTGGTTGGGATCGCGGTGCTCGTCCTGATCCTGATTCTGGCCGGGACGGGGCACATCGGCTGGCTCTTCTACGTGCTGTTGAACATGATGGGCGGCGGGGGCGGAGGCGGAGGGTTTGGCGGCGGTGGAGACGGCGATTCGGGAGGCGGGTTTGGCGGCTCCGGAGGCGGCGAGTCAGGCGGGGGCGGCGCATCGCGAGACTTTTGAGGGTAGTAGGATGAAGTTGCGATGATGCATCGGGAGGATGGATGAAAGGTTTGTGGGTTGGGCTGGGCGTAGCCGGCGTGATTGTGCTGGCGCTGCTGCTGGTGGGCGGGAGCTACGTAAGCGCGCGCAACGTGATGGTGCAGAAGAGCGCGGACGTGGATGAGAGGTATTCAGACGTGAACGTGGAGCAGCAGCGGCGCATGGACCTGATCCCGAACATCGTGGCCTCGGTGAAGGGCTATGTGAATGAGGAGACGACGGTGCTGACCAACATTGCCAACGCGCGCGCCGGGGTGATGGCGGCGGGCAACGACCGGTCGGCGAGCATCAAGGCCAATACGGCGCTGGACGTGGCGGTGAGTCCGCTGCTGAGGCTGCAGGAGGCGTATCCGAACTTGAAGTCGGACGCGCAGTTCCGGACCTTGACCGACGAGCTTGCAGGCACCGAGAACCGGATTGCGGTGGCACGGGCGCGGTATAACAAGGCGCTTGAAGATTACAACGTGTATGTGGGGCAGTTTCCGAACAGCTTGTGGGCGGGCTCCAAGTTCCCGCGTCGTGACGAGTACTTCAAGGGCAGCGCGCAGAACAATGTGGCGCCGACGGTGGATTTCGGCAAGTAACGCAAGCGGCGGGGGCGTCGGTCCGCGTCGTCCGAGGCATGGATCACGTGAGCACACTGGCGAACACGAGGACGAGCGTCTCTGCATTGATGGGCGTGCCGATCCTGGATGCGGGAGGCAAGGCCTTCGCGCGGGTGCGCGAGTTTGCCGTGTCGCCGCAGGTGGATGCGTCGCGGGTGGAGGCGCTGGTGGTGCGGCTGGCGGCTTCGAAGCGCGGCGACAGCCCGTCGCTGGTGAACATCTGTTCGCTGCGCCGGGACGCCGCCGGGCGGCTGTCGCTGGTTGAGGGCGCGACGCCGACCGTGATGACCAAGGAGGACGACTTTCTGTTGCTGGAGCGCGATTTGCTGGACCAGCAGATCATCGACGTGCACGGGCACAAGGTGGTGCGGGTGAACGACGTTGACATGGTGTGGGAGCCGGGCGTGCCGGAGGCTCAGGGCTGCGCGCTGGTGCTGCGCATCGCCGAGGTGGAGGTGGGGCTGCGCGGTGCAGCGCGGCGGCTGCTGAAGGGTCTGCCGGCGAAGGCCGTGGACCGGGTCGCATGTCAGCTGCGGGCGGCGGTGATCCCGTGGGACTTCGTTGACCTGATCGACCGCGATCCGGCACGGCGGGTGCGGTTGAAGATCGAGCAGGATCGCCTGGCCAGGATGCACCCGTCGGACCTGGCGGACATTCTGGAAGAGCTTGCCCCGGCGGAGCGGCAGGCGTTGTTCTCGAGCCTGGATGAGGAGGTGGCGGCGGAGGCGCTGGAGGAGGTTGAGGTCAAGACGCAGCGCAACCTGATCGAGTCGATGGACTCGGAGCGGGTGGCGGGGATCATCGAGGAGATGGATCCGGGCGCGGCAGCGGACCTGCTTTCGGAGCTGTCGGAGGAGCGGTCCGACGCAATTCTGGAGGAGATGAGCGAGAAGGAGCGGCACGAGGTTGAGGAGCTGCTGGAGCACTCGCCTGACAGTGCGGCCGGGTTGATGACGAGCGACTATGTTGCAGTTGGCAGCGATGGTTCGGTAAGGGACGCCATGGCGGCTCTCGAGGCGTTTGAAGGGGATGTCGAGCGGGTCACGGATGTGTTTGTCGTGGATGCGGCGGGACACCTTGAAGGAACGATTCCGCTCGCGAAGATGATGCTGGCCAGCCGGGACGAGAAGCTGGCGGCGCTGCATGATGGGCACCTGGTGAGCTGCGGGCTGGAGATGAATGGACGCAAAGTGGCGGAGTTGTTCGACAAATACAACCTGCGCTGCCTGCCGGTGCTGGACGAGGAAAAAAAGCTTTCAGGTGTGATCCACGCCGAGCACGTCATCGCGTGGCTGCGGACGAGTCATTAGCGAGAGAGTTGGAGGGTTGATGAAGATTTTGTATGCCGCGGGACTCTCGAGCGGCAGTGCGAGCCTGTTCCGAAAGCTTGCGCTGGAGCGGCTGGGGCATCAGCTTGTCACGCTGAACTCGCAGGACTACAAGCTGAAGAACGAACTGCTGCATAAGGTTTCGTTTCGGCTGGCGGCAGGTCCGCACGCGCGCAGATTGAACCGCGATCTGCTGAAGATGGCAGAGCAGGAGCGGCCGGATGTGTTTTGGGCGGACAAGCTCCTGTTGCTTCAGCCAGGCACATTGCGGAAGATGAGCGCGCTGGGGATCAAGACGGTCAGCTACATGATCGATAACCCGTTCGGACCGCGCAAAGATCCGGGTTGGCGGCTGTATTTAAAAGACATCCCGTATTTCGATCTGCACGTGCAGCAGCGGGACGTGAGCATCGCGGAGTACAAGCGGCGCGGCGCCAGGGACGTGGTAAAGGTGCTGATCGGGTTTGAACCGACGATGCACTTTCCTTCGCCGGTGCCGCTGACCGACGCTCACCGCGATCGCGACGCGTCGTTCATTGGGACGCCTTATGACAACCGCGCGGAGATCCTGACGAAGCTGAGCGAAGACAATGTGCCGCTGGCGGTCTCCGGAGCCACGCGAGCGTGGAAGCGGGCGCTGCGCGAGGATGTGTTCACGAAGGTGTATCGCGAGGGTGAGCTGTTTGCGGATGCGTACCGGGGGGGAATCTGGCGATCGAAGATCAACATCAGCTTCCTGACGAAGTCGAACCAGGACGAGTATACGCAGAAGAGCTTTGAAATCGCCGGGTGTGGAGGATTCCTGCTGGCGGAGCGATCAAGCGGTCATTCGAGGTGTTTCGTGGAAGATGAGGAGGCGGTGTTCTTCGACGGGTATGAGGAGTTGAAGGCGAAAGTTTTGAAGTACCTCCCGGATGAAGCGGCACGAACGAGGATCGCGAAGGCGGGGCAGCTCAGGGCGGAGCGGGACGGGTATAACAACGATCATCAGATGGAGATGATCATGGAGCGCATCGAGCGGGAACTTGTCGGGAAGGATCACCCGGGTGTGGGGCGTTGATCAGAGATCTTTTGCGTGGACGCTCCGAGACCGAAGCCAAGGCTGACGTTTGCGTGGTGGGTGCGGGCGCGGCCGGGATCATCCTGACGGTTGAGCTGCTGCGGCTGGGCAAGAGCGTGGTGCTGCTGGAGGGAGGCGGAGGCGAGGTCGAGGAGGCGTCCCAGGAGCCATACGGAAGCCAGATCGTGGGCCTGCCGCACCAGGGTATCCACGCCGGCCGGGTGCGGGCGAAGGGCGGGACCACGACGAAGTGGGGCGGTCAGATACTGGAGCTGGATGAGGAGGACTTTGCTCCGCGGGATTGGGTTGCGGGCAGCGGATGGCCTTTTCCGAAGAGTGAGCTGACACGTTTCTACGCGCGGGCGATGGAGCTGGAGGGCCTGGGCAGGGTGCTGCGTCACGACGATGATGTGTGGCGCAGCATCGGCGGGACGACGCCGGTCTTCGCTGAGCTGGAGCCTTACTTTTCGCGCTGGTGTCCGGAGCCGAACTTTGCGCGGCTGCATGAGGCGACGCTGGAGAAGCATCCGGGTTTAGCGGTGTGGCTGCATGCCAATGCGGTGGAGCTGGTGATGGAGGACGGCCGGGCAGCGGGGGTACGGTGCCGCACGCTGACGGGTGTGGAGACGATCTTCCAGGCGAGTGAGTATGTGTTCTGCCTGGGCGGAATTGAGAGTTGCCGATTCTTCTTGCAGCCGCGCGAGGGCCGGGCGGCGTGGAACGAGTCGGGACTGCTGGGGAAGCACTTTCAGGACCACATCGATGTGAATGTGGGGGCGGTGGCGCCGCGCAGCCTGTCCAGGTTTCACGAGGTGTTCGACAACGTTCACAACGGGGCTTACACCTATCATCCCAAACTGCGGCTGGCGAACAAGGTGCAGCGAAGACTGCACACGTTGAACGTTGCCGCGACGATGGCTTTTGTGAGCGATGTGGACGAGACACTCGCACAGATCAAGGGTACGGCGAAACATCTGTTGCGGGGGCGGTTTGGGGAGCTCAAGCCGAGCGACGCGGCGCGGATGATCGCGAATCTGCCGCTGCTGGCGCGGCAGACGTGGCGGTATGCGGTCGAACATCGGGCCTATCATCCGCCGGACGAAAAGATCATGCTGCGAGTGCATTGTGAGCAGGAGCCGCTGAGCGGGAGCAGCATCTCGCTGGCGGAGAGCCGGGACGCGCTGGGTATGCTGCGGACACGGCTGGACTGGCAGGTGTCGGAGGTAGAACTGACCACCATCCGCAGATTCGCGGAGGTGGCGCGGGCCTCGCTTGCGGGGCTGGCGGAGGTGACGGTGGAGCGCGAGTTGATGGACGGCGGCACGGGGTTTGCGCGGCGATGCGAGGACAGCAACCACCACATGGGCGGGATGCGGATGTCGGCGGCGGCCGCAGGCGGCGTGGTGGATATGGACCTGCGGGTGCACGGGACGAAGAACGTGTTTGTGTGCAGCGCGGCGGTGTTTCCGACGTCGGGATTCTCGAACCCGACCCATACCCTGCTGGCGCTGGCGGTTCGGCTGGCGGAGCATCTGGGTTAGGCTAGAGGTGCTGCCGCAGTTCACCGTGAAGGCGTGATTCCAGACGATAGAACGGAGTTCGTGCCGCTGCGGACTCGTACCAAGTTCCCCAAGCTGCGTGGGATCGTGCTTGCTGTTGGCGCCTCGCTTACGACATTGCCAAAGAGGGTTTTGATGCAGACGATTACGCTGGGCACGAGCGGACGCACGACCACGCGGCTGGGATTCGGGTGCTCCAGCCTGATGGGGTCGCTGGGGCGACGGGAGTCGCTGGGGATGCTGGAGGCGGCGTTCGACGCGGGGGTGCGGCATTTTGATGTGGCTCCGAGTTATGGGTTTGGGGAGGCGGAGGGGTGCCTGGGTGAGTTCCTGGCGAGACACCGGGGCAAGGTGACGGTGACGACCAAGTATGGGATCCCGGCGGGCGGCGGGCGGTCGCTGATGGCGCTGGCACGAGGAGCGGCGCGGAAGCTGGTGCGGCCGTTGATCGGGCTGGCGCCGGGCGTGAAGAGGCGGCTGCAGCAGGCGGCGGGAAGCGTTCCCGGGGCGGCGCCGGCGAAGGCGCGGTTCACGGCGGCGGAGGCTCGGGAGTCGCTGGAGCGGAGCCTGCGGGCGCTCCAGGTGGAGCGGGTGGATGTGTGGCTGCTGCATGAGGCCGAAGCGGCGGATCTGAAGGACGACGGGCTGTTGCGGATGATGGAAGATGCGGTTGGCGCGGGTAAGATCGGCGCGTTCGGCGTGGGCAGCGAGGCGAAGAAGATTGCGGCGCTGGTGAGCGAGCGGCCGGCGTACTGCCCGGTGCTGCAGTATGAGTGGTCGGTGCTGGACGGGTTGATCGGGCCGGGGATGGCGTTCCGAATGCATCACCGGGCGCTAACGGAGAATTTCAAGGCGTTGCATGAGGCGCTGCGGGGAGATGAGGCGCGGTGCCGGCGGTGGTCAGACTACTGCGGGGTGGATGTGGGCGAGGCCGAGGTGCTGGCGGGGCTGATGTTGAAGGCTTCGCTCGAGTGCAATCCAGACAGCGTCATCCTGTTTTCGTCGAAGCGCGCGGAGCACATCCGGCGCAACGTCGCGCTGGTGGACGACCGGGCGGCGGGCGAGGCGGCGATGCGGCTCTACTGGCTGGTGCGAGCGGAAGTGGTTTCCGGGTACGGGGCGGGGCCGGGCGGGATGGGGGCGGTGGCTTGAGCTCCTTCTTTCGGGCCGGCTTCCGGTCGGGCCTGCGCAGCTGGCGGGTGCGCGTCATCCTGATCTTCGCGGTGCTGGGGCCGGGGTTTATTACGGCCAACGTGGACAACGATGCGGGCGGGATCTTTACCTACTCGCAAGCGGGCGCGGCGTACGGGTACACGCTGCTGTGGACGATGATCCCGATCACGCTGGCGCTGATCGTGGTGCAGGAGATGTGCGCCAGGATGGGCGTGGTGACGGGCAAAGGGCTGAGCGACCTGATCCGCGAGGAGTTCGGGCTGCGCATGACGTTCGTGATGATGATCCTGCTGGTTATCGTGAACTTCACCAACGTGATCACGGAGTTTGTGGGGATTGCGGGCAGCATGGGGCTGTTCCACGTGAGCAAGTTTGTGAGCGTGCCGATCGCGGCGGGGCTGGTGTGGGCGCTGGTGGTGAAAGGCGACTACAGCAAGGTGGAGAAGATCTTCCTGATCGCGAGCGTGTTTTACATTGCGTACATCGTGGCCGGGGTGCTGAGCCAGCCGAACTGGCACAACGCGCTGGTGGAGACGGTGAAGCTGCCGGGCCGCGGGGTGTGGAGCGACAAGGCGTATGTGTACATGACGGTGGGGGTGATCGGGACGACGATCACGCCGTGGATGCAGTTTTACCTGCAGTCCTCGATTGTGGACAAGGGCATTACGGTGCGGCAATACAAGGCGTCGCGGCTGGACGTGATCGTGGGTTCGGTGTTCACGGACATCGTGGCATGGTTCATTATTGTGGCGTGCGCCGCGACGCTGTTCGCGCACGGGATCAAGGATATTCCGGACGCGAGCGTGGCGGCGCTGGCGATGAAGCCGCTGGCGGGGCAGTATGCGTTCATCCTGTTCGCGGCGGGGCTGTTCAATGCGTCGCTGTTCGCGGCGTCGATCCTGCCGCTTTCGACGGCGTATACGGTGTGCGAAGGGCTGGGGTTCGAGAGCGGGCTGGACAAGACGTGGGGCGAGGCGCCGTTCTTCTACTGGTTTTATACGCTGCTGATTGCGCTGGGTGCGGCGACGGTGCTGATTCCAAACTTCCCGATGCAGAAGTTCGCGCTGCTGTCGCAGGTGTTGAACGGGGTGCTGCTGCCGGTGGTGCTGATCTTCATGCTGAAGCTGATCAACAAGCACGAATTGATGGGGAAGTTCGTGAACTCGCTGCTGTTCAACGTGGTGGCGTGGCTGACGGCGGGCGTGGTGATCGTGCTGACGGTGGTGTATGTGTGGGGGCAGTTGCATGGGTGACGGGTATACCCCCCCTTCCCCCTGGTTGAGAGTCAAAAATTTGAAAACAAACGATTTAGGCCTGGCTCTGGGTAGTGTCCTAATTTGAATCGCCTCGCATCACCGCTGGAGCCTCCGGTTCGCGGTTTCTTCACCTTAGCACGACCGTCATTAATGACCTTTTTCCCACAATTGCACTTGGAGCAGATAGGCACGCCGTGGTTTGACCGTGTATTCTACGTGTACACCATGATGACCCGCGCCAAAATCGAAGCCGCTAGGACACGAGAGACCGAAAGCCACAACCGCAAGATGCGTGCATTTGACGCGTTGCTTTCGCTCATCCCCGAAGGGGAGGATAAGATGCCATCCGACATCGAATCCATCTTCGACGACGAGTCCGCGCCCGCTGAAAGGAACGTGCGCACTCCCCCACGCGTTCCCTCGGCTGTCGAGGATGCTGTTAGGAAGTATGCCGATTTGACGACGGAAGAATATACCTCTGCCACCGTCAGGGATGCGCTGATGCAAAGCAATAATGCCGCACTCCCCACCAATCCCGACACTTTGATGAACTCAATCGGGGTAGCACTTCAAAACTTGGTCGCTCGAAATTACATCACTCGCACATATGCGGGTAAGGGACGGGATCCGCACCGTTACGAAACAAACCGTGTCGATACACCACAGGAGGAAGCGGCCTAATGGATTTTACGGAGGTATTTCAGATGAGAAGAATGGACAGTCTCTAGTGGGGAACCGCCACTAGCGGCGTAAACGGAGGAACCCCAGAGACGCTTTCCCGTCGAAAGTTTGGCGTCTCTGGGGCCAGGTTCTCACCATTTTCCCGCAAGCGGATTGCTACGTTTGCGGCTTCCATCGGTCGGGAGGGATGTAGACAAATCGGAGGCTGCCCGTCTCTCTCGTCCGATGCTTTCTTCTATGGCCCCGTAGCTTAATTGGACAAAGCGCCTGTCTTACTCACGGGTCGATGTCGGTCCGAATCCGGCCGGGGCCACCTCAACTTCACAAAGTTTAAACGCTAATGTCCTCCCTTGCAATAGAGTAGTGTCTTATTTTGAAAAATTGTTTTACAAAAACTCTTGACCATCGCTAATTATCGTTATACAGTAATTGTATGGCAAACGTACTCAACACCGACAAGCAAATCGCAATCGTCGCGGCTCTCACTGAAGGCTCTTCCATTCGCTCCATCGAGCGCATGACGGGAGTTCACCGCGATACGATCATGCGGTTGGGCGTCAAGGTTGGGAAGGGTTGCACGACCCTAATGGACTCTTCCATGCGCAACCTCTCTTGCACCCGTTTGGAGCTGGACGAGATTTGGGGGTTTGTCGGAAAAAAAGAGCGCAACGTGCAGAAAGGGGAGACAGGGGTCGGTTCCGTTTGGACGTGGTGCGCAATCGACGCCGATACTAAACTGGTTCCCAGCTTCCGCACTGGAGAGCGCAACACGGCGAACGCAAGGGCCTTCGTCGCGGACGTTGCCAGCCGCTTGAACAACCGGGTGCAGATTTCGACGGATGGGCTGCCAGCCTATTTACAGGCAATTCAAGAGTCGTTCGGTCAGAACGTTGACTATGCCCGAGTCGTAAAGACTTACGGGACGATGGAGTTCGGAGAGCGTCGGTACAGCACCGAGGGCGTACTCTCTGCTGAGAAGTTCGTGCAGATTGGACAGCCTAACGTGGACCTGATTTCGACTAGCTATGTGGAGCGTCTCAACGCTACCACCCGCCTTCACATGCGCCGCCTCACCCGTCTTACCCTTGCATTCTCCAAGAAGCGTGAGAACTTCGACGCGGCGGTTGGGCTACACTTTGCCTTCTACAACTTCGTCAAACGTCATAGCACTCTCAAGACGACCCCAGCGGTTGCGGCTGGAGTGGCAACCTCTCAGTGGAAGGTTGGAGAGCTATTGGAGGCCATTGCATGAGCCATATCCCGACCTTGCAGAAAGTGATTCGAGAGCTACACGGTGCGGAAGCTACGCACCGTGAGTCCGTGCCTGTGCATGAGGTTTTTCAGGGTAAGACGATCTGGCAGGGAATGGTCGAGGTATTCCACCTGTACGGCCATCCCGAGACCGACACGGCTTACGCCTGGTCACATGAAACTGACGATCCTAACGACCCCGTACGGCATGTGACAGTGCTTCACATTCCACCCGCCGTCTCCCCCATGTTGGCAGTTAGAACCGCGATTGCGAGAGACTACTATGCCAGCCAAGCCTAAGCCCAATCCAGTGGGACGCCCTAAGCTCCCCAAAGGGGAGGCTAAGGGAAAGTTGATCGCGGTGCGCTTCAACGAAGCGGATATAAAGTGCATGACGGCATCCGCAAGGGTTACCGGGCAGACGCTTTCAGAATGGATTCGAGAGCGGATTAGAAGGGACATCCATGCGGGGTGAGCAATTCAAATTAGGACACTACCTGGCTCTGGGATGTGGGTCGGGCCTTGGTGTATGGGTTAATTGTAGCGGTTGGGTGGAGGTGGATGTGCCAGAGTTATCTCGTTTCGGGTGAGGGGGTTAGGTGGTCTGGGGGGTTGACAGGTCTTTGGGGCTGGAGCTCGCTGGGGAGTGGAGGTGGTGAGATCCACATCTCAGAGGCGAGATGTGGGGCAGCCGCGGCGCCGGCTTCGACGTTCGTGGGAGAAGGGTCCGGAGTGTGTGGGTGGGGTGGGGTTCTTCGGGGTCCTTCGGCTGCGTTTGTCGCAAAGGCGCGGCAAACTTCGCTCAGGATGACGCAGTTTTGGGGGTGGGTTTGGCTGGGAGGTTAGGCGGACATACTGATTTCTTCGCTTGGCTCAGAATGACGCCTGGCTCAGAATGACGGCCCTGCCGCTGGGGTTAGAGGAGTTTGCCTTCGGAGAGGTCGCGGATGAGGCCGAGGTCGGCGGCGAGGAAGTCGTAGCCGGGGAGAGCGCTCAGGGGGGACCAGCGGACGTCGTTGAAGATGCGGTTTTCGAGGGCGCCGGAGAACTCGTTGACCAGGAAGAACTGGAGGTCGATGGCGCCGCCGTTGCGGTAGCGGTGGCGCAGGGCGGCGACGCGGCGGCCAATGGTGGCGGAGATGCCGAGCTCTTCGTCGAGCTCGCGGGCGAGGGCCTGCTCGGAGGTTTCGCCGTCCTCGACCTTGCCGCCAGGGAACTCCCACTTGAGGCTCATGGGCTGATCGGGCTTGCGTTGGCAGATAAGGATTTCAGAGGTTTCGCCGGCCGGGCGGAGGATCAGGGCCGCGACGACGAGCCGGGTGGGCTTGAGCAGGATGGAGGCGGTCCGACGATCCAGTTTTCGAATGGGCTCTTTCATTCGCTGGTCATTAGACGGGACCGGTTCGGGATTAGTCGCTTCGAATGAGGGGGATGGGTGCCGGGTGAAGCACGCTCAAGGATAGAGCAGGATCGATTTGCGGCGTTCGGCGAAAGCCTGAATGGCGGGCTGCCAGGAGGCGGCGATGTCGCGCGGGTCGCGACCCTGTTTGAGGGCTTCGAGTGTGGCGGCGTTGAGGAGAAGGGTCCGGGCGCGTTCAAGGTGAAGCTCCGCGGGGTAGAGGTGGTTGAGGGCGGAGAGGAGCTCGATGCCGAACTCGGGGCTGTCGAACGCGGCAGGGTCGGTGACTTGAAAGTGGATGCCGGGGATGGTCTGGCCGTGGAAGGGATAGTGCTCGGCGGTTTCGGCGATGGTGAGCGAGGTGGGGGTGATGGTGATGCCGGGGATGTGGCGGGCGGTGAGGTAGGCGGCGAGTTCGGGGGCTTTGAGCCAGGGTGCGCCGATGTTCTCGTAGGGGGCGGGAAAGCCGCGGCCGACGGAGATGGGGTTGTACTCGAGCTGGGCGACGCCGGGATAGACGATGGCGGTGGCGGGGGTGCGCATGTTGGGGCTGGGCGGCGTCCAGGGCAGGCCGGTGCTGGTGAAGTACTGGCTGCGCGACCAGTTTTGCATGGCAATGACGGTAAGTTGCGCGTGCAGGCCGGGCTGGGTAGCGGGAGGCTCGACGCCCTGGCCGGGGGTGCCGATCTCGACGGAGCCGGCGTCGAGCAGGCGCGGGTCGAGCTGGACCTCGGTGGCGAAGGCGTTGAAGTAGCGGGCGAGCTCGCCGATGGTGAGGGAGTGGCGGACGGGCAGGGGCATGAAGTCGAAGTAGGATTCGACGCCGAGGTCGGGGGCGGGGCCCTGGATGTCGCGGGCGAGGCCGTCGATGGGGTTGGGGCGGTCCAGGACGAAGACGGGGATGTGGGCGTGGGCGCAGGACTCGAGCATGTAGCCGAGGAGGGTCTCGTAGGTCCAGAAGCGGGCGCCGATGTCCTGGAGGTCGATGAGGATGGCGTCGAGAGCTTTGAGGTCGGACTGGCGGGGATGCTTGTCGGAGGATTTGAGACCGTAGAGGGAGATGACGGGGAGATGGGAGACGGGGTCGGCTTCGGACTTGAGGTTTTCGGTGTCCTGCTTGCCGTAGAGGCCGTGCTCGGGGGAGAAGAGGGTGGTGAGGGCGATGGATGGGCCGGCGTGGAGGAGGATGTCGATAGTGCGAGCGCCGTGGCGGTCGAGGCCGGACTGGTTGGTGAGGAGGCCGAGGCGCAGAGGATGGTTGAGGGTGGCGGCGAGGGAGTTGAGGGCGGCGAAGCTGGTTTGTTCGAGGACGTCGATGCCGGTGAGGGTGGGGACGGTTTCGGGGGAGGGCGGTTGGGTTCCGCCCGATGGCCCACTCATCGCAGAGGGCGCGATGAATGGGGCACCCGGGTTGGTGGCGGTCCGAGGAAGTTTCGTCAGATCGCAGAATGTGTTGGGCTCGGAACACATGATCGCGTGGGCGACGGCGGTGGCTACGGCGGAGCGGAGGGGGGAGATGGGGGCGCCGCCGCGGGGGTGGATGGCGTTGGCGAGCAGGATGACGTAGGTGTCGGAGACGGGGTCGATCCAGATGCTGGTGCCGGTGAAGCCGGTGTGGCCGAAGCTGCCGGGATGGCCGGGCTTGCCGTAGCCGCCGGTGGCGATGGGGAAAATCTCGCCGCGGGGGCGGGAGAAGGGGGAGTTGATGTCCCAGCCGAGCCCGCGCTGGGCGACGCCTTTGGTGGGCTGCTGGTCCTGGCTGAAGATGGTGGCGTTGGGGAGGGCGGTGGCGGGTGCCTGAGGGCTGGTGGCTAGCTGGAGGGTGGATTGCTGGAGGGGGAAGGGGCCGGTGTTGTGGAGGAGTTTGTCGAGGAGGGCCTGGCAGAACTTCGCGGTGTCTTGGGCGGTGGAGAAGACGCCGGCGTGGCCGGCGACTCCTCCCATGCGGCGGGTGGTGGGGTCGTGGACGGTGCCTCGGAGGAGGTGGTCGAAGTCGGGGTTGAGGGAGGGGTTCGATTCGGATTCGTCGTCGTGGGCGGTGGGGGCGATGCGCGGGATAAGTTCGGAGGCGTGCCAAGCTTCGGCGGGGCAGGGAAGACCGGCGAGCGAGCGGTCTGCGTTCCCACCCATCGCGAGAGGCGCGATGGATGGGGCACGGGGGCCGCTTGCGGGGGGTAAGGAGAGCGCGGAGCCGGAGATATCTATGGGACCGCAGGCCTTCGCGAGCGGCAGGTAGCGGGTCTCGGTCATTGCGAGGGGGGTGAAGATGTGGTGTTGGGCGTAGTCGTCGAGGGGTTGGCCGGAGAGGGTTTCCACGAGGTAGCCGAGGCTGATGAAGTTGATATCGGAGTATTTGAAGGTGAGGCCGGGTGGGCCGTAGGGGACGGAGGCCATGGCGCGGCGGATGCCCTCGGCTTTGTCGGGGGCGGCGAGGCCCCAGGGATCCTTGAGGGAGACGTCTTCGGGGAGGCCGGAGTAGTGGGTCAGGAGTTGGCGGATGGTGATCTGGGATTTCCAGGCGAGGGCAGGGGATTGTGCCGGGGGCGGAAAGGGTTCGGCGGTGGTTGGGGTGCGGGACGCGTCGGGGTCCCTCGACTGCGCGCTCTGCGCTCCGCTCGGGATGACGTCGGGTTGTGGGGCGGCGGTGGCGAAGGCGGGGAGGTAGTGGGCGACGGGAGTGTCGAGGTCGAGTTTGCCTTGTTCGTAGAGCTGGAGGATGGCGGTGGTGGTGACGAGGACTTTGGTGAGGGACGCCATGTCGAAGATGGTGTCGAGGGTCATGGGCTCGGCGGGCGAGGGTTTGCCGTCGAGGCCGGGCTCGTTGGCGAGTTTGCGGAGGCCGTAGGCTTGCTCGAAGACGATGTGGCCGTTGTGGCCGACGAGGAGGACGGCTCCGGGGAGTTTGTGGGCGGCTATGGCCTGGTTGATGAGGGCGGAGGCGGGAGTGAAGTCCGGGGCGTGTGGCTGGGATAGGAGAGCATACCCCAGGGGCTGAAGCCCGATCCTTTCAACTCCGTTAGAGAGACCCAAGGCTGAAGCCTTGGGGTACCTGTAGGCAAGCGCAACGACAGAAGCAGGTTTCTGCGCCTCGCTACGGAATGACAAAGAAGAAAAGCAGAGCAACAGAGCGATCGCCGTAGCGGTCCTGCGGCGGGGTTTCGGCAGGATGAGGGAGAAGAAGGAGCCGATGGCGAAGGTGGCGAGGGAGCCGATGAGGACGTACCAGGTGAAGGCGACGGGGGTGAACTTCCAGAGATAGAGGTTGAGGGCAAGGCCTGAGATCATGCCGAGGATGGCTCCTGTCTGGGTGGCGTAGCGGGTGAGGGTGCCGAGGAGGAAGACTCCTAATAAGCAGCCGTAGGCGACGGAGGCGATACTTAGCCCGGTCTCGACCACGTGGCCTTTGCCGCCGGCGTGGATGGAGTAGACGGCGATGGCGAAGAGGACGAGCGCCCAGAAGACGGTGGCGAGGCGGGAGATGAGGGCGGTGTCTGGCGGGTGGAGGGGAGGAGGTGCAGAGGGCTGAAAGGCTCGGGCTGACGTGGCGGGGTGGGAGGCTTCGGGGTCCTTCGACTGCGGCGCTGGCGCGCCCTCGCTCAGGATGACCGAGGGTTTGGGGGTGCGGAAGGGGAGCCAGAAGTCGATCACGGTGGTGGAGGCGAGGGAGTTGAGGGCGGCGGAGAGGTTGGACATGGCGGCGGCCAGGATGGCGGCGACCAGCAGGCCGGCGACTCCGTGGGGCATCTGGTGGACGATGAAGGTGGGGAAGATGCGGTCGGGGGAGAGGGTGGAGATCCCACCCATCGCGGAGCGCGCGATGGATGGGGCACCCAAGGGGTTTGCGGGTCCGTAGAAGACGAAGAGGCCGACGCCGATGAGGAGGAAGAGGGTGAACTGGAGGAAGATGACGAGGCCGGAGGAGAGCAGGGCGAGGCGGGACTGGCGGAGGTTGCGGGCGGCGAGCATGCGCTGGACCATGAGCTGGTCGGTGCCGTGGGAGGCCATGGTGAGGAAGGTTCCGCCCAGGACGCCGGCCCAGAAAGTGTAGGACTGGGTGAGGTTGAGCGAGAAGTTGAGCCAGTGGAATTTGCCGAGGGGCGCGGCTACCGCGTGGATGTGCGTCCAGCCGCCGGGGACGTGGTGGCTGAGCGTCCAGAGCGCGACGAGGGTGCCGGCGACGTAGAGCGCCATCTGAACGACGTCGGTCCAGATCACGGCGGCCATGCCTCCCTCGAAGGTGTAGAGGAGGGTGAGGGCGGAGATGAGGGCGATGGAGAGGATGTCGCCGGTGCCGATGGCAATGCCGACGACGATGGAGATGGCGAAGACGCGGACGCCCTCGGCGGCGGCGCGGGTGAGGAGGAATAGGCCGGCGGTGAGTTTGTAAAGCGTGTGGCCGAAGGGGCGGTCGCTGCTGAAGCGTTGGTTGATGAGCTGGTAGGCGGTCAGCATCTCGCCGCGGAAGTAACGGGGGAGGAAGAGGAGAGCGACGACGATGCGGCCGAGCATGTAGCCGAGGACGACCTGGAGGAAGCCGAGGTCGCCGGCGAAGGCGACGCCGGGAATGGAGATGATGGTGAGGGTGGAGGTCTCGGCGGAGACGATGGAGAGCGCGATGGCCCACCAGGGGATGGTGTTGTCGGCGAGGAAGTAGGATTTGAGGGACTTGTCTTTACCGCCGCGCTTGCGGAAGCTTAGTCCGAAGAGGGTGATGGCGATGAGGTAGAGGACGACGATGGCGAGGTCGGGAGTGGAGAGGCGGGATGGGAGAGTCAGGGGCGGAGTCGAGGGCAAACGGAGGAACTCCTGCGGAGGCGTGGTGAGGGTATGATAACGGGCTTGTGAGGGAGTGTGGCTTCGGGATGTTCGGGCAGTCAGGCGGAGGAGAGCAAGAGCAACGGCACGATCTATGGGTTTGGTTTGGGGTTGAGGGTTAGGCGTGTAGGTTTCCGTCAGGGGAAGGCGTTTGATGGCGTATTTTGTGGGGTTGGATTCGGGCGGGACGAAGACCCAGTGCTGGCTGGGCGATGAGACGCGGGTGCTGGGCAAGGCGGTATGCGGGACGGTGAAGTCGACGCGGGTGAGCCGGGAGGTGGCGACGGCACGGATGCGGGGACTGCTGCGCGAGGTGGAGGCGGCGTCGGGTGTGGCGCTGGAGGAGGTATCGCGGACGTGCGTGGGGATCTCGGGTTACTCGATACCGGAGGTGCGGGAGTGGGCGGCGCGCGTCGTGGGAGAGTGCGTGGGCGGTGAGGTGGAGGTGTGCGGGGATGACGAGATTGCGCTCGATGCCGCGTTTCGCGGAGGGCCGGGGATACTGGTGATTGGAGGCACGGGAGCGATCGTGCTGGGGCGCTGCCCGGGGGGAGAGCGGTTTACGGCGGGTGGTTGGGGGCCCGCGATCGGGGATGAGGGGTCAGGTTACTGGATTGGGCGGGAGGCGGTGCGAAAGATCTTTCGGGCGTACGACGAGGGGGTGGAGACGACGATGTTCGAGGCGATCCGGCAGGCGTGGGGCGCTGAGGACCTGGGCGGGATGCTGGGGGTGGCGAACGCGAGGCCGGGACCGGATTTCGCGGCGTTGACGCCGGTGGTGGTGCGGTGCGCGGAGGCGGGAGACGAGATGGCGCAGCGGCTGCTCGCGAAGGCGGGCAATGAGCTGGGCAAGCAGGTGGCGATCGTTTGGAAAAAGATGCAGGCGGTCGGCGAGGCGAGGTTTGACCGGGAGGTTGTGGTGGCGTTTACGGGCAGCGTGGTGGAGAAGATCGGCTGGGTGCGACGGAGGATGACGGAGCGCGTGGGGGAGGATTGTCCGGGGCTGAGGCTGGCGGAGGCGGCGGTGGACTCAATGGAGGGAGCGATGTGGAGGGCAAGGCGGCTTGGGGCTGGCTTGGTTCGTTCGAGAACTGAAAGCTGAAAGCAAAAGGCAGCTAAGAGCTAAGAGCTGAGGGCGGAGAGCGAGAGCTAGGAGCCGGGAGCTAGAGGCAGCCACAGCTGAGCGCCGGGTCTACAGAGGAGGGATGATGGGGGTTGATCGGCGGGGGTTTCTGGTTGGGGTTGGAGCGGCGGTGGGCGGGGCGGGGTTGCGGGCGCAGGTGGGAGGAGGGCAGACGGCGGCGGCCGGGGCGCGCCGGGTGACGTTGAACGTGAAGGAGTACGGAGCGGTGGGGGATGGGGTAGCGAAGGATACGGCGGCCCTGCAACTGGCGATCGATCGCTGCGGGGTGTTTGGGGGTGGGATGGTGGTGGTGCCGGCGGGGACGTATCTTACCGGCGGGATCGAGCTGCGCAGCGGCGTGACGCTGCGGCTCGAGCAAGGTGCGGTGCTGAAGGGCTCGGCGGAGTTTACGGACTACAAGGTGGGGCAGGTGCGCTGGGAGGGCAAGTGGATCCAGGGGTACCTGGGGCTGATTTCGGCGCGGGATTCGGCGGGGATCGGGATTGTGGGCGAGGGGATGATCCAGGGCGCGCATGAACTGGGCGGGCGGCCGACGAAGGATCAGCCGCTGCGGCATCCGTGCCTGGTAGAGCCGATCGGGTGCAAGGGCGTGAGGCTGGACGGGTTCGCGACGGACTACTTCCACATGTGGAGCGTGCACCCGACGAACTGCGAGGACGTGACGATCACGGGGCTGACGATCCGGTCCACGGGCGGGAACGGGGACGGGATCGATGTGGATTCGTGCCGGCGAGTGACGATCGACCGCTGCGACATTGCGACAGGGGACGACTGTATTTCGATCAAGAGCGGGCGCGGCGCGGAGGCGTATTCGCTGCTGCGGACGAGCGAGGATATCGAGATCACGAACTGCACGTTTGCGGACTCGCTGTTCGCGTGCATCGGGATCGGGAGCGAGACCTCGGGCGGGATCAGGAAGGTGCGGATCGCGCATTGCAGGTTTACGGGCGCGAAGACGCACGCCGTCTACATCAAGAGCCGGCCGGGCCGCGGCGCGTTTGTCGAAGATATCTCGGTCGACGACGTGGATGTGAGCGGGACGGGGCTGGGCTTTCTGCGCATCAACATGGCGGGGAGCGGGCTGCAGGATGAGTTTCCGGTAGGAGGACTGGCGGGGATCCCGACGGTGAGGAACTATCGCTTTACGAACGTGAGGGTGACGGATGTGCCGGTGCTGGTGCAGGCGACGGAGCTGACGGCGGAGAAGCCGCTGGACGGGCTGGTGCTCGAGAACATCACCGGGACGTGCGGAAAGGGGATGTTCATTGCGAATGCGAAGAACGTAGAGGTGAAGGATGTGAAGGTGAGAGGGTTCAGCGGGGCGCTGCTGAATACGTACCACGTGACGGGCAGGGGGCTCGAGGGCGCGGTGGCGATGGACGCTTCGAAGGATGTGCCGGCAGTGGCGGGGGCGGCGTACACGTTGAGGTGAGGGAGACGGGATGAGCAAAGAGAGCGGGGATGTGGTGGCGTTGCGGCCGTTTGTGCCGGCGTCGGATTTTGCGAAGAGCATGCGGTTTTATAGGGAGCTGGGGTTTGCCGTGTCGCAGTTGGATACGGGGCTGGGGTTGATTGAGGTGGGGGCGTTCAGCTTTCTGCTGCAGGAGTTTGAGGCGGAGGGATTTGCGAGCAACTACATGATGCAGCTGATGGTGAACGATCTGGAGGGTTGGTGGCGGCGGGTGGAAGGGATCGGGCTGGCGGAGAAGTTCGGGGTTGAGGCTCCGCGGCCGCCGGCGAGGCAGCCCTGGGGGCTGAGGGTGGCGTATGTGTTCGATCCGTCGGGGGTGCTTTGGCACGTGGCGCAGAGGCCGGGGCAGACGGCGCGCTAGACGCGGATGCCGCGGAGCCAGGTGGCTTCGAGCTGGCCCGCGGGGGTGTACTGGTTGAAGTTCGCGGGCTGGCCGGGGCGGAGGCTCGCGATGCGGTCGTCGAGGCCGAGGAGGGCGGCCGGCTGGCTGCTGGCGCAGCGGACGGCTTGCTCGAGGGTGCAGCCGGTGAAGGCTTGCAGGTTGGCGACGGCGCGGTCGAGGGTGAGGACGGAGCCGGCGAGGGTGTTGGGGGAGTTGGTGAGGGTGGCTTTGCCTTGGGCGACGGTGACGGCCAGGGGGCCGAGGGTGTAGCTGCCGTCGGGCATGCCGGTGGCGGAGATGCCGTCGGTGACGAGGATGGCGCGTTCGCCTTTGAGGCGGAGCCAGAGGCGGACGAGAGTGGGGTCGACGTGGATGCCGTCGCAGATGAGTTCTGAATACTGCTGTTGAGTGTCGAGGATGACCCCGAGGACGCCGGGTTCGCGGTGGTCGAGCGGGCGCATGGCGTTGAAGGTGTGGGTGGCGGAGGAGGCGCCGGCGGCGATGGCGGCGCGGGCCCGGGCGGCGGTGGCATCGGTGTGGCCGAGGCTGGTGCGGATGTCGAGGGCGGTGGCGTGGCGAATGAGGTCTAGTGCACTAGAAGCAACCCCGGCTGCGCCCGGCAGCTCGGGGGCGATGGTGAGGAGGCGGATGTGGTTGCGGGCGGCGGCGCGGAAGCGGTCGAAGAGCGGGATGGAGGGCGGCTGGAGGAGCTCGGGGGAGTGGACGCCGCGCTTGGCGTGGGAGAGGAAGGGGCCTTCGAGGTGGATGCCGATGGGGATGGCTTGGTTGGAGGGCGTGGGGGACTCGATGGCGTCGGCGAGGGCTTCGAGGGAGCGGAGGGTCTGGTCGATGGAGGCGGTGACGGTGGTGGGAAGGTAGTGGCTGGTGCCGTGGGCGGCGAGGAATTGCTGGATGGCGGAGAGGCCGGCGGGCGAGGCGGACATGACGTCGTGGTTGGCGGCGCCGTGGATGTGGACGTCGAGGAAGGTTGGGGTGAGGATGGCCTGGCTGCGGATGGTGGGGTCGGTGGAGATGTCCTGGATGAGGCCGTCAGCGCTGATGGTGATGGCGGGGTAGGCGATGGAGCCGATGGCGGTGATCAAGGTTCGGGCGGTGAGGGTGGGCATGAGGCTCTGAGAAGAGAGCATACCGCAGGGGCTGAAGGGAGGAGGGAAGAGGGCAGAGAAGGCGCGGCGTCGGTTCTTGCTGCGGCCTTGGAGACCCAAGGCTGAAGCCTTGGGGTACCTTCAGGCGGAGGCAACGGCAGATGCGGGTCCTTCGGCTCGGCTGCGCCTCGCTCAGGATGACACGGTTCGGGGTGGGGTTAGTGGGGGAGGCCGAGGTCGGTGGCGGGGGGGAGGGTTTTGGTTTCGGAGTATTGGCGCTGGGCGGTGCGGATGCGGTCGGCGCGCTGCTGCCAGAGCTGGGCTTCGAGGTCGTAGTGCTCGAGGATGGGGCGGAGGTTGGCGGGGCGATTGGTGCGGAGCCAGGCCTGGGCGAAGAGGTCGCGGAGCTGGGCGTAGCCGGCGATGATGTCCTGCATGCGACCGTTGACGCCGTTGATGTCGGAGAGCTCGCGGGAGATGGTGCGGCGGAGTTTGGGGTCGGTGGAGAGCGAGGCGGCGTAGGCGCGGGCGTAGGCGGCGACCATCTCGTCGGCGAGCTGGAATTTGAGGGCGAGGAAGTCGATGCGGCGGGCGCCGAGCTCCATGGCGTCGATGGCGTTGGTCTCGCGCAGGGAGGTTGGTGGCGAGGGGTAGGCGTTGGCGGGGTCGGGTGGTTCGGCGAAGGCGAGGGCTGGGCTGGAGGCGTCGAGCCCACCCACGGCAGAGGACGCCATGGATGGGGCACCGGGGCCTGGCGGGTTGGAGCGAGAAGCAGGTTCCTCGGCTTTGCCTCGGAATGACAGATTGGCGGGGGCGGCGGCGCGGGCCTGGGCGATGAGGGTGAGGGCGCGTTCGGCGTGGAGGCGGACGTCGGAAGAGACGGGCTTGATGCGGGAAGCGAAGAGCTGGCCGTCTTTGGTGGAGGAGCCGGGCTGGTTGGCGTTTTGCCAGGGATCGGCCCAGAAGAGGCCGTCGGTGCCTTCGGTGGCGCCGATGATCCTGGCGTCGTGGAGCTCGGCCATGGCGGCGGTGAGCTCGAGCTGGGCCTGGTTGAGGAGGCCGGTGCGGTCGCCATGGAAGACCTGGGCGAAGGAGGACTGGAAGGCGGGGATGGAGGATTCGCCGGGCTGCCAGGCGGCGGCGGCGCCGAAGAGGATGCCGTACCAGTTCTGGTCGGCGAGGGATTCGCCGTCGTCGTCCCAGAGGGTGTTGAGCTGGCCGGTGGCGCCGTAGCGCTGGGCGTCGCGGGTGAACTGCTGGATGTCTTCGAGGGCGAGGGCCTGGTTGGGATAGACCTGCCGGTAGTTGTTGATGGAGGGCGCGGCCCAGACCTCGATGCCGGCGTCGGTGTAGGGCTTCATGATGTGGGCGAAGCCTTTGGGGTCGGGGGAGTAGCCCCAGGCGACGGCGATGGTCTGGGCCTTGAAGGATTGGGGGAGGGCCTTGAGGAGGGCGGGCGAGCCCTGGGCGATGTCACCCCAGAAGAGGATGCGGCGGTGCAGAGGCTGGAGGGTGGCGACGATCTTCTGGAGGAAATCGAGGTAGACGACGGGGAGGGTGCGGTCGTCGACGTCGGCCTTGGTGGCGCCGACGCCGAGGTCGATGGTTTCGTCGGCGCCGATGTGGAGGAAGGGCCCGGGATAGAGCTGGGCCAGTTCGGTGAACCACTGGTTGATGAGGGTGAGCGAGCCGGGCTGGGTGGGGGTGAGGACGGCGCCGTGGGGGGTTTCGGCGAGGGACTGGTACTGCTCCCAGATGAGGGAGTGGCGGAGGTGGCCGAAGGCTTCCTGCTCGGGGATGATGGTGATGTGGTAGCGGGCGGCGAAGGCGGAGAGCTCGCGTGCGTCGGCGGCGGAGATGCTGCCGCCGGGCGGGGCGGGGAGCGGGTTGGAGGCGTACTGCTGGGTGTTTTCGAAGTAGGGGGAGTAGATGTTGACTTTGTAGGCGGCGAGCTGCTGGATGAGGTGTTTCTGGAAGGCGAGGGTGGGGACGGGGCCGCGGGAGAGATCGTCATGGAGGCCGCGGTAGCGCATGGCGGGCCAGTCGCGGATGGTGGCGAGGTGGAGGACGGCGGCGGGGCCGTCGCCTTCGATGAGCTGCTTGAGGGTCTGGGCGGCGTAGAAGAGGCCGATGGAGGTGGCGGCGGTGAGGGTGAGTGAGGCTGGAGTGGCTCCGGGGGTAATGGTGTAGCCCTCGGGCGTGGCGTCCGCGGGCAGGCCGGGCAGGCTGGCGGCGCGGACGAGGGTGACGGTGACGGGGCCGGAGGGGGAGATGGAGCGGGAGGCGAGGGTCTGGGCGAGGTCCTGGGCGGTGAGGTTGTCGTCGGAGTTGGTGAAGCAGGAGGTGCAGGTGATGCGGAGGCCCTGGGGGATGGGCTGGAGGGCGGCGGGCTGGACCTGGCGGGGGATGGGGATGAGGTGGAGGGGCTGGGCGGGAGATTGGGGGGTTGCAGCGGGCGGGGTGGGGGTCTGGGCGGCGGCTGCCTGGAGTGCGGTGAACAGGACGGTGGCAGCGGCGCAGCGGAGGCGAAGCAGAGGCATGGAATCGAGGGTAAATGATGCCGGCGGCAAGACGAATCGGAGGGCATGGGCGTGCCACGTTTATGGGATGGACAAAGGTTGTGTTTTCGTCAATTCCCGGTGAAAGAGCGGGCGATTGTTGGTCTGTTCACATTGGTCTGGGAGCATGGAAGGACAGAGCAAGAACAAGTTCCGGGGCAGGCCCACCAGGCCTGAGCTTCGGAGGTGTGTGTTCCTGCAGATTGAACTCAGAGAGGTTTCATGACGAAGCAGATGAAGGCGGCGATGGCAGCGATGCTGATGGTCGGCACCTTGCCGATGATGGCACAGCAGTCGCAGACCGATGTAGTGAAGGTGGCTCCGGGCCAGAAGAAGACGACGGTGATCAAGCGCAAGAACGGTGCGACGGACACGGTGGTGAGCGAAGGGGTGGGGTCGGGCGCGAAGCACAGGAAGCGCACGACGCGGACCGCGGTGAAGCGGGCGCCGGTGGAGAGCGAGACGGCGCGGCAGATTCGCGAGTTGAAGGAGCAGCAGGCGGCGCAGCAGGCGGAGATCGACGCGCTGACGCAGGCGAACGCGGCCAAGGATGCGGCGCTGGCGCAGGCGCAGCAGGCAGCAACGGCGGCGCAGGCGCAGGCCCAGGCGGCGACGGCGCAGACGCAGACGGTGCAGTCGACAGTGCAGGCGAATACGGATGCGGTGCAGGCGTTGAAGTCGAACGTGACGGACCTGCAGACGACCAATGCGGGGCTGGCTTCGACGATCAGCGCGAACAAGGTGGAACTGAACGAGAAGATCGAAAGCCCGACGACGATCCACTACAAGGGCGTGACGATTACGCCGGTGGCATTCTTCGCGGGTGAAGGGGTTTACCGGGAGCGGGCGCTGAACTCGGACATCAACACGCCGTTCAACACGACGCCGTATCCGGGTTCGAACGAGGGGCATATCAGCGAGTTGAACTTCACCGGCCGGCAGAGCCGCCTGGGCGGTCTGTTTGAGGGCCGGGCGGCGACATACAAGCTTTCGGGCTATTTTGAGTCGGACTTCCTGAGTGCGGGTGTGACCTCGAACAATAATCAGTCGAACAGCTATACGTTCCGCGTGCGCCAGATATGGGGCAAGGTGGAGACCAACAGCGGTTTCGCGATGACGGGCGGGCAGACGTGGTCGCTGGTGACGGAGGACGGGAAGTCGACGGACGCGCGGACGGAGAAGCTGCCGAATACGGTCGATTCGCAGTACCTGGTGGGCTTCAGCTGGGAGCGTCAGCCGGGGTTCCGGTTTCAGCAGAAGTTCGGTGGAGCGTCGCAGACGACGGGCATGACGGCGGCGATCGCATTGGAGCAGGCGCAGATCCAACTGGGCACCACGGCGAATGCACCGAGCAACTTCATCTTTGGCGGCATCGGGCAGGGCGGCGGGCTGTATAACGGCGGCGGCAGCTACACGGTGAGCTCGGGCGCGTCGGGCGCGCTGTCGACGTATGCGAACAACGTGGCGCCGGACGTGATTGTGAAGGTGGCGTTCGACACGAAGATCAGCCACGTGGAGCTGGGCGGACTGGCGCGGTTCTTCCGCGACGAGTACAACCCGCTGATCGTGACGACGACGGGTACGACGACGACGGTGACGAACTCGACGACGGTGGCGCGCAATACGAAGCTGGGCGGCGGCGTGTTCGGTTCGGCGCGAGTGTCGGTGGGCAAGTTCATGGACGTGGCGGCGCAGGGCATGGCGGGCGACGGCACGGCGCGGTATGGCTCGTCGCAGCTGGGCGATGTGACGGTGCATCCGGACGGCACGCTGGAGCCGATCCGCAACTACCACGGACTGTTCTCGGTGGAGACGCACCCGGCGCCGAAGCTGGACATCTACGCGTATTACGGCGCGGAGTATAACCAGCGGACGTACTACGTGGGGCCGACCGGGCTGCTGACGGGCTACGGCACTCCGAATACCAATGAGACGGGCTGCTATGCGCTGACGCTGGGCACGACGGGCCTGACCAACAACGGGGTGAGCGGCGCGCCGGGCTCGGTGGCGAACTGCAGCCCCGCGACACGCGACATCCAGGAAGGGATGTTCGGGTTCACGTATCGCGCGATCAGCAGCCCCAAGTACGGGCGCCTGCAGTACCAGGCGACGTACAGCTACCTGACCAAAGCGGCGTGGACGGGCGTGCTGAGCGGGACGTATCCGACGGGCTTCCTGGGCTCGGGACGCGCGACCAACGGCATGGTGCACGTGAGCATGCGCTACTACATCCCGTAGGCGGCGGCTGCTTGAGCGGTTGCCGGGCCGGAAGAGGGCAAAGGCAACAGCGGATGCCCTGCGGGCTGTTGAACACGGATCGCCGGTCCCGGATGGGGGCCGGCGATTTTTGCTGGTGGCGCGGGATTTCTTTGGCGCAGGGGTGCCGGTGGTCCGTCCAATTTGGTAGGCTTCAAGGGTTCAAGTTCGAACAAATTCCGGGTCGACAGGATGCGTCCACGATGTTGCATGAGCAGAGGCTATTTCCGGTGGAGGGTTCGGCACGCGCGGTGGCGGCGAAGCTGTACGAGACGGTGAAGGACCTGCCGATCATCTCGCCGCACGGGCATACGGACCCGCAGTGGTTTGCGGAGAACGAGCCGTTTCCAAATCCGACGGCACTGTTTCTGCAGCCGGATCATTACATTTTTCGGATGCTGTATTCGCAGGGGATCACGCTCGAGTCGCTGGGTGTGCCGCAGCAGGGAGCGAAGGGAGACAGGACGGCCACGGCGGACCCGCGGGAGGCGTGGCGGATCTTTGCCAGGAATTACTACCTGTTTCGTGGGACGCCGACGCGGCTGTGGATCGATCATGCGTTTGCGACGCTGTTCGGGCTGACGGAGCGGCTGGGGGCGGGGAACGCGGACGAGTATTACGAGGCGATCGCGCAGAAGCTGGCGAGGCCGGAGTTCCGGCCGCGGGCGCTGTACGAACGGTTCAGGATCGAGGTGCTGGCGACGACGGACGCGGCGGTGGACGGGCTGGAGTGGCACAGGAAGATTCGGGAGTCGGGTTGGGCGGGCAGAGTGCTGCCGACGTTCCGGCCGGACGCGGTGGTGGATGCGGAGTACCTGGGGTTCAGAAAGAACCTGGAGAAGCTGGGCGAGGTGTCGGGTGAGGATGTTTCGAGCTACAAGGGTTATCTCAATGCGCTGCGGGGCCGGCGAGCTTACTTCAAGCAGATGGGCGCGACGGCGACCGACCACGGACACCTGACGGCGATGACGGCGGACCTGGATGCTGGCGAGGCGGCGCGGCTGTATGAACGGATCTACACGGGGCGGCTGGAGCGGGGCGACGTGGAGACGTTCCAGGCGCAGATGCTGACGGAGATGGCGGGCATGAGCGTGGAGGATGGGCTGACGATGCAGCTGCATCCGGGCAGCGTGCGGAATCACAATTTGAAGGTGTATGAGCGGTTCGGGCGGGACAAGGGAGCGGATATTCCGTCGGCTACGGAGTATGTGCGGAGCCTGCGGCCGCTGCTGAGCAAGTATGGCAATGAGCCGGGATTTACGTTCATTGTGTTCACGCTGGATGAGTCGACGTACTCGCGGGAGCTGGCTCCGCTGGCGGGGCATTATCCCTGCCTGCGGCTGGGGCCGCCTTGGTGGTTCCACGATTCGCCGGAGGGGATGATGCGGTTCCGCGAGACGGCGACGGAGACGGCGGGGTTCTACAACACGGTGGGATTCAACGACGATACGCGGGCGTTTCTTTCGATACCGGCGCGGCATGATGTGGCGCGGCGCGTGGATTGCGCGTTCCTGGGGCGGCTGGTGGCGGAGCACCGGCTGGATGAGGATGAGGCCTTTGAGGTGGTGCGGGAGTTGACGGTGGGGCTGGTGAGGAAGGCTTATAAGCTGTAGTGTGCGGTCGGGGCGGAGAAGGCTTAACGCCGATGAAGGCGGATGGACGCCGATAGGACATGGGTTGGTTTCGCGTGGTATCGATGATCGTGATGGGTGTTGGTGGAGGTCAGCGGGTTGGCTGCAGGGGATTGTGCCAGCGTAGGCCGGGGAAGCGAGTGAAGTGACGGTCTGTGCTGTGAAGGATGGCGTTATGCTCGATTGCGATGGCGGCTATGGCTGCATCGGTGAACGCGCTCCCGGCTGTATCGCCTGCAAGGGCCAAACGGCGAAGAATGCTCCAGTGGTTTATACCTGGGTACAGGATTCGAATGTTCGGCCGTGATAGCCAGCTTTCTACTGTGGAGAGCGCCTTGGGCAAACTTAGGCGAGCGGGACCGAACGCAGCGGCGGTCGAGATGCGAACGAAGCCCTGTACCGAGAGGATGGGAATGCCATAGGACTCCTCCGCAGAGAGTGACTTTTCGAAATATGCCGATGCTTCTCCGTAGAAGGGATCGCTGCGGTTATACGCGTACAGCAGGAGATTCGTGTCTGGAGCGTTCAAGCGTCTCCTCGTACTGTTCTATCTCGAGCTCGTGGTCGATCTGTGTGGGTGTCAAGCCGCGCCACTTCTCGGGAGTGTCGAGAGCGAATGGTTCAATGACGAATGGTTCGGGTTCAGGTAGATCAGCTGACAGTCCCTGCCGTAGGATGCGCGTGGCAACTTGATCGAGGGTCTCGCCTGAACGCTCGGCGAGCTCGCGCAAATCCTTCTCGACGTCATGATCAAGATCGATATGGAGGACCATTTCTCGATGCTGCGCCGGTTATGATCGATTGTCAACAAGGATGATTGGGATATGAAGTAAGCGGGAGTGCCATGAGCTTATTGTTTGGGGTTGGGTCCGCGGAGATGGAGCTGTCGGCGGAGGAGATCAGGGCCGGATTGTATGAGGCGCTGGAAAAGCTGGGCGAGCGGCGGCGTGTGCTGGCGGTGCCGCCGGACTTCACGCGGATGCACTCGATGAGCGGCGTGCTGACGGAGATGGCGTATGAGTTCTATGGCGACCGACTGGTGGATGTGCTGCCGGCACTGGGCACGCACAAGGCGATGACGGACGGGGAGATCGCGGCGATGTTCGGGGCGACGCCGCGAGGGTTGTTCCGGGTGCATGACTGGCGGAACGATATCGTCACGCTGGGCGAGGTGCCGGGCGAGTTCATGCGGGAGGTGAGCGAAGGGAAGCTGGACTACACGTGGCCGGCGCAGGTGAATAAGCTGCTGCGGGACGGCGGGCATGACCTGATCCTGTCGATCGGGCAGGTGGTGCCGCATGAGGTGGTGGGGATGGCGAACGGGTCAAAGAACATCTTCGTGGGGACGGGTGGGGTGATGGGGATTCATCGCTCACATTTTCTGGGCGCGGTGTATGGGATGGAGCGGATGATGGGGCGCGCGGATACGCCGGTGCGGCGCGTGCTGAACTATGCCAGCGAGCACTTTGCCGGGGCGCTGCCGCAGATTGTGTATGTGCAGACCGTGGTGAACAAGAACGCCGCCGGCAGGCTGGTGATGCGTGGGATGTATGTGGGGGATGACAACGAGTGTTTCGAACGGGCGGCGGCGCTGAGTTTGCAGTGCAACTTTTTGATGATGGATCGGGAGATTCATAAGGCGGTGGTGTTTTTGGATCCGCATGAGTTTCGGTCGACCTGGCTGGGCAATAAGAGCGTGTACCGGACGCGGATGGCGCTGGCGGACGGGGCGGAGTTGATCGTGCTGGCGCCGGGCGTGCATGAGTTTGGCGAGGACGCGGCGATCGATGTGCTGATTCGAAAGTATGGGTATTGCGGGACGCCGGCGACGCTGGCGGCGGTGAAGGAGGATGCGGACCTGGCGTCGAACCTGAGCGCGGCGGCGCACCTGATCCACGGGTCGAGCGAGGGGCGGTTCACGATACGGTACTGCCCGGGGCACCTGACGCGGGAGGAGATCGAAGGCGTGCACTTCGCGTATGGCGACCTGGCGGAGTATACGGCGAAGTACGATCCGGCGAAGCTGAAGGACGGGTGGAACCTGGTGGATGGCGAGGAGGTCTTCTTTGTGTCCAACCCGGGGCTGGGATTGTGGGCGTATGAGGGAAGGTTCGAAAGCTAGGGAAGAGGGAAGAGGGAAGAGGTAGGCTTCGGGGATGGGCCGGGGGGTTCGGGAAGAGACAGGGAGTAGGGTTCAGGGGGTAGGGAGTAGGGGGTAGGGAGTGCTCAGGAGGGTGGCATGGGGAATTTTGTTCAGGTAACGCCGTTTCTGCAGGCGCGGGATGTGGATGGGATGGTGCGGTTCTTTGTGGACGTGCTCGGCTTTCGTGCGTGGGCGCAGGCCTGGGATTACGCGTACGTGCAGCGGGAGGAGGTGGCGGTGAGGATCGTCAAGGCGTCGGAGGGACCGGAAGAGAGCCGTGAGGCGGGGCCGCGGGCGTTCTTGTTTTATGTCGATGTGCGCGATGTAGCGGCGGTCGTCGAAGAGGTAAGGCCGAAGCTGCTGGCGGCGGGGATGGCCGCGGGTGACGGGCCGGTGGATCAGACGTGGGGCCAGCGGGAGTACTGGGTGCCGGTGCCGGAGGGTGGGTTGATCGTGTTTGGGCAGGAGATTGTCAGGGCGGGGTGAGCGAGGCGCGCGGGCGTTCGCTTCCGAAATGACAAATGGGGGGGTCAATGGGTATGCTGGTGGGATTCAAGTGGTTCGACCATTTTGGTCGGTGACGGGGAGAATGTCGATGAGCGATGCGTTGGAGTTGCCGAGGTTTTCGGTAGGTGTTGGGGACCGGTTTGCGCATCAGGCGAAGGCGCAGCTGCAGGCTTGCATCATGGCAGGGGACGCCGGGGTGGAGGTGGTTCCGGTGTGGAACAAGTCGAACCGCGAGCACCTGATTATCGGCTCCGAGCCGACGGAGACGCGGGCGGCGGCGGATACGGCGGTGAAGGCGCTTGGCTGGACCAAACCCTACTTCCTGGATGCGGACCACATCAATCTGAAGACGGTGCAGCGGTTTCTCGACCCGTGCGACTTTTTCACGCTGGACGTGGCGGACCTGATCGGGCAGCCGGCGAAGCAGGAGGATGTGGATGCGTTTCTGAAGGCGCATCATGAGTTGGTTGGCGAGGTGGTGATCCCGCAGATCGATGAGCCGTTCAAGACGGACCGGGCGTTTGTGGAGGGAGTGGCGAACAAGTTTCTGGCGGCGGTGAAGCATGCGGGGGAGATCTACCGGCTGCTGCTGGAGTACAAGGGCGCGGGGCGGTTTGTGCCGGAGGTGTCGATGGATGAGACAGACTATCCGCAGACGCCGGTGGAGCTGCTGATTATCCTGGCGATGATCGCGGATGAGGGGATCCCGATCCAGACGGTGGCACCGAAGTTTACGGGGAGGTTCAACAAGGGTGTGGATTATGTGGGGGACGTGGCCCAGTTCACCAAGGAGTTCAACGAGGATCTGGCGGCGATCGCGTTCGCGGTAAAGACGTATGGTCTGCCGAAGAATTTGAAGCTGAGCGTGCATTCGGGGTCGGACAAGTTTTCGATCTACAAGGCGATTCACGAGGCGGTGACGAGCCGCGGGGCGGGCGTGCATTTGAAGACGGCGGGGACGACGTGGCTGGAAGAGATTATCGGGCTGGCGGAGGCGGGCGGCGACGGGCTGGAGTTGGCGAAGGAGGTCTACGCGGAGGCCTATGCGCACGCCGATGAGCTGTGCGCGCCGTATGCCACGGTGATCAACATTGATGCGGCGCAGCTGCCGAAGCCGGGAGAGGTGCAGGGGTGGACGAGCGAGCAGTTTACCGGCGCGCTGCGGCACGACCAGACGAATGCGGCGTATAACCAGAGCTTCCGGCAGCTGCTGCATGTGGGGTTCAAGGTGGCGGCGAAGATGGGTCGGCGCTACCTGGAGGCGCTGGAGGCGAACGAAGACGTGGTGGCGAAGAATGTGACGACGAACCTGTTTGAGCGGCATATCCGGCCGGTGTTTTTAGGGCAGTGAGAGACAGCGAAGGGCAGTGTGAGGCAGCGTGAGGCAGCGGGATGATTGTGGTGCTGATGGGAGTGAGCGGGTCGGGCAAGACGACCATTGGGACGCTGCTGGCGGCGCGGGCGAGAGTGGTGTTTGCCGATGCGGATGATTATCATTCGGCGGCGAACAAGGCGAAGATGGCGGCGGGGCATCCGTTGACGGACGAGGATCGGGAGCCGTGGCTGCAGGCTTTGAACGGGTTGATGCGGGGGTGGTACGAGGCGGGCCAGGGCGGCGTGCTGGCCTGCTCGGCGCTGAAGGAGAGCTACCGGGCGACGCTGGCGGCGGGGCTGCCGGAGGGTGCGGTGAACTTCGTGCTGCTGGATGGATCGCCGCAGATGATTGCAGAGCGGCTGGGGGGGCGCAAGCATGAGTTTATGAACGCGCAGCTGCTAGAGAGCCAGTTCAAGACGCTGGAGAAGCCGGAGGACGCGTTCACGATTGTGAACGATCAGCCGCCGCCGGTGGTGGTGGACGAGATTTTGAGTCATGTGGGCTCACCCAAAGACGTGTAGACGAGAGGAAAGGCTGGAGATGGGACATTCGCTGTTTGACTTGACGGGCAAGGTTGCGGTGGTGGTTGGCGGTACGTCAGGGATTGGGCTGGCGATGGCGGTGGGGCTGGCGGAGGCGGGCGCGGATGTGGTCGCGACGTCGCGGCGGCAGGAGCAGGTGGACGAGGCTGCCGCGAAGATCAAGGCGGCGGGGCGCAAGACGCTGCGGCTGACCTCTGACGTGGGCGACCGGGCGAGCCTGGAGGCGCTGCTGACGGGTACGCTGGCGGAGTTCGGCAAGGTCGACGTGCTGGTGAACTGCGCAGGGAAGATCAAGCGCGAGCCGACGTTGACGGTGAGCGAAGAGACGTGGGACGACATTATGAACACGAACGTGACGGGGACGCTGCGGGCTTGCCAGATTTTTGGCAGGCACATGCTGGAGCGGGGATCGGGGAAGATCATCAACATCGCGTCGCTGAATACGTTTGTGAGCTTGAAGGAGGTGACGGCGTATGCGTGCTCGAAGGCGGCGGTGGGGGCGCTGACGAGGTCGCTGGCGGTGGAGTGGAGCGCACAGGGGGTGACGGTGAATGCGATTGCGCCGGGGGTGTTCCGGACGGCGCTGAACCAGAAGCTGCTGGATGAGAGCGAGCGCGGCAAAGAGCTGCGGATGCGCACGCCGATGGCGCGTTTCGGCAAGACGGAAGAGCTGGTGGGGTCGGCGATCTTCCTGGCGAGCGAGGCGTCGAACTTTGTTACGGGGGAGATTCTGGTGGTGGATGGCGGGTTTTTGGCGAGTGGGGTGAACCAGTAGGGTTTGTGGGTCGGGGCGTGGCGGGGGGTAGCCGCAGGCAAAGGCAAATGCAGATGCAGGTCCTTCGACTCGGCTGCGCCTCCTCAGGATGACAGAGGTTTTGGCGAGTCCTTGGAATTGGCTGCGCCTCGCTTAGGATGACAGGCAGATGCAGGTCCTTCGGTTTCAACGCGGTGCGCCTTCGCTCAGGAGGACGAGAGTACTGGGGATGCGGGAGCTTAGCGGAGGATCTGGCGCATCTGGTGGCCGGCCAGGCGGCCGATGTAGATGGCGAGGCTGGCGGCGAGGGCGGCGAGGAGCAGGCCGGCGTAGAGGTGGGGGCCTTGCTGGGGAGCTTCAAAGATGCGCAGGACGTCGGGGTTGAGGGAGTCGGTGCCGAAGTCGAGGTAGCGGGTGGCGAAGAAGCGGTTGGCGGCGTGGGGGCTCATGAGGAAGGTGGCGAAGGGCCACTCGGCGGCAACCAGGAGGGTGAGCCAGGCGAGGCCGCTGAGGATTGCGCCGGGGACGGGCTGGAGCGGCTTTCGGCGCTGCCAGAGGATGTCGAGCGCGAAGGCCGGGACGAGCAGCAGGATGGGGAACTTGGGCGGGACCATGTGGGTGACGGCCTGGTAGACGGGGCCGATGCGGGGGCTTGCGGGGATGAGCGGGAGGGTCCAGACGAGCAGGAGCATGAAGCCGGTGTAGATGGCGGCGATGAGGGTGGCGGTCCAGCGGCGGCGGGCCGCGGCGGCGAGCGCGGCCAGGGCGAAGGGGACTCCGGTGGACATGACGAGGTAAGGCTTGGCCTGGTGGAGGCGGGTATCGAAGGTGTAGCCCATGGAGTAGGACATGAGGTGGATGACGGCAAGCGCGCCGACGAAGAGGAAGAGGCGGAGATAGGGAGACGCGCGCTGTTCGGAGCCGGCGAGGCGGGCGCGGTTGAGGTGCGCGCAGCAGAGGATGAGCGTGCCGAGGGTGACGGCCCAGGTGCCGGCGAGCAGCAGGATGTGTGGCGGGCTGGCGACGCGGACGTCGAGGCCGTAGGCGTTGTGCCACCAGTTGTCGACGGGGGCGGAGTAGAGCATCATGAGGCCGCCCCAGGCGGTGATGAAGATGCCGAGCGGGGCGCGCAGCCCGAGCAGCGAGACGGAGGCCGCGCGCAGGCCGGGGCGGAGGGTGAAGGTGGTGGCGAGGATGAGGTACGCGCAGGAGATGCCGGCGAGCAGGCCGCAGGCGTAGACCATCATGTGGGGCGGCGTCCAGAAGGTGTCGCGGCCGATGCTGCGATGCCAGGAGACGTCGAACTGGCCTCCGAGGGTGACGGAGAGGACGGCGGCGAGGAGCGTCCAGAGGTACCAGGGGATGGGAGTGGCGGCGGTGCGCGCGGGGGTTGGGGTGGAGACCGGGATGGTCGCGCTGGCCATGAGGGGATTGTAAACGGGCCTGCGGGTGGGGCATGGGAAGGCGGGGAGTTGACGGCAGATTCCGGGTGGGAGCTGCAGACTGGCAACGGCGAAATACTGAGATTCTTCGCGTTTGACTCAGAGTGACGAGGTGAAGGGTGACGAGGTGAAGGGTGACGAGGTGAAGGGTGACGAGGTGACGAGGTGACGGGGCTAGCTGGGGATGACCTGCGGGGGCTTGGCCGAGGGGTTGATCTCCTTGGCGTCGGAGCCGCCGAGCCACTTGGGGTTCTGGGCGGTGCCGTCGAAGAGGTTGGTGGTCTTGAAGGGCTCGAACTTGCCGGTGAGCGCGGGGTCGCGGGTGCCGGCGAGGAGGGTGGCCTGCTCGGACGGCGACATGGGCTGGAAGTTCTGCGCGACCTGGAAGGCCTGATCGAGGATGGCGGGTTTGTCGATGCCGGTGATGACGACGGAGACGCCGGGCTGCGAGAGGCCGAAGCGGAGGCCGTCCATGGGCTTGAAGGTGTTGGTCTTGAGCAGATGGCCGTCGCCGAAGGTCTTCATGGCGAGGACGCCGGTGCCGGCTTTCTGGGCGACGGGGATGATGTTCCGCGCGAAGGAGCGGAAGTGAGCGTCGAAGACGTTGACGGGCATCTGGACGGTGTCGAATTTAAAGCCGTGCTGGGCGGCGACTTCGAACATGCGGAGATGGATCTGCGGGTCCTTGTGGCCGGTAAAGCCGATGAAGCGGATCTTGCCGGACTGGCGGGCGGCGATGGCGGCGTGGATGGCGCCGTCGTCGGCGAAGATGCGGTCGGGGTCTTCGAAGCGGAGGATCTCGTGGAACTGGACGAGGTCGATGACGTCGGTGTCGAGGCGTCCCATGGATTGCTCGAGCTGCTTGTCGTAGTCCTTGGCGGTGCGGGCGTCGAGTTTGGTCATGAGGAAGACCTTCTGGCGGTAGCCGTCCTTGAGGGCCTGGCCCATGCGGACCTCGCTGATGCCGTCGTTGTAGTCCCAGCAGTTGTCGAGGAAGGTGATGCCGCGATCGACAGCCTGGCGGATGAGCGCGATGGATTGCGGCTGGGTGAGGTCGGGTTTGCCGATGTGGTAGCCGCCCATGCCGATGGCGGAGACGCGCTCGCCGGTGGTGCCGAGCTGGCGATAGATCATATTGGGCGATTCGGCGCGATGCGGCGGGTTCTCGCGGCTGGTGGCGCCGGCCTGGGGGCTAGCGGCTGCGGAGGCTGAGGCGGCGGCGAGGCCGGCGGCGGTGGCGGACTTGAGGAAGTCGCGACGCTCCATGGGGAGGAACTCCTGAGGCAGGGGTGCGTTCAGGAGGCTTGGATGCGGGCGGGGCGAGGAAGGTGTCTGGGGGTGGGGGGGGCGTGTGGCGTAACGGTGGGAAGGCTTCGTGTTCCTTCACTGTTCCTTGTAGTTGCGCATGAGGCCGCCGTCGACGACGTAGGTGCTGCCGGTGACGTAGGCGGCATCGTCCGAGGCCAGGAAGGCGACGAGCGCGGCGACTTCTTCGGGTGTGCCCATGCGGCCGAGCGGGATGTTGTTGAGCAGCGCGTTGAGCTCGGTGGGGTTGTTGAGCAGCTTGTTGTTGATGGGGGTGGCGATGGCGCCGGGCGCGACGTTGTTGACGGTGATCTGCGCGGGGCCGAGCTCCATGGCCAGGTCGCGCATGAGCATGCGCATGCCACCCTTGGCGGCGCAGTAGCTGGCGAAGTTGGGGAAGACCATGTCTTCGTGGACGGAGGAGATGTTGATGACGCGGCCAGGCTTCTTAGCGGCGATGAGCTTCTGGACGAAGCGCTGGGTGAGGAAGAAGGCGCCCTTGAGGTTGGTGTTCAGGACGAGGTCGTAGTCGGCTTCGGTGACCTCGGGGAAGGGCGCGCCCTTTTCGACGCCGGCGTTGTTGACCAAGATGTCGCAGCTGCCGAGCTGGGTGTAGGCCTGTTCGACGAGGTTCTGCACGTCGGTGATGCTGGTGACGTCGGCCTTGACGATGATGGCTTTGCCGCCGGCGGCTTCGACTTTGGACTTGGTCTCGTCGGCGCCTTCGGGGTGTGAGTTGAAGTCGACGACGACGGCCGCGCCCTCGGAGCCGAGGCGGATGGCGATGGACTGGCCGATGCCGGAGGATGAGCCGGTGACGATGGCGACTTTGCCTGAGAAACGCGCGGGCATTTGAGATCTCCTGGGGTCGGGCGAGGTGTCGGGCGGGTGTCTGGTAGATAGATGCGGGAAGCGAGGAGAGGGCTACGTTACGGTGGATTTCCTTACTGCCTTTTTAGCGGGTTTGCCGGCGGCGATTTTGGCGGAGAGAAGTTGCTTGGCGTGCTCGAGGACCTCGCGGCGCTCCACGGAGAGGTTGTGGCCAGCGCGATTGATGTAGAAGGTGAGCATGCGCATGCCGCTGGCCGGTCCCTTGGGCGAGACCTTCTTCGAGACGAGCTCGTCGGCGATGGTCTGCGCGGTCTCGTTGAAGAGACCTTCGTGGGGGTGGGTGGAGTCGGTGGTGACGCTGGCGGACCACTTGTGAGGGGTCTTCCTGGCGCTGGCTTTCTTTGCGGAGGTTTTCTTTGCGCTGGTTTTCCTGGCGGGTGTCTTGTTGGGGGGCATGGCTGATCTTCTTTCTCCTGCTTGGATGGGCTTTGCGGGAGGCGCGGAAAGGCTTTGAAGGGAGAATCAAGGGTTGCGGCGGGAGCGGAAGAAGCTGGTGAGGAGGGCGCCGCACTCGGCGGCGAGCAGGCCGGAGGTGACGAGGACGCGGTGGTTCAGGCTGGGGTGATTGAGGACGGCGAGGACCGAGCCGCAGGCGCCGGCTTTGGGGTCGGGGGCGGCGAAGATGAGGCGGCGGATGCGCGCGTGGAGGATGGCTCCGGCGCACATGGCGCAGGGCTCGAGGGTGGAGTAGAGGTCGCAGTCTTCGAGGCGGTAGTTGCCGAGGGCAGGGCCGGCGGCGCGGAGGGCGACGATTTCGGCGTGGGCGGTGGGGTCGGAGTCGCGGATGACGCGGTTGGAGCCGGTGGCGATGATGCGGCCGGCGTGGACGACAACGGCTCCGACAGGGACCTCACCGGCGGCCTGGGCGTCGTGGGCGGCGGCGATGGCGGCGCGGAGGAAGGCCTCGTCGGGCTGGCTCGCGGCGGGCTGGCTCGGGGCGAGGTCGCTATCGGGATCGGGAGTCATCCGGCGGGGGTGCGGGTGGCGTTGTCGCTGAGGATGTCGGCGCGGGTGCGGGGCTTGGACTCGGGGCCGAAGAAGCGCTCGATCTCCTTGGCCAGGGCGAGGAGCGCGGGGCGGCGCCTGGCCAAATCCTCAGCGGAGAGCGAGAAGCTGCTTTGCCAGATGCGCTCGATGGCGGGGAGGATAGGGACGGCGAGGATCTCGCTGGCGGAGAGCTCGTGGAGGACGTCGAGTATGGCCTGGGCTTCAGGGTCGTATTCGTCGGCTGGCGAGCCGGCGGCGATGAGGCCTTCGGGGTCGGCGGTGCGGACGAGCTCCTGAACGGAGGGAAGGTCGGGCGGCGGTGGCCAGGGTCGGGAGAGAGGCGCGGACATGGAGCTAGAGGCCGCCCGCGATGGAGGGGATGATGGTGAGCTCATCGGTGGCGGAGACGGGGGTGGCTTCCTTCTCGGGGAGGTAGCGGATGTCGTCTTCGTTGAGGTAGACGTTGACGAAGGAACGGAGCTTGCCGTCGGTGGAGAAGAGGTTGGCGCGCAGGCCGGGGTGGGCGGTGACGAGGGCCTCGAGCGCGGCGGTGACGGTGGAGGCGTCGACGGGGATGGAGGCTTCGCCGGCGGTATAGGAGCGGAGTGGCGTGGGGATGTTGATGGTCATGCGGGCTCCTGGTGGGAAGGAAGGGAAGAGGGATGAGGGAAGAGAAGGCTTGTTGATCAAGCGGTGTCGGATTTCATGATGATTTCGATGGGTTCGTCGGTGAAGTGCTTGTCGTCCTCGGTGGTGCCGGTGAGGAGGAAGGAGTTGGTGATGTCGGCGCGGCCCTGGGCGACGCGGGTGATGACGTAGGAGCAGCCGAGCCAGTGGGCTTCGGCGATGTCGGTGGAGGACCACTGCGCGGGATGGTCCGGGTGAGAGTGGTAGAAGCCGACGATGTCGAGGGCGGCGGCGCGGGCCTGGCGCTGGATGCGGATGAGCTCGGCGGGCGCGATGGAGTAGCGGTTGTGGGCGGAGTCGGTGCGGGTGTTGCCGGCCTGGACGACCTCAAGCACGTCGTTGACGGCGGGGTTGTCCCCGGCGGGAAGTGCGCGGCCGAGCAGCACGCCGCAGCACTCGTGGGGGTAGGTCTGTTCGCCGTGGGCGCGGAGGAGTTCGTAGTCGGAGAAGCGGATGCGGAGCATGAGGTCCTTGGAGTGGGATTGGGTTCGTTGCGGGGACGGACCTCACAGGCAACGACAACAACAGCGGCCGGGGGACGAGGTGTTGATGATCCCAGCCGGGGCGATACAGGTTACCGCAATTCCGGTTAGCGCCAGGCCGCGGTGACGAGTGGGACACACGGAGCGTTGGGATGGGTCAGGCATTTTCCTGCCAGAAGCGCTCGGACATGTATTTTTCGGCGGAGTCGCAGAGGATGGTGACCACGACGGCTTCGCGTCCCGCGGCGTGTTCGCGCTCCGCGATCTGGAGGGCGGCGGCTACGGCGCCACCGGCCGAAACGCCGACGAGGAGGCCGGAGCGGCGTGCGAGACGGAGGCACATGGCGTAAGCGCGCTCGGTCTCGAGATCGATGTTTTCGTCCGCGAGGGTGGGGTCGTAGATGCGCGGGACGATGGCGGTGGCCATGTGCTTAAGACCTTCGAGGCCGTTGAAGGCGGAGTCGGGCTGCATGGAGATGCACTGGACGGCGGGGTTGAGCTCGCGCAGGCGGCGGGTGACTCCGACAAAGGTGCCGGAGGTGCCGAGGCCGGCGACGAAGTGCGTGATCTGGCCTTCGGTTTGGGCCCAGATTTCGTTGGCCGTGGTGTGGTAGTGGGAGAGCCAGTTCTGATCGTTGGAGTACTGGTCGGCGTAGAAGTAGAGGCCGGGATCGTCGGCGACGAGCTGGCGGGCGCGGCGGATGGCGCCGTCGGAGCCGTCGGCGGGCGAGGTCCAGACGATGTTAGCGCCGTACGCGGCGAGGTACTTCTTGCGCTCCGGGGAGACGTTGGAGGGCATGCAGAGGGTGACGGGAAAGCGCATGGCGGCGCCCAGCATGGCGTAGGCGATGCCGGTGTTGCCGGAGGTGGCGTCGAGCAGCGACTTGCGCGGGGCGGAGGGGCCGAGGAGGTTGCGGCGGATGGCGTCGCCGACGATGGCGGAGGCGGCGCGGTCCTTGACGGAGCCGCCGGGGTTGGCCCACTCGGCCTTGCCGAGGATCTGGATGCCGGGCAGCGGCCGGCCGCCGGCGCGCCCGTCGGTGAGCTCGTCGAGGCGCAGGAGCGGGGTGTTGCCGATGCGGTCGAGGATGCTGGATCCGAGGAGTTCCATGGTGGAGCCGGCGGGTTTGGTGGCGGTCATCATCGGTTTGAAGGACGGTTGCGGATGTGCGACAGTTGTCTTTGAGTCTAAACGACAAAACCTATGGCGAAAAAGACACCGCAACGGACATATGACGATGTATTGGCAACGCTCGGCAACCAGAGGTTTGATGTCGCGGGAGCGCCTGAGGGTGCAACGCGGCGGGCGGGGACGGTGCGGGTGAGCAAACATGGGTGCGCGGCGGAGATCGCGCCAGGCAGAGACAAGGCCGTGATGATGGTGCACCGGCCAGGCTGGGTGCTGGGCGGCGAGATCAGCCGGCTGACCGACCGGGGATATCAGAAGTTTCTGAAGACCAGCAGACTGGAGATCCCGGCGACGGCGGAGATTTTGCGCGCGATCCACGAGTTCCAGCAGGAACTGGACGCGGCGACCGGCGAGACGGAACTGTATAACGAGGCGCTGGGCACGACCAGCGATGTTTATCTGTACGACCGGGTGGCGGGGCGGCCGGACGCGGAGCCGTGAGGGCGCGCTGAAGGCGGAGGTGCGCCGGTTCCTGCGCTGGTTCTTGCGCGGGGTGGGGGGTGCTCCGGCGAGTGATTTAGAAACTTCATGCGGTGGGGAACATCTCTGGAGGGTGCCGTGTGCGCGTAGAGGCGCGGTCCGGGGGCAAGTGCATGAATCTGACGGGGAACACGATTTTCATTACGGGCGGCGGTTCGGGGATTGGGCGCGGGCTGGCTGAAGCGCTGCATGCGCGAGGCAACCAGGTGATCATCTCGGGGCGGCGGCGCGCGCGGCTGGATGAGGTGACGGCGGCAAACCCGGGGATGCAGTCCGTGGAGCTGGATGTGGCGGATGCGGAGAGCATTGCGGCGGTGGCGGCGAAGCTGATCGGGGAGTATCCGAAGCTGAATGTGCTGATCAACAATGCGGGCATCATGGCGATTGACAAGGTGCAGGGCGCGGTGGACGATGCGCTGGTGACGTCGATCGTGACGACCAACCTGCTGGGTCCTATCCGCATGACTTCCGCATTGATCGAGCATTTGAAGAAGCAGAATGACGCGGCGGTGGTGTATGTGACGTCGGGGCTGGCGTTTACGCCGCTGGCGGGGACGGCCACGTATTGCGCGACCAAGGCGGCGCTGCACAGCTTTGCCATGTCACAGCGGTTCACGCTGAAGGGCACGAGCGTGAAGGTGCTGGAGCTTGCGCCACCCTATGTGCAGACGGAGCTGCAGGGAGAGCGCCAGGCGAACGATCCCGCGGCGATGCCGCTGAAAGAGTTCATCGAGCAGACGATTTCGGCCTTGGGGACCGACGCGGATGAGGTATTGGTGGAGCGGGTGAAGCCGTTACGGAATAACGCGGGGCCGAATGAGTGGGCGTTCGTGGATCAGTTCAATACCCAGATGGCTTCACATCGGTGAGGCGGCGAGTATGCGGTTTCGAGTGATGGCTAGGGCGGGGGAGCAAGCAGTTTGTCCAGGTCGCGGGAACCGTGCAGGATTGCTGCGGCGAAGGAGGGTCAGGCCGGCGCTTAGGGTTTCCGCCAGGCGCTGATCTTCCGGTGTGAGTGCAATCTCCGTTTAGAACCACTCCTCCTTCTTTCAGGGACAGGATACCAAAGGGTGCGGTGCGCTCGGCGGGCTACTGAGAAGGCGGCCGAGTCAGTAAGGCGGCGATCATTTCGGTGTGCGCTGGCGGAGTTCGTCCTGGCGCATGGGCATGGCGTCAATGGTCTGGTTGATGCGGCTGACAGCGAGGGGCTGGGTGGAGCGGAGCTTTTCACCGCCGTCCTTGCCGAGGAGGATGGCGGCGAAGTCGGTGGGGGCGACGTGGAAGCGGTTGCGGATGACGAGTTGTTCCTCGTCGGAGATGAGCAGCGGATTGAGGCTGCGCAGGGTGTTGGCGGTGGTGGGCGGGCCGGACTGCGAGAGGATCGGGATGAGGATCAGGTCGCGCTCGCGCATGTCGGGGCGGTGGTGGTCGAGGAGTTTCAGCTGCTCGCGGAGGCGCGGGTCGTGGTCGGTGGGGGCGAAGAGGAGCAGGACGCGGTTGCGGTCGACGTAGGATGCGAGAGTCTGGGAGTGAGCACGGGTGAGGGGGAGCATGGCAAGGATGAGGGTCAGAATAAGGGGTTTCATGTTTGCTTCGGCATGGAGGGCTTGCGAGCGGACTTCTGATTCGATTGGATGCGGAGTTTCCAGGCGGTGTGCAGGGCGCCGGTGAGGGAGTCCTCGGTGGCGGCGGCGAGGCGGATGTGGGTGGCGCCGTTGCGGCCCCAGCCGCCGGGGATGGGAAGGAAAAGCTCGGGGGCTTCGGCGACGAAGGCGTACTGCTGCGCGGGGGTGAGCATGAGATTGCCGAAGCCCTGCGACTGCGCGGCGAGGGTGGCGAAGATGCGGCCGCCGACGCGGAAGTCGGGCGCGCCCATGTGGGAGGATTCTTCGGCGCCGGGGAGGGCGAGGGCGATGCGGCGAAAGTCGGCGGGAGTCATGATGGGCTGCCTGGGTTCCCTAGGGACGGGTGAAGATGACCTGACCGCTGCGGATGGTGTTGAGGACGTTCGAAAAGGCGGCGGGATCGATGGCCGGGTCGGAGCCGAGGATGACGAGGTCGGCTAGCGAGCCGACGGTGACGCGGCCTTTGTCACGGTCGACGTGAAAGCGGGCGGCGGGGGCGGTGGTGAGCATGCGGAGGATGTCCATGGGGGAGAGGCCGGCGCGCTGGAGGTAGGTGAACTCGTCCTGGGTGGTGTAGTCCGTCATGTAGCCGACGTCGGTTCCGAAGAGGAGGTCGCCGTGCAGGGCGTGGAAGTCGCGGACCTCGGCGATGATGGGATCGAGGAAGGCGGGTTGGGTGGTGACGGTGGTGCCGAACATCTTGAGGGTGGGGATCATGGACATGTGGTGGTCGATGATGGACTGGAGGACGGCGGGAGTGACGCCCTCGGGCTCGCTGGGGGCGTGAGCGAGGACGTCGACGCCGGCGTCGCGGGCGATGAGGGCGCCAGCGAGCGAGGAGGGATGGGCGAAGGCGAGTTGATGATGATCGTGTGCGACCTGGACGGCGGCGGTGGCGTTGGCGAGCGGCATGGGCAGGACGCTGCTGCGGGTGACGAGGGAGCCGGTGAAGAGCTTGAGGATGTCGGCTCCGCGGGCGATGTTCTTTTCGGCGTAGGCGGCGGCCTCGGCGGGTGTTTCGGGCTGGGGTGAGAGCTTGCGGACGATCCAGGGAGTGTTCTGCAGGTAGAAAGGCAGGCCGTGGGGTGGGTACTGGGCGGCGCCGGCGGTGTAGATGAAGGGGCCGAGGAGATCGCCGGTCTCGATGCGGCGGCGGAGCGAGATGGTGTCGAGGGGGTTGGAGCCGGTGTCGACGACGGTGGTGAAGCCGCGGCTGGTGAGCATGTCGGCGAGGCCGGCGTTGAGGGCGGCGGTGGAGCGGAACGCGGCCAGGCTCCAGCGGGGCTGGGTGAAGTGGACGTGCGCGTTCCAGAAGCCGGCGGTGACGACGCAGTGGTTGCAGGGCAGGGTGCGGGCAGCGGAGGGGATGTCGATGGCGGGGCCGAGTGCGGCGACGCGGCCGTTGCGGATGAGGACAGAGGCGTGCGGGATGGGCGGGTCGTCGGGCGAGGGGTAGACGGTGGCGTCGCGGATGACGAGGGTTTCCTCAGCCAGGCGGACGGTGGGATGGGGATTGCGGAGGCACCAAAGTAGCAGCAGGTAGACGGCAAGTGCGGGGAGGATGAGCACGGCGAGCCAAGCGAGAAGCAGGCGTCGGAGGAGGTGGAGCATGTGAGAGTCCTACTTGAGCAGCATGGAGACGATGGAGGCGGACATGAGGTTGGCCATGGTGCCGGCGAGCATGGCGCGGAGGCCCAGCTGGGCGAGGTCGTTGCGGCGGTTGGGGACGAGGGCGCCGATGCCGCCGATCTGCATGCCGATGGAGCCGACGTTGGCGAAGCCGCAGAGGGCGAAGGTGGCGATGGAAAACGTGCGGGCGGGCAGAGCCGCTTTAAGCAGGCCGAGCTGGGTGAAGGCGACGAACTCGTTGATCATGGTGCGGGTGCCGAGCAGGTTGCCGATGGTGCGGGCGTCGTGCCAGGGGATGCCGATGAGCCAGGCGACGGGAGCGCCGATGACCCCAAGGATGGCGTTGAGCGAGTGCGGGAAGGGGACGCCGTGGTCGGTGCCGGGAAGGTGAATGGTCCAGGCGAAGTTGGAGATGCCGAACATGATGGCGTTGAAGAGGCCGACGAGGGCGACGAAGGAGATGAGCATGATGGCGACGTTGAAGGCGAGCTGGCCTCCGTCGATGGTGCCGCGGGCGACGGCGGCGATGAAGTTTTCGTTGGCGTGCTCTTCGTTAGGCGGCATGTGGACGGTGCCGGCGGTGGCCGGGATCTCGGTTTCAGGGACCAACATCTTTGCGACCAGGATGGTGCCGGGCGCGGTCATGATGACGGCGGAGAGAAGGTCCTGCGCGTTGATGCCGAAGCTGATGTAGGCGGCCATGATGCCGCCCGAGACGTGGGCCATGCCGGAGGTCATGATGGTCATGAGCTCGGAGCGCGTGGCGCCGGCGAGGAAGGGGCGGATGGTGAGCGGAGCTTCGGTCTGGCCCATGAAGATGCTGGCGGCGACGTTGGTGGATTCGGCGCCGGAGGTTCCCATGGTGCGCTGCATGATCCATGCGACGACGCGGATGATGCGCTGCATGAGTCCGATGTGGTACATGATGGCGAAGAAGGCGGAGACGAAGATGATGGTGGGCAGGACGGCGAAGGCGAGGGTGGCGAGCGGATCACCGGGAGTGCCGATGCGGCCGAAGACGAGCGAGGAGCCATCGGCGGAGTGGCCGAGCAGCGAGGTGATGACGTTGGAGATGGCGTGCAGGATGCGCTGGCCGGCGTTCCACTTGATGACCAGGAAGGCGAAGACGATCTGCAGGCCGAGACCCCAGACAACGGTGCGCCAGCGGATAGCGCGGCGGTTGGTGGAGAAGGCGTAGGCGATGAAGAGAAACGTAATGAGACCGAGCAGTCCGGTGAATCGGGCCAAGAGTACGCTCCGGTGCGGATGGAATGTGTGCAAGAAGTGTAACGCGGACATACGCGGGCACTGCGAGTGAGTAGAGTGTAGGGACAGTCTCGACATCGCAGGAGGCGCTTCGATGATGAGGATCAGGAAGTTGCTTTGGTTGCTGCTGGCGGGCGGGGTCAGCGTTGCGGCCGGGCAGCAGGCGGTGCCGCCGTGCACGAACTGCGCCGTGTGGAACGTATGGCAGCAACCGTTCAAGATCTATGGCAACACGTATTACGTGGGACCGCATGGGCTGGCGTCGATCCTGATTACGTCGAGCGAGGGCCACGTGCTGATCGATGGCGCGCTGCCGGAGTCGGCGGCGCAGATCGCGGCGAATATTCGCGCGCTGGGCTTCAGGATTGAGGACGTGAAGTTGATCCTGACGACGCATGTGCATTTCGACCATGCGGGCGGCGTGGCGCAGCTGCAGCGAATGAGCGGCGCGACCGTGGTGGCGAGCGTGTGGAGCGCGGCGGTGTTGAGGAGCGGCGGTGTGGGCAGCGGCGATCCGCAGCTTGGAGATATACGGGGGATCGAAAAGGCAGGCAAGGTGCGGGTGCTGAAGGATGGTGAGACGGTGCATGTGGGTTCGATCAAGGTGACGGCGCATGCGACGCCGGGACATACGCCCGGGGGCACCAGCTGGACGTGGCGGTCGTGCGAGAACGGGCGCTGCGAGACCGTGGTGTATGTGGATAGCGTGACGGCGGTCTCCGCGCCGGGGTTCAAGTTCACGCACAACACGCAGTATCCGGAGCTGCTGGCGCAGTTTGAGAGGAGCTTTGCGTTCCTGGACAGCGTGCCGTGCGACATACTGCTGACGCCACACCCTGAGGCGTCGGGCCTGTGGGATCGGTTGGGAGCGCGGAACAAAGGCGTTACCCCGGACCCGATGATTGATCCGAGCGCGTGCCGCAGGCTTGCGGCCGGAGCACGGGTTGCAGTTCAGAAGAGGATCGAGAGTGAGGGCGCGCAGTGACGGCGTGCCCATATAATCGGCGGCAGGGACGTGTGGAGGAGACGACGATGACGTTGACGTTGCGAATGGCGGGCATAGCGGTGGCGGCGCTGCTGATGGCGGGCGGAGCGCGGGCGCAGCAGGCTGAGGACGTGGGACGCTCGGTGACGGGCGGCGGGATCATGGCGCCGGGCTGGATGGGCGTGGTGGATCCGGAGACGGCCAAGGCGGGGCAGAGCGTGAAGGATGCGAAGCTGGTGAAGGATGGCGACGCGCTGAAGGTGACGACCGGACCGGCGGTGACGTACTGGAACCCGGCCAACAAGGCGAGCGGAGACTACACGGTGTCTGCGACGTTTACCGAGCCGAAGTTCATGAACCTGAATACGCATCCGCATCCGTACGGGATCGTAATCGCGGGCAACGATATGGGCACGGATCAGCAAAGCTATCTGTACTGCGCGGCATATGGGAACGGCGGGTTCATCGTGCGCGGATTCGGACCGGCTCCGTTCCAGATGAACGGGCGGCGCGGCATGAACGACGCGGTGCACAAGGCGGCGGGCGTAGGCCAGCCGGTGACGCAGGATATCGCGCTGCAGGTGAAGGGCGACACGGTGTCGTGCATTATCAACGGGACGACGGTGGCGAGCTACCCGAAGGCCGATCTGGTGACGGCAGGCAAGCTGAAGTCGACCGATGGGGTGTATGGGATACGGTTCGCGCACAACACGGACGCGGTGGTGACGGGCTTGAAGGTGACCAAGCCGTAGGCTCGGTGCGGTGCTGACAGCAGGTCCCTTCCACTGCAATGGAGGCAGGCTGCTCAGTTTCCCGTGATGACTTCGCGGATCAGCGGCTGCGGCTGGGGTGGGGTGGGAGAGATGGTGTAGGCGGCGCGGAGCATGGCGTGGGGCTCGGCGAGAAGCGGTTCGTGTTCGGCGAAGAGGGTGACGAGCGGCTGGCCGGTGGTGACGGCGTCGCCGAGCCTGGCGTGGACTTCGATGCCGGCGGAGGGGCTGACGGGGTCGCCGGGTCTCAGGCGGCCGGCGCCGAGGCGCTGCACGGCCCAGCCGGCTTCAGTGCAGTCGATGGCGGCGAGAAAGCCGTCGGATTCGGCGTGCAGGACGCGGTGAAACGATGGCTGGTGGTGGTTTTCGGGATAGAAGAGCGGGGATGTGTCTCCGCCCTGCGCGGTGACGATGGCGAGGAAGGCCTGCCAGGCGGCGCCGGTGGCGAGCAGCTTGTTGGAGAGCAGGTAGCCGGCCTCGGGTGATTCGGCGTGGGCGGCGAGGTGGAGCATCCAGCCGGCGAGGACGTTGGTGAGGTGGATGAGGCCGGATGATATGGGGTGGCGATGGCCCTGCATGATCTCGACGCACTCGCGAACCTCGAGCCAGTTGCCGGCGAAGCGGCCCAGGGGCTGGCTCATGTCGGTGAGGAGGGCCACGGTGCGGGTGCCGGCGGCTTCGCCGGTCTGCACCATGAGATTGGCGAGGAGGCGGGCGTCTTCGTCGCGCTTCATGAAGGCGCCGGAGCCGGTTTTGACGTCGAGCACGAGGGCGTTGAGCGACTCGGCGAGCTTCTTGGACATGATGCTGGCGGTGATGAGGAAGGGCGACTCGACGGTGGAGGTGTGGTCGCGCAGGCCGTAGAGGATGCGGTCGGCGGGGACGAGGGATGGGGTCTGGCCGATGAGGGCGGCGCCGCAGGTGCGAAGGACCTGCTCGAAGCGGGTGAGGGAAAGCTGGGTGTCGAAGCCGGGGATGGTTTCGAGCTTGTCGAGTGTGCCGCCGGTGTGGCCGAGCGAGCGGCCGGAGATCATGGGGACGCAGACGCCGGGGACGCCGGCGGGGGTGAGGGCGGAGAGGCCGGCGGCAGCCAGGATGGGTGCGATGAGGATGGAGGTCTTATCGCCGACGCCGCCGGTAGAGTGCTTGTCGACGGTGAAGGTGTGGAGGGGCGCGGCGTCGAAGGTTTCGCCGGAGAAGCGCATGGCGTTGGTCAGGGCGGCAAGCTCGGCGGGATTGAGGCCGTTGAGGAAGATGGCCATGAGCAACGCGGAGGTCTGGGCGTCGGTAATGGTGCGGTCGGTTACGCCGCGCACGAAGAAGTCAATCTCGGCGGTGGAGAGGGGAAGGCGGTCGCGCTTGTGGAGGAGGATGTTCTGGGGGTGCATGAAGACAGTGAGAGGCGGTGAAAGGCAGTTAGGGGCAGTGAGAGGCAGGAGGGCTAGGCGGTGTTCAGGTGGAAGGAATTGGGGAGGAGGTCGGCGAGGGTGCAAGTTTGGGAGGTGCCAGACGGGCCGGGAAAGAGGATGAGGGCGGAGGGCGGGGCGAACTCGGCGATGGTTTGGCGGCAGGCTCCGCAGGGTTGGGAGGCGGTGTCGTTGAGGTTGTGGACGGCGATGGCGCGGATGCGAATGGAGGGGCCGAAGGCGGCGACGGCGGAGGTGATGGCGGTCTGCTCGGCGCAGGTGGTGAGGCGATAGGAGGCGTTTTCGACGTTGCAGCCGGTGACGGTCTCGCCGGTTTCGAGCAGGATGGCGGCGCCGACATAAAAGCGGGAGTAGGGCGCGTAGGCGTGGGCGGCTGCGCCCGCGGCGGCCTGGCGGAGAGTCTCGAGTTGAACGGCTTCGGACATGCTTGTTGAGGGTAACAGCGTGTTCAGAATTAGGACAGGAAGCGGCGCGGCCAGCGCGGATGTCTCATGGGTTGGGGTTGGCGGTCCGATAAGGGAGGTGTGGACGATCTGACACAGGAGTTTCTGGCTGAAAGCCTGGAAGGGCTGGACCGGATGGACCGCTGCCTGACGGAGCTGGAGTCGCGGCCGGCGGACCGGGAGTTGCTGAGCGAAATCTTCCGGTCGGTACATACCATCAAGGGGACGACGGGTTTTCTGGGGTTCAGGCGGCTGGAGAAGCTGGCGCACGCGGGGGAAAATCTGCTGGGATCGCTGCGGGATGGGCGGCTGACGGCGAATCCGGAGTTGGTGAGCGGGCTGTTGAAGCTGATGGATGGGCTGCGGGCGATCCTGCTGCTGATCGAGCGCACGGGGACCGAAGGGGTGCGGGCGAGAGATGAGGACAGCCAGCTAATCGCGCTGATGGCGCGGCTGAACCTGGGCGCGGAGGGCTACGCAGCGGAGAGTTTGCCCGGCGATGCGGCGGGGGCGAAGGCGGAGGTTCTGTTAGAAGGCGGCGACGCGCCAGGCGGCGGACGCCGGGAGGCGGCGTTGGCCGCGGATGCGAGCGGGCTGGGCGAGAAGACCTTGCGGATCGATGTGGCCGTGCTGAACCGGATGATGAACCTGGTGGGCGAACTGGTGCTGACGCGGAACCAGATTCTGCAGACGCAGGCCGATGCGGGAAACTTCGCGGAGCTGGCCAGGCGGCTGGACAGCGTGACGGCGGATCTGCGGGAGACGGTGATGCAGGCGCGGATGCAGCCGGTGGGACACCTGTTCCAGAAGTTTCCGCGCATGGTGCGGGATCTTGCCAAGAGCTGCGGCAAGCTGGTGCGGATCGAATTCAGCGGGCAGGAGACGGGGCTGGACAAGAGCCTGCTCGAGGCGATCAAGGATCCGCTGACGCATGCGGTACGGAATGCGATTGACCATGGTATTGAAGAGCCGGAGGTGCGGGTGCGGGCGGGCAAGCCGACGGAGGGCGTGGTTCGGCTGCGGGCGCGGCACCACAATGGGTGGGTGGTGATCGAGGTGACGGACGATGGCGCGGGCATCCAGACGGCGCGGGTGCTGGCGAAGGCGCTGGAGCGGCAGCTGGTGACGGAGGAAGAGGCCGCGGAGATGACCGAGCGGCAGGTGTTGCAGCTGGTGTTCCAGCCGGGCTTTTCGACGGCCGCGGAGGTGACGCACGTGTCGGGACGCGGCGTGGGCATGGATGTGGTGCTGGCCAACGTGGAGAAGGTGGGCGGGACGGTGGAGCTCGAATCGCAGGCAGGGCAGGGGACGCTGCTGCGGCTGCGGGTTCCGCTGACGCTGGCGATTGTGCGGGCGCTGGTGGTGCGCAGCGGCGGACAGAGCTTCTGCCTGGCGCAGAGCTCGCTGGCGGAACTGGTGTATGTACCGGCGCGGGAGGCGGAGACGGCGGTCGAGCGGATCGGCGATGCGGAGATTTATCGCCTGCGCGAGCAGCTGCTGCCGATGGTGCGGCTGGACCGCATGCTGGGCCTCGAGAGTGCGCAGGGCCGGGCTGCGACGCACGGCTTCTACCTGGTGGTGCTGGAGGCGGAGGGCTGCCGCTACGGGCTGGTGGTGGATGAGTTGATGGCGCCGGAGGAGATTGTGGTGAAGCCGCTCTCGGCGGTGCTGCGGGAGATCGGCATGTTCTCGGGGGCGACGATCCTGGGCAGCGGCGCGCTGGCGATGATTGTGGACGCGGTGGCGACGGCGCAGCGCGCGGGAGTGCGGCCGGTGTCGGATGGGATGGGCGCGGAGGTGTTGCCGGCTGCGCTGCAGGCGGTGACTAGTTCGTCCTTCCTGATCTTTGAGGATGGCAGCGGCAGCGGCCCTGGAAAACATCGCCCGCAGCGGATGGCGCTGCCGCTGAGCGCTGTGGAGCGGATTGAAACGGTGGCGATGCGAGAGGTGGAATACGCCGGGGGACGACCGCTGCTGCCGTATCGCGGGGAACTGCTGCCTTTGCTGGACGGAAGCGGCTTGCTGCGGGAGCTGATGGACGCGGGTGGAGACCAGGCGAACGCGACGGTGCTGATCTGCGAGCGGGTGCAAGGAAAGGCGATGGAGCGCGACGCGGCGCAGCGCGTAGGGATGGTGGTGCGGAGGGTGCTGGATGTTGCGGACGGCGAGTTGATGGAGCAGGACGTGCGTGTCTGCGATGTACGGCTGGCGATGGTGAATGACCGGCTGACGGTGGTGCATGAGGCGTTCCGGACAAGTGAAGGGTGGAGGGACGTGGCATGAGGTTGATGGAGAGAGGCGCACAGGAGAAGGCGCGGGACCTGGAGCATAGCGACCTGGTTTCGTTGTGTTCGCTAACGGCGGGCGGGCGGATGTTCGGGATCGACACCCGAAAGATACGAGAGGTACTGGGGCCGAGGACGCTGGAGCGGGTGCCGTTGGCGGTGCACTACATCGGCGGAGTGCTGCCCTATCGGGGCGAGGTGCTGACGGCGGTGAGTCTGCGGGCGCTGCTGGGGCTGGAGGCGGCGGAGGGACGAAGCTGCGTGCTGGTGGTGGATGTGGAGGATGAGCAGTTTGGGCTGGTGGTGGACAGCGTGGGCGGCGTGATGCTGATGGAGCAGAGGTCGCTGGCCGAGAACCCGACGACGCTGGATGAGGTGAGCCGTGCGCTCTTCAGTGGGGCCTACCCGATGGCTGAGGGATTGCTGATCCAGCTGGATCCGGAGCGGCTGCATCCGTCGCGGCTGGGTGAGACGGGATTGTTTCGCAACCGCGGCCGAGAACCGGCGCCGCACAGAACGGGGGAGGCGAGATGAAAGTGCTGATCGTGGACGATTCGATGTTTCTGCGCGAGTACCTGCGTGAACATCTGCAGCACCTAGGCGTGAGCTGCAGCGAGGTGGACAACGGGATGGGCGCGCTGGAGCTGCTGGGAGACGACGCGTTCGACCTGATGCTGCTGGACGTGAACATGCCCGGGATCAGCGGGCTGGAGTGCGTGCGGCGGCTGCGCGAGCAGAGACTAGCGCCGGAGATGAAGGTGATGATGGTGACGACGGAGGCGGATAACAGCTTGATCCACCAGGCGCTGGAGTATGGGGCGGATGAGTTCCTGATGAAGCCTTTTTCTCCACGGAGCCTGCGCGAGAAGCTGGTGCTGCTGGGTTTCGACGTGGCGGCATAGAGGGACCGATTCGACACAGTTGTTGGGGAGCGAGGCCTGCAGATGCTGAGAGATGGAGAACGTGTGGTGAAAGTGCTGGCGGCAGATGATTCGGCCGTGATGCGGGAGGTGATGCGCACGATCTTCGCGATGCATGAAGAGGCTGGCGAGAGGCTGCCGGGGCGGATGGAGCTGTGCGGCGTGGCTCGGGACGGGTTGGAGGCGCTGGAGCTGGTGAAGGCGCTGCAGCCGGATGTGCTGTTGCTGGACCTGGAGATGCCGCGCCTGGATGGGCTGGGCGTGCTGAAGGAGTTGCGGAACGTGGCGCCGGAGCTGCCGGTGATCCTGTGCAGCACGTACACGGAGCGAGGCGCGCGGGAGACGCTGGAAGGGCTGGCGCACGGCGCGAAGGATTATGTGACGAAGCCGGAGCACCAGCGGAACTATCGGGCGGCGCTGGACTCGCTGAGTCAGCAGCTGCTGCCGAAGATTGCGGGGCTGGCAGCGCTGGCCGGACTGGCGGGTGTGGCGGGACGGGGTTACAGTGCGGGGCTGGGCCGGGCGCTGAAGGGCGGGCGAGCGGCAGCGGCGAGTGGCGTGGCGGCGCGGGCGGAGACGGCGGCCGTCGAGGTGGTGGTGATCGGGGTGTCGACGGGCGGACCGCCGGCGCTGGAGGCGTTGTTGCCGCTGCTGCCGGGGGACTTCCCGGTGCCGGTGCTGGTGGTGCAGCACATGCCGAAGCTATTTACGGGCGCGCTGGCGGAGCGTTTGAACCGCGTGTGCCGGCTGCCAGTGGAAGAGGCGCGCGATGGGGTAGAGATCACGGCGGGCAAGGTGTGGCTGGCTGCGGGTGACAGGAACATGGAGGTGGCGCTGGGTACGGGCGGGATGGGCCGGGCGCGGCCGCGGGTGCTGAGCCTGCGGGAGGAAGGTCCGCTGCATGGCTGCCGGCCGTCGGTGGACATGCTGTTCGGGTCGGCGGCGAAGGTGTATGGAGCGGGGACGATGGCGCTGGTGCTGACGGGCATGGGTTCAGATGGAACGCAGGGGGCGCGGGCGGTGCGCGAGGCCGGCGGCACGGTGCTGGCGCAGGATGAGGCCAGCTCGGCGGTGTGGGGGATGCCGGCGCGGATTGTGGAAGAGGGCCTGGCGTCGGAGGTGCTGGCGCCGGCGGGGCTGGCGCGATCGCTGATGGAGAGGGTGAGGGCGGGGCGTGGTGGCGGATTGGCGGCCGAGGCAGCGGCGCGGCGGGAGGTGATCCATGGCGTGCTCTGATGGGGATTACCAATACCTGCGGGAGCTGGTGCTGGCGCAGTCGGCGAACCTGATCGATCCGTCGCGGAACGCGCTGTTCGACATGCGCCTGACGCCGCTGGCGCGGGTGGCCGGCGCGGCTAACCTGGAAGGCCTGGTGAACATGCTGCGGGAGGACCGGCCGATGCATCTGCACCGGGCGGTGGCGGAGGCGATGACGATCAACGAGACCAGCTTCTTCCGCGATGGCAAGCCGTTTGATGCGCTGCGGCTGAAGGTCATCCCGGAGCTGATCGAGCAGAATCGCGAGGAGCGGAAGCTGCGCATCTGGAGCGCGGCGAGCTCGACGGGGCAGGAGGCCTACAGCATCGCGATGATGCTGGTGGAGAACTTCCCGGAGCTGGAGAGATGGGATGTGAAGATCCTGGGGTCGGACATCTCGCGGGATGTGATCGAGTATGCGAAGAAGGCGCGGTACAGGCGGATGGAGGTGAACCGCGGCCTGCGTGCGCGGCTGCTGGTGAAGTACTTCGAGCGCCACGACGAGGAGTGGGAGCTTTGTGCCCGGGTGAGATCGATGTGCGAGTTCCAAACGGTGAACCTGTGTGCGCCGCTGCCGCGCCTGCCGGTGTTCGACCTGGTGATGTTGCGCAACGTGCTGCTTTACTTTCCGCAGCCCGACCGCGGCGTGGTCTTCAGCGCGGTGCATCGGCGGATGAGTTCGCGCGGATTTCTGTTTCTGGGCAATGCGGAGCAGGCGGAGGATTCGACGGATTTGTTTGAAGCGGAGTTTGGGACGGGATGCTATTACTACAGACCAGTTGAAAACAGTTAGAGGCAGTTAGAGGCAGTTAGAGGCAGTTAGAGGCGGCGAGATGCAGTGAGAGGCAGCTCTGTCCAGGTAAAAGGGCTGGGCGGTCTTTGACTGTTCTGAAGTGGAGTTAAGCTGCGCGAGCTGTTTTCGCTCTTCTTTTGCATCGAATTGGTTATGGCGAAGAGCAAGAAGGTCGCTGAGGCGGTGAGCGCGGCGGATATGGCGCTGGGGTTGTTTCATCCGATCACGGCGCGGTGGTTTCGCGAGGTGTTCGAGGGGCCGACGGCGCCGCAGGTGGATGGTTGGCCGGCGATCGCACGGGGCGAGTCGACGCTGATCCTGGCGCCGACCGGCACGGGCAAGACGCTGACGGCGTTTCTTTGGTGCCTGAACAAGCTGATGCTGGAAGGCGTGGGCGAGGTGGCGGAGCGTGGCTGCCGGGTGGTGTACCTGTCGCCGCTGAAGGCGCTGGCGGTGGATGTGGAGAGGAACCTGCGCTCGCCGCTGGCGGGAATTGCGAACCTGGCCAAGCGCGAGGGTGTCGCGGTGCGGATGCCGGAGATCAGCGTGCGCACGGGAGATACGCCGGCCAGGGACAGGGCGCGGTTCAACCGGCATCCGGGGGAGATCCTGATTACGACGCCGGAGTCGCTTTACCTGATGCTGACGAGCGCGGCGAGCGAGCAGCTGCGGACGGTGGAGACGGTGATCGTGGATGAGATCCACGCGCTGGTGCCGACCAAGCGCGGGGCGCACCTGGCGCTGAGCCTGGAACGGCTGGAGGCGCTGGTCAGAGCGTCGTCGCCGGGGAGGAGATTGCAGCGAATCGGGTTGAGCGCGACGCAGAGGCCGCTGGAGGAGGTGGCGAGGTTTTTGGGCGGGGCGGAAACAACCAGGGAAGAGGGAAGAGGGAAGAGGGAAGAGAAGGCGCTAGTTGGATTGACGACTGGGAGTAGGGAGGAGGGAGTAGGAAGTAGGGAAGAGCCTGCGGGGGATGAGCAGGAGGGGGTGGCGGGGGGGCCGCGGTTTCGGCCGGTAACGATTGTGAATGCCGGCGCGCGCAAGGTGCTGGACCTGCGGGTGGAGGTGCCGGTCGAGGACATGGCGAAGCTGGGCGAGATCCAGGATATTCCGTCGGGGCCGGCGAGCCAGGGGCCGAAGCGGACGAGCATCTGGCAGTCGATCCATCCGCGGCTACTGGAGATCATCCGCGAGCGGACGTCGACGCTGATCTTCGTGAATGCAAGGCGGGTGGCCGAGCGGCTGGCGGGGGCGCTGAACGACCTGGCGGGAGAGCCGATCGCGCGGGCGCATCATGGCTCGCTGGCAGCGGCGCAGCGGTCTGAGATTGAAGAGCTGTTGAAGGCAGGGCGGATCAAGGCGCTGGTGTGCACGTCGTCGCTGGAGCTCGGAATCGATATGGGAGCGATCGATTTGGTGATCCAGATTGAGGCGCCGCCCAGCGTGGCGAGCGGGATGCAACGCATTGGGCGCGCGGGGCACCAGGTGGGGATGCCGTCGAACGGGATCATCTTCCCGAAGTACCGGGCGGACCTGGTGGCGTGCGCGGCGGTGACGCGGGCGATGCATGAAGGGCATGTGGAGTCGACGCGGTTCATGCGCAATCCGCTGGATGTGCTGGCGCAGCAGATGGTGGCGGTGGTGGCACAGCCGCCAAAGGCGGGGGAAGAGGGAAGAGGGAAGAGGAAAGAGAAGGCGGAAGAGGAGGACGGCGGGGGCGGGATCAGCTATGAGGGCTTGCTGGCAATTGTAAGGAGCACGGCGAACTATGCAGGGCTGGGGCAGGGGGTGTTCGATGGCGTGCTGGACATGCTGGCGGGGCGGTATCCGAGCGACGAGTTTGCGGAGCTTCGGCCGCGGGTGACGTGGGACCGGACGCGCAACTGGATTACGCCGCGGCAGGGCGTGAAGAAGATTGCCATTCTGAATGGCGGGACGATCCCGGACCGGGGCTTGTATGGCGTGTTCCTGGCGGGGACGGCGCAGGGCAAGCCGGTGAGGGTGGGCGAGCTGGACGAGGAGATGGTGTTTGAGAGCCGGACGGGCGACACGTTCATCCTGGGAGCGAGCACGTGGCGGATCGAGGAGATTACGCACGACCGGGTGCTGGTGTCGCCGGCGCCGGGCGATCCGGGCAAGATGCCGTTCTGGCATGGGGACCAGGCGGGGCGGCCGCTGGAGTTTGGCAGGAGGATTGGCGGGCTGGTGAGGGCGCTGCGGGAGATGCCGCGCAGCGTGGCCGTGACGACGCTGACGAGCGAACACGATCTGGATCCGCAGGCGGCGGAGAACGTGATGCGCTACCTGGCCGACCAGGAGCTGGCCAGCGGGCAGGTGCCGGACGATCGCAACATCGTGATTGAGCGCGTGCGGGATGAGCTGGGCGACTGGCGGATGTGCTGCCTGACGCCCTTCGGCTCGAAGATTCATGCGCCGTGGGCGATGGCGGCGACGGCGCGCATCCGGGCCAACGGCGGACCGGAAGTGGAGACGATGTGGAGCGAGGACGGCTTCGTGCTGCGGTTTCCGGAGAGCGACGAGCCGCCGACAGTGGACCATCTGCTGCTGGAGCCGGAGGAGGCGGCGGAGCTGGTGGAGCGGCAGCTGGGCAGCACGGCGCTGTTCGCGGCGAAGTTCAGAGAGAGCGCGAGCCGGGCGCTGCTGCTGCCGAGACGCAGGGCCGACGGGCGGACACCGTTGTGGCAGCAGAGGAAGCGCGCCTACGACCTGCTGGGGGTGGCGAGCCGCTATGCGAGCTTTCCGATCCTGCTGGAGGCGTATCGCGAGTGCCTGCGCGATGTGTTCGACATGCCGGCGCTGATGGAGATCATGCGGGCGATCGGGAATCGCTCGCTTCGGGTGCATACGGTGGACTCGCGGACGCCGAGCCCGTTTGCGGCGGCGCTGCTGTTCAGCTATGTGGCGAACTACATCTATGACGGGGATGCTCCACTGGCGGAGAGACGGGCGCAGGCGCTCTCGATCGATCAGGACCAGCTGCGGGAGCTGATGGGCGATGCGGATCTGCGCGAGCTGCTGGACCTGGGGGCGATCGAGGAGACGGAAGAACAGCTGCAATGCCTGGTGGAGACGTACAAGGCGAGGAGCATGGATGGGGTGCACGACCTGCTGCTGCGGCTGGGGGATCTGCGGCGGGATGAGCTGCTGGCGCGGTGCGTGAGCCCGGAGATTGCGCTGACGGTGGAGCGGCTGCGCAAGGCGCTGCGGGTGCTGGAGATTTCAGTTGCGGGGGAGAAGCGGCTGATCGCGGTGGAGGATGCGGCGCGCTACCGGGATGCGGTGGGCGCGGCGCTGCCGCCGGGGCTGCCGACGGCATTCCAGGTGGCGATGCCGGATGCGACGCTGGACCTGGTGCGGCGCTACGGGCGGACGCATGGGCCGTTTACAACGGGCGAGGTGGCGAAGCGGTTTGGGCTGGCGGTGGAGACAGCGGAGGCGGTGCTGAACCGGCTGGTGCAGACAGGCCGGGTGGTGGAGGGCGGGTTCAGGCCCGGCGGGACACACCGCGAGTGGTGCGATCACGAGGTGCTGCGGGCGATCCGCAGGAAGAGCCTGGCCAAGCTGCGCAAGGAGGTGGAGCCGGTGGAGCAGGCGACGCTGGCGCGGTTGTTTACGCGCTGGCAGGGGGTGGTGCAGCCGCGGCGGGGGCTCGATGCGCTGCTGGACGTGATCGAAAACCTGCAGGGGGCGCCGGTGCCGGCGAGCGTGCTGGAGACGGAGGTGCTGCCGGCGCGGGTGCTGGGATACAAGCCGGCCGATCTGGATACGCTGGTGGCGGCGGGCGAGGTGGTGTGGGTGGGGCTGGAGGCGATTGGCGAGAAGGACGGACGGGTGGCGCTGTACCTGGCGGAAAAGCTGCCGGTGTTGTGGCCCATACAACAGGGAGAAGGGAAGAGCCACCCCAGCGAGCAGAGACCGCTCGCCGGGGGCCCCGCACGGGAAGGAGGAAGAGAAGACGGGCCGGCGGGCGAGCGGGAGGGGAAGATTGTTGAGTATCTGCGGGCGCGGGGAGCTTCGTTTTTTCAGGATTTGCATGATGGGGTGGGTGGGGGGTATCCGGGGGAGACGCTGGAGGCGGTTTGGAACCTGGTGTGGCGGGGGCTGCTGACCAACGACGCGCTGCATGCGCTGCGGGCCTACTGCGACCGCGGGGCAGGGGAGCGGCGCGCGGGCGGCAAGGCGGCGAGGAAGCTGCACAGCCAAGCGGGAGCGCGGGCGGGGTTCCGGTCGCGCAGGACGACGCCGGCGACGGCGCAGGGGCGATGGAGCCTGAATGCGGCCGCGTTTGAGGAGGGGCGGAACGGGACGGAGTGGAGCCATGCGATAGCGCAACAGCTGCTGGCGCGGTACGGGGTGGTGTTTCGCGAGACGGCGCACGCGGAGGGGCTGCCGGGCGGGTTTTCGGCGGTGTACGACGTACTGAAGGCGCTGGAGGAGAGTGGCAGGATCCGGCGAGGGTACTTCGCGGCGGGCGAAGGTCTCCAAGGCGCGACGCAGTTTGCCATGCCGGCGGCGGTGGACCTGCTGCGCAGCCTGCGGGTGCGGCGGGATGGCGACCGGAGCGAGATGCTGATGCTGGCGGCGACGGACCCGGCGAATCCTTATGGGACGCTGCTGAAGTGGCCGAGCGGCGGAGATGCGGCGTCGTCGCTGACGCGGAGTGTGGGCGCGCGGGTGGTGCTGTGCGACGGGGCGCTGCTGGCGTATGCGCGGCGCGGCAATCCGAACTGGCAGGTGTTTCTGCCCGAGGAGGAGCCGGCGCGGGGGCAGGCGGCGAAGGCGCTGGCGGAGTTCCTGGTGGGCAAGGCGCACGAGGACGGCGGGATGCTGCTGACGAGCGTGAACGGTGTGGCGGTGGCGGAGAGCGGGCTGGCGCGGGTGCTGCTGGAGGCGGGGTTTTCGGCAGGGGCGATGGGGTTCCATGTGCGGCGGCTGGCGACGGCGGCGCCGGGGGCTGTAGCCGTGGCCGTGGCCGGGTAGTACCCCCCCTCCCCGTCAAAGAGAGTCAAAAATTTGATTCTGTTGTAGTTAGGTCTGGCTCCAGGGGCGGTTTTCGACGTTTTTTGGTGCACTGTTTTTGGGGCAGCGGGTTTTGCTGGAGCGAGGGCTGGGTCAGAGGAGGGTGCGCTCGAAGAAGGCGATGTTGCCCTGGCGGGAGCCATACTCGCGGAAGCCGAAGGAGTGGTAGAGGGCGAGGGCGGAGGGCATGTTGACGATGTCGGTGTCGAGGATGGCGTGGGTGTAGCCGCGGGCGGAGGCGCGGGCGATGGCCTCGGCGACGAGGGTGCGGGCGAGGCCGCGACCGCGGTAGTCAGGATGGACGAAGAGGCGCTTGATCTCGCAGGTGCGGGGGTTGGCGGCGGTGTCGCGGTAGACGATGCAGGCGGCGGGGGTGGCGTCGTCAAGGGCAGAATCAATAGCCAGGAGGACTTCGCCGTTGTGATCGGAGTAGAAGGCGGGCAGGGTGGCGGTCTCCTGGTCGTAGCGGAGGAAGTTGAAGGTGCCGCAGGATTGGGTGGCGCGGAGGAAGTCGCCGTAGTGGCGGAAGAGGCTGCGGGCGTGGTCGGCGAGGGGGTCGCCGGGGCTGGGGATGGTGACGATGGAGAGCATGGGGGGATGATACTGGGCGGATTGTGGAGGGCCGTGAGAGCCAAAGGTAGAGCGTTGGGCCAACGGCGTAGCTGCCGGGAAAGGCAAAAGGCAAATGCAGGTCCTTCGACTCGGCTTTGCCTCGCTCAGGATGACAGAGGTTGCGGGGGGGGGGTGGAATTGACCCGGCTTTGCCCGGCTTGGGAGTCATAAAGCTGAAATGTGGTGGTAAAGGTTCAGGGGTCGGGGTGGGCGATGTTCTTCGGGGCCCTTCGGCTTCGCTCAGGATGACGGTTTTGTGGGAGGGTCAGGTGAGAGGGTTAGACGGTGGTGGGAGCGGTTCGGGCGAGGGGTGGTGAGTTGGGTATGGTGAACGGCGGCCGCGGGGTATGGCGATTGCGGCTAGCGCGGCGAGGACGAGCAGGCTGCCGCTCGAGGGCTCGGGCACGGTTGGGGTCGGCTCAGGGTAGGGGCTGATGGTGAGCAAGCCGCCGCTGAGAGTGCCGAAGGCGCCGAAGGTTTGGAGGTTGTCGCCGACATAGGGCACGACGAGGCCATAACCGTCGACGGAGACGGCCTGGAGGCAAGGGGCGGTCAGCAGAAAGCCGCGCGGGCACTGCGGGGTTCCGGTGGGGCTGAGTTCAAGGTTGGCGAGCGTGGCGCCGGAGGAGGTGAGGAGCTGGTCGGGGGGGATGCTGGTCAGGGTGGTCAGGATGGCCGGCTCGAGGAAGGAGTAGACGCCGAAGCCGCCACCTCCGCCGACACCGGTGAAATCGATGGTGTAGAGGACCTGGTCGGCGCGTGAGGCCGCGGGGATGGAGAACGACGTGCAGAACAACGCAAGGTAGATGAGGGTTCGCAAGGGCGGACTCCTTTCCGGGTTTGCGTACGACTGAAAGTCTGGGCTTCGACGCGGGTGGGGTCAAGGAGACGCAGGCGATGGACTACGTTTCGCGGTCAAGATCACGTAGGGTCATGCTCGAGAGCGGAGCGGCGGGCGGCGCATCGAACAGACGTAGACGGGAGGATTTGGATGCCGGAGGGAGACACGATATTTCGGTCGGCGCGGGCGATGCAGCGGGCGATCGGGGGCAAGGTGGTAACTGGCTTTGAGACGGGGCTGGCAACGCTGGCGCGGGTGGATGATCAGACACCGGTGGCGGGGAGGACGATCGAGAAGGTGGAGGCGCGGGGGAAGTGGCTGCTGGTGCACTTTTCTGGCGACCTGGTGCTGGTGACACATATGTTGATGTCGGGGAGCTGGCATCTGTACCGCACCGGGGAGAAGTGGTGGATGGGGCGGGACCGGATGCGGGTGGCGCTGAAGACGGCGGACTGGCAGGCGGTGGGGTTCAACGTGCCGGTGGCGGAGTTCCATACGGCGCGGACGCTGGAGCGGTACTCGCAGGTACCAAAACTGGGGCTGGATGTGCTGGGGGATCAGTACTCGGTGGAGGCCGGGGTGCGGCGGTTGAAGGAGTACGGGGCGACGCATCCGGAGGCGGAGGTGGGGGTGGTGCTGTTGAACCAGCGGGTGCTGGCCGGGCTGGGCAATGTGTACAAGAGCGAGGTGGCGTTTGCGGCGGGAGTGAATCCGTTTCGGACGATGAAGACCGTTACGGACCGCGAGCTGGAGGTGATGGCAGAGGTGGCAGGGAGGTGGATGCAGGTGAATGTGCTGGACGGGGCGAAGGACGGGATCAGCACGTACTTCGGGAATCGGCGGACGACGGGGAACTCGAACCGGGATGAGCGGGTGTGGGTGTATGGGCGCAAGGGGCAGGAGTGCCGGCGGTGCGGGGCGGTGATCGAGATGCGGAAGCAGGGGGAGCAGGCCCGGTCGACGTACTGGTGCCCGGGGTGCCAGGTGTGGGCGGGGTGAGGGAGTGGGCATACCCAGGGCTGAAGCCCGCTCAGGTGTCGATGCAGAGACCCAAGCCTGGAGGCTTGGGGTACCTTCAGGCAAGAGCAAGGCAAGAGCAACGGCAACAGCAGTTCCCTCAGAAGCCAGAGTCAACAGCAGTTCCTCCTCAGGAGCTAAAGGCCAACAGCAGATTGCCTGGGAATGACAAGCAAGGAGGGGACAACATCGCCAGTCGCTTCATGGGGAAGGACTTTGCGGGTGGCAGGGCGGGGGTGGATTGTTACAATCGCAGTTTGGGGTGGTGTGGAGTTGCTGCGATTTTCTACGGCTGGTGAGAGTCATGGGGAGGCGCTGGTGGCGCTGGTGAGCGGGCTGCCGGCGGGTGTGCCGGTGGACCAGGCGCGGCTGGACCGGGAGCTGTGGCGCAGGCAGCAGGGCTATGGGCGCGGAGGCAGGATGCGGATCGAGCGGGACTCGGCGCATATTCTGAGCGGGGTGCGGCATGGCCGGACGATCGGCAGCCCGGTGGCGATGACGCTGGCCAATAACGACTGGAAGAACTGGGAAGAGATACTGCCCGTGGAGGCCGGCGACGCGGAGAAGCACAAGGCGGTGAAGAGTCCGCGGCCAGGCCACGCCGACCTGGCGGGGGCGCTGAAGTATGACTTTCCCGATGCGCGGTATGTGCTGGAGCGGGCGAGCGCGAGGGAGAGCGCGGCGCGGGTGGCATGCGGCGCGCTGGCGCGGATGCTGCTGGGCGAGCTGGGCGTGGAGGTAGGGAGCCACGTGATCCGGGTGGGTACGGCGGAGCTGGGACGGGATGCGCGGTGGGAGGAGATTGCGGCGGCGAACGGGCGCGAGGAGATCCTGCTGAACTGCGTGGATGCCGAGGCCGAGGCGCGGATGAAGGCCGAGGTGGACCGGGCGCTGCGCACGGGCGATACGGTCGGCGGGGTGTTCGAGGTGGTGGTGCACGGGCTGCCGCCGGGGGTGGGCACGCATGTGAACTGGGATGAGAGGCTGGATGGGCTGCTGGCGCAGGCGTTGATGAGTTTACAGGCGGTGAAGGCGGTGGAGCTGGGCCGCGGGGTGACGGCGGCGGGGGCGATGGGGTCCGCGGTGCACGATGCGATTGGCTATCAACTTGACGAACCGACTCATCGCGATGAGACCGCGATGAATGGGGCACCCGTCTACCGCGAGATGGATAGCCTGAAGGCGGAGGATGGGGGGCGGAAGTTTACGGGGTTTACCCGCGAGACGAACAATGCGGGCGGGGTGGAGGGTGGTATATCGAATGGCGAGGATGTGGTGGTGCGGGGGTATCTGAAGCCGATTTCGACGCTGCGGAGGCCGCTGGGGAGCGTGAGTTTTGAGGGTCGCGAGAACGTGAAGGCGGCGTATGAGCGGAGCGATGTGTGCGTGGTGCCGGCGGCGGGTGTCGCGGGGGAGGCGATGGTGGCGCTGACGGTGGCGAGGCTGATGATCGACAAGTTTGGCGGGGATTCGCTGGGCGAGATGAAGCGGAATTTTGAGGGATATTGCGGGCAGATTCGGAAGTATTAGGGAAGAGGGAAGAGGGAAGAGAAAGCTCAATGGCAAAGATTGCGGCAAAGACGGCGGCGAAGAAGTTTGCGGGGAAGATACACGAGGTCGTGAAGTGGCCGGACCCGGTGCTGCTGAAGCGCGGCGAGCCGGTGACGGTGTTCGATAAGGCGCTGGAGACGCTGGTGGAGGAGATGTTCGAGAGCATGTATGCGGCGCAGGGGATCGGGCTGGCGGCTCCGCAGATCTCGATTTCGAAGCGGCTGACCGTGATCGATACGAGCTTCAGGAAGGATGCGAAGGACAAGATCGTGCTGATCAATCCGGAGGTGATTTCGACCGAGGGCAAGCAGCTGGAGGAGGAAGGCTGCCTGAGCCTGCCGGAGATTCGCGAGAAGGTGCAGCGTGCGGCCAAGGTAAAGGTGAAGGCGCAGAACGCGAAGGGCGAGTGGTTCGAGGTGGAGGGCGAAGAGCTGCTGGCCAGGGCGCTGCTGCATGAGATCGATCACCTGGATGGGGTGCTGTTTATCGACCGGATCAGCCGGCTGAAGCGGGAGCTGGTGCTGAGGAAGATCAGGAAGATGCAGAAGAACGGGGAATGGTGATGGGGCAGGGTGAGGCAGTGAAGGGCGTGAGGCAGAGAGCTGCTTCATACTGCCGTTCACTGACGTCGACTGCCTTACACTGGCTTCATGAAGCTGGTGTTTTGTGGCACTCCGGAGTTTGCGGTGGGGACGCTGGAGGCGGTGATCGGGGCGGGGCATGAGGTGCGGCTGGTGGTGACGCAGCCGGATCGCGCGGCGGGGCGCGGGATGGAGACGCGAGAGGGCGCGGTGAAGGCGGCGGCGCTGAGGCACGGCCTCGAGGTGGTGCAGCCGGAGAAGATCAGGCGCAATGACGAGCTGCGGGTGAGGCTCGAGGCGATTCAGCCGGGGGCGATCCTGGTGGTGGCGTATGGGCGGATCATCCCGGAGTGGATGCTGGAGCTGCCGCGGTTTGGGTGCATCAATCTGCATGGATCGCTGCTGCCGAAGTATCGCGGAGCGGCGCCAATCCAATGGGCGGTGGCGATGGGCGAGAGGGAGACGGGCGTGACGACGATGAGGCTGGATGCGGGGCTCGACACCGGGCCGATGCTGCTAGCGGAGAAGGTGGCGATTGCGCCGGAGGAGATGGCGTCGGAGCTGTATGAGAGCCTGGCAGCGATTGGGGCGGAGTTGATGGTGAAGACGCTGGCGGAGTTGGAGGCGGGGACGGTGACGGCGGTGGAACAGGATCATGCGGCGGCGACGCTGGCGCCGATCCTGACCAGGGAGGATGGCCGGATTGATTTCTCGCGCGATGCGCAGCAGATTCTCGATCGCTGGCGGGGGTTCTATCCGTGGCCGGGAGCGTGGACCGAGTGGCGAGGGAAAAAGCTGATCGTACACAGGATGGCGGTGCCGTAATGCGCATGCCGATGGGCGGGAGGGTGAGGTGCGGGTCGAGAGTGAGCGGCTGCTGGTGGGGTGTCGCGGGTCGGCGGTGGAGCTGGTGGAGGTGCAGGTGGAGGGTAAGAAGAGGATGGCGGCGGCGGAGTTTTTGCGCGGATACCAGGTGAAGAGCGGCGAGCGGGTGGGGCTATGAAGAAGGCAAGAGGGAAGAGGGAAGAGGGAGAAGGGCAGGACGCGGGTGGGTTGGCGGCGGCGGCGCGGGTGCTGGCAGCGGGCGGGCGGGTTCCGAAGAAGTTCGCCAGGGCGCGGCCGGTGAGCGCGGGGCCGACGCTGGGGGCGAAGGAGGCGCTGGTGAAGATCTCGCCGGGGCGGCGGGCGGCGTTCGAGATCCTGACGCTGGTCGGGGAAGGCAAGGGGCACTCGGATGAGCTGCTGCATGGGGTGCGCACGGAGGAGCTGAGCGAGGCGGACAGGAACCTGGCGACGGCGCTGGTGATGGGCGTGCTGCGCTGGCAGATTGCGCTGGATGCGCAGGTGAAGCGGCTGCTGGAGCGGCCGGAGCAGAGGATTGCGGAGCCGGTGGCGATCGCGCTGCGGCTGGGGGCGTACCAGCTGCTGCACATGGACCGGATTCCGGCGCACGCGGCGCTGAGCGAGAGCGTGGAGATGTGCCGGGCGGCGGGGCAGCCGCATGCTGCGGGGATGGTGAACGCGGTTTTGAGGAAGATCGCCGGGCCCATATCTCAGACGCGCGATGTGGGGCACCCGGTCAGAACGCCGATCTTCGAGACGACGGCGGCATTTGCGGAGCGGCTGGGGCATCCGGCGTGGCTGGTGGAGCGTTGGGTTGCCGCGTATGGCCGCGAGGCGGCACTGAGGATCTGCGCCGCGGACCAGCAGGAGCCGGGGCGGGGCGGGTTGTTTGCTGCGGAGGCGGGCCTGCCGGAGATCGATGACGGGTCAAGGCTGGTGGCGGAGATCGCGGCGGCGGCGCTGCCGGCGATCGAGGGCAGGGCAGCGCGGGTGTGGGATTGCTGCGCCGCCCCAGGCGGCAAGACGCTGCTGCTGGCGGCGCGGCTGGGTGGGGCGGAGGTGCTGGCGACGGATGTGAGCGCGAAGCGGATGAAGCAGATGGAGGCGCGGCTGCGGCGCTTCGAGTATGCGCGGGGGGTGAAGACCGAGGTGGCGGATACGGCGGCGCTGCCGGTGGATCGCGGGGAGTTCGACCTGATCCTGTGCGATGTGCCGTGCAGCGGGACGGGGACGCTGGGGCGGAATCCGGAGATCCGGCTGCGGTTGAAGCCGGAGGAGCTGGCGCGGCAGGCGGCGCGGCAGAGGGAGATCCTGGGCGCTGCGCTGAGGCGGCTGGCGCCTGGCGGGCGGCTGGTTTATTCCACCTGTTCGCTGGAGCGGGAGGAGAATGAGGCGGTGGTGGAGGCGGCGGCGCGGGGTTGGCGGCGGGTGCCGGTGACGGAGCTGGGCGTGGCGCAGGTGGCGGAGGGGATGGTGCGAGAGGGTGGGTTGCGGACGCTACCGGGGGTGGATCAGTGTGATGGATTCTATGCGGTAGTTCTGGAGCGGAGCTGACTGGGTTCTCTGCGAGAACGGTTCGGAGCGCCGAGGGGGCGAAGCGGGTTTCGGGGTCCTTCGACTGCGGCACTCGCGATGAGGCTGCGAATGCCTGCGCTCAGGATGACGGGCTGGGTTGGCTAAGGCATACCCCAGGGGCTAAAGCCCGTCTTGGACCGGGGGCGGAGAGACCCAAGGCTAAAGCCTTGGGGTACCTGCAGGCAAAAGCCACGGCGGAGGACGCGACGCGGAACAAGTCACAGGCGCTCAGGATGACGGGCTTGGGTGGCGAAGGGAAGGCATACCCCAGGGGCTAAAGCCCGTCTTGGACCGGGGGCGGAGAGACCCAAGGCTAAAGCCTTGGGGTACCTGCAGGCAAAAGCCACGGCGGAGGACGCGACGCGGAACAAGTCACAGGCGCTCAGGATGACGGGGGCAGGATGGTAGGCGAGGAGTACGGGCGCTAAGCGACATCCTTAGAAGATGGTGGGGGGCTTGGCGGATGGGGGTTCGGCCAGGGTGACACGGATGTTGTCGGCGCGGGAGACGCGGCGGCCGGGGGCGGGAGACTGGCTGATGATGACGGCGTTGGCGCTGATGGGCGGGGGAGAGGCGACCCAGAAGGACTGGTCCATGGGCGAAGAGCCTGAGGATTGTGAAGACGCGGATGGGGTTGAAGACGGCGGCCCTCCGGCCTGGGTGCTGGTGGGGTCGGCGGCGGCGTTTGGATCGGGTGTCGGGGCGAGGTCGGGCTCGGTGGCGCTGGCGATGTGCAGGCCGGCGGCGGCGAGGCGGTTGCTGGCGGTGGCGAGCGTCTGGCCGATGAGCTGGGGCATGACGTAGGCGATGGACTCGGGCGGCGTGCCGGGGTCGGAGACGAGGAGCGCGACGCGGGGGCCGTTGAGGCCGACGGCGTTGGGAGGCGGGGACTGGGCGAGCACGACGCCGGCGGGCGCGGGCGCGGGCAGGTGGGCGACGGCGCCGAGCTCGAGCTGCAGGCGGCGCAGGATGAGCGAGGCGGGCCGCTCGGTCTGGCCGGTGACGTCGGGTACGGGGACCTTCTGGCCGCCGAGCGACTCGGTGACGCGCACCTGCCAGCCGCGGCGGACGCGGGAGCCGGCGGAGGGCGATTGCGAGAGGACGTGGTTGGGCGGGATTGCGGAGGAGTAGAAGCGGTTTTCAACGGAGAGGTTGAGGCCGAGGCTCTTGACGACGGTGGCGGCATCGGCGTCGGAGCGGCCGGCGAGGTTGGGGACGGAGACTTCGCGGCCGTGGATGGCGAGGCGCATGGCGAAGAACGCGCACAGGACGGCCACGACGAACATGGCGAGGCCGGCGACGGTGCGCAGGAGGAAGCGCCGGGTGGAGACGAGGAAGGTGCGCAGACGTGGCATGCAGGGTTAAGGATACAGGTGCGGGCGGGCGGAGATGAGAGCCGCACCGAGAGCCGCGCCAGCGAGCTGCGGGAGCGAGCCGCCGGAGCGAGCCAGCCCGGCGGGGTAGACTCGTTGCATGAAACAGGGATGGTGCGTGGGGCTGGTGGGCGGGCTGGGCGTGGGGGCGGCGGTGCACTACTACCGGGAACTGGCGCGGATGCATGAGGAGCGCGGCGTGACGCTGGACCTGGCGATGGCGCATGCTGAGACGTGGCGGGTGCTTGAAAAGGTGCAGGCGGGCGACCGGGGCGGGCTGGCGAGGTATTTTGAGGGGTTCATCCGGCGGCTGCAGGCGGCGGGCGCGGAGGTGGCGGTGCTGCCGTCGGTGACCTCGCACTACTGCCTGACGGAGCTGGACGCGATCTCGCCGCTGCCGGTGATCAACATCTTCGAGCCGCTGAACCGGGAGCTGAAGCGGCTGGGGGCGCGCCGGCTGGGGGTGTTCGGGACCAGGTTCGTGATGCAGTCGCGGATGTACGGGCGGGTGCCGGATGTGGAGTTTGTAGCGGCGCGGCCGGAGGAGACGGAGTACATCCACCGGACGTACCTGGAGCTGGCCAACGATGGGCAGGGGACGGCGGAGCAGTTCGCCGACCTGACGAAGCTGGGGCTGGAGCTGTGCCGGCGCGAGAAGCTGGACGCGATCGTGATGGGCGGGACCGATCTGTCCCTGCTGTTCCACGCGGGGAATACGGCGTTTCCGGCGGTGGATTGCGCGCAGCTGCATGTGCGGGAGATTGTGGCGCAGGTGGTGGGATAGGTCGGGCGCGGCGAAGAGAAGGGCAACAGCAGATTCCCTGCGGGAATGACAACCAAAGGGCGGGAGCCGCTTACACTCTGACGCGGGCCGCGCAGGGGCGGCTCAGTGCTTCTTCCTGGTCTTCTTTTCCTCGGGCACGGGGTGGGCTTCAAGGTCGGCGCCGGCGGACCAGGGTTCGCTGGAGGTTGCGCCCAGGCGGCGGACCATGTTGCCCTCGAGGCGGAAGGTCTTGGTAAGAGTCTTGCCGGGCTTCATCTCGCCGCTGGCGGGGTCGGGGACGACGGATGGAGCGTCGACGGCGAGCACCTTGAAGCTGAAGGCGGGCAGGTCCATCTGGCCGAGCGGGCCCTTCTCGGCGGGGTCTTTGAGGCGCGAGATGGTGAGCGGCAGATAGCCCTCGATGTTCTTGTTGCGGAAGGCGGTCTCATAGCGGTGATGGCTGAGGCTCCAGATGAAGACGCGCACCTGGTCGAAGTCGTAGGGCAGGCCGGCCTTGTAGGGGCTGAGGACGGTGACGTAGATGGGGACGTCCTGCGGGCCGTCCTTGGTCTGGTCGTCGTGCACGGTGGTGAGCACGTAGGCGCCGACGATGCGCTGGCCCTCGGCGTAGCGGGTGAGCGATTCGGGAGCGTCCACGTCGATCATGCGGGCGTAGATCCAGCCGGTGTGCCCGGCGGCATCGCGCACCAGCCACCAATCCTCCATGACCGGCGGCGGGGCGTCGGCGTCGGGCGCCTTGGCGAGGGCCGCGCCCTTCTTAATGGCGTTTGATCCGGCCGCCTGGGGGATGGCCTTCTGGGCGCGGGCGACAACGACGGCACCGGCTTTTTCAAGCGTGGCGCGGTGCAGCAGCTTGAGCTTGTCGCCGTCGTTCAAGAGATAGAAGCGCTCCGTGTCGCGGCCCGGCTTCACGTGCATGTAGACCTGATCGCGAACCACGGCGGAGGCGACGGGGACGTCATCTTTGTGCTCGCGGGCGAGCTCATCGAAGGCGCCCACGGCGTCCTCGTTGGCGACCATCTTCTCTTCGATCCAGCCGACTTCGCCTTTGGGCGTCTGCACCTTGATGGAGTGGCGTCCGCGCTCGAGCACCTTGAGCTTGTCGCCGTTGGCTACCTGGCCGGTGCGGTTGGAGACGGCGGCGACGCGATCGCGCAGGTTGGCCTGCTTGGCGGTCACGAAGACATAACGATCCGAGGGCTTGCTCTGAAATCTTCCGCATCCCGCCAGCAGCACGCAGGCGGCCGCCGCCGCCACGCTCCAACTACGCCCCATCCGTTCCATCCTCAAGCTGTCCCGCCCCTTCACGAGACTAACATTTCGCATTTCGCTCGCAACGGGCCATTGTGGCTGGGCCCGAGTGGCTAGAAGGTGGCGGCCACGGCGACGGAGCCCGCGGGGTCGGTGCCGCTGGCGGAGACGGCCAGCGGATCGAGCTTGCCCGCGGTGAGCGCGTCGAAGCCGTAGAGGGTGACGTCGGAAGAGCCGCCGGAGGCGACCGCAACGATGTACTTGCCGCTGTTATCCCGGGCCAGAGCGGTGACGGCGAGGCCGCTGGCGTAGGGCGAGGAGGCGAGCGCGGTCAACATGCCGGTTTTCAGCGTGTAACCGGAGATGGTTCCGTCGCCGCGGTTGGCCGTGTAAGCGTAGGTGCCGGTGCTGTCGAGCAGCAGCGAGTAGGGCGCGTTGCCGCTGGCGGCGAGGGTCTGGACTCCGCTGAGCGCGCCGGTGCTGTTGACGGTGTAGGTGGCCACGCCGCTGGTGAGGCCGGTGCCGGTGACGCCGCGCGCGATGAGGAGGTAGCTGCTGGTGGCGTCGAAGGCGACGGCGTTGTCGCTGTAGGCGGCGGGGATGGCGAGGCTGTTGCCGGAGCCGAGCAGGCCGGTGGTGCTGGTGAAGGGGAAGACGATATCGCCGCCGGGGCCGAGGGCGATGGCCACGAAGTCGCCGTTGGGCGCGACCTTGACCATGCGCTGCGAGACGGCGCCGGCGCCGGGTACGCCGTAGGTGGTGGTGGAGTTGAGGGTGAGCGCGCCGGTGCTGGTGTTGATCCTGTAGACGTAAAGGGTGAGGGTGATGGAGTCGAGGCCGAGCAGCCACTGGCCGTCGGGCGAGGTGTCGAGCGAGACGAAGTTGGCGGTGGCCGTGCCGCCGCCGCCGGTGACGGCGGTGAGGGCGCCGCCGGTTCCGATGGCAAAGCAGGAGATGGCGCCGTTGCCGCCGACGTAGACGAAGGTATCGGCGCGGGTGACGGCGACCGACGCCGGGGCCAGGCCGGCGGTGAGGGCGATGGAGCCCAGGCTGGTGAGCGCGCCGGAACCGACGGCGAAGCCGGTGAGGGTGTCGGAGGTCTGGTTGACGACGTAGACGTAGTCGCCGGTGGTGCTGCTGGTGGTGGTGGTCGTGGTGGTGGTGTTGGGCGGGAAGAAGCCCGCGCAGCCGGTGAGCAGCGCCATTGCGGCCAGACCCAGCACGCCCGCCAAGCTCCTCATGGTCATCGTTCCCCTCATCCTTGTGAAGATCGCGCTTGTGGAAGATCGCGGATGCAGCTTTCCTCCGTTCGACGCGAACCACGGGCAAACGGCACAGGACCATGGTAGCGCGCAGAGAAAAGAGGCGGCCCGGAATGGACCGCCTCCTCGGTGTTGAGTGTACGTTATGCCTCGACGAGCTCCGCGGCGGGCTGCTGCTGCCGGGCTGCGCCGAGCGCCTCTTCGACGGCCCGGGCGACGCCGGCGCCGTAGTCCGGATCGCACTTTTCAAAGTGCGAGATCTGCAGCGTGCGGATGCGCTCCGGAACGGTGTGCAGGGTACTGGCGATGTTCCGGCACAGGCGCTGCTGGGCCTCCTTGCCGATCATGCGGAAGAGGTTGCCGGCCTGGGTGAAGTAGTCGCTGTCGTGCTCGCGATGATCCCAGCGGCCCATGACGGGGTTGTCGAGGTTCACCTTGCGCTCGACGTAGCGCGGGTTCTGCACGGGCCCGCCAAAGCTGTTGGGCTCGTAGTTGGGCGAGTCGCCGCCGTTATCCCCGAGCGCCATCAGGCCGTCGCGGTTGTAGGTGGCGAAGGGACACTTGGGCGTGTTGACGGGCAGCGACTGGTAGTTGCCGCCGAGCCGGTAACGATGCGCGTCGGGATAGCTGATGAGGCGCGCCTGCAGCATCTTGTCCGGCGAGAAGCCCATGCCGGGAACGACGTTGCGCGGCTCGAAGGCAGCCTGCTCGATTTCGGCGAAGTAGTTCTTGGGGTTGCGGTTCAGCTCCATCACGCCGACGTCGATCAAGGGGTAGTCGGCATGCGGCCAGACCTTGGTGAGGTCGAAGGGATTGATGTGGTAGGTCTTCGAGTCGGCCTCGGACATGACCTGCACCTTGACATTCCATTTGGGAAAGTCGCCGTTCTCGATGGCGCTGAAGAGATCGCGCTGCGAGTAGTCGGGATCGACGCCGCGCATCTCGTTGGCTTCGTCGGCCATAAAATTCCGAATGCCCTGCGCGGTCTTGAAGTGCCACTTGCAGTAAAAGAGCTCGCCCTTGTCGTTGTAGAGCGAGAAGGTGTGCGAGCTGTAGCCGTTCATAAAGCGATAACCCTTGGGCGTGCCGCGATCGCTCATCAGGATGGTGACCTGGTGCAGGCTTTCGGGCGCGAGCGACCAGAAGTCCCACATCATGGTGGCGTCCTTCATGTTGGTCTGCGGATGGCGCTTCTGGGTGTGGATGAAGTCGCCGAACTTCAGCGGATCGCGCACGAAGAAGACGGGCGTGTTGTTGCCGACCATGTCCCAGTTGCCTTCCTCGGTATAGAACTTGACCGCAAAGCCGCGCGGATCGCGCTCGGTGTCGGCCGAGCCCTTCTCTCCGCCCACGGTGGAGAAGCGGATGAGCATGGGGGTCTGCTTGCCATCGGCGTTGAAGAGCGCAGCCGAGGTGTACTTCTTGAGCTCGGCGGAGTTGGTGCAGGTGAAGGTGCCATAGGCGCCCGAACCCTTGGCATGCACCACGCGCTCCGGGATGCGCTCGCGGTTGAAGTGCGCCATCTTCTCGAACAGGAGGAAGTCATCGCCGACGATCGGTCCGCGCGGACCTACGGTCATCGAGTTCTGGTTATCGCCTACCGGACGCCCGGCGTCCGAGGTCATGAAGCCTTCGCCATGCGCGGGGCCGTTCGACCCATCCTGAATAATCTCTGCCATCGTGTTCTCCTCTACCGCGTTCTGCTTAGCTGTCTTCCACTGTCGTCGACTGGCACCTGGAACAGATGCCGATCACATCCACCGCATACCGCTCCACCAGGAATCCGCCGGGGAGCGTCCTGCGCTGCGCCGGCAGCCCGAGCTCCTCGGGTTGAATGTCCGTGATGGATTTGCAGCGCGAGCAGACCATATGGTGATGCTCGTGCTCGTTCATCTCCACGCGCCGCGAGCCGTGGTGCAGGCTCACCTCGCGCAGCACGCCGCTTTCCACAAACAGGTGAATGTTTTTGTACACCGTGGCGAGCGAGATTGCCGGAATCTTCCGCTTGACCCGGGCGTAGATCTCTTCCGGGCTGGGATGACCATCCATGCCCTGCATCACCTCATACAGCACCTGCCGCTGATGCGTGACGGCGATCCCGTGTTCCAGACACAGATCGCGAAACGTCATCCCGGTGGAAGCCATAGGCGCGAGTATAGACGATAGAAGTTATCGTCCGCTACCAATCCGCCAGGGGATTGTGGCTGCCCTGTGGATTTCTCCGCCGGCGAGAGACAGGACTTTGAAGCCGATCTTCATGATGAGAGAGCGCCCGGGCCCGTAGCGACGGCCATACAGACCGCCTGCGATTCTAGGCAGGCGCCGTCCGATCTACCAGCTTGACCCTGCGGTAGATGTGCCACGCAAGCAGGAGGTGGATGAAGACAGCTGTTCCCAGCCCGAGAACGTGGTACCAAGGCGCCACCTGGTGAGTTCGTGCGACCCACACGGCTGCCGTGCCCGCGGGGAGCAGAAGCAACACGGCGCTGATCAGGCCCGGATTGTAGGCGCGGGTGACCGCCGCGGCCAGCAGATGCACGGCGGCGTTGACCAGCCCAAGGTAAGCGGCGATAAGACTGAGGCCGGGCCGGACGAAACAGGTCAGGTAGAGGACCAGGAGGTCGACTCCCCAGACCCCGCCGATGTTGACGAAGAGAACCGTCTCCCGGTTGAGCGCCTCGCGGCCGTGGGCGAGCTTGCGGTTGACGAAGCTGCGGAAGTTGTCGTGAAAGTACTCTTCGACCTGGTGGCCGAGGTAGGCGAGCAGCTGGATCAGCGCCAGCAGCAGCAAGGCCGGCCAGGACGCCCACAGCAGCGGGATCATGAGGGTGAGGAAGACGGCTGCAGTGAGGCCGCCGCAGGGCCAGTTCTGGTAGATGCGGTTGAAGGTTGACTCTGTCATGATCCCGCCTTATCGCCCGCCACCCGATCGTCTGCCAGCTGTTCGTTCGCCCGCTAGCGCCTGCACGCTCAGTTAAGCCGATCGCGGTCGCGCCGGAAGCCCTCGCCGATCTCCTGGAGTTCGGCGCCCTCTTCGTCCTCGCGCCACCAGCGGATCTCTTCGTCTTCGCCGAGCGCCCAGCAGAGCAGCACCTCGCGCCCCTCGAGTACGTAGGGGAACTCGAGCCGGCCGGATTCGAGCTCGCCGACGCGCGCGCCGATCTCCTCGATCTCCTCGATGGTGGTGCGGGCCTCCTTGACGGCCTGTTCGCGCTCGGCCCGGCGCCGTGCCGCGGCGGCAACATCCACGTGCATGCCGCCCGAAAGAAAGATCCTCTGGCTCAGCGCCTGCATTTCTGCTTCGATCTGGCCGGCGCGCAGGGCGGCCTCGCGGGCGCGGTTGAGCAGCGCACCGAGCACCGGCAGCAGCGTCCGCGCCTCATCCAGCGTAAAAGTCTTCGCCACGTCGCTCCCTCCCGGCGCGCCCCTGAGCAGCGCCCTGACGCCCCCCTGCGGAGCATCCTTGATTAGACCAGCTTTCCTCACGTTCGATGCCGCGAGATGGTGTACCGGACGCGGCAAGCTTTGTCCAGCGCCACGGCTCCCGTATCATGGGACGCGAAGCATTCGACTGATACTATGCCTACGTTTCAGGACAGCGCGTTTATCTTCTTCCTGGCCCTGCTGCTGTTCGGGCCCAAGAAGCTGCCGGAGCTCGCCCGCTATGTGGGCAAGCTGATGGCCGAGTTCCGCCGCGCGTCGAACGAGTTTCGCACGCAGATGGAGGATGAGCTGCGCATTGCGGACCAGGTGGAGCAGCAGAAGAAGATCGCGGCGATCTCGGCCGCGGCGCCGCTGCCGCCGGTGATCGGGCAGGATATCCCGGAGCCCGAACATCCGCACCTGGAGCCGCTGCTGATGCCGACGGAGGAACCGGCCGCGGGCTTGGCCGCAGGACAGGCGGCGGAAGAACCGGTGGACGGCAACCGGATTGACTCGCGGATTGCGGATGCCGTTGCCCAGGGCGGCGCGGCGACGCCCGGCGGCGAGGCAGCAGGCGTGCCCGCCATAACCGAGATTGCCGCTGCTGAAACCGCCCCGCTGCCGATTGCGACCTCGGGCGGGCTGAACCTGATGCCGCCCGCCACCGGCCTCCCCGTAGCCCGCTCGGCCGCGTCTAACGGGCAGGCTACTCAACAAGTCACGCGCGGGCAGGGCGACACGCACTCCGAGGCTAACCCGCTGTCGGGCCTCTTCGATTCCATTCCCCAGACTGCCGATCCGGCCGCGCCCGAGAACGAGCCCTCCACCCATGTTTGACGACTCTATCGACAAAGTCCGATCCGCCGTAACCGACCGCGTCGAACTCCCGGGCATGAGCCTGATGGAGCACCTGGACGAGCTGCGCAAACGGCTGATCCGCGCCACCATCTTCCTGGTCTGCGGCTTCGCCATCGCGTATGCGTTTCACGAGCGGTTGTACGGCATCATTCAGAAGCCGCTGGACGACCTGCACATCCCGCTCAACTTCACCCACCCGACCGACGGGCTAAACCTCTACCTGAAGACGGCGTTCCTGGGCGGGGCGATCCTGGCCGCGCCGTTCATCCTCTACCAGGTGTGGCTGTTCATCTCGCCGGGGCTGTATGCGAACGAGAAGAAGTACGTGTTTCCGTTCATGTCCGCGACGGTGGGGCTGTTCCTGGCGGGGGCATGGTTCGGCTACCACTGGGTGCTGCCGGGCGCGATCAAGGTGCTGGTGCTGGACTTCGGCAAGAAGTTTCACCCCATCCTGACGATCGAGGACTATACGGGGTTTTTCCTCGCGGTGATCCTGGGGCTGGGCATCTGCTTCGAGCTGCCGATCCTGATCTTCTTCCTGGCGCTGTTCGGCATCGTCGACGCACGCTTCCTGCTGAAACACTTTCGCTACGCCGTGCTGGTGATCTTCCTGATCTCGTCGGTCATCTGTCCGCTGCCCGACCCCATCAGCATGTGCCTCTTCGCCACGCCCATGCTGGTGCTTTACTTTCTCGGCGTGGCCATTGCGTGGTATGTGCATCCAAGCCATCGCAAACCCGAGCTCAAACCCTCATGACCTTTGCGAACCACGATGTCGTCTGCGGCAGAAGTGCATGGTTCCGGCTTGCGCCGTTGCCGCTTCTCTTGTTGCTTATGCCGGGCGCGCGGGCTCAGCACACCAGCCATCCTGTCTCCGGCGCGGCGACGTACGCGCTGACCAAGGAGCTGCTCGCGGTGGCGCCCAGGCGCTTCAACGGCTCGCCAGGCCACGCCGCGGCCGAGGCGTTCATCCGCGCGCACTTCGCGCCGGAGGAGAAAGATCATCGGCTGGAGCTCGATCGCTTCACGGCCACGACGCCGGCGGGGCTGCAGACGATGACCAACATCATCGTCAAGTTTCCGAGCACGAACCCTTCCAGGCGCGACGGGATCATCGTGCTGGACTCGCACTACGAGACCAACTACCCGCTGCGCGATATCGGCTTTGTGGGCGCGAACGACGGCGCCTGTACGACGGCGCTGCTGATCGAGATCGGCCAGTACCTGCGCGCGCATCCGCCCACCGGCTACTCGATCTACATCCTCTTCGACGATGGCGAAGAGGCGGTGCGGCAGTGGGAGGGCAACGATAACGACTACGGCACGCGCCACCTGGCGGCCCGCTGGTCGCAGGATGGCACGCTGGGGCGCATCAAGGCGTTCCTGCTGGCGGACATGATCGGCGACCGCGACCTGAACATCAATCCGGACTCGGGCTCGACGCCGTGGCTGGTCGACCTGCTGCGGCAGGCGGCGAAGGATACGGGCCACGCGCACAATGTGCTGCAGCATCCGCAGATCGATGTCTCGGATGGGCACCTGCCGTTTCTGCAGCGCGGGGTTCCGGTGCTCGATCTGCTGGATATCGACTACGGGCCGCACGACGCCGCGCACCCTGACGGGTGGCACCACACGGCCGAGGACACGATCGACAAGATCAGCCCGCAGTCGCTGCAGGTGTCGGCGGACATCATGATGGATCTGATCAGCCTGATCAATCAGCGCTGAGCCGGCCCGGCGTCGAACCGCAACCGGCTACTTGGTGCAGGCCTTGCCGCGGTCGGGGCGCGCGCCCTTGGCCTTGGCGTCGGCTTCGCTCATGTACGAGCCGGCTTTGGTTTTGCCGTAGTAGGTTGTCCCGTAGCAGTGATAGACGTTGCTCTCTGTATTGACCCAGACCAGGCCGGGCGCGCCTCCGGCAGCGGCGGTCTTGGCAGCGGCTGCTGCGGCCGGGCCCGACTTCGCTGGGGCCGATGATTGCGCCGGCGCGGGCGTGGGCGCGGGTGCCGAGGCTGCGGATGCCGCCGGCCTGGGTGGAGGCATGGACGGCGCGCTGGCGGCGGGCGCGGACTTGGGGGCCGGCATGGAGGCCGCTCCGGCATACCAGGTCTGCACTCCCTTGTGCCCGGCGCAGGCTCCGCTCTTCGAGGCGGCCATGCTGTACGTGCCGTCCTTGCAGATGCCTGTTGCGCCCGCTGGAGCGCTCGCGGGCGCCTGCGCCGCTGCCACTCCGCACATCGCCAGACCCAGAACCGCAACCGCCGCCATCATCTTCATCGTTTGTTCCTCGAGGCTTATCTTCGTTCAGCCGACGCCCTCATCCTACCCACACACGCGGCCGCTGTCACCCTACCGAGTACCATGAAGAGCAGCATGACCCCACTCAGCCACTGGCTTGCCTTCCACGCCGGTCTCCTGCTGCTGCTGCTTGCAGAGCTTATCTTCTCCCGCTTTGGCCTGGCGGCCCTGCCTGCCGAGGCGCGCCCGGCCCGCCAGCATCGCAACGCGCTGGCCGCTACCGCCATGTGGGTGGCGGCGACCTTCGCGCTGGCGCTCTACTTCCACCACGGGCTGGGCCGCCCCGCCGCCAGCCAGTTCCTGGCGGGCTATGCGATTGAAGAATCGCTCTCGATCGACAACCTGTTCGTGTTCCTGCTGCTGTTCCGGGTCTTTGCCATCCCGCCGGTGTATCAGCCGCGGGTGCTGTTCTGGGGCGTGCTGGGCGCGATCCTGCTGCGCGGGCTCTTCATCGCCGCGGGCCTGAACCTGCTGGCGCGCTTCGAGTGGGTGAGCTATGTCTTCGCGGTCATCCTGCTGGTGGCGGCCGTGCGTCTGGTGCTGCCCGGCCATGACAAGGATCCTGAAGCGGCCACGACGACGCCGCCCTTGTGGACGCGCTGGATCTCGCGCATCCATCCCGTCTCGCTGCGCCACGACGTCTTCTTCACCACCGAATCCGGCACGCGCATGGTGACCATGCTGTTCCTGTGCCTGCTCGCCATTGAGACGGCCGATATCGTCTTCGCGGTCGATTCCATCCCGGCCGTTCTCTCCATCACGCGCAATCCGTTCCTGGCCTATACGTCGAACATTCTTGCGGTAATGGGGCTGCGCTCGCTCTTCTTCCTGCTGGCGCGCATGCTGCGGCAGCTGCGCTTCCTGCACTTCGGGCTGGCGATCATCCTCGCCTTCGCCGCGGTCAAGATGCTGGCGGCGCGCGTGTACAGCGTCAGCCCGGTGGCATCGCTGGCGGTGATTCTGGGCGTGCTCGCCGTGACGATCTGCCTCTCGCTGGCCCTGAAGCCTGTCCGGCCGGCCGCAGCCACTTAGGTGCAGGGGGCGGACGTTCCTCTGCGCCGCGGCCGACCTGAACGACGCTCTCCACTACACTCGAAAGATGCCTCGAGCGAATGTTTTGAAGTCTCTGCGCACGCTGCATCTCTACTTTGGCGTCTTCATCTCGCCGGCCATCCTCTTCTTCGCGCTCACGGGCGCGATCCAGACCACGGGCTACCACGAGACCAATCGCGACCACCCGGACTACAAGCCCGCGCGCTGGATCGTGGTGCTGGCGCAGATCCACAAGAAGCAGACGCCGGTCGTCGCTGCGAAACGCCCACCGGCGCCTGCCGAGTCCAAGCCCGCACCCAAGCCGGCTGCGGCGGCGCCCGCTGCCCCGCCTGCCCCGCAGCCGCCCGCGCACAATCCCGTCCCGCTGCGCGTCTTCTTTCTGTTCGTCTCGCTGGGCCTGTTCGTCTCGACGTTCACGGGGCTCTACATGACTTACAGCTATGCCCGCGACCGGCGGCTGGTCACGCTGACGCTCATCGCGGGTATCGTGGCGCCGCTGCTGCTGGTGCTTGTGTAACAGCCGAGATGTACGACAGGCGGCAGCTTGCTAACTGGCGGCCCTGGCACATCTGCTAAGCTCCAGACGTAAATCGCTGAACCGCCTATAACCGGCGCGGCCATGAGTTCGAGTCTGAAACTACGTTCATGTCCACCACTGCGAAGCCTTGGTGGTGGAGCGCAATCCGCGAACGAGACCTCAGGAGTTACGTATGACAACCAGCGCCAGGAAGTTCCTGATCTTCGCTACCGTTCTTCTGGTTTCCTTGCCCATGCTCGCCGCACCTTCCACTGACCCGCTCTCCGGGACGTGGAAGCTCGACTCAGCTGCCTCGACCTGGAGCAACGGGCAGGCGCCCAAGAACGTGAACCTGACGGTGACTGTAAAGTTCGCGGTCGATCCGGGCACCGGCGGCGAGACCTTCAAATACCACTTCGCCAACGTGACTGATAAGTCGCATCCGGTGGAGGCGACGCTAACGGTGCCGATTGATGGCAAGCCTCACGCCATCGCGGACAGCCAGCGGTTCAACCAGATGTCCATTCGGCGCCTGGGGCCCGGGCAGCTGGAGGTGCTGGAGATGAAGGACGGCGACGTGATCCTGGGGGCGTGGTGGTCACTTTCTCCAGACGGCAAACAGATGATCCGGCGAGGCGTTGCGCGAACGTCCGACAACCACGCCCACGGATACGAGGAGATCTTCGACCGGCAATAGAGATGCGTGAGGAACGTCGTCCCTGTCGGGCTTAGTGAGCGGATGGAGGCGTCTTGAGTGCGGATGCAACGGCCTCGGCAAGCGTGGTGGCCGGCCGTCCGATGAGGCGGCTCAGGGCGTGGGAGTCGTCGTCGAGTGCGCCGTGGGCAGCACAGGCTTCTGCATCCGCGACAGGTGCTCAAGATCCCCGAAAGCGCAGAAGAGCATAAGTCAGGTTCGGAGGTCGCGTGATTTGGGGGTGAAAGTTTGCGAAGAGTTATGCCTAGGGAGCGCTGTGGCTGGCACACTGCAGCACGCCCAGGTAGGCGCGCCACGGACCGACTAAGTCACGATATTGGTGGGCCATCACGCGAGAGACCTGATGGAGATGGGTAAGATCGTGAACGGCCCAGGTCGCCAGAAGTTGCGATAGCGTCACCACTCCAAGTGCGGGATGCTTTCCTCGTTGGTCGAAGTTTGGCTGCTGTAGATTCAGTGCACCCAGCGCTGTGAGATTGTCCTGGCGAAGACGCTCGAAATCGTCGAGCAGTTGATCCAGCGTAGTATCTTGATTCCCCTTCAACTGCGCAAAGCGGTCGAAGGGGTCGAAGGGTCGCGCTTCGCCGTTCTCCATTACGATCCGCACTCGCGGCATCCAGTCGCTGCGCTCCGCGAAGACCAAGTGGCCCAGGATGTCGAACGCGCTCCAGGTATCTTCTCCTTCGTTGCTGTGCACCCACATGCCAGGTAAGCCGCGCAACAACGAATTTAGCGTTGCCGGAGTGCGCGCGAGAACTGCAACAGCCTCGGTCAGGTTGAACTCCGCCGCGCTCGCCATGCAACCATGATGCACGATTGCAAGTGTGGGCTCAAGGGATAACCGCAGGGTGCCTGCGATCTTGGCGGTGAACTATGGGCCGAGTCCGGTGCCGGACTGATGAATCGTTCATGGCTTCTTCCGGCGCGGCACGTCTTTCTCTCGCGACGAAGCTTTTTTCTGGATGGGCGGAAGACCGGGGCGCAAGCTGCTGAGCAAGGCTTCAACGCCCCGCTCCAAGCCGCCTCTGGGTCCTGACGCTCCGAAGGCGCCGGAGTGCTCGAGCGTGACGTAGCCATGCAGGAAGGACCAGGTGGCGACGGCCGCGGCGGTATCGTCGGGCTGTTTGGAGACGCCGCTCGCGGCCTGCAACAGGAGAGTCCAGACGGCCTTGCCGGCCTTCGACCCATGCGTACCGGCAAGACGATTGTTCACGATCAGCGCGTAGAGAGGGAATCGTTGGCGCGCAAAACGCAGATAGGCGTCCGCGGTGGCGCGGAACCTGGTCTCCGGGTCCGGGCTGCGGGAGGCGAGCCGCAACTCCGCCCGCATGGCGTTCAAGACCTCCTCCGCGAGCGCGGCTTCGAGCGCCTCCTTGTGCGGGAAGTAGCGGTAAAGACTGGGCGCTTTGACGCCCAGCGCCGCGGCGACCGCGCGCAGCGAGAGGTTCTCGGCATCATCCTGCTCCACGAGTTGCATCGCCGTCTTCAGGATGCCGGCTGCCGACAGGAGCTTGGGATAGGCCATTGCTGACATTGTAAGTCTTGACATCGGATCACCCAAAGCTTACGTTGTAAGTCATGGGCGAAGCCGTCGCCATTGAACAAGGAGGAGCACAGATGCCGTTCATCGTTGGAGTCGTTGCGTTTGTTGTTGTCGTTGGGCTCGTGGATCGTCGCCTACCCTGGCCTTCACCGAGAGACACGCAGGTTACGAAATGATTGCCGGCCACTTTGGTTTTGCCGCCATCGTGAAGTCGCGTGAGCAATCTGCGCCTTTGTGGGCGCTGATGCTCGCGACGGTGTGGCTCGATGTCATCTTCCTTCCTCTTTTCCTCGTTCATCTCGAGACGTTGCAGACGATCCATGCAGGGTACGGCGGCTCTATCATCCATGCGAACTACACTCATTCGCTTGTCGGCATGCTGGCGCTGTCCTCCATCCTGGGGGTGATGTTTCTCCCCAGGCTGGGCAGGCGAGTCGCGCTGGTCATCGCGCTGGTGAGCGCATCACACTGGGTGCTTGATCTGGTCGTTCACCGGCCGGATCTGCCGCTGCTCCCGGGGAACCTTGGCCATCTCCCACTGCTTGGCGCAGGGCTCTGGAACGATCCGCGGCTGGCGGCGATGGTGGAGTTGTTGCTCGTGGTTACAGGCGCGGCGCTCTACTGGCGCGCCGCGAGGGAGGTGTCGCTTAAAGCGGGCCGGAGTGGCGGGCTCGCGTCGCTGTGCGCAGCCATGGTCATGGCATCCGGATTGGTCGTGTTGTGGATGGATTACACGAGTTAGTCCGGCAGAGTGCCTGACGATACGCTATCGATCAGGACCACTCACTCACCTATGCATAGAACTAAGATGTGTGAGGACATTCGACGCTCATCGGCGAAGGATCTCCCACCAGCGATAGGCGGCGGTAACGAGGTCGCTGAATTACGTCGCTTCGGGCTGGAAGGTTGCGATGAACTCCCAGGCCTTCAGTGCGGCTTTGCGGTGTGGTTCCGCTTTTGCAAGGTAGAGGGAACTTTCCGTGACCTTGCGTAAGGCGGAGAAGTCAGGGTAGCGGACGAGAGCGACCGCATCCCACTTCGGCTCTGCCGGCCCCAGGATCGTCTGAGCTACGGTGCCTACGTAAACGACTTCGATGGAAGCGCTTGTCGAGCTACAGGTGGATGTCTTCCTCGCGACACTGATCCCAAAGGGTTGAAAGCTGCGGACGGGCTGATTGGATCGCAACAGGTTGCCCTCGCACGAGACCTCTCCTGACCCGATGCGCGCTTCTCGTTATCGATCAGCAAAAGTCGACTGTTCCGCAGCCACGAACTTCTTTGGAGATGTGCCGGAGAATCTTCTGAAAGCAGCACAGAAGGCGCTCTGGGACTCGTAGCCGATGTCGAGCGCCACGGCAGCCAGCGTCTGCCCTTTTTCCTTCAGCTTGTGCGACGCAAGGGTCATGCGCCAGCGCGTGAGGTAGGCGATGGGTGTTTCTCCAACCACTCTCTTGAAGTTCTGCGCTAACGCAGTCCGGGAGAGCCCTGCGGCTCGCGCCAGCTCTTGAAGCGTCCACGCGTGAGCGGGCCGCTCGTGGATACACGCGAGCGCTGTTCTGATCTGCGGCTCGGCAAGAGCGGCGAACCATCCCGAACCATGGCTGCTCTGCTCCTGGTGCAGGCGCAACGCGTCGATGAGCAACGTGTACGCGACCTGCTGCGCGACCAGCGTTCCGCCCACCTGCGGCTGGCGCATCTCGCTCAAGAGCCGCTGCACTCCCCAGCGCATGGAGGCGCATTGCTGATCGCCGGTCAGCAGGACCAGCGGCGGCAAAGCGTCGAGGAGAAAGCCCGCGCCACCCTCTAGATCAAAGTGAGTTCCGAGCAGCAGAAAGTCGTTCCCCGGTGTGACCGGAAGCACGCCCTGGTACCGCGCTATGGTCGAGACGATCTGGCGGGCATCGACGGCATGCAGGTCGAGATCGCTGGCGATGACGAACGGTCTCCCATGCGGAAGCAGCAGGCAGTCTCCCTGGTGAAGCCGGGCGGGAGGCTCTCCCTCGATGGCCATCCAACAGGTTCCTTCGACGACCATGTAGCACTTGATTCCCTGATAGGCAGGCAGCTGCAGGGACCATGGATCGCCGGCGGAGAGTGCGCCGGTCACGTAGGCGCGTGGTTTTAGCAGGGAGAGGACGTCGGATAGAGGGTCCATAGGATCTGTACGCTTACGACACGAATCTGTACTGGCTAGCATTGATCGTGCAGATTAGACGCCCTAACTTCTCTAAAGACCCATCGCGGGCTTGCAAAGGAGAGCAGATGCCAACCACCCCCAGCGTCCAAACAAGAACGGTCCGTTTTCACAGGTACGGTGAACCAGCCGAGGTGCTGCGCCTGGAAGAGACGACGCTGCCAGCGCCTGCAAGTCAGCGCGTCCGCGTCAAGGTCCAGGCCTGCGGTCTCAATCCGGCCGACTGGGCTTTGTGCCGGGGTCTGTTCGCCGGGAGCCTGCCACGGGGGATCGGACTGGAGGCTGCGGGAACTGTCGACGCTGTCGGCGAGGAGGTCACCGATGTAGAGGTCGGTGCGCTCGTTTTTGGGCCGGTCGATTTTGTGGACACCGCGAGCGCGGGAGCCTCCGATTACGCCATTCTGCAGCACTGGACGCCCGTTCCAACCGGGCTGGATGCGCCTCATGCCGCGGCTCTGCCGATGGCAGTGGCGATTGCCTACGGCAGCCTGGATTGCCTCGGCGTCGAAGCCGGCAGGACGGTGTTGATCAATGGTGCCGGCACGACGGTCGGGTTCGCAGCGGTTCAGATCTCGTTGCGGCGCGGAGCACGCGTGATTGCAACGGCCGGCGCCACGTTTGCGGAGCAGCTGCGTGGCTTCGGTGCTGTCGTAACCGCCTATGGCGATGGTTTGCCGGAAAGAGTTGCGGCACTGCTGGACAAGTCACCGGACGTGATCCTCGACGTCGCGCCCGTCAGTGGCGCTCTGCCGGCGCTGGTTCAGATAGCCGGTGACCCGAAGCGAGTGATGACGATCAGTGACTTTGCGGCTGCGAAAACACTGGGCGTTCGGTCCAACCTCGAGGAACCTGGGATGCGCATCCGGTATGACGTCCTGAAGGAGTTTGCCGGGCTTGCCGCGCAGGGCAGGTTCTCCATTCCGGTTGCGCGCACGTTCGCTCTCGACGAGTGGAAGACGGCGCTCTCCGTCAGCGAAGGCCAGCAGGCGCGGGGAAAACTCATCCTACGGCCCTGACCCGTTTCGCCTGTCGATCGCTTGCGCCGGGAAGTCAGCTTGCGTAAGACCTACCTGACCGGTTGGGCGTTGCTCGTTACTTCTGGCTGCCGCTCCACTCCAGGTAGGTACGCCACTCGCCCGGCCCCGGCATATGCATCTGGAACTTGCCGGCCATGATTTTGCCGGTGAGTTCATAGCTGAGCCTGAACTGTGGCCCTGGTCCTGGAGCCGACAGGAAAACGACACTGGTCGGTGTCGGTGTCGTCACGTCGTAGTGAATGACGTGGCCTTCACTGTCGAAGTAGTCTGCCATCAGCGCAGAGCCGGGTGCGTCTTGATAGACGTACAACAGATCGCTATGCGAACAGTCGAAGCTGGTGGGTGCTTTGCATCCGGGGTCGGAGGTAGCATGTCGGGCAAGAACGTGACCGTTCAGTTCGCGGTCGAAGGTGTAGCGTCCTGCAAGCTGAATGGCCGCGTTGTTCTGCACGTTTGCGTCCCACGTTCCCTCCAGGAACGCCAGTGATCTGAATGGATCTGCTCCAGCCGCAACCTGCGGAGACTGTGCCAGGAGCGGGACCGAGGACAAGACAACAGCGGCAGCTACTTCCACAAGCTTCTTCACGATCGCTCCTTCATTCTTGCGGCGAACCCACGCATGCGCTGGTCAACCTCTTCGGGCGTAAGTATTTCCTGGATCTGGTTGAGTGCCCATACGTGGCCAAACGGATCGCGGAGCCAGCCGTAGCGGTCACCCCAGAACATCGTCGCAGGCGGCAGGGCGGGGCTTCCACCTTCATCGACGGCTCTCTTGTACGCCGCATCCACATCGGGAACCGCAATCTGAAAGACGCAGGTCGAGCCGCCCAGGGACTCCGGTGCAGCCAACAGCGCCCCTTCGACCCGGCGCTGCTGTTGAGCGGGCTCTTCCGAGGAGACCTGGACAAGTGAGTTCCAAAGCTTCAGATGCAAGTGCTCCCCATGGCCACTTGGAGACGGTGAGCGGTAAAGAACGGTCGCGTCGAAGGCTCGTTCATAGAAGGACAGCGCTTCTGCTGTGTCTCGGACGACGAGATGAGGAACGATCACGCCCGGCTGTGGAACTGATCCCTCAACGGCCATGTCTTGCCTCGCTTGCCTTGCTCTGTCTGGTCTTGCCTGCCCGTTCTCCGACAAAGGCCCAGGCGTGTCCTGCTGGATCGAAGAAGCATTTATACCTGCTCGACCAATCGAAGACCATCGCCAGGGGCCGGCCAGTCAGCTTGTAGATCTGCTCCAGCCCGACCTTTTCGGAGGTGACAAGGTGCGCCTCACGAAGCTCTTTCAAGTGCTGCGAGACGGCTGGTTGCGTCATCGCGAACGCCGCCGTGAGCACCTTCACGGAGCAGTCCGACGCCGCAAGCAGCGAGATGATCTTGCGCCGGGCCGGATGTGCAATGGCCTTGAAGACCGCGTCAGTTGACACCATGTGCCGAAGCATACATAAGCAAATGCTTATGCGCAAGCGGGCGAGTTGCCACACCAGGAGATGCTGGCGGCATCGCACCGGTAACGGGGTGCAACGCCCGCGGGGGATGGTCGTGGCTGGTTCGTCAGGACCCATGTTTGGGCGGACCGACTCGACTCGACTCAAGGTTCGGCCTGCTACTCAGGCGCAAGTCGCTTTCGTTGTACCCTGAAATCACTATGGCGCGTATCAAGGACCCGGAGAAACACCGCGCCATCCTCGACGCTGCGGTCGAAGAGATCGCCGCGGCCGGGCTGGGTGCGCCCACAGCCAGGATCGCCAAACGGGCCGGCATCGCGGAAGGTACCCTCTTCACCTACTTCGCTACGAAAGAAGAGCTGTTCAACGAGCTCTACCTTGCGTTGAAAGCAGATCTCTACACGCGCATCGGCACCGGCTTCCCGCATCGCGCCAGCGTCGAGCGGCGCGCTCACCACATCTGGAACGCCTACCTGGACTGGGGGCTCGAGTACCCGTCGCGGCTCCGCGTGTCGCAGCAACTGCATATCTCCAACCTGCTCAGCACGGCGACCCGCGAGCGCGCCAGTGCCGGGCTCGGAGCGATTTACGAGACCATTGAGGCTGTGGATCGGCATAGAGCTCTGGAGCGGCTGCCGCTCGGTAGTTCCTCTGCCGTGATGGCCGCGCTGCAGGACGCCACGATGGATCTGATTGCGAAGCATCCGGCGGAACGGGAGGCGATTGCCGAAGCCATGTTCCGGATCCTGTGGCGCGCTGTCCGTTAGGCGTCTGAAATAAATGAGCACCTACTCACTCACCATGCGAATCCAATGGCGCAGGAGGATCTTGCCATGGCAAAGGTCTGGTTGATTACAGGAAGCGGCAATGGTTTGGGCCGGGACATCGCAGAGGCGGCCCTGGCTGCGGGAGACAACGTCATCGCCGGTGCGCGGCGTGTTGAAGAACTCGACGCGCTGGTGGAGCAATACGGAGACCGCGTACGCCCCGTACACCTGGAGGTGCGTGACGAAGCCGAGGCCAAAGCCGCGGTGGAACTCGCCCTGAGCAGCTTTGGACGGCTCGACGTGCTCGTGAACAACGCAGGCTATGGCCACTTCGCGCCGTTCGAGCAGATGACCCAGGAGGACTTCCAGGGTGTCATCGACACCTGTTTCTGGGGCGTGGTCTACACCACGCGCGCTGCCGTTCCCGTGATGCGCAAGCAGCGTGGCGGGCACATCTTCCAGATCTCCTCGATCGGCGGGCGATTCGCCTTCCCCTGCAACAGTCCGTACCATGCGGCCAAATGGGCCGTGGGCGGTTTCAGCGACTCGGTCGCGATGGAGGTCGCTCCCTTCGGGGTCAAAATCTGCACCCTGGAACCGGGCGGCATCCGGACCAACTGGAGCAACCGCGCCAGCCGCGACATGCCGCAGCTGCTGCCCGACTACGAGCCAAACGTTCGGCCCTTGCTGCAGATGTTTGAGTCTTACCGGGGCAAGCAGGAGGGCGACCCGCGCCGGATCGCAGACCTGCTCGTCCGGCTCGCTAACAGCGAGGATATCCCGCTGCGGCTCATTCTCGGCGTCGATGCAGAGAAGCGCGTTCAGCAAGCCGAAGCTGCCCGGGCCACCGAGGCGGAGAAATACCGCTCTCTCACCCTTTCCACCGTCTTTGAGGCCGCGGTCTGAAGAGCGCGCGTTCGATCAGGAAACGATGCCGGGCTGACGATGGACTCGACGAAGTGGATGGACGCGGACGTCCATCGTCAGACGGGATTGCGTGTGGATGCCTAGCGGCGGCTGAGTTGCGGTGAGGGCAGCAGGGTGCCTTCGATCTCGGCGGCGACTTGGTCGGCGGGTTCGAGCGCGATGTCGTTGCCGGCGAGGTGCTCGTCCGTGCCCGTGCCCACGCCGCCGAAGCGGCGCTCGCGCTGCTGGTAGTTATGGATGGCTTCGAGCAGGTGGATGCCGCGGAAGTCCGGCCAGAGGCGATCCGTGACGAAGATCTCCGCATAGGCGATCTGCCACAGCAGAAAGTTCGAGATGCGCTGCTCGCCCGAGGTGCGGATGACCAGGTCGGGGTCCGGCATGTGCGCCGTGTAGAGGTTGGCGGCAAGCTGCGCTTCGTCGATGCGCGACTCGAGCGAGTCTACCTGCAGCAGGTCTTCGAGCGAGCAGCCGCGCCGATGCGCCTCGTCGATCAGGCCGGCGATGAGGCCGCGCGTGGCGTCGATGATCTCCGAGCGCGAGCCATAGTTCAGCGCCAGCGTGAGCGTGGTGCCGGTGTTGTGCGCCGTCTCCTCGGACGCCCACTGCATGGTCTCCTGGATCTCCGGCGGCAGGCCCTGGGTGCGGCCGATGTACGCCATGCGCACGTTGTTGTCGTTCATGCGCTTTACGTTGCCGACCAGATAACTCTTGAGCAGCTTCATCAGGAAGCTGACCTCGGCTTTGGGCCGGCGCAGATTATTCTCAAGCGAGAAGGCGTAGAGCGTGAGCCAGGGCAGATCGATGCGCGAGGCGGTCTCAACGACGAACTGCACGGACTCGGCGCCCTGCTGGTGGCCGAGGAAACGCTTCAGCGCGCGCTTGCCGGCCCAGCGGCCGTTGCCGTCCATGATGATGGCAACGTGCTGCGGGATGCGCGCGGGGTCCAGCTGACCGTAGAGCGCGGACTCCTCCTGCGAAAGTTCGTGCACTCGGCTAGGGATCCGGCTGGGGGCGAGGCCGGGGACTTTGCTCGGGGAGTGGCTCGGATTCCGGTTGGCGTCAGGACGCAAGAGGGTGCCTCGAAGTGCTGAGGTAAGCATACTAGGATGCGGGTAGGACGTGGGGCAAGGGCGGGGCTGGAGGGCAGGGAAGCCGGCAGGAGGCTAGGGGGTAGAGCGGGCGAAGGGAGATGGCCGCACCCCTGCATAGGGATGCGGCCGAAGGAGATCGCGGCGCGCCTGAAGCTTAGGCGGAGCGCCGTCGTCCGGCCGCCAGCTCGCGGACATGGTTGAGGAAAATGGTGCGCTGCAGGGCGTCGAGCTGCGAGGCGTAGGCGGCGATCTCGGCCAGGAACGGGTCCGCCGTCAGCATCACGGTCTCGTTGGAGTGGCGCGTGGACGCATCGCGCAGCAGCGCCGAGATATCCACCTCCAGCGCGCGCGCCAGGCGATCGAGCGAGGACAGCGTAGGCATGGCCTTGCCGTTCTCGATCTTCGAGATGTAGGTGCGGGGAACGTTCATCCGCGCGGCAAGCTGACGCTGGCTCAGGTTCCGCACGTGGCGCAGATCGCGCACCGCGGTCGCGACCTGGATACCCTCTTCCGCGCGTGGTGCGGGGATGAAGGCGAGCGGCGCCGCGACGGGCGCGGGCTTTTCCACCTCGAGCGACTTCTTGCAACGCCGGCAGGTGGGGGTTGGGGTGCGGAATTGCACGAGCTTGCAGTGGTCGCAGCGCAGGACCTCGCGCTGAGCGTCAGCCTGGCCGAAGGGCGCCATGGTTGCCATAGGTTTAGTGTGCGGGCGGAGGCCAGAGCAAGGTCCGCAGCGTTGGCGTCCGATAACAGGGAAGCCAGCGATGAGCCTAGAGTGACACTGGGTATCGCATGAGTCAAGGGGAATCGCAGAAGATACCGGCAAGGAAACCGAAGAAAACCAAAGTTGAACCAGGGTGGTTACTAGAGAACCTTGGTACCTTGAAGTAGCCGATGAGGTTCTGGAGGGTACGAGCATGATGCCGGAGAGAGCGCGCGAGCGTGCGAAGCAGCTGCTGGAAGAGTGGACGGCGGGCGAGAGCCTGCGCAAACATGCGCTGAGCGTGTCGCTGTGCTGCGAGGCGTATGGGCGCATGGAGGCCGCGCGGCTGGGCCTGGCGGAGCCGGATGCCGCAGCCATGGCCGAGCTCTACGCCTGCACCGGGCTGCTGCACGACTTCGATTACGAGCGCCACCCCACGCCCGCGGAACATCCGTTCGTCGGCGTGGCCGCGCTGCGCGAGCAGGGCTGGCCGGAGGAGATGCTGCATGCCATCCTGGCGCATGCGGATTACTCCGGCGTGAAGCCGGAGAGCCATCTCGATCGCAGCCTCTTCGCCTGCGACGAACTGGCCGGCTTCCTGACCGCGTGCGCGCTGGTGAAGCCGACCAAGTCCATCCATGACGTGGAGGCCAAGGGCGCGGTGAAGAAGATGGAAGACAAGGGCTTCGCGCGGGCGGTGAAACGCGAGGACATGACGGCGGGCGCGGAGATGCTGGGCCTGCCGCTCGAAGAACATGTGGGCAACTGCCTGCGCGCGATGCAGGCGGGCGCCGCGGAGCTCGGGCTGGCGGGCAGCGCCGCATAGCCGGAACGGGCTTGAAGTGCGTTACCGCGTTGGCCCGCGCCGTTGCGGCAGCAGCTGATCGAGGTGCACCAGGAAGGCGATGACCGCGCCGGCGACCGTGCACCAGGCGCGGCGATGCGCGATCTCCGGGCCGGGGATCTGGTTGAGCGAGAGCAGAAAGACGATGTACGACGTGAGGCAGAGGCTGAACAGGCCGTAGTTCACCGAGTTGGTGGCGAAGGAGAGCAGCGCGAAGAAGGTCGTGAGCGCCGCGAACACCCAGTCCGACTGCGCGCCGAGGTGCATGTGCGCGGCCAGGATCGTTGCCAGCGTGGCCCCGGCGAGCGTGCCGGCGATGCGCGCCAGGCCACGCGCCAGCGTGTCGGTGAAGGCCGGCTTCTGCACCAGCAGTGCGGTCATCGGCACCCAGTAGCCGGACTGCAGGCCGAGCCGCCGGTAGAGCTCCGACGCAACGCTCACCGTGAGCACGAGGCGGATGGTGTAGGCGATGGCCGCGGTCCGCTCCAACTCGTCGAGCGTTGCGGGTAGCGTCGCGGAGAGCGTCATCGGCAGCGTGCGGATGCGGTCGAGCAGCAGGTGGCGCTCGGCGTAGATGCCTTGCTGGATCGTGTGCAGGTCTTTGCGCAACTCGGGCAGCATGCGCAGGCCGATGCTGGTGATGATGATCTGCACGATGCCGCCGGTGACGATGAGGCCCGAGCGGGTAAACGACTGGCGCGGTCCGGAGGGAAACGCCGACGCAACGAACAGCGAGACGGCGGCCTGCTGGCCCACCCACGCCAGCCCCGCGTCGCGAATGGTGAGCACGCCGTAGATCGCCGCCGCGACTGCCGAGCAGAGGATCAGCGCAGGGCCGTTATGGCCGGCCAGCGTTCCCGCCAGCGTCGCGGTGCCCACGGCGAAGACCGCGAAGAGCATGGGGATCAGCCGCGAGTCGGCGATGCGCTGGTTCGCGCCAAAGGCGATGGTGAGCGCGCCGCCGCCGGCCAGCAGCGCGCCGCCGGGATGCCCCACGCCCACGCCGGTGAAGAGGCATAGCGCCACCGCCGACGCGCTGATCAGCGGCAGGCGCAGGTTGAAGGCGGAGAAGTCGAAGGTGTAGAGATCGGCCAGGAACGGCCGGGGCGGCGCGGGCGCGGAAGCCTGGGTCGGAATGGCGGGGGTGGTGGACAAGGTTCTTCAGGACGGGCTTTGAGCAGGCGCGCCTTTTACAGGATAGATGGGAGACGGCTGCTAGTGGCAGCCGCGCAGTATCGCCAGCCAGGCGAGCGACAGCACGATGGAGCCTGCGATGCCAATTGCGAACAGCGGCGGCCGCTGCCGGGAGCCGGGCAGCAGTGCCGGGGCACGGCTGTTTTGCTCCGGCGCCAGCGGGTTGTAGGAGAGCGGGATGCGCTCGTTCTGCGCAATGGCCTTATCGGACTGGAACTCGCCCGAGTAGAGCCGGCCATGCGCGTAGTAGTCGAAGGTGATGCGGAACTTCTTCTGCGTGGAGAAGCCGAACGCCAGGTTGCCGAGGCCCGCAAACTGGTACCGGCAGGTGGTCACGGTGGCCTCGGTGTCGATCCAGCCGTCGGGCGTGGTGTTCACAGGCTGCTTGAAACAATGGTTGGAATACCAGCTGCCGCAAACGCCGCATCCGTCTCCTCCACCGACCCCGGCAGATCCACCGCCCGCGTAGCATCTTCAATCACCACCGTCTCGAACCCCATCCCCCGTCCATCGATCGCGGAGAACCGTACGCAGAAGTCATAAGCCAGTCCGGCGATAAACAGCCGCTCCAGCTTCCGTTCGCGCAGATATCCAGCGAGCCCCGTGGGAGTTGTGTGGTCGTTCTCCAGAAATGCGGAGTACGAATCGATCTCACAGCGGAAGCCCTTGCGCAGGATCAGTTCGGCGTGCGGCACGTCGAGCGCCGGGTGGAGCGCCGCGCCCGCGCTGTGCTGCAGGCAGTGGTCCGGCCACAGCGTCTGCGGGCCGTAGGGCGCGGGCATCGTCTCGTACGGCTTGCGGTCCGCATGGCTCGAGGCGAAGGAGATATGCTGCGGCGGGTGCCAGTCCTGGGTCAGGATGACGTGGTCGAAGCGGCGGGCAAGCGCGTTGATCATCGGCAGGATCTCATCGCCGCCCGCGACGGCAAGCGCGCCGCCGGGCATGAAGTCCGGCTGCAGATCGATGAGCAGTAGCGCGTCGCTCGCTCGCAGTAGCATGCCGGGGCTAGTAGGCCTGCGCCTGGTCTACGGGCAGTCGCGCCTGGAAACAGGTCTCCTGATCGTTCGATTGCACGGTCAGGAAGCCGGAGTGTTTGGAGACGATGCGCTGCGCCGTATCGAGCCCCAGCCCGAGTCCGCTGCCCGGCGCCTTGGTGGTGAAGAAGGGCTCAAAGATGCGCGATTGCAGCTCCGGCGGGATGCACGGGCCGGTGTTCCAAACTTCCACCACGGCGGTCTGGGCCTGCAGCTTGGTCTTCAGGCGCAGCACGCCGGAGCGCGGCTCGCCGGGCCTCGACATGGCATCGATGGCGTTCTCGATCAGCGCCGTCCAGACCTGGTTCAGCTCGCTGCCGTAGGCGTGGATGGGCGGCAACTCGGGGTCGAAGTCGGTCTCGACCGTAATGCCGTTCAGCCGCGAGGCGAACATGCTCAGGGTGTTGGCCAGCGACTGCGCCAGGTCCACATCCTGGATCGGCGCCTGATCCATGTAGGAGTAGTCCTTGATGGCGGAGATCAGGTCGAAGATCCGCACCGTCGAGTTGACGATGGTCTCGGCCATACGCTCCACGCGCAGCGAGCTGGCGAAGGTGGCCAACGCCGGCGCCAGCACCTCCGCCGGGAACTGCTTGGCGAACTCGTCCAGGTAGGAGATCGGGAAGCGCGACTCGGCGATGGCCGGCGCGATATTCCATGCCTCCGGAACACTGTGCCGCTCCAGCCAGGCCAGTACCGCCGCCTCGCGGTCCACCGCGCCCATCGGATCGGCGCTGGTCGCCGGATGGTCGGAGCGATACTGCGCCATCTCGGCGCGCGTCCGCACGATCCAGGCCTGGATCTGCTCCGACGTGTGAGTGGTGTCGCAGACCGCGCCCAGGGCGTACTTGCGGTCGCCATACTCGCGCAGCTCGGGGAAGAGGGAAGCGGCGGAGCGCTGTGCCGCCGAGGCCGGATTGTTCAGTTCATGCGCCAGGTTGGCCGCCAGCTTGCCCAGCGCGGCCAGCTTTTCCGCCTGCTGCTCCATGCGCGTCACCTCGCGCACCCGGTCCAGCAACACCGAGACGCAGCGCTGGCCCATCGACGGGATCGCCTCCAGCATCGCCGGGAAGAGCGTCTCCGGGATGTCGAGCGTCCAGGCCGGGCCCACGCTGTAGCCCTCGCCCCCGTATGTCTTCATGCGAGAGAAAGGCAGCTTGCCGGTCATCTGGCCGGCGCGGCCGATGAAGAAGTTCATGGGGCCGGAGTGCCAGCGGCGCACGTGGATCTCACCGCGCAGGACGAAGTTCAGATTGCAGGCCGGCTGGCCCTCGCGGAAGACGATCGTGCCGCTCTCGCCGACGCGTTCCTGTCCATGCCGCGCCAGCCACTCGTACTCCGCATCCGTCAGCCCGTCCAGCACGGTAATCGTGCGCAGCGCCTCGATGATCTCCGGCAGTGGCGTGGGAGCCGGCGGCCGGAATGCGTCGCTCTGGATCTCCGCAGCGGGAGGCGGTGCGACGGCGGCGGGTGTGTAGGTGGTGGACATCAACCTGTATGATGCTCCGTTACGTGCCCGGCTGCAATTTCGTTCCGGTAAATCTGCGGATCGGGTGCGCTCGGCCCCAAAACCGGGCCTGCGGCAGCCGCTAATTCCCGCTCGGCCGCTCCACAGAATCGATCACCAGCGCATCCACCATGTCCTTCTGCGCCACCAGCTTCAGGCCAAGCTGCTCGCGCAGCGCACCGAAGAAGCTCGAACCCTCCGGATCGGGCGCGCCGTCCAGCCCCGGCGGGACGCCATTGCCCAGGTCCGGCGACCACTCCAGCGCGAAGTCGTACTTGCCTTCCAGCCCCGTCTGGTCGATCACCGGGCGCTCCACGCCGTTGGCCAGGTTGGTCAGCCCCTGCACGAAGTCGGCCATCGCCACGTTGCGTCCGCCGATCGCCGTCAGCCCAGGCTGGCTGGCTGGCATGGACGCTCCCGCCCCGCACGCCGCCGGGTAGCCGCCCGCCACCGAATCCGGCAGCGGCGCCTTGCTGCAGTTTGGATCATCGGCCGGATGCGGGCGCAGCTTCGGCCCCAGCTTCCCCGGTTTGGCGAGCACCAGCGCAAACACCGGTACCTCGCGGCTCTCGTGATGCACCTTCAGCTTGAAGCGGTCGGCGAGCAGCGCCTGCATCATCAGGCGCATCTCGTCCTTGCTGGGTTCGCGCCCGGCTGTGCTCTCGGCGCGGGCTTCGACGTCGAAGTGCGCGCTGCGGGCCCACTCCGGCAGCCCCGTCCGCAGCGTCTTGATCTGGTAGCTGCTGGGCTTGTACGCGAAGACGATGTACTGCAGCAGCACCATGTTGTGCGCCGAAAGCACGCCGCCGTTGGGGCCGTACTGCGGCCCGGAGTTCAGGGGAAAGTTCGAGTGCGCCTTCTCGTCCGACTTGTTCTCCTTGACCGACGCGACCTCAAATTGCATGACTTTCCGGGCAGCCGGGCCGTCACCCTGGGCCTGCGCAAAGCCCGCCATGAGCACCAAACAAAGGGCAAACAGATACCGCGCTGCGCGGGGACGCATGCGCTTCAGACTCTTCGAGGAGGTTCCAACGCGGTCTGGCGAGAAAGCTACGCAGAACGGGTACCTATCCGTACGTTGCGGCACGATAGGCATGAGGCCTCCTAACTCAGCGCGGTTGCGGCGAACTTCCTCACCATCGCCAGCAGCAGCCGGCGGTCGCTCTCGCTCAGGTTGGCGGAGTAGCGCTGCACCTGCGTCAGGAAGCGGATCTCCTCTTCGCTCAGGTTCAACGACGAGACCTCGCGCCCCACCGGATCCTCGGCAAAAAACTGCGCCAGCTGCAAATCGAGCGCGCCGGCGATCTTCTGCAGCGTCTCAAGCGACGGCACCGTGTGCCCGTTCTCCACCCTGGACAGGTAGCAGCGCAGCAGTCCCGTCCGCTTCTCGATATCGCCCTGCGACATGCCCTTCTGCAGGCGATAATCCCGGATCGTATTTCCGATATTGCTTGAGATTGACTTCACTGGGGCACTCGCCTGCACAGGAAGAACGATTTGCATGTCAGCCATTAGCCGTAAAGTAACCCCCATACTTGCAACAGGCAAGAGCTTTCTTCCGGCGGCCGCGGATTACCGTACCCAGCATGGTTCCGAAACGGCCCGGGCGCAAACCCTCAACCTTAACTTGAGCTGTCGCAAGCGGCTGACCAAACTTGATTTATAACGAAATGGTAAACACCTGGGCCGCTCCCGCGCAGTCCAGACGCCCGCCTGGGTAAAAGCCGCTGCACCAAAAACAGTTCAACTGCTCGCAGACCTAAGTCTAGACTTAAGCCGCCTGCTTTGAATACTTTAGATACTTTCAGGGGGGAGGGGGGGAGAGCCTCATCCCATGTACATTCCGCCGTTGACGTCCAGCGTGTGCCCGGTAATGTAGCCGGCTTCCTCCGACGCCAGGAACGCCACCGCCGCGGCCACATCGGCGTCGGTCCCTACGCGTCCCAGCGGAATGTGGCTGGTCATCGCGGCTTTCTGCTCCTCGGTCAGGACCGCCGTCATGGCCGTCTCGATGTAGCCCGGTGCGACCGCGTTTACGGTGATCGTCCGGCTCGCCAGCTCGCGCGCCAGCGACTTGGTCAGGCCGATCATGCCGGCCTTCGACGCGGCATAGTTCGCCTGTCCCGCCTGCCCCATCTCGCCCACCACCGACGTGATGTTGATTACGCGCCCCCACCGCCCCTTCAGCATGGAGCTCATGCACGCCTGCGTCAGCAAAAATGCGCCGGTCAGGTTGGTCGAGAGCACGTCGTCCCAGTCCTGCCGCTTCATGCGCAGGGTAAGGATGTCGCGCGTGATGCCAGCGTTATTGACCAGGATCTCCACCTTGCCGAAGTGCGCGATGATCTCCTTGGCGCTGGCCTTGATGGATTCCTCGCTGGCGACGTCCAGTGCGAAGGCCGTCGCCTGCCCGCCGGCCGCGGCGATCTCCGCGACAACCGCCTCCAGCCTGACCACATTGCGCGCCGCCAGCGCCACCTGCGCGCCCTCCGCCGCCAGCCGCATCGCGACCGCCCGCCCGATTCCCTGTGAAGCTCCTGTAACCAGTGCAACCCGGCCAACCGACGATGACAAAGCAGCAATCCTCCGCAACACCCTACGACTTTACACGCTCGCAGCGGATATCCTTAAGCCACATGCCTGATGAAACGTATCCAGACCTGCTGCAGCCCCAGCCCGAGACCGATGTCTACGCTATTCACGGCGCCGATCCCGAGGTGCTGGCCTATGCCATGGCCAAGTACTCGCGCTCCGCGCTCACCATGCGGCAGTCCCTGGCGGAGATCAGCGCGCAGCGCGCCGAGCAGTTCCTGAACACCTTCTACTTTGCCTACGGCCACCGCTCCATCGCCGACCTGGCGCACATCCCCATGGCCGTTGAGCGCCTATCGCTGCTGGCCGCCATCACGCTGGTAGACGAACAGCGCTGGGACGGGCAGGAGCGCTCCACGCGCTACCAGGACTTCCGCCGCTCCGGCTGGCACACCCCTGAGCTTGGCGGCCAGACCCCCGCCTACACGCGTGCCATCGAGTCCCTCTTCGCTGCTTATGACCGGGTGAGCGCGGGCATGCTCGCCGCGCTCAAGGGCTCGATCGCCTGCCCCGACACGATGAAGCCGCAGGACTACGAGCGCACGCTGAAGGCCCGCGCCTTCGACGTGGCGCGCTACCTGCTGCCGCTGGCGACGAACACCTCGCTTGGCCAGATTGTGAACGCGCGCACGCTCGAGACGCAGGTGTCGCGGCTGCTCACGAGCCCGTTTCGCGAGATTCGGCTGCTGGGCGAGAAGCTTCGCGCGGCCGCCACCGAGCCTGCCTGGAACGTGCAGCACGACGCCGCGCAGTCGGTGATGGAGGAGCGCGAAGCGGCTAGCGGAAGCCGCGATGCGCGCCTGGAACAGATGCTGCTGAAGCCGGTGAAGGCCGCGCCGACGCTGGTGAAGTACGCCGAGGCCAGTAAGTATCAGAAGCAGACTGCCGCGCTGCTGGCGGAGGCTACCGCCGCCCTGATGGGGGCGGACGCGATCCAGCCGACGCCGACGGTCGACCTGCTCGAGCCGTCGGAGCCGCTGGAGGTTGAGCTCGCCGCCTCGCTGCTCTATCCGCACTGCCACTACAGCTATCGTCAGCTGCGCGACCAGGTCGCCGCGCTCGAGCAGCCGCGCCGCGCCGAGCTGATCGAGCTTGGCACCCGCCACCGCGGCCGCCACGATGAGCTGCTGCGCGCCTTCCACGCCGGTTCCACGTTTCGCTTCGACATCCTCATGGACATAGGCGGCTTCCGCGACATGCATCGGCATCGCCGCTGCACGCAGCTGCTGCAGCCGTTCACCGACCTGCACGGCTACGAAACTCCTGATGCGCCCGGCCAGCCCACGCTGGCGGACGCCTCGCTCAACGAGCCCTACGCCGCGGCCATGGAGTCCGCCTTCGCCGCCTATCGCGCGCTGCGTGACTCCTCGGCTCGCGAGGCGCCGGAGTCTGCCCAGTACCTGCTGCCGCTGGCGACCCGCTGCCGCGCGCTGTTCAAGATGGACTTCGCCGAAGCGCTCTACATTGCAGAGCTGCGAAGCGGGCCCGCCGGCCACTACAGCTATCGCCGCGTCGCCTGGCAGATGTACGAAGCCGTCAAGCGCCAGTACCCGGGGCTGGCGCCGATGTTCCGCATCGAGGATGTGCGAGAGCCGGTGGATTTGCTGAAGCGGTGACTCGATGACCACGTCATTCGGCCACATGGCGGCCAGCGAAACGAAACGGGTTGAAGTCCGTCTTGCGGTCGAAGGTGTCGACCCCTTCCGCTCGCTTGAGCCAGTTCACCACCACGTAGGTCAGCGGCGTTGCGAGCACCTCGTAAGCCACCTTGAGCAGGTAGCCCGTGACGATGATCTCCACGAGTTTGCGCGCTGAGAACATGCCGGCGAAGGTAATCACGATCACCAGCGTCGTATCCACGGCCTGGCCGACGACCGTGGACCCGACGGTTCGGGTCCACAACCAGCGGCCGTTGGTCAGCAGCTTGAGCCGAGCCATGGTGTAGGAATTGGCGAACTCGCCGGCCCAGAAGGCGATGAGGCTCGCGGTCAGGATGCGCGGCAGAATGCTGAAGACCGCGACGAACGCCGCCTGGTTATGGAACTCGGGGTCGGCCGGCAGAGCGATGACGATCGCGGAGATGGCATACAGCAATGCGGTCGCGAAAAAGCCCGACCAGATCGCGCGGCGCGAGGCGGCGTAACCGTAAATCTCGGTGAAGATATCGCCGAAGATGTACGTGATGGGAAAGAGGATCATCGCGCCCGAGGTTGAGACCGGGCCGATGCGGATGATCTTCTGAGCCAGCAGGTTCGAGACCAGCAACACCACGACGAACGCGGTCGTCAGCGCATCCAGGTACCGGAATCGTTGCATACCGACAGCCTACTCCAACGCGCCGTGCAGAGCCGCGCAGCGGCAAGCTTCAGAGCCGGAGCAGGCGCTCCGCGTTGCCGTGGCAAATCTTCTCGCGGTCTTCGTCGCTGATCGGCGCCTTGTCGATGAACTCGACGGCCTGCTCGGTGTATTCATAGGGGTAGTCGACCGAGAACATGATACGGTCGGCGCCGAGCGCCATGATGGAGCAGACCAGGGGCGCGTCGGAGAACGAGCCGGCGGTGGTCACCATGACGTTCTGCTGGATGTATTCGGACGGCATCTTCTGAATGTCGTAGCGATGGCGCATCATCTTGTAGCGGCTGTCGAGACGCCATAGGATGAAGGGAAGCGTCTCGCCCATGTGGCCGAGCACGACGGTGGTCTTGGGGAAGCGATCGAAGACTCCGCCATACATCAGGCGTAGAACATGGCCCGCCGTCTCCGGCGTCCAGGCCCAGCCGGGGCCGGCCATCTCGGGGTAGTCCTTCTCATTGCCGGCCTGGATGGGGGAGTCCGCCGGGTGCAGGTAGATGGGCACTTGCAGGGCCTCGGCCCGCTCCCACACGGGAAAGAACTTGGCGTCGTCCAGATACTCTCCATTGCTGTGCCCGTTGAGGATCGCGCCCTTCATTCCCAGCTGCTTGACGCAGCGCTCGAGCTCCTCGGCCGCGTCCTTGGGATCCTGCAGGGCGAGCGTGGCGAAGCCGGCAAAGCGCGTGGGGTACTGCTGAATCTGGGTGGCGAGCAGATCGTTCAGCTGCTTGGCAATCTTGATCGCCTTACTGGTATCCGGCTCGGCCTGTACGCCCGGTGTGGTGACGGAGAGCACGGAGATGTCGATGCCGTTCTTGTCCATGTCTTCAATGCGCAGGGCACCCATGTCCGCGAGTCTTGGCTTCACATACTCGATAAATTCGGGGTCGATGGTGCTGAGGACCTTGGAGGCATACCCGCCGACTTCAGGGGTGGAAAAGTGCTCTTCAAGGATGATCTTTTTGACTTTGCCTGGCATGACGTTTCTCCTGATTTCGGGGTGATGAGTTGGCGGTTCTGAAGGCGCTGGGGACGCTCGATGACTATCTCACATGAGCAGTACGGGTTTGATGACGCTGCCGTCGAGCGAGGCTGCGGCTGCCTGGTTGATCTCCGCGAAGTCGAAGCAGGTGACGATCTTCTCCACCGGCAAACGGCCATGCTGATACAGATCAATGAGCTGCGGAATGAAGGTTCTGGGAACCGCGTCACCCTGGTTGGTGCCCACCACGCGCAGGCCGCGCGCGACGAGGTTCACCACGTCCACTGCGACGGCTTCTCCGGCGCGGGGAACGCCGATGACGACGCACGTGCCAGCTGAGCCGAGGGAGGCGATGGCGGTGCGCAGCGAGCCCAGGTTGCCGCTGGTCTCCACTGCGCCGCTGAGGCCCCGGCCGCCGGTGAGCTGAGCAATCTGCTCCGCGACGCCCCCGCCGCTGGCGTCGATGGTGTCCGTAGCTCCAAGCTCACGCGCCAGTGCCAGCCGCTTGGGATGGATGTCGACAGCGATGATCTGGGTGGCAGGGGTGATGCGCAGGCCCATGATGGCCGAGAGCCCGACCGCGCCCACACCGAAGACCGCGACGCGCGCGCCAGGGCCGGGCCGGAGCACCGTGGTGACCGCGCTGACCCCGGTCTGCACGCCGCAGCCCAGCGGTGCGAGAACGGACGCAGGGACATCTTCCGGCACGCGCACGACAGAGTGCGCCGCCGTGACGACACGGCGCGAGAAGGACGACTGTCCGAAGTAGTGTCCGTGGAGCGATTCTCCGGCGCGGCTTACCGTGGCCGAGCCGTCGAGGCGGCAGCCGCCTACGAGATTGAGGCGAGGCCAATCCTGGCAGTAGACCGGAGCGCCGGCCATGCAGGCGGAACAGTGCCCGCACCAGCTGAAGCTGATCACGACGCGGTCGCCGACGGCAACCTCCGTCACGGCCGAGCCCAACTCGACGATGCGGCCTACGCCCTCGTGACCCAGGACGGCCGGCAGGGGGAAGGGAATATGGCCGGCGCGGGCGGCGAGATCGGCATGGCACATGCCGCTGGCCTCCAGCTGCACGATCACTTCGTCTTTTCGCGGCGCCGAGAGCTCGATCTGCTCGAGCACAAACTGGCCCGCGGCCTCGTTCACTACGGCGGCTTCGGTGAGCATGGGTTCCGGCGGAGAAGCGATCAATGATGGCCCCCGGCGAAGGTGTGTGCGATCTGCTTGTACTCCAGGAAGTCTTCGATCGAAGCTACCCCGCCCAGCCTGCCCAGGCCGCTCGCCTTATAGCCGCCTTCTTCGAACTCCACCGCGAGATTCGCCCAGCTATTGATCGACACCAGCCCGACATCGAGCTTTCGGGCGACACGTACGGGAGTGTCAACGTCGCGGCTCCAAACACATGCGTTCAGTCCGTACTCGGTATCGTTGGCCAACTCGACGCCTTCATCCTCGGTGTCGAAGACCTGTACGGTCTGAACGGGGCCGAAGGTTTCGCGCTGCACGATGGGCAGGCTCGAGTCCGTGACCTCGAGCAAGGTCGGGTGATAAAACGCTCCGCCGGCGAGAGCGGGATCGGTGGACGGGCCGCCACGCACGATGACCTTGGCGCCGGCATTGATCGCATCTTCGACGGCGCGATCGACACGAGCTACCGAGGCTACATCGATGAGCGGGCCCATGTCGCTGGCGGCGTCTGAAGCCGGACCGGGCTTGACCTTCTTGAGCCGTTCCGCAAGCCCGTTGATTACCTTGTCCGCGATGCCGCGCTGGACGATGATGCGGCTGCCGGTCATGCAGAACTGGCCGGCGAAGACAGTGGCGGACTTCTCGAGGGTGGGCAGAAGCGGGTTGAGATCGGCATCGTCGAAGATGACGTGCGGCGTCTTGCCGCCAAGCTCAAGCCCGACGCGCTTCAGGTGCACCGCGGCGGCTTGGGCGATGAGCCTTCCAGTGTGCGTGCTGCCGGTGAAGCTAATGACCGGCACCTGCGGGGAGCTGACCAGGAGCTGCGATCCCTCGGCGCCCGACTCGAAGAAGATGTTGACCACGCCACTGGGCAGTTCGGGAACTGTACTCATCAGCTGGCTGGCGACAAAGGCGCTTTGTGCGGCCTGCGCCGGAAACTTCATGACCGCCGTGCAGCCGGCGGCCAGCGCAGGTGCGAGCGCGCGAATGCCGAGGTAGGCTGGAGAGTTCCACGGAATGATGAGCCCGGACACACCGACGGGCTGGCGGATCGACAGCGATTGCCGGCCAGGGACGGCGTCCATCACCTTGCCGAAGGTATGGATGGAGAGCCCGGCTGCGAAGCGCAGGGCGCGAATGATGAGTGTTGCCTCGAAGGTGGCCTCGGGGCGTGTCTTTCCGTTTTCCAGGCAGAGCGCGTCGATGACCTCGCCGAGACGAGCGGCGTAGACATCGGCCAGATGGCTCAGCGCGGTGGAGCGGAGCATGGAGTCAGTGCGCCAGCCTTCGAGCTTGAACGCCGCGGCGGCAGCATCGATGGCGGACTGGGCGACCTCGGCGTTGCCGTCGAAGTAGCATCCGATGGCCTGTCCGTTAGCCGGATTAATGCTCTCTTTTTCAGGACCGCGCGCAACCCACTCGCCGCCGATCCAATGTTTTGCCATTCTCTGGTTGTCCATGCTACATACCTCTTTCTGAATCTCGCGACGGTGGCTTCTGAGCCTGCGACCCAAGGCTAACAAAACCGCGGTGTCTCAGGCGAACCAATATAGCAGCCGAGTCGTGCCGTTCACAATAGGTGCCGCGTCTATTTCCAAGCTGCGGAGTTTGGGGCGGCCCGGGATTGTCAGCGATTGATCGAAGAGGATTGTGTTTGCTGCGTAGCGCCTGATGTCCCTAAATTCCTCGTGAATACAGCCTTGTTTGCGAAGGAGTAGCGCCCTCAAGCATTTCTGTGCTAAAAACCTTAGTGCCCATGGCTGGCAACATACACGGCATCTACACTAAACTTCTGGCTGCACGGCATGCCTCAGCATTTGACCGAGGCATTCAGCTCGATTCAGGCCGTGCACTTGAACGATCAACCGACGGACCCTGAGCAGGAGATTAGCTTTGAACAACACTGGCAGCGAAACTGAGATGAACGCAGCTTCCCCGCTGCCCGGAACCGAAGCCAGATTCTACCGCTTCCGCGCAGGCAACATCGATTGCGTCTCGCTGAGCGATGGGGCGATCCGCGTACCGCTTGGTCCGCCCCCTGGTCCAGGAGAACACGCAGCGGGCCATGCGGCGCCGGATCCGAGCAAGCCAATGGAGTTTCGGTTGGTTCCACTGTCGTGCCTGCTGGTGACTCTGCCGAAAACAGGTGAAGTGGTCCTGATGGACAGCGGATTCGGCTTCAATCCTGAACTGCTCGGCCGTCCCATGCGTACGGATGGCAGGTTGATCGAGTCGCTTACTGCCGCTGGTTTGTCTGCAGAGATGATCGACGTCGTGCTGATCTCTCATCTGGATCCAGATCACGTGGGTGGCCTGCTGCGCGATGATGGAAGCAGGATGTTTCCCAATGCAACGTACTATGCCAGCGCTGAGGAGGTGGCGTTCTGGAGCCGGGACGGGATCGATCTCAGCTATTCGCCCTCACCGGAGCCGGTCAAGCGAGAGAGGGTGAGTGCCTCGGGCAGGCTGCTTCGACTCGCAGCAGGCAGCATCAAGACGTTTCGCGCAGGTGAGGAGGTCATCCCGGGCATTGGCAGCATCGCCCTGCCGGGACACACACCGGGGCAAGTTGGCTTTATTGTGGAGGGCGAGCCGGAGTCATTGCTTTACATGGCGGACAGCATCACGAACCATGTGGTATCGATTGAAACGCCTCACGTGCACAACATCATGGACCTCGATCCGGAGGTGGGAGTCACGAGCCGGCAGGAGTTGATCAAGTTACTGCTTGAATCGCAGATGCAGAGTTTTTCGCCGCACTTCCCCTGGCCGAACGTAGGACAGGTGGTGAAGACGGAGGCTGGCGCAACCTGGAAGCCGGCCGAGTAGTTAGGACGTTGTCACAGTTCTTAGAACGTGCAGAAGAGGCGAAGATGGAAGATGTCACCGAAGTCACACAAGTTGTTCTGCGTGAGAGACAGGGGCGCGACCGCGGCTGGTGGGCGCAGATGGCAGAGTGCTTTCACCCCGACTCCCGGGTAACACTGAGCTGGTTTGACGGCCCGGGGCTGGAATTTGTATCGCGCTCACAGAAGATGAGCGAGAGCGGTCTCCGCATTTTGCACCGTCCTTCCCCTGCAGTTGTGCACCTGCATGACGCGAAAGCAGTCCTGGAGCTTCCGTTGGCGGTTGAACGGCGCTTTCTGCTGAAGGGTGTCGAGGCAGACCTGACCTCGTTTACACGCATGCTCTACCAACTGGAGAGGCGGGACACGGGGTGGAAGATACTCTTCATGAACGCGATTTATGAGCGCGACACGCTGGCTCCGACGCTCCCCGGCACAGTTCTGGACGTGGACCAGGCAAAGGTCGCGGAGTTCAGGGCTCCATACCGATTCGTGGCTTACGACCTAAGTCTGGGCGGCCGTTCTATGACTGCCGACCTCTATGGAGATGACCAGCCGGAGCGAGTGAATGCTCTTTACGACGCGGCATTTAATTGGCTTGGACGATCACCAATCTCGTGACCTACTTGGCCCTTACGGGGGTTTTGCCGATGGCGACAAGTTACGCCTGCTGCAGCCAGAGTCGTTCAGCCTCGCGCACCGCGGCAACAGTCTCCGGCCGGTCAAATCCTGGGAGATCGTCCTTTGGCACGCGACCCAGGTACTTCAAGGTTGCCGTGAGAAACCGGTAGGAAGGCCGGTAGGTCGCGAGTTCGGCTTCGTTGAGCGCGAGGGCCTGGCCCGGGTTGCAGGGCTGAAGCAGATCCCGAATATAGACGCAGCGCAGACCCGCGATGAGCCACCGACCCTTCAGGCGCTGAACCCGCCACAGCAGACGCACAAAGCCAGTGGATGTGACGTCAATGCCATCGCGCTGATAGAAGCCATGCAGGGTGCACGCGGTTTCGGCAATGGCACGGTCTTGATGGATCGTCACTACCGCGGAACCCAATTCGTGGAAGTTGATCGCGTCTGTACGCCAGTTCTTCTTTGTGGCGCGGACGAATTCTTCGCCGCTGCCCTTGTACCAGGCCACTTCCACCACTGAGTCCGGATGGTAGTACAGCGACATTTCCTCCCATTGGGCCGCATCGCGGGCGGCGCGTTCGCGTTGGATTAGATCGGCGATTGCTGCTCGATCAAGAAGCTGCCCGCGAAACGCATCTTCGGTCGACATCACCTGTTCACTCACCATAGTCATCGTCTCCTTCGGCAAGGGTTATTTTGCAGCTTCATTTATTGCGTTCAGGTTGGACACGATCTCAGCAGGCAGTTCGATCTTTGCTGCGTCGAGATTTTCGTGAAGATGCTTGAGAGACGATGTGCCGGGGATCAAGAGCATATTGGGCGAGCGTTGCAGGACCCAGGCGAGCGCAATCTGCATGGGAGTCACTCCCAGTGTCGTCGCAGCATGATCCAGGACGGCCGACTGCAACGGGCTGAATCCACCGAGCGGGAAATAGGGAACATACGCGACGCCTCGCTCGGCGAGTGAATCTACCAGGTTGTCATCGTTGCGATTGGTGATGTTGTAGAGGTTCTGCACACAGACTATGTTGGTGATTCGCAGAGCCTCTTCGACCTGAGCCGGGGTGACGTTACTTACACCAAGGTGGCGGATGAGGCCCTGGGATTTCAGCGCAGTTAGTATGGTCAGCGGCTCCTCGATAGAGGCATCAAGAGGCATGAGCGGATGACCGACGCGCAGGTTGACTACTTCGAGCGCATCGAGTCCCAGGTTACGCAGGTTATCTTGAACCTCTTCGGTGAGCTGCTCGCGGGAGTAGCCGGGGACAACACTCCGAGGCGCAATGCGCCGGCCACCGACTTTCGTGACGATTGTTAGCCCAGCGGGATACGGATGGAGAGCCTTCCTGATGATCTGGTTGACGACGTGCGGGCCGTACATATCAGCCGTATCGATGTGATCGACGCCACAGGCGACTGCCTCGCGAAGCACCGCTATCGCGTTGTCCATGTCGTTTGGCGGTCCCCACGCGTTCTGGCCGGCGAGCCGCATGGCTCCATAACCCATCCGGTTAACGGTAATAGAACTTTGAGGCAGATGAAAATGTGTACGGCTTTCTAAGTCGGTTGCCATTTATTCTTATTCTCCCGAAGTTACTAAGATTTAGTTTTAGGAAATTCAAGTACGAGTGGCGACGAGAAACTTTGTGTTGGGCGGCCGAGTGTGCCAAACAAAACTGCGCTCGCAGCATAAAGCGGGGCTGTGAGCAGAAGTAGCATCCGGTAGTTTCCGAAGCGGTCGAAGAGATAACCACCCGCAAATGGTCCTAACCCCAGGCCAACAATGACAAGGCCGTTCATGACGGCGAACAGTAGACCGTAGTGGCGTACGCCAAAATAGCGCGGGATCAAGTAGGCCAGCACGGCAATCTCCATGCCAGCCGATAACCCGACCATGCACGCACCGAAGAGCCCCGCGCCGGCGGAATGACTTAGAAGCAAAGCTGGCGCGACGAGGACCCCGCATGCGCAGGCGACGAATCCCACAAGTGGGCCGCTGGCGCGATCCAGTAGGTAACCGCCAAAGAGCCTTCCGAAGATGGAGGAAAACCCGATGCCGGCGGCGATGGCGGCGGCGGTATGTGGAGACAAACCATTGGCTCGAACAACGGGAACGAAATGCACTGCCATTGCGGCACCGGATGTCGACGCCAGCAGGCAGGCTACAGCCATCTGCAGATAGCGCCGCGAGAGAAAGGCCTCGCGCGCCGGTACGCCAAGTAAGGTGCTGCGATCGAGAGGAGTGAAGGTTGACGATGAAAGTTTACGCAACCGATCCTGAGTACTATGAAAGAACAACCAGACAAGCGGAAATGAGAGAACAAGAGCGCCTACACCGAGCCAGCGGTAGGCGCCGCGCCATCCGAAATGTTCCTGAAGGATGGTTGAGATATACGGCAGGCAAATGGAACCGACTCCTGTACCTGCAAGGGCCAGGCCAATCGCCTTACCGCGGCTCTTGTCGAACTCAGCCACGACTGCAGCTGTCCAGACTGTAGGGCTGACGAGTACGAAGGTAAGACCTACCAGGGTCCAACCGAGAATCCAGGTCATGGGCCGCGTCCCCGTGAATCCGAGTGCGGAGAAGGCGATGCAATAGAGCACCAGCCCGGGAAGTGCGACCTTGCGAGATCCGTAACGATCGATCGCCGCGCCTACAAACGGTGCACACAGGATGCCCGTAATGCTCACGAGAACAGGACCGGCGGAGATCTGCGATCGCGTCCAGCCGGTGCCGGCCTGAATTGCCGGCATGAGCGCGCCAAGTGTGTAGGTGTGCATGACCGAGACTGCGATTCCAAGTGTGGAAAGGAGTGCAACATACCAGCTCCTTGCCCACTCACTTCGAACGCTATCATTCGTCTGAGATGGCAACGGCATGAGGTGGCCTTTCTTACGATTGCTGGGCAAGCTGCTGCCACGTTTGGCGCGAGCAGTCCACTTAGTTTGTTACAGATGACTTAGGCCTATTTCACTAGAAGGTGATTTTTGCGGCAATCTGTAGAATACGATTGGTGGATGCGGTGCTTGTGATCAAGCCGGCGTTTGCGGAATTGAGCGGGCTCAACTGCGGAGCAATCGCCGTCGAGCTGGTAGGCGTCGAGTAGTTTGGGTGATTCAAGGCGTTGAATGCTTCGCCGCGCAACTCCAGCTTGGTGCGTTCGTAGAGCGAAAAGAACTTCGACACAGCTACATCCAGATCGGCATATCCCGGTCCACGCAAGGACATGGCTTGTTCGTTGCCAAACGTGCCTGGTGCAGCAAGTGCGAAGGCCGCAGGGTTATACCACTGGGGGTACTTCGACTTAGTTCCGGGGAAGAAGTTGTGACGGTACACCGGTACACCGGGAACAACGTTGGGCCGGTCCGATCCCAGCCCGGTAAGCGACACGTCTACGCCATCCGTCACCGTGAAGGGCAATCCTGACCGATAGCCAAACAGAGGACTTATTTGAAAGCCACCGGCAAGCTCATTGAGGAGATGGTTCTTGAGCGTCGGGGTCGTGGCCACACCCGAGATGGTGAAGTTATGGGTTACGTCGAAGTTGCAGTGCCCGTACTCTCCTCCCAGGTTATTCGGATTCTGGGGGACCGGGCTGGTATCACCGGAGAAGTTGATGTTTGATAGGCATTTCGAATAGGTGTAGTTTGCAAGCACGGTAAAGTTATTGGCGAACGGATGATTGGCCGTGAGAATCACACCATTGTAGTTCGCCATGGCGTAGGTGGTGAACGCATTGAAAGCGCCATAGCGAGGACCTGCTCCGGTTCCACCAGTCTGAAGATATAGTTTCAGGCGCTGCGTGGTGTTGCTGGTACTGGAGCAGGCGGCGCCCGGCGCGGGGACCGGGGTAAGAGCGCCGCAGGATCCTGCCAGCCCGGTCGAGGTACCCGGAATATATACAGCGTAGTTCAGCGGCAGCAGACCGTATAGGTGAACTGTGTGAGTTCCCAGATAGCTGGCTGTCAGAAGCCACTTCGCAGGCGCCTGATATTGGTAGCTGAGATTCCACTGGCTCATGTAGGGACGTCCCGCGGAAGCTGGATCCACCTGAGGGGCGATACTCGCGCTGGGAAACGCCACCGTGGTTGTAGGGGGGTATGGGCTTGGAAACGGATTACCACCAGCGACGCCTTGATACGGATTATCCAAGTTGCGTTTGAAGGAATTGTTGAATGCGACACTAACTGCGCCGCCGTAGGGAACTCCAGAGTTGGTGTATTCAAGGTTCTCATCGGTGTCCGGCTCATCGAAGAGCAAGGCAAAGGAGCCTCGGATGCTTTGTTTTCCTGTCCCGGAGGGATCGTAGGCGAAGCCAACGCGCGGCGACACGTTGTCCAGTGTTCTCTGGACGATGCTGTTACTTACACCTGGATCGCCGACAAACAGAAGGCCGGCCGGGGCGTTTGTGAAGACCCTCGAAACGATGCCTGCATTGAAGTTTGCCTGCGAGAACGTTTGGCCCCGGTTGTCCTTGTTGTACGGAGGGAACCAGGGCTCCCAGCGCAGGCCGAAATTCAAGACGAGCGTCTTGGTAAGGTGAAACGTGTCCTGAGCGTAGTAGCCAAAATAGTTCTGGCGAAGGTGCAGCAGCGCACCCGCCCCGCCATTCGACTGAGTCAACGTGGTTGGAGCTCCGAGCAGCAGATCGGCGACCGAAAAGCCGGTGTAGGTTCCGCTGAAGGTAAAAAAGCCATTTTCATTGTTGAAGTGTTTCTGGTTGTAAATCTGATCGATATAATCGATCCCGAACTGAAGGAAGTGCTTGCCGCTGACGCGAGAGATGTCGTCGGCCGCTTGAAGCTGATTCGTGACGATGTCGAACGGAGAGCAAGGCCCGCAGGCCGCCTGGAAGGCACCGACCACGTTAAGGTACAGGTAGTTGGGCTCAGTGTTCGTCATGTTCGACCCGAGCTTAACTGGATTCGGAAGATCGTTCGCATCGCTCCTCTGCACCGCCAGGCGATTACCCGTGAGGCGGAGCGAGTTAGTCAGATTCGGGCTGATGATGAAGTTGTGGCCGAGAGTCAAGGTCTTGTCTCGATCAATCAGGCCTGGATTGATTGCGTTCAGGAGGTTGCCTGCAAACAGAGGTTGCGCGCCGTAGTTCGTCATGAAGTAGCGCGCGAAAACATTCTGTCGCTGCGAGATGGTGTTATCGAGCCGCCCGATCCACTGATTTTCGCTCTGAGGGTAAGGCGTGGAGTAAGTGACGTCACCGGCAGCATCGCTGGTGGACCCGGTCGGCAGGTACTTGGCGATGTTCTGTCCGACTACGCTGTAGAGAGTAGGCGAGATTGTTGCCGTACAAGCTATTGGATCGGCGGTGAAACCTGCTGCGGTCAGCTTTGCTACTGCTGCTGCAGTGCCGATCGGACAGACCTTGGTTGCACTCAGGTTTTGGACCGCTTGAAAGTACGGAGTCCAATTGCCGGCCAGTTCCGCGGTAGTCGGGATGAGTGCCGTGTTGCTTTGCGAGATGCGCAACGCCGTACCCTGATAGCCTCCGAAAAAGAAGAGCCTGTCGTGCAAGATGGGGCCACCCAGAAAGCCACCATACTGATTCCGCTGCAGCGAGTCTACCAGGCCAGTGATGCGGTTACTCGCATTCGCATAACCATTGCGGAGAAACTCGAAAACTCCTCCATGAAACTGATTTGTACCTGATTTTGTAACGATGTTCACGGCACCGCTCGGATGAAGGCCGTACTGAGCTTGCAGTCCGGTGGTCTGAACTGAAAATTCCTGCAAAGCGTCCGGGAAGGGAAACGGCAGGTTCGTGTTGAAGGCGGGATCATTGTTGTCGCCGCCATCGAGCAGGAAATTGATCTGGTCCGATTGGCCGCCAGCCACAGAGATCGTGACCGCGCCCCCAATCGCGTTTACTCCGATGGAGCCATAGCTTGACGATGACGCAACGTGACCCGTGATTGTTGGCGTGGCGCTTCCGGAGAGCAGCACCAGGTTGGCCGCGTTCCTACCGTTCAGTGGGAGATCCACCGTACGAGCTTGGTCAACTACGGTGTTGATCGAGTTGTCCTCGGTCTGTACCTGGCTAGCACCCGAGTTAACGCTGATCACGGTGTCGGTCGAACCGATGCTGAGTGGAGCGTCGATCTCAAGGTCATTAGAGACCTGGAGAACGATGCCGGTCCGGCTGTAGGTCTGGAAGCCAGGCGCAGTGATTTTGATTGCGTAAGCGCCGACGGGCAGATTCGGCAGCAGGAATGACCCCGATTCGGAGCTCGTCGCTGTTGCACTTTGACCCGACTCAGTTTGCGTCGCGATAATCGTCGCATTAGGAATAACAGCACCGGACGAGTCCGTCACCACGCCGTGGAGTTTTGCATTGGACACCGCCTGAGCCGTGGCCTCTCGACCGGCAAGAACAGGCACGCTGAGGAACGCAACACCCAGCAACATGATGTAACCAGCAGTGGTCCGTGAGTAGCTGTTACGTTGTTCCGCCATATTCCGTCCTGTCATGATGAGCAGCCTCCGGCAAAAGTGAACGCCCAACATATTGGGGCTTCAGAATATACATTGTCAACAAGGTGAAAAACGTAGAGAAGGTCGGGTTAGACAATGCAACTGGGCATAATCTCTTAGCTTGCTGGCCCGCCACCTGCTACCTTAAGAAAAGGCGAGCAGGCGGCGGAGCAATGCCCGTCTGAACGACCGAGTCTTAGCCGTGAGAGGACGCGCAGACGCAGTTGTTCACGGATGCAGTCGCACAGAGGACAGCGCAGCGTCAGCCAAGTTCCGCTAGAAGCTGAAGCGTCCCGCGAATTGAAATTGCCGGCCAGAGTAACCGAAGACCGTACTGGTGATGGAACCCAGGCCTCCTGACGAGCCGGGCATACCGCCCCCAGCCGGGGACGAAGCAGAGTAAGAGCTAATGGTGCGGTTCGGTATGTTGAAGTTCGGAGTATTGGTGATATTGAAGCATTCTGCGCGAAGTTCGAGATGAATTCCTTCACGGATCGGAACCGTCTTGAACAAGGACAGATCGCCCCGGCGCAGATCGGGACCGAAGAGTTGGTTGCGCCGCTCGTTGCCCGCCGTGCCGAAGGGTTGCGCTGCAAAGTCACTGATGGCGAACTGTTGACTGAGCGAGCCAGTTTGCTGAACATGCGCAACGAGCTGATTGGGCTTATCCGCAGTTACTGTTGGCAGATCGATCTGAGGAACACTCGAGATAACTGTGAATGGGCTCCCGGTTTGCCAGAATCCTAGTCCATTGAAGCGGAAGTCGCCCAGGATGCTGCGAGAGATCTTCGAACCGTGATTTCCAAATGGCAGATCGTAGCTGAAGAAACCCGCAAACCGACTTTGGAGATCGAGTGCTGAGTTGCCGTAATCGTAGGTGCTTACATTATTTGGCAGAAGTCCAAAGCCGTTGCCGAGAGTGCCATCCCCGTCGAATGGTGCAACAACGTCATCAAGGTTATGGGCCCAGGTGTAGTTGAAGTTGGCGGTTAGCCCATGAGTGATGCGCCGCTCCAAAGAGACCTGAAGCGAGTTGTACGAGGATTCTCCGAACGGTGCATATTGGTTGATGGTCGTGATGCCAGGCAGCAGTGACGCGTACGGGCCGAGTTTCGCCGGAGTACCGGCAGGCGACGGGCCGCTGGGGGCCGGTAAGTTCAGGTTAGGCACCTGGTCTGACACATGACGCCCAAGTTCAGCGACATAACCAACCGTAAACACCGTGCCCCCATACTCCTTTTGCAGCAGCAGGTTGAACTGCTCCAGGTAGCTATCTTTAAGGTTGAGCGGTCTGGTGATGACGGCCGTGGCGGGCGCTGCGACAGACGGTACACCGACGACGTTGATTAGTCCGGTCTCCGTGACGTTGCCCGTGTTCAAGCCGACCGGAGAATCATTCAGGATGAGGTTGTTATTTGAATCGCCAACGTAAAACGTCAACCCGAATCCACCGCGCAGGACCATGCCTTTGCCGATGGTTGCGTCGAAGCCGAACCTGGGACTGACATCGTGGTACGAGTTTTGCAGGCCGCCCGTTGCACTCTTGACGATGCTTAGCGTGGTTAGATTGAAGTTGGCGTTGTTGCCATACTTCTCATTCGGCCTTGTAAATACGTCGTAGCGAAGACCCAGGTTGAGGGTCAGGTGGTCCGTGGCGCGCCAATCGTCTTGAAAATAGCCGGAAGGTTCCCACGTACGATCGTAGGGTTTGACCAGGAAGACCTGGCGCGCGGCGATGTACGGCGTTCCCCGGAAGAAGTTGGCCAAGCTGAGCTGCGGGCTGGCTGATGCGAAGATGGCAATGCCCTTGGGTTCAACGGGAAGCTGGAAGCTGAAGTTGCGCCTGATCAACGCGCCGCCAACCTTGAATGTCTGGCGCCCGTGAGTGTAGGTCACGGTGCCTGCGAATTGGGTGTTGTGTTCATTGTTCAGGAAGGGAGTCGCAATAATGTCACCGAGCGCTCCGTAGCCATTCACGCTGATCGGCATGAGTCCTGAGCAGTAGAAGGCGCACTGGTTTGCATTGGGAACCACGTAGGGCGCGCTGTTGTTGTAGTTAGTCCCGAAGTTCAGCGGCAGCGTGGCGAGATTGAAGTACGTGTACGCCGTCTTCAACTCCAGCAGCAGGGATGGAGTGAAGATGTGGGTGTAGCCGAACGTACCGTTATGTGTGATGGTTATATTTGTGCTCGGCAGCGTGCCCTGAATGTTACCGCCGGCCGAGATACCATTCACGTTTGGAAAGTAAGGAGGAGTGAGATTCGACGTTCGGTTGTAGGAGTAGCGTCCGAATAGGCTATCTTTGGGTCCAAAGTGATGATCGATACGAATATCACCTAACTGCTGGAAGAGAGTACTGGCGGGATTGAAGTAGAAGTTATTCGAGGTTCCAGGGAGATTCGGGGTTGGAAACAGCTTGAAGTAGGCCAAAGTCGTTGGATTAAGACTTGCGGTCGGAACCGCAGCAATCGGAGCGCCGGTGATTGGGTTGATCCCCGTGCTGGGGTAGGCAGGGTCGGCCAGAACACCGGGGTTAGCCTCCTCGTACGCGGTTGGCACTGTTGAGATGTAGACGGAGTTATTACCATCCACTCTGCGAAGGTTCTCGTAATCCGCGAAGAAGAATGTCTTATCCTTCACGATCGGACCCGAGATACTACCACCAAATTGATTTTGGCGAAGTTCCGGTTTGCGGGCAAACGTTGGCACGAAAAAGTTCCGCGCGTCGGTAATGTCGTTGCGGAAAAACTCGTAGGCAGAACCGTGGAACTGGTTCGATCCGGACCTGGTGATCACGTCAATCGCAGCGCCACCTGTGCGGCCGACCTCCGCGGTATATAGGTTGATTTCAGTTCGCGTTTCTGCAATTGCTTCGACTGAAGGGCGAAGCAGTGGAGCTCCGATGGTGCGGCTGTTGTTGTCCAGCCCATCCACTTGATTGTTGTTGTAGATCTCCTGCTGTCCGTTGGCAGAGACAGAGGATGACAGGCGTCTGTCTGTCTCGTTCGCGCCGCTGGAGAGTGAGTTGGGCGAGCCGGCATTCACACCCGCCTGCACCTGAATCAATGCAATGTAGTTGCGGCCGTTGATAGGGGCGTCAAGCAGGGTCTTTTCAGTGATTGTGCTCCCGACCGTCGTGCTGTCTGTCTGCAAAGAAGAAGGTGTTGCAGTGACTTCCACCTGTTCGTTGACAGATCCAGGCTGCAACGCGGCATCGATTCGGACGCGGTCAGCGGCTGCAACGACAACACCGTTAGCGGTGTAGGTCTTAAAGCTTGGCGAGCCTACGACAACGATGTAGGTCCCAGGCTGGACTGCCGTGAAGGTGTATTCTCCGCTGTTGTTCGTTGTGAATTTACGCACTTCATGCGTGCCCACGTTCTCAAGCCGCACCGTGGCACCGGGCACGATCGACCCGGTACCGTCTGTGACCGTTCCGAGGATATCGCCAGTCGCAACCTGACCCAAAAGAGGCAGTGTGCAGAAGAGAAAAAGCAAAACAAGCACAGCCAGAGTGCCGTACCGACTGCTTAGACGGAGGGAGGCTGCGGGGTCGATGTTGCTCGGCTTGCGCAAGCCGGTTTCGGGTTGGGTTGCTGACATGATGCCTCCGTTGCTGTCTACCGCGACTTGATCGTCCGCGAAGCGATGCCCACTATAACAGCGCGGAACCAAGCTTCACAATAGGCATGGCATGTATTTTTACGGGCACCCACCCTTTCCCGGATTTTAGGTCGTCAGCGTTCCGCTGCGAAGAGGGTTGCTCGCGAAGTCGCAAGCTCGACTAACAGGAAGATACCGAGATCGTCGCGAGTTTCCTGGTGGGTCTATCAGTCGCGGCGATCCAGCAGCATTCGTGCGTTCTCCCGGTAGATCAAGGAAAGCTTATGCGGATCCGGGACAAGCACGGCTAACGCGGAAATGGAGGGCTCCGGCATCAGCCAGGGGTAGTCGCTGCCGAAGAGCACCTGGTTTGGCTTTGCCCAGGCATCCATCGCTGCAAAGGCGGGGTTGTTCGCGATGCTGGCGGTGTCGACAAAGATCCTGGAAAGAGCGTTTACCGGTCCTCCGGGCACCCGGTCCTTGAGCTCGGGATGAAGCCTCTCCATGCCGGTAGTGATCCGCGAGTAGATTGTCGGAAGGATTCCGCCGCCGTGCGAGAAGATGAAACGAATCCGCGGATAGCGGCCGAGAGTACCGGACCAGAGCAGGCTGGTGATCGTACGTCCCGTCTCGACGGCGAACTCCGTGCTTGGCGTCGGCACATCGGCAATCAGGCCCCGGCAACAGGGGGCGTCGGTGGGATGGACAAAGACCAGGGCGTCGCGCGCGTTGAGTTCCTCAAACAAAGGTATGAAGGTCTTATCGCCAAGGTAGAGACCCCGGTAATTGGTCATTAGACCGACTCCGGTTGCGCCTAGCTTGTCGTAACAGTAGCTGACTTCTTTAACCGATGCATCCAGGTTGGGCATAGGCAACGCGGTGAAAAACAGGTATCTGCCCTTGCTGCCTTTACTCAGATCGGACGCGAATTCATTACAGTGGCGGGCAAGCGAGACCACCTCCTTGCCGGTGCCGAAGTCGAATCCTGGTGCGTCGAAGCCGGGAGAAGATATGGAAAGAATGGCGGTTTCGACGCCCGCGCGATCAAGGGCGGCTGTGTCCTTCTGGGCCGACCACTTCATGATCTCATCGCTGCCGCTGGCATTGGTTGATTCCAGCCAGGACGTCACTTTTTCGGTATAGAAGGGCGGCAGGAAATGATGATGAACATCAATGGCGGAGGCTGCAGGCCTAACTAAACCGCCGCTGGCCTGAACTATCTTGCGAAGCAGGCCCGCAGCTGCCAGGTTGCCGGTGCCTGCCAGCAGCGAACGGCGGGTGAGAGTATCCAGTGTTACCATCGTTCCTCCGCTACACGACGTACACGTGAGCAACGCTCATGATCCGCGACGCCCTAGTGCGTTGATCACTGTAGCAGCGATAGCGTCGGGCTCGCAATGTATGTTGTGTACAGCGCTTCCCGAGCAGCGGGCTTGCCCGGCCTCCGGTGCGGATCGCTTGCAGGAGTTCTTGCGCGGATTGGGAGTGTCAGTTTCTGGTTGCTTTGGCAGGATGCACATAAAGGAAGGTGGGGTAAATTGCGCACCCGAGCATTGATTCTGTACAGTTAACTCCTCGCCGCTCTGATGCGAGCTTTCATCTCCAGCTCAGGAATAAAACGATGCCGATAGAGGCTCCAAGCGATCACAGGGTTCGGGTCGGCCGTGAAAAGCGGGAAAGAATGCGCAAGCGGCTGCTTTCAGCCGTGATGTTGTGCTATGCCCAGCGCAAGGGACACGAGACGCCGGGAATAGACGATGTCATCCGCGCAGCGAGCGTCTCGCGGGCGACCTTTTACCTGCACTTTGTCTCGATGGAGGATGCCTTCGAGGCGTTAGGTGTTCAACTCGCGGACGAGATCAAGTCGATAGAACACTTTATCGAACGCTCAGACCCGCTGGAGCGACTGGCGATCGGAACCCAGATGTTTCTCATGCACGGGGTTGCAGATCGGGTTTGGGCGAAGTTTGTCTCGGCGACCAACTACTTGTCTGGCGACCCGTTCCTGATCCAGACGATTGAGTTGCACCTGCTGGAAGCCCGAGACGCGAAACTGGTTCAGTTCTCTGAGGTGAAGGCGGCCAGAAGTCTGCTGCTCGGATCGCAGTCCGAAGCCATGCGACTGCTGAGCAAGGTCAATCCGGAGAACCGCGCGTATCTAGAGGAACTAACGGTGATGATCCTCTGCGGACTGCGGGCGGATTATGAGCGCTCTAAAAAGGCTGTGCAGGACACCACGATCTATATTCGTGGCTTTGCACCCGATTGCGTGCCCTGGTGGCGTGATCCCTGGATCTGAGAAGCGTTTACGTATGCAATCCTACTGAGCTGACGCCAACGGTGGGCCTTCCGATCTGCTGCCGCCACCGCGCACTTGAGAGTGGCCTCTGGAGGCGACTGCCGCGCGAGCAAAGCGCAGCGCCCTCGGTTTTTTTTGACCTCAGGTTGTTGACAGTGTCTATTCTGATGGTCCAGTATATCCTCGCAGCCGTATAAAGCAGATCCGGCAAAAAGGAGATTCGAATGCACCGCACAATGGCAACACTGGGCGTGAATGCCGCCGCCGGATCGGTGCGGTTGCCCGACTTTGACGTCACGGCGATGCTGGCGTATCACCTTGGTAAGCGCGGCAGAGCCAGCGAGGCTTCCCTTTGAACATCGCAGAAACGAGAACGGTTGCGCCAGTAGACAATCATCGCGCGGCATACGTTGTGGTGGCGCTGGGTTTCGGCGCTCTCGTGTTCGAAGGCTACGATCTGATCGTTTATGGTGCTGCGGTTCCTGCACTCCTTGCCTATCAACCCTGGGCTCTAACTCCGGCGAAGGTAGGTGCGATCGGTGGTGCCGCGCTGTTCGGTATGTTCCTCGGCGCGCCGCTCGCAGGTTGGCTCAGCGATCGGTATGGACGGCGGAGAATGTTCATCGGCTTACTCAGCTTCTTCTCCGTGATGATGATCCTCGTTGCCTTTGCGCCGAGCCCCGGGTTATTTGCTCTGTTCCGGTTTCTCGCTGGCATAGGATTTGGCGGCATACCGCCGACGGCGATTGCGCAGGCCTACGAGTTCGCGCCGGACGACCGAAAGGTGCTCTTCAATTCCGTCATGCTAAGCGGGTTTGGCATCGGCGCGATTCTGGCAGCGGGCGTGTCTATTCTGGCCGTCGGGCACTTCGGTTTCCGGGGCCTTTTTGCATTCGGAGCCCTACCTTTGGTGACCTTGGTTCCGCTGGCAGCCAAGCTTCTTCCATCGGCTGCAGCGACTATCCCGCAGGGTCCGGAACGGCCACCAGAGGTCGCGGCAGTCAGTCCTTGGCGGGGCGTCTTGCAGGGTCGGGCCGCCTTGGCCACCGTGCTTTTTGCTGCGGCGAACTTTTTTGCTCTCTTACTTTCTTTTGCGCTGAACACGTGGCTTCCGCAGTTGATGCGCGGTGCTGGATATCCTATCGGTTCTGCATTGCAGTTCCTCTTGCTTCTAGATGCAGGTGCGCTGATCGGAGCATTGCTCGGGGGCTGGTTCGCCGACCGGGTGGGAGGCCGCAAGGTCGTGATGGGAATGTTCCTGACCTCGGCCATCTTGCTCGCATGTCTTGCCGTTCCTGCACCGGCTCTGGTGATCAAGCTGCTTATTTTTTTGACGGGTGCAGTGGCTGTCGGCAACCAATCTGTGCTGTTCGGCTACATGGCGGCGCACTATCCCCGGGCGTCTCGTGCGACGGCCATCGGGGCAACCTCAGGGATTGGGCGCCTGGGCGCGGCGGCAGGCCCCCTTGTCGGCGGTTTGATGGTGAAAGCGGGTGCAACCCTGGGGCAGAACGTTCTTGTCTTCGCCGGTGTAGCTGTTCTAGCGGGCATATCTATCCTGCTGATCCCGTCGGCACGGATGGAAGCTCCTGGTTCGGCGGCGCCGCTGGAAGGTGTTTGGACTGGTGTGGGAACCAAGGGCGGAGTCGACTAACTCGATGCTGATCTGGAACAGGGAGTAATGAATATGTCTTCAAACGGAAGAACTGGCGAAGGCCCAAGTCTCGCGTCTGAGAGCGAGTCCATCCCTGAGCGGCTACCTGCGCACATGAAGTGTGATGTGGCGATTGTGGGCTACGGCCCGGTCGGGATGATCATAGGCACTCTGATGGCAGAGCGTGGACGCTCGGTCATCGTCGTCGAACGTTGGCCGTCACGGTACGACTTGCCCCGCGCGGGTCACTTCGACAGTGAAACGATGAGGACGTTCCAGAACATGGGTTTCGCGGATTCTATCGAACTCATCGCTCGGCCCATGCTGCAATGGCATCTGGTCACTGCGGAAAAGGAGTTGCTCGCGACCATCAAGCTCGGCGAAGGCGGCAGCGGATGGAAAGAAAGCTATCTTACCTATCAGCCGGAGTTTGAAAAGATCTTCGATGCCCGTGCCCGTGCACTAGGCGTCCGCGTCTTCATGAATACGATGGCGGTTAAGATCGAACAAGATGCAGACGCGGCTCGGCTCTTTGTTCGAAACTCCGATGAGCCCGCTTCTGATCTTTCGATCATTGAGGCATCCTTCATCCTTGGAGCCGACGGCGCGGGCAGCTTTGTGAGAAGTGAGCTCGGGATTGAGCGCACAGATCTGGGGTTCAAAGCAAACGATCAGTTGGTGATCGACTTCGAGCACAATGACCCCGACCGTGACCTGCCGCAGTTGCCCGAGGTATACCAGGTGCTCGACTTCAACCGCCCGTTGTTAGCGGGGCGCTGGAGCGGAGATCGCTGGTCCCGATTCGAGTTCCACGCCAAGGAAGGGGAGAGCCGGGACTACCTGGAGAGCGACGAGACGTGTTGGAAGCTGCTTTCAAAATGGGGTATTTATCAGGGCGACGGTAAGATCACTCGTCACTCTGTTTATTCGTTTCAGAGCAAGCTGGCGGAGAAATGGCGCGTTGGCCGCGCGCTGCTGATCGGGGATGCCGCTCATACGATGCCTCCCTTCATGGGCCAGGGCCTTTGCTCTGGTATCCGCGACGCGCTCAACCTGCACTGGAAGCTGGATGCCGTACTTGACGGACAAGCGGAGATCGAGTTTCTCGACACCTATGAGAGTGAACGAGCCGTCCACGCTCGCGGGCTCACAGAGATGTCGAATGCCGTGGGTAATCTCGTGCTTATGTCGGACCCTGAACAAGCTCGCCGACGCGACGAGATGCTGCGCGCCGGCCATGCTCCGCGCGCTCCCATCTTCCCGCGGCTCGGGCCCGGCATTGTTCGCTCGCCGGATTCACCTGACACTCACCACACCGACGGCCGGCCATCGCGGCAGGCGCGCGTCGCCCTGGGCCGCCGGGTTGATCGCCTCGATCAATTCATGAAACGCGGCTGGAAGATCATCTCCCGGCACCCTGTGCCAATGAGCCTCTTCGATTCACGCCAGCAGGATCTGCTCGCCGCGCTGGACGTAGATTTTGCCCATGCGTCGCGGGGAGCAAGCGCTCAATATGCCGATATCGATGGCGAGTATGACCTCTGGTACCGCGAGACGGGGCAAAAGGCCTTCGTGCTTCGCCCGGATAATTACATCTATGGGTCAGTGCGCACCATTGAGAGACTGCCGGCGCTCCTCGACGAACTAAGTGATGCGCTGGCTGCGCACGGCTGGCAAGCTGCGAGTACCAGGAGCGTCGCCGTTATTGACTCATTAGAAGCTGTCCGCCCCTGATGATCAAAGCTAGACGTGCCAACACCCGCAAGGAGTGAAAAGGTAATGGAAGAAAGCAGTACATCGGAACAACTCGACCGGATTGCTGTAGCAGAGATCATCTTGCGTGAACGTACAGCGCGCGACTCGGCCTTCTGGCAGGAGATGGCTTCGTACTATCATCCGGAAGCCGAAGTTGAGGTCTCGTGGTTCAGGGGGAGTGGCGCCGAGTTCGTGGAGCGAACGAAACGCCAGTACGAGGCATCTAAACAACGTGTGGATGGTATGGAGCGCATCAACTTCCATGAGATGGGTGCGGCTGTGGTCAATGTCAGAGGTGATCGCGCGACTGCAGAGACTGCGTGCACGTTGCACAGCTTTTTCCCGCTGGAGGGCATTGCATGCAAAAACACGGCCTTCGTCCGGCTCATGTGGCGCGCGCAAACTTTCAGCGGCCGCTGGCTCATCGCTGGACTCCGATGTGTATACGTGCGCGATCTGATGACTGCCTGCAATCCAAGCCAGGCTCCTGTCATCGACCAGGATGAACTTAATCTATATCGCCCTTCGTACCGATTCATGTCCTACCATCTTCACCGTCTGGGCCTTCACCCCACGGATGATCTGCCGGGGATGGACTGCCCCGAGACAGTGATTGCGCTTCGACACGCCGAACGAGCCTGGCTGGAGCGAGAAGCGAGCTAGGCGCTCAAGTGCACCTAGCCGACTATCCGTTCCACCGAATTCTCAAACGTGAGGGCCGCCTAGTTCTGGTAGACTTAGGTTGTCGTCGCGGCACGGGGCCCTTCGGTGTTCATTGCCTACTTACAAAACCGAGGGCATTATATGGAACGAGTCGTTGAAGGCATTGGGGACGTAGCTCAGTTGGTTAGAGCGCTGCCCTGTCACGGCAGAGGTCGCGGGTTCGAGCCCCGTCGTCCCCGCCATACATTCCAAAAGACTTACGGAATATATGGGACCTAAGTGACAATCAAATCTGGGTTCGATATGGGTGCAATAAGAATGCACTCACGCAGAACGTGGGTGTGAATTACCCCTTGTTTCACCCAGATTGGGAACCATCATCTCTACAACCTTGCTCTGTGCGGCTCGCTTATGCGAGTTCACGGCCTGCGTGTAAACGTCGAGCGTGATCCTACTGTTCGCGTGCCTCAAGAGCTCCTGTACCGTCTTCACATCTTCCCCGTTCGCCTTGAGCAACGTGCCGAAGGAGTGGCGGAAAGTGTGCCAGCCGATGTTCTTGTTGATGCCGGCCTTCTGTGCCACCGGCTTGACGTACCGCTTCATGAGATTGTCCGGCCAGTATGGCTGCTTGCCTTTCTTTGCCGGACTTGCGAAGACCCAATCGTCATCCATCGGGTACGGACTCTTACGGCGCCACCGGAGCAAGTCCTCCGCCATGTAGTTGTCCATCGGGACAGGCTTGGCGGATGCTTCGGTTTTGCAGTCGCCGACGATCTGGTGCCAGATAGACCGGGTGACACTGATTTCGAGGTTCTCGAAATTAACGTCGCTCCAGCGGAGCGCCAGGAGTTCACTCACCCGAAGGCCAGTTGCCGCGTCGAGCAGCACCAGCGTTCGTTCCCGTACATCGAGCTTGGTGAGTAGAAGCTGAAGTTCTGCCAGTTCCAGGACATCGGGCACTTTCTCCCGCTTCGCGCTCTGACGCACGAGCTGAATGGGATTTCGGTCCATCCACTCGTACCGCATCGCGTGTTGGAAGACAGCGCTCATTAGGTTCCGTATCTTCGCTTTGGTGCCGTTGGCCCGCTTGATCCCGTCCAGCCATGCTTCGACTGCTACAGGCTTTACCTGATCGATCCTGTACGTTCCCCATCGTGGAAGAACCCAGGCGTTCAGGTAACACTCATACGCGGCTCGCGTCGAAAATGCTTTGCGTCCCTGGTTGTCCCCGGCTAATTCCTTGAGCCGGTAGTGGGCGATCAGTTCGGCAACCGTCTTCGGTCCGCCTTCCGTGTGCGGGGCTTCATGGTTAGCGTCGATGCGCAGAGCTTGAGCTGCCTTTAGGGCCGAGGTCTGATTCGCCAGTGTTGCGACCGTTCCGACGATAGCCTTGCGGTACTTGCTATTTCCGTCAGTGCCGGTTTCGTACCAGCGATAAATCCAAACATCCGGACCGCTGTGCCGCTTTTCGCGCTGCACGCTTCCTTGTTGATACCGTGTTCGCCTAGACATACATTTCTCCATTCCAGGCGGCAGCGGATGGCTGCTACCAAGATATCGCTTTTCAGGGCAGAGGTATGAGGGTTTTTCAACAACTAGGCGCTGACCTTAGTGCCGGTCTGACGCTCGATCCACTGCTCCAACGCCGACTGCCGGAACCGCCAGAGCTTGCCGATGTGAATTCCTTGAATTTGGCCTTCACGGGCAAACCGTTGAAGTGTTTTCGGATGAATCCGAATGAACGCTGCGGCCTCTTCGCTGTCTAGGAGAGGTTCGGGCACGAACGTTTCGGAACGGGGCGGCTTGCGTTCGCTTGCATCTTGAATGGCCATCGGAACTCCCAGAGTGTGCCGAGGACGGCGGAAGCCGTCGATCAGACAAGTTGTCTCCAGAATGATTCGCTAATGAAACTACGTCCAATCGTGATTCGTTATGGGGTGATAACGCCACACGATGAAATAGCGCCGCAGTCTTCCACAATATGAAAATGGTTGCCTGAGAATCGCCACTGGGAATCGAATTGGGCAACTCTGCTTTCGATTTGAGCAACTTACTATTCACAGCATCAGCTGACCGCTGACATTGCGGCCCGCCGAACAGAGCAAGACCCAGGTTGGTGCGAAATGGAACAGGGCCCTGATTTTCGTCACTACGAATCGTTTATTGCCGTGGCAGAAGAGTGCAGTTTCCGCAAGGCAGCGGAGAAACTTCACATCACACAACCCGCACTGAGCGGCCACATCAAGGTTCTTGAGGAGTGGCTTTGCCAGGACGTGTTCAAGCGGGCGCCTTCGGGTTCCGAATTGACTGAAGCGGGCCGAAACCTGCTTGTCTATGCCAGATACATGCTCCACCTGCGAAGCCATGCCAAGAAGGCCTCCTCGCGAAAGCACTCGGCTGCCGAATGGCCTCTGAGACTTGGCTACTCGCCCTTTATCAATCACATGCTTATCGAAGAGGCGCTGACCGGGTACAACGAGATTGTCCCCGACGGTCGAATGAACTCCTCCAGCGATTGCACTGGGCATTTGATTGAAATGCTTGAGGACGGGCGATTGGATGCGGCAATCGTAACGCTTCCGATCTACGAAACGCCGCTGGTGCAACAAGTGATCTGTAAGGAGAGGGTAGTGATTTGCCTGCGTGAGGACGACCCCCTCGCAAAGGAATCTCAGATTCCAAAGTCCGTGATTGCGGACCGACTTCGGATCATGTTCGAGCGCAGTTATCACCCACTACTTCATGACGAGATCTTGAGGAGTTTCAAGAAGTTCGGCATTACTCTGAATCCCACTGAAACCTTCTCAGCTCCTTCGGAGATGCAGTTCCTAGTGCGGCAGCGAGGTTGCTTCGGATTGGTGCGGGAAGGAATTCCGCTTGAACCGGGATTGGTGGCGCTTCCCATGGAAGGAATCAGCCTTCGATTCACTAACGCATTGGTGTTTAGCACGCAGCAGGACAGGCCCATCCTTCCGATGCTGGCTTACCGGATGACTCAGCGGTGTGCTCGGAGATCGACAGCCGTTCCCAAGAAGCCTGTTCAAACGGTTGGCAATCCGTCAGACACACACATCCGCAGGACAGGATAAATCGGGACTCGCACGACATCACGAGGTGCTATCACCCGATAGCAAATCACGATTGGACGCGAAGATTCTTGCGCCCTAAAGTCACGGCATATCACGACTGAAACCCAGTCGATGGAGATGCCGATGATTCGCAAGAACCGTATTGTCAGTCGCCCGAACTTCAACCAGTCCAATCCCAAGTGCGTCAACCGGCGTGCTTCCTACCTCAAGACGAACTTAGCCCACGCTCTCCGCGTGATCGCTCCCGCCCTCTTTGCGCTCACATTCGCGAGCGTTGCCCATGCCCAAGGAACGATGGATTTCTCCGGCGCTCAAACGCTGATGGGGACATTCAAAACGTTCGCCGTCTATGCCGGTGCTGTCATCTGTTTTGGCGGTTTGATTTTCGCCGGCATTCGGATGATGAGCGGTCGCTTTCAGGATGCCATTCCAGGTCTCTTCGGTGCGCTGTTTGGCGCTGGCGTTCTTGGATGGGGCGCAGGCTGGATTGGGTCTCTCACCGGGCAGTCGATGTAGGAGCTGCTATGCACATGACCAAGCGGGGAGAACCGTTACCGATCAATCAGGCATTGAACAGGCCGAGAGCCAAGCTAGGGCTTGACCTCTCGGCATGGATGGCCATCGTGTTTGTCTGCGTGACGGTTTTCCTCGTCGGTTTTCGAATGCTGGCAATCCTTAGCTTTCCAACACTCGCGGGCGGCGCATGGTTGATCGTCCGTAAACACCCAAAGATGTTTCAACTGTGGGGCCTCAGCCTCGGCCAGAAGAGCTACTATGACCCGCGCAAATACTGAACAGATCAAACATACCCCGTGGTTTGCGAAAGCGGGAGCGGCGTGCAGCATCGTGCCGATCTCCCGCTTCGTGGGGCCGAGCGTCTTCGCCTTGAAGGGCGGCGGCTACGGGTGCCTCTTTTCACTCACCGGATTGGACGAGGAGGCGCTGACCGATCTTGAGCTTCAGGCCCGTGTCCGGCAGGTGGAAGGAGCGTTGCGCGGCCTGCCAGAGGGATCGTGCCTCTACCAGTACACCCGCGTGATGTCGGGGTTCGATCTTCCTCGGCAGAACCGGTACGCAAATGAAGTGACGGAGACGTTCGCCAGCGACCGTTTGACCCACCTCGACAAAACGGCAGCCTTCCGCCGTATCGACCTCCACTGGTGCCTGACATTGGAGCCGTCGAAGGCCAAAGCCTTCGAGCGCAAGCCGCAGGAGAACGCGGTCGATACGTCCCGCATGTTGTCTGACCTTGAGAAGACGGCGACCCTGCTGGAAGGACACCTCGGCAGCTCGCTTGGCTTGAGGCTCTTGGGGAAAGCAGAAGCCTTCCAGTTCTTCAGCTATCTCTTCAATCTGGAGGAGTGGGCAGGCCGCGACCAGCTCCGCGCCGACACCGGTGTTGACCGCCAGATCGTCAACAGTCCCGTGGCATGGCATAGCGATCATGTGCAGATCGGCAATCGGCACGTCCAGATGTTCTCGCTTAAGACCACTCCAGAGGCATCACGACCCTGCCTGTTTTCTGGCCTGCTTACCTTGGATTGCGACAGTGTTGTTTGCTCGACATGGCGGGTGAAGTCCACGTCGGCAGCACGCAGCGAGATCGACGCCCAGGAGAAGTTCATCTCCTTCTTCAAAGTCGGCGTGCTAACTCGCGTGATGAGCGGACGCGACACCGCCTCACTTGACACAGGTGCCGGAGCCAAGGCCGCCAACAACAGCGTCGATGACCTGAGCGAAGTCATTCGGTCGCTCGACAAGAAGGCCCAGGGCGAGTTCTCACTTCGCTTGCTCTTAGCCGCCTGCAGCCCGGAGCAGCTACGAGACACCGTCCCCACCGTGCATCGGATCTTCGTCGATGCCAGGGCTCAAGTGATGGAGGAGACGCTTGGCAATCTCTCCGCGTTCTATGCGATGTTCCCCGGCAATCACAAGTTCAACGTCTTCCCGCTATGGCTGGCCGAAGACCACCACGCTCGTCTCTCGTCTGTGTTCGCGCCTCATATCGGCCATCCTCATTCTGAAGATCTCGATTCGGAGTATCTGAACATCTTCGAGACACGTACACGGACGCCGTTCTTCCAGGACGTGTATGTGGACGGCGTTCGAGTGATGCTCATCATCGGCCCTACAGGAACCGGCAAGTCCGTACACGGGAACAACCTGATTGCGTTGGAGCAGAAGTATGGCGGATTCACCTACATTTTCGACATCGGCGGCAGCTATGAGAGTGTCGTCGAGCTGTACGGCGGGCGGGTTGATCGCGTCGGCAAGGACGGCCCACGAGTAAACCCGTTTGCCCTGGAGCCGACCGAGAGCAACATCAAATTCCTGTACTCGTTCGTGAAGCTGTTGCTCACGAACGGCGGGGCCGAGCTGGAGCCGGAGGACGACGACGTGATCCACAAGGCGGTGCAGGATATGTACCTGCTCGACGCCGCTAATCGCCGGCTCTCGAATCTCTTCCTTCCGAAGAAGCTCGACAGGTATCTATCGAAGTGGGTTGGTAAGGGCATCTACAACGCCGTCTTCGACAACATCGAGGACAGTCTCTCGCTCTCGCGTCTCCAATGCTTCGACTTCCAAGGCGTGAACAACGAACAGTATGCCGATCTAATTGAGCCGTTGATGGTTTGGCTGCTGCGGCGAATCAACGACGTTCTCTACAACCCGGCCAATCTAGGAGTACCGAAACACATCCTCATCGAAGAGATCTTCTCTTCGATGAAGAACAAACAGCTCTTGGATGGTGCCCTTGCGTCCATCAAGACTGTCCGCAAGAACCTTGGCGGTGTGACCATGATCGGCCAGTCTGTCGATGACCTTGGGGCCAACGCAGACAGCATCGTGAACTCCTGCACGTCGTTTCTTTTCCTGAAGGACGTGACGTTCAATCGGAAACGGTACGCGGAACTGTTCAAGATGAACGAACAGCAACTCGCTCTCTTCGAGAGCTTGCAGGACCGCGAAGGACTTTATATGCGACGCGACGGGTTGACGAAGGTCGTCACCCTGAATCTCGACAGCCGCAGCTACGCAACATTTTCGACCAAGCCCAGGGACCGTGTACGCCGGACGAAGCTGATCGAAAAGTACGGACTCTCTGAGGGCATCTCCCGCTTTGCCCAAGGCGAGGCTGTGTAACCCGAATCCCCACTTCACATCCAAAGGGCCACTATGAAACCGCCGATGATCCTAACCGTAACGTCTATTCTCTCCCTCGCCTGTGGCCTTGCTCAGGCGTCGCCTGCGACTCCGCCGCATCGCCTTGAGCCGAACGCTCCGCGTTCCGTCACCGTATCCGAGGCGCAGACGCCGCCTGTCATACGGGCCGGGCTGCTGCAGTCCACCCTTATTCTTCTACCCGCCGAGGAGAAGATTGCGACCGTCTTCGGTGGAGACACGGTGGACTGGGTGTTCGATGGCGGCCATGTAGCCAGCCGCTTCATCAGCGTCAAGCCAAAGCTCGCGAACACAACCACTGATATTCACATCGTCTCTGATCACGGCAACGAATACACCTTGCAACTTCAGGAGATCTCCGATGATGCGGACGCGCATTTCGATTCCAAGGTGTTCATCGTGCCCGGTGACAAAGCTGCGAAGGACAGGCTTACCGACATGCCCGTCTTCGTCCCTGCCGCTGAGTTGGACAAGGCCAAGCAGGAGGCCGCAGCAGCCAAGGCCGCGCAAGCTGCCGAGTTGAAATCGGAAGAGGCCAAAGCGGAGACCTATCGCAGCCAATATCCGGGCAGCCTGCACTTCGATTTCACATGGGATGAGAAAAAGGGCAAAGAGCTTGGCCTTCAGCAGATATGGCACGACGACAAGTTCACCTACCTGCGCGGCCAATTTCAAGAGACGCCTGCGCTGTATGAACTGAAAGACGGTAAGGGATCGCTCATTAACTTCGACTACAACGCCGGCCTGTACACCGTACCGAAGCAGTTGGAGACGGGCTATTTGGCGATCGGCAAGAAGCGTGTGGACTTCCACCGCAGTTCCAACGGAACAGGGGAGAAAAACTAGCCATGATCGATCAGAATCCCAACCCGCCCGCTACCGTCCCCGCGCAGCGTGAAGCTGTGGGGCCAGTGAAGAAGAGCACGCCCGTCATCATTGCTCTTGTCGTGATCGTCGGCCTCATAGGACTCGCGAATATATCGAGCCTTGTGAGCGGCAAGAAGAGAACAGCGCCGCAGAGTGCCTTACCGATGCGTCCGGCTACGGCAAATCCTCAGCAGGTCTCCAGCTTCGAGACGCAGCAGGCGACCGAAGCAAAGCGAGATGCCGACGACCAGCAGCGGCGGCAGGAACTTGCCGCCGAGATGCAGCAACTTCAGGCCGCGCAGAATGTGCCAGGCCCGGAGGCGGCAGGCGCACCCCCCATGACTGCCGCACAGCGTTCGGCGATGTATGGCGACAGCCCGAATGCACCCAGCAAGACCTCCAATGTCTCGCAAGTACAAGCCGAGGCTAAACAGAAGGCACTGGAGAAAGAGAAGTTGCACCAGGATGCGCTCAACAGTGACACCATTGCCATCGACTTCGCTCATCCGACGACCGCCACCGCCGCCGCAGGTTCGCCTGCCGCTCAACCCACCGCCGTATTGGGCGAACGTGAGGAGATGACGCCGAAGGCAGCTTCGGAAACTATGGCAGCCTCAACTCCCGAGGCGGGAGAAGTCAAGAGGGGCGGAGGCGCTCAGGCGGTCTCGGATCAGCAGCCGAAGTTGGCCCGTAAGAGCAATCCGATGGCACCCTATGACTTCGATTCCTATCAGGGTCAGCTTTACCGGGTATTTGAGGGAACCGTTCTGGAAGGTGTCGTTACGAACCATATCGACGGCGGCTTGAACGGGCCAATCCTTATAATGCTCACGACCGACTACTATTCGCACGACCACCAGCAGCTTCTCATGCCGCAAGGTACAAGGCTGATTGGAACGGTCCAGAGTGTTGGCAATGCCCAGCAGCGGAAGATGTTTGTGACCTTCCACCGTGCGATCTGTCCGGATGGGTTCTCGCTGGAACTCGACAAGTATGTCGGACTCGATCCTCTGGGCACGACCGGCCTGGCTACCAAGGTTGACCACGGCTACTTGCAGGCATTCGCGGCAGCGGCGGCAGTAGGCGGATTGGGAGGACTAGCCCAGATCGGCAACAGCGGCAGTGTCCTATCGCCCTCGACCCAGATCCGTGACGGCATATCGGAGCAGTCCGCAGCCGAGGGAGAACAGGTGCTCAACCACTTTCTCAACCGGCTCCCGATCATCACGCTCAAGGAAGGCTCGCGTGCCCGCGTCTACATCGGCACCGACATCCTGATCCCGTCCTACACGGAACACCGCGTCGATTCAACCCTGTAATCGTGCCATCTGGAGGCATAGATGAAGGTTCGTATTCTCAAAATCGCACTTTCCCTTGCCTTCGCTGTGACTGCCAGCTACGCCACGGTCCACTTGATGCGGACAGTAAACGCAAGCGATGTCATTGACCGCGTTCTGTTCTATGCCGACGTACCCGACCGCTTCAGCGATGTCGTGACCAACTTCAAAATGCTTCCGGAGCGGATGAACCCAACCTGCTCTGAGTGCAACTAACCCTCAACCCTTCAGGAGCCTCTATGAAGTTCAACCTAAACAAACGACGGAAGTACCTGCTCGCGGGCGGGCTGCTTGTGGCAACCGCGACGCCGAGCTTCGCGCTCTTCGGAATCGGAGACATCGTCTTCGATCCCACGAGCTACGCGAGTCTTGTCTCCCAACTCACCACCCTTGAGTCGCAGTACAACATGCTCAAGAACAACGTCACCCACTTTTCGTTCAAGCAGCAATGGCAGACGACGCTCAATGCGCTCAAGAACGCGAACGTGGCGAATATGTTCGGTGAAACGGCGGGCGTTAACATCGCGCTCAACACCAACTCGCCGAGTGCATCTTTGACGGCTTGGGAGACGGCGACCGTTCCGGTCAGCAGTGGAACGACCACCTACCTGAAAGGGCAGACGGTCGGTAACAGCGCGCAGCTTTCGCAGCTCGCCATGATCGAGATGTCCGATTCGGTCTCGCCTGACTGCCTTACGGCAGTTGGCCAATACCGGTCCGGGCGCAGCCAGAACGGAACAGCGAACAACTCGCTCACGCAGCAGCAGTTCGACACCACGTCGGCGACGAACAGTGAGGTTCAGCAACTGAACCTTTTGAACGCCGCCCAAGCCCAACAGTTGACCGAGATGCAGTCGCAGGCCGCCATGCACCTCTGTCTTGCCTCTCAGATGACTGTCGCCAACATGCAGCAGCGCAATGCCGCAGCACAGGATTTGAACACGGCGGCGGCTGTTCAACAGCAACGGACGGTGAATAACACCAGCGCGGCCAACGAAGGCAGCACCTGGACAACCTACTTGCCCTGATTCGGAGAAGAAATGCTGAACGCAATCAATACGAAGATTCTCCTTGCAATCCTTGCGGCACTGACCGTCATAGGCGGTGCCGCCATTTATCAACGCGATGAGGCCGCAAAGACGGCGGCAGCAACGGCCAGAGCAGCGCAACTCCTCCAGCTAAAGAAGGACGACAACGACTACCTGAAGCAGGAAAATGAGGCCCTGCGGAAACAGGTTGAGGCAGACAAGAAGCAGCACAGTTCAGCCGCGGCCCATGAGGGCAAGACCTGGAAGACCTACATCCCCTAGCCCGGGACTGAAGCCGAGTCCCAGAACCCAGAGAGAGCACCCACCATGTCTTCCATTGTGTTGCTAGCCCAAGCCCTTCCGAGCGCGAGTTCCGGCGTTGATTGGCTGTATCAGTTCACCAACAATCTGACCAACCTGACGACACAGAATGGCGGGGCTCTCACCCAGCTCGGGATGACCGAATTAGCCTGCATTTCATTCTTCATGCTCGTCAGCATGGTTGTGAACTGGCAGACCTCTACGATGACGTTCCGTCTGCATCATCACCCGATTCAAGCGGGCGACCTGACGAAGTTTCTGCTTCAGCTCATCATCTGCTGTCTCTTAGAGACCTACTGGGTCAATCCGTTCCCCGGCGCGAGCTTCGGCATCAACCACTTCTTTTCCTACATCGCCCAAGCGATGGTTGCGGCCTTCGATCAGAGTTCGTTGGACTCGCTCCTTCAATTGCTCAAGACCGCCGGCGATCAGACCCAGATGCCGTCTTTCACCGCGCCGGTTCAGATCCTCTGTTACTTCCTTGTGCAGATACTTCTGGGGCTGGCCTCTGCAATTCTTTTTCTCATCAATTGCAGCGCTTTCATCCTTTATGGTGTAACGGCACTCTTTGGACCCATTTTCGTTCCGTTGCTGATGACGAAGACCTTCCGTGCCAAGTTCTTTCACTTTCTTGACGTGCTGATCAGCTTTGCGATGATTCGGGCCGTCGCCGCCGCCTTCATTTTCGTCTGGGCCGGGTTCTTGAACGGATTCATTCAGCAGACGTTCAATGGCAACTATTCGATGGAGACGTGGCTGGCTAATCTCATCCCCTGCACCATGGTTTTCATCGCTTTCATTATCAACATGCTCTTCATTCCAAGCATGACTCAGGCGATCTTCGGCGGTGCCGCAGGCATGGCTGAAAGCATCACAAAGGTGATAGGAACTGCCTCGTCAATCGGGGCCGCAGGAGGAGCATAACGATGTTTCGATTTCTGTTGCAGGTCACCTTTATACGTCGCGTCTTACAGCTCCGCTTTGTACGGCTCCTGTTGATTCTTGCATTTGCTGGTGCCGTGATAGCCGGTCTGATTTACGCATCTGTTGTCTTCCACGCTCTCACCGAAAGGAATCAGGTCCTCTATGTCCAGCACAACTCTACCCATTGAATCTCGCCTAAGCCCCGAGCAATCCCTCTTGACCGACGAGATTGGGAATGAGGTCTACGCTTCCCACTATGCCGAACGGAAGCTCAGCCGATTCGTCATTGGAACCGAAACGGTGCTCCTGCTGGGAGCCTTCGGATTGATCTTCTCTCTGGCACAGCGCCCGATTGCCAACCGGTACATCCGGATTGACGAGATGGGCCGTGCTCAGGCCATCGCGTATACGGACCTGAACTACAGCCCGCGCGAGGGTGAAGTTCGGACGTATCTCACCGATTGGGCCAACTATCGGTACACCGTCAGCCGTGACACCATCGCTAAGAAGTATCCGCTCAACTACTACTTCCTATCGCAGAACTTGGCTTCTCAACTGATGGGCCAGGACAATCAAAACCACCTCGTCTCGCAGGTCGTCGGCGGACAGATTGAGCAGAGCGACGTGGAGGTCAAGAACGTCACGATTACTTCCATGTCCGAAGAGACTGTCCAGAACGCAACGATTGCCCGAGGAACGGCGCTCGTCACCATCGACAAGCTCTACTCCCAAAGGAACTCGCGGGAGCCACGGACGGAGCATTGGCTACTCAGTGTCACCTACTATCTGAACCCTAAGCAGGTGAGCGACCAGGCTAGGGTCTTCCCGCAGTTTGAGACGATCAATCCCCTGGGATTGACCATCACGGAGTTTCACGAAAACCGGATGTCCGTCGATCCTATTGCGGTCGGTGTGAACGCCGCACCAGCGGTCACGGCACTTCCAGCGACGGAGGGAACGCGATGAGCTACCACCTCATTCTTCCGTTCTTTCCCGAGGAACTGCGAGCGCTGTTGCTCGACCCATCCATCTCGGACTTGATGATTAATGGGACGACCGGCGTGTATGCGGATCGAGCCGGGGTCGTGCAGCACATTCCTCTATCTGAGCCGTACACGAACGACCGGCTGCAGGCTGCGATTGAGCGCGTTGCGCGGATTCTGGGCCAAGACCTCACGACCCAAAATCCCATCCTCAATACCCGCTTGCCGGACGGCTCCCGTGTCGCCGTTGTGGGTGCGCCATCGTCCATCAATGGGCCGACGCTGACTATTCGGAAGTTCAACCGCTGGTATAGCTCAGATGAGCTGATCGAATCGGGCAGTATGCCCCGCCAAGTTCGCGATATCGTCGTTGACCTCATTGGGAAGAAAAAGAACGGCATCATCAGCGGCGGAACCGGTTCGGGCAAGACGACCCTGATGAAGGCATTCCTTGACCACATCCCCGAGACCGAGCGGCTGCTCATTATCGAGCAACCGGCAGAGCTGAAAGTCGCCCACAAGAACGCCGTTCGTTGGGAAGCTGTAGAAGAGATTCCAGGACAAGTCGCCATCACTCCAAGCGAACTCTTAGCGGCAGCCCTGCGGCATCGTCCAGACCGGATCATCATGGGCGAAATCCGCAATGAATGCGGGTACGACTTGCTCCAGGCGATGAACACTGGCCACGGCGGGACCTTGTCCACGATCCACGCGAAGTCTGCGTGGGATGCGCTGAACCGTCTGTCGAATCTTGCCTTGAGTGCGCGGCCCAATCTCAACCACGCTTTCATGCGGTCTGAGACGGCAGAAGCCATCGACTTCGTGCTCTATTGCGAGCGCGACCATACAGGCCGGCGTCGAGTCCGCGAGTTAATTACAGTCGGCGGCTACAGCCATGCAGATCAGAGCTTCCAGACCGAGGAGGTCTACCGCGCCTCCGCAGCCTAATCACCAGTCCAAACGCTAGAGAACCCAACCCGTATCCGAGGTCTTACCGATGCACCCTCATGCTCCCAATCCGGCGGCACAGCCCCACCTGTCTCTAACGCCCTTCAGCGTCTGGTTAGAGAACCGCGAAGAACGCAACGGCAGTGGCGAAAGGCCGTCCACTACCGGAACTCTAGCCAGCAGTTTTGAGCTAGGGTTTGGGCGAACATCCGCCACCGAGAAGCGAGAGGATGACTTCGGTCCAGAGGAATTCATCCGTCTCGTATCCCGCCTTTGCACGGTCACTGCTTCGGGGCCTATCCGGCGCCCTGCGGCTCGGCGTCGTTCTGCTTTGGCTGCGCCACCCTTTCAGGGTCTCGGTTCCTCCCAGAACAAGTTTGTAAACGCGCGGCAAATGCGCCGCACAAACTTCTTCCGGGCCCCGCCAAGAAAGCACTCCTTGGCACTTGGGAGCCGGGCCCACTTCGCTTATTAGTGACCCGAGCAAGATCGGGAAATTCAACTCACGGAGATCACCACCATGTACCAGAACAAAGTCACCCTCATCGGCTTCCTCGGCAACGACGCAGAAGTTCGCACCAACGACAACCGCAGCTTCACCACTCTCTCGCTGGCAACCAAGAGTTCCTACAAGAAAGACGGCCAGTACATCTCGCACACCGAATGGCACCGTTGCGTGATCTTCGGCAAGCTCTCGGAGTTCGCTGGCACGCTGAAGAAGGGCGCTCATCTGCAGGTGGAAGGAGAGCTGCGCAGCCGGGAGTACGAGACCAAGAAGGTCGGCAAGAAGCCAGCCCAGAAGAAGACTATCTGGGAGATCCGGGTGAACTCGATTCTCAAGCTGGACCGGGCGGAGAAGGCCAGCCCGGAGGAGCAGGACGCAGACTCTCAACTTCCTCTGGAAGCGGCCGGATAAGCCGCTTTCCTTCCATCAACTCGGGAGCCCGGTAGATGCCGGGCTTCCCAAGCCTCTTGGATATTCGCAATGAACACGAAACTGGCACACGAATTCCTAACCCGATGCTTCCTTCCCCGAGAGACGATTGCTCTCCTGCTGCGCAGAGAGAGTCCAGCGTCTACGACGCAGCGCATCGTGATGCTGGAACAGGCTATCGCCCCTCGTTATCTCGCGTGGCTGCGCTTTGAGAACTACAACGGCGCGAACGTCTATGTCGCTGCCAATCCGCTTCGCTCTGGCAGCCGCAAGCGGACGAAGGACTGCATCGCAGAAGTTCGCCACCTGTACCTCGACATCGACGTAGACGGCGACAACAGAGTCGCTGCGCTCATGGAGTCGGAGGCCGTGCCGGTTCCGACCGTGATCCTCTCGACATCGCCGGACAAATATCAGGTTCTTTGGAGGGTCGAAGGCTTCGACTTCGATCAGCAGGAGAGCGCGCTAAAGTCGCTGGTCATTGCCTTCGGTGGCGACTCCGCTTGCACCGACCGCAACCGTGTTCTTAGAGTGCCGGGATTCCTCAACCGCAAGTACGAACCCGCTCATCCGGTTTCAGTCGAATACCCCAGTGACTCCACCTACCATTCCTGTGACTTCCGATTGGATGATGCGTTGCCGAATGCCGCGACGCCGTTTCGCGATACCGCACGGACATACGCGACCGGAAAGAACACTCACTCGGAACATGATTGGGCGTGGGCGGTCCAACAGCTTTCACTTGGCGAGGATGCCGCGAATCTCACGCTTGAGCTTGCTTCTCGCCGCTCAGATAAGCCCAACCCCCTCTACTACGCGCAGCGCACCATCGACATCGCTTCGGCTCGCCTCATGTTGCTCAATGGTGCAGCGATCGAGGACGTAATCGCCACGCTGGAAGACCGTCGTTCCGCCGATGTCCCAGGGGCCCTTTGCTCCTCCAGAGCGCGCGAGATTGTGACCACGGCGCAGCGAATGATTGGCCGGTCAAAGTTTGCTTCATTTCACCACCCAAAGGAGAACCACAATGCCACTGCTTGAAGTCGTCCAAACCCGTCAGATCAGCGCGTCCATTAGGCTCACTGATACAACCGCTACGCAGGTCGATCAGTATGCAGCCTTCATCCGGGCTTGCGCCGACGATGTCGTCGAGCAAGCTCTCGCCTACGTCTTCAGCAAAGACCGCGACTTCCAGGACTTCCTGAAGACCCCGGAAGCCCGGAAGGTCGCCGCGACGTTGCGGATTCGGAAGGGTCCGGCTGCTGAGGCATCTGAGCCACCCGCACAAAAGCCTCTTCCAGCATCCGTAGCCGCTCCCGTATCCCAGGCGAAGGGCGCTTGATCCTCCATTTCTTTCCGGGGCAGAGGCACTGCGGTGCTGCGCACCGGAAGAATGTTGACACTCCATCCCTAGTAGGGAGCTGCTGAGTTTCCCAAGAAACTTAGGAGTTACTAATTGAAATGACTTGGGATAGCGCGCTGTCGGAAACTCATGAGTTTCCGACAACTAGAGAGACATGGTGGTCGCTATGACGCTTGTTTCAACAGAGTCTCGGCAACTGCACCGCAAGGTAAGAGGTCGGGAAAAACGCAATATGACGCTCAACACCAAACTCACAGAGCTGGAGTTTGCCGAGGTCGAACGATTCTGCGAGTTGCGCAACGTGGCCTTCGGTGAGTGGGTTCGAGAGGTGGTCTTGCGCGAAGTGCGCGGACCGGGAGACCGGACTGGAACTGTGCTGCTACTGGGTGAGATCACAGGACTCCGCCTCCTCTTGATAAACACCTTGGAACCATTCTTGCGTGGAGACAAGATGACGCCGGAGCAATTCAAAGACATGCTCAGGTACGTGAAAACCAACAAGCGCAAAGCGGCCGCAGATATTCTCGCCAGCTATGCAGAAGGGACAACAGAACAGTCATGACCGACACACAATGGGGACGCAAAGAAACCATCGTCCGCCCGCCTCACTATCCCGTCTACAGCTTCGGAGCCGTCTTCATTGCGCTCGTGGTGACCGCCCTCTGCGTCTACCTCCACCTCGCTTTTGTCATGACGCCCCTACAACGCTATTACCTGTCCTGCTACGCGGAAACGGGCTTCCTCGGCACCGTGCGCCAGAGCAGCGACTATCAGCTTGTTACCGTAGCCGACCGCCAGCGACACGCCCGGCCTGTCACCGAAGCTGATGTGCAACCAGGCTCTACGCCGCAGGTCATCGGCAAGCCGATACCCTTGGCTCTTTCCCCAGCGGCCCGTGCCTCCGGCATCGTCTTTCTGTATCGGGGTGCAAAGGTTTCCTACTTGAACCGCCCTCTCCATGACTACCTTCGCCGCTTCGTTTATGACGGCGATTCGCTTGTGGGCATCTTCCGCATACCGCTCTCGTCAGGGCTGGCCGTGTTTCTTCTCCAGCTTCCGTTCGTTGTCCGCAAGGACATTCAGCGGCTAAAAGAGTTGAAGTATGGACGCTTGCTGAAAGGGCCGGTTTTGGTATCGCCGAAGGCCTTCAATAAAGCCATCAAGGGCGACGGCATCGGCTTCCGCACAACCGAATTCAAGGACCTCATGCGTATCCCTCTTCGTGCCGAAGGTCAGCACATCGAATTGATGGGCGATACGGGCACAGGCAAAACGAGACTCATCATGCAGCTCCTTGTGCAGATCAGAGAAAGAGGCCACTCGGCCATCGTCTACGATCCCGCCTGCGAGTTTGTACAGAGGTTCTATGACCCGAGCAAAGACATCATCCTGAACCCACTGGATGCCCGTTGCCCCTATTGGGGACCCTCCGAAGAGCTGCGCCGTCGTGCCGAGGCAAAGGCCATAGCCGCCTCTCTGTATCAACCGACAACCGACAAGAAGGGCGAGTTTTTCACGGAGACGCCCCAGAAAATCTTTGCCCATCTGCTGACGTTCAAGCCGAGTCCGCAGGAGCTGGTCGAGTGGATGGCCAACCCTGACGAAATCGACCGCCGCGTCCAGAACACAGAGATGGCGATGATGATTGCGAAGGGCGCGCAGCAACAACGCAACGGTGTTCTCGCGTCGCTTGGCTTGATAGCGGACAGCCTGCGAATGCTGCCGAAAGAGGAGACGGCGCAAAGCAGTTGGAGCGCTACCGACTGGGCGGAACATCGTCAGGGATGGATATTCCTCACATCGAAACCGAGCGAGCGCGAGGCCTTGCGGCCTCTGCACAGCTTATGGATCGACTTGCTTGTATTGCGTCTACTTAATGAGCCGAAGGAAACCCAGCATCCGGTCTGGTTTGTCTTGGACGAGTTAGCGAGCCTGCAACGTCTGCCGCAGCTCCACACCGCGATTACCGAGAACCGGAAGTCGAAAAATCCGTTGGTACTTGGCTTCCAGGGAAAGGCCCAGCTTGAAATGATTTATGGGCACCTCGCCGAGGTGATGCTATCGCAGCCGACCACCAAGATTTTTCTGCGCACGACGGAGCCGAAGGCCGCCGAATGGGTGTCGAACGCCATCGGTAAAATCGAAATCGAGCGGCTTCGTGAAACGCATTCCACCGGCCTGCGCGCAGGCAATAACTTTACCGTGGAGCGCCAAGTGGAGCCTCTCGTACTGGACTCGGAGATCTCCGGCTTGCCTGACCGGCACGCTTTCTTGAAGCTAGGCAATCACGTTTCACGCTTCGCTTTCGACTATTGGAACATCCCGGCAACCCAGCCTGCATTCGTGCCGCGCCCCTTGGAAGACGATGACCTTCCATTCGAGCCGAAAGCCCTCCCAAGGAAGTCGCCGAACACCGTGTCAGTGGCGGCTGGCAGCATGTCCGATGCAGGCGAGGACGAGCCGATAGAATCCGGATTCTCTTTAGGTGACTAATCATGCTGACCATCTCAAAACCGCTTTCCGCGTCACAGGCCCAGGCCTACCATGCGAAGGAGTTCACGTCCGCCGAACAAAACTATTGGAAACAGGACGACCGGACTTTGGGCGAGTGGCATGGAAAGCTCGCTGAAAAATTCGGCCTCACCGGAGGCGTAGAGGAAGAACACTTCTCGCGGCTCGCGGACGGCCAGCATCCCATCACCGCCGAGCAGCTTGTCCGCCATCGCATCGTCCAGGAGTACGAAGGCCCAGACGGTAAGACAGTCGCACCCGTCGAACATCGTGCCGGTTGGGACGCCACATTTTCAGCTCCTAAGTCGGTCTCCCTGACCGCTCTAGTAGGGGGCGATGACCTGGTGCGGGACGCACATCGCGCAGCGGTCAACGTGGCTTTGACCGAATTGGAGCGGTACACGCAAGCTCGTATCGGCGGGAACCGTGCCGCCGAAACTACCGGCGAATTCATTGCCGCAAAATTCGAGCACGACACTGCGCGACCAGTGGATGGCTACGCCGCGCCACAGCTCCACACGCACGCCGTTGTTTTCAATGTGACCGAACGCGGAGACGGGCAGACTGGTGCGTTGCAGGAGCGTGGGCTATTCGCGTCTCAGCAGTTCGCGACCGCTGTCTACCAGTCTGAATTGACGTATCGGCTTCGTGGTCTTGGCTATGAAATTGAACCGGGGCGCAGTGGCGCACACGAGATCAGAGGCTACTCGCAGGAGTACCTTGACGCCTCAAGCCCCCGCAGCCAGCAGATACGTGAGCATCTGGAAAAGACCGGTTATCAGGGGCCGGAGGCTGCTCAGATCGCCGCCCACTCTACCCGCGACCGCAAGCAAATTCACTCCACCGCCGAGGTGCTGGCCGCTCATCGGCAAATTGCCGCCGAGTTCGGCAACCAGGCTGACAAAGTTGTGATGGAAGCATGGAGCCGCGTTCACGAACATGTCCCCGAGCATGACCGAGAACTTTCGCAACAGGTTGCACGGCAGGCTGTCATCTATGCCCGCGACCGCAGCTTCGAGCGCGAGGCCGTGACCGACGAACGCGAGCTATACCGCGATGCTTTGCGGCGCGGTATGAGCGAAACAACATACTCCGAGGTTCGCGCCGGGTTTGAGGCTCGCATTGCCAAAGGTGAGTTCCAGCTTGTGCCCGGACAGAAGCACGACTCAGGCCGGAGCTTTACGACCGCCGAAACGATCCGCGCCGAGAAGGAAATCCTACGCCAGATGCAACAGGGCCAGGGTCGCGCCGAGCAAATTATGTCCGTACAAGCTGCGGTCGCCCATACCGAAAAGCAGGGGCATCTCAACGCAGGACAACGGTCTGCCGCAGAGGAGATCCTGACCTCGCGCGATGTCGTGCTAGGGCTGGAGGGACGGGCAGGGGTGGGCAAAACGACGCTATTAAAATCGGTCCGAGAGGCGGCCGAAAAGCGCGGCTACGTGGTCGAAGGCTTCGCTCCGACGTCCCGCGCCGCGAACCAGCTTCGCGATGCCGGGATCTCCGCCGACACCCTGCAGGGCTTCCTCGTCCGCACCCGCCAGCCGAACCCTGACCGTCACCTGTACATGGTCGATGAATCCAGTCTCGCCAGCACCAAACAGATGCGTGACTTTTTCGCAAAAGTCGAGTCCGGCGACCGTGTGTTGCTCATCGGGGACACGCGGCAGCACCAGGGTGTAGAGGCCGGCAAACCGTTCGAACAGTTGGTCAACGCCGGAATGAAAACTGCGCAAGTTGACCAGATCGTCCGCCAAAGGAATTCCCCCGAATTGCTCAAAGCAGTCGAACATCTGTCGCGTGGTGAGATTGCCGAGGGCGTAGCTCTCTTGGAAACGCAGGGGCGAGTTAAGGAGATTGCCGATCCGCAGCAGCGCATCGCGGCGATTGCCCGGAGCTACGCCGCCAACCCAGACAACACCATCGTTGTCTCTCCCGATAACGTCTCGCGCCGCCAGATCAATCAGGCCGTGCGTTCCGAATTGCAGGCCCTTGGCACGGTCGCGTCGCAGGATCACGTGATTCGCGTACTCGCGCCCCGTTCCGACATGACCGGCGCCGACAGGACCTGGGCCGCTCGCTATACCGTGGATGACGTACTCTACTATCCGCGCGGCAGCCAGGGGATCGGCATTGAGAAGGAAAGCTATACGATAGTAATCGCTACCCAACCCAAAGACAACTTGCTCACAGTTCAGAAAGAGGATGGAGCCACCGTCACCTACAACCCCGCGCGGCTATATGGCGTGACTGTCTACCGCGAGCTGGAGCGTGAGTTTGCTGTTGGCGACCGTTTGAGCTTTACCGCGCCCTCCAAAGAACTGGGTGTCGCCAACCGCGACCTTGGCACGGTGCAGCAGGTCGATAGAGACGGTCAGCTCTCCGTGAAGATGGACAAAGGCAAATCCGTCAGCTTCGACGCTAACCGAATGCCCCACTTCGACCACGGCTATGCTGTCACCAGCCACAGCTCTCAAGGACTCACAGCGGAGCGAGTTTTGGTGAATATCGACACAAATGGCCACCCAGAGCTTATAAACCCTCGCTTCGCGTATGTTTCCGTCTCGCGTGCCGCACAGGAAGCGCAAATCTTTACCAATAACGCTTCATCCCTCACGGCCAGCCTCAGTCAGACGGTAACGAAGACCTCCGCCATCGAGATGATGCAGGGATTCGGAGTGCAGCCGTAAGGAGAATTTTGCCTCGATGCAACCTGCAATCGTAACCCTTCGAAAGAGCGCATCCTTGGACTTAGTTGAATGAGATAGGATGATCCCATCCTGGTGCTCCCGTCGGTCTTCAGGTATTCATCCGGTAGAGTCTTTGCTCCAGTTCATGCGCATCTGGGACGCCCAGGCCAACAAGCCGACTAATGACAGAATCGATCCGCTCCCGGATCGTCTCTTCGGCAAATACGTCCGGCGACTCTTCAAAGATTTTCCTCAGAACAAGCGATATTCTCTGTCCGATGCTCCATTCAATCCAAAACCTATTGTCTTGGGGAAAGCGTTCCAGCCATTTCTCGGTGCATCCCACAACGAACCAAAGTTGTTCTCGACGCGGAGCGACTTCGAACAAGTTGAGATACATCAAGGTCACGAAGGGAGATCGCCAAAGCTCAATGAATTTGTCCAGCAACGGCAGGAACGGGTCGATGCCTGCAATCAGCCCGGACGGCACATAGCATTTTGAAGGCTGGAATGGGTTGTAGGTGTTGAAGCAAAACGTTGCAAGAATATCGGTCATATCCGTCGTCACGGACGTTTCGTCTCGGTCGTGGTTCCATGAAAACAGTCTCGTTGTCTTGATGCGATCCAGGGCATACGTCCGGATGGTAAGCAACTGCGACACCGAGATCATATGGTCGTCGAAATGCACTACATCGGCACTTCGTATGAATGTCGAAAGACAGCTCATGAGAGGCTCCTCGGGCAGATCGTTGAAGAGGGCGTCAAGATATTCCCAAAGAGCTGTCCCTTCCCGATCTCTGAGACATCTCGGCAGTAGTCCCCAAAAGACGCTATTCCATTCCGATGGACCTCGATCGAAGCGCTCAGTCTTGTCTTCTCCCCTCCCATTAGCGAGTAGGGTCCACTCGGTATACGTTGTGGCTACGTCCGACATCCAGGAAGGGACTGGAACTCCCCGAAAGAATTGCTGATGCTGACCTAGCCAAAGTGCCGCCAAATGATAGTTCACGCGCTCCTGGACCTCATCAGCGTTGGCGATCGCAGTGGCCTCAACCCGTTTCCGACCGATGCCGCTGTGTCTCGGCGTAGCGCGCTTGGTTGGAAATTTAGGCCAGCCTGGCTCGGAGTCTTGCCCTCGCAACCAAGCAAGCTCTGTGTCAATCCGTGCTCTGATCCGCGCATCGAAGGCAACTCGATGCCCCAATTTCTCCTCTTCGGAGTCTTTCCAAGACTCCATCGCGAGAACCGATGCTTCGAAGGCACAACGCATGATGCAAGCAAGCCATCGCGCATTGAGCCGAAACAATAATGCGAGGATCGCTCGATATCCGTGTGCAGGAGCATAGCTTGCTGAGGTTACGAATCGGAGCAGCCGGGCGTCATCATCCTGCCGCCGCGAACGCTCCAGCAGGAAGCTCTGTCCGACGAAGGCAATTGCCTGGGGATTGAATTTGAGGCCCTCACGTTGAGAGAAGACAGGATCAATTCTGCCCTCGTAGGCTTTGTCAAAAATGCTGCGTATCCAGGCCCCCTCTCTCTCCAGGAGCTCGGTAGAACCGTTACGCGCCATCAGAGTGGCGACGGTGACAACAGCCTCCAACATCGTCGAATAGTTGCCATCCCAATCGAAGTCAGGTTTTGAGTCCAATACGCTTTCGTGCTTCTTCGCCCAATCGAGAGATAGGGTCAAGAATTCCGCTGTGGTTTCAGGAGTCACGTAAAGCTCATTGAGGATCGCCGTTCTCAGCGAATGTTCTTCTAAGCGCGGAGCAGCCTCCTTTTGGACTGGCTCCATCTGCTGCCGTTCGGCCTGTGGGGCTTGGTATTCGAACTTTCCCGTGGAACTTCCATTCTCGTCCTTTAGCTCGTTCCAATTCGAGCGGTTGAGGACATTCAGAGCGTGTATGGCCATCATTCTCGGATCACCAAGATCCGAATCCTTCCCTGGCAACCCCAGTCGCCCGCTCGCAACGGCGAGAGTGTTTTCCAGGATTGGTCGATATTCTTGGTTATGGAAGGTGTAAGGTGCAAGGAAATCATAGAGACTTGCCCTGCGCGATGCTCGCCGCTTTAGGTCTTGCGTCGATACCAGCCCCACGGGCTCCGTCTGGATGTCTTTGAGACCGAACAAGTCGGGAAATTCGAAATTGTCATGCCCGGGACGTGCGCGATCGAGGCAAAGCAGTTCAGGACAGCCAACATACGGGATTGCTGCGCCCACGGAAGCGGGCCAGTGAGAGATCAGAATATCTGTCACCACCAAGAGCAGGGCGCTTGATCGTTCCCCATTTTGGAGAGGCCCTGAAATGTCGGTAATAACGGTCTCGATATCTTCCCCGGCCTCGAGTCTGCGATGAGCCCACGCTTCGAGCGCCATCAAAGCTGAGACAACAAGCCCTGATGAGCTGCCATACTCCCGCGACCAGGTGTAAAACTCCGCCCATTTGTATGATTCTGGCTGTCCGCCGCGATACACGACGATGGCGTTTGTATCCTCTTTGTCCCCACGGTCAAAACTGATCGCATGCAGCAGAATTCCGCGAACTAACCTCAGTCCGTCGGACGGCGCGTGAATGAGCAGATCAAGGAATGGACCTTGAGATGGACTCGAAGGAGTGAACTTGATATCAATGAACTCGAAGGGACGATCCGGCAGATGATCGCCACTCCTCCTTCGCCGTGGTTCCTTCTTCGGAATTAGTGTCTCCAATGCAAAGTCTGCGAAATCTTTCGGCGCCGCTTGGGACAAAGTCCCCTTAGTCTTCAGTACGTCGATGCGTATTTCATCGCGATGCTCCCGTCCGGCAAACGACAGGAGATATCTGACCGCTAGGTCTGGCGTCTGCTTGCAGAAGAAGAGAAAAGTCGTTCTGCATTCGTCCTCGATAATCTTGATCTCTGCTTGGCTCAGCTTGCCATCGAAAATGTGGTTTCTAAATCCATAGGGATCAGCGTCATGCTCTGCCTCGATCAGGAGCAACCAATCGAGGAGCAAGGGAAGCAGGCGCGGCGTCAACCAGTCGCTTCCAACCACTCCCATGATGTAGGCAGAGAACAGTTTGACGACGTCTGGAATAGCAGCTACGGGAAGATAGGAAACAACATTCGTCAACCAGACGATCAAACTGCCGACAGAACGACTCCGCGGGACTTTCCAACCGTCGGGGATCTTCCCCAGCATGATGCCTGCATCCTTCAATCGTTGCGAGCCCGACTCGAACTCGACCGCTAACACATAGCGAATCAACTCTCTCAGGAGATTGCCATCATTCTCCAGCAATGCGAGGGACACAGTGACCAGAGTGCGAACGGAGTCTTCCGCGCGTACGACGGCCAAGACGACAGCTCTCCGCCAGGTTTCGTGCGATGTGGCCAACGATCCGATAAGGTCCTTCCACCGGGAGATCCCTTCTGGCTCCTCCAGCGCCATGCGCGCGGCTAATTCCGCTCCGCGCATTTGATCGGGGTTTGCTCGCACTGAAAGATCAGGGACCGATTGAAATCCTCTCTCCTCATACAGGAGATTCGCAATCGCCCATTCTCGAAGGACGTCGTGGCGAAAGGTTATCCGGTCTCTGCCGAACTCCCGCAGAGTTCCGCTACGCAAAAGCGCATCAATCATGCCGGATGCTTCAGCGGAGCTATCGAATGGCTCCGAGGAGAACAGAAAGTGTCTCGCGAGCCTGACCAGGACACGTGCGCGTTCGCGGAGCTCAGAATCCACATGGCCGTCAGCGGTTTCCCACCATTGCCTCGCCATCTGTGTTTCGGTGGCCGGCCACAGGTCATCTACGTTCCGAGCAGAAAGCCGGGAAAGACGAAAAAGGTTCCTTACGATTTTCTTGGCCGGATGCGTATCTAAAAGCAACGACCTTAGCTTCGGAGCTGCGAGTCGCAGTTCATCAAGCTCGCTCTCGTCGAGTTCACTCAATTGCATCGTTACGGTAGATCCAAACCGTGTCAATGCCTCTCGTGGTATCCACGTCGGCTCGACTTGCCCGAAGTCCGTCCGGGCCGTTGCAACGACACGCATCGTCGGATGCCGTGCCGCAAACACCAACAGGTCCTTAATCGTCTCTTGTTCTGTCGGGCTATAGAAATCAAGGTTATCTACAAAAAAAATGCCCGCCCCGCTCAGCGAAAGTTCGTTCATCAAATCGCGTCCATCACCGTCGTAGCCAATCGTTGTCTTGAGCGACAACCAACCACGTTCTGTCACCCGATTCGGCGTGAAGACGAGAAAGCGCGCCTCCGTCTTTAGGCTCGCTGCAAGGCCATGGAGAAGACCGGATTTGCCAACGCCGGCGTCGCCGCGAATCTCTACATAGCGGCTTTGGTCCAACGCTTCGCGAATCGCATCCATTCGTGATTCGCGTTCGAGCGTGATTCCGCCAACGGTATCGTCAAATCCAGCGATAGCTCGCTCTGACTCCTCAAACAAAGCCTCCATCGCATAGGCGTTTGATCGACTTCCTGCCAAGCGAAATGACGGTTGCAATTCTTCCACGAGTTCAGCGCGGGTCCGGCTACCGCCCACCGAAGCCATGTCGAAAGCTAACGTAGTCAGACGAGACCAGAGGTTCTCAGCGTCGCGCGCATCACTGCCGTTCAGTGCTCGGAGGGATCGCTCACGCATCAACTCATTCGTTGCGGACGCTTCGGAATCGAAGTCGAATTGCAGGATTTGAGTCCGCCTGAGGATTCTCCAGACTGTCTGATCATCGTTCGCAAAACCGGCCTCGAGCAGATTTGCGCTGAAGACAGCGACGAAGTCACGCATCGCATCATTCGCCGCACCCGGCCGTTCCAGCCTACTGCGGAACGCAAGCGCATCTTCGAGGTTCCTGGCCCACTTCAAAACATCCTGATAGAAAGGCTCTTTACTTTGGCGCGTACGACCAATCGCGATCCCAAACCCGTGCTGGCCCTCCCCCGGACTTTCCCCAGAAACAGCCGCTCCGATTTGTCGAACCACATCCTTGAATTCTTTGTCCGAAGCCGTGAAGGTGAGAGTCCGTTTCACCTGGATTTCAATACTTGCTGTCAATCCCTCTCGGCTGACTCCATGGACCACGATGTCGTCGAGCGGAAAGCCCTCTTCGGCTCGTTGCAGGCGTACGCTTTCAATTCGGTATCCCGGCAGCCCCCTAGCTTCAACCTCAAGGAGCATCGAAAGGAGATAGCTCGCCCCTACCTTGGCCTCGAAGACCGGGCCTGCCCCGCCGCTGGATGCTGGGTTTGTCATAAAAATTGGCTCCGGACCATAAGACTCGTTTATTTCCCCCCCCCGTATTCGTATCGCGCGGCATTCTCCGGCATGATTCTCATTGTTTCATATTCGCCTTGTATTCGCTCGCACTGTCTGCCAATTGCTTCGGTTGAAAAGTTTGGGATGACCTGCCTCTCAGTTGCCACAGGCACTACCTTGTGACGATCTTCCATTGCACAGCGCGGAGAGGATCTACGACGGTACTGTTATGAGTCTTCAGGATTGCGACTTCGCTTCTTCGGTCGACTCAGCGCGCAGATTGCGGTTGCCATGTCTCTGACCCGCAAGGTCGCTCCGATGGTTCGACGCCAAAACTCGATTGATTCTCTCTACCTCCCCAGCCTCGTAGCGGTTCGGATTCCATGTCCAATGCAGGAAAGGCACTGGAGGAATGAGCAGTGGCTCAAACAGGGCAACTTTTCGTGGAATCTGCAAGAGAACGTGGGAACGTGGAACCTGTTTAATATTCACGCTGAAGTTCTCATCGATCCAAGAGGGAGCGGAATTGTTGCTGCCGAGGCGCGGTGAGCAAACGATTCTCCACTCTCGTTCCCCACTATAAGAACCGTGCTTAAACCCCGCGGCCAAGCCCAACAGTAATTGCGCTGCGTTCCTGGCGCAGCTGTCTACCATAGCGTTTGCCCACGGCCCCTCGTTGCGCCCGCTTGTATTCTTGCCGATGGCAACGACTATCGCCCGTAACGCGCGTTCGACAGCACTTCGTTGGACTGCCTGGTCGTAGATGACTCGCTGATACCAGCATTCGGCCTGGTGATCCCCCAAAGTGAGGGATGGCCTGTTTGTCCAAGGGGCAGGAAACGTCAAACGGTAGTCACCGTATTCCTTCCAATGCAACGCCGAATCGTCATCGTCGCAGAAGCATGCGATGAACATCCAACGTTTTCGCTCTTCCATGAAGAACGGCAAACGACCGAGCACGTCCCGTGCAAAATCAGTCCCTTCCGAATGGCTAAAGTCGCTCGCAAACTCCTTCACGATGGCAGCGGTATGCGAAATCTCGGCTTGATCAGCTTGATCGGCTATACACGTTGCCCATATGGCACGACCCTCTATGATCGATTCAAATGCTGTAACACGGGTGTAATGATGCAGAAATGGCGGAGCAGATCCGCTGAACAACTCCGTTTGAATCTCTCGCAACGCCTCGGCTACAGACAAAGTGAAGCTCATGTTGGAGATGGAAAGACCCATAGTTTATTCAGTCTAACTGTGCTCCATGGAGGCTCAAGTGTTCCTCCACGCCGTAAGGGGGAAGGAAGTCTGCTCTCATCCCAGCCGCGCCTCTTTTTTCCGAAGTATGTACTTTATGCAACGGCCTAAGTTTCAGGGCTCTGATTCCACGAAAGCGCTCGGGAAGCATGGGAAAATTAGGTTTCGGTTATTGGGCACGGTGGGCAGCGGTCACAGTTCTAGCCGTCCCTCGTAGGTTTCAAAAGCGTAGCATTACGTGCGTGTCCTCAATAAAAGCTCAGTTCAATTGCCCGAACCCGGACTGCTCCCTTTCGCTGCATCTGACCCGTTCAAAACTCAATAAGGGTATATGTCCTAGTTGTGGCAGATCATTCACCTCGTCCGAGATTGAGGAAATCGAGCGAGAGTTAACAAGATGCAGGGAAACCAGAATCAGTGAACGAGTAATTGCCATACTTCTAAAGAAAACAAGGACTGCCTAAGATCCTCACCCCGCCCCTCGCGTAAAGCACCTGCCTCCGGCACCCAATTCGTCCGGCATTGTTGCTGCAGTTTAGCGACAATAGAAAACATGACTCAAGAGCAGATCGTCGTTGAAGTTGCAAGAGCTATCTGTGCCAAGTTCTTGAATGAAGGCCAGCCTACGAGCCGGCACGATCTCATGGTGCGGTTCGAGATCACCAATCTGCTTTCGGAGATGGAGACACGTGGACTCTGTGTCCGCTCACCTCTCAATCAAGAGCAATACCTGCCATGCTCGGGTTCCTTCGCGGTGCTGCCGTCTGAGGATGAGTTTTCTTGCAAGGCGGAAACGGCATTTACAGCCACTGCCCGCGTCTTGCGGCATCTCTTCCGGACGGAAGGCAAGGGGGTTTCGTATGCGCCAGAGGTCCTGTTAGAGAGGGCCGCGACAATGAGAGAGCCGTTGGACGCGGTAGGTATCGCTCTGGGTCTGTATCTGGCGCAGGACTTCGGGATACTCTCGCTCCCTAAGATCTCGGAAGACCGGCTGCGCGTCGAGAGTTGTTGTATCGGAGAACACATTATCGACCTCAAGGAGCCGGGGCGAGACTGGTTGCAACGCGCCCGCTACGCACGCGCAGCGATCCCGAAGCCCATGATCGTCCCCTTCGAAATATTGCCCTTTACGGGATACGAGTGCGATCATCTGGACGAGTATTCGGGCGGGGACAGCGTACACGACTTCTGGGTACTCTTGCATCCGAGTATCGTGCCCGAGGCACGGAAGCGCTTCCGCGCCGGGTTCTACGCGGAAGCCGTGCTCGCGGCGCTCAAAGTCATCACCCTTCAAATCAAGAGCCGCACCGGTCTAAATCTGGATGGGGCGCCGTTGATGACGAAAGCCTTCAACCCAAACCAGCCCTATCTGGTCTTCGCTCCCGGCGACACCGAGACCGGACTTTCGATGCAGCAGGGATACCTGCAAATATTCGCTGGGACGATGATGGCCGTTCGCAATCCGAAAGCCCACGGCTTTGTCGAAATCGATGCGGCGCGGTGCATCCACTTCCTCTTTCTGGCGTCGCTTCTGGCGCACAAGCTGGATGAAGCGCAGGATGCGCCCGTCTCCTCAGTGCCTGTATAGCAGACGCCCGTCTTCCCACCCTCGGCAGTCGCGCAGCCTCACGGCTGCGCTTCTTTGCCTGACTGCGCGACGGGCTTGGATTGAAATGTCTGTTTCTCCACAGGTGCGGTGGCCATGCGGTGTGTCGCAGGGCGCGATCTGTTCGAATAGAAGTAGGAATTGAGGAGAACGGCATGGCAACGTTGGTTGCTGACTTTCGAGCGGATTTGCAGGCCATGGCCCGGCAGCATCTGACGGCGGATTGGGGCGCAGCGGTCGTGGCCATCTCCGACGATGATGTCCTCATTGCCTACTTCGATGCGCTGCGCCGCCGACCGGCGATGCGGCCGCGGAACATATGGATCGCCGATGATTTCGCCTGTCGGCCAGAATATCAAGCGGGGTGGGAACAGTTGCAGAAGAAGGCGGTCGACGGGGAAGATTTGTGGCCGCATCTGAGCAAAGGCCACGCGAGGCTAGGCACGCTCGATGGTCTCCTCAATGAGTGGAACGTACATCATCTGCATCTGGGCACGGCGCCTTCTCCGCGTAATCCGTCTCTCATCGAGCGCAGCGGGCCGGTCCTCTTTGCCCGCATCACGAGCGATGATTTCTATGCCATCAACGTCTACACGCACGGCGATTGGGAGCAGACCAGCGTTCTCGAGAGCTTGCACCGCAACTGGCCGGAAGCGATCAAGAGCTATCGCATTCGGGGGATTCAGGGGGAACCGCTCACCGAAGAGCAGCGGCGGAATATCCGCAAGGCGAATATGCAGACCGCCACGACAACGGCGGACGGCACAGTGTACATGGCCATTGGCGGTGGGGTCGCGAGTTCCGGCACCTCCGCCGAGGCAGTTCGCCTTGCGGATATGTTGTGGTCGGATGCCGAGCAGCTGCAGATCTCCGTCCAGGAACAGATGGAGAAGTTCTTGCCGGCCCTTCAGGACGGCGGCTATGCCGGGCAAGCCGAGCTCAAAGCCACCCTTGTGGCTATCACTCCAGAGGCCTTCCAGGTGCTCTTTCCGGAGTATGGCGTGCTCGCCCATGTGAAGTTGGAAGGTGGTTGGATTCACAGGCGGTCGTCATAGCACCCGGCCCAACCGAACTTGAGGGAGGAACGATGAAGCAAACCATCCGCGCGGTCGCCGAGCAGAAGGAACGCACGGGCATCTTTGATGGATTCGGGTTTATTGGTTGGGAGTATGAGAAGGGATGGCTCGTCAGTCTCTCTTCGGTAGGCGACGAGTCGTCGCGCCTCCTCTGGGTTGACGGGACCTTTGCCGCGCCTCGTTTTTCGGAGGTGACTCCAGGTTCATTGAACGGCTTGGGCCTGACGGAGGTGAACGCGCAGCCGATCGACGTCACGCCTGAAGTGAAGGAAGCGGCGCTGGCGATGATCTGGGAATGGGAAGTCTGGGAGCCCATCACCGTGGCCGGTACATGCGCCATCGATTCCTTGGTGCGGATGCTGGACTTGCCCCAGGACACGTTGCTTGCTTGGTTCCGAACTGCTGGCCGCAATCCCAGCGTGCCCGAGGAGATCGCCCTCACTCTCGAAGAGAACGGTTATACGGTGGACATCGCGGGCCCGGAAGGCTTTGGCAAGTTTCACGAGCACCATCGCCTGGTGGCCATGTATCGCAAGGACGATCCGACGAACGGCCATGTGATTCTTATCTACGCCTTCGACAAAGGCGTCTTTGACGCCGCCGGTGTGTTCAAGGAGGTCGGCCACATTTTGTGGTCAGATCGGTTCGGATATAACCGTGGGTTCGTGTGGCGGATTCAGAAGCGCTAACGGTGTGGGCATAAGGCTTATAGCTTTACTTCGATTACGTCAGCGCGTTCTTCCCAATCCATCTGCGATTCTTCGCGGTACTGCGTCACTGAACGTGCGACTTTCAGGTTCATCCAAAGGCGCAGATTGTTTGTCCGAACCCATTCCTTGAGAAACTCCTTTTCCATCTCAAGCAGGAAGCCAGAGGAAACGGGGAGATGACGTCTGCGTCCCTGGTCATACCCCTCTTGCCATTCGGTTGAGCGAACAACAACTTGTTCCCCGAAGCGAAGGCCGAAATAATCTGCAGTTGTTGGCTCCAATCCCAGGAGTCTCGCCAGTGATGGCGGAACAGCCGCGATCGTGGTCATTTTGGATCCACGAAACTCCCTGGTCGATATCTGTGCCATCGCAAATGGCTTTGATCCCAGGTCTGCGGAACTTTCACGGAAGCCAAAATGCGGCAGCTCGGAGCGGTAGATATTCAGCCAATCGTTCAGCAAATCATCGAGGTCATCTTGCCCGGGTTTCCCGGCCTGCTTTGCAGCGACGAAAAGGCTCGTTACGGCTTTGCTCATACGGCTGGGACGCGCGGCTCCCATCCCCTCCGAAAACCTGTGCTCCGTCTGTTCGAAGAGCGGCACCCAAGATTGGCTCGGAGCGCTGATACCCTTGACCATCGAATCCCAATCTGTGAACGCAGCGAACTCTTCCTGGGAAGAGTGCCCAGAGACCCAGTCGATGAAGGGCGGTTTTTTCTGCATGAGGATCATCCGATCAGTAGGGTCGGCGGTGCGGAGTAGGACCGAGAATCTACTGGCGTCCTCCGGCCGAATCAGTCCTTGTTCAAAAAGCTCTTGCGTAACGATATTGATCGCCGTCCGGACAGTCTGATCGTAAGCGCCGCTAACCTCGATATTGTCGAAGTTGGAGTTGATGTTGTGGTCGCGATGGGTACTCGCCTCCCCCTGATACCCGGCGTGCAAGTCTTTGTAGCGCTCGCCAACCAACTGTTCGATGCGCTGATCTACTCTTTGCTTGGGCGCAATGGCTATGAGTTCGCGATACAAATATCTCGGATATGGCAGCATCGGAGGCATTATTCTGAGTCTCCTGCTTTGGACGGATTAGGATTGTGCGGCTTCGCAAGATCGTCTACGCGTTGCCTTATGTCCTTCGGGAGGGCCTTTGCCGCGGAAATTGTCACCGCAAGGTGCGCTACCGATTGACGTAGATTGAAATGGACTTCGTTCTCCGCAAGACCTACGAGGTCAGGGACCCAGGAATCTGCGGTTTGTGGCTCCTTGAGTGAATAGCTAGCAAGCAGCGAGACCAGCAGCTCTTTTTGCGTTGCGTTCAGCTGCGGCCAAAATTGCAAAAGCCTATGCGTCGTCGTAATGCCTTCCACCAAGAGCGCAAAGTAAGCATCTGATGCAAGAAGACGCACATCCACATCGGGGTAGTCCAGCATACGGGTAAGGTAAAGGAGTATTGCGTCCTGGAAACTATCAGGACGTGAACCCGTCATGTATGAAACATCGACCGGCTTGTGTGAAAGCCCGCTTGCGAGAGTACGGTTGTACTCCGACCAAACGGTGTAGAGCTCCGCGAACTTGGTGTTCGGAAACCTAGCGTGGAAGCGGACGACTTCATCCAGTTCGTGAACGATGTTCTGCGGATAGCGCTGGTGATGCTCCCGGAAGCTATCAAAGAGCAACTTAATCCCACGTTCCGGATCGAGCGCGATGGCTTCGTCGAGAACGGCCCTTGCGAGTCTCTTATGCGCAAAGAACAAGTCCGCGGTGCTTTGCCGCGCCTCTAGCAGCAGATTGAACGCTTCTTCCTTATCGATCACCTTATAGCGCTTCGCTATCGCGGCTAGAGCTTCCCCCTTGAGATCGTTCCAGCAGCGTCGTCGGCAGAAGTCGAGAATCTCTGAGAGTTTCCGCAGATCATAGTCCGCGATCCAGCCGAGGAGCCTTTTCTTGAGAATCCCCTCCGTTGTTGATCGGGCCATACCCTTGTGAAGGAAGTGCCCAAGCCAATCTTCCAGGCTGTAGGCGTCGAGAGATGATTGCAATGGAGATGTGATACCGGTAGCCGCTTGGAATCCGGACAGGAAATCACTCAGTGCTTGACGTACGATCTGCTCGACCTTTACCTGAATAACCTCAGTGATGGAAAGCAATGAACTCTCAAGGCTGAGAAAGCTTTGTTCGAATGCGGACGTCTCCGCCTCGCTCATCTCTCGGCCGAGCAATTCCACGACGCGTCGATGCCACTCATGCTGTAGATTCGTGACTTCCATTGCCCGCGATCGCTCTAAGGACCACTTCTCGATGCGATCCAGCTCCTTCTCGAGTTCTGGTATCCCGACCTTCACAGCTTCATCGAGCTTATTCGCATCATCCGGCTCCAGTCTGAACTCAGACATGTCGTGCGAAGATGCCTTGATAGTAGGCGTCGAATACTGCTCGCTGTCCGACCGGACTTCGTCGGGTGCCCCTCCGGCTTCGACCCAGAGGCGAGCCCACGAGCCCAACAGGCCAGGCATATCTTTTTGGACGAGAAAGAGCTGCCGAGCGTGGCGATAGATTTCTGTCGCTTCCGTGATCAAGTTCCGATTCAGACAGCTCTGAAAAATCGACCTCATCGCGGGTGCCGTCTCGTCGCTGAAGTGCTGGGAGTCTTCCCAAATGCTCATCGTGGATGCCAGCGACCACAGTAGCCGGGGGCTGATGGCGGGGTCTTTGAGCAGAGCCTCGATCAGTGACTTAACGGCGCGTACACGAAAGACCATGTGATCTTCATGGAAAAGCATCTCAAGGCATAACGAAGGGGAGACTCTCGTGCTGAACGCGATCAGATCCTCGATTGCAATCGCGACTGTTTTCGCTCTCGCTGCGTCAGCAAGCTGATGGGCCAAGATCAGCTGTTCTTCGACTCTGCCCAACGTGCCTTCTGGATCTTGGCCATGCGCCAGCTCCATGGGCACGAGAATCTCGTTGAACTGATAATCCTTTCGGTAGTAGACGCCGCAGGCGACATCCATCAACTGATTCCAGATGCGCTCCGCTTCGCCTGGGAAACCGGCACGCGCCCAGAGTGAAGCAGTCGCGAGAAGCTCGGACGATAACGTAGAAGTGTCTTCTTCGAGGCGAGCATCCTCTTCAGCAGCCCGAAGAAGGTCCACCAGTACCTGGCTTGATGGGGTGAGTCGCTTTGCAATTGCGGCGATCAGGCCGCGAGTGGCTTCTGATGGCGGTTTGCGGAATGTTCCCGACCGCTGTTTCAGCCACGACGTCGCCAATACTGACAGCTGCGCATCATCCAATGACCTCTTGGCTTCGTCCCAAACATACTCAAGGAAATCCGGAAGCTCCTGATCAAACTGCGACAGCGGTGAGTTCGCGTCCACTAGCTGGTGACGGACGCGCAGGAATGCGCTTGCCTCATCTGCGAAATGTTTCGCTGTCGTCGCCTGCTGATGCTGTGCGACTCTTGCTGCCCAGAACTCCGCAAGTTTGCCTAGTGTCGACACAAACAGCTTCAAATCCGCTGGTAACACGGCGATCTCACTTTGAAACCAAGCCTTCGCGGTTGGGTCTGTCAGAAACTGGATCCGCAGATCATCGAAAATCGTGGTTAGCCCCGCTGTCAGGGAAAAGCTTCTCGAATTGATCAGGTGGCTCGGAAGCTTCGGCTTGATCGCGTTGTCGACTAGACCAGAGATATCGACTCGTTGATCTGCGAGCGCAAGTAAGTAGGTCTTCGTTTGCCTGCGTGGGAGTGTCCGAGATTGGCTTTGAAGAAGGAGCTTTGTCGCCTCTGCTTGTTCTCCGCTCGCCTGGAGGAGTGTGCCCGCGCCCAGAGCCGCGTATCTGCGGACGTCTTCTGCAATGGTCTTGCTGTCCACGATCGAAAGAAGAGCCCCGGTCTTCCGGGCGGTGTACAGCTCGTCAATGATTGCGGTTGCAATCTTCCAATTCACCAAACGACTCTGGCTTGGATCGAGCGTGATCTCTTCAGATTTTGCTTTATCCTTTTGTGTCCATGACAAGTGCGCTGCGCGGTCCAAGAGTGCGATTGGATCGCCGGTGTACGTGCAGGCACGATAGTAGGTCGAATGATCGTCCGAGGACATTCCGGACGGAAGCTTCTCGCCGAGCCCCTGACGCATGACGTCGAGCGAGGGTGGCCGGTCGAGCAATGCGCGATGGTTCAAACAAAAACCAGCGAACGACAACTGGCCGGCGATTGCGCGCTCACCGTCCCACACTCGGATAAGAGCTTCTTTGTAGTGCCCCAACTCGAGCAGGATCAAGCCAATTTCCGGCTCCTCTCGTCCGAGGTTCTCTTTCACCAAAGAGATCCGTTGTCGCAAAAGTCCGATGCGTACAAACTGTGTGAGATCACGCAGGTCGGCAGCCGCTCGCCACGCGATGTCCAGATTCTCGTTGATCTCAGCGAACGGCCGGTATTTAGCCCAGCTCTTGCGCAACCAATCATCGTTGCAAGCGTCAAGAAGTTCCTGATGGAATCCGAGCTCATAAAGATGCCGGAAGCGATGTCGCCATGCTTCGTTGGTTTCCGGATGCTCTGCGTACCAACGATGCAGAGCCTCGTTTAACCGCAGGACGTTTACCGTAGCCTTGGCTTCGACGTACAGGCGAAAGCTTTCATGGCGGATGGCGTAGCCGCGCGCATCGGAAACCCGCAACACATGGTTGATCTTCTTGAGGCTCTCCTCAATCGCCAACCGCGTGGGATTGATCTGAAGGAGATCGAGTAGCGCTTTCAGGTCGTTGGCCGTCGTAAAATCCTGCCGGATGGCGAGTAGCGAAAGAATCGCCACCGCAACGCCGTCCTGCTCGACGGCGTGCCATAAGTGGTCGTGGTATGCGTCGATCTTCTTGTCCTGCAGGCTCGGCGCGTCCTCCAGGAAATGAGTTCTCTCAAAGCCGTGCAGTTCTGATAGGGCCGTCGCGAGGTATTCGAGGTAGATCGGGATGCCACCGCTGATGTCTTGCGCACGATTCAGATTTTCGGCGGACAGCTCGATATGACGCCGACGGAAAAACTCCTGGGACTCAGCGTCATCGAAGCGACGGACAGCAATGAGACGCTTAGGCTCCGCGTTGATCTCATCCTGCACCTGTAGGGGCAGGGCCTCGATGTATTGAGAACTGAGGATCATGAAGACGCCCTGAGGCAGGGTTCCATCGAGCGCGTCCGTGAGCGGATGGTCCAGCACACCCTGCCGATGCTTGTTGTCCACGTGATCGAGGCCATCCACGATGAAGATGACTCTCTTGCCCTGACCCGACAGAAAGCTAAGCCACGCGTTCAGTGTCGCCTTGGTGTGCTCGGAAAACGTCTGCGGAAACTGAGTATCCGGAAACGCATTCCGGAGTCCTATGCACAGCGAGCGGATGAACGACGATGAATCCAGCCGCTCGTTCCCCAGCGAGCGTTCGTTTGGGATAAAGCAGAAATACTCAAATGTGATGTCTCGTCGATAGGCATTCAGCGTGGTCAGTGCAGTCGATTTCCCGACGCCCGGCTCCCCTTGCAAAAGGATGTAACCGGAAGGAAGGCTATCCAATGCTTCGGCGATGGCCTCAGAGAGGTATGGAACCGGAACTAGACGCTCGACGTCGATGGGAAAGTTCTGCTTCAGACTGTCGACGAACCGGTCGTTGAGCCCGAGTTCGCGAAGAACATCCTGTGCTCTCACGTTGATCCGGTCAATGGACCACTCGACTACCTTGTTGGTCAGCTGCCCATAGTTTCTCTGCGGTATGCCCAGCGTTTCCAAGCGCATTTTCAACTTCTCGACCAAGGTCTCTCGATCTGGACGGCCAAGGTCGAAGCGGAGGCTCTTCAGAAAATTCGCAAAGCTTGATCGATCGGAGAAACCGGTGGCACCATACAAGATCTCAAGGGTTTCTCGATATTCCGCGTAGTTGGCGGCCTTCTCCAGGTCGCTGTTGAGCGGATCTTCGCGGAAGGGCGTGTGAAAGTCCTTTAGGAAGGAGTCCAGGCTCTGATTGAATCCCTTGGATGGGAGCGCGTTCTTTCCAGCCGATTTCGTCGAATAGAGGATGACGGTCTTCGAACCTTCGAGGCCTTCGATCTGTCGGAAACCCTCCGCGATCTTGCGAAGCAGCGATTTCGGATTCGACTCATCGGTCGCGGTCAGGTTCGCAAGCGTGAAGGTGGAGTTGTCGTCATCCGCCCACTTGACCTGCGTGTACTCGGCAAACCCGTCCCCCTGCGCCACGATATCGTCGATGGATTGGGCTTTATTCGGGTTATCGAAGCTGACAGACAGCAATGGATTCCCCAGCTCGATCAGATCAAGCGCGCGATGCGCTCCTAGAACGTTCTGGTAATAAAAACCGGACTGCGCTTCGATACCGCCCATGTCGTTCTCAAATCCTCAGCACTATTGGAAACCGAGGGAAGGCTTCCCAACGGCACATAGTCATTATCGGTTGTAGAGGAGAGAGGGGGAAGGTGCAGGAGGAGGAACTTGACTCCTACCGTGCGGACCGGCGAGCGGAGGCCGGAAGGTAAGCGGGATGAAGGTGCAGGAGAAACCGGAGAGGGCTCTCCCTGCCGGGTTTCGGGCGTGAAAAAGGGCGGCCGCAGCCGCCCCTAGTCAGAATGTGTCCTCGGAGCACTATTCGCGAAGCGTAAAGATAATCGCCTGTGCGAACCCAGGAGTCAGCCAGACTCTTCGCTGTCAGACCATCCACTCCCCGGCCAGTAAGAACTCGGGTTGCCAAATCTCGCGCTCGGGCCCAGAAAGCACCACCGCCAGCGGACGGCTCTACAGGAACACAATCCACCAGGTCCTTGTCGGGTGCACATCCCGCCTGACCGAGAACGAGGTCTACTACCCATCGCTTTGTGTAAACGACACCCTTTGACTCGTAGCTGGCAACAGGGACAGGGAAGAGAGCCAATGGAAAGGACTGTTGGATAGGGCGAACTGCACGAATTGTCGTACCCGTATCTGCCATTTCGCTTCAACCTTCCAATCTTCCCATGGTATTCCAATCGCCTGTGAACTCCTGAGAAATTCCATTTGCGGGAGGAAGCGCCTCCCAGGCTCCGGCCCGTTCCGGTCCTCCGCCACCCTCCTCAGCGGGCCTTTCCCGCCCGCAACGCCCACCCTGGAAACGTCTGCTTCGCCATAACGAACGGCTGACAGACCGTGCGCTAAGGGGTGAGTGTACCGGGACATGCGTTACGCTGTGGACCTGAGACATCCGTTACAAGCCCCTTACGGCGACGATGATTTCCAGTTGAGGGGGATGAGAAGACAACTATCTAGTCGTCGAGGCCGTGGGAATGTGGGAATCCCGAAGGGATTTCCAAAGAGTGTGGGAAGGGTGGGAAGCCGGCTTCTTGGCTTTCCATGCTTTCCATACTCTGTCATTTCCATGGCCTGCCTTTCGCCCGGGCGACGCTGGGTTTACAGCTACGTCGACCAGCGCAATGGGCCGTACTCGCAAGGAAATGTTCGTCGTGTGTATTCTCGATGAGTGCTTTGGCGATTTGGCTGGACTCCAAACCGTGTGGCTCCTGAGGCGCTTGACTGCAGATGCATTTCTGCCGCTGATGGCCTTTGCCGTGACACTGAGTTGAAACAATTCAACTCAGTGGAACAAGGCGAAGCGGATGGCCAGTTTTTGGCGCTATTGGGAACTGCTAGGCACCGTTACTGGAGTTATATTTTACTCTCGGGTTCAGACCCACGACCTCTACCCGACACCACTGCGTTTAGACTTTCGCTGCCATAAGTTGTTAGCTCCGCCCCTTCCCCCGGATCAACATCGTCGAGAACGGCTTCCAGGACGGGGTGAGCTAAGCAACAACTGGAACCACTTCTGTGCAATCTAAGCGTCCAGTCCGATGAGCGGTCAAAGTCGGCCCAAGTATCCAAATCGTCAGACGCCCTCAGTCATTCTGTCAACGTCACGCTCTTCTTATTGTCGACTGGATTAAGAAAGCTTGGTAGGCTCTCCTGAAAGAATTTCTCGCGTCGCTGCTGGTCGAACTCGTCCAAACGTTCACGCAGGCTCGTTTGGATATGGTCCGCGATTATTTGCCGCGCACACTGTGAATCCTGCCGAGCTACGGCATCGAGAATCTGCTGATGATGTTGATGGATAGTTTCCAGCAGATCCTGCTCATGCCCGCGCCGCTCGATTGAAAAAATTCGGATCAGAAGGCGCATCTCGTTCAAGACCCTCTGGATACGGCTGTTATGCGCCATGCTCATCAGCATCGAGTGAAACGCAAAATCGCTTGCCAGGAAGCGATTCATCTGCGCGGCGTCGAGCGCTTGCTTGCCGGAGGATTGAAGCTCGCGCTTCAAAACCAGAACCTCATCCACCAGCTTCTGCAGTCGCTCCAGATCGGTCGAGTGCAATGGCGATCTCGCAACCTTCTCGATGACGTACGTCTCCAGTGCCTCGCGCAGTTCGTAGAGCTCCGCGATGTCCTCTCGCTGCAGCCGCACGACGATGGTTGTGCCGGTGGGTGTTTGCTCGAGCAATCCCTCTGCTACCAACTGACCGATCGCCTCGCGGATGGGCGTCCGGCTGCTTCCCAGCTCCTTGGCCAGCAGCAGCTCGGAGATCGCCGCGCCAGCTTTCAGTTGACCGGTGCTGATCTGGGTCTGGATGTGCTGGTAGGAGCGCTCCCGCATCGTCGGCTGCGGCGACGAATTTGCACTTGCATGTTTTGAGGCTTTCGGGCGTCCGCGTGGCATAGTTCGAAGAATATCGCAATTTTCAGCGCTTCAACATTCTGTCGACAGCGGGCATTCCGTCTTCACGCCTCTTCCCTCGGCCGTTCGCTCAGGTGGGCCGAGTTGAAGAACAGTATGACGCCCAACGCCAGATAGATCAGCGACGTCGCACTGAGGCACGCGCTCATCCCAAACCGCGACGATCCCAAAGCAAGCGCCACCGGGGCAAAGCCCGCTCCCAGCCATCCCAGCGAGTTCATAAGACCCGTCGCCGTCGCCTGTCGCTCACGTGGGACAAGATCGTACAACGCCGCGAAGATGTTGGAGTCGTAGATTCCCTTGCAGAAACCAAATCCGATCATCGCCAGCGCCAGCAGCCCCAGTGAGTTGACCCAGCCGGCGAAGAACAGGAACGGTGCCCCGACCAGCAGCGCGACTGCCTGCGTCAGCATGCGTCCGCCGGCGTAGCGAACCACGAGTTTGTCCGCCAGCAGGCCGCCGCAAATGACACCGGCAACGGATGCCAGCTGTAGATAAAGCGTCCCGTTTACTCCCGCCAGCGCAATGCCCATCGCGAACTTGGCATGCAGAAATGTGGGTAGCCAGGTAATGAACGCCAGCGCGACGAAGTTGGCGCCCATGAACGCCAGCACCAGCAACATGGCGCTCCGGTTCGCCAGCAACTCCAGCACGGACGGAAGAAATCGCATCGGAGCAGGCTGACGCTCCCCCTTAGTGTGGGGAGGATCGCGCAACACCGCTACGACCACCACCGCCGCCGCCAGACCAAGCATACCGAAGAAGCGAAAGCTGCTGCGCCAGCCATGCTCCTGCCCCAGAAGGCCGGCGAGCGCCCCTCCCCCGACGCTCCCTACATACACCGCGGATTGGTGAATCGACATGGCGCGGGACCGCGTCGTTCGCCCATGAAAGTTGCCGATCAGCGACATCGCGGCTGGAAAGTAAAATGCCTCGCTCAGTCCGCTGATGCTGCGCAACACAATCAGCTGCGGATAAGACCCGGCTATGCTGGTGGCGAAGGCCAGCACGATCCACAGAAAAAGCCCTCCATAGATCAACCAGCGCCGCGGGCAGCGGTCCCCCAGCCACCCCGCAACCGGCCCGAAGAGTGCGTACATCCAAGAAAAGCACGACCCCACGATCCCCAGCTGCACCGCGTTCAAGGCAAAATTAGACTTCAGCAGAGGAAACAACGAAAAGATGGCTTGCCGGTCGGCATAGTTGAGAAAGCAGACACACCACAACGCCGCGATCACGAGCCATCGATAGGATTTAGTTTGATTTAGCATCCCTACCCTTGTACGCCCCTTTGTAAAAGCTTAGTCAAAGGCAAATTTGCTTTTGTGTATTTTATGTCGACAAATTAAACTCTTGCTGTGTATTATGACGTACTGTAAATGGTTTCTATGTTCCGGACGCGGCTATCCTATCTCCTTCTAACGGTGTTTGCTCTAGCCGCTGCCAGTTACCACCCGGCAGCCGCACAGACCCGCGAGTTCGTATATGAGTCCGCTCCATTTCCTTCTGCCCACGCCTCAACCATCGTTGAGCTTCGCACCGGCGGCGTTCTCGCTGCCTGGTTCGGAGGCACGGCGGAGGGCAAACCGGACGTGACCATTTGGACCGCGTCGCGTACCCGGCTGGGTTGGTCGGCTCCATCGGTAATTGTTCGAGAGCCCAACGTTCCCACCTGGAACCCCGTCCTCTTTTATGCGAAGACGGGCCGTTTATGGCTGTATTACAAATTCGGCCCTAGCTATACCTGGTGGACTGCCGGCCGCCGCTTCAGCGATGACGACGGCAAGAGCTGGTCCCCCATCGAACACCTGCCCGCCGGCCTTCTCGGCCCCATCCGCGCCAAGCCGCTCATGCTTACGAGCGGCATCCTCCTTAGCGGAAGCTCCGTGGAATCGTACGGCTCCTGGGCGGCATGGGTAGAGCGCAGCCTGGACGACGGCGAGACCTGGACGGCGGCAGGCCCCATCACCTTGCCGGAATTACAGTCCGCAGCGCAGCCACCGCCCTTGCCTGCCGTTTCGACGCTGCAGCCCACAGGGCTCATCCAGCCGGTGCTCATACCGTTCAGCGATCGACATATTCGCCTCTACGCGCGGGCCAGTTTAGATATCGGACACATCTGCGTCGCCGATTCAGAGGATGGCGGCGTCACCTGGTCGCCCGCACGCCGTCTCGATCTCCCCAACCCCAACTCCGGCATCGATCTCGTCAGGTTGCGCGATGGCCGCATCGTCCTGATCTACAACGATACCGCCCGCGGCAGGTCGCCTCTTAATCTCGCAGTCAGCAGTGATGGTGAGCATTTTCAGAATTTTGCCGCTCTCGAGACCGAACCCGGTGAGTTCTCTTACCCTGCACTCATTCAAGGGTCAGACGGCGACCTCCACATTACTTACACCTGGAACCGGCAACGTATCGCATACGTTGTCTTTCCGCTTGCCAAGGTTCGACCCTAAGGACTCGAATACTGATGATTACGCCACCCATGCCATCTAGCATCCACGGCCTCTACGCCGCTGTCCTTACTCCGCGGGATGGTCGGGGATTGCTCGACCTCGCTTCATTTGAGCAACAGCTTACTTTCCTGACCGGAAATAGCATCGCCGGTTTCGCCGTCAACGGCGCTACCGGAGAATATCCCGGCACGTCTGTGGAGGAGATGGCGCTGCTTCTCAACTCCGCCCGGCGGGCGGCGCCGCAAAGCCGTCTCCTCTGCGGCATCGGAGCGTCCAATCTTGCCGGCACGTTGGCCCGCGGCGAAGTAGCCATCGCTGGCGGCGCGCAGGCCCTGCTGCTTCCCATGCCGTACTTTTTCCCTTATCGTCAGGACGATCTCATCGCTTTTGTCTCTGAGGTTGCAGATCGACTTGCAGCGCCTTTGTTGCTCTACAATCTTCCTCAGTTCACCTCCGGCCTGGAGCCCGCGACCGTAGTTTCCCTGTTGCAACGCTGCGCCAACATCCTCGGCGTGAAGGACAGCAGCGGCTCGCTCGATATGTTTCGCCTCCTAAAAGACTCGATGCCCGAACGAACTCGCATGATCGGCAACGACGGAGCCCTGGCCGCCGCGCTGCAGGGCAATATGTGCCACGGCGTGATCTCCGGTGTCGCTTGTGTCTTGCCTGAGCTAATGCAGCGCTTCTTCACAGCTCCCGTCGGCGAGGATGTGTGGCTCTCGGCCCAATCGGATCTGGAAGAGGTCATTCAATATCTCGACCTTTTGCCCACCCCGTGGGGCCTTAAGGCTTTAAGCATCGCCCGCGGGATTCTCCGCGATCAGTTTCCCTTGCCTCTCTCGCCGGAGCGCCGCGCAACGATCGCAGCCATGCAACGATGGTGGACGCACTGGGATCCGGAGTGGGACCAGTCCGCACGCAACCCGCAACACTCCACCAAGGCAGTCGCCCAATGACACGTTCCAGTTCCATTTACCTCATCACCAGCGGAGACCTTCGCCAGTCCGCCAATCAGGTTTGCTGGCCGGCGCAGGCGGCGCTGGAGCAGAGACTCACCGAGGTCTTCGCTGCCAAAGGGCACGAACTCGTCCGTGCCTTTCCCATCGACGAGACCGTCGGACACGGCTTCATTGACAGTCAGCGCCGCGGGATGGAGATCTTCAGCACTCTGGACCGCGATGCCCCGCTGGTCTTCGCCACCGCGGCCTGGCAATACACACACCATGTGCTTCCCGGCCTGCGCTTCCATCGCGGCCGCATCCTTACCGTTGCAAACTGGTCCGGCCGATGGCCCGGACTCGTCGGTCTGCTCAACCTGAACGGCTCCCTGGTCAAGGCCGGGGTTGCCTTCTCCACGCTTTGGAGCGAGCGCTTCGACGATGCTTTTGCGTTGGACGGGTTGAGCGAGTGGCTGAACACCGGCCACATCGCTCACGACACCTCCCACGTCTGCGTCTTCGATCCCTCGACTGTCCCATCCGCTCAAGGAGATCTCGGCCGCTCACTCGCCGCCTCGCTGCTCAACCGCAAGATCATTCTCGGTATCTTCGATGAAGGCTGCATGGGTATGTACAACGCCATCATCGACGACGAAATCCTCAACCGAAGCGGCTTCTTCAAGGAGCGCCTCAGCCAGTCGGCCCTTTTCGCTCGCATGAACACCGTCTTGCCGGCGGAAGCCCAGGCCGTCCGTCACTGGCTGGACGCTCGCGGTCTCCGTTTCGTCACCGGCAGCGAGGAAGGCTCGCAGTTGACAGCCGCGCAGATACTAACGCAGTGCCGCATGTATATCGCCGCGGTCCGCATCGCCCATGCGTTCGGCTGCGACGCCATCGGCATCCAATACCAGCAGGGTCTCAAAGATCTGACCCCCGCCTCCGATCTGGTGGAGGGCCTGCTCAATAATCCCGACAGGCCGCCGGTTTATGACGAAGATGGAGTAACTGAGCTCTTCGCCGGTATGACCCTTCCCCACTTCAATGAGGTGGATGAGTGTGCCGGAGTCGACGCCATCCTGACCAACCGTTGCTGGACCGCCCTGGGCATGGACCCTTCGACCACACTCCACGACGTGCGCTGGGGCGAAGCCTATCGTGACGAGCCGGCCCAAGCGCCGACCGAAGCATCGACCGAAGCCTTCGTATGGCTCTTCCAGATATCCGGCGCCGCGCCCGCAAGCCACTTCGTTGGCGGCTACGCCGGTTCCAGCAGCGAGCGCCAACCCGCCATGTACTTTCCCCTCGGCGGCGGCACGCTCAAAGGCATCGGCAGACCTGGCCCAGTCGTCTGGAGCCGCATCTTCGTGGAGGCTGGCGCCATGCACATGGACATTGGCCTAGCCAACGTCATAGGACTGCCGGCCGCGGAGACCGAGCGGCGATGGCGTGAAGTCACCTATGAGTGGCCCATGGTCAGCGTCATCCTTGAAGGCGTCACCCGCGATCAGTTCATGGCGCGGCACCGCGCCAACCACATCAGCATCGCGTATGCGGAAGATCGCACTCAGGCCCTGCAGGCGCTCGCGGCAAAGGCTTCCATGGCCGCGCACCTGGGGGTCGAGGTCCATCTCTGCGGCGTCGAGTTTCGCTGATACGGAGAGCACGCATTCATGGCCGAAGCGGACAATTTGGGCAAATGGACCCGTCGCACATTCTGCCAGCGCTCGCTCCTTGCACTGCCCGCCGCGGGAATTTCGACGCTGCCCGGGGACAAGCCCGCGGCTGGTCCTGTGTTGGATCGCGATGCCCAGCTCCGCCGCTTCCACTTCTGGCAGAATTGCGACTGGCCCTGGTACAAGCGCAACATTCCCTTCTTTGAATCGCCCGACCTCGAAATTGATGAAATCTATTACTACCGCTGGGAGGTCGTCACTCGCCACCTGCGGTACACCTCGCCGGAAACCGGCTACATCGCAACGGAGTTCCTCCCCGGGCAAGGCATTACTTGGGCAGGACGGTACGGCGGAATATCCGCCGCGGCCGACCTCCAGATAGACGAGCTTCGCTGGCTGAAAAACCGCGCCCCTGCTCGCGACTATCTGCGCTACTTCCTCACCGTCCCCGGCGCCAAGCCGCGCGCCTACGGCTTCGCCCCCAACTGGGTCGGCGACGCTCTGGCGCGCGTCCACGGTGGTCCGCATCCTCTAGCAGACCTCCTCCAGCATAGTATCGCCAACTATCGCGCATGGGAAAAGGGCGCTGTCGCCTATCCCACGGACTGCGGCTTCGACCCGGCGATGGGTCTCTTCTGGGATACCGGCAGGGACATGGGTTCGGAGTTCAACCTCGCCTCCGCACAGTTGAGCGAGGGTCTCCGCGGCATCACCGGCTACAAGATCCGTGGCGGTGCCGGCTATCGCCCAGACATCAACGCAGTCCTGATCGCCGAGGCCCGGGCGATCGCCGATCTTGCCGCCGCGCTTCAGCAGAACGCCGTTGCCCAAGAATTCGCTGGCAAGGCCCGGGCGCTGAAAGAAGCCTTACAAACCAAGCTTTGGGACCCCGCGCGCGAGTTCTTCCTGCACCGCTGGCGTTACGACGAGTATGCCGAAGGCGATACCGAAGGCCATCGCTCCGTCCGTGCGGGCAGTTTCATTTGGCAGACAAATGCCGTCCGTACCGGACTCGGCTTCCAGCCCCAGCAGGCCGGCGTCGGCAAAGGCCGCGAAATCTTCGCCTACCACCTCTGGCGATACGGTATTCCCGACGATAACGACGAAGCCGGACCCGCCACCGGCTATGCCCGAGCCTGGCGTTTCGCGACCGACCCCGAGGTCTTCGCCGGCCAGTACGGCCCGCGTACCGCAGAAAAGAACGACCCCTGGTACTCCGTCCTTTACGGCGAGTGCCGACATAACGGCCAGACCTGGCCCTTCCACACCTCCCGTCTTCTCGCCGGCGGCGCCAACCTCCTCAACGATTACAAACATCACCAGTCCTTCTCCCGCGCCGACTGGTACAGCATCTTCCGTACCTACACCGCGCTCCACCGCAACGGCAACGAGCCTTTCATCGCTGAGTCACACGACCCCGACCGCCCGCAGTGGACCGAACTCCGGCCCATTGGCTACCACTATTTCCACTCCAGCTTCATCGATCTCGTCCTGACCGGCATCGTCGGCCTTCGCCCCCGCCGCGATAACGTAGTCGAGATCAACCCTCTCGCTCCACCGGACTGGAATTACTTCGCAGCCGAGGACATCCTCTACCATGGCACAAACCTAACCGTCCTCTGGGATCGCGACGGCTCGCGCTACGGCCGCGGCCGCGGGCTGCAGATCATAGCCGACGGCGTCGTCCTCGCTCGCTCCGCCGAGTTGACTCGGCTCACGGCCCATTTACCGGATCACACTCCCCTACCTGCTCTTGTTTCGGAGCGTAATTTCGCCGTCAACGCCGGCGACTCACCCTTCCCCCTCGCCCTCGCCTCCTGGAGTCACCCTGACGACCCGCCCGCCAATGCCATCGATGGTGCCATATGGTTCGACGCCGTCCCCACAAACCGATGGACCACGCGCGGCTCCTCCGCCTTCGAGCCCGACGCTGTCCAGTGGTTCGAGGTCCGACTCGGCACCCCGCGTACCATCCACCGCATCGAGCTCTATTTCTGCGCAGACGACCTGGGGGTCCAACCCCCGGAGCACGTCCGTCTGAGCTACTGGAGCCGAGGCGGCTGGATAGAGCTTCCGACTCCCATCAATCAGCGGCCTCTGGCCCGCTGCTCCACGTCCTATCGTTTCCCCCCGATCGCCACTGAACGCCTTCGCGCAACCTTCCGCCTCCAGCCCTCCACCGCCTGCGGCCTTGCTCAGTTACAGGCCTGGGGCGCATAAGCCGGTCGTTGGATTGTGTGGCTTTTTAACACAATTTCACGCCCGGCGCAGCCTGCATTATTTATGTCGACAAACTGTGTTTTAGGAATGTATAGTCGCTGTCGTTCAACCAGGCGTTCAAATTTCGGCCGTCAAACGGACACCCAGGGGTCTGCTCCATGATCTTCAAATTTTCTCGTCGTTTTCTCCTCTCCATACTGCTCTTGTTCGTCTCCGTTGCGGCTGAGGCACAGTTTAGTGGCAGCATTCAGGGCACCGTACAAGACCCCAGCGGCGCCTTCGTCCCCAACGCCTCCATCACGTTGGAAAATGCCGCCACGCACGTCCTCACCACGCTAACCAGCGATTCCGGCGGCAACTATCAGTTCGTCACCCTAGGCCCTGGCGTCTACACCGTCACCGTCAATGCCGCATCCTTCGGCATCTCCCGGGTGAACGTTACGCTGGACGCCCGCCAGACCCAAAACGTACCCGTCATTCTGGCTCCTGCCGGAAGCAGTCAGGTCGTCCAGGTCACCAGCCAAGCCCCTCTACTGGATACAGCCGAGACTCGCAACCAACTCACGCTCTCCACGCAGGAGATATCCGAGCTTCCTCTCCCCGGCCACAACCTCATCTCGCTCGTCACGTACGCTCCGGGCGTCGTCGGCCTCGGCGCCACCGGCAATCAGACCACAGGTTCGGGGCCGGACAACTTCGCGCCCGAGAACCAGGTCAGCGCCAGCGCCAACGGACGCGGCAGCGTGGGCAATCTCTACGTCATCGACAACCTTGACGTCACTAGCTACATTCGCCCAGGCGTCCTCAATATCGTCCCTAACGGCGACTCCGTCCAGGAAACCACCGTCCAAGTCAACACCTACGACGTAGACTACGGTCGCGCCAGTTCGCTCGAAGTGATCCTCTCCACCAAGGCAGGAGGAGATAAGTTCCACGGTCGGGTCAGCGATTTCTATAACTCCGAAAAACTCACCGCCGGCACTGAGTTTGTTCACAAGCTTGCACCCTTTCACGGCAACGACTTTTCCGCCTCCATCGGCGGCCCGCTCATCCCGCGCCACCAGGCCTTTTTCTTCTTCGCCTACCAGACCCTTCGCTCCACGCAGAGCTCCACCGGCACCACCACCTACGAAGACCCGGCTTTCACGACGTTCGCCCGCACCAGCTACGCCAACTCCTTGGGCACCAGCTTCCTCACGAAATTCGCGCCCACAGCCGCCACTACCACGAGCGTCGCCAAGACAGCGGCCCAACTCTTTCCCACGACCTGCAACACTGCCGCTACCGACTTCCTCCCCTGCTCAACCGCGGTGATCGACAACGGTAACTTCAACTTCGCCAACATCCGCAATGGGAGCCAGTACAACGGCCGCGCTGACAAATATTTTAAGAAGGATCGGGTCTACGCCGGAGTTTACTACACCCCGCTCTCCACTACGACCGCAAACATCCGTCCCGCTTTCAATAACTCTTCGGCATACGTCAGCCGCTCCATCCAACTCAACGAGGAGCACACGTTCAGCCCCGACTTCATCAACGAAGCGGCCTTTGGCTTCGTCCGCATTGAAGGTAACGCCCCGCAGGTCGGCATGTTCAGCATCCCCGTCGCCAACATCACCGGCCAGGCTGCCGGCTTCGGCGTCAGCGGAGCCAACACCAACTACATCCAACGCAACTTCCACTACCGCGACAACATCTTCTTCACCCGTCGCGCCCACACCATCAAAGGTGGCTTCGATGGCTGGAAGGGATATGACATCGCTAACTTCCAGGGGCTCAACTCGCAACCCGTCTTCGCCTACAACAATCTCATCGACTTCGTGAACGACGCACCCCACCAGGAGTCCGGCCTTTCATTCAATCCGTTGACCGGTCAGCCCCAGCTTGCCAATATCGGGTACGGCTCTGCCACCTACGGCGCGTTTGTCGAGGACTCTTGGCGCGCCCGCAAGAACCTTGTCGTCAACTATGGCGTCCGCTGGGATAACTTCGGCAACCCCTACCCACTGAACGGTACCGGCTTTGCCAACTTCTACCTCGGCGCCGGTTCAACCATTCAACAGCAGGTTGCTAACGGCAATATGGTGCAGACGCCTCACTTTTTCGCCCACTCTATCTCAAATGTCTGGAGTCCCAGGGCAGGCTTCTCTTGGGATCCCACCTCCAACGGCCGCTTTATCTTCAAAGGTGGTTTCGGCCTCTACCGTGACTGGCCCACGCTCGGCATCAGCGATTCCCGCCTGAAGGCCAACCCACCCAGTTACATTACCCCCACCTTCCTGGCCGGCACTACCACCGCTCCCGTGCTCACCATCGGCACGAGCAACGTCTTTCCTTACGGCTTCACCTATCCTTCACTGCCTGCTCGCTCGCTTGACGCACACGGCGGCCTTACCGGTCTGCAGATCCAGGTGGGGGGAATCGATCCCGCCATCAAGTCCACCAACAGCTACATCTACTCCGCTTCGGTCGACGCTCAACTTCCGCTCAAGCTCGTCGGCAGCATCGGCTACTCCGGATCTCATTCCGACAACCTGCTGACCGATAGCGGAGCCCAGACGACCGTCAACTGGGGTGATGACATCAACCGCTTCGACGGTGACCTGATCGTCAACAACAACGTTCTTACCCGCCTTAACCCAAGTTTCGGTGCGCTCTATTACATCCGCAACATCGCCCACGCCAACTATAACGCCATGCTCGTCTCGGTGCGTGGCCGCTTCAACAAGCACGGCTTCATCAGTGCGTCCTACACATACTCACACTCATCGGACAATTCGCAGATATATCCCACCCCATTTAATATCAGCCAGTATTACGCGCCGTCCGTATGGGATACCCCGCAACGCCTATCCCTACTCATCAACTATGAGATTCCCGGCACTCACAGCAACAACCATTTCCTCAATCTCGTCACCAACGGCTTCAGCCTCAGCAACACAACGATCTTGCAGAGCGGCACACCCTTCGTCGTCTCTACCAGCGCCTCTTTCCAACCTACGCGCAACAGTGCCGGAGTCATCAACGGTATCACCGCCGCCAGCGGAGACTACAACGCCGACGGCCGCAACTACGACTTCCCAAACGTCTCCACATACAACTACGCCACCGACCGCGGCTCCTATCTCGGCCGTACGAACGCCACTGGAATCTTTGCCGCAGGACAGTTTCCCCAACCGAGCCTCGGGTCCGAGGGTACCGAGATCCCTTACCAGTTCCGCAATCCCGGCTACGCCGACACCGATCTCGGCATTCGTAAGAACAACTCCGTCCATGAAGGCATCGGCCTTGAGTTTCGGGCCGACATCTTCAACCTCTTCAACCGCCCGAACCTCGGCGCAGTCACCTCGGATCTCTCAAGTGGCAGCTTCGGCAAATCCACTTCGCAGATTAACTCCCGCTTTATCCAGCTTGGAGTGGCTCTCAACTTCTAAGTGCATTTCGATTTTGCGTAAGATCAGCGACGACGGCATCGGATTGACCACCCTTTCCTCAGAGCGGCAGAGGTAGAATTGTCCTGAGAAGCGGATTTCTGCTTCGCCGGTCGGTCGAATGCGATGTCGATTGAGGCTAACAGTCAGTATGGAGTGACCGGCGCCGATGCGCCGACCGTGGGTTAGGCTGTGAGCGTCCTTACGGACGCACAGTTCAGAGCCACAAGCGGAAGGGAGCCGGTCATGAAGGAGAAGGTACTGATTTCTAGGTTTGGATGTCCACGCTGAGACGATCGCCGTGGCGGTCGCGGAGCCAGAAGGTGAAGTGCGGAGTCTAGGAACGATTCCGAACCGCGCGGAGTCTATTCGCAAGTTGATCAAGAAGCTTGGTCCGGCAGCCAAGCTTAAAGCATGTTACGAGGCTGGGCCAACCGGCTACGTCGTGTACCGGCAACTGGCGGAGCTCGGCGTCGAGTGCGAAGTTGTGGCACCCACGCTGGTACCGGCTAAGGCTGGCGATCGAGTAAAGACCGATCGGCGAGATGCCGAGAAGCTGGCACGTTGCTATCGGTCCGGGGATCTGACGGCGGTGTGGGTTCCGGATGAGGGTTCGGAAGCGTTACGCGATCTGGTGCGAGCCCGCGAAGCAGCCAAGCAAGATCAGACCCGAGCGCGGCATCGCTTGAGCAAGTTCCTTTTCCGCTGCGGTCAGCGGCCACCGACCGGAGTCAGGCCTTGGACAAGACCTTATTTGATCTGGGTCGCGCAGCTGCGTTTCACCCAGATCGGGCAAGAGTCTACGCGCCAGGATTATCTGCACGAAGTCGAGCACATGCGGGGACGGGTGGCACGGCTGCAGGAAGCCATCCTGGAGGCGGTGAAGCTGGCATCACCAGCGCTGCAACAGGTCATCAACGATCTACAGGCACTACGCGGTATCGCAGACATCTCAGCTGTGACCATTGCGAGTGAGTTGGGCCAGGTATCTCGCTTCGACAGCGCTCGGCAACTGATGGGTTACTGCGGCGTTGTACCAAGCGAGGATTCCAGTGGTAAACGAACGAGACGCGGAGGCATCACGAAGACTGGCAACGCGCACCTGCGACGCATCGTTGTCGAAGCCGCGTGGAGCTACCGTCGTCCGCCAGGTATCTGGTACGGTCTGCGAAGACGACAGGAGAGCATCTCCGAAGAGGCCAAGGAGATTGCATGGAAGGCGCAACACAGGCTGCACAAGCGATACGTGAACCTGGGTGCGGCCGGCAAGGACCAGAGGAAGGTCGTCACAGCTGTAGCTCGAGAGCTACTCGGCTTTATCTGGGCTATTGGAACCAGAGCAGAGACTGTCTCTAGGCAGCAAGTTGCAGCCTGACAACAACGCAAAGCAAAAGCCTACTAAGAAGGACAAAGACAAGAACACTATCGATGAACGCTGACATCCATCTCGAACACAGAGCCAGCAGCAGCCAGGGCAAGCACGAAGGAGAACCCTCGCTCGGCCTATGCGACAGGCTCAACCGGACTCGCGATAACAGTCAGAGGCAGCTCCCGACGGATCATGATTATGCGGTTTCGACCCGCGAATATCAGACTGATCAATCGTCGCCCAAAACTGCTCTGACTGCTGCTCGCTCTGTCTTCGGGAAAGGACAAAAGCAACGGCAACGACAAGAAACAACCCCACAGTTGTGCGGAGTTGACACTGTCACTCCATATCAGGGCCGATGCACTCATCGAGACTCAAACAACTCTTCGTGAAGCTCTGAAACGAAGCTCTTCCGCATTTAACTCTCCGACCTCGAGGTCTCGAAAGTAAACTCGATAGAACCCTGGTGTGGTTAGCTCAAGTGCGAGCTCTTCGAAGCGGAATACTTCGCTGATGAAAATTCTGGTCTTGTGCCAGCTGATGTCGCCACTGTTATTCACTCTTCGCAGAAGAAGCCCTTTGGGGTACGTGAACTCCGGCAATTTACGTGGCAGTCGGACAGAACTGGGGTGATAGAGACTGGCCGGTACTGCGTTCTTCAGGCCCTCATGTGGGCGCTCGTTATTGAAGACGTAGCGAAAATTATCGAAGCGGCTCTGCTGTGCACGAAGAGATGACGCAGGCGGTTTCGTCGTGTCCTCCTTCAGCGTGCGATGCATGCGCTCGTGACGACCGTTCTGTTGCGGTCGGCCTGCTTGAATCCGTTCGTGAACAATCCCAAGCTTCATCCAGCCGAGCGCGAGTTTCGAAAGTCCCATGAGCCCTGTGCCCGCGAACGGCGCGCCGTTGTCGGTCCTGATTCGAGCAGGCATTCCGTATTCCCTCATAGCTGCTTCACAGATCGCTCGAACTTGGCTAAGGTCGATGCGCGAGACAATCTGGCAACGAATCAAGTAACGGCTATAAGCATCGGTTATCGTAAACGGATCGCATCGCTTGCCGTCGCCCGTCACGAAGTAGCCTTTGAAATCCATACACCACAGCTGATTGGGTCCCGTGACCATTGAGAACGGCTCTGAGCAAGGCGTGATGCGTTTTCTTTTCTTCTGTGGACTCGTCAAGCCCGCGCGGCTCAGGATGTTTCCGAACGTGCTAGCTGCAGGCCACACCAGTTCTGGCTGTAACATTTCCAGCCTTGCCTTGAGTTTGCGTGCGCCCCAAGACGGATGCTTGGCACGGAGCACGAGAATAGCGTTCTCCATCGGTTCAAGGGTTGCGTGCGAGCAGGTATGCGGCCTGCGACTGCGATCCACTAGTCCTTCGGGTCCGGTCTCATTGTAACGGTTGATCCAGCGGTAGGCCGTTGGACGTGAGATCCCGTACGCGCGACACAGGTCCGCTACTGACATCTCTTTTTTCTGATAACTCGATAAAAACTGCAAACGTTGATCCAAGATACAACTCTCTTTCCAGGGCATACTCCATCGTCGTGTGTCACCCAAACGGCGCGTGTCCGTTACCGTCGCGCTTCGCTGTAAACCATGTCTCCGGTCTATTTCGTAACGCAAGTGCTAAGTACGCTCAGGGGCTCTGCCCCGATCGCGCGGCGACAAGGGGTATCCCCAATCTTCCGCGCTTCGCTTGTGCAGACCGGCCTTTGGCCGCCTCCGCTTCGCTCCGGTGGGGAGACCCCTCCCCTTGCGCCTTGCTACCCCCGCCTTCGCCAGGTGGCGTTCGGCATGTACATGCCGCGTTTCAACGCGGACGTGCAAAGGCCAACACCCAAGGAGGAAGCACCCATGACCACCACCAGCAGCGTTACCCCCATCAGCGAAAACCCCAAACAGCCGCACCAACGGCAGACCGCCAAAGACATCATCGCCGCTAACGTCAAGAGCCTCATTGACCAGCTAGAGGCCGGACATTCGGACGCACTCACCGCCTACCTCGACGCGATGAGCCGATTCCACAACTACAGCTTTGGAAACATTCTGGAGATCGCACGGCAGCGCCCGGACGCAACCCGCGTTGCTGGCCTGTACGCATGGAACCAGCTAGGCCGGAAGGTGAAAAAAGGCGAGAAGGGGATTCGGATTCTTGCCCCCATCGTCGGCATCAAGCGCAAGAAAGACGAGGAAGCCAATAAGGACATTACCAAGCAGAACACCCGCGTCTTGGTTGGGTTTCGCAATGCTTACGTATTTGACGTGGAGCAGACCGAAGGCGCAGAGCTTCCCACCTTGCGGGAGATGACCGGAACGGTAGGCGAGAACCGCGACCGTCTTGTTTCCTTCATAGGAGCCCAGGGCATCGAGCTTGTCTTTACCGAGAAGATTGCCCCCGCGCTGGGCATGAGCTACGGCGGAAAGATTGCCATTCTGCCCGGACAGTCCGAGGCCGAGGAGTTTTCAACCCTTGTGCATGAACTCGCGCATGAGATGTTGCACAAGGCCGAGCGCAGGACGACCACGACCAAGGTAGTACGGGAGACGGAGGCCGAGGCCATCGCGTTTGTGATCGGCAAGGCCGTAGGACTCGAAACCGGAACGGCGAGCGCCGACTACATCAATCTCTATCATGGCAACGCCTCACTCTTGGCCGAGAGCTTGGAGGTTATCCAGCAGACCTCCGGCGTCATCCTCGCAGCCTTGCAGCCGCCCACCGCAGAACAGGCAGCGATGCCCGATGCAGAACTGGCGAAGGTGGCGTAATGCAGACCATTCTTTCCATTCTCAAACAGGCCGGAGGTTGGCACCACGGCCTGTACCTCAAGATCGAGAACCCGCCTTATATGGCTTTGGTCATCGAGGCCACCGACGAGTCAGGCCCATGCGGACTCCCCGCTATCTCTGTCTGTCACTACGGCGAGCAGAATGGCGACCTCATGCGCGACCCGGAGATGTGTTTCGAGCTTGGATTCGCGGACGGGCCACACCTGAACGCTTTCTATTACCGGAACGACTATGTAGGCGTGGAGCAGTGGAGCCGCAATATCGTCCGCGACCACTACGTTTACCTCGTCAGCTTGCACCAGCAGCATCAGCGATTCGCCAAGGTGTGGGACAACAACCTGCGATTGCAGGGCTTCGCCGAAGCCTTTGAGCAGCAGCAGACCCCACGCGCTTAACCCTTTCCCGCCCGGAGCGGATGGGAAGCGCGTCCGCTCCAAAACACCCAACGCAGTGCAACCGTTCAAGGAGAGCAGCCATGCAAGATAGCAGCGCATTCCAATTCCTCGCCATCGACACCATCCACGAGTCCACTACCAACCCCCGCCGCACGTTCGATGAAGGCAAGCTCAGGGAACTCGCCGAGAGCATCAAGCACAACGGCCTCATCCAACCCATCACCGTCCGGCCCAACAATGAAGGCTTCGAGATCGTTGCGGGAGCAAGACGCTTCCGTGCAGCGCAGCTTGCGGAGCTTTTCTCCATTCCCGCCCGTATCGTCGAGATCGACGACGCCAAGGCGCTCGAATGGCAGCTAGTGGAGAATAGTCAGAGGGTAGACGTTCACCCTTACGAGGAAGCGCAGGGTTTCCAGCGTTTGCTCGACATCCCCGGCTACGACGTTGCCGCTTTGGTCGAAAAGTCCGGCAAGAGCCCAAGCCACATATACGCCCGTCTGTCCCTCTTGCAACTTATCCCCACTGTGGCGGAGGCGTTCACTCAGGAGCGTATCACCGCCAGCCACGCCAATCTCATCGCCCGTCTTCCCCAGGACGCACAGGCAAACGCCTACGAGCAGTGCTGGCGCAAAGACTGGCAGGACAAAGAGCCGCATCTGTTACCCGCCAAGCATCTTGCCGCGTGGATACAGGCCAACCTCTATCTGTCTCTCGCGGATGCGCCGTTCGACCGCGAAGACCCGACCCTCAACCCCACCGCCGGAGCTTGCGTCACCTGCCCCCGCCGCAGTGGACACAACACGTCTCTCTTCTGCGACGTACAAGGCGACCAATGCCTCGATTCAAGCTGCTACCACAGCAAGGTTGAGGTATTTCTTGACCGGGACATTACAGCCCATCCCGGCCTCGTCCAGATCGAGAACGGTTGGCGCAATCCCAAGGAGCAGCGACCGGGAGCCGTCCAGCGCGGCCACGTTCGAGAGATTGAAGCCGTGATCGACAACCCCGACGCAGAACCCGTCGTGCCATGCGCCGCCACCAAGACCGCCATCATCGTCTACGGTAAGCAGCTTGGCCGGAAGCTGACGGTTTGCACCGACAAGAACTGTCCGGTGCATGACCCGCAAGCCGCAGCCGAAGCAGCCGCCAACCCCGCCCCGACCATCGCACCCGCGCCAGAGGCCGAGACGGAGGAGGAGGCCGCAGAGCGTCAACGCGAGTTCGAGCAGCGCAGGGAGGAGCATGAGGAAGAGCGGCAGCGTAGGGAGCAGGAGCGCAAACAGCAGTTCGAGCAGGAGCAAGCGGAGATCGAGGCCGAGCGCAACCGCAAAGCCGAGATAGTGAAAGCCCGCGAAGGCACTTTCAACCACATCATTGAGAATGCGCCGCCGACGTTCACCGCCGCACAGTTGAGGGTGTTCCTCCGCGCCCTCGTCAACCTTGACCACTACACGCTCACCGACGACGTAGCCGAACACTTCGTCGGCGACAACGAGAACAACCAGCAGACCGCCGAGGATATTTTGCTTTCCACCATCGACGGCCTCACCGACGACAAGCTGACAGGCTTCGCCCTTCGGTTAGCACTCACTGGATACCGCGGCATTCCACGCGAAGGCGAGTTCGACTTCCTCATCGAAGCCGAGGCCGTCTTCGTACCGCCCCAACCCAAGAAGGAAATGAAGCTGCGGAAGGCACCCACTTCCGTCAAATCCGCAAAAAACAAAACCGCTACAAAGAAGATTGCTGCATAGACGAAGAAGCACGTTTCAAGCATCGGGGCCGCGTTTGCGCGGCCCCGATTCCATTCTTGCCCGCGAATTCCGGGCGGCGGGGCCGTTCCTTCCCCTGCACCCCTCCCACCCCAAAGGCAGGAGGCGTTCCCCCTCCTGCACCTCCCCTTTACCACGCGACGAACGCGACTTACTACTGAATTCAGCGTTAGGTGGGCTCAACTCTCATGAAGGGCTTCACACACAATGCACGAATCTATGCAGCCGTCGTGTCGCTTGGCTGGAAGGCCATAACGAAGGAACGCATGAACCCCCTGTGTTCAAGGTCGCCATCTTTGCCTTCTTCAAAATCCCATAGCTTTACCAGCTTGTCATTTACTTCCAGAACGACAGTCCAAGGTTCAACTCGATTCGGCACGTAGGCGTAGCCGCCAACTCTGAAGTTCGCCCGTCCATCCTTAGAAATCGCCGAAGCTCCTACTTTGAGAGTCCTGCCGAGGCGGAGGCTTCGGTCGAGCCAAGCATTCGCATCTGCTTTGTCCTTCGGAACTGGGTTGATGGTGCTTAATACCGCCATCTCCAGAGACTTTGAAAGATCGTCGGCCACCAAACGAGGAAAGAGCTTCCCCAAATAAGCGTTTCCGGCAAGTAGAAATTCGTATTCGCCTGGGTCTTCGAAAGTCCAAACTGGCGCCACATCCTGCTTATATTCATAGCCAATTTCCCAAGCAAGCCAACTGAGCAGGACATTCAGGCTGCGTAACTCCTCAGTGCCAATGTCTTCAGCCTCGACCGCGCGCCAAAGTGCATGAGTTGATGAGAAGAGATAGAACATCGATTTCGTCATCAGTTTGTGTATGGCATCCTGATCGACAAGCGCAAAATCCTTATCCTTCCACCGCCCCTGCATCTCAAGGTGTTTCAGCTCTTTGATGATTGCGAGTACTGCCGTCAATTGCGCCAGCATTTCCGTCACTCGCTCTGGCTCAGCCGCAGCGAGCGCTTCCCGAGCGATCATTTTATTGATGAGTGAACGGGACTTGGCAAAAATAGCTGTGGCAATTGCTTCGTCGTCGATAGCTGAAGCTGTATTCGGGGTTAAATCGTCGTCTTGACCTTCCTCTGGATTGCCTGCCTCGGCATCCGCGATAGATTTGGGGCTGGAAGCTTTTGGTATATGGAGCCTCTGGATCAGGATGTCCAAAAGGTATCCCAGGTCGCCGCCTTCAAGGAGCCTTCGTTTACGCCGCTGAGTTGCGATCTCCTCGACGCTCACGGATAAGGATGTAGGGCGCTCCTTGTCTACTGCTTCCTGGCCGGAGCCTGTTGAGCGCCTGACTGAAGTCGCATGCTTGGTCACGTCTCCTGAGAAGATCACGCTGCTTACTTGCTCAATCAAACGGGAGATGTCGGCTCCAGAGTCGCCAAGTTCTCCGAGGGCTACACGAATTTGGTGCTGCTTGGTTGAAGCTGAGGCGGCGGTTACTATCGCCGTGTGATGAACAATCACTCGGGCAATAGCTGTGAGGTCGCTCTTTAAGAGCAACGACCTGATGTCACCGGGACTCTCGTCCATGACGATCTCGAGAATTGAAGTTTCGGCAGTGAAGGTCAGATGGATTGGGAGGAATCCATCGTTGTCGTCTAAAGGTGAGATGCTCTTAACCAACTGCGCATCTGGAAACCTTACCGTGATTCTTTTCGCCTCCCCATCGGCTGTTCCGACGACAATGCGAGGAGCGCTCGGTTGGGTCGAGATTCTCGACTGACTCGCCTTACCCGTCGTGCATTTCAATATTTCTGCGGATAGCGCCGGGAGATCAAACAGACCTTCCAGCCCAGTCCTCTTCAGAGCATCGAGGGCGTTCGCGTCTTTCAGCAACATCACCGCTTCGGTATTGGCGGCCGCTGATTCAATCCCCCAGCCTGGACCGCTTGGATTCGCACTACCAGAAATGAAAATCTTCTGCGAGTCGAAGCCCTCTATGTATACCGCCTTGGCATGTAGGTATCTGCCATTCTCTTCAACCCACAGCGTTCCAGTATCGACAAACCGGGTTTTAGCGTCTCCAGAGGATATCGGAAGATACACGGTGTCCGGGTCGATTCCCACCACAATTTCGGCCCCAGGCCATGTTGAGCGGATCGCCCTCAGAAAGGCCAGCTTTTCATCGAAGAATGCCCCAATGACAAGGACACGACGGACTCCAAAGTTGACTGACTCTTTCAATTTGGCAAATAGACCTATCTCACCTGCTGCCTGAGAAAGGAAAATAGCTGAGTTGTGAACTGCACCTGGATTCAAAAACGGCTTTAGGTGCTTTTGAAGCGAAAGGGCCTCTTGGATGAGTTCTGGCGGACAGTAACCAGACGCTTTTTCGAGCCAACTGGCGAGAGAACCCCAAATGTCGTTCAAGATGCTTCCCGCATCGTCTTGCTTCTTGGCCGAGAGGCCGATCAAGTTCGTCAATTCTCGGTTGTACCCGAAGCCAGCAACGGTAAGGTTGTGACTTCCAACCAGAATCGACGCTCGTGTGGGACCGACAAAGATGGCGATTTTGGGATGAAACGCCGCGCTGGAACGTACTGGGATCAGTGAGTAGTCGTACCCAGCAAGTCGAGGACGTGTTGCCTCTGAAGCCCATGCGGCCGAACACTGCGCGGCATCCATGAGCACGACGTTTTTGCGACATCCATTGGCGCGAAGACGACGCAGTACGATCTCTTCGTAAAACGGCAAAGATGCGTTGAACGTAGTGATGAGCGAAGCCTCAAACCCGGTGCTCTCCGCAATGTCGAGGATTGAAATCTGATCAGGCAAGAGAGTTCTCCAAGAGAGTCTTTCCGAGCGGAGTGAGCAATAGGCGTCCAGCATCAGCTTCATGCTCTCGAAGTGCGCCCAGATCCTCAAGAATTCGTATGCTCTGTCGAATGCGGGGGAGTGTCCTTGTCGGCGGCGGAATGTCTCCAACGACTTGTAGACCATTTTCGGCTGGCCTAACGTGGAAGCTACTGGTCCTGGTCTGCCACAGCTTCCGAAGTGCCACGGTGAGATGGGTGTTCAAACACCAGGCGATCAAGTCCTTCGCAACATCGTTTAGCGGCATCGACTCCCAACCAGAAACACGTTTGTGGAAACTGACGAGGTTAATCGGTTACGTCTCCAGATCCTGGGCTTGGATGAGCAAGTTCCCATAAGCCTGGGGAAAGTTGGTTTGTCGCGCTGCAAGCGATGCGAGCAGCAGAATTGTATTGGCGACGAAATGGTGTGGCGGCTTCACTTTGGCGTACCAGTCTTTGACGAGTTGATCCTCCAGCGAATACTCGTGCATCGGATCATTCCAATTTGCCAATGAAGGGCCAGCGCTGCGCACATGCGCCACCAACTCGCCGAAGGTCTTCCCGCTCAAAGAGTCAAGGCTGCCTTTGACGGAGGCATTTCCCGAATAGTGTTCGGCGAAGCTTTCAACAGATTCAAAGTAGGTGAAGCCGTCTGATGCCTCCTGGCGCAGGCGACTTAAGCTTGCGGCAAAAAGTATTAGACAGGCACTCGATAGCAGGTCGTTACGTTCGTAGATTGACCAGAGTTTCCGGGTCTCAACGAGTGCTGGTGGAACATCCCATGCCAAGCCAGCCGGTAAAGCCCCGGAATAGACGATAGGTCGAAAGGTCCATTCGGACAGCCTTGTTCCATCAATTGTGGAAAGTGACTCTCCGAGATGCAGAATGAGGGCAAGGGTATGGCGTCTCTGTATACCCTTCACGTCACCAAGACGGTCAGTGTAAGCCTTCCGAACGAAAAACATATCGAGAAGCAGGTTTTGTTCGTTTGAGCTGTTTGGTAGTAGATGGGGGGAGAATTCCCTCAGTGCGATCAAATCTTCAATCGTGATTACGTCGCTCTCAACGGCAGCCCAGAAAGCGTTCGATGGGAGCGAGGTTTCGATTGTGTTTGCCAAGACCTCGCCGAACTCCTGCGTGTATCTGATCCAGGGCCCCGACGCGGCCTTTGCGCAAATTCCGAGTTCAGCGAGCGGCCCGACATAATACTGACCCAGTCCTCCCATACGGTTCTTGAAATATCGCTCCTCTGACTCCTCCTGAGTCGCATAGTCGGAGAGGCGCAGCGGAGTGCCACTTGTTAATCGGTCGAGGGCAGGTAGTAGCCGGAGGCGACCGATCATCGCTTCGGCTTGCCTAACGTTTTCCGATGTCTTCGACTCTTGAGCAGCGATCAGGGTATATAGACAATCCGCCCTGCGATACAGTTCGACGTAACGCCCCTCGCTCATCGTTGGGAATCGCTTGTCCAACGACCATGTGACCCAAGCGTAGAAGGAGAAATAGCGGGCGCGATCGGTGACGTTTGTGATGCCTGGGAGAAGTTGGGAATAGGTAAGCTCGCAGGGAGCTTGGCAACCGAGCTGGTCCTGGCCCCGAATCGACCGAGGAGCGGAAACCCAGTCCGTCTCTATCTGCATTGTGCTGTTTGGGATCAGGTCTTCTATCTTTGCATTTTGAGCTGTCTCTTGGTGAGTGAAGTCCATCCGCCTCTCAATTGAAGCTGAAGCTCATAGCGCTTCCGCCTTCGCCGATTCTCCGCCTAACCTCCCGCACGGTCCTTTGGAGCGCAAAAAGCCTGAATAGTTCATCCAGCGGGCGGCGCGGTTCCCGCAGTCTCTCCCCAGAACGGCTCGCCAAACTCCGCAAGTGGATGTGCCCTTCGAGCGGTGCATTAGTATCATTAGGCAAATGGAAATCTCAAACTGCTCTCCGCCACTGTGCTGAGTTGGAGCGCTGGTACTGATTTGATCGACTTGACGTGGATAGACCAAGGGAAGAATGACCGCCGACCATCTGAACAATATTGAGCAATTCGATTCTGACCTTTGGAAGATGGCGGACAGTCTCCGAGCCAACTCTGGGCTTGCGTCCAACGAGTACTTCATGCCGATCATGGGGCTTCTGTTCCTGCGACAGGCCACCAATCGGTACTATGAGGCGCTCTCGGCGATCCAGGCCGACAAGGCGGCTGGCAAGATTCCAGACCGGCCTTTGGTCGATGGCGACTTCCTGCGGCGCCGAGCCATGATGCTACCCGACGGAGCACGGTACGACGAGATTCTTGAACAACAGAAGAACGGCAACTTGGGTCAGGCGATTACAGTGGCGATGGAAGCGGTTGAGAAGCACTTTCCGCCGCTCGCCGGCCAGCTCCCCAAGGATTACGAGCGATTCGAGGACGAACTCCTTGAAAGCATGATGCGCAAATTCGACACCGACGCACTGCGCAAAGCATCCGGTGACGTATTTGGCCGTATCTACGAATACTTTCTGGCAGAGTTTTCCAAGCAGGGCGCTCACGACAACGGCGAGTTCTTCACGCCGCCTTCTATTGTGCAGACCATCGTCAACGTCATCGAGCCCGACCACGGAATCGTCCTTGATCCTGCCTGTGGCTCCGGCGGAATGTTTGTGCAATCAAGCCACTTCATCGAGGATGCCGGGCAGGATACGATGCAGCGCGTTACCTTCTACGGTCACGAGAAGAACGAGACGACCGCGAAGATCGCGCAGATTAACCTTGCCGTTCACGGCCTACAGGGCACGATTAGAGCAGGTAATGAAGCCATCACCTACTACAAGGACCCACACGAGCTCGCCGGAAAATGCGACTTCGTTATGGCGAATCCACCCTTCAACGTAGATGAAGTAGACGCCGAAAAGGTAAAGAGCGACAAGCGCTTGCCATTCGGCCTCCCCGGGGTGAACAAAGACAAGAAGGTTTCGAACGCTAACTATCTCTGGATGCAGTATTTCTATAGCTATCTGAACGAGAATGGGCGGGCGGGTGTGGTTATGTCTTCCCAAGCGTCAAGTGCTGGGCGAGATGAAGCGAAGGTTCGCCAGAAGCTGATCGAATCCGGGGCCTTGGACGTGATGATCGATATTCGCGGAAATTTCTTTTACACGCGCACTGTACCCTGTCAGCTCTGGTTTTTTGATCGTGCGAAGGAGCGCGACTCTGAACGTTCGGACCAAGTGCTTATGCTCGACGCTCGGAAAAGTTTTCGTAAGGTTTCACGAGCAATTTACGACTTCAGCCCGGAGCAGCAGAAGAATATCGCCGCAATCATCTGGCTTTACCGAGGCCAATCAGACCGCTTTTTGAGGCTTATTGAGTCCTACCTTTCGGCGGCCGTCGCCATGGGGCAGTCGGCCGAAGAGACGCTTACGGCATTCAGCCATTCTCTTGAAAAGCTCCTCGTCCTCATGAAGCCCTTCTCGATCGAATTCCGCGATCCAAACCCGCTGACCGAGACTTGGAACGAACTGACGGCTGCGCAGGCGATGGACAAAACAGATTGCGAAGCGTTCATCAAGGATGCGAACGAGCACGCCGCGACATGGGCCACAAGAAAAGACTGTGACAACGCCGCCCTCCACAAAACGCGCCAGGCTATGCAGTCTCTGGCGGAACGGTGCCGCGACCTGACAAAGCAAATAGATCTGGCCGCTAAGCTCGCAAGCCGAATCATCGACATAGCCATAAAGGAATGCAATGCGAAGGACTCTGAACTGTGGGTCAACGTTGAGATCAATAAAGCCCGCAAGATATTGGAGGCAATGCGTGCCAAGGCTGTCGATGCATTACGTCAAACAAGGTACTTCATCCGACAGGCCGACTGGTTGCAGGACCGCTTCCCGGAGGCAAAGCTGCAGGATGTACGGGGGCTCGTAAAGCTAGTCCGTAAACCCGAACTCGAAGCGCACGATTGGAGCTTGACGCCGGGTCGGTATGTGGGAGTGGCCCCCGAGGAAATTGATGAGGAGTTCGATTTTGAGGAGGCGCTGCGGTCGATCCACATTGACCTCAAGGGACTAAATGAAGAGGCTGTTCAATTGGCAGCGCTAATTGCGACAAACTTCGAGGAGTTGGGCGCGTGACTGAGACTCCTTTCACCCTCAAAGATGCATGTGAGTTCATTGTTGATTGCCTGCATGCAACCGCTCCCATCCAAGATTCGGGTTATCCACTGATACGGACACCGAATGTTGGCAAAGGGAGGCTTGATCTCAATGGTGTCCATCGAGTATCGGAGGATACCTACACTAAGTGGACGCGCCGTGCAGTACCTATCGCCGGCGATCTCATTCTGGCGAGAGAGGCACCTGCAGGTAACGTAGCAGTCGTGAGTGAAGGACAAACTGTTTGTCTAGGACAGAGAACTGTTCATCTAAGGCCTGACAAGTCACAAGTAGACCCTTTATTCCTTTGTTACTTCCTTCTTGCACCGCACCAGCAGTCGCTTCTTCTCGCCGGTGAAACAGGTGCGACGTCGAAGCACGTGAACATGAAGGATATTCGGCGACTTCCACTGACCGGCCTTCCACGACTAGGCGTTCAGGAGAAGATTGGCAGGATTATAGCCGCATACGATGACCTCATTGAGAACAATCGGCGGCGGATTGGTTTGCTGGAAGAGGCAGCGCACCTGCTCTACCGAGAGTGGTTTATCTACTTGCGCTTTCCTGGCCACGAGCATATCAAAGTCACTGGCGGTCTCCCGGAAGGCTGGCGAGCACTAACCATTGGCGATGTTGCAGAGACGAATGCTGCGAGCTATCAGGCAAAGGATCTTCCAGAAGACATCAACTACATTGATATTTCTTCAGTCGAGAAAGGCTGGATTGTCTCTAAGACCCTTATACCTTCATCAGAGGCTCCAGGGCGAGCCAGACGGAGAGCAAAAGATGGCGATGTGATCTGGTCCAATGTACGCCCTAATCTCCGTGCGTACGCATTGATCTTGGATCCCGAAGATCGTGACGTCTTTTCAACGGGTTTCACGGTACTTTCGGCACGCGACGTGCCGTTCACTTGGCTTTATATAACAGTGACTACAGACAGCTTTGTTAGCCATCTTGTCAACCATGCGACAGGTGTTGGATATCCCGCTGTTCGCCCGGACGATTTCGAAAGGGCCCCGGTGAAAGTGCCACCGAACGGCATCCTCAAGCTATTTCATCAAGCAATGGAACCAAACTTCCGTCTGATCTTGAAATTAGCTCAGCAGAATCAGAAACTCGCAGAGGCCCGGGACGTTCTCTTGCCGCGCCTGATAAACGGCGAGATCGCAATCTAGTTTTGGAGTCTAGTGGTTAGGGGGAACGATGGCAGCAACCGGGATCAATAGCGAAGACCGGCTTGTCCAGAAGACTTTTGCTGACCATCTGGAGAACGAACTAGGTTGGGACAGTGTTTATGCTTGGAACGACGAAACCTTTGGACCAAACGGAACTCTAGGGCGGACAGATCCGAAAGAAGCAATCCTAGTCCGCGATCTTCGCGGCGCCCTCATTCGCCTCAACCCTGGCCTGCCTCAGAAAGCCATCGACGAAGCGGTCCGCGACCTCACTGTCTACGACGTTAGCCGCTCGATGATTCAGCACAATCGCGACTTCTACCGCCTCATTCGCAATGGTGTTCCCGTAATCTACCGTGACGCACAAGGGCATCAAAAGTCCGCCCGCGCTCGCGTCATCGACTTCGACAACAAACCGGGCATGAATCGGTTTCTAGCGGTGCGGGAGTTGAAGCTGACCGGCATACGCACCCCAAACTACAACCGTCGAGCCGATCTCGTTTGCTTCATCAATGGCCTGCCGTTAGTCTTCATCGAACTCAAAGCCGTTTACAAAAACATCCGCGCTGGCTTCGACGGGAATCTGCGTGACTACATGGACGAAAACGTCATTGCTCACGCCTTCCATCACAACGCCTTCCTGATCGTCTCGAACGGTCACCGAGCACGTTACGGTTCCATTACGAGTGAATGGGAACATTTCAACGAGTGGAAGCGGCTCGACGAAAGGGACAAAGGCAGCGTCGACGCCGAGGTCTTGCTCAATGGCATGTTGTCCCATGAGCGACTGCTGGATATCGTCGAGAACTTCATCCTGTACGACGAGAGCAAGCCTGGATTGACCCGGAAGGTTGTTGCCCGGAACCACCAGTTGCTCGGCGTCAACCAAGCGGTCGCGTCCGTTGCCAAGCAGGAGATCATCAAGCGGGAAATTCCCCTTGGGGAACGCCTCACCCATCGCATCGTCGAACTTCCGCTTGAAAATCGGGCGCCCAAACGTGAGCTGTTGGAAGGTGGCGATGAGCTCGCTGTCGCTCGCACGGAGCTGCCGTCGTTTATCCCGGAAGGACCAATCGAGATCATTGAGCGCGCCCACCCGGAGTTGGGACGCCTTGGCGTCTTCTGGCATACGCAGGGGAGCGGCAAGTCATACTCGATCGCGTTCTTTGCTGAGAAGGTACGCAGGAAAGTTCCAGGTAACTTCACATTCCTGCTAATGACGGATCGGCATGATCTGGACAGCCAGATTTACAAAACCTTTGTGGGCTGCGGAATCGCGGACGACCAGACTCCGCGAGCATCTTCTGGTGAAAGGCTTGAGAAGACTCTCAAGGAGAATCATCGCTACGTCTTCAGCTTGATACACAAGTTCAATCAGGACGTTGACCCCAAGGAGCCGTACAGCGACCGAGACGACATCATTGTGATTTCCGACGAGGCCCATCGCACCCAGGCGGGCAGGCTCGCTCGCAACATGCGCCTTGCACTTCCGAACGCTGCCTTTATCGGATTTACGGGCACACCCCTCTTCAAGCAAGACCAGATTACAAAGCGTATCTTCGGCGACTACGTCTCGAGGTACGACTTCAAACGTTCGGAAGAGGATGGGGCAACAGTCAAGCTTGTGTACGAGAACCGTGGCGAGAAGCTTGGCGTCGCCAGGATGGATCTTAACGACCGCATCGCTGAGAAGATCGAGGAGGCGGAACTCGACCCCGATCAAGCGGCGCTTCTTGAGAAGCTTCTTGGCAAAGACTATGAGGTGGTAACGGCAGACGAACGCCTCGAAAAGATCGCTGCAGACTTCGTGGAGCACTGCTCGGCCCGCTGGGAATCAGGCAAGTCACTTTTCGTGTGCATCGACAAGATTACGTGCGCCAGAATGTACCAACGAATCTACCCGCGCTGGCAGACGAGGGCGGCAGAGATTCGCGCCGAAGCCGAGGCGACGCAGGCGGCAGCGCTCAGCGAGACCGATGCTGCCACGCGGTCGACGCTGACCGACGAAGCAGCAAAGCTGTCTGCACAAGCTGCGTGGATGCACGAGACAATCGTCGAAATCATCATCAGCGAAGCGCAGAACGAGGTAGCCGACTTCAAGAAGTGGAACTTCGACATCATCCCGCACCGTGCCCTGATGAAGCAGGGATTCGAGTCCGGAAGCAAAGAACGGGTTGACGTTGAATCCGCTTTCAAAAATCCCAAACATCCGTTCCGCGTTGCCATAGTGTGTGCGATGTGGCTGACCGGTTTCGATGTCGAGTGTTTGTCTACCCTCTACATCGACAAACCGATGAAGGCTCATACGTTGATGCAAGCAATTGCGCGTGCAAACCGGGTCTACCCTGACAAGGATTTCGGTCTGATTGTGGACTATAACGGGATGTTGGCGAGCCTCCGGGCAGCACTCGCGCAGTATGCGTTGGGTGATGATGGAGCTGCCGGCGGGGACATCGTCGCTCCGATTGAAGAGAGGGTGCAGTCACTGGTTGAATCGATCGAGGCAACCGAGTCCCATTTGCGTGATCTCGGGTTTGAAGCCAAAACACTGATCGGTTCGAAGGGGTTTGGCCGCATCAAGGCCTTGGCGGACGCTGTCGACGCCGTTTACACGTCCGACGACTCTAAACGGCGCTTTGAGATTTTGGCTCGACTGGTCTTTATGCGATTCAAAGCTCTCGTAATGGAGCCGAGCGCCTATGCCTTCGCTGAAAGGCACGACAATATCGAAGCAATTTATAAGAAGCTGACCGAGCGGCGCGACACCGCCGATGTCACGGAACTGCTGAAGGAATTGCATCGGATCGTGAACGAAGCGATTCGAACCCACGCCCCTGGAGACGATCAAGCCGAGGGTCTGACCTTCGATCTAAGCAAGATCGACTTGGAGAAGCTTCGCGACGAATTCTCGAAGAAGGTCCGTCATAAGGCCACGGCAGTGCAGGATATTCGCGACATCGTGGAGCAGAAACTCGCCGAGATGCTTGCACGGAACGCGTCGCGGATGAACTATCAGCTCAAATATGAGGAGATCGTTGCAGGTTACAACAGCGAAAAGGACCGCGTCACAATCGAGGAAACCTTCCGACGGCTCATGGAGCTAATCGATGCGCTTGACCAAGAACAGAAGCGTGCCGTCGAAGAGGGTTTGAGCGAAGATGAACTCGCAGTGTTCGATCTGTTGAAGAAGGAGAATCTCGGGAAGGCTGAACGAGAACGCGTCAAACAAGCCAGTCGTGACTTGCTCGGCTCTATCAAATCGCGGCTTGCGGAACTCGACCGATTTTGGGAAAAGGAGCAGACCAAAGCCGATGTTGAGGTATTTATCCTCGACGAAGTGTTTACGAGTCTGCCCACTCCGCCATTCACCCCGGAAGAAAAGAAACAGGTCGCGGCAAACATCTATGCTCACGTCTGGCAGCAGGCAGTCAGCGGGTCATATCTGAAGGCCGCGTAAGCGATTCAAGCTGGAGGTGCAGATGGATGGCGGCGCACTCGGACTCGAAATGGCTCGTCGCAGCTATGGATACGGAAGTTGGGATGCACCGTATTGGTTTGTCGGTCCAGAACAGGGTAAGGGACCGAAAGAATCTGCTGACAATAGCGCGAGAGTCAATGCTTGGGTGGAGCTCGGCAGGACCGAGTTGTGCGATTGCTTCGAGTTCCATCGCCTAATCGGCGAACAGAATTGGCATAAGTCCAAGCCGCGACTTCAGACAACGTGGAGGCCGCTCATACTGCTCCTCTTGGCTTATCGTGATTTGGATACAAGTCCTGACTCGCTTCGTACATATCAGCGCGATCGGTGGGGACGCATCGGCGACGGCGAAACTTGTCTCATTGAATTGTCGGGTCTGGCGGCCCAAAATCTAATGATACCGATCGATAGACAGAGATTTCGACTTGAAAGGCTCCAAGAAATCAGGGAACGTATTGGCGCGTATGAACCTTCGTTTGTGGTCATGTATGGCGACAGCAAGGAGAGAAGAGAACAGTGGGAAGCGATCGCCGGAGGACCATTTCCTTCAAGTAACATCTTGAAACGGGGGAAATCCCTGATCCTCTTGGCTCCACATCCAGCTAGTTTCCAGCTGACGGATGTTGATTGGAAAGCGATGGGCGTATCTCTACGCAAAGCTTCCATGACTTGAATACCTCAGCTCAACTAAGGAGATTCAAATATTGAGTTTCGGTAAGCATGAGGGTTATAGCTCCAAGGCCACCGCGGATCCCATGTCCGAAGGCCTTTTGTCCTCCAATATCAGTCGCGTTGGAGTTCGAGCTATCAAAGCCTCGATCTTGTCCGGACTGGCAAACTTGATATCTCGAAAGCGTCCTGATGGGTCTGCTGGGTCGCAAACGAAAGCCAACCGGACTTGCTCACTGAGGCCGAGCAGGTTTTCGCACCAAAGAAGCCCAAGGTCGTCAAAGCCAAGACCGATCGTTCCAACAAGCCGAAGCCGACAGCCGCGAAAGTTGCGGTAACGAAAGAGACGACGCGAAAGAAAGCAGCCTAGAACCCTGCATGCTGGCCCCGGATTCGTCCGGGGCCGATTTGTGTCTAAACGGGCCGCATAAATCGCGCCGGGAAACACCCCTTCGGTTTCTCCCGGACCCTCATCCAGCTCCATGGTCGGCCACCGCTCGCCGACTGCGCGGCAGAAGACGTTCCCCCTTCTGCCCTTTCCCCGCTACTGCTTTTAGCGCAGTAGACATTACGCAAGCTGTTTGATGCCCCCATCGAGCTGTGGAAAGGTAGATAGGAGCGTCAATCCTTCAACGTCGGCCTTCTCGGGTCCCGTCGGAGGGCTCCAAATACCCTTAGAGATACCCTCCCAATGGCTCTAGTCGCACACTTCGTTTGGAAATAGCTTCGTGACAAAGGTTCTTATCTCGAAGAATTTCCCCTCGGAGGGACGTCCCATGAAGCTTCAATTCGTAGCATTCAGCATCTCTCGCATCTTCGTTCTGCTCTCGTGCGTTCTCCCTCTTACGGCGAGCGGCCAGAGTAATACGCCGCAACCGATTCACAATGTGGTTCTCGTGCATGGCGCTTGGGCAGACGGGTCGAGCTGGGCCAAAGTTGTCCCTTTGCTTGAAAAGAAGGGTCTGCATGTGGTCTGCGTTCAGAATCCTCTAACGTCCTTCGCGGAGGATGTCGCCGCGACAAAACGCATTATCGATGCCCAGGATGGTCCCGTCCTCCTCGTCGGGCACTCCTATGGTGGTGCCGTGATTACGGAGGCAGGCAACGACCCCAAGGTTGCAGGTCTGGTGTACGTTGCCGCATTCGCTCCCGACAAGGGTGAGTCTGCGGGAAGTCTTGGGAAGCCATACGGAGCGACCCCGGGGGTTAACCAATTGCGTCCTCTGGCCGATGGTTTTCTGATCCTCACGCCGAAGGGGGTGATGGAAGACTTTGCTCCAGACCTCAGCGTTGCCGAGAGAGAAATATTGTTGGCCACCCAGACTCCTACGCAAGGAGCCGCACTGGGAGCGGAGATCTCAACTGCCGCCTGGAGGACGAAGCCAAGTTCGTTTGTGATCGCTTCAAATGATCGAATGATCGCACCCGAGCAGGAACGTGCGACCGCGAAACGCATGAACGCGAAGAGCTTGACGCTGCCGACGAGCCACGTCCCAATGCTCTCGCGGCCCAAGGAAGTTGCCGAGTTTATTGAGCAAGCCGTCTCCGGCAAGTCCACTCCTACGCCGCCTCAGGACTGATTCTTGTTACGTGGTCCCGACAAAAGTGTCGCGACCACAAGCCCTGACCACAAAACATGAAGAAGCCTTGAGAAGTCTGGCCTTTCGATTCGGCGGAGGTACCTCACATGCTTGAAACCACTTATGAATTCACAACTCAAGAGGACCTGTGTTCTGCGCATGTGTCTGCTTTCTCGGAGTGGCTAGAGACAAAGGTCACGCTGAACGAGAGTAGGAAAAACCACTATCTACAATCGGGAGAATTGGCAACTGTCGCATGCGATGCACAACCTAACGGGTCGCATCGCCCGCTGATTGTGGTGGTGGATGATGAGCCGCACATCGCAATCACCCTCTCTGAAATCTTAGAGCGACGAGACTATCGTACGATTTGGTTTACCGAACCTGGGGAAGCCTTGGCCCTCATGCATGCTCGACGGCCTGATCTTCTTCTAACTGATGTCAACATGCCAATGCTCGACGGATTTGATCTAGCGCTACGACTATGGCGTAGGCACCCCGACTGCCCGGTGTTGATCATCTCGGCCGTCGGAGATGATTCTCAATTGTTAGAGAGGGTTGCAGCAGCCGGCGTATCCATCGCGTTGGAGACTAAACCAGTTCCCATTTTTGCTTTGCTCACGCGGATTACAGAACTGCTCTCAGCTCAGCCACATCTGACTCGTTAGCTATTCATGGTGCAACCGGCACCATGATCCCGAACGAAGGTGCGACAATCTCTTGCCTAGAACCGTAACTCTGCTGTCTCCGCATATGCAGGGAGTAGCAATGGATTTCGTCCCATCATCCCATGTGTGGTGCGTTGGGCGGTTCCTTCAAACCGCGATAGGCCATCAATGCGGGAACGTTTAGGCTAACCTTTGTGCCATGCTCTGAACGGCTTACAATCTTCAAGCTTGCTTTCAATTGCTTTGCGCGCTCGCGCATGCCTAGCAGTCCCCAGTGATGAGCTCGTCCGTGGACCAACGTATGCGCGTCAATGCCACAACCGTCATCTGTCACAGAAACCCTTAGGTGGAACCAACCCCAGTTGACCGCTACTTGGATATTTTGCGCATTCGCGTGACGCACCGCATTCAGAACTGCTTCTTTCGCAATCGAACAGATCTGTTCCATTGCATCTGTCTTCAGAGGATGGCGTCTCCCCGTCGACTGAAATGCTATGTTGGCGTTCCCGAAGTCTGCGATCTCTTGGAAGAAGTCGCGGAGGCTGCTTTCAATATCCAAGTGACCTGAATCCGGCGAGCGAAGTCCAACCACAGCCAACCTGGCCTCTTCTATCACTCGTTCCATACCTTCCAGCACGAATGTGAATCTCTGCTTCAGAGGTGAATCGTTGGCGATTTGCTGGTCCGCTACGTGAAGGTGCATCAATGAGCTTATAAAGCCTTGGAGCAGAGTGTCATGAACATCACGTGCGATGCGAGTCCGCTCCCTGAGACGTTCATCGGCGAGGATGTTGGCTTGTGTCAGAAGAGAATTCATCCGGGCTTGATAGACAAGCACTGATAACAATAGAAGGGAAACAGCCAACACAATTCTGACCCACCATCGCTGCCAAATGTTCGGCTCAATGACCACACGAAGCGTACTCTCTTTTGCACTCCAGACACCCGATTCATTCGACGCAACCAACCGAAACGTGTATGTCCCGGGTGCGAGGTTCGTATAGGTCGCCCCTCGGTCGAACCCAGTGTTGCTCCATGTCTTATCGAAATCGTCAAGCCGATAGCGAAAACGAACGCGTGTCGGTGCGTGGAGATCCAGGCCAGTAAATGAGAAGCTTATACGCTTGGCTCCCGGAGGGACTTTAGCTTTGTCGGGGTCTAAGAAGACGCCATCCGCGCTTACCTCTTCCACATGAGGAATAACGCTTGGAAGAGCTGCTCGTGCGTTACTCGCCATAGCCAATTCATGCGCGGTCGCAATCCACACTTGGCCTTTCTTATCCGTTACGAGAGAACGCGACCTATGAACTCCGTCATCCGATTGAAGTCCATCGTCATATCCGTATGCACGGATCGACGTGGCCTTCGATGCCAATAGATCAGAGGGCAAAGCGCTTATCACCGATTGATCGCTAGCAATCCAAAGTCTCCCAGCCACGTCCAGACCGAGTCCCAGAATCTTTTGCTGTGATTCGGTTCCGAGGGATACGATACGCTGCCCTTTATCGTCGGCTAAAGCCAATCCTTTGGTGGTGCCGATCCACAGTCCACGGGAGGGATCTTCTAACAATGACAGGACGTCTTTCCCCAACTTCGGCTCGCCTTTAGCGATTTGGAAGCAATGGCCATCTTGCATCTTGCAAACACCGCCAGAGGTTCCTACCCACACCTGTCCTCGTACACCAAGTTCAATTGCAGACACATCGCTGGCTGGCAAGCCATCCGTCTCATCAATATGTGTGAAGCGGCCATTTACGAACTCGTTCAGTCCTTTGGTTAGGGTACCGGCCCATATTGTGCCAGACGATGACACGCGAACGACGTAAACACTGTTTTGCGAGAGACCATTCCGTGTTGTCCAGGTCTTTGCGTCAACAATCCCGTTGGTAATCGTCAGTCTTGTCAGTCCGCCGTTTCGCCTTCCTACCCAAACGGCGTCACCGTCTCCGTCAATGGAATAGACCTCATCAGTGGCCAGACCATCACTGAGCACGGCATGCGAGACTCCTTGTTCTATCCAGAAAAGGCCGTGATGAGAATCAGCAAACCAGATACGCCCATGGGGATCGATATATAACGGGCCGAAAGTCGCACCTGACGTTGGGTCGCTCAGTCTAACTGGAATGATCGGAGTGCCTTCCAATCTTTCTAGAGTGGGGCCGGCCCCAAACCAGATGTCTCCCTCCCGATCCTGCATGATGGCTGTTACCGGAGTCCGATCAAATTGAGTTCCTGTTGCGGCCCAATGTGCGCCCTCGGCACTGTACTTGATCAGACCTCTTGAAGTCCCAACCCAGAGGCCTTTGTTTTGGTCTTCCATGATGGCCAGCACCTGTAGATGCTGCATCTCTGGATTCTGGAACGGACGTTGTGTGAGTTGATGACCGTCCCAGTAGGCTAGTCCGTCATCGGTTCCGACCCAGAGCTTGTCGCTTTGGTCAGGAAGCAGGCAGTTGATCTTTCCGTGTATTTCGGGGTGTTTCTCAACTTTTGCTGCTCCGCTAGTCCAGGACAAAAGACCTCGGTCAGTTCCAATCCATAGCCGACCGTCATTCGCCTCGGAGACTGAAATCAACAGCGACCGTGAATGAATCGGGAGGGGTTCCACATGATCCTGGATTATTCGGAATACGCTCTTGTGCAGGTCAGTCGCGTAAATGCCCTTCGATCGACCCGCTGCCACGGACACAATTCCAAGAAGCTGACTGCCTAAAGAAACAGGCGCGGAGATTCTGTCTCTGTGCACCTGCCGAAGGCGCGTGTCCGCAGCTCGCACCCAAAGGATGCCATCCTGATCAACCGTAAGCCCCAATATCTGTAAGAGCGGCTTGTTCTGCTCCGTTAGAATTGGCACAAATCGCACACCGTCGAAACGAAAAAGTCCCCCAGTGGTCCCGATCCAGAGATAGCCATCTCGGGTTTGAGCGAGGGCCTGGACTCGCCCAGCAGAGATCCCTTGCTCTGCGCCCCACGCAGCGCGCTTGTACTGATTGAGGTCGGCACTATCGATTTGGGCACGAGCGAGCAACGACCACGAAAGTACAAGGAATGCTGCGAAGTGTATGCGGCTCAGGATGTTCAGTTCCTCAAGGATAGAACTCAAAGGTCTTCACCACGACTTCGGCATCGTGTGTCGGAGGCGTGGGCGCATAGCCATAGTTGCAAAGATTGATATACAGATGAGTATCATCTGACCTCGGCACACCAGTTTTGAATAGCCACGAGGTCATCTGAGGTTTTGTATCCACGTGGTCTCGGGAGACCGAAAAGTCTGCCTCGTCAGGGTGCCAATTGAGTACTATTTTGAGAGGACCACCAGGAACCTCGAAATGATAAAAGTTTGTCGGTACAAATGCTGGTTGGATCGTGAACTCGGCATTCGTGTTGGAAGCCACCCCACGCCGAGTCAGATGAACGGCTAACTCTCTGTGATTGCCATCCACCGGACGCTCAAGGAATGTGAAAGTGCTGAACATCACTGCCGGCTCCAGATGAGCTACGTCGCTGATGTCTAAGACATACGTGCCATACCCGAATGAACGGACGCTATGGAGTTCAGAACAGACCCACCCATGAGCGTTCCGACTGAGGCGAAGATGTAGAGCCCCAGAGTCATCGACCGAGACATTTGAAGAGCTGTACTCGTTCGTCTTTGCACCATAGTCCCCGGGTATTGTGCGGACCTTCCATTCAAGACCATTGAACACAATTGGCTTCTCGCTCGACTCGTCATCGGGCGGCGGAATGTCGTCCCCACTCGCCTTGACGATGTTAACGGCCTCGATGTTTGGTCCTACTGCAGGAAGCCCCTCCATATACTGTGGAGGCAAAGTCTCCTCCTTGCTTAGGATCGCCGCATATTGAGAGCCAAGATGAATCTGCGCGTTCCAAGACCCATCCTTCAGTATTTCGGTGCGAGGCTTAGATTCAAAAGGCTGTATCCACCATCGACCATCAGCGAACGCATACAGAAAGATATGGCGTCCCCGATGGTTCCCAGATACTTTTCCCCGGATCAGTTCGCTACTCCCGATTCCTCCGAGACCAGCCCGCGGAACTTCTAGAAAAATGATGGAAGGTGGCCGCGAACAGCCAGCAATCATGAGAACGGCTAGGGCGAAGACGCACGAAGAAGCAACTGATTGAATGCGGTTCGGTTTTGCCGTTTTCATATCCATAAGGGCTCATTGCTCAAGTATGCCGCGCTTGATCGCAATCACCACAGCGTGAGTACGATCGCTCGCTTCCAGTTTTGCCAAAATGCTCTGCACATGCCCCTTCACCGTATGGACAGAAAGATTGAGGTCATCGGCGATGATCTTGTTGGACTTGCCCATTGCAACCGATTCCAACACGTCAAGCTCCCGCAGTGTGAGTGAGTCCTCTCCTGCATGTTCCGCCATTGCGGAAGCGATCTCCTGTGGAATCCTCCGCTGCCCCGAGTGAACGAGCCGAATGGTGTTGATCAATTCCGTCCGCATCATGCTTTTTAGTATGTAACCACTGGCTCCGGCTTTGAACGCCTGAAGGGCAAGCACATCCCCGCCATAGGTGGTCAGAACAATGATGCGAGCTGCTGGTGAGATGGTACGAATCGCAGAGATGGCCTCTATGCCGCTCCCTTTTGAGAGGCGCAGATCCATCAAGGTTACGTCTGGGTGATGCGCCTTGTAAGCTGCGACGGCCTCATCCCGATCAGCAGCTTCGGCAACAACGGTCATCCCTGGTTCTGCGTTGATCACGCTGGCAATACCAGCTCTCAAGAGCGGATGGTCGTCTACGGCAAGTACGCGGATAGCCCGTGTGGTCAATGACATGTGTACTCTCCCGCCAAAACCAGAACGCAGAAGACAAGAATACGCCGGTGAGACTATGCCTGCCCCCGCCAAAAGGATTGCTTTGGCGATTTATCGCTGCGGTCGCACCACGTAGGACATGACGACGGTGGGCACGCCTCATTTCGGTTGCACGCCTCTCTCGAAATATGGGGGAGCCAAAAGAACTATCAAAGACAGGTCCCAATGCCTCTACTGCGGAGCGTCGAGTACGGATAGCTTTGTCCTTGTAATTAGCAGTAAGGAGATAGAACATGAGCGGTACATCAAGTACACACCTGTTTTCGCCAATAGACCTCGGAGCTCTCCGGCTGAAGCACCGCATCATTATGGCGCCCTTAACCCGGTCCCGTTCCGTTCAGCCAGATTCCGTTCCCGGCGACCTGATGAAGGTCTACTACGAGCAGAGGGCTTCTGATGGCGGTCTCATCATTTCGGAGGCCACAAACATCTCCCTCACAAGTCGAGGCTGGTTGGGAGCACCGGGACTGTACTCCGACGAGCAGGTCAAAGGTTGGAAGGCCATCACCGAAGCTGTGAAGGCTAAAGGCGGTCACATGTTTGCCCAACTTTGGCACACAGGGCGATCCTCCCACGTTGCGATGACCGGGGGAGCACAACCCGTGTCGGCATCCGTCAATGATTCCTACTGGAAGGATCCCAGCCATCTCGTCTCGATTCCCGGAGGCTGGGCGCAGTCCTCACCGCATCGTGCTCTGACGGTGCCTGAAATTGCAGAGATCGTGCAGGATTACCGCAAAGCGGCGGAGCGCACTATGGAAGCAGGCTTTGAAGGTGTCGAACTGCACGCGGCCAATGGATATCTGATGGACCAGTTCCTGCAGAACGGCAGCAACCATCGCACCGACGAGTATGGCGGCTCCTTGGAGAACCGTTTCCGATTCCTATCGGAGGTTCTACGTGTCCTCATATCGGTCTGTGGCTCGGATCGAGTTGCAGTTCGCCTGGGTCCAAGCGGTACTTGGAATGGGATATCGGACAGTGATCCCGTAGCTCTGTTCTCGTTTGTAGCAGAGCAACTGAACCACTTTGACCTTGCTTACCTGCACCTCATTGAGCCCCGAGTCGGTGGCAGCATTACAACCAACCCCGAAAAGGGAACGTCAGCAGCCACGGAACTGCGGCCCATATTCAAAGGCAAGCTCATCTCCGCCGGGGGCTTTGAGCCTGACACTGCCGAAACAGCTATCGCAGAGGGCCTGATCGACGCTGTGGGATTCGGTCGCTACTTTGTCTCCAATCCGGACCTGGTGCGCCGTATTCGCGAGAGCCTACCTCTCGGTGAGTATGACCGCGACACTTTCTACACGTTCGACGCAAAAGGCTACACGGACTACCCAGCGTACGACGCTGCATTAGGCGCCTAACCCGAAAGCGATGAGGAGAATCGAAATGAGTAAAAACGCGAACATTATGCTGGTACATGGAGCTTGGGCCGACGGCTCTTGCTGGAGCAAGGTCATCCTTCTCTTGCAGGCGAAGGGATTCAACGTTACCGCCGCACAGATTCCGCTCACATCGCTTGACAACGACATCGAGGTGACACGTCGTCTGCTTTCAGGACAAACCGAACCTACGGTCTTGGTGGGCCATTCCTACGGCGGTGCCGTTATTACCGGGGCGGCTACCGCAACCCCGAATGTTAAGGCACTGGTGTACATCACGGCCTTCGGACTCGACGAGGGAGAAAGCCTGGAGTCTTTGGCAAAGCAAGGTCCGCCCTCACCCGGCTCGGCTGCCATTGAGCCCGACGCGCAGGGCTTCCTCTGGATCAACCGAACGAAGTTCCATGAATCATTCGCGGGTGGGGCAACTGCTGATGAAGCCTCTGTCATGGCTGCTGTGCAGAAGCCGCTCAGCTTCGCAGCATTCGCCGGCAAGGAAAGTGTTCCCGCTTGGAAGAGCATTCCCTCGTGGTACTTGGTTTGTACAGAAGACCACATGATTCCACCTCCAGCGCAGGAGTTTCTCGCGAAGAGGATGAATGCAACGGTACGGTCTGTCCCATCGAGCCATTGTCCGTTCGTGTCACACCCGCAGGAAGTCGCAGACATCATCGCGTTAGCGGCTGAATCACTCAACAAGTAACCGCAGCCTTTCGAGGGCCACGACTCCGCCGCTTCACTGCGGAGAACGAGATGTCGTGGCTCCTTTTGAATCAAGCTTCAGGAGGATGTGATGCCCGCAAAAGCAAAAGTTCTCGTAATGGGAGCCACCGGTCAAGTCGGTGGAGCGTTGATTCCTCTGCTCGCCAAAGACAAGAGTATTGAAGTCATCGCGGCAGCCCGCAATCGGGAAAAGGCAGCGAAGTTGGCTGTGCCAAGTGTGCATCTTGACCTCGATGACATTTCGACATTCGCGCCAGCGCTGGAAGGTATCGACCGCATCTTCATGGCGACAGGCTACACGGTGGATATGCTCCGTCAGAGCAAAGATCTTGTGAACAGTGCGCAGCGTGCCGGCGTCAAGCAGATCGTTCATCTGGGGGCTTGCGGGGACGATGACACGCGCGTTGCGCACTACGGTTGGCACCAATTTATCGAGCGCTATATCGCTGGTTCGGGTATGAAGTTCACACACCTGCGCCCAGAGATCTTCATGCAGAATCTCCTCGGGTACGGCGGCGAAAGTTACGTAAAGCACGGTGTAATCAGCCACTACGTAGGTAGTGCGCGGCTGAGCTGGGTTGACTGTACCGATGTTGCGGCGGTTGCCGCCGCTTGTCTCACCGCCCCGGAGAAGCACTCAGGCATGACCTACCGGCTTGGGTATGAAGCCAAGACATACTACGAGCTCGCTGAGGTCTTTACAAAGGTGATCGGTCAGCCCTTCATGTATGAGCCGAGACCACCGTCTGAGTTCTTGAAAAACGTGCTCGCTGCGGGTGCAGAACCGGCCTATATGAAATGCGTCTATGACAGCTACACCGACCTCACGAATGGAGTGGATATCCACTCTGATCGAGTCTTTGACAATTTTCCCCAGATCGCAGGGCGCCCGCCGCTCACACTTGCCGACTTCGCTCGGCGGCACGCAGACCGTTTCCGCTACTAGTACGGAGAAGTATCAGGGAGTCCTATGTCTGATCAAACACCAATTCGAGTTGGCCTAGTAGGAGTCGGAAACTGGGCGTCCTATGGTCACATCCCGGCACTTAGGCTTCTTCCGCAATTCGAGATTTCAGCTGTCTGCAGCAGGAGCATCGACAAAGCCAGAGCTACTGCGGCGAAGTTTGGTATTGAGCACGCCGTCAGTCGAGTCCAAGACCTACTCGGGCTGCCAGGGATCGATTTGATTGCTGTACTGTCGCCAGCACCGGAGCACGCAAACACTGTGAAAGCCGCCATCGCTGCAGGTAAGGATGTTTTCTGCGAATGGCCTCTGACAACGAACACGAAGGACTCTAATGAACTGCTGGACCTCGCAGAACGGGCTGGAGTCCGCCATTTTGTTGGTCTACAGCGCACACTGGGCGCAAGCTCACTTCACTTGTCCCAACTCATCCGGGAGCGATACATCGGAGACGTAAGATCTGTACGCATGCACGTAAGCATGGGCTCGTTTGGCCCAACGCGATCAGCCTCCCTTGAATGGACGCTCCCAGCAGAGAACTTCTCCCATGTGCTGTCAATCTACGGCGGACACTTCATGGACATGCTCTTCCACGCGCTCGGCAAACCGGAGATGCTTAGCGCCATCGTTGCTACTCAGTTCCCAAACGCTGACTCTCGCGTCAACGGGAAAGGAGGTGGCCAATGAAACCCCCGACGCTTTTATGGTGATGGGGCGACTATCCGGGGGAGCTCTATTCCAAATTCAAGTCGAGGGTGGCAAGCAGAACCAGAGCGGTCTCCAGATTGAGATCACGGGGACCCAAGGGGACATGAGAGTTCTTAACGAAAAATCCTTCGTCACGAAGCATCATGACGTCATAGAAGCTGCAGTGGGTGATCGAGAACAGTGGGCTTCGCTCCTTCTGCCTTGCTCCTCAAGACTGATTCCCCGGTCGGATCTTGATGTGAGCATCCAGGACCTGGCCCAACTCTATGCGGCATTCGAGTCCGATCGTCACACAGGCTTGACTACCGTCCGCACATTTGCGGATGCGGTTAGATTGCACCGTCTCATCGATGCCATCAACGACTCATCCCGAACAGGCAAATCAGTATTACTTCCGGAGAAGCTATGAAGCCAACTCTAGCCGAACAGAACAGGACGCTTGTTCTCGAAGCCTTCAACACACTTTTCAACGAGCGTGACTACCAGAAGGCAGCGACATATTGGTCACCTGACTATGTCCAACACAGCGCACATATAGCGCCGGGTCGTGATGGGCTTTTCAACCTGGTGAAAAGCCTTCCGGCTGGCTCACGTTATGAGAATTCCTTGGCCGCTGCTCAAGGGGATTACGTGGTCTTGCATGGTCGATTCTCCGGAAGCGGCCTTCCCAGAAACTGGATCGTCGCTGACATCCTTCTGCTAAAAGACGGCCTAATGGTCGAGCACTGGGATGTGATCCAGGACGAGGCGACTCAATCCGAATCAAAGAGCGGCCGACCGATGTTCGGCAGTTCCTTTGCCGCCGAAACTGCGACGGAAGAAGTGGCGACGGGGAGCAAGTAATGAGTGAACAGACTGATAGCCGGCTTCTGCTTCAACCGTTCTTAATGGGCGATCTCGAACTGTCCAATAGGATCGTGATGGCCCCGTTGACTCGTATGCGTACCCCACTTGAGGGTGCTGTGCCAAACGTCCTGATGCGGGAATACTACGAACAACGCGCCACCGCGGGACTCATCATCACTGAAGGGACCTTCGTCAGCGATCAAGCACGTGGCTGGTTCGGCGCGCCCGGAGTCTACACTGAGCCTCAACGTAAAGGATGGGAAGAGATCACCCGTGCTGTGCATTCGGCCGGCGGACGCATCGTCGTGCAGCTTTGGCACCAGGGCTCAGTGTCAAGTAAGGCTTTGGTTGGAAACGGACGTCTACCTCTAGGCCCATCAGCAGTAAATCCAGAGCAGCTCGTTCATACCGGTTACGGTGTTACTGAGATCAGTGGGGTTCCTAAAGCGATGTCCCTGGAGGACATCCGACAGACCATCTCTGAATTTCGCCATGCGGCAAATGTAGCGCTCGACGCTGGCTTCGATGGCGTTCAAATTCAGGGTGGCTTCGTGTATCTCTTCCAGCAGTTCCTCCAAGAGAATTTGAACCTTCGCCTGGACGAGTACGGTGGATCCATTGAAAATCGCGCTCGATTGCTTTTCGAAGTGATTGACGCTGTTCTTGACGTTTGGCCTGCGAACAGAGTTGGTGTCAAGGCCGGTCCAATGATGTCGGAGCGTGGCGGTTTTCGCTCGCTTCCTTCCACAATTCCCACTTCCGAGTATGTCTATCGGAACTTGAATGGCTACGGGCTTTCGCACGTAATGCTGATGCGGCAGCTCGCAGATCTACAGGGCACACCACTTCAAGGTCTCCAGGGTGATCTTGTGATCGATCATTTTCGGAAGCTGTATAGCGGCACCCTCATGCTGAATGTTGGCATTGATGCGAGTCATGCAGAACAGCTATTGCAGAAGGGTTCCGGGAGTCTCGTTGCTTTTGGTCGGGACTACATCGCAAACCCCGACTTGGTCGAGCGTATCCGCGTTGGTGGCCCACTGAACGCACAGCGACCGGAGGGTTATTACGGAGAGAGCAGCGCTGGGTATACGGATTACCCCTCGCTCTCAGAAGTCGCCAGTCGGGAGATTCAACATGTCTGACTTCGATCCCATAGGAACAGTTGCATTCTTTCGAGAGCGCCAACGCATCGAGACTGTAACCACGGGCAAGGTTCTGCGGGCTATGACGCCGGACATGATGGGTTATAGGGTTCACCCTGAGTCGTCAACGCTCGGCGCAATTGCTTGGACCATCGTTCGGTGCGTGCGGGTCTGCATTGAACTAACGCGTAACGCTACCACTGAAGTTTCGAGGGAACCACCTCCGGCGCTTGAGGAGCTGCAAGTTACATTTGACCAAGCAGCGTCAAAGCTGAATTCTGCTTTGATCGAAATAGATCAGAGGAAGTGGGGCCAGGAACACGTTGTGACGGCTGGCCCCCGCACTCTCCTCGATCAGCCCCTCGGCCAAATCTTTTGGCTCTTCCATGTGGATGCCATTCATCACCGTGGTCAGCTCTCAGTATGTCTGCGGTCCTTCGGAGCTAAGGTTCCGTCGATCTACGGTCCTTCGGGCGACAGTCAAGCATAAGAACACGAACAACCAAAAGGAGAATAGCTATGAAGATGCAAGGAAATACGATTTTCATCACGGGCGGTGGTTCCGGCATCGGTCGTGCGTTGGCCGAGGCTCTTCACAAGCGCGGTAATAAAGTCATTATCTCGGGTCGTCGTAAAGAGCATCTCGCGAAGACCGTCGAGGCTAACCCCGGAATCGAGTCCATCGAACTTGACGTTGCAAATCCAGAGAGCATTCGGCAGGTCGCCAAGGAACTCATTGCAAAATATCCCGCTCTCAACGTCTTGATCAATAACGCGGGAATCATGCAGATTGACGATGCTTCGGAAGACATCGACGACGATCTCATTTACTCGACCATCACCACGAACTTGATGGGGCCGATCCGCCTCACGGGCGCCCTGATCGAACATTTGAAGCGGCAGGAGTCAGCCACGGTCATGCTCGTATCCTCTGTGCTCGGCTTCACGCCGATGGCGATGACTGCGGTTTACTCCTCGACCAAAGCCGCACTTCATTCCTACGCGCAGTCGCTGCGCTTCAAACTGCGTCACAGTTCGGTCTCGGTGCTGGAGATCATCCCGCCTTGGGTCAGAACGGAACTATTGAACAGCACGGAAGAACCCCGCGCCATGCCTCTGGACGAGTTCCTTCAGGGAACCATGGATGCTCTGGAAACAGATGCCGACGAGATCATGGTTCCGCGGGCCAGCTTCTTGCGAGAGCAGGCGGGACCGAAGGAGTCGGCGTTTGTCACATCTTTCAACGAACAGCTTGAAGCTCCGCAGGTCTAAGCAGCAGCATCGCCTTCTATCGACATACAGAGACGAAATTACCAGGAGAATCCTATGAATGACCTTTTGCAGTTGGCCGTGAACGCCCATGGTGGGTTGAAGCGCTGGAATGAGATCAGCACGATCACTGTCGCAGCTTCGCTAACCGGGGCAATTTGGTTCGTGAAGAGCCAGGGAGACTATCTCAAGGACGTCGTGATGACCGTCGATACGAAGAGGGAGCGCTTGGTCACTGACTTTCCTGGCCAGGACAAGCGGTTCATCTTTGAACCGGAGCGGTTAGTCATGGAACGCCGCGATGGCTCGCTGCTTCAGGAGCGGCAGCATCCCGAAGAAGTATTCGTCGGGCAGCTTCGCGAGACGCCTTGGGATGATCTACAAGTCGCTTACTTTCAGGGCGAGGCACTGTGGACGTACCTGAACACGCCTTTCCTATACACCCAGCCCGGGTTCGTGACGGAAGAGGTTCAGGCGATACAGGTTGACGGTGAGGAATGGAGACGGCTGAAAGTCACGTTTCCGGATCACGTCAAAAGCCATACCAAGGAGCAGATCTCCTGCTTCGGGCCCGATGGGCTGCTACGTCGCCATGACTACACGGTCGACATACTCGGAGGCGCCACCGGGCTCAATTACGCCTCAGACTACCGAGATGTTGACGGCATCATCTTCCCAACGAAGCGCAGGATCTATGCCTACGAAGGCGACTATCAGCTTGTCCCGGAGCCCCTGCTCGTAAAGATCGACATGGGCGACATTTCGGTTCGCTGACGCCTCAAAACTTCATCACATAACGGCACCAAAGGACACGGGGCAGCACCTTGAACTCTTCATCATTTTTCGAACCGTTGCAACTTGGAAGCATTCTCCTGTCGAACCGCATCGTGATGGCTCCGCTCACTCGCATGCGCGCAGGGTCAGGCAATGAACCAACTGAACTGAATGCGTTGTACTACTCACAAAGAGCCTCAGCTGGACTCATCATTGCCGAAGGCACGGCGGTGAGCCAGCAGGGCCAAGGCTATCCGAGTGCTCCGGGAATCTACACGCTAGAGCAGGTGGCCGGGTGGAAAAAGGTGACGGATGCCGTCCATAAGCGTGGAGGGAAGATTGTCATCCAACTGGCTCACAACGGCCGCAACTCTCACTCGTCCTTTATGCCGGATGGCGGCATGCCTGTGGCTCCATCCGCCATTCCACCAAACCTGCCTGGCTTTACCCGCGACTTCCAGAAGGTTCCAATCGAGATTCCGCGAGAGCTAACCGTCCCAGAGATTCGAGAAATCGTCATAAGCTTTGCTGAAGCCGCTCGTCAGGCCCTTGAAGCCGGCTTCGACGGGGTAGAGTTGCAAGCCGCCAACAGCCATCTCATCGATCAATTCCTGGAGGACGGCGCGAACACGAGGGTAGATGGCTATGGGGGATCAATCGAAAAGCGGATGCGTTTCCTCCTCGAGATTGTGGAGAGCGTATCTGCTGTAACCGGACCGCAGAAACTTGGCGTCCGGCTCTCACCTTTCGGCCAGTATGGGGGCATCCACGATAGCAATCCTATGCGCCTCTTCACGTCTGTCATCCGGGAGTTGAATGGGCATAACCTTGCCTACCTTCACCTGATCGAAGGCAGAGGGTCCGAGATCGGTTTGGGCGATGAGCTTCACGCGGACGCCCTTAACAATGCCCGACTATTCCGTCCACAGTACGAAGGCAGTCTCATATCAGCTGCCGCGTATACCCCAAAGACGGGGCAGGAAGCGATCACGGCGAAACACGCTGACGCCATTGCCTTCGGGCGACTCTTCATCGCCAATCCGGACCTTGTGGAGCGCATTCGGACTGGTGCCGAACTGAAGGACTATGACAGGGCAACGTTCTACGGGGGCGGTGAACACGGCTATACAGATTACCCATTGGTCAGTGAATCAACGAGGGGGGAGTGGTGATGACGCCAGAATCGGTCTTGGCGACCCAGCGTCAGGTTTTCTATCGAGCCCTATTGGAGCAGGACTGGGACGCTCTTGCTCATTTTTATGCGGACGATTACATGCTGGTTCGATCAGACGGCTCCGTCCTCACCAAAACTCAAGTCCTTGAGGATCTGAAAACACTGAATCTCGTTTTCGAATCCATCGAGCTGAGTGGTGAGCAAGTTCGCATCGTGGGCCCCGCCGCAATCCTTACTGGATCAAGTACGAGCAAAGCACGAAATGCAGGCGCAGCAGTGAAGGCTCAGTTTCGTTTTGTCGCTGTCTATATCGAAACTCCCGATGGCCTGAAGCTACTTCATTTCCAGAGCACAGCTCTGGCAAAGTGACGGCTTGCTTCTGATCGAACACGCAAGGAGCCAAAGGATAAACGTGCACACTACAAAGGATCAGGCAACAATCGTTTCGTTCGTCGGCTCCTGGGAACTCCAAAGCTTCACGGAAGTCCTGGATGACGGGAGCACCGTGGAGCCAATGGGCAATGCTCCTACAGGATTCCTCGTCTACTCGGAGGATGGAATTGTCTCCGCTCAATTGTCTGGGTCTCGCAGCAATACGGAAGGGAACCCGGCTGCGGAGTCGACGAATCGCAACGTAGGCCTCCAAATCTCGACTCCCTATATCGGATATTCTGGACCGTTCACGGTGAATGTGAAGTTGCAGGAAGTCGTTCATCATCCTTCGGTTGCACATGACAGTAGCCTATCGGCAAAGACTTGCGCAGAAAGTTTCAATTCGATGCCGACAGCTTAACGCTGACAGCATCAGCCCCTGACGCCGGAGACCATATCGTCGAAGCTCAATTGGTCTGGCGACGTTACGACAGGGGGCATACCAAGACGACATCTGCAACAGCCTCCGTTGGTGAGAGAACATCTGAATAAAACCGTGCAGACCCAGTTCATTATCAGCACAAACTCGTATGCTTGTGTTTACCGTTGTCGGTGCCCAAAACATGAACACCGGGGAATGGATGTACGTTCGCAGCGCTTCAAACAGGAGCCGATCGTGATGCAATCATTCTCCGAAACAAGGTTCTATTCGAATAAAGGAAATCGCCACAACCGATTTCATTCCTTGAAGCTGGCACTCGGTGTCGTCTGGGCTTTATTCCCCGCGCTTCTGTTGCTGAAAAGCACACCGGCCTTTTGCCAAAATGCGAACGCCACGATTCGGGGCGAGGTGTTCGATCCGAGCGGCGCTGTCGTTCCCAAGGCTGAGGTGGTTATCGTCAATCAAGAAACCGGAGTTACTGTTTTTAGAGGAGACACTGATCCGGCCGGCATCTTCCTCGCCTGGCAGGTGGTACCAGGAGCCTATCGAATCGTCGTGACCGCCAATGGTCTAAAGCGGTCCGTCACGAACGACCTCGTTGCAACGGTCGCGCAGGTCACTTCCGTCAACGTAGTGCTGCAGATCGGCAGCATTGCCGAGTCGATTAATGTCGAGTCGAAGGGCGAACAACTGGACACGGCCACATCCGATGTTTCGACGCTTATTGCACCCGCAGATGTTCAGAATCTCCCATTGGAGCAGCGGAACACTGAGAACTTACTCGCATTTATTCCTGGTGTAGCGCACGGCGGTGCCGCAAACGAAGTGAATACCTCGCAGCTCTCCATAAACGGCAGCCGTACTCTGAACAATGAAGTTTTGTTGGACGGAGTATCCCTGGTCGCAGGTTCCACAGGGATTCTACTTCCACTGCCTTCACCTGATGGTATCGACTCGTTCCGTGTCCGCACCACGAATGCGCCAGCCGAATACGGACGTACCTCGGGCGCTGTCGTTTCCGTCAGCAGCAAGTCCGGAACGAACAAATACCACGGCAACCTGTACTTTCTCCTGCGCAATGAAGCTCTAGATGCGAATCAATTCTTCAACAAGGACACGATCATCTCCACAACCGGTATGGTCACTCCTCGGAATCGAGACCGGTTCTTTCAGATGGGTGGTTCTCTCGGTGGTCCCATTCGAATTCCGCATCTTTACGATGGACACGACAAGACGTTTTTCTTCGTCAACTATGACCGAACCCTTCTGCCTTCCTCCCAGGTAATCAGTGAAACCGTGCCGACTGCTGACCAGAGGAGTGGAAATCTTTCCAACGCTCTCGCGACCACCGATGCGAACGGCAATCCGCGCTCGCCCCAACAGATATATATGCCGACGGGTAAATCGTCACCGGCCTTCGTTGGTGGGCAGGTTGGTCCGATCGATCCAGCCGCGGCGAAGATTCTCGCTCTTCTCCCGCTACCTAATACAGCGGGTACGTACGATCCTGTGAACAATAGATATACGAACAACTGGACTTCTCAGCAAAACCTAACCAGCCATGTTCTTCGACTGAATGCGCGTGTGGATGAGGCCGTAACGCAAGCCGACCGTGTGAGCTTCAACGTGTACCGCTACACGACTGCGTCGCCTCAACCGATCTATTACAAAAGTCCACTCCTGAACACAACGTGGGACTGCACCTGCAATGGCGCATGGGTTGGCTCCACTAGCTATACGCACATCTGGAGTTCGACTCTGGTCACAGACTTCGATATGGGGTTCTTTCGCTACTCCGTCCTGCGGAACCCACCAGGGCGCGTAGGAGCCGTCACTCAGACAACGGGGATTGCATCGCTCCCGATGAATCAGATGCCTCAGATCATTGATCCGGGCTTTAGCAATGTTGGGTCGGACGCCACAACGAATCAGGCGAACACGACCAACACGTTTACCCCGTTTGGGACGGTAAGCAAGACACTTGGGCCGCACTCATTCAAGCTTGGAGGCTCGCTCCGCAAGAATCAGTTCAACTCCTACAACCCAAAGAGCGCACCCGAAGGCTCCTTCACATTCGACGGTTCAATCACCAACCACGGCTCAACGGGTAATGCAAATACTGGACTCGCGGACTTCCTCCTCGGAACAGTCAAGACCGCGAACTACGAACAACCGCAACCGCCTACTGGCCGTCGCAACTACAACTGGGCCATATTCGTGCAGGACGATTGGCGCGTTACGCCGCGCCTCACAGTCAATCTCGGGCTTCGATATGAGTATGAATCTCCGATCGTCATCGCCAACAATTTCTATAGCCGTGTTGATCCAGTGAATGGCCAGTTGCTGGCGGCAGGTCTGAACGGGGTTTCCCGATCACTTAATCTCTCCACGCCGAAAGGAGATGTTTCGCCGCGAGTGGGGCTTGCCTACAGCATCGGCGACAAGACTGTCCTCCGCGCCGCATTTGGGACTTTCTACGGAACGATCTTCCAGAATCTGGGTAGTGGACCAGCCTATCCCGGCTTTGATACCACCATCAGCTATAACAACCTGGGCACTGGAGTGGCGCAGGCATTCTCTCTTTCGAAAGGTATCCCTTTGGCCCCGCCGGCAAACCTGCAAAACCCCTCCGCGGCTCTTGCCAGCAGCTCAGCCACCAACCCTTACTCAGTCGCTGCACTCTTCAGCAATCTTCACCATGTGTCGATGATGCAGCAGTGGAACATAGGTATCCAGCGCCGACTTCCATTGGCGATCACTTTTGAGATCAACTACGTGGGGAATGATGGTCTGCATCTCCCGTTCACGCTCAACCAGAATGCTGTGCCACTGGCCTCGGTTCCTGAGGTGACTCTTGCAAATACAAGCCTGGCTACTCAGAACGCGCTACAGTTTCCAAATCTCACTAGTTTTAGTACCACCGACAACATTGGAGGCTCTAACTACAACAGTCTGCAAGTGACTGTGCGCCGAAACTTCAACACTCGGCTCGCCATCCTGTCGAACTATGCCTTTTCCAAAAGCATGGATGATGGCACATTTACTCAGAGCTTCTCCTCTCCCACTAGCTCCTCTGCCTTTGCACAATACCCCGTCAACAGTCCTTACCGCATCAAGGACATCGCCCCGAGCAGCCTTGATGTGAAACATGTGCTGAACATCGCCGTCATCTTCACTACGGGCGGACCCTGGTGGCTTCGCGGCTTTCATATCTCGCCTGTCTTCGTCGGCAGTACCGGAATACCGCTGAACATTACTCAGACGAGCGAGATCCCAAGCTCTTCGCAGCGACCCAATGGCAACCCTCAGCTCTTGAGGCTATCGCACCCGCTCGTGACCGGCTCAAGCCTCCAGTACCTTGACTCTCCTCAGACGGATTCCAATTTTCCTCTCACTCCCTCAGGGCCTGTCTATAACACCATCAACGGCGTGCGGACTCAGATCGTCGCCACTGGATTTGGTAACGTCTCACGCAATTCGAATCGCGCGCCGGGTCAAGCGGATTTTGATGCTTCTGTCTCCAAAGACTTCCATCTGTACAAGCGTCTCAACTTCCAACTCCGGGTGGACGCCTTCAATGTCATTAACCACACAAACTTCGGGATTCCGAGCACCTCGCTCACCGTGAGCGGGAATGGAACGTCCGCTTCATTTGCAACCTCATCCAGTTTCGGCAAGATCACAAGAACGAATCCCAACCGCGAGATGCAAGCGTCAGCCCGTCTGTTTTTTTAACCCTTTGAGCTTGAGGGCACGCTCGACATGAACTTGGAAGTCTCGTTCATTCGAGTCATAACCTTCTGGCGTTCGACTTTGTGCGTTCAGATATGACGCTTTCTGCTGTTCACATGAAAGGTTGGAGATACCAATGCTGCCTTGTAGAGTCTCTATCGGCTACATCCTCGCGTGTTTCTTGGCACTCGTTTCAAGCGCGAATGCCACCTCTGGTCACACTTTCTATGTAGACGCGAGAGACGGCAAAGACACGCATTCTGGTCAGTCACCCTCCCATGCTTGGCAAACTATGGCAGCGGTGAATTCACACCAGTTTCAACCTGGTGATCATCTGTACTTTCACGCAGGGCAAGAGTTTCCCGGCATGATGCGGGCCATGGGCTGCGGCACGTCCGTGAAACCGATCATCGTTTCAAGCTTCAGCGATGGGCATCCTGCACGGCTCGTTGGGGATGGTGGACTCGCGACTGTGCTTCTTGCGGACGTCAGCTACTGGACAATTAGGGATATCGAAGTCACCAATGATGCTCGTGAAGAAGGAAAGCGCAATGGCATTCTGTTGGAGGCGACTAAGAGTGGCGAAACCCTCCGCGGCATCACTATCGACCACGTCCACGTTTACAACGTGAGGGGCCTCACGGGTGAAGACAACGCAGCAAAAGATACTGGCGGCATCGGGATATTCGCTCCAGTTCTCAATCTCCCCGCGCGCTTTGACGGTGTGGTGATCAGAGGATCCACCATCGAACACGTGGACAATGTAGGACTGTGGTTGAACACATACCCTTCGATGAATCCTCTGGACCCACGTTGGTTCGAAGCCAAGAATGAGCATATTCGCATCACGGGAAATAGGGTCAGTGACACGGGGCGGAACGCCATCATCGTGCGGGAAGCACTGGCGCCCATCATTGAGAACAACACCGTCTCACATGCGTCCGCTCGTCATCATGGCAACGCAATCTTCACCCGCTCAACTCGCGACGCCGTGATCCGTGGCAATGAGGTTTCTTTCACCGGAACGGGGCCGAGCGGCGAGAATGCCGCATTCGACGCGGATATCGACTCCATACGTACAGTGATTGAACACAACTGGAGTCATGACAATCAGGGCGGGCTTTTTAGTCTCTGCAACAACCCGTATGACGAATCCAACGTGACCGACGGCACGGTAGTTCGTTTTAACGTTAGCGAGAACGATGGAATCCGGGCATTTGATTTCAGCGGACATGTTACACACTCGATGATCTACAACAACACGGTCCTCATCGGTCCAGGGCACAAAGAAGCCATCGTTGAGGCGCGACCGTTCAGCGAGAGCAAGCCGCGTTATGCAGTCGGTGCCACCTTCTTCAACAACATTGTGATCATTCGTGGCGAGGCGTTTTACGATTTGGCTCAAGCAATGGATATGAGCTTTGACTCAAACTGTGTCATTGGATATGTGAAACACGCGCCCTCTGAGACAAGAGCAGTGGATATAAGGGAAGAGGTACTGCCAAAAATTGCAGCGGCCGCATCTTGGCAGGGGCTAGTTACATACAAGGCGGCAGCAACGGTATGTGGCCCTTCACTGCATCGCGAACCGGTCGATGCAGGCGGGGATTTGGCAGGACGGAAACTTAACCGAAATGCATTCCACGGAGTTTTTCAACCCTGATGGGTCATTTCGGCTGTTTATGGGAAATTGGCAGACCAAGCGTTCCCTCGTCAGGATAGCGAGCATCGACCTTAAGCCAAACTCTTACGACTAATGGCTCCGAATCGCTCTGAGCGGAAGCGTGGATCAGATGTCGATCTCTTGGTCATAGGCGGCAAGTTCGTTGAGCAACGAAAGAGCTTGCGCGTTCCGTTGCTTTGCTGATCTCGCTACGGATGCTGCGATGAATTTCGCAAACGGCTGGATATCCATCCCAATACTGGCTCGATCCAAGGCTGAGAGATACTCTGTTCGATCTCCGACCTCAATCACCGTCCAAGGATATCCGCCTGAGGAGAGCATTGCGTTCATCAGATATCGAGCCATCCGGCCATTGCCATCCGGGTAAGGATGAATGTAGCCAAACATCCAGTGTCCAAGCACAGCTCGGACACTCGGTTCGGGTTCTCGCTCCAGAAGGTCAAACAGTGCCGGCATCGCGTCCCGTACAGCTTCCCACCGAGGCGGGACGTACCGCGAAGTTCGCAGATACACGGCGTCATTTCGGTATCCAGCCAAGGCTCCTGTTTCGATCAAACCGGCGGCGACACATGGCTGGAAAAGTTCGCGATACCACTCTCTGTGCGCTGATCGTGTCAAAGTTCCCGCATTGGCTCCAGCGATCACCTGTTTGACCGTTTGTTTCACTTTTCCAAAGGCCTGCCAGTAGCCACGGGCCGCCAGGGCGTCGCGGCTCTGCCGGTCGCTATCGTGGTGTTCGGGATTCCAGTCGCCCCGCTGCACTCGTTCAATCAGCTCTAACGTGACGTTGTAGCCTTCGATTGACAGGGAATGGTAAGCGTCGCTTTTATAGATTTCGTCCACGGAATGCAGATACGCTTGTTGGTTCTTGGGAAGTCCGGGACTTTTCGGAAATGCTGCGATCACTTCGCCGCGCATCGCCTCCCACATTGCCTGCAAACGCCCGACAATGGGCGATGTCCCGGTGTCCAAGACTCCGAATACGTGACCTTCTGTGAAGGGGTCGCTCTCGCGCACGTCGTAGTCGGCGGCCTTCATCGTCGTCACAATTTCATCGGCGATATCGGCTTTGCCGATGCGCCGGAAAGCGCCAGCGATATGACCGGCCTTTGCGGAGTGACCGCCATTCAGTAGGAGCCGCAGGATATCGGTCGCGTCCCGGATGCCTGACAGGACCACCCTCGTTTCGATGGGGTTTCTGGCAAAAAACGGCTCCGGAATTTTCACGAGAGCGGAGGCTGGAGAGAACAGCCTCAAGCCTCCTTTATCTGAGAGATCTCCCGGAGACGGCATCCCGGACTGCTTGAGATCGTAGACAGAAGTCCCGAAGAGTAGCTGCATCGTGTGATTCGTCCCCTTGGGGCTATACACAACGACCTGTGTCGGGATGACGGTATTCTCGGCATGGAGGAGAAGCGATTGCTCGGGGGAAAGGTGCCAAGTCTCGCCGAATCGTTCATCGAAATACCTTGCGCAGAACTCCCAAAAGGAGGCGTACCAGGGTGTGCTGTCGCCGGCGCGCGTATTCGGGCTTGAGGACATCAGCCAGCCCTTGACTACCTCCCGAAGGAATCCGTTTCGTAAAAGCCTTTCGCGATGCGTGCGGGTCAGTTCCTTCGACCGAAACACACGGCGTCCCTTCGTCTGGAGGGTCCGAAGTGCCGTAAGGGATTCAGCAAGCTTTTCGTTTGGTTTCGGCATCTTTGCCTCACAGGTACGCTGCACAAGTAGGTCGCGCTGTGCAGAAACAAGCATATTGCGTCGCGCAAATACAAGCAAATAGCGTTGCGCGCTTACAAGCGTAAAGCGTCGAAGCTGCCGGCAAGTTGGGCAGCGTTACCCTCCAGAAAAAGGGCAGAGGCCGTTGGTTCGATCTGGGTGATATGGCTTCCAGAATTGACAGACTTAGGGGTGCAGGCGCTCCGGCAGCCGCCTAACGAACCGAGTGCCTCCGGCGGAACTCTGCGACGTTTTCGAACCCATGTCCTTTGCCGAACTGCGGCAGAAGTCGAGCGCGAAATCGCCAGTGAAATCAAGGGTAGGGCAGAGGTTTTTAGGGCAGAGGACCTGGGTGTGTTACGGGTGCGATAAGGGTTTCCAAGGGTTCCTCAGGGTGCTTTGGGTAGCCATCCGTGCCTCCTGATTCCAATAAGTTACGGGTTTTTGGCTCACTGTCACGGCAGAGGTCGCGGGTTCGAGCCCCGTCGTCCCCGCCATACTTTCCAAAAGACTTACCGGATGTATGGGACTCAAGTGACAACGAAATCTGGGCACCATATGGGCACAATAAACCGCCTACCGTGCGTTGACTGCATACCTCCAGATTCGGTTGTGCCCACGGGCGTCGAAATTGTGCCCGCGCCTGGAATGATCATCCTTATAACCTCGCTCTGTGCGGCTCGCTTGTTCGAGTTTACTGCCTGCGTGTAAACGTCGAGCGTGATGCGACTGTTCGCGTGCCTCAAGAGCTCCTGTACGGTCTTCACATCTTCCCCGTTCGCCTTGAGCAACGTGCGGAAGGAGTGGCGGAAGGTATACCAACCGATGTTCTGGTGATGCCGGCTTTGCGTGCGACCGGCTCCAGGGAAGCGGAAGCACTTCGCCTGGTCGTAGCACATCATGGGCTAATAGGTCGTTTCCTCTTCCAAGTGTTTCAGGATGTCAGGCCGAGTCATCCAGAGGGTGCGAAGCTTGCGTTCGCCGAGCAGCGCTACCTGGTCCGAGCGATGCTTGGTGTTGGGTTGCGTCGAATTCCCGTAGGACATCAGCCCTTCTGCTTTCAGCGGCGTCGTAAACTCGACGGCGGATATCCACGTTTCTCCGCTGATCGCGTCGCGAGTCCCGTCGGCGCCGAAGCGTCCAAAGATCATCGAGGGAAAGATGCCTATGCTCCCCGACCCGCTCTCGCCCGGCACGGTAACGTCTCCCGCGTGGTACTTCGTCACCTCGCCGTAGGGCCGGTCAAGCGAACCGAACTTAGCTTTGGTATCCACTGCCGCCGCGCCAAGCATCTTTACCGCGGCGGCGGAATCTCGTAGCCCGGACGGCGTATCGAGCGGCGCATCAAGCGAGAACGGCTTCGCAAAATTGGCTTCGCTCATGAAGTTCGCTCCCATGAATTTCGTGCACCACATCTCGAAAAGCAGGGCACCCTTGCTTTCAGGATTGAAGACGTGATCCCACGCCTTCAGCACAATTACAGCATCCTTGACGTTGGCATCATCACTCGACTCCGCAGCGGCAAGCAGTTCCGGTAAGATACGGTCCGCAAGCAACGCACGATTGGCGTACTTGAACTCCACAAAATCATCGTACGTAAGCTTTGGCTTGCTCATCAAGAGCCGTACTGACTGCTCTGAGCGCATTGTAACGCCCGTAAGCGGGGCCATGTAGGGAGGGAAGTCAGACGGCTTCAGGGTCGTGGGCCACGTCACCATCCAGGGTGGGTCGTTGGTGTTCTGCACGAAGCCCGTGGGGGGATCGATTACCTTGGGCAGGTCCTCATATGGATGAGTCTTGGTCCAGAGGGTGCTCGAGGTATCGCCGGACACGTCCTTGCGCCAGTAGGTGAAGTCTCCCGTAGTGTGCTCCGGAACGATGCCGTTGTAGATGTAGAGGATGTGACCCGCGCGGTCGCCGTACACGATGTTGAATGTGGGCACCTGCAGTCGCTTCAGTGCGGCCTGGAACTCGGCGAAGTTGTGCGCTTTGCCCATGTCCCAGTACTCCTGCAACATGCCCGGCTGATCCAGGCCCGCCACGCGGAGAGCGATCGTATCTCCATTCGGCTTCACAAACACAGGTCCTTGCACGGTGGAACGGATGACCAAAGGCTCGCTCGTCACGGAGCCGTCGTCCTGCTTCACGCGCAGTGTGCGATTCTCTGTCTTGAACGGGAGCACCTTGCCGTCGTACAGGTATCCATCGCCCGACAAGGTCAGCTTATAGGCCGTGTCCCCGATCAGCTGATTCACCGTATTCGTAAAACCCAGGTCATTGTTAAAGCAGAAGCGAAGCACTGGCAGCCCTACCTGCGTCGCGCCGTACATGTGGATGCCCGGGCCTTCCAGCTGGGCTTCATAATACGTAAGCGGCCCAGGAGCCCAGGGAAGATGCGGATTGGCCAGCAGAAGCGTGTGTCCGCTTGCGGACTTCGACGGGGCGAGAGCCCAGGCGTTCGAACCCCCCGAGACCCCGCCGCTGCCCAGGACCCGCGCCGGCGATGCGACATAGCTGTAGTTTGTCAGCCGGTGCGCGTGCGCAATAATGTCCACGCCGGTGATCGGCAGCACAACCTTCACCGCGGGGTCGATGGCGTCAGGGTGTCTGGCGGCGTACTCATTGATACCCTGCGCGAAGGCATCCATGTCAGCCCGGAACTGCGGGGTTTGCAGCTTGTACCACTCGGCCCCCCGCTCATAGATGCCGTTCACGATCACCCACTTGTCTGAATCCCGGAAGCTCTTGCCCCAGTACTCTGACGCGCGGCCTCGTGACTCGCCGTAGAGATGCAGCAGCAGGTTGCCGTGGCTCTGCGCCTGGGCATAGCCGAACCCGTAGAAGACGCCCGCCTCGTTCTGGCCGTAGATGTGCGGTACCCCGTAGGTATCCCACAGGATCTCGCCGTGCGCGGCAGTCTGGGCCGGCAACGGTGCGGCGAGGGCCGTAAACTCGACGAGGGCAAACGCGCAGAACGCGCGCATATTGATCTTCATGAAGAACCTCCGATGGCTCCGTTCGGCTGGAGGCGACTGCCTGCAAACAACGGTGCGGGGATGCGGGCTATAAATTCTACGTTGACAGACAGCTAGAACGTGACGCGCAAAGCAAACTGAAGCTCCCGGGGATCCTCCGCCGTGGTGATGGTGCCGAACGCGGACGAGTCCGCCGTCGCGTTTGGAGGGTCGAAGTTCGGATGATTGAAGGTGTTGAAGAACTCCGCGCGGAACTGCAGGGACGCCTCACGCGGCAGCGGGAAATTGCGCACCACGGCGCTGTCGAAGTCCTGATATCCAGGCTCCAGAATCGAGTCGCGAGGTGCATCGCCAAAGTTTCCGGTGGCTACCTTCGGCAAATATCCGCGACCGTGAACCATTGATGGATAGTCTTGGGACCATTGTTCGGATTGCCATACACGTTGGGACGGTCACGGCTGGTATAGGTATTGCTAATATTGCCGGAGTAGAGAGGGCTCTCATAATGTCCCGTCTGCCCCTGGTAGATCTCGTTGATCTGCCACCCGCCGATGACGGCCGCGGCGACACCGCTCGTAAGACACTTCCCGCCCTTGCCGAACGGCAGCACGTAGATCGTGCTGACCACAATGCGCTGTGCGAGGTCGAAATCAGAATGACTGTAATCGCGAGCCAGGTTGCCGTTCTGCTCAGCCGTTCCGTTGTAGCCGCTCGAGTCGTCGAGCGACTTGCCGTAGGTATACGAGATCAACGAACTCAGACCGTGGCTGAAACGTTTGTCTACCTTCACCTGCAGCGAGTTGTAGTTCGATGCGGCCTGGCTCTGGTACTGGATGATGTTGCCATAAGCAGGGAAGGGACGCAGCGCATTCACGCCCGCGACGCTCGTGATCGCTCCCTGCGCAGGCGGCTGGTTGATGTTTTGCGCATCGACCAGGTGCGACCCCTTGGACCCGAAGTAGCTGATGTCGAGCAGAGTATTGGCCGTGAGCTGCCGCTGAACGCCGATGCCGAACTGCTGAATGTAGGGCGTGCGGAAGTGGTAGTCGATCGAGTAAGGCGCAGAGCTCCCAGACACGGCATTCGTGGGGAATGGATTCGACAATGTAATCTGCAGGGCCGTACTGCTGTTGAACGTCTGCGGATTGCGCATTGGCGGGTTGTAGTAGAGATTTCCGATGCCGGTGAAGGTTGGTGGCGTCCCCGCGTATATCCCATATCCGCCCCGCAGCACGGTCTTCGTATTCGGGCTGTAAGCGAAGCCCACGCGCGGTTCAAACTTCGTGTAGTCGTACTGGATAAGGTTGCGTGCGGTTCCGCCCTGGCCGGCGACCGCAATGGTCCCGGTGGCCGGATTGAAGGACGACTCCTGGTTGTTCTTTGAAACGAAGGGTGTTGGCAACTCCCAGCGCAGTCCCAGGTTCAGGGTAAGCGCCCGTGATCTTCCAGTCGTCTTGAAAGAAGAAATCGGAGGCCGAGGTCCGAACGTAGATCTTCGGTGCATAGGGGTTGTTGGTGGTGCTGGTGGGCAGTCCCAGCAGCAGGTCGGCCAGTGCGTAACCCGTGGTGGGAGTAGCCGTGCTCGCCGTAAAAGCAAAGGCGCCGCGGCCCGAGGAGATGGATAGCGTGTTCTGCTGGATGCGCCGAATGTCTTCGCCAAATTGGAAGGTATGCGCGCCCTTGGTCCACAGCACTTGGTCCGCCAGCTGGTAAGAATCATTTACGAGGTCCTGGGGAATGTTGCTCGGTCCGCCCAACGTAGCGAAGCTGGTAACAGTCGCCCGCGGCACGCCCGTGTTTCCCGGAATCACGCTGTTGAAGACGTTCGGAATGTTGTACTGACTTACGAAATTGATCCCGACATCTTGCTGCAGACGTGATTGTTCGTAGCGGTTGAAGCCCACCTTCGCGATATTCAGCAGCGTCGGGGTGAAGATGTGGGTCTCCGAGAGACCCGCCACCGCAAGCGGCTGACCCGAGTTACAGCCGAAGAGCGGGATCAGACGGCTGCCGCAGGTTGAGTTCGAGGGCTCAAACGACTCATCGTTGTAGTAGTTGAACTCGCCAAAGCCCGAATCGCGTTGCGTAAACGTCTGGTCGACGCGCAGCGCATATTGGTTTGAAGTCTCCGGCCGGAGCTCGTTGAAGTTGTAGTTGTTAGTGGGCAGTGCGCCCGCGGCAGTCGGTGTAGTTGGCGCCGGGTAGTAACTTGCCAGTGGTCGACCTATGACTGCTGCCTGCGCGGTCCACTGCGGCAGCGCAGCCAGGTTGTTACCCGGGATCGTTGTGCCCGGAACGAAAGGGTTTTTGAGCGCTGTGGGATAGGTGGACAGGTTGCCAGTCGAGACCCAGCCCGCCTCCGGTACCGTCGTCAGCGCGGTCACGGTCTGGTGCAGCCGTAGGCCTTCGTAGCTGAAGAAGAAAAAGGTCTTGTTCCTGAAGATCGGGCCGCCGACCGTGCCGCCAAACTGATTGCGCTTGAACGCCGGCTTCGACCCCGCCGGCACAAAGAAGTTGTCCGCATCGAAATATTGGTTGCGGATGTACTCGAACAGCGTGCCATGGAAAGCATTGGTGCCGCTTTTGTGCGTCACCACGATCTGGCCGCCGTCATTGCGCCCGTATTGCGCGCCGTACAGGCCCGTCAGCACCTTGAACTCGGCGATAGCATCGACCGACGGGCGATAGGACGCCACGTTCAACTGCTCGTTGTTGTTGTCGAAGCCATCCAGTGTGAAGTTGTTCGACGCCTCGGAGGCCCCAGCCACATCAAAGCCCCCGCGATAACCCAGATTCGAATTGAAGACCGGCGGGAATACCGCGGGAACGATGAACGCCAGCGTGTTGAAGTTGCGGCTATTCAGTGGAAGCTGATCGAGCTTCTGCTCATCCACGACAGTGCCGATCGAATGGCTCTCGGTGTCGGTCTGAGTGGCATCCGCCGTTACTGTCACCACCTCGCTGGTCGACCCCGCATCAAGCGAAAAGTCGATTTGCGCATGCTGATCGACAGCCACGCTCAGCCCACTGCGCTCGTTGCTCTTGAACCCCGAAGTGTCGGATTTCTCTTTCCAGAAGACGAAACACTTGCTCCGCAAAGTGCCTGGAACAGGCTCAGCGTCTTCTCCGCAGCTTAGGCAGCACTCGCCGGTCATACTGCATAGTGAATGCTTTCTTCAAGCTGGGTTCAAGAGCGCCCGCTCAGGTCTATCGTCGTGAAGCGGTGCACATCCGCCATGCCGCAGTTGTACTTGAAGCCGCATTTCATCCAACTTCTTCTTGAGATCAAACCAGGCCCGATTACCTCAACGCCATGCGTTCGGCAGCTGAGCAGTCTGGCCGCCTCACCTATGTTGCTTGGCGCGCTCGGGGCCAGACCTTGCGCGTTACTTCGCCACCTGCTGCACGCGCTCTTGCTCCCATCCAGAGACGTTGCCTCGCCCGAAAACTCACCCAGGTCGCTCAACTTTGTGATGCGGCGCTGCCACAACACCGCGCACGGCGTGAGCGGCCGGCCCCCGTGAGCAGGCTCTCCATCACCGAACATTCGAGCAGAGGCCCCATCATGCGACGGCGAGCGAGAATCCACTCTTCGCGCACCAACTAAGATGCAGCAGTTCTCAGGAAGAGCGGCGCCGTGTCTCGCGCTGGATGGCCGCGAGAAATGCCTTGCACTCATTGTCGGTCGCCAACGAGATGTGCTGGTGAATGCGAGAAATTCGGTTCAGCGTCTGGCTTCGAAGCAAGGCAAGATCCGCGAACGAGCACATCTTCAACAATTTCGCCCAAAGGACACGTGGCGGCGGGCATTCGGTCGTCATTAGTTACAATTACCTCTTCGAGAGGAACGCAGGCCGCAAGGTTTTGGATTTGCCGTGGCCATGGCTCTTGGCCTACATTCCACCTCCCCGAAATATCAGCAGCTTGGATTGTTTGCCGCGACTAGTAGACGCAGGAGAGTGTGAGCCGTCTCAACGGCCAGCCGCTCTATGGCAACCGCGCCTGCCAGTAGAGTTCACGCTTGATGAAGTCTCATGAAGCGAGCAGGTAACGGGGAGAGCGCCGCTCCGTAGTCCGCCCTCGTCAGGAAGCAACTTCGCTCCGAAGCTAGCGAACGTCCACCGCGAGTATGATCGGCGGCCCCCCAATGCCATTCACCACGTCGGTCCGGATCACTGCCTCAAAGTCCCGGCTGCGCAGTCCGGCGCCCACACGCTGCCGAAGCTGTCGCCCCAGTTGAGAGTCGACCAGTAGTTCACTGGCCGCGACTGTTCCGCTCATCCCCAGACCCGCGGCTACCAGTTGCGTCTGGCCGGTCTGCTCATTGTGGATCCGCGCCACAATCGCATAGTCCTCGGTCACCGCCTGGTAAGGCTTCTTCAGGTCGAGCAACCACGCCTTATTGACCGGATACTTCGTGTCGGAGATCCAGCATTGGTAGTTGTTGTCTGCATCGAATCGGTAGCGCAGTCCGGCGACAGCGCGCAGCGTCCACGAGTTATCCAGCCCACCGATCAGAACTCCCGGCCCTTGGCGAAGATCGTCCAGCCGCGTGTCACCGCTCAGCCGAATCTGGTAAGCACGTTGATCGCGCGCCAGCAGATCCACCACCTTGCCCATTGCGAGCGCATCCGCCAGCACGACATTCTGGTCCAGCACCATGTGGTTCAAAAATGTAGGCGCGGGCGACAGGGGAACGACTGCCGTCGTACCCGCGTTGGCGGCTTCGTTCGACTGATCCAGCAAGGCGTGCATCGCCGTCGAATCATGCGACTTCGGACCCCCGGCTATCGTGATCACCACCGGTCCGTTCGCGTCCAGCAGCGGTGCCCACACATCAACCGTCCCGCTGGCGCGAGTGGATCGCCACCGCCATTGCCCTGCAGCGCAGAGACACGCCAGCAGCAGCAGGAGAAGAACGGCCGGACGTCGATTCCACAGGCGACCATCGACTCGACGACCAACTCGACCATCAACCTCAGCAGCCGAATCAGCACGAACAACTTGTTCACGCCTTGGAGTCGCATCGAGCGGCAATCCTGATCGGGACGATGTGTTACTCACAGTGGGTGCGGACCTGTGCGGCGTGTCCGCCTCTCTGCCAAATCGAAACTCGGCCTGGTAGCGGCCCGGCTGTATGTCGATCCGCAGCTCTCCATCATGTGCTTCTTCGTGGTAATACTGTGCGATCCGCTTGCGAATCTCCGCCACGCTGACGCGTACCGTCGGATCCGCGGCCGTGTCATAGCCGGCCGGCCGGCCCAGGACACTGATCCCCAGCAGCCGCTCCTTCAGGTAATCTCCGCGTCCCTCCAGCGTCTCTTCCACCATGAACCGGAACAGCGCCGGATAACGGCGGCTGTTCTTAAAGTGCTTCGTCTCCAGCAGACGGTTCATTTGCTGGCGGATGCTGTCCTTCTCGTCGTCGGTCAGCGGGATCCACGAAGTAGTTTCTTCGGCAACGTCATGCATAGATCAGGTGAGCGGTCCCGCACGAGTATAGGGCACGTGAACCTGAGATGACAACCCGGGTCATTACCGTGGTTACAACCTGTAACAAACGCTGATTTTCGGCCAAATCTGCGGTTTCTACCGCCTATACCAGAACACCCTATACATCCGCTTCCGCAGCCACTTATGGTTTCGCCGGATCGTAGAACGCACTTCACTGGGTCGCCAGTTCAAACCGCGCCGCACCGCTTCGAAGTTCACAGCGGGCGCTTCCGATCTGAGCACTCAGCCACTTGCCACAATTCTTGGAGGTCAGATGAACACGCAGGCGTTCGGTAACTGGAGCAAACGGCTTAAACTTAGGTGCCGCGCTCTTCATCTTTGCAGGTCGCTTCTCACGACCGTTGCTCTGCTCGGCCTCGCCTTTGCCCTCACCAGCCCCGCCGGCGCCCAGTCCGCCACTCTCCCGCCGCCCATCGTAGCCAGCTCCACCACCGTGGTGGCTACTGGACTCTCCCAGCCCCATGCCGTCGGTCGCAACAGCGCCGGCGACCTCTTCGTCGCGAACTCCGGAACGTCACAGCTCATCGAGGTGCCCCAAACCGGCGGCGCGCAGGTTGTGCTCGCGACCGTTGGATCCTACCCCGAGGGAGTCGCCGTCGATCCCTCCGGCAACATCTTCACCACAGACTTCAGCGGCGAGCTTTGGAAGGTTCCTGCGGGCGGAGGCGCGGCCAGCGGCGTCAAGTTTACCTCCGGATCGCCCTGCCCGGACTTCGCGGCTGCCGGTTACTATCTCGGCTTTGACGACGTCTCCACCGACGGCGCCGGTAACGTCTACGCCTCCACCAACAACGTCGCCTATCTCTACAAGTTCGATCCCACCGGCACCATGTGCACCGAGCTCCTTACGCCCGCGACCATTGGCGGGGCAGGCGTCCGCATCGGCAACATCGCCGCAGACTCCGCCGGCGATGTCTACTTCTCCGAAGGTACCTCGCTCTTCGTTCTTAAGGCCGGCGCAACCACTCCCACCCCAATCGCTGGAACCTTTGCCGCCATCGCCGGCCTGCGCGTCGATCCCCAGGGAAACCTCTTCATCACCGACGCGATGACCATCGATGAGATCCCCATCGTGGGTGGAGCGCTCGCCCCCGCCAAGCTGGCGTACATCACTGCCTTCGGTCCCGCTGCCGCCATCGCGATCGATGCGAACGGGTATCTCTATTCAGCGGCCTTCAACGCTGGCACCATCTCCCGAACCACCATCGGCAGTCTCGCACTCGGATCGTCCGCGGCAGGCACTCAGGGAACCTCCGGCGCGCTTACCTACGTCTTCAATGCTGCTGAGGCTCCAACCAGCTTCTCCTATGCCACTGCGTCAGCTGCCTCCGCCGAGTTCATCACCGTTCCACCCGCCGTTGTGCCATCACCCAACACGACCTGTGCTGCGGACACGGCCTACGCCGCCAGCACCTCGGCGGCGCCCAGTTTTTGCACTCTGAACGTCGCGCCCACGCCGGCCGGGGTCGGCAAGCGCACCGCCGTCGTTGACCTGGTCACCAGCGCGGGCGTCCTCACCCGAACCAACCTCTCCGGCACTGGCACCGGTGCGGGCGTCTCGGTCGACCCCGGCACCCAGACCACACTGGCTGGAACCTACACCACTCCGTCCGCCATCAAGGTCGATGGTGCAGGCAACATCTTCATTGCAGATAGCGCATTGAACACCGTGACCGAGCTTCCTGCCGGAGGCGGCACGCCAGTCATCGTCGGCTCGGGACTGAGCAGGCCCGCGGCCCTCGCGCTCGATCCTGCCGGTGACTTATTCATGGCGGATACCGGCAACAATCGCATTGTCGAGGTGCCGTACACGGCCACCGGCCTGAACACCGCCGGGCAGCTTGTCATCGCCACCGGGCTATCCGCGCCCATCGGACTCGCCACGGACCTCCAGGGCAACCTGCTGGTCGCGCAGACCGGCAGCGCCCTACTGAAGATCCCCGGCCAGGGCGGCATCTTTGGCGCGGCTCCACCCTTCGCGGTGGGCAGCGGCTTCACCAAGCCCTCGGCAGTGGCGGTAGACTCTGCCGGCAACTATTACGTCGCCGATCAGACGCTCGCTACCATCTCTGAAATCACCCCCAACGGCACCCAGACTTCGCTCGTCAGCGGCTTCGCCGGCATCACAGGCCTCGCCATTGATGCCGCAGGAGACCTCTTCCTCACCCAGTCCAGCTCCTCCAGCATTACGCGCATTCCGTTCAGCGCCGGCGCCTACAATGCCAACGCCACCACCTCCATCGGCACCGGCCTGCGTGGACCGCAGGGTCTCGGCATTGACGGCCCCGGCAACCTATACGTCGCGGACGCGGCAGGCTCAGCTGCCTATTCCATCCAGCGGACCTTGGGCTCGCTCGCCTTCGGCAGTGTGAACCTCGGCAGCACAAGCGTTCCTCAGACACTGTCCCTGTCCAACTCCGGCGCGGCAACACTCACCTTCAGCACGCCGTTCTTCAGAGGCACCGGCAACACAGGCGAATTCAACGTGGCCGCCTCGAGCTCCAACGGCTGCGCGGCCACCCTGGCCGGCGGCGCCTCATGCAACGTTACAGCGTCATTCGCTCCAACGGCGACCGGCACTCGCGCGGAGCAGATCCTGTTCCAGAGCAACGCCGCCAGCGCCGCGCAACTCGGCGCAAACCTGAGCGGCACCGGCGTCAACCTCGCTCCCACAACCCTCACCCTGGCGCAAACCTCACCCGCCGCCGGTTCGACCATCTCTTTCGGCCAGACCGTCACAGTATCGGCCACCGTAGCCGCTACAACGGGAACCGCGACACCCGGCGGAACCGTGCAGTTCTTCGTCAATGGCGTCGCCTCCGGTACGCCCGTCACCCTGGCCGCTGGAGTCGCCTCGCAGAACTTCACCCGGCTCTCGCCTGGCGTCGACGTCATCAACGCCAGCTACAGTGGAGCGGCTGCCTTCGCCAGTTCGAGCGCGAGCAATCCCATCATGCTCACCATCGCCCTGGCTTCGACCACCACTACGCTAACCGCGTCGATCAACTCGTCCACGGCGGTCGCCACCGGCAGTTCCGCCATCTTCACCGCGGCCGTCATCGGCAGCACCACTCTGGCCAATCCCACCGGGACTGTCACTTTCACTGCCAGCGCGGCTTCCGGTGCGGTCGTCCTCGGAACCGTGGCGCTCGGCACCACCGGCCAGGCCTCGCTCACCACCACCGCTCTGCCCAACGGAACCTACAACGTAGTCGCGCAGTATAGCGGCGACACTACCTTCACCGGGTCCACCTCGGCGGGCTTTACCGTCTACGTCCACGCGCCGAGCTACATCATCACCAACCCGCTTACCGGCATCAGCGCGCCCGTCGTGGGCAGCGGCTCGGGAACGTTTACCGTCGCGCCCATCGCGGGTTACATCGGCGCTGTGGATCTGGCCTGCACCGGCCTCCCCGCCCACGCCACCTGCAACTTCAGCCCCGTCTCGGTGGACTTCACCACCAGCGCCGCGCCGCAGGTCGTCACCCTTACCGTCCGGACCAGCGTCCAACCGCCTGCCAGCAACGTATCGCTGCTCTTCTTCCCCGGTCTCATTGGACTCGCGGGAGCCGGCGTGTTCCGCAAGCGCAAGGAGCTGCGCAACGGTCTACTTGCAATCGTTGCGCTCACGCTGCTTGCCGGCGGCGCGCTTACCGGCTGCGGCACCTCCATGGATTACACGCCCGCCGCTACCTCTGCCGTGACCGTCGTTCTCACCGGCACACCCAACATTCCGCCGGGCACCACACCGCCCGGCACGGGAACCAACAACATCGTGCAGAGCTTCACGTTCAGCCTGCAGGTTCACTAAGACGATGTGCACAGACTTCGCGCCGCACGATTTCCCGCGGCGCGGCAGCCTCTCATACATTTCACCAGGCTGGGTAACAGAGTTTTTGCGGAGGCATGTAGAACATGGCATTCAAGTATCTTTCCCGTTTTACGCTTCACCTTGTCTCAACGCCGCTGACGGTCGCCATTGCGGCCGGGCTCCTGCTGCTGCCCACCTGCGCTACCCGCAGCGCATCCGCCCAGGTGACCACCGCCGCCATGGAAGGCACGGCAGCCGACGCCACCGGCGCCGCCATCCCGAACGCGAGTGTAACGCTGCGGAATGAGGCGAGCGGTTCGGCCCGCACCACCAAAAGCAACGGGGTCGGCCTGTTCAACTTCTCCGGAGTGCCCACAGGCACCTACACCATCACCATCTCAGCGCCGGGGTTCTCGACCCTCAACCAGTCGGGCGTCCACCTCGACCCGCAGGACCGGCGTCAGCTCGGGACTTTGAAGCTCGCCGCGGGAAGCACCAGCGACACCGTTACGGTCGAGTCCAACAGCGCCACCCTGCCCGTGCAGCAGTCTGAAGTCAGCAGCCTCATCACCGCGCAGGATATCGAGAAGCTATCCGTAGAAGGCCGCGATGTTACCGAGTTGGAGAAGATCCTGCCAGGATTTGCTATCGCTCAAAATGGCGCCAGCATCACCAACCAGGCCTTCGATCCTTCGCAGGTCTCCATCACCGGGGCACTCGGCAGCTACGCAGCAAACGGCAGTCCCACCAACGGCGTCGCGTTACTCTCTGATGGCGCCAACCTCACCGACCCGGGCAACTACGGCGCTGCGACCCAGAACGTGAACTACGACTTCACCGAAGAAGTGAAGGTCCAGACCTCCAACTTCGGCGCCGACGTCTCGAACGGCCCCATCGTCATCAACGCCGTCGGCAAAGCCGGCGGCAATCGCTTCCATGGCTCGCTCTACGCCTACGGCCGGACAGGTAAATTCAACTCCATTGACCCCCTCGCCGCCTCCTTTGGCAAACCACCCAGCCACGAGGTGTACCCCGGCGGAACCTTCAGCGGACCTTTCCGCATCCCCGGTACGAACATCAACCACAGCAACAAAGTCACGTTCTTCATCGGCGCGGAGGACTACGTCCAGCGCAGCGAATATGCCTACGGAAGCGCCGGCTCCGCCATCTACAACGCGCTTGTGCCCACCGCCAATATGCGCAAGGGCAACTTCAGCGCTTCCGAGCTTCAGAGCTATCTCGGCAATGAGTTCACTAACGGCTCCTACGCCAACCTCGCCAACGTGCCGACCTTCGCCAGCAACGGCGCCGCCATCGTCAACGGTCAGCTCCCCGCCATTGATCCTGGTTCCGCCGCTATCTTTGCATCACTCCCGCTACCCAATCACGCCAGCCTGAACGGCTACAACTTCACCGGCCAGGACCTCATCAACAACGATCTCTACCAGGTGCGCGGCCGCACCGACGTCGCCTTCAACAACAACAACAAGCTATTCGCCGTTTATAACGTAGAACGCGGCAGCCAGGGCGATCCGCAGAGCCTCTACTTCGCGCCGTCAACCGAAGGCGCGCCGCTCGGTGGCGTGAATACACCCGGTGGCCTTCTCCAGACGATCAACTCCCAGACCGCCAGCGCCGACCTGATCACCATCCTCGGCACCTCCCGCACCAACGAACTCTTCGCCAATCTCACCTATCTCAACGATTCCTTCTCCAGCGCTGACATCGCGCAGTTAGAGCAGGCTTATCCTTACCAGGGCATCTACCGCAACGGCTCCAAAGCGCTACCGCAGCTGAGCGATTACGGCTACGACGGGCTTCCGCTCGAGCAATCGCCCGATGTCTCGCTCGGCCCCATCTATGCGCACAAGTTCACGCCCTCCGGCGGCGACAACTTCACCCAGGTCATCCGCAACCACACCGTCAAGGTAGGCGCCTTCATCCAACGCGTCGAGAACAACCAGGTGCAGCCCAATATCGGCGGCAGCTGCGTCGCCTGCACAAACGGCCAGATCGGCCTCTACTACTATCCCGCGGCAGGCGGCACCTTTGCCCAGCAGACCGGCTCCACTCCAACCTTCACCACCTCGGGGAACTACCTGGCCAACTTCGCGGAAGGCGCCGTGCAGCAGTTCACCCAGATCAATGAACTGCCCGCGCAAGACCTCTACTTCTGGAACATCGACGGCTACGTGACCGATCAATGGAAGATCAGCAAGCGCCTGCAGATCGACGTCGGTGTCCGCTTCGAGCACCTCGGCCAGTGGAACGACGCCCACGGTCTCGGCGCTGCCGTCTTCGTTCCGGCCCAGATCACCAACTCGGCGCTCGCTGTGCCTGGCTTCCAGTGGAAGGGAATCAACTCGTCCGTCCTCAACGGCGGCAATCCCACCCGCGCCGCATTCATCGAGCCGCGTGGAGGCTTCGCGCTCGATGTCTACGGCAACGGCAAGACCGTCCTTCGCGGCGGCTACGGCGAGTATCGCGCCCACGACAACTGGAACGATATCTCTCCTGCTTTCGCCACCTCGCAGGGCGTGCGCTCCTCCACCGTCGGCACCAACCCCGACATTACACTGGCCGACATCAGCAAGAACAGCGTGGCCCCCACGGCCATGCTTGGTGGCCTCTCCAGCACCGTGGCCGGCCTTCCCGGCAACGACGATCAGGAGCCTCTCACCAACACCTACAGCCTCGGCGTCTCGCAGGCGCTCGGCAAATCCGTTCTGCAGATCACCTATGTCGGCAACAACTCCGACCACCTCCTCGCCGATAACTCGAACGGCGGCTCTGACGCCGGTAACGTGGAAAACATCAACACCATACCCATCGGCGGACTCTACAAGCCGAACCCGGTTACGGGCGTTGTAACACCTCTCTCCCAGCTGGAGCTCATCGGCACTGCAGCCGTGAATCAATATCGTCCTTATCCTGAATATTCCGAAATCAACATCCCCCGCCACATCCTCTCCTCCAACTACAACGGCCTGCAGGTGGATTGGGAGAAGCGCGTCGGTAAGTTGAACTTCGGGATCAACTACACCTGGTCTCGATCCCTGGGTTATCGCGGCGGCTACTATAACGGTAACTCCATCGATCCCATCAATCTGCGCAACAACTACGGTGTTCTCTCCTACGACCGCACCAATGTCTTCAACTCGTCCTACAGCTACGACTTCGGCCGGCTCACCACGCGCCGCGTCGTCAGCCAGATCGCCAACGGCTGGCGCTTGTCCGGCGTAACCACCATCCAGAGCGGACCGAACCTCCAGGCCATCGCCAGCACCCCGGGCTTTAACACCACCATCATTACCGGCGTCGGTTCGGCCGCCGGTCCCACAACCGAGACCAACCTCACGCGCCTCGGAACCCCGGACGTAGTGCTCGTGCCCAACACCACCTGCAACCCCGCGAACAAACCTACTCGCCGCACCTACATCAACTCCGCCTGCTTCCAGCTTCCGCAGCTTGGCACTAACGGCGCTCCGCAGATGCCTTACATTCATGGCCCCGCGTTCCTCGATACGGACCTTACCGCCAGCAAGGACTTTCGCATCACTGAGAGCAAGTACATCCAGTTACGTCTCGCCGGTTTTAACTTCATCAACCATCCTTTGGACACCTTCGTGGGCGGCGCCACCGCGGCTACGCTCACGTTCAACAGCCCCACCTCCAACCCTCAGGCTGTAGCCTCCACGGCCGCAGTCGGTTCAGGCTTTGGCGTCGTCACCCAGGAAACCGGGCGCCGCGTCGTGGAGATCTCCATCAAGCTCAACTTCTAGAATCCCTCGCGGCAGAGTGCCGGACATCCAGCACTCTCCCGCCGCCAGGCTCGTACTGCGGACTGGCCTCTTCGCGGTCTCCGGAACGACATCCAAAGTACGAGGTCAACGCCTTGTAGCGAGAGGAGACGCGAGTGAAACGACGTACCTTTCTACAACGCTCGGGGCTGACACTCGGTGGAAGCTCCCTGCTGGCATCCACATCGGCCTGGGCTCGCCTGCTGCCCCAGCAGGAAAATCGTCCCGCACCCTCCGCTAGCTTCCCGCAGGGCTTCCTCTGGGGTTCGGCCACCGCCTCCTATCAGGTCGAAGGCGCCGTTCACGAGGGCAGACGCGGCGCCACCATATGGGACACCTTTGCTCATATGCCGGGTAAGGTCGCCAACGGCGACACTGGCGACGTAGCTGACAACTTCTACCACCTCTATCCGCAGGATATTGTCCTCATGCAGCGCCTGGGGCTCAAGACCTTCCGGTTCTCCATCGCCTGGAGCCGCATCTTCCCCACTGGGAAGGGCGCTCCGAATCAAGCCGGCATCGACTTCTACAATCGTCTCGTCGACGCACTCCTTCACGCCGGGATCGAACCCTTCTGTACTCTCTACCATTGGGATCTGCCGCAGGCTCTGCAGCAAACCGGTGGCTGGGAAAACCGCGACACTGCCGCGGCCTTCGCCGACTATGCCGGCTACACGGCCGGCTTCCTCTCCGGCCGCGTCAAGCACTTCATGACCATGAACGAGATGCGCACCTTTGTCGAGCTCGGCTATAGCCAGGGCATCCACGCGCCGGGCCTGCAACTCGATGACCGGCGCGTGGCCCAGCTCAATCATTACGTCGTGCTCGCCCACGGCATGGCCGTGCAGGCAATCCGCGCCAGCGCGAAGCCCGGCACCAAAGTGGGCATCGCCGATAACATCCAGGCCACCACCCCAATCATCGAGTCTAGCGAACACATCGAAGCCGCACGTCTCGCCATGCGCGAACAGAACGCGATGTTCCTCACCGTCGTCCAGGAAGGTCGCTACACGGATCAATACCTCATGCGCCTCGGTGCCAACGCCCCACACTTCACCGCCGAAGAGATGAACATCATCAAGAGCCCGATGGACTTCGTCGGCCTCAACATCTACCAGCCCACCTACGTGCGTGCCGACGCCTCCGGCAAGGGCTACACGGTCGTAACTCCGCCCAATTCCTTCCCGCACATGCTCAGCCCCTGGCTCTACGTCGGTCCTGAAGCCATCTACTGGGGTCCCAAACTGGTCTCCGAGATCTGGAAGGTGAAAGAACTCTACATCACTGAGAACGGCGCCTCCTCGTCTGATGTCCTCGCGCCCGACGGCCACGTCTACGACAGCGACCGCATCATGTATCTGCGCAACTATCTCCGCCAGTTGCATCGCGGCATCTCTGAAGGCGTTCCCGTCAAAGGCTACTTTCTTTGGAGCCTGCTCGATAACTTCGAATGGGCAGACGGCTACGCCAAGCGCTTCGGTATCGTCTACGTCGACTTCGCCACCCAGAAGCGCACGCCAAAAATGAGCGCCGACTTCTACCGCCAAGTCATTCAGGAAAACCGCGTCCTCTAGCAGCATGCTTGAACACCAGGTGAATCTGGAACCGCCTGATTTACTTCGCGCCATGGGCAGGCCCGCCGTACCCATGTAAACTTCTCAGGTGCAGTACCGTCCCCGAGGAGATATCGGCTGTTTCATCCCGCACGACTTCCCACACTCCTGGCCGCCATTGTCATCGCCGCGGGCTTGATCCATGCAAGTCCAGCGCTCGCGCAGGCTCGTTCTCCAGCCGAATCGCAGTTACCCGAGGCCGGCACCGCCTCCAACGAGCGCTCTGAGGTCCCCGACGTGCCCGGCATCTCCAGTCTGCTGCGCGGCTTCAACGGCGGACTTACCGTCTCCGGCCTACACGACGCGGTTACCGGCTGGGCCACGCTCGGCCAGCCCGCCATCAGCTACAGTTTCAACGACATCTTCGCCCTCGACGCCAGCATCCCCATTTACATGTACCGGCTCGCTGGCACCCACGTCGCCAACCCCAAGCCCGATGCACTGCTGCAGACCCAGCGCGCGGAGTTGGGCGACACCGTCATTGCCTTCCACGCACAGTTCGTACCGCACATCTTCAACTACGAAGCCACTGTATCCGCCACCGCACCCACAGGCGACGTCTCCTACGGCCTCAGTTCCGGCCGCGCCACCTTCGACCTCAGCAATCTCTTTGAGCGCCCCTTCGCCTTCGTGACTCCCTCCGTTGAACTCGGCGTAGGCGACTCCACCACGCTGGCCAATCGTCTCGTCATCAAGGACTACACCTCTCTCGGCCCCCTCGCCCACTTCGACGTCGGCGTGGCCTTCTCCCTGCCGCTCGGCGCATCGTTCCAGGTCAACGCCTACGAGCAACTCCCCATTGGCGATCAAAAGATTTACCAGACCGTGAAACGTGGCAAGACCACCACGCTCGTCGTCACCGGCCACAGCGTCACTGAAGACAACGGCTTCACCAACTCGCTCGACATCCCGCTTGATCGCCACACCACCATCTCCACCTACTACAGCCGCAGCCTCCGCCTGCACGATGACATCCTCTCCGTCGGCGTCACTTACGTCCTGCGCGGCACAGTCAAGCCTAAACCTGGCCTGTCCGATGATGATCTTCTCCGCACCATCCAGACCCAGATCGACGGCACCCCGCCGGCCGCGCCCAACTCCGCTCCCCCAAACCCCTCCCCAGCCGTCCCGCCAACACCGCCGCCTCCCCTTGCCTTGGGATAGTTCGGAACAGTTTCCCGAATCCCGCGGCCGCGCGCATCCAATCATCATGATCGCAGAAATTATCGCCGCCGGGTCGGAGATGCTCACGCCCTTCCGGCAGGACACCAACTCCCTTTACCTCACGGCGCAACTCAATGACCTCGGCGTCAAGGTCGCCTTCAAGACCATCGTCGGCGACTCGCTCGCGCACCTCACCGGCGCCGCCCGCATGGCGCTTGCGCGTGCCGATATCGTCCTATTTTCGGGCGGCCTCGGACCCACCGAGGATGACCTCACTCGCGAGGCCGTCGCCGCCGCCCTCGGCATCGGTCTGCGCCGTGACAACACCCTGCTCGCCGCGCTGCACAAGCGCTTTGCCGAGCGGCGTATCCCCATGCCGCCCAACAACGCCAAGCAGGCCGATGTCCTTACGGGCGCGACGCTGATTGAAAACCGCAACGGCAGCGCCGCCGGCCAGTTGATCGATACCCAGCTTGAAGACAGTCGCCGGATAGTCATCCTGCTCCCCGGACCACCCCGGGAGCTCAAGGCCATGTTCGAGCAGCAGATCAAGCCCCTGCTCGCCGCCACCTTGCCGCCCTACTTCCTCGCCCGCCGGGAGCTCCGCATGGCGCTCCTCCCCGAGTCCACCGTCGACGCGCGCACCGCTCCCATCTATCAGCGCTACAACGACGTAGAGACCACCATCCTCGCGCACTCCGGAGAGATCCAGCTCCACTTCGAGTGCGCCAAGACCACCCTCGCCGAGGCGAAGTCTCGCGTCGACGCCCTCGCCGAAGAGATCGAGCGCGAGATGGACGAGGACGTATTTTCGTCCCAGGGCGAGTCGCTCGAAGAAGTCGTGCTGCTCCTGCTCGGCCTGCGCCATCTCACGCTCGCCGCCGCTGAGAGCTGCACCGGCGGCATGCTCGCGCAACGCCTCACAGCCATCCCCGGGAGCTCGCGTTATTTCCTCGGCGGCGCGGTCGTCTACTCTGACCTGCTCAAGACCACCTTCTGCGGCGTGCCCCCCGAGCTCATCGAGAGCGACGGCCCGGTATCGGCGCCGGTCGCGCAAGCCCTCGCCGAAGGCATCCGCGCGCGCACCGGAGCCGCAGTCGGCTTAGGCATCACGGGCATCGCCGGTCCTGGCCCAGGCACCGGCGTCGACGAGGGCAAGCCCATCGGGCTCGTCTACGTCGCCACCGCCACGGACGAGGGCACGCAGGTCAAGGAGCTCAACCTCATGGGTGATCGCGACCGCATCCGCTGGTGGGCAACCCAGCATGCACTCGCGATGATTCGCCGCCAGATGCTCTAGGACAAGCACCTCACACCTGTGATCCCCTTGCTGTCATCCCCACGCACCGAGGGATCTGGAGTTTAAACTCAAACCTCGCCTCGGAGAAAACATGCCGTAGCCGCCGGGGCCGTTTTCCATCAGCCGCTCTTGCTAAACTCGATAACGACTGCACCTCTTTCATGAATCCCTGGCTCCTCTCCATCGCGGCAGCGTATCTCCTTGGCTCCATCCCCTTCGGCTACCTGTTGGTACGCGTCTTCCGCAAGCAGGACATCCGCTCCACGGGCAGCGGCAACATCGGCGCCACCAACGTGCTCCGCTCCGGAGCCAAGGGCCTCGGCGTCGCCACCCTGCTGCTGGACCTCGGCAAGGCCTACCTCGCCGTCATGATCGCCCGGCACCTCGCTCCTGGGAACTTCGATCTGCAGGTCGCAGCCGCGGTCGCAGCCATCCTGGGCCACGTCTTCCCCGTCTGGCTCGGCTTCCGCGGTGGCAAGGGCGTGGCGAGTGCGATCGGCGTCTTCCTCGCGCTCAGCTGGCCCTCCGCCCTCTGCGCCGTGGGTGTGTTTCTGGCGGTCGTCCTGCTCACCCGATATGTGTCGCTCGCCTCGGTCGTCGGAGCGGTCACCTTTCCGCTCTTCGGCTTCCACTTTGTGCCCCACCCGAGCCCCATCACCATCGCCGGCTTCCTCTTCATCCCGCTCCTGGTGTGCCTCATGCACCACGCCAACATCGGGCGCCTGTTGAAGGGCACCGAGAGCCGCTTCGGCGGCTCAAGCCGCAGCAAGGGGGACCAGCGATGAGCCGCATCGCCATCCTTGGAGCAGGAGCGTGGGGCACCGCGCTCGCCATCGCGCTCGCCCGCCGCACCGGCCATGAGCTCACCCTCTGGTCCCACTCGCCCGCCCTCGCCGCCCACCTCGTAGAAACCGGCGAAAATCTTCCCTACCTCCCCGGCTACACCCTGCCCGTCGATATCCAGGTCACCTCCGACCTGCCCGCCGCCATCTTCGAGGCCGACATCCTTGTCTTCGTCACCCCCTCCCAGTACATGCGCGAGACCGTCGCGCACATCGCGCCGCTGCTCACCCGCGACCAAATCCTGCTCTCCGCCAGCAAGGGCCTCGAGGCCGCCACCTACCTGCGCATGACCCAGGTCATCAGCGCCGTCACCGACAATCCCTGTGGCGCCTTGAGCGGCCCATCCTTCGCCCAGGAAGTCGCCGGCGGCCTTCCCACCGCCATTGTTGTCGCGGCCGGCAAACCCGACGTCGCGCAGACCATTCAGCGCGAGTTCTCCTCCCCCGTCCTCCGCCTCTACACCAATGACGACGTCGCCGGCGTCGAGCTCGGCGGCTCGCTCAAGAACGTCATCGCCCTCGCCGCCGGCGTCATCCAGGGCCTCGGGCTCGGTGCCAACACCGCCGCCGCACTCCTCACGCGCGGCATCGCCGAGATCACGCGCCTTGCCGTCGCCTGCGGGGGCCGGCGCCAGACCCTGGCCGGACTCTCGGGCGTTGGGGACCTCGTGCTCACCTGCACCGGTGCCCTCAGCCGAAACCGTTCCGTCGGGATGGAGCTCGGCAGAGGCCGCAGGCTCGCTGACGTGCTCGCCGGCATGAACGGCAAGGTCGCCGAGGGCGTTTACTCCACCGCTGCCGCCCTGGGCCTGGCCGCGCGCTATGGCGTGGAGATGCCCATCGCCCGCCAGGTTCACGCGATCCTCCATCAGGGCAAAAACCCCCGCGAGGCTATCCGCGAGCTCATGGCCCGGCCCGGCCGCGACGAGTAGCCCCGGTCCTCAAGCTCCAACCGCAGGAAACCTCCCTCTCCAGCGCCCGCATCCCAATCCTATGAGCCAAGAAGATCCCACCGCAGACTACCGGAAGTATCCCAAGTCGCCCAGCTTCGCTATGGTCGTCTTTGCTGCCGCTGTGTTTCTCCTCGTCTTCCTGGCCGGCGCCTACCTGGTGCTGCACCACAAATCGCAGAAGATGGCCCCGCGCCCGCCGGTTCCCACCCCCAACGCCCTACTGCTGACACCCGCGCCGGCCGTCAGCTGCACAGCCGCCTGACAGGGTTGCTAAACTGGCAGGAGCATGGCATTTTCCTTTTTTGGACGCAAGACGCCCGAGCGCGACGATGCGCCCACCCAGCTTGAGGAGCGCAAGGCTGAAGAAGCTGCCGCTCCACCCGCCGAACCGCCTAAGCGCGGCTTCTTCGACCGCATGCGGCAGGCCGTCACGCGTACCCGTGACACGCTCGCCGAGTCCTTCGGACAGCTTGCCGCGCTCACCCGCGAGGTGGACGAATCCACCCTAGCCTCGCTCGAGCCCATCCTGCTCGCCGCCGACATTGGTTCGGCTACCACCACCATCGTCATCGATCGCCTGCGCCAGCGCGCCCTCCGCGTCGGCATTGAAGGCGGTCCGGAGCTCAAGCAGCTGCTCAAAAAGGAGCTCCAGCAGGTCCTCGACAACGTCGCCGCGCCCATAGCTCATCCCGCCGCGCCGCCCGAGGTCATCATGATGGTCGGGGTCAACGGCACCGGCAAGACCACCACCACCGGCAAGCTCGCCGCGCACTTCACCGCGCAGCATCGCAGCGTGCTCATGTGTGCCGCCGACACCTTCCGCGCCGCCGCCATCGAGCAGCTCGAGGTCTGGGCCACTCGCTCTGGCGTCCAGATCATCAAGACCAAACAAGGCGGCGACCCCTCCGCCGCTCTCTACGACGCCTGCTCCGCTGCAAAGGCGCGCGCCATCCAGGTACTGATCGTCGATACCGCAGGCCGTCTCCACACCAAGACCGACCTCATGAAGGAGCTCGACAAGATGCGCCGCACCGCCGAAAAGCTCATCCCCGGCGCCCCGCATCAAACTCTACTCGTCATGGACGCCACCACCGGCCAGAACGGCCTGCAGCAGGCCCGCCTCTTCACCGAAGCAGCGCGTGTCACCGGCATCGTTCTCACCAAGCTCGACGGCACCGCCAAGGGTGGCATCGTGCTCGCCATCGCTACCGAGCTTGGCCTGCCCGTCGTCTACGCCGGCACGGGCGAGAAGCTCGAAGACCTCGTTCCATTCGACAGCAAGTCCTTTATCGACGCCCTCATGGACTAAGCTGTCATTCTTTGCGAAGCGAAGAATCTCAGTGTTTCGTTCTGGCCACATGCCCTCGCCCGGCTGTCCGCCATCCCCCGCGACATCGCTCGTCCAACGTGCGTAAAATGCTTGCTTTGACCAGGGGAGCACAACCATGATCTCAGTAGTCGTCCGCTGCGCACATTCTTCCACATCCAGGCCGCTTCGCAGGTTCTCACTCGGCCTCATCGCTGCCCTCACCCTGACCCTCCCCGCCGCCGCGCAGCCGCCGCACCCGCTCAGCGCATCCGAGCAGCAGCGCGTCGAATCGCTGCTCAAGCAGATGTCGCTCGAGCAGAAGCTCGCCTACATCGGCGGCACTGGCTTTGCCGTGCGCGCTGTGCCGGAGCTCAAGATTCCCGCCATCGAAATGTCCGACGGTCCCTACGGCACCCGCTCGAACGCCGGTCTCCCGTCCACCACCTACGCCGCCGGCATCGGCATGGCGGCTTCCTGGGATCGCGCCTTGGCGGCTCGCGTCGGCACCGGTATCGGCCGCGACGCCCGCGCCCGCGGCGTCCACATCATGCTCGCGCCCGGCGTCAACATCTACCGCTCGCCGCGCAACGGACGCAACTTCGAGTACCTCGGCGAAGATCCCTTCCTCGCCGGCCAGATGGCCGTCGGCTACATCCAAGGCATGCAGGCGCAGGGCGTAAGCGCCACCGTCAAGCATTATCTCGGCAACAACTCCGAGTACCTCCGCCACGACTCCGACACCGTTGTTGCCGAGCGCACCGCCCGCGAGATCTATCTGCCCGCCTTTGAAGCCGCCGTCAAGCAAGGCCACGTCAGCGCCGTCATGGACTCCTACAACCTCATCGACGGCGAGCACGCCACCCAGAACCCGCGCTTCAACATCGACATCCTCCGCAAGCAGTGGGGCTTCCAGGGCATCCTCATGTCCGACTGGTACGCCACCTACGACGCCGTCGGCGCCGCCAACGGCGGCCTGGACATCGAGATGCCGCGAGGCAAATTCATGAACGCCGAAAAGCTGCTGCCCGCGATCAAAGCCGGCACCGTTAGCGAAGCCACCACCATCGACGAGAAGGTGCGGCGTCTGCTCACCGTCGAGATGGAATACGGCTGGCTCGACCGCGACCAGCGTGACACGTCCATCTCCTTCCTCGACGCCGCCAACCAGCTGACCGCGCTCGACTCCGCCCGCGAGAGTGCCGTGCTGCTCAAGAACGCCAACAGTCTGCTGCCGCTGGACAAGGCCGCGCTCAAGACCATCCTCGTCGTCGGGCCGGAAGCCTATCCCGGCGTTCCCGTAGGTGGCGGCAGCGCCGGCGTCGTGCCCTTCCAGCTGGTAGGCGCCTTCGAGGGCATTCAGCAGCAGGCCGGCGCGGCAGTGAAGGTGCTCTACAACGAGGGCGTGCCCGCTCTATCCCGCCTTGCCTCCGGCACCCGGCTCAAGACCTCGGCCACTGGCGGCAAGGATGGCGTCACTGTCGAGATGTTTGCCAATGGCAACCTCAAGGGGCCGGCCGCGCAGACCGCCGTGATGCCGCAGATCGGCGGACCCGCTCGAAACTACAGTGTGGCCTCCTCCGCACCCGATGGCCGGGTCTCATCCCGCTTCACTGGCTTCTACGAAGCGCCCGCAACCGGCCGCTACCAGCTGGTTCTCACGTCCGGTGGCGAGAACGGCGGCAGCCGGTTGCTCGTCGACGGGCAGCCCGTGGTCGACGATTGGACCCTCGTGCGCGCCTTCCAGCCGGTCGTCACCATGGATCTCACCGCAGGTCCGCACCAGGTTGTCGTCGAGGCCTGGCGCGGTGGACGCCTGGACCGCCTCATGTTCGCCATCGCCGCCGAGAACAAGCTCGTCAATCCGGAAGCGCGACTGCTCGCCAGCCAGGCCGACGTCGTCATCGTTGCCGCTGGCTTCAACAGCGACAGCGAGAGCGAAGGCGGCGACCGCACCTTCACGCTCCCCTTCGGCCAGGATGAGCTCATCCGCGAAATCGTCGCCGCCAACCCCAGGACCGTCGTAGCCCTGACCTCAGGCGGCAACGTCGATTCCAGCTCCTGGCTCGACCGCGTGCCCGCCCTGCTCGCAACCTGGTATGGCGGCCAGGCCGAAGGCACTGCGCTCGCCGAGATCCTCTTTGGCCAGGTCAATCCCTCCGGCCATCTGCCCGCCACCTTCGAGCGGCGCGCCGAAGACAATCCCACCTTCGCCACCTACTACCCGCAGCCCGGCACGCAGCGCGTGGAGTACAAGGAAGGCATCTTCGTCGGCTATCGCGGCTACGAAAAGAACGGCGTCCAACCGCTCTTCCCCTTTGGCTTCGGCCTCTCCTACACCACCTTCCAGTTCGCCAACCTCAAGGTCACAACCAGTGGCAACGGCCAGGCTGTGAAGGCGACCGCTACCTTCGATGTCACGAACACCGGCAAGCGCAGAGGCGCCGAAGTAGCGCAGCTCTACATCGGTGAGGAGGCGCCCAAAGTCCCTCGGCCCGTGCATGAACTCAAAGGCTTCGAGCGCGTAGAGCTCGCCCCCGGCGAGACACGGCACATCACCATCCCACTCGATGCCCGCTCCTTTAGCTACTGGAATGAAGCAGCCAAAGCGTGGACCATCGGGTCGGACAACTTCACCGTGAGTGTAGGGGATTCTGTCGCGAATCTGCCGCTGAAGACGGCAGTCGTGGTGTCTCGATAGGAGCGGGCGCGAAGAACGCCTCCACATCTTCAATCGATTGCGTCAGCCGGTATGGCGGCAACGAGTCCAGGAAAATCCGGCCATAGCGCTGCCGCGTAATCCGCGGGTCCAGCAGCATCAGCACGCCGCGGTCGGAAAGCGACCGGATCAGCCGCCCGAACCCCTGCTTCAACGCGATCACCGCCGCCGGCACCTGCAGATCGAAGAACGGTTTGCCGCCCGCGGCCTCGATCGCCGCCATGCGCGCCTTCACAATCGGGTCCGTGGGCACCGCGAACGGCAGCCGGTCAATAATCACGCACGAAAGCTGCTCGCCCTGCACGTCCACGCCCTGCCAGAAGCTCGACGTCCCGAACAAAACCGCATTGGGCGTATCCCGAAACTGCTGCAGCAGCACATGCCGCGGCGCGCTCCCATGCAGCAGCAGCGGGTAAGGAAGCTCCTGCAGCATCCGGTCGTAGAGCGCACGCATCTGCGCGTAGGACGTGAACAGGCAAAACGCCCGGCCTTCCGTAATCTCCAGCACCTGCTTCATCCTGTGCGCCGCATTCAAGAGAAAGTCCGGCTCGCGCGGATCAGGCATCGACGGCGGCAGGTAAAGCAGGCATTGCGTCGGGTAGTCGAAGTGCGACGGCACCACAAGCTCGCGCGTGCTGCTAAGGCCCAGCCGCGAGGTGAAATGCGTAAAGCTTGACTGGCCCGGCTGCGTCGCCGCCACGGTCAGCGTGGCCGAGGTCAGCACGATCGACGAGTATGCGTCGAACAACGACGCGCTGAGCAGCCCCGAGACATCGATCGGCGTAGCCTGTAACTGCGTGTGGAACGTCTGCTGGGCAGGCCCCCGCGCCAGGTTGCGCAGGCCCGCCCCGGCGCGGCGCTCAATCCAGAACACCGTGTTCGGGTCGGTCGATTCCAGCAGGAACTTCAAGTGCCGCCGGATGTCCCCCGTCCGGTTCACCAGGCCTTTGATCTCATCCACGTTCTTGACCCGCTCCAGCTCCGATTCCACCCGCTCCAGCGCGTTCAACGCGCCCAGGTACGTATCTCCGTCTGACTCCAGGAAAGACTCGCGCGCCGTATGGTCGAACGGCATCCTCCCCAGCTGCGGTCCATCCGTGGGCAGCGCCGCGAAGAACATCCGCGCACGATCCTTCAGGATCGCGCACGCCGATTCGACCGACGAGGACGACGCCTGCTTCGCCCGCAGCATCATCTCCACGTCTTGCGTCAGCTCATCGAATCGCGCATGCGACAGTCCGATGCCGAAGTAGTTCGACGCAATCTCTTCAAGCTCGTGCGCCTCGTCGAAGATTACCGCCGCGGCTTCCGGCAGGATTCCCGCGTCCGGTGCGTCCGGCGCCTCGCGCTTGATGTTCAAATCAGCAAAGAAGAGGTGGTGGTTGACGATGATCAGTTCCGCGTCCAGCGCGCGCCGCCGCATCTGCGTGATGAAGCAGTGCTCGAAGTCCGGACACGTGCTGCCCAGGCATGCCTCCGTGCGCGCATCCAGCTTGGACCACAACGCGGAGCTCTCCGGCAGGTGCGCAAGTTCCGCCCGATCGCCATTCGCCGTCGTCTGCTCCCACGTGGAGATGTGGTGAAACTGTTCGATCTCCTCCAGTCCGCTCAGCAGCGGACTGTCTCTCAGCGCGTACAGTTTGTGCCGGCACAGATAGTTGGCTCGGCCCTTCATGTAGCACACGCGCAGGTCTTCGTTGAGCAGCGACTTGAGAAACGGAACGTCCTTAAAGTAAAGCTGCTCCTGCAAATTTTTCGTGCCCGTCGAGATGATCACGCGCTGTCCGCGCTCCCGGGCAAAACGCAGCGCCGGCAGCAGGTATGCCAGCGTCTTGCCGGTACCAGTCCCGGCCTCGACCACCAGGTGGCGCTTGTCGGTAAGTGCCGACTCCACCGCCCGTGCCATCTCAAGCTGCCCTGTCCGGTGCTCGAAGGCCAGGCTGCTGCGCGAGAGAACACCCGTCGCCGAAAAGAAGTCGTACAGCGTAGGGAGCGGCTTTGGCTTCACGGGTGAGAACGGAATGGCGGGGGCGGAGGGCACGCATTCTTATGATATCCGGCCCCACGAAGATTTCGCGAAGGTCCTCCGCACCACCGGATATAGCTTCGGTCTCCGCGTCCAGTTCGAGATGGAGCGTCATCGCGGCACCTCAACCCACGTCTAGCGCGCATGCCTCCCTATAATGAGGGTTGACGCTGAGCACGAGAGAGAAGGCAAGGTATGGCTCCGAAAAAGCAGGTGAAGCGGCTCGGCAAGAAACATCGCCAGGCCAGCACGCGGCCCCACAAAGGCAAATCGCCCAAAGGAGTTGCGACCACCGGCGCCACGGGAAAGCTCGACCCCCGCAAGCGCAAGGTAGTCGCTGCAACGAAAGCGCAGGCGACCGCGAAGAAGCGTGTCTCGCGGCGCTCGCCCGAGTTTGAGGCCAAGCGAACTATCACCGGCGACGAAGCCGAGAAGCGCTCTCCCGGCCGCAGCTTCCGGGCTGACTCCGAGCGCCAGGCGGCGCAGGAGCGGGCAGGGAAGGGCTCCGGCGGCGCCCGCCGCCGCATCACCACCGCTCCCACCGAAGAGCAGGCGTGGAAGGCCGCCGAACTCGCCGCCCTCCAGCAGTCCGTCACCATGGAGCACGCCGCTTCGAAGGCCCTGCCGCTCATCGCCATTTGCGGCCGCCCCAACGTCGGCAAAAGCACGCTCTTCAACCGCCTCACCGGCTCCCGCCGCTCCATCGTCGGCGACGAGCCGGGCATCACCCGCGACCGCATCTACGGCGAGATCGAGTGGGCCGGCCGCGTCGTGCGCCTCGTCGACACCGGCGGCGTCGTACCCGACGATGAGGGCCTTATCCCCAGCGAGATCTTCCGCCAGGCCCGCGTCGCGCTTGAAGAGGCCGACGCCATCGTCATGGTCGTCGACGGCCGCTCCGAGCTCGCCTCGCCCGACATGGAGCTCGCCCGCCTGCTCATGAAAGGCGGCAAGCCCGTCTTCCTCGCCGTCAACAAGATCGACTCCGCCGAGATGCACTCCGCCGCGGAAAACTTCCGCCGCCTCGGCTTCCGCGACGTCGTCATGATCTCGGCCGAACACGGCGCCGGCATCGGAGATCTCCTCGACGATGTCTTCGCCGTGCTCCCCAAAGACAATGCTTCGGCGTCACTCGGCAATGATGGCCCAGAACAGCAAGCCGCGCCCGAAGACGAAGCCGAAGCCTTCGAGGAAGAGTTCCAGCTCGACGGCGAAGACGAGCAAAAGCCCGTCCGCAGGCAGCGCACCCATGGCGAGTACGAGTCGCGCGAGACCAAGGTCGCCATCATCGGCCGTCCCAACGTTGGAAAGAGCACCCTGCTCAATGCACTCACCGGCACCGACCGCGCCATCGTCAGCCCCATCGCCGGCACCACCCGCGACGCCGTCGACGAGATCGTCGAGCGCAAGGGCCATCTCTTCCGCTTCGTCGATACCGCCGGCATCCGCCGCAAGGGTAAGACAAAGATGCTCGCCGAAAAGCTCTCCGTCATCATGGCCCGCAAGCACCTCGAAGCCGCCGACGTCAGCCTGCTCGTCATCGACGCGGTGGAGGGCGTGACCCACATCGACGCCAACATCGGCGGCTACGCGCATGAGAGCGGCCGCTCCGTCATCATCGTCATCAACAAGTGGGACCTCATGACCACTGCGCGCACCGACGGCAAGCCCCCCGCCGATCAGAAGATCTACGCCCAGCAGGTGCGCGACGCGCTCAAGTACCTCGATTACGCGCCCTTGCTCTTCGTCTCCGCCGCCCCGGCAGAAACCGATAAACCGCAATCCGGCGAGCCCCGCGGTATCGACCAGGTCTTCGCCAAGGTAGAGCTCGTAGCCCGCGAACGGCGCAAGCGCGTCTCCACCGGCCAGATGAACAAGTTCCTCGAGCAGGTCGACTTCCAGCGCGCCAGCGTGCCCATGAACAAGCGGGTGCGCATCTACTACATGACCCAGGCCCAGGTCGCTCCACCCACCTTCGTGCTCTTCACCGACCGCGACGTCAAGATGCACTTCGCCTTCGAGCGCTTCCTCGCCAACCAGATCCGCGAAAGCTTCGGCTTCATCGGCAGCCCCATCTGGTTCAAAATCCGCGCCCGCAACAAGAAGACTGAAGACTAGCTGCCGCCTACTGCTTGGCCGCTGGCTGCCTAAGTTCCGCCGGCACGAACTCGCTCGAAAGCAGCGCCGGATTATCCGTCAGGTAAACCGTCTGGATCTCCGGATGCTGCTCCTCCACCAGCATCAGCGTGCGAAAGTCAAAGCTCTGCACATCCGACCGCGCCTGCATTCTATTGCGCACAATCGCCCCGCACAGCGTATCCACAAACACCTGCGCGCTCACCGTGTGGTTCTGAAACATCTCCGCCGGCACCTTCGTATCCTGCGCTCCAGCCACCGGCGGCGGCAGACGATCCGGCAGGATCTTCGTCTCCAGGTTGAACTTTACATGCTCCGCCGTCCGCACCCGCTCCGCCGCATGCGGGTTCGTCCTGCCCGCGCCGCTGCGGTAGTAATCCGCATAGAACCGCGTAAACCGGAACAGCTGTTCCACATTCGTCGGCACATACGGGCTCATCAGCTTCTCTTTCGCCGCAAACGCCACCGCCGCCGGCGACAGCGCCAGGTCGTTCTTCTGGTCCGGCCCGAAATGCAGCTTGTCGCAGATGAACGTCCGCTGCGCCTCCGCCATCGAGATATCGCGAATGTACACCCGGTTCTCCAGCGTATACGCCGCCCCGTCCGCCCGCCGGCACGACTCCGGATTCAGAAACTGGTCATGCCAGATCAGCGACACATGATCCGTCGTCACCCCCGTATCCGTCTCGATCGTGTCGATCCCCTGGTCCATCCCCGACTCGAACGACGGCAGCGTATTCTCCGGCCGCAGGCCTCGGCCCCCGCGATGCCCCTGCACGTCGAAAGTCTCCAGCCGCTTCTTCGTCGCCGGGTCCGCCGCCGCGCGCTCCTCCGCCAGCACCTTCTGCAGCAGGTCCGGCCTGTCCGAGATCAGCCCGTCCACCCCCGTCCGGATCACCGCCCGCATCTTCTCCGGATCGTTCGTCGTCCACGGGATCACCTCGATTCCCCGCGCCTGCAGCGCCGACACCGGCACCGCCCCATTCAGGATCGTCCGGTCCACCGGCGACAGCGCCGGTTTGATCCTGCCGTACTTCGCCGCATGCGCCGCCGCCTGCTCCATCAACCGCTGATAAGGGTTCACCGCCGCCCCGGATTCCTGCGCATAGCTCATGGACGAAGTCACCACCGCTGCCGCAACGAAACACAGCACACTCTTCATCCGGACAGCCTAAATGCGCGCGGTTACAACTTCAACAAGACGCCCGCCCCACAAGCTAACCCATACCTTGGTCGAAGGGGAACTGCGCCTCCATCGGCATACCGCAGCAACGCGCCGGCACTCACGCCATCTATAAATCACGAAGAATCTCGTTCGCTGTCACGCCCTTTGCTTCAGCAATCTGGCTAAAAATGGATCGCAGCAGCCCCATTCCCAGAGCGGTTCTCTTCGGGATTGGTACGCTATGGCTTTTTGGCCGGTCTGTCACCAACGTGATGTGGCTGCCTGACTGCCGATCGACGATGTAGTCCCACTTACGCTCGAGGTGCCTGATCAGCCTGTCGCTTGAAACGTCACGAGGAGTCCTCAAGCGACCGCCAGTTCCTCCGCGAGCACCAGTCGGACTCGAGCCGGTCTTTGGGATCCCTGATAAAAACACGCAATCAGGTCCTTCACCTCAGACTTCAGCTCCTCCCACGAAGCGCCGTCCGTAGCGATCCCATTACCGCGAGCCTGAGCAACGTATCTGCCGTCTTCGTCGATGGTCACGTCGAAGATAAGTTCTTCCATGGCTGAAGACTACGCCACTCATCCACGCCCGGCAAGATTCACTCTCCGCTACCGCGCGAACAGATCCTTCACCTGCTGAAACACCACATCCCGGCTCACATCGCTGATCGCCTCGATCAGCGGCAGCTGCTTCGGACACGCCGCCACGCAGTTCTGCGCCATCCCGCACTCCTGCACGCCGCCGTCGCCCGCCAGCGCCCGCAGCCGCTCCTCTTTCAGCACCGACCCGCTCGGATCCATGTTGAACAGCTTCACCTGCGCAATCGTCGCCGCGCCCACAAAGCTCGTCGAATCGTTGAATTGCGGACACACCTCCATGCAGATCGTGCAGGAGATGCAGTTCGACAGCGGATACCGCTGCTCCTGGATCTGCGGATGCTGCCGTGGCCCCGGCCCAAGATCGTACGACCCGTCGATCGGCACCCACGCCTTCACCGCCTTCAAATTCTCAAACAGCACCGAGCGGTCCACTGCCAGGTCTCGCACCACTGGGAACTTGGACAACGGCGCCAGCGTGATCGCCTCATCTCCCGTCCGCAGCTTGTCCACCAAGGCCGAGCACGCCATCCGCGCCTTGCCATTGATCAACATTGCGCAAGACCCGCAGATCTCCTCCAGGCAGTTCGCGTCATACGCGATCGCCGTCGTCTCTTTGCCGTCCGCCGTCATCGGGTTCGCCGCGATCTCCCCTAGCACCGAGGTGATATTCATTCCCGGCCGATAGGCAATCTCGAACTTCTCCGTGCGCGCCGCGGTGTCCGGCGTCGTCTGCCGCTTGATCTCAACCTTGATCGTTCGGGGTGTGGTGCCGGCTGCTGTTGCCATCTCTGCTCCTCTTTCATCTCGGCGGCCGGCCTTCTCTCCTAAGAGATCGTTCCCGTCCGGCCGCTTCGTTCCTTCTTCATCGTTGCTGCCGCAATGCCTTCTTCCCTCGTCACCGGAAGCCGGCCCTTCTCATCCAGCACTGCCTTTTTCGTGCGCAATCCTCTCGTGTAGAGGAACCAGTAAACCGCCACCGAAACCAGCACAATGGCGATAATGACGTAAACGGCGGTCGTCAATGTCGGGTGCATATGCATAATGCATCGTTAGATGACGAAAACCCCGCCGGCGAAAAACCTCCGGCCAACCGCACGCCTGGACTAAGTCGACGTATAAACCCGCGGCCGTGGCTTGATCCACTGCGTATCCACGTCCTCAAACGTGATCTGCGGCGCACCGTCCACAAACGCCGCCTTGGTCGTCTTCAAAAACTGCTCGTCGTTGCGCGTTGGGAAGTCCGGCTTGTAGTGCGCGCCGCGGCTCTCATCCCGCAGCGCCGCTCCCTTCACCACCACCCGCGACAACTCCAGCATGTTCCACAGCTGGCGCGTAAACGCAAAGCTCGTATTCGCCCACTGGCTCTTGTCCGAAAGATTAATCTTCTTGTACCGCGTCTGCAGCTCCACGATCTTCGCGTCCGCCTCCGCCAGCCCCGAGTTGTAGCGCACAATCGTCGCGTGCTTGGTCATCGTGTCGCCCAGCTCCCGCCACATCTTGAACGGATTCTCCGTGCCCGTCGACTTCAACAACCCGTCGTTCATCTGCTTCTGCCGCGTCAGCTCCGCCGCATGCCCGCCATCGCCCGGCGCCGCCGCCAGGTTCTTGGCATAGTTCATCGCATGCGGCCCCGCCACAAATCCGGCGTAGATACAGCTCAGCAGGGAATTCGCCCCCAGCCGATTCGCCCCGTGGATCGAGTAGTCCGCCTCGCCCGCCGCATACACTCCCGGGATGTTCGTCCGCTGCTCAAAGTCCACCCACAGCCCGCCCATCGTGTAGTGCATGCCCGGAAAGATCTTCATTGGCACATCGCGCGGATCGTCACCCACAAACTTCTCGTAAATCTCCAGAATCCCCTCAAGCTTCCGGTTCAGCGTCTCCCGGTCGATGTGCGTCAGATCCAGGTACACCATCGGCTGCCCGTCGATGCCCATGTTGTCCTCGTACACCACCTTGAAGATCTCCCGCGTCGCAATATCCCGCGGCACCAGGTTCCCGTACTTCGGATAGCGCTCCTCCAGGAAATACCAGCGCTCGCCCTCCGGAATCGTCTTCGCCACCCGCTTGTCGTTGCGGTCCTTCGGCACCCACACCCGTCCGCCCTCGCCGCGCGCGCTCTCGCTCATCAGCCGCAGCTTGTCTTCCCCCGGGATCGCCGTCGGGTGCACTTGGATAAACTCGCCGTTGGCGTAGAACGCCCCCTGCTGATACAGCGCCGCCTGCGCGCTGCCCGTGCACACCACCGAGTTCGTGCTCTTGCCGAAGATCGCGCCGATCCCGCCCGTGCACATAATCACCGCATCCGCCGGGAACGTCCGCACCTCCATCGACCGCAGATCCATCGCCGAGATCCCCCGGCACACCCCGTTCACATCCAGCACCGCCGAAAGGAACTCCCATCCCTCGTACTTCGTCACCTTGCCTTCGCTCTCGTGCCGCCGCACCTGTTCATCCAGCGCATACAGCAGCTGCTGCCCTGTCGTCGCGCCCGCAAACGCCGTCCGGTGGTACAGCGTCCCGCCGAACCGCCTGAAATCCAGCAAGCCCTCCGGCGTCCGGTTGAACGGCACCCCCATCCGGTCCAGCAGGTCGATGATCGCCGGCCCCTGCGCCGTCATGTTCTTCACCGGCGTCTGGTTGGCCAGGAAATCCCCGCCATAGATCGTGTCGTCGAAGTGCTTCGACACGTCGTCGCCTTCGCCCTTCAGGTTCTTCGCCGCGTTGATCCCACCCTGCGCGCACACGCTGTGCGACCGCTTCACCGGCACAACCGAAAACAGGTCGCACTTCCCGCCCGCCTCAGCAATCTTGATGACCGACGCCAACCCCGCCAGCCCGCCGCCTACAACGATAATCCTAGGTGTTGCTGCCATGTTCGTTCCTTCTCAGAACCTGTAAGTCTTTCCGCGGAAACTCATCGTTTGTCCCTGCGCGGATGCTGTCCGTCACTGCCCAACATCCCCTGTTTCAGCCGAAGAGTCCCTTCTTCTTCTCCCGCAACAGCCCTTGCTTGTCATTCCGAAGCGCAGCGGAGGAATCTGCCTTTTGCCTCGTCAAGGACACGGCGCGATGCGCTGAGGCACCCGTTCCTGCTACTCGCCACTTTCCGACGTCGATCACCGAACCACACCTGGCTGCGCAGGATTCGTCGTCCCCGGCGGCGCCGTCGTCGGCGCCGGCAGCGTAATCCCCGCCGGCTGCTCCGGCATCACATCCGCTGGCGCATTCGGATACTTGTAGACCACTGCATAAATACTGATCAGCCCCATCACCGCAAGCGCCGTCCCAAGCGCGCCGCACACATAGCCGAAACGCTTGCGCGCCCGGTCTCCCGGCGTGATCCCCCACTTCGCCGCGAACAGCCAGATCCCGTACGCAAAATGCCACGTCGTCGCCACCATCGCGATCACGTAAATCGCAAGCATCCAAGGGTTCGACAGCTCCACCTGCACCTTGTGGAACGCCGCACCCGGATGCTCAGGCAGCATTACGCCCGAGAATCTCTGCCGCCACACATGCTGAATGATGTACGCCAGCGCGATGATCCCCGTGATCCGCTGCCACACATACGCCCAGTTGCTCGCCCACGGATAGATGTTCACCGTGTACCGCCCGCGGAACGCGATCCAAACTCCATAGAGCGCATGAAACGCCAGCGGAATGAAGATCAGCCCCCACTCCAGCACCCGTACCAGCGGTAGCGAGTTCAGCAGCTTTACCTGCTGCGCGTAAGCGAGCGGCCCGTTCCACGTCTCAAAGTTCGAGATGATGTGCTCGATGAGGAACGCCCCGATCGGAACGATCCCGCTCAGCGAATGCAGCCTGCGCCACAGAAACGAGTGGCCCTCGCCCGCGCGCAGCGGCTGTACGCCCCGCTTTCGGGTCCCAAGATCAGGCGGTGCGACAGGTGTGGCGGCGGCCATAGCTACTCCTTCGATCTGCCGATTCCTACCAACGGCAACTGATTATTCCGCCGCCCGCTGACAAGCGTCAAGAAATCAACCCATTTCCGTGCGTTTACCGTCCACTTTGTGCGAAATCCGCTACCCGCTGAAAAATCCTGCAGAACCTCTGCAATCAAAGCTCATTTCGGATAATGGCGGCATGCCAGACCGTTATGACTTTGAGCAACGAATCCCCTGCCGAACTCTCGTCATCCTGAAGCAACTGCGCGTCCCAAACCCTTGTCAGCCTGAAGCAACGGCCATCCCGGACCCTCGTCACCCTGAAGCAACGGCCCACTCCACAACGTTGTCATCCTGAGCGAAGCGCCGCAGGCGCGCAGTCGAAGGACCTGCATCTGCCTTTGCCTTTGCCTGAAGGTACCCCAAGGCTTTAGCCTTGGGTCTCTCAAGGCCAGCCACGAAAGTGGGCTTTCGCCCCTGAGGTATGCCTTCCATATTCGAGCTGAGCTCCATCTCCGCGCCCTCTTTGATGAAGTAGCGGGCCCGTGCCAGGCCAAGACGCGCAGACTCCCCTCACTCGCCAAACAGCAAAGCGCCGCCGAAGCGACGCTTTGCCATCTCCACGCCTTTCAGCTCAGTTCGGCAGCATGACCGTGTCGCTCATCATTGCGCTCGATCCATCCAATGCACTGGCTCCCCACATGGCGGTAGCAGCCTGCGGCGTCCCGGCGCCCCACATCGCTGTGGAACCCCACAGCGCAGTGAACGCGGCTGGATCGGACGCTCCCCACATCGCGGTTGCTCCCCACATCGCCGTGTAGGCGGATGGTGTGCCGGCTCCCCACATCGCGGTTGCTCCCCACATTGCGGTAGCGCCCCACATGGCGGTCGAGCCGCCCACCTGGCCCGTGAAGGCAGTCTGGCCATAGATACTGCCCGCGCCCCACATGGCCGTCGCACCCCACATCGCCGTCGCGGGAGATGCCAGATACACCTGGCCACCAACGAAGACCGCGGTGGGTGAGGCGGCGGTACCCGCCGGAGCGGTCGCGGCATTCATCTGCGCGTCAAGCAGGGAGGCTGAAATATCCAGATAGCCGGCGCCTTGCGTGAAGATATCGTTGTGGGCGACGTAGAGGATGCCCGCATCGCTGACCGTGCTGGTGGAGGGCAGTACGGAGTGATTGGCGTCGCGCATCAGGAACGCCTTGACTTGGTCCGGCGTCAGCCCCGGTTGAGCCTGCAGCAGCAGGGCGACCGCGCCGCTGGTCACGGCGGTCGCCATGCTGGTGCCGCTTAGAGGCGTGTAGTCAGGGGACGCCTGGGCCGGATTACCGGCCGTCGCGTAAAAGCCCTCGGGCGTGAAGAAGGTAGGGTAATCCTTCTGCAGGGTCGAGCCGCCGGTCAGCAGGCTGGTAACAAGGTTGCCCGGCGCAACGAGGTCGGGCTTGGCGATCTGGTCGATGAACGTCGGTCCCTTGGAGCTGTAGCTGGCCATCGCGTCATCCAGGATGGTAGCGGTTCCATTGGTGCGCACCGCACCCACCGTGATCACGTAGGGATCGTTGCCCGGGGCTTCAATCGTTCCATAACCCTCGGCATTCAGCGAGAGGTTGCGACCTTCGTTCCCGGCCGCGGCCACGACCACGATCCCGGCGTTCCAGGCCTGCTCGACCTCCTGGTCGAGCGGGTCGAGCCGATAGCTCTCATAGATGGGTCGTCCGAGCGAGAGGTTGATGATGCGGATGTTGTATTTGCTCTTGAGCGAGATGGCCGCTTCAATGGCCTGGATCACGGCGGTGTCGGTGCCCGAACCGTTCTGATCGAGCACGCGCAGGTTGATGAGGCTGGCAGCCGGCGCTACTCCGTAGAAGGTGTGGTTGAACTGCGGACCGGTCGATTTCGCACCGTTACCGCCGATCAAGCCTGCGACGTGGGTGCCGTGCCCGTAATGATCGTTCGTGTCGTTGCCGCCGGTCAGGAACGATTGACTGTAGACGATGCGGCCCTGAGCGCCCGGCGTAGGGGCCGGGGCTGGCGCCGGGGCGGGGCCCGGGGTTGCGCCTGGGACTGGGGCCGGGGCGGGCGCGTTATTGAGATCGGCTACGTTGCTGATGCCGCTGTCGATGACGGCGACACCGATGCCCGCGCCGTTATAGCCGAGCGACCAGACGGCTGGCGCGCCGATAGGCTGCGTGGTGAACTCCGTGCTGGTAGCGATCGAGACAGCCGCCCCGCGATGCCGGACGACACGTTCCAGGCTGATGTAGGCAACGTTCGCATCGCTTTGCAGCGTGCTGAGCGCAGAGGTGGGGAGGGTCAACTGAACGGCACGGATGCGCACGAGTTGAACGAGAGGAGTCGAACTCCAGGCGGCAAGCTGGCTCAGCTCGGCGAGTGTAGGAGCAGACTTGTATTGGACGATAACGGAAGCCGAGCCGGCAGACTGTACAGTCGCCGCAAGATCCGGGGACAGCTTGTTCTGAGCCGAAAGGGCGGACGTTCCTAATGCAACGGCTGTACTCAGAAGGACGGCGACGGTGCGCGCGACGGGATGGAGGGACGAAGGGCAGCAACGACGGAGAAAGGACATACAGAGCTCCAGGAATGGTTCAGCGGTGCAAGGTACAGGTTTGGTTCAGGCGCGCTTTGCAGGTTGAAGTAACGTCGGGTCCTGGACTCGTTGAACCGATCTCTCACTTCTACCAACGCTGAACAAGATTGCTGCCACGACTACTTTCCACTTACATCCCGAAGCTTAGGCGCAGGCTCCAGCCTGTGAAATACACTGAAAGTTGTAAACTCCCTCGACACTTGTGGACTGTTGGACGAGCCGCCTGGTTCCGCGTTCCTCTCGCGAGCGCAGTGCAGGATCGCCGCAAGCGGCGCCGGCAGAGTGCGGATCAAGGCGGCTGTGAGGGGATGGCCGGCCTTCTGCAGCAATCGCTCCACTTCAACGCACTCCACGATGCTGCCGGCATCGAGAACCGCCAGTGTTCCGCAGAACTGCAGCACCGAGAGCAGATCGTGCGAGATGTATAGAACGGACGTCTCTTCGCTCCGGTTTAGCGCTCGCAACATGGCCACAATCTCAGCTTGCGTGCAAGGGTCGAGCGCGCTGGTCGCCTCGTCGGCGATGAGCAAGGATGGACGATGGAGTAGCGCCAGGGCGAGCACGACACGCTGCGCCTGCCCGACACTGACCGCGCCTGGCCGCCGCAGCAGGAAGCTGCGCTCGCTGGGGAGCTGAACCTGCGCCAGCACCTCGCGCAGCCTGTCCTCGAACGCGGTGTTGACCGACGGTTGATGCGCCCGCCATGCCTGCTCGAAGTGCCTGCGCAGCGACACCAGCGGATTGAGGGCGCTCATCGGGCTCTGCGGTACCAGCGCAATGCGTCTGCCGCGCAGGGTGCGGGCTTCGCTCTCGGGTAAGGCAAGCAGGTTGACGCCCTCGAAGAAGACCTCTCCTTCCGTCCAGCCGCCGCGCCAGGGCAGCATGCCAAGCAGCGCGAGCACCAGGGTGCTCTTGCCCGCGCCGCTGAGGCCCACCAGGCCGAATCGTTCGCCTCGCTGGATCTCAAACGCGACGTCGCGCAGCACGGGCGCATTCGATCGCCTGCCATAGCCGGCGCGAAGCTGAACGCGCAGAAGGGCCCGCTCGCTCATCGCTTTGCATCCTTCCAGCGAAAGCCATCGATCTGCGAGACGACACCCGGTTGCAACCGCGTAAGGACGACGCCCTCCAGTTCCGGCGACACCGCGTAGAGCGCGTTGGGGTAGACAAGATAGATGAACGGCTGTTGCTCGGCCACGATCTCCTGCACGCGATCAAAGGCGACTTTGCGCAGGGCGTCGGTTGCCGCGGAGGCTTGGGCTTCGATGAGTTTGTCGATCTCCGCCTCCCACGACGTTGCCGGCGCTTTCTCGCCTGGATTCCACTGGTGGTTGGGCGAAGAACTCAACCAGAGGTTGTCCATCGTGCCGGGATCGGGCTCGACATTGGACAGTCCAAGCAGCGCAGCTTCGTAATCCTGCGAGTGCATCAGGCGGTCGATCAACGCGGGGAAGTCCAGCGTGACGACGTTCACCTGCATGCCCAGGGCAGCAAGATCCTGCTGGATCAACGAGGCCATCTTCTCCCGCGAGCGATTGCCTGCGTTGGTTAGAATGGAGAACTTCACAGGATGTCCGTCGCGATCGACCAGCGTTCCGTTCACCTTGCGAAAACCTTCTCGGCCCAGCGCGTCCAGTGCGCCTCGAAGGTCCTGTTTGATTGGCGGCAGCTTTGCATTCCGCCAGAAGCTATTGCTCGGCGAGATGAAGCCGTCGGCAGGCGTGGCATGCCCGTCGTACGCGATGCGCGCCAGGTCGTCGCGATTGAGCGCCCGGGACACCGCGCTGCGGAAGCTGCGGCTCTGGAACCAGCTCTTCTCCCACGCCGGAATGGGAGCCGCCGCGGACTGGTTGAACCAGAGTTGCTCCGTGTTGAGCGAGGCGCCCATATCGCGGAAGCCCGCCGGCGACCTGCGCGAGAGCGTCGCGAAATCTTCCGCTGCCACACTTTCGAGAAGCTGATGGCGGCCTCGTTCAAAGCGAAGCTCGTTCTGCTCGGGATTGCTGATGATCTCCAGGCGCACTCCGTTGAGGTACGGCATCGGGTTGCCGCCCGCGTCGCGTTTCCAATAGAAGTTGTTCCGCACCAGGTGGAGCGACTCACCGCGCTTGTATTCGGCTAGGGCAAACGGCCCGGCGGTCACGCGCCCATGATTGGCGCTTCCAGCGGGTTCGATCGCGATCTCGTCGAAGATGCGCGTAAGACCGGCCACCCGCCGCGCAAGGTGAACCCGCACAGTCGCCGCGTCCGGACTGTCAACGCTCACCGCTACGCCAGCAAAAGCCTCGAGCACCGGCGCCGCCGTGGCCGGATCGAGAACCCGGCGCAGACTCGCCACAACATCCTCACTACGCAGCGCCGAGCCATCGGAGAAGCGCAGGCCGGCGCGCAGATGGAAGCTGAGCAGCCGGCCGTCCGGGCTCATCTCCCAACGCTCAGCCAGTGCGGGTTCTACCTGCATCGTCAGGCGGTTCACGCGTAGCAGAACACCGCCGGTGAGATAACGCAGCGTGTTCGATGCCTGATCGTCCACCAGCGCGGGATCGAGCGTTCTGGGGTCGTACTTGAGCGCCCAGCTGATCTCGTTGGCGTGGCCCTGGGCCAGCGCTGCGAAGGGCAAAATCATCGTCCATGCGCAGACCACGCGCAATCCCATGCGAACCCGCCGCATCATACCTCCGCCTCGACAACCGTAAACTCCAGCAGTAGCAGCACCCCGACGAGCAGCCCGAGCGGCAGGTAGACCCAACCCGAACTATTGAGCACCGAAGCCGTCTTGAGCGAAAGCAGCATGGAACCCCATGACGGCAGAGGCTCGCCGACCCCCAGGCCGAGCGCACCCAGGTTAGCCTCCGCGGTCACGCAGATAGGCACAAAGATCAGGAACTGCGTCACCAGCAGCGGCAGCAGATGCGGCAGCACATGAACGCGCACCAACTGTGGCCGCCGCAGCCCCGCGGCGCGAGCGTAGAAGAGCCAGTCCGCACCCCGCAGCGACTCAGCCCGCGCGCAGACAATCCGCACGAATGCCGGCCAACCCAGCAGACCAAGCAGCAGGAACGTCACCGCGGCCGAGGCGACCGGAGCCAGATTCAACGGCAACGCCGAGCGCACGATCAAAAGCAGAAACAGCCACGGAAGCGTGAGCAGGAGATCGCTCAAAAATAAGAGCAGCTTTGCCGCAGGCGCAGGCAGACACGCGGCCAATCCGCCCGCTGCTGCGCCGAGAGTCGTTGCCAGCAGCGCCGCCGCGGCCGCGCCACTCAGTGCCAGCAGCAGCGCGAGCGCCACTCGTACGGATCGATCGCGCCCTAGGTCATCCGTACCCATGCGATGTTGCGTCGTAGCGGCCGCATTGATCTGTTCACGGTCCTGATCGCCGTAGCTCCACGAACTCGTGCGAACGAGCGCGGCCGCGGCAATCAACAGTGCGGCTAGCAGCCCGAACGACATCCAGCGCATGGAAGGCCATGCAAGCTTGAACGCCAGGCTCATGCGAGTTCCACCGTCTGCGGCGCCTGCGACAGCGACGCGGCGACACCCACTCCCGCCGCCATCAGCAGCGTGATCGCCAGCAGCACGGGGAGATCGCGGTTGAGCGCGGCAGACCACGCCAGCTGTCCAACCCCCGGCACATCGAAGATCACCTCGACCGGGACCGCGAGGCTCAGCGCCACGACAAACGACGACATCATCAGTGCGAGCAGTTCGCGGGCAAGCATCGGTAGCAGGTGCGTACGCAGGATACGTGCCGTGCCAAGCCCCGAGGCCTGCGCGTACACGATGTGCGGAGCTCTCCACGCGCAGCGCATCAGGCGGTACAGCATCTTGAAATCCCGCGCCGCGATCACCGCCGCGAGCACCAGCAGCGGACCGCCGTGATCCGTGAAAAGGCACAGGGTCGCCAGTGCGCTCACAGGCGCTGCGAGCAGCAGCGCAGCCGGAGCGGCGATGAGAGCGTCTCCCGCACGCGAGCGCCTGGTACTGCCAACGAGCGCGGCCAGAAGCGCAATCGCCCAACCGCATACCACGCTCCTGGTAACCAGCCCGGCCGTAACGCCTGCGCGCTCCCGAAGCAGGTCGCGAACCGGCACATCGTAGTGGCGCGAACGGCCGAAGTCCCCGTGCAGCCCAGCCAGCAGCTTCGAACCGAGCAGATGAATCACATTCGAATCTTCCCGGTTCTGCCGGTCGAGCGCCTGTCTCTGCATGGCGGAGAACTGAGGATCCAACTCGCGCTCATCAGAGAAATACCCGGGCGCGTATCGCATCAGCAGAATCGTCAATGCCGATGCGAACAGTGCCAGCGCGAAGACCCGGACAGCTTGCTTCAGCACGCTCTTCATGCGACCGAGGCAACCTCATACTCCGGCCCTGAGGCCAGCATGGCGTCGTGGTAGAACGCCTGCGTCAACACCGCATCTCTCCGGACCATTGGTGCGTGAGCTTCGAGCATTGGTTCTTTCGCCTGCGATCCATCTTCAGGCAGAAAGGACGTACCGACGCTTCCGGCAGGCCGCGCACTCGATCGCTCCAGTGAGTCCTGAAGCAGCAGCGCTGTCCTCCTGCTGATTGCAGTCAGCAGACTGAGATCATGCGTGTAGAACGAGTTTGCCCGGACCGAATACAACGTCAGCACGCCAAGAAGCAGCCCCTCTTCATCAAGCAACGGGACGGAAAGCGCAGCTTTCAAGCGGTCCTGCTTTTGGAGGCTGCTTCGGTACCCGCTTTCCAGCTCGACATCGCCGTTGAGCAGCGGCTTGCCGTTCTCCGCCACCCAGCTGGAGATCCCGTCTGACCCCGTCCACGCCTCCCCCAGAAAGCACTCGGCATCGTAGCCGTCTACATGGCGCAGCGTCAGGCGCCCTTGCGGATAGAGGAACAAGGCACAGGTATCAAACTTCAGCAGCGGCCGAAGCCTGGCTGCCCAGAGGCGCAGAACATCGCTCAGAGTCAGCGCACCCTCGCAAGCTCTGCTCGTCTGGCAGAGAGAGTGCACTTCGTTTGAAGCCTGTCCTATCCTTTGCAGGAGCATGGCATCCATCTCGTTCTCCTCGGCGACCTTGGGGCAGGCTGGCGCCGCTGCATGCCTTGCACCTTCTTCAAATCCAGCCGCAGGCGCCTCGCCTCGAACCACCTCAATATCGGTCTTCAACGCGCTGAACGTCGAGGCAGTAGAAGCGCTCTCTTTCTCCACCCTGCGTCCGTGCAGGTCGATCAGCAGCGTGACGATCTGCGGATCGAACTGCGTTCCAGACATCTTCTTGATCAGCGCCAGCGCCTCCGGAATGGGAAGTCCCTTGCGGTAGGGACGATCGGAGACCAGCGCATCGAAACAGTCCGCCGTGGAGAGAATGCGAGCGCCCAACGGAATCCCTTCACCCTTCAAGCCGTCCGGGTACCCGGTCCCGTCCCACCACTCGTGGTGCGAACGCACGATAGGAACAACCGGGTACGGAAACTGAACCCGTTCCAGAATGTCTGCGCCCACGATCGGGTGGATCTTCATCTTTTCAAACTCGTCGGGCGTCAGCTTGCCGGGCTTGTTGATGATCTGTTCCGGCACCGCCAGCTTGCCGATGTCGTGCAGGAACGCCGCCGTATGCAGCGCCTGCATCTCCCCTTCGTTCAAGTTCAGGGTGCGGCCCATCTCCTGCACATAGTCTCGAACCCGAAAGAGATGTTCATGGGTATTTTGATCCTTGGCTTCAATCGCCATGGACAGGCCTTCGATCGTCCGCAGGTGAAGCGCTTCGGTATCCCGCAGATGCTGCTCCCGCTCACGGAGACGGATAATCTGCGCGTTGTACGCACCAAACACGGTGTAAACCAGCGGGATGAGCAGCAGAGCGGTCTGCCAGCCAAACCGGTTGCCCACCATATCGGTCACCACAGCCAGTGCGGCGCCGACGAAGTAGAAGGGAAGATACCAGGGAAACTCCCGCTTCCAGAGTGGATACGGAGGCTCCTTCATCGCCGACGCGATCACCAGTGCCACCGATGCGGTGCTCGAAAGAAAGTAGGCGACCGCGGCCAGGCTCAACGCCAGCGAAACGGCCAGGCCATGCCGCCTGGCAAAGAGAAACATGAAGAGCGCGGCGCCGCTGGCAAGTACGGTGCTCGCGATGTTGAAGGTAATCTGGAGCGGAGTCAGGGTCTTCTTCACCCGGATCCGGCATTGCGCGGCCATGGAGATCGCGCCCAGGAGCAGCGCCTGCTCCGGCGCCAGGCGCAGGATGGCCAGGAAGATGAACGGAAAATTGAGAGACATGCCGCTGTCACCACGCGGCAGAGCGATCTTCAAGCCCGAACTCAGCAGGACCAGGACCAGAAGAAAGTAAAACAGGAGCCAGTTCGATGTCTGAAACTGAAGGCTCCACGCGAACACAGACGCTGCGAGCAGCATCGTGATCGCTACATATAGCTTCGTCCGGAGCGGCATGGTTTCATCCTGTCACAATAACGTTCCGCAAGATGCTGCTACCTGACCGTATCGGCCAGCGTTGACGCAGGTAAATGACCCCTAAGTTGCAACCCGGTCCAACGCCCGCGCCACCAGTCTCCGCAGGCATCTCTGAGAAGGGGCACAGCGCAAAGGAAGGAGTGGCTTGGCTGCTCAGCAGCTTGCGGACCCCGCCCACCACAACTTCAGGAACGCCTGTTGGAGCTGTCTTTCAAGCCTTCCATCTGCGCCTGCAGCATGCCCGCGTATTCCAGCTGCCCCTGGCGGCAGTCCGGTTCCGGCAGCGTAATCCACCAGCGCAGCGCCGCGGTGAACGAAAGAAAGGTGTGCCGCGCCACTTTCTCCGGGTGGAGCTCCGCGCGCAGCTCGCCCGTATCCTGCGCGTTCCGCACCAGCCCCTGCAGGCCCTCCAGCAAACGCACCCGGACGCTCAGGTACCGGCTCAGATGGAGACCCGGCGTCTCGAGCACGGTCTCGCTCAGCAGGATGCGGGACAGCACCGGGTCGGCGGCGAACAGCACGTAGTGGGGATCGGTAATGCACAGCATGTTTTCCTTGAAGCTCTTCCAGGGCCTTGTGGTCGCCATGGCGTTTGCCGTCAGGATGTCGATCTCTTCGTTGAAGATGAGGAAGATAAGATCGCGCTTGTGGCTCACGTACTTGAACAGCGTCGAGACGCTGAGGCCGGCGGCGTCCGCAATGCCGCGCAAGGTGGCGTCATCATAGCCGAACCTTGAAAACTGCTCGCGCGCCGCCAGCATGATCTTCTGCTGCCGCGCGCTCTTGGATCGCTCACGAACGCTGGTCGCTTCCCCGGCTTCCAGTATGGTGTGCATAGTCTCTCCGACGGCTCCATCTTATCCTGAGGTTCATGATTCACCGTGATGGCGGCCGACCTCGGTGCCGGCTATTCTCCCGAAGACACCGCTTCACTTTGTTGTTGACAAACAAGCAGATGCATCCGCATAATCCACTGGCATCGAAAAAAGGAGAATGCGTTACATGAATTCACCCGCGACTTCAAGCTCCACTGCAACTCTGGAGATCAAACGTCCCAAGCTGCATCACGTCAACCTGAAGACGACGAGAATGTCGGAGATGATCGCGTGGTACAACACGGTGATCGGCGGCCGCAAGCAGTTCCAGAGCCCCATCATGGGTTTCCTCACCAACGACCACATGCCCGGGCGCATCGCCCTGCTTTCGAGCCCTGAGCTGTGCGACGACCCGCAGCGCGCGATCCACATCGGCATGCACCACTCCGCGTTCGAGTACGACTCGGTCGACGATCTGCTGCAATCCTGGGTGCGGTTGAAGGGCGAAGGCATCGAGCCGCACGCTTGCCTCGACCACGGCTTCGCCATCTCCTACTACTACGTGGACCCCGATGGCAACAGCGTCGAGCTGCAGGCTGACTGGTTTGGGGACCCCGCCCTCTCCGGCAACTTCATGGAGAGCTCGCCCGAGTTCGCCTCCAATCCCATCGGCAAGTTCGTCGCTCCAGAGAAGATGGTCGACGCGCGCGCCGGCGGCATGAGTATCGAGGAGCTGCACGCCCGCTCGTATGCCGGCGAATTCGAACCCGCCGTCAAGCCCGACTTCCGCATCGCCATGTAAGTTTGACCGCGGCGGCTCTCTAACCCGGAGCCGCCGCACGGGCAGCCGCTGCGCCGCTTCCGTCGCACGCGGCGGCTTGTGAGAACCACGGCGCCTCCCGCCTCATCCAACCCCGCCAACAGCAGTCCAGAGGCAGAACCAATGGCATCAGGATCGTTCCTCGCCGCGACCCCGAACGAACATGCTGTGACGCCGCGCGCCGCGGACGTAGACCCCGCCGAAACCCGGGAGTGGCTCGACGCGCTCCACGCCGTCCTGCGCGAGTACGGCCCGGAGCGCGCGCAATATCTCGTCCGCCAACTGGAAGATACTCTCCGCAACACCGGCGTCGCCGACCTTCCGCAGCCCTACTCCGCCTACCGCAACACGATCCCGCTGGAGCGCCAGGGTCCCTACCCCGGCGACCTTGCGCTCGAAGAGCGCCTTACCGCCATCATGCGCTGGAACGCCCTCGTCATGGTCATGCGCGCCAACCAGGCCTACGGCGACCTCGGCGGCCACATCGCCAGCTACGCCTCCGCCGCCGAGATCTTCGAGGTCGGCTTCAACCACTTCTTTCGTGCCGCGACTCCGGACCACGCCGGCGACCTCGTCTTCTACCAGCCGCACTCGGCGCCCGGCGTCTACGCCCGCGCCTTCCTCGAAGGCCGGCTCAGCGAAGACCAGCTCAACCACTATCGGCAGGAGCTCACCGGCAACGGCCTCTGCTCTTACCCGCACCCCTGGCTCATGCCCGACTTCTGGCAGTTTCCCACCGGCTCCATGGGCATCGGCCCCATCAGCAGCGTCTACCAGGCGCGCTTCATCAAGTATCTCGACGACCGCGGCCTCAAGCCCTCCGCCGGCCGCCACGTTTGGGGCGTCTTCGGCGACGGCGAGATGGACGAGCCCGAATCCATCGGCGCGCTCACCCTCGCCGCCCGCGAAAAGCTCGACAACCTCACCTTCATCATCAACTGCAACCTGCAGCGCCTCGACGGTCCCGTGCGCGGCAACGGGCAGATCATCCAGGAGCTCGAATCGCTCTTCATCGGCGCCGGTTGGAACGTCATCAAGGTCCTCTGGGGTTCGGAGTGGGATGCGCTCTTCTCGCGCGACAAGAACAACGTGCTCCTGCGCCGCTTCGCCGAAACCGTCGACGGCGAGTACCAGACCCTGGGCTCCAAAGACGGCGACTACAACCGGACCAGGTTCTTCGATCGCGATCCCGAGACCGCGGCGCTCGCCGGCACGCTCTCCGCCGCCGAGATCAATGCGCTCAAACGCGGCGGCCACGACGCCCGCAAGCTCTTCGCCGCCTTTGCTGCCGCGCGCGCGCACCGCGGCCGGCCCACCGTCATCCTCGCCAAGACCAAGAAGGGCTATGGCATGGGCTCAGCCGGCGAGTCGCGCATGACCGCGCACCAGGCCAAGAAGCTCGACGTCGACGCTCTGCTCGCCTACCGCGATCGATTTGCGCTTCCCCTGAGCAATGAACAGGTGTCCACGCTCAGCTTCTGCAAGCCCGCGCCGGATAGCCGCGAGATGCAGTATCTTGCCGCCCGCCGCGAGTCTCTCGGCGGCTCCATGCCGCGTCGCGAGCGCAACGCGCCGGCCACGCTCGCCGTCCCGCCGCTGGCCGGCTATGGGCAGTTCGCGCTCGATGCCGCAAACAAGGAGATGTCCACCACCACCGCAGCCGTGCGCATGCTCGGCGGCTTGCTCAAAGACCCTCAGCTCGGCCCGCGCATCGTTCCCATCGTCGCCGATGAGGCCCGCACCTTCGGCATGGCGAACCTCTTCCGCCAGGTCGGGATCTACTCTTCCGTCGGCCAGTTATACGAGCCTGAGGATGCCGGCTCCATGCTCTACTACCGCGAGGCGCGCGACGGCCAGCTGCTCGAAGAGGGCATCACCGAGGCCGGCGCCATCTCCTCCTGGGTCGCCGCGGCCACCTCCTACAGCGCCCACGGCGTCACCATGCTGCCGGTCTATATCTACTACTCCATGTTCGGCTTCCAGCGCGTGGGCGATCTCATCTGGGCCGCCGCCGACCAGCGCGCCCGCGGCTTCCTGCTGGGCGCCACCGCCGGCCGCACCACCCTCGGCGGCGAGGGCCTGCAGCATCAGGATGGGTCCAGCCACGTCGTCGCGGCCACTGTTCCGAACTGCCGCGCCTACGATCCGGCCTTCGCCTGCGAGCTTGCCGTTATCCTCGACGCCGGCGCGCGCCGCATGCTCGAGCAGCAGCGCGACGAGTTCTACTACATCACCGTCATGAACGAGAACTACGCGCAGCCCTCGCTCATCCCGGGCTCCGAGGCCGGCATCCTCAAAGGCATGTACCGCTTCAGAAGCTTCGGCCCCGAGCAGCAGACAACCAGCCGCGTTCGCCTGCTGGGCTCGGGAGCGATCCTGCGCGAGGTCATCGCCGCCGCCGAGTTGCTCGCCGAAGAGTTCGGCGTCGCCAGCGAAGTCTTCAGCGCCACCAGCTTCAGCGAGCTTGCCCGCGACGCCGCCGAGGTGGAGCGCATGCGGCGGCTCGGCGCCGATCCCGACGCGCGCCGCAACCACGTGGAGGACCTGCTGCCCGGCAGGGCTCCCGTCATCGCCGCCACAGACTACGTGCGCGCCTACCCGCAACTCATCGCACCCTACGTGCAGGCCCGCTTCGTCGCGCTTGGCACCGATGGCTTCGGCCGTAGCGACTCGCGCTCGGCCCTGCGCGCGTTCTTTGAGGTCGATCGCCGCAGCATCGTGCTGGCCGCGCTGGAGGCGCTGGTCAGCGAGGGACATCTGCCTCACGCCATCTTGCGCGACGCGGCCACGCGCTTCGCCGTCGACCCCGCCTCGCCCGCGCCCTGGACTATTTAGCGCATCAAGAAGAACCGCAGGAGAAAAGCTTCATGGCAACCGCTGCCCTCATCGAAGTGATGGTGCCTGACCTTGGCGACGTTCACGACGTGCCTGTCATCGAGGTGCTCGCCACCGTCGGCGCCGAGGTCAAGGTGGATCAGACCCTGGTCGTGCTCGAAACCGAAAAGGCGACCATGGACGTCCCCTCGACCGCCGCTGGTATTGTCCGCGAAATTCGTGTCAAGACCGGCGACAAGGTGAACCAGGGCAGCGTGCTGGTGCTGCTGGATGCCGGCACCTCTGCCGCCGCGCCGGCAGACGCCCCGCCCGCAAAGGCCCCGCTCGCAAACGCCGCGCCGGCCCCGGTCGCCGCACCGCTCATCGGCACACCCACACCCACACCCGCCTCCGCACCCGCTCAACCAACCGCGCCAGCCCAGCTCCCGCCCGTGGCCGCCATGCCGCTTGCCCAGCCTGCGTCAATGAATGGCGTCCTCGCGCACGCCTCGCCTTCCATCCGGCGCTTTGCCCGCGAGTTCGGCATCGACCTCGCCCAGGTGCGCGGCAGCGGGCCCAAGGGACGCATCCTGCACACCGATCTGCAGGACTACGTGAAGTCCGCTATCGCTGATCCGCCAGCCAATTCGCCGCTCCCGGTCCTGGGCGCCGGATCCTCGCTCAATCTGCTGCCCTGGCCACAGATCGACTTCAGCCGCTTCGGCCCTACGGAGCGCGTGGCCCTCTCGCGCATCAAGAAGATCTCGGCTGCCAACCTGACGCGCAACGCCGTCCTCATCCCGCACGTCACCAACTTCGACGAAGCCGATATCACCGACCTCGAATCGTTCCGCGTGGAGATCAACCAGCAGCAGGCGCGCGACCAGGCGACCAAGCTCACCATGCTCGCCTTCCTCATCAAGGCCAGCGTCTACGCGCTCAAGCTGCACCCTCACTTCAACGCCTCGCTCGATGGCGACGAGCTGGTGCTCAAGCGCTACTTCCACATCGGCTTCGCGGCCGACACGCCTGACGGCCTGGTAGTTCCCGTGATCCGCGACGCCGATACCAAGGGACTCGTCGCGCTCGCGGCTGAGGCCTCGAGCCTCGCCGCCAAGGCTCGCGCCGGCAAGCTGCAGCCGGCCGAGATGCAGGGTGCCTGCTTTACCATCTCGTCGCTCGGCGGCATCGGCGGCACCGGCTTCACGCCCATCATCAACGCGCCGGAGGTCGCCATCCTGGGCGCCGCCCGCGCCCGCACTCAGCCCGTCTGGCAGGGCACTGCCTTCGCCCCGCGCCTCATCCTCCCGCTCACTCTCTCCTGGGATCATCGCGTCATCGACGGCGCGGCCGCCGCCCGCTTCCTCGTTACGCTCACCTCCATCCTCGGGGACTTCCGCAGGGCGGCGCTATGACGGAACGTGTAACGCATCGCGGCGCTATAAGCGATGTGGCGGAATCGAACAACCCCGCCGGCGCGCACGCCGATCTGCTCGTCATCGGCGCCGGCCCGGGCGGCTACACAGCCGCCTTCCGCGCCGCCGACCTCGGCCGCAAGGTCCACCTCATCGATCGCTGGGACACGCTCGGCGGCGTCTGCCTCAACGTCGGCTGCATCCCGTCCAAAGCCCTGCTGCACGCCGCCAAGGTCATCAAGGATGCCGCCGCCATGACCGCGCACGGGATCACCCTTCCCGCGGCGCAGATCGATCTTGATGGCCTGCGCGCCTGGAAGGACTCGGTCGTCGGCAAGCTTACCGGCGGCCTGCAGGACCTTTCCCGTCGCCGCAACGTTACCGTGCTCCGCGGCACAGCGCGCTTTGCAAGCGCCCACAGCGTCACCGTCGAGGGCAGTGCGGGCCCACGTGTTGTGCGCTTTGAACAGGCCATCATCGCCGCCGGTTCCGAGCCCGTCATGCTCCCGTTCCTTCCCGCGAACGATCCCCGCATCGTGGATTCCACCGGCGCGCTTGCACTGCCCGATGTGCCGCGGCGCCTGCTCGTCATCGGCGGCGGCGTCATCGGGCTGGAGATGGCGACGGTCTACGAGGCGCTCGGCAGCCGCGTCACGGTCGTCGAGTTGATGGACCAGATCATCCCCGGCGCGGATCGCGACCTGGTCGCTCCGCTCTTCAAGCACATGACCGCGCAAGGCGTCGAGTTCAAGTTGAAGACCCGTGTGACCCGCGTGGACGCCACGCCTGAAGGCCTCACTGCGTACTTCGCCGGCGACACCCCACGCGACAGCCGTGACAACGATCCAGTCAGCAGCGCCACCTTCGACCGCATCCTCGTCGCCGTCGGCCGCCGCGCCAATGGAAAGCTGCTCGCCGTCGAAGCCGCGGGGCTCGCTCTCGCGCCCGATGGCTCCATCGCCGTCGATGCGCAGATGCGCACCGGCGTCCCCCATATCTTTGCCATCGGGGACATCGTGGGGCAGCCCATGCTCGCCCACAAGGCGACCCACGAAGCCAAGGTAGCTGCTGAGGCCGCCTGCGGCCACAACGTCGCTCTTGCGGCACGCGTCATCCCGGCCGTCGCCTACACTGATCCCGAGGTCGCCTGGGTCGGACTCACCGAGCTCGAAGCGAAACGCCTCGGCAGGCCCATCGAAAAGTCAGTCTTCCCCTGGGCCGCTTCCGGCCGGTCGCTCGCGCTCGGACGCGACGAGGGCTTCACCAAGCTGCTCTTCGATCGCGAGACCCGGCGTCTGGTCGGCGCCGGCATCGTCGGCACCAGCGCCGGCGACCTCATCGCCGAGGCCGCCCTCGCCATCGAGATGGGCTGCGACGATGCCGACATCTCGCTCACCATTCATCCTCACCCCACGCTCTCCGAGACCATCGGAGCCGCGTCCGACGTCTTTGCCGGCACCATCACCGATCTGCTTCCCAGCAAGAGAAAGAGCGTAGAGGCCTCGCAATGAAAATGACGATCGCACCAGCAGATCTGCTTGCCATCAGCACGGCCAGTGCGGAGTTCGGCCGCCTCGTCGATCTCGGCCGCGCCACCGAGTGCGAGGCGCTCTTCCACGCCGACGCCCGATTGATCTTCGGCCCCGGCTCACCCAAACCCGGCACCCTCGCAGGCCTCGAAGCCATCCGTGCGTTCCTCACGGCTCGCCAGTCACAGGCCCACGTTACTACCCGCCACGTCGCCACCAACTTCCGCGCCACGCCCTCGGCGAACGGCGAGTTGAGTCTCGAATCCCTGCTCACGGTCTTCCGCTCCGACGATGAGACTCGCGAACCTCTGGTCTCGATTGTGGCTGACGTCGCGGAGACCTTTCGCCTGGACCCCGGCGGCGACTGGAAGATTCTGGAGCGCCTCACCACGCCCGTCTTCCTGAGAAAATAGCCTGCTGCAACTTCCCACGACATCCACACTCGTTTCCACGTCAAGCCACAAAATCACCACCGCAACCGAACGCATTTCGCACCCATCCCACCCATCCCCTTCACCGAATCCTCAAAAACCCAACAAATACCTATGTTCCACGTGGAACACTCCGCTCCCCACCACGCCAACTTTTTCGTCAACTTTCCAAAACGTTTTGCATTTCCGCACGCTTTACAAAGCGGCCGTCCTTCATAATCATCGCGATCTTGCGGGCGTCCTGTGCCAGAACCGAGATGTCTTCGAGCGGATTGCCGTCGATCACCAGAAGATCGGCGTGTGCGCCCGGAGAGATGCAGCCCAGCTTGCCTGTTTGACCGAGCAGGCTGGCGTTGATCCCGCAGGCCGAGCGCAGGATATCAATGGCCGGCAGCACCTGGGCACGCAACGTGAATTCCGTGCTCTGCAGAACGTGCAAGGAGCCTAAAAGGTCCGTGCCCAGCCCCATGCGGACTCCGGCGCTGCGCATAATCTCCAGTCCCGAGAACGCCGAGTCTGTGACCTTGCGCAGCTTTTCCATGCTCACCGCGGGCAGCCCAAGCGCCTCGCCGTGCTCCAACAGGCTGACCAGCGTGGACAGGGTGGGAACGGTGAAGGCGCCGCGAGCAGCGACGAAGTCCGCGGTTTCGCGGTCGATGAGCGTGGCGTGTTCGATGGACCTGACCCCGAGTTCGACCGCGCGCCGGACCGCCTGCGTGGGATGGCAGTGCGCGGCGACGTACGAACCGGCGCGGGTGGCCTCGTCAACAGCAGCACGGATCTCTTCCTCTGAATACTGGCAGCGATCGAGAGGATCAGTCGGCGAGGCGACGCCACCCGATGCCATGATCTTGATGTGCGAGGCGCCGCGGCGAAGTTCTTCGCGAATGGCTTTGCGGAGAGCGTCGGCGCCATCGACGACGACGGCAAGGTGGTCGTTGTAGAACGAACAGCCGCAGCAGATCGCGCCGTCGAGCGCGTGGTCGCCGGGCCGGAAGTCGCCGTGGCCGCCCGTCTGGCTCATCACCCGGCCCCCGTAGAAGAGCCGCGGAACGGCTCCCAGGAGCCCGTCGCGGATAGCGGCGGCGAGCCCTACATCCGCGCCGCCTGCGTCACGCACCGTGGTAAAGCCGCGCTTGAGACAGCCGTGAAGAAACTGCGCGGCGAAGTGAGCCAGGTAGGACATGGGCGACTGTACGGCGCGGGCGATGTTCACGCTGGCGGCATAGACGTGGACGTGCGCGTCGATGAGACCGGGCATGATCGTGCGGCCGCCGCAATCGACGAGATCCAGGCTGGGATCGGCGGGGACGGGGCGATCTGAGACGTCCTCAATGATGCCGCCGGCTGTGGTGATGTTGAGGCCTTCGAGCAGGCTGTCGGAGGCGCCATCGAAGATGCGTCCGGAGTGCAAGATGATCTTCCGGGGCTTGTCATGGGGCATGGCAACAGCGTAGACGGCGGAGCGAGGGATGGCAATCGAGGATGCTCAAGGCAAATGCAGGTCCGCCGCTGAGTTTAGAGCGGGGCGGCGGGCGGATTGAGCAAGCCAACGCTGAGCCTCCAGGCCTTGCCCTGCCAGGTGACTTACGTGGTGTTGTTGGGGATGAGGCGAGCCTGGGAGAGGTCGTTGGCGATGGATTGGAAGATCTGGTTGAGCGAGGTGACGGGCTGGCTGGCGTAGCAGGTGCTGCCGGAGCCGGATTGCATGTAGTCGGAGTAGAACATCTGGGGGGCGGTGGCCATGCCCGCCATGGTGTTGCAGGGACTGATGTTGGGGTACTGGCCCGCGCCGGCGTCACTCGCGCAGCCCGTAGGGGATGAGCCATAGGCGACGGTGTAGACGAGGGTTCCGGCAGCGGAGGCGGCCTGGGCAGCGATAACAGCCTGCCCGCACTCGCCCACCCACGACGGGTAGTAGCCGCTGGCCGTAGCCGGCGAGGGCATAACAGCGTAGGGGCCGTTGGTTTGAGGAGCAGTCGCGTCGCCGTCGGAGAGGATGATGAGGATGGAGTCAGCGGATGGAGTGAGCTGATGCTGAGCGACGAGAGCGGCCTGCGCAGCGTAGATGACGCCTGCGTAGTAGGTGCCGTAGACACCGGCGTAGTTGGGCGGCTGCATTCCGCCGCAGCCGGGTGCGCCGCCAGCGGCCATGACGATGGCGGAGTTGGGGTTGAGGCTGGAGCTGGTGGGTGTGCTGCGGTAGTCGTAGAGGAAGTTGGTGAGCTGGTAGGTGGGAGTGCCGGCGCCAGAGGGCGCGTAGGAGGAGGCGGTAGGGTCGGGAAACGAGAAGGGCAGCGCGTTGGGGGCGCCGGGCCAGGGCTGGGCGGGAGGCATGGAGAAGGTCCCGATGTTGCTCAGGTACCAGAAGCCGTTCTGGGCTGTCGGTGCGGGAAAGGGCGTGGTGCAGGAGCTGTCAACGGACGCCGTAGCGGCATCAACGCCGGCAAAGGTGAAGAGGCTCACGCTTTGCAGGGGGTTCTGGATAGACCCGCCCGCGGTGGAGCATGTGGTTTGAAATGACCCGCAGGGATTGAGGTTTCGGAGCAGGACCTGCAGGCCATTCAGGGCGCATTGCATCTGGGTGTTGCCGCAGTTGGCGTCGTACTGGTTCATGGACAAAGTGGCATCCATGATGACGGCGACGTTGGAGGCGCGCGGGCCGCCGCCGCGGACGGAGGCTGTAGAGACGGTATTGAGAGCCATCTGGTTCTTGCCCAGGATGCCGGCGAAAAAGACGGACAGGAATGACGTCTGCTGGACCTGGACGGCATTGTAGGGCACGGCGCCGATGCAGGGAATGCCCTGCGCCTGGAGGGTCTGGAGGCAGAGCAGGTTGGTAGTGACGGTGACGGTGCGGAGCGAGCCGCTGGCGTTGGTGGCGCCGGTGACGGCACTGAATTGCGCGGCGATCCCCTCGCGTCCGGTATAGCCGGTGAGGGTTACGCCGGTGGCGCTGGAGCTGCCGTTGATGGCGGCGGTGGAGGTTGCTGTGGGGATAGCGCGCGCAGCGGCTAGAGCAGCGGAGTCCGAAGTCGCCTGGAGCTGACGCTGGGCGTAGAAGGCGTGGCCGACATCGAGAGAAAGGGCGGCGAACCCGAGCAGGACGACCAGAGCTGCCGCGACCACGACGAGGGTCTGGCCGGAGTCCTCGCGGCGGAGATCGCGGAGACGGCGGCCGAGCGACGTCATTGGGTCACCTCGGTGACAGTGGCACGGAGGAGGCAGTTGGGCGGATTGGCGATGCCGTAGCTTTGCAGGATGCAGGGGTAGGTGGTGGTGACGGTGACGTTCTGGCCCTGGACGAGGAGAGCGTTGCCGCAGCTTGGGGGATTGGAGTTGTAGGTGACGCTGGTGCCGGGGGCGCTGGAGACGGTGAAGGAGTAGCCGAGTCCTGTGACGGGTCCGTTGTTCTGGAGCAGCGGGGCTGCGGCAGCAATGGCAGAGGCTGCGATTCCGCAAGGGTCGCCGCCCTGCCCGCGGGTGATGGAGAGCTGACGGGCGCCGACGCTGGTGGCCTCGTAGAGGGTGAGGTAGTTGTTCATGGCCAGGCCGCCGGTCATGATGCCGGTCATCAGCAGGAGGATGATGGGGAGGACGAGAGCGAGCTCGACGGCGGACTGGCCAGCATCGCGGCCCGCAAGCGTGAGAAGGCAGGCGCGCGGGCGCTGGTGCCGGGCGCGCACGCTAGGCGGCTGGGGGTTCGGCGTGGGGGGCGTGCGAGCTTCTACCTCTGAGAGCACGAGCTTCTACCTCTGAAAGCAAAGGATAGGAGCGGGAGGAAGGCGGGGTAATCCCACGTGGGGGCGGGGCGATTACAACTATGCGCCATGGAGGGCGGGCCAGAAGTAACCGTGCGCGCCCACCGGGGTGTGTGACTTTTGGGTTTCGGGCATACGATCCGGGCGGGTTGGCGTTTTGTGCTGCCTGGGGTATTATTGAAAATGGTGCGTGGCGCGGCTTGATCGCGGTACGGGCGATGTCTTTGCGATCTTGAGTTTGAGGAGAGTCGTTTGTCGAAGGAAGATGCTATTGAAGTGATGGCGGTGGTCGTCGAGACGCTGCCGAATGCCATGTTCAAGGTGGAGCTCGAGAACAAGCACCAGGCTCTGGCCCACGTCTCTGGACGCATGCGCAAGAACTTCATTCGTATTCTACCGGGCGACCGGGTCGCGATTGAGCTTAGTCCTTACGACCTGAATCGTGGGCGCATCGTGTACCGGTACAAATAGCTCGCTGTCTGCGGGCTGCCCGTCTCAAGGCTGTGCATAGACGCAAAGGCAAACTGCTGAGGTTCTGAGCTTCTGGCTCGGCCTGACAGTAATTGGTTCGATTGAGGAGTAGTGATGAAGGTTCGTGCGTCAGTAAAGAAGATCTGCGACAAGTGCAAGGTCATCCACCGTCGTGGAGTGGTTCGCGTGATTTGCGAGAACGCGAAGCATAAACAGCGGCAGGGCTAGGCTTAGGGCCTCGCGAGAGGCTTGCTGAAGGGCGGAACCGCTGGGCTAGTTAGCCGAAGTCAAGGCTTGCGTTGAACCCAGCGGATGGACCGTAAACCCACTAACCACGCTCCCCGGCAAAGCTGGCGGAGCCACAACCAAAGGAATTCATATGGCACGTATAGCCGGAGTCGACGTACCGAATCACAAGCAGGTACGGATCGGCCTGACGTATATCTTCGGGATCGGGGATTCGCGAGCAGCGAAAATCCTGACCGAGGCGGATGTTGATCCGTTCGCGAAGGTCGGAACGCTGGACGAGGATCAGCTGAATAGGATTCGCCAGGTGATCGAGAAGGGCGGCCAAATCGAAGGCGACCTCCGCAAGGAGATCTCGCTGAACATCAAGCGGCTGATCGAGATCCAGTCGTATCGCGGTCTGCGGCATCGGCGCTCACTGCCGGTTCGCGGCCAGCGCACCCACACCAACGCGCGCACGCGCAAGGGCCCGCGCAAGGGTACCGTTGCCGGCAAGAAGAAAGCGACGAAATAATGGCCAAGACACAGAATCAGCAGAAGGCTGGATCGGGCAAGGCAGCCGCGGGCAAGGGCAAGAAATTCAAGAAGCGCGAGCGGAAGAATGTTCCGTACGGCCTGGTGTTTATCCAGGCCTCGTTCAACAACACGATCGTGACGATCACGGACCAGACCGGCAACACGCTGAGCTGGAAGAGCTCGGGCTCGCTCGGGTTCCGCGGGTCGCGCAAGGGCACGCCGTTCGCGGCGCAGCAGGCGGCAGTGGGCGCGGCGAACGCGGCTCGCGACCACGGGCTTCGGTCCGTCGACGTGCGGGTCTCAGGGCCGGGTTCTGGCCGCGAGTCGGCGATTCGCGCGCTGGCGACCGCGGGGATCGATGTGCGCAGCATTCGGGACGTTACGCCGATGCCGCATAACGGATGCCGCCCGCCCAAACGGCGCAGGGTCTGATCAGCAGCTCTCAGCCTCCAGCTTGCAGTCAAGTGGCAGGATATTAGTTCGTTCAACTGGATCGGGACGAAGCGACACTATCGCGTAAACCGATCGTCACCTGAGTCAAGGAGAATAAAATGGCACGTTATACAGGACCCGTCTGCCGCATGTGTCGGCGCGACGGCGTTAAGCTCTTCCTCAAGGGACCGAAGTGCTTCACGGAGAAATGTCCCGTTGAGAAGCGGAACTTCCCTCCGGGCCAGCATGGCCAGTCGCGCAAAGTGAAGAAGGTGGTCGGCTACGGTCTGCAGCTTCGTGAGAAGCAAAAGGCGAAGCGCATCTACTTCACGCTTGAGACGCAGTTTCGCGCGTACTACCAGAAGGCTGCCGTCAAGAAGGGTGTGACGGGCGAGTACCTGCTGCAGCAGCTTGAGACGCGCCTGGACAATGTCTGCTACCGGATGGGTCTGGCAACCAGCCGCCGGCAGGCCCGGCAGGTGGTTCGTCACGGGCACATCCAGGTGAACGGCCGCAAGGTGAACATTCCTTCGTTCCAGTGCAAGGTCGGCGACGAGATCATGGTGCGCGAAGGCTCGAACGCACTGGGCATTCTGGAGACAGCAAAGCAGTTTGCCGGCGGCTTGCAGTCGGTGACGTGGATTGACATCAATCGTGATGCGCTCTCGGGCAAGATCGTGGCGCTGCCGAAGCGTGAGGATGTTCAGCTGCCGGTGAACGAGCAGCTGATCGTCGAACTTTATTCGAAGTAAGTAAGTACAGCCATTAGCTCTTAGCCTCTAGCGCCTAGCTGGAAGGCAAGGGCTAGTGGCTGGTGGCTGTTTGTGAACACGAACCGTACGATCCACCTTCCGCAAAATGCATCGCGGTCGTGATGGAAAAGGAGAATACCTATGCTTTGGAGAGGTTTCCAGAAGCCCAAGCGTCTTGCAGTCGAGAACGAGACACTCACCCAGAAATATGGGAAATTCAGCGCGCAGCCGTTTGAGCGTGGTTTCGGTACGACGATCGGTAATGCGCTGCGACGTACTCTGCTTTCATCGATCGAGGGCGCCGCGGTGACAGCGGTCCGGATTGAAGGTGTGCTGCATGAGTTTCAGTCGATTACGGGCGTGGTTGAGGATGCGACAGACATCATCCTGAACCTGAAACAAATTCCGTTCAAGCTGAACGGTGACGGGCCGAAAGCGCTTTACCTGCGCTCGGATGTTGCGGGCGTGATTACGTCGGGGATGATTGAAGCCGACGGTGATGTAGAGATTCTGGACCCGAACGTCTACATCTGCACGATCTCCGAGGGCGGCAAAATCGACATGGAGATGCGGCTGAAGCGCGGCCGCGGCTACATCTCTGCGGACAAGAACTTCGACGGCGACCTGGGACTGGGGTTCATTCCGGTTGACTCGGTGCACTCGCCGGTACGCAAAGTGAACTACCTGGTGGAAGCCGCACGTCTCGGTCAGATCACCGACTACGACAAGCTGTCGATCGAGATCTGGACCAACGGCACGGTGCTTCCCGCGGATGCGTTGGGGCTTTCGGCCAAGCTGCTGAAAGACCACATGACGATCTTCATCAACTTCGAAGAGGAGATGGAGGCGGGGCATGATGGCGGACTCGACGGGCCGTCCATTCGCAACGAGAACCTGAACCGTTCAGTCGAGGAACTCGAGCTTTCAGTGCGCAGCTACAACTGCCTGAAGAACGCGAACATTGCGACGATTGGAGAGTTGATCCAGAAGACCGAAGCGGAGATGCTGAAGACGAAAAACTTCGGCCGCAAGAGTCTGAACGAGATCAAGGAGATCCTCGCGCAGATGGGACTGTCGCTGGGCATGAAGATCGACGATAACGGCAATCCTGTTCCGGGACCGACGTCCGTGCTTCCGGCGGCGACCCTGGCGGCGAGCTACGGCAGCTTCGACGACGATGAGGACGAAGATGAAGATGAGGACGAGGACCTGGATCTCGTCAACGAGCCCGAAAACTTCTAACCGCGCAATCGGAGCAGGGAAGAGCGATTCGTTCTTCCCTGCCTGATGCAGTAGAGAGCAGTCCGACTGTGGCCAGAAGGTCGAGTCGAAGGAGATTACATCATGCGTCATCGTAATGGCGGCTTCAAGCTTGGCCGCAATACATCCCATCGTCGCGCCATGCTGCGCAACCTGGTTACGTCCATCATTCTCAACGACCGGGTTGAGACCACCATTACGAAGTGCAAGGCCTCGCGGCCGATCGTTGAAAAGATGATCACGCTGGGCAAAAAGGGTGATCTGCACTCCCGGCGCCAGGCGCTGGCTTACCTGATGACGGACGAGTCGGTGACTCGCCTGTTCTCAACGGTCGCGCCGCGTTATGCGACGCGGCCGGGCGGGTACCTGCGCATTGTGCGGACGTATGCGCGCAAAGGCGATGCGGCGGAGATGGCGGTGATCGAGTTGCTAGGCGCAGAGCAGGAGCTGAATGAGAAGGCGCAAAAGCGTGCGGAGGCTCGCGAGAAGAAGCGTGAGGAGATGCAAAGGCAGCTCGAGGAACAGACGCCGGGCGAGGCTCCCGATCCGAACGCTGAACCGTAAACAAGTTGCAGGTAGTTGAAGGGCCCCGGATCGGTCCGGGGCCTCTTGTTTAATGCTTGATGAGGTACATAACCCAGCTCGCGGCAATTGTGCCGCAGACCATGATGGCGAAGCAGAAGGCGCCGAAGCGCAGCATGAGGCGCGGGGCGGCGCGCTGAGTGATGCCAAAGACGACGGATGTACCAAGGGCGAAGACCAGCATGGCGCTGAAGTGAGTCAGCATCAGGAGGCCTTCCTGCCATTGGCGAGCGAGTGGGCGTCGATGGCGGAGACGATGTTGAGCAGGCCGGCCACGACGAGGAACTTGGTGCCGTAGTCCTGAAGGGCGGTGGTGACGGTGGGCTCTCCCCAATCGAACAGGTGAGCGCAGAGGAAGAGCAGGCCGGAACCGAGCTGGCCGACGAAGCCGAGGATGTCCAGCAGGTCGCCGGTGTTGGGCGCGTAGATCTTACCCTGCAGTGCGATGCCGACGGCGAACATGCCTACGATGGCGGCGAAGAGCAGGATGGCGCGAATGGGTTTGCGGACGAAGAGGTGGCCCGCGCCGGGCACGAGCCAACCGGCGACGAGAGCGAGAGAGGAAAGCAGTGAGGAGCGCGCGGCGGGCACGGCAGCGGCGGCTTGAGTGGGTGTGGCCATCAAGGTTGATGATAGCAGTTTCAGATGCGGACAAGCTCAGTCTGCGTGGGACCACTGACTAGCGCTATGCCGGGTAGTGTGATCATGTTGACCTCGCTGCGGACTCCGAACTCGCCTGGAAAGTAGAGGCCGGGCTCGACGGAGAAGCAGGTGTTGGGCAGGATGCGGCGGACATCGTGCGTTTCGAGATTGTCGAGGTGGGCGCCATTGCCGTGGAGCTCGGTGGCGATGTTGTGGCCGGTGCGGTGGGTGAAGGCGGAGGCGAAGCCGGCGTCGCGGATGACGGTACGGGCGGCGTCGTCAGCTTGCCAGCCGGCGATTGGTTCCTGTGCGGCGAAGGCTTGTTGGACGGTGCCGATGGCGGCCTCGCGGGCGTTGCGAACGGTGCTGAAGATGAGCTGCTCGCGGTCGGTGGGAGTTCGGTCGACAACGCCGGTCCAGGTGATGTCGTACCAGATGGCGTCCGGGCGGTCCGCGAGCCGTGCCCAGATATCGATGAGGACGAAGTCGCCGCGGCGGATGGGACGGGAAGTGGAGGCGGTAGGCTCGTAGTGGGAGTCGGCGGAGTTGGGGCCGCAAGAGACGTTGGGGCCGTGCTCGGTCACGAGACCGTCGCGCTCGAGAGCTTGCTTCAGGTAGTTGAGGATCGTGACTTCGTCGGTGCCACCGGCGGTGCGCGCGAGCTCCCCCATGCGCTGCCAGCCGGCGCGGAGGATCTGGTCGAGCTTGCGCTGGGCGATGTAGTGGGTCTCGATCTGGGCGGGGGTAAGGACAGCTTCGAACTGGCTGACCAGGTCGGCGGAGCTTACGGGGGTGATGCCGAACTCGCGGATGAGCTCGATGGTGCCGGCGTCGACGAGCGAGACGTACATGATGGCGTTGCGCGGGGAGTACTGCAGGGCGGCGTTCTTGAGACCGGCGACCATGGCGGCGAGGGAGGATTCAAGCTCCTGCCAGGAGGAGTACTGGTGTTGGGCGCCTGGCAGGGAGTCGAGGCGGCCGGACTCGATGCGGTGAACGAGTTTCTGCGGGTCGCCGGTGGCGGGGATCAGGTAGTACCAGCGGCGGGTGACGTGGGCGTTTTCGGGCAGGCCCAGGATGCGGTAGGCGATGGGGTCGCGGTGGTGATGATCGTAGAATAGCCAGGCGTCGAGCGAGGCGTCGCGCAGCGCGGATTGGATCGCATCAAGGTCCATGAGGTGATTTTAGGTCGACCGGGCCCCTCCCGGCACATATTGCGCAATATCCTCAAAACAATGGACTTAGGTCTGGACCAGCGATCTGCCTGGAGGACAAGATATTCAATCCAGGGCGCTTACGAAGCGAGAAGAGCAGGTTTCTGAGTTCAGACGCTTTACGCGTGTATGCACAAGTTTTGGTGCAGTGTCTTTTCGGAGGAGCGTTGACGAAGAAAAGGCGCCGATTCTGAGTAGAATCGGCGCCCCCGTTTTGTGATGCGTGGATGTTAGAAGCTGGCGCGAAGGCCCATCTGAATCTGACGGGGCGTGTTGCCCTGGGTTTTGGTCGTCCCCCAGTTGCTGGTGCTCTGGAGGGAGAGGCTCGGGTTGGAGAAGTCGTTGTGGTTCATGAAGTTCAAGAAGACTCCCGTGGCTTCAAGGTTGAATTTCTCGAAGACGGCGATGTTTTTCTTGACGCTCATGTCGAGGTTAAGGTAACCGAGACCACTGATGACGCCGGAACCGCCATCCTGGGTGTCGATACCGAGGATGGGAGGCCGGACCGTGTCAAAGGTGGCGACGGGGTTGGTGAAGACATTGACCTCGGCGGCGGGGCTGTTGATGAGCTTAGGATTGCTTCCGACGCTGACGCCCAGGGGATCGGCGCTTCCGATGATCCCGCGGTTGGTGTGCGCGGCGCTGGCTGACCGAGTGAAGATGCAGTTTTCGGAGTCGGTGAAGTTGGCACCGTCGTTACCGCCGAAGTTCTGACCGTTGTTGTTGCTGACGCACTGGAGGGGCTGACCGGTACCCGCGGTGAGGACGGGAGAGAGGGTCCAGCCGCCGGCGAAGCGTCCGATGATCCCGCGCTGGTCCTTGTACCAGGGCGTGCTGTAAACGATGAACGTGTTGAAGATGAACTTCTGATCGAAGCTCTGTCGACCGTACTGCTCCTGAAGGTTGAAGTTGTCTTCCGCGGCGATGGAGCTGGTGGACTGGTTGTACGCGCCGAGACCGAGCGCTTTGGCGTAGGTGAGATTCTCCTGGAAGGTCAGGCCATGAAAGCTATTGGCTTTGAAGGAGACGTACGCGCCGTTGTAGTTGCTGTAGCCTGCGGGCGTGCCCATGCTGAGCCCGGTGACGACCTGGCCGGCTCCGCCATAGGTGGCGTTGGAGGTGGGGGTTCCCATGAGGCTGCGGGGGAAGACCCAACCAGCACCGCCCGCGCCGCCGACGTTGTTGTCGAGCGTCTGCCACAGGCTAAAGACCTGCTGAGCCCGGAACTTGCCAGCCTGCTTTCTGATGACTGCCGCCGTGCAGCTTGGGTCGGCCGAGCAGTATGCGGAGGTGGGTCCGCCCAAAGCTGTTTCGAAGAACGGCTGCGGGGTAACGTTGGCGCCCATTGGCGTGGGGCTCTTGGCGCAGAGGCTGGCAGAGGTGGTGCAGCCGAAGGCTGCCTCCACCGCGTCATAGGCGGAGACGAAGGTCTGTCCGCCCTGGGACAGGTTGTAAGGGATCTGATTAGGGTTCAGTTGGATGTATTCGTGGTGGATGATGCGGCCGATGTAGCCGACTTCGACGAGCATCTTGCGATTGACCTGGCGCTGGATGGAGAAGTTGATGGTGTCGACGTCGTTGGGACGCAGGCTGGGATCGACGGGCGAGGCCAGCTGGACGCCGGGGCCGTCGAAGCCCGGATGGTAGGGCTGGGTGAGGTTCTGGGGCAGGGGAGCGGTAGCCAGAACGGGAGCAAGCCCGTCGGCACCGATGCGATAGGCGGTGGTGTCGGTGTAGTTGGACTGGGTGCAGTTGCCTGAACCGGTGTTGGGGGACTGGGCGTACTTGCACTGGGTGGCAAGGATGAGGCCGGGGCTAAGCAGCGGGTTGAGCACCTGCGCGTCGCCGTTGATGCGACCGTAGATGCGCCCGTAGCCGCCGCGGATGACGGTTGCGCCGTCACCAAAGAGCTTGTTGCCGAATCCGGAGGTGAACTTGGGGCTATAGCTGGCGGAGAGGCGGGGGCTGACTGCGCCGTAGTAGGGATCGTAGGGATACTTGCGACCGCCAGCCACGTTGTGGATGAGGGCGAAGCCGATCTCGGGGTTGTAGACCGTGCCTGCGGCGGCTGCGCTCTGGCGGGCGGCAAGGTATTGCTGCACGCGAAGGGCGTTGCCGGAGGCGTCAGTGAACATGACCTGATTGCCGTCGCGCTCCGTGGGTGGCATCTCGATGGCGTAGCTGATGCCGAAGTTGAAGGTGACATTAGGGCTGGCGTGCCAGGTGTCCGTCACGTAGAGGTTGTAGTAAGGAATGGTGGTGTGTGCCCCAATGGGGGTGAGGGCGGGGTTCAACGTCAGCTTGCCCCCGACGTTGTTATAGGTGTTGGCAACCTGGGTATCTGAGACGAGGCCGTAGTAGGAGTCGAGTTGACGCTGGATGTTGAGGGCGGAGACGCCGGTCCCTACGCCGATGGAACCGAGGCCGTTTACATAGTTGATGTTTCCGCCGCCGCCGGTGTCTCCAAGCTGGTAGGTGGGGGTGTAATTGATGCTGGCGCCGTTATCAGTGCGCTGGTGGTAGTTGAAGTTGTGCTGGTACTGACCGCCGAATTGGATGAAGTGGTCGCCCTTGAGCTTGGAGAGGTCGTCGCGGAAAAAGTTGTCCTTGCCGTCCCAGATGCGGGTCCGGATGTTTTGTGCGTTGACGTTGTAGGGGGAAAGAACCTGGGTCGAGCTCTCGCCGAGAGGCTCGATGGCGCCGGAGGCACCGGCGAGCTGTGGCGGCGCACCCGCACCCTTCCACTGCCAGTCGTTGCGCGTGTAGCTGTAGTGAAAGTCGTTGGTGAGCGACGAGCTGATGTTGGTGGTGAGGCCAAGGACGAAGAACCAGGGATTCTGGGGACGAACCGCAACGGCTACCGGGGTTCCGACGGTATCGCCTGGCAGCGCGCCGCCGATGTCAACCTGGTTGGCGGTAAGGTTCTGGAAGTTGTAGTAGCGATAGCTGGCCATGAGGTGCCACTTCTGGCCGAAGTCGTGGTCCATACGGACGACTCCGAAGTTGCTCTTCTGGGGAGTAGAGACGTTGGCGCGGTAACCGATGACATTCTGACTGTCGCAGGTGGCGCCAGAGTTAGGCCCGCAGCTGGCATCGAAGATGCCGGCGTAATGTGCGCCGGTGTTGCCGACCGATCCGCTGTTGGAGGCGGGAGCTACCGGGAGCTGGGTGTTGTAGAAGTTCTTGAGTACCGCGGGCATGCCGAGGTGTCTGGGATCGGCGGCCAGCAACTGCGCAGCGGTGTAGGTAGCGGTAGGTGCGGAAGCGGAGCCGCCGTAGGAAAGCTGACCTAGCTGGAGAAACTGGTAGGAGGGCACGTCACGCTCGATGGTCTGGGCGTAGGGCCAGCGGAAGCCTTCGTAGTTGCCGAAGAGATAGGTCTTGCCGCCGAACTTGTAGGGAGCGATGGGACCGCCAGCGGCGGCGCCGAAGCGGCTGTAGTGGTAGCTGGGCTTGGGGGTGTAGAGGCCAAGCGATGACGGGAAGTTGTTCTGCCAGGTGTTGCCGTTGAAGTTGTTGTCCAGGTAGTACTCGTAGACCGTTCCGTGGACCTTGTCGCGGCCACGCTTGGTGACGATCTGCGACTGCGAGCCGGAGGAGTTGTTGAAGTCGGCGGTCTGGCCGGTGGTGGAGACCTTGAACTCCTCGATGGAGTCCTGGGGCATGGGGACGACGCCGCCGGCGCCGGTGGTGCCGGCGAGCGCTCCGCCGACGCTCGAGTTAATGTTGTTGCTGGTGTAGACGCCCTGGGTGCCGTCCATGTCAGCGGTGTTCGAGCCGCCGTCGAGCTGGAAGGTGGTCTGATCGACGGTGGTGCCGCCGACGTTGCCGCCGGGAGTGACGCCGGGCTGCATGGTAACGAAGGTAGCGACGTCGCGGCCGATGGCGGGAAGAGATTCAACCATGGCGGGATCGACTGTGGTACCGGTGCTGGCGTTCATGGTCTGGAGGTCGGCGTTAGACGCGGTGACTTCGACGGTGGTGCTCTCCGCGCCTACGGCCATCTTGAAGTTGGCGGTGGTCTGGGTGCCGACGCTGATGGTCATTCCAGTGATCTGATCGGTGGAGAAGCCGCCTTTGGCCGCGGTGAGATCGTAGGTGCCGGGCTGCACGTCGGTAAGCACAAACTGGCCGTCCTTGTTGGAGACGGTGGTGCGCTTTTCCTTGGTGTTGGGGTCGACGGCGGAGATGGTGGCTCCGGGGATGAGTGCGCCGGTGGGATCGGTGACTGTGCCGACGATGGTGCCGGAGTTGGTGGACTGAGCGAGCAGGAGGTTCGGGATGAAGCAGAAACAAGCAAGAAGCGCTATGAGAAGGAACTTGACGGCTGGCCACCGAGGGATGAATCGCATCTGTGAGTCTCCTTGTACTGTGCTGCTGCAACTGTTTTCTGTCCGGCTTGAGGCACCGTAGTCGAGCGAGAAGACGAAGTGCGTGCGCAATCTTGAAACAGGAGAGACACTTTTCCAGACGGTCCGCAGAGTCGATTGATGGTGCTCGACGCAAGCGACACGTGGGCCGTAGAGTGCATGTTGCCGTCGACGAGATAAGTTTCGACGCACGGCAAAATCGAGAATCTGGAAAAGTGACTCGAATGTAACACGACGGAAACACGCTGCAACAACATTTTTGTGGATATCTGGCGGTGAAAGAGGGAGAAACGGGAGGCTGAAAAGAAGAAAGCGCCGGCGGGCAGCTAGGTCGCTGCGAACGCCGGCGCTTCAGGGAGTGTGCTGGTTGGAGTGGGTGAGTTATCCAGCCTTAAAAGCTGGCGCGGATGCCCATCTGGATCTGGCGTGGGGTGTTGCCCTGGGCGTTGACGACGCCGAAGCTTGTTGGGGCCTGAAGGCTGAGGGAGGGGTTAGCGAAGTCGTTGTGGTTGAGGATGTTGGTGAAGATTCCGGAGAATTGCAGTTTGGCCCTCTCGAAGATTCTAAGGTCCTTGCTAATGCTCATATCCAGGTTGAAGTAGGGCAGGCCGGCGATGGGACCGTCGCCTCCATCGCGCTCGTCGATGCCGAGGATTGCTGGGCGGGTGGTGTCGTATACGGCGGCAGGGTTGGAGAACATGTTGACCTGGGCGGCGGCGCTAGAGCCGGCGGTGGCGGTGCCGACAGAGATACCGTTCGGGTCCACACCTCCCGCGATCCCGCGATGGGTTTGAGCACCTCCTTTGAAGGGGGTGGAGAAGACGCACTGCTCGTTGTCGGTGAAGTTCAAAGCGTCGGCGCTGCCGAAGGACTGCGAACCGGAGTTGGTGGTGCAGGCGAGCGGGATTCCACTCCCGGCGGTAAAGATGGGTGCCAAGGTCCAGCCTCCGGCGAGGCGTCCGACGAAGCCGGACTGGTTCTTGAACCAGGGCGTCTGATAGACGCCGAACATATTGGCGATGAACTTCTGGTTGAAGGCCTGGACGCCGTAGCTCTTGCCCAGGTCGAAGGCATCGTTGGGGGTGAGACCGCTGGAGGATTGCGCGGATGCGTTGAGACCCAAGGCTTTGCTGTAGGTGAAGTTACCCTGCAGGGTCAGGCCGTGGAAGTCCGTTGCCTTGAAGGAGACGAAGCCTCCGTTGTAATTTCCATAGCCTGTGGAGCCCTGCATGGAAACACCGCTGAGGATCTGCCCATTGGCTCCGGCGGCCTGGCCGGGGATGGGCGTGGCCATCATAGTGCGGGGGAAGTTGAAGCCGCCGGCGGTCTTGGTTGCGCCGCCATCGAGGTCCGACCAGAGATTGAAGACCTTCTGCGTACCGAAGTTGCTGGCTTCCTTCTGGACGACGGCAGTGGTGCAGTTAGTGTAGTTGGTGCAATAGCCGGTGCCGGCGAGGGAAGTCTCGAAGAAGGGCTGGGCCGTGACGGTCGGGAAGACCTTGACCTTAGGGGTACCGATGCCTGCAGTAGCGGCGGTGGTGTTGGCATTACAGAGCCCCGAGGAGGTGGCGCAGCCGAAAGCTGTCTCAACGGCGGCGTAGGCGGAGGCGAACGTCTGGCCACCCTGCGACATCATGTAAGGCACCGCGTTGATGTTGATGGCGAGGTACTCGTTGTGGATGAGGCGGCCGATGTAGCCGACTTCGACGAGGACCTTGCGGCCGACCTGGCGCTGAACCGTGAGGTTGAAGGTGTCGACGTCGTTGGGGCGGAGCTTGGGGTCGATCATCTGTGCGTTGGCGGTAGCGGCGCCATTGAAGCCCGGGTAGAAGGGCTGAGGCAGGTTGGCAGAGACGGCCGCCAGGGGTGCGGAGTTGCCGTCCACACCGATACGGAAGGCATTGGAGTCGGTTGGGTTGGCGGAGCCGCAGGTGCCGTTGGAGAGGGCAGTACGGCATTGAACGCCCTGGATGAGTCCGGGACCGAGGAGCGGGATGAGAACCAGACCTACGCCATTTAGGCGACCGTAGACGCGGCCGTAGCCGCCGCGGAGGACTGTGGCGTTTTCTCCGAACAGATGACCGAACATGCTGTCATGGTCGAAGTGAGGGTTCCAGGCGGCCGAGAGGCGAGGGCTGAACGAACCGTAGTAGGGGCTGTAGGGGTACTTCACGCCCCCGTTGGCGACATTGCCGACCAGGGCGAAGCCGACCTGGGGGTCATAGGACTGTCCTCCCAGCGCGGCGGATTTGCGGGCTGCGAGATAGGGCGCGGTTTGAACCTGAGTGTCGTTGCTGTCGACGAGGGTGACCTGCTTGCCCGTCTTTTCCGTGGGGGGCATCTCGATGGCGTAGCCTACGCCGAGATTGAGGGTGAGCGTGGGCTTGAGGCGCCAGGTGTCGCTGGCGAAGATGTTGTAGAAGGGGATGGTGGACTGGTCGTATGCCAGCGTGAGGGGGGGATTGAGGGCGAGGTTATTGCCGGAACGCGTGTAGGCGACCTGGGAGTCGGTGACGATGCCGAGGACGGCATCGATGATGCGAGCGTTTGTGCTGCTGCTGGTGGGGACGCCTGCGGCGGCGAGTCCGGAGAGGTTTACCAAGCCTCCGCCGCTGGAATCGCCGAGCTGGTAGGTGGTGGTGTAGTTGATGCCGCCGCCGTTGTCCGAGCGGTTATGGAAGGCAAAGTTGTGCTCGTACTGGCCGCCAAACTGGATGAGGTGGTTGCCTTCGAGCATGGTGACGTTGTCGCCGAGGAAGTGGTCGTGACCATCCCAGACGCGTGAGCGGATGTCCTGGCTATCGACGTTGTAGGGGGAGAGCACGGTGGTGCTGTACTCGCCGAAGGGCTCGATGGCGCCGCCGAGCCCGGGCAGCTGGGGGGGTGCACCGGCTGTGACATAGGACCAGAAGTTGCGGAGGTAGCTGTAATGGAAGTCGTTGGTGGTGTGGGAGGAAATATTGGTGGTGAGGCCGGCGACGTAGAACCAGGGCTGTTGGGGCCGAGTCTCAGTCGATTTGGGGACGCCCAGGGTATCGCCGGGGAGGATACCGCCGATATCGACCTGGTTGGTGACGGCTTTTTCAAGTTTGAAGTAGCGATAGCTGGTGTTGAAGTGCCATTTGGAGCCGAAGTCGTGGTCGAGGCGCGCGACGTAGAAGTTGCTGGTCTGTGGAAGAGCGACGTTGGCGCGGAAGCCGATGGTGTTGATGCCGTCGCAGCGTGCGCCGGATATGCTTGTGCAGCCCGGGTCGTTCCCGGCAGGTAGTTGTGCCCAGAGCTTGGCTACCGTAGGGTTGATGCCGATGCCGCGTGGGTCGAGTGTGTTGAGGTTGTACTGGGTGCCGCTGAAGGTGACGAGACCGGCGCGCATGGCGGCGGAAGGAACAGAACGCTCATAGGTGGCGGAGTTGGGGAAGCGATAGCCTTCATAGTTGCCGAAGAGGAAGGTCTTGCCGCCGAGCACGTAGGGTGTGATGGGGCCGCCCGCAGCGGCGCCAAAGCGGCTGTAGTGAAAGCTGGGCTTGGCCGTGCCGACTGGCGAGGTGGTGGTGCCGATGCGGTTCTGCCAGGTGTTGGCGTTGAAATTGTTGTCGAGGTAGTACTCGTAGACAGTGCCGTGGACGGTGTTGGTTCCGCGCTTGGTGACGACCTGGACCTGGGAGCCGGAGGAGTTGTTGAAGTCGGCGGTCTGACCTACGACGGAGACTTTGAATTCTTCGACGCTGTCCTGGGGCATGGGCATGACGCCCGAGGCTCCGCCGGTGGAGATAGAGGCGGCCGTGGTGCCGCCGAAGGAGCCGGTGTAGGACTGCATGGAGCCGTCCATGTCGCTGGAGTTACTACCGCCATCGAGTTGGACGACGGCCTGGTCAGAGACGGTGCCGGCGACGCTGCCGCCGGGGGTGACGCCGGGCTGGAGTGTGGAGAAGGTGCTGACGTCGCGCTGGATGGATGGCAGCGCATTGATGCTGATGGGGGTGACCGTGGCGCCGATGCTGGCGTTGAGGGTCTGGAGGTCGGCGTTGGTGGCCTGGACTTCGACAGTGGTGGACTCGGCGCCGATGGCGAGGGCGAAGTTGGCCGTGGTCTGGGTTCCGACGCTGATGACGAGGTCCTGGATCTCGTCGGTCGCGAAGCCTGTCTTGGAGGCGGTGACGGCGAAGGTGCCGGGGGTGACGTTCTGCAGGACGTAGAGACCGTCCTTGTTGGTGACGGTGGTTCTCTTATCTTTAGTGGCGGGATCGGTGAGGGTAATCGTGGCGTCGGGGACGAGGGCGCCGGTGGGGTCTGTGACTGTACCGGTGACGGTACCGGTGCTGGTGTTCTGCGCGAGGGCGAACGGCATGCCGATAAAGACGCGAGCGATAAGGACGAGCATGAGGATGGTGAAAGCTGACCGCCGGGGGACGAAACTCATCTGTAGGTCTCCTTTGAAGCTGCTGCTAAAGCTGTTTTTCTATCCGGCCTGAGGGGCCATGTGCTCTGTGAAGCGAGGCTGTGCGCAAAGGTGAGGGTAGATCTATAGCTTCGAACAATCTGAACCTGGGTCATTCTGGTGAACAATCGGCGGCAAGCCGAAGCAGCATCCTGCAAGTGGTGCGCAGAGAAAGAAGGAAAGTGGGAGAAATGTAACATACTCGCGACGGAGTGCAATGGAGTTTGTGTATATCCGGGGCGGCTCGGCGAGGGGAGAACAAAGCGGGCTGGACGCGGCTCCGCTCGGGCGGTCGGCGAGGAGATGGGGTCCTCGACTCGGCTGCGCCTTTTGCTCAGAATGACGGTGTTTCTTCCGGAGCGGCAGGGGATGCGAGACCTGCGACTGCGGCGCTGCGCGCCTTCGCTGAGGCTACGGCCTAACTATAGGTCGAACGCCGGGCCTTAGAGGCGGGTGCGTCCTCGCCCGAAGAGCAGGTAGATGATGATGAGCCCGATGATGATGTCGAGCGTGCCGCCGCCGTAGTAGCCGACGCCCGGACCCATGTAGTAGCCGCCGCTGCCGATGACCAGCAGGAGAATCACAAGAATGAGGATGAGAGGCATGGGGGAGTTTAGCATGAAGAGTGTCTCAGGCAGGCGCTGTGACGACGTCTTTCATCGGCCGTGGATTTGCCCGCTATTTGTCTCCGGTGAGGCGTGTTCTGACCTGAAGAAGGGGTTGAAGCCGGTGTGACTTCGCGGATTAGCACACACTTCAAGGCACGTCGCGTATTCTGGTGACTACGCGGAAGTAGAGAGGCAGATGTGGCGAAACTGACGATTGTGTTCGGGGTGTTGCTCATCGGGGTGGGAGTGGCGGGGTATGTGGCGACCGGAAGCATGCACCCGACGGCGCTGATCCCATGCTGGATCGGATTGGTGCTGGCGATTGCGGGCGGGCTGGCGATCACCGGAGACGCCAAGCGGCGGATGTTGTGGATGCATGTCGCGGTGACGGTGGGGATGCTGGGATTTCTGTTCACGCTGAAGGGCGCCATCGACACGATGCGGCTGGCGCATGGAGCCACGTTCGAGCACCCGATTGCGGTCGAGGAGAAGGGTGCTACGTGCTTGCTGTGCCTGATCTTTGTGGCGTTCTGCGTGCGGTCGTTTATCGAGGCTAGGCGGACGAGGGTTTTGGGGTGAGGAAGCGCGAAAGAGAAATGCCGAGATTCTGAGCCGTTCGCGCAGAACGAAGAATCAGCAAGAGGACAGATAGAGAGAGGCAGGCGAATGGCATCTGGGTTCAACACGGGAGGGATGGGGATGCCGACGGCGGATCGGCCTTCGCGCGGTACGGGCAGAGCGACGGCGGCGGACCTGACGAAGTCCCGGCCGAAGCCCAAGCTGAGCAAGGTGATGCCGGAGGTATGGAAGCTGGTGCGGCCGCGACGGGCGCTGCTGGCGGGAAGCTTTGCGTTGATGGTGGTGAACCGGGCGGCAGGGCTGGTGCTGCCAGCGAGCACGAAATCGCTTATCGACAAGGTGATGTATGGACATAACCTGCACATGCTGCCGATCATCGTGGGCGTGGTGGTGGCGGCGACGATTGTGCAGGGGATTACGAGCTATACGCTGACGCAGCTGCTGTCGAAGGCGGGGCAGCGGCTGATTGCGGACCTGCGGATGCAAGTGCAGGCGCATATCGGCAGGCTGCCAGTCGCATTCTACGACGAGAACCGGACGGGCACGCTGGTGGCGCGGATCATGACGGACGTGGAAGGCGTGCGCAACCTGATCGGGACCGGCGTGATCGACTTCTTCGGCGGCGTGCTGACGGCGGTGTTCGCGTTTGTGTGGCTGCTGCGGCTAAGCGTCGAGATGACGGTGGTGACGTTCTTTATCCTGCTGGTGTTCGGCGTGATTCTGCAGAAGGCGTTCAAGACGATTCGGCCGATCTTCCGGGAGCGCGCGAAGATCAACGCGGAGGTGACGGGGCGGTTGACGGAGTCGCTGGGCGGGGTGCGGGTGGTGAAGGGCTACCACGCGGAGGCAAGCGAGGCACAGGTGTTCGCGGGCGGGGTGAAGCGGCTGCTGGACAACGTGATCTCGTCTCTGACGGCGCAGAGCCTGATGAGCCTGGCGTCGACGGCGGTGCTGGGGGTGGTGGGCGCGCTGGTGATGTACCTGGGCGCGAACCAGGTGGTGAAAGGCGCGCTGACGCCGGGCGGCTACGTGACGTACGTGATGTTCCTGGCGTTCATGATCGCGCCGATTGTGCAGCTGGTGTCGATCGGGACGCAGCTGACGGAGGCGTTGGCGGGACTGGACCGGACAACGGAGATCATGAACGAGGGCGAAGAGGATTCAGAGCCGACGCGGACGGTGGCGCTGCCGGTGATACGCGGCGAGGTCGATTTCCGGAACGTCGAATTCGAGTACGAGGCAGGCAAGCCGGTGCTGCACGGGATCAGCTTCGAGTCGCGGCCGGGGACGGTGACGGCGCTGGTGGGCTCGAGCGGATCGGGCAAGTCGACGATCATCTCGTTGATCTGCGGGTTCCACACGGCGACCAAGGGCGCGATCCTGGTGGATGGCGAAGACCTGGCAACGATCCGGCTGAGCAGCTATCGGCCGCAGCTTGGGGTGGTGCTGCAGGAGACGTTTCTCTTCGATGGGACGATCCGGGAGAATGTAAAGTTCTCGCGGCCGCAAGCGACCGAGGAGCAGCTGATGGAAGCCTGCAAGATCGCGCGGGTGGACGAGTTTGCGGAGCGCTTTCCGGAGGGCTATGACACGGTGGTGGGGGAACGCGGAGTGAAGCTGTCGGGCGGGCAGCGGCAGCGGCTCTCGATTGCGCGGGCGATTCTCGCCGATCCGCGGATCTTGATTCTGGATGAGGCGACGAGCTCACTGGATTCAGAGTCGGAGTCGATGATCCAGGGCGGGCTGAACCACCTGATGCAAGGGCGGACGACGTTCGTGATCGCGCACCGGCTGTCGACCATTCGGAGGGCGGACCAGATCCTGGTGGTGGAGCAGGGCAACATCCTGGAGCGCGGGACGCATGAAGAGCTGTATGCGCTGGGCGGAAGGTACTTCGACCTGTACACGCGGCAGCATGGGCTGGAGACGAACCTGTTCCTGGCGCCGGGCGAAGGGGACAAGGTCGGAGAAGTGGCCAGCGTTTAGGCTGATGCGTAGAGGTCCAGGCCCTCGGCTCGGCTCTGCCTCGCGCAGGATCACGACGTTAGGCTTTAGCCTGCGCCCTGGGCGCCGGGTCTGGGTTTCTTGAGGAAGAAGGCCAGGGGAACGCAGAGGGCGCAGAGCAGGGCGAGGTAGCGGAAGTCGTCCACGTAGGCCCAGAGCTGGGCTTCGCGATTCAGGCTGGTGTTGGTGAGGGAGAAGGCGCGGAGTTCGGCGACGCGGGGGCCGGCATGGACATGCATCTGCTGGGTCAGGACGCGGAGCTGGCGCTGGAGAAGCCAGCTGGCGCCGGAGATCCAGTGGACATTCTCGTTGCGATGGGTCTGGAGGTGACGCTGCGCGATGGTGTTGGCGGCGGAGATGCCGACGCTGCCGCCGACATTGCGGAGAAAGTTGAAGATGCCGCTGGCGTTGCCGACCTGGGCTTTCTGAATGGTTCCCAACGCGACGCTGGAGAGCGGGACGAAAACCATGCTGATGCCGAGACCGCCGATGGTGATGGGCCAGAAGAGTGTGGTGGGGGAGATCTGCAGGGTGAGCTCGCCGAGCCAGAGGGTAGAGCCGGCGAGGATGGCGAAACCGAGCGCGACCATCTTGCGCGGGTCGACCTTGTTTGAGAGCACGCCGACGGCGACGGCGGCGACGATGGAGCCGAGGCCGCGGGGGCTGACGGCGAGGCCGGCGTGGGTGGCGTCATAGCCCATGAGGGTCTGGTAGAAGATGGGCAGAACGGTGGTGAGCGAGTAGAGGGCGGCGCCGAGGAGGAAGATGAGCGCACTGCCGAGGGCGAGGTTGCGATTGGAGAGGGCGCGGATGTTGACCAGGGGCTTGGGGTGGGTGAACTCGCGGAGGAGGAAGGCGGCGAAGCCGAAGACGAAGACGACGATGGCCCAGTTGATGCGGATGTCGCCGAACCAGTCCTGCTCCTGGCCCTTGTCGAGGACGTATTGCAGACAGGCGATCCAGAGGGCCAGGAAGCCGAGGCCGACGCCGTCGAAGCGGCCGGGCTTGGCGTTGGCGATGTAGGGCGGATCTTCAAGGAATCTGCTTTGCAGCAGGAGCGCGAGGACGCCCATGGGAATGTTGATGTAGAAGGCCCAGCGCCAGGAGACGGCGTCGGTGAGGAATCCGCCAAAGGCCGGGCCGATCACCGGGGCGAGGACGACTCCGAAGGCGTAGAGGCCTAGGGCCTGGCCTTGTTTTTCAGGCGGGAAGGATTCGACCAGGATGGCCTGGGCCAGGGGCTGCAGGGCTCCTCCGCCGGCGCCCTGAATGGCGCGCGCCATGAGGATGAAGCCAAGCGACGGCGCAATGCCGCAGAGGAAGGATGCGATGGTGAAGACGACGACTGAAAACATGAGGAAGCGCTTGCGTCCGAAGCGTTGCGAGAACCATGTGCTGGCAGGCAGGAAGACGGCGTTGGCGACGAGATAGACGGTGAGGACCCACTCGGCTTCGTCGGTGGTGGACGCGGTGCTGCCGGCGATATAGGGCACGGCGACGGAGGCGATGGAGGTGTCCATGACCTCCATGAAGGTGGCCAGCATGACCGCGATGGCGATGAGCCATGGGCTGTGTTTGGGCTTCCAGTCTCCGCCGCCGCCGGGCATTATCTGATCCACACCTTGGGCTCGACAGACATGCCGGGCGCAAGGCGGTTGGCGTTGGGCTGGTTGGGCTTGAAGCGGATGCGGACAGGCAGGCGCTGCACGACCTTGACGTAGTTGCCGGTGGCATTTTCAGGCGGAAGCAGGCTGTAAACCGCGCCAGTGGCGCCGGGCAGGTATTCGACGTAGCCATCGAACTTCTGCTTGAGAGCGTCGACATAGATGGTGACGGACTGGCCCCGCTGCATGTGCTGGATCTCCGTTTCCTTGAAGTTGGCGGTGACCCAGATGTCATTGGTCTGGGTGAGCGCGAAGAGTTCCTGGCCGGGCTGGACCTGGTCGGCAAGCTGGACCTGCTTGTTGCCGATGATGCCGTCTTCGGGAGCGTAGATGCGGGTGTATTCGAGGTTGAGCTCGGCCTGATTGGCGGAGGCAAGGGCGGCCTGCGCGCTGGCTACGCGGGTGGCGGTGGTCTCGCGCTGCACGGCGAGCTGGCGGGGCAGGTTGGCGCGGGTTTCCATTGCCTGCTGCTGGGCCTGGCGGAGCGATGCCTGGGCGGCGGCGGCGGTCTTGGCGGCGGAGTCGGCGGCATCGCGGCGGGACTGGACGATGGCGGCCTGGGCGCGCTGCTCGGTGAGGCGCTGATCGTAGAGCTCCTGGGAGACTTCTTCCTTTTCGACCAGCTTGCGGTAGCGCTGTTCCTCGCGGGAGGCGTTGGACTCGTTGGCTTCGGCCTGGCGCAGGTCGGCAAGGGCAGAACGATAGCGGTCGCCGGCCGCCTCGAAGTTGGCGGCGGCGCTGACGACGGCCTGGTCCGCGTTGACGACCTGGGAGGACTGGGTGGTCTGGGTGATGGGGACGTTGGGAGACTGAGCGCGGACGTCGGCCTGGGCCTGAGCGAGCTGGGCGGCGGCGCGTTCCTTGGCGACCTGGTAGTCGCGTGCGTCGAGCTCGACGAGCAACTGACCTTTCTTGACGGGGTAGGTGTCTTCGACGTAGATGGCGGTGACGAAGCCGCTGATGCGCGGGCTGATCGGATCGGTGTGGCCGTCGACGAAGGCGTCGTCGGTGGTCTCGTAGCTGGAGAGATAGCGCCAGAGGAGGATGCTCGCGATGATGAGGATGATGATTCCGAAGACGATGCCGGCGGTGGCGAGCGGGTGAGCCCGGACCCAGGCTATGGCGCGCTGCCGGAAGGATGGCTGCTTTTGCTTGTCTTTCTCCTCACCTTCCCCTTCATCCTCACCTTCTTTCTTGTCCCCGCCCTCCTTCTTGTCTTCCCCTTCCTTCTTGTCGCCCTCTTCTTTGTTGTCCTCGCCTTCTTTCTTTTCGCCGCCCTCTTTGTCCTGGTCCTGCTGCTCGTCTCCGCCTTCTTTCTTCTGATCCTTGCCGGGTTGCTGCTCCTGCTTCTGGCGCAGTTCGTCGATCTCCTGGCGCAGCCGGGTCTGCTCGTCGTAGAGGATGCGGAGCAGGAGGCCGCGATCGTCTGGAGCTTCGGGCGAGGGAGCCGGAGGCCCGGGCGGCGGCAGGGCGGCTTGGGGCTCGGGAGCGGGCAGGTCGGGCATCGTCATTTCCTCAGGAGCTGCGGGAGGGTTTGTTCTGCGTTGCCCATGGCGCGAGCGAGCGAGACCTTGGCGAGGTTGTGCTCGAAGACAGCGCTGATGTAATCGTTGTCGGCCTGGACGACGGACTGCTGGGCCTGAACGAGCTCTACGGTGTCGGTGACGCCGGCGGCGAAGCGGTCGGCGGACTGGGTGAGGGTCTGGTGGGATAGATCGACGTTGGATCGGGCGACGTTGACCTGGTCGGCGGCGGAGTCGAGATCGATGAACGCTTGGCGAACGTCCTGGTCGACCTGTCCGCGGAGGTCGTCGAACTCGGCCTTGCGCTGCTGGAGCGCGGCGGCGGCCTGCTGGACGTCGCCCTGGATGCGGCCGCCCTCGTAGAGTGGGACGGTGAGTGTGCCGGCGATGGTAAAGACGCCGCTGGACTCGTGGCTGGGGGTGATGCCGGCGGCGCCCACGTCGGCGTTGACGCGAAGGCTGGGGAGACGCTCGGAGTGGGCGGCTTTGACGGCTTCCTGCGCGGCTTTGACGCCTGCGGCTGCGGCATCGAGGTCGGTACGGTCGTGCATAGCGCGCTCGAGCGCGGTATCGACGGTGAAGGCGGTGAGGGGGGCGAAGATGTAGGTGTCGACAGGGTTGAAGCGCTGGCCGAGCGGCAGGCCGATGATGCGGGCGAGGCGCAGCTTCTGGGTGTCGAAGTCGGCGCGCAGGGAGCGCAGGCGCTGCTGGTCGGTCTGCAACTGGACCTGGGACCGGGCGGGATCGATGCGGGCGTTGAGGCCGGCGGCGAAGCGGTCGGAGGCCTGCCGGTAGATGGCCTCCGAGCTCTCCACCTGGGCGGCGGCGGCGGTGACACGGGCCTGCGTGGCGAGCAGCTGGAGGTAGGCTCCGCCGACGGCGAGCACGATGAGATCGCGGGCGTTGCGTGCCGAGCGCAGGCTGGATGTGACGCCGGCTGAGGCGCTGCGAAGATTGTGGATACGAACGAGGTCGAGGACGGTCTGGTCGAGGCGGAGGGCGCGGGCGTCGAAGAAGTTGAAGCGCGCGGTGAGCGGGAAGGTGGTGCTCTCGACGCCCTCGGTGCGGAGGTTGAGCTGCTCGAATTGTTCGCTGAGCGCGCTGTTCAGGGTGGGCAGGAGCTGGCTGCGGGCGACGGCGCGCTCGCCCTGGGCGCGGAGGACGGAGCTTGCTTGCTCGACAGCGCCGACGTTGTAACGCAGGCCGAGCTTGAGGGCGTCTTCGAGGGTAAGAGACTGGACGCCGGGGGTGGCAGGTCCGCTGGGTGTGCTGCCGGAGTAGGCTCCCTGCACGTTGACGGAGCTGTCGATGACGTCGACACCGGTGCCGCCGCCGGTGTTGACGGTGCGCTGGGTTACGGTGACGGAATCCTGCGGAGACTGGATGCCGGAGAGCGGAAGCTGGATGGTGGGGCTGGGATTGGGGGGCATCTGCGAGGGTGCCTGCGCACCGGCTGGCGCGAGGGACAGGATAGAGGCTGCGAGAAGCAGGCCTCGCCGGGCTCGCGGGTTGAGGAGGTGAGGCATGAACCACTGGACCGCCGATGCGTGGAGTGACGAACGATGAGGCTGCGCCGTGCGTTCCTGGCACCTCCCTGGAAGATCGCGTGCGGTTTCTATTCGTGCCGATGTCGTGCGGTCGCAGGCACGGGCCCTGATTCGTTGGGTAGAGAGATTCACGGGCGTGGGGAAGGGGTTGTACACGGCAGCACCGCGAGCTGCCCGGCCAACCGTGACACAGGAGGATGAGCGGCAGCGATTTTGATGAGAGGAATCACGCTGGGTACGGTGCGGTGGAAAACGAGGCTGCGGCGCGCGGATGTTGATGGGAGAATTAAGGGGCCTGAAGTTGCCTGCCAAGGAGTCATGTTGCCCATGTCTGATATGCCTGAAAACGATTTCCGCATTCAATACGACGATGCGATGCCGCGCGGCGCACGGATCAAGGTGATCGGCGTGGGGGGCGGGGGCAACAACGCGGTGAATCGCATGATTGCCGCGCACGTGGAAGGCGTGGAGTTCATTGCAGCGAACACGGACGTACAGGCGCTGCAGACCTCGAATGCGGCGGTGAAGCTGCAGCTGGGAGTGAAGCTGACCAGCGGGCTGGGCGCGGGAGCGAATCCGGACGTGGGACGCCGGGCGGCGCTCGAGGACTCGGACAAGATCATCGAGGCGCTGGAAGGCGCGGACATGGTGTTCGTGACGGCCGGACTGGGTGGCGGCACGGGGACGGGTGCGGCGCCGGTAATCGCGTCGCTGGCGAGCGAGATGGGCGCGTTGACGGTGGCGGTGGTAACGCGGCCGTTCGGGTTCGAGGGCAAGCGCCGCATGATGCAGGCGGAGCGCGGCTTGCAGGAGCTGCTGGACGCCGTGGATACGGTGATCGTGATTCCGAATGAGAAGCTGCTGGCAGTGGCGAAGGATGCGGGCTTCTTCGAGAGCTTCAGGATTGCGGACGATGTGCTGCGCCAGGGCGTGCAGGGAATTACGGACATCATCACGGTGTCGGGCGTGATCAACCGCGACTTTGCCGACGTGAAGACGACCATGGCCGGCATGGGCTACGCGGTGATGGGGACGGCGGTGCGGTCGGGCGCGAACCGGGCGGTGGACGCGGCGGTGGCGGCGATGGCATCACCGCTGCTCGAGGCGGGCGCGATCGACGGGGCGAAGGGGATCCTGATCAACATTACGGGGTCAAGCAGTCTGAAGCTGAGCGAGGTGAACGAGGCTTCGACGATCATCCAGAATGCGGCGCATGAGGACGCGAACATCATCTTCGGCGCGGTGCAGGATGAGGCGATGGGCGACGAGGTGAAGATCACGGTGATCGCCACCGGCTTCCGGGAGCAAGAGAGCGTAGAGCGGCGGGAACGCATGCTGGCGGGAGCGACGCTGCCGACGATCGTAACGGCGAGGTACGAGGCGCCGAAGGTGGCGATCGTATCGCAGGTGGTGCGGACCCCGGTGGCTGTGCCGCTGCAGGTTGAGCCGGTACAGGCCGTGCAGGTGCAGGCTGAGCCGATGCGGGCGGAGCCGCTGGAGACGGCGACGATCGAGACGGCGACGATCGGGGCCGCGGAGATGCTTTCTGAGCCGATTGGCGACGAACATGTCTGGACAGAGCCGGCGTGGACGGGGCCGGGTTGGACGGAGCCGATAGTGGCTGCGCGCGGGGAGGACCAGGGCTCGCTCGCGATCGACGAGTACGCGGGGGTGGACGAGCCGGAGCAGGATGAGGCGCCGGAGCATCATGAAGAGCTGGTGCCGGTGCCGCGCTCGGTGTTCGATGACGACTTTTTCCGGTCGCCGCGGCGGGTGCCGCTGGAGCCGGAGGAGGTGGATAATCGCATGCCCTCGGCGCGAGGCTTTGATGCGGCCGAAGGAGCCAGGCCGCTGCGGCTGCAGTATGAAGACGGGTTGCGGGCTCCGCAGGCAGGAACGGCAGTGCCGGTGGCAGAGCCGATGGTGAGGGTGTCGGCGCTGGCGGGGCCGCCGGTGCCGGAGACAGCAGAGGCGGACGAGCTGGATATACCGGCGTTTCTGCGCCGAGGACAGTAAGCCGGACGAGGGCGTCAGGGGCGGAAACATACCACCTTCGGGGTGTACTGAAACGTCGAAGGTAAAGGCACGATAAACTTGTACGTGCGCATGTGGACCTGTACGTGCTCTACCTTTGGGGTGAGACGTGACGGATGATTGCAGTTTTGGACTATAGCCTGGGAGTAGATATGAGCCGACAGACCTGTTTGAGACGTACAGCCTTCCTCTGGATGGTGCCGGCTGCACTGTTTGCTGCGCTTCTGGTTGCGCCGGGGATGAGAGCTTGGGCCTGGACGCCGGTGAAGAAGCAGGTGACGGTACGGAACAGGAGCCATGCCGCGGCGGTGGTGCCGGTGCGGCGGGCGGGGCATGGTGCGGCGCGCGGTACGGGCCGGGCGGGAGTGCGGGTTGCGGGACATGTTGCGGCACGCGGGGCTGGACGCGTAGGCGCACGCGGGGCGGGACGCGGAGTGGCGGTTGCCGTGCCGTCCGCGACGACGCGGCTGGTGCGAGTGCATGGGCGGCTGGTGCGAGTGGCGGCGCGGCCGCGGTTTGCGGAACGGTTCTATGCGAGCTCCTTTGCGGATAATGTGACGGCGGGCGACCTGACCGGCGGCGAGGACCCGGTGGTGCGGGCGGCGGCGATTGAGGCGCTGGGCAACATGAACGGGACGGCGATCGCGATCGACCCCGCGACGGGGCGCATCCTGGCCATGGTGAACCAGAAGCTGGCGTTGTCGGGCGGCGCGGAGCCGTGCTCGACCATCAAGCTGACGGTGGCGCTGGCGGCGCTGCAGGAGGGCATCATCGACCGCGACACGCCGGTGGCGCTGGGCGGCGGATACCACCTGACGCTGACCGAGGCGCTGGCGCACTCAAATAATTTGTACTTCGAGACGCTGGGGCGGGCACTGGGGTTTGAGCGGGTGAAGCACTATGCCAACCAGTTGGGGCTGGGGGAGCTGGCGGGGTACAACATTGCCGGCGAGCAACTGGGGACGTACCCGGACCAGGAGCTGCCGGCGGCGATGGGCGGCGTGGGCCGGATGTGCTCCTTCGGGGAGAGCGTGAGCATGACGCCGCTGCAGCTGGGCGCGATTGTGGGGGCGATTGCCAACGGCGGGACGCTTTACTACCTGCAGCACCCGCAGACGCCGGAGGATGTGCAGGCGTTCCAGCCCAAGGTAAAGCGGACGCTGGAGATCGGGAGCCTGATCCCGGAGATGCAGCCGGGCATGCTGGCGGTGACGCAGTACGGAACGGCGCGCAGCCTGCGGACGAACTTCAAGGAGTTCCCGGTGATGGGCAAGACGGGAACCTGCTCGAACAACGGCACGCGGTTCGGGTGGTTTGGATCGTATGCGGATACGCCCAACGGGCGGATCGTCACGGTGATCTTCCTGGAGGGTGGACGGCCGACGTTCGGGCCGAAGGCGGCGGAGCTGACGGGGCAGTTCTACCGGGCGCTGTATGACAAGAACTACTTTGCTCCGAAGACTTTGCCGGCGGTGGTGGCGGAGAGTTCGCTGGGCGGCATTCAGTAGGGCTACTGCGCGGGGGCGAGGAGTTCGTTGAGCTTGGCGGTCTGCTCGGGGGTCATCTCTTTGCGGATCTGCAGGAGCATGTGGGCGTTGGCTTTTTCGAGCTCGCCGCGGGCCTGGGTGACGCGGTCGATCTGGGCAAAGATCTGCGTCTCGTCGAGCTCTTTGCCGCGGACGAGCTTGGATAGCTGTTCCTGCTCGTGCTGGAAGTTCTTGTAGAGCTGGACGAGGGTGCTGCGGTTACCGCTGAAGACCTCGTCCATGCGGTGCTGCTGTTTGGAGTCGATGCCAAGGTTGCGGGCGAGGTCCTTGTCGTCCCACCAGCGGCCGGAGGGGCCGAGCAGGCCGCTGGAGCCGCCTTCGTTGCTCCTGCTGTTGGACATGCCGGGCTCCGAGTTGCGCCCGTTGCCGGGGCCACCGGGGAAGCCGGGATGGCCGAAGCCGCCACCGCCCATGCCACCGCCTCCTCCTCCGCCGGGGCGCTGGGCGAAGGTCGTGGAGGCAAGCAGGAAGAGGCTCCCGAGCAGGAGCGCACCAGCCGCGGAGGATCGCGCGCGCGGCGAGTGCGTCGAAGTGTGCGTCGGGGCTGGCATCAGTTACGGGCCTGCGGGCTGGACGGATGGGTGCGGCGGGTGGAGACTTCGGAGTCGAGGCCGGCGGGAACGGGCACGGGGCGATAGATCTCGGAGTCGATGGCGTCGAGCAGGGCGTTGTCGCTGGCAAGTTCGTCCGAGCCAAGGGCGTGGCCGACGCGGGCCTGAGAGGCGGACGTGGCCAGGGCGCGGTGGTGGATGCCGGCGGTGAGCATGACGGCGGCGACGACCAGGAGGGCGGCGGCGTAGGAGCGAGCGGCGGCGAGGGTGAGCCAGGGCTGCGGGCGATGGGTGCTGAGGTCGCGGCTGAGGGTGTTGGAGCGGGCCTGGGACCAGGCGATGGAGGCCTGGTTGAAGGTCGCGATGCCGGCGCGGAAGGACTGCAGCCGCTGCGCGCAGAGCTCGCAGGCGGCGGCATGGGCGGTGCAGGCGGCGGAGGCCGTACCGAGCAGCAGGTCGTCGAGATCGTCGTCGCTGAGGTGCAGCAAGGCGGCCGAGGGGTTGGGGTTGGCGTTCATGGGCGGGCGGCTCCTAGCTGGCTGCGTACGGCCTTAAGGGCGCGATGGAGATGGGTCTTGACGGTGTTGAGCGGCATGTTGGTGGCGCGGGAGATCTCGCTGAGCTCCATCTCGTCAGAGAATTTCATGAGGAAGACGGTTCGCTGGTTGAAAGAGAGGGTCTGGAGGACGGCGGAGAGCTGGCGGACACGTTCCTTGGCGATGAGCTGGGCCTCGGGGCTGGACTGATCGGAGGCGATGAAGGAGGCGACGTCGGTGACGTCGATGGCGGTGGCGCGGGCCTGGCGCCAGAAGCGGAACTTCTGGGTGCGCTGGTAGTCGCGGATGAGATTGAGCGCGATGCTGGTGAGCCAGGTGTTGACATTGGAGTCGCCGCGAAAGCTTTCGCGTGCATTGTAAGCCTTGAGGAGGCAGTCCTGGGTGATGGTTTCGGCAAGGTCGGGATCGCCGATGGAGAAGGTGACGAAACGCAGGATGCGAGCGCGATAGTTGCGGACGAGCGCGTCGATGTCGTCGAGTTCGGAGATGGCGCGCGCCTCGGTGTTCCCTGGCCATTTTATGGCCGAGGGGGCGGGCACTGCGCCGGCTGGAAAGATGAGGTTGTTTGCCGAGAGCAGTCTGGCCAAGGGAGCCTCCTGAGGTGCGCCTTGAGATGGGTGTCTCAGAAGATTGGACGAGAGGTTGCCCGGGCGGGGTTACAGGGGCGCCGATTTCGCCGGAGCCGTCGAGGGCGGGGAGGATGGTGGGTGTGGGGAGGCTGGCTTGTTCTTCGGCTTCGCGCTGGGCGTCCCGTTCCCACTGCTCGCGGAGGATCTCTTCGAGGGACTTCTCGTGGGGCGCCTTGCGGAACTCGGATTGGGGTGCGATGGGGCCGTGGATGGGGTCGAGGGTGAGCTCGTCGACGGTGTCGGCGGGCTCTGCGGGCTTGAGTTTAGGCAGGTTGCAGGAGGCGATCTGGAGGGCGTAGAGAAGCAAGCCGGCGCGGCGGGGGTCGAGCGAGTTGAGCGCGATGCGGCGCATGACCTGGCCGATGGCGGCCTGGATGGCGGAACGGTCTTCGGGAAGGGGCAGGTCGAAGGTGTCGGGTATGGTGGGGGGCGCGGATTGGGCGCGACGGGTTGCGGGTTGGCGATTCCCGGAATGGTAATAGCAGAAGTTTTCTTTGCGCAGGGCGCGCGAACCGCAGCGATGGCCGTCGGTGAAGATGTGGCGGCATTGAAAGATGGGTGCTTCGATGGTGGTCTGGGTAGACATTGGCGTGGGGACCCCCCTCCCCGGTGAAGTATGTAAGGTATTCAAAGGATGTGAGTTAAGTCTGGACTCTGGCTTGGGAAGTGTGCGGCGGCCAGGGGCCGGCAGGCTGCTTCTTGGGGCTTACTCTATTATATGGTGGGTGTCAAGGTCGTAGGAAGGCAAAGGCAGATGCAGGTCCTTCGACTTGCTGCGCTCGCTCAGGATGACCGGTTTTTTCGGGGGGTATACCTCAGGGGCTGAAGTCGGGTTTGTTGGGTACCTTAAGGCGGAGGCAAGGCTTCATGGGCGGAAATGGCTGACGGTTAGGGCAGTGTGTGGCTTCGGGGTCCTTCGGCTGCGGCGCTGATGCGCCTTCGCTCAGGATGACGAGTGGTTGGGTGGGGGGGAACGGATTACAGGATTTTGGAGGATGTGGCTCAGGAAGGAGGGCATACCCCAGGGGCTAAGCCGGGTTGTGGTGGGGGAGGCCCAAGGCTGAGTGGTTGGGTGGGGGGGAACGGATTACAGGATTTTGGAGGATGTGGCTCAGGAAGGAGGGCATACCCCAGGGGCTAAAGCCGGGTTGTGGTGGGGGAGGCCCAAGGCTGAAGCCTTGGGGTACCTTCGGGCAAAGCAAAAGCAAGGGCGGATGCAAAGGCAAAGGCAGATGCAGGTCCTTCGACTCGCTGCGCTCGCTCAGGATGACAGGGTTTTCGGGGGTATACCTCAGGGGCTGAAGTCGGGTTTGTTGGGTACCTTAAGGCGGAGGCAAGGCTTCATGGGCGGAAATGGCTGACGGTTAGGGCAGTGTGTGGGGCTTCGGGGTCCTTCGGCTGCGGCGCTGATGCGCCTTCGCTCAGGATGACGAGTGGTTGGGTGGGGGGGAACGGATTACAGGATTTTGGAGGATGTGGCTCAGGAAGGAGGGCATACCCCAGGGGCTAAAGCCGGGGTTTGTGGTGGGAGGAGGCCCAAGGCTGAAGCCTTGGGGTACCTTCGGGCAAAGCAAAAGCAAGGGCAACGGCAAGAACTTTATGGGGCGAAATGGATGAGTGTTGGGGCGGAGTGTGGGGCTTCGGGGTCCTTCGGCTGCGGCGCTGATGCGCCTTCGCTCAGGATGACGAGTGGTTGGTGGGGGTGGGAACGGATGACAAGACTTTCGGGGAGGTGGGGAAGGGTGTCGTGCGGGAGAGGAGCTAGAGGGTGGGGGCGTTCATGTTTTTGAGGAGCATAGGGAGGTCGGGGTCGGGTTCGAAGGTGGAGGGGCGGGCGAGATGGGTGAGCAGGGTTTGGGCCAGGGTGCGGGTTGAGTCAGAGGTTTGGGAGGCGGAGATGAGACGGAGGGGGCCGGTGCCGTTCATCTGGCCGCGGGCCATGATGCAGCGGTCGGGGCGGTAGGTGCAGGAGGCGAGGTCGGTGATGCTGAGGGCGTCGCTGGGGGTGCACATGACGGTGCGAGGGGGCGCCATGCGGTCGATGAGGCTCCAGATTTCGAGCTTGGATTCGAGCTCGTCGGGGACGAAATCGATGACGATGTCGGCGTCCTGGACGGCGTCCTCGACGGTGAGGACGAGGCGGACGCTGCGGCCGAGCGAGGCGAAGACGGCTTCGGCCTGGCGGAGGCGGGCGGGCATGACGTCTTCGAGCGCGACCTGAAAGCCGGCCAGGGCGCAGGCGGCGGCGAAGTCGCGGCCGGCCGTGCCTGCGCCGATGATGGCGATGTTCATTGAGGGGGCGTCCATCTTACGACTAACGGGCTAACGGCTAACGGCGAGGGAGTTGAGGACGGTCTCGTAGTTGGGCTCGGAGACGCGGATGTATTCGGCGATTCGCTGGCGCTCCTCCTCGGTGAGCGAGGGGAGGACGGTGAGGATGCGGCGGAGGGTGACAGAGATATCGTCAACGTAGTTCATGGTGCGGATTGCTTCGCCGGACAGTGGCATCAAGACTCCCAGATCGGTTTCGAGTAGCGCAGGCGCTCCTGTCTAGTCTAAACCGGATGGGGCGGGGTGGGTACCTGGGCCTTCGGCGGAGGGTTAGAAGGCGGCGCCTAGTTCGGCGCGCTTGGAGGCTTCGTCGGTGGGCTTGCCGGCTTCGGCGCCTTCGATGGGTTCTTCGAAGCCGTCGCGGTCGGTCATGGCCATGAGGGCGGCCATCTGGAGGGCGAAGTCGGGATGGAGGGCGTCGGGGGCGTAGCGCCAGGTCCAGTTGCCTTGGCCGGCGGCGGGGGTGTTCATGCGGGCTTCGCTGCCGAGGTGGAGGATGTCCTGGAGGGGGAAGATGCAAATGTTGGCGACGGAGCGGGCGGCGGCGCGGATCATGGCCCAGACGACGTCGCCGGGGTGGTGGATGGGCTGGAGGTAGGTCTGGAGGTTCTGGCGCTCGAGGTCGCCGACGTCGTCGCGCCACCAGCCGAGGGTGGTGTTGTTGTCGTGGGTGCCGGTGTAGACGACGGTGTTGGGGACGAAGCGGTGGGGGAGGTAGAGATGGCTGCCGCGGTCGGAGAAGCCGAACTGGAGGATGCGCATGCCGGGCATGCCGTAGTGCTCGCGGAGCTCGTCGACTTCCTTGGTGATGAGGCCGAGATCTTCGGCGATGAAGGGGAGGTCGCCGAAGACGTCTTTGAGGCGTTGGAAGAGCTCGTGGCCCGGGGCTTTGACCCATTGGCCGTTGATGGCGGTCTCCTCCTCGGCGGCGATGGACCAGTAGGCTTCGAAGCCGCGGAAGTGGTCGAGGCGGACGAGGTCGTAGAGGGCGAAGGAGCGGCGGATGCGGGCGACCCACCAGTCGAAGCCGCGCTCCTTCATGACGCCCCAGCGGTAGAGGGGATTGCCCCAGCGCTGGCCGGTGGCGGAGAAGTAGTCGGGGGGGACGCCGGAGACGCGGATGGGGCGGAGGTCTTCGTCCAGTTCGAAGAGGTCGGGGTTGGTCCAGACGTCGGCGCTGTCGTAGCTGACGAAGATGGCGATGTCGCCCATGATCTGGACGTCGTGGTGGGCGCAGTAGCCGCGGAGCGAGCACCATTGCTCGTTGAAGAAGAACTGGACGGCCTGCTCGGTGGCGAGTTCGCGGGATTTGTCGTTCATGAGGCGGCTGAGGGCGTCGCCTTTGCGGTGGGCGTATTCGAGCGGCCACTCGTGCCAGCTGGCGTAGGCGAACATGCGGCGGAGGACGGTGTACATGGCCCAGTCGGTGAGCCAGGAGAGGTTTTCAGTGCAGAATTTATGGAACTTGGCGCGCTGGTCGTCGCTGGCGCGATCGAGAAAGTTGCGCGCGGCTTCTTCGATGAGGGGGAGCTTCTGGTCCCAGACGGCGCCGAAGTCGACGGGGCCGCCGGCGGCGGGGAGGTGGTCGATGCGGTCGCGGCCGATCCAGCCCTGGTCGGCGAGGATGTCGAGGGAGATGAGGACGGGATTGCCGGCGAAGGCGGAGAGCGCGGAGTATGGCGAGCTGCCGTAGCCGGTGGGGCTGAGGGGGAGGACCTGCCAGACGCGCTGTCTGGCCTGGGCGAGGAAGTCGACGAACTCGCGGGCTGCGGGGCCGAAGTCGCCTACGCCGCCGTGGCTGGGCAGCGAGGTTACATGGAGGAGTACACCTGAGACACGTTCGTTCATTTTCGTTTTTCCCCCCAGTGCGCTTTGATGGTGTGATGCAGGTTGGTTGTGGAAGGGCGGTTGGGTGGGGGTTCTTCGGCTGCGCGCTCGGGATGACGGGGGGGAGGGTGGGGGTGGTGGTGGAAAGGTCTGGAGTGCTGGGGCGGGGTGGGGTTCTTCGGGGTCCTTCGGCTGCGCGCCTGCGGCGCTTCGCTCAGGATGACGGGGGGGTAGGGGAGATGTTCGCCGCGAGGTTTGGTGGGGGAAAGGTCCGGAGTTCTGGGGCGGTGTTAGGTTCTTCGGGGTCCTTCCGCTGCGGCGCTGAGGCGCCTTCGCTCAGGATGACGGGTTTGTGGGGGGCGGAGATGCGGGTCCTTCGGCTGCGGCGCTGAGGCGCTTCGCTCAGGATGACAATGCGTTGGCGGAGGACAGAGGGTGGAGGGGCTAGCTGCCTACGGGGAGACTGCCGGGGGCGCCGGGTTGGGCTTTGATGCGGATGGCGCCGGCTTTCTGGTACTTCTGGGCGAGGGTGCCGAGATAGACGTTGAAGACCTCCTGGCGGCGGGCGTTGAGCATCTGGTCGCGGGTCTGGTTGAAGTTCCTGGCGGTCTCTTCGGCGCTGGGCTCCTGCTTGTCGGTGACGCTGAGCACGACGCCAGTGCTGCCGAGGTTGATGGGGCCGGAGATCTGGCCCTTGGCAAGGCTGAAGGCGACGGCGGCAGGACCGGTCATGGCGCCGACGTCGGGCACCTGGCCGTCTTTGCCGACGAGATCGCTGGTCTTGATGGGGACGTTGAGCTCGGCGGCGGCCTTGTGGAGGTCGTTGAGCTCCTTGGCGCGGGCGTCAAGTTTGTTGAGCCTGGCGGCGAGGATGGCAGGAACCTGCTGCTCGCGATAGTCGGCGAGGAGCTTGGGCTTCCACTCGTCGAAGGTGGGGGCGTGGGGCGGGCGGATGTCTTGGGTCTGGTAGATGGCGTAGCCGTCGCCGGTGGAGGCGGCGGCGGGCGGCGCGCCCTTGGGCTCGGCGAAGGCGCCGGCGAGGAGGGCGGTGCTGTCGGAGACGCCGGGGACGACGGCGTCCTTGGCGAGATAGTCGGTGGTGATGGCTTTGAGGCCGTGGGCGGCGGCGGTCTGGTCGAGGCCGGACTTTTTGGCTTCGGCTACGAGCGCGTTGGCGTAGTTCTGCTCGGCGACGCCGACCTTCTGCTGCTGGAGGACGGGGATGATCTCGTCCTTGACCTCGGCGAGGGATTTGACGTGCGGCTTGTCGTGGGCTTCGACCTGGATGATGTGGTAGCCGAAGTCGGTCTTGACGAGGTCGGAGGTCTGGCCGGCTTCGAGGGCGAAGGCGGCTTTCTCAAAGGCGGGCACCATTTTGCCCCTGGTGAAGTAGCCGAGCTCGCCGCCGCTGGCCTTGCTGCCGGGGTCGTCGGAGTTGGCGCGGGCGAGCTCTTCGAAGTTGCCGCCGGCGCGAATCTGTTTGAGCACGCCCTCGGCCTTGGCGCGGGCGGCGGCGTCGGTCTTGGCGTCGGAACCCTGGGGGACGGCGAAGAGGATGTGACGGGCTTTCACCTGCTCCTTGACCTCGTACTGGGCCTGGTGCGCGGAGTAGTAGGCCTGGAGCTCGGCGTCGGTGACCTGGGGCTTGCCGCCGGGAATCTGGTCGAGACCGAAGGAGAGGTACTGGATCTTGCGGGTTTCGGGGATGGCGGTGGCGTAGCGGGCCTGGTTCTGTTTGAAGAAGGTCTGGAGCTCGGAGTCGATGGGGTTGATGGTTTTGGCGATGTCTTCGGAGGAGACGACGGCGTAGTCGAATTTGACCTTGGTGCCGCTGACCCGGTAGGAGTCGCGGACTTCGTTGTCGGAGACGGTGACGCCGCCGGTGATCATGAGTTGGAGGCGGCTCTGCTCGATGCGGGCCTTGAGGTAGTCCTCAAATTGGGAGCGGGTCATGCCCATGTTGGTCTGGACGAAGTTCATGTAGGCGTCGTCGCCGATGAACTTGCCGCCGGGGAAGAAGATCTGGCCGAGCTCGCCCTCGTGCATGACGCTGAGGAGGTCCTGGTCGCTGACCTGGAGGCCGCGGCGATCGCCCTCGATTTTGAGGATGGCCTCCTGGACGAGCTGCTGGCCGGCGCGGCTTTCGAAGTAGGGCAGGATGTAGGCGGGAACCTGGCGGCCCTGGGTCTGCTGGCGGACGGCGTTGGCGACGTCGAGGCGGGTGACGGTCTGGGTGTCGCCGGCGATCTTGCCCCAGAAGCCGGGCTCATGCACGGTGGCGAAGGTGTTGGGGTCGCCGCCGCTGGCCTGGTTATCCATGAGGCCGGGGACGAGGTAGACGACCATGGAGACGATGGCCACGCCGATGATGACGCCGAAGACGATCTTGGTGCCTTTGTTGTTCTGCTGGAGGATGCGGATCATGCTGGGTTGACGACCTTGGTGAGGCGGATTTTTGGGTCTCCGGAGGCGGAGGGGCCTGGCGCCGCGAGTGATGCGGAGGCGGGAGAGCCACGGGTCAAGTATAAATCAACGCGGGCGGCGGGTTGGCCTGGCGTTATCGGCTTAGCGTCGGGCTGGCGGTAGGAAGGCGTAACGCGGATAAGGACGGATAGGCCTGGCTTCGAGTGACGGGTGAAGGCCATTATCGCCGTATTTATGGGCATGTAACGTTCCCGTAACAGTACGCGGAGAGACTGGCACCACAAGGACTTTTGAGGGGGAGCATTGAAACTGAAAGTGATTGCAGCAGGTCTGTTGGCGCTGGCGGCTATTTCTGTCTCGGCACAAAGCATCAACGGCGCGGGCGCGACGTTTCCTTATCCGATCTATTCGAAGTGGTTTACGGAGTACAGCCAGCAGCATCCGGATGTGAAGATCAACTACCAGTCGATCGGGTCGGGCGGCGGGATACGGCAGGTGACCGAGGGCACGGTGGACTTCGGCGCGAGCGACGGGCCGATGACCGATGAGCAGCTGGCGGGATCGAAGGTGAAGATTGTGCACATCCCGACGGTGCTGGGGGCGGTGGTGCCGATCTACAATCTGCCGGGGGTGTCGCAGGAGCTGAAGTTCTCGCAGGATGCGATTGCGGGGATCTACCTGGGGAAGATCACGAAGTGGAACGATCCTTATATTGCGAAGGAGAATCCGGGGGTGAGCCTGCCGGATCACGCGATCCTGCCGGTGTACCGGTCGGAGGGCAGCGGCACGACGTACATCTTTACGGACTGGCTGAGCAAGGTGAGCCCGGAGTGGCAGCAGAAGGTGGGCAAGTCGTCGGCGGTGAAGTGGCCGGTGGGGATTGGGCAGAAGGGCAGTGAAGGCGTGTCGGGGATGATCCGGCAGTCGCCGTACTCGTTCGGGTATGTGGAGCTGATCTACGCGGAGCAGAACAAGATTCCGTTCGGCATGGTGCGGAACAAGGGAGGCAAGTTCGTGAAGGCGACGACAGAGGGTGTGACGGCGGCCGCGGCGGCGAACGCGAAGAACATTCCGGCGGACTACCGGGTGTCGATCACGGACGCGACGGGCGCGGACTCGTATCCGATCTCAAGCTTTACGTGGCTGCTGATCCCCTCGCCGGCGAAGGATGCGACGAAGGGCAAGGCGATCCAGGCGTTTTTGAACTGGATGATCGACAAGGGCGAGGCGGAGGCTCCGGCGCTCTCATATGCGCCGCTGCCGAAGGCGGTTGCGGACCGGGTGAAGCAGACGATCAGCGGGCTGAAGTAAGAGGGAGCAAGGCGCGGGCGGCATGGGCGGAGCGCCCGGCCGCCCGTGTGGGGCCATGCGGGCGTTTACAAGGGCGAGAGCCCTGCAGGTATTATCGGCGCATGCGCCATCCTCAGGATCGACGGGAAATCGTACTGCATGACAACCGATGACGCGACCAAGACGCCGAACAACATTGCGCAGCGACAGCTGACGAACTTTGTCGGACAAGGGGCGGCGGCGGTCGAGCCGGAGAAGCCGTCGGCGATCCGCGAGTTTCTGAGCAAGCGCGGCAGCGGGAAGGTGGCGGACCAGACGTTCGCGGGCGTGATGCTGATCTGCGCGCTGAGCATCTTCGCGATCGTGATCTTTCATTGCGAGCATCCTGGTGCTGCGGTCGCACCTGACGATCCAGAAGTTCGGGTTCAAGTTCTTCATGGGGCAGAACTGGGACCCGGTGTCGGGCGACTTCGGGGCGCTGCCGTTTGTGTTCGGGACGCTGGCGACGTCGCTGCTGGCGCTGGCGATGGCGGTGCCGCTGGCGCTGGGCGTGGCGATCTTTCTGACGGAGCTTTGTCCGCGCGCGCTGCGGGCGCCGATCTCGTTCTTGACCGAGCTGCTGGCGGCGATTCCGAGTGTGGTGTACGGGCTGTGGGCGGTGTTCGTGCTGGTGCCGATCGTGCGCGACCAGCTGGGGCCGTGGCTGACGAAGTACCTGGGGTGGACGGGCTTTTTTGGCGGCGCGAACTTCGGGGTGGGACTGCTGACGGCGAGCATCATCCTGGCGATCATGATCCTGCCGATCATTTCTTCGATTACGCGGGACATTATGCTGGCGGTGCCGAACCACCAGCGGGAGGCGGTGCTGGCGCTGGGGGCGACGCGCTGGGAGATGATTCGGACGGGCGTGCTGAGGAACGCGCGGATCGGGATTGTGGGCGCGGTGATCCTGGGGCTGGGGCGGGCGCTGGGCGAGACGATGGCGGTGGCGATGACGATTGGAAATCACCCGGTGATCTCGAAGTCACTGTTTGCGCCGGGCAATACGCTGGCCAGCGTGATTGCGAACGAGTTCTCGGAGGCGTCGGACGATCTTTATCTGAGCGCGCTGATCGAGATCGGGCTGGCGCTGTTCCTGGTGACGATTGTGGTGAACGCGATAGCGCGGGTGCTGGTGTGGGCGGTGACGCGCGGCGCGCCGGCTAGGGTGGCGTAGATGCGGAGTCTGCGATGAGGGGTTCGAGATGAGTACAGCACCGATGATGCCGGCGCAGACGGGCGAGCCGGGAGCGCGGCGGCCGATGGACTTCTCGACGCGGCGGATGCGGCTGAACACGTCGCGGCGCAAGGTGATGAACCAGGTGGTGACGGGGCTGGCGCTGCTGGCGACGGTGCTGGTGATTGTGCCGCTGGTGGCGATCCTGGGCTACCTGCTGTACAAGGGCGCGAGCTCGGTGAATTTGAACTTCTTTATCAAGGTTCCGGCGCCGGTGGGGGAGCAGGGCGGCGGGATGGCGAACTCGATCGCGGGGTCGGCGGTGGTGCTGACGCTGGCCAGCCTGATGGGGGTGCCGGTGGGGATCGCGGCGGGGGTGTACCTGGCGGAGTTTGGGCGAGGCAAGCTGCTGGGTAACGCGGTGCGGTTTACGGCGGACGTGCTGAACGGTGTGCCGTCGATTGTGATGGGGATCGCGATCTACGCGCTGATCGTGATGAAGGAGAAGCATTTTTCGGCGTTTGCGGGAGGCGTGGCGCTGGCGATCATGATGGTGCCGACGATTACGCGGACGACCGAAGAGATGCTGGCGACGGTGCCGCACTCAATTCGCGAGGCGGCGCTGGGACTGGGCGTGCCGAAGTGGCGGACGACGCTCTCGGTGTCGCTGCGGACGGCTTCGCCGGGGATTATCACGGGCTGCATGCTGGCGTTCGCGCGGGTGGCGGGGGAGACGGCTCCGCTGCTGTTTACGGCGCTGGGTAACGACTTCTGGAGCTTGAAGCTGAATGAGCCGATCAGCGCGCTGCCGCTGCAGATCTACAAGTATGCGAACTCCCCGTATGACGAATGGCACCGGATGGCGTGGGCGGCGGCGCTGGTGCTGATCGTGCTGATCATGGTTTCGGTGACGCTGGTGCGGCTGTTTGCGAGCCGCGGCGTGCTGAAGGGAGGCAACTGAGCGTGGCGGGGGACGGGGAGATGCGGAGAGTGCCGTTTTCGGTGAGAGATGGTGTTGAGGAGATGGCCTCAAGGAAGAGTTCAGGAGATGTGCTGACGTGGGTGTAGGAATTCTGGTGGAACATCTGAACGCCTGGTACGGGACGACGCATACGCTGCAGGATATCAACCTGCACATTCCGGCGAACCACGCGACGGCGCTGATCGGGCCGTCGGGATGCGGGAAGTCGACGTTTGTGCGCTGCCTGAACCGGATGCACGAGACCAACCCGATTGCGCGGGCGACGGGCACGGTGAAGATGGGTGACATCGATATCTACAACGACGCTTCGCCGGTGGAGATCAGGCGGCGGGTGGGGATGGTGTTTCAGCGGCCGAATCCGTTTCCGACGATGTCGATTTACGACAACGTGGCGAGTGGGCTGAAGTTGAACGGGTTCAGCAACCGGAAGATACTGGACGAGACGGTGGAGCGGAGTCTGAAGGCCTCGGCGCTGTGGGACGAGGTGAAGGACGACCTGAAGAAGAAGTCAGGGGCGAGCCTTTCGGGCGGGCAGCAGCAGAGGATGTGCATTGCAAGGGCGCTGGCGGTGGACCCGGAGGTGCTGCTGATGGATGAGCCGGCGAGTGCGCTGGATCCGGTGTCGACGTCGAAGATCGAGGATTTGATCTTTCAACTGAAGAGCCAGTACACGATCGTGATCGTCACACATAATATGCAGCAGGCGGCGCGCGTGGCGGAGAATACGGGGTTCTTTCTGAACGGCAAGATGGTGGAGTTCGATTCGACGCACAAGATCTTTACCAATCCGAAGGATAAGCGTACTGAGGATTACATTACGGGGAGATTTGGCTGATGGCGACCCGGATCAAATTCCAGCAGAGCCTGGACGACCTGAAGGAGCGGCTGCTCGTGATGGCAGGGATGGCGGAACAGGCGATCCAGCGTTCGATTGAGGCGTACCGGACGCGCGACCTGACGATCTGCGAGCAGGTGTTTCGGGCGGAGCCGGCGATCAATCGGCTGGAACGGGAGATTGACCAGATGGCGCTGGACCTGCTGGCGATGGAGCAGCCGATGGCGATCGATCTGCGGTTTATTCTGTCGGTGATCCGGATCAACGCGGACCTGGAGCGGGTGGGGGACCAGGCGGTGAATATCGCGGTGCGGGTGAGGGAGATGGGGGCGTTCGCGAATATCGAGCTGCCGGTGGATATTCCGAAGCTGGCATCGCTGGCGAGCGCGATGGTGCGGAAGGCGCTGCAGGCGTTTATCGAGGGGGATGCGGAGTTGGCGCTCTCGGTGCTGCTGCTGGATGACCAGGTGGATGAGATGAACGATGCGGCGTTTTATTCGTTGAGCTCGCTGATCAAGGAGAGGCCGGAGCTGACGCCGCAGAGTTTGAACGCGCTGATCATCTCGAGGAACCTGGAAAGGGTGGGGGATCACGCGACGAATATTGCGGAGGATGTGATTTTCTGGGTGCGCGGGGCGGATGTGCGGCATAATGCGGCGGTGGTTTAGGGGGGAGATGCAGGTCCTTCGATTGCGGCGCTGATGCGCCTTCGCTCAGGATGACGGGCGTTTGGGGCGGGAAGGGACGGGAGGAGCGGGCGGCGCGAGATGCTTCGGGGTCCTTCGACTGCGGCGCTGACGCGCCTTCGCTCAGGATGACGGGGGTTGGGGGGGGGCGAAAGTGCAGGTCCTTCGACTCGGTTTCGCCTCGCTCAGGATGACGGGCGTTTGGGGCGGGAAGAGGCTGTCGGAGCGGGCGGCGCGAGATGCTTCGGGGTCCTTCGACTGCGGCGCTGACGCGCCTTCGCTCAGGATGACGGGGGTTTGTGGGGGCGGGATGCGGGTCCTTCGACTCGGCTTTGCCTCGCTCAGGATGACAGTGGAGTGGTGGGGGTGGGGGACCACCAGATGAGGGCGGGGAGCAAGGGGAAGTAGAGGGCGAGGCGGATGGGGTGGGGGGTTGGGGAGAGCTGGCGGGCGTAGGCTTCGAGCTGAGGACGGTAGGTTTCACGCTGGTCTTCGAGGAAGGAGGCGAGGCCCTGGGTGGCGTGAGTGGAGGTCTTGTAGTCGACGATCCAGCGGTGGGTCTGGCCGGTGATGAGGGGCGTGGGGCCGGCGAGGAAGGTGCGGTCGAGGCGGAGACTTTGGCGGTGGACGGCCTGGGGTTCGTCCTCGGCGTCGACTAGAGACTCGCTTGAGGACCTGGTTGAGGACCAGGAGATGAGGGACTGTTCGGAGGCGGCGTGGGGGTGCGGGGCGAGGAGCCAGGCGCCTTCGGGGTGGTCGAGGGTGTTGGTGAGGCCGCGCAGGACGGCGGGGGCGAGGCGGGCGACTTCGACGGGGGCGAGGCCGCTGGAGCGCAGGACGGCGGTAATGCGGGAAGGCCAGGTGCGGAGTTCGTCGCGCAGGCTGGAAAGGGTTGATCCGGCGGAAAGGCGAGCGGCTAATTGTTCAAGTAGAGCATGAAGCGTATTGCCGAAGACGCGGGCGGAGAAACCAGCTTCGGGGCGGAGCGGGGTGTCTGGTGGGGGAGCCTCGCTGGGCAGGGGAGTGGGTGATTGCGCGGGTAGGTGCGCTGTGGGGATGCGCTCGATGAGGCGGGGAGCGGCGGAGGCGGCGATGGCGAAGGTTTCGAGTGGGGGCGCGGGAGCCGGCATGCGGAGGATGGGGGCGGCGGTGGTGAAGTGGGGGCGGGCGGAGGGCCAGGCGGCGGCGAGCAGGCTGTCGGGGCGGATGCTGAGGGTGCCGTCGGCCTTGGTGTCAGGTGCGGCGAAGAGGTGGAGCTGCTCGCGGGCGCGGGTGCAGGCGACGTAGAAGAGGCGTTTGCGCTCGGCGGCGAGGCGGGCGGTCTCGACGCCGCGGATGAAGTCGTTAAGCTGGCCGGAGGCGCCGCCTTTGCTGCGGATGGGGGCGAGGAGGCCGGGCGCGAGGTCAGAGGTGGAGGCGGCGTCTTCGGCGGGGATGTCGAGCCAGGCGAGGAGGCGTCCGCCGCCGGTTTGAGCGGGGCGCTGGAGGGAGGGGATGAGGACGACGTCCCACTCGAGGCCTTTGGCGGAGTGGATGGTGGTGAGGTCGACGGCGCCGGGGTGGAGGGCGGCGGCGGCGTAGAGCTTCTTGAGGCGTTCGGCGAGGATGCGGAGATCGATGACGCCGGTGGAGGTCTCAAGCTCGTCGAGGAGGGCGAGGAAGCGGTTGATATTGGCGAGCGCTTCGGGGGAGGAGAAGGCGTGGGCCTGGAAGGCGCGCCAGGTGCGGGCGATCCACTGCGAGAGAGGCAGGCGGCCGCGCTGGTCGAGGGCGCGGGAGAGGACGAGGTAGAAGGGCTGGAGGCGAGCGATGCCGTTGGCGGAGAGGAGCTCGCCGCGGGATTGGATGAGCTCAAAGATGGTGGCGCGGGCGAGGGCGGAGTCGTCCTGGCCGGCGAGGCGGTGGAGGTCGGCGAGGGAGAGGCCGCACCAGGGGGTGCGGAGGAGGGCGAGCCATGCGGTGCGGTCGGCGGGGTGCAGGAGGGCGCGGGTGAGGGCGAGGAGGTCGAGGATCTCCTGGCGCTCGGCGAGGGGCTCGATGTTGACGGCGCGATAGGGGATGGGGCCGGAGGGGCCGGATTGCTTGAAGGCCTGGACGACCTCGAGGAGATGGGTGCGGGCCTGGACGAGGACGGCAATCTTCCAGGATTCGGCGCGGCCCGGGGGGAGTGGACGGGCGCGCCAGGCTTCGACGATGCGGCGGATTTCGAGCGCGTCGGCGCGGGCCTGGGTGCGGTGGAGGACGGCGCGGTCGGGCGGCGCCGGGGTGTAGGGGAGTGGGTTAGCGTGCCAGATGAAGGGGTCGCCGAGGGAGACGGGGCGGATGGCGTCGGCGGGGCGGTAGGGGACGAGTTCGGGCTGGGCGGGGTCAGGTTGCGGGGGGAAGATGAGCGGGAATTCGGCGTTGAAGGAGTGGACGAGGGCGCGCTGGGAGCGGAAGTTGGCGGTGAGGTGGAGGGCGCGGAGGGAGAGAGCGTCGAGGCTGCTGCCGAGGGTGCCGGAGAGCATGGTGTGGACGAAGCGCTCGACGCGGGCCTGGCGGAAGAGGTAGATGGATTGCTTGGGGTCGCCGACGAGAAAGAGGGTCTGGCTGTGGCCGTCCCAGCGGCGGGTGAGGAGGTGAACGAGCTCGTACTGGGCGGCGGAGGTGTCCTGCATTTCGTCGACGAGGAGGTGCTGGAGATGGGTTCCGGCGGCGATGCCGAGGTCGTCGATGGCGGAGCCGGTGTCGAGGGCGGTGCGGGCGAGGATGGCGATTTCAGGGAAGTCGCAGAGGCCGCGCTCGGCGAAGATGAGCTGGAGCTCGGCGAGGGCGTGGCTGAGGACGCGGAAGAGGGCCTTGGTGACGTGCCACTGGTCGGCGGGGTAGCGGGCGGGGGGGAGGGTGTCGACGTGGCAGAGCGCGTCGAGGAGGCCGGGGGTGCCGGTGAGGCTGGCGATGATGGATTTGAGCTCGGCCTGGTGATGTTTCTCGATCTGAAAGCCGAGGACGTTGGCGTTGACGGAGGCGCGGAAGGTGCGGGGCTTGGAGGGTTTGACGAGGAGGTGGGCGAGGGCGCGCCAGTGCTCGAGGTGGTGGGAGCCGGCGTCGGGCGAGAGGTGGCGGCCGGCGCAGATGGCGATGGGAGAGTCGGAACCTTTGTAGCCGTCGAGCGAACCCATCTCGGCGGCGAGGCGGCAGAGGGTCTGGAGGAGGGGCTCGGGGAGGACGCGCTGGAGGCCGGTGAGGCCGCGGCAGATGATGAGGTCGAGGGTGCGCTCGAGGCGGGGAAGGACGTGGCGGTCGAGGTGGGCGTCGTCTAGCTGGGCGGAGGTGAGGGGGACGAGCGAGGCCCACTGCTCGCGGGTGGCGAGCATGGAGGCGATGAGGAACTCGCAGTTGGCGAGGTTGCCGTCGCGATGGAGGAGGACGAGGGAGAGGGCGTCGCTGAGGCGGCGGGCATCGGGGGTGGAGGCGGCGCCGAGCTGGCGGAGGGTGCGGCGGGCGGCTTCGGCGTAGAGGGGCTGTGCGTCTTCGGTGGGGGTGAGGCGGCCGCCGCTGCCGGAGAGGACGGGGAGCGCGGAGGCGATGTCGTGGGAGATGGAGTCGATGGTGCGGATGTTGAGGCGGGCGGGGTTGTCGAGGAGGTTCCAGGCGAGTTGGGCGTCTCGGGCGAGGACGGCGAGGGCGAGGAGACGGGTGGCGCGGTCGAAGTCGCTGGTTTCGGCGATGCCGGCGGCGGCGGAGGCGAGCTGGTGGAGGACGCGGTCGCGGAGCTCGCCGGTCGCCTTGCGGGTGAAGGTGATGGCGAGGACCTGGGAGGGGTCGTCGACGGAGGGACTGGAGAGGAGCTTGAGGAAGCGCTGGATGAGGAGGCCGGTTTTTCCGGAGCCGGCGGGGGCTTCGACGATCCAGGATTGGGTGATGTCGAGGGCGCGCTCGCGAGCGTCGGCGTCGGGGATGTGGGCGGGGATGGAGGCGGTGGGGAATTCGAGGAGTTTAGCCAAAGGTGAACTCCTCGCGGATGTCTTCGTCTTCGTCCTCGAACTCCTGGAGGGTGGAGGGGTCGAGGCGGCAGAGGGTGCGCTGGGTGCAGAATTTGCAGGTGGTGGGGTAGGCTTTGGGCTCGACGCGGGCGTCGCCCTGGGCGAAGGCGGAGGCGAGGCCGGTGAGGACGCGGCGCCAGTCTTCGAGCTGGGCGGGGAGGGTGAGGAGGTTGCGGCTGGGCTTGTCGAGGACGGCGCGATGCTCGGCGAAGCCCTTGAGGCCGAGGTCCTCGCCGGCGCGGAGGAGGGCGAAGGCGATGCCGCCGGGGGGGCGATCGCTGAGGATGGCGTAGAGGGGGAGCTGGGGGGCGTCGGGGCGCTCGCCGAGCCACTCGGAGGGGACGGCGTGGCCGGTTTTGTAGTCGATGATGAGGTCGCCGGCGGTGGTCTGGTCGATGCGGTCGACGCGGAGGTTGAGCTGGAGAGGGCCGATGGAGGCGGCGGGGAGCTCGGTTTCGCGCTGGAGGACGGTGAAGGGGGGGCGGTCGAGTTCGACGTCGAGCCAGGGGCGGAGGAGGTTGAGCAGGCGCTGGCGCTGGACGTCGAGGTAGGCGTGGTCCCAGGGGATGGCGGCGTGGGTGATGTGGGTCTGGAGGACGGCGTCGATGCACTCGGCGAGGAGGAGGTCGCGGGCGAGCGGTGGGAGGGCGCGGAGCTCGGCCTGGGTTTCGAGGCGGGACCAGAAGAGCTGCATGACGTTGTGGACGAGGGAGCCGCGCTCGCGGGGGTCGAGGCCGGGCTCGGGGGAGTCGGGTTCGGTGGCGAAGAGGCGGCGCTCGGCGAAGGCGCGGAAGGCGCAGGCGGCCTGCAGCTGGAGGATGGTGGCGCCGCCGGAGATGACGCGGCCGGGGAGCGGCGGGAGAGATTCGGTGTCGGCGAAGGCTTCGAGGGGAAGCGGTGTTGAGAGCGGCGGAGCCACGTACGGCATGGGGGTGAGGCTGAGGGGGCGCAGGAGCGGGGAGGGGCGGCGGTCGCCTGCTTCAGAGTGGGCGGCGTAGCTGAAGACGGCGTGGGTGGCGGAGTTGGCGATGCGGGAGGTGAGGGACTGGGCGATGTTGGAGTCGTGGGCGGGGTCGGCGCCGGGGATGCGGAGGTCGCGCTGCAGGTGCCAGGGGAGGAGCGGGTTGGGGGCGGGCGGGGAGGGCCAGGAGGAGTCGTCGGCGGAGAGGAACCAGAGGGCGTCCAAGGGGACGCCGCCGAGCTCGAGCGGGCCGAGAATCTGGACGGGCGCGTGGCGGGATTGGGGGGCGAAGATGGTCTGGCGGAGGATACGGGTGAGGGCCTGGAGGGCGATGGCGAGGGAGGGGGCGGAGAGATCGAGGGTGGGGTCGAAGTCGAGGGTGGCGAGCTCGTCGAGTGCGCTCTCCCAGCGGCGGTGGGTTTGGAAGGCGAGGGAGTCGGCGCGGGCGCGCTGGGACCAGCCGGCTGCGTCGAGGAGGGTGTGGAAGGCGGCGGCGCAGTCGGCGTAGGTGCGGGGTTCGTGGCGAGCAGTGGAGGCGGCGCGATGGAGTGCGCGGAGGCGGGCGTGGAGGTTGGGGAGACGGGAGCTGAGGAGCGAGGCGCGGAGGCGGTCGAGGATGGCTTCGAGGGTGAGCTCGGGGCGCAGAAGCTGACGGCCGCGGAGATCTTCGGCGTCGAAGCGGGCGGCGGACTGGAGCTCGGCGGGGTCGGCGAGGAAGGGCGAGAGCAGGAGGGTGCTGATGCGGTCGAGGGGAAGCGGCTCGAGGGTCCAACGGATGAGGTCGAGGGCGGTGGCGGCGAGGGAGGTGTCGGCGAGGGGGGTGCCGAGCGAGAACTCGTAGGGCGGCGGAGTGGTGGCGAGGATGGAGTGGAGCTCGGGGGCGAGGGTTTCGGCGAAGACGCGGTCGATGGCGGCGCGGCGGGCGGCGAGGGCGGGAACGACGATGGCGAGGCGGGCGGCGGGGTTCTCATCAAGCTGGTGACGGGCCCAGGCGGCGGCCGCGAGGAGCTCGGAGTGGTCGTCGGGCGCGGTGTAGAGGGTTGCCGTGGCGGTGGGGGCTGCGGTGGTGAGGTGGGCGACGGGGTAGCCGGCGCGGGCGAGGGAATCGAAGAGGCGGCGGGGCGCGGGCGGGAGGGAGTCGAAGTCGACCAGGGTGAGGCCGGCTGCGGGGATGGAGAGGACGCCGCGGGCGAGGGCGGCATCGAGGGCGGTGGGGAGTTGAGCGGGGGTGAGGTAGAGGGAGCGATCGAGCAGGCGGTCGAAGTGGCGGGCCCAGCGGGCGAAGGCGCGGGTGTCGGTGCTGGTGTTGGGGCTGGCGGTGAGCTCGGGCAGGCGGGCGAGGCCGTGGTGGAGGCAGAGGAGACGCCAGGCGCGGGCGGCGAGCTCGACGAGAGAGTCGATGGAGCGGAGAGCGGGGACGTCGCGGTCGGCGGCGATGATGGAGCGCCAGAGGGCGTGCTGCTGGGTGCGGTTGAGGAGCATGCGGTCTTCGCTGCCGTCGAGGAGGAGCTGGGTCCAGAGGCTGGCGAGCCAGGTGTCGAGGGCGAAGATGGCGGGTGGGGCCCAGGAGGGGATGGACTGGGCTCGCTGGGCGGCGTCGAAGGCGAAGTGGAGGGTGCGGGCGGCGCGCTGGCCGGCGGTGAGGATGATGGAGCCGCGGGCGAGCGCGGAGGAGATCTCTGCCGGTATCGTGCTGACGCCCATGGTTCGGTTATACGCCGGGGAGGGGCTTGGAAATCCGGGGCGGACGGGTGCTGAGCAGGAGCATGAGCAGCGCGGTGGCGACGGGGAGAGCGAGCGCGACCTGGAGGGAGCCGGTGCGGGTAGAGACGACGCCCATGAGCCAGGGGAGGGAGGCGGCTCCGAGACCGGAGGCGGCGAGGACAATGCCGGCGGTGCGGGCGGGCGGGCGCAAGGCCATGAGGAGGGCGAAGGTGGCGGGGAAGATGGGGGCGAGCGCGATGCCGAGGAGGACGGCGAGGGAGGCGATTTCGGCGGCGGTGCGGGCGGTGGCCAGGACGGCGGCGAGCGCGGCGGAGACGGCGAGAGCGAGGCGCTGGAGGGTGGTCTCGCGCATGCGCAGGAGGAGCCGGGCGGCGAGGGCGCGGCCGGCGGTGAGGCCGCAGAGCAGGAGGACGAGGGTGTACTGGCTGAGGACGAGGGAGCTCTGGCCGTAGCGCAGGGCGTAGGTGGTGAGCCAGACGTTGAGGCAGGTTTCGAGGCCGCCGTAGACGAAGAGCAGGGCGGCGAAGTAGAGGAAGAGGGTGCGGGCGAGCGGCGGTTCGGGTGCGGTGGGAAGCGCGGCGGCGGAGAGGGCGTGAGGGCTGCGGAGCTCGAAGAGAAGGGCGAGCGCGCAGGCCAGGAAGAAGGCGGCGAAGAGGGTGAGGAGGTTTGGGAGGGCGAAGCGGGGCGCGAGCGAGGCGGCGAGGAGCGGCGAGAGCAGGGCGCCGAAGCTCCAGGAGAAGTTGAGGCGGGAGAGCGCGGCTCCGCGGTTGCGGGCGTAGCGGGCTCCGCCGGTGATGTTGATGCAGGCGATGCAGCGGCCGACGCCGAAGCCGCCGAGGAGGAGGCCGAAGAGCGCGATGGGAAAGGTGGGGGCGCGGGCGAAGATGAAGAAGCCAATGGCGGCGGAGATGAGGCCGATGAGGAGCGCCCGGGGGAGCCGGGCGGAGACGGTGATGCCGCCGATGGTGGCTCCGATGAACTGGGCGAGGGGCATGGCGCCGGCCTGGGCGTCGGAGAGCTGCCAGTGGCGGATGAGGATGGGGAGGATGGGTCCGAGCAGCATGGTGGCCAGGCCGGCGAGGAGGTGCGAGGCGTGCATGAGGGGGAGCGTTGGAGCGAGTTCGGGGGCTGGCTGGCCGGTGGCGTCGGCGGCGGGGCCGGGACTGGGGGTGAGCGTTTCGGATGGGGTGAATGGCTGCGGTCGAGAGGCGTCAACCTTCATGGGGTCATTATCTATCCTGACTGTGTAGCCGTACCATGGAGAGATGGGACGTTTACTGAGGGTTGGGCTGCTGGGGCTGGGGTTGGGAGTGTCGGGCGCGGCGATGGGCCTGCTGCTGGGGTGCAAGGATTCGGGCGGCGGGGTGAAGAAGGTGGAGCAGAAGACGTTTCACCTGCGGGGGAAGATTGTGGCGGTGGATGCGGCGTCGGGGAGCGTGACGGTGGCGCACCAGGCGATACCGGGGTTCATGGACGCGATGACGATGTCGTACAAGCTTGCGGAGCCGGGGACGATCAGCGAGATGCACGTGGGGGACGTGATTACGGCGCGGTTGACGGCGGATTACGATGCGGCGGGGCCGATGAATCTGCGGCTGGACCAGCTGGTGGTGGTTGGGCAGGCGCGGCCGGATACGAAGCCGGCGGTGAGCTACCATGTGCCGGCGCCGGGGGATGCGGTGCCGGATTTCGAGATGCTGGACCAGAGCGGCAGGCGGATCCACCTGGGGCAGTTCAAGGGCAAGGTGGTGCTGATGACGTTGATCTACACGCGGTGCCCGCTGGCGGAGTTCTGCCCGAGGATGAGCGGGAACTTCGCGGAGATCGACAAGGCGCTGGCGACGGACAAGGCGGCATATGCGAAGACGCACCTGCTAAGCGTGAGCTTCGACCCGAAGTACGACACGCCGACGGTCCTGCGGAGCTACGGCGGGGCGCATACGGGCAGGTTTACCGATGAGGACTTCGCGCACTGGAGCTTTGCGGCGCCGCCGCTGGCGGAGCTGGCGAAGGTGGAACAGTTCTTCGACGTGGGGGTGACGGGGGATTCGGCCGACCCGGCGACGATTCAGCACTCGCTTTCGACGGTGGTGATCGGGAAGGATGGGCGGGTGGTGGCGTGGTACCCGACCAACGACTGGAAGCCGGCGGACGTGCTGGCGCAGGTGAAGGCGGCGGCGGGGGTTTAGAGGCGGCCGCATGATGTATGCGTTGCAGGCTGACGTGCCGGGCTAGCGCCGGGTGCGGGATTGTTCGCGCTGGAGCTCGCGGTAGGCGTCGGATTTACCGATGCCGCGGTCGCGGGCTACGCGTTTGAGGGCGTCTTTTTCGGAGAGGCTCTCGGATCTCATGAGGGCCTGGACGGAGTCGAGGATGCTCGCGGTGGTGGATGCGGCGGTCTCCGTGGGGAGGGTGAAGAGCAGGACCATCTCGCCGCGGACCTGGGCGCGCGCGGAGAGGTTTTCCGAGACCTCGGCGACGGGGCCGCGCAGGAACTCTTCGTGCAGCTTAGTGAGCTCGCGGGCGAGGACGACGTGCTGGGCGGGGCCGAAGGCGGCGGCGAGGTCGGCGAGAGTTTCAAGGATGCGATGCGGGGATTCGTAGACGATGTGGGTGGCGGGGCCGCGCTGCAAGGTTTCGAGGAGGGTGCGGCGGGCGCCTTGTTTTGAGGGCAGGAAGCCGTGGAAGCTGAAGGTTTCGGCGGGGAGGCCGCTGGCGATGAGGGCGGAGAGGGCGGCGTTGGCGCCAGGGATGGCGAAGACGGGTACGCCGGCGGCGATGGCGGACTGGGTGATCTGGGTGCCGGGGTCCGCGATACCGGGCGTGCCGGCATCGGAGACGACGGCGATGCGGGCGCCGGCTTTGAGCTCGGCGGTGAGCTGCTCGGCGCGGCCGGCTTCGTTGAAGAGGTGATAGCTGATGGTGGGAGTGTGGATGTCGAAGTGGTTGAGCAGCTTCTGGGTCTGGCGGGTGTCTTCGCAGGCGATGCGGTCGGCGAGGCGGAGGACGCGGAGGGCGCGGAGGGTGATGTCCTCGAGATTGCCGATGGGGGTGGCGACGAGATAGAGGCCAGGCGCGAGGGGTTTGTCTTCCACGGGATCAAGTGTCGCCTATGCGGCGCGGTGAGGGAAGAGCGCCGATAAGGGTGGATTTTGCTGGGACTAGACTGGAGGTATGGCGGATCAGCTTTATTTGAGTTTGTGGTTTCCGAATTTCCGGTTTGAGGCGCTGCCCGCGGCCGTGATCGGAGTGCTGCGGCAGTTTGCGCGGATCAGCGGGTTGCCACGGGTGGCCGCGGCGGCGGCGTATCCGGTGAACTTTACGGAGCCGCCGGTGTACCAGCGGGTGTATGTGCTGGATACGCGGGCGGCGGATACGGCGGATACGGAGGCGTCGATCATCGAGAATGCGGTGGCCGAGGCGATGGAGCTGCTGCACGAGGATACGGCGTACGAGTTCGAGATGAAGTGGCAGCTGTGGGGATACCAGGCGGGTGAGGGCGGGCTGGACGGGGTGTGGAAGAAGACGCCGGCGACGGTGAAGATCCTAGCGTTCGGGCCGGAGTTCGACGATGCCACATTTGAACAGAACGGGCAGATCCGGGTGGATTTCGGGCTGGATTCGGCGTGGGTGTTCGACGAGGATGAGGTGTGGGAGGATGAGGACGCGCGGGCGGATGCGGCGAAGTACATCAAGGAAAATGTAGAGATGCTGCTGGCGTTCACGTTGTCGGTGGAGAAGCACTGCGGGATTTCGAGCCGGCTGCTCTGGACGGAGTCGGGCGAGCCGCTGGCGGAGAAGCTGGTGGCGCGGTTGCAGCGGTTGAATTGAGGTGGGAGAACGCCAAGAGGTAGTGAGTAAGCCCACGATAACCTCGCAGACTTCGTCTGGGAGGTGATCATGGGGCACCCGGGTTACTTGGAGGCGGTTCTGGGGCCGGCGGCGCCTTCGTAGGTGATGTGCCAGACGGAGCGGGTGCCGTCGTCGCTGACGAACATGCTGCCGTCGTTGGCGATGGTGACGCCGACGGGACGGCCCCAGACTTCGCCCTCCTTGGTGACGAAGCCGGTGAGGAAGTCCTCGTAGGAGCCTTCGGCGCGGCCGTTGTGCATGGGGATGCGGATGACCTCGTAGCCGGCGCGGTTCTTGCGATTCCAGCTGCCGTGCTCGGCGGCGAAGGCGTCGCCCTGGTAGCTGGCGGGGAAGGCGGAGGAGCGGGGGTAGAAGACCATTTCGAGCGAGGCCATGTGGGGTTGGACGAGGACGTCGGGAACGATGACCTTGCTGCTGAGATCGACGCGCTTGCAGGATGAGCCGTCAGGAGAGGTGGCGGGCGCCTGCGGGTTTGCGGCGGTGCCGTCGGCGCAGGGGGCGGCGAGGCGTGGGTCGGGGTGCGCGCCCATGTAGTACCAGGGCCAGCCGTAGAAGCCGTCTTCCTTGACGGAGGTGACGTAGTCGGGCACGAGGTGGTTGCCGAGGTTGTCGCGCTCGTTGACGGAGCACCAGAGCTGGCCGGTGACGGGGTTGATGGCTTCGCCGACGCAGTTGCGGATGCCGTAGGCGTAGACCTTGAGGAACTTGCCGTCGGGGGTGTACTCAAGGACGTCGGCGCGGTGGAACTCCTTGGGGGTGGTGTCGGGGTCGTCGATGTTGGAGCCGGAGCCGACGGAGACAAACATTTTGCTGCCGTCGGGCGAGAAGACGACGTCGCGGGTCCAGTGGCCGCCGCCGCGAAGCTGGGCGAAGCCGGGAAGCTGGGCGATGACGGTCTGGGGCGCGCCGGTGGCGACGAGATCGCCGGATTGATAGGGGAAGCGGACGACGGAGTCAGTGTTGCCGACGTAGACCCATTTGGGGTTGGGGCCGGCGGGGTAGAAGTTGATGCCGAAGGGAAGGTTGAGGCCGGTGGCGAAGGTGGAGATGGTCTGGGCTTTGCCGTCGGGACCAACGCCGCGCATGACGAAGATCTTGTCGCCGTGGGAGTCGGACATGAAGATGTCGCCGTTGGGCGCGGTGCGAAGGAGACGCGGCTCGCGGAAGGTGGAGGGCGCGCGCGGGACGGAGGGTGCCTGGTTGTTGATGGAGGATGAGGCGGCGGTGGGGCGGAAGTCGCCACCGGCGTAAAGGGTGACCTTGAAGCCGGGAGGCGCGATGGGCCAAGCGCCCTCGGGCCTGGGAACGAGATGCGGGCCGTTGTCGACGGCTTCTTCGGGGCGTGGTCCGGGGAGGTCGGCGACGGTGATTTTGCGGCGAGCGCCGGGCTGCTGCTGATTCCAATCGGCGAAGGCGGCCGGGCCGGTGACGACCTGCTGGGCGCGGGAGGCGAGCGGCGTGGCGGGGAGGATGGCGGCAAAAAGAAGGGCGGGAAGGAGGCGGCGGTTAGTCATAGCTTAGCGGGTTGGATGCCAAGTCCTTGCGCGGCGACAGTGGCGGAGAGGTTGAAACGGTATCATGGGAGGATGATTCCTCTTGAAGACGCGCAGGCTCGCGCACGCCAGATCAAGGTGCTGATTTTCGATGTCGACGGCGTTTTGACGAATGGCGACATTACCATTATTCCCAAGCTGGACGGCACGGGCGCCGAGGTGAAGGGATTCCATGCGCACGACGGGCTGGGTATCTCGCTGGCGCGGCTGGGCGGGGTGCGGACGGGGATTATCACGAAGCGGCAAAGCCAGACGGTGGCGATCCGGGCGCGCGATCTGAAGCTGGAGTTTGTGTACCAGGGGCAGGCGCACAAGCGGCATGCGATCGACGAGATCGTGGCGAAGGCGGGGATCACGCACGAGGAGCTTTGCTATGTGGGCGATGACGTGGTGGACCTGCCGGCGATGCGGATCTGCGGGCTGGCGATTGCCACAGCCAACGCGCGACAGCAGGTGAAGGACGAGGCGCACTGGATTACGCCACTGCCGGGCGGGCAGGGCGCGGGGCGGGACGCGATCGACTTCATCCTGGAGGCGCAGGGCTCGCTGGCGCGGGTGATTGAGCAATATCTGGACGAGTCGGATCCGACGGCGCGCCAGTCGGACATCGGGACAGGCAATATGTAGCTGCATGGCGTTATCAAGCTGCATGGGGTTGCGGACAGGAGTTGTGGAAGCGAAGAGCAGGCGAACGGGTTAGACTTGCTTATGGTCGCGGAATCTCCAGTCATGGCTTCACTCGCGTGGGCGCACCCGATCGTGCAGGAGTGGTTCATGGCGAAGTTCGGCACGCCGACGGAGCCGCAGGAGGCGGGCTGGCCGCACATCGTCGCGGGTGAGACGACGCTGATCTCGGCGCCGACGGGCTCGGGCAAGACGCTGGCGGCGTTCCTGGTGGCGATCGATCAGCTTTTGCGCAAGGCGATAGCGGGAGAGTTGGGGGCGCATACCGAGGTGGTGTATGTCTCGCCGCTGAAGGCGCTTTCGAATGATATTCAGAAGAACCTGGACGGGCCGCTGGCAGAGATCCAGAAGCTGGCGTTTGCGCGGGGGTATCTTTCGACCGAGATCCGGACGGGAGTACGGACGGGGGACACGCTGACGAAGGATCGCGCGGCGATGCTGCGGAATCCGCCGCACATCCTGGTGACGACGCCGGAGTCGCTTTACATTCTACTGACGGCGGGCAAGTCGCGGGAGAACCTGCGGCGGGTGCGCACGGTGATCGTGGACGAGATTCATGCGATTGCGGATGACAAGCGCGGATCGCACCTGGCGCTTTCGCTGGAGCGGCTGGAGGCGCTGGTTTGCGGCGAAAACAGGCTGGCCCCGGGGGCGTGGCTGACGGGGCTCGCGAAGGCGCCGCAGCGGATCGGGCTTTCAGCGACGCAGAATCCGATCGAGCTGGTCGCGGACTTTCTGACCGGGTGCGCGCCGGGACGAAAGCCGGCGCGGATTGTGCAGGTGGGTCAGCGGCGCGAGCTGGACGTGGCGATCGAGGTGCCGTCGGACGAGCTTGGGTCGATTGCAACGACGGCGATGTGGACGGAAATCTTTGACAAGCTGGCGGCGGTGACGGAGCAGCACCGAAGCACGCTGGTGTTTGTGAATACGCGGCGGCTGGTGGAGAAGATTGCGTTTGAGCTCTCGGAACGGTTGGGCACGGAGCACGTGGCGGCGCATCACGGGTCGCTCTCGCGCGGGCTGCGGCTGGATGCGGAGCAGCGGCTGAAGAATGGCGAGATCAAGATTTTGATTGCCACGGCATCGCTGGAGCTGGGGATCGATATCGGGGACGTGGACCTGGTTTGCCAGATCAACACGACGCGTGCGGTAGCCGTGGCGATGCAGCGGGTGGGGCGCGCCGGACACTGGCGAGGAGCGATTCCCAAGGGCAGGTTTTTTGCGACGACGCGAGACGACCTGCTGGAGCAGGCGGCGCTGATCCGGAAGATGCGCTTGGGCGAACTGGATCAGTTACAAATACCGGATGCGCCGATCGACGTGCTGATGCAGCAGGTGGTGGCGGCGTGCGGCGCGGAGCCGTGGGAGGAGGACGCGCTGTTTGGGGTGGTGACGCGAGCTTATCCCTACCGGGCGCTGACACGAGAGCAGTTCGACGAGATTCTGGGATTGCTGCACGAAGGGATTGAGTCCAGCCGCGGGCGATACGGAGCTTACCTGCTGCGGGATGGAGTTCAGCGGCACCTGCACCCGAGGCGCGGGGCGAGGATGATTGCGATCGCGAATGGAGGCGCGATTCCGGACACGAGCTTGTTTGCGGTGATATTGCAACCGGAAGGGTTACAGATTGCGACACTCGATGAGCATTTTGCGGTGGACTCGTCTCCGGGTGATGTGGTGCTGCTGGGGAACTCGAGCTGGCGGATTCAGAAGATCGAATCGGCGGGCCGGGTGCTGGTCGAGGACGCGCATGGTGCGCCGCCGTCGATTCCATTCTGGGAGGGGGAGGCGCCGCAGCGGACGGGGGTGCTTTCGAGCGGAGTGGGCGAGCTGCGGGAGGAGATTTCGGCGCGGACGGGCGGTGTGTCTCCGCGGACGTTGCACCCAACGCATCCAGAGGTGGCGAGCTGTGTGGAGTGGCTTACGCGCGAGACGGGCGTGTGCCGGAGCGGCGCGCTGCAGCTGGTAGCGTACGTGGTGGCGGGGCGGGCGGTGCTGGGCGCGGTGCCGTCGAAGACCACGATTATTGCGGAGCGGTTCTTTGATGATGGCGGGGGTATGCAGCTGATTCTGCATGCGCCGTTTGGCGGCCGGATCAATAAGGCTTGGGGGCTGGCGCTGCGCAAACGGTTTTGCCGCGGGTTCAACTTCGAGCTGCAGGCTGCGGCTACGGATAATGGCATCAACATCTCGCTGGCGGAGCAGCATAGCTTTCCGCTGGCGGACGTCTTCCAGTTTCTGACGGAGCATACGGCGCGGGAGCTGCTGGAGCAGGCGTCGATCGCGTCGCCGATCTTCAAGAATCGCTGGCGCTGGGCGGCGGGACGATCGCTGCAGCTGCTGCGGGTGCAGAAGGGGAAGCGGGTGGCGCCGCAGATCCAGCGCACGCGCTCGGACGACTTGATGGCGAATGTGTTTCCGCAGGCTGCGGCGTGTTTCGAGACGATTGTGGGAGACATCCAGATACCGGATCATCCGCTGGTTCGCGAGGTGATGAAGGATGTACTTAGCGAGGCGATGGATCTCGAGGGGCTGATCGAGATACTGCGCGGGATGGCGAGCGGGGCGATACGATGCCTAGCGGTGGACACGCCGGTTCCGTCGCAGTTCGCGCATGAACTGATCAACGCGATGCCTTATGCGTACCTGGATGAGGCAGACGCGGCAGCGCGCAGGGCACGGGCAACGACGCTGCGGCGCGGCCTGCCGATGGATGCGGCGGAGGATGCGGGGCGGCTGGATCCGGCGGCGATTGAGACGGTGCGGGCGGAGCTTTGGCCGGACCTGCGGGATGAGCATGAGCTGCATGATCTGCTGCTGTCGCTGGTGGTGCTGCCGCTCAAGTTCATCGATACGGAGAAGGCGCAGGATTGGCCGCTGTTCTACGAGCGGCTGCTGCGCAGCGGACGCGTGGAGAGGGTGGAGATTGGAGGTACGCCGTGCTGGGTTGCGATGGAACGGGTAGCGGCGGCGCGGGCGCTGGTTGGACAAGATACTGAAACGGTTACGAATGCAGACGCGGTGCTGAAGTGTGTTCAGGGATGGTTACAAATTAGCGGGCCGGTGACGGCGGACGCGCTTTCGACAGCGCTGGGTGTGCCTGCGGGCGAGATCTTCAAGGCGCTGCTGGCGGTGGAGATGCAGGGGCTGGCGCTGCGGGGAGCGTTTGAACATCCGGCGGTGGGGGAAGGGCGCGAGGGAGAGATCGAGTGGTGCGAGCGGCGGATTCTGCAGCGTATCCATCGGCTGACGCTGGGTACGCTGCGGCGGCAGGTGGAACCGGTGCCGCCGGCGGTGTACATGAGGTGGCTGCTGGGGTGGCAGCACCTGGCGCCGCAGACGCAGCTTGCGGGCGAAGAGGGCGTGCTGGAGGCGTTGACGCAATTGGAGGGCTTTGAGGCGCCGGCGGTGGAGTGGGAGCGGACGCTGCTGCCGGCGCGGGTGGCGAGCTACGATCCGGCGTGGCTGGATGCGCTGTGTCTTTCAGGTGCGGTGGGGTGGGGTCGGGTTTCGCCGCACCCGGCGTGGTCGGCGGGGCAGGGGAGCGCGCCGCGACGAGTGATCCCGACGAACGCGGCGCCGATTACGTTTTTCCTGCGGGAGTCCGCGGAGTGGCTGCCGCATGCGCTGGCGGCGCAGTGCGTGGATGCAACGACGCTGCTGGCGGCGCTGAGTCCGGAGGCGCTGGCGGTGCGGGCGGTTCTGCGCCAGCGGGGAGCGTGCTTCGCGAACGATCTGCAGCGGCTGCTCTCATTTACGCGGCAGCAGACGCAGCAGGCGCTGTGGGAGCTTGCGACGGCGGGGCTTGCGTCGGCGGATGGATTTGACCAGTTGCGTGGCATGATGGACCCGCGGCGGAAGGCTGCGGCGAACGCGCCGGCTTCGCTGAGCAGGCGGGCCGCGGGCCGGACGACGGCGGGGCGGTGGTCTCTGCTGTGCGATGAGGCGGAGGCGGCGCCGGAGTTGACGCGGCTTACGCCTGCCGAGCGCCAGGCGCAGTTGATCGCCGAGGCGCGGCGGGTGGATGCGGCGCTTGAGTCGGCGGCGCGCATGCTGCTGTGCCGCTACGGGGTCCTGTTCCGGGATGTGCTGGAGCGGGAGTCGAATGCGCCGAAGTGGCGGGACCTGCTGAGTGTGCTGCGCAGGCTGGAGGCGCGGGGGGAGATTCGCGGCGGGCGGTTTATTTCGGGCTTTGGCGGGGAGCAGTTCGCGCTGCCGGAGGCTGTGGATTCGCTGCGGCTAGCGCGGTCGCAGGCGCCGGGCGAGGAGATCAGGGTGGCGGCGGCGGACCCGATGAACCTGGCCGGCATTGTGGTGCCGGGGCCGCGTACGCCGTCGGTGCCGGGGCGGTTTGTGCGCTACCGGAATGGGACGCTGGTGAGTGACGAAGCGATGGTGGGGGAGACGGCAGAGGCAGCAGAGCCGATGGCGGCGGCGGGAGCGGTGAAGGCCGAGGCGAGGCTCTTCCTATGATCGAAGACTCGACCCGGCAGGACGAAGAGCGGCAAGGACCGGAGGAGTTGGAGCCGGACGACTTCTATTTTGAGGGGCCGTACGTGGTGTTTACGAGCGCGTACCACCTGAAGCGGGGGTACTGCTGCAACTCGGATTGCCGTCATTGTCCGTACAAGAAATAGCGGGCGGAGTGAGAGATGGCCGGCGGTAGAGGAGTACTAAGCTTTTCGGGGTCCTTCGACTGCTTTTGGCGCAAAAAGCTGCGCCAAACTCCGCTCAGGATGAAGCATCTAAGATCGGGATCAGGGCTGCGGTTTATCAGCGGGGAGCGTGGGGACCGGACCGGAGTCGGCGAGCTGGCCGGGCTTGAGGGCCTTGGCGTTCTTGATGAGCGTGGCGACGCGAGGATCCTTGCGGTACTGTTCGAACTCGTGGTCACTGCCCATCTCGTTGCGGATGTCGAAGCCGGCGTCGATGGCTTTGCCGAGCCAGCGCAGGACGCTCTGGTCGTCGTGCTGTTTGATGGCGAGGCGCGCCATCTCCATGCAGAATTGGCCGCGGTCAGTGGGCGAGAGGACGTGCGCCTCGACGCCGCCGAGGTCGCTCTTCTGGAAGACGTTGCGGTCGAGTTTGAGAGCGGTCTCGAACTGCCGGCGGGCGCTTTCGATGTCCTTGGTTTCAAAGTAGGCGGTGCCGAGATTGGTGTGGTAGACGGCGGTCTTTTTATCGAGCTTTACGGCGCGAAGATAGTCGGTGATGGCGGCGCGGAAGCTGCCGGCGACATACTCGGTGGCGCCGAGATTGTTCCATGCCTGGGCGTCCTTGGGCTTGGCCTTGAGGGCGCGGCGGAAGGCGATGCGGGCGAGGTCCGGGTGGTGGAGCTCGAGCAGCGTGATGCCGATGCGGTTCGAGAGTACAGACTCGTCGCCGCCGCGGTTGAGCGCGTACTGATAGTAGTCGAGGGCGTCCTCGGGCATGCGCCGCGCGCGCATGACGTCGGCGGCGGTCATGAGCTGGGCGGGCGTGGCGGTGGTGGGGTCGGGAAGATGCGGGACCATGAGCTGCCAGTCGGCGGCCTGGTGGCGGGCGTTGCGGTCGATGGAGGCCTGGTCGGCAGGGGTCTGGTTGTCGTCGGACGCGAAGCAGAGCATCGCGGTCATGGGCAGCAGGAGGGCGACGTACCAGCGTTTGGCAGAAGATTTGGCGGGTGACGAGGTAACGAACAAGGTGGGCGACTTGGTGGGCGACACGGTGAGCGACACGTTGATCATGGGAGGACCTCCTGCCATCGATCAAACCTTGGCAAAAGTCATACTCCCCCGGGAGCAGCAATGTCAACAGAGTAGCTGCGGGAGAGCGGCTAGGGTGCGGGGGGCGGCGGAGTGGTGGGGGCGGGCGTTGAGGCGGGAGGTACGGCGGGCACGACCGCGGAGGGCATGACCTGCATGGCCATGCGCGGGAAGCTGAAGCTGCCGCCGGCGTCGTCGATGACGTTGATCTGGCAGACGTAGGTGCCGGGCTTGAGCGGGGCAAGCGGCACGTCGAACTGGAAGGAGATGGCGCCGCGGTCCGGGCTGTTGATGGCGTTGGCTTCGACGAGCGGGGTCTCGTAGACCTTGGAGCCGCCGAGCATGAACTCGATGCTGGTGAGCACGTGCACGCCGCTGAGGGGCGGCCGGCGGGTGAGGCCGGGACCGGTTTCGGGCGGGGTGGACTCGCCTTTCTGGTGGGCGGGATCGTAGACCTCGTAGAGGAAGAAGAGGTGCTGATCCTGGCGGAAGATGTGGGGCAGGTTGGGGATCCACTCGACGCCGTCGCGGACGAGGGGGCTGGAGGTCTTTTTCTGGGTGTTGGGCACGCGCTGGCTGGCGAGGACGATGGAGCTGAGCTTGAGCGGCGCTTTTTTGAGGTCGGGCACGTTGAGGTCGGTTTCGAAGCTGCCCATGAGGCCCGTCTGGTTCTCGCGTATGACGAACTTGACGTGGTAGCGGCCGGGCGCGAGGGTGAAGCCGGTGGAGTACTGGATGTTCTTCTGCTTGACCTGCTGGGAGGCGTCGAGAGCGAGCTTCACGGTGTCGCGCACGTTGCCGACGGGAATGCCCTGGGCATTTTTGACCTGGCCGATGATGTCGAGGTTGGCCTTGTCGCGATCGCCGTTTTTGAGGAAGGGGATCTGGGAGCCGGGGACGACGAGGCTGATGGGGATGTAGAAGGAGTTCTCGTTGAGGCGGAAGTAGAGCGCCTGCAGGTAGACGGTGACGTCGGTGGCGGGCAGGTCGCTGCGGAGCTGCTCGGTGAGGGCGAGCTCGCGGTCTTCGGTCTTGGCGTGCTGGAAGTCGGCGGGCGCGTAGTAGCCGGGGCGGTACTCGACGACGACGTCGGGGCGGTTGACCTTGATGGAGAGGTGGCGGAAGCTGCCGTCGCGGGCCTGGTTGGTGGATTTGAAGCCGACGATGTAGTAGGCCTCGGTATCGTGCTGGACCTGCTGGAAGGCGGGGCCGAAGTCGTTGGAGTCGAAGAAGGCCCTGCCGCCGGTGTCGGCGCTGAGGGTGCCGAGGGTCTCCTGGGAGGCGAAGTTGGCGTTGAACTGGGCCTGGACGGCACGGCCGGAGTAGGCGGAGTTGCCGCGAAGGCTGCCCTTGCTGGCGTCGCCGACGGGCGGCAGAGCCTGGAGGCCGCGAGTGTCGACGCTATAGATGGCCATGTTGGCCTTGGTGGCCTCGTTGGTGGCGGCGCGCAGGCTGGCCTGGTTTTCGATGCCGTTGCGGGTGAGCCCGCCGGAGAAGTAGAGCATGGATTTCTTCTGGTCGACGCGCTCGAGGCTTTTGGCGATGGTGCGGATGGCGAGCAGCTCGCGGTCGGTGTTGAGGCTGTTGTACTCGGTGTCGTCGGCGGCGAAGCTGGAGGCGTCGTCGCTGGTGGCGTCGGTGGAGCCGGTGCCGCCGTTGGCGAACCCGGTGGTGTCGGTGCCGTTGTATTTGGCGAGGCCTTTGAGCAGGGCGGCCTTGTCGGAGGTGAAGTCCTGATCCATGGTGAGGCCGGTGGAGAGGCTTACGAGGGCGACCAGGTCGGCGGGCTGCATCTGCTTGTTGACGTAGTCGCTGGCGGCGTCGACGGCGCGGTCGATGTCTTCGTCCTGCATGGAGCTGAGGTCGAAGAAGACGACGATGAGACGATGGTCGCGGAGCTGCTGGGGCGTGGCGGCGAGGTTGCGCTCGAGCAGGTCGGCGATGGAGGCTTTGCCCTGCACGGTGCCTTTTTCGGCGAGGACGGCGGCGTCATCGACAGACTGGTAGTCGAAGCTGGAGACGCGCTGCGGCTTCTTGTCCTCGAGGATCTGGAAGTCGCTGGCCTTGAGCCCCTTGACGAGCTGGCCGGTCTTCCTGTCGCGCACGACGACGTTGGTGAGGACGATGTTGACATCGCTGTGGTAGGTGAAGGTCTGGCCGGTGGCGTCGGGCCGGGCGGCTGGAGACTGCGAGGCGGGCTGGGCTGCCTGTGCGAGGGCCGGGGGCGGCGTGGTGACGAAGGAGCCGAGGAGCGCGGCCAGCAACACGACGGAGAACCAGTCTTGTGCGTTGCGCTTGCGCTGTGCTCTGGGCTGCCGCAGTGCTTCGGGCTTCGTCTGTGGTGTGAGTTTCATAGCTTTGCCCCGCTTGCCACTGGTGACTTACCTCTGGTTCAGAATCTATAGCGGGCCAGGAACTGGACGGCGCGCATGGCGGCGGCGCTGGTGACCTGGCCGTAGTTGGCCGAGTTGACGACGGTGTTGATGCCGCTGTACTGCACGGTGTTAAAGACGTTGGAAGCGGTGATCCGGGCTTCAAAGGAGCTGGTGGAGCCGAGCTGCACGGTGCGCGATAGCGAGGCGTTGGTGGCGATGGTGCCGGGGCCCTCGATGGAGTTGCGCGATGCGGTGCCGAACTGGGTGATGCCATTGACGACGGTGGGTGCGGCGAAGGCAGAGGTGTTGAAGAACTCGCGGAGCTGGCCGGCGCCGTGGATGGGCGTGGTGAAGATGCGGTCGGGGCGCTGGGTGTAGTCGTTGCCGGAGGTCGCTTCGGCGGTGTTGCCGGAGTATTGCGGGGTGAAGTAGTTGCCCGTGCCGAAGGTGAAGTTGCCGCTGAGCGAGAAGCCGTCCAGTACCTTGGCCATGACGCCGCCCTTGTTGAGGAACTCGCGGTTGGGGCCAAAGGGAAGCTCGAGCAGCCAGTTGCCGGTGAGCAGATGGCGCTGGTCGAAGGTGGAGTTTGCCTCTTCAAGGTCGAGCCGGTAGAAGTTCTGAACGGGCTGAGCGGACCCGTTAGCGCCCCCGATGGTCGTGGTGTTGTCGATGGCGTGCGAGTAGGTGTAGGTGACGCCGAGCGCGATGCCCTTCTGCTGGCGCTTCTGCACGCTGGCGATGAGCTGGTTGGAGTGGGAGCCGGCGACGGAGTTCTCGTAGATGAAGGAGGAGACGCCGGTGAGCGTGTCGCCGGAGGGTGTGCTGTTGGGCGAGCCGACGACGTCAAGGTTGCTGCCTTTGGCGCCGTTGTAGCCGAGGTTGACGACGATGCCCTGGGGAAGCGTGCGCTGGATGTTGAGGTTGTAGACCTGCACCATGCCGAGGCGGTAGTCCTTGTTGACGGCGTAGCTGTTGTGGATGGGCTGGAGGGAGGAGCAGCCGGTGGAGGTGGCGGAGTTTCCAAAGCCGTCGGCGAGGGTGAAGTTGGCGATGGTGCCGGGGATGGTGACTCCGCCGGTGAGGGCGGGGGTCTTGGCGGGAGTGGTGGTGGTGCAGCCGGTGGCGATGGGCGTGGGATTGGCGAGGGTGGGGATGGTGATGTTGTTGGTCTGGGTCTGCGCGAAGGGCGGCTGGAAGGACATGGAGCGCGCGAACGCGGAGAAGCCGGTGGTGTTGTAGTTGGTGCCGTAGCCGCCGCGGACGACGGTGTTTTTGGTCCACTTGAATTTAGGCGACCAGGCGAAGCCGAAGCGCGGCGCGAACATGGTGCGGTCGGGGTTGACGAGGCTGCCGGGGTATTTGCCCTGGTAGAGACCGGTCTGGCCGGGCATGACGACGTCGACGGCACTGAAGTTGGCGTTGTGATCGAGGTTGACGAGGCGGTTGTTCTTCTCGGTGTAGGGCGCGAAGTATTCATAGCGCACCCCGTAGTTCAAGGTGACGTTGGAGAGGACGCGCCAGTCGTCGGTGGCGTAGGCGTCGAAGACGTTCTCGCGCAGGTAGATCTTGTTCAAGCCGGCCTGGATGGAGGTGCTCTCGGGGAGGCCGAGCAGGAAGTCTGCAAAGCCGGAGCCGCTGGTGGAGGTGGCGCTCTGGCGTACCTGGTCGGACGGGCTCTCGGTGGCGTAGCCGGTGAAGGTGAAGCTGCCGAGCGGATTGTTGCCGCCGATGGAGTCGGCGTGGACGCGGCGGATGTCGAGGCCGTAGCGCATGTTGTGGCGTTTGTGGCGCCAGGCGACGAAGTCCGAGAAGCTGATGGTCTGGTTGATGGTCCTGGTGGGGTCGGTGTTGGTGAGGCTGGCGAAGTTGGTGATGCCGATGGACGGGAGGCCGTTGTAGAAGCGGGGGTCGGCCATGCTGGCGGCCAGGTTGGGAACGGCGATGCCGGCGCTGGCGGAGGGATCGTTGTTGGTGTCGGTGAAGTAGTTGCGAGTCTCGGCACTGCTGCGGTTCCAGTTGACGGAGGCGTTATTGGAGAGCCTGCCGTAGCTGACGACGTAGCCGAGGTTGAGCGCGTACCCGTTGCTCTCGGTGGCGCCGCCGAGGGGCAGGAAGATGTTGCGCAGGTCGCTGGCGGAGTGGGAGTAGTTGTAGGAGGCGTTGATGTTCTGGCGCAGCACGGGAGGGAGGTTGGGGTTCTGGCCGCGACGCCCGCCACCGCCGCCGCCACCGCGCCCGAAGGGGCTGCCGCCGGTCTGCTGGCCGAGCTGGCGCTGGTAGCGGGAGTTGATGGCAATGTTGTTGGCGCCGGCGTTCGAGATGGTCTGGTAGTTGTAGACCGTGGGGTCGGTGGAGGTGCAGTTCACGTTGCAGGCGGGATAGTAGTTCAACAGCGCGAGCGCCTGCGGAGAGATGCCGGCGGTGGAGTGGGCAAGATTGTTGCCGGGGATGGGCAGGCCGGTGACTGGATCGTAGAGCTGCACGGGCGTGAGGGCGCCGTTCACCTTCTGGAAGGACTGCGAGAAGTCTCCCATGCGCTCGAGCGCGGTGGGCACACGTACGGGGTTGGGCAGGAAGGCGTTGAGGTTCTTCTGCCCGGTGAGGTTGATGAAGACGAACTGGCGGGTGTCGGGGCGGGTGAGGTGGGGGATGTAGGGGGAGCCGGCGATGCTGGCGCCGAAGCGGTTGGAGTAGGCGGAGGGATTGGTGAGGGGATCGAGGGTGGGCGACCAGGGTGCGGAGTCGAGCGCGCTGTTGCTGCCCTGGTAGAAGATGGAGCCGTGAGGCTGCGCGGGGTTGAAGTTGCGGAAGGCTCCGCCGCCGCCACCACCGCCGCCGCGTCCTCCGCGGCCGCCAAAGCCTCCGCCGCCGAGGATGCCGCCGAGCATGGAGACGGCGGCGTTGATCTGGTCGTTGGTGGCGCCGCCGTTCTGGCGGGCCTGCTGCATGGCGTCGTTGATGCGGTCGCGAACCTGGTCTTCGCTGAGGCCGGCGAGCGGGTTGGTGATACCGGCGGCGCCGCTGACGGCGACGGATTCAGTAGCTGCGCCCGGGTTGTCGTTGTTCAGCCCGGCGAGCGAGGGAAGCGCGGCGCCGGTATTGGCAGTGCCGGTGCTGGCGTCGGCGAGGTCGGCGTCGGCGCCGGTCATGTTGAGCGCGAGGGTTCCGGCGCCCTGGGCGGTGGCGCGGGCGGCGCGCTGCCCGGCCGCGGCCTGGGCCTGGGCGGCGCGCGATGCGAGCTCGAGGGTGAACTCGGCGGCCTGGTCGGCGGCTTCGGCGGTGATGCGGACTTCGCTGGTGACGGGTGCGAAGGCGGCGAGCTCCGCGCGGACGACGTAGCGGCCGGTGCGCGGGACGGTCATGGCGTAGCGGCCATCGATGTCGGTGGTGGTGGCGAATTTCTTGCCGGTGAGGGTGTTGGTGGCGGTGATGGCGACGCCAGGCAGAGGCACGCTGCCGGCCTTGACGGTGCCGTGGATGGTGCCGCCGGTGGTGCTGGCCGCGGGCGCCTGCGGAGGTGGAGTTGCGGGCGGCTGAGTCGTGAGGGCGTCGGGCGGGGTGGTAGGCGTCTGGGTGGGGGTTGGTAATGGGGTGGGGGATTGGGCGGCGAGTGCCGGGGCAGACAGGAGTATCGTTGCCAGGCACAGGGCGAGTGAGGCGGCCGCGAGAGAGAGACGGGCGGGTCGGGGCTGCCGGGCGCTTGAAGGTGTCGCCTGGTCTGCGTGGGTCTGGCGCACCAAGATCAGTCGCATCAAGATCAGCCGCACTAATTGGACTCCATGGGCGGAGTCGCCGGGGTGGCCGGAGCTTTGGCCGGAGCGGGCGCGGGCGCGGGCGTTGGGCCGCCGGGGTCGGGACGTCTGCGCTGGCGCTGGGCGCCGGGCTCGGCGACGCCGAGGGTCTTGGCGACGAAGATGCCGTTCTTGATGGAGCCGGGGCCGGCGACGACGCTGCCAACCTTCACGTCGGCGAGGGTGAGGGGTTCGCCCTCGGGTGCGCCGGGGCTGGCGGACGCGCCTGGGGCGCCCTGGCCGGCTGCGGAGCCGGAGTTGGTTCCAGCTCCGCGGCGTCCGCCGCCGTAGCCGTTGCCGCTGCCTCCGCCCGGGCCATCGGCTCCGAGCGCCATCTGCATGCCGCGCGCGCCGCGGCGGAAGGAGGTGTCCTCATCGACCGCGATGACCTGGACGACGTCATCGGTGCGCTTGACGGTGAGCTTGAGATCGTCGATGGCGGTGACGGTGCCGGAGATGAAGGTCTTGCCCATGGCTTCGCGGGCCTTCTTGAGGTCTTCCGCGGTGACGACGCTGACGAAGAGCGCGTGTACGGTTTTGGAAGGCTGATCGATCTCGCCCATGGCGCCGACGCCGTCGCCGACATGAACGTCGGCAAGCTTCATGGGCTCGCGGCCCTTGCGTACCTGGGTGTTCGCCGAGATGGCAACGCTGAAGAGATCGCCCTGTTCGGTCTTGACGGTGAGCTTGTCGGGCGCGACGGCGGTGATGGTGCCGCGGACCATGCGTGCGTTGCCCATGGCGACGGGCGCCTGGGCGGGATCGCCTGCCTGGGCGGTCGCCGGAAGTGTGCCGACGAGGGAGGCGAACGCGAAGAACAGCGCTGCCACTCGATACATCCTGCTTCGTTTCGCCACCATCTAAAGCCCCTCGCGCCTGCCGGTTCGACTCTACGGATAGAGACGGGATTTTGCGGCGAAAGTCTCCGCCGCGGCAAATTACCGCGTGTGGAAGAGGGTGCGGTAAACTCCGCCCATGCAGGATGGCGGCTATCGAACCCAGGCGTCTGTACAGGCACGTGCCCCGGCGGCGGCGCAGGCGCACGCCTCGGGCCAGCCGGGTGCGCATTCGCACCAGGAGCACCACTTCGAATCGACGGAGGCGATACGGGACATCGTGATCGGGCTGTCGGATGGGCTGACGGTGCCATTCGCGCTGGCGGCGGGGCTGTCGGGCGCGGTGTCGAACCCGCACATCGTAGTGCTGGCCGGGCTGGCTGAGATTGCGGCGGGATCGATCGCGATGGGGCTGGGCGGCTACCTGGCGGCGCGGGGCGATGCGGAACATTACGCCTCCGAGCTCGAGCGGGAGCAGACGGAGATTGTGACGCGGCCGCAGGATGAAGCCGAGGAGATCTACGAGATTTTTGAGCAGTATCAGGTTCCGCGCGAGGCGGCGAGGCCGGTGCTGGAGGCGCTGGAGCGCAATCCGACGGCCTTCGTGGAGTTCATGATGCGGTTTGAGCTGGGGCTGGAAACGCCGGCACCGAACCGGGCGCACCGGTCGGCGCTGACGATTGCGATCAGCTACATCCTGGGCGGGCTGGTGCCGCTGCTGCCGTATATGCTGCTGGCCGACAGCCTGCGTGCGCTGCAGCTTTCGGTGGCGATCACGCTGATCGCGCTGGCGCTGTTCGGGGCGATCAAGGGGCGGCTGGTGGGTACCGGTACGCTGCGCAGCGCTGTGCAGACGACCTTGATTGGCGGTGCCGCGGCGGCGGCGGCGTATGGCCTGGCGCGGCTGCTCAATCACGCTTGAGCGCTGCCGTTTGTTATGAGGCTAACGTGTGATGACGGTTTCGAGGTATTCGCTGGGTACGACCATGGTGCCGTCGCCGGCGCGGTTGTGGGCCGCGATGAGGGCGAGCAGCTCGTTGGTCATGGCATCCTGGCCGGCGGGATCGAGCGCCGCGAAGGTGCGGTTGAACGGGCCGAAGTAGATCTTCATGTGCTCGATCCAGAAGGCCGGCGAGAGGGACCGCATGGTGAAGATGCGCGTGGCGACGTCGATGTTGGCTGCGCCGGCGAAGAGCTCGCGCTGGCGGGGCTCGGTGCCCCAGAGCGATGACGGCTTGAGACCGGGCGGAGGTGGAACGTACCTGGCCATGAGCTGGAAGCTTTGCCCTATGTAGCCGCCGGGCGTCCAGCAGGCGAGGCCGATTTTGCCGCCGGGCTTGACGACGCGCAGCAGCTCGGCGGCGGCGCGCTCCTGCTGAGGCGCGAACATGACGCCAACGGTGGAGATGACGGCGTCGAACTCGGCATCGGAGAAGGGGAGATTCTCGGCATCGGCAACGAGGAAGTCCATCCTGAGGCCTTCGGCGGCGGCGCGCAGCTTGCCGCGTTCGAGCAGCTCGGGGACAAAGTCGGTGGAGGTGACGCGGCATCCGCGGCGCGCGGCTGCGAGCGAGGCGTTGCCGCTGCCGCCGGCGACATCGAGGACGCGCCAGCCGCTGCGGATGTCCATGGCTTCGCACAGCAGCTCGGGCATGATGACGAGAGCGGCGCCGACCACGGCGAAGTCGCCCGTGGCCCAGGCGGCTTGCTGCCGGGCTTTGATGGCCTCAAAATCAGGCGGAGTCAGGGTGTCGGCGGCCATGGGTTCTCCTCCCGCTACAGGTACGTCGGTGCTGAATCTTTAGCGTTTTGTACATCACAGGTTATACAGGAGAAGCAATGTTTTGCCATACCAACTCGCGGCGCGATGAGGTTTCCTTTCGCCGCGATCTTCGGTTAGGCTGCAAGCGGGTTTACTGCAATTGAATGAACCCGGGTGGGCGAACCTGCATCGAATGGAAGACTTATTGCAGTGGCACTGAAGCAGCCGATGGAGAAGGAACCAAAGCTATGTCCAGCCAGACCGTAACCCCCGCCGGCTGTCGTACCGCAGTCGCACTTCGGGATCGCTTCCGCACAGTGCGGGCGGCTACGCTCGAATTCACGGAGCCGCTCTCACCGGAAGACATGATGGTGCAGTCGAGCGCGGACGCGAGCCCGGTGAAGTGGCACCTGGCACACACCTCGTGGTTCTTCGAGACGTTTGTGCTGGCGCCGTTTGCGAGTGGCTACAAGGCTTATCATACGGACTTTCATTGGCTGTTCAACTCGTATTACAACTCGCTGGGCGAGATGCCGGCCAAGAATCTGCGGGCGTCGTTCTCGCGGCCTGCGCTGGCGGATGTCGTGGCTTATCGGGCCTACGTGGATGAGGCGCTTGGCGGGCTGCTGGAGACTGAACTCGGGGGGCACGAGGGCGAGGTGCTGCGCCGGGTGACCCTGGGCCTGGAGCATGAACAGCAGCATCTGGAACTGATCGCTACGGACGTCAAGCATGCGTTGTTTACGAATCCGCTGCACCCCGCGTACCGGTCGGGATCGGCTTCAAGGCGTGCGTACGATCTGCCCGCGCCCGAGTTTCATTGCTTCGCGGGCGGGCTGACGCAGATCGGCATCAGCCCGGACGTGAACGACGCGCAGAGCTTTGCGTTTGACAACGAGACGCCTCGACACACGGTTTACCTGCAGCCATTTGCGCTGGCGAGCCGGCTGGTGACGGTGCAGGAGTATTTGGCCTTCATGGAGGACAACGGGTATACGAGGCCGGAGCTGTGGCTTTCGGAGGGATGGACGACGATTCGCGAGCAGGGCTGGCAGGCGCCGCTCTACTGGATGCGCAATGTTGACTCGGCATCGGGCTGGGCGATCTACACGTTGCATGGCTCTCGCTGCCTGGATGAGCTTGCCGATACACCGGTGTGCCACCTGAGCTTTTTCGAGGCGGATGCGTTCGCACGGTGGAGTGCGCTATCGACTCCGGGCGCGCGGCTGCCGACGGAGTTCGAGTGGGAGCATGCGGCGCAATCGCTTGCCACGTTGATGAAGGGAACCGCCGCGCGGCCGGAACTGATCTCGTTTCCGGCACAGGCCGCGGGGCGGACGGCGCTGCTGGCGACGACGGCGAACATGCTTGAGACGGCAGCGCTGCACCCGGCCGCGGCAGCGCCGCTGACCACGCTGCAACAGATGTTCGGCGACGCGTGGGAGTGGACGAGTTCGGGCTACACGGGGTATCCGGGATATCGGCCGCTGCCGGGGGCGCTGGGCGAGTACAACGGCAAGTTCATGTCGTCGCAGGTGATTCTGCGGGGCGGATCGTGCGTGACACCGGCGACGCACATCCGGGCGACGTATCGGAACTTCTTTCCACCGTCAACGCGCTGGCAGTTCTCCGGCGTGAGGCTGGCCAGGGACCTGTGATGTCGATCAACTGTGTATAAGGGTCAGGGAATAAGTCACATCCTGCGTTGTTAGAACTGCGTCATAGAATGTCGCACGTGCAATTATTTCAAGCCAGCCGGAGCTCTCTTGTCCCCGATCGCCGAAGCAATCTCTGCTGTTGACTCCGCGGCAGCCGCCGCTCGCCAAGGGCTAAGTGCCAAGCCGAAGACTTTGCCGCCGTGGCTCTTCTACGACGAGGCGGGCTCGCAGCTTTTTGAGCAGATTACGAGGCTCCCGGAGTATTACCTGACGCGCACGGAGCGGGCATTGCTGGCTGCCCATGCAGAGGGGCTGCTGCTGGAGGTTGGGTCGCCGGTGACGATCGTTGAGCTGGGCGCGGGCACGGCGACGAAGACGGGGATACTGCTGGAAGCCGCGACGCGTTTGCAGCAGGGCGTGCTGTACCAGCCGATCGACATCAGCCCCACGGCGCTGGCTGAAGCGCGGGCGGAGATCGAGGCTCATCTACCCGGTGTGGTAGTGCGGCCGCAGGTGGCGAACTACATTACGGATCCGGTTCGGATGGAGCGGGAGCCGGAGCGCGCGATCCTGGCGCTTTATATCGGCTCGAGCATCGGCAATTTCTCGGCAGCGGAGGCGCGGGGCATTCTAGCGAACCTGCGCTCGCAGCTGGGGCGGGGCGACCATCTGCTGCTGGGTACGGATTTGGCCCCGGGTGGAACGAAGTCTGTGGCGTCGCTGCTGGCGGCGTATGACGATGCGGCGGGCGTGACGGCGGCCTTCAACCTGAACGTGCTGAGGCGCCTAAACCGGGAGCTGGAGACGAACTTCGCGCTGGATGGCTTTCGGCATGAGGCGCGTTGGAATGCGGCACAGTCGAGGATCGAGATGCACCTGGTCTCGAAGGCGGCGCAAAGCGTGAGGATTCCGGCGAACTCGGCGGGGCCGGCGCTGACGGTGTGTTTCGCGGCCGGAGAGTCGATCCACACGGAGAACAGCCACAAGTTCACGGGGCAGAGTGTCGCTGCGCTGCTGGGCGACTCGGGCTTCGCGACGGTGCGTACGTTCAACGACGCCGATTGCCTGTTTGCGGTGACATTGGCCGCCGTCGTGTGAGAATAAGTCGACTGCAATTTCGACTGACGAGCCCGGCGACATGCCCGCAACCGTAAGCCCTGACACACCGCTCGATGCACCGGCGAGAAGCACGGGACAGCCGCGGCGCTTCTACGAACTGGACTCGCTGCGCGGACTGGCGGCGCTGTCGGTGGTGCTGAGCCACTTCAACTACATTGTGCCGCCGGGGCTGAACTACTGGATGCTGCATACGCCGCTGCGGGTGTTGGTGGCCGGGCACCAGGCGGTGATGCTGTTCTTCGTGCTCAGCGGCTTCGTGCTGACGCTGCCGTATCTGCGCCGCTCGGCGCTCGATTACCCGGCATTCTTGATCAAGCGAGTGTGCCGCATCTACCTGCCATACCTGGTGGCGCTGGCGCTGGCGATTGCGGGCGACCACTACACGCGGCCGATGGTGAGCGCGAACAGCTGGATCAATGCCACGTGGTCAGAACCGGTGACGCGCTCGCTGGTGATTCAGCACGTGCTGTTCCTGGGCAGCTACGATTTTGCGCAGTTCAATACGGCGTTCTGGTCGCTGGTGTATGAGATGCGGGTGTCGCTGGTGTTTCCGTTCCTGGCGCTGGCGGTGGTGCGCTGGCGGCTGCGAACGTGCGTGCTGCTGATGGCGGGGCTGTGGGCCGTCGCGCTGACACTTACGCACTTCTTGCCGCGGCTGCTGCATTTCGGCCGGGACACGGTGGGCGACTGGATGGAGACGGTTTTCTATGCGGCGCTGTTCGTTCTGGGTGGTCTGCTGGCGCGGAATCTGGAACGGATTGAGCGATGGTTCGATGGAGTGAAGCCCGCGACTATCGCAGGTGTGGGGCTGGCGGCGCTGGTTCTTTACGCTTACGTGAGTCCGCTGAATCCCATTCCGGGCGTGCCGTTCGGCTGCTTTGAGGTGCTGGTGGCGCTGGGCGCGGCGGGCTTTATCGTGCTTGGGATTCACTGCGGGCCGATTCAGAGGTTCCTCACCGTTCCGATCGTCCATCATCTGGGCAAGGTCTCTTACAGCCTCTACCTGGTGCATGGCACGGTGCTGTTCCTGCTGATACACACGGTCTTCGGGCGTATCCCGCTGGCTGCGATGTTCGTGCTTTATTTGGGTCTGACGTTTGCCGTGACGGAGGTCTTCTACAGGTTTGTGGAACGTCCGACGATGAAGCTTGGCCGGCGGCTTACAACGCCGCGAAGGGCGGCGCTGGCCCAGGTTCTCACGTAAGCTCAGGGGCGGAAGGTTCAGAGCGGATGTAGTCGCCGCTTTTGCCGCCGCTCTTGCGCAGCAGGACGATCTCGCGGATGCGGATGCTCTTGTCGAGCGCCTTGGTCATGTCGTAGACCGTGAGCGCGGCGATGGACGCGGCGACCATGGCCTCCATTTCGACACCGGTACCCGCGGTGGTTGCGGCAGTTGCCTCGATGGCCACGCCGCCGGCGACGATGGTGGCCTGCACATCGACGAAGCTCAACGGCAGCGGATGGCACATGGGGATGAGCGTGGAGGTCTGCTTGGCTGCCTGGATGCCGGCGAAGCGAGCGACCTCCAGGGGATTTCCCTTGGGATTGGCGGGGAGCGCGGCGAGAACGGCGTCGGAGAGCTCGACGAATGCGGCGGCGACGGCCTCGCGGCGGGTGGTGGACTTGGCGCTGACGTCGACCATATGGGCCTGACCGGCGTCGTCAAAGTGTGACAGCCGTTCGGGAGCCTGGTGCGACGTTTGCAGATGGAGAGCTTCCGAGGACATGCAAGTGATGCTAACGCAGCAGCACGCGGATCACATCTCCGGCTCGATGAGCGACGCCGGGCAGCAGCTCCGCGTAGCAGTTGGCGCGGGCGTTTGCGGCCTGGTCGCCGGAGCCCTGCCAGCCGATGACGCGTACGTTGACGCCCTGCATGCGAGCGGGGAGCAGCCGCGTCAAGGCAGGTTTGGCGGGCACATCGTCGGAGAGGGTGGCCTGGGCCCAGCGCGGCGATGCACCGATCTCGCCGGCCAGCGCGCGTAGAAACGGCTCGACGAAAGAGTGGAAGGTCACCTGGGTGGAGATGGGGTTGCCGGGCAGACCGAAGAAGTAGCATTCGGGCTCGGGCGTGGCGTTGGGGTGATGCTGGCGGGCGGGCAGGCGGCCGAAGACGACGGGCTTGCCGGGCTGCATGGTGACGCCGGTGAAGAGGAACTCGGCGCCGAACTGGGCGAGCACCTCTTCGACGAGGTCGTACTCGCCCATGGAGACGCCGCCGGAGAGGATGAGCAGGTCCCACAGGCGACCCTGCGCGACGCGCTTCCAGACCTCTTCGCGGAGATCGCGAGCGATGGCGAGACGGCCGGGATGGCCCCCTGCAGCGTGGGTCATGGCGGCTATCGCGTAGCTGTTGGAGTTGAAGATCTGCTGGGGGCCGGAGGTCTGATGGAGCTCGACGAGTTCGTCGCCGGTGGCGACGATGGCGACCATGGGCCGCGCGAAGACCGTGAGATCGGCGCATCCGCAGCTGGCGGCGAGCGCGATGCCGGCCGCGTCGAGGCGAGTGCCGGCGGGGAGCAGCTCTTCGCCGGAGCGGGCCTCGCTGGCGCGGGGTACGACGTTGTCCCGCGCGGTGAGGGCGCGTCCGGGCGCGAGCCTGATAATGTCGTCGACACGCTGCACGTGCTCTACCATGACGACCGCGTCGGCTCCCAGGGGCAAGGGCGCTCCGGTCATGATCTCGACGGCTGAATGCGGGTCGACATTGGCGCCGCGCCAGATCTCGCCGGCGCGCAGTTGGCCGAGCAGGCGCAGCCCGGCGCTGGCATTGAGCGCGCCTGCCTGTACCGCGAACCCATCGCGCGTGGAGCGGTCGAAGGCGGGTTGATCGCGATCCGCCACGAGGGGTTCGGCAAGAACTCGTCCGGCTGCGTCGAGCAGAGGAACGCGGTCGGTGCGCGGAGGGCGGCGAAGCATCTCGCGAGCGGCACGCTCGACGATGCGGAGCGCTGCTTCAAAGTCCACCAGATTGCCGGGCGCAGAGCCCATGATGACCAGCCTTTCCGCCAAGCGAAAGCCCCGGGCAAGTCGCCCCGGGGCTTCGTCCCGCATGCGTTGGAAGCCTGCTACTTCTTGCCTGCCTTAAACGAGTTCTTGACCGGCTGCCCGAGGTTGGCGAGAAGGTCCTTGACCTCAGCGGCGAACTTGCCGTTGGGATCGAGTTCCAGGTACTCCTGGTAGTCCTCAAGACAGCCTGGAGGCAGGATGAACTTGTTGGTCTTGGGATCCATGGTGGCTTTGCCGACGAGCGACTGGGCGCGGATGTAATAGGGCTCGGGGCGCTTGGGGTCAGCGGCGATGGCCTTGGCGGCGGCGGCACCTGCCTCGTCCGTCTTGCCGGCGTTGAAGAGCTCGGCGGACTCGTTGTAGTAGGCCTGGCCGGCGGTCCCGGGAGAGGCCTTGGCGGAGGCGTCGTAGGCGGCTGCGGATTCGGGGAACTTGCCCTCGCGGCCAAGCGCCTTGCCGAGGTTCTGATAGTAGACGGCGAGAGCTTCGGGGTTGGGCTTCTTAGCGGTGGGGTCGAGATCGATCGCCTTCTGGTAGGAGGCTGCGGCGTCGCCGTACTCCTGAACGATCTTGGGATCGGTGATCGGCGTCTTGGCTGCCTTGGCCGCCTTGTAGGAGTCGTCCGCGAGCGCGAGTTGAGCCTCGCCGAGCGCACCCCAGAGGATCTCCTCGTTGGGCCGCTGAGCGGTAAGACCCTGGATGGCGGTCACGGCATCGGCGGCTTTGCCGTTCTTTTCATCGGCGCGCGCCTGCTCGAGCGTCTTGTTGATGTTGGCGATCTTGGCGTTGTCGGCCATCGCCTCCGCGTTGTGCTTCTTGTTCTCCTCAATAGCCTTGCGCTCTTCGGGCGTGAGCTGCTTGAGGTATTCAGCGCGGGTCATGTCGAAGTCGAGCGCTTTGTCATCGGCAGCCTTGAGGACAACATTCTGAAAGTCGATGGTCTTGCCGTCGACAAAGACTACGGCGAGGTAGTCGCCGGGCGCGATGTTCTCACCCTTGTAGTCGCCGTTGGCGTCGATCGGAAAGGAGAACTTGTAGGCCCGGTCCTTGGCGGCGGACGACTTGTCCGTGGTCAGCTTGATGTCGCCGGCCTTGAGCGGCGCGCCGGCCGGGTTGTTGACGTGCCCGTGCAGCTTGGCTGCAGGGGCCTGCGCTGCAATGTCTTTGGGCTGCACGAAGGTCATGCATACCGCTGCTACCGCTACCATGATCCTGCCGAGGCCGAATGCGCTCAAACGTTTCACTTTGTCTCTCCCCGCGCGCTTTCGCTGCGCTGATGCCTGTTCCAAACTTCGACTATCAATCGACCTCAAAGCTGCGCTCCGGGGTTGCCGAGACGCTGCTGGCCTGCCCCGCGTACGCCACCGGATCCAATGCTCCGGCTTCGCGAAAGGCTCTGAGCCGCAACGCGCAGCTCTCGCACACACCGCAGGCTTCTTGCTCGCCTGAATAGCATGACCAACTTACATGGAACGGTGCGCCGAGTTCAACTCCCAGGCGGACGATCTCGCTTTTCCGCAGCGCGATGAGCGGGGTTTCGACCCGGATCGCGCCCTCTTTTGTGCCCTGGCGGATGAGTTCGTTGAAGGCCTCATAGTACGCCGGGCGGCAGTCCGGATAGCCGGAGCTGTCCTGCTCGACGGCGCCGATCATGACTGACTTTGCGCCCAGAACCTCGGCCCAGCTTACGGCGGCGGATAGAAAGTGCGCGTTGCGGAAGGGGACGTAGGTGACGGGCACGGAGGCGCCGATCTGGCTCTCTTCGGCAGCTTCCGGGACGTCGATGTTGGTGTCGGTCAGCGCCGACCCTCCGATGCGGCGAAAGAGATCGATCCTGAGGTGCATCAGCTCTTTGGCGCCGGTGAGCCGCGCGATCTCGCGGGCGGATTTCAGCTCGCGGGCCTCGGTGCGCTGGCCGTAGCTGAAGTGCAGCGCGTAGACGTCGCGATCGCGGGCGGCGAGGGCCGCGCAGACGCAGGAGTCCATCCCGCCGGAGAGACATAAGACAATGCGTTCGCGCGCGGTTGAATCAAGACCCAGGCCTGCCGTGTGCTCGCCGGTCATTTGGCTTCGACGCTCTGGAGGTGAAAGGTGAAGGTGCCCCAGAGGAGCCGCGCGCGGATCTGCACAGGCATGTGCCGGGCATCGTCGGTGTACCAGATCCAGATGGCGCCGCGATTTTTGACGATACCCTCGTCGGCCGTGGGCTGCACACGGATGGTCTGAAAGGTTCCGGCTGGGACCTTGATCTCTTCCTTGCCCTCGACCTTCATGGCGACGGTTACCGTGCGCATGGAGTCCGCGAGCGGAAACCTAACCTGCTGGCCGACGATGAGGGGTCGCGAGGCCACGTAGAAGATTGCCGAGAGGGTGTCGGTGACGCAGGCGGGGATGGAGGCGGTCTCCGATTTGCTGGTGCCTTTGACTAGATTTTTCGAGATTTCGCTCTGCCTGCCGGTCGCGTAGTTGAAGGTGAGGTCGCTAGAAACCTTGCGGCGGCCCTCCTGCATGTTCTTGCTGAAGCCGGTGGAGCAGCCGGTCTTGGTGTCGAAGCCGGCCTGGAAGCGGTCGACGACGGGGAAGAGCATGTGGACGTTGCCCACGGTGTCGGCGGTGGCGGTGACTTTTTCGATGGGGCCCTGCTGCTCGAGGTGAAAGACGGCGGTGCCGGCGGTGTAGACGCGCCAGTCGACGGTGAAGGTGAGAGTCTGGCGCGCGGGGAAGGCGAAGCTGGGGTCGGGCGCTTGCAGGGTCGGGATGACGACCGGTACCGCCGGTTTGCCCAGCCCGAGGATCTGCGCCGGGCAGAGCGAGGGAAAGAACATGAGACCCGCCAGGGCGAGCAGGGCAGGGTGAAACTCCAGAATTCGTGCTTTAGGCAAAAGGCATCACCGCGGATTGAGATGTGAGACGGGTCAGTGCCACCAGGAGGGTTTGCCGAACCCGATGATGAACATGTGGTGGTCCCGGATGAAGTACGTAATCTTCAGCCAGAGAACCAGGTAAATGGCGCCCGCCCCCATAAGAGCATTGTACTCGCGGTGGTGCAGGTAGCGCTGCCGCGAGAAGGCGCCGGCTCCGCTTTTGGACGGCGCAGGGGTGAGCCTGGGAAGCAGCCGCGGGACGTGCGCCGCGTAGTCGTCGAAGCCGGCAAAGTTGGCGCGGAGGTAGGCCTCCTCGCCCAGGATGGTGGGGATGTAGATGAGCGCGAACATACCGGCTAAGAGCAACACCAGCCACCAGCTTCCGGCCGCGGCGGCAAAGCCGAGTGTTATGAGCAGGGAACCGAGGTAGAGCGGATTGCGGGTGTGGGCGTAGGGGCCGGTGCTGGTCAGCTCTGCGTTCTTGCGTACATACCCGGCGGCGTAACCACGAAGCCAAAGCCCGGGTAGAACCAGGAGCAGGCTGAGGGCGAGGCTTCGGGGCGTGGGACGGGCAAGCCACAGGAAGGCCGCCGCGACCAGGAAGCCCGTGGGTACTCTGACGCGCCGGGCGAACTTCTGCGCACCGCTTAGCTCAGCCATGATCGTTCTCTCGCTGGTACATTGTTGCGCTTTCGGCAGGCAGGTTGGCGAGCGTGGCCAGGGCCGCTTCCAGGACCTCGTTTACGGTAAGTTTCGAAAGGCCGGGTTCGGTTTGCCGGAGTCGCTTGTGGCTTAGCGTACTTGATGGGTGCCGGAGGACGGTAACGCGCGCGCCAGGGAAGGCTGGGCCGTTGCGGCGCGGGTCTGTGGGCCCGAAGAGCGCGACGACGGGACGGGCAAGGGCGGCGGCGAGGTGGACGGGGCCGGTGTCGCCGCCGATGACCAGTGCGGCGCGGCGCGTGAGCGATATGAGCTCGGCTACGGAGCAGGCGACCTGGCGGGCGGCGGCATGGGCGGCGGGGCTGATTGCTTCGGTGGCGTGGGCGAAAGGCGTTCCGGTGTTGATGAGGACTTTGAAGCCGCGGGCGGAGAGGGCGCTGGCGACCTGCGCATAGTTCTCGGCTCCCCACTGCTTTGCACCCCAACCGGCGCCAGGGGTCAGGAGCACGAAACCTTCTTGTGCTTCTTGAAGGCCCAGGCCGTGGAGCCAGTGTTCGGCGGCGATGTTCGTTGGCAGCTCGACATGGGCGGGTTGAAGGCGGAGCCCGACGCCGGCGCTGAGCAGCTCACAGGCGTGGTCGATGACGTGCGCTGCCTGCAGCTGCACCGGCTGGCGATAGAAGAGGCGCGCCGGCTGCTCGCGAGGCTGGGCGGGGCCGATGAAGCGCGGAGCTCCGGCCATGCGCCCGATGGCGGCGCTGCGGATGGATCCCTGCAAATCGACGCACAGGTCGTAGCGCTCGGCACGCAACTCGCGACGCAGGTCTGCGATCTGGCGAAGGGTTTGGAGGGAAAACGGCCGGCGCTTCCAATCTCGCGTGGGCACCGGGTGCAGACGGTCGACCAGCGGAGGACCGAGCAGCGGTTCCCAGCGCGGCTCGACGGCCCAACCGATGAAGCAGCGGGGCATCTGCTGGCGGAGCGCGGTGACGGCGGGCAGGCCGTGCAGGATGTCGCCCATTGCGCCCACACGCACGATCAAGACGCGCAGTGGCCGCCGTATTTGCCGATCGAACTCCAAGAGTTCATCCTCTCACGCAGCCGCCTCACGCAGCCGCCTCACGCAGCCGCCTCATGCCGCCGCATCATGCAGCCGCGGCTTAGCCGGGTGGGGCATTGGGGGCGATCTGGCGCAGCGTGGTGAGAGCCTGGTCCTCGTCCAGCAGCTGAACCCGCAGCCGGGCTACCGCGAGCGGGCCTGCGGAGGACAGCACCTGGAGCCACTCCGCTGAGAGTTTGACAGCGTCTTTGGCGGTCGTGATGAAGCCGTCGGCGTGGGCCTGGCGCGCGCCTTGCAGGAGTTGGTGGATGTCCGCGGGCGACCAGAAGTGATGATCGGGCTTGAGGACGGTTGCGGCGGGAGTGACCCCGGCCTGGCGCAGCATGGCCAGAAGACTCTGGGGCCGGGCGATGGCGCAGAAGACCAGCGGCCGCTTTGGGGGTTCGGGCGGCAGCAGGAGCTCGCGGCGGATGATCCAGATCTGCGCCGGGCTTTGGCACCGGGCCAGAGGGGCAAGGTCGGCCGCCTCGTCCTCGCGCAAGACGATGACATGAGCCCGGCGCAGGGCGGCCAGGGGCTCGCGCAGATTGCCCGCAGGCAGCAGCCAGTCGCGGACGTCCTCGCGGGTGAGCAGCACGACGTCCAGCGCGCGGGCCAGCCGCCGATGCTGGAAGCCGTCATCGAGCAGATGCAGATGAGCCTGGGATGAGGGTGCGGCGTTCCCTGCGGCCGGCTGTTGCTCGGCCAGCAACCCGGCGCGGTAGCGATTGGCGCCTACGACAACGCGCAGGCCAGCCCGGGCCATCTCCAGGGGTTCGTCGCCAAAACGTTGCGCGGAACCCTCGGCATCTACCTGCTCCACGACGCCGGACGCGCGTCCAAAGCCGCGTGAGAGCACGTCGGCGCCGATGCCGTGGCGCTGCAGCAGCTCCGCGAGCATGATCACCACGGGAGTTTTGCCGGCGCCACCAGCGGATAAGCTGCCCACACTGACGACGGGGCGGGCGAGCGATCGAACCCGCCGCAGACCGGCTTTATGAAGCGCATCTTTGAGCGTCAGCGCAGCCCAGTAGAGGGGTACCAGACCTATGGCCCACGGGCGCCTCAACGGACCAGCTCCAACAGCGCGGCAAGGGTGCGCTGCGTTGCGCCCGCCTGCGCCTCGTAGAAGGCGCGGCCACGCTGTTCCATGGCCTGGCGGGTTCCCTGATCATGGGCAAGCAGCGCCGCGAATGCCTCGGAGAGGCCGGGCGCGTTCACGATGCGGATGGCGTCCGCGGCCCGCATTCCATCGACGATCTCGCGGAAATTCTCGTAGGACGGGCCCATGATCACCGGCACGCCGAAGCGGGCGGCTTCGAGTGGATTGTGGCCGCCCTTCGGCACCAGGCTGCCTCCGATGAAGGCGAGACTGGCGACCTGATAGACCGCCGCCAGGTCTCCGATTGTGTCCAGGAGCACGATCTCGGGTGGGGCGGCGGGATCGGGCTCGACTGCAGCGGCGTGGCTGGCCCGCACGAGGCGGAACTTCATTGCGACCGACGCGACCTCGTCGAAGCGCTGGGGATGTCTTGGAGCCAGTACGAGCAAGGGACGGTCCGCGCGGGGGGGCAGGCGCTCCCAGGCCTGAATGACCATCTGCTCTTCGTTTACCTCCCTGGCGCTGCGGGGTCCGAGAGTGCTGCCGGCGACGATGACAGGGCGGCCTGCCGCAAGCTGCTTGATCCAGCGAGCGATGCGACTTTCTGCCGGAGGGGGCGCGTCGTATTTCAGGTTGCCCACGGCGCGTACCCGGCCGGGAGGCACGCCCATGGCGAGCAGCCGCTGCGCGCTTTCGTCACTCTGGGCGAGGAAGAGCCTTACCTTGCCGAGCAGCGGACGCCACCAGCGTTTGAGGCGCATGTAGCGGGGAAAGCTGCGATCGGAGACGCGCGCGTTGACGACGGCTACGGGGATGGCCATTCGTTCGCACTCGACCAGCATGCGGGGCCACAGCTCGCTTTCGATGGTGCAGAAGAGCGCCGGCCGGAGCGCCCGCAGGTAGCGCCGGACGGCGAAGGCGAAATCGAGCGGAAAGTAAAACACGGGTACACCGAGCTTGCGCTCGGCGACCTCGTAGCCAGCAGACGTGGTCGTGGAGAGGACGATCAGCCAGGCATCACCGAGAGCGGCGCGCAGATCGCCTACCAGCCGTTCGGTCGCCAGCACCTCTCCAACGCTGACCGCGTGGATCCAGACCACTCGCCGGCCCTGGGCCTGGGCGCAAAGTTTAGCGGGAACGGCGCCCAGACGCCCGGCGAGGCCGGCGCGGTAGCGCGCGCTGGCGGCCATGCGCCACAGCCACCACGGCGCACTGACCAGCAGCGCGAGACCGAGGAGGAAGCTGTAGATCGTCATGAACATCGCTTCCCGCCGCCTCGCTGAGCCGTCTCTCACAGAGATGGCGCGCTGTCTTTCCCGGTGAACGTCTTTCTTCTGTACGTGCAGGCCCAACGACGATGATAATCAAGTGCAGAATGCCGCTCTCGCCGGTTCTGAACAAAGTCGCCCGCAGTCTGCTCCTGTTGTCCGTGTTCGCTCCGGCTCTGGCATCAGACAAGCCGCGTCCGGCGCCTCCGGTGAAACCGGCCGCGCAATACCCGCTCAACGATGCGCATTCGAACGAAAAAGTCACCCTTGCCGCGGACCCGTGTCTTTACCACGACGACTGCTCGTTTTTCCGGCTGAAGTACGCGTCGCACGGGTTTCTGCCTGTTCGGGTGATTATTACGAACGATCGCGACGAGCCGCTCGACCTGGACGAGGTGCGGATCCAGTTTTTGCCGGCCGAGGGCGAGAAGGAGGCCGCGGCCACCGATGAGGACCTGAACCGCAGGCTTTTTTCAGGCAAGTCCGCCGCCGGAACCAAGCTGCCGGTGATTCCCATCACCATCCACCACCAGCCGGTGGACCAGCAGATCCTGAACGATGATGCGGACTTCGGCTTTACGTCCACGATCATCCCGGCGCACTCCACCCGCGCGGGGTACGTCTTCTACGATACCCGCGGCCTGGACGAGCCGGTGCTCAAGGGCGCGGAGCTGTACGTCAAGGAGATCCGCTACACCGACTCCAAGGGCGTTAAGCAGCAGCTTTTCGCTTTCACGCTGCCGTTTGACAGGTGGCTGGCTGCGCAGCCCAAAGATCAGCCCAAGAAGCCGGCGGACAGCAAGCCTTGATGAGACCCCGGATTCGCGCGGCTACACCGGCGGACATTCCCGTGATTCTGCGCTTCATCCACGAGCTGGCCGAGTACGAGCGCGAGCCGGACGCTGTGCTGGCCACGGAGGCGGACCTGCTGCGCGATGGATTTGGAGCTGCTCCGCGCTTCCGCTGCGTCGTGGCCGAAGAGGATGGGACGCCGGCCGGGTTTGCGCTGTTCTTTTCCAGCTACAGCACATGGCGCGGGCATCACGGCATCCGGCTTGAAGACCTGTACGTGACGCCGGCGTTTCGCGGCAAGGGGATCGGGCGCGCGCTGCTCGCTCACCTGGCGCGGATCGCGGTCGATGAGGGCTGCCCGCGGCTGGAGTGGGATGTGCTGGCCTGGAACGCTCCGGCGATCGGTTTTTACGAGCAGATCGGCGCGCATACGCTGACCGAGTGGCGGATCATGCGCGTGGCGGACGAGGCGCTGGCGGCGCTGGCGAGCTCGGAGCGATGATCGCGGGCTGGTTTCGAGGCTATGTACGCGAGGGCAGCTTGACGTCAAAGATCGAGCCCTACGTTATAGATCGAGCTTGACTTCGTAGATGGCTTCGCGGGTGGCGAGCGCGGCGCGGCCGCCGGGCAGCAGGCAGAGGCCGACCAGGTTGGAGCCGGAGACGACCAGGCTGGCGTCGCCGCCGGGAGTGATGCGGACGATGCCGCGATCGCCACGCAGGGAGGCGGCGACCAAGAGATTGTCCTGGCGGTCGAAGGCGAGGCCCTGGGCGCGGCCGAGACCGCGGAAGAAGATGGTGGCGTTGCCGTCGCGGTCGATGGCGTGGATGACCTGGTTTGACGCGGTGGTGGGGCCGGTGACGAAGAGCGTGCCCTGGCTTGAGAACGCAAGGTGGTAGGCGGCGATGGACGGCTCGAGCGTGGCGAAGACGAAGGTCTCCTGCTCGCGACCTGTGGAGCCGGTGCGGATCTTGAAGATGGTGCCGGAGCGATCGCCGACGTAGAGGTCGCCGTCGCGGTCGAAGGCGATGCCGGTGGCGATGCCGAGGCCTTCGGCGTAGACGCGGGCGACGCCGGAGGAGCCTACCTGGTAGATGATGCCTTCGGCGCGGGAGCTGACGTAGAGCAGGCCGTCGGGACCGAAGGCGAGGCCGGTGGGATTGAGGATCTCGCGGACAAAGGGGCGCAGCTCGTGGACGACACCCTCGGGCGCGGGGGCGATGCGGAAGACAGAGACCGGGGTCTGCTGGCCGCGGGAGCCGGAGAGCGTGGCGTAGACGTTTCCGGCGGCATCGACGGCAGGATTGGCGACGGGGTGCAGGTTCTCCGCCATGGGCACGGCGATGTTGATGTGGAGCAGATTGGAGCGATCGCCGTTACGGCTGACGACGAGCTCGCCGGGGAGGACGCCCTCGGGGATGCGGATGGTGGCGCGGCCGGGGCGCGCGAGGGTGACCAACGCATTGACGCCGGCGATCTCGGCGGAGAGTTCGGGGCCAAGGTCGCGGCCGAAGAGCTGGATCTCGCCGCCGGGCAGCGCGGCCGAGGGATGAAGATGGGTCAGAGTCGGCATGGGCTTCAAGGTTATAGGAAATCGGGGCTGGCGGCTGAGGGCGGGGGCGGCGGCGGGGTGGTGTCAGGAGGCTGGGGGCCGGTTGAGTCCACCTCGGAGAAGGCGGGCAGGAGCGTGGAGGTGGCCTTGAACTTGCGGTAGTCGCTGTTGCGGCCGGCCTGGGTGCCGTGGATGTTGACGAAGAGCAGGGCGCGGACGCTGCCCTGGCCGCCAAAGGACTGCGGCAGCCAAACCTCGTTGTTCACCTTGCTGAAGGTGGCCTGGAAGGACGTGCCTTTGTGCAGATCGACGATCAGGCCGCCGCCCATTTTGAAGTCGTTGAGGAAGCGTCCTTCGAGGTGCTGGATGGCCTTGTCCTGCTCGTCGATCCAGACGGTGCCGCCAAGTTCGCGGAAGACGTTTTCGAAGGAGTTGCGCGTCTTGGCGTGGGGGTCACCGGCATAGTCGACAACGATGGTGTCGCGGCCGTTGATGGTCTCACGGCGCTCGTTGGAGAAGGCGCCGAGCTCGAGCACACGGGACACGGTAATCTCCTCGTGGCCGTGCGAGTCGGTCTCCTTGCCCGCGGCGTCGGCCTTGGCGCGGCGGGCTTTGGCTTCGACGACGCGCTTGTCGATGCGGGCGTCTTCCTTCTGCTTTTCGTCCGCAGTGAGGTCCTTGCCGTCACGCTTCAGGACGCGGCGCACCTCGACCCCGTTGAGCCAGAAGACCTCGGCTTCCACGGTCTCGCGCTTCTTGAGCTGGCCCTTGGAATCGTTTTCGTCGGTTTCGATGAACTGGCGATAGATGTAGTTCTGTTGCAGCGCTTCGGCGGCGCGCTCGTTGACCTCCACCTGGCGCATGAGAGCGGCGACATCGGGCAGCGGCTTGCCGGGCGCGGAGTCTGATGCCGGCTGGGCGGGGCCTGGCGCGGCTGGGGCTTGCGGCTGGCTGGGTGTCGTGGCTTGCGCCTGGCTGGGCGCTGGGGCCGAGGCCAGCAGCAGGAGCGTTGGGCAGAGCCAGCGGGGTAGCGCGCTCATTGGGGCATGGGGCGTCATCGGGCTTGCTGGTTGGACGCGCGGGAGAGTGGTTGGGTCCAAAGCTTTGCAGGGGAGGGACCTTCCGCCCGGAGCATGTGCGAATATCGGCAGCCTACGTGCTTATGCCCTGCCGATGGGACTAGCATACCAAGTGACAAGGGTGCGAAAAGCACTTGGTATGGAACGAATTGGAACCAGCGAACCGGCAGGCGCGCGGGTTGGGGATGAGGACAGACGACGGTATGGCAACCAAGGTAAAGCGGGGAACGGAGACAGTCGCGCAGGGGAATGGCGCTTCTGACAAGAACGGGACGGCCCACAGCGAGCGGCGAGAGGCCACCTTTGACGTGTTTCGCCGCTGGGGCTATCTGCAGACGACGCTCGATCCGCTGGGTCAGTACCTGCCACCGGAGCCATTTCCGGTCGCGGTGCCGGAGGGTGAGGAGGACGCGGCGGCCGAGGCGCGAGGCTTCTACTGCGGGACGATCGGGGTGGAGTTCATGCACATTGCGCGCGCCGACCAGCGTGAGTGGCTGCAGGCGCAGATGGAGCAGGCCGCGCCGCCGGTGGAGCAGGCGCGGGTGCTTACCGGACTGATCAAAGCGGAGCTTTTTGAACAGGTGATCCAGTCCCGGTACCTGGGGACGAAGCGCTTCTCGCTGGAAGGTTTGACGGTGCTGATTCCTTACCTGGAGCGCACGTTTGAGGTGAGCGCGGGCTGCGGCGTGACCAAGTCCGTGATTGCGATGAGCCACCGCGGGCGGTTGAACGTGATGACCAATACGGTTGGGCGCGGCGCCACGGAGATCTTTGCGAAGTTCGAGGATGTGGACCCGCGCAGCACCATGGGCGGCGGGGACGTGAAGTATCACATGGGGGCGACGGGGGAGTACGTGTCGCCGACCGGGCAAACGATGTCGCTGCACCTGGTTTCGAACCCGAGCCACCTGGAGGCGGTTGACCCGGTGGCGCTGGGCCGCGCACGGGCCAAGCAGACGCGCATCGAGGACGAAATGCAGGTGGATGACAACGGGCTCTCCGGTCAGTTGCAGGTGCTGCCCATTCTGATTCATGGCGACGCGGCTTTCGCGGGGCAGGGCATCGTGGCCGAGACGCTGAACATGGCGGTGCTGCCGGGCTATAACGTGGGTGGGACCATCCATATCATCGTGAACAACCTGCTGGGGTTCACGGCGGTGCCGGAGGAGTCCAACAGTTCGCGGTTTGCGACTGATATCGCCAAGCGCATGCCGGTGCCGATCTTCCACGTGAACGCGGAGGACGCGGACGCGGTGATGCGCGTGGCCACGATTGCGGCGGAGTATCGGCACAAGTTCGGCTCGGACGTGGTGGTCGACCTGATCGGCTACCGCCGGCATGGGCACAGCGAGGTCGACGATCCGACGGTTACCTCGCCCAAGCGCTACGCGATCATCAAGGACATGCCGGAGCTGTACAAGACCTATGCCAAGCGGATCGGTGTCGATCCGGCGGGCGAGGTGACGGCTGTCCAGAATGAGCTGCTGGAGGACCAGAAGGAAGCTACCAAGGCGGAGAGCATCCCGCACCTTTCGCAGCTTCCGGATTACTGGGACCAGTATCGCGGCGGCTCTCTCTCGGCCGAAGATGCGGCGCTGAAGACCGGCATCGGGGCGGCCGAGGTGAAGGAGTTGACGGCCGGGCTGTGTGCTTATCCGGAGGGCTTCAACATCCATCCGAAGGTGAAGAAACTGTATGAGCAGCGTGTCGAGATGGCGGAGGGCAAGCGGCCGTTCGACTACGGCATGGCCGAACTGCTGGCGTTCGCGTCGCTGGTGACGAGCGGCACGCCGGTACGGCTTACGGGGCAGGATTCACAGCGCGGAACGTTCAACCAGCGGCACTCAGTGCTGACCGATGTGGAGACGGAGAAGAAGTACACGCCGCTCCAGCACATGCAGGAGGGGCGGGCGCGGTTCGAGGTGTATAACACGCTGCTCAGCGAGGCGGCGGTGCTGGGCTTTGAGTACGGGTACTCGCGCGACTATCCCGAGGCGCTGGTGCTGTGGGAGGCGCAGTTCGGCGACTTCGCTAACGGGGCGCAGATCATCATCGACCAGTTCATCGCGGCGGGCGAGGCCAAGTGGCACCTGCTGAGCGGACTGGTGATGCTGCTGCCGCACGGCTACGAAGGCCAGGGTCCGGAGCACTCGAGCGCACGGCTGGAGCGGTTCCTGCAGCTGGCGGCGATGGACAACATGGTGATCGCGCAGCCTTCGACGGCAGCCCAGCACTTCCACCTGCTGCGGCGGCAGGCGCTGCGCGCATGGCGCAAGCCGCTGGTGGTGTTCACGCCCAAGAGCATGCTCAGGCACCCGGATGCGTCGTCGACGGTGGCGGACTTCGGCGCGGATCGTTTCCTGAACGTGCTTCCGGACACCTCGGTGAAGGACCCGCGGCGGATCCTGGTCTGCAGCGGCAAGATCGGGCACAACCTGCGCGTGGAGCGCGAGAAGCGCAAGGACTCCGGCGTGGGCGTGATCTTCGTGGAGCAGCTCTACCCGTGGCCCGAGCAGGAGATGCAGGCGGCGCTGGATATGCATCCGAACGCCGAGGTGGTGTGGGTGCAGGAAGAGCCGGCCAACATGGGCGCGCTGTTCTACGTGATGCCGCACCTGCGGCGTATGGCACGGGATCGCGTAGTGGTGAGCGTGAAGCGCAGCGCCAGCGCGAGCCCGGCGACGGGTTCGGCCAAGGCGCACGATCTTGAGGAGCGGGCGTTGATCGACTGGGCGTTCGGCGCACGAGCATAGCAAAAAGCCCGAGGCTTGTAGCAGCTAGGACTGAGAACAGCGGGTGTCCTGTTCGGGAATAAGACCAACGGGTAAGAGCTTGTGAGGCGCGGCTTCCGGTGCAGTTGGCGGGAGCCGCGCTTTTTGTCAGAGGCGACAGATGAGCAGTTCGCGCTCGTAGATCATCTCCGGGGGGAGGTGGTCGTGGAGGGCGAGGAAGAGCTCTTCGTGGCCCATGACCTCGCGTTTCCAGGCTTCGCGGTCGACGGTCTGGAGCGCGGAGAACTGGTCGTAGCTGAAGTCGAGGCCGGTCCAGTTGATGTCGTTGTACTTGGGAGTCCAGCCGATCGGGGTCTCCTTGCCGCGGACGCGGCCGCGGACGCGATCGACGATCCACTTCAGCACGCGCATGTTTTCGCTGTAGCCGGGCCAGAGGAACTGGCCTGCCTCGGGCGTTCCGGGCAGGCCTTTGCGGAACCAGTTGACGTGGAAGATGCGCGGGGTGCTGGTGAGCGAGCGCTGCATGCGCAGCCAGTGGCGGAAGTAGTCGCCCATGTGGTAGCCGCAGAAGGGCAGCATGGCCATGGGGTCGCGGCGCACGGTCCCGACCGGGGCGCCGGCGGCGGCCGTGGTTTCGGAGCCCATGGTGGCGCCGGTGTAGACGCCGGAGGACCAGTTGAAGGCCTGGAAGACGAGCGGCATGGTGGTGGGGCGGCGTCCGCCGAAGATGATGGCCGAGATCAGGACGCCGTCTGGATCCTCCCAGGAAGGATCCATGGTGGGGCACTGCGCGGCCGGCGCGGTGAAGCGTCCGTTGGGGTGGGCGGCCGGAGTCCTGGAGGCGGGATGCTGGTCGGTGGTTACGCCGTACCAGGGGTTGCCGCGCCAGTCGAGAGCCTCGGCGGGCGGCGTGTCGGTCATGCCCTCCCACCAGATGTCGCCGTTGGGAACGCCATTTTCGGTGACCAGCGCGACGTTGGTGAAGATGCTGTTGGCGCGGAGGGTGGTCATGGCGTTGGGATTGGTCTTGTCGCTGGTGCCGGGGGCGACGCCAAAGAAGCCGTACTCGGGGTTGATGGCGCGCAGCTGGCCGGTGGCGTCGGGCTTGATCCAGGCGATGTCGTCGCCGACGGTCCATACCTTCCAGCCGTCGAAGCCGGCGGGCGGGATGAGCATGGCGAAGTTGGTCTTGCCGCAGGCGGAGGGGAAGGCGGCGGCGACGTAGGTTTTCTCGGTCTTGCCGTGGGTGTCGGCGGGGGATTCGACGCCGACGATGAGCATGTGCTCGGCCATCCAACCCTCGTCACGGGCGATGTTGGAGGCGATGCGGAGGGCGAAGCATTTCTTGCCCAGCAGCGCGTTGCCGCCGTAGCCCGAGCCGTAGGACCAGATCTCGCGGGTTTCGGGGAAGTGCACGATGTACTTGGTGTCGTTGGATGGCCAGGGGACATCCTGCTGACCGGGCGCGAGGGGCGCGCCGACCGAGTGCAGGCAAGGCACGACGCGCTTTTCGTCCTTGTCGATCTCGGCGTAGACGGGCTTGCCGATGCGGGCCATGATGCGCATGTTGACGACGGCGTAGGCGGAATCGGTGAGCTGCACGCCGATCTGCGACATGGGGGAGCCGATGGGCCCCATGGAGAAGGGCATGACGTACATGGTGCGGCCGCGCATGGCGCCCTTGAAGAGCGACTTGAGCTTCTTGCGCATGACGAAGGGGTCTTCCCAGTTATTGGTGGGACCGGCGTTGTCTTTGGACAGGGAGCAGATGAAGGTCCGGTCTTCGACGCGGGCGACGTCGTTGGGCGAGGAGCGGGCGTAGTAGCAGCCGGGCCACTTTTCCTCTGAGAGCCTGGTGAAGGTGCCGGCTTTGACAAGCTGATCGCAGAGCCACGCGTTCTCTTCGTCCGAGCCGTCGAGCCAGTGGATGCGCGCGGGTTGGCAGAGATCGGCCATCTTTTCGACCCAGCGGATGAGGTGCTTGTTGGTGGTGGGCGGAGTTGCGGTGGAGGGCAACGTGGAAACGAGTTTGGTTGACATAGTGGAGATGATCCTTCTATCTGCAGCATTCAGTCTTCGCCGGGCGAAAAACGATGTCAACCCATAAGAGACGAAGAGGCGTTAATCGAACGGAAAACAGAGGTCCGACCAGTGGGGTAAGATTTGCGCAGGGGAAGAATGATGAGGCGTGGATGGTTGGGTGTCGGTCTGGTGGCGATGGCGTTTGCCGGGGGTGGGGCGTGGGCGCAGGGCGATCCGGCTCGGGCGTTTGACGCTGGGACGGCGGCGGTGCGGCGGCCGGGGACGAAGGTGCGGGTGGAACTGATCGGGGACTCGACGCAAACTGACAACGCGGGCTATGGGCGTGGGTTTTGCGCGAACTTCACGCCGGAGGTTGACTGTGTGAACATGGCCAAGGGAGGGGCGAGTACGAAGACGTTCCGGGCGCAGGGGCTGTGGGAGCGGTCGCTGGAGACGAAGCCTGATTACATGGTGATGCAGTTTGGGCATAATGATGCAGAGACGAAGGAGCACCTGGATCGGCAGGTGACGATGGCCGAATACGAGGCGAACCTGCGGCGGTATGTGAGCGAGGCTCGCGCGGCGGGGATTGTGCCGGTGCTGTGCACGCCGTTGACGCGGAGATACTTCGAGAGCGATGGGAAGATCCACTCGGACCTGCTGGGGCATGCGGCCACGATGACGCGAGTGGCGAAGGAGATGAAGGTGCCGCTGATCGACTTGCAGGGGGAGAGCATCGCGTATCTCGACCAGGCAGGCGAGACGGCGGGCAACAGGCTGGCGATCACGAAGAAGGATGAGGCGGGGAAGACGATCTTCGATAAGACACACCTGAACTGGGCGGGGAGCTATGTCTTCGGGCGGATGGTGGCGGTGGACCTGGGCAAGGTGATGCCGGAGCTGGCGAAGTATGTGAAGCCCCAGGCAGCGGTTTTGCCGGCGGAGGGTGTGAAGGCGATGAGGGTAATTGAAGGCGGGCCGGTGAAGATCGTCTTGGTAGGCGATTCGACGGTGGCGACCGGCGGCGGGTGGGGGCCAGGATTCTGCAAGGTGATGACGGCTAACGTCACGTGCGTGGACCTGGCCTTGAACGGACGGAGCTCGAAGAGCTTCATCGATGAGGGGGCATGGGCGAAAGCGCTGGCGGAGAAGGGCGACTACTACCTGATTCAGTTTGGGCATAACGACCAGAAGCCCGACGCGGCGCGGCATACGGATGCGGATGGCTCCTTTCAGGAGTATCTGATGCGTTATGTGGCGGACGTGAGGGCGATCGGTGCGGTGCCGGTGCTGGTCACTTCGCTGTCGCGGAGGACGTATCGCGACGGCAAGGTGGTTGAGGATTTGAAGGAGTATGCGGCGGCTACGAAGAAAGTGGGGGCGGAGGCGGGGATCACGGTGGTGGATCTGAATGCGTTGTCGACCGCGCTGCTGAACAAGATGACGCAGGCGGAGGCGGATGGGTTCGACGCGGTGGGTCATGCGGATGCCTCGGCTGAGAACAAGGCGTCGCCGCTGGACCGGACGCACCTGAATGCGCACGGCCAGGAGGTATTTGGGCGGATGGTGGCGGATCAGCTGGTGAGGACGCAGGTGGAGCTGGGGCCCGATGTGGTGGGCGAGAAGCAGTGATGCCGCCCAGGGCTTCATGAAGCCGTAGGTATGCTGGTCAGGCGATGGCGGCGTTGACGAGGGATTGGGCTTCGGTCTGGATCAGCTTGAGGTGGTCCTCTCCTTTGAAGGATTCGGCGTAGATCTTGTAGACGTCTTCGGTGCCGGAGGGGCGGGCGGCGAACCAGCCTTCAGCGGTCGTGACTTTCAGGCCGCCGATGGGGGCGTGATTGCCGGGAGCTTCGGTGAGGATGGCGGTGATGGGGTCGCCGGCGAGGGACGTGGCGGTCACCTGCGAGGGTGAGAGCTTGCCGAGCTTGGCCTTCTGCTCCTTGGTGGCGGCGGCGTCGATGCGCTGGTACACGGGCGCGCCGTACTTCGCGGTGAGGTCCTGGTAGAGCAGGCCGGGATCTTTGCCGGTGACGGCGGTCATCTCGGCGGCGAGCAAGCCGCAGATGAGGCCGTCCTTGTCGGTGGTCCAGACCTGGCCCGAGCGGCGCAGGAAGGTGGCGCCGGCGGACTCCTCGCCGACGAAGCCGAGGGAGCCTTCGACGAGGCCGTCGACGAACCACTTGAAGCCGACGGGAACCTCGAGCATGGGGCGGTTGAGACCCTGGGCGACGCGGTCGATGATGGAGGAGGAGACAAGCGTTTTGCCGATGCCGACGCTGGCCGACCACTGCGGGCGATGGGTGAAGAGGTACTGGATGGAGACGGCGAGGAAGTGGTTGGGATTGAGCAGGCTGGAGGAGCGGGTGACGATGCCGTGGCGGTCGTGGTCGGTGTCGCAGGCCCAGGCTACGTCGTAGAGGTCTTTTTTGGCGATGACGGAGGCCATGGCGAAGGGCGACGAGCAGTCCATGCGGATCTTGCCGTCCCAGTCGCAGGTCATGAAGCGGAAGGTGGGGTCGACGGCGGGGTTGAGGAGTTCGGCGGAGAGGTTGTACTGGTCGATGATGCGCGGCCAGTAGAAGACGCCGGCGCCGCCGAGGGGGTCGACGGCGAGCTTGAGGGGGGAGTTCTGGAGGACGTCGAAGTCGATGACGCTGGTGAGGTCGTCGACGTAGGCGGTGAGGAAGTCGTGGCGGTGCGTAGTGGGGGCGTTGAGGGCGCGGGTGAAGGGGATGCGCTTGACGTCGAAGAGGCGGGTCTGGAGGAGGTCGTTGGCGCGGTTCTCGATCCACCTGGTGACGGCGGTGTCGGCGGGGCCGCCGTTGGGCGGGTTGTACTTGAAGCCGCCATCCTCGGGGGGGTTGTGGGAGGGAGTGATGACGATGCCGTCGGCGAGGTCGTTGGCGCGATCGCGGTTGAAGGCAAGGATGGCGTGGGAGAGGGCGGGGGTGGGGGTGTAGGCGAGGGCGGAATCGACCATGAGGGTGACTCCGTTGGCGGCGAGGACCTCGAGGGCGGTGGAGAAGGCGGGCTCGGAGAGGGCGTGGGTGTCCTTGGCGAGGAAGAGCGGGCCCTCGATGCGGTTGGCGACGCGGTAGTCGGCGATGGCCTGGGAGATGGCGGCGATGTGGTCGTCGTTGAAGCTGGTGTGGAAGGCGGAGCCGCGGTGGCCGGAGGTGCCAAAGGCGACGCGCTGAGCGGGGACGGCGGGGTCGGGATGGAGGTTGTAGAAGGCGGCGATGAGACGAGGGACGTCGACGAGGGTGTCGGGTGCGGGGAGCTGGCCGGGTTGGTTGGGCATTTCTAGGATCGCCTTTGCGGTGCGGATTCGCGTCGTTTTCGGTTCTGGTGAAGTGTAAGGGATGAGGCTGCGGAGGGGTACCCCCCCCCTCCCCCATGGTTAAAGTCAAAAATTTGAAAACAAGGTACTTAGGTCTGGCTCTCGGGTCTGGATCGGGCCATTGGGTTGGAGCTTAACGACGAAAGTCCGGCACGTTGGCCGGACTTCTGCTGCTGTCTTAATTATACAGGGCGTGTCAAGGGGTTGAGGGACTTATGCCGTTGACAAACCCAGACAAAAACAGATGACCTGAGGTAGGTCCAGCTTTACTGGTCCTGGTCTTTTTTCTCCGGTTTTTTGCCTGTGTCCATCCGGGATGATCATTGCGCGTCCCGGTTCCGATGTTCCCTCGTGAATCGTTACGCCGTTTGGCATCACTGTCGACGAGGTGATCGTAAGACCCTGCTTCGAGAAGTATTCCAAGACCTCGGGTGAAAACGCCATGGTTTGCTCCTGTACCGATCATTCTAACTTGCCCGGGTCGCTCAAGCTCAAAGTAGAGCGAGGCGTGCTTCATCATACGTTTTGCTGATGAAGGGGCTTACCACGTAGCCGTTCTGGCGGGGCGGGGTAGCTGGTGCAAAGAAGCAGATCATGGACGTGTCATCCCAGGCTGTGGAGGCCGGGGCGGTGACGTGGGCTGTGACGAGGGCAAGCTGCGTTTGCGGACGAGGAGGGTGGCGAGGACGCCGGCGAGGGCGGTGAGCGAGATGGCGAGGCCGGCGGTCTGGTCCGGGGTGCGGATGAGGGTGAGGTCGATGGTATGGGGGCCGGGGGGAAGGGCGACCCAGATGAGGCCGTCGTCGCGCCTGGGGGCGCCGGGTGGGACGGGGTGGCCGTTGACGGAGATGCGCCAGGCGGGGTACTGGCGACGGTTGAGGACGAGGATTTCAGGGGCGGGAAGGCTGAGTGTGAGGTGCGCGGGCGCGGGGCCGGGAGAGCTGGCCGACGCGGCGGGGGCGTCCTGCTCGTCAGGGGCGCCGGTGGCGGGGATAAGCCAGAAGGGCGGGTCGTGGGGGTGGAGGGCGTCGGCGTCGGCGCCGATGGGGGTGTATTCGTCGGTGGCTTCGGTGCCGAGAGTGGAGTGGAAGAGGGCAACGCGGGCGGGGACCGCGTCTTCGAGGTCGCAGGGCTGCTGGAAGGTTTTGTAGGCGGGGAGACTAAGAACTATGACTAGAAGAAAACAGGGGATAGGGAGCAGGGAGTAGGAAGTAGGGAGGTGCCGTAGGGCCAGGGCCGCGAGGGTGGCGAGGATGGCGCCGAGGAGGGCGGTGAGGCGCCAGGGGAACTGCAGGAAGGCGAGTTCGGGGAGGTGGTTCCAGAGCGGGAGCGAGAGGGGGGTGAGCAGGAAGGCGATGAGGAGGGCGAGCAGGGCCAGGGGGAGGATAGGGGGTGTGGGTGTTTTCGCGGAGGCTGGCGCGGAGGGTTTTCCGGCGACGACGACGAGGAGCGCGGCGATGGCGGCGAGGATGCCGATGGCGATCCAGGAGGCGGTGCGGACGACGGCGTCGTGGAAGGCGTCGTCGGGGGTGTGGCCGGGCATGCGGTGGAAGAGGAAGTGGTCGGTGACGCGCATGCCGGGGATGACGACCATGTTGATCTGGACGAAGCGCCGCTCGTAGGCGGCGGGCAGGATGTAGAAGGCGGCGAGGGCGAGGCCGAGGAGGGTGCCGGAGGAGGTGGTGAGGGCGAGGCGGAGACGGGGACGGGGTTCGTACATCCCACCCATCGCGTGAGGCGCGATGGATGGGGCACAGGGAGGGGCGTACATCCCACCCAACGCGTGAGGCGCGATGGATGGGGCACGGAGAGTTTCGGGGCCGGGGGAGGAGGGCAGCAGGAGGCGGATGAGGGTGATGAAGGCCAGGGCGTAGGTGCTCATGACGGCGGCGGGGGCGTTGGTAAGCCAGATGAGGGCGAGGGGCAGGGCGAGGGGCAGGATGCGGAGGCGGGTAGCAAGCGCGGCGGCGAGCAGCAGGGGAAGGAAGGCGGCGGCGAGGAGCTCGGCGAAGGCGGTGCGCTCGTAGGCGGTGAAGAGCATGTAGGGGTTGGCGAGGTAGAGGGTGGCGGCGAGCAGCGCGGCGGGCGGCGGGACGAAGCGGCGGGCGAAGGCGTGGAAGGTGAGGCCGGCGAGCGAGAGGGCGATCCAGGTAAAGGCGATGGGGACGAGGTTCCAGGGCAGGATGAGGCCGAGGACGGCGCCGAGCGTCCAGGAGATGGGAGGGTAGAAGATGAAGCGGGGCTCGCCGGCGTTCGAGGCGGGGGTGAAGGCCCAGTGGGGGATGGCGCCGTGGGCGAACTGGGTGGAGGCTTCGAGCCAGCTGAGGAGGTGGAAGTCGAAGTCGTGTCCGCAGGAGGGTCCACGCAGGAGCAGGGGCAGGACGGCGAGCAGTGCTGCGGCGGGAAGGACGAGGCGGTGGGCTCGCTGCGGCATGGAGTTCAAGGATGTTCGGCAGTTTATGACGTTTCTTCCCGATTTGGGAAAGATTAGGGTACCTGCCCGTTTGTGGGAGTTACCTTAGTTCCCTGCTTGCAGTAGATTGGTCAGACAAGATATGCGGGCTACTCCGAGCAAGACTACAGCCTTCGGGAATCAAAGCAGTATTGTACGGTCTGGGACGGAAGTTCAGGCACCGGTTCGGCAGGCAAACAGGAAACAGGGCAGGAGCAAGAGCAGGAACAGGGTAGTTACCTTGGTGCGGTGCGGGTCTTCCCGGAACGGAAGTGCGCAGTTGGCGGGCGCGGGGCCGGGTTTGTCCGGGGTGAGATCGTGGTAGCCGCCGGGTGGAAGACGGCGGAGCTGATGAGGGGCGGCCGTCCACCGCTGGCGGGGTCGGGTCCGGCGGGTGCAGGTTCGGGGGGTGCCGGTCCGGCTGGTACAGGCCCGGCGAGTGCAGGGCCGGCGAGTGCAGGGCCGGCGGGTGCGGATGGGGCGAGGATAGATACTGCGCGCCTGGCGGCGGCGCTGCCGAGTGTATCGGCGGCGGGGCTTGAGCCGCGGCCTCCACTGCATCTGCTGGTGGTGGATGAAGATGACGCGGTGCGGGGAGCGTGCTGCGAGATCGCCGGCCGAATGGGGTTTGCGGTGGTGTCGGCGGGAGACCTGACGACGGCCAATGCGATCTTGAAGCATCGCCGGGTGGACCTGGTGCTGCTGGACATGAAGGCTCCGGGGAGCGGCGGGCTGGACCTGCTGGAGCAGGTGACGACGCTCTACCCGGACACGGCGGTGATCGTGATGACGGCGTTTGCGACGGTGGCGAGCGCGGTGGAGGCGATGCGGGTGGGCGCGGGGGATTACCTGACGAAGCCCTTCGCGGTGGACGAGCTGAGGACGGTGCTGGAGCGGGCGGGAGCGCGCAAGCAGCTGGATCTCGAAAGCCGGAGGCTGCGCGAGCGGCTGCGCAGCCAGAAGGGGTCGGGCCACCTGATCGGGCGATCGCCGGAGATGGAGAAGATGTACCGGATCCTGTCGAAGGTGGCGCGGTCGAATCATCCGGTGCTGATTGTGGGCGAGAGCGGCACGGGCAAGGAGCTGGTGGCGCGGTCGATCCACTTCAACGGGGCGAATGCGCAGAAGCCCTTTGTGCCGGTGGACTGCGGGTCACTGCTGCCGGAGTTGATGGAGAGCGAGATCTTCGGCTATGTGAAGGGGGCGATGATCGGGCGGACGATGGTGCCGGCGACGCGGTCGAAGGAGGGACTGCTGGCGGCAGCGGCGGGCGGAACGGTGTTCCTGGACGAGATCGGGGAGCTGACGCTGGATCTGCAGGCCAAGCTGCTGCGCGCGCTGCAGGAGCGGGCGGTGCATCCGGTGGGCGGGACGCACGCGGTGCCGCTGGCGGCGCGGGTGCTGGCGGCGACTAACCGCGACCTGACGGCGATGGTGGAGCAGGGACGGTTCCGGCGGGATTTGTACTTCCGGCTGAACGTGGTGAACCTGCGGATTCCGGCGCTGCGGGATCGCAAGGAGGATATTCCGGAGCTGGCGCAGCATTTCCTGGAGCGGATTCAACGCGAGACCGGGGTGGCGCATTCGTTCTCGGACGACGCGCTGCGCACGATGACGGCGTACGACTGGCCGGGCAACGTGCGTGAGCTGGAGACGGCGGTGGAGCGCGCGTGTGCGTTGAGCTCGGGGCCGGTGCTGCACATGGGGGACCTGCCGACGCAGCTGCAGGACCTGCGCATGCACACGCGGGTGAACTCGATGCGGGCCGGCTCGCTGGTGGAGCTGGTGGCGCCGGAGGAAGATCCGGCGGATGCGAAGATCCTGTCGATTGCGGAGATGGAGCGGGTGGCAATCCTGGGCACGATCCGGCAGCTGCACGGGGATAAGCTGCTGGCGGCGAAGCTGCTGGGCATCGGCAAGACGACGCTGTACCGCAAGCTGAAGGAGTACGGGTTTACGGAGGGGATGGAAGAGGCTTAGGGAGCGGGACGCGACCTGAAGCGAGGGAACGGCAAAGTACCTGGGGCCAGACGAACGGAGCAAAAGGCACACACAGAGAAGGAGCATGCCTTGAACAGGAAGGTCTTGATCGTAACGACGATGGAGGGCGCGGAGGGCTGCGCGGGGGTGATCGCGGCGAGTGTGGGGGTAGAGGTGGAGCTGGCGGCGACGCGGCGGGCGGGGCTGGCGGCGCTGAAGCGGCAGGAGTTCGCGGTGGTGGTGGTGGAGGAGAGCCTGGCGGAGACGGATCCGGAGTGGGCGGACCAGCTTTGGGAGCAGGCGGGGCGGGCGATTGCGCTGCAGGTGAACTTTGCGATCTCGGGCTGCGCGCGGCTGGGGCGAGAGGTGAAGTCGGCGCTGGCGCGGCAGAGCGGGGAGCGGGCGGTGGCGCGGCGGGAGGTGACGGCGGAGCTGGAGAACGAGCTGAAGAGCTCGGTGACGGGGCTGCTGCTGGAGAGCGAACTGGCGCTGCAGGAGCCGATGCTGTCGGCGTCACTGGAACCCAAGCTGCGCCACCTGGTGGAGCTGGCGGGCGCGCTCCGGGAGCGGCTTCGATGTGAGACGAAGGCAGCCGGTTGAAGGCAGTGATGCGGCGCGATGAGCTGGCGCGGGAGTTTGACGCAAGTGGGGGCGAACGGGGGCGCTGGAGGCATCAGATAGGCTGTGGATGGGAGGCAGCCTATGCAATGCGAGCATGAGAAGCAGATAGTGAAGGGCGTGAGGCGCTCGGGGAACGGGTGCGTGGAGTGCCTGCAGCTGGGGATGCAGTGGGTGCATCTGCGGGAGTGCCTGGTGTGCGGGCATGTGGGCTGCTGCGATTCGAGCGTGGGCAAGCATGCGACCAAGCACTTTCACCAGACTAAGCACCCGGTGATGAAGAGCGTGGAGCCGGGCGAGCAGTGGGGATGGTGCTATGTGGATGAGATGATGCTCGATCTCTAGGGCCGGGACGTGGCGGAGGTTGGGAGCTTGGAGGTCTTCGGCTGGGGTTTGGTTCTTTATGATCTTAGGGTTAGGGTTTTCGGGTTTAGGGCTGCGGGTTAAGAGCAAGCAAGAGCTAGAAGCGAGAGCTCAGAGGTAGGAGCTGAGAGCTGAGAGCTAAGGGCGAGGGGCGGAGAGCGACGGTGGGCGTTTGCTATGCTGGGAAGGATTGACCTTTGAGGAGATTCGATGGCTGATGATGTGGTTGGAACGCCGGCGGCAGCGCCGCAGGTGAAGATAACGGTTCGTCCGAATGGGCCGTTCCGGGTGGAGGGACCGATCTCGCTGGTGGATGTGAACGGACAGGAGTGGGATTTGACGGGCAAGCCGGCGATCTCGCTGTGCCGCTGCGGCTTGAGCTCAAAGCGGCCGTTCTGCGACGGGACGCACGGACGGGAGGGCTGGAAGTGCGATGCGAGCCCGATCCCGGTAGAGCCGGTGGCGCAGGGCTAGGTTCCAAAAGCTGGAACGTGGATGAGAGGGATCAGTACGGATAAGGGATGGATACTTGTTTGTTGCCTTGATCCCATTCTCTCCCTTTGATCCTCGTTACTGTTTTGCCTGGGAGGCACGATGAGGGGTTTCGGTGGGGTGGGACTGGCGGTGGTGCTGCTGGCGGCCCAGGCGGGGGCGCAGGCGCCGGAGTACGTGCGGCAGGAGGCGATGGTGCCGATGCGCGACGGGGTGAAGCTGCATGCGGTGATCCTGCGGCCGAAGGGGTCGGAACAGGGGACGGCGCTGCCGTTCCTGATGCAACGCACGCCGTATGGGGTGGATGGCTACACGGCGACGCGGGTGGGCGAGCCGGAGCTGGCGCAGAGCGGCTACATCTTTGTGTATGAGGATATCCGCGGGCGGTATGGGAGCGAAGGGCAGTTCGTGATGAACCGGCCGATGGTAGCGCATACGGCGAAGACGGACGTGGACGAGACGACGGACACGCGAGACACGATCGACTGGCTGCTGAAAAATGTTCCAAATAATGCCGGCAAGGTGGGGGTGCTGGGGGTGTCGTACCCGGGGTTCCTGGCGATGATGGCGGGGATCAACGCGCATCCAGCGGTGAAGGCGATCTCGCCGCAGGCGCCGATGACGGACGTGTGGATGGGCGACGACTTCTTCCATAACGGGGCGTTCCGGGAGACGTACGGGTTCGACTATGTGCAGCAGCTGGAAGGGCAGAAGACGGACGTGCGGGCGGAGTCGAAGGAAGATACGTACAACTTCTTTCTGCGCAATGTGAACTTCGCGGGCGCGGCGAAGGCGGCAGGGATGGAGAATCTGCCGACGGCGAAGATCTTCCTGAGCCAGCCGAGCTACACGATGTTCTGGCAGAAGATGGCGGTGGAGCGGCACCTGGACAAGGTGGAGGTGCCGACCCTCGAGGTGGGCGGCTGGTGGGACCAGGAAGATATGTGGGGGACACAGGCGGAGTACGAGGCGCTGCATCCGCATGACGGGAAGCACGAGGTGTTCATGGTGCTGGGGCCGTGGAATCACGGCGGCTGGAGCCGGGGGCCGGGCGATGCGCTGGGCGGGGACTTCGGCAAGGTGAGCTTCGGCGGGCAGAAGACGGGCGAGTACTTCAGGACGCAGTTCGAGGCGCCGTTCTTCGAGTACTACCTGAAGGGGCGGACGGGGTTCGACCTGAAGGGCGTGGCGAGCTTCAGGACGGGGACGAACGAGTGGGAACGGTATGAGGCGTGGCCGCCACCGAAGGGTGGCGCGGCGGGATTTCAGCAGAAGTCGCTGTTTCTGGAGCAGCATGGCGGGCTGCAGATGGAAGATCAAAAGACGGTGGGCTCGTTTCCGCTGGAAGTGGCGACGTATGTAGCCGATCCGGCGGACCCGGTGCCGTATCGCAACCGGCCGATCCAGTCCACGTATGGGGATGGGTCGAAGTGGCGGACGTGGCTGGTGGAGGATCAGAGATTTCTGGATGGGCGGAAGGATATTGCGCGGTTTGCCGGTGCGGCGCTCGAAAAGGACCTGACAGTGACTGGCGATGTCATGGCCGACATCTTCGCGTCGACGACGGGGACGGATGCGGACTGGGTGGTGAAGCTGATCGATATGGCTCCGGACGGGCAGCAGACGATGATTGTGGATGAGATCTTTCGCGGGCGCTATCGCAAGAGCTTTGAGACGCCGGAGGCGATTCCGGCGAACCAGGTGGAGGAGTACAAGTGGTCGCTGCATGGGGCGGACCACACGTTCTTGAAGGGCCACACGATGATGGTGACGGTGCAGTCGAGCTGGTTTCCGCTGTATGACCGGAATCCGCAGACGTTCGTGCTGAACATCATGTCGGCGCCGGCGAGCGCGTATCAGAAGGAGACGGTGAAGATCTACGGGGGCAGCCGGCTGGAGTTCATGACGCCTGCGCCGTAGAGGTGGTGGCCCGGTCAGGGGATTGGCGGGGCGGCGGCGCGGCGGTGAGATGGATGCATGATCTGCGCAGAAAAAGTGGAGCTTGTGAGTATCAAGACGATCAGCACGCGGGAGGTATATCGCAATCCGTGGACGAGTGTGCGCGAGGACGTGATCGAGCGCGCCAACGGAGTGCGGGGGATCTACGGGGTGATCGACAAGGATCCGGCGTGCATTATTGTGCCGCTGGAGGTAACGCCGGAGGGCGAGTTCGTCTACCTGGTGGAGCAGTTCCGGTATACGGTACTGGGGCGGTTTTTGGAGTTTCCGCAGGGCGGCTGGGAGCGGGCGGACGTGATTCCGGAGGCGCTGGCGCGCGGCGAGCTGAAGGAAGAGACCGGGCTGACGGCAGGGCGCATGACGCACCTGGTGGACCTGCAGATCGCCTACGGGGTGATGAACCAGAAGCACCATGTTTATCTGGCGGAGGAGTTGACGCGCGGCGAGACGGCGCCGGACCCGGAGGAGACGGACCTGATGCTGCACCGGGTGAGCGTGGGGGAGTTTGAGGAGATGCTGCTGGATGGGCGGATTGTGGATAACTGCACGGCCGCGGCGTGGGGCGTGTACCGGGTGTGGCGGGAGAAGAGGCGGTGAGGGATTCTTTGCCGGTGGTGAATTTCGTAGAGAGTTGGGGTGGGGAAGGGTCTGAGTTTTGAGGCTGTGCGGGCTTCTTCGGGGTCCTTCGGCTGCGTCTGTCGCGAAGGATCGCGACAGACTTCGCTCAGGATGACGATTTGTTGGTAGTACGGGGGGTTCTGCCTCGGTGGCAGCCGGATTACTTGCTTGCTTCGCGGAGGTGCAGGGCGAAGAAGTCGGTGGCGCGCTTGACGGCGATCTTCGTTTCGGGCGCCTGGGGCATCAGGCTGATGAAGACGTGGGGCATGCCTTCGTAGATGTCGAGCACGGCCTGGTGGCCTCCGCCGCGGATGGCCTGGTACTCGCGCACAGCGCTGCTGAGCAGATGCTCGCGGGTGCCGACCTGGAGCAGCGTCGGGGGAAACGCCTGGGTGTAGTCTCCGTAGACCGGCGACACGTAGGGGTTCTTCTGGTCGGCGACGGGGGCGTAGGCTTCCACGCTCCAGGAGGTGGTTTCGGTGGAGAGGATGGGGTCGGCGGGCGCGAGGGTGGTGTAGGTGTCGCCGGCGCCGGAGATGTCGGCTCCGGGAGAGATGAGGTAGAGCGCGCCGGGCAGGGGCAGGTGCTGGTCGCGCATCTTGAGTACGGAGGCCGCGGCGAGGCCGCCGCCGGCGGAGTCGCCCATCATGCCGATGCTTTCGGGCATGGCGCCGGTGGCCAGGACAGCCTTCCAGACGGCGAGCACCTGATCGGTGACGACGTGCCAGTCGGCGCGGGGCGCGAGGGTGTAGTCGATCGAGATCACCTCGTGGCCGGTGGAGGTGCTCATGAGCGCCGGAATGGACAGACTGGTGGCGGCGGAGAGAAAGGTGTAGGCGCCGCCGTGCATGTACAGGATGACCGGTCCGCCGGGTTTGAAGTTGGCTGGACGCACACGCAGAACCGGGACGCCGCCGAGACGATCTTCGCTGCGGGTGACGTGCAGGGTGTTGGCGGTGGCGGTGGAGATGGGCTCGGCGATGGCTGCAAGCTGGGCGTTGGCGCGGTCCCATTCCTCAAGCGTTGTGGGGCGCTGACGCCTGGGCGCGCGGGCGAGACGGGCGTAAAGACGGGTTAGCTGCGCCGCGGCCTCGGGGGAGACGGTGGAAGGGACGGTGAAGCGGTCGACGCTAGTGGCTGCGGGTGTCTGGGCTGCGGGTGTTTGAGCTGTCATTTGCGCGGCTCCGTTCGGGGGAGACATGATGGCGGAGATGACGAAGGTTGCCGTAGCGCCGAGTACGAGTTTTGCGTTGCTCATTTAACTGTTCCCCGTTGTGAGACTAGACACGACACACATTTTTACCATAGCGGGTCGGCGGTCGTCGGGTGGAGCAAAGGCTTCATCTGAGGGTTGAGGGTTAATGGGCTGAAGTTGTGGGTTGGGGAGAGTGTGAGAGATTTAAGGGAATGACCTTTCATCTTGTGACGCTGCGCCGAACGCTGGCTGTGGGGCTGGTCTTATCGACTTTCGCGGGCGTGGCGCAGCAGATTGCCGATCCCGCGGACCTGACCGGAGAACATGTGAAGGCGCAGCCGCTGGCCGATACGCTGGCGCTGAACCATGGAGCTGCGGCGCTGCAGCAGCTGTTGTTGAAGCTGCGGTCGCGGGCCAGCCTGATGATGATTGTGGCGCACCCGGACGATGAGGACGGCGGGCTGCTGACGTACGAGTCGCGCGGGCAGGGCGCGCGGGTGGCGATGCTGACGCTGACGCGCGGCGAGGGCGGGCAGAACCTGATGTCGGCGGACTTCAACGATGCGCTGGGACTGATCCGGACGCAGGAACTGCTGGGAGCGGACCGCTACTTCGGCGCGGGACAGATGTTTGGCACCGAGGTGGACTTCGGCTTTTCGAAGACGAAGGAAGAGACGCTCGAGAAATGGACGCACGAGCGGGTGCTGTATGACGCGGTGCGGGCGGTGCGGCTGTACAGGCCGCTGGTGTTGACGAGCGTGTTCGTGGGCGGGCCGACGGATGGGCATGGACATCACCAGGTGGCGGGGGAGATTGCGCAGGAGGTTTTCCTGGCGGCGGCCGATCCGAAGGTGTTTCCGGAGATGATTGCCGAGGGGCTGCTGCCGTGGACGCCGCTGAAGGTGTATGCGCGGGTGCCGTTCTCGCGGGTGACGCCGCAGGGGATGTTTGACTATGCGACGGGCAAGACGATACCGACGCGGTTTGTGAACTACGTGACGGGCCAGGTGACGAACGTGGAGCCGGTGGCGACGGTGCAGATCCATGAGGGCGAGAAGAGCTCGGCTGCGGCGATGGACGGGGACAGCTATGTGCAGTTTGCGCGCAAGGGGCTGGCGCTGCAGAAGACGCAGATCGGCGCGGGTGTGCGGCTGGCGCAGCCGGGCGTGTTTGACGTGGGATATACGCTGATGGCGTCGCGAGTGGGCTGCGTGGTGGATGCGGCGGGCACGTCGGCGGGATGGGCGGAGCAGGCCAAGGGATGCACGCAGTCGCAGCATCCGGCGAGCGAACCGAGCCTGTTTACGGGGATCGACACGACGCTGCCGGGGATGGCGGGGCTGCTGACGGATGCGCCGGCGTCGGTGCGGATGACGCTGGGGGAGATCGACCGCGAGGTGGCGGAGGCGCAGCGGATGTTTGACCCGGGGCATACGGAGCGGAGTGCGCCGCCGCTGCGCGAGGCGCTGCGGACGCTGGACTCGCTGCTGCTGGAGGTGGAGGCGTTTTCGCTGAAGCGCGAGGAGAAGTTCAACCTGCTGCACGAGCTGCGGATCAAGCGGGTGCAGATGAACGATGCGCTGGTGCTGGCGCTGGGACTGACGCTGGACGCGACGATGGACGGGCCGTCGGGCGCGGCGGCCCCGAGGATGCTGGAGACGACGAGCAGGAGCAGCTATGTGCGGGTGCGGATCAAGAACCACGGGACGGAGGCGCTGACGCTGCGCCGGCTGGGGCGCGTGGGGAATGAGGCCGCGGAGCTGCCGCCGGCTGCGCGGATGTTGCCGGCGGGCGGGGAAAAGTCGGTGGAGGTGAACGAGGACGAGCTGGGCGAGCGGGCGGCGACGCGGCCGTATTTTTCGCGGCCGGATATTGAGCAGCCGTTTTATGATGTGGCCAATCCGCTGCTGCGCAATGCGCCCGAGACGCCTGCGCCGCTGGTGGCGGCGGGTACAGTGCTGTATGGCGGGGTTCAGGTGGAGCTGCGGGCGGTGGTGCCGGATCCGTATGCGGCGAAGGATGCGGCGCCGGCGCAGCCCGCGGTGATCGTGCCGCCGGTTTCGATCGCGATTGCGCCGCGTACCGGGATTGTGCCGGTGAGCGGGCACGAGCTGAGCGTGAGCACGCTGACGCGGGGCGACGCGGGGCCGATGGGCGCAGCGATGTTGAAGGCGCCGGCGGGCTGGCAGGTGAGCGCGGCGAAGCCTTCCAGCAGCGGCGAGGCACATATGGAGACGTTTACGGTGCGGCCGGGCAAGCTGATCGCAAACAAGGTGTATACGCTGACGGGCGTGGCGCGGGCGGGCGGGCATGAGTATACGGAGTCGTACCGGCCGGTGGGGTATCCGGGGCTGACGTACACGAACTTCTATACGCCGGCGACGTACCGGGCAACGGCGGTGGACGTGATGACGGCGCCGGGGTTGAAGGTGGGGTATCTGCCGGGGACGGGGGATGCGGTTCCGGATTTTCTGCCCAACCTGGGGGTGACTCCGGTGTTGCTGACGCCGGGCGACGTGACCGCGGAAGGCCTGGCGAAGTTCGACGCGGTGATTGTGGGGGTGCGGGCGTATGCGGCGCAGTCGGCGCTGGGGGGCAAGGGCTCGCAGCCGCTGCTGGAGTATGCGAGGGGAGGCGGGGTGGTGATTCTCGAGTACATGACGGCGAAGTTCGGGGATGCGGAGGCGCCGTACCCGATCGCGGTGCCCGGGGATTCAGCGCACAACGTGGTGGTGGAGGCGGACCCGGTGCAGCTGTTGAAGCCGGAGAGCCCGCTGCTGACGTGGCCGAACCGGATTACGGCGGCAGACTTCGATGGCTGGGTTGAGGAGCGCGGACATGGGTTTGCGGCGACGTGGTCGGCGGAGTACACGCCGCTGCTGGAGACGCATGACCCGGAGCAGGACCCGCAGAAGGGTGGGCTGCTGCTGTCGCCGGTGGGCAAGGGGGCGTATATCTACTGCGCGTTCGCGCTCTACCGGGAGCTGCCGGAGGGTGTGCCTGGGGCGTACCGGCTGCTTGCCAACCTGGTGAGCTACGCCAAGAATCCGAAGCGGTAGCGGCGGCATCGTAAGGTTTGGTTGCGGTAGGAGGAAGGGCAAACGGCGGAGTACTGAGGTTCTTCGCTGCTCAGAATGACGGGATGGGTGATGGAGAAGGACGGACGCGCCGGGATGATGACGGAATTGGTTGGGGGGGAGATATGACTGGAGCCCGCGAAGCTGAACTGCTAGAGGCGGCGAACCTGCTGCTGGATGCGCGCCGCACGCTGACGCCGATCGAGGATCTGCCGCCGAGGCTGGTGCCGACGGACATGGACGAGGTGTACTTCGTGCAGGATCGCGTGGCGGAGGCGTACGGGGATGTGGGCGGATGGAAGGTGGGGGCGCCGTCGCTTGAGGCGACGCCGACGGCGGCACCGATGCCGCGGGCGTGGATCGGGCCCTCGGGGAGCACGCTGGCGTCGGACCGGCACCGCTTCCGGGGGTTGGAGGCGGAGATCGCGTTTCTGCTGGGTGAGGACCTGCCGCGGCGGGAGACGCCCTACACCGACGAGGAGGTATATGCTGCGGTGGCGAGCTGCCATCCGGCGATCGAGGAGCTGGAGTCGGGGCTGCGGGATCCGCTGGCGGTGGGGAAGATGTCGCTGCTGGCGGATTTGCAGATGCATGGCGGGTTCTTCTACGGGCCGGCGTATGCGGGCTGGCGCGAGGTGGACTTTCACCAGGAGCGGGTGACGCTGGCGGTGGACGGGTCGGTGCGGGTGGAGAAGACAGGCTCGAATACGTCGGGCGATCTGCTGCGGCTGCTGCCGTGGCTGGCGAACGAAGGCGCGGCGCGCACGGGTGGTCTGCGGGCGGGGCAGTGGATTACGACGGGAAGCTGGACGGGCTGCACGCTGGGGCTGGCGGGCTCGGGCGCGGACGTGTTTTTTGCCACGATGGGGCGGGTGAGCCTGAGCTTCGAGTAGAGGCGGCTGGCAGTTGCGATGAGCTAGGCGGTTTTGCGCCTGGCGGTCTTGTGGGCCTTGGCGGGTGGCTCGGCGGACTTGATGAGGGTGATGCCGGCGCTCTTGGCGGCGGTCTTTTTGGGCTTCGAAGCAGGTGCCTGGGTGCGTTCGGCGGCTTCCTCGGGGGTGGCGGAGCCGACCGATTTACGCAGCGCGTCCATGAGCGATATGACCTTGACGCGGGGTGGTGCGGGCGCCTCGTCCTGGGGGATGGGGGCGTGCTCGATCTTGGCCTGGACGAGTTCCTTGAGGGCGACCTCGTAGCCATCGACGAACTTGGTTGGGTCGAACCTGGCGGTCTTCTTCTTGATGAGCTGCTTGGCGAGATCGAGCGAATCCTCGTCTACGGTCTGCGGCTTGATGTCCCGGAAGTATTCTTTCGGGTCGCGGAGCTCTTCGGCGTAGCGCATGGTGTAGGCCATCATGCCGGGCAGCGAGTCGTCGGGCGAGGCGGTGATGGCGACGACGTGCTCGCGGCCGCCGAAGGCGATCTTCGAGAGGGCAATCTTTTTGGTCTCGCGCAGGGCCTGGCGGACGACGGCGAAGGCGGGAGCCTGGGAGTCGTTTTCGGGGACGACGAAGTAGGGCTTCTCGAAGTACTCGGGGTCGATCTCGGATTCGTCGACGAACTGAGAGATCTCCATGGCGTGCTTGGAGGGTACGCGCAGGTTGGCGAGCTCCTTGGGTTCGATGGTGACGTACTGGCCTTTCTGGTACTCGTAGCCTTTGACGATCTCGTCCTTTTCGACGAGGGCGGAGGCGGGGGTGTCCTGATCGGGCGCGGCCTGCTGCGCTTCCTGGGCGCTGGCAGTGACCTTCTGGTACTTGACGCGCTCGCCGGTCTTGCGGGAGATCTGGTGGAAGCGGATCTCGCCCTTGGCCTCAGTGGCGACGAAGAGTTTGACTCCGAAGGAGACCAGCGAGATGGTGATTTGACCGGACCAGTACGGACGCGCCGCCATGCGGAGGACCTCAGTTGAAATTGGATTCCAGTGTAGCGGCACAGGATGTACCCCGCAATTTCATTGTTCGCTATTGACTGAGGCGTAACTAGCCGCGATTGCAGAGGTTGGACCGCGCTCGCGGGGGGCGGGGAGCGCATCCAAACGCGGTAGGACGTCCAAACGCGGGAAGGACGAGGAGAGCAGGATGCCGCCAGCGAAGTCCGCGAAAGCCGCCGGGAAGAAGGGTGCGGGGAAGAAGGCTGCAGCGGCAACAGTGCCGGACGAAGCGTCGGGAGAGGTATCGGCGGACCAGGTGGATGCGCAGCTGGCGCGCTACCGGTCGATGCGCGACTTCAAGGTGACGGCGGAGCCGGCGGGGGGGAGGCCGCAGGGGACGCATGGCGCGGGGCACCCGTTCTGCATTCAGAAGCATGCGGCGTCGCATCTGCACTATGACTTCAGGCTGGGCTGGAATGGGGTGTTGAAGTCGTGGGCGTGCGCCAAGGGGCCGAGCTACTTTGTAAAGGACCGGCGGCTGGCGGTGCAGGTGGAAGATCATCCGATGGAGTATGGGGGGTTCGAGGGGATTATCCCGGCGGGGCAGTATGGCGGCGGCACGGTGATGGTGTGGGACCAGGGGACGTGGGCTCCGCAGGCGGGCTACGAGGACGTGGACGCGGGGCTGCGCGAAGGACACCTGAAGTTCACGCTGGACGGCACGAAGATGAAGGGCAAGTGGGCGCTGATCCGGATGGCTCCGCGGCCGAAGGAGACGAAGCCGAACTGGCTGCTGATCAAGGAGCATGACTCGTTTGAGCGCGGGGAGACGGACCCGGCGGTGACGGATGCGGAGCCGAACTCGGCGGTGACGGGACGGACGATGGAGCAGATTGCGGCGAGCCAGGATCATGTGTGGAACTCGAAGGAGACCAACACTGGCCCGCAGGCGTGGTACCGGCAGGATGCGAAGGATGGGGCGGGTGGCAAGGCAACGGGAACCAAGCAGGCCGGGGTCAAGCAGGCTGGGGTGAAGGCGGCTGGGACGGCGATTGCGGCGAGTGCGCTGGAGGCGCTGCCGAAAGAGCATCAGCCGACGTTTGTGAAGCCGCAGCTGGCGCAGGAGGCGGAGTGTCCGCCGGAGGGCGCGGCGTGGATCCACGAGCTGAAGCTGGATGGCTACCGTATGCAGGCGCGCAAGGAAGGCGCGAAGGTGCAGATGCTGACGCGCAGCGGTCTGGACTGGACGGAGCGCGTGAAGGCGGTGGCGGCGGAGGTGGCGCGGCTGCCGGTGGATGCGGTGACGCTGGATGGCGAGGTGGTGGTGGTGTCGGAGACGGGGACGACGAACTTCGCGGACCTGCAGGCGTCGTTCCAGGAGGGCGCGCGGCACCCGCTGACGTACTTCTGCTTCGACCTGCTGCATGTGTCGGGCAGGAGCCCGCGGGAGCTGCCGCTGAGCGAGCGCAAGGAGCTGCTGACCAGGGTGCTGGCGGGGGCGAATCCGGATACGCTGCAGGTTTCCGAACACCTGGTGGGCAATGGCGGCGAGATGTTTCGCAAGGCGTGCGAGCTGCGGGCGGAGGGGATTATTTCGAAGCGGGCGAGCGCGCCGCACACAGCCGGACGGAGCTCGGCATGGGTGAAGTCGAAGTGCCTGCATGAGCAGGAGTTTGTGATCGGCGGCTATACGCTGCCGGGCAAAGGCAATGCGGGCGGGCCGGGGATCGGCGCGCTGCTGCTGGGCTACTACGAGGCCGACGGCAAGACGCTGACGTATGCGGGGCGCACGGGGACGGGATTCACGCACAAGTTTTCAGCCGAACTGCGCAAGCGGCTGGAGCCGCTGCAGGTGGCGGCGACGCCGTTTCAGAGGCCGTCGGCGGAGGCGCGGCGAGGTGCGATCTGGGTGCAGCCGACGATGGTGGCGCAGGTGCGGTTCGCGACCTGGACGGCGGACCAGCAGGTGCGGCAGGCGGCGTTCCTGGGGCTGCGCGAGGATAAGCCGCCGGCCGAAGTGCGGCGGGAGACGGCGGCGCCGACGCCGAAACAGGAACGGGGTGCGAGGCGGGAGAAGGGCGGGAGCCGAGAGGCGGAGGCGAAGGAGAAGCCGCGCGGAACTGCGGGTGAAGCTGCTGCGGCTTCCGGACCGGTGGTGCTGGAGCATCCGCCGGTTCGGCTGACGCATCCGGCGAAGGTGCTGGATCCGGCGTCGGGGCTGACGAAGCAGCAGCTGGCGGATTTTTACTGGGCGGTGTCGGAGAAGATGCTGCCCCATCTGAGCGGGCGCGCGCTGTCGATTGTGCGGGTGCCGGAGGGGATCGACAAGGAGCATTTCTACCAGAAGCATGTGACGCACATGCTGCCGCCGGGGTTCGACGCGGTGGACGTGCCGGACAAGAAGACGGGCAAGGTGGAGAAGTACATCTCGCTGCATACGCGGGAGGCGATCGCGTCGCTGGCGCAGATCTCGGTGCTCGAGGTGCATCCGTGGGGGTCGCTGGCGTCAGACCTGGAGCGGCCGGACCGGCTGACGATCGACCTGGACCCGGATGAGGCGCTGCCGTGGACGACGCTGGCGGGGGCGGCGGAGGATGCGCGGAAGCAGTTGAAGAAGCTGGGGCTGGAGTCGTGGGTGAAGACGACCGGCGGCAAGGGGTTGCATGTGGTGGTGCCGATTGCGCCGGAGATGGAGTGGCCGGAGATCAAGGCGTTCTGCCATGGCTTTGTGAGCATGATGGAGCGCGCCAACCCGAAGCTCTACCTGACCAAGATGACCAAGGCGGCGCGGACGGGCAAGATCTACCTGGATTACCTGCGCAATGAGCGCGGAGCGACGGCGGTGGCGCCGTACAGTCCGCGGGCGCGTGCCAATGCGGGGGTGGCGGTGCCGCTGGCCTGGACGGAGCTGAAGGCGGCGGAACGGCCGGTGTTCAACATCGGGAACTTCGGGGAGTGGCGGGGGCGGTTGAAGAAGGATCCGTGGGGGAAGTTCCTGGGCAAGGAGCAGGGGATTTCGGCGGAGGCGCGGAAGGCGATGGGGGTGAGGTAGGGGGAGGGGGAAGGGAAATACTGAGATTCTTCGCTTCGCTCAGAATGACGGTTGGTTGGGGGGGAATTGCAGGTCCTTCGACTCGCTGCGCTCGCTCAGGATGACGGGGGGTTGAGGCCCAAGGCATACCCCAAGGGCTAAAGCCCGCTTTTGTGGGGGGCTGAGAGACCAAGGCTAAAGCCTTGGGGTACCTTCAGGCAGACAAGGCAGATGCAGGTCCTTCGACTCCGCTCAGGATGACAGGGGGTTGAGGCTCAAGGCATACCCCAGGGGCTAAAGCTCGCTTTCGTGGGCGAGCGGAGAGACCCAAGGCTAAAGCCTTGGGGTACCTTCAGGCAGACAAAGGCAGATGCAGGTCCTTCGGCTCCGCTGCGCTCGCTCAGCATGACGGGGGGTTGGGGCCAAGGCATACCCCAGGGGCTAAAGCCCATTTTGTGGGGGGCTGAGAGTCCCGAGGCTACAGCCTTGGGGTACCTTCAGGCAGACGAAGGCAGATGCAGGCCCTTTGGCTCCGCTGCGCTCGCTCAGGATGGACAAGCTTTTTGGCGGGGCTTTACAACTACGGGGCTAGCCGCCGGCGATGGCGCCGATGATCAGCAGGGGTTCGAGGCCTTCGGCGATGGGGGTGGGCAGGAGGGCGTCGATGCCCTGGTGGGAGAGGTCTTCGTGGCAGGCGAAGAAGCGCAGGAAGGCACGGCGCTCGCCGGTGGAGTACTCGCGGATGGTACCGCGGAGGGCGGGGTAGGCGGCTTCGAGGGCTTCGATGGCGGCGCGCAGGGTGACGGCGCCGCCGGGCGCGGGGGTGACGTCAACGGCGGCCTCGCCGGAGATGCGGGCGAGGGTGCGGAGATGGGCCGGGAGTTCTATGCGGATCAGGCTCATGCGGGGGGTTGTTCAGGCCAAGGTCTGGGCTTCGACGGAGAGCACGGCGGGGAGGTCGCGGACGATGGCGCGCCAGCTTTCGCCTCCGTCGGGCGAGGCGTAGACCTGGCCGCCAGTGGTGCCGAAGTAGACGCCGCATTCGGGCATGCGATCGACGGACATGGCGTCGCGGAGGACGTTGACGAAACAGTTCTGCTGGGGCAGGCCGCGGGTCATGGGCTGCCAGTCGTCTCCGCCGGAGCGCGAGCGGAAGACCTGCAGCTTGCCGTCGAGAGGGAAGTGCTCGGAGTCGCTTTTGATGGGCACGACGAAGATGGTTTCGGGGTCGTGGGCGTGGACGTCGATGACGAAACCGAAGTCGGTGGGGAGGTTGCCGCTGATCTCGCGCCAGTTCTCGCCGGCATCGTCGGAGCGCATGACGTCCCAGTGTTTCTGCATGAAGAGCACGTCGGGGCGGGCGGGGTGCATGGCGACGTGGTGGACGCAGTGGCCGACCTCGGCGTCGGGCTTGGGGATGTAGAGGGAGTGGAGGCCGCGGTTGATGGGCTTCCAGGTGGCGCCGGCGTCGTCGGAGCGGAAGGCGCCGGCGGCGGAGATGGCGATGAAGATGCGGGCGGGGTCGAAGGGGTCGAGGATGATGGTGTGGAGGCACATGCCGCCGGCGCCGGGCTGCCAGCCGGGACCGGAGCCGTGGCGGCGAAGGCCGGCCATCTCCTGCCAGGTCTGGCCGGCGTCGGAGGAGCGGAAGAGTGCGGCGTCTTCGACGCCGGCGAAGACGGTGTCGGGGTCGGTGAGCGAGGGCTCGAGGTGCCAGACGCGCTTGAACTCCCAGGGGTGGGCGGTGCCGTCGTACCACTGGTGGGTGCCGGCGACGCCGTCGTATTCGAACTTGTTGCCGACGGGGGTCCAGGTCTGGCCGCCGTCGTCGGAGCGCTGGATGAGTTGGCCGAACCAGCTGCTGGACTGGGAGCAGAAGAGGCGGTTGGAGTCGGCGGGCGAGCCTTTGAGGTGGTAGCACTCCCAGCCGGCGAAGAAGGGGCCGGCGACGGTCCAGTCCTGGCGGGCGCCGTCCGCGGTGAGAACGAATGCGCCTTTGCGCGTGCCGACCAGCAACCGCACTTTGCTCATGGTGTACTCTCCTGAATTTTGCGATCAGTATATGCGCGCACGGGCAAGGCGGCGGACGGTCGGCGGAGATTATTTGCTGGGCCGGCGGCGGGTATGTGGGCGGGCGTGGTGGCGGCGACGGGTCTTCTTCACGTACGCTGGTGCGACGGCAAGATCGCTATCGCGAGGTTCCATGCGTTTACGCACGACGTTATTCGGCATTGTGTTGCTGGCTGTTGCAACAGTGCTTCCTATTGAGGCTCATACACAGGCGGGCACACAGGCGGGCACGTTCGACCTGGTGGTGCAGGGCAAGGTGATCGGCAAGGACAGCTACACGTTGACCAAGGCCAAGGGGGACTACAAGCTGATGAGCCGCTATGGCTACCGTGTGGGGCCGGCGGATGTGCACCTGCTAACGGAGTTCAAGTTTTCGGACGCGTATGGGTATGTGGAAGGGACGAGCACGAATGGCGATAACCAGCTGGTGACCTCGTACGTGCCGAGCAAGACGCGGACGGAGCTGACGGTGGCGCAGTTCCAGGCGGGCAACAGCAACTCGGGCTCGGTGGACATCAAGCCGGACCTGGTGATCCTGCCCAGCTTCGACGCGGGCGCGGTGCAGGCGCTGCTGCTGCTGGCGGTGACGCACCCGACGGCGAACAACATGTACGACGTGCTGATTCCTGCGAGCGGCGGCGGCGGCGGCGGAGGAGGACGGGGTGGGCGCGGGGTGCCTCCGCCGGTGGCCGCGGACGCGACGGCGGATGCCGCGTTGCCGCCAGGCAACAACGCCTACGACGCACTGTGGGGCCAGGGCAAAGACCTGACGGGGACGCTGGACGAAAAGCCGATCACGGTGCATACCTACCTGTTCGCGTTCGGCAAGTTCCGGTGGATTATCTTCGCGGATACTGACAACAACCTGATGCAGGTGAACGTGTCGGTGCTGCATGCGAGCTACATTCGACAGAAGTTCAAGCTTGATCCGGCGAAGTAGCGAGGGCGGGACGGAGTGTACTTTTTTCACAATCCGCACTTGACTCGCCGGGTAAGATTCCGTAGAGTTTGTTTAGGACATGGCTCCTCGCGCTTGCGTTGAGTTGAGCCGGTCCTAACGAAGTCCACCCACTTCGTTGCTTTACCGGAATAGCCACGCAACAGCCCCCACCGCGCTGCGTGGCTTTCCTCTTTTAAGCGGTAGTTTTGCGGGGCGGTGGTGAGTGGAAAAGGGCGAGCGCTGGTGGCAGGGCGGGACTCTTCGGGGTCCTTCGGCTGCGGCTGCGCCTTCGCTCAGGATGACACGGGTTTCGTGGGCCGGGCGAAATGCGGGTCCTTCGGCTGCGGCTGCGCCTTCGCTCAGGATGACGAGGGGGTGGGGTGGTCCGGAGATGCAGGTCCTTCGACTGCGCTCAGGATGACACGGGGTGGGTGAGTGAGGCGCTAGCGGGAAGCGAGGGCGGTCGTGGAGACGAACTGGCGGGCGTGGGTTATCTCGGGGAGGGTGGGGTCGGCCTGCGGCCAGGCTTTGAGGAAGGCCTGGTAGGCGGTGCGGGCGGCGGGCTGGTCGCCGGAGAGTTCGCTGACACGGGCGAGGCCGTAGAGCTCGAAGCCGGAGTGCGGGCGCTCGGTGAGGGCGATCTCGTAGGCAGCTTTGGCGCCAGCGTAGTCTTTGGCGGCGAGCAGCGCAGCGGCCTCGGTTTCGCCGACGGGACGGATGTAGAAGGGCGGTTCGTGGTAGCCGAGGGCGCGCTCGTCCTTGAGGGCGGCGGCGTAGAGGGACTTGCCCTCGGCGAGCTTGCCCTGGGCGACGAGGACGCCGGCGCGAAGTTCCTTGGAGGCGACGGAGAGCGTGGTCAACAAGGGACCGGAGTCAGCGTCGGGCATGACGGGGACCATGGGGGCGACGTCTTTCTTGGGTGCGGCTGCCGGGTTGTTGACTGGGGCGTCTTTCAAGGCGGATTTCTGCTCCTGCTCCATGCGCCAGAGGCCCGCGTCAAGGTGGGCAGAGGCCTGCTCGGCGGTGGGGGCGTCGCCGGAGTTGAGCGCCTGCATTCCGGTGGCGAAGGCGGTGAGCTCGGCGGCGAGGAAGCGGAGGTTCCTGGTGTTGGGGCCTTCGGCGAGGCTGGCGTGGCCGAGCATGGAGGCGACGGCGGCCCAGTCGCCGGTGCGCAGCGCGACGGGGAGGCGGTTGTTGAGGCGGGCGATCTGGTCGCGCGTGGACCAGATGTAGAGGCTGGCAGAGAGCTCGCCGCGGGCGTTGGCGAGGCGGTCGGAGAGGGCGTTGGCGTCGGCCAGGCGGCCCTGTTCCATGAGGTTGGCGATGGCGTACATCATGTTGTGGACGTAGTTCCAGTCGTCGTCGACGCCGACGTGCTGCTCGCGCATGTAGGTCTCGTCGGCGGCGGTGGAGGCGGCGAACCACTTGCCGGCTTCGCTGTAGTCGCCGACGCGGTAGAAGATGTGGCCGGGCATGTGGACCATGTGGCCGGAGGTGGGAGCGAGCGCGGCGAGGGTCTGAGCGCTGGTGAGGGCGAGCTCCGGATGGTTGCCGGGCTCGAGCGCGTGGATCCAGTAGTGGTTGGCGGCGGAGGCGTCGGGCTTCTCACGGAGCACGCCCTCGAGGATGGCGATCTGCTCCTTCTTGCCGGGCCGCGGCTCGCCCTTGTCGTCGTAGCCGTCGCCGAGGGAGTTGGCGAGGAAGATGCGGGCTTCGAGGTCATGGGGCGCCTTCTTGACGAGCTTGCGAAAGATGGCGACCTCCTCCTTGGAGTCGTTGCCCTTGGCTTGCGAGGCGGCCTGCGCGGCCTCGATGTAGAGTTTGTCAGTGCCGCTGGCGTAGCTTTTGAGGCGGATGGCTTCGGCGAGGGCTTTGTCGCCGTAGATCTTGTCGGGGCCGCCGCGGAAGCCCTCGGCCTGGGCGAGACCCCAGAAGCACATGGCGCACTGGGGGTCGACGCGGACGGCCTGCTCGAAGGCCTTGGTGGATTCGAAGTCCCAGAAGTCGTGCAGGAGATTGAGGCCCTGGTCGAACCATGCCTGGGCGTCGGGCGTGGCCTTGATGGTAATGTGCGCGTTGCCGATGCCGGTCATGCGGATGGGCGCGGGAAGCTGCTCGGGCGGGGGGATGGCGTGCATGCCGGTCATCGGTCCGGAGCCCATGGCCATGCCGCCCATGGAGGTTTGGGCGGGCGCGGTAGCGGCGACTGCGGCGACTGCGGCGACTGCGGCGAGGGCGGTTGCGAAGAACTTCATAGGCACGATGATATGCCCTCGCCAGGGGAGTGGCAGGTTGGAGAGGCAGGCGCCGGCCGGCTATGCAGGATGGTGGTGGTTTGGAGATTCAGGCTCTTCGGGTTCCCGCCGGTGCTTCGCTCAGGGTTGGTCGGGGTGGCAGGAAGTTTGGAGGGACGGTTGGATGGGGCGGGGAGCTGCGGCGGGCCGGGCGAGGGCGGAGACGATCTGCTCGAACTGGCGGGCGCGGTGGGCGGAGGTGTGAAGGGAGAGGATTCGGTCGCGGGCACGCTGGCCGAGGCGGAGGCGGTCGGAATCGGGCAGGGTGCGGAGGAGGTGGGCGACTTCGTAGGGGTCGCGAGGGAGGAGTATCTCTTCATTGGGGGTGAAGAAGTCGGTGAGGCCGGGCCAGTCGTCGGAGAGGATGGCAGAGGCGCAGGCGGAGGCTTCGAAGAGGCGAACGGAGGGAGAGTAGCCGGCGGCGATCATGTCGTGGCGGGTGAGGTTGAGGGTGAAGCGGGCGGAGGAGTAGAAGGCGGGGTGCTCGGGAGGTGCGAGGTGGGTGATGCGCTGGACGTTGGGTTGCCAGGCGGTTTCGGCAGGATAGAGGGGGCCGGCGACGATGAAGCGGGAGGCGGGCAGGAGCGATGCGGGGGTGTTGAGGAGGTGCATGAGCCGGGGCTGGCGGTCGGGGGCGTAGGTGCCGAGGTAGCTGAGATCGCAGGTGTACTCGGAGCGTGGGGGTGTGGGGTGGTAGAGGGTGGGGTCGACGGAGCAGTAGAAGGGGATGGCGCGAGGGGAGTGGAAGGTGAGTTCAAGCTCGCGGAGGGCGGGACCGCCGGTGAAGCTGAGATAGGCGGCGTAATGGGGGATGAGCGCGGCTTCGAGGTAGTCGGTGCGGCCGGAGGTGCGGAGGTGGGCGAGGGTGATGGGCGTGTCGATGTCGTAGAAGAGCAGGGGTGGGTGGGGGCGGGCGAGCAGGGCGCGGGTGGCGGCGATGGCGTCGGGGAAGTAAGAGCCGATGACGATGGCGTCGGCGTCGGCGGAGAGGCGGAGGAGCGCGGGTGAGGCGGCGGGCCAGTCGTCGTAGAGGTGGACGGTGCAGAAGGCGGGCTGGGGCAGGTCGCGGTTGCTGCTGTACCACTCCACATCTTTCTCGACGAAGTGGACCTGATGGCCGCGCTGCTGGAGCGCCTTGAGCAGCGAGCGGTAGGTGGTGGCGTGGCCGTTGCCCCAGGAGGAGGTGATGGTGAGGCCGAAGAAGACGATCTTCATGCGAGGGCTTCCGCAGGCTCGAAGCCGGGGACGTGTTTCCAGTCGGCCATGGTGGCGGCGGCGCGCTGCTGGGCGGGCACGAGGCCGCGGCGGCGGGCGAGGCAGTCGCGGAAGGCGAAGTCGGCCTGGGCGGCGCGCTGGGCGTAGGTGTGGTCTCGGAGGGCGCGGGCGTGGAAGGCGGCGCCGATGCGGCGGCGGGCGGCGGGATCGTGCCGGTGGAGCGCGGCGACGACGTCCTCGGCCTGGCGGACGACGAGGATCTCGGAGGCGGGCTCGAAGCAGTCGGAGATGCCGGGCCAGTCGTCGCAGAGGAGGCAGGTGCCGGCGCCGGCGACCTCGAAGACGCGGGTGGGCGGAGAGAAGCCGAAGTCGGCCATGGAGGCGCGGTTGATGTTGAGGACCATGCCGGCGGAGCAGTTGACGCGATTGTGTTGGTCGGTGGGGACGTGGCCGATGTAGCGGACGTTGGGCGGCATGGGCTTGCCGGTCCAGCCTTCGCCGCCGAGCAGGAAGGATTGATCGGGGGCGAGGGCGGCGGCGCGCAGGAAGAGCTCTTCAACGCGGGCTTCGCGGTCCGGGAGGCGGTTGCCGAGGAAGGCGACGTCGCAGGCGAGGGATGGGTCGGGCGGGACCGGGTGGTGGGTCTCGGGGTCGAGGCCGTTGTACATGCTGTAGTAGGCGCGGGCGCCGAAGTGGAGGTAACCGTCGCGGGCCATGGGTCCGCCGCCGTAGGTGAGGATGGCGTCGTAGCCGGGGATGTCGTGGATGAAGGGATCTTTGTGCGGACCGGCGGGGTTGGCGCGCATGCGGCCGATGGTGGCCGGGGAGTCGACGTCCCAGATGAAGGTCATGGCGGTGCGCGAGCACCTGGCGGGGATGCGGCGTTCGAGCTCGATGTCGTCGACGCCGATGCCGGAGTGCTTGACGACGATGTCGGCCTGGGCGGCGAGGGCGAGCATGCGGTCGAGGTCGACCGTGGGTTGATAGACGAGGGAGTGGACGTAGGAGAAGTCGTCGGAGTCGCGGTGCTGCTGGCGGCCGTAGGCGTCGGGTTCGGCGAAGGTGATGTCGTAGCCGAGGCGCGCGAGGTATTTGTAACAGCCGCGGTAATAAGTGGCGGCGCCGTTCCAGTAGGAGGAGACGATGCTGGAGCCGAAGGCGAAGATCTTCATGAGAGCAGGTCCTCAAGGATTGCGGTGAGCTGCAGGGCGCGGTGGGTGCAGGTGTGGCGGGCAAGAACGGTTTCGAGGCCGCGAGCCGCCTGGGCCTGCGCGGCGGCGGGATCGGAGAGCAGATGCTCGATAGTGGAAGACATCTGGGCGCAGGTGCGGGCGGAGGCGAAGTCGCCTTCGCGGAAGAGGTGCTCGGCGTCGATCCAGGGAGCGGAGATGAGAGGGATGCCGCAGGCGAGGGCTTCGAAGACGCGGATGGTGGGAATGCCGGTCATGGCGTGAGTGTATTGCTGGCGAGCGACGTGGAGAGTGAGGCGGGAGCGGGCGTAGACCTGGGGCGCGCTGAGGTTGGGAAGGTAGCCGCCGTACTCTATAGCTGCGTGCTGAAGTGCAGTGCGGGCGTGTTCGGGGTAGCGTACGCCGAAGACAGTGAAGCGGGCGCGCGTGGCAAGTTGCGCGGCGGGCTGAATGAGGAAGTCGCGGAGCTCGGCGGCGCGCTCGCCGTCGCCCCAGTTGCCGATCCAGACGACGTCTTGATCGAAGTGGTCGCGCGGCAGGGGCTTGAAGACGGTGGTGTCGGCCGCTTCGTGGAGGGTCCAGACCCGCTGCAGGTGGAAGCGTTGGCGGTAGATGTTGGCGAGCGATTCACCGAAGGCGAGGATGCCGTCGAAGCGGTCGAGCGAGAGAGTGGCGAAGGATTCAGGAGAGGAAGAGGCGCGGTGGTGGGTGTCGTGGAAGAGGAGTTTGAAGCCGAGTTCGCCGCGGAGACGGAGGAGCAGGTGCGCGAGTGCGGGAGGGTTCCACTCGTGCAGGATGACGACCTGCGTACCGAGGAGGCGCTCGCGCCAGAGATGTTCGGTCTGTGCCTGATCGGGAGAAGCGGCGTAGGTCTGGACGTCGAGGTCGGCGTAGGTTTCGAGGAACTGCTGGAGGGAGGCGGCGCCGTTGGGCTCGGTGCGGAGGTTGTCGGCGCTCCACTCGGAGTCGGGCTCGAAGGCGGTGGCGTCGTGTCCGAGAGTTCGAAGGGCACGGAGGAGGCCGCGCAGGAAGTGGGCGTTGCCGTTGTTCCAGTCGGAGCGGAGGGTGTGGGCGAAGTACGCGATGCGGAGACTAGAGGGCATGCGCGGGCTCCGGGAGAGCTTCATCAGCGGCCGTGGCGTTGCGGAGCAGGAGCGCGTCGTAGGCGTTGAGGTAGGCGGCGGTCATGGCGGTGCGGGTGTAGCGACGCGCGCGGGCGATGCTGCGGGCCTGGGCCTGGGCTAGAGCGGCGGGAGAGTCAAGGAGTTGCTGAAGGAGGCGTTGGAGCGAGGGTGCGTCGTGGAAGTAGAGGGCGGCGCCGGCCCAGACTTCGCGCAGCGAGGGGATGTCGCGGGCGAGGATGGCGCAGCCGCAGAGCGCGGCTTCGAGGGGGGCGAGGCCGAATGGCTCGTAGAGCGAGGTGGCGAGATAGAGGCTGGAGGAGGCGAAGAGATCGGTAAGTTCGGGCGAGGAGAGCGGGCCGAGGGCGGTGATCTCAGGGGAGAGGGTTGGGGCGGAGGCTGCGGCGTGGCGGAGTTCTCCGGCGACAAGGATGGGCCGCGCGGAGTTGAGCTGGGGAAGGAGGCCGAGGCCCTTGGCGGGATCCCAGAGGCGGCCAGCGGTAACGGCCTGGAGCTTGCGGTCGGTGGGTGCGAAGGTGAGGTCGCGTCCGTTGGGGATGACGATGGGTTCGCAGGGCAGGTGGTAGAGGCGGATGATGGCGGCGGCCATCCAGCGGGTGGGAGCGACGAGGGCGCCGGCGCGGTGCAGGGCGTAGCGGGTGATGTCGAGCGCGGTGTCGCGCCACGGGGAGGCGGACAGGCCTTCGGGTTGGCAGGCTTCGGCCCAGCTCAGGATGTCGCTGTGGATGGTGAGGAGGGTTGGAATGGAGGTGCCGTGCTGTGCGACGGCGAACTGGTTGGCGTGGATGAGATCTGCGTCGAAGCCGTGGAGGGCGTGTTCGATGACCGCGCAGGTCTCCTTGCGGCAATGCGCGTTGTTGTCCATCCATTCGAGCGGAGCGTCAGACGCGGTGTAGCGGAACCGGGCGGGGAAGCGGTGAGAGAGGTCGCGGGTCCACTGCAGTTGCTGCTGGTCGGGGAGACGTCCGAGGCTGAGGAGGGAGAGTTCGTGGCCGGCGGCGAGAAGGCCCTGGGTCAGTTCGGAGGTGAAGGTCCAGACGCCGCCGACGGTGTCGGTGGTCATCATTACGCGCATGCGGGCTCCGACTGGGTGGATTGAGCACGTTCGAGCTCGCGGAGAGAGAGCGGCTGGTGGTCCTGGATGTCGCTGAAGCCTTTGCCGGCGAAGAGCTGGAGGTAGAAGTCGTGGGCGCGCTCCCAGGCTTGCTCGTCGGGCTGAGCGCCGAAGGTGGTGACGTATTCGGGGCTGCCGGGGAAGGGAAACATGGGGACGGGCTCGGAGACCCAGACGCCGTGGGCTTTGAGGTTGGCCTGCCAGGCGGCGACGAGCGCGGGGTCGTCTTCGGCGGTCTTGATGAGGTTGGCCTGGACCCAGGGGATGCGCTGGCGGGCGTAGAGGAGCAGCTCGGTGATGCGGCTGGTATCGATGCGGCAGTTCTTGTTGAGGGCGTGGCGGCCTTCGTCGGTGATGGACTCGATGCCGCACTCGAAGGAGACGCAGTGGGCGCGGGCGAGGAGATCGAGCGAGGGCTCGTCCCAGAGGTCGATGCGGGTCTGGAAGCCGATGGAGACGGGGCGCGCGGCGAGTGCGTCGAGGAGGATACGGACCTGCTTGCCGACGCCGAAGATCTCGTCGATGAAGTAGATGTAGTCGACGCCGCGGGCGATGAGCAGGTCGATCTCGGCGAGGACTTCGGTGAGGTCGCGCTCGCGGAACTTGTTGCGAAAGAGGGTCTTGTTGCAGAAGGTGCAGGAGTAGGGGCAGCCACGGGCGAACTCGACCTCGGCGCCAAGGGTGAGATGGTCGGCGCCGTTGCCGGGGAAGATGTGGTGCTGGTGGGAGTGGAGCTCGACGGGGTAGGTGGAGTAGTCGAGGCGGGTGAGGGCGCGCATGTCGGTTGCGCCGAGGCCGGGCGTGATGCGGAAGCGGCCTTCAGGGTCGCGCCAGCAGCAGCCGGGGATCATCTCGAAGGGGGTGGAGGCGAGCTGCGGGAGGAGCTGGTCGGGCTCGCCGCGGAGGACGATGTCGGCGGCGGTTTTGGTGAGGGTGGCGTGGGGGGTGACGGAGCCGTGGGGGCCGATGACGACGACTTTCGAGGAGTGAGTGCGGCTGGAGCGCAGGGCCGCGATCCACTGCTGCGGGACGCGGAGCTCGGGCTGAGGGCAGCGCCAGAAGAGGTAAGAGGGTGCGGTGGGGATGACAAGGAAGTGCTCGCCGAAGGCGTCGAGGCGCTGGCTGACGGCGGCGGGGGAGAGCGACTCCATGAAGGCGTCGATGAGGAGGACTTCGTGGCCGGCGGCGCGGAGAAAGACCTGCGCGGAGAGGAGCTCGAGGGGGAAGTGAGGGTCGGGGCAGCCGAAGTAGGTTGAGCCGGGGAAGCTCCAGCGGGGGTTGACGAGGGCGTACTTCATGCGACCTCCTCGGGGATGAGCTGGGCGGCGGCGGCGAGGTGATGGCGGCGGGCGATGATGTCGGAGTTGGCGTGCCAGAAGCTGTGGATGGCGTCGAGGGTTTCGCGCAGGGAGCGGCAGGGGCGCCAGGCGGTGTCGTGCTGGATGCTGGAGGTGTCGGAGATGTAGAGGGGCTGGTCGCCGGGACGGACGGCGGCGTAACGTAGGTTGAGGGGCTGGCCGGTGAGGGCCTCGATGCGGCGCAACATCTCAATGACGGAGACGGCGCGTTCCATGCCGCCGCCGAGGTTATAGACGCGGCCGCGGGTGCGGTCGATGTGGCGTCGGGCGGCGATCATGGCGTCGAGCAGATCGTGGACGTGGAGGACGTCGCGAACCTGGAAGCCATCGCCGTAGACGGTGATGGGGCGGCCGGCGAGGACGGAGTAGAGGAAGTGCGCGACCCAGCCCTGGTCTTCGTTGCCGAACTGGCGGGGGCCGGCGATGCAGGACATGCGGAAGACGACGGTGGGCAGATCGTAGATGCGGGCGTAGTCGCGGACGTACTGGTCGGCGGCGCCCTTGGAGCATCCGTAGGGGGAGTGGAAGTCGAGCGAGGCGGACTCGCTGATGCCCTGGAAGCCGCGCTGGGAGGCGACGTAGCGGGTGCCATCGACCTGGACGCGGACGGACTCGAGCGCGCCGTAGACCTTGTTGGTGGAGGTGTAGAGGAGGAACGGATGGCGGGCGGAGCAGCGCGCGGCTTCGAGGACGTTGAAGGTGCCGAGGGCGTTGACCTGGAAGTCGGTGGCCGGGTCGTCGACGGAGGTGGTGACGGCGACCTGGGCGGCGAGGTGGTAAATGTCGGAGGCGTCGCGGACGGCGTCGCGAACGGCGGCTGCGTCGCGGATATCGCCTTCGACGATTTCGAGGCGGCTGCTGCCGGGCAGGGAGCGGAGCCAGTCGAGATTGCGTCCGACACCGCTGCGGGAGAGATTATCGAAGATGCGAACGCGGGCGTGCGGCTGCTGGAGCAGGCGTTCGGCGAGGTTGGAGCCGATGAAGCCTGCACCGCCGGTGATGAGAGATACCTGAGAACTTCCGTTCTTCATCTACGCGTTTCCTCCCGTGGTTCGCGTGTGCTGCGGCGATGGAAGCTCAAGCGGTGAGGCCGTAGGCGCTGAGCTCCTTGAGCATGGTCTCGGCCTTGTCGTCGGCCTGCTGCGAGGCGAGCCATTCGGCGAGCTCCTGGAAGCCTTCTTCGTGTGTGACCTGAGGCTCGTAGCCGAGAAGCTCGGTGGCGCGGGAGAGGTCTGCGTAGCAGTGGCGGATGTCGCCGGCGCGGTACTTGTTGGTGATGACGGGCGCGAGGTGCTGCTTGCCGAGGGCGCGGGCGAGGATCTCGGCGACACGGCGGATGGTGATGGGGGTGCCGCAGCCGATGTTGATGACCTGGTCGTTGGACTCGGGACGCTCCATGGCGAGGATGTTGGCGCGGACGATGTCGTGGATGCTGACAAAGTCGCGCATCTGCTCGCCGTCTTCAAAGACGAGGGGCGGCTGGTTGTTGAGCAGGCGCGAGGCGAAGATGGCGGCGACGCCGGTGTAGGGGTTGGAGAGCGCCTGGCGGGTGCCGTAGATATTGAAGAAGCGCAGGGCGGTGACGGGCAGGTCGTAGTTGCGGCCGTAGATGAGGCAGAGCTGCTCCTGGTCGCGCTTGGAGAGGGCGTAGACGGAGTTGATCTCGGAGGGCTTGGACTCGTTGGTGGGCAGCGGCTTGAGGATGCCGGTGCAAATATCGCAGGTGAGGTCCCACCGGCCGGCTTTGAGCTGGGCGAGCGGGCGGACGGGCGGGGTGGCCTCGGCGAGACATTGCGAGCAGGCGTAGCGGCCTTCGCCATAGATGGACATGGAGGAGGCAACGATGAGCTTCTCGGGGGTGTGGCGGGCGTCGAGCATGGCCTGGAGGAGCTCGGCGGTGCCCTGGGTATTGACGCTCATGTAGCGGCTGATCTCGTACATGGACTGGCCGACGCCGACGGTGGCGGCGAAGTGGTAGACGACGTCGACGCCGCGGAGGATGTCGCGCATGCGGTTGGGGTCGCGTATATCGCCGAGGATGAGTTCAACGTCGGGAGAGAGGTAGCCGGGGCGTCCGGAGGGGTCGAGCTGGGAGTGGACCTGGGGGCTGAGGTCGTCGAGGATGCGGACCTGGTGGCCGGCCTGGAGGAGCCCATCGGCGAGATGCGAGCCGACGAAGCCGGCGCCACCGGTGATGAGGATCTGCTTGGGGGATGAGGTCATAGGACGGCGAGTGACTCCTCGGGTTGGGATGGGGACGGGATGGTCTGTGAGGATGTTTGGGGTGCGTACCGGTCAACAGCCCAGGCGGCGAAGTCCGCAAACTGCCGGTTGTCTGCGGGGGGGCTGGTGTGGTGCTCCTCAAGGCCCAGGTGAGAGGGCGTGAAGCAGAGGGTGAGCGCGACGTCGAAGGGCGCGAGCGCTTCCATCTGGCGGTCGAACCAGGCGGTGGCGTTGGGGCGATAAGAATCCGCCCAGCTGAGGCCGGTGCGGATGTGGCGGACGTTGTGATCCTTCATCCACTGAGCGGCGGCTTCGAGCCGATGGTCCTCGAAGTGGAACCACTGACAGATGCCGACGCTGCCGTCGGTGGGGAACTCGGCCGCGGCGAGCTTGGGAGTGCCATCGGCGCGGAGCAGGCCGAGGTAGTAGTGGCGATAGTAGGAGGAGCCTTCGGCTTCCTTGTGGCGGGTTTCGGCGGGCCAGGAGGGCGGCAGGTCGAAGAGGCTGTACCAGTGCACGCGGGCGGCGCGGTGGGTGATGAGGGAGAGGGTGCGTTCGACGCCGAAGGCCTGCACTTCCTCAGCGCCGAAGGAAGAGACGCCGACCTCGGTGACCCAGACGGGCTTGCCGGTGACGTCGGCGGCCTCCTGGATGCGGGCGGGCCAGTCGTTGATGTGCCAGTGGTTCCAGTCGAGGGGGAAGCCGTGAACGCCGACGGCGTCGACGGAGGACATGAGGCCGTGGGTGGTCATGGTGCGCAGGAAGTCGGAGTCGCAGGAAGAGACGCCGCCGAGGACGATGGAGAGATTCGGGTTTACGTCGCGGATGGCGGCTGAAGCCTGCCGGACCATATCCGCGAATCGCGTCCAATCCGGATCAAGCTTGAAGTTCCAGTGGGACAGATTGTTGGGTTCGTTCCAAAGCACAACGGCTTCGACCATCGTTTGGCTTTCCTGGCTTTCGGGGCGTGCACGCGCGGTGGAGGTCTATCGTACGGGCGGGTCGACACCAACGAGCGGGCCACACACCCCACGGAAGCAGCGGCGTACAGGTGCTGCAGAGCGGTTACAGACACTCTGAGGGTAAGTAGATGGTAGGGGTTGCCCGTTTCGGGTCAAGGATTTGCGTGTCACCCAGCAATTTGGCTAATCGGCGGCTTAGAAGGAAGTTCTTCGGGTGAGTTTACTGGTTTAGGGTTTTTGAGGGGTCAGGCGTGGAGGTACCAGGGGACGTTGATGACGACGATCCGGCCGGTGCCCTGGATGAGGAGCATGGCTTTGAGGACGGTGGAGCGGTGGTTGTGCAGGAGGTATTGGTACCAGCGGGCGGCGACAAGCTCGGGAATGACGACGGCAATGCGGCGGCAGGGGTGGCGACGTTCGAGGTCGAGCACGTGGCGGAGGATGGGGCTGGTGACGAAGCGGTAGGGCGAGGGGATGGAGACGAGGCGAGGCGGGTTGAGGCCGGCCTGCGAGGCGCTTCGGTCAAGCCGCTGCTGCCAGGCGGCGCAGCTTTCTTCGCCGGCTTCCCCGGGGCACTCGACGTGCAAGACGGAGACCTCGGCGGTGAGGGAACAGGCGAACTGCAGGGCGGCCTGCGAGGCGCGGTCCCAATGGGCGACGGGGACGACGGCGATGGGTGGCGGGAGGTGCTCGAGGGTGAGGCCGGAGACGGCGGTCTGGGCCTGGACGCGCTGGTAGTGGCGGTGGACGCTGTGCATGAGCAGGACGAGCAGAGGCACGGCGAGAACGGTGATCCAGGCTCCCTGGGTGAACTTGGCGACGAGCACGATGAGCACGGTGATGCCAGTGGCGAGGGCGCCGATGCCGTTGATGGCCATGTGCAGGAACATCTTCTGGTGGCCGGATTTCTTCCAGTGCATGACCATGCCGGCCTGCGAGAGGGTGAAGGCGAGGAAGGCGCCGATGGCGAAGAGCGGGATGAGGCGGTCGGTTATGCCGCCGAAGAGGACGAGGATGCCGGCGGAGAGCAGGGCGAGCAGAAGGATGCCTTCGGTGTAGACGAGGCGGCGGCCGCGGATGGCGAAGAAGCGGGGAAGATAACGGTCCTCGGCGATGACGCGGCAGAGGCGGGGGAAGCCGGCGAAGGCGGTGTTGGCGGAGAGCGAGAGGACGACGAGGATGGAGGCGATGGTGACGTAGTAGATGACGCCGCGGCCGACGATGGCGGCAGTGAGCATGGAGAGCAGGCTCTGATAGCCGGGGCTGCCGGGTTCGGTGGCCATGATGCCGTAGGCGCGGGTGAGATACGCGATGCCGCCGAGCATGGCGGCGAGGAGAACGACGATGACGGTGAGGGTGCGGCGGGCGGTCTGGGTGCAGGGGTCGCGGAAGGCGGTGACGCCGTTCGAGACGGCCTCGACGCCGGTGAGGGCGGTGCAGCCGCCGGCGAAGGCGCGGATGAGCAGCCAGGCGCCGACGGCGGTGGCGGCGTGGGCGGTGCTGTGGGGCGGCGGGACGACGGGGGCGGCGTGGCCGCCGGAGAGGATGGTCCGGACGACACCGAGGGCGAGGACGCCGAGCAGAGAGACGATGAAGACGAAGGTGGGAGCGGTGAAGAGGACGCCGCCCTCGCGGACGCCGCGGAGATTGATGAGGGTGAGCAGGAGGAGGACGAGCAGGCAGAGGCCGAGGGTGTGCGGGCCGAGCCGAGGGACGGCGGAGATGAGGGCGCCGATGCCGGTGGAGATGCCGACCGCGACGTCGAGGAAGTAGTCCAGCATCAGGGCGGCGGCGGCGAGCAGGGCGAAGCCAGAGCCGAGGTTTTCACTGGCGACGGTGTAGGAGCCGCCGCCGTTGGGGTAGGCGTCGATGGTCTGGCGATAGGAGAAGTAGACGATGCCGAGCAGGGCGATGATGGTGAGGCTGATGGGGAGGATGCAGGCGACGCCGGCGGCGGCGGCGGGGATGAGCAGGGTGAGCGCGGCCTCGGGACCGTAGGCGGCGGAGCCGAGCGCGTCGAGGCCGAAGGTGGCGACGCCCGCGGCGATGCCCACGCGCTGTTCGCGGTCTTCGTCGGAGGCAAGCGGCCGACCCAGCAGCGAGTCGAGTAGATGCATCGGCGGGTTGGATGCAGGTGGAGCAGCTCAGGGCGATTTTTTGGGGGAGGAGAAAGCGAAATACTGAGATTCTTCGCCTTTGGCTCAGAATGACGGCGGAGATGTGGGGGCCGCGCGCGGCTTTGCCCTTGGCTTCGACGTTCGTGGGAGAACCACCTGGAGTGTGCGGGTGGGGTGGGCTTCTTCGGGGTCCTTCGACTGCGTTTGTTGCAAGAGCGCGACAAAGCAACTCAGGATGACGGGGGCTTTGATGGGATGGGAGGTTAGCCGCACATGTTGAGCCTTCGGCTTAGAAGGATGACGCGAGGTGGCGGGGCACGCGCAGCATCGGCGCGAGAGATGCAGGTCCTTCGACTGCGCATCGCGCGATGAGGCTGGGAGACGCTTCGCTCAGGAAGACAGGGGTTCTTGGGTTGGAGCCGGCTGGCGCGTGGGCTGCTTGGGGTCCATCGGCTGCGTTTGTCGCAGGAGCGCGACAACGCAGCTCAGGATGACGACCTTATACGAGGTCGACCGCAGTCGACGAAGACGAAAGCGAGGCTCAGGATAGAACCAAGGCCAGGCTAGAAGTGATAGGCGACGCCGATGGAGAAGCCGGTGGGGGTGAGGCCGTTGGGTTTGAAAGTGGGCCATTCCTGGTATTCAAAGTCGAAGAGGCGGACGTTGATGTGGCGAGTGGCCTCGTAGTCGACGCCGCCGCCAAAGGCGACGATGAAGTAGGTCTGGGAGTAGGCGCTGATGTTGTATCCCTGCTGGAAGTTGATGGTGCCGGAGCCTGCGAGGACCTTCACATAGGGGAAGAAGCGGCCCTTCTGGAAGCGAAAGCGAGGTCCGCCGAGGAGATGGTTTTCTCCGATGTCTTGCGGGGTTTGGATGCTGGCGTTGCGATAGAGCACTTCGAGGCCGAGATGATGGGCGAAGTCAACATCTCCGAAGATGGTGATTCCGTCTTCGCGGCCCTCGCCGTAGTCGAGGGTGTAGGAGGAGCCGGCGACACCTGCCTGTACATCCATCCTGCGGACTGCGGTGTAAAGCTTCTGTGCGCTGAGAGAAGGAACAAGCGCAGCAAAGGCAAGGAGGCAAATAACCGTCTTCCACATAACCATGTCTCCAAGTCCCGACGTTCTGGTCCCGTGCAGGGCCTCGCAGTTTATTTAACGCCAGAATGCGGCGGTAGTTGCCAAACGAAATGTGTATTTCATGGGCACGCGATTCTTTGTAGTATAGGTGACCCAACGCGGGGGAAGGGCAGCCGGGCGATATACTTTGAGGGTGAGCAAGAGTTTCTACATCGAGACGTTCGGCTGCCAGATGAACGCACATGACTCTGAGAAGGTTGTGGGGACGCTGGAGTCGCAGGGCTATGTGCAGGCGCAGGACGAGGCGGATGCGGGGCTGATTGTGTACAACACCTGTTCGATCCGCGATAAGGCGGAGCAGAAGGTGTTTCACCGATTGAATGAGTACAAGAAGCTGCAGGGCGAGGGCAAGAAGTTCGCGGTGATCGGATGCGTGGCGCAGCAGGAGGGCGAGCGGATCTTCGACAAGGCGCCGTATGTGTCGATTGTGGCGGGGTCGGCGTCGTATCGAAATCTTCCGGCAATGCTGGAGCGGCTGGAGCGAGGCGAGTCGCGGATTACGGGGCTGGACGACAAGAGGACGACGGAGACGTTCGAGACGCCGTTTGTGGCGCGGACGAATCAGCATCGCGGGTACATCACGATCATCGAAGGGTGCGACAAGTTCTGCGCGTATTGCGTGGTGCCGTATACGCGCGGCAACGAACGGAGCCGGTCTGCGGCGAGCGTGATGGACGAGGCGCGGCGCATGGTGGACGCGGGGTATACGGAGATCCAGTTCCTGGGGCAGAACGTGAATTCGTATCGCGATCCCTCGGGCGCGATGACGTTTGCCGAACTGCTGCACGCGGTGGGCACGCTGCCGGGGATCAGGAGGGTGAGGTTCACGACGAGTCATCCGCGGGATTTCACGCGGGATATCGTCGAGGCGATCGATGCGACGCCGACGCTCTGCGATCATGTGCATCTGCCGGTGCAGTCGGGGTCGACGCGGGTGCTGGCGGCGATGGCGCGCGAGTATACGCGGGAGTGGTACCTGGAGCGTATCGCGTGGATCAAGGGCGCGAAGCGGGATATTTCGATTACGAGCGACATCATTGTGGGGTTCCCGGGTGAGACGGAGGCGGAGCTGATGGAGACGGCGACGCTGCTCGATGAGGTGGAGTACGACGCGATCTTTGCGTTCAAGTATTCGCCGCGGCCGAACACGCCGGCGGTGAGCATGGCGGATTCGTTGAGCGACGAGGTGAAGTCGGCGCGGCTGAAGGTGCTGCTGGATCGGCAGCGCGAGATTCAGCGCGTGAGTTATGAGCGGCACCTGGGTGAGGTGATGGATGTGATGGTGGAAGGGCACAACGCGCAGAGAGTGCAGGTGGTGGGGCGCAGTTCGCAGAACAAGACGGTGAACTTCACGGTGAGGTCGCCGATTATTCCCGCGCTGGGGAGCTACCAGACGGTGCGTATAACGCAGACGTTTCCGAACAGCTTGCTGGGGGAGGCGGTGTGATGATCGATTTGTCGACGGAGATTGAGGTATCGATACGCGGGTTGATGCTGGACCCGGTGACGAATATGCCGATCGTGGTGTTGAAGGATGTGGCGAGCGAGTTCGTGCTGCCGATCTGGGTGGGCGTGTTCGAGGCCAACGCCATTGCGCTGGAGCTCGAAAAGACGGCGACGCCGCGGCCGATGACGCATGATCTGCTGCGCAACATGGCCAAGGGGCTGGGCGCGGTCGTGTCGCGGGTGGTGGTGTCGGATCTGCTGGAAGACACATTCTACGCGACGGTGTGGATGCAGCAGGGCGAGGAGACGGTGTCGGTGGATGCGCGGCCGAGCGATGCGATTGCGCTGGCGCTGCGGTGGGATTGTCCGATCTACGTGGCGACGAAGGTGCTGGGGCGGTCGCGGCAGACGGAGAGCGCGAGCGGCACGAATGTGAATGCGGAAGAGCTGCGGAAGTGGCTGGAGAATTTGAACGAGGATGATACGGGGCAGTACAAGATGTGAGGGGCTTCGAGGTGTGGGGCGGGAGTACGGAGGCCGTGGTGGAAGGGGCCGGAGGGCTTGGGTTGATTGGACTCGGGGTCCTTGGATCCGGGGCGTGGCGTAGGAGTATGGAGGTCGTGGCGGAAAGCGCCGGAAGGTCCGGGTGGGGTAAGCGGACTCGGGTCCTTCGACTCCGGCGCTGAAGCGCCTTCGCTCAGGATGACGAGGGTTGGGGTGGGAAGACAGTCAGGATAACGGTTCTTGGGTTAGGAAGACGTCAGCGTGGCGAGGTGGGTGAAGAACTCGGGGAAGCTGATGGCGGCGGCTTCTGCGCCCTCGATGAGGGTGTCGGAGGTGGCGCGGAGGGCGGCGATGGCGAAGGCCATGGCGATGCGGTGGTCGTTGCCGGATGCAGTGCCGGCGCCTGAACCGGCGCCGGAGTCGATGGTGGCGCCGTGCAGGGTCTGGGAGCCGGGGATGTCGATGCCGTCGGGGTGCTCGGTGAAGGTGGCGCCCATGGCGGCGAGATTTTTAGCAACCAGTGCGATGCGGTCGGACTCTTTGACGCGGAGCTCGGCGGCGTCGCGGATGGAGATGCCGGCGCGGGTGTAGGGGGCGATGGCGGCGAGGACGGGGAGCTCGTCGATGAGCTGGGCGGTGAGCGCACCGGAGATGATGAGCGGCGCGGCGGAGGTGGAGGCGGGGCCGTTGACCTGGAGGGTGCCGATAAGTTCGCCGTGATGCTCTTCGACGTTGAGGACGCGGATTTTGGCGCCGAGGGCGGCGACGACGTCGAGCAAGGCGGAGCGGGTGGGGTTGATGCCAAGCGCGTCGAGGATGAGGTTGGAGCCGGGAAAGAGGAGCGCGGCGCAGAGGAAGAAGGCGGCGGAGGAGAGGTCGCCGGGGACGGTGGCGTCGATGGCGGAGAGGGTCTGGCCGCCGGGAATGAAGAGGCGCTTGTCTTTGCGGGTGAGGGTGGCACCGAAGGCCCGGAGTGCGTGCTCGGAGTGGTCGCGGGTGAGGATGGCCTCGCTGAGGGAAGTGGTGCCGGTGGCCTGCAGGCCGGCGAAGAGGACGGCGGTTTTTACCTGGGCGGAGGGGATTGGGGTGTCGAAGTCGATGGCGCGGAGTGGGCCGCCGTGGATGGCGATGGGGGCGTGACCGCTGGTGAGGTTAAGTTGGGCGCCCATCTGTGAAAGAGGTTTGCGGATGCGCTCCATGGGGCGGAGGGTGAGAGATTCGTCGCCGATGAGGGTGAAGGTGTGGGGGTGCGGGGCGATGAGGCCGGAGAGCATGCGCATGGTGGAGCCGGAGTTGCCGCAGTCGAGCGGCGCGGCGGGCTGGTGGAAGCGGCCGGCGGCGCCGATGATCTCGATGTGTGTGGGCTGGTGGGTGACGGTGGCGCCGAGGGCGGCCATGCAGGCGAGCGAGCTGTGCGGGTCGGCGCCGGTGGAGAAGTTGGAGAGGCGGGAGGTGCCGGTGGCGAGGCCGGCGAGCAGGGCGTAGCGGTGCGAGATGGACTTGTCACCGGGAAGGACGACGGAGCCCTGGAAGCTGCGGGCGGGGCGGACGAGCTGAGTGGCCATTGATTCCAAGGATAGCTGAGTGGAGGATCAGCGATTGCTGCGCAACGTTCACGAGAGGCAGCCGTCCAACGGGTTAGAATTGTTTCGCAACCGCAGGAAAAAGCAGGAAGCGTGACGTGGATCTGGTCCGGCGCAGGACTTTGGTTTTTCGATTGCCCGAACGGAAAGAATAGGGAGCTTACCTTGAAGACGATGATGAATGTGACGGCTGCTGTTCTGGCGTTGGCTGCGGGACTGGGTGTGGGGGGACTGGGTACGGCAGCGTACGGGGCGCAGCTGGGCAACGATGCCAAGGCGGCCATCCCGAAGGACGTGATGCAGGTGATCGTGGTGGATTATCGCGCGATGCAGAACTCGAGCGCGGCGATGAACCTGAAGGACCGCGTGCTGCCGCCGGAGCTGAAGCGGCTGGAGACGGCGCTGAAGTCGTCGGGGCTGAAGGTGGACCAGGATGCGGACACACTGGCGTTCGCGGCGTTCCACTCGGGAGATGGATCGCGGATCGTGGGGATTGCGCAGGGGCAGTTTCACACCGGGACGATCATGGCGAAGTTCACGAAGGACAAGACGAAGCCGTTCGTGGTGCGCAACAACTCGGTGTATCCGCTGGGCGCGGCGGGGATGAGCGTGTGCTTCCTGAACCAGACGACGATGGTGTTCGGGGATCGCGAGGCGGTGAAGGCGGCGCTGGACGCGCGCGATGGGGTGTCGGAGAACTTCCTGCAGAACTCGGACATGGTGAACGAGATGACGGCGGTGGACTCGAAGGCGGTGTGGAGTCTGCTGGATCAAAAGGGTACGCAGACGATGATGAAGAGCGTGCTGGGCGAGGCGTCGCAGCTGGCGGACTACGACACGGTGAAGAACCGGATGAAGAGCTCGCGGTATACGATGGATTTCCAGAACGGGGTGAAGTTCGACATGGCGGTGGTGATGTCGGACACGATTACGGCGGCGACGGCGGCGACGCTGATGAAGGGCGTGTCGCTGATGAAGAAGAACTCGGGTTCGCCGCTGGAGAAGAGCGCGCTTGATTCAACGACGATCGACTCGAACTCGGGGACGGTGACGGTGGACTACTCGTCGTCAGACAGCCAGTTTTCAAGCCTGTTGAGTTCGCCGCTGTTCCAGTCGGTGGTGAAGTAGGGCTTTAGAGCAAATTACCTGTTGCTGTGGAGTGGACGGGAGCTGATGCGGGTTCCTTCGACTCGGATTTTGCCTCGCTCAGGATGACGGGGTTAGTTGGAAAGAGCGGGATCTTCGGGCAAAGGCAAGAGCAAAAGCGGATGCAGGTCCTGTCTGTGCAGAGCCGTTTTCGTTGCGCGAAACCGCGTTAGTAACAAGCCTCTCGATACACCTACAGGTAGCTGCGCTATTCGACGGCGGAGTGGTGCGACCAGTCGAAGTGGCGACCCAGGATGCCTTTGATGATGAGGTGGTCGGTGGCGCCGGTGGGCCCGACGCCGACGCCGATGTTGATCTCCCATTTGGGTGATACGTTGAGGTCGGTGACGGCGAAGAACTGCTGCTGCTGATCGTGGAAGGAATCGAACGCGCCGAGGCGGCCATAGTCGGCGTAGTACTCGATACCGCCGCTGACGGTGCGGGAGAAGTCGTAACTGACTTTGACGCCGGGCGCGAAGGCGAGTCCCTGGTTGACGTCGGGCCCGTGGAAGGTGCGCTCGAGGGCGGGATTGAAGGCGAAGTACCAGCGGCCGATGGCTTTGTCGATGATGGGCCGGATCTCCCAGGTCCAGGTATCGGGCGAGTAGACGGCGCGCTGGTAGCCGATCTCGGTGGAGAGGCTGAGACCGACAGGCAGGTGCCAGCTATCGGGAGCGCGGACGCGGGGGCGGATGTGATCGCCGACCCACTGGACGCCGTGGCCGTCCTGCCAGCTGGTGAAGACGTAGAAGCCGAGCTCGGACCAGCTGGTGAGGCCGCGGGTGAGCTCAAGGGTTTCGTGTTCCTGGTGGTTGGTGGGGATGACGCCGTCGATGACGTATTTCTGGCCGATGGGAGTGAAGTTGGAGTGGAGCTCCACCATGAGGCTTTGGGGCGGGACGGTGTCGGAGCCGTAGACCTGGATCTCGTAGTTGCCCTGGGCGCTGGCGGAGGGCGCGGCGAGAACGCCGGGGAGGATGGCGGGGAGGATGGTGCAGAGCACGAGGAGTGACCTATGCATAGCGAAACACCATCATGAAGCCTCGATCCATATGGTCCTGCTGATGACAGTGGAAGAGGGTGTTGCCGGGGTTGTTGGCGAGGAACTCGACCTCGACCGTCTGGCCGGCATGGACAAGTACGACATCCTTGCGGAGGCCGGAGATCTCGGCGCCATCCTCCAGGCGGCGGACTTCGAAGGTGTGCCGATGAAGGTGCATTGGGTGGTCGTCCATGCTCTTGTTCCTAAGGATGAGGCGATAGCGCTGGCGGGCCTGGAGGACGGGCGAGGTGGCGGGAGTTGAGTTCTGCGGGTAGCTCAGGCCGTTGATGGTCCAGAGCTCCTCGCTGCCGTGGCCTTTGAATCTGGATTCGAAGACGAGATCGATGGGCGAGGCGTTGGGGCTTGCAGGCGAGTTGGCGGCGTCGGCGAAGGGCTTGTACTCCCAGACGAGCTCTTCCGGCTGGATCCACGTGGGCGGGGCGGAGGAGTTGGCGTACTCGACGGCGATGCCCATGCCGCTGGCCTGGATGTGTTTGCGGACTTCGCCGAGGATCCAGACGCCGGGGTTGTTCATTTCGACGATGGCGGAGACGCGCTCGGCGGGTGCGAGGCGCAGCATAGCGACGGTACGGGGCTGGGGGACGGGGTTGCCGTCGAGGGCGACGACGTGGAAGCTGTGTCCGGCGAGCGCGATCCAATGGATCTCGGTGGGGCTGCTGTTGAGGAGGTGCATCATGACGCGCTCGCCGGCTTTGACGCGGACGGGCTCGCCGAAGCCGAGCATCTTGCCGTTGATGGTGGTGACGTCGTAGACGGGATTCATGGAGCCGTCGTTGTTGCTGGTGAGCTGGCCGCGCCAGTCGTGGAGACCGAGAAAGACTTCGCGGTCGTAGCGGGCGGGGTTGTTGCGGGGCTCGACGAGGAGGAAGCCGTGCAGGCCGCCGAACTGGGCTTTGGAGAGGTTCTTGCCGGCGAAGGTGTGGGTGTGATACCAGCGAAAGCCGGAGGGGGTGGGCGTCAAGGTGTAGCGAGTGGAGGCGCCGGGGGCGATCATGGGCGTGCCCTCTTCCATGGCGCCGTCAATTTCAGAGGGGAGGAAGAGACCGTGCCAGTGGACGACCTCAGGGTCGGGGCCGAGATTCCGGATTTCTACGGTCTGGGGCGCGCCCTCGCGCATGCGGAAGAGCGGCCCGGGGATCTGGCCGTTGTAAGCGAGGGTGCGGATGTGGTGCCGGGGCGAGGCTTCGAGCGTGCAGGGCGCGATGGTGAGGGACACGTCCGGCGGTGTTGCGGCGGGCGGTGTTGCGGCGGGTGATGCAGAGGGAAGCACGAGCGAGCCGGCGGCCAGTCCGGAGAGTTGCGCGAAGCGCCGGCGGGTGAGGGCCCGAGGTGATGGGTGCAGCGGCATATATCCAGTATCCATGGAGGTGGCGCTGTGCGCTGCTGCCGGGCGGGTTCGGTTGTTATAAGGTGAAGGCAGGGGTGGTTCGACTTGTGCGCTGAGGCACCTCGAGGGAACGAAGAACAGACTCTGAACAGGTGTATTAAACAGGAAGGATCTCCGGATGCCCAGACCGATTGTGCTTACCATTCTCGACGGCTGGGGGTTCCGGGCCGAGACGCACGGCAATGCGATTGCGCAGGCGCGCAAGCCGATCTACGACATGCTGCTGCGGGAGTATCCGAATACGCTGCTGCGGGCCTCGGAGCATTTTGTGGGCCTGCCCGACGGACAGATGGGGAACTCCGAGGTGGGTCACCTGAACCTGGGCGCGGGGCGCATCGTGCGAATGGACATGACGCGGATTGATACGGCGATCATGGATGGCAGCTTCTTTGCCGATGCGACGCTGCTGCGCGCGATGGAGCTGGCGCAGCAGAAGGGGCGGTCGCTGCACCTGATCGGGCTGCTGTCAGATGGCGGGGTGCACTCGCACCAGAGGCACCTCTACGCGCTGCTGCGGATGGCGAAGCAGCAGGGTGTCGAGCAGGTGTTTATCCATGCGTTCATGGATGGGCGGGACACGCTGCCGGCGAGCGGGCTGGGATACCTGGAGGCGTTGCAACAGCAGTGCGCGGAGATAGGTGTTGGAAGCGTGGCGTCGGTTTCGGGGCGCTACTTCGCGATGGACCGGGATCTGCGGTGGGAGAAGTCGAAGCAGGCGTTCGACGCGATGGTAAGCGGGCAGAGCGAAGGCGGCGAGCACGCGGATGCGCAGGCGCGGGTGCGCGAGCTTTACTCGAACGGCATTACGGATGAGTTCATTCCGCCGTTTACGGTCGACCGGCGCGGGCTGATCCGGGACGAGGACGTGGTGATCAACTTCAACTACCGGGCGGACCGGGTGCGGCAGATTACGCGGGTGCTGACGCGGACCTCGGGGCTGAACCAGTCGATGGGGCGCGACCTGCCGAAGGCCGCGGAGCTGGATGAGGTGATCCCGCTGCATACGCTGCCGAGCAGGATTCACTACGTGTGCATGACGCAGTACGACAAGGCGTACAAGCTGCCGATTGTGATTCCGGCGGAATCCATGGATAACCTGCTGGCGAACGTGATGGGAGTGGCGAACCTGCGCAACCTGCGGGTGGCCGAGACGGAGAAGTACGCGCATGTGACTTACTTTTTCAATGGCGGGATCGAGAAGCCGTTTCCGGGCGAGGAGCGGGAGCTGGTGGCGTCGAAGAAAGTAGCGACGTACGACCTGGCGCCGGAGATGTCGGCGGAGGGGATTGCGGATACGGTGATCCGGGCGGTGACGGACACGGCATTTGACGTGATCATCGTGAACTTTGCGAACGCGGACATGGTGGGGCACTCGGGCAAGATGGAGCCGACGGTGCGCGCGGTGGAGACGGTGGACGCGCAGCTGGGGAGGATCTACCAGGCGATCCGGCAGAGCGGCGGGGCGATGATGATCACGGCCGACCATGGCAATGCGGAGATGCTGATCGATCCGGTGAACGGCGGCCCGCATACGGCGCATACGACGAATCCGGTGCCGTTCATTCTGGTTTCGGAAGAGAAGGGGCTTGCGCTGCGCGAGGGCGGGAGCCTGCGGGATCTGAGTCCTACGCTGCTGAGATTGTTGAAGGTGGATCAGCCGCAGCAGATGACGGGTGGGGATCTGGTGACCAGGAGTGGGGACTAGTTAGAACTCGCGGCGGCCTTCAAGGGCGCGGGTCATGGTGACCTCGTCGGCGTATTCGATGTCGCTGCCGGCGGGAACGCCAGTGGCGATGCGGGTGACCCTGGCGGCGGCGTGGATGCGGCGGAGCTCGGCGCTGATGTAGACCGCGGTGGCTTCACCTTCGGTGGTGGGGGAGGTGGCGAGGATGACCTCGTCGACCTCGGCGAGGCGGGTGAGGAGGTTGGCGATGCGCAGCTGCTCGGGGCCTACGCCGCCGATGGGCGAGAGCGTGCCGTGGAGGACGTGGTAGACGCCGTTGTAGCTGCGGGTCTTCTCGATGGTGGCGATGTTGGTGGGCTCTTCAATGACGCACACGAGGCGATGGTTGCGGGTGGGGCTGGTGCAGTAGTTGCAAGGATCGACGTCGGTGATGTTGTTGCAGATGGAGCAGAGGCGGAGATGCTGCTTGACCTCGCGGATGGCGTCGGCGAGGCTGCGGGCGTCGTCCTCAGGGGAGCGGAGAACGTGAAAGGCAAGGCGCTGGGCGGTCTTGGTGCCGATGCCGGGGAGTTTGCGCAGCTCCTCGATGAGGCGGGACATGGGTTCGGCGAAGCGCGTGGTCAATCGGTCAACCCGGGCAGATTGAGGCCGCCCATCATGCCGGCGACGGAGGACTTGATGGCCTCATCGGCGCGCCGGCCGGCGTCGTTGATGGCGGCGGTGATGAGGTCCTCGAGGAGCTCGAGGTCGCTGGCATTGGAGCCCATGGCGGTGGGCTCGATCTTGAGCCGGAGGACTTCCTTGCGGCCGTTCATGCGCACGGTGACCATGCCGCCGCCAGCCTGGGCTTCGACGACGGTCTGCTGAAGCTTCTGCTCCATCTGCTCCTGCATGGCCTTGGCCTGGGACATCATGTCTTTCATTTTGCCGAGATCGGAGAAGTTCATCTGCTGCACCTCAATCCTTGCCACTCAGGTCGATTACTGTTTGAACCTCGGCGTCAAAGAGCCGCTGCGCCTGCTGCACCATGGGATGCTCCAGCGCGCGGGCCTGGGCAGAGCCGGTGCGTGGCGCGCGGGGTTTCTTAGGCTCTTTTGATCCCGGCGCGTCCTGCGGGCGAGCCTCGGCGGGGAGCAGGATGAGTTTGGGGATGCCGCAGGAACGTGCGGCGGCGCGCAGGATCTTCTCGGCTTCGGGATTGAGGACCATGGGGAGCATGGTGGGGGAGAGCGCAGTCTGGAGGCGAGCGTCGCCATCGCCGAGGTGCAAGGTGGCCTCCTCGATGGCGTCGGCTGCGGAGGTCTGCATGGCTGCGCGGAGGGCGCCGACGAGGGTTTCGCGCAGCGTATCGGCGGATGCGGACTCGAGCGCGAGGGGGAGATCAGGAACGTGCACGACGGCCGGCGCGGTGACGGGGATGGGCGCGGGTTCGTGGACGCGGGCGAGCTCGGGGACGCGAACGGCAGCTTCAAGCTGTACCGGCGGAGGGGCGGAGACTGCGGGAGAGACGGCGATGCCGGACTGGATTCCGGATTGGATTCCGGATTGGGATGCCGTTGCGCTGCCGCCCTGGATGCCCTCGTACTTGCGCCGGTTGCGGTCGGCTTCAAAGGGAGAGAAGGCGGGTTTGGCGGGTGGGGACGTAGGCGCGGCTGCGGGAGTGGGACGTGGGACGCCGACGGGACCAGGTGCGGGGCGCGCGGCTGGGGGTGCGGGGCGGTTAGCGCCGAGGGAGCTGAGGACCTCCTCGACGGGCAGGAGACGGCGCAGGTGGACGAGCTTGAGGAGGCCGAGCTCCAAGTGAAAGCGCTGCTCCTGGCGGTAGCCGAGCTCGTCGAAGGTGCGCAGCATGACCTGCAGGAAGCGGGTGAGCTCCTCTTCGCTGAAGAGCGCGGCGGTGCGGGCGGCGCGGCGCTGCTCCTCCGGCGAGATCTGGAGCAGCTCGGTGCCAAGGCCGTCTCCGCTGCCTTCGGGGGTGAGGCCGGCGATGCGGGCGATGAGGCAGCTGCGCAGGTAACGGACGGCCTGGCGGGCGAGTTGCGCGGGCGAGTTGCCGGCGTCGAGCAGCTCGTTGGCGATGGTCATGACCTCGGCGGAACGATTGCCGTCGACGGCCTGCATGACGCGCTCGAAGACGGCGTTCGATACGGTGCCCATGAGCTCGCGGATCTGGCCGGCGTCAAGGTGCGGCTTGCCCTCGGTGACGGGCGCGCTGGCGATGGCCTGGTCCATGATGCTGAGGGCGTCGCGCATGGAGCCATCGCCGGCTTCGGCGAGCAGGCTGAGAGCGCCTTCGTCGGCCTCGACGCCTTCGTGCCCGGCGATGCCGCGCAGCTCGCCGAGGATGTCGGCCAGCTTGACGGCGTGGAAGCTGAAGTGCTGGCAGCGCGAGCGGACGGTCTGGGGGATGTCTTCGGGTTGGGTGGTGGCCATCATGAAGACGATGTGGTCGGGGGGCTCCTCGAGGGTCTTGAGCAGAGCGTTGAAGGCGGCGTCGGTGATCTGGTGGGCTTCGTCGAGGATGTAGATTTTGTACTTGTCGCGCGAGGGGCGATAGCGGGCGGCGTCGCGGAGTTCGCGGATCTCGTCGATGCCGCGGTTGGTGGCAGCGTCGATCTCGATGACGTCGACGGAGTTGCCGGCGCGGATCTCGGTGCAGCTTTCGCAGACGAGGCAAGGCTCGGCGGTGGGGCGGGCAGGCGAGCCGATAGCGTTGCGGCAGTTGAGCGCGCAGGCCAAGATGCGGGCGATGGTGGTCTTGCCGATGCCGCGATGGCCGCTGAAGATGTAGCCGTGAGCGATGCGGTTCTGCGTCAGCGCGTTCATCAGCGTGACGGTGACGTGATCCTGGCCGACGACGTCGGCGAAGCGCTGGGGTCGATATTTTCTGGCGAGGACCTGATAAGCCATGAACGGGAAGAGCTCTTCCCCTATTCTACTTCCGCCGGGCGGCGAGCTTCTTGCGGCGTTCGACTTCGGCTGGGGAAAACATCGTCCCGCGGCAGCTGGGCTTGCCGCAGAAGCAGTCCTGGGTGGCGTCGTCGGAGTCCCAGAGGTTGTATTCGTAGACGAGCTCCTCGCCGGCGGCGATGTCGCGCAGCGCGATGACGAAGATGCGTTCGTCTTCCTCCTCGGTCTCGCAGTTGGGCTCGCAGCAGTGGTTCATGAACATGGCGGTGCCGAAGCCGTCGATGACCGCGTCGCCCTCGCCGTAGCCGAAGAGGTAGGTGACGAAGCGGTCGGCGTAGCGGATGTCGGCGGCTTTTTTGGACATCCGCGGGCCGTCGTACTCGCAGATGCGCTGGCCTTTACGCAGCGGGCGGGTGGTGTAGCAGCCGGCTGCGTGGATGTCGGACGAGCGCACGATGAGTCCACTGCCCATGGGTTTTCTCCCAACCAAAGCGTTCTCCTGGCCGTCCAATGGAATAGCCTGAACGAACGATGCTGCTGACTATAACAAACCGGCCTGTGAAGCTCCGCATTGCGGGGCTGCGGCGGGCGGGCGCGAAGGCGATGTTTGTGGGGAGCCTGCTGGCCGGTGGGGCCTGGGCGGGAGCGCAGGGGCAATATCAGCCGCCTCCTCCGCCGCTGACGACGGGGCCATGTGTTCCGACCAAGAAGGATCCATGCCCTCCGCCAGCGCCAGCGGAGAAGGCGCCTTCGGCGGCGGAGCAGTTTCCGTTCCCGGGAGATGCTCCCGGGCCGACGACGCCGGCGGCCGCGCCATTGCCGGCGGCGCCGGGAGACCAGCCGAAGGCGGCGGCACCGAACGGGACTTCACCGAACGCGCCGGCATCGAACGCGTCGGCGCCGGGCCCGACAGTTCCCGGCGGAGCGACGGATGCGTCGAAGGCGTTTCCGTTTCCGGGAGAGCCTGAGGGTTCCTCGTCTTCTTCAAGCTCGTCGAGTTCTTCCTCTTCGTCTTCGTCGTCTTCCTCCGGGGATTCGACGCCGGATGCTGCTGATGACAGTAAGCCGGCGTTCAAGGACGAGGGCAGCTCGGGGATGACGCGGACACAGCGCCGGCATCTGCCGAAGGTGGAGGATCTGGACAAGCGTGAGGCCGATGACCTGGAGGTCTCCCACTACTACTTCACTACGGGCGACTTCCTGGCGTCGTACCTGCGCGCGAAGGATGCGGTGAAGACGATCCCGGACGATCCGGAGGCGCACTTTGTGCTGGCGCAGGCGGCGCAGCGGTTGAAGAAGAACGACGAGGCCATTGCGGAGTACGGGACGTATTTGAAGCTGGAGCCGTCGGGCGATAAGGCGAAGCCGGCGCTGAAGGCATTGAATCAACTGATGGCAAAGCGATAAGCGCTGGTGCATGCACAGCACGCAAGTTTCGCCGTAAGGTGGATGCATGGACGATGTGCTCGCAACGCTGAGTGACGAGGCGGCGGCAGCTCTGGGCGGGCTGAGCGCCAGGCAGACGCAGGCCACGCCGGCGGCGTACCCGGAGAAGTGGAGCATCCAGCAGATCGTGGAGCACCTGCTGCTGACCTATCGGGCGACGGTGCCGGCGATCCAGGCACGGCTGGACAAAGGAAGCGCTACGCGAGCGGTGCCTACGCTGGGCCAGCGGCTGGGCCAGTTCATGATTGTCTCGATGGGACGGTTTCCCGAGGGGCGGCCTGCGCCGGCGGCGGTTGCGCCATCCAGGCCGCAGACGCTGCGTAGCGGAGATGAGCTTGCGCGGCGGATGCGCTCGGAACTGAACGAGGTGGAGGCGGTGACGGCACGCGCTGAGGAGTTGTTCGGCAGTAAGCGCGCGGCGAGCCACATGATCCTGGGACCGCTCTCGATGGAGCAGTGGCGGGGCTTTCACCTGGTTCACGGCAGGCACCATCTGAAGCAGATCCGGACGATCCGCAAGGAGCATGGGTTCTGAATGGCCGGACGTGGGCACGGGCCTGGCGCTAGCCTGCCTCGTCCTCGTTCAGCTCCTCGTCTATCTCCTCTTCGACGCGGAGGTAGCGCCGCATGTAGCGCAGAGGCTCCTCGGCCATGGCGAGTTCGCGCAGATGGTACTTCCAGGCGTCCTCGCGGCCGCTGCGGCGCGTGTAGGCTTTGCGCGTGACGGTGCCGACGGTGCCGTCAGGTTTGGTGCGCTGGAAGGTCTGCTTGGGGACAATGAACGTGATGCGCTGGCCAGCCTTCCAGAAGCTCTGCGCAAACTCGTGCGAGAAGAGGAGCGAGTAGTAGCGGCGCTCGGCAGCCAGGATTTCTATGGATTGTCTGGTGCTGGTCCAGGGGAGGCCGAGGCGGGTTGTATACCAGCGGCGGAACTCGAAGCCGTTCGTACGGGCCTGGCCCAGAAGCAGTTGCAGCAGCTCGAACCGTGTCATGCAGCGACCCCGTCTTTCAGGTGCCTGTCCGCTGCGAAAGGTGGACAGCTTTTTTGCCTTCCCTGAGCCGCAGGGAAGAGCTGGGCGAGGCGTGAAGCCCTCCTCCCGTCAATATTGTGCAAAATCCTCAAAAATAGGCACTTAGGTCTGGACCAGCAGACCGGTTTGCACCGGAAGTCGTGCATGCATAGGGGACGGTGGAGCCAAGGCGAAAGCAGATTTGTGCTTGCGGGGTCCGGGTAGCAGCGCCGGTACTCGTGCCGCGTCAAACTGAAAGTTGTACATGGGAAATCCGTTCATCCGAAGTCCTTGCATCCAAGGGACCATATGTACGTATGTTCTATCTTTACGGTGTAACACTGGTAAAGCCAATTTGTTTAAACAATCGGACCGAATTCGCTTGCTGATGGGCACCGTTGTAATTTTGGCGGCTTTGTTTCTTGTCCAGGGTGCAGTGGCACAGGCTGCCGCCGGTCCGAATCCGCATACCGATCCGCTGAACTTCGACCCTATCGTGCGAGATGCGTATTCACACTTTTACAACCTGGACTATGACGGATCGCTATCCAGGTTTGAACAGGTGATCAAGGCGCATCCCCAGGAACCCGTGGCATATGCCTACGCGTTGATGGTGACGATCTTCCGCGAACTTTACCATCAGGATTTATTAGATACGACCTACTACGCACACGATTCATTCCTGACGACGCAGCGACGGGTAGATATCCCCGAGGCGTCGCGGCAGCGGATTGAGTTTCTGACCAACCAGGTAACGAGCCTGGCCGATCAGCGTTTGAAGGCCGATGCTCAGGATAAGAATGCGCTCTTCGCGCGGGGCTACGCGAAAGGGCTTCATGCGGCATTTATCACGTTGGCGGATCACTCCTACTTCAGCGCGGCGCGGCAGGGGCTTTCGGCGCGGAACGATTCGGAAGCCGTGCTGAAGATCGATCCGGAGTACGCGGATGCGAATCTGGCGATCGGGATCCAGCAGTTCGCAGTAGCGAGCCTGCCGCGGATGGTACGGATGGTGGTGGGGATCGCGGGGGTAGGCGGCAACAAGGAGCGCGGGCTGCGGCTGCTGCGGATCTCAGCCGAAAAGGGCGTGATGACGAGCGTGGAGGCGCGGACGACGCTGTCGTTGTTTCTACGCCACGACGGACGATACGCGGAGGCGCTGGCCGTGCAGCATGGGCTGGCGGAGGAGTTTCCGCACGACTACCTGTTCCGGCTGGAGGAGGCGAACCTGACCAAGGACAAGGGCGATGGGCCGGGAGCGATCGCGATCTACAAGCAGGTGCTGGCGGATGCGCGAAGGCCGGGGTATTTCGTCGATCCGCGGCTGCAGATGGCGTGGTTCGGGCTGGCGGACACGGAGCGAGGACAGAACGACATCACGGAGGCGGCCAAACACTACCTGGAGGCCGCCGACCAGCCAAACTGCTCGGACTGGCTGCGGCGGAGGGCGGAGTTGAATGCGGGCGAGATGCTGGATCTGCTGCATGACCGGGCGGGAGCGGTCACGCAATACCAGAAGGCGGCGGCGCCGGGGGGCGATCAGTCGCAGGCAGAGGCGGCGCGGCGATTGTCGAAGACGCCGTTTGTGGGGAAGTGATCAGTTCAGGGAGATGATCAAAGTGTCTTGGGTTGATCGGTTTTGAGCTACGGGTTAACAGACCGGTCGAGGTGAGTCAGGCTCCTACGGTGGCGAGAGACGGCACTGGGGTGGCGGGTTTGAGCAGAGACGGATCCTTGAGGTGGGTGGGGATCGGGACGTCAAGCAGGTCGAGGATGGTGGGTGCGATGGACTCGACGGCGACGCGGGGATTGGAGGACTTGGAGATGCGGGGGTCGCGAATCCAGAGCAGGCCGTCCTCGTGGTGCATGCCGCTCTTCATGCCTTCGATGGCGTAGAAGATGTTGAAGAACCTGGTGGTGGCCTGGCTGGCGGGGCTCATCATGAGGGCGCTGGGATCGATCTTGCGGCGGATGCCGAAGCCGGTGAACAGAGCGGTCTCCTCGCGGGTGACGGTGAAGGCTTTCTCGCCGTCGACGGTTACGGCTTCGAGGACCGCAGCGGCGGCTTCGACTTCGTCATGGTTATGGAACTCGAGCCAGAACTGCTCGGCCATGACGGGGTTGCAGGCCTTGAGGTTCTTGACGCCGGCCCAGGAGGCAAAGCCGGAGATGTCGGTCGGGCGGTAGATGTGCTTGCCGCCTGAATCCTCGTAGCGGAGGAAAGGCTGCTGGCTGATGGCAGTCGCGAAGATGACGGTGGCCTGGTCGCCGACGAGGGCGAGCATGCGCTGGACAAGCTTGTCCATGTGGATGTAGCCCTCGAGGATGGCGCTCGAATATTGCTCCTGCTCCTTGTCGGTGGGCTTGATCTTGAAGATCTCGGGCTGCATGTTGCGCCAGTAGACGTGCTGCATGTGGGCGGTGCTGTTGAGGAAGAAGGTGGAAAAGGCGGGGCTTTCCTTGCGGAAGATGTACTTGAAGACATCGAACTGCAGGAGGTCGAGGATGAAGGCGCGGCGCCAGCGTTTGCCGTTGGAGCGCTCGCTGCGAAGCTGGTTGACAGCGGTCTTGACGGTGTCCAGGCTGAGGCCGTGGGTGAGCATGAACTTGAGGAATTTCAGGTAGTCGGATTTCTCGAATTTGGCGCTGGCGTTGCTGTGCTCCTGCACCTGCTTGCGGACGAAGCGGTTGTAGGTGAGCAGCTCGGCGGGCCGGGTCATGGATTCGGCAGTCCAGGGATCGGGAAGGATGTCGCCGGTGACCTCGGAGGTGCAGTGGACGTTCATGCTGCCGCAGACCCAGACTTTCATGCCGGCTTCGGAGATGAGGTCCCAGAGGGCGGGCTGGGTGACTTTCTCGCTTTCGCCGAGGTGCTCCACACCATGCTCGCTGAAGGGGACGCCGGTGTGGACGTTGATCCACTGGATCCAGGGCTCGAGGTAGGGGGCGCGCTCCTTGGCTTCGCTGGTGAAGATGGCGGAGGAGTCGCGGAGCTTCTTGAAGTTGGGAAGATGGCCCTGCTCGATGAATTCGGTCATCAGGCTGGGGCAGAGTTCGTTGAATTCGAGGAGAACGACTGGAGCTTTTTTCACTATGTGCCTCGATGTCTTGAGAAGTGCAAGAGAGATTAGGTGCGAAATGGGTATTGCCTCATATTATGGGCCAGGACGGGCGCGGTGTCATCACCTACATGGGCCAGCCGAGCGATTCGTTGGTCATGGGGAACGCACATGTAAGTTGTGGAGTGGAAAGGGCAGAGTGCGGATGGTGGGGGCAGCGCTGGGGTAGTCTAGGCAGATGAAGAGTCTGGTTTTGCTGGCGGCGTGGGTGCCGGCGATGGGTCAGGTTGCGATCACGCTGCAGCATGCGGATCAGGCGGCGCTGCCGGGTGCGACACGATCGCTCTATGCGGACGTGGAGGGAACTGCGAACCTGACGGTGAAGTGGAAGGCTACGGGCGGATGCACGCTGGCGAGCCCGACGACGACAGCCGAGCCGCAGGTGGTGACCATGCCGGCCAGGGGCGGGGCGTGCAGCCTGAGGCCGGGCGGCGGACCGAGCTTCCAATCGCCGGTGAGCTGCACGGTGATTGCGAGCAGCGCGGCGGATGAGAGCAAGACGGCAGGGCAGGTGATCCCGGTGTGCGGAGAGACGGTGTCGGTGAGCACGTTCCCGGCGGGCCTGGTGCTCTACAAGAACCAGCCGGGGGTGATCCAGTCGAACCTGCGGGGCAGTACGAATACCGGGGTGACGTGGACGATCGCGACCAACCCTGGGAATGCGGGGGCGCTGCTGGGCGGTGCGTCGAACCGTCATACGGTGTTCTCGGCCAAGGCGGCGGGGACGTACGTGCTGACGGCGACGAGCGTTGCTGATCCGGCGAAGAAGTTTTCATCGACGATATGGGTGACGGGGAACGAGATGCCGGCGGCGAATGCGGATCATACCGAACCGGTGGATTGCACGGCGGTGGGTAAGGGCAGGGTGCTGGACGTGGGGCCGGCGTGGCCGCTGAAGGATTTGAACGCGGTGACGTGGGGTTCGCTGAAAGGTGGAGACACGGTAAGGATCCACAACGACGATAAGACCGGGAGTGCGCCGACGACGTACCACCAGCACTTTGCGATTCCGGGCGGAGGCACGGCGCAGGAGCCGCTGCGGGTGTGCGGCGTTCCGGATGCGAAAGGCGTGAAGCCGATTGTGGACGGAGCGAATGCGAGCACACGGGAGGATGAGGACTGGGCCTCGGGGTACATCGAAGGGCTGGGCGTGGTGGCGCTTTACGACGCGGGACACAAGTGGGGGGCGGCGCTGGCGCAGAACCGCAACGTGATGATCGAAGGGCTGCATATACGCAACGGGAGCAATGAATACAAGTACATGAAGCAGAAGACGCGGGCGGCGACGACCTACGAGGGTGGGGCGGCGTGCGTGCTGGTGCAGACGGGCATCGATGTGCTGATCCGCGGCAACGAGCTGGAGAACTGCAGCCAGGGCGTCTTCAGCAACGGGCGGACGCCGGGCGGATCGATGGTGTATGACCTGACGGTGGAGGGCAACTACCTGCACAACTGGGGGTCGCAGGGCAGCTACCTGGTGCACGCGATGTATCTGCAGGGGATCGGGCTGACGGTGCAGTTCAACTACTTTGGAGCGTCGGTAGCGGGGGCGCTGGGCAACGCGATCAAGTCGCGCTCGGTGCTGAATTTTCTGCGCTGGAACTACATCTCGCAGCCGGTGACGACGACGGCGCGGGCGTTCGACATGGTGGAGCCGCAGGCGTTTGTGTGCTACGTGGTGCCGGCGCGATATGCGTACAACTACCGGGGCGAGCACCAGTCGGATTGCTATCCGCCGGCGGCGGGGGTGGGGTCGGACCCGATTACGGCGGACCAGATCGCGGCCAACTACGAGGCGTACCACTCGGATTACATCTACGGGAACATCATGGACGATACGGGGACGGATGTGCCGTTTGTGCACTATGGGTACGATCAGCAGTCGGAGCAGGGGCCGGAGTTCGACCGGCGGGGCGGGACGCTGTATTACTGGGCGAACACGCATCTGTCGCGCAAGCCGAGTGGGACGAAGACGGTGTTCGATCCGGCGGCGCCGGACCAGGATCACTCGTACGAGTTTCCGGTGGTGCAGAGCGTGAACAACGTGTTCCTGGGTACGGGCGCGATCGGGTTCCAGTGGACGCGCACGTTCTGGTCGCAGGTGGTGGTGAATTCAAACGCGGTGTATCCGAAGTATGAACTGCCCGACCATAACGGCAGAGATACGTACCAGGGTGGGACGTCGCCTGCGGAGGCGGCGACCTGCAACCAATACGGGACGTGCAGGCCGGGCAAAGGACACGTGACGTGGGAGCGGGATGGCAAGCCGGGAACTGCGGCGGCGAGCCTCTACTATCCGGCCGGGGCGTTCAGTGTGGAGACGTTTCTGCCGAGTGCAAAGCTGCGCGGGCTGGCGGCGAAGCTGCCGAGAGAGATCCAGGATCAGCCGTCGAATATGGAGTATTTTCCGGCGGCGAACCGGATTGCGTTCCGGGCGGAGATGACGGCGCTGGGGGCGGTGGAGTAGGGCTTTGCAACGCACGCTGAGGTCGTGAGTAGAGGCTTTTAGCGGCGCACGGGGGAGAGTTCGCGGAGCAGGAGGGCGTAGCGGCGGGCGAGCTCGCGACGATGGTAGCGGGCGATGCGGTCGGGCTGGCGGGTGGGTGCGCCGGCCGGTGCCTGGGGTGTGAGGATGGCGGCGAGGAGCTGGCGGATGGCGGCGACGTCGTTGATGTCCGCCCACCGGCCGGCGCCGGTCTCTTCGAGCAGCTTGCGGACGTCGCCGGTAGGGTGGACGGCGGCGAAGATGGGTTTGCCGCCGGCGAGGTAGTCGTAGAACTTGGCGGCGACGTTGATGCGGTCGTGGGTGATGAGGAGGAGGTAGTCGGTGTCCGCGATGGCGGCGAGGGCCTCCCGCTGGGGCATGAAGCCGCGGAGCTCGACGGTGTCGCCGAGGCGAAGCAGGGACTCGCGATAGGCGGCGGTTTCGATGTGGCCGATGTAGCGGACGCGCAGACGCGAGCGCAGGGTGTCGGGCAAGCCGAGGACGGCTTCGACGAAGTTGGCGGGGTCGGTCGAGCCATAGACGGTGCCGATATAGGTGAGGACGATAGTGTCAGAGGGCGGGCGCGTGGGTGAGGCTGCAGCGGGGGTGCTGTCGAAGCCGTTGGGGATGCAGCGGAACTTGCCGGCGTCTTCGTTGGGGTAGCGGGTGAGGAGCTCGAAGCGGGCGGCTTCGGTGACGGCGACGACGGCATTGGCATCGCGGACGGCGTTGGATTCGGCCTGCTGGGCGATGGAGCGGGCGCGCTGGTTGTTGTTGAAGCTGACCAGGTTGATGGTGGTGGAGAGCCACTCGTCGCGGAAGTCGAGCACGATGGGGAGATGGGGGAAGGCTTTGCGCAGGCGCGAGACGAGCAGCACGGTGGAGAAGGGCGGCACGGTGATGAGGACGAGGTCAATGCTGCGGTCGCGGATGATGCGGCGGGCGGCGGGGAAGGCGAAGGGCAGCCAGCCGACCTGCGGGTCGGGGAGCAGCAGGTCGCCGACGAGGCGCTTGACGGGATTCACGCGTGGCGCGGCACCGTTCGAGGCGGGCAGGGCGACGGCCGCGGCGGACGGGGGTTTGCGGCCGGAGACGAGCTTCTTGATGCCTTTGCGCAGGGTGAAGGGCAGGTCGAGGGTCCAGGAGCGATGGATGGTGACGCTGCCGGGGACCTGCTGGAGGAGCGATGGATCGCGGCCGACGGAGGGGGCGTTGCGCGCGGTGAGGACGTCGACGCGGAGGTCGCTATCTGGGAGGTATTTTGCCAGGCTGAGCGCGCGCAGAACACCGACGCCGCCGGCGGGAGGGAAGGAGAAGGTGATCAGGAGGACGTTCAATGGCCGGCTTTCTTGAGGCCTGCCAGGGGTGGAGCTGCGCGGAGGCCTGGTTTTGAGCGAAGAAGAGGCTTGCCACAGGCAACAATCTCCGGCAGCGCGTGAGAGCAGGGGGCGGCTCACATAAAATAGTATTGCATCCACGGGACCGACGAACTTATGGGACTGTTCCTCGCACTGTTGTACATCACGACCGCGTACCTGGCGCCGGAGACGGTGTTCGGGGTGCTGGCGGAGTATCACATCGAAGTGTTCATCGCGTTGATCACGCTGGTCGTGTCGCTGATGGCGGCGCAGGGGTCGGGTCTGCTGCGGATGCCGCAGACGTATGCGATCTTCGGCGTGGCGATCACGGTGGCGCTTTCGATTGCGGCGACGGGGCTTTGGGGGCTGCTGCCGACGGAGTTCATGGACTACGTGGCGAATGCCATCGCGTTCTTCTTCGTGGTGATCAACTGCAAGAAGCTGGGCCACGTGAAGCTGCTGGTGGGTCTGCTTTGCCTGGTGGCGATCTTTATTATCGCGCGAGGATTCATCGGGCTGCAGACGGGCGATCCGTCGACGCCCTATGTGTTGAGCCAGTTCGCGGGTGAGGATGCACGCATCCTGCGGATTCGCGGGCTGACGTTTCTGAACGATCCTAACGATCTTTCGCAGTTCATTGTGGGGCTGATCCCGTGCATGTTCCTTTTCTGGGCCAAGGGTAAGTCCGGGGGTAATTTCCTGATGGTTTATCTGCCGATCGGGGTGCTGTTGTTTGGCATGTACCTGACGCACTCGCGCGGAGGAATGATCGCGCTGATTGTGGCGCTGATGGTGGCGGGGCGCAGGAAGATCGGGCTGCTGCCGGCGGCGATTGGCGGCGGCGTGATGTTTGTGGGAATGTCGGCGCTGGGCTGGTCGGGCGGGCGGGATGTGTCGGCAGCGTCGGGAGCGGACCGGATGGAGGCGTGGTCGACGGGGCTGGAACTGATCCGGTCGCACCCGATCTTCGGCATTGGCTATGAGCGCTTCAACGAGTATTTCTACATCACGGCGCATAACTCGGTGATCGTGTGCGCGGCTGAACTGGGGCTGGTGGGGCTGTTCTTCTGGATGATGGCGGTGCTGCCGACGTTCCGGGATGCGGCGGCGGGAAGCGGCGATGCCAAGCGGAAGGAAGAGAAGAAACGCCTGAGCGAAGAGCTGATGCTGCCTTACCAGGCTCGGCCGGCGCTGGCGGATGCGGCGGGGTCGCGAGTGTTTGGAGGGGCGAGCCTGGCGGCTGGAGCGGGAGATGCCTTGCTGCTGCGCAAGGTTGAGAAGTGGAGGGTGGCGGGCGGCGTGGATGATAAGGCGAGTGCGCGCGAGCTTGACGGGGGGAGGTCCGGGCCGGGGGTGACGGGTTCGCTGGAGGAGAGTGAGCGGCTTCCGGAGGAAGAGGTGGAGCGGATCTCGGGGTTGATGATGGCTTCGCTGGCGGGTTTCCTGGCGGCGGGCTGGTTTCTCTCGCGAGCGTACCCGATGACGCTTTACGTGGAGCTTGGGATCGCGGCGGCGATCGCGCGGATTGTGCGGGATCAGGGCGGTCCGGCTCCGCTTGCGCTGCCGCGGGCGGCATGGCTCTCGGCGGCGGTGGGGGTGTTCCTGGTGCTGGTGGTCTATATGATTCTGCGGGTCGATCACTTGATGCCGAAGTAGAGGCGGTGGGGCGCTGAGACGTTTCGATGAACTGTCTTGGCTGAAAAGGGCGTAGAACAGACAACGGCGAAATACTGAGATTCTTCGGCTCAGAATGACCGGCGTTGGGTGGCGTCGGATCGCGTCGAGGGGCTGCTTGGTCGCGGGCAAGCGGTGTAGCGCGCTAGGGGACGGCGGGGGGGAACTCGGGGGCCTGGCCGAGGGCGGCGCGGCGGAGCTTGCGGGACTTGGCGTGAGTCATTGAGGGCTTCTCGATGAAGTTCCAGGAGAGCACGGCGCCGATGGCGACCAGGCACACGGTGAGCAAGAGCGCGGCCCAGGGGTGCACGCGGAAGAGGCCGGCGGCGACGATCAGCTGCACGATGGGGTAGTGCAGGATGTAGGTGCCGTAGGAGAAGTCTCCCCAGCGGGTGGGCCCCTGGATGTGCGGGAGCAGGAGGCAGGCGCCGAGGGTGAGGACGCCGACGGACGCGGGCCGGAGTACCCACCAGCCAGTCCAGGAGTGGAGCGCGAAGAGAATGGCGGCGGCGATGGCGAGCGACAGGCCGTGGCGGCGGAAGAAGGCAAGGTGGTAGTGGATGAGCGCGCCCATCATGAAGAAGGATAGCTGGCCGGGAAGCTGCAGCGAGAGGGTCTCGTGGTGGGCGAGGGCGATGCGGTAGACCAGCGACAGGACGAAGAGGGTCCAGAGGACGGTGTCGCGGTGGAGGCGGCGGCAGAGCCAGACGATGATGGGCACGGCGACGTAGAACATGACCTCGATCTTGATGGTCCAGAGCGCGCCGTTCATGAAGCTGTTGCCGGGGTTGGTCTCGAAGACGCCCGGGATACCAGGGTGGAGCCAGTTGGCGAAGATGAGGTTGGCGGCGAGAAAGGCGCCGACGTGGAAGCAACGCATGGAGAGGGCGATGGCGAGGCAGAAGAGGGTCGAGAGCCAGTAGCCGGGAAGGATGCGCCAGGCGCGGTTGGCGAAGTACTCGCGGAGCGTGGCGCAGCGCTCGTAGCTGGCGAAGATGAGGAAGCCGGAGATGACGAAGAAGCCTTCGACGGCGAGGCGGGCGCTGGCGACGGTGCGGAGGACGTGCAGGGACTCGCTGCCGCTGAGGTCGTAGGAGTGGATGAGCACGACGATGGAGGCGAGCGCGAGGCGAACGATGTCGAAGTTATTTTTGCGCATCGATGTCATGCGGCCTCTTGCTCGCCAGTCCCGATCAGGATACGAGTCTGGCTCAGGATACGCAGCGGCGACGGCATCCGGCAATTGCGCGGAAGGGGGATCATGCGACCGGGACGACGAAGTCGACCGCCGCGCTGTAGGCCCGGCGCATGGGCGCGGGAAGACGGTTGCCGATGGGCGCGAGGCGGACGCGGTCGGAGGGGTGAAGGCCCTGGGAGAGCTTGACCAGGAGGAAGTAGAGCGGGACGGCGACCAGGACGGCGAGGATGACGCCCGGCAGGCCGGGGATGAAGTGGTTGATGGTGAAAGCCACGGCGGCCATGGTGAAGGAGGCGAGAAAGAGCCGGATAGCGGTGGTGATAGGAAAGCTGAAGGTGTAGGCCTGGCGGGCGAGTTTCCACGAGGCGAGGATGCCGAAAGTCTGCGAGAGGCCGTTGCCCCAGGCCGCGCCCATGGCGCCATAGCGCGGGATGAGCAGGGCGTCGATGGCCATGTTGAGTACGCCAGTGATGGCGAGCCAGATGAGGAGCTGCTTCTGGCGGTCGGCGGCACGCATGAGGGTTTCGGGCATCTCCTGGAAGGCGCGCGGCATGGCGAGAATGGCGGCGACCATCATGACCGGGATGGCTCCGGCGTACTTGGGTCCGTAGGCGAAGCTGATGACGCCGGCGGCGATGGCGACCGCGCCGAGATGCACGGGGAAGGTGACGAGGAGCATGTAGCGGCAGGCGTTCTTGACGATGCTGTCGACGCGCGCGGCGTCTCGGCCGGACTCGACCATGAGGGTGATGCCGGTGGCGGCGCCGAAGGTGCGGGGGATGAGCAGGAGGTTGTTGGAGAGGCCGAGCGAGACGGAGTAGAAGGCGATCTGCTCGAGCGAGGAGTAAGCGCGGAGGAAGATCATCTCGGAGCGATCCCAGACGACGGCGGTGAGGAGCTGAAGTCCCATGGCCTGGAAGCAGAAGCGGCGAATGCGGGAGATGATCTCGACTGGCAGCGGGTTGAGGGGGATCTGGCGCAGGCGGCGGTTGAGGGGGATGGTGCGGCTGAAGCACTCGACCGTGCGCCCGATGAGGGTGGCGGAGGCGATGCCGGGCAGGCCCCAATGGAAGACCAGGGTGAGCAGGATGACGGTGGCGTAGGTAAGGAGATAGCCGAAGGCGCTCTTGGTGTTGTAGGAGACGTCTTCGAAGGCGTTGTTGGCGGAGGCGGGGACCCAGGACATGACGCCGGGGGTGACGCCCAGGATGAGGATGCAGGACATGACCTTGAAGCGCGGGTCGCCGAAGAGCAGGATGCCGGCGAGGCCGAAGACGGTGATGAGAACGGCGCCGAAGAGCTGGTAGCGGTAGGCGAGGTTGTAGACCGCGCGGGCGAGCCCGGGGTTGTCCTGGGCGAGGAACTCGGACATGTACTTGCGGGTGGCGCTGGCCGGGCCGGTGCCGCTGGTGCGGGTGATGGTGGAGACGAAGAAGTTGATGTAGTTGAAGTAGCCCATCTTGGTGGGGCCGAAGTATCGTGCGACGGCGATGGAGGTGCCGAGAAAGATGACCGTTTCGAGGACGGTCTCGAGGCCATACCAGAAGGAGTTGTGCAGGATCTTGCCGGCGACGGACTTTGCGAGAGAGGCCATAGTTGGGCGTATCGGTTATAGCGTATGGGATTGCTAAACAGGCTGGCTTACTGGTTGTGGCTTGTTGGCGTGGTAGGCGACGACGGTCTCCTCAAACTGTTCGGCGAGCTCGACGGCGACGTGGCCCCAGCTGCGGCTGTGCTTGGAGGAGATGGCGTCGACGTCCCAATGCTGCGCGAGCACCTCGTCGAGACCGCGAAGCAGCGCGGAGACGTCGCGCGGCGGCACGAGGCGGCCGACGGTCTCGTCCATCAGCTCGGGGATGCCGCCGACGTTGGTGGAGACGACGGGGCGGCCGGAGGCGAGGGCTTCGATGACGACGTTGGGGCAGCCCTCCATGTAGCTGGGCAGCGTGACGAGGTTGGCCGCGGCCATCCAGACGGCGACCTTCTCCGACGGGCTGGTGGGGACGATGGTGAGCCAGCGGTCGGCGCCGTGGCGGCGGATGGCTTCGAGCAGCATGGGCTTGTCGCGGCCGTCGCCAATGACGTAGCAGCGCAGGTTGGGGCGGCGGGCGCCGAGCAGGGCCACGGCTTCGACAAGCTCCACGAGTCCCTTGCGGTGATCGAGGCGGCCGACGTAGAGGATGATCTCGGCGTCGGGATCGAGGCCGAGAGCCTGGCGGGCTTCGCCGCGATCCATGGGGCGGAAGACCGAGGTGTCGCAGCCGTTGAGCTTGGCGCTGGTGCGGGCGGGGTCGGCGCCGAGCTCGATGGCCTTGGCGCAGAGTGCGTGGCTAACGGTGCTGACGTGGTTGGCGCGGCGCAGCGCGGAGCGGGTGAGCATGCCCAGCAGCGGGTCGGGGATGCTGTTCAGGTCTGAGCCGATGGCGGTGATGATGACGGGGATATCGAGGGCTTCGGCGATCTGCACGGCGGCGAAGCCGTTGGAGTAGATGACGTAGCTGAGGATGATGTCGGGGCGGAAGCGGCGCACGTAGGGCAGCAGCTTTTTACCGATCATGTAGCCGTTGAGCGGGCGCGAGATGATGGGGAAGATGGGGTAGCGGATGTAGGTGGCCTTGACGCCCGGGGCGCTCCAGTTGCCGTCCTCGAGGCGCTTGTGGCCGGGCGGGGCGAACAGACGGGGATAGTTCATGACCGGCACGAAGACGTGCACGTCGCAGAGGCGGGCGAGGCGGCGCAGAGTCTGGTAGGCGGACTGGCCGGCGGAGGGGTCGGCGGCGCTGGGGAAGTAGTGCGTGACGACGGCGACGCGAAGCTGGCGATCGGTCATCGCGCGACACCTCCGGCGAGGGCGGCAGGAGATTCCTCGTGGGTGACAGCGGGCTGGGGCTGGATGAGGTGGTCGACGGCGCGGAACATGTCAAAGGCGCTGACCCAGTGGAGCTCGAGGTTGCGCTGGTCGGCGGCTTCCCTGATCCAGCGGAACATGGGGGCGAGGGTGCCGGACTGGGCGCTCTGGCCGAGCAGGGCGGCGGCGTTGTCTTCGCGCGCACTGTGGCCGTAGAGCTTGACGAAGATGTTCTCGCCGATGCGCGGGGCGAGGTCGAGCCAGCGCTGGACTCGGTAGGGGGTGGGCGGGTCGTAGACGGCGAGCTCGCCGGTCTCGCTGCGCGGGATGAGGCGATCGCGGAAGCGGATGCCGGCCGGGCCGGTGATCATGAGCAGGTCGCCCTGGACGCCGCCGCCGACGGTGGCTTCGACGCCCTGGTCGAAGCCGCGCGGTTTGGTGGGGTCGCCGGTAGTCCAGTAGATCTGGTTGAGGATGCGCGACTGGCTCATGGAAGGAAAAGAGGGCATGGTGAAGTCGGCGTAGCAGCCGAGGTCGCGCAGCAGCTGAAGCTCGCCGGTGACGCCGCAGCCGAAGCCGTCGGGGCGGGAGTTGTCGAGCGCCCAGTTGCCGTGGATGAAGCCGAAGACGAGGCGGCCGTTGTGATGATGGAGGAGGCCGTGCCGCTCGTGAAGGCAGGAGGTGAAGGAGCGGATTTTTTCAGTGAAGCCGGCGGCAGTGTCGTCGAAGTGGTGCAGGTGGACCTCGACGTCGGCGAAGCCGGTGTGGGTGATGTCGGCGATGGTGTTGAGGAGATCACGCTGATACTCCTCCTGCGGATAGAAGAAGGTGAAGCAGGGGGCGTTGCCGAGAGCGTCGCGGGGCGCGGCTGCGGCGATCTCGGGCCAGCGCCGCTGCCAGAGGGCGAGGCGCTGGTGTGCGACGTCGAGCGTGGTGTTGCCGTGGGGCTCGAAGTGATCGGTGATGGCGACCCAGAGACGGCGGGCACGGCGCCGGGAGAGATGATGCCGGGCGCGGCCGCGCAGGTAGGAGGGGAGCCAGAGATTTGCGTGCTTCGGGTACGCCACTTGTCCTCAACGGAATGCGAATGCCGGGGTCTCGAATCTTGGCTTTCTGGAGCTATTTCCAGTATGGCACTTCGAGTGCTCGAACCCAAATGACCCGTTTGGGTTGTGTGTGCCGGGCTGTGCTGACCGATAATAGGAGTTGCCCTGCACGCCGAAGCAGTGAGGACGAGGGTGAGAACGCCGAGGAGCGAATGAAGATCGTTCATGCTGTTTACTCGCTGGAGATGGGCGGGGCTGAGGTTCTGGTGGGACAGCTGTGCAGGCTGCAACGGGCTGAGGGACACGATGTTTCCGTGGTCGCGTACGCGATGCTGGGCGTGGTCGGCGAGGCGATCGAGGCCGACGGCTTCCAAGTGACGGTGCTGGGCAAGGCGCATCCGCTGGTGACGATGGCGCGATATGTGAAGCTGCTGCGCGAGCGCAAGCCGGACGTTCTGCATTGCCATAATGCTGCGGCTACGACGCAGGCGGCGCTGAGCGCGCGGATCGCCGGCGTGCCGAAGGTGATTACCACGCGGCACCGGCTGGACCCGCTGCCCTACGATGTGCCGCTGGAGGTGAAGTACAGCCTGGCGGGGCGGTTCTGCGACTGGATGACAGGCATCTGCGAGACGACCTGCGAGGGGCTGAGGAACGCTCCGCTGGCCAACACGAAGAAGATTGTGCGGGTGTACAACGGGACCCGGCCGGTGGAGCGGGTGAGTACGGATCACCTGCGCAAGAAGGGGTTCACGATACTGTTTATTGGGCGAGTGGCGGCGGAGAAGGACCTGGCGACGTTGATCCGGGCGGTGCAGCTGGCGGTGGGACGGGTGCCGGAGCTGGAGTTTTGGATTGTGGGCGATGGCTGGATCAGGCCGGAGCTGGAGGCGCTGGCCAGGGAGATCGGGGTTGAGGATCATGTGCGGTTCTGGGGCCAGAGGATGGATACGGCGCAGTTCTTTTCGGCGGCGGACGCGTTCGTGATGGCGTCCATCACGGAGGGGCTGCCGATGTCCTTGCTGCAGGCGATGAGCCTGGGGCTGCCGGCGATCCTGACGGATGTGGACGGCGGCGCGGAGGTGGCGCGGATGGCGGGGAGCGGGCTGCTGGTGCCGCTGCGCGATCCGGCGGCGATGGCGGACGCGATCGTGAGGCTGGCCGGCGACCGCGCGCTGCAGGAGGAACTATCGCGCAATGCGCTGGCGGCGTATGAGCGGGAGTTTACGCTGGAGAAGATGGCGGCGGGGTACATGAGCCTGTACTCCGGCGCGAGGCCGTGACGGCGACGGCTGACGCTTTCGGGGAATGGCTGACAAAGGTACCTCCGTGTAGGGTTTCGTTGAGAGACGACTGGGTTTAAGATCAGCCGCGTGTAAGCTTCTGGTATCGGCAGACGGAACAATCTATGGCAAAGATCTTCATCACCGGAGTGGCGGGCTTTGTGGGATCGAGCCTGGCGCGCGCGCTGGTTGCCGAGGGCGCGAGCATTTGCGGGATCGACAACCTGAGCTCGGGCAAGCTCGAAAATCTTGAAGACATCCGATCTAAGGTCGACTTCCGGGTGGCGGATGTGCAGGATGCCGACGCCGTGAACCATGCGTGCCGGGGAGCGGATTACGTGTTTCACGAGGCGGCGATCGCGTCGGTGGCGGCGTCGGTGGACGACCCGGTGGGCACCAACGGATCGAATTTGAACGGCACGCTGCTGGTGCTGGAAGCCGCGCGCAAGGCGGGAGTGAAGCGACTTTTGTATGCGGCGTCGGCGGCGGCTTACGGAGACGACCCGGAGCTGCCCAAGAGGGAGACGATGTGTCCTTCGCCGATCTCGGCGTACGCGGTGCAGAAGGTGGCCGGCGAGTACTACCTGGCGAGCTACACGCGGGTGTATGGGCTGGAGACGGTGGCGCTGCGCTACTTCAACGTGTTCGGGCCGAGGCAGGATCCGAACTCGGTGTACTCGGGCGTGCTGGCGCGGTTTATCTCGCAGATGTCAGAGGGGGTGACGCCGACGATCTTCGGGGATGGGACGACGAGCCGGGACTTCGTATATATCGATAACGTAGTGCAGGCCAACCTGCTGGCGGCACGGACGACGGCGCCGGTGGCCGGCAAGGTCTTCAACGTTGCGACGGGCAAGCGGACGACGCTGCTGGATGCGTATGAGTGCATCAAGTCGATTGTGGGGTACGAGGGGTCGGTGAACTTCCTGCCGGAGCGGCAGGGCGACATCAAGCACTCGCTGGCCGATATCTCGCTGGCGCGGCAGACGTTCGGGTACGAGCCGGTGGCGGAGTTCCGCTACGGGCTGGAACAGACGATCGCGTGGGCACGCAGCGTTGCGGTGGCGGGATAGTCGCGGCAGCCGGGCTCGAAGAACGAGATCAATGGGTTTTGGGTTTCCGGGTTCAGAGCTGCGGGGTTGCTTGCTGCGGGGATCCCCCCCCACCCCTTGTTAGAGTCAAAAATCTGAAAAGAAAGAGCTTAGGCCTGTATATACAGGCCGGAGGCTGGCTATGGTTTGTAGGTATGTCTTTATTGTAGATGATGCGGGTGGGTGAGTATGACAGAGATTTCTGGTTTGGAATGAGGGAGTTAGGTGGGTTGGGGGGTTGACAAGGGGGGAGGGCATACCCCGGGGGCTAAAGCTCGATTCTGTGGGGGATCTTGAGAGACCCAAGGCTAAAGCCTTGGGGTACCTTCAGGCGCGGCTGCGGCGCTTTCAGCGCCAGGGCGTTCCCCAGGGGCTAAAGCCCGGTTTTGAGCGGGTGTTTGAAAGACCCAAAGGCTGAAGCCTTGGGGTACCTTCAGGCGGGGCGGCGGCGCTTTCAGCGCCAGGGCGTTCCCCAGGGGCTAAAGCCCGGTTTTGAGCAGGTGTTCGAGAGACCCAAGGCTGAAGCCCTGGGGTACCTTCGGGCGGGGCTGCGGCGCTTTCAGCGCAGGGGCATACTCCAGGGGTTAAGCCCGGTTTTGTGGCGAGTGTTTGAGAGACCCAAGGCTGAAGCCTTGGGGTACCTTCGGACGGGGCTGCGGCACCTTCAGCGCGAGGGCATACTCCAGGGGCTAAAGGCCGATTCTGTGGAGCATATTGAGAGACCCAACGCTAAAGCCTTGGGGTACCTTCGGGCGGGGCTCCGGCGGAAAGGGTTGAGAGGCGGGGGCTGGGCGAGGGGACTCGGGGTCCTTCGGCTGCGGCGCTTTGCGCCTTCGCTCAGGATGACGGGATCGTCGTGGTTTAGCGCCCTTAGTCCAGGGGGGTGGGGGTGGGGGACCAGGTCTTCCAGAGGGGGCCGCGGGTGAAGAGGAAACGGAAGAGGGCGGCGATGGCGGCGGCGTTCAGGACCAGGAGGGCAGAGGCGGGGGTGGCGAGGCGGTTGGCGATGGGCATGCTGACCTTGAGGGCGGAGAGGGCCAGGAGCCAGAAGGCGAGCTGGAGGAGCGCGAAGATGGCGAAGAGAACAGAGTGGAGGCCGAGGATCGCGGAGGTGAGGAGGAGCAGCAGGAAGCACCAGGGGACGACGAGGCGCAGGAGTTTGTGGGAGAGGAGCTGGAAGAGGACGCGATTCTGCGGGGTAAGGAGCCAGGGGGCGGAGGCGATGAGCTGGAAGTTGCCGGCAAGGGTGCGGACTTTGCGGGAGAACTCGCCGGCGGTGGTGGCGGGCCAGGTGTCGAGGACGAGCGCGGTGCGGTCGATGACGGAGCGGTAGCCCTGGCGGATGATGGCGAGGGGCTGGAACATGTCGTCGAGGATGAGGCCGGGGGGGAAGGGGGTGGCGAGGGCGCGGCGGATGGCGTAGAAGCCGCCGTAGACGCCGACGGGGGAGTCGAAGGCGGCTTCGCAGTTGCGGATCCACTGCTCGTAGCGCCAGTAGAGGCCGCTGACGGCGGAGGCGGTGGCCTGGTGGCCGGCGGTGGAGAGGAGGAGCTCGCCGGCGACGCAGCCGACGGTGGGGTCGGCGAAGTTCTGGAGCAGGGCGGAGAGCGCGTGGGGCTGGACGCGGGGGCGGAGGTCGATGAAGAGGATGATCTCGGCGGTGGCGTGCTGGATGGCGTGGTTGAGGGCGGTGGATTTGCCGGAGTGCTGCGGAAGAATGATGGTGCGGAGACGGGGATCGGTCTGGCGGGCGAGGATGGCGGGAGTCTGGTCGGTGGAACCGTCGGAGACGACGAGGATCTCGTGGATGAGGCCGGGCTCGAGGGAGGTGAGGTGAGCGAGCTGCGCGAGGAGGATGGAGGCGCCGTTGTGCACGGCCATGATGATGGAGATGGGGCGCTGAGGCTGGGATGGGGGCCAGGGAGCGCGGGTCCAGGCGCGGGGGCGCAGTCGGGCGAGCGCGGCGATGAGGATGGGATAGCCGAGATAGGTGTAGAGGATGACGGCTAGCGAGATGTCGAAGAGGGCGGTCATGGATTTTGGGGAAAGGGAAGTGAGGGCATACCCCAGGGCTAAAGCCCGTTTCGTTTGTGAGCTCTAGAGACCCAAGGAGACCCGAAGCTAAAGCATCGGGCTACCTTCAGGCAGGAACAGACAACGGCAAAGGCGGAAGCGCGGGCTATTGGGCGCCGCGGCGGCGGAGGATGATCTTGATGGTCTCGAACATGATGAGGAGGTCGAGGCCGAGGGACATGTGCTTGACGTAGTAGAGGTCGTATTCGAGTTTTTCGCGGGATTCGGCGAGAGTTGCCCCGTAGCCGTAGCGGACCTGGGCCCAGCCGGTGAGGCCGGGGCGAATGAGGTGGCGGAGGGAGTAGAAGGGGAGCTGCTCGGTGAGCCACGGGACGAATTCGGGACGCTCGGGGCGCGGGCCGACGAAGCCCATGTCGCCTTTGAGGACGTTCCAGAGCTGGGGGATCTCGTCGATGCGGGTCTTGCGCATGAAGCCGCCGACGGGGGTGACGCGGGGGTCGTTCTTCATAGCGTAGACGGCGCCCTTGGCTTCGGCGTCGGTAGTCATGGAGCGGAACTTGTAGACGTCGAAGTGGCGTCCGCCGACGCCGACGCGGGTCTGGCAGAAGAAGAGCGGGCCGCGGGAGGACAGCTTGACGGCGAGGGCGACGAGGGGGAAGAAGGGCGCGAAGAGGATGAGGCCGATGGAGGCGGCGACGATGGAGACGATCTGGCGGAGGAACTGCTGGGAGGGCCGGATGCGGAAGCCGTCGCTGTAGAGGAAGCGGCTGGGGCGGAGGCCGTCGAGGGGAATTTTGCCGGAGAGGCGCTCGCGGAGCGGGCCGACTTCTTCGATGGCGATGCCGCGGAAGCGCATGTTGAGCAGCTCCTGGACGGGGAGCTCGCCGCGCTGACCGTCCATGGCGACGATGATGCGGTGGACGGTGGGTTTGGCGTGGGCGAGACGGTCAAGATTCTGGATCCAGTACTGCTTGCGCTCGGAGTGTTCGAGCTGGACGTCGACCCAGTCGACGACCTCCATGCCGACGTCGGGGCGGGCGTGGAGGGTCTGGACGAGGGAGCGGGCCTGTTCGCCGGCGCCGAGGACGTAGACGCGTTCGCGGAAGGGCTTGAGCCAGACGATCCAGTCGTAGGCGCGGCGCCAGGCGATGAGGGCGAGGGTGAGGAGGGTGAAGCCGACGAGGGGAACGTTTTTGGAGATGCCGACTTCGGGGAAGAAGAACATGAGCGCCGAGACGATGAAGCAGTCGAAGGCGAGCACGAGCAGGACGCGGAAGTAGACGTCGAAGCGGGAGCTGACGAGCTGCGGCTCGTAGAGGTCGAAGTAGTAGGAGAGGATGAGGGTGAGAACGGTGACGGCGACGATCTGAACCAGGCCGAACTCGTAGTTGAGCGAGATGAAGGCTTCGTCTGGCCCGAGGACGAGGAGCGTGGCGATGAGGAAACAGCCACTGACCAGAAGCGCCTCGCACACGGGGAGGATGACTGTACGAGTCGGGTAGTACACGTTCAGAAACTTGATCATTTGGCGGTAAGCTCCGCCTCCGTCTTCTCTGACTTGCTGTCTTCAGGCTTGGCGGACGTCTCCTGTGCGGCGGTTTGGTTGTCTTGTTCGAGTTTTTCGGTGCGGTCCGCGTCGTATTCTTCGTAACCGTAGTAGCCGGCGGTGTTCATGGGTTTCTCGACGGCGTTGAGGACGAAGCCGAGGAGGTTAGAGGCCTTGAGCTCGGAGAGCGCGCGCTGCGCGCTCTGGAAGCGGGTGACGCCGCCGCGGGCGACGAGCAGGACGCCATCGCAGGCGCGGGCGAGGTTGACGCCATCGGCGACGAGGTTGACGGGAGAGGAGTCTACGACGATCCAGTCGAAGTGGGGCGAGAGCTTGCGGATGAGCTCGTCGAAGCGGCGGTTGCCGGAGAGGTCGGCGGCCTTGTCGGACTCGCGGCCGGCGGGGATGAAGGTGAGCGAGGTGAGTCCCTGGGGGACGGGTCTGCCGCTGTGGGTGGGCTCGGCACGCTGGACGATTTCCATGATGTTGGCGCTGCCGGCGAGGTATTCGGAGAGGCCGACGTCGCCGGGTGCGCCGAGCAGGTGGTGGAGGGTGCTGCGGCGCATGTCGCCATCAATGAGCAGGACGCGGTTGGCGAGGTGGAGCGCGAAGGAGATGGCGAGATTGGCGGTGACGAAGCTTTTGCCTTCCTTGGGCAGGCCGCTGCAGACGATGATGGATTTGAGCTTGTTGAGGTCGCGGAACTCGAACATGCGGGAGCGGAGGCTGCGGAACTGCTCGACGGCCTTGCCGCGTTCGTCGAGGGCGGGGAGATGGGAGAAGCGCGGCTCCCATTTGTATTGCGGGACGCGTGCGGGGTCGAAGATGTCGTCGCCGAGGGGGCGGGCGGCGGGGTAGGCGAGGGGAGGGTTGGTGAGGTCGGGGCTGTGGTGGTCGGAGCTGCGCAGGTCGGGGCTGTGGAGATCGGGCCTGAGGAGGTCGGGCCGGAACAGGTCGGGGCTGAGCAGGCTGGGCGGGGTTTCGGGCGCGGCGTGGCTGGTGGTCTGGAGGAAGACTTCGGCGAGGGTGGAGGCTGGAGGGGTGCGGGGGGCGTCGAGCGAAAGGGTAGGGATGGGCTGCTCGGGCTGGGGTGGGGGCGCGTGCTCGAGCAGGGCGGCGGGATTGAGCGGAGTGGGGTTGGCGGCCTGGGCGTCGGCACGCTCCTGCTCGGCACGGAGAAGCGCTTCGTATATCTTGCTCATCGATCCTGCCTTCCTGATTCTCGTCCGGGTTCTCTTGCCGGCTCATCGGCGACGGCAACTAGGAGTGCGGAGCCCGGAACGGATTTGGCGGGCATGCGCTGGCCGCTGTCGCCGGGGTTGTGAGTGCCGGGGAATCCGGTCTGGGTGGAGGCGACCATGAAGGGCTGGGTGTCGAGGTCGAGGTCGCGGGCGACGGTCAGGATGACGGAGGCGGGAATCTCCTGGAGCTGCTCGACGTAGCCGATGATGAGCGCGTGCTCGCAGATGAGGTTGATGATGCGGGGGATGCCGCGGCTGGCGCGGTGCACGGCCTGGATGGCTTCGGGGGTGAAGATGGCGCGGTCGGTGCCGGCGATGAGCAGTCGCTGGGCGATGTAGGCGGAGGTCTGCGCGGCGGTGATGGCCTGGGTGCGGCTCCAGAGGGCGATGCGCTGACGCAGCTGACGGAGAGCGGGCTGGCGAAGTTTTTCTTCGAACTCGGGCTGCCCGGAGAGGACGATCTGAACGAGTTTTTCGGACGACGTTTCGAGGTTGGTGAGGAGGCGGATCTCTTCGAGCAGGTCGAGCGAGAGGTTCTGGGCTTCGTCGACGACGATGACGCAGGTCTCCTGGTGGCGGAAGCGCTCAATGAGCCAGCGGTTGAGCTGGATGAGCATGCCGGACTTGGTGCGGCTCTGGATGGCGATGCCGAAGTCGGAGAGGACGAACTCGAGGAAGTCGAGGGCGTCGAGCTGCGGATTGAAGACGAAGGAGGTGAAGACGCGGGTCTGGTCGAAGGAGGCGAGCGCGCGGCGGAGCAGGGTGGTTTTGCCGGTGCCGACCTCGCCGGTAAGGACGATGAAGCCCTTGCGCGCGGAGATGCCGTACTCGAGGCAGGCGAGGGCCTCGCGCGTGTGCGGCATCATGTAGAGGAACCGTGGGTCGGGACTGGTTCCAAACGGATTGCTTTGCAGTTTGAAGAAGCTTTTGTACATGGCTGGGGGGTACGGACGCGGGCCCTTTCCGTGCTAGTGCCGGGCGAGTCGAAGCCGGCTGAGCAATCCTGTCTTCAATGTATCGACCTTTTTGGGGTCGGCGTAAGCGATGACGGCGAGGGTGGGCAACTTGGTAAACGCCCAGACGTCACGCTCGGAGCGAAGCGAGGTGTCTTTGTACTCGAGGATGGCGACGATGACGAGACCGAGAGCGAGCCCGCCGAAGACGCCGCCGAGGGCGAAGAGGGTGCGGTTGGGGAAGGTGGGACCGTCGGGCAGGTTGGGCTCGTCCATGACGCGGAACTGCTCGCCTTCCTGGCGGCGCTCGAGGTCGGTGGCCATCTTGGCGTTGTTGCTCTCGGCGAGCAGATGGTCGTAGAAGGTCTGGGCTGTGGTGTAGTCGCGGGTGAGCGCCTTGTACTCTTCCTGGACGGCGGGGCTGGCCTGGATGCGGTCCTGATAGAGCCTGACGTTGGCCTGGATCTGGGCCTGCTCCTTGCGCTTCTCGTCGATGGCGACGTCGGCGGCGTGGATCTGCGAGCGCAGCTGCTGCAGGGCGGCGGATTCACCGGGATGCGCGGGGCTGGAGTTCGGGCCGGAGACGCGGTAGGTGACGGGCTGCATGGCTTTCTTGAGGTCGGCGATGTGGCGGCGCACGGCGACTACGTCGGGATAGTCGTCGGTATAGTGCTGGGCGAGCTCGGCTTCCTGAGCCTCGAGCGCCTGCAGCTTCTGCTGCTGATCGGGCGTGCCGATCTGCTGGTAGGTGCCGGGGGTGCTGGGCTGGCCGGCAGAGGAGCTGGGCTGCGATGCCTGGACCTGCTGGGCGAGCATGGATTCTTCGTAGGTGCGGTCCTGCTCCATGCGCGAGAGCGCCTGGGTGGCGGCTTCGAGCTGGGTGTTGAGGCTGCTGAGCATGTTGAAGTTGGAGGATTCCTCGTCGGGCAACTTGCCGCCGTTCTCGCGCTGGAAGGCGGCGAGCTTTTCGTCCTGCTGGTCGAGGCTGCGCTTGGCGTCTTCGAGCTGGCTCTTGAGGAAGTCGGTGGTGCCTTCGGCGGAGGATTCGCGGAGGCGCAGATTTTCGCTGAGGAAGAGCGAGGTGATTTCGCCGCAGACGAGCTGGGCGCTGTGGGGGTCGGCGGCGGTGAAGGAGATAAAGAAGCCGGGCAGGCCGCCGGAGTGCGCGATCTCAGAGTGGATGGGCTTGATGCCGATGGCCTTGCGCGCGGTATCGACACGGTCGTCCATGCTCATGTGACTGTTGGCGTAGAGGTTGTAGCGCTCGATGATGGGCTGGATGCGGGAGCGGCTGAGGATCTGCTCCTTCATGGAGGCGAGGCGGCTGTCGAGGTCGGAGGCGATGACGGGCTTGACGTACTCGTCGGGCACCTTCTGCTCTTCGATGAGGACGAGGGTCTGCGAGACGTAGCGCGCGGGGATGAAGAAGGTGGAGATGACGGCGAGGGTGGGGATCACGATGAGAGGGATCGCGATGATCCATTTGCGCCGCTTGAGTATTTCAATGTAGTCGTCGACGTTGAGCGTGCGATGGCCAAGCATTGTTGCTCCTTATGGATGACCTACCCGGATGGACCGGGGAGAGTAGGTAAGTCCGGCGCCGATGATCTGCGTGAAGCCGCTGAAGACGAGGGGGCTGTCTACGGCGTTGCCACTGCTGTTTTGACGTTCGGCGGTATAGCTGGCGTAGAGAGAGAAGTCGCGGCCGAGGGAGCGATTGACCTGCACTGCCCCGATGACGGCGTTGGAATCAAACGAGTTGTCGGCGACCGCGAGGCTCTGGGTGCGGACGTAGCCGAAGTTGGCGGAGGCGTGCCAGGAGCGGCCGAGGAGGCGCGCGTAGGAGAGGTTCACGTCATCGGTGTTGGCGCCGGCGACGACGCCGGAGCCGCTGTTGGTGCTGCGCGCGTAGCCGAGCGAGATGCTGGAGGCCTTGGCGAGGTAGGAGAGGGTGGCGTTGGCGACGTAGGTGTCGGAGGTGGGGATGAGGGGCGAGTTCGAGGTGATGCGCTCCGGGCCGGCGGAGAGGCTGACCCCGATCTTGCGGGTGAGCTGGCGCTGGAACTGAACGGAGACGCTCTGGCTGGTGTTGGAGAGATTTTGCCCGAGGAAGGAGTAGTTGCTGTAGTTATAGCTGACGCCGATGCCGGTGCGGGCGTCGATGCGGTGCTGGAGCGATTCGGAGAGGGTGTAGCCGTTGCTTTCGAGGCCGGCGTCGGGGGAGGAGCCGGTGAAGCGCGCGATGCTCATGGAGCCGGTGGTGCTGAGGCTGGTGGCGCCGGTGAGATGGCGGCTGATGCTGGCGGAGGCGAGGTTATCGATGCGGGTGGAGTAGTTGCTGAGGACGTTCTGGGTGGTGTCGGGGCCGAGCTGGCCGGGTGGGAGGTTGGCGTCGCCTACGCCGGGAACGCCGGAGAGACCGACGACGGCGGCTTCGGGCAGGTAGTCAATGCGGTCGGCGACGATGCCGCTCCAGCGGCCGAAGGAGAAGACCTGGGAGAGGGCGAGGTTGTCGTAGTAGCTGGAGGGCTGGTTGGTGGTGCCGAGGAAGTAGCCTCCGGAGAAGAGCGCGCTGAAGGGATGCGACTCGCTTCCGGAGATGTAGCCAAGGTTGCCGGAGAGGTTGGTGGCGTAGCTGGTGGCGTTCTGGCCCTCGTAACCGTACTCGATGGTTTCGGAGGCGGTGAGGCCGTAGTGCAGACTGCCGGCGACGGTGGGCAGCTCGAAGCCGGCGGAGACGCCGGGCGCGGAGGCCGCAGGGATGGCCTGGCTTCGGGCCAGGGCAGCGAAGGAGATGAAGGAGAGGAACAGGAGCGGGCCGGATTTGAGGAGGTTGGGCATGATGGTCTGCATGAGAGCTAGGGCACTACGATCGTATCCCCGGACAGCAGGGTGACGCCTTGTTCGTCGCCGTTCTTGAGCGCTTTTCTGTAGTCGAAGGGGATTTTGACCTGCTTGCCCTTGTCCATGCGCAGGATGTAGATGTGTTTCCGGTTGGCGTAGGGGGTGAGCCCGGCGGCGGCGATGGCCTGCATGACGGTGATGCCGGGCAGCAGGGGAACTGAGCCGGCGCGCTGGACCTCGCCGATGAGGAAGTAGTGTTTGCTGTTGACGGCGGTGACGGTGACGGTGACGAGGGGGTCGGTGATGAACTTCTTGAGGCGGTTGGTGATATCCGCGGCGAGGCTCATGGGGGTGAGGCCGGAGGCCTGCACGTCGCCAAGCAAAGGCATGGAGATCATGCCGTCGGGCCGGACGGTGAAGGTGCCGGAGACGGCGGCTTCGCGCCAGACGTTGACGGAGAGGGCGTCTTCAGGGCCGACGACGTAGCTGGCGGAGACCTGAGGCGGATTGGCGACGAGCTGAGGCGGGGCAAGCTGGTCTGGATTGGCGGGGCTGGGCGAGGCCTGGGCGGGTGCGGCGGCGGGCGGCGGCGGCGGTACGGTGATGGCAGGGCGGGGAACCTCCTGCGCGGCGCTGGGACTGCTGGCGACGCAGGGGATCGCGAGCAGGGCCGGTAACAATGCTAGAACCATGATGGTGCGGGAGAGTGCCTTCATCGTTGACCTGTCTTTTCTTTCGGCGGGGATGAGCGCCACGCGAGCCAATTCTGCAACCTAGCTGTCTTTCGGACCTTCGGGCTTTCGGACTTGCTGCCTTTCGGACCCGATTCCGGGGGATGGACGGCGATGCTTTCGCCACGGCTACGGATGCGGAAGACTTGCGATTATTTTACGCGATGCTTTGCTGCACGCACCGGAGATCGAACAGAAAACGTCACTGCCTACAACTCTTGTGTAATCTGCGGGGTGCGTAAACGGAATTCTAGCGTTCCGTTGACGAGAATTCCGATTAAAAGAGTAAAATTCGGCCAGTCAGTCCAATCCCAGGGTTCAGGCTCGAAAGATCGCAATGGTCCATGCAGTCGCTTTATCCAACCCAGAGACACAGCCATCCTCGAAAGTGGAGGAGGGGCTTTTTGCGGACTGGCGAGGGCGAGATTGGCGGGGCGCGGCGATACCGCTGGCGCTGCTGGGCGTACTGCTGCTGGCGCTGTATGAGCGGATCGGGCTGAAGCTGGTACGGGACTGGTACAACATCCCGGACTACTCGCATGGGCTGCTGATTCCATTTTTTGTTCTGTTCCTGATTTGGGATCGCCGGAGGGCCTTGGCGCATGTGCCGTTGAAGGCAAACTGGGCGGGTCTGGGGCTGATCGCCTTTGCGCTGCTGGTGCTGATGACGGGAGTGTTCGGCGCGGATCTGTTTCTCTCGCGGTTTTCGTTTGTGCTGCTGGCGGCGGGAATTCTCTGGACGCTGTTCGGGATGGGGATGGTGAAGGAGACGCAGTTCATCCTGTTTGTGTGCTTCCTGGGCATTCCTCTGCCGACGCTGCTGCTGAACCACATTACGTTTCCGCTGCAGCTGCTGGCGTCGCAGGTGGCGAGCGGACTGTTGCCGCTGGCGGGGGTGCCGGTGCTGAGGGAGGGCAACGTGATCCAGCTGCCGGCGATGTCGCTCGAGGTAGCGGAGGCGTGCAGCGGGATCCGGTCGCTGATGAGCCTGTTTACGGTGGCGGTGATCTACGGGTATTTCATTGAGCGCAGCGTGTGGCGGCGAGTGGTGCTGGCGGTGGCCAGCCTGCCGATCGCGGTGGTGGCCAACTCGGCGCGCATCTTCGGGACGGGGCTGTGCGTGCAGTATTGGGACCCGGAGAAGGCGATGGGGTTCTTTCACGAGTTCTCAGGCTGGCTGATCTTCCTGGTGTCGCTGGCCTGCCTGTACCTGGTGCACAAGTCGATGGGCTGGTTCTGGCCGGAAGGTCGAGGTGCGGCGTGAAGTCGAAGCACATCTGGGTTGTGCTGGTGATGCTGTTGATGGCGGCGACGCTGGAGCATGCGCGGGGCGATGTGGACCGGGTGCCGCCGAGCCGTCCCCTGGACCAGTTCCCGGCGAGCGTTGCGGGGTACGACAGCGTGGATCTGCCGCTTTCGGACGAGACGCTGGAGGTGATGGGCAAGGGTATCTTCCTGGACCGCCTGTATACGCGTCCGGCGGCGGGTGTGGCGGGCGCGCCGGTTCGCGCCGCGAATACTGCGCCGGTGTCGCTGTTTATCGGCTATTTCCCCACGCAGCGGACGGGGCAGACGATCCACTCGCCGCAGCATTGCCTGCCGGGCGCGGGCTGGACGTTCGATTCTTCGGGGCTGCTGGATCTGCCGGATTCCGAGGGCCGGCCGAGCCAGGTTGGGGAGTACGTGATCTCAAATGGCGCGGCGAAGGACGAGGTGCTCTACTGGTATCGCTCGCACGGCCGCACGATCGCGAACGACTGGACGGCAAAGATGTATACGCTGGTGGACTCGATTCTGTATAGCCGGACGGACGCGGCGCTGATCCGGATTATCACGCCGGTGGCGCCGGGTGAGGACCGGGCGGCGGCACATGACCGGGCGGTGGAGTTTGCCAAGGAGATTACGCCGCTGCTGCCGGCCTATGTTCCGAATTAGGATGCCGAAGCAGCGAAGTCCGGGTTCCGCAATGGCGGGCGCGCCGGGCACGTATCGCGACGGGTCCGTATCGCGACGGGGAAGTCTATGGATGTCTCGAATTTAGAAATCTGTGAAGGAAAGCCCATGCTGAAAGATCGCTACGTGTCGTCCCGTGTTTTGTTCACCTCCGCTTTGTCCCTGGTTGTGCTGGCTTCGATTGCGGGTTGCAGCCGCGACCCGAACGTACGCAAGCAGAAGTACCTGGCGAGCGGAAAGAAGTACGAGGCGGACGGCAAGTACAAGGAAGCCGTGATCCAGTTCTCGAACGCGCTGAAGGTGGACAAGAACTTTGCCGATGCGCACTACGAACTGGGCAAGACCTATCTGCAGATGGGCAACGCGATGGTGGGCTACCAGGAGCTGTCGCGGGCCGTGGCGGCGAATCCGACCAATATCCCGGCGCGCGTGGAGCTGGGAGACCTGCTGCTGGCGGGCGGAGCGCCGGATCGTGCGGTGCAACAGGCCAAGGACATCCTGGCGATGAAGCCGGACAATGCGGACGCGTACGCGATCCTGGCCGGGGCAGCGGCGCGCGCGGGCAAGAAGGACGAGGCGATGGACGATCTCCAGAAGGCCATCGCGATCGACCCGAACCGGGCGGCATTTCACACGCAGATGGCGTTCCTGAAGGGCTCGGAGCCGACGGGCGAGGCGGCCGCGCAGGATGAACTGAACAAGGCGATCTCGCTGGACCCGAAGGATGTGCGCGCGCGCCTGGTGCTGGGTGGAGTGCTGGAGCAGAAGCACGACATACCGGGCGCGGTGCAGCAGTATGAGGACGCGATCAAGGCGGCGCCGGAAAACCTGCCGGCACGCGAGAGCCTGGCCAGGCTTTATGTGCGGAGCGGAGACAAGGCCAAGGCGGAGCAGGTGTTGCAGAAGGCTGTGGATGAGCTGCCGGAGAGCGAGCAGACGGCGGCGCTGATGCAGGCGTTCCTGGTGCAGACAGGGCAGGGAGATCGCGCGCTGGATGTCTATGCGGGGCTGGTGGCGGCGCACCCCAAGAACAACCAGTTGAAGGTGGTGTACGCGCGCATGCTGGTGGATCATCACGAGGATGCGAAGGCGCAGGCGATCGCTGATGAGTTGAACAAGAGCAGCGCGAGCAATCCGCATGTGCAGCTGTTGAATGCGGCATTGCTGCTGGATGCGAAGAAGGTAGACCAGGCGTACGAGCTGCTGCAGAAGGCGGGCAAGGATTCGCCGCAGGATTTTGAGATCGACATGGCGCTGGGCAGGCTGGCTCTTGCCAAGCAGGACCAGAAGGCGGCGGAGGGGGCCTTCCAGGCCGCGGAGAAGGCTCGGCCGGGCTCCGTGCTGCCGCTGGGCGGGATGGCGCAGGTGTACAACGACCGCCAGGACTGGAACGCGCTGTTCAAGCTGGGCGACGACACGGTCCTGAAGCATCCGCAGGTGGCGGAAGGGTTCCTGTGGCGCGGAACAGCGTCGGCGAACGAAAAGGACTATGGCAAGGCGGGAACGGACTTTGAGCAGGCTCTGAAGCTGAACCCGAACAACGTGATGGCGCTGATGGATCTGGGCCAGCTGCGGATCAGAGAGGGCAAGACGGCGGAGGGCAACGCGCTGCTCGAAAAGGCACTGGATAAGAACCCGGCGGCGACCCCGGCGCTGAACATGCTGCTGACGCCAAGCCTGGCGGCGAACGATGCGGCGAAGCCGATCAAGCGGCTGCAGGAGCAGATCCAGAAGGCTCCGAACGACGTGGCGTACTACGATGAGCTGGCCGGCCTGCAGCTGGTGACCAAGGATTTCCAGGGCGCGCTCGCTACGACGCAAAAGGCGCTGCAGCTGAATCCCGAAGACAGCCGGGCGATGAACGTTGAAGCGTCCGCGGCGGCGGGGATGGGGAACAAGGACCAGGCGATCGCAATCTTCCAGAAGTGGCTGCAGACCCATCCGAAGGATGACGGGGCGTTGTTCGCCATCGGGGCGATGGCGGAGAGCAAGGGCGACCAGGCGACGGCGATGGAGTACTACAAGAAGGCGCTGGCGCTGAAGCCGGACCAGGTGCAGTCGGCGAACAACCTGGCGTACCTGATGCTCGAGACCGGGCAGAATGTAGACCAGGCGCTGACGCTGGCGCAGACGGCTCGGCGCGGTGCGCCGAAGTCGGCGGCGACGGCCGACACGCTGGCCTGGGTGTACTACGCCAAGGGGCGGTATGCTTCGGCGCGCGACCTGCTGGAGGATGCGGTGAAGGATTCGCCGAACGACGCGTCGATCCACTATCACCTGGGAATGGCGTACAGCAAGCTGGGCGACAAGGGCGGGGCGGTGTTGAACCTGAAGAAGGCCGAGGAGCTGGATCCGAACTCGAAGACGGCGAAGGACGCGTCGGACGCGCTGTCCAAGCTGAGCTGAGGCGGGTAGTGCGCGTGAGTGGATGCTCTGAGCAGTGAAGGCGGGAGTGCGTCAGATTCCTGTCGGAAATGACAAATGCAGGGCTTGCGGGTTTGAGGACTTGATCTTCGGGTTACGGGTCTGAGGGTTAAGAGCTGCGGGTTAGGGCCGGGGTGGGGCGCGGTGGTGGGCGGTCTATCCAAATACAAACTAGAAGCTAACGATCAGTGGGTCGTGGGTCGTGGGTCGTGGGTCTCGGTTTGAGGGCTGTGGGTTGAGGGCTGTGGGTTGAGGCTGCGTGGGGAGCGGCGGTTGCGCGATGCTGGGTGCGTGAGGGTGGGATTGCGCATCTTACTGCAGGAAGCCCCAACTCTCCGTAATCTGCCTGCAACATGGTGCGGGTATTCAGACATCATGAAAATCCTCGTCATCAATGGCGGATCGTCCTCGATCAAGTTCTCCATCTTCGAGAGCAGGCGGGGTGATGCCACGGAAGATCCGGCGGCGCTGGTCGATGGGGAACTGAGCGGGATCGGCAGCGGCAAAGGCAAGCTGGAGATCAAGCGCGGCGAGAGCGGTGATGCGGAGGTTTCGGATGCCGGCGCGGAGTCTATAGCGGACGCGATCCGGCTGGTGTTTGATAAAGCCTGCGGGGATCGGGCGCAGGTGGACGCGGTGGGGTATCGGGTGGTGCATCCGGGGGCCAGGCTGAAGGGGCACCAGAGGATTACGCCGCAGGTGATCGAGGATCTGGAGCAAGCGGCGGCGTTCGCGCCTTTGCACGATCCGGAGGCCGTCGAGATCATCCGGGAGGGCATGAAGAAGCTGCCCGGCGTGCCGCACTTTGCGTGCTTCGACACGGTCTTCCACGCGACGATGCCGGAGGAGGCGACGGTTTATCCGCTGCCCGAGGAGTACGCGCGGCGCGGGGTGCGGCGCTACGGGTTTCATGGATTGAGCTGCGAATCGATTGTGCGGCAGATGACAGCGGATGGCGCCCAGATGCCGCGGCGGATGATCATTGCGCACCTGGGCAGCGGCTGCAGCGTGACGGCAGTGCTGGACGGGCGATCGATCGATACGACCATGGGGCTGACGCCGACGGGCGGCGTGCTGATGGGGACGCGGCCAGGCGATCTCGATCCGGGGCTGGTGATTTATCTTGCGCGGCAGCAGCAGGGCGATGCGCGGGCGGTGATCGCGGCGGTGGAAACGATGTTGAATCATGCCTCGGGTACGGCGGCGCTGAGCGGGATGGCGAACGATGTGAAGGCGCTGCGCGGGGCGGCGGCCGGCGGCAACGTACGCGCGGCGCTGGCGCTGAAGGTGTTTACCCGCAGCGTCGCCAAGGCGGTGGGCGGGTTCACGTGGCTGATGGGCGGGGTGGACGCGATCGTCTTCGCAGGCGGGATCGGAGAGCATGATGCGGCCACGAGAGAAGAGGTTCTGGGCCAGAGCGAGCCGGGAGGATTGATCGACAGTTCACTCAATCGTTCACTCAATCGAGCGAGCGGCAGCGGCATGAGAACGATCAGTGGCGCACAATCAAAGGTGAAGGTGCTGGTGGTGCCGGCGCGGGAAGACCTGATGATCGCAATCCACGTGGCGGAGATGTCGGAGCTGGATGGCGACACGCGACACTGAGGAACAGACCTTCTTCGCAATCAACGTATGTCTGCAACAAGGGTACGGCCGAGGAGAACCACGATGGCTCAAACGTATGACGTGAAGGCACAGGACGAGACGCAGACCGCGCAGGCAGCAGGCGATCAGGCGGCAGGTGCCGGCCAGGCCTTGAGCGCTGATGAAGCGCGCAAGATGGATGCGTACTGGCGGGCGTGCAACTATCTCTGCGCGGGCATGCTGTATCTGCGGGCGAACCCGCTGCTGCGTGAGCCGCTGAAGCCGGAGCACATCAAGAACCGGCTGCTGGGTCACTGGGGCTCGGACCCGGGGCAGACGTTTACGTGGGTGCATCTGAACCGATTGATCAAGAAGTATGATCTCGACGTGATCTATATCGCGGGCCCGGGGCACGGGGCGCCGGCGACGTTGTCGAACAGCTACCTGGAGGGTGTGTACTCCGAGGTGTACCCGGAGATGAGCGAGGATGTGCGAGGGCTGCAGAAGTTTTTCAAGCAGTTTTCGTTTCCGGGCGGGATCGGCAGCCACTGCACGCCGGAGACGCCGGGCTCGATCCACGAGGGCGGGGAGCTGGGTTACAGCCTGTCGCATGGGTTCGGCGCGGCGTTCGATAATCCGGATCTAATTGTGGCGGTGGTGGTGGGTGATGGCGAGGCGGAGACGGGGCCGCTCGCGACGTCGTGGCACTCGAACAAGTTTTTGAACCCGGTGCATGACGGCGCGGTGCTGCCTATATTGCACCTGAACGGTTACAAGATCGCGAACCCGACGATCCTGGCGAGGATCTCGCCGGAAGATCTGGACAGCCTTTTCCGCGGTTATGGCTGGAAGCCATACGTGGTGGAGGGCGACGACCCTGCGCTGATGCACAAGAAGATGGCGAGCGCGATGGAACAGTGCGTGCTTGAGATCCGGGCGATCCAGCAGAAGGCGCGCAATGGGGACACTGAAGCTGTGGGCGGTGCGGAACGGCCGCGCTGGCCGATGATCATCCTGCGGACGCCCAAGGGATGGACGTGTCCGAAGGAGATTGACGGACACAAGCTAGAGGGCTCGTGGCGCTCGCACCAGATGCCGATTACGGACCCGCTGACCAACCCGGCGCACTTGAAGCTGGTGGAGAACTGGCTGCGCAGCTACCGGCCGGAGGAGCTGTTCGACGAGGCCGGGAAGCTGAAGGCGGAGTACCAGGAGACTGCGCCCAAGGGCTCGCGGAGGATCAGCGCGAACCCGCATGCCAATGGAGGTCTGCTGCGCAAGCCGCTGCATCTGCCGGAGTTTCGCGACTACGCGGTGAAGGTGGAGGAGCCGGGGGCGATCGAGCTCTCGTCGACCGACACGCTGGGCCACTTCCTGCGCGATGTGGTCCGGCAGAACATGACGAGCTTCCGCGTCTTCGGACCGGATGAGACGGCGTCGAACAAGCTGGACGCGATCTACGAGGCGAGCGGCAAGACGTGGCTGGCGGAGATGAAGCCGGACGATGCCGACGGGGGACACCTCTCCGTGGACGGGCGAGTGATGGAGATGCTGAGCGAACACACGCTGGAGGGCTGGTTCGAGGGCTACGTGCTGACGGGACGACACGGGTTCTTTTCGAGCTACGAGGCGTTTGTGCACATCATCGACTCGATGTTCAACCAGCACGCGAAGTGGCTGGAGAAGAGCAAGCTGGAGCTGAGGTGGCGGGCGCCGATCTCGTCGATCAACCTGCTGATCACGTCGCTGGTGTGGCGGCAGGATCATAACGGGTTCACGCACCAGGACCCGGGGTTCCTTGACATCGTGACCAACAAGAGTCCGGAGGTGACGCGCATTTACCTGCCGCCGGATGCGAACTGCCTGCTGAGCGTGGGCGACCACTGCCTGCGCAGCACGAACTATGTGAACGTGATCGTGGCGGACAAGGCGGCGCACCTGCAGTATCTGGACATGGATGCGGCGGTGGATCACTGCACCAAGGGGATCGGGATCTGGAACTTCGCGAGCAACGATGCGGGGCACGAGCCGGACGTGGTGATGGCGTGCGCGGGGGATATTCCGACTTCCGAGGCGCTGGCGGCCGTGGCGATACTGCGCGAGCGCTGCCCGGAGCTGAAGATCCGCTTTGTCAATGTGGTGGATTTGTTCCGGCTGATGCCGGAGCGGGAGCATCCGCACGGGTTGTCGGACCGCGAGTTCGATGGGCTGTTCACCAAGGACAAGCCGGTGATCTTCAACTTCCATGCGTATGCGGCGCTGATCCACAAGCTGACCTACAGCCGGGTGAACCATGACAACTTCCACGTGCGCGGATACAAGGAAAAAGGCAACATTAATACGCCGCTGGAGCTGGCGATTTTGAACCAGGTGGACCGCTTCAACCTGGCGATCGACGTGATCGACCGCGTGCCCACGCTGCAGGCCGCGGCGGCGCATACCAAGGAGTGGCTGAAGAACCAGATCATCAACTCGATCAACTACGCGCATGAGAACGGCATCGACCGGCCGGAGATCAGGAACTGGAAGTGGCCGGGGGATGGGGTGCGGTCTTGAAGGATGGGGCGGGGGCTCGGGCTGAGGGATGCAGGCTGGGGATGTCGTGAGCTGCCCCGAGGGTGAGAATGATCTTTGGGTTGTGGGTTTGCGGGTTGAGAGCTGTGGGTTTCTAATGAGAGGGTTTTGGGTCTGCTGGTTAAGAGCTAAGGGTTAAGGGCTATGGGGTTGATTCCGATCAGAAGGAATGATCATGGCGAACCGAACGAGTCCCGGCGTGCCTGTCCACCAACTTCCGAATGTGTTGCATCCCATCAGCGGCGTACAGACGTCGATCTGCGGCTTCGTGGGGTACACGGTGAGCGGGACGGACAACGTAGCCCAGCTGATCTTCAGCTTTGCGGACTACACGCGCCTTTACGGCGGGTTGGCGTCGAACTGCGAGCTGAGCTACGCGGTGCAGCAGTTCTTCATGAACGGCGGCACGCATGCGTACGTGGTGCGGACGCCCGGGGCGGCAGGCAATGAGCTGCCGGGAACGGCGCAATTAGTAGGCGACGCGGCTCTGGGAACGGGGATCTATGCCCTCCAGAACGTGCCGCTGCTGAACCTGCTTTGCATTCCGGATGCGACGCGTGCGATGGCCGGGGATGCGAACGCGGTGGATTCCTCGGTGGCGCTCGATCCGAACGCGGTGTTTGCGGCGGGGTTGAGCTTTTGCGACAGCAAGGGCGCGTTTCTGCTGCTGGACTGCCCGCCGCCGGTAAACAATGTTGCGGCGGTGGTGCAGTGGAAGACGAGCAGGCTGACGGTAAGCGGTCCTAATGGCGCGGCGTTTTTTCCCAGGCTGCAGATGCCTGATCCATTGAACAACAATCGGCTGCGAACATTCGCGCCGTGCGGCGTAGTGGCGGGGGTGTACGCGCGCCTGGACGCGAAGAGCGGGGTGGCGAAGGCACCTGCGGGGACAGAGGCGACGCTGACCGGCGTGCAGCAACTGGCGTGCGAGATAACCGACGCGCAAGAAGCTGCGCTGGATACGCTGGCAGTCAACTGCTTCAGGGTGTTTCCGGCGAGCGGCCCCGTGCTGTGGGGAGCGCGGACGCTCGTGGGCGCGGATGCCGAGAGCAGCGAGTGGAGGTACGTGCCGGTGCGGCGGGTGGCGTTGTTTCTTGAAGCCAGTCTGATGGAGGGAACCCAGTGGACTCTCTTCGAGCCGAATGGGGAGCCGCTGTGGGCTGCGATCCGGCTGAATGTCGGTGCGTTCCTGCAGGAACTCTTCACGCAGGGCTTTTTCCAGGGGCGGGCCCCGGCGCAGGCATACTTCGTGAAGTGCGACAGCGAGACGACGACGGCGGCGGATATCGCCAACGGCGTGGTGAACATCGAGGTGGGGTTTGCGCCGCAAGAGCCGGCGGAGTTTGTGGTCATTGAGATCCAACAGAAGGCGGGCCGGGGCAGCTAGCGCAGCGGCAAGGACTGGACAACAGCAAGATGATTGTCTATCGGAAATGACAAATAAGAGGAGCGGAGCTTCCGGTGGCTGGACTTTGTAACCTGCCGGGGCGATGCTGGGCGCGCCGCAGGGTCACGGGTCAGGGTGCGTTGAGCCCGAGAGCGGTTGCCATGGCAACAAAGCGGGGATCGCCGCGGATAGCGTCGAAGGCCGGGTCGATGAGGATGCCGGCCATGCTCAGGTCACGCTGATCTCCCAGGGTCTTCAGATCGCGCAGGGCTTGGTCCGCGTCGCCAAGCTCAGCCTCAGCCTCGGCCATCGTGTAGCTTGGGCGTCCGGTGGCAGCCTGCCGGCGCTGTTCGCTGGCGAGCATGGTCCGCCACAGCGCTGGCTGTCCGCCGTGGTTGAAGGCGTCGCGCTCCACCGCAAGCTCGCGCTGGCCATCGCTGTCGTGGCGTATCTCGAGGAAGCGCTGCAGCTCGTCGAGATATAGCGGCATGTCCCTGGGCGCCTGCAGGCTGATGGAGGCCAGGATGCGGTGGGGAGCCGCGGCGTTCGGATCGTTTTTGATCATGGTATCTAGCATCGCCCGGGCCTCGTCGCGACGGCCGGAGAGGCCAAGGGCATAGGCTTTGCTGGAGAGGATGGCGGCGGAGGCGGGCTGCAGCCGTTGGGCGGTGTCCAACTCCGCGAGTGCCTCCTTGTAGCGCGCTTGGTGGGTGAGCATGGATCCGAACCAGTGGTGGGCGACGACGCAGTTGGGATCGAGGCGGATGGCGGTGCGGAAGTTCTCGGCTGCCTGCTGCGGTTTAAAGGAGGAGAAGAACTCGATGAAGCCGAGCGAGGCGTGGGCCTCAGCCAGCTCGGGATCGAGCGCCAGCGCGCGTTCCGCGGCGACGCGAGCCAGCCCATAAGCATCCACCGGCGACATGCTGGCGTACTCGCGCGAAAGCAGGTAGGTTTCGGCCAGCCCGGCATAGGCCGCAGCGTCGCGGCCGTCTCGCTCCGTCACCTGGGTAAACAGGCGCTGCGCGTCTTGAAGCGATTCAGGGCTGCGCTGCTCGAGCGAGTAGACGCCGCGGAGGTAAAGCTCGTCGACGCCGGGCACCGGAGATTTGTACACCGCATGCACTACAAGTGCGGGCGCGACTGACGCTCGCTCGGGAACACGGCTCCGCGTGGCGATGGCCACCATTGAGACTGAGACGAGAATCAAACTTCCTGCGATCCAGGGCCAGAGGGGTTTGGAGACGACTGGAGGTGTGTCATGCTGCGTCTTCACCTCCGCGAGAGGTTCCACAGCGATGGCAGGCGCTGAGATCGCCCGCATCGGTGGGGGTTCCTGGGGCTCCTTTTGCAAGGCCGCGGGCAGGGACTGCAGGATGCTTTGCGGCTCCACGATGGTGACCTCGGGCCGGCCCTTGGCAAGCCAGGCCTCGAGATCGGCGCTCAGGACATAAACGTTGGCTCGTCCACTGCCTGGTATTCGCCGGACGGGCAGCCCTCGTTGCTTCTCCCAGCGCTTGGCGGTACGCTCGTCGCGGCCGAGGTAGGCCGCGATATCTTTCCAGCCCTGGATCTGATCGTTTCCCTTCATAACTTGCGCTGGTCCCGCCCGTGCTCGTTAGGTCTTGGCAATTGTAACGTTGAACTGTAAACTCTTCACTCCTCCTGAAGTAACTTACGTTGGTAATCTATGGTTCGGCCCAGGTACTGCCGGCGCTGAAGACGAGTGCAATGGCGCTGCGCAGGCGGGCCGCGTTGCCATCGTAAGCCGGGCGCAGGATGGGGGTTTTGCCGAGGGGATGCTTGTTCATGCCGGCTTCGACGATTCCGCCGAGGCTGTGCCAGACGGTGGTGATGTCGCCCACGACGACGATCTCGCGGGGCGCCAACGCGGCTGTGATCATGCGCAGTCCGCTGCCAAGGTTTTCGGCCATTTTGCGCAGCGCCTTGCAGGCTGCGGCGTCGCCGCCCTGGGAGAGCTTGAGCAGGGCGTCGAAGGCCAGCGGGGCGGCCGTGCGAGAGTACTCGGCGTAGAAGCGCACGGCGGCGCGGTTGGAGGCGAGGGTCTCCCAGCAGCCGTGATTGCCGCAGGAGCAGAGCGGCCCGTCGGGCTGCAGTTGCACATGGCCGAACTCGCCGGCCATGCCGTTCTCGCCGCGCAGCAGGCGGCCGTTGGCGAAGATGCCGGTGCCGATGCCTTCGGAGACGTTGACGACGACGATGTCGTGCATGCCGTCGCTGCTGCCGAACCAGACCTCGGAGAGGGCGCAGGCGTTGGCGACGTTATCCATCTCGACGCGGAGTCCGGTGGCGCGCTCCATCTTGGACTTGAGGCTGAGCACGGGCCACTTCAGGTTGGGCGCGAAGATGAGCTTTTCAAAGTGCAGATCGGTGCGACCGGGCAGGCAGATGCCGATGCCATCGAAGGATCGATCTTTGTGCGTGGCCACGATTTTCTTGATCGCGTTGACGATGGTGGTGAGGGCTTTGTTCGCCTCCTCGGGCAGGACGAGAATCTGTTGCGAGATGATCTTGCCGGCGAGGTCAGCCACGGCGATCGTGGTCTGCACGGGGTGGATGTCGAGCGCGATGATGGCTCTCCGGCCGTTGAGTTCGAGGAAGGTGGGCCGGCGGCCGCGAGGCAGCCTGCCGATGGAACCCTCGACGATCCAGCCGCTGGCGATGAGGTCTTCGACGATGAGGGAGATGGTGCTGCGGCGCAGGCCGCAGGCGCGCGCGAGGTCTGCACGGGAGATCGGCTGGCGGGTTCGCACCAGGTTGAAGACGAGGTTCCGGTTGATGGTCCGCGGTGTCTTGTTGGAGGCAGTCTGGGCACGATTGAAGCTGAAACGCTGCATTCAGGATGCGATCCTCTCGCGGTACAGGTTCGGCCGGAGGAGCCGGGCAGCAACGTCAAAGGCTTCCGGGAAAGATGCCGTTGGCAGCGTTTATATCATTTGCGCGGGAATTTGTCTTGCTGCCGAACTATTTAGGGTTCAGGCCCGCTCCAGCGGGGGTGTGGCGGGCGGGAGGACGGGAGCGGGCGGAGGGGAACGACTCGCCGGTGCGCAGTTGGCGCGTCTTCCTCTACTCTGGTAGCGCCACGAATCAAAGACGCACAGCGGGAGACTACGATGTCAAGAAACATGAGGGCACTTGTTTTGGCAATGACGGCGCTGATAGCCGCCAGTCTTAGTGCGCAGGGCGCTCCCATTGAACTGGACATCCACGTGGACCAGCCGCTGCACACGGTGAGCCCGATGCTCTATGGGCTGATGACGGAAGAGATCAACTACTCCTACGACGGAGGTCTGTATGCGGAGATGGTTCGCAATCGCACGATGCGCGATCTCAAGGAGTGGTTCCTGGTAACCAACGGCAACTCGGCCGGCGAGATACGGATTGACCGCTCCACGGGCCCGAGCGCGGCGCTGCCGGGCAGCCTGCTGCTGGAGGTGAGCGCGGCGGACGCAGCGGACCAGGCAGGCGTGTGCAACGACGGCTGGTGGGGCATGGCAGTGAAGCCGAACACAAGCTACCACGGGGCTTTCTACGCGAAGGCGGCTGGGCAGGGCGTCGGGCCGGTGCACGTTCAACTGATTAACGACAGCTCCGGTGCGGTGCTTGCGAGCGCGACGGTGCCGGAGCCGGCGTCGAGCTGGATGCGCTACGAGTTCGAACTTAATACGGGCAAGATGATGTCGTCCGCGAACAATCACCTGGCGATCACGATCGAACATCCGGGCAAGCTGTGGCTTACCCTCGTCTCGCTCTTTCCGCCTACGTACAACGATCGCGCCAACGGCAACCGCCCTGACCTGATGGAGATGATGGCAGCGATGCATCCAGCGTTTCTTCGCCTGCCGGGAGGCAACTATCTTGAGGGCGACGAGATCCAGGATCGCTACGACTGGAAGAACACCGTCGGCCCGCTGGTCGATCGAGCGACGCATCCGAGTCCGTGGCGCTATCAGTCGAGCGATGGCATGGGCCTGCTTGAGTTCCTGGAGTGGACCGAAGACCTGAACATGGAGCCGGTGCTGGCGGTGTACGCGGGCTATTCGCTCAAAGGCGCGCACGTGAATCCAGGGCCGTACCTGCAGCCTTTTGTCGATGACGCGCTGGACGAGATCGAGTTTGTGAGCGGCGATGTTGGGACGAAGTGGGGCGCGGTGCGGGCGCGGCTTGGCCATCCCAAGCCCTTCCCGCTGCACTATGTGGAGATCGGCAATGAAGACTGGTTTGACCGCTCGGGAAGCTATGAAGGGCGCTTCGCGCAGTTCGACAAGGCCATCAAGGCGAAGTTCCCGGCACTGCAGACGATCGCCACGGCGCCGCTCAAAGAGATGAGACCCGATGTGCAGGACGACCACTACTATCTGCGCGCGAGCGAGAGCTACCAGCACGCGACGCTGTACGACAAGACCGATCGCAAGGGCCCGAAGATCTTCGTGGGGGAGTGGGCGACGCGCGAAGGTTCACCGACGCCCAACATGGACTCGGCGCTGGGCGATGCGGCGCTGATGACGGGCTTTGAGCGGAACAGCGACCTGATCGTGATGGCGTCGTATGCGCCGCTGTTTGTCAATGTGAACCCAGGCGGCATGCAGTGGGAGAGCGACCTGATCGGCTACGATGCGAGCTCAAGCTATGGCTCGCCTTCGTACTACGCGCAGGTGCTGTTCGCGAGCTACCTGGGCGACAACGTGCCCGCGAGCTCCATCAGCAACGCGCCCGAACGCTTCTTCTACTCAGTAACGACGAGCGCGAGCAAAGGACGGCTGTACCTGAAGCTGGTGAACGGGGCGTCTTTGCCCAGAACAGTGACGCTGCATCTTGAAGGCGCCGCGGCGCTGGGGCACGAGGGCGTGGTGGAGACGCTGGGCAGCGTAAGCTCGACCGCCACAAACACCATCCTTGATCCAAGGCACATCGTGCCGGTGAAAACGATATTGCGTGGTGTGGCGCCGAGGTTTGAGCACGTCGTCCTGCCGTTCAGCATCCAGGTGATCGAGCTTAGGACGCGGTAGCAGGATGTAGAGCGGGCTCAGGCGTGCCGGTGCATCTTCCATCCGAGGTACTTGCCGGCGGCCTCGTGGACAGAGCCGGCGACTTCGGCGAAGTTGGCTGCGACGTGGTGCTCGAAGCCGTTCTCGCAGATGTAGCGGAGCAGCTCCTGCATGCGGGGGATCTCGACGACGCCGGCGCCGCCAAAGGTGTTCAGCGGATCGTCGGTGAAGCGGCCTTCGCCGACGTAGCCGGTGATCTGGCCGTTGAGGTCGTCGGTCGAGAAGCGCGCGAAACTCATGGCGCCGGGTTTGACGGTGCCATCCAGGGTTCCGAAGGTGTTTGCCTTGCCGACGGTGCCGGCGATGATCTGCTGGAAGTCCATTTTGACTTCCTTGAAGAAGTGCCGGGGCAGGTTGGAGCAGTGGAAGCATACGGCCTTGTCAGGGTTGCTGCCGTAGTTGTTGTTCCAGTCCAGCAGCGCGCTGGGCGTTTCGCTGGCGAGCGTGAGGGCGTACATGCTGATGGTGCCGAGAGTATCGACTTCGCAGGCGCTGGGCAGCAGGTTCTCGCTCATCATGCTCATGACGGTGCAGGGCACGACGCCGAAGTACTCCTCCATGGAGGTCCAGCATTGGACGCTGCTGACGGTTAGTTGCGCGGCGGACATCCAGGCGTCGATGACGGCGCCGAGCTTGGACATCTTGAGCAGGGCTAGCTCCGGCACGCCGCCGGTGGGGATGTACTTGCGGATGGTTGCGAGCTTCTGCTGTACGGCGTCGTCGCTATCGTTGAGGCGCTCGATGCGCCCGAAGACCTCGCTAAGATCGAGCGTTTCGACGGTGATGCCGCTCCGTTCGAGCAGCTTCTCCGAGTAGCGGACGGTGTTGAAGGCGGTGGGCCTGGCGCCGATGGCTCCGAGGCGCATGTTCCGGAAGCCTTTGACCACCCTGCACACGGCGGCGAACCAGAGCAGGTCGGCGTTGAACTCGTCAGAGTCCGGCGCCTCGGTATGCAGGCGGGTGAGCGAGTAGGGGATGCCGTACTGCTTCAGGTTGTTGGAGATGGACATCTTGCCGCAGAAGCTGTCGCGGCGAAAGGCGATGGACATCCTGGCGGGGTCATCGGGCGTGGCCTGAATGAGCACCGGGACGTGCAGGTTGGCGAGGCGGAGCGTATCGGCGAGGCCGCGCTCCTCGCCGAAGTTGGGCAGGGTGAGGATGATTCCGTCGATCTCTGCGGCGTGCCGCTTGAAGAGCGCGGCACATTTCTTCGCGTCGTCGTAGGTTTCGACCGCGCCGTGGGCGGTCTCCTCGGGGGTGAGCACGATGGCCTTCATCCCGGCGGCTTCGAGCGCCGCGACCATCTCGAGCCGGCCGCTGGTGGCGAGGTGACTGGGGAAGAATCCGCGGTTCCCGACTACCACTCCAAACGTCATCTGCTTTGGCATTCCATCTCTCCACAACCGGCGCTCATCCCTTGGGACGAGAGTCATTCTACCGGCAATTTTCCCATGCGGCTTGGTGAGGCGGAGCGGAGCGGACTTTACACCTAACTACGAATTAACTCTTGACAGCCAGGGCCTCGCAAGTGCTAAATGTGAAGCCGTAGCCGCAAATCGCTTTCTGCAAACGTTTGCCTAGTTTTCCTGAAGTACTTCCTGGAGGTCTTTCGCATGTCCTGTTTTGGTTTCTTCCGATCATCGGAATCGTTGTGTTTGTTGCGATCGTTTCGCCGTGTGGCGCACGTGCTGGCCGCGATCGCTCTGGGTAGTGCCACGCTTGCCGCCCACGCGCAGTATCGCGGGTCGATCGAAGGCGTCGTCACCGATCCGCAGGGCGCGGCCATACCGGGCGCGACGCTGACGCTGACCGACACCACCAACAACCTGACGCTGACCGCTAAGAGCGATGAGCGGGGAACATATCGCTTCAACGCGCTGCCGGCTGACGTCTTCAAGCTGACGGCGACGGCGGCGGGCTTCTCCGGCAAGAGCCTGACCGGTGTGACGATCATTCCGGAGCAGCCCAACACGGTGAACGTACAGCTTGCGGTGGGCGCGGCGGCGGAATCGGTGACGGTGTCGAGCGGCGAGGTGCCGGCGCTGGACACGGCGACGGCCAACATCAGCGGGACGGTGACGAGCAATCAAATCCAGCACATGCCGTCGTTCAACCGCGATGTGTTCCGCCTGGCGACGCTGGCGCCGGGCATGTTCGGCGATGATTCGCAGGCGGCGAACGGCAACGAGAATAATCTGCCGGGGGAGCAGCAGGCGGGCGAGCAGGCGACGACCGGCATCTTCAAGGAAGGCGAGCAGGCTCCGCAGGTGACGGGCAATGGGGCGCAGTTGAATACCAACAACATACTGATCGACGGCATCCCGACCTCGAGCGCGTCGTGGGGTGGGTCGACGGTAATTACACCGACCGAGGATTCGGTCCAGTACATGAAGGTGACGGCGAACGACTATGACGCGGAGTTTGGACGGTTCAGCGGGGCGGTGATCCAGGTGACGTCGAAGAGCGGCACCAACAGTTATCACGGGAGCGCGTTTTTCAAAGCGGACCGTCCGGGATTGAACGCGTGGCAGCGCTGGAACGGACAGAACTCGGTCGATCCGGCCAACCTGAGCAAGACGCCCGCCAATCGCGGCCTGTCCAAGGACCAGGGCCGGTTCAACCAGTTTGGCGGCAGCGTGGGCGGGCCGTTCTGGCGCGATAAGCTGTTCGGCTTCTTCGCCTACGAGACCCTGCGCAACAACACCGTGACCACGAACAGCGGCGTGTATGAGACTTCCTCGTTCGACGCCTATGGTGCGACTGGTGGGGCGGCGGGACCGATTGCCGCGAAGTACCTTACCTACCCGGGCGAGGCGCCGGCGAGTACGGGCGTGATCGCAGGCAGCTGCACGTCGACGCTTGGCTTGCCGGAGGCGACGTTGAATTCCAGCGGAGGTTACACGGGTTACTGTCGCACGATCAACGGAGCGTTTGACGTGGGCTCGCCGCTGAAGACGACCCCGGGCAATTACGATACGACGTTCGTAAGCAACAGCAAGCCGGGGACAGGCAGCGGGCTGGATGGCGTGGCGGACCTGGCACTGGTGGCGACCGCGAGCCCGAGCTTATTCACGGGCTCGCAGTACAACGGGCGCATGGATGGGAATATCAGCCAGAAGGATCGGCTGAGCTTCATCATCTATTGGGCGCCGCAGACGACGGTGAGCTACAACGGCCCCGCCCGGGCGGCAAACCTGCTGAACAACAGCAGCATCAACGACGCGTTTACTGCCTTGTGGGATCACACCTTTTCGCCGACGCTGTTCAACGAGGCTCGGGTGAGCGCCAGCGGCTACCGCTACAACCTGGTGGCGCAAAATCCGCAGTCGCCGTTTGGACTGCCGCAGGACAGCTTCCTGAACGTGTCGCCATCGGTAGAACCGAACGCGTTCGGTCCCGCGGTGCCAGGCATCTTCAACCAGTGGACGTATACGTACCAGGACATCCTGACCAAGAACGTGGGGCGGCATAGTTTGAAGACCGGCTTCCAGCTGAACCATGTGGAGTTTCTGGACGAGTCGGCAAGCAATGCGCGGCCGAACTTTACCTTCGAGAGCCTGTGGGACTTTCTGAACGATGCGCCGTATGGCGAGACGGGCACGTTCAATCCTTTGACGGGTGTGCCGGCGGTGAACCGGCAGGACCTGCGCGAGAACATCTTCGGGGTGTTCCTGCAGGATGACATCAAGGTGGCGCCGACCTTCACGCTGAATGCGGGGATGCGTTGGAACTACTTCGGGCCGCTCTACTCGAAGGAGAACAACCTGAGCGTGGTGACGCCGGGTGCGGGCTCCGCGCTGCTGACCGGCCTGACGATGAAGCAGGGCGGCAACCTTTACACGGTGCAATACGGCAACTTCAGCCCGCAGGTGGGCTTCGCGTGGAACCCGAACTACTATCAGCGGAAGGTGGTGATGCGCGGTGGCTTTGGAATGAACTACGAAGAAAACCAGCTGGCGATTACGATCTCGGCCTTCAGCAATGTGCCGCAGGTGCTGGCTTTTTCGCAGAGCGGCTACTCGAAGAAGAATGCTGCCATCCAGTACACTGTCGCTCCCAGTATAAACTCGCCGTTCGGCTTCACACCGAACGTGGCGGCCCAGACGACGTTCAACAGCGCGGACCTGCCGAACTCGACGGTGGTTTCGGTGACGGGCTTCGACAACCATGTGAAGACCATCACGGTGTATCACTACTCGCTGGATACGGAGCTGGAGCTGGCGCGCGACTGGGTAGCGACGGTTGGGTTCCAGGGCAGCTCGGGACATCATCTGCTTTATGAGCAGGACCTGAACGCGGTGGCAGTGGTCCACGGCTACGCGCTCAATCCGCAGCTCAACCGCGTCGCGGACTTCACCAACGGAGCCAACTCCAACTACAACGCAATGCTGGCGACGTTGAAGCATAACTTCTCGCAGAGCTTCCAGGTGGAGGCGGACTACACGTGGTCGAAGAGCATGGACGAGGGGTCGACGCCGTATAACCAGGATGCTTACGCGCCGATCAGCATTCACGACGTTTATGGCCGCTCGGACTACAACTTCGGGAACAACTTCCGCGTGTTCGGGTTGTGGCAGCCGAACTTCTTCCACGAGAAATGGCTGCACAGCCTGGTCGATGGCTGGTCGCTGGGCGGCACGTACAACTATCACAGCGGTTTCCCGTGGACGCCGACGTACCCGGTGACGACGACCGGAGCGCTGGGCGCTCAGTCGGGCCATCTTTATTACCAGAACAGCCCGTACAGCACGATCCGCCCGGTCGCCTACACCGGTCTGGGGATCAACCACAGCACGCTTGCGTTCGAGTCAGGACCGTCGACAAGCTTTCCCACGCTGCATAACGTCAATTTCCCGACAGGCACGGGAGGTGAGAACTACTTCACGGCTCCGAGCTATACCTCGATCGGCACCAACACGACGTTCAGCGCGACCAATGTGGATACGGTTCTGCCCGGGCCGGCGATGGAGAGGAACTCGTTCACCGGACCCATGTATCAGAACGTGAACGTGAGCCTGGCCAAGGGATTCAACATTCCCAGGGAGCGGGTGATCGGGGACGCGGCGCGGATCGAGTTCAGGGTCGACGCCTTCAATCTGTTCAACCTGACCAACCTGGCGGGCACTCCGACGACCAGCATCACGTCTACGCTCTTCGGTGCGAACACAGGTGCGCTGGGCTCGCGTACGCTCGAGATGCAGGCGCGCTTCTCGTTTTAGCTGTTTACCCTGGGCGCGTCGCCTGCGAGGACGGCGCGTCCCATTTACTTTCGTTTGATCGGGATTCGAGGGAGCACACGTTGACAACGCGCAGAACATTTCTGACCGGGGCAGCCGCGCTGGCCGCATCTGCACCGTACGGGGGCAGGCTTTGGTCGCAGAACGCAGGTACAGCCGCGGGCTCCGCGCTGACGCTCAGCGTTGATCCGCAACGCAGTGGACCAACGATGGCGCGGGATTTCGTGGGGCTCAGCTACGAGTCGGCGCAGCTTGGCCATCCGGACTTTTTCGCGGCTTCAAACGCTTCGCTGATCGGGCTCTTCAAGACGCTTTCGCCCGATGGCGTGCTGCGCATCGGCGGCAACACCGGGGAATACACGACCTGGAGCGCGAACGATGCGGACGCGGCGAAGAACGATACGCCGCATGCGATGGGGCCGGATGCGGGGACCGCGGCCAAGACCGCATCGATCATCACGCCGGTGGCGATTCGCAATCTGCGCGACTTCATTGAGAAGGCGGGTCCGGGGTGGAAGATCATCTACGGGCTGAACCTGTGGCATGGCACGCCGGAGAACGCGGCAGCCGAGGCCACGTATGTGGCGCAGACGCTGGGCGCGCGGCTGATCTGTTTCCAGATCGGCAATGAGCCGGACATGGATCACGACGCCGGCTCGAAGGATCGGTGGAGCTTCGAGCATTACTGGGAGACCTGGCCGAGGTACGTGGCAGCGGTGAAGCAGGCGGTGCCGGGCGCGCGGTTCGCCGGGCCGGACATCGCCAAGGAGTATGACTGGATCACTAAGATGGCGGAGAAGAAGCCGGACATCGTCTTCCTGAGCGGGCACTACTATGCGGAGGGACCGCCGGCGAATCCGAAGATGACGCTCGAGTACCTGCTGAAGCGCGGCAACGATCCGGCCAGCGGCGAGATCGAGATCGTGCATGCGGCGGTGAAGTCGTCGGGGATCCCGTTTCGCATGACGGAGGGCAACTCGTGTTTTCACGGGGGCAAGCCGCTGGTGAGCGACACGCTGGCCTCGGCGCTGTGGGGCGCGGACTACATCCTGCAGATTGCGCAGGCGGGTTACATCGGCGCGAACCTGCACGGCGGCGGCAATGGACTGTACACACCGATCGCGGGGGACACGCCGCAGGGCTTTACGGCGCGCCCGGTGTACTACGGCATGCTGCTGGCGCAACGTTTCGCGGGCAGCACGTTTGCCGAGGCCACGCTTTCGCCCCAGGGCGCGCCTGAGAATGTGACCGCGTTTGCGGCGCGCGCCGGAACCCAGTGGAAGGCGGCGATCTTCAACAAGGCGGCGGCTCCGGTGAGCCTCAGGATCACGGGGTTGCCGGCCAAGACCGCAGCGGTCGAGTGGCTGCAGGCGCCGGACATCGACAGCCATACCGGGGTGACGCTGGGCGGCAGCGCGGTGGGTGGCGCGGGCGAGTTCGCGCCGAAGTCGCAGGCGCAGGTCCGCTTCGCCAAGGATGGGGGAACGCTCGAGATACCTGGTTATACCGCTGCGTATCTTGAGCTGTGAAGGCTGAGCTGTGGGATTGGAAAGGGGAGCTGCAGATGGCAGATACGATCGACACGCACGAAGCGACGCTGCAGCGAAGAGGCTTCCTGAAGTTGGCCGCGGCCGCGGGTGTGGGTGCGTATGCCGGGCGAGGCTTCAGCTTTGCGCTCAGGCATAACGACGATGCAATGCTGGACGACCTGGCGCGCCGCTGCTTCAACTACTTCGCGGACGCGATCCATCCGGAGACGGGGATTTGCCGAGACCTCATTCACGGGGATCCGGCGGACAGTGAGAAGAAACAGGATGATGACCGCGGCTCGACGGGCGTGACGGGCTTTGCGCTGACGGCACTATGCATTGGGGCGGAGCGGGGCTGGATGCCGCGCGCGAAGGCCAGGGAGCACGTTCGGCACGCTTTGCAGAGCTACACCAACGGCAAGGTGGTCGCGGAGCACGGATGGTTTTACCACTTCAACGATGTGCGTACGGGCGCGCGCTGGAAGGACGTGGAGATGTCGACCAGCGATTCCATCTGGCTGCTGGCGGCGGCGCTCACCTGCCGGCAGTACTTCCACGAAGACCACGAGATCGGCGACCTAGCGACGCTGCTCTACAGCCGCTATGACTTTCCCTGGATGACGAACGGAGATGGCAAGCTGCTCTCGCACGGCTGGCGCCCGGAGGGATTCATTGCGCTGCGCTATGACAAGTATTCGCAGCTGGCGGCGATGTACCTGCTGGGGATCGGCTCGCCCACGCACACGCTGCCGGCCGACGCCTGGTATGCGTGGGAGCGCAACCCCAATAGCTACGCGGAGTACAACTACATCGGCACGTCGCTGCTGTGGACCTATCAGTATCCCTTTGCATGGTTCGACTTTCGCGGCCGGCGTGAGTCGCGCGGCAGCAAGGTGGACTGGTTCGCCAACTCGCAGACAGCCACGCGGGCACATCGCGACTGGTGCGCGACGGAGATGGCGAAGCAGTTTCCTGAGTCGTACATGGCGGAGATCTGGGGCATTACGAGCTCGTCGAGTCCGAAGGGGTACAAGGCGTGGGGCGGTCCGCCGCAGCACTCGAAGCCGGACGGAAGCGTGGTTCCATGCGCGCCGGGCGGGTCGTTGATGCTAACGCCGGAGATCGCGATCCCCGCGCTGCACGCGATGAAGGACAAGTTCGGCGACAAGATCTGGGGCAAGTACGGCCTGGCGGACGCCTTCAACCCGACCACGGGATGGGTCAGCACGGACACGCTTGGACTGGACGTGGGCATGACGTTGCTGGCGGCTGAAAACCTGAAGACCGGCAACCTGTGGACCTGGTTCATGGCCAACCCCGAACCCAAGAAGGCCATGCAGTTGGCCGGAATCGACAAGGTATAACGTTGCGCGAGATCACCTTTCATCGTTGCTTGCTGATGGCCGCTGCTTTGATGTTCGTCGTGGCTCATGGTTCTCCGGCAGATGCGCAGGCAGAGGAGCGCTGGCAGCAGCAGGAGTTCTTTCAGAACAGCGAGTCAGTGCACGATTACTTCTACAGCGACGGCAACGCCTCTGCGCCGAGCACGCTGGAGATGAAGGACAAGAAGCTTCCGGTGGATACGTCGAGCTTTGTGAGCGCGCCCAACGCGCTGCGGCTGGCGTGGCAGTCGGTGCCGAACGGCAGCTGGGATGTCGAAATACGCCTGCCGAACTGGCCCAATCGTTTTATCGATTATCGCGGCGACACGTTGTACCTGTGGGTCTACTCGGCGGCGCCGATCGGGCCTGGCGATCTGCCGCTGATGGTGCTGCGCGACTCCTCGAACGGCTTCAGCGGCAAGGTTAAGCTGGGTGACTTCGTGCGCGCGCTGCCTGCGGGCAAGTGGACGCGGATCGCGATTCCGATGGCGAAGTTCGGCAGCGGCTCCATGCATCCGTTCCAACCTGCGCGGACCAATGCGATCGTGTTGCTGCAAGGCGCAACGGACGGCGCGAAGCATACCTTGCTGCTCGACGACATCCGCGTGGAAGACGCGGCAGCTCAGGATGCGCCGGCGCCGGCGGCCCCGACTGGCCTAGAGGCGAAGGGCTACGAGCGGCATGTGCAGCTGAGCTGGAAGCCGGTGGCGGGCGAGCAGGTGGCGCAGTACGTCATCTATCGCTCGCTGAACGGCGGCCCGTACACGCAAGTTGGAGTTGCACGTGCGAACCTCCATCGGGCGATGGACTATATCGGCGATGCGCATGCGAAGGCGAGCTACAAGGTGACGGCGCGCACGTCGGCGTTGCTCGAGTCGAGGATGTCGAACGAGGCATCCGCGAGCACGCACCCCATGAGCGACGATGAGCTGCTGACCATGGTGCAGGAGGCTTCGTTCGAGTATTACTGGGACGGCGCGGAGCCCCACAGCGGCCTTGCACGGGAGTCGATCCCGGGCGATCCGGACCTGATCGCCGTGGGCGGCAGCGGCTTCGGCATCATGGCGCTGGTGGTGGGCGCGGATCGTGGCTTTGCGCCGCGGGAGGAGGTCGTGGACCGCATGCTGCGCATCACCAGCTACCTGGCGCGCGCGGATCGTTTTCACGGAGCGTGGCCGCACTTTCTCAGCGGCAGGACGGGCCACATCTCTACCTTCTTCGGCTTGTACGACGATGGCGCTGATCTTATCGAGACCTCCTTCCTGATGGAGGGTCTGCTCTCGGCACGCGGCTACTTTACGCGCGACACGCCCAAGGAACGGCAGCTGCGCGAGGAGATCACGGCACTGTGGCGCGGCGTGGAGTGGGACTGGTTCAACGCGACGCCGAAGCATGATGCGCTCTACTGGCACTGGTCGCCGGATTTCGGCTTTCATACCGCGAACCGCGTAGGCGGCTGGAACGAGACGCTGATGCCGTACCTGCTGGGCATCACGTCGCCTACACATCCGATTCCTGCCTCGCTCTACTACAGCGGCTGGGCGGCGGAGGGAGATCCCAAGCGCAAGTTCGGCAAGCCAAGCGAAGCGTACGGTATCCCCATGGCCGTGGCCGATCCGAACGGGACGACGGGGCCGCTGTTCTTCACGCATTACAGCTTCATGGGCTATGACCCGCGCGGCGTGCGCGACAAGTATGCGGACTACTTCATCAACAATCGCAACCTGTCGTTGATCCAGCAGAAGTACGCTATGGAAAATCCGCATCACTATCTCGGCTATGGCGCGGATGGCTGGGGCATGTCGGCGGTGACGGGCCCGCATGGATACCGGGCGTACCACCCGCCGTCGCAGGATGACGGCACGCTGGCCCCGACGGCGGCGATGGCGGCCTATGCCTATGTGCCCGACGCGTCGCTGGCGGCGCTGAAGCACTTCTACCGGGACGTGGGCGCGCCGCTTTGGGATGTTTACGGGTTCCGCAACGCGTTCAACTTGACCGAAGACTGGTACGCGACCGGCGAGCTCGCACTGAACCAGGCGCCGCAGACAGTAATGATCGAGAACGGACGCACGGGGCTGATCTGGAAGAGCTTCATGAGCAACCCGGAGATAGCGCCGATGCAGAAGGCCATCGGGCTGGTTCCGGATGGTGAGAAATGAACGCGGCGGGCAGCGGCCGGCAGGCTGCGAAGGTCTTGCTGTTTGGCTGGAGCATCTGCCTGCCGGGCGCTGCGTTCTCGCAGGGTAAGCACGCCGCGCCCAAGGCGCCGCCCTCCAATCCGCAGCTGGTGACGCCGGAGATCGAGCGCAAAGTCAACGCGCTGATCGGCAGGATGACGCTTGAAGAAAAGCTCGGGCAGCTGGTGCAGTACAACACGGCGGGCGCTACCTCGGCCACGGTTGCGGCGGGGCAGGGAGCTGACCTGGCCGTGAACCCGGAGGCCAACTACAAGATCGATGCAATGGAGCTGGCTGCCGCAGGCCGGCTGGGATCGATGCTCAATGTGAGCGGCGGCGCGCGCATCGCGCAGTATCAGCATGCTGCGATGGAGAAGAGCCGCCTGCATATTCCGCTGCTGTTTGGCGCGGACGTGATTCACGGCTACCGCACCATCTACCCGGTGCCGCTGGGGCTGGGCGCAAGCTTCGATCCCGCGCTGGTGGAGTCGCTGTCGCGCATGGCTGCCGAAGAGGCGACGACCGCGGGCATCCGCTGGTTCTACTCTCCGATGGTTGACATCTCGCGCGACGCAAGGTGGGGCCGCTCGACCGAGGGCGCGGGAGAAGACCCGTACCTGGGCGCGGCCATGGCTCGAGCCTACATACGCGGCTACCAGGGCCAGAGCCTGGCGAATCCCGACAGCGTCGCCGCGTCGGTGAAGCACTTCGCCGCCTACGGCGCGGCCGAGGCAGGCCGTGAGTACAACACGACGGACATGAGCGAGAGCCGGCTGCGGCAGGTCTATCTGCCGCCTTACCGGGCCGCGGTAGAGGCTGGTTCGGCGACCATCATGAGCGCCTTCAACTCGCTGAACGGCGTTCCCGCGACCGAGAACCGTTATCTGCTGCAGACGATTCTGCGCGACGAGTGGGGCTTCGATGGAGTTGTGGTCAGCGACTACACGGCGGTGATGGAACTGATGCATCACGGCGTCGCGCTCAACGCGGCGACGGCCACCGAGAAGGCCTTCAACGCGGGGGTGGACGTCGACATGATGTCACACTTGTATGACGCGGAGTTGCCCGAACTGATCCGTTCGGGACGCGTCTCCATGGCGGCCGTGGATGAGGCCGTGCGCCGCGTGCTGCGGGTGAAGTACGCGCTCGGCCTGTTTGATGCGCCCTATCCCGCGCGGCCCGAGGTGACGGCGGCTGTGGCGGAGCATCGGCTGCTGGTGCGGCGGGCCGCGGAGGAATCTTTCGTGCTGCTGAAGAACAGCGGCGCGGCCGGCACGCCGGTGCTGCCGCTGAAGCCGGGTGTGAAGCTCGCGCTGATTGGACCGCTGGCCGACAATGCGAATGAGATGCAGGGCGCCTGGGGTGGAGCGCGCCGCAGCGCCGACGTGATCACGTTGAAGTCGGCGCTGGAGGCTCGAGCGGCCAGCGCCGGAGCGCAGCTGCTGTACGCGCAGGGCACGGAGATCTCGACCGCGGCGACGTCTGGATTCGCCGCGGCGGAAGAGGCCGCGCGCCAGGCGGACGTGGTCGTGATGGCGCTGGGCGAGTCGAGCTCGATGAGCGGTGAGGCGGGCGCGCGTGCTCACCTGGACCTGCCCGGCAACCAGCAGCAGCTGCTGGAGCGGATTGTCTCCTTGGGGAAGCCGGTGGTGCTGCTGGTCTTCTCCGGGCGGCCGCTGGTGCTTGCGTGGGCTGCGCAGCATGCGGCAGCGATCCTCGAGGCGTGGTTTCCGGGCACGGAGGCGGGCAACGCCCTGGCCGACGTGCTTTACGGGGACGTTGCGCCGAGCGGCAAGCTGCCCATGAGTTTTCCCTGGACCGAAGGCCAGGAGCCGCTTTACTACAACCAGCTGCCGACGGGCCGTCCGGCAGAGAGTGCCGACCTGAGCCAGCCGCCCGGCCCCAAGTCGCGCTTCATCTCGCGCTACATCGACGCTCCGAATGCGGCGCTCTTTCCCTTTGGCTTCGGACTAAGCTATACGAGCTTCCGTTATGCTGGCGTCTCCGTTTCGCGCAACGCGATCCCGCTGCGCGAGGCCGGCTCCAAGCGCCAGGCAGCGCTGCTGACCGCCACGGCGACCGTGACCAACACGGGCAGCGTGGCGGCGACCGAGACCGTCCAGTGCTATGTGGGGAACCGGGGCGCGAGCCTGGAGCAGCCGGTCCGCAGTCTGCAGGGGTTCACGCGCGTGACGCTGGCTCCGGGCGAGTCGAAACAGGTGAGCTTTCCGCTGGGCTTTGGCGAACTTTCCTTCTTCACCAATGCGGGAGTGGCCATGATCGAACCGACGAGCTACACGGTTTGGATCGGCGGGGACTCGCTCGCTGCGCAGGCGGCCCGCTTCGACATCACGCCCTGAGAGGCTCAGGATGGCAGCGGCACCGTGCTAAGAGGGAGTTTTGGAGGCGCGGGTCGGGATCGAACCGACGCATAAAGGTTTTGCAGACCTCTCCCTTACCACTTGGGTACCGCGCCCCAGCCTTGGGAAGTACGTTGGCCGTCAGCTCAATTGTAGGTGAAGTGTAGCGCAGATGAGGAGACGGTTGGAGCGGGAGACCGGGGTCGAACCGGCGACATCTTCCTTGGCAAGGAAGCACTCTACCACTGAGCTACTCCCGCTCGTGACTATGTCATCATATCGGGCTGCGGGGCTGCGGTCAACGCGCCGGAGGCCAGGCTAGAAGTCCGCGGGCACGGAGGTGCGGAAGGCAATGCGGCGGCTGGCCATCTCGGCTGAGCGGCGGCGCACGAGGTGGGGCGTGATAAGCAGCACGAGCTCGGAGCGATCGTTCTCCGTGGTGCGGTTGGAGAGCGTCGTGTCGAAGCCGGGCAGGCTGGAGAGGCCCGGATAGCCGCTGATGGCGGCGGACTCGCTGTTGCTGAGCTCGGACATCATGACGGCGGAGACGCCGTCGGCAACCGTGATGTCGGAGGTGAAGACGCTGTTGGTGAGCACGGGGATGTTGTCCAGGCTGGCGCCGGTAAGGGCCTCGATCTTGAGATCGATGTGCATGCTGACAAGGCCGGAGCGCATGACGGTGGGGGTGGTCTTGAGCGTGATGCCGAGATCCTCATACTGGATGAGCGGGACGGTGGCCGTGGACGAGGTGCCCAGGTACTGGTTGACGAGCGAGCTGGCGCTGACGCCGTTGATGCTGACGCCGGCGAGCGCGCTGGCGGTGGAGCTGGAGATGCCACTCGAGTAGGTGGCCGTGGTGATGGGGTATTTCTCGCCGACGCGCAGGGTGGCGCTCTGGCGGTCGCCCACGCGAACCTTGATGTCGTCGAGCGCGCGCGCCTCAGAGGAGTTGAGCGCGAGGTTGAGCGTGGCGCCCGAGCCCGCGCTGACGCCGAAGAGCGTGAGGCCGTTGCCGAGAAAGCTGATGACGTTGGTCAGCTTGGCGTCGGTGGCGATGCCGCTGAGGATGAGGAAGGCCGCCTCCTGCACCAGCATCTGCGTGCTGCTGCCGGTGGGCACCAGCGCGCCCTGCGAGATGGCGGTGTTGATGGTGGATTGATTGGCCGAGACGAACGACTGCAGCTCGGCGGCGGCGCTGAAGCCGTTGAATTGAGTGGGCGGGCTGATGCCCAGGTTGCGCGTGACGCTCTTGTCGAAGGTGACCAGTTTGACGTCGAGCATGACCTCGGCGCCGCCATCGACCATGTCCGCGATGGTGTAGTTGACGGCCTTGATGGTGGGCTCAGGCGCGCGCAGAAGCAGGGTGCCGCTGCTTGGCGAGACGATGACCTGCTTGACGTCAAAGACGTTCTTGACGATGTTCGAGAACTCGTTCAGCTGCTCCACAGTCGAGCCGGGGATGTAGATGGTCTCTTCGACCTGGCGCTCGAACTTCTGGCGATTTTCCTCCGTGTCCCTGGAGATGAGCAGGGTTTTGGCGTCTACCGGCACGGCAAAGAGATGCGCCATGCTGAGCAGGATGGGCATGGCCTCGGCGTAGGTGCTCTGGTCGAGATCGAAGCGGAGGTTGAGCGAGGGCGTGGATTCGTCGAAAACGGCGCGCAGGCCGTAAGCGCGGGCAACCTGGGTGACGACCTGGCGCACATCGCCGCGCAGGTGCAGGTCCTGGTGGCTGGGCAGCGGGTCGATCTGGATCGGCGGCAGATAGCTGGGCTCGTCGGCCGGACGCATCTGGGTGTGCGGGACCAGCGGCTCGGTGATGGCGGCGTCGGCGGCGTGCTCGACCACCAGCTCGTTCTGCGGGTCGAGCGTGCGGGCCTGGGCGAGCAAAGCATCGGCTTCGGCGGGGCGGTTGGTGAGCCGGGCCTGCGCGGCCTGGTGGATCAGTTCGCTGACGCGGTGCTCGCGGGTGAGGTCGAGCGCCAGCTGGTAGTCGCTGCGTTTGGGGTCGAGTGCGACGGCCCGGGTGAACTCGCGCTGCGCATCGGCGAGTTCATGCTTGTCGAGCAGGCGCGCGCCGGCGAGGTAGGCCTCTTCGGCATGAGCGGGGTCGGGCTTGGGCGCGGGCGCGGCTTCCTGTGCGGCAAGGCCGCTGGACGAGGCCAGGGCGGCGCAGAGCAGAGATGCCCATGCGCCTGAGCGGATCGAAGGTCTGGAGTGCGGGTGTCGTGTCATGCGCCCTGGGGGTTGGACGAAGCTGGCAGGCAAGTGCCGCCCCGCGCGGCGAGTGCGGAGGCTAGCGCGACTTCGAGAAGCTTGCCACCGCGGCGAGCGGACGCGGACGTACGCTGACCGGCGGCCGGCGCATGCCGTTGCGAATCTGAGTGGTGTCGAGGTCAAGCTCCGCCAGGGTTCGGCTCAGCGTATTGCGGTGCATGCCGAGCTCTTCCGCGGCCTTGCATTGGTTCCCCTTGTGGTGGGCCAGGACCTCGAGGATATAGCGCCGCTTGAACTGCCGTACCGCCTCCGTATAGGAGATGCCGGAGCTGTGCATCTGCGTGATCAAGCCGTCCAGTTCGCGCTTCAAGGTTGTGTCCTCACGTTTGCTGTCAGTTCTACGGGGTGCGGTGGTACCAGGGTGCAGGCTTTCCCAGAGGGAGAATCAATGGCGATGGCGGATATGCTCAGGAGTCTGTTGTAGCAGATGAGCCGTACCCTCAGCCACCTGTTCCTGCAGTTGCCTTGGCACAACGAAGGATAACCCATGCGACCCCGCAAGGAAATAGGGTGCGAGGCGGGAATTTTCGAGCCACGTCGACGGGGGTAGAAAGGCCACGACTGCCCATAAAATGGCCATGCCGGCCAGCACGCCGCGCACCAGGCCAAAGGCTGCGCCGAGCAGGCGATCCATGAAGCCGAGACCCACGGCAGCGGCAGTTCGCCGCAGCAGGCCCGCCACGACCGAGAACAACACCAGCAGCGCGATGAGGATGGTGAGAAACGCGACGATCTCCGCGACGCCGTAGCTGGTGATCCAGCGATGCAGCCAGTCGGCAAACTGCTGGTAGTTCCAGCCGGCCAGCGTGATGCCGGCCAGAAGACCGGCGATGGAGAAGAGTACGCGAATGATGCCGCGGCGGAAGGCGCCGATGACCGACATGCCTACGACCACGATCAGGAACCAGTCCAGGCCGGAGAGCGAGGCGAACGTCAGGGGCGCGGCGTTGATCGGCATGGGGCTAAAGCTCCGTGCGCCCCGTGAGCAGCCGGAACGCCTGCATGTACCTGGCCCGGGTGCTGAGAATTACATCATGGGGCAGCGCGGGTGCGGGGGCCAGCTTATTCCAGTGGATCGACTCCAGGTAGTCACGTACGTACTGCTTGTCGAAGCTGGGGGTGGGGCCGCCCGGCGCGTATCGATCGGCGGGCCAGTAGCGGCTGGAGTCCGGCGTGAGCACCTCGTCGGCCAGGGTGATGATGCCCTCGATCAGGCCGAACTCGAACTTCGTATCGGCAAGGATGACGCCGCGGCTGGCGGCGTAGGTGGAGGCGCGGTCGTAGATCTCAAGCGTGAGCCGTCGCAGCGCGTGCGCGTGTTCCTCGCCGATGGTGTCGATTACGGCGGCGAAGGAGATGTTCTCGTCGTGGCCGCCGGTGTTGATCTTGGCCGCCGGGGTGAAGATGGGTTCGGGCAGGCGGTCCGACTCGCGCAGCCCGGCGGGCAGGGGGATGCCGCAGATCGCGGGCTGGCCGAGCGCGCTGCTCGCCTGGTAGTCCTTCCAGCCGGAGCCGGAGAGATAGCCGCGTGCGACGCACTCCACGGGAAACATCAGCGCGCGGCGAACCAGCATGGTGCGGCCCTCAAGTTGTGCCGCATACGGCTGCAGCGGGGCGGGGAACTGAGTCACGTCGGCGGTAACGACGTGGTTGGGAACCAGGTCCTGAAGGAAGTCGAACCAGAAGAGCGAGATCTGGGTGAGGATGCGGCCCTTGTCCGGGATGCCGGAGCCGAGCACATGGTCGAAGGCGGAGATGCGATCGGTCGCGATGAAGACCAGATCAGAGTCGCCGTTTGAGTCGGATGGATCGACCGCGTAGATGTCGCGCACCTTGCCGCGGGCGAGCAGGGGAAGGGGACCGAGGTCGGTGGTCAGCAAGGCTTCAGCCATGTGAAAACGGTATCACCCGCTTCAGGCGACTCGCCGCTGCTCGCGTGCCGGGCTGCGATCGCCTGGGTTGCGATCGCCGGGATTGCGGTCCTGGCTGCGATTGCCCTGGCCCAGGTTGACGCTGACGATCTTGCTCACGCCCGGCTCCTGCATGGTGACGCCATAGATCACGTCCGCCTGCTGCATGGTGCGGCGGCTGTGGGTGATGGCGATGAACTGCGTGTTGGCAGCCATTTCGCTGATCATCTGCGCGTAGCGGCCGACGTTGGTTTCATCGAGCGGCGCGTCGACTTCGTCCAGGATGCAGAAGGGCGCGGGCTGGAACTGGAAGATGCCCACCAGCAGCGAGAGCGCGGTGAGCGCCTTCTCGCCGCCGCTCAGCAGCAGGATGTTCTGCAACTTCTTGCCCGGCGGCGAGGCGACGATCTCGATGCCGCTCGCGTCGGAGTTCGGATTGTCCGGATCGGTGAGGCGCATGAAGGCCTGTCCGCCGCCGAAGAGCTTGGCGAAGGTGACGCCGAAGTTCTCGTTGATGACCTTGTAGGCCTCGTCGAACTTCACCCGCGAAACGTCATCGATCTCCTTGATGGAGGCCTGGGTGTTGTCGATGGACTCGAAGAGGTCCTTGCGCTGGGCTTCGAGGAAGGCGTGCCGCTCGGTGGTCTCCTGGTACTCTTCGAGCGCCATCATGTTCACCGGGCCCATGGCCTCGAGGCGCTGCTTCAACCCGCGCGCCTCCGCCTCCTGCTGGTTCAGCACGTCACCCTCGATGCGCGCGATGCGCTCGTCGCCGCGCAGGTCGGCCGCCAGCGTGCCGAGATCGTTGAGGCAGGTCGCTTCAATGTGCTCGATATCGGAGGTGAGCTTGGCGACCCGCGCCGAGAGGGTGGAGCGCTCCTCGCGCAGGGCGTCGGTCTCGCCGCGCAGCACGCGCAGCCGGGCATCGAGCGCGGAGGTAACCGCGCGCAGGGCCTGGGCCTCTTCGCTGAGGCGTGCGCCCTGCGCCAGCGCGGTGGCGCGGGCTTCGGCTGCCTGCTCGTGCTGCGCTGCCAGGGTGGCGGTCTCTTCTTCGCGGCGCAGGCGCTCGCCGGCCGCGGCCGCGAGCTGCTGATCAAGCTGCGCAATCCTCTGCTGCTGCCCGTTTAAGAGCCGCGTGGTCTGCTCGAAAGTGGCCTGCGCGTTGCGGCGGCGCTCCTCGAGCGCAGCCAGTGCCGCTGCTGCCGCTGACGCCGACTGCTGCAGCTGCTCGCGCTGGGCGCGCAGCCGATCAACCTCAAGGGTGAGCTCAGCCAGCCCGGCTTCAAGCCCGGTGCGTTCCTCTTCAAGCGTCGCCGCCTGCTGCTGCCGCGCGGCGATCAGGTCGGTCTTCTGGTTGCGCGCGTCGCGATTGCGGTCTGTGGCAAGCATCCACTCCTGCAGCCGCCGCTCGATGCGCGAGGACTCGGACTCCATCTGGCGCAGGGCTGCGCCGGAGTTCGCGGCTTCGCGCTCGGCGTCGCGCCGCTCGTGGTTGCGCGCCTCGATGGCCGCAGTCTGCCCTGCGAGTTCGTGCTGCAGCTCGGCGGTGCGAAGTTCGGTGCGTGCAAGCTCTGCTTCCAGACCCTTGAGCCTGGTCTCGACCTCACGCAGCTCGCGCTTCAGCGCCAGCGGACCGCCGGAGCTCGGCCGGCCGCCGGTGACGGTGACATGGTGAAAGGTCTCGCCGGTCGGGGCCAGGAAGTAGCCCTCAGGATGCGCAAGCGCGAGCGTCCGCGCGGTCTCCGCGTCGGGGGTCACGAAGCCCTCGCGCAGCTTGGGCAGCAACAGTTCAAGGGAGCGGCCGAAGCCGTTCAACACGCGGATGCAATCGGTCAGCGGGCGTACGCCTTCGCCCTGTGGATGAGCGGCGCGCGCGGGGCCGTCGCCCGACGCTCCGCCGGGAGTTTCAACGAGGAACGTGGCGCGGCCGGCGACCTCGGACTTGAGCAGGCGGATGCCCTCGTCGGCCGCGGCCCAGTCCTTGACGACGATGTAATTAAGCTCGTCGCGGAGGAACTCATCGACCACCTGCTCATAGGCGCCGTCGACCTCGAGGAAGTCGGCGAGGGTGCCCAGCGTCGTCGCTTGTTGACCCGTCTCGCGTGTGCGCCTGGCGCCGGCGCGGAAGATGTTCTTGACTGTGTCGGTCGAGTAGGAGTGGTCGCGAATCAGGCCTTCGAGCGAGTTGCGCCGCCCGTTCAGGCTGGCCACCTCGCCACGCAGCCGGTCGCCGCTGCGCTTGCTCTCGGACTCCTCCGTGCGCCGCGCCTCGATGGACAGCCGCAGCTCCGAGATCTCCAGCTCAAGCCGCTTCAGCCGCTCCGTCACGCTCTCAAACGACATCTTCGCCTGGCCACGCTGCAGGCCCAGTGCGGCCAGCTCTTCGCGCGCGGTCGCGGACTCGGCGATCAATCGCTCCGACTCGCGCTCCAGCCCGGCGAGCGCGGCCTCGGCCTGCGCCTGTTCGTTGCGAATCTGCCCGGCGCGCTGCATCAACTGCATCGAGCTGCGCCGCGACTGCTCGGCCTGCTGCTCGCTCACCTGCACGGCGCGCAGGGCTTCCTGCGCCGCCTGCTGCTGGCGTGTTACCGCCGCGCGCGAGTCGCCCGCTTCAGCATTGGCGGAGTCCAGAAAGCTGCGCTGCTGCTCCTGCTCCCCGGCCAGCGAGGCAAGCTGCGCCCGGGCTGCCGCAAGCTCTTCCGCGCCCGTCGCCAGACGCGCCGTCAGCTCGGCGATACGATCCTGGTTGGAGGCGGTGCGCGCCGCAATGCGCTCCAGCTCCACGGCCGACTGGTTGGCGGTCGCCGCCTGCTCGCGCACCTGCTGGTCCAGCGCATAGCCGTGGCGCATACCCTCGGTATGCTCGGCGTCCATGGCCTCCACCTGGCTTACCTGCGCATCGATCGCCAGGGTCAACTCGGCAATCCGCGCGGTGGTCGAGTGCTGCTCCGCGTCCAACTGCTGAATGCGGCTGGCCAGAACCACGCGGAGCCGGGTCCGCAGCTCGTCGCGAATCTGGCCGTAGCGCTCCGCCTTGGCGGCCTGCCGCTTCAGCGTGCCCATCTGCTTTGAGACTTCCTCAAAGATGTCGTTGACCCGCGCCAGGTTCTGCCGCGCGGCTTCAAGCCGAAGTTCGGCGAGCCGCTTCTTGGTCTTGAACCGCGTGATGCCCGCGGCCTCCTCGATGATCGCCCGGCGATCCTGCGGCTTCGCGCTCAGCAGCTGGCCGATGCGCTCCTGGCCGATGATGGCGTAGCTCTCGCCGCCCAGCCCCGTGCCCATGAAGATGTCCTGGATATCGCGCAGGCGGCAGATTTTCCCGTTCAGCAGGTACTCGGAGTCTCCGGAGCGGAAGAGGCGGCGCGTGATGGTCAACTCGCCCGCGCGGACGGGTGTACGGCCGAATTTGCGCCGGCGGATCTTCAGGACGACAGTGTTGCCTTCTGCGGTGTTGTTGCCTTCGGCGGCAGCGTTCGCGCCTTCGGTCACCGTGGCCACCGCCTCCGCGTCCTCGGGATTCAGGATGGTTCCTGGCTGCGCCTCGGCGACCGCCTCTTCGGTGTCGGCCGCGTTCTGCTCGCGCAGGCTGGTCTCGTCCCAGTCGGTGACGCTGCGGTTGTCGATGGTGAGGTCCGGCGCGTCGCCCGAGTCGGCGTGGCCGTCGTAGACCTCCGGGTCGACCAGCGTGAGCGACACCTCCGCCATGCCGGTCGGTTTGCGCTCGCGGGTGCCGGCGAAGATGACGTCTTCCATCTTCACGCCGCGCAGGCTCTTGGCGGACTGCTCGCCCAGCACCCAGGTAATGGCGTCGGCGATGTTCGATTTGCCGCACCCGTTCGGCCCGACGACGGCGGCTATGCCCGATCCGGCGAGCTGCACCTCGGTGCGGTCGCAGAACGATTTGAAGCCGAGCAGCGTAACTTTCTTGAGCTTGAGCATGTTTACCCCGGCGCCGGCAACGCAGCGTTCGCACTCCCCAATGCGCGCCTGGACGGTAAGACCCTGACGCCAGCGTGGAAGTATGCTTCAACTCTAGCGAGAGTACGAGGGTGAATCAACCCGGTAACGCTACATGTTGTGGATAAGGCGCCGCCATTACAAGTTATAGGTGGGGCAGTGCAGACGGCAGTCAGACGTGGTGTCCTGGCGGAGCTTCTCACGCAGGCCTCACGCTTTTCCCTTCGCTTGCGCGGGAGCGAGGTCGTTTCTATAATTCGCAGTATCATAGGCACAGTTGCGAACCATGCGCACGGCCAGCGAGCCGCGCTTGTGGAAGGAACTGACCAGGTGGATGGACGGCGATTCGTGCCCGCGGCGCAAGCGCCGGAGCAACGAAACGAGCGGTGGCAAAGTCTGATGCAACAAGAGATTCTTACTGAGGTGTTTTGAATGAAGAAGGCAGCAATCGCATCTCTCCTGTCCGTGCTGGCAGCTCCGGCAATGCTCCTTCCGGGCGCCATCCTCAACAATGGCGCGGCGTTCGCGCAGGCTGCCGCGCCCGGGGGTGGTCAGGTGCAGATGGATCCGGCTGAGTTCGCCGACTATGACACCGCAGCCAACAAGACCAGCGATCCCAAGGCGCAGGCCGCGCTGCTTGAGGCCTACCTGACCAAGTATCCGAAGTCGGCCGTGAAGGCGGACGTGCTGCAGCGGCTGATGATCGACTACTACCAGACCGACCACGCCAAGGCGATCGACGCCGCGGACAAGGTGCTGCAGTTGAACCCGAACAATCTGCAGGCGATCACGATTGAAGTGGCGTTCCGCACCGAGGCCGCGCAGGCTCAGACCGATCCCACGGCCAAGCAGGCAGGACTCGACGCCGCCGCCAGCTACGCGCAGAAGGGCTTGGATGCGACCAAGCCGGATGGGATGTCGGATGCCGACTTCACCAAGCTCAAGACGCAGGTGACGCCGACCTTCTACAGCACCATCGGTTCGGCGGACCTGGCCAAGAAGGACACGGCCGGGGCGATTGCGGCGTACAAGGCGGAGCTCGCCGCGGTGCCGGTGGCGCAGACCACGGTCGTGGGCACGCCGCTGCAGGACACGTACTATCTCGGCGTGGCGTATTACAGCTCGACCCCGCCGGACTACGTCGACTGCACGTTCTACACCACGCGCGCAGCCACCTACGCGCCGGACCAGTACAAGGCGCAGTTCCAGCCGCTGGCTACCTATTGCTACAAGAAGTACCACGGCGGCACCGACGGCTATGATGCGGTGGTTGCGGCGGCCAAGGACAACCTGAACCCGCCGTCGGACTTGAAGATTACCCCCGCGCCGACCGACGAGGACATCGTCAAGCAGACCATTGCTTCGACGCCCGACCTGGCCACGCTCGCGCTGAGCGACAAGGAGTTCATCCTGCAGCACGGCAAGCCGGATGATGCGGACAAGGTCTTCGAGACTGTGAAGGGGAAGAGCGTACAGATCCCGGGGGCGATGGTGGTTTCGGCGACGGCGGACCAGCTCCAGGTCGCAGTCTCGGACGATGCCGTTCAGTCCAAGACCGCGGACTTCACCTTCAACATGAAGACACCGCTGAAGACCGTTCCCGCGGTCGGCGATAAGGTCGACCTGACCGGGACGTACGCGTCCTATACCCAAGCGCCGCTGATGATCACCATGAGCGACGGCGATGTCGTCCCGAAGAAGACGGCGCCGGCCAAGAAGGCTCCTGTCCGCCGCAAGGGGTAAGCTGTTTCGCACGACTAGGAAAGCCGCCTCGGCTGAGGCGGCTTTCTTTTTTGATCGACCGCATGACTCAGCTTGTGAGCCAGCCGAGCGCGTTGGCGAGGAAGCGCTGCTGCAGCACGGGATGAAGCTCTGGAACGCGGTGGTAGAGTACCTTGCCGCGTCCCAGCCTGGTGGTGAACGTGCCCGCCCCGATCCTGCGGTCGTGATCGCGCGAGTAGCCGGCCACAATCTCGACGTTGAGCCCATCGACTAGAAGCCCATTGGACTGCCGGCCGCGGGCGGCGTAGTGGATTCCCATGGCCTGGTTGACCGGCAGGCCCGCGTAGATGGGGTGTTCGCGCACGAAGTACCAGTTGCCCATCCAGGGCGCGCGGAAGTCTCCCACGGTGCCGTTGTAGGCGAAGGCTCCGGCCGCGGCGAGCTGCTGCGCGACGCCTTCGCTCAACGTATCGGCTTGCGGGATGGCGAGCAGCGGCGTGCCCGCGCGCACCGCCTCGAGAATCGCCGGATCGAGGTACCCGGCCTGGGTCGTTGTCTGCACCGCCCCCACCACCGAAGCCGGCTGCGCCTCGAGGCCGGTGGTGTCGCCTGACTCCTGGGTGCTGCTCACGCCGCGCTCCATCCCGGCCGCCACGATGGCTGCGTACACCTCGCCGGGCTTGAAATCGAGTACCTCGAAGCAGCTTCCAAACTGGCCCAGCTGTCTCCGCAGCCCGGCGGAGATGCCCGACACACCGACCCTGCGGCCGGCGCGACAGCTCACGGCAGCGGACGTATCCGCGACCCAGATCTCCTTTAGCTGCGTGTTTGCCGGCATGGAGCTGAGCGCGAAGCGGAAGCGGTACATGCCCTCTTCCTTGAGCTGCGGCGTGGTAAACGCCTCTTTGACCAGGTAGGAGAACACATCCGCGGTCTGCGCCGGCACGGGAAAGCTGCCCAGGTTCAGCAGCTTGCCGGAGGGCGTTACCGCCGTGAACTCGAGCGTGCCGCCGACCGGCCGCGAGGTGTCGTTCAGCAGGTAGAGATCAAAGGTCGCAGCCTCGCCCAGCGCCGTGCACATCGCGCGCTGCTTGGCCGCGGGCCGCACCGGCAGCAGCGTTCGCGCAATCGGCGCCGGATCGCTCTTGAAGTTGCGCAGGTTGTCGACGATGCCAGAGTGGTTCTCGATCGCGGTCGACTCCCACCCGGAGATCGCGCAGAAATCCAGTTCATCTGAAATGCGTGCGTTCTCAAGGTAGTTCTGCCAGGTGTCGTAGCACTTCTTGCCCAGGCTCAGCCAAAGCTGCTCCGTGGCTGGAAACGCCTTGCGAAACCCCCAGCGGTCGAGCCACTGATCGTAGGCGGCGACGATCTGCGCGTGATCGGCGTGATCGTAGCTGGTGTTCGCCGGCTGTTGTCCGATCCCGCCGCGCGCCGGGTCGGCCTGCTGGTGCAGCATGAGCGAATGATTGTCGGGCGTCGCACAGCCTTCCATCTCGCCGAACTCCGTGATGACGTCTTTGAACGGCGCCTGGTAGGTAAAGTCCGTGGGCGATTTGTAGAACTCGTCGTACCACTGATCGCCGGCGCCCTGGTGCTGATTCCACAAGCCGCCCCAGGGCTCCTGGTCGCTGCGGTGCAGCTTGTCGTTCCAGGGCTCGTACCAGGCCTGCGCCGCCTTGCGCGGCGGCGCCACGAAGCCATCGTTCAACACGATGCACCGGCTCGGGTCCTCATCGCGCATGGCCTTCAGGATGGCCAGCGTGTCGGGATTGTTCAGGTCCGCGCCGATCTCGTTCTGCAGGCAGTATTCGATCACCGAGGGGTGCGAGCGGAACGCCTTCACCATCTCCACGCACTTGACGAACATGTAGCGCTGCGCGAACTTATCCGCCGCGCTGGCCGGCTTCTCCATGACGATGGACGCGGCGTTGGCCTGCACGCCTTCGGGCAGCTTACCGATCGCCATCTTGCCGCCGCCCGGCTCCATGTAGCGCAGCACGCCCAGCCGGTCATGCGCGCGCAGCACGTCCTCCTTGGCCAGGTTGCGATGAAAGTTAAGGCAGTTCAGCCCCAGCTTGCGCGCCTGCGTCACCTCTTTTTCGGCAAGCTCGGGCGTCGGCCACATGCCGTTCAAGCCCCAGAAGCCCCAGGAGATCGCGGTGTAGATTTTGACTCGCTGGCCGTTGAGGCGGAACAGCGCATTCTTGCCCAGCCCCTCGGGCGCAAACTTGCGAAATCCGAAGGCGATGGTGCGGACATCGCTACTTCCGTCGTCAGCCATCCAGGTCGTTCGCAGGTGAAACAGCTTCGGCGACCCCATATCCCACAAGCCGACTGTTTTCTCGTCCACCTGTATGCCGGCGTCATGCTCCAGGACCGCCTGCCTGAGCGGTGCTTCATCGGTCTTCATCTGCGCCACTCTTCTGCCGTCTGCCGGATCAATGATTTCGTGGAGCAGATAACCTGCCGGCGAATCGCCACGCAGCACGTCGGTGGAGCATCGCACATAGACCTGTCCGGCGGATTCGCCGTTCAGCACCCACAGGTCCCGTATACGGACGTTGCCTAGGTGCGCCGAGATCGTCATCCCACGATCCAGCCCGCCAAACCCGTGGCTCCGAAACAGCTTCACCGCGCCCCACTGCGCGTTCAGCCCGTCGACCCAGTCGTAGCGCCCGAACGGATTCGTAATCCGGATCGCCAGCCAGTTCTCCTCGCCCGGCTTCGCGGCTGCGGTCAAGTCCGCCTCAAACGGCAGCTCCTCCATGATGGAGTAGCCCACCAGCTTGCGGTTCAGATAGACCTCCGCCCGCAGATGCGCTCCGCGCACATGCAGAAAGATACGCTTGCCCTCCATCTCCGCCGGGATGTCGATCTTCCTCCACCACCACGACACGCCGAAGTACGCGCCGTTCTGCGGCACCGGATCATCCGCCGCATAGCGGTATTCCTCCGGCATATAGGCGCGAGCGCCGAACTTGCCCCAGAAATGCTGCTCCACCGTACCCGGCAGGGTCACCGGGATCGCGCCCACGGCGCCCTCGCCCTCGAGCACCTCCCAGCCACCTGTGGGCGGGTTCACCGGCAGCCTGGCGAGGTCACCCGGTCCGTCCGGCCGCACGTCTTCCGGCAGGGAGATAGTGTCATCCTTCCAGCGCGCCTGCTGGTCGACCCAGAGCCGCCAGCCCTGGTCCGGGATCAGCGTGCCGTTCTCGGGCCACTTGTCTGGCGCCGGGTTGTCCGGCGCCCGGCGGGCTGGCGCCGAAGCGGGGACGGCGGAAGCAAACGCTGGGACTCCGCGAAGCAGGCCGGTGCCTCCCGCAGCGGCGGCGGAACGTTCCAGGAACTCGCGTCTTGTCAGTGTTGGGTCCGCCATGTCGTCTGGAAGATTCTAGACGAGGAAGGCCCGCGCGTACGTCTCGATCAATGGACTATGCGAGCGACGCCTCGAGCGCCTGCTGCTGTATGCCGAAGAGCGACCGAATGCCGGCTTCGGCCAGGTCGAGCAGCGCGGTCAATTCGGCGCGCGTGTAGGAGTCCTTTTCGGCCGTGGCCTGGGTTTCGATGAGCCCGCCCGAGGCCAGCATCACCACGTTCATGTCGACCGTCGCGCGCGAGTCTTCTTCGTAGCACAGGTCGAGCAGCGTGTTGCCGTCGACGATGCCGACCGACGTAGCCGCGATCATCTCCTTCAGCGGGTTCGCCTTCAGGGTGCCGGCCGCCACCAGCTTGCCCAGCGCGATGGCCAGCGCTACCGACGCGCCGGTGATCGCCGCGGTGCGCGTTCCGCCATCGGCCTGAAGCACGTCGCAGTCCAGGATGATGGTGCGCTCGCCCAGCGCGCGCATGTCCACGACCGAGCGCAGGGAGCGCCCGATGAGCCGCTGGATCTCGTGCGTGCGTCCGCCGATCTTGCCCTTCTCGGCCTCGCGCGGGCTGCGGGTCAGCGTGGCGCGCGGCAGCATGCCATACTCCGCCGTCACCCAGCCCCGGCCGGAGTTGCGCAGCCAGCCCGGTACGCCGGTTTCCACCGTGGCGTTGCACAGCACGCGCGTGTTGCCCGCTTCAATCAGCACCGAGCCTTCCGGGGTGGAGACGTAGCCGGGCGTGATGCGCGTCGGACGCAGGTCCGAGGCGAGGCGGGAGTCGGGGCGAAAGATCGGCATGGGTGGGGGTCTCGGTCCGTGGTTCTCGGTTGCGGTTTGCGGTTCTCGGTTCTGAGCCTGGAGAACGTTACGGGGGTGTGAGGGTGAGGGTGTGCGTGGCCGTCACGGCGGCGCCGTTGAAGGGGAAGGGGAAGGTCGATCCGCGGTGCCAGGCAGGGAATTGATCCATGAACCAGGGGCTGATGGGGTTGCCGGATTCCCCGAGCACCAGGTTCAGGGTGGAGCGATCAGGGTTGGCGAGGTCGGCGGTAAAGCGCTCCGAGGGCCCGAACATGCGGCCCACCTGCTTCACCGTGGTGCCGTCGCCGGACTGCGGCTGCGCGCCGGTGCCGGTTGGCCGGCCCCAGATGCGGGCCAGCAGCGCCGACTGATCGAAGATGGGGTGCTCGATATCCAGGATGTGGATGGCGCCGTACCTCCAGGTGGAGAGGTCCGCCGGGGCCTTGGAGTCGGCCAGGCCGCGCAGGATGGTCGCCGCCAGAAACTCGTTCCAGGTGAGGTAGTTCGAGGGCAGCCAGCGCGGCGGCTGGTGCATCAGGATCTGCTCCAGCGCGTAGTCCTTCTCGCCCCACAGGTAGAGCGAGTTGACCTCGGCGACGCTCTGCTCCCAGCTCAGCGATCGCGGGTGCTCGTCGCGAGTGCGAACCGGCTGCAGGTGCGGACCGATCAGCATGGGCCAGAGAACCGAGTGGACGCTGGCCACGATCGCGGCCGCGGGTGAGTCGATGGTCATGCGTCCGTTGAAGGTACGCAGCAGGTCGGCGGCCTGGTGCAGCGTTTTGGCCTGCGCAGCGGGAATCGGCCGTGCCGGGTGCTCGAGCGAGTTATCCAGCGCGTAGGCCAGGCGCTGCGCGAGCACGTGGTCGAAGTCGGAGTAGATGTCGGACTGGAGCGCCAGCATGTCGCCCGGGGTCAGGCCCGCGCGGTGCGCCAGCGACTTCCAGATGCGCTCGTTGCGATACGGCGCGGCCCAGTTCAGCGTGATGGGATAGCGGTAGTCGTCCGGCGCGGTGCGCGCGTTGGCCGTGGCGATGATGCCGTCCGGCGGGTCAAAGATCTGCGGCAGCTGATCGAACGGAATGTACCCGTCCCACTCGCGGGATGGCATGGGCACCTGCGGGACCGGAATGATGGGCCCGCTGAACTGTGCGGCGAGCGGTGCGGCCGGCGCCTGTATCTCGGTCCGGGCAAGCGCGTTGGGCATGGCCGAAATCACCGGACTCTGGGTGCTGGAGCGTTGGGCGACCGGCGAGGCGATATCCGACGGCACCAGCGTCGAATCGGCCGCGGCTTGTGCCGGTCCACGCAGCGGGACCCGGCCCACGGCATGGTAGCCGATGTGGCCCTGATCGTCGGCGTAGACGACATTCTGCGACGGTCCCCCGAAGCCTGAGAACGCTGCCAGAAAGCTCGGCCAGTCGTGCGCGGAGTCTACTGCCACCATAGGCAGCCTGGGCACGGAGGGGTCGTAGATCGTCCAGCGCAGGGACAGTACCCGCCCCCGGATCGCCGCCGCGGTCAGTGCCGGGTCGAGGATCGGCGTGATGGTGTCGCCGTGCCGCGTGGCCGCAACCTCCAGCGTCTCCGCCGGCAGCCCATGGATCTTGATCACCTCCGGAATGTGCAGGATCGGCTGCCAGGAGAGATCGGTGGAGCGGAACTCGGCAGTGCCGCCGTTGTTGCGGGTGGATTCGATGTAGACGTCCTGTACCTCGGCGCCGAGGTTCGTGAAGCCCCAGGCGACGTGCGCGTTGTGGCCGACGATAATCAGCGGCAGCCCCGGAATCGTTACGCCGGCGACGTGGAAGGCCTCCGCCTGGCCGGGCAGAGCCGGCGCTTCGAGGTCCGCCTGGTACCAGATGCCGGGCACTGAATGAGCCAGGTGCATGTCATTCGCCAGCAGCGGCTTCCCGCTGGCCGTATGCGCGCCCGAGACGACCCAGTTGTTCGACCCGGGAGTGAACGCCGCGGCGTCGGCCTGCGAGAGCTCGCTGATCTCGCGCCGCACCTCGGCAGCCGGGTCGGGCGAAGCTGACGTGCCGGGCGGGCTCAGCCGGGTCTGCGATTCATCCAGCGGAATGTCCTCGATGGGCGGGCCTGGGATGGTGAGGTCCGGGATGGGCGAGGTCGGAGGATGATCGCGCCACGAGCCCACCGGGTAGAGATCGGCGGCCAACTCCGGCGGCAGGCGGGCACTAAGCGCTTCGCGGGCCAGCCGGGTGGGGAACGTGTTGGTCAGGTCTTCAAACATGGCCAGCGAGACCAGGATGGAATCGCGCGGCGTCCAGGGGGCCGGCTGGTAGCGCAGGATGCGGAACTCTACCGGCAGATGCGCGGACTGCTGCGCGATCGAGGCGTTGACTCCGAGCGCGTACTCTTCGAGCACGTGCAACTGGTCCGGCGGCAGCGATGCCACGGCCCGGTCGGCGGCGGCGCGCAGCTGCAACGTACGCTGCAGGCGGTCGTGGCCGATGACGGAGACGCCCAAAATTTCCGCCAGCTCCCCTGCCGCGTGGCGGCGCAGCGTGTCCATCTGGAAGAGGCGGTCGGACGCGGTGACAAAGCCTTGCGCGACCAGCAGGTCGTCCATCGAACCGGCGTGGATGTAGGGCACACCATGTGCGTCGCGCTGGATCGTGACCGGCGCCTTGAGGCCGGGGATCGCAAGCGCGCCGTCGAGCTGCGGAAGGTCTCTGCCGGCGGCGTGATGCAGGTAATAGCGCGAGGAGAAAAACCCGACTATCCCCAGGATCACGAGCACGATGGCCGACCACGTGGCGATGCGAACGAGGTTGCGCGAGGAGAACCAGCCGCGCCCGGAGGCCTCGGGGTCGACCTGCTCCTCTCCCGGGGACCCGGTCTGAAGTTCAGGGTCGCCGGCCTGGAAGTCGGGGGTGTTGGATTCGAGAATGCTCATGCGGTACTACAAGTGTAAATGGCTGTCGCCCGGCGGCGGCGCCTGATCCGTTGTAAGCGGGTACGGCCGGCGCGGCAGCGTGACATGAATGACGAGCGCGATGAGCAAAAGCGCCGGGATGACGAAGATACTGCCCTCCGGCCCGGTAGCGCCGCCCGAGCGCCAGGCCGGGCCCACGGGGTGCGTTGAGAGGATGTGCCCGGTCGCCGTGATGCCCGAGTCAGACGTGCCGTAGAGGCACGATTGCGCCCAGTCCCACGCGGTGTGGATCCCGATCGCCCACCACAGCGAGCCGGTGCGATAGAGCGAAAACGCGAAGACCGCGCCGGCGACCCCCACCGCGGCGATGCCCCAAGGAGTCTCGCCGGAGTTGCCGATGTGGCCGGCCATGAACAGGCACACCGAGAAGAAGAAAGCCGCGACCCAGAAGCCGATCAGGTGGCTGTGCGGGTTCGAAGGCGAGATGGCGCGCGTCAGCCCGGCGATGCCTCGCGCGACCGTGTACTGGATGTACCCGCGGGTCAGGAACTCCTCCGTGAGACCGACGAGCAAAAACGCGAACGCCCATTCGCCTGCGTATTCGAGCGCGAGCACGCCGTGCAGCGCGACCCCGTCGAACGCCAGCGCATGCGCAAAGTAAAGCGTGGCGATGAGCAGGGAGAGCATGACGAGGCCCCAGACCAGGCCGGTCAGGAAGTCCGGCAGCGCGCGCCGCAGCGGCAGGCCGTAGCGCGCAAGAGGACGGCGTTCAACCAACGACATGATGACCGTGGCCAGGGCGATCATGCCTAGCTGGATGGCATCGCCCAGGATCGTGATGCGCGGGGTCATGACCTGGGGCGTCAGCTCGCCAGGGCGAAACAGATGGAGACGATGGTTCAGCAGGGTGAACGCGCGGCCCAGCAGCACGATGAGCGCGATGAAGACGAGCAGGCTCCATCCGGCCCGAAGTCCATCGTCACCGAAGAACAGTCGGCGCAGCGCAGGTGGTGGGGCTGCGGCGAACGGAGCGGGTTCAGCAGCGGATGATTCGATCAACGCAGGCTCCGAGGAGTGTGGATGAATCTCGATAACGAGGAACCTCGATCATTGAGGATACGCGGCGGCGGCGGGAAAGTTCGCAGGTGAAATATGCGACTCTGGAAGGAGCCTGCGCCTCGAGGAGATGAGATGGTGTTTCGCGTGCTGCATCACAACCAATGCTTCGACGGTGCCTGTTCGGCCGCTGTGTTTACCAGGTTCCATCGCGAGTGCGTGGGCACGGCCTCCGGATATGACTACATCGGTCTCTCCCATCAGCCCGGCGGCGGCGAGATCGATGAGGCGGTCTTCGGGCCGGGCGAAAACGCCATCGTCGACTTCAAGTACTCCCGCTCGCCGAAGCTGACCTGGTGGTTCGATCACCACGAGAGCGCCTTCGTCACCCCGGAGCTGCGTGCGCTCTTTGAGGCCAGACAACTCGGCGACGCGCGCCGGCGGCAGTTCTTCGATCCAAATTACATCTCCTGCACCGGGCTCATCGCAGCCATGGGCAAGCGCAAGTTCGGCTTCGACACATCCGCTCTTAAAGACCTGCTCTACTGGGCCGACATCGTCGACGGAGCGCGATTTGAAAGCGCGAGAATGGCCGTCGAGATGAAGGAACCCGCGCTGAAGCTGGCCATGGTCATCGAGAACGCCGAGGGATCGGAGTTCATCCCGCGGGTCATCAAACTGCTTACCGAGATGCCGTTCCAGGAGATCGTCGCGCAGCCGTTCGTAGCTGAGAAGGTCGGCCCGCTGATGGAGAAACAGATGGCCGGAATGGAGCTGGTGCGCGAGCGCGCCGGCCTCGCGGAGGGCGTCATCTACTTCGATCTGCTGGATCGCGAGACCGAAGCTCTCAGCAAGTTCATCCCCTACTACCTATATCCGGAGGCGACGTACACCGTCGGCGTCATGCGCTCCAGGGCGAGAACCAAGATCTCCGTCGGCACCAATCCCTGGACGCAGCGGCCCGCGGATGAACTCGCCAACCTGGCCGAGATCTGTGAGCGCTTCGGCGGCGGCGGACACGCGCGCGTAGGCGCGATCAGCTTCGGCCCCCAGGAGGTGGAACGGGCGCGCACCGTCGCCCAGGGCATCGCGGAGGACCTGCGCCGCAGGCAACGATAACAGTCACTGCTACCTCACACTAAGTGGAGGGTATCTATGCTGACTATCATCTTTCTCTTCTTCATCCTGTGTCTGGTGGTGGGAGGAATCTACCTCGCCATGTCCAGCGGTACCCGCGGGGGAAGACACCACCAGGCATCGAAGGGCACGGCGCAAGCTCAGCAGCTAACGAACCCGCGAGGAGATGCGCGCTCCAACGCCGGGCTCGATTTAGCGATCCGCACCTGCTACGTCTTCAGGTGGCTGGGCAGGTACTTGGTGATGTCGTTGAAGATCACCACGGCTGCAAACAGGATCAGGCACACGAACGCCACCTGGTAGACCCGCTCCTTCACCTGCTGGTTCAGGTCCCGCCGCATCAAGGACTCGATCAACAGAAACAGGATCAGCCCGCCATCCAGGATCGGGATCGGCAGCAGGTTGAAGATGCCCAGGTTGAGCGAGATCATCGCCATCGTCTCGATGATGGAAGCCTTCCAGTCCTTGGCTTCGAACGCCTGGTGCACCATCACGCCGATCCCGATGGGGCTCGATAGCGCCTTCACCGACACCTGCCGCGTAAACAGCCGGTGCAGCACCTCGAAGATCAGCATGGAGTTCTTGACGCTCGCCTGCCAGGAGGCCTTCACGGCGGAGCCGAACGGCAAGCGCTCGATCTTGACCGGCGGCAGCACGCGCTGGAAGCCCAGCCGCCAGCCCTTGCCCTCGGAGGTGTCCATCAGCGCCGGCGTCACCGCCAACGTCAGCGTCGTCGCCTGGTGGTCGGGCGTCTGCCGCTGAACGGTCAACGTCGCCGGCTTGCCCGCCTGCTCCTGCAGGTAGGTCAGCAGGGTGTCCAGCGAGTGCGGATGCAGATCGTTCATCGCGATCAGCAGGTCGTGCGCCTGCAGCCCGGCCCGCTCCGCCGGACCGCCTGGCGCCACTTCGGCGACCTCGATCGGCGTGGACTGCATCACCGGGATCGCGCCCAGCCGGGTCCAGGAGAAATCCTCGTCGCGGCCCTTGTTTTCGACAAAGATCCTGGTATCGACCTGGTGCCCGTCATGGACAAAGGAGAAGGGCGTCTCCTCGTTCAACGTGAAGTGCGGCTGCTCTTCGAGGTCGCCCCAGATCGGGTTCTGCAGATTGTCGAAGCGCACAATGCGATCGCCCGGCTGGATGCCCGTGTGGGCCACCTGCGAGTTAGGCACCACGTAGTCCACCACCGCGGGCTGGCCCAGGAACTCGTAGACCTCATGATGATGCATGTACAGCACGGTGAGCAGAAAGATGGCCAGCAGGAAGTTGGCGATCGGGCCGGCCAGCGCGATCACGGTGCGCTGCCAGCGCGGATGATTCTGGAACTCGCCCGGATCGGTGGAGTTGCGGGTCTCGCCCGGCAGCTCACCCGCCATCTTCACGTAGCCGCCCAGCGGAACCAGGTTCAGGCAATAGTCCGTGCCGTTGTGAACCACGCCGAAGAGCCGCTTGCCGAAGCCGATCGCGAAGGTTTCCACGCGGACGCGGCACAGCTTGGCCGCCAGGAAATGGCCAAGCTCGTGCACCACGACCATGATGCCGAGCACCAGCGCAAGCTGGGGAATGGCGGAGAGACTCGAAGCGTTGAAGAGGGACAAGTGCGAGGGTCCTTTGGGGCTCGGTGGCAGTTGATCGGAGGGCTTCAGTCAGCCCCGGACGAAAGGTTCGGCGGGTCAAACTCAGGCGCCCGAGATTACCTCCCGGGCACAGCTTCGGGCGGCCTCGTCGGCGGCCAGAACACCCCGGATAGACTCCGGGCGCGCCGCGGGCGTTAGCTCAAGCACACGCTCGATTGTACGTGGTATGCCCAGGAAGGGGATACGTCCTTCGAGGAATGATGCGACCGCGATCTCATCGGCCGCGTTCAACGCGATGCAGGCTGAAGGCCCCTGCGCGGCCGCCTCGTACGCCAGGCGCAGGCAGGGAAACCGGGCCAGGTCGGGCGGGCTGAACTCCAGCTGCGACAATGCCGCCAGGTCGAAGGTCAGCGCCGGCACCCCCGAGGCGTCAGGCCGCTCCGGGTACGCGAGCGCGTAGAGAATCGGCAGCCGCATATCCGTGACCGAGATCTGCGCCAAGATCGAGCCATCGATGAACTCCACCAGCGAGTGAACGGTCGACTGCGGATGGATCGTCACGCGCACCCGCTCCGGAGCCAGGTCGAAAAGCCGGCACGCCTCGATCACCTCAAAGCCCTTGTTCATCATGGTGGCGGAGTCAATAGTAATCCGCTGCCCCATCACCCAGGTGGGATGTTTGAGCGCCTGCGCGGCAGTGATCCCGGCGAAATCGGCCAGCGGCGTGGAGCGAAACGGCCCGCCCGATGCCGTCAGCCACACCTGGCGAACCTCCGCCGGCGTGCCTCCGCGCATCGCCTGGTGCACGGCGTTGTGCTCGGAATCGATGGGCAGCAGCGCCACGTTGTGGGCGCGCGCCGCAGCCATGATCAGGTCGCCCGCCGCCACCAGGCACTCCTTGTTGGCCAGCCCGATGGTCTTGCCGGCAAGCACCGCCGCGTAAGTCGCTTCAAGCCCCGCCACGCCCACGATGGCGGAGACGACAAAATCGACCTCGGGATGAGTAGCGACTGCGACCGTGCCGGGCGTACCCGCCATCACTTCAATGCCGGCGATTCCAGCCGCCCGAAGGCGCGTGCGCAGTGCGTCCCCCAGCTCTTCCGTGGCGATGGAGACGAGCAGCGGACGCCAGCGAACGGCCTGCGCGAACGCGGCTTCGAGGTTCGAGCCCGCGGCCAGGGTAATGGGCTTGTAGCGGCCGGGGAACTGCTCGCAGATGGATAAGGTGGAGGTGCCGATCGAGCCCGTCGATCCAAGCAGGGCAATTTTCTTCACACACTATTTTCGCAGATGTGGGCCTGATCGAACGTCTGCAGCGTGTGGCGATCTGCGGTGTCGCGGTGGTTTTTCGTCCGGAAAACGCGGCACGCGAAAGTGGCTTAGTCGCGCCAGCCCAGCACTTCAGAGATCTGCGCCGCCAGCGTCAGCGGGTCGAACGGCTTGAAGAGGATCGCCGCCACGCCCAGCCCGGCGAAGCGCCGCTGGTCTACCCCTTGCACCTTCGCGGTCAGCAGCACCACCGGGATGCGCGCGGTATCGGGATTGGCCTGGAGATGGCGGAAGGTCGTGGGGCCGTCCATCTCCGGCATCATCACGTCCATCAGGATGGCGTCTGGCCTGCCCGTGGCGGCGGCATCAATGCCGCGGCGGCCGGAGCTTGCCGTCGAGACCACCCAGTCCGATGTCGCTTCGAGCGAAAGCGCCGCGACCTCGCGGATGTCGTCCTCGTCGTCGATGATGAGCACATGCCGCATGGGCCCATTCTCTCATCTGCACGGTGAACAGGGTATATACCACTATCGTGCGTTCGGTATACGCAGACGGTGCACGATGTTCAGCACCAGCTCTTCCACATCGTGCGGCTGCACTTTGGCTTTGGTCAGGAACTGCGTGGGACCCAGGCGGAGCCGGCTCATCTCCTGCTCGGAGACCTCCTGACCGGAATAAACGACCAGCGGAAGGTTCTGCATGCGCGGCTGCTGGCGGAGCCAGTCGACGAGCGAAAAGCCGTCTCCATCGGGCAGGCCGAGATCCAGAATGAGCAGGTCGGGACGCTTCGAGCGGCAGATCTCCATGGCAGCCTGGCGGGTATGCGCGTGGTCCACGCTCACGTCCGCGTCTTCAAAGCCGGCGATCACCACCGACGCCAGGTCGCTGTCGTCCTCCACCAGCAGCACGCAGGCCGGTCCCTGCGCCGTGTGCAGCACGCGCGATAGCTCCGCCAGCAGCAGATGCTCGTTGAAGGGCTTCTGCACCCAGCCTTGGGCCGCGGCGGCCAGCATGCGCGTGTTCACGCTCGATTCATTGGCAGAAAGCACGGACAGGACGATCACCGGAATATTCACCGTGGATGCGCACGTCTTGAGCCGGTCCAAAGTTTCCCACCCGCTCATCCCGGGCATGTAGAGGTCGAGCAGGATAGCCTCCACGCGATGATCGATGGCCAGGTCGACCACCTCTTCGCCGTTGCGCGCCTCGATGACCGTGTAGCCATGCCGGCGCAGGCTCTCGGCGACCACCATGCGGATCGCCGGTTCGTCGTCGCAGATCAGGATGGTGCCGTCGCCGGGCACGGGCAGCATGGAGAGCGGCTGCGTCGCGCGCTTGTCTTCGAGCCGCGTGACGCGCGGCAGAGTCACCAGCAGCGAGGCGCCGGGACCGCGCTGCTGCAGGGGATTCGATTCCGCCCAGATAGAACCGTTATGCTGCTGCACGATCGTGCGGCAGATCGCCAGCCCCAGCCCGGTGCCGCCTTTCTGCCGCGAATCGGACGCCTCCACCTGCTGAAAGCGATCGAAGATGGAGTCCAGCTTGTCGGCCGGAATGCCGCGGCCGTTGTCCGAGACGCGGATCAGGATGTTGGTGGGATCGGCTTCGATCCGAACCTCCACCCGCGATTCGCTGGGCGAGAACTTGATCGCGTTCGAAAGCAGGTTGGTCAGCACCTGCAGAATCCTGTCGGCGTCGCCATCGAAGAACATGGCGTCGTCCGAGGTGAAGAGGATGAGGTCGATGGCGACGTGCGAGGCCTCGGCCAGCGGCGTCATGGTTTCGATCGCCAGCTGTGCCAGCTCGCGGATGGAGCAGCGGCGAACGTGCAGAGGCGCCCGGCCGGACTGCATCCGCTCGAGATCCAGGATGTCGTTGATGAGCCGGATCAGCCGGTCCGTGTTGGTGAGCGCGATGCGCAGCAGATTCTGCGCCTTGGTGTCGCGGTCTCCCATGAGCCCGGAGGAGAGCAGCCCCAGCGCGCCGCGGATGCTGGTCAGCGGCGTTCGCAGCTCGTGCGAGACGTTGGAGATGAACTCGTCTTTGATGGTGTCGAGCTCAGAGCGTTCGCTGAGCAGCGAATCCTTCGACCGCTGCGCCTCGGTGGCTTCGGCAAGCTCCGAGCGGAGGGATCGAATACTGCCGGACGCTCGCAGTAAAGAGGCAGCGAGCGCAAGCGAAAGGACGATCAGAACGGCAAAAATGGCATACGTCATTCTAGGCTGGCCTGAATATTACGCACGCGAAGTCGCACACGCAGGGCTGCGTAAACGTGTTTTGCTCGAGCTTTGAAGCACACCTGCGGCCTGGCGATCGCCGTCTAGGGTGAGCAATCCGGTGGGAAGCTTGGGGAGAGTTCGGTAAACGAGATCAGTATAACTGTTAATAACCAGGTACGCTTATGCAAAGAACGAACCAGCGTACAAACTGGATTCCCCCTGATGAAAAATAACTGTTCGCATGAACTTGTCTGGCGCGCGAGTCTCGATTTGGGACGGCAGCCTTACTCGCCGTCGCGTAGCCAGCGTGCCGAGTCGAACAACGTGCGGTCCATGCTGCGCACCCACTCCGTCGTCTCATCCGGCCTCTTGCCCGCGCTCTCGGCCCCGGCAAACTCCCGGCGCATGGCCGCGAACTTCGCCTCCAGGTCGTCGAGCGCGCTCAGCAGCATCGCCTCCGGAGTCATGGGCAGCTTCGGCGAGCCGAACTCGTACTTGCCGTGGTGGCTCAGGATCATGTGCTCCACCAGGACGCGCAGCCGCTCCGGAAACGGCGCCAGCTCCTTCACCTTCTCGCGCAGCATGCCCTGCGCGATCGAGATGTGCCCGATCATCTGGCCTTCGAGCGTGTAGGCGAAGTTCGTCTTCCAGCTCAGCTCCCGTACCTTGCCGATGTCGTGCAGGATCGCGCCCGTCACCAGCAAGTCGCGATTGACCTCGGGATAGAACGGCGCCGCCGCCAAGCAAACCTTTACCAGCGCCAGCACATGTTCGAGCAGCCCGCCGATCCAGGCATGGTGCAGCATCTTCGCCGCTGGCGCTGTGCGGAAGGCCGGCCCAATCTCCGGATCATTCAGGAACGCCAGCACCAGCCGCCTCAGGTCCGCATCGGCAAACGCCGCCACGTACCCGCGCAGCTCGGCATCCATGACTTCTACCGGAAACTCCGACATCGGCTGGAAGTCCGCGGTCTCGATCTCGCTCTCCGCGGCGCTGCGCATCTTGGTGACCGTGATCTGCCACTTCTCGTTGTACTTCGAGATTTGCCCCTGCACCTTTAAGTAGCAGCCTTCGCCGCAGGAGGAGAACGCCTCCGCGAACTCCTCCCACATGCGCGCCTCGAGCGCACCCGTCTTGTCGCTCAAGGTCAGCGCGAGGTACTCGCCGGGGCCGTTCTTCTTGGCGCGCAGCTGCACGGCGGACAGGCAGAAGAAGCTCGTCACGACCGCGTTTTCGAAGCGCGGCGCGTCTTTGACGTAGAAGTCCTTCATCACGTGCAGGCCCTAGAAGCCCGGGGGAGGCGGTGTCGCCGGAGGCCCGTTTGGATTGGGTGAAGTCGTCGGCGGAGCCACGTTGGTCGGCATCGTCGTCTGGTCGGTTGTAGGCGGCGGCGTGCGCTTCTCCGCAGCCGGCGCGTCGGTCGTCGGCGCCAAGGCCGGGTTCGCAGTCGGCGCCACGGTCGGCGCAGGGGTCGGCGCGAGCGGCTGCTTATCCGCCAGCCTCTCCTTCGGTCCCTTCGCCACCTTGGGCGCGCCCTTCACCTTCTTGGGCTTCTTCGGTTTCTTGGCCGCGGCGTCGGTTCCCGCCACGCCCAGCGGAGCCGCCTGCACCTTGGCAGCGGCGGACTCCTCCGCGGTCATCGGCTCGGGTTTGGCGGTCAGCTTCTCCTGCTTCTTGGCCGAAAGCGTCGTCGCCTTCTTCACCTTTTCTTCCTTGGCTGTGGCCGCAAAGCGAGTCTTCACTTTGGGCGGAGCCGTGGGCGTCAGCGGATTATCCGCCAGGTTTGCCGACTCCGACGCCGGCGATCCCGACACCGTCGCGCCCGAGTCAGCCACCGCTCCCGCCGCGCCCGCAGCCGCTCCCGCCGCGCCCGCAGCCGCTCCCGCCGCGCCCGCAGCCGTTCCCGCCGCGCCCGCAGCCGTTCCCGCCGGCTGCGCCGTGGTGGCGATCACCGCGCCATCGGCCGTCGTCCGCGTGGTATCGTCCGCACCGCCCGGCAGCGCGTTACGCGGCGCCTGGCCGTAGCGGATCTTCTCCCGCTTTACCTTCTTCGGCTTGCCACCCGGAGTCGTGGGAGGCGCCGGCACCTGCAGCGACGCCAGGCCCGTGCGCGGATCGATCGCCGGCTTGGCATCCGGGCCCGTGATGGTCCGGCTGCCCGTGGTGTCGGGCGAGGCGACCACCGGCTTCACCGGCCCGCGCTCGAAGCGCGCCATCGTCTTCGGTTTCTTCTTCTTCACCGGTGGTGGCGCATAGGCGGTAAACACGGGCTTCGACTCGGTCCCGGTCGCGCCCGAGTCCACAAACCCCGGCTGCACGTCCACAAACGCCTCGTTGCGCAGCTTGGTCAGGTATTCGCGCAGCTTGGGCTGCATCTGCTGCATGTAGAGCGCTTCCTGGATCTGCGGCTCGACTTCCTTCATCGGCGCCGGCCCGGCCTGGTCGTGCGCCGTCACCTTCAGGATCACGAAGCCCTGGCGCGTCCGAATCGGCTGCGTGGACTCGCCCGGCTTCAACGCAAACGTCTGGTCCTCCAGCACCTTGGCCAGCGCGCCGCGCTTGAACTCGCCCAGATCGCCGCCCTGCGCGGCCGAAGGCCCACCCGAGTACTTCTTGGCCAGGTCCGCGAAGTCTCCGCCCTGCATCACCTTACTCTTGATGTCATTGGCCTTGGCCTCGGCCTGCTGCACCTCGGCCGGCGTGGCGGTCTCGGGCAGCGGCACCAGGATCTCGCTCAGCCGCACCTGCTCCGGCTGCTCGAACTCCGCCTTGTGCGTCTCGTAGTACTTCTGCTCGTCGCCCTGCGACATCTGCAGCCTGCGCCCCACTTCGTCGCGCACCACCTCCTGCTGCAGAATCTGGTTGCGGATCTGCGCCTTAAAGTCTTCAAAGCTCACGCCCTGCTGCCGCGCAGCCTTCTCCAGATCGTCCAGCGAATCCATCTTGTTCTGCTTGCGGATGTCGTCCAGCCGCCGGATCACCTCGGCATCCGCATTCAGCCCCAGCTCCTTGGCTTTCGAGAGCAGCAGCTGCTGGTCGATCATGTCGCGCAGCATGTCCTTCTGGCGCTGCGCCAGCTCCGTCTTGGGCACGTTCTGCTGCGCGGCTTCCTGGTCCAGCATCTGCTGCGCGCGCTCCACGTCGCTGCGGCTGATGATCTGGTCGTTCACGCGCACCACGATGTCTTCGACCACTGTGCCGTGCGGCGTCAGGGCCGGCGGCAGCGGCGGCAGGTTCACCTGCGGCTGCGGCGTATCCACACCCGTGTAGCGCGGCGCCTTTACCACCTGCGCCTCGGCCGCCGGCCACATTGCACCCTGCGTCAGCGCGCTCGCACCCACAGCCACCGCGCCCAACATCGCCAACCGCCGCGCACCGCACTTCATCCCGTTCAACCTCAAATCCACTCTCGCTTCCATGGCCGGACGCACAACCGGTGCTCCGTTGGACTCACGCCGCCATCCGTCGATATCCAGTCCCTCTATTCTAACCCCGCTCGCCGCAGCTTCCGTGCTGCGCTTCCGCCCCGGTGGTGTGGGACGCCGGTCCCGAACCGCCGAAGGCGATACACTTCATCTCGGTTCCGAGCCAGCCTGCAACTCGAACGCAAGCAGCCTCGCCCCAAAAGGTTTACTCACCGATGAGAGTCCGCCCCACTTTCCTGTTCGCGTTCCTGCTTGCCCTGTTCATCGCCGCCGCGGCATCGCCGCTGCGCGCCCAGACGCGCCACGGCGAGCTGAACCTGAGCAGCGACTGGCGCCTGCAGCCCGCGCCGCTGGTCAGCGCCGTCGGCCAGGCCATCAGCGGCCTCGCCTTCTCGGCCGCGGCGTGGCACCCCGCCATCGTTCCGGGCACGGTCCTCACCAGCCTGGTCGCGGACCACACCTACCCCGAGCCGCTCTATGGCGAGAACAGCCGCACCATCCCCGAATCGCTGGCGCGCCAGGACTACTGGTATCGCACCACGATCCTCGTTCCGCGCGCCTTTGTCGGCCGCCACATCTTCCTCAACTTCGACGGCATCAACTACGCCGCGCAGGTCTGGGTCAACGGATCCTCCGTCGGCACCCTCCGCGGCGCCTTCATCCGCGGCACCTTCGACATCAGCGCTGTCGTCCGCCCCGGCCGCCGCGCCGCCATCGCCGTTCTCATCTCGCCCCAGCCGCACCCCGGCCAGGCCCACGAGCACGACTTCGCCCACGGCGTCGGCCAGAACGGAGGCATCACCGCCCTCGACGGCCCCACCTTCCTCGCCTCCATCGGCTGGGACTGGCTCCAGCCCATCCGCGACCGTGAGACCGGCATCTGGCAGCGCGTTTTCCTCTCCGCCTCCGGGCCGGTCCGTGTCGAAGACCCGCTCGTCACCTCCGACCTCCCGCTGCCCGACACGTCCAGCGCCGACCTCGCCATCTCTGCCCGCCTTGAAAACCTCTCCGCCGCCACTCAGCGCGGCACGCTCCGCGGCAGCTTCGCCGGCGTCGCCTTCTCGCGCTCCGTCACCCTCCCGCCTCACGCCTCGCAGCTCATCGCCTTGGACCCCACAAACACGCCCGCGCTGCACCTGCTAAACCCACGCCTGTGGTGGCCGGCAGGCTACGGCGCCCAGAACCTCTACTCGCTGCATCTCGTCTTCAGCCCGGCGCAGGCTCGCGCGCGAGCCCCGTCCGACACCCTCGACCTCCCCTTCGGCATCCGCAAGATCACCTACGCCGTGCCCGGCTCGCCCAACCTCACCATTTCCGTCAACGGCGTGCCCATCTTCATCCGCGGCGGCAACTGGGGCATGGACGAGGGCCTCAAGCGCATCCCGCGCGAGCGCCTCGAAACCCTTATCCGCCTGCACCGCCTGGCCAACCTCAACATGATCCGCAACTGGGTCGGCCAGAGCACATCGGAAGACCTCTACGCGCTCGCCGACAAGTACGGCATCCTCATCTGGGACGAGTTCTTCCAGCCCAATCCCGCCGACGGCCCCGACCCCGCCGACCTGCCGCTCTACGTCGCCAACGTCCGCGACAAGCTGCTCCGCTTCCGCAACCATCCCTCCATCGTTCTGTGGTGCGCGCGCAACGAAGGCTACCCGCCGCCCTACGTGGATGAAGCCCTGCGCAAGCTCATCGCCGAGCTCGACCCCGTCCGCCTCTACCAGCCCAACTCCGCCGACGGCCGCGGCGTCAACTCCCACGGCCCCTACCGCTGGCGTCCGCCGCAGGACTTCTACACCTTCGACGAAGCCTTCAAATCCGAGATCGGCAGCATGTCCGTACCCACCCTCGAATCCATCCAGGGCATGATGCCCCGGAAAGACTGGGAGACCATCAACGACGACTGGGCCGAGCACGACTTCGCCAAAGGCAACCAGGGCGGGGCCACATACCGTGCCGAGCTCGCCGCCCGCTACGGCCCTCCGCTGAACCTCGCCGACTTCACCCGCAAGGCCCAGCTCGCCAACTTCGAGGCCTTCCGCGCCATGTACGAGGCGCGCAACGCCAAACTCTTCGCCCCCACCACCGGCGTCATCACCTGGATGAGCAACCCCGCTCAGCCCAGCTTCGTCTGGCAGATCTACCACCACGACCTGGAGCCCAACTCCTCCTTCTTCGCCGTGCAGAGCGCCGGCGAGCCGGTCCACATCCAGCTCAACGAAGCCACCGGCCACATCGAAGCCATCGACAACCTGCCCTCTGCCGTTCCTGACGCCACCGCGCACGTCGACATCTACTCCCTCGACGGCACCCTCGCCGCCTCGCGCGACCTGCCCGCCGCGCTGCTCGCGAACCGGGCGATCGACGTCGGGCCGGTCCTCGGCCCGGCCCTGGCCGAACCCACCCTCCCATCCACCTACTTCGTCCGGCTCCAGCTGCTCGACGCCAACAAAGCCGTGCTCTCGCGCAACTTCTACTGGCGCGCCCCGCCCGCCACGCCCAACGACCTTACCGCCCTCGACACCATGCCCAAAGTCGCCCTCGAAGTCACCGCCACCCGCGCCCTTGCCGCGCCACACCCCGAGCCAGATTCGGCGCCGGCCACCCTGCACCTCGACGTCACCCTGCACAACCCCACGCCGCACATCGCCCTCATGGCGCATTTCCAACTGCACCGCGAAGGCGACTCCGCCCGCATCCTGCCGGTCTTCTACAGCAGCAACTACATCTCGCTCGCTCCGGGCGAAACCCGCACCTTCACCCTCGAAGCCGACCTGAGCCTGCTCGGCGGCGCCGCGCCCGTCATCCTCGTCGACGGCTGGAACATCACCGTCCCCGAGGTCACCAGCCCCATCCACGTCGCGCCCAACCTCAACGCCGACCCCGCCCACTGGCCCACCAGCAACCTGCCCGAGCAGCAGATCGCGGCCCCGCCGTCCTAAGCGCGCCCGCGCTTACTTGCCCATGCTCATCAGCCGCTGCCACCAGCTCGGCTCTTTGAACTCCTCGTACAGCTCCAGCGGCTCTTCCACCGGCTCAAACGGCTTGCCGTGATAGACCGCCATCGGGTTCGAGGTCACCAGGCTATGCGCGTACTCGTGCCCATACTTCTTCGCCACCACGTCCCTCGCCTCGCTCAGCCGCGGCGGCCTTGAGCTCACGTTGTGAGCATCCGTCGCGATGAAGTGCACCCAGCGCTTCGCCAGCAGCTGGTGCGCGATCTTTTCCGCCGTCTTGCCCATCTTGCCCGTCACCGAGTCGCCCGTCACCTGCACCAGCACACCGCCACGCATCCACTCCGCCAGCCGGCCCAGGTCCGACTGCAGCGTCGGATTCCGCTCCGGATGCGTCAGCACCGGCGTGAGCCCCACCAGCTGCAGCTCGTAGAAGATCTCCGTCACCCCGGGCGGAATGCCGAAGTCCGGGATCTCCACCATCAGGTAGCCCAGGCCATTCACGCTGAAGCGCTTGGGATTCTGCTTGGCCTCCACGATGTTGTCGTAGGAGAGGTGAAAGTCGCATCCCATGCCGATCTGAATCCGCACGCCGTCCGCGTCCAGCCTGGCCTGCAGCTCCGCCGCCTTGGCCGCGTTCTGCTCCGGCTCAAACGCGAACTGCCCGTTCGAGTGCGGCGTACACACAATGTGCGTCACCCCATCCGCTGCCGACGCCTTGGCCATCGCCAGCGACATCTCGAAGCTCTTCGCGCCGTCGTCCAGCCCCCACAGCAGATGATGATGAATGTCGACCATACCCTCGTCAGGTTACACCCGCACTCCACCCTCTGCCCGGATCACGCCGCCCCGGCGAGCGCTCCCGCCATCGACCGGAAGACCCGCAAGCCGTCCGCCGAACCGAGCAGCAGCTCGCTCGACCGGTCCGGATGCGGCATCATGCCCAGCACATTGCGCCCCTCGTTCAAGACCCCCGCAATATTTTCAAGCGACCCATTCAGATTCCACGCCGCGCCAGTCTCCCCCGCGGCGCTCGCATAGCGGAACGCGACCCGGTCCTGATCGTTCAGTTGCCGCAGCGTCTCGCTGTCGCAGAAGTAGTTGCCTTCCATGTGCCCTACCGGCATCTTCAGCACCTCGCCCCGGCCAAGCCCGTGGGTAAAGGGAGAATCCGCTGTTTCCACGCGCAGATGCACGTGCTTGCACACGTAGTTCAAGCCCGCATTGCGCATCAGCGCGCCCGGCAGCAGCCCGGCTTCGGCCAGGATCTGGAAGCCGTTGCAAATCCCCAGCACCAGGCCGCCACCGGCCGCAAACTTCTTCACCGGCTGCATGATCGGCGCAAACTTTGCGATCGCCCCCGTGCGCAGGTAGTCGCCATACGCGAACCCGCCCGGCACCAGGATCGCGTCGCAGCCCTCGAGGTCGGTCGACGCATGCCACAACATGGCCGCCTTCTCGCCCAACACCTCCGCCACCACGTTGTACGTATCGTGATCGCAGTTCGACCCCGGGAACACCAGCACGCCAAATTTCATAGGCCCAGTTTAACATCGCCGCTCGAAAGCCAGGACCTTTGCCTCCTCTGGGCCCTCATGCCGCCGCACCGCCCAAAAACGCCGCCATTCTAAGCCGAAGGCGAAGAATGACGGCATTTGCCTTCGCACTTCCTCATCGCCAAGCCTCACCCCCGGCCCGCGACCAGCCCGTCCTTATCCGTATCGTGCGCCACGGGCACGTAGATGCAATACCCCCGCGGCGGGGCAGGGAACTCGCAGTTGCCCTCCGCATCGGTCATCCGCTCATCCGGGTGCGCGCCATCGTGCCCATCCCACGCAATCGGCACAAAGCGCGTATTCGCCCACTGTGTCTTCACCGACGTGCCCGACCACTGATCGCCCAGGTTGTTCAGCACATATACCAGCCCGCGCTGATCCGTCTTCTCGTCCTTCCAGCCGATCCGCTGCATGATGTAGAGGTCCGGGTCCGCATGCAAAATTTGCGAGTCGCCGCCGGAGTACTTATGGTGTGCCTCGATCAGCGCATCGATTCCGTTCGGCGTCCCCGGCCGCGCCAGCTGGTTGTTGTAGTAGTCGTAGTAGAAGATGCACGGATAGCCCTCGTGCACCATGATGAACGAATATGCCATCAGCTTATCGTTCACGATCGTGTCGTCGCCCATATCGTGGTTGTCGACGAACGTCGCCGCGTGCGCCGGCCGCTTCATCACCACCGTGCCGCCTTCAGTCAGCTGCCGCAGGTCGTAGCTGGGATGATCGCAGACGCCCTTCAGCTTGTAGCGCAGCGGAAAATCGAACGCCGCGATCTGGTTATCGGTATAAGCGTTGGCCTTCTCCAGCCAGGTATCGATGTCGTCCCCGCCCGACCACAACTCGCCCACCACGTAGGGCATAAAGTCCATCGCGCCGTCTTTCTCGTACTTGTACTTTGAAAGCAGTGTGATCATCCAGCTCCCGTAGCCCTTCACGAAGTCGAAGCGGAAGCCCTCGAACCCCAGGTCCTCGATCAGCATCCGCGCATAGTCGAACATGGCCGTGTACACCAGCGGATTGCGATGGCACAGGTGCGGAAACCCGGCGAAGTTCTCCCCCTCGATCATCGTGCGCTCGAAGCGGCTGGGATGAAAGCAGTCCCAGTCGCGCGGAAAGCGTCCGCTCGCCGGCGTGAACTTCGTCCAGCGCGTCTCGCCATCCAGCGGGTTCTGCTCTTCCTCGTCCGCGCCCGAGTTATGGTTGATCACCATGTCCGCGTAGCAGCCCACCGAGCAGCCCTTCGCCTTCTGGATCAGCCCCACCAGCTCCGCGCGATTCCCATAAAGGGTCTTCACGCCGCCTTTCTGGTCGAAGTCGCCCAGGTCGAAGTAGTCGTACGGATCGTAGCCCACGGAGCGGTTGCTCGCGCCCTTGTTGACCGGCGGCAGCCAAAGCGCGTTGATCCCCGCCCTGCCCAGCTCCTCCACCTGCCCGGCCAGGTGATTCCACCACTCGCCCTCTTTGCCCTCGGTCTGCGGCGCGTCCCAGTAAAAAGCCTGCATCATCACTGCCATCGTGCTCGTCCTCTTTCAGTCGCAGACGTTCACAGTCGTTCCCTGCGCGTCGTTCTCGCGCAGCGAACCAAGGTTCGAGGCAGGAGTTTTGCGATTATCTTCTAAGATGCAGGATTAAACCGCTCAGTTGGCGAAGCCGTGTTCGCCCCCGCTCGCACCTATGCCAATCCCGCCTCCGCCACGGCCGCCCAATCCCGCAGCAAACAGGCCAGCGTCGACTCTGCGCGTCGCCGGCCGGGCGTTCCTCGCCTGGACCAAAGCCGTCGCTCTGCAGGCGCTGGTCACCGCCGCGCTCTGGGTCATCGGCCTCGAGATCCTGCGCGTTCCCTGGGCGCCGCTCTGGGCTGCCCTCGCGGTCGTCTTCCAGTTCGTCCCCGGCATCGGAGGCATGCTGGCCCTCGCCGGCCCCGCCATCGCGGTCTCAGTTGCGCCCGCACAGACCGACCGCCTCTTCAACCTTTGCATGGTGCTCGGCCTCTACGCACTCATCGTCATCCTCGAAGGCCTGCTCATCAATCCCTATATCCTGCGCCGCACGACGCTGGTTCCGTGGTGGGCCTCCATCCTCGGGCCCATCCTGCTCGGGCTGCTCATCCCGCCCTGGGGAGTCCTTCTCGCCCCGCCGCTGCTCGCCGTCGGCTTCGCCCTCTACCGCCGCCGCCGCGCCGCCCGCGCCTCGCTTCCGCCGCCCGAAATTGTTGCCCGGCCCAACCCGCCTCCACCTCGCGTATGATTGCTTTACTGGTATAAAAGTACTGCGGCTTTAACGTCTGCCACGGCACCTAAAAGTACGTCAAGATACCTCCGGGGAACCAAGCAAATGTCAGATGTAGCAGCGACTACTCCGTCGAAACCTCGCGTTCTCGTAGCCGACGATGAGCAAGTGATCGCCAACACGCTCGCCATCATCCTCAATCAGGCCGGCTTTGAAGCCCGCGCCGTCTACAGCGGCGAGAAGGCCATCGAGTCGCTCGAAACCTTCGAGCCCGACATGCTCATCTCCGACGTCATCATGACCGGGATGACCGGCATCGAGGCCGCCATCGCCACCCGCAACAAGCGCCCCAACTGCAAGATACTGCTCTTCTCCGGCCAGGCCGCTACCGCCGACCTCCTCGAAAAAGCCCGCGCCCAGGGCCACGAGTTCGAGATCCTCGCCAAGCCCGTCCACCCCACGGACCTGCTCGCCAAACTCCGCCGCCAGTCCTGACCCACGGGTGCCCCATGATCAGCGCAGTCTCTCCGCGCTGATCGTGGGGTTTCTCTTTAGCCCGTCCCAACCTCTGCTCGCGCACCTACCCGTTCGTCTCCACTATCCGCCTTCGCGCCTTCACCCGCACAGCCGGCGCTCCCGCATACACGGTCCACGGCTCCAGATCCTTGGTCGTCACCGAGCCCAGCCCCAGCACCGCGCCCTCGCCCACCGTCACCCCCGGCCCCACGCACGCCCGCGCGCACACCCACGCATACGCCCCGATCTCCATCGCATACGTCAGCAGCGGAAACCCCGGATCGTCGAAGTCGTGCGTCGCCCCGCATACGTACGCTCCCTGTGACAGGATCGCGTGCGAGCCCAGCCGCAGCGGCGCCGGGTTGTAGATCTCCACGCCATCGCCCGCCGTCACCTGGTCGGCGCAGAAGAGATTCCACGGCGAGTGCACCTTCGACGCCGGATAGAAGTGGCAGTTCGGCCCCATGGTCGCGCCGAACGCCCTCAGCAGCATCGCCCGCCACGCGTGAAACGGCCGTGGCGACGTCCGGTAGAACAGCAGCCAGCACACATTCCACACCAACCGCTGCAGGCGGTTTTTGAGCGAGAACGCCGGCCGCAGGTACGGGTCCGCCGCCGCCTCCATCGAGATGTGCTCCGCCGAGTTGTAGTGCGTTTGCCTGGCCATCTTTCCCTCGAACTCCTCCTCAAACCCCTCGGCCGCGTCACTCCGGCATCGGCTTGTCCGTCTTCCGCCGCCGGAACCGCGCGTTCTCAAACAGCCGGATGATCGTCACCGCATTCTTCTTCATATCGTAGCGCTCGTTGAAGGTGCGCAGCGCCTGCTCGCTCATCGCCCGGCGCTCCGCCGCGGACATCTCCATCCAGCGCCTGACCAGGTTGTCCGTGCCCTCCTGCGTATCGCGCTCCATCAGCCCCGCGCCATCCTCGGCGATCTCCGGCGCGATATTCACCTTGTCCGCCAGCAGCACCGCCCGTCCGCAACCGAGCGCCTCCGCCACCGCGATCCCGAAATTCTCCTGGTGCGACGGCAGGATGAACACCTCGCTCGCGTAGAACGATCCCCACTTCACATCGCCGCGCAGCATCCCCGGCCACTGCACCCGCTCGCTCAGCCCGGCCTCCGCCACCATCGCCTTCAGCCCGTCGCTCCAGCTCTGCTGATCCGGGCCGGCCATCATCAGGTGCAGCTCCGGATCCTTCGCCGCCATCGCCACAAACGCCCGGATCAGCATGTCGCAGCCCTTCTTGCGGTGGATCCGACCCAGGTAGAGCATGAACCGCCGCCCCCGCATCTCCGGACACTGCGCGTAGAACGCCTCGGCCAGCTTCGCGCCATCACTGGGCGGTCGGCTCGCGCCATACGGCACCACGTAGCCGTTCCAGTGATGCAGCCAGAAGCTCTGCTCCGCCAGCTCGCTCTCCGCCTTGGTCGTAAACAGCACGCGATACGCCCCGCGCAGCACCCAATACTCCGCCAGCACCCAGTACACCCACTTCTTCATGTGCTTCAGCGGGAAGTTGTGCTTGAAGTATGGGTCCAGCATCCCGTGGCTGAAGACCACGTACGGTTTGCGCCCGCGCAGCGCCAGCCACGCCGCCAGCCCGCAGTACTGCCACAGCCCGTTCACCACCACCCCGTCAAAGCGGCTGCGATTCTCCTTCAACCACCGGTACAGCTTCTTGTTGTACCCATACACCGAGGTCTGCGGCCCGAGCGCATGCACCGGAAACGGAATATCGGCGGTAAACGTGTTCGCCGGATCATCCAGCGTCACCACCTCGCCCGTATACCCTAGCGGCCCAAAGCTCAGCAGCACCCGCACCGACTCCGACGGCCCGCCTGCCGCGGGGTCCAGCGTCCCGATAATGTGCAGTATCCGCATCGTTTGCTTGCTTCCAGTGCCCGTTCTGCTCTCAACCTGCCTTCCCGTCTCCGCCTTCGTCATCCTGGCCCGTCCAACCGTTCTTCATCCCATCCTGAAAGCCCGGAATCTCAATATTCGCCTTGGCTTCCCGCATCTATCGTCCGCCCCTTGGTCACAAAGGCGATCGCCTCCTTCAGGCCCGCCACATCCTGCTCAAAGCCCCACGCATTGATCCGCTCCAGCGCCTTCTGTCCCATCTCTGCCGCTGTCTCCGGCATCCCCAGCACCCGCCGCAGCGCCTGCGTCAGCGCGTCCACATTCCGCACCGGAAACACGCAGCCCTCCACCCCATCCGTCACCAGGTCGAAGTTCGACCCCACGTCGTCGGACACGATCACCGCGCGCCCCGCGTTCATCACCTCGTTCACGATCAGCCCCCACGGCTCATGCCTGGACGGCAGCACGAACACCGAGCAGAGATCGAAGAACGCCGGCAGCTCGGACTGGTTTCCAAACCCGTAGAACCGTATGCTCTGGAAGCCCGTTGCCGCCGCCTGCGCCTCCAGCGCCGCGCGCTCCTCCCCATCTCCCACGATCAGCAGGTACGGCTCCGGCTCCCGTCCCTCGCCGGGCGCGAGCTTCGCGTACGCGGCGATCAGGTCGTCGCAATGCTTCCTGGTCTGCAGCTTGGACGCGAACAGGATCACGGGCCGTCCGGGCTCCAGCCCCAGCTTCGCCTGCAGTTCCGCCCGTCCTGCAGCCGCGGCCCGCACCTTCTCCTGGAACCACTCATTGTTCACCGCGTACGGCATCAGGAACATGGGAAAGTCGTCGCCCAGGTAATGCCTCCAGTACTCCCGGTTGGGCGTTCCGGTCACCAGCACCGCATCGATCAGGTTCTTGAGCCCGCTGAAGAACAGCTTCTTCGCCGTCAGCTTCGCTCCGCCGCGCGGCCGGTCGCTCAACCAGCTCTCCGCCCGCACCAGCACCGGGATCCCCAGCGCCTTGGCTGCCACGATCGCGTGCATCTGGTTCACCGTGGCGTAGCCGTGCACCCACACCACGTCAAACCCCTTCAGCCGCGCCGCGAGCCCATAGCTCACCGGGCTGAACGTTCCCTCCGTCCCGTTGTCCCGCAGCGCAGGCAGAAACTCGTGCCTGTACCCTTCGAGCAGCGGAACATCCCACTTCACTTCAACCCCGAAGCCCTCGTCCTGGTACCCGCGCACCGAGAAATCCGACCCGAAGAACACCGTCAGCTCGATCCCCGGCTCCTGCGCAATGCGGCGCAGCAGCGGCGTCTGGTACTGGATCGGATGGCTCACCACGTACGCCAGCTTCACCTTCGAGCCCGCCGCCGCCGTCGTTGCGCTCGAACCCATGCTCTCTTCCATTCCGTCAGCCCTCTCGGCTCGCTCGCCCGCCCACCATCAGCGGTTGGTCAGCGCGATCACCAGCAGCGACGCCAGGCTCGACACCGTGCTGATCCCTCCGCCCTTGATGGCAGCCTTCAGCGCGTCCGACGGCAGGAAGACGATATCGTCCGCCTGCAGCACCGGGTCCGGATCCTGGCCGTCCAGTACCCGCTTGATGTTTACCGTCACCACGCTGCGTGAGAGCCCGCTCGTGCGCACGATGCGAAGGTCCTTATACTTGCCCTCGAACCCCGCGCCGCCGCTCAGCGCCGTAGCCTGCATCAGCGTCAGCGGCGAGTTCTGCTGCAGGGGAATCGCGCCCTGGTTCTTGAACGCGCCCAGGATGTACACCACGCCCACCCGCGAGATCAGGATCTTGTCGCCCGGCAGTATCTGGATGTCGGCCTTGGCGCTCTGCGCCGGGTCCGTTCCCAGGTCCACCACGATCGGCTTTTCCTGTCCCTCGCGCAGGATCGTAATCACGTGGCTGGCCGTCGGCGGCAGCGTTCCCGCCGCGGCGATCACATCCAGCAGCCGCCGGTTGCCAGCCAGCGGCACAATCGCGTGCAGCTCACCGGCCACCGTCGCAAACTGGCTCACCGACTCCGTCACCTGCACCGTCACCTGCGGATCCAGGTACATGCCCGCGTTGCGCAGGCGATCCGCGATCAGGGTCTCCGCGCGGTTGATCGTCAGCCCCGCCACCTGCACCACGCCGATCAGCGGCAGCTGGATCGTTCCGTCCACGCTCACCCGGACCGGCGAGGTAAAGTCCGTCGTCCCGAAGATGCGCACCGTCATCAGGTCGCCCGGCAGTATCTGCGGATCGCGCACGGCCGGCATCAGGATCGTCGTGTCTGTCGTCGGCTGCTGCGCCACGTTCTGCTGCGGCGTCGCGCCCAGCGCCGGGCCGCTGAACTGAGCCTTTGCCGCGCCCGCCGGCGCCAGCGTCAGCAGCGCCGCCCAACCCGCCAGGGCCAACTGTCCTCGCCTGAGCCTAACCATCATTGCTCGACCTCTTCTTGCGCTTCCCGCTGCCTGCAGCTGAACTCGACCGTTGTGCTCCGCCGCTCGCTGCGCCCTTCGCATCCCAGCCCGCCGGATCCAGGCTCGAGTAGGAGTATCCCGAATACCCGTAGTACCCGTAGTACTCCGGCGCATTCAGATCCACAGCATTCAGCAGGATGCCCGCCATCGGAGCGCCCGACCGCACCAGCAGGTCGCGCCCCCGCCGCACGATGTGCTTGCTTGACTTGCCATGCCGCACCACCAGCACCACCGCATCCACCATCCGCGACAGCAGTACTCCGTCCGTCACCGACAGCACCGGCGGCGAGTCCATCACGATGTACGTATATGCCTGCCTCGCCCGCTCCAGCAGATCCACCATCGTCTGCGAGCTCAACATCTCGGTCGGAAACGGCGGCACCGGCCCGCTCGCCAGCACATCCAGCCCCGGCACCTCCTTCACCGGCTGCACCGACTCTTCGAGCGTCGTCTGCCCGCTCAGCACCGTGCTCAGCCCCAGCTTGCCCGTCAGCCCGAACCGGTGGTGCACGTTCGGCCGCCGCAGGTCTGCATCCATCAGCAGCACCCGCGTGCCGCGTTGCGCCAGGATCACCGCCAGGTTGGTCGCCGCGGTCGTCTTGCCTTCCGATGGCGTCGCGCTGGTGCAGAGAATCAGCCTCGGCTCCTGTCCGGTCGTCGCCAGCAGCAGCGCCGTCCGCAGCGACCGAAAGGCCTCCGTGAACTGCGACTTGGGCTGCGTCAGCACGTTGATATTCCGTTCCACCGTGGACATCGCCGCAAGCTGCTCCGGCGTCGCGCGCTTGGCCCGCGGCACAATCGCCAGCGACGGCAGCTCCGTCACGCTCTCGATCTCCGCAATGCTGCGCAGGCCCGTATCCAGGCTCTCCAGCGCGAACGCCACCAGCACCCCCAGCACCAGCCCGATGCCCAGGTACGTCAGCACGATCGTCGACTGCGCCTTCAGGATCGGCTGCAGCGGAGGTACCGCCGGATCGACAATATCGATCTCCACCGAGGCCAGCCCCGCCTCGATGCCCGCCGTCTGCAGCTTCTGCAGCAATCCCTCGTAGAGCGTCCGGCTCGACTCGAACTCGCGCTGCCGGATCGTGTACTCCACCAGGTCGTCGCGCAGCTTGTACGCGTCGGACTTCTGCTGCTCCAGCGCCGCCGTCGTCTGGTCCTCGTTCGCCTTCGCCAGCTGGAACGCCGCCCTGGCCTGCGTCAGCAGCCGCGACTCCTCGGCCGCGATCTCTCTCGTCAGCTCATCGATCTGCGCCTTGGCCTGCTTCACCTGCGGCAGCTGCGGACCGGCGTACGTCGTCAACTGCGCATAGTTCGCCTTGGCGTTCGCCAGGCTTGTCCGCAGCTGCGTCAGCTCTGGCTCCGGCCCGCCCGGCACCGTGTCCAGCGGACTCTCGATCGAGTTCGGATCCATCCCGCTCAGCAGCCTGTAGCGCGACTCCGCGATGATCCTCGCCAGCTTCGCCTGGCCCGCCGCCTTCGCCAGGTCGTCCAGCGAGGACGACGTCTGCACCTTCGACGTGTCAAAGCCCAGCGTCCCCAGCTTCTTCTGCAGGTCCAGCATCTGCTCCTGCGAAGCCTCCACCTTCTGCTTCAGATCGTCCAACTGGCTTGAAAGCCACTGCGACACCTGCTGCGTCGACGCAAACCGCGTCTCATAGCTTCGCTGCACGTAATCGGCGATCACCTTGTTCACGATGTCCGCGGAAAGCTTCGGATCCAGGCTGCTGTAGCTGATCCGCATGATGTCCGTCTTCGGAACGATCGTCACCTTCAGCTGCGTCTGCAGGATCGACACGACCTGCTGCCGCACCCCCGGCTCATCCAGGCTGTGGTGCTTGTCCAGCGTCTTCAATCCCAGAAACGCGGGGTTGTTGGCCAGGTTCAGATCTCTCGCCACCATCGCCAGCAGCGTGTCGCTCTGGATGATCGACTGTTCGGTCGAAAGCTTGCGCTGCGGATCGTCCCCGAAAAACGACGACGCGCTCAGCTTGAACTCGTCCGAGGAGCCCTCCCGCACCTCGATCCGCCCAAACGCCTCATACAGCCTGATCTGCGTCACGGCCTTGTAGAACCCGTACAGGATCCCCAACACCACAAACACGATCAGGACCAGGCGCCGCTTCCGCAGGGTAATCAAAGCTTCCGAAAGCGTCGTATCCGTACCAGGCGTACTGAACTGACGCCCCGCGGATGTGCTCGCAGCCGTTCCGCCAGCCAAACCGTTGTCCGAGGTCATTGCCCTTAGTCTACCTTGCCCACTTGGCCTTGTAAAAAGCGCCCCGCGGTTTGCGTCTCCTGTTCGCCGCGGCGGCGAACTGCGCTAAACTCATGCCAGCCCCTATGCAACCTACCTCGAATGACTCTTTGCCTGTGCCCGTCTCTGCCCTCTCGCCCAAGCCCGTGCAGATCGCCGTCGTCGGCTCCGGGTACGTCGGCCTCGTCGCCGCCGTCTGCTTCGCTGAAATGGGCCATCAAGTCATCTGCGTCGACAACGACCAGCGCAAGGTCGACGCGCTGCAGGCCGGCGACACCCTCATCCACGAGCTGCATCTCCCCGAGCTGCTCAAGCGCCACCTCAACTCCGGCGTCCGCTTCATGACCGACCTCGCCGAGGCCACCCGCGAGTGCCAGGCCATCTTCATCGCCGTCGGCACCCCCCAGTCCGAGACCGGCGACGCCGACCTCTCCTACGTCGAAGCCGTCGCCTGCGAGATCGCCCGCTCCCTCACCTCCTACAAGGTCATCGTCGAGAAATCCACCGTCCCCGTCTACACCAACGAGTGGATCCGCCGCGTCATCGAGCGCAACGGCGTCGCCCGCGAGCTCTTCGACGTCGTCTCCAACCCCGAGTTCCTCCGCGAAGGCACCGCCGTCTCCGACTTCCTGCACCCCGACCGCATCGTCGTCGGCTCCGACACCCCCCGCGCCGCCGCCGTTCTCGCCGACATCTACGCCCCGCTCACCACCGGCGCCTACTACACTCGCGCCGACGCCATCGCCGGCATCTGCTCCGTCGACGAGCCCCCGCCGCTACTCAACACTTCCACCAAGTCGTCCGAGATCATCAAGCACGCCTCGAACGCCTTCCTCGCCCTCAAGATCTCCTTCATCAACGCCGTTGCCAACCTCTGCGAGGCCACCGACGCCAACGTCGAGCAGGTCGCCCGCGGCATGGGTCTCGACAAGCGCATCGGCAGCCGCTTCCTGCGCCCCGGCATCGGCTATGGCGGATCCTGCTTCCCGAAGGACGTCGCCGCCTTCCGCAACGTCGCCGAGCAGCTCGGCACCGACTTCTCCCTCCTCAAGGAAGTCGAGAAGATCAACGCGGTCCAGAAAAAACGCTTCGTCGCCAAGGTCCGCTCTGCTCTCTGGACCCTGCGCGGCAAGCGCCTCGCCGTCCTCGGCCTCGCCTTCAAGGGCGAAACCGACGACATCCGCGAGTCGCCCGCCATCGAGCTTGTCGAGATGTTCATCGCTGAAGGCTGCAGCATCGCCGCCTTCGACCCCGCCGCCGTCGACCGCACCCGCCAGGTCCTGCCGCCCAGCCCCGTCCTCAGCTACGCCGAAGACTCCTACGCCGCCGCCGCAGATGCCGACGCGCTGCTCATCCTCACCGACTGGAAAGAGTTCGCCACCCTCGACCTTGACCGCCTCAACCAGACGCTCCGCTACCCCATCGTCATCGATGGCCGCAACCTCTACGACCCGCAGGTGATGCAGCAGCACGGCTTCACCTATCTCTCCATCGGCCGCCCCACCGCCAGCCCCGTCCGCGACCTCACCCCCGCCGCCGCCCTCTAACCACAATTTTCCCGTGGTCCGGTTCCAAACAAACGGCCGTCATCATAAGCCGGCGGCGCAGGAAACAACGCCGTGGAGAGAAACGTCGTCACTCCGAGCCACGTTAGGGACAGGCTGTCATTCTGAGCCAAAGGCGAAGAATCTCAGTATTTGCCTTCGCCACCGCCACCGCCAACGCACAACTTTTCACCCCCCGTTACACCCCACCCACCCCCACTCGCGTAGAATAGCCAAAAGCCGTTCCCTACCGGAGGCAAGTCACCGCATGAACGAACCCAAGGCCCTCGTCACCGGGGCAGCCGGATTTCTCGGCTCGCATCTCACCGATGCCCTTCTTACCGCGGGCTACTCCGTCATCGGGGTAGACAATCTCTCCACCGGCAACCTCGCCAATCTCCAGCATCTCCAGCGGGAACCCCGCTTCTCCCTCATCGAGCACGACATCACCCAGTCCCTCACCGGCCGCGCCGATCCCGGGCCCGTCGACTACGTCTTCAACTTCGCCTCCCCGGCCTCACCCGTCGACTATCACCGCCTCGGCGTCGAAACCCTCCTGGTCGGCTCCGCCGGCACCATCAACACGCTCGACCTCGCCCGCAAGTACTCCGCCCGTTATCTCCACGCCTCCACCTCCGAGTGCTACGGCGACCCCGAAGTCCACCCCCAGGTCGAAACCTACTGGGGCAACGTCAACCCCGTCGGCCCGCGCTCCGTCTACGACGAGGCCAAGCGCTTCGCCGAGGCCGCCGTCACCGCCTACCGCCGCTATTACGGCGTCGACACCCACCTGGTCCGCATCTTCAACACCTACGGCCCACGCCTGCAGTCCAACGACGGCCGCGTCATCTCCAACCTCATGACCCAGGCGCTGCGCGGCCAGCCCCTCACTATCTACGGCAACGGCTCTCAGACCCGCTCCTTCTGCTTCGTCTCGGACCTCATCGAAGGCATCCTGCGCCTCTCCCGCACCTCCGAGCACACCCCGGTCAACATCGGCAACGACATCGAGTGGACCATTTTGGAATGTGCCCGCGAGGTCATCGCGGTCACCGGCGCCCAGGTCGAGATCCTCTTTTCCCCGCTCCCCCAGGACGACCCTCTCCGCCGCCGCCCCGACCTCACCCGCGCCCGCACCCTGCTCAACTGGCAGCCCACCATCACCCTTCGCCAGGGCCTCGAGCGCTCCCTCGCCTACTTCCAGGCCTGCGTCGCCGCCGTCCCCGCCGTCCCCGCCTGAAGGCGCCCTCGGCATCCCACCCCACCGTTGTCATCCTGAGCGAGGTGAAGGACATAGGTCGCCGTTGCTTTTGGTTGTAAACCCCACCCATGTCATCCTGAGCGAGACAAAGCCGAGTCGAACGACCAGCATCACCTTTGCTTTTGCTTGAAGGTACCTCAAGGCTTTAGCCTTGGGTCTCTAACAGCGTCTCAAACCTTGGGGGCTTTAGCCCCTGGGGTATGCCTTTATCCCCCTGCATTTTCCTTATCCCACCCCAAACGCTCGTCATTCTGAGCGAAGTTCGGGTCAGTGCATCTCCCGCCGCCGCAACCCGGGAAAGAACGTCACCTGCACCGCGCTCGTCGTGTCCTTCTGCAGCCCGGTCTTGTAGATCGGCGCCTTCCAGCCCTCGTACTGAAACCACGCATTCAGCTCCACGTCATCGTGGTGAAACCGCTTCACCACGTCCACCTTGTAGTGATTCTGCGTTGTCCCGCCCGGCCCGTAGGTTCCGGTTACCGGGTTCAGCGCGCCGGTAATGAAGTCCTTGGGAGTCTTCTTGTTCATGTACTCCAGCTGTACCCACTCACTACCCGACAGGTGATAGGTGAACCAGGCGTTGCCGCCCTTCGCCTCGCGCCCGATCCAGTCGCCCATAATCAGGCCCTTGTTCGTGTAACCCTGCAGCTGGATCGTCTCGTAGTAGTTGAACGTGCCGTTCAGGCTGCGCGCCACGCCCGGGTCGGTCGTTACCGCCTCCACCCGGAACTCCAGCTTGCGCGCGCCCGGTATCTGCGACAGGTCCACCCCCGTCCGGTACGCCGCGCGCCGCGGTGCGCTGATCGGCGTTACGTCGTCGTGCGCGATCGAGTCCACGTAAAGCGTCGCATACCGGCGCACGAACGGCAGCCGGTAGGAGAAGTTGAAGTCGCTGAACCGCGCTCCCGGGTCGTCGCGCGAGTACTTCAGCGCCCCGGTCGTATCGTTGGGATCGAAGAAGCCCTTCAGGAACGTATGCAGCGTCACCGGCTCATGGCCCTTGCCGCCGAAGATGATCGTGCGCTGGAAGCCAAACTCGAAGTTCTTGGTCGGCCGGAAGGCAAACATCTCCGAGTGCGTCCAGTCGTCGTTCGGATCGGTATGGCCCTTCAGGCTGCCGTAGAAGAAGTCATACCGCACCGGCCCCAGCAGCCACGAGAGCAGCGGAATATGCAGGGGCTCCACCCGGTTCACACGGAACGAGTAGATATCCTCGGCGTTGTTCGACCACGCCATCGCCCCACCCTGCGCCGGCCCCAGCCACGCGTCCGATTTGCCGCCCGAGATCTCGTGTCCCAGCAGGTGGAACGACAGCGTCGCCTCTTGGAGCGCGAAGACGTTGGTGGAGGCGATCGGCCCCGTCGGGATCGTCGCCTGGTGCAGGTTGTAGCCCGACCAGGGAATCCCGTCCTGCACCGAGAGCTGCTGCGACAGCGCCTGCGAGTACCCGGTCGCCGAGGGTGCATGCTGGTACTCCCCGCGCACATAGAGCGACAGCCGTCCCCACTCGATGATCGTGGAGCCGCCGCCGTTCAGGTTGAACCCCGACTGGTACGGCCGCCCATAGTCGTTCGCAATCGTTTGCCCCAGGTGGTAGCTGTCGCGCAGGATCGGCCCCGAGATCCCCATCACCCGGCCGTACTCGCTTTCCACCCCGTACAGCAGCCCGCGATCGATCGTCCCGCCTTCGGTCGACTCAGCGCGCAGCTCGTGCGACACCGCCGCAAAGATCTCCTGCGCCTCTTCGCTGTTCGAGTTGCGTATGTCGTCCTCGCTCTCGTCCAGCATGTGCTGCACGCTCTTGCGCGTCCACGGCCGCATGCTCAGGAACATCGTGTCCACGTAGCCCAGCGAGTAGAGCCGCGTCATCTCCGGGTAGATCCAGCTATCCATCGGGATGTACACCGAGCCGTCGTGATCGGGCCGGCGGTCCTCATCCGGAATGCCGTACGGCCGGTACGCTGGCATCGCGATCACCGGGGCCTGCTGCGTCGGCTGCGCCGGCACCGCCACCGGCGAAGCGACCGGGGCCGGGGCCGGCATTGTCTGCCCCGCCGGCGCCGGTTGCCCGTAGGCCGGCATCGTCTGAATCTGGTTCTCGTTCACCGGCGTTCCGGCCGGCATCGCCGGAACCGTCCCACTCTGAGCCGGCACTGGAACCGGAACAGGAACCGGAGCCGGGGCACTTTGCGGCGCTGCTTCCGGACTCGATGTCTGCGCCAAAGCCGAACCGATCTGAAATGCAGCAACACCGGCCACTGAAAGCAGGATTCTTCTCTTCAAGTTCACCTCAGGGAGTGCGAAGCCGCCGCTATCCCGCCGCATGCAGCCCCAGGCCTAGTGTAACTCTCACGCCTAACTCTCACGCCTAACTCTCAGGCGTAACTCTAAGGCTCCAGCCATCCCGCCGCAGCCCGAGTGCCTCAGCCGCCCGCCACTAGCCTGCGAAACCGCGTCTCTACCGCCGCCACCCAGCGCTGGGTGCAGATGCCCTTCTTCACCAGTTGCGCCCCCATCATCGTCACCGGATCCACCCCGCATTCCACGCACTCGATCACCACCACCCCGCCATCCGCCCGCGCGCGCACCAGCGACTCCTGCGCCACCCGGTAGATCGCCACCGCGTCGCCCGCATCCACCGGGATCACCGGCACCGCCATCCGCCGCAGCCGCGCCGCGCCCGCATGTGGCGTCACCACTACCACCAGCGGCAGCGCGCCCGGCTCGGCCACCTCCAGCATCCGCCGCCACTGCGCCGCCTTCATCTCCCCCGCGCCGAGATACGCGACCACCACTCCGCCTCCAACTGATTTAAGAGCCATCGCCTGCCCGATCGCGACGAGCATCCGCTCCGCCGCCGTGCCCACCAACTCACTCCCCCTGGCCGCAGCCGCCGCCGCGCACGCCTTCCTCACCTCGGCAGCCGTCGCGCCCCGCGCGTCCTCCGAAGCCCCCAGCGCCCGCACGTACTCCGTCAGCCACGCCTCCCCGCCATCGCTGGTCAGGTCGCCGTCCTTCAGGTCGAGCGCCGTCCCCACCCAGCACGCCTCCAACCCCTTCGGCCAGCCGCGCCCCCGCCCGGCAGCTTGCGCCAGCACCCTCGACTCCACCAGCCCCCGGTAGAGCCCCCGCATGCGAGCGTGGCTGATCAGCGGACTTTCAAATGCTTTCGACCCCATCATTCAGTCCACCCAATCAGCCGAGATTTCGCTGCTCTAACCCTTCGTTTAAGCCCTCGCCGGATCCTGCGCCTCTATATCCAGCCCCAGGTCCTTCAGTGCCTGCTGCGCCTCCTGCACTGCGAAGCTCCCCTCGCGCGCCAGCCGCGACAACGTCGCCCCCACGATCGCCTCGGCGCTCACCTCGAAGTGCCTGCGCAGGTGTTCGCGGTTGTCGCTGCGCCCGAAGCCATCCGTACCCAGCGTCACAAGCCGCGACCCCAGCCACGGCGCCAATCCATCCGGCACGCTCTTCATATAGTCGCTGGCCGCCACGATCGGTCCCTTCGTGCCTTCGAGCAGCGTCGCCAGGTAGCTCTTCTTCTCCGGCTCGCCCGGATGCAGCCGGTTCCAGCGCTCGACCGCCAACGCATCGCGCCGCACCTCCGTGTAGCTCGTCACGCTCCACACGTCAGCCTGCACCTTGTATCTCTCGGCCAGCATCGTCTGCGCCCGCAGCACCTCGTTCAGGATCGGCCCCGACCCGAACAGCTGCATGGTCGCCTCGCCCTCAGCCGCGCTCTTCAGCTTGTACATCCCCTTCACGATGCCCTCGGCCACTCCCTCCGGCATCTCCGGCTGCGGATAGTCCTCGTTGTACATCGTAAGGTAGTAGAAGACGTCCTCACCCGCCTCATACATCCGGCGGATACCATCCTGGATCACCACCGCCAGTTCATACACGAACGCCGAATCGTAGGTCCGGCAGGTCGGAATCGTGCTTGCCAGCACAATCGAGTGCCCGTCCTGGTGCTGCAATCCTTCGCCCAGCATGGTCGTCCGGCCCGCCGTTCCGCCCATCAGAAAACCCTTGCCTCGCGAGTCCGCAAACGCCCAAGCCATGTCCCCGATACGCTGAAACCCGAACATCGAGTAGTACATGTAGAAGGGAATCGACGGCACCCCATAGTTCGAGTACGCCGTGCCCGCAGCGGTGAACGAAGCCATCGACCCCGCCTCGGTAATGCCTTCCTCAAGTATCTGCCCGTCTTTGTTCTCCCGGTAACTCAGCAGCATGTCCGCATCGTGCGGCACGTACTTCTGTCCCTCCGGCGCATAGATCCCTACCTGCTTGATCGACGATTCCAGCCCGAACGTCCGTCCCTCATCCGGCACGATCGGCACAATCCACCGCCCCACCGCCTTGTCCTTCATCAGGGCGTTCAGCATGTTCACAAAGCCCATCGTGGTCGAGATCGACCGCCCCTTCGACCCCGCCAGCCAGGTCTTGAAGAACTCCAGCCCCGGCGCCTTGAAGTCCGCCGCGCGCTCCGCCAGCTTAGGCACCGCGCGCTGCGGCAGATAGCCGCCCAGTTCCTTGCGCCGCGCCTGCAGGTACTGCATCTCCGGCGCGTTGGGCTCCGGACGGTAGAACGCCCCGTCTTTCGCCGCCTGCTCCGGCACGGGTATATCGAAGCGCTTCACGAACGCCGCCAGCCCATCGTCAGCCAGCTTCTTCTCGCTGTGCGTGGCATTGCGCGCCTGCGCCGAACCCAGACCGTACCCCTTCACCGTCTTCGCCAGCACAACCGTGGGTCCGCCCTTATGCTCCACCGCCCGCTTGTAGGCGTTGTACACCTTGATCACGTCATGCCCGCCGCGGTGCAGCATGCCAAGCTGGTGGTCGGTATGGTCTTTCACCAGCTCCAGCAGCTCCGGATACTTGCCGAAGAAGTGCTCCCGCAGGTACGCCCCGTCCTTGGCCTTAAAGCGTTGGAAATCGCCATCCACGCACTCTTCCATGCGCTTCAGCAGCAGCCCGCTCTTATCTTTCGCGAACAGCTCATCCCAATCCGAGCCCCAGATGACCTTGATCACATTCCAGCCCGCGCCGCGGAAATCTCCCTCCAGCTCGTCGATGATCCGCTTGTTGCCGCGCACCGGGCCATCCAGCCGCTGCAGGTTGCAGTTGACCACGAAAATCAGGTTGTCGAGCTTCTCCCGCGCGCCCAGCGAAATCGCGCCCAGCGTATCCACCTCGTCCGTCTCGCCGTCGCCGATGAATGCCCACACCTTCCGGTCGGTCTTCGCGATCAGCCCGCGATTTTCGAGGTACTTCATGAACCGCGCCTGGTAGATCGCATTCAGCGGCCCGATCCCCATCGAGACCGTCGGAAAATTCCAGAACTCCGGCATCAGCCACGGGTGCGGATAGCTCGACAGCCCGGGCTCCCCGCGCAGCTCATGGCGAAAGTTCTTCAACCGCGTCTCATCGAACCGCCCCTCCAGGAACGCCCGCGCATACACGCCCGGCGACGCGTGGCCCTGAAAGTAGACGAAGTCACCCGGCTCCTGGCCGTACTTCGCCCGGAAAAAATGATGAAACCCCACCTCCAGCAGCAGCGCCAGCGAGGAGTAGGTCGAGATGTGCCCGCCGATCCCCGCGTCCTTCTTGTTCTGCGAGTGCACCATGGCCATCGCGTTCCAGCGGATCAGCGCCCCCAGCCGCCGCTCCATGGCGCGATCTCCCGGGTACGGCACCTCATCCTCCGGCGCAATGGTGTTCTTGTACGGCGTGGTCAGCGCGCCCTCCACCGTGACGCCCACCTGATCCGCGCGCTGCCGCAGCGCTCCCAGCAACTCCGCCGCCTGCTCTTCGTCCGCGGCCACCACCTGGTCGAACGCCTCGAGCCACTCGGTTACCTCTGCCGCAAAGTCATTCCTGGTCGCACTCCCGGTCGCACTCCTGCTCGCGTCCCCGCCCTGTACGTCTACCGGCATCTCCACCACACTCGCAGCCATCTCTTGACTCCCGTTAGCCCTTCTACTACCAGCCGCTCTTAAACATAATCGTCCCAGGCGAAAACGTCACATTGTCCCGCCCAGAACTGCCTCGTACTGCCTCTAGCGCGGCTCACTGCCGCTTACTGTTCTAAGTGGAGTAGTCCGCGTTGATCCGTACATACTCCTCGGTCAGATCGCAGGTCAAAAAGCGGCAGGCTCCCGTGCCCTCGCCCAGGTCCATCCGGATCGTGTACTCGCGCTCGCTCATCGCCGCGTGCGCCGCTGCTCTGTCGAACATCAGCGCGCGCATCCCGTTCTCGAAGACGAGCTGCTCCCCGATCCGCACCGCCACCCGGCCCACGTCGAAAGGCACTCCCGAGTACCCCGCCGCGGCGAGTAGCCGGCCCCAGTTCGGGTCCGCGCTGCTCCAGGCAGTCTTGTTCAGGGGACTGTGCGCGATCGCCCGCGCCACCTGTTTGGCCTCGGAGTCCGTCCTCGCCCCCGTAATCTCCAGGGTCACCACGTGCCCCACGCCCTCGCCATCGTCCACAATCTGGTGCGCCAGGCTCCCACACACCAGTGCCAGCGCGTTCTCGAACGCCGGCCTGATGCGCTCATCGAGCCTCACACCACTCGCCCCGCTCGCCAGCAGCAGCACCGTATCGTTCGTCGAGGTATCGCCGTCGATCGAAATGGAGTTGAAGCTCCCCTCTGCCACCCGCTCCAGCATCTCGCGCATCTCGGGCAGCTCGGCCGCCGCATCCGTGAACAGGTAGACCAGCATCGTCGCGTGCGCCGGCCTGCCCGCTGCGAGGCCCGTTGCGGCGCCCGCGCCCAACGCCGGCCCAAGCTGCGGATGAATCATGCCCGCGCCCTTGGCGGTCCCGAACAGCCGCACCTCGCGCCCATCCACCTCGAACACCGCGCGAGCAACCTTCATCTTGGTATCCGTAGTCATGATTGCCCGGGCAAACGCCTCCGCATGCCCGGCCGTCGCGCCCATCTCCGCGCCAATACCGGGCAGCGCAGCCAGGATCTTCTCCGCCGGCAGCGGCACCCCAATAATCCCGGTCGACGAAGGAAAGACCTCGTCGAAGATACATCCGAACGCCTCCGCTGTGGCCCTGCACGTCTCCACGCACGCCCGCAAACCGGCCTCGCCCGTGGCGCAGTTGGCATTGCCCGCGTTGACCAGCACGGCCGACACCCTCCCACCCGTCGCCGTCAGGTGCCGGCGGCCCACGATCACCGGCGCCGCCACCACCTGGTTCCGGGTAAACATCGCGGTTGCGCTCGCTCCCTGCGGCGCGAACGCTACCGCCACGTCCAGCCGCCCGCTCGGCTTGATCCCCGCCCGCACCGCTCCCCACAAAAACCCCAGCGGCAACGACCCTGCACCCGTTCCGTTTTCCATCCCTCTACTCTACCCAACTTCAGGCCAGCATCTTCAAGCCAGGCTTCTCCACAAAGGCGAGCAGCTTGAGCGCCATCCCGCTCGAACGCTTAACTCCCGTCCGATCCACTTCTCCCCGGTAGACTCGCTCGTAGTCAGATAAACGCAGAGAGGCGCCCGCCCCTAGACCGCGACCGTCCGCCCGTCGCGCGAGCTCTCCCTCGCCAACTCCAGCAGCCTCACCGCCTCGAACCCAGCCGAACTCGGCACCGCGAGCTCCGTCTCGCCGTTCACCGCGTCCCGCACGTTCGCGTAGAAGTGCCGATAGTCCCCAAGCTCAGTGCGCACCTGCGTCTTCACCAGCTTGCCCGGCTCCGCCAGGTCCGGCGCCACGGTCAGCGTGCCCCAGCTTCCTTCCTCTTCGCCCAGCCACTCGTCCCCGCTGCCCACCCGAGGCACCTTCGCTCCCGCCAGGATGGCCGGTTCCTGCGGATCCAGGCCATGCTTCTTGAAACTTCCCGCCGTCCCATGCAGCAGGAAGCGGGGCGCGTTGTCGCACGCCAGCATGCTCGACCGGCACCATACCAGCAGCCCGTGACCCTCATACTCGGGATAGCGCAGTGCAATGTCGAACGCGTCTTCAATCCGCGTGTTGTCCCGGTCCGTTCTAATGCTTGCCGTCACGGTGGCCGGCAGTCCGAACAGCGCCAGCGCCTGGTCGACCAGGTGCGGCCCGAGGTCCATCAGCAGCCCGTTGGCCGCGCTCTGCGATTCCTTCCATGTTCCCTCCCGCAGGATGGGCCGATAGCGGTCGAAGTGCGACTCGAACGTCACCAGCCGCCCCAGCGCGCCGCTCGCCAGCACCTTCTTCACCGTTATGAAGTCTCCGTCCCAGCGCCGGTTGTGGAACGGCATCACAAGCCGCCCCTGGCTCTTGGCCAGCTCAATCAGCTCTGCCGCTTCGGCGCTGGTGGGCGCAAACGGCTTGTCGATGACGACATGCTTGCCGGCTTCGAGCGCCTGCTTCGCCAGGCCGAAATGGGTCTCGTTCGGAGTTGCCACAACCACCAGCGAAATACCAGGCTCAGCCAGCAATTCCTCCACGCTGCGCAGGGTCTTTGTGCCTGGGTACGCCTTTGCTGCCGCGTCGCCCCTGCGCTCGACGATTGCAGCCAGCTCCAGACCCGGCACCGCGCTGACAAAAGGCGCGTGAAACACCCGCGCCGCCAGCCCGAATCCGATCGCTCCTACCCCGATGTCCGCCATCCACATCCTCCGGCCTGCTTTTTCGTGTCTGATGCAGCACTGCCAGCCCGCGCCTGCACCTGAAGGTCAGTGTAAGCGCTCGCATTTTTTGAAGACTCCCGCATACCCGGTGCATCCAAAAGATCAAGGTCGACACATTCTGCTGGAGTTGCCGCTCCGGTCTACTCCGGGCTGGCGAATCCTCGGACCGCAAATCCCTGGCAGGTACAGTTACCATTAGAGATATGTCCAAAAGCACCGCATCGGATTGCAGGACGCTGGCCCGCTGCGGCCGATGTATTCCCGGCTTCGCAGCTTTCCTGCTTGCGTCCGGGCTCCTCGCGACAGCTTCCTTCGCCCAGACCGGTGGGCCGGTCACCTCCACCAGTTCAAGTTCTTCGACATCCAGCCCGGTCGTGCAGAACTCGTCCGCCATCTCCGCGGGACAACCCGAACTTTATAACGCAGCCGGCACCAACGGCGCCACGGTCACTCAGGATTCCTATCGGGGATCCATCGTCTCCGGCAAGAACACCGGGACGGTCATCAATCTTTCGCTCGACGACGCCATCGCGCGCGGTCTGCGCCAGAACCTCGGTATCATCCTCCAGGGCTCGGCCATCCAGTCCGCCAACGGTGAGCGGCTGCAACAGCTGCAGAACCTCCTTCCCACCGTCACGGCCGGCTCATCCATCGCGGTCGAGCAGATTAACCTCGCCGCATTCGGGCTGAAGATCCCCGGCCTCAATCCCATCATCGGGCCCTTCCAGGTGGTTGACTTTCGCGCCTACCTCACCCAAAACCTGGTCAATATCAACGAACTCGAGTCCTACATTGCGGCCAAGCACAACTTCGCCGCGTCCAAACTCAGCGCCGAGGACGCCCACGATCTCGTGGTCCTCACCGTCGGCAACGCCTATCTCCTGTGCATCGCCGACCAGGCCCGCATTGACGCGGTGAACGCTGAACTCAAGACCTCCAAGCTGAGCTTTGACCAGGCCGTCGCCGCTCACGAGGCGGGCACCAGCCCTCGGCTCGACGTGCTCCGTGCGCAGGTCGACTACCAGAACGAGCAGCAGACTCTTATCTCCACCACCAACCAGTTGGCAAAGGACAAGATTGCTCTCGCCCGCGCCATCGGCTTGCCGCTCGATCAGAAGTTCGCCCTCACCGACACCGCACCCTACAAGGCCCTGGACAATCTCGATCCCGACGCCGCGTTCAATCAGGCCGTCAACACGCGCAAGGACCTCGCCGCGGCTGCTGAACAGGTGAAGGCCGGTGAAGCTGAGAAGAAAGCCGCGGTCGCCGATCAGTACCCTACTGTCGCGATCTCTGGCGACTACGGTGACATTGGCACAACGCCGGGCCATTCCCACGGAACGTACACCGCCACCGGCCAGATCTCCGCGCCCATCCTTCAGATCGCCCGCAACCGGGGCGAGCAGCAGGTAGCCGAAGCGCAGCTTCAGCAATCCAAGGCGCGGCTGTCCGACCAGGTGCAGCAGGTCAACGCAGATATCCGCTCCTCGATCCTCGATATCCAGTCAGCCGCCAAGCTGGTGGACGCCGCCAGGTCCAACCTCGACCTTGCCGGTGAGGCGCTCTCTGAAGCCCAGCAGCGTTTTCGCGCCGGAGTCTCGGACAATCTGCCGGTCTCCCAGGCGCAGTCGCAGTTCGAGCAGGCCAACGACCAGTACATCAGCGCCCTCTATCAGCACAACGTCGCCAAGCTCTCGCTGGCTCGTGCGATCGGGGTCGCCCAGACCAACTACAAAGATTATCTCGGAGGCAAGTAAACCGTGGCCGACAACAATCAGAATCCGAATCAACCCCCAGCAGCACCAGGCGGCCAGACCGCGCAGATCACCGGCACGGTCCAGATCCAGCCGCAAGGTCAGGAGGCAGGCCAGGCTTCAGGCCAGCCCGCGGGCCAGGCTCCAGGTCAGCCCGCAGGCCAGGCGGCACCGCCCAACCAACCCGCGCAGCCCGACGCGGCGCCCGAGAAAAACAATGGCCGCCGCATCGTCATCATCGCAGTCGTCGTCCTGCTCATTCTCGCCGGCGGCTTCTGGTACTGGCGTTCAACCTTCACCGAGGACACCGACGACGCCCAGGTCGATGGCGACATCTACCAGGTCAGCTCCCGGATCGCCGGTCACGTCATCAGCGTCCAGGTGCAGGACAACACCAAGGTGGAAAAGGGTCAGCTGCTCGTGGAGATCGACCCCAAGGACGCTCAGGTTACGCTCGAACAGGCGCAGGCTGCACTCTCGAACGCTCAGGCCGAGTACACGCAGGCCACCGTGAACGTGCCCATCACCTCTACGAATACGACCACCCAGACCACCAACTCCGGCGTGGACGTGCGCGCGACCGCCACATCCGTCACCCAGTCGCAGCAGCAGGCCGCCGCCGCCGCCGCTCGCGTGGAAGAGGCCAAGGCCAACGCCATCAAAGCCACCAAGGACGTCGAGCGGTACACGCCGCTGGTTGAAAAAGACGTAATCAGCCGCCAGCAGTATGACGCTGCGGTCGCCGCAGCCAACTCCGCCAATGCCGCGGTGATCGAGGCGGAAAACAACCTCGTGGCGCAGCAGTCGGCTATTACCCAGGCCCAGCAGCGCTTGGAGACCTCGCGCAACCAGGCCGCGCAGGCAGCGAAGACCGGGCCTCAGCAGGTCGCCGTTCAACGCGCGCGGGCTGCCGCGGCGCTCGCACAGGTCAAGCAGGCCCAGGCCCAGGTCGATCAGGCCCTGCTTAACCTCTCCTACACTCGCGTCCTGGCTCCATCGAGCGGCATCGTCAACAAGAAGAACGTCGAGCTCGGCGCCAACCTTTCCGCCGGCCAGGACCTGCTCACCATCGTTCCGCTCAACGACCTTTGGGTGACCGCCAACTTCAAGGAGACGCAGCTCAAGCAGATGCATCCCTGCCAGGAGGTCGAGCTCAAGGTCGACGCGCTGGGCGGCCGAAAGTTCTCCGGCCGCGTCACGCAGATCGGCGGAGCCACGGGCTCGCGACTTTCGCTCTTCCCGCCCGAAAATGCCACCGGCAACTATGTGAAAGTCGTTCAGCGGATCCCGGTCCGCATTGACTTCACCAACCTGCAGCAGGAGAACGGCGACTTTGCTCTCCGTCCCGGCTTCTCCGTGACCCCCGACGTATCCATCAAGGGTAGGGGCGACGACCAGGACAAGGGCAACTGCAGCATGCCGGCCCAGCGGCAGCAGTAGCTGAGGCTACTCCCAACCTCAGGACGACCGCTCGCATCTTAGTAGAAAAGAGGTGAACCATGGCAGTAGCAACACTCAAGAAAACTTCGCAGGACATCGCGCCGCACTGGCACGCGCAAGCTAAGCAAATTCAGCAGTTTGGCACGGTCATCAAGGACATGCCGCACTACCTTAGCGAGCAGGTCCGCACCGAGATGTGCAAGCAGTTGAATGTTCTGTTGGCCGACACGCTCGCGCTCCGCGATATGTACAAGAAGCATCACTGGCAGGTCTCCGGACCGACGTTCTACCAGCTTCATCTCCTGTTCGACAAGCACTACGAGGAGCAGGCGGAACTAGCCGACAAGATTGGCGAGCGCATCCAGCTCCTCGGTGGCCTCTCGGTCGCCATGGGCGGCGACGTCGCCAAGCTTACAGAAATCCCCGCCCCGCCGATGGGCAAGGAAGAAGTTCCGGTCCAGATTTCACGCCTGCTCGAAGCTCACAAGCTCATTATGGAGCGCTGCAAAGCCATCGCGGATGCAGCCGACGATGCGGGAGACGACGGCACCAACGATCTCGCGGTTTCAGACATCCTCCGCCCGAACGAGGTTCAGTCCTGGTTCGTCGGCCAGCACCTCGTGGAGATGCCGCTGATCCTCGACAAGTAGCTCAACGTCATCATTCTCAACCCGGGCCCCATGATCGCCTCAAAGCGCTTTCATGGGACTTCTCATTTAACCTGCTGTCCCCAAGTGACACTGCGCTGGAGCAGCCCGCCGAACCCAACCTCGCCGGACTATCATCTACTGGAATAGAGCCTCTTCGCCATGTCCATCGCCCTCGAATTCTTCGTTCACTACGCCTACGGCATTCTCTTCCTCTGGGTGCTCGGCGAGCAACTCGGCATCCCCGTGCCTTCCATCCCTATTCTGCTCACGGCTGGCACCCTGACGGCCACGCACCGCATCAGCGGCAGCGCGGCGCTGTTCTCCGTCATGGTGGCTTGCTTTCTCGCCGACTCGGTCTGGTACGCCATGGGCCGCCGCTTCGGCAACTCTGTCCTCAAGCTGCTTTGCCGGCTCTCGTTTGAGGCCGATACCTGTGTCGTCAAAACTGAGGGCTACTTCCACCGCCGCGGCGCCGTCACCCTGCTCTTTGCCAAGTTCGTTCCCGGGCTCTCCACCGTCGCCGCGCCCATCGCCGGTCAGACCGGAATGCGCTACGCACGCTTCGTCCTCTATGATCTCGCCGGCTCCTTCATCTGGTCGCTCGCATACCTTCTTGGTGGGTACTTCTTTGGCGACATCGCCAAACGCAGCCAGCGTTTCTTCGGCATGATCGGCCACTTCGCCGTCGCCATCATCGTGCTCATGGTGTTCGCGCTCATCTTTCAGCGCGTCTGGAAGCAGCGCCGCTTCCTGCTCTCTGTCCGGGAACTTCGTCTCGAACCCGCCGAACTGCTGGACATGATCGAGACCGCCGATCGCCAGGGCAACATCCCGCCCTACATCGTCGACCTGCGCCACCCGCTGGATTACCTTCCTGATCCACGCGTTCTGCCGCACACCGTTCGCGTCAGTCCATCTGACCTTACGGCGCATCAGTCCGAGATCCCACGCGATCGCGATGTGATCCTCTACTGTACCTGTCCGTCAGAAGAGACCAGCGCCAAGGTGGCGCTGCAACTGCATCGCCTGGGTGTCAACCGCGTGCGGCCCCTACGCGGCGGCTTTGAGGTCTGGCGCGACCTTGGCTATCCGCTGGTGGACTATGTCCCGCCGGCCGCAGCCGCCGAGCTCACCAACCCGGCCACGGCCGCATCCAGCACAGCCGCATGACGTGCCGGGCATCCAGTTTCCAGCGTTCAGGTATCCGTCCACTTGCCAATATCCCGGTGATCAGGCCGAGGCCTTCCCTCTGCTGCCCGCCGGCCGCCCTCCTGGCTTGCTCTTCTTCGCCACATTGAGCTCGACGGCCGCTCGTATCAGAGCCTTCAACGCGGCTCCATTCAGCTCTTCACCCTCGTGAATGTCGATGGCGCGCCTGACGTTGCCCTCAAGGCTCGAGTTGAAGAGGCGCGACGGATCATCCAGCGCGGCGCCCTTGGCGAAAGTCAGTTTGACGACGCTCTTGTACGTCTCTCCCGTGCATATAATCCCGCCGTGCGACCACACCGGCGTCCCTCTCCACTTCCACTCTTCAACAATCCCGGGATCTGCCTCGAGGATCATCTTCCGAACCTTCTCCAGCATCTTCCCGCGCCAGTCGCCTAGTTCTCTGATCTTCGCGTCGATCAACGCAGAGGGGCTTTCCATAGGTCACCTTTCAATAAGGTCTGTTTCTCTAGCTCAAAAATTCTGCAATCTTTACTGATGCGGGGGCGACGGAGCGAGGTCATTGACTGACACGACCGGAGACCGGCGCTCCAGGGTCTCCGATCCTCCCTTCAGGAACACCCTCAACGCGGGCTTGTTCCAATACGCCTCCTGAGAGACCCGCACGATCGCGCCGTTGTGCAGACGCAGATAGACGAAGTCGTGCGTGATCACCCTCAGCGTGCAACGTTGGGTCTGCACGCGCCCTTCGGTGATCGCATCGGTGGGGATCAGTACCTGGAGCTTCGAGCCCGGTTTCAGCCAGCGCGCCTCCAGCCCCTGGAACCCCGGCGCAACGCGCACCCGGCTGCACCCTTCGTAGGTGAAGCTCAAGCCCATCGTGCTACTCGGCGGGGTCACCAGGTCGGCGCGTCCCGTTCCCGCAAAGTCATCATCGCCGCCGCCGAGCGAAGAGCTGCCGCCATTCGAACAGGGAGCAGTGTCCGCGCCGGACATGTCGGGAACTGAACTGCTGCACCAGTCGGGCTGCATGCGAACCGTTCGGTGCGTGTCGTCCATGGCGAGAACATGCAGGCGCAAGGGATACTTGGTCGCTTTACGCTCAGGCGCATCCGAGCCCTGTCCGGCAGCTTGTCCCAGTCCCAGTCCCGGGACCATCGCCACGCAAGCCAGCCAACACAGCAGCAGCTTTGGAAAAGACTCTCTCATGTTGAGTCCGACGTGTCTCCTCGGCAAAATAGTTTCACATGTTGGCATGCGTCTCAAGCACTGACCTCAAGCGATGCATACAGCGTGCCGGAGCCCGAATGGTCTGTACCGGTAAGCTGGTATAGAGAGTCGGCTGCAGAACGGTCGTGAAAACGAGCAACTCCGGTGTGCGGTCTCAGGCCTAGCGTGCAAGCGGAAGGGAGACAGAATGAAGAGCAGTGTTGCGCGGTGGGTGGCGCTGTCTGCGGTGTGGCTGGCATCGGGCGGGTCCGCCCTCAGTCAGACGGCAGTGGTGCAGCATGCGGGGTCCACGCTGCCTGTGCTGATGTTGAGCGACATCCACTTTGACCCCTTTCACGATCCGTCCAAGGTGGCGCGGCTGGCGCAGGCGCCGGTCCAGCATTGGGACGCAATCCTGAGCGAGCCGGACTCCGCCGGACAGGCGGCGGACTACCAGGCGCTGCAGACCGCGTGCAAGGCAAAGGGGACCGACTCCGACATTCACTTGTTCCGCGCGGCACTCCAGAACGCCAAGGCGTTGGCGACAGGCGTTCGCTTCGTCACGGTCAGCGGAGACCTGCTGGTGCATCAGTTCGACTGCCGCTACCGCACAGCGACCGCCGCAACCCAATCGCTCAACACGCCGCAAAGCTACGCCGCCTTTGCGGAGAAGACCGCGAGCTACGTGATCGAGCGCGTCGAGGCGGAGTTCGCTGCCGCGCCGGTATATGTCGCGCTCGGGAATAACGATTCAAGCTGCGGCGACTACGAGATGGACGCGCGCGATGGTTTCTTCAAAGGTACCAGCGCGGCCGTGCTGAAAGGGCTCCGCGGAGCCAGCCCCGAGGACCTGAACCAGGCTAAAGCGGAGTACGAGACCGGCGGGTATTACAGCCTGCCCATGGCCGGCGGCATGGAGAAGACGCGCCTGATCGCCGTCGAAGACATCACCATGTCGCGCTCCTATACCACCTGCGCGCATGCAAAAGATAGCCAGCAGGCGGATGCGCAGGTGGCCTGGCTGAACCGTGAGCTCGATAAGGCCCAACAGCGCGGCGAGCGGGTGTGGGTTCTCGGCCACATCCCTCCCGGCATCGATATTTACAACACCGTCAGGAAGATGAAGGATGTCTGCGGCGGCGCCTCGGCAGAGATGTTTCTCAGCAGCGATGCGCTGGAGGCGGCGATCGCAAACCACGCCGACGTCATCCGGCTGGCGGTGTTCGGCCACACCCACATGGACGAGTGGCGGCTCTTCGGTGACGTGCCTGCGAAGCTGGTGCCGTCTATCTCACCCGTCGATGGCAACCTTCCCGCGTTCACGGTGGCGCAGATCGATGCTGCCTCAGCGACCCTGAAAGACTATGCGGTCTTTACCACGCCCGACGGCTCCGGGGCAGGGAAGTGGGCGCGCGAGTACGGGTTCCATGAGACGTACGGCGCCACCTTCTCAGGGTCATCCTTGCAGGGCCTCGTATCCGGGCTTGAGGTCGACAAGGACGGCCAGAAGCCGGCAAGTCAGGCGTACGAGCGTTTCTTCTCGGCAGGCACGGCAAGCGCGAAGGGGTCGCTGCTGCCGCTCGTCTGGCCGCAGTACGCGTGCGCGCTGGGCCACGCGACGCAGGAAGGCTACAAGCAGTGCGTCTGTGCAACCGGCAAAGAATAATCACTGAACCGGTTGAATCGCGTTGCCGATGAGCAGGATCAGCGGAGCCGGGCCAGGCTGGCTTTCCGGCAGAGCGGCGAGCGTCGTCAGCGTCACGTGCTGCTCCGGGGTGGAAGCTTTGCTTACCGCGGCGACCGGGGTTTCTGGCGCCATGCCGGAACCGATGAGTGAGCCCGCAAGCGTAGCAAAATCACGGCCCGGCATGTAGATCACGATCGTCGATGCGGAAGGGAACGCACCTTCCCACGCGATGCTTGCGGCTCCAGAATGACCCGGCTTCTGCGCATGATGAGCAGTCGCCAGAATGAGCTTCGAGGCAGCGGCGCGGTCGGTGAGCGGCGTGCGGAGGGCGGCGGCCACCGCGAACGCCGCGGTGATGCCGGGCACGATCTCGAAAGGGATCTGAGCCGCGCGCAGCGCCTGGATCTCTTCATTGGCCCGGCCAAAGACCAGCGGGTCGCCCGATTTCAACCGCAGCACGGACTTGCCCTGCGCCGCGTGTTGCAGCATCAGTTCATGGATGCCCGCCTGCGTGATGCGAGGCTGCCCGCAGCGTTTGCCCACCGGAATCACCACTGCTCCGGGATTAGCAAGCGCCATGATCGCCTCCGAGACGAGGTCGTCGGGAAGGATCACCTCCGCATGCTGCAGCAGGTGCAAGGCGCGTACCGTGAGCAGAGCTGGGTCCCCGGGTCCGGCCCCGCAGAGATAGACATGGCCAGGCCGGGGACCGTTCGTCTGCATCTCAGACCATGTGCCTGCCTGAGATGTCCCCGTTGCGCTCATGGCTTGACCGGCCTGGGGTTCGTCAGGGCGTGCGCCCGGGCGTAGGCCCGCGAAGGGCACCCCTCAAACCCGCAGACTTCGCGCTGCGCCAGGGTGTGCAAAAGCTGCTTGCGTGCTTCGTTCAGCGGTTCCAGCTGCAGCACCTCGCGGCGAAGATTGCCAAGTTCGGCCAGCCAGGGCCCCAGGTCCGGCGGCAACGCGGCGTTCAGCTGCACGCGCAGCCGCTGCGCCAGCGCGGGCGAGTCCCCGGCCGTCGAGATGGCGATCTGGAGGTCGCCTCGGCGAACTACCGAGGGGAAGAAGAAGTCGCAGTACGGCGGGTCGTCCACCGCGTTACACAGGATGGACTTTGACGTGGCTTCGAGATACACCGCGCGGTTGACCTCGGGTACGTTCGTCGCGGTGACAACGAGAAACGTGTTGGCCGCGATGTCCCCGTCCACGTAGGCGCGGCGATGCCACGTGAGCTCGCCGGCCTCCGCAAGTTCCGAGATGGCGCGGTTGGCCTTGGGAGCAATTACGGTGACCGCAGCTTCCGCGGCCCGCAAGGACTCGATCTTGGACTCGGCAAGGTTGCCTGCGCCGATCACAATGCAGGGGCGGCCGGTGAGCTTCAGGAAGATGGGAAACAGGGACATGGCGATGCGATCAAGCCTCATCTTCAGTATAGGATGGGGGCCGGTATAAGATGGGGCGTGAATCTTCCCGTGAACCCGCCCGTGCTGCCCATGCTGGCCAAGCGCATCGACGCGATCCCGACGGCCGACGGCTGGAGCTTCGAGCCCAAGTGGGACGGCTTTCGCGCCCTGGTGTTTCGCGACGGCGGCGAGCTGCTGATCCAGAGCCGCGACACCAAGCCACTGAACCGTTACTTTCCCGAGATAGAGGCAATGCTGCTCGAACAGCTGCCGCAGCGTTGCGTGCTCGACGGAGAGATTGTGATCGCTGGGCCCGGCGGGTTGGACTTTGAGGCCCTGCAGCTACGTGTGCACCCTGCCGCCAGCCGCGTGAAGATGCTGGCCAGGACAACGCCCGCGGCCGTAGTCTTCTTCGACCTTCTGAGTGAAGGCGACGAAAGCCTCATGAACTCGGCGTTCGACGTGCGGCGGAGCCGTCTCGAAGAGCTGCTGGCTGCCGCCAAGGCTCCCGTGCATGTCACGCCAGTGACCCGGGAAAGAGAGTTGGCGCAGGACTGGTTCAAGCGGTTCGAAGGCGCGGGACTCGACGGCGTCGTGGCCAAGGCGCTCCAAGGAGCCTATACGCCGGATAAGCGCACCATGCTGAAGATCAAGCACGAGCGGGACTGCGACTGCGTTGTGGCCGGCTTTCGCTGGCACAAAAATGGTGAAGGCACGCACGTAGGGTCGCTGCTGCTAGGCCTCTACGATGCTGATGGAGCACTGCAGCATGTGGGCGTCTGCGCCAGCTTTACGGCGGCCAAGCGCGCTGAGCTGGTGGAGTTCCTGGCTCCCTACCGTGTCAGTGCGCTGGACGGCCATCCCTGGGCCGGCTGGGCAGAAGGCCAGGGCGATGGCCGCATGCCCGGCGGGCAGAGCCGTTGGAGCACAGGCAAGGACCTCTCATGGGAGCCGCTGCGGCCGTATCTGGTGGTGGAGGTCGCGTACGAGCACATGCAGGGCACACGCTTTCGACACCTGGCGCACTTTCGGCGCTGGCGGCGGGAAAAGGCCCCTGCTGCCTGTACGTACGAGCAGCTGGAGGTTGTCCCGCCGCACGAACTGGCGGCGATCTTCGCTGGTTGAGTTGATAATCCGCTAGCGGCCGGGTGCGTAGCCGAACGTTACGGTCATCGTGAAGCTGCGGCCCGGCGTCAGGCCGAGCGTGTCGGCGGCGGAAGGCGCGAAGGGTACTCCGGCCACGGCCGTCGTGCCCGAGGTTAAGGACGTGGTGTTCTGCGTGTTCAGCAGGTTGTTGACGGTGAAGCGCAGTTTAGTGCCATCCAGGTGCGAGCTGCTGCGGATGGTGTAGTTGAAGAAGAGATTGTCGATGTTGAACGGGTTGATGGGAATGTACTGGTTTGCCGTGGTTCCGCTGGCGAAGGTGCCGTCGTTCCACATGGGCCCGACCCGCTTATGGAAGAAGCCGGCATCGAGGGCTCCGCGCTGATAGGTGAGGCCGAGCGCCTCGGTATTGGCCGGGGCGTTCGCCACCCAGGCGCCGTAGTTCGGGTTGGTCGCCGTGGTGGAGGTTGTCGAGGTGGAACTGGTCAGGGTCTGCGAGACATAGTGCGCGGCACCTGCAGTGCCATTGGCGTAGAGGCTCAAGCCGTGGGTGAGATAGAAGTTCGTCTCGCCCTCAAAGCCCTTGGTAACTGAATCGCCGGAGGAAGTGTAAACCTCGCCGTCAGGATCGGCGGGCGCCGTATAAGCGTTGCCGAAGCGGATGTAGTAGGCGTCGGCGTTGAAGGTGAGACGCTTCAGCTTGAGCACGGTACCGCCTTGGAAGGTGCGGGCCGTGGTGGGAGCAGGCGGGGCAAGCACGACCGCGCCCGCAACGTCGTAGACGCTCGACGGCGGGATGATGCTGCCCGTAGCGTACTGGCCGTATACGGACCAGTTGGATTTGAGGCGGTAGTTCGCGTCGGCAGAGGGCAGGTAAGAGTTGTAGCCCACGACGTTGTGCACCGACGTGAACGGAACTTTGGTTGCGGGATTGATGCTGCCGATCGTTTTACCGTTATCGGCAAACTGCGTCAGGTCCTGCGTGTAGTGAGCGTACTTGAAGCCGCCGGTCAGAGTGAGCTTGGTGGTGGCGTGGTACTCGTACTCGACAAACGGCTGGTAGGAGTCGGTGTAGAACTGCTCGTTGAAGTTGGGCAGAACGTCATCCACATGGGTGATCGGATTCTGCGGAATCTGGTGACGGCTGGTCGTGGCCCACTCGTACCACATCCCGGTGCGGAAGACACCGAATCTTGACGTCTGACTGATGGTGCTGGTCTCGCCATATTTGCGGTAGCTGTTCAGCTTGTCGGTGCCGCAGGGCTGGATGCCGACAGCCGGTGAATCGGCGGTGGCCTTGGCGAGCACATCGACGCAGTTGGTCAGGTTGATGGCGCCTGTCTTGGGCTGGGCCGCGTAATTCTGCTGGTTGTAGTAGCTGTAGGTGTAGGGCTTGATGTCCAGCAGCCAGCCTTTGCCCAGCTCCGAGCGAACCCCGACGTACTCAAAATCGGTGGGCACATGGTAGTAGTTGTAGGGCGCGTAGTTGGCCTGGGTGGGATCGGTGTTCTGGAGCAGGTAGTTGTAGCCGTTAGCGGCAACCTGGGCGCGCGTGGGGCCCTTGGTGTTGGGCGTGTTGGTGTCCAGCCACAGAACGCCGGCGAAGCCGGTGAGGGTCGTCTTGTCGGAGACTTTGAGTTGGTACTTCAGCGAGCCGGCGCTGCGTTGCTGCGCGTTCCAGGTCTGGAAGCCGTCGGAGGTGAGCTGATTGAAATCCGCAAACAGCGCTGAATGGTGGCTGAGCGGGCCGAAGTACCCCGAGTCGAACTGAACGTCAGTAAGGATCGTATTGAACGAGCCGTAGGAGACGCCGGCGCGCAGGTTCATGACCGGCGAGACATCGCGCGAAAGAAGGTTGATGGAGCCGCCGAAGGGCGTGGGTCCGATGGTGGATGCGGAGCCGGGGCTGCGGTCGAAGTCCACACCGCCGATCCAGGGCGCGGGGAAGAAGGCCCAGGAGTGATGGGTGGGAGAGTTGGTGTCCTCAAACGGGATTCCATCCCAGGTGATGTCGTAGTCGCCATCCGGGAAGCCGCGGAAGTAGGTCTTGGAGTCGCCCAGGCCGATGCCGTTGGAGTTGACCGAGAACGTTCCCGGCGCCATCTGGATGATCTCGGAGAAGTCCGCGACCGGCGAAGTAAAGTTCTGGATAAAAGCCGAGCTGATCTCGGTGCGAGCCGAGCGCGCCTCGAGCAGACCGTCCATGGGCGCCAGTGCCGCGGCGATCGAACCGGAGGCAGTCGCCTCCACGGTCACCTGCTCGTTGGCGGCGCCTATCGCGAGCGGAAGCGTCAGATCGGCGTCGGCGTCCGTGAGCACGACGTCTTTGCTGCTGGTGCCGAAGGCCTTCGCCGAGGCCTCGACCATGTACTTGCCCGAAGGCAGCGCGGCGGAGGCAAAGTGGCCCTGGCCGTCGGCATTTGCGGTGACGACGAGGTCAGTGCTCTCGCTGCGGATGCTGACGCTGGCGCCGGAGATGGCCTTGCCGTGCTGGTCGAGGACGACGCCGGTGATGTGGCGCGCCGTGGGCGCCTGGCTCATCAACTGTGTGGGTGCGGCGGTCCAGAAGACTGCCGCAGCGGTAACGGCCATGAACATCGAGAACCTGCGCTGGAGCGTTGCTGCGATCATTGACTCTCCCTGGAAACAGTTCTGCAGAAACAGTTCTGCGCGGCCCTGGCATGACGCCGGGCGGTACGATCTGCGACCGGAACTGGTCTGATAGCGAGATCATACAGGATATCGGACTAATTCAGTCTTACTTGTTCCTATGCTTCGACGATAGCGAGGGATTGTTGCAGCCAGACGACTGCGGTGTGAACATCCCGTGACTGGATGGGACGGGAGCCGGCATGCAGATGAGGCCTTGTTGCGCGGGCTCAAGAGCCTGGCTGTTGAAGCGGCAGCCGGGCGGCGTACCTCTCGCGGACGTGGCGACTGACGAAGGTGGTGAGACCTCTGCCCTCCGCGGCGAGTCGTTTCATGGTCGCCACGTCTCCCGGCCCGGGTGAGGTGGCGTTGTAGAGGTAGCGAAACCTGCCGCCGCGGAACTCGAGGATGATGCCGTCGTCGGTGAACTCGTAGTTGATCACGCCGGCGTTCGGGTTCCGGCTTTCGTAGCGTGTCCTCACGAAGGGGTGAGATGCGCGGCTGCTGGCGGTTGGCTCGCCGTCAAGTCCTGTCTTCGGGAGAGTACCCCCCTCCCCCTTGGAAGTATCCAAAGTATTCAAAACAGGATACTTAAGTCTGGACTTCGGTATGCGGACCCGCGGACCTGGAGGGTGCCTCGCCGGCGGTCCGGTCTCTGCCTCTGGGTTAATGGTACGGGATAGGCGGGGGTAAGTATGCCAGCTCTATGTGCAGAGGAATGAGGAGCTTAGTGGGTTCAAGGGGTTGACATGCCGTTTTGCCGGGGGAAGGCGCGAATCTTCCTCGTCGTCGCACCGGCAGGCCTGAGGGGTATACTTTGGACCGCGCCTGAAGCGCTGCTCGCATTGCGCTACATGGGCGAAAGCGAGGGGAACTATGAAGAAGCTGATCCAGTTAAGCGTGGCTCTGATTGCGATGATGGCGGCGGGCGCCGCCGGCGGGCAGGAAGTGGTGCATGCGATGACCGGGAAAGTCGTTTCCGTGGACCCGAAGGCAAAGATGTTTGTGATGACGCCGGATGATGGAAGTTCGGGGCAGTTCAGGCTGCCGGCCAAGGAGGTGCCGCTCGACTTCGACCGGAACGTGAAGGCGCGGACGGTGCCGGCGGCAACCTTCAGCAAGACCGGGACGCAGGTGCTGCTCTACTACATCGGGTTTGGGGACGACAAGACAGCGGTGGCGGTGCAGGACCTGGGCAGCGGCTCGCTGGTGAAGGTGGTGGGGGCGGTGGTGAAGTACGACAAACACGCGCACGAGCTAACGATCAAGACAGACAAGGGGGTGCAGGAGAAGTTCGCGTTCGACGGCAACACGGTGGCGGAAGGCAGCGAAGGAGCGCAGGAAGGGGAGAAGTTTCACCCGGACGGCGGGATGCAGGTGAGGGTGGTGGCGGCGGCGTGGAGCGGAAAGGGCGAGCCCACGGCTCTGTTTGTGAGGTCGCTGACGTTGTAGGTGGGTTGGGAGGGTTGGCTCGATCTCGTCGGGGGGAGAGGCGTGGGGAGCCGTGTTCCTTGCGGAACGCCCGGCCCACTCATCGCGGTGAGGCTGCGATGAATGGGGCACTGGATTCCTTGTTGAACCTTTGCGGGAAGTGGTGGCTTAAGTTCAGACGCAACATGGCGAGATACTCATTTGGGGACTTTCCCAGGTACTGCGGGTGGTAGAAGTCGATGACAGTGCCTAAGTCAGGATGCTTGAAGAAGCAGAAGCCGTCTTGGATGGCAGGGGCGTCTTGCTGCTCGACTCCGTAAAGGTCACGTAACGTCGCGAACGCACCGCAGCTGATCGTCACATCCGGCTTGTAGAGGGCAAGCTGCTCGCGAAGGAGTATCCCGTGAGCTTTTGCGAATGCATCAATCTCACTTGAATTGGAACTTGTCCCGCCAGGCACTTTCTTCAGGTTGACGAAGCCGCACGAACGCAGCTTTTCTGCGCGTGCGGCAGGGTCGGTGGCGTCGAGATCATCGAGCTGAAATGAAGTATCGTTTGCAAAAGACGACCAGTGGGCTAAGTTGCCCCACGTCTTGTACGTACCACCGTCGTAGGCAAAACGCCGCAGATCACGGGGGTAGTCCGTTTCCTCATTCCAGCCGTGAGCTTCTTTCAGGATGAAGATCATCTTGAACTTGGCTTGTGCATACTGGCTGGGGTCAGTAAGGCCGTCGGGCAGCGCGCCTGCATCGCCGCTCTCTTGGTATTGAGTGAAGATCTTATCTTCCAGTTCAGCGGTACTCTGCATTGGTTCGTCTCACGTTCTTGGGGTTGGGCGGCCAAACTCTATCTGGCTAGAGAACTGCAATCTTCGAAGGCCGCCTAAACACCTGGCTCAATCCTCAGGCCTCTGAGATCTTCCTAGGGATCATCGTCCGAACCGTTGTTTGGTTTGCTGCATTTGGGACATCAGGCGTTGCTGGGCCTTGATGCCGCCGCCCATGCCGCCGCCCATGGATTTGAAGACCTTCGACATCTGGTTGTACTGGCGGAGGAGGTTGTTCACCTCCTGGACCGTGGTGCCGGAGCCGGCGGCGATGCGCTTGCGGCGGCTGCCGTTGAGCAGGTCGGCGTTGCGGCGCTCCTGGTTGGTCATGGAGTTGATGATGGATTCGATGCGGGTGAACTGGCCTTCGTCGACGTTCTCGGCGGCCTGCGCCATGCCCGCGAACGGCCCGACGGACGGGAGCAACTTGAGGATCGACTTCATGGAGCCCATCTTCTTGATCTGGCGAAGCTGGTCGCGGAAGTCTTCGAGCGTGAAGCCACCGCCGGTGAGGGCTTTCTTGGCGAACGCTTCGGCCTTGCCGCGGTCGAGCTTTTCGGACGCGCGCTCGAGCAGCGTGGCGACGTCGCCCATGCCCATGATGCGGGAGACGATGCGGTCGGGGTGGAAGGGCTCGAAGGCGTCGGGCTTTTCGCCGGTGCCGAGGAACTTGATGGGCGCGCCGGTGACCTGGCGGATGGAGAGCGCGGCGCCGCCTCTCGCATCACCATCCATCTTGGTGAGGATGGCGCCGGTGATGGCGAGGCGGTCGTTGAAGGCGCGCGCGGAGTTGACGGCGTCCTGGCCGGTCATGGCATCGGCGACGAAGAGGATCTCGGAGGGCGAGAGGAGCTTTTTGAGCTCGGCCATCTCGTCCATGAGCACCTGGTCGATGCCGAGGCGGCCGGCGGTGTCGACGATGAGGATGTCGCAGCCGAAGTTGGCGGCGTCGCGTTTGGCTTCGCGGGCGAGGCGGAGGACCTCGGGCGTGCCGTTTTGCGCGGTGGCGTCGAGCTTGCCCTCGTAGAGGTTGACGCCGGTGGACTTGGCGACGAGGGCGAGCTGCTCGCGGGCGGCGGGGCGGTAGACGTCGACCGAGACGAGCATGGGGCGGTGGCCGCCCTTTTTGAGCCACTGCGCGAGCTTGGCGCTGGTGGTCGTCTTGCCGGAGCCTTGCAGGCCGGCCATGAGGACGACCGAGGGCGGCTGCGAGGCGGTCTTGAAGCGGGCGATGTCGCGGCCGAGCAGCGCGACGAGCTCGTCGTGCACGATCTTGACGATCTGCTCGGAGGGCGAGAGGGCGGTGGTGACCTGGGTGCCGAGCGCCTTGGCGCGGATGTGCTCGATGAGCGTGTCGACGACGCCCAAGTTGACGTCGGATTCGATGAGGGCGAGGCGGATTTCGCGGAGGGCGTCGGAGATGTTCTCGTCGGTGATGGTGCCCTGGCCGCGGAGGGTCTTGAAGGAGCGCTGGAGTTTATCGGAGAGATTTTCAAACATGGCAACTTGAGTATAGAAGAGCGGCGCGGCGGCGGGATAACTGCAGGAAAACGCGCGCGGGGAGTAGGAAGCTGGGTTCGTGGCTGGGCTGGTGCGGGGCGGCGGGCAGGGCGCGCGGGCCGGTTGGGCGGCGGGATAATCGTTGCATGGAGAACGTGCGGCTGGTCAGGGACTTCGGGGCGTACCTGCGGGTGGAAAAGGGTTTGCGGCCGAACTCGGTGGAGAGCTACGTGCGGGACCTGGAGCAGTTTGCGGAGTTTCTGGAGAAGCGCGTGGGGGTGCTGGAGACGGCGACGCAGGAGGATGTGAGCCGCTTTATGGAGGAGCGGCGGGCGAACGGGGTGGAGTCGCGGTCGATTGCGCGGCAGCTGAGCGCGCTGCGCGGGTTCTACCGCTGGCTGCTGATGGACAAGCGCGTGGCGAGCGATCCGACGGTGAACGTGGAGACGCCGTCGAGCTGGAAGGTGCTGCCGAAGTCGCTGGCCGAGGCGGAGGTGGGGCGCATGCTGGAACGCACGGGCGCGGCGGCTCGCGCGGCGGACGCGGACGGAATTGCGCTGCGGGATCACGCCATCCTGGAGCTGCTGTATGCGGGCGGGCTGCGGGTTGGGGAGATCTGCGCGCTGCGGGTGGAGGACGTGCGGCTGGATGTGCAGCGGGCGCAGGTGCGGGGCAAGGGCGATAAGGAACGCATCGTGCCGCTGGGACGGAAGGCTTGCGAGGCGATAGAGATGTACCTGGAGCGGGGCCGGCCGGGACTGGCTGAGAGCGGGCACGGCCTGCAGCGGGCGATGTTTCTGAGCGTTCGCGGCCGGCCGCTGACCAGGCAATGGGTGTGGGAGATGGTGCGGGGCTGCTCGGATGGCAGGACGGCGAGCCCGCACAAGCTGCGGCATAGCTGCGCCACGCACATGGTGGAGCATGGCGCGGATCTACGCAGCGTGCAGACGTTCCTGGGCCACGCCGATATCGCGACCACGCAGGTGTATACGCATGTGGCGCTGGGCCGGCTGAAGGCAGTGCACCGGGAGCATCATCCGCGCGGCAAGAGGGCGGTGGATCGTGCCGGGTGATGAGATCTCCGAAGTTGCAGAGGCGTTTCTGCGGGTGTTGGGTGCGGAGCGCGGCGCGAGCCAGCACACGGTGCGGGCGTACTCGCGCGAGGTGCGCGACTTTGCCGCGTATCTGGAGAGGGAACTGAAGGGGCGCGGGATCGCGGAGGTCGAGCATCTGCACATACGGTCGTACATGGCTTTGCTGTATGAGCGCGGGCTGAGCAAGGCGAGCGCGGCGCGGGCGCTGGCGGCGATCCGAAGCTGGTTCAAATGGCTGGCGAAGGAAGGCAAGGTGCGGCAGAATCCGGCGCTGCTGGTGAGCACGCCGAAGCGCGCGCTGCATCTGCCGCGAGTGCCCAGCGTGGAGGCGATGAACCGGGTGCTCGATGCGCAGGACGGCGCCGGCGCGTGGCCGGAACGCGATCGCGTGATCTTCGAGCTGCTGTACGGGTGCGGGATCCGCAACTCCGAGCTGTGCGGGCTGGATATGGGCAGCGTGCGCTGGGCGGACGACGCCGTGCTGGTGCGGGGCAAGGGCAAGAAGGAACGGCTGGTGCCGCTGGGCGATGCGGCGGCGATGGCGCTGCGCGAGTACCTGCCGGCGCGGGCCGCAAAGCTGACGGCAGCGGGCAAGGAGACGCTGGCCACGGCGGGGCCGTTGCTGCTGAATGCACGCGCGCGCGGCACGTGCCGGCTGACGACGCGCAGCGTGGGGCGCATCGTGAAGGCGATTGCGCAGAGCCGCGGGCTGCCGGCGGATGTGCATCCGCATACGCTGCGGCATGCCTTTGGAACGCACATGCTGGAAGAAGGCGCGGACCTGCGCGCGATCCAGGAGATGCTGGGCCATGAACGGCTCTCGACCACGCAGCGCTACACGCAGGTCTCGGCCAGGCAGGTGCAGGAGGTGTACGAGGCCTCGCATCCGCGGGCGCGATAATCGTGATGCGGACTTTGGCCGACACGGCTGAGCGAGGATGCAAAGGCTGGCCGAAGCAGCACATCGAAGCCTCCGAACGCAGGCTGGACTACGCGGAGGAGACAGGATCGCGCTTTCGAAGACAACACAGGATCACGATGAGATCAGGCAGTGGGCGGAGCGCCGGGGCGCGGTGCCGGCGGAGGTTGAGAGCACCGAAGGCCGCGGCGAGGTAGGGATCTTGCGCATCATGTTTCCAAAGGCGCCGCATGCCAACGACGGTGCGCTGAAGGAGATTTCGTGGGACGAGTTCTTCGAGAAGTTCGACGAGAATGGACTCGCGCTGGTGTACCAGGAGCAGACGGTCGAGGGGGCGGAGAGCAACTTCAACAAGCTGATCCATCCTGACGACGACAACCATCCGGCCGCCAGGAAGACGCCCAGGAACGCCGCAAAGAAGTCTGCCAAGAAGTCGGCGAAGAAGGCGGCTAAAAAGGCCGCAAAGAAGGCGGCGAAGAAGTCGGCCGGGAATGCCAGCGGGCGGTAGTCTCACCCGGGCAGGGAAGCGTGGGGGCGCGGGGAGCGAGTTGCGCGGGCGTTGACAATGGTCTGACAGTCAACCTAGTCTGATGCCGGCGCGCCTGCGCCTGGAGCTTTTCCCCCGATGCTGCGATCGCTGCTTCCGCTGTGCGTCGTTCTCTCCGGCTGTGCGCTGGAAGCTCAGCTGCCCGCATCTTTCCCTGTGCTTACCCAGCAGCAGACCTATACGCTGCACCGCGCTACCAGCAGGGAATCAACTGGCGCCAACGCAGACTATCGCACCATCACGCCGGGCCAGACGATGACTATTCTCGACGAGGCCGGGCCGGGCATGATCTCGCACATGTGGTTCACCATCGACAGCCTGGAGCCCAACCATCTGAAGCGGATCGTGCTGCGCATCTACTGGGACGACGAGGCGACACCCAGCGTGGAGACTCCGATCGGCGACTTCTTCGGGCTAGGCCTGGGGTCGTACTACGCTTGGGATTCGGCGCTGCTTTCGGTGGCTAGCGATAAGGCGATGAACAGTTTCTTCCCCATGCCCTACGCCAAGCACGCGCGCGTTACGCTGACCAACGAAGGCAAGAAGTCGGTCCTGCGCATGTACTACAACATCGATTTCCGCCGCGACGCGCATCCGCTGGCGCCGAACACCTTGTACTTCCACGCGCAGTATCGGCAGGCGCAGCCCAACCATGGCTGGACCGGCGAGTGGTACGAGAACAGCGATCCGCTGGTGGTGTATAAGCGCAACCTTACTGGCGACGACAACTACGTCTGGTTCGAGGCCAAGGGCCACGGGCAGTATGTGGGCGTGACGATGTCCGTGCTGCAGAATCAGGACCTGTGGTGGGGCGAGGGCAACGACATGTTCTTCATCGACGGAGCGAGCGCGCCGGCCATCGTGGGCACGGGCACGGAAGACTACTTCCTGGGCGCGTGGGACTTTCGCGGCGGACCGTTCTCCTACCCGCTCTTCGGCGCGCCCGTCGTCGGCAAGGAGGAAGCCGGCTCGCGCTCCAGCGTGTACCGCTTTCACTTCGACTCGCCTATCCCGTTCACTTCATCCATGAAGGCGACGATCGAACACGGCCACGCCAACCATCGCTCCGATAACTTCTACTCCGTGGCGTACTGGTACCAGGCTGAGCCGCACATGCCGTTTCCGCTCTTGCCGGACGTAGACTCGAGGCTGCCTGCGCTGCAGCCGGTCGCGGGCCCTGGGAATGGCTCGCCGGAGATCAAGCTGCCGGCGAACCCGCCTAAGTAGGCAGGCGCGACGCGAGGCGTGTGGACCACCAGATGAGAGCTGCTCCGGCGACGAGCGCAAGCGAGACGGAAGAGAGTCCGAGCGAGTAAGAGTGCGTGCGCTCGAGCATCATGCCCATGGCCACCGGCCCGGCAAACCCGCCAAAGTTCCCGATGGAGTTGATGATCGCGATGCCGGCGACGACGGCGGTTCCGTGGCGCAGCACCAGGGTCGCGTGCGCCCAGAAGAGCGGCATGGCGGTGAAGATGCCCAGCGCCGCAAAGCCGAAGCCCACCACGCTGAGCGCCAACTGATGATGGATCGAGCCAAGCAGCACGCCCAGCGCCGCGCAAACAAAGGCGCCAGCAAGATGTTTTGCGCGTCGTCCGCTGCGCTCCGCGCGTTTGCACCAGGCGGTCATGCCGGCGGCGGCAGCGAGATAGGGGATCGCGGCGATCCAGCCCAGCTGCATCGGCTTCACGCCCTCCGCGGTGAGGATGCGCGGCATCCAGAAGCCCAGGCCATACAGCCCGATGGTCAACGCAAAATAGGCCGCAATCAAGACCAGCACCATGGGGCTTCCGAGCAAGGAAAGCCACTCCGGATGCGCGCTGCCGGGCTCTTCCTCAGCGGCAATCGCAGCGCTCAGGGCGCTTCGCTGCTGGGTCGAGAGCCACGCCGCCTGCGCGGGGCCGTTGACCAGCAGCAGCGGCACAAGCAGGCCGATGAAGACTGCGAGCAGACCTTCCAGCAGGAAGAGCCACTGCCATCCGTGCAGGCCGGCTCTCCCGTTCAAGCCCAGGATCTGTACCGAGAGCGGCGCGCCGATGACGGTCGAGAGCGGGATGGCGACGATGAACCTCGCCAGGTAGCGCGCGCGGACGGACCGCGGCAGCCAGTAGGTGAGATACAGCACGACGCCGGGGAAGAAGCCGGCCTCGGCTGCCCCGATGAGAAAGCGCAGCAGCAGATACTCCGGACCGTTGTGCACGAAGGCCAGCGCGGCCGAGAGCGCGCCCCAGATCACCATGATGAACGCGATCCAAAGCCGCGCGCCTACCCGCGCCAGCATGAAGTTGCTGGGCAGTTCAAAGACGAAGTAGCCAACAAAGAAGATGCCCGCGCCCAGGCCGAAGAGCGAATCGCTGATGCGCAGATCGGCGTTCATGGTCAAGGCGGCGAAGCTGGTGTTGACGCGATCCAGGAACGCAATGAGATAGAGAACCATCAGCACAGGGATGAGCCGCTTGCCAACCTGGCTGTAGGCGCTGGCCAGCGTTGGGGCGTGCGGAGTAGCTGGCGCGGCGTCGGAGGAACTTGTGGTGCTGGTGGACAACATGGCGGTCACTCCGTGGCTGAGACTGACGTTGCGGCGTAGAGCGCGGCGGCGTTGGCCCGCGTGACCATCTGGCTCTCGAGCGTGTAGATCCTGTCAGGAACGAAGCCCGGGTCGTGCAGCATCTCGAGCGAGATCTCGAACGCCTTATCCACTGCCAGGGGATAGATGAAGGTGGCCTGCAGCACGCCGTCCATCACCTTCTTGATGCCGCCCGCGGGGCCTCCGAGCCCGTCCACGCCGACGAAGATCATCTCGTGTTCCCGGCCCAGCTCACGCGCGGCCAGGTAGGCCCCCACGGCCATGGGATCGTTGTGCCCGTAGACGGCGTCGATCTGGCTTTGCGTGCGCAGAACCTCGGTCATGCGGTCCTTGCCCTCGGACTGGTTCCAGTTGGCCACCGGGTCGGCCACGATCTGGATCTCGGGATAGCGCGAGAGCACCTCCCGGGCGCCGGCATCGCGATTGATCTCCGCCTCGACCCCCAGCAGCCCACGCAGAAAGACGACGCGGCCGCGCGGCGTGCCGTACTTCTGCTTCAAGGCTGAGACCAGGAACTCGCCGACCATCCTGCCGATCTGGCGGTTATCCGCGCGGATCCACGTGGTGTACGCCGGCTGCAGAATATCGCGCTCAAGACAGATGGTACGGATGTGCGCCTGCATGGCATCGACCATCGGCTGGGTCAATGCGGTGCGTTCGTTGGGCGCAACGATCAGCACATCGGGCCGCTGGCGGACGAGGCTCTCCACCTGTGCCGCCTGGCGGTCGCTATCCTGCTGCGCGTCCGCCGTGACCAGGCGAATGTCGCTGTGTTCGGAGGCGAGAAGCCGCAGCAGGGCAAGCTGCGCGGCGCGATACGGCTCGGCGTTGTTGGGATTGCTGAAGGCGATCACCTTGGGCCGCGGACCGGAGTGGCTGCGGCAGGAGACGCAGGCGAGCGTCGGCGCCAGCAGCAAGAAGAAGACGGTCCTGCGGGCGCCGGGCAAGGGCTTCACAGCTTTCTGGCGCTGCGCTGCAGCGCCACGGCGGCGATGATGATGGCGGCTTTGATCATCATCTCCACGTTGCTGTCGACATTGCGCAGCCGCAGCATGTTGGTGATGACGCCCAGGATGAGCGTGCCCATGACGGTGCCGAGAATCGAGCCGCGCCCGCCTGAAAGGCGTGTGCCGCCGATCACCACCGCGGCGATGGCATCGAGCTCGTACGCGACGCCCGAGTTCGGATTGCCTTGATGATTCTCCGCCGCATACAGCACCCCAGCCACGCCGGCCAGCAGACCGCTGATGCTGTACACCCAGACCTTGGTCGAGCGCAGCGGCAGACCGGCATAGACCGCCGCACGTTCATTGTCTCCGACCGCGCGGATGTAGCGCCCGAGCACTGTCCGCGCCAGCAGGAACCATGCGGCCAGCGACACCAGCAGATAGGTGCCGACGACCAGTGGCTTCTGCCGGAAGACGGAAGCGAAGCGCGACGCCGCGTCGGTGCCGAAGCCGAGATCGATGTTCTCGTTGCGGCTGATCCACTTGGCAAATCCGCGCACGCCGATCATGGAGGCCAGCGTGACGACGAACGGCTGCACGCCCAGCGAGGAGATGAGGGTTCCGTTCAGGATGCCGAAGAGCGTGCAGGCTCCAACGCCTGCCGCAATGGCCGCAGCCATCTGCACCGGTTGGCTGTATGCGCTTGCGGCGCGCGTCACCACCATGGCGGTGACGGTGGTTGAGAGCGCCAGCAGGCTGCCCACACTGAGGTCAATGCCGGCTGTGAGGATGACGAGCGTCATCCCGATGGATAGTATGCCGATGAGCGAGACCTGGCGCAGGATGTCGGTGAGGTTGCCGAGCTGGAAGAAGATGGGCGTGCCATCGAACGCGGAGGGCGTGGTGAGGCCGGCTATGACGACGATGGCAACCAGTGCCAGTAGCGTGCGGAACTCGGCGTGCGCGAGCCACGCAGGGAAGCGGCGCCGGGCTTGGAGCGGCTGCGCGGTCGTGTTCAAGACGCCCCCCTTCATGCTGCCGGTTCAAACGCTGCCTGACAAGATCTGCCGGTTCGGACGACCATGCTACCATACCATTGGCCTGACAATCAGGCCAGCTACAGACCAGTTGCGCGCAGGGAGCCGGGCGTGATGGAACCAATGCTGAGAGCTCGCGGCATCACCAAGCAGTACGGCGGCGTGCATGCGCTCGAAGGCGTGAACTTCGACATCTGGCCGGGCGAGGTGCACGCGTTGATGGGCGAGAACGGCGCCGGCAAGAGCACGCTGGCCCGCATCCTCTGCGGCGCCGCGCGTCCGGACCGCGGACATCTCGAGGTCGGGGGAAAGCCGGTCGAGCTCTCCACTCCGCTCGACGCGCAGCGGCTTGGCATCGCGATGATCTTTCAGGAGCTCGATCTGTTTCCGGCGCTCTCCGTGGCTGAGAACATCGTCATCAGCAACCTGCAGTTTCGCTCTGGCGCGCTGGTAAGCCACGCAGCCATGGCGGAGTTCGCGCGGCCTTTTCTACGCCAGGTGGGCTTGCAGCTTACCGGCCACGAGCTCTTCGATTCACTCTCCATCGCGCAGCAGCAGTTGACCTGCATCGCGCGTGCCTTGAGCATGGGCGCTCGCATCATCCTGATGGATGAGCCCACCAGTTCGCTGATGCAGGACGCAGCGCACCGGCTCTTCGCGGTCATCGACGACCTGAAGCGGCGTGGGGTCGGCATCGTGTACGTCTCGCACAAGATGGACGAGATCTGGCGTATCTGCGAGAAGATGACGGTGCTTCGCGACGGGCGGCTGGTGGGCACGCGATCGCGCGACGAGACGAATATCGCTGAGCTGATCGGCATGATGGTGGGCCGGCAGCTTGATCTCTCTCAGAGCACAACCGTGGAGCGCGGATCGGAGGAGCTGCTGCGGGTGGAAGGCCTGTCCACGCACAAGCTGCGAGAGGTCAGCTTTACGCTGCACGCCGGTGAGGTGCTGGGAGTCGCCGGGCTGATGGGCGCGGGCCGCAGCGAGCTTGGCGCGGCGCTGGCGGGGCTCCGGCGCATCGTTGCCGGAGCGGTCTCTCACCGCGGACACGCGCTGCCATCATCGCAGCTGCAGCGCAGCTTGCCCCGCTTTGTCGGGCTGGTGCCGGAGGACAGGAAGGCGGCCGGGCTCATGATGCAGATGAGCATCCGCGAGAACGCCAGCTTCTGCGTCTTGCCCCGGCTGCAACGGCTGGGCGTCGTTGCCACGAGCCGCGAGCGGGCGGCGGTCGAGAAGGTTCGCGAAGACCTGCGGATCAAGTGCCGATCCGTCGATCAGGAGGTCAGTCTGCTGAGCGGCGGCAATCAACAGAAGACCTTGATTGGGCGTTGGCTGCTGAAGGATCCCGAGGTTCTGTTCCTTGACGACCCGGCCCGCGGCGTGGACATCGGCGCCAAGCAGGACTTGTACCGCACCATCGACGAGCTCGCCGCGCAGGGCAAGGGCATCCTGCTGGCGAGCTCGGAGCTGCCGGAGCTGCTGCGCTGCTGTCATCGCATTCTCGTGCTCCACGAAGGGGAGTTGACGGCGGTGCTGGACGCCAGGTCCACGACGCAGGAGGCGATCATGGCGGCGGCGACGGCGGCCGGCGCGGATGGTGCCGGGCCGCGTACCGCTAATGCAACTGCTATTCCGAGTGGCGCCTCCGGGCTTTAGAATCACAGAGTCAAGTACGCAAGAGGCTATGGCGAAGACCAAAACAGTACGACGCGCTGGTTCCGGAACGTCCGAAGCGATGAAGGTGAAGCCTGTCGTCCGGGTTTCAATTGGCGAAGAAGTCGCCCGACAGCTCATGAACCTGATCGCGCAGGGCCGTCTGAAGCCTGGGCAACGGCTGCCCTCGGAGCGTGTGCTTTGCCAGCAGTTCGGGGTGGGCCGGTCATCCTTGCGCGAGGCGCTGCGCTGCCTCTCCATGGTCGGCATCCTGAACGCGCGCGTGGGCGAGGGCACGTCCGTGGCCAAGAACGACGCGCGCTTCATCGAGAAGAGTCTCGAGTGGAGCCTGATGACCGAACAGCGCGAGACTGAAGACCTGCTCAAGGTCCGCATTGCGCTTGAGGGCGCGGTGGCGGCGGATGCGGCTGCGAACGCGCAGCCCGACGATCTGCTTCGGCTGGAGCACCTGCTGGCCAGGATGAGCGAATGCCTCAAGAACCAGGCCCAGTTCGCGAAGCTGGACCTGGAGTTTCATGTCGCGCTGGCCAAGGCCTCTGACAACGCGCTGCTCTATAGCCTGCTGTCGACCATCCGTTCGCACCTCGTGCGCGGGCTCGAGAAGGTGCTGCCTCTGCCCAACGCGGTGCCCTTATCGCACAAGGAGCACATCGCGATCTATAGCGCGATCAAGGGCAGGAACTCGGACCTGGCGCGGATGCAGATGCAGGTTCACCTTGAAGCCGCCCTGGACCGCTACCGCCTGCGCGCCAAGAAATAGCCTCACTCTCGCCGAGGAAGCTATCGCGTCACTTTCGCGGCACTCTCCAGGTGCACTATCCCACGTGAAAATTGGTCTGACAATCAGCACTTGACATTGGTCTGACAATCAGCCTAGGATGCCCGCGTTCCTCAGAGAGTCCCCAGGAGGGTACGCCATGCCCATCACCCCCGGAGTTCTGCTGTCCGGATACATCAAACGCGCCGCCGGAGTGCTGCTCGCCATTGGTCTTGTGGCAGGTCTGGCCAACGCGCAGGACTTTGCCAACCTGCATGGGACCGTCACCGACCCGACTGGAGCCCTAGTTTCGGGCGCGACTATCACGGTCGTGTCGACGCAGAACAACACCACGCGTACCACCACCACCAATGCTTCTGGTCTGTACTCCATCCCGCAGCTGCCGCCCGGCAGCTACGAGATCCGCGCGCAACAGACGGGCTTTCAGAACATCATCCGCACCGGCGTCGACCTGACCACGGGCCAGACCGCGGCCATCGACATTACGTTCCAGGTCGGCACGGCGAGCACCACCGTGGACGTGGCTGCGGGAGCCGAGGTGCTCGACACCGCCGGATCCTCGTTGAGCACCGTCGTCGAAGGCCGGCAGGTGGAGGACATGCCGCTGAACGGGCGCAACGTTCTGAACCTCGTCACGCTGATTCCCGGCGTGGTGCCCCAGGGCTCGAGCCAGGGCAGCCCGGTGGGCAATCAGAATGGCGGCGCGTTCTCGCAGCCCGGAGGCATCGGCAACTATCAGATCGGCGGCGGCTTTGCCGGACAAAGCGTGATCTACATCGATGGCGCACCGGACAACATGCTATTGCAGAACAACTACGTGAGCCTCGATCCGGTTCAGGATTCTGTGCAGGAATTCCGCGTGGAAACCAACAACGTCAGCGCGCGCTTCGGCGGCTTCAACGGCGGCGTCATCAACATGACCACGCGCTCCGGCACCAACCAGATCCACGGCACGGCCTACGAGTACATTCGCAACAAGGTTCTGAATGCCAACAACTTCTTTAACAACCGGAACCATATCGGCCGTCCCGACTTCACGCAGAATCAATACGGCGCGGCAGTCGGAGCGCCGATCGTCAAGAACAAGCTTTTCGCCTTTATCGACTGGGAAAATTTCTCCGTGCGCCAAGGGCTTCCACTGGTGCTGACGGTGCCCACCCCCTTGATGCGCATGGGCAACTTCAGCGAGCAGCCCAACCCCATCTACGATCCCTGCGGCGGCACGGTCCAGGTGGGCGGCCAGGGCTGCCCCAACTACACCGGCCCGCGCACGCAGTTCAACATGAACACGATCCCCATGAATCGGCTCGATCCTACCGCGCTGATCATGCTGAACTTCTTTCCTCTGCCGAACCTGCCCGGATACGTGAACAACTATGCCGTGAACTCGAAGGTAGGCGGCAACTACACGCAGGCTAATGGGCGCCTGGACTACAACCTGACGCAGAACCAGCGGCTCTTCGCGCGCTATACCTGGTGGCACATCAACAACCCGCCCAACGATCCCTTCCACAACGGCACGGGCGACCCGGCGCAGAATAACCGCTCGCAGCAGGCAGTGCTGGGCTACACCTTTGCCGTAACGCCGAAGACCGTGCTCGATGTCCGCCTGTCGTGGCTCTACCTGCACTACTTCCTGACCGACCAGGAAGGGATCAACGAAGCGCAGTTTGGCCCTGCCTGGGCGGCTCTCGGGCAGCAGATGGAGTTCCACATCCTGCCCGAACCGAACATCAGCGGCAACTACACTAACGGTTACATTCTCGGCGCGCGCAACTTCCAGGAGCATAACTTCGAAGACTCCACGGCCTTTGCCAGCATTACGCACATCATCGGCAGACACAGCCTGGAGCTTGGCGGAGAGTTCCGCACCGGCAAGCGCTTCCCCGCGCTGAACGTCTTCAACGGCTCCGGGCAGTTCTTCTATAACAACGGATTCACGGCGCAGTCGCTCGCGCAGCAGGGCAATACCGGCTATGGCTTCGCCTCCTTCGAGCTTGGCTACACGGCCAGCGGCAGCATCGGCGAGAACCAGCCGGTGGACCACCTGCTGACCGCGCAGGGCTACTATGTGCTCGACAACTACCAGGTGAGCCGCAAGCTCGAAGTGAACATGGGCGTTCGTTGGGATTCACCCGGAGCGATCCACGAACGGAACAATCTGGACTCGGTCTTTCTGCCCCAGCTTGCGGATCCTCTCGGCACCTTCACAAACCCGGTCACAGGTCAGCAGCAGCAGCTCAACGGCCAGGTGGTTCTGGTCGACTCGCCGCTCTATCCCAGCAAGTACGAACGGAAGCAGAAGCATGATCTGTTCTCGCCGCGCTTCGGCTTTGCCTATGGCGTGAACTCCAATACGGTTCTTCGTGGAGGCTACGGCATCTCGTTTGCCCGCACCATCGGCACCGACGTGGGGCCGCGTATCTCGCCGATCAACCAGGCCACCACGACGATGATCGCCACCACCAACGGTGGCGTCACACCCAACGCCACGCTGAGCAATCCGTTCCCCAATACCACGCTGAACAAGCCGGTGGGCCGCAACCAGGCTGCCCTGAGCGCGCTGACGGAAGGCCAGGGCTTCAACCAAATGGTGCCGTACCAGCCCTGGAGCTATGCCGAATCCTGGAACCTGAGCCTGCAACAGGCCTTCACGCAGAAGTCTGTGATGACCCTGTCCTACGCCGGTTCCGCGGGGCTGCACCTCTCACGCAACGGCGGCTACAACCTCAATCAACTTCCTGATCAGTACGACAGCCTGGGTTCGCAGTTGTTGACCTCAACGCCGAATCCCTTCGCCGGCAAGCTGCCCAACAGCTCGCTGTCCGGCGCCACACTTCCCCTCGGCCAGCTGCTGGTGCCCTACCCGCAGTTCCAGGGCATCGCCGCAGCGCAGACCCTCACCGGCCAGTCGAACTACCATGCGTTGCAGGCCAGCTTTCAGCAGCGGGTGGGCACCGGCACTCTGCTCGCGGCCTACACCTGGTCCAAGTTCATCGACAACGTCGACTCGCTCTCGTCGGGCTATCTGGACACCAACATCGGCACCAGCCAGGATTACACCCACCTCGCGGCCGACCGTTCTGAATCGAGCTTCGGCGTTCCCAACCGCTTCGTCTTGAGCTATGTGCTGGATCTGCCCTTTGGCCGCGGCCATCGCTTCCTGGGTTCGCCCGGCGCCTTCGCCGACAAGGTCGTTTCCGGCTGGCAGGTGAACGGCATCACGACCTTCCAGTCGGGCTATCCGGTTCCCATCATCGCGCAGCCGACAGTGCTGCAATCCTCGTTCTACGCCGGCACCGCGCGGCCCAACGTCGTTCCCGGCTGCACAAAGCAGATCACCGGTTCGGAGTACACACGGGTCGCGCGCTGGTTCAATACCAGCTGCTTCACGCAGCCCTCGGCCTACGGCTTCGGCAACGAGCGCCGCACAGATTCGCAGGTGCGCGGTTCCGGCATCAACAACTATGATTTCGCCGTGAGCAAGACCACGCCCATCGCCACCGAGCGGGTAAAATTTCAGTTCACGACAGAGTTTTTCAACATCTTCAATCGCGTGCAGTTTGGCATACCCGGAGCTCAGTTGGGCGCGGGTAACTTCGGAGTTGTCTCCTCGCAGTACAACCAGCCAAGGCTGATCCAGTTCGCCGGACGCTTCATCTTCTAGGGGCGTCGTCCGTGAGACGCGGGGCATGGCCTATAACCTTCGTCCTTCGCTTTCCCCTACAGGTGACCCGAGCCAATGAGCAATCCGATCACCACGGAACTGTACCTGCGCCAACTGTTCGAGCGCGCCATGTCCGCGGTCGATGTGGGCCACGCGGTAAGCTCTCGGGTCGCCTGCAGCGCCGACGCGATCGAGGCCGGAGATCATCGGTATCCGCTCCAGGACCTCGACTCCGTCCTGGTCGTTGCCGTCGGCAAGGCGGCCCTCTCCATGAGCGAGGCGCTGACCGGCGCGATCTCCGCTCATCTCACTCCGGGGCGTCCGCTGCGTGGTATTGTGGTCTCCGGTTCTGATCCGGAGCGCGAGCTTGCCGGGCTCGAATACCTCGTCGCAGGCCATCCGTTTCCCGATTCCATGTCGCGCACGGCGGCGGAAAAAGTAACGGCGCTGCTGAAGACCTGCGACGCGCGCTCGCTAATCTTCTTCCTCATCAGCGGCGGTGGTTCGGCGATGATGGAGCAGCCGCTGAGCGAAGCCATCTCCATCGACGACACGGTGGCGTTCTACAAGGCGCTGGTCTATTCGGGTCTGCCTATCGTGCAGATGAACGCGTTGCGCAAGCATTTCTCCGCGGTCAAAGGCGGACGCCTCGCCGGCGCGGCGAACGGTGCGGCGCAATGCACGTTGATCGTCTCGGACGTGCCCGACGGCGCGCTGGACATGGTCGCATCCGGCCCATCGCTGCCCGATGTCTCGACCGTTGAAGATTGCCACTCCATCCTCCAGAACAGCCGGATGCTCGAGCTGCTGCCTGCCTCGGTACGAGAACTCTTTCTCGATCCAAGCCTGCCCGAGACGATCAAGCCCGACGATCCTGTCTTCCGCAGAGCCACGGTCGTTCCGCTCCTCTCGAACGCTGATCTGCTGCGCGTCGTCACCTCGCTCGCCTCGTCCGACGCCTACCCCGTGGTCATCGACAACACCTGCGATGACTGGGATTATGCCGCCGCGGGCGCGTACCTCCTCGATCGCCTGCGTGCGTTGCGCCGTGAACATCCACGCGTCTGTCTTCTCTCCGGCGGCGAGGTCTCGGTGCGGCTCCCCGAGCACGTTGGCCGCGGCGGCAGGAACCAGCAGTTTGCGCTCTGGTGCGCGCTCGAGCTCAGCCGCACCCAGGAGCCGTTCACCATCCTGAGCGCCGGCAGCGATGGCCTCGACGGCAACAGCCCCGCCACCGGCGCGGTGGTCGATCGCGACACCTGCGCCCGCGGCCGCGACTATGGTCTCGACCCGCAAGCCGCTCTGGACGGCTTTGACAGCTTCAGCTTTCTTTCCGCCGTCTCGGCCTCGGTCATCACCGGCCCCACCAACAACAACATCCGCGACCTGCGCGTGCTGGTGGCCACGGGATGAACCGCACTCTCCGTGAGAGCGGGCTGTGCCTCAACACGCAAGGAGTAAACCATGTCTCAAACCAACGCCCAAACCATCTATCTCGTCACCAGCGGCGACTCCCGCCTGGCTGCCAACCAGACCTGCTGGCCGGCGCAGGCCGAGCTTGAAGCCAACCTGGCGCGCGCCTTCGAGCAACGCGGCCACAAGCTGGTCCGCGCCTTCCCCTACGATGCCAAAGCCAGGCACGGCTTCATCCCCAGCCAGCGCCGCGGCATGGACGTCTTCCTCAACATTCCTCCGGATGCACTGCTAGTCTTCGCCACGGCCGCCTGGCAGTACAGCCATCACGTTCTGCCCGGATTGCGTTCGCATCGTGGGCCGCTTCTTACCGTTGCGAACTGGTCAGGAGAGTGGCCCGGCCTGGTCGGCCTGCTGAACCTGAATGGAAGCCTGGTGAAGAGCGGCGTGCGCTTCTCAACCCTCTGGAGCGAGACCTTCGCCGATGAGTTCTTTCAGCACGGCCTCGATGAGTGGCTCAACACCGGCTTCATCGCGCACGACCTCTCGCATGTTCGCGCGCTCGAGCCCGATCAACTCCCACCGTCAGCGCAGCAGGCCGGCAGCCGGCTGGCCAACGATCTTCGCCACCGCAAAGCCATCCTCGGCATTTTTGACGAAGGCTGCATGGGCATGTACAACGCCATCATCGACGACGAACTGTTGAACCCCATCGGCATTTATAAGGAACGCCTCAGCCAGTCCGCCCTGGCCGCGCGCATGGCCACCGTCAGCGACACCGATGCGTTGGGTGTCCGCGCCTGGCTCGATCAAGCCGGCGTACGTTTCAACACCGGCACCGACGAGGCGACCCAGCTCACCGACCGCCAGATCCTCGGCCAATGCCGCATGTACATCGCCGCCACGCGCATGGCCGCCGAGTTCGGCTGCGACGCCATCGGCATCCAGTACCAGCAAGGCCTCAAGGACACGGTCCCTGCCTCCGACCTCGCCGAAGGCATGCTCAACAATCGCGAGCGTCCGCCCGTCTTCGATGAGTCCGGCCAGACCGAGCTCTTCGCCGGCCAACCGCTGCCGCACTTCAACGAAGTGGACGAGGGCGCGGCCGTCGACGCGCTGGTCACCAACCGCTGCTGGAACGCGCTCGGCTTCGATCCCTCCACCACACTGCACGATCTGCGCTGGGGCGCGCCCACCGCGGTGGATGGCGGCACAGCCTTCGTTTGGGTGCTGCAGATCTCCGGCGCCGCGCCCGCGAATCACTTCGCCGGGGGCTATCGCGGCGCGCAGAGCGATCGCCAGCCGCCCATGTACTTTCCGCTCGGCGGCGGCACCCTGAAGGGCATCGGCAAACCCGGCGAGATCGTCTGGAGCCGCGTCTTTGTTGAGGGCGGCGCGCTCTGCGTCGACCTGGGAAGGGGAAGCGTCGTCACGCTGCCCGAGCCGGAAGTGACGTGGCGCTGGAGCCAGACCACGCCGCAATGGCCGCTGGTCTCAACCATCTTCCATGGCATCAGCCGCGACGCCTTCATGGCGCGCCATCGCGCCAACCACGTCTCTATCGCCTACGCGCCCGATGCCCAGGCCGCCGACCGCGCCCTCACGCTCAAAGCCGCCGCCTTCCAGTCGATGGGGCTGCGGGTCTTCCTTTGCGGCGACGTGACCTTGTCCGATGTAGAAGCATGATCGCCGCCGCGCCTACCAGGCGTCGCGATTCACCACGTCGACGCGATACATCGGCTTCGCTCTCTCGGCAGCCTCCTGCTCGTAGGCTTCCGCGGTCTTCTCAGGATCGTAGCCACGCCACAGCCACGTCATCGACTCGGGCAGGTCGAGCCCCCACTGCGCCGTGTTGTGGTAGGCCGTCCCCAGGCGAAAATGGAAGTCGTAGCCATTGGCCTTCAGCGCCTGCGCCATCTGCAGGTTGGCCAGCGGCCAGCTTCCGGCCCTATAGATGTCGTTGCGTCCCGTGGAGTCGACGTCCAGATCGTTTCTTCCGTCGGAGAGCCAGACCCGCAGGTTGCGGCGGGGCTCCCGGCGCACCAGGAACGGGAAGATGTAGCCGCCATCCACGTGCTCTTCCGGCTGCCACTGCAGCCCCGTAAAGCTGCCGATGCTCGACAGCACGCGGCTGAAGCGATTCGGCTCAAACCATGCCACCTTGAACGCGCAGATACCGCCCGAGCTCTGCCCGGTCAGCCCGCGCGAGTAGCCATCCTGCCGCAGCTTTACCTGCCGCTCCACCAGCGGCAGCACATCGTCGCGCAGGTATTGGTTGAACGCATCGGACACTGTGTCGTACTGCAGGCTGCGCATCGCGCCCGCCTGCTGTTCGCCCGGAAACTGCGGGGGCTGCGGCGTGCCGCCAGTACCCGGCGCAAGCAGCAGGTGCACCATCGGCGGCATCCGTCCCAGCGCCGTTAGGTTGTCCGTCACGGTCTGCATGCGCACGTTCAGCGCATCGGAGCGCCCCACGAACAACCCGCCATCCAGCCAGATCATCAGGGGCGCACCGCGCCGCTCGTCGATCCCCGGATTCACGTAGAGCCACCACGACGCCTCCGCACCGCCGTACACTTTGCCCGCAACCTTCCTCTCCGGCGAGAGCGTTCCGCGTGCGCCAGTCGCGGCAGGATAGCTCTGCGGGCCGTACCCCGCCACCGAACCCGAGCCCACGTTGCGCCCGCCACAGAAGAGCGTGAAGTTATGCGTGGCGCCCAGGCGCAGCCGTTCCAGCCGGTACCAAAGATTGGTTCCTTCAATCCGCGTCATCGGCAGCGGCGGCGTGTCGTCGATAACGATGGCCGCACTCTCGCTCGACGCTACGCTGAAGAAGAACTCATCGCCCCATACCGCGGCCGTACCGTTCGAGGCCTGCGTGCCCCAGTGCTGGTCCCCGTTGGTCCCCAGCGTCGGGTCTGCCGGTAGCGGCGCGTTTCCACCATTGCTGATGCCGGGAAGAACCCTCTGCATCAACCCGGGCAGACTCGACCTGCGCTGCCTTGCCGCCTCGATCAGCTCGCGTACCGCCTCGATGTCCGATGGCGGCGCTGCATTCGCCTGCGTCCAGCCACTCTGAGCCGCGATGGATAGGCTCGCAGCGGTCGAAGCTCCCAGGAACATACGCCTGGAGATCCCGTCTGAAAGCGTACGTCTGGAAGTTTCTGCCGGCTCCGACACATGCACAACATAGGCTGATGATCAGACCAATGTCAATCCCACTGACTTGTCAGCGCGTCGCCTGCTCTGACTCCGAAGTGAAAGACCGAGCCGGCCGGCTGTACTTCCTCGGCGAGCAGCCCATCACTCGGCGGAACGCCTTGCCGAACGCGCTCTCAGACTCATAGCCGAGCGACTGCGCGATGCCCGCCAGGCCCTCTGAATTCTTCAGCCGTTCCGCCGCCAGCAGCATGCGCCAGCGCGTCAGGTACTCCATCGGCGTGGCGCCCACGGTCTGCCGAAAACGCTCTGCAAACACCGAGCGCGACATGCCCACGCTGGCGGCCAGTGACTCGAGCGTCCACGAGCGTCCCGGGTCATGGTGCATGCTCGCAATGGCCGCGCTCATGTGCTTGTCCGACAACGCCGAGAGCCAGCATTGGCCCGCGCTGGCTGTATCGGTAAGGTGCAGGCGCAGCGCCTGGATCAGCATCATGTAGGCAAGCTGCTGCGCGATCAGCGAGCCGCCAGGCTGCGGATTGCGCAGTTCCTCGCGCATCCGCTCCAGCGACCACCGCATCGCCGCCTTGTCCGACTCGCTGCGAATGTGCACGATGGGCGGCAGCGAATGCAGCAGCATCTCTGCCCGGCCGCCCGCAAACCCGAAGAAGCCGCCGGCGATGTGGCGCCCGCCCTCGCCGGCGTGCGGAACCTCATCGGTCTTGCTCAGCCGCCCCAGCGCAATGGTGTAGTCGAGCGGCTCAAGCGCGAGATCAGTCGCCAGTCGGAACGGCCTGCCGTGCGGCAGAAGAAAGCAGTCGCCGGTCCGCAGCAGCACCGGCTCGGCCACGCCCTCCACCGCCAGCCAGCACTCGCCCGCCAGCATCGCATAGCACTTGATACCCTGGTGCTGCGGAAAGGAGATCGCCATCTCGCCCCGCATCATAAAGCCGCCCGACGACAGGCTGTGCGGCTTCATCAGCGCCAGCACCTCCGAGAGCGGGTCCGCTCGCATGCCAGCCTCCGGGCTCAACGTCTGGCCCGGCTGTGGACGCTGCATCTCTGGAAAGCGATCGACGCGACTTGGAAGCGGCTGGACGAATGAACCAATCATACGGACTTCCAGTATAGATCGTCCGCTTTCTCCCGCCATCTATTGATCGACGGCGCAACACGGCCGAATTTTCCCGTCATTGAAGGAGACATCACCATGCGTATTTTTGTTACTGGAGCGACAGGATTCATCGCTTCCGCGCTCGTTCCGGAGTTGATCCAGGCCGGTCACCAGGTGCTGGGACTGACACGATCAGATGCCGGCGCCAAGGCCTTGCAGCGGGCCGGCGCCGAGGTGCTGCTCGGAAACCTCGAGGACCTCGACAGCCTGCGGCGGGGTGCAGCCGATGCCGACGGCGTCATCCACCTGGCCTTCAATCACGATTTCTCGAACTTTCAAAGAAACATCGACGACGACCGCATGGCCGTCGCGGCCATGTGCGAGGTGCTGCTGGGCTCGAACCGCCCGATCGTAGTCACCTCCGGTACCGCCATGGTGGGCAACCTGGACGGCAAGCCGTCGACCGAAGAGAGCCCGCTCAACGCCAATCCGCGCTCTGCGGCGGAGGTTGCCCTGCGCGACTGGACGCAGCGCGGCGTCAACACCACGGTGGTGCGGCTGCCGCAGGTGCATGACACGCGCAAGCAGGGCCTCGTGCCCTATCTCCTCGCCACCACGCGCGAGAAGGGCGTCTCCGCCTACGTCGGCGACGGCAGCAACCGCTGGCCCGCCGCGCACGTCTCCGCCGTCGCTCAGCTCTATCGTCTCGCCTTCGAGAAGGCCGAACTCGGCGCCATCTATCACGCCGTCGATGAAGAGGGTGTGACCTTGAAGGAGATCGCCGAGGCGCATGGCCGCGGATTGAAGGTGCCGGTCGTCAGCATCAAGCCCGAGGAGGCCGAGGCACACTTCGGCTGGATGGCCATGTTCGCCAAGTCCGACCTGGCATCTTCGAGCGCGCTCACCCAACGCAAGCTCAACTGGAAGCCCTTCGGGCCGGGCCTCATCGACGACCTCGACCACATGGACTACAGCCAGGCCTGAGTCAGCAGCCAGCACACCGGCAGCCTCGCGCGGGCTGCCGGTGCGTTGTTGTTGGGCTAAGCATCCACCGAGCACCCGCCGAACACCGCATGCTGGCGCAGCGCAGGCGTGAACAGGACGTAGAGGCTCGGGTCAGAGGGCACGCTCACCGCATCAAGCGCCGCCTGATGTTCCGGCGAGAGCACGAGGTCTAGCGCCGCCGCATTGTCCGTCACCTGCTCCGGCCGGCTCACCCCCATCAGCGTGGAGGTGACGCCGGGCCGGCTGCAGACCCACGCCAGCGCCACGCGCGCGGGGCTTTCGCCCGCCTCCGCCGCGACCCGCTTCAGCTCGTCCACGATCTTCCAGTTGCGCGGCGTAAATAGCGTATCGCCGAACGGGTTCGCACCATCAAGCCGCTTGTCTCCCTCCGGACGCCTGGCGTCCCTGGCTGCCGCGTCGCGTGGCAATCCGCCGGCACGCGCGGGTGCGGCTTCCACCGTGGCGCGGTCGTACTTGCCCGTCAAAAGGCCATACGCGAGCGGGCTCCACGGCACCATCGCCATGCCGAACTCCTTGCCCAGCGGCACGTGCTCATCCTCCACGCCGCGGCTCACCAGCGAGTAAAAATACTGCATCGCGATTGGCCCGGACACGCCGCGCACGGCCGCCAGCGTCGCGAGCTTGGCCACGTACCAGGCTGGCGCGTTGGACATGCCCCAGTACCTGATCTTGCCCGCGCGCACCAGGCCCGTCATCGTCTCCAGCAGTTCTTCGGCCGGCGTCACCGAGTCCCACAGATGTATCCAGAACAGGTCCACATACTCCGTGCGCAGTCGCCGCAGCGATCCCTCGAGCGCAGCGTACACATGCTTCGCTCCGTTGCCGCCCGTGTGCACGCCCTGCCCCGCAGCAAAGCCCGCCTTGGTCGCCACCACCATCTGGTCGCGCAGCTTGCGCTCCGCAATGAACTTGCCCAGCATCTCTTCACTGCGGCCGCCCGCATACACGTCGGCGGTGTCGATGAAGTTGCCGCCCAGCCCAACATAGGCCTCGAAGACAGCCGCCGATCCAGGCTCATCCAGTCCCCAGCGTGCGGTTCCGAAGGTCATTGTTCCAAGTGCCAGCGGGCTGACAACCAGCCCCGAGCGTCCAAGCGCGCGGTAACGTGTAAGTGGCATTCGGGTTCCTTAGTGTTCACTACGAAACCAAGTACATCCTGCTTGCGCGTCTGTGTCAAGTTGTTTCATAGTGGAAGCTATGGAAAACGTGCAGCACCAGAACACGCCGCGCAAATCGGGCCGGCCGCTGGGCTTTGATCGCGCAGCTGCCCTGCGCCAGGCCATGCTGCTCTTCTGGCGGCACGGCTACGAAGCCACGTCGGTCAACGACCTTACCGCCGCCATGGGGATCACGCCGCCCAGCCTCTACGCCGCGTTCGGCGACAAGAAGCAGCTCTTCCTCGAAGCAGTCAGCTGCTACCTCTCCGGTCCCGTCACCTCGCACTCGATCATCGACGAGGCGCCCTCTGCCCGCGACGCCGCGGCCAACCTGCTGCGCGCTTCGGCACGCGGCTTCACCGGCCGAAGCACTCCCGCCGGCTGCCTGCTGGCCACCTCCGCCATCAGCTGCTCCTCCTCTGCCGCGGACGTGCAGCACGCGCTGGCCGAGATCCGGCTCAACATCGAGAAGCAGCTGCGCAACAAGATCCTTCGTGACCGCACCCTGCGCTCGTCGCAGCAGCCCGTGAATGCCGCCGCCTTGGCTGGCCACATCATGGCCGTGATCCAGGGCATGTCGACCTTGGCGCGCGACGGCGCCTCCCGCAAGAAGCTCCTCGCCGTCGCCTCTGCAGCCATGATGGCCTGGCCCGCCTGACATCGCTTCTCGGGCCTGGTAGAAAGCTTGCCGGCATGCTCGTTGCTCGCGGCAGCCCTTCCGCTACCCCTTGCCCGGACGAAACCGAACAGTATAGAACCCTCCGAACACCCCCAGCACCACGCCCCACCACAGCGTCGGATGCAGCCGTTCCAGCCACGGCAGCAGCAGCTCATTCGCTGGCGGATGGTTGTACTCGATCGCTCCCTGGGCCACCAGCACCACCCCGTACGCCAGCATCAGGATCCCGCAGAAGAACCAGATGGACAGCTCCCTGCGCCGCGGTGCGCTAGCGCCCGCAACCTCTGTGCCACGCTCTTTCCTGGTCAGGTGCGGATGCGGCTTCGGATCCTCAGTCTCGTCCATTTCACTTTCCTCCTCTGCCACGGCTCCTAGAAAAATACGATGTTCAGGATAAAGAACACCACGATCACGATCGCCGCCCAGAAGATCGGCTTCTGCCACAGCGTCTTCGCGCCATCATCCGGCAGCGGCGTCACGCCGTACACCAGGTTCGCCAACTCCGTCTCCGGCATCGCCTTGCCCGCCATGCTTACCGCGATCGTCACGCCCACGCAGATCAGCCAGCTCCACAGCGCGCGGTACAGGTTTTCCGCCATCGGCTGCGCATCCGGGCTCATCGCCACGTAGCGCAGCGCGTTGGGCGCGTTATGCACCCACACAAACATGGCGATCGAACCCGCCGTGCCCGCCGCCAATCCCCAGAACCCGCCTGCCTTCGTGGCCCGCTTCCACAGCATCCCCAGCAGCACCGTCCCAAACAGCGGCGCGATAAAGAAGCTGAACAGCGCCTGCACATAGTCCATGATCCCCGACGCATGCACCAGCAGGTACGCCGACAAGATCGACACCAGCATCCCGATTACCGTGGACCAGCGCCCCATCGCCACATAGTGGCTATCGCTCGCCTTCCGGTTCATGAACGCGCCATAGATGTCATACGTCCACACCGTCGAGAACGCGCTCACATTGCCCGCCATGCCGCTCATAAAGCCCGCCACTAGCGCCGTAATCCCCAGCCCCAGCAGCCCCGGCCCGCAGTACCGGATGAGCATCAGCGGCAGCACCTCGTCGTAGCTGTGCTGCCCCGTCGTCTTCGCCACGCTGTCCGACACCAGGTGATACGTCATGCTGCCATCCGCGTTATGCAGCGACAGCGCGATCAGTCCCGGCACAATCACGATCAGCGGCACCGCCATCTTAAACGCCGCGCCGATCACCGGCGCCATCTTGGCTGCGCGCAGGTTGTTCGCGCTCAGCACCCGCTGCACGACCAGGAAGTCCGTCGTCCAATAGCCAAAGCTGATCACAAACCCCAGCCCAAAGACGATTCCCGTCCAATGCACACCCATCGGGTTATCGCGGAAGTGCCCCACCGTCGTCCACAGATGCGTATAGTTCGCATTGCCTACGTTGGTCGCGATCTGCGCTTTGAGGTTGTGCCACCCACCCGCTTCGATCAAACCCAGGATCGGGATCATCGCCGCGCCTGCCCAGATCAGCACAAACTGCAGCACCTCGTTGATGATCGCCGACCGCAGCCCGCCCAGCATCACGTACAGCGCCACCGTGCCCGCGCCCACCCAGATTGAAAACGTGATGTTCCAGCCCAGCACCGTCTGCATCACCACGGCCATGGCGTACATGTTCACGCCGCTCATCAGGATCGTCATCAGCGCGAACGACACCGCGCTCAGCGCCCGCGCGCCCTCGCCAAAACGCAGGTGCAAATAGCCCGGCACCGAGTGCGTTTTCGAGATGTAGTAGAAGGGCATCATCACGATGCCCAGAAACAGCATCGCCGGGATCGCTCCGATCCAGTACCAGTGCGTCGCCAGCATGCCGTACTCATACGCCGCGCCCGCCCAGCCCATCAGCTCCAGCGAGCCCAGGTTGGCCGAAACGAAGCTCAACCCCGCGATCCACGCCGACATCTCGCGCCCCGCAAGGAAGAACTCTTCACTCGTGTTGGTCCCGCCCTTGACATAGAACCCGATGAAGATGACCAGCGCGAAGTACAACGCGAGCACCAGCACATCGACCGGCGCCAGGTGGGTCAGTTGCGTGCTCATCAGCCACGCCGCGGGCAGCTCATGCATAAACGATCCTCATCCAGGTCTCTGTTCAGCCGCATCGCGGACCCATCGCGGCGGCCCATGTCAAACCACCGTGTCAACCATACTCAGGCCATCGCAGAGAACTTACAACTCTTCATAATGAAAGGTACATAGCAACGTCCGCAGGCGATCGCGAATCTATATCTGCAGGGGCGGAACGCCTCGACTCCTCAACCGGCCTTCGTCATCCCAAGGAGAACCAATGAACCTCATCAAGCTAAGTGGCCTCGCGCTCGCCGCAGTCATGACAGTTGGCCTCTCGGCAGCCGCCACCGCGCAGGATCAACCCAAGCAGGACATGAAGGCTGCCGGGCAGGACACCAAGGGCGCCGCCGTCAACACCGGCCACGCCACCAAGCACGTCGCCAAGAAGACCTACCATGGCACCAAGCACGTCGCGCACAAGACCACCAATGCCACTGAGACGGGCGCCAAGGATGTTGGTCACGGCACCAAGGTCGCCGCCAAGGATGTCGGTCATGGAACCAAGGTCGTCGCCCACGACACCGCCCACGGTACGGAGAAGGTTGGCGACAAGATCGTCGGCAAGCCCTCGCCGCCCCCGCAGCGCTAGGCTTCCGCTCTAGACGAATGATAGCGGCCCGGCCACACCACCGCGGCCGCGAGCATCACCAGCGCAATCCAGTACAAGTCCGCGCCTAATAGATGCACGATCTGCATCCATGTCGGCGCCAGCAGCAACACATCCGCCACGCCCAGCACAAACTGCGCCGCCAGCATCCACAGCACCACCTTGGCTCCCGGCAAGAGATCTCCGCGCCGCGTCCTCCACACCAGCCACGCGACAAACCCGGCCGCCACCACCGCGCTCGCCGGATGCACGCCCCTGAGCCGCAGCAGCCATGGACTCGCCGCGTCAAAATCCTGCGCGAACGCCGCGCGCAGCGTCGAGGCAGGGAACAGCGTATCGCCCAGCGCCGCCAGCGACCCGCTCACGCCCACCACCAGCGTTGCGAGCAGCCCCACCACCGCGATCGCCCGGTCCGTGCCGCGCGCCTTCAACTCCGACCAGCGCTGCGCCGTGCCGAGCATCCGCGCCGTCATCGTCAACGCCGCCAGCAGCAGCAGCGTGTTGGTCAGATGCACGGACAGCACCACCACCCGCCCCACCGACTGGTTGCCCGTCACATAGCCCAGCTTCACCAGCAGCGCGCCCAGCAGCGCCTCGTTCACCAGCAGCACCGCCGCCACCGCGGCGAACACCCGTGCCGCCATCCCCTTCACGCTCGCCCGCCAAGTCCACGCCACCAAGGCCACCATGGCCAGCACCGAACCCGTCACCATCTGCCGGTGCGTAAACTCGATCATCGTATGCAGCGTCGGCGAGATCGGGATCACCTCGCCATTGCACAGCGGCCAATGATTCCCACATCCCGCACCCGACCCCGTCGCCCGCACCAGCGCCCCCCACAGCACCACCAGCACGTTGTACCCCACCACGCCCCAGGCAAACCGCTCCGCCGTGCGGAGAGTGCGTGCAGGGACGGCGATTGCGGTGGTTGCCATGTGAGTTTTGCGTTGCCCTCGGTTAGGACGTTCGATACGATTGTACGACTTGACTGAACCCCTGGAGTGTCTGAGCGATGCTGCTGCCGATACTGACCGCGCTTAGTTTCATGGCATTGCAGAATCCAGCGCCAGCGGTGCCGGCGACCATGAAAGCGCGACATCCGGTGACCGTGCCCGGCGTCAGGCTGGCGCAGCCGCTCTCAGCCCCAAGGCCGCCCAGCCCGCAGGCGCCGGCCAGCAACTCCGATCTGCCTCCTCCGTAGGCACTTGCACCAAGAGAACGGCAAGCCATGAGCCCCCACGGGGCGTCGCTTCGGCGGTTCATGAGGCTAAATGAGCGCTCACCCACAAGGAGGGAAGGACGGTGTCCATACTGCAAAAGATCGCGCTTTCACTCGTGCTTGTCCCGACCGGCCTTATCGCCGGCCTGCAGACATTGATGCTCATGGGTGTGCTTCCTGCCCTCCAGCGTATGCCGCTGCCCACCTATGTCGGCGCCTGGCAGGCGATGGACCACTTCATGGCCGTCCGCATGCCGATCCTCGTCAACGCGACGTTCGTGCTCTACCTCTTTGCGATGGCCTGTTTCGCGCGTTTTCCTAACCGGTGGATCTTCTGGACCCTGCTCGGTTGTTTCGCTCTCCTGGTCACCGACACGGTCTTCACCGTCAGGCAGCAGCTGCCGATAAACCGCGCCGTCCAGGCGCTCCATGTCGCCCGCCCGGACGATGCGGGTCGCGCGAACGATGCCGCATCGCTGGAAACCTCCGGGCAGGCACAGCAACTGCGCGATGCAACCATACAGCACTTCCACCTGCGCGCTTGGCTCGCCATCGTCGCCTTTGTCTGGCTTGTCGTTGCCCTGATCTTTGCGCTTCACGGAAGAGAATTCAACGCCCTGTGAGGAACCTGGTTATGAAACTTCTTTGCGCAGCTGTCCTTTTCACATCTTTCTGCTTGAGTCCCCTGTACGCGCAGACTGCTTCTCAGCCTCTACATGCCGACCCGTCCTTGGCAGACCCGGCCTTGAAGGACATCCTCGTGAACCGCGTCAACACCTTCATGCATGCCTGGCAGAAGCAGGATGCCGCCGCGCTGACAGCCACGATGGCTCCCGAGTTCCTGTATGTCTCATCGCAGGGAATCGCTCCCAGGGAAGCGGTTGTCGCGGCCCTGACCCACGCCTGCACGCTCACCAGCTACAGCCTCAGCGATATACGTCTCGTGCCGATCTCATCCGATTCCGCCGTGCTGGTCTACAAAATTCACCAGAGCGCTTCGTGCGAAGGACACCCGGATCCTCCGCTGGTACTGAACACCGACACGCTGGTGCGCCGCAACGGCAAGTGGCTCTTTCTGCTGACCACGTCTACGCCAACCCAGTAGCGTTCCCGCCAGAATGTTCGGAAGCCACGTCCGCGAGCGCCACTACTTGCCGCTGGCCAGCTCCTTCGCGCGCATCGTCGCGCGCTTCACCGCCTTGATGAGCGTCACCCGCAGCCCGCCCTCTTCCAGCTCCAGAATCCCGTCCACCGTGCATCCCGCCGGCGTCGTCACCTGGTCCTTCAACAGCGCCGGATGATACCCCGTCTCAAGTACCATCCGCGCCGATCCCAGCGTCGTCTGCGCCGCCAGCAGCGTCGCCACATCCCGCGGCAGCCCCACATTCACCCCCGCCTCCGCCAGTGCCTCGATGATGATGTACAGAAACGCCGGCCCGCTTCCGCTCAGCCCCGTCACCGCGTCCATGTGCTTCTCGTCAACCACCACCGTCCGCCCCACGGTCGAGAAGATCTTCTGCGCCACCGCCATCTGTTCAGCCCCGCAGAACCGTCCCGCGCACAGCGCCGTCACTCCCGCCGAGATCATCGCTGGCGTATTCGGCATCGCCCGCACCACCGCTAGTTCGCACTCCGCGCCCTCCTCAATCGACGCCGTCGTCACCGAAGCCGCGAACGAAAGCAGCAGCTTCTCCTTCGTCAGCCCGGCGCGTATCGCCGCCACCAGCGCCGGCACCTGCACCGGCTTCACGCCCAGCAGGATCACATCCGCCCACTCGGCCGCGCGCAGGTTATCCGTTCCCACCTCCACGCCCAGCTGCGCCGAAAGCGCCAGCGCCCGGTGCTCATGCTGCACCGTCGCTGTCAGCTGATCCTGCCCCAGCAGATTGTTCTTCAGAAAACCCTGCAGCAGGATTCCGCCCATCTTTCCCGCGCCCAGCACCGCCACCTTCAGCCCCGGCATCGCCGCCGCCTGCACCACCGGCCTGATCTCCTGATCGCTCTCGCCCATGCCTAAAAGCTACCAGACTCGCCGCCCTATACTGATCCCATGATCATGCACTTCTTCATGCTGCGCTGGAAGCCCGAGGCCACCCAGGCCGACAAGGACCGCGCCCTCCTCGACGTCAAGGCGCTCCAGGGCCAGATCCCTGGCCTGCTCGAAACCTACGCCGGCGTCAACTTCTCCCCGCGCTCGAACGGCCACGAGTTCGGCGCCGTCATGAAGTTCACCGACGAAGCCGCCCTCGACGCCTACATCACGCATCCCGTCCACCAGCAGCTGCTCGCCTGGCTTCTCCCCCTCGTCGAAGGCACCGACATCGACTTCGTCATATAGAGAGCCACTCCGCTCAGCGCAGAAACGCCCACCCCTGAACCGGGATCTGCGCGTTCGGTGGCCCGCCCGTCAGTACGATGCTGAACTGCGGACCCTCTACCGGAAACGAGTAGATCTTCGCCGGCCCACCCAGCGGAAACTGGCTCACGGTCGCCGATACCGTCTCGCCTTCCATCCAGCCCATGTTGCAGTTCACTATCATATTGCTCGCCGTCCGCAGACTCGTCGCGAACTCCACGCTGATCTGCGTGTAGCCCGTCACGTCCATCGTCGGGAAGAGAAAAATCTGCCCGTGAACGTCCGTGGTGTACGTCTCGAAAAACTTCAGCACCGAACCAGCCATATCACTCTCCTTCAAGCATTCAACACGCGCCCCTAGCTCTTCCGCCCCGCCGCAATCCACGCATCCACCCGCTGTTCCAGCACGTCCATCGGCAGCGCGCCTGAATCCACCACCACGTCATGAAACGCCTTCAGGTCGAACCTGTCGCCCAGCGCCGCCTTGGCCTTCGCCCGCAGCTCCAGTATCTTCATCTGCCCCATCTTGTATCCCAGCGCCTGCCCCGGCCACGCGATGTACCGATCCACCTCCGCCTGCACATTCGTCTCGTCAATCGCCGAGTGCTCGTGGAAGTAGTCCACCATCTGCTGCCTCGTCCAGTGCTCGCTGTGCACGCCCGTATCCACCACCAGCCGGATCGCCCGCCAGATATCCGCCTCCAGCCGCCCGTAGTCGCTCACCGGATCCTGGTAGAACCCGATCTCCTTGCCCAGCCGCTCGCTGTACAGCGCCCAACCCTCCACAAACGCCGTATAGCCGATGTGCTTGCGGAACTCCGGCAGCCCCGTCAGCTCCTGCGCAATTGAAATCTGTAGATGGTGCCCCGGGATCCCCTCGTGATAGCTCACCGCCTCCACCGGCGCCAGCGCCCGCTCCGTCGCGTTGTACTCGTTCACATTCACCCGCCCCGGCCGGAACACGCTGCCGTCCGGGTTCAGCGCGCCCTGCGCATACCACGCCGCCGCCTGGTCCTTGCCCAGATATTCCGGCATCGCCACCACCTCGAGCGGCGTCTTCGGCAGCCGTCCAAACAGCTGCGGCAGCTTCGGCCGCATCTGGTCCTCGTTATGCCGGTAGCGGTCCAGCAGCTCCGCCGCGCTCGCCGGATGCTGCTTCGGATCCTTCGCCATCGCCGCCCCGAAGCTCTTGATATCCGCATACCCCAGCTTCTTCACGATGGCCAGCATCTCCGCCTCGTCGCGCTTCACCTCGTCTAGCCCGATCTGGTGTATCTCAGCCGGAGATTTCCCGAGCGTCGTCGACCGCCGCACGCAGTACGCGTAGTACGCATCGCCATTCGTCATCGCCCACACGCCCGGCTCCTTGCGCCCCGCCGGGATCTCCTGCGCCTTGATGAAGTTCGCAAAGCGCACATACGCCGGCAGCACGCTCGTTTGGATCGCCTCCAGCACCTCCGCCCGAATCCGCTTCTGCTCCTCCGCGCTCACGCTCGCCGGAAACTTCTTCACCGGCGTCACAAACGGGCTCGTCTCGGCCGTCTCGCCCGCCAGCTCCTCCGTCTGCTTCAGCACCTTCTCCAGCAGGTACGCCGGCTGCACGCGCTTATCCTCGATCCCCGCCAGCATGTTCTCCGTCGCCTGCCGCATCTGCACCGGGATCTTCTTCAACCGCGCGATGTAATCGTCATAGTCCTTCACCGTCTCGAACGGCCAGTTCACAATCTCCGACGGCAGGTCCGTGTGAATGCCGTGGAACTGGTTCACCGGCAGCTCCCACTCCTTGAACTTCGCGCCCTCTTCTTCTTCAATCAGCTCGCGCTGCATCAGCTCGCTCGAGAGCTTCTCCTGCTCCGTCAACCCGGTCGTATCGATCGCCACCAGCCGCGTCAGAAACACTCTCCGCCGCGCCAGCTCATCGTTGATCGCGCGCGGCGAGATATCGCTCAGCTGATCGTTGTACCGGCGATCCCCCAGGCTCGACGCAAACTCCGGCGACCGCTTCAGCCGGTCCTCCCACATCTCCTTGAACAGCCCACTCAGCGCCGCCGACCGCGCCTGCACATCCCCACCCTGAGCCCACATCACCCGTTCTCCACACCGAAACAATCCGGCCGCCAGCACTAGAACTCCCAAAGCACGCATGGCAGAAGTCTACATGGCGCACCACCAGGCTAGAACCAGGGCCGAAGGGCCGCCCTATAACCCCCGCAACAAGCCGTCAGGCCGCTTCCAGCATCCGGTACAGCGTGCTCCGGCTGATCCCCAACAGCTCCGCCGCCCGCAGCTTGTTGCCGCCGCAGCGCTGCAGCACATCCTTCACATGCCGCTCGATCACCGCATCCAGCCGCACCGGCCACTCCTCCCGGCCCTCGCCCAGCGTCGGCAGATCGCTCCGCTCCACCACTCCGCCGCATGCGCCCAGCTCCACGCAAACGCGCCAAAGCTCGTCCAGATTTCCCGGCCAGCTGTAAGCCCGCAGCTCGGCCAGCGCCGACGCCGCAAACGAAGCGCCCTGTCCCGCCCGGCGCAGCATTGCCGCGGCCAGCTCGTCAAAATCCCCCAGCCGCTCTCGCAGCGGCGCCACCCGTATCTCCGGCATTACGACCATCTCGAAGAGTTCCGGCCGCATCCGTCCCGCCGCCAGCATCCCGCGCAGGTCAGCCTCGCTCGCGAACACCACGCGTGTCCGCTTGTCCAGCCCGTTCAGCCGCTCCACCAACTCCGCCTGCCGCGCCAGCGCCAGGCCTTCCAGCTCCTCCAGGTAAACCGTCCCGCAGCCTTCCGGCAGGGCCGCACCCGCGGCCATCTCTGCCGCCTGCAAGGCGAGAAACGGCTCTTCGGCCGCCGGGCTCAGCCGGTGCAGCTCCCGCGCCACCGTCAGCTTGCCCACACCGCGCTCACCAATCAGTATGCTGGCCCGAAAATGCGGGGCGATTCGCGCCACCTGCAACCGCAGCCGCCGCACCGCTGACCCATCCCCGGCGAAGACCTCCGGGGCAAACATCTCCTGCCTGTCTTCGCCGACTGCCGCTTCAATCCTTGGCATACCCCATTTATCGGCATGTCACTCGCGCAGTTGAGCCTGCGCCACTGACACAAAAGGGGCGAGCGCTTGCCTCGCACCCGCCCCCCCCGTCCTCAACTGCTCTTAATTGCCTTCAACTGCCTTCAACTGCCTGTAACTGTTCTACCTGTTCTAAGCTGTCGTCTTCGCGCAATACGCATCGAATGCCCGCGCCAGCTCCTGCGCTATTGCCGGTGCCGTGCTCGTCTCAATCGCCGAGCGCTGCATCAGGTACACCAGTTGCCCGTCCCGCAGGATCGCGATCGCCGGCGAGGTCGGCGGATGACCGCCGAAGTAGCTCCGCGCCCGCTCCGTCGCTTCCCGGTCCTGCCCTGCGAACACCGTCACGGCGTTGTCCGGCTTGGTCGTATGCTGCATCGCCATCCGCACCCCCGGCCGCATCTTGCCCGCCGCGCATCCGCAGATCGAGTTCACGATCAGCACCGTGGTCCCCGGCCTGGCCACCGCCGCATCCACGTCCGCGGCCGTCCGCGCCTCACTCACACCCGCCCGCGTCAGTTCCTCGCGCATCGGGATCACCATAATCTCTGGATACATGCCTGTCCTCCTCGAAAGCCACTCCGTCCCCATTGTAGCGGCTCCGAAGGTTTCTGGCACCGCCGCGGCTTAGAAGCGCGATCCTGTCTCGGCCTCAAAGGTTCCCTCTACAAGGGGATCTTGTGGAAAAGTGGCAAGCAGGTACTTATGTCCCAAAAAGGGAACGAATGACGCGAAAGATGTAGAAGAAACTTCCCTATCTGCAACCTTTGCCGTAGGGTTCGGAGAGAACCTACTTTTCTTCGGAGCCGAATCCATGCGCAAGTACCTCCTCATCCTGCTGTTTTCCTCTGCTTCCCTCACCCTCGCCGCCAACGCCACTCCCGTTCTCTACAGTGATAGCGCCATCGCCTCCGGAACTATCGGTCCGACCACCTTCACCAACCAGCTCGTCACCATTGACTTTCGTGCCAACACGAACGGCGTCAGCTGCTCCCCGGCCTTCTGCGAAGACTCCACTGGAGTTGGGTATCTCACCATCGGCAACAGCGTCAATATTCTCTTTACCGATTCGATCGATTTCTTTGACAATCAAAGCTATGGCCAGACTGGCGTAGCCGGTATCGGGGACCTGACCAATGGATCCATTCTCGATACCGAGAACAACACCTTCGAGACCTACACTGGCACCACCGCCATTGGGCCCCTCTCCGGCACGTCCTTTTACCGGACGGACCTGACCTACGGCACGGTGGCAGGCAACCTCAACTTCACCAGCGTAGCCAATACCTCTACCTTCACCGCCGCCTTCGTCCCGACCACCACGACTCCCGAACCCTCTTCGTTCGTCCTCCTGGGCAGCGGAATCGCAGCCCTGGCGGGTGCCGCACGCCGCCGGTTCCTCCGCAGCTAACTGCTCTTTACGTCAAACACGCAAAGCCCCGGGTGACCGGGGCTTTGCGTCGTTCAGGATCGCCGTCAAGCCCCCAACCCTTGATTCAAGTCCGTAAGCCGCCTGTTCTGATGTACTTACCCCGCGCATTTTGCTGTCATATTCACCCCTGCCTGCCTTGTAGAATTGAGTCATCCAGCAAAACGCCCTTAGACGCCTTACTCCTCAGCTCATAATCATCAACCCTGAAACCTCAGTTCTCCCGCCTAGCAGAATCTTCTCCGCCCGAAGATCTAAGCTTCTCCCCTGACTACTTCGTCCGCCTGTATATACAGGCCTAAGTCACTTATTTTGAAATTTTTGACTTGAACAAGGGGGGGTGGGGGGTATCACCCGCAGCAGAGCCCGCCGCCGCCATGCCGTACGCTTATTCCGTGACGATCCAGGAACACGTTCCGCTCGCTCCCTTCACCACCCTCCGCATTGGAGGACCGGCCCGCTACTTCGCCACCATCGAGAGCGAGCCGGACCTCCTCGAGGCGCACAGTTTCGCTCAGGCTCACCAAATGCCTACCGTCGCGCTCGGCGGCGGCTCCAACCTACTGGTGGCCGACAGCGGCTTTCCCGGCCTCGTAGTGCACTTCGCCCCATCCTCAAGGCTGGAGCGGACCGACCAACACGGCAGCGTCCTGCTCGACGTCGCCGCCGGCTACCACTGGGACGCACTCGTCCGCTACACCTGCGAGCAGGGACTCAGCGGCATGGAGTGTCTCGCCGGCATCCCCGGGCTCTCCGGCGCCAGTCCCATCCAGAACATCGGCGCATACGGCCAGGAGGCCGCCCAGACGATCGAGTCCGTACGCGCCTTTGATCGCCAGGCAGGTTCTTTCACCGCCATCTCCGCCGAGCAGTGCCGCTTTGCCTACCGCAGCAGCATCTTCAACTCCACTCACCGCGACCGCTACTTCATCACCGCGGTGCGCTTCCGCCTCTCCACCACCGCGCACCCCAACCTCACCTACGCCGACCTCGCCCCTCTGCGCGGAGCCAACCCCACGCCGCTCGACGTCTACCACGCCGTCCGCGCCATCCGCGATCGCAAAGGCATGCTCATCGATCCCGCAGCCCCCCACGCCGACACCCGCAGCGCCGGCTCCTTCTTTAAGAACCCTTTCGTCCCGGCGACCACCTACGCGAGCATCGCCGCAACGCATGCGTCGGTTCCGCACTGGCCCACGCCCACCGGCGAGATCAAGCTGGCCGCCGCCTGGCTCATTGAGCAGTCCGGCTTCCCCAGGGGCTTCTCCCTCGGTCCGGTAGGCATCTCCTCCCGCCACACCCTGGCGCTGGTGAACCGTACCGGCACGGCCACCTGCGCCGACCTGCTGCGCCTCCGCGACGCGATCCGCACCGAGGTCGCTGCCCGCTTCCACGTCACCCTCGAACAGGAGCCCGTCTATCTCGGTGCTCTCGGTGCTCTCGGTGCTCTCGGTGCTTCCGGAGCCTGACCCAGCACCTCCCGCAGCCGCTCCCGTTCCCCGGCCAGCACCTCCTGCACCGCTCCCTGGGCCACCACCCGGCCCGCCGCAATCCGGATCACCTCCGCATTCAGCAAAAACGCCTCACTCACATCGTGCGTCACGCTCAGCACCGGCATCTCGCGCCCGCGCAGCCAGTCCCGCAGCTCAGCCGCGAACCGGTCGCGCAGCGCCAGGTCCATGCCGGCGAAGGGCTCGTCGAGCAGCAGCAGCTCGATCCTGCGCTCGCCGAAGACCGCCGCCGCAACCGCGCGCGCCACCGACACGCGCTGCCGTTCGCCGCCGCTCAGCCGCCTCACGTCCGTGTCCGCGAGCTGTCGCAGATGGAAGCGCTCCAGCATCTCCTCCACGGCCGCCGACGTGACCGCGCGCGGGTTCCGCGTCCCATACGCGACGTTGGCGCGCACCTTGCCCGGAAACAGCCACGCCTGCTGCATCGCCCCGCGCACCGGCCGGTCGTAAGCCGGCAGGAAGACGCCGCTCGCCGCATCGCTCAGTGTCTCCACTCCCAGCACGATGCTGCCGCGGGCTGGCCGTATAAACCCGGCGATCGCCCGGAGGATCGTCGTCTTACCGCTGCCGGACGCACCGAACAGGCACGTCCACGGAGCACTTAGCCGGAAGGCCACCTCCATCTCGAACTGCGCTGCCTCCACGCCGAAGTCGGCAACCAGCTCAGCCATAGCGCAGGCCCCGCCCCCGCGGTCGCCGCAGGTAGATCACCAGCAGCGCCAGCAGCGAAACTCCGACGAGCGCCAGGGCCGTCGCATTGGCCGCGGCATACCGGCCGTCCTGTACCTGGTCGTAGAGCGCGATGGACAAGGTCCGGGTAACGCCGGGCAGGTTGCCGCCCAGCATCAAGACCACGCCGAACTCGCCCACCGTATGGGTGAACGTCAGGACCGAGCTGGTGAGCAAGGACGCCTTCACCATGGGCAGCACGGTCTCGAAGAACACGCGCATCGGCCGCCCGCCTAAGCCGTGCGCGGTCTCAATATAGCCGCGGTCGATGCCTTGAAACCCGGCCGCCAGAGGCTGCACGGCAAAGGGCAGGCTGTAGACGATGGAGCCGGTGAGTAGTCCGGCGAAGCTGAACGCCAGCGGATGCCCGAGCGCACGGGTCAACAGCCTGCCGGGCGCGGTGAGCGGGCCCAGGCCCACCAGCAGATAGAAGCCGATCACAGTCGGTGGCAGCACCAGAGGAAGCGCGACCAGCGCCTGCACCAGCGAGCGGCGCGCGCCACCCCCGCTCGCGATCCACCAGCCCAGCGGCACGGCCACAACCATTAACACCACGGTGGTAGCCGCGGCCAGGCGTAATGTGAGCCAAAGTGCCTGGCTGTCCATCATGCGATTCTATACGGAAGGATCCGTCTAGCTGCCCGGTTCGAGACCAAACCGCTGCAGGCCGTCCTGCACCTTGGGAGATGTCAGCCACACCATGAACGCACGTGCCTCCGCAAGGTGGGGCGAGCCCTTCATCACCACGCCGCACTGACGAATCTTGGGGTAGATCTTGGGCACGAGGACGTAGGATCCGGCCTGCTTCATGTGGTCGGAGTCCGCCAGCGTCAGCGAGATGAAGCCCAGCTGAGCATTGCCCGACTCAACAAACTGCGCGGTTTGCGCGATATTTTCGGCCGAGACCAGCTTGCTTTGCACGGCGTCGAAGAGCTTCAACTGGCGCAGCGCGGCGTAGGCTGCACGCCCGTACGGCGCGTGGAACTCATCCGCGACCGCGATGCGTGTCACCCGTGGGTCCGTCAACCTGTCCATGCTCAGCGGCTGGATGGGCGAGTCCTTGCGGGCCCACAGCACGAGTGTCCCGGTGGCATAGGAGGTCGGCTCCTTCGCGTCCGCAAGTCCCGCCGCCACGACCTGTTCCGGAAAGCTGTAGTCCGCTCCTAGAAAGACGTCGAACGGGGCTCCGTTCACGACTTGGGTAGCGAGCGTACTGGAACTGGCAAAGGAGACCTGCAGCTTCACTCCCGTCTGGCTCTCATAGATCGACGCCAGGACAGGCATCACCGGCTGCAGGTCAGCGGCAGCGGCGATGCGGAGCACTACAGCTGGCTTGGCCTGCACTGGCTTGGCCTGCGCGTGGAGCGATGCCGATGCGAAAGCAATAGCAAGCAAAACCAGATCCAGCTGCCGGCGGCAGCGCTTCGTATAACCTATGTTCAAGGATGATCTCCACACATCAGCTTCGATGCACCGGTTGCTCGAACAGGATAACCGGTGAGCAGGTGCCGCCGAACTTCCGCTGCGGTAACTGCGAGTCGCTCTACGAAGTTGTTTACCCCTGGAGCGACAGCCCGGGTGAACGACAGCCCGATGTAAGCGGCGCTCAGAGCCTGCCAAACCCGGCCGCTCTGCGCTGGCTGTGGCAGGAGCGGCGCACGTCGTCGCAGGCCATCGACCAGTCCGGCGTGTGGAGGTTCCGCGACCTGCTGCCGATCGTCCGCGACATGGACCGCGTGACGACGCTGCGGGAGGGAAACACGCCGCTGTACGAACTGCCGCGGGCTGCCAAGGCATTGGGTGTGGACTGGATATTGGCCAAGCACCAGGGGATGAACCCCACCGGATCCTTCAAGGACACCGGCATGACGGCCGCGCTCTCGGTTGCCGTGGAGCGTGGGTTCGAGTGGGTCGCGTGTGCCTCGACGGGGAATACGTCGGCGGCGATGGCGGCCTATGCGGCCCGTGCCGGCCTGCGCTCGGTGGTGTTTATTCCAGAGGGCAAGATTGCGTGGGGCAAGCTGGCCCAGGCGATGGACTACGGTGCCATCACCATGCAGCTGCGCACGGACTTCGACGGCTGCGTGCAACTCGTGAACCAGCTGGTGCGGAAGCATCCGATCTACCTGCTGAATTCCGTCAATCCGTATCGGCTGGAGGGCCAGAAGACGCCGGCCTTCGAGCTGTTGGAGCAGATGGATTGGCAGGTTCCGGAGCATGTGATCGTGCCGGGAGGCAATCTGGCGAACTCGTCAGCGCTGTTCAAGGGCTTCGCGGAGATGAAGCAGCTCGGGCTGGTCAATCGAATCCCGCGCATCTCGATTGTGCAGGCGGCTGGGGCTAATCCGCTGTTCCGCGCGATGCAGGAGAACGGCGGCAGGGAGCTGACGCCGGTCACGGCTGAGACGCGCGCGTCGGCGATCCGGATCGGCAATCCGGCGTCGTGGCGGAAGGCGGTGCATGCGCTGCAGAGCACCGGCGGCTGGTGCGAGCAGGTGACGGAACAGGAGATTGCGCTGGCCAAAGCACAGATCGGGGCTGAAGGGATCGGGTGCGAGCCGGCTTCCGCGGTGACGCTGGCTGGCTTGAAAAAGCTGGTCGCCGACGGGCGTGTGGGGCCGGAGGAACGCGTCGTGCTGATCCTGACCGGGCACACGCTCAAGGACGCGGAGTACACCATCCAGTACCACCGCGACGAGCTCCTCTCCGATGCTGAGCGAGAGGGTATTCCTGTTTCGGAACGGCCGCTGCACCAGGCACTCAGAAAGCCACCTATCGTGCTCGATGCGGAGCTTGATGCGATCTTGCTCACGCTCGAACGGCAGATGGCGAACGCAGCGCAGGTGGTATAGCCCACCCCGGCATACAAGCCGTGTCGAGAGCAGTGCCGAGGCCAGGGGTCTGAGGCCGAGTCTCAGGGGAAGATTCCGGTGGCTACGGGATAGATGTAGAAGCCGTAGGTGGGGTCGTTCTCGTACTTGCGGCCGATAACGACGCCGGAGGTCGCGGCAGGTTCGTAGGTACAGGCGGCGGGTCCCTCGTTGGGCGCGGTGTAGAGGTCGGTCTCGGTGATCCTCGATGTGACGACCGGCGCACCAGTGGCAGCGTCTGTGTCGAGAGTGATGCCTGTGGGGCTGAGACTGGTGACGGGGATGGTGCGGCAGCCGTACTGGATGACGGGCTGCTGCGCCGTTTGCGGGGCGAAGACGCTGGGCGTGAGGATGAGCAGAAGCTGGCCGGACTTGCTGAGCGCGAACTCGGGCTCGGTGAAGAACTGGTAGGCTACGTTTTCGGACGCAAGTGCGCCAAGCTTCGCAGCCTGGGCACCGGTGGCGAACTCGCCGGCGTAGGCCCAGGTCCACTGCGAGGCATCGGGGCCAGAGGGCGTGGTGGAGTAGAGGAAGTGGGCGAGTTCGTTGGCGTCGACCTGTCCGGTGCCGGTGATCTCGCTGCATTCAAGCGCGAGGTAGAGGGTGCCGGCCTGGTACCAGAGGGCGGGCTGGCCAAAGTTGCCGCACTTGGAGGTGGCCGGGGAGAGCGCGGCCAGGCTCTGGGTAGGGTTGCGATTGGGATCGGTGGAGACGGCGGCCAGGCGAGCTTCGGGCGCCGAGGCAAGGCCGAGGAGGGCGGCGCCGGCGGCTGAGGATGAGGCCTGCTGCGCGGCGGTGAGCTGGACGGCGCTGACGCTGATGAGACTGGTGGCGTTGAGCTGGTCGTAGATGCCGGCCTGAGGCTTGACGAGGTAGCTCTGGTGAGCCTGGACCCAGAGGGTCTGTCCGGTGTTTGTTCCGGTAAGCGGAACGGGAAGCAGGTCGATGGTTTCCGTCGAGCTGTCGTTGACGCTGTTGTATGCGGTGCTGGTGGTCTGCGTGCTTTGGGTCGACTGGTAAAGGGGGCCGAGCTCGGTGAAGCTGGCACCGTTGTTGGCGCTGGAGGCGAGGTGAAGGTCTACGACGTGGGTTCCGTCGGAGAGGGTTCTGGCCCAGCTGTAGGCGAAGTAGATGATGGGGCTATTGGGGTCCTTGCGCATGGAGGGATCGGCATAACCGTGGAAGCCACCCGGGGCGAGCGGGTCGCCGAGCAGGTTGAGCTCCGGGCAGAAGCCGGTGGCGACGGAGCAATCCTGGGTGTTGGCGGCGGATGCGATGGCGATGGCGGAGCCAGTCAGCGCTACGGTCTGTGAGCCGGACGGGAAGTTATCGCTGAACACGACGCTGGCGGAGAACGACCCGCTGGTGACGGGAGTGAAGATGACCGAGGCAGTGCAGGCGGCATTTGGGGCCAGGGTGCCGGTGCAGGTGGTGGAGAGCGAGAACAGGCTGGGGTTTGCTCCGGCCAGCGCTACGCCGCTAAAGACGATGGCACCCGTGCCGAGGTTGGTGTACGTGATGATGAGCGTAGGGGAGGGCAGGCCAACGGTGACATTGACAAAGGGCGATGGCGGGACGGAGATCGTGGAGACGGCAGCGGCTCCGGTGCCGGTGATGGAAACGGTCTGCGGACCGGCGGTGGCGTTATCGGTGAAGGTGAGGTTAGCGGCGGCAGGGCCTGCGACGGTGGGCGCGAAGGTGATGGTCGCGGTGCAGGAGGATGCGACCATGAGCGTGGTCCCGCAGGTGCTGGTCTGCGAGAAGGCCGTTGCCGTGGTGTTGTTGAGGGCGATGCTGTTGAAGACGATGGGCGCGGTGCCGCCGTTGGTGAGCGTGACGGCCATGGTGGCTATGCTTCCGACCGTGGTGGACGGGAAGGTGACCGAGGGCGCGCTGGTCGTGACGATGTAGGTGAAGGGTGGATTGGCGGTGCCGCCGCCTGTGCTCCCGCTGGAGGAGCCTCCGCAGCCCACGATTGCGAGCAAGGCAAGCAGGGCAGAAGAGACCACACAAGCTGGGCGTAGACGCACGATATACCTCTCCGAACAAGACCAGTACACCACTGGCAACCCGCCTCGTCGAGGATTGTTGTCTGAGAGCATCGCGGCGTGCAGGATTTTCCCAAAAGGGGATTGCAGTACTTCTTCGCGATGACGAACGACGGCGGCGTTCGAAGCCGGCGATCAACGAGTGGGTGACGAGGGACTGCCTGGAGAAAGCAGCGCGGCCCGGCCCGCTGCGGCGTAGAGATTGAGCCGGGAGTAGACGCCGAAGGAAGACCCGTTATCCAGGAAGCCGCCGCCTGGCCCCTCCGTCTCGGTAAGGATGCGGTCTGCCTGTTCCAGGGTGAGGGCAGGGAAGGCGCCGGTCAGCAGGTAGCCGGCTTCAGGCGCCAGTTTCGCGACATCTTCCTGGGCTTTGGCCGTGTTCGGGTAGACGACAGGAAGATCGTAGGTCTGGGTTTGTAGGTAAAAGGCTTCATCCGCAGCGGCATTATTGAAGCGGCTTGTGTCCTCGCGCGCGCACTCCTGAACGGTCTTGCCGCAGGCGGCCTGCAAGACGGCCGTTACGTCCGCGCGTGCGGCTTCCACGGCCGATTGGAAGTCCTTGATGGCGGGAGCGTCTCTTTCGGCAAGACCGAGGTACAGGGGGTCGTTGGCCAGCAGGTGGGCCATGTCGTAGAGCGCAAGGGTTCGGCCGGCGATGACATCCATGGCGTAGTGCGCGCCCAGGATGATGCGATTGTTGCCGTACTCGGCAGCGCGGACGATCATCTCACGGTAGCGGTCCGGGACGAGAACGGCCAGCAGCAGCGCGCCGGTATACCCGTAGGTGGTGTGCCCGCTGGGGAAGGATGGGCTGTCGATCAGGTTGGAGAGCGGTCCGCGGGTGTAGACGGTGTTGTTGGCGGGCACGTTGAAGAAGTCGGGACCGACGATGGGCAGAACGGTGGGTTCGGTCTGAAAGGGACGCGAGTCTCCGAAGCGATCGGCGCCGGGAGTTCCGGCGGTGAGGCCATAGGCTTTGCCGAAGATGTCGGTGACTCCGCCGATCTCCTTCAGAATGGACTGCGCCTGGCCGGAGACTGGTGAGGTTCCGTTGGTGGTGAGGTTGGCAAAGAAGAACTTGCCAGCGCCGGAGTTGGCGGCGGTGATGCCATCGGCGTAGGCGATGAGGCCGGCGACGGATGGCGAGACGCTGGTGAAGTGCTTGCGGTCGCTGGTATGTGCGCGCGCCACATAGGCCGAGCCGAGAGCCGTGCCGAGCGCATCGGCAAGCTGGTCGAGGTTGCCGCTGGTGATGGCGGCATCGCGCAGAGCCTGCTGCTGCTGGGCTGCGAAGGGTAAGAGGGTTGACTGATGGATCGTCCCGGTCTGGATGCCGCCCGTGGTGGTGTAGTTGGCCGCCAGTGCGGCTTGTCCCTCGGGCGTGTGCTGCAGGGCAGCGACGGGCGAGAGGCCCTTGAGGACAGGAAGATCAGTGGGCGACTGGGAGTGGCAGCAGAGGGGGATGAACAGACAGAGCGCCGCAGCGGCGCGGATTGTTTTGAGGATGATGTCCATGCTCGCTTCCTTGTACGGGGATCGTTATACGCAGCTCAAGATACGCGGCCCGAGATACGCGGCCGAGGTTCCGTGCAGACGTGGTGCCCGGAGGGGGACTTGAACCCCCACGCCGCTTTCGCAGCTGCGGATTTTAAGTCCGCTGTGTCTGCCGATTTCACCATCCGGGCGATGTGACTGGCTTGGTTCCGCCTACTTGGCAGCGTACAGCATCCGGTACATCTCGCGGTTGCGGAGGATGGCCTGCACGTACTCGCGCGTCTCGGTGTAGGGGATGGATTCGACGAACTCGGCGATGTCCTTGTAGTCGCCGCTGGCCATCCATTGGCGGACGGGGACGTCGCCCGCGTTGTAGGCGGCGAGAGCGTACTCGGGCTGGCCGCCGAAGCGGTCGAGAACGAGCCTGAGGTTGCGGGTTCCGAGCTCGAGGTTGACGGAAGGGTTGAGCAGCGAGGCGGTCTGGAAACCCTTCATGCCTTCCTTTTTGGCGTTCTCCTTGCCGACGGAGGGGAGCAGCTGCATGAGGCCGTAGGCGTGCGCGGGACTGACGGCCCCGGGGTTGAACTCCGACTCCTGGCGGATGAGCGAGGCGACGAGGTAGGGGTCGAGGCCGTTCTTCTCGGCGTCGGAGGTGAGGTCGCCCCAGTAGGGTTGGGGGAAGAGCAGGCGCCAGTAGGCGGTGGGCACCTGGCTGGCGGGGATGGAGAAGAAGGAGAGTCCGGAGTGCTTCATCGACTGCAGGGCGCGGGTGTACTCGCCGTAGGAGGAGTAGATCTGGGCCTGGGCGAGCGCGCCCCACTGCGCCGAGCCGGGGCTGGCGGCGATCTCGGGACCGATGTATTCGTTGAGCGCGGCGTTGGCCAGGAGCTTGGCCTTGATGTAATGCGGATCGTCCTCGGGCACAACGCCGACCAGGTCGGGCGCGCTGAGCTTGCGTACGGACGCGAGGGTTGGGGAAGGGGGCGCCGGGGGCTGAGTGCCAAGCACGGCGAGCCGCTGCCGGGCCAGGTAGCCGTAGTAGAAGTTGGGATAGTTGACGCTGAGGGCGCGGTAGTAGTTCACCGCCTGGCCGAAGTCATGATCCTCGTCCTCGAAGATTCGGCCGCGCCAGTAAAGGGCGCTTGAAGCCTCAATGCCGGCGCCGTAGCGGACGACCTGTTCGTCCATGAGGCGGGCGGCCTCGGTGTAGCGGCGCAGGCGGTAGTTCATCCAGGCCACGCGCCAATGGGCGGATGGTGCGTAGACGCTGAGCGGGAAACGCTCGACCAGCAGCTTGTAATGGTAGATGGCCTGTTCGGTGTCGTGGGTGAGCAGGTACATGTTGCCGCCGGAGTAGAGCGCCTCCTCGAGCCAGCGACTGTTGGGATACTTCTCCACCATCTGCGCGATGAGCTCGTCGTGGGCGGCGCGGTCCTTCTCGGTGCGGGAGATCTCGGCGAGGAGGTAGAGCTTGAGTGCGGCGGTGTCGTCGCTGGTGGCGGGCAGCTTCTCGGCGTCTTTGCGGCTGAGGCGCTTGAGCTTCAACTCGCAGACGGCGCTGTAGATGTCGAGTGCGTCGCGATCGGGCTGGGCGAGGCTGGGATCGTTGCGGATGGCGTGGTACTCGGCGCTGGCCTCGCTGTAGTGCTTGGCGTTGAACATCTGGTCGGCGCGGACTTTGCGTTCGGCGGCGGTGGGCGCCATGCCCATGGCCTGCAGCTGGGTGAGCGAGGGAGCGGCCTCGAAGCTGAGCGGCTGGCTGATGAAGACCGAGCGGTAGAGCGCGGCGGCTTTGGCGTTGTCGCCGGAGGCCTGGTAGGCGCGGGCCAGGGCGGACTTGAAGTCGGAGTGATCCGCCTCGGGGGTGCCGAGCATGGGTTCGAGAACCTTGACGGCGGCGGGGCCGTTCTTCTCCTGCACGTAGGAGTTGGCCAGCAGCAAGGGCGCGCTGACGTCGAAAATGCTCTCGGGATGGCGGTCGGCGAAGTGGTCGAGCAGCGGCGCGACCTCGCCGGTGCGGCCGGCGTTGACGAGCGCCTGCGCACCGAGGAAGTCGCTATAGTCGCTGAGGACGTCGCCCAGGGAGGCGGCGCGGCGGAAGGCGTCCGAGGCATCGGCGTAGCGGTGGTCGAGCGAGTAGGCGTGGCCGAGAGCGAGGTAGGCGGTAGCGGCCTGGATGCCGGGGTGAGACTGCGCGTAGGCGGAGACGCCGGCGAAGCTGGCCGCGGTGCGCAGGGAGGCAAGCTGCTGGGCCATCGGGCGAAGCTGCGCGGTGGCGACGAAGGCGCTGTTCAGCCGGACCAGGTGCGCGGTGGCGGCGGCGCGGGCGGCCGCGTTGGCCTTGAGTTCGGCCTTGGTGAGCTTCCTGCCGGAGACCGTCCTGACCTTGGCCTTGTGGGTGGAGGCAAGCTTTTGCGTGGAGGTTTTGGTGCCTGACCGTGCGGCTGCTGCGGTGTGCTTCGACCTCTGGGCCGATTTGCTGACCGCGGCGTGGGCTAGGGGCACGCAGAAGCCCGTGCATGCTGCTACCACCAACGCGGCCCGAATTTGATTCATGGAAACCAAGGAACCCTCACTCCTGCACTTCCGCCGACGAAACCTTTCCTCAACTCTAGCGGCGTCCAGCGAAAGATGCGCGAGGAAATCGACGCAGGACAGACCGGTGAATCCACTCAGGTACGCGGCGGGCGTGCTCTGCATGTGAGACGCGGATGATCGGGATCCAGCACCGCGCCGGGTGCAGCCATGCAGCTCCCCGGTTTGGCCTGGCAAACATCCTCGCCTGACCCTATCCTGATTGCTCCGCGCGGCAATGGCAAGTACACTCAAGTGAGACGAACGCAGCAGTCTCCTGCGCGAAAGTTGCAGCATCGTTTGCTTATGCCAGCCATCCAATCTGCAGAGTCCGCGAAGATCGCGCCCGAAGAGATACACCCCGATGTGGCGCTGGTCGCCCGGGCGAAGGATGGAGATGCGTCTGCTTTTGAACAACTCGTGCGGCAGTATGACCGGCAGATCTTCCGCGTCGCCCAGCATATTACGCAGAACCGCGAGGACGCCGAAGACATCACGCAGGACGTATTCTTCAAGGCCTACACCAAGCTCGACCAGTTCCAGGGCAACAGCAAGTTCTCAACCTGGCTGGTGCGGATTGCGGTCAACGAATCGCTCATGCGGCTGCGCAAGCGCAAGACCAGCAAGACCGTCTCGATGGACGAGGACGTCCACACGGACGAAGGGTCTATCCCTCGGGACTTTGCCGAGTGGCGCCCCAATCCCGAGCAGCAGTACAACCAGGCCGAACTCGGCGACATTCTGCGCAAAACGATCCAAGGTCTCCCCCCTGGATTTCGTACCGTTTTCACGCTTCGCGACATTGAAAACCTTTCGACTGAAGAGACGGCGGAGGCTCTCGGCTTGAGCGTCCCCGCGGTCAAATCGCGTCTGCTGCGCGCCCGCCTGCAACTGCGGGAGCGTCTGAGCCGCTACTTCAGGCGGAAGGAGGGCCAACCCGCATGACCTGCACTGATTTCCTCGCCAAACTGACCGACTTCTTTGACGGCACTGTGCCGCCCGAGCTGCTGCTGGAGGTGGAGCACCACATCGCCGAATGCAAGCACTGCGAGGTTGTGCTGGATTCGACGACCAAGACGATCAACATCTACAAGAACGCCGAGATCTACGATTTCCCGCTGGAGCTCGAGCAGCGGCTGCACGCGGCAATCATGGACCGCTGCGCCCCGCCTTTAAAACACAAGTAGGCGTTTCCCGGCTGAGGCTCCCGGGCAAGCTCAGCCTCGTTCGTAATGAAAAAGCAGCTCCTGCTCGCTGGCGACGGCTACCCCGTCGCGGGTGGCGGGCTCGAAGACCCAGGTCTGGATGGTGGCCAGGACGTTGCTATCGATGGCCGCGCCCATGCTCTGGGCGACCTGTGACTGGACGATCCTGCCCTGCTCGTCAATGGTGATGTCTACGACGACGTCGCCGCGAGTGCCGCGCGGAAGCTGCGCGAGATCCGGGCGCGGCCAGGGAAAATAGGTTGCGAGCGCGATGGTTACGTTGCCGGTGCCAGCGAGTCTCCGCCAGCCGCGGAGTCAGGATGTGCCATGCCGGCCGCGGCGTTCGCAGCGAGCGGCTGCGGCAGCACGGCTGTTGACTGAGCTGCCGTGCGGGCGAGTGACGGTGCTTTCTTCGCCGCGGCGACTTCGGCCTGCAGCGGGGCGCGGCCAGGGGCGTAGGTGAACGTGACGACAGTGCCGCGGGCGGTGCCAGGGTGGCGCACCGCCACGATGTGAATGCGGTGGGGCAGCAGGAGCGGGGCGAACAGCAGCAGATGCAGGGCCGCCGAGAGGGCCACGGAGCGTTGGTTGCGGCTGAGGCGCGGGCTCATGGCTCTATTGTGCCACCAGCCGGTTACACTCGCAGCAATGCAGACAACGCTTGTGCGGACCGGCGACGGCAGGATGCCCTACTTCGCGGCGCTGGACGGGGTGCGGGCGTATTGCGTGCTGCTGGTGATGTTCGACCACCTGAAGTCGGACGGGCACACGGTGAGCTGGCTGAACGGACATCTCGGGGTCGACCTGTTCTTTATCCTGAGCGGATTCCTGATCACCACGCTGCTGCGGCGGGAGCAGACGTTCACGGGTCAGATCGACTTTCGGGCTTTCTACTGGCGGCGGTTCTTTCGGATTGTGCCGGTGTATGGGGTGGTTTTGCTGCTTTACGTTGCGGTGTTGCAGATGCCCTCGCAGGCTTCGCGCTGGGTGCAGTTCAAGGCGGCGCTGCCCTGGTTCCTGACTCTGATGAACGAGTTTGCGCGCGAGCCGGGGCATGGGTCGGTGTTTCTGCATACCTGGTCGCTGGGCGTGGAGGAGAAGTTCTACCTGGCTTGGCCGCTACTGGCTTTCGTGGTGGCGAAGACGGCGCGGGCTCGGTGGGCGGTGGTGGCGGGGTTGTTGGTCGTGGTCGCGGTGGCGGCTCTGCTGGGGCATGGCTACCTGGGGCGGGCGTACTTCGGGCTGCTGATGGGTTGCGTGATGGGGCTGGCGCTGGCGGGGCGGTACGCGGGCAACATCTTCGACGGGCTAAGACGGCTGCCGCCGGCGGTGGTGCTGGCGGTGTTTCTGCTGGGGTTCTATGCCGAGCACGTGAGCAAGAACCTGATGCTGTGTTTCAGCGCGGCGGCGGTGTTGTTCCTGAGCTACCTGCTGGCGCGGCGGACGTGGCTGTCGCGGCTGCACGAGGCGGCGCCGATGATGTGGCTCGGCCGGCGATCGTACGCGATGTACCTGGTGCACGTGCTTTGTCTGAACGCGATCGAGGCGCGGGTGCGGATCGATTCGGACTGGAGGGCGGCGGGCGTGCTGGCGGCGGGGTTCGGGTTGACGGCTGCGGTGGCGGAGGTGCTTTACCGGACGGTGGAGCAGCCGGCGCGCAGGCACGGGCGGCGGATGCTGGCGCGGCGGCACGAGGTGGCGGCGGCGGTCTAGTACCCCCCCCCTCCCCCCTTAAGTATCTAAAGTATTCAAACTATGAGGCTTAAGTCTGGACCTCGTATACGAGATCCATATCGCCAGGACAGACAAACGGCGGACCTCCCCTGCGGGAATGACAAGCGATAGGCAAGACTATTTTTGCGCCAAGAGCTGATTTGCGTGAAGCAAAAAGCAGATGCCTGCCGGGTTGGCAAGCATCTGCTTGGGTTGCTTCTATTATACGTGCGGCGCCGGGGTAAGTATGACAAGAAAATGGCGGCTCTATGAGCTTTGTTCAGTTGAGGTTACGATGCGGAGGCAGGTTCTCGGGGTTGACAGAGAAAACCCCACGATCACCTCTCCAGCTTCGTCTTTGAGGTCATCGGGGGGGCGGGGCCTAGCGGGTGAGGGGTTCGGTGAGGCGGAAGGTGATGACAGATTCGGCGGGTATGACCACGTCGCGGCTGCCGGTGTAGGCTCCGGCGGCCGTGCCTCCGCCCGCGCCGGCGAGGCCGCCGATCAATGCGCCTTTGCCGCCGCCGGCGATTCCGCCGATGATGGCGCCGAGTCCCGCACCGCCGCCGGCGAAGGCTCCGGTGCGCTTGCCGCGGCCTTTGCCGACCTTCTCATATTCGCTGGCGGCGACGCGGTCGCGCCCGATGGCGGTGAGCTCGATGCCGAGATCTCCGGCTCCCTTGAAACGGCCCTTGCCCTTGGACGCGACGACTTCGCCGGCGACGGGGGTTCCGGCGGCGAAGACCTCGGAGCCGTGGCTGAGGAGCGGACGCTCAAGCACGCCGCTCCAGCGGTCTCCGACTTCGTTGCGGCTGGCGGCGAGACCGCCGTTGAGACGGATGACGACCGAGGCGCCGGCGGGGACGGTGAGGCGGACGGGTTCGGGGGCGGGAGCGGGCGCGCCGGGTGCAGCGGGAGCGGGTCCGGCGGGAGCCTGCTGCGGGGGTGGAGGCGCGGATTCGCGCTGGGCGACCTGGCTGCCGGGCGGGTAGGTGACGGAGCCGTCGGGATTGGTGATGGATCCGTCGGGGTTGCGGACCGCCATAGGTTGAGGGGCGCCGGGCGCGGACTGCGCGGGAACGGTGACGGAGCCGTTGGGGTTGGTGATGGAACCGTCGACATTCTGGACGGGCTTGGACTTGCAACCCGCGGCGAGCGTGGCTGTTGCGAAGAGCAGTGCTGCAAGAGGTATGTTGCGATGTCCGTTCATCCGTTCTCCTTTGAGTCCTAACTAGTTTAGATGCGACCGATGACGAAGCCGAGAGACGCCGAGAATTAGCTTGAGCTGCCGGTACGTTGCTATTGGAAAGCGCCCCAGCCGCGGCGCTCCAGGCTCCAGAAGAGCAGGGCGAGCGAGGCGGCGGCGAGGGTGAGCATGGCGAGGCCCAGGGCCGCGCCGCCGAAGAGCATGTTGCCCACGCCGAAGAGGGTGGAGTAGACGAGGGTGAAGCCGAGCACCCAATGGAAGAAGTGAAAGCGCAGGGAGGGCTGGGCCTTCTCTTCAGGCGTGGCGAAGCGGGCCCAGCCGAGCGGCGAGGGCTTGACCTGGAGATAAAAGCGGGCGAGGGTGGCTTCGGCTTCGGGGCGGGTGGCGAAAGTGACGGCGAGCCAGATGGCGGTGGTGAGGGAGGTGGTGATGAGCATGAGCCAGGCGAAGGCGTGGGGGTCGTCCTGGTTGAGCGGGGCGAGGGGCAGGGAGGCGTCGAGATGGCGCAGGAGGCGCACGACCGGCAGGCCGAGGGAGCTTTCGAGCGAGAGCGAGATGGTGGCGGCGGCAGTCATGGCGGCGATCTCGCTCCAGGCGTTGATGCGCCACCAGTACCAGCGGAGCATGAAGACGAGGCCGGCGCCGGCGCCGAGGGCGAGCAGGAACTTCCAGGCGGCGGCGATGGAGTCGCCGTGGGTCTTCATGTAATAGGTGGCTGAGGCGGAGAGAAGCGCGACGAGGATGGTGGCGACACGCGAGGCGTTGACGTAGTGGCGCTCAGTGGAGTGCTGGACGAGGAAACGCTTGTAGAGGTCGTTGATGAGGTAGGAGGCGCCCAGGTTGAGGTGGGTTCCAATAGTGGACATGTAGGCGGCAGCGAAGCCGGCGAGCATGAGGCCGCGCAGGCTGGGCGGCAGGTAGTGGACCATGACCCAGACGTAGGCGCCCTCGTAGCCCCCCTGGGCAGCGCTGGGGTTGGGCAGCAGGACGAGCGCGACGAGCGCGGTGGCGATCCAGGGCCAGGGGCGCAGGGCATAGTGGGCGATGTTGAACCAGAGTGTGGCGCCGACACCGTTGGCTTCGTTTTTGGCGGAGAAGATGCGCTGGGCGATGTAGCCGCCTCCGCCGGGCTCGGCGCCGGGGTACCAGCTGGCCCACCAGTTGAGGCTCATGAGGACGAGAAAGCTGAGGAAGAAGCCGGAGCCGAGGGCGGGGATGAAGGCGAGGGTGTCTACGGCGGGGCCGCCGGCGGCGTGGCGGGCGAGGTCGGAGGCGTGGACCTGGGTGGCAAGCGAGTGCATGCCGCCGACGGCGTGGACGGCGAAGAAGGCGAGGGCGACGACCATGCTCATCTTGAGGACGAACTGGACGAGGTCGGTCCAGAGCACGGCCCAGAGGCCGGAGATGGCGTTGTAGGCGAGGGTGAGGGCAAGGCAGGCGAAGACGGCTTCGAGCTGCGACCGGGTGGTCGTGAGGCCGAGTGTGAGGGCGAGGACCTTGGCCATGGCGAGGTTGACCCAGCCCATGATGATGGTGTTGACGGGCACCGCGAGGTAGAGGGCGCGGAAGCCGCGGAGGAAGGTGGCGGGGCGCCCGGCGTAGCGGAACTCGGCGAACTCCATGTCGGTGAGGACGCGGGCGCGGCGCCAGAGCGGGGCGAAGAAGAAGACCGTGAGCATTCCGCTGAGGCAGAAGGACCACCAGAGCCAGTTGCCGGCGATGCCCTGGTTGTAGACGAGGCCGGTGACGACGAGGGGGGTATCGGCGCCGAAGGTGGTGGCGACCATGGAGGTGCCGGCGAGCCACCAGGGAACGCTGCGGCCGGAGAGGAAGAACTCTCCCACGTTGCCGGAAGCGCGCTTCATGTAGAAGAAGCCGATACCGAGGTTGACTGCGAAGTAGGCAGCGATGACTGCCCAATCCAAAGCCGTCAGCTGCATCGTACTCCCTTCGAGCTGTGGATCGAGAAGCTACCATCCTACAGGGTTTTGCGCCGCGAAGCGTAGATGCTTCTCGAGGAAGTCGCGTGAGTCGGGAAGAAATAATTCCGACGCTGCGTCCGCGGGAAATTTTTTCGCTGCGCGTACACCCTGCGGAGCAGATTCCGACTCAAAGCACATGGAGCAACATTCCAAATTCCCCGCCCACACGAACTACCTGCCGCAAACCAAAGTACAAGTTCAAGACTGACCGGAGACCGACCGATGATAGGAAACGATCTGCTTTTCCCCACCAGGAAGACACAACAGCTTGCCGTAGTTCTGGCCTCGATGGCCATGTTCGCGGTTGGATGCGGCAACATGACAAGCACAGCCACGGATGCGACGCCGCTTACCACAGGCGCCGCGATCAGCGGGATGGTGCATGGCGGCAACCAGCCGGTCGGTTACGCGACGGTGCAGATCTACACGGTCGGCCAGACTGGACTGGGTTCCGCAGGCACGCTGCTGGCCACGACCACGACCTCGGCCGCGGGAAACTTCAGCTTCAGCAAGCAGGCGGGTACGACCGTTTATCCGTCCACGGGCAATACATATAGCTGCCCGACCAACGGCGGGGTGGATATGCTGCTGTATATCGTGTCGCGGGGCGGCAACACGACGGGCGCGGGGGGAAGCAGCATCAACAACTCCTCTGCTGTCTTCATCGCGCCGCTGGGCTTCTGCAGCACGGTGACGAGCAGCCAGTTCGTGAACATCTCAGAGGTGACGACGGCGGCGATGGTCGCGGCCACGGCGCAGTTCATCAACCCGAGCACGGAGATGATCGGCAACGACGGTATCGGCGTGGCGTATAACGCGATTGCGAATGCGTTCAAGACGATTCCGAACCTGGTGAGCGCGGCCAACGGCTTGTCGAACAGCTCGTTCACAACTTCGGGAGCCTCAGCGACGGGTGGATATAACGTGGCTGGCGTAAGCATCGTGGGCGTGCCGGAGGCGGCCAAGCTGAACACGGTTGCGAACATTCTGTCCTCCTGCATCAACCAGCCGACGGGAAGCGGCGGCAATTGCGCGATGCTGTTTGCCGATGCTGTGCCTCCGCCGAATGTCTCGGCGACGAGCCAGCCGAGCGCGACGTTCCCGGCTGCGACGGACACGCTGCAGGCGGCGCTATACATGTTCCTGAACCCGACGGATGCCGCGACCACGGGCGCCAACGGGACCAGCAACCGGACGGCGTTGTTCAACCTGAGCCCAGCGGCCGGCGCGCCATATCAGCCGACCATCAGCGCTGTTCCTTCGGACTGGACGATCGGCATCTCCTACTCGAGTTCGTCCAGCTGCGGAACCGGCAGCGGCTTCTTCTCGCATCCGCGCGACATCCAGGTGGACCTGAGCGGAAACCTGTGGATCGCAAACGCGGCCGGCAGCAACAGTTCGCTGGTGGCGATTACGGCCAGCGGTGTGCCGATGAGCTGCCAGGGCCTGACGGGCAATGCGATCGCGGATAACGTCGATATCAACGGCAACATCTGGTATGCGGACAGCGCGAACAGCGCTATCTCACGGTTCTCGCCGGCTACGCAGGCGGTGAAGACGTATACGACGGCGGCGCCTCCGCAGGATGTGATCACGGATGGTTCGGGCAACGTCTTCTTTACCACGCTGAGCGGTGGGACGGGCAGCGTATACCTGATCAGGAACGGCGCGAATACGGACGGTGTCAGCACGCCGGTGCTGATCTCGAACACGGTCGGACCGAACCCTGCACACTTGTTCCCGGATGCCGCGGGCGATGTGTGGGTGACGTCGGGCTCGAGCTATGTGACGGAGGTGAGCGCGGCAACGGGCGGCACGCTGATCAACGGCTTCGCTTCGACCCAGTACACGGTTCCGAGCCCATCGTACGGGATCATTGTCGGACCGCAGAATCGCATCTTCGTCACGTCGCAGAATCCTTCGGCCTCGATGACAGTGCTGGCTCCGACGGGCACCACGAGCTACGGCGTAGCGACCGGTTTTCCGACGGCGACGAACGCCGGTGGACTCTCGAACCCCGCGGGCATCTGGCTCGATGGCGGATTGAACAGCTGGATAGCCAATAACGGCATCGAGTCCTCGACGGGCTATTACGGCCTGTCGGAGATTACGGTGACCGGCACCGCGATCTCGGCGAGCGGGGCGGGCGGCGGCCTCCAGAAAACGGGCGGATACCTGAATGCGGGGCGCGCCATCCTGGTGGATGCGGCAGGGAACGTCTGGACCTCCAACGACAACAATGGGACGAGCATTACAGAGGTGGTAGGGGCAGCAGTTCCGATCTACGGACCGTTCTCGAGCGGGCTGCAGAACGGGCGTTTCCAGGCGATCCCGTAACCGGCTGGACACGCGAAGCGGTATGGCCTCGGACGATATGTCCGGGGCCTTGCTGTTTCTGCCGCTATAATCCAGCATGGCCGCGAACGGGCCATTGGGCCTATGGGGATCGAGAGCGGAACCAACCCAACGCGCCGATGCGGTAGTTTTCTGGCCTGCATGCTGCTGGCGGCGCTGGTGTACGGATGGTGCGGCGCAGCGGCGCAGGTCATGCCGACGCAGGCGACGACGGTTCCGCTGCTGCTGCCGGGCGGCCTGGCCTATGACGCGCAAGGTGACCTCTTCTTTGCCGAGACATCGAATCATGTGGTGCGGCGGGTGTCGGCGACGGGTGTGCTGACGACGGTGGCGGGGACGGGCGTGCAGGGGTTCGCGGGGGATGGTGGACCGGCCAGCGCGGCCCGGCTGGACTCACCGGCGGCGGTCGCGATCGATGCGGCGGGCGACATCTTCATTGCCGACAGCCACAACCACCGGATACGGCGCGTCGACGCGGCGAGCGGCGCGATCGCCACCGTGGCGGGCACAGGAGTTGCAGGGGAGAGTGCGGACGGAACGGCGGCGAGCGCGGCGCAGATCGATCTGCCGGTCGCGCTGGCGCTCGATGCGCAGGGCGATCTGTACTTCGCGGATGCGCGGCGGCATGTGGTTCGGCGGGTGGACGCGACAACGGGCTTGCTGAGGACGGTGGCGGGCAATAGGACGCAGGGGTTTGCAGGCGATGGCGGGGTGGCTACGGCGGCGCCGATCGATACGCCGACGGGGCTGGCGGTGGATGGGGCAGGCGATCTTTACCTGGCAGACACGCATAACCAGCGGGTGCGTCGGGTGGATGCCGCGACGGGGGTTATCACGACCGTGGCGGGAACGGGGCAGCCCGGCTTCTCGGGCGACCAGGGGCCGGCGATTGCGGCCGCCCTGCGCTTGCCGCGAGGGCTGGTGGTGGACGCGGCGGGCAACCTGTTTGTGGCGGATGCAAGCAACCACCGCATACGAAGGATTGATGCGGCTTCGGGGCAGATGACGACCATCGCGGGCGACGGCACGCAGAGGTTCGCGGGGGATGGAAGCCCGGCGGTGACGGCTTCGTTGAACTCGCCGCGCGCGGTGGCGCTCTCACCGGCGGCGCTGCCCACGCTGAGCGATACAGGGAACGCGCGGGTGCGCCAGGTGGATGCGGCGGCGATCATCCACACCATTGCGGGGTTGGGAACGACGACGGCGGGGGCGCTGGAGCTGGCCGCGCCTAACGTCGTGCTGTATGGCACGGGAACGGCGACGGCTACGCTCGAAGCCAGCCCGGCCACGGGGTCGATTACGCTCTTCGATAACGCTGGGAGTGGGAGCCTGGGGAGTGGGACCGTGACGCTGGGGACGGTGGCGTTGAGCGGAAATGCGGCGAGCTATTCGACTGGCGCGCTGGCTGCGGGATCGCACCGGTTGTCGGCGACGTATAGCGGCGACACGTTGCACTCGGCGGCGCAGTCAGGCGTGATCTCGATGACGATCACGCCGGCTCCGCTCACGGCCACTCCGGCGTCGTTCGACCTGCTTTATGGGCAGCCGGTGCCCGTGTTGACCGGCAGTCTAAGCGGGTTGCTGGCGCAGGACGCCCAGGCGGTCGCGCTGGTGCTGGCGACGACGGCTACGCCGCTGGCTCGGCCCGCGATGTACCCGGTGACGGCGACGATCTCGGGCAACGCGGCGGGTAACTATGCGCTGACGGCGATGCCGGCGACGGTGACAATCAACAAGGCGCCGTCAGTGAGCACGCTGACGTCCAGTACGCTGCCGGCGGCGCTCGCGGTGCACGTGGTGCCGACCACTTCGGGGGTGGCGACGGGCAGCGTCAGCCTGCTGGATGGAACCGCGCCGTATGGGACGGCCGCGCTCTCGGGGACGGGCGATGCGAGCTTCCCGGCGGCCAGCCTCAGCGCGGGAACGCATACGTTGACGGCGGTGTACGCGGGTGACGTCGACCTGCTGGGCTCGACATCGGTTCCGGCGATTATCACGGTGGGCCCGACGGCGACAGCGGACTTTTCGCTGGCGAGCACAGGGCAGACGGCGATCAGTGTTCCGGCGGGGAGCGCGGCCGCGTTCAAGTTTGTGGCGAGCCCGATGAACGGGACGTTGTCGAGCCCTATCCTGCTGACCGCTTCGGGGTTGCCGGTGGGCGCGACGGCTTCCTTCAGCCCCACGTACCTGCCGCCGGCAGGAAGCGCGACGACTTTTACGCTGACGATCCAGACGACGAAGACGGCGCGGCTTGAGCGTCTGCTGAAGGGCGGATGGATGGTGTACGCGGCGATGATTCCGCTGCTTTGCTTCGCGGGCCGAAGAGATAGAAGGCGGCGCGTGCCGGCGCTGGTTGGATTGCTGCTGGCGGGGTTCGTGGTGGGCTGCGGGAACAGGATTGCGCCGGAGGGTGCGGGAACAAGCGGGGCGCGGACTTACAACATTACGGTGATCGGGACGGCGACCTCGGCGAGCGGCGCGACGCTGCAGCATACGGCGGGGGTTACGTTAACGATCGAGTAAGGGTCGCCGGCGGTCGGAAGGAAGGCTTATCGCGGAAAAGACGGATGGAGACGGATCAGAACGGGCAACGGCAGAGGCTGGTGGGGTTCTGCCGGGTTCACAGGATGGTGGGGTGGGCGGTGAGATGCGGGTCCTTCGGCTGCGCGCTCCGCGCTTCGCTCAGGCTGACAACGTTGGGAGTCAGAGTAAGCCTGAGATGCGGGTCCTTCGACTCGTTGCGCTTTGATCAGGATGACAAGGGTGGGGAGATGGGGCTCACCGTGGCTTGTTCGCGGGACATGAAGAAGAGCACTGCGAGGCCCAGGAAGAGGACGAGGCCCTCGACGCGCTCGGAGCGGACGTGGAGCTTGTCGAAGTGGACGCGGGCGGGGTGAGTTTCGGCGACGAGGGTGATGTCGCCGCCGGCGCGGTCGCGGTCGGCGTCCATGGCAGGCAGGATGTTCCAGTGGATGTAGGCGGTGGAGAGGAGCATGACGCCGGCCAGGAGGAACTCGATTTCGTAGCGGCCCTTGATGCGCATGGGCGCGCCGCGGAACATGGCGGCGGTGACGAGCAGGAAGGCGGCTCCGCAGGCGAGGGCGAGGAGGTCGAAGACGCGCAGCGCGGCGCCGACGATGAGGCCGGCCTCGCGGATGGTGGGAAGCGTGTGGAAGGCGGTGGGCGCGAGGACGAAGGCGAAGAAGACGAGGCCGCCCACCCAGAGAGACATGGCCAGAAGCTGGACGAGGCGGAAGAATCCCTGCATGGTTGCTGCTCCGTGAATGCGCGCCTATTGGGGGCCGGTGTGGACGGTTTCGGCTGCGAGGGTTCCGGCCGGTACCGCTGCGGAAGCGTGGCCGGAACGCTCGAGCGCGCGACGGAGGACGACGTCGTAGGCTGATTTGAGCTCGTGATATTGCGCCTCGCTGAGGCGGCCGGCGAGGCGGTCGGTCTCGAGCGAGAACATCTCGTCGCGCAGAACCTGGAGGGCGCCGCGGGATGGGGGCGCGTCCGGAGTGTTTGGCGCGGCGGCAGCGGCTATGGCGGCGGGAGGCGCGGCGCCGGGGCTACGCAGCATGAAGCCCGCGGCGGTGGCGAAGGCGAGGGCGAAACCGGCGATGATCCACCACTTGTACTTGCTCTCAGGCTCGCGCTGAGCGTCCTTGTCGACGGGCGTTCCGAGGCCGCCGCCGGGCCGGGTGTCGGCGTTGGGGTCGCCGCCGGCGGCAGCGGAGGCGGCTGATGACGCACCGCCTCCGGCTTGCGCTCCGCCGGAAGCCTGGGCTCCGCCTCCAGCTTGTGCTCCGCCGGACTCGCGGGGCAGCTGGCCGGTGCCGCTGACGGTGAACTCCAGCGGCTGCGAGGGCTGGGCGTCGCGGGCCAGGAAGGCCTGGGCGGCGCCGATGTCCTCCGTGACGGCGGCGAAGGGGCTGGGCGAGGCAGTCTTGAACGTCATGCTTCGAGGCATCATGACGGCGAGGTTCAGGGTGCGCATGACAGGCCGGGGATGGAAGGTGAAGCTGTCCTTGTAGGGCAGGTGGTACCACACGTGGAACTCGGTGTCGCCGGGGCGGATGGGAAAGATGATGGTGTAATGGTCGGGCGCGCCGAAGGGCACGAGCGAGGCCTGGACGGCCATGCTCTGCGCGCCGGGACCTTTGGCCGCGCCGCCATCGACGACGGCGCCGGGCGGGAGGTTGAGCTCGAAGGGATGGTCGCTGAAGAGGGTCTTGGCGGGGGACGACTCGTTCTTGAGCAGGAAGTGTTCGACGACGCGGAGGCTGGCGTTGCCGGGTTCGGTCTGGACCTGCATGACGTCTTCGGTGAGGGTGATGCCGTCGACCTCGGGTGCGGCGCTGTAGACCTCGACCTCGACGGACTGGGTGCCGGCCTGCACGGGGCGGAAGTAGTTGGCTTTATCGTGTGTAACGCGAACCATGTGCAGGGCGTCGGGCCCTTCGTCGGGAACCTTGAGGGTGAAGCGGCCGCGGGCGTCGCTTTTAGTGCGGGAGAGTTCCTGCATACCCTGGGCGAGCTTGAGCAGGACGACGTCATCGTTGGCGGCGGGCTTGCCGGTGGTCTTGTTGGTGACGATGCCGGTGATGGTCTGGGTGCCAGGCTGGGCCAGTGCCGGGGTAAGCAGCGTCGCGAGCGCGACGATTGCGAGGAGGAGGCGTTTCAAGAAGGTCACGATTAAGTCTAACAAGCGGGGGCGGTCAGCGGGCCCGGCGCATGCCGCCGGCTTCGAGCGCGTCAATTTCGGCGAGTACGCCGGCGGCTTCGGATTCAAGCAGGGCGCGCTGCTCGGCGAAGTCCTGCTCGGGATACTTGCCGGCGAGGTACTCAAAGTTGAGGTCGCGCAGGTTGGCGTAGATGGATTCGCGGCGCTCAATGAGCGAGTCGACGCGGGTTTTATCGGCCTGGACGAAGGGGTTGCGCTCCGGCCAGAAGATGAAGGCGAAGCAGAGGAGGGCGACGAGGCAGCCGGCGATGAGGCCCATCAGTACTCCGTCTCGCGGCGGATGCGGGCGCGGATTTCGTCATCGACGAGCGAGGGGGGCAGGGCGCCGGGAAGCGCGAGGCGGCGGCGCTGCGACCACATGCGGATAAGCATGGCGGTGCCGATGGTGGCGAGCAGGAAGATGGCGAGGGGAACGATCCAGGCGACGTTGTCGAAGCCACCGCGCAGGGGTGCGGCGAGGACGACCGCGCCGTATTTGGAGACGAACCAGTTTTCGACGAGGGAGTCGCCGCCGCCGCCGTTCGGGCCGTCGAGCTGGTCGTGCAGTTCGCCGATCATGCGCGCGGAGTCGGGGCAGCCGACGTGGTTGCATTCGAGCAGGATCTGGCCGCAGCCGCAGACGCACATCATGTTGTGGCCGATGCGGCCGAAGCGGGCGGAAGGGTCGGCGGAGGGGCTGGCGCCGAGCATGACGACGGCGAGCAGGCAGACGAGCGCGGTTGAGAGGCAGCGTTTGAGGGTGAAGCTAGGCACGCGAGACCTCCGCGACGGCCGGGACCTGGACGGGGACCTGGCCTGGGAGCTGAACGGATGCGGCGGCCTCTCGACGGCGGGCCACGGCGGCGGGTACGAGCGCGACGAGGGTGCCGAGGACGACGATGAGGACGCCGATCCAGATCCAGGCGATGAGAGGGTTGAGGAAGACCTTGATGATGGGGCGGTTGGTGTCCGGGTCGCGGCCTTCAAAGATGACGTAGAGGTCGGCCTGGGCGGTGGAGTGCAGGGCGACCATGGTGGAGAAGGTCTGGCTGGCGTGGTAGAAGCGCTTTTCGGGCGCCATCTGGGTGATCTTTTTGCCGTTGCGGTAGACGTCGAGGAGCGCGAAGTCGGTGTCGTAATTGGGGGTGGAGTCCTGGGTGTAGCTCTGGCAGATGAGCCGGTAGGGGCCGATTCGGGTCTCGTCGCCGAAGCCCATCTCCTGCTCGTGGGATTGATTGAAGGCGCCGCCGGCGATGCCGATGAACATGACGACGATGCCGAAGTGGACCAGATAACCGCCGTAACGGCGGGTGTTGCGGTGGATGAGGGTGCCGGCGGAGGCGAGGAGGTTCTGGCCGGTCTGGACGCGGACGACGTTGGCGCCGCGGAGGAACTCGGCGGTGACGGCGGTGATGACGCCGGCGCCGAGCGAGAAGGCGAGCAGCGAGAAGAACTGCGCCTGCCAGTCGTCGCCCGCTTGCCAGGGGCGGATGCCGCCGACCATGAGGCCTGCGGCGGAGACGGCGACCGCGATGCCGGGCAGGACGAAGTTGCGGCGGATGGTGCGCAGCGAGGTGGAGCGCCAGGCGAGCAGCGGGCCGACGCCGGTGAGCATGAGCAGGAAGAGGCCAATGGGGAGGTTGACGCGGTTGTAGAAGGGTGCGCCGACGGTGACCTTGGTGCCCTGAACGTACTCGCTGAGGACGGGGAAGAGCGTGCCCCAGAGCACAGTGAAGCAGGCGGCGAGCAGCACCATGTTGTTGAAGAGGAAGCTGGACTCGCGGGAGACGAGGGATTCGAGGCGGTTCTCGCTTTTCAGGTGGTCGCGCTGCCGGAAGAAGGTGAAGAGGCAGACGGCGAGGACGAGGGTCATGAAGCCGACGAACCAGTAGCCGATGTCGGACGAGGCGAAGGCGTGGACGGAGCTGACCAGGCCGGCGCGAGTGAGCAGCGTGCCCAGCAGTGTGAGCAGGAAGGTGGAGAAGATGAGCCAGACGTTCCAGCTCTTCATCATGCCGCGCTTCTCCTGCATCATGACGGAGTGCAGGAAGGCGGTGCCGGTGAGCCAGGGCATGAGGCTGGCGTTTTCAACCGGATCCCAACCCCAGTAGCCGCCCCAGCCCAGGACTGAGTAGGCCCAGTGCGCGCCGAGGAAGATGCCGCAGGTGAGGAACATCCAGGTGACCATGGTCCAGCGGCGGGTGATGTGGATCCACTTCTCGCCCGGGTAGCGCATCATCAGCGCGCCGAGCGCAAAGGCGAAGGGCACGGAGAATCCCACGTAGCCGAGGTAGAGCATCGGCGGATGGATGACCATCTCCGGATACTGGAGCAGCGGGTTCAAGCCGAAGCCGTTCTGCGCCAGGGGGCCGGGCTCCAGCGCGAAGGGCGGTGCGGCGAAGTTGAGCAGCAGCAGGAAGAAGACCTGCACCGCGGAGAGGATGGTGGAGGCATAGGCGCTGAGGCGGACGTCGACCTTGTGGCGCACGCGCAGGACGAAACCGTAGGCGGCGAGCAGCCAGCTCCAAAGCAGCAGCGAGCCCTCCTGCCCGGACCAGAGCGCGGAGAACTTGTAGGCGGTGGCGAGCTCGCGGTTGGTGTGGTGCAGGATGTAGCTGAGCGAGTAGTCGTTGGTGAAGGCGGCCCAGATGAGCGCGAAGGCGGCGCAGCTTACGGCGACGAAGCTGGCGAGGCCGGCGCGGCGCGAGGTCTCCTGCAGCTTGCTACTGGCGGCGAGGGCGGCCGAGCCGCGAAGTTCATGGCGCGAACGCCACAAGGAAAGCGCGCCGGCGAGCAAAGTGTAAGCAGCCAGCATCAGCGCCAGCAAAAGCGAGAAGCTGCCGAACTCGGGCATGGGGTGCGGGCTCATGGTGACGCGAAAACCTCAAACCTCATTCTCGCAGCTATTCCGGTGGCAATCCAGCGACGGGCGGGCGCGGGAGTGCGCTTATCGGACGGGCTTTGGCCGCATCACGAATGAGCGGGCTGGCTGGTCAGATGATGCACACTGGCGATGAGGTGATCGGGCTGCAGGGGCTTGAGGCGGAACAGGACGTCCATGCCGCGGTAGAGCTCTTCCGCCTCTTCGAGGCCGCTGATGACGAGCACCGGCAGCCGCGGATGAGTCTTGCGCAGCTCGCGGACGAACTCGGCGCCGGTCATGCCGGGCATGAGGTGGTCTGTGATGACGAGGCGGATATCGGCAGGGAAGTGGTTGCCCTGGAACTGCTCGAGGGCGCGAATGGGATTGAGCACCGCGATGACGTAGAAGCCGGCGCGCTTGAGGATAGCCTGGCGCGTCGCGGCCTGCACCGCGTTGTCGTCGATCAGCAGGATTGCCGATGCGGAAGCGTCTGCCATCGTCTGAGCCGGCCCCTCGTTCACGTCCATGCGTGGCTCTCCTCCTCGTTCGTGCATGGGCAGAGCGGCGTCCATGTCGTCAGCAGGTTGTGATGCAGAAAAGCAGGCCCGCGGCGGTCTGGCGGCGCGGCCTCGTTCAAGAGTGCGTGTGATCGTTCATCCTGCGAAGCGGTCTATGGCGATGCGGCGGGAGGGCGACGTGCCGGTCCCGATGGAAGTACAGATCAACGAGTTGTGGGTTTACGGGTTTAGAGCTGTGGGTTCGGTGGCGGCCAAAGAGATGCCCGGCGCGTAGCGAAGGCCTTCCCTGAGGCTCTGGAGTGCATGCAGACCCAAGGCCGGCGGTGGACTGAGAGAGGACGAACCAAGTACAGTTGGCTGCAGTTCCGTTCCCGCCGCGCTTCGAAGTGCGCTCGTCCCACTTGAACATCAAAGGATACGAATGAACCTGACCCACGCGGCCAACCTGACCTGGATCGACTGGCTGATCATGCTGGTCTACTTTGTTTTCGTCCTGGGCATCGGGTTCGCGTTGAAGCGGTACATGCGGACGTCGAACGACTTCTTCCTGGCGGGGCGCTCAATCCCCGCGTGGGTGTGCGGGCTGGCGTTCATCTCCGCCAACCTGGGCGCGCAGGAGGTGATCGGCATGGGCGCGTCGGGGGCGAAGTACGGGATCATTACATCGCACTTCTACTGGATCGGGGCGATCCCGGCGATGGTGTTCGTGGGCATCTTCATGATGCCGTTCTACTACGGCTCGAAGGCGCGCTCGGTGCCGGAGTTCCTGCGCCTGCGCTTCGATGAGAAGACCCGGGCGGTGAACGCTATTTCCTTTGCGGTGATGACAGTTTTCTCGTCCGGCATCAGCATGTATGCCATGGCGCTCCTGATTCAGACGCTGGGGCTGTTTCACGGAGTGATCCCCGATCAGTACATCTTCCACGTGTCGATCATTCTCTCGGCGCTGATCGTGCTGGGCTACATCTTCCTGGGCGGGCTGACCTCGGCGATCTACAACGAGGTGCTGCAATTCTTCCTGATCGTGGCCGGCTTCGCGCCGCTGGTGTGGATCGGGCTCAGGAACGTGGGCGGTTGGCAGGGGATCAAGCACGCGCTGCCTGCGACGATGACGCACTCCTGGAGAGGCATGGCGCACGCGAGCACGAACTCGCTGGGAGTGGAGTGGGTGGGCCTGGCGATGGGGCTGGGCTTCGTGCTGTCGTTCGGGTACTGGTGCACGGATTTCCTGGTGATCCAGCGCGCGATGGCGGCGGATTCCGAGATTTCGGCGCGGCGCGTGCCGTTGATCGCGGCGGTGCCGAAGATGTTCTTTCCGTTCCTGGTGATCCTGCCGGGATTGATCGCGGTGACAGTGACGAGCCACATGGCAGGGGCGGGCGGAGCGCCGGTTCCGGGGATCCCGCATCTGACCCAGACGATTACCGAGACGCCGGGTGGTGCCGTGGGGACCAGGCCGGTGGCGGCGGTTGAGGACACGAACGCGGCCGCAAGCGAAGCGGCTGCGGGGATGCCTCTTGATGAGGCGCATCCGCACGGGATCATTCCGGCCAAGCTGGACCCGGTGAGCGGGCAGCCGATGTTAAACGCGGACGGAACGCCGGTCTATAACTACGACCTGGCGATCCCGGTGATGCTGCTGCACTTCTTTCCGACCGGCATTCTGGGCCTGGGGCTGACGGCGCTGCTGGCCAGCTTCATGTCGGGCATGGCGGGCAATGTGACCGCGTTCAACACGGTGTGGACCTACGATATCTACCAGGCGTACATCAACCGGCGCGACACGGACGCGCACTACCTGTGGATGGGGCGGATGGCGACCATCGGCGGGATCGTGCTGTCGATCGGCGCGGCGTACACGGTGAAGAACTTCAACAACATCATGGACGCGCTGCAGCTCATCTTCTCGCTGGTGAATGCGCCGCTGTTTGCGACGTTCCTGCTGGGGATGTTCTGGAAGCGAACAACCGGGCACGGGGCGTTTACCGGGCTGATCAGCGGCACGCTGGCGGCGCTGGCGCACCACGGGCTCACGCTGCCGGCCGATGCGACGCCGGGCATCCACGGCGCGTGGCTGCACCTGGTCCACACCTACCCGAGCGACATGGCGCAGAACTTCTGGACGGCGATCTTCGCGTTTACGGTGAATCTGGTGGTGACCATCGCGGTGTCGCTGCTGACGGAGCCGCGGCCGGAGCCGGAGTTGGTGGGGCTGGTGTACTCGCTGACACCGAGGCCGGTGGAGACGCACCTGGACTGGTGGCAGCGGCCAGCGACGCTGGGGGTGGCGGTGCTGGCAATGCTCGTTGTGTTGAACCTGGTATTCGCGTAGCTTCGTAGCACCGCAAGTTTGAGGAGGCAGACCATGGCTTCGCAGCCGCCGATGCAGCAGTTTCCGCCCCAAGTTCCCTACCCATACTTTCCGCCGGTGAATCCAATCGCGGGTCCGGCCAAGGTCTTCGGGATCATCTACGCGGTGCTGGCAGTGCTGTCGTTGTTCGGAACGCTGGCGCTGGTGGCGCTCAGTGCCACGGCGGCAGCGGGTCTACGCCAGCAGCAGGTCGGTGCGGGGGTTCTGTTCAGCGTGATTGCTGCCTTTGTCTTCGTGTTGGGAGTGTTACAGGGCGCGACCGCCTTCGGGCTGCTGGCGCGTAAGTCGTGGGGCAGGGTCATGCTGATTGTTACGGCCATCCTTTCGCTGCTGAGCATCCCCATTGGGACGATTCTGGGCGGGCTGGCGCTCTATTTCTTCATGCGCGGCAACTCGGAGCAGGATTACGCGCGGCTGGTGCGCGGCGAAGTCTAGCGCAGGCAACAAGGGAGAGACATGGGACTGGATATCCGCATACCGCTGGGGCTGATTTTCCTGATTACGGGAGGCATCATGGCCGCGTATGGGCTGATGACGCGCGGCGATGCGGCGCTGTACGCGCGATCGCTGGGGATCAACCTGAACCTGGCCTGGGGGCTAGGGATGTTTGTGTTCGGGTTGATCATGTTCGTGGTGGGCCGGCGGCAGAAGTGGCAGGATGATCCCGTGACGCCGCGGCCGTGGGAGCGGGACGGGGACGGCAAGCGCGGTCACTGAGCGTGAGGTTATTCGGGCGCGCGGTGGCGGAAGGGACGGTCGCAAGAGAGTAACCCCACCATCACCTCATCGGACTTCGTCTGAAGAGGTGATCATGGGGCGCCCGTGTCAGTCGACGGGCAGGGGGGCGTAGGTGGCGCTGGTGGTGGTTGTGGTGGTTCGGGCCAGGGCGGTCGAGACGGGAGTGGTGACGGTGGAGGCGATGCGGCGGAAGGTCGCCAGAGCCTGGGCGACGACCTGGTCCATGTTGAAGTAGCGGTAGTTGGCGAGGCGGCCGCAGAAGTGCAGGCGGGAACGCGCCTCGGCCAGCTTGCGGTACTTGTCGTAGAGGGCGGCGTTTTCGGGGCGGGGGATGGGGTAGTACGGGTCGCCCTGGGAGCGGGGGAACTCGTAGACGATGCTGGTGCGCGGGTGGCGCTGGCCGGTGAGGTACTTGAACTCGGTGATGCGGGTGTATTCGCGGTCGTTGGGATAGTTGACGACGGGGGCGGACTGGAAGAACTCGCGATCGTGGGTCTCGTGACGGAACTCGAGGGAGCGGTAGGGCAGGACGCCGAAGCGGAAGCCGAAGTACTCGTCGATGGGGCCGGTGTAAACGACCTGGGCGGAGGGATAGGTGTTCTCGATGTCGCGGTAGTCGACGCCGGTGCGGATGGTGATGTTGGGGTGATCGAGCATGCGCTCGAACATGCGGGTGTAGCCGTGGAGCGGCATGGCCTGGAAGCTGTCGGTGAAGTAGCGGTCGTCGCGGTCGAAGCGGACGGGGATGCGGCCCGCGACGGAGGCGTCGAGCTGGGATGGGTCGAGGCCCCACTGCTTGCGCGTGTAGTTGCGGAAGAACTTCTCGTAGAGCTCGCGGCCCACCCGGCTGACGACGATGTCCTCGGAGGTGCGGATGGCGGCGGGGGTGAAGGCGCGGGCGGCGAGGAACTCGCGCATGCCGTCGGCGTCGAGGGAGAGGGAGTAGAGGCGGTTGATGGTGTCGAGGTTGATGGGGACGGGGAGAAGCTGGCCGTCGACGGAGGAGAGGACGCGGTGCTCGTAGGGGCGCCACTCGGTGAAGTGGGAGAGATGGGCGGCGACGTCGATGGAGTTGGTGTGGAAGATGTGGGGGCCGTACTTGTGGACGAGGATGCCGTCGGCGTTGTGGAAGTCGTAGGCGTTGCCGGCGATGTGGTCGCGCTTGTCGATGATGAGGACGCGCTGATTGAGCTGGGTGGCGAGGCGCTCGGCGAGCACCGCGCCCGCGAAGCCCGCGCCGACCACAAGGAAGTCAAAGGATTCAGTGCGGCGGCTGCGCGCAGAGAGGGTGGAGGAGAGGATGGTGTGGCTGGGGATCCGGTCGATGCCTGCGGTCAGGCTCCTATCGAGGCTCCTGTCGAGATTGCGGTCAAGATTGCGGTCAAGATTGCGATCAAGGCGCAGCGGGGCAACGGAGGTGGCGACGTGGTGTGAGGCGTGGTCCAGAGGAGGCGGCTGCTCGCCGGAGAGATCGGACGGCGTGGATTTCGATCCCCTGGCAGCGGAGGACCTGGACTCGGCAGGCCTGATCTCGGCGCGGCCGGGAGCTTTGGATGCAACAGAGCGCGCGGAGAGGACGCGGTCGATCTCGCGCTGCATGGCGACCCATGTGGAGAGCCAGGAGGACTGCGCGAGCTTCTGGCCGACGGCCTCGCGCCACGAATCAGGTTGAGGCTGGAGAGCGCGATCGATAGCCAGCGCGAAGTCCTGGGGATTGGCGGCGATGGCCACGAGCCCTGAGTCGCCGTAGCCGCGCACGACGTCGCGGATGGGAGTGGAGACGACCGGCTTGCCGGCGGCAAGGTACTCGGGGGTCTTGGTGGGGGAGATGAAGCGGGTGGCGTCGTTGAGGGAGAAGGGGAGCAGAGCGACCTCCCAGTGCGCGAGGTAGGCGGGTAGCTCGGGGTAGGTCTTGCCGCCGAGATAGTGGATGTTGGCTCCCTGGGGCAGGGCGGCGGGATCGATCTTGACGATCGGACCGAGGATGACGAAGTGCACGTCAGGCCGGAGGCCGGCGAGCTCGCCGAGCAGGGCGATGTCGAAGCGCTCGTCTATGACGCCGTAGAAGCCGGCTCGGGGATGGGGGATGGGCGCCTGGTCGGCGGGATCGGCGAGCTTGCCGGTGAGGCCTTGGGCGAAGTGCTGGACGTCGATGGAGCTGGGGAAGGCGTGGACGTCGGGGTGCTGGGTGCGCTTGGCTTCGTAGAGGCTGATGCCGCCGGTGAAGACGAGGTCGGCGCTGCCGAGGAGCTGCTGTTCGCGCGGGGCGAGCTGGGGCGGGGGGTTGAGGAAGTTCTTCAGCTCGTCCATGCAGTCGTAGATGGTGGCCTCGGGGGCGAGGTGACTGGAGAAGCCGAGGGCCATGGGGGTGTAGTACCAGAGCAGGGAGCGCTCAATGGCGAAGAGGTTGATGAGTTCGGTGAGCAGGGCGCGCTGGCTCTCCTCGACGTCGAGGCCGACGGTGAGGTGGGGGCGGATGACCCAGAGGCTGGGCGCTTCTTCCAGGACTTCGAGGTGCATGCCGGGTTCTCCGCCAGGCTGCAGCGGGAGCTCGCCGGCGGCGTGCCAGATGGGTTCTTCCCAGTAGAAGACGCGGCGGTCGCGGGCCGCCAGGGTGAGGAGGTGTTGGGGTCGCTGGGTGACGAAATGCCAACGGAGGTGGCTGAAGCAGAGGAGATCGGGCTGCGGACGGCGTGCGTCGGGGCCTGTCGATTCTAGATCGGCTGGTACGGAGGAGGAGTTTTGCAAAGAAAGACCTCTTCGGGGTGGCGTCCAGTGCGCGGGCCGGGGTCTTTTCGGCGGCGCATCTGTCCTCTCAGACGAGAGGTGACGGGTTGGAGTTGGTTTTAGGGACGCGGATTGTGACCGGTGTGCGATTTCCGGAGAGCGAAATAATTCCCCTTGTAGTGGCCACGACGCAGGTTATTCAACATCATAGGGTTTGGCGGGCTATGTCCGCACAAAGTCGGCGAGGCGAAAGGCTGGTAACACCATTGTCGCATAGACGACGGCACGAGGCGGCAAGAGGGGTGTTGACTGAAGGGCAGGGTAGACGGTGAAGATCACGGCGCTGTCGCCGCACCGCGACGATGCGGCTTTTTCGCTGGGACTGTCGATCGGACGATGGCTGGAGGCGGGGCACGCGGTGGAGGTGATGAACTGCTTCACGCGCAGCGAGTACAGCCCGTACGGGGATACCGACTTTGTGCATGAGAACGACCTGCGATCGTACGTGACTGCCAAACGGTTGAAAGAGGATGTGCGCTGGAGCCGGCAGTATGGGCGGCCGATTACCTTGAGCGACTTGAACCTGAGGGATGCGCCGCAACGGCTGCAATGTGCGGTCGATGACGTTTGCGTGCGACCGGTGGACGCGAGCGATGCGGCCATCCCCAAGATACGCCGGGCGCTGGAACGTGGGGCGCGGGATGCGCTGGTGGCGCCGCTGGGCATCGGGCGGCATGTGGATCATCTGACGGCGAGAATGGCGGCGCTTGATGGGGGCTGGCCGGGGGAACTGGCCCTGGCCTTGTTTGAGGACCTGCCGTATGCCGCGCGAGGCAATGCGGCAGAGGAGATCGAGGAGCAGGCTCAGGAGCTGGGCCTGGGCCTGGAGGCCTGGTTCGCGGGCGAGGCGGGGTACGTCGAGGCGGGGAATGTTGAGGCGCGGGTTGCGCGGAAGCGGCAGCTGGCCTTGTGCTACGACTCGCAGATTGACAGCGAGACAACGGAACAGATCGCGCGGTTCTGCGAACGATACGGCGGAAGGGAGCGGATTTGGGTAAATGGGGCTTGGCGCGAGGCTTTTCGTTGAAAGAAGAATATGAGCCGTGGAAGCCGCTGATCGAGGGACGGGCAGAGCGGGAGTGCCGTGCGGTAGTCGTGGTTCCGGCGCGGAACGAGGAGGCGTCACTCGGGGCGACGCTGAGCGCGCTGGCGGCCCAGGTGGACCTGACCGGCGCGCCGCTGAGCTGGAAGTGCTACGAGGTGCTGCTGCTGCTGAATAACTGCACGGACGATTCGGCACGAGCGGTGGCGCGGTGGCAGGCGGAGAATCAGGGGATGCGTCTGCATGTGGCCGAGCGGACGCTGGACAAGCGCAAGGCGTGCGTAGGCACGGCGCGGCGCTGGCTGATGGATACGGCGTGGTGCCGGCTGGGCGGGCGGCGCTCGGATGGGACGGGTCGGGAAGGAGTGGGTCGGGGTACAGCGGGTGGGTTGGTGCAGGCGATCCTGTCGACGGACTCGGATACGCTGGTGGCGCCCGACTGGGTCGCGCGGACGATGGCGGCGCTCGGGGCCGGGGCGGATGCCGTGGGGGGGATGATCGAGCTGAAGCCGGGGGAGCTGGAGGCGCTGCCGGCGGGGGTACGGCGAGCGTACGCGAGGGATCGGCGCTATCAGCGGCTGGTGGCGGAGCTTGAGGATCTGCTGGACCCGCAGGAGGGTGACGCTCGGCCGCGGCATCTGCAACACTTCGGGGCTTCGCTGGCGTGTACGCCGGAGGTGTATGCGCTGGCCGGGGGGTTGCCTGCGCTGCGGCGGCTGGAGGATGTGGGCTTCGTGGATCGGCTGCGCCGGGTGGGGGCGCGGCTGAGGCATGATCCGGCGGTGAAGGTGTACACGTCGTCGCGGATGAAGGGTCGGGTGACAATGGGGCTGTCGGGACAGCTGAAGTTCTGGCAGGAGATGATCACGAGCGGCGAGGAGCACACGGTGCAGTCGGCGGCGTGGCTGGCGCACCGGTTTCGCACCTTGGCCAGGCTGCGCGGGTGGTGGGCGGGGCGGGAGTGGCGGGGGTGTCCGGCGGAGTGGCGCGAGCGGGTGCAGGAGCGGCTGGGCTATGGGCTGACGCTGCCGGAGTTCCTGGGGGAGATCGACTGCGACCGGCTGGTTGCGGAGACGTTCCGGGGGGAGTGTGAGGGCGAGATCGGCTGCGTGATCCGCGGGCTGGCAGCGGCGATCGCGCGGGTGCGGGTTTGCGGCTGCGGCGCCGCGCGGGGTTGCCGCTGCGGGGCGCGGCGGGCAGTTCGGGTAGAGAAGGCGGCGGCCAGGCCGCTGAGGATCAAGGTTGCGCGCGCGAGTGTGGCGGTTCAGGGGCGGCGTTCGAGCAGGTCCAGGCGGTAGCCTTCGTAGCGCTGCTGATGGAGTGAGGACCACTCGGGGCGGGCGAGCCAGGCTTCGTGAACTTCGTCGCCGGTGAGGCAGTAGTCGGGCACGACCGGGGTGTGGTGGACGAGGAGCAGGTGGGCGCCGGGCGGCTGGTGGGCGGCGAAGATGGTGGCGGCGCGCTCGAGATCTTCGCGATTCCAGTAGTAGGCGACCTCGGAGAGGACGACGAGGTCGAAGCTGCCGGTGGGCTCCTCGCCGGGGATCTGCATGCGGGCGAAGCGCACCTGGGACAGCGCGGCGCAACGTTTTCGGGCGGCGTCGAGCGCGGCGTCCGAAACATCGACGCTGAGCAGCGAGTCGCAGCGCTGGGCGAGCATCGCGGTGAGGACGCCGATGGAGCAGCCCACCTCGAGTGCGGAGGCGTAACGCGGGCGCGGAAGACTGGCGAGCGTTTCGCGGTACTTGGCGGCTTCGTAGGGGCTTGACTCAAACTTCCAGGGATCGAGGTCGCGGGCGTAGATGCGGTCGAAATACTGGGGCGAGAGCGAGGCCTTGGGCTTGCGGCTGAACCAGAACGCGGCGGCCTGGAGCGGGACAGCCACCTTGTGGAGAGACGCCCGGCCTACGGCGGCCAGGGTGGCGTCCGGCGCCGCCTGGCGGAGATACATGGTGAGGTCGCGGAGGATGCGCTCGAAGGGGCTGGGCTGCAGCAGGCCGTGGGCGCCGATACCGGACAGGATGCGCGGCATGATGGCGTTGGCGATGCGTTCTATGGCGAGACGGGTCATGTCGGCACACTCGTGCATGCGTTCGATGGCGGGGCGGCTGGCGGGGATGTAAAAGCAGTCGGAGGCGATGGCGGCGGCGCGCTCGATCCAGAGCACTGCCTCCTGGGCGGAGATGGCGATTTCGCCGAGCCGGGCGACCTGGTAGGGATCGTCGCCGCGGCCGCTGCGCTGGAGCCACTGTGCAAAAAGGCGATGCAGACGGAGGATGGCACCGGCCTGGACGGCGGCGAAGCGGATGGCGCCGCCGAGGAAGAGCGGTTCGCGGAGGAAGTCGCCGGGAGCGCCGAGAATCTCGCCCGGTTCGATGCAGGCGCCGGTGAAATCGATGGCGAAGCTCTCCGAGCCCTGCATGCCGAGCGGATGCCAGAAGCTGCGATCGATGGCGACGGCGCGGGCGACGGCCGGCGACTCCATGCGAGGCAGGGTCATCAGCCAGGCGCCGTCACGCTGGGCGGTGACGATGGGGCGCTGGATGAAGCTCGCGCCGGAGGCGAAGGTCTTGGCGCCGCGGAGGATGAAGGCTGAGCCGCCGTGGACGGGCTCCAGGCAGAGCGGATCGGCGTTGCCGGTGTTCCAGACGCCGAACCAGCGGCCGGCGCGGCAGTCGGCTGCGGCTCGGGAGATCTGGGCGGGGGTGCCGAACGTGGCGATCAGGATGAGGGCGTTGACGTGGCCCTCATAGAGCCGGCCGAGGACCAGACTGGCGCCGCCGATGATGGCGAGCAGGCGCAGCAGCGGCAGGTGGGCTTCAGGGTCGGTGCCGAAACCGAAGCCGCCGTACGTGACAGGCAATGGGGCGAGGAGAAGGCCGAGCGCGGCGAGGCGCTGGAGATCTTCGCGGGGCAGGGCGGAGTCGCCGTGGTTGGGGCGGGCGGCAATCTCCTCGGCCAGGTGGGCGGCCGCGGCGAGAAGGGAGTCGAGGGTTAGAGCCGGGGGCGAAGCGGGGTGGAGCGGACGAGGCTTGAGCGGGGGCAGGCGCAGCTTTTCGGCCGGGTGCGGGAGCTTGCCGGGTGGGGCAAGAGGGCGCCGTGCAGGGATGAACGGAAGGTCAAGGCCGGCGCTGCGGCTGGGAACATCAGACATGCGAGCTCCTGACGACCGCGTATGACGCCACTGGACGTGCAGCTTTCGCCCCAGCGTTCGGGCAGTTCGTAGCTTGATTGTATGTGCTGAATGGCTGGCGCGCGGCTCTCGTGCGGCCCTTGATGATCAAGCGAGTGACGACTGTAAAGACCGGCCGCGGTTTGTTTTGCGGTGCCGTAAAGGCCGGTGCCGGGCGCGGGAGAGAGAAGGGATTGTTGCGCGAGGAGTTCGGCGGCCAGGTCGGTGCGCAGGGTCCGGGAGGTCCACGCGGGATCCGCGGTGATCAGGCCGCAGGAGCAGTGGCGGTCGTCGTCCCAGCCGGGATAGTCCATGACGGGGTAGAGGCAGATGCCGTGAACGGGGACGCCGAGCCGGTGCGCCTGGCGGACCTCGGCGGCGATGTAGCCCAGCCAGGCGAAAGCGGCGTGCGCTTCGGCGCCGGTCTCGGTGATGACAATGGGACGGCCGTAGCGCTCGTAGAGCTCCAGAAGCATCTGGTGGAGGGGCTGATGCATGAAGTGGCCGGGCGGGGTGTTTTCGCCGTCGTGGATCCACTGGTTGTCCCAGTAATAGTTGACGCCGATGACGTCCAGGGCGGCCGGAAAGCCGCCCAGTTCGGGTTGGCGGAAACCGGCGAGCATGTCCCAGGCCTCGAACTGGGCGGCGGTGTGGCGGGCGGCGTCGGGAGTGTCTTCGGGGCGGTCCTCGTCGGCGGAGATGTGGATCAAGGGCTCGGCCTGGAGGAAGCGGGCGTTGGGGTCGACGGCGCGGACGGCGCGGATGGCGGCCAGCGAGGCGAGGACAAGCTGACGCTTCATGTCGGCGGCGCGGCCTTCGGCGTAGGGATGGAAGTGCTGCTCGTCACCCCCCGCCCAGGCCCAGAACGAGATCTCGTTGACGGCGCAGTAGAACTGGGGCCGAGTGATGCCGGCGCGGCGGTTTTCAGCGCAGATGAGCGTGGCCGCGGCGGAGGCGAACGCGGCGAAGCGCAGCGGGAAGTCGGGGGAAAAGATGTCGACGGACTCGGGGACGCCCCAGTGGCAGAGGTCCCAGAGAACCTGGGTCCCGGTGGCGATGGCGGCCCGGATCATGGGGAGGAAGCTGGACCAGTCGTAGCGGCCGGGCGAGGCTTCGATGAGGTGCCAGCGAAGGCCGTCGCGGACGGTGCGGATGCCGGCCTGGGTGAGCAGAGAGTAGTCGCCGGCGCAGTGGGTGTCGTGGCCGGTGACGGAGATGACATCGATGCGGGTGAGGTCGCGGCGGCGGTGCGTGGAGCACTCAAACCCACCCATGAAAAAGGATTGAAAGAGGGAAGCGTGGTCGTTCACAGGAAGAGGGTACTTGAGAGAGTGGTGGTGGAGAAGTGGCTTGTTATGTTTTTGAAGCTGGGTGGAGATTCCTGGGTGGAAAGCTTCGGCGCTTAGGGGCCGGACAGGAACTTCTTCTGGGTTTGTCGGCTGCATCTAGCGCGTAAGCGCACCCGGTAAACAGGCTTGGTTTGTCCGGTAAGCTTTGGACGCGTCCGATTCGGACGGGTGGCGGGCCAACAGGTGATTCGTGCCGTGGCGGAATGTGGTTAGAATTGGGGCGAGGAAAACCAAGCCATGATCACGACCGTGCAGGGGCACATTCAGCGCAATATCTCGGAGGCCAGCGGAACGTTCGGCTGGCTGATGAGCGGGATCACGCTGGCGACCAAGATGATCGAAGCGAAGATCCGCTCGGCCGGGCTGACGGACGTGTATGGCGCGTTCGGCGCGGAGAACGTGCAGGGTGAGCAGCAGCAGAAGCTGGATGTCTATGCCAACCAGGCGCTGTTGCATTGCCTGGGCACGCGCGACTCGGTGGCGGCGCTGGTGAGCGAAGAGGACGAGGAGCCGGTGACGACGAACCAGAGCCTCGAGACCGGCAAGTACATCATCGTGTTCGATCCGCTGGACGGCTCGTCGAATATCGACGTGAATGTGAACGTGGGAACGATCTTCAGCGTGCACAAGCGGATGACCTGGGGGTCGCTCGAGGAGTCGATTCTGCAGCCGGGCACGCGCCAGGTAGCGGCGGGTTACGTGTTGTACGGGCCTTCGACGATGCTGGTGTATACGACCGGGGAAGGGGTGCATTCGTTCACGCTCGACCCCACGATCGGCGCGTTCGTGCTGACGCAGGAGAACATGAAGATGCCCGCCAAGGGGCCATACTACAGTGTGAACGAGGCCAACGAGAGCACCTGGCCGGAGGGCTACGCGGAGTATGTCGCGGGGCTGAAGAGCGACGGCTACAGCGCGCGCTACATCGGGAGCCTGGTGGCGGATTTTCATCGCACGCTGCTGAAGGGCGGTGTGTTTCTCTATCCGCCGACGAAGCAGAAGTCGGAAGGCAAGCTGCGGCTGCTATACGAGGCAAATCCGCTGGCGATGATCGCGGAGCAGGCGGGCGGCATGGCGAGCAACGGCACGGAGCGCATCCTGGAGCTGAAGCCGGGCCGCATCCACCAGCGAACGCCGTTCATGGTGGGGAGCAAGGTGGAGATGGAGCTGTTTGCGCAGGCGATGCTGGCGCGGGTCGCTTGAACGGGCGCGAGTTTGTTAGTGCAGTAACGGACATCAAGCTGGAGTCGCGAACCGGACTGGCGGCCGTGTGGGTGATGTCGCTCGATGCGACGGGCTTTCGACCGGGCGATTCCGGGGTGCTCGAGGCGGTGACGCGGTCCGGGACGCGGCTCGAGATTCCGGTGACCGCCGTGACGATGGACGCCGACGGCGTGGTGTGGCACGTGGTGGAGAAGCCGCTGGCGGCCGGGACCGAAGTGCGGGGCAGGGTGCTGGGCGGGGTGGCGGGCGACTAGCGGGCTGACGGCTGGCTGCCGGCCTTCAGCACCGGGGCGCGGCTGGCGGTGGTCTGGATGATGACGCGCGTATCCCTGGCAAAGGCGACCTCTTTGCCGCGGCCGAAGATGCGATCGTAGATGGAGACCGCGGCGCCGAAGTAGCCGATGCCGGCGGCCAGGTTGGGCAGACGCGCGGCGGTGCCGAGGATGAAGCCGACGAAGCCGAGGCAGTTGGAGGCGAGCGCGTCCTTGATGAACTGGTCGTGGTCGTCATGGTCCAGCGGGCGGCTGGCGAGGGTGAGAAGGATGAGGGGGATGATGACCTTGTCCTGGGACTTGGTGTTGACGTTGCCCTCGGAGTCCATGGCGAGCTGGTTGGCGTGGGCGCTGTCCAGGCCGCGCAGGGAGGCGCGAACGGCCTCCGGTTCGCCGCCGGGAAGCGTGAGCTCGCGGAAGGTGAAGCGAAGCTGGCCGGCACGGGCGAAGCGGCGGGCAGGACGCGCTTGGGTGACGGTGCCGCTGAGGATGGCGCCCTGCGGCACGGCGATGGAGCCGTCGGGGTTGAACACCGGCTCGGCGACGGTGGCGCTGACGACGTCGCCCGGCTTCGAGGTGGCGGAGCTGATCGGCGTGATGAGGTAGCCCTGGACGATCCAGGTGGCGGGGTCTGAGGACGCCGGGGTCGCGGCGGTCGCGGCCGCGGCATCCATGGCGGAGACGGGCTGCGCCGCGGCGAGGGGCGGCGAAGCAACGGGTTTGAACGAGACGGGCGCGTCGGTCTCGACGGTCCAGGCGGTGTCTTTGGCGATGCGTTGCGGATGGTAGGGCAGCTGGCTGTAGATCAGCTGCTGCATGCGATCGGCCTTGCCCGGATCGGTGACGACGCGCAGCGCGTCGGACGCGGACTGCCTGGCGTCGGAGAGGTGCTGCGCGAGGAAGCCGTCGGGGCGCGGAGGCGGCGCGAGCAGGCGATAGATGGGCGCGCCATCAGCGGCGGCGCCGGTGCTGATGGGGATGGACGTCCCGTCGGCAAGCAGGATGTGGTCGAAGCGGACGATGGGGATGTCGAAGGGGGTGAAGTCCGCCTGGAGCCGCGACTCCACGCGCTGGTGGTGATCGGGCGTGAGCGCGACGACCGCGCCGGTGACGGTGGTGTGGGCGGGCAGGACCAGGCGATCGCCGGCGTAGACGGGGTAGAGCAGCTCGGCCCGGATGGGCTCCCCGGCGCGCATGGGCAGGTGCGTGGGCAGGGAGACGGCCAAGGGCGTGCCGATGGGGAGAGTGACGGAATCGGAAGGGTTTGCGCCAGGCTCGGCAGGCGCCGACTGCGCGAGGACAGGATGGGCGAACGGGGCCGCGGGGAGCATCGCCAGGAACAACGAGATGCGGCCGAAGGTCATCTTGTGTGGCTTAGACGCAGGATCGCCGCCGCGTGCATCCCGCGCTGGCGAAATGGTCAGTTTTGCCGTGGCGAGTGAAGGCAAGGCCGCGACAACAGCAGATCCCCTGCGGGTTACAAGAGGGCTTAGCGCCCGCAGCAAGCTCTAGCGCCCGGCGCGGAAGAAGTTGATGACCAGGTCGACGGTGCGGGTGTTGGGGTCGGCGTAGGCCTTGAACGCTGCGGAGTAGCCGTCGAGCGAACGGACAGCCGTGTTGTTGGTCAGGAAGCCCGCGACGTAGCCGGGATTGTAGAGGTCGCCGGGCTTGAGGAGGAAGTGGCGATCGAAGTCGGCGCGCGCCGCGGTATCCAGGTTGTTGGCCGTGACCTCGTGGATGCGGTACTGCTCGCCGGGCTGGACGGAGACGGCGTAGGCGACCGTGTGGGCAGCGGAGTCGAGTGTGGGCGCGGCGTTGATGACAACGTCCATGTAGCCCTGGCGGCGGTAGGCTGCGTCGATGGGCGTGAGCGTTTCAAGCAGCGCGGCGTGCGAGGCGACGTCGCCGGGGTGGAGTTTGGCGGCCGCGGCGAAGCTTTCCGCGGATATGATGGGTGTCCCGGCGAAGGAGATGGTGGAGAGCCGGTAGATTTCGCCGGGCTCCAGCGTGGCGGCGAGAATCACCGTGGTCGCGCCGTTGGCGATGGAAGCCGGCATGACGGTGACACTGGCCAGGTTGGCCTCGATGTAGCCGGCGTCCAGCAGCGGAGCGAGGATGCGGTCGGAGGTGGTCAGGTCGGCGGGGCCGGCGGTGTAGGGCGTGTGCGCGGTGGAGTTGACCGACTTCTGAATCAGCGGCACCAGCGCGGGCGTTACGCCGGCGAGCTTGACGTTGGCTACCCGAATGGAGGGTTTGCTGATGCTGAAGCTGACCTCCTGGACGGGGTGCCGGAGGGTAGGCTCGAACTCCTCGCAGGTGACTTGCGCGCTGATGGACTGCTCGGCCAGCGTGGCGGTGAGGGCTGCCTTGATGTCCTCCTGGTGGGGGCTGTTCTCCGGCAGATAGCCGTTGAAGAGAGGGAAGCGGGCCTTGATGGCGGCGTCGATCTGCGCCGGCGTGAGCCAGACAAAGTTGGTGAAGCCGACGTGCAGCATGTGCGCTGTGGGCGTGGGTTTGGTGTCGAACTTGACGATGACGGAGGAGAACTTGCCCTCGACCGTGGCGCCGATGTTATCGAAGTAGCCGGTGTCAGCGAGGCGCTTGGCCGCGGCGCTGAGGCCGGCGGTGGAGAAGGACGTGCCGGCGTGGATCGCGGCGGCGTCCTCAAGCTGCTGCTGGGTGAAGCTGCCGACATCGCTGAAGACGACCTTTTGCGCGGTGTAGGTCTGGGCCTGGATCGGAGACAGGGCGAGGCCAGCTGAGAGCAGAGTGACGCAGAGGAAGGACGTGCGGAGAGCGTACATAAGAGACAGGATATAGGCCGTGGGCCCATCGGTCAGGTTGGCCAGGCAGGACGCGGGCATAAGGTAGTCCCGCCCAGGTGAGTAACCCACGATCACCTCATCAGACTGGCGTCTGGTGAGGTGATCATGGGGCACCCCGAGATCAGCCGAGTTCTTCGAGTGAGTTGACGCCGAACTTGAGGTACCAGGGGCTGGCGGCTTGGAGCGCCTTGTTCACATTCGAGATGTTCTCGACGCCGGTGGTCTCGAGCCATTGGCGGAAGGCGTCGGCGCCATCGCGGGCGTAGATCGGGATGCCGTCCTTCCAGGTGGCGCGGCCGCAGAGCACGCCGTTGAACTTGGTGCCGGACTCGCCGGCCAACTCGAGCGTCTCGATGAAGACAGGATTGGAGACGCCAGCCGAGAGGTAGATGAACGGCTTGTGGGTCATGGACTCGGCGTCGCGGAAGTGCTGCAGCGCCTCGGCGCGGGTGTAGGCCTGCTCGCCCTTGAAGGACCTGGTGCCGGCCACGAAGCTCATCTCGATCGGCACCTCCACCTTGAGCACGTCGACGTTATAGCGGGCCTTGCCGAACTCGGCCATGGCGCCCGAGACGATGGACGGCTTCTTGAGCGCGTAGGCGAGGGACTTCTCGTCGCCGCCCTGCGCGTCGTAACCGACGAACTCAAGGAAGAAGGGGATGTCGTGCGCGATGCACTCGTCGCCGATGCGCTCGATCCAGGCGTGCTTGAGGTCGTTGATCTCGGACTTCTCAAACGGCGTGTAATAGAGCAGGATCTTGATGCAGTCGGCGCCGGCTTCCTTGAGGCGGCGCACGGACCAGACGTCGAGCAGATCGGGCAGGCGGCCGGGCGTAGCCGCGTCGTAGCCCGTCTTCTCATAAGCCAGCAGCAGGCCGGCATTGTTGCGCGACTTGGCGGCCTCGAGCCCGTACTCGGGGTCGAGCAGGATGGCCGAGGCGTGCCGGGTCAGGACGTCGGTGACGAGGGTCTTGAAGGTGCCGAGGTCGGAGGCGTCGACGATGCCGCCGCGCTCCTTGGCGAGCGATTTCTGCAGCGAGCCGCGCTGATCCATGGCGGCGGCGGCGATGACGCCGCGGCTGTCGGAGACGGCTTTGAGACCTGCAAGTTTTCCGGGGGTGAGGGGCATGGGCGGAGTCTCCTGGTGCGGTTGGCGTACGGTTTTGACTGCGGTCAGCTCAGGAGGCGATTTTACATACCTCGGGATAACGTGAGCGAGTAGCATACGATTACCGGACGTGTGGGCGCGCCCGCGCCGGCCGCTTGCCGTTCATGAGGATGGCATACACTAGCGGCACGATGCGCTTTGCTCTGTTATCTCGCCCATCCCGGCTGTGTGCCATCGGCCTGCTGGCGATGTCCTGCCTTGCCGCAGCGGCGCAAGCCACCGTCGGCACGACCGTAAAGGATGAACCGCCCCCGCCGCCGGGTGGCGTGGTCACGGGCCGGGTGATCTTCGCGGACACCAACGGTCCGGCGCGATTTACGAAGGTCCTGCTCAAATCCGCCGCACCGGCCGACCTTGCGGAGAATCCCTTTGCGGAGCTGCTCGGTACGCCGCCTGCGGCTCCGGGTAAACCCGGCAGCGCGGCGCGAAACGGCACCGCAGCTGCATCGAAGGACGCACCGGCGATGTCGGCTGAGGACCGGGCGGAGTTGAAGTCGGCGCGGGCTGCCTCGGCTAAGATGATGTCGGGTATCGCCGACCTGCTGGTCTCGACGACCGTGGGCGCGGACGGCAACTACACCTTCACTAATGTGAAGGCGGGTACCTACTACGTGCACGCGACCGCGCCGGGCTACATCGATCCGCTCAGCCAGTTTTCCGCCGAGGACTTCGCCTCCACCGACCCCGCCGTGAAACAGCGCATCGCCGCCGTCGCAGTGCCGGTCACAGTCAGCGGTACCGACCAGGCGCACGCCGATCTGCGGCTGGAGCGCGGGGCCTCGATCTCGGGGCGCGTGCTCTACGACGACGGCACACCGGCCGCGGGCTGGATCGTCCGCACCGTGCACCGGCCGGCTGCGGCTGCCGCCACGGGATCGGGCTCAGGCGCCGGTGGCATGGGCATCGACATGGCCGATCTCGACCTGGCGCACATCTCCGAGATGAGCCAGACCGAGGACACCGGGCGCTTTCGTATCGCGGGCCTGCCAACCGGCGACTACATCCTTGAGGCCCGCTTTACCGCGCCCCCGCTGGGCCATAGCTCGTTCAATGCCATCGCGTCGAACCCCGGATCGCCCTTCGGCGGCGGCGGACTTTCTGCGCTGCAGGGGCTCAAGCTCACGGTCTATTCGGGCAACGTCTTCCGCCAGTCCGACGCTAAACCGGTGAGCGTGCGTGCGGGCGACGATCGCAGCGGCTACGACCTCACCATGGCGATCCACGCGATGCACAGCATCAGCGGCATGGTGCGGGCTAGAGCGGACGGGCACCCGGTCAACAGTGGCACAGTCGAGCTCACGTTGAACGATGCGCAGGGCAACCCGGACCCCTCGCTTCACCTGGTGGCCACGATCCAGGCGGACGGCGGGTTCCGTTTCGACTACGTCCCCCCGGGCAGCTACACGCTCAAGGCAGCGCACGCCGCGGATGTTACGACCGTTTCGGTGAAGAGGATCCTCGGCTCGCTGATGGCCGAGCAAAAGACCAACCATCGCTACGGGCCGGCTTCAGTGAACGCCACGCTGAGCGACACCGACATCACCGACGCGAAGATCGATGTTCCCGAAGCCGCGGCATCAAATTAGCTACCTGGAGAAGACCCTTGACTCGATCCACCCTGCTGCGCAGTTTTGTTCTGCCGCTTGCGCTGCTATCCGTGTTGAGCGGCTGCCGCAGCACGCCCCCGCCGGCACCGGCAGAGACGCGTCGTCCAGGCGGCATCGCCATGCCTGGCCCGTCCGGCCCGCCGGCGCCTATGCACCAGCGTGCCAACCACAGCCGTGGCGCCTACGATTCCGCGCCGGGCGCATTCGACTTCTACCTGCTCAATCTCTCCTGGTCGCCCGAGTACTGTGTCCAGAACCCCTCGAGCCCCGAGTGCGCGAAGCATCCCGGCTTTGTGGTGCACGGGCTGTGGCCGCAGAACGACGACGGCACCTACCCGGAGAACTGCAGCAACGCTCCGGGGCCGAGCGATCCCAGCGCCGACCTCGACCTGATCCCCACGCTCTCACTCATCACGCACGAATGGCAGACCCACGGCACCTGCTCCGGCCTCGACGCCGACACCTACTTCAGCACTATCCGCAGCGCCTTCCATGAGGTCGCGATCCCCACGGCGTTTCAGGCCGATCACGCCGAGCAGTCGCTCTCGCCCTCGGCGATCCTGGCGCAGTTCTCGGCCGCCAATCCTACGTTTCCGAGCTCCAGCTTCGCGCTGAGCTGCGGCAACAACCAGCTCACGGCGATCGAAGTCTGCCTGGACAAGAACCTGCGCGCCGAAGCCTGCCAGGGCGTGCGCAGCTGCCGCGCCAACGTGGTCAAGGTTACGCCGCAGTAGCGGCTACTCGCCCAGCAGGAACCTGCGGATCGCATACGCCCGGCCCGTCGCGCCGTCGCACTGGATCAACGTCGCGGCCAGCTTGGGATTGCCCTTGGCCGCCTCGAACTTGCCCGGCATGCCGGTGAGGAAGCGATGCAGCACGAGTTCCTTCTCGACGCCGATCACGGAGTCATAGGGCCCGCTCATGCCCACGTCGGTCTGGTACGCGGTGCCTTCGAGCAGGATGCGCTCGTCGGCCGTGGGCACGTGGGTATGGGTGCCCAGCACGGCCGTCACGCGGCCATCGAGATACCAGCCCAGCGCGGCTTTCTCGCTCGATGCCTCGGCATGGATGTCGAGCAGGATCACCTTCGCGTTGGACTCGCGCTCGATCTTGCCCAGCAGCTCATCGGCCTTGCGGAAGGGATCGTCGCAGCTGGACATGAAGACCCGCCCCTGCATGTTGATGACGGCGTACGTCTGCCCGTCTTCAAGCGTGCCCTGGTAGAGGCCGAAGCCCGGCGTGGTCACGGCGTAGTTCGCCGGCCGCAGGATTCGCCGCCCGCGAACGTGCGAGTCCGAAGGCACCGTCATGTAGTCGAAGATCTCGCGCTTGTCCCAGATGTGGTTGCCCGTGGTGATGACGTGGGCGCCGAGATCGAAGATCTCCTCGGCCAGCGCGGGCGTGATGCCGAAGCCGCCGGCCGCGTTCTCACCGTTCACGATCAGCAGGTCGACCGCGTACGTTTCAAGCAACTGGGGCAGGTGTTCGCGTACGATGTGGCGGCCGGCGGAGCCAAATACGTCGCCGACAAACAGGATATTCACTCGTGAGAGGGTAGCAGATCAAGTATTCTTCTCGCGGGAGAACTTCCCGTGCTGCTGCTCCGCTCCATGCTCGCCATCATCGCCGGGTTCATCACGATGAACTTCATCGTGATCGCGCTGACGCTCGTCTCCATTGCCACGATGCACGTGAGCAGCGGCCATCCGCCCCCGGGCTATCTCATCTTCAACGTGCTCTACAGCCTGCTCGCGGCGGCTTCGGCGGGCTTCGTCACAGCGCTGGTGGCAGGCTATCGGCCGCTGACCCATGCGGGCGTGCTGGCGGGCATCATGCTGGTCTTCGGCCTCTTCTCCTACAAGCATTACACGGGCACGCAGCCGCTCTGGTACCAGTGGCTGATGATCGCGGTAGGGCCGCTGTGCGTGATCGGCGGCGCGGCCATCTACCACGCAGTCCGGCCGCGCACGCCGCGCCGCGTGGGATAACGCATGGGCAGCCCGCGTATGGTAGCTTGCTCAACATGGCACAGAATGGTCGATTTGGTCTGAGCGTGCGCGTGCTCGCCTACCTGGCGCTCACGCCGGACACAATGCACACCTCGGCCGCGATCGCGGAGTCGCTTGGCACCAGCCCGGTGATGGTGCGGCGGGTCTTCTCCGCGCTGCACCAGGCGGGTTTCATCGTGCAGCGCAAAGGACCGCAGGGCGGCGCGAAGCTGAAGGCCGCGGCCAAGTCGATCGGGCTGGGCGACGTCTATGCCGCGGTCGCGGGAGACTGGCCAAGTACGAAAGAGAAGGCCGTCGACGCGATGCTGAAGCGCGTCCGCGAAGACGCCGTGGCGGCGATGAACGACACGAGCATCGCGGCTGTGGCGAAGAAGTTGAAAAAAGCGTAATGCCATAAGAGCGGATCGGGATCGTGCTTGCTTTTATCCGTCTTGATTCGCTTGGATCCGTTCCTGTCCGCGTTATGCCTTGTCTTCTTCGGGCCTGGCCAACGGCCGCAACAGGGGGAACAGGATGACGTCGCGGATGGAGCGGGAGCCGGTCAGGATCATGGTCAGGCGATCGATACCGATGCCTTCACCGGCGGTCGGCGGCAGGCCGTAGCCCAGCGCGCGCACGTAGTCCTCGTCCATCTGCATGGCTTCGTCGTCGCCGCGAGCCTTCTCGGCGACCTGCTGCTCGAAACGCCGCCGCTGGTCGACGGGATCGTTCAACTCAGAGAAGGCGTTGCCGACCTCAAAGCCGCCGATGTAGAACTCGAAACGCTCGACCCAGTCGGGTTCGTCGGGCTTGATCTTGGAGAGGGGTGAGACGGCTAGCGGGAAGTCGTAGATGATGGTGGGTTGGATGAGGTGCTCTTCGGCGACGACTTCGAAGATGTTCGCAATCGTTTTGCCAAGCGGCTGTAGCCCCGCGAACACCTGCCCGTACTCGTAGGCGGCTGCCATCATTGCCTGAGATGCAGACTGGGCAGGCGTTTTGGGCATTCTTTGGTCCAGGTTGTCCAGTGTCTCAGATCGAAAAGACTTCACCCATAATCCCATCGACGCAACCGAATTGAAGCTCTCGCTTGTAGGAGGACACCCAGCGTCCTTCGGCCAGAACTTCACAACCGCCTCACGCATCGACAACTTGCTCCAGTTCCCAAGATCAATGTCCACTCCATTGAACTTGGTCAGCAGCGTCCCATTGACCTCCATCGCTACAAACTTGACCAGCTCTTCCGTAAGCTCCATCAGGTCGTGGTAGTTGGCATACGCCTGGTAGAACTCGAGCATCGTGAACTCGGGATTGTGCTGTGTGCTCACGCCCTCGTTGCGGAAGTTGCGGTTGATCTCGTACACGCGGTCCATGCCGCCCACCACCAGCCGCTTCAGGTAGAGCTCCGGCGCGATGCGCAGGAAGAGCTTCATGTCGAGGGCGTTGTGGTGCGTCTCAAACGGCCGCGCCGCCGCGCCGCCGGCGATCGATTGCATCATCGGCGTCTCCACCTCCAGGTAGCCGCGGCTGTCGAAGAATCTGCGCAGCGCCCGCAGGATCAGTGCCCGCTTCACGAACACCTCGCGCACGTTGGGCGGCGGCGCTTCGGCCGGATCGTACACCGGCGTCACCCCGGGGTGAGCATCAGGGTCGTTGGCCATGGCCGGCGCGGGGCCGTGCTCGGTCTGCTTGGCCGACTGCCCCGTGTTCATGAACAGGTCGACATAGCGCTGGCGATAACGCAGCTCCACATCCTCAAGCCCGTGGTACTTGTCCGGCAGCGCGAGCAGCGCCTTGGCCAGGAAACGCAACTCCGTCACATGCAGCGTGGTCTCGCCCGTGCGCGTGACGAAGAGGTAGCCCTTCACGCCGATGTGGTCGCCCAGGTCGAGCAGCTTGTAGATCGCGAACTGCGCCTCGCCCACCTCGTCCTTGCGCACATAGATCTGCAGCCGCATTCCGCCCTGCTGCAGCTGGGCGAAGCCCGCCTTGCCCTGCACGCGAATCTGCATCACGCGGCCGGCGATCGCCGCTTCCACCCGGTTGGCCGCGAGCTCCTCGGCCGACGCAGGCTGCAGCCCGTCGATGTAGCGCGCGCGCAGCTCGGGAATCGTATGCGTCGCGGGGTAGCTGTTGGGGTAAGTCGCCTCGGCGAGCGTCAGTCCCTGCTCCTGCCCCAGCCTGCCGATCTCCTCGAGCTTCTTCCGCCGCTCGCCGTAAATTCTCTCTTCAAACGCCGAATCAAACAATCCACTCATCCTCTGCCTTCCAGACTAACGCCTTCGTCTCGCGCGCGAGCAGACCGGAGTAAGCGATCACGGGATGAACCCGAAGTGCGCGATAATGTACAGGCCATGCCACGCGACTTTGATCCCGGCTCCGCCAGCGTGCCCGCTGTAAAGAAGGCGGGCGGCGCGCTCGGCAATCTCGTCCAGGCCGAGTCCATGATCCAGCTCGCGCTGGCGGTGCCCGCCGGCTGCTTCGCCGGGCTGCTGATCGGCTACCTGCTCGACCGCCACTTTCATACCAAGTGGATCGTCGTGCTGGGCATGCTGCTGGGCGCTGCCGGCGGCTTCATCCAGATCTTCACCAGCATCTCGCGCCTGGGCAAGCGCGGCGACTCATGAACGGCAGCTCGACCGGCCTTACCGACGCCGACTTCCGCAACACCATGCTGGCCTCGTTGCGTCTGCTGGCGTTGCTCGCGGCGGTAGCGACGGCGGCGTTCTGGTGGCGCGCCGGCTGGCGCAGCGGCGTGCTGGTGATCATCGGCGCGGTCATCTCAGCGGCTTCCTTGTGGGAATGGCTGCGCCTGATGACGGCCGTGAACCAGCAGATGGACGCGGGCGGCAAACCGCGGCCCATGGGCCTGCTGCTGACCGGCTTCTTCCTGCGCCTGGGGCTTACCGTCGCGGTGCTCTATGGTAGTCTTAAGTATCTGAACGGAACGGTTTTCGCGCTTGCGGCCGGCCTCGGCCTGGGTGTATTTTCGCTCACGGTGGAAGCCCTCCGGCTGATGAAACGCACCCCCGTTTAGCCCGCAACCGCAAACTCACCATGCCCACACAGCTTCTCTTCACGCGCTTCCTGAACGACCACTTCGCCTCGCCGGCGACCCGGCTGCTGCTGGCCCTGCACATCACGCCGGCTCATCCGCGCGCGCCCATCTCGAACGCCTTCGCGATGGAGCTGCTGATCTTCGTCGCGATGCTGGTTTACTTCGTCATCATCCGCTTCTCGCTTTCCATCGAGAAGCCGGGCGCGGTGCAGCATCTCGCCGAGATGACCCACGGCTTCGTCGCCGACCAGAGCGAAAGCATCATCGGCCACGGCTACGAGCGTTTCGCCACCTACCTGACCGTGCTCTTCCTCTTCATCCTGGTGGGCAACCTGATGGGCCTGGTGCCGGGGCTTGAATCGCCCACTGCCAACCCCGTGGTGCCGCTGGGCTTCGCGCTGGTGACGTTCTTTTACTACCACTACCATGGCATCCGGGCCAACGGCGTCTCCTATTACAAGCAGTTCGTGGGGCCGGTGTGGTGGCTCTATCCGCTCATGGCGCCGATTGAGATCATCTCGCACTTCGCGCGCGTGCTCTCGCTCACGGTCCGTCTCTACGCCAACATGTTCGCCGGCGATATGGTCACCCTGGCCTTCTTCTCGCTGATCCCGGTGGGCGTGCCGCTGGTCTTCCTCTCGCTGCACTTCGGCGTCGCCATCATCCAGGCGTATGTCTTCATGATCCTCGCGACCGTGTACCTGTCGCTGGCCGTCGCGCACGACCACTAAAGCTCGCCGGCCGCGGGGCGCCCCCTCTCGGCCGGTCGCAACACTCGCCGCTTAGCGTGAGGGTGCCAGTCCGGTGAGCATCAACCACCCACTGGCGGCGAACATCCTGACGGGGGCAAGGAGTACCAATGATCGCTCGCATGTACCAGTTCTCGAAGTACCTCTTCATGACGTTGGCCGCGCTCTGCTTCGCGACGCCAGCCTTCGCCCAGGGTGCGGCCGCACCCGCCGGCAACCCCTACGGCGCGCTCGCCGTCGGCATCGGCATGGGCATCGCCGCCGGACTCTGCGGCCTCGGCCAGGGCCGCGCCACCGCGTCGGCCTCTGAGGCGCTGGCCCGCAACCCCGGCGCGCGCCCCGGCATCCAGCTCTTCCTGATCCTCGGCCTGGCCTTTATCGAGTCGCTCACGCTGTTCACCTTCGTGCTGCTCTTCATCCGCACCAGCTAAGCGTTCTTGCAGGCTGCAATAAAAACGGCCTCCGCATCGCGCGGAGGCGGTTTTATTTTGAGCAGTCGGTTTGATCTTTGTAGCGGGAAGCTCAGCGTGGAATGCTCTGTGGAACATCTCCACTCTGCGGAGCAATAACGTCCGCCGGTGACGCGATCATCACCGCGCCCGCGCCGCGGTTGGCCAGCGTCAGTACCCGGCCCGGCATCACGCCCAGCAGCAGCGTGCCCAGCGCCGCCGCCGCCAGCCCCACGGCTGCGGGCACAGGCAGCTTCGTGAACACGGCAAGATCGTTGCCGCGCTCATGCGGATGCCGCGCATACATCGCCACCAGCAGCCGCAGGTAGTAGAAGCAGGCCAGCCCGGAGTTGAGCAGGCCGACCACAGCCAGCAGCCAGTGCCCGCCCTGGATCACCGCGGCGAAGACGTAGAACTTGCCGAAGAAGCCACCGGTAAACGGAATGCCGATCAACGACAGCAGGAAGAAGGCAAACAGCCCACCCAGCCAGGGCCGGCGCAGCGCGGCGCCGGTAAAGTCCTCAATGGTGCGCGTGTGCTCGTTGTATCCGCTGATCTGCGTGATCACCGCGAACGCGCCGACGTTCATCGCGGAGTAGGCGGCGGTGTAGAAGCAGGCGGCCGCGATGCCGTTCTGCGGGAAGGCTGTGAACGCCGCCAGCAGGTAGCCTGCGTGAGCGATCGACGAGTAGGCCAGCATCCGCTTCACGCTGGTCTGCTTGAGCGCGCCGAGGTTGCCGATGGTCATCGAGAGCGCGGCGACCGCCCACATCAGCACGGTCCAGCGATGCTCCATCTGGCCGAAGCCCGCGAAGGAGATGCGCAGCAGCACCGCGAAGGCCGCCGCCTTGGGCGCGGTGGACATGAGCCCCACCACCGGCGCCGGCGCGCCCTGGTACACATCCGGCGTCCACACGTGGAAGGGCGCGGCCGATACCTTGAACCCGAGCCCAATGACGATCATGCCCAGCGCCAGGAACGCCAGCCGCGGAGTGTCGGTACCAGCGGTCAACGTCGCGGCAATGGCGGCGATCGACGTAGAGCCCGTCGCGCCAAACGCCAGCGCGATTCCGTACAGGAAGAACGCGGTCGCGAACGACCCCAGCAGGAAATACTTGATCGACGCCTCGGCGCCGGTCGCCTTGCCCTTGCGGAAGCCGGCCATGATGTACGTCGAGATGGACGAGATTTCGAGGCCCACGAAGACCATCAGCAGCTCGACCGAGCAGGTCATCAACATCATGCCGACGGCGCCAAACAGCACCAGTGCGAAGTACTCGCCCGCATGGCCGTCGCTGCCCTCAAAGTAGTCCAGCGATCCGAGCAGCGAGACCAGCACCACGGAGGCGATCAGCAGGTGAAAAAAGACCGAGAACGGGTCGACGCGGATGCTGTCCGAGAAGGCGGAGATCGGACCATGAAGGTTGAAGAGGTGTAGCTGGTACCAGCTGGCCGCGCCCGCTAGCAGCGTGGCCGCGATCGCCAGCCAGCCCAGCGGCTTGCGGCTCGCGCCCGGCTTCAGCAGCGGCTCGAGCATCATCACCAGCACGCCCGCCACGGTCAGGATGCCTTCCGGCAGCAGCGCCAGAGTGTTGCCATTCAAATGCATCAGTAGCGCCTGCCTTCCGGAGCCGCGACCGGCTTCTCAGTATCTCTCTTGCCGCCGTCCTTCGCCCCGAGCGCCTGGTCGGCGGCCTGCTTCAACTGCGGATCGACGAACGCTGGCTGCGGGTACGTCTCGGCCTCCATGCGCTTCACCGGGACAGGCTCGACCTGCGCCGGCATGGTCGCCATCGCCACCGCGTTCGCATCCAGCGTCTTCATCCAGTAGGTCGACGCCACGCCCATCACCAGCATCAGGGTCAGCATCGGCCACAGCGCCAGGTGCTCGCGGCCGTTCAGATCGCGCGCCTGCACCTCCTGCGGCAGCGGGCCCAGGCTGCCGTAGAAGACGCGCTGGATCATCAGCAGCATGTAGGCCGCGCTCAGGATCACGCCGGTCGTCGCCAGCACCGTCCACGCCACGTGGTGCGCGTTCGCCGCCTGCAGCGTGCCGGAGAGCACCAGGAACTCGCCCACGAAGCTGTTCATCATCGGCAGCCCGACCAGCGACAGCGTCGTCACGACGAACAGCGTCACCATCCAGGGCAGCTTGGCCGCCACGCCGCCCAGGTCGCGCATGTTGTACGTCTCGTAGCGTTCATACAAAAAGCCCAGCAGGACGAACAGCGCACCGCCCGAGATGCCGTGGTTCAGGATCTGGTAGATGCCGCCATCGAGCCCCGCCACCGTGAAGGTGAAGATGCCCAGCGTCACAAATCCCAGGTGCCCCAGGGTCGAGTAGGCGGCCAGCTCCTTCAGGTCCTTACGCGTGATCGCGATCAGACTTCCATACACGATGCCGATGGCGCCCAGCGCGATCATCAGCGGTGCGATACGATGCGACTGATCCGGAAAGATGCCGAACGAAAAGCGCAGGATGGAGTAGAGCCCGGTCTTGCCCACCAGTACCATCACCGCGGCGGTGGGCGCCTCCATGATGGCGTCCTTCAGCCAGCCGTGCAAGGGAAAGATCGGCACCTTCACGGCGAACGCCAGCAGGAACGCGAGCGAGCAAAGCCAGAAGCCGGTCGCGCTGCCCGGGATCGCATGGGCCGAGGCCAGTGCCGCCAGCCGCGGCATGTCGAACGTGCCGCTCTTGGAGTAGAGCCACAGCATGCCTACCAGCAGCAGCGCCGAGGGCACGAACGCGTACACGAAGTATTTGATCGCCGCGCGGCGCCGGTCGCGAGTACGCCCGAAGGTCGCGATCAGGATCGTCATCGGCACCAGCGACAGCTCCCAGAATGCGTAGTAGAGGAACATGTCCAGCGCCACGAAGATGCCCAGCATCGCCACCTGCTGCAGCAGGAAGAGCACGTAGAAGGTCTTGCGCCGCGTGTCGATCTTGGTCCAGGAGGCGAGCACGCCCAGCGGCGCCAGGAACGCGGTCAGCACCGTCAGCCACATGCCCAGCCCATCGACGCCCAGGTGGTAGCGGATCGCCGGCGCCGCAATCCACGCGTGGTCAGACACGAACTTGAACGCCCCGGTCGGCGCGGCCTTGGCGTAGTACGCCGGCAGATGCAGCGTCAGCAGAAAGGTGATCAGCGTCACGATCAGCGCGCCCCACTGCATCGTCTTACCGCGATCTGGCAGCAGCACCAGCACCGCCGCGCCCAGCAGCGGGAAGAACACGATGATGCTCAGAATGTTGTGGTCTAAGTTCATCTCTAGTGCACCCAGATCCCGCGGCCGAAGACCATCACCGCCATCACCACCGCCGCGCCCAGCGCCAGCCAGCCCGCATACGAGCGCAGGTTGCCGGACTGCATCCGCCGCGTCACCTCGCCCATGTCGATCGCCATCCAGCTCATCAGCTTGCCCGCTCCATCCACGCCCAGCCGGTCGCCCAGGCCATATAGAAACACCCGCGTAAAGCCCAGCAGCCCGGTGACGAACACAGCGTTGTAGATCTCATCCACGTAGAACTTGTTGGCCACCAGCGCGTACACCGGCCGCATCTTCGCGGCCAGCGCCGCCGCGGTCCCGGGCTTGCGATAGTAGAACTGCCACGCCACCAGGAACCCCGCAGCGGCCGTGAGCAGGGAGATCGCCGCCAGCCCGCGCTCCAGCGAGTGCGAGATCTGATCCGTGTTCACCGCGTTCTCCGCCGCGCCCGCGCTTGCGAAGACCGGGTCCAGGAAGTGTTCGAACTCGTTATGCCCACCCAGCGCCGCCGGCACGCCCACCCAGCCGCCAACAACCGACAGGATCGCCAGCACCACGAGCGGCAGCAGCATCACCCAGTTGGATTCGTGCACCCCGTGCGCATGCGCCGCCTGCCCGGAGTCGTGCTCGGCCTCCATCACCAGCGTCGAATCCGAGCGCGAATGCACCGGCGCGCCATGCTCGGCCAGCGCGTGGCCTTCGTCGAACTTCTGCGGGCCAAAGAAGGTCTTGAACCATAGTCGGAACATGTAGAACGAAGTCATGCCGGCGGTGATCAACCCCACCAGCCACAGCAGCTTGCTCAGTGGATTGTCGTGGTACACGAACGTGCGATAGAGAATCTCGTCCTTCGAGAAGAAACCTGCGAAGGGCCATATCCCGGCGATCGCGAAGACGCCCATGGTCATCGTCCAGAAGGTCACCGGAATCCGTTTGCGCAGCCCGCCCATGTGCCGCATGTCCTGCTCGCCGCTCAACGCGTGGATCACCGAACCCGCCGCCAGGAAGAGCAGCCCCTTGAAGAACGCATGCGTCACCAGGTGGAACACCGCGGCGGAATACGCCGCAACGCCGCAGCCCAGGAACATGTAGCCAAGCTGTGAGATGGTGGAGTACGCCAGCACCCGCTTGATATCGTGCTGCACGATGCCGATGCACGCCGCGAAGATCGCCGTGGCCGCCCCGATGGCGGCAACCACCGCCAGCGCCACGGGCGAGCGATCGAACAGCGTATGGCAGCGCGCCACCATGTACACCCCCGCCGTCACCATGGTCGCCGCGTGGATCAGCGCCGAAACCGGCGTCGGACCTTCCATCGCGTCCGGCAGCCACACGTACAGCGGTATCTGCGCGCTCTTGCCCGCCGCGCCCACCAGCAGCAGCAGCGCGATGGTCGTCAGCCATCCCGCGTGCCACTGCGGGTGCGCCGTAATCTGCGCAAAGACCTCCGTAAAGCTCAGCGTGCCGAAGTGCTTGATCACCGCAAACATCGCCAGCAGGAAGCCGAAGTCGCCGACGCGGTTCACAATGAACGCCTTCTTGCCCGCGTCCGCCGCGGATTTCTTCTGGAAGTAGAAGCCGATCAGCAGGTACGACGCCAGGCCCACGCCCTCCCAGCCCACAAACAGCAGCAGGAAATTAGCGGAAAGCACCAGCACCAGCATGAAGAACATGAACAGGTTGAGGTAGGCGAAGAAGCGCCAGTAGCCTTCTTCTTCCGCCATGTAGCTCACCGAATACACGTGGATCAGGAAGCCGACGCCGGTCACCACCGCCAGCATGATCATCGTCAGGTGATCGACCGTAAAGGCGAAATCGACGTGAAAGCCGGTGATCTGAATCCACGGCCGCGAGACCACGGTCACCGAGAGCGGCGCGCCCGCGGCCATCATTGCGATCCAGAGTTGCGCCACTATCGCCGCCGGCAGCGCGGTAAACAGCAGCGCCAGCGCCGACACCCCCGCGCGCGGCAGCCTGCGTCCCAGCGTCCCGTTGATCAGGAAGCCGGCGAAGGGAAGCAGCGGGATGAGCCAGAGCAGGGAAGCGCGCACTCGTTGAGATCCTTAGTTATGCATCAGGTTGATCTGGTCCACGTTCAGCGTCTTGCGCGTACGGAAGATGGCGATGATGATCGCGAGCCCGACCGCAGCCTCGGCCGCGGCCACCACCATCACGAAGAAGACGAAGATCTGGCCCGAGACAGCGTGCCAGCGGTGCGCGAAGGCTACAAACGTCAGGTTCACCGCGTTCAGCATCAGCTCGATCGACATGAAGACCGAGATGACGTTGCGCTTGATGAGGAACGCCGCCACGCCGACAGAAAACAGAACGGCCGCAAGGACCAGGTAAGCCGAGATGGGCACGACTGCATTCATCGCTGCTGGTCCTCCTTGCGCGCCAGCACCACCGCGCCCAGAATCGCCACCAGGATCAGAATGCTTGTGACCTCAAACGGCAGCAGCAGCCTGGTGAAGAGCATCTGGCTCAACTCGCCGAGGTTATTCACCGCGTCCAGCATGCCGCCCAGGTGCGCGTGGCCCAGCGCCTTGGACTCCGACAGAAACACGAAGCTCAGCAGGCAGAACACCGCCGCCGCGCCCGGGATGCCCGCGAAGTAAGCCGCGCGGCTGCCCGTGGTGTGCTCTTCTTCGCCCGCGTTCAGCAGCATGATGACGAAGACGAACAGCACCATGATCGCACCCGAGTAGACGATCACCTGCGCCGCCGCCAGGAACTCCGCGCCCAGCGACCAGTAAAGAACCGCCAGCGACATCATCACCACCACCAGCGAAAGCGCGCTGTTGATGGGATGTTTCTGCAGCAGCAGGTTCAGCGCCCCAGCGACAGCCAGCGCAGCGAAGATGATGAACAGGGCGAGTTGCATGGGCTTCGTCGAGTCCCTCTCAAAGTGCTTCTGAAGCGATCGATTCTGTTGCTGTCCTACTGATTGTAAAGCAGCTTCTAGCCGCGCAGCGCGAGCACCAGGCTGGTGAAGACGATGTTGACCATCGCCACCGGCAGCAGGAACTTCCAGCCGAAGCCCATCAGCTGATCGTAGCGGAAGCGCGGCAGCGTGGACCGCACCCAGATATAGAGGAACAGGAACGCAAAGATCTTGACCACAAACCAGAAGATGGGCAACAGCACCTGGATGAAGTGGGGGCCGAAGGCAGGGATCAGGTGCCCGAACGGGCTCGACGCGCCGCCGAAAAACAGCAGCGTCGCCACGCAGCTGACCGTGATCATGTTGGCGTACTCCGCCATGAAGAACATGGCGAACTTCATCGAGCTGTACTCGGTGTGGTAGCCCGCGGTCAGCTCGCTTTCAGCCTCCGGCAGGTCGAACGGGCTTCGATTGGTCTCCGCATACGCGCTCATCAGGTAGATGAGGAACGCCACCGTCTGCAGCCCGCCGAAGACATTCCAGCTGAGCATGCCGTGCGCCGTCTGCGAGTTCACGATGTCGCGCAGGTTCAGCGACTGCGCCCGCAGCACCACGCCCACCAGCGAAAGCCCCAGCGCCAGCTCGTAGCTGATCATTTGCGAGGTCGCGCGCAGCGAGCCCAGCAGCGCGTACTTGTTGTTGCTCGACCAGCCCGACAAGGCAATCCCGTACACGCCGATCGAGGTAACCCCCAGGATCACCAGCAGCCCGATGTTGACGTTGGCGATCTCGAACAGGTCCACGCCGTGATACGTGGTGTAGGCGCCGAACGGCACCACGGAGATCGAGATCAGCGCGCAGGTCAAGGCGATCACCGGCGCGGCCAGAAACAAGGGCCGCTCGACGAGGATCGGCGTTAGATCTTCCTTGAGAAACAGCTTCAGGCCGTCAGCCAGCGGCTGCAGCAGCCCGAACGGTCCCGTACGCGACGGCCCCCAGCGGTTCTGCATGCGCCCGATCACCTTGCGCTCCAGCAGCACCGTGTAGGCCACCGCCGTCAACGTGATGACGAGCACCACCACGATCTTGAGCACGCTCAAGAGGAAGAAGGTCTGGAACTGTGTCAGGTGGCTCACTTGATCGTTTATCCCGGCTCTCTCATCTCAATCCGCCGCCGTCTGGTCCAGCATCGGCAGCTTCCTGCTCTCAAACTCCTGCAGATCCGTCAGCATCGCCGAGTAGTGCCCCAGCGTGCCCGACGTGAACAGCGTATCGCCCGAGGGCAGCACCAGGTCTTTGCGCGGCGCCTGCCCGTCGATCTGCACCAGCGTCGCACCCGGCTCCAGATGCTGGTCGTTGGCGCTCAGCAGCTGCAGCCGCCGCAGGTCCTTGTACCCCGGCACCAGCCGCTGGATCTCATCCAGAATCGCATACGGATCAAACGGGCTGAGCCGCGGCTCGAGATTGTTCGTCGTCAGCCAGATGGCGTGCCGATCCGCCTCGCCTGACTGCGCCCCGCGCGTCTGTCCCATGTCTCCACGCTGACCAGCCGCGCGCAGCCCCTTGCCAAACGGAATCAGCGTTGGGATATGCGCGTCCATGCGATCCGCAATTCGCACCATCATCTCGAAGTCGCTGCGCACACCCGCGCGATCGCCCGCCTTGTTCACCTGCTGCAGGTCGCCGTAGTGGTTGGTCACCGAGCCCGCCTTCTCGTACAGGTTGGCTGCCGGCAGCACCACATCCGCCAGCACCGCCGTCTCGGTCATGAACATCTCCTGCACCACCAGGAACGTATCCTTCAGCGCGCCTGCTTCCACCCCGTAGCGCAGCACCGGGTTCGCCCCGACGACGTATAGCGCTGAGAGCCTGCCCGCGGCCGCCGCATCGAACATCTCCAGCATATCCAGCCCCGGGGCCACAGGCCCGCCATACTCGGCGAACGCCTCCGCGCCCAGCGGCGTGTAGCCCGGCAGCATGTCCGGCAACAGGCCCATATCCGCCGCGCCGCGCGAGTTCACGTAATCCGAAAGCAGCGCCAGCTTGGCTCCCGGCACGCTCAGCCCGAACTCCACCAGCCGCTTCAGATCCGCCCCCCGCAGCTCCGACCCGATCAGGATCAGCAGCCCCTCCGCGCTCTTCAGCGTCTCGCGGAGCTGGCCCAGCGCCTCCGTATCATTCACCGCGCTCGAGCCCGCGGAGTCGTCGCCCGCCAGGTAAGCCGCCAGCGCCCCATAGCCGAAGGGCTGCAGCCGCACGAACGCCTTCGCCTGCCGCCGCAGCTTGATCGGCTCGGTGTTCGCAACGTACAACTTCGCCCCGTTGATGCGCACGTTCGAGCGCAGATTCCAGGCCGTCGCCGGCGACTGGTTGCTCGGATCGCCGCCCACCACCAGCACCGTCTTCGCCATCAGCGTATCGCGCAGCGACGCCGTACGCCCGGTCTGCCCGGCCAGCGCCTGCGCAAACGCCACGTGATCCGCCGTCCGGTGATGGTCGATGTTGTTCGTCTTCAGCACCGTCCGCGCCATCTTCTGCAGCAGGTACGCCTCTTCATTGGTCAGCCGGTTGCCGCCGATCACCCCGATCGTCTCACCGCCGCGCGTGTCCCTGAGCTCCTGCAGCCGCTTGCCTACCAGCGTGATCGCCGCCTCCCAGCTGGCCGCCTCGAGCTTGCCGTTGGCGTTGCGCACCAGCGGCGTCGTAATGCGGTCGTCGTGGTTGGCAAAGTCGAACGCGTACCGTCCCTTGTTGCACAGGAAGTCGCCGTTCATGCCGCTCTTGTCGCGATTATCGCCGCGCACAATCTCCGCGCCGTCGCTGGTCGAGCGCACCCCCAGCGTCGTCTTGCAGCCATCGCCGCAATGCGTGCAGATGGTGGCGACGTGGTTCATCTCCCACGGCCTGGTTTTATAGCGATACGTCCCGCTGGTCAGCGCGCCCACCGGGCAGGCATCGATGCACATGCCGCACTGCTCGCAATCCACCTTCGCCAGGTGATCGGGCGATTCGCTGCCCGGCACATTCGGCGCGATCACGCTCGACGAGCCGCGATTCTGGATCCCCAGCGCGAACACATCCATACCCTCGCCGCACATGCGCACGCAGCGATAGCACAGGATGCACCGCGGACGATCGAAGTACACCACCGGCGACCACTTCTGCTCTTCCCGATGGTTCTTCGGCTCGGCATAGAAGCTGTCCGCCGCGCCGTAGCGGAAGGTCATATCCTGCAGCTCGCACTCGCCGCCCGCGTCGCACACCGGGCAGTCCAGCGGATGGTTCCCCAGCAGCAGCTGCAGCGTGGCCTTGCGCGCCTGCGCGATCTCCGGCGTCTCGGTTGAAACCACCATGCCCTCGGCGATCGGCGTCGTGCACGCGGTCTGCAGCTTGGGCATCTTCTCGATGCGCACCACGCACATCCGGCACGCCGCCTGCAGGCTCAGTCCCGGGTAGTAGCAGAAGGCCGGAATATCGAGCCCCGCACCCTTGCAGGCATCGATCAACAGCGTCCCCGCCGGCGCCGTTACCTGCTTTCCATCGACAGTAAAAGTTACGTCTGGCATAGATCCCTCAGGCTGCGGTTAACTCACGCGCTTCGCTCTTGCGCGTCACGCGTTTCTTCTTCGGCAGCGTTACCGCCAGGCGCTCCACCACCACATAGTATCCAACCGGGTTCGGAAACTCCGGGTCGTCCGCCAGGTCGACCGTCACCAGAGCTGATGCCTCCGGAATTGGCTCCCCATCGTTCATCAACCATTGCAGGTGAGACTCCAGCGCACCCTGCAAGGCAGATCGCATCTTGTTCAACGTCTTCGCGGTGGCGGCGCATCCGGGAACGTCCGGAATATAGCCCGAGAAGTTCTTCCCAGCCCACTCATAAACCGCAACATACTCTCTCGTCATCGCAAACCTGCCTGCCTAAGAATACTGCGTAACGTCTTGGGGTGAACCTCGTCCGATGGATGACCGGAGATCGTCACCTTGCCTTGTTTCGTCGGGTGCTTGTAATGATCGTGGCCTCCGGTCGAATACTCGTACTTCCATCCATCCTGCCCGATCAACTTGATCACGTCGCGCGTCTTCACCTAATGCCCGGCGCCAACCAGCTCCTGTTCCGTCATCACGGGCGTTCCCGCCCGGTTGCCGTCGATATAATCCTCAAACTCTTTCCTGAACTTCTTCACGAACGCCAGCGTCGGCATCGCCGCCGCATCGCCCAGCGGACAGAACGTCCGGCCCATCATGTTGTCGGCCAGGTACTGCACGTTGTCGATATCCTTCCGGTTGCCGCCGCCCGCATACACCCGCGCCAGCGTCTTCTTGATCCAGTCCGTTCCCTCGCGGCACGGGATGCACCACCCGCAGCTCTCATGCTGGTAGAAGCTGATCACCCGCAGCGCAAACTCCACCATCGACACCGTCTCATCCAGCACCACGATCCCGCCCGAGCCCAGCATCGTGCCTGCCTTCGCCATCTGGTCGAAGTCCAGCCCCGCGTCGATCTCATCCGCCGTCAGCACCGGGCAGCTCGACCCTCCCGGCACCACCGCCTTCAGCTTCTTCCCGCCCTTCACTCCGCCGGCTACATCATAGATCGCCTTACGCAACGAGTAGCCCATCGGCAGCTCGTACACGCCCGGCTTCTCCACGTGCCCCGAGATCCCGAACAGCCGCGTCCCGCCGTTGCGCTCCGACCCCAGCTTGGCATACGCCTCCCCGCCCATCAGCAGGATGTGCGGTGCGCTCGCAATCGTCTCCGCGTTGTTGATCACGGTCGGCCCCCCATACAGCCCGACGACAGCCGGAAACGGCGGCTTGATCCGCGGCACGCCCCGTTTGCCTTCGAGCGACTCCATCAGCGCCGACTCCTCGCCCACCTCGTACGCGCCCGCGCCGGTCTGCGTGATGATGTCGAAATCCACACCTTCCCGGCCAAAGATGTTCTTGCCCAGGAAGCCCCTGGCGTAGGCGTCGGCCACGGCCTTCTCGACGATCTTCAGCAGATACCGGTACTCGCCGCGCAGATAGATAAAGCCCAGCTTCGACCCGATCGCGAGCCCCGCGATCATTGTCCCTTCGATCACCGCGTGCGGATCCTCCAGAAAGATCACGTGATCCTTGCACGTGCCCGGCTCGCTCTCGTCGCCGTTCACCAGCACGTACTTCGGCTTCTCGCTGTGCTTGGGCACGAAGCTCCACTTCATGCCGGTCGGGAAGCCGGCGCCGCCGCGCCCGCGAAGCCCGCTCGCCTTCATGGTGTTGATGATCCACTCCGGCCCCTGGTCCAGCGCCATCTGCACGGCCTTGTATCCGTCCAGCTCCAGGTACCTGTCGATCTCCGCCGCGCCCTGCCCGAACCTGCGCTTCAGCACGACCACCTCATCGGGATGCGATACATTCCTCGGCATCTACTTCACATCCTTTCCGCGGCCTTCGGCATAATCCCCAAGAATCGCGTCTACCTTGATCGGCGTCAGGTCGTCGTGGAAGTCATAGTTCACCTGCATGGCCGGCGCCCAGCAGCACGCGCCGATGCACTCCACTTCCTCAAGTGAAAACATGCCGTCCTTGGTCACCTGCTTGTGCCCGATGCCCAGCTTCGCCTTGCAGTGATCCAGCACCTCGTACCCGCCGCGCAGCATGCAGCTGATGTTGGTGCACACCTGCACGTTGTACCTGCCGGCCGGCTGCGTCCGCAGCATGGAGTAGTAGCTCAGCACGTTGCGCACATCAAGATCGAACAGGTCCAGGCGCTGCGCAATCTCCTGGATCACCGCCTCCGACACATACCCCACCTCATCCTGCGCATACAGCAGCATCGGCACCAGCGCCGAGCGCTTCAGCGGATAGATCGTCGCCAGCTTGTCGAACCTCGCCGCCAGCTCCGGCGAAAAAATCGTATTGGCAATCGCGCTCATCCCACTCCTCTGAAACCACTACCCAAAACTCTCGTCATCCTGAGCGAAGTTCGGCGCCTTTGCCGAACGCAGTCGAAGGATCCCGAAGCTTCCTACGCCGCCACTACCGCTGGAACCGTTCAACCACTTACTCGTACTCGCCGTTGTTCGTCCTACCCAACCATCATCTCTCTCGCCACTGCCTCTGCCGCCATATCCATCTCATCCTTCACATCCCCAACCCAAACCGAACCATCTTCCTGAATCCCAAACCCGACGGCCAACCCCTCGCTCGTTGTCATCTCGTCGTGCGTAAACCTTACCCAGCGCGTATCTACCCTCAACACAATCTCATCCGCTCCCACCTCAACCACCGCATGGTGTTCACTCGTCAACCCATGCGCCGCTGCATACACCCTCAGCATCGAAGCCCAGCTCGTCCAAAGCTCGCGCTGAAGGTTCGCGACCACTACCGGTCGATCTCCCCCAGCACAATATCAATACTCCCGATCACCGCCACCACATCCGCCAGCATCCGGCCCTTGCACATCGTCTCCAGCGCCTGCAGCGTTGCAAAGCTGGGATTGCGCATATGCACCCGGTAAGGCTTGTGCGTCCCGTCCGACACCACGTAGTACCCCATCTGCCCGCGCGGCGACTCGATCACCTGGAACACCTCGCCCGCCGGCACGCCAAACCCCTCCGTCACAATCTTGAAGTGGTGGATCAGGCTCTCCATCTGCGTCTTCATCTGCTCCCGGTCCGGCAGGATGATCTTCGGCGCATCGGCCACGATCCTTCCCTCCGGCATCCCGTCCATCGCCTGCTGGCAGATCTTCAGGCTCTCGCGCATCTCCTGCATCCGCACCACGTAGCGCGCCCACACATCCCCGTCGTTCGATACCGGCACCTTGAACTGGAACTTCTCATAGCTCGAGTACGGCATATCGCGCCGCAGGTCCCAGTCCACTCCGCTCGCGCGCAATGGCGGCCCGGTTACGCCCAGCGCAATCGCATCGGCCGCCGAGAGATACCCCACATCCTTCAGCCGGCCCATCCAGATCGGGTTCTGCTGCAGCATGCCTTCGTACTGATCGATCGCCGACGGCATCTTGTCCAGGAAATCCTGTACCTGCTTGAAGAAGCCCATGGGCGGCTCCATCGCCAGCCCGCCGATGCGGAAGTACGAGCTCATCATCCGCTGCCCGGAGACATTCTCATAGATCCGCGAGATATCCTCGCGCTCCCGCCAGCAGTAGAGAAACATCGTCAGCGCGCCCACGTCCAGCGCGTGCGTTCCCAGCCACACCAGGTGCGACGAGATCCTCGTCAACTCGTTCAACAGCACCCGCATCCACTGCGCGCGCTCCGGGATCTCGAGCCCGAGCAACTTTTCCACCGCCAGGCAATAGCACAGGTTGTTAGTCATCGGGCACAGGTAGTCCACCCGGTCAGTCAGCGGCACCACTTGCTGGTAGAACTTCGCCTCGCACGTCTTCTCAATGCCCGTGTGCAGGTAGCCGATATCTGGCGCGCAGCTCACCACCGCCTCGCCGTCGATCTCCAGCACCAGCCGCAACACGCCGTGCGTGCTCGGGTGCTGCGGCCCCATGTTCAGCACCATCGTGTGGTCTTCGGTGCCCGCTACGCCATGCCGCTTCGCGTCCGCAACAACATCGTCCACGCCCGGATTGATCTGCTCTGGAGCCGCTACAGGAGACATTACCGATACCCCTCCACCGGGTAATCCTTGCGCAGTGGATACCCCTGCCAATCCTCCGGCATCATAATCCGCCGCAGGTTCGGGTGCCCGCCAAAGTGCACGCCGAAGAGGTCAAAGATCTCGCGCTCATAAAAGTTCGCCGCCGGCCACACGCCCGTGATCGAATCGATCGCCGGATCGTCGCCATCCAGCCTCGCCACCAGCCGGATCCGCTGCTTCAGCCCATGCGAGAGGATGTGGTACGTGATCTGAAACCGCGGCTCGCCCGGCGCCCAGTCCACCGCCGTCACATCCTCGAAGAAGTTGTAGCCAGCGGCCTTCAGCGCCTCGCACGCCGCCACCACGTTCTCCCGCGCGACGGTAATCGTCATCTCGCCGCGGTCGAACTTCGCATCCGTGGCCAGCGCGCGCAGCGCCACCACCGCGGCATCCTCCGGATGCGCCCCGAACACCGCCTCGATCCCCTTCAGCGCGCTCGCCGGATCATACATGGCCTAAAGATCTCCCTTGTCGTTGGCCCAGTTCAGAATGCCCTTCTTCCATACATAAAACAGCCCCACCCCGACAAACCCCAGGTACACCAGCATCTCCCAGAACCCAAACATCCGCGAGCCTGTAATGCCCGGGAGCCGGCGGAAGATAACCGCCCACGGCAACATGAACACCGCCTCCACGTCGAACAGGATGAACAGCATCGCCACCATGTAAAAGCGCACGCTGAACCGCCCGCGCGCATCCCCCACCGGGTCCATGCCGCACTCGTACGCGCCGCCCTTGGTGCGCGAGTTCTTGTGCTTCCCAATGAAAAACGAGCCGCCCACCATGCCCCCGGCTACTGCGAGCGCAACCAGAACCTGGAGAACCAGCGGAAGATATTGCCAGACGTAGTGTGGTGCCGGGTATGTCTGCATGGCCAGTTTCAAGGCTAGATGCACCCCCGTCAACAGTCAAGCAGCCACCCCGGGCAGTTGTTCATGCACGAAACGTTTCCACCGAAAACTGTCATCCTGAGCGAAGCCGCTCGGGGTTCATCGAGCGGCGCAGTCGAAGGACCCGCATGCCGCGGGGCGCCCCGTTCGTCGCAGCCTCATCGCGATGAGTCGGTATCCTTCGCGGCAGCAAACTACTGAACTACCTAGAGCAATCCCCGGTACCACCCGATCACATGCTCGCCCCACACCGCCGCGAACAATCCCCCCACGCCCAGAAAACTCCCCAGCGGCAGTCGCGCCCTGGCTCCCGCCCTGCCCCCCACCAGCAGGGCCAGCCCGTACCCCGCCGCCAGCACCACCCCCACAAACAGCGTCAGCACCGCCGGCCACCAGCCCAGAAACGCGGCTACCATCGCCAGCATCTTCACATCCCCCAGCCCCAGCCCCTCGCGCCCGCGCAGCGCCTTGTATCCCCACCGGATCAGCAGTAACAGCAGCGCCGCGCCGCAAACCGCCGTCAGCCGCCCGAAGATCAGCGCCTCCGGCCCGGTCAGAAACACGTTCCCCCGCGCCGCAAAGCTCCCCGGACTCGACAACCTAAGCTGCTTGGCTGAATTCAGCACGATCTGGTCGTCCGTCGGCCCCAGGAAGATCGCCTGCACACACACCAGAAACATCCCCACCGCAATCCCGCTCAACGTAAACGCATCCGGCAGCCGCTGCGTCTGCCAATCCATCACGATCAACCCGATCAGCAAGAACCCCAGAATGAGAACCCCTAAACAGGTTAAGAACACGGGGGCATACTCCCAAATAGAGGTGATGTTGCCGACTCCCAGCGCTTGACGCATTGTTACCATGTCAGGGGAGAAAAAGGTCCATGTGACGAGGAACTGTGAGACTGCCCAAAGCACCCACAATCCCATTGCAGCTTCCACAACCGGATACCGCCACGAGATCCCCACCCCACAATCCCGGCACCGCCCCCGCAGCACCACCCAGCTCACCAGCGGCACATTATCGAACCACCGCACCGGCTTCCCGCAAGCCAAACACCGCGACCCCGGCCGCACCACGCTCTCCCCCCGCGGCACCCGCACAATACACACATTCAGGAAGCTGCCCAGCAGCAACCCCACCACCAACCCCACGATCTCCGCCACGCCCAGTCTCACCCCCGAAGTATACGGGCCCGAACCCGCACCCCTTGGACGCCCACACAGCGCCGCAAACCACCTCAACGCCGATCAGTACGGATCGACCGCCGATCAGGACCAAGTCCTGGTCTTTATCGGCGCACATCCGCCTTGATCGGCGTTAAGCCTTCTGCAGGAAAGCCATTCAAAAATCCACGTGCATCCGCGCGCTCTCCACCAGCACCGGCCCGCGATCCCGGTTATACCCCGGGTGCGTCACATACTGCGTATCCAGCGCGTAGTACACGCCCCTCCACGCATGCACGTTGTAGTAGCCCTCCACGATATCCTCGCGTCCATAGTTCAGCCTGCCGTCACCCAGCAGAAACCCCAGCCCGCCATGCGCCAGGTACCACTGGTGATCGCGCTTGATCGCATTGGTCACAAAGGTGATGCCGAGCTTGTCGTTCGGCCGCCCATGCGCCTTCATCGCGTAGTCCGCGCCCACCCCAAACGTCTGGTCCACCTCGGTGTACGCAAAGCTCTCGTGCTGTCCTTCGTTCCACCCGAACCGCCCATACGCCCGCAGGTTTTCGCTCAGCTCCTGCTCCGCGTTCAACCCCACGCCGTACTTCACCGTATTTTGCAGCGGATGCGCCGTGATGTCCGGCGTCGCCGTCCTGCCCTCCAGGAACGCCGCGTTCTGCTCCCGGTACACGCCCATGTTGGCGTGGTTCACGTAACCCAGCAGCCTCACCGCGCCCTTGCGTTCGGCCAGCGCGGGCAGCAGGTCGCCCAGCCCCTTGCGCAGCTCCAGCTCCACATTCTGCGCGCTCGCCCGCCGCAGCTCGTACTGCAGGTCGATCCCGTTGGCAACCGTCGGCATCGCCGCCAGCGCGTATCGCCCGGTAAACGCCCGGTCCACATACTCTGCTACCACGGCATCCGTATACCCGCGCGTGTTCGCCGCATAGTCCCACGCGCCGTTGTTGTCCACCGTCCAGTTCATGAACTGCAGGTGCGAGTCCGTCCCCACCGAGTTGTTATCGAAGAAGTCCGGCAGGCCCATCCGTCCCACGTGCAGCTCGACCCGCTGCTCCGGCAGCTTCGTGGCGAGCGAGAACTCCGTCCGCTCCACATCCACCAGCTTCTCCGACAAGCCGAAGACCTGGTGGATTTCATACCGCGCCAGGTACGGTATCGGGCCCAGGCTGGGATTCCGCACCACGTCCAGGTTCGTGAACCCCGCCAGCCCCAGCGCCTCCGAGATCCCGCGCCCCGCCGCCGACTCCTCATCCACAATCGCGTCCAGCGCGAACCTCGGGTTCTTCACCACCTGAAAACCCAGAAACAGCGTCCCCACCAGCGATGTCTTGTACTCTCCCCGGCTCTGCAGGCTGTTCTTGTCTGCATACGGCGAGTGGAATGGCCCATGCGCCTGGAAGATAACGTTGGCCTGGCCCGAGATCAGGTAGCGCGCGTCGTCCGGATGGGGAAACATCGTCGGCGAAGCAGCCTCCGCCGCACCGGCCTCCGCCGCCTCGCCGGCGTCAGGCTGTTGTGCCTCTGCGCGCAACGAAAAAGCCAGCAACACTCCGAAAAGCAAGGCGATCGGGCGACCCATAGTATGATTTAGGTATACCTAAATTAAGTCCTGGCAGCAACCCATTGTAACCTTGATTCACACAAAACTTGACCCCAGGATTACTCTTTGGTTATCCTCTAACTACACGGGAAAGGAGGATGGTCCAGCCTATGAAGATTGACAGTAGTTGTAGCAAAACGGTACGTGAGGTGACTGAGGCTTAGAGCATCCCGCTCTTCGTCCTGGCGTTCAACGAAGTATCTGCGCCGAGGCCCATTCACGAGTGTGGATGCCTCAGGTCAATCTCAACAGTTCACCGGCCAGATAGGCCCGCAACCCCACAAGGGAAGCGGGCCTTCTGCTTTCTACAATCGCATCGGCCTTGCGCCTTTGCCTTACCCTTCATCGCCTTTGCCTGCGCCTTTCCCCTCATCGCCTTTGCTTTGTCTTGCCCTTATCGCCTTTGCCCTACGCCTTGATCGCCTTCAGATCCGCCTTGATCCGCGTTAAGCCTTCCTCCGGGAGCCGCACAATTCCCGTTGAGCCCTCCTCCTGACCACCGCAAGCCATCCAACTAGAATGGACTCCATGGAACCCCTCGTCATCGCCGGCCGCACCTTCACCTCGCGCCTTATCGTCGGCACTGGCAAATACAAGGACGGCCCCCAGACCCGCGCCGCCATCCAGGCCTCCTGCGCCGAGATGGTTACCGTCGCCGTCCGCCGCGTCAATCTCGGCCGCACCTCCGAGTCCCTGCTCGACTTCATCGACCCCGCCCGCTACTTCCTCCTGCCCAACACCGCCGGCTGCTACACCGCCGAGGAAGCCATCCGCGCCGCCCGCCTGGCCCGCGAGGTCGGCCTGTCGGACTGGGTCAAGATCGAGGTCATCGGAGATCTGCCCACGCTCTACCCGGATATCCAGGCTACCGTCGAAGCCACCCGCGTCCTGGTCAAGGAGGGCTTCACCGTCCTGCCCTACACCTCCGAAGACATTGTCTTCGCGCGCCGACTCATCGACGTGGGCGCGGCCGCCGTCATGCCACTCGGCGCCCCCATCGGCACCGGACTGGGCATCGCCAATCTCACCTCGCTGCGCATGCTCCGCGAGCTCATCACCGAGGTTCCGCTCATCGTCGACGCCGGCCTCGGCACCGCCTCCGACGCTGCCCTCGCCATGGAGCTCGGCTTCGATGCCGTGCTGCTCAACACCGCCATCGCCGGCGCCCAGGACCCCGTCCTGATGGCCTCGGCCATGGGCAAAGCCGTCGACGCCGGCCGCGAAGCTTTCCTCGCCGGCCGCATGCCGCGGAAGCTCTACGCCTCCGCCAGCTCCCCCATGGAAGGCATCTCCCGCTAACCCGCCCGGACTTTACTGCACTCGTCATCCTGAGCGAAGGCCGGCGCGCGGTTCGCGCCGGGCGAAGTCGAAGGACCCCCAGGCTGCTCGTACCGCAGCCGCACTCGAGTCATTTTCGCCTTCTCGTTCAGTTCCTCTCCGCCCTGGGAGAAACCCGCTGCACCAAAACCAGTTCAACTCAAAAGAGACCCAGGTCCAAACCTAACCCCTGCAGATCGAGACTTTAGATACTTTCAGGGGGGAGGGGGGTAGAGCCTCGGTTCCCCTCGTTTCAGCCCCGCCGCAAGCCGTACGATAGACTGACCTCCATGCGTGTCTTCGGAATCGACTGCGGCACCGAGTTCACCGGCTTCGGCGTGGTCGAGTCCGCCGCCAGCGACAAGGGCGACCGCGCCGACAGCCGCGCCCGCCCCGCGCAGCTCGTCTACATTGCCGCCGGAACTATCCGCCTCAGCCGCAAACACTCCACCGGCGAGCGCCTCCTCGAAGCTCACACCGAGCTCTGCGCGCAAATCGCCCTCCATGAGCCCGACGTCGTCGCCATCGAGGAGGTCTTCTTCGCCGCCAATGCCAAGTCCGCCCTCAAGCTCGGCCAGGTCCGCGGCGTCGCCCTGCTCGCCGCCGCCATGTGCGGCAAGCCCGTCGCCGAGTACGCGCCGCTCTCCATCAAGTCCGCCGTCGTCGGCTACGGCCTTGCCGCCAAGGAGCAGGTCCAGTTCATGGTCATGCGCCTGCTCCGCCTGACATCCGCGCCTGACTCCCCCGATGCCGCCGACGCTCTCGCCATCGCCATCTGCCACCTCCACACCGCCCAAACCCACCTCCAAATACACCTCCAGCCCTCAGGTCCCCGCCTTTGACCCCATACCGCAGCCTGACTCTCCTCCGCATCCTGCTCCTCGTCGCACCCGCCGCCCCGCTGGCCATGCAGGCCCCGCTCGCCGCGCAGGCCCCGCCCGCGCCCGACGCCGTCCTCACCTTCCAGTACGATCGCCCCGGCCTGCCCGTCCCCAGCTTCCTCTTCACCCTCCACCACGACGGCACCGGCACCTACGCCGCCTCCGTCCAGCCGTCCCCACCCGACACCGCCCGCTACGGCTCCTATCCCGCGTCCCCCACCACCCCCCTGCCACCCACCCAGGTAAGCCGCCCCATCTCTCTCTCCACCCAGACCACTACCCAGCTTTTCGACGCCATCCACAGCACCCACAACCTGCACGGCGGCTGCGAATCCAAGGCCAAGAACATCGCCAGCACCGGAGCCAAGATCATCACCTACTCCGGCCCCGACGGCCAGGCCCGCTGCGCCTACAACTACACCGAGATCAAGTCCATCGCGTCCCTGACCGAGACCTTCTTGGCCGTCGCCTTCACGCTTGACGAAGGCCGCAAGCTCGAGCTTGCGCACCGCTACGACCGGCTCGGCCTCGACCAGGAGATGCGCCAGCTCGTCGACGCCGTGCACGAAGGCCGCGCGCTCGAGCTCGGCAACATCGCACCCGTCCTCACCGCTATCGCCGAGGACAGCCAGCTCCTGGAGCGTGTCCGCAGCCGCGCCTCGAGCCTGCTGGCCGTCTCCTCAGCCTCGCGCTAGGTCTTTGCCGCTAAGCTCCCGCCCCGCAGTCCCCGATAGAGCTCCGCCATCGTCTCCAGCCCCACCTGCTCCGCCCGCACCTGGGCCGGCAGCGTCTGCGGCCAGGCCTTCGCCAGCGCATCCGCGCCATGGCCGGCAAAGCGCAGGTTGTTGCTCAGCGTCTTGCGCTTCTGCGCGAACGCCTGCTTCAGGAACGAATCGAATCCCCGCGCATCTACCTCCAGCTCCTGAAACCTCGGTTTGAACTCCAGCCGCACCACCGCCGAGTAGACGTCAGGCGGCGGGCTGAACGCGCCCGGCGGCAGGGTGAACAGATGCTGCACCTCCGCGTACATCTGCGTCGTCGCCGAAAGCAGCCCATACTCCTTCACCCCCGGCGCCGCCGCGATCCGCTCTCCCACCTCGCGCTGCATCATCAGCACCGCCCGCCGCAGTAATCCGGCCGAGGCCGCCCGAAAAAGATGCAGCAGGATATCCGACGTGATGTAGTAGGGCAGATTCCCGACCACATCCAGCGTCTCACCCGCCCTTGCAAACTGGCCGAAGTCCGTCTTGAGCACGTCGGCTTCGACGATCTCGACGTTCGCGAGGTCCGCCTGCTCCCGGAAGCGGAACCTGAGCTCCGCAGCCAGCGACCGGTCGAGCTCCAGCGCCACCAGCCGCCCCGCGCGCTGCGCCAGCATCTCCGTGATCGCTCCGTGCCCCGGCCCGATCTCCACCACCGTCCGCGCGCTTACATCGCCCAGCGCCCCGGCGATCCGCTGCCTGGCTGCATCCTCGACGAGGAAGTTCTGGCCCAGCTTCGGCTTGCGCACGCTCTGCATCTCGCCTTCCAGACTATCCCGTCGGCTAAACTCAGCGGAGAGCATCAGAGCGAAGAGCACCTCGGAGGAAACTGTGGATTGGACCCCAGGCGGCGTAAGCAGCGACATTGAAGATCGGCGTGACGACTCCGGCGGAGGCGGAGGCGGTGGTTTCGGCTTCGGCGGAGGTGGTGGCGGCGGCATCGGCATCGTCGGCTTCATCGTGCTGCTGGTCATCTCGCTCATCACCGGCCATAACTTTATCGGTGGCCTCTTCACCGGCGGCAGCCAGGCCTATGCGCCGCAGCAGACGCAGTCTGCCTACGCCAACGGCGGCTCCACGCCGCAGGCTCACCCGGCCGGTGAAGACCGCGACGTCCAGCTGATCAGCTTCGTGCTCGACGACGCGCAGAAGACGTGGACCGGCATCTTCCAGAGCATGAACAAGCCCTACCGCCACGCCAAGCTGGTCATCTATCGCAACGCCACCTACTCCGGCTGCGGCACCGCCCAGGCCGCCACCGGCCCCTTCTACTGCCCGCAGGACGAAAAGATCTACATCGACCTCAGCTTCTGGGATGAGCTCAAGCGCTTCGGCGGCTCCACTGCCGAGTTCGCCCAGGCTTACGTCATCGCGCACGAGCTCGGCCACCACATCCAGAAGCTGCTCGGCATCGAGGGCAGGGAAGTGAGCCTCGTCCGCCAGGACCCCAGCCAGCGCAATCACCTCTCCGTCGATCTCGAGCTGCAGGCCGACTGCTTCGCCGGCGTCTGGGGCCACTCCACCGAGCAGCGCGGCATCGTTCACCCCGACGACATTGCCGGCGCGCTCTCCGCCGCGGCCGCCGTCGGCGACGACCATCTGCAACGTATGTCCGGCCGCGCCGTCAGCCCCGAGTCCTTCACCCACGGCACCAGCGCGCAGCGCGAACAATGGTTCCGCACCGGCCTCGACCAGGGCACCGTCGCCGCCTGCAGCACCTTCAACGGCGCAGTTGCCCCTTAGCTCAACGGGCGATTGCAGCACGCGATGGTTGCATTATCCGCGGCGCGGTGACACTCTAGACACTCATCAACAATTGAGATTCTGGAGGCTGGCCGATCTATGCGCCTTATCCGCTCGGGTTCCAAGCTCGTCGCCCTCACGCTGATCCTCGCCGCTCGGCTGGGCGCGCAGTCCACCGTCACCTCTCCGGAAAAATTCTTCGGCTTCCAGCTCGGCGCAGACCGCAAGATGGCGCGCTGGGACAAGATCGTGGACTACTACGGCGTCATTGAGAAGCAGTCCGGCGGCAGGATGAAGGTCGTCAACATGGGGCCGAGCGAGAACGGCAATCCGTTCCTGATGGTCATCATCACCTCGGCCAGGAACATGGCTGACATTGCCACCATCCAGAAGAACAATCTCACCCTGGTTCATCCCGGCAGCACGCCCGACGCGGAGATCAAGAAGATCATCGCCACCGGCAAGGTCGTCATCGTGCAGTCGATGAGCATGCACGCAACCGAGATCGGCGGCACGCAGATGGCGCCGGAGCTCGCGTACGACATGCTCACCCGCACCGACGAAGACGCGAAACGCATACTCGACAACGTCGTCCTGATCGAAGTCCCCTGCTTCAACCCCGACGGCGAGCTGATGGTCACCGACTGGTACAACAAGACGCTCGGCACTCCCTACGAAGGCTCCAACTACCCCTCGCTCTACGCCAAGTACATCGGCCACGACGACAACCGCGACGCCTTGCTGACCTCCATGCGCGAGTCCCAGTACATGGCCAGCCTGCTCTTCACCGGCTGGCGGCCGGAGGTCTACGTCGACCATCACCACATGGGCAGCTACGGCCCGCGCATCTCGCTGCCGCCCTACGCCGAACCCAGCCGCCCCTACGGCGACCCGCTGATGTGGCGCGAGATCGCCTGGTACGGCGCGCAGATGGCCTACAAGGAGACCGAGAACGGCTACACCGGCGCCATCAACAATGCCATCTACTCCGGCTGGGGACACTTCGGCTTCCACTGGATTACGCCCTTTCACAACATCGATGGCATGCTGACCGAGTCCGCCAGCGCCAAGCTCGCCACGCCCATGTACATCCTGCCCGAGCAGCTTCAGGGCGGCGCGCGCAACCTGCCTAAATACGAGCAGGAGACGATCTTTCCCGACCCCTGGCCGGGCGGCTGGTGGCATCTCCGCGACATCGTCAACATGCAGAAGACCGCAGCCTGGGCGGTGATGGATCTCGCTGCCCGCAACCGCGAGACCGTGCTCCTGAACGCCTACAAGAAGGCGGTAAACCAGACCGCGCGCGGAGCCGAGGCGCCCTTCAATCAGTACGTCATTCCAGCCAGCCAGTTCGATCCCATCACGGCCAACTTCATGATTCAGAAGCTGCTCGTCCAGGGCATCGACATCCAGAAGGCCGACAAGGCGTTCACCACGCCCGACGGTCACGCCTACGAGGCCGGCACTTACATCATTCCGCTCGCGCAGCCCAAGATGGGCCTCATCCGCAATCTGCTCGACCGCAACTTCTTCCCCGATAACGACTGGACACGGGACAAGAACGGCGACCCCATCCGCCCCTACGATCTCTCCACCGACGCGCTCAACGAGTTCATGGGCGTCCGCGTCGATCACCTCGCCGGTCCCTTGAAGGTTGAAGCGAAGCTCATCACCGGCGCTCCACTGCCGCCAGGCAAGTTGCCGTCAGGCAAGCCAGGATATACGCTCAGCGCCAGGCTGGACGCGGCGTTTCTCGCCGTCAATCAGCTACAGGCGAAAGGCATCAACGTCAGCCGCGTCGATGTCGCTTCACCCGGGCTCGTGCAGGGCGACTTCCTCGTCAGCGGAGGCGCGGAGGCCGATCTCAAGGCCGTCGCGACAGCCACCGGCGTAGACTTCAACCCCGTCGCCTCTCTGCCCTCCAGCGGCACTCATCCGCTCAAGCGTCTGCACATCGGGCTCTACCAGCGCTACTACGGCGGCAATGTCGACGAGGGCTGGACGCGCTGGCTGCTCGAGCACTTCGGCTACGACTACAGCAACATCTTCGACCCCGAACTGAAGAAGGGCGATCTCAACGCAAAGTACGACGTCATCATCATCCCCGACGACTCCACCCAGATGCTCACCGGCGAGGCCTCGCCTGCGGCCACCGGTCGCGGCGGCGGTGGAGGCGAAGGCGGTCGCAATCCCATGGAGTTCCCCGCGGAATACCGCAGCGGTATGGGCGAGGACGGCGTCGCCGCCTTGAAGGCCTTCGTCACCAGGGGAGGCACGGTCGTTACGCTGGGCGCAGCCAGCAACTTCGCCATCGATAAGCTCGGCGTGCGCGCCCGCAACGTGCTTGCAGGCAAGTCCACCAAGGAGTTCTGGTGCCCCGGCTCCACGCTCAGAGTGGAGGTTGATTCCAGCAACCCGCTGGCCTACGGCATGCCGTCCGAGAGCCTCGCCCTCTATCTCCAGGGCGACCCGGTCTTCGAGATCACGCCCAGCTCTTCGAACGAGAGGTACCAGGTCATCGTGTCGTACGGAAAGCGCGAGATCCTTCAGAGCGGATGGCTGGTCGGCGAAACCAATATCACCGGCAAGCCCGCCATGATCTCCGCCGAGATGGGTAAAGGCAAGGTGGTTCTGGTGGGCTTCCGCACCCAGCACCGCGCGCAAACCTATGGCACGTTCAAGCTGCTCTTCAACAGCCTCAGCGACTAAGTTTGCCGCGGCTTCTCATCACGTAATCTGGACCAGGTCCGAGGCGAAGTGGCGCCGTATCTTCTCCGCCGTTCCGCGGTTTACCACCGCGGTCAGCGCCTCTTCGCTCGCCTGCCGAATCCCCTTCACGCTGCCGAAGTGTTCCACCAGCCTCTGCCTCGTCCTCGGCCCCACGCCCTTGATGTCATCCAACTCCGACACGCGGTCGCGAATCTGCCGCCGCTTGCGGTGATACGTCACCGCGAACCGGTGTGACTCGTCGCGAATCTTCTGCACCAGGTGCAGCACCGGCGACCTCCGATCCAGCACCACCGGATCGTCCTCCTGTCCATGCACATAGATGATCTCCTCCTTCTTCGCGATGGAGGCCAGCGGCTGCAGCGTCACGCCGATCTCTTCCAGCGCCGCGTAGGCCGCGTGCAGCTGGCCCAGACCGCCGTCGATCAGGATCAGCGAAGGAAACGGTTTCTTCTCCTCCAGCAGCCGCTTATACCGGCGCTGGATTACCTCGCGCATGCTCGCAAAATCGTCGTTGCCGGTGACGGTCTTGATCTGGAACTTGCGGTAGTCCGACTTCTTCATCGCCCCGTCCTCCCACACCACCATCGACGCCACCGTCTCCGCCCCCTGGATATGCGAGATGTCGAAGCACTCGACGCGCTTCGGAGGCTCCTCCAGCGTAAGCGCGTCCTGCAGCGCCTCCTGGATCGCCTTCTGGTTCGGCTGCAGCACGCGGAAGCGCTGATCGTACGACTGCTTGGCGTTCTGGCAGACAAGATCGACCAGCGAGCGCTTCTCGCCCCTCTGCGGCACGGCAATCTCGATCTTGTGCTTCACCCGCTCCGAGAGCAGTTCGGCTAGCAACGCGCGGTCGGGGAAGTCCACCGGCACGTACACCACGCGCGGCACATACGATTGATCGAGGTAAAGCTGCTTCAGCAGCGCGGAAAAGAACGCCGCCGGACTGAAGGCGCCGCCCAGCTCCGTCACGCTCGCATGCTGCGTCACATCGGCTGCCTCGCAGACCTCCGGCGCCCGCTGCAGCGGGTCCGGCTCCAGCGCCTGCTGGGTCTCCGCTTCCGTCCCCTCGCTGCCTTCGTTCAGCGAGCTATCCAGAAACTGCGGCAGGTCTTCCCAGAAGAAATCGCGGCGATCCACGATCTTTCCTCCGCGCATGTGGAACAGGTTGACCGCCAGCATCTCGTTCTCATAGTGGAAGCCGAACACATCCGCGTCTTCGTTGTCGGCGGTCGCGATACGTTGCTTATCCTGCATCTGGTGCACGGTCACGATCTGGTCGCGCAGCCGCGCCGCGCCTTCAAACTGCATCTGCTCGGCCGCCATCTCCATGCGCGCGGTCAGCAGCTTTTCGAGTTCGTTCGTCCGCCCATCCAGAAACATCTGAACATCGCGAATCGTCTCGCGATACGTCTCCGGAGACACGAACCCTTCAACGCACGGTCCCAGGCAGCGCTTGATGTAGTACTGCAGGCAGGCCCGCGGATGATATCGACTCAGATCCACCTTGCAGCTCGGGATCAGGAAGCTGCGATGGATCAGGTCAACCAGCCGGTGGGCGAGATTGCCCGGAAAATACGGGCCGAAGTACGCTCCACCATCCTTGCGCAGGCGGCGCGTCACAAACACCTTCGGGTACCGGTCGTTCATAGTCAGCTTGATGTATGGGTAGGTTTTATCATCGCGCAGCAGGATGTTGAAGCGCGGCTTGCGCTGTTTGATCAGGTTGTTTTCAAGCGCCAGCGCCTCGTGCTCGTTGGCCACGGTGATGTATTCGAGGTCCACCGCCTCGCGCATCAGCGAGCCCGTCTTCTGGTTCATCTGGTTCGCCGCCAGGAAGTAGGAGCGCACCCGCGCCCGCAGGTTCTTGGCCTTGCCGACGTAGATCACCTCACCTTCGGCGTTCTTGTACAGGTAGCAGCCGGCTGAGGTCGGCAGCGTCCGGATTTTTTGCAGCAGATCCATCTCGTGCGGTCCTTCTCCCTTCCTCCATGGTAGCGGCAACTCCGCGCCCACACACCCGGTGGAAGATTTGACGCGATAGCCCGTCCGGATTTGCTCGGCCGCGTTGACACCTTGCCTGATTCCTACCCGTTTGCGCAGCATAAATATCACATTATGAACAACTTACAGCCCGGTTATCCTTTGGCATGGCGATTGCTAATCAAATGCCGGGGTTCCTCCGCGCCCCTGCTCAAACAGGAGAAAACTATGGCTGCCAACACCTTGCAAAAACCCGGTCTGTCTACGACTTCGTTCGCTCTGGTCGCGCTCACAAGTTCCGTCGTCCTGGGCGGCTCGCTGCTCGGTTGCTCCACCAAGAACTACGTCCGCTCGCAGACCGCGCCCATCGTTCAGAACATCAACGATCTCGACACCAAGACCGCCGCCGATCACCGCGCCATCGGTGATACCGATGCCCGCGCCACAGCCGGCATCAACGGCGCGATGTCCGCCGCGGACGCTGCCAACCAGCATGCACTGGCCGCCGGCACTGCCGCTGACCAGGCAAATCAGTCCGCCATGGGCGCCGCCAACCGCGTCGACTCGCTGGCCGGCGTCGTCGCCAACCTGGACCAGTACAAGCCGCTGGCCGACATCAGCGTCACTTTCGGCTTTGACAAGGCCGTGCTCACGCCCGCCGACAAGGAGCAACTCGACGCCTTTGCCGCTAACCTTTCCAGCACCCGCGGCTACATTCTGCAGGTTACCGGCGGCACGGACTCCATCGGCAACGCCGACTACAACTACCAGTTGAGCCAGCGGCGGGCAGATGCCGTCGTGAACTATCTCTCCACCAAGTTCAACATCCCGCCGCACAAGTTCTATCTCGTAGGCATCGGCAAGGATGTCCAGGTGGCCAGCGACAAGACCGCCGCAGGCCGCGCCAAGAACCGCCGGGTAGATGTCCAGCTGCTCTCCAACATGACGAACACGACGACCAGCTCGAACGGCCAGACGAGTTCACTTAAGTAGCCCTCCCCGGCAGCAGGAAAGGCACAGCTTCGGCTGTGCCTTTTTCGCGCGCGCGAGGCAGGGTCAGTAGCGGAGCTTGCGTCAGTAGCGGAGTTTGCGATAGACCAGTCCCATGATCGCCGACGCCACCACCACCCAGGCGAACTGGTACCAGTAGAAGAACGGAAAGCCCCAAAGCACAGGCGCCGCGTGCGCATACATCTGCGGAAAGCAGAGGCCAAGATAAGGCAGGATCAGCAGCAGCTTCCAGCCGGTTCTCGCCTGCGCGCTGGGTTCTTTCCGCGCCTCTCTGTCGGGCTTCATTGCGCCAGCATACGCTGAGCCGAGCCCGCACTCAACAGAACGCACTCTACTAATCGGGCTGGATTAAAGTAGATCCATGAGCGACCCCGCCGACCGCACCTCTGCCCTCGCTGAATCCATCGCCATCATGGCCCGTCTGCGCGCCCCCGGCGGCTGCCCCTGGGACCGCGAGCAGACCTTCGACAGCATCAAGCGCCATACGCTGGAAGAGACCTACGAAGTCTTCGACGCGATCGATCGCCGCGCCTGGCCCGACCTCAAGGACGAGCTCGGCGATCTCCTGCTGCAGGTGCTGTTCTACGCACAGATGGCCCAGGAGGCCGGCTACTTCTCCATCGAAGACGTCGCCGCCAACCTGAACGCCAAGCTCATCCGCCGCCATCCGCATATCTTCGCCGATGCCACGGCTGCCACCGCTGCCGACGTGAAGACGACCTGGGACGCGATCAAGCAGACCGAGAAGGCATCACGAAGCTTGGCGCCGCAGGCTCATCTCGATGAAGTGCCGAGGCACATGCCCGCCATCATTGAAGCTTCAAAACTGGGCCAGCGCGCGGCCAAAGTAGGCTTCGACTGGCCGGATGTGAAGGGCCTCTTCCACAAGCTTGCGGAAGAAGCAGCGGAGCTCGAAGCCGAGGTCGAAGCAGGAGCCGCGAGCGCCATCGAAGAGGAGCTAGGCGATCTGCTATTTACGGCGGTCAACCTGGCACGCCATCTTCACGTTGAGCCCGAGTTCGCCCTGAGGTCCGCGAATGCCAAGTTCCGAACCCGCTTCAACTGCATGGAGGCCTTGGCCGGCGGCATCGCGGGTATGCTAGCCGCTGAACCTACTGAGCTTGACCGCATGTGGAACGCCGCCAAGCAGCAGCTCAGTGTTTCGGCAGAGGCGTCGCCATCAGCAGGTGAATCGCATCCTGGTAGCTCATCTCCGCCACAGGACTGAAGTTCGAGCCCTGCACGTCGGAGTTCTCCTTGAACGTCTTCACCATCAGCGCGCGTACCGTTGCATGCTCCACGAAGTGCGAGAAGATCCAGCGGTCGTCCGCAACGCGCACTTGTTCAAAGGTCGCGCTGCCACCCGGGTAGATATGCGCAAACACGCCCCAGCCCAGATTCACGCCGCGGAAGACGTTCGCCTCCAGGCGCGTCAGGAAGTGAGTTTGCGTGTCGATCCACGCGCGGCCTTCGATACCGGTCAGCGCCTCCGAAGCCATGCCCGGCGGCGTCCAGCCAGGATTAGGCTTGAAGTCGAGGATGACCTCCGCCGGAGCTCCGGCCGGCTTGTCTCCACGCTGCGGCTGCCCCTCCGCATAGCTGAAGATCATCGCATCGGGCAGCAGCCTGATCAGGTCTGCCGCGAGCTTCTTGCCGCTCTGGTCGTTCTTGATGTGCTTTGCAAATGCTGCCGGTGAATCCAGCATGGCCTGTAAACGCTGCCGCTCCCAGGCATCTTCCTCCGGTGTCAGCGGGCGGCCTTCCTTCATGATCGTGCGCGCCACGGTGCCGTCTTTAGACTCAACTACATCACGCACCACGTCCCCCTTCGCATCGGAAATATGAACCTGGTAGCGAAGGTAGGGTCGGTCATATTGCAGGACCTTGAGCTCGTTTGCCACCGCATCGACAGCCCACTGCTTTGCAGGCCCAGTCGTCAGCTCCTTCTGGACACTCTGGCCGCGCGCACTGGCTCCGCACCAAGAGAGTGCGGCAAGCAGCAGCAAGGATTGTGTGACGCTCATGCCGTACGCTGTTCGCTTCAGATCCTCCTCCCTTGGCGACTCGCCGTGCGTCCTCCCGCGGCGAGCTTCCCCGGTATGACGTATGGGGTGCCAGCAAAGTTTTCTCGTTTGCCTCGCGCCCGGCGGATGGGTATAGTTCGCTTCATGCGATAGCTTCGTTGCGGCATGCGGGCGTCACTATTGTTTGAAAGGACTGTTCTTAGATGAAGCCAGCAGAAGGTTCCACGCAGATCGGCAAATCCGTCAGCATCCGGGGAGAGCTCTCGGGAAATGAAGATCTTTTTCTCGATGGCAGGTTCGAGGGTACCGTCACGCTCGAAGACAGCCGGCTCACCATCGGTCCTAACGCCGTCATCACCGCCGACCTTCACGTACGCGACCTTATTGTCTTTGGAACTGTCGAAGGGAACGTACACGCCACTGGCCGCATCGAACTGCGCCAGAGCGCAATCGTCAATGGCGACATTCTGGCCAGCCGTCTCTCCATTGAAGAGAGCGCTTCCGTGCGAGGCCGGGTCGAACTGACCGGCGGCACTGCCGCCGCGCCGGCCTCTGGAACGCCCGCGCTCGACTAACTCGGTGAAGGGACTTACAACGCATGGCTCTGTTCGGCGGTAAGGCAAGCAGCGCCGGCGCCGGCTCTCTCAACGCGCGCGTCTCGCGCCACTCCAGCGGCTGGCTGCAGCTGCATAACCACCTGCGCAAGCGTGAGTCGCTGCGCATCCTGGACATCGGACCCACGTCCGCGGGCAACATTAACTTCATCACCAGCCTCGGTCACAGCGTCTACATGGCTAACCTGGTCGAGGACGCGGCGCGCCCTGAGTATCTCATCCCCAGTCCCACCGACCCCGCCAAGCTGGTCTACGATGTTCCCCGCTATCTTCATGAAAATCTGAATTTTGCGGGTAGAGTCTTCGACGTCGTCACGCTTTGGGATACCGTCGACTATCTGCCCGAGCCGCTCGTGCAGCCGGTCATCGACCGCATCCACGCGGTCATGGAGCGCGGCGGGCAGCTGCTTGCGTTCTTCCACTCCAAGACCACCGGAGAGGACACGCTCTTTTCCCGCTACCACCTCACCGCGACCGATCAACTGGAGATGTTTCGCGGCGGCAACCATCCAATCCTGCGTACCTACACCACGCGCCAGGTCGAAGGACTTTTCCGGAATTTCGCCAGCTTCAAGTTCGTCCTCGCCAAAGATACGTTGCGCGAGGTCATTATTACGCGCTGACTTAGCGCTTCCGGCTCGCTCCCACCAACAGCTGTGCGCAAATACGAGCAAAGAAACTCCCGCAAACTTCTGCGGGATATTCTTTGCGAGCCTTCCTTGAAGCTGCCTACTTTGCCGCAGGAGCCTTGCGGCGTTCCGCCCAGCGGCGCTTCATCGCGTCTGCGATCGCCCTCCGACCTTCCGGACTCAGCTTGCGTTTGCCTGTCGTCACAGGTAACGCCGCCGCCGTCTTCGTGTTCTTGCTGCCCTTGGGCCGCCCTCTGCGGCCCTTGACGGCTGCCCCTGTAGATCCCATCAGCAGTGCTTTTGCCTGCTGCAAAGTCGCTATCTCCAAATCGATATGCGCGATGACTTCATTCAAAGCCAAAACTCTACCTCCAATGTCAGTAGCACCCGACAGGGCTCCTGCTCTGAACTCATCGTCCGCGCTATCTAACATATGAAACGATACAGGAGTACTTTGTTCCATTCAACGGCAGGAGTTACAGATTACGTCTATTCCCAGCAATGTTGCTGCTTATGAGACGGTATTCCTCGCATATAGAATCATGGTGTGCGCCTCATCTCCGCCCGCGCCTGGGCACTGGTTATTACCTCCGCTCTTCTGCAGCTTGTGATCTTTCCGGTCGCAGGAGCAACTCCCGCCTGGCGAAGCGCCCTTTGCTGGGTCGCTCTTGTACCCTTTCTGCTTGCACTGCTAATACCCTCCCGATCCGGGAAGCCGCTCAATCTGAGTCAATCCGCGCTGCTTGGGTATGTCTGCGGGATTCTCTGGTACAGCGGAAATTGTTACTGGATTTACCAGACCATGTTTCTTTACGGCGGACTGCCAGAGACAGTTTCATTCGCGATATTGATACTCTTTTCACTCTACCTGGGTCTTTATCATTGCTTGTTTGGATTCATCATCGCGCTGCTGCGCCGCACCCCCATCAACATCGAAGGCGCACTTTGTCTTACTCCCTTCGCATGGGGTGCGGTCGAGTTGGCGCGGGCCCGCATCACCGGATTTCCGTGGGATCTAATCGGTAATTCCCAGGTAGATAATCTCCTCGTCACCCGGATCGCACCCATTGCCGGCGTCATGGGCATCAGCTTTCTCATCGCCGCGATCAACGCCAGCTTCACTTTCGGGCTGTTACGCCGCAGCAGGCTGAGTTTCATGGTTGCAGCCTCCGCTCTTATCGCGGCGACAGGGCTTCAATGTTTCGGCACCTGCCACTTACTCCCGGAAACTTCCTTCGGCAAAGCCGCGCCCGCCAACATTGCCATCCTGCTGCAGGAAAATCTTGAAGTAGGTGCGCCCGGCAGGGAAGTAAGACCGCTTTCGGAAGCGCGCGAGTTAGAGCTTCTTTCAGAGGCCAGTCTGCAATCCCGTCTCGCCTTATGGAATAGAAGCGGGCAAGCTTCATGGGTGCCTTTGCCTGGCGATCTTCACCCCGCCATCGTCGTCTGGCCGGAAGCTCCCTCCCATCTTCAATCCAACGACCCCAGCTTTCGTGCGGCAATGGCGCAATTGGCAATTGCCAGTGGCGCGCCGCTGGTGATTGGTTCTCTCGGCGTTGACTTCAATCCCGCGCCCGCGCGCGGCTACTATCTCTATGACTCGGCCTCGCTCTTTAGTTCACAGGGCGCTTACGAGGGCCGCTATGACAAAATTCACCTTGTCCCATGGGGTGAATACATTCCTTTCAAGAATTTCTTCGCGTTCGCGCGCAAGCTCACTGAAGGTGCCGGAGACATGGACCCCGGCCATGACCGCTCCGTCTTCAGCGCCGGTGGTCACACCTACGGAGTCTTCGTTTGTTATGAATCTATCTTTGGCGACGAGGTGCGCCGCTTCACGCAGAACGGCGCAGAAGTTCTCGTTCAGATATCCGATGATGGCTGGTACGGCGATACCGGCGCGCCGTGGCAGCATCTCAACATGGCGCGTATGCGGGCGATCGAGAATCATCGCTGGCTGCTGCGCGCTACCAACACCGGCATTACGACCGCCATCGATCCATTGGGCCGTACGTCCATCGAGGCACCGCGCCACATACGTGGTGCATTTGCATTTCCCTTCGCGTTTGATCAGGGGACGACCTTCTACACGCGCCATGGCGACTGGTTTGCCTGGCTCTGCGTCCTCGTCACCACCTCAGCCCTCGCCTTCACCCTGAAGCCGTATCTCCCCTGACCACACGGCGCCAGCCTTTCGCTTCCATGGGCCATGTTCTATCATCAACTCATGCTCTCCGATCTCGAATACTCCTACTCCCCGGTCCGCGCGCAGGTACGCGATCTGCGGGAGTATCTTTGACGCGCCCCGTCTCCGCCGCGAACTAGCGACAATTGAAGAGAAGATCGCAGACCCCTCGGTCTGGGCCGATGCTTCGCGTTCGCAACCGCTGATGCGCGAGCGCAAGCGTCTTGAAACACTGCTCGCCGACGAGGCCGAGCTGGCGCGCCGCGCCGACGATATCGAGGCCTACTTCGAGCTGGCTCGCGAAGGCGAGGACACTGAGCCCGACCTCATTCGCGAGATACCGGCGCTGGTGGAATACGCCGAGAAGCTCGAATCGAAGACCATGCTCTCCGGCGAGAGCGATCTCTTGAATGCCATCGTCACCGTCCACCCCGGCGCCGGGGGCACCGAGTCCCAGGACTGGGCCGAGATGCTCATGCGCATGTACATTCGCTGGGGCGAGCGGCAGCACCTCAAAGTGGAGATCAACGAGATCCAGGATGGCGACGAGGCCGGCATCAAGTCCGCGACCTTCACCATCTCGGGCGAGTTCGCCTACGGCTTGCTCTCGGGCGAGACCGGCGTGCACCGCCTGGTTCGCATTTCCCCTTATGACTCCGCCAAGCGCCGCCACACAAGCTTCGCCAGCGTCTTTGTCTCGCCGGAGATCGACGACACCATCGTCATCGACATCAAGCCCGAAGACCTGCGCATCGACACCTACCGCTCCGGGGGCAAAGGCGGCCAGCACGTCAACACGACCGACTCCGCCGTGCGCATCACCCACCTTCCCACCGGCCTCGTCACCGGCTGCCAGAACGAGCGCTCCCAGCATAAGAACAAGGAACGCGCCATGAAGATGATGCGCTCCAAACTTTACGAGTACGAGCTCGACAAGAAGAAGGCGGCCACCCGCAAGATCGAAGACTCCAAGCTCGACATTGGCTTCGGCTCGCAGATCCGCAGCTACGTCCTGCAGCCCTACCGTATGGCTAAGGACCTGCGCACGCGCGTGGAAGTGGGCGACGTGGACAAGGTGCTCGATGGAGACCTCGAGCCATTCATCCGTGGCTACCTGCGGATGCGCCGCGAAGGCGCGCTGCCCGCGGCTGTCGAGGACTCGGAGGACTAACCCAAGGACCTTAAAGACTAGGCCCCACCGTCTTTCTGGCTGGCCTTCGGCTCCGGCTCCATGATCAGGCAGGTCGTGGTCGCATGCGCGTAGAGCTTGCCTGCTGCGTCCGTCAGCCGCGCCTCTGCCGTAGCGATGCGCCGGCCCTGCGAGATCACCGAGCCCTCGCAGCGCAAAACGCCCGTGTCCAGCCGCACCGCGCGCACGAAGTTCACCTTGATCTCGAGCGACGTGTAGCCCGTTCCCGCCGGCAGCATGGAGTGCACCGCACAGCCCATCGCCGAGTCCAGCAGCGTGCAGATCACCCCACCATGCACGCTTCCGATCGGGTTATAGTGGAACTCCTGCGGCTCCAGGAAGAAGGCCACTTTGCCTCGGTCAATCTCAATCGGCAGGCGATCAAAGCCCAGCGTGGCGGCGATGGGGATCGTCGGAAGCTCTCTGCGTGCCAGCGCCTGCAGGTAGTCGAGCCCGGACATCGTCTGGGCGGCCTTCGCCCCCACGTGCGGGTCACCCCATGAGAAAGTTCGCGTGCGGTCATCGAGCGGTTGGTTGCTGTCCATACTCTTGAGTATGCCGCAAACACCTGAGTCGACACGCAGCCGCCCGGCATCCAACCCCGTTATCGAGGTTTGACCGAAATGCCGGACACCAGCAACGACCCGCTTATCACCCAGCTTCTTGCACTGCTTCGCGGCGGGCAGGCCCACGCCACCTTCGACCAGGCCGTCGGCGACTTTCCTGTGCAATCGCGAGCTGTCGTGCCCGACAAGCTGCCCTACTCCGCTTGGCAGGTTCTCGAGCATCTGCGTTTTACCCAGCGCGACATCCTGAACTTTTCCGCGCCACCAACCGGCGGCTACCACGGGCATAAGTGGCCGGACGACTACTGGCCGAAATCCCCCGAGCCGCCTTTGCCTTCCTCCTGGGACGACACCATCGCCGCCATCCGCGCCGACCAGCAGAAGTTTGAAGCTCTGCTCACCCGGCCCAGCGCGGACCTCTATCGTCCTTTCACCTGGGGCAGCGGCCAGAACCTGCTTCGCGAGGCCCTGCTCATCGCCGATCACAACGCCTACCATTTTGGCGAGCTGGTCGTCATTCGCCGGATCCTCGGCATCTGGCCTAGGTAAACCCATGAACGAGCCTTCCACGATTCGCGATCTGCTGCAGTCGAAGACCATCGCTGTCGTCGGCCTCTCCGACGATCCGGCCAAGCCGAGCCATTACGTCTCGGCCTACATGCAGAGTCTCGGACACCGCATTCTCCCGGTCAACCCGTCTCTCGATACCGTGCTCGGCGAGAAAGCCTACCCTTCGCTCGCGGCGCTCCCGCTCAAGCCCGACCTCGTCAACGTCTTCCGCCTGCCGCGTTTCATCCCCGCCATTGTCGACGAGATGATCGCGCTCAAGTTGCCGGCGCTCTGGGTGCAACTCGGCATCCACCACCCAGAGGCTGCGGCTCGCGCTGAAGCACACGGCATCCGCGTCGTGATGGATCACTGCATCATGGTGGAGGCGCGCCACCATCCAGGCCAGGGCCGCGGCTGACCTCTCCAACCTCCCGCCCGCCACTGCGTGCGATCCCTTTGTAACGAATCGCCTGCTCGCGTATCCAACCTCTACAATCACGATGATGACTCATGGCCGATTCCGCGCGTTCCTGTTTCTCCTCTGCTCCCTGATCTGGGTCGCTCCGGCTGTCGCCCAGCTTCAGGAGCTTGGCGACGGCGGTCCCGGCCCGGTCAAAGCGCCGCGCCTTACGGCTGAGCTCGTCGCGCTCGCGCCCGGTATCGCACCCGGCGGAACCCAGCAGGTTGGCCTCGTCATCACGCTGGAAGAGCACTGGCACGTCTACTGGGTCAACGCCGGCGACGCGGGCGAACCGCCCTCCGTGAAGTGGACGCTTCCACACGGCATCACCGCCGGGCCCATGCAGTTCGCCATGCCCACGCGCCTGCCCAACGGTCCATTGATGGATTACGGCTACGAGGACACCGCCGCCTTTCCCTTCACGATCTCCGCCGCGCGCGATCTCGAGCCCGGCCTCGTCCACCTGGACGCGCACGTCGTCTGGATCGTGTGCCGCGAGGTCTGCATCCCCGGCAAGGCACACCTCGGCATTGACCTCAACGTCGATCCTTCAGCGCAGCCCGGGCCGCTGGTCGGCGCGCTCGGCCAGGCCATCAAGGACATTCCAAAGCCGCTGCCCGCGAAGATGAGCTTCTCCGCCATCGGCGGCAAATCCGACATCGTCGTCACGCTGATCACCGGCGATCCGGAGGAAGACGCCGAGTTCTATCCCTACGATCCCGACGTGATCGAGAATGCCGCCGATCAGATCGTGGAGCACCTCCCCAACGGCATCCGGCTGCGGCTCAAGCGTGCGCCGGAAAGCGCTGCTCTCCCCGCCAGTTTCCGCGGCGTGATCAAGATCTCCGACAGCCAGGCCTACGATGTCTCGGCGCCGGTCGTCGCGGGTGAGGTCCCGGTGCCGCCCCAAGAAACGGCCTCGGCGGCTCCTGCCGCTGCCGCTGGAGGCGTGGCGGCGAAGTCAGGCGCAGCCGGCGTCAGCTTTCTCGGAGCCGTATTGCTCGCGTTCCTTGGCGGCATCATCCTGAACCTGATGCCATGCGTCTTCCCGGTGCTGTTCCTCAAGGGTCTGGCGCTGGTGCAGTCGTCGGGTTCGAGCGCAGGTCAGGATCGCAGACACCTTCGCGCCCACGGGCTGATCTATACCCTGGGCATCCTCGTCTCGTTCTGGGCAATCCTCGCCGTGCTTCTCATCCTTCGCGCCGGCGGCAGCCAGGCCGGCTGGGGCTTCCAGCTGCAGTCGCCAACCTTCCTTACCATCCTCACCGCCGGTATCTTCTTCTTCTCCCTGTCGCTCGCGGGGCTGTTCGATATCGGTCTCTCGCTTACCTCCGTCGGTGGCGAACTCGCGCAGAAGCAGGGCTACATCGGCACCTTCTTCACCGGGGTCCTGGCCACGGTCGTAGCGACGCCGTGCACCGCGCCGCTGATGGGTGTAGCCATCGGCTTCGCCCTGGCCCAGCCCGCGCCGGTCACCTTCGCCATCTTTACCGCGCTGGCGCTCGGCCTCGCCGCGCCCTACCTGTTGCTGAGCTTCCAGCCCGCCTGGACCCGCATCCTGCCCCGCCCCGGCGCCTGGATGGAGGTCTTCAAGCAGATCACTGCCGTCATCTTCTTTGCCACCGTCATCTGGCTTACCTACGTCTACGGCTCGCTCTTTTCTTCCGGACCATCCGCTTCTCAAGCCGTCTATCGAGTAGCTTTGCTGCTGGCCTGCTTCCTCGTGCTCGCGATTGCGGGCTGGGTGCTTGGCCGCTGGCCGGCGCGCTGGTCCAGCACCATCGCCGCCGTGCTCATTGCCGCCGTCGCGCTTGCGCTCCCGCTCTACCAGCCTCGGGACACCAAGCTGGTCTGGCAGCCTTTTTCCGCCGCAACCCTCGCTGCCGCGCGGACCTCGGGCAATCCAGTCTTCATTGACTTCACTGCCGCGTGGTGCCTCTCCTGCCAGGTTAATGAGCGGCTCGTGCTGCGCTCGGCTGACGTGCAGCACCAGTTCAGCGCCAGGCACTTCACGCTGCTCAAAGCCGACTGGACCCAGTACGACCCGGCGATCACCCAACAACTGCAGTCAGTCAACCGGAGCGGGGTCCCGACTTACGTCATCTATCCGGCCGGCGCCACCGCCGCGGCCGACGTGCTCCCCGAACTCCTGACCAAATCCATCGTGCTCGATGCCGTGCAGAGAGACGCGAAGTAGCCTCCTTTCAACCACGCGGTAAAGCGCCCATCAGGCGTCTTGCGCCCGCGTCCAACGGGGCGCAAACTATCCTCAGCAAGCCAACTCCCCCGGAGGTCTCATCATGCTTCCACGCCGGCTTACTCCCGTCGTCCTCACGCTCTTCGCCGTATCGCTCTGCGTGAATGCGGCTTTCGCGATTCCGCCGAACTCGCCCGCGCCTGACTTCCATGGCACCGATTCGAACGGCCGCACGCAGACGCTGTCGCAGTACCGCGGCAAATACATTGTCCTCGAGTGGGCCAACAAGGGCTGCCCCTTCGAGCAAAAGCATTACCTCAGCGGCAACATGGAGAAGCTGCAGCGCCAGTGGACCACCAAAGGCGTCGTCTGGCTCTCCATTCTGTCCTCCGCGCCCGGCCAGCAGGGGAACGTCACGCCGGCCGAGGAGAACGCCTACCTGGCCACCATGCACGCCGCTCCGACCGCCGCCATCCTAGATCCCACGGGCGCTATCGGCCATCTCTACGAGGCCAAGACGACACCCCACATCTTCGTCATCGATCCCACCGGTAAGGTCATCTACCAGGGCGCCATCGACGACAGGCCCTCACCCGATCCGGAGACTCTCTCCAGCGCACACAACTACCTGAACGAAGCGCTCGAGGCCTCAATGGCGGGCAGACCTGTTCCGACGCCGGTGACCCGGCCCTACGGCTGCTCGGTCAAGTACTAGCGCAGGGACTACGCCACCGGCTCTGCTCTGAGCGTACCCTTCTCGGCCATCGTGCTCTCCGCGGCCTGCTTCATCTGCTCGTCCGACATGGGCTTGATCGTCTGCGACATCGACCACTTGTGTCCGAACGGATCGACAATCTGCCCGTAGCGATCGCCCCAGAACTGATCCGCCAGCGGCATCGTCACGGTCGCGCCCGCCTTCACCGCGCGATCCCAGAAGCTCTGCACGTCCTCCAGCTGCAGGGCCAGCGTGATGGGCGAACCGCCCAGCGCCGGCGGCGTCATCGAGGCTCCTCCCATCATCTCGGAGAAGTCGTCCGCCAGCATGATCAGGCCGCCGTTGATCAGCAGCCGCACGTGCATGATCTTGTTCGTGCCCGGCATCACGTGGATGTCGCCGTCCTGTTCGGCACCGAAGGCCTGCTTGTAAAACTCCACGGCGTCGGCCGCGTTCGACACGACCAAATAGGGTGTAATGGGCGGAATCGGTGCGCTCATAAGGCCTCTCCTGCATGTGAATTGCTGAACAGGAATGTTCTACCACGGCGCCCGCCTGTTGACGATGGCATCCGGGAAAATTCAGACAGGGGCTTCACTCTCGCTTCGCCGCCCGAATGCGCGCGATCTCCTCCATGCGCTGAGCCAGCTGTTTTTCCCGGCCCTCGCCCGTCGGCTGGTAGTAGCGTCGCCCGGCCAGCGACGGCGGCAGACACTCCATATCCGCCACGCGACCCTCCACATCGTGCGCGTACTGGTAGTCCTTGCCGTAGTCCAGGCTCTTCATCAGCTTCGTGGGCGCGTTCCTCAGGTGCAGCGGCACCGGCTCCGCAACCGTCCGTTGGATGTCTGCCTGCACCGCGCCATACGCCGTGTAGACCGCGTTCGACTTCGGCGCCAGCGCCAGGTAAACCACTGCCTGCGCCAACGCCAGGTCGCCATCCGGACTGCCCAGAAAATGCATCGCATCCTTCGCGCTGAGGCAAAGATTCAGCGCCTCGGGCGCGGCCAGGCCGATGTCCTCAACCGCCATCCGCACAATGCGCCGCGCGCAATACATGGGGTCTTCGCCGGCTTCGAGCATCCGCCCCAGCCAGTAGAGCGCCGCGTCCGCATCGCTGTTGCGCACACTCTTGTGCAGCGCGCTGATCACGTCGTAATGCTGTTCGCCCTTCTTGTCGTAGAGCAGCATGCGCCGCTGCATGGCCTCGGCGGCGATCTCCCGCGTGATCGTTCGCTCGCCGCGGCCCTGCGCCAGCTGCGCGGCCACTTCCAGCGCATTCAACGCGGTGCGCGCATCGCCGCTGGCATATACGGCAATTGCCTCCAGCGCGTCATCTTCCGCGTCAACGCCGGCGTTTCCGAGCCCTCGCTCCTGGTCGTTCAAGGCACGCCGCAGCAGCGCGATTACCTCGTCTTCGGTCAGCGCCGTCAGCGTGTAGACGCGGCATCGGCTCAGCAGCGCGGCGTTGATCTCGAACGATGGATTCTCGGTCGTCGCGCCGATCAGCCGGATGGTGCCCCGTTCCACGTAGGGCAGAAACGCATCCTGCTGCGCCTTGTTGAAGCGATGGATCTCATCCACAAACAGGATCGTGCGCGAGCCGAACTGCGCCGCCTTCTCCGCCTCCACCATCACGGTCTTGATCTCTTTGATCCCGCTCAGCACCGCCGAAAACTCGATGAAACTGGCCTGCGTCATCTGCGCGATGATCTTCGCCAGCGTCGTCTTGCCCACGCCCGGAGGTCCCCAGAAGATCATGCTGGCCGGGTCGTCCTTCTCGATCGCCATGCGCAGCGGCTTGCCCTCTGCCAGCAGATGCACCTGTCCGGCGAACTCCGCGATGGTGCGGGGGCGCATCCTCTCCGCCAGGGGAGTCTGCCCCTTCTTCAGCTTCGGCCCGGCCACGGGCGCTGTGTCGAACAATCCCATCTCACCTCCCGCGTCTTCGCTGGCGGCTCGCTTCGTAGAGCAGCAGGCTGCCTGCCACCGCTGCGTTCAGACTTTCGACGCGCCCGGGGCAGGGAATCGTGACGCGTGCATCCGCCATCTCCAGCCAGTCCGGCTCCAGCCCCGCGCCCTCGTTGCCGATCAGGAACGCGACTGGCCCGCGCAACGACAGCTCCTCCGCGGGTGTCGCGTTATCCTTCATCGCCGCCAGCAGCTGCACCCCCGCCTGCGTGAGCCGCTGCATCGCCTGCGCGGTGGCGCTGGCCAGCGGCACCCGGAAGACGCTCCCCGCGCTGGCCCGCAGCGCCTTCTGGTTCCACGCGCTCACCGTGCCCGCGGAGGTCAGCACGCCGCTCGCGCCAAACGCCTCCGCCGAACGCACCAGCGTTCCCAGGTTGCCAGGATCCTGCAGGCCCACCGCAACCACGATCAGCGACGCGTTTTCCGACGAGGACGGCGCCAGCATCCGCGCCACATCGCCGACGGGCGGCACCAGCAGCGCGGCCACTCCCTGCGGGCTCTGCGTCTCCACGCAGCTGGCAAAGACATCGTTGGCGAGCCTCACCAGCTCGACGCCACGAGGCACGAACTCCGGCGCGTGCCGGCGCTCGCTCAGGAAGACCGTCTTCAGCATCTGTCCGCTCCGCACCGCTTCCTCGAGCAGATGCTCGCCTTCAATGGCAATCAATCCGCTGGATAGCCGGGCATTGCCGGCGAACGCGGCCCTCAGCTGTTTTACCCGCGCGTTCGTCCGACTCGTCACTACCTCGCCCATCCCGAAAGTCTACGCCCGCAGCTGCCTTCGTCTGCCCTGCCCGCATCCGGCATTCCGGACTCCCGAACAGCTTGCAGCCTGCATCTCCGCCCTTCGCGTTATGCTAGTCACACCAGCCGCGCCGCACCACAATCGCTGCAGCACAATCGACCCATCAACGACCCCGCTCAGCCGGCCACAACCCGGTCGACACCCTAACCGCAGCGCAACCCGTCGACACCACAACCAGGAGCACGCACTTTGACGGCAGAGATTCTCTCCATCCATCCCGGCGAGCCGCAGCCCGCACTCGTCGAGCTCGTCGTCCAGTCCCTCGCCAGCGGCAACGTCGTCGCCCTGCCCACCGACACCTTCTACGGCCTGGCCGTCGACCCCGTCAATCTGGCCGCGGTGGATCGCATCTACGACATCAAGCAGCGCGCCCGCCACAAGCCGCTGTCGCTGCTGCTTTCGGACGTCGCGGAAGCCTATACCCTGGCGCGCAACCTCGACAACGCCTTCGACCGGCTGGCCGAGCGCTTCTGGCCCGGCCCGCTCACCATCATCGTCAAGGCCGGCTCGCGCCTGCCGCTGCGCGTCACCGCCAACACCGGCAACGTCGCCCTGCGCGTGCCGGAGGCAGCCATCGCGCGGGCCGTCGTGGCCAGGCTCGGCGTGCCCATCACAGCGACCAGCGCCAACCTCCACGGACTGCCGGAGTGCACCTCGGCCATCTGCGTGCAGGGCCAGCTGGGCGACAAGATCCCGCTCATCGTCGACGGCGGCGCCACCGCGCGAACCACCGCTACCACCATCGTCGATCTCTCCGGCGGCGACAGCGCCTGGACGATCCTGCGCGAGGGCGCCATCCCCACCCACGAGATCGCCCTCTGCCTGCAGCGCTGACTGGCGTGAGTCGCCGCGCCGCCGGATACTGAACAAACCATGCCCACGCCCACCATCTCGCGACGATCATGGTATCGCTTCAACGGACGGCTGCCGCGACGCACGCCTCGCCCAGCCTCCGCGCCGCAGCGCCGCTCGCACGCCCTGGCCAGCTTCGTCGGCCGATGTCTCGGCATCCTGCTCGCCATGGGGCTGGTGTGGACGCTCTACGTCGTCTACCGCATCAACCGCGTGGCGTCCGAGGACCAGGCGCAGCCGGCCGACGCCATCGCCGTCTTCGGCGCGGCCGAGTACTCTGGGCGTCCTTCGCCCATCTACCACGCGCGCCTGGACAAAGCCGTCTCGCTCTACCGCCGCCACATCGCGCCCCTGGTCATCACGCTGGGCGGCGGCTCGGACCGCGACTCGGGCAAGACCGAGGGCGGCGTGGGCCGCGATTACCTGCTGGCCAATGACATCCCCTACGCCGACATCATCGCCGAGACCAACTCCTTTTCGACCGGCCAGCAGGTGCGGCGCCTGGCCGTCATCGCCCAGGCCAACGGCCTGCATCAGATCGTTGTCGTCTCCGACCCCACGCACCTGTTTCGCATCCAGCAGCTCTGCCAGGCGGCCGGGCTCGACGTCTACACCTCTCCGCGCGCGCCGCTGGGCCACATCCACGAGTGGGACCGCACCCGCCGCTACGCGCACGAGATCCTGAGCTACACCGCCATGCGCCTGCACATCTCCGACGGCTGGTTCCACCGCTGGATCGACGGCAAGTCCGACGACTGAGCGGTGTACCCCCTCCCCTCCTTCGAGTATGCAAAGTATTCATAACATGTAACTTAAGTCTGGACTTCAGTCCGCGAAGTCCAAACAAAAACTGCACCAATCCTGAGGCAGCGGCTTTTCCCAGAGCGTCGCCGCTCAGCCGAAGAGCAGCAGCAGAAGCAGGGCGGTGAGCACCGCGAAGAGGGTGGAGGTGAAGTTCACCAAGTCGTTGCCCAGCCAGCCGCGCCGCTCGAGCGTCGCGCCCAGCAGACTGTCGAAAAACAGGCCGGCCACCCCGCCCGCGAGCGCCGGCGCACCCTGCGACAGGCTCATCCGCATGCCCCACATGCCCACGATGGCGACCACCAGCGCCGCGGCCAGCCCGGCAGAAGTGCCCAGGAAGGTGATCGCGCCGTTGGTGCCGGGCCGCATCTTGCGCCAGGTCGTCAGCATGTATGGCGTGCCGCCGAAGGCCTGCCCGATCTCCGACGAGACGGTGTCGGCGGTGGCCTCACAGAGCGCCGCCAGCAGCAGCACGGGCAGTCCGTAGAGGGGAAAGAAGGGCACCAGGCGGCCGGGCGCGCCCACCCAGTCCAGCAGGCCGCAGAAGGCCGCGTTGACCACCATGCCGGCCATACCGAGGTTGGCGAGCACCTGCGCCGCATTGCGTCCGCGGCGGCCTTCGGCGACGCCCAGCGCGGCCTTGCGGCGGCGGCCCAGGCGCGTGGCCGAAAAGGTGAGGACAAAGAGCGCGATAAGCGGCGCAACGCCGGAGCGCAGGCGCAGGCTCGATTCTTCTCCCGTGCCCAGCGCGATGACCAGGCAGATGAGCGTGCCCCAGGCGGCGGCCCAGGGCGTGGCGGCCTTCAGCACCCAGGCCAGCAGCCCGAACGTCAAACTGAGCACCAGCGCAGCGAGGACCGAGCGATTGAAGTCGAAGATGGCGCCGCTGATGAGGAGAACGAAGATGCTGAGGATCAACAGCAGCGAGCCGGCCAGCGCCACCAGCAGCCTGGACTGGAGCCTTTCGCGCGCCTCCGGAATGGGCGTCTTCGCCATCCGCCGTCACCCTCACCGTTGATTTACAATCGAGCCTTGAGCCTAATTGACTTTATCCGTCCTCAACGAAGAAAAAGCTTTGCCGTGGGAGCAGTTTTGCACTCAGATCGTACGCCAGTATCAGCCGCCTTCACCCGCTTCGCACTTCTGGGAACAGCTCTCGCGCTTGCCGGCTGCGGCAACTCCTACCGTCCGGTGGTCAGCTCCATCAACCCGGTCGGACCGGCCGGCCAGCCGAACAAGTACGCCGTCGCCGTCTCGTCGAACGGCGCAGCCAACGGCCTGGTGACCATCATCGACTTCTCCGGCGACACCATCCTCGACACCACGGCGCTGGGCGTCAATCCGTACTACTTCATCCTCGACACGACGGGCAGCACCGGCTACACGCTCAACGGCGACGGCACCCTGAACAGCTTCGGCGTCTCGACCGGCCTGATCGGCAGCAACATCGCGCAGACCACGCTGCTGGCGAACTCGCTGCCCATCAGCCTCACCTCGCAGGGCACCAACCTCTACGTCGCGCAAGGCGGGCGGCAATCCATCGCGCAGCTCACCGGGGGCGTGCCGCCGGCGCTGCGCTCGGAGTTGCCGACGGGGCCGGGCACCTTCTACACCGTGGCCGTGGGCAACGCGCCGCGGGCCTACACCATCGTGCAGGGCGCGACCGGCGCACCGGGCATGGTGACCGCGATCGAGACCAGCACCAATACGCTTTCGGCCAGCATCCCCGTCGGCATCCAGCCGGTCTACGGCGTCATGACGGCCGACGCGCGCCGCGCCTTCATCCTGAACAAGGGTTCGAATACGGTCTCGGTGATCAACGCGCAGACCAACGCACCGGATACCTTCAACGTGGGCTCCACGGTCGCGAGCACTATCCCGGTGGGCGTGGCGCCGGTGTGGGCGGACTTCGCGCCTACGCTGTCGGAGCTGCTGGTCGCGAACGCCGGCAACGGCACCACGCCGGGTTCAGTCACCATCGTCAGCATCCCGCTGTGCAACGCGACCACGGTCACCACCAATCCCAACTGCGATCCCGCCAACCCGATCGATGCCAACGGCTTTGGCACAGTGGTCGCCAACATCCCGGTGGGCATCAACCCGGTGATGATTGCGGTGCTGCAGGATGGCACCCAGGCCTACGTGGCCAACGCCGGCAACGCGACTACGCCAGGCTCGGTGAGCGTCATCAACCTGGTCACCAATACCGTGACCGCCACCATCCCGGGCATCAACACCAGCAACAATGAGAGCGACGCCTTCGTCCACGGGCATCCGGCGTGGATTGCCGCCACCACCGGCACGCCCACGGGCAAGGTCTACGTGACGGCGCTTGACTCGACCGACATCACGATCATCCGCACCGACATCGACACCGTGCAGACGCACCTGTCGCTGCAGGGCAACGGCGTGGCGGTTCGACTGACATCGCCGTAGTGCGCGTTTCCAGTTTGTTGCGCAAGACAGAACGGCCGCCCCGGGATGAGGCGGCCGTTGACTTCACCAACATAAACCCTGCAGCTGCCGCTACGACGCCGCGCCCTTCAGGATGATCGGCGCCGTGGGTGTCTGCGAGCCTTCGCCGTCCTCGATGGTGACCCCGAAGGCCTTGGCCTGGACGCCCTTGGGCAGCGGCGGCATCACCACGCTGGCGTTGCCGTGCGAATCCGGGCGGAAGGTGCCGGCGGGGATAGGATCGCGGCCGTCGGCCGGAATCAGCCACAGCTCATAGGTCTGGTAGGCCTTCAGCGGGTCGAGATTGCTGGCCAGGAAGACCAGCGAACCCTTGTCCGAGACGTAGCTGGCGCGGCCCTGCGGCGGCGGCTTCACCTCGGACGAGGTAAGCGTCGCATGCACCGCGGTGGGGTCCTTGACGGTCTCCATGACGGTGTTAGCCAGCTCGGCCGACATCTGCGTCTGCTGCATCTGCGCGTTGTTGGCCGCGATGGAGTTGCGCAGCTGTTCGCGCTGCTGGTAGAAGCTGATCACCGGCAGCAGCATGCCGGCGGCCAGCGCCCAGCCCACCCACGGCAGCACGCGGGCGGCCACTGACTTCTTCGCCGGCTCCTCTTCAAGCAGCGCCGCGCCCAGCCGCGGGGTATACGCGCCGGCTGCCCCGGGCTGCATGGGAACCACTTTCTTCTCGCGAGCGACGTGTTTCATCAGCCGCTGCCGAGCCAGCGCGGGCGGACTATGCATCTCCGCCGAGTGCGCGAAGATGGAGAGGTCCGCGTAAATCTCCGACAGCAGACGGCGAGCTTCCACGCTGTGCTGCAGGTGCAGGCTCATCTCCTCCATCTCATCCGGAGGCAAGAGCTGCATGGCGTAGAGTGGGAGATCATCAGGATCGATGTGTTTGACCGGGATCATGAGTTGAACGCCTTTCTCAAGGACAGCAAGGCGCTGCGAATCCTCGTCTTCACTGTTCCCAGCGGGTCACCTGTCATTTCGGCAATCTCCGAGTGGGTCAGTCCGTCAAAAAATGCCATCTCCAGCGTCTTGCGCTGATCGGTGGGCAGCGTCAGGATCACGCTGCGCGCCTTCTCGATCATGACGTTGCGCTCCGCGTCGTCGGCCAGATTGTAGGGCGAGGCGAGGCCGATCTCATCGACCGACTCCGTCGGACGCTTGCGCCGCAGCGCATCGATCGAGCGGTTCCGGCTCACCACGGCGAGCCAGCCGCCAAGGCTGCCACGCGTCGCGATGAAACCTCCCGGACTTCGCCAGATCTGCATGAAAATCTCCTGCAACACATCTTCCGCCGAAGCGGGGTCCCGTAGTACCCGCAGCGCCACTGAATACACGACCTTGGAGTAGCGGTCGAAGAGCGATGCCATCGCCTGTTCGTCCCCGCGCTGAACCAGCCCAAGGAGAGTAGCGTCATCCTCGGCAGACGGCGGTGGCATGTTCAAGACTCCCGATTCTCTATACATAAAACGCACCCGTCGAGCAAACAGATTGCTAACATGTCACTTAGAGGAGTTTACCTGCAACATCGCCGGTGGGCGATAGTGAGGATGCGCACGGTTGCGCTCCAATCGACACCTGTGTTTCTTCGTGAAGTCCCGGCCAAATGGCCGCGCTCCACACTGGCACTCTACCGGGTTTGCCGCAATTCCGAAAGTCACCTGCCTTGTCCTGCCTCTTACCGGCTTGCACGGCCTTCCCCTGCCCCTATGAAATCCCGTCTCGACAAGCTGCTTGTAGATCTCGGCCACGCGCAATCGCGGGAGCGGGCGCACGCGCTGATCCTGGCCGGGCGGGTGCTGGTGAACGGGCAGCGCGTCGACAAGCCGGGCACACCGACGGCCGAGACCGCCGCCATCCGCCTGCTGGGCGACGACCTGAAGTATGTCGGCCGCGGTGGCCTGAAGCTGGAGCGGGCGCTCGAACACTGGGCGATATCGGTGGCTGGCGTGGCCTGCCTGGACGTGGGTGCGTCGACTGGCGGCTTTACCGATTGCATGCTGCAGCAGGGCGCCGCGTCGGTGCTGGCCATCGACACCGGCTACGGGCAGATCGCCGACAAGTTGCGCCGCGACCCGCGCGTGTCGCTGCTGGAGCGCACCAACGCGCGGCTGCTCGAGCCGCACTCGCTGGCTGGGCGCGGCATCGGCTTCTTCGCCATGGATGTCTCATTCATCTCCGCCACGCTGGTGCTGCCGGCGGTGCTGGCCGCGTTGGCTGAACCCGCGCCCGAGACGCCTATTGCCGCGTGGCGGGGCGAGGCCGTCATCCTGATCAAGCCGCAGTTCGAGGCCGGCCGCGAGCACGTGGGCAAGGGCGGTATCGTGCGCGAGCCGGCGGCGCGGCAGTTGGCCATCGACCGCGTGCGGCAGTGCGCCGCAGAGCTCCACGCGACCGCGCTCGATCTGATCGATTCGCCCATCCGCGGCATGGAAGGGAATCACGAATACCTGCTGCGCGCCCGCTTCGCCTGATCGCGCGATCGGTGCTGCAGCATGGTTGTTTCCGCGCGCAGAGCGATGCGGGCTCGGGTTCCGCATTACACTAAAGCTCCAATGTTCAAGGCAGCCATCATCTCCAAGCCGCAGAAGCCGGAGGTCGCCACCCTCCTGCCCGAACTCATCGAGTGGCTGCGTGCGCACGAGTACGAGGCGCTGCTCGACACGGACTCCGCCGCCTACCTGAACCGGCCGGGCATCGACCGTACGCAGCTGCCGCTGCTCGCGCCGGAGCTGGTGATCGTGCTGGGCGGAGACGGCACGCTGCTGTCGGCAGCGCGGGTCTTCGCCGCATACAACACGCCGATCCTCTCAGTGAATCTCGGCTCGCTCGGCTTCCTGACCGAGATCCCGCTGTCGGACCTCTACGTCACGCTTGAAAACTGGTGCAACGGGGTGGCCGACATCGATGTCCGGACCATGATGCACGCCACGCTGCTGCGCGGCGGCGCCGTCGTACGGGAGTGGAACGCGCTCAACGACGTGGTGGTCGCCAAGGGCACCATCGCGCGCATGGCGGACTACACGGTGAGCATCGACGAACAGCTGGTGGCGACCTTCCGCGCCGACGGCGTCATCGTCTCGACCCCCACCGGCTCAACCGCCTACAACCTGGCCGCCAACGGGCCGATCGTGATGCCGTCGGTCAACGCGATGGTTGTGACGCCGATCTGCCCGCACCTGCTTACCATCCGGCCCATCGTCATGCCGGGCGAGTCGGTGATCACGATCTGCGTGGAAGGCGTGCCCAACCAGATCGTCCTTACCATCGACGGCCAGGAGGCAGTGGATCTGCAGCTTGGCGACCGGGTCCAGTGCCGCCGCTCCGACGCCGGCGTGCGCATGCTGCGGCTGCGGCCCAACGGCCTCTTCAACGTGCTGCGCAGCAAGCTGAAGTGGGGCGTGCGCTAGTCGCTGCCGCAAGGGCCGGCTAGCGGCCGAGCCGCACCACGTTCGCCACCGGATGGCAGAAGACGCGCCCGTGGCTGAGCGCGATCTTTCTCTGCGCCAGCGCGGCCATCTCCGGATCGTGCGTCACCATCACGATGGTGTGGCCGGCCGCATGCAGCCCGCGCAGCAGGTCGGCCACGATCTTCTGGTTGGCCTGGTCCAGGTTGCCGGTGGGCTCATCGGCCAGCAGGATGGGCGGATTGTTGATCAGCGCGCGCGCGATGCAGACCCGCTGCTGCTCGCCGCCCGAGAGCTCGCTGGGCAGATGCTCGACGCGCTCGCCGAGGCCGACTTTTTCAAGCGCCGCGCGCGCCTCCCGCTCGTCCGTCATGGAGTGGAAGTATTGCGCCAGCATCACGTTTTCGACCGCCGTCAGGTAGGGGATGAGGTGGAACTGCTGGAAGACGAAGCCGATCTTGTCGGCGCGAAAGCGGTCCAGCTCCTTGGCGCTCATCCCCGCCACATCGACGCCGTCGATCTTGAGGCTGCCGCAGGTCGCGCGGTCCAGGCAGCCCAGCAGGTTCACCAGCGTGCTCTTGCCGGAGCCCGACGGCCCGGTGATCGCCACCCACTCGCCGGCCACGATCGAAAACGTCGCCGAGTCGAGTGCGCGCACCACGCCGGTCCGCCCCGCGTACTCGCGCGACACGCCCTCCAGCGCAATCACTGCGCACTCGTCGCGCGTGATCTTCGCCTCGCCCTGCAGCCTGGTCACAACTTCAGCCATCTCTAACCATCCCATCTCAATTCTAGCTTCTAGCTTCTAGCTTCTAGCTCTCAGCGCTGGCATTCCCTTGTAGGCTTAGCTAAGAGCTAGAAGCGAGAAGCCGCCTTTCCTCCGCTTCCTACTCACCCTTCAACAGCGCTGCCGGCTCCAGCCCGCGCAGCGCCCGCACCGGCCACAGTGCGGCGATTGCGGCGATGGCCACGTTCAGTCCCAGCACCAGCGGCAAAACGCCCAGTCGCGGCAGCGCGGACGTGTCGAAGTTCAGCTCGCTGATGCCCCAGGCCGCGCCCGAGCCCACGCAGTAGCCCAGCAGCACGCCGCCCGCCGCGAGCACCAGCGTCTCCAGCAGAAACAGCCCCATCATCTGCCGCTCGCTGCCGCCCAGCGCCTTCATCAACGCGAAGTCGCGCCGCCGCTCCAGCACGCTGGCCGAGAGCGTCGCCAGCACCGATACTGCCACCGTCAGCGCGATCAGCAGCACCGCGCCGAACATCAGCGCATGCGTCCGCTCCACGATGTTCGACTCGCCTTCGACCAGTTGCCGCACCGGCGTCACCGTGGCCTCCGGCAGGGCGCTGCGCAGGCGTCGCATCGCCGCTTCCACCGCCGCCGCGCCGCCAGGCACCTGCACCTCGATCACCGTGGGACGTACGCCGGTCCACTGCTGAAAGGCCGGCATCGCGACGTACACGCGCGAGTCCTCATCGCCGCCGGTCTTCAGCCGGCCCACGCCATGGAAGGTCCGCGGCTGGCCCGCAAAGCTCAACGCGACATCCTTCTCGTCGCCGATGAACTCCGCGGCGCGGCTTCCCAGCAGCGCGTCGTCCGGGCCGCTCGGCCACGCCGCTACCTGCCACCACGCATCGAGCCGCCGCACATCGTTGAAGTCCACGCCCGCCACGACCACCGGCGTGCCCCGCTCGGTGTTCGCGACTGCATAGGCAAACTCCGCCGCGCTCGCATCGGCGCCTGCCGCCTGCCGGGCGCGCTCCAGCGCATCGCCCGCAAACGCATTCGCCGTAAGAACGATATTCGCACCGAAGCTCCTGAACTGCTGGTGCAGCTTCGCATCCAGGTCCGCGTAGAGCGTCAGCAGCGCTGTCGCCACCGCCGCCGAGACCGTCATCGCCACCAGCGCGCTCAGGCTGCGCGCCCGCCGATGCAGCAGCGATCGCCACAGCATGCTCCCCACGCCCAGCCCCGCATTCACCAGCGTCCCCTTAGAGAGTAGGTGAAGGCGCGAGGGTAGCCCAGGGCTTCAGCCCCGGGGCTATGCTCCCGTGCCAGCGCCTCCGCCGGCGCCTTCAAGCATCGCTCCGCAGCACGTTTGAAGGCTCCATCTCAAGCGCCCTCCGGATGGACGGCGTGCTGCCCGCGACCGCCACCACCAGCGCCAGCGCCACCACCACCGGCAGCAGCGCCCAGTTCAGCAGCGCACCGGCGCGGTCGCCCGGGAAGATCCTCGCGCCCAGCCACCACGCCAGCCCCGACCCGGCCAGGTACCCAGCCACGCCTGCGCCCACCGCGAGCAGCCCGCTCTCCGCATAGAAGAGCATCGCGATGGCCGCCTTGCCCGCGCCTAGGGAGCGCATGAGCCCGATCTCGCCGCGCCTTTCCAGCACCGCGGTAGCCATCGCGGCTGAGACGGCGAAACATGCCGCCAGCAGCGCCGCCAGGCTCACCAGCCACATCAGCCCGCTAATCCGTTTCAACACCGTGCCCTCGCTCTGCTCTACTCTCCGGACCTGCTCGGCCTGCGAGCCGGGGATCGCCTCCATGATCTGGTACGCGATCGAATTCGCGTAGGGGCGGCAGTACCAGATGTCATGCTGCTTGGGCGAGAGCTTGTCCGGGTCGAGGCGGGCGAAGGCGTCCTCGGGTCGGGTCCTGGCGGCGATCTCCACTCGGCTCACTGCGTTGGGAAGGCCCGCCAGACGCTGCGCTACGTCGAGCGGAAATAACACCTCTGCATCTCTCTCGTCTTCCGTGGAAACGATGCCCGAGACTTCCATCACCGGCGTCACTGGAGTGATCGGAGCTGACTGTGCCGCCGCATCCGCCGGCATCCCCAATGTGACCGCCTGTCCAATCCTTATCCCCAGCTTTGCCGCCAGCGAACTTCCTAAGACGACCTCGTTCGTTCCAGCCGGCCAGCTGCCCTGCAGCTTCCAGGCCGGATGCAGTTGTGCGGCACCTGTCATCACTTTGCCGAAGGTGTGATCGAACCACATGCCCGTCGCCTGAACTGGAGCTCCTTCTCCGCCTGCGCTCAACCCGGTCCTAAACGAGAGCTCCGGACTGACCCCCGTGATATTGTTGGCCCAGAAGATCCCCTTTAGCTTCTCTAAATCTGACTCCTTCAAATACGCCCCGCCAGTAGCCGGCTTCAGGTCCACCCCACCCACCTTCACATCAAGCTGGTCCGCCTTGGGGAACACCACGATGTTCGCCCCATACACCGCCAGCTCACGATGAATCCGGTCACCGATCGTCGTCGCCAGCGCCAGCATCGCGGTCACCGCGGTCGTGCCCAGCAGAATCGCCACCGCCGCCAGCGCCTTGCGCCGCCGCTGCCTGACGAAGCTCTCCCACAACAGCCTCAGGAACACGTTACCGCTCGAACCGCGGCGCCAGCGCCTTCAGATCCGCCGCCGCAATCACGATCTGCCCGCCCGCACTGGCCGACTTCAGCGGGATCGGGTTGCAGCCGCCTGCCTGGCCCATGCTGGCCGCGTTCAGCGGGCTGGCGCACATCTTGCACGTGATCCCCTGCGCGCCCATGTAGAAGCCTACCGGCCCGCAGATCGTGCATGCATCCGCCACCGAGACGATGTTGCCGTCCGGTTTCTTGAAGAGCAGAAAGCGCACCTCGGGCGAGTGCCCGCTGCCGTCATCGACATGCACGCTATAGCGATGCAGCAGGTTGTCCGTCACCTCGCTCGCCGGCACCGTCACCTGCTCTCCCACCAGCGTCACCGGCGTGGCCTCGCTCAGCGCGGTCGAGCTCTTGGCGTAGATGAACTCCGCCGTCGAAAGGAAGATGAACAGGAAGCTGGACGAGATCACCGCGGTCATCCACATCTTTTCGCGGCGCTGGCTCCAGGCGGCGCGGCGCCGGTCGGCCGCGGTTGCCGTCTCGGGCAGCGCAGCCGGGATGCGCCGCCGCTGCTCCATCAGGATCATCAGCGCGGCCAGCGCCAGCATCGTGACGAAGAAGAACAGGTCGTTGCGCACGATGGGCCCGATGTAGCGCATCTCCGCCGTGCTCGAAGGCAGCACGCCGTTCTCGCTCAGCTCGTGCAGCCCGCTCACCACCAGCTGGAACGTGACGAAGTAGAGGATGACGCTGGTCACGCGGAAGAAGCGCTGCAGGTTGATCTTCACGCTGCCGCGCACGAACATCACGCCAAAGACCACCGCCACTGCCACCCCGAGCATCGTGCCCATAAAGCTCAGCAGCTCGGTTGAGTTCAGGCTCACCGCGGCCAGAATCAGCACCGTCTCGACGCCCTCGCGCAGCACCAGCAGGAACACCAGCAGAAACAATCCGAAGCGCGACGTGCCCGCCGTCGCCCGCGCGATTCTGGCTTCGATCTCGCCCTTCATCGAACGCGCCGTCCGGTTCATGAACCAGATCATGCTGGCGGTAAAGAACGCCGCCACCAGCATCACCCAGCCCTCGAAGATATCCGGGTTGAATTGCAGGTGCGAGATCACCACCGCCACCCCGACGCTCGCCGCAATGGCCGCTCCCAGCGCCCAGAAGACCGTCCGCTTCAACTCCGCCCGGCCGATCTTGGCCAGGTACGCAAAGACGATCCCCACGATCAGCGAAGCTTCCACGCCCTCGCGCAGCGTGATGATGAATGCCTGCAACATGCCTGTTTTCCTTCTCTTGCCTGGGCTTTTCGAAGCTCTGCGGCGCCCTTGTGCACGGGGCCGGAGAGCAGGGAATCAGCTCTGCGGTCCACTCCTGAGTCTAATTCGGACCTCTTTGGTCGTCAATTCGCGCAGGCCATTTGCTCCGCCTTGCAGAGGCAGTTCCGTGTCGCGGCAAAATCGTCGGAGCCGTCGGCGCGCGGCGTGCCTAGTTGTAGGCTGCCGCCACGTCGCCTTCGAGCTTGTCCAGCGCCGCCCTAGAGAAGTACTTGCCATGCAGCACCACGCCGGAGATCCGGTCAAGGTTGGCCGCGTCCGCGATCGGGTTGGCCTCGAGCAGCACCAGGTCCGCGTTCTTGCCCTCGCTCACCGAGCCCATGCTGCTCTGCCGCTCCAGGAACTCGGCCGGGTTCAGTGTGGTGGTCTGCAGGATCTCGAGCGGCGTGAGCCCCGACGCAGCCAGTTCGTGGAACTCCTGGTGCAAGCTAAAGCCCGGGATCAGCCAGATGCCGCCCACGTCCGAGCCTGCCAGTATCTTTACGCCGTTCCGCTCCATCAGGCCGGTCACCTTCTTCTGCAGGCCGTAGTAACTCTGGAGCGTCGTCACGACGTTGGGCGGCAGCGTCGCGAACTGGTCGCCCAGCTTGTCCCACAGCGCGACGGTCGACGGATTCATGTACTTGAGCCTGGGGTCGTTGCGGTACAGCGGATCGTTGCCCCAGTCCTGCGTGCGCAGACGGATCAGCGTCACCGTCTGCCAGGTGTGATTCTTCGCGAACGCCTTGCTCAACTCCACGCAGCGCGGCTCGCTGTACGTATCCAGAATGCGCTGATAGATGCTCACCGTGGCCGGCCCGTCGAAGACTCTCGGGTTCAAGACAAAGTTCGGCGGGAACGGCGGCCGCAGACCCAGCTTCAGACTCTCCGCGCGAATCGCCTGCTCGTCGGTCGAGCAGTCCAGGATCAGCCCCCAGCCGGCGCCCAGGTGGTCCATCGAAGGCCAGCCGGCGTTGCTCGAATCCATTGCGCTCAGGTTCGGCTTCAGGTGCGCTTCGGAGCCCGAAAAGATGATCTCCGGCGCATCCACTCGGCCGGCCGCGGCGTCCGCATTCACCTTCTTGCCCAGCTCCATGTTGGCCGGCGTTACGGACTCCTCGCGCACGCCCGTGATGCCGTTCGCGATCAGCAGCGGAAAGAACGACGGCTGCTGGTTCACCGACTCCACCACGTGCGCGTGCATGTCCAGAAAGCCTGGAACGACGTACTTGCCGCGCGCATCCACGGTCTGCGCCGCGCCCTGGCCCACGATGCTGCCGGCCGCGCCGATGCGGACGATCTTGCCGCCGTCGAGCGCGATGGCCTGATCCGGCGTCAGCGCGCCGGTACGCGTATCGACGATGGTGACGCCGTTGAGCACCACACCGGTCTGCACATTGACCCTCTGCGCTGCTGCCGCACCCGCGCCGCCAGCCAGCGTCGCCAGCAGGGCGCCGGCTCCCAGCCAGCCCACCGCGCAGCTCGTTGCTCGGCTCGTTGCTCGCGAGTTGACCTTGCCCAACGCCTGCTGCTGCTTCACGATCTCGTTCGTCATTGATTCCCTCGTAGCTTCGATTTCGCTTGAGACTGCTTTTCCGGACGCGCAACAATTTCGCGAACATGTTCGTCGAAAACGCTATTTGTTCCGGCCGCTCTTGTCAAAGGGAATCCGATCGGAGGCCAATGCGAGATGTCTCCAGTGACCATGTGTGCGCCAAAGCAAAACGCCGGCCCATGTCAGGACCGGCGTTCGATTGCTCTCGCCACCCTCAGGCGTTACGTCCGCACCCGTGGCTATAAACGATCTGCTTGCGCCACTCTTCCATCGTTGCGTACACGATGCAGCTTCGCCCGCTGGCTGTGTCCACCCGCCAGGTCAGGTTGCCCTGGCGATACCACTGGTAGGTCCCCTTGCCCGCGAACACCATGCCGTTGGGCGGATTGGGCGCGATCGTATCGCCCGCCGGCGGCGTGTCCATGCCATTCGCACCGGCCATGCCCGCTCCCGCCGCAGCCTTTGCCGGAGTCCCTGCCGCCATGCCCGGGCCAGTCCCCGAGCCCGCCACCATGGCGGTGCCCGCACCCTTGCCGGCCGGCGGGGTCATCTGCGCCGCCGAGACCGTCGTCTCGCCGTTGGCATCCTGCTGGTCTGTGCCGGAGGCATCGTTCTGCCCCCCGCCGCTCGGGCTGGAGTTGCCCTTCAGGTAGCGTTCGTGTTCCTCGGGCGTCATGCAGCCGTCGCAGTTCACGTCGCCGTTGGCCAGCCGCAGCTCATCCTGATGATGTTTGTAATAGGAATAGCCGGCGCCTATCGCGACCAGAAGCAGGCACAGCCAGATGATCCTCTTGCCCATGCGAACATCCCTCCGAGTGCGAACATCAACCCGGAAGACGGGGGATCGCTGCCCCATGCCCGGTGCACTTCTCTTCCACTATCCCCCACGCCCGGCCACCCGTCGAGCGGATGTGCCGCCTCCATTATTGACTAACTGACCACCCGCGCCGCGCCGGCAGCAGGACGCTGCGCCGGCAGCTCACGTACCGCAACCCGGCATTCACACATCGTCGCGCCGACGGGTTTATCATGTTCACGTGCTGAAATACTCCATCGTCGTCCCGTTCCACAACGAAGAGGACAACGTCACCACGCTCTACGACCGGCTCAAGGCCGTCATGGAGAACGTGCTCGCCGAGTCCCGCGACACCTTCGAGCTGGTCTTCGTCGACGATGGGTCGCGCGACCGCACCTACCGCCTGCTCGAAGAGATCGCCGCCGTCGATTCACGCGTGCTGGTCATCAAGCTGCGCCGCAACTTTGGCCAGACCAGCGCGCTCGCCGCCGGCTTCGATCACGCTCAGGGCGAGTACATCATCGCCATGGATGGCGACCTGCAGCACGATCCGCTGGAGGTGCCGGCGTTCCTCGTCAAGCTCGAGGAAGGCTACGACGTGGTCTCCGGCTGGCGCTCGGACCGCGCCGACAACGTGCTGCTGCGGCGCATCCCCTCGGGCATCGCCAACTCGCTCATGGCCGCGCTCTCCGGCGTCCCCATCCACGACTTCGGCACCACCTTCAAGGCCTATCGCCGCGACATCATCCAGTCCATCCCGCTCTACGGCGAGATGCACCGCTTCATCCCGGCTCTGGCCAGCTGGTACGGCGCCAGCATCTGCGAGATTCCCATCTCGAATCCCGCGCGCACCGCCGGCAAGAGCCACTACGGCCTCTCCCGCACCTTCCGCGTCTTCTTCGATCTGCTCACCATCCGCTTCCTGCTCAAGTACATGACGCGCCCGCTGCACTTCTTCGGGTCGATCGGCGGCGCGGCCATGCTCTCCGGCGGCATCATCGCCTTCGCGCTCATGCTGCTCAAGCTCATCACCCACGCCAACGCCTACACCGACCACGCGCCGCTCTTCACTATCGCCAGCGTGCTCATCCTGGGCGGCATCCAGATGATCGGCATCGGCCTTCTGGGCGAACTCCAGGTGCGTCACTTCCACACCAGCGACCGCCGCGCCCCCTACGCGGTCGACCGCGTGCTGCGCCTCCGCTCCAGCGAAGAAAACATCCTCCACTAACCGGTTCCGCCGCTCGCCTTGCTGCTGTCCCGTCAAGGTACGCCAAGGCGCCGGCTTGAGCCCTGCCGAATAAGCCCTCGCAAAGCAGGCTGGCGAAGAGCGGCGATCCTACCAGCCTTCCACCATATCCTTCGGCACCAGCGGCACCGCCTGCCCGCCATCAAACGTGATCGCCGACGCCACCAGGCCGGGCATGGCCTTGTGGTTCGTATCCAGGATCAGCCAGCACAGCGTCGCCGTCCCCTGCAGCGTGCACACCGACGCCGCATGCATCATCCTCCCGTCGCCCAGCCTCTTGGCCGGCGCCGAGCCCTTCACGAACGCCGCCGCGTGCCCCGCCAGCTTGTACTTCAGCGCGTCCTCGGTCGACGCCACCCCGAACTGCCCCAGCACCCGCATCAACTGCTGTGCGTCGCCGCCCAGGTACTTCTCACCGCTTTCTTCGCCCGCGCAGCCGTGGTCCATGCGCATCATCACGATCATGCCGAACTCGTCCGTCCCCGGCGCTCCAGTCCCCTTCACGGCCAGCAGCGGGATGCCCAGGCACCTGGCCTCGGATGCGCGGTCCGGGTCCGCCGCCGCCGAGCTCGCAAAGCCGCTTTGCATTGCCGCCGCCATCGCCGGCCGCGAGAGGAACTCTGCCGGATAGCGGAAGCTCACGCCCGCGCCCGCATCGCGATACACCGCGGTCGGAGCGTCCACGCCGGCCGGCGCCTGAGCCTGCCCCGCGGCGATCATCAACGAAGCCAGCACCCACACGATCGTGCGCATCCCCGCAGCATACCGCATCTTTCTTCGTCCGCAACTCGTCAACTACAGCTGGCGCCTTGTACGATCATCCCGTCATCCCGACTGGAGCCTCGTCTTGCCTCTTGCCTTCGCTCGCCTGCAGCGCGGCCTCGCCGTCGTAGCCCTCATCTTCGGCGCAGCCCTTATCGCCGGCGCCGCTGCCTCCGCCCAGGCGCCGCACTCCACCTGGACTACGCTCGGAACCAACAGCGGTCCCTTGCCCAATCCCACCCGCTCCGAGCCCGCGCACCTGCTGCAGTACGCCGGCAAGAAGATCCTGGTCGACTGTGGCGATGGCGCGCCGGAGCAGCTGGGCAAGGCCGGCATCCAGCTTCGCTCCATCGACGCCGTGGTCATCAGCCATCACCACTTCGATCACATCGGCGGCCTCTTCGCTTTACTCGGCCTGCGCTTCCAGGCCGTTCCTCCGCCGGTGCTCACGGTCTACGGGCCGCCCGGCACGCAGCGGCTGGTGGACGCCCTCGTCGCCGCCATGCAGGTCGAAGCGGCGTTCGACTCCGCCGGCCCGGGCGCGCCGCACCGCGATCCCGCCGACACCGTCAAGGTCGTCGAAATCGGCGACGGCGACCATCTCCAGATCGCCGGTATCCCCGTCAGCGTGCGCAGCAACACCCACTACAGCCTGCCCAAAGACAGCGAGAAGGGCAAACGCTTCCAGTCGCTCTCCTTCCGCTTCGACCTGCCCGACCGCTCCATCGTCTACACCGGCGACACCGGCCCCAGCCCCGACGTCCTCGACCTGGCCCGTGGCGCCGACCTGCTGGTCTCGGAGGTCATCGATCCCGAGGAGGTGCTCACGCGGCTTGTCACCACCGTCGCGCCTAACCTGCCGCCCGCCGCCCGCCAGGCCATGCTCATCCACTTCACCCAGGAACACATGAGCCCGCAGGAGGTCGGCCTGCTGGCCAGGAACGCCGGCGTCAAGGAACTCGTGCTCGTCCACATCGGCATCTCCGACGCCGCTCTGCCCAAAGCCCTCGCCCAGATCAGCGCCATCTACAAGGGCAAGGTCATCGCCAGCAAGGACCTCGAAACCTTCTGAACGTCAGGCTGATCCTCACCGCGTCGTACGCAGCCGGCCGCGCTCGCCTGAAGGTACGCCAAGGCTTCAGCCTTGGCATTCTCATGCCAGCCCTCTCGTTCTTCCCACCCCGCTCCACATGAGAAACTAGCCTTATGCCCTTGAATGTCGGAATCGTCGGCCTGCCCAACGTAGGCAAATCCACCATCTTCAACGCACTCACCTCCGCCAAAGCCCAGGCCGCCAACTATCCCTTCTGCACCATCGAGCCCAACGTCGGCGTGGTCGTCGTCCCCGACACCCGCCTCGACCGCATCGTCACCCTCGTCAAGCCCAACTCCATCGTCCCCACCACCATGGAGTTCGTCGACATCGCCGGCATCGTCGAGGGCGCCAGCAAGGGCGAGGGCCTCGGCAACCAGTTCCTCTCCCACATCCGCCAGACCGACGCCATCCTGCACGTCGTCCGCTGCTTCCACGACGACGAAGTCGTGCACGTCTCCGGCAAGGTCAGCCCGCTCGACGACATCGACATCATCAACACCGAGCTTCTGCTCGCCGACCTCGAGACCGTGCAGAAGCGCGCGCTCAAAGCCGAGAAGGCAGCCAAATCTCCCTCTGCCACCGCCGCCCAGAAGACCGAGGTTGCCGCGCTCCAGAAGCTGCTCGCCGCGCTCGACGCCGGCCAGCCCGCACGCGCCGCCGAGCTCTCCGACGACGAGCGCCTCATCGCCCGCGACCTCTTTCTCATCACCATGAAGCCCATGCTCTACGTCGCCAACGTCGATGAAGCCGGCATCGTCGATGGCAACGAGTACACCCGCCTGGTCGAGACCCGCGCCCTCACCGAGCACTCCGAGGTTGTCCGCATCTGCGGCGCCATGGAGGCAGAGATCGCGCAGCTCGACCCCGGCGAGCGCGCCGAGTTTCTCGAAGCCGCCGGCCTCGCCGAGCCTGGCCTCAACCGGCTCATCCACGCCGCCTATCGCCTGCTCGGCCTCGTCACCTACTTCACCGCCGGCGTGCAGGAGGTCCGCGCCTGGACCATCAAGCGCGGCACCAAGGCTCCCGGCGCCGCGGGCGTCATCCACTCCGACTTCGAGCGCGGCTTCATCAAGGCCGACGCCTACCACTCGGACGACCTCTTCCGCCTCGGCTCCGAGCAGGCGGTCAAGGAAGCCGGCCTGCTCAAATCCGAAGGCAAGGAGTACACCGTCCGCGACGGCGACATCCTTTTCTTCAAGTTCAACGTCTAGCCCTTAGCCCTGCGACGCATCGTCGCGGGCGCGCAGGAAACTCCCGCGACAGGAGGGCAGGGAAGCGGATGACCAGCTTGCGGCGAATCAGTCTCACGCTTCTCTTCGCCGCCTCGCTCGCCGGCATCCTCTACGCGCAGCGCGCCTTTCGCCAGTACCCTTCGGTCGAGGGCTACGAAGCTCTTCCCCTGCCGCCCGACTGGCAGCAGCCCGCCGAGTGGACCTTTGCGCGCTTGATGTATCCGCCCGGCCCCCTCGACGGCTACTACCCACGCTTCCAGGGCGACTGGCGCCTCGGCCTCTCGCTCTGGACCCAGGACTATCCCAAGGCCGATCGCCAGCTTGCCGCCGCCGTCCGCCGCCTCACCCGCGTCGAAGCCCGCTCCGTCGAGCAGCCCGTCTCGCTCGATGACGGTGACGAGGTCTACAACTATCCCTTCCTCTACGCCGTGCAGGTCGGCGAGTGGGGCCTCACCGAAGCCGAAGCCCGCAAGCTCCGCGACTATCTCCTGCGCGGCGGCTTCTTCATGGCCGACGACTTCCACGGCCACGAGGAGCAGGCCTTCTTCGAGAAAACCATGAAGATGGTCTTCCCCGAGCGACCCATCGTCGACATCCCCAACGACGACCCCATCTTCCACACCGTCTTCGACCTCGCCGATCGCTACCAGGTCCCCGGCGCCGAGCACCTCCGCACCGGCTACAAGAAGGACGGCCGCGTCGCCCGCTGGGAGGGCATCTACGACGACAAGGGCCGCATCATGGTCGCCATCTCCCTCAACTCCGACCTCGGCGACTCCTGGGAGTGGTCCGACACCGCGAGCTACCCGCTCAAGTTCTCCGACATGGGCCTGCGCATCGGCGTCAACTACGTCGTCTACGCCATGACCCACTAGAGTCGTCTACGCCATGCCCACAGGAATCTGTGATCCTGAGCGAACGCCCACCGAAGTCTGTCATCCTGAGCGAAGGCGCAGCCGCAGTCGAAGGACCCGCATCTCCCCCGCCCAACGCCAATGACAAAGCTCCCTCCGCACCACCCACTCTCACTGCCCCGGCCGGTACACCCTCTCCACATGCGCCTTCAACTGCTCCGGGTAAAAGTAAACCTCGCGAAGATTCCCCGCCGCATACCGCGCCGCCTCGTCGTCGAAGTGCTTATCCGCCGGATGCCCGCTTTCGCCGCCTGCCGTCACCGCCACCGCCCGCACCTTGGGCCCGAACTCCACGATCGCCACAAAGCTGTTGCCGCTGGTCCCGTACCACTTCTTCGTCCCCGGATACTGCTTCGCCCCGAACGACGCCAGCGACCCCCACAGGCTGGACGTGAACGGCACCGGAATGCTCGCGCCCGCGTCGTTGAACGGCTGCACGATATCCCCGGTCAGCCTCTGGAAGCGGTTGATCTCGCCCCACGGCGTCTGCCACCGGCCAAAGTCCGCTGCGAGCTTGTCTGACGCCGTCGCGAGCGCCGCCAGCAGCGCCTCCCCGGGCACCTTCGCCGCCACATCCTCCTCGCTCGGCATCCCGGCCCGCCGAGCCGGACCCGCGGCCGTCCGCAGCACCTCCGTGCCCCAGTAGACCGCCACAGAGGTTGCCACCGACCCCGCACCCCACCTGAAATCCCACGCTCGCAGCACATCCACCTGCGCCTTCAGCCGGTCCTTCGCCGGCCCCGCCGCCATGCCGTCCCACGCCGCCGCCAGCACCGGGATCGTCCGCGCAAACCACGGCAGAAAGCTGTCGTACGCCCCCGCCCGCAGCGACTCCATCGTCCACCCCGAGCCGCCCGTCAGCACCCGCATCGCGTGCAGCCCGCGCGCGCTCTCAAGCCCCTGCTCCACGTACACCGGATAGTCCGCCTTCTTCAACGAGCTCGCACCCGCGCCATTCCACGGCGAATCGTTCACGTTGAACAGCCATCCGCTGGCCGGATTCTTCAGCTGCGGCACCTCGTCCAGCGTATGCAGCCCCTTCCAGTCCGTCGCCGGATCGCTCCCATCCACCGGCTTCGTGAAGTCGAAGCGCGTATCCCGCCGCGGAATGAAGTTGCCGTGCCAGTACGCGATGGTCCCATCGGCATCCGCATACACCGTGTTGTTGCTGGAGTTTCCCATCAGCTCCATCGTCTTGCGATACTCCACATAGCTGCGCGCCTTGGTCCGCAGATAGCTCTGCTCGAGCGCCGGCACGGGCGTGTTCATCAGCTGCACCGACACCCACTTGTCTCCATCCCTCCGCACCACCGGCCCATGCCTGGTAAACATCGCCCTAAACGTCCGCTCCTTGACCGCATCGCCATCGCGATACTTCAGCACAATCGTCTTCGCAACTACGGGCATGTTCTGCCCACCGTATTTGTAGCTGCGCGTCGCACCCTCCCCGCTCACCGTTTCGAGGTACTCATCCACCGCGTCCACATTGCTCGACGTATGCATCCACCCCGCGCGATCGTTGAACCCCTGGTAGACAAAGAACTGCCCCCACGTCACCGCCCCATACGCATCGAGGCCCTCATCGCTCTGCATCTGCAGCTCGCTCCTGAAGAAGAACGAAGTATGCGGATTGATCAGCAGCAGCGCGTGTCCATCCCTGGTCAGCTTCGGCGCAACCGCAAACCCGTTCGACCCGCCCGGCTCTTTCCCTAACCCAACCTCACCTAAGCTGCCGTCATTCCGGGCGAATCTCGGAGTCCCGGTATTTGCCTTTCCCATCTCGGCCCGCCCCGCCGCCCCACCATAAAAATCCTGCAGCTTCTTCACATCCACATACTTCTCGATGTCCCCGCCGATGCTCCCCTCCGTAAACGAAAGCGCCATCCAGGGCTCAAACCTCGCGATCACCCGCGGCTTCACCGCCTTGTGCGTCGCCAGATAAAAGTTGATCCCATCCGCCCATGCATCCAACAGCCTCTTCAGCCACGCCGGGCTCGCCGCATACTCTTTCTTCAACTCTTCCGGATCGACCCACAGCCTCTGCCTGAGGTCCGCCCAGATGGCCTTCTCGCCGTCTGCCTCCGCTGTCCGTCCCAGGCTGGTCAGGTAGTTCGCCTCCACGCGGTTGAAGTCGTCCTCACACTGCGCGTAGATCATCCCGAACACCGCATCCGCGTCCGTCCTGCCGTGCACATGCGCGATACCCCAGTCATCCCGCGTGATCGTCACCGCCTTGGCCTCCGCCGCCCACCGCGCCGGCTCCTGCGCCTGCCCCGCGCAGGCGCCCAGCAACACCACTCCCAGCCACATCTTGCTCATTCACGACTCCCTCAACTGGCCGCCATTTGCCTTTGCTTTCCCATCAATCTAGCATCCGTCTCATGCAAGCCATCCAGATTCACAGCACCGGCGGCCCCGAAGTCCTCACCCTCGTCACCCTGCCGGACCCCGCGCCTGGCCCCGGCGAGGCTCTCATCCGCATCGAAGCCTCCGGCGTCAACTTTATCGACACCTATTTCCGCGAAGGCCGCTATCCCGCCGCGCTACCCTACACGCTCGGCCAGGAAGCCGCCGGCACCATCGTCTCCGTCGGCCCGGACGTCACCAGCTTCGCCCCCGGCGATCGCGTCGCCTGGTGCGGCATCCCGGGCACCTACGCCACGCTCGCCGTCGCACCCGTCGCCCGCCTCCTCCGCATCCCCGACGCCCTCACCGCCCAGCAGGCCGCCGCCGCCATCCTCCAGGGCATGACCGCCCACTACCTTCTTCACTCCACCTTCGTCCCCCAGTTCGGCGACAAGGTCCTCATCCACGCCGGCGCCGGCGGCACCGGCCTTCTGCTCATCCAGCTCGCCAAACGTCTCGGCGCGCACGTCATCACCACTGTCTCCACCCCGGAAAAAGCCGCCCTCGCCAGCGCCGCCGGAGCCGACGACATCATCCTCTACACCTCTGAGGATGTCGTCGCGCGCGTCCACCAGCTCACCTCCCGCGTCGGCCTGCCCGTCGTCTACGACTCCGTCGGCAAATCCACCTTCGAGCAGTCGCTGCGCTGCCTTTGCCCGCGCGGCACCCTCGTCCTCTTCGGCGGAGCCTCCGGACCCGTACCGCCCTTCGATCTCATCCGCCTCTCCACCATGGGCTCGCTCTACGTAACCCGCCCCACGCTCAAGGACTACGTGGCCTCGCGCGAAGACCTCGAGCAGCGCGCCCGCGACATCTTTACCTGGGTCGCCGACGGTACTCTCAAGCTGCGCATCGCCCACACCTATCCCCTCGCCGCGGCCGCCCAGGCTCATCGCGAGCTCGAGTCCCGCGCCACCACAGGCAAGCTGCTGCTGCTGCCCTGAAGCAGATCTTTTGCCAAACTTTCATCTCTCACGCCGCAGCGGATAAAACGTTGCGCCCTGCGCTTGCATCCGAGCTTGCATCAGAAAGAAAAGCGGCACGTCCCACCCCCTCACCGCATAGCGGCTTCTGCCAACCTACCCACACGGCCTCTCTGCTCCGGCAGACCTCGGGCGATGCCCGGCTTTGTCTCAAGAGGCAACAAAGTCACGCGGGTTCACCAGCAAAGAAGGTTCCTACGAAATGAAGCGGTCGATGCTCTCTCCCCGTCTCGCGCTCGCCCTGTTCGCCGTCTCCATTGCCTCAATCTTCGCTTGCTCTGGCGCCTTCGCGCAGGCCACCTACTACGTCAGCCCCAGCGGCAACGACGCTAACAACGGCCTCTCGCCCAGCTCGCCCTGGCAGACCGTCGCCCGCGTCAACGCCTCCCACTTCAACCCCGGCGACGCCATCCTCTTTCAGCGCGGCGGCCAGTGGCATGAGTCGCTCGACGCACCCTCCAGCGGCGCGCCCGGCAATCCCATCACCTTCGCCGACTACGGCACCGGCGCCAAGCCCAAATTCTGGGGCAGCATCGTCCTCAACAATGCCCTCTTCCAGCCCCAGGGCAACGGCATCTACAGCTACCCCATCGCCACGCCCGTCTACTCCGTCCTCGTCAATCACGCCTTCTTCAACTACTCCTTCGGCCAGCCTGCCAGCACGGTCCCCGGCTCCTGGTTCTACGACGGCACGCAGATCACGATCAACTCCCCCAACTCAGACCCGCGCTACAACGGCAGCGTCTACACCGCCGTCCAGCGCGACGACGTCATCTACAGCAACTACCAGAATCACCTCGTCTTCAACAATCTCGTCGCCGACGAGAGCGCCCGCTACGACGACAACGGGGGCTACGGCTTCCGCATCATGGGCAGCCAGGACGTCCTCGTCACCAACTGCGAGGCCTACCACGCCGGCAAGCACCACTTCGGCGTCATCAACAGCACCCAGTTCATCGGCACCAACCTCAACGCCGCCTACGCCGCGCCCGGCCAGGAAGCCTCCGGCGGAGCCTCCGCCTACGTCTCCTACGGCGACACCAGCACCGGCCTCTACGCGCAAACCTCCGAGTGGCACAACGTCGCCGCCAGCAACATGGGCGATCCCCAGGACAACACCGTGTACTACACCTTCATCACCCACGGCGCAACCATCACCTCGCTATGGCTCGACCACGTCCAGTCCAACGGCGCCAACGTCTCTTTCACCAACGAGGACAACCCATCCGCTGCCGAGAAGATCACTGGCGGCGTCATCCAGAACGCGCGCCTCGAGCTCGGCGGCTCCGGCATCCTGGTCGATGGCCTTGAGCTCAACGGCCCCCAGGCCACGATCGACATCGCCGCCAGCAACACCACGCTCCAGAACATCCTCATGTACGGCACCAACCTCGGCAGCGCCTGGTACCAGACCGCGATTCTCTCGCGCGAATCCGGCAACATCCTGCGCTTCAGCACCATCGTCATGGACCCCAACTGCTGGACCAACACGCCTGTCGCTCTCACCCAGAACGGCGAAGACTTCCAGTTCTACGGCAACATCCTCATGGCGCCCCTGCGCAACTTCGCGCTTTGGGATGTGAACGTCGCCGTCAACTACAGTGCACAACCCTACTTCAACCTCTACGCGCCCAACACCACCTTCGCCGACTTCATCGGCGGCCCCTTCAACTGGGTCGACATCCCCTTTGTGCAGTGGCAGGCACTCGGCTTCGACTACGGCTCGCTCGTCGGCAGCCCCATGTTCGTGAATGCCGCCGCCAACAACTACCAGCTCAGCCCCGGCTCGCCGGCCATCAACGCCGCGCTGTTGCCTACCTCGCTGCTCTCCGCCGTCCCAGTGGACTTCAACGGCAATCCTCGCCTGCAGGGCCCGGCCTTCGACATGGGCGCCTTTGAAGGCACCGGCACGCCCGCCCCGCTCGCCTTCACCACCACCACGCTCTCGCTCAGCAACAACATCCTCACCGCGCAGGTCACTGCCTCCTCCGGCACGCCCACCGGCAGTGTCAACTTCTACGACGGCAGCAACCTGCTCAACACCGTCACCCTCACCAACGGCGCCGCCAGCACCGGCGTATCGCTCGATCCCACCCAGGCCCACACCCTCACCGCGGCCTATAGCGGCGACTCCAACGACCAGCCCAGCACCTCGCAGCCCATCGACGTCAACCCCGTGACACCACCCGCCCCCGCCCCGCCGCCCGCTCCCCCGGCCCCAACGCCCGCCCCGGCCCCCGCGCCCAACCTCCTCATGGCCCTCACCTACCCCGTCAACGGCCAGACCGTCAGCGGAGCGATCGTCGCCCTCGGCGTCAGCCCCCTCACCCTTGATGCCGCCGGCTCCTACCTCATCGTCGACGGAGTCGGCCTGGGCGATCATCGCGTCACCAACGCACCCTACACCTACACTCTCGACACCACCCAGCTCACCAACGGCAGCCACAACCTCCAGATCTGGGCCCACGACATCTCCAACAGCACCTACCTCTCCAACGTCGTCACCATCAACGTCGCCAACTGACACCCAACCGCTTCTGTCACCCGGAGGATTCGCGTACCACCCCAACTGCTCGTCATCCTGAGCGAAGGCGAAGCCGCAGCCGAAGGACCAAACCCGCCCCAGCTCTCCGCCCCTTTTCAACCTCGTCCTCGTCCTCGCCCTCGGCAGCAGCGCCGCCCCGTGTACCCTAACCAACATGGTCCGCCGCCTTTCGCTCGCCGCATTCCTGCTCGCGAGCCTCTCCGCGCATGCAGTCATCATCCGCGGCCACGTCACCACGCCCCTCGGCGCGCCGCTGCCCGGCGCCCGCGTCCAGCTCATCCTGCTCAGCGGTGGTCCGCGCAATGCCTCCGCGTCCGTCGCCGGCCTCGACGGCGACTTCGAGATCCGCACCGACCTCGCCGGCCAGTTCCTCCTGCTCACCGCGCCCTCCATCACCGCACCCTTCTTCGCCCCGCAGGTCGGCGCTCCCTTCTACGCCGGCCGCACCGACCTCCTCAACGTAGAGATCGCTCTCAACCCCTCGCTCGTCACCCCGTTGCTCAGCGCGCAGCCCACCCTGCTCGAAACCCCGCCCGCCCAGCTCTCCACGCCGCCCGCGCAGATCGCCGCCGACCAGCTCCTTCCTCGCGCCACGCCCATCCCCGAGCTCGCCTCCACCCCCAGCGCCTTCATCGTCCAGCGCGGCCAGCTCGCCTCCCCTGCCACCCTCTATCTGCGTGGCGCACCCGTCGCCCGCATCCTCATCGACGGCGTCTCCGCCGAATCCCTCGCCTCTCGCCCCGCCTTCAACCTCTCCACCCTCACCTCGACCGGCCTCTCCGCCCTCTCCAGCCTGCCCGCCCTCGAGCTCACCCCCACGCCCAACCCCCTCCACTTCCTCGACGCCCAATCCGGCACCCTCTCCCTCACCTCTCCCCGCGCCGCCGATCTCCACCCCACCCTCACCTACACCGGCGACGCCGGCAACCTCGACACCTACCGCAACGAGGCCGTCTTCACCCTCGTCCGCTCCCGCGCCGACGCGCTCGTCGCCTTCTCCCGCCTCAACTCCTCGAATGACCTGCCCGCCGCGCCCATCCACCTCATCACCTACGCCGCCAACCTCGGCTACCACATCTCCGCCGGCACCACGCTCCGCCTCACCTTCCGCGACGACACCACCGCCGCCCCGCTCCCCACCCCCTTCGACTTCTTCCGCCTCCTGCCCTCCGGCCGCCAGTCCTCGCAGAACCTCTACTCCACCTTCACCTTCGAAACCCGCACGGCAGGGAACTGGCACAACCTCGTCCGGTACGGCCTGCTGCGCGAGCGCGGCCAGCTTTTCAACTTCGCCACCCCCGCCACCGGCCCGCCCGTCATCATCACCGGCGCCAACGGCTTCACCGCCTCCGGCACCGCCACCTTCCCGCTCACGCCTCCGCGCGAAGACCTCGTCACCAACCGCGACGAGATCTCCTGGCAATCCGACTACCCGCTCACCCACTTCCTCACCGGCCTGCTCACCGCCCGCTTCCAGCAGGAGCGCGCCGCCGACATAACTGCCACCCGCCGCACCCTCGACCGCACTCACTTCTCCGTCGCCGCCGCCCTGCAGGGCGAGCTTCGCCACCGCCTCTTCTACACCGCCGCCGGCTTCATCGACACCAGCTCCCAGCTCGGCCTTCGCGGAACTCCCCGCGCCGGGCTCACCTGGGTTCCGGTCCGTCCCGGCGCCCGCCGCTTCCGCGGCACCAGCCTGCACGCCACGGCCGCCACCGGCATTCGCGAGCCCACGTTATCCGAACAGCTTTCCACCTCCACACCACAAATCCCTCACGCGCGCGCACTCGATTTCGGCGCCGATCAGGACATCCTCCCCCACAAACTCTCCGTCCGCGGCACCTACTTTTTCAACCAGTTCTCGCACCAGGCCGAACCCCTCGCGCTCATCCCGCTCACTTTATCTGACACCCTCGCCTACCGCACCCAGGGCCTCGAGTCATCCGTCCGCTACCAGCCCTTTCCGCGCCTCCTGCTCACTGGCGGCTACACCTACCTCGCCTCGCTGGTCGAGCGCTCCGTCGCCCCACCCGCCTTCAACCCCAATCTGCTCAACACGCCCATCGGCGCCCTCACCGCTCTGCCCGGTTCACGCCCCTTCCATCGCCCGCCCAACTCCGGCTTCTTCTCGGTCGCCTACAGCGGCGCCAAGACCACCGCCTCGCTCCAGGCCGCCCTCGCCGGGCGCTCCGACGACTCCACCTTCCTGACCCTGAACCCCACGCTAATCCTGCCCAATCGCAATCTTTCGCCCGGCTACACCTCGCTCAACGCCTCATTCGCCTACGCCCTCAGCCACTCCATCACCGTCTTCACCCAGCTCTCCAACCTCCTCGACAACCGCCACATCGCCCCTATCGGCTACCTCTCCACACCCTTCCAGTTCCGCGCCGGCCTGCGCATCCGTCTCGGCCGCGAGTAGCGCCCGTCTGCACCTTCCAGCCGCCGCATGCGTCTAATTGACTGGAAGTAATGGAAGGTAAACCACATGATCAATCCTCGCTATGCCGCTCTTTTTCTGGGTCTTCTTCCCCTCGCCGCGGCCCACGCGCAGACTGAAGGTATCGTTCCCACGCAGACCCTAGTCCGTGCAGATTCGAAGAGCAACGTCACGCCCACCATCAGCAACGTCAACCTCGAGCTCAACTCCAAGGCGACGCCCCTCACCTCGTTCACCCTGGTGCAGCCGTCCAACATGCAGATCGCGCTGCTCATCGATGACGGGCTCTCGCGCAACTCCGGCATCCAGCTCAACGACATGCGCGACTTCGCCAACAGCCTGCCCGCCGGCGCCCAGCTTCTGGTCGGTTACATGACCAACGGCCGTGTGCAGATCGAAGTCCCGTTCACCACCGACCACGCCGCGGCAGCCGCCAAAATCCGTCTGCCCTTCGGCATCCCCGGCCAGTCCGCGAGCCCCTACTTCTGCCTCTCGGACTTCGTCAAGCGCTGGCCCGGAGCGTCGGAGGATAGCCCCTCCCAGGCCACCAAGGCGCGCTTCGTCATGATGATCACTAACGGCGTCGACCCCTACAACGGCTCCACGTCGATCACCAACCAGGACAGCCCCTACGTGCAGGAGGCCGTCACGGACGCGCAGCGCGCCGGTGTCGCCGTCTCCTCCATCTACTATCGCGATGCCGGCTTCCGCGGCGGATCCGGCTCGTTCAGCGGGCAATCCTACCTGCAGCAGCTGGCCGACGCGACCGGCGGAACCTCCTACTACGAGGGCAGCCTCAACCCCGTCTCGCTCAAGCCCTTCTTCAACCAGTTTGAGCACGACCTGTCTGAGACCTTCGTCGCCACCTTCAACGCCGACGCCGGCGCGGGCGGTCACAGCCACCTCGTCCACGTCAAGATGACCTCCAGCCTGCCTAAGACCAAGCTTCGTCACCCCGACGAGATCCGGCCCGGCAACCAGGAGCTGCCTGCGTCCCCCTCTGCCTCGCTGCAGTAGTTCGCTCCAGAGTAGTTCGATCCAGCCGGCAGCAAACTGCGATTCACAACCAACCCCACGCCTCGCGTCAGACGACCGACGCCCGAGGCGTGGGGTTTCCTCTTTCCATCGCTCGCTCGTCTAGACTCGTTCCATGGCTCCAGCCCCACCCTCGACGCCCGAGAGCGACCCCCGCGTCTACTTCGCTGCTGAACGTACCTTCCTCGCCTGGATTCGTACCGGCCTCGGGCTCATGGGCGTCGGCTTCGCCGTAGCCCGCTTCGGACTGTTTCTGCGTCAGTTCAGCGCCTCCGAGCACCCCGGCGCGCCCCCGGCTCACGCCACCGGATTTTCGGTCGGCGGGGGCGTAGCGCTGGTCTTCCTTGGCGTCATCGTCCTCGCCGCTTCGGTCGCGCAGCACCTCAGCCTCATCCGCGAGCTCAACTCCGGCCACTGGCGCCCCGGCCGCATCTCCCGCAACGCCGTGATCCTCGCCAGCCTGCTCGCGCTCGCAGGCATCGTCATCAGCGTCTACCTGCTCGTGCTCCGATAGCCTCTCCGTCCCTTCGTGACTCGCCTAAGGCTGCCGCCAGCCCTCAGCGTGAAGCTCCGCGGCCCGTAATCAAACCAGCCTTGCCTGACAAAGAAAAACCCCGAAGCGATTCCTCGCTCCGGGGTCTGTTCGGTGTCCGTGGAGGCTTAGTACATGCCGTCCATACCGCCGCCGCCGTGGCCCGCGTGGGCTCCGGCCGCCTCCTTCTTCTCCGGAATCTCCGAGATCATCGCCTCGGTGGTCAGCATCAGCCCGGCAATCGACGCCGCGTTCTGCAGCGCAGTCCGCGTCACCTTGGTCGGGTCGATGACGCCAGCCGCCACCAGGTCCTCGTAGGCGCCCGTTCCGGCGTTGTAGCCGAAGTTTGCCTCCTTCGAGTCGTGGATCTTGCCGATCACCACCGCGCCCTCTTCGCCCGCGTTCATCACGATCATGCGCAGCGGCTCTTCAATCGCCCTCCGGATGATGTTGGCGCCGATCTTCTCGTCGCCTTCCAGCGTCTTGATCAGCTCATCCACCGCCGTCGAGCAGCGAATCAACGCCACGCCGCCGCCCGGGACGATGCCTTCCTCAACCGCCGCGCGAGTCGCATGCATCGCATCCTCAACGCGCGCCTTCTTCTCCTTCATCTCGGTCTCGGTAGCCGCGCCAACCTTGATTACTGCAACGCCGCCCACCAGCTTGGCCAGGCGCTCCTGCAGCTTCTCGCGGTCGTAGTCCGAGGTGGTCTTGTCGATCTGCGCGCGAATCTCCTTCACGCGGCCCTCGATCTTCGAGCTGTCGCCACCGCCGTCCACGATCGTCGTGTTGTCCTTGTCGATCGTGATCCGCTTCGCCGTGCCCAGGTCCTCGATCTTCACGCCCTCGAGCTTGATGCCGAGGTCCTCGGTAATGGCCTTGCCGCCGGTCAGCGTCGCAATATCTTCGAGCATCGCCTTACGCCGATCGCCGAAGCCCGGTGCCTTCACCGCCGCCACGTTCAGCGTGCCGCGCAGCTTGTTCACCACCAGGGTCGCCAGCGCCTCGCCGTCCACGTCCTCGGCCACGATCACCAGCGGCTTCGCCGTGCGCGCTATCTGCTCCAGCAGGGGCAGCAGGTCCTTCATCGACGAGATCTTCTTCTCGTAGATCAGGATGTACGGATTCTCAAGCGCCGCTTCCATCCGCTCGGCATCGGTCACGAAGTAAGGCGACAGGTAACCGCGATCGAACTGCATGCCCTCGACCACATCCAGCTGCGTCTCCATCGTGCGCGACTCTTCCACCGTGATCACGCCGTCCTTGCCGACCTTGTTCATCGCCGCGGCAATGATCGTGCCGATCTGCGCATCGGAGTTCGCCGAGATCGTTCCCACCTGCGCGATCATGTCGCCCGAGACCGGCTTCGAGAACTTCTCGAGCGCGCCGCCCTGGATCACGCCATGCTCATCGCGCTTGCCGATGATCTCCTCTACCGCCTTGTCGATGCCGCGCTTCAGCGCCATCGGGTTCGCGCCGGCCGCGACCGTCTTTACGCCCTCGCGATAGATCGCCTGCGCCAGCACCGTCGCCGTCGTGGTTCCGTCACCGGCCACATCCGACGTCTTCGACGCTACCTCGCGCACCATCTGCGCGCCCATGTTCTCGAGCGCATCGCTCAGCTCGATCTCCTTGGCAACCGTCACGCCGTCCTTGGTAATCGTCGGCGAACCGAACTTCTTCTCGATCACCACGTTGCGGCCCTTCGGTCCAAGCGTCACCTTGACCGCGTTGGCCAGAATGTTCACTCCGCGCAGGATTGCCTGGCGCGAATCTTCACCGTGCAGAATCTGTTTAGCCATGATGCTTGCTCCATTGCCGGTCTAAGCGGCTGAAAAGTTTGGTTGATGTGCCTTCATCCGCGGAGCGGATCCCAGTACGGCACGAAGTGTTACTTGGCCACGATGCCGAGAACTTCTTCCTCGCGCATGATCAGCAGCTCTTCGCCGTCCAGCTTGATCTCCGTGCCCGAGTACTTGCCGAACAGGATCGTATCGCCCGCCTTCACATCCAGCGGAAACACCTTGCCCTCGTCGTTCGACTTGCCCTTGCCGACCGAAACCACTTCGCCCTGCTGCGGCTTTTCCTTCGCGGAATCCGGTATGATAATCCCGCCGCGAACCGTCTCGCCCTCTTCGGTCCGGCGCACCAGGATACGGTCGTGCAGCGGAGTAAACGTCGTTGTTGCCATAACTTACATCTCCTTGTTCGATTCTCTGAGTTGATCGTTCCATGCTCTTGCTGCGGTTAGCAGTCGAGCCCTTCGATTGCTAACAATAGCCTCCGAAAACTGCAAAGTCAACCCGCTCTTGTTGAAAGTTGAGTGAATCTCGCGCAGGTTTCTCAGCCCATCGCCGTCAACACCCACAGGCTCTGATCCCCGTAACCCTCAACCCATTGATCAGTCTCTCGCGTCCCCGTCTCCGCCATAGGTCACGACTCTCGCCTGGACCCTCGCATCCCGCGCTCATCGACCGGCCGCGTTGAAACGCAGTAGAATTAGCGCCATGACTCACCGTCGCACCTGCAACCCGGCCCTTGCACTCGGAGTTGGACTCGCGCTGGCGCTCGCCATCGCCGGCCCTCTTGCGCTCGCCTCCTCAGCGCTCGCGCAGGACACCTCCGCGCCCCGCCGCGGCCGCAAGTACAAGGCCCCGCCCGACACCTCGCACATCGAGGTCCTGGTTCTGCGCGACAACAACCAGAAGCCGCTGCCCAACGCCGCCGTCATCTTCCACGCCATCAAGGACGGCAAGGACGAGGGCAATCTCGAGGTCAAGACCAACGAACAGGGCAAGGCCATCATCGACGTCATCGCCACCGGCTCCGATGTCGGCATCCAGGTCATCGCCGACGGCTTCGCCACCTACGCCGGCGACTACCAGGTCAACGAAGCCAGCCGCAACATCGAGATCCGCATGCTCCGCCCCCGCGCCCAGGTCTCCACCTACGTCGACACCCACGGCCAGCCCTCGCAGCGCCCCGACGGCGTGCAGGAACCCGCTACGCCCGCCACGCCGCCGGTCGTTCCGCCCGCGCAGCCCACGCCCAACAGCAGCGACCCCAACTCGCTCGCGCCCGTCTCCCCCAATGCCACGCCAGGCAATACCCAGAACCGCACCACCGGCAAACCCACGGGCGTGCCTCCGCCGCAGGCGTGATCTCCAGCCAACCTCTCCTGGGCAAGGTCGCCTTCGTCACCGGGGCGGCCAAACGCCTCGGCCGCGCCATAGCCCTCGCGCTCGCGGAGGCCGGCGCCGGCGTCGCGCTGACCTACCTCAGCTCGCAATCTGAGGCCGAAGCGACGGCCGCCGCCATCGCCGCACTCGGCGTCCAATCCCTCGCCCTCCCCTGCGACATTCGCAGCGAACCCAGCGTCCAGCAAGCCGTCTCCGACGCCCTGGCGCACTTTGGTCGCCTCGATATCCTCGTCAACAACGCCGGCGTCTTTGCCGCCGAACCCCTGGAACAGATCACTCTTGAGCAGTGGGACGCCACCTTCGCCGCCAACACGCGCGGGCCATTTCTGGTCAGCAAAGTCGCCCATCCTCACCTGAAATCCGCCCACGGCCGCATCATCCATCTTGGCTCGCTCGGCGGCATGGAACCCTGGACCACCCACGCCCACTACTGCGCCTCCAAGGCCGCCCTCCACATGCTCTCCCGCACCATGGCCAAGGCCTGGGCGCCCGAGATCAGCGTCAACTGCATCGCCCCCGGCATGATCCTCCAGCCCGGCGACCCCGCCGACGAGACCTCCCGCCGCTTCGCCGCCCGCACCCCCATGCAGCGCAACGGCACCCCCGCCGACGTCGCCGCCGCCGCGCTCTTTTTCGCCACCGCGCCTCACTTCATTACCGGGCAGCTGCTCGCTGTCGATGGCGGCCTCAGCCTCTGAGAACGCCCACCCGCGCCTCTGTATAATCCCTCCACGCCTACTCATCCAGACCCCGCCCGAGGTACTCTTGCGCGCATCGCTTGCTTCCGTTCTCTTCGCCTTGGCTTCCTTTACGGCGCCCGCCCCAACCACATCCGCCCAGCACCCGCCCACCCTAACCAGACCCGCCCCGCTCCCCTCGCTCGCCCAGCCCGCCATCTCCCCCGACGGCAAGGAGATCACCTTCGTCTCCGGCGGCGATCTCTGGACCGTGCCCTCCTCCGGCGGCGAAGCCCATCTGCTCGTCTCGGACCCCGCCGACGAGAGCCGCCCGCTCTACTCGCCCGACGGCACCAGACTTGCCTTCGTCTCCACCCGCACCGGCGGCGGCGACATCTACGTGCTCGAGTTCGCCACCGGCCAGCTGCAGCGCATCACCTACTCCGACACCGCCTCCAGCCTCGACGCCTGGTCCCACGACGGCCAGTGGCTCTACTTCACCTCGTCGGCCACTGACGTCGCCGGCCAGGGCGACATCCTGCGCGTTCGCGCCTCCGGCGGCACGCCCCTCGAGGTCTCGCGCGAGCGCTACCTCAACGAGTTCGAGTCCTCGCCTTCGCCCGACGGACGCGAGATCGCCCTCGTCGCCAAAGGCATCTCCAACTCGCAGTGGTGGCGCGACGGCCACGCCCACATCGACGAGACCGAGATCTGGATCAAGCCGCTCGCCTCCCCCGGCAAAACCGACGCCGGCTTCCGCAAGGTTCTCTCCGCCGACGCCAAGCACGCCTGGCCCATGTGGTCCGCCGACGGCAAACGTCTGCTGCTGATGTGCGACAAGGGCGGCCACGAAAATCTCTGGGAGGCCGAGATCGCCTCCGGCGCCGAGAAGCCGCTCACCCACTTCACCTCCGGCCGCGTCCTCTGGCCCAATCTCTCCTACGACGGCAAGACCGTCGTCTTCGAGCGCAACCTCCACATCTGGCGCGCCGACGCCCACACCGGCAAGGCTGAGGAGGTAAAGATCAGCCTGCGCGGCATCCCCTCCGGCCCCGGCATAGAACACACCAGCATCAACTCCTGGAACAATCTCGCGCTCTCGCCCGACGGCCGCAAGCTCGCCGTCGCTGGCCACGGCGAGATCTTCGCCGCCGGCGCCCGCGATGGCGGCGAAGCCCAGCGCCTCACCCACACCGACACCGAGGAGAGCCAGCCGCGCTGGAACGCCGCCTCCAACGAGGTCGTCTATCGCTCCGAGCGCGACGGCGGCTCCGACCTCTGGGTCTACTCCTTCGTCACCAGCCAGGAGACACCGCTCGCCCACGGGCCGCATCCCGACTCCGACATCGACCTGAACCCCACCTACTCGCCGGACGGCAAGCTCATCGCCTTCGTCCGCAATCGCCGCGAAGTCCACGTCGTCACGCTCGCCACCAAGGCCGACAAGGTCGTCGCGACCGGCGAGATCGAAGCCGCCACCCTCGCCTGGTCGCCGGACTCCCACTGGCTCGTCTACGTGCCCAACGGCATCGATGGCTTCTCCAACCTCTGGGCCGTTCCCGCCGACGGCTCCGCCCCCTCACGCGCCATCAGCTTCCTCGCCAACGGCGAAAACGCCACCCATATCGCCTGGTCGCCCGACGGCAAGTACATCCTCTTCGATACCTCGCAGCGCGCCGAAACCCCGCAGCTTGCCCGCATCGATCTGGTGCCGCACGTGCCGCAGTTCCGCGAAGACCAGTTCCGCGATCTCTTCCGTCAGCAATCCACCCCGGGCGCGCCGGATACGCCCACACCCAGCGAGCCGCGGCCGAACACTCCGACCAACACTCTCCCCGGCAACCCGCCCGGCGCCGACTCCACCTTCGCCTCCAACTCCGCCGCCGCCGACCTATCAAGCGTCGACGATAAGGCTCCCTCGCCGCAGAGCGATGCCGCTCCGCAGGCCCGGCGCAACGGCTTCGCCGACCCCGCCCGCAAGCCCGTTGAGCCCACGCGCATCGTCTTTGAAGGCATCCACGAGCGGCTCACGCTGCTTCCGCTCGGGGACCTCGGCATCCGCTATCCGGTCATCAGTCCCGACGGCAAAGTCCTCGCCTTCCTCGCCGAAGCCGCCGGCCAGCAGAACATCTACACCTACTCGCTCGACGAGCTCTCGCGCGAGCCCGCCAGCCCCCGCCAGCTCACCTCCACCGAGTCGCGCAAATCCGACATCGTCTTCTCACCCGACTCCAAGCAGATCTTCTTCCTTGAAAGCGCAGGCCGCGGCGGCGAGCAGGCCGGGCCTCCCGGAGCCGGCGGCGGCGGTGTGCGCTCCGTCACCCTCGAAACCCGCGCCGTCAAGCCCGTGCCTCTCTCCGCCTCCATCGACGTCGACTTCAACCACGAGAAGCAAGTCGTCTTCGATGAAGCCTGGTCCACCCTCGATCACCGCTTCTTCCGCGCCGACTTCAACGGCCGCGACTGGCCCGCGCTCCGCTCCGAGTTCGAGCCCTACATCGAAGGCGCGCGCACCGGCCCCGAGCTGCGCCGCGACATCAACCTGATGATCGGCGAGCTCAACAGCTCGCACTCCGGCATCAGCCGCCCCGCCATGCCCGCCGTACGCACCGGCCGCCTGGGCGTCCGCTTCGAGCGCGAGCCCTTCGAGAACACCGGCGCGCTCATCATCCGCGAAATCGTCCCGCTCGGCCCCGTCTCGCTCGACGGCTCCATCCGCATCGGCGACCGCATCCTCGCCGTCGACGGCGCCGAGATCACTCCCTCCACCAACCTCGATCAGCTGCTCGAAGACAAGGCCAGCCACCGCGTCGTCCTGTCCATCGCGCCCGGCGGCGACGCGGCCCGCAAACGCGACGTCGCCGTCCGCCCCGTCACCCTCCAGGTCGAGTCCGGCCTGCTCTATCGCGGCTGGGTGCAGGAGCGCCGCGACTACGTGGATCGCATCTCCGGCGGCAAGGTCGGCTACGTGCACATCGCCGCCATGGGCGAGCCCAACCTCGCCCAGCTCTACCTCGATCTCGATGCCGCCAACCAGGCCAAGAAAGCCGTCATCATCGACGTCCGCAACAACAACGGAGGCTACGTCAACGGCCGGGTCATCGACGTCTTCGCGCGCAGGAACTACCTGCTCATGACGCCCCGCGACGGCGCCACCGTCCCCAGCCGCCAGGCGCTCGGCCAGCGCGCCCTCGGCCTGCCCACCGTGCTCGTCACCAACGAGTCTACCCTGTCCGACGGCGAGGACTTCACCGAAGGCTACCGCACGCTCGGCCTCGGCAAGACCGTCGGCACACCCACCGCCGGCTGGATTATCTTCACCGGGGCCCAGCGCCTCATCGACGGCTCCTCCGTCCGCGTGCCCGGCGATCGCATCAAGGACACCCGCGGTCAGGATATGGAGTTGCATCCCCGCCCCGTCGACGTCGAACAGCTTCGCCCTCTCGGCGAAACCGAAACCGGCGCAGACATCCAGCTCGAAAAGGCCGTCCACACGGTCCTCGGCGACGCCCCGGGTGCCCCATGATCACCGCAGCGAAGCGCAGGTCATCGTGTGGTCACTCCCTTGCACCGGCTGCAGGCACTCACCCCTCCGCCTCCACCAGCCACTGCCTCCCCTGCGCATACAGCGCATCGACCGCCGGCCCCTTGATCCCCGGCAGATCCAGCTTCACGTTCAGGCCGATACTCGTCTGCAGATACGCCAGGTGCCGGTATCCCGCCGGAAGCTGCGCCAGCCTCTCCTGGTCCAGCTTCAGTACCACGGCTGGATCGACCGGATCAAGCCGGTCCTTTTCATAGATCGGCTGCCGTAGCACCAGGCCCCAGCGTCCCTCGCGCTTCTCAAACAAGTCATAAAAGCGCCCCATGCACACGCAGTCGCAGAGCACGCCGTCCACCTCCGCGCGCTGGTTGATCGCCATCTTCGTCTGCGCCACCGCCCGGTCGCCGCGCAGCTCAATCGCCATGCCGCCCAGCGTGTGCAGCACCTCCAGGCCCCGCTCCCACGCCGCCTTGCTGCCCGCGACGAACTGGTCGGCCGTGCCATAAAACCACGTCGCCTGCATGGCCCCATCGTCATGCCACACCGAGCGCAGCTGCTCCCATTGCCCCGAATCCCGCCAGATAGCCCAGCTCTCAATCAGCCGTCGAATCTCAAGTTCATCCTGCGTCACGGGCATGCTCTCTCCTCGATATTCCAATCTCTGTTCCGGTGGCCAACACAAATGCAAGGGCTGAAGGCCCGACAACATACCTTACCTAGGCCGAAGGCCTAGGTAAGGTCCCACCACAAATCCGAGGGCTGAAGGCCCGACTCATACCAGTCAATCCAAAGCCCACGCTGAAGGCCACCCAAAAAGACGAATGGTGGAGTTGAGCGGGATCGAACCGCTGACCTCCTCGTTGCGAACGAGGCGCTCTCCCAACTGAGCTACAACCCCACACCAGGCTCAAGATCGCATCCGCGACCGAACCTCTTCGAGTGTATCAGCACGCGCCCGCAGCCTCAACCGCTACTCCCACTCAATCGTCCCCGGCGGCTTCGACGTAATGTCGTACACCACGCGATTGATCCCGCGAATCTCGCTCACAATCCGCCCCGAGATCTTGCGCAGCACCTCGTACGGCAGCGGAGCCCAGTCCGCCGTCATGCCGTCTTCGCTGTGCACCGCGCGCACCGCGCAGGTGTACGCGTACGTCCTCTGGTCGCCCATCACCCCCACCGACTTCACCGGCAGCAGCACCGCGAAGCTCTGCCACACCTGCTTGTAAAGCCCCGCCGCCTTGATCTCCGCCACCACGATATCGTCCGCCTCCTGCAGCAGTGCCACCCGCTCCGGCGTCACCTCGCCCAGAATCCGCACCGCCAGCCCCGGCCCCGGAAACGGCTGCCGGTCAATGATCTCCGCCGGCATCTCCAAGTCGCGCCCGATGCGCCGAACTTCATCCTTGAACAGGTCCCGCAGCGGCTCGATCAGCTTCAGCTTCATATCCGCCGGCAGCCCGCCCACGTTGTGGTGGCTCTTGATCGTATGCGACGGCCCATGCACGCTCGAGCTCTCGATCACGTCCGGGTACAGCGTCCCCTGCACCAGCCACGCCACCTCTTCGCCCACGTGCTTCTCCGCTTCGAAGATCTTGCGCGCCTCGTCATCGAACACCGCGATGAACTCGTTGCCGATCACCTTTCGCTTGGTCTCCGGATCGGTCACCCCCGCCAGCCTGGCCAAAAACCGCTCGCTTGCATCCACCGCCACCACGTTCAGCCCCAGCTGCTCCCGCATCGTCGTCTGCACCTTGGCAAACTCGTCCTTGCGCAGTACGCCATTGTTCACGAAAATGCACGTCAGCCTCTCGCCGATCGCCTTCGACACCAGCACCGCCGCCACCGACGAGTCCACCCCGCCGCTCAGCCCGCAGATTGCGTGCCCGTCCCCCACCTGCGCCTTCACCTTCGCAATCGTGCTCTGGATGAAATGTTCCGGCGTCCAGTCCGGCTGCGCGCCGCAGATGTCCAGCACGAAATTCCGCAGCAGCTCCATCCCCTGCCGCGTGTGCGCCACCTCCGGATGAAACTGCACCGCCCAGATGCGTTTCTCCTCGTTGGCAATGCCCGCCACCGCGTTCGCCGTCTCCGCCGTCTGCTTGAACCCCTGCGGCAGCTCCGTCGCGTGGTCGCCGTGCGACATCCACACCTCGAGCGTCGCCGGCAGCCCGCGGAACAGCGCCGTCTCGCGCGTGATCTCCACCTCCGCGCGCCCATACTCCCGGCTGGCGGCGCTCTCCACCTTGCCGCCCAGATGATGCGCAATAAACTGCAGCCCGTAGCAGATGCCCAGGATCGGCACCCCCAGCCCCAGCACCGCGGGGTCCGCCGCCGGAGCCTCCGCGTCGTATACCGAGCATGGCCCGCCCGACAGCACAATCCCCAGCGGCTTCAGCGCCGTCACCTGCTCCAGCGGCACCGTGCACGGCAACACCACGGAAAACACGTTGAACTCGCGAATCCGCCGTGCAATCAGCTGCGTGTACTGCGAACCGAAGTCCAGAATGACGATCGTCGAGGTATCCACCTCAACAGTCTAACCGCCGCTCAGCACGCACCGCGCCCTAACTCGGGTCTCTGCGCTTCGTGCTCTGCACGCCCGTCACAATGCCGATGCCGAACAGGATCACCACGATGGCAATAATCCAGGTCTGCGGAATATGCATCAGGTGCGCCATGTAGGCTACACCCGCGATCACGATCAGGTAGCCGATGCCGTACATTGCGAATGACATTCTTTCCTCCGTAAATTCTTGGGGCCGATGTTTGATGAGATGCAAGCGCGGCCTCCGCACCGGCAATCATACTCGTCCGCTAGCGCAAGACGTCGTGCCGCGGTGTGGCCGCGCCCACCTGATCCAGGTACGCCACCAGCTGTACCACGTGGAAAAAGTCCGACCACAGCAGATACAGCACGCCGATCCCCGCCCACCAGAACGCCAGAAACTCATTCGTCGTCACGGTCTCGAACGGCAGCGGCGTCGCCGAAAACACCATCGCCAGCACGATCAGCGCAATCTTGATGATGCCCGCCACCAGGTTCACCTCTATCAGCCTGCCGCGCACCGGCCCCAGCCGCGCAGCCGCCAGCAGGCTCTGCCCCGCGCCCAGGTCGCGCGGCATGGCCAGCAGCGGCGCCACAAAAAACAGCCAGCTCGCGAACGCCCAGGCCGTAAACAGCGCCAGTGTTGAGACGATCACCAGCGCGCAATAGAGGATCAGGTCCGGCTCCCGCCCTGCCGCCAGCTCGCCTGCAATCGCCACCTTTGCGCTCCAGTGCAGCAGCCCGATCCACGCGCACAGCACCACGCCCAGCGCCGCCACCCGCACCGCGTGCAGCGCGATCAACGTAGCAACCCGCACCCGCAACGCTCCATCGGCCCGCCGCAGCAGCAGCGTCCTCCCCACCGCCGAGACCACGATCCACGCCGCCACCAGCAGCGGCAGAAGCCAGTGCGCTGCCGCCAGCAGCCCTGGCAGCAGCTGCCCCACCGCACCCGAGATCTTCGCCGCCGCCTCCATTGGCGCCGCGCTGAATACCCCCACCGGATCATTCAGAAACGGCTTGTCCAGCCCGATCCGCGCCGGGTCCATCGTCCCGCCGGTCGCCGCCAGCAGCACCTTGTCCAGCTGCCATCCAATCAGCGCCACCGCCGGAATCCCGTACACCCAACGCCACGCCACCTCGATCGCCGTCAGCGCCGGCCGCCGCCGGCAGCTGCTCAGCGTATGCACAAACGATTGCGTCGCACGCACGTTCGCCGTCGCCGCCGGCACTACTTCACCACGAGATTGACGAGCTTCGCCGGCACCACGATCACCTTCACGACGGTCTTCCCGGCCACGCGCATCTGGACTTTTTCGTCCGCCAGCGCCGCCGCCTTGACCGCCTCCACATCGCTCTCCGCGGCAACCTTGATCACCGTCACCAGCTTGCCGTTGATCTGCACCGGTACCTCGATCTCCGACTCCCGCGCCAGCGCCTCATCCGCCACCGGCCACGCGCTGCGGAACACCGCGCCCTCGCCGCCCAGCGTCTCCCACATCTCCGCAGCGAAGAACGGCGCGAACGGCGCCAGCATCTGCACCAGCGCACGCATCATCTGCCTCACCGTGGCCGGCGCCACCTCGCCCGCATCGATCGCCGCTTCCTTGGCCGTAATCTCGTTCACCAGAATCATGATTGACGCGATGCTCGTGTTGAAGTGCCAGCGCCCGCTGAAATCCTGCGTGATCTTAGCGATCGTCTGGTGCAGCTTGCGCAGCAGATACCCGTCCGCCGCACCCACACGCGCGCCTGCCTCGCCCGAGCCCGCCGCCGCATACTTCGTCACCAGCCGGTACACCTTGCCCAGGAACCGCGAGATCCCCGCCACCCCTTCTTCCTGCCAGTCCAGGTCGCGGTCCGGTGGCGCCGCAAACAGCGCGTACATCCGCGTCGCGTCCGCGCCGTAGCGCTCGATCATCACGTCCGGGCTCACCACGTTGCCCCGGCTCTTCGACATCTTCGCCCCATCCTTGATCACCATGCCCTGCGTGAACAGCCGCTCCACCGGCTCATCGTTGGCGATCATCCCCCGGCCCTCGCTGCCCGGGATGTCCCGCATCACCTTCGTCCAGAACCGCGAGTAGATCAGGTGCAGGATCGCGTGCTCCACCCCGCCAATGTACTGATCGATCGGAAACCAGTACGCCACCTTCGCCGAATCGAACGGCGCCGTCGCGTTCTTCGCATCCGTGTACCGGTAGAAATACCAGCTCGAATCCACGAACGTGTCCATCGTGTCCGTCTCGCGCTTCGCCGGCCCGCCGCACTTCGGACAGGTCGTGTTCACGAACTCCGGCACCCGCCCCAGCGGACTCCCGCCCTCCTGCGTAATCTCGATCTGCTCCGGCAGCAGCACCGGCAGTGCCGTCTCCGCCACCGGCAGCGGCTCGCCCGGCGAGCAGTCGCAGTACACCATCGGGATCGGCGTCCCCCAGTACCGCTGCCGGCTCACTCCCCAGTCCTTCAGCCGGTACGTCACCGTCTTCGCCCCGAACCCCTTCGCCTCCGCGAACGCCGCCATCTTCTCCTGCGCCTCCAGCGACGACTCCCCCGTCCACTCCCCCGAGTCGATCAGCACCGCCTCATCCTCGCCCGTATAAGGCAGCGCCAGGTCGTTCGTATCCACATTCGGCGCTACCACCCGCCGGATCGGCAGCCCATACTTCTGCGCAAACTCAAAGTCCCGTTCATCGTGCCCCGGCACGCTCATGATCGCGCCCGTCCCGTAGTCCGCCAGGATGTAATTCGCCACCCAGATCGGCACCTGCTCCTGGTTGAACGGGTTGATCGCGAACCTTCCCGTCGCCACGCCGTGCTTCTCGATCGCGCCCAGATCGCCCGCCTCGCGCGCCGCCGTCTGCTGCGCCAGCATCTCTTCGATCGACCCCGCCAGCCCCGCGTCCGACGCCGCAAACAGCTTCGCAATCGGATGCTCCGGCGCAACCTGCACGCTGGTCGCCCCGAAGATCGTATCCACTCGCGTCGTAAACACCTTGATCTTTTCCGCACTCGCAGGCGAGCCGCCGCCCTCGCCGCCCGCCACGCTGAAGTCCACATGCGTTCCTTCGCTGCGCCCGATCCAGTTGCGCTGCATCGTGCGCACCTTCTCCGGCCAGCCTTCCAGCTTCTCCAGCCCCGCCAGCAGCTCGTCCCCATACTTCGTAATCCGCAGGAACCACTGCGTCAGGTCGCGCTGCTCCACCAGCGTGTCCTCGTGCCGCCAGCACCGGCCGTTGATCACCTGTTCGTTCGCCAGCACCGTCGCGCACGCCGGGCACCAGTTCACCTTGCTCTTCTTCCGGTAAGCCAGCCCCTGCCCGAACATCTTCAGAAAAAACCACTGGTTCCACCGGTAATAATCCGGCAGGCACGTCGTCACCTCGGTCGACCAGTCGTAGCTCAGCCCCAGCCGCCGCATCTGCTTCCGCATCGCCGCAATATTCCCCAGCGTCCACTCCCGCGGCGGAACCTTGTTCTTGAGCGCAGCATTCTCCGCCGGCAGCCCGAACGCGTCCCACCCCATCGGGTGCAGCACGTTGTGCCCGCGCATCCACATGAACCGCGCCAGCGCATCCCCGATCGCATAGTTGCGCACGTGCCCGATATGCAGCTGCCCGCTCGGATACGGCAGCATCTCCAGGCAGTAGTACTTCGGCTTGCCGCTCTCGTGCCCTTCCGCCGCATACAGCGACAGGTCCGCGTCCCACCGCGCCTGCCACTTGGGCTCAATCTCCCCAGGGTTATACCGCCCCTGCTCCACCTCGCCGCCGCTCACCGTCTCCGCCATCTTCCCATTGTACGAAACGGCCAAGCAGACAAGACCCCGTTTGCCCGTCATTACGTCGGCTTAACAGGCATTAGGCACCAAGAAAAACGTCTCGCGATGGCTTGCAAAACGCGAGAGCCATCGGATCCGCGTCGAAGACTTGTCCAAGACGATCACTTTCGATTAATGCGTGTTTACACAAAGCTCGCCTCCAGCACGAGCACGTGTTGCTTGTGTTCTCCCGCCAGATGCAGCACGGCCTTATCCAACGTCGTCAGCACCAACCCGTCCCGCACCGCGAGACCAAGCAGGTAGGCATCCGTGACCTGATTATGCCCATGCACGCGCCTGGAGAAAGGCCTGGTCAAGTCCTGCCAATCGACCGTGAGCGGCTGGTAGTGATATCCCGCTTGCTCCTTCAATCTCGCCAGCATCGCCGTGACCTGCTCCATGCTCATCCCGCCCGTCTTCGGGCGTGTGAAGAAGCGCAGAACACCCGCCTCGCTGAAGCCGCACAGCGCCCACTGTAAACCCGGAGTATCGAACCACGTCTCCACCACCTCGTGGTGCATGTGCGCCTCGTCCAGCAGTGCCACGGCTACGTTTACGTCCAGCAAATGGACCGGCGGCTCAGCCAAGGTCGTCCTCTGAGCGCTCCCGCACCATCGCGGGAGTGACCACCCGCCCTGCCTTTGCCTTGACCAGCAACCCACGCCGGTTCGTCTTCAGCACCGCAGATGCCGGCTCCGGCGCCTGCTCCGCACGACGCAAAAGTTCGCTGATTGCCGCGCCGAGAGGAATGCCCTTCGCACTCGCATACGTCGAGGCGAAGACATACACGTCCGCATCCAGATTGACGTTCGCCCTCATCCGCTCAGTATGCACCTTAGAAAAGATTGGTGCAACAATGTGGTCTTTGCACCCAAGTGCCTCGCTTGCAGCACCTAAGAGCCCTCACACCGCCGGCCCCGGCACGCTCACCATCCAGTTCACCCCGAACTTGTCCGTGCACATCCCAAACAGCGGCGTCCAGAACGTCGGCCCCAGCGGCATCATCACCGAGCCCCCTTCGCTCAGCGCCGCGAACAGCCGCCGCACCTCACCCTCATCCGGATCATCCACCGAAATATCGATCCCGCCGAACGCCTTCCCGCGCCCCGGAGGCGCATCCGCCCCCATCAGCGTCACTCCGCCCACTTGCATAGCGGTATGCATCACCAGGTCTTCAGCTCCCTCCGGGCACGGCACGCCACTGGGAACCTCACTCCATTTCATCGTCATCAGCCGCTTCGTCCGGAACACCGTCTCATAAAAGGCAAACGCCGCATCGCACTCCCCGCGAAATCCCAAATGCAGGCTCGTCTTCATCTCGGTCCTCTTTCCTGGCTTTAAAGTTTGCAAATTCTAAACGCCGGACGGTCCTTTCGCAAGACCTTTGCTCCATCGTGATACGTTGATCACCGGCCCGCCATGACCCCACTCCTCCGCCTTGTCCCCGCCGTTCTCCTCGCCGCCCTTGCCTCCCCGTCCGTCCGCGCCGCCAACCCACTCCGCATCAAGACCGCCGCCGGCAAAGTCGAAGGCACCCTCACCCCCGACGGCAAGGTCCGCGCCTTCAAAGGCATCCCCTACGCCGCGCCGCCCACCGGCGACCTGCGCTGGCGTCCGCCGCGGCCGCACGCCCCTTGGAAAGGCACGCGCGACGCCCGCGACTTCGGCGCGCACTGCTTCCAGTCCGCCACCTACCCGGACATGGTCTTCCACGATCCCGGTCCCGGCGAGGACTGCCTCACCTTGAACGTCTGGACCCCCGCCGGCGCCCGTCCCGGCTCGCTGCCCGTCATGGTCTGGATCTACGGCGGTGGCTTCGCCGCCGGAGGCACCTCCGAGAGCCGCCAGGACGGCCAGTTCCTCGCCCATCGCAACGTCGTCGTCGTCTCCATGAACTACCGCCTCGGCATCTTCGGCTTCTTCGCCCATCCCGCGCTCGCCGCCGAGTCTCCCCAGCAAGCCGCCGGCAACTACGGCCTGCTCGACCAGGCCGCCGCCCTCCGCTGGGTGCATGACAACATCCGCAACTTCGGCGGCGACCCCGCCAACGTCACTCTCTTCGGCGAATCCGCCGGCTCCATCTCCGTCAGCGCCCACATGGCCTCGCCGCTCTCCCGCACCCTCATCGCCCGCGCCATCGGCGAGAGCGGCGGCGCCTTCCCCGGCAACGATCTTCCCGTCCTCTCGTTCGCCCAGCGCGAAACCCGCGACGCCGCCATCGCCGAGGCCGACTACGGCACCGCCAGCCTCGCCGCCCTCCGCCAGCTCACCCCCCAACAACTCCTCGCCCCCACCCTCTCCGGCGCCCGAAAGGAGCGTTTCGGCATGAACGTCGACGGCTACTTCCTCCCCCGGCCCGTCCCCGCCATCTACGCCGCCCGCGAGCAGGCCCACATCCCCCTGCTGGCCGGCTGGAACGCCGACGAGGCGCGCGCCAGCGTCACCTCCGCCCCCGTCCAACCCACCCTCGCCACCTTCACGGCCCAGGCCACGCAAGAGTTCGGCGGCCAGGCCTCTCAGTTCCTCGCCGCCTACAACGCCACCAGCGACGAGTCCGCCGTTACAGCCGCGGGCGACTACGCCGGCGACCGCTTCATTGCCTTCTCCACCTGGCGCTGGCTTGAGGCCCAGGCCGCCACCGGCGCCGCGCCCGTCTTCCGCTTCCGCTTCGACCTCGGCTCACCCGGCGACCGCAACCACCCCGCCTCCGCCGGCGCCTTCCACTCCGACGACATCGAGTACGTCTTCGGCACGCTTGACTCCCGCGCCGGCATGGCCGTCCGCCCCAAGGACCGCGCGCTCTCCGACCAGATCGGCGCCTACTGGACCAACTTCGCCCGCACCGGCAACCCCAACTCCCCCACGGCGGATCCCGCACCGCTGCCGCCTTGGCCGCCCTACAACGCCCCCGGCCAGTGGCCCGTCATGCACCTCGACCGAACCTCTGCCGCCGCACCGGACGCCGCCCGTGCCCGTTACCTCTTCCTGAATCGCTTCCTTCAGGAGCACTCCGCCGCCTCCCCATGAACCGCAGGGCGTTACCAATCCGTCCGGGCACGCTGCACACTTCCTGGTGCATTTGCCTTTATATATATAAGCCTAAGTTGCTTCTTTTCAAATATTTGACTCTAAACAGGGGGGTGGGGGGTATCTCCTCAACCCGCCGCCAGCGTCCGCAGCACGCCCACGTTGCGCGCCTCGTCGCCCGGCGCATCCACCGGCGTCTCAGCGATGAACGCAGCCTCCCGAAAGCGGCTGTCGCGCAGCAGCCGGCGAAACGCCTCGGCCCCGATCGTCCCTTCGCCGATGTGCTCGTGCCGGTCCAGCTTCGACCCCATTGCCGCCTTGGCGTCGTTGCAGTGCCACACCTTCACCGCTTCAAACCCGACAGTCTCGCCGATGGTCCGCATCGTCTCCGCGTAGCCTTCCGCGCTTACGATGTCGTACCCGCTCACATGCACGTGGCACGTATCCAGGCACACCGCCACCGGGGCGCACGCCCGCAGGCACTCCACCAGCTCCGCCACCTGTTCCAGCTTGCTGCCCAGCGAAAACTCGGCGCCCGCCGTGTTCTCGATCAGGATGGTGAACTTGTGCTCCTGCCACGCAATCCCGTCGATCGCCCGCTGGATCGACTGCGACGCCAGCCGGAGCCCTTCGCCGCGCGTAAGCCCCTTCCAGCTTCCCGGATGCAGCACCAGGTACTCCGCCCCCAACGCAATCGCCCGCTCCACCTCGCCGCGAAAGGCCGTAGTCGAGTTCACCCGCACGCTTTCGGTCTGGCTGCAGAGATTGATCAGGTAGCTGGCGTGGATCGAGACCGGCCCGATATCGTGCAGCGCCCGCAGTTCCCGCATCTTGGCCGCGTCCTCCGCGGTCACGGCGGAGGCTCGCCACTGCCGCGGGCTCGAGCTGAAGATCTGGAACGTATTCGCGCCTGCCTGCACCGCCCGGTTCACCGCGGTCCAGCAGCCGCCGGAGGTGCCCAGGTGCACCCCAATTCGTTTCCTGTTTTGCGCCGGCATCTTTCAAGGCTAACCCACGCGTTGCAGGATTCGCGTTGCAGGATTCGCGTTGTAGGATTCCCTCATGCCCAAGGAACAGACTGCCAGCAACCACGCCGCCTTCGATACCGTCACGCACTTCATCCTGCTTCCCATCTTCTTCATCAACTTCGGCCTGTCGATCTACTGGGCCGTGCATGACCCGCAGCATCGCCTGCTGCTGGATCTCTGGCTGATCGTCCTGGCGGTCGCGCTGGTGCTCGTGGCTGCGAAGATGCGCATCTATACGCTGCGTGTGCAGGACCGCCTCATCCGGCTGGAAGAGCGTCTGCGCGTCTCCGCGTTGGTCTCCGCCGCCGGCGCCAACGCGCTATCCACGCGCCAGCTAATCGCGCTCCGCTTCGCCTCCGACGGGGAGCTACCCGCGCTGGTCAGGAAGACTCTCGCCGAGGGCCTCGACTCCAGGCAGATCAAAGCCGGCATCACGACATGGCGGCCTGATTACGAGCGGGTCTAGTATCTCCGCCAGCTCTGCAAGGCAAGCTCGTGTTACCCGCGCGCCCGCCGATAACCAGTTCAGCGTTACCTTCGTGCCCAAAGGTGCTATTTCAACGCGCCACCGGCCGGCTTAGCCTGAATCAACGCGGGAGATGCCCACCATGCGAACTTTGAACTACCTGCTGTCCTTGCTGCCGCTCCATCCCCGGAAACTTCGGGCCGCCGCTCTCTTCTTTACCGCCGTTGCGCTTTGCCTGCTGGCCAGCGGCTGTTCGTCCGACGAGGCCGGGAGCGCCTGCTCCAGCCTGCGCGGCTTCTCATCCGCCGCTCGCGCCGGAGAGTTCGGCGGAGACTCCCAGGGCGCCATCCAGCCCCAGCGCCACGCCCGCGAACACTCCCTTGCCGCCACCCCGGTCAGCGATACCCTGCACCGCGGCCTCGGCCACAGCTTCTAGAGCCGCCTGGTACTTAGAATCGCCTGCTACTTAGAGCCGCCTGGCACTCAAGCGGCTTTAGTAGACATCGCGCTGGTAGCGCTTGGACTTTTTCATCTCGGCCAGGTACTCGGTCGCGCGGTCCAGCGTGCCGTGCGAGCCCTTGGCGATGGCGTCCATCAGCGCGTTCTCGACGTCCTTGGCCATGCGCGTCGCGTCGCCGCAGACGTAGAAGTACGCCCCGCGCTCAAGCCACGCGTACAGCTCTGCGCTGTGCTCCTGCATGCGGTCCTGCACGTACACCTTGCGCGCCTGGTCGCGAGAGAACGCCGTGTCCAGCCGCGTCAGAACGCCGTCCTTGTGCATCGCTTCCAGTTCGCTCTGGTAGAGGAAGTCCAGTGCACGCCGCTGTTCGCCGAAGAAGAGCCAGTTGTCGCCGGTCTGGCCGGTCACCATGCGCTCCTCCAGAAAGGCCCGGAACGGCGCGATGCCCGTGCCCGGCCCCACCATGATCACCGGCGCGGAGGTGTCTTCGGGCAGCCGGAAGTTGCCATTGGCATGCAGAAAGATTGGCATGGTGCAGCCGAGCGGCGCGCGATCGCCCAGATGTCCGCTGGCAAGTCCCTGGCGCACCCGTCCGTGCGCTTCATAGCGAACCACGCGCACGGTCGTCTGCACGTTGTCCGGATGCTTGGCCTGGCTGGACGCGATGGAGTACATGCGCGGGGTCAGCCGGGCGAGAATCTGAAACAGCGACTGCGGCTCGCGGATGATGCCCGGAAAGTCGAGCACCAGGTCGATGAACTCGCGGCCGTAGCAGTACTCCTCGGCCCGCGCCTTGTTCTCTGGCCCGGCTAGCGCCTTGAGCCCATCGTTCTCCGGCGCGAGCTTGATCAGCTGCGTGATGCGGCCGCGCTCCAGCTTACCGATCGCCAGGCGGGTACGCAGCGCCTCGTCCACGTCGATCTCCACCTTGTAGTGATCGAGCACGCGCTCGTCGCCCTTGAAGCCCAGCGCTGCCAGCACGTCATCCACCGCTTCGCGGCTGTTCTCGGGAATGATGCCGACGGCGTCACCCGGCGTGTAGGTCATGCCCTCTTCAAGCGCCAGCTCGACATGCCGCGTCTCCTTCTCCGAGCCCGGCGCGGTGAGCAGCTCGTTGACTCGGACAAGAGACTGGTAAGGGTTGTTGCGGGTGTACTTCACCGCGTGCCCGGCGGCGGTGGGCAGCGGCGCTTCAAGGGTTTCGCTCATCGCTCTATTTTAGCGATTTTCGGCCCATCATGGCGCGGAGCGACTGTCTCCCGGATAACAAACGCGATTACCCCGAGTAGCAGGACTGCGGCCGCAAGCCAGATCTCGCGCTGGAAGTTGGGCCTTCCGAGCAGGATGTACGTGAAGCCACACAGCGCCAGCAGCGGCGGCACCGGATAGAGCCAGATGCGGAACGGCCGCGGCATAGCCGGCTGCGTGCGCCGCAGGACCATCACGCCGGCATGCTGCATCAGGAACTGCACGATGATGCGAAGAACGACCAGCGCGGCGATCACCTCGCCGAGCGAGAAGAAGCAGAAGAGGCAGGCCGCGGCACCCAGGTAGAGCAGCGAGATATGCGGAAAGCCGCGGCGTGGATGCAGCCGTCCGAAAACCTGGAAGAAGTTGCCGTCGCGCGCAGCCGCGTAGGGGATGCGGGAGTAGCCCAGCAGCAGCGAAAATACGCTCGCAAACGCCGTGATCATCACCAGCACGGCGGCCGTGCGGGCCGCGAACGAGCCCGCCGGGCCGCCATAGGCGAGCTGCATGAAGTACGAGATGAGCGCCTGCCGCGCGCCTAGACCGCTCACGTTCAGCACGCTGCGCCACGGGACGACCGCGAGCACCGCGATGTTGAGGCAGAGGTAAAGCGCCGCCACCAGTGCGATGGAGATGAGGATGGCGCGCGGGATGACCTTGGCGGCGTCTTTGACCTCGCCGCCCAGGAACGTGACATTGTAATAGCCCCAGAAATCGTAGGTGGCGATGAGCATCGCGGAGGCAAGCCCGGAGAAGAACGGCGCGCCCAGGTGGAAGGCGCCCGCGGGCATGTCGAAGGCTTGCGCCCAGCGCCCGTGTAGCGCCGCCGTCGCGAGCACCCAGCCGATGGTGGCGATCACAGTGATCCAGAGGACGTAGCTGATCAGGCGCAGCCCGGCCAGGCTGCGGTAGAGCATCATCACGGCCAGCAGCACGGCGGCAATGGCCACCAGCGTCATGGGACCGGCCGTGATGCGCCCCCAGTGCCGGGCGTGGTCGCGCAGCGAGGGGGCCAGGTAAGCGGCGTACTGCGAGAGCCCGATGCAGCCGCTCGCCACCGAAAGCGGCGCGGAGAAGATGAGCTGGAAGACGAAGAGGAAGCTGAACAAGCGGCCGAGGCGCCCGGGATAGATGGTGCGCAGAAAGTGGTAGGTGCCTCCGGCGTGCGGCATGGCGGCGCCAAGCTCGGCCCAGACCAGGCCGTCGCATAACGCGAGCAGGGCCCCGAAGATCCAGCCGAGCATGGCCTGCGGGCCGCCCATCGCCCCCAACAACAAGGGCAGGGTAATAAAGGGCCCCACGCCGATCATATCGAGCATGTTGATGGCGACGGCGCCCTTGAGGCCAAGCGATCGCTCGAGATGGACGGGCTCTTCGATAGGGCAAGTCTATCGGTGTGGCGCCCGGTCTGCCGCCCATCTTGCCGCGAGAATGTTAGAAGCTGCTGTCGTCGCTCCCACCGGAGTCGAAGTCGCTGCCTGCATCCGAGCTGTCGTCAAAGCTGCTGGTGTCGTCGCCGCCGTTGTCAGCCAGGTCGGTGCTGTCATCTGTCGTGCCCGTGTCGGGGAAGTCGTTGGACGCTGCGTCGCGGCGGTCTTCGACGTCCGACGAGGGCTGATCGCCGGCGGCAGCGAAGCGGTCCGAGAGGTCGCCATGACCTTCATGACCGGAATCGCCGTAGTAGTTGTTGATCACCTCTTCGCGCGGCTGGCCGGCGCCCATGTCTCCAAAGCCCGACCCGTAGCCGGCATGCTCGCCGAAGCCGTGCATCAGCGACTCGATGCCTTCAAAGGCGAGGGCGCCGGCGGCTACGCCGGCCGCCGTCTGCATGGCAGAGCGGAGAAAGCCGCCCTGCTGCGGAACACCAAACTGAGCCCCGCCAAACTGCGACCCCGCCCCATATTGCGGCGCGCCGTAGCCTGCGGGCTGCGCGTATTGCCCCTGCTGAACGGGCGCGTACTGCGGCGGCGCCGCAGGGGGTGGCGGGGCCGCTGGCCGCGACGGCTCATCGTCCCGGCCCAGGAGGCTCCCCAGGAAGCTGGTGTGCTTCTGCGCCGCGGGCTGTTGTTGCGACTTGAGCTGATCCAGCTGCTGTCTTGCCTGGTCCAGCTGTTGTTTCGCCTGGTCCAGCGCATACTGCTGCACCAGCACCGTTTGGGCCAAAATATAGAGGGCGTCCGGATTGCGGCCCAGCGCCTGCTGAATGAACTGCTCCGCGTCGGGGTCTTTGTCGGAGAGGACGGTCTGGTTCACGCGATTGGTAAGTCCCTGGAGGAGTTGCTGTTCCTGCGGAGTCATGGGTATCCTCGATTGCGGTTCGAGCAGTATGACGCCGGATAGCCGCTTTGGTATGTACGCGTGCGCGACGCTGCTGGTTCCGCGTTGGTGCTGCAGCTTCAGAATTGCGGACTGCTGCCGTTCTTACGCTGGAGGCATCCAAGCTGGAGGAGTGTGAACGATGAAGACACGTGCTGCTGTCTCCGTGTTGTCGATGGCCTTGGTGCTCTTCGGCGTGGCTTCGGGCCAGAGTTTAGAGCCTGCGCAGAGTACGGCCGTCCAGCAACCTGCGCCGCACAAGCACGGCCGAAGCGCGGGCGGCGAGATCGGAAGCGGGACAGGCGACATCGGCAAAGGCGCGGCGAAGGGAGCAGGCGCCGCCGCCGCGGGAGTGGGGAAGGGCGCGGCAGATCTGGCGACGCTGCATCCGCTGAATGCCGCCGGCGACGTGGCCAAGGGCGGCGTCATTGCGGGCAAAGATGTGGCTGTGGGCTCGGTAAAGGGCACGGGCAAGGTGCTGAAGGGCGTGGGGAAGGTGATCGCGAAGCCGTTTTAGTCGAACTGTTCCGGGCGCGTGGCCCCCACGCGAGGTGTCCCAGCCTAGTGGATGGTCTTCATGCGCCGCTGCATGTAATCCATCAGCAGGTAGCTGCCAAGCGTCTCGGGCGTGGTGAAGTAGGCTTTGCCGCGGCACATCTGTGAGACCTGCTGCACGAACTGGACGAGCTGAAAGTCGCTGGCCAGCATGAAGGTGTTGATCATGATGTTGCTGCGTTTGCAGCGGCTGACTTCCTCGAGCGTCTCGGAGATGACCAGGGGGTCGAGCCCGAAGGCGTTCTTGTAGATGCGGCCGTCGGGAAGAGTCAGCGCCGACGGCTTGCCGTCCGTGATCATGACGATCTGGCGCATGTCCTTGTTGCTGCGGGCGAGGATACGCTGAGCCACGCGGAGGCCCTCGCGGGTGTTGGTATAGTGCGGGCCGACTTTGACGCGCGGAAGTTGGCCGATGGGGATGTGTTCCGCCGTGTCGTGAAACAGGACGAGGTCGATGGTGTCGCCGGGATACTGGGTGCGGATGAGGTGCGAAAGCGCCATGGCGACGCGTTTGGCTGGCGTGAAGCGGTCTTCGCCGTAGAGGATCATGGAGTGCGAGCAGTCGAGCAGGACGACGGTGGCGCAGGAGGACTGATAGTCGGCCTGCTGAACCTGGAGGTCTGAGTACTCCAGGTTCAAGCGGCCGTTGTGCTTGTTGAAGTCGGTGCCCTCGCGGGCGAAGACGTTGGAGAGCGTCGCCGTGATGTCGAGGTTCAGCGAGTCGCCGAACTCATAAGGTTTGGACGACCCGTTCGTCTCGACGCCGGAGGCCTCGTGGCGGGTGTCGTGACGGCCCAGGGACGATTTGCCCAGCGGACCCAGCAGTTCGCGCAGAGCCTTGTAGCCGAGGAAGTCCATGGCTTTATCGGTGACTTCAAAGCGTGCGGACTCGCCCTCGCCGGAGTTGCCTTCGCCGGTCTCCTGGGGCTGCTCCGCATTGATGAAGTTCTGCTCCTGCATCTTCTGGATGATCTGGTCGATGAGCTCTTCGATCTGCTCCTCGGAAAGGGCCTCATACTTCTCCTGGGTCTCCTCATCGAAGAGTTCGCCCGAATCAAGCGCCTGACGAATCGCTTCACGGAGGTTCTCCAAGGTCTGGTCGCCGTCGAGCGACTGGAAGCGGGACATGGGGTCCTGGAAACCGGAATCGAGCAGGAAATCGGAGAGCGCCTGCATGAGGTCTTCGAGACCCAAGGAGGAGGCGAGGTCGCCGGTGAACTTGGTATAGCGGATGCGCTTCATGGAGTAATCCCCTCCACTAGCTTAGCTGAGATTCCGCCCACGCAGGCGTGACGGAGTTTAGCGGCGTGACGCGATCAAAGGAGCTTGGTTGGCGTGGTTGGCGTACGATTCGAGCCCGTGCGATGATCAGACAGTTTCTGGCCCGGAGAGTCATACAAAAATGAATCGGCGGGATCTGCTGAAGCTCGGCGGACTGGCGGCGGCGCAGAGTGGCGCGGCGCGAATGCCGCTGCTGGGCCAGGCGATGACCATGACCTCGCCCGCCGGCGGCGTGCAGTCTGGGCCGGAGGCCAAGGCGGATTACACCCTGCGCATTGCCCCGGTGACGGTGGAGCTTGATCGCGCCCGCATCATCTCGACGATCGGCTACAACGGGACGGCGCCCGGGCCCGTGCTGCGCATGCGCGAAGGCAAGCCGGTGACGGTGGAGGTGATCAACGACACTGACACCCCGGAGCTGGTGCATTGGCATGGCATGTTGATTCCGGCGGAAGTAGACGGAACCGAGGAGGAGGGGTCGCCGTTGGTGGCGCCGCACGGGCGGCACCGATTTCAGCTGACCCCCGGGCCTGCCGGCAGCCGTTGGTACCACTCTCACGCGATGGCGATGGACGACCTGCACAAGGGAGCCTATACGGGTCAGTTCGGCTTCGTGTATGTGGATGGGGCAAATGACCCTGGCCGTTACGACCAGGAGCTCTTCCTGGCGCTGCGCGATTGGGAGCCGTTTTTTACCGGCACCATGGATGATGACGATGATGACTCGCACGACGGTCCGCTGCTGGAAAAGCCGGCGACGCTGAATACCGATCCGGACGGGCTTGAGGTGGGGTCGATGAGTTACTCGATCAACGACAAGGCTCTGGGTTCCGGCGACCCGATCCGGGTGCGCGAAGGGCAGCGGCTTCTGATTCACTTCCTGAATGCGAGCGCGATTGAGAACCGGCGCATCGCGTTGACCGGACACAAGATGAAGGTCATCGCCATGGATGGGAACGCGGTGCCTACTCCGCAGACGCTGGACTCGATCTTCGTTGGAGCAGGAGAGCGGATTGATGTGGAAGTCGAGATGACCAACCCCGGGGTGTGGGTGCTTGGCTCGACCGAAAAGATGGTGCGCGAGGGAGGGATGGGTGTGGTGGTGGAGTATGCGGGGCAACACCGGACGCCGCAGTGGCTGGATCCGAAGAAGGCCGCCTGGGACTACACCATCTTTGGCCGCTCTGGTGCGAGCGGGCCGGCGCCGCAGCAGACGATTGACATGGTCTTCGAGAAGATTCCGGGAGGCGCGGGCAAGTTCAACTCCTGGCTGGTGAACGGAAAGGTCTATCCGCACGAGCGTGAGTTCGTACTGCAGCAGGGTACGCGCTATCGCCTGGTGATGCGCAATCGCAGCGACGACGCGCACCCAGTGCACCTGCATCGGCACCTCTGGGAGCTTGCCGAGATCAACGGCAAGAAGACGGCGGGGATCGTGAAGGATACCGTGATCGTTCCGTACTACGGGCGTGCGGTGGTCGATTTCACCGCGGACCAGCCGGGGCTGTCGCTGTTTCACTGCCACATCCAGCAGCACATGGATTACGGGTTCAAGGCTCTCTTCCGCTATGCCTGAACGCCCGCGGTCACCTTCTTGTGGTGCTTGCGCGACGCTCTAGAGGTGGACGCAGGAAGGTTGACTTACCCGACTTTCTTTTGGTAGCTTTAGAAGGTTGCATTGGTGCCCATAGCCGATTCTCGTGAAGATTCGACTTGCGGGCACTAGTCGGGTACACTAATCAGGTAACGCAAGAGCTTTACCGCGGGTTCTCTGAGGTCTAGGGAACGGTGCCTTCCGCGGCCCTTCGCAAACGCGACTGCGCCACCCTCCTCCCCGATGTCTGGGAACCTATGTGGATGGGCTATGCGGTCGGGAACAGCGAAACGGAGCCGGCTTGATCCAACGCGCTATACCCGGGAGACCGGGAGCTAGGATTCAGGAGTTCGGTCACCGTCGACTGTATTTCGTCTGAATGGATGTAACAGACGTACAGCAGGGACAATTTCTGCGCGAGGCGCTTCAGCGTCCTCATGTTTTCGCATGTACGGAATGCGGGAACCCAGAAGGCGGCCAGGTTGTTCGTGGTTGTACCGGGTAGTTCACCGAGTTCTTGCCAGGTTTTCAAGGAGTACTGCGTGCCTACGTTCCATCAACTCGTCAAGCAGGGCCGTACGCCCACTCGCTATAAGACTGCAAGCCCAGCGCTTCAGGGTTCGCCGCAGCGGCGCGGCGTGTGCACGCGCGTCTACACCCAGACGCCCAAGAAGCCGAACTCGGCTCTGCGCAAAGTTGCGCGCGTGCGGTTGACCAACGGGATCGAAGTGACGACGTATATCCCCGGTATTGGTCACAACCTGCAGGAGCACTCGATTGTGCTGATCCGCGGTGGCCGCGTGAAGGATCTGCCCGGTGTGCGCTACCACGTGGTGCGCGGGACGTTGGATTCAGTGGGCGTGGCCAAGCGGATGCAGGGCCGGTCGAAGTACGGGGCGAAGCGTCCGAAGGCAGCAGCGAAATAAGTGCAGGAACCAGGCCTAGGGACTAAGGCCTGGCAGGTGAGGCACGGTTTGGCTAGCAGGGCTCCTGGTCCTGATGGCCAGGCCCTAGACAAGGTTCGTTCGATAAGTTCAGCGGCTTGAGATGTCGACGGCCCTGAAGGAAGAAGAGAAGAGCAATGCCGAGAAAAGGTTTCATCGCCAAGCGTGAAGTGGCTCCGGATCCAGTGTACGGGTCGACCCTCGTGACCAAGTTTGTGAACTCGATGATGTGGGGCGGCAAGAAGTCGACGGCGCAGGGCATCTTTTACACCGCCATGACAAACCTGGAACAGAAGGGCGGAGACGAGGCCCTGAAGCTGTTCAAGAAAGCGGTTGAAAACTGCAAGCCGTTGCTTGAGGTGAAGAGTCGGCGTGTCGGCGGTGCCAACTACCAGGTGCCGATCGAAGTGCTGCCGGAGCGGAGAACCTCGCTGGCGATCCGCTGGCTGGTGACGTACGGGCGGGCGCGCGGTGAGAAGGGCATGACGGAGAAACTGACGGCGGAGCTGCTGGATGCCGCCAACGGGCGCGGTGCGGCGATGAAGAAGAAGGAAGATGTTCACCGCATGGCCGAGGCCAACAAGGCATTCGCGCACTATCGCTGGTAGGAGTGCGGTAGAAGCAGGGACGGGCAGCAAGAGGCAGTCAGGGGAGTCGACTGTCGGGTTTTGATGAAGGATCACCGCAGGCTGCGCCTGCAGAGAAGAGATACGACCGTGGCACGCACTATACCTCTGAATCGTTGCCGGAACATCGGAATCATGGCGCACATTGACGCCGGAAAGACGACGACGACCGAGCGCATTCTTTTCTACACGGGCATTACTCACCGTATAGGTGAGGTGCACGAGGGCACTGCCACCATGGACTGGATGGAGCAGGAGCAGGAGCGCGGCATTACGATTACTTCGGCCGCGACGACCTGCACCTGGAAAAACACCCGCATCAACATCATCGACACGCCCGGCCACGTGGATTTCACGGCTGAGGTGGAGCGCAGCTTGCGCGTGCTCGACGGTGCGGTGGCGTGCTTTGATGCAGTGGCAGGAGTTCAGCCGCAAAGTGAGACGGTGTGGCGGCAAGCGGATAAGTACAAGGTGCCGCGTGTCTGCTTTATCAACAAAATGGATAAGGCGGGCGCGGACGCAGTGTATGCGACTTCAACCATCGTGGATCGGTTGGGGGCGCGCGCGGTGCCGATCAATATCCAGATTGGCGCGGAGGCGAAGTTTGCCGGCGTGGTCGACCTGGTGACGATGAAGGCGATCCTGTGGCACGACGAGACGATGGGTGCCGAGTATTCGATTGAAGAGATTCCGGCCGACCTGGTGGAGACCGCCAACAAGGCGCGTCATGACCTAATCGAGGCGGTTGCGGATTCGGACGACGATATCATGCACATGTATCTCGAGGGTCAGGAGCCGACCGAAGAGCAGCTGAAGAAGGGGATTCGCAAGGCGACGATCGCGATGAACATCTTTCCGGTGCTGTGCGGATCGAGCTTCAAGAACAAGGGCGTGCAGACATTGCTGGATGCTGTGGTGGACTACCTGCCCAGCCCGCTTGATATTCCTCCGATGATCGGGCACAACCCGGACAATATGGAAGAGGAGATCGTTCGCAAGCCGGACGATAACGAGCCGCTGTCGGCGCTGGGCTTCAAGATCATGACGGATCCATTTGTGGGCCAGCTGATCTTCATCCGGGTTTACTCGGGAACGCTGAAGACGGGCGACTCGGTGTTGAACCCGCGTACGCAGAAGACCGAGCGCATCGGCCGATTGCTGAAGATGCATGCCAACAAGCGGGAAGAGATCACCGAGATCCTGGCGGGCGACATCTGCGCGGCGGTTGGGCTCAAGAACATCATTACGGGAGATACGATCTGCTCGGAGAAGGCTCCAGTGGTGCTGGAACGGATCGATTTCCCGAAGCCAGTGATCGAGGTAGCGGTAGAGCCGAAGACCAAGGCGGACCAGGAAAAGATGGGGATGGCGCTGGCCAAGCTGGCGCAGGAAGATCCTACTTTCAACGTACGGACCGACATCGATTCGGGCCAGACGATCATTGCCGGGATGGGTGAGCTGCATCTCGAGATCATCGTCGACCGCATGATGCGCGAGTACAAGGTCGAGGCCAACGTAGGCAAGCCGCAGGTGAACTATCGCGAGACGATCCGCGCCAGCGCCGAGGCTGAGGGCAAGTACATCCGGCAGACGGGCGGCTCGGGCAACTACGGCCACGCGAAGATCCGGATCTCGCCGAACGAGCCGGGCAAAGGCTACGAGTTCTCGAACGACACCAAGGGCGGTACAGTGCCCAAGGAGTACATCAAGCCGATCGACCAGGGTATCCAGGAAGCGATGCAGGGCGGCGTGCTGGCAGGTTACGAGATGGTCGACATCAAGGTAAGCCTCTACGACGGCAGCTATCACGATGTGGACTCGAACGAAATGGCGTTCAAGATTGCGGGCTCGATGGCGTTCAAGGAGGCCGCGCGCAAAGCCAAGCCAGTGCTGTTGGAGCCGGTGATGGCGGTCGAGGTGACGGTACCTGAGGATTACATGGGTACGATCATCGGCGACTTGAACTCGCGGCGCGGACGGATCGAAGGCATGGAGATGGTTGGGAATACGCAGGCGATTCGCGCGTCGGTCCCGCTATCCACGATGTTCGGATATGCGACGCATATGCGCGGGGCGACGCAGGGACGGGCGAACTACTCCATGCAGTTCAAGCAGTACGAAGAGGCGCCGCGGTCGGTGTCGGAAGAGATCATCGCCAAGGTTCAAGGTAAGGACGATAAGAAGTAACAACAGGGTCAGTGGTAAGAGTTCAGTACTAACAGGAGAGCAACATGGGTAAGGAAAAGTTTGACCGGTCCAAGCCGCACGTGAACATCGGGACGATTGGGCATATTGATCATGGCAAGACGACGCTGACGGCGGCGATCACGAAGGTGTTGTCGAAGCACAACCCGAAGAACACGTTCCGCTCGTTCGACACGATCGATAACGCGCCCGAAGAGCGGGAGCGCGGGATCACGATTGCCACCTCGCATGTGGAGTACGAGACGCCCAACCGGCACTATGCGCACGTCGACTGCCCGGGCCACGCGGACTACATCAAGAACATGATCACGGGCGCGGCGCAGATGGATGGCGCGATCCTGGTGGTGGCGGCGACCGACGGTCCGATGCCGCAGACCAAGGAGCACGTGCTGCTGGCGCGGCAGGTGGGCGTG